>NZ_VOLT01000009.1 GCF_007954275.1 Colwellia demingiae | reverse complement strand
TATCATCCCACATTACACTAATAAAATATTGATACCTTCCATTCTCCAGTGATTCAGAATATGGGTGTTCTTCGCCACTTTCGCTAACCATTAATTTATCGTATGACATTGAGAAAACTCTAACGCCTTGCTAAGCGGCTAAAAAATATTGGCTATAATCGCGAAGCGATGGCCAACTGTTTTGTGTCCGTTTGAGCAACTTGTTATATGCAACGCTGGTTGAACCAAGCTTTGCACGAATTTAAGAAGCCCGTAATATATAACCTAATAGTGAACTTTTACGCTACACGCGAAAGGTTGAACAAAATTAATAGCGTTGCCACCTTTGAAAAAGGTATAAAAGGCAATGCTTATTAATGCTGATGAAATCTAGTTTTAGCGAAAAACGTTGCACTAGAAAGCACTTTATCTAAAGCTAATTTTTAATAGCATATAACGCCCAAATAACAGGCTAAGTAATAGTTGGCTAAAATGTGCGAGGAACGAAGCGCGGCCAACTGCTACGTGTCCTTGTTTATTTACTTGTTAGGTGAATTACTAGGTACAAACAGATCCAAAAAAAATTCAACCCAAATAAATGTAGTTTCTTTTTTACTAGCATCGGCTCTTAAAACATCTTTTTTAGCCTTACATTGAGAAAATATTGCATCGTCATCATTATTTAAAGAGTCATTATGGTTACTATAAGCTAATTCTCTGCATTCATTTATATCATCTGATTCATTACCAACACTTGCACAAGAGGTAACTAAGAATACAGCGCATAATAGAATAATTTTAATTGAGATAGATCCAAAAGACGACTTCAATGGTATTCACCTAACGCCCAATTAAGGGGCTGATAATTGTTTGCAAAAATGTGAAGCGAAGCGGAACCGAGCAAACTGTTAGCAGTCCCACTTTAATTTCTTGTTATGTGTTGTTCTCTGGGAGATCCTTGATAACTACAAAGTAATAGACTAAATACCCTATCCAAGAAATAAAGAAGGACATGAGGAACCAAATAAGCTTATGCATGCCTTTTGCTTTTTTAGATGCCAAAGCGAAAACCCAAGGTAACATCCCAATAATGAAAACGATGAAAAGAATTAAAATTTGCCAAATACTTATGCCGCCCAAAATAGACTCCTTTTTAAATTGATACTACAAAAACACATAACGCCCTAATAACAGGCAAAAAATTGTTTGCTAAAATGTTGAGGCACGAAAACAGAAAACTGTTTTTTGTCCTTGTTAATTAGCTTGTTATGTTTCATTTGCTACCATAGAGAGTAACAATATCACTATCTGCTGACTTATAAAAATACAAATCTTTAGCACCAGTTTTTGACATTAAATCAAATGGGATATTTAGCTCTGAAACATGAATATTTTCAATTTTAGAATTATAAAAACAACCACTAAATTCGTATTCAAATTCTTTAGGATGCTTATTGGTGTCTAAGTAAGCGACTTTCATACCTTTGAATGGTTCTGGGCCATATACATTTTCTGTACTTATCGGTGGTCGCCAATTGTTTAAACATTCTAATTGAGAGTCATTAACAAGTACTGGCGAACCAGACTGTTTAATTTGAAATTGATAAATATTCAGTGCAACGAGTAAAGTAATTAGAACTATAAAAATTTTATTAAGCACGACTCTTCCTTGAAACATAACGCCCAAATAACAGGCTAAGTAATGGTTGGCTAAAATTGTGTAGCGAAGCGGAACGTAGCCAACTGTTACGTGTCCTTGTTAATTTTCTTGATATTTTACTTTTTTACCAACTCAAAAAACTGAAAGTGATCTTGATTACCTTTAAAACGAATATAACCTTTATCTTTGAGAGAATGCAGCACTATTAACCTTTCAGCTTCGGAACCTGTATCACAAGATAGGAACCGTTCATCTTTAGGGAAATTATCCAATTCCGTTTTTTCACTAGGTGTTAACCTCGCCATATTATAAGTACTCTTGATTTAAAATGCTGATGCCAGCTTGTAAAATATCAGTTTTATTATGAGGCAAAGTTCCTTCTTTCTACAGATGGGATAAATCGTCCATAATTTATAATAGGAAGAGATTACTTTATTGTTATAGATAGATCAACGAGTTAAAAATAAGGGTGCAAGTGGTTGATGTGTGAAAGGAGGCAATTTGCACGCTTTCTTGTAGAAAGAAGGAATTAGAGCGACTTGTATAAATAAACAGTGAACAAAAAACAAACAATAGACTCTTTTGCTATTAAGAAATATTTTTTATAACGAGTTGAACTAATTCATTCGCCTAAATTAAATCAATCGTATTATGTACTTTATATCATTCTAGTTAGTTTTTTTTCACCATAAAAAAGGGTAACTTTCGTTACCCTTTAGCTTAATTAATTATCCTCGAAGTTCTTTGATTTTCGCCTTGGAAAAGCAATTATGTAACGCAGGTAAAACATACAAGGTTAATAAACACACTACCCCAAATTAATATTGCAATGATGACGCTCACCATAACAGCTAAAGAGCCTAGGTCTTTTGCCAAACCAGAAAGAGGATGAATCTCCAGACTAATTCTATCAACTACTGCTTCAATGGCTGTGTTGATAATTTCTGCCAACAATACTACTAATAAGGCACACCACAGCAAAACATACTCTAATAACGAGAATGGAAAAAATAAACTACAGGCAACCAGCGCAACAGAAAGCCAACACTCTTGTTTAAAAGCCGCTTCATTTATTATCAGCCATTTAAAAGCTCTTAGTGAATGTCCTCCTGCGAGGTAAATACGTTTTATCCCCGTAGGTTTTCGTCTAAGACTCATGAACTAGCTCCTGTTGATTATTCTTGGCATTAGGTTTGGGATTAGGAAAATGCAAGGTACGAAAAACTATCACGGCTATCAAACAAATGATCAACCATGACAACGTCATCGTGGTTAGTGTATGGCTTAAAAAGTGGTCTCCTATAAGCATCTTATAAATGCCCATAACCCAGCCAATAGAAACAGCAACACCTACCGCAATATATTGGTATTTATGTCGATAAAATAAAAATAGTAATGACATTAGGGCAAAACCGCCACTGGCATGTCCGGCGGGAAAACACTTGTATTTTTTAGTTGATTCAAACGATTCAGGCATTAATTCAAACGCCTTAACATAAGGAACATCGCCTCCATATAATTCGATTTGCGCAGGACACGCACCATTGGTGGTTGCTTTTAATCCTCCTATGACTGAGGGCACTAAAATCAGAGAGAAAATGACCACCAACAATCGCCTTTGAAAGTGCTTAGCGTTCTTGCGCCTAAAAGAGATAAAGTAAAGCGCGATGAGTGAAAGTGCCAACAAGATTATGCTGTATTTAGGAAACAAGTAAAAAACAAAGCGATAATGCTCTTCATATTTGTCAATGATCCACGTTTGGTTGGATGCATTAAAGAATAAGTTTTGCACCAAAATATCGCTATTTGTTGTTTCAAATAAGAAAGCAATAAGCGTTAGTGCATACATTGAATAGAGAATATGCTTACTCAAGTTCATAACAGTTTTCCGTAGGCAATTGATTCCCTACCACGACTTCGATGGTCGAGTGATGAATACCGTATTGTGCCGCGAGCAGATCCTTAATTGGCGTAAGGTCTTGAACATGTTCCATTGTTTTTAGATTAACACTTGTTTCTAAATATACTTCGCTATCATCTAGTTGCCACACATGAATGTGTCTTACTTTATCAACATTCTCGATTGATTCGATATCCTTGCAAAGCTTGTCGATATTAATATCAACTGGTACTGCTTGCATTAAGATACGAATACTTTGCTTCGCTAAAATAATACCGTGGTACACCACATACACAGAGATCAATATGGTTGCCAACAAATCAACAACATACCATTGGTATAAAATAATCAAGCTTCCCGCAACAATAACAACGACAGAAGCAAAGGCATCGGATAAATTATGAATAAATGCAGCTTTTAAATTCAAATTATTCTTCGCACCTGCTTGATAGGTTAACCACGCGGTTATGGAATCAATCACCAAGGCTATGGACGCAATCCAAACGACAATCCAACCATCGATTGGTTGAGGATTAAAATACTTTTCGATTGATGCATAAATGAGATAAACACCTAGAATAATAAGAGTAGTGCTGTTAATTAACGCACCTATAATTTCAGCCCGTTTAAAACCAAAAGTCATCTGGCTATTAGCGGGTTTTCTTGCAATTTTTCTCGCTACAATCGCAATAACTATTGCTCCTGCATCGCTTAGGTTATGAAGCGCATCAGCAATCAAAGATAAACTACCAGAAAAAATCCCTCCGATGATTTGGACTATGGTAAGTAAAATATTGATAAATACTGCCATGCTTAATTTTCCATCATGGCTATGAGCATGTGAATGGCTATGTGTGTTGTTGCTATCTGACATTTATTCTTCCCCTTGCATAACGAATAATGGTGACGGTTCATCTAAAGATATTGGCATGTCGGTACTGATGTTTAAGGCGTGTAACAAAGAATAAGAAAACGCATCGTGTGAATTTTTTTTCTTACTTTGTTTTACCGTACTTTCCATATCAATGTGCGATGAAGAGCCAAACCAAGCGATTAACGGTACGTGGGTTTGTTCTTCTGGCGCCAACATATAAGGCATACCATGCAAATATAATCCATTTTCACCTAACGACTCTCCATGATCACCGATATAAAACATGGCTGTTTCAAAGTTATTATTATTTTCTTCTAATAAGTTAATGGTTTCATTTATAAAGTTATCGGTATAAAGAATGGCGTTATCATAAGCATTGACTATTTCACTGGTTTCACAAGCAGAGAGTTCGCTTGTTTGGCATGCAGGGGTAAATTTTTCATAGTCTTTGGGATATCGTTTGTAGTACGCAGGTCCATGATTACCCATTTGATGCAGAACAATGAGTACACTGCCCTCTTGTTCATCAATATAGCGTTGTAAACCGCCAAGCATACCAATATCACGACACTCTAGATCACAGATTGAATTTACCTCTGGGGATTTGAAGTTTTGATACTCAACCCGATCAGCAACTCCCTTTGAGTTAGAATTGTTGTCCCGCCAAAGCACGCTTACACCTGCTTTAGCAATAACATCCAATACGTTTTGCGTTCGACGTGCTTTTTTATTATCAAATGTCTCTCTATTTTCAAATGAAAACATACAAGGGACAGAGATAGCCGTTGATGTGCCACAAGCATAGAATTCGTCAAAACTGATTAAGTTATTTCTTTGAGCTAATAAGGGGGTAGTCTCTCGCTCATAACCATTTAAAGAAAGGTTTCCTGCATGCACCGTTTCACCAACAATCACAATATATAGTTTTTTGTGCGATTTATCATCAGTACCACTTGCAGCATTTATTACCATTAAAAAATCGTTATTTTCTTGTGGCTCTAATATTTCTTTGACGAAAAAACCCGTAGAGTAAATGGGGTAAATGGGATTCAAGTAAAATCTCAGTGGCTTATGCTCTCTAAAAAAATTAGTGAATTGAGCACTGAAAATGTAGAGTGAAATAGTGACTACGCCAAGCGCGATAATAGTGTTGCTTATCTGTAGCCAACTATTTATCTTCCATGAATACTTATCAATACTAACAAGGTAAAGACAAATTATTGGTAAGATAGCGAATAAAAAAATGTTTAAAATAAACTCGAATGAAACTAAGTCAATTGCTTCATCAACGTTTGTTTCAACAATATTTTGGATCATCACGTTATCGATAATGGTGCCAAAACTGTCGGTAAAATATCCCGCTGAGGCAGAAAATAGTAGCAATACACTCAGTATGATGCGAACAGGAATTATGATACTGAAGCATGACACTATGATGGTTAATACGCTCATTACGACTAGGGTAAGTGCAATAATAAAACCTTGATTATCCTGCCAAGGATATACTGAATTTACTTGTTCAAAAAATGTTGTATTCCCCGTTGCTACTATAAATAGTACTGTGGCAATAATAAGCAGGTTGGGTGAACAATTGAAAAAAGACAACTTTTTCATCATTATTCTCTAAATTTAGGACGCAGAAATTCGAAGCTTAATGAAGCCATAAATTAAATATCTGTATCGAGTGAAAATGACTAGCTAAGCGTTATTTCCTTATCAACAACTTAGCTAGTAGGGTTTTATAGTGTTATCAAATTACTTAGTGAGTTATTCCCTAAGTTCTTTGATTTTCGCCTTTGAAAACCAGGCATATAAAACCGGTAAAACAAACAAGGTTAATAACGTTGCTGTCACTAAACCACCAACAATTACGCTGGCAAGTGGTCGTTGAATTTCAGCGCCAACACCGTTAGACATCAACATAGGTATCAAACCTAACGCCGAGGTAATCGCCGTCATCAATACTGGTCGTAAACGCGATACCGCGCCATCAAAAACAGCTTTTGAGGTATCAATACCATCTTTAACCAGCTGATTAATGCTTTCTACCATCACCACACCGTTGAGCACAGCGACACCAAATAAGGTGATAAAACCGACAGAGCTTGGCACTGATAAGTATTGGCCTGAAATATACAGCGAGAAGATACCGCCAATAACCGCTAATGGCACATTCACTAAAATAAGCATCGCTTGACCAACAGAGCCAAAAGCAAAGTAAAGGAGCAAAGCAATTAACGCCAGTGATAAAGGTACTACTACAGCAAGTCGCTGCTGTGCACGTTGTTGGTTTTCAAACTGACCACCAATAACCACAGAATACCCTGCTGGCAAGTCCACTTTACTCGCAATAGTTTCACGAATATCAGCGACCACACTGCCCATGTCTCGGCCTTGTACATTGGCTTGAATAACCACACGTCTTTGCACATCATCACGGCGCACTTGCGGCGGACCTGATTCAAAACTAACGGTAGCAATATCGCCTAGACGTACCCAAGCACCTGTGGGTGATTGTATTCTAAGGTCAGCAATGGCTTCTTGGTTATCACGGTACTTTTCTTCAAAGCGTACATAAATATCGTATCGTTCATTACCATTAATTATTTGGCCAGCACTTACTCCACCAATGCCATTTTTAACTACGGCCATTACATCGCCAACAGACAAACCAAAACGTGACAATTGTTGTCTTTTCGGTTTGATCACTAATTGCGCTTCACCCGCGATTTGTTCTAAAGCGACATCTCTAGCACCCTCAATTTGTTTGATAGCCGCTTCAATTTCTTGGCCTTTGCTCGCCAGCATAGTTAACTCTGGACCAAACAATTTAATAGCAAGTTGCGCTTTTACCCCAGAAAGTAACTCATCAACACGTGTCGCAATAGGTTGTGAAAAGTTAAGTAATAACCCAGGGAACTGCTCAAGTTTCTCTTCCATTAAGCCTTGTAATTCAATGCGATTTTTAGCGCTGGTCCATTCTGAGACGGGTTTTAAACCAATGTAAATTTCAATGTTATTCACTGGTTCAGGATCGCCACCTATTTCAGCACGACCAATACGACTTAAGGTATATTCTACTTCAGGGAACTCCATTAATTTTTCTTCAAGAATTGGCGCAACCGATAAGGCTGTTTCTAAACTAGCTGAAGGAGCTAACGTCGCTCTTAGGTTAATGGTGCCCTCTTCTAATTCGGGGACAAATTCAGTACCGATTTGCGGTACTAACGATGCCGCACCTGCAAGTAACAATAACGAAGCAACAATCACTACTTTGGTATGTTTCATTGCCGCCTTTAATCCTTTGCGATAAAGCTTATCTAAAGGTTTTAAAACAAAACTTTCTCTTTCTTTAACCCCTTTTTTAAACATAAAAGTAGCTAAAGCAGGTACAACAAACAATGCCACTAAAATAGCTGAAATTACCGCTAAGATAATACTGATTGCCATCGGCTGGAACAATTTAGCTTCCACCCCTTCAAAGCTAAATAACGGTGTAAATACCACTAAAATAATGGAGGCTGCAAAAAATACTGGACGCGCGACTTCTTTCCCTGCTTCTTTTAATCTTAAAGGAATACCCGCTTCATCGTGTTCTACATCATGGGGATCAGCGTCAGTCTCTGGGTTTCTCTGTTGTGCATTTTTATAGTGCGTTGAATCAGGTCTATTAAGATGTTTGAACATGTTTTCAACCATCACTACTGAGCCATCAACCAACATACCAATAGCAACCGCGATACCACCTAACGACATTAAGTTAGCCGATAAACCTATCCAAGACATCACCATTAACGCAATAGCGATTGAAATTGGAATGGAAATTAACACTAAAAAGGTTGCTCGCAAGTTCATTAAAAACAGTGCAAGTACAATAGCGATAAAAATAAATGCCAGCGCTAATGCTTCCACTACGGTATCAACCGCTTTAGTAATTAAATCAGCTTGGTCGTAGAAGGGTTCAAAACGTACTCCTTCAGGTAGTGCTTGATTGATCATAGGAATACGTGCACTAATACCGTCAATGGTGGCTTTAGTATTTGCACCCATGCGTTTTAGTACTATGCCTGAAACCACTTCACCTAAGTTTTCAATATTACCTTGTGCATCTCTGCGCGTCATTGTTACCGCGCCTTGACGAATTTCACTACCCAATGAAACCTTGGCAACATCATCAATAGTTACCACAGTACCATCAACCGTTTTAACCGGTACTTGTCTGATATCGGCTAAACCTGCTTCGCCGCTATTAAACCAACCTGTACCACGAATAACTAACTGCTCTTGTCCGCGGTTCATATACCAACCACCCACATTGGCATTATTGTTATCTAATGCACTAACAATATCGTCTTGGGTTAATTCATATGACAATAATTTACTTGGTTCAATATTGACTTGATACTGCCTAACATTACCGCCAAAAGATAATACATCGGTAACACCATCTACAGGCATAACCAGTAACTTCACGATCCAATCGTTTAAACTTCTTAAGGTCATAGAATCATAACCAGAATCTTTATCAGCAATTAACAAATACTGAAAAACTTGACCCAAGCCTGACGTGTTTGGTCCCATTGCTGGAGTACCTACGCCTTGGGGGATTAATTCTTTCGCTGCTTGTAAACGTTCAAATACTAATTGTCGAGCAAAGTAAATGTCAGTTCCTTCTTTGAAAACAACGGTAACACCCGATAAACCCGTTTTTGAAATAGAACGTACTTGCTCTACATCAGGCAGCGCATACATTACGGCTTCAATCGGATAAGTGATTAGCTGCTCAACTTCTTCGGCGGCTAAACCTGGTGCTTCCGTATTTACGGCCACTTGAACATTAGTTACGTCAGGGAAAGCATCTAAATTTAATTTTGGGATCACCATAATAGATGCCGCCATAGTAGCGATCAGTGCGATGATCACTAACAGTCGATTATTGATCGACCAATCAATCATTTTATTAAACATAATCTTACTCCTCCCTAGTGGCCATGCGGATCAAATCCGCCTTTTGCTATTTCTGACGCGACAAAAAATGCACCTTTTGTCACCACGCGGGTATTAGGCGCAATACCGATAATTTGACGGTAATTGCCTAATGGCTGACCTAATTCAACTTCAACGGCTTTAAATTCACCGGGATGGTCTTCAACAAATACGGTCCAATCACCATCGGCACCACGCATTAATGCTGTTTCTGGTACTGCTATTACAGGGCTTTGCGTATCAAATTGAAAATTAACATTCACAAACATGCCTGAATGCAAACTGTCATCAGTATTTTCAACTGACAATCTTACGATTCGGGTACGCGTACTTGGATCAATGGTATGTGCTTCTTGAATGACCTTAGCCACATGCACTTGTCCAGCAAACTCAACTTTTGCTATGGTGCCAATAGGAAGACTTAACTTTTTATTTGGCGAAACACGCGCTTCAACCCATAAGTCTTTTTCATCAGCCAACACCATTACTTTTTCGCCTGCAGGCACGCGTTGCCCTTGTGAGAAATCATCACTTAATACCACGCCTGAACGCTGAGCAACTAAGGTATATTCGCCAAGGTTTGATGAATTATTTTTAACAATATCTTTAATGGCGGCTTTCGTTAAACCAAAGGCGGTTAATCGACCATAGGCAGAAATGTAATCTGTTTCACTGGCTAACAATCGGCTTTCACTGACCGTACCAAGACCCAATTTTTTAGTTCGCTGCCAGTCACTGTAAGCAACACGATATTCTGCTTGTGCTTCTGCCATTGATTCACTAAATAATGTAACCAAAGCCTGACCCTTAGTAACATGCTCACCCAAAATAGCGTGACGACTGATCACCACCGATTCAGTACGCGGCGACACAATATAACTGGTGTAACCGTTCGCTTTTATTTCCCCTGGTGCATAAACACTTTTAGCAAAAACTTGAAGTGTTAACTTAGTAACTTTGATGTTAGCTAATGCCATTTTTTCTGGCGAAAAACTTATGCCTTCTTCATGTTCTTCTTCATTCTGTTGTTCACTCTTTTGTTCACTAGTAGCTGCACTGCCATGGCCGTGACCATCATCAGCTTTACCTTCTTTAGCATGCGCTGCTTTGCTTTCATTACTGCCGTGGTCATGACCACTTTTGTCATGTACTTCTTCAGTTTCAGCTTCATGATTGTGTTCAGCTTTTATTACGATTGATTGCTCTTTCAACGCCGTACTTTCAACTGCCACATCGCTGTAAGAAAACACTGTGGTCGACGCGATAGCTAAGCTGGTGAATATACTGCTTAAGGTAATAAGTTTTATTTTTTTCGCTATTTTTTTAGATGTTTTGTCAGTTATTTTATTTTTCATTTTTAATTCCAAATTCTTTGACAACGTACGCTTATCGAAACGGCGTAAGATGAGATAACAGGTTTAGTTTAATAGCTTAGTTGCCACATTTAATTGACCTACATTGAGTAGCCATTGCAATTCGCTTATTTTGAACTGGGCTTGTAACTCAATGCCCGCGTATAAACCTTCCGCTCGTTGTTGTAATGCCAATAGATAATCAGCCGTATTTAAATCGCCAAATTGCCATTGTTTTTCCAATAACTGCGCACTGTGTTCACCACGCCCTTGCATTAACTGTTGCCAGCGACCAAGATATTTTTTATTAGAGATTAATGACGCGGTACTCGCCTGTATCAAATACTTTTGCTTGCGCATTACTGAACGAAAATTCGCTTCTGCTGCGATAGCTTGTTGATTTTTAGCTTTTGCGTTGGCTTGGTAATCATTACGAATATTTAGTGGCATGGAGAAAGTCACGCCAACAACATTGTCGACATCATTTTTTCCGGCACTAATACCAATAGTGGGATCAGCTTTGGTTTCAAGCATGGCATATTGAGCTTTGCTTTTTTGCATCTGCCATAGTGCTTGAGAAGCCAATACTTGAGGGTGCTGCGTTAACCACTGCTCAGCGACTTGAAAGTTTGTCACGCCCAAGCCCTGCTCTGGATATACTTGCGTATCAGGACGCCAATCAGGCAGTAACTCATTAACTTCAGCTTGCGCTTGTGTTAACTGCGCTTGTATCTGGGCTGTTGTATTAAGTAATTGCGACAAATTCAAAAACGTTAGCTCTGCATCAACCGGACCGAGATCGCCAGCCTTCTGCCTTTTAGTAACAATTTTAAGAAGAATCTCTAATTGTTGCTCTTGTTCAAAAGCAAGTACCGACTTGTCCATAGCAAGTTGCCAGTTGATTAATGCTTTCAATGCTTGGGCTTTTTTTTGCGCAACAGCGTAAGTAAACTGTTTACTGGCAGCGGTTAATATTTTATCGCCAATAGCAGCATTAACAGCCTGCTTATCCCACAAGTCAATGGTTTGGCTAATACCTATATTAAAGTTATTGCCGTCACCTTCTCGCTCAAAACCGGTAGATAATTGAGGGTTATATAGGGGTAATTTACTGCCCTGTGCTTTTGAAAATTCAGCATTCATGAGCTCACGCGCTGAGACAATATCAGGATGCTTATTAATTTGCCGATCGAGCCAATCACTTGATAACGTTGGCTTAGCAAAGGCAAAGCAACTTACAGACAAACTTGCCGATAAGCCGATAAACAGCACGACTCCAGCAGATTTTGCTGAGAAAAATTTCATAATAATCTCTTAATTAATAATTAAATGCCGCAACTGAAACAACATAAACTAACTAAGCTAAATTAGGCGCTAGTTAAGAATAAATCTGTTACGGGTATAGTTTTAAAATTAAATTAAGATATTGGGGGGCGTATAGGTTCTTCGGTGAAGATTTTGTCTACATTATTGCTATAAAAATACTGATTTGTGATGATAAATTCAGGTGTCGGTAACGTAGATTTATTCGTTGCAACCCACTGAGTGTGAGTGCCTTGACAGTGACCACAATGATGGCAATCTTTAATATTATGTTCGCTGTCAGATGATTCATCTAAAAGTTCGATGTCATCACTATCATGGGAATGTTCTGTTTGAATATGTTGAGAATCGACTTGATGACTTGCATTTGAATCAGCCACAGCAGCATACGATTGCAATGCAATCAATAATACTAATACCAAGCCAACCCAAGTGTTTTTCATCTGTACGTATTCTCTACTATTAAGAATCTAAGAATCTTCGAGCTACATGCTAATCAAAAAAGTTAGCCCAGTCAATTAGGTTGAGCGCTATCGTTACACTTTATAACAATAAAGAAGGGTAACTTTCGTTACCCTTCTTTTGAGATTTTGATTATCAATTATTTAAATCAACAGTTTTAAACAGTTTATTAAATCAAACTGTTAACTCAAATCATCTTATCAAATTACTCTGGTGTCGCTTGCAAGTTTAACGTTAAACCTGATGCTGCTGAATACCCGTAGATATCAATATACCAAGTACCGCTAGCAGGTGCTGTAAACTCACAGCTTTCATTGTTGCCATTTTTATAAGGACGACAATCGTAAGTAGACGTTGTTGATTGCTTACCTTGCGTTACATATAAATCTGCATCACCTGTACCGCCTGAAAGTGTTACTGCTAAATCTGCATAACCTTCTGCTAAGTCAAGGGTATAACGCGTCCATGATCTTCTGGCAACATTAACATCGTTCACTGTGCTATCAATCGGATTAATAGTTTCGCCACCACCCGTAGTAGGTTCAGTGAAACTACCCGTTAAGGTAACATCGGCAAAGTCACTATATGCTTTAAGTTTCACATAATAAGTGCCACCCTCTTGCGTGCTTGCACATGATTCAATATTACCTGATTTATATGGACGACAGTCGTAAACACTATCTGTTGGCTCTGCGCCAAACTTCACATATAAATCTGCATCACCACTACCACCAGTAGTAGCAAAGTTAATATCTGTTGCGCCAGCAGGTACTTGCATAGTAAAGACTAATTCATTGCCCGTAGAAGCAGTTAGACCACTTTTAACAACACCATTTTCGAGTACGGTATCATCTGGTGTTGTACCACCACCGCCACCTGACCCACTTCCATCACAACCATTAGCAGCAATATAATCAATGGCATCTTTAGTTTGGGCTAAACCGTAACCAAATTTAACATCGCGTCCTGTCGCGCCAAGATCTTGTGCGGTAGCGTTAAGTACATTACGTATTTCAACGTTAGTACAAGTTGGATGATGACTCCAGACTAGCGCAGCAACGCCGGCAACATGTGGAGAAGCCATTGAGGTACCACTCATTTTACCGTAGTTACCAGCGCCAATATTTACTGTGGTGCTTAAACCAATATTCGCTAACATTGCTGCGCCATCTGTATCAGATACGGTAACACTAGGAATATTCGTTGCGTTTGTATCGCCTAAAGTCCCACCGAAGCTGCCAGCTGCATTGTTATATAAAATTGCACCTACACCACCGCTGTCTTGACAGGCTTTAACTTTATCGTGAAAAGAAATATTACCTCGTTCGATTAAACAAACACTGCCACTAGCGCCAGAATCGATTGCATCACCCGTAGCAAAGTCATACAACGAGCCTGTAGCATTGCCTTGGTTTTCCATGGCATTGGCCGCATATGCCGTGCCTGAAACTGATACTTCAACGACTGATCCTAGCCCTTCAGGGTAAGTTGAATAAACATCAACACCTGGACCTGATATTTCAACTTGACTGTTTTTCTGTGAAAAATCAGCTAAGACTTTAGCGCTATCAATAGCGGCTACTGACATTACTGAGTCGTATGATGCTGGATAGCTTTCTACATCTGTAGGGCTCGTTGCAACACCGTCATTACCCGCTGCTGCGATAAGTAAAACACCTGCATCATAAGCCGTCTGAATGCCATTTTTCTCACTAGCACTTGAACCAGTTCCACCTAAGCTCATGTTAATAACATCTGAGCCAGCACTTACACATTTATTAATAGCGCTAACTAAGTCAGAAGAATAACCCCAACCAGCTTCATTAAAGACTTTAATTATATGTAAATTAGGATCGGTTCCAATAACACCACGAACACCAATACCATTATTAAGTGCTGCAATAGTACCCGCTACGTGAGTACCGTGCGGCCCACCGTGATCAAACCAATTACCTGTTCCGCTATCATTAGTACCCGTAATAGTACCGCCTTGTGCGCCCATATCTTCATGAGGTAAGTTTAAGCCTGAATCAATAACACAGATTTTCTTACCACCAGAATTAGCTGATGCAATACTGTCATCAACTTGATCGGCTTGAACCATACCAATACCATAAGGTACGCTTTGAGCCATAAAACGACGTTGTAAATCTTCTTCTACGTATTCAACATTATCATCAACCGCTAAACTCATCACATCTGATGTAGATAACTCGGCACTGATCATATTGATGTCTGGGTATTCGCCTTTAACTTTAGCGCCCATTTTTTTTAATTTTGTCTTAACTGCCGCTAGACGAGCAAAAGCTGTTGGACTTGCCATGTTACTAAAACCGGCAACGTTATTCATAACACCTTGGCTACCTGATTGAGAATTACCGGATTGCTTATATTTGATAATAAAACGTTTCGGTAAAGGTGAGCTAGCTACGGCAGATAATAAATTATCTGTAGTTTGCACTCCGACGGGTTGTGCAGCATAAAGTGCTGTTGATATTGATAGTGACAAAACACTTGCAGTAGTTATTATTGCTGTCTTATTTGTTGGTAATTTAAACCATTTTTTATTATTTGACATGTTTGTTTCCTAGTACGTTAATGGTAATTTTTTTTTATACTAATTCAGTACACAATGATTTTTCATCAAAGCAATAAAAATATAACATCAATGTTGCAAATGTTACAAGTATGTTAACAGATCTTTATTTTTACGTTAAATAAGAGGTGATAAAGATATATTATCGTGCCATTATCCAAATAGATTATATTTTAGAGGATCACTAATGAGCCAATTTATTGGTGTGTTTAACAACGCCCTACCTGATGAACTGTGCGACAAACTCATGCAAGGCCATCATAAAAGTGACAACGTTGTTAAAGGTCGGGTTGGTAGTGGTGTAAATACAGATCTGAAAGATAGTCATGATGTCACTATGGTTGAAAAAGAATGGCAAGCACTACAACTTGAACTTGTTAATGCCAGCTATCCCCATGTAAAGGCTTACTTAACTGAGCACTATATGGCATTAATTTCAGCACTAAATCCGACAGTAAGAGATCCAGAAACAGGCTTGCCTGCATCGGTGACTAAAGAAAATTTTGACCGTTTAGGTACCGCTTATCTAGACCAATTGATTCAGTACGTTTTTTGCTACGACAACTTCACCGTTCAGCGATATGAACAAGGAGTTGGTGGTTATCATTACTGGCATTCAGAAATTTTTCCGCAATTGCCGCACAATAAGCCGCTACACAGAGTGCTAGCTTTTTTATATTACTTAAATGATGTCGAAGAAGGTGGCGAAACTGAATTTCATTATCAAGGAGTAAAGGTTAAACCTAAAAAAGGTTCATTAGTTATTTTTCCTGCGGGTTTTACTCATACACATAAAGGTCATATTCCTTTATCTGATGAGAAATATGTAGTCACTTCATGGTTAATGTATAACAAAGCTGAACAGCTCTATGGTAAGAAGTAATATTGTCTAGCGCGTATAGTGGCACAGCTAACTAGCAGGATTCGCTTAACTTAACTTAACTGTTAGTTGGCTATTTGCTTTGTCAGAGGAAAACTGACAATAGATCGGATCCACACTCTGGTAGCGTCTCAATCCCCAAACTAACTATTCTCGATAAATATTTACTCTGGTTTATGCTTACTTAAGTTGTTATTTAAGAATTCTCGTACAGCTGCTTGTGCATCGAGGTGTGCTTGTTTGTTATAACTAACACGAACACTTCCCCATGGTTGTTGCTTTGATTCTTTCCGAACATTCTTTAACAACTGGTAGCGCTGTTGTTGATCATCAAAATTATGATACGCCCCTGTAAATGTCAATAATTGCTGATGTGATTTATCTTTATTATTATTTAGTAGTTGCTGACAATGAATTGGCTGGGTCCATTCATCGTCTTCGCCCATCAAGATGCGTATTGGTACATTAGCTTTATATTGTTTACCCGACATCAGGTACTGTTGGTACTGCCAACAGCTCGGATAAAATGCGATGCCAGCGCTGTAACTTTTTCTTTCTATAGCAGAATTTTGCTCTAATACTTTTAATGTTATGGCACCGCCATAAGACCAGCCGAATAAAACAATGTTGTTTGGATTTACTTCACTGAGTGATTGTAAGTAATTTAGTGCAACCAAAGCATCTTTAGGTCTTCGTTGGTTAAAGTGTTGCCATATTTTGTCTTCGGCTGTACAAATATCTTTGATACCTAAAGCGCTAAAGCTATCTACAATCAATGTTGTATAACCCCATTCATTGAGAGTTTTTCCCCACTGATCGTGTTTATTTGAAACCCCATAACAGCCATGTAGTAATACCGCTGCAGGATGTGGTCCAACTCCGTTAGGCTGCATTAAGGTAGCCGACAACTGGTATGTATCTAACAACTCAGTGTTCGACAACAAGACAACTTTTCCCTGCTGCTTTTCAGGCAATTGCAATAATATCAGCGCTATTGCCACCACTAGGATAGCAAGAAACATTATTAATTTTACCTTGGTTGGAAGCCTTGTCATTTTTTCCATTTATAGCTCCACTTCAACGGATGGAGCACATTTATGAACCAATTAATCTCTGCTAGCCAGTGTGCGATGTCGCCTGTGAGCTGTATATCTTTTTCTTCTACGAAATAACCCAAGGGTAATGTACCGATAAAGATAATTGGTGTTTTATTTGAGTTGGCGTTTTCGATGATCATCGACACTACGGAGGTTATTGTGGGTACACCAATCACCAACAAACAACCACATTCCACCATGTTAGTTTGTAAAGCTTGATAACATTGTGGGTCAATGTTTTCATCGGCAGCCAGAATTTGAGGTTTTAGTAACCCCGAACAATGTTGGCAGTGAAGGTCGCGTTGTAACCATAGAGGTATGGGAGGCCATGCTTGTTGTTGGGCACAGTCAAGGCAATATAACCTTTTTATCGAACCATAACATTCGTAAACCGGATGCTGTTCAGTATTAAAAAGGCTATCAACTGTTTCAGTAAACAACCCCGATAAATAGTGATTCAACAAATAATCGAGTTGTTTATCAATGTTATTTTTATTAATTGCTAATGCTTGCTGGTAGTAGTCAAATGATGCTTTCCAGTAGAGATATCGGCAACGTTTCGACGTTTTAAATTCAGCCAGAGTATAACTAGTGATTGGCACCTTGGGATCTAACCATTGTCCAGAGGGATAATCTGGCAGTGTTCCTTTGCGTATTCCTGAACCCGTAATAGCCACACATTGTTTAGCCCTTAAGCGATTGGTTAGCAGGAGCTGAAATGTTCTCCAAAGCTCGCTTTGAAGTAGGTTATGGTTTTTATATCGTTTGAACAAACTTAATGTTATCAAGCTGCTCATAATGAAGGGGATTAAGAGAGGCGCGCTTAACTGCTCTAATCCTGTGATTAACCAAAAATACCAAATAACCCATGCCAACAGGGTATTAAATGTTGCCGCTAAGGTAGCTAAGCGATAATGCTTTAAAAATAGCGTTTTTATCGAGAAGTAAGCCAGAGCCAAGTTAATTGCCCATAAGTCGACCAAAACATATAAGCTTAGTCCCGTTATCCATTGAGCTATGAGGCCACCTGTTAGGCTGATACCAAGGGTTTGTAAAGTGGCTAGCGGATATTGATAGGCCATAGCAGACACCACGAGAATAATTGCAATTTCTCTACTATAGGTCTGAAAAATAGGCTCAGCTGCCCCTTCAAATAAAAGATGATTTGTATCTAACGAAAACAATGAAATAGTTAATACAATGAGCAAAATACTGGCCATTGCTGGAAGAGATAATATTGGCAGTTGTCTTGGAATGAGTAAGGCGCGTAATCGAAATTCAATCAGTAGGCAAAGTAGCAGTGTAACAAGAAACAAACACAATCCCTTGATGCTAAATATAGAATCGCCCCAATACATGCCAACTATTGCGCCGTTATAACCTGCAATGCCAAGTTTCCATTCTTGCACAGTGTAGTCTTTAATGATGAGGCTTAAACTATTGTTTATTAACACACCAACTATTGCGGCAAAAGCCGACCACACCGAAACCAGGGCAATGGCTAAAAAAATTAATAGACCAGACGTTTGCCGGTCTAAAAAGGCAAGTTGGGCGAATGACCTCCATTGAACGGTAAAATGATTTTTAAAATTGGCATTTATCATCACGCAGTCGGCCCGGTAATAGATCAAGCGCAAATATATCTTGGTAAGTCTCGGCACGTCGGATAAGTTCTGGCCCCTGTTCACCTAATAATATGGTCGCCGGTCTGGGTTGAATAAACTGATTCGATTGAGTGTGACAATATGCGCCAACATTACCAATACTGAGGTGATCTCCGACATTTAATGCTGGCATCAATATTTGCTCACGCAATCTATCACTTTGCATACACAAAGGGCCGAAGATATCGACTGGCTTTAATAACCCTCTCTCCTCACTTTTTGTTGCTGCAACTGTCTTGATTTGATGGTTGTAGTAACAAACGGTAGGAACTAAGTTAACCCCTGCATCAATAATAACCGCGTTGCGACCTCCAGCTATCTCTTTCTTAGCAATGACGGTACTTATAAGTTGTGTCGAGGCGTCGACTATCGCTCGTCCAGGTTCTAGAATCAATGTTGGGTTATTTCCAAATAGCTCGCTATGTTTACGTAATTGCCCAAAAATATGTTCCGCATAAGGTAGCAGATAATCATTATTTGTCCGTTGACTACCACCGGGTAAGTCATACTCAGGTCTAAGAGTATTGGCCGAAGGAAAGCCGCCGCCAATATCTATACTCGTCGGGTTAAGCCCTATTTCTCGTGCTTGTTTTGCTAGTTCTATGAGCTTTTCGACAGCATTAGCGTAAAGTTCATGGGCCAAAACAAAGGTACCCACATGGCAGTGGAAACCTTCAAATTGAAGTTTTGTATTACGGGAAATTTTCTTTAGCGCAGTTAAACTTTCACCATTTTCATTGTTAAACCCGAACTTGGTCCATGGGTTGGTGCCATAACGAAAATTTACCCGAATAGCGACTCTAGCAGGGGTGAAAAGTTCTTCAGAAAGCCGTTCTATAAGTTCCAATTCATTGAAGTTATCAATGTTGACCAGCGCCCCCTCGCTAAGTGCCAGTTTAAGTTCTGATTGAGTTTTATGGGGGCCATTAAATATTATATCTTTGCCAGGGATACCCAAGGTGCGTGCCAACTCATATTCCATGCCAGAAACTACTTCAGCCTGGGCACCTTCTTGACGAAGAATGGCGCAAACCGCTGGTAGGTAATTAGTTTTTATGGAATATGCCACTTTGGTATTAACGTGTTCATCACTAAAGCTGCGTTTAAAATTTTTAAAATCTTGACGTAATCTTTGCTCTGACACCACATAAAGTGGAGAGCCAAACCTTTGCAATAATTCAACAGTATCTAGAGTTAAGGGTTCATCTGCTGCTACCGTTATATTATGTAGTTGGTGTTTCTCCAAAGCCAAAAATGGCAAAACCTCTATAACTGGCCGATGGTAAGGTTTAAGTGCAATTGTCATAATATCAATTTTCCTTAATTTGGTCTGGAGCAATTCGATTATGGTGTAGATATCCCTTGGTCGAAAAAGAGGCTAACTGATAAGGCTGTAAACGTAATTCAGTAGTACTTCTTACAAATACAAGGTCTGTTTTATCTGGTTCGGGGGTGATTTCTTTACCTAGTGCAGTATGGACAACCTGTTGAGGATGATTCGATCCTAGCGTGGCAGAGTAATAGATCCAGCCAGTAAAACGTGGATTGATCTCGATAAGATAAAAACGGTCTAATATCTCGTCTCTAATAAATTCCCCCTCTACCGGGCCAACCCATTTGATTTCTTTTAAAAAGCGGGCAAAAGCCGCTTCTAATTCTACTTGTGGTAAACGCATGGCTCGCCAAGTACTGCCTCTGGGACATAAACTTAATTTTTTTACCGTCAGCATAGTTAGCGGTTCGTGTTGATGATTACAAACGGTAGCCACTGCAAAACTTGGTCCGCTAATCATTGGCTGAATCAATACTTCTTTCATTCCATCATAATAGAGTGTGTGCCATGCAGCTTTTGCCTGACTTTCATCCATGACTGATACACAAAAAGAGATAGGTCCTTTTACCACCGCTGGTAAACCAACTTTTTTAACAGCTGCTAATACTTCATCTTCATTACGGGCACTAATGGTTTCGGGGATCATAAAGCCCTGCTGATCCGCTTTATAAGTGCCACTAAATAGCTGTGTTTTACTCCGTTTTTCAAAGCTATCTAGGTTAGGTAATAAAGTATGAACGCCCAATTTTTTTAGCTCATCGGCAAATTTAATAAAAAACGGTATTTCGCCATCCAAACAGGGGATCAATACATCAATGGCCTGCATTTTTATAATTTTTTTGAGACGTTCGAATAACGTACTTTCACTTTCTGTTATCGGTAATTGAAAACAAACATCAAACAACTCTTTGTTATATGCCCCAGAATCGAAGGTGCCGTAACATAGGCCAATTAAATGCAAGTCGCCAGAAGCACTGCGTAACGCTCTGGCAACGCCAATACCCGCATTAACAAGATCAAAGCTACTGGTTCCAGTAACCGCGACACGCAGTCCCTCTCTAACAGCTAGTGGTTTATCGTCATGATTACTTCGAGATTGACCGTTAGTCATTTCTGTCACATCTATGTGGCCATGCCGATCCAAATGTTGCATGTCATCGAGTCGCACTACGGCTTCTGTAATACTACGAACTAACAATGGGGCGTCACTGGAATGATTTGAAGGGGATGTCGTTTTATTAATCTCAGGTTCAGTTAATAATTTCAGTAGTTCTACAGCTAAATTTTTATTGGCCCAATGGCTGAGCATACACCAATCAGGAAGACAGGATTTAACGCCTTCTAAAAAGTAAATTGAGCCGCCTGTTGGGTGGATCAAATCTAAAGTGATAGGTCCCTGAGCACCTAGCTTTTTGATAATTTCCAGTCCTTGCGCCTCTAATTCTGGGCTATCAATGATACTGCTACAAACCGCATGACCATTGCTATTTATAGCCAGTTTTCTACATGAGAGGTTTTCAACGCGATCACCGTTTTTATTATTAAGACAAACCAGTGAATAAGCTTCACCCGCAATGCGCGCCTGTAATAGTACTCCTGAGCGTCGATCTCGCTCAAGCACGGCAGATGAAAAACGTACAACCTGTTCGGCGTTGTGGGCAATTAATTCCAATTCTGCTCCTTTGACTAACACAGGATAGCCAAGATGATCGGCATAATGGGATACTTCATGCAGATGGTGAGCAATTAAACTGTGGGGATACGCAATATGATGTTGATGTAGATAAGAAGCTAAAGTAAGTGGACTCAATTGGGCAATTTTATCGGCATTGGGCACAAGTGTTTTTATGCCATTTTTATGTAGTCGCTCTGCTAGCCTAGCTGTAGCAGCAATATCTTGTTCTAAACACGGAATAAAGGCGGTAAATCCTAATTTTTTTTGTGAATTGATTAAACTTAAATAAAACGCTTCATCTCCTTTAAGTGGACTTTGAATTCTTGTCACTGTATCAACCACTCCGGGTTGCCAAGCCCCTGTCATAGCCGAATCATCAACCAGAGCATCAATAATAAGTGGTCCCTGCCAACCTGCGCGTAATGCACGAGCAACACTGGCTCCGGCATGTGGAATATCAAGACCACCAAACCCTGTAATGGCGACTCGAGTATTAGAAGTTTTCATAAACAAATCCTGTGCCACTGAGTTGTTGAATGAAAAGTAGTGCATCTTGTCTGGCTTCTGTCACTGACACATCGAAGCGACTAGCAAGAGCATCAGCCAGTTGGTCGCAGGTAGTGCCTTTTTGTAAGGCGACCAATAATACGCCTGCACTGTCATTACAGGTACAAATAGCTCCGCTGCGGTTATCTATCAATACCCACTCATTTTCCTCTAATCCTGGTTCTAGAGAAACCCAAGAGCGCAGCGCAAATTGTTGAGGAATAGTAATCGGTTCTCTATTAGTAAAACTATTCATAATACTTTCCCTTTTGTACCTGAAATGTATGGATATTGATTTATAACCAAAATGTAACTGCTATCTTTCGCGTGTTTAGTAACCCACCAAAAACTAGCCATAATCAACTAGATATTGCTCTGTCTCTAGGTAGAGATCTCGTCGTATTGATAGCTTTGTGAATACATTTACACATTTAAACGGTGAAAAGGAGATAACAAACCAGAGATATAAAAATCGATAACAACTAAAAAGTGATAAGCAAATATTAAAAATCGCTAGGGAATAGTTGTTTGATTTATAAAGATATAAGCCAATTGGCGACGATATATTGAATTGAAGCCGCAAGAAATGATAAAAAACGATTAAGAGGTTGGTTTTTCTCTGCGGCATAATTGGTGCCACTGATGTTGCTGATTGATTACCGGTGATGAGAAAATATTGACTCATAATAATACCCACAGAAGTATGTAAATTAATTCATATTTACCCCTCAAACAGCGACATACATTGGCAAAGTAAATATTTATTACTAATTTACAAAAAGTTTAGTCTAAAAGTGCATTTTTGCAATTGATTGGATTATTCAGTAAAGGTAAGATTTTAAAATACGAACACACTGATCGGACCAGCAAGTTGTTCCATATATTTAATATAAACAGATAATTACAGAACTTTTATTGAATGTAAATCGTACAAATAAAGCATCAATCAGGCCAATAAGTTTTTGGTTAAATTAACCCTGTATTGCGTTGATTTACTTTTTTCGTTGAAAACGAGTTACTGGAATAGCGTTTGTTCAATGCCAGCTCTCTTTGTGTTTGTGTTTGTCTTTTTACCTTTAAACCCGTTAATCAAGATGCCTGTTTCAGAGTGCTTGAACTTTTTCAATTCAAAACATTGTGATGAAATAATAGTAACGGGTAAAAATATGCCACTACTTTAAATACTGTATACTTTTGATGTAAATCAATTGCTCATCGCTAAATTAGCGATAGGCTGAAGACATTGGTATTATTACTAATGCTGTATTACTTTTAAAGTAGTACTGTTTTTATGTTCAATTTTCACCAAATAAAAATTTATCTTAATTTTATCCTTTTGGGATTTAAACTATTGAACACGTTCACCTAGGTTAAGGAATAGTTTTTCCATGCAAACAAAAAAAAATACTAAAAAAAGCAAAGAACTTTATGCCACTATTTCACTGATACTTATATCTTTACTCATTTTATCATTACTTTTTCTCAACATAGACAAGCATAAAGTAATCAATTTAAATGCGGCAGACATTAAGGTTGTGGATGATCGTGCAGTGCTAGGTGCATCAGTTGCAAAAGTAGTAAAAACCAATCATGGTCTTGAATTTACCTGCCAAATAACAAAATCTCATCTAACTCAACCGTATTGTGAGTTAATTATAAATCTACAAGATTTAAGCAAACAAGCTCCCTTTACTGGTTTAGACTTATCTAATTATGAGCAAATCGGCTTATGGATTAATCATAATCACCCAACACAACCGGGTACTCGTATTGAGTTACGTAACTTTAATACCGATTACTCAAATAAAGGAAACGAAATAATATTAAAACATAATAGTTTAGAGTATTTAGAAGCATACGTTCCTAACCCTATTTGGCTGAAATTAGCTGATTTCTCTATCCCTCAATGGTGGAATAACAGTCATAATTTAACGCTAAAGAATGGTGGTACTGATTTTTCAAATATTTATTCCATTGTCATAACACCAACTGTGCAAGTGCAACAAGGGATGTATGAGTTAACCGTTGAACGCATTGAATTAAAAGGCAAGTATATTGGTACTACAGTACTTATTGCCGTGTTAATTATGTTGTGGAGTATAGCGCTGGGCTATGTCATTAGACGATTAGTGCCAGCTAAAGAAGTGGAAATTGAAATACCTGAACAAGCGAGTCAAACCATTGAGTTCGGTACTATGAGTTGCCCTCTGACAGGCGCATTAAATCGTATTGGATTACGAAAATGTTTTGATCAATTAGCGCCCACTGATCTACAAAAATTAAGTGTTATCTTCCTTAACATCGATTATTTTGAAGATCTTTATCCAAATTACGGTTATAAAATAGCAGATAAAATTCTACAGCAATTTGTAAATGAAGTTGATAATACCTGCCGCTCTAGTGATACGGTAGCCCGATGGAACTCAGAAGAATTTTTATTAGTATGCCCAGACACTGAGTTATCTCAAGCGATTGATGTTGCGGATAAAATCAGAGCAAAAATACAGGGAGCCACTTGGCCAAATGAAATTAAAATAACCTGTAGCTCCGCTGTCGCACAAATGTATGATGAAGATCTTAATGATTTAATTACCCGTGCAAATAAAGCCCTGTATAAAGCAAAAAATACCGGTAGTAACAAAACAGCGGCTTAATTCTATACTCGTGATCTATATTAATGGCTAAACTGAATAACCACTAATACTTATCGTTTAAGTATTAGTGGTATAAGAGATACGGTTTACGCTTTTGCTTAAAATCAATAATTCCAGCTTGCCAACTTAGTCTAATCTGCTCTGCACTTTTCCCGGCGATGATGTCTTTTCTTAATTTATCCGTGCCTGCCAATTTATCCATAAATTTTGGGCTATTAAAGAAAGTAGCATTTCGTTCTTCAAATGCTTTATACCAGCGCAAAATAAAACGTAAATCTAGGCCATGACTTACAACCTGACGAAGGTCTTCTCCTTGCACCCTTATATTCATGAATTTTGGCTTACTCGCAGCTCCAGGCATTGAAACAGGGGTAAAATTAAAATCTCCAATATTTATATTTTCATGACCGATCACCTGAAACGGAAAAGGCGTTCCTCGGCCTATGCTAACGGGGGTTGCTTCAAAAAATGCTAATGAGGGATATAAAGCAATTGAATGTGAATTTGGCAAGTTAGGACTTGGTTTTATTGGCAAATTATAGACATTGTTTCTTTGATAACTTTGTACTTTATAAACGGTAAGAGATAGTTCCTTTTCACTTGCTAACCACCCTTCTCCTTTAATCATTAGCGCAAGCTCAGCCACAGTCATTCCGTGTAATAAAGGAATTGGATGCATGCCAACGAAAGAACGAAACTCTTTTTCAAGTATCGGGCCGTCAACAAAGGCACCATTAGGGTTAGGTCTATCTAACACCATGAATTCAACCCCCGCATCTGCCGCAGCTTCCATCATATAATGCATAGTACTGATGTAAGTGTAAAAACGGACTCCAACGTCTTGAATATCAAAAATGATAACATCAAGGTTTTTCATTGTACTTATGGATGGCTTACGGTTTTTACCATAGAGAGAAATGAGCGGTATGCCTGTTTTAGTATCAATACTTGAATCAAATTTTTCACCCGCATCACGATTTCCTCGAAAGCCATGCTCGGGTGCAAAGATCATCTTAATATCTATCTCTTTGTTCAACAAAACATCCACTAAATGTTCATCAAACACCTTAGAAGTTTGATTGACTACTAACGCGACTTTTTTCCCTTTTAGCTGCGGTAGATATTGCTCAACTTGCTCCGCGCCAACAATGATATTGTTTTCTACAGTGATGCTCTCATTAGCACTAACAGACAAGCTAATAATGCACGTATAAAAGCTAAGGAATAGTATGATTACTTTGATAAGAATAACTAATTTCATAGACGTTACATTAACAGCCTTGTTGCTCTACCGCTTGACGTAGAAAGCCTTTATTTGAAGCTAACGCAGCTTTTGCTTGAGTACTATCTAAGCCCGTCAACACCATTAAACTGGCTAATTTTGTTTGATTATTTGCTTGGCCGAGTGCCATTTCTGCTGTATCAAAATCACATTCAGTTGCCTGCATCACAATACGAACAGCACGTGCGTAAAGTTTCTTATTACTGGCATTTACATCAATCATTAGGTTTTGATAACTTTTGCCACTGCGGATCATGCTGGCAGTACTAAGCATATTCAAAATGAGTTTTTGTGCCGTGCCTGATTTCATTCTAGTGGAGCCAGTCAATGCTTCTGCGCCTACGACAGCGCAAATATTAATATCACAGTGTTGTGCATAATTGCTATTAGCGCTACAACTAATACCTATCACTTTGGCGTATTGCTCTCTGGCAAAAGCCATTGCTGATAACACATAGGGCGTTCGACCACTGGCAGCTATACCTACTACAACATCTTTGTTAGATAAGTTAATCGCTTTCAAATCATCAATAGCCAGTTGTCTATTATCTTCAGCACCTTCAACTGCCTTATACATAGCGCCAGCACCGCCGGCAAGAATACCAATAACTTGCTCACTCGAAACACTGAATGTAGGTGGACACTCAACAGCATCAAGTACACCTAAGCGTCCACTAGTCCCCGCACCTATATAAATTAATCTACCGCCACAAGCAAAAGCGTCAACAATAAGATCAACCCCTTGGGATATTTCAGGTAGTAACAGGCCAACAATTGCAGCAACTTTTTGATCTTCTGTGTTTATTTTTTTAAGTACACCAAGAGAATCAAGCAAGTCTATATCTAGCGTGTTAGGGTTTTGTCCCTCTGTTGTTATATTTTTAAGCTCATTAACTAACTTGGCTTGCGTATTCATTAAATTCTCTCGTTATGGTTGCTAGGATCTTGTTTTAAATATAATCGCTTGACCATAAAATCAATGATTAAGCTAAGGTCCACAATATTGATCATGGTACACTGATAACTTATAATAAATAGAAAAATTAACGACATTTATTTCGTTGACTTAATTTTATTTTCGCCACTTTTCATCAGTAAAGCATTAGAAATATCACATGAGTTATACTTCCAGACTTACACAAGCCATTATCGACTTAGACGCCCTTGTTAAAAATTATCAATATGTTGATAATCTCGCAAGTAACAGCAATACCATTGCCGTTCTCAAAGCGGATGCCTATGGTCATGACGCCAGTAAAGTAGCTCACGCTTTACGTTCAAAAGTTAAACTTTTTGCAGTTGCTTTTATTGATGAAGCGCTAGCGCTTCGTGATGCTGGCATTAATAACTCTGTACTCATTCTTGAAGGACCTTTTAAAGAAAGTGACTTTGAAATAGCCCTTGAAAATAACTTTGCTTTAATGCTTCACAGTGATTATCAAATAGAGTGGCTGAAATCAATTACTCCTGAGTTTTCTGGTGATATTTGGCTAAAAGTCGATACGGGGATGAACCGCTTAGGATTCCATGTTGGGCAAATTGACGATGTTATGTCCCAATTATCAGCTCAACAAATTAATAACTTGGTATTATGTTCACATTTTGCAACCGCTGACCAAATTGATTGCGATCGACCTGCCAAACAACTAGCCCAATTAAAAGCATTAGTTGCAAAATATGGCTGTAAATATAGTATGGCTAATTCAGCGGGTATTTTAAATTGGCCTGCGAGTCACGGCGATCACAACCGATTAGGCTTAGCACTTTATGGTGCTTCTCCTATTGGAGATAGTCCATTAAGCCAACCACTAATCCCCGTTATGACCTTACAAGCCAATATTATTGCTATACATACAGTGAAAGTTGGTGAATCAGTGGGTTATGGCAATAATTGGCAAGCTCAACGAGAAACGAAACTAGCAACAGTGGCTATTGGTTATGCTGATGGTTATCCTCGCAATGCTAAATCAGGTACACCTGTATTTATTAATGGTACCCAAGCACCACTCGTTGGCCGAGTTTCAATGGATATGATCACTGTTGATATTACTGATTTGAAACATACTGCGATCGGAGATATTGTTGAGTTGTGGGGCAAAAACTTAAGTATTGATATCGTTGCTCAAAACAGCGATACCATTAATTATGAATTATTAACTCGAGTATCTAAACGCGTACCCAAAGTATTTGCCGGTTAACTGAACGGCGCAGTTTTATTTATTCGATACCAATATATTTGTGAACTTGCACGGATAAACGCCAATTGTTAGCTATACATGTTGCTATTGCTAACTCGGTTGCACGCTTCTTTTGACTAATGGGTTGTAAATATACAGGAGTATTTTCAACCTGATGCATTGCCAATAGTGCTTTTAAGTCATCTACATTCTGCTCTGTAGCAACGGGGTGTTTTATTTCATTAGCACGTGACATAGCGCTCGCTAAAATATCATAACCACCGCGCATTTTAATTTTAGGAGAAACGGTTACCCAGCATTTTGCTGTAGTAAGAATTTCAAAGGTACCAGATGTTTCAATTTGCGTACTATAACCTAGATTCTCAAAGGTTTCACAAAGTGGCGTTAGGTCAACCATACAAGGTTCGCCGCCAGTAATAACGATATGCTTTGCGTTAAAATGCTTTTCCTTCACTAATGCTAGAATATCTTCAGCTGAGAAATTAGCCCACTGAGCAGTCTCCGCTTTTTTAGCTAACATAATTTCAGGGCTGACTTGGTCCGTAAGTTCGATATCCCAAGTATGTTTAGTATCACACCACGAACATCCGACAGGACAACCTTGTAATCGAATGAAAATTGATGGCTGGCCCGTGAAGGAGCCCTCCCCTTGAATGGTTTCAAAAAGCTCATTAATTTTATAGTTCATGTCTGTTATGGTTTTCTCTTCTGCATTGTGGTTTATTTTATTAGGCGTGGTATTCACTTTCTGCTTTAGCCTGTTACTTATTTCAAGTAAAATGATAGGCGATTATTATTATACCTTAGATCAATTAAGAGAGCTTTCAAATGGCTGAAAAAGTTGTTGTTATTTATTCTGGTGGCATGGATTCTTTTACTGTATTAAACCGTGCTCGAAAAGACGGAAAAGAAGTATTTGCTTTATCTTTTAATTATGGTCAACGCCATGTAAAAGAGTTGGAGTGCGCTAGCACTGTTTGTAATGAGTTAGCTATCAACCATAAGGTAATTGATATCTCAGCTATTAATCAATTACTTGCTGGTTCTTCACTTACTGATGATATTGATATTCCTGAAGGTCATTACGAAGCAGATAGTATGAAATCAACTGTTGTGCCTAACCGCAATATGATTTTACTTTCTTTAGCCGTTGCTTATGCAGTATCGGTTGGGGCAGATCAAGTTTATTATGGTGCTCATTCTGGTGACCATGCTATTTATCCAGACTGTCGACCTGAATTCGTTGAAAAAATGAATGATGTTTGTAAAATTGCAAATTATGAAAGTGTCGAAATATTTAGTCCTTATTTGAGTGTCGATAAAACGGCAATCCTTGCGGATGGTATAGCAATGGGTCTAGATTACAGTAATACGTGGACCTGTTATAACGGACGAGATAAAGCGTGTGGAAAATGTGGTGCATGCGAAGAGCGCTTACAAGCTTTTGAAGAGAATGATGTAACTGATCCAATCACATACGAATAAAGAACGCTGAAGTAATTTCAGGTAGAGTGATTTACAAAAGTGAAACTATGTCTGAATCAAAGTTAGATGCACATATTGCAGCTATCTTTGAATCAGAGTCATACTACTATCAGCAATATTTAATCGAATTTAGCTGATAAATTAGAAATTTCTCAAGAGGACTTTCAACGCAGCATAAGATATTTATCACAAGGAAATCATCACGAGAAGTGCCTCTACTGCAGCAAATAATGCAAGTTGCCCTTTTGTTCTATTTTTTTAATCATTTAACATAATGTTTTTAATAGCATATATAACTATAGATTATTATCTTCCCATTATTCTCTTTTAAGACAAAAATTTTATAACCGTTAGCACGCTTTAGCTCTAGACTTAAAAGGTGTTCAATGATTAATTGAGGATATCTTATGAGTGCAACTTGGAAGTATCAAGCACGACTTTTAAAGCAGATGATTGACTCAAATAATGAAACTCAGGCCCACCTTTATATGGAACGGCTATTATTGTTTCCTGTCGATATTCAAGACCGAATAATAGAAGAGATAAGCCACCTTCCGCACTGTAGTAGTGATGCGATTGCTAATATTCTCGGTCATTACTCAGTACAAGAGCTGAAATAATTTGAGCTCTGTTTAAGTAGATAGTTGCTGTATTCGTAACTTTGCGATTTTATCGCGCATAGCAGCAGCTTGTTCAAATTCTAAATTCTGCGCATGCCCCTGCATTAGCTTTTCAAGCTCAACTATTTTAGTGTCAATTTGTGACGTGGTTAGTAGAGGTTCTTCAGCTTGCTGGTTAATATGATAGTTTGTATTAGCCTCTGCAACTTTATCGAGTGACTTAGCATCACTATAACTACCAACGCCCATAACATCGGTAATTCTTCTAACAACGCCTTGGGGAGTGATATTGTTGTCTAAATTGTATTGGTGTTGCTTCACTCTACGTCGTTCTGTTTCATCAATAGCACGTCGCATAGAGCCCGTGATTCTATCTCCATACAGTATTGCGCGACCATTGAGATTACGCGCAGCTCGCCCGATAGTTTGAATCAGGGAACGATCAGAACGTAAAAAGCCCTCTTTATCCGCATCTAAAATTGCCACTAAAGAGACTTCTGGCATATCTAAGCCTTCTCGAAGTAAGTTAATCCCCACTAAAACATCAAATTTACCTAGTCTAAAGTCTCTTATAATCTCTACCCGTTCAACCGTATCAACATCTGAATGCAAATAGCGTGCTTTAATACCATGCTCATACAAATAATCCGTTAAATCTTCGGCCATACGTTTGGTTAATGTAGTGGCTAAGACCCTTTCGTCTAGTGGTAGTCGCTTATTTATTTCTGATAATAAATCATCAACTTGTGTTTCAACCGGTCTAACTTCGATTTCTGGGTCAAGTAAGCCTGTAGGCCTAACTACTTGTTCCGCAATATCGCTACCACATTTCTCTAATTCAAATTTGCTTGGTGTAGCCGAGACATAAATTGTTTGTGGTGATATAGCTTCAAATTCTTCAAACTTCATTGGCCTATTATCTAACGCAGACGGTAATCTAAAGCCATATTCCACCAGGTTTTCTTTACGCGATCTATCCCCTTTATACATGGCGCCAATTTGTGGGACAGTAACATGTGATTCATCAATAATGAGTAAACCATCATTAGGTAAATAATCGAATAATGTTGGTGGTGCACCGCCCTCTTCTCTCCCTGATAAATAGCGAGAGTAGTTCTCTATACCAGAGCAATAACCAAGCTCAGTCATCATTTCAATATCAAATTGAGTACGTTGGGTAAGACGTTGTTCCTCGACTAACTTATTATTATCCTTGAGCTGTTGTGACCTATGCTTCAGCTCAATTTTAATTTTATCTACTGCCGCTAAGATTTTTTCTTTAGGCGTAGCGTAGTGTGTTTTTGGGTATACCGTAACCCGATCCAGCGTTCTTTCAACTTGTCCTGTGAGTGGATCAAATTGACTTATCCGTTCAATTTCTTCATCAAATAGTTCAACACGTAAAGCTAGGCGATCAGATTCAGCAGGAAAAATATCAATAACGTCACCACGAACTCTATAAGTAGCACGCGCAAAAGCAACATCATTTCGAGTGTATTGTAGTTCAGCGAGACGACGTAAAATATCGCGCTGATTTATAATGTCACCTCGACTGATATGTAACATCATCTTTAAATAAGAGTCAGGATCACCCAAACCATAAATAGCAGATACTGAAGCAATTATAATCACGTCTCGACGCTCTAACAGTGCCTTAGTAGCCGATAGCCGCATTTGCTCGATATGTTCATTAACCGAAGCGTCTTTCTCTATAAAAGTATCTGTTGTTGGCACATAAGCTTCAGGCTGATAATAATCATAATATGAAACAAAGTACTCAACTGCATTATTCGGGAAAAACTCTTTCATCTCACCATACAATTGCGCCGCCAACGTTTTGTTGGGTGCTAACATAATAGTAGGTCGATTAAGTTTTTCAATCACGTTTGCAATGGTATAAGTTTTACCTGAGCCAGTTACACCTAAAAGCGTTTGATGGGCTAAACCCGACTCAATACCTTCTAACAGTTGCTTTATCGCTGTTGGTTGGTCACCACTAGGAGTATATTCAGAGCAAATAGTTAACTTTCTCATACCACTTGCTCCGATGAAGCCGACTCATTATGAATAAATTCTTTGCTAAATAGTCGGTACGAAATCATGGCCATTAACACATTGCCAAGTAAAGCACCGGCAAATAAACCTGCTAACCCGTAAAATAAACTGCCTAAATAGGCTAATGGTAAATAACAAACAAATAATCGTATGATACTTAAACCCAAAGCAATCATTGGCTTATGTAAAGCATTAAATGAAGAGTTAGTTAATATGATAATGCCTTGCAAACCATACCCTAGTGGGAGTATCCAAATAAACAGTTTAATTAAATCAGCAACTTCAGTCTCTTTGGTAAAAACACTTGCGATCCAATGTGCGCATAAAGCTAATAAAATATAAATTACGATTTGCCAAACTAGAATAAACTTTATGGCAGCTTTGTAAGCAGTTTCTACTCGATGTAATTGACCTGCTCCAAAATTTTGGCTAATAAAAGGGGGTAAAGTCATCGATAAGGCTAGTACTATCAAACAAGCTATTGATTCAAGTCTTGAACCAACACCAAAGGCTGCTACAGCTGCCTCACCATAAGTAGCAACTATTGCAGTCATAATAGCCGCCGCTAAGGGTGTTAACATATTTGCGCTTGCAGCAGGTAAACCTATTTTTAAGATATCTTTACAGGCAATAACCAGCTCTTTAATAGGCAACATAGTTGTATGAATAAGGTCGTGTTTTTTAGTTAAAATATACAATACGAAACCTAAACCAAAAACCCACGAAATTAAGGTGGCAATTGCCGCACCTTGTATTCCCATAGCTGGGATTGGCCCGAAACCAAAAATAAAAATAGGGTCAAGTATGGCGTTAATAAGTCCGGCACTGCCCATTATCATACTGGGTGTTTTAGTATCCCCTGATGCACGTAAAACTGCATTACCGATCATAGGACCAATTAAACAAACACTTCCGATATACCAAATATCCATATATTGATGAATTAAAGGCAATAAAGATGGCTGAGCACCAAGCAAAGTAAATAAAGGATCTGTAATAAAATAACCCACTGTGGATAAACACGCGACTATAATTGCCGCTAAATACAATGCAGCTGTTGCCGCATTTTTTGCAGACTTTGTATCTTTTTTACCTAAATATTTAGCGATAACTGCAGAGGTTCCTATACCCAAACCAATAGTTAAACTAAGTACAGTGAAGGTAACAGGGAATGTGAAACTAATAGCTGCGAGGGGTTGTGTCCCGAGAAGTCCAACAAAAAATGTATCTATTAAGTTGAATGTCATCAAAAGCACCATGCCATAAATCATTGGAATGGTCATACGTTTTAAAGTACTAGCAACAGGATCTTCGAGTAGATTAACTCGTTTTTTATTAGGTGTAACAGTGTTAGTTTTGGTCATTTATTATTATCAGTGATTCTTTGGGTCTGTCAGGGTAAATAATATGTAGTAGTACATTGTAAAAGATTAACTAACTTTTACCTAGTGTAGATTTATCCGATAACCACCCTTTATCAAAAACTACGTTTAACTAATGCCATAAAAATAAATACGTAACATATTCCTTTATTGAAGTGTCATAACAAAAGGTACTGCAAGCTTATACAATTAAGATATCAAGGAATAACAAAACACAAGTAATATAGTAAAAAAATGGGGTGGTTAAAAATCAGCCTAATTATCAAATAAAACATAAAAACAGCTCAACCTTTTGAAATATAACGATATAAAAACAATGTCATTTTCTATTGACTTATAGACACGCCAATCAAACCGTATTAGCAACGTAAACTTACACTTTAATCCACATAGTTATCCACAGGAATCGTGGATAACTAAGTATTTGCACTATTATCAGGTTAAAATATTATCAAGATATCGATGAGTACAAAAAACCGTCTAATAGTGGTGTAAAAGAACCTATTCTGAACACATCTTCAGCAAACAATATTTATTTCAATAATTTATTATTTTTGTGTTGACACATAGGCCACAGGTCTTTATTATTCTGCCCCGTTAGCCACTGAGGTTAACGCGAGATTCCCCAATAGCTCAGTTGGTAGAGCGATGGACTGTTAATCCATGTGTCACTGGTTCGAGCCCAGTTTGGGGAGCCACATTCAACTTCATTAATAAACAGAAGTTAAAAAAGTTTATTCCCCAATAGCTCAGTTGGTAGAGCGATGGACTGTTAATCCATGTGTCACTGGTTCGAGCCCAGTTTGGGGAGCCACATTCAACTTCATTAATAAACAGAAGTTAAAAAAGTTTATTCCCCAATAGCTCAGTTGGTAGAGCGATGGACTGTTAATCCATGTGTCACTGGTTCGAGCCCAGTTTGGGGAGCCACATTAAAATGTGAAACGAAACCTGCTATATGCAGGTTTTTTTTCGCCTATAGAAAAGTTACCTCCGTAATTCCACCATCTAACTCTCTAATATAATTGTAGATAAAACGATAGACTACAGTCTCTTTAAGCCTTTATAAATCGCTGGCTTGAGCCATTTTATATAAAGTTCTAGAAGCCAAATTAAATTTTAAACAAAACATTCTGTATCAAGTTTTTTCGCCCTTAATAAGACAAATATTTAAATTCACATCAACCAACAACCACTACACCCTTTAATAAAAGATTAAATAGCAGGCATAAAAAAACCTAACGAACTCGTTAGGTTTTTAATAGGTTACCTGTGAATTATTATTTCGCGGTAATCAATTCTTGCTTGTTTTCAAAATTAAAGACCAATTTATCTTTCTTAACATCAACCTTGGCAGTACCACCATGGGTCAATTCACCAAAAAGCAACTCATTGGATAGTGTTTTCTTCAAGTGCTCTTGAATTAAGCGAGACATTGGTCTTGCTCCCATGGCTTTATCATAACCATTTTCAGCTAACCAATCTTTAGCTTGCTTAGTTAATTCAAGTGATACACCTTTATCATCAAGCTGAGCCTGTAACTCGACAATAAATTTATCGACTACTTGATGAATAACAATATTGTCCAAATGATTAAACCAAACAATATTATCTAAGCGGTTTCTAAACTCAGGTGAAAAGACTTTATTTATCTCACTCAATGCATCTAGGCTATGGTCTTGCTGTTTAAAGCCGATAGATTGACGTACCGTTTCTTGTACCCCTGCATTAGTTGTTAACACTAGGATAATATTTCTAAAATCGGCTTTTCGACCATTATTATCCGTTAATGTACCGTGATCCATCACTTGCAATAGAATGTTATAAACATCTTCATGAGCTTTTTCTATTTCATCCAATAAAACTACCGCATGAGGATGTTTTATAACTGCATCCGTTAGTAAACCACCCTGCTCATAACCTACATAACCAGGAGGAGCGCCAATAAGACGACTAACAGCATGTTTCTCCATATATTCTGACATATCAAAACGTAATAACTCTATGCCTAATATTTTAGCTAACTGTTGCGTTATTTCTGTTTTACCAACACCTGTAGGGCCTGCAAATAAGAAAGAACCTACCGGTTTTTCTTCACTACCTAGCCCTGCTCGAGATAATCGAATAACGGACGAAAGCTCATCAACAGCTTTATCTTGACCAAAGACAACAAGTTTCAAGTTTCGGTCTAGATTTTTAAGTCCATCCTTTTCAGTAAGTGATACTGATTTTTCAGGAATCCTAGCCATTTTTGCAACAATGCTTTCAATATCGGTATTATTAATAACTTTCTTACGCTTATTAGGTGCAACAAGTTGTTGCTTGGCACCCGCTTCATCAATGACATCAATAGCTTTATCAGGAAGAAACCTTTCATTAATATATTTAGCTGACAGCTGAGCTGCTGCTTGTAAGGCTTTATTAGTATAACGAATGCCATGATGGCTTTCATATTTCTCTTTTAAACCTTGCAGTATTTTAGTGGTGTCAGCAACACTAGGCTCAGCGATGTCAATTTTTTGAAAACGACGGGCTAGGGCTCGATCTTTTTCAAAAACACTTTGATACTCTTGGTATGTCGTAGAGCCTAAACAACGAATTTTCCCAGCTGACAATAACGGTTTTAGTAGGTTGGAAGCATCCATCATACCGCCAGACGCCGCACCAGCCCCTATAATAGTATGAATTTCATCAATAAATAGTACGGCATTCTTATCTGCTTCAAGCTCTTTTAATAAGGATTTAAAGCGTTTTTCAAAATCGCCTCTATATTTAGTTCCTGCGAGTAACGCTCCCATATCTAGAGAATAGATGGTCGCATCAGCTAAAAACTCAGGCACTTGTTTATTAACAATTAAGTTAGCTAAGCCTTCAGCAATAGCGGTTTTACCTACGCCTGCCTCACCAACAAAAAGCGGATTGTTTTTTCTACGTCTACTCAACACCTGTAAAGTACGTTCAAGTTCATCGTCACGACCAATTAAAGGGTCAATATTACCTTTTATAGCTTCTTCGTTAAGGTTTACCGAAAAGTTCTCGATGGTACGTGGTTCTTCTTCGCTTTGCTGTTCGCCGTCCAAAGTATGTGGAGAATGTTCATCATCAATTTTTGCAATACCGTGAGAGATATAATTAACAATATCTAAACGACTAATATCAGATTTTTTCAAGATATAAGCTGCTTGTGATTCTTGTTCGCTAAAAATTGCCACTAAGACATTTGAGCCGCTGACTTCATTTTTACCTGATGATTGCACATGAAATACAGCGCGTTGTAATACCCGTTGAAAACCTAACGTAGGTTGAGTTTCACGCTCATTTTCACTTACCGGAATCGTAGGTGTAGTTTCGCTGATAAAGTCTAATAAACTTTTACGAAGTTTTGTTAAATCCGCTCCACAAGCACCAAGTGCCTCGATCGCTGAGGGATTATCTAATAGGGCCAACAATAAATGTTCAACAGTCATAAATTCATGGCGAGATTCTTTAGCTTGGCGAAAGGCTAAATTAAGTGATACTTCTAAGTCTTTGTTTAGCATAGCTACTCCAATTTATAACTTTAGGCTTTTTTCATCACACACTTAAGAGGGTGCTGATTTTCAAAAGCGTACCGGACAACCTGTTCTACTTTTGTTTCTGCTATTTCAGCAGTATATGTGCCACAAAGGGCTTTTCCTTTATAATGAATGGTTAACATTATATCTGTTGCCTGCTCTTCACTTTTATTAAAAAAGTTACACAATACGTCTACAACAAAATCCATTGGGGTGTAGTCATCATTAAGTAAAAAAACATAGTATCTAGCTGGCTCTTCTATTTGCTCTTTAACTGACTCTTCTACAATGCCTTCGGTGTCAAATAACTCTTTCCAGTTGCTCATATATTTATCTTAGTCTCTACTTTTTACTTTTGCTGTAACTTTTCGTGCAATTAAGCTGAAAACAATAAAAAAAAACAGCTTTTAAACTTGACAAATTTTATAATTTATCTACGATTCTATAGGTGGCTAATTTTTAGTCGCTTAATCTGTTGTCTATGCACCTACTTATTATTTACCTACTCTTTTTAAAGCATGGTACGTAAATATAAGTAAAACATAATTGAATACTAAAGGATATAGAAGGAAGTTGAAGTATGGCACACGGTACAGTTAAATGGTTTAATAATGCGAAAGGTTTTGGCTTTATTCGCCCAGATAGCGGCGGAGAAGATATTTTCGCACACTATTCAACTATTGAAATGGATGGATATCGAACATTAAAAGCAGGACAGGATGTCGATTACGAACTAAATGATGGCCCTAAAGGTCATCACGCAGCAAGTATCAAATTAGCTGATGGCGAACTAGAATAAATATAAAATGTTACGCTAATATGATAAAAAAAAACACAGCTATTTAGCTGTGTTTTTTATTAGATAATTTTCGTTAGTGTATATGATCAATATTTACATATGATCAATAATACAATCACCAAACGCTGAACAAGAGACTAATGTCGCATCATCCATAAGGCGTTCAAAATCATATGTTACTGTTTTCGCTTTGATTGCTCCTGACATTCCTTTAAGCAATAAATCAGCCGCTTCTAACCAGCCCATATGTCTTAACATCATTTCTGCAGAAAGAATAACAGAACCAGGGTTTACTTTATTTTTACCAGCATATTTAGGAGCTGTTCCGTGGGTTGCTTCAAATACAGCAACTTCATCGCCTAAATTTGCTCCTGGTGCAATACCTATACCACCAACTTGAGCAGCAAGCGCATCAGATAAATAATCACCATTTAAGTTTAACGTAGCGATAACACTATATTCAGCAGGACGTAATAAAACTTGCTGTAACATAGAATCAGCAATAACATCCTTGATGATAATCTCTTTACCTGTGTTAGGGTTTGTAAGCGTGCTCCAAGGCCCACCATGAATCAAACTAGCACCAAATTCATCACGAGCAAGTTCATAACCCCAATCTTTAAAAGCGCCCTCTGTGAATTTCATAATATTACCTTTATGAACCAGAGTTACCGAGTCTTTATCATTATCAATTGCGTACTGAATCGCTTGTCTGACTAAACGTTGGCTTCCTTCTTTTGATACAGGTTTTATACCAATACCACAATTATCAGTAAAACGGATATTATTAGCACCCATTTCTTCCGTTAGAAATTCAATCATAGCTTTCGCTTTGTCACTACCGGCTTGAAACTCTATGCCAGCATAAATATCTTCGGTATTTTCTCGAAAGATAACCATATCAACTTCAGAAGGTCTTTTAACTGGGCTTGGAACACCAGTAAACCATTGTACAGGACGTTGACACACGTAAAGATCAAGCATTTGTCTTATTGCTACATTTAAAGAACTCATACCACCACCTACTGGTGTAGTTAGAGGTCCTTTAATGGAAACTTTATATTCTTGTAATATGGCCAGTGTTTCTTCAGGTAGCCACGTTTCACTATCATACATTTTAGTTGCTTTTTCGCCCGCATAGACTTCCATCCACGCAATTTCTCTTTCGCCGGCATATGCTTTAGCAACTGCTGCATTCACAACTTTTAGCATTGGGGGTGTTACATCAACACCAATGCCATCACCTTCAATAAAAGGGATTATCGGATTATTTGGTACTGATAATTTACCATCAACAAAGGTAATTTTATCTCCGGTAGTGGGGATGATGATTTGATTAGTCATAGGGCGAGCTCCACATTAAACAAGTATAAAAAGGTTATTTTACTAAAATAATTCAAAAAAGGATAAGTCACTAATCACTATTTAGTGATAACTACTATCATTAAAATGAATAAACATAAATTAGACTTAAATATAATAATAAAGATAATCAAAAACTAAGCATTATTTCTTAGCTTTTGATTAATATAGTGCTATTTACTAGCACCTTAACTACATATTTATTTTAAATCAAAAAATTGACTTATAGCAATGCAGATAAAATCGTATTCAATGTTTCACTTGGGCGCATTGCTTTTTCTGTAAGTTGAGTATCCGCAAAATAATAGCCATTAACATCGATAGCTGGACCTTGAGCTGCATTTAATTCAGCTACAATTTTTTCTTCTTGCTTAGTGAGTGCTTGGGCAACACCTGTAAAGCTTTCTTTAAGATCTGTATCTGTAGTTTGTTTTGCAATGGCTTGTGCCCAATACATAGCAAGATAGAAATGGCTACCACGGTTATCTAACTCACCAACTCGACGAGATGGCGATTTATTAGTATCTAAGAATTTACCCGTTGCCGAATCTAATGTATCAGCTAATATTTGTGCTTTAGCATTACCTGTCGTTATTGCAACATGTTCAAGAGATGCAGCAAGCGCTAAAAACTCACCTAAAGAATCCCAACGCAAGTGGTTTTCTTTTTCGAATTGTTGAACGTGCTTAGGCGCAGAGCCACCAGCACCAGTTTCGAATAAACCACCACCATTCATTAGTGGCACAATAGAAAGCATTTTAGCACTTGTACCAAGCTCTAAAATTGGGAATAAATCAGTTAAGTAATCACGTAATACATTACCGGTAACTGAGATTGCATCTTCACCTTTAGCAACACGTGCAAGCGTATATTCACACGCTTTAACAGGTTCAAGAATTTGAATATCTAGGCCGGTAGTGTCATGGTCAGCTAAATAAGTATTAACTTTTTTGATCATTTCTGCATCATGGCCACGATTTTCATCTAACCAGAATACTGTTGGAGTTCCCGTTGCTTTAGCGCGAGTTACTGCTAATTTAACCCAATCTTGAATAGGTGCATCTTTAACCTGACACATTCTGAAAATATCACCTTCGGCAACATTCTGTTCGATCAAAGTATCACCGTTATCATTCACAACACGAACAACACCGGTAGCTGACATGGTAAAAGTTTTATCGTGTGAACCATACTCTTCTGCTTTTTGTGCCATTAAGCCTACATTTGGCACAGTACCCATTGTTGTTGGATTGAAAGCACCGTTTTCACGACAAAAATCAACTACAGCTGAGAAAACACCAGCATAGTTACGATCTGGGATCATAAACTTAGTATCTTTTTGACTTCCATCCGGTGCCCACATCATACCAGAGGCACGAAGAGCAGCAGGCATTGATGCATCAATGATTACATCACTAGGCACGTGTAAATTAGTAATACCTTTATCAGAATCAACCATAGCCATTTCAGGACGAGTTGCATAAACAGCTTGTAAATCGGCTTCTATTTCTGCTTTTTGAGCAGCAGGTAAACGTGCGATTTTAGCGTAAACATCACCGATACCGTTATCAGCGTCGACACCTAACTGATCAAAGGTAGCTTCATGTTTAGTAAATACATCTTTATAAAATACTTTAACAGCATGGCCAAACATAATTGGATCTGAAACTTTCATCATGGTTGCTTTTAAATGCAATGAAAGTAAAACATCTTCTTCTTTAGCTTTATCAATTTCAGTTTCATAGAATTCGATTAATGCTGATTTACTCATTACTGAAGCATCGATAATTTCTTTATCAAGTAATGGTAATTTTGATTTTAATAATGTCACGTCACCATTTTGAGCAACAAACTCAATATTTATATTGGTTGCTCCATCAATAGTTACTGATTTTTCACTACCGTAAAAATCGCCAGATACCATGTGAGCAACATGTGATTTTGATTCAGAAGACCATGCTCCCATTGAATGTGGGTTGTTACGTGCATATTGTTTAACAGAACCCGGTGCACGGCGATCAGAATTACCTTCACGTAATACTGGGTTAACAGCTGAACCTAAAACTTTAGCGTAAGTTAGCTTAATTGATTCTTCCGCTTCATTTTGTGGTTCTGCAGGATAATGAGGTAAGTCAAAGCCCTTTGCTTGTAATTCTTTAATAGCCAGTTCTAATTGTGGAATAGATGCTGAAATATTTGGTAACTTGATAATATTAGCTTCTGGAGTTTTAGCTAATTTACCTAACTCAGATAATGCATCATCAACGCGCTGCTCTTTAGTTAAGTATTTTGGGAAATTCGCTAAGATACGAGCGGCTAAAGAAATATCACGTGTTTCAACGTTAATGCCTGAAGAAGCAGTATAAGCTTGAATAATTGGTAATAAAGAATACGTCGCTAAGGCAGGCGCTTCATCGGTAATAGTATAAATGATTTTTGAGTTATCAGTGCTCATTGAGATTCCTACTTTAATTAGCCAAAAAGCTCCGGTGAACACATAAATATCTATTAGAATTTAATGCATATTCACCCAAGCTAAAATTTATTTTTTGCGCGCACATAGTATAGTAATTCAAAGCGTATTAATATAGCCAAGCAGAAAGGCATCACATATTTTAAAGGAAAATTAGTCTACAAATGAATCAGAGCAACGGCTATACAAGACATACCGCTAAAAAGCAAAGAAAGGTACGACCACTTGATGAAAAGCAGATAGTAGTGCTTTTTAACAAACCGTTTGACGTTCTTTGTCAATTTACCGATGAGAACAACCGCCGTACATTAAAAGATTTTATTACAATACCAGGTATATATGCCGCGGGAAGACTAGATAGAGATAGTGAAGGCTTATTGTTACTCACCAATGATGGGAAATTACAACATCAGATTGCCAATCCAGTTAAGAAGACCGAAAAAACTTATTGGGTGCAAATTGAAGGGACGCCTTCAGAACAAGATTTAACAAAATTACGTCAAGGAGTCGAATTAAAGGACGGTATGACTAAACCGGCTAAAGTTGCCATTATGCTTGAACCTAACGTTTGGCCACGTAATCCTCCTATAAGAGAGCGTGCCAGTATCCCAACGACTTGGCTAGAAATTACAATTACAGAAGGTCGTAATAGACAAGTTAGACGGATGACAGCAAACATAGGCTTCCCTACCCTGCGACTCATTAGATATCGTATTGGTAACTGGACATTAGACAATATTAATAATGGGGAATATAAAGTTGAGCAGTAACAAGCCCCTCACATCTGGTCCTAATATATCTAATGAAAACGACCATGGTATAAATCAATTTAAACCAAATACAACCGTTGCTGCCATTATTCATCACGGTGGTAAATTTTTGTTTGTTGAAGAACATGAAAAGAGCCGAGTCGTTTTTAATCAACCTGCCGGGCATTTAGAGGAAAATGAAAGTCTTACTGCGGCCATAAAACGAGAGGTACTAGAAGAAACAGGCTTACAAGTAGAACCCGATTTTTTATGCGGTATTTATTATTTTCACCAACCTGATCTCAAGCTATATTTTTTACGCTTTTGTTTTGTTGTCGAATTAAAACAGTGGTTAAAAGGCCAACCTCAAGACAATGAAATCATTGATACCCATTGGTATACCCTTGAACAAATCAAAGAAAAACGTTCTCAATTACGTAGTTCTATGGTGCTAGAGTGTGTAGAAGATTACTTAGCTGGCAATAAAATTCCGTTATCACAGTTAAAATCTAATCTTTAATCTATATCCTATTAGTTGTGCATGTTATAATTTTTCGCCTCTTATTTCAGTACACTTACTTTTAATTATAGTTAGTACGCTAATTTTTAATAAATCTATTGGTCAAAACACATGTTAACAGCCTCAAATACTAAAGCCCCAGAACAAACCAAAGTCATTGTTGGTATGTCTGGAGGTGTCGACTCTTCTGTCTCTGCTTATTTGCTTAAAGAGCAAGGTTACCAAGTAGAGGGTTTGTTTATGAAAAATTGGGAAGAGGATGATACTGATGAGTATTGTGCTGCAGCCCAAGATTTAGAAGATGCGCAGGCTATTTGTGACAAACTAGATATCAAATTACATACTATCAACTTTGCTACTGAATATTGGGACAATGTTTTTGAGTACTTCCTAGCTGAATATAAGGCTGGACGTACTCCCAACCCTGACATCATGTGTAATAAAGAAATAAAGTTCAAAGCATTTTTAGAGTTTGCTTGTGAAGATTTAGGTGCTGATTACATTGCCACCGGACATTACGTTCAGCGTGAGCTACGCGATAATTCATGGAAAATGATACGAGGTCTTGATAATAATAAAGACCAAAGTTATTTTCTCTACACCCTTGATGAAGCTCAGTTAGCGCACACTTTATTTCCTGTTGGCCATATTGAAAAGCCTGAAGTACGTGCTATCGCAGAAAAAGCGGGATTAATAACCCATAACAAAAAAGACAGTACTGGTATTTGTTTCATTGGTGAGCGTAAATTCAAAGACTTTTTAGGTCAATATTTACCTGCACAGCCCGGTATTATTGAATCAGCAGAAGGTGTTGCTGTCGGTCATCATGATGGGCTTATGTATCATACTTTAGGACAACGCAAGGGTTTGCGTATTGGCGGTTTAGCTGATGCAGGTGAAGCGCCTTGGTATGTTGTTGAAAAAGATTTATTACGCAATGTGCTTATTGTTGGTCAAGGGCATAACCACCCTCGCCTATTTTCTAAAGGCCTAATTGCCAATCAATTACATTGGGTTGATAGAAAAGCACTAACAACGAGCATTAAATGCACAGTGAAGACTCGTTATCGTCAAGAAGATGTTTCATGTACTGTCACTCCTATAAGCGACTCTGCTACGGGAGAATATCAAATAGACTTTACTGAGCAACAAAGTTCAGTGACTCCTGGACAGTCCGTTGTATTTTATCAAAATGATGTCTGTTTAGGTGGTGGTATCATTGATACCCTTATTCGCTAACATTGAGCATGCCTAAGCCAAGTCCAACTAAGACTAATAAAGTAAAACAGACAAACTAAAAACTAGAGAAACAATGAAAGATCAAACAATTACCTTTGCGGCTATTTGTCAAGTAGCCTATCAAGTACAACAAGTATCACGCACGGGACAAATCTCTGATGAAGAATTCAGTGTTTTATTGCAAAGTATCATTGAAACCTCGCCAGTAAATACCTTAGCGGTTTATGGTGGTGAGATCGGTAATATTAAAAAAGGTCTTGAGCTATTAATCAGCCATTTAGGTAGTGATAATGGTACAGACAGCGCTAAAAAGGGCAAAGATCCCGAACTTACTCGCTATATCATTAGCTTAATAAATTTAGAAAGACGTCTTACTAAGCAACCTAAACAGCTTAACGCTCTCGGTGAACGTATAAACGCAACCGAGCGGCAACTTGAACATTACACACTAACCAGCGACACATTAACGGCAAGTTTCGCTAGTATTTATAGCGATATTATCAGCCCGCTAGGTCATAAGATTCAGGTCACTGGCGAGCCAAGTATTTTAAAACAAAATATAAACCAATATAAAATTAGAGCCTTACTATTAGCGGGTATACGTGCGGCTGTATTATGGCGACAAGTAGGCGGTAAAAGACGCCACATATTATTCAGTCGTAAGAAAATAGTCGATACCGCAAAAGAATTACTTAAATCTATTCGATAAAATTTAAACACTATTTAACTCTTAAATTAAGCATTTTAATTAAAGAGAATATTAATATAACCTAGGAAAAATTATGGAACTTTCAGCATTAAGTGCAATATCACCTGTAGATGGTCGTTATGGTAGCAAAGTAAAATCATTGCGCCCTATTTTTAGTGAATTTGGCCTAATTAAATACCGTGTTACTGTTGAAGTACGTTGGTTACAAAAACTTGCAGCAACTAGCGCAATTGCAGAAGTTCCTGCATTTTCAGCACAAGCGAATGATGTTTTAAATAGTATAGTTACTAACTTCAGCGAAGAAGATGCTTTATCAATCAAAAAAATTGAAGCAACAACTAACCATGATGTAAAAGCGGTTGAGTACTTCTTAAAAGAGAAAATTGCTGATAACGCTGAATTAAACGCTGTGACTGAATTTATTCACTTCGCCTGTACTTCAGAAGACATCAATAACTTATCACACGCCTTAATGTTAACTGACTGTCGTGAGAATGTATTATTACCAGAAATGGATAACATTTTAGCGGCAATGAAAGCGCTAGCGATTGAATATAAAACTATTCCAATGATGTGTCGTACTCATGGCCAACCTGCCTCACCTAGCACGCTAGGAAAAGAGATGGCTAACGTTTATGTACGTCTACAACGTCAACGTGAGCAAATTGCTAACGTTGAAATGTTAGGTAAAATCAATGGTGCTGTAGGTAACTACAATGCTCACCTTAGCGCTTACCCTGAAGTTGACTGGCATGAATACGCTAATGAATTTGTTACTTCATTAGGTTTATCATTCAACGCATTTACTACACAAATTGAACCGCATGACTACATTGCTGAATTATTTGACGCAATAGCACGTTTTAATACCATTTTAATCGATTTTGATCGTGATATTTGGGGTTATATTGCTATGGGCCATTTCAAGCAGAAGACTATCGCTGGTGAAATTGGTTCATCAACTATGCCACATAAAGTTAACCCAATCGATTTCGAAAACTCTGAAGGTAACTTAGGCATTGCAAACGCACTATTCACTCATTTATCACAGAAATTGCCTATCTCTCGCTGGCAGCGTGACCTGACTGACTCAACAGTGCTACGTAACTTAGGTGTTGGTTTTGCTCATACAATGATTGCTTACGGTGCAACTTTAAAAGGCATTAGTAAGTTAGAAGTAAATGAAGCTAACTTAGCCGCTGAATTAGATAGTAATTGGGAAGTTTTAGCAGAGCCGGTACAAACGGTTATGCGTCGTTACGGTATTGAAAAGCCTTATGAGAAACTAAAAGAATTAACGCGTGGTAAACGTGTTAATGGTGACTCTATGCGTGCTTTTATCATGACTCTTGAATTACCTGACCATGCTAAAGCTCAGTTATGTGAAATGACACCTGCTAGCTATATTGGCCGTGCAGTTGCTTTCATTGATGAACTAAAATAATCTTTTCTTTCAGATTTTGACTATAAAAAAGAAGGCTCTGCCTTCTTTTTTTATTTCTATACTTGTATATTTATTTGTCAAATTTGTAAATGAAACATGGTGTTAGTGTTTTTCTGGATTAACACCCTGTAAAATATAAAAAGACTAATTTATTTTGACTGCCACAATGACTCATTATTGAATAATTTGTACAAACCATCGGCACGACCAATTAATAAATGAGCAAATTTATTTTGTTCTTCATTATTGGCTTGTAATAAGTTTTCAGCTTGCATTTGCCACTTTAAGGAGAAGTGCCTTAATGCTTCACGAGCATTAGGTGCAACATCAACACCGCTATGGTCGCTCGGTAAATCCCCACATAAAACCCAAAACTTATTGCCATCTATAGATGTCAACTTCCATAACGCCAATATCGGTACTAAATAACGACTCTCTTCTACCTGAACACTCTGTGTAACAACACCTTTCTCGGCTAGGTATTTAGTAGCAACTTGATATTGCGTTTTTATCCATTGCTGTTGCTGCTCTTCTGTCATTTGTATTGCTTCGGTCATTTTAATTCTCAATTATTCGAATTTATTTTGGATTAGTTATTTATAGCAAAGCTCTGTTTGTCACGTTAAATTTGCATGTTGTAGCTTTTCGCTTACAGCTTGCATCCTAAGTTTAAATTGTTAATTTTATCAGTGACTAGCTTGAGTTTTTTCTAGGTGCTATCGTTCCTTAACAACATTACAACACATTTAAATTGCCTTTTCTAGCAAGAAAGAATGGAGACAAACAATGGCTTTATTTGATTTACCAGATTTTGACGACCACGAGCAAGTAGTTTATTGCAGTGATGAAGCGAGTGGCCTTAAGGCTATTATTGCCGTACATAGTACCAAACTTGGAGCAGCAGTGGGTGGCTGTAGAATGTGGGATTACGCTGACGATGATGAAGCCCTCGTTGATGTTTTAAGACTATCTAAAGGTATGACATATAAAAATGCTATGGCTGGTCTTAGCATGGGCGGAGGAAAGTCTGTCATTATTGGCGATGCTAAAAAACTAAAATCAAAAGCGTTATTCAAGGCCTTTGGTGAAGCTTTAAATAGGCTAAATGGACGCTATTTAAGTGCGGAAGATGTCAATATTACTACCAGTGATATTGACATCACAAACAGCGTAACCCCTTTCGTAACAGGCACTGAAGGTAAAAGTGGTAACCCTGCACCTTTTACAGCTCTTGGAACATTCCTTGGTATCAAAGCGTCAGTAAAACATAAACTTAACCGCGATGATTTGACTGGTCTCAAAGTAGCCATTCAAGGTTTAGGTAGCGTAGGCTATCAATTATGTGAGCACCTCCACAAAGCTGGGGCAAAACTTTTTATCACTGATATCAACCAAACAGCTTTGGATATGGCTGCTACTGAGTTTAATGCCACCATAGTAGGCTTAGATGAAATATACGATCAAGACGTCGATATCTATGCGCCTTGCGCTCTGGGTGCCACTATCAATGATGAAACCCTACATCGTTTAAAAGCGACTATCATTGCAGGTTGTGCGAATAACCAATTAGCCGAACCTCGTCATGACCAAGCATTGGTTGAACGCGGTATATTATACGCACCCGATTATGTGATTAATGCGGGTGGTATAATCAACATATCTTTTGAAGACAATTATGATCACGAAAAATCAACTAATAAAGTTGGTGACATTTATCACACCTTGTTAGATATTTACGCTAAAGCGGATGCTCAAAATAGACCTACAGGCATCATTGCTGATGAAATGGCGCGTGAGATAATTGCGAATGGCGGTAAAGCTTAGCTTCGATAATTAAGACTTATACCATTTGGATTAATTAAGGTTACAGAATTCAATGAGATTAAATTTTCAAGAACAAGACGCTTGACTGAGCAATAGCTAGCTATTGGGATTGAAAGCAACGACGTTATTGGATATTTAGGCCATTTGAAAATGATCACTTACTTAGTTCAATTGGTATTAAATATTTGATATAAAAAAACCAGCAATCAGCTGGTTTTTTTATGAACTCGATATTTTACAGACTAATCAATTAACTGATACTGCTCACGTAAAATTGAAACAATTTCAGCTTTAGGATTATCAGATAAAACAATTTTATCACCAGTAATTTTTTCTGCGATATCAGTATAAGTTTTTGAAACATCCATAAGTACTGACAGCGGAAGTTTATTATCACGTGCTAATGCTTCACGTTCACTCATACGATCTTTGTTTAATAAAATATCAGGATCCGTAAAATGGTTTAACAATAACTGTCGAAAACCTTCTTTGGAGTTCTCAACAACCTTACCTGCTCGATATTGTTCCCCATCCCATATTCGTGAAGAATCAGGCGTACCCACTTCATCCATATAAATTAGTTTGTCATCGCCGTTAACATCTTTGACGTAACCAAACTCAAACTTTGTATCAACAAAAACTTGGTCTATTTTTGATAAAGCGGCAGAAATAACATCGAAACCTTCAGTCAGCAGCTTTTCATACTGTGCAATATCATCGACTGATTTAAAGTTAAATGCTTCAAAATTATCTTCAATGTTTTTACGCGTAATATTGACATCATCAACAGCAGGAACACCGGGAATACCTTCTAATATACCTTTGGTAGAAGGTGTTTGTAATAGTGCAGTTAACTTACTATCTTTCGCTAACCCTTCTGGTAATTCAATACCACAAAAGTCTCTTTCACCCTTAGTATATGAACGCCACATTGAACCTGTAATGTATTGACGACAAATGGCTTCAATCATTACTGGCTTAGCTTTTTGCACAATCCATACAAAGGGATGCGGAATGTCTAGAATATGGCTATCAGCAAGACCTTGCTCTTTGAACAATTTAAACCAATGGTTTGATATTGCATTAAGTGCTGCGCCCTTACCAGGAACACCACGCATATCATTCTCTCCTGACCAAATGCAATCAAAAGCAGAAATTCGGTCACTTATCACCATAATGGCTAACGAAGTATCACTGGGAACATCATAGCCCTTTTCTTCGATAAGACGCTTGCTATCTGTTGCTGTCAACCAATAAACAGAACGTACTTTACCACTGTGTACAGGTGCATCAGTACGGATAGGAAGGTCGTTATTAACGGCTAAAACTTTATCAGCTAAGTTCATAATTATTTCTCTTAATTATTAATTTTGGTTAATACCAATCAGTCTAAGTATTAAATATTTTCAGCGTGTATAAAAATTGCTGCTTAACTAACGTTACTATTACCGAGTAATAACTTTAGTTAAACACTATCTTTTAAAAATAAAAAGGACGCTATAAAGCGTCCTTTTTTTTAAGCTTAACTAAATCTTAATTAAGCTTACATTACTTTACTTAAGCAGCTAAAGAAGCTTGCGCTTTTTCAACTAGGAAAGTGAATGCTGCTTTGTCGTATACTGCGATGTCAGCTAGGATCTTACGATCTATTTCAATAGAAGCCTTTTTAAGACCATTAATGAATTTACTGTAAGATAAACCATTTTGACGAGCTGCTGCGTTAATACGAGCGATCCAAAGCTGACGGAATTGACGTTTACGTTGACGACGATCGCGGTAAGCGTATTGACCTGCTTTAGTTACTGCTTGATAAGCAACACGGTAAACACGGCTACGTGCTCCGTAATAACCTTTAGCTTGCTTTAGAACTTTTTTGTGACGTGCACGAGCTTGTACACCACGTTTTACTCTAGCCATTTTCTATCTCTCCTAATTAACCGTGACGTAATAGTTTTTTAACTGACTTAATGTCAGATGCGGCGATCATGCATTTAGCACGAAGATGACGCTTAACTTTAGTACGACGCTTAGTCAAGATATGACGAAGGCCAGCTTGTTTGAACTTGTAGCCATTGGCTGTTTTTTTAAAGCGCTTTGCAGCACCTTTATTGGTTTTCATTTTAGGCATGTGAATAATTCTCAAATTTATACACTTTTCTAATAAAAGAAGAGGTATATGCCAAATATTAAGTAGCGAGGGCGAAACTGATTTTTATCACAATAAAACATGAAACAATCAATTTACTTGCAAGCCTGTACTACCAGCGTAAAGATAAAATTGGTGAATTAAACTTCTATTTAATAAAAAGTAAAAGTTTAATTACTTGTCAAACCAAAGATTATCTATTTTTAGGGGCTAAGACCATCACCATTTGACGTCCTTCTGCTCTACGCGGAAAGAATTCAAGTACGGTTAATTCTTCTAAATCGTTTTTAACACGAGTAAGAAGCGCTAAACCGAGCTCTTGGTGGGCCATTTCACGGCCACGGAAACGTAATGTAACCTTGACCTTGTCGCCGCCTTCTAAAAAGCGTTTCAGGTTACGTAATTTCACCTGATAATCGCCTTCATCTGTACCAGGACGGAATTTAATTTCCTTAACCTGTATTTGTTTCTGGTTTTTACGTTGTTCTTTCTGTTCTTTAGCTTTTTCATAGATGAATTTACCGTAATCCATCACACGACAAACTGGTGGTTTAGCAGTAGGGCTAATTTCAACAAGATCAACACCAGCTTCGTCAGCTTGGTCCATTGCTTCATTTAATGTAACGATGCCACCAGGCTCTCCGTCAAACTTAATCAAACGAATTTCGTTGTCTAAAATATCTGTAATTAACTCATTCAAACGATGAGCTGGCTCTTTACGCCCGCCTCGTTGTCCACCTTTAATAGCCATGTTCCTCCAAAGAACTCTTTAATCTGCTTATGTAATCTCTGCCTTTACTCTATACAATTATAGGAAAGGCAGACTATGTTATTTTTATATGTTATCCGTTTTTAGCTTTATCGTTATTTAAGTGTTACTGACGTGTTTTAACTTCATCAGATAACTTAGCAATAAAATCATCAACCGACATTTTTCCTAAATCTTCACCACTTCGAGTTCGAACGGATATTTCACCGGACTCCATCTCTTTATCACCAACAACTAATAAATAAGGAACTCGCTTCAAAGTGTGCTCGCGGATTTTAAAGCCTATCTTCTCATTTCTCAAGTCTAATTTTGCTCTAAAGCCATTTTCTTTTAGTTTTTTAACAACTTTCTCACAATATGGCGCTTGTTTATCAGTAATATTCATAATTGTTGTCTGAATAGGCGATAACCATGTTGGAAATTTACCAGAGAACTCTTCGATTAAAATACCAATAAAACGTTCTAATGAACCTAAAATAGCTCGGTGAATCATTACCGGAGTATATCTTTCGTTATCTTCACCGACATAAGTTGCACCTAAACGCTCTGGTAATGCAAAATCAAGTTGTACTGTTCCACATTGCCAAGCACGACCTAAACAATCCATTAAAGTGAATTCTATTTTAGGACCGTAAAAAGCACCTTCACCAGGTAAGTATTCAAAAGCAATATTACTGTCTGTTAATGCTTGTGCTAAACCAGCTTCCGCTTTATCCCAAATCTCATCACTACCAATACGGTTTTCAGGACGGGTAGAAAGCTTGACAACAACATCTTCAAAGCCAAACGAGCCATAGACGTCATATACCATTTCAATACATTTTTTCACTTCCGCTTGAACTTGTGATTCCATACAGAAAATATGAGCATCATCTTGAGTAAAGCCACGAACGCGCATTAAACCATGTAAAGAGCCTGAAGGTTCATTACGATGACAACAGCCGAACTCAGCAATGCGCAATGGTAAATCACGGTAAGATTTCAAACCTTGATTGAATATTTGAACATGACCTGGGCAGTTCATTGGTTTAATTGCGTATTCACGTTTTTCAGAAGTAGTAGTAAACATGCCATCGGCATATTTGTCCCAATGTCCTGATTTTTCCCAAAGACTTCTATCCATCATCATTGGCGCTTTAACTTCGTCGTAATCATATTCGTGTAACTTTTCACGAATAAATTTCTCTAACTCAGTATAAATAGTCCAACCATCGTTATGCCAAAACACCATGCCTGGCGCTTCTTCTTGCCAATGGAATAAATCTAATGTTTTACCAATTTTACGATGGTCACGCTTTTCAGCTTCCGCTAAACGTACGATATAAGCTTTAAGTTGCTTTTTATCCGCCCATGCAGTGCCATAGATACGTTGCAACATTTTGTTGTCTGAATCGCCACGCCAATAAGCGCCAGCAACTTTCATTAATTTAAAATGATGACAATGACGCATGCTTGGTACATGAGGACCACGACACATATCAATGTATTCTTGATGATGATATAAAGCCGGTGTATCTGTTTTCTCGATGTTTTCATCAAGAATAGCTAATTTGTATGTTTCGCCACGTTCGGTAAAGGCGTCATAAGCATCTTGCCAAGAACCTGTTTTCTTAACAACTTCATAACCGGTACGTGCTAATTCAGTCATGCGTTTTTCGAGCTTAACTAAATCATCTTCAGTAATTGATTCATCAAGGTCAATGTCATAATAAAAGCCATTGTCGATCGTTGGACCGATAGCCATTTTAACATTTGGGTATAACTGCTTTATTGCATGCCCTAATAAATGTGCACATGAGTGACGAATGATCTCAAGACCTTCACTATCTTTACTGGTGATAAGTTGTAAAGAGGCGTCTTGAGTAATTAATTCACAAGCATCAACAAGATTTCCGTCGATACGACCTGCAATGGTTGCTTTAGCAAGACCAGGACCAATATCAAGGGCTACATCCATTATAGATACAGCATTTTCAAAAGAGCGTTGTGAACCGTCAGGGAGAGTAATTACAGGCATGTTTTTCCTTATCAGTGGCGGCGCAATACGAAGCGTCGCTTGAGTTTTAATAGTTAAAAATAAATGGTATTAGCTGCTGCATCCTGCAATCGCTTAATCATGTTCATCCTGAACAGAAAAAAGAGCATACAGCTCTTTTTATTAAATTAGGTTTTTCACCCGATGATTGTAAAAGCCTTACCCTTTTTAAACAAGGGTTTTCAACACGGTTCGAACAATTAAAACGGTTTATACCCGCTTTAAATTCGACTACAGTCAAAACTATCCTTTAACAAAGCTATATCTGTGGAATAAATGACAAAACTATCAGCGTTTAAACTACATAGCACTTTAGCGGAAAATCAGTAATACTATTGTTCAATGATTTAATAACCAGCTGAATTTAGTGAACAAAACGTCCCTTCTTATCATACTACTACTTTTTAGTTGTCTACATTTAGCATATGCCGCACAAGTCCCATGGAAGTTATGGAACAAAAGTAGCTCTCAAAGTGTTAGTTATCGTCCCGCTAAAATAGATACCCACACTGACGACAAGCTAATTGAAATTAAAGCGACAGCGACTGTCCATTCAAGTATCTCTGGATTTTTACTCTTTTTGCAAGACGTCAATAACACACAAAACTGGTTAATAAATGCCGGTGAAAGCAAAATAATTAAGCAATACTCAGCAAAAGAAAATAGTTTTTATATAAAACTTACTCAAGTTTGGCCATTAGAGCCTAGAATATTAATGCTACATTCCACTTATTGGCAAAATGATGATCTGAGTGTAGAAATCAATCTAACAGATGCAGAGTCTGCTTTGGTTAACGACTTCATGTCATTGGCCGTTAGTAATTTAGATGATTTTTTACAAATAAAAACTCATAGTGCACATTGGAAAATAATACCAAAGTACTCTGAGGAGGAAGGTAGTGAGATTTTGATTGAATATATTTTTATCGCCGATGGCCGAGGAGACACACCAAAATGGTTAGCTGATCATCTAGCGCTTAAATCTATTTGGAAAAGTATGCGTAATATTAGGCGTCAGTTACCAAAAGAAAAATGGCAACAACAAACAGTAGAAGGTATTACTGAATTATCAGTAATACCTTCTAACTAAAAGACCTTTTATACACCTAAATTAAGGCTGTTGCTCTGCTGTCATGGCTAATGCCATTGCTTCAGCAATCTTAATACCATCAATTCCTGCAGATAAAATACCACCTGCGTAACCAGCACCTTCGCCAGCAGGATACAAACCTTGCGTATTAAGGCTTTGTAACGTTTCTTTATCACGTGTAATTTGAATGGGTGATGAAGTTCTAGTTTCTACTGCGGTTAATGTTGCTTCCGCCATTGAAAAACCTTTAATTTTTTTATCAAAAGCAGGCAATGCTTCTCTAATGGCGGCTATCGCATAATCCGGTAGAGTTTCACTTAAATCGCAATAAGTAACACCCGGTTTATAAGATGGCGTTACTGAGCCATGCTCGCCACTTTTACGCCCTGCGATAAAATCTCCAACAAGTTGTACTGGTGCGTCGTAATTTTCGCCGCCAAGTTTAAATGCTTTTTCTTCTAACCTACGTTGAAACTCCATACCCGCAAGCACATAATCTCTGTTCGAGGCAAATTCACTGGTGATAAAATCTTCCGGTTCAATACCAACAACAATAGCACTATTAGCATTACGCTCAAGACGGGAGTATTGGCTCATACCGTTGGTCACTAAACGTCCTTCTTCAGAAGCTGCGGCAACAACAGTTCCACCTGGGCACATACAAAAACTATAAACAGAACGACCATTACTACAATGGTGAACTAACTTGTAATCTGCAGAGCATAAAATTTCATTACCGGCATTATTGCCAAAGCGTGCTTCATCAATAACCGCCTGCTCGTGTTCAATACGAAAACCAACTGAGAACGGTTTTGCTTTAATGTAAACCCCTTCATCAAATAACATGCTAAAGGTATCACGAGCACTATGACCAATGGCTAAAGCAATATGATTAGTTTCAATATGTTCACCATTAGAGAGTGTTAACCCCGTCACTTTTTGATTTTGATAACCTTCAATACCTTGCGTAGTACATTCATTACCATCAACATCAGTAAAGTGAATATTATCAACCCGCTGGTTAAATCTAACCTCACCGCCAAGTTCAAAAATTTTGGCACGCATTTTCTCAACCATAGTCACTAATTTAAACGTACCAATATGGGGTTTGCTTACATAAAGAATTTCTTCAGGTGCGCCCGCTGCAACAAATTCATGAAGCACTTTACGACTGTAGTGCTTAGGGTCTTTCACCTGACTATAAAGTTTGCCGTCTGAGAAGGTCCCCGCACCTCCTTCACCGAATTGCACATTGGATTCAGTATTCAGTACTTTTTTACGCCAAAAGCCAAACGTATCTTTAGTACGTTGTCTAACTTCTTGACCGCGTTCTAGCACAATAGGATTAAAGCCCATTTGCGCTAACACTAGGCCAGCAAAGATACCGCAAGGTCCCATACCTATAACGACAGGACGATTTTTAAGATTCTTTGGTGCCTGGCTAACAAATTTGTAGGCCATATCGGGTGTTTCTTTTACTTGGGTATCATCCTCAAATGTTGCCAGAAGCTGTTCATTAACAGTCGTTTCGACATCAAGGGTATATATCAAGAAGATATTATTTTTCTTGCGCGCATCATAACCACGTTTAAACACTGTGAATTTTATTAACTGAACGTCTTTAATTGATAATTTAGTTAAAATTGCTTGTTCAAGTTCGTGCTCTTGATGGTCAAGCGCAAGTTTAATATTGGTTAAACGAATCATTCTTTGAGATCCAGCATAGGAAGAGTAATATTTTTCGCTATTTTACCTGTACGCTAACATTTTAGAAACAAGAGATTGAAATTGCTCTCAACAAAGGTATGATCCACACCACTATTAAGACAAATATTAACGACTTTAGATAACACTATGGCATTTGTAGTAACCGATAACTGTATATTATGTAAATACACTGACTGTGTGGCAGTGTGCCCTGCTGATGCCTTCTATGAAGGCCCTAATTTTCTGGTCATTAGTCCTGATGATTGTATCGACTGTGACCTATGCCCTGTTGAATGCCCCGCAGGCGCTATTTATCAGGAAGATGAAGTCCCCGCAGACCAGCAAGAGTTCATTGAACTTAATGCCGAATTATCAAAACACTGGCCTAGAATTACCGAAGTTAAGCCGCCCTTAGAACAAGCAAAAAAATGGGATGGCGTCACAGATAAAATTCAATATTTAGAAACTCAATCAGATGACTAAAACGTGTTAAATAAATATTTATTACCAAGACAACACTCTGCGGGAAAACAGCTATACTAAAGAACATATAATTACCCTTGGAGATAACTATGTGGCATTGCATTGAACAAGCCATTAGCGTTGAAACTGGGAAGCCATTTTATATTTCAGACAAAAAGGAAATATCAACAAGGCCCGCCAGCAGCTCCTCATTCACTTGTTCATATGATAAGAAAGAACCACCACCAAATTTATCATTCAAAATTACTGACGGACATCGCAGTTATTTTCTAAAAATCAACAACAAAGACTACCTTGAAAACTTCCAAGCGGAAGCATACTCATTGAAGCAACTCAATAGTTTGGCTAACATTGCCAGCCCTAGCGTGACAGGTATAGGCACTAGTTTAGACAAGAGCTTCTTAATACTCGATTATATTGACTTTAGTAGAGCAAAACCTATTCTTTGGTATCAATTGGGTCAACAGCTCGCCCAAATGCATTATGAAACTCGCCACGGTCAATTTGGTTGGCAACATGATAATTTCATTGGCAGTACAATTCAGCCCAATCATTGGAGCAGTAACTGGACCACCTTTTTTTCTGATCAACGAATTGCTTGGCAATTACAATTACTGTCTGAGCGTTCAATTATGCTGGGTAATATTGAGCATATCACGCAAGTTTGTCACGACGCATTACTACACCATCAAGTGTCTCCTTGCTTAGTTCATGGTGACTTATGGCAAGGTAATACCGGTTTTTCTGGTGAACAGGCGATGATATTTGATCCTGCTTGCTATTATGGCGACCGAGAAGTTGATATTGCTATGACCGAACTATTTGGTCACTTTCCTGATGATTTTTATCATGGCTACCAAGCAGAATATCCCTTAGATGATGGTTACGAACAAAGAAAACTAGTCTATAATTTTTACCATATTTTAAATCACGCTAATATTTTCGGCGGCATTTATATTGATCAAGCCAAAGCAACGTTATCAAGAATTATGTCATTACCATTACACTAATAATTTAAGATAATAAGTAGATATATAAATATTCGTTTTCCAGAAAAAATTTCGACTATTTTTTAGTCATTTAATTAAAAATAGTTATACTGAATAAACTCGATTATATGAAATCGAATACCCCTTACTTACGGAGGCTATATGACCATTAAACTAAGTGAAAAACGCATTACTTGCCCTCACTGTGGTCATCACTTGCACGCGACGCTAGATGCCTCTGCTGGTGATCAAGATTATTACGATGAGTGCCCTTCTTGCTGCATGGAGATTCACTACAATTTGCATGTTGATGAATATAGAAAAAAGATTCAATTAACCGTAGATAGTGATGACGAGCAAGTCTTCTAGACTCCCTCATTCAAGACTCAGTAAACTGTACTAATAGAAACCTGGATTACTTTACTTTATAAGACACTTTTTGCCTTGTTTGCTCAAGCTATCTCATCTATGATGCTTGAAATTTGGCAATACCGAAAATCGCTCCCCTTCTTCTTTACTAAAGTAACCAATGACATGAATTTAGCTGACTTCTTCACCCATAGTAAAAGCTTATTAAAACTCACTTACCCCATTTTAATCGCGCAATTAATTCAAAATTTAATGGGTTTTGTCGATATTGTTATGGCAGGACGTGTCAGCGCTACTGATTTGGCCGCGGTTGCTGTGGCAAATAGTATTTGGTTACCACTTATATTGACCATTTATGGGTTAATAATGGCACTTTCTGCTATTGTTTCTCAGCTTGCCGGTGCCAAAAACTATACAAAAATAGTAGAACAAACCTACCAAACTGCTTGGATATCTTTAGTGTTAGGTTTGTCACTGATACTTCTCTACTACATAGTCACCCCTATAGTGTCACCACTCGTCACTTTAGAGAGCAATCTTGAAGAGTTGATGTTCGATTATTTAGGCTTTATTGTTTGGGGTGCTCCTGGATTTTGTTTATACCTTGTACTCAGAAATTATTCCGAAGGTCTTTCGTACACTAAACCAACGATGGTGATTAGTATCATTGGTTTACTGGTCAACATCCCCGCTAATTATATTTTCATCTATGGAAAATTTGGCATGCCTGCTCTAGGCGGTGCCGGTTGTGGGGTAGCTACAGCGCTAGTTTACTGGTCTATGTTTATCAGTATGCTTATTTATTGCTTTTATTCAAAGGTACTAAAACAAGCAAATTTATTTAGTGCCTTTTATTGGCCCGTATTTGCTGAAATAAAAGCAATACTTGGCTTAGGTATACCAATCGCTTTGTCACTGCTTTTTGAAGTGAGTCTTTTTGCAATTGTTGCTATTATTTTAGTGCCCTTTGGCGCTCAAGTTGTCGCTAGCCATCAAGTAGCGCTAAACTTTACTGGCTTGGTATTTATGGTGCCATTAAGCATAGCCATGGCTACTACAATTAAAGTCGGCTTTGCTGTCGGTAATAAAAACTTCAAGCAAGCAAGAGACTACACCATGTACTCAATTGTGCTTGGCTTAGCCCTAGCTTGTTTCACGGCGCTAATAACCGTACTTTTTAGAACACAAATTGCTGGTATTTACAGTACAGAAACTCCCGTTATTGAATTAGCCGCCAGTTTAATGTTACTTGCTACCATTTATCAATTTTCAGATACCATTCAAGTTGTCTCAGCAGGAGCATTACGCGGCTATAAAGACACTAAGTCTATATTATATATAACGTTTGTATCTTATTGGCTTGTAGGTTTATCTGTAGGCTTAATATTAGGGATAACTGACTGGTTTGTACCAAGAATGGGGCCTTATGGCTTTTGGATTGGTTTTATTGTTGGTTTGACCACAGCAGCAATATTACTCGCTTGGCGTTTAAAAGTAATTCAGCAGCGAATTAAAAATAACACATTTGAGATGGATTAGACTGACAACTTAGCACATGTATCATCCGGTAATACTGTTGACTAGCATAACTTTCAGTCACTTTGATGATTTAACAAGCAAACAATACTAATTTTTAAATGAATTAAACAAAACTACTTGCAAGAGGATTAACCAAAAGCTAACATAGCGCTCGTTGAGTTATCAACGTCTGCTCGCTTAGCTCAGTTGGTTAGAGTACTTGCATGACATGCAAGGTGTCACAGGTTCGAGTCCCGTAGCGAGCACCAAATTAGGGTTTTATAACCCACTAAAATAACCCGTAAAGCCCATAACCAAAGGTTTTACGGGTTTTTTTATGTCTAAAGCTATTTCATGTGGTTCTTTGAAATCCACGCTTTTTAGTAGTACTGTTAGTAGTACCAGTTAAAAATACAACAAAGCGGTACTACTAAAATGGCTAGAGGCGTTACCCCCCTTACTAACACTGAAGTAAAACAAGCAAAACCTAAAGAGAAGCTTTATAAGCTTGCAGACGGTGGTGGTTTGCAATTAAGAGTTAAGCCGACTGGCTCGAAGTCTTGGTTATTTGATTACTTTAAACCTATCACTAAAAAACGAACCTCAATGGGCTTTGGTACATACCCCGAAGTTTCACTAGCTGAAGCGAGAAAAAAACGTGTAGCCGCAAGAGAGCTATTGGCCAAAGACATTGACCCCAAAGAATTCAAAGACGATAAACACCGCGAACAGCTACTTTCCGCCAGTAATACGTTTAAAAGTGTGGCTATTGACTGGTTTGTTATTAAAAAGACGACCATTGCAGAAAATACCGCTAAAAGTTTATGGCGTAAGTTTGAAAACCACGTATTCCCAAAACTAGGCCACAGGCCAATAGATAAAATATTAGCGCCTGAAGCTATTGAAGCATTGAAGCCCTTAGCCGCTAAAGGTAATTTAGAAACTACAGGGAAGATCATCGGTCATTTAAACAATGTAATGACTCATGCGGTTAATACAGGGATATTACACCATAATCCTTTATCTGGTATTCGTAGCGCATTTCAAACGCCTAAAGTAACTAATATGGCAACCATTAGACCAAATGAACTTGGTAAGCTAATGATTGATATAAGCTACGCTAGCATTAAACTAGTCACTCGATGTTTACTTGAGTGGCAATTGCATACCATGACACGCCCGAGTGAAAGTGCAAAAGCACAATGGTCTGAAATTGATTTTGAAAATCAGCTTTGGACGATACCCGCTGAACGAATGAAAATGAGGTTAGAGCATAAAGTCCCTTTAACACCACAAACCATTGAAATATTGGCGCGTTTACAACCGATGACAGGAGATAGAAAGTACCTATTTCCTTCTTACATTGATCATAATAAACATTGTAATGTTGAATCAGCAAATAAAGCATTAGGTCGTATGGGGTATAAAAACAAGTTAGTGGCTCATGGTTTACGCGCTTTAGCCAGTACAACATTAAATGAACAAGGGCATGATCCTGACGTTATTGAAGCAGCTCTATCACATGTAGATAAAAACGAAGTAAGGCGCGTTTATAATCGTGCTGAATATCTTGAACGTAGACGTGTATTAATGTGCTGGTGGTCGCAGCATATTGAAGATGCAGCTACAGGTAAGTCATCAACAGTGAGTAATATCAAACATCTTAATATGATGTAATCTCATATGTACTACCGCTTTTTAAATGAAACTGTTTAGGATCTAAATACCACATTAAAGACATTAGATTGTTAACGTCAAGTCACGGCTTAAAATTAGATTTTGTATCGATAACGCCCAAACATAATCGTTGGCTGAAATGTAAAACGGAGCAAACTGTATTTTCCCCCACGTGAACAACTTAGCCCTTGTTTGGTTGAAGCCTGAATCTCCACAATGGTAACAACTTACTGCTATAGTCTTCTGGTATCACAATAGAGAAAGATTTTGCTTCCCTTACAGTCTCTATAGCTACAACTGAGCCATTATCTTCAGTAGCCATTTTATAAGCTGATGAGATCATTGAGGTTAATTGACCAATCGAGTCAAAGCCATTTTCAGAATACTCTTCCTCTGGTTCGAATTTGTATTTAATGCTAATGAGACGATTTTGAGAAACTACAGGTAAAGCCTCTGTTTCAGTCCATTTCCCATACATAGCAAATAGGTTTAGCAACTCTTTCTCTTTATCGGTTTCAACAAGATTTCCTGCGCAATAACACAAAACATTCTTAATTATAAAGTTCGTTTCACCACTATCTTCATCGTACGTCGCAGGTTTAGACGGATCAGATATTATATAGATTTCAATTGGAGGAGTAGTTGAGATCCATTGGTCACCAAGTGTAATAAATTCATTTTGCATCATAGCCGTTTGAAGGTCGACAACATACCTCCCACCATGCGGTTCAAAGGCTTCAGGATCTAACAGTACCCATAGATTCATTTTAGAATAATAAATCGCAAACTTTACTGGGCAACCGACAAGTTCTGAATATTTCAAAACAGATTCAAAATATCGTTTTGTAAATGAGAACTTATTACTAAATGGTTCTCGATGGTAGTTTTTAACTTCTACCAAAAATGATGAGTTGTTTTCTTTTAGGACAATTCTAAAGTCAGGTATTGATATATCATCATTACAGTACGCTTCACCACCATCTTCTTGCTTGATAAGACTACATTTACCAAGTGAAGCGGCAACAAGACCAAACATCGATTCAACACGTTTTCCAAAGACAAGATTTAGATTTTTATGATTTTCCTTAAGCGCGCTTCTAAGACTTTCAATAACCTTGTCTACAGAATTTACATCATTAATATCAAAGGCATTTTTTGCACACAATTTTGAATAGAGTTCAAATGAATCAAATTTCTCAGGGTTTCTCGATATTTTGGTGATCACTATATTGTCCGATTTAGGTTAAGGGGCAAATATTTTATGGCTAATGCCTTCAATACGCACTTTCCTGTCTGTAAGACTAAAATAGTATCACAGCAGGAACGATCAGTTTGCATTTGAATCAATTCATTAATCTTTATCCATCATTTTTTTAAGCGTAGCTTCAATTACCGCCTGCATATCTTGGCTTTGTTCTGCTCTTGGTTGGTTTAGCTTTTTAATCAACTCTGCTTGTAGGTAATCAGGTACATCACCATAGCTATATAAGGTTGTTAATACGCCAGCATGCCCTAAGTTTTGACTCCATGCTTTAAACTCTTCAGGGCTTTGGCATAACTGCTCACCTTTCCTAACTAAAGTATCTCTAAAGCTATGCGGGTTAAAGTATTGCAGTCCTGCCGCTTTAAAAGAACGTTTAAATATATCGCGTATTGGATTAGCTGTAGACCAATGTTCTTTTAATACACCACAAGCACTGAACTTTTTACCTTTAGTATTCGCGACTTTAGTTTTAGGAAACAATGGATCATCATGGCTAAACAATAACTCTGTCTTCAAATGTTCTATCCACTCCGTTAATATTTGTAGTGGTAACTCACCAACAGGAAAAAAGTAAGTTGTGAAGGTTTTACTGAATTTAGTTTTCACCTCCCTTGCATCTTGAAATACCGCACCATTAACTAAATCAACGTGCTTAACTTTAAATGAAGCTGTTGCACTATCTCTTGCCCCAGTTAATACGGTAAACGCCATTATTGCCCTATTCCGTTTTTCAATATCAGTTTGACTCGGCATCTTCTCTAATACATGAGTTATTTGCTCTAATGTAGGGATTGGCTTTTTACGTCTAGCGCCAGCAATACGGGTATCTTTTTCTGATAAGTTAAAGTAATCCGCATCGGTATAATTGAAGCGTGATTTATAACCTGTTTGCTGTGCTAACCATTGAAAGAAAACTTTTAAATGATTGCATGTTCCGTTTATCGTTGACTTACTTAAATTCTCACCTGTTTTAAGGCTTTTTTGACTAAGTAATGAATTTTTAAAAGCCACCGCTTGGTTAAAATGAAAAGCCTTAAAGTCTTTAAATTTCGTGTATTCTTCAAAGCGTTTTATAGCCTTGGAAATACAATCTATTGATGCTTCACTATGGCGTTTTGCTTCCTTCATAAAAGTTATATATTTACGCTTAATTCTTTCGTTATTAATATCATGATTTTTCATTGTGTCACCTGCATATCAAAAGTACTGTTTAGGGGGAGTTTGAACAACTAACTTAATCGTTTTTGTTGCAACGGTAATATCACTGCAAAATATCGTTGTAATCGTGCTAAATCCTCTAACCTCTGGTATTTGTTCATCAAAGAATTGCAAATATTGCACCTCCCTTTCAAGACAAACAGGCTTAAATTGTAAGGTTCAAATTCAATTGATTCCTGCAATGGCTCTCTAGCTGAATTACAACAAAAGCAGTAAATTTCGCCAAACTCACAAGGACGTTTATTAATCGTCCGAAGATCTTTTAAAAACTCCCTTAATTCACTGCCCAATATCAAGTAAGGTCGATGGTTATCTATCTTTTTCAAGCCTCTTTTAATCCAATTTTTTACCGTGTTCTTATGAACTCCGTACAACTTGGCAATATCACTGACAGTATAATTTCGGTTTATTTTACATTTATTAGGGTTATAACGTTTAGCCATACATTACCCCTTAACTTGATCAGATTTGGCTAACGACACTTTTTCTTCTATCCACTGTTCAATGTCACTTTCAAGCCATGCAATAGCTCTATCACCTAAAGAAATAGATTGAGGGAATACGTTGTTTTTCATACGTAAATAGATACTACTGCGCGATAGACCAGTTAGTTCAATAACACTAGGTAGGCGTAACATTTTATGAGCCATGATGGATTCTCTTAGTTGATTAATAAATTCAACTAGAGATTAAGTCGGGGATTTAGGGGATAAAACACGAACATAAAAAATATAAAACAATGTATAACAGTAAGTTAACTACTTTGGTTTTTATTGGTTATTCTTTAAATATCCTCCAAGGCCTTATACATAGCAGGTTTCAGTAGGGGAAATATTTCCCCCTAAGTTTTTTTAGTTTTTTAAAACTCTGGTGATATTTGCAACTCCACCACCCTGTGCAATTGGCATTTTTGATATTTGATAAGCGTACCAACCTTTAGTTTTCTTAGGTTGATTAGCTTTATTAGGATTTTTACGTTTTAACTTTTCGTATTCGTCTTGCCAATCTTGATACATAGCTTGAGTGTTTGCTTTGCTCTGTTCATTTTTATCAGTATTAGGGCGATAGGCTTTAACGGGAGATGATTGCTTAAGGTTTAAAGCATGGTCAATTTGTTCTTTATCTAACGCTATCTTATTATTTTCAAAGTATAGAAGTTCGTTAATAGGTAACTCACGTTGATTAACAATCAATGATAATGGCTCTACATTTAACACAACACTTTTACGCCCTAGCAACTTACTTTTTAATGTGCCTAATGTAATGCTTTTTTGATCTCGTTTGTAGCTAACGGTATCAGACAGATTTAATAGATCAGAAATAATAATAGCTAATTGCTTGATGCTCACTTCCCATTGCTTCAGCTGTTCAGTAGGTACTATCAACCTGCCCATTTGCTCATGCATTACAGGATGTTCACAGACTGCATAATATCGGGTGTTATTGGGGTATTCGTGTCGCACAACATCAACATTACAACGGTATTCGCAACCATGGCACTGTATAGCTGATGCAGTAGCTTTAGGAATAATTACTTTGTTCGAAAGTAAAATATCAAATGCCGATTGATGCCACAATTGAATAGCCGACCAACTGAACATAATTTTATGCTTGTTGGCAGATAAATTATTAATGATTAACGCTAAAACTTGCTCTACATGCATTTGAATTCAAGCTGCTCTTCGTCTATCACATGAGGCTCAATGTCAGAAGCAATAAGCATTTTTCGAATAACTAGATCATCACCGCAGTATCCAAGCCGACACTTATCAGGGTGGGTAATTTTAATAAGTTTATTCCGTGTCTTTTTTGACATTGTTGGATAAAAAGACACTTTTAACGTGACTTGGCTGATAAACCGATCTACAAGGATTAGATTAAGTTGATGCAACTGCTCATGAATTGCATTTTTATTACGTGTAGTACACTCACCTATTGTTATATAGCTACTTGGTATAGCTTTATGGCTAGACCTAGCTTCAATTAGTGCAACTGAGTATATCCCGCCTTCTTTGGGGATTTTAAATTCAAAATCTTGCTCAGTTAGTACATCAAGGTTATAAACTTGTTTTTCTACTAACCCATGTTCAGGTAGTGGTGCTTTTAAAATGTATTCAGCAAATAATTTTTGTAAAACAGGAATAGACTTAGTATTATTTTTAGCATGAATATCTAAAGTCCCATTTTTTTCGCAATAAACCATTATTATTTCAAAGGCCATTGTGTGAGGTAAATCTATTAACTTATGTTCTACCCACTCTACCGTTGATTTTGCAAAGTCTTCAGGAAATGCACAAAAGTATTCCAAATCACCTCGCTTATAGTTCTCAATCTTACAATGTCTACCTCGACCTTCCTCAAAGTGGAAGTGGTCACTGATAGCCTTAGATAATAAATCTATATCTAGTTTTATTAATGCTAACTTGGCTTTAGGTAAGTTTTTAATTTTACGCCATGCCGTAGGTGTAATATTATCGGCTTGAAAATATAAAGAAGCACCCTGCCAGTATTCAGGGTTATTTAAGAATGCCCACATTGATTTATTATGTAAGCCAAGTACATCGGTAATAACTTCAACAAATTCAATATTGCCATATTCTTTCGCCTCATCAATTAACGCAATAATACCTCCTTCAGACGCCAGCGAATTAATACTATAAAAATCAGCAACCACATTGTCCCTAACATCATCACTAAGCTCTAAAAAGTACTTAAAAATAGTATTTACGTCATTTTCATCTACAGCATGTAAATCAATACCAAATTCAATGTTTTTATGTTCAAAATATTTAATTAAGAAGGCATTAGATATTTTACGAAAAAATTGTTTAGGCGAATATGGAGTAGACATTTTTAATTTTTATCTTTGCTAGCGTCATATACACACACTAACAAAGTTCAAATAATATACAACTGAAACATTAATAGCCTTTATTGGTAGCTATATATTATTTGACAAAATGTAAGTGAATAAAGTTATACCAGTCAGGTAGGTCTAAAAAGAAGTCTATTGGGCTGTATAAAAAACAGGTTCCAGTTGCTATGGTAAAAATTACTATAACCCAAGGGTATAAGAATTTTTGCCAATCTTTTTCAATCGGTTTAAAGAAATCATCCTTCAACCAATATGAAAACATTAGAGCTGGTATTGCAAACAGTATAGTTCCAACGGTAAAAATTCCAACTCCAACTTGTCCGCTATTTAAATAAGCATATAAAGAAAATCCAGATATAAAAAACCAACACATGTATAAAAAACTTGATGGTATTTTTAATATAAATCTAATTTTTTTAAGTACTATATTGATAGAGTCAATTTCACCCTGATTCTTCCAAAAATAGTACATTGCTCCTGAAGTAATAAAAAAGAATATTGCTAATACACTAGTCAATTTTCCAATAATTATATCTTGAACATTAAATACTTTATCAACCCCTTCAATCTGATTGGCTTTGGCTATTATTAATTGAAAAGATTCTAAGGTATAAAAGCTTGCAGCCACATAACCACAAATAAATGCTGCAAAACGAAATGCAGAATTTTTAATAAATTTAATAATTTTGTAGCCTGTTTTTGCTTTCTTTATAAGATCTGTCATGGGTAATTATTCTATTGCCATTAATTTATTGGTAACTGTATTTCACCTTTGAATTTTCATTAGCCGAATATGCTTGAATTTTTAGTTGTAATTGGGGTTGGAGATTCGTTCTTCCCACAACATTTTTTATATTTTTTATTTGAACCGCAAGAACACGGATCATTCCTGCCAACTTTTATCACTCTTAAAGGCTTTGGTTTTGATTCTTCAATTTCTTTTTGGATTTGTTCTGATTGTTTATCAAATTGGTCAAGAAAGTCTTGCATGCCTTTCTGCATTTGACCAACTAAATCTTCAAATTCTATAAGGTGGTATCGCTTTGCCACATAGCTACCTTTACTTATACCATCAAGTAATAGAACCTCAGATTTATCGTTATTTTTTTCTACGATAAATCCTTTATGGTACAAAATACCGAGTTCACCAATTGAGTCGGCACAACCTAATTCAATGGCTTTTTCTAAATGCTCTAATGCTAATTTATTATCAAACTCTATTTCTGAATGAATATAAAACAAATAGCGATTCGCTAATGCTGAATCGACTTTAAGGGCTTGCTGTAAATATTCTTTAGACTCTTCATATCGTTTTTCATCAAATAGATAAGCTCCGTAAAAAGCTACAGCTTCGTTATAACCTCTATCCGCAGCAATCTTAATGTATTGAAAAGCTTCTTCCTCAGTAACTCCGTTTACTAGACCACTCGCTGCTATTTTTGCGCTGCGAAATAACGATTCAGCATCACAGTGTTGGTATAATTGTTTAGCGTCTGAATGATAGTTGGACTCTTTAAAACTTAACTTATAAGCTGACTCATAATGATTAGCGGCTAACTTTAATAACCCGTCATGGTGTAACTTAAAGGTATTATCTACAACTAACGGCATGCCAATAGTTGCTTGTTTAGCGATTGTTTCATAGGCAATTCCAGCTTTAAGCTTAGAAAGATATGAAGAACTTATTGCAGCATCAAAGATTATTTTCTTGAAGCCATAATCACTACAATCAACGTAACTAATTTTTGAAATACTTTTTCCAAGCTTTAGCAACAGATAGGTATCTTCAAATAATTCAATGATGTATTTTCTAGCCGTATTTGCTTTTTCTAAACATTTATTCTTAGTCTCTTGAATAAAAGTAGCATCATTGTCTAGTTCAGTTTTTTTATTATTATGTACGCCATCATTACAAAGAATTCTAAGATCATGAAATAAGTTTTTTGTATTTCGGTTTATTATTTGTGAATCATCCAGAGTATTAATTCTGTCATTCAATTTATTAGATGAAAACTCTAATGCCATTTTCTCTGCAATTAGAACACATAACTCTTCTGTTATTTTTCTAAATTTTAATAATGAATAATCAGGGTTGTCAGTTAAAAACTCTAGTGCTGTTTGATAATCATCAAAAATACTACTAGAAAACTGATCCGCTAAATCTAAGTCCGTTTTGATTTCATTCATCTAATACTTTTCCTTTATAAATCTATGGCTGCGGTGTTGAACCATCTTTACCCAATCCCTTCATCAACACATCAAACATCAATTCAGCAAAGCCTTTAGCTACGGCTTCGTTTGATAACACCTTCATTGCCATGTTTTCATGTACGCCCATGCTTTGTATAACAGCATCATTAATGGACTCAGGGAATGCGCCTAGCATGGCTTGTTCTTTGGTGTTGTTGCGAAGTTGATCCATCACTGTTTCATTTTCCGCAACTTTGCCAGCAATAGTATTGGCATAATTGATCATATCGCCTTCAGTTAACCCGTCTTCAACAAACAAATCATTCATACGGCTAATTATTTCGTTTAATAATTCGGTTTCAGCATCCTTCGGTGTTGCCCCACTGCTCTCTTTAGTTGGTGCTAAATACGGTTTAGGTTCTTCACCCACTTTATAACCGAGTTGTAAATCAGCTTCACGTTGTTCATGTAAGCGGTAATGGGTCATTGCCACATCAGACAAGTCAATATCGTCTTGCAGTACATCAAAGCGTAATAACGGGTGTAAATGTTTAGCAAAGATACTGAGTTTTTCTAAATCAAAATCATCAAAATCGACAATCTGAGAACTAAACTCGTAATAGCGACAAAATGAAATTAAATCTTTTTTAAATACTTCTATAATATCTCGCGCTTCTTTAGCATTTTTAACGCTATTTTCAGCAAATTTAATTTTCTTATCGTTGTTTTCAGCTTTCGCTTTTTCTAATTCTACTCTGGCAATATCCATCACATGAGTAGCTTCTTTATATCGAACAGAAAAACGCTCAACAGCAGGTTTACAAATATTGGCTAACTTCTCTTGTTTAGTCCGTTTGTTGTTATAAGCTTCAACAAAGTTTTCAACTTCAACCCATTGGTAAATGCCAACAGCATTAAGTTTATCCATTATTTCAAATACAAGATTAGGATCAGACACGCCAGCTAACTCAGCAGTTTGAAAATAAACTTTAAACTCTTCTAAGACTTCTTCAGGTTCGTTAACAAAATCCAATACAAAGGTTTTATCTTTTCCTTTATAAGTACGGTTTAACCTCGAAAGTGTTTGAATACATTCAACACCTCTTAACGGTTTATCAACATACATAGCGACTAATTTGGGCTGATCAAAACCTGTTTGAAACTTGTTCGCAGCCAGCATTATCTGATAGTCAGTTGTATCAAAGGCTTTACGCATATCTCTGCCACGTAAATTTGGGTTCATACTTTTTTCAGTAAAAGCGATATCAGGAAAGTCAGGGTCATTAACTTCACCTGAAAATGCCACCATTGCATTTACGTTTTCATAGCCTTTGTTGGCAACATATTTTTCAAAAGCTAATTTATACCTTACTGCTTCTAATCTGCTTGATGTAACCACCATGGCTTTAGCTTCACCACCTAATAAGTGTTTAACCTTACTATTGAAGTGCTCAATAATGGTTTCAACTTTTTGGGCAATATTATGTGGGTGTAATCGTACCCATTTAGCCATTTTAGATGCTGCTTTTTTACTATCTACTTCGTGGTCACTATCAGGATTTTGATGCGCTAATTGGTACGCTACGCGATAACTGGTGTAGTTTTGTAATACATCTAATATAAAACCTTCTTCAATAGCTTGGCGCATTGAATAAACATGAAAGGCTTCTGGTTTATTTTCATCACTTGCTGGTGATTCAGGATCAGGACAACGACCAAATAATTCTAGCGTTTTACCTTTAGGTGTGGCGGTAAAAGCAAAGTAACTAATGTTTTTAGAGCCTTTTCTGGCTTCTAAACTTAAACGTAAAATATCTTCAGAATCTAACTCTTCATCATCACCCAATTTTTCAGACATCAACACTTCACGTAATTTACGTGCTGTTGTTCCTGTTTGACTAGAATGAGCTTCATCAGCAATAACAGCAAAGCTTCTACCAACAAGGGTTGAATCTTTACGGATAGCTTCTAAAACGTGTGGAAAGGTTTGAATAGTAACGATGATAATTGAGGTACTAGCTTTTAATTCGCCAGCTAATTGGCTTGATTTACTGCCTTGAGCTTCCTCACGGTTAACACGAGCTATCATGCCTTCGTTATGGTCAAACTGATAAATTGTGTCTTGTAACTGACTATCAAGTACGGTTCTGTCGGTAATAACAATCACTGAATCAAATACTTTATCACCAACACTTTTCTTTAATTCTTTATGGTTTGAGTAGTAATGCAATGATGCTAATTGATGCGATAACCAAGCAATTGAATTTGATTTACCTGAACCAGCACTATGTTGAATTAAATACTTTTCGCCAGTACCTTCTTTTTCGACAGTATTTAATAATGTCGATACAGCAGACCACTGATGGTAACGTGGAAATATCAGCGTTTCTTTTTTAACAATAGCACCATCAAGTTGTTCTTTTTCTTCAACTTGCAGATGAATATAACGACCTAAAATTAGTAATAAATTATCTTTCTCGAAAATTTCATTCCATAAATAGGCTGTTGGATATCCTATATCAGATACATCATTACCTTCACCACCTTCGCTTGTGCCTTGGTCAAAAGGTAAAAAAAAAGTTCTTTTACCAGCTAAACGTGTAGTCATTGCTACGTTGTATTGGCTAACAGCAAAATGCACTAATGCGCCACGCTTAAATGTTAATAGAGGTTCGGGCTTTTTAGTTTTAGGATCTTTAGGTTGGCGATCCTTCATATACTGAATTTTAGCGTTGTCTAATGCTTGTTTAAATTCAGACTTTAATTCTAAAGTAACAACAGGAATACCATTAACAAACAAAGTTAAATCTATTCTGCCTTCATAGTTATTAGGCGAATAAACCAGCTCAGGAACAACACGTAATATATTTTGGTTATAACGTTCAATGGCATCAGGATTTAAACTATGATCAGGTTTAAAGGTACATAAACTAAATTTAGCACCACGATCTTTAATTAAGTTGCGTAATACCCATAACGTACCTTTGTTACTGGCTGATAAATCACGAACCACTGTTTTTAATAATGCTTCTTCGGGGTTTTTTGGGTGTATGCCTAATTGCTTTTTCCATTGGTCGGCTTGTGTATTTTGAACAAAAGCAATTAAATCTTCAGGGTACAACGCTAATTCTTTATTATAATTTTTAGACTCACCTAATAACCAGCCATGTGACTGCATTTGGTCTAAAATATCGTTTTGGAAAATAACTTCCTGAGTGTTTGTCATTACGCCAATTCCTTCTGTTCTTTTTGAATATCAAAATCTTTCGCTTCATATATGCTAATAATGTCAGAAAGATCGCCAATATTTATTTTATTATCAGTTAGCAAATCAGTATTGATACAAATCCTAAATTCGCTTTGCCACTGGAAATCATTATGTTTGACGAATGGACCAATAAAACCTTCAAATTCGTCACCACTCTTATACTCAACTAATTGCCTAAAGCAGTCTCCATTTAACTCTGAAATAACTTTTTTAATTCGCTCAACAAAAATTTTAGGATTGTGAATTACTGCTACATGGTCTCCAAATTTTTTAATTTCGTCTGGTAATGACTCTAACGACCAATTTTCCGTAACAGCATATAAGCAGTAGATTGAAAATTTTTCAAAATTACTACCAAAAGTCCTCATTGCACCCGAAGTTATTTCAGCAACTTCTTGGTATTCACCATCAATTTTGATTGAGAGCTTACTGCCATTTGGAATTGTTCTGTGCTCCGCAACCCCTTCGTTTGGATCACCTCTAACACCATCATCTTCAATTTTTCGATAATTTGAAAATGGTTGAAGATAAAGTTCACCTTTATTGAGCAGGTTGAACAAATGCTCTTTTTGACCATATTTTGCAAATAGAGCTACTTTCATTAGTTACAATCTTCACAAATATGAGATAACCATAATTTTTTTAGCCGTTCTGTCGGTAATTCATTTTCGTTATGATTCTTAATTTTATTTAAATAAAAACAAACACGTGAATTAGCTTCCGATATATGGTTTTGAATAATATCAACATCGTCTTGATTATTAATATTGTGAATTAGTTCTTGGGCTTCTTTATGTGCTTTTTTTGCTAACGCTTCTAACAGTTTATTATCTATAACGGAGGCTACTTTTGAGCCACCTCGCTTCAAAGGGTCGTCAATGCGCTGCTGTGCTTTAGTAATATCTGCCGATTTCACATTTTGACCACTGTGAGCTTGTACTACAGTCGCTATTGAAGATATTGCACTAACAAATAAGTTAGCAATTGGTATCAAGTCCATTATGCCACCTCTTCTTCCTTAATAATTCGAGCTTGCCAATCCCTTACATCTATTTTGCCAGTGACAGCGGCAGAAATAAGAGCTGTTTTGCGTTCCTTTAATACAGACCTTAAACTGCCTGATTTGATTATGGCTTCATCCATTATTTCTAATTTAGTAATAGTTGTTTCTATAATTTCTTTTTGTTCTCTCACGGGAGGCATTGGTATAGTAAGGTTCTTAATATTCGACATATTCAAGAATGGTTGAACATTTGAATTTGCTATCAACATAAGCTGCTGATTCATAGATTGAATTACCCACACTAGAAAAGACGGAATGTAGTCGTGCTCTTCTACCGTTATTTTACAACTACCTGTAGTGGAAAGGATCGCTTCAGGTACATCAATCGGAAGCAAGCACGCATTACCAATTGTGCCTACTTTAGAAAAGAGAACATCATTCGGATATACAGCGTGTCTATCAAGGTCACGAAATTTAGCCTCCCTCATAAACATTAAATTTTCTTTATTAAATCCTTTATTTGTAATGTTTACTGTTCTAACAACTGGTATACCTTCATCAACATAATCTTCAGTCGTGTTCACACTTGATCCAAAAGGTCCATCAACCATTGAGTTTCTTTTCTGTTTAACAATGTGCTTCAACGCACCAATTCCCCAATGTTTAGGGACTTCACCTAGCCATTCAACGCCTGAGTCTTTCATTGGGATATCGGGGTTGAGGCCACGTGTGACGGCATGAGAAATAACAGCTTGTCTTTTTTCTTTTAATAGCTCAATTAACTTTTCTTGCTTGGCAATTAAAGTGTCAGTTTTTGCAGTTTCATGGTCGAGGAAGTTGGCAATTTTTTGTTGTTCATTTATAGGAATAAGTGGAGTCTTAATATTAATTAAATCTGTAGAGTTAATTGCTGGATAACTTACACCAACCGACCTTGTCACAACCTCTTCGATAAAACCTCTAGCTCTCAAGCAATAAGATGCGAACCCTTTATCAAAATTACTGTTAGGTCGAATAACTGCAAAGCCTGTAGAGACGAGCATGTTTTCAGGAGGATTTGTTATTGGTGCTATTGCTTCCAAATATGTTCTTACGGTCGAAACAATGACATCACCATCTTTTACTTTCCGTCTTGCTCTTGAAGGTGCGCTTCCAAAGACCATTTTTTCAGTTTTAGAAATCCCATCAACTGCTGATACTGATCCAATATCAACATATTCAACCTCATGATCTGGAGCAGTCTTTTCATTTATCACTTCATCATTACATGATGATAGATATTTTAAAGGCCTTACTTCCCAATGAACTGGTATTGATTCCAACCAATTAACACCCGATTTTTTATACTCTGGATAAGCTTGATAACGTCCTGTCATTATGAATGCACCTCTTGCAGTAACTTCATAATATCGGTTGATACTGTATCTAAATCTGCATCAATGGCTTCTAATGCTCTTGGTGGTTGGTATACATAAAACTGGCGATTAAAAGGTAATTCGTAACCAACAATTCCTATTTCACCATCTTTTTCATCAGTTTTACTTTCATCTATCCACGCATCAGGTACATGTGGTAATACTTCACGTTTAAAGTAGTCTGTTACTAATTCTTTTAATGGTACATTTTCATTATCACGTAAATCAGGGTTTGGCTCAGGTTGACCTTTGTTTTTACCTGATTCAAATATACAGGTTTCAGCGTTTTCATCTTGCTCTCCAAAAAACTTACAGATATTTTTTTGCTCTGCTGCTGATAGCTTTTCGCTTTTATCTTCAGCAAAGCGTTTAAATAAATCAGTACGGCTATATATTTTCTGTTTACCAGTCAAACTTTGTAATGTTGAGTATCCAGCAGGTTGAGAAAGTTCTATTGTTACGTCTGGATTTTTCTTCTGTGCTTTTTCAATATAGTCTTGGCAATAAAGTTCGAATTTATCTTTAGTTACGTCAAACGCAAGTTTTAACGGACGTTCAACGGTGATGCGTCTGTAACCAAAGTCTTGATAATCAAATATTTTGCTAAAGTCGTTTTCAATAAATTGTCCGTATGTTTTAACTATGGTTTCAATGCTTTTTTCTGTAAGTTCTTTACGTTTACTACCCAATGACTTACGCATAGCTTGGTAGAATACGTTTTCATCATTACCTTCAACCTCACCGCCACCACTTCGACCACGCCCACCTTTTTTAGCTCGTTCTTTTGAGGCATTGATTAGCTGAACTTTACCTTTACGTTGTGCTGGTTTATTATTTGATAAGATCCAAACATAAGTAGAGATGCCAGTGTTGTAGAACATATCGGTAGGTAAGGCGATTATTGCCTCAAGTAAATCATTTTCAAGCACGTAACGTCTTATCTCACTTTCACCTGAACCTGCACCCCCTGTGAATAAAGGTGAGCCATTTAAGATAATACCAATACGTGAACCTGTATTTGTAAGTGAAGAGCCTGTATCACTGTTACCACCTACAGGACGCATCTTGCTAATCAGGTGCATTAAGAATAATAACGAACCGTCAGAAACCCTTGGTAAACCAGCACCAAAACGACCTTCAAAGCCTTTTTCTTTATTCTCGTCATTAATTTTCTTTTGTACTTTTTTCCAATCAACCCCGAATGGTGGGTTAGATAACATGTAATCAAATTTAGCTGTGGTAAGTTGATCGTCAGATAAGGTATTACCCAATTTAATGTTATCAACCTTTTGCCCTTTAATCAGCATATCGGCTTTACAGATAGCGTATGACTCAGGGTTTAACTCTTGCCCAAATGCCGATAATGCCGCCTTATCGTTAAGCTCATGCACGTATTCCATGCCTGATGATAAGAAGCCACCCGTACCAGCCGTTGGATCATAAATACTGCGAACTAAGCCTGATTGAGTTAGTAGGTCATCATCATTACAAAAGACTAGTGACGTGGTTAAACGCACAATATCACGTGGGGTGAAGTGTTCCCCTGCGGTTTCGTTAGAGCTTTCAGCAAAGCGTCTGATTAATTCTTCAAACACTAAACCCATGTTGTGATTATCAACTGCTTCAGGATGAAGATCGGTAGTTGCAAAGCGTTTAGCTACTTTATAAAGTAAATCAGCTTCTTCAAGTTTGTCGATTGTATTGAAGAAATCAAAATGTTCGAATATTTCACGGGCATTAGGGCTGAATGATTGCACATAGCTTTCAAGGTTTTGTGCAACACCTGTTTCACCAAGCTTGTTTAAATCCATTTTGCTTGTGTTATAAAAACTTAACTTGGCTGAATGGGTAAGTAATTTGTCTTGAGCTTTTTCATCTTTTTCTTTAACTGTTTCGTACATGCTAAGTACGCTAGGTTTGGTATCTTCAAGTACACACTCTAAGCGTCTTAATAGGGTAAAAGGTAAGATAATGCGACCGTATTGGCTTTGCTTAAAATCACCACGAAGAAGGTCGGCAACCGACCATAGAAATGCGGCTGTAGAAGAGAAATTGTCTGACATTAGATTACCTTAAAAGCTTCCTGCTATCGATAACACTAATGATAAAGGCTTGAAATCAAAAGCAGGATTGAATAAATTGGACTTAATGGTAATTTAACACAAGCGTCTATTTATTAAAGTAATTAAATGCCTTAGTACATCTTTAAACTGTTTAAAGTAACTTTTTAACTACTAGTTGGTTTTTAAATATACTCAGTACGCCAGCGAATTGATATTCGATTAAGCTATAATTTTCTTGGCAAGGTAGTTAAATGAGGTAATATATTCTTGAGTTTTAACGTGTAATTAGCCATTTTGTAAACATTATAAAACAGCTACGATTCATCGAAAAAGAGAGTGACTTCAGCTTTTAGTAGTACCACAAGTAGTACCGACAAAAACAGAAACAAACAAAACATTTAAACATCAACAAGTTAACCTTTAGAGTAGAAGCCCGTAGCGGCACCAAATACCGGTTCATTAAGAACCATTAAAAACCCGTAAAGCCCATAACCAAAGGCTTTACGGGTTTTTTATGTCCTAAACTATTTTATGCCCGTTCTTCAAATCTACGGGGAATTTAACTTTCTCCGATTAAAAATTGCGATTTGTTTTAAATTACTTCACGAATTTAACGAATAATTAAACTGAACTAGACTTTCTTTTCGAGCGTTCAGTAACAGATTCTGATGTATTAACTGGTGCTTTACTTTTAGCTCTTTTTTTATGTTTTGAATTTTTAGTCGCTGAAACTACTGTACTAATAAACTCTGCTGATTTTTTGGTGGGATTATAAGCGACTTTAAAAGTTTCACCGTTATATCCGATAATATCGCCGTTGCGAATTTTTTTACGCTTTTGAACTTCAACTTTATTATTTACTAAAATATTACCTTCACTGATCATGGTTTTAGCTTCGCCGCCACCAACAATATTGGATATTTTTAGTAATTTATAAAGTTCTATAGGTTCAACACAAATGTCGATAATTGAGTGTTCAGACATGAAATACGCCTAATAATTTTAAATAGTAATATTGTCAAATTCTAACATATATTGAAGAGAAATTATATTAAGGGTACTTAATAATGCTGAGCTAGCGTAGATGGTAAATACGTTATGCAGGAATACGTAAAAATTTAACTATTCCACTTCAATTTAACCAAGAGTTATAGATCTAAAAACTCCCTTCCCCTCATAATAAATTGAAACTATTGAGTTATTTCGTGAATAATGACTCCACCTGAAATAAGTCTCCTACCTGCACCTAATAAAATAGAAATGCCATTTTTATTAAGCAGGATTTTTGTGTGTAAGAGTCATGTTATTAGTCACTAATCCCTTATTCTAAAATAATTAAATATCTAATAGACCATCACTGAATACTTATAAATTATACCAATGAGCGAAGAGTTAGAATTTCTCGATCCATTTTTTATTTCAGTTTGGCGTCAGTATAATTTATAAACACGTCGGTATCCGTCAATTAGGTAAATTTTACTAAAATTATGTTCTAATTTTAAAGCGTCATAGGCTCCCCGATATGAATCAACATCGGCCATGCAATAGGTATTAAACAGTGCCAGCCAATATTCATCTGCATCACCAGTAGCGTTACATTTTTGATTCTTAATGACGATCCTGTTTTCTAACAGAAACTGAGTGTTTTCTTGAATGTTTGTTGAAGCGAATTTAGTGGCTATTGACTGAATCACTTTTTTCTTTGGTGGATGTTTACACTTATATAAATTGATTGATACCACATAACCTAAAATGTCTATCACTGCCTCATGTGTTTTGGTAGCAATCATATTGAGAATGATTCGGGTCAGTTCTTTTTTAAATTCATTTATCCGCTTAATAGGGCTCGGAATAACAAGATGAATCCATCGGTTTTTAGGAATTAGGTTGCCTATTTCTTCATTTAACTGTTCGACAATATTTGAGATTGGCACATCATCTGCCAACCTTGAGCGCCGCTTTCCATTTTCGTTGATGTGCTCAACCAGTTTGGTAACTTCTACGGCAATCCTCCGGTTATTTAGTAGTAAATAACCGTCTGGCGGGTCTTCGCCGTCGATATATTTACCACCGAATTTAGATGCTAGGGTCGCAAGAACATATTCTTCATCTGGTCTCATGATTTATCCTTAAACATATCCGTACATTATGTAGACAGTACTGCAATGGATATTTTAACAGTAAGCTAGTCTTTGATTCATGTGCATGAATTTCAAATATTTAGCTTCCATAATGGCATACTTTCGTACTTAAATTAGGTCGATAACTGGACTAACAACTTACAAATTAATATACAAAACTAATCAATTCATATTGTTAGTATAGGATATTGGGCGATTTTTCGTGTAGTGCTCTTTGCTTGGTTAGTAATAATTGACCTATACTTACTGCAAGGAGCACAATTAATTTTTGTAAGTATTTTACGGATGATCAAAATAGTAACTACTTAGATGCGATCCTATGAGGTATTCACTATGAATAATCACCTCCCCGACCATGAAACGCTAAGCGAATTAGCTGAAAACTCCCCCGATAAACTTGAATTTATTCTTAGAGAAAATATTGCCGCGCTCATCGAGCAAACATCAGGAAGCCAACGGCGACGTTTACAAGGTTTGCAATTTCAGATAGATGTACAACGGAAACTGGCCAAAAACCCTGTCGATTCTTGTATTCGAATATCGCGAATGATGCATGATTCTTTTATTGAATTAAATAAAGCATTAGCAAACTTTACTAAAAATCAGCCTATGTCCGATACAAAAAAAGACTCTAATGTTATCTATTTAACGGATAGAGAATGACATCCCACTCTGTAAAATGTGTTTAAACATATTCAAGAGTAAGATACTTGATTGAGTGATAACTGACTATTGTGATTGAAAGTAACAATATCATTGGATATTTAGGCCATCTAAAAATGATCACTTCATTAGTACAATTGGTATTATCAAACTGCTATAATTCCCGCCGTTAATTTCAATCAATAAAGTAAGCCACATGACAGTAGAACAGCTAACGTTACCCACGACCCAACTAACATCGGTCCAAAAAACACAATTTATAAAATTAGAAAAGAAACTCAGGCGTAATGTTGGTCAAGCCATTGCGCAATACAATATGATTGAAGATGGCGATAAAGTAATGGTTTGTTTGTCTGGTGGCAAAGACAGCTATGCCATGTTGAGCATTTTAATGCGATTAAAAGAATCGGCTCCCATTCATTTTGACTTAATAGCGGTTAATTTAGATCAAAAGCAACCTGGTTTTCCTGAGCATATTTTACCCGAGTATCTCGATAAACTCGGTATTGAGTATCATATTGTTGAAGAAAACACTTACGATATTGTCAAAGATAAAGTTCCTGAAGGTAAAACGACTTGTAGCTTATGCTCTCGACTACGTCGCGCTGTTTTATACAAAGCAGCTAAAAAGATTGGTGCCACTAAGATAGCGCTAGGCCATCATCGTGATGACATGATTGAAACCCTAATGTTGAACATGTTTTATGGCGGTAAGATGAAGGCAATGCCAGCAAAACTTGTCTCAGATAATGGTGAGCATGTGGTTATACGCCCGTTAGCCTTTTGCAAAGAAAGTGAGCTTATTCAATACAGTGAATTAAAACATTTTCCTATTATCCCATGTAACCTGTGTGGCTCTCAGCCCAATATGCAAAGACAAAATATAAAACGCATGTTAAATGATTGGCATGACCAATTTCCGGGTCGTATTGAATCTATGTTTACTGCAATGCAAAACGTTGTTCCTTCACATTTATGCGACAGTAAATTATTTGATTTTAAAAGCATTAACAGCACTTCGGGGATTATTAACGGTGGTGATACTGCCTTTGATGAAGTAGCGATTGAAACACCACAGGACTTGTCACCTAAAAATCATCTTAACGATGCCCAACAACTCAATGTGATTGAAGTTAAATAATTGATTGCAAATGGATTAAGTGTCTACTAATTAAATATCAACCGATTTTAGTACACAAATAAAAATGGCCAATGTTAATAACATTGGCCGTTTTTTTATATGCTAACTTACTTAACTAAACAACTTAACTAAACAACTTAACTAACGTTTGAATAGTTATTTAGCTAATAAACTTAAATTATTAATCTGATGAAGCAGTCTGTTGCTGACTGTTTAGCTTAACAAAGTAACGTTGGTTATGTCTTAACATGTCAGTTATATCTAACACGTACTGCACACCACGCTCAGAGTAAGGTAACAAGCCAGTTGCTAAAATTTCAGCATCAAGTGCCTGGTCTTGCGCTCTTAATTCAGCACGAATTGTTCTAAATACATGATAAGCATTATGCTTATTTATATTATTAAAATACCCCGAAACAGCAGCATCAACACTTTGAAATGCTGCAACTTCATGCTTGGCTCCAGTATTACGTCCCCCTGGTACCATGCCACAGCCCGTTCTATAACACCAAATACCGAAGAAGTTTAAACCTATACGGGCAAAACGTGATGTTCCCCAAGCAGACTCATTAGCAGCCTGTACCAACACCAATGAAGTAGGGATAATATCAACACGTATCAACAAGTCATTAATTTGCTGTAAGGTTGAAGCTTCTTTATTAATACGATAAGCCTTGATAAGGGTTTGCAGTGACGTTTGTTCTTCTATAGTCAGCCCTAAACCAAGTGAGATCTGCTCATGCCAATGCTCTAGTTTCGATCTATCCTCAGCTAATTGATTATTCTTCGCTTCTATTGCTGGACGAACAAAACCAAAGAATTGACGTTTTTTTGTTGGAATATCATAAATAGCGGCAAAATCAGGTAAATTTACCTTATGTAATGGTTTTTCTATTACTTTCACTTTTTCAACAACCTGAACGACAACCTTAACAGTGGCAGGTTCAACATCGACATCTACGATAGTCATTAATGGCTTAGGCACTAAAAAAGTAAAAGGCGCTACTATCGCAATAACTAACGCAAGACATACGAAAAAACGAACGAATAACATAGTTTTCATAAAAACTCCTTATTTATGATAATATTAGGCAGAAAAAGTATCATCTGAGCCATTGTGATCAGAGTCTTTATTCGTGGAATGACTTAATGCTGTATCAGTGCTTTTTACCTCAGAATAAATACCAAATATTTCACGATATAAAACACCTTTAATGTTGTAATACCAAGGTGCTAAATAAGAAAGACCAAATAAAAACACCATAACAGCAAGTGGTGCCAAACTTGACTCGATCAATAAAGCGATAGGAAAAGCTAACGAAATTAAAGCCAAAAACAATACAGAATAAATAGCTAATAATGGCATTATTTTAAAGCGTAATGCTTTAACAGATAATGCAATAGCTTGTACTGGAGTTAGATTTTTTTCTACCACTAAAGGTATCGTTAGTGACAACAGTACTGCTAATAACACACCTGGTATAATTAACAATTGAAAACCGATACTAATCAATAGAGAGGTTAGTAGCGCACATAGTGCAACCCAACTTCCACGATGTAAGAATGAGAGTACCATTTTACTTTTTGTTGGCTTGTTCACTGCATGGTAAACACCCATCATTTCTATGCCAGCCATAAAAGGCCATACAGCAATAGTCACAATGACATTGATCAGTTGCAGTAACTGAGGGTCTTCGATAACACGCTCAATACCACCAAAAAAACTACTCGTAATAAACGACACTATCATACCGAACACTGTTACTAAAAGCAGTGCTATATTGATATACATTCTCGACTGCAATGTATGCTGCCACGCTTCGGTTAAAATAGCTTTAACATTAATTGAGTACTCACCTTTTACAGCACGCTCAACACTACCACCAATGGACACAGTTATATTTTCTTCTGGCAAAGCTAACCCTTTTAAATTCATCAATACTACATTTGTCATCTATTATACTGGAAATGAGAACAGATTGCTCACAGCTCAATTTAACAGCAACTTGACAAAGTGAGCAAAGGTGAGCTGAAGAATAAATAACGGTTAATTAAGATCACTTAACACCAGTTGAATCGCTAATAACAATAAGATTAAACCCATAACACGATCTAAAATATAGCCTTTACGCTGTAAAACGTAGCGTACTCTCTCTTGAGTTAACATATAAGATAGAAAACAAAACCATGCCGCTGTTGCTGCGACTAAATAAGCACCATAAGCAATTTTGATACTCAATAGTGTTTCGGGTGCTATCACCACAGAGAATAAGCTCACGAAGAATAATGTTGCTTTAACATTTAAGGCGTTGATTAAAAAACCACTAAAAAATGCTTTTTTAGCCGATGGGTTATCGACTGTCGTATCAGCTTTAGGTATATCATTCTGCGTTAACGAATTATTATCAGAACCTTCGCTGCCAAGAGTTAATGACTCATTATCAGGTTTTTTAGACTTAAAGCAGTGCCACGCTATATAACAAAAATAGCTAGCAGCAATATATTTTAATGCCGTAAATAAACGCTCATCACTGGCAATTAGCAGGCCGATACCAACCAAGGAATAAGTAACGTGTACAATAATGCCAGCCGCGATGCCGAAGCTAGTATAAATAGCAATGCGTCTGTTATATCGGATACTTTGTTTTAAGATAAGTGCAAAGTCAGGACCAGGACTTGCGACAGCAAAAAAGTGGACCATAGCGATAAGTAAGAATTGTTCTAAAACGGGCATAGTTCAATATGAGTATTTATGAAAAGTGCGTCATTTTACCTCAGAATTTAAATAAAGCGACCTTAGTCAGCTAAAACGCTATGCCTACAGTGTAAGCAATTAGCTACTGATCGCTATTCGTTGTATAGATTGTTGTACTAGAATGACGCGGTAAAACGCCCAAAGATCTTCAAAGCAATTAAAGCTATATTCTTTGCCGTGGTAACTAGTTTTCATACGCTAACCTATACATGTTAAATAACGAACAAACAGTGTATAAGTTTCAACCAACCAATAGCGTTAACAAAACGTAATTTAGCGTATTGATTGGTTATCTCTAATTAATGTTTACCACAACGCTATTTTTGTGGATGAGCTTGGTGAATTCCCTTTAAAATGTCTTTAAAATAGTTACTACCTTTTTGCTCCGCTAATGCTACATTTTGTTCAGGTATTTTTTCAGGATCTTTATATATAGCTAATACTCTTGCCATACTTGCCTCGCGGATTATATGCAGCATTGGGTAAGGAGAACGATTGGTAAAGTTACTAGCATCATCGAAATCATCGTCCGCAAAACAATATTCAGGATGCATAGTTGCTAACTGAAATATGCCTTCAAACTCTGACTCAATCAGCAAGTCATTGGCATAATCGACTAAGTCGAGATAGCGTTCGAAACGTCTAAATCCTTCAGCAAAGATGATCAAGGTTGTTTCAATCTCATCATGTTCTTGTAAATAATGGCATTGTTTTATCAAGGTTTGCAAAGCAGGTTTAACTTGTTCAGCGTCAGATTTATGATAACAAATGGTGTTATTAACAAATTCTTTTTTCGCAAAAGGACAAAAATTGAGTCCTATTATAATTTCATCTAACCATTGTTTAGTTGCATCAACTTCCGCTGATGATTGCTCTATGTCTTTATTCATAACTTTCTTACTCTAAAATTACTGTTTGTTGTTATGCATTTTAATAACTTGCCAAATCTAAGATTGTTGTAGCTGCCACATTTTGCTGTATTGCCCTTCAAGGGCTAGTAATTGCTGATGATTACCCTGCTCAACTATTTCACCATGATTCATCACAATAATATTGTCACTATCAATGATGGTTGATAGACGATGCGCGATGACAAGGCTAGTTCTACTTTTAGTCACTTCATTTATTGCCGTTAAGATAGCTTGTTCTGAGTGGCTATCGAGCGATGATGTTGCTTCATCAAAGACCAAAACTTGTGGATTCTTTAAGATCGTACGGGCAATAGCAACGCGTTGTTTTTCACCACCTGAAAGTTTTAATCCCCGCTCTCCCACTACGGTTTCTAAACCATCAGGTAAACTGGTAATAAATTCAGATAAATGTGCTAAGTCAATAGCTTTTAAAACTTCATCTTCACTGGCCGTTGGACAACCGTACTGTACATTATTAAATAAAGTGTCGTTAAAAAGCACGGTATCTTGGGGCACAATACCAATATGGCTTCGCAGTGATTGTTGGCTCACTTGACTGATATCTTGCCCGTTAATCTTAATATTGCCTGAGTCAACATCGTAAAAACGAAATAACAATTTTACTAATGTTGATTTACCTGAGCCACTTTGTCCAACCACAGCAACTTTTTCACCCGCATTCACATTAAATGAAATACCTCTAATGATAGGACGCTTGGCATTATAGGCAAAGGTAATATTATTAAAAACAATACTGGCTTCATTAATCGTACTATTGCCCTGCTCTGCCAAATTTAATATCGCAGCGTCAGGAACATCTTGTACCTTAGGTGCTTTAGCTAATAAGCCAAATAGGTTTTCAATATTTGCCAGCGAGCCTTTTATTTCTCGATAAACAAAGCCTAAAAAGTTAAGCGGCATAAATAACTGCATCATAAAGGCATTTATCAGAACAAAGTCTCCAAGAGTCATAACATCTGCAGCGACGTCACTCGCGGCAAGCGCCAGCATGGCAGTCATAGCTGCGGCTATAATGAGTGCTTGTCCACCATTTAAAGCAAATAACGATAAACGATTTTTAATTTTTGCCTGTTCCCACGTTGACAGCTGTTGGTCATAAGCTTGCGCTTCAAATTCTTCATTGGTGAAATATTTAACGGTTTCGTAGTTTAGTAAACTATCAATGGCCCGAGTATTACTTGATGAATCTGCTATGTTGGCTGCTCGGACGTAGCGTGTGCGCAACTCGGTGGCAAAAACGGAATAAGCTATATAGGTCAAAATGGAGGAAAGCGTTATAACCGCATACCATATGCCGTATTTCACAAATAAAATAGTCACCACCATCACTATTTCAAGCAAAGTGGGGACAATGTTAAAGACCATAAAACGCATTAAAAAATTGATGCCCGAAGTGCCTCGGTCAATATCGCGAGACAATCCTCCCGTTTGTCTATTAAGGTGAAAATCTAAATCAAGGGAATGTAAATGACGAAAAACTTTTAACCCAATGCGCCTTATAGCCCTTTCAGTAACTCGACCAAATAGCGTATCTCTTATTTCAGCAAAAACTACGATCGACAGCCGTACTAAACCATATGCGGCCACTAAACCTAATGGAACAATAATTAAAGCAGACTCGGCGCCTGTAGTGTTAGCATCTAAGGTATCAACAATGTCTTTTAATATGAAAGGCAGGTAAACACTGGCTATTTTAGTAAAAACTAAACATGACATAGCAAACGCAATACGTTTTTTATACTCGAATAGGTAAGGTAAAATAAGTTTGAATGCTTGCCAGTTGATGGAACTGACTTCTTGATCGGGATAACTAGAGCGGCGCATGGCATTTCTTTAGCGGTAAAAATTTAATTTTAAATTAGAAAGTGAATTTAGCCTAATAATTATAATAAATAGTTTGTTTTATTTATCTATTTTTCCTTAAAATTCAATTAACATTGTAAATAAATCTTTGTCGTTCTGTATTAATAAATTGGTGGTTAATCGGTGTTTAATTATTAGCATTCAATTATGGGCTTGACCCAGCAATACTTTTAAAGACTTAGCGGCTGTACTTTTAGCAAAAAACATCACTGCTGCTTAAAGAAAAATAAGCAGAATAACGGCTAAGTTATTACTGCTTATTCTTAGGGTATATACCTTGTTATGTCTAGATCTCGTAGGTCATATACTAGTGGATCGTGTTATTGAGTGAAATATAAAGCCTTAATCTGTATCAAGTACCTTTTCAAGTATCTGCCCTTGGGCGCCTGATGGTGCTTTAATACCTAGTACTGCTGATAACGTTACTGCAATATCGGTGGTACTCACTCGTTTATAGACCTTATCATCATCAATATTAAATCCTGCAAAAATTAGAGGTACAAAAGTATCGTATCCCCAAGGTGAGCCGTGAGTCGCCGCAACAGTTAAACCTTCCATATCAGCAACAAAACGATGAGCCTCAAGCACAACATAGACATCGCCAGAACGATTTTTACTGTGATTATTAACCACTAAGGTATGTAGGTAGTCTTGCGGGGTATTACCTATTTCTATATCGCTACTTGTTACAGCAAGCGCAACACCATCAAATTTTGAAACTTCCATAGCTACGGCTTTTTGAACTTGCTCAAGTGACAGTTTACGTTCAGCAATTAAATCTCGATCAAGGTATATGTAAGGATGAAAGTAACTTTTAATTAGCGCAGTATCGAAGCCAAACTGTTTCTTTAGGGCTTTCATACTCGGTGCTTTATCCCACTCTTTAGGAGCAACCACATCAGTTTTCATGCCTAATGACGATAAATAAGCCGGCACTTCAGCTGCACCATGATCGGCAGATAACACGATAAGGGTATTCTCTAAACCCACTTTTTTATCAATAAATATCAGCAACTTGGCTAACGTTCGGTCTAACCTCAGCATATTATCTTCAGCTTCTAAACTTGAAGGGCCAAAAATATGACTAACATAATCTGTTGATGAGAAGCTTACTGATAAATAGTCAGTAACCTCGTCCTGACCCAGCTGTTCGTTATTAACCACTGCTTTAGCAAAGTCTAACGTCAGCTCATCTCCTGCAGGGCTTAAGGTCAAAAAAGTATTGAAATAATCATTACTCATATCGCCGTACTGATGTGGGAAAGTGCGGCCAAAACCAGGGAATTTAGTTTCCCATGCTTGATCATCTTGTTTTGCAAAGACATACTTAGCTTGAGGTTGGCTTAACTGCCACGTTTTTTGATGATATTTCTTAGTGGGTTTTGCTTCATTCCAATTTGATACCCATTCAGGATATTTGTCATAGTAATATTCACTGGTAACAAATTCCCCTGATTTTTTAGAGAACCAAAAAGCCTTGCCCATATGTCCTGCCATGGATATAGCACCTCGGTCCTTTACTGATACGCCAAAGACTTTAGCTTTACCATTTGAGGCAATCTTTAACTCATCACTAAATGTAGAGACTTGGATATTATTCGGTGAACGACCTGAAGATTTTGCAGTGCGTTGAGTGGGATCAATTTCTGTTTTTTGATTAACCCCTGCATCTGCTGATAACAATGGGTAATTAGCATCTTCAACGTTATAAACTAACCGTTGCAATTTATCATCAAACCAGACATTGCCTATCATGCCATGTACCGCTGGCAATGCACCGGTAGCCAGTGTTGCATGACCAACGATAGTTTCAGTATTAGCATGATTATGATGAGCATCTTTATAGACTACACCTTCATCGAGCAGATATCTAAAGCCGCCTTTTCCCATTTTATCTAAATAGGCGGTTGGCATATCGCCGCGCAGTTGATCCACGGTAATTTGTAAAATGAGTTTAGGTTTATCCGTTTGTGCGAATGCATAATTACTGCCCAAGAGGGCTAATGCGGGTAATAAAAGCCCAAGATGAGTTTTATTTTTTGTCTTTACTGTTATCATTTTTAATAATCCTTTATCGTCTATAAGTTAACAATTACAAAGTTTTAGTATGAATGTTGTGTAGATGAAACTTACGTTAGCACGTCACCCTATTGAATAATATGCAATTTCCGTAAGACTGTATGGTGTTGAAAATAAAAGTATATCGAACCCTATTAATGGGTAATAGATAACAGCTTATCTGTTAATTTTCTAGATTAAGCTTTTTAAGTGTTGCGGAGGGTAATTCTTGAAAAAGTTGGCGGTATTCACTTGCGAAGCGACCTAATTCTATAAATCCCCAATCGAGTGCCACATCGACTATTTTATCTTTTTTACCGTGATTAACTAATAAATCTCGCCTGACACCATTTAGGCGTAATAATCTTAAGTAACGTATAGGTGTTACCCCTAAGTATTCTTTAAAGCCGTATTGAAGATTTCGTTCACTTAATTTGGCGACTTTACACAATTCAGGAATTGTTGGTATGTTCTGTCCGTATTGGTGCAAGTAATCCATGACATGACGAACACCTTGTCTACGTTTTGATTGATTAACACGCTTTTCATTACAAGGCGTTGTGACTTTAAGAACATTAAATACCAGCCTTAAAATAGTATCATTTATCATCCGTAATGAATTTTCGGTTTTTATCACCTCTGGTTTTACTTGTATTAGATTAATAATATTATTTACCCCTGTCGCATATTGAGTTAATGCAAGAGGCTCTGTCAGGCAGGCTTTACTCACTAGCCAGTCACTTGGGATTTCTTGACCCGTCAGCAAATGAATATCACGCACAAATGTGTCTCTATCAAAGACGGCTGCGATCACATTTAAATGGTTTTTAAAGTTGACATCCCAATCGCCACCCGTGGCTTGGAGAATAGCGTTTTGTTCGATGTGTTTACCACAAAACGTTGAATCATCTCTGTTTGAAAGCAATGCAGCAAAAGGAACAAAATTATTCGCAGGCGTTGCTTCTATTAATGCTCCTACATTTAGGTTTTCACGAAAGACCTGTAATTTCCCTAAATTGATCTCTAGATAATCACCTTGTAATTGCCCTGTATGCAACTGGGTATAGCGACGATTCTTGTTCACTTGAAATTGAGCCAACTCATCAATATCAGAGGTCGACATACCTCTTACTTTGTTATTACTGTGAATGTTGTTTGGAAGATCCATTGCTTATCAAAAGTCCTTTTTCTATAAACCATCAAGTTGATTTATCGTACTAACTATAACTAAATCCTTTCGGAAATTGCATACTTAAATGTTAACCGAGTTAATATAATGTAGCAATAACTAAGCGAGGTCGCATTAATTAAGTGGCGATACAGCGTTACTAAGTTTTTCACCATAATAATTAAAATTTTTACTGTAAATAAAGGGAATAATATGGAAATAAATAATCGGCTTAAGAAATTCGCACTAGGCATAGGTGTACTTGCTATTGCCACTAGTGCAGCAGCAACAACCAACAAAGCTAAACCTAATGTACTCGCTATTTGGGGTGACGATATTGGTTATTACAACCTTAGTGCTTACAATCAAGGCATGATGGGATATGAAACACCAAACATTGACCGTATTGCAAATGAAGGTGCTTTGTTCACGCATCATTACGCACAACAAAGTTGTACAGCAGGTCGTGCTTCATTCATTCTTGGTCAAGAACCTTTTAGAACAGGTTTATTGACTATCGGTATGCCTGGTTCAACACATGGTATCCCTGATTGGACTCCTACCATTGCCGATTTGTTAAAAGAAAAAGGCTACATGACTGCACAGTTTGGTAAAAACCATTTAGGCGATCAAGACAAACATTTACCGACTAACCATGGTTTTGATGAATTTTTTGGTAATTTATATCATTTGAATGCTGAAGAAGAGCCTGAAACTTATTATTATCCTAAAGATAAAGAATTCCATAAAAAATATGGTCCTCGTGGTGTTATCCATTCATTTGCTGATGGAAAAATTGAAAATACGGGTTCTCTAACACGTAAACGCATGGAAACAGCTGATGAAGAATTTATCGCTGGTACTTTGAAGTTTATTGATAAAGCACACAAAGCTAAAAAGCCTTTCTTTATTTGGCATAGTGCTACCCGTATGCATGTATGGACACGCTTACAAGAAAAATATCGAGGTAAATCAGGCGTAGGTATAACTGCTGATGGTATGTTAGAGCATGATGATCAAGTAGGTATTTTACTCGATAAATTAGATGAATTAAAAATTGCTGACAATACAATCGTTATCTATTCTACCGATAATGGCGCAGAAAAGTTTACTTGGCCTGATGGTGGTTCATCACCTTTTAGAGGCGAAAAAGGAACGACAACAGAAGGCGGTATGCGTGTACCACAACTCGTTCGCTGGCCTGGTACTATTAAAGCCGGTAGTCGATTCAACAACTTAATGTCTCATGAAGATTGGATGCCTACGTTATTAGCTGCAGCAGGAGAGCCAAATTTAGTTAACAAACTTAAAAAAGGTTATAAAGCTAACGGTACAACATGGAAAATCCATGCGGATGGTCATAACTTCTTACCTTTCTTTAAAGGCCAAGAAAAAGCTTCTCCACGTACGAGTAAGTTGTACTTCAATGCTGCAGGTGACTTAAATGCTGTACGTTGGAATGAATGGAAAATTGCCTTTGCAGAAGAAGAAGGTGGTATCAGCACGGCATATCGTAAAGTTCCTGCATGGCCAACCATTACCAACTTACATGCTGACCCTTTTGAAACGGCTGCACAAGAGTCTGGAATGTACTTACGTTGGTATGCAGATAACATGTGGTTATTCGTCCCTGCTCAACAACAAGTTGCAGAATTCATGGCAACTATAGATAAATTTCCTTTCCAAGAAGGTAGTAGTTTAAGTGCTAGTAGCATTGGTTATAAAAGTATTAGAACTCAAGCTGCACTTAAAAAAATACAACAAATAAGTCCTAACCGATAATTGCGATTTTCTTAACGTTTTGTCAATAATGGCTAAAGCCCAATAATTATTGGGCTTTTTTATTTTCAATAACTATTGTAATAAACAATAAAAAACAACATAAATTCACATTACACATATTATTAAATCAAGTGAACTAAATAACTAAATAACTAAATAACTAAATACTACGTATAAGTTACTGTTAAATTATTGCATTTATTATGAAATAACATCATATTAATAACGTAATTCTACTAATTTATACGGACATTGTTATTTTTGCAGATTAAAAATCACATGTTTCTTTGGTGACCAAAAGGAAGACAAAATGATTAAAAATAAATTAAAAATGCTGATGATGGGTGCAAGCTTAATAGCGACTGCATCCGCAACAGCAGCGGAAAAGCCAAATATTTTATTTTTCTGGGGCGATGATATAGGACGTACAAACATCAGTGCCTACAGCCACGGTATAATGGGGTTTAAAACGCCTAACATCGATCGCATAGCTAAAGAAGGCATGATGTTCACCGATTATTATGCAGATCAAAGCTGTACCGCTGGTCGTTCAACCTTTATCACTGGACAATCAGGTTTACGTACCGGTATGACAAAAGTTGGTTTACCCGGCGCTAAAGAAGGCATTCAAGATAGAGACATTACCATTGCAGAGATGTTAAAAGCCAAAGGATATACCACAGGTCAATTTGGTAAAAACCACTTAGGTGACAAAGATGAACATTTACCCTCTAACCATGGTTTTGATGAGTTTTTTGGTAACCTTTACCATTTAAATGCAGAAGAAGAGCCAGAAGATCCAGATTACCCTAAAGATCCTGCTTTTAAGAAGAAATTTGGACCACGAGGTGTTATTCACTCTTATGCATATGGTAAAATTGAAGATACCGGCCCTTTAACTAAAAATCGCATGGAAACCGCTGATGATGAATTTGTCGCTGCAGCCATGAAATTCGTCGATAAAGCAGTGAAAGCTAAAAAGCCTTTCTTTGTTTGGGTTAATACCGCAGGCATGCACTTTAGAACACATATCAACCCTAAGCATGTGGGTCTTTCAGGTCAAGGATTCTATAACGATGTGATGGTCGCTCACGATAATCATGTTGGTTTGATGTTAGATCAACTGGATAAGTTGAAAATTACTGACAGTACCATTGTCATGTACTCTACCGATAATGGCGTGCATTACAATACTTGGCCAGACGCCGGTATTACTCCGTTTGATGGTGAAAAAAATAGCGAAAAAGAAGGAGCTTACCGTGTTCCTATGATGGTGCGCTGGCCGGGTAAAATTAAAGCGGGTGAAATTTCAAACGAAATGATGGCTCATTTAGATTGGATGCCAACTTTAGCTGCCGCTGCCGGTGATACTAAACTTAAAGAAGACATGCTTAAAGGCAAACGTCGTTTTGGTAATAAGCAATCAAAAATTCATCTTGATGGCTATAATATGTTACCCCACCTTACGGGTAAAACAGAAAAAAGCCCACGTAACATTTATCATTATTTAAATGATGAAGGTTTCCCTGTTGCCATTCGTGTTGGTGATTGGAAAATGGTTTATGCGGAAAACCGTGGTAAAACCTTGGCACTTTGGACTGAACCTTTCACTATGTTAAGAATGCCTAAAATCCTAAATTTACGTCGTGACCCATGGAGTAGAGCTGAAGAAAATTCTAATTCTTATTACGATTGGATGATCGATAAAGCGCCTTATATCTATTTAGGTTTATCAGAAACAGCTAAGTTTTTATCAACCTTTAAAGACTATCCACCTAGCCAACCTACTGGTTCTTGGTCAGTTGAAGTGGTATATGATACTTTTTTGAAAAAATCTGAAGGTAAATAACACACTCTTTATCTATACTTAAAGCCCAACTTTTGTTGGGCTTTTATATGTTTAAAATTACTTTTTGTTTTTATATAAAAAATTCAACAAACAATAATAAAAACAACTACTACGGATAAAAAACCTCTCTCATTAACAATAGATTTATCAAAAAATTTGTGTAATATTAGAAATGATACTAATTCGCATATTGCTCATTAAACGTTGAACAATATACTTATCCATTGTGAAAAGGAAAAGACATGGTAACTCAAAATAAGTTAAAGAAACTGGTTTTAGGTTTAGGATTAATAGCTGCATCAAGCGCTGTAATGGCAACGACTGATACCGCTAAACCTAATATTCTCGCAATCTGGGGCGATGATATCGGCCCATTTAACATCAGCGCTTATAACCGCGGCATTATGGGTTATAAAACACCTAATATTGACCGTATTGCTAATGAAGGGATTATTTTCACTGATTCGTACGGAGACCAAAGTTGTACCGCAGGTCGCGCTGGTTTTATTACCGGACAACATCCTATGCGTACAGGTTTAACTAAAGTAGGTTTACCTGGTGCAAAAGAAGGGCTTAATAAAAAAGATCCTACCATTGCCGAATTACTTAAACCTCATGGTTACATGACCGGCCAATTTGGTAAGAACCATTTAGGTGACCAAGATGAGCATTTACCGACTAACCATGGTTTTGATGAGTTTTTCGGTAACCTTTATCACTTAAATGCAGAAGATGAACCAGAGCATCCAGATTACCCTAAAGACCCAGCCTTTAAAAAGAGTTTCGGTCCTCGTGGTGCTATCCATTCCTTTGCCGATGGTAAAATTACCGATACCGGCCCTGTGACTAAAAAACGTATGGAAACTATCGATGAAGAGTTTTTAGGCGCCGCACTTAAGTTTATCGATAAAGCTCACGCCACTAAAAAACCATTCTTTGTCTGGTTCAACTCTACCCGTATGCATGTTTGGACACGCTTAAAGCCTGCCTCTGATGGTGTTACTGGCCAAGGTTTATATGCTGACGGCATGGTTGAACATGACGGTCATGTAGGTCAATTACTGGATAAAATTGATAAACTAGGTATCGCAGAAAACACTATTATTATGTACACCACAGATAATGGCGCTGAATTAGCCTTATGGCCTGACGGTGGTTACACCCCCTTTAGAGGTGAAAAAAACACCAATTGGGAAGGCGGTTACCGTGTTCCTATGATGGTTAAATGGGCGGGTAAAATTAAGCCTAACCAAGTATCTAATGAAATGATTTCATTAATCGATTGGATGCCGACTATATTAGCTGTTGCTGGTGATACAAACATCAAAAGTAAACTTAAGAAAGGCACGAACGTTGGTGGCACTAAATTCAAAGTCCATCTTGATGGCTATAACTTTTTACCGCACTTCTTAGATACAAGCAAAGAAGGTCCTCGTAAAGAGTTTATCTATTCTTCAGATACTGGTGACATTGTTGGATTACGATATGAAGATTATAAATTCGTTTTTAAAGAACAACGAGCACATGGTTTAGAAGTGTGGCAAAACCCATGGACTACCTTACGTGCACCTAAGATATTCAATTTAAGAATGGACCCTTATGAACGTATGGATCATGAGTCTGAAGGGTATGGTCAATGGTGGGCTGAGCACATGTTTTTAATGGCCCCTGCTATGATGAAAGTTGCTCAATTTAAAGCAACTTTTAAAGAGTTTCCTCAGCGTCAAAAACCAGGAAGCTTCGTGCCATAAGCTGTTTGGCAACTAAATGATTTTTTAAACACTTAGTTATATTAAAGTCCGCAGAGCAAAGCCATCGAATATTTTGATGGCTTTAATTTTCTTACTTTATAGCTGTTCACTGACTGTTATAAAGTAAGACTTTTTTCATTAAAATAAATAATTTCTCATCCACTTTACTAAGTAAGATTTCACTGCTGTTATGAATAAACCTTATAAATTTTCACAGCCTTCACTGCGCGCTTTGTTACAGTTATCCATCATTACTAGCTTGTTCTCTGTAAGCTTACTCGGTCATTCAAAAACCATAGAAGCGTTAATAAAATCACCTGTGGCTAAAGTGGAAAATGTAGATAAAAAACAACGAGTATTTTCTTTATCTAAGCCAATGATTGATGAGTTGATGAATAACATGGTACTGGTTGAAGCAGGCACGTTTGCGATGGGCTCTAACTCACCTTTAGCGAGAAACCGTGAAAAACCTGTCAGGCAAGTCAGTCTTGATGCTTTTTACATTGGTAAATATGAATTAACTCAAGATGTTTTCGTGCAAATTATGGGGTGGAACAATAGCTTCTTCGCCTGTGATAAGTGTCCGGTAAATAACGTGAGTTGGTTTAATATGGTTTTATTTATTGAACGATTAAATAGTGCTACCGGTAAAGAGTTTAGTTTGCCTACAGAAGCTCAATGGGCATATGCTGCAAAAGGTGGCAATAAGTCTCAAGACTATAAATACAGTGGTTCTAATGATATTAATGACGTTGCTTGGTTTGCTGACAACGCAAAAAATAAAAGCCACCCTGTTGGGCTCAAAAAGCCTAACGAGCTGGGTTTATACGATATGACGGGGAACTTATGGGAATTTTGTCTTGATGACATGAGCCGACAAGCTTATACCTTCACAGAGAGCCATAACCCTTTTATGGGTGATAAAGAAAACCTTAAACGTAAAGCGATGAAAGTTATTCGCGGTGGCGGTTATGAGTTTTCCGCGACTGAAAACTTAGTTTTTATGCGTGATGGTGCGACCAACAATGTACGTATGGCAGACATCGGGTTTAGATTAGTCATGAGTAAAAAATAAATGTTAAATATTTTCCTGGAGCAATATTACCACATGACAAAATCACCAAAAAACATCTATTTAGGACTACTTTTTTTAGTACTTAATACTTTTATAGGTCAAAGTTTTGCTCAAAGTTTTGTCGGTTCAAAAGCCTGTATCAGCTGTCATGAAAAAGCCTACCAAGACTGGCAAGGCTCTCATCATGATATGTCAATGAAACATGCTGATAGCAAAAGTGTTTTAGGTGACTTTAATAACGCCACATTAGCTTATCAAGATAAAACCTCTGAAAAACTGAGTACCTTTTTTAAAAAAGGTACTCAGTTCTGGGCCAATATCAAAGGTGATGATGGTAAGTTTCACGACTATCAGATTAAATATACCTTTGGTTATGAGCCACTGCAGCAATATATGGTTGAGTTTGATGATGGTCGAGTTCAGCTGATACCTTTCGCTTGGGACTCTCGTGCCAAAGAAGAAGGAGGACAACGATGGTTTAACCTCTACCCTGATATGACTGAAAAGCATCAAGAATTCTTCTGGACCAATACCGGTCAAAACTGGAACTACATGTGTGCTGACTGTCATTCAACCAATGTAGATAAAAACTTTGATATTAAAACAGACACCTACAACACTACTTTTAGTGAAATCAATGTCGCTTGTGAGAGTTGCCATGGGGCCGCCAGTGAACATTTAATTTGGGCTAAAGAATCTAAAAACAAATCTGAAAAAACTAATAAAAGCATGCCATTGAATGACAAAGGTTTTACCCGAGATTTATCAAAATCGGTACAAAACTGGCAAGTAAAAGACAACAACAAAACCTTAACACCAAAAAGTATTGAGCATAGCCAACAAGTATTAGTGTGCGCGCAATGTCATAGCAGACGAACTCAGGTAAGTAATAACGATCATGTTAAAGGTAATGCCTTTGGTGAGCGTTATTTACTTGATTTAATTTCAAGCACGAATTATCACCCTGACGGACAAGTTTACAACGAAGATTTTGTTTATGGCTCATTTTTGCAATCTAAAATGTATAAAAATGGCGTGGTATGTACTGATTGTCATAATCCGCACACTGCTGAATTAAAACTGCCAATAGAAACACTTTGTTTGCAGTGTCATCAAAGTGATAACTACGCATCAACACAACATCATAAACATCCTGAAAACTCTACGGGCGCACAATGTGTTAATTGCCATATGCCAGAGACTACTTATATGAAAATTGATGCGAGGCGTGATCATGGCTTTCATATACCAACGCCTAACTTAACGCAAAAATTAGGAACACCTGATACCTGTTTAAGTTGTCATGATGATAAAGATAGCCAATGGAGTTCGAGCAAGGTTAATGCTTGGTATCCAAATTCATCAGTTGAAGCGGAAAAGGATTTTGTCGCAGTTTTTTCAGCTATTAACTTGGCATTAAATGAACAACAACTACAAGGTGTTTCTTCTGAGTTATCTCGCATTGCACAAACTACCAGTTATGCTGGCATTATCCGCGCCTCTGCATTAACTAAGATGGCTAGCATATCTAACACCAATACTATTATCGCTATTGCCAGAGCCGTTAAAAATCCAGATGAGAACATTCGATTAGGTGCAATTGAAGGTGCTCAAAATATGGCAGGCGCTGAAAAGTGGCGTATTTTATCACCTTTATTAAAAGATAAAGTCTTAGCAGTAAGGGTCAATGCTGCTTTTGCCTTAACCAGTTTGTGGCAAAACTTATCAGCACCACAAAAAGAACAATTAACGCCCGCCCTTAATGAATATATCGCGAGTCAGCAATTTAATAATGACCGTAGTTTTTCTCATTCTAATCGAGGAATTATTGCCGCCTATCAGGGACAATACGATCAAGCCATTAAAGCCTTCAAACAAGGCATAGCAATAGAAAAACATTTTGCACGAACTTACCTCAATTTGAGTCAAGTTTATTATCAACGAGGCGAAAACCAAAAAAGTATTGAAATATTGCAGCAAGGAAAATCAGCAAATCCTGATGATGCTAGCCTGCCCTATAATTTAGGACTCGCCTATATTAGAGTGAAAGACAAAGTAAAAGCAGCACAAGCATTAGCTATTGCCACACAACTTGCACCACAAAACAGCCATTATTTTTATGTTTATGGTTTAAGTTTAGAGCAGCATAAACCAAGTGCAGCTTATGGAGCTTTGTATCAAGCATTTCAACTGAGTAATAACCCGCAACATTTATACGCGCTATGTGACATGCAAGTCCGCCATAAAAGTGGCTTAGCAAAACAATGTTTCGCACAACTTGCCCCGTTAGTGCCCAGTAATGTGATTCAAACGCTTAGGCAACAGCTAAATCAATAACGTATCAGTTAAGTAAAACAGTTAGTTATCTATTACCTAACTGTTAGAAATGAGCTAATTAAAGTTAAAATAAAAAAGGATTGTTTTATGAGTAACAAAATGAATGACCAAGTGAGTGATAAGTCTAATGCGCTAGCGCAGTTAAAATTATTAAAAGCACAAATTGAGCAATCGGTTATTGGTCAGTCACATGTTGTAGACTCGCTGCTCATTGCCCTTTTAACTAATGGTAATATTTTATTAGAAGGCTTACCCGGCACGGCAAAAACCCGCTCAATTAAAACCTTAGCTCGCTCTCTTGCCGTAGATCTTGGTCGGGTACAATTCACGCCCGATTTATTACCCTCTGATGTCACGGGTACAGAGGTTTACCAAGAGGTTAACGGCAAACCCGTGCTTACTTTTCAACAAGGTCCTATTTTTAATAACCTGTTACTTGCTGATGAAATCAATAGATCGCCTGCAAAGGTACAAGCTGCGCTCTTAGAGGCGATGGAAGAAAGACAAATCACCGTTGCTGGTAAAACCTACAAATTACCTGAATTATTTATGGTATTAGCAACCCAGAACCCCATTGAACAAGAAGGCACTTACCCGTTACCTGAAGCACAAATGGATCGATTCATCATGAAAATCAATCTTGATTACCCTGATGATGCTGCTGAGGGTGAAATCATCAAATTAGTACGCAGCGAAGAAAAGAGCGTACAAGCTGTTGAGAATATTAGTCCTGATCATATTTTCACTGCCCGAGATGAAATTCATACAATTCATGCTAGCCAAGCCATCATCGATTACATTGTTGCCATCGTTATGGCAACGAGAAAGCCTGAACGATATCCTGATTCACCATTGCAACAATGGTTAACAGTTGGCTCAAGTCCAAGAGCGAGTATCGCCATTGATAAATGTGCCCGTGCGCAAGCCTGGCTAAACGGAAAAGACTTCGTTGACCCTGACGATGTTCGCTCTGTGGCACATTCCGTTCTACGCCATCGTCTAGTACTCAGTTACGACGCTTTAGCTGACGGTATTACTGCTGATGCGGTAATAGATGAAATACTTAAACAGGTGGCTGTAGCCTAAGGGGTTCATATGAGCACCAACACACCTGCTAATAAAAATAAGTCTGAAGATGGCTCTAAAGATAAGTCAGCGATTTACGTTGACCTCAATGAATTACGTCGGCTAAAGTATTTAGATAAAGGTTTTTCGTTTACACCCAATCAGCCAGCAAACAGTGCCTTAAGTGGTAAAAATGTCTCTAAACTTCGTGGTCGAGGGCTCAATTTTGAAGAGCTGCGCCATTATCGCCCAGGCGACGATATTCGCTCTATGGATTGGAAAGTCACGCAAAGAACCGGAAAACCCCATATCAAGGTGTTCACCGAAGAGCGAGAGCGCAATGTGTTTTTAGCCATAGATCAACGTATGACGATGTTCTTTGGTAGCTCAAATAAAATGAAATCAGTGATTGCCGCTGAACTTTCCGCGTTAATTGCTTGGCAAATAAGTGATAGTGGTGATCGCATTGGCGCAGTTATTTATAATGATCAACAAACTAAAGTAATACCCGCTAAACGTGGCAGACAACATGTTGTCAATTTACTCGCGGAAGTATTGAAGAAAAACCACGAGCTATCCATCGACAATAACGATCATCTACACACTGATGATAGTGAGTCCTATAACAAAATGTTGGCTACCTTAAATAAAGTCTCAAGCCATAATGGTTTAATTATTTTAATTGGTGATGGTCATGGCTTTAACGATAAAAGCACCGATTTTGTTAAGCAATTAAGGCAACATAATGAAGTTATTGCCTGCCACATTTTTGATCCCTTAGAGCAGACCTTACCCAAAATGTCACAAATGATTGTCAGTGATGGTGTGCAACAGATCCAGTTTTCTTCAGAGAAAAAGCACGTTCAAAAAAATTATGAAGCTGAAATAGCTCGTCAGTTAGAGAGTTATGTCAAAGCGGCTAAAAAGTATCGTATTCCGTTAATTGAAATAGACACTATTTCCCCTGTCGAGCAGCAATTGCGCAAAGCCCTTGGTCACAAAGCAGGAAGTAAAACTGGTGCTAAAGCAGGACATAGCACAGGAATTAAGTCATGAGTTTTGAAAAACCTTGGGGTAATTATTTACTCGAGGCCATTGTCGAAACAAAAGCACCTGACATGATTAGCTTTTGGCCTCAAACAATTGCTTGGCAACTACTTTTTATATTTATGATAATGCTTATTCTCAAAAAAATTTATCAATCATGGAAAAATTATCAAGCTAATGCCTATCGCCGCGAAGCCCTTGTTTGGCTTGCTCAATGCTCTCTTTCTAATGAAGAAGATATTAGGCAATTACCTGCATTAGTTAGAAAAACGGCTATCCTCGCCAATAATCGCCAATTGAAAGAGAGTAACTATTCTTCTAATAACAAGAATAATGGCGTAAATAAAAGTAGTGATAATATTGGCGAGAATAGTAATGAATTTTTTGCGATAAAATGCAGACAAGAAATTACCGAGTTAAGGGGAATAGCTTGGGTGAAATGGCTCGACCAACATTGTAATAAATGTCATTTTCATGAACAAGATGCACCGTATTCCTCAGACTATTACTCTTGTGAAAGGTTATTGGCTCAACTTCCCTATATGGCCAAAATAGACCTTAACAATGCTCCGTTTAATAAAGGGCTAATACAACTGCGCCAACAAATCGAGTTATGGATAAAGCATCATGAATTGCCCGTTGAGACTAAGTTAGCAGCAGGTAGTAATGGTACAGATGGAGTTGCAACATGATCGAGTTCGTTTATCCCTGGGCGTTTGTATTACTCATAGTCCCTTTTGTTGTAACCCTGTTTGCACCTGCTTATAAAGAACGAAAATCATCAATTAAGGTGCCCTACTTTGCTCGTCTGGTTGATGTAACCGGTGAAAAACCACAAAGTGGTGCGGTATTACTTAATCGCAATAACCTACAACGATTCATTGTTGCTTTCTCATGGCTGTGTATTATCACTGCTATCGCTAAACCCGAAATGATTGGTGCACCGATTAATCAAGAAAAGTCCGCGCGTGACTTAATGATAGCAGTCGATTTATCCGGCTCTATGTCAGTCGAAGATTTTACCTTACCTAACACTGCCAATGTGTTAACGAATAACACAACAAATGACACTGATACTAGTGCAACAAAAAGCAATACAAACGCCATAGCCAAAGGTGAGCAAGTTAATCGATTAGTGGCGGTTAAACATGTACTCAATGCCTTTGTTAAAAGTCGCGAACATGACAGATTAGGACTTATCCTTTTTGGTGATGCCCCATATCTGCAAGCCCCTTTTACTGATGACATAGCTACTTGGCAAGCTTTGCTTAACGAAAGCGATATCGGCATGGCTGGTCAAAGTACCGCTTTTGGTGATGCCATTGGTCTAGCCATCAGTGTTTTCCAACAATCTGACACCCAAAATCGTGTGTTAATTGTATTAACTGATGGCAATGATACTGCTTCAAAAGTTCCGCCAGTAGAAGCCGCCAAAGTTGCTGCAGCACAAGATATTAAGATATATACCATCGCCATTGGCGATCCAAGTGCTGTTGGTGAAGAAAAGGTAGATTTAGAGGTTTTAGAAGCTATGGCAGATATTACCAAAGGTAAAAGTTTTCAAGCATTAAATAGTGATGAATTATTAGAGGTTTATGCTGAGATTGATAGACTTGAACCACAGCAGTTTGACTCACTATCATTTAGGCCAAGAGTCAGTATACATCATTACCCTATCGTATTATTTGTCAGTATTTATCTGCTGGCTTTATTTATTGTCAATATTCGAATCCGCCTACAGTTAGCCAAACAACAAAGAGCTAAATTATGATTGACGATATCTCACTATTTTTTGATAACATGCAGCACTTTCACTTTCTGCGCCCTTATTGGTTACTAGCATTCATCATAATTGTTTACATTATTCGTGCCTTTTCATTACGCGATGATAGTTTAGCGCAATGGCGGTCTTTAATGTCTGCTCAAGTATTGTCGCACTTAACGGTGAGCGGTAATAATAACAACTGGTTGTCTCCACAAAAAATGTCCTTAATCCTAGCGATCCCGCTTTGTATTGTGCTAATGGGACCGACTTGGCAACAACAATCCTCACCTTTTAGTGAGAATAATGCACCACTTATCATTGCGCTTGATGTATCTAAAACCATGGAACAAGGTGACGTACAACCATCAAGGTTATTACGCGCAAAACAAAAAATCATCGAGTTACTCGAACTCAGGGGCGATAGTAAAACGGCTCTCATTGCCTTTGCTGGCAGTGCGCATGTAGTAATGCCAATAACCAATGACAGAGAAATGATCCGCCACTTTCTTGATGCATTAGATGAAAAGGTTATGCCTGTTTCCGGCAAGTTACCTGAAACTATTATCCCTTTAGCCGATAATTTATTAGCTACTTCTAGCGTGCCCGGCACGGTTTTATTAATAGGTGATGGCGCAACCAGTAATACAGTAAATAGCTTTAAAAAGTTTTTTGACAAACAAGGGGCGCAGTTGCTTGTTTGGGGCATAGGTAAATCAGCACAATCAGAGGAAGGGTCAGCCGCATTAACTACTGATATCATTCCTTTGCAACTTGAGCAGTTAAAGGCATTAACGAATGAGAGTAATGGTCGTCTGATATTAATGAGTAATGACAACAGTGATGTTAACAGGGTTAATAACTACATTAAGCACAATCTTGTCATTGTTGATGACAATAGTAGACCATGGCATGACTCGGGTTACCCTATGGTATTTGTTGTGGCGGGTATTTTCTTGTTCTGGTTTAGAAAAGGATGGACTCTGCAATGGTAAAATTAATAACAACACGGTGGTTTAACTTTTCCGCACAAACCAATCAACGAAGTTATCTTAATAAACGCTACGTTAATAAAAGTATGTTAATTAGCATAGTTGTCATCGGAAGTTGCCTTTTCGCCTACGTGAAACCACAGCAATTTGCTGACTTTTGGCTTACCCGTGATCAACGTGGACAAGTGCTGTTTAACTTGGGACATTATCAGCAGGCTAGTAACACATTTAAAAACACTCAATGGCAAGCCTATAGCAGTTATGGCGCAGAGCAATATAAAAATTCAGTTAACCTTTATGGTCAATTTACTGATGTCGAAAGTCAAATAGCCAAAGCTAATGCCCTAGCCCATGGCCGTGAATACATAAGTGCACGCAACTTATATCAACAGATATTAACAATTGAGCCACAAAACCTAGCCGCTAGCACTAACATAAAAATCGTTCAGGCCATCATTGATGAGGTAAACCGTTTATCTGCTAGTCAAGCACAAGAAGACGGAGAGTCAATAAAAGAGTTAGGTGACGAACCTCAAACAGGGGATGGCGCTGAACGTGAAGTAGCTCCCAAAGAGCAAGAAATAGAACAGCTCAGCGCAGAACAACTTCTTCTCGACCCTAGTCTAAATGATATGTGGTTGAGACAGGTACAAAAAAATCCAGCGTATTTTTTATCTCAAAAATTTTATATGCAACAAGAGATTGTTAATCAAGAAAAGAATAAAAAAATAACAACTGATAAAGATAATAGTAAAGATGGGAACAAAGGAGTTAATGATGAATAAAAAGTTTATTTCCCTACTCACATTTATTGTTCTAATTTGTCAGCTAACGGTAATACCAACCGCGACAGCGGCACAAAATATAGAGGATTTAGTTACTCAAGGTAAGTTAACGATTAACTTGCAGGTCAATCAAAAAGAGCAACAAATAGTCGGACAAGCTCTAATACTGGCTATCGAAGTATCAACAGACCGATGGTTTGCTACAGGTAGTCAAATTCAGCATTTCACCTTAAAAAATGTCGTAATGCAGGCAAACAATATTACAACAATAAATGGTAGCAAACGCATCAATGGTCAAACGTGGGCAACACAAACCCATGAAATTACACTATATCCTACCGTATCCGGCGCTTATCAAATTGATCCAATTAATGTCGATATCTCCGTTAATACAGAACACCATGGCATAGTCAGCGGCGAACTTAGTACCCAAGAAAGTAATTTTACTATTGAATTACCTAAAGCGCTTGAAGGTATTGAAAATTTCATCGTGTCGCCACAGGTAACACTAACCGTTGACGGGCAGTTCGATGAAGATAAAAACTATGCGATAGGCGAAGCCATCACGCAGACTATAACAATTACCGCCGATGACACACCGGCAATGATGATAAAGCCAATTAACTTCGTAGCGAATAATTTAGTGACGGCGAGCCTAACAGCTAATGATAAACCAGCGGATAATAAGGTGGATAATGAGAAGGTAACGTTAGATGGAGTCAGTATTTATCACAAACCCGCACAAGTCTTTGATAAGTCTAATCGTGGTACGTTATTAGGTACTCGCGTAGAGTCTTTTACTTATATTTTTGAAAAATCTGGACGTTATGTAATCGATGAGCAAGTTATCTACTGGTGGAATAGTCAAACCAACACACTTGAGCGTTTGTTGATTCCGTCATCCACATGGACAGTTTCTGACGGGGGCTTAAGCAAAATTAGTACAGCTAGTTCTTTAAAGTCGTTTAACTTCACTATTAAATCAGTAATAAACTCAATCATCGTCATAGTGTTACTAATACTTATCTCGCTAGGCTTCATAAACCGTCATTATTTATCCGCTTTATATAACAAACTCACTAAGCGAGAACAAAGGTTACTGCGTAGTGAATTTATAAATGCAGTAACCAGTAAGAATTACTTAATTGCAACGCAATACCTCTATCAATATGCCTTATTAAAAAATAAGCAAGCTTACACAGCAGGCTGCTCGCAATCTGCTACATTAAATCAATTGGCTTTCAATGAAAGTAACACAGAAAACATACCGTTAAGCTTTTCTGTAAGCGATGCTAAGGTATTAATTAGTAAAATTGATGCTAGTACATCTAAAAAAGAGGATACAGCTAATTTTACTCCTAAAGAGCGTATTAATCTTAACAGTGATTAAAGGCGTTAATAAATCATAGTGAATTAATTAACGAGTGGTGCTCCACCTTTTAGCTTTATTTTATCCATAAAAAACCCGTATTAGCTTCCACTAATACGGGTTTTATTATTTTATTTCAGCAAGTACTGGATCACCTACAGAATAAGGAAGTAAAAATGAATAATAAAATTATTCAGCTTAAATTAGCGAAATTAACATTCCTTATTTTAGTCGCTATATTTATTTAGTCACTATTTCCGTCTTCTACACGGCTTTTCAGTTTTTGGCCTGGTCTAAAGGTAACCACTTTACGGGCAGAGATTGGAATATCTTCACCCGTTTTAGGATTACGTCCAGGACGCTCGCTTTTTAAACGTAGGTCGAAATTGCCAAAACCTGAAAGCTTAACTTGATCACCGCTTTCTAAAGTTTCGCGAATTTCTTCAAAGAAGATTTCAACCATGTCTTTTGCGTCGCGCTTGCTCAGCCCAACTTTTTCAAATAAATGTTCTGCTACTTCTGCTTTGGTAAGCGCCATTGCTTAGTCCCTCAGTGATGCATTTAGTTCTGTTTTTAATGTTGCAACAACTCTATCAATGACATCAGTGATGTCTTTTTCTTCAAGAGTTTTACTGGTATCTTGTAATACTAGGGCGATAGCTAGACTTTTAAAACCGTCATCAATGCCTTGACCTTTGTATACATCAAATAAGTTTAGATCAATTAAATAATTTCCGCCAACCTTTTCAATAAGTTGTAACACATTTTTTGCATCAACATCCTCTTTTACTACTATCGCTAGGTCGCGGCGATTGGCAGGAAAGCGAGATATATCGCTGGCTTCAGGGATTTTTTGCACTAAGACTTCAGACAATAATAGTTCGAAAATTAATGTTCGACCGTTTAATCCTAATTTTCTTTCTAATTCAGGATGTAAGGTTCCAACACAACCGACAAAAACGCCATTTTTAGTGATTTGTGCCGTTTGACCCGGATGTAAAGCATCAACCTCAGCTTTTGAAAACTCATAACCTTGTGCGTCACAAGTCAGTGCCAATAAAGCTTCAACATCACCTTTAATATCATAAAAGTCAGTTGCCGCTTTTTCCATGCTCCAATGTTCATCAACACGAAGACCACTAATAACACCGGCGATCATATTTTGCTGACGAACACCGTTTTCTGCATTTTCATCTGGAACAAAACGCAAGCCAGTCTCAAATAAACGAATTCGACCTTGCTGACGATTTTGATTGTAAACCATCGACTGTAACAAACCGGTCCATAAACTTAGACGCATTACCGACATTTCAGAAGAGATTGGATGTGGTAACGTCATCACCTCTTGTCCTGGATGCAATAAGGCTTGTACTTTCGGATCAACAAAACTGTAGGTGATCGCTTCTTGGTAATCACGATTAACTAAAGCTTGTTTCAGATTTGATAAAGAAAGATTAGCTTCTTTTTGCTCACACATTTTCAAGGTAGCTTTTGGTGCAATATTTGGAATATTGTTATAACCAAAAATACGGGCAACTTCTTCAATTAAATCAACTTCGATTTTAATATCAAAACGGTAAGCTGGCACAATTACTTGCCATACTTTAGCTAGGCTTTCACCTGTAGTAGTTACAGTAAAACCAAGACGCGTAAGAATTTCACTCACTTGTGCATCTTCAATGTGATGACCAATTCGACTATCTAACATTTTACGACGTAAGTTTACGTCTTTTGTTTGTGGAATATCTGCATCAGATTTAGCTTCAACAACTGGACCTGCTTGACCACCAACAATTGTAAGTAATAATTCAGTCGCTCGCTCCATTGCATCATGCTGTAACGTTGGGTCAATACCACGTTCATAACGATGTGAAGAGTCTGTATGTAAGCCGTATTGACGTGCTTTACCTAAGATAGCTAACGGTGCAAAAAATGCACTTTCTAAAAAGATATCAGTGGTGTTATTGGTAACACCTGATTCTAGACCACCAAAGATACCTGCCATGGCTAATGCTTTGTTCTCATCAGCAATAACTAAAGTACCTTCTTTTAACGTCACTTCGTTTTCATCTAATAACGTTAATTTTTCGTCTTTATTAGCGAAACGTACGTTAATGCCACCTTCTAGCTTTGCTAAATCGAAAGCATGCATCGGATGACCCAATTCAAGTAAAATGTAGTTAGTTACATCAACAACGGGGTCTATTGAACGAGTGCCACAACGACGAAGCTTTTCTACCATCCAAAGTGGCGTCGTTGCTTTAGAGTTAATACCCTTGATAACACGACCCAAGTAACGAGGACATGCTTCGTTTGCGTCAATATTAATCGTAATAGCATCATCAATTGTTGGCGTTGCTGCAGTAATTGTTGGCTCGGTAACTTCTAAAGAGTTCAACACACCTACTTCACGAGCTAAACCTTTAAGGCCTAGACAATCACCACGGTTAGCCGTTAAATCAACGTCAATAGTCACGTCATTTAAATCTAAATATTCACGGACACATTGACCTAATGGCGCATCATTGGCTAATTCCATAATGCCATCTGAGTCATCGGCTAAACCAATTTCAGATTCACTACACAACATACCAAAAGATGGAACACCACGTAATTTTGCTTTCTTAATTTTAAAGTCGCCGGGTAATACTGCGCCGACTGTTGCAACCGCAACTTTTAAACCTAGACGACAGTTTTTAGCACCACAAACGATAGTAACTAATTCGCCTTTTTCTACCGTAGTAGAACTGTAATCGCCTAAACTAATTTTTGTTACTTGCAACTTATCAGCATCAGGATGTGGTCCACATTCAACCACTTCACCAATAACAACGCCACTAAACTCGCCTGCTACCGGATCAACACCGTCAACCTCTAAGCCAGCCATTGTTATTTGATGCGCTAAATCATCAGAAGAAAGTGCAGGATTAACCCATTCACGTAACCAAGATTCACTAAATTTCATTATGAGTTTTCCTACTTGAACTGTTTTAAGAAGCGAAGATCATTTTCAAAGAATGCACGTAAATCATTTACGCCATAACGCAGCATAGTTAAGCGTTCAACGCCCATACCAAAAGCAAAGCCTGTATAAACTTCTGGGTCTATACCAACACTACGTAAAACATTTGGGTGAACCATGCCACAGCCTAATACTTCTAACCACTTACCATTTTTACCCATGATATCTACTTCAGCAGAAGGTTCAGTGAATGGGAAGTAAGAAGGACGGAAACGAATTTCTACTTCTTCTTCAAAGAAATGATGCAAGAAGTCATGCAAAATACCTTTAAGGTGAGTAAAACTAACGTCTTTATCTACCATCAAGCCTTCAACTTGATGAAACATCGGCGTATGCGTTTGGTCATAATCGTTACGGTATACTTTACCAGGAGAGATAATGCGCAATGGCGGCTGTTCAACTTCCATAGTACGAATTTGAACACCAGATGTTTGAGTACGTAATACTAATTTAGGATTAAAGTAGAAAGTATCATGGTCTTGGCGTGCTGGATGATGCTCAGGAATATTCAACGCATCAAAGTTATGATAATCATCTTCTACTTCTGGGCCGGCTTTAACTTCAAAACCTAAATCACCAAAGAAACTTTCAATGCGCTCAATAGTGCGAGTTACTGGATGCAAACCACCAATTTGTGTGCCACGTCCAGGTAGAGTGACATCAATAGACTCCGCCGCTAATTTTTCTTTAATCTCTTGTGCACGTAATAATTCACCACGCTCGGTCAGTAATTTTTGTACCGCTTGTTTAGCAATATTAATTACTTGTCCCATTTTAGGTTTTTCTTCTTTCGGTAATTTACCTAAACCTTTCATTTGCTCGGTGAATAAACCTTTTTTCCCTAAAAAGTTAACACGCACTTGATCAAGTGCTGTTGGGTCTGATGCTTGTGCAATGGCAACTTCAGCCTGCGCTACAATGCTATCTATCGTGGTGGTGTCTAAGTTCATGATTTCCTCTAAAACGGGGTAAATAAACGACTTTAATTAGCTTTTCTTATGAAAAAAGGCCAGCTGGTTAAGCCATTTACCAATAGACTAAGTTAAATAATAAAAATGCGATTGATTTTACACGAAAACTTAGCTTTAGGTAGCAGTAATAACGGCTTTTTTAATGATATATAGTCAAACTACATAAGGATGGAGGTTTCAACAGGAATTATAAACGCTTTTAGATAGGAGTTGATTGAAGATATGCTCGAAATCGGCACACAAACGCAGTATGACCTTTAGTATGCCTTTAACAAAATGTCTTCATACAGAATAAATAAAGAGGTATTAATTATTACGTTCTCTTTATTGATTTTTTGCTTCGCTTTCACGTTTAACTAAAAGAAAGGTCAGATACATTTTTGTCGGTAAGGAAAATACCAAGCCAAAGGCAATACACATAGCACTAATAATAATGCCTGTTACGCCGAGTGACTCCATATAACCACTAAATGAGTGTAAGTAAATTCCTAACAGAATCAGAGATATTCCAATGCAAATAGAAGTTTTTAATAATAGAACTAAGCGTTTTTCTGTCATAAATTACTCTGTAAAAATTAAAAATAATAAAAATTTAATACAAAGATAATATATCAACATTAAACATCATCACTTATTGAGCAAGATCATTGTCTTGTACAATAAGTGACTAACTTTACTTTTACCCTTACTTTTAGCTTAAAGAATCCAATATAGCTTCTACAGGATGTCTGGCTTTCAAATCACTAAAACGCTTCACTTGTGAACGACAAGAAAAGCCAGTTGCCAATACTTGTTCGCTCGCTAGAGTTTCTAGCTTTGCCTGCCAGCTCAATTCAAATAAACCTTTAGAATTATCTACATTCGTTTTTTCATGTCCGTAAGTGCCTGCCATTCCGCAACAACCGACACTCACTTTTTCTAAGGCTAAACCGAAGTGGTCAAAAATAGATTGCCATTCATTTTCACTATTTACTAAAGCAGTTTTTTCTGTGCAATGTGAGAAGAGTTTGAAGACCTTCCCTTTTGGATGTTCTGTTAAGGCCAATGTCCCCTTAAAAGCAGTATCTTCTTTAATAAAAGTTAATAACCATTCATGGGCAAGCAATACCGAAAAGTTACCGCGTTTTTCTTGCAACGTTTTAGCGTACTCATCGCGGTAACACAGCACCATTGAGGCATCCATTCCCAACATAGGAATTTCAAGTGCCGCTAGTTGATTTAAAAAATCACTGCTTGATTTTGCTGTTTTAGCGAAACGTGCTAAAAAGCCTTTAACATGTTGCGCTTTACCATTTGGCTTGAAGGGCAATAAAATAGGCTCTAAACCCAACTTTTTAATCAGGCTCATCATACTTTCTACCGTGGTAGCATCATAAAACGAGGTGAAAGGGTCTTGTACTATCAGTACATAACCTTTGCGTTGTTGCGTGGTTAATCCCTGTAATTTACTTAAATCAAAACCAGAAAAACCCGCTTTTTTCACTTGTTTTTTTAAGGTAGGTACAGATAGTAAAGGCGTATTAACATAACCAATCGTTTTGGCTGATAGCTTGTCATAGATCTTAGTGTTAAGGACCGCATTAACAATTTTAGGCGCTTTAGCCATTAATGGCGCAAGTATCTCCACGTTAGCGACAAGGTGATCTTTTAACGGTCTGGCATAACGAGAGTAATATATATTGATAAAGCGTGACCTAAAATCAGGCACATCTACTTTGATAGGACATTGGCTCGCACATGCTTTACACGCTAAACAACCTTGCATTGCATCCATTACTTCATGAGAGAAATCACCATTACCATTTTCATCTTGTTGCGGTTTACTAATAAAATTAATGCGAAGTTTATCAGCGGCATTCGTTAATATCTCTTTAACCGACCAAATGCTTTTAGATGCATTAATGTTATCTTCTAGTTTAAGAATATCAACACCCTGTTTCTCTAATAAACGTAACCATTCACGCATTAATCCAGCACGACCTTTGGGAGAGTGACGTCTATCACGGGTAATTTTGCTCGATGGGCACATTGGGCTATCAGCATCATAGTTAAAGCACAAACCGTTGCCGTTACAATCCATTGCGGCAGTAAATGACTCTTTAACCGTCACAGGGATTTGTCTATCGTAATAACCGCGCTTGGTATCATCAACGCTTACTAATTGCTCACTTGAGTCAATTGGCGTACAAATTTTACCAGGGTTCATTTTATTAAGCGGGTCAAACACCGCTTTTATTTTTCTAAGTTCGTTAAACAGGTGCTCACCAAAAAACTCAGGGCCATATTCACTGCGATAGCCCTTACCGTGTTCACCCCACATAAGACCACCGTATTTAGCCGTTAGTTTAACGACCTCATCAGAAATGGTGCGTAATAATTTTTCTTGCTCAGGATCGCACATATCAAGTGCTGGGCGTACATGTAACACCCCAGCATCGACATGACCAAACATGCCATAATTTAATTCATAACCATCTAATAGTGCACGAAACTCAGCAATAAAATCAGCAAGATTTTCTGGCGGTACCGCTGTATCTTCAGCAAAGGCTAGCGGTTTTTGACTACCTTCCGCTTTACCTAACAGACCAACCGCTTTTTTACGCATGGCATAAATTTTGTTAATACTGGCAAGATCTGAAGTCACTTGATAACCAATGACGCCACGACTTTCTGATGACTTATCTAATGAACCATCTTTGCTAATTAAAACATCAAGGCCTGAGGTGAGTTCTGCAACCTGAGCAGCTAAACCTTCAATGCTATCGCCGTTATATTCAACAACGTTAATGCCATCCATCACTTTTCCTGGCACATCAGTGATTAAATCACTGACACTGTGCCAAACAATATCTTGCTTCGCGAGATTTAATACCCTTGAATCTATGGTTTCTACTGACGTTGCTTTGGCTTCAACCAACGCAGGGGAATGACGCAGTGCAGAGTCAAAACTATCGTATTTGATATTAATCAGTGTTTTAGCAACACGAATAGGATTAATGTTTAACTTTGCTTCGCATACAAACGCTAATGAGCCTTCAGAGCCAGTGATCAAGCGTGATAAATCAACGCCAATAATGTCACCATCATCGTTTGCTTTTAATACGTTCTCTAAATCATAACCCGTTAAAAAACGATTTAATCGTGGAAATGTCTTTAACACTAATTCGCGATTTTCAATACATGAGTCAATTACTTGCGCCATAATCCTTGCATGAGAAGTTGAATGAGAGCTTGCAGCAGTGTCTCCATGATTATTGCCCTCAATAGTACTTTGCTCAGCTAAGTCCTTTGCTTGCGCTAAAGTCATTGGCTCTGTATTCAATACTTCACCATTAACAAGTACCGACTCTAAGGCTAAAACATGGTTAGACGTTTTTCCATAAACTAACGAGCCTTGTCCAGAAGCATCAGTATTGATCATACCGCCAACAGTGGCTCGGTTCGAGGTAGATAGATCTGGGGCAAAGAAAAAACCATGAGGGCGTAAATAATCATTGAGTTGATCTTTAATCACACCGGCTTCGACACGTACCCACTTTTGCTCAACATTGATCTCTAATACTTTATTCATGTATTTAGATAAATCAATCACAACACCCGGTGTTAAGCTCTGTCCGTTAGTACCGGTACCACCACCACGTGCGCTGAATTTTATACTAAGATATTGCGCATTACTGGCTGTTTTAGCCAGTAACACAATATCGGCTTTAGAACGTGGATGAATAACCAATTGCGGCAACTGCTGATAAATGCTGTTGTCGGTTGCGACTGATAGTCTCGCACTGTAACTGGCATTAATATCACCAGTAAAGTTTTTGTCTTTTAATGAACTAACAAAATCGTCATATAAAGGAGGAAGATGATTTTTATGGCTAATATGGGGAAGCATAACGACTTAACTTTTTTTAAAACAGGACAGTATTTCGAGTATATCATGTTGAAAATGAATTTTTACTCCATTTAGACGCTGATATTCAATAATATTAATGAAAAATGAATATTTATTTGAAAAACCAACTCGACACTTCTTTAATGCAGCAATGTCCATTATTCAACAAATTATTACACCAACCGTTAACTATGAGTAGAGCAAAGAGGTAATTTTCAATCACCCTTTGCTATGTCTCGTGAAAATGTACAACAACTTCTGGTAAAAAACTGATCTTAAAGTAGATATTTTAATAGCTAATAATAATATTTTCTCTGAAATAACTTACTTATATAGGAACTTTATTTGTAAATAAATCGTGCTTTTATTCTTAGTAACAAACAACTCTGATTTGAGTATTATTCAATTAATTGAATTCATATCACAAAAAAATAAAAAAAATGAAAGATAAAGGCATAAACGGCTATCTATATGCTTAATCGTTAATATTAAAAATTTAAGAGAAACTTAACATGAGTTTGATCATTAGAAATCTTACAGCCTTTACCTTTATCAGTTGTTTGTTGTTATTTACCACAAGTGCCCATGCTGAATCTGAAATATATACCGAATATTTCAGTGACCTTGCTGTTTCGGGTTACGACGCTGTCGCTTATTTCAAACAAGGTAAGCCGGTTAAAGGCGATAACGACTATAGCTTTGAATATAAAAAAGCAACTTGGCAGTTTAGTTCTCAAGCTCATTTAGCACTTTTTAAAGCTAATCCAGAAAAGTATGCACCACAATACGGTGGTTATTGCGCTTGGGCTGCCGCAGATGGCCGTACCGCGAGTGGTGATCCTCTTCAGTGGACCATAATCGATAATAAACTTTACTTAAACTATAACGCTGCAGTTAAAGAGGATTGGTTAAAAGACGCTGAACAATTCATTATTGATGCCGACAAACAATGGCCTGGTATTTTAAAATAATCACATCATAGCTACTTAATTGAAGTAGAAGATACAGAGAGAAATTATGAAAAATCGTATTATCCCCATTTTTAGTTGGGTAGTTGTTGCATGGACTTGTAAGGTGTTTTTATCATCATTGCCTTATAAATTTTCTGGTCACCCTGATACCCAGCATATATTCGGCACTATTGGTGTTTGGATGCAAGAAACGATAGCTCCTGGCCTTGGTCAGTGGTTTGTAGAACATGGCGCCGTTGCCGTTGGTATGTTCGAACTGTTCGCATCGTTATTACTGTTATCACCGATTGCCTTTTGGGCAGTAAAAAAGCTCAACCTAGTGAACAAAGTACCATCACGTGAATTAGTTCATACCCTTGGTGGTTTGTTATCAGCTGGCGTAATGGCTGGCGCGATGTTTTTTCACTTAGTAACACCATTAGGCATTGAAGTATTACATAACGGCGTAAGCGACGGTGGTTCACTGTTTTACGCAGCAGTATCAATATTTATTTTAGGGCTTGTTTTAGCGGCAGTTAATGGCGCAATTGTTCGTCGTCAACACAATGAAAATAACCACTAACATTCACAAATAATATTCACTAATAAATAGGGGCCATAATTAGATGTTCATCCGAATCTTACTTATTTTAAGCTATGTCGTGTCATGTATTCGATTGTGCGTTAAACCCTGGTATTACTTTCGATTAAACGCCCCTTACTTCAATGAAAATAAAGGGCTGTTTTCTAAATTAGATATCGATAGGCTAATCCCTAATCAGTGGCGCGTGGAGCAATGGGTGGATGACGGCACGAGGGAGCCGACCGAGTTTCCTGTATTTGTTAAACCTGAATGGGGACAAAATTCGCGGGGGATTTCTCGTGCTGACAACTTGATGCAAATTCAACAATTACGTCTACAGCGCAAAACGAGCAACATGCGTTATTTAGTTCAAGAGGCGGCGCGTGGTGCGATTGAATTTGAAATATTCACTATTGCCAGTCATCATGATTTAGCCAAACACGCCGTGTTATCTGTTACTCAGGTTAATAATAGCAGTTCAGATAAATTCCCCATCAACGGGATTTACAACAAAACAACGCAATACCACGACATTACGCCAGAATTGTCTCGCGAGCAGCTTGAAAAAATATCTCTACACGCCAGCGCTATTGGGAAATTTAAAATTTCTCGGTTGGGTGTTCGAGCAGACTCAATAGCAGCGTTAGTGGCCGGGAAATTTGAGGTAATAGAAATTAACTTATTTGTGCCCATGCCACTTGTCTTATTGTGTCAGCAGCGCCGAACAATTGATAACATACGTTTTGTTTTTAACGCTATGTATTCTCTGGCTAATGTCACTAAACGAATTCCTAAAAACCAGCCTCATAAGGCAATATTTTTTAGAAAACTAGGGTTGATGCGTCAACATACGATAAAAGAAAATGAGGTTGGCAATGAAAGCCATTAAGAAAATTATATACGCGTGGATCAGTCAAAAATTCATGGGTGGATGCAGTAGTTACAATTCGTTAGAAACACGCAAGGGCTGTCGCTCGAAAGAACAAGCGCGCGATGTTTTTTCAAAAGGTAGTATTCCTCATGCCCAAGGTAAAATATTCTTTAACCCTTGGGTCGCTCATCAATTTGCTAAAGAACATGGATTTCCATTAGTTATTAAACCCAATGTAAGTGGTTTTTCGCGCGGTAGTCATTTTCCTATTACTAACTTTAGACAATTATATAAGGCCATATTTTTGGCGAAACTGTGGTGGCCATCGACGGTTGTTGAACAATATTTACAAGGGAAGAACTATCGCGTCGTGGTCATTAAAGGCCAAGTGATGTCGGTGATTGAACGTTTCGCCCCCTTTGTAATGGGCGACGGAAAAATGACAATCCATGAGCTCATTGATCAAGAAAATGTTGTGCGTGAATCGATGGAATTATTTCCGTGTATTTCACCTCTTAAAAAAAATGCCACAACGGTTAATTTTTTAAAGAAGCAAAATTTAACTATGGATGACATTCCCGCTGAAGGTGATGTGATCACTTTATTTTATCGGATTTCATTAGCACCAGGTGGTGTTGTTAAAACGATCGATAAAACAACTATATCGATGAAAAATACAGCGTTATTTTTAAAAGTATTAGACTTGTTTGACGCGAATATATTAGGTATTGATGTTATTTTTGAACAAGACATTACCAAAGATTATACCGAGCAAAAATGCATATTTTTAGAAGTGAATTCACGTCCTTATTTAAAAATGCATGATTACCCTCGCTTTGGTAAGAAAGAAGATTTAACACCCTATTTCAGACAGCTTGAACAGCTTGATATTAGTCAGGCAGATATTTTTTAATGAAGGGAATTGCTCGACTATTTTATCGCTTTGCTGGCATTCATTCACTATTAATAGGTTTGTTACCGTTTTTCATTCCCGTTTTGTTATGGCAGCAAGGTTATCGATTAACTGAAGTTAGTTTATTTATTGCCCTGACGGGTGTTGGTTTTATGATAGCTCTAGCAGGCTGGAAAGCACTATATGATCGCCGCCATTGGCGCGCTATTTTAATTGCTTCTTTTATCGCTGAATTAGCATTGGTTGCTAGTTTAATTCTTGCAACACTTTTGTTTGAACGCAGCGTGACACTATTTATCTTGGCTGCTTTGCTTAATGGTATTTACAATTGTTTTTATTGGATTACGCAACGCACCTTATTTAGCGCAATGACCCAAGCTCAAACCGGTAATCAAACATAGAACAAAACAGGAAAGCAATTCGGTAACTTTCAAATTGTTATCGTTATATTTTTAAAAATAGGCATATTAATGGGCGGGTATTTTCTCGCACAGCAACAAGCACTGTGGTTGTTGGTGATTAGTACTTTACTCTCTGTAGCAGCGTATTTTGGCTTATGTAGACAGGCTAACTATAACGAGAGTCAGCTAACGCCAATTGACAAAGCAGCCATAATCGATTGGCGGCAAAAATTGGTCTTTACAATCGATGGTGTTTTTCTGTTTTGTGAGAGTTATTTTTGGGTATTAACGCTATTTTTTATCACCAATAATAACGTGATGGATCTGGGTTTGTTAGTGGTTGGATTAACGGTCGTACTAAGCATCATTTTTTGGGGAATTAAAAACACCATAGATAAGTTAAATCAACGCTACGTGTTCTACTCCGCCATCGTATTATATGCCGTATCCTGGGTTATTAGGGGCAGTGTTACCAGCCAGACCGAACACTATATTTTGTTGGCTAGCATTATTGTTATTGCCTTTTTAACTACTTTTTTTAGGTTAAGTTTTAATAAACAGTTTTTTGATGATGCTAATGCACAGCAACCCTTAGCATTTATCATAAGGAAAAGTTATTTGTCCCAACGGGGGCTTGTGGTGTTTTTTGCGTTGTTATCATTGGCTTTAATGATAATGGGTGAATCAGCTAACACATTACCTTTATTTTATTGGTGTTTAGCGCCAATAGCAGTGTTGTATGGAATATATCCCTTACGACATCAAACACATTTGCAGTCGGAATTGAACAATGAATAAAATTATTAACGGTAGCATCGAATCATTAGAGCAAATGATAGATTTTATCACTGGCCTCAGTGATGAAGCATATATGATGGCGCCTAAACCATTATTTAATAGCTCTATTGGCCAACATTTACGTCATATTCTCGACGTTTATCTGGCATTAATGAACAGTGATAATCTAGAAAAAATTAATTACGACATCCGCCGAAGAGGGCTAGCGCTTGAGACTGTTCGCAGTGAAGGCCTTATCGAATTAAATGTAATACACCAGTGGCTTGTGACATTTGATATAGATTTGCTCACCCTGCCAACTACCGTTCAAAGTGAGGTATCGGTGTGTAGTGAGCAATCAGCACAAATGGCGTCATCTATGGGACGTGAATTATGTTTTGCTTCAAGTCATTTAACACATCATTTAGCGCTGATGGCAGCTATTGCTAAGTTTTTGGGGCATCAAGTTAACGATGAATTAGGCGTGGCACCTACCACTGCCACTTTTTTACGTAGCCAACAGCAAAAGAGTGATACATGTGCACCGTAAGTTGGCTAGTTGAGAACAATGATTATCATGTATTTTTTAACCGCGACGAACAACGAACTCGCAGCTTGGCCATAGCACCCCAGTCAATCACCATAAATAGTAGCACAGCCTTAATGCCGATTGATCCCGATGGAAACGGCACTTGGATAAGCACTAATGAGTTTGGCTTGAGTTTATGCCTGTTAAATTACTATCAAGGCATTAAACCTCGCGGGACTTTGGTCAGTCGTGGCTTATTAGTTAAAGCATTGTCAGCGAAAAAAACGGTACAAGAGGCGCATCAACAACTGCTGCAATCAACACTTAATGATTATGCATCATTTAGCTTATTAGCCTTTGGTTACGACGCTAGTGGCCAATTTGTGCAACAAACATGGCAGTGGAGCGGAGAACAGTTAACGCAAAAACAACTGAACAGTCCTTTTACTTCATCATCGGTTAAATTTGAACAAGTCAGTGCATCTCGTCATGCCCTTGCAAACCGCATGAAAATGAACAATGTGGCTGATCTAGCACGTTATCATCAAAGTCATCAACCTGACAAAAGTCACTTGTCTGCTTGCATGCACCGCACTGATGCCAAAAGCGTTAGTGTTAGCCATATCCATGTCAGTGAAGAGAAGAGCTTTTTTCATTATAAAAATGCATCACCCTGTTCTAATCAACCGTTTGTGACAACTGAACTAGAACGTTAAAAAACGTAAAGTACCAAGTCATTGAAATAACCATTGACCATTTTCACTAAGCTCAATGACAACAATGGATAGGTGGCAGAACCCAAACGATACAATACCGTTCCCAAGCCACTGAATACACAGCCCATAAACTATCGACGTAAAAAAACACGTTATCTCCAAAGAGGCTAACGTGTTTTTAATGTACTCGAGAAACAATATGACTATTGCTTCTCTTATTGAGTTTTACTGCTTATTTAAGCTAAGTGCTAACTAAGCTTTCTTTGCTAATTGCTCAGCAAGGTATAACCATGTTGGTAATACTGTATCTGGGTTTAACGAGACGCTATCAATGCCCTGCTCTACTAACCAAGCAGCAAAGTCTTCATGATCTGAAGGTCCTTGACCACAAATACCCACGTATTTACCACGTGCTTTACAGGCTTTTATCGCCATCGCTAATAATATTTTTATCGCAGGATCTCGTTCATCAAATAAATGCGCGATTAAACCTGAGTCTCTATCTAAACCAAGCGTTAGCTGAGTTAAATCATTTGAGCCAATAGAGAAACCATCAAAGTAATCAAGGAACTGATCAGCCAATAGCGCATTTGATGGTAATTCACACATCATAATAATGCGTAAACCATTTTCGCCACGTTTCAAGCCATGCTCAGCTAAAATATCAATAACTGCTGCTGCTTCACCTAAGGTACGAACAAACGGTATCATTACTTCAACATTGGTTAAATCCATGTCGTTACGAACACGTTTTATCGCTTCACATTCAAGGGCAAAACAATCTCTGAAATCTTTAGAGATATAACGCGCTGCACCACGATAACCAATCATAGGGTTTTCTTCGTGCGGTTCATACGCTTCGCCGCCAACAAGGTTAGCGTACTCATTTGATTTAAAATCAGACATGCGCACAATCACTTTCTCTGGTGAGTATGCTGCAGCTAACGTTGAAATACCTTCAGTTAGCTTAGCAATATAAAACTCAACAGGGCTTTCGTAACCCACGATAATATCATTAATTTCGTCTTGTAATTCAGCAGGCTGAGTATCGAAATTAAGTAGTGCTTTAGGGTGAATACCAATCATTTTATTGATGATAAACTCTAAGCGCGCTAAACCAATACCAGCATGAGGTAAACGGGCAAAAGCAAAAGCTCTGTCTTGGTTACCAACATTCATCATGATTTTAAGTGGCAACTCTGGCATATCATTAATTTCAGAAGTCTTCACTTCGTAATCTAACTTACCACGGTAAATAAAACCGGTATCACCTTCAGCGCACGAAACGGTTACGTTATCGCCAGCGTTAATAAGCTCAGTAGCATTACCACAACCAACAACAGCAGGAATACCCATTTCACGTGCAATAATAGCAGCATGACAGGTTCTTCCACCGCGATTAGTCACAATCGCTGAAGCGCGTTTCATGATAGGTTCCCAATCAGGGTCTGTCATATCAGTAACTAATACATCGCCAGGCAGGATTTTATCCATTTCAGATAGTGACGATAAAACCTTCGCTTCACCACTACCTATTTTGTGACCAATTGAACGCCCTTCACAAACAACTGTTAGGTTATCGTTAGTTTGTAGTTGGAACTGCTCCATAACATTGGCATTCTCACGACTTCGAACTGTTTCAGGTCGTGCTTGAACAATATATAACTTGCCATCTAAGCCATCTTTTGCCCATTCAATATCCATTGGATGACCATAATGTTTTTCAATAATTACCGCTTGTTTAGCTAGTTCTTCAACTTCGCTATCGGTTAATGAAAAACGGTTAGAATCAGCTTCATCAATATCAACAATCTCAACTTGCTTAGAATGTTCTTGGCTATCTGAGTACACCATTTTAATAGCTTTGCTACCAATATTACGACGTACTACAGCAGGTTTGCCTTTAGCTAGTGTTGGTTTGTGAACATAAAACTCATCAGGGTTTACCGCGCCCTGTACCACCATTTCACCTAAACCAAAGCTTGACGTGATGAAAACAACTTGGTCAAAACCAGACTCAGTATCAATAGAGAACATAACACCTGAAGCAGAAATATCACTTCGTACCATTTGCTGAATGCCAGCAGATAGTGCAACACCACGATGGTCATAGCCTTGATGAACACGGTATGAAATAGCTCTGTCATTAAAAAGCGATGCAAATACATGCTTAATAGCAACCATCACTGAATCAAAACCGCGCACGTTTAAAAAAGTTTCTTGTTGGCCAGCAAAAGAGGCATCAGGCATATCTTCTGCTGTGGCAGAAGAACGTACCGCAAAAGAAGCATCTTCTGAAAAGTCACCGGCAAGTTTTGCGTAAGCAGCTTCAATATCAGTCTGCATTTGAGGGAGAAATGGGGTGTCAATTATCCATTGACGGATAATAGCACCACATTTACCAAGCGCACTAATATCGTCTACGTCTAAATCATCGAGGAGTTGGTAAATTTTTTCATTAATGCCGCTTTGCTCTAAAAATTCATTAAAGGCAAACGACGTGGTAGCAAACCCAGTAGGTACTTGCACGCCAACATTCGCTAAGTTAGAAATCATTTCACCAAGCGATGCATTTTTACCGCCTACGCGGTCTACATCGTTCATGCCTAAGCTTTGATACCAAAGAACATTTTCTTGCACGTCACTTCTCCAATTAAAAAATAAATTTGATTATTTGTTTATCTATTTATTTGTCGCTAAATACATTCTACACTGCCAGTTGTACAAACTAAAAGACTAAATAAAATATAACTTAAAAGTTTTCATTATACCCATCACCAATCAAGATGTAGGTTTCAGAGTGCTTGAGCTATTTCAATTCGAGGCGCTGGGAATGGCAATGGGATATAACTTTCAAAACGACACTAACATTTATAAATAACGATTCAATAAGAAGAATTAATTATGCGATCAGCTTTTTACATTTCCGATGGTACCGCCATAACTTCAGAAGTTTTTGGTCACGCACTACTATCACTTTTCCCTACTGAATTTGAGCACCATACCATTTCGTTTGTTGAAACCACCGAGAAAGCGCTTGCTACAAAAGAGCGGATTAACAAAGCAACCAGCCGCGGTGGTAAACCTGCATTAGTTTTTCATACCTTTGTAAATAATGAGGTTCGAGAAATCATTGAGAGCTGTGATGCCGTGCTTTATAACTTTTTAGAACCCTTTGTTGCTCCACTTGAAAAAGAGTTAGCGATACAAGCCAAACCTAAAACGCATAGAACCCATAGCATTCATGAAAACAGCTATGATTACCGAATTGAAGCAGTGAACTATGCCTTAAACAATGACGATGGCTCAAACGTCACTAACTATGAAGAGGCAGATGTTATCTTAGTCGGTGTTTCACGTTCAGGAAAAACGCCCAGTGCGCTTTATTTAGCACTTCAATATGGCATAAAAGCGGCAAATTACCCTTTTACAGATGATGATATGGAAGAACTTAAAATTCCTAGTTTCTTGAAACCTTTTCATAAAAAGCTGTTCGGTTTAACCATAGATGCACAACGCCTAATCGATATCAGGGATGGCCGAATGGCAAACAGTAAATATTCCTCAGCAAGACAATGTCGTATGGAAGTTAGAGAAGTAGAAAAACTCTATAAAAATGAGAAGATACCTTTCATCAATACCACCAAGCTTTCTGTAGAAGAAATCACTGCTAAGATACTGACTGAAACAGGCTTACAGCGTTACAAATATTAAATTAAATAACGAATAACAGTCTTAAATCAATTTATCAGTGAGTTATTCAGCTTTTATTACTTCGAATGAGTAATAACAGTTCACATTAGCGACTAATTTAGCTATGTTATCGCGCATAAATTACTTTATGTATGCGCGATATGCGCGGCCTTCTGTTAGCCCATAAAGAAGCCAAAATAAACCAAACTTAATCTAACGATATATTAGAATTTCATGACAATTAAAACTGATGAATTACGCACCACGCTAATTGAAAATTTAGTCTCCCCTGCACAGCTTGCTGAAGAAATTCCTTTAAGTACGGCAACTGCAGATTTTATTATGCAAAGCCGCAAAGAAATTGAAGCGGTCATTAGTGGTGAAGACAAACGTTTATTAGTCATTATCGGCCCTTGTTCTATTCACGATCCCACCGCTGCAATTGATTACGCTAAAAAACTCACCGTATTACGTGATAAGTATAAAAATGAATTACTCATTGTTATGCGCGTTTACTTTGAAAAACCACGTACTACCGTTGGTTGGAAAGGCTTAATTAGCGACCCTGATTTAGACAAGTCATTTCATGTTGCCAAGGGATTAAAACTTGCCCGTAACTTATTAGTCGAAATTAATGACTTAGGACTACCTGCAGGTACTGAATTTTTAGATATGGTTACCGGTCAGTATATTTCTGATTTAATCAGCTGGGGCGCTATTGGCGCACGTACTACTGAGAGCCAAGTTCACCGTGAATTAGCTTCTGCCCTGTCTTGCCCTGTTGGTTTTAAAAATGGCACTGACGGTAATGTTAAAATTGCCCTTGACGCTATTCAAGCATCAAGCGTTCCGCATGTATTATATTCACCAGATAAAAGTGGTCAAATGTGTATTTACCAAACCCATGGTAATCCATTTGCTCACGTAATTTTACGTGGCGGTAAAGTACCTAATTACCATGCTGCAGATATTAAAGATACGCGACAGCGACTTGAAAAAGCGTCATTACCACAAAGTATTATGGTTGATTGTAGCCATGGTAATAGCTATAAAGATCACAATAAACAAATTGATGTTGCACGCTCTATTGCTGATCAGATCAGCCAAGGTGAAGACAGTCTTTTTGGTGTAATGATTGAAAGCTTTATCGAAGAAGGTAATCAAGCAGTTAAAGCTGGCACACCGTTAACCTACGGAAAAAGCATTACCGATGCTTGTATTGACTTAACCGTCAGTGAAGATATTTTAGCGTTGTTGGCTGATTCAGTAAAAACACGCTTCGAATAAATTTAAGTTTATTCAAATAAAAAACCTTAGCCAAAAGCTAAGGTTTTTTTATTTCGATGATATGTGGTGATAAGAGATCGTGCGCAGATTTATATTTTTTCTAATAAACCATCACTTGCTGCTTCAACTAAATCAAGTACATAATCAAAACCTTTAGCGCCGCCATAATACGGATCTGGTACCTGATCTTCTTCATGTTCGGTAGCAAAATCTAGCATTAAATGTATTTTGTCTTGCATTGCTGGTGGCGCTACTTTTTTTAGCTCTTCAATGTTGTCATAGTCCATTGCTAGAATGAGATCAAAGTCGGTAAAATCTTGCACTGTAACTTTACGTGCTTTAATGCCATCAAAAGAATAACCGCGTGCAACACCCGCTTTTTGAGCGCGATGATCGGGTTTTTGTTTGGCATGTGCTCCTACAGTACCCGCAGAATCAACTTTTAATGTCAAACCTTTTACTTGCATTTTATGTCTAAAAACAGCTTCAGCACTGGGTGAACGACAGATATTGCCCATACACACAAATAATACACTACTTATTTCTTTATAATTCATAAACTTAGATACCAATTTCCATGTATTTAACATGTGATTCCAAAGCGTTTTCACACTAATGAAATCAATGACTTATGTTTTCTTTTGATAATTTTTATAAAACTATTTTGAGCTGTTTTAATAAAAAGGTAAAGGATAATTTTCTGTAGATAGTTACTTTGCATCAAACTAAAGTAATTAAATAAAACTAACGAACAAATTTTTTGATCATACAAATGAAATCGAGTGAGTTTTTAGTCTTTAAAATAATAAATACTTTACCTTTTATGGGGAGCTGGATTTCAATAGTCAATTTTTCTATAGCTCGTCCATATAACCACGAATAAAATAGTAAAGTGCGGTCTTCTGACAGAAACTGCCAATTATTTAAAAGAATTATTGCTTTAATCTAAGTTGTTGCCTAGATCAGAGATCGCGTTTATTATTCTTATACTTTTTGGATCTAGCTATAGTAATAGTTACGTTTTGAGTGAGTTAACTATCGTGTTAATAAAATATATCCTACCAATATTTTTACTATTATGGTGTGCAATATCCATTGCAGTGCCTACTTCAGACTGGAAACAAGTCGTTCGCGATACCCCGTATTCGTTTAGCAAGGGGGCGTCCTATAATTTAACCGAGTTACGCCGATGGGTATTACTGTCGAATGGTTATTGCGAACTCCCTGATCGGCATGTATTTTTTGATCAGCGTGGTCGATTTTTAACCTGGATGGATAATGAAGATACAGGTATAGCAACACAGGAAAAATTAAATAAAATTCGTTTTCAATTACACAAGAATAATAAGGTTAATCGATGGGTTGAAGGTAGTGTATCTGCCGTAGGTTACCCCTTTGCTTTGAGTTGTGACCAGCCATGGGTTGATATTCGTGCCTCTATTGATCGAGTAAAAGGCATTGCGCCGGAATCGAAAGTATGGGGCACTTGGGACGGTGTTAAAGCAGGTACCGAGTCAAACCCTATTAGTTTGGAGGCATTGGTCGGGTTAATGTTTCAACACCGCAGTTCGCAGCTGTCTGAGCCATTAGACACATTGTCATTGAGGTTGTTTGTCGCCCAGTTAATTATTGAAAGCGGAGCCAAAAAAAATGTTCGTTCAAGCGATAATGCTTTGGGTATGCTGCAGTTGAAACCTGAGGTTCTGAATGACTGCGGTATTGATAAGCGCTTCTATCAACATCGTATGGCACAGGTAGATTGTGCTGTGCGGTTATATGTTATGATTAGAAGAAATCTTCAACCAATATTTTCCTCGGTATTTGGGCACCTTGATAAGACAAAACAACAAGCACTCTTCGATATACTCTTAGTTCAATCTTACCACTCAGGGATTGGCGCTATGAAAAAATTACTGACTGACACCACTATGGGAAAAGCTACCCGATACTTTGCTGAAAACGAGCAACAATTCTCTGCGGAAGATATTGCTACTGGTATGATATTTCATAACTTAGGTCGCCAACCTTGGGGTTGGGAGTCACTTTATTATGTATTGGATATTATGGTCGTGTCTAAGTCCTTATCCGCGCACGAGAGTTAATTTCTTTTTACGTGCTTTCCACCTGTATAGAACATAAAAGGCGACAACAGCTAACACTGCAGTGCCTAGTCCTGAGAAAAAATTTACAATAGTTGCTAGCTCAGTCACTGAAAGAGTTGTTATTTCAGTTACTTTAGATGTTACTTGCATCGAGATAATCCTTTAATATAAGAGAGCATAATACTTTTATAATCAGCACCAATTAACAGTGCTATTTTTTCCTTGTTTTTCATACGTATATTAGTTACTAAATATTTTCGGCATACTATAAAGATAATTATCTACCGTTAAAAGACTGTTTTGGTGAAACGTTGATTGAGATCATTAACAACCAAACAATTAACTAACTTAATTGATAAAACCTCGATAAACTTGTCCATCGAGGTTTTCTGTAGTTATGCATGCCACATCATTTACCTAGGAGCACTTAGTGCCAACATCTTCACTTATATCAGCTGCGACAGACAAAAATATTACCGCCCCAATAGCTAAAAAAATCCCTCATAAAATGGAAATTCATAATCATCATCGTGTAGATAATTATTATTGGATGCGTGATGACGAGCGTAGCGATGAAGCAATATTGGCACACCTAAATGATGAAAATAACTATGCTGATGCTATGTTAGCTGAGCAAAAATCATTACAAGAGTCATTATTTGATGAGCTTAAAGCGCGTATCGTAAAAGACGATAATACCGTGCCAGAAAAAGACGGTAAATATTGGTATCACAGCGAAATTAATGGTGAACAAGAATATTCAAATTATTATCGTTCAACCAGTTTTTCTGGCGAAAACAAAACACTATTATTGGATGTTAATGACCGAGCTAAAGACCATGAGTTTTATGATTTAGGGGATTTATCAATCAGTCCTAATGATCAATTAATGACGATATCAGAAGACATTGACAGTCGTCGTATATACACCATTTACTTTAAAGACCTTAACAAATCATCAGAGTCAGAAGACGCTTATTTAGCGGATATTCTTATTGAAACTGAAGGACAAATTGTTTGGGCTAATGACAATAAAACCGTATTTTATGTAAAAAAAGATCTAGAAACCTTATTAGGTACGCAAGTTTACCGTCATAAATTAGGGTCACCACAATCTGATGATGTTCTCGTTTATGAAGAAGACGATCACAGTTTTTACATGAGTTTAGATAAGAGTAGAGATGACTCTCAAATTTATATTTGTTTACATGCTACTGAATCAACCCATTATTTGGCGCTCAGTGCTGATGAGCCTGATGGCGAATTTGCCGAGCTCTTTGAGTATCAAGAACAACACGAATACCACGCTGATAAAATGGGTGAACACTTTTATATTGTGACCAATTTTCAAGCTAAAAACTTTAGGTTAATGAAAGTCGCTATCGGTCAAGTTCATGATATAAATAACTGGCAAGAAGTGATCCCTCACAGAGAAGATGTGCTGCTAGAGGGTATTGAATTATTCCAAAACTTCACTGTGGTTACCGAACGTGAGCATGGCCAAATTCGTTTTATTGTTCACACCACTCAAGGTGAAAATGCAGGTTATCAGTATCCTTTGTCTTTTGATGATCCGTGTTATTTTGCTTGCCTTGATGATAACCCAGAGCCGAAAAGTACCACCGCAAGATTATATTATTCAAGTTTAACCACACCAGGCTCTTTATTTGAGTTTGACTTAGCAACTGGTGAGCGAAAGCAGCTTAAACAACAAAAAGTATTAGGTGACTTTACCAAAGAAGATTATCAATCCGAGCGCTTATTTATTACCGCACGTGATGGCATAGAAGTACCTATATCTATTGTTTATCGTACCGATACTTTTCAAAAGGATGGCACTAACCCGCTATTACAATACGGTTATGGTGCGTACGGCATAACCATAGATCCTGATTTTTCCAGTCAAACGTTAAGCTTACTCGACCGAGGTTTTGTTTATGTTATCGCCCATGTTCGTGGCTCAGAAATGTTAGGAAGAGAATGGTACGAAACAGGTAAAATGGCGCATAAACAGAATACCTTTAACGATTTTATTGATGTTACTAAAGCTTTAGTTGAACAAGGTTATGGTGCTAAAGATAAAATATTTGCCTCAGGTGGTAGTGCCGGCGGTTTATTAATGGGAGCTGTGGTCAATCAAGCACCTGAGCTATATTTAGGTATTGGCGCACATGTACCCTTTTTAGATGTGTTAACGACTATGCTCGATGAGAGTATACCGCTAACCACGAATGAATATGACGAATGGGGTAATCCGAACGAAGTACAGGCCTATCAAAGTATTTTAGCTTATTCACCCATTGATAATATTAGTGCTCAACACTACCCAAATATACTTGTCACCACGGGATTACACGACTCGCAAGTTCAATACTTTGAACCCATGAAGTGGGTAGCAAAAATGCGGGAGCTTAAAACAGATGACAACTTGCTGCTATTTAAAACCGATATGGATGCCGGCCATGGTGGTGCATCGGGACGTTTTAAAAGCTTAAATGAAAAAGCCTTGGAGATGAGCTTTTTTATCTCATTATTACCAAAGTAGAGTAGCAGAATAAACGTAACTAAATTAGCTACGTTTTTATTAAGCTTAACTTTTAATAAGTCCACTCAATAAGTCATTAACGTCTAATTTTTTACTTTGCTTGGGTAGTTATTGTGAGGGAGTAATAAAATTTCACACAAGGTTTTCACGATTTATACAGGAAGTGCAACAAAGGCTGATAATATTGGCCTTTGTATGATCACTTTGTGCGCACTATGCATTTCATCTCTCGCTAAGTATTCTGATATGGTTAGTTTCATATAAAGGGGACTTTATCCCGTGTTAGACAAATGAGCTCTTTTATCCCAAAATTAAATTAATCGAATACACTAAAGAATACCTTGCTAAAAACTAGAATGTTTATTGTTCTTAAACAACTTTAAACCAAAGTAATAATTTTATCCTTGGTTTTATTCTTAGTTTTTGTTATTGCTAAACAAACGAATTAACGTAAAGGAATTACTTATGGTATTGCCACAAACAGATACAATGACTGCGGTTGATAAACAACAAATTAAACAGGCATCTAATGCTGCACTTGCTTCAATTTTAAACCTCACTTTTTTGCCAGGTATTGCCTTTATTTGGTTAATACTCGCTATCAAGAATATGACACCAACCAGCATAAGTTATTATCATGCAAAATTAGGCATCAAAGTCAATCTTGTTGCTTTTATCGCACTAGGTGTTGTTTCAGTATTGATGGTAATCTTAGGGGGCTTTGATTCTGCTTGGACTTGGGTTTATGTTATTACTTACTTTACCTTTGTACATACCACATTTATTATTTTAGCAGTTTGGGCACTTACGCGTGCTTGGTCTGGATTAAAATTAAGATAGTTAGAAGTCCTCGTTTCTTACTTAGCTAAGTCACTAGTAGCATAATGATTGGGGATACTATCATCTCGATAGCCCCCACTTTAAATGGCTAACGTTCTTCTGGATTTCTTTGTGAGTAACATTACCAATGTTGACACACTCTACCTCGATATATATGCGCATATGCTGAACAGCTATCGAACCTATTAAGAATGATTTTATTACCACTTATACTCTAAGCTGAATACTAGAGCTTCACCTAATAAAGTAATTCTAGGTCGTGTATCGTAAATAGTTAAAATGACACCTACTCCAAAAACACTACAAAGATCCCCTAACTCCAAAATACAAATACCTCCAGTATCTTGGTAACCCGTAGCGACTCCTGCCAATAAAAAAATCTTATAATTTTGATCATGATTCTCGATATAAACGGATTGAGTATACATCACTGATTGTTTGTTATATGAGTTCTCAAATGTGCTAAGACTATACCCAATATTATCATTAATATACTCAACACCGAGTAACTTGTGATTTGCATTCATTTTTTCGCTACTAGTCGGGTGATACGATACGGCATAAAACTGTGTAGTGAAATCGCCCGCATTGGCTGTAAACATGGCACAGACTAATGGTAATAGTATCTTATTCATTATTTTAATCTCTTATGCGATATATTCATTAGATATTAACGGAGGTGATATTAGCTCACTTACGGGGTTTTGATTGACCGTTCAGTATCATGGGATGACGCAAAAACTTTACATATATAGAATATGGAACAAAAAAACGGTCTTCTTAATCCCTACAATCAAGAAAAAATGGCAAGCTGATGTTGCCATTTTGAGAGCTGATAATTGCAGAATAACTTACATCGACAAATCTTCACGTAATACGTAAACGTTATAAGAAATCGATTTAAAGTGCGATGACCAACGGTTTAGCAATTCTTTAGCCTTTTCTTTGCTACTTAAATGTTTAGCTAACATTTCACTAAATTTAATTTCTGGAGGTGCCATAGCTCCATAGGTCATATAGGGGATAGCAAGACTCATTTCTAATTTTCCGTTGATACTCTCATCCCAAAACCAATTATATGGCCAATTCTCACTTTTAGCGGCATCACTGAGAGTTTTCTTGTCTTTTGCTAACGCCTCGCTGTGTCCTAATTTAAGTTGGTAGGTGTTAACACCAACATACTTATATTTCACATCTGCCGGCCAATTACTATTTTTAAAATCTGCTTCAGAGCGATTGCGTTCGAAATGGGCAACATATTCACTCACATTTTCACGCCAGTTTTCAGAGGCTTTTGATTTTGTATTCCATTGGCGGTAATCATCAAGATCCGACCAAGAATCACAACATGCACGAACTATGTAAGCATTCATCTGTGACCCCATTTCGGCCTGATACACTGACCAAGTACGAGGATCATCCATAGACTTACGGTATGCAACGTGTTTTTTGAACGCTTTTTCAAAATCTGCTGATTGCCCTGCTTTAGGGACAAACATCCACATATTAGAAATGTTTTTTTCTAACTTTTCTTCTTCTGCATTGACAGGCACAGATACCCAACTCATCAGGAAGATGAACAGCGAAAAATAAAATGATATAGTTTTTAGTTTTTTAGTCATGGTGGCTTCCTTTTTTTGATTATTTATCCATGACAACTGCCAACAACTAAATGGGATATGGATAGGAATACGAAGTGATCTTATTTTTATTTCAACGTCTAAAAATAGTAGTAAATTAATTAAATAAAAGCCACTTGTAGTAGTGATATTCATACAGTACTAGTGTGTTTTTTAGGTGACTGATACTTTTAAACGCCTTGCAATAGTGGTCAAACTATTGTGATTTCACTGTAATTAATTCGCCTAAGGGGATACACCATGAAGAACAGAATCCAGTACTATAAATTAGTACCCATAATCAGTTCGCCATAACACACAGTACCACTTCATATTTCAAAGTGAATAGTGCTGATAATCTGAAAGAGCGAACTATATGGCCCTTAACAATATCATTACATTATAACTTAGCGGGTTGACCAAAATAATATCCCTGTCCATAACTGATGCCTGCACTTATACAATGATTTATTTGTGAGTGCTCTTCGATGCCTTCTGCAAGGACTTTTGTTCCATTGCTTTGACACCATTCACTGAGTGCTTTAATAATACTTTGTACGGCGCTTTCATTTATTCTATCGGTTACAATTTTATCGAGTTTAATAACATTGGGCTGAAAGTCTATCAATGATAAAAGACGAGCAGCACCGGAGCCAAAATCATCAAATGCTAGTCGAAAATTAAGTTCTTTTAATTTTTGAATTGCCTCTGGTGGACAATTACATAATTCACCACGCTCTGTTAATTCTATGACTAAACGATGAGAAAGCTTCTCAGCTTCAAACCTTTGTATTACCTGATGCAAATTAGCGTTATCAATATCTTCAATTTCAAAATTAACAGAAATATATTTATCATCAGACACTTGTGACATTTTATCCAACACAAGTTCTAACATATGTTTAGTTAACCGTTCAGAGCCATTATCTTCTGATAATATCTGTGGTAACCATTCAATCGGGGCCTGTACTTTTTCTGCAATAACTTTTCTTGCAAGCGCTTCATAGCCAACTATTCTTTGATTTTCAAAGGCAACAATAGGTTGGTAATAAGCAATAATATCTTTAATAGGTGTTTCTCTATCAACCTTGTTTAAAGCCTTTCTTTTGTTAATTGTCATAATATAATCCTTTACCTATAAGTTTCATCAAATATGATGAAACGACACATATAACCCACTAAAACGGTTATTCGCCTATGTATATAAGTGTGAAACGCTCTTAACAACTAACTATGCTCTCGAGCATTACACACATTTAAATTTACTTAATAGGATAAACATATTTTATCCAGCTCATCATGCGAAATAAAATTTTTCGCACCATAGAAGTATGTAAAAAATCACCTTTGGGATTAAAAGCTACTGCCTGGCCTTGAACACCGCGTGGTAAATTATAATCATCCAAGTTTTCTTCTAGTTCTATTATCGCAATGGTAAAACCATGTTTTGCTAAGCTTCCTGCACCTATTAGTACTCCATTACCTTGGTATTCACCTTCAGCCATTGCCGGTAGAATTTCAACGACCTTACCTTTAAAAACATGCCCAGGCACAGCATCTAAAATAACTTCGGCGTCTAAGCCCTTCTTCAAGCGTAATAATGAATTCTGCCAAATACGGGCCGCAAATCTACGTTTTTCGGTTGGAATAAAACTCATCACTGGACGCAGTGCTAATATACCGGCACGCATTCCTGGTCTAAGTGCTACTTGGGTGGGCATGCCATCAACTGGAGCGCGAACAAAAGTACGTTCAAAATCTAACTGAGCTTTGTTTTTAACTGCCTTTAATTGAGCAACTTGCGTGTTTTCACCCAAAATTTTAGACTCGGTTAACAAGCGTACTTTTCTTTGTGTTGCTTTTGCTGAATCTAAATTTGCCAACGCGCCTTCATAAAACTCTCTTCTATTATCTAATTCTTGTTGAGTAAAGGGTGAGCTTGCACCAGCTTTCAAGTGCCCTTCCATATAACGAAAATAACTAGCATGCGTTCTGTCTCTGTTTGCATCCGCTTTGGCAACTTGCCCTATAGCAGCAAGCAATGCTTGGTCATTTTGCAGCACTTGATTTTTTGCTTGCGCTAACGCGGCCTCTGCTTTTTCTAAGGCTATCGTTTGTTCTTCGTTATATAAGGTAAAGAGTACATCGCCTTTTTTCACTTCAATATTGGCAATAACATCGACAGATTTAATATTGCCCGCGACTAAGGGTGTAATAGGAATAGTCGCAAAAACTTCCTTACCGTATTTAGCATAAGGGTGTAAATAGTTCATAATAATCATAATGGAAGACAGTAACACTACGCCGCCTAAAACAGCGGTCGGTACTGACCATTTATTTAATGGGATCTTAAACATTTTGAAAATAGCGACACATAAAGCGGTGTACGTTAAAATAATGAGCATATCCATGATTATGTTTCCTTACCGACTTCAGTTTGACGACTTGCTAAGATATTTACTTGTTCTTGCAATGCTTTGATGTCGCGTTCTAATTGACTATTTTTTACTTCAGCTTGATCATCTATAGAGTTGTTAACCATGCCCCAGCCTATTCCTGGTTTGTACAAGGTCGCCCAAATCCAAAGAAATGGCCAAATAGCGCCTAATGTAAATAAACTGATCCAACCAGCAACATGAATTGCATCTTGATGAGGGTGTTGACGATGAACGGCAATCTCGTAAGGAATATCGTGCACTACGATTATTCCGTAAAACAATACTAAAATAACAAAAAACACTAAAAACAATGCAAAATAATCTAACATTTGATACTCCTTATTGAGCCTTTATACTTGATGAAAATTACTCATTTACCTTAATATTTATTATTAAAGTCCTTATTTATAGGTCTATGGTATTTGTGTTGGGCTCGTTTTAGAAATGAATAAAAGCAATGGCACTATAAGTTCAATTGATAGTTAGGGTTACTTTGTATAAGCCACAAAAGGTCTATTTTAATGTAGAGCGCATTTATTTTTCATCTACAGCTTGTCTAAAGCTAACCTAAAACCAATATCTGGCATACGAACATTACTCGTTGCCCCATCACGTTTATAGACTTCTGATTCATTAGCAGGAAAATCATATCCACTGCCACGAATAGCTTTCATTGAAGTCGTGTTAAAGTCTTTATTGGGTGCATGAAGTGGGTTATATCTTGGGGCTTTGCTATAGATGGTACGACTCATATCGTCCATGCAAAACTCCCATAGGTTTCCGGTCATATCGTATAAGCCGAGTTCGTTCGGCTTTTTCATCGCAACAGGGTGATTTTTATGGACTGAATTACCCGCATACCATGCGACGTCATCAATATTATTCGAGCCACTATAGGTATAACCTCGTGATTCATTACCGCCTTTTGCTGCATATTCCCATTCAGCTTCTGAAGGCAAGCGAAATACTTTTCCCGTTGCTGCATTTAAACGTTTGATAAATTCTTGTACATTTTTCCAGCTGATATTATTAACAGCGCATTCATCACAGGTAAAGTAGCTATAGTTCCAGCCCATCACTTCTTCCCATAATTTTGAAGTCACTTCAGTTTTCCCCATATAAAAACCATTAAGGGTTACTTTGTGCGCTGGCTTTTCTCGGTTTCTTGCGTTTTCTGAATCATTGCCCATGACAAAGTCGCCGCCCTCTACCCAAGCCATATTAGCTAATAATTCCTTTTGGCTTGTTAATGATAAAGTGCGCTTATTTTTAACTTCGGACGTAGGGATTTCTTGGCTCAATGCTCCACCAATAGACAATAAAATCAATAGAGTGGTTAAGAAAATTGGACGGGTTATTTGATAACTTTTACAGAATATATTCATATTATGAATGCTCTTAAAACTATAATTGCTTGAATAAAGATTTAGGCTGGTTTTTTTTATTGCGATACCCTTGAAAGATAAATAGCTGTGTGACTTCACTATCGTGCCCTGCAATAAATTTATGTTCGTTTACACAGCAACTTCATTAGGAAAATAGCTATTGTTACCAATAGCTATTTTTTCTCATTTTACTTAACGCTTATCATAGGTTATGACCTAAGGAACAAAGCTGCCTGGTTTCATACGTTGAGGGAACTCAATAAAGGTTTGTTTAAAAGCGCCTACCTTAAACATTGACGGTGCAATTAAGAACATATGTTCCGCGTACCATGCTGCATAACCGTGTCCTTCAATATCCATACGTTCAAATGGGTCCATTCTTAGGTTAAACATTTTAGGTGCTCTTAATACACTCCAAGGATTCATCCACGTTTCTAATCCATGGGCTTTCTGTGCTCTGAAGATCATTTTGTAGTCACCATCACGAATGGCAACAACCTCACCGGTATCTGAACTATAAATAAACTCTTTACGTGGGCCTTTTTTCGACGTATCTAACAAATGTGGTAAAAAGTTATAACCATCAAGGTGTACTTTAAATTTAGTGCCACCAACATTTTTACCTTTTTTAAGGTCTGCTTTAACATTATTATCTCCCGTCGCAGCTAAAAAGGTAGGCATCCAATCTTGCAATGAAATGATTTCATTTGAAACTTGGTTTGGCTTAATTTTATTTGGCCATTTCACTAACATTGGCACACGGTAACCACCTTCCCAGTTTGAATTTTTTTCACCTCTAAATGGCGTATAACCACCGTCAGGCCAAAGCATTAATTCAGCACCATTATCTGTGGTGTACAAAACAATGGTATTGTCTGCTATTCCTAAGTCATCTAATTTATCGAGTAACTGTCCAACATGGCCATCATGTTCTGTCATGCCATCGGCGTATAAACCTTGGCCAGTAACACCTTGAGATGCAGGTTTTAGACGAGTCCAAATATGCATACGAGTAGAGTTAAACCAGACGAAAAATGGTTTTTTTGCCGCATGAGCTTTATCGATAAACTTTAGCGTTGCGCCTAAAAACTCTTCATCAATAGTTTCCATACGTTTTTTAGTCACGGGCCCCGTATCGGTAATTTTACCATCAGCAAATGAGTGTATAGCGCCACGAGGACCAAAACGTTTTTTAAACGCGGGGTCTTGCGGGTAATCAGGATGCTCTGGCTCATCTTCGGCATTTAAGTGATACAGATTGCCAAAAAACTCATCAAAACCATGGTTAGTCGGTAAATGTTCGTCTTGATCGCCTAAATGGTTTTTACCAAATTGGCCGGTCATGTAACCATGGGGTTTAAGTAACTCAGCAATGGTTGGGTCCTTTTTGTTAATGCCTTCTTTTGCACCGGGTAGGCCAACTTTGGTTAAACCTGTGCGGATAGGATGTTGACCCGTTATAAAACCAGCGCGACCAGCAGTACAACTTTGATCGCCATAAGAGTCGGTAAATAAAACCCCCTCATTAGCAATTCTGTCAATATTAGGTGTGTTATATCCCATTACTCCCCGGTTATAAGCACTAATATTATAGGGTCCAATATCATCACCCCAGATAGCTAAAATATTGGGTTTACTTGTATCCGTAGTTGCTAGTGATGTTGCAGATACAGTCAACATTCCTAATGCAATGGCAAACTGTGTAAATTTAGTATTAATTGTCATAAGTATTCCTTTAGTTAAACCTTCAAATCTATTAAAAAATGAATATGGAGCTAGCTTAAATACATATGCTTATCTTTAGAAATAAAACAAAATGACAGGACTATAAGTATCACTTATAGTAGCTTGTAGTTGAGAGGTAACATTGACCTAAAAGAAGGGAATAACTGCGATGGCTAGGTATTTAAGGAACGTAGATTTAAATCTACTGTCAATATTTACGGCATTAATGCATGAAAAAAACATTAGCCATGCAGCTGAAAATTTGGGCATGACACAGCCTGCTGTTTCACAGGCACTCAAAAGATTAAGGTCGCTCTACAATGACCCCTTATTTGAGCGTAAAGCAGGTAAAATGATGCCGACACTCAAAGCGGATGAAATCTACCCTATCATCAATAAAATACTCGCGGATGTGTCATCAACCTTACCTGATACCGGTGATTTTTTACCAGAAACAGCCAATCTAAATTTTCATATCAACATTTTAGGCGTGGGTAACAGTAATTATTTAACCAAACTAAGCCAATATTTAGCGCATGTAGCTCCGAACATTTCACTCACCGTCAGTACTGATATGCTAATTGATGCAGAAAAATCATTAAGGGATAAAGAATACGACCTGCATCTTGATTATTTAACTATTGATGAAATAGGCTGCCACCACCAAGAATTATTTGACGACAAACTGTTTGTCATTGCAAGGAAGGAACACCCTAGCCTTAACAATAAAACTAACTTATTGCTCTCTGAATATTTGGCAGAAAAACATGCGGTATTAGCCCCGAGAAAAGGTAATGTTTATCCACTTAGTTTAGCCATGCAAGATTTTAGCTACAACCGAGAGATAAAATACACCAGTACAAGTATTGAAAATATTTTAGAAATTGTGAGTGCTACTGACTTAATTTGTATCATGCCAGGCACTGTTTTACAGTCTATGCGTAATGTAGATGATTATATTTGGTTTAACCCGCCTTTTAAAACTAAACAAATGATAGCTTACATGAATTGGCACTGGAGCATGGAACACGTAAAGTCTCACCGTTGGCTAAGAACTATCATTATTGATATTTGTAAAAACATGCAGTCACTACCCGCCATTCAATAATACTGTTATTCAATGATTAATAATTACGTACACAAAAAGCCCTGATTGAATACCTCGTTTAATACATATAATGCCAATTGAGAGAGGTGTTTACCTTCATGAATATGTGGGGCTGACATATATACTCCCCCGCTACATGCTGAAATTTGATAAGAGAAACCATCAAAAAATTGTAAATAATATGCTTTTAGTCATTTCACTTTTTTTCAAAGTATACATATTAAGACAATGACATATTTAGGATTAGGTTGAGCTATTAACGAAGCGTTATTTTTGAACTTTTAGCTGGTTTATCAAATGGTCCGAAAAATTCAGACACAGCCTTTGCATCGCCATCAATGTGAATATATCTACCTTTCGCTGCCTGAACAAATCAACCTAACCCACTAGCAGTCCTAATAAAACAGGCTTAGTTAATTTAACAGTGACCTTAGGGCTGCCTTGGTAGTTTTTATGGAGCTGAGCTTGCTCCATAAAAATGGATACTAATCAAGAATGTTACCTTCCGCTTAGCGCACTTTCGAGACATGATCACTTTTGCCACAGACTGTGTGAAAACCTTTTGATCACCTTTTCGTATAACTACCTGATAGTTATGATCAATCGGTCTTAACCTTCTCCACAAACATAACGCACGTTTGCTATACTTATCAGTAAGTTAATCTTTATTGGTAAGTGTCATGTCAGGCTTTATTAAAGGTATTAACCGCTCCCAATCTACACTCTTTCCTGAATCCCTCAATGACTTTGTTCATGCTGAAAATACCGTCCGAGTCATTGATGTGTTTATTGAAGCATTGGATTTAGCTGAGTTAGGTTTTACGGGTGTGTTCACCAAGTCTACTGGTCGTCCTAAGTATCATCCTGCGGTCATGTTAAAGCTCTATCTCTATGGCTATCTAAATCGAGTCCAATCCTCTAGAAGATTAGAAATTGAAGCAAATCAAAATATTGAACTCATGTGGCTACTTGAACGACTTGCTCCAGATTTTAAAACCATTGCTGATTTTAGAAAAAATAATGCTAAGGGTATTAAGCATGTGTGCCGGACATTCGTTGAGCTATGCAGGGAAATTCACATGTTTGATGAAGGCGAGATTGCTATTGATGGTAGTAAATTTAAAGCCAGCAACCACAAAGATAACAATTACACCCCAAAGAAAATGGCCTTTCATATTGAACGTGTTGAAAAACATATTAGTAACTATTTAGAAAAACTAGACCGTGCTGATGAAGAGCAACATAGCCCCCAAACAATCAAGGCAACTCAAGAAAGCATTAACAATTTAAAACAGAAACTAGCTGAATTAAAAACACTAGAAAAAGAAGTGAAAGCTCATCCAGAAAAACAAATATCCACAACCGACCCAGATTCAAGGTTGATGAAAACACAAGGTATGACGAGAGTTGTCAGCTACAACATACAAAGTGCTGTTGATACCAAACATCATCTCATCGTTGCACATGAAGTAACAAATACGACTGATCGAGGCCAACTCTGTCCTACCGCGGTTTTAGCTCAACACGCGCTAAAAAGAAAAGACCTAACAGTTATAGCAGATAAGGGTTACTTCAGCGGCCAAGATATCAAAGACACACAAGATGCGGGTATGACACCACTTGTACCAAAGGGAGATACCTCAGGTAGCGATAAAAAAGGCATATTTAATCGTTCTAAATTTACCTATGATAAAGAAAAAGATGTTTATATTTGTCCCAACAACAGTCAATTAATGCCAGGTAAAACCAGAACCAAAGATCGTGATTTATATTTGATGCATTACCGAGCCAGAGTCAAAGATTGCCGACATTGTAGCTTGCAGCCACAATGTACTAAAAGTGCAACACCACGAAAAATATCGCGATGGGAGCATCAAGACAGAATAGACAATATGGATAAGTTAATGAAAAAACGGCCAGACTTGATGCTAATTAGAAAGCAGAGTGTCGAGCACCCGTTCGGTACGATTAAGTGTTGGATGGGTATGACACATTTACTCACTCGTCGATTTAAAAATGTTCGAACCGAAATGAATCTCCATGTCCTGGCTTATAACTTCAAACGAATGTTAAACATAATGGGTAATCAAGGCTTAATAAACGCTATAAAGGCCACAATATAAGGCTCTAGCCTTATCTTTCTATTTTAAATTCGACTCTCATCCAAAATAAACAAACTAAACGGTAAAATGTTTTTGAAATTTATATAAACAACAATGAGTTTTTACACAGGCTGTCCAAAAAGCCGACCCTTTTCATGAACTCAAACCATCGTTTCTAATGATCACTTTGATACGATAGCGGACGTTCCACACAGATATAAATATGCATTGTTTGATTATAAAAACCAAACTTGAGATTCGGAGGCGTTCATTAGATCATTACAAAAGCTGAACATTTAAACTGTTGCTTGAAGATTGGAGATAGGTTTTATTGGACTTGTAACAAGAGTACAAAAAATAAAAGTTAATGAAACATTAGTTTTCAACAGAGTAATGTTATTCAAGAAATACATCCGTAGATTGGTGGCTTATTGCTTCAATAAACAAAAGCCACATTTTAATCTGTCAGATAGTGAAAGAGCCTGCAATAAGCGCTACCCAAATTTGAGCTTAACTACTTAATCGCTTTAATGATGATATCAAACTTACTATCAATAACCGCTTGGGTAGCACCATAGTGGCGCGTAGTGATAGTGAAGTCTTTACCGTACGCTGAGGTATCAATGTTATTAATCGCATCATCACCACAGTTGAAAGAAACCGTAACCGTTTTATCTGCGTTCACTTCCCAAGAGTATGAGTTAATCGCCTTAGCACCTTCAATCAAGTATTTTGCTGAATCGTATGCAGTGATAGAGGTGAAAAATCTGTTCTTTGGATCTTCAAACGTGGTTGTTTTACATGTTTCACCACTAATGTATGGTGAGTTTACGTATTTATTACCTTCTAGCGGAACAGGAGAAGCTCCACCCCATCCCGCAGCATTCTCTAAGTTCCACTGAGTAAGGTCCGTCACTTCAGCAGGTGTTCTAGGGAATGTATAAGTGAATACACCATCACGCGCTACGATTGTATCAACATCTGCTTTGCGCTTATTTACTTCAGCATCAACTTCCGCAAAGTCATAATTTGGTAATGTGTAGTCAGTGGCAAAGTTGAACTTAGTTGTATCTACTTTTTTCAGTTGCGCTACTGCGTTAGCAATGCCTTCGTCAGTATTCGCACCCATTTCAATACCTGAGCGGTAAATTAAGAACGTTGTTGCCGTATTGGTAACAGGCAGTGTATGCACTCCATCTTCAACAACAAGGTACTCACCGTGACCATTTTCAGTAACCACTTGCACTGAGAAGTAATTGTTCGTTTTTGGGATATCAAAAGTGACCTTACCATCAACCGCATTAATAATAGCAATACCATAAAGCGTATCATCATTCATTTGAACGGTTGGCGCTTTATTACCGCGAGGTGGTAATTTTGGTAATATGGCAAATTGCTCATTAGCTTTACCACCAGCAATCCAATTACGATACATGCGAGCAGTTTCAGATTGAGCAAAGTTAGCTTCAGTGATGGTAATTGTGTTGTTATTTACCTGTCCCGTAGAAGCTTCTGTGTCATTAGTAGTTGCTGTACAAGCTGAAAGAACCGATACAATTGATAAAGCAATCAATGATTTTTTGATATTACTAGTCATGGTGGTATTCGTTCCTGTGATAGTCGATTTCATGTTAATTTCCTTTTAAATAGTTCAATGTTTACGTTATTTAACGACTTTAACCGTAGGCAATATTCTATAACCTTCATTTTTCACTTTATCTGATGGCTGGTAATGACGAATACCTAAGTTAAATACACCACTTTCGTTAGCTGTTTTAATATTATTTGGTGCATCACTACCACAACCAAAACTAACGGTGTAACGACCATCTTTATTCATTACCGCGGTATTTGAACTCACGTTAGCAGCATCATCAAACATGAAACCTTTTTTGTTATAAACCGTTATTGACCAAAAAGCTTTATTTTTAGGGTCTTCAAAGGTCGCCTGATGACATTGATCCATCGGGTAGTTTCCTGACACCTCGTAAATATTATCTACCATTTGTGCGCCCCCCCAACCTATTGCCGCACCTACTTGATATTTTTCATCGGTATATAACTTAGCAGAGTCACCTTTAACATCAGTAAACATACCCGTTAATGCATTAACACCGTCACGTTTAGCAATGCCCGCTATTTGTGCTTTTAATGAATTTTCAACTTGAGTGAATGACTGTTCGTTTACTGTAGGTGCTGTAAACTCAGTACTTGAATTTGCTTTCACCGACATTTTGTCTTGAATTTCTTTTGCTTGCGCTTCAGAGAACGTTGCGTCCAGACGAATAACCACATAAACATGTGAGCCCGTGTGTGTAGACAATTCAAATGTGCCTGCGCCATATTCCATTGCCTGAATGCGGTGGTCTTCCGTTACAGCTTGAATCGACATATATTTACCCGCTGGTATTTCTGGCATGGTGATCGATGCCCCTTTTGAAACATCAATCACGGCAAATGAATAATAGGTATCACGATTCATACGAACAACGGGTTGATTATCTGTTGGCGTTAATTCTCGTTTATGCAAAATATTATTCACACCAACTAAGTCCTGATTTTTAAGGATCTGATGTGATGTTTCAAGAGTTGGGTACATCGCTGGAGTAACGATCACGCCGCCGCTTTCAACAAAAAAGTTATCTAAGTTAGTAACATTTTGGTTTTCATTGGTCGTTGTAGTACAGGCTGACAGGACGGTAACAATTGATAAAGCAATCAATGATTTTTTGATATTGCTAGTCATAGTGGTATTAGTAGATTTGGTAATTGATTTCATTTTAATTTCCTTTTAAAACTCTAGTTAGAGCTTGAAGTAAGTTTTTAAGTTTGTGCTAAGTCATTGGAGATATATTAACTGGTCAGACAACATCCCGCCAATGACTTAATATCATAAACAATATGCACTAAACACATATTGTAACTTACGACATATCATTGTTAGTAATACTCATCACAACGCATTCAAATAAGCTTTGTAAGCCTTTAATCTAACGGTTGCTGCGCCAATAATGTCCATAAAGCCTAATATAGGTACCGGCTTAGTTGCTGATATCCAAGCTGAGCCAGTAGAGCCAATTGGTACGTTATAACCTTCAGGTTCAATAAATTCTATAACAACCGTTCTGCCATGTGCTGAGGTATTGTTGCCAACATGCTGTCTAACCTGTTGTTCTGAAGCTCTAGGCGAAATCATTGCCTCACCAGTACCTGCGGTAATACTGTGTACTCTCCCTCTAAATATTTCTCCCGGGTAGGCATTCACAAAAAACTCTGCAAATTGGCCTTTTTTAATATAACGGTAAGATTGGTCAGGAATACGCATTTCGACAAATTTTTTGCTGGTATCATAAATATGCATATTACCAATACGAGAGCCCGATGAAATATTAGTGATAGACACTTGTCCATCAAAGGGCGCTCTAATTTCCATACGAGATTGCTCAAAATGTGCTGTTTCTAAATCTGCTTCCGCTTTGTCTTTCATCGCCTCAGAATAATCTAAATCAGACTTTATTTTTTCAATATCGCGCAGAGCAAAAACACCAGGGGCATCAATACTACGTTGAATATCTCTTTTATATTGAGCGATAAGCTCTTCTTGTTGCGCCACTTGTGCTTCAGCACCTTCAATTTTAGCTTCAGAGTCGGTATCAACTAAAGAGTAAATTAACTCACCTTTTTTCAACACTTGATTATGAGTGACATAAATAGTATCTATTTGCTCCCCGATTAGAGGACTTAATACCGCATGAGGCGCTTTTACGGTTGAGCTATCAGTTAAATCCGCAGGAGACCAAAAGCGATGCGCGGTAAATAACATGAATGACATAAAGCAGCCTAAGCTAACAATATAAACCGCATTTCTTAAGTTCCATTGAATGACACCGAGCTTTACCAGTGTCCACATAATTAAAATGTAAGGTAGCATTATCTCTTTCATGCGTTCTCTCCTGCTGCTTTATTCTCTTTTTCTTTATCCTTCTGTTCTTTAGTAATGCCTTTATGAATCATGTTACTAATACTATTACCAATCGCTTCCCAACTTGTGAAAGCGATAATAATGGCTAATACCCACCACGCCTTATGAATAAATAATCCACATAACGAAAGTGCGAATATTAGCTGCATTTGCGGTGAGGAGCTTGCTTCAGCTTTATGCACAGCCACTTCATGTAGTTCCCATAATAGATAACCAACATAGGCAAATACTGATAGGGTGATAAAGAAAATTAACCCCATAAATACTTCAGAATCAAGTAAAGCTAAAATAGTTGGATAACCTCCAGAAAAATAACTTTCAGGTAAGTCCTTGCCGTGAATTGCGCCTAAAATAGCAAACGTTTTTGCGGCAACTACAGCCACCACTAAGAAAATAACCACCTTAGCAATAGCTTTAAATACGCCCATGATTTTACTAGAAGTCTTCGGGGGGTGCGCCGTTGCTTCCTCGCTTACTTGTTCAGCTTCTTGTTCTTTCATTTTATCCTCCCAAATTTGCCAGCACTGTTGAGTACCAATGCTGACAAGTAATTATAAACCCTATAAATAATAACTATTTAAGGTTATTTCTATTCAATAAAATAGCCTGATTTTCATGTTTTATCAAACCATTAATACTCTGATCCGTCTAAAGGAAATAATACATTGAACCTTTATTTGGCACAGTTTGCTCTTTACCAGCTAGCACTTTATGAGCAAAGTACATTGTTACACTACTCACTTTAGCTTTTTTCATGCCGCTCCCTTAGAATCAACCTCGCTAGTTCTTTGATCCGTTTCTAAAATTGAACGGGTAAAGTGGTCGTATACCATGAAAGACCAGAAATCACGTGCAATAATTGGAGCTGGTAATGTTAATTGTGGCATTTACGTTTTCCCAATTTCTGAAAAACCAAAGACATCAAATCCCCTTATTGTCGCAGGTCTATTTTTACAAACATCAAGCCATTGCATTAAATGAGTAAATGACTTCAGCGACAGTTGTTCTGATGCATTATAAAAAACATCAAGCCATATCACCCATGGAAAAATAGAAATATCGGCAATACTGTATTCATCACCAACAATGAAGTCTTGATTTTCAAGCCTTTCATCGATAATTTTTAGTAAACGTTTAGTTTCGTTAGCAAACCTTTCTTCTGGATACGGGTGATCACACGCGTCTTTACTGTAGGTATGAAAATGCCCAAAAGCTCCAAACATAGGACCTACCGCACTTGACTGAAAAAATAGCCATTGAATAGTTTCGCTGCGTAATACCGGATCTTGATACATCAATTTTCCAGACTTTTCAGCTAAATAAAGCAAAATAGCACCCGACTCCATAATAGAGTGACTTGAATTACCCGGCCCGTTCAAGTCAACTAATGCAGGGATTTTGCTATTTGGGTTTATTTTTTTAAAGTCATCATTATGCTGCTCACCCTTTAATATATCTACAGGGTGAACATCATAATCTAGCCCCATTTCTTCTAGCGCAATGGGTATTTTTATCCCATTAGGCGATCCTAATGAGTAGAGTTGAATCGTAGCCATGGTTAATTTTCCAATCGTGTTTGTTACGTTTATTTAATGGTTATGGGTTTGTATCTAAAAGGAGATTGTTATTGTGATATTGCTTAAATGTTTCTTATCACTCTTATTCTTCAGCTAGCAGTGGCATATCTTTCAGAGCTAAAACGGTCACTAAACAGGTGTTTAATTTATAAAAAAAGCGATAGTGAATGTTCAACTATCGCTTAATGGTTACCTAATCAAAGTAAAGTTATTTAACTTCGATGTAATCACCCGGTTTCCATGTTTTATCAAACCACTCTTGACCTGGACCGTATAAGCGAAGTAATGAATGAAAACCTTTTCCTGGTACTGTTTCTATCCAGTTTTTCTCTTGGCCTGCTGGTGCTTTAGGACCAAAGTAAATCGTTACACCACCGTCTTTATTTTTAAGCATTCCTGCTAAATTAGAGTCAACACCACCCGTTTTTTGGTCTGTTTCTAAAATGGAACGTGTGTGCGTATCGTATACCATGAATGACCAAAAGTTTACCGCTGGAACGGGGCCAGGTAATGTTACTGAATAAGTTTTACCACCATCTAGCATTACGCCGTGATTATCCATTGAGCCTACTGCGTATACAGAGCCTTGGCCTACCGCAGGTTTTACCATAAATGGTGTAATACCTGTTGCAAAAAAGTGCATACCAATACGGTCATCTAAACCACGAGCACCATTTTTATCAATAAACTCATGGCTGCCACTTGCTAATGGCGAAAACCATTTACGATCTTCGTAGAAGTACGCGTTAGGGTTACTAGGCTTGTACATTACGCCACGGAATGCCGCATTCGCTATACTTGATGCTTCAGTTAATATCTTCTGCATACGCGCATCAGGTTTGAACGCTTTCCCTTTTTCAATACCAATTGCTTTTGCTAAACCAAGAAATTCTGGGTCAGCGGTGTTAGCGGCTTCGTATTGAATAACTTCATTTAGCTCGTTATAGATGGTTGCATCTGTCGAATGAAGCGTATTGTACTGCTTACCCGAAATATCCATAAATTCCATTGGCTCTGGATTTTTAGCATCCGCTAATGGATAAATTTTAAATGTCTTTTTAAACTTAGTTAATGTTTGCTCTAAGGACTCACCTGGTAATTGGTAAGGTCGAGTAAGCAACCAATGACGGTAAGTATTAGTTCTATAAACAATGTAACCTTTAGGAATGTCACCTTTGTAGTCTTTACCTACAATAAGGTACTTACCACCTTTACCTTGATCTTTAGCATTACCTAAACCAATATCAGCCACATATAAAAAGTAAGCATCATCAAGAATCGAAATTACTGGGCTACCCACTTCAATAACAATAGGGCCATTTTTAACATCAATCTCAGCATGTGCATAAGGCGTTGTTGTATTTGGTGTTAACCATAATGATTTTGCGTCCATTAAGGTTTCAGTAATGGCGACAGTCTTATTCGGTTTAACACCAATGTCTCGATGACCTTTAAGCATGGCGTACATAGACGCTGTTGCCATACCTGATTCAAATAACTCAAAGGCACGCGCGGTATCGGTAAAATCATCTGCTTTTGCAATTGTTTCATCGGTTGGGAAACCATCTACAAAGGTCAGTTCACCTGCATATTTTGTATCTACAGAATCGGGAGTGATAATACCTGCGGGTACGTTAGCTTTATATTTAGGTGTATAGGTTGATGTACTATCTGCCGTGGCGGTACATGCAAGCGTCATGGTTGCCAAGGCAATCACTGATATTTTTTGCAATGAATATTTCAATTTTATTCTCCTGTAAAATTAATGATATTATAAACTTAGCTTTAATTTAGTTAACAAAGCTTGTTGGTGCAAGTAATAAATAATTAACTAGCTAAACTTCACTGTAGCTATACTATCAATATTGCTTTATTCCCTCAAAGGAATGATAATCATACCTGAACATGAACATATGGAATGTACAGGAATATAGAAAGATGATTGAGCAAAAGCTATCTCGGATAGATCTGAATTTATTGGTTTCTTTAAATGTTTTATTGAAAGAAAAAAGTGTCACTCGTGCCGCTCAAAGGCTTTTTGTTTCGCAATCAGCTATGAGTAAAACACTAAAACGTTTACGAGAAACGTTTGACGATCCTTTATTTTATCGTACTTCAGAAGGTTTAGTGCCATCAGAAAAGGCCAAACAAATAGGTAAAGTGCTATTCAATGTATTCGATGAATTACATGAGGTCATCAATCAAGATTTCTTTGACCCTTTAACTTCTCAAGCCAATTTTAGCCTTTCAATTCCTTCTATTCTTGGTACGGCATGCACTTTACCCTTGTTTAATGCGTTGGCAAGCAAAGCGCCTTTGATGAGCTTTACTGAATATGCTGCTAAAGCTAACCCTTTTCATATGTTAGAGAATAGCACGCTCGATTTTTCAATTTATTTGAGTGATGAACTGCCTGCCAATTTTACTTCAACTTATATCGGCGACGTACAATTAGCCATTTTTGCTAGAAAAGATCACCCCTTGAGTAAAGTTAAATTAGATAAAGCTAATGGGATTACATTAAAGGAATGTGTGGCTTATAACTTTATCAGCCTGATGACAGAAGGGGAAAAAATGGAAAAGTTTAGTCACCCTATCGATAACGTATTATCTGCCCATGGATTACAACGAAATATCATATTCGGTAGTAATCAGTTGCAAATATTAATGGAAATATTAAGAACTAGTGATCATTTGTTTATAGCGCCCTCAGTGGTAATGAAGTCTGTAGAGTTTAGTAAGTTTTTCAACCCTATTTATCATTTTGCATCGGACAAAAAAAATGATATAAAATTATTTCTGGTTGAACACGACAGAATACAAAAGTCTCCAGAGCACCAGTGGTTTAAGCAAGAGTTGTTAACGCACCTAAAAGCGATGAACGACAAAAGCTAATGTCGGCTATTGGCTAGCTAGAGAAGTCTCTAATGCTCACTAGCCAATGTTAACAAAGATACGAAAGCTGACCTTGATAGAAATCTATTTGAAACCTTAATTTGTTCTGATGGCATAAAAAATAAAATATAGTGGGGTCAGCTTTCTGATCATATAGCAGACATAAATTTAATGGCTCTCTGGCACTACAAAGGAACACAATGCTCCTTTTAATACTTTATTGATATTGGTAAAAAGTGCCAGATACCATGCCGCTAAACTTATGAGAAACGATTAAAACGCCGCTAATCGTTCCAGCATCCATATACTAGCAAGAGAACCACATAAGTAACTTACTGGAAAACGCAAAGTATCTTTCGTTAGTGGTTTATACAATTTCGATATCACATAAAAAATAATAAATAACGCGGCGACAAATAATAACTGACCAATTTCCACGCCAATATTAAAACAGAGCAGCGCCATTATTTTTTCAGTTTCAGGTAAACCAATATCAGCTAATACTGAAGCGAAACCAAAGCCATGCAATAAACCAAAGCTTGATGAGACCAAAACAGGATAACTTAAGCTTAAGCTGTCTTTATTATTTTTAGCTATTTCCCACGCTAGAAATACAATGCTCAGTGCTATGACAGCTTCAACAGGCGGGATAGGTATAGAAAGCACACCTGTTGCTGCGAGAATAAGGGTAATTGAGTGTGCAACAGTAAAGCCTGTTATCGTCATTAAGAGTTTTTTTCGTGTGCCAGATATATAAACCAAACATGCTACAAAGAGTAAGTGATCAAAGCCAATCAGAATATGTTCAGTACCCAACACAATATATGTGAGTATTGTGTTCTCAGCTTTTAAGTCATCCTTGCCTGATACTGAAAAGCTTTGCTGATCGGCATTCAGTACCGTGGTGATAGTTTGTTGTTTTTTATCGATGATGCGTAATAGCACATTTTTATTGGTTTTAGTCAGGCCGTCCACGTAAACAGTAAAACCTGTTAAACCTTGTGCCCTTTCGATGGACCATTTTTCAATAACCGCTGTTGTTGTTTTTCGCGAACGTGTTGTACCTACTATCATGGTTTGTTCATCAAACGTAACAGATAGCGGTGGAGTTTTTCCTGATTTTAGGGGCAGTTTCCAAACAACGTCGAATGTTTTGTTATCAAGGGAATTAATAGTGAGAGAGGCCGGACGCATATCATCCGCGAACACCGACTGACTAATTAACATAAACAAGCATAGTGAAATTAAATACTTCATTGTTCGGGTTCTTTGCTTATTGCCACTTTTACGTCTGCTATTGTTTCTAGGGCTTTGCTTTCAGGCATTTGTACTTCCAGTTTATATTGCGCTAACAACTGTTCTTCATATTTTTCCTGAACATTTTTCTTGTTTTGATAATGCCAATCATCCAACACCTTTTCTTTAACACTCTCAAGTGTTCCAAGTTTAGCGGCAACATGGTCAGTTAAATAAATAAAATGTAGACCCAGTGCAGATTCAATAGGACCAAACCACTGATTTAATGGTTTGCCTTTTAGGCTTTCGGGAAATTCACTGCCCAGATTACGAGTAAGTTGAAAATTTGTTGCTTCGACGAAATCACTTTGCATTAAGCTTGGGTCACCAACAGGTGCTAAGCCTTTTATAATTCGTGCTTGTTGAGTAGATAGTAGTTGGTCTAATTCATCTTTTAGGCGTTCGGTAGAAATGTATACTTGGGTAAAACTATAAATGGCAGGGCCAAGATATTTATCTTGATGTAAAAGATAATAATCTTCTAACATTTTAGCCGAAGGCTCTTCTGCGGACGCTATGTCTTCAATTAAGTAGAGCATTTTTTTATGTAGCTGTGAATTTATCACCGCGTCATTTTTGTCTAGCCCCAAACTTCTCGCTTCACGTAAATAGGCATCTTGTGTTGCAAAAGCTTTTATAGCGCGCTGTAATTCTTTTTCATTGGGTAGTCGTTTCCAGCGGGTTAAAAAATGGTTATTTATTTGCTCAATCTTTCCTGCACTGATAACAATTGTATCCGATTCATTCGTACTAGGATTCAATGAGTTGTACGTCACAAAAAATAAAATGCCGATTAAAAGAAAGTGAATTAAGGGATCAGTCAGTAGTTTTTTTATCATAGATTGGGTGTCTTGAATTATGTTTCTTGAGTGTGGTATTGAGAATTTATTTTGGCTTTAAATAAAAGCCCGCAAAAGCGGGCTTTATATTGGAAACCATAACAAATCACTTAACTATTTCTATTTAGGTGAGAACCAAATTGGTGAGGTATAAGCACGTTCCTGCCCCACTAACTTAGCATTCTTATGAACTTTAGCGCCTAACTTAACTACATCGTAAAGAATCCAAGTCGGTGTAGGTATCTCTAATACACGAACATAATAAAAAGCAGATTCGTTTTTATCAAAGTCTGGATCAGTCCATACAGCGGCTAATTGAGGATCACCTATGTTATCAATCCAAGTTGCAGTTTTAAGATCAACGGTATTGCCAACTGGCTGTTTAGCACGGCCATTGTTGTCAATTTTACGACCATCGGATACTGCAAGGTCATAGATTTTTTCATGTAATTTTCCGCCTTTATCAATCCAACCTTTAATCATTTGAACTCTGTCAAGGTTAGCACTTTGTGGATCTTTTAAAGCGGTTACCATAAAGCTTGGAGACTTACCTTTAGCTTTAACAAGCTCGCCCCCCATAGGTACACCTTTTTTATAACCAATGGCTGCAGAGTTATTAGCGTATAAGTCTTCTTCTGTGAAGCCCCAACCGCCAAACATACGCACTCTCATTCTTGGACCTGTGGTACCGTAAGTTTCTTTACGTTCCCAAGCATCAAATAAGGCTTCACGTGTATTCTCTGCTGCCCAGATCCCCGTGTATCCTGATGCAAGAAGTGCATAACCTTCATGCGCACCTAATTTTGATTTTACAAAAGGATGGCTAGATCTATCTTTATTAGGCTCTACGCTAGTCGACTTACCAAAAAAGTTATCTTCATCAGCAGTTGCAAGCGAAGTATGGGTATCTGTTGCACCACCGATACCAAATTTATAAGGGTTGGTGCCTAGTTTTCTCTCTAATGCTAAACCTTGCTTAAGTGCTTCACGCGCATATTCGCCTTTAAGCATTTCAGGTTTTTTCAATTGAGAAATATCAAGATTACCAACATCCCATGTACCATAATCTGCAAATTCATCGTCTGGTGAAAGTGATGGATGTGCCTCGCCGTCACCTTTAATTTGGGTAACTTCATAATGCGGTTCCCACTTGGCACGTAGTTTCACATAATTATTATCAACTTTGCCACCAGCATAGGTATCTTCTGTTGGGAACATCCAACCATTAGATAAGTTACCATTATGAGAGAAGGCAAAAGCTTGACCTTTTTGTTTATTCTCATAATCCTCTAACCATTTATATAAATCGAGAGGATCAGTACTACCTAATGGTGGTTGCGTTGTAGGTGGTTGTACTTTTAAGGCTTTATCACCGCCATCTCTTAGCACAACATTACGGTGTAAGTTAAAGCCCTTGGGTACTGAGGTCCATTCAAAACCAATAAAGGCAGTAAACAAACCTGGTTCATTATGGTCGTCAGCGGCATTAACGATTTCTTTCCAAACGCCACCGAAAACTTTTGAGCCGGGGCTATAATCTTCAACCAGTTGCTCTGGTAGGGTCATCTGTGAAAAGTTACTGATCAAATCAAAAGCAGCTTCGCCTGCAGCTTTACCACCTTTTTTAAAGCCTTCATGCCACTCTTTACCTTTCTTATCGGCAAGTATATTAGGTGTACCCGATTTTATATCTGTAGCAATACCCATTAAATCGGTATGGTCAGCAACAACTAACCAGTCTAGCGGGCGAGCAAGCTGAATAGGCACACCTGATGAGGCGGTGAGCTGTTCGCCTTTAGCTAAGCGATAGGCTTCATCAGGACCCAGTGTGTTTCCAAAAAGGCCTGCATCCAGTGAAAGTCCAGTATGAACATGGGAGTCACCCCAATAGACATTCATTGGCACATCTGAATTAGCGTAAGGTGAGTATTTTTTTGCCGCTTCACTGACTTTGTCAGAAGCAAAGGTATTGGTAGCAGATAAGCAAAGTGTAATTAGTGTCAGAAAGACTTTATTGTGCTTCACGATAAATCCCTTATTAATAAGTCGTGCGAAACTAATGTATAGCTTGTTTTAACTGAATGTTCAATAGCTTATTAAAGATACAAATGAGACAAGCTAGAGAGTTATAATGATCTTTAATAGCAGGGAGTGATGAGCCGAACAAATACTTTTAGCTATTACAGCTTAAGTATTCGACGTATGGCAACTGCCTCTCTGGGTCAAAGCGTATATGGACTCCACGTATTTTACAATTAACAATTTAACATTAAACAAATTAAGATGCGGTCGTATATACGGCTTTTTTTGAGAAAGCTATTCTCTAGCCTATGATGTTTGCGCACCTATTATCCTTGTCGCCTTAACAGTCTTGATGACTTTCGCTTTGGTCAGGTTTTTAATAGGTTGGTCTTACCGTTTATGCTTTATCATTATTGTAAAAACTTTGCTTGTTGTTATTGCTCGTGTTTCTATATTGCTAACAATGGCTGCTGTTCATATTTTTTTTCATACCGTAACATTGCCCAAGCGGTTCTAACCGTTTTATTGGCTAAAGCAATGCAGGTTCGTTTAAGTCCTGCTCGATGAACTAGCCTTATCAACCATGCTTGTTTTGCGGTTTGGGGGTCTTCCGGTAATCGACAAATATAAGAAAGTGCACCCTGGTATAAGGCTGATCTCAGCTCCTTAATCCCTCCTGCTCTATCAATTCCGGTCATGAATACTTTACCTCCAGAGCTGTGTTGCTTAGGGGTTAATCCAATAAATGCAGATGCCTCACGGCCATTTTTGAACTGTTTCCCATCACCTATTGATGAATACAACATGCCTGCACACACTTCAGCAACACCTTCTAAATCCATTAATTTTTTGCAAGGTTGTAATTGACGAATAAGTGCATTTTTGGTTTTTATTAATTGGGCTAATTCTTGTTTTAGATGCAAATATGTCAACCACAGTTGGTTAACGGTTGATCGTAAACATTCTGGAATTGAATCTACGTCATTGAGTGTATCTTGGACGACTGTCGTTAATGCTTTAACCCCTCTAGCACTCACAATGCCGTACTCGTAAAGCATGGCACGTAGGTGGTTACTTAAAGAAGTAATACTACGAGATAAATAAACGCGACTTGTCTCTAATGTTTGGATCGTTTGTTGCTGTTCACTTTTAGGCTTACTCGATTTCAACCCTATTTGTAACGACGCATTTGCAATGGCCAGCGCATCATTAGCATCTGTTTTATGTCCTTGGAGAAAGCCTTTTACTTTTTTAGGACTAATTATCCGCACGTCATGGTCGAAATTTTCCGCATATCGGCCCCAATAATGACTGCTACCACATCCTTCTATTGCCACAACAGCAGGTTTTGCCTTTGCCAGGATCTCTTTAAGCTTTTGACGGCTAACGGCTTTATTGCTAACTAACTCACCATGTTTGCTAATTTCACAAACCTGAATAATATTCTTAGCTAAATCAATTCCAAAGATAGTAGACTTCAACATAATATGTACTCCTTAATAGTTACAGCAACTCTAGCCTAGTTGCTAGGGTTGTGGAGTCCATACATCGCCTTAGAGTATATGTAGCGTTTAATCGCAGTGCTTTCTCACTATCTTTTGTATATCTCATTTGCATCTAATGATTTATGCCACAAAAAAACCAAGAATTAAATAAATTAAGAATGCAGGTACCAAGATAGTTGCTTAAATAACAAAGTGTAATTATCCTTCCTATGTAATTCATATACCTTATGTTTTAGACAATAGACTGGTAATATTATAGGTGTTTCTAGCTCCAATGAAGTTGAATGAGATAATTAGTTAATTGAATTAAAATTTATTTTTAATAAGTAAAAGAGGAAATGTAAAAAATGCCTGCGCTCCAACGTATTCATGTAATCATTATTTTAGTCGCCATTATCTCTGGCTGTGCTTCACTCCCCGAGGAGATCAAGCATCCGATTGAACCACTAGTCCCCCAATTAACGAGTACATTGTCCGAATTAACTGACACTTATCAGCCACAACAGTCAAAACAAGGAGCGAGCGCCATTCTGTTGCAGGATAATGGCTGGGATGCTTTGGCTCAGCGGTTGGCTCTAATCGAAACAGCTGAGCACAGTATCGATGTCCAGTATTACATTTGGAACGCAGATGCTTCAGGACTCTACTTGGCAAACCGCTTGATAGCGGCTGCAGATCGTGGTGTTAAAGTACGTGTAATGCTTGATGATTTCAACTTAAGCGAACGAGAGACTTTTCTGGCAGCACTTGATCTTCATCCTCAAATAGAAATCCGCATATTCAACCCTATTCCTAGTCGTCGTGGGGTAGTAAAATGGCTAAATTTACTTAGTGATTTTTCTCGTCTAAACCGCCGTATGCACAATAAGTCATTTACCGTCGACGGTGTTCTGTCCATTGTTGGGGGCCGTAACATTGGCGACGAATATTTTGACCTTTCTGATGAAATAAATTTCCGTGACCGTGATGTACTCGTTATGGGTACTGTGGTAACTGATGTCCAAGCTAGCTTTGTAGAATACTGGAACAGTCGCTGGTCTTACCCTATTAATTTACTGGCTGATAAAGTCTCAACAGATCTAGCGGTACTAGATAAAGTGGCTCCTCCTCACTACAAACACTACCCCGCTTTGCCAGAAGGAAATAAGAGTGCTAATAGCTTTTTAAAGGATGTGATGGACGAGATGGTCTGGGTGCAAGCACGTTTTATTTCAGATCGACCTGTCCCTGTCGATGTAGACAACACCAGTGAACCCAAAGCTACAGCTAAATTATTGGCCGAGTTGGCACGCCAATCAAAACAAGAAATATTATTAGAATCTGCTTATCTAATCTTTGATGATCGCCAACTAAAAGCGCTACAGATGTTAACGAGTAATGGCGTTCAGATAAAAGCATTGACCAATTCGATGGCCTCTAATGATCTAGTCACTAATCATTCTGGTTACGCAGGTCGACGTGAAGATATACTTGAGCATGGTATACAGTTATTCGAATTGAAACCAGAAACTAATCTGTGTGAAGAGTCTACTAGAGACTTATCCAAATGTGCACCGACAGCGGCCTATGGTCTTCATGCTAAATTTGCTGTTTTTGACAGGCGAGTGACTAGTATCGGCTCTTTTAACTTCAACTTACGCTCAACTTACCTCAATACAGAGTCCCTTCTAGTGATCGAAAATCAGCGAGTAGCTGAAATGCTTGCTGATAATATTGAGCAGGCGATGAGCGAAGATAATAGCTGGCGTCTGAACTTATGTGAAGGAAAAGTCCGTTGGTATTCCGGTGAAAAAACCTGGGATAGCGAACCAGAGACAGCCCTAGGCGAACGAGTTAAATCAAGTTTGTTACAATTACTACCGATAGAGAAATACTTGTGAAACGAGTTATAAAGTTAACTCGTTAACAGCGAACATCAAGTTAAGTCCCTATCTACTTTTATTGGGCAAAGTCACAGTAGTAAACATAGCGCTAAAGAGGAAATCAAAAAAGTAATGAAGAAATGAAACATTTAATACGTTGGGGATTACTATTTTAAGAACCAATAATTCAACTTATCGGTGTACGGTTGAATATCACCTATGTGTTCTTTAACCCACTGTTCGTCATAATATGAGTCTAAATACCTTTCACCGCTATCACACATCAAAGTCACTATTGAGCCTTGTTCTTTGTTAGCCTCCATCTCCTCAGCAAGACATAATGCCCCCCATATATTAGTTCCTGTTGAAGCACCTGCTTTTCTACCAATAATTTTTTCCAACCATAACATTGTTGCTACGCTCGCTGCATCAGGCACTTGCATCATTCGGTCTATAACATTAGGTTGAAAAGAATGCTCAACTTTAGGTCGACCAATACCTTCAATACGGCTTGATTTATTGTTTGTCAGTGAGCGGTCACCCGATTTAAAGCAATCGTAGAAAACTGAGTTCTCAGGATCTACTACCAGAAGTTTTGTATCAAAGCCTCTATAAAGGATATATCTACCTAAAGTTGCTGAAGTGCCTCCAGTACCAGCACTCATCACAATAGCGCTTGGTATACTGTAAGGTTCTTTTTCCATTTGGTCATAAATACTCTCGGCAATATTATTATTTCCACGCCAATCTGTCGCTCTTTCAGCATAGGTAAACTGATCCATAAAGTATCCGTCAATTTCGGCTGCAAGCTTTGTCGCAGCGTCATGCATCTTTGGAGCAGAATCAACAAAATGACATTTTCCACCATAAAATTCGATTTTATTTATTTTACTCTTCGCTGTTGATTTAGGTAAAACAGCAATAAAAGGTACGCCAATCATTTGTGCAAAATATGCCTCAGATACAGCAGTACTGCCAGATGAGGCCTCGACAATAGTGGTACCCTCTTTAATTCTTCCGTTACACAGAGCGTATAAAAAAAGTGAACGGGCCAACCGATGTTTAAGGCTGCCTGTAGGATGAGTACTTTCATCTTTAAGGTATAGATGAATAGAGGGGGCTTTAGGGATATCTATTTTTAAAAGGTGAGTATCTGCCGAACGATTATAGTCAGCTTCAATTTTTTGCACACTCTGCTTTATCCAGTTTTTCATAAGAGGTTCTCTTGGCTTTTAAGCATAAATATTTTTAACGTATTTATAGAGTGTAGAATTAGAATGTTGATGAGACTAATCTTAATATTTACCTATGACAATAAAAACCCATAACACTCGTAGCACTATATTCAAATATAAAAACTACTTTTTGATACTGTCCGCTTTCGTATCAAAGTGAACGTTAGTTTGGCTAATTACGACCATATTCCGTTCAAATATATGTGTCAGATTAAAAATTCTAATAAACGTTTAACACTACTATTTTGAAATACATTACTCGGCCAAACTGCATATAGCGGAATCGGCTCAACTTGCCAATTTGGTAGCAATTCCACCAACGCATTATTTTTAATTTCTTTTTCGATTAAATAATCAGGAGGTGTTGCTATACCTGCGCCATTGATACAGAGCTGAGTCATAGCTTCAACACTATTGACAATGATATTGCTTTCAAAACCAATTTCACATTTTTCACCCGAAGAGTTTACTAAAGTCCTATGATTGGGAAGCATATCTAACTTTATCCAATTCCATGTTGTTAAGTCCTGAGGAGAGATGGGGGTTATATTTTCTTTCCAATAATCATAAGAACAAACTAATTTTCTATTAATTTCTCCGATCCGTTTTGACTTAAGGTTACTGTCATCCATTGCCCCTGCCCTAAAAGCTAAATCAATGCCTTGGTGAATCAGATCTTGTCTGTCATCAGTATAAAATAACTTAAAATTCAAAAAAGGATGTAACTTACTAAATTTAGATATTTTTTTACTTATTTCTGACTTGATTAAAGCTGAAGGTAACGTGAGGGTTAAAGTGCCTCTTAACTCTTGTTTTTCTATAGCTACTTGATTTAACCCTTGCTGTGCAGCTTGGATCATATTTAAAGCATACTGATACAATACTCCACCTTCAGATGTTAACGACAATTTTCTGGTCGATCTATAAATTAACGCCGTACCAACGGATTTTTCTAATTGAGTCACTTGATAGCTAACGACTGAAGGTGAAAGTTTTAGCTCTTTTGCAGCAGCTCTAAAAGAACCTTGTTTGATCGTCTCAGCAAAAATAGCCATTGATCGTAATTCATCTATCATTTGTGTCTTTATTGAAGTATTTAGAACAGTGAAGTTGAATTGTAGCACCTTATCTTATTAATAGAATGGATATATAGTTTACAAAAAACTAGAGGAAAAATTATGTCATTATTGTTCGCAATGTTTTCATTTTCATTGGTTATGTCAATATCTCCTGGGCCTGTGAATATGGTAATTTTATCTTCAGGAGCAAATTACGGGGTACGTAAAACGTTCGCATTCGTTTCAGGTGGAACGATTGGCTTCACCACACTGTTATTATTTATCGGATTAGGTTTTTATAAAATTATTGATTTGTATCCATTACTGCTTAAATACTTAGCAATTGCTGGATCATTATTTATTGTCTATATGGGGTATTTAATCGCATCTTCAAAGCCTAGCTTAGGTGTTAAAGAGCAAAAGCTGCCCACTTTTATACAAGGTTTCCTTTTACAATGGTTAAATCCCAAAGCATGGATTGCGAGTATGGCAGGTGTTTCTTTATTTTCAGATATTGAAAATAACAAAGTGTTTTTAACATTTTTATTTATTTATTTTTTAGTCTGTTATCTATCACTTTTTTCTTGGTCTGTATTAGGAGATAAAGTAACAATACTTTTGAATAATCAATTAAGGCTACAGCTTTTTAATCAATTAATGGGGGGACTATTGATTGTGACAGCATTTTTTTTACTCTACTCACAGTTTAATTAAACTCAATACGCACAGACAAATAATAAAAACGAATTAGTGCCTTTCAGCTTTCCTATCAAAGTGCTCCTTAAGCGAGGTGATTTTAATTCATGAAGAGAGTTCGCTTTGTGGCGAAATCTGAAACTAGTTAACTGTATTTTAGTGAGGTCTTTTATTACTCTCCCACAGTAATAAACTTTATGTCATAGGTATTAACATAGGAATCAATTTCAGCTAAGCGTTAACGCTTATTCAAGCAAAAATTTTAGCTGTCGTTCAAATTTAGTTGGTTTCTCAGTTTATCTTTCATATATTCAAAAAGTTAAACACCATGGCAATTTACTGATCAGATAAGGTGATATTTTCCAAAAATTTGATTGAAATCAATCAGAACATTTTTCACACTAATTTTTACGTAAAAATAATGTTACAATCAGTTCAATTATTCAACATAGATAGCGGAAATTACAAATGCGAATTAAATTAACCCAAGACCTAGTGTGTGGCCATGATACTTTTTTAGCTGGTGAGGAGTTTGAGGCAATATTAATATTACCTCGTTCAACAACTGTAGAGTTTGTTGCAAATTCAGGTAAAAAAGTCAGAGCTTTTAGTTATGAATACGTGAAAGTAGCCCCTGCAACAGACATCTAACCAAATAAGTATTGTCATGATAATCAGTAAGAGAATCTAAGCAAGAGCACTGACATTAATTTAGTTGCATAGTCTACATTTGAATTTTAAATTCAAAGTCTGATTTCTCTTAAACTGATAACTTAGTATTCTATATTACCTTCACGCTTATCCCACTACAACATTTGTTCCGACGATTAAGGTTTTACCATTTTCCTCACTGCGAAAATAAGAACTTACGTCCGTAACGGCAACTGCTCCTAAATAGCTGCCTTTAACAAAGGTCCATTACAGTGGGACAGTTAATCGCCTTATTCAGGTTGACGGCACAGTTCGCTGGTCATCGGTTTCAGCGCGGATCGCGCGAAATTCGGAACCCGCCTTCCACTGGGGCCATCGCGTAGAATCACCTAGGTCCCGTAATATTGTATGAAATAATTCAATGTCTTCAACCGCCCCCCGAAGATCCCAATCGGCGCTCCACGCATCGCAGGTTTGATGATAGCAATTGCCGGTATAGTCAGCGATCCATTGATCACCGGCAGCACGACCACCGTCAACCAAGTCAGCTCCTCCTGCGATCCCCATAATCAGCAATACAGGCACTCCCTGTCGTGCCAATGAAAAATGGTCGGCGCGGAAAAACAACCCATTTTCTGGCAGGTTTTCTGGGGTAACCACGCGTGATTGCAGCGCTGCTGCCTGAGTCAGATCGTCTTCCAGATCACTCTGCCCTTCACCGACTAATATTACATCCCGGGCCGGACCAGCAGTCTGAAGAATATCTAGGGTAAAATTAGCTACGGTTGAATGCAGAGGATAAATTGGTTTCATGGCATACGCCGCTGAACCCAGCAGGCCACTTTCTTCCGCAGTCCATACCGCAAACACTACGCTGCGCGCCATTGGCGGCCCTGCCTTGAGTACTCGCGCCAGTTCAATCACGCCAGCCGAACCCAAAGCATCATCATTGGCACCAGGGCGCACAGTACGTCCCTGCGCATCTGGCTCACCATGACCATAGGCATCCCAGTGAGACGACACCATTAAGGTCTCGTCAGCACGTGTACTGCCAGGCAGTCGTGCCAGTACGTTTTGCGATTCAATTTTCTCAACGGAAACATCAAAGCGCGCATTTAAGGACACTTGTGGTAATTCGAACGCAGAGAAATCATCACGTCGGGCGAGCCGACGCTGTTCGACAAGATCCAAACCAGCTGCTGTAAACAATGCGGTTGCCGCATCATAGTGAAGCCAGCCTTGTAGCAGAGGGGGCAAAGGGCCACTAGTTTCAGCCAGTGCAAATTGGTCACCCGGTGCTGAAGCTGCGACGTTCCATCCATAGCCCGCAGCCTTGTTTTCATGAATCACCAGCGCAGCCAGAGCCCCGCGACGAGCAGCTTCCTCATATTTGTATGCCCAACGGCCATAATAGGTCATGCGCTTGTTACCAAATCGCCCCGCGACAGGCTCGTCATTGGCAGCCGAAAAATCAGGATCGTTAACCAAAAAAACGGCAACTTTGCCGGTTAGATCAATATCACCAAAATCATCCCAGTCTCGTTCAGGAGCGCTGGCACCAAAACCAACAAAGACTAGAGGAGCACCATCAATGGCTACAGCTTCAACAGCCCGCACTGTGCTGACCGCAACATCAATACCTTGTTGCCAAGTTTGACTGGTATCGCCTATCTTAACGCTCAAATGACCGTTCTGGGCCAATTGAGTATGAATCAAGGGAACTGCGTGCGTCCAAGTTCCGTTCTCACCGCCAGGTTCAAGACCCAGAGACTGAAACTGATCGACCAGAAAGGCGATAGTTTTCGCTTCACCTGGTCCGCCGGGTGCTCGGCCTTCGAACTCATCCGAAGCGAGGACTTTAACAATGTCCGAGAGACGCTGACTATCTATGGCTGCTGCCGCTCTATTTATTTCGTTGTCGACAACCGACTCGTTTTTTTCAGCGCAGGCGCTGATGCCGATCATTAGGGTAAAGCAGATACAAAACTGGTTAAAGCGACTCATAAACATGTTTCTCGACAAAGTTGAAAGTGTGGCACAAAATAACTCGATATGGTTTTTAGGTGTTTTTTGATAGACAGTTCTTAGTTCAGTGTAAAGCCAACTTCATATGAACAGTCATAATTATATTCGACCATCGAACTATCGGTTATTTCTCTTACTTCAGTCAAGCGATTAAACAAGCCTCAAGCTGCTACTTCATTTCTATATATTATTTATCCTTGAGACTTGGAATAAAAAGGTCAGTGCCAATCATAGTGTGTCCATGGAAATGGGGTAAGACTGATCTGATGAGCTACAGAGGAAGTGTTATAGATAAGCGGTCGTTATTTGTCATTAAAATTTTCCCTGTCTAATCATCACTTTGATACGATAGCTGACTATGTTGAATATAAGAATAAGAATTATTCTGTGCGATAATTAAAAGTGTTCAGGGTCTGATTTTAATGTCTCCTTCAAGGTATAATTATCATAATACTTAAATAAGGATTCAGCCTTTAATTAGACTATTACACCTTCATCAAAATCCCTATAAGCAGGCAGAATTGATTAAGTTGACAGTAGCTTTTTCTTTGTTAAAGTGGATATACCTGAAAATCAATTATTAGCTTCGGCATGCAAAGAGTTGTACTTGTTCTATTAGCCTTGATTCAGTTTTTGGTTGTTGATATTAACGCAGCTGAAATCGCAACATTCAAAATCAATACAACCAGTTCAAGTGAAGAAACAAAATCTTCAAAAATGATGAAAGATCTCATCAAAAACTTATATGAACGCGCAAACTACAAAGTAGAATTTTCACACACAACCAGAAAGCGTGAGTCTATTTTGCTGCAACAAGGTAAACTAGATGCTGTGTTTGCAAGGTATAGACATATAGGTGATGAAGATCCAAATCTAATTAGATTAGATCCAGAGTTAATCAAAGCTTACGGATTAATTATTTGTCAAAAGAGCGAATTTTGTCAGTCCTATCGACATACCACTATTGGTTATCTCCATCAGTTTCAATATGCGAAAACTTTTTGTAAAGAACAAAAACTTAATTGTAGAGAATTTAACACAGAAATAAGCCTTTACAGGGCAATGGCTGCTGGTTTTATCAATGTCATGGTGTCATATGACGTCAATATTAAAATATTAAAAAAAATTAGATTTGATACTCAATTTTTTGTCAAAAAACTAAAAGAATTATCCTTTAACAGCTATCACTACTTGCATATAAAAAATATAAAACACCTTAAACAATTAAGTCATACCTTAACAAAATTGCATCATGAAGGATTTATCAAAAAAAGATTTAAACGATTTCAAGATGAAAGTTTATCGCATAAAAATATTACAATTTTACCTTAACCTTCTTTCAAAATTAGATAGATAGTCATGGCCTATTGAAAAATGCGTACGCTTTACATGTTTCATATAACAATTGAATCCCCACTATGTCAGCTTATGGCTAGCTGAAGAAGTCTCTAATGCTCACTAGCCAATGTTAACAAAGATACGGAAGCTGACATAGCCGATGTATTGAGAGATAACTTATTTGATATCCTTTTTGTACTACATGTAAAAACTTAGCAGTATCCTAAGATGAAGCAGTAGCTATCCGTTTTACCTGTTTAGTTAAGTTACCGTCATAAGGCACTCCGAAAAATGCCTTATAGCTGTTACTTAATTATTTCTGTTTAATCAAGTTATTGATTGGGTTCCACTTACCCGATTTAACTTTATAAGATGAAGCGTATGTGCGCCATGCAAAACCAAACCCAGCGTTACCACCTGATTCAAGGTTGTTGATTGCATCATCACCACAGTTGAATGAGATAGTATAGGTGCCATCCGCATTAGCCACTGCTTCGTTTGAGTTAATCACTGACTTGTATTCCATAGGTAATAACCAACCATCTGCATCGTATACAGTGAATGACCAGAACTCATCAACTTTAGGGTCTGCGAAGGTAGTTGTATAACATGCACCACCATCCATATTTCCAGCCACTTGGTAGTTATTAATGTTATGGTCCATTCCGCCCCAACCAACGGCATCACTTAGTGATTTAGCTTCGTTAGTAATGCGATCTGACTGGAAGCCGTATTCAAGTAGCATTCCTGAATCAATCGCTTTTTGCATATTTGCATCGTGCATTGCTTGATAAGAGTCTTGGTCGTATGCTTTAGGATTCCATACAGCAGACCCTTGCCCCGTTAATTTAAGTTGTTTTTGAACGACACGAGCTTGTTCTATGCCTTCTTCAAGGCCGATACGGAACAGTACCCATACAAACTTACCGTGTTTTTGGTCGATAGTAATGTCATGGTCGCCCTGTTGCCAGATGTACTCTTGTGCATAACCCGCTTCATCAAGCACTAATACTGAGGTATAAACTGATTGCTTTGGCATATGTACCTTAAAGCCGTTTGACGCATCAACTAACTGAGCTGAGTATAATGTGTCACGATTCATACGAACGGTTGGCATTGGACCTGCTGGCGTTGGAATAGTAAGGTCAAACATCTTGTTCATTGCATTTTTGTTTTTCCATTTCAGGAAGTTAACCTGTGCTTCAACAAGTGTAAAATTATCAACGGTAACAGGGATAGTTTCCTTATATTCTTTACCATCGATAGCTGTAGCCGCGAAAGTAGAAGAAGAAACAAGAGCAAGACCAATGGTAACCATTAAGATAGATTTTTTCATGTTATGTAATCCTTTAGGGTTTTAATGTTTGTCTTCAGTAATAGACAACTTCCATAACGCTCACTGAAATGCATTAGTAGTTATGACTGTTATTTATAGTGATGAATTTAATATACTTTACTTTATTCGAATGCGTTAAACATTTGATGAACCAAAGATACAAGAATCATGATATAACTACAAATCACCATTAATCATGAATAACATTACACCAAGGCATATCATGAATAAAACTGAGCAACAACTTTCTCGTATTGATCTTAATTTACTCGTTGCATTAAGTGTTTTATTAAAAGAAAGAAGTGTAACAAAAGCTGCGGAGGCACTTTATATAACTCAGCCAGCGATGAGCCGTACGTTACAACGTTTACGTGAGTTATTTGATGATCCACTTTTTATCCGTATTTCTCATGGTTTGGTGCCAACGGTTAAAGGCGAATTATTAGCGAATAAATTACCCTTGCTAATTAAAGATATTAAGCTGTTAATAGAAGATGAACCCTTTGAAGCAAAACGCTGCCAGCAAGAATTCTCAATTTCAGTCCCCGCCATTACTAGCCAAGCACTGGTTTTACCCTTCATTAAATACATTACTGAACAAGCTCCTAATATTCAAATATCAGAGCTATCAGCCGATAGAGAGCCATTTACTGGGTTAGAAAATGGTGATTATGATTTTTCTATTCATATTTTAAAGTCACCCGATCCACATTTTAATTCTCATAGAATAGCCAGTGTAAGTACTGCTATTTTTGCAGCCAAAAACCACCCATTATTGCAGAAAAAAAACAGAACTATTGAGCAATGCTTAGCGTATGATTTTGTAGATTTGGCAATGAATAATGAAAAAAACATTCCCCATAATATGCCAATAGATCAAATATTAAGGGATAAAAAACTACAGCGGTCTATCGTACTTAGAAGTGGTCAACTGAGCACATTAACTGATATGGTAAAAAAATCTGATAGGCTATTAGCGGGACCCAATATATTAATGAATTGTGAGGATTGGACAGAACATTTTTCACCCGTATATATATTTAATCAGCAACCAGAGCATGTCACAGATGTGTACCTTATAACGCATCAACGCATTGCGTTGAGTGAAGAACACCAGTGGTTCAAAAATGAGTTTTTAAATTATCATAAGATGCTTTCATTTGATGATAATCAAAACGATGTACCCTAATATTAATTAAGCCATACTTTATCTGAAAATAAAACCGTCCGCTAATAGCGAGAAGAGGAAGGCTTGTGATCTACTATTAGTAAGTACCATTAAATAGGACACAGCAACTAACCAAAAATGGTCAAAAGCTGTTCTCACGTTTCATAACCACTTAACGGGTAGGTTAATTTTCTATCCCGTAGAAGCTTTTCAAACTCAAAAATCAACTAATCTACGCGATTGTGTAAGCCGCTATTACTCATGTGGTACACCCATAGTTTTTGCGTAATCTTCGGGGTAACACCCATTACGACGTTTAAAATCTTCATTATTGATCATAATGCTAAGATTGCTTTTTACTTCACTGCGAAAATGTGCAAAAACCAACAAGCAAACAATAGCCGTCGTAACAACATAACTATTATTGGAATCGTTAGCTACACCAGCAAACATAACGCCGCCAACACTAGCCGCCATCAATAAGTCATAAGTATTTTTTTTGTCTGTTAATTTTGCCAACTCGACATTTTTAAGACCATCGTCAATGCTTAAATTAATTGTTTTCATAGTCGAATATCCTTTAATACGTTAAACAATGTTGAATAGAGTCATTATTTCTATCTACGTTATAAATAACACCGTTCTCAGTTAAGTGAGCATCGGCAATTATCCATAGCTTTTACGATTGAAAATCATCAACTGTATTTTTGCCTTGGTTTAAGTGGTAAAGCATAACTTCGTCTTCATGCTGTAAATTAATAGATAATTTACAGCTCGCCATTTGAGACACATCATAATTTTCATTTTCTCGGGTAACTACACAACAGGATAACGACAACATTGTCACTGCTTTGATATTTATGTGTAATTATAATTTTGCTGACCAAGTAATTGCTTTATCTTAGGTAGATAGTAAAGCTATATAAAAAATGAAATTGATATTTCGCGAACGGGTGTGATATTAATTAATTTATAGATTTTGAATCTTAGTTTGAAGTGGAACCTACTTATCTATCCCTTACATCAACATTAATGGCTTTCATAACTGCTGCGAAGATTCATATGTTTAATCCATACAGGCAGTTTTCCGTTCATAAAGCCAAGTTAAATGAATACAAGTTCTCTTCTATTTTGAGTAAGTAAATAAAAAAGCAGACACCAATAATTATTGGTGTCTGCTTTTATTCAACCAGTTAAGAAGTAATTACCTTTGAGGTGTAATTAAGTACTTCTCACCTGTAGCTTGCTTAGAATAAGCCGCTATCGATTCTAATTGCAATACTTCTGCCAATGACACTTCATGTGTGTAGTGGCTAGCAAATGTTGTGGTGATTTCATCTGTAACACGTTTACGCATCGCAATAACAGTTTTAGTACCTAGTTTTCCTAGCGCATTGAATAATAAGAACCCACTTACACCCCAAGCAAAACCGAAGTTACGATTTAGCGTAATAGGGCCACGGTCTAATGCGCCATAAATGTAAACTTGTTTGAAAGTGTCAGAGCCATATACGCTGTGTTCTTTCATATCACGAGCGGCAGCAACTTCCATACAGTTAAGAATGTCACTTGTTAATTGACCGCCACCAATGGGGTCAAACGCAATAGTTGCACCTGTTTCAATAATCGCTGCCGTTAATTGTGCAAGGAAAGTATCACTACTTGAGTTAACAACATATTTTGCCCCCATATCACGTAACAGAGTTTCTTGTTCAGTTTTACGTACAATGTTAATTAAGTCGATGCCATCGGCAATACAAATACGGTTTAACATTTGACCAAGGTTAGACGCAGCCGCCGTATGAATGATGGCTTTATGACCTTCAGCACGCATTGTTTCTACCATAGCTAATGCGGTAAGCGGGTTAACAAAAGCAGATGCGCCTTCTTTAGCCGTAATGCCTTCTTTTAATGCTAAGCAGCTCTGCACATTAGCACATATATATTGACGATAAGTTCCACCGCCAATCACAGCAACGGTCTTACCCATTAATGCTTGCGCTGCAGGCGATGAGCCCGCTGCTATAACGGTGCCTGCACCTTCATTACCAACAGGTGTTGCTTTACCAACACGGGTTTTAACCGCTGGCATAAACTGAGCTGGAACATCAGCAGTAATGACAGGGCTTTGTTCAGTGCCTGATTGTCTCGCTGTTGACATATTAGCTGCGCTGAACATAACCGCTAAGTCAGACGGATTTAAAGGAGCAGCTTCAATACGAATAACCACTTCATCGGCGCCAGGTTGTGTTATTTCAATGTCTTGTAAAGCCAGTGTTAATTTATTGTCTTCGCTGATTGTTGAAATAAGTTGGATATTTTTATTTGTATTTGTCATATGATTTTGCTCCTGCAAATAATTAACGTTGTTGAACCAATAACTTTATTGTATTGGTCATACTTTGTTCGTAATAATAATTTTAATATTGGTTATTTATATAGCTATGTACTATGCAGCATTCGCTGCTTGAATCTGAGCTTTCACCTTTTGGATAAACTCGGGCATGTTTGCCAGACGGTCTGTTTCCACGTTTTGGGCAATGTCAGATTGACTCATATAATCGTTCCACGCTTTCATTCCAGGTACTTCTGCAAGTACATCCCAGCCTAGTTGGCTAGCGCCAAAAGAGCTGACAATGGTGTTTACGTAATATACGTAAATATCAGCCATAGTGAATTGTTCACCTGCAATCCAAGGTGAAAACTGACATAAACGACTTAAGGCGGTAATGCCACGGTTTAATACTTGGCGTACTTCAGCGGTAACCGATTCAGGCGCTTCAGTGCCTGAAAATGCATAAGGTATAAGTCGTCTGCTTGGTAGTTCAAAATAAAGCTCTGCTATTTTCATAATTTGACGCACAACAGCACGTTCTGCAGAACTTTCAGGGTATAGCGGAGTTGTAGGGTAAGTTTCTTCGATAAAGTCACAAATGACACTCGACTCTGAAATATGAAGGCCTTCAGGCGTTGTGATAACAGGTACTTTGCCAGTCGGACTGATTGTCAGTAACTCGTCGCTACCACCGTAAATAAGGTTTTCTTGGATGGGTATTCCTTTGTATAGAAGTACATGTTTCACTAGATTGTAATAGTTGCTAGCCGCAAAACCGTGCAAAGTAATCATAAATCTATTTTCCATTATAAACGTGACGTTTGTTTTTAATTGCCGACAAAAGGCAATTAAAGGCAGAGTATTTATCACGCTGCAACAAGGTAAAGGTTGCAATGTTTAAGTTAAGCGTATTATTACTTGTTTAAATTCGGTTATATATAGGGTAAAATGCGAATCACTATTGCCTTTAAGACAATAATAAAGTAGAAATACTCAGATATTCATTTAATGGAGAAGTTAATTGGACCAACTACGTGCAATACGGTATTTCAGTAAAGTAGTCGAAACAAGCAGTTTTACCAAAGCTGCTCGTGCGTTTAATGTGCCGCCATCATCGTTATCGAGACGCGTTGCTGATTTAGAAAAAAGTTTGGGAGCGACGTTATTAAAGCGTTCGACCCGAATCGTTAAACTGACAGAAGTGGGACAAATTTATTATAACGATATACAGCAAATATTGAATCAACTAGAGCAAAGCAATGAAACGGTTCGTAGTTACCAAACAACGCCAATGGGCCGTTTATCTATAAGTTCGATGGTGAGTTTTGGTGACAAGATATTGCTTCCTTTGTTAGATGAATTCAGCGCGTTATACCCTGAAATTGTATTAGACGTCAGTTTAAGTGACGAATTATCAACACTCGGACGTGACGATGTCGATATTGCTATTCGCGGTGGTTACGCTCCAAATGAGCGAGTGTTAGCGATAAGACTAATGGACAATGGTTTTATTCCTGTCGCTTCACCAAGTTATTTAGATAAATACGGAGTGCCTAACAATGCGATGGAATTAAAGGAACATAATGGCCTTTATTTTAAAACACCAACAGGGCCAACTCCTTGGCTATGCAATATGAACGGTCAATGGCATGATGTATCAGGGCCAGCGGTAGCAATTTCAAATAACGGATCATGGTTGGCGAAAAAAGCCTGTGACGGTGAAGGTATTTTAATGTCAACGCGATGGGCGTTAGCTTCATATCTTGAGTCAGGGAAGTTGCAAGAACTTAAGTTTGAGCATGAGTTAGCTATAAGTCAAAATTCTGATATGGCCGTTTATTTGTTGTATCAAAAACAGCGCTATTTAGTACCAAAAGTAAAAGCGGCAGTAGACTTTTTAGTTGAAAGAATAAAAGTAACAAATGTGACTTAAGAGTACCAATAGAGCTATAACGTAAATGGTGAGTAGCAGTAATTAACTGAGCAAAGATGAGTTCGAGTGTTAATATTCTAAATTTATGTGAATGTTAGATGTTAATGACCACTTTGTTCGAAAGTTACCCTTAGTGAAAGATATTGAAACGTCAATATTAGACTCAGAACACTCTAAATAAAGATTAAATTCCTATTTCACTTTATGCCCCTTTCTGAGATAACACTAAGCGGAAGCTGGTATTCGGTTTATTGCCCATAACGGCAGCTTAGAGCATGCTAACTTATTTCACTAAGAATCAGCAGCCATATCTCCCCTGCTTTAATATAAGCAGACAAAGCTTGATAGCCAGTTAAGGTCGATTTCCACGACGCAAACGTTATCAGTATTTGATATTGTCAATTTAATAGTCGACAATCTACTTTCAATTAACCCGATTTTTAGACGAAGAAAATTCATGGCACGAAGCTTACCTCCTCTACATTTACTACAACTTTTTGAAGCAGCCGGGCGTCATTCAAGTTTCAAAAAAGCAGCTGAAGAGCTTTTCTTGACACCGTCCGCGATTAGCCATCAGATAAAGTCACTGGAAAAAAACCTCGGCATAGAGTTGTTCAAACGAGCAACAAGAGGTGTGAAACTTACGTCTGCTGGTGAGAAGTATATTGTTACTGTACAAGAGATGTTTCATTTACTAGACCATGGCACGTCATCGCTCAAGCGTGAATTTTCTGCACAAACGCAATCAACATTACTGCGAATATCAACTATCCCAACTATCGCCAGTAATATTATCATTCCAAATTTAGGGGTGTTTCAACAAGAATTTCCCTCAATTGAACTCAGAATAGAAACATCGATGGAGCTAATTGATTTACGCTATGATGATTTCGACTTGGCGTTAAGGCTTGGTAATGGCAATTATCCTGAGGTGGTATCTGAAAAGATATTTGATTTACAAGTAACCCCTTTATGCTCGCCAGAATTTGCTAAAAAACATGAGCTATCAAATGTTGAGCAAATTAAATCGGTGCCGTTAATTCAACACGCGAATATGAAAAATAGCTGGTCACAATGGGGCCGTGCTGTGGGCATTGACAATGTAGAGTCAAAGTCTAACCTAAGTCTTGGCTCTTATGATGCAGTTATCCAGGCTGCACAGCAAGGATTAGGCTTGGTATTGGGGGCTGTTCCCCTTGAAAATCTAGCGTTAAAAAGTGGATTATTGGTTCAGCCATTCAAAGAAAAAAATGACTTTTCACCTAAATGTTTTGCTGTTTATCATCCTCGAGATAAAGAACGCAGTGACATTCATGCATTTATCGGCTGGTTTAAAGAGTTAGTCGAAACTAGTATGGGTGAATAGCATTCACTCATGACGTCAGTATTATACGTTTGTCGACGGTGACGGGTATCAATATAGTAGTAATTCAAGCCATAAAGGGGATTACTATGAGTATTCACGACATTTTTTATAACTGCATTCGTACACTAAGTTTTGTATCTATTTTATGCATATTAAGTCTTGGGTTTATTATACCCATTTCATTCGTTCAGGCATTGGTGTTCAATCCAATAATATTATTATCATTAATGGTTATTTTGGCTTTATCAAATGAAAAGCTTCAATTGGTCAAATCGACTTAGCCACTTACATAACTCCTCAATTTAATATTTATCTATGTTAACGGATACCGCCAGAACGATTTATCTCATTTTTTATATCTTCAGGCGATTAATGTTGTTCGATTCGGCTAATGCTTTATCGCTTTTTAACAGTAACAACTCAAGTTGAAAATTAGCCATCTTTTATATTGAATTAGTGCCCTTAAGCATCCTGAATTATCTTCGGTAAAGTTTTCGCGCACACGGGCTTATTATATAAATATCCCTGCATTATTACGCAACCACGCTCTATCAAGAAAATCTTCTGCGCATCAGTTTCAACACCTTCAGCAACAATATCTAAATTAAGGTTTTGCGCTAATGTGATAATTGCCGAAGTTATTTGGCTCTCTCTAAAATTATGCGGCAATTTAGCAATGAAACTCGCATCAATTTTAAGAGTATCAATGGGTAAACTTGTTAAATAGCTTAATGATGAAAAGCCCGTGCCAAAATCATCTAGCGCAACTTTAACTCCCATATTTTTAAGCTGTCCTAAAATGTCAGTGGCTTTATCCATCTGCTTAATAAAACACCCCTCTGTTACCTCAATCTCTAATAATTCCGCCGGTAATTGGCTTTGTGCTAGCACCGACTCTACTGAAGCAACAAGGTTACCTTGGTGAAAGTGTAAAGCAGAAATATTTACCGCTATTCGACCACAATCAAGTCCTTGATCTAACCATAAATTTCGCTGTTTACACGCTTGTTCTAACACCCAATGGTCAATCTCAGTAATAAAACCAAGTTCCTCTGCCATGGGAATAAACTGTGCTGGTGATACCTGCCCAAGAATAGGATTATACCAACGTAATAAAGCCTCTACGCCCATTACTTTACCGGTAACACCATTGATTTGAGCTTGGTAATTCAGTTCAAGTTCATTGTGCACTAATGCTAAACGCAAGTGACTTTGTATTAACGAACGTTCTTGTGAATGAGCATTCATTGCTGGAGTAAATAATTGAAATGAATTACGACCAATATCTTTAGCACGATACATAGCGATATCGGCATTTTTCATCAGCTCCTCTTCGTTTGTCCCATCTTCAGGATAAACGGCGATACCAATAGAAGTTGTTATATTAAGTGCATGACCTTCAATATGATAAGGCTGACGAAGTTTTTCAACGATACGATTGCAGGCTTTACATATATGCTCTACTTCACGCATATCTGTTAGCAACAAGGTAAATTCGTCTCCGCCAATACGGGCAACGGTATCCCCTTCTTTTGAGCTTTCAGTCAAACGCTTAGCGAAACTTTGTAATAACTGATCGCCAATACGATGACCAAAATTGTCATTAACCTCTTTAAAATAATCTAAATCAATAAAAAAAAGAGCCATTTTATTACTTTTTCGATGTGCTGTTGCTAGCGCCATTTCAACACGATCAAAAAAGAGTCTACGATTGGGTAGTTGAGTAAGTTCATCATAAAAAGCTAAATTTTCGATACGCTTTTCAGCAAGCTTTCTTTCACTAATATCGCTAAAAATAGCGGCAAAAACTTTATTGTTGTCAGCACCCTAACTAATTTCAATGATAGTCAGCCATTGAGGATATATTTCATTATTCTTACGTTTGTTCCAAATCTCTCCCTGCCAAACGCCTTTCTCTAAAATGCTCAACCAAAGCTTTTGATAAAAATCACTAGGATGTCTGCCTGAGCTTAATATCTTTGAATTCTGCCCTAACACCTCAATTTCTTGATAGCCGGTCACGCGAGTAAACGCGGGGTTAACTGAGAGAATGTTGCCCCGTTCATTTGTGATCATAATGCCATCTAACGAGGCTTCTATAATTTTTTCAGCTACCAACAAATGTTTTTTTGATTCTTTAAGGGCGATATCTCTTTGTTGGACTATTTGGTGTAACTCTTCAACGTAAGCCAATTCAATATCGGACATAATGTTGTCCATTGATAAAGTACCAATGATGGCTCCATTATCATCAGACACCGCCAAATGACGAATATTGTTGCTGATTAATTGCTGGTAAGCTGAATAAAGGGAACTTTGGGCATGAATAGTTTTTAGTGGATAATTTGCATGATGCCAAGCAGCCTTTTTAGTACATTCACCCCGAGCGAGTAGGCTCAGTAAATCACGTTCAGTGACAATACCATATTGCTTTAATTCACTATTGAAAATGAGTGTAGACGAACACTCATTTTTTTTCATTTGCTCTGCTACATTGTCTAAACGGCAATCATGTTGCAGTAATTGTTGGCTTTTTTTATAGCTGTTAACGACAAGCTTTGCTTGTAAATAATGCTCTATACCTTGGTTTTTAATCACATCCGTTTGACTGACTATACCCACTGGGAGGTTATCAGTATCAACTACAACAAAGTGTCTAACGCCGTGATGTCGAAACTTAATAGCTAACTCATTAACCGGAACATCTTGCTTAATCGTTAGCACAGGTGAGTTCATTAACTCGCTAATGCTTACATTAAATTGTTCTTGATCGCTAAAATCAATTTTACGGCAATCTGATTCAGTCCATATACCAAGAGTAAGGTTACTTTTAATAATAATTGAGCTTATATTACGTGCTCTCATACGATTAGCAGCAACATTGATCTTTGTCTCAGGCGGACACGTTAAGATACTAGATTGCATAATATCTTTAACTATTAAGTTAAGCTCTGGTGTTTTAGTATGTAACAAGATATCCCTGCCTAAAAATTCTAAGTTCATCAGTTGCGAAACTCAGCTATCGTTGCTAAACGTTAAGCCAATTGTAATCTCTGAGCTTTGTAGAATTACTTTACTAAAATTATCATAATAAAAGGATGATCTAGCGCACTGATATTTATCAAAATTAAAGACATATTTATGAGAGTATTCTTCTTGCAAATGCAATATGTTAAATGTGAATATGTTCTATATGATTACGACCAATAATACCCACACCTAATGGTGACCTAGGAAGTTGATATGACACCAGGAATTAATGCCGCCAAGAAGAATAAAATTATTTATCAAGTTCATGAATATTCACATGATGCAGCAAGTGAATCCTATGGAGATGAAGCAGCAAAAAAGCTCGGTATATCAAGCGAAAGAGTTTTTAAAACTTTAGTGGTGAGTGTTGATAATAAAGCGCTGGTCGTTGCAATAATACCTGTGTCGGCAATGTTAAGTATGAAGTTAATTGCTAAAACATATGGTGGTAAAAAAGCCACTATGGCATTAAAAACCGATGTTGAACGTTCTACTGGTTATGTACTAGGTGGTGTTAGTCCACTGGGACAAAAAAAGCGTTTGAGTACTTTTATTGATTCATCAGCAGACCAATTTACTACGGTGTTTGTTAGCGCCGGTAAAAGAGGTTTGGAGATAGAGTTAAGCCCACAAGATTTACAACAACTGACTCAAGCCAAACTGGCTGAGCTTTGTCAGTAAACTGATCAGTTTGAAACAGCCACAAAAAAGCGGTAATGCTTTACAGCACTACCGCTTGACGTTAAACGCTGATTTTACCTTTACTTTTAACGCTTGAATTCAGACGTTTTGCTCCATTGTGGCCAAACATCTGATTCAGATAATTCAACGCCAATTTCAAAGAATAATTGCATATCTTCGACAGCGCCCGTTAAATCCCAATCTTGCGTATATTCATCACAAAGACCGTGATAACACTTACTAAGAATTGGGTCTAACTTAGCTCTTAAATCTGCCGTTGCTTGATCAGCCGGTATAGAGCCACCTTTTGCATATAACGCAGGAATACCAACGTTTGCAAAAGCGAAATGATCAGAGCGATAGTAAATGCCTGCCGCTGGTCTTGGATCACCCGAAATTATACGGTTTTGTTTTACAGCCGCTTTCGTTAAAAAGTTATCAAGTTCAGATTGCCCTAAACCATATACCGCTACATCTTTACTCTTACCATTGGCATTTAGTGCATCCATATTAATATTAGCCACTGTTTTAGCTGCTGGAATTACTGGGTTTGCTGCATAGAACTTAGAACCAAGTAAGCCCTGCTCTTCTGCCGTTACGGCTAAGAATGTTATTGAGCGCTCAGGTCTATTAGGTAGTTTTGCAAAAGCTTCAGCCACTTCAATCAAGGCGGCAGTGCCGGTCGCATTATCACGAGCACCGTTATAAATTTGGTCGCCTGTTTTAGTTAAATCAGTACCTAGATGATCCCAATGAGCTGAGTATAAAATATGCTCATCTGCTTGTTTTTGACCAGGTAAAGTTGCAATAAAGTTATATGAAATTGAATTTTTGATAGTATTTTTAACGGTAATAGAGGCATCTAAATCACCCATATCAACATTGAAACTGCCTTGAGCAGCACGCTCTTTCATTTGATCAAAATCTAGACCTGCTTTTGCAAATAACTCAGCGGCAACAGTACTGTTAACCCAACCTTCCACTGCAACACGACCTTTATTTAAATCGTCACGTTGAAAACTAAATTGAGGACCAGTCCAAGAGTTTTTCACTACCGACCAGCCATATGAAGCTGGTGCAGTTTCATGAATGATAATTGCCCCTTCAGCGCCCTGACGGCTTGCTTCTTCATATTTGTAAGTCCAACGACCATAATAAGTCATCGCATTACCATTAAAAACATCAGGATCTTGGGTAGCAAAACCAGGGTCGTTAACTAAAATAACAACCGTTTTACCCTTAACATCAAGATCTTTATAATCGTTCCAGTCGTATTCTGGCGCATTAACACCGTAACCAACAAAAACAAGCTCAGAATTTTTAAGCTGTTCTAATTCACTGATTCGAGCACTACCCATGACCATATCAGTGCCATGCTGGTAGTTTTTACCACCAATAGACAATGTCATATCGCTTGACGCTTCAATTGAGACTAACGGTACTTCTTGTAAAAAACTGTCACCATTACCTGGCTTAAAGCCAATAGCAGTAAACTGTTCAGTTAAATATTCAAGGGTAAGTTTTTCACCTTCGCTTGATGGCGCACGTCCACCAAATTTATCAGAAGATAATACTTTTACATGTTCAATTAATTGCGCAGTATTAATGCTGTCGTAGCTTGCACTAATGTCTTGGGCGCTATTACTCTGTGAAGAGCTAATCTTTGAAGAGGTGCCTTCTGAAGAGTCATCAGAAGTTGTTGCAACACAACCTACCAGCACTGCTGCCGATAAAAGCGATAATCCAATTTTTTTTATCATAATTATTATACTTATTCTGTAAAAAAGATGGTCGAAGTATAAAGGGTCTCAAAACAACTAACCAGTATCGATATGTAAATCAACACTAGACAACAAACCCAAACTGTCATGGTCAGTTTCCACAAGAGTAAATAATCACCGAACATGCTGATAGATTTTAAATGCTCGCTAGTTTACAGTAATAAAATAATGATATGCCTATCCAATCAAACCCTTTACCTATAAGAATATGATGAAAGAAACCTTAAAAGAACTCTCTGAAATAGTCGCCAAAGCCAATGATATATTTTATGACCGTAATAAAAATGTTGATACCCTCATGGGCATAATGGACAAAACATTACGTAAGCAAGGCATGAACTCTGATGCAATAACAATAGATTGTATCGCTATCAATAAGAAAATTGTCTTGGTACTTCATGATAGCAAGCCTGATTTAGTCGACATTGCCCTAGGTGATAAAGCCGGTGTGGTTCACTCGTCAACTGAGCATGAATTGAAAAATGTTAGTATTGTCCAAGTGCTCGATATGATGGAAGAAAACTTTCTGAACTAATGCAAAAATAAAACATATGTTAAAAAACATTGTGTGGTAATTATTGCTAACGATGACTTTATTTGAAACAAGGAATTTATCGATGAAATTGAACCAATTATCTGAGAAAAATATTGGCTGTCCCTACTGCGGCGAAGCGATTAGAGTGCTCATTGATTCATCCGAGATGGACCAGCAGTATATTGAAGATTGCCAAGTGTGCTGTAGACCGATAAATTTTATTATTTCTGAAAGTATTGATGGTGAGCTTACCGTGAATGTTTATAGCGAAGATGAAGCTTTTTAATAATTACTTCGCTAAAAGATAAAATGGCACTTTTACTCCTTAAGCCTTTCCATTTCACTAAACATTTAACCAACTTTATAAAAGGCGAATCATGATTTCAAAAGAAGAACTTACCGAGTTCCTACACTCTGAATTCCCTCAAACCAAATGCTCGATTGATGAAGTTGGCAATCGAGGAGCGATCGTTAGGCACACTGTAGGACAAGATGAATTGCGTCCCGGTGGCACTGTCTCTGGCCCCGTAATGATGACCACTGCTGATGTAGCTTTATACGTGGCAATTCTTGGCGAAATTGGACTGGTGCCACTCGCTGTCACAACGAATTTAACGATTAACTTTCTTCGTAAACCTTCAGCGCAAAAGGATATTATCGGTAAGTGTTCACTGATAAAAGTCGGAAGAACCCTTGTGGTTGGCGAGGTTGAGTTATATTCCGATGGTGAAGCAGAGCCAGTAGCCCATGTTATTGGCACGTATGCCATACCTCCGACAAAAGTTAATAATGACTAAGTGTGATGCAAATTATCTTAAATGCTAGCGCTTTGATAGTAAGCGTTAGCATCATATACCCGCTCCCCTTGAAAATGCAGAATTCAGCTGGAATTAGAAATGCCTTTAGGCAGGCATAGCAAGCAATTCCGCTTAATCTCAAATCAAGTAACACTCCACTATTTTTCTATTAAGCTTTAAGAACTCGACTCCAACATTGGCCAAGACCCCAAGCAATTGGTATATGTTCGCCTATACTTCAACACGAGCTTTAGTGGGTTTGTCTTTGAAAATGCGCTGAAGACCTAAGTTATCATAATGATAATTCTATAATTCAGATCCTAGGAGAAACAATAATGAAAAAACGATTCATAACACTAATTGGATTGTTAGTTCTCGCTGGTACATTCACTCAGACAGCGATTGCGACCGAGCAAGAGGTCAAAAATACTATCGTAAACGATAATGCTTATGTTAAAGAAAACCTCAAAGTACCTGGAGGGACTTATTCTAAAGATGGTGCTATGGAGTTCTGGTCTAGTGGCGGATTGATTCAAAATGTTAAAGCCGATGGTCGGTTAGAAGAATATGACTCTTTCAATATCGATGTTAAACATATTCAAGTGACCATTTTAGTGCCTGATAAGGTTGCATTAGCTCACTATTATTCAGAGGGCTCTATGACTCCAAAAGGAAGTCCTGCGGTCAGTAATTATAGAACTCGAGTTAGTCAGATATATACTAAAGAAGCGGGAAAATGGAAGGTACGATCGTCACATTGGTCACCAATAACGGGTGGTTCAGGGACAAGTCAAACAGCCATAGTTGAATAATCCAATCTTTTTGATAAAGAGCAAAATATAAATAATTGCCTCAAGAACAAAAAATAGTGATGGAGACCTCAATAAAACCCCGCGGGCTCTCCATTACATACCCCACAAAACATTCATAATTTATGTCAACTTATTGATGTTTAATAACTTTGGTTATAATCTCTAAGTCGGATAGGTTATGCACAACTGTTAATATTGTTATCGCGCCGCTTTGACAAAAAACGCCTGAAAATCACATTACTTATTTGGGGTTACTCATTTCTTCTTTGTGGTATTTAGCGACGACTTAATGCTATTGTTTAAGCAAATGACGTTCATATTTAACGACTAGACATCTACTACAAAGTACTCTTCACCTTCGATAGCTAACAACTTAAGTTGTTGATTTGTTGAAGTCACTGTTAGGGTGCTAGGAATTAGTAAATGACTGAAATAGCTAAGAGGTATAGAAATGGATTCAAATTTTTGGCATCAACTATGGGAAAGCAATGAAATAGGGTTTCATCAACGTGCAGTTAACCCGCTATTAGCAGAATATATCAATGTGCTTTCTTTGGCTGAAGGTGATCGACTATTTTTACCCTTATGTGGTAAAACGCTTGATATTGCCTGGTTACTCTCTAAAGGTTATCGAGTTGCCGGAGCTGAGCTAAATAAGCCAGCCGTAGAGCAGCTATTTATTGAACTTGGCGTAGAGCCAAGAATTTCTACATTAGGAAATTTAGACTGTTATAGTGCAGAAAATATCGATATATTTGTTGGCGATATTTTCGATCTATCTTCTGAAATATTAGGCGGCGTTGATGCCATTTATGACAGAGCTGCGTTGGTTGCCTTACCAGATCAGATGCGTAAGAAATATAGATCACATTTACTTGAAATCACCCGTATTGCGCCACAACTGCTACTTACCTTTGAATATGACCAAACAGTGATGGAAGGTCCTCCTTTTTCGATTAGTCCTGATGACGTTAAGCAGTATTACTCGGATAAATACAGCTTGAGCCTGCTCAAACAAATAGAGGTACCTGGTGGTTTAAAGGGACAATGTAATGCGAGTGAAAATATTTGGCTGCTGTCGGCCATCTAATTAATTTTTTGCTCTGAGTAATAAACAAGATAACTAACTTGAGGAAATTTAATTGAGTTTATCGAAAAACTTTAAAATGATGTCGCTTTATAATCAGCGGATGAACAGCCAATTGATGGATATTTGTCTGACACTATCAAGTGATACATTAGAAGAAGACACCCACTCATTTTTCCCAAATATCATCAACTATTGGAATCATATTCTGTTTGGTGATTTAATTTTAATAGGCCGTTTAGCTTCAAATAATATAGCTAAACTGTCGCCATTAGATTTATCAGACTTTCCAGAGCCTGTTTCACCACAAGATATTTATCACCATAACTTACGAGACATTGCCTCGTTAAGAGCGCAGGTTGATAAGCTAATTATCCACTATTGCGATAATTTAACCGAAGGGGATTGTGATAGGTTTATTACTTACACCACTACTGAAGGCGCAGCTATAACCAAAGCGGTTGCAGATGTTACTCAGCATATTTTTAATCATCAAGCTCACCATAGAGGACAATTAACCTGCGTATTAAGTCAGGCCGGTGTTGATTATGGCTGTATGGATTTACCTGTTATTGTTTCAGAGGGTAGTCGTTAGCAAAAACTAAACAAGGAGTACATGTTTATGAAATGTTCTGTATATATTGCAACAAGCGCAGATGGTTATATAGCAACACCCGATGGTGGAGTTGATTGGTTACATACGGCCGGTAATACTGATGCTGATATGGGTGAAAATTTAGATATGGGTTTTGCTGATTTTATCAATTCTGTTGATTGTATGATCATGGGCCGTAAGTGTATGGAAGTGATCTCAAGTTTTGATATTCCAGCCGAGCAATGGCCTTATCGTGACATTAAAATCTATGCTTTGAGTAATTCACTCACCCAACCCCCTGCAAACTTAGCGGGGAAAGTTGAAATGGTCGCAGGTGATATTCAAGCATTAGTTGATAAGCTGTCTGAGCAAGGGCTAAAGCATGCCTACATTGATGGCGGCGCAACCATTACCTCGTTTATTAATTTAAAGCTTATTAATGAAATGATTATTACCAGAGCTCCTGTACTGCTTGGCTCAGGCATTCCTTTGTTTGGAAAATTAAATCATAGCGTTAAACTCGACAATGCTGAGTCTGTTGCCTTTGCCAATGATTTCATTCAAGTCAAATACAACGTTAATTATACTTAACAAGCAACCTGCCCTAATGCCCCTTAATACAGGGATATAGGTAACGAAAGAAAAGCATTAAAGACACCTTCTTCTCGTTGCACCGTTGTTTGCTTTTACTTTACTCTTTGGCTTTGACTTTGGCTTTGGCTTTGGCTTTGGCTTTGGGGTTACTTTCCAATAACTCCAACAAAGTGGCCATAATAGAGTTTTTTACCAACCAAACGCTCTATTTCTGCTGCACTTGGATAGGTTGACCATTTAGTTGAACTTGCCTCTACGGCTTCAATGTTTACCCAAGTAAGATGCCAACATAACTCTTCTGCATTATCAGTTTTCACTAATATTTCGTGAGCAATAATATTTTCTTGCTCAGCATTTATTTCAATAAATAGTGACTCACTTAACGCGAGAACGCGTGCTAAGTTCGCTTCTTCAACCTCAAAAACTGCAAATTCAGTACATGTTGACATCTAATTTCCTCTTAAGCCTTAACTTTTAATACAGTAAAACTAATCTTCGCTACGATAGCCAGCCAGCTCAGTGCTTAAGCTAACACCTTGTAGTTTGAGCTGATTAACTCGTTGTAAGTAGGCAGCACCTTTTAACATATGCAAGGCTACATCTACTGCATAACGGCGAGTATAGTCTTCTAAATACGTACCTTTTACCCAGCTATTAAAGGCGCCTAAACTTGGACCTGCCCAAATTTGGTAATCCATTTCTCGGCCTTTTTCGCCAGTATTTGACCAGCGAGAGCTTAATCCTAAATACCAACGGAAAATTAGCGCCATTTTACGTTTAGGGCTAGATTGTGCTCGCGCTAACATTTCAGGATCACGTTCAGTGAAAAAGGCTTCAGTACCTGCCCAAACATCATCAAGATTAGAGCGAAATATTTGTTTTTCAATCTTAAGACGTTCATCAGCCGGAATAGCTTCAATTGAGTCATAGTTAATGTATAGCTCGTAAAGCTTCTTCGCTCGCATGGCGAACATTGAACCACGCTTAACTACTTGCAACTTTACGCCCATTTCAAACATATCTGCTGCAGGAGCCATAGTCACATCAGCCATTTCTACGCCCGCTAATAACTTGCGAGTATGTTCTGAAGCACCCGCCTCTACACAGGCTTGGTTTACTGAGCCAAGTACAATATAAGCTGAGCCCATATTAAATGCAGCTAACGCTGATTCTGGGGTACCAATTCCACCGCCAGCACCAACGCGTAATGCTGGAGAGAAATTATATTGTGCTTGAACTTCATCACGAAGCGCTATGATAGTCGGCAATAAGGTTAAGAAAGGTCGATTATCAGTATGACCGCCTGAATCCGCTTCTGCGGTAATGTCATCAGCCATAGGCACGCGTTTTGACAGCTCTGCTTGTTCTTGGGTTATCTTGCCTTGGCTAAGCAGTTTATCAACTAGCTTTTGCGGCGCAGGCTCCATAAAGCGTCGCCCTACTTCCGTACGAGATACTTTAGCAATTACCTTGTTACCAATATTAACGCTACCATCGCTATTTTCACTTAAACCCGCTAAACGATACCAAACAATATGCTCGGTTAACCCTAAGTAAGCTGAAGCTTCAACGGTTTTAACGCCAAGTTTTAAAAATCGTTCAACGGCGCCACGCTCTAATGCTTCTTCTGCAGGTGCATGAATCAAGTTCACCGCATAAGGTCCGTTTGGTAATTCTGCTTGAATACGTTTAATCGCATCTTCCACCGCATCAGGTACTAAACCTGCTGCGCCGAATGAACATAAAAATCCAGCTTTACCTAAAGCAACGACTAATTCAACGGAGGCGATGCCATTCGCCATAGCGCCGCCATGGTATGCGTATTTAACGCCATGCTGCTTTTTAAAAGCATCATCACCTAAATCTTGCGGAGTAAGTTTTTGAGCAAAAGCGACTACATCAGTATCACCCGTAGCTGCGGTAGTGTTTACCACTCCAAAACCATTAGCAGATTTTGCGACATAAACCGGCTTTGCTAAATCCATTAACGCTGACTTTATTTGCACGTCGTTACTGTTAACGTCGTTCGCGTTAACTTTCCAAGCCCAATCAATAGCTCTGGCATTATTAAAATCGATGTTTGACATATTCTTTCCTAATTCTTTTATTATTACTGTCATACCCGAAGTTGCTAGTCGGGTATCCATTGTTATTCATGTATATCAAACCGATGGATTCCCGCCAAGACAACGCGGGAATGACGGTTGAGAGGCTTGATTATTAACCTTTTCAGTACACCGCTTCCTATGATCTAAATCTCACGTTTATCGTCATACCCGAAGTCTCTTGTCGGACATGGCACGGATGCCACTTAATAGACAATGCATGGAGCATATTGTCCTGTATACATTTTCTAGCTATACAATATCATCGTACAGATCATTCCAATTGAGATTTGTCTTTTCTATTAATCTAATCTTCCAAGCCCGATTCCATTTTTTTAATACTTTTTCACGGGTAATTGCATTGACCATATCATCAAGTTGCTCAAAATATACTAGTCGCTTTACTTCGTGTTTCTCGCTAAAGCCACTTACAACATGATTCTTATGCTGCCAAATACGTTTTACTAAATTACTAGTTACTCCAACATATAAAGTGCCATTCTTTTCACTTGCTAAGATATACACACAGGGTTGTTTCATATTATCTTCCTTGATAACTGATTATTGCGCATTAGTGACAGTGGATTCCCGCCAAGACAATACGGGAATGACGGTTGAGAGGCTAATGTCTCACTATTAAGTAAACTATCTACCTATTTACGTCATACCCGAAATCACTTGTCGGACGTGGCACGGATGCCACTTAATAGACAATGCATGGAGCATATTGTCCTGTATCCAGTTTTATATTTAATCACTACGCTTCTACGATAGACAATACAATATCTTTTACTTCGTATATTCTTAGGCCATCTTTAGACAAGTTCGCATCGCCAATCAAACGTACTTCACCTTTCCCGTCAGCTCCGGCGGTTTTGACGATATCCGTAATATGCACATCTAATGACATTTGTTTGTTTAACGGCGTAATTTGACCACGATATTTCCATTTAACCAAAGTTGCTGGTGCGATAAATCTTGGGTTAGTAAATTGCTTACCTAAATCATTTTCTAGTGCATAGGTTTGCATTAATTCGATAACCGCTTCAACACCCAATGAGCCTGGCATTACTGGATCTTGATGGAAGTGATAACGGAAGAACCAATCGGTTGCATCAATAGTTCTTTCACCATAAACATACGCAACACTCGCTTTACCGCCGCCTTCAACGATTGAAACGGTATCAATAAAGTTCATTTGACCACCCGCTAATTTATAATGCGGTTTGTTCAATGGCGCTTGGTATAGAGGTAGATTTGAATTACTAAGATCAATCACCTTAATATCTGATTTAGGTGTATTGTTATCAACAAACCAAGGGTGAGTTACTTTACCGTTATCGATACCTAATTGGTTAGTTAACGCATCTGCACCAAAGTAACCAAAAACGGCCGTACCTTTGTAGAACAAGTCATGACTTTCTAATGACTGAGCAGCAGCACTTTCATTTTTAACATACAGCTCAAAAGTGAAGCTTTGTACTATCATACCGCCAGCCATAGTAGTGCTTAATAATACCGACTTATTAACAATAGTTTTATCACGTAAATCTACCTGTTTAATTAAGTCACCGCTGCCATCAAGGTTGCGGAAGAACAGATCTTTTTCTGGGTATTTAAGCGTGGTGCCCATATAACCCGAAATAAAGCCATTAGGTTGTAAGGCAATTTCCATGATGAGTGAATAAGGCATCCAGTTATTCACACTATTTTTTGTGAAGTACCATGCATCACTTGGCACATAGTATTCTGCGATGCAGCTAGAAGTCTTTTTAAGATCTAAACGCTCACCTTGCACTTCGACAACTTGTGTCACTACTTGTAAATCACCACATGGCGTGCGCGGTGGAATACGTCCTTTGTACACGTCAAAATCAGGACCAAAACATTTAGAAATATTACCCGTAGCAAATTCAAACATGTGCCATGGGGTAAATGGTGCTTGGTTAGGCACACGATTTTGTCCCGCTACCATTGGCGCTTCAAAATGCTGAATAGGTGTTACGCCTTTCTCTTTTGGCGCAGATAAATCAGACACAACTTTCATTAAAGCACGTTCAGGATGTTTAAATGGCGCTACGCCACGTTCATCCAGTTCAAGGTTAGCATCAACACTGTGTACTGCAGCACTTGTTGTTACTGACTTCATGTTACGAGATTTAAGCTTAACATTGTCAGGTAAAGTTACCGGATAGGGTGAGTTATCATCTTGTTCAGTGATCATCACTGATAAGTTTTTAAAATCAACAACCGCTTTACCATCAAGAATAATTTCGATATTCGCTTTTAAGAATGGGTAAGGCTGCATGCCCATTGCGGTTACTTCCATACGATACGTTAACGTATTGTGTTGTGGCAATACTTGGCCACGACAACGTACGGTTTGCGACTCACCTGGCATAGGCTGGAAACGTGCGTTATTTACATTCGCATGCATGCCTAATTTAAGCATTAAGAACATCGCCATTTGACCACAACCTTCACTCATTAATGAGCCGGCCATCACTTGGTCACCTTTAAAGTGACATGGGAAATACCAATGCTGTGGGTCTAAGTCTTTTTGACCTTCTAGCAAACCTAAGCCCCAATGGCCGCCTTTTGCATCAATTTTAGTAATGCGCTCTATCATTAAGAATTTCTTCGACGAGAACTTTAATGATGGGTTACGACCTTGTTGGTTATATTCTTCACCAAAACAACCCGCGACATCACCATCAACCAATTTCATCATGTCAACGTAATCGAAATGCTGCTTGGCTTGTTTCGCTTTATCAACATTAGTTATTAATGGTGTAAAATCACTTTTAACGGCATTGGCTAATTCAGCTTTATCTTTATCATTTAAGATTACGCCCTTGCCATCAGCAAGCTCTTCATCAGTGAAGAAGCCCGCACAACCATTACGCATGATGAGTACTTTTTTATCACCAACATAACAATCGTAGTGAAAGAAGAATAACAATTGCTCGCCGTTTCTCGCATATGAGTCGATATGGATTTCATAACGCAGTGTTTCACCACCAAAAGCCATTTCTTCTAAGAAAGTTAATTCACAATCCAGTAAACGATAAACACGTTCACCTTTGGCTTGAAAATCAATGCCAATATAAGAAATTAATAATAAATCACATTGGCCTGATTCAACCGATACTGACCAAGGGATTTGACCATCGATAAGAAACGGCGCATCAACGGGAATATCATACTCAGTGCACATGTATGATTTTTTATATTCATTTACAGTGGCTTCAAGCTCAGTAACACGCGATACCAATAAATAATCTGTGGTAGGTAAACGTACACGACGTGAATAGCTGTCGATAATTTTGAATTCGTCACCAAAAACTTTAGCGATATCACCTTCAGCAAATTCAACTAAATCGGCAGTGTCCCAAATAATTTCTTGAGGCTTATTAAAGCGCTCTTCAAGTTGTAATGGTGGATAGCTATAACCTGCAGGGCCTTTGATTTTAAAGCCTGATTCATTTGCCCAGCTTTCATTCGCAGCTTGTACATTTGAAGAGACAACCGAAAGTTCAGGTGCATGAGCACGTTCATTTACCGGCTCAGCTGCGCTTGCAGTTGATGTTGAAACATAAGCTGACCTTTCTACCGTGGTATGTGAACTAACGTTTGCTTGCATTTCAATCAATTTAGAAATCTGCTGACCTGCCATTTGGCGAGTATTTAAAAAAGCTTGATGTGTGGCTGTTTCTTGGAAAATTTCTTTACTTGCTTGATGTTTAACACCTGCAGGTACTTGCCTTTTGCTTTGCTTATTTGCAATAGCGGTATTAGTAACTTTCTTCACTTGTACTCCAGTAACGACCGTTGATCGTGTATGAGCTTGACTAGATAAATTAGTTTGCTGTGTGGCTTGGGATAACTGAACTTCAGAAGCCTTTGCTTCAGATACCTTAACTTCAGAAAGCTTAGGTTTAATGTTCATGACATTAACCGTCTGTTTAACCTGACGTAATGGTTGCTTAGTAAAAGCTTGTTTAATCGCCGCCATTGCCGGTGCTTTAACGTTGGCAATGATGTCTGCAAAAATGGCCTTGCCACCTAAGCTAATATTTTTTATTAATTTAGGGCGTTGCTTGCCTGTTGGCGCTGGTGCTGCTTGATGGGCTAACTTGCTCGATGACAAAATAAGGTGCGCACAGCTTTCGTCTTTACCTAAGCCATTGACTGCTATGTGAGACGCAACATCGGAAGCTTTAGAAGATTGGTCATCTAAAAGCAGCGCTGTTTTGATAATACTGGCAACACCACTGGCATTAAACGTATGACCAATATTACTTTTAACACTGCTAATCGCTTTGCCTGCATACAATGCAGGTAGCGCTTGAGCTTCTGCTGTATTCTCAGCACTAAAACCACTGGCATGTGCTTCAACACTGGTAATATCTGCGCTGTTAAGCCCTGCAATGTTCAGGGAAGCGATTGCAGCTTTAGTGATGGCAGCAGCATCTTTACCATTGGCAAAACTAACACCATCTATGGTGGCATAAATACTTTGCTCAGCAACTTGGATTACTTTAGACAGGGGTTTAACTACAAATGCACCTGCCCCTTCACCTACTTTCCATGTATTTTGGTCAAGTACATTTTCTGAGGTTGCTGAATTTGTTGAGACTGGGCCCTTATTTACTGCTCCATAGTGTTGTCTTAAGGTAATGTTTTCTACTGAACCAGCTAAATCAACCGAGGCAATGATCACGGCATCGATGTCTGATGTTTGGAATAAGTTTTCAGCCAATTCTACACAACGATAGACTGAGTTTTCTTCCGCAGAAAGCGTTATCGCTGGGCCCGTAAAGTCCCATAAGGCTGAAATACGTGACGCCATAATATTGCCAATAAACGAGGTATATTGATTAAGCTGCGCCGCATGAGCAACGCCATCTTTAGCGATATTGGTTAAGGTTTCACGTTGCTCAGACGTAAGCGTAACGCCTTGTTGTAATAAACTTTCTTCAATTTGTGTGCTTAAGTTAACGCGACCTCGGTATTGATGCAGCTCTAGTTCAATACCCATAGCAACAAGTACCGCAACGTTGCTACCTTCTTTCAGTCCTGCATCTTTCGCTGCATTATCAGCAACTTTCATCATCATCAGTTGCTGGGGAATTAAACAGTCTTGCTCGTTAGGTGGCACTTTGAAACGTAAAAAATCAATATCAAAGTTTTCAACATAGCCGCCTTGAGGTGCTTTAATAAGCTGCAAGGCATTCATTACATCAGTATCGTGATTAATGCCTTTCCAACGATTCGTCGGTAATTCTCTAAAAGTATTACCGTTAGTTTCGATAACCGTTTTAAAACTAGCAAGATCTTCAGCGCCACCAAAATGAGCATCCATACCAATAATGGCAAGCGGCTCACGTTTTTTGGCTTTTACCGTGATTGGTTCAAGTTGCTGTGTAGGCTGTTGTAAAACTAAGTGGGCATTAGAGCCACCAAAACCAAATACACTCACACCAGCGGTTCTTGGCTTGCTTGCTGTGTTAGCTTTCTTTAAAGGTACGGGCCAATCGATAGTGTCTGTTGGCATTTGTGCGCCGCCTAAGTAACCTTTTTTAGAGCTTAATGGCTCGTTTAAGTTAATGGTTGCGGGAATTTTTGCTTCATTGAGTGCCCAAATAGCTTTAGTCATACCCGGCATACCTGCCGCGGTAAGTAAGTGGCCTAAGTTAGACTTTACTGAGCCAAGCAAAGGCTTATTGCCGTTTTCTCTTGGGAAGCGACTAAAGAATGTATCCATAGAGCCAAGCTCTACGTTATCGCCTTTTGGTGTGCCCGTAGCATGACATTCAATGTAATCTACATCACGAGGGTCAACTGCCGCATCTTCATAAGCACGTTCATAAACCAGCACTTGTCCTTTGGTATTTGGACTAAGGACAAATTCACCTTTACCGTCATTTGATAAAGCACCGCCTTTGATAATGGCGTGAATTTTATCGCCATCACGTACCGCATCACTATGGCGTTTTAAGACCATCATGCCAGCGCCTTCTCCAGCAAATAAGCCCTGAGAGTTTTTATCAAACGGAGCATGAATATTGTTAGCTTGGTAGGCTTGAAAAATAGAGAATCCCATATTAACAAACATAGGATCAGAGCCAGACACTGCGCCTGCTAACATCATGTCAGCTTTACCGGTATGCAAGTAATCACAAGCCAATTTAACCGAATAACAGCTTGATGCACAGGCTGCGTCAAGCGCAAAGTGTGTACCACCAAGACCTGCAGCTTTCGCTAAAAGCGCCGCAGGATAACCCGCTACCAGCGCATTATCTGGATGAATATTGTTGCTTGCTATTTCAGTATCAGAAAAATGACTTAACTGAAAATCTTTATCTATACCGGCTTTTAATGCGTTATCGACAACTTGGTGATACAACGGCATAAATAAGTGATTAGACGATTTGGTTGGAAACGATAAGTTTCCTAAAATAACGCCACATTGCTCAAGCTTATCACTGCCCCAATAACCTGCGTCGGTTAATGCTTGTTGGGTAACATACAATGCCCACTTATTTAGATCATCTAGTTGATTTAGGTACTCTTCACTCAGCGGTGCGGTTAAACCAGCAGTGTTCTGAATAAATGAGGTAGCATCAAAATTGAAATCTCGAATATAACCACCGTGCACACAGTAAAATTTATCTGTGTCGCCTTTTTTTCCGGTGTATTTTTCAGGGTCAACACCCATTTGTTCTTTGGTTGCTTTACTGCGACAATCCTGTTTCTTCAGCAATTGCTGCCAAAATTCTTCTGGTGCAGAAGATCCTGGGAATAAATTAGCAATACCTACTACGGCAATATTTTCCATACTTTCCTCGAAAAGTTTATATTCTTTTTTAACGCTTTATACGCTATTTATTAGGCTATGGATCCCCGATTAGACACTTCGAGGATGACGATTGCAAGAGAAGTACCCTGCAAACCAGCGTCATATCCGAGGTTTATTGTCGGATATCCACTATCTCTTATATTTTCTTTTAAGCTTATGGCTTTTTCACGATAATTGAGCCATTAAATAAGCGGTGAAGATCTAGTTTCACCCCGTGACTAACCAATTTTGCAACGGCTCTTACATACGTTAACTCGTCACTTGTGCCTTTTGCATTCACTGGCACTGATACTCGTGCTTTATGAGCAACTTGATTAGGCTCTTGATTCGACTCTTTATTAGAAAGGCCATTCTTACTGATATCATCAAAATCTAAAATTTTATCTACCCAGCTGCACAACGAGCGTCCTGGTCCCATTTCAATAAATACCCGCGCACCTTTATCATGCATGGTGTTAATTAAACGGGGGAAATCTACTCGGTCACATAAACATTTAGCAACACTGTGAGCAATCGCTTTGCTCATTTGTGGTACGGGTAAATAACAAGAGCTTGAATACATTTTAGTTTTTAAGCGCGCAGTAACGTCCATGGTATAAAGTTCAACCATGTCGTCATATTCAATTTTTGCTGGTGCACTGTGAATTGCATTTGCCATGTTAAGTGGCATAGCACGTACACCCAATTTTTTAATAACGCGTAGACAATCGGCTGGATAACCACCAAGCAATAAACTGTCTGGCGTATTAACTATGGTGCAATAAACACGTTCTTCACCTTCACTGGCAGCGATAACTTCAGCTAACGTTGCTTTAATGGTGTAGGTTTCCCAAATCAGTTCATCATTGGTATGAGAAGGCTCAGGTAAGCCCCAATGCTCACGCAAAGTTAACAAGTCACCACATAAACGTTGATTAAAGGTATCTGAATTAGCTAAACGTGCGCTCATTAAGCCAGGTTGTTGCCATGCACCCAATGCAGCATACATACTGACTTCACCCATGCTGTAACCTGTAGCAAAGTCTGCTTTTACCTTAAAGACGTTTTCAAATACTTTAGTGAATACACACGCAAAACCAACGCCAGCTTCTGCAATATCGGCCAACTTACCACGAAGGTTTAAATCCAGCTGTTTTAATGCTTTAAAATCAGGACGAATTATTGAGCGAGGATTTAATAACTTATCTTTTAAACTTGCACCAATATCGTCGGCTAAGTTAGCAACATCTTGGTGTATTTCAGGAAAAAGGTGGAATAAATCACGCCCTAAACCGACATACGTTGCACCAATGCCTGGGTATAGAAATGAAACATTATTAGTGGATGTTGAATCCTTACCTGAATGAGTAGCTGAATGAGTAAATGACTCAATATCATTAACAGGGCTAGCACTAAAATAGCTGCCTTTTGGCGTTCGCCATTCTTGCTGTTTATTCTTATCAGAATTAACATCAGAAAATGTTAGAGGAACACCGGCTTTAGCGAGTTTTATTTCTTTGGCTAATTCTTCTATCGATTCACACAATAAGGCAATCGTATAACGACTACTATTGGCTTTTGACTGTTCAAAACGAGTTAAGGCAATATCTTTAAGGAGTGTTTTACTCTGCACAGACTTACTTTCAAGCTCAAGTTCATCTTCAAGGTCAATTAACTGGGTTAATAAAGTGGGTAGATCATTTGCGCCAATTAATACTAGCTGTAAATCACTACAGGCAATAAAACCATTACTGCGAATATCGCTTGCAGCATGTTTACCATCGACAAGACCAACCTGCTCTTCTTGCAAGATGATGTGACAATAATCATGCTTAACTGCTGAGTTATTTGCTGAATTCTTTGCTGAAACGGTTAAACAACTGTAGGCGCCAAGGTGGGCATTGCCATTAGGTTGTGGATACCATGGGCGTGCCTCTGTTGGAAAATAACAGCTTGAGTTTTTCCATTTTTCAAGTTCACTGGCTTCAGGTTGTTGCCAATCAGTGATGGCTGGAATATAACGTTGTTGCAACGCAATAACGCTGCGTAATAAACCTAATACTTCAGAAAACCCAGCACCTTCGCCGGTAACACTTCGTGCACAAGAGATAGCCGTGTTTAATGCTGCATTTCCATCTTCACTCATTAATGCTTCATTAGCACCATTTATTAAATAATGGCTCAATAAACCTTGTGTTTCAGCAAGCGCAGCTGCTTTATCTGATAACGCAGAAACTTCAAGCAAACCAATATCTGTTGCATTAACTTGCGCTTTATCTAACGCGGCAGCCGTAACACTGGCTATATCACTACCCGTGGCAAAACCTTTTACCCGTGAATACACGTAACAGTGATGAGTTTGTGCAAACGTCGCTGGTGCAAATAATAATGCAGCAATACCGCTACACGCTTGATAAGCGCTAAAGTTTTGATCATATGAAATGGTCGCCAGCTCTTGGCAAACATCACTGCTATGTTGCTTATCGCTGAAACTAAGCGCACTAGTAAATTGTAAATTAAGACCAAGCAAGGCTACCAAGAAGTTTTGCTCAATCAACGCATCTATTTGTTGAAGTGCGTTAGCTAACGAAGTAACAACAATAACATTTTCAATATCAATGACTGTATTTTCACTGTCGTGCATTAACACAACAGCTTTGATATCAGCGCTATTCACTTTGTTAGCACTTGCCATACGTGCAACCGCCGCTGAACAGCTCATATTGAGTGTTGTATTTTCCTTGTCTGATATTTCACTTTGACCTAGGCTCTTACCTGAAATTTTGCCAAGGTATAGCGCACGTTCAACACAATCAATATCGGTTTGAATGCTCTGCTGATTTTCAAACTGAGCATCTAAACCAATAATGGCAGTTTTATAATGATTATTAACCATTACGCACTGGCCTCACTTTTACCTTGTTTAGCTTTCGGTGCCTTTTTAGGTAGGAATAAGTCATTTAAGTTAGCACTAGCGGTCACTTTAGCTGACTTGATTACACTGAGTAATTGATTATTGTCATCAATCATTTCAATATCAGCCGTTAAAGAGCCACGTTGCTTTCCTTTGCCTGAACTTTTCACTACCGTTAATTTAAGGTAGAAGTTTTCACCAAGACTGACATCGCGGTATACCATCCAACTTTGTGTACTTGACGGTAAGCTACCTAAACCTAATTGCTTTTTAGCCCAAACTAACATGGCTTGATAAGCGATATCATTGGCAAAGATGTTCGAGTGTTCGCTTGCACTATTTAACGGACTAATCGGGAAATCGCCCTGCTTAATACTTGCAACTTCTGGTACTTGGCAATGCAATAATAGACCTTGCTCATTACACTCAAGTATTGCCTTAATCCCTTGCAGGCTTTCACCGTGGAATAAAGTACCATTAGTATATAAAGCGTTTGCATTTTCACTGCTCGCTTGTACTGCTTCTGGTAAAGCTTCAGGTAAAGCTTCAGGTAATATAAGTTCAACCGTTGGCGCTTCTTCTCTTGGCGCTTTAGCGACTAATGTCAACTGAGCGCCATAATGAAATACTAGTTTACCCTGCTCATTAGTACTTGAGATTTTAGTGTCTACTACTAAGCTTTCACCCTCAAATTGAGCAATCATATCGATTGAATATTCTGTTGCTTCACTGCCATCAAAGATGATGCCTTTAAACAACTTATAGTTTGCTAGTCCTTGATAATGAAATGCTGGATAAGCAACCATTGCTGCATCACTCATCCATGCAATGGCGCACACGGTTGGTAATACTTTGTCATCACCAATTGTGTGGTCAGCTAAAAAGGTATTGTTAGTCGCTAAAAGCGTTTTATTAACACGGGTAGTTAAGCGACTAACTTGTGGCTTTTTTACAGATGCATCCTTAGCTGTATCCTTCGACTTATCTTTAGAGAGGTCATTACCAACAAGGATTTGCGCACAACGGTTAGTATCTGCAACAAGTTCACTTACCAATAATTTAGCGCCTGCATCAAGTGGAATAATATAAACACCACGGTCGTTAAACATGCGTTTCAGCTCTGGTGTTACCATGCCACCATCCCAAGGTCCCCAGTTGAAACTTAATACTTGAGCACTTGGGTTTAATGCTTTAAAACGGTATGCCGTTTTATTTAAAATATCATTAGCGATGGAGTAATCAGATTGTCCTGGGTTACCGTAAAAACCGGCCGCTGATGAAAATAACACTAAGTGCTTAATGTTTTCTGCATTGGTTGCTGCTAATAAAGACAATAAACCATCTATTTTCGTTGTGTATACTGCGTTAAATTCTTCAAGCGTTTTTTGCTCAATAAACTTGTCCGCTAATACGCCCGCACCATGGATGATGCCACTTACTTGTAGAGAGCCTTGACCTAAGGTTTTTAGTAACGGTTGAACCGCAGCGCTAACACTTTCACTATTCGTCACGTCGGCAGCAGCGTAATGTGCTTGACCACCTGCAGCTTTAATTGCCGTTAATGTTTGGGCAATTTCACGATTAGCTAATACCGGACGTACAAACTGTGTCACTTTAACCGGTGTTGGTTTTTCGCCGCTTGCAATCAATGCTTGCATCGCTGCTTTTTTCAAAGCAACTTCATCACTAATACCTTGTGCCCAGCTTGGCTCGTTGGCATCAAAGGATGAACGACCTAATAAAATAAACTTAGCTTGGTACTGTTTGGCAATTTCGATAACACAATGTGCTGTAACACCTTTTGCGCCACCGCTTACCAAAAATACCGAGTCACTGTTAATTGCTGTGTTTGACCCTTTAGCAATTGGCGCTAGTGCATAACTATCGGTAGCAACACCTGATAGCGTTAGACGTGAGCCAATGTTATTGCTCAAGTTATCGGTATCATGTGCGACTTCAACAATACTACCGTCAATATCAAGTAACTCATCATTGATGATAGTGGCTGCTTTATCTGCTGCTAATTTACTTGATAAATCGATAATTCGACAGAAAACACTGCCTTCGCCAGCGTTCCATTCATGGTTGATGGTTTTAACTAAGCCCGCTAAACCCGCTTGAACTAAGTCTGCTTTAACATCGGCCTTCACTTGTTGCGTACCACTATCAGCATCGCCATTAGCAAATCCTAAAGCGCCACCTTGGCGCGTTACCACAACAAAGGAAGCACGTGCTTTGGCTGCCTTTTTAACATTCGACAATTTAGCTAATACGAAGGCTAACATTAGGCCTTGTTTTGCCGCTTCTGGGTATTCGATAGCATCAACAGTATTTGCTGCTTGTAAGTAAATAACTGCGTCTAATTGTGCTGTTTTATCGATGATGTCTTTTACTTGAGCTTCATCAAGTGTTTTATCATTAGTACCAATTTCAACAACATTTACTGCTTTAGCAAACGCTTTTTTCGAATCGCTAACCACCCAATTAGGTTTTAATGCCGTAACTTGCCAACCTGCTTTAATCAGTTGAGCACTTAACGCTACTGCTGTGCCACTGCCATCATCAACAACTAACGCGTTAGCGCCTGATTGTTTTCCTTCACCGGTGACATCTTGAACAATTTTGTTCACTGAAGATAATGCTGTTAGTTCAACAGTTGCACTCGGTGCGCCTTGAAAGTTAACCGCTGTTTCTACTAACTTATCAGTTGAAGGAACAGTGGCTTTAGCACCAGTCCCCTTAGGGTCAGTCGGATCCGTTGGCGATACTTTACTTTGCATATAACTTACGATTTCACCTAAGGTACGTAACTCAGCTAAATCTTCTGGATTAAGCTCTGGTAAGTCAGGAATAGTTTCCTGAACAGCACCTAAAATTTCAACACGTTTGATTGAGTCAATACCTAAGTCTGCTTCCATATCCATGGCTAACTCAAGCATTTCAGTTGGGTAGCCAGTTTTCTCTGCCACCACTGTCATCATTACAGATTGAATGTAATCTAAGTCGATTGCTGGAGCACTTTCAGTCGCTAGCGTATTTGTTTCAGCAGCTACCGTAACATCTGCAACGGGTGCTACTTTAGATTGCATATAACTTACGATTTCACCTAAGGTACGTAACTCAGCTAAATCTTCTGGGTTAAGCTCTGGTAAGTCAGGAATAGTTTCCTGAACAGCACCTAAGATTTCAACACGTTTGATTGAGTCAATACCTAGGTCTGCTTCCATATCCATGGCTAACTCAAGCATTTCAGTTGGGTAGCCAGTTTTCTCTGCCACTACTGTCATCATTACAGATTGAATGTAATCTAAATTGATTGCAGGAGCGCTACTTACATTAATTTGCACACTTTCATTGGCTGAAGCACTATCTACAGCAGCGACAGGCGCTACTGATACTTTACTTTGCATGTAACTTACGATTTCACCTAAGGTACGTAGTTCAGCTAAATCTTCTGGATTAAGTTCTGGCAAATCTGGGATAGTTTCCTGAACAGCACCAAGTATTTCAACTCGCTTGATTGAGTCGATACCTAAGTCAGCTTCCATGTCCATTTCAAGTTCAAGCATTTCAGTTGGGTAGCCAGTTTTCTCTGCCACTACTGTCATCATTACCGATTGAATGTAATCTAAATCAATTACAGGGGCGCTACTTACATTAGTTTGCACACTTGCTAAAGCTGTTGCAGGCGCTACTGATACTTTACTTTGCATGTAACTTACGATTTCACCTAAGGTACGTAACTCAGCTAAATCTTCTGGGTTAAGCTCTGGTAAATCAGGGATAGTTTCCTGAACAGCACCTAGGATTTCAACACGTTTGATTGAATCGATACCTAAGTCAGCTTCCATGTCCATTTCAAGCTCAAGCATTTCAGTTGGGTAGCCGGTTTTCTCAGCAACCACTTCCATCATCACATTTTGGATGTGAATTAAATCGATTGCAGGCGTGCTGCTTTCACTTTCATTCGCTGACGCACTTGATACACTCGCTACAGGAGCCGCTGATACTTTAGATTGCATGTAGTTAACAATTTCACCTAAGGTGCGCAGTTCCGCTAAGTCTTCTGGGTTAAGCTCTGGTAAATCGTTAATGATTTCTTGTACTGAACCTAAGATTTCAACACGTTTGATTGAATCAATACCTAAGTCAGCTTCCATGTCCATTTCAAGCTCAAGCATTTCGGTTGGGTAACCGGTCTTCTCTGCAACCACTTCCATCATCACATTTTGGATGTGCTGTAAATCGATGCTTGGCGCAACTGAGCTATCAACTAAATGAAGTGCTGGTGCACTGTCATTCGCTGACGCACTTGGAGCCGCAGCTTGTGCTTTTGACTTCATGTAGTCAACGATTTCGCCTAAGGTACGTAATTCAGCTAAATCTTCAGGGTTAAGCTCTGGTAAATCAGCAATGATTTCTTGTACTGAGCCTAATATCTCAACGCGCTTGATTGAATCAATGCCTAAATCGGCTTCCATATCCATTTCAAGTTCTAACATTTCTGTTGGATAGCCAGTCTTCTCAGCAACCACTTCCATCATCACTGTTTGAATGCGTTCAAGGTCAAGTGATGATTTCTGTACAGGAACAGCGATAGAAACTTCAGCTACTGGCGCCATCGCAACGGCTGTTGCTACTGATTGTGCAGGCGCATTTACTACCGGAGCACTTACTAAAGGAGAAGATACGGCGGCAGGTAATGGTTGTGTTGCAGGTGCCACTGACGCGGTTGGTTTAACAACAGGCGCTTGTGTCACTACACTTTTAACAGCTGGTGCTTGAGGCGCAGTTGGTGATGTTTTAACTACGTTAGCAGTCACCGATGCATTACTTTCAGAAGTAGATAACATCGCTGCCATATTATCTGTTTGGTTATTCAAATATTGCTCATGAACACGCAACGTTTCTGATTGGAAGTCATGATACATACCTAAGGTACGGTCTAAGCTTTCAGGTAACTCACCTGCTTCTTGGGTGCTAAGTACTGCATCAAAGGTTTTTGCATAGTCTTTTGGACCTTGCATATATTGTTCATGTACGTTTAATAACTGCTGTTGGTGATCAACAAACTGACTAACGCTACGTTCAATACTATTTGCTACATCGTTCGCATTACTTGTTATTGGTGCAGTAATTTGACTACCATCTGCAGCTGTTCCGTCAGAGACTTTCCCATCTGAAGTAACGTAAACAATTTTCTCAACTTCAACAATGCGTTCTACTTCAACGATTCTCTCAACAATTTTTTCAACCACTTGTGGCTCAGGCACAGCAACAGGTACTGACGTTGCTTGTTTAATTGTCCAGCCGTCATTTAGTGCATCATCAAATGCTTTTTTAGTTTTAGGGCTAACATAAGATGCGCCAGTTAGCTTCATTGCTAGTGGTGACATTTTAGGTGCAGATAATGGACGCTTAACTGCTGAATACGGGTCAATCTCTGTAAGCTCTAAACCAAGTACCGCCATTTGCACTGCCGCTTGACGCATTTGCATATCAGCCGATTTCTTTGGATTAGCATTTACGGCAATAGCAACAACGTCTTCTTTATCTTTTAAGATATTTTCAACAAGCTTGGTTAATACATTTTTAGGACCGAATTCAACAAATACTCGTCCGCCATCAGCGTAAATATTGTCAATTTCTTCGTTAAAGTGCACTGACTCCAAAATATGGTTTTTCAGTGATTTTTTAATATCCGCAGCTTTATTTGAATGCGCTTTTGCCGTGCCATTTGAATAAACAGGTACAAGAGGCTTATTAAATTTAGCGTTATCGATAGCATCGCTAAATGGTTTTTGAGCATGGCCCACAAGTGGCGTATGGAACGCGGCAGACACTGGTAATGGTACGACTTTATAGCCTTTGCCTTTCAGCTCATCGATAGCGATTGCTATTTGAGTGCTTACACCGGCAACAACTACTTGGTTATTAGAGTTGTAGTTTGCAATAGAGATATCTTTGATGTCTTTAATATCATTAGCAATATCAGTTGGACTTCCGACAACGGCAATCATAGTGCCCGCATCGAACCCTTCTGCAGCCTCACCTGTAGGTGCTGCCATTGCTTGACCACGACTACGTGCTAACATCATATAGTCACTATCACTTACTACACCAGCAGCCCAAAGAGCGGTTAATTCACCAAAGCTATGCCCCGCAGTAAAGTCTGCCTTAAAACCGGCATTAGTAAACGCTTTATATAGACCAACACTTAAGGTGCCAATTGCAGGTTGTGCGTGTTGGGTTAAACGTAAAACTTCATCTTGCGCTTTACGTGCATCATCACTAAATACAGGAATTGGATACGTTGTCGGGGTTAATTGACCTAAACCTGCTTGTGTAAACTCACTATCCATATCTGCAGCAGCTTGCATTACGCTTGGGAAGTTACAAGCAAGCTCGCGGCCCATATTTACGTATTGTGAGCCTTGACCAGAGAATAACGCAACCACTTTTCCGCTAACTGACAAGCCAGACTTACGGTAATAAATACCCGTTGGCACTGACCATTCTTCACAAGGAACGGCACTACCTGATTTGGCTTGAAATTGCTTCAAAGCACCTTCAATCATTTTGATTGCTTCATCAGCATTTTTTGCAACAAAACCACAGCGAGCTAAATCAACCGCAGGTGTCGTTAAAGTGTTTTCAACAACTAAGGCGTTAAAAGCGTAGGGTTGATCATCTGCTTTAACACTTAATTTAGTTTTCCAATCCGTTAATGAACTCACTAATGCTTGTTCGTTAGCCGCTGTAACTAAAAGTGTTTGTGGCACTGCATTTAAGCGATACTGACCTTGTGCTTTTGGCGAGTATTCTTCTAATACCATGTGGTAGTTAGTACCACCAAAACCAAACGAACTGACACCTGCGCGACGTGGTAAACCATCTTCACGTGCCATCCAAGGACGTGTTTCGCTATTTAAATACATTGGACTGTTTTCAATGTCTAACGAGGTATTAGGCTGGTCGATATGTAGTGTTGCTGGTAGCACTTTATGATGAAGGGCTAATACCGCTTTTATCATACCTGCTGCGCCAGCGGCCGCTTTAGCGTGACCAATTTGAGACTTAACAGAGCCTAAAGCGATATGTTGCTTTTGTTCGTTATCTTGAGAGAAGTGTTTAACTAAGCCGCCAAATTCTGCTGCGTCACCTGCTTTAGTGCCAGTACCATGCGCTTCAATCATGCCACAGCTTTTTGGATCAAAACCTGCATCTTCATAAGCACGCTTTAACGCTTTAGCTTGACCATCTGGGCGTGGCGCATAAATTGACTTAAAGCGACCATCGCTTGAAGTACCAATACCTTTAAGTACGGCGTAAACTTTATCACCATCACGTTCAGCATCTTCCAAACGCTTGAAAGCCATCATACCGATGCCTTCACCAATCATCATACCTTTTGAATCATTATCAAATGGGCGGATGTCTTCACCTGTTGTAAAAGCAGGCGTTTTTGAAAATGACATATACATAAATGGTGAATTGTCACAACAAACGCCACCAGAGATCATTACTTCAGATCTGTGCTCAAGTAAATCAGAAATCGCCAGTTTTATTGCAGCAAGCGAGCCTGCACAAGCAGCATCAACAACACAGTTAGTACCACCAAAATCAAAACGGTTAGCAATACGACCAGAAATAACATTGCCTAACATGCCTGGGAATGAGTTTTCTTCCCAACCGATATAGGCCTTTTTGAACTTTTCAATGATCATAGCGCGATCAGCTTCTTCAACACCTGACGCTTTTAACACTTTCTCTAATACTGGGCCTTGCAAGCGAGAAGTTAATGGAGAAATTTGTTTCTGTCCACCACCTACACCTAACGTAATACCTACTTTGTCACGATCGTAACCAGACCCATCACCAATACCTGCATCGTTTAATACTTCACGTGCAACCACTAAAGACAATAACTGAGCAATATCAGTTAACTCTAAAATGTTTGGTGGCAAACCAAATTCCATTGGATCGAAGTCTATCTCAGGTAAGAAACCACCACGTTTACAATAGGTTTTATCTGCCTCTTTTGGATCGCTAGAGTAATAATCATCCTTTGCCCAACGGTCACTGGGTACATCTTTAATTGCATCAACTGATTCAAAAATGTTGTCCCAATAGTTTTCTAAGTTCTTTGCATCAGCAAAGATAGACGCCATGCCAACAATGGCAATAGGACATTCTTGTAAACGTGAATTAAACGCTTTTTCGTCTGCTTCATTCGTTACAGGGTTATTAGATGTGCTTTGTTTTTTAGCCATTATGGTTTCTCTAAAGTTGTTATTTGCTTGCATCTTCGTTATCCGTTTTGGTATCACTACCGTGAAAGTTTTTTGATGAGAACAATGTTGTTGCCTCATCAGGACTTTCATTTAATAAACGAAAACGACTTAAAAATTCATTATAATTTCCCGCTAAAATTCGGCGGATATGAAAAGGGGCTTTGGTGAGTACGTAGCTCATATAACGGCTAGCGGCTTCACTTTCATTACCATCGTAAATATCAACGTAGACCCAACCTGACTTAGGATCATTGGCGATTAATAAACGACGTTTACATTGTTGTTCTTTAGAACTGTCTGAAAAATTAGGTATTTGGGTGACTTTTACTTGCACCACTTGATCTTCACTCAAATCGTTATCGCGGTTTAACACTTCACGCATTGCTTTTGGGGAAAGATCTGAAATGAGTTGCTGATGTGCTTGGGTATCTTCTAGCAATACTTGCACTGTTGTAGCTTCAGGAGATGTGGTTTCATCTTCATCATTGCTCTCACCATTACCTTCCGCATCAACTTCCATATCAGCAAGACGAGAAACACCATGACGTTTTAGACATCGTTGTAGGCCTGCACGCGAGACACTGGCGTTAATAAATAATTTACACACCACAAGTAATTCATCAAGAGATAGTAATAAGCGTGTTCTAAGCTCAACCACAACATACTCTTGTGCTTCACTTAAGGTGGTATTTAGTTGTTTTGGTACGTTAGACGCATCAGCAAGGGATGCTCGTTTACGCCATTTACGGATGGTAGATTCTGAAACCTTTAATAAGCGTGCAAGCACAGCCGTGGGTAGGTCAGATTCATGGATGAATGCTCTCATCTCTGGCGTAGTGGTTGCGTTAGCGTGTTGAGTAGATGCAGTTTTTGGTTGCTTGATCATTTTCATCCATCTATTTTATTCGTACATTTTATCCAGAGTATTATACCCGTTCTACTTGAAGATGCAGGATTCAGCTGGAACTAGAAACGCCTTTAGGCAAGGCATTGATTGAAGAGAATAGTTATTCTATTGTCGAAATCAATAACGCAGCATAAAGCGTTTATAAACCACTTAACGCGGCTAATATACACACGTTTCAAATCCAATACAATCACCCGATACAAGCTTTTCTAATTTATAGACTAAGGTATGAGCTGAACTGTTCCACCAGTTTTCTATAAATCGGTTCTATTACGAAAGAGTTAGTATAAATTACTATCACTAATGACAAACAGCGGGTTTGCGCTATATCAAACAACTTAAAAAAACTCATAAAAACGAATTACCCTCTGTACTGTTTATGATAAAATATCGTCTCACCAGGTGAATAACGCAATAAATCAACAACACAAGCTACCGATACTTTTATGACCTCTTTTTCTCAATCTGAACTTTCCACTCGAACAAAAGAAAAGCTCGACCTTGCTACCAATGAAATTCATATATGGGTGACCAAACCGGAGGAGTTACTCGGTAATGATGAGCTATTATCAACTTATTCAACATTACTCACGGCTACCGAGTTGGCCAAACAGCAACGATATAAGTTTGCTAAAGATAGACACGATGCCTTGATTACTCGTGCTTTCATACGCGATTTATTATCTTATTATGCTGATGTAGCACCGCAAGATTGGCAGTTTGAAAAAGGTAATAAAGATAAACCTGAAGTGATTAATTGCCCACTACCGCTACGTTTTAACATCAGCCATACAAAAAATCTTATTATCTGCGCAGTAACGCTTGAAGATGATATCGGTTGTGATGTTGAAAACACCGGCCGCAATAATAATGTATTAGCGATTGCTGAACGTTATTTTTCATCTAAAGAAATAGATGAACTTTTCGCACTGCCAGAAGCACAACAACGTAATCGCTTTTTTGATTATTGGACATTAAAAGAGTCTTATATTAAAGCTTGGGGTTTAGGTTTAGCGATACCGCTCGCTGATTTTAGTTTTGAAATTAACGATACAGAGCATAATCATAATGATCTATTTACTATCAAACAGGACATTAACTTAAGCTTTGCTGAGCACAGAGTAGATGAACCACAAATTTGGCGTAGCTGGTTAGTTTACCCAACTGCTGCCATTGATGAAAAACAAGAACACCGTATCGCTTTATCATTAAGAACAAAAAGTGATAATCAAAAAACTGACTACCAATTACGTTTTTTCAATACCCTACCCTTGCTTGGTTATCAGGAAATCTAAAACTACTTTTATTAAGTTTGTTGTGCGTAGGAAAAACAAATCAATGCAACGCATGCTTGCCATATTTTAACCGCACAATAGTTAATTAAGATTTAGATAAAACGCGACTTAGGCAACTACGTCGCGTTTTTTATTTAAGTGACTAAATGAGTTTAATAAAAGTAATTTTAATAATAAAATAGTCTTACTCTTTATTTTGAAATATCTGTGTTTTTATACAATCCACCTTAATGCCTTCTTTCCACGACAAAGCAGGAATAATGCCGCCTTTCACACATCGACCACTTAGCTCAGTATTTTTAACTCATTGATCTATAGATAACATTCAAGTAGTCTCTGCTCATTATAAAATTATGGACGATTTTCCCCAGCTTGTAGAAAGAAGGAATTTTGCCTCATATTAAACTGTTATGAGTTTCTCAAGGTTGGAGTACAAATTTGGATAGAGGTGTTATAGCTTCCCCGGGAATCATTCAAAGACTTCCGCAGGGATTTAAAATGGAACGTAGCCTTTCACCTGAGGAACTACGTTATTATATTATGTATTGGGATAAAGTTGTTATCCCAGGTAATAATCTTGTTTATATTGGTCTTCCCGATGAGGATATATTAATTCAATCAGGAGCGATCGAAAGACCTAAAGTTGGTTTCTCTGGAAGTTTTGGTGGTGACCAAGTCACAGATGCAATTTTGTCTTGTCAAAGTCTAGTGGCAAAGGAGTTAGTTAAAGATAAGTCTGTTGACTGGGTGATACACCAATTAGGAAGTGAGTGTTCTTTTCCTAACGGCTACAACCAAAGACGAAACATAATAAGAGTTGATTTGGCTTCTATTTTACCTGTGCCCGACAAAGACACCAACATATATGAAATTTTAGAATTTAAAGAAAACCGAAAAGATGAATTAAAAAATCTTCATAATCATTTAGATTCATTATATGAACTTGTGCTTACTGCCCCAGATTCAGAATTGGCTGCCAAAAAGTCAATGTCTGAGTTAGCTAGCGTTATTTCAGACTTGACTGTGGTAACAGCTGAAAAGTTTACAAAAACAAGAAAATTCGATTTATCCACTGAATTAAATTTAAGTGGTAAAGATATTGCTATTGGGATGGCATCTGGTTCATTAATTGATTTTTTTGCTCTTGGTATGGATATTCCCCTAGCTACAATTGCGGGGGCAATAATTTCTACAATTAAGGTTACTTCAAAAGCTACTAGTACATTCCAGCCAGCCGCACATAATTCTAAACTGGCTTATTTGTCTACGGCAATTAATGATGGTTTAGTAGTGTAAACTCATAACAAGTTACTCTAACGGACGCTAAACAGTTGGCTAGCACTCGTTCCTCGCACATTTTAGCCAACTATTTCGCGCCGCTTAGTAAGGCGTTAAGTTACTAAGGAAGGTTATGTATATTTGGAAAGTATCACCATTAATCGAACAATTAAAATCTGAAAGTTTAAGTCAAAAGGAACAATTAAAGTATTTTTTAACTTATGGCATTCTTATGACTTTAGCTACAGACCCGCTTTTAACTGTAGGTTTAGAGTATGGATTCTATGACGCTATAAATACTGTAATTATGAGTTTAATGACAATTATTGGAGTTGTTTACTGTTATAAAGTTAATAAATCGACTGATGATAAAGATTTTATTCTTAGATTTGTAACTTTAGGTTTACCTATCACTGTTCGCTTAATCGTTTTGACACTTGTAATTGGTATTTTCTGGGGAGTAATTGACGCTATTTTTATTGATTCTTTATATTTAGAAGAAAGCGAAACATATCAAACAACAATTGTAGATGTTTCACTTACCAGTATTTTAATCGTTGTTTATTACTATTATTTTGCAAGTAAATTAAAGCTATTTGCTAAGTAGTAACTTAACAAGCTGTTAAAGCAGGAAAAAATACAGTTGACTGCTTTCGTTCCTCAACATTTTAGCAAACAAATTTTTAGCCCCTTAACGTGGGCGTTATAGGTTTCATAAGGATTGTGTACATTGAAGATTTTATCCCCAATTTTAATACTTGTTTTTTTATTAATTTCCTCAGATAGTTTTGCTAAACAGGGATCTAATAATGATTCTAAAAAATATGCTATAAATAAAGAAAAAAAGAAGCTGATGTTTAAATGTGATGGTAGGCAACATTGTTCTCAAATGAGATCCTATGATGAAGCTAAGTATTTTATTAAGCATTGTCCTAATACCAAAATGGACGGTGATAATGACGGTATTCCGTGTGAAGGGTACAAAAAAACAGGTGATTAAACCTATAACAACACGCCCTGAGGTGGACAACAAGTTTAAATTAGCTATTTACCGCAAATTTTAACAGTGGCGAGCCTCTTCGTTTTAATGCCTTTAAATATTTTGATTCGTCGTAGGGTGTATTGGTTTTC
>NZ_VOLT01000036.1 GCF_007954275.1 Colwellia demingiae | reverse complement strand
TACTGCTCAATGAATTCTGTCGTGCTATCTACCGAAGTAAATAGCGCATTACATAGTCGCTACCTATCTAACTAAAGATACGTAACTATATTTATTTGCATGAACATCATTCATTAAGCGTTTTTTTTGTTCTCCCCGAAAGGAAAACTATGTAAAACAACAGTAATGTGAGTGCTCACACAAATTGCATGATAACTAATTGTTAAAGAAAAATGTCGTTCATATTGCTATGAAAGACAGAAGATAATCGCATTCGTTATCTTCTTAATCTCAGGCCTTGCCTGAGTGAGGTGCGCATAATACGCCTCTCAGTTTTATTGTCAACACTTAGTTTCATAAAGAAATTAAGTATTTTATAAAACAGTATTTTTTACGTTAATTGCACATTTATCACGCAATTAAGTTAAAAAATAGTGTTTCTCAAGTAGCCCGTTACGCTCGTAACGGGCTTCTCGTGTGCCGCAGCACAAATTAGAAGTTTAGCAATGTCCTACTCTCACATGGGAACTCCCACACTACCATCGGCGCAACTGCGTTTCACTTCTGAGTTCGGAAAGGGATCAGGTGGGACCACAGCGCTATTGTCGCTAAACAAAAAA
>NZ_VOLT01000033.1 GCF_007954275.1 Colwellia demingiae | reverse complement strand
CAAGGTAAAGATGCACGAGAATTTTTAAACCGTGTTTATACCAACCCATGGAGCAAATTAGGTGTTGGTAAATGTCGCTACGGGGTGATGTGTAAAGAAGACGGTATGGTCTTTGATGATGGTGTTACGGTTTGCCTTGATGACAATCGTTTTATCATGACGACTACCACAGGCGGCGCGGCGAGCGTATTGCAATGGTTAGAGCTATGGCATCAAACTGAGTGGCCAGAGCTAGAGGTGTACTTCTCAACCGTGACCGATCATTGGTCAACCATGACCATCTCAGGCCCTAATTCACGTAAAGTCTTAGAGAAAATCTGTGACATTGATGTCAGTAATGACAGCTTCAAGTACATGGATTGGCGCGCAGCGACGGTTGCAGGGGTTAAGGCACGTATTTTCCGTATCTCGTTTACGGGCGAACTGTCGTTTGAAATTAACGTGCAAGCCAACTATGGCATGCATGCGTGGAAAGCGGTGATGGCGGCGGGTGAAGAATTTAATATCACCCCGTATGGCACCGAAACCATGCATATTTTACGCGCAGAAAAAGGCTTTATCATTGTCGGACAAGACACCGATGGCTCGGTGACGCCACAAGATTTAGATATGGACTGGGTTGTTGGTAAGAAGAAAGAGTTTAGCTTTATTGGCAAACGCTCTTGGACGCGCTTTGACAATAAACGTGATGACCGTAAACAAATGGTGGGACTCAAACCTAAAGACCCGACTTTTGTTTTACCTTAAGGCGCACAAATTGTCTTTGAGAAAAACCAAAGCATTCCAATGAAGATGGTCGGTCATGTCACCTCAAGTTATTACAGTGCTTGTATGGGCTATTCGTTTGCCTTAGCCGTCGTTAAAGGTGGCATTAGCCGCAAAGGCGAAAGTGTCTATTTGCCATTAAGTGATGGCACCACCGTGGAAGCTGAAATTTGCAGCCCAGTATTTTATGATCCAAAGGGAGACCGTCAAAATGTCTAACGCAATCCAAGTAGAATCACCGCTGCACCATGCACAGCTTGACCAATTAATTGGCCAATCAAGCGCTGGTGGCATTATTTTACATGAGCATAAGTTATTGGGTCACCTTAACTTACGTGGCAACTGTGCCGATGCTGAATTTTTAGCGGGTGTGCAAGA
>NZ_VOLT01000008.1 GCF_007954275.1 Colwellia demingiae | reverse complement strand
GCTCGACTTGCATGTGTTAAGCCTGCCGCCAGCGTTCAATCTGAGCCATGATCAAACTCTTCAATTAAAAATCGTTTGTGTAACCTCATCGCAAGCGATGTGTTACTGCTCAATGAATTCTGTCGTGCTATCTACCGAAGTAAATAGCGCATTACATAGTCGCTACACATCTAACTAAAGATACGTAACTATATTTATTTGCATGAACATCATTCATTAAGCGTTTTTTTGTTCTTACTTCGAAAAGTAAAAACTATGTAAAACAACATTAATGTGAGTGCTCACACAAATTGCATGATAACTAATTGTTAAAGAAGAACTTCATACACTAAGCATTTGGCTTAAGTAGAAGTAGATAAGAGTCGCATTCGCTCTTTATCTGAAGCAAATTAAGTTGAACTTAATCTGCGTTGCTCGTTGCTATTGCCCCGAAGCAGGAGGCGTATAATACGCTTCCGAGTTTTGATGTCAACGTTTATTTTAAATTATTTTAAAAAAAATTTAAAACTTGATGTTAACTTACGTTATTTCTCGCTAAAGCGGGTAGATAACGTATCAAAACAGTTCGTTGATGATTCATTTTGCGTGAACCCCTTGGAACTGGAGCGCATTATAGAGAGCTTTCAGTTTTGGTCAACACCTTTCCCACATAAAATTGCATTTATTGAATCGTTCGTTCAGTTAAAAGGCAACACGTTCATTTAAACAACTATACAAGTGGAAATTATTGAAAATTATTCCTTAATAGCAGATTAATTGCATAAACTTTGCACTTGATAGTTGCACATTATAAAAAGCTGCGTACCATAGAATTGCTATTTGCTTATATTCAAGCAGTTAAATTAGTTTATTAAAATAATAATTAGGTATCTTTATATGAAGTCTCCAACGTTACAAACAGTCATCATTGCTGTTGCTTTTGCCATCATCGCTTATATTGTCACTTTTGCCGTACCGGCTAGTTCTATCCTTATTGCTAGTTTAGTATTTGTTAGTGCATTTCTCGCACCTTTACTTACTGGTAGTCCTTCAGCCAACCCAGCTTCATCTACAGCCAGCAGCACTGTTGCTTCGGATGAGGATGTTAGAACCCTTTATGTTGGTAACTTACCTTATAGAGCGAATGAAACCTCAGTACGAGAACTCTTCTCAGAACATGGTTCTGTACATTCTGTACGTTTAATGAAAGATAAACATACAGGAAAACGTCGTGGTTTCGGTTTTGTTGAAATGGCTGCTGATGATTTAGACAAAGCAATTTCTGCATTGAACGATACAGAGTTTCAGCAACGTACATTGAAAGTAAGAGAAGCAAAGGAACGCCCTGAGCGAACTGAAGATAACAATCAAGACGACTAACGCTACAACTTATATAATAAAAGGCCGCTATAACAGCGGCCTTTTTTATTACTTTAAATCTAAAGTTGAACGGTTACTTATCGCCAAGACATCAATTTATGTTTTTAAAGACTACTCTGTATTTTGCTGCAATAGCTCAAACAGCTTTATAAAGGATAAGCGGGCTTAAGTTACTTCGTCTTCTCCTATCATTTACCTAATAGAAGACTTGACTGGACAAACGTCAATACATTCTGAGTCACCTCTTCAAAATTAGTAATATAGCCGCCCTACTAGTTTCTTACACTTATAACTATTTATCAGTAACAATGACTAATAGTTAAGTAAAGTAGTTAATATTGGCTTATTTATAAAATAGACTGATTAAGAGCTAGACAAAAGCTAAGTCGATAGTAAAATTCGCGCTGTTATTCTAATCTCTCTTTCTTTATACAAGGCACTTCCATGTTTAGTCACATTCATCCGGATAATTACGATGCGCAATTATCAAAAAAACAACAAGATATGGCTAAGTTATTTAGTGACTTCAACCTACCAGCTCCTGACTTATATCCATCAGTGCCATTAAATTATCGCCAAAGAGCAGAATTTAGGGTTTGGCATGAAGGTGATGATCTTTATTACATCATGTTTGATAGTAAAACTAAGGAAAAATTTAGAGTAGATGACTTCCCTGTTGCCAGCGAGTTAATTAACAACGCGATGAAAGCTTTACTTGCCACAATCAAAGATCAACGTGAATTGCGTTTTAAGCTTTTTCAAGTCGATTTCCTATCTACACTCAGTGGTGAATTATTAATTAGTATGCTGTATCACAAGCCATTGGAAGATAATTGGCAAATTGAGGCAGAAAAGCTAAAAGTTCAGCTATCAACAATTGCTCCTGTGGATATTATTGGTCGCGCAAAGAAACAGAAAATTATTGTTGATAAAGATTATGTGATGGAGTCTTTGGACGTTGGAGGCAAGACCTATGTTTATCAACAAGTAGAAAACAGTTTCACTCAACCAAATGCAGGTGTTAATGAGCAAATGCTCTTATGGGCTCAGCAAGCAACACAAAATGCCGGAGGCGATCTCATTGAGCTTTACTGTGGCAATGGTAACTTTAGTATCGCTCTTGCTGAAAACTTTGAACGAGTATTGGGTACTGAGATATCGAAAACTTCTGTTCGTTCTGCACAAATAAATATTAGTAAGAATGGTATTGATAATATAGATATTGTACGTATGTCTAGTGAAGAATTTAGTCAAGCTATGAATGGTGAACGAAAATTTAGACGCTTAGAAGACTTTGATTTAACAACTTATAACTACGACACAGTGTTAGTAGATCCGCCTCGTGCTGGATTAGATAGAGACAGCGTTGAATTAGTTAGACGTTTTAATAAAATTATCTATATTTCGTGTAATCCTGAGACTTTGAAAGATAATTTAGCGCTGCTAGTAGAAACACATCAAATTGATAAGTTTGCCTTATTTGATCAGTTTCCTTACACCGACCATATTGAAACAGGTGTAATACTAACGAGGAAGTAAACTAACGAGATTTTCTAGATACTTTACGACGATCACTTAGCTCAAGAGCACCACGAGCAATAAAGCGTAATTGCTGAATTGTTTGTTGAACTAATTGATCACGTTCCGCTTTATCTTCTATATCAAGTGCGTCCGAACCAGCACTAAAAACAATAGTCACCGCAGCATTAGCCTGCATGTATGCAACATCAGCTTCAAGCTGATTCGCTTTTTGAAGATAATCACAAAGCTCCATAGTAAAATAACGGATTTCTCGTATTACAGCAGCACGAAAAGCTGCAGAGGTACCTGAACGCTCACGTAACAACAGCCGAAAAATATTACCATTACTCTCAATTAGTTCCATAAAAGTCTGTACTGATATTTGAATAACAGAGCCACCTTTAGCAATACGCTGTCTTGCTTGGCGCATTAACTGCCTGAGCGTTAAACCTGCTTCATCCACTAAAGTTAGCCCTAATTCATCCATATCTGAAAAGTGGCGATAAAAAGATGTCGGCGCTAAGCCAGCCTCTTTTGCGACCTCACGTAAACTTAAACTAGAGAAACTACGCTCCGCACTAAGCTGATTTAGAGCTGCATTAATTATCTGACGACGGGTCTTTTCTTTTTGTTGTGCTCTTACACCACTCATCTAACAGGCTCTTTATGACATAAATTCAATATTATTATCATAATACTGAATTAGCTCAATATTGTCAGTTTTAGTTCTGATAAAATACTGCTATATTTTTATATTAAATAAATACGAGGGCTCACTTTTGGTTAAATCAAAAACAAGCAAGACTGTAGAAAAAGGTTTTGATTATGACGTAATTATCATAGGTACAGGTCCAGGTGGAGAAGGTGCGGCAATGAATCTTGCTAAGCGCCACAAGAAAGTTGCTATTATTGAACGTTACCATCAAGTTGGTGGTGGTTGTACTCATTGGGGTACAATTCCGTCAAAAGCATTACGCCAATCAGTAAGTCGTTTAATTGAATATAATTCAAACCCACTGTTTAATCAAAACGGTCAAGTAAAGCAACTTACCTTTCAAGATATCTTAAGTCATGCTTCAGCTGTAATTCAAAAACAAGTTAGCTTACGCAGTGGTTTTTATAACCGCAATCGCGTGGAACATATACAAGGACAAGCCTCCTTCGTTGATGCACATACCATCAGCATCTTGCACCCAGATGGTTCTGTAGACAAAATTTCAGCTAAACAAATTATGATTGCTACAGGATCACGACCTTATCGCCCTGATGATATTGACTTTGAGCATCCCCGTGTTTATGACTCTGACAGTATTTTAAGTCTCAAGCATGCTCCACAACATGTCATTATTTATGGTGCCGGTGTTATTGGTAGTGAATATGCTTCTATCTTTAGAGGGCTAGGAGTAAAAGTCGATTTAATTAATACTCGTGAACGTTTACTGTCTTTTCTAGATACTGAAATGTCAGATTCACTCAGTTATCACTTATGGAACAGCGGTGTTGTCATCCGACATGGTGAAGAAATTGAACGTGTTGAATCCAGTGAAGATGCAGTAATAGTACATTTGAAATCGGGTAAAAAAATGCGCGCCGACTGTTTGCTTTTTGCCAATGGTCGTACAGGTAATACTGCCGATCTAAACCTCGCTGCTGCTGGTTTAAAAGCAGATGGTCGTGGTCAGTTAAAAGTAAATGAATGTTATCAAACAGAAGTAGACAATATCTTTGCGGTGGGTGATGTTATTGGTTACCCAAGTTTAGCGAGTGCTGCTTTTGACCAAGGTCGAATCGCCGCTTCTGCAATGGTTGATAGCAGTAGTAAAGCTAAGTTAATTGTTGATATTCCCACAGGTATATACACTATTCCTGAAATTAGTTCTGTTGGCAAAACTGAGCAAGAGCTCACAGAAGCTAAAATACCTTATGAAGTTGGCCGAGCGCAGTTTAAACATCTTGCCAGAGCACAAATTTCCAATAATTTGGTTGGCTCTTTAAAGATTCTCTTTCATCGAGAGACCAAAGAGATTCTAGGCATTCACTGTTTTGGTGAAAATGCGGCTGAAATTATTCATATCGGCCAGGCGATCATGCAACAAACAAATGGTGGAAATACCATAGAATATTTTGTTGAAACAACCTTCAATTATCCGACTATGGCTGAAGCATTCCGCGTTGCAGCCTTAAACGGTTTAAATCGTTTATTTTAATAATAACTAAGTCCCTTTTACTAGCATGATAACTAAATATTTATCATGCTAGTAACCTTCTCTTACTTGAAGAAAATACACTATGAAAAAATTCAGCTTAATGATTGCCAGTATATTATTGTTACAACCTTGCTTAGCAACTGATAACTTTACTCTTTATCTTGTGAGACATGCTGAAAAGCAAGCTGATAGTAAAAATCCACTATTAACACAATGTGGCGAGGAAAGAGCAAAACAATTATCGAAATTACTAAGTACAGCGAATATAAAATCTGTTTATAGTACGAATTACCAAAGAACGATGTCGACAGCAGCACCGTTATCAAGCAGACAAAACATTACCATCAAGAATTATGACCCTAAACAACTTGAACAGTTTTCTTTGCATTTAAAAGCGCACAAAGAAAATGCACTAATTGTTGGACATAGTAATACTACTCCTGAACTGACTCAATTACTAAGCGAGCAGAAAGTAGAAAAATTAACAGAGAAAGAGTACCAAATGCTGTATCAAGTTCAATTTATTGAAGGTAAAAGCCAACTAACTCTATTTAACCAGCCTTTATCCTGTAAACAACCTTAGTACTCCGCTCCTTTATTATTTTCAGACTTTTGTCCTAATTTAATTAACTCAATACTGGTAATTCTAAATGGCTGGCCCCACTGTTGAGTAGTCATCATGTCTTTGATGATCTCGCCTTTCACTTTAAGTACTGTACCAGCTAACTTATATTGCTTGGCGAGGTTCATTGGTAAGAGCTTATCTCCAGTTTTAGAAGTTAAACCATAAAAACCGCCTTCAAAATCATAGAAGTTCACGGTGACTTGTTGCCAAGCTTGCTCTTTTGTATCTATCACCTGACTAGTTCCTTCTTTGAGTTTGTCTTGTGCTTGAGGTTGATTGTGACTAGCTTGCGAGCAACTTAGTAAACATATTGGGAGTATAATGCTTACTAATAATGATAGCGTGAATGTTTTTCTCATAATAATTGTCCAATAAAAAAGGCCATGGTAATTTTCATACCATGACCTTTATTTTTATTGTTGTCAAAATAATCAAAGACTAATAGAGATTAAGTGAATATTTACCTGTCTTATTAGTAGTCAATAATCACTATGCCATATAATTTTCTGGCATGTCTAACGCAGCAACACCAGAGTCTACTGCTGCTTGGGCAACAGCCTTTGCAACCGCGCTACACAAACGAGGATCCATAGGCTTAGGGATTATATAATCCTTACCAAAGCTAAGATCTTTCTCACAACTTGCTTTAAGTACTTCTGCAGGTACTGGTTCTTTGGCAAGTGTTCTAATGGCGTGTACCGCTGCTATCTTCATAGCATCATTAATAGTACGAGCGCGTACATCTAATGCTCCACGGAAAATAAATGGGAAACATAAAACATTATTAACTTGATTAGGGTAATCAGATCGGCCTGTAGCCATAATTAAGTCATCACGAGCTGCCAAAGCCAGCTCAGGTTTTATTTCAGGGTCTGGATTCGAACAAGCAAAGATAATTGGTTTATCTGCCATAGCTTTTACTTGCTTTTGTGATAAAAGATCAGGACCTGAAACACCAACAAAAACATCAGCGCCTTCAATGGCATCATCTAAAGTTCTTTTATCTGTATTGTTAGCAAAAAGTTTTTTATATTCGTTTAGATCATTACGACGCGTATGTACCACGCCTTTAGTATCTAGCATGTAAATTTTTTCTCGCTGCGCCCCACACTTAATTAATAGTTCCATACAAGCTATTGCTGCTGCACCTGCACCTAGGCAGACAATGTTAGCTTGTTTAATATCTTTACCCTGAATATCTAACGCATTCATCATACCAGCAGCAGTCACTATGGCAGTACCGTGTTGATCATCATGAAATACTGGAATTTTACAGCGTTCGATTAGCGCTTTTTCGATGGCGAAACACTCAGGTGCTTTAATATCTTCAAGATTAATGCCACCAAAACTATCCGCTATATTAGCAACGGTATTAACAAATTCTTCAACCGTTTTATGCTTTACTTCAATATCAAAAGAATCAATATTAGCGAAGCGTTTGAATAATAACGACTTGCCTTCCATAACAGGTTTTGAGGCCATAGGACCTATATTACCCAAGCCTAATACTGCAGTGCCATTAGTTATTACAGCGACAGTGTTACCTTTTCCTGTATATTTATAAACATCGTCTGGATTGTTTGCTATTTCTCGACAAGGCTCAGCAACACCCGGACTATATGCGAGTGACAAGTCTTGGCTGGTTTCTGCTGCGGTAGTCAATGAAACACTTATTTTTCCTGGTGTTGGCAATGCATGGTAATCAAGTGCTTGCTGGCGTAGATCTGTCATGAGAATTCCTAATGCGTTATTAATAGTGTTAGTTTTGTTGTTATTGCAAGTATAGCTATGTCTTTTTGATTATTGTTATTATTAACACTCGCTTTTACTTACTTATATGGTATTTCATATAGATAGAGTAATTCAAGTCTGTTTTACTATATAACCTCTATCTAAGCTATAACCAATGTAACGCTAGCGTTCGATAAAATCATATCAATTTGATAAATATTGGCTATTTATAACTAAGTAGTTACCTACAAATGTAACTTAGTAAAGGTGAAGTAGACTTAGAGTCCTTTTAAACACATTACCTATCAACTAGTCTTATTTATTGAACTATGACAATACAAGAGAATTAATCTAGAAATCCGATCACTTAGAATATCTATACCCAACGGATTAATTAATTGACCAACTTAGCGCTAGACTAGCGGACTAAACATAGTAATTTTATATATCATTGATTTTGTGATGCTGTCAGTTTGCTATTATGCTCCCAAAGGGCGAGCTTAAAAGGCTTATTTACGACGTTATTGATATCAACAAGGACGTTACAAAGATGGTGTTCCTAGATAATGCAGGATCATATTCTCTTGAAAAACCAATCTATTCAATCAATACCTTGCCACAAGCCTTTTAATTGTCGTTAAGTGACCAATAAGTTAGTCCAATTGCTATTCATCACATTCTTAAAAGTTTTCCAAAAAAAAGTCCAACACATAGCTGGACTTTATTTTTAAGAAATCACTTTCCCTTTTCTTTATTAGATAAGGGAAACTAAAGTTATCCTTTACAGAAAAGGGTTCACTTTAATAATCGTTTCAACACGATCTGGACCAGTAGAGATAATGTCTACTGGTATACCGGTAATTTCTTCAATTCGCTTGATATAAGCAAGTGCATTCTCAGGTAAAACATCAACTGATGTTGCACCAACAGTGCTTTCAGTCCAACCTGGCATTTCTTCATATACTGGTGTTATTTTATCATAACCTTCAGCAGCCGTAGGCGGTACAGTGATAATATCACCTGCTTGAGTTTTGTAACCAGTACAGATTTTTAATGTTTCCAATCCATCTAGTACATCAAGCTTAGTTAAACAGAAACCTGTAACACTATTTACTTGAATTGCACGATGCATTGCAACCGCATCAAACCAACCACAACGACGCTCACGTCCTGTAGTTGCACCAAACTCGTGACCTACAGTACCTAAGTGATTACCAACTTCATCATCCAATTCCGTAGGGAAAGGACCTGAACCAACACGCGTAGTGTAAGCTTTGGTAATGCCTAAGATGTAATCTAAATGACGAGGGCCAACACCACAACCTGTAGCAACACCACCAGCAGTGGTATTTGAAGAAGTTACGTAAGGGTAAGTTCCATGGTCGATATCAAGTAAAGTACCTTGAGCACCTTCAAACATGATTGACTCGCCTTTTTTACGGGCTTGATCCAATATTTCAGAAATATCAGCAGTCATCTTTTTGATGGTATCAGCGATAGCTAATGCATCAGCTAAAATTTCTTCATAACTCACTGGCTCAACTTTATAGTAGTTAACCAATGAGAAGTTATGATATTCAACAATTTCTTTTAGTTTAGCCGCAAATGTTTCTGCACAAAATAAATCACCAACGCGTAAACCACGTCGTGCAACCTTATCTTCATATGCAGGGCCAATACCACGACCTGTAGTACCAATAGCTTTATTACCGCGAGCAACTTCACGCGCAGCATCTAAAGCATTATGATAAGGAAGAATCAATGGACAAGCATCGCTTATAAGCAAACGTTCGCGTACAGGTACGCCTTTTGCTTCTAGCATAGTGATTTCTGTCATTAATGCTTTAGGACATAGCACTACACCATTACCAATTAAACATTTTACGTTATCACGTAATACGCCTGATGGAATAAGATGTAACACGGTTTTTTCACCGTTAATTACTAAAGTATGACCAGCATTGTGACCGCCTTGATAACGAACTACGTATTTAGCTTTATCGGTTAGTAAGTCAACGATCTTACCTTTACCTTCGTCACCCCATTGAGTGCCGAGAACAACTACATTTTTGCCCATGTTTTTCTATTTCGTAAGAAAATTAGGCGAGGATTTTACCAAATAAATATTTATAGTCCAAGTTAAAAAAGCAGCTTTTTAAGCTAATATTCTATCAGATCTTAAAATAACTAATTAAGTTAATAACTTAGCTAAAAATTAATCGTAACCCCAAGGGGCAACCGGAGTGCTAATTGGCTTTGTTAAATCGAAATCGACTCTAAATTCTCTACCTTGACGAATTAATCGATAAGTAAATTTTTCTGGGTATATAAACATTTGCCATGTATTGCCGATTGATTGTGGAATACCTTGATCGACAAAAAGCTCTTTAGAGTACTGATCTGCCGGAAAAGATTGCATCTCAGCCCAACCAGCATCATTAGTGTGACCTCCATACATAGTTGATTTATCATTACTTCCATCTTTTTGACGATGATCATGCTTTAATGATAATCCTGAGCCAGTTTTAGTGATAATCCATGTACGTGATGCATCATCACCCACATGAAACGGTACTTGTAATTGACTGTCTGTACATTTGCGTACATGCATCATTAATTTTTTATTTGCAAAGCTCCCTCCTGCGGCATTATCTACGGTCACCTTACCTTCATAAGACTTGCCGCAATGTTTCCTTATATTGTTAAAAAAATCATCTTGAGTCTGTATTGAAACTAATGGGGCTTCTGTTGCCAGTAATGATGCCGCCATCGGCAATGATACAATTACAGCAATTACATATTTTATTATTGTCATATTTTTACCTTCTTAAATTTAGGCATAAAAAAGCCAGCAATGATGCTGGCTAATATCTATATATCAATGATTACTATTTTTTAACGTCACTGCCGTCTTTTAAAAAACGGAAGAATTCGCTATCAGGTTTAACCACCATGATATCATTTTTACTATTAAAACTTTTTTCATAAGCTTCAAGACTACGATAAAAACTGTAGAAATCTGCATCTTTACTGTAAGCATCTGCATAGACTTTTGCGGCCAGTGCATCACCTTCACCACGAACCGTAAAAGAGTTCTTTTGTGCTTCCGCTAACATTACTGTCACTTTAGCATCAATAGTAGCGCGGATAATCTCTGCTTGCTCTTGACCTTGTGATCTATGTTCTTTAGCAACAGCAGTTCGCTCAGCACGCATACGCTCATAAATAGACTGACTTATTTCTGTCGGTAAGTTAATAGCTTTAATACGGACATCAACAACTGCTATGCCAAGATCTTCACGACTACTCGCAGCACTTTCTAGTGCTTTACTCATTATCGCGTCACGATCACCAGAAACGATTTCTTTAATGGTGCGGTTACCAAACTCTGTACGTAAACCATTGTTCACTTTTTGCTTTAATAATGCACGAGCATTATCTACAGAACCTGAAGTACGTAAGTAGTAAGTAGAGAAATCAACAATGCGCCATTTCACAAATGAATCGACCATTAAATCTTTTTTCTCTGAAGTAACAAATCTATCTGCTGGTTCATCTAATGTTTGAATACGCGCATCTAATTTACGTACTGTCTCAATAAATGGAATCTTGAAATGTAAACCTGGTTCATACACCATCATTTCATCAGTAGCACTATCACGCTTAATTTTTGAGAATTGAAATACGATGCCACGTTGGCCTTCGTAAATAACAAAAACTGACGATACAGCTAAGATAAGAAGTAGTGATATTATAGCAATGGAAAAATTCTTCATTTCTTAGTTGCCCCCATTACTAAATCTATCAGAGCGACCTGATGATGAAGTAGGTGATGTATTTACAGTAGGCTCATCTACCGGTGAATAAGTAGTTTTACTACTGCGATTACTGGTATTTTGTTGCTGAATAATCTTATCTAAAGGTAAGTACATCATATTATTACCACCTTCAACATCAACCATTACTTTACTTACATTACCATACACTTTTTCCATAGTAGCAATATATAAGCGTTCACGTGTTACTTTTGGCGCCGCTTGATATTCAGGTAATATTTTCTCGAAACGAGCGACCTCACCTTGTGCATCAAGTACTATGCGACTCTTATAAGCAATGGCTTCTTGTTCCATACGCTTAACACGACCACGAGCACGTGGTTCAATGCCTCGAGCATAAGCTTCTGCTTCACGTAAGAAACGAACTTCATCTTCTTGAGCTGAAATAGCATCATCAAAAGCATCTTTCACTTCATTTGGTGGACGAGCGTCCTTAAAGTTAACATCAACAATAATTAAACCTAGATTATAAGGCGCGATTATTTTATCTAACTCTTCCCAAACCGACTGACGAATAGACTCACGACCACTAGTTAAAATATCATCCATCTTAGCGTGACCGACAACATAACGAAGTGCACTATCAAGTGATTGATTTAAGCTATCGTCAGCATTAGTAACGCTAAAAATATATTTACGCGCATCGACTACACGATACTGAATTTGCATTTCTACACGTACTACATTTTCATCTTTGGTTAACATAAAACCTGATGACGGCATATCACGCGTGCTTTGCATATCAACCGGTATAATACGGTCAATAAAAGTCCACTTCCAGTTAATACCTGGTTCAACAGTACCTGAATATTCTCCAAATCTTAGTACGATGCCCTGCTCCGCTTCTTTAATGGTATAAAAACCACTAAACGCATAAACCACAGACGCGACAATAAGAAGGATAGATATTCCAATAGTGGAAAAACTTTTACCTGATCCAGAGCCACTTTTAGTGGTTTTTCCACCAAAAATCCCAGTAACTTTTTTACCAAGATCATTCAGAAGTTCATCTAAATCCGGTGGCCCTTGATTCTTGCCACCTTTATTTTTCCAGGGGTCTTTATCATCATTCCCCGGTTCGTTCCAAGCCATATTGTTCTCCACTAAAATCGGCGAAAGTAAATAATCGCCACTACAATTAAAATTTATTTATATTAATGTTCAATATAATCGACTAACTCACTGTACTTAGTAGAAATTAATCTTTCCCACTCACGTGATGGCATATTAACCTCTAGGTGACAGTGACCTTGTTCATCATAAGTCTCGCTAGTAACGCAATTTAACTTGTATAGCTCACCACGTAATTTTCCTGCACTTGGCGGTATACTTAACTGGTGATTTACTACTTTTATGTCTAGACGTTCAGCGAGTGCAGTAAATAACAGTTCAGTACCAATATTTGCCTGTGCCGATAGCCAAACACGAATTGGCATGCCTTGATCATCTCTGTCTATTCGCGGTTCAATATCATCTAAATTATCAATTTTATTACAGATAATTAGTTGAGGCACATCGTTCGCTTCTATTTCTTTAAGCACATACTCTACTTGTTCAATATTCTCACTGCGCCTGTCATCTGAAATATCAACCACATGCAGTAACAATTCGGCTTCACGGGTTTCTGTAAGCGTTGCTTTAAACGCAGCAACTAAATCATGCGGTAAGTGACGAATGAAACCAACAGTATCAGCCAAAATAACACGGCCCACACCGAACAAATCAATTTTTCTTAACGTTGGGTCTAAGGTAGCAAACAACTGATCTGCTGCATACACATCAGATTGTGTTAATGTATTAAACAGCGTTGACTTACCTGCATTGGTATATCCAACTAAAGATAAGGTTGGTAATTCTGCTCGAGCTCTCGCTCTTCGCCCCTGCTGCCTTTGTACTTCAACTTTACCTAAGCGTTTACGAATATTAACCATACGTTCACGCAATAAACGTCTATCTGTTTCAAGCTGAGTTTCACCTGGTCCTCTAAGACCGATGCCACCTTTTTGTCTTTCTAAATGAGTCCAGCCCCGAATCAAGCGACTACTCATATGACGCAATTGTGCTAATTCAACTTGTAGCTTACCTTCATGAGTTCTAGCGCGTTGCGCAAAGATATCAAGAATTAAGGTTGTGCGATCAACCACTCTACATTCACATAATGCTTCAATATTCTTTTCTTGAGACGGCGTTAAACTATGATTAAACAGAACGACATTTGCGCCAACTAGATGAACAGCATCACGAATTTCTTCTGCTTTACCTGAGCCGACAAAAAAACGGGGGTGAGGAGTATTTCGTTTACCAGTCACAACGGTTAACGCTTGTACACCAGCAGAAGACACTAACATTTTAAATTCGCTTAGGTCTTCTCTACTGCTTTCATCTGGAAAGTCTAAATGAACAAGTACGGCTTGTTCACCCGCTTGATAACGTTCAAACAATAGCGTTAAACCCTAGTACCATGATTAATCGTTCTCAAAAAAAAATAAAAAACTTTAAGCATCTGACGATTGATCGTCTGGGCTAGGTACTGGTGCTGTATTAACAGCGCGAGAAGGTACAACGGTAGATATAGCGTGCTTATATACCATCTGACTAACCGTATTTTTAAGGAGAATTACAAACTGATCGAACGATTCTACTTGTCCTTGTAACTTAATACCGTTAACTAAATATATTGCAACTGGAATGCGATCACGACGTAACGCATTTAAAAATGGGTCTTGCAAAGACTGCCCTTTTGCCATTATATGGTCCCTTTTTTTATTATTAAACATTACTGGTAAACTTAAAACTCAGTAATAAAGTATCTGAAAAACTTGCTATGAAAACAACATAACAAAATGTTATATAAAATAGCTAACAAATTAATTATACATCAATTTTCAACTATTGCTTTATATTTGCGCGCCCTTTACTGCTTCGCATCAAGAAGTGATAAAACTTGTGTTAAATTGGTTTTATCATCCGTTGTCAGCCAGTGTAAATCAGGCCAATTTCTTAACCAAGTTAGCTGTCTTTTAGCTAATTGTCTGGTTGCACAAACGCCACGGAAAATCATTTCATCGTGGTCAAATTCACCCTCAAGGTGTTGCCACATTTGTCGGTAGCCCACACAACGAATAGAAGGTAAATCTTGGTGTAAATCATCTCGTGATTTTAATTCAATCACTTCTTGCTCGAATCCCAAATCTATCATTTGCTGATAGCGTAGTGCAATTCGTTCATGTAGCGTGCTGCGTTCTTTGGGAGTTATAGCTAATTGTAGAACATCGCCAGCGAGCTTAGCACCTTTTATTTGTGTCAATTGTGTCAAAGTGTTACTCGTCAACCTGTACACTTCTAACGCTCGCGTTAGACGCTGTGGGTCATTCGGGTGTATTCTCTCAGCTGAGATAGGGTCTATTTCAGCTAGCTGGTCATGCATAGCTTGCCAGCCTTTTGTTAAAGCCTCAGCTTCGATTGCTTGACGTATTTCCGGATTTGCTGTCGGTAGAGGGGAAATCCCCTCAATTAAACTTTTAAAATACATCATAGTTCCTCCGACCAATAATGGAATCCGACCATTACTCCTGATCTCAGCAATTTCAACTAGTGCATCACGACAAAAGTCGGCAGCTGAATAACTTTCACTCGCATCACGTAAGTCGATAAGTCGATGAGGATATTGCGCTAATTCCGATTTTGTTGGTTTGGCGGTACCAATATCCATATCGCGATAAATAAGCGCAGAGTCAACACTGACTATATCGCAAGGTAATGCGTCTTTCAGTGCCATTGCCAAAGCGGTTTTACCCGATGCAGTTGGTCCCATTAAACAAATAACAGGTGGCTGGTTTGATTCTGTGATGCTTTGAACTGACACGAATACTTAACTCTTATTGAAAATTACTAAAATAACGTCTTAATATGTGATGTGAGGTCAAGAGGGATAGAATTCAAGAGTAATTGCTGACTAAGTTGTTCATGAAACAGTTTTTTTGACAGTATTAATAAAATATCAGCTTGTGTTTCATCATACTCAGCTAAAACCATTGCTAAACCAATACTTTGATGTAAATCAGTTTCACAAAGTGCCTCAGCTTTGGTTAGGCTTATCTTTTCGATCAACTCATCAATAATTATTATTAGCGCGTTACTTACATCTTGCTCACGTAATAATGCGGGAAATTGCCTGATTTGTATTTTGTTTTTACTTTGTTCAATAAACACTATGCCCGCATTTGAGAGTATTTCTTGCTCAGCTAATACAAAACTAAGCTGTTTTTCAGAAAGACTTAAAATCACAGGTAATAACAACGGTTGACTGACCAAATATTCAATAGTGTTATCTGATTGCTCGGTTTTACGCTGCCAACTTTGTTCAACTAGCTTACCGTAAGTACTTTTCGCTAAGTTAAATAGCGATAAAACTCTAACACCACTTTCTGCTTTATAGAGTGCATAACCTGGCTTGTGTACACTTAAAAAAGCACTCGGCTCCGCAGGATTTTGTAGGTTGATAGTCTCATGCTTCTGTGCACTTTCCTGATCAGAGCCTCTAGTATTTTGAACTTGAGCTGAGGTCCCCTTATGAGGTGTCATTAATGCTTGATAGTTAGTCGCTGCAATCTGGGAAATAGTATTAGTTTTTTCTTGTTGGCCGTTGCCACTATAACCGTACCCTGATTGACCATGACTAGCATCATTTACATGCTGCAATGGTCTAATATAATCAGTACTTGGGTAGTTGGCCGTAGTAGCGCTTGATGAGTGACTGACTTGTTCGTCCTTTGCACATAAAGAGGAATAGGACTGCTCAGGTACTAAGGTAAGGTCACTATCAGCTGTAGTAAACAGTTCTTCACCTGCTAAGGCTGACGTTAATGCTTTATGACAAACAGAGTAAATAAAGTCATGAACATAACGACTTTGATGAAAGCGTACTTCATGCTTTGATGGGTGGACATTTACATCGACTTCTCGATGATCGAGCTGTAAAAACAGTACAAATGCAGGGTAAGTATCTGGCGGTAATAAATCTGCATATGCTTGGCGAATAGCATGATTAATTAACTTATCACGCATCATTCTGCCATTAACATAACTATAACAAAGATCGTTTTGGCTGCGAGAGAAACTCGGTTTAGCTAACCAACCCGATAGCGTCATATTATCATGGGGGCAATCTACTTCAACGGCATGCTCAATAAACTTTGGCCCACAGACCATAGCAACACGTTTAATACATTGTGCGTGGGTATTCGCTATTCGATATTGACGAATAGTATTACCGTTATGCGTTAGACTAAAGCTCACTTCAAAGTGAGCCAGTGCAATCCGACGTACTACCTCATCAATATGATTGAATTCTGTTTTCTCGGTACGTAAAAACTTTCGTCTAGCCGGTGTATTGAAAAACAAGTCGAGCACTTCAATACTAGTACCGTCGGGGTGAGCAGCAGGTTTTATATTGACTGACATATCCCGCCCTTCAGCAACAGCTTGCCACGCAGTTGCTTGAAATTGCGGCTTAGATGTTAACGTTAACCGAGCAACTGAACTAATACTAGCTAATGCTTCACCACGAAAGCCTAAACTCCCAATAGCTTCTAAGTCACTTAAGTTCTTAATTTTACTGGTTGCATGGCGACTTAATGCCAACGTTAATTCTTCTTTAACTATGCCATGACCATTATCAGTAATTTTTATCTTTTTGATGCCACCTTTATCAACATCAATATGAATAGATGTTGCACCCGCATCTAAACTATTTTCAATCAGTTCTTTAATAACAGACGCTGGGCGCTCAACCACTTCACCAGCAGCAATTTGGTTAGCCAAACGTGCAGGCAATATAGCAATAGTCATAGGAGTTTATCCAGTACGGGGAATTTTTAACGTTTGACCAATTCTTAATGAATTAGTTTTTAATTTATTGATAGATTTAAGTTTGCTCATAGATATATTATAACGTTTGGCTAATACTGATAGTGATTCTCCACTGCGTAACTTATGCTTTTTATAGCCCACCGAAGCAAAATAAGAACCGGTTAATGGGTGCGCTAAAAAGTGCTTTTTAATACCACCATGGATTGCATTCGCTAAACGTTGCTGGTGCTTAGACCAGGTTAGATTTTTCTCTTCTTTGTGATTTGAGATAAAACCTGTTTCGACCAATATTGAAGGTATATCCGACGATTTAAGCACCGCAAAATTACCATTTTGAGGTGTTGATTTATGCATTTTGGTGATTTTTTTAAGCTCTTTTATAACATTATTAGCCACACCAAAACTTACGCCTAAAGAATGCTCTTTGCTCATATCGGCTAAAGTTAATGCTAAGTGGCTGTCTGAAGTGTTTTTGATTACCCCACCGCCACCGCCAAGTAATTCTGATTTTTTCTCTCTATTTACCAGCCATCGCGATAACTCTGACTCAGCACGGCTCTTAGTTACTACCCAAACTGAGGCACCACTTGGTCCTGGGGTATGAAAAGCATCCGCATGTATTGAGACTAAAAAGTCGACATGCTTATCTCTAGCCAGGCTAGTACGACGATTCAAATTGACATAATAATCGCCACTGCGGATCATCACCGCTTTCATGCCTTTTTCTTTGTTAATTACTTTTTGTAATTTTTTAGCTATGGCTAAAGTAACTCTTTTTTCATAGGTACCTTTGCCACCGATTGAACCGGGATCTTCGCCACCATGACCAGCATCAATACCAATGATGATATCGCCTACATTTTTTTTTGGTTTAGAAACATTCTTTTTACTACGGTTTTTATCATAAAGATCAATCACCAAACGATGTCCGTATTGTCCCGCAGGTGCTAGTGGAAAAACGGTCAGCTGATAAGACTTAGTTAATTCTAATACCAAGCGAGTTTTGCCTTTATTTTCGCTTGAACGAAAAAGTTTTACTCGTGGGTCGTTAACGGCAAGATTTTTTAAAGCTACGGTGTTTTTTGTATTGGTAAAATCAATCACCAATCGATTTGGTTTACTGAGAGTAAAAAATTTATAATCGGGTTTTTGCTTAACATCAAAAACAATACGAGTATTTTCCGGCGCGGGCCAGACACGAATACCATCAATGCTATTTGCAGCATAGGTATTCACTGAAAGTAAACTTAAGACAGCAACACATAGAAAACTAAGCGCACGTAGCCTTATTATTGATAGGAGAATTCTCCGATACATCCAACTAACCCCAATTTTTATAACTTTATAATTTGTGCAAGCGCATTTATCACTTGTTCGCCATGAACAGTTTCGGCTTCCAGCTTGATGACTCTTTGTTCATCTTGATAAGCTATATTAATGATTAAATCTGCTTTAGCCAATAGCCCAGTTCCTTTTTCTGGCCATTCAATAAAGCAGCAACAGTCATTATTAAAATAATCTCGAATCCCCATATATTCTAATTCTTCAGCATCCGAAAGACGATATAAATCAAAATGAAAGACTCGCCACTCCCCTAATTCATAAGGTTCAACCAAAGTATAAGTAGGGCTTTTTACATTACCTTTATGCCCCATACCTCTGACAAACCCTCGAGTAAGAGTCGTTTTTCCTGCGCCTAAATCACCGTTAAGATAAACCACTAATGCTTGCTGAACTGTGGCACTTTTAAGTACTTCCGCCAGTCCTGAACCAATGGCAATGGTGGCAGCTTCATCAGCTAAAAAATATTCTAATTGCTTCATTTTACTTTTCTATGTTTATTACGACTATTATTACAACGTTAATGATTAGGCACTTTTCCATTGAGCAATTGCTGCAATGGTATAAATAAATCACTTGCTAATAAACCACGCTGACCATTATTATTGGCTATAATATCAGCTGCAGCACCATGAATATATGCCGCTAGGCATGTTGAGTAAAAATTATTATCACTTTGCATCACTAAAGCACTAATAACCCCACTTAATACATCGCCCATACCACCCGATGCCATTCCCGCATTACCTGAATTATTTATAACAACATGCTCACCATCTGAAATTAACGTACCTGCGCCTTTAAGCAAACAAATTCCACCGTATTGATTAGCAATAGCGCGTACTGCAGAAAAACGGTCTGCCTCAATACTTGTCACATCACATTGTAACAACGCAGCAGCTTCTTTGGGATGTGGTGTCAATATCCACTGATTACATTGTTGTTTGGTCTCACTTAATAGTATTAAAGCATCAGCATCAAGGACCGTGGTTTTATTCTGTGTCTGGCTAGTTTTACATATTAATTCAAATAGCTGTTTTGCTTGGTCACTCTGTCCTAACCCTGGACCGATGAGGTACGCTCTTGCTTTACTCAGTTGAGTTGAACTCTCTAATAAGACACTAGTTTCTGGTGCTAACATCAATTCAGGTCGACCATTCATTATGAGCATTTGATTATCTTTGTGACAACTCACTGCAACTAACCCAGCACCGCACCGTAAAGCTGATTCACTCGCAAGACGAATTGCCCCTGGCATTGAGACGCTTCCGCCTATAGCCAGCAATAATCCACTATCACCTTTATGGCTGGTAGGTAATCGCTTAGGTTGATTCAATGGAAATTTATATTGGGCATAGTAATTATTGGTTTTCACTTGTTTAGTGAAAGCGTTATTCATTGTTAAAGGTGCCAAGAATAGTTTGCCGACAAAGTTGGCGGCCTGACCAGTTAACAAACCTTGCTTATAAACGATAAAAGTTAGCGTTACATCAGCAATGATGGCTTGTATTTCAATGTTTATGCCATACACTTTACCTGTTGTGGCACAAAGCCCAGAAGGTACATCAATACTGATCACCTTAGCTTTTTGATGATTAATGGTTGAGACAAGCTCTTGAAACAACGGTGTAAGTTGACCTGTAAAACCAATACCAAATAAAGCATCAACAATTACCTCACCAGTAAACTTGCTTATAACAGCTAAGTTATCAGTATTTTTATTCGCTATATCCTCAATTATTGGTGATACTCCTGTGGAGATCATTGCTTGATAAGCCAGTAAGGCATCACCTTTTAATTGGCTCACATCACAGGTAAGTAGCACACTCACCTTTATCTTTGCTTGATGCGCTAATTTAGCAACGACAAAACCATCACCGCCATTATTTCCTTTACCACACAATATTAATATGTGTTGGGTGTTAGGCCAACTATTCGATAATTGTGTGAAAATTGCAGCGCCTGCGCTTTGCATAAGTTCATACATTGCTATACCTTGACTTCGCGCAACATTCGTTTCATTTTTCAAGACTTGATTTGCACTATACACAGATGCCATAGGTGGCTTTTGTGATAAACTTGGTAATAATTTCATGGTGATACCAACTTGACTAACTTTGTTCCTACCCAGAGCTTGTCAGCGGTTTGAGAACAAATTGAATTTTTTTACATTATAGTTATTCTATATGAAAGAAATTCAGTGCGGTTATCGAGTCGCTGACAAACTCCCGAAGGGCGAGTACCTAATAAAAGGTAAAGGCTTACATGCTACGTTATTGATTTGGATAAGGGAATAACCATTCTCTTCAATCAATGCCTTGCCTCTAAGCCTTTTAATTCTCGCTGAGTGGGAAGAAACTTAATCAAAATGGTATTAGTTTAACCTCAATCAATGGTTCAACAAACGAGCTGAAGCTGACTTAACTTTATGACAATGTCTCCTATTAACTATCAAGAATTAACAGAAAAAATCAAGTCTTGGGGTAAAGAATTAGGTTTTTCTGATTTAGGCATCAGTAATATTGATCTATCTGCTCATGAAAGTATGTTAGAGCGTTGGTTAGCTAATAACTACCATGGCAATATGTATTACATGGCTCGCCATGGCTTAATGCGTGCTCGACCTGCGGAATTAGTTCCCGGTACTATTAGAGTAATTAGCGTACGTTTAGATTACCTGCCACAAAATGCTAAATTTGCCAGTATTCTAAAAGATAAAAACAAAGCCTATATTAGCCGGTATGCGCTCGGGCGTGATTATCATAAATTAATGCGTAAACGCTTACAGCAATTAGGCAAGAAAATAGCAGAGCACTGTAGCGACTTTAACTGTCGACCATTCGTTGATTCAGCTCCCGTAATGGAAAGGCCACTTGCAGAAAAAGCGGGGCTGGGCTGGGCTGGTAAGCATACATTATTAATCAATAAGGAAGCTGGTTCTTGGTTCTTCTTAGGTGAGCTCTTTGTTGATATTCCCTTGCCAGTTAGTAGTAATGAGTATAGTGAAAGTGCTATCAAAGCCATTGAAACACAGACTAAAACTAATGATTGCGGCACTTGTGTAGCGTGCATTAAAATTTGCCCCACTAAAGCGATTGTCGAGCCATACACAGTTGATGCAAGACGTTGCATTTCTTATTTCACTATTGAATCACCCGACGCCATACCTGAAGAGTTACGCCCTTTAATGGGTAATCGTATTTATGGCTGTGATGATTGCCAATTAATTTGTCCTTGGAATAAGTACGCTAAGCTTAGCCTTGTTGATGACTTCCAAGCGAGAAATAACCTAGATGATATCAGCTTACTTGAGTTATTCGCTTGGTCAGAAGACTATTTCCTAAATACTTTGCAAGGCTCCCCCATAAGACGTATTGGTTTTCAAAGTTGGCTGCGTAATATTGCGGTAGCATTAGGTAATGCACCCTATAGTGATATTATTGTTACTGCATTAACCGAAAAGTTAGCTGAAGCAAGTGAACTCGTTATTGAACATATTCACTGGGCACTAGCACAGCAAGGCGATAAGAAAATGCTCTCAGATAAAGTAGCAGCAGAGCAAGCGACAAACCATAGATTAACACTGCGCTTGATCCGCTCCGTTGAGAAAGGCCTTACTAGAGATTCCTAACGCCATAAGAATATAAACGAATTAATTAGTTGTAACTTTATTGAGTATATTTATATCGGCTTTAGCTTCATCTAGCTCATGCTGGAGGCTCAATAGTTTTTTAATCGCATCATTTTTTTCAGCCGTTATTTTTTTCTCTTTTACTTTGCTATCCGCTAGTTGTTGCTGAGTTTTTGTTAGGGTCGCCATCAAATTAGCAATATCGGTATTTTGAGCAAACTTTTGGTCGTCTCTCGCATTAACAAAATCATCATCCGCTGAATTTAACAGTTCTCTAGATTTAAAACTAAAATAATCAACCAGCAAACGCCCAAGAAGAATCAAGCAAGTTAAAAGGAAAACGACAAGGTATTGGTTTTTTTCAAGAGATGCCACAGAGCTGGTAACTTTCATTAAAAAATCTCCTTGAGCATCTATAAAATAGCTAAATAACTGATTATGCCAAACAAGCCAAGTGAGAATATAAATAACAATAAAACTAGGAGCGGGGTTTTGGTGTTCGGTAAAAGAGAGTATTGATTTGAGTGTTTTCTTATTAATCACGAAAAGTCCTTTATTAAATTCGATTTGATGTTCAATTTACAACGTTTATATTAGAATAAAATGATGGATGTAAAAGTATCCATCACACATTCTTAGCTATTTAATTTACTTTGCTCATCTTCTTGCCTTTGTTGGCACAAGGTTGTGATTTTCTGCTTTTCTTCATCAGAATAACTTCGCCAAGAAGTAATCTCATCAATGTAACGAAAACAACCTAGGCACATGTCATCACTATCCAAGCAGCAATTACGCACACATGGGCTATCAGTTAATTTTATTTGGTTATTGCTATTATGATTACTCAAGATAGTCCTTAGGGATTTATGATAATAATACTGTTTACGTACACTTAAATTAAGCGATAGTTACTGCATGTTGACTAATTTCATCAACCGCTTGTTTCGTTTTACTTAATAAAGTTACTTGTACCTTTTCACTGTTATCTAACCCTTGAGTGATAAGCAATGTCTGCCAATGTTGGCAAAGTTGCAACAAGTGATCTGCAGCAAGTATTCTACCATTAACCAGCAATGCCTTGATAACAGCATCAGCTTGTTTAACATCGTTAACCGTAAACGCTTGGCTTAACTCCTCCACAAGTATAATATTTTCCGTTGTATATTCTTCAAGCATGAAAATAGCCAATTCAGCAGAGCCCTGATGTTTTAAGTAACGTTCAAAGTTAAAACTATGTGCTTTATTTAAGAACGCTAATGCAAGTTCATCTTCTGTCACAACGCCAATGTTATTATTACTGCTGGTAACTTGTGTCACTTGATTTTCTGGAGTAAAACTCCCACAACTTTGCTCTTTTATCCAAGGTTTCATTGCAGTTACTAGTTCACTTACGGTACTTTCAGCACTTAGCTCCCCCAGCATCCAGTGACAATAACCTTCAGATTTAGCTGTAATATCTACCAGACTTCCCAAACTAAACACTCCACGAGTTATGGCTACTGCATAGTGTTCCTCCTCATCAATCGTAAATTCAGTGAAGGGCTGACAATCTATCTCTGTTATCAATACGGCGAAGCGACCACTCTGCCAATGTTGATGTAACATCAATTCACAACTGACAAGCGTAATTTGTAATCCCATGCCTTGCAACAGTTGCTGCAAACACTGATATTTTTCAGGTGCTTTTACTGCAAGTAGAACCTCTATAGGCATAACAAGGTATTTAGCTGCTAACTTTACACAATCATTTTCAATATCCGCTAAGTAACCCGGTAATGACAGTACAGGATAATGATACCCTTGTTGATTATCAGTAACAGCTAAGGGTAAAGTGAAACTGAAATTATAAGCTTGTTCGGTTAATTTAGCGCTAACATCATAGCCATGCTGGTTTTTTAATAATGTATAAAAGTAGTCTCCAAGTTCACTTTTCTCGATACTATTATCACTAAAATATTGCAATGCATGTGGTATGCATAATATTTTATCTTCACCTTGAAATTGGCCAGTAAAGCATACCTTTTGTTGACCATTATTTTTATCAACCAATTGTAAATTGAGCGCCAACTGCCTGTTTTTTTGCTGAGAGAATAGTAACCTGATAAAAACGCTAAACATTTCACAAAATAATTCTACATCTAGGTTTACCTCAGAAAGAATTTTTTCATCAATATTCAACGAGAGCTTATGGTTACCGAGAATTAACTCATTGCGTGAATTAAGCACAATAGCCTGAATTAGGGCAACAAGATTCACATCACTTAATGTCAACAAGGCATCACTACCTTGTAAATAGCTATAATAACTTGCTTGTCTTAATTTATTGACTAAGTCTAGCCCTTGAAGGTGAGCATTGCTCAAGGAGTTTTCTGCTACGCTTGCCCCGTTTTTATTGCTAGCACCTATCCTTGTCGTAACTGAGCTAGCCCCTAATAAGACTAATTGCTTTATTGCTGCTAGATGAAGAGCTTTACAGCGCAGATGTTCAACTAATAACTGTGATTTAGATTTTGCTGATACATCAAAATTAATAACTTTATCTTCCAACATTTGCTTTTTATCAGTAAGCGCTAAATACTCTACTTCATTGTGAGTGTGAGAATTTATCTGTTGAATTCTCTTTATTAATTGTTCAGCTTCCGCACTGTACAAGGCATGATTACGTAGCAGGGAGACACTATCTTTCTCTTCAGCTGTCAATGAGCTAGCTTCATTTTCTATGATACGAGTAATACAGTTAACACTAAATTGACTAGCCACTTTTATTTTTCTTCGAATTAACAAAAGTAAGCCTGCAATACTTATAAGTAGAACAGCAAAAGCAGTAACTACCCATTTGGGTAATAGATTAAACAATACAGCTTCTTTATTGATTCCCGTATAATCACTAATTGCCAATGTAGAATCAACCTCTTGTTGGCTTCTTAACAGTTCACCAAAGATGCTTTTCAATTGCTGTCGCTGAGCAACTAGTTGTTGTTGATAATCATCTATTAGGTACAAATTATCTTGCCATTTAGCCAATAAATTCTCTTTTAAGATCAGATCTTCAAAACGAATAAAGTCTCTGACAATATCAACCATCCCTTGACTTTCATACTGTTGATTAGCCAGTTGTTTGGCATAATCAGTAACAAAAATTTTATTAATTTCTTTGCTAACTTGTTCAAAGGTTTCAAGTGACGTTTTTAAATTCAAGCGATTAAGCATCACTACAATAGTAGTAAGCTGATTATCTACTTTAGATAACAGCGCTGCTTGCTTTGGGTTCGTCTTTTGATTATTCAATTGAATTTCAATCGCATCAAGTAAAGTATCAAGTTGAATTAGTGACTTAGAATTTAATAACTCATTATTTTCATGATTTGACTCAATACGACTAATTAGATTCATAGCAAGGTTGTTGTTGGAAAATAATTGCTGATAGCTATTTTTATATTCAGAGTTCAGTAATGAGAGTTTTTTACTTTGTAGGGAAAGTGATTGCTGTAAGGTGATCAATTCATGCGAATTAGCATTTTGCAATATAGCATCAATAAGCTTATCGGCATTAATTAGATGAGTTTGCTGGAGAAACTGCGTTTGTAATGAAACAAGCTGTTCAATTATTGACGTTTGAGAATGTTTATATTGTTGTGCTAAAAAAAATAAAATTGAGGATAACCCAACTACAACGACCAAGAATATTGCAATAATATAAGCAGTAAAGAACTGATGAAAGTGCTTAACATGACTCCCAGCTTTAAGCTTTTGCTTACTCTGAAAGTTATTTGCATTTGTAGTCGTTTTGTCAGTACTCATTATTCCTCAACATAGTTCAGTTCCATTGCACAATATTTTATACTATACCTGTTACCATTCAAAGTGTAGGACTCTGAAACATGCACTTTGATTGGTAATAGATATATCTAGATTAGAAATTTTATTATGTATTTATTGAAAAACACTAGTTCTCAATTTGTGCAGCCAATTCTTCAATAGAGTCTTCACAAAATACTTTAATACCATGACCACGCAGAAGCTTGGTTGTTACACCTTCCCCAATAATTTTTTGCTGGCGAAACGTTCCGTCATAAATGGTATTGCTACCGCAAGAGGGACTTGATTCCTTTAATAAGGCCACTTGAATATTATGCTGCCGACATAAACGTAGTGCTAGTTTAGCTCCTTTATCGAATTGCTCGGTGACATCGATAGATTCAATAGTGATAACTTTCTTTGTATTTGGGTCTATTTCTGCTGGCGGCCTCGGAACAGGTAGCCCTGAAATCACTTCAGGGCATATAGCAATTAAGCGGCCTTGTTTTTTCCATTGTTCCAATAGTTTATTCACAAGCGGTTTAACCACTCCGTTATAACGAACACGCTCACCTAAGAAGCATGAGCTAATTAAAATCTTCTTAATGGGTTGTTCACTTACTTTCATTATTTTGTTATTGCCAAATGAAGGGTTGGTAACTGCTCTGTACTCGAACTATCTTGCCCTTCGATCCAGCATGATTGACTATAGTAATCAAAATTCAAAACAAAATAATTATTTTCCCAGCGAAAGCGAATGTTCTCCCGATCAGCACCAATAATCTTTTCTTGTATAGTAACTGGCATGATAGGTAAAAATAGCAGATCAATTAATGTTGCGATATTTTCTTGGTACCAGTCCTTTATAAATGTTACGTTCAAGTGGTCTACTTGATAGGTTAACGACTCAAGACTTTGTGGGGTTGTAACGGAGTTCATAATCACCAATGCTCATATATTGTAAAATATAGTTAATTATACGACTAAAGTTTGATGCTAATCAGGGCTTTTGACAAAAAAATCCACGACAAGTTCCTCTAATTTTCATATACTCAAGAGAGAATTTTATCTTTGTAATCCAACTATCATGCTTGCATTTTACTTTGGTTACAAATACCTTTGAACCAAAGAGAGTGAAACTATGAATAAACTTATTCTTGCTGTTGCAACAGCAACGGTTATGATGGCATCTCCTGTATTTGCTGGTGATGCAGCAGCTGGTAAGGCAAAAGTTGGAATGTGTGCTGCTTGTCACGGTGCTGCTGGTATTTCTGCTATCCCAATGTACCCTAACTTAGCAGGTCAAAAAGAAGCTTATCTTGCTAAGCAGCTTAAAGACTTTATATCAGGCAAACGTAAAGATCCTGTAATGTCAGGTATGGCTGCAGCGATTGCTCCTGCTGACATTGATAACATAGCAGCATACTACGCTAGCTTAAAATAAAGTTACGCTTTCAAGTCCTATAAAAAATCCCAGTTTAACTAAGTTAAACTGGGATTTTTTGTATGTGGCTATCGGTAATATATAAGAAGAAAAACATCCCTAACCTCTAAGGAAACTATTGTTGAATTCTTAATTAAACTCGACCTTTTTGACTCTTGTATTCCAGACATAAAAAAACCTCCAATTGGAGGTTTTTTTTATATCTAAAACTTAATAGTTAAACCAATAAGGTTTAGATATTAAGCAAGACTATGCTTTACGACGAGCTGCACCAGCTAAGCCTAAAAGACCTAAACCGAAAATAGCTAAACTAGTAGGTTCTGGGATAGAGTTACCTGAAGCATTAGCTGAAGAGGTACCATACTTTCCACCTTTAAAATTAACGCTAGCGTCAAGTCTAATGTCTGATCCTAAAACCTCACCATTTGTATCAAACTGTCCCGCAGCAGTACCACCAGAAACACTCCATAATGAATCTAAAGTACCTACATCAGCAGTATAACCCGCACCTTCCTTTAAAAAATCAAATGATAAAGATAAAAAAAGCGAACCATCTGCTGCGTTATCAACATCAGACTGACCATTTATACTACCAAGATTAAAGTCAGCACTGTCATCAAAGTATATGTTAAAGAAACCTGATGTTGCAGACGCACTTAAATCATATAAAGAACCATCATTAATTGGGTTACCATCAAATACTAGTCCACCAAAAGTAAAAGTTAGTTCACACGTAGTACAAACAAAATCTGATTGACCATTCAAACTGCTTATTTGACCAACGCCTTGCAACATTGAACCGACAGTTGATGGAAAACCAGGTTGTTCTGCTGCTAGATTTGGTGCGCCTGCAGAATTAAAACCAGCGTTAGAAAACCATTGGGTAAATACCGCTGAAGCGCTGAAGTCTTTATTTGTTAGCGTCTGGTAATCAGGATCCCAAGTTACGCCACCAACAGTAATGTCTGATGCTGATGCTGAAATACTTGCCAATGCGAAAGCACCGGCAGTTAATATTTTAGAGAACTTATTCATAATTTTTATTTGTCCTTTATCTAGGGTGTTTTCATTAACATAAAACGATTTAAGTTAACAAAAGGCAATCCGTTAACATTTCTTTTTATAATGCACTTACCGTACCATAAAAATAAAAACGCTAATTATCATAAGCTAAGTGATAAAATACAAATAAAATACAAATAAAATACAAATAAATGTAAAAAATACTGACAGCTTTGAACAACCAATCTAGCTCCTAGATTTAGCTTGATTATTTAGTAAAGTCTTAGCTTTAATCAAATATTCCTTGGCTGCAGCATCAGTTGAACCAGACAAAATTGCGTCTTCAAGTATATTAATTCCTTGGCTTAATTTATTATTAACTATGAGAATAACACCGTAAGACTCTTGGATAGCTAAACTATCAGGTTGTAATTGGTATGCCTTTTCTATATTTATAAGTGCTTCAGCAGTTTGATTTAATTTAAACTGATTCCATGCTAAGTTATTAAATACAATTGCATTATTAGGTATTTGTATTGACAAAATTTGGTACTGAACAATTCTCTTCTTTCTATCTTGTGGGCTGTATAATTCTGCAAGTAAGAAGCGAATTTTGCTATTGTTAGAGTGTTTATCAAGATATAGCTCTAATAGTCTCTCTGCTTCTTTATTTTGTTTATCAAATCCCAATGTTCTTGCTAAATTCAGTAAATTTAACTCTGTAGGTTCTTTTTCATAAGCAGCAGAAAAATGTTCAATGGCTTGAGGGTAATCCTTTTCATAACTATAAATTTCACCCGCAACGCTATCAAGTAGATGATGATTGGTTTTTTCACCTTTAATCGCTTCAAATAAACGTTTTGCTTCTCTATAGTTTTTATTTCTCGTTTCAAGATAAATTAACGATGTAGTAATATTTAAATTGTTCACGTAATAGCCGTGTACTTTTCTTGTTTGCTCTAGGACTGCCGTATCTTCACCTAGCCACTCTAATGTACTAATGTATCTAATATTCAAGAGGTAGTCTTTAGGTTCAAGGGCTAAACCTTGCGCAAAAGTTGTATTAGCATCTTGATACTTTTCTAATTCTAAATAACTATCACCCAACAACATAAAATAGTTTGATGTTAAATTAACAGATTTATTAATATCCCTTAATATTGTTACTGCTTTTTCAACTTGTTGATCTATTCTTAAAGCTTGTGCTAGTGCAATTGTGCTATAGAGATTATCGGTCTGATAATTTCTAACTAGAATAGTAAGAACGTCTTCTAAAGATTCTTTATTTCCAGCTATAGAGACTAATGATTTTAAAGCTCCCTTATGTCTTGGAGATAAACTTATAAGCCGATCAAAGTAAGTGATCGCTTTTGAATTTTCTGCAGCCCTTTTATGAAGTAAGCCAAGGTTATACAAACTTGCGATATTTTTAGGGTTTAATGATTGTGCTTTTTCAAAACTGACTTGCGCTTTAGCCCTTTGTTTTTTATTCAGAAAAATAAAGCCTTCTAACACATGTCCAATATCTGCTTCTTCGACATTACTTTTATATAGATCCGCTATTCTTTGAGCTTTATCTTCTTCACCTGTATTCAGATAGCCGATAGCTAATGCCACTTGAACATGAGTTAGAGAAGGATCAAGCTGAACTGCACGCTATATCAAATCTATACCACTAGCATCATTTTGGGACAGTAGCATAAAACCTTTTTGAGCGGCTATTTGCGCATTATTAGGAGCAATTCCCTCTGCTTTATTTATTAACGCCAATGCATTATCGACATAACCAATGTCCATCAAACTTGCACTTGAATACTTCAATAGTTGTAAATCGGCAGTGGTCAAACCCTCTAGAGATGAGAAGCTTTCAACTGCATCAGTGTAATAACCTAACTCAAATTTTGTTACCGCAAGTATTTTTTTAATTAAGAGGTTATTAGGCACTCGATCCACAATAGCATTTAACTTAGTATACGCTTGTTCAACATCTCCTAAAAAATATGAACTAACCCCTGCGATAATTTTAGCACCTAAAAAGTCTTGTCCATGTTGTAATGCTTGTTCGGCATAATCTCTTGCAGCACTATAGTTTTTCTTTTGATATTCGAGTTGTGCTTTAAATTGTAATGCTATTGAAGAGTCTTTATATGCTTTTAATAAGGTATCTGTGAGTACATTTGCTTGTTCAAACTTTTCGGCTTTGATCAGGCTATTTACTTCGAAAAAACGTATTTTATAATCTTGTGGGTGATAATTAAGGTAAAGTGCAAAAGCCCCACTGGCATGCTCAAATTCTTGCAGTGCATAATACAAGTGTCCTTGTATCAACAGTGCTTCAGTAGCGTCAGCTTGCTTAATAAGTAAGTTACTAATAACCACTAAACCTTGGGCAAACTCTCGATCTGCATAATGAACATAAGCTTGTGCTATCTGGCTATAAGCAGCACCTTGATTAATAGCTATCGCTTGTGTTAAATAATCTTGCCCTTGAGCAGTTTGATTCTGTTTTAATGCAGTAATACCTGCATAGGTTAATACCTCTACATAATCATCATCAGTCAAATCATCACTACGTTCAACTAACGGATAAACCTCATCCGCTTTATCTAAATGAGTTTTTACTCTTGCCATCAGCGCAACTATATTAGAGAAATCTAGGCCTAATTCTACGGCTCGAGAAAATTCTTTTTCTGCATTAATAAAATTACCTTGTTCTAAATAAGCATTCCCCAGCTCAAAGCGAGCATTAGCATTTTTAGGCTCAAGACGGACCGCATTTTTAAATTCTATTACAGCACTAGAAAAATCCCTAACTTGAACAAAGCTGTTACCGCTACTAATGAATTGCTGCGCTGTTTTTGTATCACTACACGCACTTAAGATTAACGTTAATATTATGGCAGAAGGTTTTATATACTTTTTCATATCAATTCTCTTTCTCTATTTCACTTAGCTTAAATAAACTAAAAACGACTGTTATAACAGTCGTTTTTTGAACTGGCCAAGTAGAGTTATAACTGTGCTAACAGCTTCGATTTTTTCTCTTGCTGCTCATCTGTTGCGGTAGCAACTTTATTTAATAAATCTTTTGCTTCATTTATTCGATTATTTGCAATAAGTGCTTCAACATAATTCAATTGAATATCAACATCCTTACCTTTGGCTATTTCAGAAGCTTTAGTAGCATATTTCAAGGCTGCTTTTTTATCACCGGAACCCAATAACACCTTACCGTAAGTATCAACAATATTGGCAATTTTCGGCGCCAATTCAAATGCCTTTTCAGCGTGTTCTAGGGCTTTACTGATATTATCTTGCTCCAAATATAACCAAGCAAGGTTGTTATGAGCAACTACATTCTTCGGCTGCTTTTTCACAACATCATCATAAACAGCAATCGCCTTATTGCTATCATTTTCAAGGTATACACCCGCAAGCATTGTTTCAATACGGTTATTATTAGGATCAATAGTCAAATAGTGCTCTAACACTTTTATTGCCTTGGTATTATCTTTATTGCCTAAATGAGCTCCTGCTAAATAAATAGCATTTGGACTGCTAGGATAAGTCTGATAAAACACGGTTAACTTAGGTAACGCTTGAACATAATTCTCTTCTAAAAGAAATATTCGCCCAAGTAGGCCTTGCTTAAGTGCGTCATTAATATTTTTATTCACTAGAATTTTATAAAGACTTTTCGCAGCAGATATTTGCTTGTTATTTAGCAATAGCTGCATTTGAATTAACTGTAAAACCAAATTATCTTTATGGTTCTCAAGTCCCCTTTTAATCACAGTTAAAGCACGCTCATAATTTCTTTGGCTCGCGTAAAAATCAGTTAATAGCACAACAGCTTCAATGTGATAAGGGTTCTCTTTCAACCACTTTTCTAACATAGGTCGTATTTTTTCGAAATTCTTTTGTTTTTTGTAGGTAAGTAACAATAGTTGCCAATAACGTTTAGGTAACTTTGCAGTATCGGCTTTCGATACAAGTAAACTTTCGGCTTGTTTTAATTGACCTAAACTCACCATCGCTTCAGACAATAATATAGTTTTATTAATATCTGTTTTATCAAGTTCATAAGCAGCGGCCAGTTTTGCTAGTGCCATTTCATTACGATAAACACCAAAGTACTGTCTTAGTACTTTATTATTTGTCGGCGCAATAGTGATCAAATAATCAGCGCGCTGTTTACTCAAAGGGATGTTTTTTTGTTTGCGAGCAATACGTAATTGTTCGGTCAATGCAAAAAAATTGTCTTGATCTAAGCTTAAACTTTTCTTAAGTGCTTGCTCTGCTTGATCATATTTTTCTTCTTTTATAGCAATACTCGCTAATAAATTAAAGCTGCTAGCTTTATCTGGGTATTGGTTTTGCCATTTTTCAGCAATGGCCTTAGCCTTAGCAATATCACCTCTTTGTAATGCGGAAAAAGCTATTGCTAATTCAGCTTCGATAAGCTCAGGGTTGAGCGTTATTGCATCTTGTAAATTCTCTATGCCTGAAAGGTCGTTCATCATTAATTTTAAAATACCCTGACGGGCATTATTAACAGCATTTTCCGAACTACTTTGATTATTTTGAGCAAGTAACTTCTTAGCCTCTGTAGTCGCCCCAAGCTCTAATAGCTTATAACTTAAAGAAGATATAAATTGAGAGTTAACCTCATCAGTGCCATCAAAATCACCAATAGTGGCACTAATTTCATCGATTAAACCTAGTTCTAATTGAGTAACTGCTAGCATGCGACGAGCTTGATGATCATTATGTAGGTACTTAATGATGGCACTTAAGTGATGATAACTTTGCTGCCAATTTTTAAGATAAAAAGCACTAGCTCCTGCCACTAATTTTAAATTAAATTGATTAAAGTCTGCCGATAATGCTGCTTCAGCGTGCTCACTGGCTTTGGCAAAGTCTTTTGCTTGAAAGCGCACCATGGCTTTAATATAGTTCGCAAAGGGTTGGTTATTAACTTTAGTTAATATAGCATCTGCATGTTGCTCAGCTTCCTCATCATGACCCGCTTTAAGTAGTGCATTAGCTAATAATAATTGCACCATAGTAAATCGAGGTTGTAACGCCATATATTGCTTAAAGCTATCTACCGCGAGTTGATATTCTTTAGTCACCATCGCGACTTGTCCCTGCAACATTAGCGCATCAACTTGCTTGGCATCTATGGTTAAAATTCTCGAAATAAGGGTCTTTACTTCATCATATTTATTTTCTGATAACTGAAAATACGCCAGAGCTAGCATGCTATAAAGGCTTTGTTGGGTAATCGACTGCGCTAATTCAACACTTTGCTTTGCTAATTCTGGTTGTTCGCTGCGCAGCGCAGCTAGTGTTTGGTAGGCTAGATATTGACTTCTTTCCTCAGCAGCGAGCTCCTTAGCTGCAGTACTTAATGCAATTACATCACTATCACTGTCAGTTAAGATATAAGCACGTGCTAGTAGGGGTATAACTTTGTTATCCGGATATTTTAATGACTGCGCTCGCTCCAGTTCTTTCACCGCAGCAATACCATCACCTAAACTTAAATAGATTTGACCTAATAAAAAACGTGCTTCAGCATTTTTAGTGTCAGCTCGAATAGCATTTTTCAACTCAATAATACTTTCATTAACTTTGTTTTAATTTAGATAGCTTTTTGCATTTTCTAAATGAGATTCAACAGAGGCTTGTTCACCACAAGCCGATATAGCCAGAGCGATACTTAAATAGAGAGAGGCTTTTACAAATTTCATATCAAAATTCCTTTTGCGGTTATCATCATTATTAAGCTAACAAAAAATAAAACCCATTAACAGCGTAGCTAATGGGTTTTTTATTAAGCTCGAGTGTTGAGCAAGAGACTTGAAACCTTCAAATTGCTGTAACATTGATGGTCAGTCACCAAAATAAGCACATCTGCCCAGTTATCAATATCACTGATTGTTTCTTGTTTTTCACAATGCCAGCTTGGTGCGAATGGGTCATGGTAATTAACGTCAACACCTGCTTTATTAAAGTACTCAAGGATTGCATCAGCAGGAGACTCACGACAGTCATCTACATTGGCCTTATATGCCACACCTAAGATACCTACCTTTTTACCGACTAAGCTAGCTTGAGTATTACCTAGTAATGCTAGTGCTTGCTCTGCCATTATACTTGGACGTTTATCATTAATTTCACGTGCTAAACGAACAAATTCACCCGCTTTAGTGTTTTCAACTAAGAACCAAGGGTCAATCGGAATACAGTGGCCACCAACCCCAGGTCCTGGTGTTAACACATTAACTCTTGGATGACGATTTGCTAAACGAATAACTTCATAGACATCAACTTCAAGCTCTTCACATATTTGTGATAATTCATTGGCAAAAGCAATACCAACATCACGTGAAGTATTTTCGACTAATTTGATACATTCTGCCGTAGTTAGGTCAGTTAAAAACACTTCACCTTTGACAAAGCTTTGGTAAATTGTTTTAACTTTCTGCTGCGCTTTAGCGCTTGTTGCACCAATTATCCTGTCATTGTGAACAAGTTCATGTAAGGTTTGCCCAGGAATTGCACGCTCAGGGCAATGAACAACATCAATCTTTAAACCAGCCTCAGCGAACCGTTGTGCAACAGCAACACTTGTTTGTGGTGATATGGTCGATTCAACAATCACGGTTTGACCATTTTTGGCTACTTTAGTTATAGCATCAACTGCGCTGAAAACATAACTTCGGTCACAGCTATTATTTTTGTGTGGTGTCGGCACAGCGACTAAATACGTTTCGCTTGAAGAAATCTCGGTACTGGCGGTTAAAAAGCCTTGTGAAACAACCTTAATAATAAGCTCGGGTAAACCGGCTTCATCAAAAGGACATTGTGCTTCATTAATAGCAGCCACTTTATCACTGTTTAAATCAACACCGGTTACTTTATAACCCGCTTCAGCTAATAAACTTGCGATTGGTAAACCCATATAGCCCATACCAATAACACTTAGTGTTTCATTTTTGGCAATAATTTCTTTTTCAAGTGTACTAGGCACTGAATTAGTGATGATATCTAAAATAGTTTCCGCTACATGACCATCGCCAAAAGGGTTACTCCAACTAAAACTAGCTGCATCACTAGCAAGCCATTTATCTGCTGCTGCTAACGCTCTATCAGCATCTCTGCCAACTAATACATTCGCGCCTACTTCAATTGATTCAGGACGTTCAGTACTTTCACGTAAAGTGATACAGGGTACACCCAATAAACATGCTTCTTCTTGAATACCACCAGAGTCAGTTAAAATTAACTGTGCATGTTTTTGTAATTGAATAAAGTCAAAATAACCAATGGGTGGAATAAGCTTTAAGTAACTTGGTAATTCTATCGAAAACTCTTTTAACTTAGCTTGAGTTCTTGGATGAATCGGCCAGACAATAGTTTGACTGTATTTTGCATGTAATTTATCAAATACCGCTAACAGTTCTAATAAGTTTGCTGGGATATCGACATTAGAAGCACGATGAGCGGTTACTAGGAAGAACTTTCCTGAAGTGACACCTAAATCGGCCAAAATGGTACTGGTGCTGGCTGAAATATCTAAATGTTGAAATAATGAATCTGAAACCGTATTGCCAACAGTGAAAATTTTATCACCATCAATCCCTTCTTTCGCCAAAATAGCATACTGATTTGGACCAACCGCAAATAAGTATTCACTCATGTGATCGGTCAGAATACGATTAGTTTCCTCTGGCATCGTGCGATCATAACTACGCAAACCTGCTTCAATGTGACCTACTTTAATATCAAGTTTAGACGCCGCTAATGCGCCAGCTAATACTGTATTAGTATCACCTTGTACTAAAACTACATCAGGCTTTTCTTGCAATAAAATGGGCTCCATCTCAATTAAAATATTGCCCATTTGATTACTATGTAAGCCAAAGCCGACACCCAAATTATAATCGGGTTCAGGTAACTCCAATTCTTTAAAGAAAATGCTATCCATCTCTTGAGAGTAATGCTGATTAGAATGGATGATGAAATAGGCAATGCCGCGTTTTTTACATTCATGAATAACGGGTGACATTTTGATTATTTCTGGGCGAGTGCCAATGATAATCCCTATTTTCATTTTGCTTCCTTATGTTGCTAAATTTATACAGATAATTTTATTTATTGTAAAGCATTTATGGATGCAAGTAACAGTGCTTCAGTGAATTTATTAACTATTTGTTAACTCTTTACTTTACTAAACTTTTACATACTAATTCAATTAACGGACCCTGCATATCTCGTTGAGAAAAAGCGTGGTCCGCCTGGCTAATTGTCAGCTGATTTATAGTAGCGCGAGCCATTAACTCACGCCAGTGCTTATTACTTTTAACTAATAACTTAAATTCATCGGCAGTTAAATCATTACCGCTCAGCAATGTATCACACGTACCGTCAAACTAATTTAACCCTTGTAGCATTTGCGTTACAAAGTAGTCTTACTTATTAATATCATTACTGGCTTGGCTTTGCTGATGGAAACTTTGAATATCAGTAAATGTCGATTTTGTTTTGACTTTTCCTGGTAAAAATTTTGCCAAAAATCTTTACTAATAAATCGTTGAACATAATAGCTACGAAGATAAGCTTTTACTTGGATTTGTATTTGCCTACCCCAAGGGTTTACTAAGAACACTTGTTTTATCTTCACTTGTTGAGGACGTTCATTGAGGTAAAGTAAAATAGCCGATGCTGCATCGCATAACCCCCATATAGCCAAATGAACAAATAGTCAGTGGCTACCAACGCGAGTTTGTGGACCACCAACAACAATGATCACGCCTGTATTAGCCTGCCCTTGATGAATTGGCTCTGGCAAATGCTCAATGACAACTAATTGTCTGCCATTATTGCTAAAAATAACACCTTGCTCACTTATCCGTTTGTCTCAGTTTTAGATAAGACTAACTTCGAAAAAGATAATTGAGAAAAGAGTAGCTGCTTTTGCGTTAAAAAGGATTGCGTAACTGACTAGGTCTTTGTTGATAATAGCTGGCATAATTACTGTTCCCTGTTTGATAGACATTATCCGTTTTAGAAAATATGCGTTGATAAGGAAAGTATTCAACTAGTGCTTGTGCAACTATCCCCTCTTCAAAAGCACCAAGTTGCATACTATGCCACTGATGTTCTTGCGCTATATAGGAAAATAATTGCTGTAGGTCTTCTTTAACTGAGGAAGTGAAAAATATTGGCTCTGCAACTGATGAGTAGAAACTCGTTAACGATGTAATATGATGCTTTGACGATGCACTTTTCTTGATAGCACTATTATCAAAAGTATGCACCAAAGGCCAAGCAATACTTAATATCGGCTCTTCTCCATCAACTATTTGATGTAAGCAATGAACGATCACTTTACTCTTAGCGCTGAGCATAAATTCCTCAGTCGCCGCTAACCAAGGTAGGGTTAATTCAAATAACCTCGCCTTCGGCATCTTACCTTTATGCTGGGTTTCATACTGAATTTTATATAGGTCAATAAATTCAGTAAATGAAAGCATGCGATAAGAGTAATACTCGCTCTCAGTCATAAAAGAAGACTACTCAGCCAATAACAAAGCTAATACTTGCTCTGTTTTTTCCTGCATTAATGCCACATCACCTTTAGACTCAACATTTAAACGAACCACTGGCTCTGTATTGCTGCTTCGCAAGTTAAAGCGCCAGTTACCAAACTCCATACTGATCCCATCTGTTTTATCAATCACTTGTGCTTGCTCTTGATAAAAAGCAAAAACACGGGCGATGGCTGCTTTAGGATCGGCAATGGTATTATTAATTTCACCCGATGAAGGGTAAGCCGCTATACGTTCTTTTACTAAACTAGAAAGCGGTTGTTTACGTAAACACACAAGTTCAGCAATTAACAACCAAGGGATCATACCGCTATCGCAATAGAAAAAATCACGGAAATAATGATGAGCACTCATTTCACCGCCATAAATAGCATCTTCACTACGCATACGTTCTTTGATAAAAGCGTGACCCGTTTTACTTTGAATGGCTTGACCACCTGCTTTTTCAGCAATATCAATAGTATTCCACGTTAAGCGAGGGTCATGGATTATTTTTGCTTCTGCTTTACTGCCTTCAATTTTATTTAAAAAATTCTCGGCTAATAAACCAACAATATAATAACCTTCAATAAACTCGCCGTTTTCATCAAACAAGAAACAACGATCAAAATCGCCATCCCAAGCAATACCCATATCAGCACCATGTTTAATTACCGCATCACGCGTTGCTGCACGGTTTTCGATAAGTAATGGATTTGGAATACCGTTAGGGAAGCTACCATCAGGCTGATGATGTACTTTAATAAATTCAACCGGAACATTCAGCGCATTAAAGGCGCTTTCAATGGCATCAAGCGCAGGGCCTGCCGTACCATTTCCAGCATTTACTACCAACTTCAACGGGGTGATGTTTTTATCGTCGATATAGGTTAATAAGTGTTCTGTATAAGGCTGAGTAATATCAACCTTTGTTAGCTTACCTACTATTTCAACATCAACAAAGTCGTTTTTTTCGGCAAGCGCTTGAATATCGAAAAGCCCCGTATCACCACTGATAGGTTTTGAATTTTCACGTACTAGCTTCATGCCATTGTAATCAATAGGATTATGACTTGCTGTAACGACAATGCCACCGTCGCATTGTAAGTGACTGGTCGCGAAGTAAATATGTTCTGTACCCGCTAAACCTAAATCAATAACGTTAGTACCACCAGCCATTAAACCTTCCGCCAAAGCAAGCTTTAACTCTTCACTGGTTAAGCGAATATCCCCCCCCACTACCACGGTTTTTGCTTGTGTATGTTGGGCAAAAGCGCGACCAACGCGATAAGCAACATCAGTATTTAATTGTTCGCCTAATTTTCCGCGGATATCATAAGCTTTGAAACAAGTAATTGCAGAAGGGCCTGATGTTAAGGCAACTTTAGATGGTGACATGGAATAATCTCGTCCTTGGTATTGTATGAATAATGGTGGTTAACTATTGAGAATAAAACAGTAGTAAATAAAGAGTACAGTTAACTTATATTAGATTAGCTTGATGTTATTTTTTCTTCTAATTCAGCTAATTTAGCTTCAAGCTCAGAAATTTTGGCGCGTGTTTTGATCAATACTTGCGTTTGCACATCAAATTCTTCGCGTGTTACCACATCAAGCTGTGATAATTTACTCTGTAAAACAGATTTCGCTTTATCTTCAAAATCACTCGCCATACTTTTTAAGCCAGGAGGGATAGATTCTGTTACTTGCTTGGCAATTTCTTCAATTTTTTTTGCATTCAACATAATAATTTCTCATCAATTTTCACTTGTTAGCATTGTAACTGTTTTGCCGATGACTAAAAACAGGTAAAATCTACCACATGAAAGTTTATTCGAATTAAATAACGATAAAAGTAATGAAACTAAATCCCGGACAAAATGAAGCGGTAAAATTTGTGAGTGGTCCATGTCTAGTATTGGCTGGCGCTGGCTCAGGTAAAACCGGGGTTATTTGTCAAAAAATCGCCTACCTCATTCAAAAGTGTGATTACAAAGCACGTAATATTGCCGCGGTAACGTTTACCAATAAAGCGGCACGTGAAATGAAAGAGCGTATTCAAAAAATGCTCGGTCGAGACCTGACTCGTGGTTTAACGGTCTCTACGTTTCACTCGCTAGGGCTTGATATTGTTCGTCGAGAAATAAAGATCCTGGGTTACAAGCCCGGCTTTACCTTATTTGATGATCAAGACAGCCTAGCATTACTCAAGGAATTAACCATTGATGAACTTGATGGTGATAAAGATTTATTGAGTAAACTGCAAAGCAAAATTTCAAATTGGAAAAACGACTTATTCTTACCTGATGATGCTCTAAAAGCTGCAAATGATGCCGACAGCAGTGAATATGCTGAATTTTATCAGCGCTATCATAAGCATATGAAAGCATACAATGCATTGGATTTTGATGATCTGATTCTGATCCCAACATTGTTAATGAAAAACTATCCTGAAGTGCGTGAGCGTTGGCAGAACAAAATTCGTTATTTATTGGTGGATGAATATCAGGATACTAACGCTAGCCAATACGAATTAGTTAAGAACATTACCGGCGAACGTGGTCGCTTAACTGTAGTGGGCGATGATGATCAGTCTATTTATTCATGGCGTGGTGCTAAACCAGAGAACTTAATACTGCTTGGTAAAGATTTCCCTGCGTTAAAATTAATTAAACTTGAGCAAAATTATCGTTCCAGTGGTCGTATCTTAAAATGTGCCAATGTACTTATTGCCAATAATCCGCATGTGTACGACAAAGCATTATTTAGTGAACTTGCCTACGGAGTCGAGTTAAGAGTTATACAAGCAAAAAATGAAGAGAATGAGATTGAGCGCGTTATAGGTGAACTCATTGGTCATCGCTTTATGAACCGCAGCCAATATAAAGATTACGCGGTACTTTATCGTGGTAATCACCAATCTCGTTTGCTTGAAAAAGCACTAATGCAAAACCGTATTCCTTATAAAATCAGTGGCGGTACTTCGTTTTTCTCCCGTCCAGAAATAAAAGATGTCATGGCCTATTTGCGCGTACTGGTTAACCCTGATGATGACAATGCCTTTTTACGTATTGTTAATGTCCCTAAGCGTGAGTTAGGACCTGCTACCTTAGAGAAATTAGGTACTTACGCTAACATGCGCCAAATTAGTATGTTTGCTGCCAGTTTTGAACTTGGCTTAGAACAAACCTTAACCGGTCGAAGCTTAATGAAAATGCAAGCATTCACGCAATGGGTCGTTGATATTGCTGATCAGGCTGAACGCGGTGATACTGCCGCAGTATTACGCTCTATGATCCGACAAATTAATTACGAAGATTACCTATACGATACCTCGATGAGTGCTAAAGCAGCCGAGATGCGCATGAAAAACGTTACCGAACTCTTCAGCTGGGTTACCCAAATGCTTGAAGGTAGTGATGACGAAGAGCCCATGACGTTACCGCAAATTGTTACTCGTTTAACTTTGCGCGACATGATGGAGCGCAATGAAGAGGAAGACAGTAACGATCAAGTTCAGTTGATGACACTGCACGCCTCTAAAGGCCTAGAATTTCCTTATGTATTCTTAATAGGTATGGAAGAAGGTTTATTACCCCATCAAACCAGTATTGATGAAGGCAGTGTTGAAGAAGAACGTCGCCTTGCTTATGTGGGTATTACCCGCGCTCAACGTGAGTTAATATTCACTTACGCGAGAGAACGCCGTCAGTTTGGTGAATTGTCTCGTACTGAAGCCAGTCGATTCTTGCATGAATTACCGCAAGATGATTTAAATTGGGAATTAGGTGCAGCGAAGAAAAAGACGGTTGAGCATGTTGAGCAATCAAATAAACAGGGCATGGCCGGTTTACGTGCTCAGCTAGCTAAAGCCAAGGAAGCTAAAAAATAAGTTTACAGCCTTAACTTGAACGATTTAACTTGAGTGATATTTATTCACCTGAACAATATGTAAATATTAGTGTAGGCTCAAGAAATTATTCAGGTATTAATTAACTCTAAATTCAATGTGTAATTAAGTGATATCTATAGATGAAAAAAATCAATAATATAGCTAATTTAAAAGGTGTTTTACTCACTCTTATAATATTTTGGCAAGCGACTTTGTCTGCCAATACACTACCCAAGTCTTTAGCTGAGAGCACCAATAATCAACCTAAAGAAGTACCTATGTCTGATACTGTTCCAACCGTAAAAAAGGCATTAGTTATTCAATTAGAAATCGTTGAATTAACTGATAATAGCGGCTTAATTTATATAGGGGGGAAGGTGAACGCAGCCGATATTGAGCTGTATTTATCTCAAATGAAGGAAATACTAGGTGATGATTTTACTCGTTATCGACAATACCAAAGCGAAAGAGATCATCAGACTTTCCACATGACATTAATTAATCCATACGAATACAAATCAGTCACAAAAGAGGTTGATATCGGGACAGTTATGTCTGTATCTTTAATGGGCTTAGGGCAAGTAAGTAAAAATGATAAAACAACATATTTTGTTGTTGCTCAATCCCCACAGGCATCAAGTTATCGTCAGAACTTAATGTTAACTGATAAAGACTTTCATGTAACCTTAGGGTTTTATCCTAACGATATTTATGGTGTTAGCAAAGGAATAGCAACACTTATCAAATAACATACTGTATTAAAACTTTGTGTTGTTTTACTAACATTCTTTAGAAGAGTATTACTCTCGCCACCTAAGTAATACCAATCAGACTAATTTATTGAGCACCTAGCCAAGATTATATGGTTTCAAGGCAAGGCATTGGTTGAGGAGAATAGCTCCTGCATTATCTAACAACCAGCTACGAGTAATTAAATGCTAGTGGCTTAACAGAATCGCCCCTGCAATAATAGCTGCTGCAGCAACAATACTGTAGATAATGCGATGGTTATTTTTACTCTGGTTCGCCAACAGTGTTTGCATTAACTGCGTTTGTTGGTGCTGGTTTTCACGGCTAGTTTTTAAGTAGTCGTAAATTAAGTCAGGCATTTCAGGTAGTTTTTCGTTCCAAAAGGGTAAATTAGCTTTAATTTTACTTAAAACTGCTTTAACGCCCATTTGCTCTTTCACCCAGTTTTCTAAAAATGGTTTTGCTGTTTGCCATAAATCTAACTGCGGATAAAGCTGACGACCCAAACCTTCAATATACAACAAGGTTTTTTGCAGTAAAACAAGTTGCGGTTGTACTTCCATATTAAAGCGACGCGCAGTATTGAATAAATTAACTAATACTTGTCCAAAAGATATTTCTGACAATGGTTTGTTGAAAATAGGCTCACAAACAGTGCGAATAGCAAACTCAAATTCATCCACACTAGTATTGGCTGGCACCCAACCAGAATCAACATGTAATTGAGCAACTTTTCGATAATCACGATTAAAAAAGGCAACGAAGTTTTCAGCTAAATAGCGTTTATCTTCGCGATTTAATGTACCAACAATACCGCAATCAATAGCAATCCAAGTAGGGTCTTCTGGGCTAGTGGCATCGACAAAAACATTACCTGGATGCATATCAGCATGAAAGAAACTGTCACGAAATACTTGTGTGAAAAAAACCTCTACGCCGCGTTCAGCCAGTAATTTCATATTCACACCAAGCTGGTTAAGAGTCTCTACCTCACCCACACCAATGCCATATATACGCTCCATAACCAAAACATTTTCAAAACTATATGCACTATGAATTTCAGGTACGTAAAGCGCTTTGTCGTACTCACTGCCTTGTTCAAAATTACGCTTTAATTGAATAGCATTAGCTGCTTCACGATTAAGATCTAATTCATCTAAAATGGTTTTTCGATATTCCTCAACCACTTCTTTTGGACGTAAACGCTTACCATCCGGTAACCAACGCGCTACGACGCCAGCAAACAATGACATCACTTTAATGTCGGCTAAAATAGTTTTACTGATATTAGGTCGCAACACCTTAATAACGATATTCTCATTTTTATCAGTTGTAAGTAGTGTTGCAGTATGAACTTGCGCAATAGAGGCAGATGCTAAAGGGATAAGATCGAAGTCTTTAAAGTGTTTTTCAAAAACATCTATGCCCATTGCATTAATGATAAGCTGTCTTGCTTGTTCACCGTCAAACGGGGTTACTTTGTCTTGTAGTAAGGCGAGTTCATTGGCTAATTCGGGTGGCAATAAGTCACGTCGAGTTGACAGCATTTGGCCAAACTTAATAAAAACAGGCCCTAAAGATTCTATAGCCAAGCGAAAACGCTGCTCTGGGGTTTTATCTTTATGCTTATTTCTCAACCAAAATAAGCTGTGCCTGCCGACTTTGGCATACCAAGGCAACATATCCGCAGGTACCATCTCGTCCAAACCGAAATTTAAGAAAGTTTTGACTATTTGATAAAGACGTTGACTACTCACGACGGTTATTATTTCCTATATATTATTAGTGCTGATAGAGCTATTAGTGTTATTCGCTAACTAAATTTTTACTGCTTGCCTGCTATATTGGCAACAAGTTTATCGATACGCGCAGACAAGCTATCAACCTTACTCGCAGCGTCTTTAGTTTGTTGATTAAAAGCATTTATTTGACTACTTGTCACTACCAAACGTTTTTCATGTACAAGATACTCGCTAATATCCGCTTCAAGTTGCTTACCTGTAGCCAAAAGCGATTTGGTAATTTTATTACCAAACTGTAAAAGTTTATGAGTAGGTACGTCACCAAGGTGTTTAGCAAGCTCTGTTTGCCAATCTATTTCAAGTGATTGTGCAATGTTGGCAAATTGTTGTGCTATTTTGATATCACCACTAACATCCAGCTCATCTTGTTTAATTAATTGTGTCAGAGACTGATTGGCTTTTAATTTTTTAAGCGTACTAACGCTCGTTTTTATGCTGCAATCACTACATTCAATAGTAGACCTAACAATGATCACAACTGGGCTAGAAGTATTATCAACAGTAAAACATAACGGGAATGAGAGTTCTGCCAACTCAAGCATTAATGTTTTTTGAGCGACAGTAGCAAAAGAGAGTGATTTATTATTTAAACTTAACGCCTTATTAATGATTAATTCAAGCGTTGCCGTTGCCACTTGTGGTAATAATAAACTGTCACTCAACTTGGTGCCAAATTGAGTACTGAGCTGATTACTTAATTGCTTACTTAATTGAGTATCAGCCTGGTTATTAGAAGGTTTCATTGTTAAAACTTATAACCTTTGTGTAAAGCAACTACCCCACCAGTTAAGTTTTTAAAGCTCGTTTGTTCAAAACCAGCTTTTTCCATCATATCTTTCAAGGTTTCTTGATCTGGGTGCATACGAATTGACTCGGCTAAGTATTGATAACTTTCACCATCTTTTGCTACCAGTTCGCCCATTTTAGGCAATATATTGAATGAATAGAAGTCATAAGCTTTATTCAATAATTCATGTTCTGGTTTTGAAAACTCTAAAACGAGTAAACGTCCACCCGGTTTTAGTACAGAATAAATAGAGCGCAAGGCTTTGTCTTTATCCGTGACATTACGTAAGCCAAAGGCGATGGTGACAATATCAAAAGTATTTTCTTCAAAAGGTAAATATTCAGCATTTGCTTGTACATATTCAATATTTTGAACTAAGCCTTTATCGCGTAATTTATCACGACCCACATTTAACATTGAGCTGTTAATATCAGCTAATATAACTTTGCCTTCTCGTCCAACTAACTTCGAAAACTTAGCCGTTAAATCACCCGTACCACCCGCTAGATCTAAGACCTTATTGCCTGGGCGTACACCGCTTGCATCAATAGTAAAACGTTTCCACAAACGATGAATACCAAATGACATTAAATCATTCATCACATCGTATTGCTTAGCCACCGAGTGAAATACCCCTGCAACCATAGAAATTTTGTCGTCTTTTTCTATCGTTTTATAGCCAAAATGCGTCGTGCTTTCATTGTCTGCATCGACTGACGTATGTGGGGTTGTAGATAAGTCACTGGCTTGAGAGTTTTGATCTGTGGGGGACATGATATTTTCACTTAAAGCAATATTAAAACTATAATTGCCGATAGTTTACTGTATGCATGCTAAATCACCAAATGCCCTACTGACTTTTTATTGATCTAACTAAAACAAAGGTGTCATAAATCAGTAATAAATACTTAAAAGACATTTATTTAGGCTAGATTTAATGTAATAAAGCAACAAATATGAAATAAAATTACAAATTTATCTTGCGAGTATAGAGCATGTACTCTATACTTCTCTGCGTTCTCTAATGCGGACGCTTGTTGTAATAATTGAATATTTTAGCTTTCCTCATAGCTAAGTCACCGATAGCCTTGCTATCGGTTTTTTTTTGCCTTATTTTTGTCTCTACCATAAAACTATTCTCATCCCCCTTATTTCAAATAGCTTAGATCCATTAGAAACTAGATAAGTAATTAAGCAACGACTCTAACTTGTACTGTTAATCAGCAAAATCAATCGAGTTGTTTGCTCCGCCTTAACACGGTAAAATATTGTTCATCTATACAAACCTCCTAGGCAACCATGTCAATCAGCAGCGAACAACTCAATACCATAGAAAAATACGATGAAGAAAAGCGTTTAAGCTACTTACTTCAACAAGTGGTTAGCAACAAAGAAATTTGGATATTAGCTGACGAGCATGGTTGTGTAATGTTAAATACCGAAGATGAAGATTGCGTGCCTGTATGGCCAAACGAAGAGTTTGCGCAACGCTGGGCAACCGATGAATGGCAGGAATGTAAAGCTGAAGCTATATCATTAGACAAATGGTACAGTCGCTGGAGTACTGGCTTAGTCGATGATGAACTAGCGTTGGTTACTTTTCCAAATCAAGATAATCAAGGCTTGGTATTATTTCCTGAAGAGTTTGAAGAAGCCTTATTAAAAGAAACCAAGAAACAAAATCGAAAGTAAATGGCTATATATACCCCTATGATATTTTGAAAATCGAGTTTAAAGAGGTCAGATTGATTCAGGAGAATATGCTCCTGAACAATTCCTAATAAATAATGGTACAAATGGTACAAAATCCAATCACGGATAAATTCACTTTACATTGAAAGATTTCTAACCCGACAATCAATAGTATCTAGAGGTAAAAATGGAAATCCGCATTGGTTCACTAACACATCCTGCAGTCATCGCATTGTTAGATCAGCATCATCAAGATATGTTGTTACACTCTCCAGAAGAAAGTGTACATGCACTCGATTTATCAGCATTAGCGCAAGAGGACATCACCTTTTGGTGTGCTTGGAAAGATGATGCATTAGCAGGCTGTGGTGCCTTAAAAGAGTTAGACAATGCTCATGGTGAAATTAAATCCATGCGAACCTCACCAGACTTTTTACGCCAAGGCATGGCTAAATTACTTTTGGAATATATGATCCGCGAAGCAAGTAGTCGTGGTTACCAAAAACTAAGTTTGGAAACAGGCACTATGGCCGCCTTTTTACCGGCACAAAAACTCTACCAACAACTTGGTTTTCAAGTTTGCCCGCCCTTTGCCGATTATCAAGAAGATCCTTACAGTACTTTTATGACTAAAACCATTAGCTAGATAAACTACCCTGAATAATTTTGTACTTGAACTTAACAAAAAGTAAGTTAAAATAACATTTATCGTCATTTGAATGATATTCGAATAAAATTATCTATAGATATCACATAGGTTACACATGGCTCCAGCTCCACGATTTAGTGCAGAAGAACAAGAAAGATTAATTATATGTGCTGCAATTAAAGCAATACAGGAAAGTAGTTTATTAGACTTTTCCATGTCAGCCATTGCTAAATTAGCGGGCCTGTCCATGGGATCTGTTTATAAATTTGTACAATGTAAAGAAGATGTCCTTATTGCTTTAGCCACGCGCATGTATCAAGAACGACAATCCGTGTTTAAAAAAGTACATGCTTTACCCTTAACAACGCCAGAGCGCATTCTAGCGACAAGTTTGTTAGATTTTTCTAAAGTTCAAATGTATAACTTTGATAATCAGCTCGAAAGCATTGTTAATACTGAAGCAATGATGAAACGATGTTCAGAGCGTTGGTTAACGCAAATGAATGCGTGCGAAGAACGATGCCAAACGATGTTTCAGCAACTTTTGCAAGCTGCCGCTGATTCTGGCGAACTAATATCAGGTAGCCGAGATATTGAAGAAATAAACTTAGGCACTTGGTCGTTATCGGTTGGTTACTTTCAAACGGTGCATTTACATCAATGTTTAAAAAATGATCTTGATGAAAAGACTAATGAAAGTAGTGAAAATAATACCTTCGTGCTAGCCGCAGATAATCCACATATTCGCACGATGAAACGTTTAGTAAACACATACGACTGGCAGCAAAAAATTTCAGATGGAGATATTAAAAAAGTTTGCCTGCACCTAACAAGCGCAGAACTTAGATAAGAAACAAAGGTTTTGCATTGATTTACTACAACTAACAAAATCAAATCGGTGCCGCTGACAAACACAAAATTACTTAGACATAGAATTTAAGTATCTGAATAAAAAGATAAAGGAACAATCATGAACATAATTAAATGGCTTTTAGTAATAATCATATTAGCCGGCACCATTTTTGGCTTACAGAGCTATAAATCATCGCTACAACAAGCCGCGAATGACCAAGCAGCCAATATGCCTGAAATGGCAGCAACAGTAACCGCTGTGAAGGTGGCTAATATTAGCTATCAAAAACAGATTAAAGTCAGTGGTGAAGTGCAGGCATTTAAATATTTAATGCTCAATAACGAACTAGCGGGTGAAATTACCCATTTAAATGCAGCCTCTGGACAGGTTGTTAATAAGGGGCAAGTATTACTTGCACTAGACCATCGTGACGAAGATGCACGCTTAATGGCAGCTAAAGCGACACTGACATTAAATCAACAAACCTTAGACCGTAATATTAAGCTGCATAAAAATCGTGGAATTAGTGAAGAGCAAGTTGATCAAGCTCGCGCTGCAGTACAAATAGCAAAAGCAGATATATCAGTGATCACCACAGCTATCGATAAAAAGACGTTGACCGCGCCATTTACCGCTAAGGTAGGCATTCATACTTTAGAAGTTGGCCAATATTTAGATATAAACAGTCAAGTACTTGAACTTGTTGGTGTTAATGACTTTACTTGGATTGATTTCAAGCTGCCGCAACTTTACCAAGAATTAGCTTTATCTTCGACGGTAAAAATTAGCCCTATCAATCAAGATTCGATATTTGAAGCAAAAATTATAGCTATCGACCCACAGTTATCTCGCCTTTCTCGTCACTTAAAATATCGCGCGCAACTGCCATCAGCAACGTTAGCATTGAAACCCAATACCTTGGTATCGGTGATCGTGCCTATTGCGAATAAAGCAACGCATACTGTTGTGCCTGATTTAGCCATAAAACGTGATGCATTAGGTAACTATGTCTTTGTTTTAGAAGCTGATGAAGCAGGTAGCTATCGCGCTAAACAAGTCCCCGTTGAGTTGGGTGAACGACAAGGTGAACAGGTTATGATCCTTGCTGGTGTAGAAGCAGGACAACTTATTGCAAATAAAGGCGCGTTCAAGTTATTTCCAGGCATGAAAGTATACCTTGCTGATGCAATTGCTACTGATACAACCAAAGACAAGCCTCAAACAGTAGTTTCTGATGCTAGCGCGCAATAATAAGGGATTATGATGCAAGAAAGTAAACCATCTGTAATGGACATATTTGTAAGACGACCAGTCGTTGCGATTGTCTTATCTATCATTATCTGTATTGCTGGTCTTTGGTCAGCAAGTAAAATTCCTGTACTGCAATTTCCCAAAATAGACAGTGCCTCATTAGTGATTGAAACTTATTATATTGGTGCTTCAGCTGACGTAGTAAAAGGCTTCATAACCGAGCCCATTGAACGTGCAGCCGCGACTGTACCTGGCGTTGAATACGTTGATTCAACAAGTACTTCTGGCAGCTCTAAAGTAACCGCTTGGCTCAAGTTAAATGAGAACTCAACACTGGCATTGGCAGAGTTAACAGCAAGATTAGGACAAATTCGTTTTGAATTACCCCAAGGAGCTCAAGACCCTGTTGTGTCAGTCAGTCGTGCCGATAGACCCTTTGCTGTCTTTTACTTAAATGTCCAAGCCAATGGTAATGACTTATCACGTATTACTGACTATTTAACTCGCCAAGTAAACCCTGTTTTAAATGCTATTGAAGGCGTACAACGCGTGGGTATTGAAGGTGCGAGAACACCTGCAATGCGCGTATGGCTCAATGCGCAAGCACTACAGGTATTTAACTTAAGTGCTAGTGATGTATATCAAGCCTTAGCAGCAAATAACACCATAGCCACTATGGGCTATGTGGAAAATAGTCGGCAGAAAATTGATATTGTTGCCAATACACAACTCAGTAGTGTTGAAGAATTTCAACAACTAGTCATTAGTGAGATTGATGGTGCTACTATTTATTTAAAAGATGTCGCGAAGATTGAACTCGCCGCAGAAGATACCAGTGTCACCGCAAGATTAAACGATAAAGATGCTGTTTATATTTCTATTTGGCCTTTACCTGGCGCTAATGAGATTGCCATTGGTGATAGATTATATAAAAAAGTTGATGAACTGAACAAAACGCTACCCCACGGTATTTCAATTGATTATGCCTACGACGGCACTTTATACATGCGCGATGCATTAAGAGAAATTTTTACCACGCTCGCCGAAACGGTTATTTTAGTTGGCTTAGTTGTTGTGCTACTTATGGGTTCATTTAGAAGCGCTATAGTCCCTTTAATTACCATACCTATCTCTATTTTAGGCGCAATTGCCGCCATGGGTATGATGGGATTTTCGTTAAACCTATTAACCGTATTAGCGATAGTGTTATCCGTTGGTTTAGTGGTAGATGATGCCATTGTGGTGGTTGAAAACGTTGCACGCTTAATGCGCCAAGGTTTGTCGAAATTTGATGCGGCGCTCATTAGCTCTCGCCAGCTGCTTGTGCCTATCATTTCAATGACATTAACTCTGGCAGCCGTTTACGCTCCTATTGGCTTTTTATCAGGGCTAACAGGTGTATTGTTCAAAGAGTTTGCTTTTACTCTAGCCATTGCCGTCATCATTTCAGGTATCGTTGCTATTACTTTGTCACCGATCATGAGCGCTTATGTGTCACCCAAAGGTGGCGAGGAAAGTTGGTTAACCACTAAAGTAAACCATATTTTTGAAAGGCTACAACGAAAATATGGACAATTGTTAAACCATATATTTAAGTGGCAGGGACAAGTATTTTTAATAGCGCTAGTCGTCTCACTGCTCACTGTACCTTTCTATCTCTATTCAAAAAAAGAATTGGCACCAATAGAAGATCAAGCCACCGTTATGTTTGTCATTCAATCCCCTCCTGATGCGTCAATGGCTTATAACGTTGCGCAAATGAACCCTGTTATTGAAAGCTTACAAGAAATTGAAGGCGGTAAGCAAATATGGCAAATAATTTTTGGTGGCGGCGGATTTGGCGGTTTAGAGTTAGTTAATGCTGACAATCGTGATTACAGCGCGCAATCTCTAGTACCTAAAATTTATGGTAAATTATCGCAAATCCCGGGACTTAACATGTTTCCTATTTTGCCATCCTCATTACCGAGTTCCGGTCAATTTGAAATAGAAATGATTGTTAAAGCAACTGCCCCGTATAGCGAAATGAAGCAATATGCGGATCAACTTGTTGGTGCCGCATTTGCTAGCGGTAAATTCCTGTTTGCTGATACCGATCTGAAAATAGATTTACCGCAAGTAGAATTGCAATTAAATCGAGAGAAAATTGCCGATTTAGGCATGAACGTCGGCGCAGTAAGCGAACAATTAGGTGTTTTATTATCGAGCAATTTTGTGAATCGCTTTGATGCTAATGGCAAAGCTTATCGAGTGATCCCTATTGTAAATGATGAAGTGCGTAGTAAAACTGAAGCAATTTTATCATTGGATATTAAATTACCTACCGGTGAGTTATTGCCCGTTTCAGCCGTAGCAGATTTAAAATGGAAAACCGTACCTAGACAACTGGGAACTTTTGCTCAGCAAGCGTCTTTTAGAATCTACGGAGGTGTTGCGCCAGGATCGAATAAAGAAGCGGCGTTATCAGCTATTGAAGATGCAGCAAAAGAAATATTACCTCTAGGGTATTCCATTGATTATGCGGGAGAATCAAGACAATTACGTAAAGAGGGTAATACCTTAGTTATGGTATTGGGTATTTCTTTATTGATTGTATTTTTGGTATTAGCGATACAGTTTAATAGCTTTAGAGACCCGTTGGTTGTATTGCTTGGCTGTGTACCATTGGCCTTATCAGGTGCCCTACTCATCCCTTATATTGAATTAACCACTATTAATATTTATTCGCAAATAGGGTTAATTACCTTAATAGGTTTAATTGCTAAAAACGGGATTTTGATTGTTGAATTTGCTAATCATGCACAAGAGCTCGGCGCGAATAAACTCGCTGCAGTAACTGAAGCGGCAACCACACGTCTACGTCCTATTTTAATGACCACAGCAGCCACTATATTGGGGCATTTCCCGTTAGTATTAGTGACAGGTGCTGGTGCAGAAGCGCGAAATAGTATTGGTATTATTTTAGTCGCAGGTATGTTTATTGGTACTATCTTCACCTTGTTTATTTTACCAAGTTTCTATTTACTCTTAGCAGAAAAGAGACAAAAAATTATCGGTGAAGAGATGCAAGTTTCTGACGAAGCTTTGCAGAAAGTAAATCATTAACTATTTTGTAATAACACGTATACCCATCCGCTAAGGACAGACGGGTAGTTATTAACCTAAGGTAAAATTGAATCTATCACTTAATATTAGTTTTCTTGCCAAGTGCGCTGACATCATAAAGATGGGTCATAGTGAGTATATTTCTTAAGATAAGTAAATAGAGTGCACACGTGAGCTTTTTCTTTTACTGTATAAAGCGACATTAAATTTTTCACTGCGCAGCTTTAACATTATGAAGTTACATCACATAGATGGCCATATTCAAACAATTTTACTAGCAGAGTATCCTGATAGGCTACTATTGCTTGATGGTTGCTGTCGCTCAGATATTTCTATGCTCAAGCATTTTATCACCAAGACCTTACAACGTTCTTTCAATGATTTAACCTTAGTCGTCGTAACACACATGCATCCTGATCATGCGGGCGCCGCCGATAAGCTTCGAAAACTAACTGGGTGTAAAGTTGCTGCTGCCAATGTCAGGGGCCAATGGTACTCTGGCATAGACGGTCGGCTCATGCATCTTGCTGACATTCTATTAGCTAAATGGGTAGCAAAACGCATGAAAAAACCGCGTCTTAACTTCTGGTATTCTAGTCAGTTAATCGCCGATTATAAACTTGATGACGGTGAGCAATTACCCGGATTTTCTGAATGGGTTGCTCTAGCGACTCAAGGTCATACAGATAGGGATTTATCCTTACACCACCTGCCCAGTAATAAAGTATATGTTGCTGATTTAATAGTTAAGGTAAAGAATAAATTCATCCCGCCCTTCCCTATATTTTACCCTAATCGTTATCGGGCCTCGCTCCACAAAATCATCGAATTAAAGCCACAAAGTATAATTCTTGCGCATGGCGGTGAAGTAACTCCAACAGAACATGATTACCAACATTTATTATCATTAGCACCTAAAATACCAAAAACACATTGGCGGTCAGTTAAATCGAGGTTGTTCAAACCATTTAAGAAAATTCGTAATTGAAACTGAAAATAAGTGTAAAAACTAATGATTTTGATACTGAAGCAACTGAGTTTTGTTCATTTATGTCATTAACAACTTCGTTTTTTACAATAAACATGAGCTTATTTTATGAACAAATTGGTTAATAATGATCTAAATCAAAGAAAAAGAGTAATTACTCTATAAATGACTTTACTTGTGTAGAGTTGTTACTCTATAATTACCTTGTTCTTAAGCGAACACTTATTGTAATAATTTTTTTGTAGCTTCCCCATAAGCTTTGCCGATGTAATTCATAACTACTTATTAGTTCTGAAAATACCATCGGCTTTTTTTTATCTATAAAAACATCAATTCCCGCTAATAGTATTACTTCCTTTTACATGCTTACATCAATTTCCAGTAAAACTTTCTAGTTCAACGTCTACGTAAAGCGTAAACTATTGTTCAATAATTCATTCACTAGTCGCTAATATACTTAATGGCTAGTAATAGACTCTGAGATTTTATGTCTGACCAACCTGCTGCTAGTGATCTAGCAGAGAATGCTTCAATTGATGCTCCTGAAAAGAAAAAGATCTCCATTCTTCTTGAGCTTATTCAATTTATTCGCCCTTATAAAAGTCAGGTGCTAGCCGCTTTTATTGCCCTTATTTTTACCGCTGGTGTAATGCTATCGGTGGGCCAAGGGGTAAGAATGCTCATTGATGAAGGTTTTGCTCAACAATCAATACAGCAATTACAACACGCGGTGCTATTTATATTGGCTATTACTGTGTTAATTGCTGGGGGAACATTTTTCCGTTTCTATCTGGTTTCTTGGCTAGGTGAGCGAGTCAGTGCTGATATTCGCTTAGCCGTTTTTAATCATGTCATAACTTTGCATCCGAGTTATTTTGAAACCAATGGCAGCGGCGATATTATGTCGCGCATTACTACCGACACTACCTTGCTACAAAGTATTATTGGCTCGTCCTTTTCTATGGCTATCCGCAGCTTATTAATGCTATTAGGTGCGTTAGTGATGTTATTCGCTACCAATATTAAATTAACTTTCATTGTTTTACTGTCAGTGCCTTTTATCTTGGTACCTATATTATTTTATGGTCGTAAAGTCAGAAAATTATCACGCAAAAGCCAAGACTCAATGGCCGATGTTGGTAGTTATGCTGGTGAGGCAATAGAGCACATTAAAACGGTGCAAAGTTATACCCACGAAAAGCATGAAAGACTTTCTTTTGGCAAGGAAGTTGAAAAGTCATTTAATATTGGCCGTCATCGTATAAAACAGCGAGCCACATTAATTGCTGGCGTTATTATTATCGTTTTTGGCGCTATTACTGGCATGTTGTGGGTCGGTGGTAGCGATGTTATTCAAGGTAAAATGAGCGGCGGAGATTTAGGTGCTTTTGTATTTTATGCCATTTTAGTCGCTTCATCTTTAGCCACTATTTCAGAAGTATTAGGGGAATTACAGCGTGCAGCTGGAGCGACAGAAAGGCTGATAGAGATTTTACAGGTTGAAAGTCATATTCTCCCTCCGGTAGAAAATACCATTTCAGCTAAAGATCTCAACGCACAAATTGCTTTTGAAGCGGTCAGTTTTAACTACCCTTCTCGTCCGGACCAAGCAGCAACCAAAATGCTTAACTTAATAGCTGAGCAAGGCAAGGTATTAGCGTTAGTGGGTCCGTCTGGCGCAGGAAAAACTACCTTATTTGAATTACTACAACGTTTTTACGACCCCCAAGTTGGTCGTATTACCTTAGGTGGCACTGATATACGTCAGCTTGATCCGAAAGATCTTCGCCAACAAATGGCCTTAGTACCACAACAACCTGCACTATTTAGTAGTGACGTTTTTCATAATATACGTTACGGCAAACCAGATGCTAGTGATGAAGAAGTGATCTCGGCGGCTAAAAAAGCCCATGCTCATGAATTTATAAGTCAGTTGCCTGAAGGTTATAACAGCTTTTTGGGTGAACGTGGTGTGCGATTATCGGGCGGTCAACGCCAACGTATTGCTATTGCGCGTGCAATATTAAAAGACCCGCATATTTTACTGTTAGATGAAGCGACTAGTGCCCTTGATAGTGAGAGTGAACATCATGTACAACAAGCATTAGAAGAGTTAATGCGTGGTCGCACCACCATTATAATCGCGCACCGATTATCAACCATACAACACGCCGATCAAATTGCTGTACTTGATGGTGGCAGCTTGGTTGAAATGGGTGATCACCAGTCGCTATTACAGAACTGTGAATTATATCAACGATTGGTGGAATTACAGTTTAAAAAGCTGAGTTAGTTTCACTAAGTTTACATTAGCTTAAGTAGATAGTTTTTCTTTATGATTATCAAAACAACAGGCACAAAAAAAGGAGAATAGCGTAATGCTTTCTCCCTTTTTAACAGTATGAGGTAATTACTGCACTTTAATATCACTTTGCGGTGATTTTACCTTGCAACAATATTATTCTTCTTCAGAAAATTCATCAAAATCATCTTCTTCAGGTAAAACATACTCTTCTGCTTCTTGTTCAAGCCACTCACAAATAACTGCGTCAGCTTGTTCTTTTCCGGTATATTTAAGTGATGAAAAAGCCTGCACTTTAATATCAGCATTTAATGATGATAATGCTTTTTTCACCGCTAATACTTCTGAACTACGTTTACCTTGCGATAATTTGTCACACTTAGTTAATAAAGCCAAAACTGGTAAATCACTATCAGCGGCCCACTGTATTAAATCCATGTCTAAGTCTTTTAATGGATGACGGATATCCATTAAAACAACTAAGCCTTTTAAACACTGGCGCTTTTCTAAATATTCACCCAGTGCTTTTTGCCATTTTTTCTTCATTGCTAATGGCACTTGGGCAAAGCCATAACCAGGTAAATCAATAAGACGTCTATTTTCTGCTACTTCAAATACATTGATAAGCTGAGTTCGACCTGGAGTTTTACTAATGCGTGCTAAACCACGTTGATTGGTTAGCGTATTCAAAGCACTTGATTTACCTGCATTAGAGCGCCCTGCAAAAGCAACTTCAATACCAGAATCAGCTGGTAAACGGCGAATATCTGGAGCGCTTATGGTAAAGGCGGCTTTAGTTAAATGTATCTTTGTAGAAGACAAGGGCTTCACTCGTTTAAAATTTTCGCCATTATAGCGTTTTTCTTTCACTTTTATTATTAAAAAAATGCATAAAACTGTGAATTTATGGTTTTTTTTGTTCAATTTTTACTTATCCACTATTACACAGGACTAATATTCGTGTAAAATGCCGACATCCATCATACTTTTTTTATCATTTCTTAATTAGATAGCTAATATTTTGTTCAAATAGCTACGTAATTATTGACAAGCAGAGAGCAACTCAATGAAAAAAATTATCTTTTCGCTATTTGTAGCTTTAAGTTCAGTAAGTGCTGTACAAGCCGCAGATGCAAACGCAGGCAAAGAAAAATCAGGTGCTTGTAGCGCTTGTCACGGTCCTACAGGTGTTAGTGGAAGTCCTATGTTCCCTAATATTGCCGGTCAAAATGACGCTTACATCATAAAGCAATTAAAAGATTTTAAATCAGGCGCTCGTACCGATGCCATGATGGCACCTATGGCAGCTAACTTATCTGATGCAGATATGGCTGATTTAGCGGCTCACTTCTCAAGTTTACCTAGTGCAAATGAGCAAGCGGCAGCATCATCAAGTGCAGATACAAGCACAGGTGCAGCACCAGCAACTGCTCCCGCAGCAGGAAACGTTGAAATCGTTTCTTCTACACCAGCAGCAGCAATTTACGCAGGTAATGTAGCTGCAGGTAAAAACAAATCAGCAGCGTGTGCGGCTTGTCACGGCGCCGACGGTAACAGCTTAGTACCAATGTATCCTAGTCTTGCTGGTCAAAGTGCTAACTATATTGCTAAGCAATTAGCTGATTTCAAATCAGGTAATCGTAACGACCCAATAATGGCTGGTATGGTTGCAGGTCTTACTCAAGAAGACATGAATGACTTAGCTGCATACTTTGCAGTACAAAACACTAAAGCAGGTACTGGTGAGTCAAATGTATCAGGCCATAAATTATACCTAGGCGGCGATGCAGCTAAAGGTATTACAGCATGTATTGCGTGTCATGGCGTATCAGGTAAAGGCATGAAGCAAGCTGGTTTCCCAAGCCTTACTGGTCAAAGTAAAGATTACTTGAAAAAGCAACTTGCTAGCTTCCGCGATGGCAGTCGTGGTAATGACAACAATGGTATTATGCGTAATATCGCGATTAAATTGTCAGATGCTGATATTGAAGCTGTTTCTCAATACATCACGTCATTAAAATAATAATGGCTTGGTTGCTTCATTAACAAGTTTCTAAAAAAGCAGCGTTTATCGCTGCTTTTTTTTCATTATACTTTTGCATAATTAGTAATACCAAGTTGATTAAGTTCTTTCCCACTCAGCGAGAATTAAAAGGCTTAGAGGCAAGACATTGATTGAAGAGAATGGTTATTCAGGAGAATGTGCTCCTGCATTCTCTAATAAGCTGCATCCATGCAGCGTCCTTGTCAAAATCAATAACGCCGCATGTAAGCCTTTTAAACTCGCCCTTTGGGAGCTTGTTTAATGCCCATTAACATCGTTAAATTCATTCGATTTAGAATGACTAGACCTAAATAAATTTGCCTTGTTATTGAACATTTAACATAGCTCTGAGTTGGGAAGAAATTTAATCAAATTGGTATAAATGGATAACTAGCAGCGAAATGAACAACAACACTAACACCTCATTATTAGTCGCTTGTCAGCAATGTGATGCGCTATATGACAGGCCACAATTGAAACAAGGGCAACTTGCCAAATGCAACCGTTGTGGCAGCACCTTGATAGAACGAAAAGTCGATTCTATTGAGCGCAGCTTTAACTGGTCTCTTGCTGGCTTACTGTTAATGTTACCCGCAATTTTACTACCCATTATGGGTGTAACCTTGGCAGGACAATTTCATCAAGCTTCTTTATTTGATTGTATTTTAGTGTTGATTGACCGCGGATTTTTTATGATTGCCTGTTTGGTCTTTCTATTCGCTATTGCTGTACCCATTGTACGTTTAGCCGGTGCGCTTTATATTTCCTATAGTTTTAAATTCAATAAGTTAAAACCATCCTTATTAAACTTCTTCCGCGCTTATCATCATCTTGATAACTGGGCTATGCTCAACGTCTTTATGCTTGGTATTGTCGTATCTATGTATAAGCTAATTGATGACACTGAGCTATCAGTTAATCTTGGCTTACTGGCTTTTATTCTTTGGTTAATTTGCTCTACTATGTCCGCTGTAGCTCTAGATCAAGACTATATTTGGGACAAGCTAGAGCAAGCTTTTTCAAAAGACGAGGCACAAGATGAAAACAGCTAAACAACTTGAGCTAACGTTATGCCCTAAGTGTCACAAGCTTAATAGTTTAAAAGCAGAACCCCAGCAGTGTAGCCGCTGTAATGGTATGTTCTATCAACGTAAGCGTAACAGTTTACAATACACCTTGGCGTGGAACTTTGCTGCTTTGTTAGCCTTTATTCCTGCAAACCTTTACCCAATAATGATCGTCTATCAATTGGGTATTGGTGATGAAGCAACTATTTTGTCAGGCATCGGCGAGTTTATTGACCATGGTTTATACCCTATAGCTGTGATTATCTTTACTGCCAGTATCATAGTGCCTTTATTAAAAATTATCGGCTTATTTGTGCTAGTTTATAAAGTGCATACGGGAATTCGTTTAAAACCAGACAAACATAGTAAGTTTTATCATATGCTTGAGGTATTAGGGCCATGGTCAATGCTTGATGTTTTCGTTGTTGCTTTAATGGTGACTGTGGTTGAACTTGGGTTTGTAACCTCAGTAGCTGCAGGTCCTGCAATCAACTATTTTACCATTACGGTAATTTTCACCATGTTTGCTGCTAACAGTTTTGACCCGCGTTTGTTGTGGGATAAAAAAGCGGATAATAAAATAGCAACACAAGCGCTATTATTATCAGAAAATTCGCCAGGCACTTTACCAGAAGAAAAGGGATAGAAATGACCGATAAAAAAGAGTTTGCTGCCTCTGAGCATAATGAAAATAAAAATATTCGTGCAGAAGTTGTGCCTCGACAGGGCATATCTATCATTTGGTTTGTGCCTTTTATCGCCTTAATTTTTGGTTTATGGCTCACCGTAAAAACAGTATCTGAACAAGGAACTGTTATCACAATAGAATTTGATAACGGCTCAGGCATAGTACCTAATAAAACAGAAATTCGTTATAAAGGCTTAGTGACTGGCTTAGTGAAAAAAGTGGTGCCTTCAGCAGATTTACAGCGAGTTATTGCTGAAGTAGAAATTTCTAAAAACTTTACCGACTACCTCACGGAAAACACTCGTTTTTGGTTAGTCAGTGCTGATATTTCACTGCAAGGAGTCTCCGGGCTAGATACGCTTATTTCGGGAAGTTACATCACGATTATGCCCGATACTAATCAAAAGGCAGACAGCCAAGATCATTTTGTCGCGTTAACCGAAGCGCCGACCTTAGATATGTCGACCCCTGGCTTACACCTTACCTTGCATACTGATGTATTAGGCTCGATCAGTGAAAATTCACCCATTAGTTTCAAGCAAATCCCCATTGGTCATGTTACGGGTTATCACTACAAAGAAAGCAGTAAAAAAATTGGTATTAATATTTACATTAAACCCGAATTCGCTCATTTAGTAAAAGAGAACTCCTTATTTTATAACACCAGTGGTGTACAAGTTACCGCTTCACTCTCCGGTGGCGTGAAGGTTAATACGGAGTCATTGGCCTCTATTATGGCTGGCGGAATATCCGTTGATAATTTAAGTTATCAAGCTGAATTAGCGCCCGCTAAAAACGGTCAAACATTTCCCTTACACGCTGACTTTCAATCGGCTGAAATGGGCCATGAGGTTGAATTAACGTTAGAATGGAACTCAGGCATAGATCACAATGCAGCCATTTTATTCCAAGGCTTAACCATAGGCGTTATTGAGTCCTTCAGTAAAATAGATCCCGTAAGTCGAAAAATTACCGCAATCGCTAAAGTTAACCCTCGCGTGGTGCCTTACTTAACAGATCAATCTCAGTTTTATATTGTTGCACCTCAAATTAGCCTTGCCGGTTTAACAAACGCTAAGACAATATTAACGGGAAATTACCTAAGTATAAGACCATCTTTAGCAGGTAACCCCAGCAATAAATTTAGTGTATTTAGTAGCAAACCTCCCTATAAATACACTGAGCCGGGCTTGCACTTAATGTTAACCAGTAGTGATCGTAGTTCATTACAAGTTGGTAGTAATGTATATTACAAACAACAAGTTGTTGGTAATATACAAGCCATTGAAACGACTGCGCCAGAGCGCCATTTAATTCATATTCATGTCCAACCAAAATTTAGCCATTATGTGAATCACAGCAGTCGTTTTTACAATAATTCTGGCGTTAAAATATCCGCAAGTTTACTGGGTGTCGATATTCAAGCTCAGTCATTACAAAGTATCTTAACGGGTGGCATTGCTTTTACTAGCCAAGATAATAAACAAGAGTCACAAAAAAAATCGGTCAAAAATGGTGATAGTTTCTCACTCTATGCTAATAACAAACTCGCCGAACAAAATATAAATTTCACACTAAATTATACCGCTAGCGAGCAAATAAGTGCTGATACTAGGCTTTTATATCGCGGCGTAGAAATTGGCGCGATTCATCAAACTAAGATTCAAGGTGACAAGCAGCAACTACAGCTAGGGTTATTACCTGAGTATCAACATATATTAAAAGCTGACACGCAGTTCTATATAGTAAAACCAAACTTAAGTATTTCAGGTGCTAGTGATACCGATGCTTTATTCGGTGGCGCCTATATCACCTTTAATCTTGGGCAAGGTAAAGCCAAAAAGCAGTTTACTTTGTTTAGCCAACCGCCCGTAAAACTTGCAAGCTCTCCCGGCTTACAGCTTTCCTTATCCACCGAACATGCCAATGTGGCAACACCGGGTAGTGCTATTAGCTATCGAGGAATATCTATTGGTCAAGTAGATAATGTCAGCCTAAATAAAATTGATGACGAGATTAAAGTCAACATAACAATTGATGAAGAACACCGAGATTTATTACAAAGCACCAGCCGCTTTTATAATGCTGGGGGAATGACTATTTCCGGTGGTTTAAGTGACTTTGTTGTAAAAACTGAATCGATTGATGCCATTTTACGGGGCGGAATAAGCTTTTATAATCCAGAAGTATTGCTGCCAACGTCACTAATAACTAGCACCCAAGTTGAAGAATTGTCGAACTTCACTTTATTTAAACATGAAGAGCATGCCAAAGGTGCTGGACAAACGATTAGCATCCATTTTAATGATATTACTGGCTTAAAAGTAAATACAAAAGTTATTTACCAAGAGCAAAACTTGGGTACTATTGAGCGCTTAATATTTACTAAAGACAAAGTTGGGGTAACCGCTTTAGTGCTATTAAATGATTTAGGCAGTCAATTTGCTCGCCAAGGAACAAAGTTTTGGAAAATTGAACCTCAAATTGGATTAGTAGGATCGAAGAATGTTGCGGCATTACTTGATGGTGCCTTTATTGGTTTGCTACCGTCACATAATGTTGAAGCTAAGCTGAAGGCTGAATTTGAAGCCCTTGAGTTGGCCCCTACCGTTGAGCAACTGAGTTATGGCTTAAATATCAAATTGACTGCGGCTCGTCTTGGATCGGTACGCGTGGGTAATCCTGTATTGTATCGTCAAATTAAGGTCGGTAAAGTAATTGGTACCGATTTATCTGCTACCGCTGACCAAGTAAATATTTTTATCAATATCGCCAAGCGTTATTCGCCGCTTGTTAACAAGAAAAGTCAGTTTTGGAATACCAGTGGTATTAATATAGAAGCAGGTATTTTCTCTGGTATTAATATTGATTCTGAATCGATAGAAACTCTAATTGCGGGAGGTATTGCCTTTGCAACACCTGTAGATGATGAAGAGCAAGATGATGAAACGAAGTCCTTACCGGGAAGCTTTATGTTGCATCAAGACATCGATGAAGACTGGTTAGAATGGCAACCAAAAATAGCAATCAACAATCAAAATACTTCAGTTGAGTAATTACGCTAATTAATTACTTACATTTTAATTAACTCCAATACTTTAATTTGGCGACTTTCTCATTTATGTTATCTTAATCTGCTTTTAAGTGACCGAACAATAAATAAATGAGTAATCGCCTTGCCGCATTATTAGCTAGCTGGTTTCCCGAAAAAGACTCATGCCAATGGGTTCTTGCCAGTATCATTGAAACACAAAGATCTTCGTATCGTAAATCTGGCGCTATGATGCTTATTAGTAGCTTAGGTAAGAGCTATGGCTTATTGAGCGGTGGTTGTCTTGAAGCTGATTTAATGCGCCAAGCGCAAAAGTGTTGGCATCAAAATAGTAATATTACTGTCTGTTACGATATGCAAGATGACAGTGATATAGCCTGGCAGCTAGGCATAGGTTGCGGTGGTTTAGTAAAAGTATTACTACAGCCCATCAATCACGATAATAATTACCTCGATTTACTCACCTTAAAAAGTCAACTTGATAATCGTAATGCTTGTTTTTACCATATTGATACCATCAATACACAAAGCGCCTCTGTAAGTGATAATCAGGTTCTATCAAAACCGGTTAGCTCACTCGCCCCCTTAATTACCATTAAACCAGCCCCCGCTTTAGTTATATTTGGTGGTGGCGTTGACGCACAACCTCTCGTTAAAATAGCACAGACTCTAGGCTGGTTTATTTGTTTAATTGATTGCAGAACTGCCTATGCAAGATCGGCCTATTTTAAAGAAGCCGATATAGTCATCAATCAAGATTACGCTAACTTAGAGCAAAATTTACTTTTACCCAAAGCCGATGCTATCGTAATAATGCATCATAATGTATCTCTTGATGCGCATGCTCTACAGTTAGTTAAAAGCCAAGATAATTTAGCTGCCGCGAGTTATATTGGATTATTAGGACCTCAACATCGAACGGAGAAAGTATTGGAAAAAGCACAACTAAATTCAACGGATTTACCTAATAAGCTAGCTAATCCCATTGGTTTCGATCTTGGCGGAGATCTACCTGAATCTATTGCTCTGGCTATATTATCGCAAGCACATGCCACCCTAGAACAAGCTTCCGGCAACTCTTTGGGTTACTTCCAAAGCCAGATAACAAACAATATTAAACAGGTAATTAACCATGCAGGTTAATATTATTCTACTAGCGGCAGGCAAAGGTCAGCGCTTTCAATCGTCATCCCCCAATCAAATAGGTTGTTCGACCATTAAACAGCTTGCTCAGATTAATGACAAACCGCTGATTATTCATAGTATTGATAAACTAAAACCTTTACTTAAAAACGCAAACGTTCATAATTTTTTTGTTACGCTTGGCGCCAATAAAAACGCAATTCAGTCAGTATTACCTCAAGATATTTCGGTCATTGCAAGCCAGTATTGGTCAGAGGGTATGGGACATACCTTAGCGGAATCTGTCCATTCAATTAAAGCACAGAGTAGTCATGTGTTAATTGCCCTAGCCGATCAAGCATTAATCACCACTGAACATTACCAAGAGTTACTCAGTACTAGCAAAGAGCAGCCTAACAAAATTATTGCCACCTTGTGTGAGGGACAATTGATGGCACCTGCTATTTTTCCAGAAAAGTACTTTCCACTGCTAGTAAAAATCCAAGGCGATAAAGGTGCGGGTAAATTATTACTGCAACATGCAAAAAAAGCAGATGCTGTAACCTGTGAAGATGCAAAAACCGATATTGATACCTTCTCTGATTTAGAGCGAGTCAGAGAACATTTAGAATATGCTTTACAAGATAACCTACAAAGCTCTCTATAAATTTTAATATAAAATAATAACTTAATAGATGAAACAACTTCACACTGTCAAAACCTGGAGCCAGTATGATCAAAATAACCTTAAACAATAAGCCCGTTGAACTAGATGTTGATCCGCAAATGCCACTTCTTTATGCCCTGCGTGATGAGCTAAAACTCACTGGCACTAAATTTGGCTGCGGCGCAGGACAATGTGGCGCTTGTACTGTTCATCTCAATGGCACCGCCATACGTTCATGTATAACGCCGGTATCTGCTATTGCTGAACAAGCCATTACCACCATTGAAGGCTTAGCTGATAGCAAGGGAAGATTAGGTGAAAGCTCTGTGCAAGTTGCTTGGCGAGAATTTAAAGTACCACAATGTGGCTATTGCCAAAGTGGTCAAATGATGAGTGCAGCAGCGTTATTAAAAGTAACTCCTCAACCAACTGATGAGCAGATAATTGAACACATGCAAGGTAACATTTGTCGATGCGGTACCTATAAACGTATTAAAGCAGCGATAAAGTCAGCCGCAGCTCATTCATCGGGCAGTGATTTATCTGCAAGTCATTCACCTGTAAGTAAAAACGGTGTAGAAATTTTTGATGCCAGCAAACAGGGAGCATAACCATGAATTCTATTGAAAATGTAAGTCGTCGTGGCTTCTTAAAAGTTGCGGGGATCACAAGCGGTACCTTTGTCTTAGGCATGAACTTACCTATTGCTTCAGCACAAGGAAAATCGTCTACTGCTGACCTCAGTCATGAATTAAACTTCTTTGTCAGTATTGCCAGCGATTCTATGGTGACGTTAGTGTGTCATCGCAGTGAAATGGGTCAAGGGATCCGCACCAGTGTACCGCAAATTATTGCTGAAGAGTTAGAAGCCGACTGGCAAAAGGTAACTGTTGTTCAAGCTAAAGCTGATGCAAAATATGGCTCTCAGGGCACCGCAGGCTCAGCTTCTATTCGTAATCATTTCACCAGCATCCGTCAGATAGGTGCTGTAGCCCGTGATATGCTAGAGCAAGCTGCCGCTAATATTTGGCAAGTACAACGCAACACTGTAAAAGCAGAAAAACATTTTGTTGTTCATACCGCTACTGGTGAAAAAATTAGTTTTGGCGAACTTGCCAGTCATGCCGCTAAACTTACCCCGCCTGATAGCAAAAAAGTAACGTTAAAAAACAGTGCCGATTTCTCTCTCATTGGTAAAGATGTCAAGCTGGTCGATTTAGATAATATTGTTGCGGGTAAAGCGCAATACGCACAAGACATTCAACTACCTGACATGCTTATTGCAAGTATTGTAAGACCGCCAGTAGTCGGCGGTAGCCTTGTATCCTTTGATGCCAGTGACGCATTAAAAATAAAAGGTGTTGTTGACGTTATTGCTTTAAAACCCCGTAGCATTCCTGTTACCACCAATCCATTATCAGGTGTGGCCGTGCTTGCCAATAATACTTGGGCAGCAATTGAAGGACGTAAGAAGCTTAAAATCAAATGGCAACATGGTGATAAGGCATCTCATAATAGCGCAGAGTTTATCAAGCAACTTGCAAAACAAGTAAACCAGCAAGGTGAAACTGTTGCCAAAAAAGGGGACGTTTATAACCATCAATATAATGATAAAAATACCGTAGAAGCAACCTACACTGTGCCATATATACATCACGCGCCAATGGAAACACCTGCTGCGACCGCAATAGTGAAAGGCAAAAAGTGTACGATTTGGGCAGGAACACAAAACCCACAATGGGCTAAGAGAAACGTGGCGCAAGAGTTAGGCTTAGCTAAGGATGAACACGATAATATTGAACTAAATGTCACACTCATGGGTGGCGCTTTTGGTCGAAAATCAAAAGCCGATTTTATTATTGAAGCGGTTGAATTAGCCAGAGCCAGTAAGCGTCCGGTAAAAGTCATCTGGAGTCGTGAAGATGACATACAGCATGGATTTTACCACTCTATTTCAGCCAATTACTGCAAAGCTGAGTTAAACGATAAGGGTAGTGCTGACTACTGGGTAAGCCGCAACGCTTACCCGCCGATTGGCTGGCTTTGGAACCCTGATGCTAAAATGCCAAGTGATGATCAACTCGCCCTTGGATTTGGTGATATACCCTTCGCTTTGAATAATTTAAGTATAGAAAAACATGCAGTCGACTCTTTTGTCAGACCTGGTTGGGTCCGTTCAGTTGCCTGTATCAATAACGGCTTTGCTCTTGGTTCTTTTGTTGATGAATTAGCGGTAAAAGCAAAATTACCTACCCGACAAATGTGGCTCAATTTATTAGGTGATGATCGTCATGTTGACCCGAATAAAAATGGTTTTAAGTACTCTAATTATAATTTAGCGCTAACTGACCATCCTGTTGATACCAAGCGCATGAAAGATCTCATCAACTTAATCAGTGATAAAGCTAACGTTGAACAAAAATTGCCTGAAAACCAAGGTTGGGGCATAAGCTTCTTACGCAGTTTTGGCTCTTTTGTTGCCGCCGCCACTAAGGTTGAAGTGGTTAACAATAAAGTTAACGTACTTGAAATGCATACTGCGGTAGATTGCGGCATTGTTGTTACTCCAGATAGAGTTAAAGCACAAATGGAAGGCGCTATGGTGTTCGGCCTTTCGATTGCCTTAATGGGCGAAATATCAGTGCAAGATGGCAAAGTTCAACAGAGTAACTTTCATGATTATCCTGTAACGCGTATTAATCAGGTACCTGAAATGTATGTGCACATTGTTGAGTCTGATGCACCTCCAGGAGGTATTGGCGAGCCCGGTGTGCCACCCGTCGCACCTAGCATTACCAATGCTATTTACCATGCTAGTAAAACCAGAATACGTGATTTACCGGTAAATAAAGTATTTACAGTTTAAGGCTTTCCTTATTCACAGTACGTAGAACACTAGTTGAAACACGTAAAGACAAGATATTGATGAAAGGATTTGTAGGAGTTTATACCCGCTCCACTTGAAGATGCTCGTTTCAGGAAACTTGAGGGAATCATAAACAAGGCACATTTTTTGTTAATGGTTATTCCCTTAAAAACAAATGTAACGACGAATATGGTTTACTCAGGTTTCCCCGAAGGGCTGGTTTATAAACGCTTTATGCGACGTTATTGATTTCGACAATAGAATAACTATTTTCTTCAATCAATGCCTTGCCTAAAGGCGTTTATAATTCCAGCTGAATCTGCATATTCAAGTGGAACGGGTATAGGCTTAGGCTAAATGCTCCTGCACTTTCTAATAAACTGCATATACCCTTCAAAAAACTCAGTAGATAAACTTAATAAAATAGATGTACGATTATTTTTAGTTATTCTCCTAAAAGACAATCAACTAAAAACCTCACAACACTCATCATAAAATACAATACTTACAACAACTTAACTGTAAATAAAACAAAATAAAAGCGTCTAAACTACATAAAAACTATGCGATTTATCCACAGAGTGAATAAAATTTCAACTTATAGCACACACAATGGTTGACAAAAGCAGCGTTTTGAATGAACATATAGCCATCTAAACGTCCAAAGAAAGTAAGAAGAAATATTTTGAGCACACAATCAGAGCTTCAAGCCAGATACAATGATATTAATCGAGGCGTCTACTTTATTGGTACCACACCACCTAAAAGTGATACTCCACTTGATAAAGTGACCGAAATTGCTGAAAAACTGCTTGATCGCGTCAGTGATATCGATTTTGATGGCCTGATTGTTTATGACATTCAAAATGAAGATTCGCGAACTAGCAAACCTCGACCTTTCCCGTTTAAATCAACTCATGATACTAGGCTTTATTCTTCTTTATTGAATAAAAAATCAAGTCGTCCTGTCATTACTTATAAGAGCGTTATTCAATCTAACAGCGATGACTTTAATGAGTGGGCAAACGAAGCGTGGCAAAAGTATGGCGTAAAAGATGTAGTCTTGGTTGGAAGTCCATCAAAGGATAATAAAATTTCTTTATCTTTGGCTGATGCGTATAAAACCTTAGTAGATAACCCGCATGACTTCTTTATTGGTGGTGTAACTATTGCTGAGCGCCATGCCAGTAATAAAAATGAACATGAGCGCTTAATTTCAAAACACCAACAAGGTTGTAGTTTCTTTATTTCTCAAGCGATATACAATCCACAAGCGACCATAGACTTGCTAACCCGTTATGCTATTGAATGCCAAAAACAGGGTGTAAAACCGCAACGTTTGATCTTGACATTCTCTCCATGTGGCAGCGAAAAAACCTTAGAATTTATAGAGTGGTTAGGCGTTAATGTTCCCGAAGCGACCAGTTTACGTATTCTTAATGCGCAGAGCCCTTTATATGAATCAATTCGTTTTTGTGTCAATAGCTTGCAACAAATTTTAGATGCGGTACTTCCCTATGATTTACCTTTAGGTTTAAATATTGAGAGCTTAACTAACCGTAAAGAAGAAATAGACGGATCTATTTTGTTATACAAGTTATTACGTTCAAAAATGGATAACTTTTTAGCAAAAAAAGAATTATCGGCTTTAAATAAATAGTAATAGTTGCCGAAAGAACTCAACATTATGTTGAGTTCTTTGTACAATTTTTTGTTCGCTATCTCACCCTGTCTCCTATGAAAAAGTAAAAGCGCAGTGTTTGTTCTCAAATACGCGCTTTTTATATGACCATTTTATTGATCTCCCGCCAGATTTCTCCCTCTATACCTGATAAACTATCACAACGCCACGATATGTCGTGCATTTGATTTTACCAAGAGAAAACAAGGTATGCCCGCAAATATAAAAGAATTTTTAGCTGACTCACAACTACTTCTCAATGCCGTCGGCGAAGGTGTCTATGGCTTTGATAAAGAAGGGAATGCTGTATTTGTGAATCCAGCATCTGAGCAAATGACAGGTTGGAAATCAGCAGAGTTACTCGGAAAAAACATCCACAAATATCATCACCATACCCACGCTAATGGTGAGATCTATCCGAGTGAAGAGTGCAATATTTATAATACCATGCGTGACGGTTTAGAGCGTAAAATTACAGATGAAGTATTTTGGCGCAAAGATGGTACTAGTTTCCCAGTAGAATACACCTCAACCCCCGTTTTTAAAGACGGTGAACTCATCGGTGCGGTCGCTGTTTTTCGTGATGTCAGTCAACAAAGACTAGCTGATAGTAATCTACGTTCTGCATTAAAAAAAGTACAAGACCTCACTGAAAAGCTGCAAGCAGAAAATAGCTACTTACAAGAGGAGATAAATGAAAACTGGCATGGTTCAGGATTAGAAGGTAACAGCCCAAAGTTTCTTGCCATGTTACAGCAAATAAAACTGGTCGCTCAAACAGATAGCACCGTACTTATCTTAGGTGAAAATGGTACAGGTAAAGAGCTTGTAGCACGTAATTTACATCAATTGAGTCAACGCCATAATACCCCCTTAGTAAAAGTAAACTGTGCTGCATTCTCGTCAAACTTATTAGAGTCTGAGCTTTTTGGACACGAAAAAGGGGCATTTACAGGCGCAAGTGAAAAAAGGCGAGGCCGTTTTGAACTCGCCGACAAAGGCACCTTATTTTTAGATGAAATTGGTGAACTCTCCCCCGATGCGCAAAGTAAATTATTACGTGTTTTACAGGAGCGTGAGTTTGAGCGTGTTGGTAGTAGTAAAACTATTAAAGTTGATATACGTATTATTGCCGCTACCAACCAAGATTTACTCGCCATGGTTGAGCAAGGTAAGTTTAGAATGGACTTATATTACCGCTTAAATGTATTCCCTATCGTTATGCCCGCGTTAAGAGAGCGAATAGAAGATATTCCCTTGCTTTGTCACAGTATTTTAGCGCAACTTAATACTAAACTTAATAAAGATATCAAAAGCATAAGTAAACATAGTCTAAACAAACTGGCGAGTTATCATTGGCCTGGGAATATTAGAGAGTTGCAAAACATTCTTGAGCGTGAGGTTATTCTATCCACTTCGACCACTTTGCATATTCAACAAAAATTTGATAAATCTCAATCGGTTGTTCGTACCTTTAACAAACCTTTGGCTGACATTGAAAAAGCTTACATTATTGAAGTATTAAATGACTGTCATTGGCGGATCGGCGGTAAAAATGGCGCAGCAAAAATACTAGGTTTACCCGATAGTACCTTACGTTCAAGGATGATAAAGCTTAAAATCAAGCGCGGTTAAACTTATACCCAAACTACATGAATCGCTCAGGCGCCCTGAAACACCCATCTTCAAGTAGCTTGGGTATATATCCCTTCTTAAAAAGCACTCAAATTACACGATATATCGCGCCAACGCGATATGCCGTGTTACCAAGTAGTTCACACCTTTATTTTTTCAATAAAATACAACAACTTAAATGCTCGAAATTCTGGCGTGATTATTGATATAGAGTAATTACTTAATTATGACCCTGTAGTAATTTATGAAGTTTGATATCAAAGAAGAGCACCTCATTATTAAGCCCTATAAATCTCAAACATCTGTATATGTAAGAGAGCAAAAAGGCTTTTATCAAAAAATACGCCGTTATATTAACTGGCTACTTATGTTGGCTTTTATTGCCATGCCTTTTGTGCAATTTAACGATCAACAAGCCGTTTTACTTGATGTAGTTAAACAAGAGTTTAGAATTTTTAACCTGACTTTCTGGCCTCAAGATTTTATTTTATTGGCTGGTATTCTTATGGTGGCAGCTTTTGCACTATTTTTTATCACCACTTGGCTCGGTCGAGTTTGGTGTGGCTATGTTTGCCCACAAACCGTTTGGACACTGGCCTATGTTTGGGTAGAGCACAGAATTGAGGGAACTCGCAACAAACGAATGGCTTTAGATAAAGCCCCTTGGACACTGAGTAAAGCTTACAAAAAGACACTAAAACATATTATTTGGCAGTTAATGTCGTTATTTACCGCGACAACCTTTATCTCCTATTTCGTTCCCGTGAGTGAACTATATAGCACTATGCTGACATTCGATTGGAGCGGTGCAGTGACTTTTTGGGTGTTATTTTTTGCCCTAGCTACATACGGTAATGCGGGCTGGATGAGAGAACATGTTTGTATTCATTTATGCCCTTACTCACGTTTTCAGTCGGCCATGTTTGATAAAAGCACTTTGTTGGTAGCCTATGATGCACAACGTGGTGAAAATAGAGCACCTCGTAAACGCAAAGATGATCCCAAAGCCCTTGGTCTAGGTGATTGTGTTGACTGTAATTTATGTGTTGATGTCTGCCCTGCAGGCATTGATATTCGTAATGGTATTCAATACGAGTGTATCAACTGTGGTCTATGTATTGATGCTTGTGACCAAACCATGGAAAAGTTTAACTACCCTAAAGGCCTGATTAAATATACCAGTGAACAACAGCTCGCCGGTAAAGAAAGCAGTCGCTTTAATTTAAAACTCGCTTCTTACGCAGGTTTAACGTTGATGTTTATCCTGTTATTAGGCATTTGGATAGATAGCAGAATTCCGCTAGAAGCTAATATCATTCGCGATAGAACTGCGCTGTACCGCGTTAATTATGAAGGCGTGGTTGAAAACACCTATACCTTAAAGATTCTGAACAAAACACAGCAACCCTTACATTTTGATATCAAGGTTGAGAACTTAAACGGCATAGAAATAAAACTCCCTAAAAATGTGCTAATAGGCGCAGGAGTTATGGAAGAAATTCCCGTGACCTTAGCTATAGATGGTTACAAGCTTGAGAAGAAAATCACCAACTTTGATTTCATCATTCAAGCGATTGAACAACCCAATATGTTAGTGCAAAAGAACACAGTTTTCTTTCGTAATTAACCCTAAAAATACTAAAAGCTACTTAGATAAGTAGCTTTTAGTAAGTAACTTTTAATTATCAACTTCACTCTTAAAGACAGGTGATGGCTTAGTCAGCCACTTGTCTAGGAGTAAGGAACTATATGAGCATTACAGCAACTGACTTTCATTTAAATGGTAGTGGGATAGTCACTAAAGAACCAGAGACACTCAACAAAATACCAGGTAACAGAGCTGTTTGGGTAGGTATCTTCGCCGAAATGACAGAGTTCGCTTTGTTTTTTCTGGTCTATTTCATTGCTAAAGCGCACTACCCTGAACAGTTTAATCAAGGACCATTAAAGCTAAATACTTTGGCTGGTACATTTAATACCTTCGCCCTGATCAGCAGCAGTTATTTTGTTGCCAAAGCATTGGCAGCGGTTCGGTTAAATGACCCTAAAAAGAGTATTACTTGGTTATGGCGAGCAGTGTTTTGTGGTTGTGTTTACTTGGTAATAAAAATTTGGGAATATCATTGGAATGTTGATCAAGGCATAACCACTAATACCAATAATTTTTATACCGTATATTACTATCTCACCTTTAATCACTTGCTTCATGTTACCTGGGCTAGCGGAAGTTTGTTATGGGCTATTCGCCAACTAAAAGCAGGTAATTATACTCAAAATAATCATCTTGGTTTTACTGCAATTGCTTGTTATTGGCATATGGTCGATCTCGCTTGGGTCATTATTTTCCCACTCTTGTATGTACTGCGATAAGGAATACTCATGCTAAAAAATAACTTCACACTCAACACATTAGATATTTCTTGGGTCTTGTTGATGATAATCACTTCTGCTAATGCCTTTGTTGCAGAAACAGCCGAGCCGAGCTTAGCCATTACTGCCATTATTTGTTGTTCTATAGCCTATAAAGGCAGGCGCATTATGGATTATTTTATGGAGCTTAATCATGCCAACGAAACTATTCAATTTTTTATGCGTAGTTACTTCCATGTGCTCCCTGCGCTCATTTTTCTTAGTGATTTATTTTCTGAGGAACTTGCTAGTTTAACAACTATTTAGCGGCAATTGAAAATGATGATACTGCCGCTATAAGCAAAAAGAATTAATTTAATAGCTGCTTATATTGAGTTGGACTAAGCCCTGACCAACGCTTAAAGGCTCGAGTAAAGTTTGCGGCATCTGAATAACCCAGCGCTAAAGCAACATCAAGTACCGATAACTGCACAGTGCTTAACATGGCTTGCGACTGTTTAAAAAGTACCTGTTCACTTAGTTCTCTATATGAACACCCTTCTTTTTTCAATAGTCGCTGCATGTGCCTAACATTTAAACCTATCAATTTAGCAATTTGTTGTGCACTAAGCGGTTGGTTTGCACATGATTGCGTCAGTAACTCCTTTATCACTTGGCTATTAACCGTTGTAATAACTGTTTGATTAACAACCTCTCCTGCAATTTTCCCCTTAGGCTTTATCACGGCACGGTTAAGTAATAACGATTTAGCAATGCATATGCCCGTAAAGGGTTTATTAATAAGAATTTGGCTATTATTAAAGGAAGCCGTATTTTTAGCACCTTTTAGTGTGTGAGTTTGCAGATGTACTTTCGGTGGAGCCCAAGCCGCTGAGGTAAAGCCACGCACGAGCTGAATCATTAAACTGATCACATGTTGCTCTATTGGCCAGTGACCTTTTTTAATACCTTGAGTACCTAAGCGGCAAAACCATATGAAATCACCATGTTCCATTAACCAAAAAGGCGGACAATTTGATTGTTGTCCCATATCACGAATAAAAGTGGTTAATGCTTGGTACAAGCTGTCCGCCTGCATCACTTTAGCGCCAAAAACACCAAAACTGTCAAGAGACAATTGTTCAGTAACTTGAAATCCTAAGTCTTCAATACCCTGACTATATGAAGCATGTTCGAGCAATGCCCAAAAGGGTGCTTCTGCAATCAAGTTTTCCTGATCGGAAAAATAATCAGCATGAAGATTCACTTGATTTAATAAACGGTCAAGCGGAGCTCCTACACTTTCAAGAAAGCTAATAAAGGGTTGTAAATGACTGGCTTTAACTACGGTAATTTCGGTGTTCAAAATTTACTTCCTGTAATTATTTTCTCACGACTAAAACATGGCTATCTAATAATCTAGCTTCCTTGTCGCAATATGACAAGAAAATTATTGAAAGTAAAATTATGATAAAGAAGATGTAAAAACGTTGAATATTATGAACTTTATCTCATTTAAAACGTATCTAACCAATGGAATATTTAACATTGTTTACTATGATTAATATTCCACAACACATTTAGCATGCCGTACTCATAACAAGCACACCTCCACAGTTATTAAAGGGACATATAATGAAATTAAAAAGCACCCTCATAAGTAAAGCAATCAGTAAGGTAGTTATTACTACCACGATTGCCGTATCACTGACTTCAACAGTTTTTGCTGAACAAGTCTTATTTGAAAATGTAAATATTTTTAATGGCACTGAAAACAAAATTTACAAAAATCATAACGTGCTCGTTGAAGATAACTTAATTAAAGCTATCTCTAAAAAATCAATTAAAGCAGAATCTGGTGCAACCGTTATCGATGGCAAAGGTAAAACCCTTATGCCAGGGCTGATTGAAGCTCACGCACATCTGATGCTAATGGGCCCAAGTCTTCCATTGATGGAATCCAATACAACATGGGAAGACTTTGCCATCCATGGTGCCGCTATGGCGAAAATGTACCTAATGCAAGGTTTTACCACATTACGTGATGCTGGTGGAGCAGGTGGTGGTATTCCAAGGGCTATTGATAAAGGTACGATTGTTGGGCCCCGTGTATATACTTCAGGCGCCTTTTTGGGTACTCGCGGTGGACACGCTGATTTCGCGAACTTTACCGCACCGGTAGGCCAGTCGACTAACTTCAGTCGTCTGAATATGGCGCAGGAAGTGGATAGTGTCGCCGACGTGCAAAAATTTGGCCGCAACAACTTCCGTATGGGTGCTACCCAACTTAAATATATGCAATCTGGTGGTGTCGTTTCAGCCTTTGACCCATGGCAGTTACTCGCAGGCTCTAATGCAGAGATCGAGGCAGCGGTTCAGGTTGCCAACGAATACGGCTCCTATGTCATGGCACATTCATACAGAAAAGAGGCCATGATGACTGCCCTTAACGCGGGTGTACGTTCTATTGAACATGGTTTTTCTTTTGATTGCGAAGTGGCTGATCTGATGAAGGAAAAAGGCGCTTTCATCACAACCAACTTAACCGCATTCGACCCAAATCTTTTGGATATCCCAGCGATTAAAAATGTTCCTGCAAGCTTGCGCAAGGCAAAATCCGCCTCGGCCACGTTTGCGGATTACATCCCTAATATGAAAAAATGTCCTGTCAAACGTGCCTTTCAGACTGACTGTGTCGGCGACGTAAAATCATGTAGCAAGCAAATTGCTTATGAAAAGCATCTTAATGGGAAGTTCTTTGACCCATACACTGCATTAGTCGTGATGACGTCGACTGGCGGTGAGCTTGTAGCATTATCAGGTGACTTTTCGAACCCGTACCCTGAAGGAAAACTTGGTGTAATCGAAAAAGGTGCTTATGCAGATATTTTGATTGTAGATGGCAACCCGCTTGAAGATTTTTCTGTCATGGGAACTTCGGAAGAATGGTTTACCGGCCCAGCACGCCCTGAAAGCCCTGAGACTATTCGAGTCATCATGAAAGATGGTGTTTTTTACAAAAATACACTTTAATCGTTTAAGTCGTTAATCAATTAACTAAAAGGTATTTTCTGTAAGGTAAATGCCTTTTTTATTGAGTGATTATCACTAAAAATGAACAGATAAACAGATAAACAGATAAACAGATAAACAGATAAACATCACACGGTATTAAATGGTCACCCCATACTTACCACTATACTAAAAGATTAGGTCATTATTATATTGAACTCAAGAAACAGGCTGCTCGTTTTCTTCAGTTAATAATGACTAGTTTTAATCTGGCAATACATACTGCTATTTAAATATAATTTTGTACGAAAACTAATTAAACTCAAGTAATATAATTACTTATATAAAAATAATGGAGTCACATGTTCTCTCATAAAAAATTATTAACCTTAGCTATTTCTGGTTTATTAGTTACGACAAATTCATTAGCTAAAGAAGATGACAAAGCAAACTTTGGCAGCTCAGATGCAGTAGGTAATAAAATTGCCAACGACAATAAAAAATCAAAACCAACGTTTAAAACCCAGTTAGAGCAACATGGTATTGAAATAGGTGCGGATTATTTCGCAACTTTCATGACTGCCAATAAAGCACTCCCCACTAAAGAAGACTCAGCCAGTAGTGGGCTCGTTAGGTTTTATGGCAGCTGGACAGCAATGTCTGATGAAAAGAATAACCGCGGCTCGTTAATTTGGAAAGTTGAACACCGTCATTCGTACACTGACAATACCGTTAAAGACTTTGAATTTGATGTGGGTGGTTTAGGATTAATAGGTCCAACGTTTAGTGATGAAGGTGCACGATTAACCAATCTTTATTGGAAGCAAGAATTTATGGATGGCAATGCTACCGTAGTAGGTGGTTTTTTAGATGTTACTGACTTTGTTGATTTATATGCCATGACAAGTCCATGGTCGGGCTTTATGAACTTTGCTTTTAGCACCGGTACAACAACGATAGCTTTGCCTGGAGATGCCACGTTAGGTATGGCAGGTGGCGTTATGTTATCTGACCAATATTACCTTATTGGAAGCTTTGCCGACATGAATTCAATTTCGTCAAAACCTTTTAAGGGCTTTGAATCATTTTTTAGTGATAACAAATATTTTAAAAGTGTCGAGTTTGGTTGGGCAAAATCAAGAGGTGAACTTTTTGTAGACAATATTCATGCAACTTTATGGCATTCCGACGAAAGTGAAATTCAGGGCTCTACTGAAGGTTATGGTATTAATTTTTCTGCCTCGCGTTTAATTAATAGCACGTGGTATCCCTTCATCAGAGCAGGTATTTCAGAAGATGCTGGCACACTGATGGAAAAATCGGTTAGTGCTGGTATTGGTTATTACGGTTTAGGTGGAGAATCAAACAATCTTGGTTTGGCTGTAAACTGGGGTGATATAAAAGGCAGTGATGATCAATACACCACCGAGCTATTTTACTTTATGCAAATCACATCAAATTTTGAGTTAACAGCCGATATTCAATATATAGCTAATCCGGCATTAAACTTAGCAGAAAAAAGTGCCTTGATTTATGGTTTAAGGTTACGTTTAGATATCTAATTCCTTAATATTGACAGATACTTGCATAGTAACAATAGGCTTTATTTTCAAATTATTACTCGCTTCTCAAAGCTAACTTTTACTTATTACCACCTAAAATAAATAGGGACGTGATGAAAATGAAAAATAAAAAATTTACCATGATCTGGAAATTTTTGACTATAGTCTTTTTCAATTTAAGTCTATTACCTATTATCCAAGCCGAAGAAGTTATACCCGGAGTTATAGAGGTCACAGAAGTGATTCCTGAAGTCATAGAACAGAAAATAGTTATTCACAATGTCACTTTTATTGATCCAAAAAAGCCAAATGAAAGCACAATTGCTAGTTTAGTTATCACCGATAAATTATTTGACTCAGTCACCCAAGATGATGTTGAAGTTAACCTTAGTGATATCATTTTTGATGCGCAAAGTGGTTTTATTTTAGGCACGCTAAAGTCAGGTGAAATTGCTAATTTCATGATTTTAGATGAAGACCCTCATAAAAATATTGAAGCCCTACTCGACACTAAAAAACATGTTTTACTTGCGATACGTGACGGCATAATTATCCGAAATAATTTAAAAACCGAAAGTAACATTTCATCGACAGCTCCCCCTAAAAAGAAAAAAACAAAACGTGCTGGTTGGATTGGCTACACCCCGCCACAGATTTTACTTCATTCAGTTTATACATCAGATAGTTGGAATGTGTATAGCAATGATTATTTCTCTACCCTTTTTGTAGGTGCAATCGCATTAGACAGACAAAAGTGGTTCTATCAAGATGCCGAGAGTGAGCTTCAAGTGGGTGATAATTCTTTGTTTGATGGCGGAGAAATACGCGCATTAAGGTTTGGCGTGGGCGGCGCATTAAAATTCGACTCACCTTGGATGTATACCATAGCAGGTGCCACTAATTCATTTGATAAAGGTTTTGATACCAATACATCAGATAATGTAACTTTTTTTGATTGGCGCCTTGATATACCTACTGCTTTTAATACAACCCTGAGTATTGGTAAACAAAAAGAACCTATCTCTATGGAAAGATTAATGGGTATGGTTTTTTTACCTAACCAAGAAAGAAGTGTTGTTTCAGATGCTTTATTACCCTCACGGAATGTTGGTATGGTACTCAGTGGTCGCAATGAAGCTAACACTGTTACCTGGGCGGGTGGTATTTTTAATGATTGGCTCGATGATGATGGTTCAATAGGTGAAAATTCAACACAATTTGTTGCTCGTTCAACATGGTTACCTTATGAATCTGAAGATGAGAGTGAACTCATTCATTTAGGTTTTGGTTACCGTTACAGTAATGGAAAAGAAGCAATGAGATTTGCTTCAAGTCCTGAATTTAATCTTTCGCCCAATTATATAGATACAGGGGCAATTGATGCAGAAAAAATGTCGACTTATAATTATGAAGCATCATGGCGCTCTGGTCCTTATTGGATATCAAGTGAGTATATAAATACAAATATTGATGCTCCATCACTCAACACTCCTTCACTATCGGGCTATCATGTCAGTGCTGCATGGGCAATAACGGGAGAGATGCGTGCGTATAATAAAAGAAGTGGTACTTTCTCCCCTCTTCCCGTAGCAAGAAGTGTAGAACAAAGTGGCTTGGGTGCTTGGGAGCTTACTTCTCGCTGGTCTGTTTTTGATGGTAATAATGGCGGTATAAGCGCAGGAAAAACTAAAATATTCTCTGTTGGGGTCTTTTGGTGGTTAACGGCCAAATTAAATTTGAGTTTCAATTATCGCCATATCGATTTAGATCGCTGCAGTTTTATTTCAAATAACTGCGACCTGCAAGGCACGAGTAGTGGTATGAATACCCGTATTTTATTACTACTATAATACCCCCGACTCTAACCGCAGGGTTGACTTAGAGTACTGTAGGGTTTTTATATTCACTTGATTTACAAGGTAAAAACAGCCACTTCAATACTCGTATAGTATTATTCCTGTAACAACTTTATTGCTTTAGTCGTTTCGACATGGCCTAAGCAGTCATATACTTAATCAACATACCAAAACACATGATAACCACTAAGTATCTTAAATAATTTATGGGTATTTTAAAGAGGCAGTGAGAGCCTAACCAAGCGCCAATCAATTGCCCTAACATCATGGTGATACCAACAAGCCAAATGACCTGCCCCGCAAATAGAAAAACAATTAAAGAAGCGATATTTGTAGAAAAGTTCAATGTTTTAGCAATTGCTGTTGCTTCAAGAAAATTCTGTCCACGTAAAGATCGGCCGGCAAGGGTGAAAAACGATCCTGTGCCCGGACCTAAAATTCCGTCGTAGCCACCTATGATAGGCACCACCATATTTTTATATCGGGAAGCTGATACTTTAGCGGACTTGTTTTTTTCATCAACCGTTGGCGTGATTAAAAAATAAATGCCAATAAAGCTAATCACCACAGGGATGATAAACGTCAATGCTTCGGTATTAATGAATTGAATGATGATAGTGCCAATTGTAGAGCCGATAAAAGCAGCTGGCATTAAATCTTTGACCTGATGCCACCTCACCCGTCGTTTGCGCAGCATCATCACGCTAGCAGTCCCTGCCCCCACGCATGATTGTAACTTATTGGTACCAAGTGCAATTAATGGCGGTATACCAGTCATCATTAATGCTGGTAACGTTAACAAACCACCACCGCCCGCTAAGGTATCGAGAAAACCTGCAATAATGGCGACGGTAAATAAAAACAATGCTATTTCAATAGTTAAGCCAGCAAACTCCAAGGTACTTCCTCTACACTTTAATAATAACGATACAATCGAGAGCCGAAGACTGTAAGCAAGTACTTGGTAATAAGCAATACATCAACATCAGAAATTAATAGGAACAACACTTAAACTAGCCATGAAAGGCAAAACGATAGCTAACTGTGGCACTATTTTAGCCCGGTATGTTAATAATAAAGTCAGTAATAAAACCGCTATAGTAAGTGCACCAAATAACAATGCTGGCCCAATAGACCAGCCAAATAGTTCAATACTTAAATAAGCGGTAAACATGAGTAAGAGCCAAGCTAATGGTCTAAAAAATCGTATCATAAGCTTAGGTACTGTTTGCGTTAAGACTTGCTCGCGATGTTTGTTCATCGCAAGGCAAAGAAGCACCATAGCTGGAAAGCATAAACAGATAAGTATTAACATTAACCATTCCCCTTACTTACTCGCTGCAACTGCAGTAGCTTTTCATTACCTACACTTTTATCTTGTTTAACCCTCTGCCTGCTCGTTTTTTTATCAACCGTTAGCGCTTTATATTTATAGGCCGAAAAAGCAAAACAACAGCCGACGCCCAACAATGTTAGATCAAAAGCAGCAAGCCCCCAATCCTGTTGCAGCAGACTATTAATGAGGTGTTTATCCGTGGTCAATATATTCACTAGCGGCAGCGCTATATAAACCAATGCAGCTAATTGTAATTGCTCATGCCATGCCTTATTAGCAGGGCGAAACGCCGGATAAACTAATAATAGCGCCCAGCTAATAAACATCACATTGGCTTCCCAGTTTACTCGGTCGGCCATATCAATAGGTAATAACCGATTAGCATAGAAATACATGGCGATAGCGATAGGTAAACCCACAATAGTACCGATATTGAGTTGCTCAACCAGTCGGTAACCAAAATCAGGTCCATTGGGTTTTTTCATTTGTTGAGGTTTACGTTTGGTTGTCCACAGAATTAACCCCGAGGCAATCATTGCGGTACCGATAAGACCCGTGAAAAAGTATATCCAACGGGCTATTGGCCCAGCAAACTGCCCTTCGTGCAAAGAAAAAAAGCCATTATGAATTATACCCGCTGCAGTATATTCTCTCGGAGTGTGCGTTATCATTTCTCCAGTAATTGCATTTACCAACACTTCATCATTAGGGTTATAGGTGATATCGGTTTCATGACGAACAAAGCGTACTTGGGCATTACTATCGTTTGCAGCAAATACCTCAATAGTGCTTAATTCGTCTGCCTGCCAGCTATTTTTTGCTTGTTGGTATAACACTGAGATATCAATCATTTTTGCTGGTTGATTAGTACTCTGTGCATGGGGAGTACGTGGGTATATTTCTTTACGCATTTCCCTGTATTCATCTTCATTAGTTTGTAAATTAGTACTTAGTGCCATGTAAGTAAAAAGGAAAAACAGTAAACCACTATAAGTGATCATAAAGTGAAACGGCAGGGCAATAACACTTAATACATTGTGAATATCTAACCAGCCAGGTAAACCTTTTTTCGCTCTAAAGGTAAAAAAATCAGTGAATATCTTTTTATGTATCACAACACCCGTAATAACCGCTAACAGCATCAACATGCTACAAAAACCAACAATCCAATAGCTGATTTTGGTAGATAAATAGTGTAAACGATAGTGCATTCTATACAGTAACCTACCGCCACCTGTGGCTCGACTTTCGACTTTTTCACCTGTTGCTATATCCACTACGCTTGATTCATATCGACCACGTTTTTTCCCAGCTTCTGGCGGGTGGCGCCAACCTACTCGCAGGTTTTGATTACGAGCAGTGGGTAAATCGATATCCCATTCATCAACATCCTGAGCATTTTTTTTCAGGTACGTTTGAGCAATATTAATGAGTTGTTCATTACTAATGTTATGCTCAATAAAAGGTCTTTCAGGTTCCATCCAACGGGTAATTTCTTGATAGAAATAACCGAGAGTGCCCGTTAAAAACATAAAAAATAAGATCCAGCCAACAATAAGACCAACCCAGGTATGAAACCACTTCATTGACTGTCTAAAGTTATCTTTCATCAGCTACTAACCCTCGTAAACTGCATTAATAACCAAGCCCCTACAACAAAGAAAACATTAGCTTTTATTAGGCATATCCAAGCCTTAGTGGCATTTGATACTGAAAATACCCACATGGCAGCGCAGGCATAGACGAGAAATGAGAACAATAAACCAATATGAATAGCTTGATATTTTCCGACGTTATTTAAGAGTAATTGACCAATAAAAAGAGAGCTAGATGTTGCTAAAGCATAACCACCAAAAATGGCAGCTAGCGATCTAGAGAAAACAGCCCAACGTGGGCTAGATAAATTGATGTTATTTAAGAGGTAAGACACTGAGATTCCATGCTTGCATCAGGCAAAGGTAATTTAAAAGAAAGAACTATACCCGTAATCATTAGAAGCCCCGTGATATTCCCTTTAATGATTACGGGTCAGGATATGATATCAGTAAACGTAATAAAAACCATTATCATTTACTTGCATTGTCTACTTTAAATTAACAAACAAACTTTTTATTGCTGTATGTACGATGCTTCATGCTACATTGACCTCAACATAGAATGTTCAGCAAGAGAAAAACGTGAAACTGCAAGAAAAAGAAGTACTATTATTCGATCTCGATGGCACCTTAGTAGACAGTGCCCCTGATCTTGATTTAGCCGTAAATAGAACCCTTAAAGATTTAAACAAAGCAACGTTCGACCAAGACACTATTCACCATTGGGTGGGTAATGGTGCCAAAGTGTTAATTGAGCGCGCATTATCAGGTTCAGCAATCATTGATAAAGAGTTAGATGAAACGCTAACTCAGGATGCGCTAACCATTTTTCTAGCGCATTACCAGCAGTGCTTATGTATTGAATCAGTATTATATGATGATGTACGAGAAGGGTTATTTTCCTTGAAATCGGCTGGCTTTCGCCTTGCTATTATTACCAATAAACCCGCTGTTTTCATTCAACCCATATTAACGGGCTTAGGTATTGATAACGTGTTTGAGTTATTAATTGGTGGTGATACGTTAGCGGAGAAGAAACCACATCCAGCTCCATTAAATTATGCCCTGAATCAGCTTAACGTTGTTGCTGAACAGTGTGTGATGATCGGAGATTCTAAAAACGATATCTTAGCAGCAAAAGCAGCCAACATAGATAGTGTTGGCTTAACTTACGGTTACAACTACGGTGAAGACATCAATCGATATGGCCCACAGTGGTGCTTTGATACTTTCAATGAACTACTAATTTCGTTAAAGCGTTAAAGGCTAATCTAACGATAAGCTATAGGTTTTTTGCTAACGCTATTGGATATTCCCGCTGCTTGGCTAACATCATTGCTCGTTCTGTTACTTCAATTTCGGAGCATTGTTGGCTTACAGGGAAGTAATGTTCTGTCAGATAACACCCTAATTCCGACGCCGCTATTAAACCGCAATCGACTAGGTTTTGTAATATTGCATCGCCTGCAGCTAATGCAGAGGATGCTTTAACGATTTCTGCGCGCGCATAGTGTTGGCCATAAAACGAAACATCGGCTGCACGTAAATCAGCATCTTCCCCTGGAATTTGCTGAGCACCGAATAATGGCTTTGCTGCGACTTCTGCCGAGCTAAAAGCCGAAATAAACTGAGCAATATGTTCGATAGATCCTAAGGTTCTATTATTCACCAATTGCTCAGGCCATTGCTTCTCAATCTTTTCAATAAAGCGTTGTGCTAATTGTGGCTGTGCACTTTCTAAAGAACTCGCGACTAACCCTTGGTCAAACAAGGTAATGTCTTGCGTCATGCCATGTAACTGAAAATAACCATCAGGGTAAGGTGTTAATTGAGCCATACCTTGAGGAGTGCCTCGCTCACCGTAGAAAACAATCTCAGGCCATAGTCCTTGGCATTGAGGCCAATGTGCGACATAAGCAGCTTTAAATTCCACCATACGTTTACGTTTGGCACTTACCATGTCATCAATTTCACCACTTTTAAAACCACAAGCATTAATAACATAGTCAAAGTGCTGGTGAATAATAGTTGGGCTTTGCTGGTGTTGAGGTAATGCTTGAGTGGATACTTGCCAACCTAAGCTATTTTCTTGCTGAACAATGGCAACAACTTGGTTATTTGATTGAAGATGACAACTGGGTAAACTCTCGATCGCTAAGCTCGCGATAGCGGCAAAGCGAAATGCAGACAAACCATACTCTTGCACTAGTAACACAGGAAATTTAAGACTTTCTAAATCAACATGTTGTGCAAAAGCGATTAACCAATCACTATCATTCTTAGCCGTTTTGGGTAAAGGTAAATCCAGTAAAGCATCGAGCTCAGACCGTGAATAAAACCTAAAATAATTTTCCGGTTCACCGAGCACCTTGTTACGACTATCTTGAGCCACAAGCTCACTATATTTAGCGCGTAACTTCTCTAAACGAGGTAATAAATCTTCAGGCTGGCCATTATCCGTTTTAGGCAAAGCAATAACCGTTGGTCGAATGTTGACACTTTGTGGATAAACTTTAACTGTGTCTATCGATTGCTTTAATAGCGTAAGACATTGCTCATCACAAATTTCGCGGTACAAGTTACCGCCGGCATGTAAATGACAAATAGGCGGCCCATTAACTAAGCTAGGACCTTTTTCTATTAGCGTGGTATCTAAACCTAATTCAGCAAAACGCAACGCAATAGTTGAGCCTGCAACTCCACCACCAATAATGGCAATTTTTGCATTTGAATTGAGTAATGGCTGATAAAAATCTGAGGTTTTATTCATAACGATTTTGAGAAAATACATTCATAGATGATATGTTACTTGGATGCGCACGATTTGCGTAGCGGTGGAGACTAAAAATGTTACACCAATGTGCTTTTATTTTTACGTTTCAGAAAATAGTAGCCAACAAAGCAAACTATTCTACGCTAGTCTTTAAACGTTGTTGGAGCTGATAACTTGCGATACAAACATTACACACGCAACTGACACCTTTTAGATGAGCTGGTACTTTTGCTAAAAGCGCCTCGGGAACTGGAGTATTCATACACCAACAACCACTGCCCGCTTTAACATCACAGCGATTATTTTTCTGGCATAAAGGACAAATACTGTCATCATTTTTATCAGTCATTTGTATTTAGCAAATTTTATTAAGTAAAAACTGTTAGTGGCGATTATGTTAACAGCTTTACTTGCATGGGTAAGCATATGTTTGTTTCAAGCATAAAAAAACGACCTAAAGGTCGTTTTTTATGCTTATTTGTTAGTTAATTCTACAAGAATAAATACAAAAGAAACTAAGCAGAAAAGTCATTTGCTTTTTTGTTACGGCTTTTAGCCATAAAACCTAAAGCTAATAACATTAATAATAATGTCGTTGGCTCTGGTACGCTAGTAGGACGATCAACATTAACTACACCATCAACTACATCGTTTGCACAAGACATCGCCCAACTAAATGCTAATTGTGAAGCATTTTGGAATGCATCAATACCGTTAACATTAAAGCTAAAGCTAATTTTATCCGTTTTACCGGTTTTCCAACCGTAATTATTTACAGACCAATCACCTTCGGTACTATTACCTTTAGTAGTACCTGCCATCACTTCACCTGTACCGGTATTGCTAGGTGAACCGTGATAGTCTTTCGAAGATAATGTAGAGTCGATTTCAGTCAGATTGCCTTTCTTATCCCAATGTTTAGTACGATATTTTGAGTTACTGTATAAGTTACTATCTCTATCTGATAAAACAAAAGCATAATCAAATGGGTTACTTTTACCTTTAGTACCGATAAGGAGATCACCTAACACAATTCTACTATTGCCAGCACTAGTTCTATTATTATAACCAACAAAATTGGTATAAATATCAACAGTAATTAAATCGTTATCCGCCCATTGAACATACATTTTCTTAATTTCATAAGCCCAACCACCATTGGCATCACCTTGTAAGTCACTAATAGTAGTATCAACGAGGAAATCAGCGGCAAGTACATTAGCAGATGAAAATAAAGCAGTTACTGCAAGAGTTTTAAATATTTTTTTAATTAAAGTCATAGTCTTATACGTTATCACTTTCAGATTGAAGAAATGGGAGAGGATGAGGTACTTATTTTAATACTCACCACCAATTGATTAGCTTTAAAGCAATTATTGTACCAACACTTAAAATTAACCGTATAGCAACATATCAGCCCTGTTAAGTTGATAAAACCATAGAGTAATATGCTCTATTGTAAAAAATCCTGACATGGTAAATTACAATTTTTATCTCTTCTTTTTAGATAAATGTTTATCAACTAAGTGACTAACAGTGTTACTATTTTAGCGTTTTATTTATTCCTATATTCCAAAACATTACTAATAATCTTTATCTATTTCGTAAAATTAAACGTGCTTTGTCGCCATATAGAAAATCATCATTAAATCGGTATCACATGAAAATTAAAAATAGCTTACGTGCATCCCTACTCTCATTCTTATTTATTTCCACTTCTACATTTGCTAACGAAAGTCTTGATGCCAATTATGAAGAAGCCTTAATTGCTTTCCAAAATGAAGAGTTTTCTAGTGCCGTTATTCATCTAAAAAATATTATTCAAGAAAATCCGACGCATATGCCATCTCGGGTTTTAATGGCACAAATATTAATCACTCAAGGCAATGGCTCTGCCGCGCAAATTGAGCTAGACCGGGCAAGAGATGGTAAAGTTGATAATGATCGATTAATTACGCTATACGGACAAGCTTACGTCCTACAAGGCAAGTATGACGAAGCATTAGCCGTGGCAAAGCTTGGTCAGCGTAACGAGCAAATTGAAAGTGAATTATTACTCATTAGAGGACAGGCTTATATTGGAAAAAAACAGTATAAGTTAGCTGATAAGGCTTTTATTTTGGCACTTAGCTTAAAACCTAAAGACCAGTTAGCCTTATTAGGTAGAGCTCAAATTGCTTTGCAAGTATCTGAGATTAATCAAGCACTAACCTATATTGATTTATCCCTTAGCAGTGTAAAGCCCTTTATTAATGGCTGGATTTTAAAATCAAAAATATTACATCGTTTAGATGACCGCCAAGGTGCATTACTTGCGATTGATGAAGCACTCAAGATTAATAATAAACACTTATCTGCTCGCTTAACTAAAGCTATGCTGCATATTGAACTACAAGAATATCAACAAGCAGTTCCTCATGTGGATTATATACTTAACGAAATTCCCAATGAGCCAAGAGCAGGTTATTTAAAAGCGATAATCAATGCTAGCTTATCCAGTAATGACAGTGGTACTTCAGACAATAATAAGTTAACTGAAGTCATTGCTACGTTAGCTGCAGTTCCACCTGAAGTTATGCGAAACACGCCAGATTATTATTTTTTAGCTGGATTAACTAATTTTCAATTTGGTAACTTAAATGATGCCCATCGCTACCTTAGCTATTACCTCAGTTATGTAGAATTTGATATAGATAGTGTGCGAATGTTGGCCAGTATTGAAATAGAGCAAGGTGATTTGAATTCAGCTCGACATTTATTAACTAAAACGAATGTCGCCCGTCCAGGAAATCCTGACATCCTAACCCTGTTAGGCTTAACTTATTTACAATTAGAAGACAGTGCCAAAGCACAATTTTATTTTGAAAAAGTAGTTGATAGCTACCCTCACTCAACAGTTAGCGTCAGTAACTTAGCACGCAGCAAAATGCAATCAGGTGACTATCAGTCAGCCATTGAGGTTTTATCTGCGGTTAAAGATAATGAACTTAATGGTACACAAATTAAACTACTGCTTATTGATTCATACCAAAACACCAAAAATTACTCCTCCGCCATTAATATCGCTAAAGCATTGATAGCCGAGTTCCCACAAAATAGTTTTTTCCAACAACGCCTTGGTATGCTCTATGGTTTAAACAGACAGCTTCCTGAAGCTAGGGCTGCATTTGAACAATCACTGAAATTAAACGATGCCAATATCATTGCTATAGTGCATTTAGCGCGTATGGATAATATTGCCGGTGACTTTGATAAAGCACTCAGTTTTTTACAAGCTAAGCTGGCAATATTTGATAAAAACATTCTTTTGATGACTGAAATATCTGACAGTTATTTATTCAAAAAGGATATTGATAATGCTTTACTTTGGATACAAAAATCTTATGCACAAAACCCCAATGATTTTTATGTGGTGTTAAAGTTAAGTCGTATTTTAGCAAAACAAAATAAGTTAGATGAAGCAGTTGATTTAGTTGATGAATTTATTGGAGCAAACCCCAAAAAGCCACAAGCTTTATTAACGATCTCTACCCTGTATCAACAACAAAATAAACATCAACAAGCGGTCTTAGCATTAAGAGATTATGTTGAAAAATCTCGTAAAAAAGCAAAACCACTTATCATTCTTGCTAAAGCACAGCTGAAAGCTAAAGATAATGCTGGCGCAATTAAGTCTTATAAAAAAGCCATGATCGCCGATGATAGATACTTGCCGGCTTACCTAGGTCTAGTCAACCTTACAATTAAAGATAAAAATAAAGGGTTTTCATTAAACCTAATTTCATCCATTGCCGATATCACCCAAAGTGAGAGCTTACCTTTGGTACTCAAAGGGGATTTATACCTCGCATTAGGTGACAATAAGCAGTCCATTAAATTTTATCGACGTGCTCTAGAAAAGTCAGATCAAAAACAAGCAGTCCTCGGTTTATACCGTAGTTACAAACAACAAGATAATCCGAGTAAAGCGATCAGGCCATTGAAGAAATGGTTAAAAAATTATCCTAATGACATGTTAGTGGCCATCGCCCTTGCTGATAGTTACAAAGCTAATCTCCAGATGCAAAAATCTGCTGACCAATACCAAGTATTAATTAAAAAATATGGGCCCTTACCTATTTTATTAAATAATGCTGCTAGCGTTGAATTTACTTTAGGTAATATTGACAAGGCTGAACAATATGCTCAGCAAGCCTATGATTATTTACCTGAAAACGTTGTAATTATTGATACACTTGCTTGGATTAAAAGTAGATTAGGTGAGCACAAACAAGCGATTGCACTGTTCCGTTTAGCACTCACTAAAGATTTTGATAACGCTGAAGTGAAGTACCACACTGCCGTGACATTGTTTGCCCTTTCAAGAAAAGTAGAAGCTAAGAAGTACTTAATTGAAGCGATAGATAGTGAGCAAGTTTTCCCTGAAAAAGCAGCAGCTAAAGCTCTTTTAAATAAATGGCAGAGTTAAAAAATCAGTAAAGTAAGTTTATTAAGTATAGAGGCGTTAAATTAGCTAATTTAATGCCTATAAAGAGCTAATTCTTTTTAGTGTAAAAATCAGTTTCAACTTATATTAAAATTTTTACTTCATCACACGGTCTTTTAGGTCAGAACCCATAAAACCGTAACCTAAATGAATAATAAAACTTACTCTGCTATTAATAAAAAAATATCAATATCACTTTTCTCACTACTATTGTTATTAACGAATAACGCCTTTGCCAACACCAGCATTAATGTGGGTCCAACACTCGGTGAACAAGCGCCCAAAATTTCGGTTTTGAATACTCAAGAGCAAGCAGTTAATATCAAAGAACTTAGTGGTGAGCAAGGTTTAATTATTTTGTTTTTTCGCTCTGCCGATTGGTGCCCTTTTTGTAAAAAACACCTAATAGAATTAAATGAACATGCTGAACAATTTACAAAGTTAGGTTACGGCTTAGCAGCTATTTCTTATGATAATCCTGATATTTTAAAAACGTTTGCTGAACAGAAAAGTATAAGTTACCCATTACTTTCTGACCAAAAAGTACAAACGATGCTGGCATATAGTATCGTTAACAATGAATATACTGCAGATAGTGATCATTACGGTATCCCTTACCCAGGTGTAGTGGTAATTGATAACAAAGGAAATGTGATTCATAAGCACTTTTTCAAAGGTTACAAAAAGCGCGTTAAATTTGCCGATCTTTATGAGCAACTAAAAAAGGGTTCGTAGACATTACTTACCCAGATTATTGATGCCCATTTTAGAGGCGATGGTTGACTGATAATAGTTGTATGAGTGGCGATTTTATTGATAAAGACCACTATCAACAAAAGCTTGAGTAACCTGCTGATATAGTTTTTCTATTGTCGGTCGTTCGGTAATATTTTCAAAAAGCGTAGTATGTACCTGCGCTTGTACTCGCTCCGTTTTATCAGATAACTGGTAGCACAAGTTAACAGGCTGCACGATCTCATCAAGTATCACATCAATCAGAATAAAGGCTTGTGCTAATACTATCTTTCCGCCACCTTTTTTTATGATCACTCGCTGAGCAGTACCAACAACCTTTTTACCATTCAAGTTAATATTATAATCACCATCACAGTAAGAAAACTCTGTGGCATGCGCTTGGCTAGTTAAGTTAAATTGACGAAAGAAAGCATGTAACACAGTGCATAAATTCTCATAGGCTTGGGTAATTGAATAAGGCGTATCATTTGACCAAAGATAGAGGTGAGATAAGTTAATTATACCCGGACATTGTGGTACAGGTGCTCCTCCTGTTTTACGAGCCTGTAAAAGCCACTTCTCAGCTGATAAACCCGCTTTAAGCTCGTCAGATTCTAGCCATTTCTTACCTGCTGGCAATACTAAAGTAGCTTCTTTGGCCTGCCATAACATTAAGCATTGTTTGAGTTCTTCTGCCTGTATTTGGGCAATAATCTGTGTCTCTTTTTCAAACACCTTAGCTACAGAAATTTTCTTGTATTTCAGTAATTTATTACCACTCATATTCACTTCTTATGCTGACATTCATGTTTGTTTTTATATTTTAAGCCCAAGCAGAATGATTCAACAAGCTAATTATCAGATATAACTCATCCTGCAGGTTACAATTTTTAACATAGTAAACATGACGGTCAGGAGGTTGTCATGACGTTTTACTGTAGCATAGACATTATCAACTTATGATGTAAGCAAGAAAAAACAAAGCATAATATTATTCGCATGTGGCATTACCTAAACTATAGTGACCCATAGTATCGCTTTAAACACATAATGCGCCTGCTACATAGCAAAATGGTAGTCTAGTTTTTTCATGCAATACCCCTAAAACCATTTTCTATACTGACCATAATGTATATAAAAATACAGTAATGCTAATTGTCATAAGTGACCCGCTAATCAACAATCTTAAGGATACAATATGAAGACGAATATTATTGCACTGACTGTCGCCGCAGCATTAATTCCGCTAATAGCTTTTGCTGGCAGTGAGCCTGCCAACGTTTCAGATAACGTAATTAAAAAGCAACGAGCTATGTTAGAAAATAATACTGTTAGTAAAGGTTATGGGCCGCAATCACCACGTGATTTATCAATGAAACAAGGTAATAACCCACGTATTTTTGGTCTAGCACCAGAATCTACTAACATGAATTTATGTAATATCCATATGCATAAAAATGCTGAGCATAAAGGTGGTGAGTTTACTAAATATGCTGGTAATGGCGATGGTACGGGTTATCAAACAGGTTTTGTTTATACCGGTAAATTAAGTAGCAAAGAAACTAAAAAAATTAATAAAGATATCTGCCCTAACCCACACGGCGGTTTATTCCCTGGTGATACTATCGAAGTACACTATGTTCACTCTACCGCACAAGCAGCGCCTGGCAACACTTTAGGCGCTTGTTTAGGTGAGTCGACTATCAATCCACAATTTCGTGTTGAGACCCAAGTATTTGTTGTTGTGAATGATAAAAATGCTTTAGATTTTGGTGAACTAACTAAGCACGGTATTAACAATGATAAACATCAAGCGCTTAACATTCCAAATAACACCGGTACACCGATTCAATACGCTGGCTCGACTACAGGCCCTAGTTACAATGAAAAAGGCTCTCCATTTCAAGTAACTTGGAGCGTTCGCCCACAAGTGGCGAAAGTAAATATAGAATCTGTTGGTCAGTGGTGTAAAGGTAATGCCTTTAAAGAAGATCACGCCCACGGTGTTAGAAACTTAGTCGTTAACCCAAGATTATTATCTGCAATGTAATACTTCATTAAATATAAATGATTGATAACGAAAAAAGCGGGAAATACAAAACTGTATTTCCCGCTTTTCATGTTTAATAAGTAACATTATTTCAGAATTTTGGCTTACATTCGTTCTATCCAGTCATTATAACCAAGGACGAACTTTTTCTTTATAGTCTGTAAACTCTTCTTTGAATAATATTGTTAGCGCTCTTTCTTCAGGAGCTATTTGAAAAAATTGAATATAAGCCACATACAACGGAATTAGAATAAGTCCCCACGCCGAGCCTAAAAAGCTTGCCCAAGCCAATAAAAAAGCAACAAAGCCTACATACATGGGATTACGGGTAACTTGATAAATACCTGATGTTACTAAAGAGCTTGCTGTATTAGGTTTTAGCGGGTTCACCGTTGTTTTAGCCATTCGAAAAGATATAACTCCTGCAAGATCAAAGAAAACACCGATAGAAATAAAACCAACAACCAGAGCTATTTTTACTGTATTTGTTAATAAGATAACGGGCGTTACTGTACTTAACCCCCACATCAATAGCGCAACCAGTAAGCCTACTAAAGGCGGCGGTATTTTATTTTCTAAAATTTTCATTATTATCCTTAACCGATATTTATCAAAGACATTACAAATCCAAGCAATTTGAACATGTATGTCGTTTCGATATTATACTATACCCAAACTACCTGAAGATGCAGGTTTCAGCTGGAATTAGAAATACTTTAGGCAAGGCATTGATTGAAGAGAATAGTTATTCTATTGTCGAAATCAATAACGTAGCATAAAGCGTTTCTAAACCAGCCCTGCGGGGACAGTTGAGCAAACCATGTTCTTCGTTACCTCCTTTTTTAAGGGAATAACCCTTAATAAAAAGAGGCGCCTTGATCATGAATCGCCCAAGCGTCCTGAAACACGCATATTCAAGTGGCTTGGGTATATATCTTGTAAACGAGTGACTGCCAGCTCAGGTGAAATGCCATGTGAACACTCAGCTTCAGTTATTGCAGTAACTACAGCAATACTTTCTACGCCTGTTTCGATAACTTCTCTTGCCCGTTCTAGATTAATACCACCAATAGCAACCACTGGGATTTTATGCTTATTATCTGGACGTAAAGATAATACCTGTCTCAAGTTATCAATGCCTTGAATTTGTCCGGTCATATCTTTAGTTTTCGTTGGAAAAATTGCGCCAATGGCTAAGTATGACGGCTGTAATCGCTGTGCCGATAAGAATTCATAACAACCATGGGTGCTGATACCTAAACGTATCCCCGATTGCTGAATGGCCGTTAAGTCTGCATCTTGCAAGTCTTCTTGACCAATGTGAACACCATAAGCACCGTGCTTAATAGCCAGTTGCCAATAATCATTAATAAACAAACGCGTATCAAATTCTTTCGCCTGCGCTACTGCTTCAATAATTACGTGTTCTAATTCACTTTCTGCTAAGTTTTTCACGCGTAGTTGAATAATTTCTAAACCTAAGGGTAGTAACCGCTTTAGCCAATATAATGAATCAATGACAGGGTAAAGGCCTAGTTTTTTTCCGGCTAAGTTTAATGAATTAAATGCTGATAAATCTTGGTATTTAACACTTAGTTCATCAACTATTTTAGGGAAAAATTTAGTATGCCATGGCCAACCTTGCTGTTCAAATGCACCGTAATATTGATGACCGAATGATTCACTTACTCGCTCGCTAGCGCTCAATCCTTGACTGATAAATGCCTTTGCTAAGGTAAAAGCATCACGTACTAAATAACCTTGGGCAAAAAAAGCGGATAATGCTGTAGCAAAACTACAACCACCACCGTGGCTATAATGACTTTCAATACGCTGGGCGCTTAACTGATAGCTAATCGCTGTTAGGGTTTTATCTTGATTGTCTTGCTTGCCATGTAGCTGATTTAATTGATGGTAACAGTAATCACTACTGCTTTGTTCATCCCGGCTGTGGCCACCTTTAATGATAATAGAGGTGATGCCAAAATCGTAATGGATTTTTTTAGCCAGTATTTCGACAGCTGTTTCATTGGCATCACTTTTATCACAAAAATCAGCTAATCTGGCTAAGCTTTTCGCTTCCATCGAATTAGGCGTGAGCACATCCACTTGCTGTAATAAGGGGGTAAGCTGCTCTAGCGTGGTCGTACTGAAACTACCACCAACACTGGCTTGACCAACAGGATCATAAACGCTAATTACGTTGGGCATGACTTGTTTAGTGTGCTTAAGTAACTGAGCTAACCACTGTACTTGCGCTACGTTAGCCACTAAACCAATTTTGATGACCGATGGAGGTTTGTCTTCCAATAATATCGCTGCTTGTTGCTGCAATATCTCAACCGAAATAGCATTTACCGAGAGAAGTCGATGCGAGTTCTGTACAGTATTCGCGGTGATCAGGTGACAAACTTCCACCCCTAAACCATGACCCGTTTTAATATCCGCAGCAACACCCGCACCACCAGAGCAATCACTACCAGAAATAGTCCAAATTATCGGCTTTTTCTTATTCATATTCATACCAATCATGTTAGCCATCAATATCACTATTTTCACTGAGTTTAAAATTAAATAATTTAGAACTGAGTTAGACGGCTTGCAGCTGTAGTGTTCAATTACAAGGAAATAGCACGGAGTTGACGTTAGTCAATGAGTACTTTTGACGCCTTAATTGGACACTATAGCAATAAGCCGTTTAACTCACGGTTGGTGCCAAAATGGAGTGTCTAATGTTGGTGTTGATGGGTGGGCGGTCTGTCTTTGAGGCATTATCCCTGCCACATACCCTTGCTCACCTGCTTGTAACGCTTGCCCAAAGGCTTTTGCCATCAATACCGGATTATCTGCCAATGCAACGGCACTATTTAACAAAACACCGTCATAACCCATTTCCATCGCCAAACAAGCATCCGAAGGTTTGCCAATGCCCGCATCTAAAATTAAGGTCGCATCGGGTAAACGTAAACGAATAGTTTCTAAGTTATAAGGGTTCATCAATCCTTTACCCGTACCAATAGGTGATGCCCACGGCATAATCACCTGACAACCTAAATCATAGAGACGCTGGCACAAAACCAGATCATCGGTGCAATACGGTAAGACTTTAAAGCCGTCATTTATTAACTGCTCGGCAGCATTGAGTAACTCAATGGGATCAGGCTGTAAATTGTAATCGTCACCAATAACCTCGAGCTTAATCCAATCGGTTTGAAAAATTTCTCGACTCATTTTCGCCAGCGTAACCGTTTCTTTTGCTGTTTTACAACCCGCGGTATTAGGCAGTAAATGACCGTTCACTTCGGTGACGATTTCTTGTAAGTAACGCCATATTTGTTGACCCGCTTGCTCTGCCGGATTCTGACGTTTCAGCGAGAGAGTTACTACCTGTGAACCACTAGCTAGTATGGCTTGTTTCATTACTTGTGGTGATGGATAAAGTGCGCTGCCAATGAGCAAACGGCTATCAAGCTGCTGTCCGTAGATATTAAGTGACATCATTACCCCCCTTGTATTGGCAGTAGCACATCAAGACTATCGCCATTTTTTACTAGAGTGGTGTCATAATCTGCTTTTCCAACAAAATCACCATTAAGCGCCACCGCAAAAGTACTTTGTTGTGGTTCAATAAAATGTAACGTTAATGCTGAACTGACACTAATGTGTACTTCATGGCCTAACGAATAGGCTTTTCCGTTAATATGAATATTCATTAAATCACCTCTTCTTGTGGTTGCTCTGTACATAAATAATTATTATAGGGCAAATCATCGATGCTATTATTTATCCGATTATTGGCCAGGGCTAACACTTGCTTAAGCACTACTGGGGCAATTAAAAAACCGTGACGAAATAAGCCATTTACCTGTATTAAACTACCCTTTTGAGTGATTTTAGGCTGATTATCACTAAAGGCTGGTCGACACTGACTAACGTGTTGACGAATATTTGCTTCAGCAAACCCTGGATGCACGCTATAAGCCGCACTGAGTAATTCCATCGCTGAGCGAACTGTCATGGGTGAGTCATCGTCGCTTTCAATTTCAGTGGCACCCACCACATAAAAACCTTTGCCTTTAGGGGCTATATAAAGCTGATATCTAGGGTGCATCAATCGTATCGGTCTGGAAATGTTCACTTCAGGGGCAAATAGCTGGAACAGTTCCCCCCTAACAGAACGTAAGTCACTTAATGGTGCGCAAGCACGATGACTATTTTTATTACTCGCGCCAGTACCTCGACAATCAATCACTAAATCAAATGATTGGCTACAATTGATCCCGCACTGTTGATAGCTAACTTTACTGATAAGTTCAGTGTTTTCAATAGCAAGTACCTCACACTCACTTAACCAGTTTAGCGAGTTAACGCCATTGCTGCTCTCTCCTTCTTTTTCAAGCTGTTTTCGTAAGGCAATTAACAAGCGACGATTACCAATCTGCCCTTCTTGTGGCAGGTACAAACCTTGATTAAAACTTCGTCCTATTTCAGGTTCTAGTTCAAGCAATTGCGCACGATCTAGCGTATGTAATTTATGTTCGGGATAGTTATTGTTTAGGTGCCTAACAAAACGCTGATAGTCACCTTTGTCTTGCTCATGACTTACCACGATGGCGCCAGTTTGTTGAAAAAGGGTATATTCATCCAAACTGTCGAGCAAAGCCGGCCATAAACGTAATGACTCAAAACCCATGCTAACAATATTAGGTTCACAGTGAAGTGATTCCCCTAATGGCGTTAATAAACCTGCTGCAGCATAGGCAGCACTGTTATGAGCGAGTTTCTTATCTTTATCAAATAAAGTAATGGTTACGTTTTCTGACTGTTTACCTCGCAGTAAAGACAGGGCGAGTAATCGCCCCATCAATCCTGCGCCAACAATGGCAATATTCATCATTCATCCGCCTAAAATAATACACTTGTCATACCCGAAATATCTGATCGGGGATGACACAATAAAGCTAGTCCGCAAGTTGATAGATTTCACTACCGGTCGCTTTAAATTCTGCAGATTTTTCTTGCATCGCCTGTTCAATAGCTTCGTCAGCCATTCCTTCAGGGAGCAACGTGATAGTTTCATCAAGCAGCTGAATTTTTATCGCATTTTTATCGTTCTTACCTTCGAGATTGGCAGCGTATTCTCGTACTTCTTGTGAGATTTTCATTGAGCAAAATTTCGGTCCACACATAGAACAGAAATGCGCTACTTTGCCCGACTCTTGTGGCAAGGTTTCATCGTGGTAAGTTCGTGCTCTTTCTGGGTCTAAACCAATATTAAATTGATCGTACCAGCGGAACTCAAAACGCGCTTTGCTCATGGCATTATCGCGAATTTGTGCACCTGGATGACCTTTGGCTAAATCACCTGCATGAGCGGCAATTTTATAGGTCATCAAGCCTTCTTTTACGTCTTCTTTATTCGGTAAACCTAAATGCTCTTTTGGCGTTACATAACAAAGCATGGCACAACCGTACCAACCAATATTAGCTGCACCTATACCAGAGGTAATGTGATCATAACCTGGCGCAATATCTGTCGTTAATGGTCCTAAAGTGTAGAAAGGCGCTTCACCACAATGTTCAATTTGCTCTTCCATATTTTCTTTAATCATATGAAGTGGCACGTGACCTGGACCTTCAATGATGGTTTGTACGTCATGTTTCCAAGCGATTTTAGTTAACTCGCCTAAGGTATGTAATTCAGCGAATTGTGCTTCATCGTTAGCATCAGCAACTGAACCCGGACGTAAACCATCACCTAATGAAAATGATACATCGTATTGCTTTAAGATTTCGCAAATGTCTTCAAAATGCGTGTAGAGGAAGTTTTCTTTGTGATGCGCTAAGCACCATTTCGCCATGATTGAACCACCACGTGAAACAATACCCGTGACACGTTTTGCAGTCATTGGTACGTAACGAAGTAACACACCCGCATGAATAGTAAAGTAATCGACCCCCTGCTCTGCTTGTTCAATTAAGGTATCGCGGAAAATTTCCCACGTTAGGTCTTCAGCTACCCCATTTACTTTTTCAAGTGCTTGGTAAATAGGCACGGTACCAATAGGTACTGGTGAGTTACGCATAATCCATTCACGGGTTTCATGAATATTACGGCCAGTCGATAAATCCATTACCGTATCTGCGCCCCATTTTGCTGACCAAACAAGCTTTTCTACTTCTTCTTCTATAGAAGACGTGACTGCTGAATTACCAATATTAGCGTTAACTTTAATTAAAAAGTTACGACCAATAATCATCGGCTCACACTCAGGGTGGTTAATATTTACTGGGATAATAGCGCGACCGCGAGCTACTTCATCACGGACGAATTCAGGGGTGATTTTCTCTGGAATACTGGCACCAAAAGACTGGCCTTTGTGCTGTAGCAGTAACGTTGCATCTTTGACTTCTTCACGCTTCAAGTTTTCACGAATAGCGATGTATTCCATCTCTGGGGTAATAATACCTTGGCGAGCGTAATGCATTTGCGTAACATTTTTACCTTGTTTAGCAATACGCATGGTAGGTAACTGTTCAAAGCGAATATCATCAACACCTTCATCATCAAGACGTTGCTGCGCATACATTGAGCTATTAGATGTTAAAAACTCTACATCACCACGGTTATCAATCCATGACTCCCGTAAACGTGGAATACCTTTGTGCACGTTAATATCAACATTTTCATCGGTATAAAATCCTGAGGTATCATAAACACAAAGTGGTTCGTTTTTTTCGTAAACAGGGGTGTCTTTGCTACCGCTTACTAAGGTATCGGTTAAGGTAATTTCACGCATACCTACTTGGATATCGTGGATTTCACCTTGTACATACACTTTTTTAGAATTAGGAAATGATTGGTCTGAAACATTTTTCAAGAATGCTGCTGCCGCTTCACGTTTTTCACGGCGTGTTTTTGGCTTTTTCTTTACAATATCAGTATTTGTTAAATCGTTCATGGTCGCACCTTGTTTTTGGTTCTTCTTGTTTTATTTACATAAAAGTCAGAAAAGAATAAAAATAGGCGGAGTTTCTTTAACTATTATTTAGTTAAAGAATAGGCAAAAAGAGGTTGGTCAAAATCTAAGCACAAGGGCTTAATCACTCTCTCTTGTTTCCTACGCAGATATTAATCTGATCAGGTTTTACGGATCCCGCTTTCGCGATCTCAGCCTTTGGCACTCCGACAAGTCTTGTGGTAGTTAATGCTTAATTTGAAAGTATTAACTATTCACGCTTTTAATTCTAACGTGAGCGCAGAGCGCATAGCAAGTACTAATACCAAGCGGACTAATAAATCAATCCGTTTGGTCGAATGTAATTATCAAAATAAAGCGACACATAAATAACCTTGCCTATGAAGATAAACTAAGTAATATGGCAAAAAAAATACGCTGAAGGTCATCTATGCTTACTGTATTCACTCCTGAAAATTTTAAAACTATTCCATGGAAAAATGGTTTAGGCCACACTACTGAATTAGCCATTAGCGATGGTGGTAATTTGGATGATTTTGATTGGCGCCTAAGTATTGCCAGTGTGGTAAATGATGGTGACTTCTCAAACTTTGCTGGTTATCAACGTAATTTAGTCTTAATTGAAGGTAATGGCTTAACGTTAGACCATCGAAATGGTGAACTTGATGAATTAACTCAAATACTTGATATTGCTCGCTTTGATGGTGCGAGTAAAACCTATGGTGCTTTAGTCAATGGTAGTATTAAAGACTTCAATATCATGACTAATAAAACCTCATTCACGCCTGCAGTTAGCGGCTATATTGAGCAACAAACTGTCACTATTAAATTGTTAGCTGGTAGCTTATTGTTCGCTTATAGCTTAACTGAAAAAATGGTTGTAAATACGCCTCAAGATGAAGAGTGTACAGTGCCTGTTGGTCACCTTTTCAAATATCAACATCGCAACACTTTATCCGGTCACCACTCTTCAGTTAACAAAATTACAGGTAAAAATATGATTATTATAGAGCTCAAAGTAAAAGCTTGCCTTTAAAGCATAGCTGTATATACTACCAGTAATACTGTGTAAATTTACAGGCTAAAGCTATGATAGATTCAACTACCGAATTACGCCCGCTAACTAAACGACAGCAACAGATTTATGATTTAATCAAAGCAAAGATTCAAGATACAGGCATGCCACCTACGCGTGCCGAAATCGCTAATTTTTTTGGTTTCAAATCAGCTAATGCCGCCGAAGAACACTTAAAAGCTTTAGCAAAAAAAGGCTACATTGAAATGCTTGCAGGCACTTCTCGTGGCATTCGTTTGGTTGAAGAGATGCTTGAACCAGAAGGTTTACCACTTATAGGGCGAGTTGCCGCCGGTGAACCAATTTTGGCGCAAGAACATATTGAAGAACATTATAAAATGGATGGTAATTTATTCCATCCTGCTGCCGATTACCTCTTGCGTGTAAATGGCGAAAGTATGAAAGATATTGGTATTCTAGATGGCGATTTACTTGCTGTGCATCAAACAACTGAAGTACAAAATGGCCAGGTTGTTGTTGCCCGTGTTGAAAATGATGTCACCGTAAAACGCTTTAAACGGGAAGGAAATGTTGTCTATTTGCATGCAGAAAATGAAGATTTCTCTCCTATTAAAGTCGACTTAGCTAATCAAGAGTTTAATATTGAGGGTATCGCCGTCGGTATTATTCGAAGTGGACGTTGGATGTAATCCATCATAGCCACTGTTACAGCATTCGCCATATTTATTACCTAATCACAGCGTAAAAAATATGGCGTTTTTATTTATCTCTAATATTTTTCCCTTCTAAATTTCCACATGATTTTCTGCAATTTTTAAATCTCTTTATTAAATTTAATCAAAGCTAGTCCTAGTAAAGCTCACACTCTCTTTAGAGCTATTACTCCATTGAATTAAATGGTTTTTTTATAATTCCTCAGTTATAAAATGTTTGACCTAGATCAATTTTTAGCGTAATTCTATAAGTAGTAACGCATACAAAACGAACATAAAAAGAATAAAAAGACGTCTGTTTGCTAATTTTGTCACACTAGTTCACTAGTGCTGTGACTGATTACTATTTCACGTCGATAATTAACTTGATCTCTAGATTACGTATATTCGTCATGAACCGTTCTATATAGCGCAACCGTGGCTAAACCGAGCTCTTGTTAGTTGATAAAAATAATAATAACAACAGATATTCAGTTCAGTGAATTATGAAGTACATTGCTGCACATCTGTTCTCTATCATTGAAAAGAGGAGATGCCGTGTGGGGAAACATAAGCTAATTTGGCTAGTGTTGGCCAGCCTATTTGCCAATTCAGCCTGGGCAGAGACGCAGTTAAACCTGACTAAAGGGGTTACTGCTGTTAGTAGAGACGTATATGATTTACATATGCTGGTGCTCTATATTTGTACTGCTATCGGTATTTTAGTTTTTGGCGCTATGTTTTGGTCGATTGCTTTTCACCGAAAATCTAAAGGTGCAAAACCTGCTGATTTTCATGAAAGTACTAAAGTAGAAATTTTATGGACAGCAATACCCATTGTTATTTTAATCGCCATGGCAGTGCCTGCTACACAAACACTGATAGCGATGGAGGACAATGAGAACTCTGATGTTACGATTCAAATCACGGGCTCACAATGGAAATGGCATTACAAATACTTTGATCAAGATATTGAATATTATTCTGTCCTTTCAACCCCTCGCGAACAATACCAAAATCAACAAGAAACTAGCGCCGTCAAAGGTGAAAACTATTTACTTGAGGTTGATAAGCCACTTGTTATTCCTGCCAATAAAAAAGTTAGATTTTTAATAACATCTGATGATGTTATCCATTCATGGTGGGTGCCTGCTTTTGCCGTTAAACAAGATGCTAATCCAGGATTCATCAATGAAGCCTGGACTAGAGTTGATGAACCTGGTGTTTACCGCGGTCAATGTGCCGAGTTATGCGGAAAAGATCATGGTTTTATGCCCATTGTTGTTGAGGTAAAATCAGCTGAAGATTATGACATTTGGCTCAATGAACAACAGCAACGTATCGCCGCCGCAGCAAGAGCCGAACAAGACTCATTAAACGCTTCAATATCAAAAGAAGAGCTTATGCAATTAGGTGAAACAACTTACACAGCCTACTGCTCAGCTTGTCATCAACCAACCGGTTTAGGTTTGCCGCCGGCCTTCCCTGCCTTAAAAGGTAGCCCTGTTGCCACAACGGGTACGATAGAAGATCACCTCAATATTGTCTTTAATGGTAAAGCAGGCACGGGTATGCAAGCTTACGGCAAACAATTGAGTTTAAAAGAGATAGCCGCAGTAGTCACTTACGAGAGAAATGCTTGGGGCAATGATACTGGTGATGTAGTGCAAGCATCTGATGTGAAATCTGCTGTTAATAACACAGCACAAGATGCAACAGGAGCCGTAACAATTGAAACTAACGTTGAAGATGCGGTAGAGACAATGACCGAACAAGCACCAGTAGAGGATTTAGCTAAAGTGTATAGCCAAGATGAATTAATGACTATGGGCGAAAAAGTATATATGACGGCTTGTGTTGCTTGTCATCAACCGACAGGTGCAGGGTTACCTCCAGCATTTCCTGCGCTTAAAGGTAGTGTGATTGCAACGGGGGATATCACTGTGCACTTAGATATGGTGCTTAACGGTAGTAAGAAAAATCCTGCCATGGCTGCTTTCGGTAGTCAATTAACTAAAACCGAAATAGCCGCAGTTGTGACTTATGAGCGTAATGCTTGGGGAAATAATACCGGTGATTTAGTACAACCTGCAGCTGTTGATGCTGCTAGTGCGAACTAGGGGGATATAAAATGACTACAGACGTTATAGAACAAGATTCGCACGACGAACATCATTATGACCATAAAATGACAGGCATAAAACGCTGGCTTTATACCACTAACCATAAAGACATCGGTACCCTATATTTATGGTTCGCTTTTATCATGTTTTTAACTGGTGGCGCTTTAGCTATGGTGATCCGGGCTGAGTTATTTCAGCCAGGTCTGCAAATAGTTGAGCCCGACTTTTTTAACCAATTAACAACCGTCCATGGGTTAGTTATGGTATTTGGTGCCATTATGCCTGCCTTTACCGGCTTCGCTAACTGGATGCTTCCTATGATGTTAGGTGCACCAGATATGGCGCTACCTCGTATGAATAACTGGAGCTTTTGGATTCTTCCATTTGCCTTTGCTATTTTACTTGGCTCTTTCTTTATGGAAAGTGGCGCGCCTAATTTTGGTTGGACCTTCTACGCGCCGTTATCAACGACTTACTCTAATGGCAGTACTGCTTTCTTCGTTTTTGCCGTTCATATTATGGGGATTTCTTCCATAATGGGCGCGATTAATATCGTAGTCACCATCATGAATATGCGTGCTCCTGGCATGACGTATATGAAAATGCCTTTATTTGTTTGGACCTTTTTTATCACGGCCTATTTATTGATTGCCGTCATGCCTGTGCTCGCCGGCGTAGTGACCATGCTACTTACCGATACTTATTTTGGTACCAGTTTCTTTGATGCTGCTGGTGGTGGCGATCCGGTTATGTTCCAGCATATTTTTTGGTTCTTTGGTCACCCTGAGGTTTATATCATGATTTTGCCAGCCTTTGGCATTGTCTCTACCACTATTCCAGCTTTCTCACGCAAACGATTATTTGGTTATAGCTCAATGGTTTATGCCACATCATCCATTGCCTTATTGTCATTTATCGTATGGGCACATCATATGTTCACCACGGGTATGCCATTATTTGGTGAGCTGTTCTTTATGTATTGCACCATGCTAATTGCGGTACCTACTGGGGTTAAAGTATTTAACTGGGTCGCTACTATGTGGCGCGGCTCATTAACCTTTGAAACACCAATGCTGTTTTCAATCGCCTTTGTTATTTTATTCACCATTGGTGGGTTCTCAGGATTGATGTTGGCTATGACACCGGTCGATTTTCAATATCACGACACCTACTTTGTTGTCGCTCACTTTCATTATGTGCTGGTTACTGGCTCGTTATTCTCCCTGTATGCAGGCGCTTATTTCTGGCTACCTAAATGGACCGGTCACATGTACAACGATACGTTGAGCAAATGGCATTTTTGGTGTTCATTAATCTCAGTGAACTTACTGTTTTTCCCTATGCACTTTTTAGGTTTAGCAGGCATGCCACGCAGAATTCCAGATTACGCACTACAGTTTGCCGACTTTAATAAGTGGGTCAGCATTGGTGGCTTTGCATTTGGCTTATCGCAACTTATTTTCTTAGCGGTAGTCATAAAATGTATTCGCGGTGGCGAGAAAGCACCCGCTAAACCTTGGGATGGTGCGATAGGCTTAGAGTGGACGGTAGCGAGCCCTGCTCCATATCATACGTTTAGTACTCCACCATCGCAGCAAGATATTGATAATGCTGACCAACACGAGCACTAACTTGTATGAGCACTGATGATGACAAAGCCAATATAAATACCAGTACAGGTATTAGTAATAACAATAAAACAGTAAGAAAATTACTGCTTGTCGTTGTTGCTATGTTTGGCTTTGGTTTTGCTCTGGTACCTTTATACGATGTGTTTTGTGATATTACCGGCCTAAATGGCAAAACAAATGATACTGCGGCGACTTATGAGGCTGGCGGCATAGATAAACTACGTACCGTTAAGGTGCAGTTTATTACCCGAAATGCTAAAGGTATTCCATGGGAGTTTGAGCCGGTAATTAATGAGATTAGTGTCCACCCTGGTGAAATGAAATTAGTTTCATTTTATGCAAAAAATAATGCTTCTCATGACATTATCGGTCAAGCAGTACCTTCAGTGTCACCCGGTTTGGCAGCAAACTATTTTCATAAAATTGAATGTTTTTGCTTTACTCAACAACCGCTAGCAGCGGGAAAAGATGTTGAGATGAGTTTACAGTTTTATGTCGATTTAGAACTGCCCGCAGATATAAATACTTTAACTTTATCTTATACCTTGTATGACATAACCGAGAAGTCGTCATAGGGTTCTACTCGAAAAAAGGGATAGAAAATGACTAACAAAGAATACGAAAGTTATTACGTACCCAGCCAAAGCCACTGGCCGATTGTCGGCGCAGTAGCACTATTTATGATTGCCTTTGGTGCAGCTAACTATGTAACTGACTTATCAAATGAAACAAGTGGTTACGGTGGATATTTACTTCTGGCTGGTATTGCACTTGTGATCTATATGCTTGTGGGTTGGTTTAGTGATGTAATTAGTGAATCGCTAACCGGTAAGTACTCACATCAGATGGATAATTCATTCCGTCAAGGTATGAGTTGGTTTATCTTTTCTGAAGTGATGTTCTTTGCCGCTTTTTTTGGCGCTTTACTCTATTTACGGGTATTTTCTGTGCCTTGGTTAGGCGGTGCAGGTAACAACGTATCAACGGGCGCCGTACTTTGGCCTGACTTTGTTGCCCAATGGCCTTTATTAACAACCCCTGATGGCACGACTACCACCGCCATGGGTTGGTTTGGTCTACCGTTAATTAATACCGTTTTATTATTAACGTCTTCAATTACCGCTCACTTTGCTCATAGTGCATTAATTAAAAATAATCGTGGACCACTTAAAGTGTGGCTTGGTCTAACCATAGTACTTGGCTTAGCATTTATGTTCTTTCAAGTACAAGAATACGCTCACGGTTACTCTGAAGAAATGCGACTATTTCTAGATAGCGGAGTCTATGGTAATACTTTTTATTTACTGACTGGCTTTCACGGTATGCATGTTACTTTAGGTTGTATCATGTTGATAGTAATGTGGTTTAGAGTATTAAAAGGTCATTTCACCCCAGAGAATCACTTTGCTTTTCAAGCAGCAAGTTGGTATTGGCATTTTGTCGATGTCGTTTGGGTAATGCTTTTTGTTTTTGTCTATATTTTATAAGGTCTTATTTTTGCAGTATGCCGATAAACTAAAAAAAATATTTCATAATGCCCTTTGGTTAGGGCTAACGATTATTGTGTTTGCTTGTTTAATTAAATTGTCTTTCTGGCAGTATAACCGTGGCTTCGAGAAAGAACAGCGCGCTATCCGTATTACGCAACTTAATCAGCAGTCACCATTAACCCTTGAAGAAATAGTCAAACTCTCAAAGGATGAGCAATTTACCGGTAAAGAAAGTATTAATGATTTTCCGGTCACTATTACCGGTCAATTTAATGGTAATTATGTATTCTTACTCGATAATCAAGTCGAGAATAACTCTCTAGGTTACCGCGTATTACAAGTTGTGCAAACGCCGACTAACTCAGTCTTAATCAATTTAGGTTGGGTACAAGGCTCAATTGATCGAAGCATACTTCCTGATGTTACTCCTTTGCAAGGGCAGCATGATTTTCGAGGCCATGTACGTATTGTTGAGCAAGGAATAATGCTTGCAGCACAAGACTTTACTCAACCAAATTGGCCATTACGAGTACAGCAAATTGAACTCGATAAATTTTCTGCGCTAATATATCCGTCAATAGATAAGCCACTACTACCATTTGTTATCTATGTAGACCAAGAAGAAAACCTTGGTTATAAAAAAAATTGGCACCCTATGGTGATGCCCGCAGAAAAACATTTCGGCTACTCTTTTCAATGGGCAGCTTTAGCTACTGCATGGTTGATATTAATGATTTGCTTGCGGATTAAAACAAAAAACTCTGTTCATATTTCTTCCAAAAACTCACCTGGTGCTCTACAGAATATGTAAGCAAACAACTTAACAATAATAAAAGAAAAATAAGGCGTTAAAATATGGCTAGGTCAATAAATACAGATGATTCAAATAATAGCAGTACTTTAACCAGTACCAATAAATCAGGCCATACTTCAAACCATGCTTCACAAAAGAGAAGCCGCCGTAGTTTACTCTTATTAATTACGGTATTTATATTACCAATATTATTAGCCAAATTAGCCTTAGACAATCAGTGGCTAAACCTAGGTGTAACAAATCAGGGTAAGTTATTAGCGCAGCCATTAACACTACAAGAGTTGGGAATAGATGAGTCAGAACTTGCCAAGCAATGGCTTATTATTTATCGACTACCTAATAAATGTCCTGAGATGTGCTTACATAGCATTGAAACTGTGCATAACAGCTATGTCGCCCTAGGAAAAGATATGCCAAGGGTGTCTGCCGTGTTACTCAAGGAGAACATTTTCTCTGCCCAGCAAAGCAAACAACTTGCCAAAAGCCAGTGGAAAATACTTGCTTTAACCCCACAAATGAACAATTTACTGCATGGTCCTCAAGTACTTATCGCCGATCCTTTAGGTAACGTTATTCTAAGACATCAACTACCCGAACAAGAACAACTTCAAGCGGCTTTTGGTAAAGCTATTGTCGCCGATATGAAGAAACTCTTGAAATATTCTAAGGTTGGTTAACTCAATGACAGAACACAGTAAAAAGACACAGACACTGCGTCGTTTAGTGCTGACCAGTTTACTGTTAGCCATTGTTGTTATTGGCTTAGGTGCTTATACACGTTTAACTCATGCGGGTTTAGGCTGTCCTGATTGGCCAACCTGTTATGGTTTAATCGATGTACCTGAGACGAGCATACAAATTGCTGCTGCTGAGCAGGCTTTTCCTGAACGACATGTTGAACCGGCTAAAGCATGGAATGAGATGATTCATCGCTATTTTGCCGGCAGTCTTGGTTTGCTTATCGCAGTAATAGCGTTCGTTTCAATAAAATTACGTTTTTCAAAAAGCTCAAAAGTTAGGTATCCAATATTTCTGCCCCTATGTATTTTAGGTATTGTTACCTTCCAAGCTGCATTAGGTATGTGGACAGTAACACTGAAATTAATGCCAATAGTGGTGATGGGGCATTTACTCGGCGGCTTTACCACGCTTTGCTTACTATTCTTATTATATTTGCGCATTAATGCTAGAAGAATAAACACTCAGGGAGAAAAATTAGCTGAATCACAGCTTAAAAAATACAGTAGCTATGCATTAATAGGTATTACTATTTTAACCGCACAAATTGCCCTAGGCGGTTGGACCTCATCAAATTATGCAGCCATGAGTTGTGTAGAATTACCCATTTGTCAGGGTGATTGGCTATCCGATTTAAGTTTTGAGCAGTCCTTTGATTTGATTCCCCCAAACCAAGAGAGCTATGAATTTGGTCACTTAGCACATAATGAAAGAGTAACTATTCATGTTAGTCATCGTTTTGGTGCAATCATTACTGGCGCATTTCTCGCTTGGTTAGCCATCACCATTTTTCTCAAAGCAAAAACTCCTTCTATAAAGAACACCGCCACTATTTTACTGAGCTTATTAGTCATTCAAATAAGTTTAGGGGTTAGTAATATCTGGTTTTCGTTGCCACTTAAAGTGGCTGTCGCACACAACTTAGTTGCCGCCGGTTTAATGCTGAGCTTGATCGCCTTAACTTATAAATTACGACAAAATTCCGAGGAGTCTCTCTATGAGTAAAGTATTGAATAAAACGATAACACCTATGCCATCGGCGATTAATACTAGTCACCATCATTTTTCCATTAGTAGCATTTTTGCTAATTGGCGTGCTTATTACGATATTACCAAACCTAAAGTTGTTGCCTTATTGGTATTGACGGCATTAGTTGGTATGAGTTTATCTGTTCCTGGAGCTTTACCGTGGCAACGGCTAATACCTGCAATGCTTGGCATTGCATTATTATCTTCTGCGGCAGCCGCTATCAATCATATTGTCGATGAAAAAATTGATACTGTTATGGGCAGAACCCATAACAGGCCTTTGCCTGCAGGTAAAATTAGTGTTACCAATGCCATTGTATTTGCCACTAGCATAGCCTTGCTCGGTTTTATTATTCTTTATGCTTTAGTGAATCCACTGACGGCTTTTTTGACCTTAGCTGGCTTAGTTGGCTATAGTTTTGTCTATACCATGTATTTAAAGCGTGCTACGCCACAAAATATCACTATCGGCGGTTTAGCTGGTGCTATCCCACCATTATTGGGTTGGACAGCTATGACTAATGAAGTGGTGCCTAACGCTTTATTATTAGTTTTAATTATTTTTACTTGGACACCGCCACACTTTTGGGCATTAGCGATTCACCGTAAAAATGATTATGCCAAAGTAAATATTCCTATGTTACCGGTAACTCACGGCGTGAGCTTCACTAAAACACAGATACTGCTCTATACCGTCTTACTCTTTATAGTTTGTTTACTACCTTATTTAGTTGGTATGAGTAACTGGTTGTATTTAATAGGAGCGTGTAGTTTGAACTTGATCTTTTTTGGCTATGCTTGGCAGCTCAAGTTTAATGCAAAAGAAGGGACCGCAATGGCAACATTTAAGTTCTCTATCGTGCATTTAATGTTACTTTTCATAATTTTACTGCTCGATCATTATTGGCTACCAATGGGCTAGTTTCGACAATTTAGCCACGAAGGTTTATCTGCAATAACTTCGTAACTGTAACTTCGTAACAATGGCACTAAACACAGGATTTCGATGAATAAACATATCTATAGCATTATTGCCTTAATCTCAATCTGTGCCGGCGCGGCTGGCTTTTATCTTATGAATAAAACAAAACAATTACCTCTACCTGAATATGCTTTGCATTATCAACAGGCTCGGCCAATATCACCCTTTACCTTAACGGATGAGTTAGGACAGCCTTTTAATAATGAGCAGTTACGCGACAAATGGTCACTGGTATTCTTCGGTTATACTTATTGTCCTGATGTCTGCCCAACCACCCTGCAAAACCTCAATTTCATTTATGAGGACTTAACCAACATTGCCAGTAATAGCCAAGTGTTATTAGTCTCTGTTGATCCCAAAAGAGACAGCAGAGAAAAACTTGAGCAATATATTGGATATTTTAATCCTAACTTTAAAGCACTCCGCGCAGAGCACGATGTGCTTTTTCCCTTTTCTCGAAATTTAGGGTTGATGTATGCCATCACTAGTAAAGAGGTAAGTAAAGGAGACGTTGTAGTGCCTGCTGGCGATGAAAACTATTGGGTTGATCACAGCGCTTCATTAGTCTTAATCAATCCCGCGGGGAAGATAGCGGCAATATTTAGACCTGAGCAAGTAGTAGGTGAAGTACCTAGTATTGATAATGAGAAGTTATTAAGCGACTATCAAAAAATAGTCGCGCTTTATCAATAATTGAGAATAGATTGGAAACAAAGGTAAACGGCTTACTTTTTTATAAATGGTACCAGCTGCCATCATCTTTTAAGATAAACCATGGCTTAGAATACCAATAATAGCGACCTGGCTTACTAATACTTGCAGCCGTGCAGTTAGCTCGAACTCTACCAATCGGCAGGTCTTTACTAAAATTTATACTAAAACTTTTATCATCATTCCAGGTGATTTTTTGCTTACCTAAACCTGAAATATAACAATTGAGGGCTGATTTATAAAAGTCCCCCGTTTCAATAGCAAAATTGATACTTTTAGCTTCTTTGTGTTTAAAGATAGTTTCAGCTTGTTCGCCTTCTAAACGAATATTAAACGCCAATGAGTTTAACTTATCACGTAAGCCAGAAATTTTATCATAAGGCTTTGAAGCTGGAAAACGCGGTACGCTGGTTAAGTCTGTCGATAAATCAATTGCGCCCGATTGCTGAGAAAAAGCAACGAAGTCATTTTCTTTAGCCCATGCTTGAATAGCGATATCATATTCACCATAAGGGTATGCATAATATCGCCAGCTTTGACCGGTATTTTCTTTAATAACCGCTTCCGCTTTTAATAATAATTCCGTTTGTTTACGTAGCCATTGTGCTTGCGTTAATCCATCTGTAATTCGCGCCATAGAATCATGTTCATAACCATGGTTAGCAATAATCACGCCTTCATCTGAAAGTGCTTTGAGTTGAATCCATGACAAATAATGTGAAGCATCATTTTTTTCATTACGAGCGATAATGCCTGGGTTTACATAAATGGTATACGGAAAGGCAAATTTATCTAAAATGGGCTTAGCTTGCGTTAACACATCAATATAAGCATCATCAAAGGTAATAGCGACGCTTTTATCGGGTAAAGCTTGTTGGTTTTTAATGCCTTCAATTAACTCAGATAAAGGTACCACTTTAAAATTATTATCTTTAAGGTATTGTAAGTGCACTTCAAATTGTTTTGGGGAAATACTGGTGCTTGCTGGGGTGCTATCGCTAACATGATGGTACTGTAAAATTACTGCTGCATGACTGCTGAGCGCAACGCTCAATAATAATGAAACTGAAACTAGTGTCCGCAACATATACTTCATGGTATATACCTTTAAAAATCAGATGAGATAAAATAACGTTTTTTACTTTAAAGCACTAGAACTTTAGGATTTTTTTTGGATTAAAACTAGCCGTTTCGATCAACATAAACGTCTATCTTACCTAGCCTTGCCGCTGATCCTATCAAATATTACCATACCACTGTGCACGGCTTAGTTGATACGGCCGCAATAAGACTGCTTGAACATGCATATTCTTTGAGCGGTAATTCCATTGTTGCCATGCTCATCGCTACAAAAGAAAGTGCTTGATATCATTTTTTATCATCAAATTCTTTCGGGGTCGGCTTTAAGTTTGGAATACTCGTACTACCCATCGCTTGACAGACAACACCAACAGCTACACAAAAAAAGGTAGTTGCGCCAAGCGCTGCTTTAATATCGGCTTCAACATCATTGCCGTAAATAACTGTTACCACTGCGCCAATAGCAGCCAAGCCAAAACTTCCTTTTGCGATGATTGACGATATTTTTTGCCATAATCGCTTTGGAGGATGTGCTACCGGAAGGTGATGAGCAGGAGTTTCTTTCGACATAAGATAATTGGCTTAATGAGGTAACAGTAGAAGAATACTAACATGCCAATAGGTATCAAGCTTGATACCGGTCAACTAATAATTCATCGCCTGTATGTGTTATGTAATCAAGTGTTACTTAGTGTTACCCGCAGTGAAGTACTCAATAATCTGAGCGAGCATAATGCCACACGCTAAACCTGCTACATTGGCGGCCAAATCAAGCCATTCTCCATAGCGATTAACATAAGGCTGAATCAACTCAATAGCGCCACTAAAGCCAGCAAAACCTAAGGTAATCCATAGCCAGTATTGGGGTTTTCGTAATGCTACAGGAAACATTAATGCGCCATAAGAGATGAAATGATGAGTTTTATCACTACCCGGGACTTGAGGTAAATGTTCTGCGGGCCATAAAGACAAGGTCGCAATAGCGGCAAGTAAAAAAACAGAAATGAAAAGCCAATATTTTTTTATTAAATTAGTCATTAATTTCATTTAATTTGTGTTTTTGTTGGTCGGTCGTTTATTCGCGGGTTGAGTGCGATAAAGAATATTTAACCAACGATTGGCAAAAATCCCCAGATATCCCCATGCTGCCAATAAGCAAGCAAGCGCTAGTGTTATGATGCCCACAATCTGCCAAAGATGATGATAAAAATATCCCAAAGCAACAAAGAGCAAACCAATAACAAAAAGGCCAAGCCCACGTAAGAACAGCGTTAAACTGTACTGCGGGTTTTGGCCTATTTTTTCTAGTAACTTAATCATACGAACTAAATTTTAGTAATACGAATGGTCACCACGTTCATGCTCTGTAGCATCTTTAACGCCTTTAATTTCGCCAGCCATTAATTCAATCAATTGCTTTTCAATGCCATCTTTTACCGTGACATCAATTTGTGCACAGCCATTACAGCCACCACCAAATTGCAATACAGCATAACCATCGTCGGTAATTTCGACTAAGGTACATTCGCCGCCATGACCTGCTAACTGAGGGTTAACTTCAGCTTGTAAGAAATAATGAACGCGTTCAAATAGTGGCGCGTCATCAGCAACTTTACGTAATTTAGCATTTGGTGCTTTCAAAGTAAGCTGTGAGCCCATTTGATCAGTCGTAAAATCAATTTCTGCGTCTTCTAAAAAGCCTTTACTGTCAGCATCAACCATCGCTGAAAAGCCTTCAAATGGCAGTTGAATATCATCGGCTTCAACCGCATCAGGCGGACAATATGAAACGCCACATTCAGCTTTCGCTGTGCCAGGATTTACAACAAAAACTCGAATATGGGTACCTTCAGCTTGTTGCGAAAGTAATTTAATAAAATGCTGTTGAGCATTTTCTGAAATAGTGATCATGGTGTTAGCTCTCTTTTCTCTCGGATACTTTTATTACTTTAAAATTACTTTAAAGTAATCAGTTGAAAAAATACCTGACTGTTTTACTCAAGTATGATCATTTTACGCTGCTATTTAGTTATGTGCTAATGATTTTTACGCTTTTGTTTGATACTTTATAGAAGTCAAATACCGAGGTCATCTAGATGTTACTTTTACGAATTCTGATTTTATCCATTACTCTGCTCTGCTCCAGCTGGATTATTGCCATGCCTGCGCAAGATTACTTACCTGCAAGTAGCAAATTTAATAGCAAAATATCCTTACCAAGTAACAGCTTGGGATTTGAAATTGGCCAACGCCATGTTAGACATGATCAACTAAAAAGCTATTTTTATCAGTTGGCGAAGGATTCTGAGCGTGTAAATATTACGTCGATGGGGAAAACACCTCAGCAGCGAGAACAGTTACTGGTTACCATTTCTAGCCCTAAAAACTTAGCAAATTTGTCGAGTATTCTCAGTGAACGTGACATGTTTTCTCAAAATAAAGGTCAGCTTGAAAACCAAAAATCCGACAAAGCCCCCTTAGTTATTTGGTTAGGTTATAGCGTACACGGTGATGAAATAAGTGGTGCTAATGCAGCCATGATAGTCGCTTATTATTTAGCAGCCAGTACCGATGAAAAGATGGTTGAATTACTTGCCAATACCGTGATCGTACTGGAGCCTAGTATTAACCCTGACGGTATGGATAGGTTTGTTAATTGGGTTAGTACTTATCGAAACTCTAGTGACAATAGTGATGCCAACCATATAGAGCACCACCAGAGCTGGGTTACAGGGCGCACCAATCACTTCTGGTTTGACTTGAACCGCGACTGGTTATTACTCTCTCAACAAGAAAGCCAACACCGATTAAAGTACTTCCATCAATACCAACCCCATGTTGTTGGTGATTTTCATGAAATGGGTCATAACAGCAGTTACTTTTTTCAACCTGGCGTCCCAAGTCGGACTCATCCACTGACCCCGAAAAGAAATGTCGACTTAACAACAACATTGTCAAAATTTCATGCTTCAGCATTAGATAAACAAAAACGTCTTTATTATAGCGAAGAGAATTTCGATGATTTTTACTACGGTAAGGGCTCAACCTATCCTGATATTAATGGCAGCATAGGCATATTATTCGAACAAGCTAGTGCTAGAGGCATGCAGCAAGAAACAATTAATGGCTTACTGACTTTAGAGTTTAGTATAGAAAACCATGTGACCACCTCACTTTCTACCATCAATGGTGCTTGGGAAAATAGAAAAAAATTGAAGCAATACCGCAGTGAGTTTTATCAACAAAGTAATAAACTAGCAAAAAAAGAAGATTTCACAGGATATTTACTGCACGAAAGTAGCGATAAATTTCGCCTCAATACTTTGTTGTCCAAACTAGCGCAGCATAAAATTAAAGTTTATCCGTTGATCGCTGACTTTGAATTTGAAGATACTAAATATCAGAAAGATAACAGCTATTACGTACCTCTTGCTCAACCTCAGTTTCGACTAATTCAAGCTTTGTTTAATCAACAAACGAGCTTTAAAGATAATACTTTTTATGATGTTTCTGGTTGGACAATGCCTTTGGCTATGAATATTGAATCTATCCCAGTAAACCGTACTCGTAGACTAAAGCTAGCGAAACAAGTTTGGACCATGCCTGTAACGGCCAAACCAAACAGTAAAAGCATATCCACTTATAGCTATATCTTTGAATGGCATCATTTTTTAGCTCCTAAATTACTCAATAACCTTCTTAACAATAATATCAAAGCAAAAGTGGCAACTAAGCCTTTCACAAGTTTAATCGATGGTGCAACCAAGCACTTTAAAGCGGGTAGCATAGTGATTCCCGCAGGTATTCAACAAACCGAAAATTGGCAAGAGGTCTTAATTTCCGCCAGTAATAGTACTGGTATTAAGTTGAGCAGTATTAGTACCGGCTTGACCATGAAAGGAGTTGATATTGGTAGTAGTTCGTTAAAGCCAATTAGTAAGACTAAAACACTTTTATTAGGGGGGACTGGCATATCGCAATACGAAGCAGGTGAAGTCCGCTTCTATCTCGATGAAACACTTAATATCCCACTATCTATTATCGACCATAGCCAATTAAGACAAGTCGACTTATCAAGCTATAGCCATATCATTCTCGTTGATGGTGATTACCAGCATGTTACAGATCATACGGCTAAGAAAATAAAAACATGGGTTAAACAAGGGGGGGTGATAATTAGTCAAAAGCGTGCGTCTCTTTGGTTAGCAAAACAAGAAATTTTACGTGCTAGGTTTGTTACTAAAGAGCAGATAAACCAATTATTTGATCATGAAAAACTCAACTATCAAGATAAAGAAAGCCTAGCTAGTCGTAAACGCATTGCCGGCGCTATTTTCCAAGTAGAGTTAGATATTAGCCATCCATTAGCTTATGGCTACCAGCAAAGCTTGTTGCCCTTATTTCGTAATAGTAATTTGATAATGGAGCATCCCCAACAGCCGTTTATAACATTAGCAAAATATACGCCAGCACCACTGCTAAGTGGTTATACTGACAAAAACTTAGTTAATCGATTGGCACATAATGCCGCGATTGTTGCTCACAATGTCGGCAAAGGCCGAGTAATAGCAACAACAGAGGTACTAGCATTTAGAGGTTATTGGCATGGCAGTGCAAAATTACTAGCTAACAGTTTATTTTTTAGCAAAGCTTTTTCTGCGCCATATAAATAGGTTTACAATTTACCATGTACGCCTCCGTTCTTCTTCGCGTTAGGCAACGTTAAACAAACCGTTACTAAGGTAACGGTTTCAACACCAGCTTGTTTTAACAGTTTGCTTATCTCACTAGCTGTGGTGCCCGTTGTAACCACATCATCAACAATCAGAACATGTTTGATATGGCTTACTAGCTTTCCCTGTAAAACAAAGGCGTTGGCTAAATTTTTTCGTCGTTCACTGCCCGTTTTTCCCATCTGGCTATCATTATTTTTTACTCTCACCACTAAGTTGGCATCATAGGGTAATGACAATGTCCCAGCAAAGGACTTTGCAATGAGATGCGCTTGGTTATAACCACGAACCTGCCATTTCTTAATATGTAAGGGTACTGATAGCACTAAATCAATAGGGGTAATGGTTTTGTTCATTACTTGCCACTGAGCACAGAGTAAAGCACTAAATAAATTTGCTAACTCAAAACGCCCTAAGTATTTCATTTGAGCTAACCATTTGTTAAAGGGGTAAATATAAGGTGATAATGCGAAAAGATGTTCAAAATGAATATTGGGTAAAGCACGGTGAACCGCAGGCCAATTTAATAAATTACCTGCGATTAGACTTTGATTGAAATAGGGTAAATCATTTACACAAGACTGACAGAGTAGTGCTTGTGATAGCGAATAACCAAGTAGATAACTATTACTGACGTTTGCACCACACAAATCACAACAGCTAATACTCTTGAGTGCATCGGTGTAATACCGCTTAAAGATATCTGAATCTAGCTTCCATGCCATATTGCTTACCTTTTGCTATCATCCAATATGATATAAACTAATACCATGATAATTATAGTGCAGTAATAAGCATGGCAAAAAGCTTAAAATTTTCCACATTTTCTCCTAATAATACACTCAAAAAAAATGTAATTCCTATTGTCCTCCTTCATGGTTGGGGGTTAAATTCAGGTGTTTGGCAACCTCTGTTAGAATTATTCCATGCAAACAACGAGAATAACTACCAACTCATAACCATTGATCTACCAGGCTTTGGTATCAATAGTGCTGTTGATATAAAACCTTACTCACTAGCAAATATTTGCCACCATATCGACCAAGTAATTGACCAACCGGCCATTTACCTTGGTTGGTCATTAGGCGGCTTAATTGCGACGGAAATGTCTCTTAAGTACCCAGGAAAAGTATTAGCATCAATTACTGTTGCCAGTAGTCCGTATTTTGTCGAACAACCGATAGATAACTGGCCGGGTATAAAAGAGAATGTATTAGAGAGCTTTCATAAACAATTGGCGCAAGATACTGCGAAAACAATTAGTGGATTTTTAAAGATTCAAGCAATGGGCAGCCCTCATATCCGACAAGACTTAAAACTAATTACCCAGTTAGTAATGGCGCATACTCTCCCTAGTCAGCAAACTTTAGCTGACTCACTCGCCTTATTAAGTCACTGTGATCTCCGACAACACTTATCAAAAATCAAGCAACCTCTTCTACGGTTATACGGACATAACGATAGCTTAGTACCCAAAGAAGTGATCGAAAAAATTAGTTATTTAGCGCCCAATAGTGACCAACACTTATTTGCTAATGCTTCCCATGCACCATTTATTTCTCACCTTGATGATTTTTATCAGGTATTAGTCGTTTGGCTTGATTCACACTTTAACTAACATCATAAACGAGGTTGCCTTATATATACCCGTTCCACTTGAAGATGCATGATCCAGCTGGCATTAGAAACGCCTTTAGGCAAGGCATTGATTGAAGAGAATAGTTATTCTATTGTCGAAATCAATAACGTAGCATAAAGCGTTTATAAACCAGCCCCTTGGGGAAGGCTGAGCAAACCATACTCTGCGTTACATTTCTTTTTAAGGGAATGACCCTTAATAAAAAAATGCGCCTTGATTATGAGTCGCTCAGACTTCCTGAAACGAGCATCTTTAAGTGGAGCGGGTATACAGGTAATTTCACCTTTACTTTTTTGTTGTTTAGATTAATAATTAACCAATGTAGCTTATTGACAATAGAGGCTTACCTGTGGAAATACCATCTGCAATGAATTCAGGTTTACAAGGTTTACAAAATGCGAGAGCAACAGCTGATCAAGCTGCTGCGGATATTGTCGCCAGTACTACTTTGAGTGATGAGCCGCTAAAGAACCCTGCCAATAATGTTGAGGTTAACACTGAGGTAAGCAATCCAAGTAACAATATAGAATTGCCTGATTTAAACCAAGCGATAGTCAATTTGAAAGTGGCTGAGTATCAAGCGAAAGCTTCAACAGAAGTAATTAAAAGTGCTGATGATTCACTCGGCACCCTACTTGATGTAACCGCCTAATAATATTTCATCATGAATATTACCCCGCATACAGCAAACTTACCCCTAGCCACCGTAGTCAATCCGCCTACGGAAGGCTTACGTCGTGAGAATCATCAACGAGAAATTATCACCCAAGTTGCCGCGACCAATCCATCCGCAGCTGAAAAAGGTGTCGCTTCAGATAAAGATCGAGCTCGTACACCTGCTCAAGCAAACGAACAAGTCGATTTTGCTAATTTAAGAAAACAAGCAGAACATGCTGCTAGCTCTATTTCTGAGCAAGAAAATCAGCAAGGCAATCAACAAGGTAAATCTCAGCAAGACGAACAGAGCTCTCAGCAAAACCAAGAAGACCAACATTCGAACACTAACAGCAGTACATCAGATAATGATATAGCTGACAAAAACAGCAAACAAGTACACGCTGACGAAAAAATTATTACTCAGTTGCAACAAAGAGATAAAGAAGTCAGAACGCATGAGTTAGCTCACGCAACAGCAGGTGGTGCCGCCACAGGCTCACCTTCATATACTTTTGAAATTGGCCCTGACGGAAAAAAATATGTAACGGATGGTGAGGTTGCAGTAGATTTAAGCAACGTAGCAGGTGACCCACAAGCAACTATAATTAAGATGCAAAAAATACACGCTGCAGCATTGGCTCCTACGAATCCATCAACACAAGATACTCGGGTAGCCGCTAGTGCAGCACAAAATATTCTCGCTGCACAATCTGAGCTATTGGCACTCAAAAGTAATAAGACAACTCAATCAGACCCGACAGATAATAATCTGAACATCAAAACTACTCCCACCATACCTTATGATAATCATAATGATAAAAGTAATGAGTTTGATGCATTAATTAATCAAACATTATCGGCACAAGAAGCTATTACCTCTAGTTCATCAAATCAAAAGCTAGCTTCGAATCAAAGTATAGAGTTTGTACAAACGAATGAGGTACAACAGCGAGCACAACGAATCGGAAATTTTTACTTCAATGTCAGCCAAGGTTATGAAAAACCTGATAACTTTCAATTCAAAATAACAGCTTAATAACAACTAAGCTGTTTCTACCTCTTCACGATATCTTTGCTGGTACACATCACGAGCGTGATTCAGTTCACTAATTGCATGTGCTTTAGTATACGGACGTAAGATAACTAATATTTTAAGTACACCCTGGTAGAATACTGAGTCATTAACTTCATTCACTATGGTCTGAGTTTGATGAAAACTAACCCAAAACGTATTAATAAGACGTAAAATACTGACAATATCAGCCAATTCATCATCACTAAAGTCAATATAATCAGCAGCTCTTAATGAAATAAGCAATTGACTAACTCGCTCTGAGATAGACTGTTGCACTTCAACATATTTTTCCCGCAAAATCGGATTTTTATCCAATAGCACAGGTAGATTGCTATAGAAGAAGCGAAATTTCATTGTAGTTTGAAAAACAGAATCCATATACAAAACAAGTGAATCTAATGGTTTTACTTCCGAAGAGACCTTTGGCAAGGTCTCTAATAGCAAGCTACGTGCATACTCTTCGTAAATAGATAAAATAATGTCTTCTTTATTACGGAAATGATAATACAGATTACCAGGGCTAATGGCTAAGTGAGCAGCGATATGATTAGTGGTAACATTACGCTCTCCTTGCTCATTAAATAATTCAATACTGGCTTGGATTATTTTATCACGGGTTTTCATGCAGCTACTTCTTAATTTGATTTGATTAAAACTAGCTCAATAATACTATCAAAATTCAGTATATATAAAGTGTTTTGAGTAAATACTTTAGGTTTTTTTGCTTTTTTTTGTGATTAATTATTCAATTTTGTTGATTATCGATGACTTAGCAGCAAAATTGAAAGCATAAATACTTGTCAGTTCGTTACTTATCCCATTACAATGACAGTTAACAACCGTTAAAAATATAATAAATAATTATGATAAGAGCTATATATCCGGGTACTTTTGATCCAGTAACTAATGGCCATAGTGACCTAATTGTTCGTGCCAGTAAGTTATTTAGTGAGGTAATTATTGGTGTAGCTTCAAGCCCCAGTAAACAGCCTCGTTTTGATTTAGAGCAACGAGTTGCCATGCTTGAGCGAGTTACACAGGATCTAACAAATGTAACTGTTGTTGGTTTTAGTGGTTTATTAGTTGATTTTGCTAAGCAATATCAAGCTAAAGTACTTATTCGTGGTTTACGAGCCGTCTCTGACTTTGAATATGAGTTTCAACTGGCCAACATGAATCGTCGCTTATCCTCAGAACTTGAGAGCGTATTTCTAACACCAGCAGAAGAGAATTCATTTATTTCATCAACCTTAGTAAAAGAAGTTGCCCTTCACAAAGGTGACGTTGGCCAATTTGTTCACCCGGTAGTAAAAGCGGCGCTTGATAAAATCTAAGGATTAATCTTGTTGACAGCTAGGACAAAAAACAGAGCTACGATTAGACTGTCTAATTTCCTGTAATTTTGTTTGGCAAGTCACACAGGCTTCTCCTGCTCGACCGTATACCATAAGTGATTGGGCAAAATAACCAGGCCGACCATCGGCTTGGGTGAAATCCTTAAGCGTAGCGCCGCCTTGTGCAATGGCAGCATTCAGCACTTTTTTTATAATAGTCGTTAAACTGTTCATCCGGCTTTCATCAATATCTTTTGCTTTCGCTGTAGGTAAAATCCCCGCTTGAAACAGTGCTTCGTTAGCATAGATATTACCGACTCCTACCACGACATGGTTATTCATTAAAAAAGTTTTGATAGGTACTTTGCGATTTTTTGCTTTATTAAACAAGTAGCCCTCAGCAAAATCATCACTTAATGGTTCTGGTCCTAATTTCGCTAATAAGCCGAGTTCATCTTCATCATTAGCTAACCATAACACCGCACCGAAGCGCCGAGGATCATTCAATCGCAAACTCTTGCCATGTTTAAAAACTAGATCGAAGTGGTCATGTTTAGCTACAGGGGTATCTTGTTCAATTACCCTAATGGTACCAGACATACCTAAATGCAATAATAAAGTTCCTGTTGAAAAACGTAATAACAGATACTTTGCACGCCGATCAACTTTAAGCACAGGTAAACCAACAACAGAACAGACTTCTTCTGGGATAGGCCATCGTAAGCGTCCATTACGAATAATCACCTCACTGACTTCCTGAGCAATCACATGAGGGCTTATACCTAAGCGGCACACTTCTACTTCTGGTAATTCTGGCATAATCTCTTCTCGTGGATACAATTGTAACTATTATTTCAATTGGTATTACTTTGAATCAGAACGTTACAAACTAACAGGTAATAGTTGTTGGGCTAAGGTTGCAGGTAGTGCTAACCAAATATTATCTTGTTGCTGATAAACTAATAATTGATCGTCTAATGGGTATAATATAAAGGTTCTTACCTGTGATTCACCAGCCAATGCAATTTTTACTGCAACACCTTGAGCACTATCAATCATAATTTCAGCTGCCTGTACTAAGCCGCTACTCTGTTGCCAAGCAAACATCATCTGCTCAATCTGCTGTTCCGTTTTTTCCAGCATTATACCTTTAGCGGTTAATTGCCAACTACGACCAACGCGTTCTAATAACACACGTTGGCTTTCTGAAAAATCAATCGCTAGCGTTAAAATAACACCATGCTGTGGCAAAATTAATCGCTCACCATTGTTACCGCTTTCTTCATTAGGAAAAAGCTTATCGTTGGTCGCGTTGATTAATAAAATTATAGTCATAACTGAAAAAATAATGACGTTGTTCCAGCCGGTCCGAGATAATTTCATACAAATAATTCCAATAAATCGAGTAAAGATATCATACTGAAATTTTCATTGAATAGCGCGAATAACAGCTATGATACAAAGGTATATGTGTTTAATACCTTTTTTCAGACATAAAAAAACCCGGTAAAACCGGGTTTTTTATAAAAATAAAATTAATTACTTAATTTTAGCTTCTTTATAGATTACGTGCTTACGAATGGTTGGATCAAACTTTTTGATTTCCATTTTTTCAGGCATAGTCTTTTTATTCTTATCTGTAGTATAAAAATGACCAGTACCAGCACTAGAAACTAAACGAATTTTATCGCGCATAATAATTTCCTTAAAATAAAGTTATTAAACTTTTTCGCCACGGGCACGGATGTCAGTTAAGACTACATCAATACCTTTTTTATCGATAATACGCATTCCTTTCGGAGTTAAACGTAATTTAACGAAACGATTTTCACTCTCAACCCAAAAACGGTGAGATTGAAGGTTAGGTAAAAAACGACGACGAGTCGCGTTTCTTGCGTGAGAACGGTTGTTTCCAACCATTGGCACTTTGCCTGTTACTTGGCAAATTTTAGACATGTGAGTACTCCAATATTAATTTCAGCTCGAGCTATTTGTTCCCCAAGACCGTCGTCTCGGGATCCTGAAAAAGGTGGCATATTATAGAGAAACTGAATAACGAATACTAGTCTTAATAAGAAAATACTAAAAAAACAGTATTTATCAAATTTTTTCATATAGTTAAGTAGGGAATACAAAGATAAAATTCACTTGAATGGTAAGCTTTCGACTAAATTTTGTCTATTTCAAGAGTAAAAAGCCAACAAAATTTAAACAATCAACCGATTCCTGATTGCAATAATTTCTTCAATTGTTCATTTTGTTCTTTATTACACAATTCATCAATCAGAATACGCAATATATGTGACTTAGCTAAGTCTGAACCTTCAGATAAACCTTGTAACTGTTCTATCGCTTCTTCACTTAGCGTAAATGTTGCTCGCCTAAAAGGTTTAACAACTCTAGCTCTAACACCTGCTTTGACTTCTCCCGCTTGCTGGTGTTCTATTTCAGTCATTTCAACATAACGCTTAGCTTCACTAATCGCTTGTTTGAGATTAAGTTTATGACCCGCGTGTCCATTGTTGGCTAACTCGCTAACAATTTCAGGCGCACCTTTTGCGTAATTTTCAGCATCGGAAATAAACTCATCAATGGTGAAGTTTCTCTTTTTTGCTTTGTTAGCTTTACCTTTCTTTAAATCAGTTAAACTCATGAGAATTATCCGGTTCCATCGCCAGTAATTCCTCGGCAATATTGAACATCTCTTGGGCAGCTTTACCTGTAGGGTCTAATTCAATAACAGAAGAACCCTGTTCTTCACTATCATCATAAATATTACGATTATAGGTTATGGCATCTAAAACATTAATACCATAAGATCTGCAGACCTCTTTTGCCTCAAGTATCCTACCCATTTGGTTTGGTAATGAAGGGCATTGAGTGATAACAAAAGAAGCTATCATTTTCGGGTTCACCATTTTGCAAGTACTGAGCATATCTTCCATATGGGGGACTGTTTTTAAATCTCGTCTTTTGGGTCTTAAGGGGATAATTACATGATCAGCAACTGACATAGCTGCTCGCAAGGCGAGGTTATCTTGCCCACCACAATCGACAATTACATAATCATAGTGTTGCACTAGACTCAGTAAGTCATTACGAATTTTTCCATACAGTTGAATACAATTAATTGCGGGTAGAGATGGATCACCATTTCTTGCTTGTATCCAATCAGACGTTGTTCTTTGAGGATCACAATCAACCATTAAGACAATTGCTTTCTTATTTCGGGCGAAATATACGGCTAGATTCTGTGCCAAACAACTTTTGCCACTGCCACCTTTTTCGCCACCCACTAAAATCATCATACCCTTTTATCCTTTACTACTATCAAATTAACGTGCTGCAGCGCTATAGCTGCAATCTACGATTTACCAAGTTATGGTCAATTTCAATGAACTATAATTTCACTTGATATAAGCATCAGTTCTGTTGGTAACATTAGTCATTGCGATCTAATGTCAATGCAACTTCATACCAGCCATTTTCTTGCTTAATGCATCGCAACACCTTGCCATAAAGTTTTTGACTGCTGGCACTAGCCGATTTAAACACGATTGTTACTGGGGATTGCAAAGGTAAAAGCTGATCACAATCAATCTTTAACCCACCACGAGAAAAATCAAGACAAGCTATTTTCTTACTGTGCTCTTTACCTTGTTCATCTGACCAGATAATATCAACTAACTCTTTTTCCATATCTAAACGAAATGATTGGCGACGATCCGGCTCATCACTACTACTTTCTGTCATCAGATAATCCTTATTTTTCTTAGTTATTACTTTTAATATTATTAACTTGCTCTATTAACAGTAATTGTCTTTAAGCTTTTTAGCAACCTATCTGCCTGTTATCTGCCTGTTTTTATACTTATCACAAAAAACTATATAAGCTCTCCATGCTCAGCAAACGAATAACACTGATGTCCTGCTACAATAATATGATCTAATACACGCACATCAATCAATTGTAGCGCTTGAATTAATTTATCTGTTATTTGCTTGTCGGCGAGACTCGCCTCAGCGACACCAGAGGGATGATTATGAGTTAAAATTACCGCTGCCGCATGATGTTTTAGGACTTGTTCTACCACAATTCGAGGGTACACTGCTGCGGCGTTAAGGGTACCAAAAAACAATCGTTCAAATGTTAAGACTCGATGCTGATTATCTAAAAAAAGCACAGCAAATATTTCACGAGTTTCTAAGCGCAACTCACTGAGTAAGTAATCTCGTGTCGCTTGTGAAGAAGTTAAAGAACAATCTGTCTCTTTAATAGTCTCTGCCAAATAACGTTTAGACATTTCTAAACAGGCTTGTAATTGCACATACTTTGCCGTCCCGAGTCCATGCCTTGCGCAGAAATCTTCTTGGCTTGCCGAAAATATAGCACTCAAACTACCGAAGCTAGTCAATAGTTGCCTCGCTAGATCGACTACATTACACCCTCTTACTCCTGTGCGAAGAAATATGGCCAACAACTCAGCATCACTTAAACTTGACGAACCTAAACTGACTAATTTCTCTCGTGGCCTTTCCATTTCCGGCCAGTTTTTTAAGGAGTTATTTTTAATCGGTGATTCATTTAGTGGGGATTCCTTGAACCTTGATTCTTTTAACATAAGTGCATCCTTGCTTTACATTTTTGTATTTATTATCACTTGGAGATTTTGTTTATTTAGCAACTCTTATTTCTAAATAAAGGCAATAAATGTTATCTTATTGACCATATTGTTTACTTTAATATTAGCAGCTTATGCAAATTCTTCAGGACAAAAAAATAGTACTGGGTATTACAGGTGGTATCGCTGCCTACAAAACACCAGAATTAGTGCGACGACTTAAAGATCATGGCGCAGATGTACGCGTAGTTATGACCGAAGGTGCAAAAGCCTTTATCACGCCATTAACGCTTCAAGCGGTGTCGGGTAACCATGTTTCTGACAGCTTATTAGATAGCCAAGCCGAACTTGCCATGGGCCATATAGAATTGGCTAAATGGGCTGATTTAATAATTATCGCTCCAGCCACTGCGGATATTATTGCTCGTATTACCGCGGGTATGGCTAATGATTTACTCTCAACATTATGCTTAGCAACTAGTGCGCCAATTGCTATTGCCCCTGCAATGAATCAGCAAATGTGGCATGCCAAAGCAACACAAGTTAACATCGGCACATTAAAGCAGTGGGGATTCCATATTTGGGGCCCTGGTGCTGGCGAGCAGGCTTGTGGTGATATCGGTTTAGGTCGCATGTTAGACGTTAATGAATTAGTTACTCTTAGCAGCGATTTTTTTGTCGACAAATATTTGCAAGACCAACATTGGGTGATTACCGCTGGACCAACACGTGAAGCGATAGATCCGGTGCGTTATATATCGAATCATAGTTCAGGAAAAATGGGCTATGCCATTGCTCATGCCGCATTACGTGCTGGCGCTCAGGTGACGTTAATTTCTGGTCCCGTAAATATACCTGCTCCCGCAGGTTGTGAGCTTATCCAAGTGACTAGTGCCGAACAAATGCATCAACAAGCGCTAACTTATGTTCCAAAAGCTACTACCTTTGTAGCCTGCGCAGCAGTAGCTGATTATAGAGTTGCTAATATTGCCGATGAGAAGATCAAAAAAGATAACGAACGCATGCAAATTTCGCTCATCAAGAACCATGATATCGTTGCGGATGTAGCGAATTTAGCCAATAAACCTTTTATCGTTGGCTTTGCGGCAGAAACACAAAACGTTGAACACTATGCACGCGGTAAGTTAATGCGTAAAAACTTAGATTTAATCGCCGCTAATGATGTTGCTAAAGCAGGACAAGGTTTTAATAGTGATGATAATGCTTTAACCCTCTATAGTGCGATTGATAAAATTGAAATTCCTCTAGCTAATAAGCAAATAGTTGCTAAACAGCTAGTTTCATTAATCAATCAACATTATTTAGCTAAAAACACCGAGAAATAAGGTAATTATATTTACCTTTAGAACAAGTTGATTTACAAGCTTGATGGATAGAACAATAACAGTAGAGAATATTTTTATATGGTCGCCACACAAAATAAAAACCTGAAGCCAAACCGTAAACACCAAATATTAGAATCCTTAGCGTTAATGTTACAGAACTGTCCTGGGCAGCGTATCACTACCGCAAAGCTAGCAGCTGAAGTCGGTTTTTCAGAAGCGGCTCTTTATCGTCATTTCCCATCAAAAGCACGTATGTTTGAAGGCTTAATCGACTTTATCGAAGAGTCTATTTTTTCACGTATCAATTTGATTCTTACGGACCATAAAGAAGCGTTAGTACGTTGCCATCACATATTGCATGTTTTAGTGGTTTTTGCTGAGCGCAATCCTGGAATGTGCCGAATATTAGCAGGTGATGCATTAATGGGAGAAAATGAGCGTTTACGCGGCAGAGTTCATCAATTTTTTGAAAAACTAGAGTCTCAATTTAAACAAGTATTAAGAGAACGAAAATTACGTGAAGGTAAAACCTTTACGATTAATGAAGCAGCTTTAGCTAGCCTATTAGTCTCGTTCGCTGAAGGTAAAATCAGTCAATACGTTCGATCCGGCTACAGTAAAAAGCCAAGTACTGACTTTAATGAACAATGGCAGTTTTTAATGGCCAACAAGTAATCACAATAACACTGTCATCATCTAACTATAAGCAGCGATCACCTATACTGCTTATAGTAACAAAAATTACAATTTCTTGAGGAAAACGATGAGTACTCTCTCACAGTTAAAACCTGCCAGCTTATGGCAATTATTTGAAAAAATATGCAGTATTCCACACCCGTCTAAACATGAACAAAAGATATCGCTATGGATCCAAGATTGGGCTAAAGAGCTTGGCTTGACCATTAAAGAAGATACTGTTGGCAATTTAATTATTAAAAAACCAGCAACCGTTGGCATGGAAGACCGTAAAGGCATAATTTTACAAGCACATATGGATATGGTGCCACAGAAGAATAACGACACTGACCATGATTTTATAACCGATCCAATTAAACCTTATGTCATTGATTCTGGGGATTGGGTAACGGCAGAAGGAACAACATTAGGTGCAGATAATGGTGTCGGCTTAGCTTCAGCATTAGCGATTTTAGCCAGTGATGATATTCCACATGGACCGTTAGAGGTACTAGTAACCATTGATGAAGAAGCGGGAATGACTGGCGCTTTTGGCCTAGAAGCTGGATGGCTTGATGGTGATATCTTAATTAACACCGATTCAGAACAAGAAGGTGAGGTTTACATGGGCTGTGCTGGTGGTATTGATGGTAATGCCACTTTCGCGCTAACATTTGAAGATGTTCCTAGCGATATCCAAGCTTTTAACTTATCTATCTCAGGCCTAAAAGGTGGCCATTCTGGTGTCGATATTCATACTGGGCGTGCAAATGCTAACAAGTTATTAGTACGATTTTTATTAAGTGCTAGCATTGATTTTGATATCAGCCTTACTGAGCTAAATGGTGGCAGTTTACGTAATGCTATCCCTCGAGAAGCTAACGCTAGTTTTGTTGTTGCAAAAGATAAAGTCGAGGCATTAAAGATAGCTTTGGCAGATTATCTCTCAACTATTAGTACTAATTTAGGTGCAATTGAAACTGATATCGATATGTTATTAATTTCACCTGAAGACTTTGATCAGTGTTGGACAAAAGCCACGCAAGCTTCAATTCTACGTGCGATAAATGCTTGTCCTAATGGTGTAATTCGAATGAGTGATGATATTGAAGGCATTGTAGAAACATCACTAAACTTAGGCGTAATTCATACTCGTGGCAACAAACTTAATGCCATGGTGTTAATACGTAGCTTGCATGACGATGGTCGTTTAGAAACTCAACGAATGGTGCAGTCTGTTTTTGAACTTGCCGGTGCTAGCGTTGTTTTCTCAGGCGCTTATCCCGGTTGGAAGCCTAATCCCGATTCAGCCATCATGCAGACTGTTCGAGATACTTACCAAAGCATATTTAATAAAGTGCCTGCGGTAATGGTAATTCATGCAGGTTTAGAATGTGGCTTATTCAAAACAGCGTATCCACATTGGGATATGGTGTCTATTGGACCAACGATTAAGTTCCCTCATTCGCCAGACGAAAAAATTGAAATTGCGACTGTTGAGCAATATTGGCAATTATTAATTGCTGTATTAGCGAACATCCCAAGAAAATAAAATACCAATAAATTAGAAACTGTTAGTCTAGGCTATCAGTTTCTAATGTTAAGTTGACTACCTAATTTTTACCTGACAAAGTAATTTCGGGCTCTTTCTAGCGCTATATTTTACTTAGCAGTAATCAATAATCCCTCAAAGTACTATTACTCTTCTCCTAATATAAAAATAGTCATCCAAGTGTTCTAGTGCATCTCTAATATCTTCAATTCACTTCATTAAGCATGCTAAATGAATTTTTCGATACATAGTGTTCCTTTCAATAAAAATTGCCCTATAAGTTCATTTAAAGCGACTTTACCATTTCAATTTAGATTAACGATGCAGCAAGAATTTGGCAGTTACTAATTTCTCTATTAATGCCGCTTTAAATTGAATAAATTTTAATACTTTAAGATCAACAACCCTGAGCATTATCAACGGCACACAAGTTAATAAGAAGTATTACCGTATTATCCTTTAGCACCCTATACTAACTATTCACAACTATGCTTTGTTATTAAAATTTTTTCCGTTAGAATGGATTAATCACTCCTTAGGATACTTGTTATGATTCAGCCAGAAAAAATAATAATAGCTGACGATCATCCCTTATTTAGACAAGCTTTATTATGGACATTAAAAGCTAAGCTAACTTATACAGTATGGCTTGAAGCGCAGACAATTGAAGAGCTTGAGCAACAACTTAGCAATAATAATGATAGTGACTTGCTGTTACTGGATTTAAATATTCCTGGCGCTCATGGCTTTAATACCCTAATCCATGTACGTAATCACTTCCCTCAAATTCCTGTTGTTATCGTATCCGCTCATGAAGATCATGTCACCATAAGCAAAGCAATGTCCTATGGTGCTGCTGGTTTTGTGCCAAAATCAACGCCTGTTGATGACATTTATTCAGCTATTGTTGCTGTGTTATCAGGAGGTACCTGGTTACCTGATTCTTTTGAACAAAAACAAAGAGATAATAGTGACGGCGACATTGCAGAACGTGTTGCCAGTTTAACTCAGCAGCAATATCGTATCTTAATGATGTTCGCTCAAGGCATGCTAAACAAACAAATTGCTTATGATTTAAATGTATCTGAGGCAACAAATAAAGCACATGCTACCGCTATTTTTAGAAAACTAGACGTCCGCAATCGCACACAAGCCGTTATTGCAATCGCCCAGCTAAGTTTAACTGAAGCTGGATTTAAGCAAGGTTAATAAATTTACCTAACTTATTTCAATAGAGTTACTCTTACTAACTCTATATTTTAAATATAAAAAAAGCACATCAATGACAACTCATTGATGTGCTTTTTTATTGACTTTTAATTGTTAAATGAAAGCAAAGGCATCTGCATACATATGCTCTAACAATGCGCCATGTTCAACAAAATCACTACGAATAGCACCAACCATATCAAAACGGCCTGCCAAATAAATATCGTAGGGTTCAAAACTTACAATATCATGCATAGCGGCTTGATGAACTAAGCCCGTTTTACCTTGCCATGAATTCTCACTCCCATCGGTATTTTCAATAACGGGAATAAAGTTGGCATGAGGAAGCTTAGCAATAGTGGCAATAGTTTTTTCGAGCTCATACACCGCGCTTTCTTCACGTAATCCCCAATAGACCATGATATGACGCTGCGATTTTTGCTCTGCTAAATACTCAAACATGGATTTGATATACGAAAACCCAGTTCCACCCGCAAGTAATAATAACGGTCGTTCGCTTTCAGTGCGCAATTGCGCATGGCCTAAAGGAATTTCAATTGTTACCTTCTCACCACTCGCGTGGCTAGCTTTAATACACTCAATAACCTGCATAGGATAACTATCGGCAGCAAAAGCACCAATTTGCAATTCAATTACCTCACTATTTGGTGAGCTAGCAATTGAAAACGGACGTTTATCCTCATCACTCATAACAAAGTTCAAATATTGGCCAGCAATAAAGTCAACTTTTTCATCGGGCTTTAATAATACTTTATACACATGAGGCGTTAACGATGATAACGACTGTATTTGACAACTAACTGTTTTCATTTTTTAACCTTTTCTACATTATTGGTGATTTCTCGTCAGCAAACAAATTCATTGTGCCAAGAGGTAATAAGCTAAAATTGCTAGTGTAATTAATTATATACCCGTTACCAAACAAAATGCAGGATTTCAGTGATATTTGAGATAGCTCGAACACTCTAAAACTTGTATCTTGATGATGACGGGTATTATTAGCAATTTTATAAAATATCTAATTCATCCCACAGTTCATCAACTTGGTTTTTTATTTCCTGCGTCATCTCAATGGGTTCGCCCCACTCTCGATTTGTTTCACCAGGCCATTTATTGGTCGCATCCATGCCCATTTTAGAACCTAAACCAGACACAGGTGATGCAAAATCAAGATAATCAATTGGGGTGTTTTCTATCAAAACAGTATCACGACTCGGATCCATACGTGTGGTCATTGCCCATATGACATCTTCCCAGTCTCTGGCATTAATATCATCATCACATACTATCACAAACTTGGTATACATGAATTGTCGTAAAAATGACCATACGCCCATCATTACTCGCTTGGCATGACCCGCATATTGCTTTTTAATAGTCACGACAGCTAGACGATAAGAACACCCTTCAGGCGGTAAATAGAAGTCTTGAATTTCAGGAAATTGCTTTTGTAAAATAGGTACAAATACTTCGTTAAGGGCAACACCTAAAATTGCTGGTTCATCAGGCGGCCTGCCGGTATAGGTGCTGTGGTAGATAGCATTTTTGCGCATAGTGATATGCGTTACTGTCATAACAGGAAAGTTATCTACCTCATTGTAATAACCCGTATGATCACCATAAGGTCCTTCTGGTGCCATTTCTTCAGGATCTAAATACCCTTCTAAAATGATTTCTGCTGTAGCTGGAACTTCTAAGTCATTACTTATTGATTTAGCTACTTCGGTTTTGGCTCCACGTAATAAACCCGCGAAAGCATATTCAGACAGCGTATCTGGTACCGGTGTTACTGCACCTAAAATTGTGGCCGGATCTGCACCTAAAGCAACGGAGACAGGGTATTTTTCACCTGGATTTTCTTTTTTAAATTCTTGAAAATCAAGGGCTCCACCACGATGTGATAACCAGCGCATAATGACTTTATTTTTACTCAGTACTTGTTGACGATATATACCTAAATTTTGACGTTCTTTGTGTGGTCCTTTAGTAACCGTTAACCCCCAAGTGATCAATGGTGCTACATCGCCAGGCCAACAACTTTGTATCGGCATTTTAGTCAAATCGACGTCATCACCTGAAAGCACGATTTGCTGGCATAACGGTTTTTTAATAACTTTCACCGGCATATTCAACACTTGCTTATATACAGGTATTTTACCTAAAGCATCACGAAAACCTTTTGGCGGCTCAGGCTCTTTTAACATAGCTAATAACTTGCCAACATCGCGTAAAGCACCAACATCTTTTTGTCCCATAGCTAAAGCAACTCTGTCAGGGGTGCCAAAAAGGTTGGTTAGGACTGGCATATCGTATGGTTCGCCACTTTCATTTACTGCATTTTCAAAAAGTAATGCCGGTCCTTTTGCTCTTAATGTTCTATCACTGATTTCTGTCATTGTTAAATGAGTAGATATAGGCTGAGTAATACGTTTAAGTTGGCCTATTTTTTCAAGCTGACTGATAAAGTCTCTTAAATCACTATATTTCATACAAGTTACCAATTGGAGGTAAGATTAAATAAAAAAACCAGTCATTAGACTGGTTTTCATCAATTAAAGTTATGCAATTAATGTCGCGATTATTTACGCTTCATTGAATCAAAAAACTCATCATTGGTTTTGGTCATTGCAAGTTTGTCGATTAGGAATTCAATCGCACCTATTTCATCCATTTCATGAACGATTTTACGTAATATCCACATTTTCTGTAATTCATCTGGCTTAGTAATAAGCTCTTCACGACGCGTGCCACTACGATTAATGTTAATAGCTGGGAAAACACGTTTTTCAGAAATTTTACGAGACAGGTGTAATTCCATATTACCTGTACCTTTAAATTCTTCGTAAATAACTTCATCCATTTTTGAACCAGTTTCCACTAGTGCTGTAGCGATAATAGTTAAACTACCACCCTCTTCAATGTTACGTGCAGCACCAAAGAAACGTTTTGGACGATGTAAAGCATTCGCATCAACACCACCAGTCAAGATTTTACCTGATGATGGGATTACCGTGTTATAAGCACGTGCTAAACGGGTAATTGAATCAAGTAAAATAACCACGTCTTTTTTGTGTTCAACTAAACGTTTCGCTTTTTCGATTACCATTTCAGCTACTTGTACATGACGACTTGCTGGTTCATCGAATGTTGAAGCAATAACTTCACCTTTTACAAGGCGTTGCATTTCTGTAACTTCTTCCGGACGTTCATCGATCAACAATACCATTAACTCTGCGTCAGGATTATTGTGTGCAATACTTTGAGCAATGTTTTGTAATAATAGCGTTTTACCGGCTTTAGGTGGTGCAACGATTAAACCACGTTGCCCTTTACCAATTGGTGATGCTAAATCTAATATTCGTGCCGTTATATCTTCTGTTGAACCATTACCACGCGCCAACGAAAAACGATCGGTTGGGTGAATAGGCGTTAGGTTTTCAAATAAAATCTTATTACGTGTGTTTTCAGGTCGGTCAAAGTTAACTTCAGTCACTTTTAATAAGGCAAAGTAACGTTCACCTTTTTTCGGAGAACGAATTTTACCTTGAATGGTATCACCCGTTCGCATACTAAAGCGGCGAATCTGGCTTGGTGATACATAAATATCATCAGGGCCTGCTAAGTATGAAGAATCTGCAGAGCGTAAGAAGCCAAAACCATCTTGTAAAATCTCTAAAACACCGCCGCCGAAAATATCATTATCGCCTTCAGCATGTGCTTTTAAAATAGCAAAAATTATGTCTTGTTTGCGTGTTCTAGCAAGGTTTTCAAGCTTCATTGTCGCGGCAAGCTCAACCAATTCATTAATGGATTTTTCTTTCAGTTCGGTAAGGTTCATAGGGGGTTTCTTAAACTATTTTAAGTGACAGTGCCTTTGGCGATTGCCGACACTAGTATGTTTTCAATATTATTTATAATGAGAATAGAGATGATAAAGCGATGTTATTTTGTACTCAGGTGGTAAATTTAGCACTAAAATTTGATTAGGTAAAGCCAGAATAAAAATGTAAGTAAATATTCTATCAACTAAAAACAAAAAAGCCTGATAACTTAGGTATCAGTTATCAGGCTTTTAATTATACACTTACAAGTTTTTATCTAAAAACTCTTTTAATTGAGTTTTCGACAGTGCGCCCACTTTAGTGTCAGCAATTTCACCATCTTTAAAAAGTAATAATGTTGGAATACCACGTACACCATATTTAGGTGGTGTCGCTGAGTTTTGATCTATGTTTAATTTACCAACAGTCACTTTGCCATCGTATTCTGTGGCAATATCATCAAGTACTGGGGCAATCATTTTACAAGGACCACACCATTCAGCCCAAAAATCAACTAATACTAAACCCGATGCTTTTAATACATCTGCTTCAAAACTATCATCAGTTAGCTGAACAATTTTATCGCTCATCATATTCTCCGTTTGTTATGGCGAAAACGCCTTTGTGGTAATTATACCGTGATTCACTGCTTTTCCAATACTGTTTTATGTAACATTGGTATTAATTAAGCAGTAATAGCAATTCTAATAAGTTAGTTTCCAGCTCAGAGCTATGTCAGGGAAGTTAGAACAAATAAAGTTAGTGTAGATCTAGTTATTCTAAGTCAAACAAACTTATGTCGTTATCACTTTTCTGACAAGTTCCCAAAATACGAGTTTAAAAGGCTTATATAAAGGGTTATTGATTTTGATAAGGAAGTACCATTATCTTCAATCAAAGCCTTGCTTCTAAAGCTTTTAATTCTCGCTCAGAGGGAAATAACTTAATGGACTTGGTATAAATCTAATTAATTATTTATTAAGCAACTATTTTGTTAACAAAACTGTTAAGCTAGCGCCATGAAAAAAACACACTTAACTGAAACTAAATTCGCTGACCTAAATCTTGCTCCGCAAGTAGTGACCGGATTAGAAGCCATGGGCTTCGATTATTGTACGTCTATTCAGGCGAAATCTTTACCCGTTCTTTTGCAAGGCACAGATTTAGCTGGCCAAGCACAAACTGGTGAAGGTAAAACCATTGCCTTTTTAGCCGCTACTTTCCATCATTTGCTTCAAAAAGAAGCTCCTACACATAATCAACCACGTGCCTTGATCATGGCTCCTACACGTGAATTAGCAATACAAATTCATCGTGATGCAACTGAAATGGCGAAAAGTTCCGGATTACGCCTTGGTGTTGTATATGGGGGCGAAGGTTATGAAAGTCAACGTTTAGAACTAGAAGCTGGTGTTGATATTCTTATTGGTACTTGTGGTCGTTTGATTGATTACATGAAGCAAGGTATTTACAACTTAAAAAATATCGAAGTTATTGTACTTGATGAAGCTGACAGAATGTTTGATTTAGGCTTTATTAAAGATATACGTTATATGTTTGATAAAATGCCTCCTGCTACAGAACGTTTAAGCATGCTGTTCTCTGCAACTTTATCATTCCGTGTTAAAGAGCTTGCCTTTGATCACATGAACGATCCAACCAGCGTAGAAGTAGAGCCAGAGCAAAAAACCAACAGCCGTATCAGTGAAGAATTATTTTATCCATCAAACGAAGATAAAATGACTTTACTGCAAACGTTAATTGAAGAAGATTGGCCAGAAAAGGCTATTGTTTTTGCAAATACTAAACACGTTTGTGAAAAAGTTTTTGACCATCTAAATGCCGATAAAATTCGTGTTGGTTTGCTAACTGGCGATGTGCCACAAAAGAAGCGCCTAAAGATTTTAGAAGAATTTACTGAAGGTACGGTAGATATTCTAGTAGCAACTGATGTTGCTGCACGTGGTTTACATATTCCTAGTGTTACTCATGTGTTTAACTATGATTTGCCTGACGATTGTCAAGATTATGTTCACCGTATTGGTCGTACAGGTCGTGCTGGTGAAACAGGTCATGCAATCAGCTTAGCTTGTGAACAATATGTTTTTAATTTACCAGAAATTGAAACGTATATTGGCCATGAACTGCCAGTAACAAAGTATGATCATGATGCTTTATTGACTGATCTACCAAGACCTAAACCTCGTCAACGCAGCCCTAGAACAGGCGCTAACAGACAAGGCGGTCGTGCAAACCCTAGACAAGGAAACCGTGGTGGTAATCCTAATCGCGGCACTCGTAGCTAACTAATTAGCTGCAGCCTTGGATATAAAGCACATTGACTGATCTAGTGAGCCAAAATCAAGCCACAAAAATGGCAATTCCACAGTATGATAAAAATCATTATGCTGTGGTCGATTTAGGCTCTAATAGTTTCCACCTCCTTATTACCCAATTAGTGACAACACCAACGGGTAAATCTATAAAAACCGTTAACAAAGTTAAGCAAAAAGTTCGCTTAGCTGCGGGTTTAACTAGTAATAATCTACTTACAGATGATGCCATAACACGCGGTCTTGATTGTATTAAAAACTTCGCTTTATATCTCAATAGTATTCCAGTAAATAATATTCTTATTGTCGCAACAGCTGCATTACGCATTGCTAAGAATAATCAGGTGTTTTTTGATGCCGCTAAGAAAATTTTACCCAAAGAAATAAAATTACTGAGCGGAGAACAAGAGGCCAAAACAATTTATGCTGGTGTTGCCCATACCTCTATATCAAATATCCAGCAATCTTCTGCTAAGCAATTAGTCCTCGATATTGGCGGAGCTAGTACCGAAATTATCGTTGGTTTAGGTTGTACTGCGAAAAAAGTGGTTAGTTTAAACATTGGTTGCGTTAGTTTTATTGGCAAGTACTTTACTGATGATCTATTAAAAAAAGAAAATTTTAATCAATGTATTGCCGGTGCTGCCGATATTATCAACACCGTGAAAGCAGAGTTCATTCAACTTGGTTGGCAATCTGCGGTTGGAAGCTCTGGTACTATGCAAGCCATGGCTGAGATACTTATCCAACGTCAGCAAACACCAGTTATCACCTTAGAATTTCTTTATGAGATTCAGCAAATACTGATCGATTGTAAAACTATAGATAATATTGAGATAGCAGGGCTAAGAGCTGATCGTACGGCGGTATTAGCCAGCGGTTTAAGCATTTTAATCGCTTTATTTCAATGTCTGCATATTGAAACACTATGCCTTTCAAGTGGCGCACTGCGTGAAGGTTTACTCTTTGAATTAGTCCCTGACGCTAAGATTATCTAGCCGTAACCCCATATTACCTTTAGCTATTTCTTTTTATTCACCTTTACTTACCAGGGTTATCTTTACATAGTGAAGCTCTGAAATACCAAAGTGCAATAGGTATTTCAATGACACTGTAACTTAACAAGGTAAACCAAAACCAATTTAACTCAAACAATAGAAAAGAAAATTCAACGCCCTTTCCCCAATATTTATTTGCCACAATAACCAATGCTAAACCAGAAGTTACGCAGTCAAATACCGCCACCTTATTGATATTCTTACCTGCCAATTTGGGATACACCCAAGCATAAGCAATAACGATAATCACAGCGTTTAGTAGTATTATGCTCCATTCAGCTGACATCAGTGTCCTCTTCTGTTGATAATGAAATTACCCCTTTTTGACAAGCAGCTAACAGTTCATTGCTAAAGTCTTTATCATCTAGAGCCCTTGATATAGCGAGTCCACCAATCATCAGCACTGCGCTTTGTAGGGCTTTTTCTCGACTGACGGTTAATGATTGAGCTTGCGCTAGAAAGGCTTTCAATGTCTTGGTATAAGTCTCTTTAACTTGATTATCTTGTTGACTAATATCTGAAACCAAAAAAGCTAATGGACATGCCTGTTCATAATTATTATCCCTATGTTCACTACTTAAATAGTATTGAGCAAAGTCTTTCATATTCTGGGGACAATTTACTGGCTTACGTTTGTAGGCTACTTTTGCAGCTTTACTTATTGCTTGCGCGTATAGATCACTTTTCGAACTGAAGTGGCTATAAAATGCTCCTCTGGTGAGTTCGGCATTTTTCATCACTTGGTCTATCGATATCTTTTCAAAACCGTGATGAGTAAAAAGCATCGCAGCACTTTTTAATATCCTATCTTTTGATTGCTCTTTATGAGTTTCTTGCCACGCCATCACAAAACTCCAATGATTTCGGTTGGTATTAAATACTTAATCATCAAACCAGTATTTCAAATTTTTAAAGTATGTTCTTGAACATATTATCAATGAAACTAGATTATTTCCTAATAAAGTTATTTATATAAATAAGGAAGAAATATATGACAGTAAAACCAGTACATATTTACGGACCAAGTTTTTCAAATTTTGTTCGTTCCGTCATGCTTGTATGCGAAGAAAAGCAGGTTGCTTACACTGTGGGTTTTGAAGTAAATGGTAACGATGTTACTTTTAAAGGCGAACAACATCTCAATTGGCACCCTTTTGGCAAAATACCCGTGTTACTTGAAAGTAAGCCACAAGAGGAACTAACTTTACCTGAAACAGCCAGTATTTGCCGCTATCTTGATGCAGACAAGCAGCTAATCACGATTATGCACGGCATGACGCGCTTTGTGCACTTATTTCAATAGACATGGATAAGGTATTAGTTCGAGAATATTTACTAGAATTTGCTTTTCCAAAGGGAGAAAATAATAGTATCCGCTTTGACGTCGTTAAAGAAGTACAACCAAAAGCAGCTGCTACTTTTGGCATTATTGAACAACTGCTAACTGAAAAGACAGCCTTATCTTCTCAAGAATTTACCATAGCAGATGCCTTACTAGCGCCTATGTTGCATTATATCTCCTGCTTACCCGCTGGTTTTAACTTAATAGGTGACTACCCAAAAGTAGAGCAATACTTAGCTGATTTAATGACAAGGCCATCATGTCAAAAAATACTTACCGCTAAGAAATTATAGTGACAAATACAGTAAGTCTTTAAAATAGATTCAATATTTACCCATAAAAAAGCGCGATTAAATCGCGCTTTTTTATTATATTTTCACACTGCTACCTGCAGCTTGTTTATCGTCAAGCGCGCTTAAGCGTCTTCTTTCAGCCAACGCGCAACTTGCTTAGCGAAATAAGTCAAAATGCCATCGGCACCTGCACGTTTAAATGCTAATAAACCCTCCATCACACAAGGTTTTTCAGCTAACCAGCCATTTTGTATTGCCGCCATATGCATGGCATATTCACCGCTGACTTGATAAGCATAAGTCGGTACTTGAAAAGTATCTTTTACGCGACGTACTATATCTAAATAAGGCATGCCTGGCTTAACCATGACCATATCGGCACCTTCAGCGATATCCTGGGCAACTTCATGCATAGCTTCATTACTATTTGCAGGATCCATTTGATAAGTATGTTTATTACCGCCTTTAATATTGCCTGAAGATCCGACAGCGTCACGAAATGGACCATAGTAATTAGAAGCGTATTTGGCTGAATAGGCTAATATTTTAGTATTAACAAAGCCATTTTCTTCTAGCCCTTCTCTGATAGCACCGACACGACCATCCATCATATCTGATGGTGCCACAATATCGGCTCCTGCTTCAGCATGCGATAAAGCCTGTTTAACTAAAATTTCTTTCGTGACATCATTAACAACATAGCCTGTTTTTCCCGCTTTATTTTCATCACTTTCACTTAAAATACCATCTTGGCCATGCGTGGTAAACGGGTCAAGAGCAACATCAGTGATCACGGCAAGCTGTGGGAAATTAGCTTTAAGTGCACGTACTGCACGTTGAGCTAATCCCTCAGGATTATATGATTCTTCAGCCATCAGTGACTTTTTATTACTAGGCGTAACAGGGAAAAGTGCAATGGCCGGAATACCTAAATCAACCAATTCCTGTGCTTCTTCCAAAAGCAGATCTATACTTTTACGTTCGACACCAGGCATTGAAGCTATTGCTTCGCGCTGGTTATCGCCTTCAAGCACAAAAACTGGGTATATTAAATCATTGACCGTTAACTGAGATTCAGCCATTAAACGACGAGTATGATCGTCAGCACGCATACGGCGCATGCGACGAGCAGGATATTGACCAAATGCTGAATTACCATTGTGGGACATAAAAATTCCTAATTATTCTGTGAAAATGTGTTGTTTGGTTTGATTTCGGCCATTGTGCTTAGCTTGATATAAAGCATTGTCTGCACCTGAAAATATTTGCTCGGGACCAATATCAACTTGTTGTTGATAAGTAGAAATACCGCAACTGATTGTCAGTGGAATTTCGACATCTCGAAATTGAAAAGCTTGCTCATGTACCTGTACGCGTAATTGTTCAGCAAAGAGTAACGCTCCTTTGGCATCGGTATTAGGTAAGATTAAGCAGAACTCTTCTCCTCCGTAACGAAATGCTTTATCGGTGCTTCGCTTTAAACTCTGCTTTATATGATTGGCCAACCAAATTAAACATTGATCACCTGCTAGGTGTCCATGAGTATCATTAACTGCTTTGAAAAGGTCTACATCAATTAACACTAAACTTAACGCGGTAAGGTTACGACGACTACGTCGGTATTCGGCTACTATTTTTTGATCATAAAATCGGCGATTATGTAGACCCGTTAGTTCATCTAAAACATTTTTACGTTCAAGTTCTTGATTGGCACTTTCCAACTCTTGCAAGGCAATGTTCAGTTCTAATGTACGCTCTTGTACCCTTTCTTCTAATAAGTCTTGGCTATCTTGTTGTTCATTTGCCAAGGTTTTCATCGTTTGCTCAGCGATTTTAGCATTACTTTTTGCAAGCTGAAGCTGCTGTAACATTTTTTGGTATCTTCTTCGAAAATGTCGAGTTAAATATAAACCTAATAAGATGGTAATTAAGCACCCTAAGAAAACTCCCATGCCCAAACATAGGTGCTCGGCATTTTGTTCAGTCATAGCATTACTTACAGGTGAATATGTCATCAACAAAGAAGTAAAACCTGCAATTTTTGCTCTAACCAATGACTTCATTTATATCATTTCTTTCTTTGAAGGAAAATCAAACACCTTTGCGGCATTACGGCTAGTTTGCCAAGCAATCTCTTCTTGGTCAAGACCTGTAATACTGGCAATTTCTTTGACTATAAATGGTAAGTAACACGGTTCATTGCGGCTACTTTTAGGTTTTGGTCGAATTGTTCGAGGTGTTAGATAAGGAGCATCAGTCTCAATGAGTAATCGATTTATAGGAATTAGACTAACAATATCCCGTAAACTCTGACCTCTACGCTCATCACATAACCAACCTGTGATTCCTATATACATATCCGCTGCTATACACTGAGTGAGTTCAGCTTTAGAGCCGGTAAAACAATGTGCAACCATAGCAGGAACTTTAGAGAAATAGGGTGATAGCGTAGTAAACCATGGGTCAAAAGCATCTCTTTGATGCAAAAATAGTGGCATTTGCAGTTCTGAAGCTAAAGTAACTTGTTCTCTAAATATCTTTTGTTGTTGTGCTGGTGCTGAAAAATTTCGATTGAAATCTAAACCGCACTCACCAATTGCCTTAACATGCTCTTGTTTCGCTAACAACTTGAGTTGATCTAAGTAGTCAGCGCTTACATGATCAGCATCATGGGGGTGCACTCCTGCAGTGCTATATAAAAAGTCAGGAAAACTTGTTTGATAATGCTGGCACAAAGCTAATGCTTTCTGGCTTTCTTCAACACTAGTACCGGTAATCAACAAACCATCTAATTGAGCCATTTGAGCCCGTCGAATAACATCTTCGCGGTCTTTCTCAAAGCGCTTATTGGTTAAGTTAACGCCAATATCTATCAAAGTGCTTTTATTCAAATTAATCTCGATCTATTTAAGCCTTTTTACTTTAATACGTTTCTTAGTATTTTCTTTTTGCAAAAACACAGAGGTAATCGCCCCTTTAGTTAAAACCACGCGTTGGCCTGTTTTTAGACTCAGTTTATAACTATCTTTTTGTTGCCATTTTTGACCATTCTCAAAGGTAATTTTCCATTGCCCGTAAGGTGTTTTGCTTAATTTACTAATCGTTAGGGTAATAGAATTTATTTCGTTAGCTAATTCTTCACTCGTTTTTTTCACCTGCCCTTTAGAAAAGGAATCAACTTGTTCGGCTGTCAAGTCAGTTACTTCAGGCTCCGCACTTATGGTACTGCTTTTAATTGTCAGTTGGTCAAAACAAGTAAGTATTGCCGTATCTTGACTTATTTTTACACAATCTTGAATTCTATCCGAAAGGTTTTCTTCTTTGGCTAACACTGTTGGTGATAATAATAAGCTAGTAATTACGGTAAAATAAGTGAGTTTAATGCTACGTGTCATTTTTCATTTTCCTTTATATTATTCGATTCGTCTTCATCTTCATCTTCTTTATGATAAAACGAAGCAATAATAATACCCACTTCAAATAAAACTAGCATTGGCACGGCCAACATAGTTTGTGAAATAATATCAGGTGGTGTCAACAACATACCAATGACAAATGCACCTACTACAACATAAGGTCGCTTTTCTCTTAAGCTATCAGGTGTCGTTATACCTGTCCAACACATTAAAATAATTGCGATAGGAATTTCAAATGCGGCACCAAAAGCGAAAAATAGTTTTAAGATGAAATCTAGATAACTACTGATATCAGTGGCAATAACAACACCTTCTGGTGCGACCGAAGTAAAAAAGGCAAATACCACAGGAAATACAAGAAAATACGCAAAAGCGATTCCACTATAAAACAACAGTGTAGAACCAAACATTAACGGAGCAATCATACGCTTTTCATTACTGTACAAACCAGGCGCAACAAATGACCACACTTGATATAAAACGAATGGCATCGCAATAAATAGGGATAAAACCAAAGTTAACTTAAAGGGTGCAAAAAATGGAGAAGCGACATCGGTAGCTATCATTTGTGACCCTTCTGGCATGGTAGCTAATAATGGCTGCGCCACGTATTGATATATATCTTGTGCAAAATAGACTAAACAACAAAAAACTATCATTACTCCGAGAATTGCTCGCAATAAACGATTACGCAGTTCTAAAAGATGATCAAACAGGCTGGCAACTTGTGCTGGGGGAGTACTCATGGTTAAAGTTTATCACTTTCTGGATTAACTAGTTTATCTGGTTTTTCTGCATTTTCTGTTGGAGCACTTGATATCTTTGGCTCTTCACTATCTTGCACCGTCTCCGGCTCAACTTTAACATGCGGGGCTGAAGCTAATGAAGAAGCAATCATTGATTCTAATGGTTGTCTGTCGACCTTTTTAAAAGGCTCAGAGACAGAGTCCGCGGCTTCTCGCAACGATTTCAATGACGCGGCAACCTCGGGACTTAAATTTTCTAAGTTACTTTGTTCTGCTTTTTTTAAGTTAGCATGTAATTCATGTATGCGTAATTCTTCTGTAAGCTCAGATTTAACCGTGTCACTAAACTTTCGAGCACCTGTCATCCAGCCACGAAGAGTACGGATTGCAACCGGTAAGCGTTCAGGACCTAAAATAACTAAGCCCATAATTGCTATGAGGATTAATTCCCAAAAGCCAACATCAAACATATATTAGGCCTGATCAGTTTCTTTAGTCTTACTTTCTTTTGTTTTGACCACTTCTTCTGTAGCGCTCTTTGAGCTATCAGCTAAAGTATCTGAAGTTTTTTCTGCACTATTTTTTTGTTCTTTTTCTTCACCTATAGCACTTTTGAAGCCTTTAATCGCTGAACCTAAATCACCACCTATATTACGTAATTTTTTAGTTCCGAATAATAACACTACGATCACGGCAACAATAACTAGCTGCCAAATTCCGATTCCACCCATAATAATTTAACTCCTGATATTTGATGCTCACATCACTAACCTATGTGTTAGTGCATGCTTTATGTAACAACATTATATACCTAAATAATGCAGGGAAACGAGTAAAAACGGTAAATGAATTGGTAAATGATGAGCTAAAACAATATTTATTTTATGGGTAAGCACCTTTCAATAAGATAATGAGATCCAAAAAGACGACTTTGCAGTCGCCTTTAATATGAGGTGCTGTAATTATCTACAATAAAATCAGCAATTATGGCCTGCTAAAACTTATACGAAGTATTTACAAAGAAAGTACGACCAATTACATCATAGATGTTTGGCACTGTATTCATGTCATTGCCATCAGGAACTTCTTCAGGCTCCGTATCAAACAAGTTTTTAATCCCGCCGGTAACCTGCCAGTCATCATTAATATGATATGCAGCAGAAATATTATGATAAATCACATCATCTGTAGTGTATTCGTCACCCCAAGCATTACCTTCCATTCCTTGGATATAATTAGCTGTATAAAGTAAGTTTATATCTTCAGTTAAATCGGCGCTAACGGTTAAGTTAGATTTTAATTGCGAGTAACCACCCATGTTTCCATCAATGGTGCCTTCATAACTTACACCATCTTCTTCAAATTCAAGTAAATAAGTAGTATCAAGCATCACTTTAAATATGCCAGCAGCATAGCTGACATTCCAGTCAATACCTGAAGTATTTTGTTGACCAATATTAGTTAAAGTTGACGTCATATCGGATAAATCACCCTCAGGGGTAATATTAATGGTTTCACAGGCTGCTGGGTTATTACCACTAAAGCACTGATTCATTTCGTTCTGTACATTCACGCGGCTAATAGCGTTGGTAATATCAAACTTCCAGTAATCCATAGTAGTAGAAAGGCCTTTGGTAACTTCCCATACTACACCGGCAGTAAATGACTCACTTTCTTCCGGCTTTAGGTCTGCATCACTGGTATAATTAACTTTAATTTGAGGATCTTCCTCGTTTTTCCATGGGTCAGTTAAATAATCAAAAGAACCAGAGTCACCACCATATAATTCACTAACACTTGGTGCTCTAAAGCCTGTTGCCGCAACGGCTCTGACCATCAAGCTATCAGTAATACTATAGGTTGCACCTAACTTCCACGTAGCTGCGCCACCAAAAGTTGAGTAGTTATCATACCGGGTCGCGGCTTCAATAGTGAAAGAATCGGTTACCGGTAAAGAAATTTCACCATAAAGTGATTGTACCGAGTAGTTACCTTCTGTAGCGAATTGCTGTGCTGCGGTACTTTCACCAGCTTGAGTAATTAAATCTGGTGTGTAATAGCCACTTTCATAACGGGTTTCGACGCCGACAGCGTAACCAATATCGTAATCATTAACGCCACTATAACCCGCGGCTAAAGTAAATTGTTCATTACCACCTTCATTTTGTTCTGTATACATAATGCCTTCACTCGCTAAGAAGTCACTATTCATTGGGTCACCACTAAACCAATCATCTTGATATTGATAAATGCTTTTTTCCATATTGCCCGCATGAATTGAATTAGCCACGCTATCTTTTGAGTCATTACGGCCATAAGTCGCTGACATATCCCACTGTGAATCATTACTTAATAAACCCGTCAAACCGACAGAAGCACGGTAGGTATCGGTCTCTTGTTCATAAATACGAGGACCGGCGTCTGTCATACGACGTTTATAAGTTAAGGTATCGACCGGGTTGCCATCTTTGTCAAACTTATCAAACTTATCGTTATATCCATCATCAAGTTTACTTCGGTCTAACTCAATATCTGCCGGTTGTGGCGCCATTTGTTGGTTTGATTCACGGCGGGTATACATAAAATCAACATTAAGCTCAGTATCATCAGCAATTTCTGTGTTAAAGCTACTAAACAAACTAAATAGCTCGTTTGGTGTTTGTGCGTAGCTGTCATCAGTATAATCATAAGATTCTTCACGGGGAACAAAACCACCCGAGCCATCTGGCACCATACCACCTAAAGAGCCTCCCGGTACAAATGAGGATTCGCCTGGTGGCACAAAATCACGATCTGATTGAATGATCTCACCACGATTCGAATATTGCACGCCAACAACTAAGTTACCACCGGCGACTTCACTGCCATGTAAAATACTAATACCGCCACTTTCGCCATCACCTTTATCGGTAATGCTACCGTCAGCAGATATTTCCGTGCCCACATAGTCTTTTTTGGTAATAATGTTAACTACGCCTGCAATAGCATCTGAGCCATAAACAGCAGAGGCGCCATCTTTTAAGATTTCAATGGATTGGATCATTGATACCGGGATAGTGTTTAAATCTACTGAAGAGTCAGCGCCTGTTCCCGAAGCCACCATTCGGCGACCATTCATTAAGACTAAAGTACGTTGCACGCCCATACCACGTAAGTTTACTGTTGCAGAACCTCCGGAGCCATTGTTGGAGGTTGAACCTAGGCTCATACCTGCAGCTGCCGGTTGCATTGATAATATTTCTTGGACGGAAGTAAAACCACTCTTAGTGATAAAGTCTGAAGAGATAACGGTTATTGGGCTTGCGCTTTCTATATCAGTTCTGTTGATACGTGAACCTGTTACTGCAATACGTTCTACTTCTTCAGCGCCTTCTTCGGCAAATGCTTGTACTGAGGTGACTGATGTTGCGGCAAGTGCAATCATCACTGCACGGTTTACTATGTTCTTTCTGGCTGTTCTTAGGCTCATTACTTCTACCTTTTTATCGTTAGTTTGTTGGTAACTGATGTTTATCAATTGCCATCAATACTGCTGGATTTAATAGAAGAAGTTCGTTTTCAAGTGTTGTAACTTAGTTAAACCTGTAACGATGTAGTTACTTTCATACATAAAGATGTGATTAACTGTATATTTATTGGTTGTTTTTTAGCTTGTTATACCAATCGGACTAACTTATTGATCATTTAGCGAGAGTTAAAAGGTTTAGAGGCAAGGCATTGCTTGAAGAGAATGGTTATTCCCTTCTCAAAATCAATAACGCCGCATATAAGCGTTTAAAAGTTGATGCGTTTTTTACAGGCATAAAAAAACCGACATAGCGTCGGTTTATTTGAACAAGATATATTACTGAACGTTAATCAAAAACCATGGTGTTTTTAAGTTTAGATAAAGCATTTTTTTCTAACTGCCTTACACGTTCCGCTGATATCTGGTATTTATTAGCTAGCTCTTGTAACGTTGTTTTATCTTCGGTTAACCAGCGTGTCTTTATAATATCTTGACTACGCTCATCAAGCGTTACTAATGCTGTTGATAAACGTTTATTAGCATGGTTATCCCAATTATCATTTTCAACTTCAACTGCTAAATCTGATTGTTTATCTTGAAGGTATTGAGCAGGTGAAAAGCTACTGGCGCCAAGATTATCATCATCATCTTTCGATAATTCAAATGATTGGTCATGGCTACTCATACGAGATTCCATTTCCATAACATCTTTTGTTGTTACACCAAGGTTTTCCGCTACCGTATTTACTTCTTCAGTACTGAACCAACCTAAACGTTTTTTATTTTTACGTAGGTTAAAAAATAATTTACGTTGCGCTTTCGTTGTCGCAACTTTTACAATGCGCCAGTTTTTAAGCACAAATTCATGAATTTCTGCTTTGATCCAATGAACAGCAAAAGAAACTAAACGTACACCTACTTCAGGGTTAAAACGTTTAACGGCTTTCATTAAACCCACATTGCCTTCTTGTACTAAATCAGCATGTGGTAAACCATAACCAGAATAACCTTTAGCAACATGAATAACAAAACGTAAGTGCGACATAATTAACTCTTGCGCCGCTTGTAAATCATTTTCATTGTAGAGGCGAGTAGCTAGATCATGCTCTTTTTCTGCGGTTAGCATAGGTATGCTGTACTCAGATTGCATGTATGATTCGATACTACCACTCTTTGGTAAGGTAAGTTGCATTGCTTGACTCATAAAAACCCTCTCCTTCTCTCTTTGAATTCGCCCGCGATAATAACATATATCGACACTATTTGCGATAGCGGGGACATGAACATTAGCTTAATAGATAGGGTGGCACAAGGCGATCTTTCAAATTTTTTGTGAATTAAATGTGACGATTTGTAAGCTTAAGGAATTATCAATAATAAACAGTTGGTTATACATGTTAAATTTCGAGGGGAAAGTTCGGGAACACTGGAGAATTTCACTGCTAAGTGCACCAAAAAAGTCAGGCATTCCCTTAAAAATTGCTGTAAAACCAAGTAATATTATTCTCTGTTCCCTTTCAGATGGGCTTTAAAAGACTTTAATCTGCATTAGGCTCTATCGCTTTAATATGCTGGCTGACCGAGATATAGCTTCCAACTAAAGCAAGCACAACAGCAAACCCGATCAACATCAGTGCTTCGCTGCCGGATAATCCCTGCAATTGAAAGTTACTTTGATAAAGCTCACTTAAATCACTAATAGCGTAACCTAAGTACCAAGCAAGAAGAGTCACAGCAATACAAGAAAGTATGCCACCAAAAATACCGTACCAAATACCAGAATATAAAAATGGTCTCTGGATAAAGCTATCTGTCGCGCCAACCAACTTCATAATAGCGATAGCATCTCTTTCATTTAAAATAGCTAATCGAATAGTATTCCCAACAATGAGTACTACCGATAAACATAATAATAAGGCCACACCTAGCACAATATCTTCAATTAAACGGGCCATAGCTTCTAATCGCGTTAACCACTCTAAATCAAGTTTTCCTTGCTCAACTTCTCGCTCTTTGCTCAATTTTGCTAACAAGGCATTAGCCGCTTGTGCTTGGCTAGCTCTTTGCGTTGGTGTTACCAATAACGTTGCTGGCAATGGGTTTTTATCTAGGTATTCAAGTGACTGACCAAAACCAGATAAAATTTTAAATTCTTTCAATGCTTGTTTAGCAGAAATGTAGCGCACCTCGGCCACATCGTTATAAAGACTAATGCGCTTTATTAAATTTTGTGCGCTCTTCTCACTGGTTGATAATTTTAGAAATAAGGTAATTTGAGAGGCACTATCCCACTGTTCACTGACTTGCTCGGCGTTCTTAACAAAAAGATGCAAGGTTGCTGGCAATGCTAAACTGATGCCTAAAACAAAAATTGTCATCACTGTGGTAAAAGGCGTTCGCCATAAATTACCTAAACTTCCTACCGCTTGCTGAAAATGTCGAATGGGGAGAGTTAAAAGGCGTGCCAATAAACTTGAACGCGCTTTTAAACCACTACTATGAATATTGCTCATCATATCTCCCCTGTGCTTGTAGGCCATCAACAATGCCATCATTAATCATGGTGCCCTCTTTCAGCGTCAGTGTACGGTATTTCATGCGCGCAATTAAACCTAGATCATGAGTTGCAATGAGTACGGTTACGCCAGCGGCATTAAATTCTTCAAACAAACTAATAATATCTAACGATAATTTGGGGTCTAAATTTCCGGTAGGCTCATCAGCAAGGAGAATAGGGGGTTTATTAACTATCGCACGAGCAATACCAACGCGTTGTTGTTCACCGCCAGAGAGCATGTGTGGATAACACTTCAACTTAGCGCTTAAATGCACTTTGTCTAATGCAGTCGCCACACGCTTTTTAATTTCACTGTGACTAACACCCTCAATAATTAGCGGTAAGGCTACATTATCAAAAACAGTACGGTCTTTAAGTAGGTTATGACTTTGAAAGATCATCCCGATACCACGGCGTACATAAGGCACTTGCTTATATTGAATATCGGAGAGTTCGGTGTGATTTACTTGGATACTACCAGAACTGGGTTTTTCCATTAATGAAATTAACTTTAACAAGGTACTTTTACCTGCTCCTGAATGGCCAGTTAAAAATGCCATTTCACCGCTTTCTAGACTAAAACTCACTTGTTTTAATGCCAGAAAACCGCCTGGATAGGTTTTATTTACCTTATTGAAATTAATCATATTACTTTAATATTTGGTACGAATAAGCAGGCTAACTTAGCACAACTACCCTGTGATACTCAAACGACTTCAAAATGCATATTCATGCATTTTGAAGTGGAACGGGTCTATCTAGTCATAAGCTGCTTGAATATTTATTTGCAGCTACTTGCTAAAAAGCGCTTCAATGAAATCATCACTGTTAAAAGGTCTTAAATCATCGATGCCTTCACCGACACCTAAATATCGAATAGGAATACTATGCTTATCTGCAACAGCAAAAATAACACCACCTTTGGCGGTACCATCTAATTTAGTAATAGTTAAACCCGTTAAGCCCACAGCTTCGTCGAACAGCTTAGTTTGACTTAAGGCATTTTGACCTGTGCCAGCATCAAGCGTTAACATCACCTCATGAGGTGCATTAACGTCTAGCTTTTTCATTACCCGCACAACTTTTTTCAATTCTTCCATCAAGTGGGCTTTATTCTGTAAACGTCCTGCTGTATCAGCAATGATGATATCAACTTTACGTGCTTTTGCAGCACTGATAGCATCAAAAATAACAGAAGCACTATCCGCACCCGTATGTTGAGCAATAACAGGGATATTATTACGGTCACCCCATACTTGTAATTGCTCGACCGCAGCCGCTCTAAAAGTATCGCCTGCTGCTAACATTACAGATTTTCCCTCTGCTTGAAATTGCTTAGCTAACTTACCAATGGTCGTGGTTTTACCCACACCATTAACGCCAACCATAAGCATAACAAAAGGCCCTTCCCCTTCAGGAATAACTAACGGCTGACTCACATCTTCAATAACTTTCTTTAATTCTACTTTCAGCAAGTCGTACAAAGCAGAGGCATCTTTTAGCTGCTTACGATTAGCACTTTTCGTTAAAGAATCGATAATTTTCATGGTGGTTTCAACACCAACATCCGCCAACAGCAAATGAGTTTCTAACTCTTCAAATAAGTCATCATCAATTTGTTTGCCGCGAAACAAGTCAATTAAGCCGCCACCTAAGTTTTGTCTTGTTTTACTTAAACCTTGTTTTAAGCGGGCAAAGAAACCAAGCTTACTCTCAGCTTTGGCTTCAACAATCTCTTCGACTTTCGGTTCAGCGTCTTTAGCTGTATCGGCTTGTTGTTGCGATACATCCTCTAATGCTTCTTCTACAACCTCAACATCATCAATTGATTCAACCTGTTGCTCAACAGCTTCCATTTCGGCTAATAATTTCGCCTCTGGTAGCTCTTCACTCATAGCATCACTGGTCAATTCAGCGTCAACAAGCTGAGAACTGTCTTCAGTTACAGAGGCTACAGTTACCGCTTCGATCGCTACTGCTTCTGTAGTTTCGGCTGCTGAATCCTCAAGCACATTAGCATCGTCGTTAACAACATCAACAGTAGTAGCTTCTTGCTCTACTGCATGTTCTGTTATTGATTCTTCTGCTTCATTGACAACTGACTCAACAATTTTCTCGTCAAGTTGTTCAACCGGTTCTGTTACCGTCGCTTGTTCAGCTTCAGTAGCAGAGAGAGTTTCATTGTTACTTTCTTCAGTGCTTGGTTGCTTTTCTTTTTTGCCAAAGCCTAACCAAGACAACATACCTTTTTTCTTCGACACTTTTAGCTACCTAAATATATTTCAGTATGAAATTGTTTGGTATAAGAACCAAACAAGGATAAAATTGGCGCTATATTAGCACTTAATAGCAAAATTGTCAGTGATATGAATCAAGCAAAAAAACAACTAAGTAAAAAAATCCTTTCTGGGAGAGGACAGGGTAAATCTGCCGGTAAAATCCGCATTATTGCAGGTAAATACAAAGGCAGAAAATTGCCTGTATTAATGGCTGAGGGATTACGCCCAACAACCGATAGAGTTAAAGAGACTGTCTTTAACTGGCTCATGCCCTATATCGCACAAGCCAACTGCTTAGACTGTTTTGCTGGTTCTGGTAGTTTAGGTTTTGAAGCGTTATCACGTGGCGCTGATAAAGTAACCTTGGTGGAATTAAATAGAGCAGCAGCGAACCAACTACTCGCGAATAAAGAATTACTCAAGGCTGATAACATTAACGTTATTAATGATAACGCTCTGGCTTTTCTAAAAAATGATTCTCTTAAATCAGAATTGACGGCAAGTACACACAAGCCTTTTGATTTGGTTTTTCTCGATCCGCCTTTTAGAAAGCAATTGGTCGAACAAGCCGCACAATTACTAAATCACTTTGGTTTGGCTGATCAGGCACTCATTTATGTAGAGATGGAAGCAGAGAGCACACAAGTTATCCCAGCTAACTGGCAATTAATTAAAGAAAAGATTTCTGGTCAGGTTGTTTATCAACTCTATCAATATCAGGTCTAATTTCATTACGTTCATTTAAGGAGACAATTAATATGTTTACTGATTATCTCGACACGCCATTGGGCTTGTTTGAATTTATGGCAACCGAGCAAGGTATTTGCCAAGCTATTTTTTGCGGTGATAAAGCTTGCGGTGATCAAAAAGGTGAAATCAAAGCTAATGACATCACTGAACTTTGTAAACAGCAATTAATAGAATACTTTGCCGGGCAGCGTCAAATTTTTACCGTACCATTAGACCCTCAAGGTACTGAATTTCAACAATCCGTATGGGGTTGTTTAGCAAAGATTCCATTTGGTACTGTAAAATCCTACGGCGAAATAGCCAAGATGCTCGATAAACCAAAGGCCTCACAGGCTGTTGGTGGCGCTAATGGTAGAAATCCCATTACGTTGATTGTACCTTGTCATCGCGTTATTGGTGGTGATGGTTCATTAACAGGTTATGCCGGTGGTATTGAGCGTAAATTATGGTTATTAAATCATGAAGGGGTTGAGGTAAAGCAAACCAATAACAATGCCAATTTAGATATCAAGAATGTTATTAATAAGCGCCAAGAAAAAACGCAATTCCTACGTTGATATATTGCTACTGATCTAAAAACGTCAATATTGAAAACAAAAAAGGAGTACCTATAAGTACTCCTTTTTTATCTATCTAAATTAGCAATTAATTTTTCGGCACTAATTTTAAGTCATGAAAATCAAAACTAAAGTCAGTCGCCCGTGATACTGCTTTCATAGTGACGTAATTAATTCCACCATCTTCATTTAAATTAAAGTTAACAAAAGCATCAGCCTTAAGCGTTTTATCATGCCAGCGAACAATAAAGGTATTATGTTGGTAGTGCTCTAAGGTGCCCTTTAATTCTGGGGTGTTACCAAACTGCATATGGAGCTTATTATTTTTAAATGTTATATGAATTTCGCCATACCAATCATCAACATAAGTCTGCGCATATTCACGTAATACTAAAGAATGTGCTGAGTTTTTATGAACTGAATCTGCCGCTTTCGCTAGGCGACTTTGTTCTTTAGCAGTCTTCGTTGTCTGTTTTGTATGATAATAAGCAATCCAATCTTTTTTAGGTAATTCAAGGTACTCATTTAAAATTTGATGATAAATTGCATCGACAGCGAAGCTCGACTGTTGATTAGTTAGAATCACCATAGCAAGATCTTCTTCTGGCACCAATACCACTTTAGAGACCATACCTAAAATACCACCACCGTGATGAAGTAGCTTCACCCCATGATAATCTTTCATAAACCAGCCCAAACCATAAGCTGAAAAATGCGTCTTATCTTGCTGAGTCTCTATTTCAGAAACAGATCGCAAAGTTTGCGCTTTCCACATGGTACGGCTTTGCTTAGCTGAAAATAATCGAGGAGATTTTTCATCTAGTTTAGCGCCGTATGCGCCTTGATTTAACTGAGCCTGCAACCACAATCCCATATCATTAACGCTAGAAGCAACTGAAGCCGCTGCGCCAAATCTTTCGATAAAATTACCACCCACAACATTTAATTTACCATTAAGTGGTACATGTGCTCTGGCTACATTGGTATTTTTCTTTTCAATCAATGAAAAGGCTGCACTGGTGTTATTCATACCAAGCGGCGTAAATATACGCTCTTGAATAACTTCATTCCAAGACTGGCCAGTAATACGTGCAATAACCTCACCAGCAACAATGTACAACAAATTGTCATAAGCAAATTCACTACGAAAACTAGATACCACAGGTAGGTGCTTAATCCCCTTAATAACATCATCATTTGTTGTCGTAGTATGCGGCCATATCATCAAATCGCCGGCACCGAGTCCTAAACCCGAGTTGTGAGCTAATAAGTCAGTAATAGTAAATTGACTGGTAACATAAGCATTTGGCATTTGAAATTCAGGAATGATATCAATGACTTTAGTTTTCCAAGTCAACTTACCTTCATCGACCAAATTAGCTAATAAAGCAACGGTCATCGCTTTAGTGTTTGAAGCAATACCAAATAAAGTATCAGAGGTGACTTTGGCTGACTTCCCGTGTTCAATAACACCAAAACCTTTGCTCATAACCACTTTATTATTTTTGATGATGGCTACGGCTACACCAGGCACTTGAAAGGTACTCATGGCTTGAGTGATAGCCTGTTCAATTTTAATATTTTTATCAACAACACTGCTTGCTTGCACTGGAATAACGAGAGACAAAATCAAGGTGAGTGAAATCAATGCACCACTAAGTAACTTCATATGGGTTTCCTGTATTAGATTCTTATTATTTGAGTCTATGACTTAGCATTGCTTTTACACGGCCACAGTTAACCATTAAACGATCTCAATGCCTAAATTAGATAAACCTTCAGATAAGCTCATCTGCTTAGCTAGTTTACACGTACGTTTATCGGCGGCGGCAAACTTTAGAAAATCGAACAGCTCATTTTGCGTGTCCTTTTCCCATTGCATGAGTGGATGTTCATCCATTTGCTCGGCAGTGATCGTAAGTTCTTCATCGGCGGACTCTTCAACTTCTTCAAGTAAAAGCAGCTCGACATAATAACTGACACTATTATGAGATAGACGACTGATGCTTTGGATATCGTCAATATCAATTTCTGCTGTTTTTTGTTTCTTCGATGGCTTAACTTGCATTAATTGCCACAAAGCCGAAAATGCCATACACGCATCAAGAGCAGGAAATACACCAAAAGAATCAAACGCTTCTGGGTCAGGGGTTTCAGCTTCTAATTTGAGTAATTGGGCATCGCTATTAATTTTTACCGTATTACTGTTATCAAGCCATTGCCAAATAATATCGAGTTGATTGCGTAATACTTTAGCATTACCAAAGTCAGCGGCTTCACTAAACATTTGATAATTAGGTAACATACGTTCAAGTAACGCTGCAGAGAAAGCAATTTGATGCCAATGACTTAACTTGGCAAAAGGGAGATGAATAGCCACTTAGATATATACTCAGTTGAGATAATTAACTGGATTATACCCAAGCCTATTCAAAATGCGAATAAGCTTGGTTTTATCATGGCTGTATTGTATAGATATCGAAACAACTAACTGGTTAATTGCTTCTGAGCATACTCGAATTTCAATCGATATTCGGTCAACTTATGCTCCAACTCACTTGTTTGATCGTCAAACTGAGTCTTTTGCTCACCGTGATCAGTGATTAACTGATGATTCTCATCGCGTAAGAATTTAATAGTTTCTCGCACTTTATTATTTTCTGTTTCTTGTTTATCTCGATTCTTATTAAAGCGTTGCAAGATATTTTCTTGCCCTTCTTGGGCAACCTTCACTTGCTCATTAAGCACTGTAACTTCTTGCTGATATAATTTTATATCATTTTGTTCAATTGCTAATTTACTGCTAAGTTGCTCGTTAGTTTTTTCTAATTCAATAATGTTTTGCTGCGCGGTTGCTTGCAATTGTTTCGTTTGTTCAGCATTCTCGTTAATTATTTTTATTTCATCAAGATGTAACTGTTTTACTTGTTCCACACCCTCATTAATTGCTTTGATCTCGTCAAGGTGTCGCTGTTTTACTTGTTCCGCACCCTCATTAATTGCTTTGATCTCATCAAGGTGTCGCTGTTTTACTTGTTCCGCACCCTCATTAATTGCTTTTTTCTCATCAAGGTGTTGTTGTTTAATTTGTTCCGCACCCTCATTAATTGCTTTTTTCTCATCAAGGTGTTGTTGTTTAATTTGTTCCGCACCCTCATTAATTGCTTTTTTCTCATCAAGGTGTTGTTGTTTAATTTGTTCTACACCTTCATTGATTGCTTTTTTCTCATCAAGGTGTTGTTGTTTAATTTGTTCCGCACCCTCATTAATTGACTTTATTTCATCAAGAAGTCGCTGTTTATCAATGAATGCCTGTTCAGTTAGCTTAATAATTTGTGCTTGAAAGTCTTGGCTTTTTTGTTCTGCTTGTTTGTTTTTATCTTGCTCAGTATCAATTGATTTTTGTTGTGCTGATAATTGCTGTTGTAACTCAGCTTTGCCGCTCTGTTCCTGTTGAGCTTGCTCTGCTAACTGAGATATTTTCTGTTCTAAGCCTTTGACTTTACTGTCACTACTTTGCAGCGCTTCAGCTTGAATACGAGCACTATCATTTTCGAGTTTCCGAAGTTTTTCTGTTAACACATCGATTTGTTGCTTGGCTGTCGCTTCAGTTTGGCTTTTAATCGTTATTACCGCTTCGCTTTGCTGCTTTTCATTTAGCTGTAATTTTTCAGTTAACACATCAATTTGTTGTTTGGCTGTCGCTTCAGTTTGGCTTTTAATAGCTATAACCGCTTCACTCTGCTGTTTTTCATTTAGTTGTAATTTTTTAGTTAACGCATCAATTTGTTGTTTGGCTGTCGCTTCAGCTTGGCTTTTAATAGCTGTTACCGCTTCGCTTTGTTGCTTTTCGTTTAGATGAATTTTTTCTTTAGCTACCGTAAGTTGTGTCGTTAAACTTTGCTCTTGTTCAGTTAACACCATAATCCGACCATTTAAGCCGTCAATCTCTTGATTTTTATCATTAAGATTTTGTTCTGTTTCCAGTAGCTTTTCGTCTAACTTATTATTACTGCTTTGCTTTTTATCTTGTTGTTGTGTTTCTTGCTGCTTTAAATTAACAATTTCTTTTTCCAAGCACTCTATGGTCTCACTGTAATTAATAGTGTTTTGAGTGAGTTCTACCTGGAAGTTTTGCTTATTTGTTGCTTCATCTGCCTGTTTCTCAGCTAACGCGTGTTTAAGCTGTGTAACTTCATTCAGTTGTGATTGTTGTTTTTCAGCAAAGTTTTTTTGTAATGATTGTTCTTTCTCTGATAGATATTGGCTTTGTTGATCAGTATTTTTACTCATTTCCGTCTTAACTGCAGAAGCTATCAAGTGAGTTAATTTATCTTCCACTTGAATGTAAATGTCACTAGCCAAACTTTGGATTTGTTCTTCAACATCCTTAGAAAATGTACTTTTATCGACCATATTATTCTCATTATTATAAATCGCTACTGCTTCTAAATTATCACAGGTACATCATCACAGGAATATGAAAAGTAATTTTTTTTAACAAAAAAGCAACAAAAAAGGGGCAAAAGCCCCTTTTATTATTATTTATAATTTTTTACGGTCAAAACGACAGGTAAATTAACTCTCTGCAACGCCTTCTTGTACTTCTTCTTTAGCTAATGGTGCGATTTGGATACTGGTAATTGGAGCGTTACTTGTTAGGTTACGCAATTGAACTAAACGGTTGATTTGACCTAAAGAACCTAACATCGCATAAATTGGGACAAATAAGCCACGTTTATGGAAATCTAGTACTTTATCATCGGCTAATGTTTTCACTTTGTCTTCGTTAACAGTGAAGATACCGGTAAGTTTTTTCTTTTCGCCATTACTCAAATCAATATTTAATTCAAGCTCTTGTAATAAATCATTTTCTTCAAGTTCTTTAATAAAATTTTCAGTCATTTTTTCATTTTCATATAAACGACCTAATGAATTTTGTACGTTAGCTAATAACTCTGATTCTTTGCCGTCTGCTTCAAATAATGCAAGCTCTTTATCTTCAGCAACTAAAGTACTATCTATATCAACACAGGCTGTTAGAGTATTTTCTTTGTCAGGATCTAGACCTAAAGCAAATGGTGCCATACCAACACTTTGTGGTAATGATAAAGCACTCCATTTATCATCTTTATAATATAAGTTCTCGCCTGCTTCTAAACCCAACATAGCAACACTACGGTAACGTGGTGAATCTGGGTTTTTAACCAACACTACAGGAAAACTTGCTGATGCTTGCGCATATTCAGCAGCGGTTAATGAAACAATGTGTTGACCAGCAACATGTGCAAGATCGCGCTTGCTAGCAAGTTTAAGATTTTGATGTTGTTCTTTTCTAACAGGGACGAAATTAGCCATTACTTTATCTCTTGTAAATGCTTTTATGGAGCATCTTTTTTAATATTGTTATTGAATTGCAATAACTAGAATGAAATTACTGCGTTGTTATAAGTTATGGAGACACTTAATTAGCTTTCAATGCTAAACTTCACATTATTTTCTAAATGATACAAAAAATACAACGATGGTTATAAAAGTATTCGCTTTAATCACTGCATTATTATTTTCTGTTAGTGCATTAGCTATGCCCAAAATAACAGTGAAACATCAACGTAACGCCAACGGTTTTACCCAAGTTCAAGTAAGCAACGACACAATGGAAAACTTAATTTGTCATGTTGCCATTGATGGTAATAAAGTATTGTTTCGTCTCCAAGCCATTGGATATTCAAGATGGTTTACCGCAACAGATATCCGTTACAACCATACTAATTTTAGTGTTTGGTGTGATTATTTGAGATTGCATCCTAAATACCAAAAGAAGTAAAATCCTTAATTTCATTGTCAAAAGAAGCTATTTCCACATGTAAATTGATTAAAAACATTGATCAATAGCCCAAGCTTTAACGAAAAATTTCTTGTACACTAGCGCCGTTTTTAATCATATCTACGGACGCTTTATGTTGCATACGCTTTCTCAACTTCGCTCTGGCGAACTCGCCGGCATTAGCCAATTAAAATTATCTGAAAATCTAAGCACATTCCCATTAGAAATTTTAACGCTAGCTGACAGCTTAGAGATCCTAGACTTATCTAATAATGCTTTATCATCACTACCTGATGAGTTGGCACAACTGACAAAACTAAAAATTATTTTCGCTTCACAGAATAAATTTGAACACTTGCCCGAAGTATTAGGACAGTTACCAAACCTTGAAATGGTCGGCTTTAAATCGAACCAAATAAAACAAGTAGCGGAACATTCATTACCTACTCAATTGCGTTGGTTGATTTTAACGGATAACTTAATTGAAACTTTACCAAATAGTTTAGGTGAGCGACCGAGATTACAAAAGTTAGCATTGGCGGGGAACCAGTTAACACATTTACCGCAAACATTAGCGCAAGCCCATAATTTGGAACTCGTACGTATTTCTGCTAATAAACTAACACAATGCCCTGAACAATTATTGAACCTGCCGAATTTGGCTTGGTTTGCCTTTGCTGGTAACCCATTTACAGCAGTTAACAGCGAAGCTAACGCCAAAGTTAAGTCCGTTCCTGAACTCTCATCAGCAAACTACACCTTAGAAAATGTATTAGGTCAGGGCGCTTCGGGTGTTATTTCAAAGGCACATTGGAATACACCACAATCACAATTTCCTGAAGATATTGCAGTAAAAGTATTTAAAGGTGAAATTACCAGTGATGGTTACCCGCAAGATGAATTACAAGCTTGCTTACAAGTAGGTTATCACTCAAATCTAGTAGAATCATTAGCGCAAGTGAATGAAGAAAACTACCTTGCGTTAATCATGACTCTGATCCCTGAAAATTACCAAAACCTTGGTTTACCTCCTTGCTTTAATAGCTGCACTCGAGATACCTTCCCGCAAGGTTTCAGTTTACCCATTACGCTTATTAGTAACATCATTAGCCAGATGCAAGATGTGTTCGCGCACTTACATAAAAATCAGGTATGTCACGGTGACTTATACGCTCATAACACCTTATTTGATGCTCAAGGTAATATCATTTTTGGCGATTTTGGTGCTGCGACTAGCTATCAAATGCTCACCCCCGCACAGCAGGAAAATGTTCAACAAATAGAGCACAGAGCGTTAAACCACTTTATCGACGACTTACTGAGTATTTGTGCTGAGCAAGATAGAACAAGTACAGTGTTTATCGCGCTGAAAGGTCTCATCTCATAAAATAAATACTGCACACTAAATCAAGGAAGATAATATGCGTTTGAAAGGAAAGTTCGTTAAATGGAATGTCGACAAAGCCTTTGGCTTTATTACGCCAAATGGCGGCGGTGATGCTATTTTCATACACAAAACGGCTTTAAAAAATCGAAATAGAATACCCAAAATCAATGATGTTATTACCTTCTCAGTAATACAAGACAACCAAGGTAGATATTGCGCAGATCAGGCTATTTTTTCTGGTGAAAAATCACATAGCAAGCAAACCAAAAACATAAGTACATTCTCGATTTATCTATCCCTGATATTTATTACTTTTGTAGCTGTTGCTTTTTTTCTTGGTTACCTGCCCCAGAAAATATTACTGATTTACATAGGCGTTAGTATTATTACTTTTCTCGCCTATGCCTTTGATAAGTCAAAAGCACAGCGAGGCGAATGGCGTACACAAGAAAGCACTTTACACCTGTTAGCCTTAATTGGAGGATGGCCTGGCGCAGCCATTGCGCAACAAATACTTAGGCATAAATCTAAAAAGAAGGAGTTTAGGATCGCATTTTGGTTCACTGTATTTGTTAATACCGCAACGCTAGGCTGGTTGATGACGACTCAAGGTAAGCCTTTTTTAAGTTTTTTTTCTTAGCCACATCAGTGGAGCTATCTTGCAACCTACACTATATGCGCTTTTAGTAGACTAGCGCTTTTTTCGTTTCAATATTTTTAAACCATGAATACATAGGTATTGCCCCTGCGTTATCTAGATTGGGAGCTTGGCGCTTGGTATTTAAATCTTCTACGCTTATAGTACGCATTTCTACACTAAAGCGTGTCGAACTAGACGTGTTTGGTACACTTGCATGTAACTGTGCACTAGCAAAATTTAATACATCTCCTGGCTGGATTATCAACTTTAATACCCCGTCCTCGTTAACTTTTTCTATCGGTGAAGGGGCACTGGGATAATTGAAACTACGCTCCCTTTGAGCTTCATTTCGTTTTTCTAACAAGGTATCAAAACACCACGTTGCAGTTGTATTAGCGAGTGGTTTTTCCCAGTAATCTGGGTAGATGGCAATAGTACGTTCTGTTGTTAAATCAAAAATAGGGGCCCACCAATTTTGTTGGCAATTAATATTGCTACCCCAAGTATCTCTATGATGACCAATCGCAGCACGGTCTGCCCCTTTGTGTTGTTCTGCAAATGGTACAACTCTCAACGGGAAATGGTCATAATAGCAAGTCTTTGGGTCTATACCGCATTCAATGAGTGCACGAAAAAATAACTGTCGTGCTTTATCACTGCAACGAAATTGGGTCTGAGCAGCACCGGTCGCTTTTAAAAAACATTCTTTACTCAGTTGATGCTGGGCAAGAGTTGGATCTAATTCGCCCAAGTGTTCCTTTAATAAAGCTTTTGTAAATTCAATCAGTTCAATCATGGATTCACGTTGGGTATAAACTAATAAATGGCCAGAAAATAGCAACTCTGATCTTTCTTGATCATCGATTGGATGATTTAGGTGTATAACTTTCATACTATTTCTCCTAAAAATTTGTTGACTAAATCTGCCTATTTACAATTTTTTATAAAATATCTTCAAACGTTAACTAACGAAAAAATATTCCAATAAATTCATCTACTAAAACCAAATTAAACCGCCTGGCCGCAAGCATATCCACTAGCCCAGCAAAATTGGAAATTGTAGCCGCCTAACCAACCTGTTACATCAATGACTTCCCCAATAAAGAACAGCCCTTGCTGTTTTTTACTCTCAAAAGTTTTTGAAGATAGCTCATCAGTATCAACACCACCTAAAGTAACTTCGGCTGTTCGGTAGCCTTCAGTACCATTTGGCTTAATCTGCCACGCATGTAAATAGTCACTTAGTGCAGTAATTTCAGGGTGATTAAGTTGTTTGATTGGTTTATCTGCAATAACACCATCTTTAACCAAAACTTCAACAAAGCGTTTCGGTAATAAGGTCGCTAGTAGATTTTTCACCGACTTTTGCCCTTGCTCACTTTGCCACTGACTTAAGGTTTCACTAAGATTATGTTCTGGCAATAAGTTAATAGTAACCGCCTGCCCTGCGCGCCAAAAAGAAGATATTTGTAAAATTGCTGGCCCTGATAAACCCCGATGGGTAAACAAAATATTTTCTTTAAAGCTTGTGCCATTTTCGCTAGTGACTTCGGTCAACAAACTGATGCCTGACAGACCATCAAAACGTTCTTTATCATGCTCGTGCAAGGTAAAAGGCACTAATGCAGCAATCGTTTCAAGTACCTTTAAATCAAATTGCTCAGCAATTTTATAACCTATAGGTGAAGCGCCTAGTTTCGGCATGGTTAAACCACCCGAAGCAACAACTAAGGATTTACATTGGTAGCTTGTCTCATTCGTTGTTACGCTATAACCATCGTCAATTTTGGTGACCGACAATACTTCACTGCGCAGGTTAACTTGAACACCTGCCCACTCACATTCGGTCATCAATATATCAACAAGATCTTGCGCACTGTCATCACAAAATAATTGCCCTAGTGATTTATGGTGATACTTCAAGCCATGACGGTCCACTAAATCAATGAAATCTTGCGCGCTATAACGACTTAATGCCGATTTGGCAAAGTGTGGATTCTGACAAAGATAATTTTCAGGGCTTGTATTTTCATTGGTGAAATTACAACGACCGCCACCACTGATTAATACTTTTCGAGCGGGTTTTTTCCCCATATCAACCACAACAACGCTTTTACCGCGGTAGCCTGCTTGAGCTGCACACATTAAGCCTGCCGCGCCGGCACCAATTATTAATACGTCTGTTGTGATCACTGCTACACCTTAAGAATAAAAGCCTTATAAGAACGCTTATTCTGCGCTCTCTACAAAGAGGACTTTGAAAATTTCGGCCCTATTATAATCTTTATGCAAATAGTGCGTATACAAAAAGGTTGCTGAAAAGGCTTTATTACCAATAAAGCGCGAGAATACCTCATATTGCTATTCCTAAAATAAAGAAAAGTAAAGATTGTGTAAAGGTAGGAACTCTTCCCTAAAGTGGCTATCTATTGCTGCATAACATTCGCCAACAAATTGTTGCAACTTTACATTATGGAAAACAAATGACGACACTTAAAACCCTACAAGCCTTAAAGAGCTGCTTTGCTGCCGGCATATTATTATTTATCTTACTGGGCTGTGATTCTAGTGACGATGGTAGCGGAGAGGGCTACGTTAAACTCTATAATTTATCGAAAGACTCACCCAGTATTTATTTGACCGTAGATGAAAACCTTACTGAGGATAACGATGATGATGACCATTTTGAACAAACCTTTTCGGCTATTATCTATGGTAATGCCCATAGTAATATCAGCTTAACAAGCCAAGATTATTACTATCAGTTAGCTTGGCAAGATGATGACAGCTCTGCGACCGATGATCTGTCAGTTATTTATGAGAGTAGCATCGTTTTAGCTGAAGATACTATCCATATGATAGTACTTAGCGATAGCATTTTATCTCCACAAGTTATGGTGCACAGTATCCCTGTTATTGATGATGACGATGACACTAGTAACGATCTTTTTAATCTTAGGGTGCTAAATATGCATTCAAACCAACAAGCTGTAGATTTTTATCTCTCTAAGGACAATGAAAGTTTTACTGAAGCCACTTTAGTTGGTCAATACAGTTATCAGCAATTATCCGATAATCAAAAACTTGACCAAGATGATTATATTTTTTATATCACAAAGGCAGGTAGCGATGAGGTGTTATTCACATCAAGTAGTATCCCTTTTGCTTATAGCTCTCAGAATATTATGATTGTAAGAGATAACAGCGGTGCGGGCACATCACCTTATGTGCTAGATATAATGTCAGACTCTACGGTCATTAACTATGTAGACGATAAAGCTGAAGCACAATTTAGCGCTTATAATGCCGTTGCTAATCATGAGTTACTAAGTAACTACCAACAAGCTTTTGCATTACATATTAACGGTGTAGATGATAACCCTGCGATTGCTTTTCTGCCCTATGGTGAAGTGAGTAATGCACTAATCTTAGCAAGTGGTGACTACAGCGTAGATCTCACCAATACTGAGAACAATATCCCGTTACTAAGTAATCATTTATTATCTTTAGTTGAAAACACCAATAAAACCCTGTTTTTCTATGCTGAGCAAGAATATATCGATACCGATAACGATGGTAACATCGATGAAAATGGTGATGGCATTATTGATGAAATTGAAGTTAACCTATTCTCTTTGATGGTTGAAAATAGTTCACTGACCAGTATTTACGAGCATGAAATTGAAATAGTTAACTTAATTCAATCTGATGATTTTTCCCAAGTAGCTGTTTATTTTGTTAGACAAGATGAAATCATAGACTCTGCCACTTATAACCGTGAAATAAATTACAAAAGCACCAATTCAATTTTCTTAAAAAACAACAGTTATCAAGTTTTTGTTGTTGCTGAGGACAATAGTAGTTCAATCATTTTAAGCTCATTTGAATTAATACTGAATGAGCAATCCAAAGAGCAATTTTTAATACTTGAAACAAGTGAAGATTCGCCCACGGGCTATAAAGCAACAATGTTTACGCAAACTCCTGATCAAGAATCAGAGTAAGCCGCATGTTAACAACAGAAAAACACGTAACCCCAGACAAAATGCTCATTGCCCAAGTTGAGTTAAATTTTTTAAATCGTTCTGTGCTGTTTTTAGGTAAGTCGGTTACGACGACTGGATTAGAGTTTAATCTACTGGCTGTACTTATGAACGATGCCGGTTCGTTGGTTTCAAGAGAGGTTATTGCTCAGCGCATTTTTCAGCGTAAGCTTGATAGCTGTGATAAAAGTATTAATAGTCACATGGCCAATTTAAGAAAGAAGCTATTGGTTATTTCTTCGCGCCCTGTTATTAAAACAGTTAAGGGACAGGGATATATATTCTTAACGTCTTCTTTTGCTACGCCTGTTAATGCTTAAACAAAAATGTCCCCCCAAAGGTGTTTCGCACTTTTGAGGGGACATTTAATTAGATAATATATTGTGCGGTATAGTTAAACAGAAAAGTTAAACGCTTATGCGCTTGCTTCTGTCATTATGCTGCTACTGCCAGTTTTGGCTAGTTCTGCTAAATCTTTATCAACGAAGAATAAAGCATGACCATCATTACCTACTAAATTGATTTTATCTAAAATACCTTTGAATAACGTTTCTTCTTCATGTTGCTCAGCAACATACCACTGTAGGAAGTTAAACGTAGAGTAATCTTGATTAGTAAATGCTTCATGAGCCAATGAGTTAATGCGCTCAGTGATTAAACACTCATGCTCGTAAGTTAGTTCGAATAATTGACCTAAGCTTTCAAATTCATGTGGTGGCGCATCTATAGCACCAATAATAGGTAAAGCACCCGTTTCACTCACGTAAGTAAATAAACGATTCATATGCTGAATTTCTTCATTAGCATGTTTACGTAAAAACTCTGCACCACCGGCAAAACCTTTTTCTTCACACCATGCACTCATTTGTAAGTACAAGTTTGAAGAGTAAAATTCTAAATTAAGTTGTTGATTTAACTTTTCTACCATTTCAGCTTTTAACATGATTTTGCCTTAAAGATTTTAATTGGGTGAATTCTGCCTTTTTATCACTATTGATTCAAGTAATAAATCGTATCGCTTCAATTTTACAAACATAAAAAAACCTTATTAACCAAGTGGTTAATAAGGTACATTATTCTTATTCGTGTTCTTAAACTGATTGCTTTAAGTATCAGCTTTCATGAACGTTCTTAATACGTTAACCGTTATTTAGGCATTAAAGCTGGTCGAGAATAACTTCAGCTTTACTGACTTCAAACGATTTAGGCTCCTCTACATGCAAGCTGATTACTTCACCATTATCTATAATCATGGCGTAACGCTGAGAGCGAACACCACCAAAAGTAGCCGTATCCATGCTTAAACCGAGTGCTTTAGTATAGCTACCATCACCATCGGCTAACATCATAATATTTTCAGCGTTTTGCGACTCACCCCAAGCATTCATAACAAAAGCATCGTTTACTGATAAACAAATTATCGCGTCTACGCCTTTAGCTTTTAACTCATCTGCTGAAACTACATATCCGGGTAGGTGTGCCGCAGAGCACGTTGGTGTGAAAGCACCAGGAACAGCAAATAACACCACCTTTTTAGTCGCAAAAAGTTCAGCGGTATTATGCGTGATCATCTCGCCATTTTTTAATTCTTGCAGTTCGCCTACTGGCATTAGTTGGTTTTGTTCGATCATGAAAACACCTTTATGAGTTTGTGAGAAATTTGCATAAATCACTGAGTGGTTTACGCAGGTATAAATTAATTATAGCTAGCTTAACAAACTTGAACTTATTAAGACGCTTTTTTAAGTGTCAGTCCAATATCATTCACCTGATTACTGACATCAACCGAAATCACATTCGATAATTGCTGTGAGTCGCTGACTTCTTTATCGACATTGGCCATGGCTTGCTCAAAGGCGATAAAGTGTGTGCGTTGCAGGGTGATTTGCTCAAGAGTATCTTGAGCAACCGTTGCAGAAACTTGCGCTTGTCCTGTTACCGCTAACGCGGTTTCTTGCAATTCATCAGCAATAATACGTTGATTATTTGATGCTTTTTCTATGTCGTTAATAATACCTTCAATTGAATTACTGGCACTTTGTAGTTGGTTTAAGCGTGCTGAAATTTGTTTGAGCGATTCCTGGGTTTTACCCGCAAGTTGGCGTACTTCATCGGCAACTACAGAAAAACCGCGGCCATGCTCACCTGCTCTTGCCGCTTCGATGGCGGCATTAAGCGCCAACAAGTTAGTTTGATCCGCAATAGCGCTAATCACATCAACAATAGAAGTAACCGACTCAACCGAATGAAATAGTGAAGTAATGGCGCCTTTACTTTCCTTTGCTGCCAAATTGGTAGATTCACTTGCCGCCAGTACTTGTGAAACATGATGCTGACTTACTTCCATTGCTTGTTTGGTTGCCTGGGCATTGTTAACGACTTGACCTGATAGGGTATTCACTGTTTCGGTTGCCCTACCTAAGGCTTCCATAATTTTTCTTGCTCCTTGGACATGCTCGCTGGTGGTATGCGATGACTGATAAATGCTTTTGACTTGGCTTTCCATTGTCGTTAATGCTTTAGCGACTAAGTCTAATTGCTGTGCTTTATCTTTATCATCTTGCGCTAGCTTATTAACCATATGATTAAAGCTAGTGGAGATCTCACCAAATTCCGTTCTTTTATCAATATTGATAATATTGTCTACTTTTCCCTGCCCGACTAATTGCACAAAACTATCACGTAAATTACGTAACGGTTGCAGAATAACACTACGCTGCAGCCAATAATTTACTAAGAGAAATATCACTAAAAAGATAAGCAGCCCGATGACAATAATATAAAGCTGTTCATTCATTTTCTCTTGCTGTTGTGAAATATTCGCTTCACCTTCCATGATCGCTTTTTCAATATTGCCCACTTGCTCAGCCAACAGTGCAAAGCCCATTTTTCGTTGTTGCTGTTGAGCTAGGGTATTTTGCAGTTCTCGTTGATAACGATTGAATAATGACTGTAATTCATTAATGGCTTCAAGACTCAGATCTTGTTTTTCTTCTTCATCACCGAGTAAATCTTCACTTTCATCAAGAATGTCTTCATCACCTTCTGCATAAATAGCTAACGCAGGTTGTGTTGATAAGAAACGGCCTAAGCTTTGAAGCTCTTTTAGAAGAGGGTTTATCGATTGGGTATTTGATAGTTGTTGGGTAAAAATAGCTTCTCTAGCACTCACTAAGTCTGCAATTAACTTTCCTACAGCCTGCGTTGTAATAAGGTAATTTAACTGCTGTTTTAACGATAGTATTTGAGTCTTTTGTACGTATTGCGATAAATCGTTATTAAGCGCGAGCATTTCTTGTTCGCCATTACGCAAGAGCACTAAGGGGTCACCACTGAGTTTACCCATAGCACGAAATTTGGTATCAATATTATTGGCGAGTGCCTGTGCTTGCGAGTCTATTTGCTTAGAGAGTTTATCGATATTTAAGCTATAAGTATTTTTCACAATACTAGTAAGTTGTTTTTGTGCCTTGTTTAACAAAGCCGCATCACCGGTTTGTAAATACTCAACAATAGTGCGATTAAACTTAACCGTTGTTAAAGAAATAAGTGCCTGATAGCCTTTATACTGCGCCCGACTTTCACTTAACGATTCACCTACGTGATACATAGTTGCCATAAAAATAGCGGTAAAAACACTGATTGCCGTCACAGACAAACGGGAAAAGCTAGAGACGCGCATAGCATGAATGCCTTTGAAGTAAATAAAGGCAATAGTCACTCATTTTTATGACAGTAAGGTTACATAATTGTGACGTATTTATGTAAAGTTTGAAATGACGGTACTAAGAAGTAGGTTTTGGGATTGCCTGTTTAACATAAACATCAAAGCGATTTTTTTTCATATTGATGCTCATCGATGGTTTTTTATTTGCCAGTGGCGGTGCATAACTTGGACGTTTTACCACAACGCGATATTTTGCTAACGCTAATGCTGGTTCAAGTAAATCATCTGCATCAAGGTCTTCACCAACAAGTGATTGGAAAATTCGCATTTCTTTTTTAACCGCTGCGGATTTTTCACGATGCGGATACATTGGATCTAAATACACGACATCAGGTTCAGTAGCTAAGTCGACTTCTTCTAGTGATGAACCGTGAATTAACTGCATGTTATTGGCAATATCGGCAACTTCATGATTTAGTTTTGCGCGCTCAATCCCATCATCTAGAAGTGCAGCCACAACAGGCATGCGCTCTAATAAAGTTAACTTACAACCAAGGCTAGCTAATACAAATGCGTCTCTGCCAAGTCCTGCTGTCGCATCTAAAACATGTGGCTTAAAGCCATGTTTTAAGCCAACGGCTTTGGCAATATCTTGGCCTCGACCGCCACCAAATTTACGTCGATGTGCGACTGCACCCTCAACAAAGTCTACCTTGATAGCGCCCAGCTTAGGTTCATCTAACTTACAAAGCTCTAAGGCGTGATGATGCATTTGCAACATAAATTCAAGTTTTGGCTGTTTACTGGCAGCGGCAACATGGCCTAGGTAGTTAAACTGCCATTTTTTGGCAAGACGTTTAGCGTATTCACTATCTACGCTATCTACGTAACCAAGGGCGATGTTGCTTAAATGTTCGCTGGCAATAATCGGGCTCATTAGTTTCCTATATGCTTGCCTAAGAAAGACAAGTTCTTTGGGTTTAATTTTATAATATTGTCTTCATTATAAAGCTTTGTCTTTCACTAACCACTCAAATGGCTAGTTAATTGTTAGTAAAGTGACTTTTAATGAAATTTTTCCTTGCTGCCTATTAACATTGCCACTGAATTTATATTAAAATAAAACAACTTGCTCTTTATTCACACAAATAGATAATAAGTGACTGAGTAATTGGTTTACTTTAATATCACAGGAAAGCTTTTGTCATTATCGGATGCTGTAAATAAACACCCAAAAAGCCCAAACCCACAGCTTTGTGCCGTGACCTTATTAGGTAATTTAGTAGCAACACCTGATATTCGTTATCGTGCTAATCCTGCGACCGCAGTGACTGAAATTGTATTAGCTACATCCAGTAAATGGCTAGATAAAAGCACTAATAAGTATAAAGAGTGGACTAGCTACCATCATGTAAAAGTAGAAGGTGAATTGGTCGAATTGGCATTACTAAATGCCAATAAGGGTGACATAATTTTACTGCATGGCTATTTAAGTAATATCAAACCAAAATCAACAGATAAAAGCACTAATCACCTAGGTATTGTACACGCAAATTTTGTACAAAAATTTGACAAGGGTTATACACAAGCAATCAATCAAATTCATTGTAGTGCCCAATTAACATCAAAACCAAAACTGATGTTAACCGAACAAAGTAAGAGTATTACCCAAGCAAATATTGTCATTAACCAGCATATCTATAATACCGATAAGCAAGTGTGGCAGACAATGTCAGTAGAACGAGCCATTCATGTTTGGGGAAAACAAGCGCAATATCTAGCAGAACATGGCGACATTGGTGATGAGCTGATGTTAGAAGGAAAATTAAGTTACACCAGTGGTGTTAACAAAGATCAGTTTATTGAAGTAAAAAATGTGCATTTATTTAAAGGCACATAAAGAAAAAGATAAAAATTCGTTAACAAAATACTGAACTATGGATGACTCAATTTAATGCTTATCGCAAAGAGCGCGACCTTTTTTATTTTTTCCTTATGTCTGTTTTTCGTCAGTGGTGCTAATGGTGCCAGTAAAGAAAAGCAATATTTATTACAAAAAATAGCGCAAGCCCCGCAATTAGAAACAGAAAACGATCAGTGGTTGTTACTGCTGGAACAGCCAGGAAATAGTCAGTTCTATTACCTGGCAAATAAGCGAGGTAAAATTTATCAGCTGGAACAAGATAGTCCTGATAACACTGCTTTATTATTAGATTTACAGCTTTTTTCTTCTAAAGAATCCATGCTTCAACTGACCGCTTTCACCTTACATCCTAACTTTTCATTACGTGATCAAGCAGGTTTTGGCACTTTCTACACTGCCCATGTTGAAAAAGTTATTAACAAAAGAAAAAGAAAACGCTTAAACGATTCTGCTGTCACCACGCCACTTTCTTATGATGCCATAGTGACCGAGTGGCGGTTAAATGTAACCAAGCAAGTCGATGAATCAAGTCAACGTGAAGTTTTAAGAATAGCCATTCCCACATTAGAAAGCGGAATCAGGCAATTGAACTTTAATCCTTACAGTAAATCATGGCATGAAGACTTTGCTCAGCTTTATATCTCACTGTCACAGAGCCTAGAACTAAAGCAACATCCACTTTATTCAGGTGCCATCTTACGTATTCACCCACAACGAAACGGTATCAAAAGTTATAGCGTACCTCACGACAATCCTTATTACGCGAATGAAAAATTTGAAAAGGCACTGTATTTATTCGGTGCAGGCAACATAAACCAATTTATTTGGCCCGATAGATATGCCACTAAGTTATTGATATCACATCAGTACAACTTTAATAACATAGTAAGGCATTGGCTATCTTATAGTGATGGTGGCGAGGACTGGCGCAAGCAAGCACCTATAAAGTTTTTGTATCAAAATAAAAATATATTAGCTGCCAATAGTTTATTAGTCTACCGAGGGCAAAATGCACCTTCATTACGTAACAAGTTATTATTATTAACAAAAAATGAAAAGCAATGGCAACTCAACTCACTATCACATGAAATTTCACCTGAGATAGCACTTGAGAACGATCAGTCCATTAAACAGCAAAAAGCACTTTCTGCTCCAACAATAGAATGGCTATTAAAGCAACAAGCATTGCAAGCAAATAACTTAACTCTCTACCGTGATAATCGAGGGGAACTACTGTTTTTCAATGAAGATTCTGGTGCTATATACCAACTATTTCAACAAGATATCAGTTTAGCCGCAAAAGAAAGCCAACAAAGTGGACCCAGCGGTCTGACTTTCTTCTTTATTCTAGTTCTATTTGTGCTTCTCGGCTATATTTTGTATCAGATGAAGGCACAACAGAAATCGGCTAAGGCCTTCGTTCGCCGTGAATTTTCTAATCTAGCATTAACTGAAGACAAATTATCAATAAAGCTATTTAAACGCCATGAAAAAGAAGCAGAAAAGGTCATTGCACTAGCTGATGTGAATCAGTGCCAAATATTGCTTGGTGATTTGGTTATTGCGACAATTAATACCACCTTAGGACACGGCTTTGACGAAGAATATGAACAGGCATTACGCGAAATATTTCATATTGAGCAAATTGCTAAAATGACCGACGGCAAAGTTCGTCGTATTAACTTAGCGCTTCATACCGAATCAAAAAAGAAACACATAATTTGTTTATATTTACGCAAAGGCAGCGATAGAATAACTAAAAAAGGTTACTTTACCGTGGTCGATGAGACCATTGATTGGTGTTGGATCATTGCCAAACATATCAATAGCGAGCAAACAGGAGTACGTTCTTTCAAACCTACATTGACTACTGATGCAGCGCATACTGAACATAAAACTCATGATGATACTCCGCTACACAAACAAGCATCGATTATTCGCCCAGCAACTCGGCTTCATTCAGTAATCGATGTGATAGCACCTGAAAAAATAGTAGAAGTGACTAAATCTCAAAGAAATGACGAGGTAATCACGTTATCTGACAGTCATGACACTGCAGCGATAGAATTAGCCAGAGTAGAAACTGATTTGGTAAACGCATTAGAAAAATTAGTTAAGCTACGACAACAAGGTTTTTTAACTGCTGATGAATTTGAGCAAGCGAAAACCAAGTTATACCATTTTAATTAAACTTATGATTTTAAAAGTGCGTAGAAAAAAATTAAAGCAGATAATCAAAGTAATATCATTCAATGCTTGGATTATTTCACAAGGTATATACCCGTAATCATTCAAAATGCTCGATTCAGAGTGCTTGAGAAAATCTAGTTTGAGGCGCGTTAATTAAATCATGGTCATTCCCTATTTATTTGACGCAACAATGAAATAGGTTTACTCATGCACTTCTACGATGGGGCTAAAAACGATTTATACTTCGTTATTGATTTTGTCAATGGAACAACCATTATCTGCAATCAATGCCTTGTCTAAATCGTTTTTTTCTCCCACTGAAACATGCATTTTGAATGGTCACGGGTATAAATAGCACTTAATCATTAATTCATTTGGTATAACTATGCTTTCCAAGTTTCTCTTATTTTCCGCCCGTTTATCGACCACTAAAATGCTGGCGAGCCTCATCATAATAATTATTATCGCGACAGGTTTATATCAATGGCTGATTCATACGCCAGTATTTTCGCCATCTCTAAGCGCAATACCGACCACAACAGAAAGTGGTTTCAGTTTAAGTAACTGGACAATCAACTTGGTTGAAAAACTAAACTGGCAGAAAGACGACAGTTCAATTTTTTTCAATGCAGGGTTACTGTTTGTTTTTTTATCCTTGGCAACCAGTGTAGGTTTACCCAGACAAATTGCCGCTTTAGTTGCGGGCATTAATTTAGGTGCATTCATAGGCATATTTGTTGCCACCTTGGCAGCCACGCTCGGCTGCTTCATCACTTTTAGTATCGCTCGTTATTTGTTGAGGGATTGCATTACCCGTAAATACCCTAGTAAGCTTGCACAGTTATCCGCGTTTCTTGGTGACCAAACCTTTTTGAAAGCGATTGTGATTCGAATATTACCTTTAGGAAGTAATTTTATAACCAATATTATTGCAGGCGTTAGCAAGGTCTCAATGCCCGCTTATGTTAGTGGTTCTTTTGTCGGTTTTATCCCACAAATGGTTATATTCTCGCTTGCCGGCAGTGGTATACGTTTAGGGGCACAAAATGAATTAATTGCTAGCGCAACATTATTTGTTATTGCCCTTATATTGACAGCCTACCTCGTGAAAAAGCATAAACTAAAAACTAGAAATAACACTCTGACATGATTTAGAGCTTCAACTACTTAGCTCACAATAAAAGGCTTTGCTCAATTTTATGATGAATATCCGCTGCTTCAACTAGAGATTTTGCGGTTAAGTTCTCCACGCTATAAACTTCAGTAGACACGCCATATTTTTCGCGTACTTTTCGTAGTAACAAATCAAAATCGCCATCCCCTGAAAGTAAGATCACGGTATCAACCTCGGCTGCAGCTTCCATAATATCGATAGTAATACCGACATCCCAATCGCCTTTAGCCGAACCGTCACGACGTTGAATATAAGGCTTTAACTTAACGTCAAAACCAATATGTTTAAGCGCTTTTTGAAATTTATGCTGTTGATCATCACTACGTTGTATAGCATAAGCATTGGCGATAGTGATCTCGCCTTGTGCCATCAATTCTTGCCATAATAAGCGGTAGTTAAATTGCTTAGCAAAGGTATCTCGGGTGGTGTAATAAATATTCTGTACATCGACAAATACGGCAATTTTCTTCAATGTGAACTCCTGAAATTAAAGGCATTTAATCCACTAATAATAGTGTGCTACCACTATATACCACTATATACCACTCTGTATGAAGAAGTGCACACTTAGAAAGGTGTGAGCAATATTAGAACAAGAAAAATCAGCACTTTCTTATACGGATTGGTATTCTCCACAAACCAAGACAATTTTGACTAATGATGTTAAAATTCAACTTTTATAGCTGTTAATGACTAAACCGAGCGATACAACATGTTGGCCTTACGTTCTTTTTTCTACTTATTATTAAAATTTCCTCTTAAGTTACTGGTTCGTTGTAAAATTATTACGGACAGTCAAAATATTACAGATCAGCCAAATCAGCCTATTTTTTACATTGTTCGTCATCAATCGGCATCTGACCTTTTAGCGTTGCAAAGTGCCTGTCTGAAACAAAATCTTCCAGATCCTCTTGGGAGAGTAACGATTAACGGCCAAAACTTTAATCGCACTTTATGCTTGGCAAAATCAACACCACTTTGTTCATGGCGTAAAAGCAGCAAAACAACGGCAACAGCACAAGGTTTAGCGCTATTAAATCAACATGTCATTGATGAAAATCTCGATGCGAAGTTAATCCCAGCCAATTTAATTTGGGGAAGAACGCCGACTAAAGAACGTAAGAACCTTAATATAGGTACTTTGCTAGCCGATCAAGAATCGCCTAATTGGTTACGAAAATTCTTCATCGTTCTATTTTTAGGTCGTGATACTTTAGTGCGATTTAGCGAAGCTTTTTCTTTACGTAATATCTCTGACAACCATGGTAGCGATGAAGCTGCTGCTCATAAATTTTTGCGCGTTGCTCGCTTCCATTTTCATCGTCAAACCATTGCGGCTAAAGGCCCTAGGTTAATGCATCGTAAGCAAATGTTTACCGCTTTATTTGCTAACCCATCAGTCAAACGTATTATTAGTGATGAAGCAAAAAACAAAAAAGTTTCTGAAGCTGAAATAAAGAAAAAAGCGTTAGTCATTATGAATGAAATCGCTGGTGACTACAGTGTTTCTTGGTTACGTTTTGGTGAAATAATTTTGCATTGGTTATGGAAACGCTTATACAGCGCTATTAAGGTAAGCAACGCCAAAGTATTACGTAAATTGGCTCAAGATGGCCATGAGATCATTTATGTCCCTTGTCATCGTAGCCACATGGATTATTTATTACTTTCTTATGTAATTTTACAAGAAGGTCTAGTGATGCCAAGGATTGCCGCGGGTATTAACTTAAATTTCTGGCCTGCAGGTACCGTATTTAGAAAAGGTGGTGCATTTTTCATTCGCCGTAGTTTTGGTGGTAACCGTTTATATTCCACTATTTTCCGTGAATATTTAGGCCTTTTATTTGAACGTGGTTATGGTGTTAAATATTATACCGAAGGTGGTCGTAGTCGCACTGGTAGAGTGCTAGCACCTAAAACCGGTATGTTAGCAATGACCATTCAAAGCTTACTACGTGGTATTGATAGACCACTGACCCTAGTACCTGTTTACTTAGGTTATGAGCATGTTATGGAAGTAGGCACTTACCATAAAGAATTAAGTGGTAGCGAGAAAAAGAATGAATCGATGTTTGGTGTATTAAAAGCCATTAAGAGTTTGCGTAACTATGGAAATGGTTATGTAAATTTTGGTGAACCGATGAACATTAACGAATTTTTAAATAAACAAGTACCTGATTGGAAAGACTCTATTGACCCTATTGACCCGCAGAAACCTACTTGGTTAACACCGACGGTCAATGTACTTGCTGACCGAGTAATGGAGAACATAAATAAGAGTGCTGCTTTAAATGGTGTTGCTTTAATTGCCTTGATCCTACACGCCAGCAAAAATAAAGCCCTATCTACATTGGAATTAGAAACACAGCTTGATTTTTTCTTAAATATACAGCGCCAAGCCCCCTTTAGTGAACAACTTACTATTCCTGAAGAGACAGGTGCAGAGTTACTAACTCACGTTATTTCTCTTAATAAAGTAACGATTACTGAAGATAGTTTTGGCAGCTTGGTTTCACTCTCTGAAACCGCTAATTTAGAGATGCGCTATTACCGTAATAATATTTTGCATACTTATGTGGTACCAGCCATGGTTTGCCGCTTACTTGATAAGCATAGTAAAATCAATCAAGACGACTTAGTGTTAAAAGTTCAAAACTTAACTGCATTACTCAAAGAAGATTTATACCTCTATCAAGATAACAAGCACGTTGAACAGCAAACCTTACGGGCCCTTACGGTACTAAAAGAGATGGAAATCGCTAAGCAAAGTAAAGCTGGTTTTTGGTCACTTACTGACGATCTAGGGCTACTCAGTCGAGTACACGCCATGGCTGAGTGTATCGACGAGAGTTTGCAACGCCTCGCGATTATTACCTCACTTGCAAGTCGTTTAGCGCCTTTAAGTAAGCGTGATTTAGAAACTAAGGTTGTGGCGATTGCTAAACGTTTATCGGTATTAAACAATATTAATGCGCCTGAATTTATCGACAAACGTGCTCAATCTACGTTAATTGCCACTATTCGTGAGCAAGGTTATATTGATCTCAATGACGACGGCTTGCTAGTCACCAGTGATAGCATGGCTGAATTAAAAGCCACTGTAATTAATTTAGTGGATATTGAAGTACTGCAAAGTATTGCTCGTTAAGCCTTTTACTGCTTTAAGACCAATCAGCATAAAGAAGTGACACTTTCTTATTCTGATTGGTATAACGAAAACACCACAGTGTATTGAACCAGTGGTGTTTTTTTTGGTCTATAGTATTATTCATTAACATTAAAAGAACTGAATACACTGTGTTAAAAGGACCTTACACTGCCATTGTTATATCTGTACTACTGCATTCATTACTTTTATTGGCATTAATCTACAGTGCAACAAAACAACCTAAGGTTATCAAGCTAGATAAACCTAAGAGCACACCAATCAAAAGCTTTTTATACTCAGCACCTAAAAAAATCGAAGTTAAACAAAACACTGTTATAAAAAGTACGAATGAAAAAAAACCGTCACAAAAGATTGAACAAAAGCAAGCCGCCCCTAAAAAAACTGTCCAAACTGAACGTTCAACAACAGAAGCTAAAAAACCAGTAACTAAGCCAGTAACTAAGACGCTTTCTACACAAGTTACTAATGCTGTTAAAAGTGAAACAGTGACAACTAAAAATAAGGTTTCAGGCGCAAGCAGAGGTAGCTTTTCTAGTTATGACCGTTTATCACGCTTAAGGCAAAAACTAGATAACCAACAACGCGAACAAGCTTTTTCTGAGCTAACTCAACCGCGATCTACTTCAGAGATGGATGGAGAGCCCTTTCCAGTGCCAAAAACCATAGTGCCACTCACGGTTGAGCAGCGGCAGAAACTTAATACCAGCAGCTCCCATGTCGGCTCTATCACCAAAAATGACAACGGCACTTGTACTATATATCGTGAACAAGTCTTAGGCAGCCCTGTGCATGCAACAACGGCTTCTTTTGCTTGTGGTGAAAGTAAGTTTGATAAAAGTTTTAGAGAGCATATGGAGAGGGTACAGGCTAAATTTAAAGTGCCTAATAAATAAATGTTTTATACCAGCACTATGCCGGTATAAAACATTATTGTATTACTGTAAGAGTAGATGTCTTAGTTAAGAAATAATTAAGTACTCAGGAAAAAACACCACTAATAGCAACACGGCTATTTGCATCAAAATAAAGGGGATCACTCCTTTATATATCGTGGTGGTTTTAAGATATTTCGGCGCTACACCTTTGAGATAAAATAAACTAAAACCAAAGGGTGGTGTTAAAAATGAAGTTTGTAAGTTCATAGAAATTAAAATAGCAAACCACACTAAGTTAATATCTAACGCTATTGCAACAGGCAGTAAAATTGGTACCACTAAGAAAGCGATTTCAATGAAATCGATAAAGAAGCCTAGAATCAAAATTGCGAACATCGCCAATGCAATAAATGTCCATTTACCACCGGGGAGCTCCATAAAAAACTCTTCAATGAGATACTCGCTGCCCGAATAACTAAACACCATAGAAAATGCCGTGGCGCCAATTAATACCGCAAAAACCATTGAAGTAACTTTTACTGTTTCTTTTGAAATTTCATGCATTTTGCCAATAGAAAAGCTGCCATATAATATCGATAAGATAACGGCACCAACTGCACCGATGGCGGCAGATTCTGTTGGTGTGGCGATACCAGCAAAAATAGAACCAAGTACGGTTAAAATAAGTACTAGAGGCGGTACAATATCTTTAAGTGCCTGTACTAGCAGTTCACGTTTGTTTTCAGTGACAACTAACGGTGGTACAAATTCAGGCTTAAATTTGCCTAAAATTAAGATGTATATGACATAAGTAACAACCAGTAGCATTCCTGGCAGAACGGCCGCTCGGAATAAGTCGCCAACGGGCACTCCCATAACATCGCCTAAAATAATTAAAATTATCGAAGGCGGAATAATTTGTCCTAAGGTACCAGACGCGCAAATTACACCCGTTGCCGTAGGTTGATGGTAGTTGTTTTTTAACATTACGGGTAAGGAAATAACCCCCATAGCGACAACACTCGCCCCCACTACACCCGTTGATGCCGCTAATAAAGCACCCACAATGATAGTAGAAATGGCAACACCTCCGGCAATACCGCCAAAGAGTTTAGCCGCAGACTCCAGTAACCGCTCCGCTAGTCCTGTTTTTTGTAACACTATCCCCATAAAAATAAACATGGGCACAGCCATTAAAATTGTGTTCTCCATAATGCTCATAATGCGATAAGGCATAAACGCGAATAAGTCTGCCCCTAATACAATAGTGCCAACAATGAGTGAAACACCCGCAAAGGTAAATGCGACCGAATAGCCGAGAAATAAACACACGAGGGCAATAGCAAAAAGTACAATACCTGTCATTATTGCTCCCCTGTTTCAGGCTGAGTTGGCGCAATGAAAGTTTTCAACTGAGTCACCACCACATGGAAAATAGCTAGAATCAAAAATAGTGAAGAAAGAGGAATAACGCTTCGTACTATCCAACGATGTGGTAAACCACCAGGATCTCCACTACCCTCACCCATTTGATAGGCTTCAAAGGTATAGTCCCAGCTGTAATAAAGCGTAAGTATAGTGATAGGTAATGCTAAAACCAACGAACCAAAAATATTGATTAAGGCTTGATTTTTCGCTGACATGGCCTCGTAAAAAATATCTACTCGCACATGACCATCTTCTTTTAGGGTATAAGCAATGCCAAACATAAACATGGCAGCAAATAGGTGCCATTCCAATTCTTGCATGCCAATACTGACATCATTAAAAAAGTAGCGCATGATCACGTCATAAAAAACATTTATGATCATTAAAATCATAAGCAAACTACAAAAATTACCTAGAACATCGATAATTTTTCCTGAAATTTTTAACACTTTATCCATTTAATTTCTCAGTTAGTAATACTACCTTACCAATGCAATGTAGGAATGCACCCATTAGTAATAAAAATCAGTGGGTTAAATATGCCCACTGATTTTATTTTTTAAACAATTTGTCATACTAATAACAAATATTACTTGCCATCAAAATTATCCAGATAGGCTCTATCTGATAAATTAGTCCAAGCCCGTACCTGATGCTTATAATCATTTAGCGATTTAAGAATTTCTGCTGTCATAGGATCTTTAGCAGCAAATTCCTCTAATAACTCATCATTTGCTTGCACAATGGCTTCCATTACCGGTTTAGGGAATGAGCGCATTTGCACATTCGGGTAATCTTTTTTCATTGAGGCTAAGTTCACACCACTAGCATGCATCGATTGCGAATACATATCATAAGCGGCAGCTTTCATAGCAACAGTTAATATTTTTTGTAAGTCTTTTGGTAGGGTGTTGTAGGCTTTTTGGTTGACCATAAATTGCAACTCAGTACCTGGCTCATGCCAACCTGTGTAGTAATAAGGTGCTATTTTATGAAAACCCATACGTAAATCTAAAGAAGGACCAACCCACTCTAATGCATCAATAGTGTTACGTTCCAAGGCAGTATAAAGCTCACCTGATGGAATGTTTGTTGGCTTGGCACCGAGTTTTGCTAATACTTCTCCAGCAAAACCTGGTATACGCATTTTCAAACCTTTCAGGTCTTCAACACTATTAATTTCTTTTTTGAACCAACCGCCCATTTGGTTACCCGTATTACCACCTGGGAATGACATGATGCCATATTGATCATACACCTTTTTCATTAACTCCATGCCGCCACCGTAGTAGAACCAAGCATGTTGTTCAGAAGCTATCATGCCAAAAGGTACGGTAGTAAAAAACATGGTATTAAAGTTTTTACCTTTCCAATAATAGGAAGCAGAATGGCCCATTTGGTATTGACCACTTTTTACAAAGTCAAAAATACCCAATGCAGATTTATGCTTATTCGAAGAATCAATGCGAATGGTCAGGCGACCATTTGACATTTCTTTTACCATTTTGGCCATATTTTTAGTGGCATCACCAAAAATAGGAAAATTAGGTCCCCAAGTTTCAGCTAAGCGCCAACGATATTTTTTATCATCGTCAGCATGGGCTAAAGCTGAAAGCCCCAGCGAGGATAATCCAAGCGACACTACCAGTGCAGCTTTTACGAAAATTGATTTTTTCATCTGTGCTTCCCTTTAACTTATTGTCATTAATTATTTTTATATGAGAACGTCTTTTTATATTAGAACTTAAGCTTATACCGTACTTTTATTAAACAGCGTAACTAAATATATAGTAGTTACATCATCCATTGTCTAGCCTAACGACTATTAGCGAATAAACAAGCGCGCTAGAAGCGATAACACTAATTAACACTAGTTTTCTATAAATAACTTAGGCATTATGCCAAGGGCAGTAAAACAATAATAATAAAAAAACCAAGAGATACAATAAGATGGCAACTGAGTTATTCATTTGGCATACACTAAGCGATGCTTTAAGTGATTTTAAAAGCGGTTTAAGTCTCGCCCAAAATAGTGGCGCTGAAAGCTTATTAGTACTTACGTGTAGCCAAAACAATTACCCTGAAGAAGAACTCAACGCTCTATTTCATGCGTGCCCACTAAAGCTCTTTGGTGGCATTTATCCTATGCTGACTCTAAAAGGCGACTTAATTAAACAAGGCGCATTGATAGTTGGCTTTAAAGAAACATTTGATGTAACCCTGTTCTCTCAACTTAATCAAGTAACACATGAAAGTTGCTTAGAAGAACTCATTACCTCGACACTTCAAGAAAAGAATAACTTCTGTGGGCAAGATGATTTTTTGATGTTTTATGATGCGCTAATAAGCAACATTGAAGGCTTTATTGATTGTCTTTTTGAACATTTAGACCACGGGATCAATATTGCTGGCGGTGGTGCCGGCAATTTAGACTTTATCCAACGCCATTGCATCTTTACCAACTCAGGTGTTCATAGCGATGCTATTCTATTAGTCGCTCTACCAACAACACTTAATACCAGCGTGGCGCATGGCTGGGAGACATTTGACGAGCCCTTTTTGGTGTCTGAAGCACAAGGGCAAACTGTTCAAAGCTTAAATTATCAACCTGCTTATGAGGTTTATTGCCAAACCATTGAAAATGCCACCGCATACAAGTTCAATAATACTGATTTTTTTGATATTGCTAAGAATTTTCCATTAGGTATTAAGGATATCAATAATAATATAATTGTTCGCGACCCTATTTTAGCTAAAAATAATCACTTACAATGTTTTGGTAATATCCCAATTAATTCAATGGTGTATTTACTTGAAGGTAATATAGATAGCTTAGTGGCCTCAACAGAAAAAGCAGCGGTCTCCTTACTTTCTAAACTGAACAAGACAACAATTGCAACAACTATGGTCTTCGATTGCATTAGCAGGGCCTTATTTATGGAAGATGAGTTTGAAAAGGAACTCAATGTCATCGCTGAACATTGCCATTCAGGTGCATTATTCGGGGTACTTTCGTTAGGGGAAATAGCCAATAGTCAAAGTGGCGCTATTCGTCTTCTCAATAAATCAATTGTAATTAGCTCTTGGTAGCAACTAGGCAGGTATGAATAAAGCACTGTTTCTTATTTCACTACAACATGAGCTAGCCATGGCTATTGGTAACAAGCTTGACTTAAAGGCCATGTTGAAAATTTTTTTAAAGGTCTGTTTTAATCGCCTCGATTTAACAAGTGCACATATCTATGTCTATTGTGATCAGTCTGGTATGCCTAGCAAATCACTTCCGCTTAAGGGTACAAGTTATCAACATTTTTTAAGTATTCCAAAAAATAAGCGGGGTCAATCCTGGTCGAAAAGCTCCATACTTACAAACTTTGCACGACAGCTCAATAACACCCAAAAAAGCATTTCTTTTCAATGTGACAATGGACAATATTTATTTGGTTTTATTATTCCAGAATATGGCTTACTCACTTTTGAAACTCACTATGCTCTAGCTGATGAAGTACAAAAAGCACTACAGCCAATTTTACAAAAGCTAGCAACTAGTTGTTATACCTCTATAGTACATGACTCCCTCGTTAAAGAAGTGCACTCTAGGCAACTGATCGAAGAAAAGGTTGCCTTCCAAGCACAACACGATGGATTAACGCGTTTGTTTAATCGCCAGCATATAAATCATCTACTGAGCAATGCTATAGAAGATGCTCACATTAACAACAAGATGGGTAGTGTTCTTTTTATCGATCTAAACCGTTTCAAACCGATAAATGATGCTATGGGTCATACTGTCGGCGATAAAATATTACTCACTTTAGCCCATAGGCTACATTCATTAAGCAGTGAAGATATAGATATTGGCCGCTTTGGCGGGGATCAATTTATTATTCTATTAAAGAATATCAAGGAGGATTACCAAGAAACAATTAACCTCCTCATAGCACAAATTAATCAATTACTTACCGCTCCTTTTGTTATCGACACTAATTCATACAAACTCACTTGCAGTATCGGCTATGCGCTTTTTCCGCTGCAAAGCAGTACCGTGAATAATCTTATTAAATTTGCCGATATTGCCATGTACGAAGCCAAACGGGCTAAAACCCAGCGAGGTAAGCAATATCAAAGAGTCATGTCTGAAAAAATAAAAAGACGCTTGGCTTATGTTGATGATATGAAGCAAGGGTTAGAACAAGGCGATTTTGAATTATACTATCAGGCGCAATATAATCATTATGGTGACATTATTGGTGCTGAAGCATTATTACGTTGGCAACACCCTGTTCATGGTAAGGAATCGCCTGCAGTCTATATCCCTATCGCAGAAGAAAGCGATCTCATTCTCGCCATTGGTCAATGGGTATTAGAGCAAGCCTGCCGTGACATTAAAAAACTGGAACAATTATCACTACCTGATAGTTTCAATAAAATAGCGATTAATATCAGCGCTAAGCAATTAATCCAGCATGATTTTCAAGAGATTGTCCTCAACGCTGTGAAGAAAAATGACATCCCTGCTAAACGGTTAGCGTTAGAGTTAACCGAAAATCTTCTGGTAGAAAATATTGAAGATTCAATCAAGTTAATTGCCTCGTTAAAAGAAAACTCTATTGATTGCGCTATTGATGATTTTGGTACCGGTTATTCTTCTCTAACCTACTTAAAACGCATTCCTGCAAGCGTATTAAAAATAGATCGATCCTTTGTGACTAACATAGCGAAAAGTAGCGAGAGTGCAGCCATTGCCAGCATGATTATTAGCTTAGGAAAAACCCTTAACATGGACATACTGGCAGAAGGTGTTGAAACAAAAGAAGAATTGAACTGTTTGAAAGAACTTGGTTGTTTTCACTTCCAAGGCTTCTATTTTAGCGGCCCGCTTCCCTTTGATGAGTTCGCCAAACTAATAACGAATAACTAAACTACAACGCTATAAATACTCAATTGCAATACCAACAAATACAACTAAGCCAACCCAGTGATTATGCAAAAAGGCTTGGAAGCAAGCATCTCGTTCTCTATTAACAATCAATAACTGTTGATAGCTAAACAAGCCTGCAGCCCCAATAAGGCATAGTTGATACGGCCAACCAAACGCTAAAATATCGCCGACTGTCCATAATAATGCCAAGGTCATTAACTGTAAAAAGCCAATAACGCGCTTATCATTTTCTGCAAATAAAATAGCAGTAGATTTCACCCCAATATTAAGGTCGTCATCTCTATCAACCATGGCATACATAGTATCGTAAGCAACCGTCCAGCATAGGTTAGCCGTAAACAGCAACCAAGCTACCAAAGGTATTTCCCCTTGCGCTTCTGAGAATGCCATTATCATGCCCCAACTAAAAGCTGCACCTAAAAATAGTTGAGGCAGTTGAGTATGACGCTTCATAAAAGGGTAAATTGCCGCTAGAAATACCGCAACAACAGAGAGGTAAATAGTTGGCCAGCTCAGCATTAGCACCAAACCAAATGCCATACCAATTAAGATACCAAATAAATTAATGGCTTCGTTAGGGGTCATCATGCCATTAACAAGTGGCCTATTTTTAGTGCGTTCAACCTCGCCATCTATTTTTCTATCCGCGTAGTCGTTTATTACACAACCAGCACTACGCATGATAAAAACACCTAAACTAAAAACCAACAATATATGCATGTTTGGCCAACCATCGCTAGCAATCCATAATGCCCAATAGGTTGGCCATAATAAAAGGTAAGTACCAATAGGCTTATCCATACGAGTAATTAACTTAATCGCTAACCATTTTTGTTGAATTCTTTTCAGCATTTATATGTTTCTTTTAAGTGTTTATTTATTGTGCGAGAGGTTATTCGTAAGCAAAAGCATCAGGTAAAAAAACCTCAGCCACCATCAAGGGTTTATTCTCCAACATGAATATTGAACGACGCCCCCAAAGTTCTTGTTTGGGTATTGTTGATGCCTTTACGAGCGAGCTATTGCTTGCGTGCTGAGCCGCCAATTTAGCAGCTAACGCTACCACACTAGAATTACTATCGAAAGAAGATAACTCTAGTCGTAAACGCTGCAATGACGGGTTATTAAACAATACCTGCCCAAGTGGCTGCTCTCCTAGATTAGCAAGAATTTGTTCTTCACCCGTTAAGCTAGCTAGAGGCAACAAGCTTCTGGCAAAGACTTGAGGCACATCATCACAATATAAAATGACCTCACGCACTAATACAGGCTCACCAACTTTAATCAAATCACAGGACTCTGCAGCTGAACAGGGTTGTTGTTGCTCTCCAATTATCTTAACTTGAAAGTTATCACAATGATTTTTTAAGCGGGCCGTGAGTGAGCCTTCATCGAGCAACCAATCTTTAAGTGGCGTAGATAATGATGAGAAACCCAATGTTCTAGGTGACTGCCATTGGCCCGTTAAGGTGATAGGAAAGGTTATAGGAAAGTTCACTATTTGCTGCTTCATAAAACTACTTCAAAGAATAATAGGGTGTAAAATCGTCGCTATAGTAGCAGACCTAAACAGTAAACTCATTTATCTCAATCAGGCGAATAGAAAAATTTTAATTTTATAAAAAATAATCAAGCAAATGGTTTAAATCGGGTTATGATAAGGATAAGTTTAATCATTCCCAATCGACTATTATTTTTATGTTTAAAAACCTATTTTTCTTTTCCCTTTTACTCACGTTAAGTGCAAGCGTTTCTCAAGCAAAAGCAAGTGATTATGCTTACTTTGGCTTTGAGCCTGATATTGTCACCAATTATGTCGCGGTAAAAAAGAAGATGGGTTATGTGCGTTTAACTGTTGAATTAATGGTTGAAGGCGATAACTTAACCATAGTTGAACATCACTCACCTTTATTACGTGACGCCATTATTAATATCATTGGCCAGCAATCTGAAGCCAAAGTAAAATCGATCAAAGGGCGTGCGGAAATTCAGTTAGAGTGTGAAGAACAAGTAAAAGAGTTATTAATCAAAGAAACTGGCGAACCACTCATCAAAAAGCTACTTTTTACTCAATGGTTAGATAACTAACAAACATTTATTAACAAGTAATACCATTTGTATTAAATGAGGTTACAGCTTTCACTTTAAAATAAGCTGTGAGGATAAATGTTCAAGACCAAGGCGCTTGATTGAGCAATAGCTGGCTATTGGGATTGAAAGTAACGCTGTTATTGGATATTTAAGCCATCTGAAAATGATCACTTCTTTAGTGCAATTGGTATAACAAGCTTCTGGTAATAAAAAGCTGTTACTGTGCCTTCATTTGCACTATTTTTTACCCTTTACTCCAATCACCTTTACAGTGAACACAGCAAGAAAACACCCTGAGAGTAAACCGAGTAAATGTGCGGTATTAGCTACATTAACCGGTAATAAATCAACAAATCCAAGGACTAACCAGAACAGTAAAAAACCAACCAATGGCTTAGCAAGGAACAAACCTCGGTCTGGGGCTAAGTAACCAAACCACCAAACAAAACCAACCAGCGCATATACCACGCCAGATAAACCACCAAAATTTGAACCTGACACTAAATATTGCCCTACGTTGGAAACAATAGCAGAGAGCAGCAGTAGATTAATGAGTGTTGATTTACCTAACGTTTTTTCAATACTGCCTCCCAATTGCCACCACCACATGGTGTTAAAAACAATATGCAGCCAAGAAAAGTGAAAAAATGCAGGGCCAATCAAGCGTATCGGATCCGCTAATAAAGCATCAATTGATAATTGAGGGTAGAACTGTAGGGTATTAAAAAGCGTTTGTGCCCAACCAAGTTCACTAAAGAGAAAGACTAACCAACAAAGGGCAAAAACCAGTAAAGTAACAATGCCTGCATGGGCTAAAAAGCTATCTTTAAAACTGTCCAATAAGCTGAAATCACCTGAATTTAAGGTGACTGTTTCGCCTCTATCCCATGCCGCTTGTTGATATTTGTCGTCATAGGGTTTTAAGATGAAAGCATCAAACTCTACTTTTGCTTGTGCTATTTTATCTTCAGGGCAGTAAATTACATGGCCATCTTCTTGGCTTGATTTGAGCTGTGCTTGAATACCTAAAGATTGTAAATAATTACTAAATAACAAAGCAATATTATGATCTTTAAGTTGAACCAGTGGCTGTAGCGTATCCATATTCTCAGCAGACTCACTTGTCATCAGTAATTATCGCTCTATATTGTCAGGAAACTGTGTTTGCCATTGAGTAAAACCACCGTCAAGAGAGTAGACTTCGGTAAAATCTTGGCTGATCAAAAATTCTGCCGCTTGTTGACTAGAAATTCCGTGATAACAACAAACAACGACAGGCGCATCTAAATCGGCTTCACGTAAAAAATCAGGTAGTGACTCATTGGTTAAATGAATTGATTCTGCAATTCGACCATTTGCGAAAGAATTAGCGTCTCGAATATCGACAACAACGTGTGATTTATTTGCCATCACTTCTTGTAAGTCACTCACTGACATATGCTTAAAACTATTCTCTGACACTATGTATTCCTCATTTTATTACTGCCTTGTTGGCAGTACATTCGTTATATTTTAGGCTTTAATGACACGTAATCTATTAACAACTACCAATAGATTACGTTTCTCAACAGCTAGTATAACGAATTTAGGTCCAATCTAAAATGACCTTGCCTGATTGACCTGAACGCATCATATCAAAACCTTGCTGAAAGTCGTCGATATTGAAGTGATGAGTAATTATCGGGGTAAGATCTAAGCCAGATTGAATCAAACTTGCCATTTTATACCAAGTTTCAAACATTTCACGACCATAAATACCTTTAATGGTAAGTCCTTTAAAAATAACTTGGCTCCAATCAATCGCCATATCGCTACCAGGAATACCCAGCATGGCAATTTTACCACCATTATTCATGTTTTCTAACATGCTAGTGAACGCCATAGGAACACCTGACATTTCCATACCAACATCAAAACCCTCGGTCATCCCCAAATCGGTCATGACATCTTTTAAGCTTTCTTTACTCACATCAACAGCACGAGTAGCACCCATTTTTCTCGCTAGATCAAGACGGTATTCGTTAATGTCGGTAATAACAACATGACGCGCACCTACATGTTTTGCAACGGCTGCAGCCATAATACCAATAGGACCTGCACCGGTGATTAGTACATCTTCGCCAACTAAATCAAATGATAATGCGGTATGCACTGCGTTACCAAAAGGGTCAAAAATGGCCGCTAAATCATCAGAAATTTCGTCAGGTAATTTAAAGGCATTGTATGCAGGTATCACTAGATACTCTGCAAATGAACCCGCACGATTTACACCAACACCAACGGTATTACGACATAAATGAGTTCTGCCACCACGACAATTACGGCAATGGCCACAAGTAATATGGCCTTCACCAGAAACCCGGTCACCTAAACTAAAACCTTTAACTTCTTGACCGATACCAACGACTTCACCCGCGTATTCATGCCCAACAACCATAGGCGTAGGCACTGTTTTTTGTGCCCATTCATCCCAATTATAAATGTGGATATCTGTACCACAAATGGCCGTTTTTTTAATTTTTATCAGCAGATCATTATGACCTAGTTTTGGTTTTTCAGTACGGGTTAACCAAATGCCCGGTTCTGCTTTTAATTTAGCTAAAGATTTCATTGTCGCTCTCTGTCTTATTAATTTTCAACGGTTAGATCACAGCCATTTCTTTACCAATACGGATAAAGGCTTCAATTGCATGGTCTAACTGCGCTTTAGTATGAGCAGCAGAAATTTGTGTACGGATACGTGCTTGCCCTTTAGGTACTACAGGGAAAGAAAAGCCGATAACATAAATGCCTTCAGCTAATAAACGGTCAGCCATGGCACTAGCAACTTTAGCGTCACCTAGCATTACCGGCACAATCGCATGGTCCGCACCCGCACAAGTAAAACCTGCAGCTTCCATACTGTTACGGAAATAAGCGGCATTATCTTTTAAGGTTTTACGTAAAGCATCGCCTTGGGCTAGTAACTCAAGTACTTTCAATGATGCATTTACGATTGCTGGTGCAAGTGAATTAGAAAATAAGTAAGGACGTGAACGTTGACGTAACCATTCAACCACTTCTTTTTTCGCTGAAGTAAAACCACCTGAAGCGCCGCCCATTGCTTTACCTAAAGTGCCCGTGATGATGTCTACACGGCCCATAACTTCACAGTATTCATGACTACCACGGCCTTGTTCACCAACAAAACCTACTGCATGTGAATCATCAACCATTACCATAGCATCGTATTTATCAGCTAAATCACAAACACCTTTTAAATTGGCGATAACACCGTCCATTGAGAAAACGCCATCGGTAGCAATTAACTTAAAACGTGCGCCAGCAGCATCAGCTTCAATCAAGCTTTGCTCTAACGCAGCCATGTCATTATTGGCATAACGGAAACGTTTAGCTTTACATAAACGTACGCCATCAATAATAGACGCATGATTTAGTGCATCACTAATAATAGCGTCATCTGGTCCTAATAAGGTTTCAAATAAACCGGCATTGGCATCAAAACAAGAAGAGTACAAAATAGTATCTTCCATGCCTAAAAACTCGCTGATGCCCTGCTCTAACGTCTTATGGATATCTTGTGTACCACAGATAAAGCGTACCGATGCCATACCAAAACCATGCTCATCTAAGCCAGTTTTTGCCGCAGCAATTAATTCAGGATGATTGGCTAAACCTAAGTAATTATTGGCACAAAAATTTACCACCTCTTCACCGGTATTAACGGCTATTTGAGGCTGTTGAGCAGTAGTAATAATACGCTCAGCTTTATACAAGCCATCTTCTTTTACTTGCTCTATTTGTGAAGTTAAGTGCGTGTAAAAACCTTTTGTAGATACAGAACCAGTCATGTGAATTCCTTAAAGAATTATTAATGTTCAATAGTTATATTATCTGCTCAGACCTAACTACAATAAAGTGACACTACTTGGTGATATGACCTTTTTTATAGTTAAATTGACATATTAAGATGTCAAAATGTAAGTTAGTAGCTATAATTTGAATATATGCAGTAATGTGGAGTGTAGTTTGTTAACCGAAAAAGATGAAGAATTGCTGTCAATTTTACGACTCAATGCTAGAGCAAGTGTTTCAGATATTGCCAGAGCAACAGGGGTTTCTAGAACAGCAATACAAAACCGACTTAATAAGCTTGAAAATAATAATGTCATTAAGGCATACAGCGTTGTGCTCGACAGCGCCTATACCAGTGGCTTAATTTCTTCTAATGTTTCGTTAAAAGTAAAACCCAATTTACGACAAACTATTTGTATTGCTTTGAGAAAAGTTCACCAAATTAGTCATATTCATTCGATAAGTGGTGAATATGATTTACTGGTTACCATTCAAGCCAGCACTTTAGAAAAGCTGAGCGAAGTGCTCAATATGGTCTGTTCAACTGATGGCGTAGAAAGAACCAACTCGGCTATTATTCTTGATACCATCTTTGAGCGTTAGTTATATACCCGTTCCACATGAAGAAGCTCGTTTCAGGAACCCTGAGCGAATCAGAATCAAGGCACATTTTTTTGTTAAGGGTTATTCAGGAGAATATGCTTTGCTCAGGCTTCCCCAAAGGGCTGGTTTAGAAACGCTTTATGCTGTGTTATTGATTTCGACAATAGAATAACTATTTTCTTCAATCAATGCCTTGCCTAAAGGCGTTTCTAATTCCAGCTGAATCCTGCATCTTCAAGTGGAACGGGTATAGGTAAGTACACTCCCTAATTAATTTAGAGCAACTTGATTAGCAAGAATTAATTCGTTTGGTATAATCTTTAGGTATACTAGCCAGCTTAAACAGTTGATATGGAGTCGATTTTAGTGCGATATGTTTTAGCTTTATTTATTTACCGGGTAATCTTTTTATTGCTAACCCCAATATTTTTACTTGTGCTATTAATTCGCTCACTAAATCACCCTGAATACCGCCATCGTTTAGTTGAACGTTTGGGCTTTTTTCCTAAATCTTATAAACAGGGCGGCATTGTCGTGCATGCGGCCAGTGTTGGTGAGGTTATTGCGCTAAAAAGCTTTATCGAAAAGTTATTAATAAACTATCCAGACTTACCCATCACCATCACTTCATTTACGCCGACTGGCTCTGCGCAAATAACCAAACTCTTTGATGGACGCGTTCAACATGGTTATTTACCGTTAGATATATTTCCTTGTACAACCCTATTTCTCCATCGACTTAAACCTAAAATGATAATTTTCATGGAAACCGAGTTATGGCCTAACTTAATTGCTCAATGCGCCCAACAACAGATTGAATTATTGCTAATTAACGGCCGCTTATCGAAAAAATCCTTAACCAGTTATCAAAAGCTTAGTGCGCTTATGGCGCCCTGCTTGAATCGCTTTGATAAGATTCTCACGCAAAGCGAAGAAAATTTAACTCACTTCTTGCAGCTCGGTGCACATGAAAGCCGCTGTGAAAATAGTGGTAACTTAAAATTTGATATCAGTGTCAATGAACAAGTTATTAACAAAAAGGCCGAGTTAGCCAAGTTACTTGTTGCTGATGATAACCAACCCAAAAGAACCGTATGGTTGGTAGCCAGTACTCATGAGGGTGATGAAGCTATTGCATTAGCCGCCTTTAAAGCACTACTACCTCAACATCCTTCATTATTATTAGTCCTTGTACCGCGCCATCCAGAACGCTTTGAGCACGTTGCTAACCTTTGTCTTGAACAACAATTAACACTGGCCAAACGCAGTAACAATACCATAATTAATGATGAGCAAGTTTGGTTACTCGACAGCCTGGGCGAGTTAATGGCTGCCTTTGCTTTAAGTGATATTGTTACTATGGGTGGAAGTTTCAGTGAAATTGGCGGTCACAACCCGCTAGAGCCGGCATTATTTAATAAGCCTGTGATCGTTGGTCACAACATGAGTAACTTCAACGAAATAATGCAGCAGCTGAGACAAGAAAATGCCATCATTGAACTCACTAACAATACACCGACTAATGAATCTAGCACACAACTTGTCAATGAAATTAGCGCTTTATTAGAACAACCAAAGCGTCAGCAAATGCTAGGCGAAAATGCACTCAAAGTGGTATTACAAAATCAAGGAGCCAGCGAAAAAACATTGGCTCAAGTAATAAAACTACTGCCTATAATTACTAGTAATAGTGACACTATGCCTTTAGGAGATAACTCGTGAGTCAACCGATAACCAACCCACAATTTTCTAAACTTGAACAAGGTAACGTTACTTGTTTTTTCAATCAAACCCTCATTACTGATTTCAGTGCACAAATGCTCAACCCAAGCTATTGGCAACAACAAAATGCGGTAACGGGTTCTGCGCAGGGACGTGGCACTACATGGTTTGTCGAATACAATGATATAGGCAATATTAAGCATCATTGGGTATTACGCCATTATTATCGCGGTGGTTTAATCGGTAAAGTTATTAAAGACTCTTATTGGTTTAGTAGTTTAGAAAAAACCCGTGCAGCTAATGAATTTGCGCTATTACGTCATATGAACACTCTACAACTTCCTGCACCTGAGCCTATTGCTTACCGTGTTATTCAACGCGGTTTTCGCTATCAGGCAGATTTGCTTTCCAGTCGCATTCACCATGCACAAGACTTAGTGGCAATATTAAGCGAAAAGGCGTTAACGGATGATGTTTGGCACAACGTAGGTGCCACGATTAAACGCTTTCACCATCATGGTATTTATCACCATGATCTAAATAGTCATAATATTTTGCTAAATGATAAAAATCAGGTGTTTTTGATCGACTTTGACCGTGGTGAGCTGCGAACCAATCCCGTGAACACTACATGGAAGCAAGCCAACATGGCTCGTTTACAGCGCTCATTTTTAAAGGAGTTAAATAAACTAGAACAGTTTAATTTTACTGAAGAAAACTGGCAATCTTTGATGGATGGTTATCAGGATACGAACATCTCCGATGTTGAAAAGAAGAACTAATAATGAATTATATCATCACGATATTAACTATTACCCTCGCATTTTTTTCATGGTGCTCGAACGCAAAAAATCCAGCATTGGGAGATATCAGTCATTTAATTTCTAAAGAAGTCTTTGTCAGCTATACCGACGTGGCAGACTTTATTGAGCAATCCCCAAAAGTAACCATTACCGTTTTGCCTTCAAAAGCAGATATTGATGAGTATGGTCAACAAGTGGCTAAATCATTGACCGGCTCTGATTGTGATAGAGATGGTGTTATGGATGATAATAAAACCTGCAATGCAGTTTTTTATAAACTTTGGTTAAAATACGCGCGTTAATCTATTATGGAACGCTGAGTAGTTTTTAAAAACGTTGTCATCGCTTCCAGCATTTCTTGATAATACGGATTGTAAGTCAATCGCTGCATTGGCAAATCACGAGTAAGATTCATTGCGGTGACTTCTCCCTTAATAACCTGTTTATTATGTTTGCATGCTTTATAACGTGGGGCATCTGTAACATAGTGACCACAGTTTCTATATTGCCCATTAACGCCATAATGTGGATTATTGGGAGAATTGGTTGTCGCAATGTGGGCAACATCAAAAATTTCATTACATAAGCTTTCAGCTGAACATTCAGGCACAATCACTTCCATCACATCAACTAGTTTTGTCGGCAGCTTGTTGTTATCTCCATAATAAATCAACACACTTTTCTTCATCTGCTCTTGCGGTGATGCTAACTGCCACTGCTGAACTAGCTGCAAGGTATGTGCAGTATCTATGGTTTGATCATGTTCACTCGCCACAACAAATAACGGAATATCATGCATTTGTCGACTCGCGTTTGCCCCTTCCCCCACCACAAGATTCATTAAGGCGTGTACCTGTGCTCCCGCGTTATACGGAAATGACTCATATTTAGCAAAATCAATATCGGCATCTAAATCAATCCAGTCAACAAAAGGGATTCCATCAATATATTGAGCTAACCAAGCCAAGTCACTTTTTGCCTTTGAGGCTGGCGACCACATAAAGAGTCCTTTAATTTTTTCATCGACCTGTTGTTGCTGCATCAAGTAATTAAAAATAAGTGCACCGCCAGTAGATAAGCCGCCAAGGTACACTTGCTGATAATCATTTAACGTTTGATCAATGGCAAATTTTGCCGCTTGCTGCCACTCTTCGTAGTCAGTGTTAAGTAACTCTGAAGGCGCTATGCCATGGCCTGGCAATAACAATGTGCGTACCGTAAAACCCTGTTGATAGAAAAATTGGCTAAGATCATGAAAAGAGAATGGTGAATCAGTTAAGCCATGAATAAGCAAAATAGCTTTGTCGTTATTCTTTTGAGTTAATTCAAACGGAGCAACCAGTTGGCTTACCTTTGGGATTTTTGACCATTTGTTTTTTTTCGCTAATTGTTGATAGGTCTCAGTAACAATAGGACAAGGCATATTTGCTCTAGGATTTTTATTCACCACAACTTGGTAAGCACTCGCAAGGTACTCTTGGTAGCTAGATAGCTTTTTATATTCAATACTTACTAAAGGCTCACCTTCCGCTTCATTTGCAAAGCGATACTTGCCCGATTCAATGAGAGAAACATAATCATCTTGAATACTCAGGCAATCTTCCTGTCCTTGAGAAAATGACAAGGTACTTACCAACCACAGTAGTAATATCGTGTACTTATTGGCAATTTTCATCATGATTTCCTGTTTATGGTTTCTGTTTACGTATCTATTTATTATGAGTACTTTGAAATAATACCAATGAGATTAATTAAGACTACAGAATTCAATGAGAATAAATTTTCAAAAACAAGGCGCTTGATTGAGCAATAGCGGGCTATTTCGATTGAAAGCAACGATGTTATTGGATATTTAGGCCATTTGAAAATGAAAACTTAGTTAGTCTTATTGGTATAATATACTACGTAAAAAAATAACGCCTTTGAAACATTATGCTTCAAAGGCGTTATTGCTTAAAGATAAGTAACTAAACTTTATTCACTAACGGTTGTTAGCGTATTAGATACCGTAATTTAAACGATATTTTTTAATGCTTGCTAAGTTTTCTGCTAATTCAGGTTGGTTTGCTACTTTTTCTTCTAGCTTTTCTTCTAGGTAGGTCACTACATCCCCCAAGGTAACAATCGCCGCAACTTGTGTACCAAAATCACGTTCAACTTCTTGAATTGCTGAAAGTTCACCTTGGCCTTTTTCTTGACGGTCTAGGGCAATTAATACACCCGAAAGCTGTGCACCATGTGTTTTAATGATTTCCATCGATTCACGAATAGCAGTACCTGCAGTAATTACATCATCAACTAGCATGATTTTACCTTCAAGCTCAGCGCCCACTAATGAACCACCTTCGCCATGAGTTTTTGCTTCTTTGCGGTTGAAGCAATAAGGCACATCTATATTGTGGTGGTCGAACAGCGCAACGGTTGTTGTAGTCGCAATTGGAATACCTTTATAAGCAGGTCCAAAAACTAAATCAAAATCAATGTTTGCATCCATTAGCGTAGCCGCATAAAAACGACCTAAACGCGCTAAGTCACCACCTGTTTTGAACATACCCGCATTAAAAAAGTAAGGGCTCACTCGGCCAGACTTTAATGTGAACTCACCAAAACGTAATACCTGTTTCTCTATCGCAAATTCAATAAACTCGCGTTGATAATCTTTCATGGTTATTTTCCTGTTTACTTAACTGAACGTAGCTTAGCTTAATGCTGCTTTTTGTAGATCGAATAATTCGTTAATACCATTTTTAGCTAGTTCAAGCATCGCTTGCAATTCTTCAAAGCTAAATGGTTCTTCTTCGGCTGTACCTTGTACTTCAATCAGCTTACCTGTGTCTGTCATAACAACATTCAGATCGGTATCAGCAGCTGAATCTTCTGGATAATCCAAATCGGCTACGGCTTCGCCTTTATAAATACCAACTGATACTGCAGCAATCATATGCTTAAGTGGGTTAGTTTTAATGATATCTTTAGCGCGCATATAGTTAAGTGCATCGACTAAAGCAACACAAGCACCCGTAATAGAAGCAGTACGTGTACCGCCATCGGCTTGAATAACATCACAATCAACTGAAATGGTATTTTCGCCTAAGGCTTTTAAATCAACGGCTGCACGTAAAGCACGCGCAATTAAGCGAGAAATTTCTAACGTACGACCACTTTGCTTACCAGATGCGGCTTCACGGCGCATACGTGTATGTGTAGATCGAGGTAACATACCGTATTCAGCAGTAACCCAACCTTTACCTTGGCCTTTTAAAAAACGTGGTACACCTACTTCTACGGTCGCAGTACAAATTACTTTCGTATCGCCAAACTCAATAAGTACTGAGCCTTCTGCATGAGTAGTAAATTGACGGGTAATCGTAACCGGGCGAATTTGCCCCAATGTTCTGCCGCTTGGACGCATAGTGTGTTCCTTTATAGTAAATATAAGTTAAGACTGATAAATAAATTCCGGCTATTATAATGCTTATACCCAATCCACTTCAAGATGCGAGTTTCAGGACGCCTGAATGAACCATGATCAAGATGCAGGTTTAAAATAGCTTGAGCAATTTCAACTCAAGGCGTCATGATGAAATTATGAATAGTAACGGGTATAAAACACATTTTTGAAATATAGTTCAACAAAGCAAGGTCATGTTAATTGTCCGAACAATAAATATTATCAGAGAGCTCCATGAGAATTATCACCACATTGGTTATCAGTTTAAGTCTACTATTAAGTAGTATTGCTACAGCAAATACTTCATCCCCTGTTGTAGCGCCAAGCTTACCTACTTACAGCAAAATATACGATGACCAACGTGACCCCTTTAAAGATGCAGCCGCAGCACTTACTTTAGCAAAAGAAACAGATCGCCAAGTACTGATTGAAATAGGCGGTAACTGGTGTAGCTGGTGCCATAAAATGGACGCCTTTCTTGCTCAAAATCCTGACGTCTATGAAGCATTACATAGCCAATATGTTTTATTAAAAATCAGTGTCAGTGACAGTAACGAAAACAGTGACTTTATGAAATCACTGCCCCCAGTACTGGGTTACCCACATATGTACGTATCAACGGCGCAAGGAAAAATGATTTTATCTAAAGATACCGCAGAATTGCTCGCTGGTAATAACTATTCAAAATCACATTGGTTAAGCTTTTTAAGTGACTGGTCTGTTAGTGCGACTAAACCACAAACACAGTTAACAACAACGGCTTCAGTAGAATAATTAATATCCAAGTATCAAACCTACCCAGGTTATAGGAGCACATCAGTGATTAATGAAGATAAATGTACGTCTTTTTTTGATAAAAATTACCAGACACCTGAGTTCATCAAAAACAAAAAGAGACAAGCGCAACAAAATCGACGTCACTTTCTTAAATCGGCCGCAGGCATGGGCGCATTAGCCAGCTTACCCGCGTTTAGTGTCAGCGCTAAAGCGCAAACATCGCTGAATGAGTTACTTAACACCTTAGTTAAAACAGACCCTTGGTTAACACTTGATGCAACCTTGAATCAATTATTACCAAGCTCGCCAACCGGTCCTAGCGCTAGTGAAATCAGAGCAACGGCTTATTTGTACCAAGTAATGACGGTGCAACCGACAGAACAAGACGAAAAAGATTTCATTCTAAAAGGTGTTGGTTGGTTAAATGGTTATGCCAACAGCGAAAAATCAGCCAATTTTGCACAGTTAAGTTTTGCCGACAAAGAGCAGTTACTTCGAGGGATTAGCCAATCTACAGCGGGACAAAATTGGTTAAACACCTTACTCGGCTATATTTTTCAAGCCATGCTTTCGCCTGCGAGTTACGGCGGTAACCCTGATGGTATTGGTTGGGCATGGTTAGAACATCAAGCGGGCTTCCCACTGCCTGAAAAAGGTCAACGTTATTTTGAATTGCCTAGCAGAGCCCGTATTGATCTGATCAGCCGAGTAAACTACGACGCTAAACGCCTAGCATCGAGCCGTAATAAATCGCACCAAGGAACTAAAAAATCATGAGTTATGACATATGCCTTACTTATATTGCTGGTAGCGGCTGCCAGTACGTTTTTAATCATAAAAATATTTTAACTTCTCCTGCATTTGGGGTAATCAATGACTTATGATATTTGCATAATTGGCAGAGGTGCTGGTGCCTCCCCTATTGCCCATCAGTTATCGACCGCGGGCGCTAAAGTATTAGTGCTTGAAAAAGGCCCTTGGTTAACTGAAAAAGAATTTTTCAAAGATGAACTGACCATCAGTATTCATGACGCTTACAACCCAAAACTAAGTGATGAACAACATGTCATTGAAGAAGAGTACTTCGATGAGAATGATAAACCGTTCTGGCAAGGTGAAAAAACCAGTGATTCTGGGTGGAGTTGGTGGAATGGCAACGTAGTCGGTGGCTCTTCAAATTTCATGAGTGGTTATTTTCATCGCTTAAAACCTATTGATTTTCGCCTAAAATCTGAGTTTGGTGCTATAAGTGGCGCTAACGTCGAAGATTGGCCCATTAGTTACGACGAACTTGAGCCTTACTATGCCAAAGTCGAGCGTGAAGTGGGCGTATCTGGTCGTGTAGTGGAACATCCACATCAAGAGCCACGCTCAACAGACTTCCCCTACCCGCCTATTGCGGAGTTGCCTATGTCGTCATGGATAGATAAAGCGGCTAAAGAAATTGGCTATCATGCCATTCCTGTACCTAGAGCCATTTTATCAAAACCCGCCATGGGCAGACGCAGTTGTGAATATTCCGGGTACTGCAGCAGCTACGGCTGTGCTTCAGGCGCTAAAGGTAGTGGTCGAGCTGCGTTACTAAATAACGCTGTGGCGTCAGGTAATTGCACTATTCAAGCCAATGCCAAAGTTTATAAAATTGCCTCTGATGAACAGGGAAAAATCACCGGTGTACACTATTACGATAAAATAGGCCGTAAAAAATCAGTTACCGCCAAAATATATGTGGTGGCTTGCCAAGCAGTTGAGACTTCTCGTTTATTACTGGCCTCAACAGGAGAGAAATTTCAACAAGGTCTTGCCAACAACAGTGGTCAAGTCGGTAAAAACTTACTCTTTAGTGGCGGAGGTACCGGACAAGGTGACTTTAACTATGCTGATTTATCAGATAAACAAGTCAGTGAATTAAAGCAAGTAGGTCCTTTTATCAATCGCGCCCTGCAGGATTGGTATCAAATTGCTGATAAAATCTTTACTGGCGCCAATGCTAAAGGCCAAGCAAAAGGCGGCACCATAGACTTTTTGTTCCATCAAAATCCCATTGCGAGAGCACGTGGAACGCAATGGGGGTCTGATCAAAATGGTGATGATAAACTACTGTGGGGTGAGGATTTAAAACAAAGTTTGAAAACAGAATTTACTAGTTATAAAACACTACGCTTTGAAGTGTTTAACGATTGGCTACCAACTGACGATTGTTTTGTCAGCTTAGATAACGAAGTAACAGATCAATGGGGCGATCCAGTGGCCAAAGTCCGTATTGGCTATCATGATCACGATCTTGAAGTGGGCGAGTACCTATCGAAAAAAGCAGAAAAGCTACTTGAAGCCTTAGGCGCAAAAAATGTATCTTCTTCCGTGAGTGGTTACCCTTCAACAAATTTAATGGCTGGTGGTTGTCGCTTTGGTAATGATCCTAAAACTTCAGTGCTCAATAAAAATTGCCAAGCCCATGAAGTTGATAACTTATACGTTACTGATGGCTCATTTATGCCGACCGGTGGTAGCGTACCTTACACCTTTACGATTTATGCTAACGCCTTTCGGGTTGCTGATAAAATAAAAGCACATTGGTTAACCCTGAAAAGTTAATAAAAAACATGGCTGTGATACTTCTGTGAACATATGTTGTCACTATAAGATCATCATAAATAAAACATTATTACTGGTGACCTTATATGGCTTATAAATTACTGATATCTAGCGCAATAGTTCTGTGTTTAACCGCTTGTGGTTCTGATAGTAGCAGCAATGAAGCACCAATAAATCCAGAGCCTGCGCTTCCTGAAGTATCAATCTATACGGGTCAATTTTTTGATTCAGTAGTTGCTGGACTCAAGTATAAAACCACTAGTCAAAGCGGAAAAACCAACCAACTTGGTGAGTTTCAGTTTCAAGCTAAAGAAAGTATCATCTTCTCTATTGGGGGGATTGAGCTTCCCAGTACTGTTGCTAACCTCTATTTAACACCGTTAGATATATATCAAACTCAAGATACCAATCAAATTGAAGTGGTTAACTTATTACGACTTTTACAAAGCCTTGATGCTGATGGCGATGCCAGTAATGGCATCGAAATAGAAGAATCGGTTCACCAATTAGCCGCCAATCTGACTATTGATTTTTCTGCCAGTGATTTTGAACAACAGGTCGCTGAACTGGTTAGTAAAAGTGGCGCTGTTAACCAAGAACTCATTTCCGCAACAATGGCTATAGAGCACTTTAAGTTAACACTCAATGAGTTGGGTCAAAATAACCTTTCTAGCTGCACTAAAGAACACGAAAAAATTGGTCACACGGGTTTCTTCAGTACTTTTGCCCATAATGTCTCTGGTAAGGCAACAATTATTGATGACTGCACCATAGAGATTAGCCAATTCAGCTATGATGGTGGCGGACCAGATGTCTATTTTTATGGCGCTATAGACCATGAATATACCAGTGTTGATGCTTTCCCAATTGGTCAAAAACTTAATGGTAAAATCTACGATAACGCCAGAATATTTATTAAGTTGCCACAAAATAAAAGTTTGGATGATCTTAATGGGCTAAGTGTTTGGTGTACAGAATTTGAAGCTAACTTTGGCCAAGTGGAATTTACTCCATAACGATAACTTAACGACACCATAAGGGTGCCCATTTAACGCTGAATTTCTGGATAGATGTTTCAAGCTCAGGCATAATTCAAGTAATTAAGTGACATTATTATTAGGATTTAACATGATCTACAGCATGACCGCATTCTCTCGCATTGAAATTAAAGGCGATTGGGGCAACGCCGTTTGGGAAATTCGCTCAGTAAATCAAAGATTTCTCGAAACCTACTTTCGTTTGCCAGAGCAATTTCGTGGCATAGAGCCTGTTTTACGTGAACGTTTCCGTAAGCAGCTTAATCGCGGAAAAGTAGAATGTAACTTACGTTTTAATGCCAACCCTGCAAATAAAAGCGAATTAGCACTTAATGAAAATTTAGCACTGCAACTTATTCAGCATGCTAACTGGATTAATGAACAAACACTAAACAGCAAAGTAAATCCTTTAGAAGTAATGCGTTGGCCTGGTGTGATGGAAGCACCAGAAAGCGATATGTCAGCTATTCAAGCTGAATTACTCGCTGCTTTTGACCAAGCGCTAAAAGACTTTATTGCCGCTCGTGCCAGTGAAGGTGAAAACCTTAAAGCAATGATTGAACAACGCCTTGATGCAATAGCTAGCGAAGCCGATAAAGTAGCTGCGCATATGCCAGACGTTATTGCATGGCAGCGTAATCGCATCATCGAAAAATTCACCGATGCTAAAATTGATTTAGACTCAGGCCGTGTTGAGCAAGAATTAGTGTTATTAGCGCAAAAAATGGATGTTGCCGAAGAACTTGACCGTTTAAACAGCCATGTCACTGAAACGAAGAAAATATTAAAAAAAGGTGGCGCACAAGGTCGTCGTTTAGATTTCATGATGCAAGAGTTTAACCGCGAAGCAAATACCTTAGGCTCAAAATCAATTAATACCGATATCACGGCAAGCGCCGTTGAGTTAAAAGTATTAATTGAACAGATGCGTGAGCAGATCGCGAATATAGAATAATTTCTAAGCGAATTTGAATCATTAAAAAGCCATAGCTAAGTAATTCCTTAACTATGGCTTTTTTGTGAGCAATCAAACGCACCAACATAGTAATGAGGCATATAGCTTGCTATAACATTAGTAGCTATTTCATAAAGGTACCTTCATCATGATTACACTTTCCCCAGAACAATGCCGCATTATTGGCGTAATGCTTGAAAAAGAAACCACCACACCTGAGCAATATCCCCTTTCGCCAAACGGTATTCTCATCGGCTGTAATCAAAAAAGTAGTCGTGAGCCAGTCATGTCTCTTTCTGAAGGGGATGTTCAAAACGTTATAGATGAACTAGTTAGAATGAACCAGCTGATGGTTGATCACAAAGCATCAAGTAGAGTGAATAAGTACTTTCATCGTTTTTGTAATACCGAATTTGGCAGCTTACAATTCACACCTCAACAACGAGCGATTATTTGTGTATTACTATTGCGAGGTCCTCAAACGCCCGGTGAATTAAGAACACGTACCAACCGCTTAGCCGATTTTAATGATGTTAACGAAGTAGAAACAACCTTAGACGAACTGCAAGAATTAAACGGCCAAATATTGGTAAGAAAACTTGCCCGAGAACCGGGAAAGCGTGATTGCCGCTATATACATTTACTATCAGATGTTGATGAAACAAGCTTTTCTCAAGCAAGCAATATTCAGACTGAAGTAGCGCCTTCAGCAGAGCAAACATTACTCACACAAAGAGTCACCGAGTTAGAGCAACAAGTTGCTTCATTAACAGAACAAGTTACCTGCTTAACTGAGTTGTTAAATGATGATTAAAGATTAATTCACCCCCTATTCAGCTCACTAATTTGGCCGATATATTAGACCTGTGATGAGAAGACAGAACAGTATAAAATAAACAAGTAACCACACATATTATGGAAAATATCCTTTATGGGTAACTATTTACTGTTAATCAGTTTTTTATTTTGCTCTTTGCTTACCTTATCCGCACAAGGTAATGAGCAGACTCCTGCAACTGAACACACTGAACCTGCAAACAAAAGTAGCACAGAGCTACAGTCAAACAACGAATCAGCCATCATACTCTCTGAGCAACAGCAAAATCAGTGCGCGCAATACTGCAGTGAAGCCAAGGCTAATGAGAGTTATAAACAGCAAGTAAATGATAGACAAAACCCTGTCTCAAGTGTTGGTTACGAATTAGTAATACCTATAGCTTTGCCCCCAAGAAATCGCTGGTCTGATTTTCTCCCCTTTTTAGGTAAAGAAGCTCGTGAGGCTGGATATTTATTACCATTACCTTTTGGCATTTCACTCGTTGGTTTAACGCAACAACAACCTTTCACGGTGTCTGAAATTGGCTTAGAAATTGATGGGAAGCAAAGCGAGATAATTAATGACTTTATTGATAATTCAATTACCGCTAAAAATTTAAAAGTCTCTGACACGACTTATAATTTACGTTTTGACGCGTGGATACTGCCCTTTTGGAATGTTTACGGCTTAGTAGGTAAAACAAAGGGCAAAGCAGAACTTGAACTAGATGTAGACCTCGAACTCCCAACATTATTGTTAGCGGCCGCAGGTATTGGTAGTGGCCTTAATGATAAACGTTGCACCAGTATTAACTTACCTTTTCAAGGGCCTGCACCAGGTCATTGCTTAGTGAGTGCAGAAGGCATTCCAACAACCTTAAATTTCCATGGCACTGTATTGGGCTACGGTACAACTATTGCTGGTGGCTACGGTGATTTTTTTGGAATGTTTGATGTAAACTACACCGAAGCCGACATTAATATCGCCATCGAAAAATCTAAACAAACGGTTTATTCCACCCGTTTAGGTTGGAATGGTAGTATTGCCGCCTTCCAAGGACAAATTTGGCTTGGTGCCATGAAACAAGATATCAAACAACAACTAGCGGTATCTACGCCGGGTAATAAAGTCGCGGTACTGATTGACCAGCATGCCAGTTCACCGTGGAATTACCTTATTGGCGCACAATGGAACATTACCGAAGAATGGGCAGTTATTGCCGAAACCAACTTAGCCTTTAGTGACAGACAGCAGTTTATGATGCAGCTAGGTTATCGTTTCTAACGACTCCAGCGCTGATTTAAACACCTCGATATTTCAATGGATATTATTATGACAGACCCAAAAACCGACAATACTGAAAACCTAAGCAACACCATTACCGATACAGCACAGCAAGCTGTCGATCTCCCTGCTGAGTTATTACGTCATGAAATTGAACAAGCGTCAGCAATTTATAAAATAGTTATCGACTTCTTTACCAACTATAGTTTTCAATTGGTTGGCGCCTTACTGATATTTTTATTGGGATTCTATGTTGCGGGTAAAATAGCTAAAACAGTATTACGTCTGTGTGAAAAACATAAACTCGATGTAACTTTAAGCCGCTTTATCGCAAGCACCACCAGAATGGTAGTGATGGTGATGATAAGTATCATGGCGCTGAGTAAAATAGGGATTAGTGTTACGCCATTTATTGCCGCGCTTGGTGCCATTTCATTAGGTGCAGGTTTAGCATTACAAGGTTTATTAGCCAATTACGCCGCAGGCTTTAATATCATCATTATCCGCCCTTTTGTTGTCGGTGATACCATTGAAGTGCAAGGGGTTACGGGCATAGTTAAAGAAGTACAATTAGCTTATACCATCATCCAAAATGAAGATTCCGCAGAGATCACTATCCCTAACAAGCATATTGTCGGTGAAGTGGTACTTAACTCAAGAAAAGATACGCTATTGAAACTCTCTGTCGGTATTTCTTATCAAGACAACCCTATCGAGATTATAGCGCTTGTTGAACGAACTTTAGCCAAGCTTGATATATATACAGATGAAGTCCGTATGCAAGTCGGTATTGATGCTTTTGCTGACAGCGCCATTAACATTGGTATTAGACTTTGGATACCTACTACCAACTTGTACGCTGCTAAATATAGCGCCTATAAAGCGATTTACTTAGCATTTGAACAAGAGAAAATCACTATCCCATTCCCACAACAAGATATTCATCTTATTGAGCCAAAAGGCCTTAAACAAGCTTAATGTAAAAGCTGTTTCAAAAAGTTGAGTTGAAGTAAAAATAGACCTAATGTTCGACAATACAGCAGTCAATAGGGAAACTCGGAGCGGTAGCTAGATAACTGCTCCATCGTCCTTTTCCTATTAACACACAGAGACCTTTTATAATAAATAAGGGCAAGCCATTACTTGCCCTTTGAGATGATTAGCGACCAGTTTTCACTGACGTCCAAACGCGGGTCATAGCACGTTGCGCTTTCAATGGACGAACCTCTTGAATATACAAATTATTAATGACATCGTCAGAAGGATAAATGGCAGGATTTTCACGAACCTCTTTGTCGATTAATTTCATCGATGCCACGTTACCATTTGCATAGGCAACATAGTTAGTTATACCAGCAATGACGTCCGGTCTTAGTAGGTAATTAACAAACTTATGAGCATTTTCTTTGTTGGGCGCATCTTTAGGGATAGCTAACATATCAAACCAAAGATTCGCTCCTTCTTTAGGAATTTTATATTCAATGATGTGGCCATTTCCAGCTTCTTCTGCACGGGCTTTAGCCTGAAATACATCTCCAGAGAATCCATAAGCAACACAGATATCGCCATTGGCTAAATCAGTGATGTAACGTGAAGAGTGGAAGTAAGTGATATAAGGACGTATTGAAGCTAACAATTTACCCGCGGCTTTATAGTCGCTTGCCTTGTGGCTATTTGGATTGAGCCCTAAGTACAGCAACGCCTGTGGAATCATTTCATCTGGTGAATCAAGTACTGCAAGACCACACTTCCCCAATTTTTCAGCATATTTAGGATTAAAAATAAGTTCTAGTGAGTCAGTCGGTGCGTCATCACCCAGTGCAGCTTTTACTTGAGCAACATTATAACCAATACCATTAGTGCCCCATAAGTAAGGAACCGAATGTTCATTACCTGGATCGGCAGTTTGCAATTTACTCATTAAATCAGGGTCTAGATTACTATGGTTAGTTAACTTATCACGTCTTAATTTACTATAGACACCCGCTTTAATTTGTTTGGTCAAGAAGCTGTTTGACGGCACCACAATATCATAACCAGAGCGTCCTGAGAGTAGTTTAGCCTCTAGCACCTCATTACTATCAAATACATCGTAAATGACCCGAATTCCGGTTTCTTTTCTAAAATTTTCCAATGTATCTTCGGCAACATAATCGGACCAGTTATACATTTTGACTACTTGTTCCTCACTAGCACTAACGCTACTCACAAATATTCCGGCACTTAACAATGCCATTGCTGTTACTGTTGCTTTTTTAAAAAGTCTCATTATTTATCCTTTCGTTGCATCACAGATTAACTAAACAAGCGAAACAAAAATCAAACGTTTAGATATTCCACGTTTGTTTTTTATTCGCTACATCAAGAGGGCATCGAGTCGTGTTTTGTCTATGCCTAGTTTACTTGGTTATTTACAGTTGACTCTATACTTACCCCCTTTGATAGAGTATTGACCCCCTCTCCTTTTTAATAAATACCACTTTTTTTAACGTTAGTTACACGATTAGTTACTTATAAGGTAATATTGAATAAAATAAAAAACACCTCACCTCGCAACTCGATGGTTGTTAAAACTATAGAGATTAACGTTGATTAGGCTGTTTTGTGTAATTCTTCTAAATAAGCTTCAGTAATTAAATTGGGACGAGCGCCCTTTCGAGTGATGGCCGAAAAATTAGTGTAGAAGTTACGCTTGTGAGGTTCAATGGCACGTAACAAATCTTGTACCACCCAGCGTTCAGCAAAGTGAGTTGGTAAGAAACCGATAAAACGTCCTGTAAGAATGAGAAAGGCAATACCTTCACGATCGGTAGATGTTGCCGAGGCCTTAAATCTTTTCTGTTGTTGTTTAATTTCGGCAGGCTGTGGATAACAAGGCAATACCGCGTCATATTTTTCAAGGGCGTAATCACTAATCGTATTAAGATCTTGTTTGAATAATGGATGCTGAGCACTGCAATACAATAAGGACTTTTCTTTGTATAAGGGAAGGTAATTTAACCCTGATAAAGCACGTAAATCAGGGACTACACCGATATGAAGCTGACCTTCTAATACGGCGTTTTCAATGTCGTAGGGCGGCATCATCTGAATATTAAAGATGACTTCAGGTGCACGGTGCTTGAAAGTACTAAGCGATCTGGTAATACGCATTTGTGGATTGGTGACCAAGTTATCAGTAATACCGATGTTTAGATCTCCAACCAGCTTGGTGTTGATGGCGTTAATTTGCGACTTAAAAGTATCTAAGCTGCCCAATAGCTGCAAGGTTGCATTATAAACATGTTCGCCTTGCTCGGTAATAGAAAATCCCGTTCTACCGCGATGACACAGCCGCATGTTCAATAGCGATTCTAATTCAGACATGGCGTTACTAATTGCAGGACGACTGATATTAAGTTCGGCCTCTGCAGCAGCAAACCCTCCAGATTCAATAACCGCTTTAAAAATTCTTAAGATCCGAATATGAGAGTCACCAAGTCGGTGAGGCAATATGTTTTTTATTTTATTCATTAGACCCTAATAAGTAACCAATCATATAACTATTGTTAAAAAAAGATGTATTTAAGAATCTAACAGGATGGTGATAATAGAGTCAACTTAATTCTAATCTTAGCTATGTTGAGGTCAACAATGAACAACAACCAAACAAAACATGGTATCACTCAGGCACAACTTGATGCGCACTGGATGGCATTTACCGGCAACCGTGAGTTTAAAAAAGACCCGCGCATCATCGTTTCTGCCGAGGGAAATTACTACACCGATGCCGACGGTCGAAGAATCTTTGATGGTTT
>NZ_VOLT01000007.1 GCF_007954275.1 Colwellia demingiae | reverse complement strand
TGCTTTGGCGCTTTTGAGGACAATCTAGCGCGGATCTCATCGTGGAGCTGGGCCTAATATATTGGGTAACCAACAAAGACTCCGAATACATTAGCGCAAACCAACTACGTTATCGATATTATTACTTGCAATATTGAGGCGGACCATACATTTCGCCACCACAGCGCCTTAAAACCTAACATTCATAATTTTAATATTTACAACATCAAACAAACAAAAAAATACTAACTTGAACTACAACTATATGAAGGTGATTGTTTTATTACATAGCTTTACAGCAAGCTATTAAAGTGGATTTAATTGAAAGTCAGCTTATTAATCTAGCTCAAAGTAAACACAATCAATCACAAACAATCACATTCACTCTTTTTAAGTCTTTATTTGTTTGTTTTAGTGGTTTTTTCAATTATAATATCAATTGAGCAATTAAATTTATTGAAATTATAACAATCCAAAGGCATCCTATGCAGGCTAATAAAAACTACGGAACAGGTCCTAGCCCTATGCTGGAAAAACAACGTCAACAGTTAATTATTGATATATTAGAAGAAGAACATTTCGCGAGTGTACGTACTTTTTGCACTAAGCTGAATTCATCTGAAGCGACTATTCGTCGCGATTTAAATAAAATGTCTAAACTAGGCCTACTTAACAAAATTCGAGGTGGTGCAGAAGTTAATGATAAGGCAGCAATAAAACCTGTAAGAGCTCAAATAAGCAGTTCTTTCTTTTTAGTTGATAAAGAGAAAAATTTAGATAAGAAACAACTCATCGCCAAAAAGGCAGTTGAACTCTGTGAAGAGAATGAATCCATTATTATTAATGGTGGTAGTTCTACTTACATGATGGGTGAATATTTAATGGATAGACAATTAAATATTTTGACCAATTCGATCGTGCTTGCCCAGTTTCTTTGGGAAACGAGTAATAATCAAATAACGCTACCTGGCGGTGAAATATATCGTTCTCAAGGTATTATATTAAGTGCTTTCGAGAATGACAGTATCCCAAATTATCACTGTACTAAAATGTTTATGGGTACCCCAGGCATCAGTAAAATTGGTGTTATGGAGTCAGACACTTTATTAGTAAGAGCGGAACACAAGCTAAAGAAACAAGCCGAAAAACTTATCATCATGGCAGATAGCTCAAAGTTAGGAGTTGCCAGTAATTTTCTATTTGTCCCTTTATCTGAAGTAGATATACTTATTACTGACGTTGATGCAGATCCTAAATTAGTACAGGAGTTTGAAGCACAAGGTATTGAAGTGATTATCGCTGATTAATGCAAAACAATGTCTTTTCCAACAAAAAACACGGTAAAAAACATCTAATAAACATTCGCCCAAAATATTTGAGATTGTTCGTTGTTATAACCGTTACCAATCAAGATGGATATTTTTCAAGTTTTTCTTTGATGGATTTAAAATCACTTTATACTGGGTTAAACAATTACAAAAAATGTTCATTATGCTTAAATTAATTGCCTGCCTTGAGTTATTTCAATCCCTGCTAAAATCCTGCACTATGAATGGTAACGGGTATATTTTCATAAACCGATCATATGCATGCTCTGGATTATCAGGTGGTAATACCTTTTGATATTCATTAACTTTTAGCGACTAGCGGTTTCTATATAGCTTGATTAATTCATTAGTTGAACCATCCATATTTAATATCTCAGTTGGATCAGTTATTTTTTTTAATACTTTATTGCCCAGCGCCTTTCCTAATTCAACACCCCATTGGTCAAAAGAATTCACTCTCCAAATAACACCTTGAACAAACACCTTATGCTCATACATGGAAATTAGACTGCCGAGCACCTTAGGAGTCAATTTTTCAAATAAAATAGTATTACTCGGTTTGTTACCCTCCATCACCTTATGAGTAGACAACTTTTGAATTTCTGATTCATCACAGTTAGCCTTTTTCATAGCAGCTTTAACTTCTTGCAGGCTTTGTCCTGCCATTAATGCCTGACTTTGACCAAAGCAGTTAGAAGCTAACATATCATGATGATTACTAACTTCATGATATGGGAATAAAGGCATCAAAAAATCAACCGGAATAGGTGTTTTGCTTTGATGGATAAGTTGATGAAATGAGTGCTGTCCATTGGTACCTTCACTACCCCAAATTATAGGGCCGGTATCATAAGACAAAGGCTTATTATCAAGTGAAACTGATTTACCATTACTTTCCATATCCAGTTGTTGAATATAAGCAGGTAAACCTCGTAAGTAATGATAATAGGGCAATAATACTTGCGATTGAGCACCATAAAAATTTCGGTACCAAACGCCTAATAAAGCCAGAATAATGGGTAAGTTTTTTTCTAGCGGAGCATTGCTGAAATGTTCATCCATTTCAAACCCACCTTGTAAAAATTCACGATAATGATCAAACCCTATCGCTAACGCCAAAGGTAAACCAATAGCTGACCACACAGAGTAACGACCACCAACCCAATCCCACATAGGGAAAATATTCTCTTTCTCGATACCTAATTTTTGCGCTGCTTCTACATTAGAAGTAACACAAGCAAAGTGATATTTAACTTCTTCAGCTGTTGTTGTTTCAACAAACCAATCCCGTGCGGTTAACGTATTACGTAATGTTTCTTGGGTCGTTAATGTTTTGGATGACGTTATAAATAATGTTGTTTCCGGATTTACTTTAGACAGTACATCATAAATATGACAACCATCAACATTCGCAATAAAATGAACCTTTAACTGGGGTTGTTGATAAGGTTTTAATGCCTCTGACATTATCTTAGGTCCAAGAAAGGACCCGCCAATACCGATACATACAACATCAGTAAAAGCTTTTCCTGTATGCCCTACTTTTTTCCCTAATGAAATATCATTGACAAAACATTCTAACTTAACAAGTGTTGTCTGTATTTGAGGCATCACATCGACACCATCAACATATACTGGTCTGTTTGAAAAGTTACGTAGTGCAGTATGTAATACCGGACGGTTTTCAGTAGTATTGATAGCCGCGCCATTGAACATTTTGTCACGCTTATCCAATAAATCTGATGACTCAGCTAAATTCATTAACAAGTGCATTGTTTCGTCAGTAACACGGTTCTTAGAATAATCTAGCATTATTCCAGCCGTAGAAAGAGAGAAATTATTAAAACGCTCAGTATCATGTTTAAATAAGTCACGCATTTGTACATGTACATTTTTATTATAATGATTAACAAGTGACTTCCACTCAGGGGTGCTTGGTAACATACAAGTTATATCCTAAATCTGAAATATGAGACTATCTAAATGATTACGTTGCAAGAAAAAATTTGGATATGATCAGTGTTTTATACAAAAAACGCCATTGAATTCTATTTAAATAAGTTCAATCGAACTTAGCTTTTTATTTAGTTTTTATTTAACATTTAAGTACTCTAAGCACTCATCTACTTCGCTAGTTGACCCCATAATAACGGCAACACGTTGATGAATATGAGACGGTTCAATAGCTAAGATACGTTCTTGCTCTGTAGATGCTTTACCATTGGCATTTTCAACTAACATAGCCAATGGATTAGCTTCATACAACAAACGTAATTTAGCAGGTTGCTGAGGACTTTTAGTATTATTTGGATAACAAAAGATACCGCCACGAGACAAAACACGATGTACATCACCTACCATTGCGCCATTCCAACGCATATTATATTTTTTCGCCCGCGTCCCCTCATTACCTAAAAGAAGATCATTGATATAATGAGTGAAGCCTGCTGACCATTGATGGTAGTTTGACATATTCACGGCAAACTCTTGCGTTTCGGTCGGGATATCCATTTGCTCGGTGGTCAGTAAATAACAACCCTGCGTTTTATCTAAGGTATATAAACGAGATGGACCACCGGTCGTCATCGCCAATAAAGTAGACGGGCCATATAAAACATAACCAGCACAAACTTGCTCAGTGCCTTTTTGTGAAAATTGTAATTCGCTCTCAGCAGACACATCATCCTTTGCGCGGTAAATGGTAAAAATCGTACCTATCTGACCATTAATATCAATATTTGAAGAACCATCAAGCGGGTCAAAAGCAACAATATAAGGTGCACCTTCCGTCGCAGCAACCACATAGTCTTCTTCTTCAGAGGCAATTGTTCTTACTTTGCCACTTTCTAATAACATGTCTTTAAGTAACTGATTACTTATGATGTCTAATTTCTTTTGAGTTTCACCTTGGATGTTCTCATCAAGCGTAGAGCCAAGTACATTAGATAATGCTCCTTGACCCACTCTGAATGAAATTTCTTTACAAGCCGTTAATATCGTTTTGATTAACAAGATTAATTCAATGTCGACATTGTCCTGCTCTAAACAGGGAATTAAGCGTTTCATCATTAATCCTTATATCTTTCAAGGCAATTAAGCTCTTTAAATGAAAGAGCTAAACGCTCGACCATCGACTGTTCTAATTTACGTAGCCATACCCGTGGGTCGTAATATTTTTTGTTAGGTACATCATCACCGGTTGGGTTACCAATTTGGCTTTGAAGATACTCTGTATTAGCACGGTAATAATTAGCAACACCTTGCCAACTGGCCCATTGCGTATCAGTATCAATATTCATCTTGATTACACCATAACTTATCGACTCACTAATTTCTGCAGGACATGAACCAGAGCCACCGTGAAAAACAAAGTTTAATGAATTAGGCGCTAAACCATATTTTTCACTCACAAACGCTTGTGAGTCTTTCAAAATCTTGGGCGTTAATTTAACGTTACCTGGTTTATAGACACCATGCACATTACCAAATGAAGCGGCGATGGTGAATGAGTTACATACCTTACTCAATTGCTGGTAAGCATAAGCAACATCTTCTGGTTGGGTATAAAGTAATGATGCATCAAGGTCGGTATTATCAACGCCATCTTCTTCACCACCGGTACAACCAAGCTAAATTTCTATACCCATATCTAGTTTTGACATACGAGAGAAATACTGCTGACAAGTCTCAATATTTTCAGTTAAACTTTCTTCTGATAAATCCAACATATGTGAGCTAAATAAAGGCTTGCCGTGTAATTTATAATACTCTTTCCCTGCTTCTAGTAAGCCGTCAATCCAAGGTAAAAGTTTTTTAGCTGCATGATCGGTATGAAGAACAACAGGTATGCCATAATGTTTTGCAACTGCATGGATATAATGCGCCGCAGCTATAGCACCCACAATTGATGCTTGATGATTTTTTAATGGTGCGCCCTTACCTAGAAAAAATGCTGCGCCACTGTGTGACAATTGGATAATAATCGGTGATTTACATTGATAAGCCGCTTCAAGGGCTGCGTTAATCGAATTCGTGCTAACAACATTGACTGCTGGAAAAGCAAAACCTTGCTCACGGGCAACCCGATACAATGTCGTTAAATGTGCTCCGCTAACTACACCCGGCGGAACTACATTAGTTAAATTTGTCATTAATAAACCATATAAATAAAATATTTAAGAAAAGTATGAAACTGATATCGATGAACCGATATCTGTTAATAAAACAAGTTCATGCAATGTTTTAGGGGGCTGCTCACTGAAGTCCAAACACCAAATTTCGCGGGTAATAATAACGCGTGATTAAAGCGATCCAATTAACGAGTTTTTATTTAAATCTTTAATACATCTTGCACCGGTTAGCGTCATTGCCACGCGCATTTCTTTTTCATATAGATCGAGTAAGTTTTCAACACCTTGTTGTCCTTGTGCGGCTAACGCATAGATATATGAGCGCCCCAACATCGCGCAATCAGCACCCAACGCAAGCATACGTACAACATCAAGCCCTGAACGAATACCTGAGTCGACAAAAATTTTCAGATCACTTTTCACTGCATCAGCTATCGCAGGTAAAGCCTTAGCTGAAGACAATACACCGTCTAATTGACGACCACCGTGATTAGAGACAACAATACCATCGGCGCCAAATTTCACTGCATCCTTAGCATCTTCAACATCTAGTATGCCTTTTATAACCATAGGCCCATCCCAGAATTCTCTGATCCATTCCAAATCTTTCCAAGAAATAGAAGGGTCAAAGTTATCACCTAACCAGCCAATATAATCTTCCAAATTAGTAGCCTCACCTCGATAAGCTGAAACATTACCTAAGTCATGAGGTTTGCCCAATAATCCAACATTAATTGCCCAATGAGGATGAAGCGTAGCCTGTAAAATTCTCTTTGAAGCAGCAAAAGGACCACTCATGCCCGAATGCATGTCGCGATATCGAGCACCCGGAACTGGCATATCAACAGTAAATACGAGTGTTTTAACCCCTGCCGCCTTCGCACGTTCTAAAACGTTTTTCATAAAGCCACGGTCTTTAAGTACATATAGCTGAAACCACATAGGCCGTTTAATTGCAGGCGCTACTTCTTCAATAGGGCATACAGAAACAGTCGACAGGGTAAAAGGAATACCTTTATTTTCAGCGGCTTTAGCTGCTTGAACTTCACCTCGTCTAGCATACATACCTGTTAAACCTACAGGTGATAATGAAATAGGTAGACTCATCTTTTCACCGAAAATATCGGTAGATAAATCCAGCTCAGACATATCATTCAGTACACGTTGTCTTAACCCAATGTCAGCTAAATCTTCAACATTACGAGCTAATGTTCGCTCACTATAAGAGCCGCCATCAATATAGTGAAATAAAAATGGAGGCAACTTCTTTTTAGCCGCATTTCGGTAATCTGTTGGAGCAGAAATAATCATGGTAATTCTCTCTTAGTTACACTTTTTACCAGTACTTATTGAAGTAATGAGTACTGGTAAACGTGCCTGTTAGTTATGCTGCGTTATTTGCAGTTACTTCAACAGACACTTCTTCAGAGCTACTTTGCGCTAGGTAGGCATAAGTAGCGGTAAAAAAGTAAACAAGTGTTGGTGCCATTAACCAGGTGCGAATAGTTTCAATATCTTGTGTTATATAAGACATTACCCCCATATAAGCACAGCCAGCTAAGGCAGCCCAAGAAATGTATTTAGCTAACTTAGCTAAAGCAGGCACATCATTACTCGCAGCTTGTGCTGAACATACAGGAGAACTTAAATAAGCAACTTCAGCCTCTTTACGGGCTAACTCAGCTTGCTCTGCAATGGCGGCTTCTGGGTAGGTTTCTTTTGCCCCCATAATTGAAGCTAAACCACTATAAACAACCGTAGCGAACAACCAAATCGGCACTAAGATAAAGAACATGTGCAATACATCAGCTATCACTAAGTAATAGCTTACCCCAAGTGATAACAACCAAGTGATCATAGCCGCCTTATTAGTGTTATTGCCCTTATACTTTGACCAATAACGAGTAAAGCCTAATTTTGGAAATAACCAATGCTCTGCGACGATAATAGCCCCTACCGGTGCCAACATTAAGCCCATAATACCAAGGAAGCCCAGTAACTGAGTAAAGACAAACGGGAAACAAGCAATGATGGTAGTGACGATACCTACTACCATAGTTACTTTAGTTCTATCCCATTTATAATTTAATGATTGAAAGGCAAGTCCAGCACGGTAAATGGTTGGGTTAGACGTTGTCCAACCAGCGATAATTACTGCAAGAATACCTGCACTACCTAACGCTTGAAATGCGACAACACCGGCATCTAGTTCAGTGATTGACGCTTTTAACAATAACGCCGCTGCTGCGCCCATAATGCCGGCACAAATCCAAGCAACATAATGCCCAATAAACATTCCTAAGGCAGAGTAATAACCATATTTTGAACTTTTAGCGAAGCGGAAAATAGTCATATCGCCCATACTACCGTGCATAGCAAGATTACAAATCCAAGCAAAAGCAGCAACATGCCAAAAACCAATATCACCACCGGTATCAACCCAAATATATTGATCGGCTACGATTAAAAAGTCATTAAAGCTTGAGATGCTTGCAACACTGTCTGTTGCCGCAACCAGTGTCGGCATTAAAACCAAAGCGCCAACAACAAACATTAAAATCATCCAAGGGGCGCAAATTTCAGCAAAGGCGGCTAATTTTTTAAAGCCCTTCATGGCCATCAACACCACAACAGCGCCAACGGCTAAGGCAACTAAAACAAATGACAAATCAGTAGGGTACCACTCGGTTTGCGGGGCAATACCAAAGATAATTTTCACTGCCGAGGCTGATACCGTGATCATAGCCCCGGCTAAAATACAAAATAAAACTCCGTTAATAACACTGTAGAGTTTTATTGTGCCTGGACCGGCTATTTTTTCAAGGTAGGCGTATAAGGTTAAACGGGTATCAGTGGCAATGGGCGCCGTGACTAAAGCCCATGTCAGTACCGCTAAAAGGTTACCTAACAATAGTCCCCAAAGAATATCGCCGGTACCAACACCCCAAGCGACAAACAAGGCACCAATAACAAATTCTGTGCCCGCGACATGCTCACCCGCATAGCTGGCGGCAAAGGTTTTACCCGATTGTAGTTTATCAGCGGATACCGGCTCGGTTTCAAATTCTGCTGCAGTTGACATATTCTCTCCCCAAAAAGTCTATTTTCTTATTCATTAACTCCAACAAGAAAATAGACGTTAATTTTTATAGTTATTATATTTCTAGTTATTTGATTCTTATTTTTTAACTGTGTTTTAAACGATGCCTGAGCCATTACCACCACTAGAAGGTCTTAATTTACCAACAATGCCACGATAGTTTGCTTTGCGATAAGTAGCAATTGGGTCAATCGCGCCGCCTTTACGGAAACGCGCCATGGCTAAGATTGGCGAAATATCGGTATTAAAAGCATTTTTAAGCGTATTGCTACACATAAGTGCATCATTATTGGTTTGATATTCAGTTAGTTGAGGACGGTTAACTAACAACGCGGCAATGTATGAACGTTGTACGCTAGCGGCTGAATTCATTAAACTTTCAATTGGGTCAGTGACGTTGTGTGATTGATCTAACATGTAGTTAGGCTTGAATCCTTCTTGGCCACGGTATTCGGCATCAACTAATTCATTAAAAATCAAAAACTGTTGATACGGGTGCAAGCTACCGCTATCTAAATCATCATCACCGTATTTACTGTCGTTAAAGTGGAAACCACCTAACTTTTTAAACTGAATTAAACGTGAAACAATCATTTCAATATTTACGTTTGGTGCGTGGTGACCTAAATCAACTAACGATTTAGCTTGAGGACCTAATTCCATAGCCGCTAAGATATTGCTACCCCAGTCTTGGATGATGGTTGAGTAGAACGCAGGCTCAAACATTTTATGCTCAATATGCAATTCCCAATCACTTGGCAAACCAGCATAAATAGATTTCATGCTTTCTAAGTAACGTTCAAACGCACTTTGGAAATGTTGTTGGCCTGGGTGATTAGAACCATCACCTACCCAAACGGTTAGCGTTTTAGAGCCTAATTCTTTACCCCATTCAATACAATCCAAGTTATGCTGAATGGCTAAATCACGCGCTGCTGCACTGGTATTAGCCAAGCTACCATACTTATAGCTGTGCTCTTGGCCCGGCTGATCTTGGAATGTATTCGAGTTAATTGAATCCCATTTCAAGTTTAAGCTATCAGACGTTTGCTTTAACTCAGAGAAGTCATCTACTTTGTCCCAAGGAAAATGAGGGGATACGCGTTCAGTACAATGAGATAAATCATTGATCACCGCACTGTCTTCTATTTTTTCCCAAATGTTACGTGGCTCACCTTCACCAGGAAAACGCGCAAAACGTGTGCCACCTGTACCTGTACCCCAAGAAGGCACGGCTATTTGGAATTCTTCCGCTTTAGCGGTGATGTCATCAATATTAATATTTTTACGTGCTAATTGATTACCAAGTGCTTGATAATCTTCTTTTAAGTAGCTTTCTAACTTTGCGTTTTCTTCTGCAATCAAGGATTTATCGATACGTTGAGTCATAATTGTTCCTAATTTTTTATATTTATCTAATAATAATCGATTAATAAGGATGGCTTAGCGTAAGAACGCTTCGTGCAAACCACCATCAACACTAATAATTTGGCCTGTCGTTTTACTTAACTGCCCTGAAATCAGCAAATAAGCTGCTTCTGCTTGGTCTGCTGGGGTAATTGGAGATTTGGTTAACGTGCGCTGAGCGTAGAACATCGCCAACTTATCGCGTAATTCATCATCGGAATCTGCTGTCGTAAATTCAACATCATACTTAGTTAACGAAGCAATGACTCGATCACGTGGGAACATGGTACTACCTTTAACCACAGTTGCCGGTGCTAAGCCATTTACGTTGACTAAAGGTGATAATTCAACCGCCAACGCACGTACTAAGTGATTGGCAGCAGCTTTTGATGTGTCATAAGCTAAAGAACCTTTTTTCGATACGGCAGCATTAACACTGGTTGTTAATACCATAGAGCCTTTTAAGCCTTGTGCTTGCCAAATTTCATTTGCTTGCGTGGCAACGATATAACCACCTTTAACATTAACCGCAAAGCTAACATCAAACATTTGGTCATTACTCATGCCTGATTGACCAGGCGCTAAGAAGACACCGGCTGTAACGATAACATTGTCGATACCGCCGTAAGCCATTATTACTTGATCGAACATCGCTTTAACGGCACTTCGGTCAGTAATGTCTACTTCTAGTGCTATAGCCGGTCCACAACCTGAAATGCCCGTTCCGGCAACACCGATACCTTGACCGTAAATAGAGGTTAATTCGTCAGCTGTTTTTTGTGCTGCTTCAAAGCGTAAATCAGCACAAACAACATGAGCACCTTCACGAGCAACGCGGAATGCTGTTTCTTTACCAATACCGTCACCCGCACCAACAACGACAACTACATTACGTGCTAAAGGAGCTTCAGCAGGCATACGCTGTAACTTGGCTTCTTCTAATGCCCAGTATTCAATATCGAACGCTTCTTGTTGTGGTAAGGCTTGGTATTCACTGATAGCTTCTGCGCCGCGCATCACTTCAATGGCGCAGTTATAAAATTCAGTAGTAACACGAGATTCACTCTTGTTTTTACCCCAACCGATAATACCCACACCAGGAATTAAAATAACTGTTGGGCTAGGATCACGCATTGCTGGTGAATCATCACGCTTACAGTTGTTGTAGTATTGTGCATACTCAACACGGTATTGTTCAATACCGTCATTTAATTTAGCAACTAATGCTTCAAAATCGTCTTGTTCTGGATTGTAATCAACATAGAGAGGTTGGATTTTAGTACGTAAGAAGTGATCCGGACATGAAGTACCCAATTTAGCTAAACGTGGTGCATCAACACTGTTGACAAAACGTAAGGCACTTTCATCTGATTGCACGGTAGCAATAAATTTAACTTTATTAGATAAAATACCACGCGCAACTGGTAAAAATTTGCTCAATAATGCGGTACGTTCTTCATTTGATAAGCTATCTACTTTAGCACCACCAAAGGTATTAGTACCTTTGTCATGTTCTTCGATATAGCGTGCTGCTGTTTCAATCACCCAAAGTGATGTTTCATAACAGCTTTTACTTTCACTGGCCCAGTTGGTGTGACCATGCTGGCCCATTAAAATACCGCTAATGTCAGCACTTTTGGCATAAATTTCTTCACATAATAAAGCCGCTTCCCAACCAGGTCTCATCCATGGTACGTAAGCCATTTTACCGCCCCAGATGACTTCAGTAAGCGCTTCTTGATCTTTACAAGAGGCCACCGCAATAACCGCATTCGGATGTAAATGGTCAACATGCTTTTCAGCAATCATTGAATGTAACGGGGTATCGATTGAAGATGCTCGCGGATTCAAACAAAAGTTACAGTGTTTGTACATCGGGATCATGGCATCTTCGCCTGCCGACTTAGGGCCTTTGTCGTCAAATTTCTGGTAGGTATCGTCTAGTGCGTCTAATTTTTCTTGATATAAAGAAGAAAAATTCTCCTTCTTCGCCGTACGTAAATCGCCACCAGAGCCTTTTACCCATAAAACTTCAACTTGCTCACCAGTAAGCGGATCGGTTTCCATAATTTTAGCGGAAGTATTGCCTCCACCAGTATTGGTAATACGTTGATCCGCCCCTAATACATTCGAACGATAAACTAAGCTATCGACCCCTGTTAATGGTTTTGAAACTTCATCATCCCAAAGATAATTAACGTGTTTAAATTCTTCTTTTTTATAATTCATAATGTTCCTAGCATTTATATTCTTAATATTCGTGACACGCTATCTGCCATTCGAATAATACAAAAGACGTTTTCCGTTACTAACTTAAAACTAATATCTCATGCTAAAAAACAATAGTCAATCACTTTTAATCAAATTCAATCATAGGCAAGCATGATCATGCGTACAATGAATTATAAATATAAATGTTTTGAGGAGATTAAAAGTAAGCCATTGTTAAGTCTATATTTTTAACTTGCAAATAGTTTCAAGCGAGTCTGACTTTAAAGAGGCTCCACCAAAAAGAAAGCCATCAATATCTTTTTGTTTGATCAACTCAGCGGCATTAATTTCATTAACGCTGCCGCCATACAGTATTGAAATACTTTTAGATAAGATGGGATCAAGCCCATAAATATATTGTCGAATCATACGGTGAACTTTTTGGGCTTGTTCCGGTGATGCAGTTTGTCCTGTACCAATAGCCCATATAGGCTCATAAGCAATAACCACTGATTTGAACTTCTTTAAGCCAATATCATTAATCACGCACGATAACTGCTCAAGGATAACAGCCTGTGCATCACCTTTTTCCCGTTGCTCTAGGCTTTCACCGATACATAAAACCGGCGTTAAACCAGCATCCATGGCTTGAGTAATTTTTTTAGCAATAATATCATTAGATTCTTGGAAAAGAGCTCGCCTTTCTGAGTGTCCTATCAGAACATATCGACAAGAAAACTCTTTAAGCATGTCAGCAGAAACTTCACCAGTAAAAGCGCCACTATTATTTTCATTAACATTTTGAGCACCAAGTTTTATATTGCTACCAACCATATACTCTTTAACTTGGTGTAAATAAGGAAACGGTGGACAGATAACAAGTTCAACATGTTGAAGTTTATTATGAAACTTCAACATGGCGATAAGCAGTTTACTATTTGCCAAGATACTGCCATTCATTTTCCAATTAGCGATGATCAATGTTTGTTTCATTTAAACCTCTAAGGCGTATTTTAGCCACTGTTCTTTATAGTGTGATAGCGCTGTTAAACTGGTTTCATTAGCTTGACCAACGTCGATACTACATTCAACATCATCCCAAGTAGTTAAATAGCCCGCGCCTTGAACAGTACCTGTTGAGTCCTTTGACAAAAAGACCTCTTGCTTTTCTCTTAATTGATTTATTACCGCACATAACAAGGGGTTTTTAAGAAAGGCACCTTCAATAAATATTTTTCCTTTAGCGCCTAACAGTTTGAGTTGATAATCGATCATCAAAGCACAATAAAGTGTCGCAAGCGCAATACCGCTAATAGGGTTAACATCACCAACAAAGCCACTATTTCTGCTGCCAAAAGGGCCACTACCATCACTAAAGTCAGGTAAAGCAAAAACTTGTTGATCTATAATTTTTTGTAAATCGTTTTCATCGAATTGCTCACCCAGCCAAGAGCCGGCTTGTTCACATATTGCTTCAAATTCTCGCCCGCCCATAAATCGTGCACAGGCAATGGCTCGGCCCGTTGCATCAATATTAGCAAGCATATCTTTCTTGGCATCTAAATTTTCTAATGGCACTTGTGTTGCCATTAGAATCGTCCAAGTGCCGGTAGAGATAACGGTGAATGGTGCTTGACCTTGTGTCAGGCGATAACGCAGAAAGCTAGCATTACTATCATGGATACCATTGAATAATTGGCAATCAGAGCTCAAGCCTAATTCTTCTCTCAGCTCAGGTGAAATCTCACCGCAATCAAACCAAGCGGGTTTAAGTGGTGGTAGCAAATCTCGACATTGTAAAGTATCAACGAGTGATGAATAATCTCCTTTCTTTAATGACCACAAATCAGTATGGCAACCCAAAGAAGTTATTTCAGCATAGCGTTGACCAGTGAAGCGCCAGGCCCAGTATTGCGGGTACATTAATATATCGGTCGCTTTTGAAAAATCGTCAGCAAACGTTTTTTTTAGCCAATAGAGTTGACGCCCTATGTTTAAACCACCAGATAAATCAGGAGAGTAGCTTTCACTATACTTAGGACGTATATCAACGTACTCAGGAGTGGCGACAGTTATGCCTTGATATTCATAATCCAATATTGGTAAAACAAGTCCGTCACTATTAGTAGCATTCCTATTTATTAATGCCGCCGTAGCCCCATGAGTGGTAATACTTATCGCACTAACCGTATAGTTTTTAGTAACGTCTTTAATGCCGTCAGTTATCCACTGCCAAATAGCCGAAACATTAATACTTGGATAATCCCCTTTTGTATTGACGATATTTTTCATTTGTTTTGAAAATACCGAAGCAAAGGCATCATCTAAAACATGCAGCTTTACGTGGGTTTTACCAATATCGATCACTAAAATATTTGTTTTAATTTTAATTGTCATAGGTCGTTACTTTTCATCGTTATTATACTATCTGGCTACATAGCCAATGTTTCGAATACAGTAACACCCAATAACAATCAAAACAAGTCAATATCAATCACCATTATAACTTTAACACTATAGGGGTTAATCAAGATGAAAAACTTCATTTAATGTTGTCGTTTCTGGACTGACATCTTCATTCGTTTGCATAATGTCAGCCATATAAGCCCACCATTTTTGGCAAAGCTCTGTACTTGCAATAGCTTGCCACCTTTCTTCATCTTCAATTTCAACATAGCCAAAAAGCTGGCTATTACCCTTATCGAGAAAAATAGAATAATGATGAGCACCGTGTAATTTCAATAGTGATTGCAGCTCTGGCCAAATTAGATCATGTCGGCGTTGATATTCTTCATGTTTATCTGGATTAACTGACATAACGAAAGCTTTACGTATAAATTCTCTATTTACCCTGTTTGCATCTTTTTGCATGATTTAAACCCTTTCCTTTTTTCCAATATACCCTGAACAATTTAATAGCTGTTTTTGTTCAAGCTTATCAAACAAAACCGGTGCCATTTGATACCGATTAACAGCAAGATCACATCAGGTCTATCTTCCTCTATAAATTGTGCGCCGTGTTCATTTATTTTAACAATAGTTTTTCCACCATAACCTCGATGCTTGTCCTGATTTATGTAACCTTGATTTTTACTGCTAAGATCGACTTTAGGCCTATTCGCTGGTACTTGCCATAAGCCAGCCTCATTTAAGCGAGTATATAAACCACTTCGATAGCCAAACTCAAAGGTTACTTGCCACTTTGGATTATCGGTATAACCCGCAGTGATAGAGATACCTAAAGGCATGATACGCATTGGCTTAACAGATAAATCAGCAGCGATAGTTGACCCGCTAAAAAAGGTTTATAAAAATAGTCCCGAACAACCACTGCTTCATATTATTTTTTTAAAAATTCACCTATCTTATTGATTGATTTACTCACTGTTCGGCTGATTTTTTCTTCACTTGAGAAGATGGGACCTTCAATGGGGTGAACTGGAGGATGGAGTCGCCGCTCCCCGGTGACTCATGGTTAAAGATAGCCAAATAAAGTTTACCCCCTTTTACAGTCAGGTAATATGGCGTCATTCCACTGGGAAGCAGACTACTGAGATCAGTCCAATTTCCAGTAATAATGTCTTCAAGCTTCTTGAATCGGATAAATTTATTTTCATCGAAGTCGGTTCCTTTGGCATACGATTTCGTAAAATAACTGGTCGCATACCAGAAACCGTCAAAGAATTCGACATCGTTGAGAACCAGCCCGGTAGTGGTCCATGACCCTGCTGGGCCCTCATGACCTGTTGGATCGAAACTATCGTAGATGTTGAACGTTGGAGTATCCCAATCCACAATTTCAACGATACGTCCCTTCGCCGAACCTATCGCATAAAGTTTGCCATTAACAAAGGTCAGAGCCCGCGCATACCCCTGGACTGGCACGGAGATCGCACTCTCATTTTTACCGAACGCAGTGAAGCGAAAGACGTGTCCAGAATCGGGATTGATCGCATAGATCCAACCCGTCGCAGGGTCAAGAACAATATCGTGAGGCCGATCTAAAGGAATGCCTGCAATGTTTTTGGTCTCAGCGGTAATAGTCTTTTTACTGAGATCAGCGAAGGCGATGATGCGATGATTTTCAGTGTCGTTGGCGTAGTACAAGCCGTCAGCCGGGTTGTAGACAACAGAGTGTTGACCACTTACCGGCATCGGCGAAATTTGAAACGGATCACCCAGGCTGGCGCGAAACATAAAACGATTGTTATTCAGGTCGGTAACAATTTCCTGATTATCTGGTCCGAAAGCCATGTGGGTGGGTCCCCTGAACTGCGTTCGATCGCTACCTGGGGCGTAAATAGTCACTTCTAGCCCCAACCCCACCGAATTGGTCGGATACTCGTTGCTGGAAGCGTAGCATGTCGAGATCGCTATTATGGTGAAGAAAAGCAAAAGGTTTATCTTCTGTTTCATGTAATATCCTTTAACTCTTACCCTTTAAGAAAGACGATTAACGTCAATAGCCAATATCGCCGCCAGTTTTTCAAGCTTGTCACCGATATGTCCAACACTTATGGCACAATGATTTGAAGGGCCGCCTCGCGACCATTCATTCATAAATATAAAAATGTTACCCCTTAATTAAAAATTGATAACTACCAGCAGAAACAAGCGCTACACTGCCTTCAAGGGTATTTTCAAAATTAACTTCACCTTGAATCACAGTGATATTTTCTAGTTCAAACTCAAAGACAATTTTCCCACTGCTGTTAGCCGGTATTACCGTAGTCACTTGCCATCCTTGTGGTGTTTTTATCCATCCGTTAGATGCCATGCCGTAGCGGGTATCAATGCTCGCTTTGGCATATTCAAGGGGAACACGTTGATCGAGGATTGGTTTAACAATAATTTTTTGGTAACCTGGTTTATCTAACGATGGGGCTAAACCTGCCAAACTTTCATAAAAGAAACGTCCGACCGCACCATAAGCGTAATGGTTGAAAGAATTCATTGAATCATCGCCAAAACCGTCTTTTTTGGTATAACTGTTCCATCGCTCCCACATGGTGGTGGCACCTTGATCGATAGAATAAAGCCAGCTAGGGTAATCTGATGAAAATAAAATACTCATTGCCTGGTCACGCATTCCATATTTTTCTAGGGTTGGGATCAAATCAGCGGTACCTAAAAATCCGGTGTTAAGTAAATTACCATCTTGCTCAATACGTTTAGATAACTTCAGTGCTACTTTTTCTGCCAGTTGCCCATCAATTAAACCAAAAGCTAATGGCAATACATAAGCAGTTTGCGTTTCTGTGCCTTCAATAAGCTTGCCATTTTTATCAAAGAAGGTATTAGCCGTTGCTTTGGCTATTTGCTCAAATAACTGCTGGTGTTGTTCGGCTTCTTTAACTTTACCTAAAGCCTGTGCCGATTGAGCAAGAATAAAGGCGCCATAACCATAATAGCTAGTGGTCAATAAGCGTATTGAGGTTTCACCACTCAGCTCACCAAGACCAATATGTTTACTGTCTGCTTTGTACCGCTTAGGTTGTAGCCAATCGCCAAAGCTTTTAGTTTCTTCAACCAGTCCATTTCCAGCTTTATTACGATAGTAATTCACCCGTTTTTCCATCATCGGATAGAACTCTTTCAATACTTCAATATCGCCAGTACGTAAATATAATTGCCAAGGAATAACAAAGGCGGCATCACCCCAACCAGCGGCATTAACCCAATCACCATACTGATTTGACGGAATAAGTTGTGGAACACTACCATCAGCTTTCATCTCCATTTGCATAGTTTCTAAATAACTCATCCAAAAGGCATGGGTGTCGTAATTGGCTAGCGAAACAGGAGCAAAAACTTGTGCGTCACCGGTCCAGCCATAACGTTCATCTCGTTGTGGACAGTCGGTTGGAATATCTAAGAAATTACCTCGTTGCCCCCAAATAATGTTGCTATATAATTTATTCAGTTTTTTATGAGACGATTCAAAATGTCCGGTGCGCTTAAAGTCAGTGTGTAATACTTGTCCTTTAACCCAATCTAAGTTAGGCGTGTGACTAGCATCAAAACCAGATATTTGCACATAACGAAAACCGAAAAATGAAAAGGTTTGAGTATATTGTGCGATGCCATCTTTTGCGGGTATATAATTTGCTTCTGAGCGAGCAGCGCGATAATTACCGCGATAAAGCGTGCCATCATCATTGAGCATTTCTGCCATCTGAATTTTTACATTGTTACCTTTAAGTGCCGGTAAGTTAATTGCGACCCAGCCGACCATATTTTGCCCTAGGTCATAAACCACTTTACCGTCATCAAATACCTGATGAGAAATAGGGTTAAGTGTTTCGATGACTTTTACACCCTGAAAGCGTTTAGGCGTAAGACGAATATTGTTATCAATAACCGATGCGGCCACCGGACTAAATACAGCGGCATTCTCTTTTGCAGGGCTATAATCGGGTTGATCCCAACCGGTAAGTTCTTTACGGGCATCATAGTCTTCACCATGCCAAATATCGGCCATAGTAATAGCTCCAGCGGTAGATAACATCCAGCTGGCATCTGTCACTACACTTTGAACTATTTCACCCGTTGCTGATGTAAACTCTAACTGTGCCAATAGCTCCGGCACTTTGCCATAAAATCGTTTAGAAATAGTGCCCGCATACCAACCATCACTTATCCGTGCAGCTAATACGTTTTCTCCTTCACGCATTAGCTTGCTAACATCATAAGTTAGCGTTTCAATCTTTTGCGTATAATCAGTCCAACCAGGTAAGAAAGCATTGGGGGTGACTATCTGGCCATTAATGCGAAAATCGACTAAGCCTTTAGCTGTTAAATAAAGCCGAGCACTACTCGGTACTTGCGTTAAATTAAACGTTTTTCGTAAGTACATTGCTGGGTTTACCGTTTCTACGCCTAGTGTCCCTGCGGGGTTCACGGTGCCCGCAGTGCAGTCAGCAGAACAAGCTGCTTTCTTATTGATATCACTAGGGTCAGCTATAGTTACCCAACTCGCCTGCCAGTCAGTATTGTTTAACAAACCTAACTCTAGGTTCGCAGAAGTGGACCAAGAAGAAACTTTGCCATTTTGATCCCAGTAGCGCACTTTCCATGAAATACGTTGACGAGATTTAAGCTCTGGCCCTTGATACGGCACATAGACCGACTGATTTAAAGCCACTTTTTGACTGTCCCAGAGGGGCTGCTGAGAAGTACCTACCACATTTTCAACAACCAGTTGATAAGCCGTTTGTTTAGCTCCTTGGCGTTGATCGTTAAGTTGCCAAGAAAAGGTCGGCGTCGCATCGTGAAAGCCTAAAGGGTTTTCGATACCTTCGTTAACTGTCAGCGCAATAGGTGATTTAATCATCGAGTCATCATTGCATGCTTGCAAGGTGATCAAAGTAATAGTTAATGCCAGGTATTGATATATTTTCACTGTTAAATCCTGCTTATTATTTCATATTAGATAGCGGCAAAAGCTGTCAGGCCAATACGTTATGCCGCTTAATCTAATTTATACTGTTAATCTCGGCCGTTAATATGTAACCGTGGATATTTTCACTGGTCCCAACAACCCAGATGTCTGTAAGGGACTTTGGGCATCGTAAGGATTAACCAGCATCCAAGTTTTTCGCTCTTGCTCTGGCAGGTGCATATCGCCAATGATGCGGTTTACCCAAGTATTGACGATTTCAATTTTGAGCGAGTTTTCACCTTTGTTGACAAACTTAGAAATATCTAAGCGGGTAGGCGCTGTCCATAAACCGCCGACATACTGGCCGTTTACCGTGACCTTTGCCATTGCGGTGAACTTGCCCAAATCAATAACAATTTGCTCACCTTCCTGAAGCTTGTCCAGCGTGAAGGTGTTGCTATAAAAAGCAGTACCTGAATAGTATTTAATGCGATCGTCATCTGATGCCGTCCAATCAATCAGCGAGGGGAAACTCACTGCTTCTTTAGGGCCGCGGTGTGTAGAGTCGAAAGTGACGTTCCACGGTGTTGTGATGTCGCTAACGAGCTTAGCTTCAGGATAGTTAGCAGCAATGCCTGTTACCTTTGCTGGTCCCACAGGTTTGCTGAAAACAACAAAGACACTTTCTAGAGGTTCCAGTTTCAAAGGCACAGCAGTAGTTTGCTCTGATTGCTGGTAAGCAGGTAAATCACGACGATATCCAGTTGTTGCTTGCCATAGTTCTGGCTGTTTACCTATTACCCTAAATTCGGGTGTAACTATCTTAGTATCCTCAGTTTGGTTGGTAATGAAGTATATATCCTGACCGTCCAGCGTGCGATGTCCATAGTGAATGCTATTGTCTTCGGGTAGTTTCACATCAGGCACGGTGTTAAGCAAAGCAAAAGCTTCTGTCATATCCAATCCATTAATGATCATCCCTTTGCCAACTTTGCGTGATTTCACCGTTATGCCATCAACATCGCCCCACAATTGTGCAGCCATAGACTGAACCTGTTGGTCGGCTTGTGGCTGATCTTGTAAACTAGGAGATCGACTAGGAGGTGGCCCCAAAATTACTGCACCTTCGTTCACTAGTTGTTTGATTTTGGCTAACAATGCCGGACGCATGGTCTCAAGTTTCGGCAGCACCATAATACTGTACTGTGTGCCATGGGGTAGTGTGATCAGTCCATCTTCGACAGTCATGTATTTTTCAATAACCTCGGCATTCATATAATCAAACTGATAACCAATAGGTGCTTCAGGGTCTGTCACCCCGGTCATTTTAGGTGTGTCTTCGCCAATAAAATACGCAATATCGGCGACATTCAATCCTTGCTGAAGCATGTAATTGGTGCGTTTAAGATACTGGGTATAGACATCAATTTGTGAAAACCAGGTGTTTTTACGGTTGAACTCGGTACCAAACCAGGCATTTACACCGGGAAATTTATCCTCATAGGGTTGGGTGATCATGACATGCAAAAGCGTATTGTTTATACCTTCAGCGAAGAAACGGTCACTACGCTGTTTAATAATGCCAGGATACCGATAAAAAGCTTTCAAACCTGCGGTGTTTGATTCAGCTGATATTTTAGTTTTACCATAAATATGTCCGGCTGACGTCGCGGCGCGGTTTTCAATATTGCCCAACTCGCCTTCACTCCAGAACTCTCCGGCTATTTCATCGGATTGTCCGCCATACATCAAAAATTCGCCAGGGAAACCCCAATGGCCGTAATTCTCAAGCCATGTGGTCAGCCCGTGTTTATGGCTGACCTCACGCAGGCCCGCTACATAATCGTAAGCGACTTTATTGGCGACCAAACGGCGCATATCCCACAAAAACCCGTCTGAAGCCTGCTGGCTTTTTACGACGATGCCTTGGTACACAGGCAGGTATGGCAAGGGATCATAACCATAAACTTCTGCAAATTCCTCTAAAAATCCATCGGTGAAATTTTGCCCGCCTTTTTCGTAGCTGTCCTGCACCACCACTTTAAAGGTTTTTCTATCTTCTGCAGGGATACGCTTGAGCACTTCCCCCATATGGCCATAGAAATGCATTTCTGCATGCTCTTTACTTAACTTGTCAACTTCATAACCCATTGCTTCAGGTGCTGAAGGACCATTTGTGGTGCCAGTAGGAGTCATACCAGAGCGTTGAATAACCCATTCACCTTCGGGAACATCCCAGTTAAGCGTGCCATCGCTTGACATATGCTCTGAGATATCAAGCACCCGTGCTGGATCGATAACAAGGCTTTTGTCTGCTACGCTTGCTTGCTCAGACCACTGATATTCTTTCCAGTAAGGCATAGGCGTAGCATGCATTTTAGCTAGTGTTTTCTCAGCATATCGCTCTACGCGTGGTGCTTGGGATATGACGATTTCGGCAAGGCCAGATAATTTAGCACCGGGCGCAATATAGGGACCTTTAGGCTTTTCATAATCGACAACTAATCGAAATTCGCTGGCAGTAACCGCAGGGAACGAAAGTACAACTGGCGCAAAAGGGACAAAGCCAACTTCTATGCTCGCGTTGGAGCGGTCAATTTCAAATGCTTTTACGGTGGTAAACTCGCCGTTGTTATTCTTAGCTTGAAACAGCACGTTTGCCTTCATGATGACTTCGAGTGACCGCACCGAAAGGCTACGCGCGGTAAATGCTTTATCGGCTTTAATATCGAAGGTATAGTTACCGTCACCGGTAAATTTAACGCCTGTTGATATGTCACCATCGAGTAAAGTGGCGAGTTCTGAAAGCTTAGGGCTTGCAGTGATCATACTGTTATTATTATCCAATACGCGTCCATGACTTTCTGGCACAGGATAAGCGATAACTTTTACATCTTGATAAATATCATGGGGTCTTTTCAGTTTCTTCGAGAATTTTGCCGGTCCATTAACTCGCGTTTCAGAGGAAATAAGATAACGCATGGAATTTTCAGCTTTTACCCAAGGGCCCCCTGATTGGCTCCATCCAGGAGAGTTGAAGATACCAATCTCAATATCCAGTTCAGTGGCAGTTTTCAGTGCAACGTGCAAAATTTCCCACCACTGCTCACTCAACATCTTCACTTTACCGAAGGGGAGATCGTCAAGACCAATATTGCCGATAAAAGCGCGGTTTATCCCAGCATCTTTCATTGCATGGAGATCACGAATAACGCCTTCTTTTGAGAGATGATTTGATATCCAATACCAATAGACGCTGGTTTGAATAGACTTAGGTGGCTCAACAAAGTTGCTAGCAAGTGCTTTTCTATCCGCCGTATTTTCCTTTAAGCGCTCTGTTTGACTTTTATTTGTTACTTTTTCAGGCGCATTCTTATCTGCACCGCAACCTGATATTGATACAATACCTAAGCAAACAACCATCATGGCAGGTAAGCATTTTAATCGTGACAGCCATAACAAAGCACTAAATTTTCTATTAGCTATAATTTCTATCAAACGTTTAATTTTCATAATACTTCTCCACATACCCAAAACATTTTTAACTCCCCATTTTCAAATCATTATTTAATCTTAAGTGACGATTTATCTTTTTAAATATCAGCCTCTCGTTATTACTATTTGCCTGTTCGAAAACCTTTGATGGCTAATTTCACTTGCCTACTTTTTGCTCTACAAATGCAACATAACTGAACCTGCCTCCTGGTGCCGTATCTCCATTGATATACCAATCTAAAGGGTCTGAAAAATCCTGCATATTGTCAGACCATTTGAATTCAATATTAATTGGAATCGAAGTATGTGACAGCTCACGACGAGAGATAGCATAATAAATTTGGTTGTTCAAAGACTTATACGATACTGAAGAGATGGTTTGCCATGAATTATACTGATATCTTTGCAGATGTGACCCGCCAATAACTCGATAATCAAAGCCTTGCCAACCTGTAGAATGATCTCTATCTAAATTGATATAAAGATTCATCCAGTTATCACCAGAATTGCGGGTGATTTTTTCTGTTGTTTTGGCATAGAAATACAGCTTGTCTTTATCACTGGACACTTTTGCTTCAACAAAGTCATTTCTGCCAGTCGAGTTTGAATAGTTGACGTTTGGGATCGCTGCCGGATGATTTCGAGACTGAGTATCTCCCTGATAATCCCAATAAGAAGTTGATACTTTGTCCCAATCTGCCATGTTAGTAATACTTACTTGCTTTGCTAGCGGTTGATTGGCTGGCAGCCCTTTGTATTTCAGTACGTTAGCAACCAGCTGCATATAGTAGGAATCTTTCAGCCCCTGAGTTCTAGTAGGCTCTATATCCCGACTGTATTCAGGGCTTGCCTGATCAACAAATAGAGAATGTTCGGCTTTAGGCTCGCGTTCAAATTGCCATTGTCCAACAATAGATTCATCCAGATAACTCCATCGTCCAACAATCCATTCGTTCCATCCGGTAACCAACACATAAGGCACGTTCTGAGAAATCGCGTAGTCCCATTGCTCTTGCACATTGTAACCATGCTTTATGTCTATTTTGGGATCGCCTGTTGTGCCTTCTCTAAAGCTTCTACCCCAGTTGCCTTTACCCTTATAAAATGCGGAACCTCCCATAGACTCAGCCAAATTAGGATGCTGAGCAACCGAGACATTGATAACTTCTCTTTTTCCAGCTTCATTGAGGTATACTTTTTGAGGTCTTTCAAATTCTATCCAAGGCCAGCCGTTGGCCTTTACTGCTTCATTAGGCCATTGGTTGGCTCTAAAAGTAAAAAAATTGATATAGTCTGTTTCTTTAGCCGCAACTTTATCACCAATGATAAGCGGCTTACCATCAAGGTAAAACCAGGTGTTAGGATAATAATGAGGCGCACCGGGTTTATACAACTCGTTATATATGTTTTGCATGGTGTCAGCAGATTTGGTATTAGTGTAATAGACAAGCTTAGGCGCAGGTTTACCTTGTTGTAATACCGTGTCTATCGCCTGCATTAGCGCTTTGCTTTCTTCGGGGTAATGAAGTGCATTTGTGCTATCCAGGTACAAAAAGTCGATGCCTGCATCGGCTAAAAGTTGCACATTTTTTAAATGAACCCAGTAATCTGTACCTGTATAATAATCGTAAATCGGTTTGCCCCAAAAATAATAAGCACCCGCAGTCGTTGTGCCCCAGTGAGGGTCATCAAAATTATTTAAAACTTCTGGGTGAGAAGCAATAAGTTTGCTTAGGTCATAATTTTTTGACGAAAGAGTGTGAGCCCCTTGCCATAAGAAATAAAACATTCCCACTTGCTTGTTCTTTTGTGGATCTCCAACTTCATTATTCAGTGGTAGTACTCTTCCCAGCTCATCACTAGCAGCTAAAGGCTGTTGCCCCCAGTTGGTAAAAGAACAGGTTAAAAGTAGACACATAAGCAAAGTGTTCATTACTGCCTTTTTAACATTAAAACCTTTATTTCTAAACGCTAAAGACAATGGGCAACTCCGTATCTAAATAGTAAACTTTTACATTAATGTTGTTATTTCACAAAAGTACCAGCCCATCGCTTTGGTATTTATCGCAATGAGCTGGTTAACAATTGTCGTTTATTGAGCAAAACCTATGGTGTCAACCTGGAATTTACCACTCCAATCTTGATTAGAGTCGGTATGAAACCATATTTTGATCTTATTGATGTTAGCCTTACCACTAAATGCATTCAGATCCATTTGGCGTAAATTCCACTTATCTGGTGAAATGCTTGATGTATCTTCTGTCATTACATCCTCTCCCTGACTATCTTCACCAAATACTCTAACGGTGACCTGATAGTTAGTGCTGCCATTACCTGTCTTGGCTGGAACCCCGCCATAAGAATTTATAGCAAACTGAAACTTAGGCGCTGTAGAAACATCAATTGCAGAGGTAAAAGTACGCGTTATACCGTGCTTTCCTAATGAGAAACCATGACCAGCGCCATAGTCCAGATCGAGTCCACTGTGATCCATACTTAATTCAAGCAAATGCGAACCTGCCTGCGGGTTTTGCGGTAAGCTTGCCATTGATGTCATCACATTAATGTCATCACTGTACTCACTTATAACCCAGTCACTATTAGTCCCACTATCAAAATTAGACATATAGCTGGTCGGATTAAGGGTGATTGGCGCCGACATTGTAGTGATTGCTGAAATATCACGTTCCGGTGAATTTTGCAGCGCATTAGCATCAAAGTCTTGAACCAAACTAGACCAAGTTGCACCCGGTATATCCGCCTGAATCACTGACAACAAAGATTCGGCATCGGTTAATGCTTCGGTATTCACCGTATCTATATTTTTAAATACGTCGTACATGGTTTTCTTATTATCAGGAATACCAAGATTTGTATAAGTGCCCGAATCTGCTCTATAAGTCCACAGCCCTAACAACAATCCTCCTTCACCTGGATGATCTATGTGTCGGTGAAGAATAATTGAGTCAATATTGTCAATAAATCTGATTTTATAATAAGCATAGGCGTAAGCGGCCGCCTGATCTGCCTCACTGACGGTTACAGAACTATAATCAGCATCATTAAATCCCTGTTCCGAAAGGATGATCTTTCTGTCACTGCCCTGATACTGTAAATCAGGTAACTTCGCATACAGAGATAATTGCTCGATATTATTGAAGGTAATGATATTAGCATTTATATGAGCTTGGGTGGTATTGGGGTTATCACGCCAGAACCGTGGTTCAAATAAATTTTCTGGATAGGGGTGATAAGCAATGGCCCAGTCAAAATCACCACTTTGCTTAATTACTGAGTTCATTTCATCTAAAAATGCCTTACCCGCGTAAGCCTGATTAGGATATGTACCAGCCATATCAGTGACTGCCCAAAAATGGTCAAGGGAGATAAATACCTGCCCATTAGTTTGCATTTTCTTAACTGCCGTATTAGCAATTCTCATAGTTCGGGCATATTGCGCTGCGGCTTCAGCAAGTGACTTGTTACCCATGTTATTCCATACCGCAGGGGTATTAACTTCGTTACTAATAATAAAGTTAACAGCACGTCCGTTGGTATAATTTCCGTTGCTATCTGTTGTTGAATAACGTTTTGCAATAAACTCCATGGATGCTTTAAAGTACTTCACGCCTGACTGGTTAGTGGTATTAAATGCCGACAATATTGTGTCACCACTTTCGACTACATCAGGATGCTTTAAGCTATTGTACATGGTCTGCCATACATGCCCCTGTACACTTGCCGGTACTCTGTCATAGATATAAAAAATCATAATCAAGCTGATGGTAATATCATTGTCTGACAGATTTTTAATTTGCTGATCCAGCCCATCGATTTCGTCTTCACGAAAATAAAAGGTTTCACCATCTGTGGTATGAGCGTAGTTGCTCATATAGGTAACGCCGTCACCACCCAATGTGTTTGCCGCACTCGCCCACATTCTTTCCAGCGGCACATTTATCGCTGCATGGGATATACCTAAATCCTGCGCATCGCCTACAGTTTGAACTTGCAACCCTTTTTTCGATTTAGCGATAGGTAAAGCATCATCATTTTCGCCAGCTGGAAAGGTCGTCACATACTCAGGAGTACTCACATGCTGGTTATCTACAACAACCGCAAATTTGGAGTAAACTCTATCTCTCGTCCCTTCAAAACGAGCAACATTATTGAAACTGTAGCTTGTACTGCTACCAGCAGTAGGTAATACCGTAATAGTATCCAGCGCTGTATTACTGGCATTGATATCAAAGCTCTCATAAGGAGCCAGCTCATAAAGCACTAAGGTTGAGCTACTTGTTACTGTCACTTCACCGCTAAAGTTAATTTCCGTATCGGTGGCAGAAACTGAATCGATTGAAATGTCGCTTGTAGGAGCAGTACCATCGAGAACAACCCAGTCAATTTGATGTTTGCCAGTCCAAGCTGTTGCAAATGTATCGGACTTAACAGCGATAGCTATTTTAGTAACACTGGTATTACCACTCCAGTTACTAATATCAACAGACACCAAATCCCATGAATCACCGCTTATTGCCTCGGTTACCGTGATAGGGCTTGCGCCGTTGTTACTAGTAAGTGTTACCTGTACAGTAAAGCCGGTATTACTTGGGTTTATGCCGTAGCTATTCACAGAAAATTCCAAGTTTAGTGCTGTGCTCATATCAATCGGAGTTGTAAAATCGCGCGAAATTTCACTCCAGTCAGTCCCCAAACCCGGTCCTCTGCCAAATTCCAGCATCGACGAGCCATGATAAGGAGTCCCTGGGCCATTTACACTTGTTGAAACTTTATTAACAGCCGAGACATTACTTTCTGCTTGCCAGCCATTGGTGTCAGTTTCAAAATCATGGGGTAAGGATGTACTACTTGCACCTTCTAAGCTAACCCAGTCAATTTGATGTTTGCCGCCCCATGCAGTTGTAAAGGTATCTGACTTAACAGCAACTTCAATGTTCGTCACACTGGTATTGCCGCTCCAGTTACTGACATCAACAGATACCAGGTTCCATGCATTAGCATTAATCGCCTGAGTTGAAACTTTAGCGTTCGCCACGTTGTTACTTGTAAGCGTCACCTGTACCGTAAAACTGGTATTACTCGAGTTTATACCGTAACTGTTTAAGGCAAGCTGCAGATTTTGTGCAGTACTCATATCAACCGGGGTGGTATAGCTACGAGATATAACACTCCAGTCAGTGCCCAGGGCAGCTCCTCTGGTAAACTCCAGCATCGACGCGCCATTATAAGGACTGCCAGGGCCATTTAAACTTGATGAAACTTTATTGACTGCCGTGGTATTGCTTGCTGCCACCCAGCCTTCGGTATCAGTTTCAAAGTCATGTAGCAGGGTATCAGCACTTGCCGTATTTAAAATTCCCAGTAATAACAATATACAAAGGCTATGCAGTAGTTTACATACAAAAAAAACATCTTTTTTCATTTTTTAATCTCCACAAGTTATTAAAGAAGATAGTACTTCAAGCGAATTTTTATCACTATAATCTTCAGATCATTTATGTTTTAAACATTTTTAAACTGTAAAATCTTGATTGTTTTGATAGAATAAAAGCTCTATAAGTCAAAAACTTATAGAGCTTTCAAATCAACTAGGCTGTTAGAACGTTACCCGAACACCTACGTTGTAACTTTTACCATTCTGAGAATAAAATGATGGCATATTACCGTTGGCAACAGACTTACGAATTGGCTCTTCAAGTAAGTTATTTGCTTGGAATCTAAAACTTAAGTTATCGTTTAATTGATAACTAATATTGAAATCCAATGCGGTAAAATCTTCCGCAAATGTTGCTGCACCGAAGTAATCAACGGCTAAATAATTTTGCTCTCTGTAGGTATAAGAAAGTCGTGAGCTAACCGTTCCGTCGTCATAATAAGCTACTGCTGAATAGTTATCTTCTGAAGCACCAGGGAAAGGTAATGCTGCACCCGTGATTGGATCATCTGCTGGCGTTTCATTGTCCATCAAATGTGTATATGAAGCTTGAACACCCATATGAGAAAAGAAACCTTCCTTTATGAACTCACTGAATGGGATATGACCTTGTAGCTCAATACCACTTACTTTTGCATCACCACTATTTACGGGTTGTGCGATACTAATATCAATATCTGTGCTTGAATATGTTACACCGTCATAGGTATACTCATCAGGAAAAACAACGTCTGTGCTATTAAAGTCACTAATGTCTTTGTAAAAATACCCCGCGGCAAAGAACATGCCTTCGCTACCTGGATACCATTCAACGATCACGTCATATTGATTAGCCGTATAAGGTTCTAAATCTGGGTTTTTTCTAGTAACACTTAATCCAGTAATCTCGTCAGTGATTGGATCTATGGTCGGGTTTTCTCCCCCTGCACCTGCCAATTGATCTGGTTCTGGACGAGCAACCGTGGTAGAGGCAGCGAACCGTACATAAGTATTATCGGTAATACCCAGAGAAAGGTTTAAACTAGGCAATACATTGCTGTAATCACCTTTAGCCGTTCTAAGCTCTGAATCCACATAACCTGTACCGGTAACATCGGTTTGTACATATCTTACGCCCACATTACCGGTTAAAGTCATGCCTGCAATTTCTGTCAAGATATTTGCCTGGGCATAAACAGAGCTAATTTTCTCTTCAACGTTATAGTAAAAAATTTCAGAGAAGAAGTTAAAGCCAGAACAATCTCCTGTGGCTGCTAATCCAATATCAAGTCCACCTTGACCTTGTATACAGGCAGAATTTTCAACCAGCGGGTTCCAAAAATCAAAACCCTGTGCAGCGCCAATATTATTCCAGGTATCAGGAGCAACACTACCTAACTCACTCAGGAAACCACCACTGGCTTCAGGCGCTAAAAAGGAGGTATAACTAGGTAGGTCAGCTTCAGTTAAACCGTGTTCAGCTAAAAGTGCGTCTTGACGATCTGTGCCATAACGTTGGAGATTAAAGGTCAGGCTTGACTCTAATTCTCGGATACTACCACCGACTTTAACAGAAGAAATAAAGTCATTGTCTAGTTCATACTCAACATCTAAACGATAGGCGGTCTCTTCTGAGGCATAGTCAATCATGTTATAGCCAACACTACCTGGGCGACTAAAAGTCATATTCTCTACATCTAGCGTATTCCCGTTTGCATCATACATTGAAAATAATTGTGCATCCCCCGTTGCATCATAGTGAATACCCGCGGCTTCGTTAACGGCGACACCTTCTAACAAATATTCATTACGGTCATAGCCGCTATCTGAATAAGCTACATCAAAATCTATTGTTAAAGGGCCTGCATCGGGATTCCAATTGATATGCATGCCATAGAGATTTTCTTCTCGATCAAATACAGTTTCATTTGGCGAAATTTGACCTACAGTAGGCCCCATAAAGTCAGCTTCACGTAAGTATCCATCCACACCTACCGCATTGCTAGTATCAATCACAGAGTTTGTCGGCTCAATACCACTAATATCTGAGATTAATACATTTTGTCTGCGCTCAGTTAACCAGCTAGAATTCATATAATCAGCGGTAATATCTAAGTCATCTGATGGTTGCCACTGCAACGTAAGGTTATAGCTTTCTCTTGTTAATGAGCCATCATTCATTGAATATTGAACACCTGAGCTAGGGCCAAAAATTTCTTGTCCATCAATCTCGTGAACTTTATAACCTCTGTCTCGTGAAATTTGCGTTAATGTAGAACGCTCACTATTGATAACATTCGCGAAAACACCAAAGGTGTCGGTAATGCGCCACGCTCCTGTTAATGATATAGAAGGGTCAGTTTCTTCACTTTCTGCATTATAAAAGGCATCGATATTTGCACCAAAAAAGAAACCATCATCTTCTTTTTCGCCTGCCAAAAAATCTAATGGTCTGATCGTTTTGATATCAACAACACCACCAATACCACCTTCTTCAACAGATGCGGTTTGAGTTTTCATAACAACAACACCTGAAGTCATATCAGGAGATACACCATCTAAACCATATGCTCGTTGATTACCTAAACCGTTATCACCACCCGAACCACCAGACATTGAGCGGCCATTTACAGTGGTGCGAACAAACTGTGGGCCTAAGCCTCGAATTGATACATATTGTCCTTCGCCATTTTCTGAACGACTAATTTGTACGCCAGGAATACGTTGTAAAGATTCAGCAAGATTGCTATCGGTGAATTTACCTATATCTTCAGCGGTAATGGCATCAACTATGCTGTCGGCATTTAATTTTATTGATTGTGCTTTTACAATAGAATATTTAATCCCGCTAGTGACTTCTATCACTTCTATACCTGATACATCTTTTTTGTCTTTATCTTGATTTTCTTCAGCAGCATGTGCAGTAGAAAACATTAGAGCAAACATTGTTGCTAATGCCGTTTTTTGTGTATTCATATTGTATTTCCCCATAGATATTTCGTTATTTGTTTTAATTGTTCTTTCTCTATTTCCCTTTATCTCAAATAATTGAAAGAAATAATTAGAGTGAATATTAAACTACCATCAAGAAAAACAAATAACAAGCACAAACAATCACATTTAATCACAACATTACAAAAAACAATCACACCCAATAGAGAGGGAACACATAAGCCATTAATAATAAAGCGCTTTACAATTAATCACACAATACAACAAACAACCAAACAATCATACTTATTATTAGAACATACAAAGTAAAACGCTTTTACATACTAACTTTTAAGGGCGAGTATTTATGATTAGCAGGTAAAAAACCAAATCCATTCAAATTTAATCATCAGTGATTACTTTAAAGCTATTTACTATCGTTCAATCTATATAACTTCAAGGGATTACTAATAAATGAGTGGGAGGTATTGGGGCTAACTATAAATTATTGCTAAAGCGCTTCTATTAGTAAATAAAAGCAACAAGGTAAACCCCAAAAGGCGTTATGTGCTCTGGAGTAAGATAGAAATAACCACTACAACACCATTTAACGATCATTAGAATTCATAAGCATAACGGCAACTAAGATCACACTATAGTCTTGTAAAGATTTGAAATATTGATGACTAACTATATAAAGCAAAAGATATTTCCCTCAACAAATAATTGAGAATAATCAAGTCTTTGGTGTTAATTCAATGTCGTATAAATAACAGTTTGTCTGATAAACTATTTTATGAGACAATGCCGTATAAACCAATAATTGTCCGATAAAAACTCTTATGCGACAAAATAATACTGAAAAAGAAGTCGTGTTAAATTACATAAGTTCGGCCAACAAAGCTGTAACCATCAGTGATATTAAAACTGCTACAGATTTCCAAGTTGATAACCGTACAGTACTACGGTGGCTGAATAGTGCGGCTAAGCAGGGTTTAGTTGTAATTACAGGCGAGCGAAAGGCTCGTAAATACGTAAGCGTACCTGTGAAGAGTAAACCGACCTTTAAATTTTTAGAGGGCTTACCTAGCTCAAAACAACAAGAGTTACTGAGCATGTTGCGTACTCTATGGACACACAACTCAACAGCACTTGAAGGTAACACACTAAACTTAGGTGAAACGCAGTTTATATTAAATGAAGGATTAACCGTATCGGGTAAGCCTTTAAAAGATCATAAAGAAGTCATGGGGCACGCGACAGCTATAGACTTACTTTACGATATGGTCAGTAGTGAGCTGACTGTAAGTAAAATCAAACTACTACATAAAGCCGTTCAGACTGACATTATATTCGATATAGATAAACCTTATGGCGATTTCAAAGTCGTACCGAATGGAACCTATTTAATACTTGATGATTTACTTGAAGGTAAGTCAAGTGTATACCATGCGTACTCACGACCATTTGATGTGCCAAAACTTATCGTTGGTTTAGTCGAGTACATTGAGTCATGTAAACCCCATAGTATTGACGAAGCGATCACTATGTATGCAACTGCTCATTTAATCTTTGGTCAGATACACCCATTTTGGGATGGAAATGGTCGTATTGCACGTTTAATAGCGAACCTTATTTTACTGAGAGCGGGCTTCGCTCCTCTTGTTATACCAGCCACACGTAGGCTGGATTATATAACCATTCTTTCTAAATACAGTGCTAAATATGAAGCACCTAGTGTTGGAAAGCCGCTATATCACGTTGGAAATGAGCTTAAAGCTTTCATTAATTTTTCCAAAGAATGCTATCAAGATACGATAAATCTTATTGAGAATATCAAGTAAGATAAACTAAAGCTGACATGTTTGTCCTATTCTAGCGAGAAGAAATAATAAGGCAACCATTCATACTTACCGCTCGAGCAGTTAGTTCTCCGTAGGATGAGCTTTCGTTAAAAAGTTAGCCATAAACGTATCCTATTCGCACAAAGTGTTCATAGTTTCTATGGCGGTATGTGCCCCACAGCGAGATAGAGCTAACCGTCACTATTACCACAAAGCCGTCCTAGTTTAGGCGATAATTTATGTTAAAAAATAGTCCGCTTCGCCATAGCCGCCAGTCATGAATTTAGACAGGGATGACTTCAAAGTGCGCTTTACTGACTTTAGTATTATGTTTTTTGCCATATATTTTTTAATGAATTATTTGCGTCATATTACTGAGAAGTATCAGTAAATGACCAACAATGCAATATATCCCAAAAATTCAAACCTTATATTGCTGAATATAAACATTATTTAACTTTTTTGTCTATGTAAGGTATTACTGAGATTTATTATTAATAGTTAAAAACAACAGTTTTTGGCTAGTTGAGCCGTTCTAATTTGTTGAAATTGTGGGATATTGAGCTATAACTAATCAAGAACTACAAACAGAAAAAATACAGTTGGTTGTTTTTACTTCGTTCAACATTTTAGCCAACTATATTTCCCACTCTAGTAGGCGTTATGCTTCCATTTCCCCGTATGGTAAGAATATTCTATTTAATAGGGATACATTAAGGATAAAATTATGAAAATAGTAAATTTGGCTTTTTGTCTTTCTTTTCTTTTATTCCTAGCTTCATGTAGTGGTGAATCAGGCTTTGATGGAAAGTATGAAGGAGCAGGAGGCACGCAAGAGTTTATTTTTAAATCAGATGGATATGTGACTCAATCACTGATGGGTAAGAAAGTTGCTGAATATAAATACGAAAAAAATGATAATGAGATTAATATTTATATAAATGAAAAAACATTTCAGACATTTTCCTTTCAAGAAAATGGTGAGCTTGTTGGTCCAGGTGGAATAACCCTAATACCGATATCAATAAACATGGACACTCCAGAGAAACCCAGCAGTAAAGTAAGTCAAACGGATATTGTCAACAAACCCAGTCACAATATAACGGGAAGGTACTATAAAGCTAATCTTAACCCCAACATTAATCCAGAATATGCTCCTACAATGAAACTGTTCTTCGAATCAGATAAAACAGTCAAACTATCCTTTAGACACTATGACACAGGTAAATTCAGAGAGAACGAAAACATACTTAGTTATAAAATTGATGGTGATATTATAACTTTGACTCAGGATAATGGTGATTTGGTGACATTAACTATCCGAAAAGATGGTAGTTTATTCGACGATATTGGTAAAGCTGAATATATCGAACTAGATGAATAAGGCATGAAAATAATATAGCATATTTATCATGCTAGAAATAATTGGGTCGCAGTAATATAAAGCCACACAACAATGTAAATTCACTTGGCGTTAGGTGTAAAAGTATTATCAGTCACTGTCAATTTAAGTTTGTACTTTTCCGCTGTGGTAGTGGTTGTCTCGTGCCAAGTGTTTCGTTAATCTGGTTCAAACTAAAACGTAGCATTGTGCTATTTAAAATAGTATCCCATAGGCATAATGAGCTTACAGCGGACCTTAGGTAGATACTTCCACTTTCCACGAAGTGATCATAAATTCTAAGGCGCAATGTACAGAAACTTGATTAAATGGTTAGCGCAACAGGAACCTGTGGCGCTTACGCCCCCAAACCGAGATACTACCAAACGCTCACTTGAACTCAAGCCTCTTTGCGGGCATTAGCTATTACAGCTAATTGGACAGGTTGGATTATATTTTGTATCGATAACGCCCTGTAAACAGGCTAAATGTAGTTTGCTGAATAAGCAGGGGCATCTAAACAGATATCTTACCCCATTGATTTTATAGTGGTTAAACTTTGTATTTTGCTTTGCGGTATGCATTGTCGCAAGATGACTAGCTAATTCAGGTGATTATTAATCAAGTGCCTTATCCCTGATTATAGTGCGCCACTCTTAACTAATTATTTAGCATATTTTCCTATTCTAGAATTGCGCTCACTAAAGAGGGGGAGTTGTTTTTTAGAATGAACTCTTTTGTCATCTTGCTTCACATAGTCTAGTAAACTAAGTCCATAATGAAATTAACTTAGATTTATTTAAGCTCGACTCGGCTCTCTCTATTAGTTAGAAAGCTATAAGGTAGTCACTTGGTAATCACCATAGGCTTCAACAGTCATGGGAGAAACCTGAAGGTTACTTTAACTAACCAAAATAAGCCTCATGCTCATACCCATAATCAACGTCTGTAAAGAGGTCATCCATTAAGTCTGAGTTCTTATACTCTTTTAAAAGCATCCTTAACCCTCTCTGCTTTCTTTGTGGGCTACTGTTTACCATTGAGTTTAATGTAATTAGAGCTCTAGAGACATTACCATAGTGCTTATAAACATCTTCTATTAAGTATGAGATATCATTATCTTGAGCATAAAGAGATAAAGCACCCCGCCACCAATCAATTGTTACTAACTCTACTAAATCTATACCCCGATTAGAACTAAGCTCTGCTGAAGCCAAGTGCTCTTGGAATCGAAAGTGACCAAAAGAGTATTTTTTAGTTATAGGATCGAGAGTCAATATATCGCAAGGATTTATTAGTTCTTCAACACAGTTATCTAACAATTCTGCGCTATATATATCAGCTAAATTGGATATGAGCGCGCTCTTAATATTTTCTTTTAGTTCAGATCTAATACCTTTATTATGCATTTTAAATGCAATTTTCATTGCGCATTTCCTAAGCAATTCACCCTTTTGTTTTTGTCGCTCAATATTTTTATGTAAGTCATATTCACCAGTTAACAAGTTTAACCTTTCAGAATATATTTCATTCTCGCTGGATGGTGCATCAACCCCTTTTTGAACTAAAGAACATGTGATAGTGGCAAGCAATGGGGTTTTAATATATTCGAATAAGTCTCTTTGTTTTATTGAATCAATTAATTGAGTAGCTTTAGCTTCATCTTTCTTAAACCAACCTTGAATAAATTTATCTAATTGCTGTTCTGTAAATGGCAAAAGTGTAATCCCCAAAAAGTCTATATCACTTAAATAGCTGACACAGTCTCTACTAGAAATAATTAATTGAGACATTGGTTTTTTTAATTTGAATTCAGATATAGCTGGAATAATGTCGGGTATAGCATTGTATACCTCGTCTAAGCCATCAAGAATTATGACAAGTTTTCCAGATAGAAAATTATTAGCGTCCTCAACCATTTCGTTTGTAGGTTGAATACCTTTACTCAATAGTATGATTTTAACTAACAAATCTTTTTTCAATATTTTTTTGTCAGTTACTTCATTATAAAAACGTTTAAATTCGTCAACCAAACGATTCAATGGAATGTATATCAGGTTTTTGCTATCACATTCTGAAAGGATATCAGCATATGCTTTTAACGTTGTGGTTTTACCAACACCAGCTCCGCCGTAAACCGCTATATCGTTGCCTGTATCAAATATATCGTGTGGGGAAACAGAAACACGATCCTGTAATTTCTCTTGAGGTTTAAATGATATTACCTTGGATATTTGGCAACCTTTATCTATTACTTGTGATATTAGAGATAAAGTTTTCTCTGTTGAAGATAGAAAGTTTTTAAGTCTAGCAATACCAAGCTTTCTGTTATTTATTAACTGAATATCATCAATATAATTATCTTTATATTGCAGTATTTTACTCTTTAGTTCATCGACCTTCAGGGTAACCTTATAAGATGGTTTAGAAATAACTCTACCGCTGATATTTTTTAAAATAGTACTCATTTCATATTGATCGTGAATTAAAGAGGCAATATGGTTAGCTTCTTTGTTAAATGAACTCCCTTTATTATTATACTTTTGTACATCAAATTCACTTCTGTTTTTAGTAGCAAACTTAAGTTCATCTAAAATGATTTCTCTTTCAGCTAACCCCCCTGGATTAACGGTTTTGGTAATATGGTTATTGCTTGGTTTTAAACTATCTTTCAGGGAATCTATTAGTGCTTTGACTCTAATTTCAGTATCATTATATTTTAATTTCTTTTGCTCTAGTTCCTTAATTAAATCCTTATTCTCCTTGCCTTCAAATAGTTCTTTATCCTTTTTGAATTTAGCCTCAAGTTTAGATAAATCCTGGGTTAATAAATAAAGTTGATGCTTACTGGATATTCTCTCAATATCTTTTCTAAATCTAGCCCAGTTTTCTTGAGATACATGTATAGAACCTTTATGGGTAGTTATATCTAGGTGCAAGAGTAAATTACTGTCAAACGAACCTACGAAAAAGCTGAGGTCACTATAGAAATTATCAATCTTTTGACTGGTTTCATTCTTCAAAGCAGATAATAACTCTTTGTTACTAGGCTCTAAACAACGATGAGTGGTTAATTTTCCCTCAATATTAGTCAGAATATTAAGAAGGTCAGGTTTAAACTCTTTAATATCTTGCAGGATCTTTGGTCCATCATAGAAGTATACTTTTAGTGGCATACCGTACAGTTGGGTTCTTATCTCTTCCATAAGTCGACTTGTAGTGGCATAGTTAATTTGGCCACCTCATTAGGTGATATTTCATTACCTTCATCATCCGTCAACGTTCCCAAGCAGCATTGTCTTAACTGATGCAATAAAGTTGATAGCTTAGAAGCCATTGATGTATTTTGAATATCGCCCACTTTCTTGGATTGTATGTACACAACATAGTTTTCTTTTTTAGGCGGAATTCTTCGTTGTGCTATGAGGTCCCTTCCTCGCTCATAAGAACCACCATTAAAGTCAACTTTTTCATATCCCATTGACTCAAATAATGGTTTTATAATATCTCTAGTAAAATCATCCTCTTTTAAGTCAACGAGAGCTTTAAGATATTGTTTAACTACCGATTCCATTCAAAATCCTTTTAGGTTTTCATATAATTAAATATTGAATTCCAATCTAACTTAATCTACCTCTATTTTAAAGAATATAAACTTGATCAGGATATACTTTTGGTTATTTAGTACAGTCACTTACATAGGAACTTCGTCATTCGATGAGCTCTCAACCCAAGTTTTTTTTGATTGATGCTATATTAATGACTTAGGTTCATTTAGGTAGGCATACAGAGAATCGAGCTTAATTTTTTTGTGGGTATCTAAATAAATCTAATGGTAAATATAAGGCTTTATAGGAAACCATCAATAGCCATTTAAAGGCACTAAATTATTTCTTATGTGTAATAGTTCATATTGAACTGACATTTTTTGATATTGCTTCTAATTTAACCTGTGTGTTGCGTCCATCGGTTGAACTCAAGCCACATTGCGGACATTAGCACTAACGGAGTATAATTGAATTCGGATTAGTTTTAGTATCGATAACGCTCGTATAACCGGAAATTTGTCAGCGTTGGTGAGCTTGTTATAAGGTTCCTATGGTTCGTAGGCAACAACCTCAAGACTACTATCACATTCCTTTACTTCTTTGTATTTAATGTTTTCATGCATATTTTCTACAATGTATGTCTTTATTTTGGATGGCATTCTACAACCAAATATTATTGATTCAATGAATTCAGACTTGTAATCCATCATGCAATAACTATGGTCTTTTTTAACCTTACCATGAAGCATTGAGTTAGAAGCCTGAAAGCGATACTCCTCTTCATATTCCCATTCTATTAACTTAGTTCTGAGTGAGTCCCATATTTTATAGCCCAATTTTTCATCGTCGCCAAGTTTAAATTTTAATTTAACCAAATCAATGATGTTTATTGTCGGTATATTACTTTTATATGTAACTTTGTTAGCTTTTATATATTCAGTTTTAAACTCTATGCAAAAACCAGTATGTGAACTCGCATAATGCGACCACATTAAGTTGCTGTTGTTGTTTTTAGATAGACACAGAAAATAATAATACGTACTAACCTGCCTATTAAAAAGTTCAATCAGTCTTTCGATAAGATCATAGCCTTCTAGTGTAAATTCTTCTTTATTGATACAAGAAGCTATTTGCTGAGAATCTTGTTTATTTAAGTGTTTTTTTAGATCTCTAAATTGTTTAGGGGTTGGTTTTATCAACTTAATTTTGGAGTCAAATAAATCGTTAAAATTGTCTTTATTTGAGAAAGCTATCTCATTTTTAAGTAGTGCTTTTAGAGAAGGATTCCCCACTATATTTTTTAAATCATCTATTGTTCTGTACTTATAAAGGAACTTTGGATATTCATCAGTCAAAAGTATATACCTACCTTATAATAGTTTATTATTAAAATATGATTTAAAATCAATGTGTAGCACGTAACTGAAAAATCGATATAGATACTATGGAGTCATGAGGAATAACAATTATCAATGATAATAGTTCTACCTGTTTTTTACATCAAAACTGTTGGTATAACAACAAATCCCACTATCGAGACATGATCACTTTTGCCACCAAGAAGTCATAAGCGGTGAACTATTTTTAACTATCAATTGGTTAAAATATAAGGCTCACTTTTACCACAGAGCGGTCTAAATTCATGAGTAAAATCATCCCACCTAACGTTCACTTTGATACGAAACCAGACGTTAGCCTAGGCTTATCTATCGATGAATAATCTAACGAAAAAAAGCCATGCGTTAGATATTTAAATTGTTTGAAATTCCACCAATGTTCTGTCAAATAAAAAATTCAAATTTGGTTGAAATACCAAAAGCGGACATTCGATTAACAGTATTTTAGGTATTAAATTTTTATGAGTCTATGTCGCTTTGGGGCACAAACAGCCACAGAAATTATGATCATTTTTGGCAAAAGGGATTATTACTAGTATGTAATGTATCCCTATATGACAAACATAATGAGCGCGGAAATAACTATAAACCAGAGGTGTAGTGTTAGAGGTAATTAGCTTGGTTAATGCCAGCTCACGGTTAAACTATATTAAGTCTATTTATCTAAGGTATAGATGTAAAAAGGTCGCAAAAAATATGCGACCTTTTTCTTTTAATTCAGTTAACCTAATTCAATTTAAAACAAATTAACTTACCTCGATAACTATTTTACCGCGTGTACGCCCAGATTGACTTTGTAAATGCGCTTCTGCGATATTTTCTAATGGAAAACGATGTTCAATAAATGGGATTAATTGATCCTGTTCAACTAAGGTATTTAGCTCACGTAAAATACGACTACTCGGCTGAATAAAAACAAAAGCAGCCTTAACGTTATGCTCTTTTGCGATCTCTTCGCTCGGTTGGTCAACGATAGAAACTAACATTCCACCCGCTTTCAATAATGCCCAAGACTGGCTCTGCACCGCTCCACCGATAGTATCGACAACCAAATCAACCGGTTCAATCTGCTCAAGTAAATTACCTTGATTGTAATCCACCGCTTGGTCAGCACCAAATTTCGTTAATAAATCTTGATTTTTTGCCGAGGCGGTCGCAATAACGATGGCACCTTTTGCTTTAGCTATTTGTATCGCTAGATGTCCGACACCACCCGCACCGGCATGGATTAATACACGTTGCCCTGCTTGCAGTTGACCTACATCAACTAAACATTCCCAAGCTGTAATGCCCGCTAAAGGTAACGCGGCTGCCTGTGCGAAATCTAACTTGGTAGACTTCATTGCCACTTCGTCAGCTTCTACTGCGATATAGTCGGCATAAGTTCCATCTCGGCTAATCTCTGGACGACTATAAACTTCATCTCCGACCTTAAAGTCAGTTACTGAATCACCCACGGCTGAAACGATTCCTGCTACATCCCAACCTAAGGTAGTGGGTAATTTATAAGGGATAAAATCTTGTAAATAGCCTTCTCTTATTTTCCAATCAACAGGATTAATTGATGAAGCTTTAACCTTAATCAAAATATCATCTGTATTGATTACGGGTGTATCAATTTGGTCTAACTGTAGAGTTTCAGTGCCACCATATTGATGAATTCGAACTGCGCGCATAATTTATTCCTTGATAGTCATTAGATGAGTTAACGATTAATTAGCTCAAACCAGTGTTTATTTCTGATAGAAAAAAGATTATCGGTTGCTTATAAAGCAACACCATTTACGATTAATTTTACATCGATATTACCACGTACTGCATTTGAATAAGGGCAGACCTGGTGTGCTGTTTTAACAAGTTGAACCGCTTCGGTTTGCTCTAAATCTAATACAATTGATAAAGTAACGGCTAGTGCAAATCCTTTAGTCTCATTTGGACCAATACCTACAGTTGCGGTTGTCGGTGCTGATTTTATCGCCACTTTAGTTTGATTAGCTACATGTAATATAGCATTTGAAAAACAAGCCGAGTAACCCGCGGCAAAAAGTTGCTCTGGATTTGTTGCTTCACCCGTTCCACCCATCTCTTTTGGATAACTTAACGCAAGGTCTAATTTTTTATCATCTGTTGTTACTTGGCCATTACGGCCGGCATTTGCCGTTGCGGATGTAGTATATAAAATAGTCATTTCAGTAGCCTTCTAATGTATAATGATTAATTAATTGCGTGCGATTTAGTTGCGCACAACCTAACTTGAAGTAATATTAATTGAATTATAATAATTACGCAAGTATATTGTGCACAATTTATCTTTAAAGAAGCTAAAATTATGACCAAAACCAAGAAATCATCAAATCTAACGTTAGATAAGCAAATTTGTTTTTCTCTCTATAGTGCTTCAAACGCTATGGGTAGGGCTTACCGCCCTCTACTTAAAGAATTAGACCTCACCTACCTACAATACATCGTCATGATGGTCCTTTGGCAACATTCAACCATGAATGTAAAAGAGTTAGGCAGTAAAATTCATTTGGATTCAGGCACGTTAACACCTCTACTGAAGCGATTAGAGACTAAATGCTTAATTAATCGATTACGCAGTAAAGAAGATGAACGAGTAATGATAATTTCTTTAACCGTTGATGGTCGTGACTTACAACACCAAGCAGAACAAGTACCTAATGAAATGTTATGCAAAGCAAGAATGACCATGGAGGAATTAGTCGCATTAAAGCAAGGTTGTGATCTTTTACTCGCTAATTTAAATAACCAGTAAAGTGATTATTTGACCACAACTTAAATTATCTCAGTCTATTTGGGGATGTTAATTTTATCCATGGGCTAAATTAAATATAATCCTAACGTACTGTATTCATAATTAATTAAAAATTTATTTGAAGCCAGTTACGCCTTATTACATTTACCTTAATCAGCCTTGTTTACCATCAATGATTAAAATTAGTAGAGTCGACCTGAATATGATGGTCAACTTCCCGTTCAAATAACTGATAAAAATTTAATACTCCTATCTCGTCTATGGCACAAAGCGACTTAGAATACTTTACTGATATCTCTACATACACAGCCAAAGTTATTACTCTTTTACAGCCAGATACAAAAAAGGCCACCATAGGTAGCCTTCCAATAATTTGTTTAACGCGTGTTACGTTAAATTAACTACTCGTAATCAGAAGCGTAAGTTTCTTCATAAGAGTGCGAGTAAAGCTCAAATAAATTGCCAAACGGGTCTTCTAAATACACCATTTTTGCTTGTTTACTGTCGTCTTCTGGATGGTAGCGCATAATGTCCATACGCACTTTACCGCCATATTGCTCAGTACGCGCAATAGCACCTTCGAAGTCATCTGTTTGAAGACAGAAGTGGAATATACCAAGGCGTGTGAAATCAACTTCGTGACGTTCTTGGCGCTCTTTCATTTCAAACATTTCAACACCAATGCCGTCAGTCGTTACTAGGTGTGCAATGTTAAAGCCTTTAAAACCTTCACCAAAAACAGCCACACACATTCTGCCAATGGCCGTTTCACGCTCTTCTTTTACCTTAGTGTTGCCCATTACAATTTTAAGACCCAGCGCTTTAGTGTAAAACTCAACCGCTTTATCCATATCGCCAACCATAAGACCTACGTGATTCATTTTCATAACTTACTCCAAAAATTATATTGATTAGTTCGTACTTCGTTTCGATGAGGTAATACTACGCCGAACACTTCATAATTAAAAATAATTAAATATTATAAAAATAATAATTTTAAATTATGGTCGTGCAGTGGATATTTATTGAAGTGAAACACTGCTTCAGGATTGTTTAATTAAACGTAACTTTCTAAGGCAAAAGGGGGCACGAAACGCTATAGAATTCATGATCGCGTTGTGCTGTGAATTCAAATGGTCAACGCAACATATGCAGGGTAATAATAACCGAAGTCTACTGCCGATTGAGGGGCGGGATTAAGTTCAATGTGGCAATAGTGAGGGTTAGCCATAACTCAGATAGGGGTACTTAACGTCATCGACTGTTATTACAACTCAGTGCTCAATTATACCCGTTCATCATTTGTCGTTTTATCCGACATTTAAGACACTTTATTGATAAAAAAACTTTTTAAAAGTAGGGCTTAGTACAAGGGCTGAAGTTTAAAGTGTTCACTGAAATAGTAATAGCGAAATACAATGTTTGAGTAATAATCTATAAAATTTAGATCGCTTCAGACATAAAAATGGGATTACCTTAAGTAATCCCATTGAAACGCATTAGTTCTTTGTAATTTAAATTGAAATAGAGCGACTTAGCTATACGCACCACTTCCGTAATGAAGCTCATAGCTGTGGCTATAAATCTCAAGAATATTGCCAAATGGGTCTTCCATATAAATCATTCGATAAGGTTTTTCACCGGGGTAATAATAGCGAGGTGCTTTCATTCGTTTCTTGCCTCCTGCTGCGACTATTTTATCAGCTAGCCCTTCAACATCTGGGTCTTGGACACAGAAATGAAAGATACCTGTTTTCCAATACTCGAAGTTATCTTTAGGGTTTTCTTGATTCTTAAATTCAAAGAGTTCAATACCAATACGATCGCCCGTAGATAGATGCGCTATTTTAAAACGCTCCCAACCAGGTCCAAATACGTCGGTACACATAAGTCCTATAGGACTGTCATCTTCGGTAACGTCGGTTGGTGCCATAATAATATACCAACCCAATACTTCGGTATAAAACTTAACCGCTTTTTCTAAATCAGGAACGGAAATACCAATATGAGAAAAATTTCTTGGATAGGGCTTATTTTCATGTGGAAAATCTGTGACAGTTCCAGCGATTGGTGATGATTCTGGTGTAGCTGAAGCAGGTAAGCTGGTTAAGGCGGCAGCGCCTAAACTGGCACCGGCAAGCTGCATAAATTTTCTTCTGCTTGGGTGATTCATAAACATAATGTGGCCCTTAATGGCTAATAAGTTAAATTTTTATATTAAAAAATATGTTAAATTGAATTAATGTTTCAGGTGTCTTTTTAAAAACACCCTCAATTACTTTTTGTGTGTTATTTGTACGTTCACTTGCGTAATTAAGATCATACTGTGGCTATAAATTGCAGTAAATTAACTAGGACTATATTCGTTATAATCCGTTAGTCCTTGCTCGGTACCGCCAAACAATGTGTCTGGATTGTGAACCGCCAATGGGAAACCATTCTTAATACGATTTGGCAAATCTGGGTTGGCGATAAATGGGCGGCCAAAACCAACCATATCTGTCACACCATCAGTGATTGCCAGTGCACCTTTTTTATCGTTGTAACGTCCAGCATAAATGAGTACACCTTGGTAGGCTTCTCGAACCGCAGATTTAAACGCTTTTGGCGTTTCTGGTGCATCATCCCAATCAACTTCAGCTATATGAATGTAAACAACCTTGTGTGTATTGAGCATTACTACGGCAGCGGTGTATGTTTCTACTGGTGTTGTATCTACTGTGCCATTTAATGATGTGAATGGCGCGAGACGAACACCGACACGATCAACGCCAATGGCCTCGCCCATTGCGGCAACCACTTCGCTAAGAAAACGTAGCCGGTTTTCAATAGAGCCACCGTACTCATCAGTACGATTATTAGCCTCGGAATCAATAAACTGGTTAATCAAGTAGCCGTTGGCAGCGTGCAATTCAATACCATCAAAACCTGCTTCAATCGCATTTAATGCTGCTTGTCGATATTCACCGATCACTTGTTGAATGTCAGCTTTAGTCATTTCTCGTGGCTCTACCACATCAACAAAACCAGGTTCATCTGTGCCATTATCAATGAAAACTTTTACATTCACTGCTTTTAACGCTGAAGATGAAATAGGCTGTTCACCACCGATATTTTCAGGGTGAGTAACTCGGCCAACATGCCAAAGTTGAGCAAATATAGCGCCGCCATTTGCGTGAACAGCATCAGTTACCTTGTTCCATCCGGCAATTTGCTCTGGCGTATAGATACCCGGAGTCCAAGCATATCCTTGGCCAATAGCTGAAATTTGAGTTCCTTCAGCTATAACAAGGCCCGCTGATGCGCGTTGAGCATAATAATCAGCCATCATTTGGTTCGCGATATTACCTGGTTGGCTTGCGCGAGATCGAGTCATTGGAGGCATTACAATACGGTTTTTTAACGTGAGCTTACCGAGTTGTATGGTTTTAAATAGTGCATTGTTCATCTTGTTTTCCTCTTATTTTGATAACTGGATCAATTCAATTTGGTAACCGTCGGGGTCCGTAATAAAGGCTATCTGTGTCTTTCCGCCCTTTACCGGTCCTGCTTCACGGGTTACGTTTCCACCGAGTGCTTTGATCTTGTCACAGGCGGCGTAAATATCATCGACGCCTAGTGCAAGGTGACCAAACGCATTGCCAAGATCGTACTTATTTGTATCCCAGTTGTAAGTTAGTTCAATCGTTGAACCTTGCCCTTCGTAACCAACAAATACCAAGGTATAGCGATATTCATTGTTCTCTGTTCTGTCGAGCACTTTCATGCCTAATACAGTGGTATAAAAATCGATTGATTGCTCAAGGTCTGTAACTCTTAACATGGTGTGTAAAATTTTATTCATTTGAATGCCTGTAGCGTTATAAATATTGTTATCAAAAATTATGAGGGCAAGGATGGGGTTGTTTGTTTACTAATAGGCTAATATTTAGCTTAATATCAGCCTATTAAACTACTCGTAATCAGAAGCGTAGGTTTCTTCATAAGAGTGTGAGTAAAGCTCAAACAAATTGCCAAACGGGTCTTCTAAGTAAACCATTTTTGCTTGCTTACTGTCGTCTTCTGGGTGGTAGCGCATAATGTCCATACGCACTTTACCGCCATATTGTTCAGTACGCGCAATAGCACCTTCGAAATCATCTGTTTGAAGACAGAAGTGGAATATACCAAGGCGTGTGAAATCAACTTCGTGACGTTCTTGACGCTCTTTCATTTCAAACATTTCAACACCAATGCCGTCAGTTGTTACTAGGTGTGCAATGTTAAAACCTTTAAAGCCTTCACCAAAAACAGCCACACACATTCTGCCAATGGCCGTTTCACGCTCTTCTTTTACCTTAGTGTTGCCCATTACAATTTTAAGACCCAGCGCTTTAGTGTAAAACTCAACCGCTATATCCATATCGCCAACCATAAGACCTACGTGATTCATTTTCATAATTTACTCCAAATTTAACTGTTTTGAATTTAACTGTTTTGAATTTAAGTGTTTAATTCGTGATTTAATTTAATGACGCTATTGTATGGAATATTGTTTATTATTTGAAATTATCAATTATAATCAAAACAATAATTTATTGTTATGGATGATTGGTGATGCTAAACCCTACTTGGTTAAATACCTTTATAACGCTCGTTGACATGGGGCATTTTACCAAAACTGCTGAAAAGCTATTTATGACTCAGCCTGGGGTCAGCCAGCATATTAGTAAACTTGAAAAAGCATGCGGTCATTCTTTAATCCGCAGAGAAAAAAAGAGCTTCGAAGTGACTGAACAAGGCCGTTTAGTTTATCAATATGCCGGGCAATTAGTTAAAAATGAGCAAGGGTTGATGGAACTGTTAGCGTTCGACGACCCATTTTCTGGATATTGTACTTTAGCTTGCTCTGGTGCACTTGCACTAATGCTTTATCCTAAGTTATTGGATTTACAAGTTCAGCACCCTCAGCTTGTTGTTAAACTAAAAGCAGCGCCTAATCATCAGATATTGAATGAAATACAAACGGGAATAATTGACCTTGGTATCATTACGGATGCGCCAAGTCATAGTCTATTTGATGTAGTGGAGATAGGCCAAGAGCAACTTTGCTTAGTGCTGCCCGCGAGTGTTGAAACTGATGTTTATGGCAAAGATTTATTAACCGAGCTTGGTCTTATTGATCACCCTGATGCAGAACATTATTTATCGCTTTATTTAGCACAAAGTCAGGAATCAGATTTTACTCACTTGAGTATTAAAGAGATCCCAATTACGGGTTATGTCAATCAAATAAGCCAAATATTGCAACCCGTAGCCAAAGGGTTAGGTTTTACCGTATTACCAAAAAGTGCTGTAGAGTCGTTCCAAGCGCCTCAACATTTAAAAATATTTAACCTCAAACAACCCGTAATAGAAACTTTATACAGGGTAAAAAAGAGAAACAGAGTGCTACCATCACGTTTTGAAGTAGTGACGTCAATATTGCAGCAACATTTAGATGCTGAAGAAGTATGCAGGGATTAGGTCTGCTTTAACCAGGTTGCCATTACATACACTAAACCTTATGCCGATTTTTGTCGAATCAGCAGCGATTAGAAGAGCAAGGAGATATTGTTAGCGGTAGCTTGCTTTGGGGGCACTTAGTGCCATAGAATTTTAAGCTTAATTTGGTTACTCTGTATACCTTTTTAGTAGTTATTAAGTTTAATTACAATGACAGCAAGTAGTAGTAATGTTTACTAGACACCACATGATAAAAAACCACAGAGCACTATGGTGGCATCTGTGGTTAATGTTCTATCAAGATATACTTTGAGTGGCAAATTACTTACTTATGTTCAACCACTCGTTGTTTTTGAGTGCCCAGTCCTTCAATGCCTAAAGTGATTTTATCACCAGGTTTTAAATATAATGGTGGTGTTTGACCTAAACCAACGCCTGGAGGCGTGCCGGTTGAAATAATGTCACCGGGTTGTAAGCTCATAAATTGACTTAAGTAACTAACTATATAAGCGGGTTTAAACACCATGGTTTTGGTATTACCATTTTGAAAGGTTTTACCGTTTACTTCTAACCACATAGATAAATTATTATCGTCTTTTACCTCATCACGAGTCACTAACCAAGGACCAATAGGGCCAAAGGTATCACAGCCTTTTCCTTTATCCCACTGGCTCCCTTTTTCTAGTTGGAAAGTACGCTCAGAAACGTCGTTACAAACACAATAACCGGCAATATATTCATGCGCGTCTTCTTCATTTACATAGGAAGTTTCCTTACCAATAACAATGGCCAGCTCAACTTCCCAATCTAGCTTATCGCTGTTACGCGGTTGAATAATATCGTCATTAGGACCAGATATTGCACTGGTCGCTTTGGTGAATACTTCTGGCTCGCTCGGAATGGACATGCCTGATTCTGCGGCATGGTCTGCATAGTTAAGGCCGATACAAATAAACTTACCGACATTGCCAACACAAGCACCTAAGCGAACATCTGCATCAATAATGGGTAAACTTGAAATATCTACCGCTTGTAAGCGTTGTAAGTTTTCTTCACTGAGCGTTGTGCCATTAATGTCACTAACAAATTCACTCAGGCTTCTGATGTTGCCTTCGCCATCCATAATGCCAGGTTTTTCTCGCCCTAGAGGGCCGTATCGAAGTAGTTTCATATTTAAATCTCTTTTAAGGTAAGTTAGTTAATGCTAATTAAGTTAATTATTTAAGGTGACAAAACCACCATCGATAGGAAAATTACTGCCCGTGATAAAAGCAGCCTCTTCTGAACTAAGATAATCGACCAATGCTGCTATTTCGTCAGGCGTGCCCATACGACCTATTGGTTGGCTTTTAGATAGTTTTTCAAACATTTCTGCTTTATTATCTGCATAGTTCTTTTCTAAAAAGTTATCAACAAAAGGGGTATGTACTCGCCCAGGAGAAATACAATTACAGCGAATACCATCAGCTAAATAATCTTTTGCCACCGAGTAGGTCATGGTAAGTACTGCGCCTTTGGTCATCGAATAAGCGAATCGCTCTGCTATACCGACTGAAGCTGCAACAGATGCCATATTGATAATAACGCCACTCTTTTGCGCTTTCATTGCGTCGATAACACCAGAGATACAGTTGTAAACTCCTTTAACATTGACGTTATAAAGTCGATCAAGGTCTGACTCTTTGGTTTGTTCTATATTGCCAATATGTGCAATACCGGCATTATTGATTAGGATATCAATGGTGTGTTCTTCTTTGATATTTTTGAATAAAGCTAAAATCTGTTGATTGTTGGATACATCAGCGGCATACGCTTCAGCGATTCCTCCTTGGTTCTCTATTTCATCCACAGTTTCTTGTGCAGCTTCAAGATTAAGGTCAACCACTAATATTTTGTGTTGCTTAAGGGCAAGGCGTAAACAAATGCTTTTACCTATACCACTACCTCCACCTGTTATAAGGGCGATTTTTGTTTTGTTTTTTATTGTCATCATTAAATCCTAACGTGCTATTTATTTAGTTAATTACGGAAGAAGAAGGTAAGTTGTAAAATTGCTGCGCATTGCCTGCCCACACTTTACGTTTATCTTTAAGTGAATAATCTTTGAGCAATGCGTGAGTCAATGAAACCCAAGTATCGTAATCACCATTTAATTTTATTACCGGCCAATCACTACCCCACATGACTCTATCTGAGCCAAAACTATCCATAATATGGTCAAAATAAGGTTGAACAATCGCTATATCTACTTTGCCTTGAGGTGCTTCTGTCAATAGACCCGAAAGTTTGATGAACACATTTTTACAAACGGCAATATTTGTTAAACGATGTCGCCAAAAATCACTAGGACTTTTTGATAAATCGGGTTTTGCGCAATGGTTAATAACAATGCTTAAGTCAGGGTATCTTTGCGCTAAAATTTGAATGTTAGAGATATGGATATCTCTAATCAAAGCATCAAAAGTGAACTGATTTTTTGCCATAAATTCAAAAACCGGGGTAAATTCATCTTTTAATATCCAATTGACATCATCAATGTCTTGTAACATTGGACGAATGCCTTTGAAATATCTGTTTTGATGATACTCTTCAAGCTTATCTATTACGTCAGATGCTTCCATATCTATCCAGCCAACAACACCTGCAACGAATTCATTGACTTCAGCAATCGCTAACATGAAATGTATCTCATCTTCAGACTCTTCAGCTTGTACTAATATGGTTTGACTGACATCATTTTCATATAGTTCGCGCTCTAGTTGTTTAGGAAGAAAGTCTTTATAAAGTTCGGTTAACTCAGGCTTAAGCCAATTGTATTCACCACGCGATAATTGCCAAAAATGTTGATGGCTGTCTACTTTTGGTATATCTGTTTCAACTACGTTTCTTTCGATATTCATGAGGCGTTAGCCTTAGTCTTAACCTCTGTGATAGGTAAGGGCGCGGCTTGGTCAAGCAAGTTTTTTTCTTTTAAGGTTTGCCAAAATTCGTTAGGTATATTCTCTGAGAACAAGTCTATTGTTTTTCTAACCCGGTTAGCATTGCCTAACCCAGGGATTACTGAAGTAACAGATGAGTGACCTAAAGGAAACTGCAAAGCTGCTGCGGCAAGGTTTACTTGGTATTCATCGCACACTGTTTCAATTTTCGCAACGCGGTCAATAATATGTTTTGGCGCAGGCTCGTAGTCAAAATGAGGAATAGTTTTACCTCTAACCCCAGTCGCCAAAATACCCGAGTTATATGGGCCACCTAATATGATCGATGCACCATGGGCTTCACATTTTGGTAAAAACTGGTGAAGTGGTGCTTGCTCTAATAAGGAATATCTACCAGCCAATAAAAAGCAATCAAATTGACCAATATTCATTACTCGTTCACACACTTCTGTTTCATTAACACCTAAACCTACGGCTTTTATGTAGCCATTTCTTCTTAATTCTTCTAAAGCTTTATAACCACTAGTTTCGAACTGTTCGAAATAATACTTGTCATCCTTGCCATGGGTATAAGCGCCAAGATCATGAACGAGTAGTATATCTATTTCAGCCAATCCTAAGCGTTGTTGGCTGTCTTCAAATGAGCGAATAATGCCATCATAGGTATAATCATACTGCGCATCGAATGGCATAGGGGTATCAAAACCATGGCGTAACTCCGTTATATCAGCTGTTGTATCAGGCGTGAGTATACGTCCCACTTTGGTCGATAATACATAATCATCTTTTGATAAAGATCTTAACGCATCACCCACTCTACGCTCACTAAGTCCTGCGCCATAACGCGGGGCGGTATCAAATAAATTCATGCCTGAATCAATAGCAGCAGATAAAGTTTCCCGGGCATCCTCATCTGATACTGCTTGATAAAGATTACCCATAGAGCCCGCGCCAAAACCAAGCGTTGAAACGTTGAGTGAAGTATTGCCTATTTGGCGAGTATCAATAGTTTTGTTCATGTTAAATCACTTCTTACTATTTATAAATTAGCTTACTTGACTAGATGTTTTGGCAAATCAGCGACGTTATTACAGCCGAGTTGATTCATAATTTGAGTTAACTGTAACGTTAGTGAGTTGATGGTATGAATACCCCCTTTATTACCAAGCGCACCTACGCCATAAACAAAAGGGCGACCTAAAAAGGTAAAGTCAGCACCTGAGGCTAGTGCTCCCGCAATGTTAGTTCCACTGCGTAAGCCGCTATCCATAAATATTTTAATTTTATCGCCGTACTTTTGTGAAATACGCTGCAAAGGCTCTACTGGTGATTCACCGGCATCTAACTGGCGTGCACCATGATTTGAAATAATCACTGCATCAGCCCCTAAAGAAATAGCTGCTTCCACATCAAGTTCGTTAATTAAACCTTTAACCACTAATGGACCTTGCCATTGGTCTCGAATTGGTTTTAAGCCATCAATGTCAACGCGACCCATCACGGTCTTATTCATAAAAGCAGCTAATTGGTCGGTCGGCATGTCCTTTGGCATATAAGGTTTTAAGGTTTCCATTTCTGGTTTACCCGCTAAAGCAGTTTCCATCAGCCACTGCGGGCAGGACAGCATCTGCAATATATTAGTAAGTGTCATTTTTGGCGGCATCGCTAAGCCATTACGAATATCTCTGGGGCGAAAGCCAAAGGTTGGCACATCAACGGTTACCACTAATACTTGGTATTGTGCATTCGTAATACGCTTGAGTAAGTCTGCACGAATATTAGCATCGGTTGGGTTATATAGCTGAAACCAAGCTTTTCCTTCAGAGACTTCGGCAATACGCTCTAAACTACTGGATGAAACAGTACTTAATATATACGGAATATTTTTTTCTGCTGCGGCCTTAGCAAGAATTTCAGGTGATTTCGGCCACATTAACCCTTGTAAACCCACAGGAGCAATACCAAAAGGAGCAGCATATTTATGACCGAATAGTTCAACACTTAAGTTACTACCACTAAAAGGTTTTAATAACTCACTACGCAGTTGAACAGCTTCAATATCTTGACGATTACGCTGTACACCTATCTCTTCCATGCAGCCGCCTTCGAGATAATCAAAAGCAAACTTGGGAATACGTTTTTTAGCATGACGCTTAAGATCTGCCACATCGGGGAAGCTATTATTGAAATAGTCGCTCATCTTGTTCACCTGTCTAATAATATTGTTCTGTTATATAAATTTACTAATAATTCAGTAACGGTCTTAGTTATTCATCTTTACCTTAGGCAAGATGGGCCTATTGCCTCGGGCACTTTACCTGAGCCTGTAGCATCGAATTTTTTATAGGTAAGTATGAACTCTTTATGACCTAAAGCTTCCGATTTACTCTTACCGCCATTGGCAACATCAATCACACAATCAAAAATGGTTTGTCCCACTTCAGTCACTGTCGTTTTACCTTCAATAATGCTGCCCGCATTAATATCCATATCTTCACTTAAGTTTTTATAAGTTTCTGGGTTAGCACATATTTTTATCACTGGAGAAATTGCTGAGCCTACAACTGAGCCTCGACCAGTGGTAAAAAGAATTAAGTGAGCACCAGAGGCTATCATTTCAACAATTTCAGCGTTATCAGAAATATTAGGAAAGCCGAACATTGGTTCACCATCGGGTACAACATCCATTAAGAACAGGCCTTTCTTTTGCGGAATGTCACCTGGCTTAATGATGCCATTAATGTCAGAGGAGCCAGACTTAGCATAAGCACCCATCGATTTTTCTTCTTGAGTTGTTAATCCGCCTTCAGCATTACCTGGCGCAAAGCTGCCATAGCCCATTTTTGTATAATACTTTTCTGCTTTTTCGACACAAGTAATTAATGCTTGTCCTAATTCTGGCGATTCTGCTCTGTCTGCCATAATATGTTCGCAGCCAATTAATTCGCCAGTTTCCTCGAAAATACAGGTGGCATTAGCGTTGAGTAATATATCAAAACAAGCGCCTACTGCTGGGTTAGCACTAATGCCACTGGTACCATCAGAGCCTCCACAAATAGTGCCTATAACTAAATCCGAGGTGAGCAGCTCAACACGCTCAACATCTGCAATACTTGCTAAAATAGAGGACGCTTTTTTTATCCCTAGTTCAATCGTAGTTTTTGTACCACCACATTTTTGAATGACTAACGTTTCAACGGGTCTGCCACTTTCTATAATGGTGTCAGTGAGCTTCTCTCTGTTAAAGCCTTCACAACCCAATGAAACAAGTACAACACCACCTACATTTGGATGCGAGCAAAGCTTTTCCATCATTTTTAATGAATAATCATTTGGGTAGCAACCAGGAAAACCGATAAGTTGTACATCATCATGATCTATCTTGGAGACAATAGTTTTGGCCACATGGTGAGCGCACTCGACTAAATAAACTACGACCACAGTATTTCTAATGCCCTTACGGCCATCGAGTCTTAAAAATCCTTTCATTTTACTCTCCAACTGTTGATTGTCTGGTATGGCTGGGAATGTAATCACTTTTCATATTATGTAAATGAACATGACTACCTTTAGTTATATCAACAGTAGCGGATCCTATCGAGACACCATATCGAATGACGTTTTGACCCTTTACTATATTCTTGCACGCCACCTTATGGCCAATATCAATATTGCTATCAAGCTTAAGTTCTATGTTAGGTAGTTTCACACATTCATTAGCACTTGCTGTTTGACAGCATACTAAGATGTTATCTGCTTCATTTAATAATACAAATTTCCTGTTTGTCATATCGTTCTCGAATACATATATAAGCCAATTTCAGAGATATTTTATTTATGAATAATTAAATTATCAAAGTAACTTTCATATATAAAAATATAATTCAAGTGTGAAATTTAATCTTTAGAGATGTATAAGTCAATCTTTTTAATGACTAGTTTTAAAACTATTTGTGTTTGTTTATTGCGCTCACAATTTGTTTGTTTTGTTGTGTTTACTTATCTTATTGATTTTTATGTGTTTAACTTGTTCTGTGTTTTTATATGTAAAAAGTATTTGCAGATATGAAATCAATGTGTAAACCTATGGTTACTTTATATACGAAATGTGTTTTTAAATGTGAAAAGGTGTAGACCTTCCAATAAGAGAAGGTTAACTTAATGATAATCGGGAGAGAGAAATGAAATATTCAACAGGCTTAAATGGTTTTGTACATAGCAAGACAGCACAAGTGGTAAATATGGCAATAAAAGGTATTACGGTCACCGCGCTCAGTATGCCTCTTATGCTTAGTGCTAATGCGGAGGAAGCAGGAAAAAAAGTAGAAAGAAATGTTGAAGTGATTGAAGTGAAAGGTATTCGTAGCAGTATTCTTAAAGCTCAACATCTAAAAAGAGATGCTAACTCTGTTATCGATGCCATCTCAGCCGATGATTTAGGCAAATTTTCTGATGCCTCAATTTCTGACGCTATCCAGAGAATCCCCGGTGTTCAAATTGAACGAAATGATGGTGGTCAAGAAGGTGACCGTGTTTCTATTAGGGGTTTAGGTCCGACATATGTAACAACCACAGTTAATGGACGTACTGCAATGTCGTCAGGTACTGAAGGTTTATCCAACCTTAGGTCATTCAACTTAGAAGTCATTCCAACTGATATTATCTCCACTATTATTGTAAAGAAGACTCCAACGGCAAGTGACCCTGAATCGGGCCTTGCAGGCTCTGTTGAATTGATAACCAGACAAGCATTAGATGCGTCTCTATATAGAGATGATAAAAATTACTTTGGCTCTATCACTCTCCAAGCTGATAAAGGCTCAATTGGTGATGAAGTTGGGAACCGTGCAAGTTTTCTTTTTGGTGCAAAAACAGAAGATGACTCAATGGGGTTTTATGTTTCATATTTGGACTCTGAATCAAAACCAGGCCGAGATCAATTATTCCCAACTGTTATACAGCAAGATATTCAAATTGATAATACTGGTGATGGACTTGCCGATGAAACGGTTGAAGGTGTACACATCATTAATGCCATCGATTTTGAACCCATTCGTGAAACTCAGTTACGTGAATCATTTGCCGCAGGTGTACAGTGGCAAGTTAATGATAAACTGACGATTACTGCTGATACCGTATTTACATCCTTTGATAATGCTTCTATCCGAAATCGTATTGCGCCTGTTTTTGGTCCAGCTATTGCTGGTTCAATATTTGCACCTGAAGATATTGTCATTACAGATGCTAATGGTCATAAAACGTTACAATCTGTTGCTCAAGGTGGATTTTCTGAAGGTCAAGTGGTTCCAATCCAATTTATTCCTTTCTTATTTGGCAATAAAACAGAATCTTCAGTTAGCGGTATAAATTTTGACTATCAATTAACAGATAACTTACATATGAATTTAGATTTTCATTATTCAGATGTTGATTATATGCAAGATTTAGATTTACCAATTTTGGTACAAGACATTGATGCACAACAAGTGAGTTTTAATACCGATAACGGTCTATTTCATGCCGATCTTGGTGAAATTGATAACGCGGCTTATCAATACCCTAAATGGGCCTCATTAATTCGTGATGTATTTATGGAAGGTGAACAATATGGCGCACGAGTTGATTTTGAATATATGTTAGATAATGGCTTTGTTGAATCTATTGAATTTGGTGCCCGTTATACTAAAGAAGAAGTTGATTCTGTTAGAACAAACATTTTAGATGTAAGTGGTGACCTAACAGAGGCTGAGTTGTATGACATCGGCCAAACTGGTCTTGGTGACACAAACATTGATTATAATTATTACCCTGGCACAGGCGTTTTTAACGATTTTCCTGATGGTGATTTCCAACATTTTTGTGATGAAGTCGTGCAGTTATGTAAGCAAGGTAACGAGTTAGGTGTTGATCCAGCATCGTCTTTTGCTTATCAAGAAGAAGTGCTTGCTCTTTATGGTGAAGCAAATATGTCGGGTGAAATTTTTGGTTTAGATTCTACCAGTAACGTTGGTGTGCGAGCGGTTAATGTGAAATTTAGCGGTCAAGGCTTAAGAGTTAACCCAGATAAGAGCACAACACCAACAAGTACCAGTAACGATTACTGGGAATTTTTACCAAGTGCAAACTTAGGTCTAGATCTTGATGACGATTTAACGTTAAGGCTAGCTGCTGCAAGAGTAATGTCACGTCCTAATCCTTCTGATTTAGTACCAAGAGAGGCTGCCAATCCTATATATAACGTAGGAGACATTCCTTCAGGACAGCGTGGTAATGCTGAACTTGAACCGACTATTTCTTATATATTTGATGCAACATTAGAATATTATAATGATATGGAAGGTGCCTATATTGCCAGTGTATTTTATAAAGATGTCAATGACTTTGTGTTTCCAATTACCACGAAAGAAACGTTACCAGGGCAAGGCGACACCATCTATGATGTTCGAACGCCACAGAATTTTTCAGACGGTACCGTTATGGGGGTTGAACTTGGGTTTAATCAGCCTTTCCTATTTTTAGATGGAGCATGGAGTGGTTTTGGTGTGCAAGCTAACTATACCTATTCTGATAGTGAGTTTGAAAAAGATGTAGGTGATAATGGCTATGGTTTCCCTGGCTCATCAAAACATAACTTCAATTCTATTTTGTACTTTGAACAAGGTGATTTTGGTGTACGTTTAAGTTACATCTATCGTGATGATTATTTCCGTAACTTGCCAGGTCAAGGTGCACAAGCAGAGAATAGTAGCGCTGTCTTTACTGAATCTGATCAACGTCTCAACTTTAATGCAAGCTATGACATTAACGAACATTTCTCAGTATTTTTTGATGTTAATAACATAACAGAGGAAGGTCGCCGTGATTTTTACTATCAAAAAGAAACGTTTAACGGATCATTCAACCGTGAGCGTACTTTAACCGTAGGTATTACAGGACGATTATAATCTGTCATTAAATTAGATAAGTACCGTATTTGATATTTAATGCGGTACTTATTTTTATATTGAGAACTAAACAAACAGGTAAATATTAACTCTCTGTTAAGTACATATAAGCTTCTTGATTTGATATTACCCCTTAAAATTACTAAAAATAAGCAAGGTTATTTATGTCTGAGAAAATATACTTAGGTGCCTCACTAGAAAAGTCCATTCCAATTTTATCAAAAAATATGATAATCCCTTTTATCATGGTTGCTATTTTATTTCCATTATGGGGCTTTGCAAACGATGTTACTAACCCCTTAGTAAAAGCTTTTAAAGACATTTTTCTAATTTCTAATACTCAAAGTAGTATGGTTCAGTTTGCCTTTTATCTGGGTTACGGCATCATGGCAATTCCAGCCGCTATTTTTATCAGAAATTTTTCTTACAAAGCAGGTATTTTATTAGGTTTAATACTTTATGCCATTGGCGCAATTTTATTTATACCTGCAAGCATTACCATGGAATTTAATTTTTTCTTAGCTGCACTTTGTATTATTACTTGTGGATTAGCATTACTTGAAACTACAGCTAATCCTTATATCTTATCAATGGGGCATAAGGAAACCGCGACACAAAGGTTAAACTTAGCACAAGCTTTTAACCCTATAGGCTCGTTAACAGGAATGTTTGTCGCTTCTACCTATATACTAAACAAACTTCAAGTTGAAGAGTTTCGAGCTGCCGAAAGATCGGCTCATCCTGAATATGCTGAAATGTTACCTACTGTTGTTGATGGAAAGTTAACGGCAGCCTTACAGCACTTTTCTGCTACTAATCCCGTAGAACATCAAGCAATGCAAGCCGCAGATTTGATCACTGTAAGAGGTCCGTATGTCGCCATTGCAATTGTTGTTACCTTATTGTTTGTATTATTTTTATTTTCAAAATTACCAAACACTATGTCACACGACCACCCGCTAACTAAAAAAGAACTAAAAGAAACATTCAAACGATTGTTTCAAAATAAACAGTATCTTGAAGGTGTTGTCGCACAGGCGTTTTATGTTGGTGCACAAATTATGTGTTGGACCTTTATTATTCATTATGGCATGACTGTCGTAGGTCTAACGGCAGCACAAGCACAAAATTATAATATTATTGCCATGGCAATATTTTTATTAAACCGCTTTATTTGTACCTTTATTTTAAGTTATATAAGACCCGGAAAAATGTTAATGTTACTGGCCTGTGGGGCAATAACATTCACTTTTGGTGCGATTTTTCTTGATGGCATGATTGGTCTATATAGTTTGATTGGTGTCTCTGCTTGCATGTCTCTTATGTTTCCAACGATATATGGTATTGCTTTACAGGATATGGGAGATGATGCAAGTTTAGCATCTGCGGGACTGGTTATGGCCATTGTCGGTGGTGCTTTAATGCCACCACTACAAGCTTATTTGATTGACTCATCTCCAATCATTGTATCAATACCTTCAGTTCAAACATCATTTATGATGCCTTTAATATGTTTTGTAGTCATTGCCGTGTTCGGTTATCGGGTTAACTCTATTCATCAGCCTTTAATAAATAAGTGTCAGTAAAATGCAATACTGCCTAACACTAGCATTAAAAAATGATCCCGAATTAATTAAATTATATGAGGCATACCATCAAGCAGGACGAGTATGGCCTGAGGTGATAAAAAGTATTAGGGCTTCAGGTATTAAAGATATGTCAATCTATCGATTGAACACCCATTTAGTTATGATATTAGATGTTGATAAGTCTTTTAATTTTGACATTAAAGCGAAGAGTGATTTGAATAATGAAAAGGTACAAGAGTGGGAGTTATTAATGGAGAAGTTTCAAAAAGTAGCAGATGGGCGAGAAAATAATAAGAAATGGAAACTAATGGATAAAATTTTTTCTTTGCATGAACAATAGAGCATATCTCTCTGCTCACTTACAACGTTGTGGCCAAAGTTAGTTACCACAACGACATGAACCTTCCATTTTTAGTATAATAGTGATTTCATATATAAAATTTATTTTTCTAATAAATCATTTAAGGTATACTTTTTATTAACTCACTTTAAACACTGTGAATTCCTCACATTCAATTGCTGGTAAGGCACGACTCAAATGACTGAAAAAACAAATAAAAAGGATTCTAGCTCAGGGAAAAAACATTATTCTGCCCCTGCTCTTGAGAAGGGCTTGGATTTACTTGAACTATTATCTAATGAAGTCGATGGATTAAACATTGCTGAGATTACTTCGAGACTTGATAAGTCCGTTGGTGAGTTATTTAGAATGTTGGCTGTTTTAGAGCAACGAGGATATATTGAAACGTCTAAAGACAATGATAAATATAGACTAACGTTGAAGATGTTTAGTTTATCAAATCGATTCCCTCCGATAAAAAGATTAACTTCTTTTGCAAACCCACTAATGCGCCGGTTGTCATATGTCATCGAACAATCTTGTCACTTAGTTATTTATTATGAAGGAAAAGGGCATGTTGTTGTACAACAGGACTCACCTTCTACCCGTATTTTTAGTGTTAGACTAGGAGCCGAAGCTCCACTGATGAATACCTGTTCGGGTCACTTATTATTAGCATTTTCTGACCTTGAAAAAAGAGAAATTATGCTTAATAGAATACCTGACAATCACCCTAAGCCTAATGAAAAAGCATTTCAAAGCATTCTTAATAAAGTAGTAAAACAAGGATTTGAAAGCATTATTAGTGCACAAGCTCAGGGAGTCAAAGATATTGGTTATCCTGTTTTTGATGATACTGGTCAAATTGCAGCAGCGTTAGTAATACCATTTATAGGCTTTCTCGATGGGTCCCAATCTAAAGACACAGATCTCGTTCATGAAAATATTAAGTCTATTGCTGAAGAAATGTCTCGTTTGTTAGGCTTTGAGGTTTAGCTCTAATTAATACTAAGTTTGTTAATGCTGGCCCCTTATCTAAATAAATACTTGCAGAACCTTTCCGCAAGTATTGCAAATCACCTGCTAATTTTTTCTTCGCAATAAAATACACATATTTAATCTGAATGGTATTACTTGGAATGCGATGGAAAGGCGGTAATAAATTTAATATAAATCTTTAAATACGATAAAATTTATTGTCTTTCTATAGCTGTTTGGAGGCGATAGCGCCATAGACTTAATACTCTAAATTCAATTGAAACTTGAATGATTCTAATGTCCGCTTCGGGGATTTGAGTTGTGACGCCAAACAAAAGTTTTAGTCATAGCTTTAGTTGTGAATGGATGTGAATTTTAAGTGAAAAAAGAAGCTTTAGAATCTCTGAACTGCCGTTTTAACTAAAATGCTAATGTCAGGTAATGGCTAACTGTTGACCTAAAGAATGGTCGATAACTAACGTCAACTTTGCGCACCAAGTTGCCATAAAACCTATGCAGCTAAGTGCCCCCATATCGGGATAGGCTTAATCGTCACACGTGCCGTAAACCGGTTAGTTTTTGTTGTTCATCATACCTACAATGGCTAAACTAAACCGCTCCTTAGTATTTATATACCAGCCTAGCATCGTGAATGTGATTGGATGGGACTACTTATAGATATTTTCCATGAGCATCTCCGCAACCAACCAGTTATCATATACGATAACAAGAGCCTTTCAGTTATCATATATGACAACTAAAGTTTCGAGGAGTTATTATGAATAACAATGAAATTGAAAATATTAAAACACAATCAAAAAATATGCATAAAGAAGTCTGTGACACTACTTCTTTGATTTATATCAATCTCGAAGAAAGCACTTTAAAAGCTGTTATTAATAAATTTTTAGATAGTAAAACAAGTAAAACAGATTTAAATATTTTAATTAATCTAATGGATTTTTGGGACAAAGAAACAAGTTTTATTTATGTCGAATCCTTTGATTTATTTCGATTAAAAACAGGTGTTCTATTAACTAACGGGAACCTATCAAGAGCAATCAAAAGCTTAGAGGAAAAAGGGTTTATTATTAAAGTCGGGGCTCATAATAAATTAGAGTATTTATTTAAGATCCCACTTCAATTATTGAAAGAAAACCTTTGATGATTATGTGGAACGTCACAAATAATGAGCTGAAACTCTTTCTGCAAGAGATTGGTTGGAACTATAAATTAGTGTTCTGAATTACTTAGCCACTACATAGTTTCAAAAGGTAAAAATGTGCTGAATTTATATCAGTATAAAATAGTTCTTATATTGAGTGTTCAATCTTGATATTGATATAATTTCTATTTTCTACCATGATAGTTCAAATTGCTGACTTTTAGATTCGATGTCACTAAGACCAATATGAACTCCTAAAAGTCTAACCTTTTTACCGTCACCACGTTTCACTACTTCTGTTAGCAAATCTAAAAATATTCCTTCATCAAAGTTAGGATAAGTAAAGTCTTTAGTCGTTTGGTGGAAATCATTGAATTTAATTTTCACCCCTAATTTACTTATTTTTCGCTCATGTAAATACTTTTCAGACCGTCTTTTTAATTCAGGTATTAGTTTATCGGTTAAAATACTACAAAGAGTATCTAAATCATCAATATCTTCAGGAAATGTTCTCTCAACACCTACCGACTTTCTAACTCGTGTTGTTTCAACACCTCTCTTATCTATACCTTGACACCGTTGATAAAGCACCTGTCCAAATTTACCAAGATTATTATTAATAATAGACTGGTCAACGCCTTGAATATCTCGACCATACTCTAATCCTAATGACTTAAGTTTTTCAAAAGTAACCTTACCTACACCTGAAATCTTATTTAAAGGTAATTCGGCAATGAAGCTACAAATTTCAGAAGGCGTGATAACAAATTGACCATTTGGTTTATTATAATCTGAAGCAACTTTGGCAAGAAACTTCAGAGAAGAAATTCCAGCAGAAGCGGTTAGGCCAGTTTCTCTGTGGATTGTTTCTCTAATATCTTGGGCTATTAAAGTGGCTGAACCTTTAAATAATTTGCAATCAGTAACATCAAGATAAGCTTCATCTAATGAAAGAGGTTCAATAATACTGGTATAACGCGAAAATATTTCACAGATATGAATACTAACTTCTTTATATGCATCCATTCGAGATGGTACTAGCACCAAATTTGGACACTTTCTCATTGCCACACTCGTTGGCATTGCTGAACGAACACCAAATTCTCTTGCAATATAATTACAAGTAGAAAGTACACCTCGCCGTTTAGAGCTTCCCCCCACAGCAACAGGGAGATTTGCCAACTCAGGCCTATCTCTAATTTCAACAGATACAAAGAATGCGTCCATGTCTATATGGATCAACTTCTGCATATTATTTAAAATTTCTTTTAGGTAATCCCATTATATTTACTCTAATATCTAGGCTATTTTACATTAAAACTTTGTCAAGATTTTATAATTTGGGTACGATTTCTCTCTATTTTGCACTCTGTAATAATTGAATTATTGCATGACGCTAAATTTGTCAGGGTTGACAAGGTTGGATTTAGTTAAATACCAAAGAAAACAGCTTAACTACAGACTCTACCGCTCGGTCACTCACTGATGTCAAGAAATTAAATGTCAGATAACGTTTCAATGTGAATTATTTTTTTCTGATTACCCATATTGCACCCACCACCACTAACTGTATATAAAAACAGTATACTGGTTTTATATGGCTTAGCAAGTGAGTTTATTGAATTGGCTGCTGACTAATCTTGTTCCTCGTTAACCTATTAAACACCTAATTAAGGTTGGACGACCCTAATGTTGGCGCTAATACATCAAATAACGCATCAATATGATCATCACGATCATTTAGCGCAGCAATATAATGGTAGGTTTCACCACCTGCTTCTAAAAAGACTTCACTATTTTCGTGAATTAATTCTTCGAGTGTTTCAAGACAATCAGCACTAAATGCAGGACTCATAATAGCAACGTGTTTTATCCCTTGCTTAGGAAGGTTCTCAAGTGTTTCATCTGTGTAGGGTTTAAGCCACTCAGCCTTACCAAAGCGTGATTGAAAGGTCATGATAATTTCATCATCAGTAAAACCTAAATCACTTTCAAGTAATAGCCCTTTTAACAGTAAAGTTGTTTCCTGACAGAAGTCATAATAAGGATCACCCCACTTACGAAATTGCTCTGGCATGCCATGATATGACAACACCAAGCGCTCTGGCTTACCATAACTTGCAACATGTTCTTTGACTGTCTCAGCTAACGCTTGTATATAGAATGAATTATTATGGTACGTATTTAAAAAGTGTATCGATGGTATATAGCGCCATTTTTGTAATTCTTTACTAACAGCATCAAAAGTGGATGCTGTTGTTGGACCTGCATATTGAGGATATAAAGGTAACACAACAATTTTATCAACACCTTGTTGCTGAAATTTCTGTAATACACTCGTAATTGATGGGTTTCCATAACGCATGGCAAAATCAACAATAACATTGTCACCGTATTGCGATTTAATTTTCGTTGCCATTTTTTCTTTCTGCGCCGCCGTAATTGATATTAAAGGGGCGCCATCATCTTGCCAAACAGTTTGGTATAACTTGGCAGATTTTGCTGGTCTAATGCGTAAAATAATACCGTGTAAAATTAACAGCCAAATTAAGCGCGGAATTTCGACCACACGCGTGTCTGATAAAAACTCTCGTAAATAACGACGTACTGCACTTGTTGTAGGCTCATCAGGTGACCCCAAATTAGTTAATAAAACTGCCGTTGTTGAGCTTTTATTTACATCAGCGGTATTATCACTATTGTGTTGACGTGCACTAAAGCGAGATTTCATTTGGCTTTTTCTTCTTATTTTAAGTTATTGATTTTATATAATACTCACCGGACTAATTTATCGATCACTTAGCGAGAATTAAAAGTCTTGGAGGCAGGCATTGGATAAATATAATGGTTATTCAGGAATAATATGCTCCTGCATCCATTCAGCGCCCTATTCGAAATAGATAACGCCGCTATAAACTTGTTAAACTCATTACTGGAACTCTAAGTTGGGCAATAGATGAATCCATTTGCTATAAACCCATTACCAATGAAGATGCTAACTTCGAACATTTTAATGGTAACAGGTATTATTAGCACTAGTTACTCAACCAGTTTATTCACAACTAATTCAAGTGTTTCACTGCGATTAACATCGATGCCAAGCGCTTGAGCTTTATAGTCACCTGATTTAATGCCAACACCACCTTGCATTGAGACAATGGCATACACGTGCACTTTATCTACACTACCTATGTTATTTTCACTGCTCATCGCTTGGCTATTATTCAACACAATTACAGTAGGTAAATCACTCGCTTTCATCTTAACCGCAGCAAGTGGCATACGCTGACCATTAGTAGGAACCGCATATATAAATACTACGCGGTCTTCACCCTGTGCTAATTGCTTAGCAATATCATCAGATAAGCGAACACTTACTTTTAGTTGAGGTCCTGCAATAGCTTGTGCTGTATCTGCAGGAGTATCTACTGAACTACTTGCTGACTGACCTGCTGAGCTACTTGATGAAACACCGAGTCGATTATTAGCTTCTGCTACCGCTTCTTTAAGTGCTGTAATATTAACACCTTGATTATTTGCATCGATAACACGCTGCCAATGAATTACCGCTTGTTGGTAATTTTCACCAATAAAGTTATGCATCCCTAATAAAATATTGGTTGATGGATCATCTATATCCAGGGCTAATGCTTTATCAATATATTCTTGTACTTGAGCACTGATTTGCTGATTATTTTTATAATAAAGCGCTTGTGCAATAGCCCCTAAAATATCAGCGTGTTCCCCTTCAATTTTAATCACTCTAGTAAATGCAATAACCGCTTCATCGAAGCCGCCAACAGCTACATAAGTTTGCCCTAGGTTATACCAGGCTTCACTATCTTCAGGATTTGATTCAATATGTTGTTGAAGCTTTTCTATATGTGCCATGGCATCAACTTCACGCTGCTTTAGCATTTCTTCTTGTGATTTAGCTTCTTGTTGACCATGCCCTGCTGGTAATTCGGTAAGAATTTTGTAACTGCCTTGCTTGTTATAAAGCGCCACAGAGAAAATGATAATAAATACACTTAATCCTAGCGGCCACAAAGGAGAATACGGCTTAATTACAGTCGTGGTAACTTTTTCTTCTGTTGAAGTAGTTTCTATATCTTGCAATAAAGTATTATCAAGTTCAGCTAACAGGTATTGATAGTTCTCCTCATCAATCCCCCCTTCGCCGTAGTCTTTTTCTATCTCTTTTTTGTGTTCATGATATAGGCGTATATTGGTTTCATCACGCAAGCTACTATCGACACGAATATCTTGTGTTTTCTGTTTAAAGAAAGGTCGCCATACAATCAATAATAATAAAATTAAAAATATAAGGCCTATTACTAAAAATTCCATAATGCTATCTACTACTTCTTTTAATTTATCGAGTGGTAATACCAATCGGATTTATTTATTGTTCACTGAGTGAGAATTAATGAATCCGCTTGTTATACCTATTTATCGCTTGTTAAGTTTTTAAGCTTTTCTTTTTGCTCTGAAGATAAAGCCAAGGTTTTTTTATCTACCGGTTTCCTGCGAACAATGACAATAACCACAATAATACCTAACAAAATCAAGACTGCTGGGCCAAACCATAAAATGTAAGTCAACTCAGAAACTCTCGGTCGATATAAAACAAATTCACCATAACGGTCGACCATAAAGTTAACAATTTCACTATCAGCTTTACCTTGTTGCAATAACTCGTATAGCTCTCGACGCAAATCAGCTGCAATGGGTGAGTTAGAGTCAGCTAAGTTTTGGTTTTGACACTTAGGGCATCTTAGCTCTTTACTTAACGCTTGAAAGCGAATTTTAGTGACTTCATCATTAAACTCATAAGTATCTACCGGACTTGCTGTCGCTATATTAGTAGTGCACGCGAATGCCAATGTGAGTATAAATATGCTGAGTAAGCGCATGTTATTTCCCCTGCTTTTTTTCTTCAATTAGCTGAGCAATTAATGGCTCAAATTCACGTCGCCACACACGTGTATCAATAGCACCGGCAAACCGTTTACGAATAATACCGTGATGATCAATAACGAACGTTTCTGGCGCACCATAAACACCAAGATTTAGACCTAAAGTCCCTTCGTCATCAAAGATAGAAAACACATAAGGATCTTCATAATCTTGAAGCCATTTTTGCGCAGCAACTCGTTCATCTTTGTAGTTCAAGCCATACAATTTAACTTGAGGGTCTTTTGCTATATCAACTAAGTACGGGTGTTCATACTTACACGTAGGACACCACGTAGCCCAAACATTAATTAAAATAATATCACCGAGAAGATCTGCCTGCGTGACGACTTCCTCACTGTTATTAAGTGTTTTCAGTGAGAAAGTTGGCATAGTTTTACCAACAAGTGCCGACGGCATATCTTGTGGGTTAAGTGATAGTCCACGATATAACACAACACCTAAGGCAATAACTAATATCAATGGCAAAAAACGAATCAGTTTGCCCATTACGATATCTCCGATGCTTTTACAGTATTAACTGACTTAGCAGCCACTGCGTTTGTCAAAGAATCTGCAACAACAGGAGAACTGACAACAACTGGCTTTTTACGGCGATAGCGCTTATCAAGCATTGACAGAATACCACCGGCACTCATGAAAATTGCTCCTAACCAAATCCAACGAACAAATGGCTTATAATGCACACGAATTGCCCACGCGCCACCCGGTAACGGATCACCTAATGCGACGTATATATCACGGAACAAACCAGGATCAATTCCTGCTTCAGTCATACCCATAGTTTGTACACGGTAAGTGCGACGTTCTGGTTTAAGTGAAGCAACAAAGTCACTTTCCTCAGAACCATTAACTTTATAGATATTAATTTGCCCCTGCTCTGCACTATAGTTTGGCCCCTCGACATTTTTCATGCCTTTGAACTCAATTTCATAGCCTGAAATAGTCACTCTTTCATTAAGTGCCATTTTCACATTTGTTTCACTTTCATACATTGAAACAATTGTGACACCAACAATAGTGATAGCTATACCCGCATGAGCCGTTGCCATGCCTATATGACTTGTCGTTAATTTTCCTACTGTTTGAAATTGGTTTTTAACTTCTTTAACAACCACTAAGAAAACCCAAGTCGCTAACGTAATACCCATGGCAACTAAGGCATTGAACTCGCCACCATAAACCACTGGAAACAATAAGCCAAAAGCAATACTAAATACCGATGAACTTAACAGTCTTTTACGTAACTCGCCTTGTTTAGCTTTTTTCCAACGAATTAAGGGACCTATTCCCATGATGATAAATAAAATACTCATGATAGGAACAAAAACGGCATTAAAATACGGAGGACCAACGGATATCTTCCCGTAACCTAATGCATCAACTAATAATGTATATAAAGTACCTAAAAGCACGGTTACCGCCGCTACAACCAAAATAACATTACACAGTAACAGTGCGGTTTCACGTGAGTAAAATGCGAAGCGAGAAAAACTTGCCACAGTACTTGCTCTAAATGCGTATAGCGTTAAAGAACCACCGATAGCAATAGCTAAAATAACAAGAATAAAGATACCGCGAGAAGGATCAGCTGCAAAGGAATGTACCGAGGTTATCACTCCTGAACGTACCAAGAATGTCCCTAATAAACTTAAACCAAAAGCAAATATTGCGAGTAAAATAGTCCAATTTCTAAAGGTGCCACGTTTTTCCGTTACAGCGAGAGAATGGATCAGAGCAGTACCAACAAGCCAAGGCATAAATGATGCATTTTCAACAGGATCCCAGAACCACCAACCGCCCCAACCAAGTTCATAATATGCCCACCAACTGCCTAACGCGATGCCCATAGTTAAGAACATCCACGCGCCTACAGTCCAAGGTCGAGACCAACGAGCCCATGCAGCATCCATTTTCCCTGCCATTAAAGCGGCAACAGCAAACGCAAACGCAACAGCAAAACCCACATAACCAAGATATAACAATGGCGGATGAATAATTAAGCCAATATCTTGCAGTAATGGGTTTAAATCACGACCTTCCATTGGCACATTCGGCCATAAACGGTCAAATGGATTAGAGGTTAATAAAGTAAACGCGATAAATCCGATAGCAATCATGCCCATAACAGCTAAAACACGGGAGATAAATTCTTCTTCAATGTCTTTTGAGAAACGCGCGACAGCGGCAGTCCATGCAGTTAACGAGAACACCCACAACAATAGTGAGCCTTCATGACCACCCCAAACCGCGCTTATTTTAAAATAATAGGGTAAATGCGTATTTGAGTGGCTGGCGATATACTTAATAGAAAAATCATCGACGACAAAACTGTAGGCAAGAATGACAAGACTGATACCGGTGAAGAAAAACATACCGTAAGCAAGTGGTCTAGCATAGGTCATGAGTTTCTTTAAAGAACTCTGCTCCGGGCTATGAACTCCGATTAACGGAATTAAAGTTAAGCAAATAGCAAATGCTAAAGCAATTATAAGGGCTAAGTGACCGAGTTCAGGTATAAGCTCAGGCATTTGTGTTGCTACCATATCGGGTATCATTGGGTTCTCCGCTCTACTTCAAAAAACAATTAACCATGAGTAATTAGTAAACAATACCAATTAGGTTAAAAATTATCGCGTCATACTAACATTTTATAGGTTCAAATATTAATGTAAATTAACGACTCAAGTTGTTTCATAATGTTACAAGTTTCTTGGGCTATGTTAATGTTGGCTATGGTATTATATCACCCAAAGTGATTATACGATCCATATCAAGAATTACTCGACAAACATACGCTAGAATTCAGCCTCCTAGCTTAGTGTTATAGACTTTAACAAAACGTTGATAAAGAATAGTGAATACATTGTCCAAAAAAAACTCAACTCCCTTGATCAGTGCGGTAAACCTCACCTGTATTCGAGAAGAACGCTTATTATTTGATGAATTATCACTGCAAATAAATGCGGGTGACATAGTGCAAGTTGAGGGTCCTAATGGCTCTGGAAAAACCAGTTTATTACGTATTTTATCAGGTCTTTCTCAACCCTATGATGGTCAAATATTATACAGAGAGCAATTAATAAGTCACTGTCGAGAAGAGTTTCATCAAAATTTACTTTATTTCGGCCATTTATCTGGCGTAAAGGGTGAAATGACCGCAGAAGAAAATCTTGATTTTAATTTAGCACTCCATGGTAATAAAACCCAAGAGAGCTTGGCCTATTTAGCCAAAGTAAATCTTTCTGGCTTTGAAGAGTGTTTGGCATCACATTTAAGCGCTGGTCAGCATAGACGTATCGCATTAGCGCGTTTATATCAAAGTAATGTGCCTATTTGGATTTTGGATGAGCCCTTTACTGCCATAGATAAACAAGGCGTTGCTAGTTTAGAGCGACTATTTTCTTTGCATGCTGAGCGTGGTGGCTGTGTTATTTTAACCACTCACCAAGATTTAATTAGCATTAAGCCTGAACAAATCAAAAAAATCACTCTAGATTACAGCTATGATAGTGCTGTTGATTAATATGCATTCATTTTAGAGCGTTTAGAGAAAATAACCTAATGACCTTAAAAGCCCAGTCGAGTCAAAAGACTGAAAACTTAGCAAGTATTATCGATGAGACTTTCATAGATAATGCCTTGATAGAGAATACTGTGATAGTGAATACAGCTATAGAAAGTACCGCGCAGTCATCACAACCGCTCTCTTATCGCCATGCCTTTATGTTGGTATTAAAACGCGATCTTACCATTGCCATGCGCCATAAAGATGACATCATTAATCCCTTACTATTTTTTGTTATTGTGGTTACACTTTTCCCCTTAGGTATTGGCCCTGAAGCACAAACATTAAGCCGTATTGCCCCTGGAATTATTTGGGTAGCAGCACTATTGGCCACCCTTTTATCATTAGACCGATTATTTAAATCGGATCACCTTGATGGTTCACTTGAGCAAATGTTACTTAGCCCTCACCCTATCTTTGTATTAGTGCTGGCTAAAATATTCGCTCATTGGTTAATTACTGGCTTACCACTTCTGTTAATAGCGCCACTGTTAGCCGTGCTCCTGCATTTAGACGAACACAGTTATACCGCATTGTTGCTTACTTTATTGTTGGGTACGCCTGTACTTAGCCTACTTGGCGCGGTTGGTGTTGCACTTACCGTAGGTATCAAAAAAGGTGGTGTATTACTAAGTTTACTTGTTTTACCCCTATACATTCCGGTATTAATTTTTGCCACCAGCGCGATAGATACTGCCGCGCTTGGTTTACCTTACAGCGGTCAACTTGCTATAATCGCCGCATTATTCTTTGGATCTTTAACGCTCGCCCCCTTTGCTGTTGGGGCCGCCCTAAAAGTGAGTACCAACTGATGTGGAAATGGTTACACCCTTATGCAAACCCAGAAGTGTCTTATCACTTTACTAATAAGTTATTACCTTGGTTAAGCGCCCTTGCGGCAATCTTTCTTAGTATTGGCTTAGTATGGGCATTATTGTTCGCCCCTGCTGATTATCAGCAAGGACATAGCTTTCGTATCTTCTACATTCATGTACCAGCAGCGTCTTTATCCATGGGCATTTATTTTGCTATGGCAGTAGCGGCTTTTAGCAGCTTAGTATGGCAATTAAAACTTGCCGATGCGTCTGCAGCCGCTATGGCTCCCGTTGGCGCAAGCTTTACTGCCATTGCACTAATTACTGGTGCTGCTTGGGGTAAACCGATGTGGGGAACTTGGTGGATTTGGGATGCTCGTTTAACGTCAGAGCTCATTTTACTGTTTTTGTATCTAGGCGTAATAGCCTTACATAACGCTTTTGAAGATAAAAACTTAGCAGGTAAAGCTGCTGGAATTTTAACGCTTGTTGGCGTGATAAATATTCCAATCATTAAATACTCAGTTGACTGGTGGAATACCCTTCATCAGGGGTCTACGGTGAGTAAATTAGGTAAGCCGTCAATGTCTCTTGATATGTTATGGCCATTCATCTTTTGTTTTATCGGATTTTCATTATTAGTCGGTGTGATTATTTGTCTACGTTTTCGTAATGAAATTTTAGCGCGCAATAGCATTCGTCCCTGGGTGCGCGAACTAGTGAAAAATAACTAAAGTGACTAATTACAGAAAATAGTCACTATAAATAATACATAAAATTAGCAAGGTAGTTGGAGAGCACTCAATGCAATTTAATAGTTTTAGCGATTTCATCAATATGGGCGGTTATGGCTTTTATGTCTGGCTGTCTTTTGGTGCTGCCGCTTTGATACTTACCCTTTTATTGATCAGCTCTAAAGCAGGTCATCAGAAGATCATCACACAAATAGCTAAACGTAAGCAGCGAGAAGATAAGCTTCGTCAAGCTAAAGCGCTACGTAAGCAACAAAATAAAGAATTAAAAGAGGTAATTGAATAATGAACCCACGCCGTAAAAAACGTCTTGCTATAGTTGGCTCTATCCTTATTGGTATAGGCATCGTATCTGGACTTGTTTTATATGCCCTAAGTCAGAATATTGATTTATTTTTTACTCCGTCAGAGATCACCCAAGGTAAAAAAGAGACAGGATTAAAACCGAGTCTCGGCCAACGCATTCGTATCGGTGGTTTAGTAGTGCCTGGCTCAGTAAAGCGCGATCCTGAAAACCTTAAAGTATCATTTAGATTGAGTGATATGGCCATGCCTATCGTTTTCAAAGATAGTGATCCTATGGTTACTGTGTATTACGAAGGAATATTGCCTGATTTATTTCGCGAAGGACAAGGCATTGTAGCGAATGGTACGTTGACAGAACATCCACCAACAGGCTTAAGTATTGAAGCCAGCGAAGTTCTTGCTAAACATGATGAAAACTATATACCAGCCGAGTTAGCTGAAGCTGCTGGTAAAAAACATGACAAAGCAACGTACAGTGAAAAACAATTACAAAGCCAAAAAAATTAGTGGCTTAGTCGTTTAAAGACAGACACAAAAAAGGTGACATTATGTCACCTTTTTTTATTCATACTGTACAAGTGATATCAATATTTATTGATGCCAGTACTCATTCACAAGCTTATCACCAACGCTATTGATGACATCTATATCACCTTCGCAGACAGCCACTATGGTTTTTCCCCGCTTAAACTCCTGAGGAATGATCATGTCTCCATAAGCATTTATATTAAAACTTTGAGTTTTTCGATACATAGCTAACTCATTATCACAACAATAGATAACCGTAACTTTCCTTTTAGCTTCACACATAATAAAATCCTTTTTAATGTATATTCGAGCTCTCTGCTTAAACTGATAATCACTTTTATTGTCAACACTTTTAAAATGGTCAGACCTTAACCAGTAAAATCATACTAATATGGTTAAACCAGTAGGTCAATACTTGGCACAACTAGAGGTCGATGTTTTAAATATTCACGCACCATATATTTTTACTCACTTTGAGTACCTTTAATCCATTGAATTTTAGTGATAAAAAAACCCCAGTACCATTTATATTGAATCAAAGGGTATTGAGGTTTTCTTGCCAGTGTTTAAATCGTAGTTTAAATCACCTTATTTCCAAGACTTCATTTTACAACCTTTGACTGCGTAAAATAGAATAAATAAATAACAAGGCAACATAACAATATAGCCACTTTGAAGGTCTACAGCTTTTCCACTGGTGCCGCTTACTAAACTCCAGAATAATGGACCAAAGGCACCACCAGAAATACCCATAACTAACAGAGCAGAGCCAACACTGGTTAGTTTACCCATGCCAGAAAGGGCTAATGGGAATACAGCTGGCCAAACAATAGCGTTAGCCAGCACTAAGAAAGCAATCAATATCAAGGTATCAGGTAACTGAGCACCACCAAGAATAAACGACAGCGAGTTAGCTATTGAAAAAGAGTTATTATCGCCAAAGATAACACCAAAGGTAAGTGCCAAGCCTAAAACGGCTGAGACCATCAAGGCTCTTTGTTGTGAAATAAAACGCGGGATAAGTACGATACCTAGAATATAGCCGAGCACCATACAACCCATAGTATAAGAAGTCATAACACTGTAATTTTCAACACCTAGCGCAAGGGCGAATGCACCAATGGTATCCCCAGCGATAACTTCTACGGCAACATACAAAAATAATGCAACAACACCTAATGCTAAATTAGGGTGAGAAAGTGCTTCTTTTAAGTGACCTTTATTTTCACCCTCTTCTTCTTCACTCGCTAGCTCAGGTAAAGGTGATTTTTTCACTGCAAAGCCTAAAATACCAATAAACAAAGCCATGCCTAAATAAGGTAAAATTAATTTATCAGCCATTGCATCAATTTGAACTTGGCTTAGCTCTGTACCAACAGTATCGCTAAAACCACTTAAAATTAATGCGGTAAAAACGATAGGAGCAACGACGCCTGCTCCTTTATTTAAAATGCCCATAATAGAAATACGTGCTGCTGCTGATTCTTCAGGGCCAATACGAACTACGTATGGATTGACAGCCGTTTGTAGTAAGGTTTGTCCTGTACCCATAACCAACTGAGCTAATAGAAATAATGGAAATATTTGTGTTTTAGCTGCCGGAATAAAAAGTAAACCAGCAAGCATCATGGTACCCATACCTAATGCCATGCCATTTTTATAACCTACTTTACGAATAATAGCCGCAGAAGGTAAAGCAGTAAAAGTAACCGCTATATAAAAAGAAAATAATATTAACGATGCTTGAAATGGTGTTAATTGTAGTATTTGTTGCAAGTAAGGCATTAAAGAGCCGTTTAACCAGGTAGCAAAACCTAGGATAAAAAATAGCCCTGCAACGATAATCATCGGTACAGCATTACTTTGCTTTTTCTCTTCTGTTAAAGACATTTCCATAACTTCCTCATTAACTTGCATTATAATTATTGCTTAAATAGAAATAGCTTCTGATGACTATTCATAATTAAGTTTTTTCAAAAGACTACGCCCTAGTAACCTAAATTTTTTCACCTGCAATCCAGGTTTCTTGTACTGATAAATCATCATTCAATACCACCATATCAGCTTGGTTTCCTGGTATGAGTTCACCACGCATAACTGTTTGGTTTTGGTATAAGTATTGTGCAGGGTATAAACTGGCCATACGAATTGCTTCGCCTAACTCAATGCCTAACCCTTGATGAGTATTCTGCACGGCACTGGCCATATCTAAAGAAGATCCGGCTAGTTCACCTGTGGTTGAAGTAAGTTTCCCGTTATCGACATAAACAGTACGATCGTATAAAGCGAATTGGGTTTGATCTGTGCCAACAGGCGGCATTGCATCTGTTACTAAGAATATTTTACCTTGAGGTTTAGCTTGAATTGCTAATTTACAACTGGCGTAATCAACATGAAAACCATCCACAATTAAACCGCAACTAGTATCATTATTTAAAAGTGCTGCGCCAACAACACCAGGCTCACGGCCTTGTAATGGTGACATAGCATTAAATAAATGAGTGAAACCACTTGCTCCAGCATCAATAGCCTGTTGAGTAGTTTTAAAATCAGCATTAGTATGACCTAGGCAAACTTTAATCCCTAACTCAACCATACGGGTTACGTCTTTAGCGCTAACATTTTCCGGTGCAAGCGTTACAATTATTTGGCCAATGTCTGGGCGAGAGAGAATCTGCCATTCATCATCAGAAATAGGTCGAATATAATCAGCACAATGGGTGCCTTTTTTCTCAATTGATAAGTGCGGCCCTTCAAAATGGATACCGACGATGCCAGGGACTTCTTCAGATATTGCTTGAGCAATAGCTTCTGCAGCTTGCTGCATTACTTCAATTTTATCGGTAATTAAAGTCGGCATCATCGCTGTGGTACCAAACCTAGCATGAGCAAGCATGATTGTTTTTAAGTTATCAACCGACGGTGAATCATTGAATAATACACCGCCACCGCCGTTTACTTGCAAGTCGATATAACCTGGAACAACAAGACCTGTAGCAGTAACATCAATATTAGTAATATCTTGGTCAATGGCAGTAATTTTACCATCGACTATGGTCAATACTTGATCATCGAGAAAAGCTTGTCCGTCAAAGAATCGTTGAGCATGAAAGCGTTTTTGTGTCATGAGTTGTCCTAGATTATCAAGTTGAATGGCTAGCGATATTATACCAATAGGACTAATTTATTAATCCATTTGGTATAATACAATCATTACTCAGATTGCTGTTTAGCCTGTTGCTGCCTCGCAAAAAATACAGAGCCCACTTCAGGTGCATTTAAGGGCGCTTCTAACATACTTTTAATTTCATCTGCTAACCAAAACTTCAACCTTGGTGTTAACCCCCCAAGCATAGACATGCGTGGGGGATTTTTTACCGCTAAAGTACGGGCAATATTATTAATATACGCCGCACCTTCAGTAACAATAGCTAAAGCAACATTATCGCCAGCTTCTGCAGCATCAAACACTAAGTTCGCTTGCTGTGCATAGAATGTTGCTTTTTGACTAGCAACAGCTTCTACCAGATCGGTATCGTCTCTACAGTTAAGTTTCTGCAACAGTACATTTGACATCGACGTAGGCTGAACTAAACCGTCAAGCGATAATAACACCTGCTTAACGCCTTGCAGTCCAAACCAAGCGCCACTACCTTTATCACCATGGGGGAAACCATGAGCGCCAACAATCGTATGCTGTTCATCAACGCAAGAGAAACCGCATGAACCTGTGCCACTAATAATAACAGCGCCATCTTTGCCATCATGAGCCGCTAGACAAGCAATTAATAAATCGGTAGCTAAATGCATCTGTTTAAAAGGATGCTGCCAAGAAGCCATCTTCGCAAACAACACCGGGATATTAACGCCTGCTAAGCCAACACCAGCCACTAGTTCATTGAGTTCAATATTATCTAGGCCAGCATCTTCAAGTGCTAACTTTGCAGACTCAGTAATTGAATTAGTCGCTTGTTCAAAGCCATGTAACGGATTGCCTGGACCTGAAATGCCTGTACCAAGTATTTCATTATCTTTATTCATGATAATGGCTTTACACTTACTACCACCACCATCAATACCTAAAAATAATTTATTGCTTTTGTTACTACTTGTCAGCATACCGGCCCCATATTAACTGCTCGAACTATTCGTTTTTTTCATCTTAGCTATAAATGACAGCGTTGTCATTTGTTTTTTTAAATAAAATTACAACTTTTTTAAAAAATGTTACCTAATGTAAATTAATTTACTCGGGTAATACGGCTTGTTCTTAAGCCATTAGTACTTCGACTCCTAAGACTTACTTCACCTGAAACAGCAATAGGATTTTGATAAGTAAGCCAGTTTCCATTCTTCACCTGATATTCTATGGTGAGACCTGGAAAGGCAATGTTGGCGTGCAACTTACCCGCTTGGATAATCGCACCTACGGTAGGTAAGCGGTAATCGATTTGTGCTAGCTCAAGTTTCGTAAACTCCTTTTGCCCTAAAGTATTCGCAAATAACGCCCATTGACTATCACGTTTTACTTTTGACTCTGCGGTGAAGGTATTACTCTGTTGAGAATATTTTGCCCCCTGATAATTATAAGGCACTGCCCAATCAGCAAGATGCCATGCACGCTCAGCAAGGGCTAATAAACGTGGAAAGACTTTATGCTCAACCATGTCATCAGTTCGAACATTCTCACTCCATAATTGCCCCTGAATACCTAGAAATTTTTTCCCCGGTGCTAAGGCTGCTTTTGTGTCATCGGCAACATAGGCGTTGTCTTCTCTGTCTAACCAAAATTCAGCATGAACGGGTAAGTTATCAGGCATAAATTGGAATACTTTTTCTGTATTGGTATGACGTGATGCCCAGTAATAACCATGTTCTTTAGGGTCCGCTTCATGTGGAAAATCGAAATATAATACATCGGGGCTAGAAATAACGACTTGCCAATTTCTGTTTGCCAATCGGTGAACCTTTTCGTGTCCTGCCCATGCTAACGTATCCCAAGCATTGGCTTGAACTATAGCAGGCATATTATCGACACGAGTGTGCTCCATACCATCGCTCCAACCTGCTGTTTCAATATCAAGATCAGATAATATTCCGGCCACACGTTCAATGAAATAAGCGCCAAGCTCACCCATTTTTGTAACACCTTGGTCATTATTAGCGACAAACTCTTTACAAGCTGGTGATTCTAACCAAGCACCTGCTGTTTCATCAGCGCCTATATGATAACGAGTCAGCGGTTGCCCTGCATCAGCATGGATTTTCTTCACCTGAGTCATCACTTCGATAACAAAGTCATAAGAAGACTCTAAGCACGCATTAATGGTGTTATCACTGTAAAATTGAACTGATGAATACTGAGTTTTATCTTCAAAATCTTCGAGTAAGAACTGTTTAGCTTTTGCTTCATCTTCTAAGGCCATGTATTTTTTGTAACGGGCCGTCATCGCTTTAATTGATGCACGAGAGTGACCTGGCATATCAAGTGAAGGGATCACCTGAATATGACGTGCGGTTGCCGCTTGTAAAATTTCATGATAATCACTTACGCTGTAATAGCCGCTTACTGATGAGTTTTCATCAACACCTGCCCCTAACTGAGAGATCAAACAGTTTTCTTCTGTCACATCAAAACAACGTTTTGCGCCAATAGCAGTTAATTCCGGTAAGCTTGGGATCTCTAAGCGCCAACCTTCATCATCACCTAGGTGTAAATGCAGCTTGTTTAATTTGTATGCCGCCATTTGGTCGAGCAGCTTTAGAATAAACTCTTTCGAATGAAAATTCCGAGCAACATCCACTAACATGCCACGAAAGGCAAAGTGTGGTTCATCATCAACCACTATCATAGGTATACGCGATTCACCAACTGTCACTAAACTTGCTAGTGATTGCAAGCCATTGAATACACCATTACCATCGACACCAACGATGGTAATTTCTTTGTCGGTTACCGTTAAACTATAACTGCCGATAACTTTATCGTTATTACTCACAATACTTAAATACAGTGGTAAACCTACAGAGTTCTGTTTAAGTCCTAATGTTTCTAAACGCGATATCGCTGCATCCACATCATTGTGTTTTACATTACCAAGAGAAATGGCGACACCTTGACTTATATTAGCAAAGCCATCATTTGCATCGAGAATAACCGATTTAGGTGTAGGGATAATTGCTTGAATAACGGCTAACTCATCTTCAACAAGCACTGAGTTTCGTTGGTAGAGTTTTTCACTGGTTAGCCATTGAGTTTTGTCTGTGGCCGAGCGCTTAAATTGTGTTTTTTCATCGGTAAAAGGTTCAACATAGGGTAGAATTTCTAACCCCGTTTCTTTATCAATATAAGGTACTGTACTTTCAATAACACGAGCATCTAAACCAGGCGCACTCACAATATAGTTAGGTAAAGCATCAGTCTCACTCAGTGACCAAAACATAGCACGGAACGTTATTTTTTTTGTTTCTGCTGCAGAAAATCCGGAAAAGTTGTCCTGTAAACCAATAACATGCAAGTCACCGTTTAGGTGTTTTACGGTAAAATCTTCACTTTCAAAAGACTGAATAGGTGAGATTTGGCTGAAATGAATAGTCCAATCTTTAGCGGCAATCGCTTTTTTCGCAGTAAAACTTAACTCCACTTCAAAACAAGCGCCATCAGCAATTTTACTGTCACATTTATCGGTAGGAATATTAGTAACCACTCGATAATTAACATCTAAATTCTGAGCTATTTTATCTATGTCATGCAGCGTAACTGAATAGATTGCCTGTAGGTTAATTTTCTCCCCAGTATCAACGGCTGGCTCAGGGAATTTCTTACAACCGAGTAAAGATAAACTAGCGACGATTGTAAACGCCCACTTTATTTTATTCATCTTGCTAATGTGCATAGTAAAGGACCTTTTACAGTTTCAAATGATAAAACTGTGTTGCTTTAGATGTTATTGATGGCATAACTATCCATAATTTTGACAGCGCTGTCAAATCTAAGTATATTGATTTCAAAGGCTCTGATATTATCAATAGACATTTTGTACCAAGATGAATTAACTCAGCAAATAAAAAGCATTAAAATGAAACACTTAACATTAAACCCTCAATTAACAATAAAAGAAATTTCAATTCCTAACACGAATTTAAATGCTTTTATCATTGATGATTTCCTCGTAAATGCTGATAGTGTGATGCACTTTGCAAAAAATATCGCCTACTTTAATCCTATGTATTCAGATAATTCATATTATCCTGGTGTTCGCGACAATATGCCTGAACCCTATGTACGGCTACTACAAGATTTTTTTCAAGAGAATATTATTCCAAAACTAGTAGGCCGCGAACAATGCAATACTATTGTTCATAAAAGCCTAATATCCTTAGTAACTTGCTCACCCTCTCAGTTGCTGACAGAACAAAAAATGCCTCATGTAGATAGTTGTAAAGATAATGCCTTTGCTTTTGTGCATTATCTTTCAGGAGAAGAGTTAGGAGGAACCAGCATCTATCGTTATATTCCAAAAGATATAATAGAGTTTCATGAAAAGGATGAAGTTATTCTTGATGATATGCTTAATGAAGTTACATCGAAACCAGTAGAGCATCACGGCTACATAACAAATTCAACAAGCTTATTTGAACAAGTATTAAAAGTGGAGGCTAAATTTAATCGCCTTGTAATCTACCAAGGTAATCTTTTGCATGGCGCTAATTTAACCTCTAAAGAAAGTTATAGTGGCGATACAACTCATGGTCGGTTCTCTATCACCTCATTTGCGAGTATTTCAGATGAGTAGTTAACAAAACAAGAAGTACTTACCCTACACAAATACCTAAATAAAATACTAATATCGGAGTATTCATCTAATGACAAATATTGTCCCCTTACATCACCAACAACATGCGACACTTAAAGTTCAAGATAATAAAGATTTTTCCCGCTTTAAAGAACAGCACTTGATTCCTATTGTCGTGCAAGATTTTATTCCTTTAGCTTCTGAATTTCCTATTGTTTTTGTAAAAAACACCGAAACCGGACAATTTACCGCTGTAGCGATGATGGGGATAAAACCAAATATCAATGTTTATTGTCAAACGCCAAACTGGCCCGCGGAGGTAATTCCGAGTAGTTTCTTTAATTACCCTCTTTCACTTGTTAGACAAAAAGAAGACGATGACAATTGTTTTGTTTGCATTGATAGTGACAGCGCAATGGTAAGTAAAGATCAGGGACAGGCATTATTTGATGAAAAAGGTGAGCAAACTGATTACCTAAAAGCAAGAACTGAACACTTACTCAATCTCGCAGAAAGACATGAGCAAACCAATAATATCATGCAATATTTTGCTAATAAAAAATTATTAACCTTAAAATCGCTTAATCTTAATTTGGGTGGTGAGGAAAAGTTAGCCCTTAATGGACTTTATGTTATTGATGAAAAGAGACTAGAAGCTTTACCTGATGATGAATTTAATGAATTACGTAAAAAAGGGTTACTACCTCTTATCTACGCACATTTATCTTCGATGCACCAAATAGCAAGACTAGCTAAAATGCATATCAATCTAAGTAAAAACAAATAAAAGCTCATTAGATAAACGGCTGTATAGCATATATTATATTCGTTCCACTTGAAGATGCTGGATGCAACTGGAACGGGTATATACAGCCTTATCTATTTAGAATTGCTGCAAGCCAAATTTATTTATCTTTTCTAACAATGCCCTGTGCTCAGGTAAGTTGTCCATTAAGTTATCTGTAATTTCTTTCAGCGCTAAAATTCGCTCCTCAGAGCCCGTTACCTCAATATTATTTAATAGTGTTTTGTATTTCATTCCATATAAGACAAAAAGAAAGTTCTCCAAATAAAACACTTCAAATTGGCTAAAGAAGTCATCACTGATAGGAATGAACTTTTCCCACATAGCTAATTTATTCTTTAACTCTTCAGACATTGTATTAGGGTCTCTATTTTCTAGCCAAAACGATGAATCCTGCCTATCAGATAAACAGTAATGCAGCTTGATAAAATCAACCACTCTCTTCCATGCATGCCCCATCGCGTGATTAAAGCGCTTTTCTAGAATCAATAGTTCATCTTTTTCACTAGGAAAACGTTCTGCAAGAAAGTTTGCGGCAAAATCAGTGAGCAAAATAGATGTCGCTTCTAAAGGCTCTAAAAATCCTTGAGCTAAACCTAATGCGACACAGTTTTTGTGCCAAAATTTTTCGCGATAACCAATTTTCATCGGTAATTTTTTGTATTTCAATTCAGGGTTATTCCCCCCTAAATAATAATCTAACTTAACTTGGGCTTCCTCATCACTCATATGATTGTTTGAGTAGACAAAACCCACACCACGCCTATTAGGCAAGGCTATATCCCAAATCCAGCCGGCTTGGTGTGCAGTTGCAATAGTATAAGGTGGTATAGCAGAGTCTTTATCGGTTGGAACTTGTACTACCAGAGCTGTATTAACTAACAACTGATCTGATACATCAATAAAGGGGACTTTCATGGCCTTAGAAATAAGCAAAGATTCAAAGCCAGAACAATCAATATAAAAATCGAAAGCTAAATCGTCACCTTCTTTAGTGACTAATGAACGAATTGAGTCATCATCAGCAAGGTTAACATCACGAATATGAGTTAATAGGTGCTTAACACCGTATTTAACTTTAGCGTTATCGGCAAGTAAGCCAGCAAATTTTGCTGCATTTAGGTGGTACGCATAAGCAAGGTCCCCTTGGTATTCAGGAGTAGTAATCTTTTTCGGGGCTTTTCCTTGTTCGCACGCTTTAAATTGAGAAGATACTCGCTCAGCAAAAGGTACACCATCATTTTGTGTTAACCAATGCGCGGTTAAATTTTCGCTATCCTCACGGCTAGGTACATCAAACAAGTGGTGAAAGAAATTATCTTTGCCATGTTTATCTTGATCAAGCCAATTCACAAATTTAATTGACTGCTTGAAAGTGACATCGCACTCACGGATAAAGTCTGTTTCACTAATACCAAAGCTCGCCAAGGTTTTCTTTATATCTGGTACTGTGCCTTCGCCGACGCCTATTGGTGCAATATCAGGAGATTCTATTAAAGTGATGGATAGTTCAGAATTTTTACACAACGCTTTACCAAGGTGATTTGCTGCTAACCAGCCAGCTGTTCCTCCGCCTACAATAGCAATTTTTTTAATCGTCATAAGACCTCAGTAATTTTTTAAATATAGCTGAATATATGTATGAGTAATAATATGTAAAAAGCCCAGCATTAGCTGGGCTTTATTAATAAAACATAAGTTTTATTATTTGAATCTAAGTGTTTTAGAAACGAACAGCAACACCTAATTTAAAGGTAGCTTCACCTTCAAAAGACCAAGCAGGGAAACTCTCTTCAAGATCTTGTTGAGGAGCCTCACCACCAGCTTTATAAGCACCAGTTTGTAAGCTGTCTTCTTCTAAGATATTAGCAACTTCAAAGGTAACGTCTAAATAATCAGTAGCAGACCAAGATGTACTAAAATCCAATGTACCATACGCTTCGTGTGTACGATTCCAGTACCAGCCTGGAGCTTCGCGCATGATGTACTCTGAACGCCAGTTATAAGCTAAACGAGCTGAGATATTATCATTTTCATAGAAACCTACAGCATTAACTGTGTGATCTGATGAATCAGAGAAAACATCGTTAGCATCAGAATAGTTTTCTGCAGGTGATTCCGCATCAGCATACGTATAGTTTACGCTATAGCCAAAGCCATTATCAAAAGCATCTTGAACTTGTAGTTCAACACCTTTGATATAACCACCACTTACATTAGCTGTTTGACCAACAGCCCAACAATCCGCTTCACCGCCATCACAAGGGCTTAGCGAAGGGTCTGCTTCATAAATAGGAATATCTATGCCAATTTGTTGATTTACTGAGTCACTTGAAGAAATTGATGAGCTTACATCTTTCACAAAGTAAGCAACACTCATCATACCATCATCACTAAAGTACCATTCAACACCAACATCGAATTGGAAAGCTTTGTATGGGTTAAGTGCTACATTACCAGTAGTCGCAACTTGAGTACCTGGTTGTATACTATCCAAGTTAGATATAGATGTAGTAGAGAACATATCACCGTAGTTAGGACGAGAGATTACTTGTGCTGCAGATGTTCGTAAAATAACATCTTCAGATAAGTCCATTGCTACGTTTAAGCTAGGTAAAATTTCACTATAGCTTGCTTTATCAGTAGATAAACTATCAGCGTAATTACCGTTAGCGTCAAGCGCATAATAATCTGATGATGCATCTGTTGATACATAACGTAAACCGATGTTACCTCGAATACCGTCAGTATCAAAATCAGCCATTACATATAAGGCAATATTTTCTTCCTCAACAGTGCCGTAAGAATCTTTTTTACTTTCGTAATGATCTGTAGCCGCTAAAGAATCAGAAAGAATTAAATCACGGTTTGCTTCAGGTAAAGTAAAGCCAGCACCAGATGTTGATCTACCTGGGTAATACTCACCAGAAGGTCTTAATGTTGGAGCAAAACCGTCTGTTGTTATACCTTTAAGACCTTCTTTCTTAACTGAGTGATCTGCGTAACGGAAACCTGTTTTAATGCTAGAAATAACGCCAATTTCAACTGGAATTTCAAGGTCTAAATTTACATAAGTTTCTTCATCTGAATTAGGCTTATCTTCTAGAGCCCAAGTTTGAATGCCTACATTGTCAGGTAAAACAGTAAGAGGAATGTTCTTATTTTCAACATCAAACTTAGCTTGGTCACCTGTCATATCCCAAATACCGTGTGTATCTGAAGAATCACGAGCATATTCACCAACAAGTGCTGTTCTAGCACCACCGTCTGATTGAGTATTACCAACACGACCAGAGAAAGTGAATGAATCTGCTTCATAAGTCCAGTCAAAATCGATGGTATTAGAATCCATTGAAGCTTCACGAGCCCAAGTTTGGAAGTAACCAGAATTAAAGCCATCAGGACCGTAACCAACATTTGCATCAGTAACTGTTCTCATTACACATTTACCATTAGCAGGATTAGTCTGTGTACATGAATCATCACCTGGGAACATAATAAGTTGGCTGTTAGCATTATTTGCGCTTAAGTCTAAAGACATTATGCTTAAACCAAATTCTAATGCTTCAGTTGGACGAAATTGCATATCAAGATTCAATGCAGTACGTTCACGTTCCTGTTGGAATGTAGTTGGAGCCATACCACCACTCCAGTTTCGTGATGTTTCTACACCGTTACGTTGGTAATCAGTGTTAGAAACAGCACCAGAAACTAAGATACCGAAAGATTCAGAATCATTTTTAAAGCTGTATAAACCTGAAATTTCAGGGCTAACTTCTTCATTAACCGTTCCGTAAGTTCCTTTAACACTTGCAAAAACAGTATTAGCTTCTAAATCTAAAGGTCTACGCGTTTTAACAATAACGGTACCACCGATACCACCTTCAACTAAATCAGCTTGTGAAGATTTGTAAACTTCTAAACCACCAACCATTTCAGAAGGAAGCATTGAGTAGTTGAAGCTACGGTCAATTGCTTGTTGATCATACCAACCAGTAGAGGCTACTGAGTGACCATTTAATAAAGTACGTGTTAATTGTGAAGAAGCGCCACGAATTGATACTTGTGAACCTTGACCAAACTGACGAGAAACACTAACACCTGGGATACGTGCTAAAGACTCACCAACATCGCCATCAGGGAATTTACCAATATCTTCTGATGATACTACGTCAACAGTAGCATTAGAAAAACGCTTCCCGTTTAATGAAGCTTTTAATGAACCACGAATACCGGTTACCTGAATTACTTCAACTTCTTCTTTATTTATTTCAGAAGCTGCTTCATCAGCTGCGATAGCTTGTGATGATACACCAGCTAAGATCATAGCAATTGAACTTGCTAACACGCCTTTTTTAAATGTTTTAGTTGACATCGACTTTCCCTTACACACGTTTTGTTTTTAGAATGTTTTTATATTTACTTATAATAATTAATTCGGTTTTACGACAGCGCTGTCAATATTTAATGACAACGCTGTCATAAGACGTAATAAACCATACCGTTTATTTTTACGTTTGACCAGAATAAATTAACTCAAAACTGTATAACAGTTACATAAAATAACAAAGACTATGAATACAAAGGATTTTTTTATTTGTTATTTTTGTAATTAAATCGTAACTATCCAAATAACTATCACTTTCTGTATAAAAAAAACACGTAAAATATTGAGCTGTGAATTTTTATTTCATTTTTAGGAATAAAAATTCACTAAGTTCGAACGACAAGTCTGGTAATTATTTTACTGGCTTATTTGATCTACGGACAAAAAAAAGCTAATACCATATTAGAGATGGTATTAGCTTTAATGGCTGTATTCTTTCTAGCTAAAATTTTTCATTCGAATGTTATTTTAAAAAAATAATTTAGTGATCTATACCCATGATACCTCAAGAGGCGAGTTTCAGGATGACTGTGCTATTTATGATCGAGGCGCCTCTTTTTATTAAGGGTTGTTCCCTTAAAAAGAGAGGCAACGAAGAGCATTATTCGCTCAGACATCCCCGTAGGGCTGGTTTAGAAAAACTTTATGCTACGTTATTAATTTCGATAAGGGAACAACCATTACCTTCAATCAATACCTTGCCTAAAGACGCTTCTAATTCCAGCTGAATCCTGTATCTTGAGGTAACATGGTTTAAAGTCTGTTTAATGTGAGTTAATCGAGACTCAAGTTAGGTATTATTCATAGAAAGCGACTACTTTGCTGACTGATAAAACTTCAGCAAACTTGACGTTGAACAGTCATGCTGAGCAGAAATATTATCTGTTTGCAGTTCGCTTTGTATCTCTGCAGCAAGGCCTTTACCCAGTTCAACACCCCATTGATCGAAAGAACATATCTGTAAGATTATTCCTTGAACAAAGATCTTGTGCTCATAAGCTGCAATCAAACTACCTAAGTTTCTTGGGTTGATACACTTTAATAAAATGGTATTAGTCGGTCTATTACCTTTGTGCACTTTATGTGGTGCAACTTTATCGATGTAATCAGCATCGCGACCTTTCGCTTTAAGATCTGCACGGACTTGCTCCTCATTGACCCCCACCATTAATGCTTGTGTTTGTGCAAAGAAATTTGCCATCAAGGTTTCATGATGCCCTTTTACTGGGGTAACACTTTTAACCGAGCCAATAAAATCTGCGGGCACAACATTATTGCTTTGATGCAAGTATTGGTAGAAGGCATGCTGACCATTGATTCCTAACTCGCCCCAAATTGAAGGCACAGTAGCATAATCGATTTCATCACCATCCCAACTCACCGATTTACCGTTACTTTCCATTTCAGCTTGCTGCAAGTATGCCGTTAACATATGCAACGTTTGATCGTAAGGTAAAATAGCTTGTGACTGAGAGCCGAGGAAAGTGGTATTCCAAACACTAATCAAAGCTAGAATTGCTGGGAAATTCTCTTTTAATGGTGCATTGATAAAATGCTGATCCATATCATGAGCACCGGCCAGTAACTCTTCAAACTTGTCAAAACCTAGATCAAGAGCAATCGCGAGACCAATAGCCGACCATAGTGAAAAGCGGCCACCTACCCAATCCCACATATCAAAGATGTTTTGTTCTTCTATACCAAAACTCATGGCATTTTCTTTATTTGCAGTGACTGCAACAAAGTGTTTTGCAACTGAGTTTTCATCGAAAGAGGCACTTGTTAGCCAATTAATCGCTGTACGAGCATTTGTCATCGTTTCAGTGGTAGTAAAGGTTTTACTTGAAACAATAAAGAGAACTTTTTCAGGCTCTAACGGACGAAGTACTTCAGCAATTTGCGCTCCATCAACATTAGATACGTAATGAACATTCACACTGCCATCGCTGTAATGTTTCAATGCTTCTGTGACCATTTGTGGCCCAAGATTAGAGCCACCCACTCCGATATTAACAATATCGGTAATGCGTTTACCTGAGTAACCTAACCAATGTCCCTGACGAACTTTGTTTACAAATATTTCCATCTCGGCTAGTTGATTTTGGACATGCTCAGTTACGTTTTCGCCCTCGATAATAAAGGCTTCATCACTTTGACGACGTAACGCCGTGTGTAATACCGCACGGTCCTCGGTTTTATTTATTTTCTCACCAGCAAACATCTTAGCTCGCCAATCACATACTTTCGTCTCTTCTGCTAGCGCTAATAAGGCGTCGAGCGTTTCGGTATCAATTAGATTTTTAGAGTAATCGAGTAACATGTTTGGTAATTCGATAGAGAACTTATTAAAACGTTCGCTGTCTTGTGCAAACAAAGTATTCATATGCTGAGATTTTTTATCTTGGGCAAGTAGCTGAAGCTTCTTCCAGCTAGCTAATGTTTGACGAGACGACATACTAATTCCTATAAGGTGGTTCAGACACAATTATCGACTTTATCATTGTAGTTAACTTGAGTATTTGCTCGGTTTAACCATTATGACTTGTAATATTTTCATGGTACCCTATTAAAAAATGACAGCGCTGTCAATTGTTATTACTCTAAATAATACTGTAAAGTCCTATAGATTACTACGGACCGGCTATGCAATAATTACAACACTCTGGCATAGCCAGTCAGTTTATAAAAATAAGAACAAGGTTATCTGCAGATGAAAGCGACAATAAATGACGTAGCAAAACAAGCTGGCGTATCAATAAAAACTGTTTCTCGTGTTATTAACAATGAAATTTCAGTACGCCAATTAACACGTGAAAAAGTACAAAAAGCTGTCGAAGAATTAAATTATCAGCCAAATTTAGCTGCACGAAATTTAGCTGGTGCAAAATCGTTTTCTGTTGCTTATATTTACGATAACCCTAACGCTTATTACATCATTGATATGCAGGAAGGCATTTTATCTGCCTGCAAACAGCAAGGTTTTGAATTATTGATTCACCCTTGCGATGCGAAAAATGAAAATATTACCGAAGAGGTTGTCAACATGGTTAAGCATGCTCGTATTGCAGGCTTAATTTTGACCCCTCCTCTATCCGAAATGCCTGAGTTTGTTAAATCATTAGTAGCGCTTGACGTTAAAGTTGTACGTATCATGTCTGGTGATGTTGCGCCTGATGATCTAAGCCCTTGTGTTATGGTAAATGATAGAGACGCTGCACAAACCATTACCCAACATTTAATCGACTTAGGCCATAAAGACATTGGTTTTATTGCGGGTGACGCAAAACATATGTCAACGGTTGAACGTTATAAAGGTTACAGAAAAGCGCTAAAAGAAAGTAACATCGACTTTGATAAAAAACTTGTTATCGAAGGTGAATACTCTTTTGATTCAGGGGTTAGTGGTGCAAAGCAGTTGATGTCTACAGAAAGCAATAATACTCGTCCAACCGCTATTTTTTCTTGTAATGATGAAATTGCTGCTGGGGCATTATTTGCTGCAAGATTAATGAATATCTCGATTCCTGAACAACTATCAATAGTAGGGTTTGAAAACAGTCCATTCTCTCGTCAAACTTGGCCAAAACTCACTACCGCAGATCAGCCGAACAGCCAAATAGCTGAAGATGCTGCAAATTTACTTATTAGCCAAGTTCGCAAGCAAAAGAATCAACCGACCATCAGCCAATATGTACCAAAATTGATTATCAGAGACTCAACGGCTAAGTGTTAATATATAAGTTTTGGCTGAAGCTGGGGTAAATTAATAGATTCCAATGATGAACCAATCAATCCATTAAGTTTCATTTAATGTTAAAGGTATCATCTATCTTTTTCATTCGAGCTAAGTGATTTAAGTGCGCTTTTCTTGCCGCAAAAATAAATATAGCAATAACAGCTGTTATTGAGAGGGCGAGTACAGTGGGTTCTTGTGATAGTATTTTACTAAGCCATTCCATGGTTTACTTTCCTTAGTGTATAAAAATCCTGATAATTTCAACTATCAGCTGGCCCAACTTAGTCAGCACCAGCAAGCCAGCGAATAACAACTGGTTAGTTATGTCGCACATCTTAAGATATTTAGTACAGGTGTTCAAGCCTTAGAGTATTTTACTATACCTTAAAGTTATTCTTCAAAGTATGTGCCCCAGCCATCGTAGTCAACACCACATTGTTTTGCCAGCTCAAACATCGCTTGGGTTTCTTTTTTGATTAAATTTACATCTAACATTTGTTCTGTAGCAATATCAAAAGCAAATACTTTATCGCCATTTTCTAATTCAGCTTCTTCTGGCTCTTCAATTTCTAGCCCTAACTTAAATGCAGCGATAGCAGCCTTTTCTAATAAATCAAAATCACTACTAGCAAAGTGATGTTCAATGGTGTGATAAACTTCTTCATTAGTGCCGTCTTCAAGCAATTCAGCAATTAGCATTTCAGTGTGGCTAAACCATTGTTGTAATTCTTCATCAATCATTTTCATTACCTATTTATATTTTATAATCTATCTGTGTTATTTATTATGATAAGCCGCAGCTTCAATCGATAACTGCTCAATTTTATTAGACATTAATTCATGAACTTCATTTACTATTGAGCGTAAGTTCTCGCGACTTGCATCATCAAGGTGAATAGGGTCTAGGAATTCTATGATAATTTTTCCATTATCCCAACGGTTTAAGTTAATCGTACCTACCTGGTTACTGGCACATATGGGTACAATCGGCACTCCTGCCTGAAGGGCGGTACGAAAAGCGCCTGTTTTCAATGGCAATAAACCTCGTCCTCGGCTACGGGTACCTTCAGGAAACATCCAGACAGAAAGCTTATCTTTCTTTATTTTATCTGCCGTTAATTCAATAGTATTCATTGCTTTACTAGTGTTTCTTCGATCAATTAAAATATTGCCAGTTAACCAATACATTTGTCCAAAAATAGGAATCCATTTCAAGCTTTTTTTGCCTACGCTCACGGTACCAGGCAATACGGCATTAGCATGAGTGAAAAGATCATAGCTGTTCTGATGATTTGCCATCCAAACAACAGGACCTATATCTTTAAGCGATGCAGGAATTCTCAGTTCGACGTCAACGCCGAGAATTTTAGTGATTTTCCCAAGGAACCTTGAAGTATGATAAACATTATTACGATGAAAAGGACGTAATAAACAATAGAAAATAGAGACAGTGCAAATGATGAGCAACGCCAAGGTCATTAAAAAAACGCGTATTACAGCTAGCAAAGAAAGCTCCAGCGTTGGTAGCTAAAAAAAGAGTATGGGCGAGTATACAGAAAAAACAAATAATAGGGTAAAGCTATTATTTATTTATCCGAGGAAATGACGATGGATGTCACAATAGTCCAATACGAGCACATTATTGAACTATTGTGTAAAAGGCCGAACTAAGAAGCTATATTGTTAAACATGTATCCTTGACCCCAAACTGTCTCTATCTGGTTATTCTTCATACCAGCTATAGTCAATTTTTCGCGTAGTTGTGACATTCTGACATCCAGAGTACGTTCTACGCCATTGTATACTCGTCTAAGCAAGGTACTATAGAGTTGATCTCGGGATAAGATCTTCCCTTGATGTTCAACTAAAGACTTTAATAAATTAAACTCAAAGGTTGTTAACTTCACTACCGCGCCATTAATAAAACATTTTTGTGATTTAGGCTGCAGACAAACATCCCCCATCGTTAAACTAGCTAATTCAACTTGGTTTGTTTTATGACTCTGACGACGAAATAAAGCCTCAATTCGCATCATCAGTATTCGACTATCGATCGGCTTAAGTAAATAATCATCCACACCTAACTTAAAAGCTTCAACTTGCTCTTTTTCACTATTTTTGCTTGAGACAATCACAAGTAGACCATCAAATAAGGCTCGAAGATCTCGTATTATTAATAACTGTGCGCTGTCAGAAAAACCAACATCTAACACTATCATGCTTGGTCGATGACCTACTAAGTAGCTTTTCAGCTCTTGACTGAGGACTTCACCTGTACGTATTTTTGTAGTTTGGTAAACCGATTGTTCACCATGAACTAAAAACGCTTTACTGAGGTAATGATCATTCTCAATCAACAGTAAATTTTGTTGTAATTGATTATCATTTTTAGTTTCAAGTGGTTGTATATTTTCAACAAGCTCAATACTTGATGCCATGACAGACTCCTTAAAATTAAACAATTTTGATTTGATAATTAAATTATAAAAGAAAATAGCGAAGAGACTGTAATAGCTTGTAATGAAACTGTAACACCTTGCAATGGACGTGATTGTTAAGGGATTAGTTATTTTTATTAAAAAATAAAAAATCATGAGGCTTAATGCTAACTGCCACTTTTTGCTTGAATGATAGAGCAATATCACTGTATAAACTAAGCTTAGAAAATGCCAAAGACTTATCTTTAGCGAGGCCATCTAAGCTGCTCAAATAATAATGATACCCCTGCTCAGTAACACTAATGTATTCAACTTGTGCATTAGCAATATTTTGTTTATCGACTAAAGAATTGAGCTGTAATTTAGAGGGTTTGACGAGTAAATAAGCTAAGCCTGTTTGCTTATCGCCACTATTCGCTATATCAAAATCACCTAACAAGCTATGCACATTTGCTGAATTAACTTGGCAAGGAAGCCAACTGCCAAGCTGTAAAAAGTCAGCAACCTGATAACTATTCGGTTGCTGGCAAACAATATTAGGCGCATCAAGTTGCAATAATTTTCCCTGTGCCATTACGGCCATTTTGTCAGCAAAGGTGAAGACTTCATCTTTGTTGTGGGTTACAAAAATAGCAGTCATCTTAAACTGCTTTAACAGTTGCCTTATCTCTACCATCAATTCATTTCTAAGGCGGGCATCGATATTTGAAAAAGGTTCATCAAGTAAAAGCAATTTAGGTTTTGGTGCTAATGCTCTCGCAATTGCTACACGCTGTTGCTGACCACCAGAAAGCTGATGAATATAACTATCACGATATTCATTTAGCTTTAATAAAGTAAGTAAGTGGCCAATTTGTTCAAGTTGCTCAGCCCTACCTAGCTTTCCTAGCCCAAAAGCAATGTTCTCTTTTACCGTTAAGTGAGGAAATAGCGCATAATCTTGGAAAATCATGCCTACTTGACGCTGCTCTGCTGGTACGCTGTATTCACCACCACTAAGTCCATTACTACTAAGTAAGTGACCGTCAATGATTACCTTTCCTTTAGTTGGCTTACTAAAACCAGCAATAGCATTAAGTAAAGTTGTTTTTCCGCAACCACTTGCGCCCACGAGACCTAAGATATCACCTTCATCAAGACTCAAATCCAACGTTGATAAAACCACTTTCTCTTGCAGTGTTATCGAAAGTTGTTCGATTGTTAGCAGAGCAATGGGCTTAATAGGTGACTGGGTGGTTAACAAAGCGGTCATACTTTTTCCTTACTATTATTCAGTAGCACTATTGGTAATAGACCAAATAACACAATGAGGATTGCCCCTAAAGCGCCTTGTTCTAACATTTCATCAGAAATAAGCTGATAAATTTGACTACTTAACGTTTCAAAATTAAAGGGTCGTAGTAATAATACTGCCGGTAATTCTTTCATTGCTTCAACAAAAACTAATAACCACGCCACTAGTATTGCCGGAGTTAAAATAGGTAAATGTACCTTAGTTAAGCTTCCTATTAAATTAACGCCTAAGCTTGCGGGTGCATAATCCAGTGATCGAGGAATTTGTTTTATACCGCTCGCAATGGTGCCATTAGCTATCGCTGAAAAGCGAACGACCAGTGCAAAGACAACAGCAAACAAAGAGCCTGATAATATTAATCCTGGCGCGGTAAAACCTATAAATTCAACAACTCCGTTAAGCCAATGATCTAGTGGTCCTAATGTCGACAGCATCGCCATAGCTAAAACGGTTCCAGGTACTGCATAACCAAAGCCTGATATCAGTTGCGGGATCTGACGAAACTTATCATTATGTAAACGCTGATATAAACCCAATGATAAAGCGATAATGACCGCAATTGTTGCTGCAAATACAGACACTTTCAGTGAATTGATACCGGTAGATAATAAAACAGATAATTGCGCAACATCACTGTATTGCACAGCCATAATGATCAATAGGGTTATCGGTAATAAGAAACCTAAAATGACCAGTGCCCAGCAAAAAACACTTGCTATAAATTGTTGTCCGAAAGATAACTGTATCAGTTCTCGTGTTAAGTTAGGTCTAGCGCTTTGGTGTCGTAACCCTGCCCTACTTCGTTGTTCAGCTAACACGACAAAAAGTACTAATAACATCAAAATACTAGCTAAAGCATTGGCCGCGCCGAGGTCGCCATAACCAAGCCAAGTATCATAAATAGCAGTCGTTAAGGTATTAACAGAGAAATATTGTACAGTAGCAAAATCAGCTAAGGTTTCCATTAAGACAAGACTGGCCGAAACAGCAATAGCAGGTCTTGCCAAGGGTAGAGCAACTTTAAAGAAGCTCTGCTTAGCGGTTAAGCCAAGTAATCGACTCGCTCGAATTAAGTTTTGATCTTGTTGTTCAAAAGCGCCACGCGTTAGCATATAAATATAAGGAAATAACACCAGTGCCAGCATTAAAGCAGCACCGGGTAAGGTACGAATATCAAAAAACCAATAATCAGTTGGCGATTGCCAACCAAACCAGGCTCTTAAAGCGCGCTGAACTGGGCCAGCGTAATCAAATAAGTCAGTATAAAGGTAAGCAACTAAATACGCAGGCATAGCTAAGGGTAATAGTAACAACCAACGTAGCTGCTGCTTAAATACAATGTTGGTTTGCGTGATGATAGCGGCACTAAATACGCCAAAAAATAACGCCAATAACACCACCCAGAAAGCAAGTAATAAGGTGTTTTCAAGATAACTGGGTAGCACTGTTTGCCATAAATGAGCATACAGCTGCGTTGAAGCACTAACGCCACCGACTAGCATAACCAACACTGGCACTATCAATACCAATGCAATTATATAGCTAGATAACTTCCATGATCTACTGTTATACAGCGCTATCACAAATCAAACTGTGCTTGGTCTATTAGTTTTAACGCTGTTGTACGGTTTTTAGCAATATCTTCTAGCGGTAAATCATCCGCTTTGTAACCGCCCCAAGAAGCAACCAACTTGGATACAGCAACGTCTTCTCGAACAGGATATTCCATATTCGTTTGTGCATATAACGCTTGTGCAGGTTTAGAGACTAAAAACTCCATTAATGCTTGAGCGTTTTCTACATTTGGAGCGTATTTGGCCATGGCAATGCCTGAAATATTAATATGGGCACCACGATTGTTTTGGTTAGGAAAGTTAATATAGACTTCATCAGCCCATATTTTCTGCTTTTCATCTTTTAGCATCTTGCCAAAGTAGTAACTATTACCTAACGAAATATCACACAGTTTTTGATGGATCGCTTGTACTTGACCACGATCACTGCCCTGTGGCTTACGGGCTAAATTATTCTTAACTTTTTTCAGCCAATCTAAAGTGTAAGCTTCACCATGTTCACTGATCATAGAAGCAACTAAGGCAACGTTATAAGGGTGTTTACCGCTACGCGTACAAATACGACCTTTATATTTTTCATCTGCTAAGTATTCATAATTGAGATCTATTTTCCCTAAACGTTTCGCTGAATATATATTACGAACCCGCGTAGTTAAGGCAAACCAAGTATTATCTTGTGCTTGGTATTGTTTAGGGATTGAACTACGTAAGACAGAAGAGTTAACTGCTTGTACTAAGTCTTTATCACGTAATTCAATCAAACGACTAATATCTGTGGTAAGTAATATATCGGCAGGGCTATATTTACCTTCACGCGCTAAACGCTCAGCCATACCCTTTTTAGCAAAAACCACATTCACTTTAATACCGGTTTGCTCAGTGAATTGGGTAAATAAAGGTTCTACAAGAAAAGGTTGTCTGTAAGAGTAAACATTAACTTCATCACTAGCACTGGCGCTAAAAGTTACCATAAAAAATAGTGCAATAAATAAGGTAGTAAACGACTTTCTCAACATAAGTTGTGTCTCAATAAAATATTATGAGCGAATTGTACAAGGACAACAACAACTGTCAAGCTATTTACGAATCATTCTCATTGAGGTTTACTTTTATTTATTGCAGCTTAACTTAAACCCACCACACCACTTAACAGTAACCAACAAGCAAAAAACAATTTCAACTTAATTGCCGATAAATGGGTTACTAACGTTTTAGCAAATATGCCACCCAGAACTGCCCCTGGACCCGCGAATAAAACAACTTGCCAATAAACGTCGCTGTTTACTTGTGCAATCGCCGTCCACACACTGATTGCGGAAACAATTACAGCGGCTGCTACTGCCATACTGATATCAAAATGACGTAGCAACAGGTAAATAACTAATAACTCACCAACACCAACACTTAACCAAGCCGTAACTGCACCACCAAATAAACCGATGAGCACCAGAAAAATATAGTCGACATAATATAATTGGCTGCGCTCCCGATGCGGTTGCAGCAAATAAATAGTCAATATAATGAAGAATCCCAACAGCAGTGAAAACCAGCTAAAGCTAGTATGCAAAGCAGCAGGTGAATTTACTTGGAAGAAAAATATAGCATTGAGACCGATTATCGAAGCGATAGTAGTCACACTGATAATACGTTTAAAACCTTGCCATAAACGTAGGCTGGTTTTTTCTGTTTTGTAATGATGCCACCAAGTAACAGCACCAGCGGTCATACCAAAACATTGGATAGCAAAGCTTGTCGCAATTGATTGTTGCTCAGTAAAGTTAAGCTGGGTAAACATGGGAATAAACACTACACCGCCGCCAGCTCCAGTTGAGTTAGCAAAAATGGCGCCTAAAGTGCCTAAAAAGGTAAAAAATGTATAACCAGCTAATTCACTCAATGTATGGCTAGAGCTCAATAGTAAGCCTGACCATAACATCAAAAATAGCACTATAAACTTTGGGTTTGATAACCGCATAAATGCTTGTTTAGTTATATTAGCCATTGGTGTTTTTTACTTTGAATTGACTTGTTTTACTCGTATTAACCTAAGCAACAGTAGGATTTTTCTGCCCTATAAAAGCGATAGCATCATCCGATAAACAACTTTTAGATATGTAGCTTTTACTGGCAATATCTTTGCCCATAGCTGTTTTACCTAGGCTAAAGTAAATCAAAAATCCTAGTTCAGTTTCAGTAACAAGTGTTACATCAGACCACAAAATTCGGTTATTTATATGGAATGATTCTGTCAAAATACCTTGTTCATCAATGGTCAGTTTTACTTCACTATGAGAGGCCTTACTAAGCATCTGCCTAATCACCCACCAAGGTTTATGATAATAAACACTAATCGTTTCCAAGAGTCCTAAAGCAATGACAAACCAAGCTGCGTAAGGATTCACAGGCGTAGCTAACAAAATGATCAAACCAAAGACAGTTAAAACGTTGGCTTTAAAGTAGGTTTTTTTATCATGTGATAAGGTACTTGATTGAGTGTAGCATTCGCTATAGTGGGCTTTATCTAAAGTAAAGCTGGCTGTATATGAACTAGGTTGGGTCATTGGGAATTTTGGCACAGACGTGCATTAACAAATAAAATTCTCGCTAGTTTATCAGAAGACTTGCTAAAACGAGTAACTAATTGTACCAACATTTATAAACGCATTTACTTAATTCTGACCTAATGAAAACCTTAATATTAATAGTTTAGCTGTACTTTATCATGGTTAAACACATGTTGAGGTGATCAATAAAAGCACATATTTGTTGGAAATCTTGTGTCTCTATCTTTTGTTTTGGGCTAAGTAATTGCAAACATATCACGCCTATTGCTTTACCGCCTATTTTGACAGGAACAAAAGCTATAGCACCATCTTCAATTACCTCACTAATTTCTTGGGTAATTAAATCACGCCAACGAACTTCTTGATGATCATTGATCAGAGTAGCTGTATCTGTACTAATCACCCTAGCAATAACATTATCACTATGCTTGATATCAATATTAATTTTACTAGTATCTTCTTGGGCATTTTTATTAACTACTAATCGCGACTTAACTCGAGCTCTATTGTCTACTAGCATTAAAAAAGAGCTACGGTCAAAGGCAAAGGTAAGGGCTAAGTTTTCCAGTGCTAACTGTAAATATTCATTAAAGTCCTTACTGTTTTTAATCAACTTTGTTAGCTTCATAAAACCATTTAGTAATGCTTTATCTCTACTGACAACCTCTTTATTATCAAAGTCCCCTCCAAGGGATTTAAAGTCTTCGGCCGTTGGTAAACTTTTAATTCGTTCTGTTAATATTTCAGCACCATAAGATGACAGTAACTTTTCAGCCTGCTCGCGCGTATGCTCAATTCTTACCGTTAATTGCCTCACAGAGATACCCACGATAGTGGAAATTTCTTTAAGCAATTCATGATAGTCTTCTTCACAGCCTTCTGGCTTTGCAATAATAGCGCTGAGTTTGTCAGCAAAGTAAATAACTTTCACTTCATCAGTACGCGTGGTTGGTTGGTCGAGTGCCTTGATTAATAAATCACTCAAGTTCCAAGTACCAGCAAGCCCTTTACTCAATTCGCCAAAATTAATGCCCATTTCTTGCCGACAATATTGATTAAAATCTTGAGGTGATTTGGCTTCATAATTTGCCAGTTTTTTAGCGGTATCACCACCGGCACTCCAAAATGCACTTTCACCTATACGATATAACATAGCTGCAAGGTATACTTCCTCTTGTATCTCCTCGCTATAATTAGGCACCATCATTTTAGCTAACATACCGGCATAAAATGAATTAGCCATAAGTTGGGTCAACTGTTCATAAACATTAATATCAAGGCTCTTCGACGCTAATAAACTAGAGACTAACTTTGCTGTTAAGCAGATATTTTTAACAGATTGAATACCAAGTACTACGGACGCACGAGAGACAGTCGTGACTTTATTAATGCTAATATGTTGAATATTATTAGCAACTTTAAGCAAGCATGAAGATAGCCCTTGATCATGCAAAATCGCTTCACTTAATTTCGGTAGCGATGACTTATCATCATTAGAAAATTTATCTAACATCCTAGCGGTGGAGGTTATAGCAGGTAATTCACTATTGGCTATAAGATCAATCCATTGCGCTGTCGTTTGAGGATGTTGATTATTTATCATAGACCATTCATTTTTGTTTATCTTAGAAGTGATTTTACTATGCGCTCAATACAACATTAAGTCTAAAAATTTAGCAAAAGAAAGCTATTATTTATATAAAGTTAAGTGAAGAGGAATAGTTATATAAAATCATCAAGAAACAAAACCAATAATTAACAGCGCTGTCATTTTTTAATAAGGTTATATAATATTAATCGTGATAAAAAGTTTATCGCTTTAAGTTGAAGCGTACAGTGCTATTTATTTTCATTTTTCTAAGGAAAAAACATGCAAGTTATTATTTTTGATAATGCACAACAAGTTGCCGAAAATGCTGCAGAATGGGTGGCAGAACTAATCAATAAAAAATCCAACCCTGTGATAGGTTTAGCAACCGGCAGTACGCCAATTAGCCTTTATCACGAATTGGTTAACAAGTATAAAGCTGGTGAGCTTAGTTTTAGTAACACCACAAGTTTCAATTTAGACGAATACTTAGGTATTAATGAAATAAATCAACAAAGTTATCGTCACTTCATGAATGAGAACTTGTTCAATCATGTTGATATCAATAAATTGAAGACATTTTTACCTACTTGTAACCAAGGTGAGAATCCTAGAGAACAAGGTTTAGATTACGAAGATAAAATAGCTCAAGCCGGCGGTATAGATTTACAAATATTAGGTATAGGTGCCAATGGTCATATAGGCTTCAACGAGCCTACTTCAAGTTTAGCTTCTCGTACTCGTATTAAAACACTAACTCAACAAACACTTAATGATAACAGTCGTTTATTTGCTGCTGATGAATTTCAACCAACCTTAGCCATGACTATGGGTATTGCTACCATTCTAGATGCCAGATATGTACTACTTATGGCAACGGGTAAAAGTAAAGCAAAAGCAGTAAAAGATATGGTTACAGGCCCTTTATCAGCAGTTTGTCCCGCATCATCTTTACAACTGCATGAAAATGCCATTGTACTACTTGATAAAGAAGCAGCAAGCGAGTTAGAAGATCATGAATATTACGTTTGGGCTGATAAACAAAACGTGAAGATAAACCAAGAGTTTGGCTTATACCATAACTATTAAGAGCATACGGCGAGCTTGTAAAAATTTTAGCCGACAGTTTTAAAAAAGGCTCAAGTTAACTAATATAATTAGTATAACTTGAGCCTTTTATCCAGAATAAATATTATCTGAGTCGAAGCCAATTGCCGTTTTATTTTGCTGCTTGTAGCAACTCAGGTAAGAATTTCTCACTTTCCTGTGCTAACTGACACTGCTGCTGCAATATACCTTGTAATATTTCTTTAGTGGTTAGTGGATTTGCTAACACAACTCTAAAAACGATAACTTTTTCACCACCATATCGACTTACTTCAATGCGGGTTCGTGAGACAAAAGAGCGACCATCCTCACGTTGACGCTTTTGAATAAACTTGGTCAATTTACCAAGTAACATATTCACCGACTTATTAGCTTCATCATCATTTCGAGCTAATAGCGCCTGAACTGACTTAGGTGCATAACGATACGTTAACAGACACAGTTCAGGGCGAGTAATTAGCTCAAAATCATCATGTTGATGAATAATCTCTGCAAAATACTCTGCTTTTTCAATGGCCTGATTAATAAGCATTTCATAACCTGGTCGGCTAATAATATGCAAGCTCGCATACACTAACATCGCCATTCCCGGGCGAGAACCTTCTAAAGTATGACTACCTAAATCTTTTGAGCCTTTACGTAATATATATTCAGCATGATGCTCAATCGCACTTACCGAGGCTGGATCTTTAAAAATAACCAAACCTGCGCCCATAGGCACATACATCTGTTTATGTGCGTCAATGGTCACTGAGTCGGCTTGTTCGATGCCTTTAAGTAAAGGACGGTATTTGTTCGACAATAATGTTGCTCCGCCCCAAGCGGCATCAACATGAAAATGACATTCATTTTGCTGAGCGATCGCAGCAATTTTATCAAGCGGGTCAATATTACCGGTTTCAGTTGTACCGGCCACGCCAACAATTGCGAGTACTTTTATATTTTGTGCTGCAAGTTGCTGACATTTTTCCGCCAGCTTTTGGCAATCTATTTTATTATTCTCATCTGTAGGTATCGCAATAACATTTTCTTGGCCTATACCTAAAATATCAGCCGACTTTTTCAATGAGTAATGACCACGATCAGACACTAAAATAGCTAAGTCTTGATAGCCATAATGCCTCATAGCACGATGTAAGCCCTCACGAGCCACGCCCCTGAAATCACCATCAGCTTTTAACAGCTTATTACGTGCGACCCACAAAGCTGTAATATTAGCGACAGTACCACCGGAACAAAAAGCGCCAAGAGAATGCTCAGCACTATGCATCCAATTTTGGTAAAAAACATCATCTTGCTGATACACCAAATTGTGCATCATGCCTAAAACTTGACGCTCTAATGGCGTAAACGCTTTTGATGTTTCAACTTTAACTAAATTTTGATTTAAACCCACCATCAACTTAGACAAGGGTAAAATAAAAGAGGGCAATGCTGAGGTCATATGACCGATAAAACTAGGACTTGATGTATGAACTGACTGCGCGACTAATTTATCGAGTAAATGGTGCATGTGATCAGAAACAAATTCAGGCTGCTCGGGTATGCGAGCATTAATGAAATCTTGCTCAATATCCGTTAGGGCATTTTTGCTAGCAACAATGTGATTATTTAAAAAACCCACTAAATTTTGCGACATCTCTTGCTCAAGACGTCCCAATGTAGAATCAGGAGCTTCAGCAATGGTAAAGATTCGATGTAAAGATTCTTGCGTTGCTTCTGCAATGCGCTTAGTTGCTCTCATAGTTATTCACTTTACTTCAATATACTCACCTGCTTGGCCAACGTCCGTTGTGCGCACACGCAAGGTTTTATAATTATTGGCTATTTGTAACCGAGACGAAAAACAAACTTTAATAAAAAATAGCGCAAAAGTCTCGTAATTTCGTCACCAAAGCCATAATCTTTGCTATCGTTCTAGGGCATATTGAGCTTTTATGGTTGATTCTTGTTCGAATTAAATGTTTTATACTCGCGACGCAAGGCATGTAACATAGTAATTCTATGTAAATTCCTTGCAACAAAAAGTAAGAATCATTTAAACGACCCCAAATGGCAGTGTTTATTAACCATTTTGACTACGTTATCGCCTATTCGAGTAACGCTACATGGATGTAGCTTACTAGACAATGCAGGAGCATATTGTCCTAAATAACTACACAACATAAGCTCCGCCTTTGTATAAAAGTCTAATAAACAACTACAAGACCAATCAACAAAGTTCAACACGCCCTAATATTAATTGCCAACAAACTTGGTCACTAGCTTGATATTTTGCTTCGAACGGCGTTAACGCTAACGAAGAATCAACCACTGGCAAAGAGTCAATTTGACCTCGTAAATCAACCCATTTAGCTGCTTGTTGAAACTCAGCTAAATAGATACGCCAATTGCTGCGCAAAATAAGCTGCTGACCAATACTGGTCATTTGTGGGAAAACTGCGCTACCATGCCAGCGGCGTTGTAAGTGTTTAGACTTTGGCCAAGGGTTTGGATATAAAATGTAGTGTTTTGATACGGGCCAATCAGCAGCTTTTACTAATCGATAAAAATCGTTTAAATCAGCACGTACTAAATGATAGTTGTCTGCACTAAAGCCATCATCAACATCGAAGCCTTCAACATTACGATTAATTCTATGATCTGACTTATCCACGCCAATCACTAACGCTTGTGGGTTTTGTTTAGCTAAAATACGCGTACTTTGACCAACACCACAACAAGCATCCAAGATGATTTCTCCCTCAGGGTTTGCCACTAAAAAGGCATTCACCAGCGCATCCATTTGCGTAAAGGCTTCTTTAGTGTGTGCTTGATAAGGCTTTTGGGAAGCATGAGTTAAGTGTCTTTTCACCACTTCATCAAGCTTTTCGTGAATACCTTCTTGATTACTAATAATCGCCTTAGAATCACCCAATGATGTTTGAGTATCCACTGTATTTAAACCCGCTGTCGTATTAGCTGTCATATTAGCTTCTTAGTCCTATACCTTTAGAGATAAGTACCATCGCAATGGTAAATAAAGTGACAATAAAGAAACCAATTACTGCAAAAGCGGTAACTAGACTCACATCAGATATGCCTAAAAATCCGTACCTAAAAGCATTAACCATATACACAATAGGATTAATTTGAGAAACGCCCTGCCAAAATTCAGGTAATAAACTAATCGAATAAAACACACCGCCAAGATAAGTCAACGGCGTTAAAATAAAGGTAGGTATAATTGAAATATCATCAAAACTGCCAGCAAAAATTGCGTTAATTAGGCCACCTAAAGAGAAAGTTGCCGATGTTAACGTAACCGTAGCGATAATCACCCAGATATTGTGTAGTTGAATATCGACAAAGAATAATGAAACTATGGTAACAATCAAACCAACTAACATACCACGACACATGCCGCCGCCAACATAACCAGCCACAATCACCCAATTTGGTACAGGTGCTACTAACATTTCTTCTACATTTCGCTGCCACTTGGCGCTAAAAAATGACGAAGCCACGTTAGAATATGAGTTAGTAATAACACTCATCATAATCAAGCCTGGCACAATAAACGACATATAATCAAAGCCGCCCATTTCACCAATACGAGAACCAATTAAAGAGCCAAAAATAACAAAATACAAACTAATAGTTATGGCCGGTGGTACTAAGGTTTGTACCCAAATACGGGTAAAACGCTGGATTTCTTTAGTTAAAATGCTTTTTAATGCTATAGAGTTATTCATTTAGTTTGCTCCCACAACTGCGCTTTGTGGTTTGGTTTGCGTAACGCTTGATTTTTTATTGATCAAACTAATAAACAAGGCTTCTAAGCGGTTACTTTTATTTCGCATACTTATAACCTCAATATTAGCGGTACTCAATTGTTGAAATACTTGATTTAGATTTTGTGACTTATTTAAATCAACTTCCAAGGTATGATCATCAATAACCCGATAAGCGATTGACTGTGATTGCTCAGCAAACTGCGCTAAGACATCCAGTGTCAAATTCGGTTGTAGATCAAATACAAAGGTTTCAACATCCAATTGTGCTAATAACTTTTTCATACTGGTGTCTTCAACGATTTCACCACCATCAATAATGGCAATATTGCGACAAAGCATTTCAGCTTCTTCCAAATAATGGGTGGTGAGGATAATAGTAATACCTTGTTCGTTTAGCTTTCGCAAAAAATCCCACATTGAACGACGTAGTTCAATATCAACACCTGCGGTTGGCTCATCTAATATCAGCATTTGTGGCTCATGCATTAAAGCACGAGCAATCATTAAGCGACGTTTCATACCACCAGAAAGTGCACGAGCGGGTTCATCACGCTTGTCCCATAACTCTAACTGTTTTAAGTATTTTTCTGCGCGCTGTATTGCTACAGGCTTACTCACACCATAGTAACCAGCTTGATTAACTAAAATATTAACCAAGGGTTCAAACTGACTGAAGTTGAATTCTTGCGGTACTAAACCGATAAAACTTTTAGCTTTTTCTAAGTCAGTATCAATGTCGTAGCCAAAGACTTTTACTTGACCGCCTGTTTTATTAACCAATGAGGTTATCACGCCAATAGAAGTAGACTTACCTGCACCATTAGGACCAAGCAAGGCAAAAAAGTCGCCCTGTTTTACGGTTAAATCAATACCTTTTAACGCTTGAAAACCGCCTTTATAGGTTTTTTCAAGTGCGCTAATTTCTAGTGCGTATGTCATGTTAGCTGCCAATCAAAATAAGGATGGAGTATAAATATGGAGTCGAACAACTCTTTTTCAATAGCAAGGATATGATATTTATACTCACTACCATTCAAAATGTAAGACTTCAGTGGGAATTTAATTTTTTCTTCCGCTAATATTAGCAATAAGCTTAAAAGAAGAGAATTAACTACGCAGTATTATAGAACATGAATACTGAGTTATATACCCAAACTACTTCAAAATTATTGTTCAGGATTACTGAGTAATTCATGAGCAAGGCGCATCTTTTTATTAAGGGTTATTCCCTTAAAAACAGATACAAAGAAGTTCATGATTCAGTAAAAGGTAAGATTAAGATAATCGCGATGGTTACCTTAAAGATAAAAAGGGCAACCAGTATTAGCTAGTTGCCCTTTTCATGTTTGAATTAACAATCAGCTAAATAGTGCTGGTAACGTTAAAGAGAGAAATATATAACCATTTTTCTTCTTCTTTACGGAAGCGCTTGGTCTTGTTCTAAATGGTTCAGGTGACATAACATATTAATAAAGTTCTGAGCCTCTGTTAAACTGCCAAAACGACCTATAGCATCCTCATCAGGATCAACTACCTCATAAGAAACTCTTATTACGTTATCATTTCCATCCAGTACATCAACTTGAACCAAATTGAAACCAGACTTACTTAAGAGAATTTTTCTATTTTTCATACGCAACTCCAGTTGCCAAACTCGGTACAAAAAGCAGTCCGTTCCCTTCAGTATGAGCAACTATTTCAAAAATTATGTTAGTTTCTGATGAATGAATTAACGCCATCGCTATACCCTAGAGCAAAAGCTTGATGAATACTTTTTTGCTTGGCATCATCACGTACTGGTGCATCACCCAAACTTTCAATATCTAAACTAATAAATTGCTGTAACAAAGAACCTTGCTCGTACCCTGAGTTGTAAGCGCATTGACAACACTTATGTGCTCCCTTAGCATGCAATTGATGTGCAGCTAAATTTGTAAGCATACATTCGTCTACTTGCCTTTCATGAGTTTGATGGCATGTCGCTGCATTATTCATATTCACTATCTTTAACCCACGCGTTCCAGCAGTTTTCTCTGAATCTGAAACAGCATCTGCCTCTAGGTTTAAGTCCCGATTTGAATCTAAGTTTAGTGATAATATTGCATGCATTATTTTGCCTTCCCAACTCTAAAAGTATCAGTATTTTCAAAGAAACTTGTTATTTTTTAGCCTCAATTAACTATCCCACAATTAAATGTCAAAGAACATTACACGCCATTACAAAAACGATGACATCGATAAAAGATTGAGTAAAACAAATGAATTTTTTAGGTAGGTTGTGCAATAAAAATGACACTACATTACGAAAATAAAATATTGATAATTTTAATACGAAATTATTGACAAAAAAATAAAAATACAATAAGCAACCATTTAACAGTAACTTATTAGAGGGAAAAATAGTGAAAAAGCAAATATATAGCAGTATTAAATAGACTGTAATTGGCTGTCATGGTTTAAGGCGCACCTAGTCTATAAATTTGTACCCAGCTTTGAAGGGAACTAAATCCTTCTTCACATAAATTACTTTTACTACATACATCACACATATATCACAAAAATAAATAGGAAATATCATGAACAAATATATTAAAGTTTTATCTATGGTACTAGCGTTAACGAGCAGTGTTTATTTACCTAGCGCTTTTGCAGCGAGCACTACGAGTTCTACCGAGATGTTAATTACGCTTGCAGAAACCGACCCAGTGTTAGTTGACCGATTAAATGACATTGCCTTAAATGATCCAAAACTACTCAAGAAAATATTAAAATTGGCAGGTTCAGACGCGACTCAGTTAGAAAGATTATTAGATTTAGCTGAGTCAGATCCTGAGACATTTGAAAAACTAGTAACTATTAATAGTGTTGAAACAACCCAAGAATTAAAAATAAAAGAACCTATGTACTCAACATTTGGGGCTATTCAAGATGGTGGCGTTAAACGACAAAATTAGCTTGAACAGCGTGTTCCATTATCATATTTAACCATTAACTGCTGAAACTCATATTCTGCGCATAAGCTATCGAACCAAGGAAGGTTAAACCAAACAACACCAACATTATTCTTTAATGCAGCTTTCACATGATGCACCGCCGAAGCTTCTTCTTTCAGCAAGCTGTAAACAATGGCTGAGCTATAAGATACCTCACCATTTTCAGGTGCTAAGGCTTGCGCTTTACTTAATGCTTCGATAGCCCGATTAGCTTGACTTAACTGCCCGTAAGCCTGCGCTAGATATGTTAAATATTTGACTTCATTTTTGCCAGTCAAAATGGCTACTACTTGTTGATAATGAGAGTTCGCTGATTCCTCATCCCCCAGGATCATTTCAATATCAGCTAAATTTAATAAATTTATTGGCTGTTTTGGGTTTTGCTTTAAAGCTTTTCGCGCAAGTTCAAGTGACTTAATATATTGCTTATTTAAGCCATAAGCTAAACTTAAATTACTTATATCTTTTCCTTTATTTAAATCAGTAACTATTTTTTCATAGGCCGTAATCGCTAATTCAAGCCGGCCTTGACGTAACCAAACGCTAGCTAGTAACTGCTGTGCGCTATAGTCTCCAGGGACAATCTTTAATATTTCACTGATTGAATTTTCTGCTTTAATTAAGTCACCCATACGCCAATAACTAAAAGCTATGTTATATAATAAATTTGAACTGGGTCGTAACTTGAAAGCATTAGCATAGGAATTGGCAGCTTTTTTATATTGCCCTGTATTAAAAAACATAAAAGCCTCAAGACTTAAAACAGTTAGGTCATCAGCACCTCTTTTTTTCGCCTCTTCCAATTGGAGTCTTGCTTCTATCATGTCTCCTCTATCTGAAGCTAACCAAAATCGGTCTATAGCTGCAAATACACTGTAACGATACTCTGGCGGTGAGTTTTGTAATAAAACATCTAGCTGCTGAAAATACTTTTTATTTTTTGAATCCAAATATAAATCCAATGCAGTATCACGATATAAACCATAAGCTGCATATAAGTACGGTGAGTGCGTTAACAGCGCTTCTAGTTTAGTCAAACTCTCGTCACTATAATTACCATGGCCTTTAATTTGGCTGTATAACTCGATGTAGTCTCGGTAATCATCTTCATTAATGGGTCGTTGTACTAAACCTGATTGATTAACCTCTAAGTGCTCAGGAAAAAGCGAAGCGAATTGCGTTTGGCTGGTGCTAAAAATGGCGTTAAAGTCATCTATCGGTGCTAACCAGTTTTTTTCAGACTTTACCGCTAATATATCATTATTATTTGCGTTAGCGACTAAACGTGAAAAACTTACTTTACAGCGACTATTATCACACTCTAATGAAATTGAAATAATATCTGATGCACCCACTGCTTGCTTAAGCTTATTCAAATCATCAGGGTGCTCTTTGGTTATGGAATTCACTTCTCGATTCGAGATTAAATACATATTTTTAGTATTTATTACCGCTTGTCGCAGCGCATCTTCCACCGCTGAAATAACTAAATTTTGCTGCATTGGTGCTATTAAGGGACTATCTGATAAGGTCGGCTTTAAAATAACCACTTGTTTAGTTTCAACTTTTTGGGTGTTGTTAAACCAAAAAGCTAAGAGTACAGCGAGAAAAATCAAACCTAAACTAGCGATTATATTAAAGGGCTGCTTAACCCAATGCGTTGTTGGATTCTCCAATGCTAGTAAGTTTTGATTACTTTGGCTATTCAGATGATTTTGTTGAATTGGAGCAGTATTTTCAGCATGAGCATAGCCATTACTGATTACATTAGATAAGGGAAAACCACTTAAAGGTAGTGTAGCTTGTTCACTTATTTCAGCTTGCAATAGCGCCGTTCTAATATGCTTTAAACGATTTTCTATGGCTTCAGCGGTTAATGTTCGTTGCTCAAGCGGTTTAATTAACATTTCCATTAACAAATCAGTTAATGCGCTAGGTGCATTTAGCATTAAATTTTTGGCATGTTCCGGTGTATGTTCACAAATTCTTTTAGCAACGTCTGTCGCGGAGCCGCCATTATTACCGTAAGCAAACGGATGGCTACCCACCATTAATTGATAAGCAATAATACCAAATGAGAAAATATCACTACGATAATCTACCGCCTGAAGCTTTATTTGTTCTGGTGACATAAAAAGTAAACTACCAAACTGCAGCGGATTGTTACTTGCTGTCTGTTCACTATTTTGGCTTTCATTACTCGCCAATAAAGCAATGCCAAAGTCAGTGATTTTTAACTGACCTTGCTCATTCACTAAGATATTACTGGGTTTTAAATCACAATGAATAACATCATTTTTATGTGCAGCAGCTAACCCTGCAGAAAGTTGCTGTAATAAATCGAGTTTCTGTACCAGCGTGGTATAGGCTTCTTGTTGAAACTGCGTCAGTGTTTTACTGTTGAAATACTCCATAACCAAGGAGATATGATCACCTTCATCATGGACATTATAAATTTGAATAATATTAGAATGGTTCACACGTGCTAATAACCGTGCTTCTTTGAGAGCGTGATTAACCTCATCATCTTTAGGCTGGTAGGTTAATTCTTTAATGGCAACTTGTCGTTGTAATTGGTTGTCTTGGGCTAGGTAAACTTTACCCATACCACCTTCACCCAACAATCGTTCACGGCTGTAATGAGGTAACTTGTTATCCATGTAATACCGTAAGGGATACTTTATCTTGTCCGCGATTAACGATCAGTTCATTGCCTTTATATATACGATAAAAAACACCTGCAAAGCGTATTTTTTTACCTTTGCGCTCAATTAACTCATCACCATCGCAAGCACCATCGAACATATCTCGAAATTGCTGTTTAGCGCGGCAAACATGTGTGTTGAATAATGTGATATCACACCCTAACTCTTTGGTTAGTGTTTCTGGTAAGCGCCAGCCTTGGTTATCGGCATCGATACCCTGTTTAGCATCTTCATCACGATGTCTCGCTAAACTCAATGTTAAGTAGTGATGTGCTTTATTAGCTAAGCAAAATTTTTCATCATCAGTTGTTACTGTCAATTCGGTATTTTCTTCATCTAAACTTAAGTTAAAGCGATATTTTATTTGATCAACCGATAACTTAGCTTTAGCCATTAGCACGGTATTTTCAGTTAAAGGAATTAATTTAAGCTGCCACTTTTGATTATTGAAAAATAATAAATCTGAATTGGCGACAGGGTAAGCACTGCCGTCGGTATCAATAAGGAATTCTTTATACCACTGGTCTTTACTCGGTACATAAAATAAAGCAATCTCAGGGTTCTGCTCCGAAGGAAGTAAATTACCATCAGCCAAAACAATCGGTGATTCTGTCACGCAATCACCCGGTTGGGTAATCGGCAGTAACATATTTTGCGGTGGTCTCAGATCTTGTATCTCAAAGCCATGGCTTTCACCTGAAGCAAAAAACACTTTATCCCCCACCTTAAGTTTATGCGGGTTATCTTTGACTAATTTTTGATTATTTACCCAAGTACCATTATTACTTAAATCTCGAATAAGCCATTGGTTATTACTCCATTCAACAACCGCATGAATGCGAGAAACTTCTTGAGCATTAATGACAGTATCAACATTAGTTGGTGAACGACCAAAACAATGACAAGCATTTAAATAACTTAACGCTTCGTTTTTATTATTTAGATTTAAAATAGCAGCCATATGATTATCATTGATACGTTAAGTAATTACGGAGATGCAAAATGCATAGGTTATATGATTGTATATAAATACAAGAGACTCTTCTAGTGGGATGATAAGTTATATTCTGGCGAGGAAAACATGGTGTAAAGCGACTATTTACTAATATTCATCTAAAATACAATAGATTAGCTAAATAAAAATATTAACTCTGTAACATACGGAAACAAATTGAAATAAAAAACAGGTTAAAAAGACCTAGTAAGTAACTAAAACGGCTCAAACCGCTTGTTTTAAACGCTAAAGCAATAAGATAAAGATTACTTTTAGTATAAAAAACTAGCTAAGCGATTGTTATTATTAATAACAACATACACTAGCAGAGACTGCACAGCTCAACTTTAAAACAGTCATTTATATTTAGTTATTATTATTAGCAGTCAAGCGAACAAAATTAATACCTACATCAATATTTTTGACTACTTTCCTGTTACAATTGCGCCATCTCAGTAGTAACTTTATATTGACTTTATCATGGCTAAAAAAGAACTCACCATAAGAGAAAAAACCATCTTCGACGGTATTTTCACAAAATATTTCTTAAAATTCGTTTTCACTCTGTGGTTTAAACTTGCGGGATGGAAACTTTGTAAAACTGCACCTGAAGGTGCTGGTGTTGCGATTGCTGCACCACATACCTCAAACTGGGATTTTGTTTACGCCCTAGGTGCCGCCATTTTACAAGATGTAAAAATTTACTTTTCGGTAAAAGACAGCTTATGTCGAGTGCCAGTATTAGGCACTTGGATGATGTATCTAGGCGCGATACCTATTAATCGCTCTGCAAAAGGCGTAGGCCAAGTTGAGCAGATAAAACAATTTATTAATAGCCAAAAATTAAATCGGGTATTTTTCCTGTTTACTCCTGAAGGCACCCGTGGCCCAGTACCTAAATGGAAGTCGGGCTTTTACCATGTAGCTCAAGGTTGTGACTTACCTATTTTTTTAGCTAAGGTTGATTACTTAAGCAAAGAAGCTGGGGTTTTTCACACTTTTAAGTTAACTGAAGATAGAAGCAGTGACATAAAAGCAATCCAAGCTTCATATGAATGCATTCAAGGTAAATTCCCGTTAGATCAATATCCTGCATACAAGGGCTGTATGCCAAAAATATCTGAAGCTGAAGCCAAGATAATCAAAGCACTGTATTCCTTTAAAGGGGTCGCCACTAAGCTTGAGATTACCACCAAAGCAAAACTAGGCGAGTTATCAACGACAATGCTAGATTATTTAATTGATAAAGGTCTGTTAGAAAGAAATGCAAGCAGCGATAAAAATGGCGAGCCTAGCTATCAATTGACCTTTGCAGGTCGCGGCTGTTTCTTACATTTATCACCGAGTGTTTAATTTACCTTTATTAAAGCTAAGCGTTAAATAACTGAAACCAGAATTAAATAAAAAGGCCCAGTTTATCCACTTCACATGGGATAAACTGGGCCTTTAATTTTATTCACACCTAAGTAATTTGGCTATAGATAAGTAAAGCTTAACTCGCTTATTCACTGACAGCTTTTACAAATACTACACTCGATAATGGCGGTACAATAAAGCCTTTTGCCGTTACTTTACTTTGTTTAACTACCTCATCACTTCCCTTTTTCTGGATTGGATGTAATTGATATCCTGGAGTGCTGGTAGAGTTTAAGCCAGAATTAAAGTCCTCTTTAAAGGTATAGTTAAACACCTGTGTTTTATCACTGGTATTGAAGATAACGATTAAACTTTGATATTTACTATCAACTGCTTCGCCCTGTGTATCATCAATTTTCATCACTAATAAACCAGTCTGTTGCTGTGATATTTTACCATCATCCTGCTTGGATACTGCAGCATTAAGAAAGCTCACTTTATCAATAATGCTCTGTTCAGTGGTTAACCTAAATAATGGACTACTCATTCGTATTGCTAACATGTCGATAAAAGCGTTACTACTTCGCTGAATTTGCTTAGCATTGACATGATCACGACCTTGGTGACCAGCCAGTACTTGTTTTATTAACGGCCAGTTAGCTTGATCTTTTTCTGCTGGTGGTAGCCCAACATTATAGAAGTTATCCTGCTTAGAAAAATCAACACGATTGAACCAGTCACCGTAATCATAACTGTCCCTAAGAAATGACTTAGAACGCATAAACTCTGAGCCCATGTGAATAAAAGGAATACCTTGAGCGAATAAAGCGAAAGATAAGCTTTGTAAATGCATCCGCACCCTATCTTCTGTTGAAACATCAAACGGTAAGCGGTATTGACTGTTATCCCAAAGCGTTTGATTATCATGTTTGGAAACATAGTTGATAGTGTCTGCCGGATCTAACGCATATCCTGTTGGCTGGTCGCCATAAGGGATATCTTTGCCTAATACTTTTTTGCCATTACTTTCGCCGTCATCACTTTCACCGCCAAGGGTTCTTAAAGGGAAGTTATGTAAATTACCGGCTAAGCCAATACGTAATTGGTCCATGCGCAGCATATATTCTGTTTGAAGCTGTGCTTGGTTTTGTTTTTCATTGGCCTCTTTATCATTGGGAAACGTTAATAGACCATTACCAACGCCTTGAGAATCTCGGGTATTATTACCACCACCACGAACAGCATCACGTAATCTATCTGAGAATGTCCCTATTTCGCTACCACCTAATTCTAACTGGCTGGCTTGAACAAATTGACTATTACTCGCCACTTCACCAAAGTTCCAACCTTCACCGTAAAAGTAAGTATCGTGGTCTACTTGGCGCACGGCTTCTCTTGCAGCCAACATGGCATCCTTTGGTTGATGTCCCATTAAGTCAAAGCGAAAACCATCGATTTTATAATCACGAGCCCAAACCAATAACGAGTCTGTCATTAGTTTTGCCATCATTACACGCTCTGTCGCGGTATTATCACAACAAGTAGATTGTTCAATGGCGCCGGTTATAGGGTCTAATCGATGATAATAAGTAGGCACTATTTTATCTAATACGGCATTAGGCTCTAATCCTGCTTGGTGAGTATGGTTATAAACCACATCCATAATCACTCTAAAGCCCATACCATGTAGGCTTTGAACCATTTCTCTAAATTCTACTAAGCGTGAAACACCTTTAGCATCAACGGCGTAACTTCCTTCAGGCACTGTGTAATGAAAAGGGTCATAACCCCAATTGTAGTTATCAACTTCACGTAACTCACTGACTAACTGCTGTGCTTGCTCTCCTGCAACCGCATAGCTCTGTAATAATGACTTTATTGACTGTTTTTCATCGTAAGATTGCTGACATATACTCGTATCTGGTGTAATTGCACAAACTTTAGCCAAGTTATCATCTATATCAAGGTGTTTACTGTCATCTTCATTAACTGTAGCTATATCAAAAGTAGGTAATAAATGAATGTTATTTAACCCCGCAACTTGCAGCGCTTTTAAATGCTGTATGCCATCAGAATTTTTCTCGCTGAAGGCTTTATATTTCCCTTTAAATTTAGGATTACTAAGCTGCTTTTCATTAGCACTAAAATCACGAATATGTGTTTCATAGAATACATTATCTTCGACATTTTTCACGGTAGGTATTTGCTGAGTAAGCCAGTGTTCTGGTTGAGTAACCGCATCATTCAAATCAACAACCTGTGAGTACTCGCTATTAACAGATAGGCTTAAAGAGTAAGGGTCGGTAACTGATAAGGATTCGATTTCTTTTGATACAGGATGATAAACATCAAGCTGATACTTATAATAAGCGTAACTCGCTTGGTTATCTGATATTACCTGCCAAATACCTGTATTAGTATCTTCTACCATATCAAGCTTGCCACTTGAGGTAGCTTGTAAGTTGTTATCAAAAAGCTGCACAGAAACAGCTTGTGCTGTTGGTGCCCACAACTTAAAGCTAACAGCAGTGCTAGCGCCCTCGCCTTCTTGGTGATTAATTATTTTGGCGCCTAAATCAGTCACTTCATCGGCATCATTTTCGCCCTGAGTATAAAGTGAATCAATTACCGCCCCTATTTGCACGTAAGCAATTTTTTTGGCTTGCTTACTTGTATTAAGGGCAGGCTCAACGTTTGTATCAATAGTCGCATCGAGAGCAACCACCATAACTTGTTGTTTTAACCAACGTTTACTTTGAGCTGGTGTTAATTGCACTTCAAATGCTTGAAAGTCGGTTAAATGTGGAAACTTTATAGCTACTTTTTCAGGGAAGGTAACTGGCAATAAATCAATAGCATTAAAACCGACTGAATTTTTGCTAAGTAATTGGTATTGATATTTATTAACTGATTTTGGCAGTACCAATATCTTTGTGGTTAACCAATGAGCAGAGGTATCACTAGGTAAGTTATCTAGGTCGGTTGATTTAAAGGTACTTGCCTTAATAACATTGGTCTTGGCTACTATACCCATGCCTTGCTTATCTAGCTGAGAAGATTCACTTGTTTCACCACAAGCACTCACTAATAAACTGGCAGAAAGCGCAATATAAACTGCACGGTTAGGACTTGAGATAGAGTGACAAAAAGAATACATTTTCATAATAAACGAGTCGTTAAAATTGTTATGGATATTAACTTACTCGTTCAGAGATCAGATCAACACTAGTTTTCCCCTGTTACATACGTATTCAATATCAAGACGATTAATTCTCGATTCGGCTAACGAGGATATACTGATGTATCAAGCCAAGTCTTCAATGACGACTCCCCTATTTCATTAAGGTAATCTTTAGCAAAACAATTATCCAAGCTATAAACAGAATAATTACGGTCAAAGGTTATCAGGTAAGATAAAGATCTCCCCCTCTTGAAGAATAGGCTTATTGATATACTCAACAGGCCTATTTTTATTACCTATATAATCAACTTCCAAAATATCATCAAGATCAACTTATCCGAGTAGAAATTTAAGGTATGACTGCTACAGCTGGCACTACCGAATGGACTATTTAGGTACTATATAGTTAACCAGAACCGGACAACAGCCGAAAAATACAGCGCCCGTTCAAGCAGCTGCTCTATTATTTAAATACTCCCTTAATAGTCAAACAAACTTGCTGATGTCAGGGTAACAAGTAAAATAAGCCTTAGAATTTTGCTAAAAGAGAAACACTTTCCTTTTATTGTTTGTTAGTTTCTCCTTTAACCTAATGACTTGTTTGTTTTTGAAACAATCGTTGCATACGTATTCAATGAGTTTGGAGGACTAAGCTACGCTCTGAATACGTATGCAACCACTATCCATCAGTAATTTGCCCCTTTATATTAAAGTTGTTCACAAATAATAACCAATTAACACATGTGACCGCATAACTGCATACATAAAACACAAACATATAATTATTAGGCTAAACGGAAGTTAGCTTATAAAATTAATCACGGATGGCTAGGGGAGAATATTCAATGCTACATTTTAAACCAAGCAAAATGACGTTAGCTTTACTTTCAAGTGGCTTAATGGCATTAAGCACTGCAAGTTTTGCTGCAGAAGAAGCCAAAGCTGCAGGAAAAAACGCAGAAGAAGAAGTTGAAGTAATTCAAGTAACAGGTATTCGTGGTGCTTTACAAAGAGCACAAGCGATTAAAATGAGCTCAAATTCAATTGTTGAAGTTCTTTCTGCTGAAGATATAGGTAAATTACCCGATACCAGTGTTGCCGAATCATTAGCTCGCCTTCCTGGTGTAACGGGTGAACGTCGTAACGGTCGTACTAGTGGTCTATCAGTACGTGGTTTCAATGAAAACTATATTGGTACTTCATTAAACGGTCGTGAATTACTCGGTATGGGTGATAACCGTGGCGTAGAGTTTGATTTATACCCAACTGAAATAGTATCTAACATCGTAGTATATAAAACACCTGAAGCCGGTCTTATCGCGCAAGGCATTGGTGGTACTATTGATTTACAAACTGTTAGTCCATTAAATTCAGATGCTTCGATGACACTTAATGCTGTTTACGAACAAAATGAAAAAGATTCGGCTAACCCAGATTATGATAACAACGGTCATCGTTTATCGTTCAACTTTGTCGATCAATTTATGGACGATACCTTAGGTCTTGCTTTTGTTGTTTCTAATCAAGAAACACCTCGTCAAGAAGAGAACTTCCGTGGTTGGGGTTATGCTGATGTTGGTTATGCAAGTTGTGATGATAATGGTGAAAACTGTGTAAAAAAACAAGATTTAAGCGGTAATGACATAGATCCTGCTACAAAAGTTTTGGGTGGCCATGATTCATTTGCCCGCTCTGCTTTGATGGAACGTAGTTCAGTCGCTGCAATTATTGAATATGAGCCAAATAATCAACTTAGCGTTAAATTCGATGCCTTATACATAGACTTTAATGAAAGTGATGTTCGCCGTGGCCTTGAAGAAGGTGGCCCGGTATGGGGTGGTGTCAACTACGATGTTGCGTCAATTGAAAATGGTTTAGTTACTTCAGGTCAATGGGATGGTTACCATTCAGTTGTTCGTAATGATGCCAGAACACAAGAGTCTGAACTGACTACCTTTGGCTTAAATGTTGAATATGCCTTAAATGATAATTGGTCAACCGTGTTAGATATATCAACGGGTGATGTTGATAAATCAATCATCGATTTAGAGAGCTACTCAGGTACTGGCCGTGCTGGCGTAGATGGACGACCATCAGCGGCTCGTTCATGGGATATGACTTCAACAGGCGTTATGTATAGCGCTCATCCAACACTTCCAGGCGTTGATTATACTGATGAAAGCCTGATGCGTCTTGCAGGTCCTCAATCATGGGGTGCACCTGTTATTGGTAGTGATGCACAAGATGGTTTTGTTAACCGTCCTGTATTCGAAGAAGAACTAGACAGTATTCGCTTTGAAGTTAACGGTGTAGTTGAATACAGTATTATTAGTGGCATCAGCATGGGAGTTAACTACTCTGAACGTAGTAAAAGCAAAATTAATGAAGGTGATTACCTAACATCTCCAGAATACCCAGGTGCAGGAGCTATTCCTGATGTTTTAGGTGTTGCAGATTTAAGCTTCATTGGCATTGATGGTGTTCTTGCCTATGACAGTTTAGGTTTATACAAAAGTGGTTATTACACTGCGACAGAAGCTTCTTTAGTGCAAACTGACCGCTTAGGTGATACCTATACCGTTGATGAAGAAACATTAACGTTATACGCAAAACTTGATTTTGAGGCTGATTTTGCTGGCATCTACATGACAGGTAACTTTGGTATTCAATACATTGACGTTGACCAATCTTCAACAGGTTTTTCAACGGTTGAAAATGCACAAGCTTATGTAGTATCAACACCAGTAAGTGGCGGTGCTTCATACTCAGATGTGTTACCAACACTAAACTTGAATTTTGAAATTGCTGAAAATCAATTTATTCGTACTGGTTTATCAAAAGTCCAAAGTCGTCCTCGTATGGATGATATGCGTCCTAATGCACGTGCTACTTTTGCTTATAATGATAATCAAATTCAAAGTTCAAACCCACAAAATGGTCCTTGGACTGGCAGTGCCGGTAACCCGATGTTAGAGCCTTTAACAGCAAACCAGTTTGATCTTTCTTACGAAAATTACTTTGCTGAAGATGGTTATTTTGCAGCAACCTTTTTCTATAAAGATTTAACTAACTGGCATAGAACTTCAGATGCACTAACTGATTTTTCTGATGTGTATATCCCTGAGATACATAAAGATTCTAATGGTGATGCTCCTGCAACGTTGAATGGTTTTGTTAGTACCACCACTGATGGTTTCGAAGGTTTCGTTCGTGGTTACGAATTACAAGCCAGTGTCCCATTACGTGTAATGCATGACTCTTTAGAAGGTTTTGGTTTAGTCATAAGTGGAACATTCCTAGATGGTAAACTTAGTGATGGTGGTAAAGTGCCTGGACTTTCTGAAGAAAGTTACTCATTAACCGCTTACTATGAAAGAAATGGCTTCGAAGTTCGTATTGCCGGTACAAAACGTGATGAATTCTTAACTGAAACACGCGGAGGCAGCCTTGCTTTGGAAGCAACTGATGATTTAGGTGCCGAAATTTGGGATGCTCAAATCAGTTATGACTTCGATGAATCTGGCATTAAATTACTACAAGGGTTACGTGTTTCATTCCAAGCTCAGAACATTACCGACGAAAAGACTATTCAAGCTGAAGCAAATGATGGAAGACAAATTACTTCTTATCAATCATTTGGCGCTAACTACTCGTTAGGTCTTAACTACTCGTTCTAGTAAGGTTTAGTTAACATAAAACCTGTCAGTGTACTGACAGGTTTTTTTTTAAGTGACTTTTGCAATATAAAGCGGCTAATGTAGTACAAAATTCATTTGATTTAATCGCACATTTTTTATAAGAGAATCTCAATCATGAATAGTCCAATTAAAAAAGTAGTGGTATTAGGCGGCGGCACTTCGGGATGGATTTCTGCAGCGTTATTGAAAAAAATACTCGGTTCAGCTATTCAGCTTGAGTTGGTTGAGTCTGATGATATTGGCACTATTGGTGTTGGCGAAGCGACCATTCCACCGATCAAACACTTAAACAATGTTTTGGGCATAAACGAAGCAGAATTTTTACGTGAAACAAAAGCAACCATAAAGCTTGGTATTAATTTTGAAAACTGGAAAAGCCAGGGACACAGCTATTTACATAGTTTTGGTGCGGCAGGAAAAAGCTTAGCTTTTTGTCATTTTCATCACCTATTAAAGCGCGCCAATCAATTAGAAGATGACAGCCATTTATGGCAATACGATTTGAATTATTTGTGTGCTAAAGCAGGTAAGTTTGCCCAAATAAAAAGTAAAGACCCTATCATTGAATTACCTTACGCCTATCATTTTGACGCTGGTCTTTATGCAAAATTTTTACGTAAATTTAGTGAGAAACTGGGCGTCATTAGAACAGAAGGTTTAGTAGAACACGTTGAACAGTGCCCTAACTCTGGACATATTAAATCTCTTAAATTGAAAAATGGACAAACCGTTACCGGTGATTTATTTATCGACTGCTCTGGTTTTAGAGGTTTGCTTATTCAAGAAAAACTTCGTACTGGCTATGAAGATTGGAGTCATTTACTACAATGTGACCGAGCAATTGCGGTACCTTCAGAACGATTAGAAAAAACCTTACCTTATACACGTTCTATTGCTCATGCTGCGGGCTGGCAGTGGCGGATTCCTCTACAACACCGTAATGGTAATGGCATAGTTTACAGCAGTAGTCATTGTAGCGAGCAGCAAGCGATGGATACCTTAATGGGAAACTTAGACAGTAAAGCCATTGCTGATCCTAAAGTTATTAAGTTTCAAACCGGTCGACGTTACAAGCAGTGGAACAAAAATGTTATCGCTATTGGTCTATCAAGTGGTTTTTTAGAACCGCTTGAGTCCACCAGTATTCACCTTGTGCAATCTGCGGTTGTCCGCTTAGCACACCTGTTTCCTCATCAGGGTATTGATAGCAGTCTAGTCGATGAATTCAACAAGCAATCAGCCACTGAGTTTGAACAAATTAGAGACTTCTTAGTACTGCATTATCATGCGACAGAGCGCACAGACAGTGATTTTTGGCAAGATATGCGTCATATGAAAATTCCGGACAGTCTCGCCCATAAAATAGAAATATTTAAGCAAAGTGGTCGATTATTTAGAGAACAAAATGACTTATTCACCGACAGCTCATGGCTGCAAGTTATGTTAGGGCAAGGTATCGTTCCGCAAGATTATCATCCCATTGCCAATACAATGTCTGATGAAAAACTAGCTGAGATGCTGAGAAAGGTGAAAGAAATAAAGCAAGCGCCTATCGATAAACTGCCCAGTCATGATGAGTTTTTGAAAATATTTTGTCGTCAATAAATGGAAGAGGTGCTAATGATTCCTTAGCACCTCTTCGTTCAGTTCAGTTCAGTCAGCTCAAATTTTATACCGTCAATGTGATTTTTCCTACCGCTTTACCTGAAGCAAGGCGATCGTGAGCTTTTGCTACGTCCCAAATTGAAAAATCACTTTCATCAATAATAGGCGTGATTTTCCCAGCATCTACCAGCGTTGCAATTTCAGTAAGAATACGCCCATGTGATGCATGGTTAATATCATGGCATAATGGAATAAGCACCAAAACGCTGTGGAATGACAAACTTTTCAGAGCAACTTGTAGTGGATCCGCAATAGGTAAAATAGTCGCTACATGACCGTTGAATTTAACGGCTTCAAATGATTTTTCAATATTATCTCCTGCAACGGTATCAAATATTTTATCAAAACCAACACCACCGGTGTGAGCCTTTACGTAGTCTGAAACTGACGCAGTCTTATAATCAACTAAGTTGTCTGCACCCAGTGCTTTTGCTAACGCTTCATTAGCAGGAGAATAAGTTGAAGTAACATTGGCACCCAATACTTTGGCTAACTGAACCGCAATATGACCAACGCCACCCGTAGCGCCATGAATCAAAACATTATCACCTTGCTGCACATTCATTTTATCAACAAGCGCTTCATAAGAAGTAATTGCTACTAATGGTAGAGCCGCCGCCTGTTTCATCGTTAGCGTTTTAGGCTTATTAGCCATCAATCGTACATCAACTAACATAAATTCAGCTAATGCACCGTCAACGCCGTTAATACCGCCAGCCATGCCGTAAACTTCATCACCAATGTTAAAGTCAGTAACACCTTCTCCAATTTCACTCACAATACCTGCAACATCACCGTGAAGAATTTCTGGTAAGTTGTTTGACCAAGGCAGTTCAACTGAACGCAGCATAGTATCAATTGGATTTACACTGGTTGCTTTTACTTCTACTACCATATGGCCTGCTTTAACTATTGGTTTTGCTTTTTCAACAAGTTGGAATACTTCAGTAGACCCGATTTCTTTGATGATCATTGCTTTCATATATTTCTCTCTTTAATTGTCTATTTGGTTACGTGCGTGTTGGTGTTGCTACGAGTTTGCCTGTTCGTTTCAATGTGGCTATTTTAAACCTTGCCAATTGGACAAACCATAACCTAGGCTGCAAATCACATTTGCCTTTTGAGCAACGCGAAGTTAAAGTAAGAACAATATAAATAGTCCTATGTAACAGCCATTATGAGTTCACTGAATCGGTTACTCTATTTCAACAGTGTTGTCGAAACCGGCAGTATTTCCCAAACCAGTAGAATTTTTGATGTGCAGCCCTCCTCAATTTCCAGGCAACTAGCTGTACTCGAACAAGAACTCGGCGTACGACTGCTAAATAAAACCACTAGAAATACTGGTTTAACTGAAGCTGGGCATAAATATTACGAATACTCTCAACGGATCGTCTCAGAATTTGATGAAGCCAAAAGAGTTGTTAATGACTTACAAGAAGTGCCAAAGGGTAAGCTTAATATAAGCATGACAGTCGGCTTTGGCGAAAGTGTTGTACTGCCACTGATCTCGAATTTTATTGCGCTGTACCCTAATATTGATATCGAATTAGAGCTAACTGAGCGGGTTGTTGATCTTGTAGAAGAGAATATAGATGTAGCCATTCGAAGCGGTCGCTTACCCGATTCAACCATGATAGCAAGGCAACTAACGTTAAATAATTTCCTCTTATGTGCAAGTCCTCATTACTTAATTAACAATGGCACGCCCCTCTCTCCTGAAGATTTAAAAGATCATCAATGTATCCGATACAATTATTCTCGATGGAAAGATTGGTTTTTAATGACTGATGAAAAAACAAAACTGTCCCTTAACAAAGCCATTTCTGTTAACTCTGTTAATGGCCAAAAACAACTTGTTCTCAATAATACTGGACTCGCTTTAATTCCTTTATGGGCCGTCAAAAATGAACTAGAAGATGGCTCGCTAGTTCAAGTCATGCCTGAATATACTTTCAGCCCTTATGAAGAGTTGAGTGCCACCTATGCCATCTACTTAAAACGAGATCTGATTTCACCAAAGACACGGGTTTTCTTAGATTTTTTAGTAGAAAATATCGCAAATGCTGAAAGATAGTAGCCTTTGCTAAATGGTATTATCTTTTATTGGTAACGTGTATGAAAACCGCACGGTTAACGTATCGTTCTTCATAACTTGTACCCCCTATTTGAGAGTTTTCTTTGATAATTTCTGAACTGTTTTTGATAATTACCTTCGTTTTTATTGTGGTGCTTATTACCGGCTCGATTGTGTATAGCACTGTAAGGTTAGGGATATCGCCTATGCCAAGCTCAAATAAAGCCTACCTTGCCATGATGCAGCTAGTTGATGAAACAGGTACAGGTAATATTGTTGATTTGGGTAGCGGCTGGGGTAACTTTGTCATCCGTATCGCCAAAAAATATCCGCAAAGACAAATAGTAGGATACGAACTATCCTTTCTGCCTTGGCTCATGTCGACATTTCTTAAAAAAGTATTGGGCTTAAAAAACCTAACTTTACATCGACAAAATTTTTATCAGGCAGATCTTTCTAAGACATCAGTATTAGTGTGCTATTTGTTCCCTGAGGCTATGAATAAAATTAGTAATAAACTACTAGAAGAACAGTCTGACGTTCGCTTTGTTATTAGTAATAATTTTGCGCTGCCAGCGTGGCAACCCTTTAAAAAAATACAACTTAATGACTTTTATAAGTCTCCAGTTTATTTATACCAAATTAGCAAAGTAGACACGTAATAAAGTAATAATGAGGGATGTGCATTGAAAAGATTCTCTATGATATAAAATCAATCCCTACCAAACATGAGCAAACGTGACCAAAAAAACTCAATAACAACCTCATATTTTATAGATGTACTATTACTCAGTAGTACTTTTCCTCAGAAATATTTGTCTAGCCGTAATTTTAACAAATAATTAATTTTCGTCGATTCATGCTCACCGCTAACCTCATTAGAACCTTACTTTAGCTATAAATTAAGAAGTACTATCATGAACTCTGTGAATAAAAAACAAACAATGTATTGCAATACTGGCTGGAATGAGTTCAAATAGCCATACCGACTAACTAGTCAGTCTAATTTTTTAATATTTACTGTACCTATCAAAAACTAGGTCTACAAGTGAATATATCAAGCTACTTGAACAATGGAGTTACCGATGAATATGTCAGAAAAAATGAATACGGATATGCGCGAATTATCAGCCATACTAACTGGTCAAAAACAGGCATACCGCAGTGCTCCTAACTCGTCAGCTAAAGAGCGGATTGCACAGTTATCAGCATTAAAAAGTGCCCTACTTTCTTTTCAAGACGACTTGGTCAACGCACTTAATGAAGATTACGGACAACGTCCCGCACAAGATAGTTTAATAGCCGACATCATGCCTTGTATCGTCAATATTAATTACACCATTAAACGTCTTAAGAAGTGGATGAAACCACAACGTCGTCATGCAGGGCTATTATTAGCGCCAGCTAAAGTTGAAGTGCATTATCAACCTTTAGGCGTAGTAGGTATTATGGTGCCGTGGAACTTTCCTGTGATGTTATCTATTGGTCCGTTAATCACAGCATTAGCAGCTGGCAACAGAGCAATGATTAAATTGTCAGAATTTACCCCGAGTACCAACCAAGTTATTAAGAAAATGTTAAGCAGTATTTTTGAACAAGATACCGTTGCCTGTATTGAAGGTGAAGCCAACATCGCAGCAGAGTTTTCTGGCTTACCCTTTGACCACTTAATTTTTACCGGCTCCACTACGGTTGGTCGTCATGTAATGCGAGCGGCAGCTGACAATCTTACCCCTGTCACTTTGGAGTTGGGTGGAAAGTCTCCGGTTATTATTGCTCCAGACATGCCGATAGATACTGCCGTTGAGCGCTTAATCTTTGGCAAGTGTTTAAATGCCGGACAAATATGCGTGGCACCCGATTATATACTTTGCCCTAAAGATAAGGTCGAAGCCTTTATCAGTAGTTATCAAAAACAATTTCAAGCTATGTATGGCGATAAAAACCAAAGTACAGATTATGCCCATATAATAAACTCAACTCAGCATAATAGATTACTTTCTTGGTTAGATGACGCAGTTAGCAAAGGTGCGAAGGTCGTGCCTGCTAATGGGCAAGAAATTGAAAGAAATTCTCGTGAGCTTGCTACGCAATTAGTCACTGAAACCACCGATGACATGCTAATAATGCAACAAGAGATTTTTGGCCCAATCCTCCCAATCATTAGCTATGAAGATATTTCAGAAACAATTGATTATATTAATCAGCGCGCTCGGCCTTTAGCGCTTTATATTATGAGTTTTGATACAGATACCCAGCAACATTTGTTGAGTCAAACTCACTCTGGTGGTGTTTGTATTAATGAAACAATCTTTCATGTAGCTGCCGATGATGCCCCTTTTGGAGGTATTGGAGACTCTGGTATGGGCCAATATCATGGCAAGGAAGGTTTTTTAACTTTTTCCAAAGCAAAAACAGTTCTGTCTCGAGGTAAGTTAAATATCGGAAAATTAGTGCACCCTCCCTACGGAGGTTTAATACAAAGGTTAATGTTGAAGTTTTTCTTAAGATAATAGAATAGTATTAACGTTAAGTGATACGATAATAGTGTCGTTTTAGCGTATTATAACGGCACTATTTCATAGTAAAATAGTGCCAATATAGAATTATTTTTCAATTCACAAATAAACGTCTCAAACCTTTAGAAAGAGTAAACGCATATATGCCTGTAAATTCAAGCCAGCCTAAAAATAAAAAGCAGCAACTCTTAGATGCCGCGTTAGCCTTGTTTGTGAATCAAGGCATTTATGCTACATCCACCGCATCTATTGCCAAAAAAGCGGGTGTTGCCACTGGCACCCTTTTTCATCATTTCCCTTCAAAAGATGCCTTAGTTCTCGAACTTTATAAAAATATAAAACAAGAATTTGCATTGCAAATAGCGCCATTCGAACTCGATGTAACTCAATTAGAACAACAAGCTAAAGTGATTTGGCAACAAGCAATTGATTGGGCTTTAGCTAATGCTGACCAACAGCAATTTTGCTTACTTGTGATGCAATACCAACCGCTTTCGGCCAATACTAAAGCTCAAATATTTGCTGATGAATTTGGTTTTTTAAAAGAAATAATGCTCTTTGGTCAACAACATCAACTTATCGCTGATTATCCGATAGAGCTAATGTTAGAAAGTGCTCATGGTCAATTCCTAACCAGTAGTCAGTTTTTTATTAACAACACCGAACTCGCACAAGATACTAAATATAGCGAGGCGGCATTTAATCTGTTTTGGAAATCATTCACTAATTAAATGAGTACTGCTAACTATTGATTCAGACGTAACCGTGATTTACTTCGACTTATGATAAAAACACGGCAAGTGTCATAGAATACCCATAATTAGGACATAATTTAAAATACATCCATTAGACTAAACACATTATATACCCGCTCCACTTGAAGATACTCGTTTCAGGAAGTCTGAGCGATTCATAATCAAGACACATTTTTTTATTAAGGGTTATTCCCTTAAAAAGAAATGTAACGCAGAGTATGATTTGCCCAGCCTTCCCCAAGGGGCTGGTTTAGAAACGCTTTATGCTGCGTTATTGATTTCGACAATAGAATAACTATTCCCTTCAATCAATGCCTTGCCTAAAGGCGTTTCTAATTCCAGCTGAATCAAGCATCTTCAAGTGGAACGGGTATAACCTGCAATTCTCCAAGTTTCACAGATTCTATCCCCAAAATAACGACTAAAACTCAGTTAAAAACGACTACCAAGCTTGTGTATCACTATTTTCAATATTTTTACTATAATCAATAACATTCTGTTGTTATGCTGCGACATTATCAGCTACTTTTAAGTAGTATCAATAGTTTCTGCCTGGGTGATGAGTGAAACCATTTTCATAAAATGCTATTCATGTAAATACCGGAGAAATTATCCAACAAATATAGAGTAGAGAACTGCGTGTGATAACGACCCTCAAACCTTTTATCCTATTACTAACAAGTGGCTTTTTGTTAATGTTAGGTTATGGATTAAGCAACATTTTGCTACCGGTGCGTATGCAGAGCGATGGGGTGAGCCTGGATAATATGGGCTTAGTGTTATCTATGTTGTCTGTGGGTTTTTTGCTGGGTGCATATTATAGCCGTATCTTATTACAGCGTGTTGGTCATATAAGAATATTTGCCATGTGCGGTAGTTTAACTTCTGTGGCTATTTTACTGTCGGGCCTTTATCCCGAGCCTTTAATACTCGCGGGTATGAGGATAGTAACCGGTTTTTGTATTGCTTGTACCAATGCCACACTTGATAGTTGGTTAAGTCATAGCGCCACTGAAAAAAATAGAGGGCGCATACTATCCATTAATCAGATGATGATAATGACAGCCTTATTTTCTGGTCAATTTTTATTAAATGTCGCGCCAATTGATGATATTACCCTATTTGTTATCTGCGGCATTTTATTTAGTTTGTCCATTACACCTATCGTTATTAGCAGACAAAAAGGTCCACAAATTGAAGATAGCCCATCAATGTCTTTAATGACTGTGTTCAAACTGTCTCCTTTGGGTGTGGTAAGTAGTTTTTATTGTGGAATTTTGTATGCTGGTTTAATGAATATGTTACCTATTTTTGCCAGTAAAAACGGTATTACAGATTTAGATTTATCCATATTCATGGGATCAGCAATCTCTGGCGCAATTATTTTACAGTTTCCTATTGCCTATTTATCCGATAACTTTGACCGACGAAAAGTCATGCTATTTATGGTAGCAACACTCATTGTACTTTGCTTATCTGTGCCATTACTTATGTCCGAAGATATGTTCAAACTAACCTTATTTGCTATTGCGCTAATCACTGGCTTGGTTGCCTGTCTTTACCCAATGAGTATGTCTGAAACATTTGATACCGTCTTAAAAGAACAAATTTTGGCAGCAATGAGTTCGCTATTATTGATCTACGCATTGGGCAGTATTTTAGGCCCTTATCTTGCTTCTGTAGTGATGAACTCCTTCGGTAGCAGCGCGCTGTTTAGCTTTATGAATGTAGTCGCATTAACCCTATTACTTTTTATCGGTATTCGTATGAAACTACAGCAAGCTTTACCGCTTGATGAGCAAGAAGGTTTTATTATGCAAACCCCCAGTGGCGTAGTATCAGAACTGGATCCTCGTACACAATATGCAGAAGCGCAATTTGAATCAACTGCGGAAGTAGAAGTTGCGATTAGCTTGGCTAATAAAAATCCATCGGCTGCGGTTAATATGGTTAAAGCTCTGGTGCAAAGAGATCCAAACAATGCGTCAAACTTAGCCGCTGCATTGAGTACCATAGAGGCGATAGATATTGGTAAATTATATGCTGCGATAACGTCAGCAGCCCCACAAATGAGTATTCACATTGCTGAAGCATTAACCAATGCCTCTCCTGAGCAAGCGGATCAACTTGTTGATTGGATCACCTCTGAGTATCCCGATCAATTTACTAACATTGTTGTCGCAATTGCTAATGCAATGCCTGATAACGGTATTGATTTAATGGAATTAGCCGCTGAAAATATGGCCGAAGAATACCCTAGTGAACTGCTAGAAATGACCGAAGAATATATGACAAATCTATCGGATTCTTTAGATGCAATGCGTCCAGTCGATAGAGTCGCGGCGGCCTCAGAAAATACGGCAACAGAGCTTTATAATCGTTTAACGGATGTTTCTCCTGAACAGTCGGCAGAACTTGCCTTTACGGTATCGGAATCACTACCTGAATCGTCAAATGATGTTGCCGAAGCCTATGTTCAGAACTTAATCGATAGTGAAAATGAAAGTGAAAATGAAAGTGAGCAAATTTTCTCAGAAGATGCGTTAGAAAATATCGAACATGCCGCAAATAACTATATTAATCACATGGTTGACAATATTCCTGAACATGCTGTCGATGTTGCCAGTACATTCGTTGATTCTTTTCCCGAAGTTGCATCAGATATGCTCGAAATATTACAAGATTCCGATGATATTGAAGACAGCGAGTTAACCACTTCTATTGATGATAAGCCATTACAAAGTATTGTAGAGCAGCAATTACAAGAAGCTATACAGACACAGTCTGATGATATTGAACAAAGCAGTTAAAGCTAATCTATTGTAGAAGTTGGCTTTAATTACCTTGCACGAACGACTTTTCACAGTAATAGCTTTGGACAGATTGAGCTAGTGATGTATTCAAAAGCAGTAGCAGAATAAAACATTCCTATTACTCTTGGTAGTAATAGGAATAGGAAGATTTGCATCACTACATTGCAGCTAAATCCACTTAGCTATAGCGATTAATCTATTTCAATTGATAAATAGCAAAGCTCAGCGGGGCTATTTCCTCAGCATTTCCAGATTTCACTGACCGATAAAGCAATTTAATGTCTGTTTGCTTAAAAGCAGTTTGCTCTGTCACTACATTCAAGCTTTGCGCATTTATCGCGGTGTTGAATACCACCAATAAATTTTGTGCCTTGGTTTTATTCGTCGCTTTCATTTTACGGGTAATGGCGAAAATACCGGCTTCATTTTGAGAATATACCGCCGCCTGCTCACCAAAGCGTAACGCTGGGTATTGCTGATATAACTGCGCGTACTTAGCAAAGCTTTGATAAAAAAGATGGTTGGTATCAAAATTATCGTCGGCTGTGCTTTTACTTGTAGCCAGTAAATCATCATCATTATAACTGGCAACGAAAGAAGGCATCATATCTTGGCGTGATGCTTGATCACCACCATCACCTACAAATCCTTGCTCGTCACCATAATAAACAACCGGTACACCCCGACTAAAGAACATCATCGAATGTGCCAGTAAATTACGTTGTATTTGCGCTTCTTCATTATAGTTATGAGGGCTTTGTTTAAGTGCATAAGCAAAACGGCCCATGTCATGATTACCGGTAAAATTAACTAATTGATTAGCATTGCTGTTGCGAATATATTTATGCTCAGTATTATAAAAATGGTCTTTAGCGAATAATTGGGCTAATACATCAGTACCCTGCTGTTCAACCAAGGCTTTGGTCATCGCACCTTGAAAAGCAAAGTCTAATACTGAAGGGATTTTAGCTTCAGTGGTAAAGCGACTCAATAATTCAGGTTCAAAACTATAAACCTCACCAAACATGAAAAAGTTATCAATACCTTGTGTCTTAGCGTGTTGCATTAAGGCTGGTGAGAATTGCTGCCAAAACTCTATATTGACATGTTTAACGGTATCAATTCGAAAGCCGTCAGGCTTAAATTCATCAATGATTTTTTGGTAAATATCAATCATGCCATTAACAACACTGGCTTTTTGAGTATATAAGTCATCAAGGCCAGCAAAGTCACCACGTACAGAGCTCTCTCCTCGCCAAAACGAATCACCTTGGTTGTGATAAACATCGACATCATTTAGCCATGCCGGATATTTTAGTGTTTCATCACCTTTAGGAATTAATGGGCTGTAATGTTTACCTTGAGCAAGTTGCGCCATTGAAATAAATGGGCAGTCATTGCCTTTAGTTACATCAACTATCCAACCTAAACCGTCTTCACCGTGGCATTCTTTGGTCTTTATTACATCAGCTGTATGATTAGTAATAATATCAAAAAATACTTTTATATTACGTTTGTGTGCTTGGTCTATAAAGTTTTTTAGCTCAGCGTTACTGCCCAGATGCGGGTCAATTTCAGTAAAGTCTAAAATCCAATAACCATGATACCCCGAGGTTCCCGCTTGCATAGCGCGATTACGCAGTATCGGCGTTAGCCAAATGGCACTCACGCCCATATTATCAAGGTAAGGTAATTTTTCCGTAAGGCCCGCTAAGTCGCCACCATGATACATGCCTTTATGCGTTATATCTAAACCACCGCGAGACACAGCACGCTTTTTATCATTCGCAGCAGCGCCTAAATCATTGCTAGTATCAGCATTATAAAAACGGTCAGGTAAAACAAAGTAAAAGACCTCTTCTTGAAAATCACGTTGTTGATAAGGTGCTAACGCTGCGGCCTTAGCAGTTAACTTTTCTGTTAACGCTACTTCTGCTGCTTGGCTTACTTGAGATGTTATACACGCCAAGCTTATAGCTGCTAATACCGAACATTTACTGATAAAATTCATAGAAATTCTCTTAATGTGTTGACCGTAATTACGTTACTTATACTGCTGCCTTTACTTAATTAACCTACCTCACAAGGGAAGTATTAAAGCTTGCTATAAAAGCAGCCAAATGGTGGTAATTGTAATTCACCATCAGTAATTGTTGCGTTTACTAACTTATGACCTGATAACGCAGTGAGGCTATCACTGTGTTGAGTGAGTGAAGATAAAGCCACTGTTTGGCTCTGTTCACTGAAGTTAAAACATACTAATAACTGTTCACCTTCGTATTGACGAACAAAAGCTAATAGGGGTTCAGCGGTATCAATAAAGTTAATATCACCGTAACGTAATGCCGGTTGTTCTTTGCGCCAGCGGTTAAAGTGACGGTAGCTATTTAGCACTGAATCACTCGCTTCATCTTGTACATCTACTGATTTAGCAAAGTGCTCACTTGATACCGGTAACCACGGTTTGCCTTCACTAAAGCCGGCATTAATTGAATCATGCTGCCAAGGATGTGGTGTTCTGCAACCATCTCGGCCTTTAAATTGCGGCCAAAAAGTTATGCCATAAGGGTCTTGAATATCTTCAAAGGCAATATCAGCCTCAGTTAAACCTAACTCTTCGCCTTGATAACTACAAACACTGCCACGTAATGAGGAAATCATCGCAAAGAGCATTTTAGCAAAATCTTTACTATTAAAGCCGCCCCACCTGCTAACAACACGCTCTACGTCATGGTTTGAAATAGACCAACATGGCCAGCCATCTGATACACGTGATTCAAGTGTTTGCACGACTTGTTTAATATAACTTGCACTGAAGTTATCTGTTAACAAATCAAAGCTATAACCCATGTGCAAACGGTGATCGCCTTGGGTGTATTCCGCCATAGTTTTTAACGAGTCTTCTGAAGATATTTCACCTAAAGCGACACTACCTGGGTACTGATCAAGTAGGCTACGAATATCTTCCATGAAGCCAAGATTTTCATCTTGGGTATTATTAAAGTAATGATATTGATAGGCGTATGGATTTTTCTCATCAAAGCCAATGCTTGTTCTTAACTCTTTAGGCTTAGCTGGATTATCGCGTAATTGAGCATCATGATAGCAAAAATTAATCGCATCAAGACGGAAACCATCAACACCACGTTTAAGCCAAAATTCAATATTGTCTAACACCGATTGGCGTACATCTGGATTGTGGAAATTTAAGTCTGGTTGACTTGTTAGGAAGTTATGTAGGTAATATTGTTGACGTCTAGGATCCCAAGTCCAGCCTGAACCACCAAATATAGATAGCCAGTTATTAGGTGCTGTGCCATCTTCTTTAGCATCACTCCATACGTACCAGTCAGCTTTATCGTTAGTTTGATCTTCACGTGAATCAATAAACCATTGATGCTGATCTGACGTATGACTAAGCACCTGATCAATCATAATTTTAATATCAAGGGCGTGTGCTTTATTGACCAGTTCATCAAAGTCGGCCAGCGTACCAAAAATAGGGTCGATTTCACGATAGTCGCTAATATCATAACCAAAGTCTTTCATTGGGGATTTGAAAAAAGGAGAGATCCAAATAGCATCAACCCCTAAACTAGCAATATAGTCTAACTTGCTAATGATTACTGGCAAATCGCCAATACCGTCCTGATTAGCATCATAGAAGCTACGTGGATAAATTTGATAAATTACCGCGCCACGCCACCACATTTGTTCATTCATTTGAAAACCCCAACACTGATGTTTGTTCAACTGGTAATAGTTATTATCAACAGTCGTTGTTCAAGCATTTAATAATTCTTTCAAATAAGAATACGCAAATAAAAAGTTAGCTGAAAGGCTTTGCATACGTATGTATAACAAATCCCTTAAATTGCATACGTATGTAATACTTATACAAGCTTGCATACGTATTCAAGATGCTGCGTACCTTAGACTAAGGGTATTATCGTTAACACTCTCGTATTCCTCTCAACTTTAAGGGTATTGTTTTGCGTTTATTCACATTGAAATACTTCACCATTAATTCATTAACTTGTTTACTCACTGCCTTATTAACTTGCTTGGTTATATCAACGCCATTATTGGCAAGTACGGGTAATTATCTAAACCATAAATTAGAGGGTAATACCGTTGTTATCACAACTAACTCAGTAGAAGTAATATTGAGCGCTTATGGTGAAGGTGCAATAGCAGCACATTATCAAAACTTTGAGGAAAAGCTACCAGCTAGCCAATTACCCTCTTTCGCCATCAAAGAAAAAGCACTACACAGTAAGTTTGTTATAAAGGAAGATACAAAGCAGCTGACCTTAACCTTGAACAAGCTGAGTGCGGTTATCAACAAAACGCCTTTTTCTATTAGTTATTACCAGAAAAACGAAAAACAAGAAAACACATTACTTATCGCCGAGCAACAAGGTTTTTTCAGCGATACTGTTATTGAAGACAGTAAAAAGATAGAAGTTCAGGGCTTTCGCTTTCACTTAAATGACACGGAAAAACTACTTGGTGGGGGTGAACGTGTATTGGGCATGGATAGACGCGGCCATAGTTTCCCTTTATATAATCGAGCACATTACGGCTATACCACACAATCAGAGCAGATGAATTTCTCTATACCCGCTGTAATGTCGAGTAATAAATATATTGTGCTATTTGATAACTCCGCCAAAGGTTATATGGATTTAGCGAAAGCAGAAAAGAATACCCTTGAGTTTTCTGCTGTTGCAGGTCGCATGGCTTATATTGTTTTTGCTGCTGATACTTACCCTAAACTGCTCAATAACTATGTTGATGTTACTGGCAAACAACCTCTACCACCGCGTTGGTCTTTAGGTAATTATGCTTCACGTTTTGGCTATCGTAATGAAAAAGAAGTACGCGACACGGTAAACAAATTTATCGATTTAGATTTCCCCCTTGATGCCTTAATCTTAGATTTATACTGGTTCGGTAAAGATATTAAAGGCCATATGGGTAACTTAGCTTGGGATAAAGACGCCTTCCCTGAACCTGAAAAAATGATAAAAGATATTAAAGAGAAAGGCGTAAACACTATTTTGATCACTGAGCCTTTTATACTGAGTACATCGGGTAAGTGGCAAGATGCTGTTGAAAATCAGGCATTAGCTAAAGATGCGCAAGGTAAGGCTAAACAGTTCGATTTTTATTTTGGTAATACCGGTTTAGTTGATGTCTTTAATGACAAAGGTCAGCAGTGGTTTAACAATATTTACCAAACACTTTATCAGCAAGGTGTCACTGGTTGGTGGGGTGATTTAGGTGAGCCTGAAGTTCACCCCAGCGATACATTACATACCCTTAGCGATGGCAGTGTCGTTAATGCTGATGCCATTCATAATGTCTATGGTCATCAATGGGCAAAAATGGTTTTTGAGAATCAACTCAAGATGAGCCCTGATCAGCGACCGTTTATTTTAATGCGTTCAGGTTTTGCTGGCTCACAGCGTTATGGCATGATCCCGTGGACCGGTGATGTTAGTCGTTCTTGGGGAGGCTTAAAACCGCAAGTTGAGTTGAGTTTACAAATGAGTTTATTAGGCATGGCTTATACTCACTCTGATTTAGGTGGTTTTGCCGGTGGCGAGAAATTTGATCAAGAAATGTATATTCGCTGGTTACAATATGGGATTTTTCAGCCAATTTATCGTCCTCATGGCCAAGATAACATAGCACCAGAAGCCGTATTTCATGACAAACGTACCCAAGATATTTTACGAGAATACATCAAGCTCAGGTATAAACTGCTGCCATACAACTACACCTTAGCTTATCAAAACAGTACTACTGGTATGCCATTAATGCGTCCACTCTTTTTTGAAGAAAAATTTGAACATGGGCTTGAAAATAAAGATGACTTGACGATATTTGATAACGCTAGTAGTTACCTGTGGGGCGATGCTTTTCTAGTAACACCTGTTGTTTCAGCTGATGTCAGCTCTGTCGCAGTAGACTTACCTGCTGGGGTTTGGTTTGATTATTTTACTAATAAGAATGAGCCAAGTAAAAAGTACCAAGGCAATCAAACTATCAATTTACCAACAAGTTTAGAGAAACTGCCGGTGCTAGTGCGCGCAGGTGCATTTATTCCCATGATTGATGACATTCAATCAACACAGGATTATGACGCCAGTAAATTAACCTTACATTATTATGCCGATAATTCAGTCTCAACCGCTGACTATGAAATGTATGAAGATGATGGCAAAACGTATCAAGCTATAGAGAAGGGCTTATTTGAATTGCTACAATTTTCAGCTAAACAACAGCAACAACACTTGAGCATAAATATTAATCGCAAAGGAAAAGGTTATAACGGCATGCCTAAAGCACGCAACATGACTGTTGTTATTCATAATATTACACAAGCCCCAAATAACATCAGACTGAACAATAAAGTGATAAACGATGGCATTTGGCAAGATAAGAATAACACCTTAACAGTCACTTTTACTTGGCAACATCAACCTATAACCTTAACGATACAATAAGTCATGAATACAAATTTAACTCACACCAAAGATCATACCAATATCAATCTGATTGCAGATATTGGCGGTACCAATATCCGTTTAGCTCAAGCAACTTCAAAGTCAGGTACGGATACTGGTGACATTGATATTAATAATATTGAAACCTATCAGTGCAAAGAGTTTTCTAGCTTAGCTGATGTGGTTGCGCATTATATTGATGTTAAAGAACTGAATAACTTGGTCATTAACGCTTGTTTCGCTATCGCTTGTCCAGTAGATAAAGACTTAATTAGCATGACTAATTTACCTTGGCAGTTCTCTCAAAAAGAACTCAAGCAGGTATTAAGTTTAAATTCATTACATTTTATTAATGATTACACCGCAATAGCCATGGCCATTCCACTGCTATCTGAACAACAGAAAGTAAAAATAGGTGGCGGCGATAGTATTGCAGGTAAACCCATTTCTGTCTGTGGTCCTGGCACGGGGTTAGGCGTTGCTAACTTAATACCATTAACTATTTCAGGCAATGAGCAGTGGCATTGTATTAGTGGTGAAGGCGGACATATTGATTTTGCTCCGGTTAATGAAATAGAGCAACAAGTGATGAACTTTATCCAAGGCATAAAAAAGCGTGTTTCATACGAGCAGTTATTGTCAGGTTATGGCTTAGAGCAAATCTATCAAGCACTATTATTTATCAATCATGGCAAAGAGATCACCACGATTGAAGATAAGCTTACCGCTAAAGATATTACTACAAATGCACTTAACGCCACTTGTGATATTTGTCAGCAAACCCTAACACTGTTTTGTGATGTTCTAGGTAGTTTCGCAGGCAACCTTGCCCTAATAATGAATAGCCAAGGAGGTGTTTATATTGCTGGTGGCATAGTGCCGCGTTTTGTAGACTACTTAAAGATGAGTAACTTTAGATCGCGCTTTGAAACCAAAGGACGACTTTCATGTATCACAGAACAAGCTCCTACCTACGTGATAACTGAAGAGCAACCAGGCTTACTTGGCGCCGCAGCTTTTGTTTTACAAAGGTAGAACGAATGGTATAAACAGTACTGAATACGTATGTAACATCTAGTGGTGACTCGTTAAAATGCGTATATTAAAATTTATCGAAAATAATAATGTGCTTTTTTTAAAGGCAAGTACCGCAACACATAACAATAAGAGTGCCCTGAGATGAGCGAAACGAGTAATCAAAATCAACAAGAACAACATAAACCACGCTTGAGTTTTTGGCAAATTTGGAATGTTAGCTTTGGTTTTCTGGGCGTACAATTTGGCTTTGCCTTACAAAACGCTAATGCCAGTAGAATACTCTCCGATTTAGGCGCTGACTTACATTCTCTATCACTCTTTTGGTTAGTTGCGCCAATCATGGGTTTGATTATTCAACCTATTGTCGGCTCAGCTTCAGATAAAACGTGGAACCGCTTAGGCCGTCGTAATCCCTATATTTTAGCGGGTGGTGTTGCCGCAGCCATTGGTATGTTATTAATGCCAAACTCAGCAACGTTAGCGAGTTTTATCACGCCACTATTTTTTGGCGCTATGATGCTGGCGTTAATGGATGCTTCTTTTAACTTAGCTTTTCAACCATTTCGTGCGTTAGTATCTGACATGGTGCCTGCTGAGCAACGTAACGTTGGTTACTCTATTCAATCTTTTTTAATTAATATTGGCGCTGTTTTTGGCTCAATTTTACCCTTTGTTTTAACCAACGTCATTGGATTAGAAAATACCGCAAGCACCGGTCAAGTTGCCCCCTCTGTGATTTGGGCTTTCTATATTGGTGCAACAGTTATGCTGGGCTCTGTATTATGGACAGTATTACGTACTAAAGAGTATCAACCTGGAACTAATGGTTTAGCTGAACTAGAAGAACAAAAAGTAGAACGATCGCTAAGTAAGAAACTAGCTGAGTTTTTCTTGTTAGTAAAAACCATGCCGACCACGATGAAACAACTTGCTGTAGTGCAGTTCTTTTCTTGGTTTGCACTCTTTATTATGTGGGTTTACACCATGCCCGCTATTGCACAACATATCTGGGGAATTGATGCCAAATGGTTTGACCCAACGTATCTAGAGTCAGTAGGCACGATACCAGAGCATATTGCTAAAGCCAAAGGCACTGCTGGTGACTGGGTCGGCATTATCTTTGCTGCTTATTCATTATTTGCCGCTATTGCTTCCATTTTCATGGCGAAAGTAGCCAATAAAATTGGCCGTAAATTAACTTACTCACTTTCTTTACTTGCTGGCGGTATCGGTTATTTAAGTATCATGTTGGTAAATAACCCTGAGTTAACGCTTGTTAATCTAGGTATCACCCAAATTTCAGTGCCTCAAGGTGCCGTGTCGTTATTTTTACCTATGGTTGGTGTTGGCATGGCTTGGGCAGCAATATTAGCAATGCCCTACGCTATTTTGGCAGGCTCATTACCCGTGAAGCAAACGGGTGTGTATATGGGAATATTTAATTTCACCATTGCAGCTCCGCAGATAGTTTCTGGAATTTTTGCAGGTTGGATTTTAACGGCAGTATTCGATAACCAAGCCATCTATATTATTATGCTGGCAGGTATTTCAATGTTATTAGGAGCGATTGCGGTGTATTTTGTTAAGGAAGATACGGAACAAGCAATTGTGACTGAGGAAGCGATGCCTGTTTCTTAATTTATTATCTAAGTCACCTTTAGTGCTTATTTAGTTCGCGTTAAGGGTGACGTAAAGTTTGTCTTCTTTATTAGTCACCTTATCTAATTAATTATTTACGACTTCCCAACTTACGATTACAGCCTAACTACCACAAGATTTACGTATAACTAATTCAGGCGGGATCAAGGTAGTTTTAGTTTCCTCACCACTTATCATAGCCAGTAAAGTATTAACTAATAATTCTCCGGCCAATTGTGTGTCTTGTTTCACTGTTGTTAGCGCTGGGAAAGTAAAACTGGCAATAGCAATATCATCAAAACCTACCAGAGCAACTTGTTCTGGGATCTCAATATCATGTTCTTGTAATGCACGCATAGCGCCAATAGCAATAAGGTCGCATGCGGCACAAATTGCATCGAAGGGTTCACCACTCGAAATTAATTGACTCGCAGCCTGATAACCAGCTTCTTAAGTGTAAAGGGCATTAAACTGCAGCAGTGGGTTCACCGCTATGCCATTAGCTTTTAGTGATTCACAATGGCCTTTATAGCGTTCAAAAAACTCAGGCGCATGAGTAGAGGCACTACCTAAAAAGGCAAGGTTTTTACGGCCCTTTTTGATGAGATGCTCTGTCATTTCTTTGCCGCCTTGATAGTTGTCACAACCTACCGAGATAAGTGGTAAATTCTTGACTTCAGCACCCCAGCGAACAAAGTGAGTGCCTTGGTCTAACAACTTGACTAATTTCTCTTCGTAGTCAACATAGTCGCCATAACCTAACAAAATTAAACCATCGGCTTTATTGCTATCTTCAAAGTCAGCATGCCAGTCATCACTTGCTTGCTGAAAAGACACTAATAAATCATAGCCTTTTTGCGAACAAGCCCGAGTGATACTGCCCAACATGGACAAGAAAAAAGGATTTATTGCTGAATCATCATTGGTAGGATCTTCAAATAACAACAACGCAATAGTATCACTTTGCTGTGAGCGTAAATTACTGGCATTTTTATCAACCTTATAATTTAACTCTTTTGCAATAGCTTGAATTTTCTCTCGTGTTGCCTCATTCACTAATGGACTGTTTCGCAAAGCTCTTGAGACAGTAGATTGAGATACCCCTGCTCGGTATGCGATATCAAATGATGTGGATTTTTCTTTCACGCGACCTACTTAAAAAGTAAAATAACAAGATTAAAACTTAGTATGAATATACCTTAGCGACTGCCTGATGTATAGATAGCAGCAATGTAAACTAGCTTACCTTTTTAACACGTTTGTTGGCTATTTACATGACTAAGCAGTGTTATTAATGGCTAAGCAATAAAAAACCCAGTAAACAGTAATGCTGCTTGCTGGGTTTTTTTAACAATTAATTAACTAACAAATAGTAATTATCGCTTTAACGATTCAACGGTTATCTACACACAAAAAGGCAGCATAAAATATGCCTTAAAATATAGAACCAATTTCCAGGTTATAAGAGCCGATAGTGACATTTTCTGAATGGCTCATATCGATCCAGTTTTGTTTATAACTTACACGGAAAAACAAACTGTTATCTAACTCATAACGAAAACCTACCGCTGCATTGTAAGAAAAACGTGTATCGTCATAGGTAGGTTGATATCCATCACAGTAAATCTGTCCCCACCAAGTTACCCAACAACCGCCAACCGCGTCCCCACTAGGGATATTACTGTCTAAGTAACTCCAACCTGCACCCACTTGTACATAAGGAGTAAACTGAGAAGCAAAAATACTGTAAACCACATTGAATTGACTTTCCAATAAATCCATTGTATTTCGACCTGATATGGTATTACCATTATCTCTGACCGCCGTAGCTTCATAGCTAGGAGTAGTAGAAGCAAAATCAAAGTTTAATAAAATGTGAGGGTTTACATTATAACCTAGGGTAAAACCCCAACCATAATCACTTTCCAGATCAAGACTTGATCCATTTTGGCCATCGACCGTGGTATCTTGAGAATAAACGACTTTAAAACTAGATTCCCACTTGTCGTTGCGTTTAGTGTAGTTAGCACTAGCATCTGTACTCACAGTACAGGCCAGTAAAGCAATAACACTACTGAAGATCACTGCTTTAGTCATTAATATCTTGCTGAAAAACATAATTATTCCTTTAGTTTTATGGTTTTATGGTTCTATATTTTTACTATCTTATTGTGCTTTTGTTGCTCGTGAAACATATTCACCTGAACGTGTATCAATACGAACTTTCTCGCCGATTTGAACAAATAAAGGTACACGAACAACTGCGCCAGTTGCTAATGTTGCTGGCTTACCACCAGTACCCGCAGTATCCCCTTTTAAACCTGGATCTGTTTCGGTAATGTCGATTTCAACAAAGTTTGCTGCCGTAACTGTAATTGGCGTGCCATTCCATAAGGTAATAGTACAAATATCACCTTCAACTAACCACTTTACAGTCTCGCCTAAGGCTTTTTCTTCTGCGCCAATTTGCTCGAATGTCTCGTTGTTCATAAAGTGCCAGAATTCACCATCAGCGTATAAGTAAGCAAGTTCAACTTCCATTACGTCAGCACCTTCAACAGTTTCACCTGATTTGAAGGTTTTTTCTAAGACTTTACCTGAAACGAGTTTACGAATTTTAACACGGCTAAAGGCTTGGCCTTTACCTGGTTTTACCAATTCATTTTCAAGAATATTACAAGGTTCGCCATCAAGCATGATTTTAAGTCCAGCTTTGAACTGGTTGGTACTGAAATTAGCCATAGTAAGAGTGCTCTTTATTAATTACTGAGTTATTTATTTGATCTTCGCTAACCTATAACCGTTATAATGGTCGAAGTAGCTAGCAAGAGATGTTCAATTGAAATTAGAATTGCCGCAGATAATAACCCAAATTGATCATGATTTGCATCTTTGTGATGAAAAATCATGGCAAAAAGACTTACGTGATGTAGTGACTGAGCCAGAAAAACTGTTAACACTGCTGAATATTGCTCCTGATGACTATTTACAGCATTTTAAAGCGCGTAAATTATTTCCCGTGCGTGTGCCCCTTTCATTTATCAAACGCATGAAAAAAGGTGACTTTGACGATCCGCTACTTAAACAAGTGATGCCGCTATCTAGCGAGTTTTTACTCTCAGATGGTTACACTGCGGATCCCTTAAACGAACATGATACCGTTGCTGAAGGCTTATTGCATAAATACAAAAATCGCGTATTAATGATCGTAAAGTCTGCCTGTGCTATTAATTGTCGCTATTGCTTTCGCCGTCACTTCCCTTATCAAGATAACAGCCCTAATAAAAAGCGTTGGCAAAGTGCCCTTGATTATATTTCGTCTCATAATGAAATAAGTGAGGTTATTTTTAGTGGTGGCGATCCCTTAATGGCCAATGACGATCATTTGGCCTGGCTGATTGGACAAATAGAACAAATTCCCCATGTATCGCGTTTGCGTATTCATAGCCGTTTACCTGTAGTAATACCCAATAGGGTTACAGCCAAACTGGTGACACTTTTAAAGTGCTCACGTTTAAAAGCCACTATGGTATTGCATATCAATCACCCCAATGAAATTAACCAAGAGTTAATAGAAGCGCTTGAGCCACTTCGTGAAGCACGTATACCACTATTTAACCAAAGTGTTCTTTTACGAGGAATAAATGACGACGCACAAGTATTAATTAACTTGAGTGAGGCATTATTTGACGCTGGTATTCAACCCTACTACTTACATCTTTTCGATGCAGTACAAGGCGCAGCTCACTTCGATATTGCGGAAGCAGATGCAGTAGCTATTTTTAAAACTATGCTCGCAAGCTTACCGGGATTTTTAATGCCTAAATTGGTGCGAGAAATTGCCGGACAAGCTAACAAAACGCCGATCAATCTGGCATAATTGCCCAAAAGAATACCCAATCTATTGAGTTAACCTCCATTTAGCGAGATTAATATGAATGGACAGGTATAAAGTCCACACCTCAAAGTAAGAAATGTTATGACTAAAGCTATCGAACAACAACTTATTGAAAATATCTCAGTTATTTTAAAGAAATCATTAACGGCTGACGCGACTTTAGCTGATTTACGCTCCAAGGAAAAAGCCAGCTTTAAAGCTGTTTTTACTGCTGACTCACCCTTTTCAAGTTCAGCAGATACATTTCAGCCATACGTTGAAGAAGTTGCCGATGACCTATTGAAATGGCAAGAAAGTAAAGATCAAACTCAGCTAATTGCGCTAGTTAAAAAAATAGAGCAACTATTCACTGTATTAGCTAACTTTGAGCAAAGTTATAATTAATCCGTTTGGTATAATAACATTGCTCAACTTACTTAGCGGCTCAAACGATTCGCTAAGTTACTCGACAACTCTTTCTGTGATCACTTGTACTTTACAATCATGTTCGTTGAGCAATGCCAAGATATTCAGATTGAGTTGGTTGATTTCATCTAAAAAGACATCGAAGTCGGTCGTGTTAACATAAGCAAAAACATCTAATTCTAAACCATAGATAGTATACGCTTTGAAATGGCTACGTAATGGTGATGCTGCAAGGCTATCGGTTGAACTTAGCATGGTTCTAATTGCCACTAATAAAGCATCAATATTTTCTTTCGGCGTATTCGGCGCTAAGAAAATCTTAGGTTTAAAGGCCATTTTTTCACGTTCTGAATAGTTTTCTATATTCATATCAATAAATTTCGCATTAGCGACATAAATAACGCTTCTATCTAACGTACGAATACGCGTAGCGCGTAAACCTATTTCCTCTACCACACCTAAACTATTGCCAAACCGACAAAAGTTACCAATTTTAATAGGGGCTGATGTGTATAAAGTGATAGCGCCAATAATATTTTCGACAGTTTTCTGCGCGGCCAAAGCTATGGCTAAACCACCAATCCCCAAACCGGCTAACAAAGTTGATGCATTAAAACCAAGGTTTTCTAACCAGTGCAATGAAGCAATACTAAATATGATGATCTTTATTACGGTGCCCGCTGGTCTAAGCAAGTACACGGCTAAAGGCCTATCTTGGGCGATAAACTTCTTGGCCAACAATGTTTTCATCAAATCAATAAAGCGAAAAAACACCCAACACCAAGCGATAATGAGTAATGTGCTCCCCTCTGTCACTGCCTTTAAAGCGATAGTTACATTGGCTTCATCATGAAAATTACGCGCAAAAATAATGGCGATTAATAACGCAAAAGGTTCCTTAATAAAGGTTAAGACCTCACTTGAAACGTTCTTGTAAACGCGTTTTATCCCAAAAGCCGCCAACCAGGTAACTATTTTGGCAATAAAGAAATACATTACAATCATCATGGTGAAATATAACCATTGCCAAAGCATGACACCGAACAAGTCTACCGCAGGTAATTTTTTAGCTAAAATTTCCCCCAAAGGCGAATATGAATATCGCTTAAATAAACGCGGTATTTTCTCTACTGTAGCATTTGATATTTTCCATATTTTAACTTTATCTTGCGCGCGAGGGACACGCTGTAATAATACATCGACATTATTATCTTGGAATTCAACTTGCCCAACTAACTCCCTATAGGAAGGTAAATTATCATTTTTCCGCCCTTCTTTTAGTGAGCTAATACTATTAAGATCAACCCAAAGAGTTCGATTCAATACTACGCCTAATTGTCTTGCCAATTCCTCTTTGCCAACACTGAGTGTTTTTTCAGAAAGATTACGATAATCTAAGTAATTAGTCGCTAATGTTAAATCACCTGAACGTAATGCACGTAAATATCCCGCGATAGCACTACGAGGTTGTCCTCGTTCAAAATCATCTTTTGGAACATCATAATCATCGGAATAATCAGAATTTTTTGAGTCTTGCTGTGACTTTTCTTTACTGTCGAGCATTTTTTTAATGGATACATCTTCACCATTATTAGGAGGGGAGGCACTAAATGCGCTTTGGCTATTAAGAAATAGAGATAATAAGATGGTAAAAATAATAGAAGAACGGATAAAAAAAGTAGAGTTTTGGGCCAGCTTCATTGCGCCTTATCCTTGCGATAACGTAAAATAACTTAGCAAAGATAATAACTTAATTATATCAATCGGACTAATTTATTGATCACTTAGCGAGAATTAAAAGGCTTAGAAGCAAAGCATTGAATGAAGGGGATGGTTATTAAGGAGAATATGATCCTGCAATATAGAATAAGCTCCATCCGTTTGGTATGACTTCGGTAAAATACAATTTTCAGCAACAAAAAAAGCCACCAAGGTGACTTTTATAGGGATTGTTTAATGAAGTATTATTTAGTAACAATCATTTCTTTAAAGGTTTCTTGAAACCAATCATCAAGCATTTTCTTCTCATAACCTAAAGACTTGTTACGATACTTTAAGTTGCTGCCTGACATGAAACTCATATCTTTTACCACAACGTCATCTGACTGAATCACTGCGCCATCGGCACCTAAGACTTGATACGAAAAATTCATCCGTGGTGAATATACCTCTTTAACGATACGGGTACGATTAATACCACCATGATGTGTATCACCTGCTAAATCTACATCAGTAACATCAATTTTCAAGATTTGTCCTGCAGGTAATGTCGCTGCAAGTTTAGCAAAGTGTTTCTCAAGATCTTTAAAAGTTCGCTCTCTAAACTGTTTTCGTCCGTCATTACCTTCATTGATATCACGGTAACTTTTATAATCAGTCCAAGTCACTTCAATCGTTGCCGCAAAAGCATTTGGTGCTAATAAAAAACTAGCTGTTAATAGTGTAACCATTAAAATAGATTGTTTCATATGTTGTTCCTCAAATTAATTCTTCAACTTAAGTAAAACAGAAAACACCTGCTAGAACAGTGCTAATTTGATACTAACATGTGCTAATTTGTAGCGTAAAACTGTTTCATTACACGGCTAACAATTGCTGCCGTACGTTGTTCTCTTTCCATTTCACTATTATCTTCATGAGCAAAGCCTTGTACAGCTCCACGCCAGACTTTTTTTCCGGTAAGAACATCTTCAATATAAATCAAAAAGCTGCCTTTTCTCAATTCATCATTGCTCGGTAAACCTGGTGTAATGCCAAACTTATCATTAATAGTTTTATCTGATAAATCACTAGCTAAAGCAATACCAAAACCAACATGAAAAACTGAGTTACTGGCATCATCGGTATTTTTAAAACCATGACTCTTTAGATCAGCAATAATAGCGTTCGCATAAAGCTCATATGCAGCTTGAGTTTGCTCAGGTTTTAATGAGGTTTCTTTTACATATTTAGGTGCTAAAGAAAATAGACTACCTTGTGAATAAGAAATTGGAATATCGCGAACACTAGATATCGCCAATTGATTTTTATTCACTTGTTTCTCTTGAGGAACAGTCACACAAGCACTAACAATTAAACTAGTAAACAGAGCCACAGCTAAACTAATATTTTTCTTCATTTTTCAATCCTAGAAATATGTATTAACACTTCAATACTGACTTAATTATGTAATTAAGTATATAAATACATCCAATTAAATTCTGCGACAGAATGTAATATAAATGAGTTAATTTGATCTCAAAATCCTCGCTAAAACTATTCTAAATTTAATCGTTTCTATGCTTAAGCAACTGACTTATTTAACCTAACTTCATCTAAAAAAGATAACAATAGAAAAATACTTCAATAAGTAGATTATCGCCAGTTGGAGATCAGTGAATTAACTCAACTCACACACCAAGATATCAACTAGATCTCTTTATGGTTATAGATAAGAATCCAATCTTCTATTCCTTCAATTGCCCTTTTAAGAACTCTATCACCCTTTTATGGCGCATTTTAACCGCCGAAAGTTTCAAATTACAAATGTCTGCTATTTCCTGAAATTCTAACTCGGTACGATAGCGGAGTAGCATAATATTACGGTCAGCAAATGATAAATTGACCATTAATTCAGACAACGCTGTGGCTAAGTTTTGATGATTACCTTCTGGAGCAATTATATTTTCTAAATATTCATCATTTTGTTCTAAGGTATCCCAACGACGGTCTCTTATTTTGTTAATACATTCGTTATGAGCTATTTTGAATAGCCACGCTTTAAAAGACACCGCCCACTTAAAATTCTTCAAGTGAGTGAGTATCTTGATAATGATTTCCTGTACAACATCTTCAGCATCAGATTGATTATTGAGTAATTTTGCACAATACCCCTTCAAAATAGGAAGGTATGGTGTAATTAACTGCTGAAAAAGGCGCGTATCATAAGGCAGGTTTACTTGTACTAGAGCTACAAGTTGCCGTTCATTAAGCGTAGTCAAACGTTAAATAAATCGCGTTATTGCTTGGTAACTTTGTTGGCTAATAAAAAAGTATTAGGCACGGTAGTCATCGACTCACCTTCACCCATTACTTTACTCGCCACGCTACCAATTGAGGCTAAAGTGCCTTTGATGTCTTTTACTTCGATGTTATCACCTACTTGGTACATTTCTCGTAAATAGACACCCGCAACAATTTCTTGTGCCATTGACTTGGTACCAATACCTAAAGAAATCGCTGCAGCTAAGCCAACACTAGCAATAATTACAGTCATAATGTTATTAAGTAGAGACACATCAATATCAAGTTGCGTTATTGATAATGAAACAGTGATAACGATAATAATGCCGCGACAAACTTCAGCAACAGAGCGACCATAATCAATACCTGTATTTTTAGCCGCTATTTTTACGCCATTGAAAACAATTTGAGCAACAAAGAAGCCAGACAATAGTACAGCGAGTGAAGCAAGTAATTTAGGTAAGAACAGTACTAAGGTATCAATTAACCCTGATAGCACCGTTAAGCCGACAATATCTAATGCGGCTAATAAGAATATTAAAAGGAAAAATGTTGAAACAATACTAGCAACCACTTGGCTACCAGTAACGTTCACTTCCATTTTTTTCAGTAAGGTGTCTAAACCAAGTTTATCTAAGAAAGTATTAAACCCAATTTTAATTAAAAATTTATTTAAAAATCTTTTAACCATAGATGCAACTAACCAACCAACCAGCAAAAATATTGTAGCGACAATTAAGTCAGGCAAAAAAGTTATCATTTGATGCCAGATAACCATAAAGCCAGAGTAAGCTTTATCTGTGATGTTTTCAGTATCCATTATTTGCCCTTATTATTGATTATATTGGTGGCTGTATCTGTGGTCGCACTAGTGCTTATTTTCTGTGGTTTAGCTGCCATTTGCTTAAATATTGGCTTTAAAATTTTCATAAATATACTAATAAAAACAACCCAAAGTGAAGCCATACCCAGTGCAAGAAGGTCTTTCGTACCTCGCTGATTATTGGCCGTTGTTGTTGCACGTTTAAATAAGTCGTCGTCTGAAGTACTAAACGTTAATTCAGGATCATTTTTAAGCTCTGCTGCTATGTTCTTTTCTATGTCTTTCATCTTATCCTCTAGCAATAATTTTTATCGCTTAGTTCTTTAACGACTGAGTAGTTAAAAAGTCACATTAAATTTGTATAAATTTCATTCTTATTTTTAGTTATAAACTTTTAGCCATATTTCAATCGAGTGCATTCTACGCTAATAAACTTACTTTTTTCCGCTTTGAATGCTAATTGTAAAATAAATATTAAAAATTTGTGACTTTTACATTTCTGATCCGTTATAGGGTCAGAAATTACATAAAATCACATAAAACTTAATAAGGATTTATCCATGAAAACTTTCAAAATCACCCTGTTAGCTGCATTAATTAGTTCACCTTTAGCTGCAGAAGGCATTGATAAAACATGGGAAATAGGTGTCTTTGGCGATTATATTAAATCAGACACAGGTAAAGAAAATAAGATGGACTGGCAACAAATTGAAGCAGGAAAAGGCTTAGGTATTGATTTACAAAAAATCATTAACGAACAATGGAATGCTCGCATAGAGTTAGCAAAGGCTCGTTATGATATTAACAATGGTAATGATACTGATTATGGTACACGTTTTGGTCTTGACGCTATTTATAAAATTGAAGATACCGGCATTTACGCTTTCGCTGGTGTAAAACGTTTTAATAACGTGAAAAGTTACAACGCAGTTAATGTCGGTCTTGGTTATAACGTTGATATTAGTGATCGTTTCTCTTTATATAGCGAAGCGGTGGTTTACCGTGACGTCGACTATGGTTTTACAGACCAAGGCTTTAAAATCGGCGTGAAATACGCATTTGGTGATGTGAAAAAATCTCCTGTTGTTAAGAAAGCGGTATATCAGGAAGTTGCTGCAATACCCGTTGTTGCAAAAGTAATCGTTGTTGATACTGATAATGATGGCATTAATGATAAGCAAGATACCTGTAAAAATACGCCAGCAAACGTAAAAGTTGATTCAAATGGTTGCCCGCTATTTTTAGATAAATCAGTAGATGTAGACTTAAACGTATCGTTTGAAAACAATAGTTCACAGATAAAGTCAGAAACAATGAGTGATATTCAACGTTTAGCTGATTTTATGAAGGAATACAAAAATACAAGTGTTGTTATTGAAGGACATAGTTCGGCGGCAGGCAGCGCTAAATATAACTTAGCGCTTTCACAAAAGCGTGCTGATGCGGTTAAGAGTCTTCTAGTTAATAAATTTGATATAGAGGAAAACCGTTTATCTGCCAAAGGTTTTGGTGAAACACAACTAATATCTAAGGGTAGTACAGCTGCCGATCATGAGTTAAATCGTAGAGTTATTGCAAAAATTGAAGCTACTGTTAAAAAAATGATGATAAAAAGCTAAAAATCACATTAGTAACAGGGGTAAATAAAGACTATTTACCCCTGTTTATTTCACGCTATGTTAACCCTCTTTGTAAGTTACATTGAAATATGTGAACACTATGAAAAATGACTTTATTAACACATGAGTTCATTACCAACAATATAACAGTGCATAACGTCGCTTCCTCTAATACGATACCCACAGTAGCCCCGATTCCTCCAGCCGTTAGAAAAAAGCCAACAGCCCCCCTATCTAAGACTCCTTATAAAAAACACTTATACCAATAAAAAACCTAATATTTTATGCTGGGTAAATGGTTCCGTTCAAAGCGCTTTATTGTGACGTTTAGTTTTTCTTAAACGAACGATAAAGCAACGAAGAAGTTAGGAGTTTCATCAGCTAAATAATTAGATCGTAGAAAATAAAAAACTCACCGAAGTGAGCTTTTTAGATCCTACAAGCAAGTTTAATGCCTTATGCGCAGAGTAGATTGTTTAGTTCGAGGCGCTTTATTGTGACGTTTAGTTTTTCTTAAACGAACTATAAAGCAACGAAGAAGTTAGGAGTTTCATCAGCTAAATAGTAGATCGTAGAAAACAAAAAACTCACCGAAGTGAGCTTTTAGTACAATAAGCAAGTTTAATGCTTTATGCGTAGGATAAATTGTTTATTACAAGGCGCTGTAAGCGAAGCATAGTCTTTTCTATGCGAGTAAAACAGCAACGATGTAATTAACGATTTAGACAAGCATAAATTACATCATGCCGCCCATGCCACCCATACCGCCCATGCCGCCCATATCAGGCATAGCAGGAGATGCATCTTGTGGAGCATCAGTAATCATAGCTTCAGTCGTTAACATTAAACCTGCAACAGATGCTGCAAACTGTAGTGCTGAACGAGTCACTTTAGTTGGGTCTAAAATACCCATTTCAAGCATATCGCCGTAAGTACTGTTACCAGCATTGTAACCGTAATTACCTTTACCGTTACGTACTTCATTAAGTACAACTGAAGATTCATCACCACAGTTAGCTACGATTTGACGAAGTGGTGCTTCCATGGCACGGATAGCAACGTTAATACCATGAGTTTGGTCTTCGTTAGCACCTTCTAAATCTTTAATCGCTTCAGCAGCGCGAACTAGGGCAACACCACCACCAGCAACAACGCCTTCTTCTACCGCTGCACGTGTAGCATGTAATGCATCTTCAACGCGGAATTTTTTCTCTTTCATTTCAATTTCAGTGGCAGCACCAATTTTGATAACGGCAACACCGCCAGCAAGTTTAGCTAAACGTTCTTGAAGTTTTTCTTTATCGTAATCTGAAGATGACTCTTCAATTTGACCACGAATTTGTGAAACACGTGCTTGAATATCAGCTTCAACACCAACACCATCAATAATGATAGTAGTGTCTTTAGAGATAACAACACGTTTTGCTTGGCCTAAATCTTCTAATGTTACTTTTTCAAGTTCCATACCGATTTCTTCAGAAATCACAGTACCAGCAGTTAATGTCGCAACATCTTGTAGCATTGCTTTACGTCTGTCGCCAAAGCCTGGTGCTTTAACAGCAGCAACTTTAACAATACCGCGCATGTTGTTAACAACTAAAGTAGCAAGGGCTTCGCCTTCAACATCTTCAGCAATAATTAATAGTGGCTTACCCGCTTTAGCAACACCTTCAAGTGTTGTTAATAATTCACGAATGTTTGATACTTTTTTATCAACAAGTAGGATGAAAGGGTTTTCTAATTCAACCGTGCCATTTTCCTGTTTGTTAATGAAATATGGTGATAAATAACCTCGGTCAAACTGCATACCTTCAACAACATCAAGTTCGTCAGTTAATGCTTGGCCTTCTTCAACAGTAATAACACCTTCAGTGCCTACTTTTTCCATTGCTGTTGCAATGATTTGACCAACAGTCTCATCAGCATTAGCAGAAATAGTACCTACTTGCTCAATCGCTTTGTTATCAGTTACAGGGGTAGAAGAATCTTGTAATGCCGCAACAGCAGCAATAACGGCTTTGTCGATACCACGTTTAAGATCCATTGGGTTCATGCCCGCAGCGATAGATTTCAAACCTTCGTTAACAATGGCTTGTGCTAAAACAGTTGCAGTCGTTGTACCGTCACCGGCTTCATCATTGGCTTTAGAAGCAACTTCTTTCACCATTTGTGCGCCCATGTTTTCAAACTTGTCATCAAGTTCGATTTCTTTGGCTACAGTAACACCATCTTTGGTGATTGTTGGACCACCAAAAGATTTGTCAATCACTACGTTACGACCTTTTGGTCCTAATGTTACTTTTACAGCATCAGCTAATACATTTACACCACGTAGCATTTTAGCTCGTGCATCATTTCCAAATAATACGTCTTTTGCAGCCATGTTATTTAATTCCTATAATTTTGTTTATTGACACTGTTTTAAAAAACAATGTTAAGTATATTAGGGCTTTACTTTAAGCGAATCGGCTCAAGAGCAAAGAAAAAGCGCGGAGCTTACATTAGTAAGTGAGCACTTTTGATGTCGCTATTGTGTTGTATTAGCGACAAGTTAAGTTCTTAATTATTCTACGATAGCCAAAATGTCTGACTCACTAAGGATAAGTACTTCTTCACCATCAATTTTTTCAGTTTTAACGCCGTAACCTTCACTAAAGATAACTTGATCGCCAACTTTTACGTCTAATGCACGTACTTCACCATTTTCTAAAATACGACCATTACCTACAGCAATAACTTCGCCGCGAGTAGATTTTTCAGCAGCGCTACCCATTAATACGATACCGCCTTCTGATTTTGATTCTGCGTCTTTACGTTTAACAATTACACGATCATGTAGTGGACGAATGCTCATTAACTCTCTCCTGAGATTACTAATTTAATTAGTAAGTTATTTAGTAAGTTTACTAGTCATAATTAACGACCAGATTGTTGATAATAGAAATGGGGATAAAATAAATCTTCACAAGTCCTAAACTGAAAAAACTTAGTCTTTACGTTTAAATTCACCTTCCAATGTATCGCCTTGGTGATGTGAGATTGGTTCATTTGATGAAGTAAAAGGTTCATCTGACTTTTCATGCTGATAGACATTGCCAGATGCGCTGTGATGAAAAGAGGCGCCTCCACCAAGTTGGTTGACCTTAATATGTTTTTGTACTTGATTGGCAATTGCCGCACGCACACTAGGGACTAATAACAATAAACCAAAGATATCGGTAACGAAACCAGGGGTTACTAATAAAACACCCGCTACTAATAACATTAAACCCGTGACTATTTCACCCGATGGCATTTCACCTTGTGCCATTTTGGTTTGTACCGATTGTAAAGTAGCCAAGCCTTGCTGGCGTACATATTTTGCACCTAACCAAGCACTTAGAATAACAATCGCGATTGTTGGCCACAATCCTAGTAAAGCGCCCACTTGCATAATCACCGTTATTTCGATGATAGGGATAATGATAAAAAGTACAAATAATAGTTGAAACATAATAATTCCTTATTTTCTATGAAACTTATATTGGGCTAAACAGGTCTTTTTCAAGGGCAGTTGATAGAAGCCTAAGTTTTCCTTAATACTCAAGGTATACTATCAATAGGAATACAGCTATAGGTAACAATTTTGTATCAATTAGTATTAACAACCTGTCCCGATGAAATAGTAGCTAAAAAAATTGCTCAGCAATTGGTGACAGAAAAACTTGCTGCCTGCGTTAATATGGTGCCAAATATTACCTCTATTTATTGTTGGCAAGATGAATTGCATTGCGACAATGAAGTACAATTGTTGATAAAAACTGATGAAAATAAATTCGCCACCCTAAGTGATCGAATCAATCAATTACACCCGTATGACGTGGTGGAAATTATTGCCTTGAATATCCAGCAAGGTGATAAACATTATTTAAACTGGATCACTAACTCTTTGAAGTTGACTTAATGAAAAACTTACTATCTCTATGCTTTCTGATGTTAGCAGCTTTTACTTTTAATCCCGCTGCAGCACAAGAAAAGCAATCTATTTTTGATGTTTCTAATAGCAGTTTATTTAGTAATGATGATGAATTTTTAAAAGTTGATCAGGCATTCGCTTTTAATTTTTATCAGAAAAATAACTTGCTAGAAGTTAGTTTCGATATTGCGCCTGAGTATTACCTTTACCGTCATCAATTTAAATTTAAAGGTGAAAACACCAAGTTTACCGCGGTTTTATTACCTGATGGCATAGACCATGAAGACGAGTTTTTTGGTGTACAAAAAATATTTACTGATAAATTAGCATTTACCATAAACCTAGAAAACGTATCAAATGATGCCAGTATCAAAATTACTTACCAGGGTTGTGCCGAAAAAGGTTTATGTTACCCACCAACCAGTAAGGTAATTAAGTTAAGCAAATTTATTGCGGATGATCGTATTGCCGCTGCATCATCCTTAGGAAATCCTAATAAAGATGTAGACCGTCAGACAAGCCAGGCTGTAGTTAAAAAAAGTGAACAGCATCAGTTATCTGACATGCTCAAGCAAGATAGCTTATTATTAACGCTCGTTGCATTTTTTGTTGGCGGCTTATTATTGTCATTCACGCCCTGCGTTTTCCCTATGTACCCTATTTTAACGGGTATTATTGTTGGACAAGGTAAGCAGTTAACAACTAAAAAAGCATTCACCTTATCTTTTTTCTATGTACAAGGTATGGCAGTAACTTACACTCTTTTAGGCGTAGTTGTTGCATTGGCTGGAGCGAAGTTCCAAGCAGTTTTTCAACATCCAATAGTATTAATCGGTCTCAGTGTCTTATTTATATTTTTAGCACTATCAATGTTTGGTGTCTTTAATTTAGCCTTACCTGCTAGCTGGCAAAACAAACTAAATACAATGAGTAATAAGCAAAAAGGAGGCTCAATTACTGGCGTGCTAATGATGGGTGTTATTTCAGGCTTAGTTGCATCTCCTTGCACAACGGCACCACTTACAGGCGCATTGCTCTATATATCTCAAACAGGCGACGTAGTCTTAGGTGCCTCTGCATTATATGCATTAAGTTTAGGTATGGGATTACCTTTACTTATTTTAGGTAGCTCCGGTGGTAAATTACTGCCTAAAGCTGGTGCTTGGATGGATATCATCAAAAATATTTTCGGCCTACTATTGCTTGCTGTACCGGTATTTTTATTAGAGCGCTTTATCCCTGAAGTTGCTAGCCAAGCGTTATGGGCATTATTGATATTAGTCAGTGCGAGCTACTTCTATGTTGCTAACCAAAATCACGCAGCAGCGCAAATTGATCAACAAGGAAAAGGTTTTTGGTATGGCTTACGCTCCCTAATCATATTTTTGATGTTGTTTTTTGGTGCTAACCTTACTTACCAGTTAGTCTATCCAAGCAATAACATTGTTACCAATGATGCTCAGCACGCTAGTTTTAAACAAGTAACGTCTTTAGCGCAACTAGAAGATGAAGTGAAAAAAGCCAACATGCAGGGCAAAACAGTAATGTTAGATTTGTACGCTGATTGGTGTATTGCTTGTAAAGAGTTTGAAAAATATACTTTCGTAGATGCCGATGTACAAAAGGCATTGAGTAATAGTGTGTGGTTGCAAATTGACATGACAGAGTTCGACTCGACCGATAATGCAGAGCTTGTGCAGCACTATACGATATTGGGTCTACCCTCTATTCTGTTTTTTGATTTACAAGGAAAAGAATTAACTAAGCAACGTACCACAGGTTTTATGAAAGCCGCTGAGTTTAGTGCCCACGTGAAGTCTATATTTAAATAGTCACGTTAATAGTTGAGAAGTATAGTCAATCTAAATAAAGTCAGCCTCAGCTTAGGCTGGCTTTATACCATTCTCATTAAATTACTGTCCACTTCTGTAAGTTAAATACTCTAAAACCGCGTTACTCTCAAACCCAATAGCCAGTTATTGGTCAATTGAATATCTTGCCTTAATTTATCTACACATAACGAAATCACAAACTTAATGACAATGGCATTACTTAAGAAAAATCAACTCAAGCAGACTTATCTGCTGATAGGTCAGGCTGAATTTTCTTGGCTACTTTCCAATAGCCTTTTGTTGTTTGCTTGTCTAGCATAGTAAACAAGTCTTTCTCCGGGATAGGCTTAGAATAATAATAGCCTTGAATAATATCGCAATCATTTTCAGTTAAGCTACGCAACTGTGCTTGTGTCTCTACCCCTTCTGCTACTACCGTCAAACCTAAGTTTTTAACCATTGCGATAGTTGAAGTGATAATTTGAAAGTCAGAATGATTTTCTAACATGCCAAAAATAAAACTTTTATCTATTTTAATAACATCTACAGGCATTTTCTTTAAATACGCTAACGATGAATAACCCGTACCAAAATCATCAATGGCAAAACTAAAGCCAATAACTTTCAAGGACTCCATCATAGCGATGGTATGATCCATATCTTTCACTAACGTTTGCTCAGTAAGTTCTAACTCAAAGTTTTTCGCTGTTAATGAGAATTCTACTAATAAATCGTTTAGGAAATGCGGTAGATTAGCATCCATAAACTGTCCCGCAGATAAATTAATCGCGATACGTATATTTTCTAGTCCGTATTCTTTGATACTTATTACTAACTCAAAACATCGACGAATTATCCAATAACCTAATTCAATCATATGCTGAGAGTTTTCTAAAATAGGAATAAAGTCCTCTGGTGAGATCATTCCTCGTTCAGGGTGTTGCCAGCGTAATAGTGCTTCAAAACCATACAGCTTTTTAGTTTTTGCACATATCTGCGGCTGTAGGCTTAGACTGAACTGCTGCTTAGCTAGCGCTTGTCTGACTTCACCTTCAAGCATTACCCTATGAGCGACACGTTGAAACATCTCTTGGTGATAAATATGATATTGACCACCGCCATTATCTTTTGCTTCATACATGGCGATATCAGCATGACTGATCAAATCATCCGACTTTTCTATCGCTGATTCTGTATAAGCAATACCGATACTCGTTGAAACATAAAATATATTAGAGCCAAGTTTTATCGACTCTTTAAATTGTAATAGTACCTTTTCTGCAACTTCGATAGCTTCATCTACACTATTTAGATGACTCAACACAATAACAAATTCATCACCACCAAAACGGCTAGCTAAATCTAGTTCACCAACACTTACCCTTACACGTTCTGCAGCTTGAATGAGTAACTTATCACCAATATTGTGACCATTACTGTCATTAACCTTTTTAAAGTCATCTAAATCGAGAAACAACACAGCAACACCACTTTTATGGCGAGCAATATTAGCTAATGACTTACGCAGTTGATAATTGAGCATATTACGATTAGGCAAACCCGTCAGCAAATCATACATCGCAATGTTTTCTAACTCTTTGGTTTTTTGCTCTACGACTAAGTTGAGTTGTTCTAATTCAAAGCTGAGCTCTTCGGATGAATGAGCTAATACATCTAATTCATCCGCAAACATGCGAGGTCTTTTTAGATCAACTTGTCTAAACTGATCAAACTTTTTTTGTGCTAATAAAGGTAGCGCATTAGATAGCAGTAACAATCGCTTAGTAAATGGACTAGAAATAAAGTAAACAAATGCTGCTAGTAAACTAAAAATAAGACTCAAAGATAATATAAAACGCTTTTGGTATGCATCATTCTTTGCTTTGTAGGCTGTCACATCATCAATTAAAGCGAGATAAAAACCTTGTTCGGCTTGCTTTGATAAGGTTAATAGATTTATCAAGTAACTATTTTTTCCTAAATCTAAGTGTAAGCCCTGCTCTAATACTTGATTAAGTGTCGAATTAGGTTTATCCATCGCTAATAGAGACTCTGTTAGTCTCATATTAGATGCCGAAATCACTTTAGCTGAGGACGAGTCGATTTCACCTTTAGCGGGCATGCTGATAACAGCAACATCTCTATCTAAAGTTGTTTTCAAAGCAAACAGCATATCAATCAGTGAAGTACTCATAGTCACAACAACCATATCTCCTTGCTTATTGAGCAAAGGTAAACTCAATAACAATTGACAGCTTTGTGGGCAATATATTCGATGTTCTGGTTCTTGTAATCTAAAGACTTGTGCAATGTTATCTTGCACTACTGCAGGGAAGTCATTGGTTGCGAATAAAATATTTTGTTTCTCATCCACTAGCCAAATATCTTCAACATTAAGGTGTAATTGTAATGCATCATATTGCTTCTCTAATTGCAGAGCTAAATTAGAAAAGTCGTCTTGTTCTGATAATTGAATCAAATCGGTGAATGACTCTAACCAAACGGTTATTTTAGTACGCAAAATACTGTTATGCAGATTAACTTGCACTTGACCTTGGACGATATTATTTTGCTGAAACTCTTTATAATCGGCTTGTAAACGCCAATAGGATAACGAAGAAAACCCTACTGCTAAAAGCAGTAAGGTTGAGACTATTAGTACCAAAAGCTTGGTTGGTACACCAACAAATTTTATATTCATAACACTACTTCTAAAACCAATACATCAACTGAATAGCCCACATTTGCCAATCTTCGGTGTCATTAATTTGGGTATTAGGCACTACTACAGGTGTGAGTCGACCTGCGCCATTTACCCAATGATATTCCATGCGAGCACTAAAATTACTGGTAATATCGTAATTTAGTCCTAACGTGATATCTTTATGAAAGCCGAAGTAATAAGGAATTGCGCCACCTGTGGCTTGTTCCATTTTCTTGCCATCTTTATCATCTTTATTCAGATAAAAGTCTTCATAGCGTGCTAATAACGTTACTTTTTGCGTTAATTTATAGCGCGTCTGTAAGTAAAAGCCTTGCCCAATACTATCATGTTGAAATCCTGGGTAATAAAAACCATCGATAGTAAAACGCTGTTGATATATTTCACCGCTAAATTCCCAGTTCTCACCTTCATACATAGCGTTCATAGTATAAAATTGAAAATTAAAATCACTATCAGAAAACATATCACCACTTTCTGCGTTTCCTTGGCTATAGCTAAATCCTGCATCTAGCAATGAAATACCAAAACGCCAGGGTGAAAATGCAGGTTGCCAATACAAACTTGTTTGAGCATCATAATTTTGCTCAGCACTTCCTTGAGCAAATTCACTTAAAATATTTTTTGTCTGCTCATCTGAAATAGGTGATTTACCATAACTTAATTGCCAATCGAAATTGCCATAGTCATCAGTACTATAACTAACTTTAGTTGCAATTCCATCACTACCTACAGCAATATCTCTAAAACCATCAAAATATACTGATTGCGGTAAAATTATACTGGGCCTAGCAAAAGGAATATCTCTAGAACTAGAGTAGAGCCAATGATTGTTTTTAAAACGTCCTACATACACATTGGCTTGCCAATGTTCATTGGTAAACGCCGACCAGTCTACTAATGCATAATCAATTCTTGCACCTTGTGAGTAACGATTTCCACCATCTAAGTAAACCACTTGCCCAGCAAGACGAAAATTATCCGATAATTGATAAGAAGCATTAAGGCCTATTTCAGTTAATTCTGTAGACACTTCGCCATCATCATTTACAAAATCACTACCATTAACATCAATTATCCCTTGTGAGATAAAACCATGCAATTGAAAGTCTTGCGAATTAGAATAGGTTTCACTTTCTTCAGCCTGTGTCGTTCCTGAGAAAGAGCCAGTAAAGATTACTGCAAGCATTACAGCTCGGAAAACAAACAGTCTAAAACAATACAAATTATTAACTCTGTTAGATATTTCAACTGCAGCATTAGTCTTTAATTTTGATAACATTTACTACTCCTTTACCACTAGCCTGCTGACCTGCTTCCATATCAGGGGTTTTTATTCTTTTAGAACTTTTATTTTGCTTTATCTTTTTTAACGTTTCGTCATCTATATAACCGATAGCTCCGGGTGTTTTAGTGACCGCTTGAATAAGTTCTTGTTCAGAAGCAACAACTGTAGGTGCAACACCTAACCCTGAGTAAGTTAATTTATGCCAGATACGATTAAGCTGATAAGGAAATATTTGTAATCGTTCTTTAGCAAATCGTTGATGGAGATCGTGCTGACTCGGTAATACAAAGACATTAATTGCACTATCATCACTCCAACGCAATTGACGCATTGTATAGATACGCCGTAGTTGTGATTTTGTTAAGCTAATTTCAGTAACTTGTGGATGAGTTACTATCTCAATGGCTAAAACTTGTGAAGAGACAAGGCAGGCAAAGATGAGAACAATAACGAGAGAATAATATTTAATAAGGGATCCCTTACAATGAAACCGAACAAATGTAAAAAACTATTTAAAATCAATGTAATAATAAAAATAACTTGATAATGATAGCTCAAATAAACAAAAAATCAACATTTACATGCACCTAAAAGAGGTTTGACCAGTACTTTGCTGCTATATTCTTCGAAAACACGACTATTATCGCCAATAACAAAAAAAACAGAGAAATGATGCTTTTTTTTATTCACAGCGACGTCATTTTGTGTAATTATTAGGGAAATTAATTTTTAATGGTGTTTTAACAGAAGATGAGCGCAAAGTTTACTGTTTTAGTGTTAAATGGCCCAAACTTGAATATGCTTGGTAAGCGAGAGCCTACTATTTATGGCAATCAAGGCCTATCCGAGATTATAGCTGAGCTAAGCTTGCAAGCTGATCAAAAAAATATTGTGTTAAAACACCTGCAATCAAATGCTGAGCATGAATTAATCGATGCTATTCATAATGGCTATCAACAAGTAGATTTTATTATCATCAACCCTGCCGCTTTTACACATACCAGTGTAGCGATAAGAGATGCCTTACTTTCTGTTGCCATACCTTTTATCGAAGTACATTTGTCAAATGTGCATGCGCGTGAAGCTTTCAGGAAACATTCCTATTTATCTGATATTGCCACAGGTGTTATTTGTGGTTTTGGTGCGCAAGGTTATAGCTTTGCTCTAGATGCTGCCTATACATACCTAAGTAAAGCACAAGTAGATAAGTAAGAACTAATAACAAACCGTAACAGTTAATGACCAATCATTAACTTATATTTAAAATATATTATTTTTAGTCACTCAAATTAAGGTGTCCCAATGGATATTCGTAAAATCAAAAAACTTATCGAACTAGTTGAAGAGTCTGGTATCAATGAATTAGAGATCTCTGAAGGTGAAGAATCAGTACGTATAAGCCGTGGTGCTGTAGCTATGCAAGCTGCTCCTATGATGCAAGCAGCTCCAATGATGCAAGCAGCTCCAATGATGCAAGCAGCTCCTATGGCAGCCCCAGTTGCAGCAGCACCTGTTGAAGCCGCTGCGCCAGTAATTACTGGTCATATCGTTCGTTCTCCAATGGTTGGTACTTACTATGCTTCTGCTTCACCTGACGCTCCAGCGTTTGCTGAAGTTGGTAAGCATGTAAATGCTGGCGATACTCTTTGTATTGTTGAAGCAATGAAAATGATGAACCAAATTGAAGCTGATAAGTCTGGCGTTATTAAAGAAGTTTTAGCTAAAAATGAAGACGCCATTGAATTTGACCAACCGCTATTCATCATTGAATAAGCCTAACCAGAAGGGTTATTCCATGTTAGATAAAGTTGTTATCGCCAACCGTGGCGAAATTGCCTTAAGAATATTACGTGCTTGTAAAGAGTTAGGTATTAAAACTGTAGCGGTTCATTCAACTGCTGACAAAAATCTTAAACACGTATTATTAGCTGATGAAACCATCTGTATTGGTAAAGCACCAGCACCCGATAGTTACCTTAATATTCCTGCAATTATTACTGCAGCTGAATTGACTAATGCTGTCGCAATTCATCCTGGTTACGGTTTTCTTGCTGAGAATGCAGATTTTGCCGAGCAAGTTGAAAACTCTGGTTTTGCCTTTATTGGTCCAAAAGCAGAAAGCATCCGTATTATGGGTGATAAAGTTCAAGCTATAAAAGCAATGAAAATAGCTGGTGTACCTTGTGTACCCGGTTCTGACGGCCCATTGAATGACGATGACGAAGCAAATAAAGCCCATGCTAAACGCATTGGTTACCCTATTATCGTTAAAGCCGCTGGTGGTGGTGGTGGCCGTGGTATGCGCGTTGTGCGTAATGAAGCAGAATTAGTAGAATCAATTGCTTTAACCAAAAAAGAAGCCGGTACTATTTTCAAAAATGACATGGTTTACATGGAAAAATTCCTTGAAAATCCACGTCATGTTGAAATTCAAATAATGGCTGACGGCAAAGGCGGTGCAATTCATCTAGGTGAACGTGATTGTTCAATGCAACGTCGTCATCAAAAAGTAGTAGAAGAAGCTCCTGCTCCAGGTATTACTCCTGAAATGCGCGCTAAAATTGGTGAACGTTGTTGTAAAGCTTGTATTGATATTAACTACCGCGGCGCTGGTACCTTTGAATTTTTGTATGAAAATGGTGAATTCTACTTCATTGAAATGAATACACGTATTCAGGTTGAGCATCCAGTAACTGAAATGATCACTGGTGTTGATTTGATCAAAGAGCAACTTCGTGTTGCTGCTGGGCAACCGTTATCTTATACCCAAGATGACATCAAGATTGCAGGTCACTCTATTGAATGTCGCATTAATGCGGAAGATCCTCGTACATTTATTCCTTCACCGGGTAAAATTACACGTTTCCACCCACCAGGTGGTTTAGGCGTACGTTGGGATTCACATATTTATGCTGATTACTCTGTTCCTCCACATTATGACTCTATGATTGGTAAGCTAATTACTTGGGGTGATAACCGTGATGTAGCTATAGCGCGTATGCGTAACGCTTTATCAGAGTTAGTGATTGATGGCATCAAAACTAACATTACTTTGCATCAAGATATTTTAAATGATCAAGGTTTTGTTAATGGCGGCGCTAATATTCATTATTTAGAGCACAAATTAGCTGAACTTGGCTAACTAATACTCAAGTCTGAATAAATAAAAGCTCTGCAATTGCAGAGCTTTTTGTTATTCTAAGGTAATAAATCTAATATCAAACGAATTAATTTATTTGCACGATTGGTATAAGTAAAAACTCCACTTATTTTGAGTTAACAAAGCATATGTCGAATTCCCATGAAAAACCAATAGCTCCAGCAGATGATGATTGCTGTGGTGGTGGTGCCTGTAATCCTTGTGTTTGGGATCACTATTACGCCGAATTACAAAAATGGCGTATTAAAGAAGCCAAAATCAAAGAACAACAAGCAGAAGCACAAGTAGTAGAAAACTCAAAATAGCATCAGCGCTAAGAACTGCATCATTAGAACGTTCAAGGTAGTAGTAAATTTCTTTGAACGTTTTCATTACTGTTCAAATACTAACCATACAAATGGTAACAACAAGCTAACAATTGCCTACAACATTCCTTCCAAAACTTAGATAATATCTCATCACTAACTAAAGAGTGAGACAGATATTATGTTAAATACTTTAAGACAACACAGTAACTTTACCCCTGTTACCGCTTTCATGACTGATAGCAGACAACAAGATCATGATAAAGACACTATGTGGGACATGCTTAACTTAAGCCAGCAATATGCTGTATGTACCCTAGGTCAATTTGGTTACCTACTTACCTATGTACGCTCAATTGGTGATACTAGGTTAGCGATACTAAAACAGGATGGCAAAATAGCCACGATCAACGAAGCAGGTATTATCAATATTAACCCTGCTGTTAAGTGCCGCCAGTAACACTCAGCTAATTTATCTAAAGACCAGACAGAGAAATGGCGAGTAGTTACTCGTCATTTACTCAACCAAATTCTTCGTAAACAGATGAAATCAATTATACTGCATTTCAGGTATACCTCCGTTAATCACAAGATCTCCCTAAAATTGGTATGAAAGCCAACTCATGGGGCAGAATTATTAATATTGCTTCCGTTCATGGTCTTGTTGCTTCTAAAAATAAAGTCGCATATTGTGCAGAAAAACATGGCATTGTTGGGCTAACCAAAGTTGTTGCTCTTTAGTGCGCTGAACATGGCATTACCGCCAATGCTATTTGCCCTGGCTGGGTAGATACGCCACTTATCAATGATCAAATCACTGAGATTGCCAATAAAGAAAGTACTAGCTTTGAACAAGCAAGATACCAACTTATTACAGCCAAACAGCCTGTTCCTGAAATGATGGCGCCTCGTCAAATTGGTGAATTCATCCTTTTTCTTTGCAGTGATAGTGCCCGCAGCATTACCGGCTCATCATTACCTATGGATGGCGCCTGGACAGCTCAATAACAAGCCTTTTTAAAATACCTGTTTCATCCCCCTTTCACTGTGGTTAATGTCTCTAATATACAGACATTAACCCGATATTCAGGTCATTATCCAATGACTACTTTGTAGCAGCTAAGAAGAGAATTGATTTAAATATTTTTCCATCTATTTTATAATTAAATATTCGTGGCATATTAGTGATAACTCTCAGTAATATCAGTAGCTAGCTGTTTAGTGAATAATAGAATCATAACGAGAAAGATGTACTAATCATTACCCTTTTAATATAAGTTGAACCAAATTACTTCCCAAGGATAAAGAATGACTATAACTAGAGCGCTGCCCATACGTTTATTTTTCGTGGCTGCACTATTTTTTCTGTCTGGCTGCGCCACCATGAATCTTGACTACGAAGAGCCCAGTATCGAGTTGGTTTCTTTTAAGGCTTTGCCAGCTAATGGTTTCGAACAAAATTTTGAAATAGGCTTGAAATTAACTAACCCTAATAATTTTGAATTGCCGTTCAATGGTATTAGCTATCAACTGAATGTTGCAGGAGAGGCATTAGCCCATGGTGTTGCCGCAAATATTCCCACTGCAGGAGCTTACGGTGAGTCACGCTTTGTGGTTCCTGTTTCAACTAGTTTAATGGGTGGGTTCAAGGTGATAAGAGCGCTTATGCATAGTAAAGGACAAGATATCAGCTACCAACTGAAGGCCAAATTAGATATCGACATTCCCTTTATGCCAAAGTTAACTGTCATTCAAGAGGGTATTATTCCCCTTGGTCAAAAGCCTCAATAGCGAGGCTTTTCAATCCCCAGTTTTAAACTGGTTGAGTTAACTAAAAGAAAAGTAAAAAATTATTGCTCATTACTACCTGCTTTAACAAATTGATCAATGAACTGATAAGTTTGTTGGCACTCATCGCTAACTAATTCGTCAAGTAACATATAGGCGTGAGTCATTCCATCAAAAGAGTGGTGCTCAACAATGACACCGACCTCTTCTAACGATTTAGCATAAGCGACACCTTCATCTCTGAGGGGGTCACACCCTGCCGTAATAACCAAGGTTGTTGGCATATTGGAAGAAAATTTACCGAGCAATGGAGATGCTTTCACTATTTTAGCTTGCGTAACCTCGTCTTGGTCAGAGCTAATTACTTGAAAGTATTGCTGAAAATACCAAAGAATTTTATCTTTTTCTAATAAAAATCCTTGGCCATTTTCATCAATAGAAGCGCTAACCATGGTGTAATCCACACTTGGATAAATCAGAATTTGTTTATCAATTTTTACCGAGTCGTTAGTTTCTTCATTAGCTAAGTTATTCATCACTAAACTAGTACAGATGGCACCGCCAGCACTATCACCAGCAATATAAAGTTCATCACTATATTTCATATTTTTCAGTAAACTTTGATAGTGTTCGAGTACTTGCTGACAATCATCCACCCCTGCTGGATATGGGTATTCAGGTGCTAATCGATAATCGACACAAATAACAATAGCCTGAGTAGCAAGCGCGAGTTTACGACTAATGGGGTCATATAAATCGATACTGCCACACATATGTCCGCCGCCATGAAAATGCAGTAATACTGGCAACACTTCATTAGGCGCGGGATTATAAATACGAACAGGAATATTATGGCTAGAGGTCGCTAAGTAATCATCTTTTACTATAGCAATATCTGGCCCTGAACCAATGAGTGCTGATAAATTATCTAAGCCCTGTCTAACTAATTCAGCACTAAAACCCTGTCTTGTTGCTTTGGCCGCAGCAATCGCAATATTTGCTTGCTCAAGAAGTGGTACTAACTTGGGAGATATTATTCCGCGCATAATTTGTCCTTGATTGTTAATTCTTTAACCTTACCCGTTTCAGGCAAGAAAAAACTGCCAATAAAAAAGGTACTACTTATTAATGAAATGAGAATAAATGAAGCGGTATAATCACCTTGATTCATATCCACTAACTTACCAAATACCCATAAGACAACCGTAGAAAGTAAGTAGCTGATTGAATAGAAAAAACTAAATACCACGGTAATACGTTGCCCTGTCATTTTAGGTAACTCATGAGGAATAGAAACCAGCGCAGTGATAGGAAAGAAAATAAAAAATCCTAGCACAATGGCAGATAGGGTTTGTAACCAAACACTACTGCTAAAAGATACGCCAATAATAGTCAGTACCATCATAGCACCAGACCATCGAATAACAGGCAAACGAAGTGGCATTTTTTTACTGTAAATAATGCCCGCTAATGTACCCACAATACCAAAACCTATCACCCACTTACTTTGGCTAATGCCGGCTTTAGGGTAAAAAGTAAATAGACAAATATAAAATGCCAATAAGCCCGAATAAGTTAAGCCATAAGCCCAAATGAATTTATCCTTTAGGCCATCAATATAACTGTAATTTTCAATGGGTTGATTCTCTAGATCGTGTCCCTGAGCCTCAGGTTCAAACTTTACCAATAACCAAACAAAACTTAACAACAAACTAGCTATTGAAAAGCTAATCAAACTCACTTTCCAGTCCCCAGTGAATTGGTTGATTTCTGTCATTTTCCATAACACTACACCCGTACCAATATTAAATGCAACCGCATTAAGACCATTAATAACAGGGCGTTCATTAACTGGAAACCATTGCATAACAATAGGGTTGAAGTAGACAATCATGAACGCTCCACCTAACCCCATCAGGAATCGACTTAGCAATAACAATTCATAATTAGGAGCGAATGGCGTTAATAAACCAATGGCTATCAACAAGCTAGCAATAAAGAATGCGTACTTAAGTCCAAACTTTAACGCGAACCAAGCAGCAGCGAACGTACCCACAATTTTTGCCAAGGTTACCGCGCCACTGATAAAGCTAGCAGAAGCTAAACTATCAATGTGCATAGCCGACATTATTTGTCCCATACTTGCTGTGCCGCCGACCCAAGCCATAGCAAATAGTACATAACTAATAAAAACAATGGCTTCAACCAAGTATTTGTTACTGATTTTCATATATGATAGTTTCTAATCAAGGTAAATATTTACCTTTAGATTAGCGTATGACTGTTAGCAAATAACTACTACCTTAGTTCACTACCCCGTTATATAAGGCATGTTATGCTAACCATAGGGTTATATATTCATATTAATCGCTAGCTTAAGTGAGTTAATCGCTTGATACATTATTTTGGGACAGATCACATCATAAAGGACAGTTCTTGTTAGTTTGGCTTTCTCTCGATACTTGGCTTATCACTGTACTGTCCATTGCATATTTGGCAGTGCTTTTTATTGTTGCCCATTGGGGACAAAATCAAGCATCTGAAAATTGGAGCTGTAAACCTTGGGTTTATAGCTTATCTCTGGGCGTTAGCTGTAGCTCATGGGCATTTTACGGCACAGTAGGACAAGCAGCGACCACAGGGGCATGGCTCGCACCAATTTATATCGGTTCTATCCTTTGTTTAGTACTGGCTTGGCCAATGCTACACAAAATTCTCCTGATCGTTAAGCAGCAAAATTTAACTTCCATTGCTGATTTCATTGCCTTTCGCTACGACCGTTCGCCTAAAGTCGCTGCGCTGGTTACCCTGGTTGCGCTAACGGGTATTATTCCCTATATTGCGCTACAACTTCGCGCCATCAGTACCAGTTTTGATCTATTAACCGGTACTTATCAGTCGGGTATCAGCACTGCCTTTGTGGTGACTATCGTACTTATCTTTTTCAGTATTTTATTTGGTACGCGCCAAATAGCAGCCAATAAGCAAAATCAAGGTTTAGTGCTGGCAATCGCTTTTAGCTCAGTTATTAAATTGTTTGCCTTAACAGCTGTCGGTATTTTTGCCACCTTCTATGTTTTTGATGGTTTTACCGACCTAATCAGCCAACGTGAAAACATCAGTTCATTTACTGGTACTCATTCTGTTTATCTTGCTGTAGCACAAGCAGTGTTAGGTGCTATCACCATATTTATCCTGCCACAGCAGTTCCATATGATGATGATTGAAAATCATCATCAACAAGAGTTAAAAACTGCCCGTTGGCTGTTTCCTTTATACCTGTTACTCATTAATGTTTTTATTTTACCTATCGCTATTGCTGGGCAGCTAACATTTCCCGGCGGTAGTGTAGATGCCGATACTTATGTGTTAACGATCCCGCTTTTTTACCAGCAAGCTTGGCTTGGTATTACGGTTTATATTGGTGGCCTAGCGGCAGCAACTAGCATGGTAATAGTGGCGGCTATTGTATTGAGTACCATGGTATCAACCGAAGTCTTAACACCATTAGTATTAAAATTTCGTTTATTTAATACTAAACAAAAGCAGCAAATGTCAGGGCTGTTACTCAACTTACGCCGTGGTTCTATCGCCATTATTTTACTGCTCGCGTTCATTTTCGAACGTATCATTGCTCAGCAAAATCACCTCGCTACTATCGGCTTATTATCATTTGTTTTACTTTCACAATTTGCTCCAGCTACCATCGGTGCTTTGTACTGGCGTAAAGCTAATGCAAAGGCAGCATTAACCGGGTTAATTGTCGGTAGTATCGTCTGGCTCTATACCTTGTTATTACCAGCATTAATTCCATCAAGCCAATGGATTGAAACAGGTTTATGGCAAATGACTTGGTTAAAGCCTACCGCCCTCTTTGGCGTTGATTTTTTAGATAGTACTAGTCATGGTGTTTTTTACAGTTTGCTGCTCAACGTAATCTGTTACGTTGTCGTCTCATTAATCAGCCAACGCAGTGTCGGTGAAAAACTACAAGCCGAGTATTTTGTTAATAAAAGCCAAAACCAGTTTGAACGGCATTTATCCCTCGATGACTTATATAGTTTATTAGTACGCTTTATTGATAAACCTGCTGCTGAAGCGTTAATTACCTTTGCTAAAAGTAGTGGAAAAAACGAAAATAATATTGAATACACTCGTCTACAGCTTTCGGGTGTACTAGGCTCAGCTTCAACACGCATGGTAATGAAAGCAGCCTCAACGTCTCAGGATATGCCGCTAGAAGATGTCGTAAGCATTGTCGATGAAGCCAACCAAATGTTTCGTTTTAACCGCGAGTTATTACAGTCAGGGGTGGAGAATATTGAACAAGGTATTAGCGTTATTGACGCTGATATGCGCTTAGTTGCTTGGAATCAACGCTATATTCAATTGCTTGATTATCCTGAAGGCTTTGTCAGCGCAGGAAAACCTGTTGAAGAGTTATTACGTTATAACATAGCCAAGGGCATAATTACGGGTACAGGTACTGAGGTAGGTGCTAGTACAAGTAAAATCGTTGAAGGTGAAAGTTTAATTACCCGACGTATTGAGCATATGCGTATGGGACATAACCATTACTTTCAGCGTTCTATGCCTAATGGCGTAGTATTAGAAATTAGAGGCCAATCAATGCCTGGTGGCGGCTTTGTTAGCACATTTTCTGATATTACCGCTCATATTGAAGCAGAAAAATCCTTACAAAAAGCCAACGAAAGTTTAGAGAGACGTGTCGAAGAAAGAACCCAAGAGCTGAGACGTGCTAAAGCAGAAGCTGAAGCGGCCAACAGCAGTAAAACACGTTTTTTAGCTGCTGCTAGCCATGATTTAATGCAGCCCTTTAATGCGCTGTCACTATTTACTTCTATGTTAAAAAAGAAAGTCGAAAATGACGAGTTAGCACAACTGGCTAATAATATTGACGATTCATTGAATGTTGTTGAAGCGCTACTGTCAGATTTAGTCGAAATCTCACGTCTCGATAATAACTTAGATATTATTGAGAAGAACCACTTTGCTTTAGATGAGTTATTAATACCGTTAAAGAATGAGTTTACCGTTTTAGCTCTGCAAGATGACATTAGTTTTAGCTATCAACCTAGTTCAACCTGGGTAAATTCCGACAAACGTATGTTACGTAGAATACTACAAAATTTTTTATCAAACGCAGTACATTATTGCCGTGATAAAACCGGTGACAAAGCCGGTATTACCAACAAAATAGTCTTAGGTGTTCGCCACAAAAAAGACGTCGTTCGCATCGAGGTCTGGGATAACGGCCCCGGTATAGCCGCAGATAAGCAACTAAGCATTTTTCAAGAGTTTGAGCGATTAGAGCAAAACCGTGAGATACCAGGTCTAGGCTTAGGCTTAGCCATTGCCGAACGTATGGCTTCGTTACTCGATTTGAAAATATCACTTAAGTCGACTGTAGGAAAAGGCACTTGCTTTATGGTTGAGTTACCGAGAATTGAGCATAACGCTGTCAATCTACCGAGTAAAATAACGGGCAAAGAGTTGAATAACGTAGCGGAAAAAATAGCAATTCATGACATTAATAACACCAGTACTGTCAATCAAGATTTTGCCGATATGTCAGTATTAGTTATTGATAATGATGCGCTGATGTTAACAGCTATATCTTCGCAGTTAATTGAATGGGGCTGTGTAGTTTATACCGCGAAAGATCAAGCCTCGCTAACTAAGGTTGTGAATAAAATGCAACAACCCGCTCACTTTATCATTGCTGATTACCATCTCGATAATGATACTAATGGCGTGGATTTAGTAACTAACTTATTACTCAAAGAGCATTGGCAAAGCCCTTGTGTTATCTGCTCTGCCGATCCTTCTGAACAAGTTAGGCAACATACTAGTGATGCGAATTTTCTCTTTTTACGAAAACCAGTTAAATCATTAGCGTTAAAACGCTTAATTAGGCAAATGATTATCCGCTAACTAAGAGTAGTTAGGTGTTTTTTCATAAACATTTAGATGGGGCTATTAACATTCTCTGTTGGCGCCAACATCAGTTGTTGATAAGCAAGCCCTGCTAAGGTTCGATTATTTACTTCCAATTTTTCCAAAATAGCGGAAACATGTTTTTTCACTGTAGTTTCTTTAATGTTGAGCTCATAAGCAATCTGCTTATTAAGTTGACCATCAGCAATTTGAGTTAGCACTACGTACTGTTGTGGCGTTAATTGTCCTAGCTGTTTAGCTAGTTTTTGATGAGCAAGTGCGGTTTGTTGGCCTTCATTTTTTTCTATCAATTCAGGTAACCAAATATCACCCATCAATACTGTATCAATCGCACGGGCGATGGTGGTCAAGTCGGCTGACTTAGGAATAAATGCCGCTGCACCAAAGTTAATCGCTTTTTGCATGGTCTCATCATTATCATCAGAAGACACCATAATCACCACTAAATCGGGGTAATGGTTTTGCAGCTGAGTAAGTCCGGTAAAACCATCATTACCTGGCATATGCAAATCGAGAAAGACTATTTCTAAGCTTGGGGTGGCTTCAATAGCAATTAATAACTCACCAAAGTTGTCGGCTTCTAACGTGCCAGCATCATCAATACATTCAATGATGGCTTGTTTAAGAGCCGTACGAAATAACGGATGATCATCGGCAATAATAACTTTTGCTTGTGACATTTAACGCTCCTACATGATTATTAACCCAGTATGAAAAAAAGAGCTGGCAAGTGCCAGCTCTTTTTACTCTGAATTCACGACTTGGTATTGTCCTACATTAATCAAGTCAATACTTAGAACTGGTAACCAATGGTTAAAGACACCGTAGCAGGGTCGCCATAGTAACCAATTAGCGTAGTATCACCACCTAAACCAGGCTGATAGCTACCATCTGTATTTTGCTCACCTAAGAAGGCGTAGTTACCCACAAGATATTCCTCGTCTGTAATATTCTTAAAGTGAAGCGCCGCGGTCCAATCACCTTCATTGCTGTACCAGTTAACACCCACATTCAGTAAACCGTAACCATCTTGGCTTAATAAATTATCAGTCACGTTCAGATCATACTCACTGCGGTAATAGTAGTTACCATTAACAACAAAACCGCCAATTGCGCTTTCAATATTATAGGTAAAACCTACATTAGCCGTAGTTTCTGGAGTATTGGTAATAGTAAAAGTATCGGTGATGTCCATTGGGTTGCCATCGCTATCATAGGAGTTAACTTCTTCAAACGAAGAGTCTATCAAGCCTAGAGTTGCGAACAGATTTAGGCTATCCGTTGCGGCATAACTTACTTCTAGTTCAAGACCTGATGCCGTTGATTGACCTATATTACCTAAACGTTGGCTTAATTCACTACCATCACCACCTTCAACAGGCAGTACAGTCACAAATTGTCTGTCTTGATGATCAAGGTAGAATACTGTGGCATTTATCCGTAAGTTATCATTCCACTCACTTTTTACACCCACCTCATACGAGTCAACAATTTCTGGATCAACCGCTGGCTCAGGACCACTAGCTCTCGGGTTAAAGGTACCTGATTTAAAGCCTTGTGAGTAACTAGCAAAAAACATCATGTCATCACTATATTGATATTCAACACCTGCGCGCGGTGAAAAACGTGACCAATCTTCACTGTCGTTTAACACTTCAGGGAATGCTACATCACCACGTTCATAACCTGGTACCCAACCACTTTCAGGGTAGACTGTTTCAAAAACAACGCCATTATTTACTACGGCTTCTTTTTCCTCTTGGGTATAACGTGCCCCTAGGGTAAAAGAAAGTTTTTCGGTAACATTATAAGAGCCCTGTGCATAAACAGCATAACTTTCGCTATTGTTACAGCCAGTCACCTCACGCGTTAAACCAGCAGCACCTAGTACTGTGCCTAAATGCTCTAATATGGCATCGAAGTGACCACAAGATTCACCATCAAAGTAATATAAACCAGAAACAACGCTTAAATTGTCAGAATCATAATTTAACTGGAACTCTTGTGAAAACTGCTCATCATCATAAATAGCTGGTACATCAAAAATACGTTCGGCGGTATTATCAAAATCAATGTTAGTTTTTGAATAGTTACTTCTACTAGCAGTCACTGATTTAACCGACCAGAAATCATTAATGAAATACTCGGCCGTTAAGCTCATGCCTTCTGACTCAACACTATTCCACGTTGGCATACTGGTGTAAGAGTCATACACACTGTCAGGTATAGGCGCATCGGTAACCACACTAGGTAATAAACGGTAACCACCTTTAGCGTTAGAATCATCTTGGGTATTATCGTAATTAAAACGGAAAAACCAATCATCTGTCGGGGTAAACTCAATAGTTGCGCGCCCAGCAAAAACATCCTTGTTATAGTTTTCTAAGTCTTGTCCTGGCAAGTCAGATTGTAAAAACTCACCATAACCATCACGAGATAAGCTGGCTAAAGCAAAACCAACATATAATTTATCATCAACAACAGGAATTTTACCGGCCACTTTATAATCTTGACGGGCGTAACTACCAAAGGTGGCTTCTAGGTCAAACTCGGCATCCCCAGACATTTTTTTGGTAACATATTTAATCGCGCCTCCTATGGTATTTTTACCGTACAAACTACCCTGCGGGCCACGCAATATTTCAATACGTTCAACATCAAGGATATCAAGCACTGCTCCCTGTGGACGAGCAATATAAACATCGTCGACATAAATACCAACGCCAGGTTCATAACCCCATAAAGGATCATCTTGACCTACACCACGAATAAATGCAGTTAAGGTTGAGTTGGTACCTCGGCTACTTTGCAAAGTAGTATTTGGTGAGAATTGTTGAACTTCAGTCATGACACTAATGCCATTTTGTTCAAGCTGCTCTGCGCCAATGGAGGTTACTGCCACCGGAACATTTTGTAAGCTTTCAGCAGTTTTACGTGCGGTCACTTCAATTCGTTCAAGACCAGGGTTATCTTGGGCGCTTGTTGATTCATTTGCTTCTTCTGCAAGGGCAATGTTAGTGGTTAACGCGCTGGCAATAGCTAAAGCGAGGTAACTTAATTTTTTGTTATAGCGTTTCATATTAGTGCCTTATTATAATTTTATTGAATCAGTTGTTTTAAGATTTTTTTTGATGTTTTTACTGATGTTTAAACTCTATAACAAAACTAGACAAAGTTAATTTGTACTATAGTACCATAGAGGTTAGTGACTGAATATTATCAACTTTTATCTTTTACCCACCAAAATTCGATGATATTCATAGCGCTGTCGAGCGAAGATTCATATAAAAAGTCCGCACTCGCATCTCTATTTTTGTAACTAGAATTAACGCTTAAACCGTGGCCAATTTCATTGACTTCAACAAGCTTAACTTGCACAGACTCTTCGTTATTTTGCCAAAGCGTTTGCTGATAATCTGCTAGTGAGGTTTTACTAGGTTTCAACGAATTTTCTGAAAGCTTTGACCACTGCAAAGCCAAGCTGTGGGAATTTTTAGGGTTAACAACTTTATCTTTACTGCCCGTGATGACAATAAGCCTCGGCCATTTTTTAACGGCTTCGTTACCTTGCTTTGCTAAGCTAGCTAGTTCCTTTGAGGACTGTGAAGGGCCATTTCTCATACAGGAAATGGCTTTAGCTAAATTATTAGCGCAAGGATAAGGTAAACCCGCAATAACAGCGCCAGCAGAGAATAGCTCAGGGTAGTGAACTAATAACGCGCTAGTCATAGCACCGCCAGCAGAAAGACCTGCAATAAATACATCTTCAAATTTTGACTGCGCTTTTAGTGTGAGGATCATATTTTTGATCGACAATACTTCCCCTTGATCCTTACCGCTATCTTGCTCTGAGAACCAGTTAAAACAGGAAGTAACATTATTTTTTTTACTTTGCTGTGGTAGTAACAGAGTGAAATTATGTTGTTTAGCAAGCGAAACAAAGCCACTCTGTTTCGCTAAGGCTTCACCTTGCTGCACGCATCCGTGTAAAAATACTACAAGGGATTTAGTTTGCTTTGTCGGTTGAAAGTAACTTGCTGTTAAATCACCAGGGTTATCACCAAAATGCGTTAGAGGCTGAAAGTTGACTAACGGTTGAGAAGTAGCAAGCGCGGAACAGCTAACTCCGTATAAGAGCGTCCACAAAAGCGGCTTTATTTTAAGTAACATAGTATCAATCTTCAGATTTTGTCGTATGACAATAATGGCGCAATGCCATGTAGCTCTGTATGGTACTTTAGTGCCAACGAAGAATTAACTGAATAGTTCAGTAGGTGAGAGATCTTAATTTAACTAACGAGATAGCAAACAAAGTGACTAACTAAACTGCCGTAGATAGCCCATCCGCACTTAGGGTTACACCAGTTCGGCTAGTTGAATTTTTCTTAAGCTATCGCTGAAAAAAAACGAGTAAACATTACTCTACTTATTGATTCTTTAAAAAGTATGCTTTCAAAAAATCTATTAACAGGCGTAACTTCTTCGACTCGGCATTCCCTGGAGGAAATACGCCATAAACATGAATGTCCCTCATATCATAATCATCAAGTATTGAGAGTAGCTTTCCTGCTTTGATTCGAGATTTAGCATCATAAACAGGAATACGACCCAAGCCATGACCTCCTTCAACAAAAGCGGTTCTTGCTGCAGCGTTATTTGTGCTGATTGTGCCTTTCATTTCGATACTAAAAGAACGACTACCTTTGGTTAGTTCAAGCGAGCCCGCAGTTAGCTTATATAACACCCATTGATGTTTATTTAGCTCCGTTGGATGTTGAGGAAAACCGAATTTTTCAAAGTATGCTGGCGAGCCACAAAGGCAAGTACTGAGTGTTGATAGCTTTGCTGCTTGTAGGCCTGAATCGGCTAAAGGCGCACCACGAATGGCTAAATCTATGCCTTCTTTGATAATATTTACCACTTCATCCGTAAGCATGACATCAAGTTCAATTTTGGGATAAATGGTACGAAACTCATTAAGCGCTGGAACAATAGTTTGCAAGCCAACATTAACTGGACACGTAATCTTTAATAAACCGACCGGCTCATGTTTAAGGTTTTCAATCTGTCGATTAGCCGCTGATGCTTGCTCTGCGATCACACGGCAATACTGATAATACTCAAGCCCCGCTTAGGTGGCTGAAATAGTTCGAGTAGAACGATTCAATAGCTTTATGCCTAATTGAGCTTCAAGTTTTTTTATATGGTAACTCACCACAGCACGAGATAGCCCAATATGCTTGGCTGCACCACTTAGCGTGCCCTGCTCAATCACTTGGGCAAAAACAACCATACTTTTTAATTGTTCAAAAGAAATATTCATCGTTAACCTATCAAGATGATAATGCACCTATTGTATCATTTATTGAAACAAAGAAGTCTATATAATCTGCATTGTTAGCTTAGCTCTACTCAACTACACTTATCGTCAATGAAACACCCTTGGCAATAATTAAAATATTTAGGTTTACAATGCAAACTAAAAACATATTAATGGTATTAACATCACACGCTGAATTAGGTGACACTGGAAAGAAAACAGGCTTTTGGGTAGAAGAGTTTGCAGCCCCTTATTACGCGTTTAAAGATGCGGGCATAAACGTTACCTTAGCTTCTCCTGCAGGAGGACAAGCGCCAATCGATCCAACCAGTGAATTAGATGATTTCCAAACACTAGCAACCAAACGTTATTTCGAGGATGCCGATAGCCAAAACCTTATCGCAAATACTCAGGTTTTAGCACAAATCAACAGTGAAGATTTTGACGGGGTATTTTACCCTGGCGGACATGGCCCTTTATGGGACTTAACTGACAATACCAATTCCATCCAATTGATTGAACAGTTTATTGCCGCGAGCAAGCCTGTTGCAGCTGTTTGTCATGCTAGTGCAGCTTTATTAAACGTTAAAGATAGTAACGGCGAGTATGCAGTTAAGGGTAAAGCTGTTTCAGGTTTTACCAACACTGAAGAAGAAGCTGTTCAGCTAACCGATATTGTGCCTTTTTTACTCGAAGATGAGCTCATTAAACGCGGTGCTGACTATCAAAAAGTTGAAGATTGGCATGCATTTGCTGTGCAAGATGGCTTGATCATTTCAGGACAAAACCCAGCAAGTTCAGCCTTGGTCGCCGAAAAGTTAATTAGACAGTTAAATAGCTAACAACAACGCCTTTAGCACTTAGTTTATTAAGAGAGTTATTTTAATAAACTAAGTGCCGACTATTTAACTACATAGCTTTTATTTACTTCTACACTGGCTATGTAAATCTACGTCATAACAAGAGAATTATTAATGAATCAAGACAAAGTAGTAAATCGACAAATATTATTAGCATCTCGTCCTTTTGGCGCGCCAACTCATGACAACTTTACACTAGCAAAAACAGCCAAACCTATTCCACAACAGGGTGAAGTATTATTACGTACGGTATATCTTTCATTAGACCCTTATATGAGGGGACGCATGAATGATGCAAAATCTTACGCCGATCCCGTAGCATTAAATGAGGTAATGGTTGGTGGCACTGTTTGTAGAGTAGAAGAGTCAAAACACGCTGATTACCAACAAGGGGATTGGGTTGTCTCTTTCGGTGGTTGGCAGGATTACAGCATATCCAATGGCGTTGACTTACTTAAGTTAGGTAATAATATTTCAAACCCATCTTATGCGCTAGGAGTGCTAGGTATGCCGGGATTAACGGCATATATGGGATTATTAGATATTGGCCAACCAAAAGCTGGTGAGACAGTTGTCGTCGCAGCAGCAACAGGTGCTGTAGGTAGTTTAGTTGGGCAAATTGCTAAAATACAAGGCTGTAAAGTGATTGGTATAGCGGGTGGTACTGAGAAATGCCAATATGCCGTTGATACTCTTGGTTTTGATGCCTGCTTAGATCATCACAGTGATGAATTAGCTGCCCTACTGGCAAAAACCTGTACTGACGGTATTGACGTTTACTTTGAAAATGTTGGCGGCAAAGTCTTTGATGCGGTATTACCGCTACTTAATCCTAAGTCACGTATTCCTGTATGCGGTCTTATTTCACAATATAATGCTACTGAATTACCTGACGGTCCTGATCGTTTATCTTTATTAATGGGCACATTATTGGTTAAGCGAGCTAAAATGCAAGGTTTCATCGTATTTGATGATTATGGCCATCGTTATGGCGAATTTAACAAAGCGATGATGACATGGCTTAGCGAAGGAAAGATCAAATACAAAGAACACAGAGTAGAAGGCTTAGAAAACAGCATATCGTCCTTTATTGGCCTGCTAGAAGGCAAAAACTTTGGCAAGTTAGTGGTTCGTGTTGGCCCTGATGACTTAGCTTAACTAATACCAATCGGACTAATTTATTGATCCGTTAGGTATAAGCCCCATAAAAACAAAAACCCAGCAATTATGCTGGGTTTTATGTTTTTATTTTTCACTCGTTTTAATCGAGTTTTTAAAAATATTGTACTTATTGAAATTAAGCGAGGAAAGAACACAATAAAGCTATTTTTTCGAATAGTTTAGGTTAATATAGATTAAATAATTACCATCATAATATGTGGGTATATTATCTCGAACAGGCATGTAATATATTTAATGCTTTCAGCTTAGATTTCCAGTTATTAGGTAAAATATGTTTTATGAAATAATAAAGCCGCGTGTCGGCGAAACAGATGCTCTTGGACACATTAATAATACGGTTATTCCACAATGGTTCGAAGGTGCAAGAAACCCCATTTTTAGGCTATTTAGTCCTGATTTTAATTTAAACCTTAATCAGTGGGGATTAACTTTAGCAAAAAGTACTATCGAGTTTCATTTGCCACTTTTGTTTGATTATGATGTTCAAATAAAAACATATATTTCTCGCATCGGTACAAGCTCGCTTGATATATACCAAGAGGCATGGCAAAACGGTATTAAACATGTTTCAGGAACAGCCGTGATGGTTCATTATGACTTTATCGCTCGAGAGTCACGTCCTATTTCTAAAGATTTTATACAAAAACTACATATGCACTTAATTAATTAGAATGTTCAACCTAAATTTTTTAAACAAGCATAAAAAAACCCCGTATTAACGGGGCCTTATATAACTTACTTTATTTTGTCTTTACAAAAATAACAACCGGAAGCCTAGAACGGGATATCATCATCAAAATCAATTGATGGTTCTTGTGGGTTCACTTTAGGTGCTTGCTGTTGCTGATAACCACCTTGTTGTGCTGGTGCTTGTTGTTGAGGAGCAAAGCCACCTTGTTGTGCTGGTGCTTGCTGTTGAGCAAAGCCACCTTGTTGTGCTGGCGCTTGTTGTTGCGGAGCAAAGCCACCTTGTTGTGCTGGTGCTTTTGCTTGCTGTCCTTGGTTAGAAAATCCACCTTGTTGAGCTGGTTGGTTAGAAAATCCACCTGACTGTTGTGGAGCTTGTTGCTGCCCTTGATTAGCGAATCCACCACCTTGTTGTTGGAAGCCACCGCTCTGCCCTTGAGACGACTTACCATCTAACATTTGCATTACGCCATTAAAGCCCTGTAATACAATTTCAGTTGTGTATTGATCTTGACCTTGTTGGTTGGTCCACTTACGCGTTTGCAAAGATCCTTCAAGATATACTTTTGAACCTTTTTTCAAGTATTCACCAGCAATTTCAGCAAGCTTGCCAAACATAACAACACGATGCCATTCTGTTTTTTCTTTCTGCTCACCAGTTTGTTTGTCTTTCCATGAGTCTGACGTTGCAACAGTAATATTCGCTACTGCACCGCCATTTGGCATAAAACGTACCTCAGGATCTTTACCTAAGTTACCTACTATGATTACTTTATTTACACCCGCCATGAAAATATCCTATTAATTGAGCTATTAAGACGTACGTCGTTTCTTTTTCTACTTAAATAGAAAGAAAGTGTGTCTTTGAAATTTAGTTTAAGGGGGTAATTCTATAGTGAGCAGCGATCAAATTCGAGTGATTTTTTGTTAAAAGCTCATTTATTTTATTTTAATCTCTTTTAAAAATACCGAACCAAATAGCATATGAAAAACAGTGTATAAACACGGCGATGATATTGCCTACTAATTAATTGTTATCACTGATAATTAGTAGGTAACACTAATATTTATACCTGTGCTCAATCAAGATTCATTTTTCAGAACAGGTATAACCTAAAAAACTGAAAAAATTCAAAAATAATGAAGATTATAACTCAATGAAGTGTTCAGTTAGCTGAGTACGAATGTCTTCAGATATTTTTTTAGAGCTTTGCGTCTCATAATCAAAATTCACCATGGCTGCTGTACCCGATACACATTTTTCACCGTGCTGCCAAAGCTCTTGATAAACATCAAACGAGGCTCCACCGATTCGGCTAACGAATGTTCTGATCTCAATTTCTTGACCATAAAATAGCTGTCCGTGATAGGAGACTTCTATTTTAGCAATGATAAGTTGCCATTTCTTCGGGTCTAAATCAGGAGTGAAAAATCTAAATATAGGGGCTCGTCCACCTTCAAACCAAACAGGTGGCTTGGTATTGTTAATGTGGCCTAAAGCATCCGTGTCACTAAAGTGTGGCATCATTTTTTCACTGAACATAATTAACCTTTTTATGATTGTTAGCTTTACGGCACGAGCTTAAGTGCTGTAAATTATAAGATATAGTATCTTAACTCTATAGAAATTTCATAAATATTAGAATGATATCAATGAAAAATACTTTATCCTTCTTGGCTGTTATTTCCTTATATCACCGAGTCACATGAGTAGTTAATGTCATTACTTTACCCGTATATGTTTCCTTGGATATATTTAACGAAAATGATTACCTCTTAAGACGACATTATTTATGATATTGAGTTGCTATTAGAACAAATAAAATTATGGTTGAGCACACTAAGAGCAAAAAATTGTCTCTATTAAAAGAACAAAACACTAAATAAATAATGTTGAAGTTAGCAGTTAACGCTATAGTTAAATGAGTGATATATAAACATATTACTCATCACTTCTTTATTTTAGGTACGCGATGCTGTTTTTATTAAAAGCTATAACAAAAATAAAACAATGTAATGTCATATCGCCAAAATCTATAAATAAAATCTCACTTACTTGGCGAGATAATACATTCACTAGACTACTGTCATTGTTAGTCGTTGGCTTACTATTAACTATTTTTTGCTTCACAGTATCAGCTACCGAACGTGCAGTCGAACAGATAGAGAGTAGCTCAGGGTCGGTCAATGCCATAGAGGGTAATTCAATCCAGAATCAATCCTTAAATCAAGCTGATATTGAGTCTTCAGACGAAAAAATACTGTGCGATACCAGTCAGCCAAAAATAATCTTCAAACCACAAACAATCTTCGATAAAAATGAAGAAGGTTTTACTTTTTTACATCGTTGGGCCAATGCCATTCATATTGATACAAAGATTATAACGCTAGAAAATGAAGCTAATTTTTTTATCAAAAAATGTACTAAAACTTTTGCTGATATGGCTGAACTCGAACGCCATTTACGTAGTCGTAAATACCTTAGAGATGCAGAAGTTAGCACTGATGAAGACGTAGAAAACATTACCATTACCACTTGGGATAATTGGTCCCTAATGCCAACACTTAGCTTTGGCCGTAAGGGAGGAATAAACACCTATAGCTTTGGTATAAAAGAGCGTAACTTACTCGGATTAGGCATAGATACTGAAATTGAATCATACCGAAATGCCCAGCGCTCAGGTTACAAACTAGTAGCCACTATCCCTCTTTTTCAAAAACAAAACACCTCGGTTAAGTTGGGGTTTGCCGATAATGATGATGGTCAACAACGTAGCTTATTTCTGCATAAGATATTTGCGAGTTTTCATACCAAAACGGCTTATCATATAGGCTTTAACGAAGAATCTCGTAACGATACTATTTTTCAAAATGGTCTAGACCAAAGTGTATTTGGCCATGATATTAGCTTTAAAGAAGCAAGTTATGCATGGCTAAATTTTAACAGTGATAACCGCTTACTAAGATATCGTTTTGGCATAACACAAGATAAAGAAACCTTCACCGAGCTTTCTGATGAAGAAAATATCGACTTATCCAATCCTCCTCTGACTAATGTAAAACCCGAAGATAGAGATTTACTCTACCCATGGATAGCTTTTGAATATATTGAAAAAGATTTTAGAAAACTAACAAATGTGCACTTGATCACCCAAATAGAGGATTTTAACCATGGTTGGCAACTTAACTCTAGCCTTGGCATAGGCAATGGTAATAAAGAAAACTCAGCATGGACTGTATGGAAGATGCGAGTAAAAAAAGGCTTCAACTTGCATGATAATTCTTTGTTGTTACTTGACCTAGCTCTAGCAAATGATATTTATCAACATAGAGATAGTCGTTTATTGGTAAGGCTTAGCGGGGAGTATTTTTATCAATTAAATAAAAACTGGGGTTTTTATTTAAGTAATACCAATGTTATCAGTAAAAACCAATACATTGATCAACCAGTGACTATGGGGGGCAATACTGGTTTACGCGGTTTTCCACTGCAATATCAGCACGGACAAGATAGCATTAAGGTTACCTCTGAAATCAGATACTACCCTGAAATAAATCTTTTTAAACTATTTGATTTAGCTGCTGTGGCTTTTGTAGATGCGGGTAGAACCTATGGTGAGTCTACGGTCAAAAACATAGAGGCGGGTTGGTTAGGTTCGACAGGACTTGGCTTGAGATTACACTCGCCACATTCAGGCGGTAACCATCCCATCATTCATATCGACTTTGCTTTTCCACAAAGTGATAATCCAGAGATTAATGGTTTTGAAATTAGAGTGCAGGCAAAAAAATCATTCTAATACCAAACGGATTAATCATAAACCTTTAAACAATATCCTGAGCAATATCCTGAGCAATATCCTGAGCAATAAAAAGGATTATTGCTTCAACAAATGGATACTACAAAAATCGCTTCAACACTCTATCTATTTGAGTAACTCGTATCTTTTTCAATAACTTCTGAGGTTTTTCAGGGTAGTCTTCTACTGAATCAATATCAGAGAAATGCGAAACTTTGCTCGTATTGACTAAAATACCGAGCAGTTCATCATCAGTTTTTTGTAAAAGCTGCTTATTAATATCATCAACAAGTAAGCCATTTTCTAAATCTAGTGCCCAAGCACGGGGATTTAAATTACTGCCTGTAATCAAGTGGTAGCGGTCATCAACGCGTAAACCTTTAAGATGAAAGCTATTATCTTTATCTTTCCACAAATGGATATTCAATAAACCTTGATCAATAAAATTTTGATAACGCTTAACAAAGCGCTTAAGTAACATCTCATAAACGTAGGGGATTATACCGATGGTACTGAAATCTTCATCGTTGCCAATAAAAAAGTCATTAGCTGTTTTATCGCCGACAACCACAGTGGTTTTAACACCACGTTTTAGCGCTCTAATCACATCTTTAGCAAGAGAATGAGGCAGATTAAAATAAGGAGTGAAAAGCACCATATTATCATCAGCTTTCTGCACTAAATGACGAGTAGCTCGATTAAGCTGATTTTTACGGCGACCAAAACCTACTAACGGTGTAATAAGGGCTTTATTATGCACTAGTTTTGATTGGCCAAAACCTTGTTGTTGAGCAACGTTATAGTGAGACTTTTTTAGCTGAAGTTTTAATGCGATCAGATTTTTCTTTTGCTCTAGGGCATCAGGTAGCCATTCTTGATTAAGTAGTGGCGCCAAACCTGAATCAATAAAAATATCAGATAAGTAATGACAAAAACTATCAGCTAGTGCTGCACTATTGATAGTACAGTAGCGGTCTAAACGATATCGTTCACCTTGGTGCAAATAAATATCATTGATACTTGCGCCAGTATAGAAAAGCTTCTCATCGAAAACCATGCCTTTTAGGTGTAAAACCCCAAAGACCTCTTTCCGTTTAACAGCAACACCATAGATATTAACTGTGTGGGGATACTCATGTGCTAATTTCAAATAAAGTGCACGGTTACCTAAGCTTGCCTTTTCGCCAATTAAGCCACGTTGACCGCGGTTAAAATCAACAAAGATGTTAATCTCCATCGTTGGAAAGTTAGCTTTAGCTTGGTATAAGGCATGGAGGATCTCTCTACCCGCCTCATCATCTTGTAGATATAAGGCAGTAATAAAAATACGCTGGCGTGCGTATTCAATAAGGGACAACAACTGCTGCTTATATTCTTTAGGCGTGGTAAGGAATTCAATATCACCACTATCGACAATTATTTCTTGCACTTTGCTCTATCTAAAAAAAATTAATTCACGACAGTATATCAATAATAAACCGAAGAAATATAGAGTTTTTCTTCGGTTCACTACAGCTATCTTCGCATTAAGGTGTTGATTTAACCCAAATAGGCCTAAATTTTCACCGCTAACTCTGCCGCTTGGCGTATCGCACGTTTAGCATCAAGTTCTGCAGCAACATTAGCACCACCAATAAGATGCACCGGTAAACCACCATCAAGTAGCTTTTGCTGTAAATCTCGATTCGATTCTTGCCCTGCACAGATAATGATATTATCAACTTCAAGCAACTGCTCTTTACCATCAACTTCAATCACTAAGCCTTTATCAGTAATGGCTTTATAACTTGCGCCAGCCACCATAGTAACGCCTTGTTTGACTAAATTGGCTCTATGAACCCAGCCAGACGTTTTACCTAAGCCTTTACCCACTTTGGTTGTTTTACGTTGTAGCAAGGTAATTTTCCTTGCTGGATCATGCTTAGGTATATCTTGTTTACTTAGCAGTGCCCCATTTTGTTGATACTGCTTATCAACACCCCAGTTTTTAAGCCATGCTTCTGGGTCATTAGTTAATGATTTTTCTGATAAATAAGTGGCTACATCAAAGCCAATACCGCCAGCACCTATTATCGCGACCTTGTTACCAACCTCAACTTTATCTCGCAGCACTTGTAAATAAGTAAGTACTTTATTACTCGTATAACCTTCCTCTAAACCTTTAATATCAAGCTTTCTTGGTTTAATACCTGTTGCTAATACCACTTCATCAAAACCTGCAGCGACTAATTTTTCTGCACTTTGCTCAGTATTAAGATGTACCTTGATATCAAGCAAACTTATCTGTTTGTTAAAGTAGCGTAATGTCTCAAAAAATTCTTCTTTACCTGGTACTTGTTTGGCGACATTAAATTGGCCACCTATCTCGCTAATTTTATCAAATAGTTCAACATGATGCCCTCGCTCCGCAGCATAAACGCTAAAAGCTAATCCCGCAGGTCCTGCACCTATCACGGCTAATTTTTTAACTTGTTTAGCTTTTTCTATAACAAGCTCTGTTTCATAACATGCCATAGGGTTGACTAAACAAGAGGCACGCTTTTGTGCAAACACGTGGTCTAAGCACGCTTGATTACAGCCAATGCAGGTATTAATTTCATCGGCTTTATTCTCTGCTGCTTTATTAACAAAGTCGGCATCCGCCAGGAATGGTCTCGCCATTGACACCATATCAGCTTGCCCAGTCGCTAAAACTTCTTCTGCAACTTCAGGCGTATTAATTCTGTTAGTGGTGATCAGTGGTATAGACACTTCTTTTTTCATTTTTTCAGTAACCCAGGTAAATGCAGCTCTAGGTACTGAAGTAACTATGGTGGGCACACGTGCTTCATGCCAACCAATACCTGTATTAATCAGTGTGGCACCAGCTTGCTCTACCGCTTTTGCCATAGTGACAACTTCTTCCCAACTGTTACCACCCTCAACCAAATCCAACATAGATAAACGAAAGATGATGATAAACTTTTCACCCACTTTAGCGCGTACCGCTTTAATCGTTTCAATCGCTAGCCGCATTCTGTTTTCAATACTACCGCCCCACTCATCGCTACGTTTATTAGTTCTTAAGCAAGCAAACTGGTTAATTAAGTAACCTTCAGAGCCCATGATTTCCACACCATCATAGCCTGCTTTAGCTGCTAACTTGGCTGAATAAGCATAATCTTTAATGGTCGATTTAATTTGACGTACTGACATTGCTTTTGGCGTAAAAGGAGAAATAGGTGATTTAATTTTACTGGGGGCCACACCAAATGGATGATATGCGTATCGACCAGTGTGTAATAATTGCAAACAGATTTTAGTTGGGTACTGATGAACAGCATCTGTTACTTGTTTGTGTTTATTTGCTTGCCAAAAATGACTTAACTCACTGCCAAATGGTGCAATTCTGCCACGTAGATTAGGGCTAACGCCACCGGTAACGATCAAGCCAACACCGCCTTTAGCTCTTGCTTGATAGAATGCAGCTAATTTTGCAAAACCACCACGCTCTTCTTCTAAGCCAGTATGCATGGATCCCATAAGGACACGGTTAGCTAATTGAGTAAAGCCAAGGTCTAGTGGCGCTAATAAATGTGGGTAGGCAGTTGTTGTCATAATTATGCTCTGCTATTGGTCGTACCAGTTGTTATAGTGTCATTAATTTACTGACATTTAGACAAAAATACAAGTTATGATAAAATCGTCCAGTTAACATTAACTTCAAATAAACAGTAGAATAAAATTTTATGCCCAATAAAAAACAGTTAATAGATATTGTTGTCACGGCACTTTCGAAAGAACTTCAACAAGCTATTGATGCTGCAAACGAAGCACATGCTGCTGCGGTTGATGATCAAAGTGTTGCTGAAACACAATATGACACGTTAGCGATTGAAGCGAGCTATTTGGCTGAAGGACAGTCTAAGCGAGTGCTTGAGTTCCAGCATGCTATCGAGGCCTATAAAATGCTCGATATAATTGAATACAATAATGACAGTTATATTGCTTTAGGTGCTTTAGTACAGTTATCTGCTGATTTAGAATCTAATCACTGGTTCTTTATTGGGCCTGCCGCAGGTGGATTTCGCTGTCAATTAGCTCAACAAAATATCACGGTGATATCACCGAAATCTCCCATGGGAATGGCATTAATTGGTAAACAGCAAGATGATGATATAGAAATTGTGCTCGGCAGCAATAAACTAAAAGATTACATTGCTGCGCTTAAATAAATTCTACTTAAGCTGATATTTTTCGAACTTTGTCGAGCTAACTTGACTCTATTTTAAAGCCAATTTTCAAAGTAACTTGATAATGGCCGACAGCGCCATTAACTATATGACCTCTGGTTTCTATGACTTCAAACCAATCCATATTATTGATTGATTTTTTACACTCCGCCAAGGCATTCTCTATAGCATCTTCGATACTATTTTTAGATGAGCCAACCATTTCAATTTTTTTGTAAATGTGGTGTTCAGACATGATAATCGCCGCTAAATTGGTATAAAGGTAATCTTTAGTTTAGCGTGCTTTTAATATATTGCTGAGAGGTGCTCGACGATAGCCGTATAAAATTCAACTAGCGTGAACACCTTCAACTGAGGAGTATTTCTGTAACCTAACCTTGTAGTAAAGCTTTAATAGCGAGTAAATCTACCGTTTTAACATCAACCTTTAAATAAGCGACTGCCTCTGTATGCACTAGTGTTGCTTCAATAACACCCGGCATATTGATTAATTTTTCAGCCATTTCATCAGCTTGTTCTTCACAGGTAATATTGGTCGCAAAGCTAAAACTTTTAGATTTTTTCAATGACTGCATGCCAAAACTTAATCCCAACCAGATAACCGTTACTATTGTCATCACTAAGAAAATGGTTTGCTCGCCATACTGACTCGCTATAAAACCACCCAGAATACCACCAACAAAAGCACCTAAAAACTGGCTACTTGAATATATCCCCATAGCACTACCTTTAACGCCAGCTGGTGCTATGCGCGATAAGATTGACGGCATGGTTGCTTCTAAATAGTTAAAGGCAGTGAAAAATAGTACAACTGAAAGTACCAAGCTCCAGAAGCCACTTGGTAATAACCAGAGTAAAAACAAAGCTAACGCTAATAGTGTAATAGCGGCACTGAACATGGGTTTTTCTTTCTGTTTTTTAATGGCAAAAATCATAAACGGTACCATTAAAAAGAAAGAGCCTAACAACGTAGGTAAGTAAATTTGCCAATGATCTTCAAGGGATAAACCACTAGCCACAAACTGTTTAGGCAAGGTGATAAAACAAGCCGTAAGTGTCATATGTAGAATGAAAACGCCCCAATTTAAACGGGATAGCTGTGGATGACGAATCAAACGAGTAATTTGCTCTGGCAAGGCAACGTTATCACCACGAGGTGCTTTATTGACTGAATTTGGCACCATAAATTGAATCATCGCCATGGCAAGAATAGTCAATATTCCTGTGAACCAAAATAAACCACTTAAACCAAAGGCATCAGCGACTATTGGCCCTAAAATCATAGCAAAGGTAAATGATAAACCGATAAACATACCAATGGTTGCCATGACTTTAGGTCGCTGTTCTTCTCGACTTAAATCAGCGGCTAAAGCAAGTATTGCACTAGCAATAGCGCCCATCCCCTGAATTGCTCGACCGAGCACAACACCATAAATAGTTTCGGACATTGCCGCGACAATACTACCAATGAGAAAGACCACTAAGCCGGCAAGAATTACCGGTTTCCTGCCATATTTATCCGAAAGAATTCCCATAGGAATTTGCAATAAAGCTTGCGTTAAGCCGTATGCTCCAATAGCTAACCCTAACCAAATTGGACTATAACCCGTTAGCTGTTCACCATAAATGGCGAATACGGGTAAGATCATGAACAAGCCTAACATGCGCACGCCAAAGACACTGGCTAAGGAAAAGGCGGCTTTTTTCTCAATACGGTTTAAACCTGAAACACTCATAACGTTGCTAAAACCTAAAAATAAATGAAGAAATCGGAAAAAATTGCCGATAGTTTACCACGCTAAGAAGCACAACAAAATCCCCACAATGAAAACAAGGTGTTAAGCACAATACCCAAGCTACCTCAAAATGCTGGATTCAGCTGGAATTGTAAACGTTTTTAGGCAAGGCATTTAATTCTCGCTAAGTGGTCAATTAATTAATGTACTCGGTATTACCCTTTTTTCCTTTCCTTGAGTGCCAATAAAGCACTGTAAAAATAAACAGTTTAATTTGATATTCTGCCCTAGATTAGTTTTTATACTGTAAATTATATGACATAATCATCGGTTCTATTTTATCGCTACTTGAGTTAAAAACGCATGAAGAATATTGAAGTCAGAGGGGCTCGCACGCACAACCTCAAAGACATTAGTTTAACAATACCTCGAGATAAACTCGTGGTCATTACCGGCCTTTCTGGTTCAGGAAAATCTTCTCTTGCCTTTGATACACTCTATGCTGAGGGACAGCGTCGCTATGTAGAATCGCTTTCAGCTTATGCTCGTCAATTTTTATCCTTGATGGAAAAACCTGATGTTGATCATATTGAAGGTTTATCACCCGCTATTTCCATCGAGCAAAAGTCAACGTCTCACAACCCGCGATCAACCGTAGGTACAATCACTGAAATATACGATTACTTACGTTTACTTTATGCCAGAGTTGGTGAGCCTCGTTGCCCAGAGCATGGTCAAGCGCTAGCAGCACAAACAGTTTCGCAAATGGTTGATAAAGTTTTAGAGATTGAAGAAGGCACGAAAGTGATGCTACTTGCGCCTATTATACAAGACCGTAAAGGCGAACATGTAAAACTACTTGATAACTTAGCTGCCCAAGGTTTTATTCGTGCGCGTATTGATGGTGAAGTTTGTGACTTATCCGATCCTCCACCGTTAGAGTTGCATAAAAAGCACACCATAGAAGTTGTCGTTGACCGTATAAAAGTGCGTGAAGATATTCAATTACGACTTTCCGAATCTTTTGAAACGACCTTAACTTTAACCTCTGGCACCGCCAAAGTCGCTTTTATGGACGAGCCGGACCGTGAAGAACTAATTTTCTCAGCTAACTTTGCTTGTTCACACTGTGGTTATAGTATGCAAGAGTTAGAGCCACGCTTATTCTCTTTTAATAATCCAGCAGGCGCTTGTCAAACCTGTGATGGTTTAGGTATTGAACAATATTTCGATAGCACTCGCGTGATTGCCAACGCAGAGTTAAGTCTCGCTGGTGGTGCGGTGCGCGGTTGGGACAAACGTAATTTTTATTACTTTCAAATGCTGCAAGCCCTTGCCGAACATTATAAATTTCAAGTTGATAAACCTTTTAATAAATTATCAGCCAAAGCCCAAAAAATTGTTCTTTATGGTAGTGATGAACAAGAAATTGAATTTAAATATATGAACGACCGTGGTGATGTTGTGGTGCGTAAGCATCCCTTTGAAGGCATCATCAATAATATGCAACGCCGTTATAAGGAAACCGAGTCAAACTCGGTACGTGAAGAGCTTGGTAAATACCTTAATTCACAGCATTGTCCAGATTGTAATGGTAGTCGATTACGCCTAGAAGCTCGCAATGTCTTTATCGAGGATACGCCACTCACTGTCGTGGCTGATTTTTCCATTAGTGATGCGCTCAAGTTCTTCCAAGGTTTAACGCTCACTGGCCAGAAAGGTCAAGTTGCCGAAAAAATATTAAAAGAAGTAAACGAACGTTTAGGCTTTTTAGTGAACGTTGGCCTTAATTACCTCAATTTATCACGCGGAGCAAACACCCTATCTGGTGGTGAAGCACAAAGAATACGTCTTGCCAGCCAAATTGGCGCAGGTTTAGTGGGTGTCATGTATGTCTTAGATGAGCCATCTATTGGCCTTCACCAACGTGATAATGAACGCTTACTTGGCACTTTGTTACACCTTCGTGATTTAGGTAATACCGTTATTGTGGTTGAGCATGATGAAGATGCTATTCGTGCGGCAGACTTTGTGGTGGATATTGGTCCTGGTGCTGGCGTACATGGTGGCGAAATTATCGCGCAAGGTACCGTAGATGACATACTCAATTGTAAAGAGTCTTTAACGGGTAAATACCTCTCTGGGGTAGAACGAATTGAAATACCAAAGCAGCGCCATGCTTTTGATAAAAAGAGTGTTGTTAAACTCAAAGGCGCTACCGGTAATAATTTAAAAAATGTCGACTTAGTCATTCCTACAGGTTTAATGACTTGTGTAACTGGCGTTTCTGGCTCAGGTAAATCGACACTTATTAACGATACCTTATATAAATTAGCTCATATTGAACTCAATGGTGCGACGGTTGATGAACCTGCTCCTTACAAAAGCATTCATGGTTTAGAGCTGTTAGATAAAGTTATCGAGATTGATCAAAGCCCAATAGGCCGAACACCACGCTCAAATCCCGCAACTTACACGGGCATATTTACGGCTGTGCGCGATATTTTCTCTGCAACACAAGAATCACGCTCTCGAGGTTATAAAGCCGGACGCTTTAGCTTTAATGTTAAAGGCGGTCGTTGTGAAGCCTGTCAAGGTGACGGTATGATCAAGGTAGAAATGCACTTTTTGCCTGATGTTTATGTCCCTTGTGATGTCTGTAAAAGTAAACGTTATAACCGCGAAACATTAGAAGTTTTATACAAAGGTAAAAATATTCATCAAGTATTAGACTTAACCATTGAAGATGCTTTTGACTTTTTCAAGGCTATTCCTGCGATTAATCGCAAATTGCAGACCTTACTCGATGTTGGTTTAGGCTATATCAAACTAGGACAGTCAGCAATTACCCTATCGGGCGGTGAAGCACAACGCGTTAAGCTGTCAAAAGAGTTATCAAAAAGAGATACGGGTAAAACCTTATATATTCTAGATGAGCCAACCACAGGTTTGCATTTCCACGATATCAAGCAGCTATTAAACGTTATTCATCGCTTGCGTGATCATGGCAATACTATCGTGGTGATTGAGCATAACTTAGATGTTGTCAAAACTGCCGATTGGGTTATCGACTTAGGTCCTGAAGGCGGCGCAGGTGGTGGTGAAATTTTAGTAACAGGTACACCTGAACAAGTTGCTAAGCATAAAACCTCGCATACAGCACGATTTTTAAAACCCTTGTTAGCGTCGAAATAAAGCCTTAACTTTAATAACAGTAACGTCCTTATCATTAACATCAAAGGCATAACGCAAAAACTATTACGTTATGCCTCTATTCTTTTAATAGGTATTTATGCACATCAATAATAGTGAACGACTAAAGTTTAGATTAATGGACTCTAAAGATGCCCAAGCATTATGGGAGATAGATCAAGACCCAGCAGTAATGAAGTTTCTTAATGGCGGTAAGCCCACCAGCATAGAGCAGGTTAACAGCGTATTTATTCCACGAATGAACAAATACCGAAACAGCGAATTAGGCTGGGGAATTTGGCAAGTATCAAACAAAGTAACTGAGGAGTATTTAGGTTGGGTATTGATCCGTCCGATGTCATTTTTTACTGACTCGCCCAACACTAAAGATTTAGAGTTAGGTTGGCGATTTTTCCAAACCACTTGGGGAAAAGGTTACGCTACAGAGGCCGCAATAGCGATTAAAGATGCTGTAGTTGCCAATACCGATGTTACTCATGTTTCTGCACTTGCCGTAGCCGACAATCTAGCTTCTGTTGGCGTGATGAAAAAAATGGGCATGAACTTTGTCAGAGCTTATTTACATAAAGATCCCATTGGCGACTTTGATGCTGTGCATTATCAAATGTCAGTGACAAATAAGTAAGTATCCTTCATTCTGAGCTCAGGTTAAGTGAGTCTATTAAACTCAGTGCGACTTATACGGAGTAGTAATACCAATTGGCATTACTACTCTTCAATCTTATCTGCTTCATACGTTAAAATATCACCCGGCTGACAATCTAGCACCGCACACAATTTATTTAGCGTATCAAAACGAACAGCACGCGCTTTATCATTTTTTAAGATTGATAAATTCTGCGCCGTAATCCCTACCCTCTCTGCCAACGTTTTTAATTTCATTTTACGTTTTGCTAGCATGATATCTAACGTGATAATTATAGCCATAATGACACCATTAACCTCTATACCCATGATACTTCAAAATGCGAGTTTCAGGTTGCCTGCGCAATTCATGATCGAGGCTCTTCTTTTTATTAAGGGTTGTTCCCTTAAAAAAAGAGGTAACGAAGAACATGGTTTGCTCAAACATCCCCGTAGGGCTGGTTTAGAAACGCTTTATGCTACATTATTGATTTCGATAAGGGAACAACCATTATCCTCAATCAATACCTTGCCTAAAGACGCTTCTAATTCCAGCTGAATCCTGCATCTTGAAGTAACATGGGTATCTTCATGATCAAAATGGATAGCTTGCTTACAACTATCCGACGTAATAAATAACAAATCGATAAAAGATATATACCCGTTACCAATCAAAGTGCAGTATTTCAGTGGGAATTAAAACCACTTTAGGCAAGGTAAATAATTAAAGCATAGTCATTCTATAATTTGATTATTTAACGCCGTATAAAGTAATTTTAAACCCATCAAAGAAGCGATTGAACAACATCACTTCATCGTTGCTGTGATTCACAAGGACGCTACATGGATGTAGCCTATTAGAGAATGCAGGAACATATTCTCCTGAATAACCATTATTTCATCACAGCGCTTTGAATTGAAATTGCTCAAACACTCTAAAACCTGCATCTTGAATGGTAACGGGTATATAAGCGTAACAATTTCTACGAGTATAAGTTAATCAACTTTAGATCAGTAATAAGAAGCCAATATCACTGGCACAACTAAATACCATGCATATCACTGAAATGACCACATTATTGTCGTGTTAACTACACAACGCGACTAGATAATGCAAAAAACTGTGGCTAAGATTACTACTAACATAATGAAAAAAGGCGGGATATAGCATAAAGCAGTCGCTATGTTAACGCTATATCTTCTTCTACCTTGTATGCTTTAAGATGGCAAATTGTCGACATACGCATCTAAAAAAAGATTATAACTGATTAATTTTATTTTTTTTACAAAGTATTTAAAACAATTTAACTAGAAAAACAAACAAATGAAGAGCGATGTTTATTTATCGATAAACATTAAATAACAATTACTAAACAGTAAATCATAAGTCGAACAAACCACCCTGTTTACCTGGGTATTAGCCTAAGGTCTAATAGGTTAATTTTGTCGACAGTTTTAATGTATGTATATCCGAGTTATCTACAAGGCCAATATAATGAAACACATTGAACAACAAGAATTAGCAATCAATTCACCCGAGAGTTACTGGAAAGAGCAGTCTGAGCTAGTTGCTTGGTACAAAAAACCTCAAACGATATTGTCGACAAACACTGATTCTTGGCATGATTGGTTTGCCGATGGCGAATTGAACTCTTGTTATCTTGCGTTGGATTATCATGTTGAACAAGGCCGTGGTGCTCAAACTGCACTGATATATGATTCTCCGGTTACCGGACAGAAACAAAAATTTAGTTATCTTGAACTAACCAGTCTAGTGGCAAAATTTGCTGATGTGCTCAGGTCACAGGATGTTACTAAAGGCGATCGTGTATTAATTTATATGCCAATGATCCCACAAGCCGCTATAGCAATGCTGGCTTGTGCTCGACTAGGTGCAATTCATTCAGTCGTTTTTGGTGGTTTTGCTGCCAATGAACTTGCAGTACGTATCAATGATGCTGAGCCAAAAGTTATTGTAGGCGCCAGCTGCGGTGTTGAAATAGCAAAAGTTATTCCTTATAAACCATTAATTGATCAAGCTATTGAAATAGCTAACCATAAGCCAAAAAATTGCATTATTTATCAAAGAGAAGAAGTTCAAGCGCAACTGGTACCAAACAGAGATCTTGACTGGCAGGAACAAATGGACGTTGCTGTTGAAATTCCTCCCGTCCCCGTTAAAAGTACTGACCCACTCTATATTTTGTATACCTCAGGTACCACTGGCAAACCAAAAGGTGTGGTAAGAGATAATGGCGGTCATGCTGTTGCAATGCTTTATAGCATGAAGAATATCTATGGCATGCAGAAAGGAGATACCTTCTGGGCTGCCTCAGACGTTGGTTGGGTTGTTGGTCATTCTTACATTATTTATGGCACTTTAATGGCCGGTTGTACCACGATTGTTTATGAAGGAAAGCCTATTAGAACACCTGATGCTGGTGCTTTTTGGCGTGTGTGTGCTGAGTACAAAGTTAATGCTTTATTTTCAGCTCCTACCGCTTTTCGTGCTATCGGAAAAGAAGATCCAGAAGGAGACTTACTTAAAGACTACGACCTCTCATCATTGAAACGCTTATTCCTAGCAGGCGAACGCTTAGACCCTGCAACCTATCATTGGCTTAAAGAAAAAACACAACTACCGGTAATAGATCATTGGTGGCAAACAGAAACTGGTTGGGCAATTGCCAGCACGCCATTAGATGACGGCTCTGGCAATATAGTAGCAACAAAAGCTGGCTCTGCTGGTTTTCCAATAGCAGGATTTGATGTGCAAATTCTTGATGGCGATGGTCAACAAGTCCCTGCAGGACAACAAGGTAGTGTCGCAATAAAGCTACCACTTCCTCCTGGCTGTTTAGCCACTATATATCGTGATTCAGAGCGTTTAGTATCAGGATATTTATCAAATCATCCTGGCTATTACACCTCAGGAGACGGTGGCTATATTGATGAAGAAGGTTATCTTTTCATCATGGGTCGTATTGATGATGTTATCAATGTTGCTGGGCATCGTTTATCAACTGGTGAAATGGAAGAAGTTTTATCGGGTCATCCCGCTGTAGCAGAATGTGCTGTTGTCGGCATACACGATGCTTTAAAAGGGCAAGTACCTCTTGGGCTAGTAGTGATAAAAAATGGTATTACCACCAGTGATGAAGATCTCATTAGCGAATTAAAACAAAGCATTCGTAATGATATTGGCGCAATAGCATCATTGAAAAAACTACTTATCATTGATAGATTGCCAAAAACGCGTTCTGGCAAAATTTTACGAAAAACGCTGAGACAGATGATTGATGGACAAGAAATTGAAATACCTTCAACCATAGAAGATAGCCAAGTAATTACCGAGCTTTCAGGTGCCCTAATAGGTATCAATAAAAGCTAATAAATAATTATACCTTCCGTATAAGCAAGTGTTCACTTAGTGATAACTTGTTTATGCGGAATGGTCTTAATTACAATGCAAAAAAAAGCTTACATAGTCACGCTATGTAAGTTTCTTTCAATAATCAGTAAGAAGCATTTATTTGAGCTGATTTAGTCTTTCGTTTTATGGCTGTTGTAAGGCCAAACATCTTTTGCATCTTCTTCGTTACTTGAAGATGTTTTTACAGCTGTATTCTGCTTAGTTTTCGATTCGCTTTTATTATCTGCATTGTTTAACGAGGCCGATAACTCTTCAAGCTCACTCATGTTTGAAGCCGCCTGTTTAGGCTGAGCTGTATTAATAGCTGTTTTACTCGAACCTTCAACCGCTTGGTTAATTTCGGCCATTTCACTTTCCGTTAATTCTCGCCATTGTCCCGGTGTTAAATTCCCCAACTCAACTTTCATAATACGTGAGCGTTTCAATTTTAAAACCTCATAATCGAGATATTCACACATACGGCGAATTTGACGATTAAGACCTTGAGTAAGGATAATAGTAAACTCAAAACGGCTTTTAACTTGCACGATACAAGGTTTGGTAATGGTCCCTAAAATAGGTACGCCACGAGACATTCTTTCGATGAAACGTTCACTAATAGGTTTATCAACGGTGACAATATATTCTTTGTCGTGTGCATTTTCTGCGCGTAAAATTTTATTAACAATATCACCATCACTGGTGAGGAAGATCAAACCTTCTGATGGTTTATCTAAGCGACCAATTGGAAATATACGTTTTTTATGACCAATCGCATCGATAATATTACCGCGCACATGTTTTTCAGTGGTACAGGTGATGCCAATAGGTTTGTTATAGGCAATATAGATACGGTCTGACTTGTCATCACTAATTGGTGCAATATCATAACCGTCTACTTTAACTACATCACCCGCTAACACCTTAGTGCCAAGCTCTGGCACTCTATCATTGATGGTTACACGGTTGGCTTCTATCATTTTATCGGCACTACGGCGCGAACAAAAGCCAGAATCACTAATGTATTTATTTAAACGTTTTGGGGGAGTCGAAGTGGTCAATTTGTCGCTGCTCATTTTATTTTAGTACAATCTCGTTACTCGGTATTATACTTAAAACCAACACTAATGTATTAATCATATTTAATTCATACCAAGTCCATTAAGTTATTTCTCACTCAGCGAGAATTAAAAGGCTTAGAGGCAAGGCATTGATTGAAGAGAATGGTTATTCAGGAGAATATGCTCCTGCATTCTCTAATAAGCTGCATCCATGCAGCGTCCTTATCAAAATCAATAACGATGTATGTAAAGCTTTTAAACTCGCCCTTGGGAGCTTGTCAGAAAAGTAATAACTTCACAAATTTGTTAAATATAGAATGACTATACCAGCACAAATTTTATTTGTTCTGGCTTCTCTGACATAGCTCTGAGTTGGGAATAAATTTAATGGAATTGGTATAACTATGTTAATTTTTGCACACCGCGGCGCTAGCGGAGTTGAACCAGAAAATACGTTACGCTCCATTCGTACAGCATTGGCTGCTGAAGTAGATGGTATTGAAATAGATATTCATGAAGTTGACGGTAAATTATTTGTTATTCATGATCGATGGTTGCATAGAACCACATCAGGTCATGGGCAAATTTTTAACTATGATTATCAGTATTTACGCAGTTTAGATGCTGGTGACGGTGAAGTTATCCCGACCTTAGACGAAGTACTGAAACTAATAGCCGGCAAATGCACTATCAATATTGAATTAAAAGCCGTGAAAAATTTAACACTATTATTTTCATGTATTGATGACGCTATCAAAACAACTGAACTATTAAGTAAGGATGTTTTATTTTCATCTTTTAATCACAGGTTATTACATGCCATTCACCAGCAGCGAAGTGATTTTGCTATCGGCGCTCTTACGGCATGTTACCCGTTAGATTATGCAAAATTTGCCGAACAACTCAATGCTTATTCTGTACACCTTGATGTCGACTTTATTAGTGAGCATTTTGTCGCCGATGCTCACAAACGAGGCTTAAAAGTATTTGTATATACGGTCGATGAATTGGAAGATATCAATGCAATGAAACATTTAGGTGTCGATGGTATATTTTCTAATTACCCAACAAAAGCCAAGAGCCATATTGCCCATTTAAATGGTATTGCCAAATAAGCAAAGAGAGTAAATTTTCAATAACAAAGCGCTTAATTGAGCAATAGCGGTCTATTGGGTATTTAGCTAGTTTAAAGGTGTAGGATACTCATCTACCCTTAGAAGAAATAACGGGCAGCTAACTGCCATTGCGTTTCGATCAGGTCAACTGGCTGAGCAGTATAAAATCGAGCAGGCCTGTGGCTATCAATAACGGTAAATTCTGCTGATAAAAACCATGGTTTACTCAAACGGTAACTGTGATTTAATGTCAGCGCTTGACCCTGTTCATTGTTATTATCACCCCAGGTATCATCATTATCTGTCACCGAAAAATCTTCAACTCTCAACGTACTTTTATGTTTTTTATTAGCAACGATCGCTTGCCAGTTATAATGTAGCGCGACAAAACCACTGGCATAGTCATTGTTGACTACATCCACCTGACTTTCACTTTGCATCAAAGTATCACCTGATAAATACTGCGCAGTTAATGATAAATTTTTATTAAAACGCCAGCGTGCGCCTACGTGATAAAAGCGTGTTCGCCAACCATATTGGCCATCAACAACTTTATAAGGTGTTGCTCTGTTATCATAATAACCTGCGGATATTTCACCCTTTCCTCTTAGTTTCCATTCTCCTCGTGCATGGTAGCCAACACGATGGTCTAATTCTAAAAAAGGATCCGATTTATCGGCTTGTCCTGCTAATGCTTGTCCATCAGCTCGAGCTGGAAACCATGGAAAAGCACGTTTTTCTGTCCAAAGCGTTTGCCTATTACTTATGGTCCAACCATGCCAAGCCAATAAAGCTCCTGCTGGGTCATTATTAATAAAGGCGGTCGCTGACAGTGATATATCATACTTATTATTGTTCATTCTCCCTAAACGAGTCACTTTAAACTCTGAGCCTAATACCCGAATCTCTTCACCAAGCCAGGTATTGATTGTTGATGAGTCTAAGGTGTCTTTACTTGCCCAAGCATAGGCATTATTTTCAAGAGAAATTTCAGGGTAGAAGATACCTACTTTTGTTTGAAAGCGATAACCTGAACTCGTCGGTAGTGAGCGATATTTTAAATAGACTTCAGTAAATCCTAACACAGTGCTTTCACCATCACCGCTAGCTTTAGGATAAGCATTCACTACGCTATGGGCACTAAGACCATTTTCCCAAGAGACAGATAAATCTGCGCCAATCTGCGCCACTGAAAAATGTAGACCATCACCTAAGCCAAGCTTACCTTGTCCGCTAGTGAGATAACCTTTATCTAAAGAGTCTATTTGGCTAACTCTAAAATCTACAATACCATGCGCAGTATATTCAGCCGCTAGCGCCATCTGTAATGGAAAATAAAACAACAAAACCAAAAACTGGCAAAGCGTTATGCCTGTTTTAATCACACCTTTTCCTTAACATCTTGAATACTTAACTGTGCTATCAGCCATGGAGTCAGCTCAACTGCCGGTTTTGGTTTACTGATATAATAACCCTGCGCAAGTTCACAACCATGAGCTGCTAACCAATTTAACGCAAATTCATCTTCTATTCCCTCGGCAACCACATGCAATCCCATATTATGAGCGAGTTCAATAGTGGAGCGCACTATAATTTGATCATCTTCATCATGTTCAAGGTGTTGAATAAATGATTTATCTATTTTTAGTTCATGTACAGGCAATTGTTTCAACTGTGCTAATGATGAATAACCCGTGCCGTAATCATCAATAGATATTTTCATACCGTAATCTTTAAATTCTGCCAATAATTTAATTGCCGCCTCAGGGTCTTCCACTACCGAGCTTTCGGTCACTTCCAGCGTAATTTTTTCTGCAGGTACTTTCGCCGCCATAATTGACTGACAGATAAAGTGATGAAAATCGTTCTCTTTTAAATTTTCTGCAGAAACATTTATCGCTATATTCAAATCAATACCCTGTTCTTTCCAAGCATTATATTGGTCCAATGCGGTAACAAATACCCAACGTGTTAACGCCTTAATTTGGCCTGTTTGCTCTGCAATATGAATAAAGTTATCTGGAGGTACCATACCTAATGTAGGGTGCTGCCAGCGAACCAATGCTTCGGCATGGGTTACCGTTTTAGTTTTTAAACACATTTTAGGTTGAAAGTGTAATTCCAATTCACCTGCTGGAATAGCTTGTTTCAAATCGTTAATCAAACTTAAACGTTCAACCGTATTAACATCAAGATCAGGATGGTATATTTGTACTGATTTACCCTTTTCTCTCGTACTATTAAGCGCCGTATCTGCCATTTGTAATAATGATTTATCATCAATAGCATGCTCAGGATACGCTGCTACGCCAATCCTAACTTGCAGCTGTAAGCTAATGCCCTGATAATTAAATATTGGTTCAAGCTCAGCTCTTAGTTGATAAATAGCTTCATCGACCTTCAAATGTTCTACCAATAAAATAAATTCGTCTGCTCCTAGATGCGCCAACGCTTTAAAACTATTCATTTGACAAAGATTATGTAAACGACTTGCAAGTTCTTTAATAACTTCATCACCTACATCATGACCCAATGTATCGTTAACATCTTTCAAACGACTAAGATTTAAATGTAAAACTAGAAAGTTTTGCTGTTGCTCTATGAGTTTATTAAGGGTTTTATTGAGTTTGTTTCGGTTGGGTAAATCCGTTAATGGATCATGATCTGCACGATGAGTGATAGCTTCTTCACGCTGTAATACTGCGGCTTGCATTTGATTAAATTCATCCGCAAGTTGTCCTATTTCATTGTTATCTTTTAACGTAACTTTCTGCTGATAATCTCCGCTGGCAATTACTTTTGCTTGAGCAACCAAGCGTTTAATAGGGTTACTAATAGAACCGGCAATAAAATAAGCGCTAGTAAGTGACAACAATAATGTTAACGCTGCTAGGAATAGAAATTTCCACCACTGTTCTTGTAACAAAGCAACAAAGTTAGCCCGTAAGCCATGCATAGCAACACCAAATTCTTGATTATCAAATTCGGTAATTAATGAATGAGTAGCGATATATTGATCAGGAGTATTATTTTCAATAACCTGCACCGCCAACTCAAGTAACTTATCGTAACTTTCATTATTTTTAGCAATTGAAATTAACTGCCATGCACCTTCATGTTTGATAATAAAGTCGGTATTTAAACCGGTAATATTTTTGAATTCATCTGCTAACCGCTTATCTATTTCAAAACCAAAAGCGATCCATCCTAACGTTTTAGCTCCCACAGTAACCGGAGATAAACTCATTTGATAAAGTGCATCATCAATCATATATAAATGCGCTGCTTGAGGAGTTTCAAGCCATTCGGTAAAACGAAAAGCACTATTTCGTTCAGCACCTTGTCGAATTTTATCCTTGCCGTTAACGAAATATCGCTGTAATTGCCCATTGATAATTCCTTCTGAAGAAATTGTCATGGCCAAGTCTGCATCAATGCGTTTTCTATGATTATTTAAAGCAAATAATAAACTGCGCGTATCCTCATTAAAGACTTCTTTTAAGCCATAATCTTTCGCTACCGTTTCAGCAAAAGTGGATAAATAAGTCAGCCTGCGATCAAATAACTCAGTAAAAATGGTTTTTGCTGTCGTTAAACGGTTATTAATTTCTGCCGCTTCTTGATTTTTGTTCTCGCTATATAGGGTCCAAAAAGCAATGGCTTGAACCATTAATAACAATATGACAAATAATAAAAATATTTTATTTTGTAAACTCTTCATTCATTAACTTCTTATATTTTTTATACTAGGGTCTGTTGATCTTTTGCCGTTAAATTTTGTTCGCCTTTATTAAAGATAGTAAAGCGTTTTAATCGCGGCGAGTAGCGTGTAGCCTAGTCATTCTAAGCAAACTCTACTCAACAAAGAGTAAAACGCTTTTAGCCGAATCCTTCGGACAGCGTTTGTTGGTCATTTTTACGGCGTTATCGCCTTTTGATGTGGAACAACCACATGGCAAAGGCTCTGCCTTGTATAAATACCCAATAAACCGCTGCAAAAACAATCTCGAAAGTTCAACAGACCCTAATAATCTGAAAGAAAATCAAAATCATCATCACTTTTTTGTACAGGAATATCATCCATATTTTTCTGTAAGGTAAAAGTGATGTTGTCACCCATTGAAAGGTCCTTTTCTATAATCATACGATTATTTTCTGATCGCATTTGAGGATGCCATACCACAATTCGATACTTTCCTAATTCTTTCAAGGTAAAACTAGCCAGCCCTTGAACATCCGTTTTAGTAAAATATGGCGTATCAACTACTAAAAGGTAACCACTCATCCAATCGTGAATATTACACCCCATGGCGATTTCTGCAGCTTGATTGAATTGCGCTGTTGAATCAGTTTTACCTGCGCGAATTTTAAATGAGAATTTGTTTTCACTATCAGCTGAATAAATATGATGAGTAATATCATCTTTATTTACAAAGTTGACCTTAGAGGTACTTTGACTAACGCTTATATAGGGAATAAAGGATTTACTATGCTGACTAATTTCAACCGTTTTACTCTGTTGTGATAAAACTTGACCCATTAAGGGCTCAAGATACACCACCATATTTTTCAAAGGATTGTTATTTACATTCTTAACGTGTACTTGAACACAAGTTGCATTTTCTTTTGAACAAGCTTCCACCGACCAAGAGGCCAACGAGATAAAAAACAATGAAGTAATATAGACACAATAATGTAAAAGCGCAGAGCGCAAAAGAAAAGGATGGCTCACCATCTACTCCTATCAAATTTCACTTGAGCGTGCAGTGTATACCAGTTTTGTCTTGGTGGAAAATCGTTGCCTTAATGTTCGCTAATTTTAACTGAACTGTCATATATCTTGAGGTATTTCAAGGGCTGCACACTTTTCACGCTATTTTTTAGTAAACTCAGCGAAGAAAAATCATGCTAAAACCAACCTGGTTATTAACCTAACTTCGTCATGAGTACTGCATTGCAATACTTATAACCGCTCTACTTGAAGATGCTCGTTTCAGGAAGTCTGAGCGATTCATAATCAAGGCACATTTTTTATTAAGGGTTATTCCCTTAAAAAGAAATGTAACGCAGATCATTATTTGCTCAGCCTTCCCCAAGGGCGGGTTTAGAAACGCTTTATGCTGCGTTATTGATTTTGACAAGGACGCTGCATGGATGCAGCTTATTAGAGAATGCAGGAGCATATTCTCCTGAGTAACCATTCTCTTCAATCAATGCCTTGCTTAAAGGCGTTTCTAATTCCAGCTGAATCCTGCATCTTCAAGTGGAACGGGTATATAACTTAGCGCTGTTACGCACTCTCATTCATCAACACTTGCTGTCCATTTTGCATTAAACGACTCAATGGGTTTACCCCAAATTGATAACAAAGCTCTGCTGGTTGATTAATATTCCATAAAGCAATATCAGCATCATATCCAACAGCCAACTGCCCTTTGCTTTCACTTAACCCTAAAGCTTTAGCGCCATAACAGGTGATACCTGCCAATGCCTCAGACGGTGTTAATCTAAACAAGGTACAGGCCATATTAAGCATTAGGTGAATATTATGAATAGGTGAAGTACCTGGATTTGCATCCGTGGCGACTGCCATCGGTACTTGATGTTTACGAAGCAGTTCTATCGGTGGTAATTGAGTTTCACGGAGGAAGTAAAAAGCACCGGGTAATAATACTGCCGTCATGCCCGATTTTTTCATCGCTTTAATACCAGTTTCATCTAGAAACTCAATATGATCAGAGGACAAAGCATTATAGTTGGCCGCCAATTCCGAGGCACCTAGGTTAGATAATTGTTCTGCATGAACTTTTATAGGTAAGTTATATGATTGTGCCGCATCAAAAACGCGTTTAGTTTGTTCAAGGCTAAAACCTATTCCCTCACAAAATACGTCAACGGCATCAGCTAAGTTTTCACTCACAACTTGTGGCAACATTTCTTCGCAAACAACATCAAGGTAACCTTCAGCATTATCCTTGTATTCTATCGGTAAAGCATGAGCACCCAGAAAAGTACGCTTAATCGTAACAGGCAATTCATCAGCTAATAAGCCCGCTACTTTTAGCATTTTGATTTCGTTTAACGTATCTAAACCATAACCTGACTTAATTTCAACTGTAGTAACACCTTGCTGATGTAAAGCGGTTAAACGTGGTAAAGCGCTGGCAAGTAATTCTTGTTCACTTGCCTTTCGCGTCGCTGTAACTGTTGAAACGATACCGCCGCCAGCATTAGCAATTTCTTGATAGCTTTTACCTTGCAAGCGCATTTCAAATTCATTAGCACGGTTACCGCCATAGACTAAATGTGTATGACAATCGATTAAACCAGGGGTTATCCATTGTCCTTTGCCATCAATAACTTCAACATCATCATCTTTTACTGAAAAGTGCTCAGGCAAGTCGCTTTCTTTACCTAACCAAGCAATTTTACCCTTGCTGATTGCTAATGCCGCTTGAGTTATTTCACCGTAACTTTCACTGCCATCAGTCATAGTTGCCAGATTTACATTGATATAAAGGGTTTGCCAGTGCTTAAAGAGTGTCATACCGCGACCTTATGGAGAAAGTGATGAAAGCAAAATAATAAGTCATTTTTCATATACCCAAGCAACCTGAAACACGCATCTTCAAGTGGTTTGAGTATAAATATAAAAACTTGCGAATAATCTTACATGATAAAAATATTTCACCTTGAAATATTACCTTGAAATTATGCCGATCGCAACTTGTATATACAACTCTTGCCTTTTCATTAAATATGTGAGATCGTATAAATAAGTTCAAACAAAGCCAAAGCCAATCATGACTATCAATGCTAGTAACAGCTCAACAAAAAAAGATAAGCCTGCTAAGTATACTATTATCAAACAATATATTTGTGAACATATTGAGTCAGGTGAATGGCCGCAAAATGCAAAAGTGCCTTCTGAAAATGAACTAACACAACAATTTGACGTAAGCCGCATGACTGCAAGACGTGCCCTACAAGAATTAACTGAGCAGGGCATTTTAGTACGTTCTCAAGGTGCTGGAACTTTTGTCGCTACGTTTAAGTCACAATCATCACTGCTAGAAATTCGCAACATTAGTGATGAAATTAGTGAACGTGGTCATCAACATAAAGCCAAGCAATTATTATTAAGATCTATTGCCGTTACTGAAGAGATCGCTATTTTACTCAACTTAAAAAATAACGAAGATGTTTTTTATTCTGAGATATTACATTATGAAAATGATGATGCGATTCAATTAGAACAACGTTTTGTAAATGTCAGTTTAGTTCCTGATTATTTATTGCAAAACTTTACGATAATCACCCCACATGAATATCTTTCATCGGTCGCCCCCTTAACTGAAGCAACCCACGAAATAGAAGCGATTCTCGCAAGTGATGAAATTTGCCAACAATTAGACATACAGACAACTACGCCTTGTTTACAAGTTAAACGCCGTACTTGGTCGAAACAAGGTGTTGTTAGTGTCGCTATTTTGACATCACCTGGTGATAAGTACCGTTTAGGCAGCCACCTTAAATTTTAAGCATGTTTGCTTACTTGATATTAGTATTATCGAGTAAGTAATACCGCGAATATTATTTTTACAACTATAGTTTACATACTCTTTTTTATTGAACTTATATGTCTTTAAATACTGAGTAATTTGTACCATGAGGAAAAACGATGACAACTAACATAGACCCACGCTTAGATACTTCACGCGTAATTCGCGCTGATCGCGGTACTGAAATCACCGCAAAAAGTTGGTTAACTGAAGCTGCTAAACGTATGTTAATGAACAACTTAGATCCTGAAGTTGCTGAACATCCACAATCGTTAGTGGTATATGGCGGCATAGGCCGTGCAGCACGTAACTGGGAATGTTACGACAAAATTATTGAAGTGTTAAACCGCCTTGAAAATGATGAAACCTTAATGGTGCAATCAGGTAAACCTGTTGGCGTATTCAAAACTCACGAAAATGCACCGCGCGTATTAATTGCTAACTCAAATTTAGTACCTAACTGGGCTAATTGGGAGCATTTTAACGAGTTAGATAAAAAATGCCTGATGATGTACGGCCAAATGACTGCAGGCTCTTGGATTTATATTGGCTCACAAGGTATTGTTCAGGGCACTTACGAAACATTTGTTGCTATGGCAAACCAACACTTTGGTGGCAGTGCTAAAGGCAAATGGGTACTTACTGGTGGTTTAGGCGGCATGGGTGGTGCTCAACCACTAGCAGCAACAATGGCTGGTTTTTCAGCATTAGTGGTTGAATGTGATGAGACACGTATCGATTTCCGTATTAACACGCGTTATGTTGACAAAAAAGCAAAAACGTTAGATGAAGCATTAATAATCATCAACGAAGCAAATGCAAAAGGTGAAGCGATTTCAGTAGGCCTTTTAGGTAACGCTGCTGACGTTTTCCCTGAGTTAGTTAAACGTGGTATCACCCCTGATGTAGTCACTGACCAAACATCTGCACATGATCCTTTAAATGGTTACTTGCCACAAGGCTGGACCATGGAACATGCCGCACAAATGCGCTTGAAAGATGAAGCGGCTGTGGTTAAAGCGGCTAAGCAATCTATGGCTGTACAAGTTCAAGCTATGCTTGATTTACAGAAAATGGGTGCTGCTACTACCGATTATGGTAACAATATCCGTCAAATGGCATTGGAAGAAGGCGTGACAAACGCATTCGATTTCCCGGGTTTTGTACCCGCTTATGTTCGTCCATTATTCTGTGAAGGTATTGGACCATTTCGTTGGGTTGCACTCTCTGGCGATCCAGAAGATATCTACAAAACTGATGCTAAAGTAAAAGAGCTTATCCCTGATAACCCACATTTGCATAACTGGTTAGACATGGCACGCGAACGTATTGCTTTCCAAGGTTTACCTGCTCGTATTTGCTGGGTAGGTTTGAAAGATAGAGCACGTTTGGCGTTGGCATTTAACGAAATGGTTAAAACTGGTGAGCTATCTGCGCCAGTAGTTATCGGTCGAGATCATTTAGATTCAGGCTCAGTTGCTTCACCAAACCGTGAAACTGAAAGCATGTTAGATGGCTCTGATGCCGTATCAGATTGGCCATTACTTAACGCTTTATTATCAACTTCTGGTGGCGCCACATGGGTTAGCATACACCATGGTGGTGGCGTTGGAATGGGCTTTAGTCAACATTCTGGTGTGGTTATTGTTGCTGACGGTACTGATGATGCAGCTAAGCGCATTGGTCGTGTATTGTGGAATGATCCTGCAACAGGTGTTATGCGTCATGCAGACGCCGGCTATGATCTCGCTGTAGATTGTGCCAAGAAACAGGGCTTAGACTTACCTATGATAGATGGTGCGAACGGTAAGTAGTAACCAGTTTCAGCTACGCAATAAAACTAAGTAATGTCATCCTCGAAGTATCTGATCGAGGATCCAGCTTCAAGTGAGTAGATTCCCATTAAACCACGACGGGAATGACGCACTTAAGGTTATTAACATAGAACACTATATTGATAAAAATTGAGAAAAATTATAATGAACCATATTACTGAATTAAAAATTATTCCTGGCCAGTTAACGCTAGCTCAATTACGTGATGTAAACCGTTTTGACGGCATCAAATACAGTTTAGATGAATCAGCTTTTGCTGAAATCAATAAAAGTGCTGATGCTGTACAACAAGTGATTAAAGATGATCGCGTTGTTTACGGTATCAACACAGGTTTTGGCTTGTTAGCCAGCACACGTATCAAAACTGAAGAGTTAGAATTACTTCAACGTTCTATCGTACTTTCCCACTCAGCAGGTTTTGGTGAGTACATGGAAGATTCGACCGTTCGTTTGATGATGGTATTGAAAATAAACTCACTTTCTCGTGGTTTTTCAGGTATTCGCTTACAAGTTATTCAAGCACTAATTACCTTATTAAATGCTGAAGTATACCCGTGCGTACCAAAGAAAGGTTCAGTAGGTGCTTCAGGTGATTTAGCACCACTTTCTCACATGGTATTACCGTTATTAGGTGAAGGCGAAATGTCTTACCAAGATCAAGTAATTCCCGCCGCTGAAGGTTTGAAAATTGCAGGGCTTGACGTAGTAACACTAGCCGCAAAAGAAGGTTTAGCTTTATTAAATGGTACGCAAGCTTCAACAGCCTTCTCTTTAGAAGGTTTATTCCATGCTGAAGATTTATACGCTGCAGGTACGGTAATTGGTTCTATTTCTGTAGAAGCCGCTATGGGCTCTCGTGCACCGTTTGATCATCGCGTACATTTTGTACGTGGTCAAAAAGGTCAAATTGATGCGGCACGTGCTTATCGTGAAGTATTAACTGATAGCTCTGAAATAGCTGAAGCACATGTTGATTGTGAAAAAGTACAAGACCCTTATTCACTTCGTTGTCAGCCACAAGTAATGGGCGCTTGTTTAACACAAATTCGTCAAGCCGCAGAAGTATTGCACGTTGAAGCGAATGGTGTAACAGATAACCCGTTAGTTTTCGCTAACGAAGGTGACTTTATCTCTGCTGGTAACTTCCATGCTGAGCCTGTTGCTATGGCCGCCGATAATTTAGCTTTGGCTATTGCTGAGATTGGTTCATTATCTGAGCGTCGCATGGCGTTATTAATTGACTCAAGCTTAAGTAAACTACCACCATTTTTAGTTGATAACGGTGGTGTTAACTCTGGCTTTATGATTGCCCAAGTTACTTCTGCGGCACTTGCTTCAGAGAATAAATCACTTGCTCACCCTGCTTCTGTTGATAGTTTACCAACGTCTGCTAACCAAGAAGATCACGTATCTATGGCATGTTTCGCTGGTCGTCGTTTGGCGGATATGAGCGAGAATACTAATGGTGTTCTTGCCGTTGAGTATTTAGCTGCAGTGCAAGGTTTAGACTTTAGAGCTCCGCTTAAGGGATCGCCTCTTATTGAAAAAGCAAAAGCGAAATTACGTGAAACAGTCTCTTTCTACGATAAAGACAGATACTTTGCACCTGACATTGTAGAAGCTTCTGAAATCATCTCTGATGGTTACTTGAATCAATATCTGCCTGAAGGTTTATTACCTAGCTTATAAGCAACCTTCAGCTTCGGCTGTTGAAAAGTTAAAATTAAAAAAGGTAGCTTAATAGCTACCTTTTTTATTGCGTTAATAGAAAGGGTTTAACCGACTACCCTTGATAGCGTTATACTCGATAATACACCGTCATACCCGAAGTCTCTGATCGGGTATGACGGTGTATTATCGAGTATTCAAGAATTACAATGCAGCTCTAATACCTTCTGCTGTTTTTAATCTTCTGATTTCGTCAAACAGTACATCCGCTTCCTGATAATGACTCTTTAAATATTTCAGCCACTGTTTGATACGATTACAGTAATACTTGCTCTTGTCACCGTGAGTTTCAAATTCTGTATAAGCAGATAATATAGCCAGTACCTCTAACCAAGGCATAATATCGCTTTCTTGTTTAATAACTTGTCCTAAATTAGGAATAGTTAACGCACCACGTCCAACCATAATATCTGTACAACCAGAAATCTCTCGACACTTAATTGCATCGTCTAAATTCCAAATCTCACCATTGGCGATAACAGGAATATTAATTGCATTTTTAATTTTAGCAATCCAGTGCCAATGTGCAGGTCGTTTGTAACCTTCTAATTTAGTACGAGCATGCACGGTAAGTTCATTCGCGCCTGCCGCTTCAACTGCTTGACCATTTTCTATGGCGAGAGCCTTATCTTCATAACCCAAACGAATTTTAGCACTGACAATTGTATCGGCTGGAACGGCGTCTTTAACGGCTTTTATTATTTGATAAAGGTTTTCAGGATCTTTTAATAAAATAGAGCCACCACGACTTTTATTAACCGTTTTTGAGGGACAGCCAAAGTTTAAATCGATGCCATTCGAGCCAAGTTCAATAACTTTGGCGGCATTTTCAGCCATATACTCAGGGTATTGTCCCAATAACTGTACTCGAACAGGTGTGCCCGCTTTAGTACAGCTACCGTAAACATCAGCATTAATTAACTCAGGACAGTAACGATGAAAAACACGATCTGGAAGAACTTGGTCAACCACACGAATAAACTCAGTGACGCAGAGATCATAACTACCAACTTGCGTAAGTAAGTCACGCATTCTGTAATCCAGCACGCCTTCCATAGGCGCAAGTACAACACGCATTAGTATGAAGATTCCTTAGTAGAATTTAGTATTTTAGCGGTTTTATTTGCTCGTAAACGAGCGTTGATATTGATGACTAAAAGATAGAAAGCTAAAGTCAAGGAAGCTACCGTTAGATGAATAAATAATGTAAATGGCTGCAAATTTTCTTGCCAAAAAAATATTGGTCCCGAATAAGTCACATAACAAAGATCTAAAATAGTGACATGACCCCAGACAGCAATAAAAAATAGTTTAGCTTGATGGCGAATTATAAATTTTGTCGGGAATAAATTCAAAAGTTGGCTCTTTAATAAATATCAGCGCTAGTATATCAAAAGCGCCAACGCACTGTGTACTAATCACTTTGATATAAGAGAATTATCATTTGAATAGAAAAGAGTGAGTTATTCAGCCTGTTCAAGCCATGTGAGTAAATCATCATAAACAAATGCATAAGCTAACTCGGCCTGAGTTTTTTTGCTCGAGACGATCTTGGGATCATTCTCTGCCGATAGATCGACCTCTTCAAACGTAGGCATTGGTAACTGTAAAGCACTTGCTGCCGCTTGGTAATATTGCTTTTTAGTTACCTGAGTTGAACTCACACCATTAAAAACTCCCCCGCAGATAGCACTTTGTAATAATGCCTGAATGAGACCAACGGCATCTTGTTGATGAATTAAGTTAACAATTGCTTGTGGGCTTTTTAACATACGACCATTTAACAGAAACTTACCAGGATGACGCTTTGGCCCAACTAAGCCAGATAATCTGAGCACATAAGCTTTCTTAATACCTACGTCATCATTTAGCGCATTTAAGCGAGACTGGCTATTAAAGTTTAATACCGCTTGTTCAGCTTGATTTAATACTGAGACTTTATCAGCCGACATATCTAAAGTGCTGCCTTCCTCTACTTGCCCTGATAAGCCGTTATATATCGCACTGCTGCTCAGTAAAACAATCTGTTCGACATAGTTACCTTCTTTAGCTGATTCAACTAGCTGTTGTACTTTATCCGCATAATCAACACGACCCTGTCTAAATTGTGGTGTAATGGCGATAACTAAACATTGCTGCTTAAAAATGGGGTGCGTATTTAACAGCGCTTGCTCAGCTGGTAAGGATAAGACTTCAGCTTCGATACCTTGGCTTTTCAGTTGTTCGGTATTGTCACTATTGCTGCGCGTCGCGAGTACTGCTACGCCCTGTTTTTGCAGCTGATAGGCTAATGCACTACCCAACCAACCACAGCCAATGATGCCTACAGAGGAGACTCCATCATTCTTCACTACTTTATTAGTCATTGCGTTACTCGCTTTTACTCATTTTATATTTGTGATGTTAGGGTCTGTTGATCTTTTGCGGTTAAATTTTGTTCGAGATAAAAGCGTTTTAATCGCGGCGAGTGGTGTGTAGCCTAATCACTCTAAGAAAATAGTACTCAACAAAGAGTAAAACGCTTTTAGCCGAATCCTTCGGACAGTGTTTTTTAGACATTTTTACGGCGTTATCGCCTTTTTATGTGGAATAACCACATGACAAAGGCTCTACCTTGTATAAAAACCCAAAAAATTGCTGCAAAAACAATCTCGAAAGATCAACAGGCCCTACTTGTTCTGCTCGAACATTTTGATCTGTTTAACAAGGGCTTTAGCTAAACCATTAGGCATAGGAATTGATAAATTATACTGGGATATTTTCCAACCTTGCTCAGTTTTTATTAATATACCTGAGCCACGGCAAGTGCCATAACTCTCGCTAAATAATAACTCATCAAAAAAGGCTACCTGTCCTTGTTTAACTAAGCTGATATTTCGCTCTGTAGGAGTATAGATCCAGCCCTTGCCTTTTGAAAAATATGGCACCACAAAAGCCTTAAATTCTTCTTTGCTCCAGCGTTCGTTAGCATCAGTTCCAAGAAAAATAGCATCTTGGCTAAGTAGGTTAAAATAAGGCTTTGCCTGTGCATCAGCAGCAGCTTGGTGAAAGCTATTTAAGACCTTATCTATACTTTGCTCATCACTCATGGCAAAGCAGGAAAAACTCAGCAATCCAGACGTTAGCCCAAATATTACTGCAACGATTAACAGACTACATTTTCTCATTCTTTTCTCACTTTTAATGTTCAGGCTTATATAGGAGTTATGCTAGCGCTCGTTTCGGACTTAAATTAAGGTTTAGGCGCTAACACCGCATAACTACCGGTAAAGGTAGCCGCAATATCTTCACCACTATAAAGATGAACAGTTAAATTTATACGCGCATTTTTACCCTTAGTTAATCGAGTAAAGTCACCCGAAACTGATTCAGCTAAAACTTTTGCATAACCAATTCCTGTTATCGGTGCATGATATTTGATATTCGCTTTAGCTAAGACAATATCGCCTTTCAACTGCTGTTGCTGTAACTGCAAATACACCCAGCCCCAGCCTGATAAAGTGGCCAACGTGTAAATACTGCCGGCAAACATAGTGTTATGTAAGTTTTTATTAAAACCACCATCACAATGAGTAATAAGCTCTTTACCATCAAAATAACTAATTTTGATGTTCATCGCTTTACTAAGAGGAATAGTCTCATGCCAAACATCTTGCAGTGCTGTTGACGCTAGTTGTTGGTGTTCATGTGCATGAGATAAGTCTTTACTCATCACGAAGTGCTTAATTTCATCAAACAATAGATGTGAAAAACCTTGTAAGTTATAACCCAATTTCTGGTAAAACCCTACAGCATCTTCTCGCGCATTCAACGTAATCTCAGTAATACCTAATTTTTGTGCTTGGTGTTCAAGCGCTTCAATTATTTGCTGACCGAGTCCCTGCCCTTGTGCTGCAAAACTTACAGCCATAAAACGAATTTGACCAGAAAACTGGCTAGATTTTTCTAGTCGCCCCACAGCAATCACTTTGTCATTTTCATCAAAAATCATACGATGTATTGATTCTTGCTCTAAGCTATCACGCTCACTGCCTAAGGCTTGTCCCCATGGCTGACGTAATATTGTCCAGCGTAATTGGTAATATTGTTCAAACTCTAAAGCGGTTTTTGGTGACCTGCAGACATTCATTGGCTATCCTTACGCTTATTCGACATTATATTTAGGAATTGGCTTATGCAGTTAGCGAAACACTTAGCCCAAGGGTGGTTAGTGTATTTAAGCCAACAACAAGATGCAATAACGGTGAGTGAAAATGACTCTTATCGTTGGATGGCATTTAGTGATGTAGTGCAAAGTGTTATGCACAAACGTAAACCTTGGCAATTAACCTTACCGCATCAAATAGCTCTGCTATTACCACTGCTATTTTTTAAACCGACTCGTATCATTGAACTATGGTTAGGTGGCGGAAATCTTACTCGGTTTTTACAGCATTTATCGCCAGATATAATGTTAACCACTGTTGATCACAGTCAGGAGGTTATTAACAGTTTTACTCAATACTTCAACCCTGAACAAGCGGAACTTGATATTGTTTGTGCTGATGGCATGACTTGGTTAGCGCAGCAGAATGCTAACGATATTGACTGGATTATTTGTGATGTTTACCAATCTCAAGAATTTGGTTTTGATTGCATCGTAAATCAACTTGAAGTGTTAACAAATAAATTAGATTCACAATCATGTTTATCAATTAACTTACCTGATATTAGTGATAGCGATATTAATTTATGCTTAACGATATTACAGCAGTTACAACCAAGTCATCATATTACCTATTTTGATATTCCTAATTATCTTAATATTGTCATCCATCTAACACCTAAGAATTGGCAACTTCACCGGTTAATAAAGCGTAATAAGCAGAGTTACCTTGCTTCAAATACTATGCAACGTTGGCGAAAATTTTGGCCTCATGGCAAACAACTCAATTAGAGACTGTTGACAATTTAACTTCAGCCACTTCTGTTTCACTTTGCTAACGTGTGCTTGTTAGGACAAAGCTTACTAAATTTCAGGCAATAAAAAAGGATGCCGAAGCATCCTTTCATCAAAAAATAATTAAAGACTAATTATTTTCTATTTTCTCGCTGCGTCTTTAGCTATTTTAGCCGCTTTAACTTCAGCAATTACTGTTTCAGCTACGTTATTAGGACAAGGCATGTAGTGAGAGAATTCCATAGAGAATTGACCACGACCTGATGTCATTGTACGTAACGTTCCGATGTAACCGAACATTTCTGAAAGAGGTACGTCAGCTTTAATACGAACACCAGAAACACCCGCGTCTTGACCTCCGATCATGCCACGACGACGGTTTAAATCACCAATAACATCACCAACGTGATCATCAGGCGTAAACACATCAACTTTCATGATAGGTTCGATTAACTGGGCACCAGCTTTTGGAATTGATTGACGGAAAGCACCACGAGCAGCGAGTTCAAATGCAACAGCAGATGAATCGACAGCATGGAAACCACCATCGTATAATTCAATTTCAACGTCAAGTACAGGGAAACCAGCAAGAACACCAGTATCCATCATGCCTTTAAAGCCTTTCTCGATTGCCGGGAAGAATTCTTTAGGAACATTACCACCAACAACAACAGAGCTGAATACGAAACCAGAACCAGGTTCGCCGGGCTTGATACGGTAATCAATTTTACCGAACTGACCAGAACCACCAGATTGTTTCTTATGTGTGTAAGAATCTTCAATTGCAGTTGTGATTGTTTCACGGTATGCAACTTGTGGCTTACCAACTTGTAATTCAACACCGTAGGTACGTTTTAGAATATCTACTTTGATATCTAGGTGAAGTTCACCCATACCAGATAAAATCGTTTCACCTGAATCTTGATCAGTTTCAACTTTAAAAGTTGGATCTTCTGCAACCATTTTACCGATAGCAAGACCCATTTTCTCAGTTGAACCTTTATCTTTTGGTGTTACAGAGATTGAAATTACAGGCTTAGGGAATACCATAGCTTCTAGGACGATTGGGTTCTTAGGATCACATAATGTGTGACCTGTTTGAACGTTACTTTTCATACCAACAATTGCGATGATATCACCAGCTTGTGCTGAAGTAAGTTCGTTACGGTCATCGGCTTGCATTTCACACATACGCCCAACACGCTCAGTTTTACCTGTAGCAGCATTAAGAATTGTATCGCCTTTCTTCAATGTACCTGAATAGATACGTACGAAAGTTAATGTACCAAAACGGTCATCAGTGATTTTGAATGCTAATGCTTTGAATGTTTCATCTGCAGAAACGATTGCGTATTCACCATTAGGCTCACCTTCTTCATCAGTAAGTGGTTGTGGATCAACATCTGTAGGTGAAGGCAAGTAATCAACAACAGCATCAAGAATTAATTGAATACCTTTGTTTTTAAATGCAGATGCACCGTAAGTTGGGAAGAAAGTCATATCACGAGTACCAGCACGGATACACGCTTTGATTTGTTCTGTAGTAGGAACCATTTCCCCTTCTAAGAACTCCATTAACATGTCTTCATCAACTTCTAAAGCTGTTTCAATTAACTTCAAACGGTACTCAGCAGCTTGCTCTACCATGTCAGCTGGAATATCAGTAACTTCATAGTTTTCTGGAAGACCTGTGTCATCCCAGATGTAAGCTTTTTCGCTAAGAAGATCAACAACACCAACAAAATCATCTTCTACACCAATTGGCAAAGTCATAATAAGTGGGTTAGCACCTAAAACATCTTTAACTTGCTTACAAACACGGTAGAAATCAGCGCCTAAACGGTCAAGTTTGTTAATCATGATGATACGAGCAACTTCTGAGTCGTTCGCGTAACGCCAGTTAGTTTCTGATTGTGGTTCAACACCACCAGAGCCACAGAATACACCAACACCACCATCAAGTACTTTTAGTGAACGGTAAACTTCAACAGTGAAATCAACGTGACCAGGAGTATCGATAACGTTGAAACGATGATCGTTCCAAAAACAACTTACCGCAGCAGACTGGATGGTAATACCGCGCTCAGCTTCCTGTTCCATGAAATCAGTTGTTGACTCACCGTCATGTACTTCACCAGTTTTGTGGATCTGACCGGTTAATTTAAGGATACGTTCAGTTGTTGTGGTTTTACCAGCATCAACGTGAGCGAAGATACCAATGTTTCTGTATTTGGATAAATCTGCCATTACATTACTCTATTTAGTTTAAGGTCTATCCCGCTTTTAGTACCTATATATAGGCAGCATAAAAAGCAGAATTGTTGAAAATTTGCGCGCGAGTATACCATTAACAAAAGCAAATCCATAGAAAATTGATAAATAAATTATTAGTACAACTTGGTTTATTAGTCATAAATTAGGTTTCTGCTTATATATAGCAAAGGAATAGTCTAAAAAATTTTTATCGGTAAATTGTGATTTTAGAGAGAGATGAAAATTCTATCCAATTGTAACCGGCAGAAATTTATTAAATGAACAGTAGTTCAACGATACATAAACACACCTACTATATAAGTAATGGCTTTTTATATAGTTGATTAGTCAGATTGCCCTTTCATCACTAATATGGAATACGTGACAAAATTATCGAACTTATATCCCACACGACTTTGCTAATGTTTAAGTCCTTACTTAACGCTACTCTATTATAGATAAGCACTTTATCCTTTTTACATGCCAAACGCATGAGCTTGGCACAAAGCTAGCTTCCAAGGTATTGTTGGTTGCCAACCTAGCTTTGTTAAAATTAAAATAACTCTGCTTTATATAGGCCTACTGAATTAAAGACCGACAACGCCCTGTTTGGTCTATTTTATTTACCCTTCAAATCTTATTTGTCTCCCTCCATATGCCTATTATTGGCAAGTTTCTGCTAATAAAAGTAACAATTCTATAATCAGCTATAAATAACTTGCACACGACAAGCTTTCTTGTATAATACGCGCTCGCATTCAGCCAAATTGAGTGTGTTATGCTAAAGACTATTACTAAAACTATCATTGTTAAGTAAAGCTTATAGCACTAAATGAATAAGAATTAAGTTTCTATTCGTTTCACAGCAGCTCTAATTTTGAGTTGAATGTTTATTAGTTAATACACCCCCTTCCGGCACACAAGGAAGCAGAGGGATGTATTTTTTTGTTCTTTAAAAAAGGGGATTTGTCTTCATGTCAAATCAAAGAATTCGCATTCGTTTGAAAGCGTTCGATCATCGTTTGATTGATCAATCTACAGCAGAAATCGTTGATACTGCAAAACGTACTGGCGCACAGGTTCGTGGTCCAATTCCACTTCCTACTCGCAAAGAACGTTACACTATCTTGACTTCTCCACACGTTAACAAAGATGCGCGAGATCAGTACGAAATTCGTACTCATAAACGCATGATTGATATCGTTGAGCCAACTGAAAAGACTGTAGACGCATTAATGCGTTTAGATCTTGCAGCTGGTGTTGATGTTCAAATCAGCTTGGGCTAAGGGGAGTTTTAACAATGACTATAGGTCTAGTTGGACGTAAAGTGGGTATGACTCGTGTCTTCACAGAAGATGGTGTTTCTACCCCTGTTACTGTTATCGAAGTTGAAGCAAACCGTGTTGCTCAGGTTAAAACTGTAGACAACGATGGTTATTCAGCACTACAAGTTACTACGGGCAAGCGTAAAGCAAGCCGTGTAACTAAACCTGCTGCTGGACATTTCGCTAAAGCAGGAATAGAAGCAGGCCGCGGCTTGTGGGAATTCCGTTTAAACGAAAATGAAGGTAGTGACATCGAAGCTGGCAGTGAAATCACTGTTGAAGTATTCAATGACACTAAATTAGTAGACGTTACTGGTACATCGAAAGGTAAAGGTTTCCAAGGCGGTATTAAACGCTGGAACTTTACTATGCAACATGCAACGCATGGTGTTTCGTTATCACATAGATCTAACGGTTCGTTAGGTCAATGTCAAACACCAGGTCGTGTATTTAAAGGCAAAAAAATGTCTGGTCATATGGGTGCTGTGCGTTGTACTACACAAAACCTTGAATTGGTTCGCGTCGATGCTGAACGTAACTTGTTGCTTATTAAAGGCGCAGTTCCGGGTGCTATCAACGGCAACGTAATCATCAAACCAGCTGTTAAAGCTTAGTCCAGGAGATTTTATGATGGAATTATCATTAAAAGACGCATCTGGTGCTCTTGAAGTATCTGAAGCAACTTTTGGACGTGAGTTTAATGAAGCGTTAGTACACCAAGTAGTAGTTGCATATGCAGCTGGTGCTCGTCAAGGTACTCGTGCTCAGAAAACTCGTTCAGAAGTTAGCGGCGGTGGTGCAAAACCATGGCGTCAAAAAGGTACTGGCCGTGCACGTGCCGGTACTACCCGTGGTCCAATCTGGCGTACAGGTGGCGTAACATTCGCTGCTAAACCTCAGGATCACAGCCAAAAAGTTAACCGTAAAATGTATCGTGGTGCTATTGCTAGCATCCTATCTGAACTAGTTCGTCAAGATCGTCTAGTTGTGGTAGAGAACTTTTCGGTAGAAACACCTAAAACTAAAGAATTAGTTGCTAAGCTTAAAGGCTTAGAGCTTAAAGACGTATTGATTGTAACGAAAGAAGTTGACGAGAACTTGTTCTTATCAGCACGCAACTTATATAAAGTTGACGTTCGTGACGTTGCAGCAATCGACCCTGTAAGCTTAGTTGGTTTCGAAAAAGTTTTAATCACTGCTGATGCAGTTAAAGAAATTGAGGGGATTTTAGCATGATAAACGAAGAACGTTTGTTGAAAGTGCTTTTAGCACCGAATATCTCTGAAAAAGCAACTACTGCTGCTGAAGCAAACAACACTGTTGTTTTCAAAGTAGCTACAGATGCAACTAAAGCTGAAATTAAAGCGGCAGTTGAGAAACTTTTTGAAGTTACAGTTGAAGGTGTTAATACACTTAATGTTAAGGGTAAAGTAAAACGTACCGGTGCTCGTTTTGGTCGTCGTAACGACTGGAAAAAAGCCTACGTTACTCTTGCAGAAGGTAGTGACATCGACTTCGTTGGCGCGGAATCATAAGGAGCAGTTAAAATGGCTATAGTAAAATGTAAACCTACTTCTCCGGGTCGTCGTCACCTAGTTAAAGTGGTAAACAAAGAGCTTCATACAGGTAAGCCTTATGCACCATTATTAGACACTAAGTCTAAGTCTGGTGGTCGTAACAATAATGGTCGCATTACGGTTCGTCACATTGGTGGTGGTCATAAGCAACATTATCGTATAGTTGATTTTAAACGTCTTAAAGATGGCATTCCAGCCAAAGTTGAACGTTTAGAATACGATCCAAACCGAAGCGCTAACATTGCATTAGTTTTGTATGCAGATGGTGAACGTCGTTACATCTTAGCCCCTAAAGGCTTATCAGCTGGTGATACTATCCTGTCTGGTGTTGGTGCTCCGATCAAACCTGGTAATACAATGCCACTACGTAACATACCGTTAGGTAGTGTTATTCACGCAATCGAACTTAAGCCAGGCAAAGGTGCTCAAATCGCACGTGCAGCCGGAACTTACGCACAATTAGTTGCGAAAGATGGTGCTTACGTTACTTTACGTCTTCGCTCTGGCGAAATGCGTAAAGTCGAAACAGATTGTCGTGCTACTTTAGGTGAAATCGGCAATTCTGAACACATGCTTCGCTCTTTGGGTAAAGCTGGTGCTTCAAGATGGCGCGGTGTTCGCCCAACTGTTCGTGGTGTTGCCATGAACCCAGTTGATCACCCACATGGTGGTGGTGAAGGTAAAACATCTGGCGGTCGTCACCCGGTATCCCCTTGGGGCGTACCAACTAAGGGTTACAAGACTCGTTCGAACAAGCGTACTGATAAATTTATCGTACGTCGTCGTACTAAGTAATTAGTACATTTAATTAATATTCTGATTGCTGAACTTAGCTTGCTAAGTTCACATGAAGAATTGAATATATAAGGATTCACCATGCCACGTTCCCTCAAGAAAGGTCCATTTATTGACCTACACTTGTTGACGAAGGTAGAGAAAGCGGTGGAAAGCGGGAATAAAAAGCCAATTAAAACTTGGTCCCGTCGTTCAATGATCATTCCAACAATGATCGGATTGACCATCGCTGTCCATAATGGCCGTCAACACGTTCCTGTATTTGTAACCGAAGAAATGATCGGTCACAAATTAGGCGAATTTGCACCAACTCGTACTTATCGCGGTCATGTCGCTGATAAGAAAGCGAAGAAATAAGGGGAAGTTACATGCAAGCTATTGCTATACATAAATTTGCCCGCGGTTCTGCTCAAAAAGCGCGTTTAGTTGCGGATCAAATCCGTGGCGTTAATGTAGAGAAAGCACTTGAAATTCTAACTTTCAGCAACAAAAAAGCTGCTGAATTAGTTAAAAAAGTACTTAACTCTGCTATCGCGAATGCCGAGCATAACGAAGGTGCAGATATTGATGAATTATTCGTTAAAACAATTTTGATTGACGATGGTCCAACAATGAAACGTATTATGCCACGTGCGAAAGGCCGAGCCGATCGCATCATCAAGCGCACTAGTCACATCACTGTGATTGTGTCTGATTCTTAGGAGTATATTAGTATGGGTCAAAAAGTTAATCCTACCGGTATTCGCTTAGGTATCACGAAACCTTTCGCGTCTACTTGGTTTGCAAGCAACAAAGATTTTGCTAGCAACTTAGACGGCGATCATAAGGTTCGCGAATTTTTAAAAGAAAAGCTTAAGCGTGCATCACTTTCTAAAGTGGTAATCGAACGTCCAGCTAAATCTATCCGCGTAACAATTCACACGGCTCGTCCAGGTGTTGTTATCGGTAAGAAAGGCGAAGATGTTGAGAAACTACGCTTAGCCGTTTCTAAAATTGCTGGTGTTCCTGCTCAAATCAACATCGCTGAAGTACGTAAGCCAGAAATGGATGCGCAGCTTGTTGCAGACAGCATTGCTAGTCAACTTGAACGTCGTGTTATGTTCCGTCGCGCTATGAAGCGTGCCGTGCAAAATGCAATGCGTTTAGGCGCGAAAGGCATCAAAGTACAAGTTAGTGGTCGCTTAGGCGGCGCTGATATCGCACGTGCTGAATGGTATCGTGAAGGTCGTGTACCTTTACATACATTACGTGCTGATATTGACTACGCAATTGCGCGTGGCAACACTACTTATGGTGTTATTGGTATCAAAGTTTGGATCTTTAAAGGCGAAATTATTGGCAACATGCCATTACAAGCAGAGCAACCAGCTGCTAAGCCTAAAAGAAAGAACAACCGCAAAGCGAAGTAGAGGAATAAGTAATGTTACAACCAAAACGTACTAAATTCCGTAAGCAATTTAAACTACGTAACCGTGGCCTAGCTCACGTAGGTAGTTCAGTTAGCTTCGGTACTTTCGGTTTGAAATCAATGGAACGTGGTCGTATGACTGCACGCCAAATTGAAGCCGCTCGTCGTGCCATGACTCGTCATGTGAAACGTCAAGGTAAAATCTGGATACGCGTATTCCCTGATAAGCCAATTACTAAAAAACCTCTTGAGGTTCGTATGGGTAAAGGTAAGGGTTCAGTTGAGTATTGGGTTTGCCAAATTCTTCCAGGTCGTGTTCTTTATGAAATGGAAGGTGTTTCTGAAGAAATCGCGCGTGAAGCTTTTGCTTTAGCCGCTTCTAAACTACCATTCAAAACCACCTTCGTAACTAGGACGGCATTGTAATGAAAGTTAGTGAACTTAAAGCAAAAAGCATTGAAGAGCTAAATGCTGAATTACTAGAACTTCTTCGCGAGCAGTTTAACTACCGCATGCAAGCAAGCACTGGTCAATTAGCACAAACTCATTTGCTAAGAATCGTACGTCGCAATATCGCGCGCGTTAAGACTATCATCACTGAAAAGGCAGGTAAGTAATGAGCGAAACTAAAATCCGCACACTACAAGGCGTTGTTGTCAGTAACAAAATGGATAAGTCTATCGTTGTTTTGATTGAGCGTCGTGTTAAGCACCCTATGTACGGTAAATACATGACGCGTTCAACTAAGTTGAAAGCACATGATGAAACTAACGTATGTAACGAAGGTGACTTAGTAACTATTACTGAAGTTGCGCCAATTTCTAAGTCTAAAAACTGGAAATTAGTTGACGTAATTACTAAAGCTTAATTCTTTATAAATTAATATTTATACTTAATTAACTTTATTATAGTTAGCAAAAGGACCTTAACATTTATTTGTTAAGGTCTTTTTTTATGTGCTAAATATATCGACATAATTTCTAAGTCTGCTCATAAAGACAAGTGGAAATTAGTTGACGTAATTACTAAAGCTTAATTTTTTATAAATTCATATTTATATTTAATTAACTTTGTATAGTTAGCAAAAAGACCTTAACATTTATTTGTTAAGGTCTTTTTTTATGTGCGCAATTAAAGTAGGCATTAACGGTATTATTTAATTTAAAATCATTGTGTTGTGCTTTTATTACCCTAGTGTAAACTGATCTAAAAGTTATTATTTTACCGTTTATTATCCCTAGAACTGTTAAGAGGCATACATTTTTGCATACACTTTATCCGGAAATTGAGCCATTCTCTCAACAGTATCTCGAGGTAAGTCCTCTTCATCAGCTCTATATTGAACAGTGCGGTAACGAACAAGGAATTCCTGTTGTTTTTTTACATGGTGGACCAGGTTCAGGTTGCCGAGAACAACATCGATGTTATTTTGACTCCGCAATTTATCATATTATTTTATTTGATCAACGAGGCTGTGGACGCTCCAAACCACAAGGTGAGTTAACCGAAAACAACACCTTAACACTAGTGGAAGATATCAATGCTATTCGTAAACACCTTGGTATTGGCCAATGGTTAGTCTTTGGTGGTTCTTGGGGAGCTACTTTAGGTTTAGCGTATGCAGAGCAGTACCCTGAACAAGTATTAGGCATGATTTTACGGGGAGTTTTTTTGGGTCGTGCACAAGATATTGACTGGGTATATAGTAATAAAGGCGCTGCTCAAATATATCCGGATGCATGGCAAGGTTTAGTTGATAACCTCCCTATTGAGCAGCAACAAAAACCACTAAAAGCCATTTACCAACGGTTAATTAGTAGCGATGAACAGATAAGTCGAAATGCTTATAATCGTTTACAGCAATGGGAGTCGGCAATATTAAATATTCAACCAGGTATCCCTGCGAGTAAAGGCGGTACAATCAATATCAACCCATCAATAATTCAACTTCATTACTCAATAAACCATTGTTTCATTGAGAAAAACCCTATTCTTGAACAAATAACCCAAGTCAGTGCTATTCCGATGAAAATTATACAAGGTCGGTATGATTTTGTTTGCCCAGTAGAGCAAGCATGGCAATTGGCATACCATTGCCCACAAGCTGAATTAACAGTAATTGATATGGCTGGTCATATCGCGAACGAACCATTGATGGTCAACGCATTAATTGAGGCCACACGTAGCTTTTCTAAACAGTTTTTGAGTCATTATTAGCAAATACCCTCCTATATATTAATAATGTTCGTTCTAAAGTATGATTTCTTTCAAGTGCCTGCCGATCTATATTGATCTAGCAACTAACTTACAATAATGAGGATTGACTATGTGGACTAAACCAAAGTTTGAAGAAATGCGTTTAGGTTTTGAAGTAACACTTTATATAAGCAACAGATAAAGCCTTTTGAGAAATAATACCCGTTTTTTAGATAGGTATACGATTACCCTCGGTAAATTATCCCTCTGAGGGTCTTTTTCATAATGTTTTAAGGAATTTATGCAAATTTTAATTCTTGGTTCTGCTGCTGGTGGTGGTTTTCCACAGTGGAACTGTCATTGTGCTAATTGTAAAGGATTACGAGCAGGAACAATAAAAGCTACACCGCGTACTCAATCGTCTATCGCTGTCAGTCCTGACGGTAAAAATTGGGCGTTAATTAATGCTTCACCCGATATTCGTCAGCAAATAAATCAATCCCCACAATTATGGCCTGAGCAAGGTGCACGGGGTACCAATATTCGTGGCGCAATTCTAACCGATAGCCAAATTGATCACACCACAGGCTTAATCACCTTACGTGAAGGTTTACCCCTTGATGTTTATTGTTCTCATGTTGTCTATGAAGATTTAACCTCAGCATACCCTTTATTTAATATGCTTGAACATTGGCATGGCGGCCTAGCGTTTAAACCTATTGGCTATGAGCAAAGTGATGCTTTTAACGTTGAGGGTGTTGCAGATATCGAGTTCGTTCCCGTGACTATAGAGTCAAATGCGCCTCCTTACTCTAAATATCGTGACAAAGTCGTTTCAGGTAATAATATCGGACTAAAAATTGTAGATAAAACAAGCGGAAAGTACCTTTTTTATTTACCGGGTATAGTAGAAAGCACACCTGAAGTTGAAGAAATATTGGCTGATGCTAGCTGCGTATTAATTGATGGCACACTCTGGCTTGATGATGAAATGATCGCACAAGGCGTTGGTACTAAATTGGGATCTCAAATGGGCCATATGCCGGTAAATGGTGATTTTGGTACTGTCGCATTACTCAATAAGTTTGATATCGAACGCAAGATTCTAATCCATATTAATAACACCAACCCCATTCTCAATGAAGAATCAGCACAACATCAGTTTGTTTTGGACAACGGTGTTGAAATAGCCGTAGATGGCATGGAAATAACAATATAATTGCCTTTAATGATCTGATAATAAATGCAATTGATATATACCCGTTCCACTTGAAGATGCAGGATTCAGCTGGAATTAGAAACGCCTTTAGGCAAGGCATTGATTGAAGAGAATGGTTGTTCCCTTCTCAAAATCAATAACGTAGCATAAAGCGTTTCTAAAACAGCCCTTTGGGGATGTCTGAGCAAATCATGCGCTTCGTTGCATCTATTTTTAAGGGAACAACCCTTAATAAAAAGAGGCGCCTTGATCATGAATCGCTCAGGCACCCTGAAACTCGCATCTTCAAGTGGAGCGGGTATAACACTTAATACTAAGAGGCGCTTTATTTATGCAACAACCGTGGTCAAGAGAGCAATTTGAAGAAATGCTGCGCGCTAAAGGGCAGCTTTATCATATTCATCACCCATTTCATATTGCCATGCATCAAGGTGAATGTAGTGTTGAGCAAATTCAGGGTTGGGTGGCAAACCGTTTTTATTACCAAGTCAATATTCCTATTAAAGATGCCGCCATATTAGCTAATTGCCATGATATGGAAACTCGTCGTTTATGGATCCAACGCATTTTAGATCACGATGGCAGTGTAGAGGACAAAACATTAGGTGGTATTGAAGCCTGGTTACAATTGGGCCAAGCGGTAGGATTAGATAGACAAGACTTACTTGATGAAAAATTTGTTTTACCCGGTGTACGATTCGCCGTAGATGCCTATGTAAACTTCGCTCGCCGTGCTAACTGGCAAGAGGCCGCCTGTTCATCACTGACGGAAATGTTTGCCCCTCAAATACATCAAAGCAGACTAGACAGTTGGCCAACGAATTATCCTTGGATTGAAACACAAGGCCTGCAGTATTTTCAAATGCGTTTGTCTCAAGCAAGACGCGATGTTAATCATGGCCTGCAAATAACATTAGATCACTTTACTACCCGTCAAGCACAAGACGAGGCATTAAATATTCTACAATTTAAATTAGATATTTTGTGGAGTATGCTTGACGCTATGACCCTAGCTTATCAACAGGACCGTGCTCCTTATCAGGGTTTAGTAGCTGAACCAACTTACCATAAGAGAATTTTCAAATGATCAATCAGTCCGTGCCGCCAAGTTTAAACGCGATGTTCCGACTGCAATGGGAACAAGCGCAAGATTGTTATGTATTATTATTTCCTGAGGGTATGGTTAAACTTAATGGTAGCGCTGGAGAAATAATGCAATTGGTTGATGGTCAAAATAAAATTGCTGACATTATCAACATATTAAATAAAAAATTTCCTGACGCTGGTGATTTAACTGACGATGTTCATGAGTTTTTAATTGCTGCTTATGATAAAAAATGGCTTTATTATGAATAATGAAACCCAAATAAAAGTTGGCCCTCCCCTCTGGCTGTTGGCTGAACTCACTTACGATTGTCCTTTGCATTGTCCTTATTGTTCTAACCCAACAGAACTTGGTGATACAAAAGATGAACTCAATACTGAGCAATGGCTTGATGTATTCACACAGGCACGCGCTATGGGCGCGGTGCAACTGGGCTTTTCCGGTGGCGAACCTTTGTTACGCAAAGACTTAGAAGAGATGGTTAAACACTCAAGAGAATTAGGTTTTTACACAAACTTGATTACCTCAGGCATTGGTTTAACCGAAAAACGTATTGCAAAGTTAAAAGTAGCGGGCTTAGATCATATCCAAATTAGTTTTCAAGGCGCAGATCCTGAAATGAACGATATTATCGCCGGACGTGGTAACGCCTTTGAACAAAAATTTAAAATGGCGCAGTCGGTTAAAGCACAGGGTTATCCAATGGTATTAAATTTTGTTATTTCAAAACAAAATATTAGCCAAGTTGAAGATATCATGCGCTTAAGCTGCCAATTAAATGCCGATTATGTTGAGCTTGCTACGGCGCAATATTATGGCTGGGCGTATGATAATCGAGATCATTTATTACCTTCACAACAACAACTGATAGACGCAGAGAAAATCGTCAATGAGTTCCGTGATAAACAGCAAGGTAAAGGGCCACAATTCATTTTTGTGACGCCTGATTATTTTGAAGTTCGTCCTAAGGCGTGTATGAATGGCTGGGGCAGTACCTTCTTAACCATAGCCCCAGATGGTAGTGCGCTACCGTGTCATAGTGCAAAAATGTTACCACTGAAATTCCCCAATGTGAAAGACAAATCTATCAGCGATATTTGGCAGCAAGATTTCTCTTTTAATCGTTTTCGTGGTGATAGCTGGATGCCACAACCTTGTCAAAGTTGTGATGAAAAAGAGAAAGATTTTGGTGGTTGTCGTTGCCAAGCCTTTATGATGACAGGCGATATGGATAAAACAGATCCTGTGTGCAGTAAATCACCCGATCATCATTTAATTCAAGAAGCGATTGAACGAGCAAAAAACCCGAAAAACCCGCTGTTAGAACGGGTAAATAAGCGCAGTATTAAAGACGCAGATATTGTTCAAATAAAGTTATGACCTCTTCTGGTCAAATTAAGCGTCACCCTAACGGGTTACAACATCAAAATATTAATGACAATCGAGGTTTTAGCGCATTAATTGTGGTTAACACGCCTGCGCTAGACGACAGTGGTGTTAGCCACGCAGTTGAACATTTGGTCTTTCGTCGAAGTAAGGCGTTTAATCACGCCGAATCTTTGTTTCAGCTTACTGCACTCACTGATTTATCCATTAACGCCTCCACTCACTACAATGTAACTTATTATCATTGTCATAGTCAGTGTCTGCAAACCTGTCTACTTGGCTTAAATTATTTATTTAATGGTTTATTAGCGCCCGAATTCGTAACACAAGATTTAGCGCACGAAATTTACCATGACGACTGTTATGGTGTGATTAATCGTGAGCTAACTCCCCAGCAAGGGCAAGCTAACCAACAACGTGTTATTGATCGTAGCGATACTTCTGCTCAACGATGTTATCAATACGGTGGTGATCTTGAACTAATCTCAACATTAACGCTGAGCGATATCACACGCTACCATGCTCAATATTATCAAGCTAAAAAAATGTACTTAGTTACCGGAAATATTGAGCCAACATTGATAGATTCTTTACTTGAATCTATCAATGATACAACCAAGAATGACGTACCTTATTGCCCTAAAGTCTTACCTAAAGCTTACTTTTTGGAAGATGAGCATTACGAAATCAATCACTTTGAGACCGATCACTTTGAGGCTAAGAAGCAGTTATTCCGGTGGTATATCGATGAGGAATTTTTCGCGTATTTCACCAATAATTATAAAAGCTTAAGTCACTTAATTGAAAGTTACGACGCCCTGCTAATATCACCACAATACAACCTAAATAATAAACAGCAGTTCGCCCTCGATATTATCGCGCCTATGCATTGCTCTGAAACTGTTTTGTCTCAAGCTTTGGCAAGCTTTCTTTTAAAAAACCCTGAAGATAAGAGCATTAGAAAGAAAGAAAAACCGAATAAGTTTTCCCCAGAAATTATTCGCTTATTTAATTACTACCAAAGACTAATACGAGACTTAGAATCGGATTTAGCTTCAAATTTAAATAAGGAACTAAATCAGGGCTTAAATCAGAACTTAACTAAAAAGCAATCGCTGTACTCGAATAAACAGACAACACTCGTTTTAGGGCACGGCTCAGTTTATCCACTGAAAAAACAACCGCTAATAAAACAACAGCAAACAAAAAAACCTATACCATTATTACCTGTTGCAAACCTTTTATTAATACAATTGTCACAACATTTAAGTGAGGGAAAACATCAGCAAAGTGAATATAAACACCGCCCCTTACCAGCAGTACTTTCACCTTTATTAATACAAGCTCAACAGCAATTAATACAGCACCAAGAGAAGATAGCGGAGGTGTTTGATCCAAACCACTGCCTCATACTGATTAATATTAACGATACAGAACAGAATCTAGCGATATTAACTAGCTTTATACTCAACGCATACCCGACCTTCATAGCCTCTCGTACTCAAGGTCATTGTTATGCCATTGCCAGCCAATACTTAATCGACAGTCATCATCTCGCCTTTTATAGCGCTTTTGATGTAGCTCCCTGTGTTAGGTTCTTAGCCATAAATGAGTCCCTAAAGAGCTTAAGTAAAGACCTACAGTTTATTGCTGCAACGTTACCTTTAGCAAAATCTAAACTGAAAAGTGTCGATCTTGATGATGTTACCGATAACTCAGTTGCTGAGTTTATATCGAAGCATATGCTCGCTAATGATGCTTAGCTTCCCTTAAAATATATACCCGTTACCATTCAAGATGCAGGTTTCAGAGTACTTAATCTATTTTAATTCAAGGCGCTGTGATGAAATAATGGTTGTTCAGGAGAATATGCTCCTGCATTCTCTAATAAGCTACATCCATGCAGCGTCATTATAAGTCACAGCAACGATGAAGTGATGTTGTTCAAGCGCTGCTATGATGGGTAAAGGGTATAGTCAATTGTTCCTAGTAATCCTATTTGAACCCCCTCGCCCATTAAGCTAAGATGGTTTTTTCAATCGTCAACTGAGTAATACAATGAAAACTATAGTATTTATAACCTCTTTTTTATGCCTTGCTAGCAGCACATTAACCTATGCAGCCCAAGACAATGCAAAATTAGTTAAAGCAGCGATGCCTGAGTTGATGACATTGTATAAAGATTTACATCAAACCCCTGAGCTCTCTAGCGTAGAATTTAACACCGCTAAAAAGTTAGCTAAAACTGCACGTGAGTTAGGTTTTGAAGTCACTGAGAAAGTGGGTGGTACGGGTGTCGTTGCAGTATTAAAAAATGGTAAAGGCCCAACCGTATTAATTCGTGCTGATATGGACGCTTTACCGGTAAAAGAGCAAACCGGATTAGCCTTTGCTTCCAAGGTTACCACCACCACTGAAGAAGGCCAACAAGCGCATGTCATGCATGCTTGTGCACATGATACCCATATGAGTAGCTGGGTTGGTGCAGCAAAGTTACTCAGTGAAAAAAAAGCGAACTGGTCTGGTACTTTAGTGATGATATTACAACCTGCTGAAGAACGTGGTCGTGGTGCAAAAGACATGATAGCCGATGGCTTATATAAGCGTTTCCCAAAACCTGACTATGCCTTAGCTTTTCATAATTCAGCCAGCTTAAAGGCCGGTGTTATTGGTTATACCCCAGGTTATACCTTTGCCAATGTTGATAGCGTGAATATTCTTGTTAAAGGGGTTGGTGGTCATGGTGCCTACCCGCACGCGACTAAAGATCCTATTGTATTAGGCGCACGCATTGTTGGTGCCTTACAAACATTAGTTAGTCGAGAATTAGACCCTCAAGACCCTGCAGTTGTCACAGTAGGTAGTTTTCAATCAGGTACTAAGCACAACATCATTTCTGATCAGGCATTGTTGCTGTTGACCGTACGTAGCTACTCTGATGAAACACGTCAAAAATTAATTGATGGCATCACCAGAATAGCTAAAGGTGAAGGCATTGCTATGGGTTTACCTGAAAAGTTACTACCGGTAGTTACCGTAAAAGATGAATATACCCCTGCGACATATAATGAGCCTGAATTCACTAATAAAATGGCTGGATTATTCACCGCTGAACTAGGTAAAGAGCGCGTTATTGAAGTACCAGCGGTAATGGCAGGAGAAGATTTTGGTCGTTATTATAGAGCAGATACCCGCATTAAAAGCATGATATTTTGGGTAGGTGGTGTACCTCATGATAAGTGGCAATCAGCCCAAGAAACAGGTGAAGGTTTACCATCACTTCATAGTCCATTTTGGGCGCCTGATGCTGAAAAGGTAATTGCTACCGCAACGCAAGCGATGAACAGCGCAGTGTTATCCATTTTGGCGAAATAAAGTAGAAGCTACAATAGAATTGGGCGACTAAATACCCTAATTAGTCGCCGATACTGCTTAATTTAAAAACCTTAAACAACTGACTTCACCACTTTAATATTCAAACTTTTAGCAATACGGTTTAAATTAGCGCGATCTGTAGATAGTCGCCTTGCCGCTGCAGCCCAATTACCCTCTTCTTCTTTGAGAATACGGCTAATTAATTGTTTTTGAAAACTCTCTGTTTCTACTTTTAAATTCAAGTTAACATGCTGTTCCGTAATTGATGAGAATCCACTTTCAGCGATAAGCTCTATCGGCAACTCTACGCCAACCGCGTTAAGTGTTCCGCAATCGACTTTATCGATTGATATTATCGCTTTATCACGCTGACGTGCTCGCGCCTTTAGGGTTGCCCTGCTAACCACATGTTCTAGTTCACGCACATTACCAGGCCAATTATATTGTGTTAAATGGACAACAGCTTGCTCCGTAATTTTTAGCTGAGGAATACCAAGCTTTCTCCTAGTTTGTTCAACAAAGTAACCTGCTAGTAACTGTACATCGCCAACTCTCTCATAAAGCCTAGGCACTCTAATGGGGTACACGCTTAATCTGTGGTACAAATCCGCACGAAAACGCCCTTCTCCCACTTCTTCTTTTAAGTCTCTATTGGTCGCGGCTACAATACGAACATCCACTTCTTCAACATTATCTTGACCAACCGGCTGAATTTCATTGCTCTGTATTGCCCTTAATATTTTACTCTGCGCACCAAAGGGCAATTCCCCTATTTCATCTAAAAATAATGTACCGCCATCAGCCAGCGAAAACTTACCGGCACGGTTTCTATCCGCGCCAGTAAAAGCACCTTTTACATGACCAAAAAGCTCACTTTCAATCAAATTTTCAGGTAACGCTGCGCAATTCACATAAACCATAGGACCATGTTGTCGTAGTGATTTTTGATGTAAAGTTCGGGCAACTAACTCTTTACCTACCCCTGTTTCACCATAGATTAAAATATTAAAATCAGAGGAAGCAACAATGTCTAACTCTTGTTTCAGTTGTAACATGATAGGACTCTCTCCAATGAGTTCACCACCATCACGTTTCCACGCTTCTTCAGTTAACTCAGCCACCACGCGCTGTGAATGATCAGCCCTACTTTCAAGTTGATCTAATAGAAAAGCCGTATTGAGTGTTGCTGCTGCAATGGCTGAAATGACCTCTAAAATGCGCACTTCAATGTCTTCAAAGTCATGCGGTGTAAGGCTATCAATCGTTAATAAGCCCAACAGTTTATCATCATAATACAGTGGCAAACCCATGCATGAATGCACAGGTAAATCACCCGCACGATCAATCAATAGCCCATCATAGGGATCGGGTAATGGTGAGTCAGCAGCAAATCGAATGGGTGATTTTGACTGGCAAAGTGCTAGGAATCTAGGATGTTCTTCGACATAAAAACGACGACCTAAGGTATCTCTACTTAACCCTTGTAAGGCGATAGGTTTGAGTACGTCACCATGAAAGGACAGTAATGCTACCGCATCACAGGTAATCGTTTTCCTAACCGTATCTAATAACCGATCAAATCTATCTTTGGTATTTAAACTCGTTGCAAGGTCGAGGGCTAGCTCAATAACTGCCGTTGATGATATTTTTTTCATATTTTTCCTGATGAAAAGCTAATTTAGAAATTTATCTTTAATTTTACGGCCACCTGATGAGATAAAATAACACAATAGAGTCATTATGACCACCAACTAACAGGGTCATAATGACTACATAAACACGTAATAAATCATTAACCCATTGTATATAAGGAACAAATAAACTTGGCACTTGCTTTGCAAGCACTAAAGTAAATAATAATCGATAAGAGTTCACTATGTATTCGCAATTTTTCATCGCTCCTCAACTGCCTAAAATAGAAAATGCGCTAGCTTTTCAAAAATGCTTAGTCATAGGTAATTATTTAATGTTGTTGTCTTTTATTATTGTGGTTACTTCTGTTTTTATTACTTTCGCTATTGACGATCACTTCACCATTTCAGCACAAGTATCTGCACATATTTCCACCATTGTTTTCGCTGGTTTACTCAAAATTGGCTATGTATTGCGCTGTATTGCTTTACATGGTTTCGGTCAAAGGAACTTTTAACATGTTACAAATTCAAGACTCAGAAAGCTCTCAATTAAATTATGATCATCAAGATACCAATGCACTTAATTATGTAGCACAACACCCAGTATTAGATTTACCCTTTAGAAGCTACTTTTTACTTGCCGTTGCTTGCTCTATGGTCGCACTAGGAATATGGGCTGCTTATTTTAATGGCTACTTCACTTTTGCGGAAAATGGCATTAGCCCGCTGGCTTGGCATATTCATGAAATGATTTTTGGTTTTGGTGCCACTGTTGCTGTCGGTTTTATACTTACCGCCGCACAAACATGGACAGGCCAACCAAGTATTAAGGGCTTACAAGTACTCGCTTTCATAGGGCTTTGGTTAATCGTTAGAGCGGCATTATTAATTAACTTACCTAGCACTATTATTTTGGCTATCGTCTTACAAGGCTTTTGGTGGCTAGGCTCTATTATTGTCTTTACTCGTTTAGTGCTAAAAAGTAGTAACCGACGAAATTACTTATTTATTCCGTTGTTATCGGCATTAATGTTACTCAATATCGCTTTACTACTGCTTGATTTTAATGGGTACCATGAATTAACCCGCCATATTGCTAGAACCAGTGTATTAATGTTTTGTCTGTTGATGGGAATTTTAGGTGGCCGCGTAATCCCCTTTTTTACCGTTTCAGGCGCTAAGCTTGATCCTATCAAAACGCCTAGTTGGCTTACGCCCTTATTAACAATCACGTCTATTTTAGGAGTATTAGCCTTTTTCAGTTCTGCTTTCATTGAATTACCCTTTAGTCCGGCAATATTAATGATAGCGTCCGGTCTACTTCACCTTATCAGACAAAGTTATTGGCGCAGCTTTGCTACCCGAAACATCGCTTTATTATGGTCATTACATTTCGCCAACTTTTCTTTAGGTTTGGGACTTATATTACTTGGATTAAGTTATTTTCAGGCGCAAAGCATTGAGTACTTTGGCTTATCAATCGCCTTTAGTGATGCACTGCACTTGATCACTATCGCTGCAATGGGCTTAATGATTTTTGCCATGATGTGCCGAGTATCTCTAGGGCATACAGGTAGAGCATTAATACCGAGTAAATTAGTTTCATGGGTATTTTTTCTGATTATCTTCTCAGCATTTACCCGAGCCATACTGCCAACGATTACGTCGCAACCATTACTTGCTTGGAATATTAGTGCACTAGCTTGGTTAATCGCAGGATTGTTTTTCTTAAAGGTTTACTTGCCTATTTTAACGGCTAAGAAAATTGAAAAATCCTTTAATCGTTAGAACAAAAGTAAAAAAGATAATCAAAAAAGATAATTTTAAAAAGTGCCTAGGTGATTTTACCTAGGACATATTTTTCATTTAAGTTTACCTAGGAGTAATCATGTTAACTGATAAGCACATCGATATTATAAAAAGTACTATTCCCCTGTTAGAAAACGCAGGACCTGCATTAACGGGCCATTTTTATCAACGGTTGTTCAGCCATAATCCTGAGCTTCAAGATATCTTCAACATGGCCAATCAACACTCAGGTAAACAACAAGTTGCTTTGTTTGAAGCCATTGCAGCCTACGCTAAAAATATTGAAAACCTCGCAGCGTTAACCACTGCTGTGGAGCGTATTGCACAAAAACATACCAGCTTTAATATCAAAGCACCGCACTACGCCGTTGTAGGGCATCACCTTATCGAAACGCTACGTGAATTAGCCAGTGAAGCTTTCACCGCTGATGTTGAAGAAGCGTGGACTGCTGCTTATCAGTTTTTAGCACAAATATTTATTAATCGAGAAGAAGAGCTATACCAACAGCGCGCTGAAACCTTGGGTGGTTGGCGTGACGCCAGAGCTTTTACGGTAATAGATAAAGTGGTTGAATCGAAACTCGTCACCAGCTTTATTTTTATGCCCGTTGATGACAAACCCGTTATTGGGTTTCAGCCAGGCCAATATTTGGGTATCGAAGTATCAGATCCAAGCAGAGAGTTTAAAGAAATTCGTCAATATTCTTTATCAACTAAAGCCAATGATCAAACCTATCGAATTTCAGTCAAGCGAGAAGTAAATACTGTAGATGGAATATCTGCTAAAGGCATAGTGTCTAATTATTTGCATGATGAAGTAAATATTGGTGATAACATCAATTTATACGCACCAGCAGGTGATTTTTTCTTTAATGACCGTCAAGCACCTGTTGTTCTACTTTCTGCTGGTGTAGGCATAACACCGATGCAAGCCATATTAGAAACACTAGCACAGCGAAGTTATAGTCATCCTGTTCAGTACCTACACGCCTGTGAAAATAGCGAACAGCATTCATTTGATCAAAGAACAACAGAGTTGGTCAACCAAAATAATTGGCAACAACATATTTGGTATCGAGCTGAAGATGTTTCGCAGGAACACATACAGCAAGGCATGATGGATTTTACTAAAATAGATTTACCTATTGAACAAGGTGACTTTTATCTTTGTGGACCAATCCCATTTATGCAATTTGCCAAGCAGCAATTACTGACATTAGGTGTAGCAGCAAGCAATATTCATTATGAAGTATTCGGTCCTCATGCTGACTTATAAATAATTCATTAGTTATTTATTAGTAAATGACTTAAATAACCAGTACTAATACCAAACGGATTAGTACTGGTACTTAATGCTAATAATTCCCGCTAATAATTATTACTAATTACAAGGCTAAACCGAAAAGCCGCAGATAACGCCTAGTTCAATATATTTCTTAAGGCAATGATCTATCGACATGTTGGCATCTACAGTCTGAGCACTTTCAATAGCGGCTTCAAAATCATGACCATTTTCAATTGACTGTAAAAACGCAAACTCACTCGCAACTACCGTCATCATTTCAGTTTTTAATCCCTGTCGAAATAGCACGATAAAAGTGTCACTATCACCATCAAGGGATAACTCAATATTTTCAGGTGTATTCACTTGGTTCATCAACCAAATTTTATCAACAGGCATAGTCGAAGACATTATTGATAGTGAAGGGCTCAATAAAAACGTTATTGTCTCTGATGAAGCAACTTCTGCCAAGCGAGCCCAATCAAAATAACTATTATCATTCGCTAATGAACTTTGATGAAAACGCCATTCCAGTTGAGCAACATCTTCAAGATATGATAAATGCCTGACCTGCTCAAATTCAGCTAAAAATGATGAAAAAGATTCGCCATAGTCGTCCATATTGCCTGATGTTGGCCAGTGCTTAACAATATACTGTTCGCACATGACTTGAAAAAAATCCTTACCGACTAATTTTTCAATCACTGGATAACTAAGGCTCAAAGAATTAGTGATATTGGCGATGGCACTATTTTGATAAATGCTCATCAGTCCTTGAGCAGAAATCAACTGGGTATCAAGGTCATTAGCCATTAAAGTATTCTCAGGAGTTAACTGGCCCGATAAACAATCACGGATAAAGTTAGTTTGTAGCTCAGCGAGTTTAGTCATAATCAACTCTGCCCATTAACTGTATTAGCTATCAGGTTCGATTTTTCAATACTTGCAACCTTGGTAATAATCGCTTCAGCTTTGCTTTTTTCATCTAACAGCACGGCGAGATCAGGAATATTAGTGTCCCATTCAATCAAGGTTGGTAAGGCGCCAAATCGCTTAATTGCTTGTTCATATAGCCGCCAAACATCATCACAAACCCTATCACCATGAGTATCTATATAGAGTTCTTTACCCTCAATCATCTCGGTGCTAAAACCGGCTAAATGTATTTCCTTCACCGCAGTGAGCGGAATATTATTTAAATAGGTTAAGCAGTCAAAGTTATGGTTATGTGCACTGACATAAATGTTATTTACATCGAGTAATAACCCACAGCCAGTATCTTCAGCCAATGAAGATAGAAACTGCCACTCAGTTATCGGGGAGTCTACATAAGTTAAATAACTTGAAGGGTTCTCTATTAATATCTGCCTTTGTAAAACATCTTGCGCGCGTTTAATATTGTTAGCAACAATAGCAAAGGCTTCTTCAGTGAGCGGGATAGGTAATAAGTCGGGTAAGTAATGTCCGCTCTGTGATGCGCTCCAAGAAAGATGATCTGAGATCAATCCTGGCTGTAACCAATCAACAGTACTTTTAATGTTTTGAAGGTGTTGTTCACGAACAGGGCAGTTAATTGCTGCTGAGCCCAAAGACATGCCAACACAATGGGCAGAGATAGGGTAATCTTGGCGGATCTGAGCCAGATATTTTGACGAGGTACTTGCCTGACTAAAAAAATTTTCCGTATGAACCTCTAACCAAGGAACATCTGGTTTATGGTTAATAAACTCTTGGAAGTGCTGATGTTTCAGTGACACCCCCACGCCTTGAATACTTTGCATGATTAATACCATATCAAATCAATTAAGTGTAAATTTGGTAAGGCGCAAAGTACTTTATTCTAGCGCCTTACCTATAAATCCAACAAAACTACTAACCTCTATTTTCTCAGCTATTTTTTCGCTGGTTTTAGCGCTTTGACCACACCACCCGTAATTTTGTCACAAGTGCCTTGAGGTACATAAACCCACTCATGCGCAGAATTATCAGTTGTTGCTTGCCCTGCGCAATTATGGCTGCCGTTTAATGCGCCACAGTCATTTTTACCTGCTTTGGCTATACCCGCACATTTTTCCCAAGAGGTAGGTTGGTTTGGGACGGCATTAGCAGAAGTAGCGGTTAAAACACCTAATGCTAAAATACTAGAGATAGCTGCACTGGCAATTTTTTTGTTGTCCATAGTGATATCCTTAAAGTGTAATTAATTGTTGTGTACAAAAATAAGACAGAGAATAAGAATAATAAATTTCAAAAAACATCTTTTTTTGTTGGTCGCTGCAAGCTTAATAAATACAAAAGCCAGTAAGTTATTTTGCTAACTTACTGGCTTTTATGGTTAAGATATTTAATCTGTTACTTCAAGACTGCACCCTAATAATTATTTTTTCACTTTCACTGTCGGTAATAAACGATAACCTTCTTTACTCACTTTATCGGATGGCATGTAATGGCAAATACCCAAGTTAAACAGCTAAGTATCATTTGCAATGGCAATGTTATTTGGTGCATCGTCATAAATAAAAGGGTAGCGTACACATTATGTAAACCACCCTTTTATGATTATCGCTATTGAAGCTGTTATTTACTGACTAGCACCTGCGAAAGGGCTCCAACTCGCATCTACTTCGATTATATTATTTTTAGCGGTATAGCCTTTATATAAAGTAATCATAGCGGCTAATTTTTCAGGATGTTTAACATCGAGCGGCTTAGACTCTGACGGATCAGCAACCACATTATATAAATGCCATTTACCATCACCGAACATACCCGTTCTTACCTTCATCGCTTTAAATTCACCTTGCATAACATAACCATTACCAAAGAGTTCAAATGCCCACCAATCTTTCTCGGTTCTCACAACGTCAGACTGTCCATCTAAGAAAGGTTTAATGCTGATACCACTAGGTGGTATTACCTTTTTATTTTTGTATTGGGTCATAGGGTGTTTAACGTTGGCATATTCCAAAATGGTCATAGGAACATCTTTAACATATACAACTGCATTTGATTTTTCACCGGCTCGAGCGTAATCAGTACTGAAACCACCAGGAGGAACAATCATTAATGGCACGCGTGTGCCACCTTCGCCAATAAACCACTTCCACCACTGCAAACCACCTGTGGCAGCATTTGCCCAAGAGGTTCCAATAACATTTTCAGAGTTAGCTGTACCAATCGCTTCGAAAGACGAATCAAACTGAGTTTCAACCCATTTTGCCATCTCTGGATTTCCGGTTTTTGGATTGGTCGGCTCAAAACCTTCAGGACCATTATCTGTCATGTATACGACTAGCGTATTGTCTAACTGACCTGACTCTTTTAAATACGCTAAAATTTGACCTATTCTATTATCTTGATCTTCAATCATAGCGGCATAAGTGGCCATTATTTTGGCTTGTTTTTCTTTGTTTTCTTGTGAAAGACTTTCCCATTTAACGGTAAGGTTATTAAAAGGAGCTTCAGTCGCTTCGTGTGAAATCAAACCTTGGGCTTTAAGACTTTCATATCGAGCTTTTTTTAATCCTGCATAACCTAGTGCTAGGTATTTAGGATAATACTTCATGATTAAGTCTGCTGGGGCTTGTACAGGAAAATGAGCGGTAGTGAAGGCCATGTAAGCAAACCATGGTTTATCTTTTTTAGCGCCATCTTTGATAAACTCTAACATTTGATTAGTGTATATCTCGCCAGAATAAACGCCTTCAGGGCGATCATATTCTTCGCCATTCAAGGTCCAATCTTCTTTTCTTTTAACATTCAGGCCATTTGGATCTTTAAAGTCAGGCGTCATTGCTAAGTCATTCCAATGATTAGAACCACCCGATAAAATACCAAACTCTTTAGTGAAACCCCATTCTAGAGGACCTTTACCATTACCTTCTTCGCCACCTAAGTGCCATTTACCTGATTTATAGACTTCATAACCATCATCGTTTAATAATTCCGAAATAGTCACTGCATTTTTGGTGAGATAACCTTGATAACCTTCTTTACCTCTTGTCGGCGGATAAATAGAGTAATCAAAGGATCCTAAACCGACTTCAATATTATCGTTACCAGTAAGAAGCATTGAACGTGTTACCGAGCAAACCGGCGATACATGAAAGTTAGTAAAGCGAATACCCGCATTAGCAATTTTATTCATATTGGGCGTGTGAACTTCTGAGCCATAGGCGCCAATATCGCCAAAGGCCGTATCATCTGCCACCAAAAGCAGAATATTGGGTTTCTTAGCCACGGTTTCAGCCACTGCTTTGGGCTGAACAGATTCTGACTGTTCCGCGCAACTGGTGAGTAATATGACCGTAGAAAGAATAGTTATTATTTTTTTCATAAATGTTTCCAGAGTGCCTAAATAAAGTTTTAAATTAATTTGTTCAATGGACTACATCGGTTTACTTCCTCAATAACTACTGACTTACTGCAACATAAATAAAGTTGTATTGAGGGTTAAAATCCATTTATAGTATCTTAGGCATTATATTAACGTTGTGGACACTTGAGTAGGCACTTTCCGAAAACGTGCTGTTTATATCGCCATTAATTTAATCGTGTAAATGAGGCTTATCGATAAAGGACGTTAATAAGCGATGAAACATCAAAATAATCTCTCCCAGAGCATTATCAATAGCAACATTAACAAAATCAGAGGTATATCAACATCTGACATTGATGAGCTTTCTCACTTTCAAATCAATAAAAATCGCAGATATACTCAATTGCACCCCGGAAAATTAAAAGGCGATTATGTAGAAGTTAACTTAGGTGGTGTACAAATTTTCCGAGAGAAGCTCTCCGCGGGAGTCTTAATTGAAGCAGCACCTGCTAGCAGTTTCCTGCCCTTTGCAACATTATTGTCAAACTCAGAAGGGTTTAATTTTTGTGGTAAATCGCAACAAAAAAACACCCTTCTTCAAGCGACAGGTGGTACTTGGGATTTAAACTTTAAAAACAATATACATGTTATTGCCGCCGTCTTTAGTAGGGAAAAATTTAGTCATGATATAGAGCGACTCACAGGCCAAGAAATCCCATCTAATTGGTTACTCAGTAAGGCTTCACTAACTGACCATCTCGCCTTAAATCATTATGGTCAAGGGTTGAATAACATTATTAATATAATCCAACAGAACCCTAAAATATTAGTAAAAGAGAATGCTATTCGCATGCTTGGCGACAGTATACTGAGGTTGCTATTTAATGCTCTGAGTAAAACTACACCACCTGTTGAAAAAAAATCCAGTCAATCAAATAGACTCGTAGGTGTACGTAGAGTAATTGACTATTTACACAACTATTCTGATCAAATTCCAACCATTCCCGAGTTGTGTCAAATAGCCAACTTAAGTGAAAGAACCCTCCAATACGGTTTTAAAGAATATTTAGGGGTAACACCTATTCGTTATTTAAGGTTAGTTCGGTTAAATGGCGTTAGGCGAGAGCTGCTAATTTCTGTCCCTAAAAAAGATAGAGTCGTAGATGTAGCACTTAACTGGGGGTTTATTGAATTAAGCCGCTTCGCTAGGGAATATCGTCAACTTTTTCAAGAGTTACCTTCAGAAACACTCAATAATATTCAACAAGTTTAATCAGATAAACTAAAAGATGACCTGTTATTTATTCGTGCTTAGTTGGCTTCGATACCATGCTGTAATTGCCAACATAATAGGCGTTTGAATGACAAAAAATACTGCCGCAAACAATAAATAATCACTATTTTGAAAAAGGTTAACTGCAATTAGCGCCGCTAATGCCAAATTTCTCACTGGAAACTCTATCACAACAGCCGCTTGATCACTTTGGCACAACTTCAATATCCGCCCTAGACAATAGGCAATAAAAATAGAAGTTAGCGTGAAAACTAATGCTAATAAAACTAAAGATGATAACTGCTCTGCAATTTTGTGCTGAAATTTAGCCAAAATAGTCATTAATAATAACAGTAAACCTATCCCACCAATTTTCTCAAAAGTCGGCATCATTTTTTGTATCAAAACTGGTTTCCAATACCTTAACGTCATGCCAAGTACAACGGGACAAAGCAGTAACAATACTAATTGCAGTGCTTGTTTCATCATCAAGTTTTCAAGCGCTAAATCAACCGTCAACAGTGCTGGAAATACAGTAACAACAACGACAGGTAAAATAAAGACAGCGACTAAGCCATTAAAAGCGGTGAGTGTAACCGATAACGCAACATTCGCTCTTGCCAAAAAGCTATAAATATTAGAAACAGCTCCTCCAGGGCAAAGAGACACTAAAAGCATTCCTCCTGCTACCAGAGCCGGTGGGTTCATTAGTTTTATTATGATCCAAGCACATAATGGCAGTAACAAAACTTGCCCTAATGTGAGGAGCAATATTTTTTTGTTTTGCGCCTTAACTTCATTAACATCACGCTTTTCAAGACTAGCGCCGATAATGAACATTAAAAAGAAAACTAACGCTGGGATGGCTAACTCAATCACTTCCATTTGAATTGATACCTAACAATATTAAGATTTTTATAATAGGGTCTGTTGATCTTTCGAGATTGTTTTTGCAGCTATTTGTTGGGTATTTATACAAGGCAGAGCCTTTGTCATGTGGTTGTTCAGGACAATATGCTCCTGCATTGTCTAATAAGCGACATCCATGTCGCGTCACATAAAAAGGCGATAACGCCGTACAAATGACCAACAAACGCTGTCCGATGGATTCGGCTAAAAGCGTCTTACTCATTGTTGAGTAGTATTTGCTTAGAGTGACTAGGCTACACACTACTCGCCGCGATTAAAACGCTTTACTCTCTTTAAAAAAGGCGAACAAAATTTAACCGTGAAAGATCAACAGCCCCTAGAGACTTAGAAAAGATAATACCCCTTTCACGCTCTGCCACCAAGAAGAAAGTTGCCGAAAAACCCACACTTTCACCCGTAATTATACAAACACTAAAAAACCTATAACGTGAGCGCGGGTAAGAAAAACAACTAATGATTATTTAATCTACAAGTCAGGACATATTTAAATTATTAATCTTCAAAATAACAATTAATTAAAATTTAAAACTCATTATTCAGTATTTATAAATAAAATACGCAAAATAAAACCGACGACTACATGAAATAATTATCTTATGCATATCATTGTTAATGACCAAATTTTTCAGTAAACATTAGCAACATAACTTGAGAGAAGTTCATGATTAATTTATCAAAAAACACTAAACAACCACTTAGCCTAATTTACCTCGATGCCAATGCGACCACTCAAGTTTTACCACAAGCGGCATCAGCAGCTTTATCAACGATGGAAACTCTTTTTGGCAATCCGAGTAGTAGCCATATTACTGGGCTGCAAGCCAAACAAATAGTCGACAAAACACGTCAACAAGCAAAAAGTATTATTGGCGCTGATGAAGGGAAAATCATCTTTACCAGTGGTGCCACTGAAGGTATCCAGACAGCAATATTATCAGCATTAGTCAATGCCAAAGCTACCCTTAATAAAACCAAAAGCTATAGCCTTTTGTATGGTGCAACTGAGCATAAAGCCGTACCCGAATCTCTAAAGCACTGGAACAAAATTCTGGAGATAAATGCTGAGATAAAAGCGATTCCTGTTGATGAAAAAGGTCAATTAGATATGGACTTCATCGCTAAAGAGGTACCTAACGCCTTGATGATTTGTACCATGGCGGTTAACAATGAAACTGGCGTTTATCAAGATATAAATTTTCTCGATCAAACAATACGAGCCAATAATCCCAACGTAGCCTGGATGGTAGATTGCGTGCAAGCTTTAGGTAAAACAGACTTAGCCTTAGCACTAACAAGTATTGACTATGCTGCTTTTAGTGGGCACAAACTTTATGCTCCTAAAGGTATCGGTTTTATGTACGTTAAAGAAAATGCACCATTTACCCCTATTATTGCAGGTGGAGGTCAAGAAAGTGGATTGCGTTCTGGCACCGAAAACTTGCCCGGTTTAGCGGCATTAAGTGAAATCTTTAGTATGTTGTTAGGTCAAAGTGAAGCTAGCTTTACCCCAGTAAAAACCTTGCACTTATATCGTCTGCAGTTAGTGTCGGCATTAACACAGGCATTTCCTGAGATCACTTTTAACCACAGCTTTGAAAACTCAGTAGCAACCACCCTTAATTTTGCTATCCCAGGGTTTAGCTCGAAAGAGATAATGGATTTATTCGACGCGGCCAATATACGCGTTAGCTCAGGCTCGGCTTGCAGCTCTAAAGTTACCCGTAGTTTCGTTTTAGATGCCATGGGACTTCCCGCTTGGCAAAGTGAGTCAGCCATTAGAATGTCATTTGGACCCGCGATGACCCAAACAGAAATTGACATTGCTTGTAACCGAATAGTTTCAGCAGCTCAAGCATTGGTGCAGAGCTGTTTGACTCTCGGTACAAAGAGTATTGACACACATACCATGAACACGAATAGCATCACCGATAAGACAGAGTTAGAAGGTCTTGTGCAATTTAAAGTAGGCGGCAGTTGTAGTTGGTTATATGTCGACAAAAAAACGCAATCGGCACTATTTATCGATCCCTTACCGGAAGTCAGTGAACGTCTACAAACATTATTGACTTGTCGCGGACTTGATTTAGTTGCCGTCATTGATACCCATGGTCATGCAGACCATGAGTCTTGTCGTAATAGTATCGCAAAAAAGCTTTTAGCCGAGCAACAATCTGACTCACTTGGCTGGCCAGCTGATGCGCAAACAACAAACATTCATGGCCAAAAATACCCATACATTATTTTGGGTGATAAGTGGTTAATAAAAATAGCTACACCTGGCCATACCGACGACAGCATCAGTTTGTTACTGTGCGATCCAATCACCCATTCAGCAGAAAAACTGCAGGTACACTATGCCTTTTGTGGTGATCTGATTTTGATGGACAGTATTGGTCGCAGCAATTTTTCAACCAGCAGTACGCCAGCAATGTATTCAAGTTTACAGTTAATGAATACACTCATCGGCAAAGACAGTCTGATTTGCCCAAGTCATGATTATCACAACGAATTTACTACCTGCCTTGAAACTGAAATGACAGGTAACTCGCTACTTCGCCAAGTTATGAATAGTGAAATAGATATTGAAGAGTTTTCTAGTAAAAAAATTAAAATGGATAAACATATAATCGAAGAGTCTGGTAATGAAATTATGTGTGGCGCGTTTACCAGTAATTTAGCCAGTGCTTGCCAAAAGGTTGTAGTACATGAATATGACAGCGCCAGCTTAACCAAAGCGGTACAAAAATCGAGTAACATGCAGTTAATTGATATCCGTGAACCACACGAATACGCACTACAACACGATGAAAAATTTACCAACAATGTTCCTTTGACTCGACTGGTGCAATTTGTAAAAGAGCAACAACAAGATAAAGAACAAGAATTCGTATTGGTTTGTCGCAGTGGAGGCCGCTCTCAATTAGCCGCTCAAGCACTAGGTCGGTTAGGTTTTGAAAATGTTGGTCATTTGAAAGGTGGTTACGCTTTACATCAGTACTAGTCACTCATTTAAGTATAAATTTTCTTAGTGACAGCCCAAGCAGTTTGAAACTTGGTGAGAAGTTATCACCTGTTAAACCTATGATAAATGATAGCGATAGAAACTAGTTTTCTATCGCTATCACGCACTTTACTTACTCATCCCCCTTCAGCCATATTCTGCAATAGTCGCAATCGCTGTTGCTCCTGCTTTGAAGACTGATAGGGTATATCACTTAAACTAGATACTTCGAAACCTTTAATTTCATATTTCTTAATCGCACTATTTCCGTATTTTTTGGGTTTACCTGGTGCCGGCGACATTAACTCGATTGAGAAGGTAGATAAATAAAATGGCGCTTGTTTCCCATGCAATACTGATTGGTGCGCTTTTAAGTTGATATGACTATTACCTTTATTGAGTTTTTCTTTACTGACTAAGTGTGCGATGGGTTGGTTGTTCGCATCAAATAAATTAGCACGTACCCGATAAAGCCCTTTTTTTCTGGTCGTCAAATTAGCTTGCATTACCATATCAGCATCCTGATTAAATACTGAATTGAATCCTTCTAAAGTTGCCACTGAATCAACATATTTCATCGCCAGTGCAATAGTAATATTCTTACCGTTAACACGGGCTTTGATCGTAGCTTGCAATTGCCTTGGCAGATTTTGTTTACCTTTTAATTGTGCATACCAATGACTTTCCTCCTGTTCAAACTTACTGCTTAGTAATACTCCTCCAGTGTTCAGGTCTATGAGCTGAAGTTCTGCATTATCAATATTGTTTCCTGTAAGCGTCGCTAACACTTGTTCTGGGTATGTATAACGATATTTTGATAGTGCTGCAGTGACTTGAGTTCCATCATCGTCAACGGGAATTGATTGCGGATTGAAGTGATTTGGTTTCAAGCGATCAAAATCATTATGAGTTAATGGTTGAGAGTATGATGGAAAGCTTAGTTCTGCGGCATACGCCTTAGCCACTAATGTTGCAGAGTCGTTAGACGTTATTTTTTTAGACGTTACCCCAAGCAAGTTATTAACTTGAGCAGTGTTAACTAGCCGTTTTTTTTCTGCTAGCAGTGGTGTTGTTATAAGCGAATTATTAACCGTTGTTTGCTGTTGCGGCATCGATGGCCAAAAAATCCAAACACTGACAACAACAATACTTATCGTCACTATTCGTTTTAAAATTTTGTATTTTTTCATAATTAATCAACTTTCCTGCTTTATGAGCTGTTAACCCTTTAAAATATTAATAATTAGGATTAACAGCTATTCATATATTATTAGTTAGGAATCGCGTCATAAATTAGCGTTGACATACTGTCTTCATTTGAATTTTCTACATAAAGATAATTACTTTTCCATAGCCACCAACCAGTAGTTTGAGTGTAAGTATCAAAATGCACGCCCTCACCAGATAATAAGTTTTCATGATTACTGGCCGCCGTTACTTTACCTTTGTGCTGTTGTTCAAGTACAGACAAGTGAGCATAGTCTTTACTCATAAGCATAGGATAATGATACGGCATAAAACCTGAAACCGCATTGCCTTGATTTGACACTTTACCGTTAAAATCGACTTGCGAACTACAACTACCGTAATGCCCTTGGCGGTTTCCACCACACGAGGAATGACTACCAACAACACCATCATCATGGCCTTGAATAAATGGACTTGTAACACCTAAGAAATCGCTGGCATCAGCAACAAAACGTAAACGAGGAATTCTCGCATCAGGTAATGGTGCAAGTTGTCTCGCATTATTAACTTTGAGGTCATGAAGTACGCCCATTTCATCACTAAGTTGGCCTCCCAAACAAGCCTCTAACGCAGCCTCAATAATAAAGGTCCAGCTTTCAGTCCCCTGAGCGACACTTACAGCTAAATCGGCAAGTTCACTACCACCGCCAGCACCCGCAATATCAAAAGTAGCAACGATATTAAGCGGTGCTAATCCAGCATTTTCTAACCACGTTTCTTGATTTTCGATAATATAGCGAGCCACTAAATCACCAGTAGAATGAGTGACAAATATACAGCCAGGTGAGCAGAAATCACTTTCTGAAAAAGCCTTCAATTTTGGCCAAATATAATCCGTTGCAATTTTCTCTTCAATTCGCTCATATGAGGGCCAATCAATACGGGCATCACTTAAGTTGTCCCAATAACCATTCCAGTAGTTTTGACCACTTTCGCTAACATCACCATCGGATATCAATTGTTGTGGCTGAAAGCCATGAATAAGTACTATTTTATATTCTTTGCTGTATGTATCCGCTGAGTAAAATGCCAAGCAGAGCGCTGCAATCGCCATTGTGTTTTTGATAATATTCATATATTCCCCAATTATTTTTTATAATTATTTTTATTCCGTCATATTTTTATTATTGTGATTTAACTGGTCTGACGTTGGACCAGTTAAATCACAATAGATTAGTGGTCGTTTTTTATCCAGACACTATTTATTTACAAGAAGAATAATGAAAATAAACAACGGTTATAGTCATCAATAAGAAAGGGGGGAGGATAATAATTCAAAGTTTTTTTTGATGAGAGGAATTAGAGTCTTAGTGTAGATTTGGTTTCTTGATTAACTAAATAAGCTAGGCAGGTTTGAGTGAGTAAATAGCATTTTCAGCCACTTACTCTAAAGAAAAAAGCCAGCATCGTTGCTGACTTTCTCTCAATTTTGATAAGTTAAGTAATAGAAGTATGATCTAAATAGAATACAAACAAGCTTTACAATAGGTGCTCATCTAAAAATCCAACAACCTGTTTCATGTAAGCTCTTTGATTTTCAGGGTTAAAAAAACCATGACCTTCTTTATCAACAACAAACCACTCATATGACTTCTTTTCCTTATCAAGCGCTGCTCTTAATCGCTCCGCATGCTCAAAGGGGGCTCGTTCATCTTTCTCGCCATGAGCCAATAAAATAGGCACTTGTATTTTTTCAACATAGTTAACTGGAGACATACCTTTTAACTGTTGTTCATCTGTTCCTAAAACGCGTTTCAGATAACTCATACCTGAACGTCTTTGCTGTACATCCCCTTCTTCAAACATTAACTCTAAATCATAAATGCCAGCATTGGCTATGGCGCATTTATAAACATCGGGATATAAGGTTGCACTTTGTATCGCCGAATAGGCACCAAAACTCCCTCCCATAATGCAAACATTATTATCAGCAGCTTTTTTATTTTTAACTAACCATTGGTAACCATCCAATATATCCTGTTGTACTCGACTTCCCCATGCTCTATAGCCTAATTTTTCATAATTAGCACCAAACCCACCTGAACCCCGGTAATTCACCTGTAAAACAGAATAACCATGAGCAACTAAATATTGAACTTGGGTAGAGAATTCCCAATAATCTCTCACACCATGAGGGCCGCCATGAACTAAAACAACGGTAGGTGCTAATTCATTTTTTTGTTTTGCTTTTGCTTGGGTAAAAAAGCCATTGAGCATCGAACCATCCAATGCTTCAAATTTAATAGGTTCAACTTGGGCAAAGTCAGCACTTTTAAATTCAGGTTTAAATTGAAAGAGCTTCTTTAAACTATTTGATTTTCTATCGAGTAAATACAAACTTCCAGGGTCAACATCAGATGAAACAAAAACAACATAAAGTTGTCCATCCTCGGTTTTACTGGTTACATTCACCGAACTATATGGAAACAGCTTTAACAGCTCTTTAAAAACTTTTGCTTCTTCAAGCTTTTTATTTAAAACTAAGTAGGCTGGATAGCCATCATCAACACGAACAGCATAAGCTAAACGGTTATCAGTGGTCATTTCAACATCGGTTATGTTTACTACTTTATCTGTGTAAATCGATTTATATTGGTAGTTTTCCAGATTCAACTTGAATATACCTTTGATGTCTTGTTGGTAATCATCAATGGTGTATAAATATTTTCCTGATGCATCTATAAACAGTGGCTGTACACTTGAACCAACAATATCTTGAGGGATGTGTTTCCATTTTCCATCTTGCCTAACATAAAGTTTAGTATCATTATTTCCATCAGTGCCAACCACAAACTTTACCTTGCCTTGACCATCCGTTAAAAATCGAGCAAAAGGCACAGGAGATTTAACGACTTTCCTTTTGATTACCCCAGTATAAACATTAAGTTTTAAGACAGTGGCGAATCTTTCTCCTGTTGTACTCATAGGTGTAGAGCTAATTAAAATATGTTTCTCATCTTCTGGCAGAATATCAACAATTTTACCCCAGCCAAAGGTTGATTCTTTCTTTTTAATAAAACTGCCTGTTTGTTTCTCACCAGCTCGATAGCCAAAAATCATCTTCCCTCTTGAGCCATCAATATTTACTGCAAATAATTCACCATAAGATTGGGGTTCTTCAAGCCACGGATCTCGCTTGGCAAGACTGATAACGACTCGTTCATTATTAACCCAGTAATACTGATCAATCTCTAATCGTCCAGCGAGCTTAGAGCCTGAAACAGCTTTTAGTGTTTTACTATCTAAAAAAACAAGAGTCGCCTCCCCTTGGCTAAATACTGACACCGCTAGATGTTTGCCATCAGGAGATATTTTGGCATTTTGATACTGTGCCCGCTCGAATATTCCATCCCAGTTTTTAGCGTATCCCGTCGCTGAAACTAAGATAAAACCAAGCAAAATTACCATTCTAAAAAATATAACCACACTTAAATCCTTTTATTTAAAATAGATAAACAATCAATTACACGTGTAAAAAATTAATAAACCTATACTTCCTATGTAAAAAACGATGTTAAAACTGATGTTAAAAATTGAGGTGAAACATACCAAAAACACAAAATATAGCGCGACTTAATCCACTATTGTTGAGTTTTCTTTAGTTGATTCGAGATGCTTAATAAAGCAATTCCATCAAATAAAAAGGTAATGCCAATAATAAGACCAATGATCCAAGCACTAGCAAAGGGCCAATTAGTCAGTACAATTACGCCTAACATGAAAGAAATCACACCACTTAACAGACTGAAAAATTTGGCTGATGCATTAAGTCCAAAAGAAACCACAACAGCACTAAAGCCGCTAATTAAAAAGTAAATCGCAATTAACACCCCTAAGACACCAAGAATAATAGCTGGATGAGTAAAAATAATAAGTGCTAAAGCCATTAAAATAAAGGGCTTAAACCATAAAGACATATCTTGTGTTTTATATTGCCAGGCATTAAAAGCCAGTGCGATTGCTGATATTAAGAATATACCACCGACATAAGTATTAAATGCCAAACCAATTAAATTAGGTACCAAAATCCCTAAGATGCCAATAATGATCATCACTATGCCAACCGCTTTGGTATTTTTTATAAAAGCGAGATTGATCCGCTGAGCTGATGTTTCACGAGTTACTTTTGGCATCACTTCTGGCTGATTTTCCGACGTATCTTCAGAGTGAGGAATGATATCTGTCATAGAGAATTATCCTTAAATTGACATAACAATCTTTGTTAAAATAATGTAACAGAAATACGGAGTAAACTGTATTCATTATTGCCCCCCTTTCCGAGTGACACTTCGAAACCTTCCTATTAAGACGATCAGTTTCAAAGTTAAGCCTTTTGGATGCATTGACTGAGTTTGCCCTTGATAACATTTATCTCAGGATGAACAAGTTGATAAACAATAATTGTTATTAAATTACTTCAACGTAAATAACCATGACTAGGCAAAGTGTATTTCAACAAACATCCTAAATTATTGATTTTTTAATTTCATATATTTTGTAAATAATTTTGGATAATCGTTATGAAAAAAATACATTTTGATTTTCATTCAGCAAGTACTCTCATCAATGTCATTGTTATCTGTTTTGCAATACTCATGGGAGGTTCTGTTATCGCTGAGGAATACAATACCAGCAGTATGAGCCTAAGCCTTGATAATGATGGTTTTCTAGGCTCTGATAGAGGATACACCAATGGTCTATTTTTAAAATTCAACTCAAGTAGTACTGTTGATATAGAAAATAATTCCCCGTGGCTGCTTAAAACTATTGGCAATTGGTTACCGTTACATCAACAGAGTAACAAAGGTTGGGGGATTACTGTTGGTCAACAAATATGGACTCCGACCGACTTAGAATCTCCCGTTGAAGGAGAAAACGATAGACCCTACACCGGATTTTTGTTTATTGAAGCGAATATTTTTGAATTTTCTGCGGATGCAGCTAATAAATACAGTTTGATGCTTGGGGCTGTTGGTCCTGATGCTTTTGGAGAGAATTCACAAAAGTCTGTTCATAGTTTAATAGGCTCACCAAAACCTATGGGCTGGGCTAGACAAATTGAAAATCAAACCGTCTTTAGCTTTTCTTATGAGGGCCAACGGTTGCTGACCAGATCACAAGGTTGGTTTGATAAAGACTACGATACGGGCTTATCAGGTAGAGTTAATGTGGGTAATTATCAAAGCGAAGTTGCACTGGGTAGCACCATCAGGTGGGGCACTTCTTTACATGAAAGTTTTGCTAGTGTTGGGGCTATGCCGGGTAAATACATTGACGTAAGTGTATTATCAAAAAGTCATTCCGGACAATTTTACTACCTTTCAATAGAGGGGAGATATAGATTTCAAGATATTACTATTGATGGCGCACGCCCTAAGCATTTATTTGATGTACATACTGAACATTGGCAAGCAACACTATCTACCGGTGCCGTTTATTATCAAGAGTCATGGGGATTAGCATTTAGTATTATTACCAGTTCTCCTGACTACAAAGAAGACCTACGTAAATACAACGCTACTGCGTCGCTTGAAATGTTTTGGCGTGCTTAACGTTTTAATAAATATATCTTATTATACCAATCAAAAGTCCTGCGGTTACTCGCAGGACAGCCTTGCAACGGAAAATATTTCTATTACGAGTTATTAGCACTTGATTGTTTGGAGAACTGATCTAAGACAAAGTCGATAAAACAACGTACTTTCTTGGCCACATATTTACGGTGTGGATAAATAGCAAAAAGACCAAACTCCAGCGTGGTGTATTCTGGTAATACTCTTAATAGCCTGCCATCAGCTAGTGCATCTTCAACAATAAAGTTAGGTGTCATCGCAATTCCACCATCAGCGATGGCTACTTCCCGAACAGCTTGCGGGCTATTTACCGCAACCCCAGACTGCACATTAATGGTTTCTGCTTGCCCCTTTGGCGAAATAAATGGCCATTGTTTACCAATCCTAAAATTACTGTCAATAATACAATGATGTTCCCCAAGCTGTTCAGGCGTTGTAGGTAAACCGTTTTCCTGAGCGTAGTTTGGTGATGCCGATAATACCAGAGGGAAGTTAGTTAAATGCCTGGCTATCATGTTGGAGTCATCAACACCGCCAATACGTAAACGCACATCAATTCCCTCTTCAAGCATGTCTATCGCACCATTGGTTAGCACTAACTCAATGGTTAAGTCAGGGTACAAGGCGATAAATTTTGGTAATAAGGGTGCTAACCTCATTTCACCAAAAGTTACTGGTGCGCTAATTCGTAACAAGCCACGTGGTGCTGTCTGCTCACCAGTTACGTTATCTACCATAGCGCTAAACTGCTCCAGTAATATAATTGCTTCCTCATAATAACGTCGGCCGGAATCAGTTAATGCTAATTGCCTAGTTGTGCGATTAAAAAGTCGAATGCCTAATTGGTTTTCCACTTCACCTACGTACTTACTTACTAACGCTTTTGAGATCCCTAGTCTGTCACTTGCCGCGGTAAATGAGTTTGTTTCAACGACTGCCACCACTGTTTTTAATCCATCTAACGTATCCATAAGCTACTCGCAGACCCCTCTTTCATTCAACGATGACTAAATTTCGGCTCAGCCATTACTCAGTATTCACTCAATTACTATTCATTCAGAACCTTATTATCAACACTACATTGACAATCATTCAACATCAACCCTGTTTATCAATGAAGCATTGAAATAGATAATAGCCTCATCAACAACAAAGCAGCATCACTGAAAAGTGTAAACGGAGGATTAAATGGAAAAGATAGAAATATATACCCGCCCTGGCTGTGGTTACTGTACTCACGCTAAACGGTTATTAAGCAATAAAGGGTTGGATTATGTTGAATATGATGTTTATGAAAATCCAAAGTACATAGAAGAGTTACAACAAAGAACAACGGGCAGAACCTACCCTCAAATATTTATCGAAGAGTTATCAGTGGGTGGTTTTACTGAATTACTAGAAAACAAACAGATCAACTTATTAGCAACAAACTTAAAAAAATAGCACTTATTAATTACTTACATAGGAAAAAACAATGAAAAATTTAACTAAGTTAATCGTAAAAAATAGAAAATTTAGCAATTATCTCATGGCAACTGCTAGCGTATTACTACTAGGTTTTAGCTCAATTAATCATGTTGAAGCAGCACAAACCTTACACAAAACGATTAAAGTACAAAACCAAGAAATTTTTTACCGTGAAGCAGGTGAAGAACACAAGAAAACTATTGTGTTATTACATGGCTTTCCAACGTCGTCACATATGTATCGTGATTTAATCCCTAAATTGTCAGAAACATATCACGTCATTGCTCCAGATTATCCCGGTTTTGGTAACAGCTCTATGCCTGCGCTTAGTGATTTTGAATACAGTTTTGATAACTTAGCTAAGATTACCGATGCCTTTTTAGCCAAAGTAGGCGCTGAAGAATATACCATGTATGTCATGGATTACGGCGCTCCAATCGGCTTTAGAATAGCCGCAGCTCATCCTGAGCGAGTCCAAGGTCTGATCATACAAAATGGCAATGCTTATGATGAAGGTTTACGTGACTTTTGGGACCCCATTAAAGCCTATTGGAAAGATAAAACACCTGAAAATGCCAAAGTACTTAAAGATAACCTGTTAACTATCGGTGCAACAGAGTGGCAATATACTAATGGTACTCGTAATAAAGAAACCATTAGCCCTGATAACTGGATAGTAGATCAGGCTAAATTAGACCGCCCAGGCAATAAAGAAATCCAATTAGAATTATTTTATTCTTACGGCACTAATCCAGCACTTTACCCAGAATGGCAAGATTACTTCAGAGAGCACCAACCGCCAACATTATTAATGTGGGGTAAAGGAGACTATATTTTCCCTGAGGAAGGCGCACACCCATACAAACGTGATTTAAAAAACTTAGACTTTAATATCTTAGACACAGGTCACTTTGCTTTAGAAGAAGACGGTGATGTTATTGCCAATCACATTCTTAAGTTCATGACAAAGAATAACTAGCAATACATAAATTTCCTTTGCGCTGCAATAATCCCATTTTATTTGTAGCGCTTTTTTAATGTTTTATTTAAAAATAGGGCTAATTAGACAAATGGTGGCAATGTCCAGACTCCTGGTTGCCTTTATCTCCTTATGAGCATTTATATTATGGCTTCACTCTTTAGCTTCTATTCGTGACTAAAACACTTATTTTTATGGTATTCATGTTCACGAAATTTATTCTCAAAATACTTACATTTACATTATTATCACCAAGGAAAAAATCATGACTTTATCAGTAGTACAGCCAAATGACATGGCACTTTATCATTATGACAGCTGTCCTTTTTGCGCTAAAACACGCCAAGCAATAAATGAACTTGAACTCAGTGTTGAACTTCGAAATATTCAAATAAATCATCAGCATCGTATTGAATTGCAACAAGGAGGTAATAAAACACAAGTACCTTGTTTACGTATCGGTCAATCAAATGGTCAAGCGCAATGGTTATATGAATCCGATGACATTATTAACTTTTTACGCAATAGAAAATAAGCTATTTCATTTTCATTAACCTCATAATTAAAGCAGGACTATTCTCATGAAAGTAATCAATGTTGATGTTGCCATTATTGGTACAGGCACTGCAGGAATGGGCGCTTATCGCGCCGCAAAGAAATATACTGATAAGATAGTCATAATTGAAGGCGGCGCTTACGGTACTACTTGTGCTCGCGTAGGTTGCATGCCTAGTAAATTATTAATTGCCGCGGCGGATGCGTCTTATCACGCTAGTCAAACGGACCTTTTTGGCATTCAAGTTGACCGCATTAAAGTTAATGGAAAAGTTGTAATGAAGCGCGTGCAAACAGAACGTGATCGTTTTGTCGGCTTTGTGGTTGAGTCTGTAGAGGGTTTCGATGAGCAAGATAAAATTCGTGGTTTTGCCAAATTTCAAGACGAACATACCTTGCAGATAGACGATCATAGCCAAGTTATTGCAAAACGTATTGTCATCGCCACAGGCTCTAGACCTAATTACCCTGAATTCTTGGCCGCGGCTGGTAGCCGTTTATTAACCAATGATAACTTATTCGAACTGAACGATTTACCAAAGTCTGTTGCTGTCTTTGGTCCTGGCGTCATAGGGCTAGAATTAGGCCAAGCCTTAAGTCGATTAGGCGTAATAGTTAAAGTATTTGGCCGAAGTGGCTCGGTTGCAAATTTACAAGATGAAGAAATGAAACGCTACGCTGAGAAGACGTTTAATGAAGAGTTTTATTTTGATGCTAAAGCACACGTCATTAGTACCATAGAAAAAGATGATGCTGTTGAAGTAATTTATTTCGATAAATCAGGACATAAAACGACTGAGTCATTTCAGTATATTTTAGCTGCTACGGGTCGTAAAGCTAACGTAGACAAGCTAGGACTGGAAAATACTAGCATCGAACTTGGTAAAAATAACAGCCCACTATTTGATGAATTGACTCTGCAAACATCAGTTGACCATATTTTTGTCGCGGGAGATGCCAACAATACTTTAACGCTATTACATGAAGCAGCCGATGATGGAAAAATTGCTGGAACCAATGCAGGAGCATATCCAATTATCGCTCAAGGGCAAAGACGTGCTCCATTATCCGTTGTTTTTACTGAACCACAAGTTGCCAGTGTCGGTTTATCGTTGAGACAAATAGAGGATTTATATGCCGATCAAGATGCCACGAATTATGTGGTTGGCCAAGTCAGTTTTGAAGGACAAGGTCGAAGCCGTGTCATGGGTAAAAATAAAGGATTATTGAAGGTTTATGCCGACCAATACTCAGGTGAATTTTTAGGTGCTGAGATGTTTGGCCCTGCCGCTGAGCATATTGGCCACTTGCTCGCATGGGCGAGGCAACAACAGATGACGGTGCAAGCGATGCTTACCATGCCCTTTTATCATCCGGTAATTGAGGAAGGTTTACGTACTGCACTAAGAGATGCACAGCATAAATTAACTATTGCGAAACATGATATGAATGAATTTATCATGACGCATGACAACACAATAAAGTTGGTCATATAGATAAATAAGATGACAAAATAATAGCGATATCTGCTACATTCGAAACAACTCAGGAGTATTGCGCACTGAGTTGTTTTCGTCTTATTACATCACCTTAATTGCGACCAGTCATAACACCACCATCAATATCCCAAATAGCCCCTGTTACCCAAGATGTATCTGACGATAATAAAAAGCCGATAGTATTAGCGACATCATCGACCGTGCCTATTCTTCCAATAGGATGGAATTCGTTAAATCCAGCTAATGCTTCATCTAATTCTGTAGGGTCAATAAAAGAGTGGTAGATAGGCGTTTTCACCACCGCTGGAGATACCGCATTAACTCGAATATTGTACTGTGCTAATTCCATTGCCATATGTTGAGTTAAGGCATGCAACCCAGCCTTTGCCATAGAATAAGCCGAAGAAGGTGTCGCTTTAATCGCTTGTTTTCCCCACATTGAACCAATATTAACAATGTTTCCGCCGCCTTGGTTTTTCATGTTTTCAGCAACGGCTTGTGCGATAAAGAATGTCGCTCTGTTAAGTTCCATATAAGTATTATAGTCTTCAACATCATGTGTTAAAAACGCCTTAGGGCTAAAATATCCAGCGGCATTTACCAAATAACTTAACCGAACATCGTCTTGATTAATATACGAGAGTAATTTTTCTAAGTCTGCTGCTTGATAAAGATCTGCCTGAATTGCTGATGCTTTTCCAGTCTCATTAAGCTGAGTTAATGCTAGTTCAAGTTTTTCAGCATTACGCCCTACAATAATAACCTCGACATGATGTTTAACTAATAATTTCGCTGTTGCTAAGCCCATACCGCTTGAGCCACCAATAATTATTGCTTTTCCTTGATGGGTAAATTTCATCATTTTTCTCCCGTTAATTATTTAAATAAGTAAAGTAGATACCACTAAATAATAAGGAGATAAAACAAGTAAAAAAAGTAGGCACAATCTAGTAAGCTAGGTACTTATTGGTCTAGTTTACTGAATAATAAAAAGAAAATATTTTGTATTTAAATCTAGACCATGAGCTTAGAGCATTATTTTTATAAATGACTGTCATCTATTTCTAGTTGCAGCTTTTCTAATTCTGTCAAAATGTTAATAAATTTATGACCAAACGTTGTCACTTTATATTCGACTCTAGGTGGAACTTCATTAAAGGTTTCCCGTTCAAGAATACCAAACTCTATATTGCGCTTTAAACAAGCATTCAACACCTTGGTGGTTAAACCTTCAACACTTCTCACCATTTCTCCTGGGCGATATATGTCATTATTGAGTAAGTTATAAACGGTGAGTGACCATTTACAGCCAACAATCGTTTCAACCATGCGAGCAGATTTTTCAGGGGCCGATTTTCTTGAAAATTTAATATTCTTATTATTCATAAAGATGTACCTTAAAGTGCCTACTAAACCATTTTGTGCATACTTGGCGTTGTATCTGATAAGCGATATTATATACCCATTACCATTCAAGATGCAGCTTTCAGAGTGCTTGAGAATATAGCTATAGTTATGAAGTCTTCCTCTTAAAATTACAAGCGTTAAAGGAAAATCAATGCTCAATATGAACTTCGATGAACAAGTATTCATTAATACACAGCAACAACCTTGGGTAGCAAGCCCCAAAGAGGGTGTATGGCGTAAACCATTAGCCAGAGAAGATGCAGAAAGAGGACATGCAACGAGCTTAGTAAAGTTTGATCCCGGCGCTAGCTTTAGTGAACATGATCATCCTCTAGGCGAAGAGATCCTCGTATTATCGGGCACTTTTTCTGATCATAGTGGTGACTATCATGCGGGTAGCTATTTTCGTAATCCTGAAGGTTATCGCCATGCGCCTTTTAGTAAAGATGGTTGTACCTTATTGGTAAAACTTCATCAATTTCTGCCAGGCGATAATGAACATGTTGTCATCGATACCGCAAACGAAAGCTGGTCAGCTGGCATGGGTAACTTAATGGTTATGCCGTTGCACAGCTATCAAGGTGAATCAACCGCACTCGTCAAATGGCCTAAAGGGGAGCGTTTTCAACCCCATAAGCATTTTGGCGGTGAAGAAATCTTTGTGATTAGTGGAGAATTTATAGATGAGCATGGCCGTTATCCTGAAGGCTCTTGGATTCGTAGCCCCCATATGAGCGAGCACTTTCCCTATGTAGAGCAGGAAACGATTATATTGGTTAAAGTAGGCCACCTATAAACAATTTTTTAGGCACAAATACAGCAATTTCGCCCAGAGTTTTTAGCTTTATATAACGCAGTGTCTGCTTGTTCAAATAAGGTGGTCCACTCTGAAATATTATCATTTTGAGCAATACCTATAGAGACTGAAATTGGTGGTAAAAAGGTGTTGGTATCTCTTTGTTTTAATCTCATTTTAGAGATAGCAATACGTATTTTTTCAGCGATTTCTTTTGCTTCATCAATGGGAGTGTGAGCCATAACTACCACAAACTCTTCGCCACCAAAACGTACCGCAAGATCTTGCTCCCCAATATGGCTTTGAATCGTTTTAGCTATACGTTGAATCACTTTGTCACCAATAAAGTGGCCAAAAGTGTCGTTGACCTTTTTAAAGTGATCAATATCAATGGCTAAAGAGGAATGGGTATCAGCGAGGTCTAAATTTTGTAGTTTTTCATCACAGCCACGACGATTCAATAAACCTGTTAATGAGTCAACTAAAGCTTCTTGTCTTGACGACGCTAATTTGTCTTTTAATTGATTAATTTCTTGTTGTGTTGTGGTTAACTTTTGCGACAGTTCTTCATGCTGAGCTTTAGTGCTATTTATCGTATTAAAAAGATAACTAACAATATTATCCATAGAAGTATTGTTTTTTGTCTTAGCTAAAATTTTATCTAACTTCTCTAAATTATTTACCGCTTTATCTTCATTACTCACCTGTTTACTAATTTGTTCTAGCGTTTTACTCAAGGTTTGTTCAAAAGGGGCTAATATCGTATTTTCAATTTGCTCAGTAAGGGATACATAACGTTTGAATAAATTAGCCATGAAATCTGCGGTGATTAATGTTCCCTGTTGTAATTTTTTATTTATAGCAGCCGATAACATTTCGTTTTCATTACTAATATGAAGATATATTACTGAATAATTGACTGGTGTTGGGGAAATTAAATGACTAGAGAGGAAGTCATGGGTACGCTCACTGAATTCAGACGTTACTTGATACTCATCTTCAAAGGACATACTTCATTCCTATACTCTTGATTTGTTATTATTATGTTAAGTATTTTAACGTCATCATTTGAGAGTAACAAGAGTAAAAGTTAAAATATTGTTGTTTTAATAGACAAAAAAAGAGTGAAACAGAGCAAGTTAGACTAAAGTCTATTGCTTTGAATAAAATAAATGACACATTTTAAAGCAATAATTTTACATTTAGGTATGCGCTTATACCCTTTTCAATAATCATATCACTTACAATATTAACGAAAGTACCTTCAATGCTTGAGCAGGAAAGGTACTTTTTTATTACTATTGCTAGACAATAATTACTTGTTCAAGTGCTCTGCATGAAAGCGCAGGTGTTCTTCAATGAATGATGAAATAAAATAGTAACTATGATCATAACCTTCATGAATGCAAAGCTCTAATGGATAATCATTGGCTTGTGCAGCGGCTTCTAAGGTTTCGGGTTGTAACTGCTCAGTGAGAAAATCATCAGCCCCTCCCTGGTCAACTTTAGCCGGAATAAACTGTGTTGCTCGACGCATTAACTCACTGGCATCGTGATTAAGCCAATTGGCTTTATCTTTACCAAGGTAAGTGCTGAAAGCTTTTTTACCCCAAGGAGCGTTTATTGGATTACAAATAGGACTAAACGCCGACATTGAGCTATAACGTTCAGGGTTGAGCATGGCAATGGTCAGTGCCCCATGTCCGCCCATAGAGTGCCCGGAAATCGCTCGTTTATCTGAGACAGGAAACGTCGATTCAATTAACTGCGGCAGTTCATTCACCACATAATCATACATCTGGTAATGGCGATTCCAAGGTGCTTGGGTTGCATTAACATAAAAGCCTGCGCCCTGCCCCAAATCATAACCATCATCATTAGCTACCCCTTCACCACGCGGACTGGTATCAGGCGCAACAATAGCAATACCAAGTTCAGCAGCAATGCGCTGTACCCCTGATTTCTGCATAAAGTTTTCATCAGTACATGTCAGGCCAGAAAGCCAATACAGTACAGGTACCTTTTCTCCGCTTGCGATTTTGGGTGGTAAGTAGATAGCAAATTTCATCGTACAATTTAACGTTGTAGATTGATGGCTATATTGCTTATGCCATCCACCAAAACTTTTGTTTACACTTACGTTTTCAATTACATGGCTAGTTGTCATGGTAAAACCTCAAGACGCGACCCCTCTCTGTTTATTACTAAGAGAGGGACAACGTAAAACTATTATTTATCGAAATGGATAACTGAGCGGATACTTTCGCCTTTATGCATCAATTCAAATGATTCATTAATGTCTTCAAGAGGCATAGTATGAGTAATAAAGTCACTTAGTTTGAATTCACCCGCTAAATAACGTTCTACATAATCAGGTAATTCAGTACGGCCTTTAACACCACCAAATGCAGATCCTCTCCATACACGACCAGTAACTAACTGGAATGGACGAGTTGAAATTTCTTGTCCTGCACCAGCAACACCTATTACCACTGATTCACCCCAACCTTTATGACAACATTCTAAAGCTGAGCGCATTAGGTTTACATTACCAATACATTCAAAAGAATAATCAACACCGCCGTCAGTCATTTCAACGATCACATCTTGAATTGGCTTGTCGTAATCTTTCGGGTTAATAAAGTCTGTTGCGCCTAATTTTTTTGCTAGCTCAAACTTACTTTCATTAATATCAATGGCAATAATACGACTCGCTTTAGCCATAGTTGCGCCAATAACTGCTGATAAACCAATACCACCAAGGCCAAAGATAGCGACTGTTGCACCTTCTTCAACTTTCGCCGTATTCATTACTGCGCCCATACCGGTAGTGACACCACAACCAAGTAAACAAACTTCTTCTAACGGCGCATCTTTATTGACCTTAGCTAAAGAAATTTCTGGTAAAACTGTGTATTCAGAAAAGGTTGAACATCCCATGTAATGAAAGATAGGTTGACCGTCTTTATAAAAACGCGTGGTGCCATCAGGCATTAAACCTTTACCTTGAGTTTCACGAATTTTTTGACACAGGTTGGTTTTACCCGACAAACAGAATTTACACTCACCACACTCTGGTGTGTATAACGGGATAACATGATCGCCAACTTTAACGCTAGTAACGCCTGCGCCAATTTGCTCAACAATACCACCACCTTCGTGCCCTAAAATAACGGGGAAAATACCTTCTGGATCATCGCCTGATAAGGTAAAAGCATCAGTATGACAAACACCCGATGCAACAACCTTAACTAACACTTCACCTTCACGAGGTAACATTACATCGACTTCTTCAATGGATAAGGGTTGATTAGGACCCCAAGCAATAGCGGCTTTTGATTTAATAAATTTATCTGACATAGGTATTCTCACTTTTGTATATTAGGCTTTAAAGCTCAATTATAGCTTCACTTCAGCACATCGTATTTGTTTCTGTAAGCAACATTATATCTATTTCTGAAACAATGATAATATGACGTTTTGGTAAATTACTTTTACATATAGGTAACAATGATGCAGTGGGAAGGTATTAGCGAGTTTGTTTACGTTGCTGAAAATGAGAGTTTTACTCTTGCCTCAAAAAAAATGGCTATATCGACAGCCCAAGTCAGTCGGCAAATAAGTGCGTTAGAAAAACGCTTAAATATCAAATTATTTTATCGCACTACACGCAAGGTTTCATTAACTGAAGAAGGAAGAATTTTTTATCAACACTGTCGCAGTGTACTTGATGGACTTGACGCTGCTGAACGTGCAATTACAAATTTACAATCGAAACCTCAAGGTAAAATTAAGCTGACAGCCCCTGTTACCTATGGCGAAAAGCAGATATTACCGCTGGTGAATGATTTCCTAAAACAATATAGCGATGTTGAAGTATCGGCTTACTTAAGTAATCAGAGAGTTGATTTAGTTGAAGATGGTTATGATTTGGCTATTCGACTAGGCAATTTAAGTGACTCTTCAATGATGGCAAAAAAATTAGGTGAACGCTCAAACTTTGTTTGTGCATCGCCCCTTTATTTACAAAAACATGGCATACCTCACTCTATTTCAGAACTTAATAAACACAGCTGTTTATTGGGAACAAACGATTATTGGCACTTTAGAGAGTCTGACAAAGAAAAGAGCGTTCGCATCACGGGACGGTTACGATACAACAGCGGTTATAGTTTGACTGATGCGGCATTGAAAGGGCTAGGTATAGTACAACTACCCGATTATTATATTAAACAGCACTTACAAAGTGGTGAACTGGTCACCTTATTAGATAATTATCGCGCACCAGATGAAGGCATATGGGCAATTTATCCACAGAATCGTCACTTGTCGCCAAAAATAAGACTATTAGTAGACTACTTGGCGGAACACTTGTTGTAGTCCTTTCTTTATACAACAAGGCTATTTGTTACTGTTATACCAATCAGATTAATTTATTGATCACTTAGCGAGAATTAATTCGATTGATATTATTTCCTAAATTTCATTAACCATTCTTTTGGTGATAATCCCGTTTTTTTCCTGAACACTCTGGCCAATGCAGAGCCATGTTCATAACCCACTTCGTTAGCAACAAAGCTAACGGGTTTATCTTTTTTCAATAAGCCTTGCGCGATAGCAATACGTAAGTCTGTTAAATAGTCACTGGGCGCTTGGCCTATGGTGTCTTTAAATAAAGCGGCAAACTTAGCTCGGGACATTAAGGCTGTTTCAGCCATTAACTCAACGGTCCACTGTTCTTGCGGCCGTTTATGCAACGCTGACATTAATGTTGATAATTGAGGATGCGCCATACCCGCTAACATTCCCTGAATAACGATGCCTTCCTTGATGACATGTCGCAGTATTTGTATCAAGAAAATATCACCGAGCTTATTCACGATCATCTGTTGACCAGCTTGTTTGTTAAACGCTTCTTCAAACAACCAGTGTGCAGTTCTTCCAACAGGATCATGCTGTTCAATGTTCAAACAAATAAATTTTGGTAATGCATTTACCAATGCAGCCCCACTGCCCGAATGAAAATCGACATCGACACAAACTAACTCAGCATCATCTGATTCACTGGCAATAACTTGATGTTTACTTGGACCAGGCATGAAAATAACAGATGGCTTATCTAGGGTAACTTTATGCCCTTCTTCACACACAATGGTTAATACGCCTGATTTTAATAAATGCAAATGACCTTTTTTACTATCAGCCCCGCCTAAGCTTTGAATACCACACAAGTTACCACTGAAAAAAACATCAGCATTAAAAGAAAGGTTTTCTAAAATTTGACTTAATTGATCCATAAACAACTCTTTTAGACGATTGGTTTCAAGTTCGAGACTCATAGCGGCATTCGCTCACAAACGGCTTGTTAAAGTAACCACATGACGAAGCGCTGTAAATATTACACCACTTATGTCTATACACCATAATTTATGTACAACAAAACGTTGCATACTTTTACCACTTAGCCTCCAAGGAGCCTTTAATGAATATCTCTACTCTAATTAAATCTGTCGCCATCGTCGCAACGCTAGCTATCAGCAGTGTGAGTTTTGCTGCCCAAATTGATGTTAATAGCAATGAAAATGACCTTGCTATTCATGGTTATGATGCTGTTTCATATTTCACCGACAGTAAAGCAACTAAAGGTAACCAAAAATACACTGCGACTTATAAGACCGCTATTTATCAGTTTAGCAGTGAAGCAAATCGTGATCAGTTCAAACAAAACCCAGAACAATTCGCACCACAATTTGGCGGCTTTTGCGCGATGGGCGTAGCGTTAAATAAAAAATTAGATACTGACCCTACAGCTTGGAAAATTGTTGATGGTAAATTGTATTTGAACCTGAACAAAGCAGTTCAGAAAAAATGGTCAACTGATATTCCTGGTTACATCGCTACTGCAGATAGAACTTGGTCTGGTATTCAAGGTGTATCTATTGCGCAGTTAGATGCTGAATAATTTGCTTACAAAGTTTGCCCGAGTTAGACCTTTGCCAATGAAAGAAGAACTAAACCTGCAAGGTCTTAACTGGTGCGAGCATGAAAAATCATGGGTACTTATTTATTTTAGTACTTCATGGTGCGCACCCTGTAAAAGCATGGCGCCTATCATGGTCGATGTATCAGAACATTATGTAGACCAGCTAAACGTGATCAAAATTGATGTTGATGAGCAAACACAGTTAGCAAAACAACTTGAAGTGACAGGCGTTCCATCCTTAGTGTTATTAGGCCGTTCTGGTACTAAATCTCGCTTGATAGGTGGCGTAAACATTGAAGAAATAAACCATTGGTTAAGCGAGCAGCTTAACCACAATACAATTAAATAGAGGCTTTATTATGAATAACAAAAAATTACTTGCTAGTGCAGCACTGGTTGTCGCCCTTTCTACTGTAGTTACTGCGCCAGCACAAGCGGCGAGTAAAGAGAAGTGTTATGGCGTAGCGATGGCTGGTCAAAATGATTGTGCTAACTTAGCAGGAACACATTCATGTGCAGGACAATCATCATTAGATAATGATCCAGGTGAGTGGAAACTTGTGGCTAAAGGCACTTGTGAAGATATTGGCGGCCTTTTAAAAGCAGCAGCAAAGAAAAAATTTGCAGAAGATAAAGCAAAGTAACTAGTCGTTATTGAACTTGGTATCCATGGAGTTGAATTAATGTCATTACAAAGAGCAGATGAAAAATTGAAGTCTGACGTACTTATTGGTGTTGGATTAAGACACCAACACTTTACTGAGGCGTTAACAACTCCATCAAATATCGATTTTGTCGAAGTACATTCAGAAAATTTTTTTGCACAAGGCGGCGCGACACAAAGTGTATTAGCTCAAGCCAGTGAAAAATACGCTATCAGTTTGCATTCAACGGCAATGGGCTTAGGTTCAGCACAAGGTGTACCTAGCCATTATTTACAAAAGCTTAAGCAGTTAGCAAGTACTTGCAACCCTATTTTAATGTCAGATCATGTTTGTTTTAGTTGGAGCCAATTAAAGGGTCAACAAGTGCATGCGGGAGATTTATTACCGCTAGCTTACAGCGAGCAAACCTTGATGGTGCTAGCGCACAATATTGACCGTGTTCAACAATCGTTAGGTCGTTCACTGTTGGTAGAAAACCTATCAGCTTACATTCAATATTCACATGCGTGTATGCCTGAAACCGAGTTTTTAGTCCGTCTTGCAGAGTTAACTGGCTGCAAGTTATTAGTTGATTTAAACAATATCATTGTGACGGCCAACAACATTAATGCGGCACAACCTTTAGATTATGCACAACAATGGTTAGCTGAAATTCCGACAACCATGGTCGGTGAAATTCATCTTGCAGGTTTTACCGAGGTAACTGAAGGTGAACTCATTATTGATGATCATAGTCAAGCTGTTTCGAGCCAAGGATGGCAACTATATCGCAGCGCTTTAGAGCGCTTTGGAAAAGTCCCAACCTTAGTTGAATGGGATAATAATCTGCCTAGCTGGCAAACATTAATCGCCGAAGCGGACAAAGCGAGAGCGATAGCAGAGCAGGTTTTTGACGATAATGCTTCATCAAGAATCATAACACCTGAGACAACACTTGAGAGTGAGTTTGCACATGAATAACAACGACGCAAAAAAACACTCACTCCAAGCTGCATTTGAACAAGTAGCACAACAACAGCAAAGGCTCATTTCTGCGATATTCCCCTCTGCAGGTAATGACGTAATTGATGAATTCGACCCAAGAGGAATGGCGATATATCGCAACAATTTATTAGTTACAGCTCAACAAGCACTCGCGATAAGTTTTCCTACGGTGTTAACGTTAATTGGTGAAGGTTTATTTAATTATGCAAGTCGTGAGTTATTAATCTTATCACCACCTAAACATGGCGACTGGGCACTTTGGGGAGATAACTTTCCGACGCTACTATCTGGTTTAGTGCAATTATCTGACTACCCTTTTGTTGCTGATATTGCGCAAGTAGACCGACTTAGACAACAGAGCATGCGTGCGAAAAACTCTGTAATAGATCAAGCAAGTCTACAACTATTAGCAACACACGACATAGATGAAATTTATATAGAATTAACGACGAGCCAATTGGGTATGAGCTCTAATTATCCTGTGATTGAGTTTTGGTTATCTCATCAACAACGTGTTGTTTCCGATACTGCGGAAGAGCTCAACCAAAGATTTATTAAACAATCACTCGATAAATTAGCACAAGGTGATTTCTCACAAAAAGTACTGATATATAGACCTTATTTCAACGCTGAAATACGCGAATTATCAGTAAGTGAATACGCTTGGTTAACGTTAATAAAGCAAGGAGTCAGTATAGGTAAAGCATTAGATATTATGACCAATAATAACAAGCTTGAGCATGACTTTGACTTCGCCCAATGGATTGGTATAGCACTGGAACAAAATCTGATTAGCCGATTAAAAATTTAATTTACAGAGTAATTTAAGCCCTAAATGAACCCTAATTGAATATTGAAACCACAATTTAAATAAAAAATTTACCCGTAAAGGAAAAACATGATGACAACAATTACCCAGCGACTTATTCAACCTTACAGCCAAGTTAGTCAACTGCTAAATTATTTACAGCCCCTTGCACTGTTAGGTGCAAGATTTTACGTCGCTTGGGTATTTTTTGCTTCGGGTCTAACAAAACTGAGAGATTGGGATTCCACCTTATTTTTGTTTGAAGAAGAATATAGCGTGCCGTTTATTCCCTTTGAACTGGCTGCGTATTTGGGCACAGCAGGCGAACTAATTTTGCCCGTTTTATTGGTACTAGGTTTAGCGAGTCGATTTGGTGCTTTAGGTTTAACTGTTGTAAATATCGTTGCCGTTGTCAGCTTAACCGAGATTGCTCCCGCAGCACTTTACTCACACGTTATATGGGGCTTACTTCTGTTACAAGTCGTATTATTTGGTGCAGGAAAACTCTCATTAGATAATTTGTTAAAAACAAAGTTAAGTAAATAGCGTTAATCAAAAAATTTACGAACCTAGTTTAAGAAACTAAGTAAAGAAACTAAAACCAGCTGGATAGCTGGTTTTGATTAATACTTATTTACTCACCAACACAGTGATATCTCCTGTAAATAAGACTAACTACCGAGTATTTTAAGCGGTAATGACAAGGCATCATTAGCTGTTTGACCAACAAACCAAATAATGGCGCTTAAACCACCTACAGTAATGATATACCACAGAGCTGATACGATTTGCGCATAGCGATTTAGCGGTAATAAATCACTTAAATGTCGGCGTTTATATTCAAAGAATATTTCGATACTACCAATAGCCAGTAAAAACCCTAGCAAGGCTAAACCAAAGTGATAACTAATATATACCCCCAATGCTGCACCTAATACACATGCGACTAAACCCACTTTAGAGTTGATTGAAAACGCGATACTTTTAAGGACATGTCCGCCATCTAACGGTAATACTGGCAGCATATTAAATAAATTGAGCAATGCATTAAATACCGCTAAACCGGCGAGTATTTCTATATCGGTTAGCCAATAGCCAATTAAACAGGCTATAGAAAGTATTAATCCGAAAAAGGGTCCCATAATGGAAATGACAATATCTTGCCAGCGAGTATTAATTTTGTCATCGCTAAGTGCTAAACCACCAACAAAGGGAATGAGATAAATACCTTTGGTTTTCAAACCAAAATATTTCATCGCTTTAATATGACCATACTCATGAAAGACCAGACAGAGGATAAGTGCGATAGCAAATTCAATAGAAAATAACCAGCTATAAGCCGCCAAACTACCCGCAGCAAATAAAACTTTAATGACCTTGGCACTTTTCAATAGTTTTAAGCCAAGACCAGCCATACCAACAAAGCTAAACTTTATTGGTTGCTTTTCACCTTGCGTGACTTGACGTTGTTCTATGTCTTTTTCATTGAGGGTGTTTTCATGTAACAACTCCTCATTGACTAAAAGCTGAAACTGCAGGTCAAAGGGCTGCCACTGTAATGATCCTTTGAGTTCAACTTGTAGTTCTCCTTGTTCATTTTGCAAAGAAAATTGATGCAAAAATGACTCACTATCGGCATTAGCATTAATCTGGGAGACACATTGATCACCCCAAAATAGTTGCTGCCATCCAGCCATTGAACCTTCTAACCGTAGTGTTTGACCTAAACACTCTATTTCTAATAATTGCACTTCATTAACCCAGCAAGTAAAAACCTTGCCCGATTATCACTATATTTGCTTAACCAGCAAGGTTTATTGAATAAAATATGATGAAAAGTCTGTTGGTAAAGAGATTGATTCTTTTAATTTAAAAATATAGCTATGCTGTAGATAGAGCCAAGTAACCTCTTTTCAGGTTACTTGGCTCTATCTACAGCAGTCATTCAAGTCAGTAGAGTTGAACGTTTATGCTTTAATACAATCTAACTCAGTTAACATATTTCTTAGTGTCTTTTGAGCAGATTTAGTCAAAGGTAATAGAGGCTTTCTAGGCTCTCCATCTAGCTTACCTTGAATTGATAAACCAGATTTAACTGCGGCAGCCAAACCTGAGGTAACAATGAACTCAAGGAATTCATATTGTTGATAGAATAACGCTTGTGCTTTATCTTTATCGCCTTGTTTAACAGCATCAAATAATTGCTTAGGTTGGTCACCAATTAAGCAAGGTGCCGTTGTACACCAGCCGCTTGCCCCGGCCGTTAGTGCTTCTAAAGCCATATGATTACAACCATTAAAAAATGGCACTTTTCCTTTAGATAACTTATGAATTTTATGCATGCGTTGGATATCACCCGTACTCTCTTTAATCATGCAGGCATTTTTAATGCCATCGACCATAGTTAACATAAATTTCGGAGACATATCGACGCCACAAGTGGCAGGATTGTTATATATCATAATGGGCAAAGGCGTTGCATTTGAAATACTTTCATAATGCTGAAATAACTCTGCTTCATTTAGCTTGTAGTAAGAAAAAGGCGATACCATGATCATATCTGCGCCTATAGCGTGAGCATATTTGGCACGTTCTATTGCTTGCTCAGTGGTCAATTCAGCGACACCAATAACAACAGGCACCTTACCATCAACATACTTCACTGTGTATTTTGCTACTTGTTCCCATTCAAATTTAGTTAAGTAAGCCGCCTCACCAGCACTGCCTAGCGCAGCAATAGCGTCTACTTTTGCATCAAGTAAAATATCTATAACGATACCAAGTTTTTCAAGATCAACGCCTTTAATTAAATCACTAAAAGGGGTTATAGGGTAACCAATAATTCCTGATAAATTCATCTGCTTTCCTTATATACAATCTGTGTTTTTTTTAAGAGCTTGTCTTGCGTAATAGGCAAAATTTACTTTATTGCGTTTGTCTGTAGACACCCAGTCATGAGCTTCTTGTGCTAGTTCATGAGGAAGCGGCTGGATTTCACCAGCAGCCATGGCCAATAATTGTAATTTTGCTGCGCGCTCAATTAAAATCGCAAGATTACAGGCTTCTTCAATAGTTTTACCTGTAACTAGTTGACCATGATGAGCAAGAAAAACAGCTCGGTTATTGCCTAACGCTTTAGAAATAAGAATTCCTTCTTCGTTGCCTACAGGCACACCTGGCCAATTCTCGACAAAAGAACAATCGTTGTACAAACCACACGTATCCATTTGAGAAATAACAAGGGGTACTTTCAACATTGATAATGCTGCGATATAAGTTGGATGCGTGTGAACAATACAGTTAACTTCTGGGTGTTCTTTATAAACCCAGGTATGAAAACGATTCGCTGGATTTGCCATACCTTCGCCGTCCAATGGTTTAAGATCATGATCTACTTCAATCAAACCATCTGCCGTAATTTCATCAAAGCCTTGTCCGAATCGTTGCGTAAGATACGTATCTGGCTTAGTAGAACGACACGTAATTTGCCCTGCTACGCCTGCATCATGACCTTTGTCGAATAAGATGCGACAAGTTAATGCTAGCTTTTGACGAACAGTTAAATCTATATCCTGAATAGTTTTCTTCATCTCAAGTTGTGCGCTAACCATGAGCTCTTTTTTTGCTGTAGAAGCTGTTTTCATAATAAATCTCCTCGTATGTTTGCGTTTATTTAACAACGAGTGCAGGATAGCAACACACTGGATTACCAATAACATCCAGATTAAACAATTATAGTGGTCCAGATAGGAGAGATACGTGTTAAGACCTTGGAGTATGAAATTTTGGCTAGAAGATAGCCCTGGAAAAACGTTTCATACAAAGCTACTTAATAAGCTAATAACAGATATTAAAGACGGTCGTCTTGCCTCTGATTCTATGCTTCCCGGATCACGTTCATTAGCAAAGCAATTAGGGGTTAACCGAAAAACCGTTCAACTGGTATATGAAGAGCTTGAATCACAAGGATGGTTAGTGACAAAGCCTAGATGTGGGACATTTATTTCTAACATCCTTCCTGAAAATGAGTTGTCAGACAAAAATAAGCAACTAATCAATAATGCACAAAAAACTAAAGCACCTTCTAAATTAGTAGAAAATCTCTATCAAGATGCCCTCAGTACTAGTACGACCATGGCTACTGCAAATGATGGCATCCCTGATACGAGACTAATCCCCTATGAAATACTGGCAAGAGCTTATAGAAGAGCTTGTATCAGCTTGAGTCGTCATTCAAGTCTGGGTTATGGAGATCCTCGAGGCACTATAGAACTACGAGATTCAATCCAAAAGATGTTGTCCAATGATCGATTTATGAATTGCTCTTCCGAAGAAATTTGCATAGTCAGGGGGAGTCAAATGGGAATATATTTGGCTTCTAGAGTATTAGATCCTAGTAAAGGGATCATTGTCATGGAAAGAATGTATTATCCACCCGCCAGAGCGGCATTCGAGTCAAATGGATTTAAGGTATTAGCGTGCGAATTAGATCACAATGGTTTAAGTATTATAGCGTTAGAAAAAATATTATCTCTACATGAAGTAGTAGGTATTTATACTACACCTCACCATCAATATCCTACGACCGTATGCCTTCCGATGGAAAGACGGCTCGATTTACTAAAATTATCTAAACTACATAATTTCGTAATAATAGAAGATGATTATGATCACGAATTCCATTACGAAACCAAACCCATTCCCCCTCTAGCTAGTTTACCTAATTCAGAAAACGTTGTTCACATAGGTTCTATGTCTAAAGTTTTTGCGCCAGGTCTAAGATTAGGTTATGTAGCTGCTCATAAAAAATTTATTGAAAGGGCCGCACAAGAAATAGTACTTATAGACAGACAAGGAAACACAATCACTGAACATGTTTTATCCGATTTGATGGAATCTGGTGAAGTGAAAAGGCATATCCGTAAAACGAGAAAACAATATGAATCAAGAAGAAACTTTGCAGCACGTGAATTTAAAAGAGTGTTTGGTAAAAATATTTCATTCACGCTACCTACTGGAGGAATGGCCCTGTGGATAGATATATCAAAAACAATTAAGGGAAAATCAATAAAAAATTTGCACCATAAAGATTCAACACTGAGTACTCTTTACAACGATGAATCTACAGACCCTACTCATATTCGCTTTGGTTTCGGTGCTATTTCTGAAAAAGAGATTACCCGATCAATAGAAAATCTATCAGTAATATTGAAAGGTTCGTAGGTATTTTAATACGTTAAAGTATGGGACTTTTAGCAAAAAAACTCATGAAATCACTCCCTCTTTTACGGGGTATAATACTCAGAAGCCGAGTTACTTTGATGTATTTTATCTATGCGTAACAAGTTCGAAACCTTAATGAACCTTGTATAACAATAATTTGATATTATCGAAATAAAGTCGCACAATCCTCGCCTGAACTATAAGCTCACAAATGTGGGTCATAGAAAAAAGCATCTCCACCTAGTATTAAAAAGTAATCAGAGTAGGAATAATGGATTCAAAAATACAACTTACCAAAGAAGATCTTAGAAAGAATAAACCAACACGAGATGAATATTTAACTAAGCCAAAAATCCCCTTGATAGTGGTATTAGATAATGTCACTAACAGCTACAACATTGGTGCTTTTATTCGTTTGGCTGATGCTTTTGCTATCGAAAAAGTCATTGTTTGTGGCGCACTGACTATTTCAGATAAAAAGATGAAAAAAGCGTCTAGAAACGAAGCAAAATGGGTTTGTGTTGAATATAGCGATAGTACTACGGCAAGTTTACAAACTTTATTGGATGAAGGACATGCCATTTACAGTGTTGAGCTATGCCATGAGTCGGTTGATTACACTACTGTTAGTTATCCCTCTAAATGCGTTTTAGTATTAGGCAATGAGCGCAAAGGTGTGAGTGAAGCAGCATTGAAATTAAGCCATCAGCAAATTCACATCCCGATGTTTGGCATGGGTAATTCGCTCAATGTTTCTACCGCTGGTGCTATTGTCTTAGCCGAATGTGCTAATCAAATTAGAAAACTGCCATAAGGCTAACATGTTGTAAGAGTCGATTATTAAGAACCAGAGACTCAAACGTGTAGGAATATTTTCAACGCGACTTAAGGTTCAGTTCCACAATAACTTTATAAGGTTGTTGGAAAATATTTTTCAATGGACTATTTACTAATAACTGCCTTGGCTATCCAATTAGATTTACGATAACACAAAGCAATCTACTACAAGATAAGTACTCAAAGACAAAAAAAGCCAGTCATACAGTGACTGGCTTTTTTGAATAGACTTAGCTTTATTTAGGCTAAATTATGATGTTAAGTTTTTACGTCTAGCTGTAATACCAAATAAAGCTAAAGCAAATAATGCAATAGATGATGGCTCAGGGATACTTGTTGTTGTTGTTGTTGTTCCGCAGCCGTTACCATTGATACCTTGATTAGCATTATCACATAAATCACCAAAAAAAGTGAGGTGAGACAAGTCTTTATTGCTAGGAGTCGTCCAACTACCCGCTGTTACTGTTTCAGCTAAACTCATACAGTTAAATGTAAAGTTATAATTTTTTACATTTTTCTTGCAAGATGCATTTGAAATATTAACATCATCAACGTACCAAAATAACTTGTATTGATTACCTGCTTTTGCAGCCCAAAAACGAATATCAGGATATGAATTTTCTCCTTGAGGAGAGTATTTCCATTTACCATCACCATTTCTATCATCTACACCATCAGGCTGATCATTGCTTGGTCCACCACCTGTTTTATCTGTAAATTTCATTTTTAATTTCACAAAATCATCACTAGCGTTAGTGTATTTGTAATTTGTGTTTTCATCAGAAACTTGAAAATCCCCACTGAATTTAATTAAAGAGTTAGCTAAATATTGTGTATCTCCATTAGTATCTACTATTGATATTTTACAGGCAGAAAAACTTCCTGAACCACACTCGTTACCCTGAATGAGTGTACCAACTCGTGTCAATTTAGCATTAGCTGCATAGCTAACGAAAAGAGAAAGTCCGATCAATAAAATCATTGGGAATAAAAGTTTTGAAAACATAATATTTACCTGAAGAAGTGAAAATTAAATTATGCATTTATCATAATCATCCATATGTGAACATACAATGCAAAAATCGTACCTTATATTAAAGGTCTTTGTTATATATCACTTTAATGATTTATTTATAAATTTTAATAAAAAAAAAAAAAAAAGTGTAAAATTTATAGACAGTTTGAAAAGGTTAGTTATGCTGCGTTATCTTTATTCCAATAATTTTGACATAATCATTATCTAATGTTCACTTGCTATTTTGGATAGAAATTTGAAAGCTTATCCGTATATATTTTTACTCCTTATTTCCTCTTCGTTAGCTGCTTCACAGGAAGATAAGCTTTATGAAGAAGCTCGAAGTGCATTAAACGACAACCAATATGATGAAGCACTGATACACGTAAAAAACATACTAAAAACATCACCAGAGCACTTAGCCTCAAATATTTTAATCGCTGAAATATTGCTCGCTCACGGTAGTGCTAGTGCGGCAGAAGCAGCTTTAACCAAAGCGGCTTCCTTAGGCGCGAATAAGAAACAGTTACGTCTATTGTTTGCTGAGTCCTACATTATGCAAGGGCAATATAATAAAACCCTAGATTACCTACCAGAGCAAACAAATGACGACAAATTAGCCGCGAAAATTTATGTACTTCGTGGTGATGCGCATTTGGGGCTACGACAATTAAAGCTATCACAAAATGATTACAACACAGCGTTAACTTTTGATGCCAAAAATATAGACGCCAAGTTGGGATTAGCGCAAATTGCAGTTAATTACTTTCAATTCCGTCAGGCAGAAAAGCTCGTTGATGAGGTGTTATCTGGGTATATCCCTCCCATTAAAGCTTGGAATTTGAAGGCCAGTATTCAGCAAAGTTTAGGCAATAACGAACTTGCTCTTAATGCAATCAACCAGGCGCTATTGATTGATAAAAAAAATATTCAATCACTAATTTTTGCCAGTACTATTAACACCGAATTGCAACATTTTGAGTTAGCCGAACAATACGCAGATACCGTATTAGAACGAGTGCCTAATGAACCTAAAGCTGAATTTCTTAAAGCTATGGTACAGATTAGAAAAAATGAAAATACTGGCTTTGACAGCTCAATAGAAAAAGTGGCACAAGTTCTGGACCACCTGAGTGAGGATGTATTGCAGTCAAATCCTTCTTATTATTATTTAGCCAGTATCATTTTATTTCACCAACAAAAATATGAAGCAGCAAGACAATACATAGATGACTATTTATTTATAGATGAAAATAACATTAACGCTTTAATACTTGCTGCCACTATTGAATTATTGGAAGAAAAACCAATGCAAGCAAAGGCGTTGTTAAGTAGGGCTAATTTTTTAGATCCTAATAACCCAAAAATATTATCTATGTTAGGCATGACCTACTTAGAGCTAAAGCAGTATGAAAAAGCCCACTTCCACCTTGCAAAAGTTAAAGAGCTGCAGCCTAATTTAGGGATCGCAGACACTCAACTTGCACAAAGCTATTTAGCAACAGGAATGCCCGAAAAAGCGATTAAGCATTTGTTAACAGCCTCTGCAGCAGAATATGATCCAATAGTCGTTGGTTTATTATTGGTTGAGTCTTATATTAAGTCTGGAGAAATGAATAAGGGCATTAGCGTTGCGAAAAACTTAGCTGAAAACATGCCAGACAATGCAAATATTCAGCATCATCTTGGTTATATTTACCAAATTTCAGGTGAAATAGAGAAGGCAAAACATCAATTTGAACAAGCATTGATAATTGAACCCAATCATGCCAAATCCATTATTAGCTTAGCTAACCTCGATTATCAAAAGGGTAACGCTGATATTGCTATTAATCGTTTAAAAGCAGCATTAATAATCTCAGCAAACGATATTGATTTAATTACAGCTTTAGCTAAGTTATATAATCGTACTGATAATTCAGCTGCTAGCGTCATCTTATTAGAAGAACCATTTAAGCTTGATACTAAAAATGAAGAATTATTAAAAAACTTAATTGTTAGTTATGTTGGCGATAAACAGCTGATGCTTGCTATTGAAACATTGAATACTTATTTATTGAATCAAAGAAAAACAGTTGAGCTTTATCTTATGCTGGCAAGTTTACAAATAATGAATTCAGATGTGAACTCTGCAGTTAGTGCGTATAAATCGGCGATAAAACAAGACGGAGATAAAGGGACAATTTATTTGTTAATAGCCCATGCTTATCAACGATTTTCTAAAGTACCTGAGGCAATCACTGCCTATAAAAAATCGATGGCTTGGGATGGAGATAACGATAAAGCGATCATAGGATTAGCGCAACTTTATAATGCAGAAAATGATACTGACAGTGCAATAAAATTAATTAAATCGTTTGAAGTTAATCATCAGTTATCTGCCCAATTAGTCGAAGTGTTAGCTAATTCATATTTACGAATAAATCAATATAAACTAGCTGAAATATATTATAAAAAACGTATTAAATTAGCTAGTAATGACAGTAGCGTAGTTGGTTTAAACTTAATATACAGAGCGACGAAACGAACCAGTAAAGCGGTAGACTTATTAACAAAGTCGTTAAATGACAGGCCAAACAGTTTATTATTGAATACAGCATTAGCTGAGCTTTATATCGACCAATCTCAATGGATCAATGCAGATAAGATATATCAAACATTAGTTCAGCTGTACCCTAAGCAACCGGCAATATTAAATAATGCCAGTTATGTGGCTTTGAATATATCTGATTACCCACGAGCTGAAGCATTGGTAAAAAGGTCATTGGCACTTGTTGATAATCAGCCTGACTCTTTAGACACTTTAGGCTGGGTTTATTATCACACCAAAGAATTTAATAAAGCCTTACCTCTATTTAGAAAAGCGTTAGCCATCAATAATTCAAATCCGGCGGTGAAGTATCATTTAGCGTTAACACTCAAAGCTCTTAATAGAGATAAAGAGGCAATAAAATTAATGGTAGATGTAGTGAATTCAGATTATTCCGAAAAAGCTGATGCGGATGTCTTATTGAAGCAATGGTTAAAATAAGGATAAAAGTCTAAGAAATGTAGACTACTGTTTTATTAGCTTTTATTGGCTTTAATTAAGCGATTAACTTAATGTAGTTATCCAGCTATTACGGATTATCTGTAGTTAGCTAAAAGCTTACCAACATTCGCTTTAGTCGTTTTAGTTAACTTCTGAATTAAAGAAAATGGCACTTCATCAATACCAGTTTGTTGCTTAATATCATCTAACATCGCGACCCAAAGCTTTGCTGTCATTTCAGAATCATATAATGCTCTATGGAAACTGCCATTTGAGGCAATGCCTTTATAGTTAGTTAATGTACCTAACTTATGGTTAGGTGCAGTTTGATATAATCGACGAGATAACAATAACGAGCAGGCAAACTGCCCATCATAACCCGACGAAATACGCTTTAGCTCACTATCTAAAAAACGCTTATCAAACGATGCATTATGAGCAACCAGGTTTTGCCCTTGAATAAAATCGCTAAAGCGACCCATGACTTCATGACATGGCGCGGCTTTACTTAGCATTACATTAGTGATGCCAGTGTAATCAGCAATAAAGTGACTTACCGGTCGCCCAGGATACATCAACTCTTGAAAACGATCAGTTACCACTCCATTTTCAAGCTTTACCGCACCAATTTCAATGGCTCTATCGCCATTATCAGGTGACAGACCGGTTGTTTCAAAATCGAGGATTATTAGAGAGTTTGCGTTCATAAGATTAGTTACAGAGTAGTGATCAATTAATGGTCGTTAATAGAGGTTTTTGAGGCTTCTTTAATTTTGAGTTAATGATATCAGCTATAGCGAGAGTGTTGTGATTTCATCTCTAGAAAACTTCAACTTTACGCAACATATATTGGCAGCGATAAAACCACTTCAACACCTTGCTTAACATAAGGAGAGTCTTTATCACTCCCTTGAAGTAAACCTTGATAATTGTCTATTTTAATCGAGCCATTATGATTAAATAAAATTTGTCGACACAATGCTAATCCAATACCACTGCCTTGAGGTTTTGTGCTGTAAAACGGCACAAAGACATTATCTAAATTTGCAATGCCTGTACCCAAGTCTCGAATAGAAATATGCTGCCAGTTACCTTCTTGCGAACTGTTAATCTCAATTATTTTTTCATCAGTATCGCTCATTGCCTCAACAGAATTTTTAAATAAATTAATCAACACTTGCTCAAGCTGACTTTTATCCGCTTCAATTAATAATTCGCTATCCAGTTCACACTGTATTTTACATTCGGGATAAAGTGTTGAAAGTTTATCAATCATAAACACTAACTTGAATACTGATTTATTCGGTTTAGGTAACTGAGATAGTTGACTGTAACTGGCAATGAATTGGCTTAAAGAGTCTGCACGCTCATTAATAATGTTAATGCCTTCAAGTAAGGATACTTTGTCTACTTCGCGATCTTCCCTTTGTAACTTTTTTTGCATTGATTGGCTGATGGCAACAATTGGCGTTAATGAATTATTCATTTCATGACTTAATACCCGAAGCAGGCTTTGCCAAGCTTTACGCTCTTTCTCCATTAATAGACGTTCGGCATTAGTAAGAGTAAAAAGTTGATGCTGTTTGCCATCACTTAAAAAAGACTCTTTAGATAAAAAGTGTTCACCACTAATTGACCCTTCTTTAAACTCAATGATACCTGCATTGGCGCTAATAATTTCAGCGCCAATAGGTAAAGTCGCTAATTGAATATTGGTTATATTATCGACCTCATTACCGACCTGCCCCAAAACAAGTTTATGCGCCGAAGCATTAGCCATAACGACAAAACCTTGCTCATCAGTGGCGAATACCATGGCATCCATTTGTTCCATGATGCGCTCTAATAACAAACGTGATTCTTTGGCTTCAATTTTATGTTTTGACAAAGTATCTGCTAAAACGTTAACTGAATTGAGTAGTTCTTGAAACGCTTGATTCGTTTGAAGCCGCCCTCTTAACGTGTAGTCGCCATCAATCATCGACTCAATTAAGTTAGATAATGTGCGGATTTGATAATGCGAATTTTGTCTACTCGCCACGATGACAAAACTACACAGCAGTAATAAAACAATGAGGATAAAAGCAATTAAATAGCCTGATATTTGCGTTAAGAAAAGCGCAGTGGCGGTGATGAAGAAACACGGTATACATACCAACAATAATAAATTATGTTGGTTTTCGCCGTGTTGAGTTTTTGAATTACCCAAAAGTAATTGCCAACTTTTTTTAATCCAGTTCATACTTACTCAAACGTCGATAATAACCACTTCGACTTAACCCTAAGGACTTCGCTGTTTCAGTGGCATTACCACGATGAAACTTCAGACGCTTGATTAAGGTTTTCCTTTCGATTTCATCAAGACTTAAATTGGGATCATCCAAAGATTCAACAGCACCATTTTCAGAGTTATTAGCGCCTGTTAACATCAACTCTTGGGTCTCAATACTGTCTTTTTTACAGGTGAAAAGCACTCGCTCCATCATATGACTAAGTTCACGAATATTACCAGGCCAGTCATATTGCTGCATTGCAATGATGGCTTGTTCTGTAAGTTTAGGACAAGCTCGATGGTATTTAGCACTGAAAGATTGAAGAAAGTGCTCAGCGAGCGCGGGGATATCTTCAACTCGCTCACTTAATGATGGCACTCTTAACTCAATAGTATTTAATCGATAATACAGATCTTGTCTAAAGGTATTGTTTTTAATCTCAGCCAATAAATCACTGTTAGTCGCCGAAATAATACGTACATCTGCATGTAATGATTTACTACTGCCAACCGCCTCAAACTGTTGTGCTTCTAAAACGTGCAGCAACTTAGCTTGTTGAGCAAAAGGAATATTGGCAAGTTCATCTAAAAATAAAGTACCTTGCTCTGCCATTTCAAAGCGACCAATACGATTTTCTTTGGCATCAGTAAACGCCCCTTTTACATGGCCAAACATTTCGCTTTCAAAAAGTGATTCGGGTATAGCGCCCATATTAACAGGCACAAAAGAATGTTTTTCTCGTGTAGAAACACTATGCACATAAGCTGCAAGCATGCTTTTACCCGTGCCATTATCACCAGTTAATAAAATACTCATATCGCTTTTTGCTAAATCATCAAGGGTTGCTAATAATTCTTGCATAGGTTGGGATTGTGCAATGATACCTGCACGACTGCCAGGGTGGGCTTGCGAGGTGAGCAATTGATTTTGCTGACTGAGTCGTTGTGCTTTTTTATCGGATTTTGCCAAGGCTAATTGATTGTCAATCGCGCTGAGCATACGTTCATTTTTCCACGGTTTTTGAATGAAGTCTTTTGCGCCAGCTTGCATAGCTTCAACGGCAATATCAATAGTCGCCCAGCCAGTCATCACGATAATGGGAACATTAAGTTCAAGTTCTGTGATTGCTTCAACTAATTGAACACCCTCAGCACCAGAGGTTGTGTCTTGCTGAAAGTTCATATCAAGTAGAATCAAATCAACACTTTGAGTTTTTAAATTATCTAAAGCAGCTTGTGGCGTTGTGACCGCTACAATATCAAAGCCTTCGTCGGCTAAAACAAATTTTAAACTGGCAATGATATTAATATCATCATCAGCGATTAGTATTTTTTTATTCACAAGCGTTTATTCATAAGTAGTTAAGTTTCCGAGATTATGTCTTCACTTTAAGTAATATCGAGCAAAGGAACAAGAATTAGATAGTTATAAAGTCTATTTGCTTAAAAAGTTGACTGATAAGGGTAACAGATGAAGTACGAGATCCATCTATTACCCTAGGCAGCTTAATCAGCCTACTCGTAACGTAACGCTATGCTCGGTTCCATTTTAACGGCACGTTTGGTTGGTGTAAAAATTGCCAACATAACAATGACTGAAAGCACCGAAACTACCGTAATAGCAATGCCGAAGTAGAGGTATACCGGGAATATTTCTTCAGTAAACTTATGAAAACCAAAAGAGATTAAAGCAAACAGTACCACCGCCAAGCCTAAACCAATAACTAACTGACGGGCCCCCTGCTTTAAAAACATCTGTGTAATATTTTTATCACTAGCCCCAACAGCACGCCTAATACCTACTTCATGGGTACGCTGAGCCACTGAATTTGCCGTTAAGCCATAAATACCCACCATGGCCAATAATAAAGCAAAGAAACCAGTACCAAAGGTTACATTCGACATTAAGCCCATTGAATCTCGCATCATGTTTCTGTTCTTACTCGCTAATTGAACCGAATATGTCATCTCAATAGAGCGATCGGTATCAAACATGGCTTGATAGAAAATTTCTTCCGCGTTTTGCGTATTGGGTAAAGTACGATAATAAACAATTTGGAAGCTATTGATAAATTGTAACCCTGATACATAAACTTCATCAGCACTATCTAATCGAGCAAACATAGTAGAAGCATTAAGACGGTCTGTAACAACGCCAACAATAAAAACTTTTTCATTTTTATCATCTATTTTCACCTGAAAACTTTTTTCTAAAGCAGACTCTCCCGGCCAATAACGTTTAGCCATAGATTGGCTTATCATAGCCGTTTTACGGTGACCCAACTTATCAAGGTGAGTAAATTGTCTCCCTGCGACTAAGTCAATACCCACTGTTGCGGTATCACCAATAACCGTAATAGTATCAATTTTAGGTTTGCTCTCTTCAGAGGCATAATCCTTACCTTCGAGAGTCACTGTCGATTGACGTCGCCAATCGTTTGCAACAACACCAACCACTTGAGGATGTTGCTCAATGTTTTCTTTTAACGATTGAAATAATGCTAATTGCTGCGTAGGCTCTGGGTATTTATTTTCAGGTATCGACATTCTTGCTGACATCACATAGCTATAATCATCGCCCATTTCAAGGTTAATCAATTTATGTGATATGTAGGCAGAAACAGAGCCAATTAACATTAAAGTGGCGACCAAAAATACTTGGCTAGTGACTAATATCCGAGAAATCCTGCCTGCTTTTTTACTTTGAGCACCACGGGTTCCATCTCTTAATGTGGTATTAATGTCTTGATTTGCAGAGCGCCATGCCGGTAAAAAAGCTGACAGTAAAATAGTAACCACGGTAAATGCAATGCCCATTAGCAACGTTTGCAGATCCATACTCCAATGCCACCAGAAGGAACCTCCACCTGGAATCCACGAGTGAAAAGCAATTTCGGTATAATCTAAAGCAGCCCCAACCAATAGTAATGACAAAATGCCACCAACCGTTGAAATGATAACGCCTTCCCACATTAACTGGCTAACTAAGCGAGAGCTAGTTGCCCCCAAAGCAGCGCGAATAGCGGTTTCTTTTTGACGTTCAATGGTACGAGCGAGTAATAAATTGCCGACGTTGATACAAGCAAGTAATAAAATCAACCATGAAATGGCGTTTAAGAAGACAAAAACAATACTGCCTTGGCCGTTGGTTTGCGCCGCTTGGAATGACATCAGCTTCGCGCCTTTTTCAAACTCAGGCATGTTATATAATTCTACATTCTGTTGATAAACTTGGTTAATGGCTTGCCCCAACTCCAATTCAGCTTGTTCAATAGTGGTACCAGCGTTAACTCGGCCATACGCAAAATAGTTTTCACTTTGCTCTGCGGTAGCATTAAAAACGCTGTCTGACAGTGGCAACCAAATTTGTGAAGTATTAGGAAATAGATATCCTTTTGGCATAACCCCAATAACATCAGTAATCACCCCATTTAGCATCAGGCTTTTTGACAAAACACCTTCATCGCCATTAAGTTCAGACTGCCAAATTTCATAGCTAATTAATGCGACTGGCGATGCACCTACTTTGTTATCTTGGGCTTGTATCGTTCGACCTAAAATAGGTTCTGTACGGCTGAACTCAAAAAAACCATTTTGGACATAGCTTCCTGAAATATCTTTACCTGATTGTTCAACAGACAAACGAATATTACGATTATCATAAACACCAAACTCGGTAAAACTGGTTACACTCTCTTTAACATTGTTATATTCATAACCCGTGATTAAGTTGTAGTTACCGTCAAATTCAACAGTAATCGCTTTTGCCGTTTCAGCCTCAGGTATTGGTAGAGGTTTGTAAACCATGGTATATAAAAATGAGAAGGTGAATAAACTAATCGATAATCCACCGATTAATACCCCCAAGGTCATCGCAGTAAATTTAGGCGCTTTAAATAACAAGCGAAAAGCGTATTTAATATCTATTAACATCGACATGGTACTTCTCCTAAGGTTTAGCCCGCAGCCAATTCAACTGGTTTAAGCGTTACTTGACGATCATGATTGATATTGTCTTTGATCAGTTGCCCATCAAACATTTCTAAACACCTACTCGCTCTCTTCGCTGACGAGGGATCATGGGTCACCATGCAGATAGTTGCGCCATCATGATGAAGTTGATCGAATAGCTGTAAAACTGCCTCGGCATTTTTTGAATCTAAGTTACCTGTTGGTTCATCGGCAAGAATAATTGCAGGGTCATTAACTAAGGCTCTAGCAACGGCAACGCGCTGTTGTTGTCCGCCAGATAATTGTGAAGGGTAATGATTTTTACGATGTCCCATTTCTACTTTCGCTAATACTTCATTCACTTTAGCTTCAATGGCTTTTTTAGACTTTCCTGTTTGATACGTCAACGGTAACATAACATTTTCAAATACCGTGAGATCTGAAATCAAATTAAACGATTGAAAAACAAACCCTATTTGTTCACTGCGTATTTTTGCTCGTTGATCCCGTGTTAAAGCTGAAACATCACTACCTGCTAAATGATAATGTCCTGAACTAGGTGCATCTAATAATCCTAGTAAAGAGAGTAAGGTTGATTTACCACAACCTGACTGGCCACTGAGTGACAGGTATTCACCCTTATTAATCTCTAGGTTAATAGTATTTAAAGCCCGCGTTTCTATCTCTTCAGTTAAGAATTTTTTGCTAATATTTTTTAAGGTGATAAGTGCAGTCATAATTATTCCCATATGGTATCAGCAAGTTACTTGCTGCTGATTTTCATTTTTTGAGTCGTGTGTATTGAGTAACTATTCATTAAGTATTATTGCTAATAGACCATTAATTGATCTTAATTTCTTGATGTTCTTGCCAGCTTGATGTGTCTGAAATAATGATTTCATCACCAAGCATCAAACCATCTATAATTTGAATTTTATTTACTGAACTTTGACCTAAACCAACGGAATATTTACTCGCAAATTGCTGGTCTTGGCTCAGTTTATACAGGCCAACCTTAGTATGTCTTGGTGCATAAACAGGTCGCTTTACATACAAAGCATTTTCAATATTGCTAATAGCAATCAGCCCATCAACGGTTAATTCAGGACGAGCTTCCGTTGGTAAGTCACTCATTAGTTTGACATCGATCAACACCATGCCAGATTTTACCGCTGGGTCGATACGCGTCACTTCACCAATAATCTCACTGGTGCGAGTATCAATAGTCACTAATTGGCCTAGCGCAATATCTTTTACCCTAACTTCTTGTACCTGTAATTCTGCAAATAAGGTGTTTTGATCGGCCACTAAAGCAACACTATCTCCCACTTGAGCACGTTCACCGAGTTCTAGTGAAACTTGTTGAACAACACCAGACGTTGATGATCTCACTTGCAGCGCAGCGACTTGCTCTTGCACACGCTGATAATTATTTTCAACTAAACCAATACGGGCTTGTTGAGCAATTTTTGTTGCCGCCATATTCGCTTTCATTTTTTCAGTTTTTTGTTGTTGAGCGCGCCAAGATTGCATTTGTTGCTTAACAGTTAATTGGCTTCTTTGGTATTCGAGCGCAGAGACTGTCGCATTACCTTGTGCCAATAGAGCGGTTTCTGCATCAAGTTTTAGTTTCGCTGATTGATAGCTATATTCTGCAGATAATACTGAATTTTCTAAATCAACCATCTGTGATTCTAGCATCACAAAAGCAACATGACTTTCAGCCTTTTTTGCTTCCAGCTCCCAACGCGCCTTTTCTAAATTACGATGTAGTTCAGGGTTAGATAATTGTACAAGCACATCACCTTTATTTACTTCAGCGCCAGCTTTAACAAAGACTTGCTCTGCTCTACCTGAAACTTGCGAGGATACCCAACGAATATTAAGTGGCTTTAAAACACCTGTTGCACGCACATTAACTCGAAAATTACCCTGCTCTACTTTGGCGGTAACAACGGCGCTTCGTTCAATAAAGTAAGAGGCATTACCTAAAATATTTCTTAATGAATAAGTGCCGATGAGTAGAATAAATACAGGTAAAACAAACCAGTATTTTTTCCAAAGTGGTTTTTGAACGGCTTTTCTTTGTATATCCATGATTCATCTTATATTTGTAAATGAGATGATTAGTTATTACAAGTCTTGTGCCATCTGTAAAATAAAAACTAACATACTGATTATATTGTGTTTTATTTAAATTACACTGTCACTCATATGAGGGGGTGTGTCAATTTCGACACAGTTTTCATTGTAGTGAGTCGCACTTGTGAGACATGAACACTTGAGATTTAAATGAACATTACTGCTTTAGTGATAACTGATTTGCGCTAATCACTACAATAGGGCTGTGAAAGCAGAAAGTCCTTAATGCAATGTAATACCAAGTCCATTAAGTTAGTTCCCACTCAGAGCTTGCCAGCGGTTTGAGAATAAATAGAATTTTTTGCATATAGTCACTCTATATAAAAGAAATTTTATGCGATTATCGAGTCACTGGAAAGCTCCCTAACGGCGAGTTTAAAAGGCTTACATGCTGCGTTATTGATTTTGATAAGGGAAAAACCATTATCTACAATCAATGTCTTGCCTCTAAGCCTTTTAACTATCGCTGAGTGGGAAGAAATTTATTGGAATTGGTATAAGCCCATACGTAAATCTGTCTAGGGTAATTAGATTTAAAATCCTCTAAAAAAGATGCGTTTCAAACTAAATTTATTTAACATTTTTTCCATTAATTCAACATCTGAAAGCCGATCATCTAACGCTTGGATTTGTTGTGAATGTTTATCGAGTTGTCTATCTTGTGATCTATCTAAACCACCACTAGCAATAAAACTACGAATTTGTATTAGTTCACCTTTATCTAACCAAATCCCACAGCTAATGCAGGAATCGATAATTACCCCTGAGATAGCTTTAAAGTTTTTCCGAGACATTAATTTATCGCAACAAGCACAAGGTAAATACCCTTCCGCTTTTGGCGTTGGTTTCCTAAGAAAGTTTGGCTCCGACTTATCATCACGATAAACGTCAAACTCACTCGTTAACACTTTAAATTTATCAGGCTCTAGCCATAAACCTTCACAACTTGTGCACTTGTCTAATTGATAATGATTAAACTGAAAAACCACTAAGGGATCTTTACATCGAGGACATTGACGGTTTTCATTCTCTATTTCTTGTTTCATTGAACCACCACACATAGGGCAAATACGACATGTGCCTTTTACTATGTGTTCGCAATGAATGCAGTGAGAATTTGACATATAAATCCATTATAAAATACTGACTATGGAATTTATTGTAATTGAGTGAAGGGCTAAAGTAATCACTTTCAGTAATGTAATGGGTATGCAGGCACTCTTCAGCATATGGTCGTAAATAAAAATAGTGGTTATTTGGAGTAATAATCACTATTTTTACTATTATTTAACTGATTGATTAGCTGTTTTTTTGTAACCATTCCTTCGTTTCAGTAATATCAGCGCCGCCAAATGACAGTGATAATAAGTTAGCCGCAACCAATTGCTCTCCGGTAAAGGTGTGCTGTTTATATTCTAATTTAGGTGCAGCAATAGCATCGGATATGACCTGGCACTTATAGCCTTTATTGACCGCACTTCGACAGATGGTTTGCACACATGCTTGTGCCATTGCACCGACAATAACCAAGTTATCTATACCTAACTCAACCAATGTTTGCTCCAATGTTGTATTAATAAAACTGTCTATTTGATGTTTTATAATCACAGGCTCATTTTCATTAGGTTTAACACTTGATTCAATATCAGCACCTTCTGTATTCGCTGTGAAAAAGGCTGCGTTGGCATCTTCAAATATATGTTGAATATGAATAACTGGCATTTCGTTTTGTCTAAAGTGCGCTAATAATTGACTTGCTTTTTTGGCGGCTAAATCAGTATTATCAAGTTCAAAACGACCACCACTAAAATAATCATTTTGTAGATCAACCAAGACTAACGCCGTTCTCTTATCGTGAACAGGTTTTGTATGCTGTGCTAAAACAGTAAAGTCGTCTTCTTCAAGGTACCACTGACCGTCTTCTGCCAGGGTCCACAACTCTTTACTAATAAAACCACTGGCAATATTCATGCGCCAATTCGCTGAAAGTACTGCTTGTCCATTATTTAATACTTTGATATCAATGTTTCGATAAACTAAATCACTTGGGTTACTTTTGGAAAACTCGAACCAAAAGTCAGAAATAGCCTCTATTGAAGTAAATTTTCCAAAAGGGTGAACTTGCATCGTTGCAGTGGGTAAATATCGGTTAATACATGTTTGAACATTCCCTTGATTGAAATCAGAGATCCACTGGGCGCTAGCTTTCATAACGTTATTTCTAATACTGTTTAATGTTATTTGATTCATTTTTTATCTCTTAGTTATTTCAGAAGCACCATTTTATTGTTATTCTAAAGAATGATAATTAGCCAAAAGATGAAAACAATGTTCAATAAAAGTGAACAGAAGCGCTTAGCTTACCAAATGTTAGTATTTGATGAAGTGCTTAAGCAAGGCTCATTTACAGAAGCGGCTCATAGCCTAGGGCATACTAAATCAGCAATTAGTCAGTATGTGAGTCAACTTGAACGAGCCCTAGGAGTACGATTGCTCAATAGAAGTACCCGCACTTTAAATTTGACGCCAACAGGACAGTTAGTTGCCAAACGTAGTGAGCAATTACTTGAGTTATTAACCGTCACTTTAGATGAAATACAAGAGAGTGCTATCGCACCAGCGGGCCGAATTGCAATAACGGCTCCACATGCTTTTGAGGCGTCTTTAGTCACACCAATCATTACAGAGTTATGTGATGAATACCCCAAGCTTACACCTGAACTTACTTTTACTGATGAACGTTTAGATATACTTAAACATCAGCTTGATCTGGCCATTTCAGTGGGGACACAAAAAGATAGTTCGTATCATGCGATACTTATTGGGGAGTTAGAAAGTGTGTTAGTTGCTTCGCCAAAATATTTGGCTAAGCAGACAGGGATTAATGAGAAAAATTTATCATTACAAAATTTAATTATGCTGCCATGGCAACATAATTTTTCTCTTACTAAAAACGATAATAACGCGATTACTTTTAGTAGTTTAAAATACCTAAAAATGAATACCTCAACCAGTGCCATTAATAGTGCAATCACAGGTGCGGGTATATGTTTAATACCGTCAGTTTTTATTAAAAGTGAACTACAGTCAGGTACCTTGCAACGAGTACTACCTGATTATTTAGGCGAGCCGAGAAACGTCTATGCGGTACATTCATATCATCAACAATTACCATTAATATTACGGTTATTTATCAATAAATTAAAAGCTAAGTTCTTGCAAGAACAATAACTATTATCACATGTGATACCGCATGTGATAATGCAAGTAAAACTGGCTTTAACTATTTTTTGGTAATGTTTTAGTTGGTTTTTACTTATCGTGTAAAAAAGCTAAACATTCCGCGTTATTGCCACGAAAAACTACTCTATCGGCTTTTAGTCCTAATTGATATTGATACATAGGATCATAGTATTCGCTGAGCAACGGTTTTAACCAATCCAAGTGATACTGCTGTTGACCATTTTGTTGCTGCGTTAACGCTGCAATCTGTATTTCTTTTAATTGACCGTAACGCTCTGTACCAAGGCGTTTTCGTACTTTGAATAAGCCATGTTCCAAATACTCGCTAAAGGCAATAAAACCTTGTTCAACACCATAAGCAGCTTGATATTGTGCGGTCATTTTTATGATGTATTCTTGATATATATGTTCAAGTCGATAGTCTAAGCTTTCTTCAATAACGACTACTGGCGCTAACGTCATGGCATTTCGTAAACTTTCAGGTAAATGAACACTACCTATTAACCTACCTTCATCTTCTAAGACTAACCTTTGATCTAAAGAGAAGTTACCCCTAATATATTGTTCAGCCAGCTTATTTTCGAAATTTATTTGATTTGCTTGCGGTGTAACGAAGCCACCAAAACTTGAGCCTCGATGTCCTGCTGCGCCTTCTAAATCGAGGCTGTTAACACAATGGGTCAGAAAAGGCGTTTTTCCACTACCAGTGTTACCGGCTAAAATAGTTAAGGGATGTAACGCTAATTGTTCAATTTCGTTCAGTAAAAACTGACGAAGTGCTTTATATCCCCCTGTAATAAGTGGATAGTTAATACCTGACTCTTTTAACCAGCGCTGCACTGTTTGTGAACGTAAACCACCGCGAAAACAATATAAATAACCTTGTGGGTTTTCCCGTGCAAAGCTTTGCCATTGTGCCACTCGATTTGCTTTACTTTGTCCTGAAACTAGCGCGTTACCCAATGTGATGGCGGCTTCTTGTCCATTCTTTTTATAACAAATCCCAACTTCTTCTCGTTCATCATTGTTCATTAACGGGTAATTAATGGACTGGCTAAAGGCACCTTTTTCAAACTCAATCGGTGCGCGTACATCCATTAAAGGCAGTTTATTACGAATAATAGCTCGAAAATCGCTGCTGTCAGAACGCTCTGTTGTTGAGGTGTTTTTGTTACTTACTGTCATTACAATAAGCTCACAGTTGGCGCAGTTTTCACTGCCGCCACGAGTTCGCCAATAGGTTGTAGGTTAAGACCATTTTCTTGGCATAACGTTTCAAAAGCTTCTTTACCTTGTGGTTTCACTGCCACAAGTAGACCACCACTGGTTTGAGGGTCACACAAAAGTATTTTTTGTTTAGGGCTTAGCGGTCCGACGTGTTCGCCATAACTGATGAAGTTTCGCTCACAGCCACCTGGTACACAGCCTTGGTCAATGTAATCATTGACAAAATCAAGACGAGGTACTTGGTCAAAATCAATAACGGCAGCAACCCCACTGCCCTGACACATTTCTAAAAGGTGTCCTAATAGTGCAAAACCGGTTACATCAGTCATAGCAGTAACTACTTCGAGTTCTGCAAACTTCTGTCCAATAACATTTAAAGTCTTCATTGCTTGTGGCGCGAGTTGCGCATGCTCAGGTAACAATTTTCCTTGTTTTTCAGCCGTGGTCATAATGCCAATACCTAATGGCTTAGTTAAATAAAGTAGATCGCCAACCTCTGCGGTATTATTTCGCTTAATGTGCGCATTATTAATTAAGCCAGTGACCGCTAAACCAAAGATAGGCTCTGGCGCATCAATGGAATGACCGCCCGCTAATGGGATACCCGCTTCAGCACAGATAGCTCTAGCACCATCAAGCACTTGTTGAGCGATTTCTGGTGCTAAAAGATTGACTGGCCAGCCCAAAATAGCTATTGCCATTATCGGTTTTCCGCCCATGGCATAAATATCGCTGATGGCATTACAGGCAGCGATTTTACCAAAGTCAGTTGGGTCATCAACAATGGGCATGAAAAAATCAGTGGTTGAAATCACGCCTTGATCATTACCAATATCAAAAACGGCCGCATCGTCTTTAGTGCTATTACCCACTAAAAGTGCGTCATTCACTGGTAAAGCAAGTGATGACTTTAGCATCACATCAAGTACCGATGGAGAAATTTTACAGCCACAGCCTGCGCCGTGTGAGTATTGGGTCAAGCGAATTGATGTCATGGTGATTCGTATAAGAGAGTAAGCAAGTGACTAATTTACAGCAATATCTCCCCTGTTACACCTGTCGATTAATATATAATTGTTGGTGTTAGCGTAAAACTGAAAAATAAGAACCTTATCTTAGCTGATCCCGCGACCAATCAAGTTGCATATTTCAAAGTGCGTAAGCAATTTCAATTTGAGGCACTTTGATGAAAGAGTAGTATTTAAGGAGAATATACTCAGGATAATTGCTCATGCATTACCTAAGAAGCGACATCCATGTAGCGTCTTTATAAGTCACAGCAGGCAGAAGGTTATTGCTCCCCCTGCTTCGATGAATTTAAAAACCACCGTATAAATAAAGTGCTAATGGTATGAATAAAATTGATAGTACTGTACTTAAAAAGACAGATAAACTCGCTTTCTCGGGTTTAGCATTTAATAAGACAGCCAGTGATACGGTATTGCCTGCAAGTGGAACGATTGAAAACAGAATCAGTACCTTGTATAAATCTTCGTTAAGTAATTGAATAAATGTTTTATCTAGGTAAATAAGCGCCAAAATTGAAGCCGGCCAAAAAATGAATTTGATGATAAAAGATATTTTGATAAATTTATAATCCAAATCTTCACTTTTATTAAAACCATGAAGCCCCATCCCCAACATCATCATTCCTAGAATGCCATAGGAGCTCTTGAATTGATCAGAGTAAAACGTCAACTCTTCTGGAAGCTTTATTCCCATGATGTTCAATGTAATTCCTACAATAAATGCATGCAGAATTGGCAGTTTAATTATCTTAACAAGACTTTGTTTGGCGGTGAAATTTCCTTTTGCCGTTACATAAAATCCTGTGGTATTTTCATATAAAAGAGAAGCTAACACAGTAAAAATATATATATTCGCTAAATCAGTATCAAAAAAGATCAAAGCAAGCGGTATTCCAAAGTAACCAGTATTTCCCGTTCCACTTGAAAAAGCTAAAATATTCCCCGTAGGGTCATTCCAATTCTTTCCAAAAATGAACAAAGTGGCGAAAGCAATGATGGAACCAAAGACATATAAAAAAATGGGCAAAAATGCGACACTTGCATTTATTTCTACACTCATCGTTGCAGACAATACAACAATAGGTCCTATGATATAAATAAGAAGAGCAGCAACACTGTGTCTTTGAACATCCAAATATTTTGTAGCAAAAAAACCTAAACCAACATTTATGTATAGTGGGAAAATTTTGATTAACAGTATTAAGAATATATTCACATTACTCTTCAGATCGCAGATTTAAAAATAAAAAACAATAACACAGACTAGATATATCTTTATCGCATATTCTTAAATTAGTTTGTCTTATAAATTTTTTTCTTACCTATTACCGAGTTGCTTTTGGTTCTAAAAATGTTCATCTCCAATTCTTATTGATACTAACTCAACACTCTCTTTTATTACTCATTAGTAGTGTGTTTGAATACAACCTTTCAAAAAGCCTAATCTTGCTCATGAAGGTAACTAGCATTATTAACCACTCCAATGCAGGTCGGTTATTTCGACCACTGCAAAGAGTATTGGTTAATTGATGGCAATAAATGCGCAATAGACATTACATATTTAGCTTTTAATCGACCAAGAGCCGCGGCTTCTTTTTTAAGAGCAACTAATCCACCCGTTGGATCATAAATGGCATTTGTCTGATAATAGAATGTTGATAAAGCTCCTTGTAAATAAAGTGCTGCTGGTCTGACACTTTCATTACGAATGTGCATTAACTCTCGTACTAAGTTATCAACCATTAACTTACTCAGACTTGATATAGGCCGCTCTGACAGTGCGAGTATTGAATTAATCAATACAACTCTATCACTTGCAATATCAGGGAACGTATTAGCACTCATCCTTGACGCAGCTTGACCAAATAATCCTTGCTTCAATAATTTATCGATCTCATCAAGTGTCGTATCGTGATTAAACTTAAAGTTACCAGAAACTAAGGCACTATCAATCCGTTTAGCAACGTCCATAAAATCAGAAGATGAGTCACAATACCCCGCATCAAGCCACTGTGTTCGCGCTAATAAATAAGTGAACTCATCATGAGTGGTTGTTTCCATCCAACAGTCATCTAATTTAACGGGGATAATAACAGCAGGTGAATTTTGTGCTAAAACCACTTCTTTAGCTACTTCACTAGAGCCGACAATATTATTTGCTTTATCCCCAATTGAGTTAGCGCTTGTCATTAGTACAAAAACATCAATATCTTTTAATGCGTTAGCGATGTCCTTTGCGTAATATCCTCCGGGCAATATAGCATCTTGATCAAACCAAACATCATAAGAAAGTTGCTCTAAAGACTCTTTCAATAGCTTTACCGCAGGTCTATCAGATGAGCTATAGCTGATAAATACTTTGCTCATTAACTTTCCTTCTTGTGTTGCTGTAATTGATTACGGATATTTTTAATTGCTTCATCAGCTTTATTACTTGTTTGACTAGAATCTAATTCAAATAAGCTTGTTTTCGCTTCAGCTATACGACCATCAACAACTCTTAATTCATCTTCTTTTTCTTCATCAGATAAGTCGTCATCTGCTTTAATGCTTATACGTTCATCTTCTAATTTTTTCATCAACATTTCAGGGCTGATTGTTTCAACATCTTTAGTTTGTTGGTGTATTTTTGACAAACTTTCTTCATTTAGAATAGTTAAACGAATCTTCTCTCCACTAGCAACTGATAAAACAATTTCGGTCGCTGAAATGTCTTTACTTTTATCTTCCCAAAAGTCATCACGATCCACTTCTTTTTTCGCAATATTGGTAACGTCTTTGTAGTAGAAAGCATTTGCTTCCTTACCAACCGCTTTATTAGTTATAAAGTCATAGTAAGTAGTGAACACATCAATTTTATCTTTTGTTAAGAAAGTGTATTGAATAAATTGCACGGCACTGACTAGCGTACCGCCTTTTACCGGCCAAAATGAATATTCATTTTCAAAAACAAGTTTACTCGCAACTTGTGCTCGTCTTTCTTTATCTTGAATTAAACTAAATGTCGGTAAAATAATGGGCTCTTGATCTTTGTAGATAATATCGTCTTTATCTAATCCGCATTCATTCATCGCTAATTCTTGTATTTTACCACTGATCAATTCATCGATATGAGCTTGGATGAATTGTCCTTGATAAAGGTCTCTACTACCTTCTTGTAATACAGGGATCTGACTTGTTAATTTTTTCCTATAGTTCTTAATGTTATCAATTAGTTGATAATATCCCGGTAAAAGCACATTTAGCACGGCTAAATTGTTGTTTTCACGGTTAGCATTTTTATTATGCTTTCGTGATTTAGACCAAAAGAACAACCAAAAAATAGACAATAAAGCCGCAGGTATATAGACAAGCATGTGTGGGGTTTTTCGAGCAATACTCAATAAATCTCTGTTATCTGACACCATAGATTCGAGTAAGTCTGGTTGTTGTAATAAAAACCAGCCAGCTCCTGCAGCAGCCGATACCAAAACAAAGAAAATCCAACGCATTATACTAAAAGTACCTCTTTTTGAAATATAGCGAGTTTCTCTTTCCTTACTATCTTCAATCAATGTTAAGAGTGTTTTTTCTTTCGTACGAGCGGTTTTGATCACAGATTTTAGTGCTGTTTTGATTTTTTCAAATATTGGTCGACTAAAAAAATTCCAAACTTTCTGCTCAGTGGAATTATGGTCAAATTCTAACGATTGTTTTTCTAATTCATAGTGTGCGCAAAATAAACTTTTTTTCGAGGCGAGTAAATTTCTAGCATGTTGAAAGTAGCTAACATTCGGATTTTTAATTATAAATTGTTCAGTTTCTCGAAGTCCTTTTGCTAATTGATCAAATAAATCAACAACCTCTTTATTGTTTTGATGTTCACTTTGTAAAGTGCCGTTTTCATCAAATAATGAAATGATCGAATCACTTCTCTTAATTAACAGTTGCTTCGATTCAAGTTCACAATATGCTCCGAACACAGGAAATGAGAAAGAAAAGGCTTTAATTAATTTTCCTTCTTCTGTCCATAAACTTGGCTTAGTATTTTCTGTCCAGATTAACCAGTTGCCCGATGATAGGTGATGAGCCGATTGCAGTTGCTTTTTTTGTCCTTCAAGCTGAACTAGTCGTTCACCTGAAAATTTCCAAATACTCACAGCGTTAGTTTCTTGGATTGCCACTATATCGTGATAGAGAAAAAACTTAACTTGTTCTAATGATTCAAGTGAGGTTTCTATTTCACTAAGCATTTTCCCGTTTTTAGTATTCCAAAAGCGAAGAAAACCATCAGTACTGGCTGATACTAAGTTCCCGTCATCAAGTTCAATCAAGCCAAGAACGCGTTCGTCATGGCCTGTTAATGTTTTCAGGTGAGGTCCCTGATTTAATGAGATTTGTAAGCTATTTTCCAATCCTATACTCACAAAACATCCTTCATTTTTAGGATGCTTTAGCGGTAGGACACCAATAATCGAATCAAGGTGGCGAGTATACGTTTTTTGTTCATCTTCATCGTCACAGTAAATAGTAAAGCTTGAATCTACACCCCACTCTAATCTATATTTATTATCTAAACGTTCTTCCCTTACAGTCTCTTTAGCAATTTCATCATCAGTCAGTGTTTGATAAAAGCTTACTTTTTCTGTTGTCATAATTAGTTTCCCTTACTGCTTAAATACAAATTCTTATCTTTCTTTCAAGTCGCTAGCCATTTCTGAACGTGTCCAAGTGACGTGTTCAAATACCGCTTCTTTCGCTAACTCAAGTAACATTTTTTTACTGCTTCTGTCTGGCGTTTCTTCAAACAGTGCTGTGGCACGCTCATATAAAGTTTTTAGACTGCTATAACCTAAGGTAGTTGACTCATAGCCAGCAATTTCACTCCATAACACTACGATACCCGCTAGCATCAATCCATATTGCACTATGTACATTAGTGCGCCGTTAAATGAACTGAATAAATCAAAACCAACAACATAGAACGCACTCAAATTTATCAATAAAACAAGACCAAACACCACTGCAGTATAAAAACTAAAGGATGCGATTTTACTGCATAAATGAGCTGCGTAACGTGGCCGTTTATATAATAAATCACTGACTGAATTGGCAGATAAAACAAGTCGACTATCTAAAAATTTTACTTGTTCATCTAGCCAAATATTTTTAATAGACTCGGGACTGCTTTGATAGTTTTTGTCCCACCACTGGATTTCTGTAAGTTGAATAACATGATTTAACAAGGGTAAATTTTCACGATAACGCCTTGGAATTAATGGCTCTGCTGTCGGTTCTACATCAGCGATATTTAGAAACTCTCTAATGCGGACCGTTTCGGCAACGCCCCTAGCTAGTTGATATTGCCATTTGTGATCATTTTTTTTCACATATTTAATAAGTAACCAACTACCTAAAATAGCGAGTAAAACGACAAAAAGTATATACACACTACTCAGTTCGTTAATGTAGTTACCCGCAAGCTCATAAGCAATAAAACCAGGAGTGATGATGGTAAAAAATGCTTTAACTATATTCCTATATTTAGATTGATTAGCAATAGCAATGGCGTCAGCCTTTTCAAATATTGCATTAGTACTACTCAGTCCATCACTTTGAATACTTGATTCAATAGGATGATTTTGCGCTATTTGATTATAAAACGTCATTTCATCGAGCATTAACTGAAACTCATGCACTATCAGGTCATTTAGTATATTTTTACCCTTCGTTTTTCCTACTGAAGAATAAAGTTTGCCAATGCCAATTTCTATTGACGTAAACTCGGTTAATTCCGTGATTTTCGGGGAGTCGGTATTTCGAGACACAAGGATATGATGCACAATACCGCTAACTTGACCGTCAAAATCAGAGGCTGGCAATAGATTTTTATCAACAATAATATTTTCTGGCCAAGAAGGTGTATTACCAAGTTTGTATTGCACTGCATCTGCACTACCACCAGCACCTTTACTTTCGTGTCCATCCCATAAAGCCAATAAAACATTGCAGTATTTAGCAACAAAAAGACTTTGATTCAAATATAAAGCGTTACGTAACGCGCCAAATTCATTGTCATTAATTGCAGTTTCAAACTCTATAGACGATAGAGGATTTTTTAGTTCAAAAAGCTTATTATCACTGTTTGTTATACGCTCAATTATGTTGGTATAGGTCGATAGCGCGTCTACATTAACAAAATCTTTTCTAAACGCTGATTCTGGCATTGGCAAACAGGCAAGTAATAGTATATTTTCGCCTTCTCTTTGCAGTGCTAATACGATTTCTGCAACAAGTAAATCGGCACCTTCAGCTAAACCCGTTAATAACCAAAACGGAGTATTTGGTCCTATTTTTTTTTGCCAAAAAGAAAGTGCCTGTCTAATTTGATCTTTAAGTGCTTCTGGTGAGTTTTCAGTAGATGTGAATAAATCACGATGCCCAGTGATACCTAAAATAAATGGAATATTACCCGTACAGTCCGTTTGCATATAAAAAACTTAATTCTTTGTTATTAATAAATAAAATCCTAAAAACACTTATAACATACTTGATTTTATTTTCCAATAAATGAATATATCACTGTTGATTATTATGATTTACATGTGGAATTAGACTAATTAAATCATTAATCGTTTTAATGATTAGCGATTGCATATGAGTAAAGGAGTTTTTTAGAAACATATACCTATTACCAATCAAGATACATATTTCAGAGTGGATAAGCTATTTCGATTCAAGGCACTGTGACTCATCGTCGGGACTCATACATTATAAGTCACAGTAACTATGAAGTGATGCGGTTCAAGCGCTTATTCGATAGCCTTAAAATAACGTTGAACTGTAGTAGAGGCATAAAACCACTACCACATTCTGTAAGTTAATTATTACGCGATAAGCAAATTATTTAAAATGGCTTATCTATACGACAAACTTGGCTGCCAAGCTTTCAAGCGCGTTAGCAATCTCTACTTGCTCACTCGCTGCCAGAGAGACATCTTGTGCTCCTGATGTTATTTCAGAAGACTTTTTATCTATGTCATTAACATTTTTATTGATATCTTCCGTGACACTGACTTGTTCTTCTGCCGCGGTAGCAATTTGCTCTATCATTAGATTGATATCCGATACGGCCGTTACGATACTTGTCAGTGATAATTCAATTTGATGAGCACCGTCAATACTTTCATCGGCACGTTTTTGGGTGCCAGCCACCATGGTATTTGCATTGCTCGCTTCACTTTGCAATTGATTGATAATTTCTTCAATTTCAATAGTGGAATCTTGAGTACGTTGGGCTAAGGTTCTAACTTCATCCGCAACTACGGCAAAGCCTCGCCCTTGCTCGCCTGCTCTTGCTGCTTCTATTGCGGCATTTAGGGCAAGTAAGTTAGTTTGGTCCGCGATACCTTTTATAACATCAATAACATTTGATATGTTTGACGTTGTTGAGTGCAATCCTGAGATGAGCGTGCCTATTTCAGACACTTCTGTCGCTAAATTATTGATTGCTTCTAATGAGTTCCCTACAACAGTCTGGCTCTCTATCGCTTGAGTATTTACTTGATGTGTTGATGACATAGCCTCATTGGCATTACGAGAGACTTCTTGTACTGTTGCTGACATTTCCTCTATTGCAGTAGCCACTTGCGCGGTTTCATCACGCTGTAGTTGTAAACTATCTACGTTATTATTCACAATGACAGATGATTGTTGTGCCGATGCAGCGAGAGAAATGCTACTACTTTTTATTTCAGTGATAGCATGAGAAAATGTGCTAAGTGTTTTATTTAACCCTTTGGCAATATTACCCAACTCATCCGTGCTAAAAACACCTGCCTGTACCGTTAAATCATTATTTTCAGTTACTTTTTCCATCGTTACTGAAATCTCATTCAATTGCTTAATTAAATTTGTCAAAATAACGTAGACAATAAAAATCGTCATAATGAACGTTATAATAATAATAATCAAATCAATACTGACTCCTCTACTTGCTTCATGAAGCAGTTTATCTATGTCAGTAATGAACTCATCAGCAACGAGGTTCTCAATATCTTTTAGTAAATTAATTCTTCCTGTTGCGCTTTTAAACCATGCACTCGCATCAACATTGAAAGGGCCAGCTTGACCAACAGATAATGCTGTAACTCTCATTCTATTGACTTCAACTACAGCATTATTATTTAAGCTGTTTTGATAAGCGCTTATGATTTTCGATGATGCTTTAGCGCTGAATTGCTCTAAATAACTATCTTGTAAGGCAACTAGGCTGTTAAATTTTTGAAAGGCAGACTGTGTGAACTTATCCTTTGCAAAACCACCACTAGCAACTGCTCGCTCTATACCCGCCCGCTCTTTAGCTTCTAAAAGAACATAATAGGCAATGTCGTTACTGACGGTTTCTGTTGGACTAATTGTTGAAAAGAACTCTGCTAAGCTAAGCATCTCATGGTTTTGAGTTGTGTAGTAACCAATAGCATCACTGAGTGATATTGACAGTCCATCAGTACGAGATCTAATCCCCTCTAGTTTTAATAATCCACTTTTAATCGTTAAGACAATATTATTTACTTTGTCGTTATCTGAAGAGAAAACTTTTAACTTTTCATTTAAGAGTGTGTGAGTTTTATTGGTTAGTTTGCGTTGTTCTTTTAACTCGTAAGAAAATTTTTCACCTTTACTGCCTAGATAAACAGCAGTGGCGCCACGCTCTTTTTGTAACTCATGAACAAGAGCGTTATTAGCAACCGTTAGCGTAATCAAGTCATGAATCTCTTCAAGCTGCCCTTGCTTCGAGGTTAAGGTATTTAAATTGTTCAAACTAAAATACAGTGTTGCTAAAAGGGGTATCAACACAAGTAAAATTAATTTTTGTTTAAACACTAAATTATTAAGTAAATTCATATTGAGCCTTATTAAGATTTTGACAAAAATTTAAACAACAAAGAAATAAGCGATCCATTCTCACCCTTCAATGGTTAAAATATTCTCGACATTTAACCTATTAATTATTGTTGATTTCTATTATAGACATTTTCGCTGAAAGGTACTGATTCATTAGATAAAACTTTAGTCTAAGCCTATCCATCGAAACTTGAGATAGAGTACTGAACGATACCGAGCATTATCTTTTCTATTGTAATACATTGATAAAAACACTTAATAAAAAAGTCCCACCGTGATGAACATGGCAGGACTTTTATAGGGTGCTAGTTTAAAATATAGCAGTAGTAACTAATTGTTTAAGGTAAGTAGCTTTTACCCATTAGGTAACTGTCTACTTCACGCGCACAACGACGACCTTCATCAATTGCCCAAACAATCAAGCTTTGACCACGGCGACCATCACCAGCAGCGAATACGCCTTGCTTGCTGGTAGCAAACTTATCGTATTCTGCAGCTATGTTAGAGCGATTATCTTGCTCAAGACCAAACTGCTCGACTAACCCACCTTCAGGGCCCATAAAGCCCATTGCGATAAGTACGATATCGGCTGGAATAGCTTTTTCACTGCCAGCAACTTCCTGCGGGAACATTTGACCTTTCTCGTTTTGTTCCCAAGTAATATCAACGGTATGAACCGCCTTAACATTACCTTGCTCGTCACTTTCAATTTTCTTAGTCATTACTAAATATTGACGTGGATCTTGACCTTGAATTTCAATCGCTTCTTTTTGACCGTAATCAACCAACAAACGTTTTGGCCATTGTGGCCATGGATTGCTATTTTCTTCACGTTTTTCTGGTGGACGCGGCATGATTTCTAGTTGTATCGCATTTGTACACTGATGACGTAATGAAGTACCAATACAATCAGTACCGGTATCACCGCCACCAATAACGACCACATTTTTGCCTTGGGCATTAATGAACTGGCCATCTTTATGCTCACTATCAAGTAAACTTTTAGTATTCGCTTTCAAGAAATCCATAGCAAAATGAACACCGTTAAGTTCACGGCCTTCAACAGGTAAATCACGTGGCACCGTTGCGCCAATACATAACACTATCGCATCAAAGTCGCTTTCAAGCTGTTCAACACTAACGTCTTTACCTACTTCGGTATTCGTTACAAAGACAATGCCTTCTTCCGCTAGAATATCAACGCGACGTTGTACTAACTCCTTTTGCAGCTTCATATTAGGAATACCGTACATTAACAAACCACCAATACGATCGGCACGTTCATAGACAGTAACCATATGGCCTGCTTTATTAAGCTGTGCTGCGGCAGCAAGGCCAGCAGGACCTGAGCCAATAACAGCAACATTTTTACCGGTACGTGCTGATGGTGGCTGAGCGACTACCCAACCTTCTTTAAAGGCATGGTCAATAATTTCTTTTTCATGTAGCTTAATAGCTACTGGATCAGCATTGATACCTAATACACATGCGCCTTCACAAGGTGCTGGACATACACGACCCGTAAACTCAGGGAAGTTATTGGTTTTATGCAATAACTCTATGGCATCTTTCCAACGGCCTCGGTAAATCAAGTCATTCCATTCAGGAATAACATTGTTAACCGGACAACCCGCAACGGCAGGTGCAAACTCTGATTTTGCCGATTGGCAAAATGGTACGCCACAGTCCATACAGCGAGAAGCTTGTTTCTCTACAGCTTTTAGTGGTATTTCTTCATAGACTTCAAGCCAATCAGTTAAACGTTCTCCAGCTTTGCGTTCAGTTGGCAAGGCACGACCTACGTTGATAAATCCTGTTGGATTTCCCATAATATATTCTCCTTGTCAGCTTAAGCTTTTGCGCTAGCTAGTTTGTTTAAATGGATATCGAAAGCTTTAACCGCAATGTCATATTCTGATTCGAAATCTCCGCTATTACGCACGTCATTCATGTAACCTTGCATGCGTTTGTAATCAACCGGCATAACTTTAACAAAGCGCTTAACATTGTTGTCCCAATCACTCAGTAAGTCACTGGCAACATCTGAGCCTGTTGCATCAAAATGCTCAGTAATCAGTGCTTTCAATTCAAGGTTTTCAGCATCAGTGTCAACCGTTTCTAGTGAAACCATTTCCATGTTGCATTTAGCAGCAAAGTCATTGTTGTCATCAAGTACATAAGCAACACCGCCCGACATACCCGCAGCAAAGTTTCGACCTGTTGCGCCTAAGATTACGGCTTTACCACCAGTCATGTATTCACAACCGTGATCACCAACACCTTCAACAACTGCTGTTACACCTGAGTTACGAACACAGAAACGTTCGCCAGCAATACCACGTATAAAGGCAGTTCCTGATGTTCCACCAAAGAATGCAACGTTACCAATAAGAATATTTTCACTAGCTGAGAACTTCGCTTGTTTACTTGGATATACCACAAGGTTTGCACCAGATAATCCTTTACCAAAGTAATCATTAGCATCGCCTTCAAGTTCAAAGCGTAAACCTTTAGCTGAGAAACAACCAAAACTTTGACCTGCAGAGCCGTTAAACTTAACTTTGATAGTGTTTTCTGGTAATCCTTCAGCTTGATACTTCTTAGAGATTTCATTAGAAATCATGGCACCAACTGTTCTATCAGTATTGATAACATCATATTCCAATTCAACACTTTGCTGCGAATCAAGCGCAGCTTTTGCATCTACCATCATCTTGCGATCAATAATATCGTCAATTAAATGCTTCTGATTGATTGATTGATAAAGCGTTTCGTTCTCATGACACGCTTCTTTGTGCAATAACGGCGTTAAATCAAGCCCTTGGTATTTCCAATGGTCAACATCTTTAAGTTGCTTAAGACATTGAGTCTGACCAACCATTTCTTCAATGCTTCTAAAGCCTAGCTCAGCCATGATTTCACGTAAACCTTCAGCCATCATGGTAAAGAAGTTAACTAGAATATCAGCACGACCGGTAAAGCGATCACGTAACTCTTTATCTTGAGTAGCGATACCCACTGGACACGTATTTAAATGACACTTACGCATCATGATACAACCTTCAACTACTAACGCAGTGGTTGCCATACCATATTCTTCTGCACCAAGTAATGTGGCAATCGCTAAATCGCGTGGTGTTTTAAGCTGACCATCAGTTTGTACGGTAATACGGCTACGTAAATGATTACGTACCAAGGTCTGATGGGTTTCAGCCAAACCAAGTTCCCACGGTAAGCCCGTATGCTTAATTGAGCTCAATGGTGAAGCACCTGTGCCGCCATCGTGACCTGCAATCAGTACTACATCAGCATACGCTTTAGCAACACCTGACGCGATCGTACCTACACCGGCTTCTGACACTAATTTAACGTTAATACGAGCTTCACGGTTAGCATTTTTAAGATCAAAAATAAGCTGTGATAAATCTTCAATAGAATAAATATCATGATGTGGCGGTGGTGAAATCAAACCAACACCCGGCGTTGAGCCACGTGTTTTACCAATCCAAGCATCAACTTTGTCGCCAGGTAACTGACCACCCTCGCCTGGTTTAGCGCCCTGCGCCATTTTAATTTGTAATTCGTCTGCATTAGCTAAGTAATGACTGGTAACACCAAAACGACCAGAAGCAACTTGCTTAATGCGCGAGTTCATCGAATCGCCATTTTCTAACGGTGTGAAACGAATAGGATCTTCACCACCTTCACCGCTGTTGCTCTTACCGCCAATACGGTTCATTGCAATGGCTAAGGTAGTATGTGCTTCCCATGAAATTGAGCCAAATGACATTGCACCAGAAGCGAAACGTTTGAAAATATTTGCAATAGGTTCAACTTCACTGATGTCAATTGCAGGACGATCGCTACTCAGTTCAAGTAAGCCACGTAAGGTAAAGGCTTCTTTACTTTGATCATCAACTGTTTTTGCATACTGCTTAAACTGGTTAGTATTGTTACTTGCTGTGGAATGTTGCAATAAACGAATAACTGTTGGGCTAAATAGATGACGTTCGCCATCATTACGCCACGAATATTCACCACCGGTTGGTAATAAGTTCTCAACCGCAATACGACTCGCGTCAGGGAAACCTTCACGATGACGTAAAAGTGCTTCTTGAGCGATTTGATCAAGGCTTAAACCTTGGATTCGACTAACCGTACCCGTAAAGTACTCATCGATTACATCAGAGTTAATACCCAATGCTTCAAAAACTTGCGCACCTAAATAAGACTGTAGTGTTGAAATACCCATTTTAGAGAAGGTTTTCAATAAACCACTACCTACTGCTGCTGTGTACTTAGCAACAATTTCTTCGTCAGTTAACTTGCTGTCAAGTACGCCTTCATCACGTAAGCCATACATACTCTCTAGTGCTAAGTAAGGATTTACCGCTGCTGCGCCATAACCAATAACCGTAGCAAAATGATGCGTTTCACGGATGTCGCCTGATTCTAAAATAATATCAGCACCAGAACGTAATTTTTCGCGAATCAAATAATGATGAACGGCTGCTGTTGCTAATACTGATGGAATAGCAACATGGTCACTATCAACTTCACGATCACTTAAAATTAGGATTTCATAACCATCTTCAACGGCACTTTTTGCGTTATAACATACGCGATCAAGCGCTTTTTTAAGTGCGCCAGGTTCACCGCTCGCTTTAAAGGTTATAGCAATGGTTTTTGATTGCAGATGATTATTATCAATATACTGTAACTTGCGTAATTGATCGATTGTTAATACCGGCTGTTCAATTTCAACTTTGTGGCAATGCTCTGGTGTTTCATCCAGTAAGTTAAACGACTTACCGATATAACCACGCAATGACATCACTAACTCTTCACGAATCGGATCGATTGGTGGGTTAGTTACTTGAGCAAATAATTGCTTAAAGTAATGAGACAATTGTTGCGGACGACTAGACAATACCGCTAATGGCGTATCTGTACCCATAGCGCCTAATGGCTCTTTTGATGTACCTACCATGCCCGCAAGCACTAAGTTAAGATCTTCACTCGTATAACCAAAGGCTTTTTGCATTTTACGCAATTCTGCCAGTGGCGGTTGGGCAATAGATGCTATTGGAACTGGTAATTTATCTAATTCAACTTTGTTATCTGCTAACCACTTACCGTAAGGCTGAGCTGAGCTGACTTGCTGTTTTACTTCTTCGTCACTAATGATGCGACCTTGCTTTAAATCAGCAATAAATATTTTACCTGGCTGCAAACGACCTTTTTCAACAACAGTTGACTGATCAACACATAAAGTGCCTGTTTCAGAGCCCATCACCAAAGTACCGTCTTCAGTTAACAAGTAACGTGAAGGACGTAAACCGTTACGATCAAGGGTCGCGCCGATAACATTACCATCACTAAACGATAACGAAGCTGGACCATCCCACGGTTCCATAATACAAGCATAATACTCATAAAATGCGTGTTTAGTTGGATCCATATCAGTTTGTGTTTGCCATGCTTCTGGCACCATCATCATCATAACTTGGGCTAGTGAACGTCCACTTAGCACCAATAACTCAATCGCCATATCAAGATTGGCAGAATCAGAGTTATCGTTATTACAAATCGGCGTTAACATTTTCAATTCAGCATCGCTAAAATTTACTGAACTAAATAATGCTTCACGAGCATTCATCCAGTTAATGTTACCGCGAACCGTGTTGATTTCACCATTATGGGCGATATAACGAAACGGTTGAGCACGACGCCAAGCTGGGAAAGTATTTGTTGAGAAGCGAGAATGGAACATCGCCATACCAGAGATAGTTCGTTCGTCTTGAAGATCAAGATAATATTGACGAACTTGCTGCGTGGTAAACTGCCCTTTATAAACAATCTTAGTTGACGACATTGACGTAACATAAAACTCATCACGTTCTGTGATACCGCTAGCATTAATTTTATGCGAAGTATATTTACGCAGAACAAATAACTTACGTTCAAACTCTTGTGCAGTTAATGCTGCTGGTTTGGCAATAAATACTTGTTCGATGTTCGGTTCGCTATCAAATGAAGCGGCACCTAACATAGAATTATCACCTGGGACATCACGGTAACCTAGTAAGGTTAAGCCCAGCTCAATAATATTTTGATTTAAAGTGTCTCTGCACGCTTCGCTTTGCGCTTTATCGCGCGGAAAGAAAATCATGCCAACGCCGTAGTTTCCAGCTTCAGGCAAGCTAAAACCTAATTTTTCGGTTTCTTGGCTTAAAAAATCGTGAGGGATTTGAATAAGAATACCGGCACCGTCACCACTTTTGACGTCAAAACCAGTACCACCACGATGTTCCATACAGCTCAACATGGTGAGTGCATTTTCAATAATATCGTGAGTTTTTTTACCCTTTAGGTTGGCGACAAAACCAATACCACAACTATCATGTTCAAACTCGGCGCGATAAAGGCCTTGGGATTTTTTGCTCATATCATTCATTGCTTATTCCTATTTCATCAAACTATTTCTATTAGCTTTTGTTGCTTTTTAATTAAGCCGCTTGCTAATTAAGCTATATATTCTTTATGTTCAAAATGTGCGCAACTGATCCTTCAGAATATTACTTAGAATTTCTTGAACATCGAACGCCAGACTTCTGCTGAGTCTTTATGAGACGAACGCAATTGTGAAAGTCATTATTAATTGCGGCCGGCAAAATTACCCGCAAAATGGTTCTGAGTCAATCATTTTATGAATATATATACGACATATTTGAATATATACAACAATAAAAAGGATTTAAAACAATTGAAAACTATTACTATTTCTTCTAATTAGTAGCTATATTTAGTTTTGTATTCACACGATTACACTTGATTGTTTGAATAAAACGCCAAAAACACTGAATAAACAACAAAAACACCGCCAACTGTAAAATAAAAGAAACACTAACTATGCTAGGCTTAGAGTCACAATCTCAATTCTACCCCGATATATTATCTACGAATAAAGTAGTACTAAGTCCGTTAAGTTACTTACCGCTGCGATAGAGTGAAAATACAGAAAATAAAGGCATCAACCGAAGAGAATAGTTATTCAAATAATATCTAATCAGGATAATTACCTCTGCATAATCTAACAAAGTTACTCTCTATAGCATTAGCATGCTCTAAGAAGCTAAATCCGCCTTCAAAATGACTTCAGAATCCCATTAGTGCAATTACTCTTCTGAGTCTGATTAGAGTATTAATTAGAGCGTATTACGCAATAATCATTAAATTAAATTTAATTAGCATAATTTTTAATCAAATTGAGTTTGAGAACTTGCTACTTCCTACCTTAATCTTGCTTAGCATTTATATCAGCTTCAGATTTGCTAACGCAGACAGGAAATATCAGTCCTTTCTATAAAGATTGGGCAGCTTAATATTAAATCTAATCGCTAATGCACGTAGAATGAAAGCAATAAAAAAACCACCAATCAAATCATAATTAGGAGGTAGACTTAAGGTATTCAGCCAAAGGTACATAACTGAACCAGCCACAGTTGTGGTGATATAAAGTTCTTCATTCATCAGTGTAAGGTTGCTACCACTGAGTACATCACGTGCGATACCACCAAAGCTAGCTGTCATTACTCCCATACAGATGGCGATCAAGGGGGAGGTACCAAACTCTAACGCAATCTCAGTTCCAACCACTGCAAACAATGCAATACCGACCGCATCCATCCAAATCAGTGCGCGCGTTATAGAAGCCAATTTTGGTGCGATAAAGTAGGTTATTGCTGTCGAAACCAGACAGACGACGATCCATACCGGCTCTCGCACCCAGAATACGGGCACATTACCCAGCAGCAAATCGCGAAGCGTACCGCCACCGAGACCTGTGGCCGTTCCAATTAGCATAAAACCAAGAATATCCATTTTCTGACGTGCGGCATCGAGTCCCCCCGATATTGCAAAGACTGCCACTGCAGACAATCCCATGATATTCACTACATCGGTAATTTCAAATGACATTGCAGCACTCTCATAACTTTCATTTTAATCAGACTTTACCCAATCCTCTTATTCTCTTCAATCGCAAAATATAAAACCAACAGATAAATATTACTCTATCAACTTGCAGTTTCATTAAATCACACGCTCTTATTAATCACAGAAAAAATTTAAAAAAGAAGGCATTAATGACCAAAAAAAACGGGTCATCAGATCTAAATAAAGATTTGATGACCCAAAGAACACAGGTATTATACCAAGTTGATTAAGTTCTTTCCCACTCAGCGAGAATTAAAAGGCTTAGAGGCAAGACATTGATTGAAGAGAATGGTTATTCCCTTGTCAAAATCAATAACGCAGCATGTAAGCCTTTACCTTTTATTAGATACTCGCCCTTTGGGAGCTTGTTCTATGCCCATTAACATCGTTAAATTTATTTGATTTAGAATGACTAGACCTAAACAAATTTGCCTTGTTATTGAACATTTAACATAGCTCTGAGTTGGGAAGAAATTTAATCAAATTGTATTACTCAATACCCATCAACAAACGAGGTAAAAATAATGCCAAATCAGGTACGAAGGTAACTAAAACCACCATAGGTAAGTGACCAAAGCACAGTAATTTAACCGTCGGCACAATATACTTATTGAGCGGTAGTTTTGCGACACCTCCTGCCATATAGAGCATCGGGGCACAGGGGGGAGAAACATTACCTAAGCCGAGGTTTACCCCAACAATAGCGGCAAAATGAATAGGATGAATGCCAAGAGCCTGTACTACCGGCAAGAAAATAATCGCCGCTAAAACACCTCCAGAAATATCATCAACTATCATACCGATAAGCAATAATAAGAGGTTAATCACCAAAAGGATGACTAGCTTGTTATCAGATAGCATTAATAACGCTTCGGCAAGTTGCTTAGGCACCTGTTCTAAAATCATTGCCCTGCTCATAATAAACAAGAAGAAAAGTACGGCCATAATTGAACCCGTCATAATGACAGCACGAACAGTGGCACTACCTAACGTTTTAAAGGTTAAACCCTTGTAGACGAATAAACTTACTGGGATTGCATAAATAACAGCAATTGCCGCCGCTTCTGTTGGCGTAGCAATACCCGTATAAATAGCACCTAATATAATAACAGGCATCAACAATGCCCAAAATGCATTATAGCCAGAAGTAACTACGCCTCGCGCTGCTTGAACAAAAGGAAGCGCAGGTTCGACTTTTATTAAGGTGTTATTACGTAAAAACCAAAAGTTTAAGCAACAGTATATTACCGTTAACATAATGCCAGGAATAATGGTTGATAGAAAAGCTGCACCGACAGACAATCCGCCAGTGATTGAAAAAATAATCATTGGAATACTTGGCGGTATTAACAGTGCAAGTACAGATGAACAAGCAACTAAAGCCGTCGCGTGCCCTTCTGGATAGCCTTCTTCTTTCATCCGCGGGATCATAATCTGGCCGATTGCCGCAATGGCAGCCGAAGAACTACCAGAAATAGCACCAAACAGTGCACAGGTTAAAACAGTTACTGCACCTAAACCGCCTTTAAGACGACCAACAATTGAATTAACAAAATCAAGCAATCGGTTTGAAATTCCACCTTCAGCCATTAAAATCCCAGCTAAAATAAACAAGGGTAATGCTAACAGGGCAAAACCACCGCTGGTATTAAATCCATGAATAACCAAAAATGAAATATCATTGCCAGTAGCAAAAGTAAACATTATCGCGCCGATGCCAAATGCAAATGCTACCGGAAGTTCAGCTAATAACAAGAGAACTATGACCAGCATAGATATGAGAAAAATAACCATAATATGCTAATCCTTTCCGTTGTTTGATGATTGAGGTGTAGTGGCTTGCTTTTGGGCTTTGGCGGCTAACATAGCCCGATAGTCTGTTACTGTTTGCAGCAGAAAGTAAAATATCATCATCGAAAAACCAAAGATCATACTGCCACTCCATAATCCTTTAGGCCATTGCAAATAGAGACTCATTCGTCCTTTTTCAATGACAAATAATCCGTATTTAGTCGCATAATAGCCAAAAACACAGGCGGCAATGGTACAAATAATAGAAACAATAAAGCGGATCATTTCAATTTTAAACGGGTCACTGACAACGAGGCTGACGATGCCACCGTGAATGTGTGCTCGCTCTTTAGTCGCATAGCCCATACCGAGAAAATAGACCCATACTGCTAACAAAATTGCCGCTTCTTCTATTCCCGCAAAAGGAGATTCGAGCACATAACGCATGATGACTTGAGTGAACATTAATATGGCGAGTCCGAGACCACTAAAGATCATGGCCGCTTTGAGGCAGAAATCTAGCAGATATTCAAACTGTTGTAGCGTAGTTTTTTTTGTTTTACCTGTTAAATCAACTTGTTGAAGAAGACTGTCAGATTTTAACGTAGTGGTTTTCATAAAAATATATCCTTGATTTTGTAAATTTTAGGCTCAGGTCACTTACTTACTGACTTGAGCCCAGATCACACCTAATTAAGGAATTACTAAATACCAGCTATCTCACGCATCATTTTCATGATGTCGCTTCCAACTTTTTTCTCCATGTATGGCCATTCTTTTGCGTACAAAATACTTTTAGCTTTAGCACGATCCTCATCTGATAACTCAATAACCTTAATACCACTTTCGCGCACTTTGTCTAAAAACCCGTTATCAATCGTTTCTGCTTCCTGCCATGCCCATTTAAGCGTTTCATCAGCAGCCGTTTGCATTTTCTTTCTCTCGGCAGCCGGAAGATCTTCCCACCAATCCTTATTAACTAACCAGAAAGCGTGCTCAAAATAATCACGGGTTAAAATGTAAGCTTCGAGCACATCACGCATTTGATAAATTTCAACGGCAGGACCAAATGCACGACCATCTACAGTACCTAACTGCAGTGCGGTGTAGAGTTCGGAATATGGCATAGGGACAGCAGAAAACCCCCAGTTTTTAAAACGCTCAATAGCCAATGGCGATGGAATCACCCGCATTTTGATCCCTTTTGCATCTTCGGGAAAGCTGGTCGGAATTTTATCAACACCTTTACGGATGGTTATAGAACCAAAACCTGTTGGGATAGTACCTAACGCCACTAGATCCATTTCGGCAAAAATCTTATTGTAAACATCAAGCATCGGCCCACCAGGACCATAAACTTTGCGTGCGCTTGCCCAGTCATCAACCACATAACCCAGCCAAGTCAGATCGAGTCGACCATCAAATTCAGACGCACCATAAGTAATAGTCATGGGAATAACACCCATCATTGCTTGTTCAAACTGTGAGGTCCAATCGCCTAAATCACCACCTGGATGATAATCGGCTTTATAAGAAGAGCCTTTATCATTAAGTTGCTCCATGAACTTCTCAGAAGTGTGGTGAAAAATATGTTCGGTGTTATAAGCTTGGGCAAAAATAAACTTACTATCTGCTACAGCAGTATTAATTACAGATACACTTAACACAGCAGCAAGTGTACAAGCACTAATAAGTTTATTTTTGGTAATCATTGTTGTAATTTTTTTTGTCTTCAACATTTTGAATCCTCTGTTTTAGGTTTTATATGCCTTATTTCAGAATAATTTTTATTCCGATAATAGGCGAGGTCGAGATCAGTCTGCCTCGTTTTAAAGTTAAAATAAATCTTATATATCTTAACTAAAGTTAATTATTTGCTTACCTAAAAAGCACATACACCTGCAACGCGAAAAACATTAATCAGTCCCCCTTGAAAGCGCTTTGATTAACCTAAAATCACCTGACTTATCACTGAAGGAGCCGTACTTAAAATTTTTCATGTGGGAGAGCTAAACACTGATGTTGAGTTAGCTGTTTTCAAATGGATTAGTGAAGTAGCCTGATGACGAGATCTACTGAGGTGATATGGCATGGTTCTGCTTTTGACACCAATACGTGCACTTTTAGCGGACGAATTTATTCCAGTCTGAACTTGGGTGTTAAAGGGATTTTTATTCATCTTTTCGCCATGCCAACCAATGTTAATTGGTATGACATCCTCGCTAATCAGATGGAAGAATTAACGATATCACTACACACTAAGCTTAAAGTCATAGCGATATTATCAATAACTTTTAGTATTTTTCAGCTTAATTTAAAGAGAGTTTATTTCTTTGTTTTCTTAAGGAGTAGCTCCATAAAGCTATCTAAAATAATGTTTGAACGGGCACTTTTTCGGGTAACAACCGAATAATAGCTTTCAATGCGAAATTTATCAGGTTTTATCGCTCTGAGCTTACCATCAGCCACCCATTGCCTGGCAAAGTGTTCGGGCAAATATCCAATATAGCGTCCGGTAAGAATTAAAAAAAGCAGACCTTCACGGTCCGTAGCGCTGGCCGTACTATTGAGCTTTTGCAACAAATGCCTAATTTCAGGTGTCTGTTGATAAGATAGTACCACGGCGTCACTTTTAGAGATTATCGTATTGGTAAGTTGCTTATCCTCGAGAGGAAAGTATGGGTGGTCTTTACTGCAATATAGAAACGATTCCTCCTGATATAGTTGATGATAATTGAGGCCTGAAAGGGGGCGAAGTTCAGGAACCACACCGACATGCAACCGGCCGTCAAGAACATCGATCTCAATCTTATCCGGCGGCATCATCCTAAGATTTATTTGTATTTCAGGTCCTAAATCTTTTAATTCCATCAAGGCATTGGTAAGTTTCATATGCTTGATGGTAACCAAATTATCGGTAATACCTATATTAAGTTCGCCTTTCAGTTGCTCATTAATACCATTGACCTGGGTTCGAAATGATTCTAATGCACTAAGCAACTCAATTACAGACTGATAAACCTCTGCGCCTTCTTCCGTTAAAGAAAAACCGGTACGACCACGTTGACAGAGTTTTAGATTAAATCGTTTCTCCAGATCTGAGATAGCAATACTAATCGCAGGACGGCTAATATTTAATTCCACTTCAGCTGCTGAAAATCCACCACAATCAACCACTGTTTTGAATATACGTAACATCCGCAGATCAATATTACTGACTTGTCCTGTGAAACTTCGTTTTTTTAATGTCATAGCTCTCCAATAGGTAAACAAATGTTTAACTTAGGTTAATTATGTTTGAATTTATTTACGTTAGCCGTTGCGCAAGTATAAGTCAATATCGACACTATGGAAGCAAATAATGAGTGTATGACATCGGGCTATCACCTTAACGTGATTATCCACAGTCGATATTAGATCGTAGTAATAAAGCTATTTGTAGCTGCTCAATTACTGAGAGTTATAAAGCAACAGAGATATAAGTATCAATAAAAATAGCACGTAACTTACTAAGTTTCGCACTTAAAAAATAACTATAACAATATGAAAACGGGGATCACTATGAATAATTTTAACTTTAAAACATCACTACTTACTTTAGCTATTCTGTTACCAACATCTGCAGCCTATGCAGAAACTTCAAAAGAAAGCTTAAAAAAACAGCTAACAGAAATCCAGACTCGTTTGGCGCAATTAGAAGAATCTAAAAAACCAGCAGCAGATACAAGTGAAACATCTATTAATTTTTATGGCTCTTTACGTCCAACTTTTGGTGTAACGAGCAGTGATACTGAGGATAGCTGGGATGTTGGTGATGCATTATCACGTATAGGCATCGCAGCAGAGCATAAATTAAGTAATGGTATGACGGGGTTTGCAAAAGGTGAGTTTAAAGTTCAAATTCAAGGTGATGCGCACTTTGGCGATGCACGTAAAGCGTATGTAGGAATAAAAGGGAATTTTGGCAGTATTGCGATAGGTAAACAAGATACCACTCAATTCGCCATCATTGCCGGTCCAGTTGACATTTTCAACCGTTCAGCATCACCACTAGCTTATGATGATGTTAGCCCATTTCGTCAACAAGAGATGGTTAGCTACAGAAAGAGCTTTGGTAACTTAGATTTTCGCATTGAAGGTCAATTCAAAGGTGAAAGCGATCTTGAAGGTAGTGACTTAGTTAACGGTGGCGTTAAATATACTGGTGAAAGCTTTACTTTAGCTGCTGCTTACCTAACCAAAGATCTTACTGGAACTGACGAAAACACAGTGGGTTTCTCAGCGTCAAAATCATTCGGTAACTGGTACGTTGCTGCAGCTTATCAAGACGTTGATCGCGGTGGTAATAGTCAAGATATCAATACCATTGATTTAGTTGGCGCCTACCGTATTAATGATAGCTACAAGCTTAAAGCCGGCTACTCTCTATTTTCTGACGATTTAATGCCTACCGATAGTAATGAAGTTACTCGCTTTAATACCACATTAGAATGGCAAGGAAGTCCAGATTATCGTTTATTTGTTGAGTTTCAAAATAACAATTTTGAAGATGATAACGCGAAAGATAATAATCAGCTAATCGTTGGTATGCGCTACAACTTTGATTATAACTTTTAACTTATTTTGTAACTACTCAGCCTGAATAAAGTTATTTCAAGACTCAAAAGGATCGAGTTATTTGATCCTTTTAAGGCACTGTATCATCGCGGTATGGATGATACAGCGCCTCAAACTCTCAGTCTTAAAAATGCTCAAAGTTTCAAACCCACATTCAGTTACTGACTATAACTTTTGACAATAAGGTGATTTTACTTCGGTGACAATCGGCTTTACATATGATTTCAAAATCGACTGGATTGGCTAATACGCATAATGATGAAAGCTTGCTTAACGTCAGAGTCACCCTTGTAAGGTAACCTTTTACTTAACTAAAGTTCAATAATTATAAATTTACTAATCTTACGGATTATAGATAATAAGAAAATCTTAAGTCTATAAGACTCATATAATGAGGTGAAATATGAACAACCAAACAAAACATGGTATCACTCAGTCACAACTTGATGCGCACTGGATGGCATTTACCGGCAACCGTGAGTTTAAAAAAGACCCGCGCATCATCGTTTCTGCCGAGGGAAATTACTACACCGATGCCGACGGTCGAAGAATCTTTGATGGTTT
>NZ_VOLT01000035.1 GCF_007954275.1 Colwellia demingiae | reverse complement strand
GACATCTTTGGCTATAACGGTTTTTATCACCTCACCAAAGCTTTTCGCAGATTAACACGTCCTTCATCGCCTCTAACTGCCAAGGCATCCACCACATACGCTTAGTCACTTAACCATACAACCCTAAATAGTCTCATCCGAAGATTTGAAAACGAAGTGCACCCTGGAGACTAATCCGGGGTAATTGTAAAGTCTGACATTTTCACGTACTCACCATTATCTAAATTAATATCAAATGGGATGAGTTACTTGATAAGACATCATGTTCTTTCGAACAGTATGAATTCGATAATACGTTCTTGGGAGAACGCACTATCACCATCACAACACTCACGATAAGAGAGTGTCATAACAGCTTGGTATTTATAATCACCTACGTATTTTAGAAGTAATGAGCGCGACACCCTTTACTAATAATAAGTAGCATATAAATACCGATATTTATATCAGCTTTCCAGATTGTTAAAGAACTTCAAATCAGCACACATTCGGCATAATTCGTGGTTTAAAAAACCAAATTTAAAATCACTTTAAAAGTGTATTTAAATTTGGTCTCTTTCTTTAGTAAAAGATACAAGATGGTGGAGCTAAGCAGGATCGAACTGCTGACCTCCTGCGTGCAAGGCAGGCGCTCTCCCAGCTGAGCTATAGCCCCATCA
>NZ_VOLT01000006.1 GCF_007954275.1 Colwellia demingiae | reverse complement strand
TATCATTTATAGGTAAGTATGACAAACATGATATCCGTGTTGCCTATTTCTTAAATGATGAAAAAGGTGGTGTTGACGGGTATTCAGGTGACAAAACTCATCGCTATTCTTATGATGTAGTTGGCATACGCGACTATGCTAGTGGTGAAGGTATTTACAGCGCACCAGCACAACAAATGGGCGAAAGTAATACCATAAACTTAAGATATACTTATAATTTCTTCTCTAATACTGAAGTGGGTGTCTCATTATTATCTGGTGATCTTGAAGGTGGCTCAGGTGTTGGCTCTGTAGGCGATCACACAGCATATGCTTTTCATGTAAAGAGCAAAATTGAAAACATTGGTATTATGTTCCAAGCTTCAGAGTATGAATATGACCTAGACAACGGCTCTGATGCTGTTGCTGTAGGCGCTTGGGCATTCTATGACACAATTCCAACGGAAGCTACGGCATATAACCTTAACCTATCTTATAGCCAGTCAGTGTCTCTTGGGCCTATCACTAACCTGACTTACTATAACGATTACAACTTAATAACTGATAAATCAGCCGGATTAGACGATACAACAATGAATGCAACGGGCGTTGCAATTAGTGCTGGTGGCGTCTACGCTTATGTTGACTTTGTTATTGCTAAAAATCAGCCATTTCTCGGTGGTACTTTAGTCGGCAATGCTGATGATTGGAATAAGCGATTGAACATCAATATCGGCTATTATTTCTAAGCCTAAACTTGGCAAGTGCTTGGGGCGATGAAGCAGAAGCCGTATAAACGCATCTGATAAAATTGCATTAGGTTACAAACTGAATTTCTCATGTTGTTTAATGTCAGTACTTTTCTATAAAAGAACTGACGTTACTATGATGACGATATAAAATACTCTGTTATATATTTAAGCCATGGATGGCGATTCTAAACATACTCTTTATGCTTTCCCCTCTCATTATCTTCTTTATTCAATAACCGATAACTGTCATATAAAAGTAATACTCTCCAGCTAACCTGAACGCTATTAAACAGTTAATTAAGGGACGACGTTATTTCATATATCACTATCCCTTAAACGCCTAAACTAAACCCGTTAGATTTCATTGATAATAGACAGTGCTTTTTCAAGCGCTTTTATTGATCTATATCGTGGTCTTATTAAGCAGAGGTTTTACAATGAATTATACGGTAAACCCCCTCATTACTGAAAAAGGAGTTCAACTATGAAAGCAGCAGTTAATCATCAATTTAAGGGTAAACTTGAAATTGAGCAACTCGATAAGCCAACGATTTCAAGCCATGAAGTATTAGTTAAGATCCATGCCTGTGGCGTTTGCCATACCGACTTGCATGCGTGTCACGGAGACTGGCCGGTAAAACCTAAAATGCCATTAGTGCCGGGCCATGAAGGCGTTGGCGAAATAGTTGAAGTAGGCGATCAGGTCAGTCATTGTAAATTAGGCGACCGTGTAGGCATTCCTTGGCTTTATAGTGCGTGTGGTCATTGTGATTATTGTTTAACAGGTGATGAAAACTTATGTTTATCGCAACAAAATGCTGGTTATTCAGTGGACGGCAGTTATGCCGAATACTGTAAAGCAGATGGTAATTATGTGGTAAAAATTCCAGATGGTATTGATTATGTTGATGCCGCACCCTTATTTTGCGCAGGTGTTACTACGTATAAAGCACTTAAAGTTTCTACCGCAAAACCGGGTGAATGGGTCGCTATTTTTGGTATCGGTGGTTTAGGGCATTTAGCCGTACAGTATGCCGTTGCCATGGGGTTAAATGTTATTGCGGTTGATACAGGTGAGGCCAAATTAGAGCTTGCTAAAAAATTGGGTGCCTCACTTTGTTTAGACTTTAAACGAGATGATGTTGTTGCTAAGGTCCTCGCTGAAACCGGAGGCGTTCATGCCAGTATTTGCACTGCGGTAAGTAAAAGCGGTTTTGAACAAAGCTATAAAGTTATTCGTCGCGGTGGTAAGTGTGTGTTAGTTGGCTTACCCCCTGAAGATATGCCATTACCTATTTTTGATACTGTGCTTAATGGCGTTAGTGTTGTTGGCTCTATTGTTGGTACACGTAAAGATTTGATTGAATGTTTAGACTTTGCTGCTCGCGGAAAAGTAAAAGCCATTACAATTGAAAAGTCTCTTGAAGATATTAATGATATTTTTGAAGAGATGATAAATGGTGAAATTACCGGCCGTGTGGTGATGAAATTTTAATACCTGAATGCTAACACCAGAATACTAATATTGTTAGCGACTCCTCTTGGTTATGACTTTGAGTGTTAACGATTAGTGATGAAAGCCCTTTACCGATAATTACGGTAAAGGGCTTTTTTATGTGCATAGCTTGACGATACGGCATTGAGAGAAATCGGTTTGCTATGAGTGATAAACAAGATATAAAAATAAAAAAATTATTTTCAAACTATTTTACTAACCAACACTACTTTATAGTTGAACCTAAGTAAGAATGAAGCTTATGTTACAGATGATGACCTAATCAAAATGTAAATAACAACGAGGAGCCTTTGTGTTTGAAAGAAGTGATGAAACGCTCATAGCGCAAGCGCTAAAAGGCAAAAAGTCTGCATGGCTAACACTAGTAAAGCGTTATGAGAAAAATCTCTATAACTACGCTTTACGTATGGTGAATAATCCGGCAGATGCTATGGATTTGATGCAAGATATTTTCATCGCATTATTTCGAAATTTATCTAAATTTCGCGGTGAGTGCCCTTTTAAGAATTGGTTATTTAAAATCGCTCATTATCGTTGTCTCGAGTATTACCGACGAAAACGGCCGATGCAATCACTGGATGATGTGCCAGAGCAAGAAGATGAAGAGTCAGTATGTTTAGAAAAAAACTTACAAATTCAGCAACAAGGTAGTGCTCTGTTAGAGGCCATGCAGCATTTGCCCGTCAAGCAAAAATTGGTAGTTGAGTTAAAGTTTTTTCAACAATGTACTTTTGAAGATATTAGCCAGCAGTTAGGCATCTCAACTAATACGGCAAAATCACAACTTTATAGCGCACTCGACAAATTAAAACTGCAATTAGTAGATGATCCAATTAGCAAGGTAGGGGTGGAGTATGTCTAAGCCAAAATCAACGAATGTTCAAATGAGTGAACATGAACGAGCATTATTTAGTGAAAAACTTGCCCATCAAGCAAGTGTTGAAGCTGAGCAAGAAGTGCCTGATTGGCATAGAGCACAAGCATTTGAACAGCATTTTGAAACGGAAATGAACAAAACTAAAGGTCATTCCATTAATTGGGGACTGTGGTTGGGTGTTCCTTCGTTATCAATGGTGTGCTCAGCAGTTGCTATAACCATTGTAATGACTTTTATGCAGGATAAAGGCTTTGATCAACAAGCATTTGATAAACAAGTAACCGCGATAATTGATCAACAAGTTCAGCAAAAGGTAACTGCCCAGTTAACCAGTACTTTAGCAAACAAAGATAATACTGACATCGAAAGATTAGTGAATTTAAAGTTACGTGAATTTGCGGCGGAGCAACAAGTTATTTTAGCTAACTACCGTACAGATCTTAGCATGCAGCAGCAAAGCAATAACCTTGCTTTAGCGGGTTACGTGATTGGCGCTTCGAGAAAAGAGCGAAAAGAAGATATGAGTGACTTCATTAGTTTTTTAAATGCTCAACGACAAGATGAACAATTAACTCAGAAAATTAAATTCCAACAACTTGAACGAGAAATTAGTCTTAAAAATATTGGGCTAGAACAAAGTAGCGATACAGATACTAACTTAACTAAGCCAGTTAACTATAAAGGTTAGCTTTAGAAAATTACCACCTATTATGGCTACGTTAGCTTTGGCGAACTTAGCAAAATAAAACAGATATCAGTACAACCTATAAAGAGGATATTTATGAATACATCAGCAACGTTATTGCCAAAGTCGAATTCTCGAAGCAATGTCGCTAAAGTAAAGGCAAAATTTGCGCTAGTGAGCACTTCACTGTTACTAGCATTTAGCGCTCAAGGCGCAGATAAAAACTATGATAATTTGCACAAGCAATTAAATATTATGAATGACATTATATTGTCATCGGCTAAAGCGACACAAAACTCGCAACAATCATTGATTCGTTCGATTGATAGTGTTTACTTGCAAGGGCAGGGAGCCATTTTTACCATTAATTCTACTCGTGGAGGATCCTCACATCGTCAGTTTTTTCAAATGGTAGCGCCATTAGCACCATTAGAGTCATTAGAGCCATTAGCTTCATTAGCAGCAGTTGCTCCGGTTAGTGGTGGCGAACGAATTGTTATTTCAAACGATGAAGATTTCGTTATTGATTTTGAAGAGCATGAAGATGAGATCGAACGTGTTATTGAAGTTTTTGAGCAACAGCGAGAAGGGGCTAGAGAGCTTCGCAGTGAACAACGTGAAATTGCTTACGAAATTCGTGATATTGATCGACAACGTAAAGATATTGAGTACCAATTACAACGTGCTGAGAAAAAGGTTAAAAACGAGTTGACTGCTGAGCTTAAAAAGCTGGAAGTGGACCGCGTTACTTTGGATAAAAATAAAATTAAGCTTGAGCAAAAAGTTACTAAATTAAACAAGCAGCGAGAAGCGCAACAAATTGCTCAAACCAAAGCAAGAAAGGAACATTTTTCGGCTCTTAATAACGCTTTAGTTGAAACATTATGCTTATACGGTAATGGCTTACGAGAAGTACCAAGTAAAGAGTATGTTAGCTTCATCATTAAAGGTGCAGGCAACCAACAGGACCGAGGTTTCAAAGATCAAATACTGGTGTTTAATAAAAAAGATATTAATGCTTGTGCCAACAGTAAGTTGACGGCTAAAAAGTTATTAGCAGCAGCAGAGCGGTATCAATTCTAATTCAGTTGATTAAAATTTAGCGAACGTTAAAACCATAAATAGCCTATAAAACATCTGCTCTTTATGGGTTTTCTTTTCAGCTACTTTACTTGCCAATGGGCAAGCTTTTGATTGATGAAATAAAAACGCAGTGTTTGAGTATACGTTTTTGTTTGATCGCTATTATTAGCAACTAAAAGATACTGTTGTTGGTAATTGAACTCATAAATAGTATTTTTCATATTATCTGAAGCGATGAACATCTTGGGAAATTGCTTAGCAACAAAATCGATATAATCACCTACGTGTATATTAGCTAATTCATCGGCGTATTGATGTTTGATACTTGTTAACTCAAGTTGAGGATCATCTATCGTTGGAAAATCAGAGATGCTGCTACAGCTAACCAGTAGCATTACGGCCAGTGCAATAACTATATACTTCATGCTTTTTAATCCTTTAAAATCTTACATTTAATGTCACTAATTTAGGGCATCTTGCTGTATTAAGCAATCTACTAAGATTGACCTTAATCAATAGAAAGGCAAACAAATGAATAAACAAACTTGAGGTCTTTGAGCTAGTAAATTAGCGAAGAATTAAGTAGCATGCATTTTTAAATAAGCAACTCTACAAAGGAGTTAATAAAGGTGTTATTAAATGAGTAAATTTATATTATTGGCGATTGTTGTTGGTATTGTTGTGTTCACCTTCATGCGACAAAATAGCAACAAAAAGGCGGCCCAATTAAATGCAACATTAGGCAGTGATTTTCTTGTGTCTAATAAGAGTGAAGAAGGGGTGTTAGAAACAGCTTCTGGCTTACAATACAAAGTGTTAACTGAGGGCAGTGGCACTGAGCACCCAAGTGCTTCTTCGAAAGTTAGAGTGCATTATCACGGGACTTTGCTTAATGGAAAAGTATTTGATAGCTCAGTAGATAGAGGTGAGCCAATTAGCTTTGGTTTAAACCAAGTCATCAAAGGTTGGACTGAAGGTGTTCAGTTGATGGTTGTTGGTGAGAAAACACGTTTTTATATTCCGTCAAGTTTAGCTTATGGAGATAGCGCGGCAGGAAAAATAGCGCCAGGTTCATTATTAACTTTTGATGTTGAATTGTTAGCGATAAACTAACTAATATTGTTACTGTTCTGTTTTATCACTATCTCAGCGCTTGTGTGATATCAGTGATAAAGATCAAAAAAGTCATTGTTAAATATACTTAACAATGACTTTTTTATTACAAATTTTATTTATTGGATAGATTACCTAGACCATATTGGTAACCTATCCAACTTTGCTTAAGTGATAACAATCCTAATAGGACTGCTTAAACTAACTTAAAAGCTATAATCAAAGTTGTAACGCATACCTACGATAAATTGATTGCTGTCTTCTTTACTACCTGCAACTTCATCATCATAGCTATTGTTTTGAACTTCAGCAAATAAGTAGAAATCTGGGCTACCGTGCCATTCTACTGTGGCATTGATGCGAGTGATTTCTTTACTGTCAACAGGTACTAAGTCGTCTGAAAAAATAGAATAGCCCATTTTAACTTTATAGGTTTCATTAATTTTATATGCGCCAACTAAATCAATAGTCGTTCTATCTTGACCATTACCACCACGGTCAATGTCTTGGTAAGCAGCGGCAACATATAAGTCACCAAATGATTTTGAACCAGATACACCTACTGTGTTTTCATCAGTACCAGGCATGTCTCTAGTTAGGTAAGCAGCAGCTAAAGTAAAGCTATCACCACTATATTTAAAACCACCGTTAACTAAATCGCTACCTTCAATATCAGTTTCGCCTTTGAATTGACCTTCAATGCGAAATTCTAAGTTACCAAAATTCTTTCTGTAGCTAACCATTTCTTGTTGACGGAATGGGCTAGCGTCATCATAGGCAAGTGGTGTTGATGCACGGTTGAAAATATCAACTGGGTCACCAATGATTGCGTATTGAGTAGTATCTTGTTTACCAATGGCAACACGACCAAAATCACCCTTTATACCAACATATGCTTTACGTGCATCGCCAAAACTCGCATCACCTTGAATTTGAACTTTAAACTCACCTTTTGCAAAACCAGTCATACCATTGCTTAATTTATGCTCTGCTGCGATACCGATACGTGATAATGCATCACCAACATCCCAGCTATCAGCAGAATCAGTGCTTGTTAGACCAAAAGTTGGACGTAAAGAACCGTAAAAATTAATAGAGGTATTGTCTGAAGTAGCCGCTGGCTCTTTAGACTCTTCTAATTGTGCTAAACGCGTTTGAATTTCAGTAAGCTGTTTTTTTAAGCTTTCTTCAGAGGTTTCTGCATAAGAAGCAAAGGCTGGTAAAACAAGTGCTAAAGCGATTAATGATTTTTTAATTTTAAAGTTATTCATGGTTTTCCCCGTATTCATGTTGTAGTTAGTTATTTATTCAAGCGAATAACTTATATTAGCTAAGTTACGCGCTAGTTTATTATAGATACTTATGTATCATTTGATTGGTAGCTCTCAATCGGAGGACAGCTACAAATTAGGTTTCGATCTCCGTAGACATTGTCAATACGGTTAGTTGTTGGCCAAAATTTTGGTTGGCTTGGGCAACTACTCGGATAACAAGCTGTTAAGCGTGAATAAGCACGAGGCCAGTCACTGTCGGTTAGATCGTTTAATGTGTGAGGTGCATTGACTAATGGGTTATCGGCAAGTGTCCAAGTACCATCTTCAACCTTCGCTATTTCATGACGAATAGTAATCAGTGCATCAATAAATTTGTCTAATTCTTCTAAAGACTCACTCTCAGTTGGCTCAATCATTAACGTGCCAGCGACAGGAAATGACATGGTTGGCGCATGAAAGCCAAAATCCATTAAACGTTTCGCAACATCTTCTTCACTGATACCGGAAGATTCTTTCAATGGTCTGATGTCAATAATACATTCATGAGCAACACGTCCTTGCTTGCCTCTAAATAAAACAGGGTAGTGCGGACTGAGTTTTTCCATAATGTAGTTAGCATTTAAAATAGCGAGCTCAGTGGCTGATTTTAGTCCTTCAGCGCCCATTAAAGCAATGTAGGCCCAAGAAATAGGTAAAATAGAAGCACTACCTAGTGCGGTTGCTGATACTGCGCCTACTGTATTGGTAACACTGTGCCCTGGTAAAAAGTCAGCTAAATGTGATTTAACACCTATAGGTCCCATGCCTGGGCCACCGCCGCCGTGTGGAATACAAAATGTTTTATGTAGGTTGAGATGAGAAACATCAGCGCCAATAAAGCCAGGCGAAGTTAACCCTACCTGTGCATTCATATTGGCACCATCAAGATAAACTTGACCACCAGCTTCATGAATAAGCTCGCAAATTTCTTTGATGCTCTCTTCATAAACGCCATGTGTTGAAGGATAAGTGATCATCATTGCAGATAGTTGATCACGGTGAAGGTTTATCTTTTCCTTCAAATCATTGACATCAACATTGCCTTCTTTATCACAATTAACAAGTACAATACGCATTGATACCATTGAAGCACTAGCTGGGTTAGTTCCATGGGCAGAGCTTGGTATTAAACAGATATTTCTATGATTATCACCTCGAGAGGCATGGTAACGTTGAATAGCAATAAGTCCTGCATATTCTCCTTGAGCACCAGAGTTTGGCTGTAATGAAAAAGCGTCATATCCAGTCACTTCTATTAGCATATCGCTAAAGCTTTCGGCTAGGGCTTCATAACCTGTACATTGATCGCTTGGAGCAAAAGGGTGCATTCGTGAAAATTCAGGCCAGGTAACAGGGATCATCTGAGCAGTAGCATTGAGCTTCATTGTACATGAGCCCAGCGGTATCATGCCGTGAGTTAATGAAAAGTCTTTATTTTCAAGACTTTTTAAATAACGCAACATTCGCGTTTCACTGTGATAACTATTAAATACTGGGTGGCTTAAATACTCACTAGTACGCTGACAATCAGCAGGTATGTTACAAAACTCTGCACTTAGTGTTTGTTCGATATCGTCAACGTTAAATGATTTTTCAGTGATAGCTAACCATAATGCCTCTACATCAGCGGCTGTCGTGGTTTCATCCAAACTAATGCCAAGTTGGTTAGGCAATAAGCGCAAATTAAGATCTGCAGCTAATGCGCGTTGATAAATCGCATCAGTTTGTTCATTTGTTTGTAGGGTAATAGTGTCGAAGAAATCATTATGTACCAGTTCAATACCTGCTTTTTGTAAACCCGCAGCGAGCACTGATGTTAAACGATTCACGCGTCTACCCATTTTCCTCAGCCCTTGTGGACCATGGTACACGGCATAAAAGGATGCCATATTGGCAAGTAATGCTTGCGCGGTACAAATATTCGAATTGGCTTTTTCTCGCCTAATATGTTGCTCTCGTGTTTGCATAGCCATACGCAAAGCAGGCTGACCTTTTGAGTCAATTGAAACACCGATAATTCGACCAGGGATAGTGCGCTTATATTTTTCTTTAGTGGCCATAAAAGCAGCGTGTGGACCACCGTAACCCATGGGAACACCAAAACGTTGAGCACTCCCTATAACAACATCAGCGCCCATTTCTCCAGGCGCTTTAAGTACAGTTAAAGAGAGTAAGTCAGCGGCAACTGCAACCAAAGTTTTTTTGCTATGGGCTTGTTCTATGATGTCTTCTAAATTGTGTACTTGTCCTGTTGTGCCAGGATATTGCAACAAAGCACCAAATACATCATGATTTTCTAGTTCTGAGCATGGTGCTACCACAACGTCAAAAGAAAAGTATTTTGCTCGTGTATTGATCACATCTAATGTTTGTGGGTGAACATCGTCACTAACAAAAAAGACGTTACTTTTGTTTTTACTGGCACGCTTACATAAGTTCATGGCTTCTGCAGCTGCGGTGGCTTCATCGAGCAAAGACGCATTGGATAATTCCATTGCGGTAAGATCAGTGATCATTTGTTGAAAATTAAGTAGTGCTTCTAAACGACCTTGTGAAATTTCTGGCTGATAAGGCGTATAAGCGGTATACCAGCCAGGATTTTCGAACACATTACGTAAAATAACGTGAGGAACATGGGTATCATAATACCCTTGTCCAATATAACTTCTGTTTACTTTGTTTTTTGAAGCTATACCTTTGAGTGTTGCCAACATTTCAACTTCGCTTTGTGGTTTTGCTAATGCCATTGGCTGCAAAAGGCGAATATTATCTGGCACTGTTTTATCGATCATTTGTTCGATAGAGTCTACTTTCAGCGTTTTTAACATATGCTGTTGTTGGGCTCGATCAGGGCCATTATGTCGACTGATAAAATCTAAATTATCGTTCAGTTGTGCTAATAAATTGTTGTTAGTCATGAAAACTCCAGTATAACGTCTAGTAAATGTTAAGCATGTGCAGATATCTGATTAGTCTTGGATACCGGCATTATATGCCTCATAACTAAGTAAACTTTCTAATTGCTCAGGCTCTGAAAGCTTAACTTTTACAATCCAGCCTTCAACAAATGCGGATTGGTTAATTGACTCTGGTGAGTCTTCTAGTGCTTCATTAATTTCAATGATTTCACCCGATACAGGCGCGTATACGTCTGAAGCGGCTTTTACTGATTCTACGAGTGTAAATTGTTCACCGGCAGTTATTTCATCGCCTTGCTCAGGTAGTTCAATGAAAACAACATCACCTAACAACTCTTGCGCATGGTTTGAAATACCGATAGTAACGGTACCGTCATTGTTATTTTTAACCCACTCGTGACTTGGGGCAAATTGATAATCTTTTTCTGCTGTGCTCATGATAGTAATCCTATTTTTATAGTTGAGCTTATCGTGGTATTAATTCGTTGCTTAGCTATATAGTGGAAATCTCAAGCAAAGTTCTTGAACTTGCTGTAAAACTTTCTTTTCTGCTACGCTATTGTCCTCTGGGTTTGCAACTAAACCATCAAGAACATCACCAATCCACTGTCCAATTAATTCAAACTCTTCATTACCAAAACCACGACTAGTACCTGCTGGAGTACCTAAACGAATACCAGAAGTTACCATAGGTTTTTCTGAATCGAATGGAATACCATTTTTGTTACAAGTAATGCCTGCTCGTTCTAAACTTTCTTCTGTGGTATTTCCTTTCAATCCTTTAGGACGTAAGTCAACCAGCATTAAATGGGTATCAGTTCCATCAGTAACTATGTCACAACCTCTTTGTTGCAATGTGCTAGCTAGCACTCTAGCGTTGCTTAATACTTGCTTGATGTACGCACCAAAAGATGGTTCTAGTACTTCGCCTAAAGCGACTGCTTTTGCAGCAATAACATGCATTAATGGGCCACCTTGCAAACCAGGGAATACAGCCGAATTAATTTTCTTCGCGACATCTGCATTGTTGGTTAAAATTAAGCCGCCACGAGGGCCTCTTAATGTTTTATGCGTTGTGGTAGTAACAACATCTGCGAAAGGTAGTGGGTTTTGATGTGCGCCCGCAGCTACTAAGCCAGCAATATGGGCCATATCAACCATTAAGATGGCACCAACTTGATCGGCAATTTCACGGAACTTAGCAAAATCTATTTGACGAGGAATTGCTGAGCCACCAGCGATGATCATTTTTGGCTTATGTTCTTTAGCAAGTGCTAATACTTGGTCATAATCAATACGCATATCATCCTTGCGAACGCCGTAATGAATTGCATTGAACCACTTTCCTGATTGAGCAGGTTTAGCGCCATGGGTTAAATGGCCGCCGGCATCAAGTGACATGCCTAAAATAGTATCGCCCGGCTTTACTAAGGCAAGCATTACTGCGCCATTAGCTTGTGCGCCTGAATGAGGTTGTACGTTAACGTAATCAGCTTTAAAGATAAGCTTGGCTCGATCAATCGCCAACGTTTCAACTAGATCAACATGTTCACAGCCACCATAGTAACGACGGCCAGGATAACCTTCAGCGTATTTATTTGTTAATACCGTGCCTTGAGCTTCCATAACTGCTTTTGAAACAATGTTTTCTGAAGCGATTAATTCTATTTGCTGATTTTGACGCGCTTCTTCAAGGTCTATAGCCACTTGAACGGCGCCATCAGTAGAAGAGAGTTTGCTTGAAAAAAATTGTTCTAGTTCACCAGATGTGTAAGTGTTTTTCATTGTTGTATTCCTCAATAGTTAAGCGTTATGAATATGCATTCAGTAACCTAATGATTATGTTTGATAGTCTTTATTTACAGGTTACTGCGTTTATTGCTAAACCACCCTGAGACATTTCGTTATATTTATTTATCATATCTATGCCTGTTTGACGCATCGTTAGAATGCTTTATCAAAGGCGGAGATATTGTCGGTGCTATACCTTTTACCTAGAAGTGCTCGTGAACCAAACATCTTTCTAGTACTGATTTTCGTATTGATTGAATTTCGAACACGTATAAAACATAACAGGCAATATTTATAAATGCAAATAAAAGTTTCCTATAGGAAACTTTATTTCAATAAAGTCTAGTCAATGTAGCGCTATCCCCTTGATAGTTTCCTAAAAGAGTTCTGTATAGGTTGTTAATGTGCCACTATTGTTTAAACGAAATATTTAGCTAGGTGGTACGATGAGCGAGCATGATAAGGTTGATAAGTATCCTTCAATGACTATTGGGGATAATGAAAATAATAAGCGAGTGGTAGAGAAAGCGACGATAGGCGTGCAGCTTAAAGCGATTCGAACTGAAAATAAATTGACGCTTGAAGAAGCAAGTAAACGCACTGGATTGGCGCGTTCTACCTTGTCAAAGATTGAAAATGAACAAATTTCACCAACGTTTAGCGTCATGCAAAAGTTGGCTTCGGGGCTTAATATTGAGTTACCCCAATTATTTACCAAACCTAAAGAAACTAAGGTGACGGGTCGAAGAGACGTAACCCTAAATGGGCAAGGACGGCCCCACGCCACGCTAACCTACGAGCATGAACTGTTGTCTACTCAGCTTAGAAACAAAAAGATGATGCCATACAAAAGTAGAGTTCATGCGCGAAACTTTGACCATTTTGGTGAGTGGGTTCGTCATGAAGGTGAGGAGTTCCTGCTGGTTTTGGAGGGAGAAGTTCAACTGCTGACTGAATTTTATGAGCCTGCAACCTTAGTTGTGGGAGACAGTGCCTATTACGATGCGACCATGGGGCACCTTGTCATATCGACTAGCAAATAGGATGCATTGATATTGTGGATTACTGCAGAATAACGCTTACCCGTCAGATTAAGTCAATTGTCTTTAGTTCCTGCTAAAGTCAATTGAATACCACAAAGGCACATCTCATAATGCCTTGTATTCAAAGCTATTAATGCTTATTTTAGAACAAGTGTTTTATTTTATAATCACTATAATTACAAAAAATAAAGCTCAACTATTCCAATTTAAAACTTGCAATTCCTCATATTTTTAGCTAGCTTGTTTCCTATTGGAAACTTTTGTTCGTCTTCTTTGAAAGTCTTCGATTATTTACAAAATAATAAAATCAACACTAGGTTGATACATAAATATAAACAAATTATTACAACAGAGAGAAATAATTATGGAATTTTTAACGGGTTTAATTTCCAGTCTCAATAGCTTGGTTTGGGGTGTCCCCATGCTAGTTATGATACTTGGTGTTGGTTTATTCTTAATGGTCAGTTTACGATTCATGCCGATCCTTAAGTTAGTAACAGGCTTTAGGTTGCTCTGGACAGGTCGTATTCCAGATGAAGATAAAAATGCTAAAGGCGAAATCAGCCCTTTTAATGCATTAATGACATCACTATCCGCAACTATCGGTACTGGTAATATCGCTGGTGTTGCAACTGCTATATTCCTAGGTGGCCCAGGCGCACTATTTTGGATGTGGTGTACTGCCTTAGTAGGTATGGCGACTAAATTTGCTGAAGCTGTATTGGCAGTTCGTTATCGTGAAGTTGATGCAAACGGTAACCAAATCGGTGGTCCGATGTACTATATTAAAAACGGTTTATCAAGCAGATGGGGCTGGTTAGGTGGTGCATTCGCACTATTTGGTTCTATCGCTGCTTTTGGTATCGGTAATACAGTACAATCAAACTCAGTTGCAAACGCACTTGAAAGTAGCTTTGGTGTTCCGCCTGCAGCTACCGGTATTATTCTAATGGTACTTGTAGGCTTAGTGCTTATGGGTGGTATTAAACGTATTGGTGATGTTGCCGGTAAACTTGTTCCATTAATGGCTATATTCTACATCAGTGCTGGTGTTGTTGTTTTATTCGTACATGCTGCTGAACTTCCTGCAGCTATCGCTCTAATTTTTGAAAGTGCATTTACAGAAACTGCTGCTGAAGGTGGATTCGCCGGTGCTGCTGTTTGGGCTGCTATTCGTTTCGGTGTGGCTCGTGGTGTTTTCTCAAATGAAGCTGGTTTAGGTAGTGCTCCTATTGCTCATGCAGCGGCTAAAACTAATAACCCTGTAGCTCAAGGCCTTGTGGGAATGTTAGGAACGTTCATTGATACTTTAGTTGTTTGTACAATTACCGGTTTAGCTATTGTTGTTTCTGGTGAGTGGACATCTGGTTCAACGGGTGCTGAATTAACCTCGAATGCTTTTGCCACAGCGATTCCATATGGTAACTACATTGTAGCTATTGCTCTTACAGTTTTTGCATTTACAACTATACTAGGTTGGAGTGTATACGGTGAGAAGTGTGTACAGTACTTCTTTGGTGTTAAAGCTATTATGCCTTTCCGTATTCTTTGGATTTTAGTTGTACCTGTTGGCGCTGTTGGTTCGTTAGAATTCATCTGGTTACTTGCCGATACAATGAACGCGTTAATGGCAATTCCTAACTTAATCGCACTAGTCTTACTAAGTCCGGTAGTGATTAAATTAACTCGTGAATACTTTACTAGCGGCGGCGAAGCTCCTGCTGAAATGACAAAACAAGCAGACTAATTTCCTGCTATTTCAAACCATACTTTGGGCCGCCCTTCACGGGCGGTTCACGGAGATCTCATGACTGAATCAAATCAAGAACTGCTCAAAACTCCATGCTACGACCTTCATATTGAAGCTGGCGGCAAAATGGTACCATTTGCTGGCTATGATATGCCTGTACAGTACGAAATGGGCGTTAAGAAAGAGCATTTACATACTCGTGCTCAAGCAGGATTGTTCGATGTCTCTCATATGGGACAATTAAAACTAGTTGGAAAAAATGCTGCGGCCGCATTAGAAACATTAGTGCCGGTTGATATTATCGATTTACCACAAGGTAAACAGCGTTATGCGCTATTTACTAATGAGCAAGGTGGTTTACTTGATGATTTAATGGTGAGCAACTTTGGCGACCATTTATTTGTTGTAGTTAATGCCGCATGTAAAACGCAAGATATTGCGCACATGCAAAAACACCTGCCTGCAGATGTTAAAATAGAAATCCTAGAAGGCCGTGCTTTATTGGCTTTACAGGGACCAAAAGCAGGTGAAGTATTAAAACGCTTATTGCCTGAGTCTGCTGATATGGTATTCATGGATTCTCGTGTAGTAGATTTCGCTGGCGCTCAATGTATTATCGGCCGAGCTGGTTATACGGGTGAAGATGGCTTTGAAATATCAATTCCTGGTGAACATGCTGAGCGTATTACTCGCTTGATGTTAGCTGAGGAAGAAATTGAGTGGATTGGTTTAGGCGCACGTGATTCTCTTCGTTTAGAATCAGGTTTATGTTTATATGGCCATGATATTGACCAAACAACAACGCCAGTTGAGGCAAGCTTGTTATGGGCAATTAGCAAGATAAGACGTACTGATGGTGCACGTGCTGGTGGTTTCCCAGGCGCAGACATTATTCTTGATCAAATCGTAACAAAAGACGTTGCTCGTAAACGCATCGGTATGGTTGGTTTAGGTAAAGCCCCTGTACGAGAAGGTGTTAAATTATTCAATACCCAAGGCGACGAAATTGGCGTAGTAACCAGTGGTACCGCTGGACCAACTAAAGGCTCTCCCATTGCCATGGGGTATGTTCAAACTCAATATGCAGTATTAGATACGGAAATTTTTGCCGAAGTTCGCGGTAAAAAACTGCCTATGCTAATTCAAAAAATGCCATTTGTTGAGCAGCGCTATTTTAGAGGCTGAAGTTAGTGATATAAGATAGCGTTCACAGTTAGCCTATCTTAATCCAAGTTTTAACAGGATTGAACGATATTCATCGTTTAATCCTGACAATTTTTATCATCATACCTGTTAAACCAATCAAGTTTTAAGCACCTATAATATTCTTTAACTTCTCTACCATCAGAGCCAAGAGTACAGCACTAATGGGCAGTAATAGAATATAGAGAAAATTATACTTAACTATAGGTAATCTTTGACTATACTTTATTCTTAAAATATAAATTCAATTGTTTTTTACCTCGCATACTAGGATGTATTTATATAGCAAAGGAAGAAAATAAAGATAACAATTGATTGTTGGTAGGACGCTTATTGAGCCTACAAATAACTTATACCGAATGGATCAATAAAGTAGTCCGACTGGTATTACACTCAGGCATTTATAAATGATAAAATTTTTAACTAGTTTAATACTACTATTATTAACATCATCAACCTTTGCGTGTACAGAAAGTGAAAGTAAGTTATTTTTATCTAAACTTCATTGGGTAACAGAAGATTATCCCCCTTATAATTATCTTGATGAATCAGGTCGTTTAGTGGGGGCTGTACCTGAGATTTTAGCTATGATCTACAATGAACTTAGCATAAAAAAAAGAGGTAATAATATCATTGTTTTACCATGGGCTAGGTTGATAATGTATATGGAACGTTACTCTGATTATGCTGCGTTTTCTATGGTAACGACACCAGAGCGAGCAAGTAAGTTTCAACTTGTACCTCTACCTACCACGACAAAAATTTCTATTTTGGCTTTAACGTCAAATATTGACACCCTGCAAAACAAAACTTTTGATGAATTAACTATTGCTGTTGTAAGAGGTGATATCGGTCAAAAATTACTGAATATTCAAAAAAATCCAGCGAAGCAGGTTGAAACAATATCTGCTGTCAGTATGTTGGAAATGTTATTGCGTAAGCGTGTAGATGCCATTGCCTATTCAGAAGATGTAACGTATTACCAACTAAAAAAATTAGGCGTTGAAAAAAATACGGTTACCTCCCTTTATTTACTAAAAGATGATTCAGATGTTAATTTTGTCTTTCATAAAGGTACGTCAAACTGTGTCATTGATCTGTTTACAAAAGAACTTGCAACACTGAACAGAGATGGAAAATTACAACCCGTATGGAAAAAGTACATTCAGGACTGAATTATTATTTTGTTGTCCTAAACCTGAATGTCGTTTATAAAAAAAAATTAATCGAGAGTTATAATATGAAAAAAATGCTTGGATTTAGAAGTGCTTTGATTGTTTCAATGAGTGGATTGATCGTCTTTTGTTTATTAGTCTCCAATTGGATGTCTTATAATGAAATTCGTAATAATACGGTTGAAAACGTAAATGAAACATCTCAAGGCATGATTCGTTATGAAGCCGATAAAGTTGAAACATGGTTTCAGTCTAAAGCTAAATTAATTGATGAGTTGGCTAATAATTATGTTAATGGCTCTTATCAAGATAACTTTGTTGGTATTGCTAAATTCGCGAAAACTGCAGGTGATGTCAGTGCTATATATATTGGCTTTGATGATGGTAGAGCATATTCAACATCGGTTGGTGATGCGTGGGTTGATGGCGTTGCAAAACTTGAGTTATATGATCCGACAAAGCGTCCTTGGTACAGTCAAGCTAAAGCCAGTAATGTATTGGATATAACAGAAGTTTACCCTGATGCAACTACTGGCAATGATGTTGTTTCAATTATTAAAGTGATGAATGATGGTGTCGCTTTAGCTGATATTGAATTGACTATTTTAGGTGATACCGTAAAAGGAATTAAGCAACCGGGTGCGATATCAGTTATTACTGATGAAGAAGGAAATGTACTGGCTTCGACTTCTAAAATCGTGGTCGTGGGTACACCTTTTCGCAATGCAGGTATGGCAGATCTTGAAAGAGAAATGTTGTCACAAGATGAAATGATGAAAGACTACACATTAAACGGTGTGGATAAAATCGCATTTACTAAATCGATAGAGCTGGTAAATGGTAAAAAATGGTATTTGTTCGTTGGTATTGATAAATCGGTTGCTTATGCTTCTTTAGATTCTGCGCTTAATCAAGCCGTGGTATCTTCTATTGTAATGATTATTATTGGAATTGCAGTACTGCTACTGGTTTTACAAGCACTGTATCGACCTATTTTATTGCTTAAAGAAATGGTACATGATTTGTCTAAAGGTAACGGTGATTTAACGTCTCGCTTACCGGTAAAGAATAACGATGACCTAGGTCTTATTTCTGAGAATATAAATTTATTTATTGAAAAGTTACAACGGTTAATGCTTGATGTTTCGCAATCGAGTATTGAGATTGACGTTAGTATAAAAAAACTTAGAGATGAAGTTGATTCAAATGGCACCATTCTCAATGCACATATGATCGAAACGGACCAAATAGTTTCTGCTATAGAAGAGATGAGTGTTACAGCAAAAGATGTCGCTCAAAATAGTAATGATACGGCAGCATTTACACAAACAACCAATACTCAAGCATTGAAGTCCAAAGAATCGGTTGGAGAGGCCACATCAATAGTCGCAAGGTTAGTTAATGAGGTTGAAAATACTTCGAATAGCATTTCTGAAATTGAACGAAATACCTCTGACATCAATAATGTATTGAAAGTCATAGGGGATATTGCGGGTCAAACAAATTTATTAGCGTTAAATGCAGCAATTGAAGCCGCTAGAGCGGGTGAATATGGAAGAGGTTTTGCTGTAGTTGCTGACGAAGTAAGGGCACTTGCTGCCAAAACTCAAGACAGTACAACAGAAATTGAGCATACTCTTTTACAATTGCGAGAAGGCTCTAGCTCTGCAATTTCTACCATGGGTTCAACTAAGTCCACATGTTTGGAAGTTGCTAAATCAACAGAAGTGGTTGCGAATGATTTAGGCTCGATTAATGAATCGGTAAGTCAAATAAACGATCTAAATTTACAAATTGCTACTGCTGCTGAAGAACAAAGTTGTGTTTCTGATGAAATAGCCCGAAATATGACGGCAATTAGCGATATGGCAAATGAGTTAGTGGTAAATGGAAATAACAGTCTTGATCAAACTATTGAGTTAGCTAATGCCAATGTTAATTTGAAAGCTTTAGTTGCACAGTTTAAATTAAGCTAATGTTAGATAAGTACTAAAGTCACTTTACTTAACAACCAAATGGTATTTATCATTTGGTTGTTTGTGACTTTGTTAGCGGTTTTTTCATAGCAGTTGTGCCTACCTAGCAGGTAAGCGCAACTGTGTTACTTTGCAGTTAGGTAACAATACCTTTTCTCTGTCAGTTTACCCTTTGCCTTGACTACCTATCTTAATCGCCATCTATTCCTGACTCGACTCTGATACTAAATACACTACCAGAGCAGTTGGTTAATAAAAGTCATTTTAATAGTGACTTAATGGTATCTCAACTCTTGCACCTTTCCCCAAAAAACACGATATGAAAATACGGTATAACTGATGATCACCGGAACTACTATGATTGCTCCCCAAAGAATAAAGCTCAGTGATTCAGGCGCTGCTGCTGACTGCCAAATGGTTAACTTACCCGGCACAATGTAGGGGAAGAAGCTAAAAGCTAAACCAAAAAAGCATAACGCAAAAATCACGACAGCGGCCACAAAGGGTCGCCAACAACCTATATCATTGTGAGCCGGTAAGAGTTTCAGTTGCATTTGACTATAAACAAATAGGGCAAAACACATTATCGGCAACGGTAAAATATATAAGGTCGTGGGCCAAGCAAACCATTTCGCGTATACATCAGGGTTAATTAATGGGTTCACTGCAGAAACTGCTACTACGCCAATAAAGCATAGAACTCCGGTCTTTTTGGCCCAGTTAACTGCTTGAACTTGTAACGCGCCCTCTGTTTTCATGATCAACCAACAGGCACCGATATAAGCATATGCTGCAGCTACACCAAAGGCACTCAGTAAACTAAAAATATAGGCAGCTAATGTGTCTTCAAAGCCCATCACATACATGCCAAGCATATAACCTTGACTCATGGCAGCAAGTAATGATCCCACTTTAAATACTTTGTTCCAGGTAGCTTTGTGGCTAAATGCTGCCTTGGCTCTAAAATCAAACGCCACGCCACGTAAAACTAAGCTAATTAATAATATTGCGGTTGGTAAATAGAGCTCTTTAAAAATATGACTATGGGCAGCGGGAAAAGCAATTAATAGCAAGCCAATGGCTAATACTAGCCAAGTTTCGTTAGCATCCCAAAAAGGCCCTATAGAGGCGATCATAGTATCGCTATCATCTTTTTGTGTAAGGGGCAGCAATATCCCAACACCTAGGTCATAACCATCTAAAATGGCGTATAACAAGATAGAAAACCCCATCAGTGAAACAAAAATTACCGCCAGTGAATTAGCTTCAAACATAATTATTCTCCTTTGCTGTCATTGAGGTAATTACAGGTTTAACTTTTTCGTCATCTGTTATTTCTTCAATTTCAACCGCACGTTTTGCCATGGTAAATAGCGTGTGTAAATAAGCAGTCATTAACACCACATATAAAATGAGATATAGGGATAGTGATAAAGCAACATTTCCCGGTGCTATATCGGTGGCGGCATCTTTAACCGTTAAAATTCCTGTGACTAGCCAAGGTTGTCTACCTATTTCAGTTACATACCAACCGGCTAAAGTCGCTAACCATCCTGAGAAACTCATGGCCACTAATGTTTTTAATAACCACCGTGGCAAAGGTTTATTTCGCCAAAGTTGTATGCGACCCGCCCACGAAACTATTAGCATTAACATGCCAACGCCAACCATAACTCGAAAGGCATAAAATACTGGAGCTACTGGTGGATGATTACCTTCAAATTCATTTAAGCCTTTAATTTCTCCTTGAAGATCATGGGTTAAAATGAAACTTGCCATGTTAGGTATTGCTAGCTCAAAATGATTAGTTTTTTCCTGCTCATCTTGAATAGCGAAAAGTAACAACGGAGCACCTTTTTCGGTATGCCACACGCCTTCCATCGCTGCAATTTTTTGTGGCTGATGCTCAAGCGTATTTAACCCGTGCATATCACCAATAAATATTTGCAGAGGTGTTAAAAACATTGCCACGGTTAATGCTATTTTTAGTGTCAGCTTTGGCGCTTTTTTATCGTCACCTTTAAGTAATCTATAAGCACTGATGCCGGCGACTAAAAAGGCGGCAGTTAAGCCTGATGCAACAACCATATGCGATAATCGATAAGGAAATGAGGGGTTAAAAATAATAGCCAACCAATCGACAGGAAAAGCAACACCATCTCGCATTTCATGACCTTGCGGGGTTTGCATCCAAGAGTTAAGGGCTAAAATCCAAAAGGCAGACAAGGTTGTCCCTATGGCAACAATAAGGGTCGCTAAAGTGTGTACTCTCGCTGAAACCCTATTCATACCAAATAACATAATACCGAGAAAGCCAGCTTCGAGGAAAAATGCGGTTAATACTTCATAACCTAATAACGGACCGGCAATATTCCCCACCGTTTCCATGAATTTAGGCCAGTTAGTACCAAACTGGAATGACATAGTAATACCCGTAACGACGCCAATGGCAAAAGTGATTGCGAATATTTTTACCCAAAATCGATAGGCGCGCATCCAAACCGGCTCACCCGTTTGAACAAAACGTAATTTGAAAAAAAATAGAAACCAACTTAACGCTATAGTGATTGTTGGAAAGAGAATATGAAAACTTATATTGGCGGCAAACTGAATGCGTGACAGCATTAGCGTTTCAAGCATAACGGACTCCATTAGCCCACCACTTATATGTTTATAAGTATTGGGCTGTCAATTGAAAATGTTCTTTGAATGGTGACAATAAAGTTAAGCGGACACTTAACTTTTATTAATTAATTTGTCTTTAAGGTTGATGACTTTACTTACCCCAGCACCTAATTTCATCAGGGTATTAAGCTTCTCTGGGCTCATGCTTTGTAACTCACCAGCCCAATGGGTGACGGTCTCTAGTAAGTCATGAATTTCATGCATCTTCTCTTGTGCATACACTTCCTTCTGATTGGCAGGCTCATCCAACAAGTTATCGCGTAACAGTGAAAGGGTAGGGTCAATTTCGCGTTTACGACGTTCTTCAAATACTCGGGTAGCCATCTCCCAAATGGTACCTGCAGGAGAGTAATACTCTTTTCTATCTTTAGGTTTATGCTGAACTTGCACTAAACGCCATGATTGCAGTTCTTTGATTCCCATGCTGACATTGCCGCGTGATATATTAAGTGCTTCTGAAATATCTACAGCGGTTAATGGCTCTTGATGAATAATTAGCAAGCCATACATTTGACCTACGGTACGGTTAAAGCCCCAGCGGCTGCCCATTTCGCCACAATGCATAACAAAGGATTCTATTTTTGAAGTAAGTATCATAATAGTGTTCTGAAGTTTCAGTAATTTCTGAAAGTTTAAACTTATATTGATATAGATCAAGTTTTAATTATATTTATTTTTATTCAAAATCATTTGAGTGAGTAAAAATTTAGTAAGTATGAGGGATGCAACTTTGATGTTTTTTGTTGTTTTTTTGTCGTTTTAAGTGATGAATAAAAGGAGAACTCATCATGATTGCAGAAGTTAAAGCGATATAACATGTGTTTTGGATAATCAATAATGACTGTATTTAGTTCTCATTGACCAAAAAAAAGCATGTCGCGATGACATGCTTTTAATAATTCATTAGGTGTTAGGTAAGTAACCGTTAGACTAATAAATCCTGAATATTGACTAAATCTTTTTTGCCATTGATGATTTCATCAGGCGTTAATCCTGATAATTCATGTGGGAACACTAACCATTCATCAGAAGTATGAATATAGTAGTCAGGAGCAAAATCAACTCTTGAATTTTGAGGCTTATACCAAGGGCAAGCAACACGAACATCAAGAGGCATATTGTTACGCATGTTTTGCTTTAACTGTTTAATTAAGGCATCGATACTGCGACCAGAATCAAAAACATCATCAACGATTAATAAGCCATCGCCTGAATTAGCATTTTCAATAATGTAATGTAAGCCGTGTACTTTAATTTCTTTACTTTGCTGATTAATGCCGTAATAAGAGGAAGTACGAACAGCAATGTGATCGGTTTCTATTTTTTTGAAATCGAAATATTCTTGAACAGCGATACCAATCGGTGCACCGCCTCGCCAGATACCAACAATAAACTGAGGGCGAAAGCCATCTTCAAATACTTTAGCGGCTACACGAAAAGAATCTTCTAATAATTCTTGCGCGGTAATAAAACGTTTTTCCATGCCGAGGAAACCTTGTTAACAAATTATAAATTAAGGGGGGATTATAACCCGACAAATAAAAATAGTGTACTGCTTGAGTGCTTATAAATAACTTGGGTATCGATTACATCAAACTGAAGCGCTTTAAAGTGATCGTACTGAGCATGTTTTTTAAGCGGTAGGAGTGTAAGGGAGTGCTCTGAATATTTTTATTTTATTTATCCCTCATCGTATGTGAAAAAGAAAGAACAACGCCTGCTAGTTCTTCGTAAATGAAGAGTGTCTCAAGCCTCTTCAAGTTTATTAATCAATTATTAGCTAATGCATTCAAGATCTTTAGGGTTACAAATGATCACAATGCATAAGTAGACTGGCTGATTTATTTAGGATGAAGTGTTATTGTTCTTTTACGGAATTTAAGCAAATAACTATTTATTTAAGGGATATTATGGCTAACCGTTTATCAATCGTAATAGCTGGCGCGACTGGGCTCATCGGTAAATCGACAGTAGAGCTAGCACTAGACAATAAAAGTGTTGACCATATCTATTCTCTGTCACGTCGCCCTATTACAATAGAGCACAGCAAGCTGACTCAATGGTTGAGCCCTGATTTATCAATACCTTCTGAAGGTGATGTACCTAGCACACCAATTATTGGTGTGCTCACATTAGGAACAACGTTAAAAAAAGCAGGAAGCAAAGAAAAGCTTAGAGCGATTGATGTTGATTTAGTGGTTAACGTTGCCAAAGAAATGTACTCGTTTGGGGTGAAACATATCATTGTTGTCTCTTGTCTAGGTGCCTCTGTCAGTTCTCGTTCGCACTATCTCCGTTGTAAGGGGGAAATGGAAGCAGAGTTACAACAACTTGAGTTTGAAAAAGTTACCTTTATGCATCCGGGGTCATTAGTCGGCTCTCGTGAAGAAACAAGAAAGGATGAGAAAGTACTTCAATGTGTTTTGAACATGGTAAGTCCTTTAATGGTGGGTGTGTTAGCAGATTTTAAACCGGTGAAAGCATATGATGTCGCAGAGGCTATTATTCAGTTAGCGACTCAACAAAGTAATAATATTAGCAAACGGATAGAACACATAAGAACACCTCAAATACTTAATTTATGCATGTAATTAGATCCCACTTCCTACTTTCAACAAGAACTAGAAAGAATAACAAGCGTTAACCAAAATTGGGTTCTTTATAAAAGAAGGAGCTTTTATTTATTGCGGCCTCCCTAATTGCTACCATGATATTTCCAGATAAGTCTGCTCTTTTGGGGTTGGCTTCTACACCTATTTTGATCGGTCTTCCTATCGGTATTTTAATCGCAGTACGCCGAGGTACCAAAAAGCATAAGGTCGAAGTAACCGTATTGTTTATGTCACTTTGTTGGTCAAGCTTATCTTACATTGTGACGTTAAATGAAGTGGAGCAACTAGGGTTATAAATGAAAAACATAAGGTTGTGGTTTATCACTTTCTACGGTGGCTATTGCATTAGTAGGGAACACCGATTGATTCATAGGCAAAGCAAATAGGAGTAGATAATTCAGAGACAAAGAGGATAAACCTTGCAGCTAATATTGATCGCTATTTGTAAGCCCTATATTTCAGACATAAAAAAACCGCAATTAAGCGGTTTCTTATCATAAACAATTGCTTGTCTACGGCCAAATCTAAAAGTTACTAGGTATAACTAAAAGACTAAAAAGGTCTTCTTTTGGTGGAGCGGGGGGGAATCGAACCCCCGTCCAAAAAGCCTACGTTCTCGGTACTACATGCTTAGTCGCTCATTTATTTAACCAATTAGACGCCAAGCGACAGGCTTCGTCATGGTGAGCTTGATACTATTTCGCGGTTCAGCCTCAAGCGTGCTTCCCTCGCTATCCTATTTGGGGTGACCATCGATCCTCTAACCAATAGGAGAGATTTCAAGGCGATGGCTAGCCTAAGCGGCTAGTGCGAACGTATCGTCGTTAGCAATTATAGTTTTGCGGCTTTTTACCAGGCAAACCGCCCCTGGGCATGCACCTTGAGTTTCATGAATCTTGTCGAATCCTAGATCCGCCCCAAAGTTTTTTCTTTTCTAACTCTTTTTTCTATTATAGGTTCGATATACCTATGGATCGCATTATACAACGCTTAAGTTAAATAGACAACGTGGTATTTTTTAACCACTTACCTAACAAACAGCATAACAAATTATCGATCTAAGTTTTTATTCTTCATTAAACGACCTTTATCAACAGCCCATTCTCTGTCTTTAATATCGGAACGTTTATCATGATCTTTCTTACCTTTACCCAAGTAAAACTCGAGTTTCACCCAACAGGCTTTCCAGTACATAGCCGTTGCAATCAAAGAGTAACCGTCACGTTCAACAGCCGCTATGATTTTATCTAGCTCTCTACGGTTAAGTAATAATTTTCTATCACGATTTGGATCACATACAACGTGACTAGAAGCTGCATTCAGAGGCGATATTTCAGCTCCTAATAAATAAGCTTCACGGTCTTTAATATGTACGTAACAGTCAGAAATATTTACTTTGCCACTTCTAATACTCTTAATTTCCCAACCCTGTAAGCTCATTCCGCCTTCAAACTTGTCCGTTAAGCTATAGTTGTGCCTCGCTTTTTTATTTAAAGCGATAGTATTACTGTTAGAGCTTTTTGATTTTTTCTTAGCCATCTTTATCATCCATTCCTTTACCGCAATAAGCAGCAAACGCGGTGATTATACTGAGAATAAACTGCTTTTACATGAAAAATTTATTTTTAACATAAAAATTAGCAGAATAATGCGCTTTTTGTGAGGTTTTGCTATCATGTCGGGCATTGAATGGGGGCAACATGCGGAGTAGTAATGCCAACCATAAGTCGTAGTGCTTTAGTTATGTACAGTGTTGATCAAATGTACCAGTTAATAAATGATATCCCAGCCTATCCTAAGTTCTTGCCTGATTGTAATGACAGTAAGGTTATAGATAAAGATGAGCAATCAGTAACCGCAGCGTTACTTGTGTCTAAAGGTGGGTTAAGTAAGTGGTTCACTACTAAAAATACATTGATATCTAATGAAAAAATTCATTTGTCACTTGTTGATGGGCCTTTCAAAAAACTTGAAGGTTATTGGTTACTCACGCCTTTATCAGATGAGGCTTGCAAGGTTAGTTTAGAGTTAGAGTATGAGTTTTCAAACAAACTCGTTTCTTTGGCTTTTGGTAAAGTATTTGGCCATTTTAGTAATAGCTTAGTGCAAGTGTTTACCCAGCGCGCAAAAGAAATTTACGGAGTTAATGTGTAATTATGACTGTCGATAACAGTGAGTTAAATAGTCTTGATGGTTCAGTGAACGACGATAAGGTAACCATAGAAGTTGTTTATGGTGTTCCACACAAACAAAAAATACTAACCTTATTGGTTGCAGAGGGCTCTACGGTCGAACAAGCAATTTTGGAATCAGGCGTTATCGCCTTATTTCCTGAAATTGACCTAAAAGTTAATAAAGTAGGTGTTTGGAATAGGGCGGTAAAACTATCAGAAGTTGTCAACGATCTTGATAGAATTGAAGTATATCGTCCATTGATAGCGGATCCTAAGGATGTTAGGAAGCGTCGAGCGGAAAAAGCGAAATTAGAAGGACGCGCTGATAAAACAACAGGCGGTCGTGTAAACCCTTTGAGAGTTGATGCTAAAAAATAGACCTACAAATACTTAGTTTGTAATAGATATAAAAAAACGGCATTTATGCCGTTTTTTTTGTAGCTAAGTTTTACCAAGCTAAAAGCTCATTAATTTTTTCTTATCTATTTACCATCAATAGTCTTACTTTTAACAACAGGGTTTACTTCTTCATTGGGCTTATTGTCATTAGCAGGTTCAGTTTCTACTGTAGGAGCATTGAAAGGGGTGTTAAATTTATCGGATAACTCAAAGTCTCCTGAAGCTGATACTAATTTGTCATTAGAAAAGTCAATAATAAATTGTTTTTTCATGTCGAAATCTCTGCTTCGACCAGACTTTAACTTGTAGACATAATTCCAAGTATCATTATTGAAAGCGTCTACAACAACAGGGCTACCCAAAATAAATTTAACCTGTTCCTTGGTCATACCTACTTGTAGTTTATCAATACTCTTTTGTTCAAGGTAATTACCTTGGGGAACATCGTAACGAAAAACCCAACTAGAACAGGCAGATAAGGTTAGGGCAGTAATAACAATGGCAACACGAAAATACATAAAATTTATTTACCTTTAAGTAGCTCAAAAAAACAGGCTAAAAGTGTGAGCAGGGATAATACCCAAGCCCAGCACGGATTCAAAGCTATTTATTACATCAGTGAAAAAAACTCTATTTGCATCACGACAATGAAAGTAGGTAGTTCACCAGTTACCGGATCCCTTTTTACTAAAACGATGGTGAGTAAATGAGCTTAGCTGGCTAATAGCTCTTGCGCATTTGCTAAACTGTGCTGAGATATTTTATCTCCCGCGAGCAAACGAGCAATTTCTTTGACCCGATTTGATTCATTTAGTTCACTAACTTTAGTTTCAGTCAGTTCACCATCAGTCAATTTGCTCACAAAGAGTTGCTGATGCCCTTTACATGCCACTTGTGGTAAATGAGTTACACAAATAACTTGAGTATTTTTAGATAGCTGCTTTAACTTTTTACCTACCATAGCCGCTGTGGGGCCACTGATACCTACATCGACTTCATCAAATATTAGTGTTGGCGTGATCACTTTATCGGCCAAAATAACCTGCATAGCTAAACTGATACGTGATAATTCACCACCAGAAGCAACCTTATGCATGGCTTCAAGCGCTTGTCCTGGGTTAATGCTAACTTGAAAGCTAATAGTATCAATACCATTGGTATTGATACTATCTTTGCCATTTTCTTGTTTTTTATTATTATCAACGGCAATACAGAATTGCCCGTGGGGCATATTCAGTTCTTGCATGCTTTTACTAATCAGTTTGCTCAGGCTTTTACCCGACTTTTGTCTTGATGCTGATAAAATCTCAGCGCTTTCTATATAGTGAAGTTTTGTCTGCTCTAATTCTTCAATAATAGTATTAATGCGCGTTTCATCACCGGATATTGAGGCGAGCTGTTGTTTTAATTCGCTATGGAAGTTAACTAGGTTTTCTGGAGAAAGTTGGTGTTTTTTGGCCAACTGTACTGCGGTAGAGTACCGTTCTTCAATGATAGCGTAATTTTGAGGGTCTAGTTCAAGTTGCTGATAATAGTGCGTTAAATCGTTATTTGCTTCATCTAATTGAATTAAGGTATCTGATAAGATAGTGGCTACATCAGTCAGTTGATTATCAACGCGTGCGATTGAATTGATATTTTCGCTACATTCTCTAAGTGAATCTAAGATATTAAAATTATCGTTTTCGGATAAGCTTTGTAATGTGCTTAGTGTTGAGTCCAATAAATCTTGCGCATTACTGTGGCGTTTATAATCTTTTTCCAGCGTTAAAAACTCGTCAGGCTGTAATGAGAACTCATCGAGTTCAGTTACCTGGTATTGAATGAGTTGTTGTTCTGCTTCACGCTGCTGTTTGCTTTGCTGCAGCATTTCTAATTCTTTATTAAGTTTATTCCACTGTTGGGCATAATGTTTTACTGCACTGAGCAAAGGTAAGTGGTTGGCATAATTATCAAGCAAGCGACATTGTTGGTTCGCTTTAACGATAAGCTGGTGATCATGTTGACCATGAATATTAATTAAAAGCTGCCCAATTTCTTTTAATTGCACTAAAGGAACTTGGCTGCCATTGATATAAGATTTTGAGCGACCTTCTGCGGAGATAACACGGCGAAGTATACATTCACTATCATGCTCAGAAACGAGTTCATGTTGCTTTAACCAAGCACGAGCCATTTTGTTTTTCTTTATTTCAAAAGTTGCCGCTAAATCGGCTTTTTTGCAGTTTGGTCTAACAACATTGGTGGTTGCTCTATCACCTAAACATAAACCCAGCGCATCAATAGCAATTGATTTTCCTGCGCCAGTTTCACCGGTAATCGTCGTCATGCCTGATTGCCAATCAATATCTAATGAACGGACAATGGCAAAATTTTGAATGTTAAGTTGCAGTAGCATAGTTAACCTTAAGCATGAGTAAAAAACCAGTACTGTTAATCTATACAGGTATTGGTTTTTATTCAAGCTTATTTAAAAACTATTTGTTCACTTTGATAGCTATTATTCATACATAAAGAGTATGGAAGGGCTAATAAAGTTTGTTACCCCAGCTTAATTTGTTTCGTAATACGTTAAAGTAATCATGATCTAAAGGGTGGATCAATCGAATGCTGCACTCACTCTTTTTGATGATAACTTCGTCACCAGGCATTACCGTTAAAATAACATGGCCATCACAACTCACTTGCAAGTTTTCATGGTTATCGTTGGCTAGTATCAGTTTGATTTCACTATTACCATCAACAACAATAGGTCGACTTGTTAAGGTATGAGGAAACATAGGTACGAGTGATAGTGCGTTTAAGTTGGGCGTTAAAATAGGTCCACCAGCAGACATTGAATAGGCCGTTGAGCCGGTAGGTGTGGAAATAATTAATCCATCAGAGCGCTGGCTAAACATAAATGTGCCATCAATATAAACTTCAAATTCAATCATGCTTGCAACTTTACCGGCATGAAGTACCGCTTCGTTAACCGCACTATTTGAACTTTTTAGTTTTCCGTGACGATAAACTTCAGCCTCAATAATAAAGCGTTGTTCACTGCGTGACTTGCCCGCCAAGATTTGTTCTAAAGGCTCAATGATTTCAGCGGGAGAAAGATCGGTTAAAAAACCTAGGTTACCTCGGTTTACACCGATTACGCCAATATCAAAACAAGCAAGTACGCGCGCTGCGCCGAGCATGTAACCATCACCACCAATAACAATGGCGAGATCTGCTTGTTCGCCAATATCAGTTAAGGTACCGGTTTTCATTTTTTTTATATCGAGCGATTGCGCCACTGACACTTCGACAATGACTTGATAGTCATTTGCTAATAAGTATTTGTGCAATGTTTGTATTGTAGCGCTCGCGCCATCATGATTAGGTTTGCCAATAAGGCCAATAGTTTTATAGTGTTGAGCCATAACGGTAATTTACTTATTTTGCTAGGGTTAGGAGCAGTTTCGCTGGATTTTGATCACTTGTAAAGTTCACTTTTTACAAAATGTTTTTAAAACAAGCTTGAATCATTTTAGAGAGCCCCCATAATGTCACCAATAGTTATAAAATTGAGGTTTTTCCATGACAACAGAATCAACAAGCAATAAAGAAGAGTTAAGTGCTGAGCAATTAGCAGATGACATAGTACAACAAGCTGAAGAGCAAGTAGAAGATCAACATGATCATGCCCATGATGTTATTAGTGCTGAGCAAGAAAAAATTAACGAGTTAGAGTTAGCGTTAGCTACAGCCCAATCTACCGTTGCTGATCAAAAAGACTCGGTTATTCGTGCCAAAGCAGAAGTAGACAATATTCGTCGTCGTGCTGCTCAAGATGTCGAAAAAGCACGTAAGTTTGCTTTAGAGAAATTTGCTGCTGAAATGCTAACAAGCGTTGATAACTTAGAACGAGCGCTTCAAAATATTGATAAAGAAGATGAAAGTAATAAAGGTGTTATTGAAGGCGTTGAGTTAACGCTTCAAGGTTTAATTACTTCGTTAGATAAATTTGGTGTGAAGGCCGTTGATCCACAAGATCAACCTTTTAATCCTGAACTTCATCAAGCAATGTCAATGCAGGAAGTACCTGGAGTAGCGCCAAATACTGTTATTGCAGTAATGCAAAAAGGTTATGAGTTAAATGGTCGTTTAATTCGACCTGCTATGGTGATGGTATCTAAAGCCGCGCCAAGTGTTGATGCTACAGCGTAATCAAATTAACGATGACTGAATAAAAAAGTAAAGAGATTAACTCTTTGCTTTTTTTTTGCTTTTTTTTTGATTTTATAAAAAAAATTGAAAATTTCTGAAATATCTTGAAGAAAACTAGGTCTTTTACAATACCATTCATTTATATATCCTCTGTTTACTATGAATCATATTTTTAAAACGATACTTTTTGTTTTTGTTAGTTTAATTATTGGGGCAAGTTTTACTGTAAACGCCAGTGAAACAGCAAAACCTTGGCAACTGAAAACTCAAAATGGAGAGGTGATTAGTTTAGAACAGTATAAAAACAAGCCTGTTATTTTACATTTTTGGGCAACTTGGTGTCCTTATTGTAAAAAATTACAACCAACCTTAGTTGCACTGCAGAAAAAATATCAAGCACAAGGTGTAGAACTCATTTCAATTAGCTTTAATGAAGATGAAGGTGCATTGCCTCAAGACGAAATTAATCGCAGAGGTTACTCTTTTTTAACTGGGGTAATGGGAGAAGAGGTTGCTAAACTTTATGGCGTTAGAGGAACCCCAACAACATTTTTTATTAATCGTAAAAATGAAATAATTTGGAAAACCTCCAGTTCAGATAAAGCTGATCCTCGTTTTGATTTAGCGCTACAAGAAATAATTAAAAAATAATCAATAATGTAGATTTCTGGGTCAAAACTCCGCTAAAGGTAATGTTCTCTAGTAACATTACCTGTTTCCAACTACTTTTTGCTTAAATCTTAACAAAAAGCCAATTTTTTTAAACTTATCCATTGAAAAGCATTTTGCTGACCCCACTTATTATTCAACAAACAATTTAATCAAAATTACTTTATCTATTTAGATAAAGATTTATGAATAGGAGCTCCCAAGATGGGCAAAATTATTGGTATTGACCTAGGAACAACTAACTCATGTGTTGCTGTTTTAGATGGCGACAGTGTACGTGTTATTGAAAATGCAGAAGGCGATCGCACAACTCCTTCAATCATTGGTTATACAGCTGAAGGCGAAACATTAGTAGGTCAACCTGCTAAGCGTCAATCTGTGACTAACCCTGAAAATACTTTATATGCAATTAAACGCTTAATCGGTCGTCGTTTCGAAGATAAAGAAACACAACGTGACATCGATATTATGCCATTTGGTATTGTTAAAGCGGATAACGGTGATGCTTGGGTTCAAGTTAAAGGCGAGAAAATTGCTCCGCCACAAGTTTCAGCTGAAGTTCTTAAGAAAATGAAGAAGACTGCTGAAGACTTCTTAGGTGAAACCGTAACTGAAGCTGTTATTACTGTTCCTGCTTATTTTAACGATTCACAACGTCAAGCAACGAAAGATGCTGGTCGTATTGCTGGTCTTGAAGTTAAACGTATTATCAACGAACCTACTGCAGCTGCACTTGCTTACGGCATGGACAAGCAAGAAGGCGATAAAGTTATTGCGGTTTACGATCTAGGTGGTGGTACATTCGATATTTCAATCATTGAAATTGATGAAATGGATGGCGAACATACTTTTGAAGTACTAGCGACTAATGGTGATACTCACTTAGGTGGTGAAGATTTTGATAACCGTCTAATCAACTATCTTGTAGCTGAATTCAAAAAAGACCAAGGCATGGACTTAACGTCTGATCCTTTAGCAATGCAGCGTTTAAAAGAAGCAGCAGAAAAAGCTAAATGTGAACTTTCTTCAGCACAACAAACAGATGTTAACTTACCTTACATCACTGCTGATGGTTCAGGTCCTAAGCACATGAACATCAAAGTGACTCGTGCTAAATTAGAGTCATTAGTTGAAGATATGGTTAAAGCAACTTTAGAGCCGCTTAAACAAGCGCTTAAAGATGCAGATTTATCAGTAAGCAAAATTGATGATGTTATTTTGGTTGGTGGTCAATCTCGTATGCCACTAGTTCAAAAAACCGTTACTGATTTCTTCGGTAAAGAGCCACGTAAAGACGTTAACCCTGATGAAGCAGTAGCTTCTGGTGCAGCGATTCAAGCGGGTGTTCTTTCTGGTGATGTGACTGACGTTCTTTTATTAGACGTTACACCATTGTCATTAGGTATCGAAACTATGGGCGGTGTGATGACTAAGGTTATCGACAAAAACACTACTATCCCAACTAAGCAATCACAAACATTCTCAACAGCTGACGATAATCAAGCTGCGGTAACTGTTCATGTTTGTCAGGGTGAGCGTAAGCAAGCTTCAGCAAACAAATCTTTAGGTCAATTTAACCTTGAAGGTATTGAACCAGCACAACGTGGTACACCACAAATCGAAGTAACTTTTGATATTGATGCTGATGGTATCTTGCACGTTACGGCTAAAGATAAGAATACTGGTAAAGAGCAAAAAATCACTATCAAAGCTTCTTCTGGTTTATCTGATGAAGAAGTAGAGCAAATGGTACGTGATGCAGAAGCTAACGCTGATGCTGATGCTAAATTTGAAGAGCTAGTAACTGCACGTAATCAAGCTGATGGCATGGTTCACGCGACTCGCAAGCAAGTTGAAGAAGCAGGCGAAGAGTTACCAAGCGAAGATAAAGAAAAAATTGAAGCAGCATTAACTGAGCTTGAAGAAGCAGTTAAAGGTGATGATAAAGAAGTAATTGAAGCTAAAACTCAAGCACTTATGGAAGCATCAGCTAAGTTAATGGAAATTGCTCAAGCTAAAGAACAAGCTCAAAGCGCTCCTGAAGGTGCTCAAGAAGCTGACGCAGCTCCTGCAGACGATGTTGTTGATGCTGAGTTTGAAGAAGTTAAAGACGACAAGTAATTTTTGATTCGCTAAGGTTAGGTTTTATTACTTAATCTTAGCAAGCAAAAGAGTTAGACTATGTCATCAAAATAAAGCGTCGATATTTCTCGACGCTTTTTGTATGTAAAGTATTCGAACATAATTTTAACTTGGTGCTAATTTTCTTGATTTTTTATCAAAATTTTCAGAATAATGAAGAAAATTAGTCTCAATCAACTTGAAGTAAAGAAACCGATTTATGTCAAAACGTGATTATTATGAAACATTAGGGGTTAGCCAAGACGCCTCTGAGAAAGAAGTTAAAAAAGCCTATAAAAAATTAGCAATGAAATATCACCCAGATCGTACTCAAGGTGATAAGTCTAAAGAAGAAACGTTTAAAGAAGTTAAAGAGGCCTATGAAATCCTCAATGACGACCAAAAGCGTGCTGCTTACGACCAGTATGGTCATGCTGCTTTTGAACAAGGTGGTAACGGTGGTGGCGGCGGTGGTCATGGTGGTGGATTTGGTCAAGACTTCGGCGATATTTTTGGTGATATTTTTGGAGGCGGCGGCGGTGGTCGTGGACGTCAGCGTCAGCAACGTGGTTCAGATTTACGTTATAACGTAGATTTATCACTTGAAGATGCAGTTAAAGGTAAAAGCTTAGAAATCAAAGTACCGACTTATGTTAGTTGTGAGCCTTGTGATGGCTCTGGTGCTAAAAAAGGTACTTCTGCTAAAACATGTAGCACTTGTCATGGCCATGGCCAAGTACAAATGCGTCAAGGGTTATTTGCTGTTCAGCAAACTTGTCCTACTTGTAGCGGCAAGGGTAAAGTTATTACTGATAAGTGTACTTCATGTCGCGGTCAAGGACGTGTTGAGAAAACTAAAACGTTATCAGTTAAAATCCCAGCGGGTGTTGATACAGGCGATAGAATTCGTTTATCAGGTGAAGGTGAAGCCGGTGAACATGGCGCACCAGCAGGCGATTTATATGTACAAGTAAATGTTCGAGATCACGAAATATTTGTTCGTGATGAAAATCACTTATATTGTGAAGTGCCGATTAGCTTTGTTACTGCTGCCTTAGGTGGTGATATTGAAGTACCAACACTGGGTGGTAAAGTTAAGTTAAAAGTTCCTAAAGAAACACAAACTGGAAAAATGTTCCGTTTGCGTGGGAAAGGCGTTAAGTCTGTACGTAGTTCTACTACGGGTGATTTAATGTGTAAAGTGGTTATTGAAACGCCAGTTAACTTATCAGGTGATCAGGCTGATTTATTACGTCAATTAGAAGAAAAGATGGCGAGTAGCAGCAAGAAACATAGTCCAAAAGAAAGTGGCTTTTTTGATGGTGTTAAGAAGTTTTTTGATGATCTTAAAAGCTAAGACTTTTAGTTTTAGCTGATTAGAGCATCAAAATAAAAATCCCGCGTTATTTAACAATAACTGCGGGATTTTTTATGACTGATATTTATCATTTATTTGTTAGAGCTTAAGACAGCAATTACTCGTCGAAATTGGGTAAAATACCGCTGCGGCTATGTTCAAATACTAATGATGTTTCTACGGTCGTCACTTCATCACGAGACGTAATGTTTTTAAAGACAAATTGACGTAAATGCTCACTATCTTTTACCGACATATGAATGTAGTAATCATAACTACCACCCATGTGGTATAAATTGAGTATCTCAGGGTGCATTAATAAATCGTCACGCAGTCCATTAACAATCTGCTCAGAATAGGGTTGTAAACGAATTGCGGCAATTGCTTCTATATTACCGCCGATAGTTTTTAAATTAACATCGATAAATGCACCTTTAATCACACCACTTAGTTTTAAGCGTTTAACTCGCTCTAAACATGTAGACGGGGCAATACCTATTTTGGCTGCAAGTTCTTTATTCGTAATATCTGCATCATCATATAGTATGGTCAATACTTGTAAATCGATGCTATCGAGCTTCTTCATTTGTCACCTATAAGTTTATTACCGCTTCATTAAAGTAAATACTACACTTAATGCAGGTAGAGAGACTAGTGAAATAAGTGTATTATTTGAATTATTGACGTAAATAATTAAATTATCCGAATTATTTTTAGACTTAAGTCTAAAATCTTGTGTTATGTCGTGTTAAAGTCGTTACAAATTTTCACATTTATAATGTTTGCCACTGCTATGTAATCTGACATATTATGGCTATATCTCTTGATACGATTACTTCTCATTATAAAAATTATAAGGTTTACTCTATGACTTTGCTTTGGATACCCTTGCTATCCTTACTTGGCAGTATTATTTCTTCAATGACGGGTAAATTAACGCGTAATCAATCGACCGGTTTGACCATGTTAATGCCGATCATCGCATTATTAATGACGATTAGCTTAGCGCCAGCAGTTTTCTCTGGTGAAGTTATTCGTCAAACTATTTCGTGGATCCCTTTACTGGGTATAGACATCGCCTTTCGTTTAGATGGCTTAGCGCTGTTGTTTGTTTTTATGATATTAGGCATCGGCATATTAGTTATCTTTTATGCTCGTTATTACCTAAGCAGTAAAGACTCTATGCCCAAGCTTTATTCTTATTTGATGCTGTTTATGACTGCGATGCTTGGTATTGTCATGTCAAACAATATCATACAGCTGTGGTTTTTTTGGGAACTCACCAGTATTAGCTCGTTTTTGTTAATTAGTTATTGGTGGCATAAAGCTGAAGCACGCAAAGGTGCGATAATGGCTTTAACCATAACCGGTGGCGGTGGTTTAGCATTACTCGCTGGTTTACTTTTGTTGGGTAATATTGTTGGTAGTTATAATTTAGACATTATTTTAGCCAGCAGAGAAATAATCCAATCACATGCTTGGTATGAAGTAACCTTAATATTAATACTACTTGGCGCTTTTACTAAGTCAGCACAATTTCCTTTTCATTTTTGGTTGCCACATGCTATGGCCGCGCCAACGCCGGTAAGTGCTTACCTGCATTCCGCCACCATGGTAAAAGCGGGTATCTTCTTATTAGCACGTTTCTATCCTGCTTTAGCCGGTACTGAACTCTGGTTTATTCTGGTCAGTTTAACCGGACTAACCACATTATTATTTGGCGCTTATATAGCTTTATTTAAACATGATTTAAAAGGTTTATTAGCCTATTCGACCATCAGTCATTTAGGTTTGATCACCTTATTATTAGGATTAGATACTCAGCTTGCGGCAGTCGCCGCTATTTTCCATATAATTAATCATGCAACATTTAAAGCCTCTTTATTTATGGCAACCGGTATTATTGACCATGAAACTGGTACGCGTGACATGCGAAAACTCAACGGTATGTGGCGATTTATGCCTTATACGGCAACGTTGGCAATGGTGGCAGCGGCTGCGATGGCTGGTGTTCCGCTATTGAATGGTTTCTTATCTAAAGAAATGTTTTTTGCTGAAACGCTACATCAACAATTACTCGGATCTATGTCTTGGCTTATTCCAGTACTTGCCACAGTTGCAGGCGCTTTAGCGGTGGCTTATTCGGCTCGCTTTATTCATGATGTTTTCTTTAATGGCGACCCCATTGATTTACCAAGACAACCCAGTGAACCGCCTCGTTATATGCGAGTGCCAATAGAGATACTGGTTGCTTTGTGCTTAGTTGTGGGAATATTTCCGAACTTTATTGTTGACGATATTTTAAAAGCAGCCTCATTTGCTGTAATTGGTGGATATGTACCTGAGTTTAAAGTTGCTCTATGGCACGGTTTTAATTTACCACTCTTGATGAGCGCCATTGCAGTAACCGGTGGTGTATTACTGTATACACAGCGACGTTATCTGTATCAATATCATGCTTCACTGCCTAGTTTTGACGCTAAAAAGGCCTTCGATAGCACTATTTATGTAGTGACTAAGTGGTGTCAGCGTAAAATATGCGCTATAGAAAACGGCTCTTTACAACGCTATTTAATCTTGATGTTTGTTGTTGTATTGTTTTTTGCTGGTTGGCCATTATTTGAAATGAACCAGCTAGGCGGGCAAAAACAACTCACTCCAATTGATGTTCATAACGCAATTGGCGCTGCCTTGTTAATGATTGGTGCCATTAGTACTGTGATTTGGTATCGCACACGTATGATATCGCTGCTGATGATCTCCGTCGTAGGTTTAATGGTGTCTGTCGCGTTTACTCGTTTCTCAGCACCTGATTTAGCATTGACTCAATTAACGGTTGAAGTAGTCAACATTGTTTTACTTATGCTGGCATTATTTTTCTTACCGCAACGCTCGCCAAAAGAGTCTAGTTCTATTCGAGTGTTGCGCGATTTAGGGATCTCAGCCGCTTTGGGTATCGTTGTTAGTAGTATTTGTTATGCATTAATTACACGACCACTTGAGTCAATCTCTGATTTTTTCTTAGCGAATGCTAAAACAGGCGGCGGTGGAACTAACGTTGTTAATGTTATTTTGGTCGATTTTCGTGGCTTTGATACTTTAGGCGAAATCTGTGTACTAGGCATTGCAGCATTAGGTATTTCAAAGCTGCTAGTTAACTTACCTTTAATTATGCCAAGCAGTGACAGTGAAGGGCGGCCTTGGGCGAAAGAACGGTACCCTATTTTATTAGCGAGTATTTCTCAGTCATTACTGCCTTTGGCATTAATGGTGTCGTTTTATATTTTCTTACGCGGACATAACCTCCCTGGTGGTGGATTTATCGCAGGTTTAGTGACTGCAATCGCTTTTATTTTGCAGTATATAGCTCATGGTTCAAACTGGATTTCTGAGCGCTTACCCATTAATTACCGCAAGATTATTGCATCAGGGATTACGATAGCGTTATTTACCGGGGTTGGCAGTTGGTTCTTTGGAAGACCTTTCATGACCACGTGGTTTGATTATTTTGATATCCCTTTTATTGGAGAAATTGAACTCGCTAGTGCCTTGATATTTGATGTAGGTGTTTATTTTACGGTAGTGGGTGCGACATTAATGATTTTAGCAAGTCTAGGTCAATTAACGGCTAATACGCCTAAAGAAGAGGTGAATATTTAATGGAGTTACTTTACGCATCTTGCGTTGGGATTTTAGTGTCTTGTGGCGTGTTTTTAATATTACGCTCTAGAACTTTCCCCGTTGTATTAGGGCTAACGATGCTCTCTTACGCGGTTAATTTATTCCTGTTCTCTTCGGGACGGCTTAGCCTCAACAAGGCTGCTGTATTAGGAAACAGTACTCAATATGCTGATCCATTGCCGCAAGCCCTAGTGCTAACCGCGATTGTTATCGGTTTTGCAATGACAGCCTTTGTGGTTATTTTAGCTATCAGAGGACGAGCAGACTTAGGAAGTGACCATGTAGATGGCCTAGTGCTCGATAAGAATAGTGATAAAAAGAACGACAAAAATAAAAAGGGTAAAGTATGATCCAACATTTGACATCTTTACCCGTGTTATTGCCGATGTTGGCAGCTGTTATTTTATTAATGCCACCTTGTGGCAAAAGTATAGCCATCAGAAGAGTTGCTTCGGTAGTATTAAGTATAATCACATTTTTAGCATCGTTGGCCTTGTTATTGAAAGTGCAAGCCGACGGTACGCAAGTTTATGCAATCGGTGATTGGAGTGCGCCTTTTGGTATTGTTTTAGTGGCTGACCCTTTATCTACTTTGTTAGCTTGCTTAACCGCGTTGCTAGGCATTGTATGCGTTTTATATGCAAGTGCAGGAGATGATGATAAAGGCAGTTTCTTCCATCCACTCGTACATTTTCTAGTTTTAGGGGTAAATGGCGCATTTTTAACGGGTGATGCTTTTAATCTATTTGTCTTTTTTGAAGTGTTGCTCATTGCCTCGTATTCATTACTAATGCACGGTGGAGATAAAAAGAATACTCGTGCCGCTTTACAATATGTAATTATGAACCTTGTTGGCTCGGCGGTTTTCTTGATTGCTCTGGGTGTTTTATATGGGGTATTAGGTACTCTAAATATGGCTGATATGGCTCAGAAAGTATCACTCTTACAAGGTGATGATGTTTACCTTGCTAAAATAGGTGGCTTGTTGCTGCTGGTGGTCTTTGCTTTAAAAGGCGCCTTATTACCGCTACATCTGTGGTTACCGAATACTTACGCTACTGCTATGCCTATTGTCGCTGCATTATTTGCAATAATGACAAAGGTTGGCGTGTACTCAATGATGCGTGTTTATACGCTAATTTTTGGCGATGAAGCCGGTGAACTGAGTCATATGGCGCAAAGTTGGTTATGGTGGTTAGCACTCGCCACTATTGCTATGGGCACAATAGGAGTTATAGCGAGTAAAGACTTAAGAAAATTAGCCGCAAATTTGGTGATTGTGTCGGTGGGAACCTTAGTTGCTTTAGTTGCCGTTCAAACCGTTGAGGCCAGTTCTGCAGCTATTTATTACTTAGTTCACTCAACGTTGGTCACTGCAGCACTATTCATCTTAGCTGACTTAATTGGTCGTCAACGTGGTAACGTTGCGGATCGCATTACTGCGGGTCCTCCAATCGCTCAGCCAAGGTTGCTTGGTGTTTGCTTTTTGATTGCCGGTATTGCGGTGATAGGCATGCCACCATTGTCTGGTTTCATTGGTAAAGTATGGTTACTTAAAGCAACATTAAATGCCGAATATACCTTTGTTTTTTGGCCGCTCTATTTACTGGCAAGTCTAGCGATATTGATTGGTGTGTCTAAAGCTGGCAGCACTATTTTTTGGCATCATCAAGGCAGTGTTCAAAGTAATGCAACAGAAAATGCAGGGCAAGAACGCGTTCACCCTGCGCAGCTAGTAGCATTGATTATTCTTATTTCTGGTGCGCCTTTAATGAGTTTATTTGCTGGACCATTAAGTGAGTATGCAATTGATGCAGCTACCCAGTTACATGATTTTAATTACAACATTAAAGTTATTCTTTCAGGAGGCCAGTAATGCGGTTAGAAACACGATTTAAATGGCTCCCCGCTCCAATATTGAGTATTTTACTATTTTTTGTATGGTTATTATTAAATAACAGCGTATCGGCTGGGCATATTGTATTAGCGGTTATTTTGGCCATAGTTATTCCATTGGCGACTAGCCCATTTAGAACTAAGCAGCCATTAATCATCAAGCCAGGTTTGGCAATACGTCATTTATTTTTGGTTTTATATGACATTATTACTGCGAATGTCCAAGTTGCTATTTTGATATTAGGTCCGACTAAAAAATTAACGCCTGGCTTCATCAAGGTGCCGTTAGACTTAACACACAGTATGCCAATAACCATTTTGGCGAGTACAGTGTCATTAACACCAGGAACAGTCAGTGCAGAAGTGCTGCCTTGGAGCGAGTCTTTCATAGAAGGAGAGGGATCGGAACAACGATTTTTACTGATACACGTTTTAGATCTTAAAGATGAACAAGCCTTAATAGACACAATTAAGCAACGTTATGAAGCCCCTCTTAAGGAGATATTTCAATGCTAGAAACTGTGATTTTAATTGTGTTCGCTATGATAGGTTTGTCATTATTATTAAATATATGGCGTTTATTGGTAGGACCCTCTGTACCTGATAGGATACTTGCGCTCGATACTATGTATATAAATAGCATTGCATTGATTATTTTATATGGCATGAGTATGGGGACAGCATTATATTATGAAGCTGCACTGTTAATCGCGATGTTGGGCTTTGTTAGTACGGTTGCAGTATGTAAATACCTGCTACGCGGCGATATTATAGAATAAGGGTTAAGTTATGACTGAATGGATTATTTCAATATTATTATTAATTGGCGGCTCTTTTGTACTCGTTGGCTCTATTGGTTTAGTGAAAATGCCTGATTTTTTCATGCGTCTTCATGGTCCAACTAAAGCGACAACACTCGGAATGGCAGCCTTGTTAACTGCCGCAATGATTTTTTTTAGCACGACACAATCAGGATTTAGTGTAAAAGAAATACTTATCTCTCTGTTTTTATTACTAACGGCACCAATTAGTGCTTATATGATGATTAAATCGGCCATTCATCATAAGCTTGATAGTATAGATCGGACCCAAGGTAAAGATAACATCGAAGATGAGCTTTAATCCCTTACAGTTTTTTTTCTCGCAATTAAGTTAAGTAGTGTTGTTGACTCACTTATCTCAGCGATCTTGGGTTACTTCGTAACAAAGATCGTAGTATCAAGTCGATTTATACCTCAGTAATTAATTAAAAATGGCAATGTAACAATCACTATTTTTCGTTATAATAGCCGACAATAATTCCAGCTAATTAGCTTAGTTTATGCAGCACCACTACCAAGATCTTATTTCCCTATTCGACCAGGTTTTTTTTAAGCAATACAATACTCGCTTAATCAAAGGTGGTGATGAACCCTTGTACGCACCTGCCGACGAAACCTGTGCTTTCCATCAAATAATTTTCGCTCATGGTTATTACGCCAGTGCCTTCCATGAAATAGCTCATTGGTGTCAAGCTGGTGAAAAAAGACGTCTATTAGAAGATTTTGGTTATTGGTATATTCCAGATGGTCGCAATGAGAAACAACAAAAGAAATTTGAGCAAGTTGAAGTTATTCCCCAAGCGATTGAATGGGCCTTTAACGTTGCAGCACAGAGAAAATTCCATACCTCTGCAGATAATCTCAATGGATATCAAGGTGACCTTAGTGGTTTTAAAGCAAAGGTTTATCAACAAGTGTTAATTTTTATCGAGAATGGTTTTCCACCTCGAGCACAGCAGTTTATTGAAGCACTAACTAACTTTTATCAAACACCTTACCCTTTAACGGTAATACAGTTTGGTGAGAATGTAGGAAATAGTGAAAAGGAACATGAATATGAAACATTTTAAATTGGGGTTTATAATCAATCCTATTGCAGGCATCGGTGGTAGTGTTGCACTTAAGGGAAGTGACGGCATGGCAATGCACGCATTAGCCTTAGGAGCGAAACCTCAAGCAAACGCGCGGGCTTCACTGGCTCTTGAGGTATTATTACCTTACAAAGATGACATAGTGATTTATACCGCCAATGATCTTATGGGTGAAAAATGTGCCCGTGATTTAGGCTTTAAAGTAGAAGTACTTTATCAAGCAAAGCACAAGCACACTGAAAGTGAAGATAGTCAGCTAGCCGTTGAAGCTTTACTGGCAAATGGCGTGGACATTATTTTATTTGCTGGCGGTGATGGTACTGCTCGAGATATTGCGAATGTTGTTGCTAGTGATGATGATTATCAGCAAGTACCCGTTTTAGGGATACCTGCAGGTTGTAAAATTCACTCCGGTGTTTATGCTATTACGCCAAAAGCCGCAGGTCGCATTATTGAATTAATGGTCACCAAGGAATTAGTGACCTTAACTACCGGTGATGTGATGGATATAGATGAAAGCTTATTTAGGCAAGGCATTGTCAAAGCAAAGCGGTATAGCGAGATGAAAATTCCGAGTGAGCTGCGCTATGTGCAAGCGGTTAAGTCAGGCGGAAAAGAAAGTGACGAACTGGTATTACAAGATATCGCAGCCAATGTTATTGAAGAAATGAATGACCATGATGACCGACAATTTATAATCGGCTCTGGCTCAACCACAGCTTTTTTAATGAGTGAATTAGCCTTAGAAAATACTTTACTAGGTGTTGATATTGTTAGCGAACAATCACTGATTTCCTCCGATGTCACTGAGGCGGAACTCTACAAAGCAATTACTGATTATCAGGGGGTGACTAAGCTTGTTATAACCTTAATTGGTGGCCAGGGTCATGTTTTTGGTCGTGGTAATCAGCAATTAAGCCCTCGTATTATTCGAACTATTTTAGCGCAAGCTGGTGGTAGTGAAAACATTACTATTTTGGCGACTAAGGCTAAATTAGAAGCCTTGAATAATAAGCCACTAATTAGTGATACCGGCGATGTTGAACTCGATCAAGAGCTTTCAGGATTTATGCCGATAACGACCGGTTATAAAGACCAAGTGCTTTACCCACTTGCTAGCCCTCAATAATAATTAAATTATGAATCACTGTGCAGGTAAAAAGCTTCAAGACAGCGTTGCTCCCAACACCAATAGCAAGCTATTGTAATCTTGAGCAGATTGTCCTGATTTTTATCTGTACAACTACTTCACAAACCTAAAGAAAGTGGTATAAGTCCACTTTAAGATTATGGTAAGTGATATATATTAATATCTAGGATAAAACTTTATGTCAGATAGTTCAGACAATACCTTAACGACAGTTGAGCAGTTATATAAATATTTGGATAGTTTATTTGAACAGGATATCGATAGCGATACTCTGTTTGCTAGCGGTTACTTACGCGGCTTAATTGCTTTGACAGCTACAGATTTTGGTGATGAACAACAATCACTAACGACAGAACTAATACAAGCGATTAATCATAAAATAGCGGCTGCTAAAGCAGAGTTATCTCCACAGGATAGCGTAATTGTCAGTAATTTTTGGTTGGAATTACAAGAGAAATTAGCCATTAATACCTAAATAAAAAAGCGATTAACAGTGCTGTTCATCGCTTTTATTTTTTATACGAACTAACTTCATTTATTTATTAGCTGGTTTTATCCAAGAAGCGTATTTGTTTTCACTTATGCTTACTATCTCATAAAGTTTAGTGATATCGTTCATTGCTTTTAACAATGACTCACTAACTACTTTAATAGTCTTAGGTGAAAATCTTCCTTTATCTGAACCATCAAAACGAGTTTTGTAAAAGCTCCATTGATTAGTAATATCTTGCAATGATTCTTTGATTTCTGGAGTGTTCTCTCTTGAATTGATTAGTTTAGTTAAGGCTTGATCAAATTGTCTTGCTGTTTTATGCATCTCTTGTTGAAATAATTTTTCCGTATAACCTGAGTTGCTTGCGTAATAAAGCATAGCTAAGCGCTGAGATAACATACGTTGTCTGCCTGATAAGTTAACTAAATGATCGCTATGTGATCTTGATGTAAATTCGATACTTAATACTAAAGCATGCGCCGTTTTCAGTAAGGATGTGCTTTTTTTGACCACTCGCTCAGTGTTTTCTGTCTTAGCATTCTCTAAAGCAAATACACGAAAAGCATACCATTCTCTTTTAAGCCTCTGAAGCGCCGTTTTAGATTTTTTATCTTTAATTGAACTAGTTAAGTTAAATAGATTTTCTTCGAAAAGTGCTGCACTTTCATCTAATTCATCGGCAGCAGCATCCGCATCGATATCTTGGCTTAATAGTATATAATTCTTAGCCATACGTTGCGACAACATACGTTGTAACCCTGCTTGGTTAATGGCTTGTGATGTATTTAGCTGTTGGGCATCAACGGGATGAAAAGCGATGCTTAATAGCAATGCAATGATAATGATAGGCCATTGAGGCAAGCTGACTTTCATGTCTGGAACTCCTAAATATAATAAACCATTTTTTATCGACAGAAGTACCGTAAATTATTTTTCTGGTAAGGAGGTTGATTTAGCACAAGTTTTTTTGTTTATTTACGCTTTTATTTACTCCTTCTTTGCTGTCTTAATTATTTAGTAGGTCGATTATACTTATGACTTTATTTTTCGTTTTATAATATCCCTGATGATAAAACGGTTAGGACTTAAGTTGAATAACATTTGGCTATCCACTGGGTAAGGGGTATTACATAACTCAGCTGTTAAGATATCAGCAGCCAAAGGTGCTGAACACAAACCTCGGGCACCAAGCCCAAGTAAGACGTAAAGGTTATCAATACACGGTGCTGCTTGGCTATATTTCCAATTTTTATCTTTGGCTAAATGAGAGTAAGTAGCTACATGTTCTTTAATATCAGGCACTGCACCTACAAGAGGTAAATGGTCTTGTGACATACAACGTAGTCTTGCTTTACTTGAAGAAATATCTTGCTCTTGCCAATCAATGGTTGACGACAATTCTGGTAAGCACTTATCTAGCATTGTTAAGTTATACTCATCATCAGCTTTGTTTGTTGTGATATTAGTATCATTTTTCTGGAACGTTGCTCCAATGCAATGGATACCGTTATTTTCAGGGGTTAAATAGCCCTTATGGCAAATTACGGTAGAGAGTTTATTTATCTTATTATTACTCTTCATGCTCGTTATTTGGCCACGAGTAGCGGTAAGTGGCAAAGGTTTTAGCTGTTCGATTTTAATCGCATCAGCACCTCCACATATTACTAATACACTGGCGTTAAATTCACCTTGGTTACTCGTTAAAGACCAGGAAGTGCTGTTTTCATTTGGGGTGGCATTAGCAACTTGTTTTATTTTAGTGATATGAGTATCGGTCATTATTTTTAAACGGGTAGTTGACTTGGCCGCATTAAAAATTTGTTTAACTAAGTCTTGAGGAGATATCCAACCAGCATTAGGCATAAAAAGACCACCATAAGATAGGTCTATATTGGCAAGTTCGCTGGCCTGTTTCGCATTGACTCCATGGATGAGGTCATTAGGCCAAGTATTCAGGCTTTCAAATGCGTGTTGTCTCTTAATTAATGCTTCCTTATAAGATACTTCTAATAATCCACACCATTGGTGTGCGAATGAAAAACCTTGCTCGGCAATCTCTGTATATAACGCTTTAGCGCGCCAGAAAGCTTGCTGGTAAAAAGAGCTTATATCATCTTCCTGTTGGTGTAATAAAGGATATAAAGCGCCAATCGCATTGCCAGACCCGCCTTGCGCAAGAGAAGTATCTTTACAGTATAAAGTTACTTTTACTCCTTGCTTAGTTAATGCATAAGCAGCACAAGCAGAAGCGATACCACCCCCAATAATACTTACGTGTTGGGGTTTTGTAATAAGAGGTCTTAAATAGTAGCCTTTATTCGTTATCGGGTTATTTTGCATGACAGCAGACAGCATTTCTTTCTTTTTACCTTTCGCTAATAGTTTTTCAAGTCGAAAGCCGATATCACGCAGTTGTCTTTTTACAAAGCCAGCAACAGTAAATGTGGTCAGTGTCGCTTGATCTTTAGAAAGTCTGCCAATTTGAGAGAATAAATCCTTACTCCACATGTCAGGTTTTTTTGCTGGAGTAAATCCATCTAAATACCAAGCATCGACTAAACCTTCTTTTGAACAGTTTAATGAAGAGAAACCTTGGGCTGCATCATCAAAGATAAGAGTTAACCGTACTTGGCCATTGAAAAAGGTTGTTTTAAATTCTTGACCAAACTCTTCGACAGGGCAATCAGGGTAACTATTAATGAGTGTTAAGGCTAACGATTGTAGTTGCGGTAAAACAGACAAAGACTGGACTAATTGCTCTTTTGTTAGTGGGTACTTTTCCACGCTGATGAAATGCAAAGGTGCTAGCTGAATCGATGAAGCTTGTTGCGATTTTTGGTACGCCTGTAAGGTTAATAAAAAATTTAACCCAGTGCCAAAACCTGTTTCTGCCACGGTAAATGTTTGTTTAGCAACTTGTAAACGTAATCCTATTTTATTTTTTTGAATAAAAACAAAATCACTTTGCAGATAACCTGACTCACTTTCAAAATAAATATCATCAAAGCGCTGGCAATAAGGGGTTCCATCTTTTTGGTAGGATAATTTATTGCTATTATTTGTTTTATCGAGTTTTTTCATGAAAAATTCTTTAGGTGAAGTGACAGTGTTAGAGGATAGTTCTATTCGCTTACCTTGCCTATTTTACGCGAAATATAGGTTTTGATCAGAAATAAAGGTAGATAAATTAAAATGTCATAGATATATTAGAATGGATATCATATTATAGTGTACAAGTGTACGCTGGTTTTTTGTTGTGATAAGCAACTAGTAATACCAGTTCAATCGCTATTACTTGTATAATAGCGCAAAATTTCATAATTATAGATGGTAGTTAAATGAAACGTGTCGTAATAACAGGCTTAGGTATAGTCTCAAGTATTGGTAACAATGCGGATGAAGTATTAGCCTCATTAAAAGCTGGTAAGTCAGGTATCTCTCATTCTGAAAGTTTTGCAGAGCAAGGTCTACGTAGTCAAGTTTGGGGTAAACCTGATATTGAAACTAAAGATCACATTGATCGTAAAGCCATCCGTTTTATGGGTGATGCTGCAGGTTATGCTTATATTGCTATGGATCAAGCTGTTAAAGATGCAAAATTAACTGAAGATCAAGTCTCAAATTTCCGTACTGGTATTGTTGCTGGATCTGGTGGCGCTTCATCTGAAAACATCGTTGCTTCAACTGATACGCTTCGTAACCGTGGTATTCGTCGTGTTGGTCCTTATGCCGTACCAAAAACTATGGGCAGCACAGTATCTGCTTGTTTAGCAACGCCTTTTAAAATTAAAGGTGTTAACTACTCAATTAGTTCAGCTTGTGCAACAAGTGCTCATTGTATTGGTAATGCGATGGAGCTTATTCAATTAGGCAAACAAGATATCGTTTTTGCTGGTGGTGGTGAAGAAGTTCATTGGTCACTTGCTATGATGTTTGATGGCATGGGGGCTTTATCAGCCGGTCGTAATGATACACCTGAATTAGCTTCTCGTACCTATGATGCAGACCGTGATGGTTTTGTAATTTCTGGCGGCGGCGGTATGGTTGTTGTTGAAGAATTAGAACATGCCCTTGCACGTGGCGCACATATTTACGCTGAACTTGTTGGCTATGGCGCAACCTCTGATGGTTATGACATGGTAGCTCCAAGTGGTGAAGGCGCAGTTCGTTGTATGCAACAAGCCATGCAAGGTGTTGAAGGTAAACTTGATTACTTAAATACTCACGGAACTTCTACACCGGTTGGCGATGTTAAAGAATTGGGCGCAATTCAAGAATTATTTGGTGAAGATTCACCAGCTATTAGTGCTACTAAAGCAATGACAGGTCATGCACTTGGTGCTGCTGGCGTTCACGAAGCTATTTACTCAATATTAATGATGGAAAACAACTTTGTTGCTCCTTCAATTAACATTGATAATTTAGATGAGAAAGCACAAGGCTTAGATATTGTTACTGAAAAGCGTGATGTTGAGCTAAACCTTGTTATGTCGAATAGCTTTGGTTTTGGCGGTACTAATGCCACATTGGTAATGAAAAAATATAAATAAGCTTATATTTTGGAGCTCAGCTCCGACTTAATGCTCATTTTAGAACTAATAATAAACCACGCTAAATAATATTTAGCGTGGTTTTTTTATAATTCATGACAAATTTTTTAGCTCTGCTGGGTTAAATTTAGTACTTATGCTCTAAATGAGCGTATAATTGAGACACTTTAATGTCTTTAGTCAAATAGTTAGAATTTATGAAAATATATTTTGATGAAAATATGCCATTTGCCAAAGAGTTTTTTAGTGAACTCTGCCACCTTAATAACGGTATCGATGGCGAAGAGCAGGGAGAGTTAGTTCCTTTTTCAGGTCGGACGTTAACCGCAGCACAAGTTGCTGATGCAGATGTTTTATTAGTACGTTCAATTACTCAGGTTAATGAACAACTACTTCACTTGAACGATAAAATTTCTTTTGTTGGTAGTGCCACTATAGGTACTGATCATATCGACTTAAATTATCTCGCCAAACGAAACATCACTTTCCATTCAGCGCCAGGTTGTAATGCCATTTCAGTTGCTGAGTATGTACTCAGCGCATTAGTCGTTTTAGCTGAGCGGTATTTACTCACTTTATCTTCATTAACCGTCGGTATTGTTGGCGGCGGCAATACAGGTACTCGTTTAAGTGAAAAACTCACTGCATTAGGTATTGAACATAAAATATGCGATCCTTTACTTGAAAGAAAACAAGCCGAAAAGCAAAAACAAGATAAAAGTCATAACCCTACTGACCAACGACATTATGTACCCTTGGGGGATGTTTTAGCGTGTGATGTTATTTCTTTGCATGTGCCTAAAGTTGTAGGTGGAGAACATCCTACAAACAAATTGATAAATGCAGAGAACCTTGCCTTATTGCGTGAGGATCAAATATTAATCAGCGCTTGCCGTGGTGATGTTATTGATAACCACGCCTTATTAGCATTAAAAACGGCAGGTCATGGCGTAAAAATTGTACTCGATGTTTGGCAAGGAGAACCTGATGTTCTTGAAGCCTTAATTCCTTATACTGAAATAGCCACAGCACATATAGCAGGTTATAGCTTAGAAGGAAAAGCTCGTGGTAGTGAAATGCTCTATCAGGCATTATGTCAACAGTTAGCAATAACGCCTAAATATCAGTTAGCAAACTTTTTACCGTCGGCTAGTATCCCTGCAATTGAAATTAATCAAGATTTTAATCAAATATTACTAAACCAGTTAGTTAAAATGGTTTACGATGTTAGGCGAGACGATGCAATATTTCGTCAACAATTATTTGTACAAGGTTTCGACAGTTTAAGGAAAAATTATCCCGTTCGAAGGGAGTTTTCTGCTGTTACGGTCAACTTATCATCTACTACTTATAGCGATGTACCACATCGTTTAGGTTTTAATAAAAATTAATTTAAACTATCGAGACGACTCATTTGTTTGAGAAAGTCTAATGAAGAGAGAGAGGAACATGGCACAAAAATTTGATGTATGCATACTTGGCGCAACAGGGTTAGTTGGCAAAACTATTATGGAGATTCTTGAAGAACGAAAATTTCCAATTAATAAATTATATCCCTTAGCCAGTGCTCGCTCTGCAGGTGAAATTATTGAATTTAATGGTCAGAGCATTGAAGTATTAAATGCAGATGATTTTGATTTTAGCCAAGTCCAAATTGGTTTCTTTTCTGCCGGTGGTTCTACTTCAGCTAAATTTGCTCCAATAGCTGCTGAAGCTGGCTGTATTGTTATTGATAATACCTCTGAATTTCGCTATGACGCTGATATTCCTCTTGTTGTGCCTGAAGTTAATCCTGAAGCGATAGCTGATTACCGTAATCGCAATATAATAGCTAACCCGAATTGTTCTACTATTCAAATGTTGGTGGCGTTAAAGCCAATTTATGATGCCGTAGGTATTAGTCGTGTAAATGTTAGTACTTACCAATCGGTTTCTGGTGGTGGTAAAGAAGCTATGGATGAATTAGCAAAACAAACAGCTAATCTATTAAGTGGTAAGCCAGTAGAGAGTAAAAAGTTTTCACGTCAAATAGCATTTAATGTTATTCCACAAATTGATGATTTCTTAGAAAATGGTTACACCAAAGAAGAAATGAAAATGGTTTGGGAAACTAAAAAGATTTTAGGTGATGAAAACGTACTTGTTAACCCAACAGCTGTTCGTGTTCCTGTGTTTTTTGGACATGGCGAAGCCTTACATATTGAAACGAATTCACCTATCTCAGCTGATGAAGTTAAAGATTTATTAGAGCAAGCTCCTGGTATTGTTGTTTGTCGTAATGATGAAGACTTCCCAACTCAAATTGGAGATGCGAGCGGAAAAGATGATACTTATGTTGGTCGTATTCGTGAAGATATTAGCCATAGTTGCGGCATTAATATGTGGATCGTTGCGGATAATGTCCGCAAGGGTGCGGCAACGAATAGCGTACAAATTGCTGAACTATTAGTAAAAGACCATTTAAGCTAACTTTTACTGCAATAGTTAGTATATAAAAACTCGTCATTAACCGTAGTCATACCGTTATTGGCGAGTTTTTCAATTTTAAATCCTTAATTTTACTTTATCAGTCCCCTAAGAGCCCCATTGACTTTATAACAGGAATAAAGTTAATTAGTAGGCAAGTAGTCATATATTCCCCTCTCAAAACAAAGTATAGATTTACATAAGAGTTACAATAATAGGAGACTTATTGATTGAATTTGCTATTATCTTGTTAGTTAATGGTTTTTTGGAATAAATATTGCATTTTATCTTCCTGATAAGCTTTATCTCTTAGTCAGGTAAAGTAATGCGGTATTTTTTTGGCGCTTTAAATATAATGAACAGCGTCATAACTTAAATTAGTTTATTAGGACATCCTTATGCAACATTTATTGCGTCTGTGCCTATGGCAGGCGATTATTATTGGCATACTCACGGCCCACTTCCCAGTTATTGCAGAAGAAGAACGCGGCATTCGCATGCGAGGACCTAAAAGTAGTGATGTTTTTCCTTATGATAGATATGGCCCAATCACCTCTAAAGATACTCTATGGAACATTGCTACTCGGATTCGCCCTGATAATCGCTTGAGCGTATATCAAGTCATGCAGGCGTTATATCAAGAAAATCCACAAGCGTTTGTCGATAGCAACATTAATTATTTGGTTGAAGGACAATATTTAAAAATTCCATCGTTTAATAATATGATGGCAATAAATACTAACAGTGCGAAGAAAAAGTCTGAAAGTGATAGCAAAGCTTGGAAAAAAGCACAGCCTAAAACACCTAAAAAGGCAGTGTTTATAGAACCTAGTGTTAAGAAAAAAGACTTAGAAACAGTAAAAACTGAGATTAATGACCAATTGCAAAAGATTGATGGTCAACAGCAGGAACGATTAGAACATATTCAAAACGATATCTCAGACTCAATTGACGGTTTGCAAGCTATTTTAAAAGAAAATGATGATTTACGTCAGCGGCTTACCTCCTTTAATGACAAACTTGGCATCATGCAGAATGAGGTAGCGAAAGGCAAAGAAATCAAGCTGCAAATGGATGATATGATCAAGTTGCAGCAAGCCCTATTAGCAAAGGCTGAAGCCAGAGAAAAAGAGCTTTTATTAGAGAGACAGCAGGCTGCACTAGCGGAACAAGATATCATGTCAAGCTTGTGGTTCAAAATTGTCATGGGCACTCTGCCGGCGATCCTCATACTACTATTACTGGCTTTTTTGTTTAAACGCCGGAAACAGGCCTCGGATGAAGTTTTCTTCAACGAATTAGATAATAAAAAACAAGTACCTGTCGCTAAAAAAGAAAGCGCATCTGAAGAGTTATCACTGGATGATGAATTAAACTTGGACGATGAGTTTGATTTGTCACTTGATGATGAGTTGAACTTGGACGATGAGCTTGATTTATCACTTGATGATGAGTTGAACTTAGACGATGAACTTGATTTATCACTTGATGATGAGTTGAACTTGGATGATGATCTGTATATAGATTTAATTGACAGTGATGATGACGTTATTCACTTGGATGAAGACGATAGCTTAGATGATCTTGAAGACATCCTATTAGATGATGAAAGTGACATTGATATTCTTGATGGTGGTGAGTTGGATCAAGATGACTTAGATTCATTATTATCAGGTTTAGATGATGAAGCTGAAAAGTCAGAAAATGAAGAGCTTGAAGGGGGCGAGTTAAGCCAAGATGATCTAAATGATCTACTTAGTGGCTTGGATGATTCTGTTGATGAAGACCTAGTTTTCGAAGAGCCTATCGAAACAAAAGATGAAGCCGCAGAGGTAACAGACCCTGATGATATCGATGCGTTACTTGACTCAGTTAGTGATTCAGAAAGCGACTCGGTAAGTGACTCATTAAATGACACGGCAGAGGTAACAGATCCGGATGATATCGATGCGCTGCTTGAATCAATCAATGATTCAGAAAATGACACAGCAGAGGTAACCGACCCTGATGATATTGATGCGTTGCTTGACTCAATAAGTGAGCCAGTAAGTGACTCAGTTAATGACACTGTAGAGTTAACAGACCCGGATGATATCGATGCGTTGCTTGACTCAGTAAATTATTCGGTAAGTAGCCCAGAAAATGACACTGTAGAGGTAACAGACCCTGATGATATCGATGCGCTGCTTGAGTCAGTAAATGATTCGGTAAGTAGCCCAGAAAATGACACAGCAGAGGTAACCGACCCTGATGATATCGATGCGTTGCTTGACTCAATAAATGAGCCAGTAAGTGATTCAGTTAATGACACTGTAGAGTTAACAGACCCGGATGATATCGATGCGTTGCTTGACTCAATAAATGAGCCAGTAAGTGATTCAGTTAATGACACCGCAGAGGTAACAGACCCGGATGATATCGATGCGTTGCTTGACTCAATAAATGAGCCAGTAAGTGATTCAGCTAATGACATTGCAGAGGTAACCGACCCTGATGATATCGATGCGTTACTTGATTCAATAAATGAGCCAGTAAGTGATTCAGTTAATGACACCGCAGAGGTAACCGACCCTGATGATATTGATGCGTTACTTGATTCAATAAATGATTCGGTAAGTAGCCCTGAAGGTGACACAGCAGAGGTAACCGACCCTGATGATATTGATGCGTTGCTTGATTCAATAAATGATTCGGTAAGTAACCCAGAAGATGACACAGCAGAGGTAACCGACCCTGATGATATAGATGCGTTGCTTGATTCAATAAATGATTCGGTAAGTAACCCAGAAAATGATACAGCAGAGGTAACCGACCCTGATGATATTGATGCGTTGCTTGACTCAATAAATGATTCAGCAGAAGTTACAGATCCTGATGACATTGATGCACTACTTGAATCAATGTCGGGTAATGCTCCAACACCTCAACAAGTTGTAAAACAAGATTCATCAGAGATAATAAATCCGTTGAAACTTGATGAAGGAATGGATGAAAAAAGTACTATTGATAAGGTAACTGATAGTACATTAAGTCCGGAAGACCATAAAATTCAAAATGAAAAAGCAGAGAATGAAGCTAAAATATCCGCATTTACTGCTGAATATGTAACCCCATTTCTTACCGCTGATTTTACCGATATTATTGCTAAAGAAAATGACGCTGAGTTGAATTCTGAAACACTAATAAGTACTGAAAGTAATGAGTTAGACGATGAACTAGATATTGATGCACTTATTGCGGATACCATCAGTAAAGATGAAGCAACAAGAAACTTTCAAGAAGATGAAAGAGACGACGTTGGTGATAACTTAACTGATTCATCAAATGATGAAACATATAATACTCAAATTGAAGGTGGCTTTACAGAGTCCGAATTAAGTCAATTATTAGCAGATGATTCAATTGAAGCTGATACAGAGCAACCTGAGGCTATAGAGCTATCTCCTGACTTTACTGATGAAGATGTTCTAGCTGAACTATTATCTGAAATGTCTGATTCAGATGAAGAGCCACTTGTAGAAGCTGATGAATTAGACGTTATTGAAGAGTTAGCTAATGTTGATTTTGATGAGCTATTAGCCAATATTGAAGAGGAGTCAGCGACTACGTCAATGGAAAATGATGAGATTGAACTGATCTTTGAAAATGACGACATCGGTGATGATTTAACTAATGGTAACCTTGGCGAAGAAAGTATTCAAAGCTCTCAGGAAACAGAACCAACAGATGATTATGTCTCTGTCGATGAACTCATCTCTGATAGTTTAGGCGAGGGTGATGTGTCAGAGCCTTACGAAAAAACCAATATTGACGTTGGCTTAGGAAAGTTTGCTCAAAATGAGACTGGCGTGGATGTTGATGAAGATGGCTCAATGTCGAGTAAACTAGATTTAGCAAAAATGTATATAGAAATGAATGATGAAGAAAATGCTCAAGTAATCTTGCAAGAAGTAATCTCCAAAGGAGATATAACTCAGCGAGTTGAAGCTCAAGCATTATTAGATTCATTGTAAGGCGTTAATATAAACTAACAAGCAATAGCCTAACGGCATAAAATAAAGGATAATGCGCAGCGAAAATAATCTCTTCATTAGAAAAGGTAGGGTTGCATGCGTTATGCGTTAGGCATTGAGTATGATGGTAAAAATTATTGTGGCTGGCAACGCCAAAATAATGTTATCACGGTACAAGAAAAGTTAGAAAAAGCATTATCTAAAATTGCAGATGAAAAAATTGAAGTGGTTTGTGCCGGGCGAACCGACACAGGGGTTAATGCAACCAATCAAGTGATTCATTTTGACACTTCAAAAAAACGCAAGGATAGTGCTTGGACTTTAGGCGTAAATACTCACTTACCTTCTGATATCGCCGTTGCTTGGGTAAAGAAAGTTGATGACGAATTTCATGCACGCTTTAGTGCCACAGCAAGAAATTATCGTTATATTATTTACAATAAACCACTTCGTTCAGCAATATTGAGTCATGGTATTAGTCATTGTCACTACGCTTTAGATGAAAGTCTTATGCAACAAGGTGCTGATTATCTTATCGGTAAACATGACTTTACCTCGTTTAGAACTGTGCATTGTCAATCTCATTCTGCGGTTCGTACGATAAAACATTGTCGGGTGACACGACAGGGGGATTATCTTGTTGTTGATATTAAAGCCAATGCTTTTTTACATCACATGGTGCGAAACATTGTTGGTAGCTTGATGCGAGTTGGTCAATCACAAGAAACACCACATTGGATGAAAGAAGTTTTATTGGCTAAAAACCGCTGTGTTGCAGGTGTTACTGCACCACCAGAAGGTTTATATTTTATCGATGTGGATTACCCTAAGAACTTTGAATTACCTAAAAGCCGTTTAGGGCCATTATTTTTATAGATAGAAAGTTTAATCAAATCACAATTATTTACTGAGCAGACCAGTTTTTTCTATATTCTATAGGTTATACTATGGTCTAATGTGCGGTTTAGAATAGAGTTTGATGGAGTGCTCCATCAATAAACCGACAGATATTTCGTTGCAACAGGCCAAAATAAAATTATGAGCTGGATAGAAAAAATTCTCCCGAGAGCAAAAACGACTCAAAAAAGTAGCATTCCTGAAGGTGTATGGAGTAAATGTTCTTCATGTAATGCCGTGCTTTATAAAGCTGAATTAGAGCGTCAAATTTCAGTATGTCCTAAATGTGACCACCATATGCGTATCAGTGCTCGTAAACGTATTGATAGCTTTCTTGACCATGATAATCGCATGGAATTAGGTGAAGAGTTTGAAGCACAAGATATCTTAAAGTTTAAAGACTCTAAACGATATAAAGATCGTTTAAGTGCAGCGCAAAAGAATACCGGTGAGAAAGATGCTCTTGTTGTAATGAAAGGTGAATTACACGGCATGCCAGTTGTCGTTGCTGCGTTTGAATTTGCATTCCTTGGCGGTTCAATGGCTTCTGTAGTAGGCGCACGTTTTGTTAAGGGTGTTGAGTATTGTTTAGAGCATAATCTACCCTTTATATGTTTCTCTGCTAGTGGCGGTGCCCGTATGCAAGAAGCACTTTTCTCTTTAATGCAAATGGCAAAGACTAGTGCAGCTCTCGCTAAAATGAGTGAAAAAGGTCTTCCTTACGTTTCTGTATTAACCGATCCAACGATGGGCGGTGTATCAGCAAGTTTGGCTATGTTAGGTGACATCAATGTTGCTGAGCCAAAAGCGCTAATTGGTTTTGCTGGTCCACGTGTTATTGAGCAAACCGTTAGAGAGAAATTACCTGAAGGTTTCCAACGCAGTGAATTTTTATTAGAGAAAGGCGCAATTGATATGATTATTGACCGCCGCGAAATGAAAGTTACTTTAGCGCGTATGTTAGGTAAGTTTATGGGCCAAACTAGCGTTGTTTCGTAATTAGTATCAACGAATAGCCGTTATTGTCTATTTAACTCAAATCACTTGTTGATGAATACATGTCAAAATACAATTCAAGCCACTATCAAGATTTAACTAATCTCGATCAGTGGCTTTATTATTTAGAAAACCTACATAGTACTGAGATAGACCTTGGCTTATCTCGTGTTGGCAAAGTTGCAGAGCGCTTAGCTATTAATTTGAATTTTGCTAAGGTTATTACTGTTGCAGGCACTAATGGTAAAGGTACCACCTGCGCTTTCATTGAAAACGCCTTACTCAATAGTAAAGAACTTGTTTCACAGCGAGGTGTTGCGGTTTATTCATCTCCTCATATTGAGCACTTTAATGAGCGCCTGCGGATAAATAAGCAAGATGTAGAAGATCTGGCCCTAATAAATGCTTTTAAACGCATTGAAGACGCCAGAGAAGATATTTCTCTTAGCTATTATGAGTATACGACGTTAGCTGCATTACTCGTGTTAATGGAAGCTAAGCCAAGTTTTATTATTCTTGAAGTTGGCTTAGGTGGCCGGTTAGATGCAACTAATATTATTGATGCTGATATAGCTGTCATCACAACAATAGATCTCGACCATCAAAGCTTTCTAGGCAACGATAGAGAGACTATTGGTTTTGAAAAAGCAGGAATCATGCGACAAGAGCAAGACATTGTTATTGGTGATACCAGCGCACCAAAATCAGTGTTAGCCCATGCCAATCAGTTACATGAAAATTATAGTGACAGGTTATTCTTACGTGACCAGGACTTTATCGTTGAAAATAGCGAATTCCTGTGGACTTGGAAAAGCAAAAAGACGCAGTTAACAGAACTAAAAGCTACTCATATCCCACGGGATAATGTCGCGACTGCACTTATGGTATTAGAAAGGCTGAACTTGACGCTGACATCTGATTTTGTAAATGAAGTTATTTCGAAGACTAAGGTTGCAGGACGAACTGAATTAATAAAACAGAAGGGTTTATGTGATGTTATTCTTGATGTTGGTCATAATCCACAGGCTACTCGTTATCTCGCTGGTTACCTTAAGCAGATAAAAAAGAAAGCTAACTATCAAAATATTTATGCAGTGGTTGCTATGTTGGGCGATAAAGATATTAGTGCGAGTTTAGAATCATTAAAAGATGATGTCGATTTTTGGTATACCGGAGCGTTAAGTGTGCCAAGGGCTGCTACAAAAGAAACAATGGCAAGTAAGTTAGCTTTATTTACAAATACAGTTAATTGTTTTGACAATGTGGATGAGGCATTTAGAATGGCGAATAAGCAGTCTAATTCGTCTGACTTAATTCTTGTATTTGGTTCATTTTTTACCGTTTCGAAAATCAGAGCTCAGCTAACTATTGGGTAGCTGAGTAGTATTAATTAGGAGTGTCTCTTGTCTACACCGTTTCAAAATCGCCTTGTCGGGACTATTATTGTTGCAGCCGTGGTTATTATTTTCTTACCAGACTTACTCGATGGAGAGAAAAAATCACACCAAGATGATTTTGAAGCAATCCCAAAAGCAGAGGTGTTTTCTGGTCAATTGACCAACAAACCATTTCCCGAAGATAAGTTAGTACGACAAAAAGTGACACCTATCTCTAATGAACAAGCAATCGATGAAACAGTTATTGATAACTCAGCTTCAAAGCCGACGAAAAAAGTTCATCAAGTAACAAATGAAATAACAAAGCCTGCAGTGAAGCCCCCAGTAAAAATAGCGAGCAAGCAAAAGAGGAAGTTGCCTGAAAAAGCAGTTGCTAAAGAAGCTTGGGTTATCCATCTAGGGAGCTTTAAAAATAAAGATAATGTTGCCCAGCTATTAAAAAAATTAAAATCTCAAGGCTATATCGCCTTTACCAAACCAATCAAAACTAAGCAAGGCACATTAACTAAGGTCATAATAGGACCTGAATTAATAAAGACCGCCATGGTTAAAAAGTTACCCGCTTTAAAAAACCTTACAGGCATCCAAGGCAAAGTTGCGTATTTTGAACCAAATAAGTAGCGGACTTTTATAAAATGCTAGGCATTATTTGGCTAATTCTGATAGAATGCGCGCCTCTAATTTAGATAAACTCAACGAGACATTCAAGTTATGGTTTGGATAGATTACGCCATTTTGGCCGTTATAGGCGTATCAACACTAGTCAGTTTAATACGAGGTTTTGTCAAAGAAGCCGTATCTCTAGTTATTTGGATCAGTGCCTTCTTCATTGCTAGTACTTTTTACGCAAATCTCGCCAATCTGTTAACAAATATTTCTGATCCTTTTTTGCGTAATGCCGCAGCCGTCGCCATTCTTTTTATATCAACCTTAGTCCTTGGTGCTTTGGTTAATTATCTTATTGGGCAATTGGTTAGCAAAACAGGCCTTTCTGGTACAGATCGTGTTTTAGGGCTTGTTTTTGGAGCACTTCGAGGAGTACTCATTATCAGTGCCATGTTATTTTTTGTCGATGCTTTTACCGGTGCAGCAAAAACACCGTGGTGGCAAAGCTCTCAATTAATTCCTGAGTTTACCTTGGTCGTCGAATGGTTTTTTGAGTACCTTAAAGGGTCATCAAGTTTTTTAACTTAGTTGTTGCTGAGAATGACTAAGTCCATGCGGAGTAAATCCGTATACGATAAGTTATAAGATATTATTTCAATATCTTATAACTCAATATTTATTAGATGGTTAACACCATCCTAAGCAAAATGCTTTAGTTAAAGTAAGTATTTAAATGTTTTTTTTGTGGAGAGAATTTCATGTGTGGTATTGTTGGTATTGTCGGTAAAACCCCTGTTAGTCAGAATATATATGATGGATTAACCGTACTTCAGCATCGTGGTCAAGATGCTGCTGGTATTGTAACAATTCATAATAATACTTTTCGGCTAAGAAAAGGCAATGGTTTAGTGAAAGATGTTTTTCATACTCGCCATATGCTTCGCCTACAAGGAAATATTGGTATTGGTCATATTCGCTATCCGACAGCGGGCACTTCTAGCTCTTCAGAAGCACAACCTTTTTATGCAAACTCTCCATTTGGTTTGTCATTAGCGCATAACGGTAATTTAACCAATGCTGAAGAATTAAGAACATGGCTATTTGATGAAGCTCGTCGCCATGTTAACACTACTTCAGATTCAGAAGTTTTACTAAACATCCTAGCGCATGAGTTACAGCAAAGTGAAAATATTTCGCTTACTCCGGAAGATATTTTTAATGCTGTCGCTAAAGTCCATAAACGTGTTCGTGGAGCATATGCTACTGTCGCTCTTATTGTTGGCCACGGTATGATTGCATTTCGTGATCCTAACGGTATCCGTCCTTTAGTTTTTGGTAAGAGAGAAACTGAGTTAGGCGTTGAGTATATGGTTGCTTCTGAATCAGTAGCACTCGATGCATGTTCTTTTGACTTTGTACGTGATGTTGCCCCAGGTGAAACAATTTTCTTTTCTGAAAATGGCCAAATTCATAGCCAGCAATGTGCTGAAAACCCTGTTTACAGCCCGTGTATTTTTGAATTTGTTTATTTTGCCCGTCCTGATTCAACCATGGATAAAATGTCTGTTTATGCCTCTCGTGTAGAAATGGGAACTAAGCTAGGTGAGAAAATTGCCGTAGAATGGCAAGATGTTGATATTGACGTTGTTATTCCAATCCCTGAAACATCCTGCGATATTGCTTTACAAATAGCAAAGCAGCTTAACTTACCTTACCGACAAGGTTTTGTTAAAAACCGATATATTGGCCGTACTTTTATTATGCCGGGTCAAGAGCAACGTAAAAAATCTGTTCGTCAAAAGCTTAACGCTATTACCACAGAGTTTAAGGGTAAAAATGTTTTACTTGTAGACGACTCTATTGTTCGAGGAACAACCTCTGAACAAATAATTAATATGGCGCGTGCGGCAGGTGCAAATAAAGTTTATTTTGCTTCAGCGGCACCTGAAGTAAGATTCCCTAATGTTTATGGTATAGATATGCCAAGTGCTAATGAACTTATAGCACATGGCCGTGAATTAGATGATATTTGTAATTTACTTGGTGCAGATAAACTAATATACCAATCTCTTGGTGATTTAATCTCTGCAGTTAGCGTTGGCAATCCAGAAATAAAAAGTTTTGATACTTCAGTATTTAATGGTAATTATGTAACCAATGATATTGACCAAGAATATTTAGAAAGGTTAGATGCATTACGTAACAATACTAGCAAAGAAGAATCAGATAAAGATGCCGATTCTGTTATTGATATGTACAATGAAGGTGCAGAGTAGTACGCATACTAATTAAGTAACTACTGATTGATTTATATCTTTTCTAGAATATAAAAACATAAAAAAGCCTTATTTCTATTTTAGAAATAAGGCTTTTTATTTTACTATAAATTTATTCAGTCGTTATGTATTTAGGTGAACTAAGCAACAAACTCAGGACCAAAGCCCATAGTCCACATTACGGCGGTAAATGCCATTAAGCCAACTAACAATACTAATCCGCATGTCACCACTGAACTTGAGTAGATAAAGCCTTTTTCTTCAGGGATATTCATCATAATAGGGACACCTGAATATAAAAGATAGATAGAGTAAGCTACCGCAGCAATACCTGCTAAAGCAACAAACCATAAGACTGGAAATAATGCGGTAATGCCAACCATAAGTAATGGTGTTGCAGTATATGCAGCAAGCTCAAGTGCTTGAACAAAGTCAGGTTTTGAGTCAAATGTTTTTGCCATCCACTGAATCAAATAAGCTAAGGCGAATACGCCAAAAATCAAAGCAAAATACATGCTAACAGCCATTATTTGTGCACTTTCTACACTTATTTTAATTGGGTTGCCTACACCAATTGTCCAGCCAATATGGGCAGCTGCATAGTAAGAACATATTGTCGGAATGAGCGCTATGGTCAAAATGTGCATCAAACTATAACTTAAACTTTCATGGCGCTTTTCAATAACATGCCATTCTTCTTTAGGGTGAGCGTATAGCCCCCATATGTGATTTAGTATCATAATCAATCCTCTCGCACGTTAGTATTCGGAAAGTACTTTTAGTCTAAAACAACAACAATAAATGATTAAGTCATTAGTACTCTTATTATTACACCCTTATTTATGCGAGATATAAGGTGATTCGTCAAGTGTTGGTGGAAAAATAAACAATAAAGCTCTATAGAAAGTGTTTTTAATAAGTTTATGCGATAAGGAACCTATTTATTTTTGTGATCCTAACTGACTTTGATTCGTACAACTGACATAACTTCAATACTAAAGCCGGCAACCGTTTCAGTGTCAGGATAATAAGTAAGGTTCACTCTTTGCCCTTGTAAACCTTGGTAAAGCTTCTTACGTTTGTATTTAAAGGGGACGTCGAGGTTATCAAGCATTAGGGTATTAATTATCCAATCATCACATTCTCGTTGAACATGAGAAGTCACTGCCATGTTTTCACTATGCACTAGCTTATCGTGTTTTTTAACAAGTTTTTGGGCTGCATTTTTACTTGTGAGCGTTTTTTTTATTATAGAAGGCATAAATTTGATCTATGTAGGGTAAAAAACAGATTATGCTAGTATCTCAAGAAATAGACTTTTAAAATAGCGTAATAATTTACATTAAAATTCACTTAAAAGAATTTATTAGCTATTTAGTACTGAGATATACAGATGACAGAAGCCGAAAAATTACTCGAACCTATATTGAAATTTTTATCCTGCGAAACGCCTGATGCGTGGGTAAATGAAGCCAAGAAAAAAGAAAACTTACCGATAATTTTGCGAGACCATTTAGCCTGCGAACTTAAAGCTGGACAAACTGCGATGTACCTCATTCGAAAATATGCCGTAGATAAAGACAGTAGTAAGGTATTACTTGAATGGTTTGAACCTTATGAGGATTTCTTATATCGAAAGCGAGGCGATTTAGCATCACTTGCTAATAAAAATAACCTCTCTAAAGCTATTTTACCTAAAAGTAGTAATGCTCAAGGTAAGTCGCCTTATAGCCAAGATCTTATTGATAAAATGGTACTCTTGATAAAAGAGGAGTTACATCACTTTTATCAAGTACTAGAAATTATGGTAAAGCGAGATATTCCTTTTGATGGGATCACTGCGGGTCGTTACGCCAAGGGTATGCTAAAGCATGTTAAAACTTTTGAACCTGATGCATTAGTTGATAAGTTAATTATTGGTGCTTACATTGAGGCGCGTTCGTGTGAGCGTTTTGCTAAGTTGGCACCACATTTAGATGATGATTTGAATAAATTTTATGTGTCTCTACTGCGCTCAGAGGCTCGCCATTATCAGGATTACTTGACACTAGCTGGACAAGTTTCGGGGAAGGATATTAGTGAGCGGGTAGCTTACTTTGCCAAGGTAGAAGCTGAATTAATCTTATCACCAGATGAAGATTTCAAATTTCACTCTGGAACGCCAGTTTAATTTATTGAAATTGCTTTAATTGCTGTTTTTAATAGTAACGGGCAACTTATGTTGTCCGTTATATTCGAGATAGTAAATAATTGTTAGGCATACAAAAATATATTAGGTTAAAGATTGGTTTAGTAACTCAATAGAATTAGCTGTTACTTTTAGCCAAGCACCTTGCTCATACCAATCGCCCAAGACGATACGTTTAGCACTCTCACCATTTGCAGAAATCTCATGGATAGCAGGTCTGTGTGTATGACCATGAATTAACAATTGGCTTTGATATTTTTGCAGACATACAATCACCTCGCTTTCGGTAACGTCCATGATTTCTTGTGACTTTGTTGCAGTAGCAGTAGCACTTTTCTTTCTATAGTCAGCGGCTATTTTTTTACGTATAAATAACGGTAGACTTTTAATCGCTGCTTGCCACCACCAAGAACGAGACTTTTTTCTAAACACTTGATAGTCGACATCGCGAGTACATAAGGTATCACCATGCATAATGACTACATGTCGACCATAAAGATCGATAGTATCCACTTCTGGGAGAAGCAGCATACTTGCTTGTTTCGCATAACGCTTACCAATTAGAAAATCTCTATTACCGTGAATGTAATAAATTATTGTCCCTGATTGGCTTAGCTTAGTGAGTGCATCAGCGATAGTTTTAAGAAATGGGCTATCATCATCATCACCAACCCAGGCTTCAAATAAGTCGCCTAGGATATAAAGCTTTTCAGCTTCTATAGCATCACTTTCTAAAAATCGTAAAAAACAGGCGCTGATGTCAGGCCTGTTTTCGCTAAGGTGCAAATCAGCAATAAAATAAGTTATTGCTGATTTATTATCTTCAATCATTACAGGCTGCTAGGTTATTCAACAATCGCAGATTCAATCAAAATGTCGTCTTTTGGAACGTCACCATGACCATACATGTTGCCAGTTTCAACTAAAGCCATTTTGTCGACAATATCCATACCTTCAACTACGTTACCAAAAACACAATAACCCCAACCTTGCATAGACTCACTGCTGAAATCTAAGAAGTTATTATCAGTTAGATTAATGAAGAACTGCGCAGAAGCTGAATGTGGCTCTTGAGTTCGTGCCATTGCTAAAGAACCTAGTTTGTTACTTAAACCATTGTTTGCTTCATTCTTAATGCTTGCGCGAGTTTCTTTTTCTTCTAAACCCGGAGCGAAACCACCACCTTGTGCCATAAAACCTTTAATTACGCGATGAAAGATGGTGCCATTGTAATGTCCTTCTTCTACATATTGCTGGAAATTTTTCGCAGTAACAGGAGCGTTTTCGAAGTCTAATTCGATTTTAATATCGCCAAGACTGGTTTTTAGTGTGATCATAATTGTCTCTACTTAAGTTCTTATAAATTAATTGGCATAATTGTACGCTAACTTACTATAAAGTGCATTAGTATTGATGATCCTTTAGATTTGTTCAGGTACAATTAATACCCGCTCTACTTCAAGATAAAAATTCAGGATCACAGAGGAATTTCACTTATAGGCGCACCAATGAAGTCATGGCATTCCCTTACAAATTGGTGCAACAACGAAGTGATGTTGCGCTGTGTTCCCCTTCGGGTGGTTTTTAAAAAACTTTAAGCTGTGTTATTCATTTTAAGAAGGGAATAACCATTCTTTACAATGAATGCCTTGCCTAAAGTATTTTAAATTACCACTGAATCCGTATTTTGAAGTGGAACGGGTATAACCTTATTCAACCGAAACTATTCAATAAAAACTACTCAGTAGGAGTCATAAAATATCATGTTGCAGATTTACAACACGTTAAGTCGTCAAAAAGAAACCTTTACACCAATTAATGCAGGTAAAGTAGGCTTATATGTTTGTGGTTGCACAGTTTATGACTTATGCCATATAGGTCACGGTCGCACCTATATTAGCTTCGATAATATTGCTCGTTACCTACGATTTTCTGGCTATGATGTTAATTATGTCCGTAACATCACCGATGTTGAAGATAAAATAATCAACAGAGCCAATGAAAATAATGAAACGACTGAAGCGTTAACTGAGCGAACAATTGCCGCAATGCATCAAGACTTTGATGCACTTAATATGGCTAGGCCCGACTTAGAGCCGAGAGTCACCACGCATATGAATGAAATCATCGCGATGATTGAAACCTTAGTGGCTAAGGAACATGCCTATGTAGCGGGTGCTAACGCAGCGTCTACAGGGCAGGGTGATGTATTGTTTGATGTTTCTAGCTACAATGATTACGGTAAGCTTAGTGGGCAAAATCTAGAACAATTACAATCAGGTTCACGCGTTGAAGTTGATCAGAATAAAAATAATCCGCTTGATTTTGTACTGTGGAAATCAGCGAAACCGGGTGAACCAAGTTGGTCATCTCCTTGGGGAGAAGGTCGTCCGGGTTGGCATATTGAATGTTCAGCCATGAATGCTAAAGAGCTAGGTCATCATTTTGACATTCACGGTGGTGGCTCTGACTTAACTTTTCCTCATCATGAAAATGAAATAGCGCAAAGCTGCTGTGCCCTTAATACTCCTTATGTTAATTACTGGATGCACACAGGTATGGTGCAAGTCGATCAAGAAAAAATGTCTAAATCATTAGGTAATTTTTTTACTATACGTGATGTATTAGCGCAGTATGATGCTGAAACAGTAAGGTTCTTCTTAACAACAGGTCACTATCGTAGTCAGTTAAATTATTCTACTGATAACTTAACGCAAGCGAGAGCATCTGTAGAGCGTATTTATACTTCACTTCGTGATGTGAATATCGAAAGTGATTATGTCATCAATAAAGACTCAAGCTTTGTTAAACAATTTTGCCAAGCAATGGATGATGACTTTAATACGCCACAAGCATTGGCCGTACTATTTGAAATGTCGAAAGAGTTGAATGTGGCTAAGGCCGCAAGTAACAATGCCTTAGCGATTGATTTAGCCTCAACATTAGTCGCTCTGGGGAAGATTGTTGGTTTATTACAACTTGACCCTGCCGCGTTCTTACAAGGCGATAATGATAATGATGAAGTTGCAATAATTGAAGCACTTATTGTACAACGTAATCAAGCACGTATTGATAAAGATTGGGCTATGGCAGACGATGCTCGTGACAAGCTTAATGCCATGAACATTGTTTTAGAAGATAGTGCGGGTAAAACTACGTGGCGTAAAGCTTAAAGCATGATTTAAGTACTTTTAAAAAGACATGTTAATAACAAAAAAGGGTGAGCACTAAGTGCTCACCCTTTTTTTAGCTTTAAATTTGATTAAGCTTTAAATTTTTAATGGCGCTATTATTTAGATGATTGCTGACAAGCAATTAGCGTATTTTCAATTAGACTTGCTACTGTCATTGGACCAACACCTCCAGGTACAGGAGTGATAAATGAAGCTCTTTCTTTAGCTGCACCAAAGTCTACATCACCAACTAATTTCCCATTGTCTAAACGGTTAATGCCTACATCAATAACTATAGCGCCTTCTTTAATCCATTCACCCGGAATAAAACCAGGCTTGCCAACGGCTACCACAATCAGGTCAGCATTTCGCACTTTACCTTCTAAGTCTTTAGTAAAGCGATGCGTTGTCGTTACAGTGCACTTGGCAAGTAATAGCTCTAAACCCATAGGTCGACCAACAATATTTGAGGCACCAATAACAAGTGCATCTAAGCCTTTAGGATCTATACCGGTTGATTTAATTAATGTAACAATGCCCTTGGGTGTACAAGGTCTTAAACCTGGCTGTCTTAACACCAACTTACCAACATTAGATGGATGAAAACCGTCAACATCTTTAAGTGGGTTAATGTGCTCAATAATTAAATCAGCATTTAAATTTTTTGGTAAAGGCAGCTGCACTAAAATACCGTCTATAGAGTCATCGTTATTTAATTCACTTACCAAAGTCAAAAGCTCTTGCTCAGAAGTAGTGTGTGGTAAATCATAAGAGCGAGAAATAAAGCCAACTTCTTCACATGCTTTACGTTTACTCCCGACATATACTTGAGAGGCAGGATCGCAACCCACTAAAATAACGGCTAAGCCAGGTACTCTTTGGCCATTACTAATACGTAAATCAACTTCTTCTTTAACTGAATCTCTAAGCTTTTTGGCAATTGCTTTGCCATCGATCAATGATGCTCTCATAACTCTACTGCTGACCTTGGTTTTAAGTGATAAAAAAACACCGCTATTTTGCCATAAACGACACTCGTATTGTAGGTTTACTTTATTTAAAGGGTAAATGCTTTTTTATATAGATAAAATAGTAATAAAACTTGGTTTGTTTAAATAAACTACAGACATCACTATCACTAGAAGAAGAATGCAGCTACTTGTGTTAAAAATGACCGAACAGTTATTTATTTAAAAAAAAGGTTTGACTGAAGTTAAGCAACTCGGTAATATCCGCATCCGTTGAAACGAGGCAGTTTACTGTTAGTTGAGACAGCATAAATCGGTGATTAGCGCAGCTTGGTAGCGCACTTGGTTTGGGTCCAAGGGGTCGCAAGTTCGAATCTTGCATCACCGACCACTTTTATTTTTTAGTTTAAGTGGATATGCTTTGTAGGAAAATTCGCGCCCTTAGCTCAGCTGGATAGAGCAACGCCCTTCTAAGGCGTGGGTCGTAGGTTCAAATCCTACAGGGCGCACCATACTTAGGTATGGGGAAATGAAAAAGTGTTATGGTGGCTATAGCTCAGTTGGTAGAGCCCCGGATTGTGATTCCGGTTGTCGAGGGTTCAAGTCCCTTTAGCCACCCCATCTTTACTTTATTAGTATCTTCTACTAATAAAATATTGAGAGAATATGTCGGTGATTAGCGCAGCTTGGTAGCGCACTTGGTTTGGGTCCAAGGGGTCGCAAGTTCGAATCTTGCATCACCGACCACTTTCTCTTCAATCAGTTACAACTCCATGAAATCTTCAGTTATTAATAATCTAATAATCTAATAATCTAATAATCTTTATCCACAATTAAATTATCCACTGTAAATTATCCACTGTAAATTTATACTTCTTTTGCGACTAATCCTTCATTGTAAAATATTATTTATTGCATCTTGTTTAATATGCGAAGTGTTTCCGTGCATAAACACCCTATGAATATAAAAAATAAAACCAATCTGAAAACACACGACCAACTAAAACCTTAATTTACTTAAATATTAGTCAATGCAACTGAATGATGAATAATACCAAATGGATTGATTTATTGGTCGGCTTAGAGTTACATTATCGAGCTTAAAACAAGAAAAATGAATGAAACATAGTTATTCTATATTTCTTTCATTTTGTGTTGTTATCCGTTTGCTAATGGGCCTCCGAAAGACGAGTACCTAATAAAAAGTAAAGACTTACATGCGGCGTTATTGATTTTGACAATAGAATAACTATTCTCTTCAATTAATGCCTACCTCTAAACCTTTTAATTCTCGCTAAGTGCTCAATAAAATAGTCCGATAGGTATAAATTATTGATAGGTTAAAACTTACACCTTGCAACTTTTTTTTTGTCTCGCTATAATTCGTCGTCATAATTTTTGTAACAGGGCATCATATTGTCACCAATTTGGTAAGTTTTATCAAAAGTGTTGACTATTAATTGATGCGTAAAAGCGTAATACGCTAAGTTTTTGAGGTATTTAAATGCAAGTTTCAGTTGAGACTACACAAGGTTTGGAACGTCGTTTGACTATTTCTGTTCCGGCCGAAAAAGTAGATGTAGAAGTAAAGAATCGTCTTCGTCAAATCAGTAAAACACAGCGTATTAACGGTTTCCGTCCAGGTAAAGTACCACCGTCAGTAGTTCAAAAACGCTTCGGCAAGTCAGTACGTCAAGAAGTTGCTGGTGAAATCATGCAGCGTAACTTTGTTGATGCTATTGTTGCAGAAAAAATCAATCCAGCTGGCCGTCCTTCATTTGTTGCTAAAAGCAATGAAGATGGTAAAGCATTAGAGTTTGAAGCAACTTTTGAAGTGTACCCTGTAGTTGAATTAAAAGATTTAGAAAAAATCGCTATTGAACGTCCACAAGTTGACGTGACTGATGCCGATTTAGATGAAATGTTTGTTACGCTACAAAAGCAACATCAAACATGGAAAGAAAACAAACGCAAAACTAAATCAGGCGATAAATTAACACTTGATTTCACTGGTCGTGTAGACGGTGAAGAATTTGAAGGTGGTAAAGCTGAAGGTTTTGAACTTGAACTAGGCGCTGGTCGTATGATCCCTGGTTTTGAGAAAGAAGTTACTGGTATGAAAGCCGGTGATGAAGCAACTATCAAAGTTACTTTCCCTGAAGATTATCATGCTGAAAATCTTAAAGGTAAAGATGCTGAGTTTGATATCGTTATTCATAAAACTGAAGGTGCAATTTTACCTGAAATCGATGAAGAGTTTGCAAAACTTTTTGGCATTGAAGAAGGTGGTGTTGAAGCTTTACGTGTTGAAGTAAGTAAAAATATGGCACGTGAATTAACTCAAGCTGTTAAAGCTAAAGTTAAAACGCAAGTTATTGATGGCTTATTAGCTGGACATGAAGTTGATTTACCTGCAGCACTTGTTACGCAAGAAGTTGATGTTTTACGTCAACAAGCTATGCAACGTTTCCAAGGCCAAATGGATCCTAAAAACTTACCACAATTACCTGCTGAAATGTTTACAGAGCAAGCAGAGCGTCGTGTTAAAATCGGTTTACTTTTAGGTGAAGTGATTAAAGTAAATGAACTTAAAGTTGATGAAACTAAAGTAAATGAACTTATTGCTTCTGCGGCTTCAGCTTATGAAGATCCTAAAGAAGTTATCGAATACTATGCTAACAACAACGAGCTTATGCAGCAGATGCAAAATGTTGCTTTAGAAGAACAAGCCGTTGAGCTTTTAGTTGAAAAAGCTAAAGTTTCTGATAAAAAAGCTAGTTTCAATGAAATAATGAACCCAGAAGCTAAGTAAAGCTTACTTTTCATTAGTTTTACATTGACAACTAACTAAGCAATCGCTTAAATTTAATGGCTTGTATGGCAACATACAGGCCATTATTATTTATTAAGGGAAGGTATACTCTTGTTTAATTCTCAAATTACATCACAAAGATCATCTCAAGTTTCATCACAAAGCAGTGCGACAGGTATTGAAAGCGCGTTAGTGCCTATGGTTGTTGAACAAACAGCTAAAGGTGAGCGTTCGTATGATATATACTCAAGGCTGTTAAAAGAGCGTGTAATCTTCCTTTGTGGTCAAGTTGAAGATCATATGGCTAATCTTATCATAGCGCAGTTATTATTCTTAGAATCTGAAAGCCCTGATAAAGATATATATTTATACATAAACTCACCGGGCGGTTCAGTAACTGCGGGTATGGCAATATACGATACCATGAAGTTTATCAAACCTAACATTAGCACTGTGTGTATTGGCCAAGCGGCAAGTATGGGCGCATTCTTATTGTCAGGTGGTGAAAAAGGTAAACGTTATTGTTTACCAAATGCTCGAGTCATGATTCATCAACCTTTAGGCGGTTTCCAAGGGCAAGCGTCAGATTTTGAAATTCATGCGAAAGAAATATTATTCATAAAAGAAAAACTTAATAAATTAATGGCTGAACACACAGGTCAAACATTGGATAAAGTTTCTCAAGATACAGACAGAGATAATTTTTTAAGTGCAGAAGCAGCAGTTGAATATGGATTAGTTGACTCCATATTAGAACAACGTAACGATAAATAGGATTTCGGTGTATACTTAGCGGTGTAGATTGAGTAATAAATGGATTTATTGGTATTAAAAGTTTAGAGGTAGGGCATGACTGATATTAAAAGTGGTGGCGATAATGGTAAATTACTTTACTGCTCATTTTGTGGCAAAAGCCAACATGAAGTACGTAAATTAATTGCTGGACCATCAGTCTTTGTTTGTGATGAATGTGTAGAGTTATGTAATGACATTATTCGCGAAGAAATTTCTGAAATTTCGCCAAAAGAAAGTAAAGAAGCATTGCCTTCTCCTATCGAGATCCGTGAGAGCCTCGATGAATACGTTATTGGTCAAGACCATGCGAAAAAAGTTTTAGCAGTTGCTGTTTATAATCATTATAAGCGATTACGTAATGGTGATAGTCATAATGGTATTGAGCTTGGCAAAAGTAACATCTTGCTTATTGGGCCTACAGGTAGTGGTAAAACATTATTAGCGCAGACCCTTGCACGGTTATTAGATGTTCCATTTACAATGGCAGATGCAACCACGTTAACTGAAGCTGGCTATGTTGGTGAAGACGTAGAGAACATCATTCAAAAATTATTACAGAAATGTGATTACGATGTAGAGAAAGCTCAACGTGGTATCGTTTACATTGATGAAATAGATAAGATCTCACGTAAGTCAGATAATCCATCTATAACCCGTGATGTCTCAGGTGAAGGTGTTCAACAAGCTTTATTAAAGCTTATTGAAGGTACCGTCGCTTCTGTGCCGCCTCAAGGTGGACGCAAGCATCCGCAACAAGAATTTTTGCAAGTAGATACATCTAAAATACTCTTTATTTGTGGTGGAGCGTTTGCAGGTTTAGACAAAGTTGTTGAGCAGCGAAATCATACCGGTACTGGTATCGGTTTTGGCGCTGAAGTTCGTGGCAAAGATCAAGAAATATCATTAACTGATCGTTTGGCTGATGTTGAGCCGCAAGATTTAGTTAAATATGGTCTAATTCCAGAGTTTATTGGACGTTTACCTGTTTTAGCAACATTACGTGAACTCGATGAAGATGCCCTTATTCAAATATTGCAAGAACCTAAAAATGCGTTAACTAAACAGTTCACCGCACTATTTGATATGGAAAATGTCGAGTTAGAGTTTAGAACGGATGCACTACAAGCTATCGCTCGTAAAGCAATGGATAGAAAAACAGGTGCTCGTGGTTTACGCTCTATTGTTGAAGCTGTTTTGCTTGACACCATGTATGAATTACCATCGATGGAAAATGTTAGCAAAATTGTTGTTGATGAAAATACAATCAAAGGTGAGAGCAAGCCGATTGTTATTTATGATAGCAAACAAGAACAAGCTGCTTCCGAGTAATTTCATCATATTGATGTAAAGCTTAGCTTTAAATATATTAGCCTCAAGCAGTCAGTAATTATTAAGTATAATAATTACTGACTGCTTGAGGCTTTTTTGATCCAAGGATACAATTAATTACTTAATAATTAGTGAGTTTAGCGCTTTATTTTTTATCTATTGTTGAAAGTTAACAGCCTAGCCCCATATAGATTCTATAGCTTTATTTTTTTTCAATTAAAACAATTCCCAAGAAGAGTAGCCAATGAGTAAAGAATTATCTGGTGTCGTTGAGATCCCCGTTTTAGCCTTAAGAGATGTTGTTGTTTACCCGCAAATGGTTATTCCACTTTTTGTTGGTCGTGAAAAATCAATTCGCTGTCTAGATTTAGCCATGGAAAACGATAAGCAAGTATTTCTTGTTGCACAAAAAGATGCTGCTATCGATGATCCTACTGCTGAAGACGTATACAGTACAGGTACCGTTGCCACTATTTTACAGATGTTAAAACTTCCCGATGGTACTGTGAAAGTCTTGGTCGAAGGTGCACAGCGTGCAACGATAAACAAGTTTGTTGAAACAGAAGAATATTTCAGCGCAGAAATTGAATATGTTAGTCTAAATACTGAACCCAATGAGGATATTGAAGTATTAATTCGTTCGGCTATTTCTCAGTTTGAAGGATATGTAAAACTTAATAAAAAAATCCCACCTGAAGTACTGACTTCTGTATCGGGTATTGATGATGCTGAGCAACTTGCCGATACTATGGCTGCTCATATGCCTCTTAAACTGGCTGACAAGCAAAAAATCTTAGAAATTATTGATGTCAATGTGCGTTTAGAACACTTGATGGCATTAATGGAAGGTGAGATAGACTTACTTCAAATTGAAAAGAAAATTCGTACGCGTGTTAAAAAGCAAATGGAAAAAAGTCAACGCGATTATTACTTGAATGAGCAAATGAAAGCCATTCAAAAAGAGCTTAATGAAGGTGAAGACACCCCTGACGAGCTTGAACAAATGGCTAAGCGTATTGAAGAAGCGCAAATGCCTGAAGAAGCCAAGGAAAAGACTTTAGCTGAGTTTCAAAAGCTGAAAATGATGTCACCTATGTCTGCCGAAGCAACAGTAGTACGTAGCTATATAGATTGTATGATAAATGTGCCTTGGAAGAAGCGTAGTAAATTAAAACGTAATCTTGCGCTTGCTCAGGAAGTACTTGATAAAGATCATTATGGCTTAGATAAAGTTAAAGAGCGTATTTTAGAGTATCTATCCGTACAGCAACGAGTAAGCCAGTTAAAAGGTCCTATTCTTTGTTTAGTTGGACCTCCAGGTGTTGGTAAGACCTCACTTGGCCAGTCAATTGCTAAATCTACCGGACGTAAATATGTTCGTATGGCCTTAGGTGGAGTTCGTGATGAAGCTGAAATTCGTGGGCATAGACGTACTTATATAGGTTCACTGCCAGGTAAACTAATTCAAAAAATATCAAAAGTAGGGGTTAAAAATCCACTTTTCTTATTGGATGAAATTGATAAAATGGCCTCTGATATGCGTGGTGATCCAGCATCAGCTTTACTTGAGGTGTTAGACCCAGAGCAAAATACTACGTTTAATGATCACTACCTTGAAGTTGATTATGATTTATCGGATGTGATGTTTGTTGCTACCTCTAATAGTATGGATATTCCTGGCCCATTGTTAGATCGAATGGAAGTCATACGTTTGTCAGGCTATACCGAAGATGAAAAGCTAAATATTGCACGAAATCATCTCGTTAATAAGCAAATTGAACGAAACGGTTTAAAAGCTAAAGAAATAGACATTGATGACAGTGCAATCGTGGGCATTATTCGCTATTACACACGTGAGGCTGGTGTACGTAGTTTAGAACGTGAAATATCTAAATTATGTCGCAAAGCAGTGAAATCAATTTTACTTGATAAAAAATTGAATAAAGTGACCATTAACCAAGAAAACCTCAATGAGTTTTTAGGTGTACAGCGCTTTGACTACGGCAAAGCAGATGATAAGAACCGAGTTGGCTTAGTAACCGGTTTGGCTTGGACGCAAGTTGGAGGAGAATTACTTACTATAGAAACAGCTTCTGTACCTGGTAAAGGCAAATTGACTTATACCGGTTCTCTTGGTGACGTTATGCAAGAGTCTATTCAAGCTGCGATGACCGTGGTACGAAGTCGCACCGAGAAGCTTCGTATTAATGAAGATTTCTATGAAAAGCGTGATATCCATGTTCATGTTCCTGAAGGGGCAACACCAAAAGATGGACCTAGTGCCGGAGTTGGTATGTGTACCGCGTTAGTATCAAGTTTAACTGGTAACCCGGTTAAAGCAGATGTTGCCATGACAGGTGAAATAACTCTTCGAGGTGAAGTATTAGCTATAGGTGGTTTAAAAGAGAAGTTACTTGCAGCACATCGTGGCGGTATAAAAACAGTCATAATACCGCATGAAAATGAACGTGATTTACAAGAAATCCCTGAAAATGTTAAAGCTGAATTATCTATCCACCCAGTAAAGTGGATCGATGAGGTATTGGCTCTAGCGCTTGAACAGCCTGTAGAAGAATGGAAAGTAGAAAAATAATTTGCTTAAAGCTTGGCCTATTTTGATGATTTATATCAAAAAAGGTCAAAAAAGCTAAAAATATTGCAATAAAAAGCAATTTTCGCTTTTCAAACGCTGAAACTATGGTAAGTTAACTACGCTTATATCGCTAGACCCCTTACTCCCTATGTTATATAGATGAATTGGGGGGTACTAGAGAGTATAATATTTTCTAAACTCAACGCTTCAAGTATTCAATCAAAATTTAATTTAGATTGAATACATTATTAAAAAGGATAGCGTTGCATAATAACAATTGAAGGGGTATACACTGTGAATAAATCTCAACTAATCGAGAAAATTGCTGCTGGTGCAGACATTTCAAAAGCTGCTGCGGGTCGTGCATTAGATTCATTTATTGGCGCTGTAACTGATGAATTAAAAGATGGCGAGCAAGTTGCTCTTGTTGGTTTTGGTACTTTCTCTGTACGTGACCGTGCTGCTCGTACTGGTCGTAACCCACAAACGGGTGCTACTATCCAGATCGCAGCTGCAAAAATACCATCTTTCAAAGCTGGTAAAGCATTAAAAGACGCATGTAACTAGTCACCAATTTGGGCTAAGTTATACCGCGTATTAGAAACCACCTTTTAGGTGGTTTTTTACTTTATCCCCCAAGTAAAAATAAAAACTTTGCATTCAGCACATGTAGTGCTTCAAGCAATGCTATACCAATTGCACTAATGAATTGGCCAACTTAGAGTTATATAAGCGAGCTTAGAACAAACAAAATTTCTTAAACATAGTTATTCTATATTTTATTTATTTTGTGCTGTTATCAGTTTGCTAATAAACTCCCAAGGGCGAGATTAATAGGCTTACATGCGGCATTATTGACTTCGACAATGGAATAACCATTCTCCTCAATCAATGCCTTGCCTCTAAGCCTTTTAATTCTCGCTAAGTGGTCAATAAATTAATGCACTTGGTATTATCATCTGCTAAAATCGCGAGCAACTTTACTTTAAAGATACTTAAGTCTAGAATTTTTAGGCATAAAAAAAGAGAAATAAATGTTAGAAGATATTCGTGAAAAATCGCAGGGATTAACTGCCAAAATTATTCTTGGTCTGATTATCCTAACCTTCGCTGTTGCAGGTGTTGGAAGTTATACCAACTCAGTTGATACTTCAGTAGCAACTGTTAATGGTGAAGCAATCAGCCAACAAGCATTTAATAAAGCTTATCAAGCACAGCGTGGCCGAATGGCGCAACAGTTTGGTGAAATGTTTGATACCTTATCTAATGATGCTAATTATATGGCTAACTTTCGCCAAGGTGTTTTAGATAACCTAATTAATGAAAAATTAATTGATCAAAACAGTGAAGCTCTTGCTATTCGTGTTTCTGATCTTCGTTTGAAAGAAACTATCCGTAAGATGCCTGAATTCCAAGTTGACGGTACTTTTGATAACAATCGCTATTTAGCAATTATTAATCAAGCCGGTTTCTTCCAATCATCAGATTTCCGTGATTATTTACGTGTTGAAATGACTCGTCGTCAGTTAAGTCAGGCATTAATTGCTACTGAATTTAACTTACCTTATCAAGAGAAGTTACAACTTGCGTTACAAAATCAAACACGTGATATCAGATTCGCTACAATTTCTGCAGAGCAGTTTAAAGCGACTATTGAATTAACGGATGAAGAAGTAAATAGCTACTACCTAGCTAATCAAGCTCGCTTTCAAAATAAAGAACAAGTTAAAGTAGACTATATCAGTTTAAATGTTGCTGACCTTGCGAAAGATATTAATGTTACTGATGAAGAGGTAGCTAAATATTATCAAGAGAATGCAGCAAGTTTTACTGAAGAAGCGCAGCGTCGTATTTCTCATATCCTTATTGAATTTAATGACGGTAATGATGAAGCAGCGAAAACACAAGCACAAACTGTACTAACCCGCCTTGAACAAGGTGAAGATTTTGCCGTACTTGCTAAAGAAGTATCTAATGATACCTTTAGCGGTGAGAATGGTGGTGATCTAGAGTGGTTAGAGTCAGGTGTAATGGAAGAAAGTTTCGATGAAGCAGCGTTAACATTACTCAATGTTGGTGATATTAGTCAATTAGTTAAAACTAGCTTTGGTTATCACGTACTGAAATTAACTGATTATAAAGAAGAAGTTGTAAAAGCTTTAGTTGATGTACAGGCTGAGTTACGTAGTAAATTAAGTAATGATCAAGCACAAGAAAAATTCTTTACTTTACAGCAAGAAATGGCTCGTATTAGCTTTGAATTTCCTGATAGCCTAGAAGATGCCGCAGCAGAGGTAAATGTTACTATACAAACGTCTCCTTGGTTATTACGTGGTGGTAACAGTGCTCCTTTTGATCAAGCTAAAACAATTGAAGCCGCTTTTTCAGAGATAGTTTTACAAGACAACATGAACTCTGACCTAATTGAAATTAATGATGATGTTGCCCTTGTTCTACGCCTTAATACTTTCCAAGAAGCTAACGTTAAGCCTTTATCTGAAGTTGAAGTACAAATTAAAGATATCTTAGTAAACCAAAAAGCGACTGAAAAAGCTCAACAGACAGTTGACTCATTATTAGCTGATTTTAATGCAGGTACCGACATTTCTACGCAACTAACAGCTCTTAGTACTAGTTTTGTTAACAAAGAGAAAGTTGCCCGTTATAGCCCTGAAGTTGACCAAAGTATCAGTCGTGCAGCATTTGTTTTGCCACATCCTGTAAGTGGCGTTATATCGGCGTCAACAGTTGCTTTGAGTAATGGTGATCTTGCTCTTATTGAAGTTACAGCAGTGGGTGTCAACGACGTTGCCGCTACTCCTAACTTAGCTCAGCAACAAACTTCTCAGTTAGCTAAGTCAGCTTATCAAAGCTTTGTAAACTCATTAAAAGTGGGTGCTGAAATAACACGTAAGCAAGTTGCTGAACCAGTAGCTGCTTATTAATAATCGAGATAGTTAGTCGCATTTGCGACTAAAAAAGCCAATCGCAGTAACCTGCGATTGGCTTTTTTTATGTGTTATGTTTCACGAAAGATTAAATTTATTAAATGAGTATACGGGTATATAAACTTAAAAGAAAAAATTGTAGTTTATTTAATCTGGAAGTTCTGGCTCATCATTAACTTCTGAGTCACTTTATGTTGAGGGTTACGCATTACTTCAATGGTTTTTCCTGATTCAACTACCTCACCTTGCGACATTATCATTACATCATCACTAAAGTGGCGAACAATACCTAAGTTGTGAGAAATCAAAATATACGCTAACCCCATCTGCTGTTGCAAATCGAGTAACAAGTTAATCATTTGCGAGCGTAATGAGGGGTCTAATGCTGCTAATGCTTCATCTAGGATGATTACCTGAGGTTGTAATATAATTGCCCGAGCAAGTGATATCCTTTGCTTCTGTCCACCAGAGAACATATGAGGGTAAAAATTCATGTGATCGCCAAGCAGACCTACTTTTTGTAGCGTAGTCCGGATTAGATTTTTACGCTGTTTTTCATTTAATACCGTATTAAGTATTAATGGCTCATCGAGTAACTCTTGAATGGTTAAGCTAGGGTTTAAGGTCGTGCCAGAATCTTGGAATATCATCCTAATATGCTGACATCTTTGTTTAAAATGTTGGTTTTTTAACAACTGCCCATTTAAATATATTTTACCCGTGGTTGGCGTTTCTGCACCAACTAATATTTTTGCCAAGGTTGACTTACCTGAACCTGTTTCGCCAACAATTGCTAGGGTCTTCTTTGCTTCAATGGCAAAAGATAACGGTGATAGGGCATTCAACTTACGCTTATGGTACCAGTGTCCTTTGAGTTTGAAAGATTTTGCTATGTCCTTAACATCTAATAAAACACTCATCTTAATGTGATCCCTTTACTTTTTTCCCTGTTTCCCTAAGTAAAGGGAAATGACAACTTACTTTATGGCCATGGTAATTACTCACTGTTGGCGCAGCTACACAAGTTTGTTGTGCTCTTGGACATCGAGGACCAAGTCTACAACCTATAGGCAAATGTTGCAGAACGGGAATACTACCCGGTAAGGTCATCAGTCGAGATTTTGTCGGCAGCTGTAAATTGGCCTTGGTACTACTATCGACTAAAGCACGGGTATAAGGATGCATAGGTTTATTAAATATTTGCTCAGTGCTGCCGGCCTCAACAAACTGACCGCTATACATAACGGTAATGGTGTTGGTCCAATGGGTAAGGTTTTCTAAGTCATGGCTAATTAATAGAATAGACATGTTCTTCAATTGGTTTAAATTAGCAAGTAACCTAAATATTTGTCCTTGGGTTGTACTTTCCATTGCCGCCGTAGGTTCATCGGCAATTAATAAAATAGGTCTACCTGCAAGCGCTATTGCTATCATAACACGTTGACAAATAGCTTCAGTCAGTTGATGAGGGTAGCTATTAATGCATTGTTCATGCTTCTTAATGCCTACTTTGTGCAGTAACTTTATTACCGCTTCTTTACGTTGTTTCTTGCGTTGCCAAAAGTAACCAGACAATTGTGAAGTATCAATGGCTTCACTTAACTGTTCACCTATCAAAGTTGTGGGATCAAGGCAGCTCATCGGCTCTTGGAAAATCATCGCGATATCACGACATAATAAGGCCTTACGATCATCAATGGACAGACGTAATAAATCGATTCCTCGCCAATGAAATCGGTCAGCATGAACATGCCACTTATCTTCTAAAACACCAATAATGGCTTGCGCTAATAGTGATTTTCCTGAGCCAGACTCACCCACTAATCCGCGTACTTCCCCTTCTTTTATCGATAAACTGACCCTGTCTACAGCCAATACACGACCACTGGGTGTATCAAGCTCAATGGATAAATTTCGGATGTCGAGTAAATTCATAAGCTCTACTTACGCGCTCTATTTAAGGGGATGGTTAATGTTTGAAAAGACAAATCAATATTGCCTATTACTACTGCAATGGTTAACAATACCATTAATTTTCCTTACGCAACTTGAGTGCATGGCGAATACCTTCACCGACTAAATTAGTAGCAACAACAGCAAATAAAATGGCTAAGCCAGGTAAGTAAACTGTCCAAGGTGCTATATAAAAACGCTCAAGACCATTGGCTAAAATAGCACCCCATTCAGGTAAAGGTATTTGTGCCCCTAAGCCTAAAAAACCTAATGTCGCTATGTCTAATATTGCAGCAGATTGCGCAAGAGTAGCTTGACTCATTAAACGTTCAACAATATTTGGAAACACTGAGTAGTACAAAATACGAAAATTACTGGCCCCATCAAGACGTGATGCGAGCACATAGTCTTTTCTAAACTCTTCTTTTACCGCATACCGGGTAATGTGAATAAATTGCGGAATAAATACAATCGCTATTGCCCAGACTGTATTACTGATACCAGGCCCTAGAATAGCAACAATAATAATAGCGAGTAATAGTGACGGAATAGATAATACTACATCGAGGAAATGATTTAAAAAACTTGATTTAAGGCCTCTAGTTAACGCGGATAAAGAGCCAATAACCACGCCAATAACCAGAGAGAAAATGACTACAATAAAGCTTAAACCAAAGGTAAGCGATGTACCGTACATTAGCCTAGATAACATATCACGGCCAAGTTCATCAGTACCTAATAGATAACTAACATTGCCATCTGTATGCCAAGCCGGTGGTAATAATATCATTTCCAAATTACCATCTACTGGGGTGTAGGGGGCTAATATTGGAGCGAAAATAGCGAGTAAAATTAAAAATATGAAACAACAAAAACCAATCATGGCAACAGGAGTTTTGCGAAAAATGCCCCATAATTGCATGAACGGAGAGGGAAATACCTCTTCAAGATATATTTTTTCACGAGCCATGATTATTACCTCGCGCTAATGGGTTGAGAGCTGCATAAATAAAATCAGTTAAAATATGAACAATAAATATAAAGCAAGAAAGCACTAACAAACCACTTTGAATGGCAGTGTAATCGCGCTGGTAAATACTATCTATAAGCCAACGACCAATACCTGGCCAGCTGAAGATAACCTCTGTTACCATTGCGATAGTGACTAAATTAGCAAATTGTAAACCCACATGGCGTATTATTTGTATCAGTGCGTTTCGTATGGCATGTCGAAATATTATTTGCTGAAAACTTAAACCTTTGGCGCGAGCCGCTCTGATATAACTGGCGGCTAATACTTCAATCATCGATGCCCGTGATAAGCGGATGAAAATAGTTGCGGGTGCTAAAGCGATCACACAGGCAGGTAAAATCATATGGGCGCTAGCATCCCTAAATGCTTGCCATTTGTAAGGGCTATCGCTAAGTAAAATATCAAAAAATTGAATACCCGTGACAAACTCTATTTCAAACAGAAGGCTGATTTGACCTGCTGAAGGCAACCAGCCAAGTCCTATTGAAAATACCAGTATGGCTAATAGGCCTAGCCAAAAAACAGGAATGGAATAACCCAGCATAGCCAGTGATAAAATGACATTGTCACTGGTTTTATTGTGCTTTATTGCCGCTATAAATCCAAGAGGAATACCTACTAACATAGCGATAAGTAAAGCGACTAAGCTCAGCTCTATGGTTGCAGGTAATAATTTTATTATTTCATTGCTAATCGGTGATTGGCTCGCCATTGATTGACCAAAATCACCATTAAGAATATGCGTTAAGTAAGCACCATATTGATTAAAGATACTTTTATCCATCTGGTACACTTGATTCAGATGAGCTAACTCTGTTGCTGTAGCATTAATCTGACCCGAGTGATTAATGACAGTGTCACCAGGAAATAAAAAGCTTAAACTAAATGATAAAAGAGTTAATACCAGCATGGTAAAAATAAATAAACTTAACCGGCGTAAGGTAAAGGTAAGCATATTAGTTACTCGCCTTATCAGCTATCTCAGGCTGAACTACGTTTTTAACTTCATTATTTATCGCCTTTTTAGCTGCATTATAAAAACTGATGCCGCCAAAGTTTGAAAGTATATCACCTTCGACATCTATCCCACGGGCTTGAAAACGTTTTGAATGGGCAATAGCTAATAAAGGCATTTCTTCATTAATTATTGCCATAGCCTTAGCATAATAGCTTTTTCTTTTATTCATATTCGTTGTTTTAAGTGCATTCTCCAATAATTGGTCATATTCTTTATTACACCAAAATGTACGGTTATTACCTAGTTTGCTCGCTGAGCAACTGAGTATAGGGGTAAAGAAATTATCGGGATCGGGATGATCTGCAGTCCAGCCGAGTAAAAAGCTTTGATGTTCACCCTGTGACAAACGACGTAAAAAGGTGCTCCATTCATAGCTAACAATCTTAACGGTTACGCCAATTTTCTTTAGGTCAGCTTGGATAAGTTTTGCCATCGTTACGGCATTTGGATTGTATGGTCTTTGGACAGGCATTGCCCATATGTCCATCGTGAATCCTTGGGGGTAACCAGCTACTTCGAGTAAAGATTTAGCACGAACAGGATCATAACCTAATTCAGGTGTGTTTTTATCATAAGCCCATGAAGTTTTGGGTAATATAGATTTAGCCCATGCAGCTTGACCTTGGTAAACTGTTTCAATTAATGCCTGCTTGTTTATCGCTAAGCTGATGGCTTGGCGAACAATTTTATTATTGAAAGGTTCTTTTTGAGTATTAAAACCAAAGTACCCTACATTTAATGAAGTAATCGATTCTAATTTTAAATCGCTTCTTTCTGCAATTTTTGCATGTGCTATGGGGTAACTACTGACATCACACTCTTTTGCTAAGAGCTTAGTTAAACGGCTCGTTTCTCTAGGGGATATATCATAAACAAGCTGCTCTATTTTTGCCTTTTCTTGCCAATATGCTTCATGGCGATAGAAACGGATTAATGAACCAACACGGTAATCTTTAAGTTTAAAAGGGCCAGTACCAATAGGAAATATATCAATTTCATGCCCAGAATTTTTATCTTGGAGTATTTGTCCATATTCTTCAGATAAAATTACAGCAAAATCAGTCGCTAAATTAGCTAAGAAAGAACTATCATTACGTTTTAGAATAAAACGAACAGTAAAGTCATTAATTTTTTCTATTTTATCAACAAGCTCTGAAAACTTTACACTTTGAAAAAAAGGATATTGATTTCCTGATACATGATGAAAAGCGTGTTCTTTATCTAAAATTCGGTTAAAGCTAAATAAAACATCATCTGCATTTAGCAATCTGGTTGGGGTAAAGTAGCTTGTTTGATGAAAACTAACATCTTGGCGCAAGTAGAAGGTGATTTTTTTGCCGTCACGGGTCACATGCCAAGACTTTGCTAAAGAAGGTGCTAAAATGTTGTTTTTACCTTTATAAACAATCAGGCTGTTATAAAGCTGCTTAGCTGTAGCATCAGAAGTTGTGCCTGATGTGCTGAGCTGAGGATTGAATGTTTCAGGAGAACCCTCAGAGCAATAGATAATACTACGCTCACTTAAAGACAATTTATTACCTTCATTACAACCTGTTAAAAGGCTCACGAAAGCCGCTATTGTTAGCGAGAATATCGATTTAAAGTTCATCGGTAATACTACCATCAAGCAAGTTATATTTTTTTAGATAGCCCCTTAATTGATGATAAGTTAATTCGAGTGCTTCTGCGGTTTTCTTTTGATTAAATTGGCAATGAGCTAATGCTGTTTGTATTAATTCTATTTCATACTCTTGTGATAGTGTTTTTAATGACTGAGGGAATTGTTGAGTCACTATTTTCGGTGCTACTTTAGCACTGTCGACTGTTGAAGGTGCAACTGTAGCGGTATCATCAACTGCGTTATCACTCGATGAAACACTACTTTTATTGAGTTCGTTGACTCTATCATAAGTTTTAATTCGTTGGTTCGGCCTAAAGGGAGACTCGAATGGGTCAATGATGAGTTCATGAACGGGTAAATGTGGATTGTTACAGCGATACACACTGCGTTCAACGACATTTTTCAATTCACGAATATTACCCGGCCAATGATATTCAAGCAGGCTGCGTTTAGCTTTTTCGGTAAAACCACTAAATAATTCAAACTCAAGTTCACGGGCCATGTTCATGGCAAAATGTTCTGCGAGCATTATTATGTCGTCTAAACGTTCTCTAAGTGGAGGTAGGGTAATAACATCAAATGCTAAGCGGTCTAATAGATCTGCTCTAAATTGCCCTGATGCTGCTAACGTAGGTAAGTCTTCATTGGTTGCAGCGACCAAACGAACATCGCTATTAATTGTTCTTGAGCCCCCAACACGTTCAAATTCGCCGTATTCAACTACGCGCAGTAACTTTTCTTGAATAAGGCCTGAAGTATTGGCAATCTCATCTAAAAAGAGTGTACCTTTATCCGCACGTTCAAATCGTCCTTCATGACGCTTATTGGCGCCAGTAAAAGCGCCACTATCGTAACCAAACAATTCTGTTTCAAGTAAGTTTTCATTTAATGCGGCACAATTAAGCTTTAAATAGCTCTGTTCCCAACGTTTAGATAGAAAGTGTAAACGTGCGGCAACAAGCTCTTTACCTGTACCTCGTTCACCAATAATAAGTACTGGTTTACTTAACGTCGCAACTTGGGATATTTGCTCGAGTACTTCTAAAAAGCTATTTGATTGGCCAAGAAGGTTATCTTGTTGGTTAAAACGCGCCATAGTAAATTCAAATGTTGGTTTATTTCACTAACAAATAGTGTATTTTATTACTTGATAGGTTGAAAGTCTTTTTTTAATAAAAAATAAAGTCTTTAAAAACAACTTGTTATCCTTGTTTAGAAAGTTGGCGTGAAACATGAATGTCTTGAAGAAGTAATTCAACGCTAAGTTAATGCTTAGTTTAAGCAAAGTAAATACAGTTTGGCATGATTTAGCCATCAGTTGAGGAAGTTGTTATGGGTATTTTTTCAAGATTCACCGACATTATTAATTCTAATATTAATAATTTATTAGATAAAGCCGAAGATCCAGCAAAAATGGTACGCTTGATCATTCAAGAAATGGAAGATACCTTAGTTGAAGTGCGCTCTAGTTCAGCAAAAACACTGGCAGATAAAAAAGAATTAGCCCGCCAAGTGGACCGTCTTGAGCAAGATGCTGAGCAATGGCAAGCAAAAGCTGAATTGGCTTTAAGTAAAGATCGAGAAGATCTAGCTCGTGCTGCTTTGATGGAAAAGAAAAAGAGCAGTGAAAGTGAGCAAGCCTTAGTAGATGAGTTAGCGCATACCAATGAACATCTTAGCAAGTTACAAGGTGAAATCTCGCAATTACAAGATAAGCTTAGCGATGCTAAGGTACGTCAAAAAGCAATTGTTATACGTGAAAAATCTGCGAGTTCTCGTTTAAAAGTAAAAGAGAATATTCATAGTACACGTGTTAATGATGCCCTAAGTCGTTTTGATCATTATGAGCGTAAAGTTGATGATATTGAAGCGGAAGTTGAGTCATATGATTTAGGTAGCAAGTCGCTGGCAGATGAGATAGCGGGTCTTGAATCAGATGAAAAGGTTGATGATGAATTAGCGCAGTTAAAAGCTAAGATGAAAAACGACCAAAAATAACATCACAACATCAAGAAAACATAAATAAAACTATCGGTAGAATAGATTAAAGGAGAAGTATTGTGGAAGAGATCATTGTCGCACCCGTCATTATTTTTATGATTATTGTTGCTCCAATATGGCTGGTTTTGCATTACCGCAGTAAAAAGCAAGTTAGCCAAGGTTTAAGCCAGGAAGAGTATATTCAATTATCAGAATTATCAGAAGTTGCAGATACCATGGCTGATAGGATTCAAACCCTCGAAGCGATTTTAGATGTGGAGACCCCAAACTGGAGAACCAAATTATGAATCGAAAAAGAGGTGAGTTATATCGTAACGCTGAGCAAGGAAAGATAGCAGGTGTTTGCGCTGGCATAGCAGATTACTTTGGTTGGGAAACTTGGTTAGTTAGAATACTAGTGGTATCGGGTGTGTTGTTTGGCATGCCGTTTCTTATCTTAGGATACGTAGCTGCTTGGTTTATTCTAGATAAAGCGCCAGAGAAAACAACGAGTGGTAATCACGAGCCAGGTGAAAGTCAGTATTCAAAACGCCATCAACAAGGAAAGAGAAAAGTTGATGTAAGTAATGAGTCAATCAAGGTGAAAGCTCGAATTTGGCAAGCAGGTGAACCACCTAAACAAGCACTCTATGATATTCGTCGTAAGTTTCGTTCGCTAGAAGGAAAAGTACAGGCTATGGAGCAATATGTTACATCGGCGGAGTTTACGGTTTCTAGGGAGATTAATAAGTTGTAGATGTTAAGAAAGCTGTCAGTAGACAGCTTTTCTATTTATCAGTACTAAAAGACGTTTGTTCCTATAGTTAAGCGCTATATTTCTAATAAAAATCAATCAATCAGGTGTAATTTTAATTAAAAGACCTTATTATAAAATTACGTTAAAAGCAGATCTAAATTTATAAGTTATCAATTCGTTATGGCATTAATAAGTAAATCAATACTGAAGAAGCGTGGCTTAGATAAGCTAAAGCATAAAGCCAATGAGTTACTCAATCGCACTATCGATCAGCATGTAACGTTGGCGGTTACTGGGTTAAGCCGTAGCGGTAAAACAGCATTTATTACTTCACTGGTGAACCAATTAATCAATGAAGGTAATGGCACTAAACTTAGTTTTTTTGACCCTGTTCATAATGGTAACTTTATTGCGGCTAAGCGTGTGCCACAAAAACACTACCATGTGCCAAGGTTTGATTATGACTCAGCAATTAGCTCTTTAACGTCAGAGCCTGCAACTTGGCCTGAACCGACTCATGGTATCAGCGAATTGCGCTTAGCTATTCGGTATCAGCCTAAAAATTCAATACTAAAATATGCCACAGACATGGCAACACTGACATTAGATATTACAGACTACCCAGGTGAGTGGTTACTTGATTTACCCATGCTTAAGCAAACGTATCAAGAATGGTCACAGCAAACATATTCATTAATGACAAGTTCGCCAAGGGCAGAGCTTAGTCATAGCTTCTTAGCTAAGCTAAATAAAATAGACCCCTTTGCCTGTGCTAGTGAAGAGCTTTTATCAGAATTAGCGCAAGAATATACCGTGCTATTACACACTTTTCGCCATCAATTAGGTTTGTCAGTCATCCAGCCAGGTCGGTTTATATTACCTGGTGACTTAGCCGGTGCACCTATTCTAGAGTTTTTCCCTTTACCCGGTTTAGATAAACTTGATGGTAATGACTATCAAAATGCACCTGATGATAGCTTTATTGGTATGTTGCGATCACGATACTTGGAATATAAAGAACAGGTAGTGCGTAAGTTTTATCGTGAGCACTTTCTTCGTTTCGATCGACAAATAGTACTTGCTGATTGTTTAAAGTCATTGAACAAAGGTAAAGAAAGCTTCGCCGATTTAGAGTTAGCGATGTCGATGATTTTAGAAAGTTATAATTATGGTAAATCAGGTTTCTTTTCCCGTTTATTTTCACCAAAAATCGATAAACTACTTTTTGGTGCAACCAAAGCTGACCATGTCACTCCTGAGCAACATGGACCCATGGTGGCATTACTGAATCAATTGATTCACCAGAATAAGCAGCATTTAAACTATGAATCAGTGCAAGTTAAAACGTTAGCTATTGCTTCTGTTAAAGCAACCCACTCAGGTATGAGTAAGCATAAAGGAGTCGATGTTCCTGTTATTCAAGGTCAAAGCATAGGTCACGCTAACTTGGAAGAATCGGCAGGTATCTTTGGTCAAAAAATCACTGTGTTTCCAGGCGCAGTTCCAAGTCAATTACCTAACGATGATTATTGGCAATCGAATAGTTTTAATTTTATAGAATTCGCACCATTAAGTGGACTTAATAAACAGCAATGTTTACCGCATGTGCGAATGGATCAAGTATTACAGTTTTTACTAGCAGATAAAATGATATGACCACTAAAGATAATGAAAACTTACAACAACAGCAAATTCTTTTTAGCGAAAGTGATTCTGTCACAGAGCAAGGTAAAGACCCCTTCAAAGACGGGGAGGTCGGTGCTACTTTTACCGAACAAGTCGTTTTTGATAATGATACCTACCTCCATATGTCGCTTGATGAAAATGGACTCGATGAACAGAGGGAAGCTGAACTTAACGATGAGCAGCTTCATCAAGATATTGATCTTGTACAGGGCGGAAAACGTTCATGGCTGTGGCGTACCATAGGTACTTTATTTGTAATTTTACTCGCTATTGAAGCCGTTGATTTTTTTATCGCAGGTTTCGAACAATCCCCGATAGTTACTAGTCTTTATGCGTTGTTATTAGCCTCGTTGACTCTAGTCAGTGGAAATTATCTATGGCGTGAGTTCATAGGGTTGAGACAATTTAAAAATCGTCAAAAAATGAAACAGCAAGCAACTGAGTTGTTACTAATAGATTCAGAGCAATTAACGGAGAACTCCAATAAACGCGGGAGAGATTTTTGTGAAAATATTAGTGATAACTTACCTTGCGATTTGGTTTTTGACTGCCCCAAAGAGCAGCAAGTTTGGCATGATGCGTTAGCAGCTGATTATAGCTCTAGTGAATTAGTTCAACTCTACTCACGTGTGGTATTAAGTAAAGTTGATGAAAAAGCATTAAACGAAGTTGATAAATTTTCTACCGAAGCGGTTGTTTTAATTGCTCTAAGCCCCGTTGCTTTAATAGATATGTTGATTATGTTATCGCGTAATTTACGTATGATAAATAAAATAGCAGGACTTTACGGCTTAAAATTAGGGTATTGGAGTCGTATTAAGTTAATAAAGCAAGTTTTTGTTAATATGGCTTATGCTGGCGCTAGCGAGTTAGTTGCTGATTTTGGCAGTGATATGTTGGGTGCCGAATTGTTAGGTAAGTTATCTGCCCGATTTGCGCAAGGATTGGGTGCTGGAATGCTTACGGCGAGGTTAGGCGCTAAAACAATGGAGCTATGCCGACCTATACCTTTTAAAGAAAAACCAAAGTTAACGCAAGTCCGTAAAAAAATTGCTCAGCAAATTAAAACCTTAGTCAGCCCTTCAAAAAAATAGCAGCACAATAATATTGTGCTGTAATTAATCATGTAACCTTTCATGTACAACAAATGCCTTTGTTTGTTTTTTGACCGTTTCGTGTTGCTTTATTTTATCTCCCTAGATGTCTTAAGATGAATACAGTAATAAAACAAAAATTTAATTCATTAACACCTTAACGTTAAGGCGTTTATGAAAAAATTATTTTATAAAAACGATAACAACGTCGCTTAAGAAGAAAGGTAAATAACATGGCAAAAGGAACAAAGTATGCTTCGAAGGTACCTGATGAACATGGCTTCATACAGTGGTCTACAGAAGAGAACCTCATTTGGCAAGAGCTGTTCACTCGTCAAATAACATGCATTAAAGATAAAGCGTGTGATGAATATCATGAAGGTTTAGCAAAATTAAACTTACCGACTGACCGAATACCTCAACTCGATGAAGTAAGTAAGGTCTTAAAAGCATCTACTGGTTGGGAATGTTACCCAGTTCCTGCATTAATAGGTTTTGGCGAATTCTTTAGATTACTCTCTGAAAAGAAGTTTCCTGTTGCTACTTTTATTCGTAGTAGGGAAGAAATGGATTACTTGCAGGAACCAGATATTTTTCATGAAATATTTGGTCATTGCCCATTACTGACCAACTCATCATTTGCAAATTATACCGAAGCCTATGGAAAAATGGGCTTAAATGCGACTAAAGAGCAGCGCGTGTTTTTAGCGCGCTTGTATTGGTTTACTATTGAATTTGGTTTGCTTGATACACCAAAAGGGCTGCGTATATACGGTGGTGGAGTGCTTTCTTCTCCTGGAGAAACCGATTACGCCATGAATAATACTGACGTTGATCGTAAGCCTTTTGATATATTAGATGTCTTAAGAACCCCTTATCGAATAGATATTATGCAGCCAATTTACTATTTGCTAACCAAAGTCTCTGATTTAGATGACATTCGAAAATTTGAAGTTGATGACATCATGGAACTGGTTGCTGAAGCAGAAGCACTTGGTTTGCATCAGGCTAAATTTCCGGTAAAACAAGCCAGTTAATATTTCTATAAAAAGTAAAAAATACTAACTCAGTACTAACTCAGTACTCATTCAGTGATGATTAAATAATAATTATTGCTAATAAACCTAAAGAATTGATTAAGGATAAATAATGACCGCACAATCAAACAATAAATTAGCGAGCCAAGTCTGTGAAGCTTGTCATGTTGACGCACCGAAAGTAAGTGACGAAGAACTCAAAGAACTTATAGGATTAATTCCTGATTGGGTGCCACAAGTACGCGATAATGTCATGATGCTTGAACGTGAATACAAGTTTAAAAATTATAAATTATCATGGGCATTTGCTAACAAAGTTTCTGAATTAGCAGAAAGTGAATTTCATCATCCGTCAATATTACTTGAATGGGGTAAAGTTACCGTAACTTGGTGGACGCACTCTATTGGTGGTTTGCACAAGAATGATTTTATTTGTGCAGCGAAAACAGATCAGTTGGGTGATTAAATCGTTCCAATAGAATAATTAGCCAAATAAAGACACAGCATATTATACAAAATGTAACTTGGTTAATGTTGTGCTTTCTTATCGTAAAAATTAGTTTACAATAGCCCTTTCTTTAAACTCTAGATTTAAATTCTTGAGTTGAATTCTTGAGTTAAATTCTTGATTAAGGGCTATTGAATGCGTTTGGAAATTACTTGTCATGACCGTGTTGGCATGGGACAAAAAGTATTAGGTATCTTTGTCGAACACGGCATTAATGTACGTGGCATTGAATTAATGCAACCTGGCCGTATTTTTATTAATATTCCCAGTTTAGATTTCTCTGATTTACAAACATTTATGCCACAATTACGCTTGCTTGAAGGAGTAGGCGATGTGAAAACTGCACCTTACATGCCATCTGAGCGTGAAAGAAATGAACTTGCTACCTTAATAAAAACCTTTCCAGACCCCTTTATATCAATTTACAGAAAGGGCAATATCCGAATTGTTAACACCATCGCCTCTAGTATTATTGGTGAGAGTGAAACGTCTCTAGTCGGTCAACACATTAGCTTGTGGTTGAAAGGTTTCAACTTTAATCGTTGGTTAGATGCCAATGATGTACTTGCTCAGACTCGACGTTTGAAATTCCAAGGTGATGACTTTGTCGCGGATATAATGCCAATTCACGTTGCTGATGAGGAAGACAAGCAAGTTCTTGCTGGCGCTGTGCTCATTTTAAAGTCTGAAGCACGACTTGGCCAACAAATGAATGTTTTTAAACAACCTAGTGAGAATACTTTTTCTGGTATTCAAGCAAGTTCAAGCGCAATGCGAAAAGTCATTCGCGAAGCTAAACGTATGTCGTCACTCGACTCTTCAATTTTAATCATGGGTGAAACGGGTACCGGTAAAGAGTTATTAGCAAGAGCGTGTCATGGTGCTAGTGAACGCGCAGAACATCCTTTTATGACATTAAACTGTGCCGCATTACCTGATGATGTTGCAGAATCTGAATTATTTGGTGTCGGTGAAAAAGAGCAAGAATCAAGTAAACGTGGAATCTTTGAACTTGCTGATGGCGGTACTGTATTTCTTGATGAAATTGGCGAAATGTCAGCCAAGTTACAAAGTAAATTGTTGCGAGTAATTCAACACGGCAGCTTTAGACGTGTGGATTCTGAGCAAGAAGTTACCGTGAATGTACGTATCATTAGCTCTACCAACAAAGATCTACTTAATCTTGTTTCAATAGGTGATTTTAGAGAAGATCTCTATTATAGATTAAACGTATTTGGCCTCACATTACCAGCGCTTAGAGAACGTCGTAGTGACATTTTACCACTTGCTGAGTTTTTTATTATCAAAGCCGCACAGCAAATTGGCCGTACCCATCTTAAGGTAAGCGATGACTGTCGTGATTTTATTGAGCACTATCCATGGCCGGGTAATATTCGTCAGTTAGAGAATGTACTAACACGTGCTGCTTCGTTGCTGGAGGGGGATGAGATAGAAACTACCCATTTACAGTTACCTGCTTATACCCGTGAACACGGCTATTTAGAACAAGAGTTCGAAGGTACCTTAGATGCTGCAGTTAAAAGCTTTGAAGCAGATTTATTACGTAAATTGTATCCTGCTTATCCAAGTACTAGACAACTCGCTAAAAAACTTGGCCTTAGCCACACTGCGATTGCAAATAAGTTACGTGAATACGATATTAATAAAAAGACAGTTAAAATTTAATTTTGTTTAGTTGAATTGATATAACTTGGCATCAATGCGTGTATTTTCGACAACTTGATAGTGTAATAAAAGCCGTAAAGAAAATTTTCCGTCTTGTTTTCACTAAGCTGCCACTATTGCTTGGTTGTCAGTGAAAAAATTCGTACCATACTTTTATGCTTTAAATGTATCGATAACTATTAGAAAGGTTTAAGAATGAAACTAGCAACACTTAAGAATAATACACGCGATGGTCAACTGGTAGTTGTTAACCGCGCTCTGGATAAAGCGGTAGTGGTTAGTCATATTGCTGCAACTTTACAAGCAGCTCTTGATAATTGGAGTGAGATTTCACCAAAACTAGCTGAAGTTTATCAATCACTAAATAATGATGAAATTACTGATACTTTAGTTTTTGAACAAACGGCATGTGAATCACCTTTACCTAGAGCTTATCAATGGGCTGACGGTAGCGCTTATGTAAACCATGTTGAATTGGTGCGTAAAGCAAGAAATGCTGAAATGCCTGCAACATTCTGGACAGATCCACTAATGTACCAAGGTGGCTCAGACGCATTTATTGGTCCTCGTGATGATATCTCAATTGCCAGTGAAGAATATGGGATTGATTTTGAATCTGAAGTTGCTGTGATCACTGATGATGTTCCTATGGGTATATCGGTAGAGCAAGCCGCGAATCATATTAAGTTATTAATGTTGGTAAATGATGTTTCTCTACGTAATCTTATTCCAGGTGAATTAGCGAAAGGTTTTGGCTTTTTTGCATCAAAACCTTCAAGTGCATTTTCTCCAGTAGCAGTAACGCCTGATGAACTTGGTGATGCGTGGGATGGCAAAAAATTGCACCTACCATTGACTACACATCTAAATGAAACGCTGTTTGGCCAACCAAATTGCGGTGTGGACATGACGTTTGATTTTCCAACGATTGTTGCTCATGCTGCAAAAACACGACCACTTTCAACTGGTTGTGTTATTGGCTCAGGTACGATTTCAAACTATGACCGTTCAGTAGGATCAAGTTGTTTAGCTGAAATACGTATGTTAGAAATAATTGCTGACGGTAAGCCAAGTACCCCATTTATGAGTTTTGGTGATACTGTTCGCATTGAAATGTTTGACAGTGAAGGCGCAAGTATTTTTGGCTCAATTGATCAAAAAGTGGTTGAGTATAAAGCGCAGTAATTTTTAAGTTGCGGTAAACTTATACATCGGCTTTAACTCAGCTTTTAAAATATAATAAAAAAATGCTAATTATCAACACAGGGCTAACTACAGTAGTTAACTTGGTCAGGTAATTAGCATTTTTGTTTGTAAAGAATAATAACCCTGATAAGGAAACACTATGAAACTTTATGGCTATTGGCGCTCAACAGCAGCGTATCGAGTCCGAATTGCACTGCACTTAAAAGGTATTGCCTTTGAGTCAATCTCAGTGCATCTTGTTAAGAATGGTGGAGAACAGCATCATAGTACTTACAGTGAGCTCAACCCAAATCAATTAGTGCCTACTTTAGTTGATGGTGATTTCTCTTTAAACCAATCTTTGGCTATTATTGATTACTTGGAACAAACTACCAGCGCAAACGCTTTATATCCAAAAGAAGCAAAAAGTAGAGCGAAAGTACATGCTTTAGCGTTAGATATAGCTTGCGAGATTCACCCCCTCAATAACTTACGAGTGCAGCAATATTTAACTAACTCATTAAATATAACCGATGAAGCGAAGCAATTATGGGTTGAATACTGGATGAATGTTGGCTTTATCGCTATAGAAAAGCAATTAGCGAGCAGTGCAGGGCTGTATTGTTTTGCCAATACAGTGAGTGTTGCTGATATCTGTTTAGTAGCGCAAGTTTATAATGCTCATCGATTTAACGTCGATATGAGCGCTTACCCAATTATTAATAAAATAGTCAAAAATTGTAATGAATTACCTGCTTTTATTAACGCATTACCAGAAAACCAGTCAGATGCACAGTAAGAGGGCTCAAACTCGTCGATGCTTTAAAAATATTGATATTAAATAGCCTTCCGTAAAGAAGTCGGCTATTTTTAAGTAATAGATATTCTTAAATAATAAATAGTACAAAAAACCACATAAAAAACAATAAAAAACGTTTTGGTGGTTGCATCACAAGAGAAAAAGCGTTGCAATAATACCTTACTCAGCATTAACAAAAATAATTCGGATGGCAATGGAAAATTCAGAACCTACACAACAACAAGAGCAGGACAAGAGTGAAAGAAACTCAGGTCCGCTTATTATTTTTATTGTTACGTTCATCTTAGTGGCTGTGGCTTTATGGCAGTTTTCGGGTGGAAAAATCGAAAAGCGCCCTATAGACTCAAGTGAATTATTAAAACAAGAGCCAGTGATGCCAGCTTCTCTCACTACACAAGAGCAGGAAGAAGATGAAGAGCTTATAGAGTTACCGCTAACTGTTGCTGTCGAAGATGTAGAGCCGATAGTACAGGAAGTGACTATCATTTTACCAAAATTAGATGAAAGTGATGATTGGTTACAAGCGAAGTTACCAGATTTAACTTGGCGAAATGAATTATTACCACTGCTAATCACGGATGATATTATTCGCCGTTTTGTTGTTTTTACCGATAATTTTGCTCAAGGCCAACTGGCCTATGAACATAGCCTTTTTATTCAGCCTAAGGAGAAGTTCTCTGTTGATGAGCAGTCAATCAATGTTGATAGCGAGCAAAATGTATGGGGATGGGACAGTAAGACAAGCAAGCGTTTTGATCTATACGTTGATTTGCTGCGCTCTGTGGATAGCACAACGCTAGTTAATTGGTATATTGATATGAAGCCATTAATTGATGAGGCATACAGTGAATTAGGTTATGAAGAAGATTTTACTCACACATTGCAAGATGCAATAACCAGAGTACTTGATATGGATCTGCCTAAGTCCACCATGGATGTAACTCGAACCAGTGTAATGTATAAATATCAGGATCCTCAATTAGAAGCATTAGAGGATAGTGATAAACTTCTGTTGCGTATTGGCAAAGAAAACCTATTGATTATTAAGTCGGTATTATTAGAAATTAATGAAAAATTAGCTAAAAAAGTAGAAAGTAAAAGTTAATTTAGATAATAAGAGTAAAAAACAATCAAGTAGTCGTTTTTTTCTAACTTCTACTTGCATCTGTTCAAATGATTAGCGATAATTTGCGCCGCTTTAAGGATATGATTCTTTAAAGCCTCTATGGTGACCCTTTCGGTCCCCTCGCAATGATACTCTGTGAACTCGGCCAGGTCCGGAAGGAAGCAACCGCAGCAGACGACTCATGTGCCGAGGTGTGGCTGATTGGGTTGCCACCAATCTCCCAATAAATCAATAGCTTAGACTCAATATAGCGTAACTGCTACATAGGGTGCTACATGCTTGCTACTAAAATTCCTTATCTTCATTGTCGAAATGGTATCTATTACTACCGAAATCAGTCCGTTTGGAAGTCTTTACGTACCCGTTGTAAAAAAGAAGCCTTTAAATTACTTATAAATGTTCTACACGGCACGATGAGAGAGGTCGATAAATCTCCCATGGAAGTGTCTTGTGATGCTAAAGCATCAAAGCCACAATCGTCTGCTGCGGTTGCTTCTACTCCTAAGTTTGGTTTACTAATCAAAGCTTACTTAGATGAAAACGGTCATAGATGGTCGTTGCGTGAATACACACGTATTGAAAACTCCCTTAAGTTCTTACCTAAAACTAACCTCAATAAAGAAGCTGCTATTGCGGTTAAGCAATCACTGTTAAAAATCAAAACAATACCAACATTCAACCGATACCTTAAATACTTCAATGCTTTCTTTAGGTGGGTTATCGCTAACAACGTAGAGGTGACTATCAATCCCTTTGATGGTTTAAAGGTTATGGAGAAGAAAACATCACAAGCCAGTAAACGTAATGCTTATAACCCAGAACAATTAGCTGAGTTATACAGATTCGCTAATAAGTACGGTAATAAAAGCATTCAGTACTGGTTGATTATGATTGGTCGGTATACAGGGGCGAGAATGAATGAGATATGTCAACTTAAGCCTAATGATATAACATCCGAGGCTATTCATATTCGAGGTGATGTTCTTAAAACGGATAATGCTAAACGCTCAATACCTACACACCCTAAACTGATTGAGTTAGGTATTCTTGAATGGGTAGCTGAATGTAAGAAAGAACGTTTATTTCATGAATGGCGACCAGTTAGAGGGAGCTTTAGTCATGCAGGGAGTCGTTGGTTCAGTCGTAATAATCCATTCAAGTCGGGTATCAAAGGTGAAAAAGCTACCGTAGATTTTCATTCACTGAGACATACGGTGGCTACTGAATTGAAACAAGGTGGTGTAGCTAGCCAATTCGCTGCTCAGATACTTGGTCATTCAAATGGCAATATCACTTATGATAGGTATGGGAAATGCGTAAATATATCAATATTGAAAGAGGCAATGCTGTTTATAAAGTGATGACTGTTATGTGCGCATTGCTGACTCTAGCAATTAATCTTTTTCCCTATATTTTCTAATGCGTAGTTCTATCATGTTATTTTTATAGGCGTATTACTGATAATTCTCAGTAATGTCCATCTTCATCTCTAAATAAAATCAACAAAAACAAAAACATAATAACAGTTTCAAATTAAAGACTATTGAGTTATTTTACTAAACAATCAAGTAGATGGGAGTTACTGAAACGTTTACATAATAAGTTGCTATATTTCAAGGATTGTTTATGCGTAAATATCTATATTTGACAGAAGTAGAATGGGCTGATGCGTGGATTAAAGGAGGTTTAATTCCAATTTCTCTTGCAAGCTCATATCTCTCAGAAGACCGTGCAGGAATATTTACTCCTGATGAAAACCTGATCCATGAATCCGCAGTGCCTATTCCTAGTCTAAGACAGCACGGGATTCATATTGAAGGTTCAAGAAATATAACTATAAAAAACTTCACAAGTAATGGAATTAAACAGCCAGATATCATCAAAGCCAATTACTACAAAGAAGACGGCCTTATTCTTTCATTTTGTAATACCTTTAGTGAAGATATAGCTAAAAAAATGGAAAAGAAAGCCTGTGTAGAAATTATTAATATTGAAAAACTACGTCAGAATATTGATAGACAACTAGGTTGTAAAGGTATCATGGATTCTTGTAGATATACTTCAGATCATAATCGTAATCACTTTTTAAAATCTAGCGAAGATTCATGGCAAGATGAATTTAGGTTATTTTGGAAAACGACTAGAGAGAAATGGGTTCAAATACCAGCGAACTCAGCAGAGTTGGTTAAAGTGTTCGATTGAAAGATAAGAAAATAAACAAGGACACGTAACTGTTGGCTTTTGCTCCTTCGTCGCTAATTTTAGCCGACAATTTTTTTCCTCTTAATGAGACGTTATCGATACAAAATCTAATCCAAATATACTATTCATATAAATGGCTAATGTCTCTTTTGTGGTATTAAGGGAAGTAGTTGCAGGTGAATTTGAATAAATGAATGATTTTAGTCCTCTGTGCCCCTTATTGATTAGGGTGTGTAGGGGGCTTTTTTCTTTTAGGTAACGCTACTGCCATTAAATCTGAGATTGGCAGGCATTACCCATTAGCTGTAAGAAACAGCCCTGTTTCAGCATGTTTTGACAAAACCTAAAGTTAAGTGCTTTGTAATCCTTTACCTAAAGGCCTTTTTAGGTGTTTTAAGGGGCGTTATCTTAAAGCCAATAAGTGCTACTAAAAGGGCGATAAGTACCCTTAAAACCTCTCTCATACGCCGTGATGGGGCGTTTGTAATTAGCCTTACCACCAATTAACGCACTGATTTATAACGTTATATTTAATAAATGACTCATCAGAATATATTTAATAGCTTAATAAAAGTGTATCCCCTTTACTTTTGAAACCCAAAATCGGGATCTGGCTCAAGTACACGTGTATAAAGGCTCTTAAAAGGGGAATGGCAATATTGATTGTTTCCGTAGCTATAGGCTTGGAGCGTTTTACCTTCTCCTTGTTCATTTAGGGCAGGGCTTATACGAACACAATATCACCTCACAAAATAGTTCATTTAAAGTTGTTGTTGACTTTATGAACCGATACCGTATAAACTCTAGACTCTAAATGAACTTACATGAGGTTGTTATGTTAGTAGGTTATGCAAGAACAAGTACTGTTGACCAAGTCGCAGGTTTTGAGTCCCAAATTAAAGAACTAACTAATATTGGTTGTGAGCGGATTTTTCAAGAGCAAGTAAGTAGTGTTGGTAAAAGAGAACAGCTTGATATTTGTTTATCATTCTTAAGAAGTGATGACGTTTTGATAGTCACTAAACTTGACCGTCTAGCACGTAGCGTATCAAATCTTCTATCGATTGTTGAAGGCATTGAAAATAAGGGATGTCAGCTAAGAATCTTAGATATGAACTTTGATACTTCAACTCCACAAGGAAAAATGATGCTTAGCGTGTTCGGGGCTGTTGCTCAATTCGAGCGTGAAATTATGTTGGAGAGACAAAGAGAGGGAATAGCTAAGGCAAAAGCAGAAGGGAAGTATAAGGGTCGCAAGCCTACGGCAATGGCAAAGGTTGATGAATTTAAGGCACTTGTATCTGAAGGTCTAAAGCCTTTAGAAATAATGGAGAGATTAAATATAGGTAAAACAAGTTTTTATAAACTTAAGCAAGCAACCTTGGAAGACATCGATAAAACTATATTAGAAAGCATATTATCTACCACTTATATAGATAACGAAGTAAAAGAATCTAAAGGGCTAAAGCCAATTGAAGCTTTGTCTAATTTGATAGTGAAAGACTAGCGAAAGATGGAGGAATTCTTAAGAAAAAGTGAGTATTTTTATAATCATAGGACAGACATGAAACCTTTACTTGATGGCTTTCTTTATGAATCGGAGTCATTGTTTTTCTATGGTGCAAGTGGAAGCGGAAAAAGTCTTTTTGCTTATGCATTTGCTGTAGCAATTGCAGGTGAATCTGGTGAGTTCCTAAGCATTCCATGCGCGACTAATAAAAAAGTTTTATATATAGATGGGGAAATGCATTACAACACAATTTGCGACCGTTTTGAGAGCTTGGGTGAATCAAATAATTTAGATTACCTGTCTAGTACAGACATGGTTAGTAATAAAGTTAATCCAATAAACTTAAACGAAGAAGTTAACTTTGAAGAGTTGGTGGATATAGTTATTAAGAATCAACATGACCTAGTAGTAATAGATAATGTTCGTACTTTATTTCAACTGACAGATGAAGGCAGTTCTGAGTCATGGCAAAGAGTAAATGACTTGATTTTTAGACTTAGAGCGGCAGGTGCTAGTGTAATTATGATTCATCATACTACTAAAGAAGCTTATAAAATTGATGGTGAATTGATTTGGTCTGGTTCAAGTAATGCAATCACTGTGGTGGATAGAACTTGTGGAATAGATAAAATAGCAGACCAATCCTTTTCTTTAGTTACAGGTATTAAAGAAGGGCGTAGTGGGGATGGTTGGAATATGGCTCTTAATGACATGGCCTTTAAAGTTACTGATAAAGGTCTGTCTACATTTGATTATCATTTAGATATTGTCGAACAATTAAATTCTTATCATTATTGGTTGCTTAACCAATTAGATATGAAATCGCGTGATAAATTAAAAGTCTTTAATCATCGTTTTGGTTTAGGCCTTGGAAAAAAACTCACTATCGAACCTGTCTGGGAAGCAAGTAAACATATGTGGCAAATGGTTGAAGACGATTTTGACTTATCTGCATTCAGGCATTTATTGAAAACTGGTGAATTACCTTCTCAGAATCCTGATAACAAACCACTTTTTTAGGTGACTAATGAGTAAATATGCAACTTCAATTGGTGAAGATAAATGGTTGTCAGACAACGGCTATAATAAGCAAGATTTACCTATTGTATATAAAGATAAAACAGGCAAAGTGAAACGGGCTTATCCTGATTTGATGTTATATCGTGAGGAAGGTAATGAATTAATCATTGTCGAGTATAAACACAACAGCGAGCTTAATAGGTATACATATTTTGAAGCGGCTGAAAAAGCTCAGTGTCGCTTGAGGGCTGATAGATTTAAGGTAAAGCCTGAATGCTTTATTCGTCTCCATAGTTGGAGTAATTCTATTCACAAACAAATAGCTGTTTTGCAATGGGCTAAAGAGTGGATGAAAGGTACTTCAGTAAAGCTAGTGATAGTTAATCCATCAATGCAAAAGCAAAGAGTAAAAATACTTAAAGGTAAAAATAGTAATCTCAAACTGACCTTTAATTATGCAAATAGAAATCAAATTGAAATGCTTACACCCCATGAGTTTAAGAATAAATATGAAGCGTATGGTCAGCTTTTATTAAAAGATAAAAGACTGGAAATGGCTGAATATGCAACTACCTATATTACTAATTACCTGAAAAATAGGTAGTAGTCTCCCTAAAACAGCCTGAAGAAATAGGGCAACATTGCAACACTAAGGGGGTACACTTGAACAGAGCTATATATAGTAGAAGGATGACAATAAACTCGAGATTATACTATATCAATATATAGGCTGCAAAACAGCCCTATATCTACTGGCAGCTTTATAAAGAGTGCAAAGCAACACCATTATCAAAAATTAAAGTTGATATTATCTGTGTGTTATTGCTACGGTAGTTGATACAATATAATTTAAATTAATCTTCTAACTATTTGATTTTAAACCAAACGGGACGAGTGTTGGCTCTGATTGGGTTGCCACCAACTCCCAATTTTATATCTCTCTTCTATTTACATCAAAAAATTCAAATGCTTTAGTGATAGCTTTTCTTTACTTTCATATCAGAAAAACTCTGAATATGATAATAAACTCATGTCGACTTTATGTTGAATATGACGTTTTGGTAATTGAGTTAAACCACAGATGTTACATCGATAATAAAACCTACATCGTATTTATGTTCAAACTTTGCCCAGACATAATTTTGTCTAATTAGTTTTTCGTAGAAGTTATGAATATCATCTGAAGTTTACACAAAAACTTTTGCAAAATAATTGGGCAAGTAATGCCAAATCTACTAAATAGTTCTACGACATCAATATAGAACGTTTTCCAGTACCCAAGCTCGCCTATTAATCTAACTTCTTTTTCAGTAGTAAATAAATGCCTAAAAGAAAAATTGCTATTTTGAATCAGGCGATTAGATCTCTATTTATTGTTTAATTTAACAAGCAGCTTTATTTGTTCAGAGAAATGATCAATCAGGGTAGTTAAACGGCTAATAGTCATTCACATTTAGAATTGGGTATATATAAGAATATATAGAATTCGTAATGTTTGAAAATAATCATTTTGTAATTAAAAATGTACGGGTAATTATTTTATCCATTTAAGGTGTTGTTTTTGTTGTAAATATTTCTATTTTAATTTATTTGTAAATTAGTGCTGTAGCACTAACTAATACTCTGTTTAATCTTTAAGTTTATGTTTTTATTGCTTATTATTTTTATTGTTGGTGTTTGTTACTTAATTGTAAATTTGTTAATGTTTTTTTTACAGTTATTTTTGAAGTGTAATTTATACATTGTTTTTAATGCATTGCTTGGTTGTAAGTAGTTGTAATTGTTGGTATTAATGTTGAGTTGTTGTTTTTGTTGAGTTGTTTCTGATATGAGTATTATTGTATCTAAATGTTAAAGTTATTACTATTTTGTTACAAATAGTGTTGACGATTCTGCTAATCCCCGTTTACTATCTTAATCGGCAGGTCAGGTCTTACAACTTGATAAGAGATAAACGAGGCAATATAGCCTTGAATCTTTTCGTAATAAAAACAAACAAATAAATAAACAACCAATCACTTATGTGATCCAGGGAGTAAACATGTATAACAATAGTAAAGTAGCTAAAGCAATACGACTAGCTATGATAGTGACTGCAAGTGCAGCAGCAACAATTTCAGCGCCAGTTTTTGCAGCTGAAGCTGATGAGCTTGAAAAAGTAGAGCGTATTTCTGTTACTGGTTCTCGAATTAAAAGAGCCGAATTATCAACACCATCTCCGACACTCACTATTGATGCAGCAGAATTAGTGCGTTTTGGTAACCCAGATCTTGGTAGCATGTTAGCTGAATTACCAGCACTAGGCGCAACAAGTACTATTATTGGTAACAATAATAGTAACGGTTCGGCAGGCCTAAGTTCTGTTGATTTACGCCGTTTAGGCACTAAACGTACTTTAGTATTAATTAATGGTAAACGTCATGTTGCCGGCTCTCCTGGTTCTGCTCAGGTTGATTTATCAACAATTCCAGCAGCGTTAATTGAACGTGTTGAAGTCATTACCGGTGGTGCTTCTGCAATATACGGCTCTGATGCTGTTTCAGGTGTTGTTAACGTTATCTTGAAAAAAGACTTTGATGGTTTAGAGTTTAATTTGACAGGTGGTAACTCAACTGAAAGTGTTGGCAATGAAAACTATACTTTCAGTGTGTTAGGCGGTACCGATATAGCTGATGGTAGAGGTAATATAACCTTCTTCGCTGGTATTGAAGATACCACTGAAGTGATGTCTGCAGCTGTTCGCCAATGGGATAGCTGGGGAACTGTAATTAACCCTGATAATGAAGGCGAAGAAGACGGCGTTTTTGATAAGTTCCGTCGACCTAATGTTGGTTCTGAAATGATCAATGATTTCGGTGTAATGAACCCATTTAGCGGCGATCGTTTTACTTTTGATAAAAGTGGCAATAGACAAGATGCTTGTACACGTAGTTTAGATAATAGTTTTGCTTTTGGTGAACTCGAAGCAAGTTGTGGTGATCGTGGTTTCTTCGGTGAGCAGTACGAGAACTATATCCCTGGCGTACAACGTACTTCAGTTGGTTCTACTATAAATTATGAAATCACTGAAAATATCAACTTCTCCGGTGACTTTAAATATACGAGAGCTGATATACAGCAACAATTCCAACCTAGTTTCCGATTCGGTAGTATTGATATTAATGTTGCTGATAACGCTTTCTTAAGTGATGACGTAAGAGCTGAGCTTGGTGGAACTGGTGAAGCTTCAATGGCTAAGTTCTTTGGTGAGCTCGGTAACCGTTCAGCTAAAAACACCCGTGAATTGTTCCGTTTTGTTGGTGGTATAGATGGTTTCTTCTCGTTAGGTGATACTGATTTAGATTATGAGTTATTCTACATTTACGGTGAAACTACCAATGACCGCGTAGGCGAAAATGACTTAATTCCGGGTAACCTAGTTGCGGGCATTGATTCAGTTATTGATCCTGCAACAGGACAGGCCGTTTGTCGTAGTCAGTTAGAAAGTGCGCAAGGTGCTGATTACACTGATCCTGCTACGGTTGATGCTGGTAGTTGTGTTGCTTATAATCCATTTGGTTTTGCTCAATCTTCTCCTGAAGCATTAGATTGGGTGTCTGCCGATGTAACGCGTCAAGATGTTATTAAACAAGAAGTGATTGGTGGTAGTTTAGCTGGTGATACCGGTGCGTTCTTCGAGCTACCTGGTGGTGCTGTTGTCATAGCCGCTGGTTTTGAGTACCGTACTGAATCATCATCAACGATTACTGATGAATTAACTAAAAGTGGTGCAACCACTAACTCTGCAACACCAGATGAGTTTGGTGAGTATGACGTAACTGAAATGTTCGTTGAAGTTAGCTTACCACTTATAGCCGGACAGTTTTTAGCTGAAGAATTAACACTTGATGCTGCATACCGTTATTCTGATTATTCTCATGCTGGCTCTGTTGATGCGTGGAAAGTGGGTATGGTATATGCTCCTATTGAAGATTTACGTTTCCGTGGTACTTACGGTGCAGCGGTACGTGCGCCAAACATTTCTGAAGCCTTTAGCCCACAATCACCAGGATTTGCACGTGTGAGCGATCCTTGTGATGCTGATAATATTCTTGACGATCCAGATCGTGTAAGTAACTGTGCTGCACTAGGTATTCCTGTAGGATTCCAGGCAAATGATAATGTAAGTATCAATACTTTCTCAGGTGGTAATGATGAGTTAACACCTGAAGAGTCAACTTCACTGACTGTTGGTACTGTATGGACGCCAAGCTACTTAGAAGGCTTCACAGTTACATTAGATTTCTACGATATTGAAATTGAAGATGCAATTATCGAAGTAGCCTCACAAGATATTGCTGATAACTGTGTGGATGCAACTGGCGGTCCTGATGCTGTTTATTGTGGTGCTGTTGATCGTGACCCAACAACGCATGATATTGACTTAGTTCGTTCTGGTTTCTTAAATGCATCTGCCTATAATACTTCTGGTATTGATTTAGAGATGCGATATAACTTTGCACTTGATAGCTTGGGTGCCCCAGGTGAACTACATTTAAGTTTATTCGTGAATAAACTGCTTGAGTTAGAGCAATTTGAATTTAAAGATCGCCCTGATGAAATTGATGTTGAACTTGGTGAAACAGGTGATCCTGAGTGGCAAGCACGTATGTCAGCAACTTATAGCTTAGATGATTTATCAGTTACTTGGCAATCTCGTTATATTGACCGTGTAGTAACTTATGATGTATCACCTGGCGGTGGTTCACCTGAAGATTTAGAACAAGGTTATATCCCTTCAGTTACCACCCATGATTTATCATTTAACTACATTGTTAGTGAAAATGTAAAAGTGAATGCAGGTCTTCGTAATATTTTTGATAAATTACCGAAAGGCTGGACTAATAATCCAATGTATGACCTAGTTGGTCGTCGTGCATATGCTGGAGTAACTGTTAATTTTTAACAGTACTTTTCAATTTATTTAGCTAGTTTAAAGCCTGAATTTATTGTTAAAGTGAAGTTCGTGTCTGAACTATGGGCCGTACTTCTAACTAAATAATAATCCCTAACCTTCGTAAGGTTAGGGATTTTTTTATGTTTAAAAATAAGTGGGTACAATATCTAAATGTTTTGAATTCGAAGGACTACTTTACTGCTACTTTTGTATTTTAATAAACAAAGTATTGAATATTCATTATGTTATGTAATGTTTGAGGGGATAACTATATCTAGAAAATAATAGATGACATTAAGTCAAATTGAAAAAGTATGCCATACAAAAGGTGAGTCAAGATTATGGAACAATACTAGGGCTTAGTTATTGATCGATTAACAGCTACAGCTCACCAATAATCTTAAACTGTTGGATAGGTCACTATATCGAATTTTCAGTGTATTCATATTTGTTGAAGTGTGGCTGATTGAGGTGCCACTAAACTTCAACCTTTTAGGTATTAACTCTATTTACATCCATAAACTCAAGAGCTTTAGCAATCGCTTTTTTTACTTTATTTTCCATCTCGAAACGTTCAGAAGGAGGCAAATAAAATGCCATGTCGACTTCATGTCGAATGTAACGAGTTGGTAATTGATTTAGAACCACACAAGTTAAATCAGCAATAAAATCGACATCATACTTTTCATCAAACTTTGCCGAGACAAAATGTTGCATAACTAGTTTTTCATAATAGTTATGAATATCATCTGAAATTTTCATAGAACCTCTTTTTAAAATAATTGAGCAAGTAATACTCTATCGAACTAATACAAAGAGTAACCTTAGTTAAAACAAATTGCGAGTACATAAGGTGATGATTTTATTGCTATCTGAGTTTACTTTTCTCTGCTTGCTCTATATTTCGCTCAATTGAGGAGATGGCTTTACGACACCGCCCTAAACGTTGGTGTAGAGCAAGTACTTCCTGTGATAGTTTATCAGTATTTGCGCTTTTAGAACGAATGCGTTGTTGCTCGCGCTCGGTGATCATATCCCTTAATCTTCTTTCGAACTCATGATGTTCACTTAACTGTTGATATAGCTGATGGCTTGAGAGTAAAACTGATTTAGCCATTTTATTATATGCATCGCTTTGCTTTAATTGAGCAGCCTTAGCTGCTTTTACTCGAACATTTTTTTTAGCGTCAAAGCTTGCTTGTGCAGCTTGGTGCATAGTTTGGTTAGATTGAATGGCATTCATTAATGCTGAAATCTGTTGTTCTATTCGTTGTAAGGAAGATTTTGCAAACTCAGCTTTGTTAACACTGTCTCCACTTAACGCATATAACCGAGAAAATTCATTCAATCGTTTTTTGACTTCTTCAACGTATATAAAAATTTTATCACTTTCAGTAGTAAATAAATGCTGGGAGAAAAGGTTGTTATTTTCGATCAATCGATGAGACTTTTGTTTGCTGTTTAATTGATCCGTTTGTTTTGCTTGAGCAGATATATGTTCTAGCAATGTTGATAAACGACTAATAGCAATTTCATGTCTATTTTGGGGCATATGTAGAGCAATAAAGTTATGTTAACAGCGATTATAGCGTAGTTCTGAGTAAAGAAAAAACAGTATTAAACGTACACATCAATAACCCAATGTAACAATAAATGAAATTTGTCACATTAGAAAAACTATGACTTTGTAATTATAAATGTACATCATGATTTTTATTTCGCCTTATATTACTGTTTATTAACAGTAAATTAAATTGGTTATATGTGCACTTTTATTTTGCTGAATCATTGGAGGGGTTCTTGATACTTAATTAAGTATTTGTAATTAATGGCTTTTTATGTTTGTTATGAATTTGTAAATATTTATAAGGTGTATTTTTTACATTTTTTATTAAAATAAATATTATCATTTTACTAAAATACAAATAAATCACTTAAATTGTTTTAATTCAATGTGTTGCTGTTGTTTTTTTATGAAATTAATTGCAGTAAATGTTTGTCAAAATGTATGTCAGAATGTGTCCATATGTTAAAAATATTACTATTAGGTTGCAATTGGTGTTGACGATTACTGTAATTCCCGTTTACTATCTTAGCCGACAGATCAGGTATACAACTTGATAAAAGATTAACTAGGCAGCATAGCCTTGAGTCTTTACAAAATAAAAAACAAACAAATAAACAACCAATCACTTATGTGATCCAGGGAGTAAACATGTATAACAATAGTAAAGTAGCTAAAGCAATCCGCGTAGCGATGATGTTCGGAGCAGGCGCTGCAGCAGCAATTTCAGCACCAACTTTTGCGGCTGATGAAGGCTTAGAAGAAGTTGAGAAAATTGAAGTAACTGGTTCTCGTATCAAACGTACTGATATGGAAGCAGCTAGCCCAGTAAGTATTTTTTCTGCAGCAGATATCGCAGCTTCAGGTGTTACTTCATTAGAAGGTTTCATCAAGCAGATCCCTGCAATTAACGGCGCACAATTAGGTTCTAACGTAAACAACGCTAGTGCTGGTTTTGCTACAGCATCACTTCGTGGTTTAGGTTCAGGCCGTACATTGATTCTAATCAATGGTCGTCGCTTTAACTCTGGCGATTTGAACTCTATCCCTACCTCGTTTATCGAGCGCGTTGAAGTTACAGCACAATATGATGTAACAGGTGAAGGCGACGGCGATACAGCTAAGTTTTCAATCGTAACTGGTGCCTCTAATGATAAAGGTAATGTTGTATTCTCAGTAGATTACACTGACCGTGAAGAAGTTACTCAAGCAGATAGAAAATACTCAGAATGTCCACTTTGGGATGATGGCGTAGGTACTGAAACATACTGTGGTGGTTCATCACATTCTTATTTTGGTCGTGTAAACGTTCCTGAAGTAAATCCTATGGGACTTGAAGCTGGTCGTTATGTAACACTTGATGGTAAAGCTGTACCGTTTAGCACAGCTGATCATGGTTATAACTATGCTGCAACTAGTTACTTAGTTACTCCGGTTAAAATATTCTCTGTAAATGCTGCGTCTACTTATGAAATATCTGACTCAATCACAGCATTTGCTGAAGGTGGTTATTCAAACCGTCAATCAAGTCAAAAAATGGCACCTGCAGCAACATTCTGGAGTGCTCCAGTAGGAGCTGATCATCCTGATAATATTTATGGTGTAGATGTTTCAATTAACCGTCGTATCACTGAAGGTGGTGGTCGTGGTTTTGAACAAGATACAAATGATTACCGCGTAGTTGGTGGTTTAGAAGGTGAATTTGACAACGGTTGGGGTTGGGATGTTTCATAAAACTACTCTCGCTTTGTTGATACACGTGTTAACACCGGTGAGTTAAACCGTCCAAATACTGAAATGTTGTTAGATCCAACGGCATGTGCAGCTGATGATGGTTGTGCAGCAGTTGGTTATTGGAACCCGTTTGCTAAAAACACAATGACACAAGAGCAAAGTGATTTTGCTTCAGTAACGTTCTCTCCTGTACGTAAAGGTACAACAACACAGTTTATGGCTAACTTATCTGGTGATCTTGGTGACCTTGAATTACCAGGTGGTGCTATTCAGTGGGCTGCTGGTTATGAACGTCGTACCGAGTATTACTTAAATGAACCAGATGGTGCTGAAGCATTAGGTCAAGTATATGGCCAAGCTGGTGAAAGAACGGAAGGTGATTATTCTGTTGAAGAAGTATACGCAGAATTTAACTTCCCAATATTATCAGGTGTACCTTTTGCTGAACGTTTAACGTTTACTGCAGCGGTAAGAGCATCTGATTATAGTAACTTAGAAGATACAGCAACTAACACTAAGTTTGGTTTTGAGTGGGAACCTGTAGATGGTTTATTAACTCGTGCAACATTTGCAGAGGGCTTTAGAGCTCCAAGCATTACTGAATTATTTGACCCTCAAGAGCAATCAGCCCTAAGTTATACTGATCCTTGTTGGAGTTACGGTTCAAGCACAAATGCAACACTTAAAGCTAACTGTGCAGCAGATGGCCTACCAGCAGACTTTACTTCTGATACGCAATCAAACGCTATCGTAGGTGGTAATCCAGATTTAGAAGCTGAAGAGTCAGAAAGTATTACTGTAGGTATTGTATACTCAGGTATCGAAAACTTCTCTGTTGCTTTTGATTACTTTGATATCAAAATTGAGCAAGGTATCGGTACTGCTGGTGTAGATAACATTGCTAATGAATGTTACAACAGCGTTGCTTTCTCAAGCCCATTATGTGCGTTAATTAAAGGTAGTAAATACGGTCCTTTAGATACTCCTCCTCACCCAACATCACCTCGTCGTAATGTAAGTGAAGTACTTTCAGGTGTATTGGTAACTAACGCTAACCTTTCAACGTTTGAAACTTCAGGTGTTGATTTTGACTTTAGCTACAATATGGATCTTGGTGGTGGTACATTTACTACTACCTTAAATGGTACATACTTAATGGCCTATGACTACACGCTTACTGCAGGTAGTGATACTATTGAAGCCGCAGGCATGGTTGCAGCTGACCAATGGGAAGGTAACCCAGCAGTTTTCGCTGAATGGAGAACTAACTTAGGTTTTAACTTCGCAACAGACGACTATTCAGCTAACGTGACTTTCCGTTACCAATCTGAAGGTGAGGACATTAGTGCGACAGATACTACGTTAGATTCAGTAGCTGATTCTGTAGTTTATACTGATATCCAAGGTACTTATTACATCAATGATACTTACACCATCTCTGCTGGTGCACGTAACTTGTTCGATGTTAAACCTCCTTACATTTCTAACTACGATGATTCGAATACTGTAAACTATTCTTATGATTTAGCGGGTCAATATTTATATGTTAAAGCTACTGCTAGATTTTAATCGCTAGTTAGTATGATTTAACCAATAAATTGTGAAAATATTACTAAGCCCTACTAAATAGTAGGGCTTTTTTTTTGCGATTTATTCGGTTTTTGTAAACATATCTTTATAATAATAAGTTCGTAATAACGAATGTTTTGCTCGTTTATCGAGCGTTTAACGCAAATAAATTTGACTTACTACGAAGATGTTAGTAAAACATACTTCTACAAAATTTTTGTCCCTTAAATTATGATTTCGACTCATCTATATTTAAGTAATTTTGTTAGTAATTAAGATATATTTTTTTATTAGTCTATTTCTTGCAGTCATTCAATAACGCTAAGTTATCGGTTTACTTCTAAAGATAGTTTAATAAAAAATACATAATATCGTCTTTTAAAGTCTCACCTTGACAGCACTGCTGTCATTTGGGATTATTGATTTGTTGTATTCATAAAAATTTACATATAAAAACGACAGACTTTTATATTTGAGGTAATCAACGGATTTACAAAATTTGTTTAATTCGGGTTATCAAAATTAAAAATAGCAATGGTTGGGAACTATGTCCAAAGTAAGTAAGAAAAGCCTCATCGCAACAGCGATGGTTGGCGCACTGGCACTAGCGGGCAGCAATATAGCTGCTGCTGACGCATTAACAGACCTTCAAAAAGCTGAAGCGAAAATCTTCAAGCAATCAACAAAGTCACAAGCTAAAATAAATAGCATTTACGAACAAACGCAAGACCTTCTTGCTGAGTACCGTAATACTGTTGATGAAGCTGACGTATTACGTGGTTATAACGACCATGTTCAACGTATGGTTGATGATCAAAAAGCTAATGTTGTTTCATTGCAAAGACAAATTGATAGCATCGACGAGTTTAAACAAGGTGTTGTACCATTAATGTACAAGATGATTGATACGCTTGAAACATTCATTAAGTTAGATGTTCCAATGAACATTGATCGTCGTAATGCTCGCGTTGCTAATCTTCGTGCAGTAATGGACGATTCAAATGTTACAACGTCTGAGCAATTCCGTTTAGTACTTGAAGCTTATGAAATTGAAGCGGGTTACGGAACTATCTTTGATGCTTATCAAGGCGAAATAGATCTAGGCGGTCGCACACTTACTGCTGATTTCGTTCATATGGGCCGTATTGCATTTGTAGCACAATCACTAGATGCGAAGCATTCTTGGTTATGGAACAATAATACACGTGCATGGGAAGAATTAGGCGATGAATATTTAAAGCCTGTTACCGATGCTATCCGTATGGCACGTAAACAACTTCCAATGGATTTAACTAAATTACCAGTATTTGCAGCAGGAGCGAAATAATGAAAAAAGTTATTAATTTTGTATTGCTAGCAGCGTCATTGACGACTGGTTTCGTAGCAACAACTCAAGCAAATGAATTAGATGATTTACTAAAACAAGTTAAAGCTGATCGCGTATCAGAAGCTAAACTTGATAAAAAACGTGAAGCTGAATTTTTATCTGAACGAGCTGATAAAACTGCTTTATTAAATAAAGCGAAAAAAGAATTATCAAATCAAAATGTTCGTAACAAACGTTTAACTAAAGAATATGCGGCTAATGAAATTACGTTAGCGCAAAAAGAAGTTGAATTAGATAATGCGACTGGTACTTTAGGTGAAATGTTTGGTGTTTCACGTGCTGCAGCAGCAAATGCATTTGGTCAAATTAGTACTTCAATTGTAAGTGCTGAATTTCCTAACCGTGGTGAAGCGCTTAACCGCATTGCTAACGCTAAAGAAATCCCAAGCATCGCTGATCTAGAAGAGTTATGGTTTTCTTTACAAACCGAAATGACTGAATCAGGTAAAATCTCACAGTTTAGTGTTGATGTTACTAATCTAGATGGTACTAAATCTACTGAAACTATCACTCGTATAGGTACGTTTAACTTAGTATCGGCTAACGGTTACTTAACTTATAATGATGAAGTTTCTCAAGTTCAACCATTACCTAAGCAACCTGCAGGTTACATAACTGAAACAGCATCTAACTTCTCTGGTGTAACTTCTGGTTATGCAGCTGTTTATGTGGATCCTTCTCGCGGCGGAATCTTATCTTTAGAAACACGTAAGAAAACGTTAGAAGAGTTCTTCCATGAAGGTAAAGAAGTTGGTTATGCCATCACGGTATTATTAATTTTTGGTTGTATCATTGCACTTGAACGTTTAATCGTTTTAGGTGGCATGAGCTCAAGAATTAAATCTCAAGAGAAAAATCTTGATAAGCCAAATGAAAATAACCCTCTTGGTCGTTTACTTAAAGTTTTCTATGATAACCAATCAGTAGATGCTGAAACGTTAGAGCTTAAACTTGATGAAGCCATTCTTCGTGAAACGCCTAAAGTTGACCGTGGTATAAACTTAATCAAAATGTTTGCCGCTATTGCTCCTCTAATGGGTCTGTTAGGTACTGTTATTGGTATGATCATGACTTTCCAAACGATAACCTTGTTTGGTACTGGTGACCCGAAAATTATGGCTGGTAACATCTCTCTTGCGCTTGTAACTACAGCATTAGGTCTAATTTGTGCACTTCCACTTATCTTAATCCACTCAGTTGTTGCTGGTAAGAGTAAGTCAGTGTTACAAAAATTAGACGAGCAGAGCGCTGGTTTAATCGCTGCTATTGCAGAGAAGGGGTCTAAATAATGTTATTCCTGATAGAGCTTTGGGAATCTGTCAGGGGTTTTATTGCGACGGGTGGTAACGTACTTTATGTTGTTGCCTTCGCACTCTTATTGATGTGGATATTGATGATAGAACGCTATTGGTTCTTAGCATCAGTCTACCCAACTATGAGAGATGATATCATCGCTCGTTGGGATGCACGCCAAGATACAACTTCTTGGTATGCACATCGAATTAGAGAGACTTGGATCTCCGAAGCAGACGAGTTACTTGAACAGCGTATGATAACCATTAGAACCTTAGTGGCAATGTGTCCTCTTATCGGCTTACTGGGAACAGTAACGGGTATGATTGGCGTATTTGAAGTTATGGCTGAACAAGGTACTGGTAATCCGCGTCTAATGGCCGCTGGTATATCGCAAGCAACTATTCCGACTATGGCCGGTATGGTAGCTGCATTATCAGGTGTGTTCTTTAGTTCAAGATTAGACGCTAAAGTTAAACTAGCAAAGGCTAAACTGGTTGACAGTTTACCTCACCACTAGAGAGATATATTCATGGCACGTAAACGTATTCGTGAAGACGAAGAAGCAGTAATTGATATGACACCGATGCTTGACATCGTGTTCATCATGCTGATCTTCTTCATCGTAACCACTTCTTTTGTAAAAGAAGCTGGTATTGAAGTAAATAAACCTAAAGCGGCTAATCAAACTAAGCAAAAAAATGCCAATATCTTTGTTGCAATCAAAGATAATGGTGAAATTTGGTTAGATAAAGGTCGAGTTGATATTGAGCGTGTTGGTGCAAGAATTGAAAAATTACTTGCTGAACAACCTACCGATGTTGTAATCATTCAAGCTGACAAAGATGCCAAACATGGTGTTGTTGTTAAAGTAATGGATGCAATTAAAGAGGCTGGTATAGATCGAATTTCTATCGCGGCTGCGAAGGGGTAAGATATGGTTCGCTTTTTAGTATCAATACTACTAGGCGTTGTAGTTACCTTTGGCTTATTTGCTTTTATGGCCTTTCTTGTTTCTAGCGGTGATAGAAACAAGGAAGAGCAACAAGAAAATATTATTGTAGAGGTAAATACTACTCCGCCAAAGTCTGCAGCAGAACAACGTCGACGTGTACCGCCGCCACCGCCTCCGCCGCCAAAAGCTCCACCGAAGCAACAAACACCGGAACCTGAAGCCAGCAATGATACTGGTGGTTTAAACTTCAACATGCCGGGTGTTCAAATGGCAGGTGCTTCAACTGGTTTGTCAGCTCCTGGAGCTGGTATGGGACGAGATGGCGATGCTACACCGATAGTTCGTATCGAACCTAAGTATCCGATTCAAGCTGCTCGAGATGGTAAAGAAGGTTATGTTATTCTTTCTTTTACTATCAACAAAATTGGTGGTGTTGAAGATGTTAAAGTACTTGAAGCTCAACCTAAGCGTGTGTTTGATAAAGAAGCCAAACGTGCACTTAGAAAGTGGAAGTACAAGCCGAAAGTTGTTGAAGGTAAACCTCTGAGACAACCAGGTTTAACGGTTCAACTTGACTTCAAAATGGGAGGTTAATAGTTATGTTTAATAAATTAGTGTTTAAAAATTTAAAACTTAAAAAATTATCGACTTCTCTTGTTGTGGTTGCCTCACTACTTGTTGCGCAAGCACCTTTTGCAAATTATGCAGAAGCTGCTGGTGCTGAGAAGGTTGAGAAGAAGAAGAAACGTCCTACGCAATTAGTTGGCCCACGTGTTGGTAAAAAAGTACAAAAAGCTTTTGAAGCTTATAGTGCTGATGATATCAAAGGTGCTCTAGTTATTTTGTTGGATATTGAAGCTTCAAAACCATATGACAAAGCTTATGTCTCTCGTATGGTTGCTATTATGTATGCAACGTTGGGTAACAATGATCAAAAAACTATTGAATATCTAAAGAAAGCCATAGAACCTGATCTTCTTAATGAAGTTGATCATAGCGACTCTTTAAAGTTATTGGGTGATATGCAGATGCAAACCAAAGACTATAAAGGCGCGCTAAAAAGTTTTTATGCTTGGATGGAATTCTCTGGTAAGAACGATGGTCCAACCTATGTGAAAATTGCAAATGCATACTACTCATTAAAGCAATTAGATAAGGTTATTGAGCCTGCGGATAAAGCTATTGCTGCTTTTGGTGATAAACCAAATCAGAACCCATACATCTTAAAAATTACTTCTTACTATGAACGTAAAATGTATAAAGAAGCTGTAACGGTTCTAGAAACAGTAATACAAGTTTTTCCAAAAAATAAGCAGTGGTGGACACAATTACCAATGTTTTACTTGCTGATTGAGGATTATGATAAAGCAGTTCAAACTCTTGATTTAGCATATAAACTTGGTCACTTGGATAAAGAAAGTCAAATTAAAACATTAGCGAGTTTATACTCTCAAACTGAAGCGCCTTATAAGGCTGCCCAGTTGTTAGAAAAATACATCGCTTCTGGTTTAGTTAAACGTGATGATAAAAATATCTCTACGTTAGCTAACGCTTGGCATTCTGCACAACATATCGATAAAGCGGCAGGTTATTATGGTGAATTAGCCAAAATGACTAGCAATGCGAAGCATTATCGCAAACAAGGTATGTTGTTAAAACAAGATGAGCAATTTTCTAAGGCAATTGTTGCTTTGAATAAGGCTATTGAACTTGGTGTTTCTAACCAAGGTCGTATTCAAATGAGTATTGCAGAATCATATTTCTATTTAGAGAAGAATAAGAAAGCATATGCGGCAATTCTAAAAGCCATGAAAGATCCTAGTGCACGTAAGTCTGCAAAGGGTTGGAAAAGCTTTATTGTTGATACAGCAAAACGCAAAAACGTCACTATTTAGTTATTACTAACTAAAATAAATGTTATAAAAAAGCCAGTTATCTTTAAAAGGGATAGCTGGCTTTTTATTGTATAAAATACAATACAGGTGAAATTTTTATTAACACTTGCAGGTCTATGTTAAAAGTCATATAACTAAATCTCAATAATAATGAGATCACTTCAAAATAAGCACAGATAAAAGGAAATAAATTATGAATATAGTTAAGAAATCAACAATTGCAATGGTAATGAGTTTACTTGCCTTCGGCCTTTTCACTAGTAATATTGCTAAAGCAGAGTCAAACCCATTTGCTTCAGGTGAGTTAGTCACTATCGTTACTGACCATAAAGATGGAAAATGTGGCGAAGGTAAATGTGGCGAAGGCAAAATGAAAGATGCCAAAAAAGCTAAATGTGGCGAAGGAAAATGTGGTGAAGGTAAAATGAAAGACGCCAAAAAAGCTAAATGCGGCGAAGGTAAATGTGGCGAAGGCAAAATGAAAGACGCCAAGAAAGCTAAATGTGGTGAAGGTAAATGTGGCGAAGGTAAAATGAAAGACGCCAAAAAAGGTAAATGTGGTGAAGGCAAATGTGGCGAAGGTAAGTCAAAAGAAAAAAGTAAAAAATGTGGTGGTTAATTAACCTCTCATGAATGAGCAATATTAAAAAATAAACGGGCAGTTGCCCGTTTTTTATTGCCCATGATTATCTAGATTTTACTCAGGTCGTTCTAAATAATAGGTTGATGTGCGCGGCTTAAAAGTAAATCCTACCGACGCTTATTGATAATTTCAAGAATATGAGAGGGTGAATGAGAGTGCCCTAGATAAGTATTTTAATAACATATAGGTTAGCCATTACCTTAGCGTGTATAATGGCGTAATTGTGCTTATGTATTGGATATTACCGTGAATAATAATGATGTTTTACGCAAGTTGCGTTATACCTTTAACTTTAATGATAAACAAATGGTAGCGATCTTTGCCTCAGCAGGTGAAGAAGTAAGTCGTGAGCAAGTCAGTCAGTGGCTGAAAAAAGATAATGATAGTGATTTTGTCGCCTTATTTGATACAAAATTAGCTGTATTTTTAAATGGCTTTATCAATGAAAAGCGTGGTAAAAAACCGGGTCCTATGGCAACACCTGAAAAGCGTTTATCAAATAATATCATTTTGACTAAACTCAAAATTGCACTAAACCTACAAGCTGAACAAATAATTGCATTATTAGAAAGTGTCGATTTTAGAATCAGTAAGCCAGAATTGAGTGCATTTTCACGTAAAGTTGACCATCAGCATTATCGTGAGTGTAAAGATCAAGTTTTACGAAACCTTTTACATGCTATAGATAAAACTTATCATGTTGAAAGAACAGGTAAAATAGTTAGCCCTACTACATCGGATCCTAAAGTTGCTGCAGGTAATTCAAAACCTAGTAATAATAAAAAGGATTTCGTTAAGAAGAAAGCTAATAAAGCAGCACCGGCATCGCCTTGGGTTGAAGGTGCAAGACCTAATGCAAGCAATGTTTATGTTAACCCAAATAGCACTGCTGGTTCTAAACGTCAAAAGCTTAAGCTGTCAAAGTAACTATCATGTTGGCATCTAAACAATACGTTTGTGCTAATTTGACGTTACATTACGATCATTTTGTTACGTAATATATCTACGTTAGCCCTATATACTCAAATAATTATAGGGTAACATTCGCGCCAAATTAGCTTTGAAAATTTAAAAATTGTATATGAATATATTAGTTGTTGATGATAATAAAACTGTTCAAGAAAAGCTTGCAGCGTTTATCATCTCACAAGGACACAATGTCGATTTAGCCATTAATGGTCTAGACGCATTAGGAAAAGCACAACAAGGAAACTATCAACTCTTTGTCATTGATCATTTAATGCCGTTGATGAATGGTTTACAGCTTACTAAAAACCTCAGGGCTAACCAGTTAACTTCGTCAGTCCCTGTGCTTTTTATGACCACACAAGGTTCTCACACACTTAAGGGCTTAGTTGAGTTTAGCCTTTTTGATAAAATAATTGATAAGCCAATTAATGAAGAACACTTCCTTACTATTTTATCTGAATTATCAGCTGTTCACTTTGAGAGCGATACACTGCAAGCTAATTTATAATTTTGCTTAACTAACCGTTTTATCGCTATAAAAAGTGGGGGAATTGTTTTATGCTCAGCATATCTATCTATTAACTTACTTTTAGAAACCGTATTCAATGGTTTTAACTCGTTATTATGAATAAAACACAGCAACAACAACTTATCAATGCGATCCATACTATTCCAGACTACCCTGTTAAAGGCATCATGTTTCGCGATGTGACTAGTTTATTAGAAGATGCAGAAGCTTTTAAACTGGTAATAGAACTTTTAGAAAATAAATATAAAGGTAAAGGCTTTACTAAAGTCGTTGGCACCGAAGCGCGTGGTTTCCTTTTTGGTGCACCTTTAGCGCTAGCCTTGAATATCGGTTTTATTCCAGTAAGAAAGCCGGGTAAACTACCTCGTCCTACCTACTCGCAAGCTTATCAGTTAGAGTATGGAGAAGATATTTTAGAAATTCATCAAGATGCATTAACCCCTGAAGATAATGTTTTAATTATTGATGATTTATTGGCAACAGGTGGCACCATTGAGGCGACTACTAAATTGATTCGCCGTTTAGGTGCACAAGTGCAAGAAGCTGGTTTCGTTATCTCCTTACCTGATCTAGGTGGAGAAAAATGTCTTGCAGAGATTAATATTACTCCTTATTCTTTGATACAATATCAAGGCGAATAGTTTATCCAAGAATCTAAAAGTAATTTAATATGAGTTATCAAGTCCTAGCAAGAAAATGGCGTCCAAAAAACTTCCAGCAATTGATGGGGCAAGAACATGTCGTCAATGTGCTTGCAAATGCTTTATCTCAAAAGCGTTTACATCATGCTTACCTTTTTACAGGTACGCGAGGTGTTGGTAAAACTACGATTGCACGGATTTTTGCTAAGAGCCTAAATTGCGAGCTTGGAATAACAGATAAACCCTGTGGAAAATGTGATGCCTGTATTGATATTGACCAAGGGCGTTTCGTTGATCTTTTGGAAATAGATGCAGCTTCTAAAACGAAAGTTGATGATACGCGTGAAATTCTAGATAACGTCCAATATGCACCCAGTAGAGGTAGATTTAAGGTTTACCTGATTGATGAGGTACATATGTTATCTCGTCATAGCTTTAATGCGTTACTAAAAACGTTAGAAGAGCCACCTGAGCATGTTAAATTTATTTTAGCGACTACAGATCCCCAAAAATTACCTATTACGGTATTGTCACGTTGCCTACAATTTCATTTAAAGGCGTTAACCGTCAAACAAATTGAAGATAAGCTTGCTGAAATATTATCTCAAGAACAAGTAAGCCACGAGCAAGGTTGTCTGACATTATTAGCTAAAGCCGCTCGCGGCAGTATGCGAGATTCATTAAGTTTAACCGACCAGGCTATTGCTCAAGGGCAAGGGAATATTAGCTTAACTAATATTCAACAGATGCTCGGTGGTATAGATCAAAACTGGGTTTATCAGCTGGTAATTACCTTACTAAAACAAGATAGCCAAGCGTTGATGGCTTTATCTCAAGAGATAGCCTCTTATGCGCCAAGTTATAGCCGTTTATTTGCCGAATTAATTCAACTATTTCATCAAATTGCTTTAATGCAAATAGTTGAGCAACCTTTTGATTTACCAGCAGACCTATTGGCTTTATTGAAAAAATTTAGTCAAGCTATGTCTGCTGAAGACGTTCAACTTTATTACCAGATAAGCCTTAATGGCCGTAAAGACTTACCGTACGCTTTTGATGAACAAGCTGCTTTTGATATGACGCTATTGCGACTATTTGCTTTTAAACCAATGCAAAAGTCACAGCTTGCCAATGAATCTATTATAAAAAATGGTGAGCAGACAACAGCGATTAGCTTCGATGATGATAACTTGTCAAAAACCACTGGAACCCTTTCAAATAATGCTGGCATAGCTAAAGCAGCTGTTACAGAGGCCGTTGTTGAGAGCTTAGCTGAAGTGGATATTAGTGACTCCGCTGCTGCTACGGAGAATACTCAACAAGCTGAGTTAAATGAGCAAATACTTGCCATTGAGCAACAAGCTAATGAACTTAAACAAAGTGAGAGTAAATCATTAAACCAAGCCCCAGCGCAGCAAATAACTCCTCAAGAAGTTAAAATATCAAAGCAAGCGCCAGTGGTGGAAAGTAATAAAGAACAGCAGTATACACCGCCGATTGTACCCAACGAGCAAGAAGGGCAGCTTAGTATCAATAGTCCGGTAGGCTCAGTACTCGCGACTCGAAATATGCTACGTAGCCGAAAAAAAGAGTTGGAGAAGCAAACAAAAAAGTCCAGTGACGCAGCTCTGCGTCAACCTAACAGGGCAGACAATAGTAAAGATAGAAGTAAGGACAGTGCTAACGCGACAGTTAAACCACAAGTACCATCAACTGAAAGCTTGGTAATTGCGCCTGAACCTGATTTACCGTTTCACCAAGATAGTATCGATCCCGCAAAAGTAACAAAAGCGAACCAAGTTGATAAATGGGCGCATATGATTGATTCAATGCAGCTTACTGGGCGTATTCGTCAATTAGCAATACATGCAACGATCAGTGAAAATTCTACTGATGATAATTTGATTCTTAAGTTAGATCAGGCAACTAGACATTTAAGTACTGAAATCGCTCATCAACATTTACAGAGCGCTATTTGTGAATTTTTAACGAGAGAAATCACGGTTACACTCGATATTGTGGAAGAAACGGTTGCCGACCCATACCAAATTCAATCGCAAATAAACGACAAACGTCTTGAGTACGCTACAACTTTATTAAAAGAAGATACCGTAGTAATTGCCTTGCAAGATACTTTTCAAGCAATTTTGAATGAAGAGAGTATTTCACCTCGCTAATGTTGAATGATAACTTTGAACGTTTCTTTTGGAACTGCCATTATTCTTTTAGAATAAATTCATTTCAAAACTTACAGTGTTTCAGGTAAAATACTTACATTGAGCATTTAAATATAATTTATAAACAGTCTACTTAGAAATATTGGAGAATAAATGATGAAAGGCGGAATGGGTAACTTAATGAAGCAAGCCCAACAAATGCAGGCTAAAATGGCTAAAGCGCAAGAAGAACTAGCGCAAATGGAAGTTGTTGGTGAAGCAGGCGCAGGTATGGTGAAAGTAACAATGACGGGTAGTCATAGTGTTCGTAAAGTTGAGCTTGATGACAGCTTAATGGAAGATGATAAAGACATGATTGAAGATTTACTAGCGGCTGCTGTAAATGATGCTGTACGTCGTGTTGAAGAGCAAAATAAAGATAAAATGGGCGCACTTACTGGCGGTATGCAATTACCACCAGGGATGAAAATGCCGTTTTAAATATAAATCCATTATATAACAGTGGTTTAATAGTTATTTAAAGCTAAAAAGTGGAAGAGGGGACAATATTAAGTTCATTTCAAAAGCTCTTTCTAACCCAATAAAAAAGCTCGAGAGGTTCTTGAGTTTTTTTGATGGAAAATCTGTAGTAACAATCTAATTATTTTAGTTGGCCGAGTTTATTAGTTATGTGATTAATATAATCTGGTTCGTCATCGTCAATCGATTCCCCCCGTATATTTTTTTATTAATCCTCTGTCTTTATACCCCATTTACTGTGCCAAAATTGTTTCCTGCCATTTTCATTGAACTTGGCTCAAAATAATAATTTCATATTGTTCAGCATCACTGAACAGTAGCTCTTTGCTGGATTTCAAGTTGATATGAATAAATTTTGCATTAAGAATAAAAAGAAATGCTGATTTCTTTGGTACATTTATTTTTTGAAATATTCTACTTGAGAGTACACTGGGATAATAAGGTGAAATAGGCATAGCAGAGCTATTTCTTACGTAATTATAAGAAATAATGTTACCTATCTCTTTAGAGATAAGCTCTCTCCCCATTCGTTTAGCAAAAAGATCTGCCATAGCTCTTACTGCCAATGTCCAGTTTTCCTTAGGCATTAAGCAGGTTGGTGGTACTTTGTGACATACTCCACAATATTGATTTACAATATCGGGATTATTGGCTTATTTTATTGGTGCTTTTGTACTTTTTTTGGCAATAGCGCTAACTTAAATAGAGTAAAAATAAAATTAGTGCTTTAGAGGTTGGCATTAAGTTGTCTCTGACAACGATCTTTTACTTGATTTTAATAATGTAATCCAAAACCTTGAGGGAATAGTGGCAAAGAGCTTGTTACGGTGTTTTTAGGCCAATCAAAGGATAGTTTACCTTGAAAATTAACATCTCCAAATATAACATCACTAATTCCTTGTCCTTCAGTACCAGGTAACCACGCGACAACAAATGCTGCTGACTCTTCAAGTTCTGAATTAATAATTAGTGTTCTACCCGATATTAAAATGACAACGACAGGTAATCCTTTATCAGTAAGTTCTTTAATTGTTGCATAATCTTCCGAGTGTAAGCTTTGTAATTCTATCGTGCTTCCATAAGGCTCTGAAACATTAATTTGACCATTTATTTGTGATCCTGCTTCTATAATAAGATTATCGTCATTTCTAATATCACCAAATCCTTCAGCGTAGGGGGTTTCACCAATGACTACAATAGCAACATCGTGATCATTTGCATTTACATGTTCAACTTGTTCTCTTAAAAACGCATTAGGTGCAATTTTTTTAATACCGTGCCATATCGATGTTGCTTGCTCAAACTCATCATTTCCTGAAACACCTTGCCAAGCTATTGTAAATCCACCACATTGATGACCAATGTTATTAGCATTTTTTCCTGTTACTAAAATACGTGCCGCTTTATCTAAAGGTAGTGTGTTTTGATGGTTTTTAAGTAAAACGAGTGATTTTCTAACTGCTTTACGTGCAACTTCTCTGTGCTCCATAGAGCCAAAGCTATTATCATTTGCCCATTTTCGTTTACTTGGTTTAGGGGCTTCAAGTAAGCCCATTGCGACTTTTACTGTAAGAATTCTACGTACAGCGTCATTAACTCTTGAAATTGATACTGTCCCTAATTCTACGTGGTTACTTAAGTATCGAATAAATTGTTTCCAGTTTTCTGAAACCAAAAACATATCAATGCCCGAATTTACGCCTTGTGCAATTGATAAGTAGAAATCGTCTGAAAGATAGTCAATGCCGTTCATGTCGGAGACGACAAAACCAGAGAACTTAAGCTGTTTTTTTAAAATATCAGTAAGTAGAAACTTATGGCCATGGCATTTGTCACCATTCCAGCTATTGAACGATGCCATGACCGTCATCACTCCCGAGTTAATCGCTGTGATGTATGGACTTATATGAGTTTTATTTAACACTTGCCACGAAATTTTGGCATCACCTTGATCAATACCGTAAGACGTTGCTCCGTCGCCAACCCAATGTTTTGCACAAGCGAGAATACCTTCGGTGTGTAGTTGATTTTGCAGTCCCGTAATAATGTTATTGACATATTTATTAGTTATATCGGGTGATTGTGAAAAACTTTCGTAAAACCGACCCCAATGCTGGTTTTTTGCAACCGCAAGATTTGGTGCAAAGGTCCAGTCAAGGCCACTGGCCAATACTTCTTTACGGGTAATGATGGCTATTTCTTTAATCAGTGCGGGATCGTTAGCAGCGCCTAAGCCGATATTATGAGGAAAAATAGTGGCTTGACAAAGGTTATTATGACCATGAATAGCATCTACCCCGAAAAGTAAGGGTATGCCATGATGACATGCATCTTTTACTGATGAGCTTTGCCAATAGCTGTCAGCCATTGTTAACCAATCTTTAAGTTTGTTTTCCCCAGGGGTAGAGCCCGCACCACACATAACTGAACCTAAATGAAACTTTTTTGCTTCTGCGGGCGTACAGCTTTGCCGTTCAGCTTGTGTCATTTGTCCAATTTTTTGTGCTAATGTCATATTTGACATTAGTTCATCCACTTTAGTTTTTATCACTAAGTTATTAAGTAATGAGTGCATATTATTTTTATATCCAGTAATTTCTCAATCTGTCACTTCAAATTCTGTTTTTAGCGTCGTGCTTGAATCCCCGCCGATCCAAACATGGAATAGTCCGGCTTCGGGTTTATATTCCATTTGTTGGTTATAAAACGCAAGTTCATCAGTGTGTAGTTTAAATGTGACTACCATGCTTTCACCTTTTCCTAAAGTGATTCGTTGAAAACCCTTAAGCTCTTTTATAGGGCGAGTTACATTACCAACAATATCTCTAATATAGAGTTGAACTACCTCTTCTGCATTATAATTACCAACATTGTTAATCGTTGCACTTACTTCAACAGCGCCCCCCATAGGAATCACTTTATTATTTAATTTGATCTTTGTATAACAAAATTGACTATAGGATAGGCCAAAGCCAAAAGGAAATAATGGAGAGAAATGAGTATCTAAATAGGTTGCAGTCATACCAAAGGAAGTTTGTGGCGCTCTCATTTTAATATTATCTATATTAATAAATTTTTCATCAATGGGGGGTCTGCCAGAATTTTTTTGTGCATAATAAAGTGGAATTTGACCAACCGTTCGAGGAAAGGTAACCGGTAATTTTCCTGACGGACTTTCTACCCCAAACAATAAATCAGTGATAGCAGGACCTGCCATTGTTCCTGGGTGCCATGCAAACAAAATGGCATCTACTTTTGAAATGATTTTTTCCAAAGTAATGGGCCTTCCAGCCATTATCACCAAAATAATAGGTGTCCCCGTTGCGTGGATTACATTAATCAGTTGTTCCTGAGCACCGGGTAAATCGATGCTCGACCGACAATGAGCTTCTCCCGATAAAATAGCTTCTTCACCTAAAAACATCAACGCTATATCTGCATTTATTGCTGTATCAATCGCTTCAGCGAAACCGTCGTGATGGTTGCAACGCGTGGTTTCCATCCCTACAGCATAGTTTATATTAAATGCGTTTTTGGCTACTTCTTTTAATGCATTCAAACACGTATGGCTTTGGTTTTCTTTACCATCAAAAGCCCACGTGCCCATTTGTTCATAACCATCATCTGCAAGAGGCCCTATTACCGCAAGGGTATTAATTGCCGATTTAGCTATGGGTAATATTTGATTATCATTTTTTAACAAGACACAACTTTTTATTACTGCTTCTTTAGCAATGCTTAGATGGTCTGTATTTAAACTATTTGATGGTTGATTTGGGGATGTAATGGCAGATTCAAAAAGCCCTAAGTTAAATTTCAGTGTGAGTATTCGTTTTACAACACTGTCAATTTTATCTAGGGAGATAACGTTATTATTCATTAAATGCTTCATGTGTTTCAAGTAACAATCACTGGCCATTTCCATGTCGATCCCCGCAGTACATGCTTTACCTGCAGCGTCATAATCATCGAAGGCAAATCCATGTATGACTAACTGTGGAACGGCTTCCCAATCACTGACTACAGGGCCAGAATAGTTCCATTCGTCGCGGAGTACAGTAGTTAAAAGCCAGTTGTTTCCTGTGACTGGTACACCATTTAAATCGCTGAAAGATGCCATAAATGTGGCAACTCCGGATTCGGCTATCGCTTTAAATGGGGGGAGATAAACGTTGCGTAGCTCGTTTTCTGGAATATTAGTTGTGTTGTAATCTTTTCCACCTTCACTTGCTCCGTAGCCTGCAAAATGTTTAGCACAAGCAGCAATTGAATTTGTGTCTGATAAACTGTCACCCTGAAACCCTTTTACCATTGAGTTTGCAAGGGTCTTACATAAATATGGGTCTTCTCCTAGACTTTCAGCAATTCTCCCCCAACGAGGATCTCGAGCAATATCGATCATGGGTGCAAAGGTCCAGTTTATACCACTATTTGAAGACTCTATTGCAGCAATCTTAGCGCACCGTTCAACAATTTTTGGCGACCATGTTGCGGCTTGAGCAAGTGGTATGGGAAAAATGGTGTTAAAGCCATGAATCACATCTCGACCAATTAATAATGGTATGCCTAGTGGTGATTCTTGTATAGCAATCCGTTGTAACTCGTTAATTGTGTCAAGGTCCACTTCATTAAGAATAGAACCTACATGTCCAGCTATGACCGCCTTGCGCATGTTTTTTGACACAATACATCCATCTCCAGAAAGTTGACTCATTTGGCCAATTTTCTCTTCGATAGTCATTCTCGATAGCAGTGTAAGTACTTCAGATTCTACATCCGAAAAATTTAACTCATGAACTTGTTGACACGATTTTGATAGCATTTACTTCCCTTAAATTTATTTGTTGGATTGCGTTGTTACGGATGAAAATATTATTCCGTATGTAAGTATGTTAGGAGAAGCTATATACCTACATTATTACTAATAATTCAGGATACAAGTTAAATACGACAAGGTGGACTTATCAGTAGATTATCTGGACTTTAAAAAGATTTTTTAGGGATAGTGGCGTTACGTTTCTAGGTGTTCATATTTGTATTAAATAGCATTATTGACCATTTCACCGTTTTTTGAAGGTCATCTCATCGTTTTAGTATTGAGTATTTTTCTTATCTATATAATGTGTTTTTTGTTCAATTATGCTCGGAGAACAAGGTGTAATTTTAGCATAGCACTCATAAAAATTAATATTGGAATAAAAATATGGCCCATACTGTAGAAACAAGTGATAGAGATAAGATTCCGTTTGTTCAAAAATTCATATATGGCTTAGGGGCATTTGTTAATAATTTATTGGGTGCTGCGATTGGCGGTATGCTTATTGTCTTGAATCTTGGTTTAGGGATGAACCCTGTTTTGGTAGGTCTTATTGGTGCCTTGCCTAGATTAACTGATGCGATAACAGATCCTTTAATGGGCTATATTTCTGACCACACTAAATCAAAATGGGGTCGTCGCAGGCCTTATATTTTCTTTGGCGCTATAGCAGCTGCAGTCATTTTTGCTTTACTGTGGCAACTTCCCCGAGATCAAAGTGAAAATTTTTATTTTTGGTTCTTTTTGATTGGTTCAATCATTTTTTATTTAGCTTATACCGTATTTGCAACACCTTGGGTAGCTTTGGGATATGAGTTAACGCCTGATTATCATGAACGAACTAGGCTCATGGCGGTACAAAATTTCATGGGACAAATGGCTTGGTTAGTGGCTCCTTGGTTCCTATGGTTTATGCAAAATGATATATTATTTGAAGATATGATTGAAGGAGCAGGGTGGTTAGCTATTATTATTGGCGTTTTTACTGTCTGTGTTGGGATTTTACCCGCTATATTTTTGAAAGAACGTTCAAAACATCAAGAAGAAAAAACAAACAAAGAAAGTTTGAATGTCAGCTCAAGTGATAAAAATGAAGCTAACGAAGAATTCCCAGCTGGCTTCAAGGACTTTATCAAGGGCTTTTTAACAACCATTAAATTTAAGCCATTTCTTTATTTATGCGCTGCAACCTTTCTAGTATTTAACGGTTTTATGTTGGTCTCTTCGTTTCAAACTTACGTCATTATTTATTATGTTTTTGGTGGTGATCAATCATTAGGTGCTGAATTTGCTGGCTGGGCTGGAACGGTGTCAGCAATATCAACATTTTGTGTTATTTTTCTTGTCACCAAACTATCTACCATAATGGGAAAACGTAATGCCTTCTTTTTCTCGACAGGTGTTTCTATTATTGGTTATGCACTTAAATGGGTTTGCTATACACCAGAAAGTCCGATGTTGTTGTTAATCCCTTCAATTTTTATTGCTTTTGGTCTAGGTGGATTGTTCACCTTAATGGGATCTATGGTTGCAGATGTATGTGATCTTGATGAATTGAATACCAAACAAAGACGAGAGGGAATGTTTGGCTCAATTTATTGGTGGGTTGTAAAACTCGGAATGGCTGTAGCACTCGCTGCAGGTGGTTTTCTACTCAATGCGACAGGATTTGATGTTGCATTAGCAGGCCAACAGTCAGCAGACACTATTTTCTTCATGCGTTTATGCGATGTGATTATCCCGATAATAACCTCGTTAATCGCTATTTGGATGATAATGGCTTATCCATTAACTGAAGATAAAGCGCGTGAAGTGCGAGAAGCTCTAGAAGCTCGACGTGGAAAAATGACCGTCGATGATGACGAACCTATACAGAACGTTGAATTAAATACTTCATCGTAAAGCTTCTTATATAATGCATACTCAAAGTCACTTGGGTATGCAGTTATAACAATCACACTAACTATACCCGTTACCAATCAAAGTGCAGGATTTCAGTGGGAATTAAAATGACTTTAGGCAAGGAAGATAATTTAAGCATAGTCACTATATGCTTTGATTATTTAACGACGTATAAAGTTATTTTAAGCCCATCATGTTGCTCAAGCACTCTGAAACATGCATCTTGAATGGTAGCGGGTATATGTATTCATTTCTACTTGTTCAATAGAACAATCACTGTGTTATCCCTACTGAAACACTCATAAACTCTGTCTCCATAATACATTCAAAATGTATTGAAAAGCTTAAGCGTAAACATAATACCCCCTAAGTTTACAGCGAAAACATTCCATCTAACCTCAATATTATTCACCATAGTACTAACATTGGCACGGTCCTAAAAAGTATTACCAAAGATAATCAATGACTTTTTAAACTTAACTACAGGGATAAATATGGGGCTTAATAGATGTAAATGCCCTTTTTTTAACTAGTCCACTTTACCTTGTAAAAGGGGGCGTTTGAGCGTAAAGGCATAGGTTTTCTATTTTGAAAGAGTAGTATCATATTTGGGCAATATGTACGATTTATTGTATTAATGAATATTATTTGATTAAAAATAGTGTCAGCTCAGAGAACACATTCGTTTACGCATAAATTATAAGGTGTTGAATAAATAGCATCAAGGGGAACTAATATGATCCAGAAAACATTTACTAAAACAAGAATTGCAACGAGCTTGTCACTGATACTTGGAGCAACTGCTTTACCTGCACTATCAGCAGAAGAAGTAAGTTTAAAAGATAAAGAAAACGTTGAAGTAATAGCCGTCACAGGTATCCGCAGTAGCTTAGTCAAAGCGATGGATATCAAACGTAGCGCACAAGGTGTTGTTGATGCTATATCATCAGAGGATATGGGTAAATTTCCTGATTCTAACTTAGCTGAATCATTACAGCGCATCTCTGGTGTATCAATTGACAGATCTAACGGTGAAGGCTCTAAAGTTACTGTTCGTGGTTTAGGTCCAGACTTCAACTTAGTCACTTTAAATGGCCGTCAAATGCCTTCGTCTAACCTTGAATCTACTGTCATTAGTAACTCTCGCTCATTTGATTTTGCTAATCTTGCTTCTGAAGCTGTCAGCGGTGTAGAAGTTTATAAAACTGCTAAAGCAGAAGTGTCAAGTGGCGGTATCGGTGCAACTATCAACATTTTGACAGCAAGACCACTTAATACACCAGGACAAAAAGCGTCTCTTGGGGTCAAAGCTGTGATGGACCAGTCAACTGACGAAGGTGATAGCGTCACCCCTGAAATTTCAGGTCTTTATAGTAATACTTTTGCCGATGATACCATTGGTTTTGGTATTTCATTTAGTCACCAAGAAAGAAATGGTGCAACTAAAGAGGCTGTTGTTCCACAATGGCATACTCAAGCCATTGCCCCCGTTGATGGCTGGAATGGCGGTATCAATAATACGGACTGGGAAGATGGTGATACATTCAACCGTCCACAACAATTTCGTTACAACTTTACCGAATTTGATCGCACCAGAGATAATGGACAACTTGTTTTTCAATATGCTCCAAGTGACCGCATCACTATTACTGCTGATTATACTTTTTCAGAACAAACGGTTGAGTCTACATCAAACGGCATTGGTGCTTGGTTTTGGGAAGGTGAAACTATTGATGGCAGCTTAAATGAATTTACAACAGGCACAAACCACTCTCCTGTTGTTTGGCATTCAGGCGCTGGTCCTGATTTATCATTCTCTACGTCATCAGATGCTTCAAAAAATACCAATGAATCAATTGGTTTAAATCTAGAATGGCAAGCTACTGATAACCTAAGATTTGAACTTGATTATCACGACTCTTCAGCAAAATCGAAAGCAGATAGCCCTTACGGTAATAGCTCAACTATGGAGTATGCCGTTAACTCTCGTCAGAGTACCACGATTGATTTTAGGCCTGACTTCCCTGTAATGTCTATTTCACAATTGGACGGTTTAACAGGCAGTCCCGCTGAATTAATTACAACAGGTAGTTCTTTAAGAAACAGCCAATTTGAAAATGATTTGTCTCAAATTCAGTTAAGAGGGCAATACGTTTTTGATGAGGGTGTTATCACGAGTGTAGATTTTGGTATCTCAAAAACTGAGAATGATATTAGAGCTTCGATTATGACGGCTCAGCGAGATACTTGGGGCGGTGAAGGCAGTGTAGATGATGTTACCGATAGTTTGTTTACGCCGGGTAGCAGCTCTTCTCAATTAGATAACTTACCAAGTACAGGAACTAACGCGGCAGGAGAAACAATTGACCTTTTTGACTTGTTTTACAATTTTAGTTTTGTCGATGCATCGAATGAAGTAGCCTCTTATGCTGCGCCAGCTAATAGTAATAACGAAGTTTCGCCTGGTATTTGGCCATGCGCAGATCGTTTTTGTGTGAATGAACAATGGACAACTGACGAACTTATATCAGAAGAATATACTGCTATTTATGCTCAAATAAATATGGAATTTGAAATTGCAGATATGCCCTTAGATATATCTGCGGGTTTCCGTTATGAAGAAACTGATGTTAAAGCAAGCGCAATGGTACCTGCATACACAGGTGTGGATTGGGTTTCTAACAATGAATTTTCAACAGTTGATACTGGAGAAAGCGCCTTTACTAACTTTGATGGCGATTATAATAACTTTTTACCTAACCTTGATATCAGTTTAGAGATTGATGATGATTGGGTAGCAAGAGCCTCATTCGGTAAAACACTTTCAAGACCTACCTACAATAATATTCGAGGTGGTGTTGGTATTGGTGAAATCAGACAAGGTTTTGCGACAGCTAGCAGTGGTGATCCGGGCTTAATTCCTTTTGAGTCTGTCAATGTTGATTTATCATTAGAATGGTACTTTGACGAAGGAAGTTATGCGTCTGTAGGTTATTTTAGAAAAGATATAGAAAACTTCATTGGCACAACGAAAAATAAAAGTGAATTATTCGGCCTTAGAAGTCCTACAAGTGGACCTCGCTTTGATGAAGCTATGGCTGCCGTAGGTAGTAGTGACAATACTGCCATTAGACAATATATTTTTGATAACTATCCAGAGTCAAGCACCATAACCGGCGTAGACGCAAGCGGAACCACAACAGGGCAAATACACTCTGTTGCCGAAGATGAACTAATTCAGTTTGATGTCACTGTGCCATTTAATGAGCGTGATGCTACTATCGATGGTTTTGAAATAGCTTTCCAACATGCACTTGAAAGTGGCTTTGGTATACAAGCCAACTTAACTTTCGTAGATAGTGATGCTGAATATGACCCAACCGTTTTTGACAGTCAATTTGCCCTTCCTGGCTTAAGTGATACTGCCAACTTAGTCGCATTTTACGATAAAAATGGCATACAAATTCGTATCGCTTATAACTGGCGTGATGAATTCTTAGTGAAAACTGACAACAACCTTAATAACCCGCGCATCAATGAGTCATACTCACAAATTGACATCAATGCGAGTTATAACATCAGTGAAGACTTAGTTGTGTTTTTTGAAGGAATTAACATAACAGATGAAACTCAACGTATGTATAGCCGTAGCAGAAACGAACTGTTAAATGCTATTCAAACAGGTCCTCGTTACAATATCGGCGCTCGCTATACTTTCTAACGACGTCTTTATAATTTAAAAAACCGCCATTGGGCGGTTTTTTATCAATTAAAACTAAATATGTCTATGCTTTACTGTTTATAGATAATTGTTTATGCGTAATATTTCAAATAAAAAAGAGATACATTATGTCAAATCATCAAATGTTGAATAATGAACAACATAGAAGCTTAAAGGTTGATACACAAAGAAGCTCTGAGTTAGGCGATAATATAATGCTTACACTTACCTTTCCTAATGAGTTTTATGATATTCAAGCTTATTATCCTATTGTTTTTCATAAAGATGAAGCAACAGAAAAATTTCAATCATACGCACTACTTGGCTTGGAAAAGAAAGAAAATTTATTTTTAACTAATGGCGATTGGGATTGTGGTTACCTTCCTCATACAATTAAGGCACAACCTTTCTTAATTGGTTTTCAGAACCAAGAAATAAATGGCAAGGTACAAAAACAAAGAGTTATCCACCTTGATGTCGATAGTCCTAGAATTAATAAAGAACGAGGTGAGAGCATATTCACAGAGTTTGGTCAAAAGACTCCTTTTATAGAGCATATAGGCGACGTTTTGGGAGAGATAGATAAAGGTTTTGCAGAGAGTCAAGATTTTCTAAACTTCTTAAATGAGTATAACTTACTAGAAAAATTTGTTTTTGATATAGAACTTAACGATAAAAGTCATAATAGATTATCTGGATTCTATACTATCAATGAAGAATCATTAAATAACTTAACATCTCAACAGCTGGCTGAATTAAGTCAGAAGGGCTTTTTAAAACCACTCTATATGGCAATAGCATCACTTCTAAATATGGGTGATTTAATCAAAAGAAAAAACAAGTTATTACAAACAACGTAGAGAAATAAAATGTTAGGAACTCTTAAAAAAATTGCCAGTGTAGAGGGTATATCTGCTTGTGATGTTCCTTCTTTTATAATCGAATCAAAACAGCCACTTATTTTAAAGGGCTTTATTAAAGATTGGCCCATGGTTAAAAAAGGGCAAGAATCTGAAGCCGCATTACAGCGTTATCTTTTGAAATATGCTAGTGGCCAAGATTTAGTCGTTGGTTGCGGAGCACCTGATATTGACGGGCGCATATTCTATAACAAAGCACTCACAGCGCTTAACTGCAAAGCCTATAAAATGTCATTAGCAGACTTGTTTGGACAAATAAATAAGTCCCAAGGTGATACACCTCCTTCTCTTTATTATATGGGTACAACACCTGTAGATGCATACTTCCCCAACTTAAGAAAAGAAAACAATATTCATATAGCAGGTAAATCACCCGCTATGAATATGTGGATGGGCAATGAAAGTACAATACCTGCCCATTACGATGTACCTAATAATATAGCCTGTAATATCTATGGCAAAAGACGTTTTACGTTATTCCCACCAGAACAAATTGAAAACCTTTATATTGGCCCACTTGATTTCACCCCTGCGGGACAATCAATAAGCCTAGTTGACTTTAAAAAACCCGATTTTATTAAATACCCTAAGTTCAAACAAGCATTAGCACATGCCCAAGTTGCGGAATTAGAAGCGGGTGATGCACTATTTTTACCCAGTATGTGGTGGCACCATGTTGAAGGTTTAGCACATTTTAATTTGTTAACCACATTTTGGTGGTCATCCACCGACCATCTTACTGATGAGTCTGGTAACGCTTTGCTTTATGCCGTTATGGCGCTTAGGAACTTGCCAAAAGATAAAAAAGATATTTGGTTCAATTTATTTAAATATTATATTTTTGAAGCGACGCCATTAGATCACATTCCAGAACATGCAAAAGGGATGCTCAATCCTCAAAGTGAAAAAGCATTACGAAAGTTTAAAGATTACCTAATTAAACGTTTACGCTATTAGTAAGGAATTACAAATGAATAATCTATCAGAAGTAAAAAATGTTGTTATTGCTGGCGGAGGAACCGCTGGCTGGATGGCTGCAACAGCATTAGCAAAACTTATTGGTAATAACTTAAATATTACCTTAGTTGAGTCCGATGAAATATCAACGGTTGGTGTTGGCGAAGCAACAATTCCCCCTCTGTTAACATTTCATAAAATGTTAAAGATTAATGAAGCTGAATTTATGAGTAGTGTAAACGCAACATTTAAACTCGGCATCAATTTTGAAAATTGGAAAGATAACGATAGCGAATATTTTCACTCTTTTGGCACTACTGGTAGGGATTGTTGGGCAACAACATTTTTACAATTTTACAATCGAAGTAAAAAAGAAGGCTATCAGGCAAAGTATGAAGAATATTGCTTAGAACTCCAAGCTGGACTAAATGAAAAATTCGCTCACCTGCCAAATAGTGGCTTGAAATACGCTTACCATATGGATGCAACATTATACGCAAAATTTTTACGTAAACTATCTGAAAAAAATGGCGTAAAAAGAATAGAAGGTAAAATAGAGCAAGTGAATATCGATGAGAAATCAGGTTTTATAAAATCTCTTACCTTGCTTTCAGGCGTAACTATAGAAGGTGATTTATTCATTGACTGTACGGGTTTTAGAGGTGTACTGATTGAGCAAGCTTTACATACTGGCTACGATGATTGGTCACACTGGCTGCCATGTGATCGCGCTGTTGCAGTGCAAACAGAAAGTACTGAAGAGCCTAAACCTTATACGCGTTCTATTGCCCATGAATCTGGATGGCAATGGAAGATTCCATTACAAAATAGAACAGGAAACGGCCTCGTCTATTGTAGTAAATATTTGAATGATGAAAACGCTGAGAAACTGTTGCTTGAAAATGTTGAAGGTAAAACATTAAAGAAACCTTTATTTATTAAATTTACCCCCGGCCAGCGCCGAAAACATTGGAATAAAAACTGTGTAGCCTTAGGTTTATCAAGTGGTTTCATTGAGCCTTTAGAGTCTACCAGTATACATTTAATTCAACGAGGTATTATTAGACTGATGCAAATGTTCCCTAAGATGGGGATAACTGACTCAGTAATAAATGAATATAATTATCAATCTGAAGAAGAAATTCGATACATTAGAGATTTTATCATTTTGCATTACCATGTTACCAATAGAAACGATTCAACTTTTTGGCGTTATTGTAGCAAAATGGATGTTCCAAGTTCATTGAGTCATCGTATTGAATTATTTAAAGAACATGGTTATGTCTTTAAAGCACCATGGGATTTATTTGCTGAGAATTCTTGGGTTCAAGTCATGTTAGGGCAAGGTTTGTCCCCACAAAATCACCATCCAATAGCTGATATGATGTCAACGAATGAACAAGACATGTTTTTAAATGGTATTAAAAATTCGATAGAGCAAACGGTCAAATCACTACCTACGCATAAACAATACTTAGATCAATATTGTAATTCTAAAGCCTAATTGATGTGTTGATGAACACTGAGACCTGCGCTACTTCAAGATGCAGGTTTCAGTATTTAAGCAGTATTGCTGAAAAATAGAGCAACAACAGCTTGATGCTTAATCTCTTCCAGTGTCAGGGCGAACAGTGACAATAATGATAAAAAGACAACAGTATTTTCAGCTTTACCTTTCATGGTAAATAACCGAAAAAAGTATGATGGTAATATCACCCAAGTATTGAATTCATTAATTCAACTATCATCATACCAAAGAATTAGAAGTGAGATTTTATGTTAACAATACGAGAAAAAATTGCCTATGGCTTAGGTGATACTGCCAGTAATATCATTTTTCAAACAGTGATGATGTTTTTGCTGATATTTTATACCGATGTCGTTGGTCTTTCTCCCGCGCTGGTGGGTACTTTATTTTTAGTGGTTCGACTTTTTGATGCGATTACTGACCCCTTAATGGGGGCTATGGCAGATAGAACTAAAACCCGATGGGGACAGTTTAGGCCTTATATTTTATGGTTAGCGGTGCCTTTTGGCATAATCTCAGTCATGGCATTTACTACACCGGACTTTTCCTATAATGGAAAAGTTGTTTATGCCTTTGCCACCTACACTTTACTTATGATTGCGTATACGGCGATTAATATCCCGTATTCTGCATTAGGCGGTGTATTAACAGCAGAGCCTTCTGAGCGTGTTTCTGTGCAATCTTATCGCTTTGTTTTAGGCATGTTAGGCGGGCTTATTGTCGCAGCCAGTACACTTCCGTTAGTTGAGTGGTTTGGTGAAGGTGATAAAGCCAAAGGTTATCAATTAACCATGATGGCGATGAGTCTTTTAGGTGTGGTGTTATTTTTATTATGCTTTAGTGGCACTAATGAAAGGGTCTCCACGCCCGCAGAGCAAAAAACGTCATTTTTTGATGACTTAAGATCACTTTGGAAAAATGACCAGTGGCGAATCTTATGCTTAGCGGGTCTCTTTTTATTAACGGGACAAGTATTAAGAGCGACTTTAGCTATTTATTATGTGAAATATGTTCTTAATCTCGAACAGCATATAACTTTGTTTATTACACTCGGAATGATTGGTAGTATTTTAGGGTGTGCTTTGGCTCAACCCCTTGCCAAAAAAGTTTGTAAGATCAAAGCGTATATAACGCTTCAATTAATCGCAGCATTCATATGTATCATCAGTTATTTTGTCCCTAAAGAATATGACATCATGGCCTTTGCATTGTTTTTCCTTTGGAGTTTCTTTTTACAAATGGCGACACCACTGTTATGGGCCAAAATGGCCGATACCATTGACTATGGCCACTGGAAAACAGGTGTTCGTATTACGGGAATGGTTTATTCTGCCGTGGTGTTTTTTATTAAGCTGGGTGTCGCTTTTGGTGGCGCTTTTGCCGGTTGGTTGCTTGCTTATTATGGCTACCAAGCCGATGTTGAACAGACGGAGGCGACTCAGCAAGGGATCTTATTGTCCTTTACTCTTTATCCTGCAATTGGCTCAATTCTAGTAGCTTTAGTGATGCGTTGGTATGTTCTTGATAATAAAAGGGTAGAGCAGATTCATGGTGAGCTCAATGAAGCACAACAAGCGTAATATATACCCGTTACCAATCAAAGTGCAGGATTTCAGTGGGAATTAAAATGACTTTAGGCAAGGAAGATAATTTAAGCATAGTCATTCTATGGTTTAATTATTTAACGACGTATAAAGTGATTTTAAGTCCATCATAGAAGCGCTTGAGCAACATCACTTCATCGTTGCTGTGACTTATAATGGCGCTACATGGATGTGGCTTATTAGAGAATGCAGGAGCATATTCTCCTGAATAACCATTATTTCATCACAGCGCCTTGAATTGAAATTGCTTAAGCACTCTGAAACATGCACTTTGAATGGTAATGGGTATATAGCTACTATTTATAAGGTTTAAACTTGCAGACGTATCAATAGCTCTATTTTCATGAGTGTTAGTAATCAAGTTAATTATATCGAGGAAATGGCTACAAACTGGGTGTTATAAAATGTTATCAAGAGTGGCTGGAAGATATTGACTATATACTTAAGCCTCAATTAATTAATTGAGGCTTGGTCTCGGCCTGTTAATTGAATTCATTACGTTGATTGGTTTTTGTATCGTTAATGACTTTTGTTGCACTTAAAACTTGATATTAAGGGGGGTAAATTTCCCGAGTCTGCATACATTCATGAAATAATTATTCCATGTTACCTACATATTTCATCAAATTTATATATGAATCTACATAATAGGCATCCTGATTATTCGCTAAGAAAGTTAATAACGCGGCATGAGCCTCGGATGAAACAGATAAATAATCTCCCCCCACACCATGAAAAATAATATTCACTAATAATATTTCAGAAGGGATATTTTTAATATAATCAATTAGTTCCTTTCCTGTTGAATTTGTTGGATCCCATATAAGAGAAAACCTTTTGTCAGCCCCGTGACCTTTAATCGCAGTAAAAAGATGATTTACTTTACTGAGGTACTCTTCACCACCGACGAGTAAATCACCACAGGGAACGGTATAAGTACGTTCGGTTTTGCCATCAATAGCTTTAAGAAAGGTATTAGCAATTGTCAGTTCCTCAACCATTTGTGAGGCGCTGTAATTATCAAGGTCATGATGTTCTTGAACCCACTCCCTATTTGGTAGTGAGGCACTGCATGGATGATAGATACTATGATTTCCTAGTTCATGGCCATTTTTTGCTGCTGCTCTCCATTCCCCCATTCGTGCATTCATCACAGGGGAGTTTGGAATGACATAAAAGGATGCTTTTAGATTATATTTATCCAGCTCAGGAATCACATTGTCCAATTGGCTGTTTAGGGCATCATCATAGGAAAGACTTACAGCTAATTTATTCCCTTTAGGCCAAGTGAAATCATTATTTTTAGCATGAGAGTTACTAGATACTGAAAATAGTAATGCTAAAAGTAGAAAGGTAGTTTTTATCTTAAAAATCATTTGAATTTCGCTCCAAAACGTAAATATTATAGTGCAGGTTTTTTAGTCGTTGTAGTCTCTACTTAGTGCTATAAAGTTGATTAGTTTTTGTATTGATGACGTCCAGTTTTTAGATCATTATTTTATGATTAGACTTCCATCTTCATTGAACTCCCAACAATCACCAAATGCTATTTCCCATAAATACCCATCTGGATCTGAAAAGTAACCACTATAGCCCCCCCAAAAAACATTTTTAGCTGGTTTTTCGATATTGCCACCAGCAGTCTTGGCTAATTCCAATATAGAATCTACCTCTACTTTAGATCGAGTATTGTGAGCAAATGTAACACCTGAAAATCCTGAAGGATTTGAATTAAGACTAGGAAATACATCTTCTGCTAGTTCATCTAAAGGGTATAAAGCTAAACACACACCACTAGTTTTAAAAAAAATAATACCATCTTCAGGCTTTTTCGATGATGGAAACCCAAGAGTTGTATAAAAATCAAAAGACTTTTTTAGGTTTTTTACACCTAACGTGATGATGCTGATACGTGGTTCCATGACTCTATTCTCTTTTAATAACTTAAACTATATAGCTTTAATATTTCATTAAAGTACGGATTTACTACTATTTTTCAGTGACTTACTAGTCCGGTTAAGTCCAGATCTAAACACTAAACGTCTTGTGCCGTTAAAGGGCGTGGTTGCTCTCCATTGATGTCAGTGAAACCATATTCTTGGGCAAGCTTTGCGGCAACCAATACCCGTCCCGATTTTTTCATGATATCAGTATCGCTAGCAAGTGCTACAACTGCCCGTCCAATAAATTGTGGTGATTCAGAATTGGATAAATCTAAATGCTTTGCAGCTTTCATTACCGACTCAGTACGTACAAGGCCAGGATACAGAGAAACAGCAGCAATATTATGTTCTCGTAACTCTTCTGCCATACACGCTACCATATGATCGGAGGCGGCTTTAGCAGTACCGTATGCTACTCCTTTGTCATTACGTTGAGCGGCGAAAAATGAAAGAGTAATTATAAGGGAATCTTCTTGCTGCATTAATAGCGGTACAGCAAGTACGCTGGATATATAATTGGCTCGAACTCCAGATTGAAACATAGCGTCCCAACGTGAAATTGGTACAGTCCAAAATCCATTTTCATGCCAGAACTCGGTACCATCAGTATAATGTTCGTAACCACCCCAAACATTATTAACCAGAATATTCAGTCGCTTATTCTCTGCATTAATACGATTAAACGCGGCTTCCACTTCAGAATCAATGTTATGGTCACATTGAATAGCCACACATTCTCCCCCTAATTTAATGACCTCTTCAACTGTCTGGTGGATTGTTCCGGACAGGCATGAAGCAGATTTCCCTTCCTCGACAGTTCTTCCCGTAATATAGACTTTCGCGCCTGCTTCGCCCAAGCTAAGCGCAATACCTTTTCCAATACCACGGCTTGCTCCAGTAACAAGTGCAACCTTACCGAATAGAGGTTTCATTCAAAGTCCTGAAAATTAATCCTTTTGAATAGTCGGATATTACTAAAACAGAGGTCTCAAAAAGACAGTGCCAATAGCCGAGCTAAAAGGAGGGGTGATATGGATACAAGCAGACATCAACGCATGTTCAGCGTTCAGCACCATTGGGATATCGGTAATAGCAACTGGCCATAAATAAGGCGATTCACCTGTAAATGTTCAAGGGATGCGACAAAGGTATCCCTGTACATGGTTAATGAAAAGCTACTATTAATACCAGGCTTCGTGCTTCACCCAATCGACTTCCATAACCCAGTTAGCGGTCATGGCTGAATCATTGATCTTGGCAAAATTCAAGATGGCGAAGAAGGGCTCAGCAAGTTTATCTGCTTCACCAGGGAGTCGATATACTTCAACTTCATCTAGGCGGAAAATAACATCATCGCCAACCCATTCCACTGAATAATCATGGTATTCGTCTAGCTTGGCTTCTTGTACCAACATTAGGGCTTGCCAATCACCGTCTCCACACTTGCCATTACTTTTAATGGCTCGTGCTGCATAATGATCTGGGCCGCCATCACTGTGATGCTCAAAAATATCAATTTCACCCGAGCCGACCATAGGCCAACACACGTTTTCATCAGGCTGTTGTACGGGGGGCTCATTATTTTGAGCACCGAGGAGCCACCAAGCAGGGAACATGCCGGATTGACCACTGTTTTCGACTTTTAAGCGAGCGGTCCATTTGCCTTTAACAAATTCCTTAAGATTTTTAGAAGCTATACGACCTGCAACATATTGGGTCTCCGGATGTTGTTTGCCATGTTTGTCAAAATTATCACAACTGCGTTTCTCGCCAGTATCGATAACTTTCAGCTTGATGCTGCCATTGCTCACTTCACGCGTGCCAAACTGGTTGTCTGGAACATAACATTGGGTCTCATTATTAACCCAGATGCGCTGATCTTGCCAGTTGTCGGGGTTGAACGTATCGAAACCATCGAAAAAATCAACGTGCCAATTGCTCACTGTGCTTTGTTGTTTCATTGACTCGTTAGTTGTTACTTCGCCAGAGCATGCAATTAGTAGTAATGCTGATGCAAGTGGGATCAGGGGTAAAGTAGACTTCATATATTCTCCAAGAGTTTAAATTGTTATATTCTGTTAAATTGGTTATTTCTGGTTAAGTAAAGGCGTTTTACCGACGTTAATAATCTTGTAAACCATAGCCAAATTTAAATAACTCATGATCAGCGTTCGGCGCTAGTGGTATATCGGTCACGGCAACCGGCCATGAATAAGGTGACTTACCTGTTGGTTTGAAGCCATTGGTGGCAAACAAGAAATCGGCAACACCAGCACCTTCAGAGCCGGGTAACCAAGCTGCTATAAACGCATCACTCTTGTCTAAATCTTCGCTAATAGCCAAGACCCGACCTGAAATAAGTATCACAATGACTTTTTTACCGAGACTTTTGCAGCCAGTAATGAGTTTTTTGTGGGCATCACTTAGCCATAACTCATCACTGTCGCCGAGTGCCTCGGCATAAGGAAACTCTCCAACTACCACTACAGCTTTGCTTGCAAGCATATCCGGATAACAACCCTGTTCAGCATATTCAACATGCATTCCTTGCGCTTTGATACCGTCATAAATGGTCGTTGCCCCGCGATAATTTTCTGTTTGTCCCTGCCAGTGAATAGACCAACCACCACTTTGCAGACCACTGTTATTGCCATGTTTACCGATCACGGCAATCGAGTCAGATGAGCTTAGTGGCAATGCATCATTGTCGCTTTTCAACAGCACCAATGATTCTCGCACCGCTTGTCGGGCAACCGCTCGATGTGCAGGGGAACCAACACTTTTGGCGAATTCCTTTTTGGCAAAGGGATCTGAAAACAGGCCAAGATTAAATTTCATGGTTAAAATTCTGCGCACGGCATCATCAATGCGGCTCATTGGGACAGTTTGATCAAGCACCGATGCTTTAAGTTTTGCCATGAACTCATTGTGATTGCCCGGTTGCATGGCTATATCAATACCAGCGTTGATAACGGTATGGGGATCTCCAAAGCGCAATCCGCCATTCCAGTCGCTAACAACAACACCTTCAAAGCCCAGTTCACCTTTTAATACATCGGTGACTAAGTGAGTATGTTGATGCATATTATGGCCATTATAAGAGTTAAACCCAACCATGATAGACGCAACGCCCTCGTTAACGGCCGCGGTGTATGGGGGTAAATAGTGTTCGCGCATGACTTGGTCAGTCATTATCGCATTTCCGCCTTCAACCCCGCCGTCAGTGGCGCCGTCACCGATAAAATGTTTTGCGGTGGCTGCTACCGTATCACGGTGGGCAAGGCTCGTTCCTTGATGTCCCTGAACAGACGCGATAACGGCCGCTGTGGTTAAATCTCTGTCTTCAGTATATCCCTCATAAACTCGTCCCCAGTGCTCATGTTGCGGCATGGCAATGCAAGGTGAAAACGTCCAGTTAAACCCCGTGCCGGCAACTTCTAATGCGGTAATTTGAGCGGCATGTTTAATCAAGCTCATATTTCTGGTGGCAGCCATACCAATGTTATGAGGAAAAATTACCGCACCTTCAAAGGTATTTTGACCATGAACGGCATCGACCGCAATCAGCAGCGGAATACCCAAGCGGGTTTGTAAGGCACTGGCTTGAAACTCATTAAACTTGTTTACCCAGTCCATGGCATTAGGCCCTGGTGTCGGGCCTTCAGTATGAATGATAGAGCCGATACGTTTATCACGGACAATTTCAGGGGACACATTATTGTGCCAAATTGATTGGGTCATTTGGCCAATTTTTTCATCCAAATTCATCACTAGTAACAGCGCATCAATCATCTGTTCCTGAGTTTTGTATTGGCACAAATCAAACTGCTGTGTTCCCCATATACAGATCACATTTGCGTCGACTTTAGTATTTTTTGTCCCAAAGGTTGTGCATCCAAAGATCACTAATGACAAAACTAATAACCACAATGTTTTCATCTCTGTCCTTTTTTATACTTTTTTACAGAACTTTGTTCTGGTTTCATTTTGTAAAATCAATGTAGACAAATCCAGCTTACTTAATACTTTTTCTTAATACTTTTTGTGGTGTTCTATCTACATTAAATAATCCCCAATGCTTTTCTGCATCCTTTAAATTATCCGGCTTTCCCTTCCATGGTTAATCAAATACCTCGAAAAAGAAGAAAGTGGTGTTGCTTGATTTAGCTCATTGTTTAATTTCATCAAAGTACTGTTTTTAATTTGCTTCGCTGGCGTGTTCACCAAATTCATTTGCACTAAGTGCCCAACCTCTTTCAGTAATGCTAAGCAGCTTGGCTAAAGCGTTTTACGGCGAGAGCTGTAGAATTATCATCAACCCTATAATTAATAGCGATATTAAATTTTTTTATTTAGTAAAAATGTTAGCTGTTTTTTTGTTATAAAACGGATTAAGTTTCATCAATTTTTTTCATATAAATTAAATTTTAAACCTAGCTAAGGGAATATCGACAATAGGTAACATATTGTTTAAATATTGAGCGCTGTTGGCCTGCTATATATCAGCAATAATAAATAACACTAATAATTATAATTTCAGGGTTGGTGAAATAATAATAGTTAAAAGCGGTCAAGCGGACTATCTGGAGGATGAAACGAACTACTGGCCTTGTTCTTATCATATATTTCAATTGTATTGGTCAAAGGACTATTTTACTGGCTTCATAGGAGTAATTTCTTAGATATATATTCTCGCTGAAAATAACTATTTGTCGTATTTACCGCACCCTCAGTCCGTTTTAACTCGTTTTGATTGTCATTATTTCAGGCTACTTTATTGTTGAATGTAATTATTTAATACCAAATAACAAATGTATTGTTTATTTACACTTGTTTAAGGTTTGAGAACAAATGAAAAAAAATTTAAACATTAATCGCTTGAAAAGCACTTTGCTTTCAATGACAGCCATCCTAGTTTTATGTGCATGCACTTCGGAGGAAAGTATAAAAACCATCCCAGCAACTAAACAGTCTTCTCAGCTATCCACTGAAAATGCAGTTAAAGAAAAATCGAACTCTCATGCTTTTAATCGCAATATTGTCTGGGCCGTTAATATCGGTGGAGAGCAGTATCAAGGTTCTGATGGAATCACATATCAAACTGACAGCTTAGTGTTAGGAGACAATAAAGGCACTATATATGAGGCAATTAAAGGATCGCAAGATAGTGCTCTTTTTCAAAGCTATCGCTTTGGCGATTTAACCATACAACAGCCAGTAGAAAATGGCAGCTATGAAGTTACTTTTAAATTTGTAGAGCCAGAAAACCCTGCTATTGGAGAGCGCGTTTTTGATGTGTACGCTCAGGGGCAGTTAGTTATTGATGAGCTTGATATAAAACTGGCACGCGATGGTAAAAACAAATCTGAGCTGGTACGTGCTGTTCATGATGTCACCGTCACTGATGGATTGCTTAATATTGAACTAAAGGCATCTAAAGGGCAGGCTATTCTAAATGCGCTCGTGGTACGTAAAACCACCACCACATCAGTAGAAATACAATCCTCAAATGATTGGGAGTTAGTTTGGAACGATGAGTTCGACTATGAAGGTAAACCGGATCCAAGCAAATGGAGCTATGACATCTGGCCTGCAGGTAAGGTAAATGATGAAGACCAAACGTACACTGATCTTCTTGAAAACGTTCAGGTTAAAGATGGAAACCTCATTATTACCGCTCACAAAGAAGACTATGGTAATGCTAAATACACGTCGGGCAGAATTCATTCCCAAGGAAAAGGTGATTTATTATATGGGCGTGTTGAAGTAAGAGCCAAACTGCCTAAAGGGCAAGGAACATGGTCTGCTATTTGGATGTTACCTAGTGATCCCTTTAAGTACGAAACAACTTGCTCACAAGATGAAGACTGGCAAGGAAATTCAACTTGTGATGCTTGGCCTAATTCTGGTGAAATTGACATCATGGAACATGTTGGTTACGACATGCAAACAATTCATGGCACTGTACATAATAAGGCATATTATTGGGTTAATTCGGAACAAAGAAAAGCAAGTTTCGAAGGTGAAACTGTTGACCAAGCTTTTCATGTTTACTCCATAGAATGGACACCAGAACATATTATTGTGTTCTTTGATGAAACCCCATATTTCTTTTATTCAAACGAGTCAACTGGTTGGGAGGCTTGGCCCTTTGATCATCCTTACCACGTTATTCTCAATCTAGCGATTGGTGGTTCGTGGGGTAGGGCTGGGGGACCCATTGATGACAGTATTTTTCCTGTATCAATGGAAGTCGACTACGTGAGAGTTTTTAAACCATTACCTGGAAAGAATTAACTTTGAATCCATTAACAAAATAACGAGTAGATACAGACGTAAGAATTAAACTGTACTGACTAATTTAAATATTTAAGTAGCACATAGGCCGCTAGTTAAGGTAGGAATTAACATGAAAAATTGTAAAACAGATAACAATCAAACAACCGGTGAATTCATTATGTTAGATGATGAGCGATATTACGCCATCAATAATGTTAACAACATGGCACCCTTTTTTATCAGTGTTATCTCAAATAGTGATCATTGGCTATTTGTATCCTCTACGGGTGGCTTAACTGCCGGAAGAGTTTCTCCAGAAACAGCATTATTTCCGTATATCACAGTAGATAGAATACATGAAAGTGATCTTCATACGGGTTGTAAGACGCTATTACGTGTTGATCACAATGGGGACATTGTAAATTGGGAACCCTTTAATCGTGAACATGACAATCGCTATAACATTACGCGTAATATATATAAAAACTTATTGGGCAATAAGCTTTGTTTTGAAGAAATAAATAATGATCTTCAGCTTAAATATAAATACACATGGGCGACAAGTGAAGAGTTTGGTTTTGTTCGTCAATGTGAGTTGGTGAACTTATCAGACAAAGCTGCAAATGTTGAACTTATTGATGGTTTTCAAAATATTCTACCTGCAGGAACACCACGTTTTACGCAAACTAATTCAAGTAATTTAGTTGATGCATATAAGTGGACTGAATTGGATGAAAGTTCAGGATTGGCATTTTTTACTGTTTACTCTGGTATTACTGATAGAGCAGAGCCTTGTGAGTCCTTAAAAACAAACACGGTATTTTGTTCAGGTTTAGAGCAGTCAAAAATATTACTGTCGTCTGAACAGCTAGCTAATTTTCGCACAGGAATGCCAGTAAAACAGGAAACACATAAACGTGGTATTCGTGGCGCATTCTTAGTGAATTCAACTATAACACTGGAGCCGCTTAAGAATAAAACTTGGCAATTTGTTGCTAATGTTGAACAAAGTCAAAGCCAAGCAACAAAACTGCGTAGTCAATTATCTCATACCTCAACATTGGAAAATAACATACTTTCGTCTATTGCGCAGGGCTCTGATGGCTTAGCTCGTATCATGGCAACAGCAGATGGTTTTCAAGTCACTGCAGAAGAAAATGTTTCTGTACACCATTACGCTAACGTGCAGTTTAATGTGCTGCGTGGTGGTGCTTTTGATGAACATTATCAAATATCGTCAAAAGATTTCTCAAGTACCGTTAACTTGTTTAATAGCGATGTTTATTTACGTCACCAAGAGTTTTTTAGATGTTTGCCTGAAAGCATCAATATTGAGCAATTACTTTCACAGGTTAAGCAACAAGAAGATCAACAGCTCGAACGTCTTTGTTATGAATATCTGCCGATATTTTTTGGTCTAAGACATGGAGACCCAAGTCGTCCATGGAACCAATTTGCCATTAAACTAAAAGATGACAACAACAATAGTTTGTTGACCTATCAAGGTAATTGGCGAGACATTTTTCAAAATTGGGAAGCGTTAACATTCAGCTACCCTAAGTTTATTGAAAATGTGATAGCCAAATTCGTTAACGCTTCCACCATTGATGGCTATAACCCTTATCGTATAACGAAAGAGGGAATTGACTGGGAGGTTGAAGAGCCAGATGACCCATGGAGTTATATCGGTTATTGGGGTGATCATCAGATCATTTATTTACAAAAAATGTTGGAACTTTCAAAATCGTTTCATCCAGAAAAACTGAGCGAATTGTTACGTCAACCACTGTTTAGTTACGCTAATGTGCCCTATAGAATAAAACCATTTAATGCCTTAGTTAAAAATGCCAAAAGCACCGTTACTTATGATGAAGAGTTAGCTGAACGAATTGAAAAACGTGTTAGCAAAATAGGTGCTGATGGTAAATTGATGCTCGACTCAAGTGGTGAAGTTTATCAAGTTAACTTACTTGAAAAGTTAATGGTACCACTACTTTGTAAGTTGGGTAATTTAGTGATAGATGGAGGCATTTGGCTAAATACCCAAAGACCTGAATGGAATGATGCCAATAATGCCTTAGTGGGGCAGGGGGTATCTGTCGTGACTTTATATTATTTACGCAGATATGTTTGTTTCTTGCAAAAGTTATTAGCGAAAGAGTCAGAATCGACCATTATTTCTAAAGAAGTAAACGATTGGATCGTTGAAACGGCTAATGCATTGAAGAAAGTGCGTCCGTTATTAAATAATGCACCAATAAGTGCCGATGAACGTTATCAATGTGCATTTGAACTAGGGCAGGCATCAAGTCGATACCGCGAAACCATTTACAGTCAAGAAGCATTCTCTGGAAAAATGTTGCAACCAATTGAAGAAATTAAGTCAATGCTTGAAGATGCCTTGGCTGCAATTGAGCATACTATTCACACTAATGAGCGCGAAGATGGCCTTTATAATGCCTATAACTTACTTGCCTTTGAACAGGAAAGCTTAACTATTGATGACCTTTATCCTATGTTGGAAGGGCAAGTGGCAGCGTTAAGTTCCGGCTCATTTAGCTCAGAGAAAGTTATCTCTGTGGTAGAGGCATTGTTTAAAAGCGATGTTTATCGTAAAGACCAAGATACCTTTATGCTATATCCAGACAGAAAGTTACCTAGCTTTTTGCAAAAAAACTGTGTTGATACTAATAAAGTTCAAACAAATCCTTTGTTAAAGCAAATGCTTAGAGAGCAGGATGAACGCATCATTTTGCAAGATAGTGATGGCGTATATCGCTTTAATGCAGACTTAACCAATGCTGATGATTTAATGACACAGTTAGATGCGCTGTCTGGTGTTTATGGCGATCTAGTTGAAATGTCGAGATCTCTCTTAGTCGCTATTTATGAAGAAGTTTTTAATCATCAGGAGTTTACTGGGCGTTCTGGTGGCATGTTTGGTTTTGAAGGTTTAGGTTGTATTTATTGGCATATGGTCGCTAAGTTATTACTAGCGGTAGAAGAAAACTTTTTCACTGCGGTAGATAATGGTGAAGATGAAGGTACTTGCACCCATTTAGGTAAGTTGTATTACCGAGTGCGTGAAGGATTAGGCTTTAATAAAACACCGAGTGAATATGGTGCATTCCCTGCGGACCCTTATTCTCATACCCCAAAACATGCCGGCGCTCAACAACCAGGGATGACTGGACAAGTTAAAGAAGAAATCCTTGCCCGTTTTGGCGAGTTGGGGATTAGGGTCAAAGCAGGCACAGTTCAATTTCAAACTAATTTACTACGCCCATGTGAGTTTGTTAAAGAAGTAACCCCATTTACTTATTTGGATGTTGATGATAATTGGCAAGAAATTACAGTACCTGAATCGGGGTTAGCCTTTACTTGGTGTCAGGTTCCCATTGTTTATCAAGTCAGTGATCGTGAAGAGTCAACATTGACGATTACATGGGAAGATGGGAGACAGCAAATCTTAAATCAATTGACGTTACCAGAGAAAGAAAGCTCAAACTTGTTCTTACGCAATGGTCATATTCGTCAAATTTCACTTAACCTAAATTCAACTCAGCTCTTCTCTGAATGAGATTGCTGAGTAAATAATACTAATAAAACGTTATTTGAATAATAAAACGAAATTTTTTGGAGTACAAAATGTCGAGTAAATACAATAAGTATATGTCATTGGCAGGTGTGAATTTTTCAAACTTGTCAGTTGATGAATTGCGAGCTTTAGCAAGCAATATTTTAACTGAGAAAATTCATGGCATATCTTTTAGTCCCTATGTTGAAGTACAAGGACCGGGTACACAAATTGAAGCGGAACAAATATCTGAGCGTTTAAACATAATTAAGCCCAATATAAATTGGGTACGCTCTTTTTCTTGTACAGAAGGTAATGAAAAAATCCCCGCTATTTCAAAAGCCAATGGCCTTAATACTATGGTAGGTGTTTGGTTAGATAGCGATCTAGAAAACAATGAAAAAGAGCTCGCTAATGCCATTTGTGCTGCAACAGAAGGACATGTCGATATTTTGGCGGTAGGCAATGAAGTACTACTGCGTGGTGATTTATCGGAAGAGCAATTGTTGGACTATATCAATCGCGCCAAACAAGCCTTGCCGAATGTTGAAGTGGGTTATGTTGATGCTTACTTTGAATTTGAAGATTACCCACGGATAGCCGATGCCTGTGATGTTATTTTAGCCAATTGTTACCCATTCTGGGAAGGCTGCTCAGCGGATTATGCGTTACTTTATATGAAAGATATGTATCGACGTGCCGTGAAAGCAGGTAAGGGCAAAAGAGTCATTATCACCGAAACCGGTTGGCCGAATGTTGGTACTGCTGAAAGAGGTGCAGAGCCATCGTATGAAAATGCCTTGAAGTATTTTATAAATACTTACTTATGGGCGGAAGAAGATGGTATCGAAATTTTCTATTTTTCATCATTTGATGAAACATGGAAAGTCGCTGATGAAGGCGATGTAGGTGCTTATTGGGGACTTTGGGATAAAGACGGGAAAATGAAATATGTTTAAGAAACACAGTGATAAAGTAGCAACAATTAGTTCAATGAATTTAAGCCATGCCAATGCTATTTGTTATTCTGGCTATCGTGATGGACAAAACCCAAGAGAGGGCATTTATCCAACGTATGACGAAGTTAAGGAAGACTTACTTATACTAGCAAGCAATTGGAATTACCTTCGTATTTACGATTGTGGACCACATGCTGAAATTGTTTTAGATGTTATTCGTATAGAAGCATTACATTTCAAAGTAATGCTCGGTGTTGATATGGCTGCTGAAATGAGTAACCCTCATTGTCCATGGGGTGCTGAATTTAGCGAAGAAACTCTTAGTGCTAACCGACAGAATAACTGTAATGAAATACATAAAATGATCGAGTTATCATTAAAGTATGATGACATTGTTTTCTCAGTATCTGTCGGTAATGAAGCTAGCGTTGAATGGACCGATCATATGGTGCCAGTGGATAGACTAGTGAATTATGTTCGTCAAATCAAAAAAGAAATTAAACAACCTGTTACTTTTTGCGAAAACTACGTTCCATGGACGTACAAATTGGAGCCTTTGGTTGCTGAATTAGATTTTATTTCCATTCATACTTATCCTGCATGGGAATTTAGAACAATGGAAGATGCGCTCGAATATACCAAACAAAATTATTATAGTGTGGCAAATCATTACCCTGATAAGCCAGTGATTATTACTGAAGCGGGTTGGACAACGGCATCAAATGGCAGGGGTATAGAACCGTGGAATGCTAACGAAGACTTACAGGCACATTACTATGAGGAATTGCTTGCATGGACAACACAAGAGAAAATATTAACCTTTGTCTTTGAAGCTTTTGATGAACCATGGAAGGGCTCGTCAGATCCACTAGAGCCAGAAAAACATTGGGGATTGTTTTATGTTGATCGCACACCTAAGTTAGTCATGAAAGACATATTCCCCAGAAAAACAACTCATGCAGATACAATCGTTAATATTAATACACAGGATGAAGTGGCCTAATTTCATTTAGCGGTGTAGCTTATTTAATAACCCTCGTTTTTTAAACGGGGGTTATTGTTTTTATAGACTAAGATAATGACTTAATGGTATTTATTATTTTTTACTGTTTGCGTTAAGGTGGGTCATACATGCGACGGATAGGAATTTTACGATCGATCCGGTTGATAATAAGTTGTAACATAATAAGTTGAAACGCCAGGAGACACTATGTCCGAACATTTTTTACAACAAAAATACAACTCTATATCAGAAAATCCTATCTACCTATTTTGGTTTTTACAGTTCTGTTTTTGGTCTTTTGTTTCTTTAATCAGTCTAGTTTCCTTAACACTTTGGTATGTTCAAATAGATGTTGCACACCTAAATCACACCTTTTTACAATCTTTTGTTGGTGTAGTATTCTCACTGCCCTTGTATTGGGTTTTTATGAGGTGTTGGAATACCTCCATTTTTATACGTGTATTCGTTAGTATTACTTCGGTATTATTGATTTCTTTTATCTGGACAGTTATTAGGGTAGAACTCTACATAAGACTGACGGGCACTGATGAAATTTGGACTCAATTTGGCGGTTGGTATTTTAGTAGTATCTTTATTTATTTTTGCTGGGCCGGTTTTTATCATGGTATTCGCTATTATCAATTATTGCAATTTGAACATGAAATTATGCTTAAAAAGGAAGCTGAAGCAAAAACAGAACAATTAAAAAGGTTAAGTGCACAGACCGTTGCAAGAGATGCCAAAATCAAAATGCTTAGGTATCAGTTAAATCCACATTTTCTTTGTAATACATTGAATGCGATAAACTCTCTGATTGAATCTGAGTTAGCAGAAAAAGCACAGCAGATGACGGTTCAGTTGAGTAAATTCTTACGTTATTCACTAGATAATGACCCTGATACTAAAATAGCGTTAGAATTTGAATTAAAAGCATTAAAACTTTATTTAGAAATAGAAAAAACTCGCTTTGGAGAGCGACTTCAACTAGATTTTAAAATATCAGAAGTAGCAAAATCCGCGTTAATTCCTAGTTTATTACTGCAGCCTCTTATTGAAAATTCGATGAAGCATGTTATTGCACAAAATGAAGAAGGTGGAGTCATAAGTTTATCGGCTGATGTAATTGATAATATGTTGGTACTAGAATTAAGTGATACAGGGGCAGCTAAATGTGTTGATATAAATAAAATTAAGAGTAAAACAGGCCGAGGTGTTGGACTGCGTAATATCGATGAACGCCTTAAAGCGTTATATAACGATAATTATGTATATAATCTTAATGTTAGACCTTCTGGTGGTTTAAAAAATACCATTAAATTACCACTGGATATCGGCTGAACCTGATATAGTTAATCAAGCATATAATTCAATGAAGGTTAGTTAGCTTTATGCCTAAATTAAGAACAATAATAGTTGATGATGAGCCATTGGCACTTAATTTATTACGTGCCAAATTAAATAAAGTTCCTGAAATCGAAATAATTGCTGAGTGTAAGAACGGTAGAGAAGCAATTGAGAAGACAATGGACTTGGCACCCGATCTGATCTTTCTGGATATTCAAATGCCCGGTGTTGACGGTTTTGGTGTTATTAAAAAACTCCAATCAGACATTGTACCCTTGGTAATTTTTACCACGGCCTTTGAGCAATACGCATTAGATGCTTTTGATGTACATGCTGTTGATTATATTCTTAAGCCAATAGATGAAGAACGAATTACTCGGGCAGTTAGTCGAGCGATTGTCCGCTTTGAAACCGAAGAAGAAACTGAGCATAAATCAAGAATTATTGGTGCAATAGATACCATTAATGAAAGAGAAAATAGTGCTAGTTCAAGCCAAAGCTCACAAGGGCAAAGTTCATTAGGCCAAAACAAGGGTAATCTAGAGCATAAAATAATCATTAAAGATAGAGATGATATTACTTTGCTAAAACAGGCTGATATTGAGTGGGTTGACGCCGCAGGTGATTATTGCTGTGTTCACGCTCAAGGTGTTACTCATATTAAGCGAAGTACGCTAAAAAACTTGTTAGATGATTTAGATCCATCAATATTTAAACGAGTTCACCGTTCAACAATAGTAAATCTTAACTATATTCAAAAAGTTATACCTCATACCAAAGGCGAATATTTTCTAAAGCTTGGAGAGTATGATCAAGTCAAAGTTAGTCGAAACTACCGAGACGTGATCAAGGACTTTTTATCTGACTGGTAGCGGAATATCCCTATATTTCGCAATCGATGACAGTTATTAAATTGAATTATGACCCGGTAATTCAACTTATGCATCTAGCTTTTACCGCTTGTCCTTAAACTGTCATACCCATATTCACCTTACTCCTTATAAAAAGTAATCATTACTGCGGTTAATTATTTCATAAATTGTGAATATTTGAAATTTGAGCCTCACTGTATCCTTTAATTGATGTCATCAATTTCCCATTCATCGCTGCTAAAGTCCATGTTGGCGCATTGTCATTTTAACTTATCCGATTCGTCTTTGACAAAGTCCATGTTAGCGCATTGCCGTTGTTTAATTAATCACCTAATAAGATGATTGATTGTCGCCTATGTTTCAGTATTTATTGTCTTTACTTGATTGATTTTAATAGGCGAACAGAAAACCAGTACTGTGAAGAAATATGATTAGTACGGTCATGTTCAAAAACATTCAAATTATCTCGATAACGTTGAATGTCTATTTATCAATTCTAAAGCTGGGATGCACTAACAAAAAATATTGGGGTAGAAGATGAATATATTAACAAAGGGGATTGCGGCATTAGGTTTACTGATTGTTGCCACACAATCTCAAGCGACGCTTATAACCAATGGTAGTTTTGGAACTACAGGGAGTTGTAATCTAAGTGGTTGGGAAGAATATGGTGATGTTAGCACAAATGATGTTTCAGGAGTGTGCTTGGCAGAACTTAAGGTTAACGATTTCCCTGATTTTGAAGCAGAATTATGGCAAGGACTCGCCTTTGATGCTGATACTGATTATGTCTTAACGATAGACTTTAATGTTGATAGCACTTTTCTTGATAACTTTTTTGATGACTATTTATCCATCAGTTTAATTAACGATGATTTCGATATTTTAGAGTTATTCTCACTGAATATTACGGGGACTGATAGTTTCTATGAATCTTTAGCAATAAGTGCTGATGAGCTTACCAGTTATACCAATCAAGGCTGGTCTTTATCATTTTATCTTTACGATGAAGGTGGTGAATTTGATGAAAACACCTCATTTGTTTCAATCAATAATGTATTTATTGAAGAAGCTCCCACTGATGTACCTGAGCCATCGAGCTTAGCAATATTTGCGCTTGGTTTTGCCGGTTTAATGAGCCGTAGAAAACTAGCGAATGAATTAGTCCGTAAATCAATAAAAAAATAAGGGCATCTAATGCAGATAAATAATTTCTTTAAAGGGTTTTGTTGCATATTTTTCTTACTATTGTCTAATGCAGCATTCGCTGATTGGGCAACACTCGACGATGATATTTCTATATCTACTTCTAAAGCGCGTTATGTTCGTGGACAAAACGCTTATATTGTTCAAATAAAAATAACCAATAATGGCTCTGAAGAATTTACAGGTCCGTTTCGCGTCTTAATCGAAAATTCTACACTTCCCGTAAAAGACCAAGATGGTACAACGGATACTGGCGTACCTTACTTCGATTTAGTACCAACTAAACTGACGCCTAACTCGTCTAAATCAGTAACCGCTCGATTCGAATATGCGCGTCGTAGTCGTCTTACTTTCGATACCAGCTTTCAAAGCAACCCTCCTCCAGAAGATGCCGATATTGACGGCGTTATTGATGATCTTGATTTATGTCCAGATACTGCTGCAGATGCTGAAGTTAATGAAAATGGGTGTGCTCTTACACAATTAGATAGCGATAATGACACCGTTAATGATGCCCTTGATATATGTCCTGACACAGCAATAGATGCTGACGTTAATGAAGAGGGTTGTTCCGCAGCTCAATTAGACGACGGCAATATTAGCACTGAGCTTTCTATCAATGGTGATTTTGAAACGGGCGATACTTCCGGCTGGACTTCATACGCAGAGGATAACAGTGGCTCTTTTTCGGCAACTAATGTTCAGGCTAAAAATGGTACTTTTTCAGGCAATCTTATTGCAAGCGTACCTGTAGACGGTGGCCCTGCATCGTTTCCTGTGATCAAACAAGCTAACCTAGGTGCGGGTACTGTTCCACCTAACACATCAATCACTATTTCGTTCGATTTAGTTGGTTCGGTCGAAGGGGCTGGCGGTGTTATTTTTGCTGAATTTTTCTCTGAGTTAGACGCCGGTGGTGTTTCTAAAGCTGAAATCCTAGGTGGTGCTCCGATTTTTCCTAACGGTACGTGGACTAATTATAGCTTCACAACGACCACTGGTAGCGATGCTAGCGGTGGAGTGACATTGCAACTTAAAGCTGACTGTGGCGCTAATGCAGGCTGTATGATCGATGCTTATTTCGACAATGTCTCTGTTATTATCGATAACGATGGTGGCGACAATGGCGGTGACGATACTGGTGGTGACACTGGCACAGGAAACAGCACTTATGGTCTTGAAGTTACAAGCGAAACTAGCGTTACTTTATTTGTTAATAATATCGGTTGGGCTGATGCTCATTACTCGGTAAATGGTGCTCCACAACAAAATGTTCGCATGGAAAATGCGGGTAATCATAACGCCCATACTGTTGAAGGTTTAATAAACGATGACGTGATTGTTTATTCATTCACTTATGAGCAAGATACTGGTGGCGCAATAGACTCTGAAAGCATTACCTATGTTGTTGGTACAGGCGAAGTTGGCTCCGGAGGTGGTGATACAGGTGGCGATACGAGTACAGGCGAAGAAGTGCTAGCTAATGGTAGTTTCGACTCCGGCACTGAAGGTTGGAACGGTGGAACTATTATCGCTGAAGGCGATAACAATGTTTTTGTTGCTGAAGTTGCAGCTCCGGGTAATCCTTGGGATGTTAACTTAAGCCAAATAATGACTATTATTCCTGATGCAACTTATGTTTTAATTTTTAAAGCAAAAGCATCAGTGGCACGCACTATTATTGCAGGCTTAGGTTTAGCGCACGACCCGTGGACTAATGTTACTGAAACAGCAGCCCTTACTCGAGATTGGCAAACATTCACTTACACCTTAACCACTTCTGGTTTTGGTGATGACAACAGCCGTGTTTTATTTGATATGGGCGCTGAAGCCGGTACGGTTTATCTTGATGATATTAGTGTAACACTGCAAAGCGGTGATGATACTGGTGAAGATGATTACGTAGATACTTCAACATACTTCCTTGAACCTCCTACAGATTACGTTCGTACTGCTGTTGATGCTAATGATCCAAGTACATACAACATTTCCAACTATGGTGCTGGTAATATTTCTGACAGTGTTAATCCAGATGGTTATACCTGCACTTATGATTATGGTAATTGGATAGGCAGCGCGGGTGTTACTGAACCTGGCGTGAGTGGTTGTGATCCTATTGGCACGCCTACTTATCTTCATCCACAAGTTATTGGCGATATAGCCAATGATCCAACACCAACTCATAAATGGTGGGGTTCAATTCCATTTCATGGCGAAATGGCGATTGGCGATCCTAACCAAGCGGCTTATATTACTCCAGACCCAATCGCCGCACGTGTATCTAATAAAGGTGTTCGTGTTCTAGGCATTCCTACAGGTATGCGTGGCGATGATGGCAAATTTGTTTATGCTATCCCTGATCCTTTCAACGAAGTATTTGACGGTATTGCCGTATCAAACTCTGTTTTTACTGAGCTTGATGCTTATCTTAAAGATTACAGCGACGGTTCGGTAACAGTACAATGGCAGTCAGGTAATAAACCAGTAATGGAAGCCACTTTTGTTCATGGCTCTCCTTATATTTACTTCAAAGCTTTTCGTGGTCAAATTGTTGTAAAAACTAAAGCTGCTGATGGCGGAGAAAAAGGTACTTTTTATCAACAAGGTAATAGCTTAGGTGTTTGGACTGACGTTGCGGGTATTCGTAATGACTTCCTTATCACCGGTGAAGGGTCAACTACCTTTGACGAGATTTCATCAAATGCGATTACGGTCAATAATGATAGCAATGAAATTACTTTAACCTTACTGCCGCCAAATGGCGCAATAACACCAAGTAATAACACCGCTGACTTCTTTGCTGCATTAGCACGAAATGTTGTTCGTAAAGTCGATATTGATTATTCAGTAAATCGTTCAGACAACAGCGTAACAGTTTCACACAGCTACCTTGATAGTGAAGGTAATGCGGTAGAAACGGCTGCTGGTATGTTACCAATGGCGTGGAAAAATAGTTCACAAGCCGTTAGTGCACATAAAGTACGAAGCGCACGTGGCATAGTGAAGTTTAGTCAAACATCGGCATTTTCTTATGAACTTCCATTTGTGGGTGTTTTACCTACGTTACCGTCAACTATCGGTGATTTTGATAATCAATACCTTATTGACTTAGTGACTGAATATCTTGATAAAGGTCCAGAGCAATGGAACCTCAATAATGATGGCAATGTTGCCAACGATACTTATTGGGCAGGTAAAAGCTACGGTAAAATGGCAGAGATGGTGGCAATCGCCCGCTCTATTGGTATGGACACCGAAGCTGATGCTTTCATCACTTGGTTAAAAGCTGAATTAGAAGACTGGTTTACTGCAGACACTAATGGCAGCTTAGATACACAAAAGTACTTCGTTTATGATGATGAATGGAGCTCTTTGTTAGGTATGCAAGAGTCATTTGGATCTCACCAAAGTTTAAATGATCATCATTTCCATTATGGCTACTTTGTTCGTGCAGCAGCTGAAATTTGTCGCGTAGATGCCGCTTGGTGTGGCAGCGACCAATATGGTCCTATGATTGATTTGTTAATTCGTGATTATGCGGCAAGCAAAGACGATAGTATGTTTCCATACTTGCGAAACTTTGATCCCGCTAACGGTTTTTCTTGGGCATCAGGTAATGCAAACTTTGCTTTAGGTAACAACAACGAGTCAACGTCTGAAGCAGCTAATGCTTACGGTGCTATTGCTTTATACGGCATGATCACGGGTAACGATGCGTTAATAGAAAAAGGCATGTATTTACACGCGTCATCTACGTCTGCTTACTGGGAATATTGGAATAACATTGACCGTTTTCGCAATGAGTCAGCTGATTACCCTGATCGTGGTAATGATTACGATAACTTCCCTGCGGATTATAATCGTATTAATACTTCAATTATTTGGGGAACGGGTAGTTCATTCTCAACTTGGTTTAGTGGTGCTTATGCTCATATTTTAGGCATTCAAGGTTTACCGCTTAACCCATTAGTTTTACATGTGGGTCAATACCCTGATTACATGAAGGAGTATGTTGCGCTTGGTTTAGAAGAGTCAAGCAACGGTAAGCCGTCTGGTTTAGCTGACGACCAATGGCGCGATATCTGGTGGAACCTTTGGGCGATGACAGATGCCGATGCTTCATTTGCTGATTATCAAACAATGGCACCTAATTATTCGACTGAAACGGGCGAAAGTAAAGCGCATACCTACCATTGGGTGAAAACATGGCAAGAACTAGGTCACTTAAAAACAGGTTCAGGTGATCTAACCGCTAACCACCCTGCAGCAGTTGCCTTTGATAACTATGGTAAAACTACTTATATCGCTTATAACTTTGGCGATACCTCAATAACGGTAACTTATAGCAATGGTCAACAACTCAATGTTGCCGCTAATAGCTTTGAAATCGTTACTGTTGGTGAAAGCACTGACCCTGGAGATTCAGGTACTGGCGGCGATACAGGTACTGGTGGAGATACTGGTACTGAAAATGAGCTATTAACTAACAGTTCTTTTGATAACGGTACTGAAGGTTGGAATGGCGGTAACGTTACGTTAGAAGGCGACAACAGTGTCTTTATTGCAGAGGTAGCAGCACCAGGTAACCCTTGGGATGTTAACTTAAGCCAAATAATGACCATTGTTCCTGATGCAACTTATGTTTTAAGCTTTAAAGCAAAAGCATCTGTAGCTCGTACTATTATTGCTGGTTTAGGATTAGCGCATGACCCATGGACAAATGTAGTTGAAACACCAGAGCTAACTACTGACTGGCAAACATTTACTTATACCTTAACCACAACAGGTTTGGGTGATGACAACAGTCGCGTATTATTTGATATGGGTGCTGAAGCGGGTACGGTTTATCTTGATGATATCAGTGTAACGCTACAAAGTGGTGGTGACACGGGTACTGGCGGTGACGACACTGGCGGCGATACTACACCTAGCGGTATTGCAGCTATTGATTTTGAAACTGATGGAGTAGGTGCAAACTTTGCTTGGAACGTCTTTGAAAATGAAGATAATCCAGCGGTTCAAATCGTTGCTAACCCATACTCTGGTAGTAATAACTCTTCATCTACAGTAGCAATGTTTACGGCGAGACAAGCTGGTGCTGCTTGGGCTGGTGCTGAATCAGCTCACGGTGAATTTGGCCCAATGACGTTAGATGCGACTAACAGCATTGTAAAAATAATGGTTTATAAAACTGTCATCAGTGATGTAGCGCTTAAATTTGCTATCGCTAGTGGTGGTGCTCAAGCAGACATTAAAGTAGCTAATACCTTAATCAATGAATGGGAAGAATTAACCTTTGATTTTTCAGGTCAAATTGGTACAGCTGAAAGTATTAACATTGATCAAATCATTGTATTCCCAGACTTTAATGCTGCTCGTGAACATGACAATGTTGTTTATTTTGACAACATCACATTTAATGGTGCAAGCGATACTGGCACTGGTGGTGATACGGGAGCTGGCGGAAACACTGGTACTGGAGTAGAGCTGTCTATTAATGGGGATTTTGAAGCGGGCGATACTTCCGGGTGGATCTCATTCGCAACTGATAACAACGGCTCTTTTGCAGCGACTAGTGTTCAAGCTAATGGCGGTACATTTTCGGGAAATCTAATTGCTAACGTGCCAGCTGAAGGTGGTCCTGCATCATTTCCTGTAGTCAAGCAAGCCAACATCGGTATTGGCACTGTAGTACCTAATACACCTATCACCATTTCGTTCGACCTATTTGGATCTATGGCGGGTGTAGGCGGTGTCGTTTTTGCTGAGTTTTTCTCTGAGCTAGACGGCGGTGGTGTTTCAAAGGCAGAACTGCTTGGTGGCGCACCCATGTTCCCGAACGGTACGTGGACTCATTATAGTTTCACGACTACTACAGGCAACGATGTAAGTGGTGGCGTGACGATGCAACTTAAGGCTGACTGTGGCGCTAATGCAGGTTGTATGGTTGATGCTTATTTCGACAACGTCTCTGTTACTGTTGAAAGTGATGGTAGTGATACTGGCGGTGGAGACACTGGCGGCGATACTGACACAGGTGGTGATACAGGAACTGGAGGTGGCACAGACACTGCAATATCTGATTTTGAAGCTGAAACTAGTACTTACGTATTTTCTGACTTTGACGGTGGCGTTGCGACTATCGCTGCGAACCCAGATATGTCAGGTGTTAATACCAGTGCTCAAGTTGGACAAATGCTGAAGTTTGCAGGTCAACACTGGGGCGGAACAACATATACATTACCTAGCGCTATAGATATTAGCGATACTGTTTTCACTATGAACGTTTGGTCACAACGTGCTGTTCCTGTTTTATTTAAACTTGAAGGCATGAATGTTGAAAGAATTGTTAACCATACTGGTTCAGGCTGGGAAATGTTAACGTTTGATTTTGCAGGTGAAACAGGCACAGGCGTAACCGCGATTACCTTGATTTTCGATTTAGGTATTATGGGTGATGCAGCAGGCGACCCTGCCAACTGGACATTCTACTTTGACGATATCAACATTGTTAGTGGTGGAAATGACGGTAGTGATACAGGTACTGGTGGTACAGAGCCAAGTGAAGATTGGTCTATGGTATGGAACGATGAGTTTGACGGTACCGACATTGACTTAAGTAAATGGGAACATGAAGTAAACTGTAGTGGTGGTGGTAACAACGAGAAACAATGTTATACCAGCAATCCAGAAAACTCATTTGTTGACAGTGGTATTTTAAAAATTGTTGCTAAACCAGAGTCTGGGCAAGCTTTACCTTATAGTTCAGCACGTTTACGTACTAAATATAAAGGTGACTGGAAATACGGCCGAGTTGAAGTAAGAGCTAAACCTCCACAAGGACAAGGTTCATTCCCTGCAATTTGGATGTTACCTACGGATGAAGTTTATGGCGGCTGGCCACATTCAGGTGAAATTGATATTTTTGAATCTGTTAATTTGAAAACAGTTAACAGCCAAGGTATTGAAGAAGCCTATGTGCACGGTAATCTTTGGTATGGTCGTAGCTGGCCAAATCAATCAAACAGTGGATCTCATTTCGGTTTACCTGAAAATGAGAACCCTGCTGACGGATTTCATACTTATGCAATCGAATGGGAAGAAGGCGAAATTCGCTGGTATGTTGATGGTTACTTATATCAAACACAATTAAGATCACAAGTGAATATTGACAGTGACGGCGATGCTAATGGCTTAGTTCACCGTGGTTGGTTTGCTGACTATGAGAATGAATTCCATTGGGATAACTCGCCATTTAACCAAGACTTCCACTTGATATTAAACTTTGCCGTGGGGGGAAGTTGGTCTGAAAATGTTAATAATGGTGGTATCGATGCCTCAGCCTTTAATGCTAATAATGCATTTGAATTTGATTATGTTCGTGTTTATGAGTGTTCAGTAAACCCAACGACAGGTCAAGGTTGTGCTAGCGTTCGTGATGGTTATTTAGATCCTATTAGCGAGGGTGGTTCATTAGTTGATGGTGATGCACCAACACCAATAAAACCTTCAACAGGTGAAGCAATTGATCTCGTTGTATTTGATAATGCTAATAATGAAAGTTGGCCTGCATGGAGCAGTAATGAAGAAACAACTTTTGCTATTGTTACCGATGATGTCGACCATGACCAAGTGGTTGAATTTTCAATGGGAGCAGCGCCGGCTGTCGTCGGTTTTAATACCTCTCAAGCGGATATTCCAGTAGCGTATGACGGTTCACCGATGTTAAATAACGGTTGGTTGGAATTTGACATGAAATTGGTGACGCCACCAAATAATGCCAATGCCAACTGGAATTTGAAAGTTGAACAAGGTGGTACAACGACTGAATCGCTTATTCAAATATCTACACCCACCGCAGAATGGCAGCATTATGCAATATCACTAAACGATTTAAGTAATGCTGGTTTAGAGCTAAACGGTATTGACGTTATCATGATTTTTCCAGATTGGGCTCAAGGTGAAGGTGCTGTCTTTAGAGTAGATAATATCACTATTTTGCAAGGTGAAAACACTGGCGGCGATAGCGGCTCTGGTGGAGACACAGGTGACGGAGATTCTGGTCCAGTTGCAGGTGAAGAAATTCTAAGCAATGGTTCTTTTGATAATGGCACTGAAGGTTGGATAGGCGCTGTTGCTGTTAATACCGAAGGTGATAATACTTTCTATCAAGCGGATATTGCAGTAGCAGGTAACCCATGGGATGTTAACTTAAGTCAAATAATGACTTTAATTCCCGGTGAAACTTATGTTTTATCGTTTAAAGCAAAAGCATCTATAGCGCGGAGTATGATTGCCGGTCTTGGTCTTAATTCAGACCCATGGACAAATGTTACGGAAACCGTAGCATTAACGACGGAGTGGCAAACCTATAACTATGTGTTCACTATTGCAGGTTTTGGTGATGATAACAGCCGGGTGTTGTTTGATTTAGGCGCTGAAGCAGGTTCAGTTTATATTGATGATGTTAGTGTTTCTATTCAAGCTAATACCGACGGAAATACTGGTGGTGGAGATACTGGAGGTCAAGTAGTTGACGATGAGTTTGTTATTATTTCTTCTACGGATGACACTGATGTTAGCCTTACCCCAGATACTATTGGTGAATGGAGCACTGGCACGGTAATTCAAGCTGATGTTACTTTTGATGGCTTAATGGGGTGGGAGCTTACTTCTAGTGCTAACTCACCAGAACAAGGTAACTGGGGCACTGTATTAGCTTTCCAAAACGGTATTTTGGGTGACTTTAGTTTATTCAACCGTGTTGAATTAACACTAGCGACTAGTGGCGGTTATGATGGTGGCTTTAAAGTGGCGATATCAGCTAACGGAGTTAGTAAAGAAATTAGCCTGCCTCTAGATCAAAGTATTGCAACTTGGCAAACAATTTCAATTGATGCTGCTGATATCCCATTGAACTTATCATCAATTGATTGGATTGCCGTCTATGGTATTGGTGGCCAAACAGGTGTTTCAACCATTAATGTTACTGACTTTAGTTTAGTTAAAGATGACATTATCGCGTTTGATAATGAAACGATGAGTGACTATGTCTTTATTTCATCCGATGCAGATATCACCAGCGACATCATTGTTGATGACGATAACAACAGTGCTGCTGGCAACATTATCTTTGGTGAGTGGAGCACAGGTACGACAATAAGCGAAATTAACTATTCAGGTTTAGATGCTATTCAACTTACCGCTGGTGGTGGTTGGGGTGCAGTACTTTCCCTACAGGGCGATATTTCTGATGGCGTAAATGTTGATAACTATGATGTAGATATGACGAACTATACCAACATTAAGTTTAAAGTTGCTTCACAAGGTGCTTTCGAGCGTTACGCGTTAACAATTGTCTCCAAAGTGGGTAACAATGAAACTGCTCAAGAAGTTAGCTTTAGTTTAGCAAACCCCGCTGATTGGAATAGCATTGATATAGATTTAGCACAGTACGGTGTTAATTTATCAAATGTAAATCAAATGGCATTGTTTGGTGTTTATGCGGGCGGCTCTGCTAGCCAAAAAATCTATATCACTGATATGGTGCTTTATGATTCGGGTAAAGTGGCACCAGCAAAAGACAGCTCAGATGATAAATTTGTATTTTTCTCTTCTAGCGGCGAGAGTTCAGATATGATCTTTGATGGCGATGACTCAGCGCATAATGGCAATACCACTATTAGCGAATGGTCAACTGGCACCACGCTAACATCTGATGTTGTTTACAATGGCTTAAATGCTTTTGAATTAACAAAAGGTGCAGGTTGGGGCGCGGTACTTGCGTTAATGGGAGATACTTATGGAGGTGTGCAAGAGTACAAATTAGATGTGGCTAAATATAGCACCATTAATTTCAAAATTGCTGCTCAAGGTGCCTTCTCTGCTTATTTTATCGATTTTATTGTTGATGGTGCAGAATTCAAAGTACCGGTTACGGTTAATAGTAACTGGACAGAGGTAAGCATCAATGTGGCTGATATACCACTTAACTTATCTAAACTTACACAAATAGCGATATTTGGTGAAGGTGGTGGTGTAGGTAATAAAATTTACATTACTGATTTAAATATTTCAAAATAAATAGCTAATTTATTAACTTCCTAGCCCTACTTACCTTTTGGTCAGTAGGGCTTTTTGATGTCTATACACATAACTACCTGCATACTTTCCAACTTACCGCAGCATTAATCCGCTTTAGCGTAATACAGTTGTCTTGTTGAAATCATCATTAGATGATGAATCATCAGGTTGTTAATTTCAGGGATTGTCTTGGGGATGAACTTCCACTAAAAGAGAGAATAATAATGACAAAAATAAAAGTTCTAAATGTTAGTTTAACAACACTTTTTATGTTGTTTTTTTTTCAGGCTCACAGTGCATATTCCAAAGAGTCTCATGCTCCTGAACGAACAGAATATTTTGCTCCTTACGCAGGAAAAGCGATTAAAGTTGATGGGATCGCTGACGAAAGTATATGGCAATCAGCTAAATGGCAAAACTTAGACCAACGTTGGTTAGGTCCAGAGTTTTCAAAAGAAGACTTTCAAGGCCGCTACAAAGTTGTTTGGAGCAAATCCAAGTTATATATTTTGACTGAAATTGTGGATGATATTTTAATTGATACCCATCGTGACCCATTAACTCAGTATTGGGATGATGACACGTTAGAGATATTTTTAGACGAAGATTTCTCTGGCGGTGATCATCAGTATAACCATAATGCTTTTGCCTACCATATGTCTTTGGACAATCAAGCGATAGATATAGGGACAAATAAACTTGCTCAAAGTTATTCACACCATGTTGAAAGCCGTTGGTTACAGCAGGGTAACAAGCTGTTCTGGGAGCTAGGCATTGAGATCTATCAAGATAATTACCAGGACGTTCTACAAGGAAAGGACGATAACAATAAAGCTATTGAGTTATTTGCAGGTAAAGTCATGGGCTTAATGGTTGCTTATTGCGATAACGATGGCAGCGAACTAAGAGAAAATTTTATTGGCTCTGAATCAGCCGCAGGTAAATCGCCTGACCGTGGTTGGAAAGATGCGGGCATGTTTGGCAAGTTAATTCTATCCAAGTAGATAGGTTAACTAAATTACCCATTAATAATTCTTTAGATAGTGGAAAGTGAGTCATGAAAAACAAAGCGATACTCATCGGGCTCATATCTTCTATAACGTTGACTGGCTGTATGTTTCAAGATCAAGGATCTCAAGTGAATAACAAGACGAAAGAAATTAGTTATCATTTATCAACAACAAGTGAAATTCTGTTAACGAGTGAGGCGGGTGCTAAAGTTTCACCACAGCCAAGCTTGACCTTTCAACAAGGTAAAGCTCAAGGTAAAGTGATTACCATTAGACCTGATATTATTAAACAGAACATATTGGGTATTGGTACTTCTTTTACCGAATCTTCTGCTTTTGTTCTTGCGCATTTAAGCAAAGAAAAAAGAGCAGAAGTCATGGAAAATATTTATGGTGAAAAAGGGGCTAATTTTTCCATTGCTAGAACTCATATTGGCGCGACAGACTTTGCTGTGGATGGTAAGTATTCTTATGCACCAGTTAAAGATGATGTAGAACTCTCGTCTTTTAGTATCGCTGTTGATCAAGATGGTTTTAAACAGCAAGACCATGCAGGTATTAAAGATGAGCAATTCGATTTATTGCCAATGATCAAACAAGCCTATGAAATTAAAAGTAAACAAAGTGATAAAGATTTAAGAATAGTAGCATCAGCATGGACAGCACCACCATGGATGAAAGACATTGAAGACTATTATATTAAACCTACAGCGAAAAATAACCATCAGGGAACAGGTGGGGAGTTAAAGCCGCAATATAGAGCAACGTATGCTGATTACCTTATTAAATACCTTGATGCCTATAAAAAAGAAGGCATTGATATTTGGGGACTAACTCCGGTAAATGAACCTCATGGTAATAGTGGTCAGTGGGAAAGTATGCATTTCACGCCTAAAACACAAAGTGCTTTTATTAAAGATCATTTGGGACCAAAATTAAAAGTAAGTGCTCATGAGAAGGTAAAATTACTCATTTATGATCAAAATCGTGATGAAATGGAGCATTGGACAGATGAAATATTAGCGGATAAAGAAACGGCTCAGTATGTTTATGGTACGGCGGTTCATTGGTATGAAAGTACAAATAAGGTTAACGAAGAAGTCTTTGATCGTGTTCATAATAAATTCCCCGAGTTTTCGATTATTCACACAGAAGGCACCATTGATGATTTAGGTAAAGATGCACCAGAAGGTATTTTAGATCCCATCCGATTTAAAGAGTCTAACTGGTTTAATAATGATAACTTTTGGTGGAATGAAAATGCGACCGATTGGGCGTATACCGCGACATGGGCACCAAAGCCAGAAGAACACCCAATTTATACACCAGTGCATCGTTATGCCCGAAACATTATTGTGAGTTTAGATCACTGGCTTGAAGGCTGGATTGATTGGAACATTGTACTCGATAGTAATGGTGGACCTAATCATGTTGGAAATTTCTGTGGTGCACCGATTATGATAGATACTGAAACGGGAGAGGTGTATTACACGCCAATTTATCATGTACTGGCTCAGTTTAGTCGAACGATCCGCCCTGGCGATAAAGCATTGCAAGTAGAAACTCAATTAGCTGGGCTAGATAGTGATGCATTGCATGCAAGTGCGGCCATGAGTAAAAGCAATTTAGTTAGTACACAATTGTTAAACACAACCAAAGCAGCTATTAACTTTTCACTACAAATTGGTGATCAATTTGTAGAAGTGTCAATTCCTGCTAATTCTGTTCAAACAATTCAAGTTCAATTATAAGTGCTTATATACAAGAGCATACTAAATGCTCTTGTATATATTAAATGTGAGAAAATTTAATGAATATACATCCCTTCGAAACCTTAGCACTGTCAAATGGGGCAAAGCTATTATTTACACCTTGCCCCGGAACTAAAGCTGTTAACCTTGAGCAGTCAATACTGCAACTCAAGCAACAGGGCGTATCTATGTTGCTTACCCTAATGTTTGATAAAGAAATGCTAGAAAATAATGCCATTAAGCTGCCACTGCTTTGCCATAAATATAAGATCCAATGGCTACAACTCCCCATTATTGATGATGAAGCCCCGCAAGAGGCGTTTCATCAAGAGTGGCAAAAGAAGAAAGATCGAATCCTGAATGAGATTAAGAATAGAGGGGTGGTAGCTGTACATTGCAAGGGGGGGACAGGACGAACAGGCACTGTTATTTCTTTATTACTATTACAACTTGGCTGGTCAGCAGATGAAATTAAACAAGAAGTACAATTAATAAAACCCAAAGCATTAAGAATTCAAAAGCAAATTAACTATTTAAATAGTCAGTTGAAAAACTCGGCAGATAAGTTTTGATTACTATTAAAAAGGTTTTTAATAGTAAAGGACAGTAACCGCGTTAAGTTAATTAAGCGTAGCGCCAACTACGCCATACTTTCAGCGGTTAGGTTTTTTAACCAGTGCCTAGTTTTCATTATGAAAATAAACATAACTGCTTTAATTATTTCCTCAGAGTAAGCGATGAGAGCGACCCAATACAGGGGTAACATAAAGTAGAATGCTGCCATAAATGTTAATGGTATGCTTATTATCCACATCCCCGATATATCTATGAACATACAATACTTATTATCACCTCCAGCACGCAATATCCCCATAGCAATAGTCATGTTGAATACTTTTAAACAGGTTCCAAAGCAAATCAATACCAAAATTTCTTGGGATAATGTGATTGTTTCTGATGATAAATTACTGAATGGCATAAAGACCAAATATTGATATTGGAGTAATATTAACGCAAGTAAAAAGGTAATGATTGGCGCACTAATAGCGTAGTTCTTGGCTAAAGACCATGCATTTGAAAACTCATTTTTACCTAAACGCTGACCAACTAAAATTGCGCACGCGGAAGCGAAGCCGAAAAAGAACGAAACGAGTAAACCTTCGATAGGGGCTAATAGACTCATGACAGCAAGCTCTTGTGTACCAATTCGTCCATATATCAGTTGATATACAAAAGTGCCTAAAGACCAAACGCCAAAGCTCAACATCATTGGCCAAACTAAGGTAAGTAATTTAGTCCACGCTTGTTTGTTATAAAAATCAGCACAAAAGAACGTTGTTGGAAAAATACTGTGCTTAACTTTTGCTAAGTAAGCAAGTATTAATAAAGCATGAAGTGCTCGAGCAAGCATTGTGGCTAAAGCAGCCCCAATGACACCCATTGGCTCTATACCTAAGCCACCTTTGATTAACCAATAGTTTAAAATAATATTAGTAATAATGGCGATGATACTAATAAACATAGGGAAAATTACTTGCCCAAGCCCCCTTAAGGCATTTTCAAATATCATCACAACGACAACAAAAATCAAACTAGGCATTGTTAACCACAAATAGCTGGTCCCTGTGTTTATAACGCTGGGATCTGTTGTGGCAATACCCATTATATTACCAGCGAATAAGAAGGTAATCAGTAATATAGGCAGTAATATTCCGGCAGCAATGACAAGCGTTTTAACAATTATTTGTCTAATCACACCTATTTGCCCTGCACCAAAGTGCTGCGCAGATAAAGTGCCAACACCAGAGGCAAGTCCCGCTAAGATTATTAAAAAAACAAATTGAATTCGGTTACCAAGCCCAACAGAAGCGACGGCAGTATCACCTAAGTGGCCCACCATCATAATGTCGCTCATACCTAGCATGGTGACCAATATGCTCTGTAAAGAGATAGGCCAAGCTAATTTAATACTTTGCTTTAATGATGAAGGTTCATTATTACTCATTGGTTTTAGTCATTATAGTTTACTAGAATATTGCATAGAATTATAAAATATAGTGATAAAATAAACATAAGTGAAATTGTCATGTATCATGTTTAAAACTATCCTTTTGGTGATTTTATGTGGCAAGATATTTTAAATATTCATCCTGATTGTATAGAGGATTTCATTAATTTTGATAAATTACCAGGCCAAGCAGCTAGTCTTATAGCCTTTGCAGGAATGTCGTATTTACAAACAGAGTATAAAATTGGAAAAACAGGTAAAGGAAATATTTGTTTAAATAATGAAAATAACAGCGGACATGTTCATTACTTAATTTCTACTCATGCAGGAGAGGGAAAGATCAAGCTTGGTAATAACGAATATTTAGTTAAACCCGGTAGTATTGTTTTACTGCCAGCAGGAACTCCTTTTTTGTATGAACTTTCGGGTGAATATTGGGAAATGTGTTGGTTGTTATTGCATGATTGCTCTGAATATAAGTTTGTTCATCAACTACATCCTTCAGTTTATTCCAGTATAAATGCGGAACGACTGTATCAAACAATGTCACTTATTAGAGAATTCCAACACGGTGAAAGTATTTATCAGTCAGATATTATATTGCGCTTAGTAGAAGTCTTAGTTTATCAAATTGCGCAAACACTGAATATGGGGCAACAACTAACAAAGCAACAACAAAAGTTTCACTCCCTAATACGACGTGTAAATAAGCAATTACAACTGTCTTGGACTGTTAAGCAATTAGCTGCAGAAATGCATATGTCTGAGCCGCATTTTTTTCGTTTATGTAAGAAAGAAATGGGAATGACACCAATCAAATTATTAACTCACACTCGCTTAGAATATGCTTGCTACTTACTTCGTTATACCCAATATAATTTAGACCAAATAGCTGACACAGTAGGCTATGGCGATAGTGCAAGCTTTGCTCACCGTTTTAAGAAAGACTATGGTTTAAGCCCTGGTCGCTGGCGTAAGGAACAGATTAATAATTTTCAATCTAATGACATTGAAAATGGTGAGCAAAGATAATTTTTATGTATAACAATCATTACTATAAGAGCTCTTAAGTTCTATCTCGTAAAGGGAAATGTCATTAACTTAAGGTAAAAAATGCCCTTGTAAGTGGGTAGAAAGTTAGGTAATTGTTAAATCAAACCCTGCTGCGGTACCTGTTAGTTCAACGCAATAATCCTGACTACTAGTTTAGCTGTCTTGGCGAGATCCATACATAGAGGGTCCCAACTTGGAATTTGAATTTGTTTCATATTATATACTCCACTTAGTTGTTTATTGTGAGCCACTTTTCATCAGACTGATGGTTTTCAACCAGCCCTTCAATTATTGCCATACCGTGTACGCCGTCATTTATACCCGGATAATCGAATGTATGAGGACTCGCAGCGTCTAAATATCCTTCAGGGTGTCCCATAGGCGTGCGAATATTAGCTAGTGATAATGAGGTATGATTACCACCCGTTCTTAGTATTTGTATTGGCTCCTTTAACCATTTTAGTATCACGCTTTTAGGTTCTTGTTGTTGCCATTCTACGCGGTCTTTTTCACCATAAATACGAATCGTTAAGTTATTCTCTTTGCCAGTAGCAACTTGATTTAAATAGTTTGCGCTCCTAGAGCCGAGTTAGGGGTTACAACATTAACCTCTATTGAGTTTGAGCCGTTTTTTTAGGGGACAAATAGGGGACATTTGCAGATTAAGAATGATGAAATTTGAATACCAATAATACTTTTTACGTCAATGAAAACGAGATCTAATGATAGTTAATAACAAATAATCAAGGTACCTTCATTTGGGATGAAAATGCCGTTTTAAGTCGCTTTTACAATCGAGTCTTTGTAATAAAAAAGCTCAAGATTACTTGAGCTTTTTATAATTCAACTGCTTACTTGAACTATGGGAAAACTTGATTGAGGTAAGCAGCTGCACCGAGTAATCCTGGTTGGCTTTCGGTAATGATGTAAGTAGGTATCTGCTCGTTTAAATGAGACATACGTCCTTTAGTTTCAAACCTTGCTCTAAACTCACTGTTTTTCAGATAATCGATAAACCTAGGCACTATGCCACCCGCTATGTACACGCCACCAAAAGAGCCCGTGGTTAATGCTAAGTTACCCGAAAAGCTTCCTAAAATTTTGCAAAATTGTGACAACGCTTGTTGGCATATAGGACAAGTTCCAGCTATTGCTTGAGTACTAATTTCTTTAGCGGATAACTTACTTTGCTCAGCGTTTGTCGCTTCTTGATTATTGATTATTACTAATGCTTGGTATATTTGTTCTAATCCATAGCCAGAAAGTAACTGTTCATAAGAGAGTCGTTTTTTAGTTGTTTTTAATTGTTGAAATATTTTTACATCAAGTTCATCTACCGGTGCAAAATCGGTATGTCCCCCTTCGCCACCTAAACAGTACCAGTGATTGTTAATGTTTACTAAATTAGCAACACCCAGACCAGTTCCTGGGCCACATACCGCAATAGGCTGTTTATTTTCGGCTTCGCCGTGACCAATTTTTACTTTTTGCTTATCACTCAATAACGGAATAGCCATTGCAATAGCAGTATAATCATTTATTAGCGTTAAACTATGTAATTTAAGCTCTTCCTTAAGCTGTTTTTGTGAAAACTTCCAGGGCAAGTTTGTCATCGAGATTGAGTCTGTATCAACAGGACAAGCTATAGCTAAACAAGCATTAACTTGGGAGTTAAGTAAGCCATTTTCCTTTAAATAATGATAAATCACATTACTTAAATGTGGAAAGTCCTTGCATTGATAAGTCTTAATTTCGTTGATATTATTGTCTTTATCAGTGATTGCTAGTCTGATATTGGTACCACCAATATCAGCCACTAAATTAATTACTTGAGTATCTTGTGAATTTTTCATTTTTTATGTTACTTCTCTTTCAAATGTATTTATTTTTTAACTGTACTGACCGTTGCGCTAAGTTTTGGAAATAATGGAATCTCTAGTGATAAGTGTCGGCTCAAAGAAGTGAGTAATAGAGATATTCTTTTGTTGATAAATATTTTTTAACACCAATTTCGCAGTCATATGCCCCATCGAATTTACCGGATTGTCTATCGTCGTTAGTTTGGGATAGGTATGGCGTGCAAAAATGATATTATCAAAGCCTATTATGGATAGATCTCTAGGTAGAGAAAGTCCTTGCTCTCGGGCATAAGTTATCGCGCCTGAAGCCATTTCATCATTGGCACAAATTAATGCACTAAATCCTTTGTTACTCTCATTGAAGTATTTTAAACCGTCGCTACCGCCTTTTTCTTTGAAGTCACCTTCAAAATATAAGGTGTCATTAAAAGAAATATTATTTTCTGCTAATGCTCGTTTATGACCTACTAATCTGTCTTTTGAATCGGCTTTAAATTGTGGTCCACCGATATAAGCAATAGCAGAGTGACCTAATTCTATTACTGATTGGGTGGCAAGATATCCACCTAATTCATTATTTAAGCTAATACAATTTTCACTGATCTCATCGACGTACCGACTCATTAAATAAACCGGTGTGTGGCCTTTACACAAATCAATGAGGTATTCATCGCTAACCGCTTCTACATGCAAAATAATAGCATCGCAATTTCGGCTAATTAAAAACTCGATACCGTCTTTCTCTTTATCTTCTTCACTGTGCCCAGTGGTAATAATGACATGTTTGCCCGCCGCTCTTAATTCGGACTCTATGCCAGCCATCATTTGGCCAAAGAATGGTCCATGTAATTCTGACACTAAAATTCCCACACTATTGGTTCTGTTTGATGCTAATGATTGCGCAATAGAATTAGGACGGTAACCAAGCTCTGCCATCGCATCCATAACTTTTTGGCGTGTTTTATCGCTAACTTGTGGGCTTTTATTTATCACACGAGAAACGGTTGCTAAAGAGACTCTAGCAAGTTTTGAAACTTCGTATATTGTCGCCATGTTATTCCTAGGTTGTGCAATTAAATTGTAAATAATTTGAGTAGTAACGGCAAAATTCTAGCATATTCGTCAATAAGTTACTTAGTCTCCGTGCTTAATTCTACCTGTATTTGAACGACTCTTTGTTCGATTAAGGTATATTTTCGCATTACCCAAGCTACAGCAAATGAACCTAATGCAGGTAAAACGGTAAATGATAATAATAAACCTTGCTTGGTAGCCTCACTCTGTTCTAAATCAGCTTGGTAACCGTAAAAAGTTAATAACCATCCAGCAAGTGCACCACCAATAGCAATACCCATTTTGATAAAAAATATTACGCCAGAATAAACAAGGCCTGTTACCCTAATACCTGTTTTTTTATGACCATAGTCAATGGTATCTGCCATTTTTGCCCACAGTAGTGGTGAAGCCATATCAAGAAAAAACTTCCAAGCAATAAAGGCGACAAACGCAAGAATAATTTGGTTGGGGGAAATAAGAAAACTCGCTAGGCATATAACTGCGGATAAACTTTGCAGTGCTATATAGGCTTTTATTTTACATACACGTTTAGCGAGCGGCTGTGCTACCGCGCAACCTATCATACTTGCCACTACGCCTAGTGTTAAAAATGACGTGATTAAATCTTCGCGCCCGAGAAAGTACTTAACATAATAAACAGCAAGGGTAAGGCGTAAAACTTGCCCCGTGAGTAAATAAAAAGAAGCAATACATAATATGCGCCATTGGTCATTCTTCCATAATGATTGCAGATTTTCTTTCATCGATGAGTCTTGGTTTTCTGGTGGTTTTACTCGTTCTTTTGTTCCTAAGAAACATAACAAAAACAAGACGACGCCTAAGCTGCTCATTGCGACCATTGTATATTGGTAGCCTTTTGCAGTATCGCCTTGGCCAAACCATTCCACCATTGGCATAGTTGCGCCTGCAACAATGACGCCGCCTAACATACCAAATACAAAACGATATGATTGTACCGTGACTCGCTCTTTTGCATCAGCAGTAATAACACCGCCTAAACCACAATAAGGAATATTGATTGCCGTATAAGCAATCATAAGAAGGGTATAAGTGACAAAAGCATAGATAACTTTATTATTACCGGTTAAGTCGGGTGTGGTGAAAGCTAATATACTGATCAAAGCAAAAGGTAGCGCTAACCACAGCAGATAAGGACGGAACTGTCCCCACTTAGTGCGGGTTTTATCGGCTAAGTTGCCCATGATTGGATCGGTAACCGCATCGATTAGTCGTACGAATAAAAACATAGTACCAACCACAGCAGGAGATAAACCAACAACGTCAGTGTAAAACAGTAATAAGAACATCATTACCGTTTGAAAGATTATATTACTGGCAGTATCACCTAAACCATAAGCAATTTTTTCTCTTACACTAATCATTAATATCCTACTTTTTTATTATCTAAATTTGTTCATGTAAGCTTAAAATAAAACTATTTAAAATTATTAAGCTGCAGCTAAAGGTGTTCTACGTAGGATTAATTCATTACCAATTTGTTTATTTTGCTTACAAGTTAGCGGGTAAAAAATCATTAAGGCAGCGCCAGCAAAGGCAAAGGAAGCTGGAATCCAGCTCATTAATAATTGCATGCCAGGCAGTGACGCTGCGATAGTTGATTTGTCCATGCCATCATAGCCATAGCCAGCAAGCACAACCAATACTAGTGCACCAGCAAAACCACCGCCGGTTTTTTGAACGAACGTTCCAGCAGAATAAATGAGGCCGGTTGCACGGCGACCATTTTTCCATTCAGAGTAATCCGCTGAATCACCTAGCATGGTAAAGAATAATGTTGGCATTATGGCCGCAAAAAATTCAGCACTACAACCTAAAGCAAAAATAGCACTAACATTGCCCTTAGGTACCCAATAAAAAGCAGTAGTAAGCAAACCACTTAGCAGAAGTGAGACAATAAACAATTGTCGTTTACCTAACTTTTTTGATAAATAACTTGTTGATAATGCGCCTAATATAGAAACGAGTAATAAGGCAATAAAGTATTTCCCTGCCATGAGTTCATCACCCACTTGGTATTTGAAATAGTAGGCAATAGTGCCGTATTTAATGCCATTAAACATCATAGTTAGAAAACCAATGCCGAGTAATATTAACCAAGGTTTATTGGTAAGTAAGTCAACCATATCTCTTTGAGTACCACCTAAGTTTTTAGGTGTTTTTTTGATTAACCTCTTAATGAGAATTAACATGGAGCCCATGATAATAACAAAAAATATGCCGCTATAAATATCACGGTAATAGAATAATAATGTCATCGCTAATAGTGGAAGAACAATAAAAGGTAGGTTTTTACTTAAATCGAGCAAGTCAGATTTTAAATTACTTGATTCATCAATGTTTGGCGTAACACGCTCTTTGGTACTCGCAAAAGTAATTAACATTAAGGCTATCAAAATTGCGGCAAATAAGTACATGCTATATTGATAACCTATGGCATCATTACCCTCACCAAAATAGGCAACTAAGTCAGGTAGAAAACCCATTACAAGCAAACCACCTGCAAAGGCACCAGCAAAACGAAAGCCAGATAAACTAGTACGCTCTGTATCACTTGGCGTCATCACGCCCATTAACGCCGAATAAGGTACGTTGTTTACTGTGTATGCAAGCGTCAAACCGATATAGGTTACATAAGCATAAATAAGTTTGTTGCTATAACTTAAGTCAGGAGTAGTGAAACTTAGTACCATAAACAAGGCTAAAAAAGGTGTTGACCATAATATCCAAGGGCGAAACTTTCCCCAACGAGTATTCGTTCTATCGCCAATCATACCCATTATTATGTCGGTTACACCATCTGATAAACGTACCACCAAAAATAGCATGGCGGCAGCGGCAGCGGTTAAACCAAAAGTATCAGTATAAAATACGGCTAAGTAAGCTAAAGCACCGCGCCAAACTAAATTAGCTGCAGCATCGCCCATGGCGTAACCTACTTTTTCATAAAAGGGAAGTTTAGTCATTTGGTTTCCTGTCATTTAACTGAGATGTTTAACTGAAATACTTAGCTGATACATTCAATTATCTATTCGTAATTAACGCTTTATAAGCAAGTCCGCTAGCTTTAATTGTTCTTACTTGTGTTTCATAATCGACATAAACAATGCCAAAGCGTTTCAAATAACCTTCAGCCCATTCAAAGTTGTCCATTAAACTCCAGGCAAAATAACCATCAACTTTTACACCCTGTTCAATAGCGTCATTAACGGCATTTAAGTGTTGTTGATAATAATCTACTCTATCTTGATCATTTACCACACCATCGATAATCTTATCAGCCATTGCCGCACCGTTCTCAGTGATATAAACAGGGGGAAGTCTGTATTTTTCATTAAGAGAAACTAAGAGTTCGGTAAAGGCTTTGGGATAAATTTCCCAACCAATATCTGTACGAGGTTCTGGGGGATCTATTTGTAAGAAGTGCTCATCAACATCGGCGCGATAAATCGCTCGTGTATAGAAATTGACACCTAAATAATCCATAGAATGAGCAATGATTGCCATATCCCCCTCATGAATATCAGGTTGTTGGGCAGCTGGCAGTGTCGATAAGATTTCTGGATACTTGCCATCAAACAATGGCTTTATATACCATTGATTAAAATAATCATCTGCAAAGGCTGCAGCAATTATGTCAGCTAAAGATTCCGATTCAGGATAACAAGGCGTAAAGTTAAGTACGATACCATTTAACGTATTAGGACTATTTTTAGCTAATACTTCCATTGCTAAGCCATGAGCAAGTAATAAATGGTGCGCTGCTTTTTTGCCAAATTCTTTTCCGATTATCCCCGGTGCATGAGTACCTACTTCATATCCTAAAAAGGCACTACAAAAAGGTTCATTTAGTGTTGCGTAAGCATGAACACGATGACCAAAAACCTTTGAAATTAAATTAGCGTAATTTCTGAATTCATAAGCGGTTTCTCGATTTAACCAGCCACCTTTATCTTCAAGATGCTGTGGCAAATCCCAATGATATAGTGTAACAAATGCTTTAATACGCTTGGACTTTAGCGTATCTAAAATGTTCATATAGTAAGCGACACCTTCTTGGTTTAGCTCACCTGACTCTGTTATTACGCGTGGCCATGAAATAGATAACCGATAGGCATCAACACCTATTGAATCAATTAATTCAATATCGTCTTGCCAACGATTGAAATGATCACAAGCCATTTCACCATTTGACCCATCAGCAATTGTATTTGGTGTGTCACAAAAAGTGTCCCAAATGCAGGGAAGTCTTGATGCTTTTCCACCTTCAATTTGAAATGAAGCGGTTGCTACACCGTATACAAAATCTTTTGAAAGCATTTTAGATTGAGTGGGTAGAGTCAGTTTGACAGTCATTAACTAAATACCTATTTCTTAAGCCAATTAATTTTGGCAATTATCTTTTTTTTATGTGAGCGCTTACAAAAAAGGTTGATAAATGTATCTGGATGCTCTTTAATATGGATGTAAGCGCTTACATTTAGGTTAGAGCTTTATAAGACTTAGGTCAACCATTTTCATGGTGTTTCAATTTAAATTTATTTAATGCATTGAAACATAACGTTTTATTTATATTTCATTAGTCAGTGACAAGTTAAGTAATAACAACAAAGTAATTTAAGAAGAGGGAATTATGGCAACGCATTCAAATTCAGGTACTTTTAATCAGGTGAACGATATGCCAGACAATAAAAATTTTGCATTCGCTCTAACGTCATTAACGTCGTTATTTTTTATGTGGGGGTTTATAACGTGTCTAAATGATATTTTAATTCCGCATTTGAAAGGCGTTTTTGATTTATCTTATAGTAAGGCTATGTTGGTACAATTTTGCTTTTTTGGTGCATATTTCCTTTTTTCATTACCCGCAGGAGCAATCGTGAAAAAGCTGGGTTATCAAAAAGGTATTGTTTTAGGGCTGCTCATCGCTGCTATTGGTTGCTTATTTTTCTATCCTGCTGCATCTATGCATAGTTATCCCGTTTTCTTGATGGCTTTATTTATATTGGCTAGTGGTATTACCTTACTTCAAGTATCAGCTAACCCATATGTAAGTATGTTAGGTGATGCTAAAACTGCATCATCTCGTTTGACCATGACACAAGCGTTTAACGCTTTAGGCACAACAGTAGCACCATTTTTTGGCGCCTTTCTAATTTTAAATGAAGCAGCTGATGCCCTGTCGCCCCAAACGTCAGCAGAATCAGTTCAAATGCCTTATGTTTTTCTAGCAGCTATGTTATTAGTTCTGGCTGCCGTTTTTGCTTGGTTAAAATTACCCAATTTATCCTTGGTCGAAGAAGACGCTCAAAAAGATGAACAAGAGGATAGTGGCAGTGCGTGGCAATATCGTCACTTGGTACTCGGTGCTGTTGGTATCTTCGTCTATGTTGGTGCTGAAGTTGCTATTGGTAGCTTTTTGGTCAGCTTTTTTGCCGAGCCTTCGATTGCTGGTTTAGAAGAATACCAAGCAGCAAAGTATATTGCTTATTATTGGGGAGGAGCTATGGTAGGACGTTTTATTGGTGCTGCTGTTATGCAAAAAGTTGCTGCGGGTAAAGCACTATTTTTTAACGCAACGCTCGCCGTTATATTGATTTTAGTTGCTGTATTCTCTTCAGGTACACTTGCCATGGTGGCAATTTTGCTTGTTGGTTTATGTAATTCAATTATGTTTCCGACAATTTTTAGTTTAGCCATTCAAGGCTTAGGTAAGCATACCAGTCAAGGTTCGGGTATCTTATGTTTAGCAATTGTTGGCGGTGCAATTATTCCTCTTTTTCAAGGTGTTTTAGCAGACAATATTGGTGTACAACCTGCATTTTTATTACCTATATTCTGCTATTTTTTTATTGCTTATTACGGTCTATCAGGCAGTAAAGTAAAAGCGATTGCCAACTAATAAATTGTTATCTATTTAACCTTTTGATTAAAAATTAGAAATTAAAATAAACAAGAAACAACATAATGAAAAAAAGATAAAAAATAGTCCAGGTGCCAGCATACTTTGCATGGCTATGGCATCGTTATTTGTTGGTTGGTTGGTTAGTTGGCTGGCTGTAATGGAAATAAACAAAAACAAGTAACGGACATAAAGCAGGATAAAACAGCTGGGTCATCACAAGTCTCAATAGCTTCATCTAACATTGATATCTGGCCGACACTTGATATAGCCGTTAAAACTGATGCTGATAATGAAGGAAAATAGTCTCGCTATTAAGCACAATGACGCTTGAGCAAAAAGTAGCATACATGATCCAACCCGAAATACGAGATATCACGGTTGAAGATATGCGTAAATATGGCTTTGGGTCTTATTTAAATGGCGGTGGCGCTTTTCCTAATAATGATAAACATGCCACGCCTGATGATTGGGTCAACCTAGCTGAGACCATGTATCAAACATCAATCGATGATTCTTTAGATGGTAATCGAATTTCTACTGTGTGGGGCAGAGATGCAGTGCACGGACATAAGAATGTTATTGGTGCTACTTTGTTCCTTCATAATATTGGTTTAGGGGCGATCAAGGTAATACTCTTTCATCGGAGCAAGAATTACTTGATGTACATGGCCAAGGTTATGTAGGTGGTTTAACCGCTGGCGCTCAATCTGTGATGGCTTCATTCAACAGTTGGCATGGTAAAAAATCATGGCTATAAATATTTATTAACGGATTTTTTAAAAGATAAATGGGTTTTGACGGTTTTGTTGTTGGTGACTGGAATGGTCATGGACAAATGAAAGGCTGTTCAAATGAAAGCTGTCCACAAGCGATAAATGCAGGTTTAAATATTTTTATGGTACCTATGGATACTTGGAAAATACTCTATGAAAGTACTCTTGCACAAGTTAACTGTGGTGAAATTGCACAAACGCGTATTGATGATGCCGTTAGCAGAATTTTGCGTGTTAAATTCAGAACCGGCCTTTTTTGAAAAGCCAGGTCCGTTAAATATAGACTTTACTGATGTTTATATTCGACCTAATAGCCTTGAACAAGCTAATATTTCTTGTCAATAACGCAATAAATTGTAGCTAACAAAATAAAAATTAACAGGTAGGTTTATTAAAGTTTTTCGATATATTGCTCTAATCCATTTTTAGACAAGGCAACTGCTGCTAAAGAACTCATGCCATTGGGGTATACATCTTGCTCAACAACTATCCATTTTGTCCCGCCAACATTTATATTAGCCTTTAACAGCCTCAGCCAATCAATTGTATCTCGACCAATAATAGGTTGTTTACCTTTAACTCCTTCGGGAATACATACTCTATAATGCGTGGTAAAGCTTCTATTAGGGTACTTATAAACATACTATACGGCATCTTTACCTGCATATGTTGTCCAACCTACGTCCTGTTGTAATACGACGGAATCCTTAGTATTCATGGCTAGATAGTCCCAGTAAGTAGTGCCTTTAAAGTTATCAAATTCGTGTTCATGATTATGAAAACCGGTTTTTATATTATAAGGTTCTAGCTTTGTATCAAGTTGATTGAGTAATTTTACCACCTCTTCTATACCTTGCGGATGCCAAGATCTGTCATCCAAACCAATGATCAAGGTATCAACTTGCAATTGATGATAAAAATCTACAGTTTTTTGAAAGTTGTCTTGATCCAATTGTTCAAAAGATACGTGAGCGCCGCTGGCTTTTAGGTCAATTGAATCTAAAAAGAGTTTTAATGCTTTGGCATCATTCGCATATGAGCCTAATTCACCGGCGAACTCAACACCGTCAAAACCCATGTTAGATAACGTCTTAAGTGTGCCATTAAAGTCTTGGTTAATGGCATCTTTGACAGACCAAAGTTGCACACTGAGTTTAGGTGTTTTTTTCATAGACTTCTCAACTGTGTGAGTGTTGATATTAACTAGCAAAAGCTATTAACAATACAATGCTAGTCGCTTTTACTTAAGCAGTATTTTTTAATAGTCTGATTTACAATAGCTTTGTATGAACTCTGCGTGACTAGGTAATTGTTCAACAGCATTAGTTATCGATGCTTTCAGGCTGCTCATGAAGTTCTCTAGTTCTTTATCATTCATTATTTCAGCTATTTTGTGGTATTGCGTTGGTTTAATGCCTTGGCCGAGCATTACTTGGGTCCAAGAGTCTACGCGGAAAATATCGCCATCGTCTAAAAAGACACGACCTGTATCTTTAAATAATTGCATTTTATGCACGAGGGAAGGGGGGATTTCCATATTTTTACAATGTAACCAAAAATTACTGTCTTCACGCTGAGTTGCTTTGTAATGTAGTATGATAAAGTCACGAACGGCGTTTAATTCTGAATTGAGTTTGTTATTGTATTCATCAATAGCCGATTGATGAATACCATCAAAAGGAAATAAGCGCAATAAACGGATAATTCCAGACATAATTAAATGAATACTTGTTGACTCAAGCGGCTCGATAAAACCACTTGATAAACCTAAAGCAACACAGTTTTTGTTCCAACCTTTACGACGGCGACCCGTGTTAAATTTGATGATTCGGGGTTCTGTAAGTAAATCCCCTTCAATGTTTGCTGTTAGCGTATTTATCGCTTCTTCATCTGAGCAATACTTACTACAAAAAACGAGACCATTACCGACACGGTTTTGTAATGGTATTCTCCATTGCCAGCCACTTTCACGAGCTATTGAACGTGTATAAGGTAAAGGTGCTGCAACCGCCTTGGTTTGCACTGCTACCGCCCTATCACAGGGTAACCAGTGTGACCAATCATCAAATCCAGTGTGAAGAGCTTGCTCAATTAAAAGCCCCTGAAAACCAGTACAATCTATAAAAAAATCACCTTCAACTATTTGGCCAGAAGCTAAAGTAAGCGAACTTATTTCGCCTGATTTATTGTCTTTATTGACCTGTTGAATTTTTCCTTCAACACGAGTTACGCCCAGTTTTTTACTAAATTCTTGTAAATATTGTGCGTAGCGTGTGGCATCAAGGTGATAAGCATAATTAATCGGCGTATTCTTTGATAAAGCAAACTTATTCGCTTTCGCTGCTTGCAACTCATAACAATAATCACCAAAGTCATCTTTAATACCCTTGCGAAGACCATGCAACCAAAAATGATGGAATTCACCTGCCCAACATTCTTTACCTGTGACGCCAAAGGAGTGAATGTAATGATCTCCTTGTTGTCCCCAGTTTTCAAATCCTATACCGAGTTTAAAAGTAGCATGGGTGGCTCGCATAACTTCTTGCTCATTAATACCGAGTAATTTATGGAATGTTTTTATCGGGGGTATGGTGGCTTCACCTACGCCTATTGAGGCAATCTCATCTGACTCAACTAAGGTGATATTTAAGTTCTTCCCTAGTAGTTTTGAAAAAGCTGCTGCCGCCATCCAACCAGCGGTACCACCGCCAGCAATAACAATATTTTGAATTTTATCTTTCATAATAACTACCTTTCACTGATGTTTTATTGCTTCACTTTTAACTTATCGAGTAATTCTCTATTAGAAGGTAAACCCGTAAGATATCTATCTATTTTGTTTTGTGTCTCTGCAATCGTTTTTTTCGCTAAGGGATTAGCCTCAAATTTTCTTGGGTTAGCGCGTTGCTCTGTTTTAAATCCCATACCATAGAGTACATATTGATAACTTGCTGAAGGAAATACTTCTTCATTTTGAACAAAATCATAACGGCTTGGAGGTTGATATTGCCATAGCTTTATCAGCTCCTGAAGTTCTTTACTAATGCTTTCAGGTTGTTGGTTATCTCGCCAGTATTGTGAGTCAGTGCGTTTACTTAAAATGTAATGTAATTTTAAAAAGTCGATAATACGCTGCCAGCGATAGTTAAACCTATCATTGAATCGTTTGGCGATTATATCCATATGGACACGCGTCACGGGTAACTCTTCACTGATCATGGTTGATGATAATTCAACCATGGCTAAGGCAGAAGCTTCAAGAGGCTCAAGAAATCCTGCAGACATACCGATGGCAACACAGTTTTTATGCCAAAATTTTTCTCTATGACCAGGTTCAAAAATTAATTTTTTAGGCTTGAGTAAATTAGCTTTCTCTTCGCCAACGGAATCGACTAGATATTGTCTTAATGATTTTTCAGCCTCAACATCACTCATATATTTACTAGAGTAGGTGTAACCAACACCTCGTCGTGTTTGCAAACCTATATCCCAAATCCAGCCAGCACTTTGTGCTGTTGATAACGTGGCTGAGTTTATTGGGGTTGCTTGATCAGGGTAGGGAACTTGTACAGCAAGGGCAGAATCATTAAATAAAATGTGCTGTTTATTGATAAAGCCAATATTAAAATGCTTTCCCAGCAGCAATGATGCGCTACCGGTACAATCAATAAATAAATCACCGTCTATATGGCCATGTTCTTTGGTACTTATGGCGCTAATATCACCATTGTCTGCAGAAATAATACCGTCCATATGAGCAACAATATGCTGAACATTTAATTTCGAAGTACAGTGTTTACGTAGAAGTGAGGCAAATTTCTTTGCATCAAGGTGATAGCCATAATTGGTAACGGCAGCGTAATTTGGCGTTGCCAGTTGTTTAGGTGCGAGACCTGCTTGGCAAACATGGCTTTGAATATTAACCGCATCAGCAAAAGCTTGCTCTGAATGGTTAGCTTGCCATGCGGCATGTAAATCTACGTGACCATAACCATCAGGTGTCATAAAGGGGTGATAGTAAGAGTCTCTGTCATCACCGGTTGTCCAACCTACAAACTTTGAACCCTGTTTAAATGAGGCATCACATTGTTGTAAAAACTCTTTTTCATCTATGCCAATTTTTTCTAACGTATTACGCATTGAGGGCCAAGTGCCTTCTCCAACACCGATACTGTTAACTTCAGGAGATTCAATCAAAACAACTTCTATACTACTTGCTGCATTGACACAATGTTCTGCTGCGAGGCTTCCGGCGGTAATCCAACCAGCAGACCCTCCACCAACAATAACAATTTTTTTAATAGCTTTGTCCATGTTAGCTCCTGCCTGATAGTAAAATCATTATAAAGTGTCATGCAATAAATGCCGTGCAAGTGCACGGCATTTATAAGCATAGTCTACTCTCTACTTTGAATTAGAAAGTATAACGACCACCTAAAGCATATCGTGCTTCTTGCTCTGATAAATTCCACAATTGTGCTGTGGTACGACCGTGAGTTCGAGTATCTTCACCGGTAATATTAATACCTTCGAAGAAGACAGATAGCTCTTCAGTAACTTGATAAGCAACATTAAAGTCAACCTGTGCGTATTCTTCTGTATAACCAGGCTCATTTATATATTGGGCTTGTGTATTTAAGAACTTGTCACGCCAGTTATAAGCAATACGTGCTTGGAAGTCATCATTTTCATACATTAGTATTAGGTTAGCTGTATCACTTAAACCAACAAGGGCAAACTGAGTTACCGATGGATCACCGTTGTTATCAAAGCCTACATCACCATTAACAGTGGTGTAGTTTGCTTGAAAACCAAAACCTGTTTCGCCAAAGAAATGCTGAACAGCAAATTCAAAACCATCGATTTTAGCTTCTTTATTGTTTACAAACTTAGTTACCGTAAAGTCCATTAAGGGATCTTCACCGTTAGGTAAAACATCATATTGAACTTCAAAATCTTCAGCTGGCATCGAATAGAAATCAACATTATTTTCGGTTGCAGCAACCATAGCAAATAAGTTGGTATCAGTTATTTCTTCACCTAATGCAGTTAACGCTAAAGCGGCCGCTTGAGCACGAGGGCCTGCAGTTGCATCACGTAAACCGTATACATTTTCTTCAACAGGTTGACGACCAGCGAAGTTATTAACACGCTTTTCATAATAACCAATCGATACATAACTCGTCTCTGCAAAGTACCATTCAGCAGATAAATCGATATTATTTGACTCTAATGGTAATAAACCAGGGTTACCATTAGAAGCCGTACCTAGTTGAACACCTGGCAAGCTAGTTGGGCCGGTCGGTCCGCTAACATCAGAAGCGGCAGCACTTAATTGATCATAAGTAGGTCGAGCAATAGTTTTACTGAAAGAGAACCGCGCTACAACATTATCAACAACTTCTATGTCAAAATCAAAACTTGGTAATGCATGGTCATAATTTGCATCGGCAGAGAAGTCTTGCATTCCATTACCGAAACGTACGTTAAAGTCATTATTACCTTCCCATGCAACCGCATTAGGTAGTGCGACATTAGCTGAAGAAGTGACGTCAGTACTTTCAAGGCGTAAACCAGCAGAAATGTTATATGGACGACCGCCTAACTCACCTGAAAGGTCAAGTTGAAAAAATGCAGCGGTAATATCTTCTTTAATTGTACGGTTAGTTGCAGATGCCCCATTGGCTACAAAGTCAAAGCCATATTGACCAGCAGCCCAAGCACCAATTTGTGAAGCACTACCGGTGAAACCTTGATTGAAGGCACCATTTTTATCAAAATCATTAATTTCTTTGGTGAAGTTAACTGGAGTTAAGAAACCAGCAGGTAATTCGCCTGGGTTTTCAACACCCCAGTTACCCATAGTATGCCGTGTTAAGCTTTGTACAGAATGACTCTCCATAGAACGAGACTCAATACCAAATTCGATACTGCCTTCCTCAAACTCATAAGCACCAATTAGGCGAAATTCATCAATATCAGTTTTTTGAGATGCATAGTTCATATCAAGAATTGATGTACCCACATCATCTTGATCAAGTATCCCGTTACAATTTAAACCTCTTCTTGGGTCACAATCATCAAAGTCGACTCGCATAGTTGGGTAGTCATTACTAAAATCTACACCTTGACCAGCAGAAATGTTTGCGCCTAAACCTGCATTAACCCAACTACCATATTCTGCATCAGGAGAACTATCAGCTGTTGAGCTATGTCCATCAAAAGTGATGTTGAAATAGTCATTAACGTCGTAGCTAATGTTCAGACCAATTGAATCATTTTCATTTACTTGGTTTAGCTCTTGTTGCGCTAAGCCTAAATCACGTGGGGGTTGAGCACCTCGATCTTCATTATAATCGATTGGAGTGGTTGTCGTTTCATCGTCAAAACCTAAACTAGATTTGTACGTGTCCATCCAGATAGATTGTTCAGCGCGTGCCTGAAAAGTATCCTGTTTTGAATAGGTGTAATCAAGCGTTGCAGTTAAAGATTCGACAGGTCTGAACTGTAAGGTAAGTTGAGCATTAGTACGCTCACGTTCTTGGTCGGTAATAAAGTAGCGTAAATCTGATGGCATTGAATAAAGTTGACCAATATCAGGTGCATTGTTTAATTGAATATCATCAGCTGCTTGTGGGATTGTGCCATCGAAGGCACCGGTTCGCCATTGATTAACAAATGCACCAGAGGTAGAACTATGTCGTTCTTGTGTATTAACTGTTAATGAGGCGCCAAACATCTCATCATCATCAGTCCAGCTGAATAAACCGGATAACTCAGGTGTAACATCATCACCTACACGGTTACTTGTATCCATGAGAGCTTTTGCACCAACACTAACATGCATGCCCGGGTTATCTAAGGGTTTGCCTGTTACTATGTCAATAACTGCGCCAATACCACCAGTAGCTATGTTAGCTTTACCTGTTTTATAGACAGAAACAGATTTAACAGCATCAGATGCTAAATTTGAGAATTCAAAGGCTCGTGAATTTGCGACACCACCACCAGCAGGTAAGCCAGATGCTGGCATTGTACGGCCATTGAGGGTAACCATATTAAAGTCGGGACCAAAACCACGTACGGTTACTTTACTACCTTCACCATTAGTACGATCAATTGATACACCCGTAATGCGTTGTAAAGATTCTGCTAAATTGGTATCAGGAAATTTACCAATATCCTCAGCTGAGATAGCATCAACGACACCAGAAGCATCACGCTTAATTCTTGTCGATTCTTTAATACTTGAAAGCATGCCAGTTACGGCAATGATTTCAATTTCATCACTGTCTTTCAAGCTTGCTTCTTCTGCTGATATTGCTGGCAGTGCTGTTACTCCAAGTATCAGTGATAAACTTGTCGCTATTCTTGTCTTAGTGAATATTTTCTTACTCATGTTACATCCCCAGTCGAGTGGACCATATTATATTATAATTATGTGTTGGTGTAAGCGCTTACATAATGATACAAAAAAATAAAACAAACCAGTATTTTTTAACAAGTTACAAATTAAAGTAAAATGTAAGCGCTTACATAAAGGTAAGTTAATAATAAAAATTGGTCAATAAATATTTAAATTTAAATTAAAGTTTATACACTAAACGAAGGTTTTACATACAATTGCATTTTTAATTTTTTTATATTAAAACTGTTATTAAACAAATCCTTATTGATTACTTTTTATCTTTAGACAAAATTCACATTGAAAAAGTTATAAATAACAGTATATTTGTAAGCGCTTACATTTAATTGTGAAATGGTTAAAAACTAAATGTAATACCTTTTTTGTGACTTAAAGAATCAATGTGAATTTTTCCAATAACAGCGAACCTATAATGATAAAAAAAATAAAACAGCATCAACTTAACTTAGGCGAGAAAATGGGTTACGCCTGTGGTGATATCGCCTCAAATTTTTATTGGCGGGTCTTTGATGTATTTCTGTTTATCTTTTATACCGATGTATTCGGCCTTTCTCCAGCTGCTGTCGGTACTATGATGCTGGTTACTCGGCTTATAGATGCTTTCTCTGATCCACTGATGGGGGCAATAGCTGATCGCACTAAAACAAAATTTGGTAAATTCAGACCTTACTTACTTTGGGGTATTATCCATATGGTGGCCGCAGGCGTACTTACTTTCACCGTACCCGATGTCAGTGATGGTAATAAGTTAATTTGGGCTTACGGCACTTACATCTTTATGATGTTGGCTTACACCTTCATTAATGTGCCCTATGGCGCTTTACTTGGTGTTATCACCCCTGATAGCCAACAAAGAACTACGTTAACAAGCTTTCGTTTTATTGGTGCGTTTTCAGGAGGAAGTCTCGTTGCTTATATGACGCCTGAATTGGTCAATTATTTGGGGCAGGGCAATGAAGCCTTAGGTTGGCAGTATACTATGTTGGTTTATGGTTTAATTGCAGCGGTACTTTTTGTAATTACCTTCTTATCCACTACTGAGCGTGTTTCCCCGCCGGCAGAGCAAAAAACACCGGTATTGCAGGATTTAAAAGACTTAACGCAGAATAAACCTTGGAAAGTCTTGTTTGTTTTAGCCCTTATTATCATGATGACCATTTCATTAAGAGGTAGCACGGGCACTTTTTATTTTAAATATTACGTTGAACGTCCTGACTTAATTGGCAGCTTTGCCATGGCTTATATGATTGCGTTAGCCATTGGTGCAGCATCTACGCCCCTATTAACCAAGTTTGTTGATAAACGTCGCTTGTTGATGATCTTGATGACTATTGTTGCGCTACTTTCGATCATTTTCTATTTTGTACCAAACGACAGTATTACCTTGATGTACGTTTTACAAATAATGATTGGTTTAGCATTGGGACCAAAATCACCGTTAGTTTTTTCTATGTATGCCGATACGGCGGATTACTCGCAGTGGCGAACAGGAAGACGGGCAACCGCGATGATTTTTTCAGCGGCAGCATTTGCTCAAAAGCTTGGCGGTGCCTTGGCTGGGGCTATGATTGGTTGGTTACTCGCCTCTATGGGGTATGTGGCTAATCAAGTACAAACGGGTGTCTCCCAAGAGGGAATTGTGTTGTTGATGACTTTGATCCCGGCAATTTTTGCTGCTATTGCCGTACCGTTAATCTACTTTTATCCGTTAGGTGATCAACAATTAGAAAAAATTCAGCAGGAATTATTAGGTCAACAAGAAAAGTCTAATATTGATGATGCTCAGCCAGTTACAACAGGAGCTGTTAATGTCTAAATTACCTTTATTCAGTATCGACACAGCAGTTGATGGCTTGAGTAAAATAAAGCTTACCAGCCCAACCAAATTGCCGAATGCAACCGGGTTTTTATGGAACCGCGCCATGGTTATGCAAGTGAATTGTCGGGGTTATGTTAATTCACAGTTTATGCAGCCAGAGCCCGCTAAATACTCTTACGCGCCGAATATGGAAGCCAAAAGTTTTATTCAACCAGAGCATAGTTATTTCAGCCATCATCCGGGGCGATTTTTTTATCTTAAAGATGAAGACAGTGGTGAGATCATTTCACTACCTTACGAGCCGATGCGCGTTCAACTTGACAAGTTTTCATTTGAGTTAGGCAATAGTGATATTACTTGGTCAATTGAACACCGTGGTTTGAAGATAACCATTAAAGTTAATTTAACTGAGGATGATTTAGTTGAATGCTGGTTTTTTTCGGTAACCAATTTAACGGATACCGTGAAAAATATTAGTCTATACCCGTATTTCTCTATTGGTTATATGTCGTGGATGAATCAATCGGCTTGTTATAACGAAGCATTAAATGCCATTGTTGCTGATTCTGTGACGCCCTACCAAAAAGTGGCGGATTACTTTACTAATAAGCAGTTAAAAGACAAAACCTTCTTTTTGAGTGATACCCCACCCACGGCGTGGCATGCCAACCAAAAAGACTTTGAAGGTGAAGGTGGCCTGCATCAACCGAGTGCATTACAAGCCGAGCTATTAGAAAATGTTGAAGCGCGTTATGAAACACCTGTTGCGGTTATGCAGTTTCAACAGTCGTTAATGCCAAGTGAACAGAAAAATTATCAATTTCTATTTGGTCCGGCAAAAGATGAGTTAGAGATAGCTGAAATTAAAGAAAAGTATCTTGGCCATCAGCAACGAAACAAAGCGGAACAATCTTATAGAGATTACATAGCACAAGGAAAAGCGTGTTTAACCATTAACAGTGGTAATGTCAGTTTTGATGATTTTTTTAATCACTGGTTACCAAGACAGATGTTTTATCATGGTGACGTGAATCGGTTAAGCACAGACCCTCAAACGAGAAACTATATTCAAGATAATATGGGCATGGCTTTTATTAATCCAGAGCGGACTCGTCAGGCCTATATCTTAGCTGTTTCTCAGCAAACCATTAACGGTGCTATGCCTGAAGGGGTTTTGTTACATGCGCAAGCTGAGCTTAAATATATTAATCAAGTCCCTCACGCTGATCATGGTGTTTGGTTGCCCATATGCCTGTCAGTTTATTTAAATGAAACGGCTGATGTCAGTTTACTCAGTGAAATGATTGCTTTTGCAGATTCAGCCCAAAAACAATCTTTTACCCGCCATATAGAGTTAGCATTGGATTACCTCATTAATGCCACCGATCATCGAGGTTTGAGTTTTATTGAACAAGGCGATTGGTGCGATCCGATGAATATGGTGGGATACAAAGGCAAAGGTGTTTCTACTTGGTTATCTTTAGCAACAGCATATGCCTTAACCACTTGGTGCGATATCTATGAAGAATACGACATAGGTATTAACCGACAAAAATATGATGAATATCGATTCGCAGCCAAAGCCATTAATAACGCAGTAAACGAATACTTATGGCATGGACAGTGGTTCGCTCGTGGTATTACCGATGACGGCCGTGTTTTTGGTACTGATAAAGAGTCTGAGGGGAAAATATTCATTAACCCTCAAAGTTGGGCCATGCTCAGTGGTGCAGCAAACGATCATCAGAAAATTGAAATGATTACTGCCATCACTAAGCAGTTAATTACACCGCAAGGAGTTATGATGCTGGCGCCAAGTTATACCAGTATGGTGGAAGATATTGGTCGAATTACGCAAAAACATCCAGGGGTGTCTGAAAATGGCTCAGTTTATAATCACGCGGCAATATTTTATATTTTCGCGCTTTATCAAGCAGGGCAAAATAATTTAGCTTTTGAGTTACTGAGTAAAATGTTGCCGTCGCTTGAGAATGCTGAAGTAACAGGGCAGTTACCTATCTATGTACCCAATTATTATCGCGGGGCTTATCATCAATTCCCAAAAAAAGCAGGTCGCTCAAGTCATTTATTTAATACCGGTACCACTTCTTGGTTATATCGTTGTTTAGTGGAAGAGTTGTGTGGGTTAAAAGGTTGTGCTCGCGGTTTACACGTAGCGCCTAAAATGCCAGCAACCTTGCCATACTTATCTGGTCAGCGACTCTTTAGGGGAGCGATGGTGAATTTTGATATTGAGCAAACCAGCGATATTACTGTCATGGAAGTCTTACTCGATAAGCAGGTCATCGCTGGCAATGTATTAACTGACTTAAAGACAGGGCAACACTATCAGTTACAAGTGAGGGTTCCAATGACAAGTGAGGATAACGTTAAATGACAAAATCATCACAGCCGTTGCCTAATTTGTTTATTGTTATGGGCGTTAGCGGTACGGGAAAATCAAGCTTAGCCAAACAAATGGCCGACAAAATTTCATTGGTTTTTATTGATGCGGATGATTTTCACAGTGCTGAAGCCAAAAAACATATGGCAGAAAATAAACCGTTGACTGACGACATGAGAAAACCTTGGTTAGACGCTATTATAAAGCATTTAAATTTACTGTCTCAACAAGGTAAATCGGTAACACTTGCTTATTCCGGCTTAAAATCAGCACATCGACAACTATTTAGAGAGCTTCCTTTTTATTGTCATTTTTTCTACCTAAATGGCAACAAAGAATTAATTACCAAGCGAATTATGCAACGTGAAAATCATTTCTTTTCACCTACTTTACTTGATAGCCAATTTGAAGCAATGGACCCCCCCTTACTCATAGAGCCAGATGTTAGCGCTATTAATATAGAACGACCTTTTATTTTAGTTGCTGATGAAATAAATAAACTTACTCAACAAATTATGAGGAAAAATAATAATGCCCAAGTATGCTGACTATTTTAAATTTATCATCACATTATTAATGGCAGTTTCAATGAATTGCTTTGCCCTTGAAGCGCTAAAATCACCAGAAAAAATGCGAATAGACGGCTTAGTAAATGAGGTTAGCTGGCAATTAGCTAAATGGCAGCCAATCAATAGTCTAATTTTAGGTGATAAACCAAGCGCGGACGATTTTTCTGGACAATTTAAAGTTATGTGGGACGAGCAACAGCTCTATTTATTGGTAGAAATTACCGATGACGTTTTATTCGATCAACATGCAGATCCGCGCCATCTTTATTGGGATGATGACTGTTTAGAAATTTTCCTTGATGAAGATGCCTCGGGTGGTAACCATCAATTTAATTTTAATGCTTTTGCCTATCATGTCGCCCTCGATAATCAAGCAGTAGATATTGGTGAGAAGAACGTAGATGGTTCAGATAACTTTGTTTTATTAAATGATCATATTACTAGTGTATGGCGGCGCAGTGAAAAATCGCCCAATAAAGTGATTTGGGAAGTATCTGTTCGGGTTTATGACGATAATTTTACTCTGGCTATGAAAAATCCAGTTGCAGTGACATTATTTGAGGGTAAAAAATTGGGTTTCATGCTGGCTTACTGCGATAACGATGGCAGTAAGGAACGTGAACATTTTATCGGTTCAACGGATATCAAAGCAGTCAATGGTAGTAAAAACTTAGGTTATATTACCGCCGATGTTTTTCAAAAGCTGCGCCTAATAAGGTAATTAAATTTCTTACCAAAATATCTACCGATATTATGGCAACAACAAGATAGAGACGCTTACATTTAATTGTGTGCCCAAAATCAACAAGTTTAAAAGGTTAGTTAATGAACGATACATTTACGAAAAATAAATTGAAAAACAAGTGGCAAAATAAGTTACAAAATACTCTGTTGGTTTCTGTAATACTGACTCTTAGTATTGGGCTTACTGCTTGTGTTAATGACAATAAAACCTTAATTACAAAACAAGGTGTTGCAGCGACTGAGGGTCGTCTAGCGACAGTAGAGCAAGATGTGGAAATGCTCCTGTCAAAAATGACTCTGCCAGAAAAAGTATCTTTGGCGCATGCCAGTGGTAAATTCCATGTAAACGCTATTGAGCGTGTCGGCATTCCTGAAATGTGGTTGTCTGATGGTCCTCATGGGGTGCGTCATCAAATTGAGCGTCATACTTGGGCATCGGCTGGTTGGACAGATGACCATGCGACTTATTTACCTCACCTTACCTCAGTTGCGGCCAGTTGGAATGTTGAAATGGCTCGCTTACACGGTCAAGTCTTAGGCGCTGAAGCACGCGATAGAAAAAAAGACTTTATTCTAGGTCCAGGCGTTAATTTAGCGCGTTTACCTTTATATGGCAGAAATTTTGAGTATATGGGGGAAGATCCAATCTTAGCGGCAAAGTTGGTAGTACCGCAGATTAAAGCTATTCAAGCAAATGATGTGGCCGCTACTGTTAAACATTATGCGTTAAACACGCAGGAGTTAAATAGAATCGGCGTCAATGCTAAGCCCGATGAACGTACCTTAAGAGAAGTATATTTACCTGCCTTTGAAGCCGCGGTTAAAGAGGGCGGGGTGCTTGGCATGATGGGATCATATAATCAATACTATGGTACTAATGCTAATCAGAGTAAGCATTTAGTGATGGATATTTTAAAAGGCGAATGGGGATATCAAGGGGTATTACTTACTGACTGGCATGTTGATATTAATACTTATGATGCTGCAGTTAACGGTTTAGATTTAGAAATGGGTACAGATGTTGCTGATTATCAAGATTACTTTTTGGCAAAGCCTTTTTTAGCAATGATCCAAGCAGGAAAAATTCCTGAATCAGTGGCAGATGAGAAGGCTAGACGTATTTTAAGAGTGCAACATAGTATAGGTATGTATGACGAAAATCGTTCACCAGGGTCAAGAAATACTCAAGCGCATCAAGCTGCGGCACGTAAGATTGCTACCGAAGGTGTGGTGTTATTAAAAAATGATATTGTCGGCTCTAAACCGGTATTACCGTTAGATAAAAAACGAGTCAAAAATATTTTAGTTCTTGGCCCTAATGCAGATAAAAAACATGGTACAGGTGGCGGTTCATCAGAAGTTAAATCTTTGTATGAAATCACACCACTACAAGGTTTAAAAGCAAAGTTTGGTGAGAATGTAAATATTACCGTGATGAGAGCACGTAGTAGTGAATTGTCTGCAATTGCCAGTGATTATGTTAATAGTCGTCATTGGACGGGTACACCAGCATGGAATATAGCTTACTTTAATGAATCAGCAAGGGTGAATTTACAGGAACAATCTTGGATAGTTGATTCTAAGTTTACAGCCAAAGACTCAGCCAACACTCAGTTCATTACGATGACGGCAACAATCAAACCTTTAACGACAGGCTCACATCAATTGAATGTTGAAACATTAGGTGATTTTCAATTAAAAATAAATGACCAAATTGTCATTACTCATCAAGTTGATGATGTCGAAACTGCTAATTCAACTAATTCAACTAATTCAAGTGATGTGAGTAAAGTTACAGCATTAAGTTATGAAATTGAATTAACGGCGGGTGAAAGCTACTCGTTTGAAATTGAATATGATGGCAGCGAACATTTCACTTTAGGTTGGAATGCGCCAGGTGAATTGTTCAGTAGTGAGGCCGAGTATATCGCCGCAGCTAAAGCCGCAGATGTTGTGATCTATTTTGGTGGTTTGAGTCACGGTGACGACAGAGAGTCAATCGATCGAGTGGATATGAAATTGCCTAACTCGCAAGATGAAATTATTAGTAAGTTGATTGCAGCCAATGAAAAAACAGTAGTGTTTCTTGTCGCTGGCTCAGCTGTTGAAATGCCTTGGGTAAAGCAAGCCAAGGCGATTGTTTGGGGTTGGTACGGAGGGATGGAAGCGGGCCATGCGTTTGCAGATATCTTAACAGGTGATGTTAACCCGAGTGGAAAAATGCCGATTACCTTACCGGCTCATCTGGAAGACACCGCCCCCATTGCTCTTAATGATTATAACGCCAAAGAAAGTTTATATAGTGAAGGAGTCTTTATTGGCTATCGCTGGTTTGAACAACAACATATCAAACCAACCTTTACCTTTGGTCATGGTCTTTCATATACCCAGTTTTCGTTAACTGACATTAACCTATCCGCATCAACGATAACTGCTGATGAAGGTATTACTGTGACCGTGGAGGTTAAAAATACGGGTGTTGTCGCTGGTGCTGAGGTTGTGCAGTTATACCTACATGATAAAAAGGCCAGTGTTTCAAGGCCGATGAAAGAGCTAAAAGGGTTTGCCAAAGTTTATTTAGCGCCAGGAGAAAGTAAGCAAGTTAGTATTTTCTTGAATAAACGTGACTTATCTTTTTGGGACGTTAACATCAATGACTGGTTGGCTGAGGCAGGGGAATTTGAAGTACTGCTGGGAACTTCACTTGATAATATTCGCCAAAAAGCTAGTTTCACTTACCAAAATAAATACGAGCAATAGTTACTGGTGTTATACCAAATGGATTCATGGTTGCTAAAGACTGGACTAGCTAAGTTATAGCTAGTCATTGAACGACGTATATATATTTCAAGAAGTCACTACTATTTACCGGTTAAGTTGATTAAAATTAGCTATTAAATAGTGGTGAATCATTAATTATTGTTTGTGTTTGCGAATAACTTTTCAGGTTCACGTATTAAAATATAAAATTAAATGGTTAGTTATGAAATTTAGTCCACTGGTTCAAGAGTTAATTGATTCATTAAAGTGTTTACCTGGCGTTGGCGCAAAATCAGCGCAACGCATGGCATTTCAGTTACTTGAACGTAATCGTCGTGGCGGTAGTAAACTTGCTAATACCTTAGCGAAAGCCATGACTGATATTGGTCATTGTCAGCAGTGCCGAAATTTTACCGAAGAAGCATTATGTGAAATCTGCCAAAGCCCAAAACGTCAACTTTCAACTACCTTGTGTATTGTGGAAACGCCAGGTGATGTTATTGCCATTGAACAAACGGGCGAGTTTTTTGGCAAGTACTTTGTCTTGATGGGGCATTTATCTCCTATTGATGGCATAGGGCCAGATGATTTAGGCCTAGATATTTTAGCTAAGCAATTTTCTACAGGTCAATTTAGTGAGGTTATTTTAGCAACTAATCCGACAGTGGAAGGTGAGGCGACAGCACATTTTATTGCTGAATTGGCTCAGCAGCATCAAGTTAATATCTCTAGAATAGCCCACGGTGTCCCTGTCGGTGGGGAATTAGAATATGTAGATGGCAATACACTATCGCATGCCTTATCTGGCAGAAAAAGCTACCAGATTTAGTGCAGGTCTAACTCATACCGGCACTATATAACTCATATATAGCTATCTATGTATTAAAGTGGTTTAAGTTGAGGAAAGCGTTAACCGCCGGTAAACTTAACTTTAAAACCGGCCTTTTCGAGTACTTGCTGTATAACGTCGCGTTTGTCGCCTTGAACCTCGATGGTTTCATCAACGACGGAGCCACCGCTGCCGCAAGTTTTTTTAAGTTTTTTTGCTAACTCTTTTAATGCTTTATTATCTAGCCCTAAGCCACTGATAACAATAACGCCTTTGCCTTTTCGGCCCTTAGTTTCGCGCCTTACTCTGGCAAAACCATCACTTGGCGTAATATTTTTTTCTTTTTGTTGGTTGATACGGCCTGATTCTGTTGAGTAGACTAATGAGTCATCACTCGCGGGTGTAGGCTTATCTTGCTCTATTGGTGCTTTACCAAATGCAGCAGCTAAATCACTTAAACTCGATAAATTATTTTTCATAAATCACTCAATATTCTTAAATATCACTATTAACTAAACCTGCTTCACAAATTTTAGACAAAATAAAACCACGTCTTATTTCCATAAGCGTGGTTTTATTATATCAATATTACTTTGTGCTTAGTACTGTTTAAAGGACTGCTTGAAAGTAATGACTAATGTTTGAGTTATAACTTGCTTTCTAACTCTGGTAACGCATCAAATAAGTCAGCAACAATACCATAATCAGCGACTTGAAAGATTGGCGCTTCAGGATCTTTGTTGATAGCAACAATAACTTTTGAGTCTTTCATACCAGCTAAATGCTGAATAGCACCACTAATACCTACCGCAATATATAAGTCTGGTGCAACAATTTTACCTGTTTGACCAACTTGCATATCATTAGGAACAAAGCCTGCATCAACCGCAGCACGTGATGCACCAATTGCTGCGCCTAATTTGTCAGCAATACCGTCAAGTAATTTAAAGTTATCGCCATTTTGCATGCCACGACCACCAGAAATAATAACGCCTGCTGCGCCTAAGTCAGGTCGCGCAGATACAGTTAACTCGTCGCTTACATGGCTTGATATACCAGCATCAGTTACAGTATCAAGGTTAATTACTTCAGCAGTACCATCTGTCGCAACGGCATCAAAGCCAGTAGTACGAACAGTGATAACCTTCTTGTTATCTAAGCTTTGTACTGTCGCAATAGCGTTACCGGCATAGATAGGTCGAACAAAAGTATCACTACTTTCAACGTCAATAATGTCAGAAATTTGAGACACATCTAATAAGGCAGCAACTCTAGGCATAAAGTTTTTACCGGTAGTTAGCGCAGTTGCTAAGATATGTTCATAGTCAGCTGCTAATTCAGTGACTAATAAACTAATATTTTCAGCAAGCTGATGTTCATAAACGGCATTGTCACAAACTAATACTTTGCTTACGCCATTTACTTTTGAGGCAGCTTCAACAGCATTTTGACAATTAAAACCAGCAACGAGTAATGTTATATCACCACCAATTTTTTGCGCGGCGCCAACTGTTTTTAACGTCTCAGTTTTTAACGAGCTGTTATCGTGTTCAGCAATTACTAAAATACTCATGAGATCACCTTGGCTTCATTTTTTAATTTTTCAACTAATTCATCAATGCTTTCTACCACAATACCAGCTTGACGCTGTGCAGGTGGAGTAACTTTTAATAATTTAGTACGAGCTGTTAAATCAATGCCAAAATCTGCTGCAGGTTTCACTGCTAATGGTTTACGTTTAGCTTTCATAATATTAGGTAATGAAGCGTAACGAGGTTCATTTAAACGTAAATCTGTGGTCACAATAGCGGGTAAATTAAGCGCAACAGTTTGTAAACCGCCATCTACTTCACGGGTAACATTAACTTTTTCGCCTTCAACTTTTACAACTGAAGCAAATGTGCCTTGTGGCATACCTGTTAAAGCAGCAAGCATTTGACCTGTTTGGTTATTATCACTATCAATAGATTGCTTACCTAAAATTACAAGTTGCGGTTGCTCTTCTTCAACAACTTTTTGTAGTAATTTAGCAATATTTAGTGCGTCTAAGCTTTCATCAGTTTCAATTTGTATGGCGCGATCTTCACCTAAAGCTAATGCAGTACGCAATTGCTCTTGGCAAGATTTATCACCGACAGAAATTGCAATTACCTCTGTTGCTATACCCGCTTCTTTTAAACGAACAGCTTCTTCAACGGCAATTTCACAAAAGGGGTTTATAGCCATTTTTGTATTGGCAAGATCTACATTTGATTGATCGGGTTTTACCCGAACTTTGACGTTATAGTCAATAACACGTTTTATCGGAACTAATACTTTCATCGTAGCCTCTGAAAAGTTTTGTTAATTTAAAAAATAAATAATAGTTAAAAGATACTCTTGCTTTACGTCAACGTCAACGTAAACTTGGTTAAAACTTTTAAACTAAGATACAATCTAACGAAATGCTTGTAACAGTGTCTTGCTTGGACATCTGTTATAAGATACTATCAAACACTTGTTTGAATATCAAACGCATGTTTTAATTTTAGCGAAAAATATAAATATAATAATACTTGGAGATCTTATGGAACGCGAATCGATGGAATTCGACGTAGTTATTGTCGGCGCTGGCCCTGCAGGTTTATCGACTGCTTGTAGGTTAATGCAATTAGCACAAGAAAAACAGCAAGAATTAATGGTTTGTGTTGTTGAAAAGGGATCTGAAGTTGGAGCCCACATTCTTTCTGGTGCTGTGTTTGAACCAAGATCTTTAAATGAATTATTTCCTGATTGGCAAGAGCGAAATGCACCATTAACGACCAAAGTTACCGGTGATGATATTTATCTATTGAATAATGAAAATTCAGGTATAAAATTACCTAACTTTGCTGTGCCTAAAACTATGCACAATGACGGTAATTACATTGTTAGTATGGGCAATGTTTGCCGTTGGTTAGCTGAACAAGCTGAACAGTTGGGTGTTGAAATTTTCCCTGGATTCCCTGCGCAAAGTGTTATTTATAATGACGATGGTAGCGTAGGCGGTGTTATCACTGGCGACATGGGCTTAGATGCTGAAGGTAAAGAAAAAGATTCATTTATGCCGGGTATGGAATTACGCGCTAAATACACTGTTTTTGCTGAAGGCTGTCGAGGTCATTTAGGTAAAGAGTTAATCGAAAAATTTAATCTTGATGAGCAAAGTTCTCCACAACATTATGGTTTAGGTTTTAAAGAAATTTGGGATATTGACCCAGCAAAACATCAAGAAGGTCTAGTGGTACATACTGCAGGCTGGCCATTAAATAAAGATACTAATGGTGGTGGTTACCTTTATCATGCAGAAAACAACCAAGTGTTTGTTGGTTTAATTATCGATTTAAATTATAGCAACCCACACTTAAGTCCTTTTGATGAATTTCAACGTTATAAACATCATCCTAAGATTAGCCAGTACCTTGAAGGTGGTAAACGTGTTTCCTATGGCGCTCGAGCTATGGCAAAAGGCGGTTTTAATTCTTTACCTAAAATGACGATGCCAGGTGCATTATTAGTAGGTTGTGATGCTGGTACCATTAACTTTGCGAAAATTAAAGGTAATCACACCGCGATGAAGTCTGGCATGATTGCCGCTGAAGCGATTGCTCAAGCATTGATTGTTGGAGACGCTATCGCAGAGGAAGGTAAGCAAGACTTAACCCAGTTTACGCAACTTTATAAAGACTCTTGGTTATATGAAGAGTTATACAATACCCGTAACTTCGGTCCAGCTATGCATAAGTTTGGTACCATGTTGGGCGGCGCTTACAATACTTTAGATCAAAACTTTTTTGCTGGTAAATTACCGTTTAACTTTAAAGATGATAGCGTAGATTATGCTCAATTAAAGCCGGCAGCTGATATGCCAGTTATTAATTACGATAAACCAGACAATAAATTAAGCTTTGATAAACTCTCTTCAGTATTTTTATCAAATACTAACCATGAAGAAGAGCAGCCTTGTCATTTAAAACTTAAAGATGCAGATATTCCAATTAGAGTGAATTTAACTAAGTATAATGAGCCTGCACAGCTTTACTGTCCTGCTGGTGTGTATGAGGTTGAAAAAACTGAGCAAGGCGACAAGTTTGTCATCAATGCTCAAAACTGTATTCACTGTAAAACGTGTGATATTAAAGATCCTAGTCAGAATATTACTTGGGTTACGCCTGAAGGCACTGGTGGGCCAAACTACCCTAATATGTAATATGCGCTAATCAACTGATTCTCATCTTTAAAGCCCAATATACGCGACTAAGTATCTTGGGCTTTTTGCTGTTTAGGATTTGATAAATCTGAGTTGCTATAATTCAGAAGTTATAACTCAGAAGCTATAATCGCTATAAAATAAAGCAACCTGCGCAAGGGAGTACTTACTTATACAGGTTGTTATGAGTTCTAATGTGTCGATGTGAGGGGATAAATATATCGTGCTAGTTCGATGATTCGATTAGGTTATAATCTTTTAATGCTGGTATGGCTTGGTGAAGCTTTGTTTCTAGTTGATCTAGGTAAGTCAGTTGTTGACAAAAATTTGCTGCTTTTTCATCTAATGCTTTAGCTCTTTCCGCCACTTCTAGCTCCAAACCTTTACTGAGTGTTGTTAATCGTTTATCAAAAGTGGTTATACGTGTTTCACCATCGTCTTCACTGCTATTATCATTGGCTAAAATTGATTGGCCAACAGCTTCTAATATCGTACCGATAGAGGTTGAAATCATCGCTTCAATTTCTTGTTCGAATTCTCCGGTAAACATTTCATCCAAGTTATTTAAGTCTTGTGGGGCGATATAATAATTATTAGCACTTTGATTAAAGCGCGCGCGAATTCGCCACTTTAGTTCTTCAAACTTAGCCTGTACTTTTTGCTGTGAAGCGCTATTTTCACCGGTTAGACCGGCAACTACTTCGTTAACTGCTTTTAACCCGATATCAACGCCTTCAATAGCAATAGAGACAATTTCAGGTACTTGCTCACGAATACCAACACTAAAGCTAGTCAGCAATTGTTGTTGCTCGTTAGATAGAGGTATTTCTCTACCTTTAATGAAAAGTTGTGTGGCATTATTTATTTGTACTTGGGTTTTAGCTTTATCGACAATCCTAATGTGTTTAGGGTCAATAATGACCCCATAATTAAGGTTAATAGAGCATTGTTGAGCATATGCTTGCTGGTAAAAAGGCATAAGCGTTAGAACAAAGAAGCTGGATTTAAGTACAGATTTGATAGCCATGGCTGTTAAGTATTCACTATTGGGTCAATTAAGATTTTTCGCTCTCGGTATATCATCTTACTTGGACCATATTCACGACGAGACCTCTCATTAAAGTCTCCAACAATTAGTTCTACGCCGTGATAAAGCTTCTCTGTTGCTTCAACGTAAACACTGGCTATATACTCTTGAAGACTATCTTCGATGATTAGCTTTTCGTTAAGTATTTCACCCATTTGATTAGCATGATACTGATAGGTTGGTACAATTTTAGCTACTAATTCTGGCCTTGCTTTTTCTTTTGGTAATTTCTTTAATTTATTGATTGCTGCTTTCAGTTCGTTTGTTTTATCAGACTCTATTTTAAGTCGTTCTTCTAATTGGTGAATTTCATCTTTGAACTTGAGTATTTTATGTTCAAAATTAATAATGGTATTACTACCCGCCGTTGCGCCAATTATACCTGCATGAACCGAAGTACCTACTTTGGTGTATCCACCAATCAATTTTCCGTTGGCTTGCTCATCTTTTCCAATCCATAACCGGCCACTTATATCTAATGTACTGTGCAACAATTGATTTTCAATACGAACATCTTGGTAACAAGTAATTTGGGCATATTGGCCATACTTTGCATAGATGCTTCCTTTTGCGCTGATATTCACACTCATTGTAATGTTAGTAATATGTTTTTTTTCAATATCATGTTTTCGGCCAATAATACCACCAGAAATAGTGATATCACCACCCGCTTCAAGGGTTGCTGACTCAACAAAACCACCTACAGTGATATCACCAGAAGCAGTTACTTTCATACCTTCAGTAACATCACCATCAATAATAACACTACCGGTAAAGTTGATATTACCAGTAGCAACAGTGACATTTTTAATCTTATAAATCTCATCAACTTCCATACCGTTATTAATGAGTTTAGGTAAGCCAACTTTTTCAGAAACCAGAATGTTTGTATTTTTCGGACTTATATTAGTCCCTTCGCCAGCGACGAGTTCAACATCATTGCCAGGCTCTGGCGATAGCGGGGTAGCAGTAACAGTATAGCCTTGTTGTCCTTGAGTTAAAGGCACTTTTTTTGCAATAGGATCGCCTATGTTTACACAGATGATATCGCCTAAATCTCGCATATCGACACTACCATCTTCTCGTTTTTTAGGTTTTAAAATCCTTGCTTGTGCACTTTCAACTAAAGGTTTTATTAGGGCATCTTTTCCATTAACCGCGATTTTCCCTGTAGCAATTTGCATATCAATCTGACTATTAGGGATTTGTTTTGCAGCAAGTTGCGCAAGTTGAATTAAATGCTCTTTACTAAAGCCTTTTTTTACACCCGCTTCTTGGGCTGCGTTTAAGATAGCTTTTGCAGATAGATGTTTACCACCCTGAGCGCTGGTAATTTCAGCGGTAGCACCCATTTCATCTGATTCTATAGTAATACTAACTTTCGCATCTACGCGTTCTAGTACTTGATAGCGAATTGTTCTGCCTATTTTCTTATCCTGTAGAGGTTTTAAAACATCATTTAACTCAGCAACGGCATTTTTAATATTACCGTTGTTAATGCGAAGTTTTGTAAATTCTGATGCATCAATTAGTTCTTTGATACTCAAGGTAGATATGGTGTCACCACCTTTAATTGGCTCTAAGACTAAATCTATATTATTTTTTTTATTACAGATTAAACTGGCTTTGGTCATTACGCGGGCTCCCCCAAACCGTTAAGTACTGCTGAGCCAAGTAACGGTTAGGTGCTGTTCTTTTATTATATAATTATTATGAGTATGTAGTTTATGGACTTTGTTACATATAATGATTTTGATGAATTTTAATAAAGCTGCTTGTCCCTTCCTTAGAATAATCTATTTTATATTCTATGCCATCAAGTGCCTGAACAAACAGGAGTGTCTTTTCTTCACCAAATAATTCTGCAGACGAAATATCAACAATATCTTGATAAGCTTTCTTAGCAATAGAGCGTTTCGCAGGAATTTCACCCTTATATATGCCTATACCACGATGGCTAATAATAACAACGGGCTTCTCACCATTGATTATAAGTAAATCGAACTTTTTTACTTTGTGAATAACGGTATTTCGACCACTGGTTATAAAATTTCTCTCTATCAAAATAGGCTCCTGAAATTAATCTATCATTTCTATTTGTTATTAGTCTTAATATATAAATTTTTACTAAACTAAGCAATGACTAAGCAGGCTTCTATCTACCTATACATTATTCTAGTTCATAAGTTTGTTAACTTTTTGTCTATCCTTGTTGACACTTCACTGTTCGGTAAAGGAGCGTTCTATTATATAGTTAGGAATTGACGTTATGTTTTGCTGATATCGGCGGAGTAAATCTAAGCCAATGGCTGCTACAAATTCTTGAAATTTAACTCTTTTGTAAGGTAGTAGCAAACATTGAGTTTTGATGTTGTTAATACTACCCCAAGCAAGCCATACTGTGCCTACCGGTTTTTCTTCAGTTCCGCCGTTTGGACCTGCTATACCTGATACCGCAATAGTAATATCTGCAGCAGACTTTACTAATGAACCTCTTGCCATAGCAACAACTACCTGTTCACTTACAGCACCATATTGCTCTAAGAGGTCAGAGGGGACATCAAGCATGGCTGTTTTCATTTCATTACTGTAGGTCACAAAACCTGCTTCAAAGTTCGTAGATGAACCGCTAACCTTTGTTAATTTACTCGCAATAAGGCCGCCAGTACATGACTCTGCTGTGGTTACTTTTAAGTTATGTTGTTGTAATTGAATAAGAAGGTGTTCTGCAAGCGATTTGGGTTTTTCTTGAATTTCAGCGATTAAATGATCTCCAAGAACGTTGGCTAGTTTTTTTTGCCATATCGACTTCAACGCTAAACCTTTTTTAGTATTTGTGGTGAGTTTAACTTCAAGTAACGGCATTCCTGCGCGAAAGCCCAAATCAATTGTTGTTGGCCATTGGGGGAGTTGTTCATTAATTATTTTTTGCAAACTTGATTCGCCAAGACCAAATATCTGTAAGCGAGTAACGTCAGTGATCAATTCACTTGGTAAGTCTGCAGAGATAGCCGGTATTATTTGCTCTATAAGCATTGTTTCTAGCTCATGAGGAACGCCCGGTGTGCAGTAAATATCACACTGGTTATAACGTACGGAAAAACCAACAGCACTACCATTTTTATTTGCTATTATTTGGCAATTTTTAGGTAATATGGCTTGTTTTAAGTTAGGACCGTTTAACTCCGCGCCCCGTTGCTGACACCAGTTGGTTAAATGAGTCAGCGCCTGCGGGTGTTGGCTTAATTCTTCTTCAATGGCTAGTGCTAAAGCTTGTGCGGTTAAATCATCCACCGTTGGTCCTAAGCCACCATTGATAATTAATATATCACTGGTACTAGCCATGTAAGTTATTTCACTAACAAGGAGCGCTAAATCATCAGCTACCGTAACCTTACGGTTGATACCAAGTCCAATGTCTTTCAGTACTTGTGCCATCATAGCTGAGTTACTGTCAACAATATCGCCTGTCATCAGCTCATTCCCTGTTAATAATAACTGTACTTTTGGGGCCGACATAGTTAATTTCCCTTAATGGTTTTAATTGCTGACAAATTTAAACCTTTTTTAGCTAAACTAACATCTAATTTTTATGTAGAGATCACGAAAGTAGCAAATGGATTAAGTTATTGTATAACGCACAGCTGCAGCAGCTAGTTTTGAACAAGCAAAATAATTGAGAGATAATAAGTTAAACATAGATAGGTAACATTTAATTAATTTCAGGATGTTTTTAAGTTGCTATAGACTAGCCCTAAATAGCACCTGTTTACATAAGAAAATACAGCGTTATCTAATTTGACAATTGAATAACTTTTCACAGCATCACTTTTTACCTTAAAATAGACACAAACTTGTTGATAAGACTTGTGGTTTTTAGATGGTTAAGTAATAACTTAAACTTTTAGTTCCACATTGCAAAACATTAGGAAAACACATAGTGAGTAAAACTAGTTACCCCCGAGCGTTGCTTTTTGGACGCTGGTATCGAAATGATATTGATGAGCATGGCAATGAAACCGTTGAATATGCTCAACTTAGTAGCGATGGCAGTTTTGAGTTTACCTTTATAACACTTGATATAAAGGGAAATATTATTGAAGAAATCACTGAACTGGGTGATTGGGGTCTAGTAGCAGACATTCACTTTACAATGACTAAAAATGAACTTATTAATGAAGAACTCTATGCTGCTGACTTAAATAATGATGATAATTATCAAGCATATAAGGTATTATCATTAGACCATCAGATATTTCACTACCAGCATAGATTAACGAATGATGAATATATCATGAGACGGGTTGTTGATAACCCCGGTCATTGCTAGAATGTTCGACAAGAATTTACCGATTTCCCTTATTGAAGTTAAATAAAAGAATTAGAGATAGTTAATGAAACGATTAAAAGCAGCAAGCTTAATGACCGCAATAAAAACTCCTTATACTGATAAAGGAGAGGTTTGTTTAAAGACTTATGATTTCTTAATAGAACAACAGATTTCTGCTGGCGTTGACGGCATAATAGTTGGCGGCACTACTGGTGAAGGGCATTTACTGAGCTGGGAAGAGCATTTAATGCTAATAGCTCATTGTGTTAACAACTTTGGCGATAAATTAATTATTGTTGGTAATACTGGCAGTAATAATACTCGCGAAGCAATAAAAGCCACTGAAAATGGTTTTGCTATTGGTATGGATGCAGCGCTACAAATTAATCCTTACTATGGTCGTACTTCAATTAAAGGTGTTAGCGAGCACTTTAAACGTGTTCTTGAAATCGGTCCTGCTTTTATCTATAACGTGCCAGGAAGAACAGGACAAGATTTAACACCAGAAATTATCGAACCTTTATCAACGCATAAAAACTTTATCGGTGTGAAAGAATGTTCTGGTAACGATCGCATTGCCTATTATGAAAAACGAGGTATTGCTTGTTGGTCAGGTAACGATGATGAATGTTATGTAGGACGTCATGTGCATGGTTCTCATGGTGTTATTTCTGTTGCTTCTAATATCATTCCTGGCTTTATGCGCCAATTAATGGATAAAGATAATGTTGAGGAATCAGCTAAACTTAATGATAATTTGCAAGGATTGATGAAGTGGCTATTTTGTGAGCCTAATCCTATTGCCATTAACACCGCCATGATCATGACTGATGCTGTTCCTAATAACTTCCGTTTACCTTACATAGCACTTACTAAGGAACAACGTAAAGTTGGTTTTGAATTATTAAAAGCGATAGAGACAAAAGACTTAGTTGGTGACAGCTTATCTTTACTTGAAGACAGTGATTTTAACTACTGTATTTAGTCGCTATATTCTTGTAATTTAAGCGTACGTATAAACTTAAAGCCTCAGTGATAACTGGGGCTTTAATATTTCTGGTAACTCAAAAAAATGCTCTTGTTCAATGAGGGGCTTACCACCTGCTGGCGTAATCTCAGCTGTTAGCGGACAAACAAAACGTAAACTAACCGCACACAATTGTAAATTACACTGTTCATTTGCATCCGCTACCCCATGCAACCTATCACCGACTACTGGCATTCCAATGCTTGCCGCGTGTAGTCTTATCTGATGCTTTCTGCCACTGTCTATTTTCACTTTTATTAGCGAACGATCTGTAACGTCATCATAGGCTAAGCAAGTAAAAGTACTACGAGCACTTTTTCCATCAATGGCACCTTCAATTACTTCTGGCTGAGGTCTTGTATTATGATCGCCATGGACAATGATGTGATAATGTTTTTCGAGTAGATGATGTTCAAACATATGAGACAACGCACGTGCAGCGGTTTTACTATGGGCAACAAGTATTAATCCAGTCGCTGCTCTATCTAATCGATGTACAATAAAAGCTGGGCGTTCGTTAGGTAAGTTTTGCTGAGCGAAACGTGCGATGGTGCAATGGTCACTCCATTTAGAGCCTTGAGATAACATACCGTAAGGCTTATACCAAACACTGTAATCAATTAAATCGGCAATTAATAATGCTTGTGGAACAGGCGCTGAGAGCACTTCTTTATTGAAATAAAAGTGCAGTTCATCACCAACTAACAATTGTTTTTTTACCCGACGCAGTCGTTGTGTTTGTTTTTTATTTTTTGCCGGCGTTAACCATAATGCGCCTTTGCTTATCGCCTGTTTTAACTCAGCTTTTGACAGCGAAATACTGTGCCCATGACCATAATTTTCTAATACTGAAATGGCAGTACAATTTTTCTGTTCAGTGACACAATTCTTAGTGATCAGAATATGCCATTCAAACTTTTGCTGGCTTTGAGTTGGGCTTTCACCTTGTGTGTCTGAACAGGTTTTATTTACGGGCATATTTCAAATGAGTAACGAGGACTTTGTAGTTATTTTACTAGGTTTATTCACTTAGCAAAGCTAAAATATCGAAATCAGGGTAATAACCTTAGATAATATTAAATATAAATAAATGAGAGTAACTATGACACGTGATTTAACGCTTTACCCGGAAGATGAAATTGGCAATACTCTTTGGCAGATGCAAGAAAGTGGTGAAGATTTAATAACTGAGCGTGAAATTGAATTCTCAGTATTATTTCCTGAACAGGAACTCGCGCTTAAGTTCGGCCAGTTATTATTAGAAAACAATCAAAAACTGTCTTTTACTCCATCAGAAGCACATGCCGATTTACCTTGGGAAATTACCGCTTACCCACAAATGCCGGTGACCTATGAGAATATTAGCAGTTATCAAGAGCTGTTAGAGTCAAGCGCGGCACCTTTAAAAGGCCAATTTGATGGTGTTTATTTTGTTGGCTAATGTCAATAATTAATGAAGTCACTCTCCATTAGCGTTGGCTTCATAATTAATGACTTCACTTTAGTGACCTCCCATTAGTAAGTAATAAAGATTATGAATATAGATATTAAACAATTCGCAGCACTACAAAAGGCGAGTAAAGAGTCATTCTTTGAGCAAAAAAAATTGCTTAAGCAAGTCATGTCAGGAAGAACAGTTCCGTGTAGTATTTGCAAGCAACCATTAAAGCTTTATACGCCAGAAGAAGGTGTACTTACTGGTATTCGTTGCGCAAAAGGTTGCACCGATATAGCGTTAGATTTTGCCTAATTAGGAGCTAAGGTTATCTATACCCGTTACCTTTCATAGTGCTCGATTCAGAGTGCTTGAGCAATGTCAGTTTGAGGCGCGTCAATTAAATCAAGGTTACTCCCTATTTCCTTGTCGTAACAATAAAATGATATTGCTCAAGCGTTTCTATGATGGGGCTAAAAACGATTTATACTTCGTTATTGGTTTTGAGAATGGAACAACCATTTCTTGCAATCAATGCCTTGCCTAAATCGTTTTTTTCTCCCACTGAAACAAGCATATTGAATGGCAATGGGTATATTACTTAATAAGTGCTTATTCGCCCTTATAGAAAAGTAGTTATATCTTCTAGGCTCTTTTTCACTTGTGCATGAGCAGGTACGGTAGCATCATGTGCAGGATAGCCAGCAATGAGTAACATATAAGCACGCTCATTATCGCCACGTTGGCAAACCTTATTTAAAAAAGACATCGGTTTTGGTGTATGCGTTAAAGTAGCTAAGCCAGCATTATGCAGTGCGGTAATCAATATTCCAGTAGCGATACCAACCGATTCATGGACGTAATAATTAGTCTTTTTATCTTCCTCGTTTTCCACTTTAGTGATACCGCCTTTTTTCTGACTAAAAATAGCAATTAACCAAGGTGCATGTTCTAAATAAGGTTTATTAGCATCGGTACCTAAATCTTTTAAAGCATCAAGCCATTCGCCACCTGCTCGACCTTCATAAAACCCACGTTCGTGAAATTCAGCTTGTTCTCTTATCTGCTTTTTAATCTCTGATGAACTAATCGCTACAAAGTGCCAAGGTTGATGATTAGCGCCACTTGGCGCTGTACCCGCTGCTTTTAAGCAGTTCTCAATGACTTGCTTATCGACTGCTCTATCACTGAAGCTACGAATAGAGTGACGGCGTTTCACTACATCATAGAAAGCTTGCGATCGGGTTAACATTTCAGCTGCAGGATATTCAACGAAGTCAGAAAGTGGAGAGCAGTCATGTTGTTGCATAAGCAATATGTCCTTTATTATTTTTAGTTAGTCGCTTCTATAGAGAGAATCGCCTTATTGTAACAATATTTTAACATTGGAAAAAAGGCAATAAAAAACCGACAGCAAGTGTCGGTTTTTAGTTTGTCGAATTAATCAGAGTATCTTGAAGCTGATTGAGTCAAGTTCACGAAGAAAGCACGGAGCTGACGAATGTCAGTTAGTACTTTCGACAAAGAACTTGGCTTTAACAGCAAAAAGATTAGCCAATAAAAGCACGAGCGTTACGGAACATGCGAACCCAAGGTGAATCTTCACCCCAGCTATCAGGATGCCAAGAGTTAGCAACCGTTCTAAATACACGTTCAGGATGTGGCATCATAATAGTTACACGGCCATCAGTGGTGGTTAATGATGTAATACCATCAACAGAGCCATTAGGGTTGGCTGGGTAAGTTTCAGTAACGTCACCGTAGTTATTTACGTAACGCATTGATACCGTACCTGAGTTGTTAGCAGCATCAATAGCAGCATCAGAACTAAACTCGGCATGACCTTCACCGTGCGAAACAGCAATAGGCATACGTGAACCTTCCATGCCTTTAAATAACACTGAAGGACTCTCTTGAATTTCAACTAATGAGAAGCGTGCTTCAAAACGCTCTGATTTGTTTTGTACAAAGTGAGGCCAATGCTCTGAGCCAGGAATGATGTCTTTTAAGTTAGACAACATTTGACAACCATTACACACACCTAACGTGAAGGTATCTTCACGTTCGAAGAATGCTTTAAACATTGCTCTAGCATCGGCATTAAATAAGATTGATTTTGCCCAACCTTCACCAGCACCTAAAACATCACCGTATGAGAAACCACCACAAGCAACTAAACCATTGAAGTCAACTAAGTCAGTACGACCTGATAAAATGTCAGACATATGCACGTCAATAGCAACAAAACCCGCTCTATCAAAAGCTGCAGCCATTTCAACATGCGAGTTAACACCTTGCTCACGTAAAATAGCAACACGTGGGTTAACAATTCCGTCAGCACTATTTTGTGCATCTTTTACGATTAAATCGCTAACTATGTCTTCGTTAATATCAAACGTTAATTCGGTGTTTAAGCCTGGATCTTCAGTATCAAATTTAACATCATGTTCTTGTTGCGCACATTCTGGGTTATCACGAAGTGACTGCATTCTGTAAGTCGTTTGTGCCCACACGGTACGGTAATAAGTACGAGAGTTTTCTAAGACCACTTCACCATCGCGGCTAAAGCGAATAGTATCTTCGTTATTGAGTCGACCGATATCAGTACATAAATCTAGAACACCGTGCTCAGCTAAAATAGCGTGAATGGTGTCAACATCGCTTTCACGAATTTGAATAACTGCACCTAATTCTTCATTAAATAAAGTGGCTAAATCATCGCTAGCACCGGTTGATATTTTACTGATATCAATATCAACACCAGTATGGCCAGCAAAGGCCATTTCAGTAACGGTAGTGAATAAACCACCGTCTGAAATATCATGATAAGCAATAACCTTTTCAGCGCGAACAAGTGCTTGCATCGCATTGAAGAAACCTTTTAATACTTCTGCATCGTCAACATCAGGGGTTTCACTACCAAGCTGTTTATAAACTTGTGCTAAACATGAACCACCTAAACGCTTTTTACCTTTTGACAAGTCGATAGCAACAAGGCGAGTGTCACCTTTATCTGTTCTTAGCTCAGGAGTAACTGTTTTACGGATATCTTCAACAACACCAAAAGCGGTAATAACAAGAGAAAGTGGTGAAGTAACCGATTTTTTCTTGCCATCTTCTTCCCACTGGGTTTTCATCGACATAGAGTCTTTACCCACTGGAATGGTTAAACCAAGCGCTGGACAAAGCTCTTCACCAATAGCTTTAACTGCTTCGTAAAGACCGGCATCTTCGCCTGGGTGACCTGCTGGAGACATCCAGTTAGCTGAAAGCTTAATACGGTTTAACCTCTCACCGTCAGAACCAGCAATATCAGTACCAGCGATGTTCGTCAGTGACTCAGCTACAGCTAAACGAGCTGAAGCCCCAAAGTTTAGTAAAGCAACAGGAGTACGCTCACCTAAAGACATTGCTTCGCCGTGGTATGAATCAAGCGCTGAGGCAGTTACACCACAGTCTGCAACAGGAACCTGCCAAGGACCAACCATTTGGTCACGATTAACCATACCGGTTACTGAACGATCACCAATAGTGATAAGGAACGTTTTCTCAGCAACGGTTGGTAAGCTCAAAATTCTATCTGCAGCGTCAGTTAATGTGACATTGCTTAAATCTAATGAGTCGCCAGCAGCGGTTGCCGTTTTAACGTCTTTAAATATTTTAGGAGTTTTACCTAGTAATACGTCAAGTGGTAAATCAATTGGCGTATTTAATTTCTCATCATTAGCGAAATGTTCATCAGTAACGGTTAAGTGTAATTCTTCAGTTGCGCGACCTACAACAGCATAGGGTGCACGTTCGCGGGCACATATTTGTTCAAAAGCAGCTAAATTTTTGTCAGATACCGCAATAACATAACGCTCTTGAGATTCATTACACCAGATTTCATGAGGCGCCATACTACGCTCGTCATTTGGTACATTACGCAGTTCAAAAACACCACCACGGCCGCCATCAGAAACTAATTCAGGGAAAGCATTAGATAAACCACCTGCACCAACATCATGAATGAAGGCGATTGGATTCTCTTCACCTAGTTGCCAACACTTATCGATAACTTCTTGGCAACGACGTTCCATTTCAGGGTTCTCACGTTGAACAGAAGCAAAGTCTAAACTTTCAGCTGATTGACCTGATGCCATTGATGAAGCCGCACCGCCACCTAAACCAATGTTCATGGCCGGGCCACCAAGAGCTATTAAGTTAGCGCCAACGATAATTTCGCGTTTTTGTACGTGTTCATCACGAATGTTACCTAAACCACCAGCAAGCATAATCGGCTTGTGATAACCGCGTACTTCTTTACCGTTAAACGAGTTAACTTCTTCTTCATACGTACGGAAGTAACCTAAAATAGCCGGACGACCAAATTCATTGTTAAATGCAGCGCCACCTAATGGGCCTTCCATCATAATATCGAAAGCAGTAACAATGCGGCTTGGTTTACCAAAATCAGTTTCCCAAGGTTGTACAAAATCAGGAATACGTAGGTTAGATACAGAGAAACCCACTAAACCAGCTTTAGGTTTTGAGCCGATACCTGTTGCGCCTTCGTCACGAATTTCACCACCTGAGCCTGTTGCAGCACCAGGGTAAGGAGAAATTGCCGTAGGGTGGTTATGGGTTTCAACTTTCATTAATATTTTAATGTCTTCATGGTTATAACCATAAACATTCGTTTCAGGGTTAGGGAAGAAGCGACCGCCCTTATTACCAACCATTACCGCGGCATTATCACTATAAGCGCTGAGTACGTAATCACTGTTAATCTCATGGGTATTACGGATCATTTTAAACAAAGATTTTTCTTGTTTAACGCCGTCAATAGTCCAGTCTGCGTTGAATATTTTATGGCGACAATGCTCAGAGTTTGCTTGTGCAAACATGTAAAGCTCAATGTCGTGAGGGTTGCGACCTAATTTACTGAAGTTTTCGAATAAATAATTAACTTCGTCTTCTGCTAATGCAAGACCTAATTCAATATTGGCTTGAACTAAGGCATTTTTTCCGCCATTTTCAATATCAATTACGGTTAACTCGCCTGGTTCACTACTCGCGAATAAGGTACTTGCTTGGGCGAAATCATTAAAAATACTTTCCATCATACGGTCGTGCAATAGCGCGTTTAACTGTGTTTCTTGATTGGCGCTTAATTGTGCATCACTTTCTAATGTTACGTAATAAGCAATACCACGCTCTAGACGCTCCACTTTAGCTAAACCACAGTTGTGGGCTATATCAGTAGATTTTGATGACCAAGGAGAAATAGTGCCTGGACGAGGAGTCACTAATAAAAACAAACCAGCAGGTTGATGTTCTTCAATTGTTGGGCCGTAAGTAAGTAATTGCTGTAAAACTTTCTCTTCACTTGCGCTTAATTCTTGATTAAGTTTAGCGAAATGGGCGAATTCAGCATAAATGTCATTTACTGGCAGTTGTAACTGTTCACATTGAGCTAATAGTTTTTTAACTCTGAAGTCAGAAAGTGCTGGAGCGCCACGAAGGTTTTTAATCAACATCGTCATAGGGTAATCACCAAGTTTTATGTAAGGTTTTGATTGGCCTTTATATGCTAAATTTGCATAGTAAACGCTAACCGAAAATTTCGCGCGTATTATAGTTGAAAATAAGGCTTTTGTTAACGGAAAAAGTCAAGTAAAAACTTAACACTAGTGTCAGGTAAAAAGTACTTGGCTATTAGAACAATACACGACACAATTGAGACCATGACTAAATATTTATCTTTTTCAATAAAACCTAAGCTCACTAGTAAGTTAGTGGTTAAGTTTACCTCGTTGCTCTTGGTTATTTTCACCACGGTACTATTAAGTGCTTGTGATAAAGAAAATGATTCTTCAAGTTTGTCTCGAATTTTGGCTAGAGGTTATATCAATGTAGGCACGATTTTTGGCCCAACAAATTATTACACCACAGCAAATGGCTTTGCTGGTTTTGAATATGAGTTAGCAAAAGAATATGCAGATTCACTTAATGTTGAATTACGTATTGTCCCAACGTATAGCCTAGATGAACTTTTTATTAAATTAAATACCGGAGAGGTTGACTTACTTGCTGCGGGATTATCAATGACGGATAAACGCTTACAACGTTTTAGATTTGCTCCTAGCTATGAAACTATTAGTCAAAAGTTAGTGTTTAAACAAGGTAATGTTAGACCGAGAAAAGTTGCTGATTTAACAGGAACGTTGATGGTGACCTCAGGGTCAAGTTACGTAGAAAATCTTGAAAAGCTAAAACAAACAAATAGCGAATTGGCTTGGCAAGAATCAACAGAGTTTGATAGTGAAGAGCTACTGAGAAAGGTCTTAAGCGGCGAGATAGATTATACTATTATTGATAGTAATAACTTAGCGATTAACCGTCGTTATTACCCTGAGATTAGTATTGGTTTTAGTATTAATGAACCTGAGCCGTTAGCTTGGATGGTAAGTAAAAATAGTCATGATGATATTTTAGCAAGCTTAGTGGAGTTTTTTGGCACAGTTCATCACGATGGTACTTTGCTGGCGCTGGATGATAAATACTATGGTCATATTGAACAGTTTAATTATGTTGAAACGAGAACATTTATTAAAGCTGTGGCAGGGACTTTACCTAAGTATCGATCGTTCTTTGAGAAATATGCGCAAGAACTAGATTGGCGTTTACTAGCCGCTATTAGCTACCAAGAATCACACTGGAATCCAACAGCGCGCTCATACACAGGTGTTCGCGGTATGATGATGCTGACATTAGCAACAGCGAAACAAATGGGTATAAAAAGCCGTTTAGATACAGAGCAAAGCATTCAGGGGGGCGCAAAGTACTTTAAGCGTATGATTGCCATGATGCCTGATAGAATTCCGACACCTGATCGTATTTGGTTTGCGTTAGCTTCCTATAATATAGGTTTTGGTCACTTAAATGATGCGAGAATTATTACCCAACGCCAAGGCGGTGATCCCGACCGTTGGGTGGAAGTTAAAAGTCGTTTGCCATTGTTACAACAGAAAAAGTATTACAAAAACACTAAACACGGCTATGCACGTGGCGAGGAGCCCGTTCGATACGTCGATAATATTCGTCGATATTACGACACCTTAAGTTGGCTAGATGAACAAGCCAAAAAGCAGGCGATAGCACTAGAGCTGGCGCAAGAGAAGTCACAAGCTTTATTAGTAAATAAATCAGTAAATGAATCGACTTCAGATGAAAAGGCTACTGAAAGTACTTTAAAAGAGGAAGAGCTAGCAACTGAAACGGCTCAATAAAGGGGGGAAGCTCTTTATTGCTAGAATTAATATAGTCAATTATTTTCTAGCTAAGGCACTTTCTAATATAAATATTGTTACTTAAAGCAGAGTTTATGCTGGCTTTTATAACAGAAAATAAATGATAGTTTTCTTGCTATACTTTTCAATGTCATAAAACTGTCATGATAGCAGGCTATAGTGATCTGACTATTTAACAACCAATTGGAAAAACAACATGAAAAGACCATTGAAAAATAATCAACGCAGAAAACAGTTAAACCGTCAGCATCATAAAATGACCGCACGTAGACAATCTCATTTTAACCAAACAATAACTGAATTACATGAATCGCCAGCCGTTAGCCAACTTAATTAGATAAAACTAAAGCCAAAGAGCACATCATCAACCTTGGTTGATAGCTATTCCATCAAATGGAATTAGCTAAAGCCTATGGTGGGTAATCATTATTATTGATTTTTACACCAGCTTGAATATCATCGCTATTTACACGTCCTATAAGTAAAACATCTTCGAGCAACTGCCTTTATAAGTGATTACATCGTCATCACTTAGGCTAAATAATCCAAATAAATGCCGAATTAATCTATATTTACTCTATTTATCGTTCAAATGGATTAAACCTACGGTGAGATTATCTCTACTATTTTTAGCTATAGCTTGCTCAACCATATCATCACATACATTTTTTTCAATAGAGAATTCAGATAAGTAATGATTGATTTCTCGGTTAGTTAAATAATCGTGTAAGCCATCGGTTGAAAGCATAATAGTATCACCACTATCTATCGCAATAGTTACGGTATCAACAACTATTTTTTCTCGGACACCAATTGCTTGTGAAAGTAAGTTTTTAGTCTTAGCACTCTTTGCTGTTGCAGCGCTGATTGCACCTTTATTGACTAATTCTTGGAGCATGGTGTGATCAATTGTTTCTTGTACTAAGTTTTTATCTTTTAACGTGTATGCTCGAGAGTCACCAACCCAACCAAGGTGGCATTTATTATTTTCGATTACCATTAATACGCCTGTAGTACCCATTCCTTGTTGGCCCATTGTGTTTTTTGCTTGCTTAAGAATGCTTAAATTTGCGGCATTAAGTTGCTCTGTAATCCATGTCAGCCAATTAGCTTGGTTAGTTATGGATACTTTACCCCAGGCATATTTGATATGGTCAACTAACATGGCGCTAGCAATTTCACCGGCATTGTGCCCGCCCATACCGTCAGCAATTAGCATCCAAACAACATCTAGCTCTTTATGAATGCCATAACTAATAGCATCTTCGTTATTGTCTCGAATCGAGCCCTGATGACAAAGGGATTTAATGTGATAATTCATAGGGGTTAACTGTTTCTACCTTTATCTTATTACGCAGCATCTATGCCGCATCGCTATTTAACCGATTAATTTATACCCATTATCTCATCACAGTGCCTTGAATTGAAATAGCTCAAGCACTCTGAAACTTACATCTTGATTGGTTACGAGTATATAGTTTGTACTACTTGTTAATTAGCCGTGATTTTAAAATCTCGTTTAAGTGCATTCGTTAATGCCAATTTAAATTCTGACATTGATTGGAAGCGCTTATCAATATCTTTATGCATGGCTTTACTACAAATACGCATCGCACTTGTTGGTAAATTAGTATTGTGTTGATTAACGGCAATAGCCTTCGCTTTAGTTATTTGATAAGCCACCGTTGCTATGGACTCTCCTTCAAAAGGTAAGTGGCCACAAAGCAATTGATAAAAAGTTACGCCTAAGCTGAAAATGTCGCTGCGACCATCAACTTTTAAGCCTAATATTTGTTCTGGAGACATATAATAGGGGCTGCCCATAATGATGCCAGTTCGGGTGTTACTGTTATCACTGACATAAGCTATACCAAAGTCCGTTACTGTAACTTTGAGCAAGTCATCATCATAAATAATATTAGCTGGTTTGATATCACGGTGAACAACATTTTGGTTATGGGCATATTCTAGCGCATCAGTTATCTGAATCAATAATTGATAAACTAATGGCGTAGGAAGTATTTTATCAGCTTGAGTAAATAATGATAATGGCGCGCCTGTGAGTAAATCCATGGCGATGTAACCTAGGTGATTATCTTCGCCTACATCATAAATAGTGACGATATTGGCATGACTTAAACCACCCGCTGTCTGTGCTTCTCTAAAGAAACGCGCTTTGGCTTCACCAAATTCTGGCGAATCAATGTCATCACTTAATTGTAATGTTTTTATAGCCACATGACGGTTTATTTTAGGATCAACGCCTTGATAAACGATGCCCATCGCGCCTTTTCCTAAAACCCCTTCTACTTGGTAGCGGCCAAAATTTTCAACTGACATCTGATGATTCATTGAGGTTTTAATATTTACAGGGTTATCAACTATAACTAATGTTTGTTCAATATCATTTTTAGATACGGGTGAAGGCCTATTTATCGGTGGAAATTGATTATGACTCGCTGCATTGTTGTTTTCTTCTGATAAAGAGTTGCTGTGTTTTACTTGGGGAGGTTTCACCCGTTTGTTAGTTAGTATATTTTTTATCTTAGATTTAATTCCTAACTTAATTTTTTGCCTCATTTGGGGCTTTACTTTGGCATTAGATGGCGCCGTAACTTCTTCAATTGTGTTCGAAGAAGCTTGGTAATTAAGTGCAGCTAAAAATAACCTATATTCTTTTTGATAAGCAAGTAGTAAAAGCCATGTTCCCATTATCGAGATTATTATCGGGGTAACTTCAAGCCATTGTCGTTGATTGAAAAAGAAATATTGTAAAATGAAAAGCAACACGACGTAACTAAGTACACCAATCGATTGCTGCTTTAAGGATAATCGACCTATGAACCAGGTTAGGGAAATACCTAATAACAAGAGCAACCAAGCAAATAAAATAATAACTAGACTCTGATACACATAATCTTCTTGAACCAATTTACTAAGTAATGGCTTGAGTATTTTATCCTGAGAGTAGTTATTATCGGTAATGAAGATGACTTTGTAATTAGGTCTAGAATTAATGTTAGCGCTTGAAGAATATTGTTGAATGAACTGATTAACAGAGCTTAACCTAGGTAAAGCAGTCTCTGATTTTTTTCGATTTATTTGATTAACCGTGGGTAAGTTTCCTGAAATAAATACTTCTCCAAAAAAGCCTAAAGGGTATTTTTTAGGAGCTAAAGTATTTGCCTTCGTTAGTAAGCTTAATTGCCAATTTTGTTCGATGAGTAGTTCGGTATTTGAACTGAGCTGCTTTACTATTTCGCCTGGTAAAGTGAGGTATAACATTCCTTTTTTTTGCCATATCAAAGGAAAGGCTTGTCGTTCACTTTGCAATAAAGGTGAAAAAATAAAGTACCTGGAACTTAACATCTCAGCGTCTGTTGTTGACGAAAAACGGAACCAATTAAGTAATGGTGAAAAAGGCATTGTCGCTTGAGACTTTAATGGTGATGCTGAGGTAACTTGATTTGAGCCAATAACAATTTTATTCTTACGCGGTTTTGAGGATAGGTAATCCTCAAGTTTATCGATAAAATTGTTTGATTGTTGACCTAGGAAGGTTATCTGACTATTGGGGTAATACGACAAAAGAGTCGTTATTGATTTTATATTTTGTCCATTGAACTCGGACTGTAATGTTAAAATATCGCTAACATCTAAGCTCGGTTTATTATCCGATAAAACAGGAGACGACTTAAGTTGGCTTAGCCATTGAATATTTAATTGATTTATCTGGTTTAGGCCGCCGATAGAAGCATACCAAAAGGAAAATCCCCAGAATAATAAAAGTAGATAAAACCAACCCGTATGATAGATGGGCAGAAAACGTTTGACCATGTGTAGTGAGAACCTTTAGCTATTTTTAGTATTATTATTTTGCTGTTGCTATGCCTCTATTAATACCTGAAAGTGTGTGGCATATCAAATTTAAGCTAACAAGTTAGCCAAAACCTCTCGTTAACAAGACAATCTAATTTATTGAGTGTTAAACCAAGGTGTCTTTAGCGGCTTTTTTGGCTAGTTTTTTTTCTTTTCTACGTCGCTTAAAAAATGAAGATAACAACTGGCTGCAATCTTCTTCCAGGATACTTGAACATACTTCTAATTGGTGATTTAACTGTGGGCTATTTACTAAATTAAAAGCACTGCCTGCAGCACCTGTTTTTAGATCGCTGCAAGCATAAACCAAGCGATTGATTCGACTATGTACTAACAGACCAGCACACATAGGGCAGGGCTCGAGAGTTACGTACAAAGTGCAGTCAAGCAAGCGATAATTATTAAGAAACTTTCCTGCCTGTCTGATGGCATTCATTTCAGCATGACTTGATGGGTCGTTAAGCATAATTGATTGGTTAAAACCCTCACCAATGATCTTTCCTTGATGCACTACCACGGCGCCAACAGGAATTTCATCATGTTGCTCAGCTTGTTGCGCTAGTTCAAAGGCCCTTCGCATAAAAGTTAAATCAAGTCGTTCTTGTTCTTCTGTGCTTACTGTCAGTGTTGAGTTTACTGAGGATTGCTCCGTCACAAGAATATCTCCAGTAAGTCATTTAAATATCGTTGTCCTAGTTGAGTTACCAACCAATATTCTTCATTGTCTCTCACTTCACATGTCATGAGGTTCTTTTGTTGAGCTTCTTTAAGTAAAGGTAATACCACGCTTATATTAAGGCCTGTACTTGTTTGGAACTGTTCAATGCTAAAAGCGCTGTGCAGTCTTAGCTGGTTCATCATGAACTCAAAAGGGCGTTCACTTTCATCAACTTGTGATAATTTGTCTAAGAAATCACGATTATCATCTAAATAACCCTTAGGGTGTTTTACTTTAATGGTACGCATTATTTTCTGAGTTCGACTATCAGTAATTTTTCCATGGGCACCACAGCCAATGCCAAGGTAATCTCCATATTGCCAGTAATTTAAATTATGCTGACATTGATAGCCTGGCTTAGCGTATGCAGAAATCTCATACTGCTGATAACCTGCTTCATTGAGTAACTTAACGCCCTGATCCTGAATCTCCCACAAAATATCATCAATAGGTAACTTAGGCGGTTTAGAGTGAAAAATGGTATTGGGTTCAATCGTTAATTGATACCAAGAAATATGATTAGGATTTAGGCTGATAGCCGTTTTTAGATCATCAAGGGCATTATCTAACGATTGGTTAGGTAAGCCATGCATTAGATCTAAATTAAAACTGCTGACACCACTTTCTGTTGCCAATTTTGCCGCTACTTTAGCTTGGTCACTATCATGAATTCGGCCAAGCTTAATTAATTTATCAGAGGCAAAACTTTGAACTCCGATAGAGAGTCTATTAACACCTGCCTTGAAAAAACCAATAAATTTATCTGCTTCAACCGTGCCAGGATTTGCCTCTAAAGTGATTTCTATATCTGCTGCATGGTCAAAACGACCGAGTACTTGTTTTAGCAAGCTTTCAATATAGGCAGCAGAAAATAAACTTGGGGTGCCACCACCAATGAATATTGAATGTAAGGGACGGGTGGTTAACCCAAAGCGCTCAATATCGGCATCTAAGTCCGTAATCAGCGCAGCTACATATTCTTGCTCGGGAATCGCATTTTTGACTGCGTGTGAATTAAAGTCACAATAAGGGCATTTTTCCACACACCATGGAATATGAATATAAAGTGATAGGGGCTGATTTTCCAACAGTTCTAACATAAGTAAAGGGCTCTAACTTACTTTTATGAGGTAGCTAGCGCTAGTTTTTCAACTAACTTAGCTAATGCTTGACCACGGTGACTTAGTTTATTCTTCACTTCACGTGATAGCTGTGCTGAAGACATTTGTAAATCATGTTGCCAAAAAACAGGATCATAGCCAAAGCCTTGTTCACCTTGCTTAGTTCTAGAGATCGTACCTTCCCATATACCATGACAAATAACTGGTGTCGGGTCATTTTCATGTTTCATATAAACCAAAACACAGTGGAAACGAGCAGTTCGTAATTCGTCGGGAGTATTGGCTAACGCAGTTAAGAGTTTGTTGGTATTGTCATCATCAGTGACTTCACCTTCAGTGATATCTGCCGCGTATCTAGCCGAATAAACGCCCGGTGCACCATTTAGCGCATCCACTTCCAAACCAGAGTCATCAGCAATAGCGGGTAAGCCAGTGATCTTTGCCGCATGGCGCGCTTTAATAATGGCATTTTCTACAAAGGTGGTACCTGTTTCGGCAACTTCAGGAACACCAAACTCACTTTGCGGTACTATTTCGATCGATTGCTCAGCCAGTAAATGGGCTAATTCTTTAACTTTACCTTGATTTCCAGTGGCTAATACAACTTTTGACATGATGGTTACCTGTGGCTATTTGGAGCTTTATTGATGGGACTATAATCGCGCTATTCTATCCTAGAAATGGATGTTTCGCTAAAGTTAACAGCAAAAAAAAGAGCTTTTAAAAGCTCTTTATATCTGAATATATACCCGTAATCATTCAAGATGCTCGATTCAGAGTGCTTGAGCAATTTCAGTTTGAGGCGCGTCAATTAATTTAGGGTTATTCCCTATTTCTTTGGCGCAACAATAAAATGATATTGCTCAAGCGCTTCTACGATGGGGCTAAAAATGATTTATACGTCGTTATTGATTGTAGAGAAAGACGCTACATGGATGTAGTTTATTAGAGAATGCAGGAGCATATTCTCCTGAACAACCATTCTCTACAATTAATGCCTTGCCTAAATCGTTTTTTTCTCCCACTGAAACATGTATTTTGAATGGTCACGGGTATATGTTAATAATTAAACTATGTCAGCCTATTAATCCACATAGAAGGTTTGCGAGAATTTCAATTGCTGCTTTTCTTTGCCATCATTAATCATGATATCAAAGTGAATCGTCTCTTCATTGCTATAGTTAACCTGCGCAAGGTAATAAATAGCGCCACCTTCTTTGACTTCTTTAAACTCTAAATCTTTAAATTGACCTAGATTATTTTTGGCTTTTCCCGTAATACTAACCGTTTTTGATGGAGTATTTTTCTGGCTATTATCTAATACTGAAATATTGATTAAACCATTATATCGACTACGCGTAATGCCATAGACTTTAGCAATTTCAGGCGTAAAAAATGTTGAACCAATAGCCATATAATGCACATTCATATTGCCTAGTTTTTTCATGTTCTCAGCACTAACATTGCTCATCAAAAACAAGCTAAGACTAAAGGCAATAAATAATTTTATGATTGAAGTTTTCATGTGGAGCTCCAAAAAAATATAGAGGATTTAAGTCTGTTCTATTACATATCTTTAGTATAGAACAGACCAAAAAAAATACTATTGTTTTACAACGCACCCCAGTAAGGTAATGAGTTCGAAAGTAAGATATTAATGACATTCATCACCAAAAAGGCCAATAACATCGATAAATCTAAACCACCCATATTGGGTATTATTTTACGAATAGGGTTTAAAAAAGGTTCAGTCAATTGGCTAAGAACCATTAACGTTGCATTATAACCTTGAACAACCCAACTCATGATCGCCATAATAATCATGATAACAAAGAGTAGAAATCCAGCTTGTTTTAATAATACTAATAAACCGATGTAAAAAGCTAACACGCCTAAACTCTCACCGGACAAAGCAGCGAGGGTAACAAATTTCAATGTTGCTACTACATAAGCAATGAGTATTGTTGCTAAGTCTAAGCCACCTAGCCCAGGAATAACTCGGCGAAGTGGTATTACTAACGGGTTACTTACTTTGACAATAAACTGACTTAATGGATTATAAAAATCAGCTTTAACCCATTGTAGCCATACACGCATGATTAAAATCATTAACAAGGCGTCGAAGACGAATCTAAGCAAATAAATAATTGCTTCCATTTTTTTTCCTCTACTTAATTTGAGTTACTTTGAATTTGTTAGAATTAATTTAATACGTTTTTATTTAGCCATTTCTTCAGCACGAGCAATAGCGGCATTCATGGCATTTTTAACTATTTCTTCTATACCATCAGCCTTAAAACGTTCTATTGCGGCATGTGTTGTACCACCTTTTGAGGTGACATTAGCGCGCAATTCGCTGATAGGGGCGCTGTTGTGAGCCACCATTTGGGCAGCACCAAGCGCGGTCTGTTGCACTAACATACGGCTTTCTTCTTCAGAAAAACCATACTGTTTTGCTTGTTGTTCCATCGCTTCCATAAACAAGAAATAGTAGGCTGGAGCAGAGCCAGCAACAGCGATAATATTATTAATCTTATCTTCTGTGTCGAGCCAAATACTTTTGCCAACAGCGTTAGTAATTTTTTCTGCGCTGGCCTTTTGTTCTACAGTAACTTCTTTGGAAGCAAATAGACCACTCATACCTAGACCAAGTTGAGAAGGAGTGTTTGGCATTACACGAACTACAGGAGCAAGGTTTGTCGTCTCGCCTTTTGATAACGCTGATTGAATTTGTTCAACGGTAGTCCCAGCAGCAACAGAAATGAATAGCTTTCCTGTTATATCGATTGCTTGGCTTATTTGAAAACAAACATCAGTGATAAAATGTGGTTTAACACAAAGCACAATTACGTCGGCGAACTCACTGGCTTTGATATTATCGTCCGTTTGTAACACACCAAATTCTGTCGCTAAATTTAGTCTCTTAGCTTCAGAAGGGTTGGCTACTATAATGTCTTGGGGAGTGATACCAGAATTAACTAAACCAATAATTATGGCGCGTGCCATATTGCCGGCACCTATAAAGGCTATTTTATTCATAAAAGGGGTTCCTAAACGATTAATGGTTAAATTTTATTTTCTCTGGCACCAAAAATGGCGGTGCCAATTCTTACCATGGTTGAACCGTGGGCTACAGCGTTGTCTAAATCATTAGACATGCCAAGAGAGAGAGTATCAACGCTGGGATATTGCTTTTTAAGTTGGATAAACAGTTGCTGCATTTGTTCATAACAGGCTTTAGGGGCATTTTTTTCAGGAACAGCCATTAAGCCTCGCAGGGTGAGTTTATCACAACTATCAACAATTTTAGCAAGAGAAAAAACCTGCTCAATAGTTATACCTGACTTTGACTCTTCATTGCTAATATTCACTTGTAAACAAATGTTTAGCGGAGTATTGTGACAATTATCATCCTTGAGATGTTGATTAAGACGCAAGGCTATCTTTTCTCTGTCAACACTATGAACCCAAGAGAAATTACTAGCAATTTGTTTCGTTTTATTCGATTGGATAGGACCAATAAAGTGCCAAACTATCTCTGGTAGATGTGTTAACTCTGCTATTTTCTCTACCGCTTCTTGCAGGTAATTTTCACCAAAATCGTGTTGACCTGCTAGATACGCTTGTTCAACGAGTGAAGTTGGCTTAGTTTTACTAACGGCTAATAGCGATACAGGAGATGATTGTTTTGATAATTCGGCAAGGGGAGTTAATCGACCACTTTGTTGACAAGCTTGCTGAATTTGCGCTTTAATTTTATTAAGATTATCTTTTATATTTATCATGTTAAATATTGAGCTATGTTAACTTATCTTATTTTCTGGTTAGTATAACCTATTAAATTATTACCTATTAAATTATTACCTATTAAATAATCACCGATAAAAGATAATATCATTATTTTTTATCACCCTATAAAAAGAGGCTTTTATGGATATTACCGAACTACTTGCATTTAGTGTGGAACATAACGCATCAGATTTACATTTATCAACCGGCACACCGCCGGCTATTCGTGTTGATGGTGACGTACGTAAACTTAATATTCCAGCCTTTGATGGCAAAGATGTTAATGCGTTAGTTTATGACATTATGAATGATCGTCAGCGTAAAGAATATGAAGAAAACTTAGAAGTCGATTTCTCATTTGAAGTACCAAACTTAGCACGTTTCAGGGTTAATGCTTTTAATCAAAATAGAGGCCCCGCAGCAGTATTTCGTACAATCCCAAGTAAAATTCTTTCACTTGATGATTTAGGATGTCCTGAAATATTCCGTGAAATATCAGATACACCACGTGGCTTAGTGTTAGTTACAGGCCCTACCGGCTCGGGTAAGTCAACTACGTTAGCTGCGATGGTCGATTATATTAATGATCATAAGCACGATCATATTTTAACCATTGAAGATCCAATAGAATTTGTACATGAAAATAAGAAATGCTTAATCAATCAACGTGAAGTTCATCGAGATACGTTAAGTTTTGAAGCGGCATTACGCTCAGCATTGCGTGAAGATCCCGATGTTATTTTAGTAGGTGAAATGCGTGATTTAGAAACCATTCGATTAGCAATGACCGCAGCAGAAACGGGTCATTTAGTTTTTGGTACCTTACATACAACTTCAGCACCAAAAACTATTGACCGTATTATCGATGTATTTCCAGGCGAAGAGAAATCGATGGTCCGCTCAATGTTGTCAGAGTCACTTCGCGCGGTAATCTCACAAACGCTAATTAAAAGAGTCGGTGGTGGACGTGTTGCTGCTCATGAAATTATGATTGGTGTTCCTGCTATTCGAAACCTTATCCGTGAAGATAAAATTGCCCAAATGTACTCTGCGATTCAAACCGGTATGCAACATGGCATGCAAACTATGGATCAATGTCTACAAAATCTTGTTAACCGAGGCATGATCACTAAACAAGATGCGATGGAAAAAGCGGTCGATAAAAATCAATTTTCAGGTTTTTAAAAATGATGTTTTGTGAATGTATAAATGAATGGAAAAGAGGACAGTAAATGAATCTTCATGAATTATTAGAAAGAATGGTAAAAAAAGATGCCTCTGATATGTTCGTTACGGCTAAATTACCGGTAAGCGCTAAAATAAATGGTGAATTACAGCCTATAGATGATGTGGTTTTAACTGCGGAACAATCTTTAGGATTAGTATTTGATGCTATGAATGATAAGCAAAAAAATCAATTTAATACCGACAAAGAATGTAACTTCGCGATTGAAATTGATGATATAGGACGCTTTCGTATTTCTGCTTTTTGGCAACGAGATATGGCGGGTATGGTTGTTCGTCGTATCGTTACAGATATTCCCGATGTTGATGATCTAGGTTTACCACCGATTCTAAAAGATGTTGTTATGTCTAAACGAGGTTTGGTGCTATTTGTTGGTGGTACAGGTACGGGTAAATCGACATCAATGGCATCATTGATAGGTTATCGTAACCGCAACTCTTATGGCCATATTCTTACCATTGAAGACCCGGTAGAATTTGTTCATGAGCACGGAAAAAGTATGATTACTCAACGTGAAGTTGGTTTAGATACTGTATCCTTTGATGCGGCACTGCAAAGCTCATTACGTCAGGCGCCTGATGTTATTTTAATTGGGGAAATTCGAAACCAAGAGATAATGGAGCATGCGCTTAGTTTTGCAGAAACTGGGCATTTATGTATAGCTACTTTACATGCTAATAATGCAAACCAAGCTATTGACCGTATTATGCACCTTGTGCCAGCGGATCAGCATGGGAAGTTGTTATTTGATTTAGCGTTAAATCTTCGCGGCATTATTGCTCAACAACTTGTACCGACAAAAGATGGTCATAGCCGAATAGCTGCCATCGAAGTATTACTTAATTCTCCTTATATTAGTGAACTCATCAAAAAAGGAGATATTGGTGGTATTAAAGAGGTAATGGAAAAATCAAATGAGTTAGGTATGCAAACGTTCGATCAAGCATTATTCAACCATTATCAACACGGCATGATTACTTATGCGGATGCATTACATCATGCTGACTCGCCGAATGATTTACGTTTAATGATTAAATTGCGCAATAATGAGCAGGGCGGTACAGGCGGATTATCAGGTGTAACGTTAGATGGTTTTGACTCTACAGATAACTAGAAACGATTAAGTTTTCAGATTGTGAATGACAAAAACTGATATTTACCTAGGTTAAACTGGGTAAATATCAGCTTTTTACTAGATAAAATAAGTATACTTATTTTATCTAGTAATCTTTAGCCTGACTATTAAATCAGACTCATGAATGTTATTACTTATTATTACTTGGCTTTGAGCTATTGCCAACATAATAGTAAATTGTCCATGTCGTGGAAAATAAACCTGACGTTGGTACTAAGTGCGTTGAAAAAGTCACTTTCTCATTCGATTCGGCATCATGATTGGTAAAGGTTGTTTTCATACCATCGTCATGTTTTCTTTTACTTTCTTCCAACTGCCACTGTTCACCTAAGCACTCCTGCGTGACTCTTTTAGCACTTTGGTAATAGCTTTTAGCAGTTTCTTCATTCGGCGCTACTAGGTTGCAAGAATAGGTATGCTGTTTGCCACCCCATGAAAAAACCTGGCAGTTTTCACCAAAAAGCTGATATTTAGCTTTCCATATATTACTCACTCGCCCTGCAACATTGATCTCTTTTAATGAAGAAAAATCATCATAATAAGCACTTTTAAGTAAATCGAGTTTAGTGCAAGCATTAGTGGTGGGCATGATGTTTGTGGCAATTTTTGTATTTTGATTAACGCAACTTGTTAATAAAACACTAGAAAGGATAAGGGTATATTTTGCATATGTTTTCATAAAACTATATCAGCCTGACGTAAAATTTTAAGGTAATACCAATAAGTTAGTTTGATTGGTATAAATACTTTCTAGTACTGATGGTACAGAGTTTTAACAGTTTTTCCTAGTTAACATCGGAGTAAATGTTATTAGGTAAAATATTAACATCTTATGTCAGAACATAAAATTATGATGTATTTAACGACATATCATAGTGAAAAAGAGTTATGTTTTTAGTGATTTAAATAGCTTAAAATAATGTCATTATTTTTCTATATTCAACAACTATTTAGACTATCCCAATGATCCCCATCTCGTCTTTAAATGTAAAAGCCTTAGAATTTATACAAACCAAAATTGATAACAAAACTAAACCATTAGGTGCATTAGGGGCACTAGAGCCTTTGGCTCTGCAACTTGCTTTGATCACTGAGCAAAGGCATCAAAAAAGCTTGGACTTTAATCGCGCAGATTTTAGTAATTCTGACCTTAAGCGTTCTGGCCAAATCAGTATAAATAATCCTATTATGCTAGTTTTTGCTGGAGACCACGGTATAAATGATCATAATGTCAGTATTGCGCCCAGTGCAGTGACTAAACAGATGGTAATTAATTTTTTACGAGGTGGTGCCGCGATAAATTGTTTTTGTCAAAGTAATGATATCGCTTTAACTGTGATCGATTGCGGTATATTACAGCCTATCTCCCCTGATGAAGCCCCTCAAAGCGCAGGGGATGCAATGAATAGTGTCAACTTTATTGAGCAACGACTTGGCGCAGGAACAAGTGATTTTTCAGTTCAAAGCGCTATGTCAATCATACAAGTAGAGCAAGGATTCGACTATGCAAGACAACTAGTTGATGCACAAGTTGACCAAGGCGCTGAGATATTGTTATTAGGTGAAATGGGCATTGCTAATACTAGTTCTGCTGCTGCATTAATGTCGGCTTTAACTTTATTTAGTGTTCAAGAATGTGTTGGACGCGGTACCGGCATTACTGATGAGCAATTAGAGAAAAAAATAGCCTTAATTGAAAGCGCACTTCAACGAGTTAAGATATCAGAGAATAATTTTGAAAATTTAACTCAAGATGAGATTATATCACTGTTATCTGAGTTAGGCGGTTTTGAGATAGTTCAAATGGTCTCTGCTATATTATCAGCGGCGACTGCTAGCATACCGGTTGTCATTGATGGATTTATTGTCAGTGTCGCTGCTTTAGTAGCACAGCGCTTAGATAAAAATGTAGCCAACTACTTAATTTTCTCTCACGTTTCTCAAGAACATGCCCATCAAATATTGCTTGAAGAACTGATCTCGGCGCAAACATTTAATGAGTCAAGCAGCCAACCTTTATTGAATCTAGGTCTTCGCTTAGGTGAAGGCACAGGTGCAGCACTTGCTTTGCCTTTAATAAAAGCCTCTGCAAGTTTTTATAATAATATGGCTAGCTTTGAAAGTGCGGGAGTCACAGTATGATTGTACGGGTAAATGAGCGCCTAAAAGGTAAAATAACTGCGCAGCTTAATTTATTTTATTTGGCGTTAAGCTTTTTTACTCGTTTACCTGTTCCTAAAACCATGGATTATTCAGAAGCCTTATTAAATAAAGCTAATCGATACTTCTCCTTAGTGGGCTTAGTCATTGGTTTATTTCTCGCGTTAAGTTATGTCTGCTTTAGTACCTTTTTACCCGCCAATATATCTATATTGTTAACTATGACGATAAGCTTGTTATTAACAGGCGCTTTTCATGAAGATGGTCTAGCTGATATGGCTGACGGCATAGGCGGTGCTTTCACAATAGAAAAACGACTGACTATTATGAAAGATAGTCGAATCGGTACTTATGGTGCCGTTACCTTAGTGATGGCTTTATTATTAAAATTTACATTGCTGGTAAACCTAGCTGAGCAAGATAGTAATCACTTACTTTTAGCTATTATATTAGCAGAAGCTTTATCCCGAGCAGTTGCTGGAAGCTTAATCTCTTCTATGCCTTATGTGAGTGATATTGAACAAAGTAAGAGTAAACCATTAGCCCAAGCACAATCCTCATCAGAATTAACTCTTTTACTCTTGATAGGTTTAGCTCCGCTCATTTTTTATTCTAGCGAAGTAATTTTCTCATTGTTGATCGTTTTAGTGTTGTTTCGCTGGCTATTTAAGCAGTGGCTCATGGCGAGAATAGGTGGTTTTACCGGTGACTGTTTGGGTGCAGGACAGCAACTCTCTGAGCTACTTATTTATTTAACACTTGTTTCTTATATTGATAAAGATATTTTCACAGGACTTTATTCTACCGGAGTTATAGGATGATTCATTTTATTTTAGGTGGCGCTAGATCGGGTAAGTCACGATTTGCCGAGCAACAAACACTGGAATTGTCAGTAAAACACGGTAAGAAAACGGTTTATATTGCTACAGCAACGGCCATTGATCCTGAGATGGACAATAGAATAGTTCAACATCAAAAAGATAGAGGTGATAGTTGGCAATTAATTGAGTGTCCATTAGCACTTGCTGAAAGATTAAGTAATCTTGATAACAATAATGTCTACTTACTGGATTGTTTAACACTATGGCTAAACAATCAACTTTATGCTGTTGATGAACAGAGTCGTGATCAGCAAGCCCAACATTTACAAACTGAAATAGACAGATTAGCCACGCGCTTAGCCGCTATCGATGCGGATATAGTTATTGTCAGTAATGAGATAGGTTTAGGTGTGATACCAATGGGTGAATCTACGCGTTTATATGTTGATTATTGTGGTTGGTTAAACCAGAAGGTTGCAGAAGTTTCCGATAAAGTGACTTTGGTCACCGCTGGTATACCGCTTTGTATAAAAAATAATGATGTGTAAGTCGTGAGCTTAATATGATTGAAATTGACTTAATAAGACATGTTAAAGTCTTGGGTAAGCCTGCTTTATATGGCTCTACTGATGTTGCTGCTATCGCTACAGAAAATGCGCGTTTACTTGAACGTTTAATGGCACAACAAAAAACGTCTAATGCTTATCAAAGTGTTGTCTCCTCTTCGTTGATACGTTGCCAGAATCTAGCGACAGAGTTTTCATTGTTATGCCAATTACCTTTAGAGATATCACCAGAGTTACAAGAGATGAACTTCGGGTGCTTTGATGGTGTACCTTTTGATGATCTTCTCTTCGAAGGTAGTGATTTTGAAGCTGAACATCAAGTTGATGAGAAAACTCAATTGCTTTGGTCACAACTCGAAGCCTTTTTTCAGGCACCTGCTGACATTATATTACCAGAAGGTGAAACTCTGTCAGACTTTCATCACAGAGTAATGAAAGCTTGGCAAAACTTGATACAACAGCAAATAGGCATTGTTACTAAACAAGAAGAAAGTTTTCAACTAGAGCAGGGGCAGGTCAAAAAAGAATCGGACACCTTTAGAAAAAAACCTAGACGAATTTTAGTTGTTGCTCATGGTGGCGTGATTCGCATGATATTAGCAAATATATTAGCGCTAGATTGGCAACAAGCTAGCTGGCATCAAAAATTACAGATTGGTCATGGTAGCATTTCCCGCATTTTGATTAGTCAGCCTTATCAAGATAAACAATTTGATCAAGCAGTAAAGCAAACACAGTACCAGCAATTAAACCAACAAGTAACGACCATTGCTATGCCGTTTCTTGAGGAAAAATAAAATGAAAGCTAAGCAAAGTAACAGCCATTCTACATCCAGCTCTTTTGAGATAGCGCAATCAAGTCAATGTAAAACCTTGATGATACAGGGAACAACTTCTGATGCTGGGAAAACGACGCTAGTGGCGGGCCTGTGTCGTGTGTTTTCAGATTTACACATTAACGTAGCACCCTTTAAACCCCAAAATATGGCGCTTAATAGTGCGGTTACTCCTTGTGGTGGTGAAATTGGGCGAGCACAAGCGTTGCAAGCTAAAGCGGCGCGCTTAGCGTTAGATGTAGATTTCAATCCTATCTTACTCAAACCTAATAGCGACACTGGCGCGCAAGTTATTGTTCACGGTAAAGCGCTTATGCATAGATCATCGTCAAATATGGAGGCTAGTGAGTACCAAGATTATAAAAAAGTGGCTATGAAGGCTGTGCTGAGTTCACATCAGCGGTTAACACAACAGTATGATTTGGTTGTTGTTGAGGGAGCAGGAAGTCCAGCAGAAATAAATTTACGCAAGGGGGATATTGCTAATATGGGCTTTGCCGAAGCCGTCGATTGTCCGGTTTTAATTATTGCTGATATTGATAAAGGTGGCGTTTTTGCACAGCTAGTTGGTACCTTGATGTTGTTGTCACAATCAGAGCAAGACAGAGTCGTTGGTTTTGTGATTAATCGCTTTCGCGGTGACATTAAATTACTCGAATCTGGGTTGACATGGTTAGAAGAAAAGACCAATAAACCTGTGCTGGGGGTTTTACCCTATTTACACGGCTTAGATATTTCTTCTGAAGATGCATTAGTAACAAAACAGGCACTCGTAGAAGGGACATCGACTTCATCAAAAGTTCGTGTTGTGGTCTTAGTTTATCCACATATGAGTAATCATACGGACTTTGATGCTCTGCGCCATCATGAAGATATTGATTGTCAGTTCCTTTTTGCTAAGGGATCGAAAGATGAGATTAATCCTGAAAAAATAGCTATTCCAGCTTGTGATCTTATTATTTTACCTGGTAGCAAAAATGTCCGTAGTGACCTTGATTTTTTACGTCAACGAGGCTGGGATGACGATATTGCGAAACATTTACGTTATCAAGGCAAGGTGATTGGGGTTTGCGGTGGTTATCAAATGTTAGGAGAGTTGATTGCAGACCCCGAAGGGTTAGAAGGGCAACCTGGCGTAAGCGAAGGCTTAAGCTATTTTGCGATGAATACAGTATTAGAATCTAAAAAAACGTTAATTAATGTTTCAGGTGTTTTGGAATTGACGCTGCAAAACGCCAATATTAGTGGTTATGAAATTCATGCCGGTGTGAGCACTCTTATTAATGACGGGGATAAATTATCTCACTTACTGACTATTGAAGGTGAGGGACAGGGATTATTAAGTGATGATGGTCAGATAGCAGGTTGTTATCTGCATGGACTGTTTGATCAACCCGAGGCTTTACAGCTCTTTATGAATTGGCTTGGTTATGATGTAAGTAAAGCGCCCAGTATTGAAATACTTGAAGAACAGGCCATTGAGCGAGTAAGTAAAGCCTGTCAAGCACACTTAGATATGGTGAAAATAAAACAAATAGTTACAGAATGGTACAAATAACCACAGATCTATCATGGGTATTATTTACTGTAATGATCTAAATCAATTCGTCGTTATGTTTACTTGTTAAAATGCTCCTATTGGTAATGTTGCCAGCGCTAGTAAGGTAACTAATAGGTAGCTAAGGAGTGACTTTAATGTCGAATGTACATAAATTATCGAAAATAATCAGTGACAAAAATAATTGTAAACCAATAGTTTACTCTTGTTCTGGTTGCTCAAACCTTGCGCAAATGGCGCATAATATTTCATTAACCCTTGATGGTGATGGGATTGCTGAGATGTCTTGTATTGCTGGCGTAGTGGGTAAAATAGAGCCTATTCTGGCAATGGCTAAATCAGGTCGACCTATTATAGCCATTGATGGCTGTGCGTTAGGTTGTACAAAAGCTTGTTTAGATAAAAGTGCTATAAAAACAGATCATTATTTTAAAATTAGTGACTTAGGGTTCGAAAAGCGTGATAAGTGGGATGATTCTCTTACTGAGAATACCGTTGCGATGAAAAGTGTTTATGCGAGTTTAATAGAAGCGGGTATTGGCTTTGCTCAATAAGTCTTTTATTAAAAGCTTTTGATAGCCCAAAGAACATTAAAAAAGCTGCCAATAATATTGAGCAGCTTTTTTTGTATCTATTTTTTGAAAATAAATTACTTATTTATGCGTCTTGCTCTAAGAAAGGTGCGTATTGATTGTGCTTACCCAATACCGCTTGGCTTCCTTTAAGAGAAAAGCTATAACCACAGAGTGAAAATTTACCGCGAAAAGCTAGCGCTTGTATTAACTCGCCACTATCAAGGGGTGAAAAACTAGCAAAATATTCACTACCATTTTCAACCAATACAGTTAAAGGACGGATTGAAGAGCCCTTATTAAACTTAATACTTTGACAACTTTTATCACCGTTTATTGATAATTGTGACCAGAGCTCGCCATTAGCAACTTGATCGGCTTGCCAATGAATAATTACGCCTTGATACTCTGATAAGTATAAATTGAAATTATCAGGCATCGCGAGTAAATGATTTTTATTGGCAAGGATATTAACAGGTACATTGTTAGGCGACACTTTCGTTTCACCCAATTCAACACTATTAGTATTTTCCTGTGGTGGATTGATAGCGTTAATTGCGCTATTAACCAATACTGCGATAAAAATTAGCGATACAATGGCGATAATCCCTAGCTGTAATTTACGATTACCAAGAAACGTTATGCGAATAAGTTCGCCAATATCAGTATGTTTACTCTCAGGGTCATAATCAGATTGCTCATTAGGTGTAATATTTTGTTCAGCGATAGTGTCATATGCATAAAGCTGTTCACTAGCGCCATTAGCAGCTAACGTTGGCTCAATGCGTTGATTATGAGTTTTCATGACGACGGTTTTTTGTTTATAGCGACTAAGGTCAACAGGACCGTAATAACCCAAAATATAATTATTTTTTTCTTTTGTACCTTTACTAGGGTAGGTAAGGAGAAGGGCTGCACTTAATACCGGTAAAATCAATAAATAATAACTGCTGCTGTTCTCAAGAAGTAAGCTCAAAACACCAGTAAGTAGAAGCAGACCGCCTGGTACCAATTGCCAATTTTTATTAAGTTTAGCATCATGTAAGCGGCGCTTTGCACTGCAAGTAAGTACAGCGGTTAATATTAATAATATGGTAAAACTAACTACTATATAACTAGAGAAAATTGCAGAGCAAAAGATAAAGCCCAAAATAGCAATTATTGATGTTGTAAAAAATCGACTACGATCATCAAACCCTTTTAGACAAAAAGCTGCTTGTAAAAATGGCACGAAAACTCCAAAAAGATAGTTAAATTAGGTGTTTGTTGCTTATTAGCATAACACTTAATTATTGGTATTCATGATTTAGCATAACCATAATAATGGTTATGCTAAATCAGTATTAATTCACTCGGTAAGCGGGTAAATCGATTTTCTCTAGCTTTAAGCCATAAAGTGTTAAGCAGCCTTGATTGTTTGATTCTCCATCACCACTAAAATCAAAGTCAAAAACACTATAAATGCAAGGGCCGTGTTTCTTGGTAAATTTGAATCTACTAGAGCGTCTTGCCAGTGAGATGAACTGCAAACCACCGTCTTTACAGTAACGATGAACATGACGTTTAGCTGCTTCAGATACTTGTCTTAAATAAACAAAGTACCAACAAAATAAACAAAAAAGTAATAAATAATAAATATTTTCCATAAATGATACTTTCCACAATTAAGAATAACTAAGTTTGGCTAAATAACTGTCCAATAGCTTGTGCTAGTGCCGGTGAACGATTTTCACTGCGAATGCATTGGAAAGCAACAGGTCTAATTAGTGGGATAGTCGCTAAGTCTTTAAAAATGCTAGAAAATAATGGTAAGTCATTATTACGGAGTAAATGTTCAAAATAACACATAAGCATTTTTTCATCAGCTAATGCCTGCCAGCATCTTCCAGATAAAGTGATGAGTAACTCGCTACTTACTTGTTGTTTACTCAAAAGCTGCTCTATGATTTTTTTCACATGAATATGGTGACTATTGGCTGCCAGTGCGCGTAGCAACTGCATTGCTTTTGTAGATGTTTGTGGGCTTGTTAGTGCGCTTTCTAATGCAACTACCAGTGCGTCAATTAAATCAACAGGATATTGCTCATTTTCTAAGGCGCTACAAACGGGAGACAGCACTTCGTCAGGCAAGTGAGGCAGCGCGTTGAGTAACAACTCACTATGATTATCATGCTTAATTCTCGCAATAAAATCGGTAATACCTTGTACGCCCACAGCTTGCCAGTTATTCCAATCAGAACCATGACTGAGGTATTGTTTAAAAGGGGAGAAATACGCACTAGGTTGTTGCTTTAAATCAACTTTTATTTTGCTGTTTAAGCTAGCTAATTTATATTGTGCTGGAGTGAAAAGGTAAGGGTTACTACTGAGTAACTCTTCCTGTTTTTTAGAGGTTTCTTGAGTTAAGTCAGCACCTAAAGCTTCAACAATAATAGCAATAAAGTGGTTTCTTGCCCCTTGGTTTAATAAGCCATGCTCATCAAGCGGTAATTTCAATAACCATAAATAAGGCTGTGAAGATTGTTTCTGCCAAAATGCTATAGCAATACAAGCACACCCTTGAGTAGGTGTAGGATAGGGCAATTGATTTAATTCAACTTTTTCAAATTGCTCTTTAGGTAATTTACTAACTAGTCGACCAATATCATAAAGGCGGTATTGTGAACCTGAAAGTTTAAGTAATTCTGATAGGGTAGCTATGTTCGCTGCTGGTGCTGTGTCAGTCATAAAGTCAAAAATATTGCCGCTTGTTATAGCGTCTTATTATAAGGATAATGGCGCCATTAACATAGTAAAATTATTTATCTGAAATAATTTACCTGTAATTATCGATCTTAACCAATCACCTTGAAGAACCGACCGTAAACAATCACAAATGATGATAAAAAAAGACCCAGAACGTATCAGTGCTTTGCTTGAAGAGTTAACTATTGAGCTTAAATTACTTAAGCTTTGGCAAATACAGCCGCCAAGTGCAGCAGAGCTTTCAAGTAGCGCACCTTTTTGCTGTGATACTTTAGCATTTGAGCAATGGTTACAATTTTTATTTATTCCTAAGATAGCTATGATGATAAATCAACAACAATCATTGCCTGCAAGAATTTCTTTAACGCCAATGGCTGAAGAGACTTTTAAGTGCTTATCAACTAATGCCCAACCTTTACTTGATGTTATCCAAAAAATAGATAATACATTGACTGAACAAGGTAAACACAATGATTGATATCGATAACGCTATTATAGGAATGAAACAAACTATGGATGTTAAAATGGACTTAAACTCAGATCGGTTGTTAACTCAGGACTTAACTCAGGACTTAAATCAGGCTATAGGGCCAGAAGAAAAGCCGATACTTAATATCCTCTATCAAGATGAATTTATGGTAGCGGTTGATAAACCTGCAGGATTATTTGTTCATCGAAGTTATATGGATAAAGATGAAATTTATTTTGCTTTGCAGTTAGTTCGTGATCAAGTAGGGCAATATGTTTATCCCGTTCATCGACTAGACAGACCGACTTCGGGTGTACTTCTTTTTGCTTTAACTAAAGATGTTGCTACCAAGCTAAGTGAAGCTTTTGCCAATAAAAGTAGTCAAGCTAACTTAAATTCTGACGATGAGCTTAAGGGCAATGCTCAGCATAAAACTCAGGTGGTACAGCAAGATCAAGTCGAAGAACTTACTACTGATAGAAATATCGATGGTAGTGATTTAGCTATGGTGAAAACCTATTATGCTTTAGCACGTGGCCACTTAGCAGTACCTGCAGACTTAATTGATCATCCACTGAAAGAAAAGCTAGATAAGTTGGGGGATAAAAATGTTAGTCATAACAAACCAGCACAATCTGCGCAGAGTTATTATCAAGTAAAGCAACAAGCGAGTTTACCAATAAAAGTCGGTAAATTTGATAGTGTTCGGTATTCTTTAATTGAAGTACGCCCTATTACTGGCAGACGTCATCAAATTCGTCGTCATTTAGCACATTTACGTCATCCTATTTTAGGGGACATAAACTACGGCGATAACAAGCAAAACCCATTTTTTATCGAGCACTTTGGTTTTAAACGTTTGATGTTAATAGCTAAATCATTAGAATTTAATCATCCCATTAGCAATAAAAGAATCAAAATATCAGCGCCGTTTGATGATCAATGGCAACAAGTTTTTTCCTCGTTTGAATGGCCACTCATCTAGAGTAGTCATTTTTCTACTGCTTATATACAAGCTACCTCAAAATGTAGCATTAGCCGATGTAAAGCTTAGAACTAGTCGGGCCGTAATTTGTGTGCAGCTATTAACTTGTACTAATAATACGTCGACTCTAAGCTGAAACAGCTAAATAAATTGATAGTTTTTACTTGGTGTAATTATTTCGGGTAAAGGAATATCCCAACTTTCGGTAGGAACCTTTTCAACGAGCTGGCAGTCGTGCGCTAATCCAATAGGGTAAAGTTTTGTCTGTTGCCACTGAGCGAGGCTTCTATCATAAAATCCACCACCCATGCCTAATCTCGCGCCAGAATTATCAAAAGCTACTAAAGGCGTGCAAATAATATCAAGCTGCTGTAACGGACAAACTTTAGTGACATCTAATTGTGGCTCTAAAATGCCATACATATTGCTAACTAACTTGGTATCTTGTTGGTAATGCAAAAATAGTAAGTTCCCCTTACTGAAAGGATGTACTACTGGTAGGTAAACGTCTTTGTGATTCTGCCAACACCAATCTATAAAATTTGCAGTTGATAATTCCCCATCATTACTCAAGTAGATTGCAATACGCTTAGCTTGCTGGATTTGATTATGGTTAGACAATCTTTCTGTTAACGCCGTAGCCGCATTAGACTGTTCAGTTACTGATAGTGCATTACGGCGTTGTCTGATTTCTTTTCGTAATTGTGAACGAGTATTCATTGTTGGGTTCATCATTAAATAGTTAACGGCTATTAATTATCGACTATTATTGCCGACATTAATATCTGCTTTAACATCTGTTTAAAAAATAAAAAAAGCTGGATGATTGCTCACCCAGCTTAATATTATTCTCTAAATTGTAACCTCAACTCATTAATTATGAGTTTCAGTAACACCTTCGTGAGTACCAGTAACCGATATTTCTTGTTCGATTTTCTCTTCTAAATTAGAAGGAATATCGCCTTCTGCACCATGCATCCATTCAACTAACTTACCAGCAGATAGGTAGATGATAAGACCGGTAATTAAAGCACCTACACCAACACCCATAAAGATGTTTGCTGCATTATTAACCATCTCTTCACCTTCACCAACGAATGAGCCAATAAATGCGGCTAAGAAGTTAGATAAGGCAGTAAAGAAGAACCAAATACCCATTAATAATGACGTAAATTTAAGTGGGGCTAATTTCGTTACCAATGATAAACCAATTGGTGATAAACATAATTCACCTAAGGTATGGAATAGGTAAGCAAAAACTAGAAATAACATGCTCACTTTAACTGCAACGTCACCACCTTGAACCATAGTAGCCCAGAACATAACGAAGAAACCTAAGGCTAAAAACAACATCGCCAAAGCAAATTTCTTCGGAGAAGTCGGTTCATTTGAACCCATCTTAACCCAAACTGAGGCAACAAAAGGTGCTAATAAAATAATGAACATTGCGTTTAATGATTGAAAAGAAGAAGCAGCGATTTCAAAACCAAAGAGAGTACGGTCAGTAAAGTCAGAAGCATAGATAGTGAATAAGCCACCTGCTTGCTCAAAGCCCGCCCAGAAAACAACTGAGAACATGCTCATAATCAAGATAACTTTCATGCGGTCCATATCTTGAGACGTTAATGGCGCATGAGATTTTTGCTCACCTTTAGTGCGCTTAGCTGATGGAACTACACCAATATCACCTAAATATTTGTTAGCCAAAGTAAGTTGAAGTGCCAAACCAATCAACATACCACAACCTGCTAAGATGAAGCCGTAGTGCCAGTTAACTTGCTCACCTAATATACCGACAGTTATTGGCGCTAAAAAAGCACCTAAGTTGATGCCCATATAAAAAATAGTGAAAGCAGCATCACGTCTGTGATCGCCGTCGTCATAAAGTTCGCCTACTAAACTAGAAACATTGGCTTTAAATAAACCATTACCGGTAATAATAAGTGCTAAACCAAGGTAAAATACCGTTTCTTCCATGCCAACAATCATTGACTTTGGAATACCTAAGGTAAAATAACCTAATGAAAAAATTATCCCGCCCCAGATAATAGCTTTACGCTGACCAATATAGTTATCAGCTAACCAGCCACCTATTACTGGTGTTAAGTAAACAGCCATAGTGAAAAAGCCATAGAGCCTTAACGCTTCTTGATTGGTCCAGCCAAAACCACCGTCTTGAACAGAGGCAATAAGATAAAGTACCAATAGGGCACGCATGCCGTAATAACCGAAACGTTCCCACATTTCAGTACCAAATAAAAGGAAAAGTCCTTTTGGGTGGCCAAACAGCGTACCAGCATTAGGTTGAGTCATATCATTATCCTAGATTTTATTTTTATAATCATTATCGTTAGTTTTTACCGTAAAATTTTAAGTTTAGCTTTTTTAGTAAAGAGAGTGTTATACCCGTGTGAACAAATAAAGGCAAGTTTTGGCATAAATCAATGATTACCTTGCTTTGGGAGGTGTAGAGAAATGTTTCCTAGTGCTTACTGAGAGACCGCGCCATATTATAGGCGTCTAGCTTGGTTAACATATTGTTTGCATAACGATATGCTGGTAAACTTTGTCGTCACTAAATTCAGTGACTAAATTTAGTGTTCTTGGAATTAGATTCTTGAAATTATTCAGGGATAGGCAGGCCTTAAGTTTAAATTTATTACCGTAAGGGCTATATAGGAATTAGTGCAAAATGATAAAACCCATCAAAATTTTTTTTAGAGGCTATAAAGCTTATTCTTTAAGTTTTCCGATTGTTACTTTAATGATAGTGCTTACTTTTATTCTCGGGGGATATTCAACGCAAGCGTATGCTCAGGAAATATCGCCTCAGGAAATAGAGCAATTTAAAAAACTGCCAAAGTCACAGCAACAGGCTCTCGCTCAAACCATGGGTGTTGACTTCGCTACTTTAGAGAAGCAATTGAAGGCTTCTGGTAAAACTGGAGGTCAGTCGGCCAAAACCGAAACTTTCCCACGCGGAACTCAATTCGATGCTGAAGGTAATCCTACATCTGAAGAAGAATCAGAGGAGCTAGAAGATAGTGAAGAATTAAAACCTTTTGGTTATGATGTTTTTGCTAATTCACCACAAACTTTTGCCCCTATGATGGATATTGCTATTCCAGCAGATTATATCATTGGTCCAGGTGATAAGATCTCTATTCAAGTATTTGGTAAAGAAAAAGATGAACTTGAATTAACGGTAAACCGTGAAGGGCAAATTATTTTCCCCTCTCATGGACCTTTTACAGTCTCAGGTTTATCATTTAATGAAATGAAGCGTTTGTTGACCGCGCGTATTAAAGAAAAAGTTATTGGTGTAGATGTTGTTGTCGGTATCGCTTCTTTACGTTCTATGCGTGTTTTTGTTTTAGGTGATGCTCATAAACCAGGGCCTTATACTTTAAGTTCATTATCTAGTATTACTCACGCTATTTTTGCGGCGGGTGGCATCAGTGATATCGGTAGTTTACGTAATATCCAACTTAAACGTGCTGGTAAGTTAGTTACTACCCTTGACCTATATGACCTGTTGATTAAAGGGGATTCACGTAGCGACGTATTATTGCAATCTGGCGATGTTATTTTTATTGCACCTAAAGGCAATGCTATCAGTGTTGAAGGTGAAGTTAGACGCCCAGCTATTTATGAATTGAGTCAAAATGAAAGTTTTAACGATGTATTAGCTATGTCTGGTGGGCTTTTACCAACAGCCTTTGCTAAAACAACCCGTGTTGAACGTTATAATCAAGACTCCTTACGTACTGTGGTTGATATCGATCTAACTAACATCAATGATTTAGCTAAAAAAGCACAAGCAGGTGATGCAGTTTATGTAATGAAGGCTGCGGAGATGTTTGAGCAATCTATTACCGTTATTGGTGCGGTAACTCGCCCAGGAAAATACCAGTGGCAAGCAGGCCAGCGTATTACCGATATATTCCCTAATATTGATTCTCATTTATTACAGTCGGCTGACCTTAATTATTCTATTGTTGTGCGTGAAATCGACATCGCTCGTAATATTGAGATTCTACAGTTTGATTTAGCCAAAGCTATTTCAGCGCCAAAATCAAAGGATAATATTGTCTTACAAGGCAATGATAAGATTTTGGTTTTTGCCAATATTATTAAATTAATCGACAGTAAAATTAGTTTGGATTCTTTGGCTTTTACTCAAGATAATCTCGCCAAAAAAGAACAGCAATTAGCTAAAGAAAAGTATAAGAAAAAACAATTCTGGCTAAAGTACGGTGATAGTGAGCAAATCGATCAGCTTGATAGTGAAGAAGCTGCAGCGGCGAAATTGGTTGAACAATCTATTGCTCAGTTTAGTGGTGGTGAGTTAGAAGAAGAGCTTGACCTTAAAGAGTTAACGCTTTTCTCTCGTCAACGTCTATTGATGCCCATTATTGAAAAGTTAAAACGCCAAGGCAAGTCCGGTCAACCCATCCAATTAGTTGAAGCAGATGGCGAAGTGAAGTTTCCAGGGATATACCCGTTAGCTAAAAATGCCCGCATATCAGATTTAATTGCTGCTGCTGGTGGTTTGACTGAGTCGGCTTATGTAGTTCGTGCGGAAGTGTCTCGCAATCAAATTATTAATCATAGGGCGCAACAAACGTCCATAATGTTCAGTTTAAGTGCTGCGCTTGCTGGCGATGAAAAAGATAATGTTTTATTAAGCTCAAAAGATAGATTGAATATCCATCAAATTCCAGCTTGGAGTGAAAATAACGTTGTTGAACTTCGAGGTGAATTTGTCTTCCCTGGTAAGTATACGGTACGTCGCGGTGAGAGTTTGGCCGACTTAATAACTAAGGCCGGTGGTTTTACCAAATTTGCCCATCAAGATGGCTCTGTTTTTACGCGTGTGCAACTACGCGAAATTGAGCAACAGAACTTGTTAAAGTTGACCGCGGATTTACGTATAGAAATGGCTTCTAAATCTATGACTGATCAAAACTATTCTCAGTCTTACGCTGAAGTACAGCAAATGTTAGCTGATATGGCTAATGTACAGCCAGTTGGTCGTTTAGTTATTGATTTACCTAGGGTAGTTGATAACAAAAACTATGATGTCTTACTTGAAGGCGGCGATGTGTTGTACGTTCCTACTATGAAAAACTCAATTAATGTTGTCGGCCAAGTACAAGTTACTTCATCACATGTATACGACGTTAATTTATCGGCAGATGACTATTTAGCCCAAAGTGGTGGAAGTAAAAAGCGCGCCGATGAAGACCGAATCTATATTATTTCTGCTAATGGTAGTATTAAAATGATGGAGAGTGGCAATTGGTTTAGCAGTGATGCCGGTGATAGCTTAAAATCAGGTGATACCATCGTTGTACCACTTGATGCCGAGTATATGAACAACTTGGCATTGTGGACTAGTGTAACAGGCATAATCTACAATTCGGCAGTTGCAATTGCTGCTATCAGTGGTATTTAATTGAAACGGCAATAGGTAATGGTAAGTTTATATCATTATCTATTACTAAATATTTAAAACAGTAATTAGGGTCTGTTGATCTTTCACGGTTAAATTTTGTTCGAGATAAAAGCGTTTTAATCGCGGCGAGTAGTGTGTAGCCTAGTCATTCTAAGCAAATACTACTCAACAATGAGTAAGACGCTTTTAGCCGAATCCTTCGGACAGCGTTTGTTGGTCATTTTTACGGCGTTATCGCCTTTTTATGTGGAACAACCACATGACAAAGGTTCTGCCTTGTATAAATACCCAACAAACCGCTGCAAAAACAATCTCGAAAGTTCAACAGACCCTAATATAAATACAATAAATGGACGTAGTATGTTGCACTCATTAGAAAATGTGAAGCTAGGCATTATAGGTTTAGGTTATGTTGGTTTACCGCTAGCGGTAGAGTTTGGTAAAAAATATCCAACCTTGGGTTTTGATATCAACACCAAGCGTGTTGGGGAATTAAAACAAGGTCATGATTTTACTTTAGAAGTATCAAGTGAAGAATTAGCTGATTCTGAATTTATTTCATATTCTGCTGACGTTGACGATTTAAAAAATTGTAATATCTATATTGTCACAGTACCGACGCCTATTGATAAACACAAACAACCTGATTTAACACCACTAGTAAAAGCGAGTGCTATGCTAGCCAAAGTGATTAATAAAGGTGATATTGTCATTTATGAATCAACAGTATATCCAGGAGCAACGGAAGAAATTTGTTTGCCCGAAGTTGAGCGTCATTCTGGCTTAGTGTTTAATCAAGATTTTTATGCAGGTTATAGCCCTGAACGTATTAATCCAGGTGATAAAGAGCATCGAGTAACGAATATCTTAAAGGTAACCTCGGGCTCAACGCCACAAATTGCTGAATTCATTGATAGCTTATACAAATCAATTATTACTGCGGGTACTTATCAAGCATCAAGTATACAAGTGGCTGAAGCGGCAAAAGTTATTGAGAATACTCAGCGAGACCTAAACATTGCCTTGATCAATGAGCTTGCTGTCATTTTTAATAAACTTAATATTGATACCGAAGAAGTATTAAAAGCCGCCGGTACTAAGTGGAATTTTTTACCGTTTAGACCTGGTCTAGTTGGCGGTCACTGCATTGGGGTTGATCCTTATTATTTGACTCATAAAGCACAATCGATCGGTTATAACCCAGAAGTTATTCTTGCGGGTCGTCGTATTAATGACTCTATGGGCGAATATGTGGTTTCACAGTTAGTGAAAACTATGCTTAAAAGAAAGTTACCGGTTAATGGCGCTAACGTATTAGTGATGGGATTAACCTTTAAAGAGAATTGCCCTGATGTGCGAAATACCAAAATTGTTGATATTTTGTCTGAGTTAGCTGAATTTGATATTAATGTTGATGTATACGATCCTTGGGTTAATCCTGAAGACGCAAAACATGAATATAATGTTGATTTAATTTCAGCACCTAAGCCTAGCTTCTATGACGCGGTTATTTTTGCAGTGGCTCATGATGAGTTTAAAGCATTATCTGCAGATGAAATTAAGGCATTGATGAAAGAAGAACATGTGATTTATGATTTGAAATATATGCTAGATAAAGAGTTAGCTGATATTCGCTTATAAATTATTGGACTTTAACTCACTTAGATATACACAAAATACCCTTAGCTGAATATTCAGCTAAGGGTGTCTTTTTAAAGAAAGGACTATTTAATAAAATGACTCAATTTCAAAAGATTAAACAAGAGCTACTCAATTCACCTAAGACTTGGCTTATTACAGGTTGTGCTGGCTTTATCGGTTCAAATCTTTTAGAAACACTGCTTTTATTAAATCAGAAAGTCGTGGGTTTAGATAACTTCGCTACGGGTCATCAGCACAACTTTGATGAAGTTCAAACACAGGTTTCGGCAGAGCAATGGCAAAACTTTTATTTTGTTAAAGGTGACATTCGCCAATTGGAAGATTGTCAAACCGCATTAAGCCATTACGAAAATGGTGTCGACTACATCCTCCACCAAGCAGCGCTAGGCTCAGTGCCAAGATCAATTGCTGATCCCTTATTAACAAACTCAGCAAATATTACCGGTTTTTTGACTATGCTAACGGCAGCTAAAGAAACACAAGTTAAAAGCTTTGTTTACGCTGCATCAAGTTCTACCTATGGTGACCACCCAGCATTGCCTAAAGTCGAAGATGCTATCGGTAAGCCGTTATCTCCTTATGCAGTCACTAAATATGTAAATGAGCTTTATGCCGATGTGTTTCATAAAACCTATGGTTTGAATTGCACCGGTTTACGCTACTTTAATGTTTTTGGTAAAAGACAAGACCCAGATGGCGCTTATGCTGCAGTAATCCCTAAGTGGACAGCTGCGATGATTGCTAACGAGGAATTACTTATTAACGGTGATGGTGAAACCAGCCGTGATTTCTGTTTTGTTGAAAATGCCGTACAAGCTAATATTTTAGCCGCAACAGCAAATGATGCCGGTAAAAACCAAGTGTATAATGTTGCCCTCGGTGATAGAACTAGTTTAAACACCTTATTTAATAGTTTGAAAGTTGCCTTACAAGCAAATGGTGTTGATTATCAAAAGTCGCCTACGTATCAAGATTTTAGAGCAGGGGATGTTAGACATTCACAGGCTGATATTTCTAAAGCAAAATCTTTAATTGGCTTTGAGCCTGAGTTTAAGATTCAGCAGGGTATAGACAAAGCGATGCCTTGGTATATTAAATTCTTGAATTAAAGGCTCTAAACATTCCACGACATCGTTGCTTTTGATAGTAATAGCCAGCTATTACTCAATTAAACGTCTTGTTCTGTAAAATTTATTCTTATTACTTATGTTGAAATTGAGTTTAACCATTAATCAATTTAATGATTAATGAGCTAAACAAATAACTCCCCGTTAATTCTTAGTCGCAAGACTAGGTAATAAGAATATTCAACAAGCAGCTCTCATTTAGAGCTGCTTTTTTATTCCCCTAAAATTTATTTTCTAACCGATTTTCTGCTGTAATAAAATTGTCACATAACTGACTTATACTTCGCTCAGTTATTTTTATCATATTCTCTATATTCAATGAGCTATTTTTAGCTTGTTGATAATAAGGTTAATTAAGTGGCAAGTCTTATTAGTTCGAATCGAAGCCGTGGGGTTAAAAATTCATTGGCAAAATGGTTGATTACCCTCGGTGGTATTAGCGTTTTGTTTACCCTGGTGCTGATTTTTTTGTATTTACTTTACGTCGTAAAGCCTATTTTTGACTCTGCACAAATTGAGCCGAAGGTTAGTATTAGTCTTGACTTAACAACTAATGAAAAAGTGTTAAGTACTGGCGTTGATGAGTTACAAGAAGTGGCTTATGAAATTACAGAAACTGGTAACATTGATTTCTATCATTTAAAAGCCAGCGCACCTGAAGCAGACAACCAGTTTACTGTTGGTGATAATGCGCTTTCTATGTCTTTACTTTCAAATGAAGACTTCAATCAAGAAAAAGTGGTTAATGTAGTTAACTCTTTTTCAGCGAATAAATTACTTCATACCACCAAGGGTAAAACATTACTAATTCAGCCAAGTTTTTATGCTAAATATGCTAATGATACCCGTGAAATAATCCCTCAAGTAAATTATCCCCTCGGTCAAAGTTCATTAATAATTGATGAACAACAAACACCGCTTTCTCAATTAGCCTTTGCAATGGATGATGAAAGAATTGTTTTTGTTGCTTTTACTGAAGATAAACGTTTAATAAAAACGAGCTTTATTGCTGAAGATGATTTCAGTTCTTCTAGTGATGGAGATGATGTTGAATACGAAACTATTTTTCAACAAATTGAGCTGACTGATGATGTCATTGATGAAATAAAAGTAACACCCGATTTAAGTTTAGCCTTTATCCGAAGCGCTTCAACGGTATATGTGTATTCACTAAACGATGACGAAGAAGTCAGCCTTAAAGCAACAATTACACCGACCCTAGATAATAGCGATACTTACCTCACCTCTATGGCACTGCTTTCAGGAAGTAGTTCTGTTTTGCTTGGTGATAGTAGTGGTCGAGTTAGTCAGTGGTTTGAAGTCTCAACAGAATCAGGTCGTCAGTTTAAAGAAATTAGAACCTTTGATGCAAATGATAAAAACAGCCAAGCATCAAACGCGATAACCGCTATTTATACTGAGCAATATAGAAAGAGTTTTTACACCATGACCAATAACGGTATGGTCAATGTTTTTTATACCACCAGCTCGGCACATCTTTGGCAAGGAAAGCTTTCCTCAGCTCAACCAGAAGCGTTTGCGATAGCGCCTCGGGCTAATGGCTTGATTATTATTGGTAATGATCCTCTTGATGCTTCTAATAAAAGCTTACAAGCATTTAGTGTTCATAATGAACATCCAGAAGTTACTTGGCAAGCGCTATGGCAGGAAGTTTGGTATGAAGGCTACCCTGAGCCAGACTATATCTGGCAATCAACATCAGGCTCTGATGATTTTGAAGGTAAGTTTTCTCTAGTACCTATTTCTTTTGGTACCATTAAAGCGGCTCTATATGCGATGTTATTCGCAGTACCTGTCGCCTTAACTGCTGCAATATATACTGCCTATTTTATGACACCGGGAATGCGTAAAAAAGTTAAACCTACCATTGAAATGATGGAAGCATTACCTACCGTCATTTTAGGTTTCTTAGCGGGTTTATGGTTAGCACCGTTAATGGAAGAATATTTACCGGCAATATTTCTACTTTTTATCTTCCTACCTCTATCGACACTAATAACTGCATTTGCATGGCATAACCTACCAAATAATTGGAAAGATAAACTGCCAGAAACGTTAGCGCCACTATTACTGATACCTGTGATGATATTAGCAATTTATGCGGCATTCTCTTTATCAGGTGTACTTGAATTAGCCTTTTTTAATGGGGATATGCGTCAATACCTAACGAACGACCTTGGTATCAACTTTGATCAACGTAATGCTTTAGTTGTTGGCATTGCGATGGGTTTTGCTGTTATTCCTACCATATTTTCGATGGCTGAAGATGCAATATTCAGTGTTCCAGGCCACCTAACTAGCGGTTCATTAGCATTGGGGGCAACGCAGTGGCAAACACTTGTTAAAGTGGTGTTGCTTACGGCAAGTCCCGGTATATTCTCTGCGGTTATGATGGGGCTTGGTCGCGCGGTAGGTGAAACTATGATTGTATTGATGGCAACGGGTAATACCCCTATTTTAGATTGGAGTATCTTCCAGGGTATGAGAACGCTCGCAGCAAATATTGCCGTAGAAATGCCAGAATCTGAAGTGGGAAGTTCCCATTATCGAATCTTATTCCTGGCTGCCTTTGTGCTCTTTATCTTCACCTTTATTTTCAATACAGCAGCAGAGTTTGTCCGTCAACGATTACGAGAAAAATACAGCTCAATGTAGTAGATAATATTTTAAGTTTCAGATACATCAAACAATTTTAAGAAAAAGTAGCTATTCAGCTTTAAGCTAGATTGCTCAATTTAAAAGAAAAAGCACGGAGTTGATGACTATCAATGAGTACTTTTGATACATAAATTGGGCTATCTAGCGACAAGATAATAGTTACTTACTAATTAAGAGTTATTTATGAATAAGTGGTTTAAATCAGGTTCACCTTGGATATGGCTTTCTGCGGGTGGCGTAAGTATCAGTTTAATTTCAGTGTTAGGTCTGCTTTGGCTTATCGCATCACGCGGCTTGTCATATTTCTGGCCAAGTGAGCTATATCAATTTGAACTTACCGATCAACATGGCGCTAAAAGTGTTGTTATTGGTGAAATCTACGATAGAGAGCAAATCCCAGTAAGCCAATTAGCACATTTAAATTTGGCGCTTGATCCAGAGCAAGAAATATTAGAACGTCTGTTAATTAAAACAGGTAACCGAGAGCTGGTTAGTTTAGATTTTCGTTGGTTGTTAAGTCATAACATTCAAAAGACGCAAACACCAAAAGACTTAGTCGTTGTTGAACGTCGTACTAATGGTAATTTTTACGGTTTTATTGAAAGCGTTGTTGTTGATGGAAAAGAAGTAGATAAAAATAAGTTGTCTGAATTATTAACGCGTGTTGATAATTTTCAAGAGCAGATTGATGATTTGCAAAAGTCAGACATCGGCGCTATCAACTATCAGTTAGAGCGTTTGCGCTTAAAAACGCGTAAATATCAATTACAAGATAAGCTAACACCTGAGTTACAAGCACAAATTGACAGCGAAATAGCGACACTAAATCAAGAGTACGCATTATTGGAACAGGAATTGATGGGATATCGAGAAGAGATATCGCGTGATCATATTGTTATGCGTGCTATGGATGGTCAGTTAGTAACGATAAACTTTGAATATATCCTGAAAGTTACTTTTAATAATCAACTGAATATTATCGAGAAAACAGGTTTATTCTTTAGTCACATAGCATCCTTTCTAATAGAAGACCCTCGTGAAGCTAATACAGAGGGTGGTGTATTTCCAGCTATTTTTGGTACCGTGCTTATGGTGTTATTAATGACGGTCATCGTGTCACCCTTTGGTGTCATCGCAGCTATTTATTTACATGAATATGCAGGTAAAAATGCTTTTACCAAGTTGTTACGTATTGCTGTTATCAATTTAGCTGGCGTGCCATCTATTGTTTATGGGGTCTTTGGTTTAGGCTTTTTTGTCTATATGGTTGGTGGTTCACTCGACCAATTGTTTTATTCTGAAAATTTACCCAGTCCTACCTTTGGTACACCAGGTGTTTTATGGTCAGCGTTAACACTGGCAATATTAACTTTACCGGTAGTTATTGTTTCAACAGAAGAAGGCTTATCACGCATTCCTTCGGCGATGCGCCATGGTTCACTAGCGTTAGGTGCAACCAAGGCCGAAACGTTGTGGCGAATCATTTTACCTATTGCTAGCCCAGCTATTATGACGGGTATTATTTTAGCAATTGCCAGAGCTGCAGGCGAAGTAGCTCCATTAATGTTGGTAGGTGTGGTTAAAATGGCGCCTAATTTACCTTTGGATGGCAATTTCCCCTTCTTACATTTAGATAGAAAGTTCATGCATTTAGGCTTTCATATTTATGATGTCGGTTTCCAAAGTCCAAATGTTGAAGCGGCAAGACCTCTGGTTTATGCAACAGCTTTACTCTTGGTAAGCATTATTGTTGCTTTGAATATGACCGCCGTTTCAATCCGTAATAAATTACGTGAAAGATATAAGATGTTAGAGCATTAGTTTGCTCATATAGCAATTAGTAATGAGTAACTTGAAGTTACTCATTACACTTAGTAATTTAAAATTAGTAAGTATTCATTAATAAATAATGATTAATAATTTTAAATTCATAACGATCAATTAGTAAATAACGATTAATGAAAAGTAATTAGAGAAACACCTATTATGATTTCTATTAGCCCAAAAGCGTTAGCGACTGGCTCAGATACAACAATTGAAAAAAAGTTAGATTTAACTAATTTAACCCCAGAACAAGTTGCCTTGGATATTAATAAATTAAATTTATTTTATGGTAAAAAACAAGCGCTAAATAATATTACTATGTCTATTCCTAAGGGGCAGGTAACAGCATTCATTGGACCAAGTGGTTGTGGTAAATCAACGTTATTACGCTCTATTAACCGTATGAATGATTTAGTTGATAATTGCCATATAAGTGGCGAGATAAACCTTCATGGCAGTAACATCTATGATAAACATGTTGATGTTGCAGAGCTAAGACGTAAAGTCGGCATGGTATTTCAACGACCAAATCCTTTTCCTAAAACCATTTATGAAAATGTTGTTTATGGTTTACGTATTATGGGCGAAAACAACCGAAGAAGGCTTGATGAGGCTGCTGAGCAATCCTTACGTAGTGCGGCGCTTTGGAATGAAGTAAAAGACAGGCTGCACGAGAGTGCCTTAGGTCTATCGGGTGGTCAGCAACAACGTTTAGTTATTGCTCGTGCTATTGCTATTCAACCTGAGGTTTTATTGCTTGATGAACCGACTTCTGCACTTGATCCTATTTCAACCTTGACCATTGAAGAGTTAATCAATGATCTTAAAAAGCAATTTACCGTGGTAATTGTTACGCATAATATGCAACAAGCGGCACGTGTATCAGATCAAACAGCATTTATGTATATGGGTGATTTAATAGAGTACAGTGATACCAATACTTTGTTCACCACGCCGCTTAAAAAGAAAACTGAAGATTATATTACTGGCCGTTACGGTTAACCGTAATGAGTAAATAGCTATTAATTAAATAATATCAAAGCATATACCTATTAAAGGACATCCCATGGATAATTTACAAATTGGTCGTCATATTTCTGGCCAGTTCAATGAAGATTTAGAACGCGTCATCAATAATGTTATGCAAATGGGCGGTTTAGTTGAGAAACAATTAACAGATGCACTTGCTTCTGTTGAGCAATCAGATGTCGCTTTGGCAAAACAAGTCTTAACTAACGACTATCAAGTTAATGCTTATGAAGTCAGTATTGATGATGAATGTACGCGTATTATTGCTAAGCGCCAACCAGCAGCAGGCGACTTACGCTTGATCATGGCCGTTGTAAAAACGATTGCTGACTTGGAGAGAATAGGTGATGAGGCAGAGAAAATTGCTAAAGTAGCCTTAGAAAGCTTTTCTTCATCACAGCAAGATTTACTGGTTAATCTCGATAATCTAGGTCGACGAGTACTCGAATTTTTACAGGCTAGTCTTGATGCTTTCACTCGAATGGATTGTGAAACTGCGATTAAAATTCACCAAATGGATGACAAAATAAACCGTGAATATGAAGCGCTTATGCGTCAATTGATGACCTATATGATGGAAGACCCACGTTCAATTCCGCAAGTTATGACGGTTATTTGGTCAGCACGTGCACTCGAACGTATTGGTGACCGTTGTCAAAACATCTGTGAATACATTATTTACTTTGTTAAAGGTAAGGTTGTACGTCATACCACAGCAGAAGATATGAAAAAGTTATAACTCACTTGCATGTAATGTGAGTAATTAAAATTATAATAAATTCAATTAATTAACTATGCACTATACTAGTGTTTAGCAAAAAATAAATTACACTATTGCGCTTACTTAATAAAGGCATGCGTTTAAGCTGATATTAGCATTTAACATTAGAAGTTAAATGGGGTACTATCCGCGGCGAATAGCAATGACGAGAGTTAGACTGACTGGAAACACAATTATGGCTAAAAATTCAATCTTAGGTGTATTTGCAAAATCACCGATAAAACCGTTAGTAAAACATATTCAAATAGTTGTTAAATGTAGTAAACAACTAATCCCATTTTTTGAAGCATGTACTGCACAAGACTGGAGTGATGCGGCTAAAGTTCGTCGTAAACTCTCAAAATTAGAGCAAGATGCTGACGCCTTAAAACGTCAATTACGTCTAGAACTTCCGGGTGGCTTATTTATGCCAGTTGATAGAGCTGACTTACTTGAACTAGTTTCTCAACAAGACAAAATAGCGAACAAAGCAAAAGACATCGCTGGTCGTGTTCTTGGACGAAAACTTGAAATACCTGTTACCTTACAAGCGGAATTCTCTATTTATCTAGCGCGTTGCATTGATGCTACCGAAAAAGCAGCTGAAGCGATTAATGAATTAGATGACTTATTAGAAACAGGCTTTCGTGGACGTGAAGTGGTATTGGTAGAAAAAATGATCAGCCAGTTAGATGCTATCGAAGATGATACAGATGACTTGCAAGTTATTTTGCGTAAAAACTTATTAGCGATTGAAAAGGATTTGAATCCAGTTGATGTAATGTTCTTATATCAAATTATTGATTGGGTTGGTGATTTAGCCGACCTTGCTGAATGTGTAGGTGCACGTTTAGAAATTCTTCTCGCTAGAAAATAGGGTTTATCTGATGGAAATTATACTTAACTCAGGCGGCACTTTTGTAATTCTTGCCGCTGTTGTTGGCTTCTTCATGGCATGGGGCATTGGTGCCAATGATGTAGCGAATGCAATGGGAACCTCTGTTGGCTCAAAAGCATTAACGATTAAACAAGCCATTATTATTGCTATGGTGTTTGAATTTGCCGGCGCTTATCTTGCCGGTGGTGAAGTAACGTCAACTATTCGTAAAGGCATTATTGATGCTAGTTACTTTATCGATAGCCCAGAACTACTAGTTTACGGCATGATTTCAGCATTATTTGCTGCTGCTACTTGGTTACTTATTGCTTCTGCATTAGGTTGGCCGGTATCGACTACACACTCAATTGTTGGTGCCATTGTTGGTTTTGCTGCGGTAGGTGTTAGTGCTGATGCAGTTGAATGGGGCAAGGTAGTTGGCATCGTTGGTAGCTGGATTATCACACCACTAATATCAGGGATTATCGCCTTTATTATCTTTAACAGTGCGCAAAAGCTTATTTTTGATACGGATAAACCACTGCAACAAGCTAAGCGTTGGGTTCCTGCTTATATGTTCCTTGCTGGTTTTGTATTATCACTGGTTACTATCAAAAAAGGTCTTAAGCACATCGGCCTAGAAAACGTCGATTTAGGCTTTGTTAACTTTGAAATCAAAGGCGCTGGCGGTTTCTATTTGGCAACTATTGTTGCAGTTATCGTTGCTATTATTGGTAAATTCTTTATTAGCCGCTTAAAGTTTGATGAAAACCTTGCTAAAGAAGCACACTACGTTAATGTTGAAAAAGTATTCGCAATATTGATGATTGTTACTGCGTGTGCAATGGCATTTGCTCATGGTTCAAATGATGTTGCCAATGCTATTGGTCCATTAGCTGCCGTGGTTAGTATTGTTGAACAAGATGGAGAGATTGCTGCTAAATCCGCAATTGCTTGGTGGATATTACCACTATGTGGTTTTGGTATTGTTGCCGGTCTTGCCTTGTTTGGTCATAAAGTTATTGCAACTATTGGCCAAGGTATTACACATTTAACGCCAAGTCGTGGTTTCGCTGCTGAATTAGCCGCTGCCAGTACTGTTGTTATTGCTTCAGGTGCTGGATTACCTATCTCAACCACACAGACTCTTGTTGGTGCTGTGTTAGGTGTAGGTATGGCACGTGGTATCGCAGCTATTAATTTAGGTGTTGTACGTAACATTGTTGTTTCTTGGGTTATAACCTTACCTGTTGGTGCTGGTTTATCTATTGTCTTCTTCTGGATTATGCAGGCAACATTTAGTTAATCACTTATTCCTGATAAACAGAGTCAAAAAAGCCGCAACTTGTTGCGGCTTTTTTATTTTCTTTATTTAATCACGACACCTAAAATACCTTGATTAAATAGTTACCTATTTAACTCTTTAGCTAACTAGATTTAGCTACGTGCAGTAACTTCTAATAAGTGGTAACCAAACTGAGTTTGTACAGGGCCTTGTACTGTATTTAAAGGAGCTGAAAAAACAACTTTATCAAATTCAGGAACCATTTGACCTGGGCCAAAGCTACCTAAATCACCACCTTGGGCATTTGATGGGCAGTTCGAATGTTCTTTAGCCACTTCAGCAAAGTCTTTACCTGCTTCAATTTCTGCTTTTAAGGCTAAACATTTTTCTTCTGTATCCACTAAAAGGTGGCGTGCACTTGCTTGAGACATACTTCTTTCCTATTTCTGTATTATGAAATTATAACTATTTTAAAATATTTATAATTGAGCAAAGCTACATTAACGCATTTAATTAATAATTGAAAGTCAGGTAAATATAAGTAATTTATTAGCCCTTGAATTCATTGAACTATTAGCTTTAAGGAAAGCATGTTTGAAATGGCTTAACCTATTGTAAAGTCCTTGTGCCATGGTTTTCGTACTTTAAAAGAACGACAGCTATAAGTAAGTAAAAGATTAACTTTAGCGGTAAGAGTAGCGTACCCGTATTAATCATGAGGATGAATTGTCCTTACGTTAACTATTGCTATTGTAGATTCGCACTTCAACTTAAATATAGGTAGAATAGTGGCAATTTTTGATTCACCTATTGTACTGATACTGTGTTCATATCGTACTAAAGCCGTAAGGATTACCGATGGCCTCCCTTCAAGATCAATTGCTCAAAGCAGGATTAACCACTAAACAAAAAACGCGTCAGGCTAATTCTGATAAACGTAAGAAAAATAAACAGCAACGCAGCGGTGTTGAGCATGGTGCTAGCCTGCAAGAGCAAGTAAAGCAAGATTTAGCGCTATCAAAAGCTGATAAGCTTGCTAAGGATACAGCGCTTAATGATGCAAAAAATATTGAGATTGCTAATAAAGAACAACAATTACGTATCAAGCAAATTCTTGAGCATCACCAACTAACAGGTGTGAGAGGGGAAAGTGAATATAATTACACTTTCGATAATAAAGTTAAAAAATTAGCGTTAGATAGCAAAACGCATAAAGCGTTAGTAAATGGTCGTTTGGCACTGTGTGGTTTGAATGAAACGACCTATCTTGTCACCAGTGAAACGGCAGAAAAAGTAGCCGAGCTTGATAAAAATATCATACTTGTTCAGAACGATAAAGTTGACGCTGAAGAAACCGATGAAAATGATCCGTACGCTTATTATCAAATTCCAGATGATTTGATGTGGTAGAGGGAATTGAGGACAGCACTTTATCTATACCCGTTCCACTTGAAGATGCATGATTCAGCTGGAATTAGAAGCGCCTTTTGGCAAGGCATTGATTGAAGAGAATAGTTATTCTATTGTCGAAATCAATAACGTGGCATAAAGCGTTTATAAACCAGCCCTTCGGGGAAACCTGAGTAAACCATATTCGTCGTTACATTTGTTTTTAAGGGCGCTACATGGATGTAGCTTTTTAGAGAATGCAGGAGCATATTCTCCTGAATAACCCTTCATAAAAAATGTGCCTTGATTATGATTCCCTCAGATTTCCTGAAATGAGCATTTTCAAGTGGAGCGGGTATAAAGAGTTTTCCTTGGTTAACAACGGGCGGATAAATGTTCGTTGAATGTGTTAGAATGCTGCAAAATTAGGTGTCGAGCACACCAATAAAACTAACCCTATTACAATGGCTAGCATAAACAATATGTTAGCTTTTTTTAGATTTATTTGATTTACAAGAGTTGTTATTTATTATGTTGATGAAAGCTATCCGTTGGCCAATAGGTCAATTAATTTTATTACTAAACCTTACTTTTTCACCACGATCGCCAAAGCGTGCCGCAGACGAGCAAGCCAAAATTGACGATAAAACGCGCACACTAAGTTTGTATCAATTACCATCATGCCCATTTTGTGTGAAGGTTCGACGTACTATGAAGCGTGAAGGTTTGCAAATTGAGCTGCGTAATATTAATGGTAAAAATGACTACAGTGAAGAGCTTATTCGTGAAGGCGGTAAACGTAAAGTACCTTGTTTACGTATTGAAAAAGAAGATGGCCAAGTTCAATGGTTATATGAGTCAAGTGATGTAGTTAGCCACTTGCAAGGGTTAACTAAGGCTGCCTAACCCTAATTATTTTTATACTCACTAATATTTGATTAAAATGTTAGTGAGTGTTGATCTCTCTGGCTAATTATAAAGTTATTATTGAAATTATTTATCATAAAAATGTGTCTATTAGGTTAATCACCTGTTTAGAAAACTAGTAGGACCTTTTATGTTGATAAAAACCCCATCTAAATCCGCTCTAAAAACATCCGACATTACTGATGAATCAGTCTATATACAACGCCGTAAACTTATTAAAAGTATGGGGTTTCTCGGTGCTGGTGCTTTATTAGGCTCAGCAATATCTAAAACAGCCAGTGCTGGTTTTTTTGATAGTAAAGATGCTGATTCAGGCAGTTTTAAAACAACGCCATTAAAGTTTACTTCGGATAAAGATAACCTTTCTTTAATTAAAACTCCGGAACAAAAAGTTATTAGCCACAATAATTTTTATGAATTTGGCGCTAAAAAAAATCAACCCGCTGAATTATCTCAAAATTTTAAAGTGAATCCTTGGCAGCTAACTATTTCAGGTGAATGCGATAACCCCATTACGTTAGATTATGATGATTTAACGACACTATTTGCCCTAGAAGAACGCATTTACCGACTTCGTTGTGTTGAAGCTTGGTCTATGGTGGTCCCTTGGATTGGTTTTTCTTTAGCTGACTTATTAAAAAAAGTCGCGCCAAACTCATCGGCTAAATACGTGCTTTTTGAAACACTCCATGATCCTGAGCAAATGCCAGGTCAAAGTGATAGACGCCTAGGTGGCGGTATTGCTTACCCTTATGTGGAAGGACTACGTATCGACGAAGCGATGAATCCACTGACTTTAATGAGTGTCGGTTTATATGGTAAAACTTTACCTCCACAAAATGGTGCGCCAATTCGCTTAGTTGTGCCTTGGAAGTACGGTTTTAAGAGTATTAAATCGATTGTGTCAATTAAGTTGGTACGTGAAAAACCTCAAACAACGTGGAATAAACTCGCAGCTAACGAATATGGTTTTTATGCCAATGTAAACCCAGCGCATGATCATCCAAGATGGAGTCAAGCCAGCGAAAGGCGGATAACCTCTGGCGGCTTGTTTGCTCGAAACCGTATTGAGACCTTACCTTTTAATGGCTATGGTGAACAGGTAGCGCATATGTATAAAAATATGAATTTAAGTAAGTATTATTAGGACTTTGTTGTTATATGGTTTTCACTACATCGCATAAAGTTTTGCTATTAAAAGTCGTTATTCATTTGGCGGCTTTCTTACCATTACTTAACCTATACTATCTTGCTTTTAATGATCAGCTTGGCGCTGATCCCGTGCAGGAAGTCATTCATTTTACCGGTATTGGTGCTTTTAACTTGTTATTAGTAACCTTGACTGTATCACCTATTGCCAAAAGATTTAAACAGGGCTATTTATTACAGGTAAGACGTTTACTCGGTTTATATACTTTCAGTTATGCGTTCATGCATTTACTTAACTTTTTGGTTTTTGATTTACAGCTTGCTTGGTCTTTATTTTTTAACGAAGTTGTTAAACGGCCATACATTACTATTGGGATGATTGCTTTTGTTTTATTAACAGCGCTTGCTATTACTTCCCTTGATCGAATTAAACGGAAAATGGGTAAATCATGGCAAAGTTTGCATAATTACAGTTATTTTATTGCCATTTTAGTGTCAGTACACTTTTATTGGTCGGTTAAATCAGAGATTATTTCACCATTATTCTACATGGTGTTAACGGTTGCCTTATTAGCATTTCGCTATAAAAAAATTAAAACTTTGATCCTGTCTATATTTGTTAAAAATATAAGGTCAAAATAGCTCTTTTTACATTGGTATAACATTGCTTTTTTCTATAATCTACCCGTCCTAATCGGATGATAAATATACAAGCTAATGTTTCACTAAAGTGAAGTGTAATTAAAGGGAAGTTTAAGATTTTATGGCAGAGCTAGTTTGGGACGAGGGAATGAGTGTCGGCATTGATAGCCTAGATAACGACCATAAAAAGCTCATTGCCATTTTAGCGCAATTGATGTCTGCCAAAAATGAAAAACTTGGACAGGACGATATTGATGTTATTTTTGAAAGACTTGAAGGTTATTGTCAATCACACTTTGCTCGAGAAGAGGCCTTTTTAACTAAAATCGATTATAAGGAGCTTGATGCCCATAAATTGAGTCACCAAGCATTTATTAAGAAAATACCACAGTTAAAAGAACAGTGGTTTGCCAAGGTTACAGAATCTGAGGCAGTAAAAGATAAAATTATCTTATTTTTACAACAATGGTTAATAAAGCACATTTTAGAAGAAGATCTAGACTATGTACCCGCCATACACTGCTTTCAAGAGTTTAGTCGTTATCAAAAAGATAAAAAGGCTAAACATCCCTGGTTAAGATTTTTTTCAGTAAAATTGTCTCACTGCCTTATTTTAAGCCATCGCGTTCTAATCACAACACTGCTCCCTGTTGCGACAGTGCTGTTACTGTGTTCATTTATTCTTCAAGACAATTATCAACGCTATGACAATATCTCTAAGGTATTAGGTCTTAATGCTGTTATTGAACAAGTGAATGGTATTAGTCACTCATTGCAAGCCGAGCGAGGTTTGTCTACCGGTTACACCAGTTCAAACTATAGACGTTTTGCTGAACAACTAAGACAACGCCGAAAAAATACAGATGCTAAAATCCAATATTTTTTATGGTTACTCGATCAGTCCGCCAACCAAGAAGTGAAAATAAGTGTCCGTCGCTATATGACTAATTTTCAAGAAGTAGTAGCGAATTTGTCGCGTCACCGAATGCATTTAGACCAGAAGATCGTAAGTTTTGAAGAAACGTATCATGCTTATACTCAATTAATTGGGCAGCTTTTATCGGTATCGGACCATTTAGTTCATATAGAAATAGGCTCAAGTCACGCCAATGATATTTCAGCCATTAATGCCATATTACGTTATAAGGAATTTATGGGGCAAATCCGTGCTATTGGTATGAAAATGGATGAAAGTCATCAAGAAAATATTTATGAAAATGTCGGTGTTAGTTTATTGGTAGGTAAACAATTAAATACCTTACGCATATTTGAAAATTCAGCTAACGCAGCTCAAAAAGCGATTTGTGGAAGCTATTGTGATGCTATTGCTCAGCGTCAATATTTAGAATCTTTTTATCTAGAAACAATGCAGTTTAACGATAAAAGTGTCAGAGCCGCAAGATGGTTCAAGGTGATGTCAACAAAAGTCGATAATTTAAATAGTGTGGTTGAAAGGCTTATCAGCGAATTTGATGAACAAATATACATTGAAAGTCAGCAGTTGAAAAAAGAAGGTTATTTGATCATTCTTGCCATGTTGATATTTTTGTTGGCGGCTATATTCTTTGCGTTAGTGCTTAACTACAGCATTATTAGCCCAGTAAGAAAGCTCACCTACGCATTAAATGATATGTCTGAAGGACAGAATAACATTCACTTTAATCATATTGATAGCAAAGATGAAATTGGCTCTATGCAATTAGCTTTTGAAAAGCTTCGCCGTAAATTACTTCAAGGTGATGTTTATAAAGCTACGGTTAGTCAGCAGCAAAAAGAGATTAAATATCGAAAGTCTCAGCAGGATCATTTTCAACAACTAGCGTTGACTGATGCCTTAACAGGTGCGGTTAATCGTCACCATTTTAACGAGGTGCTTGATCAAGAAATAGCTCATGTTAATAGTCATGGCAGCCCACTATCTATTATGCTGTTAGATATCGATCACTTCAAAAGTGTCAATGACCGCTATGGTCATGGTGTCGGAGATGAGGTCTTGGTAATGTTCTATCAAACTTGTGTTGAAGCAGTCCGTAGTAGTGATGTTGTTGCCCGTATTGGCGGAGAAGAGTTTGTGATTATTATGCCAAATACTCAGTTGGTCAATGCACAAAAATTTGCTGAACGTTTACGTCAAAAAATAGCTAAACTTGAAATAAATATTGCTAACAAACAAATATCTGTAACGGTCAGTATTGGGGTAAGTCAGTGGCAAAGTGAATATTTTACCAATGCTGAAACGTTTGTCGCCCATGCGGACAAATCTCTCTATCAAGCTAAAAATAGTGGAAGAAATAAGGTTGTAGCTGCTTAACAGTGACTTTCAAATGATAATGTTGTAAATAAACGTAGATAAGTGACTACTTATCGTCATTACCTTGTTGTTTTATCAAAATAAATTTATGGTGTTAAGCATTATTTTTCGTTACAGGAATAACAATGCTTAAAACGTCATTACCGCGTAATTTAGTTACCTCAGATTCAAACAATAAGTCCATTCAAAAAACTATCAGTCAGCTTATTAGTCAATTTATGAGTAAAAAAGCTACGTTTACTTTACTCACCACCACCATGTTGTCGTTGGGCTTAACGGCTTGTTTACCCAATGAAAAACAAGATGCGAAAGTTGTCATCAATAAAAATCCTTACCCGAGCACCTATCAAGCGTTACCTGCTGAAAGTACTTTATTCACAAATGCCACAATTTTAACGGGTACAGGTGAACGTATCAATAATGGGGATATTTTGTTAGTTAATGGCAAGGTTACCCAAGTAGGTACTGATTTATCGGCAGAGCAAGCCACTGTTATTGATATGAAAGGCAAATGGATAACGCCAGGTATTATTGATGTTCATTCACATTTAGGCGTTTATCCTAACCCAGAAGTAGAGTCACACTCTGATGGTAATGAGATGACGTCTCCTAATACGTCGGAAGTCTGGGCTGAACATAGTGTTTGGCCACAAGACCCCGCTTTTCAAGCAGCTCGTGCTGGCGGTATAACGAGTTTACAGATTTTACCTGGTTCAGCTAACCTATTTGGCGGTCGCGGTGTTACGTTACGCAACGTACCGAGTGAGACTATGCAAGGAATGAAGTTTTCCGGTGCGCCTTATGGATTGAAAATGGCTTGTGGTGAAAATCCCAAACGTGTTTATGGTCGTAGAAAAATTTTACCCTCAACCCGTATGGGTAATGTTGCTGGTTACCGAAGTGCTTGGCTTGCCGCTACAGAATACAAACGTGATTGGGATAAATATGACAGTGACTACAGTGCAGGGAAAAACCCTGATGCGCCCAAACGTGATTTAGCACTTGATACCTTAATGGGCGTTTTAGAGGGGGAAATTTTAATTCATAACCATTGTTACAAAGCGGAAGAAATGGCGGTAATGATTGACCTTGGTAATGAATTTAATTATCACTCAGGTACCTTTCATCATGCAATTGAAGGTTACAAAATCGCAGATTTATTAGCTGCTAATGGTAATTGTGCTGCTATGTGGCCAGATTGGTGGGGATTTAAAATGGAAGCTTTTGACATGGTTGAAGAAAATGTTGCCATTGTTGATGCCGTTAAAAATTCTTGTGCCGTAGTTCATTCTGATTCAGCGACAACTATTCAACGTTTAAATCAAGAAGCAGCGAAAGTGATGCACCGCGCTAATGAAAATGGTTTTGCCTTAAAAGAAGAAGATGCCATAAAGTGGATCACTGCTAATGCAGCTAAATCTTTAGGTATTAACGATGAAGTAGGTAGTCTAGAAGCTGGTAAGAATGCTGATGTTGTCGTTTGGAATATGAACCCGTTTAGTGTTTATGCTCAAGCTGAACAAGTGTTTATTGATGGTGCTAAAGTTTATGATCGTTTTGATGAAAAATACCAAGCTTTAAGTGACTTTTTACTTGGTCAACAGTTAGATAATCACGTTAGCAAAGCTGTTACTCAATTAGAAAATAATTCAACAACTAATGCGGCGACTAAGCCAGCAAACAAAAAATAGGAATCACAATGAAAAATACTCAATTACTCACTTCATTGCGCTATGTTTTGCTTGGCGCTCTTAAGGTAACAACTAGTGTTGTTCAGGCTGAATCAATCGCAATTACCAATGCTACTGTTTATACCGTAGCTAAAAAAGGTGTTTTATCCCAAGCAACGGTTTTGATTGATGAAGGAAAAATTACCGCTGTATATAGTAACGATGAAGTGCCTGAATCGCTTAGCGCGGACACTATTATCGATGCTAAGGGACGCATTCTAACCCCAGGTTTTATTGCAACGCATAATTTACTTGGTTTAGTTGAAGTGGGGGCAGTTTCCGATACTCGCGATAGCTCGGATAAAAAAGCTGATATTACTTTTGATGCCAGTTTAGCATTTAACCCTAAGTCTACTTTAATCGCTTATGCTCGAAAGGGTGGTATTACGAGTAGTTTAGTTATGCCCTATGGTGGTGAAGATGTTATTACGGGCCAAAGTTTCGTTGTTAATTTATCAGGTGATTTTGATAGTGTGATCATGCCGCAAAATGCAGTGATTGTTTCGCTGGGTGCTTCGGCTAAAGGCTCTCGCGCAACAAAGCTTCAAACGTTAATCAATGAGCTTGAAGATGCGCAAAAAGCATTAGCTAAAGCAGAAAAAGCTAAAGCTAGTCGTAAAAAAGTTAAAGAAGAGGACGAAGAGAAAGAGGCCAAAGAGCCATCACGATCAGAGTTGGTTCTAAATGAGCTATTATCGGGAGATAAGCCTTTAATTGCTTATGCTGATAGGGCGACTGATATCTTAGCTTTACTTAAACTGAAACAGAAGTTTAATCTTAATTTGGTACTCGCTGGCGCAAGTGATGCGGTATTAGTTAGCGATGAAATAGCTAAAGCCAATGTTGTTGTGATGATGAGTGCTATTGATAACTTACCTAGCAGTTTTGACTCGTTGCATAATTCACTTACTAACGTTGCTAAACTGACTGATGCTGGTGTAAAGGTGATTATCAGTAATAGTGGTGAAAGCTATAATATCAATCAATTACGTTTTGATGCGGGTGTCGCGGTTGCCAATGGTGTCGCTGAAACTACCGCTTTGGCGGCAATTACAGCTAACGTTGCTGATAGTTTTAACTTAAACTCTGGTCGTATCGCGGTTGGTAAAAATGCTGATTTAGTTTTATGGAGTAGTGACCCCTTTGAAATAAGCAGCAAAGTTGATGCTATGTGGATTAACGGTCAAGCAATGTCATTAAAATCACGTCAAGATGCATTACGCGAGCGTTATACCGCCGAAACGGATATGCCACGAGCGTACACTAAATAATTTTTGAGAAGTTATAGCAATCGTACTAATTTATTGTACGTTTATGTACTATTAAATTAATCCTGTATTTTAAGTACTATTTAAAATACAGGATTTTCTATTTTAATCGACTCAATGATTGAAATAACCCACTGATCACATAGCGCTTGGCAATCAGGACATGGCATCAAGAGAATAAACTTGTATTTTAACCTCCATTCTCTATGATTGGAGTAATCTCACACTAACTAACTCTTTTATAAGCAACTATCATGCGTTTCATTATTATTTTATTTTTAATACTTCAACTGACTACTTTGGCTTTTTCGGCCCATGCTAGAGACAAAATTGGTCTGGTGTTAAGTGGTGGCGGTGCTAAAGGCTCAGCTCATATTGGTGTACTTAAAGTACTCGAACAGCATAATATTCCCATCGATTATGTGGTAGGAACTAGTATTGGTGCCTATGTTGGTGGAATGTACGCGTTAGGTTATGAAGTGAGTGAAATTGAAGCCATTATGCTAGGCATGCCTTGGGATGAAAGTTATTCTGACTTTATACCGAGAGAATCATTGGCTTATGATAAAAAACAGCATAGAGATAGGTATAACTTATCAATACGATTAGGTTATAGCGATGGAGAGTTTAAAGTTCCACATGGGTTGTTGTTAGGTCAAAGTGCTTACCAAATTCTGCAACGTTCAACGGATACTGTTAGCTCTTTTGATAGTTTTGATGATTTAGCAATCCCTTATCGCGCTGTTGCTTCTGACATCGCCACAGCGAAAATGGTCGTGCTTGACTCCGGTAGCGTTAATGAAGCTATGAAAGCCTCAGCAGCGGTACCCGGAATTGTAGCAGCCGTAGAAATTGATGGTAAAACGCTAGTAGATGGCGGCATTACCAATAACATGCCCATTGATGTAATCAAAGCAATGGGCGCCGATATTGTTATTGCTATTGATATAGGTTCGCCGCTCGCTGAACAAAGTGAGCTAACCAGTACGGTATCAGTGCTCAATCAGTTATCTACAATTCTCACTAACAATACTAGTTTGGCGCAAAAGGCATTACTTACTGATAGAGATATTTTGTTGCGCCCCGCTATTGATAAGTTAAGTACTACTGACTGGTCTGTTATGCCAGAAGCCTTGAAGTTAGGTGAGCAGGAAGCGCAGTCACACTCACAAGCGTTGATGAAACTAGCAATCAATGATGTTGATTATCAAGCCTATAAAAATCAAAAAAAGATGAAGGCAAAAAAGTGGTTTGATGCTTTACCCAGACATATAACAAAGATTAAAATTAACAATAATTCCAAAGTAGAGAACGACATAATTGAGAAAGTTTTTGCGGTTGAGTTAGGAAGAAAACTCACTAAAGAAGCATTGGATTTAGCTATAAATAGGGTCTATGCGTTAGATAAATTTGAGCAAGTCACGGTTGAATTTGATGATTCGCCAGAAGGACGAATTATCACTTTAACTACTCAAGCTAAGTCTTGGGGACCCAATTATTTTGATTTTGGTTTTAACTTAAAAACAGATTTTTCTGACCAATCTATTACGTCAATCAATATGTCTTATTTGATGACAAATGTTTCGATGAATGGCGGACGTTGGTTAAATGAGCTTGAACTGGGTTGGGAAAGTTTACTGGCGAGTGAGTTCTATCAACCGCTTAATCACAGTCATGATATATATAGTAGAGCAAGAGTCTCTTTTGCCCAAGATAAATGGGAGAAAACAAATTTTCGTGAAGAGCTCAGAAATGAGTATTATCAAGGGACGGTAGCATTGGGCTATGATTATTCCTTTAAGGGAATCATTGAGTTAGGACTCATTGCTGAGACAGGTGATCTTTCTCTTGATAAACCAGGTACCGATGACTTTGATTATGACAGTTACGGTAGTTTTATAACCTTTGGTTACGATACGCTTGATAGTATTAATTTCCCCACTGATGGTAATAAATTATTAATTGAAGTGAAGTGGTTAAAAGATGAATATTCTCCTCAATTAAGTGATATAGAAAAAGATAAGGCGATTACCTATACCCTTGATTGGCGTGGCGCTATAGGAATTAGGGGTCATACTTTTGTTGGAATCGCCTCCTTTGCGACTATCGATAATGAAAGCGACTTTAGTGTCCATGTAACTGAATTAGGTGGCTTTCTAAACCTTTCAGGTTACCAAGAAGATGCGCTAATTGGTGTACATAAAGTCTTTGCTGCAGTTGTCTATCAATATGATTTAGGTCGTGAAATACCTGGTGGTTCAGGTTTACCTATTTATTTAGGCACAAGTGTAGAAGCCGGTAATGTTTGGGGGGTTGAAGACAGGATTAAGTATAATGATTTAATCAGTTCAGGCAGTATTTACCTTGGCACAGATACCAGTTTTGGACCTGCAGTATTAGGCATGGGCTTTGCGACTAGCGGAGAATATTCATTCTTCTTGTCGATAGGTAAGAACTGGTAGTGATAAAGGTGAATATTTTTATACGACTTGGTATTAAGTAAAAGGAGCGAGGTAACATTTTATGCTATCAAACAGCCTCTTCTTTTTATAGAATTTAGCTGCTTATAAAATTTGCACTCGTTGATATATGCCCAAGCTACCTAAAGATGTGTGTTTCAGGACGCATGAGTTCCTCAGACGTCCCCGCAGGGCTGGCTTATAAACGCTTTATGCTGCGTTATTGATTTCGACAATAGAATAACTATTCTCTTCAATCAATGCCTTGCCTAAAAGCATTTATAATTCCAGCTGAAATCTGCCTCTTCAGGTGATTTTGGTATAAAATTTATATTTTCATAACCTAACCATATTAGTTTATTCCATGACAAAAATACTACTAGATAACGATTTTTCTCAAGTTACTTCAATCACACTAAACCAAGACAGTGGTGAAGAATGTTTTGAGGGACTCAATATTTCTCATGCCTATTGCCAAGCAAAGGTAAGTTTATACGGTGGTCAGGTATTAAGCTTTAAACCTGCTGATCAGAAAGATGTCTTATGGTTAAGTAACAATGCTAGCTATCAAATGGGAAAAGCGATTAGAGGTGGTATCCCTTTGTGCTGGCCTTGGTTTGGTCCTAATGATAAACAAAGCCAATATATTGCTAAGAATCCAGACACAGAATTCAAAGCGGTCAACCATGGTTTTGCTCGTCAGCTACCTTGGCAGTTAGCAAGCATTGAGGCGGATGAAAATGGTGTTACCTTAGTGTTAGTATTAACCGGCAAGAACCAGCACCCGCTCTGGCCTAATGCTTATAGACTAACGCAAACCTTATTTTTTGGTCGTAGCCTTAAACAAACACTCGAAATGAGTAACCTCTCTCAAGAAGATGCACAATACTCTGTCGCCTTACATAGCTACTTTACTGTCAGCAACCCAAGCAACGTCAGTATCGATGCATTAACGGGAGTTCGTTATAATGACAAATTAACGGGCAGTTCAAGCATTCAGCAAGAATCTGTAAGTTGTGTTGGTGAAATTGATCGTGAATATCATTGTAGTGACAAAATGACTGTTATCGATAATCATTGGCAGCGTAGAATTGACATCGTAAGCAGTAATTGTCAGCAATGGGTGTTATGGAATCCCGGTACTGAACTAGCAAACACTATGGCAGATATCCACCCTCAAGGTGAGCAAAACTATGTTTGTTTAGAAGCGGCAAATACTAGCTGGCAAGCTTTACCAGCGGGTGAAACGGTTATTATCTCTCAAGAGATAAATGTGACTCAACTCTAGCGCTGTTCAGCTCGATGTTAGTTAATTCTCAAATAACGATGCAGTAAACTTTGCGTGAAGTTAATCTTAAGGTAAAAACCACGGGGTAACGTCATAAAAGGTTTACCATTACGATCGAACGCTTGTGTTCTTGCTTTGTTGTTGGCCGCTTTGGGCCTTAGCTGCATTACTTGCCCATGTTTACCATGAATATTTTCTACTTCACCTAGTACAATCATGTCGGTGAGTTCTTGCCAGTCTTGGGCTAATAATGCTTCTTCTTCGGCGTTGGGTGACCACAAAAAAGGTGTGCCTACTATACGCTCACTTATTGGCACATCTTTTGGCGTGATCACTGGCACCCATAATACTCGCGCTAGTTTCTTGCGCACATAGCAGTTATGCCAATTTACGCCAACAAGGCCAGTTAAGGGGGCAACACTGACAAAGGTTGTCTCAAGCGGTTTAGCTTGCTCATTAATAGGCAATGATTTTAACTCAATACCTAAGTGGGGGAAATCAGGCTCAGGCCTAGAGCCAGCACTAGCACCTAAAATATGCTCCAGTAATAAACCGATCCAACCTTTATTACGGGTTAAGTCTTTTGGAATGACAATACCCGCTTGCTCAGCCAATTCACCTAATGTTAAACCGGCTAAATTTTTAGCGTTGTTCATGAGTTCTTGTTCAGAAGAGGGTATGTTCATAAAAGAAGCGACATTAACCAGGAAATATTTTCTTACTAAGGTTAGTGACTATTATCATAGATTTACTAAAAAAATTAAAGTAATCATTTGCTCCACTGACGTTAATATGGTTGAATTGAGGCAAGTATTTTATATATTGTCAGGAGTTCCTGTGATCGATGCCGAAGGCTATCGCGCCAACGTCGGCATAGTAATAATTAATGAAATGGGACAAGTATTTTGGGCAAGGCGGTATGGACAACATTCATGGCAATATCCACAAGGTGGAGTTGATGAAGGTGAGACTGCTGAACAAACCATGTATCGAGAACTACATGAGGAAGTTGGTTTAAAACCTGAACACGTGAAAATTGTTGCTTCTACTAAGCATTGGTTAAAATATAGATTACCAAAACGTTATATTAGGCATGACTCTAAACCCGTTTGTATTGGTCAAAAGCAAAAGTGGTTTTTATTAAAGCTTACTGCAGCTGAGTCATCAGTTGATTTACTTCATAGCTCGCATCCTGAATTTGATGACTGGCGATGGGTAAGTTATTGGTATCCAGTCAGACAGGTAGTGTCTTTTAAACGGGATGTTTATCGAATGGTCATGAAAGAATTTGCTAATTTTGCTTTACCGCTAACGTATGAAAGGCGACCAGATCGCCGTAAACGTAGGGCTTAATAACAAAAAAACCTAATTATTACTATGATTGTAAATTCGCGTTAAGAATCCTAATAGCCCACTTTATTGTGGGCTATTTTTTTATAAATTTTCACTTTACGTTAACCATGAATTATATCGAATGGACTATTCTATTAATCCGTTTAGTATTACTGAGGAATTAAATGTTAACTACCTTGCGTCGAATAGTATTAGAGTTTAGTCAAGAAGCTGAACTTCAAAATGCGCTTGAACGTATGGTATACAGTGTAAAAAAAGCGATGAAAACAGATTGTTGTTCAATTTATCTCGCTGATTACCACCAACAACATTTTTTATTAATGGCGTCCGATGGCTTGGCTAAAACGTCAGTAGGTGAAACGAGTATTGGTTTCTCTGAAGGATTAGTCGGTTTAGTTGGTCAACGAGAAGAGCCGTTAAATATTGCTGATGCTCAGCAACATCAAGACTATATGCATGCGCCAGAAGTTGAAGAAGATGATTTCAATGCTTTTTTAGGCACACCTATTATTCACCAACGTAAAGTACTTGGTATTTTAGCTATTCAGCAAAAAGAGTCTCGTCATTATACTGAAAATGATGAAGCTTTTTTAGTGACACTTTCGGCGCAACTTGCCAGTGCTTTAGCGAATGCTGAAGTTAAAAACTTGCTAAGTCACCAACAGCAAAAAAATCATGGTGTAAAGCAGTTACATGGTATTGCTGGTGCTCCAGGTATTGCTCTAAGTGAAATTATTGTCTGCCAACCGCAAGCTGATCTTGCTGCGGTCTCATTAAAAAAATCTACAGACAGCCAAAAGCAATTGCTGCGCTTTGAGCAAGCAGTTGAAAAAACGCGTATAGAATTTAATGTCTTAAGTAGTCAGTTAAGTGAAGCTATAGATGACGACAGCTTAGCTATTTTTGACGTGTATAAACAATTGTTAGAGCAAGCTAGTTTAGGCCACGAAGTCGCGGCTAAAATATCAAAAGGCTGGCGCGCCGATAGCGCATTGAAGTTAGTGATTGAACATTATATTAGCCAGTTTGAAGCCATTGAAGATAGCTACTTTCGTGAACGCGCAAGTGATATTCGAGATTTAGGCACTCGTTTATTGGTTAATATTCAGCAGCAAGCAAAAGAAGAGCTGGAGTTACCAAACGAATTCATTTTATTGGCACAAGATGTCAGTGCATCCTTGGTTGCTCAATACCAGCATCAGGGATTGTTAGGGATTATTTCTTTATCGGGCTCTAATAACTCTCACGCCGCCATTTTAGCGCGTTCATTAGGCTTACCAGCCATAATGGGAGTCAATGCATTTGTGCTTGGTCAGTTGCATCAGCAACAGGCGATCATTGATTGTTATAGTGGCGAGTTATTTATTAACCCAGATGAAGGGTTAATACAAGAGTACCAATATTTATTGAGCCAGGAAAAAGCGCTGACCAATAAAGTCATGGAAGTAGCGCAGTTACCTTGTATTACCCAAGATGGCAGAGCCATTGAAGTATTACTTAATGCGGGGTTATCAGCCGGTTTTGAACACTCAACTAAACTTGGTGCATTGGGTATTGGCTTATACCGTACTGAAATACCTTTTATGAATCGTAACTGTTTTCCGTCAGAGCAAGAGCAAACTCAGTTATATCGTAAAGTGTTACAGGCTTTTCCTAAACACGGCGTCACCATGCGTACTCTGGATGTTGGCGGCGATAAATCATTGCCATACTTCCCCATTAATGAAGAAAATCCTTTTCTTGGTTGGCGCGGCATACGGATCACCTTAGATCACCCTGAAATATTTCTGGTACAAGTACGTGCCATGTTACGGGCAAATCAAGGATTAAATAACTTAGAGATTATGTTGCCTATGATCTCGGGTGTTGAAGAAATTGATGAAGCAAATAGATTAATTAATCAGGCATTTTTTGAGCTTAAAGCTGAATTGACCAAAGATATAACGACAGAACTCATGTCAGTTAGTAATGAGGATGGTCATTTAACGCTCCAACAAGCACAACAAAAAGCGCAAGCGGTTTCTGCCAAATTAGTACGGCCCAAAGTCGGTATTATGTTGGAAGTGCCATCGGTTATTTTTCAAATGGAAGCCTTGGCTAAACGTGTTGATTTCTTTTCTGTTGGTAGTAATGATTTAACACAGTATTTATTAGCAGTCGATCGAAATAATAGTCAAGTAGCTAATTTATATGATGCTTTTCATCCTGCAGTTTTAAACGCTTTAAATAGTATTGCGCAACAATCAGCGCAATATTTAACACCCATTAGTTTATGTGGAGAACTCGCCTCACAACCTGCAGGGGCCATTTTATTATTGGCTATGGGTTTTGACAAAATTAGTATGAATGGCCATAACGTTCCTCGTATTAAGTGGGTTATTCGCCATATTTCCTTTGAACAAGCGCAAAATATTTTAGATAAAGCATTAACATTAACAACAGCTAAGCAAGTGCACAGTTACCTTAATGAACAGCTTGAAGTACTCGGTCTTGGTGGATTTATTCGGGCAGGTTATTAGTTTTAGCCTTAACCAATAAAGACAAACGACAAACCCACGCATAGTTTTTATTCCATATTTAGGAGCGGAATTTCCGCAAAACAGAATGATTTTAACCGTATTAATTTCTTGTATCGTTTTAGGTAGTGTTGTTGGTTTTTTAGCGGGCTTATTGGGTATCGGCGGCGGTCTCATCATAGTACCCGCATTGGTGTATTTACTTCCTATGGTGGGCGTTAGTGGCGATGTGGTTATGCCCATGGCACTAGGTACTTCTTTAGGGGCGATTGTTATCACCTCAACGAGTGCAGCATATGCTCATCATCGAAAAAAGAATATTCCGTGGCAGTTGGCAAGACAGTTAATGATCTTAGTTGCGGTAGGGGCATTGGTAGGAGCCTTTATTGCTGATTCACTTTCGAGTGAAGCATTAACGAGTTTTTTCTCTTTCGTCGTTATTTTACTCGCCGCTTATATGTTGCTCTCTATAAACGCCTCCAAAGAAAGGTCGTTACCCGCCACTTACGTATTGCAATTACTAAGCTTTATAACGGGTATCATTTCAAGTTTAATGGGCATTGCCGGTGGTGCTATTTTAGTGCCATCATTGAGCTTTTTTGGTGTACCGGTTCGACACGCAATAGGTATTGCAACCGCTTGTGGTGTAATGGTTGCGCTGTTTGGTTCCCTTGGATACATAATTACTGGATTTAATTTACCCAATCTTCCTGACTTGAGCTTAGGATATCTTTATTTACCTGCTTTATTAGGCATTGTAATAAGTTCATCAATATTTGCGCCAATAGGCGTTAAATACGCGAGTAAACTACCGGTAAAAACCTTGAAGAAATTCTTTGCCGTTTTTCTTATTTTCGTCGCTATTAAAATGATGATAGGTTAATGTTTTTTCTGTGGGTACTTTGCGGTTTTACAGCGTATAATATTGCGCAATAAAATATCTATTCTTACCACGATATTTAACCGATAAATTTTAGAGATATTATTTTATAATAATATTTAGTTTTTAATTTACTACTTTAACCTCTATTTTCTAGAGATGGACAAGCAATGACAGATAAGTTTTTACAATTTCCGGTGATAGACCCAATTATATTTAGCATTGGCCCGGTATCATTACGTTGGTATGGCACCATGTACCTAATTGGCTTTCTTGCGGCTATGTTTATGGCAAACAAGGCTGCTGATAGAAGTAACGGTTTATGGACGCGCGATCAAGTAAGCGACTTATTGTTTTATGGATTCTTAGGAGTAATTCTAGGTGGCCGTGTTGGTTATGTTCTATTTTACCAATTCGAGTATTTCTTATCAGACCCTCTCTATTTATTTGAAATATGGCAAGGGGGTATGTCCTTCCACGGTGGATTATTAGGCGTAATTCTCGCGGTATTTATTTTTGCCCGTAAAACCAATAAATCCTTTTTAGTGGTGGGCGACTTCGTTGTCCCCTTGGTACCTATTGGCTTAGGAATGGGCCGCTTAGGTAATTTTATTAATGCAGAGTTGTGGGGCCGTCAAACCGATGTGCCTTGGGCAATGGTTTTCCCAACCGATCCATTACAAGTGCCACGTCACCCGTCGCAATTATATGAATTTGCTTTAGAAGGTGTAGTACTCTTCGCTATCTTATATGTAATTAGCCGTAGAACACGAAGCCTAGGACTAGCATCTGGTGTCTTCTTAATTGGTTACGGTGTTTTTAGAAGTATTATCGAATTTTTCCGTGAGCCTGACGCGCACCTTGGTTTGTATTTCTCCTTTATTTCTAAAGGGCAGATCTTAAGTATTCCGATGATATTAGCGGGTATACTTATTATTTATTTAGGATATTTATCGCAACAAAAATCAGCTATTGCTCAAGGTAGTTCGGCTGCGGATAAAAAAAAACCAGCAGCTGGCGATAAAAAGGCCAATAAAAAATCAGTAAAAGGAAATAGTTAATGCGCGCTTATTTAGATTTATGCCAACGAATTATCGATGAAGGCACTTGGGTTGAAAACGAACGCACAGGTAAACGTTGTTTAACCGTGATTAATGCTGATTTACAATACAATGTTGGTGCTAACGAATTCCCCTTAATAACTACCCGTAAAAGCTTTTTTAAGTCCGCCATTGCTGAGTTTATTGGTTATATCCGTGGCTACGATAATGCCGCTGATTTTCGTAAATTAGGTACTAAAACGTGGGATGCTAATGCTAACTTAAATGATGCTTGGCTTAACAATACTCACCGAAAAGGTGAAGATGATATGGGCCGCGTTTACGGGGTTCAAGCTCGTTCATGGGCTAAGCCTGATGGCGGAACTATTGACCAGCTGAAAAAGATTGTTGATAACCTTAAAAATGGTATTGATGATCGCGCTGAGATTATGACCTTTTATAATCCTGGTGAATTTCACATGGGCTGTTTAAGACCTTGCATGCATACCCACAACTTTTCGCTACTTGGTGATACTTTGCATTTAACTAGCTTTCAACGCTCATGTGATGTTCCGCTAGGGCTTAACTTTAACCAAGTACAAGTCTTTGCCTTTTTAGCGATAATGGCGCAAATAACGGGCAAAAAAGCAGGTATGGCATATCATAAAATAGTGAATGCTCATATTTATGAAGACCAGTTACCGCTTATGAAAGAAGTTCAGCTCAAACGTGAACCGTTAGCGTTACCAAAGCTTATCATTAATCCAGAAATTAAATCGTTAGAAGATCTGGAAACTTGGGTAACAATGGATGACTTCAAAGTTGAAGGTTATGAATGCCATGAAGCTATTAAGTACCCATTTGCAGTGTAGTAATTAAGAAGACTTGTTAATTATTAATATAAAAAAGGCCACTTTATAAAGTGGCCTTTTTATTATCTGCTGTGTGAGTAAAAGTCGTTAACTCAATACAGATAAAAACAACTAAAGTCGTTGTTATTGAACGTGTATTAATACCAATTATTTACTTGCGTGCTTGGTATTTTATTACTTAGCAAATACAACGGATTTTTTACCGTGTAAGAAAATTCGATGTTCAATATGACAACGTACCGCGCGAGCGAGCGTTAAACATTCTATATCACGTCCTTTAGCTGCTAGATCTTGAGGGTAGTAACTGTGGTCAACAGTTTCAACGCCTTGGCTAATAATTGGTCCTTCATCAAGATCATCACTGACATAATGGGCAGTAGCGCCGACTAATTTAATGCCACGATCATAGGCTTGATAATAAGGTCTAGCGCCTTTAAAACCAGGTAATAACGAGTGGTGAATATTAATGGCTTTACCAGAGAGTTTTTTAAACATTTCACTAGAGAGTACTTGCATATAACGTGCTAATACCACGAGATCTGCTTCACAATCTTCAATGATCTGAAGAACTTTAGCTTCTTGTTCTGGTTTAGTTTCCTTACTGATAGGCAGATGGTAATAAGGAATATCATGCCATTTGGCCAGTTCTTCTAAATCTGGATGGTTAGAGATGATTGCTGGAATTTCAATATTAAGATCACCAGTACGATAGCGGTATAATAAGTCATTAAGACAATGATCGTGCTTTGACACCATGATCACTACTTTCGATTTATAAGGACTAGATGCCAGTTCCCACTGCATTTCAAACTCACTGGCTTTTTGTCCGAATTGTTGGCAAAAATCTTCTCGATTAAAATTTGTTGCCGTATCGGCTCTAAACTCTATACGGATGAAAAAACGCTCTTCATCAGTATCATCAAACGAATGAATTTCATTAATATAAAACCCTTGTTCAAACAAAAAGCGGGTAACTACATTAACTGTGCCAGGCTGGCTAGGGCAGCTCGCGGTGATAACGTGGGTTTGCGATACTGGTTTGATATCGGACATTTTCGATCCTCTATTTTAATTTTAAAAGCGCTGAGTTTGATAAGTTCAAATTTTAGCGGCTTTATTATTGTCGGTATTTATTCCCTTAAGCGGTTTGAAAAAGACTTAAGGGGGTGTTGTTATTATGTAAATAATGGTTAACCCGTATTATTGACTGCCTTGCGGATCCATAACCAAATATAGTCAAAAAAACTAATGTGAACAACTCATTATAACTGATCTTAACCAAGACGAAAATGTGATTAACAGCCTTAGCGAAGATAGTTCTAACAATTTTTCAACAGGAAACTATCTATGCAGATCATAGTCAGTTAATTTGTGCTTTAGTTTGGTCATATTCATGAAAAAGCCACTAGTAACGTATCATTAGTACTTTTGAGTTTATATAAAAAGGCACTGTTCAAAACACTCCCATTGCTTGTTATTTATCATTTTTATTTCACCGCAGAAAAAATAAACACTTGTTGTTTTAGGCTAACTCTGCTTGAATCGAGATAATTAAACGCTTGTATGAATTATCTGGTGAAATTTATGATTACCATTGAAGTAACACAAAAAATATCAGCTCCAGTAGAGCAAGTATGCCAAATTTTATTAGACCATCCAAAATTAGAACGATTTTTTAATGCCAAAATTAAAACAACACAAATACAAAATGAAGGGGAATTAATTGGAGGGAAAGGCGCAGTTCGCCAAATCACTATCGGTAAAATAGTATTTGAAGAAAAAATTATTAGTGCAACTAATGAGCACATTTGCTATCGCATTATTGGTAACTGGCCGGTATCAGATCATCAAGGCGATATTCAATTAACATCACTTGGCGTTGACAACCAAACTACGCAACTTGACTACATTATTAAATTTAATGGGCCAAAATGGTTGCCATCCTTCTTGTTAAAGTTCTTTGTTGCCAGTGATATTAACAAAGCAATGAAAAAGTTAGCGGAGCACTTTGAAGACGGGCACATTTCAGTGGAGAACATTGCATGAATATTGAAGTGATCCTATTGGCGTTGAGTCCAATATTTTTAGGCTTTATAATTTATGAGTTTGTCAAACACCGTAAACTTTATGACATTAAAGACAGCATGGCCAACACCGTCTTAGCACTTTTACATCAAGCATCAGATGCTATCGCTCTATTATTATTAATGCCGTTTTTTTATTGGTTACATCAATTTGCAGTGTTTGATATCACGCTTAGTTTTATAACTGTTTTCATAGCTTTTTTATTACAAGACTTTCTCTACTATTGGTTTCATAAAGCGTCACATCATATCCATTGGTTGTGGGCAGCACATGTTGTGCATCACAGTTCAACCAATATGAATTTCTCAACTGCTTTTAGACAATCGTTAATGTATCCATTAGCAGGTATGTGGATTTTTTGGATGCCAATGATAATTATTGGTTTTGATCCGAACACCGTTTTTACCGTGGTTGCACTTAATTTGGCATATCAATTTTTTGTTCATACGCAAATTATTTATAAATTAGGTTGGTTTGAAAAAATATTGAATACGCCTTCACATCATCGAGTGCATCATTCAACCAATAAAGCGTATTTAGATAGAAACTTTGCCGGTGTCTTAATTATTTGGGATAAAATTTTTGGTACTTATGTTGAAGAAAATGCTGAAAAAAATGGTCCTTGCCGCTACGGTATCATTGGTCAAATCAAATCTAATAATCCGTTTTACATTAGTTTTCACCAGTGGACCTACCTATTTAAAACGGCTTTCAACGCTAAAGGATTAAAAGCTAAGTACCGGGTATTATTTACTTATCCAACAAGTTCAGTTGAAAAATAAAAATACGAAACAAAAAAGCTCCAGTAAGTATCACTTACTGGAGCTTTTAAATTTTTAACTTTAACTAATCGTTCTAACCGATAGCTTCAACTAAATATTTTAAAGGAGACTGACTAACACTCGATAATATTAACCGCTAAACCACCACGTGAAGTTTCTTTATATTTAGTTTTCATATCATTACCAGTTTCCCACATAGTTTTGATTACTTTATCTAAAGATACTTTTGATGTGCCATTACCACGAAGTGCTAAACGAGAAGCATTAATCGCTTTTACAGAGCCCATCGCATTACGTTCAATACAAGGTACTTGTACTAAGCCGCCAACTGGATCGCATGTTAATCCTAAATTATGTTCCATACCTATTTCAGCTGCATTTTCTACTTGAATGGGAGTACCACCCAAAATTTCAGTTAATGCGCCAGCAGCCATTGAACAAGCTACACCAACTTCACCCTGACAGCCAACTTCGGCGCCAGAAATAGAAGCGTTAGTCTTGTATAAAATACCAATGGCTGCTGCGGTAAGTAAGTAACGAATACAATCATCATCAGAGACTGGCTTAACAAACTTGTCGTAGTAACAAAGTACAGCAGGAATAATACCTGCAGCGCCGTTTGTTGGTGCTGTAACTACGCGGCTTCCGGCAGCATTTTCTTCATTTACCGCCATTGCGAACAAGTTAACCCAGTCCATAGCAGTAAGTGGATCGTTAGAATTTTCCACCATCAAAGAGCGATGAAGGGCAGGGGCTCTTCGATTTAAGTTTAGACCACCTGGTAGAATACCTTCAGTAGCAATACCGCGGTCAACACTCGCTTTCATAGCATCCCAAATTTCAATTAATTTAGTGCGTATGGTCGCTTCATCGTTTAAGCACTTCTCATTATTCATCATAATGGTACTAATACTTAAACCATGCTCTTTAGCTTCTTGGAGTAATTTATCGCCAGTAGTAAAAACATGAGGAGGCTTGATATTCGTGTGTAGCGATAATGCTTTATCTTTTTCTTTTTCGAAGTCACAATCTTCTACAATAAAGCCACCGCCAATAGAATAATACGTTTGTTCTAATACCAAGGTATCCCCTTGATAGGCATACAATGTCATCGCATTGGAATGAGCAGGCAATGTTTTCTTGCGATGATAAATAATAGCGTCATCTTTAGGGAAGCTGACTTCATGAGTACCATTGAGTGATATTTTTTGGCTGCTCACAACTTCTGCTAAAGTCGACTCTATTGACTCAACAGGGATGTTTTCCGGTGTTTGACCGGAAAAGCCTAAAATTACAGCTTTACCCGTACCATGGCCAATACCTGTTTGTCCTAATGAGCCGAATAGTTCACATCTAGCTCTGTCGACGTTATTTAATAAATCTTGTTTAACTAACGCATCAACGAAAAGTTTCGCGGCTTTCATAGGGCCCACTGTGTGTGAGCTTGATGGACCTATGCCAATAGAAAACATATCAAATACACTAATCATAATTTTTACCTTTGCTCTGCTTATGTAATAGACACTATTCTTTAATTATAGACTCAAACCCCTCTAAGCGACAGCTCGGTGAAATGGACTGCTACAATATCAAATTTGGATTGTTTCATCCTTTTCCGAATTATAGTTGGTTTTTGTTAGAATAATGGGATTATTGTCGATTAATTTTATCGGTAGTAATTCTAGCTGAAAGTGAGCAAATAAAGAACCAAAATATTCAACTATTAAATAACTAAATGCACTAACAAGGTGATATATACCCAAGCTACTTTAAGATTCGTATTTCAGGACGCTTGAGCGAGTCATGATCAAGGCGCCTCTTTTTATTAAGGGTTATTCGGGAGAATGTGCTCCTGCATTCTCTAATAAGCTACATCCATGTAGCGTCCTTAAAAAAGGTGGCAACGAAGAACATGCTTTGCTCAAACGTCCCCATAGGGCTGGTTTAGAACCGCTTTATGCTGCGTTATTGATTTCGATAAGGACGCAACCATTCTCTTCAATCAAAGCCTTGCCTAAAGGCTTTTCTAATTCCAGCTGAAACCTGAATCTTCAGGTAGATTGGGTATATTGATGAACGAGCGAATTAACTAGTTGATGTGGGCAACTAAATCTTTGAGCATTACCGCGGTGGCGCCCCAAATGTTGTAATCTTTATAGGGAAGAAAGTGCACGTTGTGTTGTTTGCCACCTTTGTGGGCAACAAAAACATGGTGGTCAGTAGTGGTTAAAAAATGCTGTAGAGGTACTTGAAATACTTCAGTGACTTCATTTTCATCTATTTGGTAAATTTGTGAACTGGCTACAATGGCGATAATTGGCGTAACTTGAAAACCACTAATAGTCTCATAGGGTGGTAATTGACCTGCCACTGTTACGGCTTCACGAGATAAGCCTATTTCTTCAAAAGCTTCTCGAAGTGCGGTATCTATAAGTGATTTATCTTCTAGTTCTACTTTTCCGCCGGGGAAACTCACTTGAGATGGGTGATGTTTAAGGTGGCTAGCGCGTTTAGTTAATAATACTTGCAAGCCCTCACCATTCTCCGACTCGACCAAAGCGATGAGTACCGCGGCTGATCTTAGTGGCAAAGGGTGCTGATAGTTATGCTCAGACTCGGCCAACTGTAATAAATTAAAGCGTAATAAAAATTCATCTTTAGTCATTGGTATTACTCTTTAACAGTACTACTTATTAGTAATAATTTTAGTTGTCTTAGTTAATGGGTTAACTCAAGCCTACACCTGATTGAGTTTTGATAATACCGGCAAAATGCAATTAACTTTATCAAAGGTTTCTTGATACTCGCTTTCTGCGGTTGAATCAGCCACTAGCCCACCACCAGCCCAGCAATGAATTGTCTTCTCGTCATTAAGGGAAGTACTTGCTGGCGTTTCGCTTGGCAGACAAATTAAGGTGCGAATAGTAATACTGGTATCCATGGTGCCACAATTGGAAAGGTAGCCAATTGAGCCGCAATAAACACTGCGACGGTGTGGCTCTAACTCTTCGATGATTTCCATCGCGCGTATTTTAGGGGCACCCGTAATAGAGCCCCCCGGAAAGGCACCGCGCAGTAAATCAGTGGCATGTTTATCACTAGCAAGTGTACCTTCTACTGTACTCACTAAGTGATGCACGGCAGGGAAGCTTTCAATATCAAAAAGTTTTGGTACCTTTACCGAGCCAGCTTGACAACTTTTACTGATGTCATTACGCAGTAAATCAACAATCATTAAATTTTCAGCATTATCTTTGCTTGAATGCCTTAATATTTCGGCATTTTTGGCATCTTGAATTTTATCATCACTGCGTGGCATTGTGCCTTTAATGGGTTTGCTTTGTACCTTACCTTGCGATAACTGTAAAAATCGTTCAGGGGACACACTTAAAATGGCCGCGTTATCTAAGCGAATAAAAGCAGAGAATGGTGCTTTATTTGCTGTTTTTAGGGCTAAGTAAGCTTCGAACTCATCACCTTGGTATTGGGCACTAAAGCGTTGTGCTAAATTAATTTGGTAACAATCACCGCTTAATAAATAATTTTGTACTTTATTAAACTTTTCAATGTAACCGGCTTTATCCATATTGGCTTGCCAGCGACTAGTTAAGTGAAAACTCTCAGCGGTCGCATCGGGTTTTCCCTTTGTAGGTGTTATATTTGAAGACACAGTGGAATTAAAAAGTGCTACTTCAATCTCGGCTCGTTTGTCATCAGGGCAAACTAAGTAAAATTTTGCTGAGTTTTTATCAAAAATAACAGCGCGATCATAAAGACCCACAGCCATCTCAGGCAAATTAATGTCTTGTTCCGCTAAATTAGGCAGTTGCTCAAATCGACGACCTAAGTCATAGGAGAAATAACCTAATGCACCACCTAAAAAAGGCAGGAACTCATGTGGTGAGTTTGGTGTTGTAAATAACTGTGCTTGTAGTTGTTTTAGTAGTAATAGCGGATCATCAGTACTTTTCTCACTAATTTTCTTTTCAGGATAATAAACATCAGGAAAGCAAATCTCGGTACTAACACCTTGTGCTGTTAGGGTTGCAATGGGCTGCCACACTAAAATATCAAAACGGCTATCAATATGATCACTATTACCTGAATCTAGCCACATAGCCCAAGCTTGTTGAGCCATAGGGGCAAATATTGCTTCTGCTGTAGTACCACTTTTCAGGGACAGTTCTTTAGCTGAGATAACAGTGGTTGGGTGTGTGGCAGTGATTGTCTGGAACAAGGTTTTTATTACTCTAAGTATTCGCTAGTTAAATAGTTATTATCAGCCATTTGCTCTGGCAGCACTTTCAATAGCGGGTTATTATGTGTATTAGAATTATTATAACTTTCAACCACGCATTATTAAAGCTAATAGAGAGCACTATGGCCATCATTAAACAACAAGACGTAATCTATAGTATTGAAGATGCATTGCAATATATTTCTTATTATCACCCGATTGATTTTATTCAGGCACTAGAAAAAGCCTATAACAAAGAAGAATCAACGGCGGCAAAAGACGCAATAGCACAAATTTTAATTAACTCACGTATGTCAGCACAGGGTAAACGCCCAATCTGTCAAGATACCGGTATTGTTACCTGTTTTGTTAAAGTAGGTATGGAAGTTCAGTGGGATAAAACTGATATGACCGTGCAACAAATGGTTGATGAAGGTACGCGTCGCGCGTATTTAAATCCTGATAACCCATTACGTGCATCTATCGTTGCAGACCCTGCAGGCGCTCGTATAAATACTAAAGACAATACTCCAGCAGTTGTACATATTGATATGGTTGCTGGCTCTGGTCTTGAAATAATGATTGCTGCTAAAGGCGGTGGTAGCGAAAACAAAACTAAAATGGCGATGTTAAACCCATCTGACTCGATTGCTGATTGGGTAGTTAAAACCCTACCTACAATGGGCGCAGGTTGGTGTCCACCAGGTATGTTAGGTATAGGCATTGGTGGTACGGCTGAAAAAGCAGGCGTCTTAGCGAAAGAAAGCTTAATGGACCCGGTAAACATTCAAGATTTAATTGAACGTGGTCCAGAAAACGCAGAAGAAGAGTTACGCCTTGAAATTTTTGAGCGTGTAAATAAATTAGGTATTGGTGCGCAAGGTTTAGGTGGTTTAACAACCGTCGTTGATGTGAAAATTAACTCAGTACCAACGCATGCGGCTTCTAAACCTGTTGTTATGATCCCTAACTGTGCAGCTACTCGCCATGTACATTTCCATCTTGATGGATCTGGCCCTGCTGATTTAACACCACCTAAGCTTGAAGAATGGCCAGAAATCACCTGGGAAGTCGGTGAAGATGTTCGCCGTGTGAATGTTGATGATTTAGGTAAAGCTGATATAAGCGATTGGAAAACAGGTGAAACTGTATTACTTAGCGGTACTATTTTAACGGGTCGTGATGCAGCGCATAAACGTATTCAAGACATGTTAGCTAAAGGCGAAAAACTGCCTGTAGACTTTACTGATAAGTTTATTTATTACGTAGGCCCTGTTGATGCCATTGGTGATGAAGCGGTAGGTCCTGCTGGCCCTACAACAGCAACACGTATGGATAAATTTACTGAGATGATGTTAGCTGAGACAGGTCTTTTAGGCACTATCGGTAAAGCTGAACGTGGTGCTGAAACTTGTGAAAGTATTAAAAACCATAAGTCAGTATACTTAATGGCTGTAGGCGGCGCTGCTTATCTTGTTTCAAAAGCAATCAAAAAAGCGAAAGTGGTTGCCTTTGAAGACATGGGTATGGAAGCTATCTATGAGTTTGAAGTAGAAGATATGCCGGTAACTGTTGCCGTTGACAGCACTGGTGAGTCTGCTCATGTAACAGGTCCTGAAATTTGGAAAGTTAAAATCCAAGACGCTGAAGACAAAGCAAAATCTTAATTTGAGGTTTAGCTTACTGAGTCTAACTAGGACTTAACGACACTTGATAAAAGGCGCTTATAGCGCCTTTTTTGTGCCTGCCTACTTTTGAATTGTGAGATATCTGGTATAGGCATATAAAATGTTAAGTTGTGGTGTAACTTTTTAGACCATTTTTTTCAGTCTTTTCTCGGACTAATATTTTCATAGTGATAGGCATCACAATATAAGAAATAATAGGCACAATGATAGCGAGCACAATGCAAACTTGCAGCAAATTATTTTCGGGTAAATAGGGGCTAATCCATGTAGGAATAAAATACACTAAAGGAAGCAATGAGATATAGTTAATCAGTGCAAGCAGGTGTTTGTTAGGTGGGATCATAAATTACTCATCGGACTATGGTTTCTATAATATCGTTAACGAATAAATACGAACCGATGATGATACATAGCCCAATATTTAACTATTATATTTAACTATTATGTTTAACGTTGACCAACCACGACTACTTCTAAGTCGCTGGTGGCTAAAATGTTAGTTTTATAGCTACGAATTAAATCTCCGTCTTCTGCACTAAAATGATTATTTTCATCCGAAAAATCAGCTGTGCCTTTAGTGACATAAGCGAGTACTTCTTCGCTAAAACTAATGCTTTCACCCGAAGCTAAGCGCACAATATCTATGGTTGTTTTGCTGGAAAAAGTTTCATTCTGGTTTTTTTGTCCCCCAGACTCTTTACCTCCATAAATGCGGCTGACACCTTTTGCCTTTAATGAATAATGCTTATATCCAGCAGGTTGTCCTGCCACTTCAGGTAATACCCACAACTGCAACAAGCGGTTTTTAGTGCTATCAGGGTTTATCTCATTATGTGAAAAACCTTCACCACCAGCACGTTGAACTTGTACTTCACCGACGTTTAAACTTTGGCCATGCTTTAAAGATCCTTCGTGGCTTACTCGACCAGCCATCATGATTGAAATAACGTCAATTTCTTTGTGAGGATGCATGTGAGTTTCGCCATGAGGGTTAAACTGTGCGTCTGCTAAATAAACAAAGCTGCCAATACCATCAAAAGTATTAGGCGCTTTACGTGAGCCAAAAATACGACGGTCAGTTACCAAGCGGTGTTCGGTTAAACCGGCAAAACCGCCTAAAGGTAATGATTTTCTGCTGAGTACTTGCATGTTCTGCTCCTAATAATAGAGTAAGTTGTTTCAGTGAATACAATCATAAGCGTTATACATTGTTTGATAAATAGCACTTTGTTGATATGATAATCTCATTATCAACAACAATGATGGTGTGTTGAAGGGAGTGTGAACAGGGACATTTAATCTCACGCTTTACATAACGTTTTGTGTTTAGGAAATACAGTAATGGAACATGATTTAAATGACATGATGGTTTTCTTAGCCGTAGTTGAAACTGGCAGCTTTACCCGCGCCGCGGACAGGCTTGGTATTCCTAAAGCCAATGTCAGCCGAAAAGTATCGCGTTTAGAGAAAAACCTTGCCGTTACTTTACTCGAACGCTCAACACGCTCTCAGCATTTAACTGAAGCAGGACGTCGTTACTTAGCCCATTGCAAACGCATTCATGAAGAACTCGATTTAGCGACAGCCTCAGTTTGTGAACTTTTTCATAACTATACAGGCGAATTAAAAATTGGGGCATCTGTTGCTACCGGGCAACAAGTCTTAAGACCTGCACTTGGCAGGTTTATGCATCAGTATCCTGATCTTAAAGTACAGCTTAACTTAGTGAATAGACGCGTTGACTTTATTGAAGAGGGCTTTGATGTAGTCATTCGCATAGGGCAATTAAATGACTCGATGTTAATTGCAAAAAAGTTGGGTGCTATTAACCGAAAAATATTCGCCAGCCCAAGCTATTTAGCCAAGCAAGGTAATCCAGATAAGGTTGAGCAACTAACTGAGCATCAATTGCTGATAATGAACCCACTTAATATTTCAGGTAATAATGACTTAAAGTTACCACTAAGCTCATCATATAATGAGGAATTCATCTTAAGTTGTCAGCCACGTTTATTAGTTGATGATTTCTCCATGCTCAAACAAGCTATTGTTGATGGTTTAGGTGTTGCGGTATTGCCTGATTACATGTGTCGTCAAGAAGTGGCTTCAGGTCAATTAGTTAATATACTACCTGACTGGGGCATGGCAAAAGTTGACATTTATGCACTATACCCAAAACATCGAGCAAAAATTCCTAAAGTTAAAGCCTTCATCGATTTTGTGAGTGAACTCTATGGTGAAGTCCTGTAGTAATGCTACGTTATCTATTGATTTTTATATCAGTTATGGGTTTAATCAATTAAGTACTAAACTGGACTAATGTAATTAGCATTTTAGTTATATAAATAAAAATAATGGGGATATTATGCAAGGATCTATATATACAGCATTCTCAGATATGATTGTTGAACAAATGGGAATGGAGCAGTGGAATGAGTTAATTGAACAAACGAATCCACCGTCACATGGAATATATACAAGCGGAGAGCAATACCAAGACAGTGAACTGATAAACATGGTGAAAGCACTATCGATTAAAACCGGTATTGAAGTTGACCAGTTAATTGAAAAGTTTGGCCGATATTTATTTAAAAAACTATACGATACCAGCCCAGTAGACATCTCCACAATAGGTAGCTTAAAGAGCTTTTTACTTGCGATAGATAACCTCATTCATGTCGAAGTAAAACGTCTTCATCCCAAAGCTTATTTACCCACCTTTGAATATGAAACGGTAGATGATAATACCCTTATTATGTATTACAGCTCTAAGCGTAAATTATGTCATGTGAGTATCGGCTTAATTTTTGGTGCCGCGGATCAATTCAATGAAAAAGTATCAATAGCGCACCCCGAATGTATGCATCATGGGGCTTCGCGTTGTAAATTAGTGGTAACGTTTGAAGGTCACAATGAATAAGCCAGACCCATATAAAGTTGCCTATGAGCGAGAGCGAAAAGCGAGATTACTTGCTGAGCACTTATTAGATAACAAAACGCGTAGTCTTTATGACAATTGTATTAAGCTTGAGTCAACCGTAAAAGAATTAAAAACAACTCAGCATCAGCTCATACAATCTGAAAAAATGGCTTCGATAGGTCAACTTGCTGCAGGCGTTGCTCATGAAATAAATAATCCAATAGGTTACTCAATCAGTAACCTATCTATGCTGTCTGAATATGTCGATTCATTGTTAATGTTAGATGATTTTATGAATACTCATTTGCCCTCATTAGCATCACAAGATATTGCACAAGCATATCAACAACTGAGGGAACGAGAAGACATTGATTATATAAGAGATGATATAAAATCGATGCTGTCTGAAACAGACAAAGGTCTGAATAGAGTTAAAGAAATTGTCAGTAATTTGAATAAAGTGAGCCACTCTGGCTCTTTTGAACAAGAGCTTTGCGATATTAATATGCTCATTGAAGAGTCTCTTAAAGTCGTATGGAATGAGTTGAAATATTGCTTAACAGTAAATAAACACTTTATAGGATTACCTAAAATTTATTGTCATCCTGGTGAAATTAACCAAGTGTTGTTGAACATGTTTATAAACGCGGCTCATGCAACAAAAGACAAAGGTGCTTTGGATATAACTACCGGAATTAAGCAGGAAAAAGGAAGAGATTACCTGACTATTGAAATAAGCGATCATGGTGATGGTATACCTCAGGAGGTAATCAATAAGATTTTTGACCCCTTTTTTACCACTAAACCTGTAGGTGTTGGTACCGGATTAGGTTTATCAGTCTCTTTTGGGATTATTGAAAAACACAAGGGCAAAATAGAGGTGACTAGTGAAGAAAATCAAGGCACAACTTTTACCATTTATTTACCTTGTTAGCGGTTAACTCATAATTCACTTAGCTACGATTTACTTATGATTTAGTGATAGCTTAGCTAAGAATGCAGTATGTCAGCTAGTAGCGCAGCTTTTTATAGTGCATCAGTTAACGCGAGTATGGGCTTTATGCTTCAACGCCACACTAGAAAAATAGTAACAGTCAGAGAACTAAAAACAGCATCGGTGATATAATGAAGCCGTGTCTAGCCAATTAAATAGCGAACTATGAAAGATTGTAATCAATGCGGAAAATGTTGTATCAAATACGGAGGCGGTGATCTTTCTGCAACAAAAGAAGAAATTGACCTATGGGAAATATTTAATCCAGACATTTTCAAATACGTTATAAACAACGAAATATGGTTCGACCCTGAATCAGGTGCAAGGTTAACAAGCTGTCCCTTTCTCGATATAGCTGCCAAAAAAAATCCGCTTGACCCAAATATGTATACCTGCAGCATTTACTTAGACAGACCAGAAGACTGTCGTCATTACCCTAGTCTTATTCCTGAAATGATTAGAGATGAATGTGAAATGATTGAAGTAATAGATTTAGCTAATCCCAAAAAAGCGCAAATAAAATTAGATATAATAATGGAAGATAGTCGCCCGGCAAGTTTTACTTAAGGCTTATCGAAATATAGTTACCTCCCCAATATACTGAGGAGGTAATTAATCTACGTGACGTTACTTGCCACGCTTAGTTAGCTTGAAGGTTTTATGCGGTAGTACCAGACTTAGGGTTAACACCATAATCATTTGCATCATGTCCATCTTGAGCTAAGAAAACGATAAGCACAATAAAGCCAATGACAGGAATTAATACTATTAACTGCCACCATCCTGAACGACCGGTGTCATGTAATCTTCTTGCCGCTATACTAATACTTGGGATTAATAGTCCAAGACCGACCAATGCTGAAATGGCATCCAAACCAAGAACCGCTAAAACAACATTGATGATCATATAAATAAGTATGAACATCCAATACTCTTCTCTGCGTGCTCTGCCGGTGAAATCAGCATATTTTTTTAGTGCGCCTGTAAAATAATCCATTTTGGACTCTCCTTGTTGTGAATAACTTTTATAAACTAACATTTGATAGTTTGCGTGGTTACTCTAATTAATCAAAGACATAAGGGCAAGCACTATACTCATTAAAAGCATCATCCCAACGCTGAACGTCATTAGCTCGTCTCCAGCGACCATGATAAAACTGCATCAAACATGTGCCTTGTTTTAATTTTATAACAAGCGTATCAAATTCATTTACTTCACCATAAGTGGGATACGTATCGGAAACACCCCATGATTTAGCTTGATTTGTTTTTGCAAAACTCTTCCAAAATGAATCAATATCACTCCACTCATTTCTTTCGGCATTCCAAACTTGAAGCGTGCCTGAATCACTTTTATTAACAAAGCCATGGTCTGTTTCTTTAGCGTGAACATTGGTAATCATGAAACATAGAATAAAAATAAATAAAGTTTTCATTAGTGACTCCTAGTAAATATCGCAACTTATTATGTAGAGCTATCTATAATTAAGATCTACGTTTATGAACGTTAATCTATCTTAATTACTTTTAGTATCAAAATATTAAATAAATATTGTTAGTTATACTTTTAGATTTATTTATTCAGAGAGGGAGACTTTTCACTGGTGATAACTTTGGTTAACCAGCGGGTAAAGGCTAACATAGGAGCATAGTTAAGTTTGTCATTGGGGCTTACTAAGTAATAGCCATTATCGGTAAGTTGGGGTTTGTTACAAATCACCTGTAATTCACCTCGTTGTAATTCACTTTCAATTAAAAACCTTGGTAATAAAGCGACGCCAAGACCAGCTACTGCAGCATTAGTTGCTATAGAGAATTGCTCAAAGTGCATGTCTTGCAGTGTTTTTGTCTTTGATTTTTCATTTGTTGTTGAGTTGACTTTATGTTCATCAAACCAGCGCTGCCAAGCATTAGGTCTGGTTGCTATATGCAATAGTGGTAAATTAATTAAACTGGCACAAACATTATCGGCCTTTGCTAACTCTGCTTGTTCGAATAATTTGGGTGAGCACACAGGAACGCTTTCTTCGGCCATTAAAAAAGTACAGTTGGCTTGCGTCCAATCAGCTTTACCAAAATGAATAGCGCAATGAATATCCTCATGAGAAAAATCAAATTGTGACAGCTTACATACTGTATTGATGGTGATTTGTGGGTGTTTTGCTAAAAAATCGGCCAATCTGGGCATTAACCACCGAGAGCCAAACATGGGTAATATTGCAATATTAAGTATGCCACCATCGGGGTTTGTCATGAGGTTTAGTGTTGCGGAACGTATATGACTTAACGCCGAATTTACTTCTTTAGCGTAGGTTTTCCCTGCTTCGGTTAGCGATATATTCTGCTTATGACGATTAAATAAATTAACGCTTATTTGCAGCTCTAGTGCATTTACTTGTCGGCTAATAGCCCCTTGCGTTAATGCTAGATCTTTTGCTGCTGCGGTAAAACTACCTGTTCTTGCTGCAGCATCAAAGGCGGCCAACATACTGGTACTGGGGAGTAACTTTTTTGATTGTGGACTTTCAGCAGGCAGTGAGTTCATTGGCTAATTAGTTCATTGTGTAATAGGAATTTGGATAATAGTTAATAAGCTGGCCAAAATTGTTGAGCCATTTTTACATGCTTGCCAGTATAACTAAGGGAAGGTTTCACTTTATTACTTAATATCAAACAAGCTCAATAAAGGGCGTTTTTATTGAGGTCATTACCAAAAGTCATAACTTGGTGATTTTTACTCGTTTGATTCACTTCGCACTTTCTTTGAAAATCAGATCATAAAATATTTATTTCGACTTCAAATTTTAACTTATTACCTTATAAAAAGCGTGAACTCATCAATGTATTGAGCTTGCACTAGAGAGCCCTGTTATGACCGATTCCACTTCTAAAGTTTCAGCAAATAAAGCGCAGCATATTGATGTTGCGGTGCATAACCCACAAGAGCTTGAACCTAAACAGGATGGCAATGTCCATGTTCGAAACAGTGGTATTAGTGATGTCAGCGAAATTGATATTAACTATATGATGGATGTATATCACTACAGTGATGACGTTCGTAAAACGATTAAAGATGAAAAGCTACTGTCACCGGGTTTACTCAGCCGCTTGCATGCGTCTTACCCACAGCATTCGGGCTTGCTAGATAAAGCAGCCCATATGTTCGATGAGAAAGATCAATACACTGGGCTTTCAGGCTTTCGCCGTGTGGTTGAAATTCTTGAAGCTAATAATATTGATATTGGTGATATTGAAGAGCGGGAACTATTTATTGAGGTTTACCGATTTTTAGCGACTAAGCACAGTTTAAATAGCATTGACTGGACTAACTTTTATGAAGATTCTGTTTTTCAGTTAGTGATGCCACAACCTAATATGATTAACAAAGTTACCGTGGCTGAATACTTAGCGGCAAGCGTGACAGAAAAAAAAGTTATCGTTGCAGAATACCAAGAAAAAACCAGTCCGCACGATGGTAATCAACAGCTCAATAAACCTTGGTTTGAAAACGAGCAAGGTGAAATAGAGTTTCTTGATGGTAGTCAGCATAAGTACCCTCAATGTCAGTTGATTTTTGATAAAACCACCCAAAACTGCTTTTCATTTTGTACTTACTGTTTCCGTCATGCGCAAGTTCGTGGTGATGAAGATATGTTTATCCAAAAAGAAATTGACCAAATTCATCGTTATTTAAAAGTGCATAAAGAAGTCACTGATATGTTAATTACCGGTGGGGATGGTGGTTATATGCCAGCTAGTCGTTTTGAGCAATATGTCACGCCATTAATGGAGGAGCGAGACTTATTGCACATTAAAACGGTTCGTCTTGCCACACGTGCATTAACTTTCCAACCAGAAATGATTTTAAGCAGTAAGTACGACAAGATGTTAGCCGTATTTGATAAAATGCATGAAAATGGTATTCAACTGGCATGGATGGCGCATTTTTCTACGCCGCGTGAATTGTTAAACCCAACCACTATTGCTGCTATTCGTCGCTTGCAACGCCACGGTGTGGTTATTCGTAGTCAAAGTCCTATGATGAATCACATCAGTTTATTCGAGAACCAAGATGGCTCAATCGATATCGATCGCAGCGCGCAAAACTGGATAGATTTATCTAATATCTTAGGGACTATGCTAATTAGTTTTCACTCTATGTATTGCGCCAGACCAACAGGTGAGCATCATTACTTTACCGCGCCACTTAGTGCTGTTAGTAAAATATTTGATAAAATATACCGTGAATTACCGTCGATTAACCGCCCATCACGTCACCTTTCTATGACCACATCTGCGGGTAAAATCTCAATAATGGGCGAGTGTGAAGTTGGCGGAGAACGAGCCTTTGCATTGATGTTCACCGAAGGACGTAACATGAAGTGGATGGACAAAGTATTTTTAGCGAAATATGATGAAACCACGAATGATGTGAAATTACTTAAACCCTTTGATACGGATAAGTTTTTCTTTGAAGATGAACTGGCGACAATTGAGCATGATTTAGCGGCAGCATTAACTAATCGATTAAAACTATAATCTAAACTACAGGTCAAAGTTGCAAAGTAAAAGAGTAATACTAGCGACCGGCTAATTATTACTCTTGAAAAGGCTCGTTTAAAAGCTCTGTTAAATTAGCAGGGCTTTTATATTTTAAACACAGTTGAACCCAACTATCTCAATTCGACTAAACTGTGCTTTGCTTAATACAACTAAGTTGAGCTAGGCGCAATGTTATAATCTATGTCGCAAGATACTTTTTAGGTGAGCAACCTAACTGTTTTTTAAAAGCGGTAATAAATGCCGAAGTGGATTCATAACCCAGCTCAAAAGCGATATCGATAAGTTGCGTGTTACTGTTAAGTAACTCTAATGATTTTAATATTCTCAGCTTTTGTTTCCATCGACTAAAACCCATGCCATAATTTTGATTAAACAACCTATTTAGAGTGCGACTTGATGCACCTACTTTGAGTGCCCATTGCTCAATGGTTAATTTATTTGCTGGTTCTTGATTCAAGGTTTCAATGATAGGGAAAAGTCTTTTGTCTTGAATCGTTGGCATGAAAAGTTCATTACTTTTTGCTATCGCTAAGCGGTCTAATAATACCAGCAGAAAACGACGCGTTTCTTCTGTTTCTTCATAATCTTCCGGCCAGCTTGAAATCTCTAATATTAATGACTTTAATAAAGGATCAACTGTTAATGGGCGTACTCTATTACCTAACATCTCACTTAATATCGGGTCGATATATAAACTACGATAGCTGACTTTGTTTTTGCAAAAGTGTTGATGCGTAATGCCAGGGGGAAGCCAAAGTGCTTGCTCTGGCGGAATAACAAAAACACCCGCATCAGTTTCAATATGCATAACCCCAACACAAGAATAGGAAAGCTGTGACCATGGGTGAGAATGGCTAATAATCTGAGTCATGGGCTTAAATTCAGCAGACAATGGTAATACCGAACGAGGCAAGCTTGGGTAAAGCCGGCTAGGACTTTGCTGATGCCATGCACGTTTTGTCTGAATTGATAAACTAACTTTCATAATTGTCGCTATTGGTCATATTGAAATCATCATATAATGGTCATTGTAGCGACACAAGTTGAACTTTATAAAAGCGCTTGGAGAGTTATTATTTTTTGACATTTAATTACCTTGTGTGAACCTCTGCATTTGAATTATTCAGTGTCAGTAACCTAGTGTTAGTTATTTAAGGCAATAAACCCGCATGGAAAAAGTAACCACAGAAAAAGCAATTTCAGTTTTAGCTGAGCAAGGTAATAAATGGCATAGTCCTTTTGTTTTCTTAGCCATTGCCAGCATTGTAATGTCAGTTACTTTTGCCGGTTGGATGGCTATGCTCAATAATTTTGTTATTGAACAAGCTGCCTTTACGGGGGCTGAAATAGGCATGTTGCAGTCTTTAAGAGAAATCCCTGGTTTCTTAGCGTTTACCGCAATTTTTGTATTATTGGTGTTTACCGAACAAGTCTTTGCTTTAATTTCTTTGTGTCTACTATCCATAGGCGTGGCTGTTACAGGGTTCTTTCCCAGTATTTATGGACTTTATGCAACAACGGTATTGATGTCTATTGGTTTTCATTATTACGAAACCTTAAATACTTCATTAAGCTTGCAGTGGTTTAAAAAAGATGAAGCTGCGGTAAAGCTTGGTCAATTAATGTCAATAAAATCTGCGGCTTCACTGACTTGTTACGCTTTGATTTGGTTGGGCTTCAGTATTTTTTCTACTAGTTATCAAGTGATGTATTTGTTTTTTGGTTTAAGTGGTTTATTACTGACGTTATGGCTGGCATTCTCTATGCCTAAGTTTGTAATGGATCATCCTCAGCATAAAAAAATAATTTTAAGAAAACGTTATAGTTTGTATTACTTGCTGACTTTTTTAGCGGGAGCCCGTCGACAGATATTTGTTGTTTTTGCTGGTTTTCTTATGGTTGAAAAGTTCGGCTACAGTGTTCAGCAAATCACAGTGTTGTATATGATTAACCATGTAATTAACTTCTTTTTAGCACCGAAAATAGGCGTTTGGATTGCAAAAGTAGGTGAGCGTAAAGCGCTGACTCTTGAGTATTTAGGACTAATTACTATCTTTGTTGGTTATGCGCTGGTTGAATCTGCCAATGTGGCTGCTGTGCTTTACGTAATAGACCACTTATTTTTCGCTATGGCTATTGCATTAAAGACTTACTTTCAAAAAATTGCTGACCCTAAAGACATTGCTTCAAGTGCTGGGGTTAGTTTTAGTATTAATCATATTGCTGCCGTTGTTATTCCTGCTACTTTTGGTTTGGTTTGGCTTCATGATCATTCGTTAGTCTTTTATGCCGGCGCATTTATCGCATTACTCTCTTTAGCGGCAAGCCGTTTTGTTAATACGGATAAGCATACCCCATCAAACTCTTCACTTTAAAATAATGGTTGAAAGTGAGCTATTGAGTGTTGATAGCCACTTGTTCTCTTCAACAATACAAGTAGTCAGGATACCTAGTCTTTATCAGATGTTCTATTTGCAGCGCGTAAATGTTCTCGTTCAATATCTGATAGCGCCGCTTTTAAAAAGTGATAAAAACATTGAATGCGGGCGCTATGCTTTAAATCTTTATGATAAACAAACCAGATAGATTCACCATTTTTGGGGATATCTAAATCGATCTTAACCATTGATGGATTTAGACTTGCTTGATGATCACTTAAAGGGCCGATGCCCATACCTGCGATAACCGCATCGTGAATATCGGAAAAGTTATTACTTTGAAAAACTATTCTGTTTTTATCTATTTTATCAACAATATAATTAACAAAGGGAATGCGATATTTCTCAGGTGTCGGTAACACCCATTGGTGATCGTTAAACTCACTGATGGTTTTGGGTTGACCGAATTCATCGATGTAGTCTTGTGTCGCATGATATGCCGTTTGTAATTGGATTAAATTTTTAACAACAAGATCAACACCAACAGGGCTTGGGCCTGCTCGTAAGGAGACATGTGCAGCACCTGAATCGAGCGGTACAATATCATCAGTAGAAATAAGTTTAAGACGGATTTTTGGGTACTTAGCTCGAAATGCTTTTAATGCGGGAGTGATCACAGGAGAAAATGAACTGACCGTGGTGATCCTTAGTTCGCCACTAATATCACCTTCAACATTTTGTAGTTTATTTTCCAAACTAGAAAACTTTGCCAGCATTTCGGGCATTTCATCCATTAAAACACAACCAGCATCTGTAAGCTTATAACCTCGTTGATGGCGAATAAACAGTTTTACTTCAAGTGCTTGCTCTAATTGATTGATGCGTCTTAATACGGTGGCATGGTTTATTCGCAGTGATACGCCCGCTCGACTTAAGCTACCATCAAGTGCGACTTGATAAGCTATTTTATAATCATCCCAAGAAGTATCTTTCATTTTTAATCCCACACTATAAATTATATAAAACGCATTTAGCTGTGCATATTTGCACAATAGTTTCGCATTTATTGCTATTTTTTAATAGGTTTTAGTTCGTTATAGTAGCTTTAACAATTTGACAGGGATATTGTTAGCTTTTTAAATAAAGCGCTAACAGAAAAGATAGATGACACGATGAGTAATAGCATATTAAAGAATACCGAAAACAGTTATGGCCTCATTGCCATTATGTTTCATTGGCTTATGGCAATAAGCATCTTTTCCTTATTCGGCTTAGGCCTTTATATGGTTGAACTAACTTACTACGATGCTTGGTACAAAGGTTCGTTAGATTTACATAAGAATATTGGTATAACGCTTTTTGTGGCTTTGATGTTAAGAATCGTTTGGCGTGTGGTTAATGTTACACCAAAAAATGCCGATGAATCTGCAAGTGAAATTGAAAAAAAAGCAGCACACTATGCCCACTTAGCACTTTATGGTTTGATGGTTTTTTTGATGATAAGTGGTTATTTAATATCAACTGCAGATGGCAGAGCTATTGATGTTTTCGGTTTACTATCGATACCGGCATTGCCTTTAGATTTTGCTAACCAAGAAGATATTGCTGGCATTATTCATGAAGTTTTAGCATGGACCTTAATTTTACTTAGTGCTGGTCATGCGCTTGCTGCACTTAAACATCACTTTATTAATAAAAATGACACCTTAGTACGTATGGTCAAAGTAATACCTAGAAAATAACTAATTAATCAAATATCTAAAAAAAATATAAAAAATATCGAACTAAATCAATAAATAAAGAACTAATTAATTTACCTAATATAGAAACATCTAAGTTAACGCATTCAATATTAATTTACACATCATTCCTCTTAATTAGAGAATAGACAAGGAATATCACATGAAAAAGACATTAATTACCACCACACTAGCAACCACGTTATTAGCAAGCTCGCTATTTGCAGCTATAGCGCCAAACACAGCACTTGCCGCCGATTACAAAGTAGACGTAAAAGGTGCACATGCCTCTGTACAATTTAAAATTAAGCATCTAGGTTACAGCTGGTTATTAGGTCGTTTTAATACTTTTGATGGCAATTTTTCTTATGATGATAAATCACCTAACAATGCAAAAATTAACATTGAAATAGACACTAAAAGTATTGATTCGAATCATGCAGAGCGTGATAAGCATCTTAAAGGTAAAGACTTCTTAAATGTTAGCAACTTCCCTAAAGCTACTTTTGTTAGTAACAGTATTAAATTTAGCGATGATGAAAACGCTATTGTTACGGGTGAATTTACTTTAAAAGGTGTGACGAAAACTATTTCATTCCCAGTAGTAAAAATTGGTGAAGGAGAAGATCCTTGGGGCGGTTATCGTGCTGGTTTCTCTGGAACCACTCACTTTAAGCTAGCTGATTATGGTATTACTTACAATTTAGGCCCAGCGTCAACACAGGTTGAAATGTCGTTGAACATTGAAGGCGTAAGAATTTAATTTTTACTTTGTACTGGTAATTAAGTGATGAACGTTATTTAATAAACTTAACGTTTAAAAAGGACTAGCCCTTGGTGATAACAAGTACATTAATTAATTGACCACTTAGCGAGAATTAAAAGGCTTAGAGGCAAGGCATTGATTGAAGCGAATGGTTATTCCCTTCTCAAAATAAATAACGCCGCATGTAAGCCTTTTAAACTCGCCCTTGGGAGTTCATTAGCAAACTAATAACCGCTCAAAATTAAAGAAATATAGAATGACTATGTTTAAATAATTTTGATTGTTTTAAGCTCGCTAATATAACTCTAAGCTAATCAATTTATTAGTGTAATTGGTATTAGTCCTTTTCTTTTGTGCGCTTTATCATTTCAGGTAACAAAAGACACTTAGCTAGTAACTGATAGCAAAGGAATATTATGACATTAGCGTATGGCAATATGCCGTTAGATAGAGGGACCAATCAACGCAAGAATAAGCGCTGGTTAGCTGCTGAGTTTACCCGTGAAGATACTTTATTTTGCGTTATTAATGATGGTCAGTGCCTATTTAATAAAGAAGAAGTTCTTTCGCCAATTTATCTTAGTAAATCACAAGTACCTACAGTGAATGTTGATAGTTGCATTTACTTAGGTAAAGGAGATTTAGGTCTCCAGAGCTTAGACAATAACACTTTAGATACCAGCACTGCTGGTAACAGTAATATCCATCAACCATCTGCTATTTCAATTTTTGCTATCGATTTTAATAAATTACGTTTTTCCACACAAGAAGCGTTAAGTGAAATGGGTCAATGGCAAGGGCTTCGAAAAGTGACGGCTAATTTGTCAGCTATTGATGCATCAATATTAGCGTTAGCTAAAGGATTAGTTCATTGGCATATAAGCCATCAATTTTGTGGTCAATGTGGACATGCTAATCGTTCAGTTGAAGCAGGACACGCAAGGCGTTGCTCTGATTGTCGAAATATGAGTTTTCCTCGAACCGATCCTGCGGTGATCATGCTGGTAGAAAAAATGTTTTCCGATGGTATTCCACGTTGCTTATTAGGTAGACAAGCGAGTTGGGTTGAGGGTATGTACTCAACGCTGGCCGGTTTTGTAGACCCTGGAGAAACGCTCGAGCAAGCAGTAATTAGAGAGGTCGTTGAAGAAACTGCCATACATGTTGAAAACCCACAATATATTGCCTCGCAACCTTGGCCATTTCCAGCCTCGGTAATGTTGGGTTTTACTGCTGTTGCGACGTCAGAAAAAATTGATATTAGCCAAGATGATTTAGAAGACGCTCGGTGGTTTTCGCGCGAGCAACTGGTCAACTTTGGCGTTAATAGTTCAGTCATTGCAGGGGAAGATAGCGCTGATAACCCACAATATAAATTGAGTAGTGGTGATTCTATTTCGTCCTACTTGATCACTGCTTGGAAGAATAAGGAAATAGGGCAGTATTAGTCGCAGGCTAAAAGCGAACAAAAGATAGAGTCTTTAAGGCTCAAAAAAAGGGAGGTTAATTAATAATTAGCCTCCCTTTTTTGTCATTTAATTCTTTTCGCTATCGATTTATTTAACGGGTTTCACGATAGTTTATATTGCACCTATTTACTGTGCATTCTCACTGTATCTTTCACTATATCGCTCAATTACCATCGCAATGCCTTGGCCAACACCAACACACATAGCGCAGAGTGCATAACGTTTACCACTGCGCTCAAGCTGTTTTGTTGCTGTGATTAATAAACGTGTACCACTCATGCCTAATGGATGACCCAGAGCAATGGCACCACCTTGTGGGTTTAAACGTGCGTCATCATCTTCAAGACCCAATTCACGCGCACTGGCAAGGGCCTGTGCAGCAAAAGCTTCGTTGAACTCAATAATGTCCATATCATCAATGCTAAGGCCCAATCGTTTTAGCAGTTTGGCACTCGCTGGCGCTGGTCCAATACCCATAATTTCAGGGGTAACACCAATTACGGCAGAGCCAAGTATTCTTGCTTTTGGCGTTAAGCCATTCGCTAAGGCAGCTTCTTTACTAGCGAGAATGACGGCTGCAGCACCATCATTTACACCAGAAGTATTACCAGCGGTGACTGAGCCGCCTTCTCTAAAGGGCGTTTTGAGAGTTGCTAGCTTCTCTAATGGGCTAAGACGCAAGTGTTCATCTTTTTCAACGATAACATCATCACCACGGCGTTTCGAAATAACGACAGGTACTATTTCTTCGGCAAATCGACCATCATCTTGTGCTGCCTTGGCTTTACTTTGACTCGCAAAAGCGAATTTATCTTGAGCTTCACGGCTAATGTTAAATTGCTCAGCAACATTCTCCGCCGTTTCAGGCATAGAATCTGTACCATAGGCGGTATGTAATTTTTGATTAACAAAACGCCAGCCTAACGTGGTATCGAATAATTCAGCGTTACGTGAAAAAGCGGTTTCAGCTTTCGCCATTACCATAGGTGCGCGCGACATGCTTTCAACACCGCCAGCAATTAATATTTCAGCCTCGCCAGCTTTAATAGCATTTGTCGCCATTGCAATGGCGTTCATACCTGAGCCACATAAACGGTTAATGGTGCAACCTGCCACTTGGGTAGGGTAACCCGCTAACAAAAGCGCCATACGAGAAACGTTACGATTGTCTTCACCTGCTTGGTTGGCACAGCCTAAAATAACATCGTCTACTTGGGTTAAATCTAATGTTGGGTTTCTGTCTTTCAATGCTTTAAGTGGAATTGCAGCTAGGTCATCAGCGCGAACTGATGATAAAGCGCCAGCATATTTTCCAATCGGCGTGCGTACGCCATCACAGATGTATACGTCTCTCATTTTCTATTTCCTTTGTAGGTGTCACTACTTCGTTATTGGAATAATTTCGTTGTCAAAAGTACTCATTGACGCGCGTCAACTCCGTGCTATTTCCTATAAATTAATTCAAATACCTTTGAATTGAACTCCTACACCTTATATTTTGAGTCATTCCCGAGTTTAAAATAGGGAGTCGAGTTATTTTAATGCTAATATTTTTGCTTCAGATACAACCGAAATAACAAAGCGTGTTATGCCATTTCTGGCTTTATTAGTTCAAAGCCATCTTTTAGTGCACAGACTAAATGATCTATTTCTTTTTCACTCATGGCGGTTGATAACGTTGCTGTGCAAGTATTTATCATCATAATGCCATTATCGAATAAATGATCGAGTAATTTAGTGATTAATTGGTTTTCTTTTTTATCTACATAGCTTTCACGGTAGTTTTTAGGTGGCTGTGCTTTTAGATGTATTCTAAACATACTGCCGGCACCTGTTACACAAGCATTGATACCCACCTCTACTATGGCCTGAGTAATTGCTTCTCTAGCATAGGTGGCAAGTAGGTTAAGCTTAGTTACCGCTGCTTGATCAAAGTCTTTCATGGCGGCTAAACCTGCTGTCATGGTAATTGGATTGGCCGAGAAAGTGCCGGAGTGAGGTAATAAAACTTTTGGCTCCGTTGGGTCGAGTACTTTCATCACCTTATCACAACCTGCTAAGGCGCCTGCGGGGAAACCGCCACCAATAACTTTTCCCATCGCGGTTAAGTCGGGTGCAACATCATAGTTTTGTTGAGCACCACTGTAATTAGTTCTAAAGGTAATAACCTCATCGAATACTAACAGTGATTTATTATCACGGGTCCACTGGTGTAGCGCATTAATAAAAGCATTGTTGGCGGGAATTAAGCCAACTCGATGAGGTAATAAATCAACTAAAACACAGGCGATTTCATCTTTATGTTGATCTAAAATCTTAATCGCTCGTTCAGGATCATTAAACGGTATTACCACAACATCTTCTAATGCTTTTGGTGGTGTACCCTCGGCTACAGGGATGCTATTTGGGTTATCGAGCTCTCCCCAATTACTTGGGTTTGCGGTTTGGCTTACTTCAGCATAATCGTAAGCGCCATGATAAGCCCCTTCAACTTTGGCTATTTTAGCTTTACCTGTATAGGCACGCGATGCTTTTAACATTGCCATTACCGCTTCGGTGCCCGAGTTAACAAACCTAATTTTATCAAAGCTTGGTACTCGATCGCATAAAAGCTGTGCGTAGTTAACTTCAGCTTCGGTTGCCATGGTAAAACAACTGCCTTTAGCTAGCTGTTCTGATACGGCTTCAACAATTGCAGGGTAGGCGTGACCATGAATCAATGAGGCCATGTTATTAGCAAAGTCGATGCGAGTTATACCTTCTACATCGGTAACATAACAGCCTTCACCTTTATCAGCGTAAAATGGATATGGCTTTCTAAAAATAGTATTACGACTAACACCGCCAGGTAATACCTTCAGCGCTTTATTAAATAGTTTTTCGCTTTTATTTGCCATTACTGCTGCGCCTTATGTGTGGTGTTAACGATATGATTATCTGCTATGTTATTTTTTTTTGAGAGTCCGTTAATCAGCGCTACCCCTGTGCGCTCTTGTACATAGTCAAAGCTAATACCAGGCGCTAACTCTATAAGCACTAAACCGTTTTCGGTGACATCAATCACACATAAATCACTATAAATTCGATTAACAACCTTCTGGCCGGTGAGCGGAAAAGTACATTCAGGCAATATTTTAGCTGCCCCTGTTTTAGTGGTATGTTGGGTAAGAATGTAGATGGTTTTAACGCCAGCAACTAGGTCCATCGCTCCACCTACGGCGGGAATAGCGTCAACGGCGCCGGTCGACCAATTGGCTAAATCTCCTTTCATTGATACTTGCATTGCCCCGAGTACACAAACATCTATATGATTGCCGCGGATCATGGCAAAGCTGTCACCGTGATGAAAATATGAGGCGCCTGGAATTGCTGTTACCGCTTTTTTACCGGCATTGATTAAATCAGCATCAAGCTCTTCATCGGAGGGAGAATTACCCATACCAAGTAAACCATTTTCTGTGTGGTAGATAACCTCTCTACCATCAGGAACATATTGAGCGACTTTTTCAGGAATACCTATGCCAAGGTTTACATAGCTGCCATCTTCAATATCTTGTGCACAGCGCTGTGCCATTTGCTCTCGGTTCCAGCCAATTTGAGTTGTTGCCTCGAGTTTTTGATTTTTTGCTACTTGGCTCATGCTTGTATTGCTCCCGAGTTTATTTTCTCTAGACTATTTGTTGCAGATGCTTTTACTTCTGGATAGGTAATGCCGTCTTTCACCAGTTGAGACTCTTGTTGTGGTTGGCTCACCTCAATTAACGCATTAACGAATATGCCAGGGGTAATGACGTTTTCGGGATCAAGATCACCCAATTCAACCATTTCATTGACTTGCACTAAGGTTCTTGTTGCCGCCATAGCCATAATTGGCGCAAAGTTACGGGCAGTTTTGTTATAGGTTAAATTACCGTATCGGTCAGCTTGCTTAGCTTTGATAAGAGCGAAATCAGCCTTTAGGCTACGTTCCATAACATAGTCATCGCCCTCAAAATTTCGGAGTTCTTTGCCATCTGCAAGCGGCGTTCCGACTGACGTTTTAGTGAAAAAAGCAGGGATTCCAGCGCCACCAGCACGAATGCGTTCGGCTAACGTACCTTGCGGAACAAGCTCTAGTTCAATTTTACCACTGCGGTACAGTTCTGGAAAAACGAGAGAGTTAGCAGTGCGTGGATAGGAGCAGATCATTTTAGCCACTTGACCATTTTCAATCAGGGCAGCTAAACCTACTCGACCACTGCCTGTATTGTTATTAATGACGGTTAAGTTTTTTGCCCCTTGATCGATTAATGCGTGAATTAACTCTATCGGACTACCTGCTTCACCAAAACCACCAATCATTACGGTATCGCCATCTTTTATATCGGCAACAGCACTAACGCAACTTGCTACTCTTTTATCTATCATTTTGTCCTACTCATCTCATGTTCGGGGCTTTATTCACCCGGCAATATTTAAAGTTCACTAAAACAAGTTGTGCGCTATGCGAACATTTGTTAGTATGTCGAACATTATTGTAGGTTTGAGATAATTCAATGTCAAAGCAAGAACAAGGAAAACATGATGATGATCAAGTTATGATCAAATCATCCGAAATCGTACAATCCTTACTTAAGGGCTTGCTAGTTATTCAGGCCTTTAATCAGCACAGACCGACGATGACATTGTCTGAAGTTGCTACTGCCACAGGTTATACACGAGCAGCCGCGAGGCGTTTTTTACTGACCTTAGTAAGTGAAGGTTATGCTAAACAAGAAGGGAAGCTGTTTTCGTTAACGGTAAAAATACTTAACTTGGGTTTTTCTTACCTCGCTTCTCAAGATGTTTGGCAGAACGCAAAACCTTTAATGCAGCAATTAGTTGAGCAACTCAATGAGTCATGCTCGGCAGCAGTATTAGAAGGTGAAGATGTTGTCTATGTTGGACGTGTTGCCACCACCAAGCGGATAATGTCTGTTAGCCTAAATGTAGGTACTCGCTTACCTGCCTTTGCAACATCATTAGGTCGAGTACTGTTAGCTGACATGACAGATAAGGCATTAAATGACTTTTTAACAACCTGTCGAGTGAAGCAATATACTGCCTTCACGCTCACTAACAAAGCAGAGTTAAAAACTGAAATATCACGAGTAAATCAGCAAGGTTATTCTTTAGTAGAACAAGAATTAGAGCTGGGCCTAACCTCTATTTCGGTTCCGGTGCGAAATCAAGCCGGAAAAGTTCTTGGTGCGTTAAGTATCAGTACACATATTTCTCAAACAATGAAACAGCAAATATTAACGACTATTTTACCCGCACTAAAAGTCTGCGCAGGTGCTATTGAGCAGCTAACTTATTAAAATACTGGTTGAATATAACGAGTTATGTTTTAATACCTTATAAGTACTGTAATAAAATACAGTGTTAAGTGCTAGTTTTCCTTGAGAGTAATATCAATTATGAATTTTTCCTTAGAGCCACAACACCTTTTACCACTCGCACTAACATTGGCATTAGTATTTTTATTTATGCTGATATGGGTGTTATTTCGACTAAGCAGTATTAACAGTGCTGTGTTAGCACAAAACTCTGAACAAGAAGATCGCGTAAAAGCGTTACTAGACCAGCAGTTTGCAGAACAGTTATTACATTTACAGCAAAATTATCAACAAATTAACCAGCAACAAATATTGCAAGCCCATGATAAACAGCAACTGCAATTATCAAATAATATTGAACAGCAAATGGCTGATTTACGTATTAAACTCATGCGGCAAATAAATGAATTACAAACTCAGCTAGCCACTAATCAAAGCCAATCATTAGATCAGGTGATTAAGCACCTAAATAATACTGGCCAAGCTAACCGAGAAGAGTTGGCTAAAACACTGGCACAAAGCAGTGATCAAATGAGTAAGCGTATTGATGGTTTGACCCTAGCGACCGATAAACGATTACAAGAGATTAGTGGTCAAGTAGAAAAACGCTTGGCTGAAGGCTTTGAAAAAACCACCAAAACCTTTAGTGATATTTTACAGCGTTTGGCGTTAATTGATGACGCGCAGAAAAAAATCACTGAATTATCTACCAACGTAGTGAGCTTGCAAGAAGTACTTAATGATAAGCGCTCACGGGGCGCCTTTGGTGAAGTACAATTAAATAGCTTAATTAGAAATGTGTTACCTGAACAAAGTTTTAAACTTCAACATACGCTATCAAACGGTAAAATTGCCGATTGTGTCCTCTTTTTACCCAAACCTACGGGTAACGTTGTTGTTGATTCTAAATTCCCGTTAGAAAACTATCGAAAAATGGTGGACTTTGAAACTCATGAAGCAGAGCGAAAATCAGCTCTGCGTCAGTTTAAAGTCGATATAAAAAAACATATCAATGATATTAGTGATAAGTACCTGATTGATAACGAAACAGCTGACGGCGCGATTATGTTTATTCCCGCAGAGGCCATTTTTGCCGAGATTCATGGACACCAAAGTGACCTCGTTGAATATGCAAATAAGAAACGTGTTTGGCTGACATCTCCCACGACCTTAATGGCAATATTAACAACGGCACGCTCGGTACTTAAAGATGAAGCGACGCGTCAACAAATTCATATTATTCAGGCGCATTTATCCGATTTAGCACAAGACTTTAGTCGTTTTAAAGGCCGTTTTGCTAACCTTGCTATGCATATAGATCAGGCGGCAACGGATGTAAAACAAATACATACTTCGGCAGATAAAATATCTACCCGTTTTGAGAAAATAGAGCAGGTGGATCTCAGTGAAAAAGAATCTTTAGAGTTGCATGACTAAAAGTACTCTTAGGACCATTTTCCTATCTAATCATAGAAATTTACTACTATTTACCGTTCTTTTATGGTTAATTGGTTATTATGATTAATAGAAAAAGTGTAATGTCGATAATCAGTTCTTTTATTCTCGTTTATAAGACTCTGTCAGTGGGTTGTTTTATATGATTAAAATATTATACCGTTTGCTCTTATTCTCCCTATTATTTACATCAAGTTCGATAATAGCTAAACAAGATCTAAAAATAGGTGTTGGCAATTTTTCGCTTTTTTTGGGGGACGAAAATAAGCAAGGCTTGTTTCTTGAAATTACCGAAGAAATATTTAAGCAATTACCAAGATACAATGTGAAGTTTATCTATATGAGTAATTATAGGTTGTTACATGAAATTAATTCAGGCAAAAGAATAGATGTAGCATGTAATATATTCTCTAACTCACAAGTTGAAGGTTTTTTATCCGCGCCTATTTTTCGCTATACCGATGTAGCCGTGTCAAAAAATTCAACCGAACTAAAGATAAATAAAGTTTCCGATCTAAAAAGGTTTTCTGTTGCTGCCTATCAAGGGGCTAAAGATTTACTTGGGGATGATTTTAAAGAAATGGCGCTCGCTAACTCTAAATACAGTGAGCATTCAAAGCCTGATGAGACCACTTATTTGATGGTTGCTGGCCAGAAAGATATTCGCATCGGAGATATACATATCTTTTTACATGACTTAGCAGATAAACGTTATATAAATGAAGAAAAAATAGAGGCTAAGGATTTCACCATACATAGGCTTTGGCCAGACGTATATTCACATATGGCCTTTAAAGATGAGATGCTAAGAAACTCAGTCAATGATGTAATTAAAGAACTAACGACTGATGGAACCATAGAGGCCATTTATCTTAAACATCGAGAGCCCCTTCACACTTCTTTCTAATCATTAGCAACAACTAGTATGGTTAGCTGAACATTCAATCCCTTTAACTCGTCTCAATAAGAATCAGAGATAGCGATTAAAAAGCTACATTAATAAAAACTACGACTAAAAGAACAGGGCAGATAAAGCGTAAATAAAAGCCAAGTAATTTTAATGATGTGTGCTTATTTAATTGAGCAATATCGGTAAGTTGATTACCGCGTTTCCACAACCAACCAACAACGATGAAGTAAAATAATGACATCAGTGGTTGTAAAATAGTGGTTAGGAGCTGGATCACTAAGCCAAATAGTTGCTCAAAAAAGGCGATGAGAAACATACTAGCAATAAATACCAACCCAGAGACGAACCAAGTCGCACGTTTTCTTGTCATCGCTTTATCTTCAATTAGATAAGCAACAGGTACTTCAGTTGATGAAATGGTTGAGGTAAGAGCTGCAATTGATAATAGTGAGAAAAAAGCAAAAGAAACAAGTAAACCAACGCTTCCCATAGAGCTAAATAGTGTTGGTAAAATATTAAATATAAGTTGCCCTTCACCAATGAGATGACCGTCTACAAATACTTCTTGTCCGGCATGTTGAGCGACAAAGAGTGCAGGGATAATAAGTAAACCAGCAATAAAGGCAATAAAGGTATCAAGTAACGTTATCGATAATACTAACTTGCCAACACTTTGTCCCTTAGGCATATATGAGCCATAAGCCATCATAGCGCCAACACCAATAGCGAGTGAGAAAAAAGCTTGCCCCATGGCTGAAATAACCAACTTTGGCTCAGTGACTTGACTAAAGTCAGGGACTAAGTAAAGCGTCAAACCTTCTTCCGCCCCCTCTTGTTGTAATATATAAATAATTAAACCAAGCAGCATCACTAATAACATTGGCATTAATCTCGCTGACCAACGCTCTATGCCACTGTGAACACCTTGATGGACGATAGCTGCCCCTAGCACGATAAATATCGGAGTAAATATTACATTTCGGAGCGTACTTGAGGTCGATAGCCAATGAGATAAGTCCATTAAACCGACTAATTCAGCTAATGATGCTAGCGCATGCGACAGCATCCAACCTGCTACTATGGTATAAAAACTGAGCATCATCATAGCGCCAATAATACCTATAATGCCGGCAGAGTGACCGAGGTTTTTGAAGCGCTTACCACAAGCGTTAGCTAAGGCGGAAACTGGATTAGTTTGTGCTTGATTGCCAATGTAAATTTCCGCATAAAGTGCAGGTAAAGCAAGTAAAAAAGTCACGACTAAATAAACAACTAAAAAGGCACCGCCACCATTATTTGCCGCCTGAGTGGGGAAGCCCCAAATATTGCCTAAACCTATTGCAGCACCTGCTGCCGCGAGAACAAAACCAAGACGAGAATGAAAAGAGTCACGAGAAGAAGCAGTGGTCATAAATAGTGAGTAGTCGATAAAATTAGTTGCGCAAAGCTTACCGAGTTAAGACGCTTAGGGGAAGTACTATTCATTGCTTTTGTTACATTTTTGTTAGCACTATAGCGGGATGATATTTGGATATTAAAACTAATCCAATATGCTGAAATCCTGCACTTTGAATGATAACGGGTATATAATGCTGTCTTTTTGTAAATAGAAACAATTGAAGAGCAAGATATGTTGAAGCATGAAATTATTCCGGTAACTCCTTTTGAGCAAAACTGTACTTTATTTTGGTGTAGTGACACTAAAAAAGCCGCGGTAGTCGATCCTGGTGGTGATATCGAAAAAATTAAAGCGGGTATTGCCAAACATGGCTTAACACTTGAAAAGGTTCTTATCACGCATGCACATATTGATCATGCCGGTGCAACTGATGCTCTGGCAAGTCACTACGATGTGCTGATTGAGGGGCCACACAAAGAAGATCAGTTCTGGATAGATGGTATTGATGATCAAAAGCAACGCTTTGGTAGTTATTTTTCGTATGCGAAAAAATTTACGCCAAATCGTTTTTTAAATCAAGGTGATACGGTTAGCTTTGGTAATATTGTTATGGAGGTGTATTTTTGTCCGGGTCATACACCGGGTCATATCGTATTTTTCCATCGTGAGTCAAAACTTGCCCAAGTTGGCGATGTGTTATTTAGTGGCTCGATAGGGCGTACTGACTTTCCTCGTGGGGATCATGCAACGCTAATTAATTCTATTCGTAAAAATCTATTCCATTTAGGTGATGATGTTCGTTTTATCCCAGGTCATGGCCCAATGAGTACCTTTGGAAAAGAACGTCGCAGTAACCCCCATGTAAGTGATGCAGCGGTAGGAATAAGATAATGAGTCTTTTAGTACTAAAAGCTCAACGACAATTAAGAAAAATAGATAATAGTAAAGTTTTTCAAGGTATTGTTATTGCAGTTATTTTATTGTCTGCGTTGTTGATTGGCGCAAAAACACATAATTTATCTTCTAACGTCGTTGCTATTTTATTGCTAATGGATGTTGCGGTTACCGTATTTTTTGCGGTAGAAATATCTATTCGTTACTTAGCTTGCCCAAAGAAAAAGAGTTTCTTTAAAAGTGGCTGGAATATTTTTGATACCATCATTGTTATTGGTAGCCTAGTTCCATCGGGTGGCTCTGGCGTATTACTCGCTCGTTTATTGCGCGTATTTCGTGTTTTGCGTTTAGTATCCATGGTGCCAGAATTGCGCTTACTGATTAATGCATTACTCAAAGCGATACCTCGTATGGGCTATATCGCGCTACTCATGTTTGTTATTTTCTATATCTATGCTGCGATTGGTAGTATGTACTTTCACTCGATTAATGAAGTGTTGTGGGGCGATGTATCCATCTCTATGCTGACTTTATTTCGTGTCGCCACTTTTGAAGATTGGACAGATTATCTCCCCTTGTTCTTTTTGGTTCTTTTTGTTGACAAGAGTCATAAATATCCTTGTATTTTTATGACTCTAAAATATCAACAAATGTCATGGTGTTATCGATAAAAAGGTTTGAGATCTAATAAATTGATTTAAGAGCTAAACTCATTATTAAGCGACTTACTCTTTTGAGTGGTCGCTTTTTTATTTTGTGACAAAAGAAGAAAAATTTTCAATTCAATATATGTGCTTGCATAGATACTGCCTACTATTCTCGATCAAAAATACATCGATATGAATATTTTCCTGCTTCAAAGTACCAGCTTTAACTAACTCCCGCTGAAAAACAATGAACAGGACAATGGCATTCCAAAGCATATTATTCGATGATATAAACGAAGATGGCTAAAAGTAGTAAAGAAAGTCGATACAAAAGTTGGCAAAGCAAAAAAAAAAGGTGATGCAAAATACGCATGGCATATCGGCACCAAATCAAATGACTACTTAAAATAAATGAACATTTTCAAAGACTACGTAATTATTTTGCTAACAAGGCAGACTACAAATTGGTTTATTCAGTAACTATCTCATGCTGGTTCAATTGAAAACTACTTACCCCTTACCTCTGCTTTTCTTCAAAATATCAACAGGCAGTAAGTGAGTATCAAATCAGAGGGGGGACGCGTGATTTTATAAGTTGGGCACTGCACCGAAAAGTCTGACTTAGTGAGGAGAGAATGACTTCACTTACCAAAAAGTTAATGCGAATCGCATGGACTTTTAATCAACAAACCCCTATCAATATAGTGTCATGTTAATGCATTTAGTTCCTGTCAATATAGTGTCATATTAATGCATTTAGTTCCTGTCAATATTGTGTCATATTAATGCATTAACTATTTGAATTTTATTGCTATTTTGTGTTGAATTCATCTTGATTTTTGACTATGATTTTTAGTGCGTGTTAACTAAGCTTTTTGTTAGAGAGGTACTACAGTGGAAAAGAAAGATATTAGCTCTAACTATCACAAGCTAGAAAAATGTTGTGGTGAGTTTTTTGATGAAAAAGAGAAAATATATTTTTTTCCCCTAATAGCTAGTTGGGCAGGCTCAGATAGACAAGCTGTTAGTTGGTTTCAAAATGAGAAAATCCCAGCTCTTGGAGGAAAGACAGGGCTAGAGATCTGCCGAAATAATCAAATGAATGATTTTCTTCATTATATCCGCCAAATAGAGTATGGAGGCTTTTCTTAACGCTTTGTCATAAATCGTTAAGATCTCATATCTATTAATTTGGTGCTTTTGACACATTCACTAAATACTCTTGTCCGCAGATCTCAAACCTGTTTATCAGTAACACATGGGGTGATAAAAATGGATGTAGCTAAAGTTAAAAATGTATCTTCTGGAGGTCGATATTTAGAGTTTTATTGCGTGGTAAATAATGATGGTATTCCTTTGCTTGAGCCTGGCCTCTATCTTCTTGACTTAGCTAAAGCTGGCAATGCTATAAGTACCACTGAAAATTACGCTAGAGTTTTGAAAGACTTTTTTGGAGTTTTAGATAGCAGTGGAGGAGATCTAAAGTACGATCAAGTTACTGACGCTCAGATGACAGGTTATCTTAATGGTTACAGAGTTCAAAAATTAAAAAATTCACCTGAAACGGTTAACTATCATGCAACTATATTAAATGAGTTTTATAAGAAAATGGCTAATTTGGGGATCTCAGATAATTTGAAAAATATCTCATTTACGTGGGAAGGTCTAAAAAAAGTCAAAAATAAAAAAGAAGTTCTATCAACTGAAATACTTCAAATTTACATGGATAAAAAATCTTTTGAAGAGGATGTACTTGCTAATATCACTGCTACTAGTGCATTTAAACGTGAAAGAGACGAGATTGCGCTTAAGTTAGGGTATTACGCAGGGTTTAGAACGCATGAATTGGTAAGTTACGATAACCTGAATGTAAAGGAATTAAGAAAGTTACTTCCTAAGCAAAAGGATTGGACTCCCAAATCAATGAAATTAAAGATTATGGGAAAGGGGAATAAAATGAGATCGGCACAAGTAAGTGTCGAATTGGCTGAAGCAATTTACAATTTTATTTGGAATCGAGGATCGCACCTTACAGGATCTTTAATGGCTGCTAAATCGGGTAAAGACCTAGTCGATAAGAAATTTGGCACAAAGCTCTTTGAAAGGTGTGTGAAAGCTCGGATTTTAAAGGGGGTGGAAAACATAGATGATTGGCTTGCTCGCCGTTATCACACTTTAAGAAAGTGTTACGCGACAAATTCAGTAACCTACTGTTATAAAAAGGGTAAAGACCCAATGGTATTTGTGAGTCAATGGATGGGCCATACGGATTATGAGATGACCAAAATATACGTATTCTATTATGCTGTTGTGATGGGTAGGGTTGACATATTAAACACACTTTCATTGAAGGACAGTCGATACGAAAGATATAACAAAAAAAAGAAGGATGAAGATTAATGAGACTTGAAAGTATCACTATAAGAGAATTGAATCACTACGAATTCTCTGTGGGGAGTATTAACTATGTACTCCCGAGTGATTTTCGAGATGTACCTTTATTTTTATTTTATATTGATTATATGCATAGTCCCAAGTTTAAGGTGTGTGTCTTGGATTATCGAGTAAATATAGCTAGGGAGGTTATTTCTTTCATTGGTGTCGCAAGTGATCAAATAATACAGCACAAAGCTATGCCAGAAAAAATTTTTAATACATACATGCAGTTCATTAAAGGTGGTGTTACTGGTAATACGGTTAGGTCAAGGCTTAACTGGCTTCTGTATCCACTCAGGTTATATGGAGAAGAACGCTCCGTGACGTCCGAATACTGGAGAGAAGAATTTTTACAGTTATTATATAAGGCACCTGTTTTAAAGGGGAGTAATACAACGCCTAATCCAGATTTAGTATCAATGTTTACTAATACGCCATACGACAATACAGAGGCCATTAAATCATTAAGGTCTGTATGTTGTTATATAATTCTGAAGTTTGATGAAAAAAGAAAACTTTTTATTAAGCACCCCAATGTCAAGGGGTTTGCGATAGAAGCCTACCGAAAATCTACGGATTCTTTCCCGTTAATGGGGATTCCTTCGACTCATATACATGACCAATATAAAAATGCCCTAAGATTACATGCTCCCCTTTTTAACGCTGTAATAGAAGAGAATGATAATTGGGTTTTAGAGCGATTATCTCACAATTACCCCCCTCCTCTATGGTATATGCCTCAAGAGAATGACTCGTTAACTAGGAATAAATCATGGTTTAAAAAATGGGTGCGGCTTCCGAAAAAAACGAATCAATATACTGTTAAAACAGCGGTTGTTGTTGATAAGAAAAAAACGACTCATACAGCGACGAATGGTTATATTTTAAATGATATTTATGGTCTATCTCACGAACAAGTGTTCGCTATGCAATGTCTGCTTGCATCAGAAAGAATTCAATCCTCAGGCATTCGTGATTTGTGCTTAAAAGATATTGTCATTAACGACAAAGGCGTACAAATTGGTTATGGGAAGAGGCGAAGAGGCATTGATTCCGCAACGTTAATATATCGAAAAGGTTCACTTATATACAAGGCTTATTCAACTTTTATTGATAGATTTAAAGAACAGCACACAGGCGAAAACCCTCTTTTGATACAATATCATAAAGATTCAGGGAAAATGGATATTTTGGGACAACTTGGACTTACCTCATCGAGAATGCAAAAATTCTTTACGGATATGGTTAATGAGAAGACAGAGTTACACAATAATTTGATGAAGGAGGTTGGAGAGGACGCGAACCCTTTTTTGTTTTATGTTAAGAACTTAATATCTCATAATCATCGAGCTAAAAAAGGTCACGCTTCCTATGGAACCGATAGTAATGTTGTTGAGGGTGTTTTATCTCTTAGTATTAACGCTATTGCAATGTCAAGGGTAAGAATGGATGACAAAATAGACAACACTAGCAATAAAGAGGTTGATCAAAAACTAAACGAAGAACTAGGTGCAGAGCTAACGGCCCAGAGCTTAGCTACGAAAAAAAACGTTTATAATGCTCGTTCCAATTCTCCTGAAAAAATTAAGTCTTTGAGATCCTTTGCATCCCAAGTTGGGGACTCTATGGAACAAGATGCATTACTGGTTAGCGATCTTTTTAATAAAACCAAAGTCCTAGATATGAAATCGTTCAAAAAAGAGTTAGGCATAAATGATAGTGCAATTGAAGCGGAAGATTTGTATGAATTGATTGAAAAAGAACTTGGGGATGTCATTGGTGATATTGGTGATATTGAATTAAACAATAAGAGAGTTGTGGTAGCTACTCCTTTAACTGCTGCTCTTATAATTTCCAAAATTAAACACATTGAAAAAGAATTGCCAAGAATTAAAGTTGATCATGAGAAAAAAGCAGTCAGGTTTAAGGCACACCATTCGTATTTAACATTATTGTTAGATGAATTTTCGCAATCAATTTTAGCAGAAGGCAAGGCGAAGTCTAAAAAGTTTAGTTTTCCATTCGCGTCATTAATATAGGGGATATAAATGAAAGTAACACAGTTAAAGTTTCAAGATATAAAATTTCCTAATATTAACGACTTATCGAGTGAGATATTGTTTGTCACGAACGATAAGGTTTCTGCTGCTGATGATTCACCAAAAATATGTGAATTCGAATTCAACAGCGAAAAATTGAATATGTCTGATTTATGGCTATCCAATTTCAAGACCCTATTTATTCAGAAGTGTGGAGGCGTAGATGTAAATACTAGACAAATAACGTGTAATATTAACACTGCCAAGGCATATCACTCTAACCTTAGGCGGATTTTTATTTGGGCAAGTATGAATAAACCAGATACGCCAATGAGGAACTGGACGGAAGAAGATTGTCAAAAATTAATATTAAGCACTTTACAAAATCAAATCGATTTTTACATAGAAGGCAGCATAGCTCAAAGAAATTGTGAAAATATTGAAATACTTGGGCACGGTCCAGTTGAATCACTTTATTCACTATTGCTAGACTCAAGAAAGCTATATCTTAAAGGGATGATTTATGATGGCATCAATGTCACTCTACCTAAAACTTTCCTAATGAGTACGGTAGAACCGATACTTAAAGATCATGGCATCGTTCCCCATGAATGGCGCGAAGGGAATGGGTGGGACTCTTTGCCGATTGTTAATGCCATGCTTAATTTAGGTCACGCTATAGAGGTTATTAGAAGCGAAGAAACTAAGTTAGCTGTTGCATTTTTTAAGCATCAGCAAAGTGTCAATTCCATCAGTCACTTACAGTTGTTTAATAATGGATTCTTTGAAGAGTTTTGCGCTTCACCATTCATTACCCCTAATGGGAGGAAAAGGAAGGTTGGAGTTGTTAAAGCTTACACAGCGTTAAAAAAATTATTTGAAAGTATACTTGGTTACGAAGTTGTGGGAATGCCTTTCAACTATGAAGAATTGGTTCAAACTATACGACGGATCTATGGTGCTGCTCTCACTATATTTTTATCATTAACAGGCATCAGGATAAGCGAAGTTAGCTCAATTTATGCAGACGACTATAAGCAAGAAAGCGATGGCGTTTGGGTGTTCAAAAGTGATCTTGTAAAAACGAATTACGGATTAACAGAAGTCAGAACTATGTCAGGGTTGGTTGCAGAAGCTGCTAACATTATGGTTGAAGTATCTTATACACAAAAGGTGCGTCGAGACGACGGGATTCGTCCACCACTGTTTGCCCAAATGCACCAATCAAGATTTAAAACTACGAAAAAATTCACATGTGCTAGTGAAAACACTCTACGTAGTATTCTGAGCAATCATTATTCTTTGTCTATTGAAAAATACGGAAGTCAATTTGCTAATGTATGCAACCATTTGCATCCGCATATGCTTAGACACTCTTTTGCTGAGTTTGCTATAAGGAGATTTGACGGAAATGTGCTTGAAGCAATTCGTCAGCACTTTAGGCATGCCTATGGCAGTAAATTCACCAAAAGGTACACAGATAATAAACTTACTGAGGAAGTGTCAGAAGAGATTGAGAGGGATTATATAGATGAGCTAGTGAAAAGAATGGCATTTGATGATATTGATGATGCGTTCGTAGGGCACTTAGCATTGTTTATTAAAAGAAAAGTTAAAGATGTTGCTGTTATAGAGCCTTCAGAGGTTGAAGAATTACTGAAGGAGGTATCAGAGAGCATAGAGAGTATAGAAGTCCACGAATATGGAATTTGCATAGTAATAAAAGAGACTAAAGGATTGTCGAAATGTCTAGATAAAGAGACGCAATCTCCAAATATTGAAAATGGATGTTTCAAATTATGTTCCGGCTGCCTACATAATGTGAGTAGCAAGAACAGTAATAAAGAAGAAATTACTCGAATTGTTATTTCTCACCAAGAGTTTTTAAAGGAGTTCCCTATTAAAACCCGTGCTCACTCTGTTAGTAAGGAAGTGGTTAAAAACGGAACAAAGATATTAGATGAGTGGGAACAAGATGATAGATCTTAGTCAGTTTTCTGTACCAGACTCTACCGAATCAGGTAAAGAGCCAATTTGGGTTGCTGACCTTTCTCCAAAAGCAAAAAATTTATTCGATTCATTACAAGTAGAATTTAAAGATATTAAGGAACGAATCGATAGGCGTGTATTAGAACTTAGAGAGCAAACTCCGGAGACACCTATAGAAAAGTGTGTAAAACATCTGACGATAACAGAAAGAACTATTGTCGTGATGCAACTCTGTGAGAGGCTTAATATTAACCGCTCCAATATTCGAAAAGATCGTAAAAGCATACCAAAATTACTGGGGCATATAAGCAATCTAAACGGGAAGCTTTCAATTTATTGGAGTGATGTTGTTGGTAATATCACATCAGGTAAACGCTTAACAAAGCCAGAATTGACTTCATTAAAGTCTGATCTTGAGCTGCAACTACAAAACGAAAAAAATAAGAATCTGGTTGATTATTTTGAGGCAGCTTTAAATTCACAAGTATTGGATTCGCATGCTGCATTGGCGCAAAAACACAAAGATTTGAAAAAAGACTATGATGTTGCTCAAACAACTATCGCACAATTAAGAAAAGCCAATAGTGAGCTCACTCTTCAGTTAAACCGTAAGGGATAATCATGGTGAGTGGAAAGGAAAAAGCGATTATCAGAAGAAAAAGGAAATCGAATGAGCTCCGTAGACAAAGATATTAATACAGAAAAATGGCGTGTTTGGGTAGATAGCATGACCGATCAAAAATATGTAGATATCATATCAAGAAGTGGCCAATTGAATCGCCGATTAATTGCGAAGGGGTGTGGATTTTCTAAAACGACTTTGAGAGATAATCCCGATATATGCCCAGAACTTAAACAACTTGAAGATGATTTAAGAGATCGCAATGTACTCCCTCAGTTAACTGAAAAAGGTGAAAAAGAGTTACTAAAGCCAAAAGATATACAAAAAGAATCAACTAAAGCTGCTAGAGAGCAATCGAGAGTGCCAGACTTAGAACAGCAGATAATAGAGCTTAAAGCCGAAAATGCAGCCCTAAGAGGGAAATTTGGGCGTTTTAGCGAGTTAAGTGATACGTTTGCGGACTTAGGTGAGCTTTAATGATGCAGACAGGATACGAGGCTGATTTGACCGTTCGAATTACGAAAATATTCACTAGCACTAAAAAGACTAAAGATTATATTCTTTTTAGCGCAGTATCCGTTCATAAAACAGAGCATAGGGTTCTTAGTAAAATTGATTACTACACGATAAAAGCTCCTGACACTATTTCACCAGATCCGCACGAAGGTGAAATATGGTCGATTAAAGGTAATGCTAGTTACGAAGAAACGCCTAGTTTTGATGGTAAGTATTATATTAAAAAACATCATGTTAATGTTGTAAAAGCTGAACTAATTCTTTCTAAAAACCCCATTGGGTTTAAATCATTTATTGCTGACACACCTCATTTCAAGGGGATTGGTTTGTCTACAGCCGAGAAGCTTTGGCAAGAGTTTGGCGAGAATATATATCAAATTTTAGAAAATAAAGATCTAGCTAAACTTATGACATTAAAAGGATTGGGAAAAATATCTGCTGTAGCTTTAATAACAGGGTTTGAACAATTCTCTTACCTAAAATATTCAAAATTCTTCACAGAACATGACATCCCAGTAGCTATTCAAAAACGTATTTATAAATTCAATGGAGTGACAGACGGTTCGTTAGTAAAAAAAGAGGATATTGAGTTTGATCCTGATCCAACTGTTTTGATCAAATCTAATCCATATTCCCTTAGCACTTTTGGAATGGACTTCAAGCTAAATGATCGAATTGCAAAGGTGCACTTTGATATCACAGATTGTGACACTCGAAGATTGGTTGCTGCTGTAGTTGAGGTGATGAGAAAACATGCATCTAAGGGGCATACTGTTGCACATCGTTCACAATTAATAAAACCATTAAAGGAAATGTTAGGATCTGATGATTTAGCGAGTAAGGCGCTTGAAGGAGGCTACGATAAAAAAGCATTTATCATCTATCCTAAAAGCGGCATGTATCAGTTCACTTCAACTTATATTATGGAAAATACTGTTGTAAAACGTCTCTTGAAATTACATGAGCTAGGCGAGATATATGATGAGGTCGAAGATGCTGCTTGTATTAGCGCATTTCAGTCAGTCCCTTTTAATTTGGAACCACAACAACGTGAAGCAGTGATGACTTCAATTAGCTATGCTATTTCTTGCATAACAGGCGGTGCGGGAACGGGAAAAACAACTGTACTTAATACTGTCCTAAATGCTTATGAAGAAATTGGTTATAAGATAAAAGCTGTAGCATTAAGTGGTCGTGCAGCTATGAGGATGCGTCAAAGCATTCGTCGACCATGCTCAACCATAGCTAAGTTTTTAAGAGAAGATGCAATTGAGGATGTAGCTGATAACAAGTTTTTACTAGTCATTGATGAGAGTTCAATGATTGACTTGCCAACCATTTTTAAGATCGCCACCCATATTGCACCTGAGGTTCGGATCTTATTCGTTGGTGATCCGAACCAACTCCCTCCTATCGGTGCCGGAAAAATACTTGCTGATATAGTAAAATCGAGATTAATACATAACACTGAGCTAAGCATAGTGAAACGACAAGGGGCAAGTAGTGGCATACCGGAATATTCTAAGTTAATAAATGAAGGGGTAATTCCTCCTAAGCTCACCACAGGAGCCATTACGTTTCATGATACAGGATTTGAATTTGTTGTAGATAAATGCGTTGAACTATATCATCAAGCCCCAGAAAATAGTCGTGTGGTAACCCCTACTAATGCCTTAGTTGATAAAATCAATGCAAAATGTCAACTTGAGTTAAACCCTAATGGAAAGCGAATTGAGTATGAAAGGGATGGTCAACATTATCGCGATAATCTCTATCAAAACGATCCTGTTTTATTTACACAAAACAACTATGACGTTGGCGTTCAAAACGGCTCTTTAGGTAAATTAATTTCTGTTGAACAAGATGGAAGTATATTGGGTGAAGTACAAATGGATGACTTTGAAGATGAAGAATCTGAATTTGTCTCATTAACTGAATCATTGCTTTACACATTAAAAGCAGGTTATGCGATAACCCTCCACAAAGCGCAAGGTTCACAGTTTCCTAGGGTTATAGTTGCTTTGTCAGGAGGAAGTAATTTAGATCGAGCGTGGCTCTACACTGCAATCACAAGAGCCGAAGAAGAAATTCATATTGTTGGCCCAAAAGAAAAATTAATCAGTGCTATTAAAACTCAAAGTAATGCGAGTAAGCGACAAACCTATTTGCAGGAACTTTTAAAAATATAAAAAATAAAATTATTACATTGAAGAGTGAGTACAGGTACAAGCGGAAATAAACTGTGTGTCAACGCGAAGCGTTGCCCACAACTTATTCTGCATTCTTGCGTAGCAAGATGTGCCAGTAGTTGAGCAACTGGTAGGTCAATACTTGAGTTTTTTTTCGCAACAGGCATTCTACTGGAGAGCTAGTAAAACTCAATATTGATGACATTGATTTCAATGGGCTTATGGTACGAGTACACGGTAAAGGTAAGAAAGAGCGCCTAGTGCCAATTAGTCTTCGTGGTTTTGAATGGATCGCTTTTTACATTGGTAAAATTCGCCCTATGTTCCCATTTATTGGCTCAGGTAAATCGCTGTTTTTAGCCAATAACGGCAAACGTTATGTACCTGGTAAGTTATCGGATATTGCTTCACAATATGTGAAACTAGCAGGGTTTGACCAAACTGGAACATGTCATTTATTCCGCCATAACACTGCAACCACCATGTTAGATAATGGTGCTGATTTGAGACATGTACAGGAAATACTTGGTCATGCCAGTATTCTCACTACGCAGTTATGCACTCACGTTAGCCGTAAAAAACTCACCCAAGTTTATAATGACACACATCCTTCAGCCCAAGGTGGTAGTGGGTTATTTTGATACATATTCTTGAAATATACCTTCTAGATCAAATATGTAACTTGCCACAGTTCCTTTCTTAAAGCAGACTAAGTGAATTAAAAAATTTAACGATTAATGAAACTTTAAAGGAAAAGGATTTTATGGGTAAAAGTGCTGTAGTTTTTTATTCTTCTGACTCTGAGAAGGAAACCGTTAATAAAAGAGTAACATTATTAAATGAACAACTTGAATAACCCTAACTCGCTCCGGGGCACAATGTATGGTCCGCCTCGATATTGCAAGTAATAATATCGATAACGTAGTTGGTTTGCGCTAATGTATTCGGAGTCTTTTTGGGTTACCAAATATATTAGGCCCAGCTCCACGATGAGATCCGCGCTAGATTGTCCTCAAAAGCGCCAAAGCATACTTAAAAAGTTGCTGTAGTGCCCCACAGGTCTTCAACCTA
>NZ_VOLT01000032.1 GCF_007954275.1 Colwellia demingiae | reverse complement strand
ATGACAGTGAAATAACATCGGCGGGAATATTTTTTAAATCGTCATCAGACATCCATGAACCATCGATTACCATATTTGAATCACTCCGGATGATTATTAACTATCAAGTTGCAATAGCACATAACGCCCAAATAAGGTGCTGATTAATCGTTGGCTAAAATGTGAAGCGGAGCGAAACCTAGCCAACTGTTAGCAGTCCCTCTTGATTTTCTTGTTATGTAGCTACTTTGGGGATGTAAAAACCCCACACCATGTTACTCAACTCTGTGGCGGCAAAAATAGCTTTTTTGTTACCAACCTCGATGCACCATATTTTGTACTTATGCATTTGATTTGGATGTGCAGGATGTGGCGCTTTGAAAGGCTTTAAATCAAGATACTTCCAATCATGAGCCCAAATATCAATGCCATTTAGCATTAACTTTTGTCCCTCGATTGATATTTTATAAACTTCCCAGTCTTCCACAAAACATCCTTTTATGCGTGCTACATAACGCCTAATTAACAGGCTAAAAATAGTGGGCTAAAATGGAGCGAAGCGAACAGCCCGCTGTTTTTAGTCCTTGTTTAATTTCTTGTTATGGTTCGTATGTTACTTATTGGTAGTTTGAGCCTTATTTTTTAGAAATATTGTGTACCAAAGAGGCCCAAATAAAAACCAAAAAAACATAAGCGATGGAAAGATGTACATCCAGTCTAAAAGTGCTTCTGTTTTAGTCTCATTATTTACAAAAATGATAGCCAAATACAATATACTACTAGCGATACAACACGCCAGTATACCTTTAAGCCATTGTCCCCATTCATATTTAGTGTGAGTCCAGCCATATTTTTGATTAGGTTTGTCTTGCCCATTATATTTATATGCAAAATAATCATCCGCCCACTTCATTACGCTATGGCCAAAGACGATTGTAAACCCTAAATATGCTGCGGCTAGTCCATGTGCAAATTCAGCGGTTGTACCAGAACGCAAGTCATAAGCTGTTGCGACTAACAAAATAATATCTAAGAATGGGACACATAAAAGTAAGGTACTACCAAATTTTGGAAGTTTGAGAATATAACGTACAAATAAGCCGCTAAACAAAAATATCCAGAACCCCAGTTCACAAAATACAATTAACCAGATCAACATTTAATAAACACCCAATATTCAAAGGAACCATAACGCCACGTTAAGCGGCAAAAAATTGTTGGCTAAAATTGTGAACGGAGTGAAACAGCCAACTGTTTTTTGTCCGTTTGAACGCTTTGTTAGAGTTTTTTACTCTTTAGAAACTGCTGATACTTAG
>NZ_VOLT01000005.1 GCF_007954275.1 Colwellia demingiae | reverse complement strand
GATAGCGACAGCTTTTCTGGCCTTACAAGCACAGCTCTTGCACCGTGAATAAATAATTCTCGTAGGCCTTTATTCCCTCGTTTACTTATACCGAGTAACCTTGGCTTTCCTCCCGTTGAAAACTGATGTGGAACCAAGCCAATCCAAGCGGCTAAGTGCCTCCCATTTTTAAAGTCAGCGGCGTTACTAATATCAGATAAGCAACGGCTAGCGGTTAGGTTTCCCACTCTAGATCAGGTTCATGCCTTAATGATCTGAAAATCCTCATTAAAACACCTTTTTTGGACCATAAATTAAAGCGCCTATATATGGCACTCCAATCACCAAACGACTCCGGCACATCACGCCAAGGACAACCTGTTCGCATTCGATATAAAATACCTTCCATAGTATTTCTGTGTGTAGGCTTGTCATACACTCTATCTTTGAGCATTATAACGCTCAGTTTTGACCAGTGTTCATCGTTAAGCATTGTTCGGGGCATGGTGATCTCGTGTTTCTATTTCTGGCGAAATAATTATACGAGATTGCCTTTTTAGTTCAAAATCTAATCACGAAAGATCAACAGACCCTAATAACACCAGTAAAAAATTTTAAATATTTTATGAATTTATTCTACATTTACTCAATACCTTTATTAAGAGCGGACATTGTTTTTTTATTAAACTTTTTTCTAAATTTGACCTAACTTTTAAAGCTGAGCTGAAGATAAAATCATATCTGCGGCTTTTTCTGCAATGGCCATGGTGGGTGCGTTAGTATTACCGCTAATCAAAGTCGGCATTATTGACGCATCAACCACCCGCAAATTTTCAATGCCGTAAACCTGTAATTGATGATTAACCACGGCATTATCGTCATTACCCATCTTGCATGTACCAACGGGATGAAAAACAGTGCCTAATAGTTCTTTAGATTTAATGAAAATATCTTCATCACTTTGTGCTTGAACACCTGGATGCATCTCTTCACCTCTATGCTCATCAAAAGCAGATGTAGCAAAAATTTTTCTAATCACTTTGATACCATCAATCAATATTTGTTTATCAGCAGGGTGTGAAAAGAAATTAAAATCAATTTCAGGGGCAACCATTGCATTGGCAGACTTGAGTGTGACCATACCCGTACTTTTAGGACGTAACACGCAAACATGACAAGAATAACCTTCGTTCATCATAAGCTTAATTGCTCGACCATTGTCATCGTATAATAAAGGCGCCATATGCAATTGAATATCAGGTAGTTCACAGGTCTAATTTGACTTTAAAAAGGCACCAGCCTCTGTAATTGTATTAGATAACTTCCCCTGTTTTTTGGTGAAGTATTTAATAGTTTCAGGCAGCATTCGCAGCAATCCTCTTACTGAAGTACTAAGACCATCACGTTTCTTACTTTTCACAAGTACACATGCATCTACGTGTTCTTGTAGGTTTTTTCCAACACCGGGTAAGTGATGAATACAGTGAATATCATGTTGTTGAAGGTGTTGCTTGTCACCTATGCCCGATAACATTAATAGTTGCGGTGAGTTTATTGCCCCGCTGGATATGATGACTTCTTTATTGGCTTTAATTGTATAGTGCTTACCCCGTTTTACGTATTCAATACCGATAGCGTTTTTATTTTCAAGTAAAACCTTAGTGGTTAAGGCTTCAACAATTACCGTTACATTTTTTCTTTCAAGTGTTGGAATTAAATATGCTTTAGCGGCACTACATCGTTTACCGTCTTTTATGGTACATTGATAGTAACCAGCACCTTCTTGAGAGCCATTATTAAAATCATCGGTAATGTTATAACCCGCTTCTTCAGAAGCATTTAAAAATATCTTGTTGAGAGGAAAATTAATATTTCCATCACTCACATGTAAAGGGCCATTACCGCCATGGTATTGGCTTTCGCCTCGAGTATTTGTTTCAGATTTTTTAAAATAGGGAAGCATGTCATCATAAGACCAGCCCTCATTACCTAAATTTTGCCAATGGTCGTAGTCTTGTTTTTGACCCCGAATATATAACATCGCATTAGTTGAAGAGCTTCCACCTAGCATTTTACCTCTAGGGACAAATATAGGTGCTCCGTTTCTAATGCTGGGTTCAGGTTTTGCGTTATAAGACCAATTATATTTTTTTGAAAACATAAAGTAACCAAAAGCCGCAGGTATGCTTGCAAAAGGCGTTTTATCTACAGGCCCCGCTTCAAGAATACATACAGTGTACTTACCATTTTCAGAGAGCCTATTTGCTAATACACAACCGGCGGAACCAGCTCCTACGATGATATAATCATGTATTTTATTCGCCATGGTCTTAAATCCAACTATTATTATTTTTCAGTAGTATTTATTGTGGCGCTCCATGTGTCAATATATTTTTGGTAAATAAATAATCAATCTATTTGAGGAAAAGAGTAGAGTTATAGAGAATACTGGGAAATAAGGTAACGTGAAGTTTATTCTTGATGACACTATTGACACGCTGTATGTCAGTAGTATATTTTTACTAAGTAGAATACTGTACTGCGTGTTATTAGTTAGTATTGGTTGGGATCCTAGTTAAGGGATATTGTGAAATTTACTATGAGAAATATATCTGTGATTACTTATCGTTTTTGTAAAGTATTAAGTTTAATAGCTTTGTTGAGTGCTTGTTCTGATCCTGTTCAATACGAAGTTGATGCGGACGAGCAAGGGCATACCGCTCCTACAGCGGCAACAATTAAAGTGAATGAAAGTTTATTAACAACATTACCTTTTAATGACCGAAAAGATTTTGATGATGTTAAACGTGGTTTTATTGCCGGCGAAGACAATTTAGTTATCAAAGGGCCAAATGATACAACTATTTGGGATATGTCAGCGTATAATTTTATAAAATATCAAGGCGAATACGGCAATGCTCCTAGTAGTGTAAATCCAAGTTTATGGCGCCAAGTGTCGTTAAACAATAATCATGGATTATATAAACTACAAGACGGTATATATCAATTAAGAAATTATGATTTAGCTAATATGACCATTATTGAAAGTGATAATGGCTGGATTATTGTTGATCCATTAACCGCGAAAGAAACAGCCATTAAAGCATTATCATTTGCTCAACAACATCTGGGTAAAAAACCCATTAAAGCAATTATATTTACCCATAGCCACATAGATCATTTTGGTGGCATTGACGGTGTTTTATCTATGCTTAGTAAAGATGAAAAAAACACGTTACAAATAATAGCCCCTAAAGGTTTTCTAGAAGAAGCGGTAAGTGAGAATCTGATTGCAGGTATTGCCATGGGTCGCAGATCTGAATTTATGTATGGTAAACATTTAGCACGCTCAGAAAGAGGGCATGTCGGCTCAGGTTTAGGTAAAGGCCCTGCGTTTGGTACTTTTGGCTTAATTGAGCCAACGACACTGATAGATTATACAACCAATGAATTAAATATTGATGGTGTGCCATTTGTTTTCCAGTATACACCGGGTTCAGAAGCACCAGCAGAGTTCACTTTTTATTTACCTGAACACAAAGCATTTTGTGGCGCTGAAATTGTATCAAAAACCATGCACAACCTTTATACACTTCGAGGTGCAAAGGTGAGAAATGCAACACAATGGAGCGCTTTTATTGATCAAGCAAGAGATAAATTTAGTACGGCAGAATTATATTTTGGTAGTCACCATTGGCCAGTGTGGGGTCAAGAAAATATTCAGTCCTTTATGATTCAGCAACGAGATACGTATAAGTATATCCATGATCAAACCGTTCGCTTAATGAACGAGGGGCATACGCCTAACGAAATAGCCGAAATGTTAGTGTTACCTCAATCACTTCAAACGTCTTTTTCAAATCGAGGCTATTACGGCACGCTAAAACATAATGTAAAAGCGGTATATCAAGCTTATATGGGGTGGTTTACTGCAAACCCCGCAATGCTTGATCCATTACCAGAAGAAGAAACAGCAAAGCGTTACATAGCGGCAATGGGTGGTGCTGAATTAGTTTATAAAAATGCTAGTATATTATTTGAAAAGGTTAACGAGCTTAACGCCGAAGAAGTTAATGCAGAATATAGATGGATTGCTCAGTTACTGAACCAAGTTGTCTTTGCCCAACCTGAACATTCACAAGCAAAAGCATTACTTGCTAAAACGTATGATCAACTTGGTTATATGGCTGAATCAGCGCCATGGAGAGATTTTTATTTATCCGGGGCTTATGAGCTTCGCCATGGTGTATCTGATAAAGGGCGCTCTCTCTCTGAAATAAAAAATGTTTTACTTCAAACACCCGTTCATAAGTTTTTTGAAAATATGGCTGTAAACTTAAATGGAATAAGAGCAGAGGGTGAGTCATTAACCATCAAAGTTAATTTTACTGATTTACAGCAACAATATTTATTGATTCTAGAAAATTCAGTGATAAGACATAAAATAGCCAATGAAACAACGCAGGCGGGTACAACCATAAACATTACTAAACCACTCTTTATTGACTTAATTGTGGGAGACGCAGGTTTAAAAGATACTTTATTTGGCGAAGACTTAAATATAGAAGGGAGTAAACTTGATTTGTTAACGTTCTTACGTCTAATTGATAAACCTCAGGGTACCTTTAATATTGTGACACCTTAATAAAGCTAAGGTTATGATAATTATCGCTGATGTTGAGTTTATTGGACAACTACATCATAACTGCTAGCCAGTATTATCCAAGACGTACTCGGGATACTACTGGCTGACAATCAAACTGTTCAGGCCAGTACTGGAAGTCGTGATTTTAGTTGTAATATGAATGTAATGACTTAATATATGCCATTAGAAACCTTCGAGTTTTGAAATGATGGAAAAATCATCGCTCACGGCTGACGATATAGCGGCTATGATCGCTCGTCAAGTTGAGGATAATGAATTGTATTTATTACCCCATAAAAGAGAACGAAATCTATGGCGGCTTCAGCGATTATTCCCTGCGTGGTTTGCAAAAAAATGACCCAGTTTTATGTCAAGTCCTTTAGTAAGAAGTTAGAGAAATAAGCATTATGGCTAGTATTTATCTTATTCGTCATGGGCAGGCGTCATGGGGAAAACCTGAATATGATCAACTTTCAACATTAGGTTGTGAACAAAGTGTGATTTTAGGGCGTCATTGGCAAAACATGGTTAAACCAGATTTATATTATTCAGGTGGCATGATACGCCATGGGAAAACCGCCGAGCACTTCTTTAATGGTTTAGAACAATATCAGTCTATAACAAGTCACTTAGGTTTTAACGAATTTGACCATATGGACGTACTCAGCTGTTATCAACCTGACTGGATTGACCAACGTAAATTTAACCAGTTTTTGAAATTACAAAAAAATCCTAACAAGGCCTTTATTGTTGAATTTACTCAAGCACTAAAACGGTGGTTTAGTGGCGATTTTAGTGATTATAAAGAGTCCTTTGTTGTTTTTAAACAGCGTTGTAGTAAAGCCCTCGAAGACGTAATCAAACAAGTTCACTTACAACAAGATGCTACAGGTAAATCTGCTGAAAATATTATGATATTTACTTCTGGTGGAGTAATTGCGTCAATTTGCGCACACGTTTTAGGTATTGGCGACAAAGAAATGATGTCACTCAATCAACAATTAGTGAATACCAGCGTAACCAAACTGTTATTTAATAAAGATAAGGTAACGTTGGATTCAGTGAATAATTATAGCCATGTAGAGCTTGCGGGCAGTAAATTTATAACAAGAAAATAAGTTAATTTTAAATATAGTGACAAAGTACAAGTCTTAGTCGAGAAGTTAAATGCCTTTATGGCCGAATATGTGTTTCCTAACAAAGAAGTAATGCATCAGCAAGTAGAGACTAATGGTTGGAATACACCACCATTAATGAAAGAACTACAACAAAAAGTCCGAGATGCCGGATTATGGAACCTGTTTTTGCCGACTATTTATGGAAAATACAGTTCGAGGTTAACTAACTTAGACTATGTCCCTCTTGCTGAAATTATGGGGTATGTTCATTGGGGGCCTGAGGTGTTTAATTGTGCAGCGCCAGATACGGGTAATATGGAAGTGCTCGCCAAGTAAGGTAGCGATGATCAGAAGGAAAAAATGGCTAGAGCGTTTATTAAACGCAGACATACGTTCTGCATTCGCTATGACAGAACCTGATGTAGCATCGAGTGATGCGACTAACATTGAAACACTGATAGAACGTGATGGTGATGAATACGTTATCAATGGTCGTAAGTTTTACATTAGTGGCGCTCAACGTAAACAGTGTGAAATTATGATTGTTATAGGTAAGTCAGCCCCTGACAATGCCAATCGTTATATTCAACAGTCAATGGTATTAGTGCCTATGAATACACCGTGTGTGACTATAGTTAGGCCAATGAAAGTGATGGGGTATGATGATGCGCCTGAAGGGCATTCAGAAATAACTTTTGAAAATGACAGAGTACCCTTGGAAAACATAATTAAAGGTGAGGGTAAAGGTTTTGAAGTTGCTCAAGGGCGTTTAGGACCAGAAGCTAATTCACGTTGATTATGGGTATTATTTATTTCATCCGAATGAGCACGTACTTATTCAGGTGTTTGTTCTGCTTCAGGTAAGAATATACCCTCGGTTTCAAACAACTTAGTACTAGAAAAACCACCACTTCCTGCACACAAAATATAACGATTGGGTGTATCATCATCACATAACACTAACGCTGCAGCGGTCACTGACTTGGGGGTTAACAAGGTTAATATTTTTTAGGAATCAAGTCTTCGGTCATGCGTGTTGCGGCAGTAGGCGCTAGGGCATTAACACGAATGTTGTTTTTTGCACCTTCGAGTACCAAGGTATTCATTAAACCTAATACCGCCATTGTAGCAGCTCCGTAGTTACTTTGACCAAAATTACCATACATGCCACTGGATGAAGTGCTCATTACAATACGGCCATAGTTCTGTTCGCGCATAATAGGCCAAACGGCTTTGCTGCAGATTACTGAACCCATTAGATGTACATTGGTTACCATGTTAAAGTATCAAGTTCCATTTTGGAAAATAATTTATCACGAAGAATACCAGCATTGCTGATTAAAATATCAACTCGGCCCCACTTCTCCATTGTTTTCTTAATCATATCTTGAACTTCGTCATAGTTAGCCACGTTAGCAGCATGGCTAAAAGCTTCACCTCCTGACTTTATAATTAACTTAACCACTTCTTCAGCGGCCTCTGAGGAAGCGCCACTGCCATCTCGAGCGCCACCTAAATCATTAATTACAACTTTTTCTCAACGTTCTGCAAGTGCTAATGCATGGCTGCGACCTAAACCATTTCCTGGCAACTTTACCTTAAAAACTAATAGTCATATCTTTCTCTTTTAAATTTATAAATAAATTGCATCTTTTTTATTTGAATATACCTAATACCACTTTGTTTGGTATTACTTAACTATTTGCATTGATAGCCATAGTGCGGTCAATGCTGGTTTGTCTTCACCTTCAATCTCTATCGTTACTTCTGTTTTAAAAATAAGCTGTCCCGGTTTTTTTTCGATGATCTCTATCGTTTTAGCATGACATCTTATGCGGCTATTAACCTTCACAGGGTTAATAAAACGGACTTTATCGAAGCCGTAATTAATGCTCATTATTATGGTGTCTACAGTAACAGCGAATGATTCAGCAAAATATGAAAGCATAGAAAGGCTTAAAAATCCGTGAGTTATCGTTGAGCCAAACGGTGTTTTCTGGGCTTTTTCAACATCTACATGAATGAATTGATGGTCAAGGGTACAGTCGGAAAATTGGTTAATTTGTTTTTGAGTGACGGTGAACCAATCGGTACTTTCTAATGGCTTACCAACAATACTTTGAATTTCAGATCTGGCTAAAGTTTTCATTATTAACTCCTGGCTAATTCTTTATTACTTATATAGTGATTAGTTATTGCTACAGCTGATTTAGAACCAAGCTTCTTGCATAGCAAAATGTGTGTCATCAATATTTTCTACAATGGATGCCCATAAGTAAGTTTTAGGTAATTCAATGCGATAGAAAAATTTCATTGCTTGTAATTTACCAAGATAAAATTCTTTATCTTCTTGGTGAGGTGTTTTAGCGAGTCCAATAATGGCACTCATTCCTTGTTTCAACCAAAGCCATGAAATAACAATATGTCCAAACATATCGAGATAAGTTACTGAGTTTGAGAAGACTAGGTCAGCACATTCTACAGAGCTGGCGTCGAGTACTTTTTTTGTTGTCAACTCTAAGATAGCAATGGCATTGTTTAATTCATTAGCACAAGACGCTAATTGCTTTATTCCTGTCGCTTTTTCTATGGTATTTTGCATTAGTTGAAGTAAAGCGATATAACCTGCGCTGTTCTTTGTCGATATCTTTCTTGTCATTAAATCAAGGGACTGTATGCCAGTACTGCCTTCATGGATGGGATTTAGCCTATTATCACGATAGAACATCTCTACAGGGTGTTCGTTAATATACCCATGCCCCCCTAATACTTGAATAGCAAGAGAATTAGCTTTTGGTCCCCATTCTGAAGGCCAACTTTTAATCATTGGGGTTAGAAAATCCAGTAGAAATTGTGCTTGTTGACGCTCTTCTTTATTCTCTGCCGTTTTTATATTGTCAGATAATAAACTACCAAATAAACAGAGCGACCAAGCGCCTTCGGCATAGGCTTTTTGAGTTAATAACATTCGACGAACATCGGGATGTTGAATAATGTTTACAGGTGTTGATTTTGGATCTTTACAAGACAGTAATCGACCTTGTCGTCTTTCTTTGGCGTAATCTAAAGAATATTGGTAGCCAGTCATAGCCGTGATTGCGGCACTGCTTCCCACCATAATTCTTGCTTCGTTCATCATATGGAACATGTAAGTGAGTCCCATATTCTCTTCACCCACCAAATAACCTATGGCACCACCTTTTTCACCAAAATTTAATGCGGTAGACGTTTGACCGCGCCCACCCATTTTATGGAAAAGTCCGGTTAAATTAACATCATTACGTTGACCTAGACTAGTGTCATCATTGACTAAGTACTTAGGGACAATGAATAAAGTGATACCTTTAATTCCTTTAGGAGCACCTTTAACACGGCCTAAAACTAAGTGTACAATATTATCGCTAAGTTCATGATCTCCACCTGAAATAAAAATTTTATTACCGCTAATTAAATAATAATCATCATCTTGTTTTATCGCGGTAGTGGTTAAATCTGCTAAGCCTGACCCTGCTTCTGGTTCAGTCATAGCCATAGTGCCCATAAAGCGACCTTCGCGCATGGGCTTGACCCAGGTTTTAATTTGTTTTTCACTGCCGTGTGCTTCAATAAGATTACAGTTAGCATTGGTTAACGCAACATAGCCTAAGGTTGTGCTTGCTGCTGCGATTAGATAAGCGTTAACCGTATTTGCGACTATTTCTGGTAGTTGCATACCTCCAGCATCGTAGTCAGAAGCGGGCGCTGCAAGACCAGCTTGAATTACAGAGTCAATTGCGGGCTTTATTTCTGGGATCATTGTTACTTTGCTACCATCGAATGTTGGTTCGCATTGATCTATTTTTTTTCGGATAGGTAAAAAATATTTTTCCGCTATGACTTTTGCTGTGTCAACAGCAGCATTAAAACTTTCTTTATCATGATCTTTAAAACGTTCTCGAGTTATTAATTTTTCTACGTCAAACAGTTCGTATAACATGAAGGATAAATCACGTTCATTTAACATTTTTGCAGACATTCTGTATTCCAAAAAAACTATATATTGATAGTCATTAAAACTTATGACACATAAGGTGTCAATACATTGTGTGTAATTATTTCAGATGGATCTGTAGAGGGCCTTAAATTTAACTAACTAAGCTGTGTTGCTACATTTCTTCGCGTAAGAGCAGGGCCTAAATCAAGCTCGCTAAAAGGCTCGTTCATAAATGTACAGGTAAATTCATCGACTTGTTTTTTAGTCTGGTTATCTAGTGAAGTAAACTCTTTTTGAATACGCTGTAACATCCATACTGTGTAGGGCATTGCTGCTCGTGAAAAGGGTTCTCCATCCATAAAACAACGTGCTTGGCCAACACTACGTGGAAGTTTGTCACCACTCTTTAAGTGATGTGTTGTGATGAAAGCTCTCAATTCAGTAACAATGCTTTTTGACATGGGAATAAACTCACTACCAATAACGTTTAATATTTCCATTACTGAATCTGGAATTTCATCATTAGCTAAATAATCACCCATTTTTCCTTCACCTGAGTGGGTACGCTCTACCCATTGTTGCAAGTTTGGACGTGTATCTAATAACGTACGTTTAGGGACAGGATCTCGATTTAAATGACCATATAGAGGGCCTAATAAAGCAAAGTCAGCAATAGATGGCTTATCACCAAATAAAAATTTATAGCAGGAAAAATGCTGTTCAAGCATATCTAACACTTTATTGGTCCAACGCTCTATCATCTCTATTTGATTTGAACGAACACCTGATGAAGGTAAAAAATCATGCATTTTTTTTGCTATTTTTTTTGCCATGGGCCGACGAATAAAATTAGGGACATATGGTAATAGCGCTTTACTCGCATCATTAATAAAAAGCGGGTAGTTTTCAGGATATGACCAACGATAATGTAATCCAATAGGTATCCACCATTCATCTGCCCATGCTTCAAGTAATTTAGATGCCACCCTTTGTTTTGGTGAATGTGGGATAACACTGTCCTTAGGAAATCTCTGTTCTAATACGTCAATAATAATAGAGCTGTCTTGAAGCCAATCTCCCTTAGCATCGCGAACTACGGGCATTACCATAACGCCGATCTTTTTTGGAATACGATATAAAAGATTAAATGCATTAACGTTGTTATCTGTATAGGGAATACCTTTGAAATTTAAGTAACCTCTGATTTTTCCGGCAAAATAAGATAGCTGCCAACCGTAAAGCGTATAGTGTGAATTCATTTTATATGTTGCCTTTAATAAATATTTATTGCTCTGAATATGCGACATAAATACTAAGTGACTAGTAAACTAAGTCATTAATATTACGCTTTGTACGTATCTTTAAAATATGTACAACCAATGACTTACTATTAATTTTGCCAATAAAGATATTTATCGCCTTTTTTATATTTATGTCTTATCTCGCCCGATTTATCTATCATAATTGGTACGTTAACAACACTTGGCCACAAGGGTGCTACTTGTTCAGCATTATGCGAGACTAATAAAACTTCTAATTCAGTCACTTTTTCGTGTTGAACTAATGCGAGATTATTTTGTTCGGTTGGATCATTAGTTAAATTAAACAAAAACTTCATTGGTGGAGCGTCAGGAAAATTTGGCTGTTCTGCTCGAATTAACTTCCACCCTTTATGTAACACAGACTGTTGATGGCCTTGTCGCCAGAATAGGGTTTCGTGTGGTGTTCCGGTATTTTCATTTAATATATAAGGTAAAAAGTCGACACCATCTAATTTGATGTGTGCCGGTGCACTGGCGCCTGCGGCTGCTGCAATTGTTTGAAATATATCAGAATGATGAACGGCTTTGTCATAGGTTATGCCTGCGGGTATTTTGGCTGGCCACTTTGCCATAAAGGGAATATGTATTCCTCCTTCAAAGTTTGTTATTTTCCAACCTCGGTAGGGTTTATTGATATCAGGTAAGTCGATATAACCAGCACCGCCATTATCGCTAGTAAAAATAACCAAAGTATTGTCAGTTAGCCCGTTATCAGCCAATGCTTGAATAACTTTAGCTACACTACGATCAAGCGCGCGTATCATGGCACTATAAACTCTTAGTTTATGATCTTTAATATGAGACAGCGCATCATAATCGGCTTTTGATGCCTGTAATGGATTATGAATACCCCAGTGGTCTAATTCTAAATAGAATGGTCTGTTTTTATTTTTCTCAATAACTTTTACTGCTTCATCAGTGTAATAATCTGTTAAGTAACCCTTAGGTGAAAACGCTTCACCATCATTAAATTTTGCGGAATATTGTCCAGCAGCCCATACCATATTGTCGAGACCAGAAGCTTCTACAGGGGCATTTACTACATTCTCATCGTCTTTTGGCATATATAAAGAGCCATTTAACATCAGAGAGTCATCAAAACCTTGTATTTGAGGTGTTAACCCAACATGCCATTTACCTATATGGGCGGTGTAGTAGTCTTCTTGATTTAATAATTCAGCAATGGTGAATTCTGATGCAGGCATACTTAATAGTTCGATATTGAGTAATGTTTTAGATGTTGCGGTATCCACTAGTGTTGGAATAGGACTTGGCTCTAATTCTTCAATCCAATTCAATATTTTTACACCCACTTTAAATATAGGTGTGTATTCAAAACCAAAGCGAGTCGAATATCTACCCGTTAGCATACTGGCGCGAGAGGGAGCACAAATAGCGGCTCCCGCATAACCATTATTAAATTGCACGCCTTGGTGCGCAATAGCATCAATGTTAGGTGTTTCAATGACTCGGGTCATATCTTTGTTATATAATGAAATATCATTAAAGCCCATGTCATCTGCAACAATAAGTACAATGTTAGGTTTTCTTTGTACTGGTGAATTTTTCGCTTGTTCGGGCCCTTGTGACCAATTAATGTCGATATTAGGGCCAACGGGGTATTGATAGTCTCTCGCGATAGGCGCTAACAACATGGTAATATTTAATCTTTGCTGATAAGTAAATATCCCAATAGCTAAAAGAGATAATAGAATAATAATTATTTTTTTCATTATGTTATCCGTAGTGTATTAGTTGATGCTTGTATATCAACTTGGGTTAACTTGGGTTTTGTTCAATAAAAGATTTTACTATCATATCTTTCATCGATTTCATCACCTCAAACGCACCTTCTTTAGAAAGGTTTTGCATATTTCGTAATTGCGCCCAAGTATCTGAAGAGGTAGCAGCCTGTAGGCTTGCATAGAGTGTTCTATTCTCAGCATAATCAAAAGGTAAGATCTGTTTATGCGCCTTTTCTTCAACGTATAGCCACTTCTCTAAACGATCTTTTAGAAAGGGAGAGTGCTGGCTATGGTAGACAATAGCGACTCTGTAACACATTGTTTTATCGTAAATAGCGCACTTTCTTATTAACGATTCATGCAGTTGATCTTGCCAGGTATTAACTTCTAAAGGCTTTACTATCATATCTTCGAAGGTTCGTTCAATTTCAGGGACTAATTCACGATATAATAATTCCATTTCATTAAAACGACGAAAAACAGTTCTTAAGCCAACGCCAGATATTTTGGCAACTTCTTCGGCTCGAGGTGTTATTTTTCCTTCGCCTATTAATTGTAAAAAAGCTTGTACGATTTTTACTCTACTGACAGTAGAACGTGCTTTTCTTCCATCTGGTTTTATTATGCAATCAACGTTTTTTTCCACGGGAGTAACCACTAAAACACCCTCATTAGTTTATTATTTGTGTCGTAAAGGCAGATGATAAATACATATGATTTTATAAAAAACACAACGGCTAAATCTGTGTGATTTAACCGTTGTGAATATTAGTATTAAAAATTAGCACTGAAAAATAGTGCTTAAACGTTAGTACTAAAAGTTAGCGCTAGAAAGTCGTTCTAAATGTTACGCCGTAAGTGGCAGGCTCGGTGTAAAAATTAATCATTTTACCGGGTTGCAGTGTTGCCGGTATGCCTGAACCTTTAGTCGTCTCATCGGTTATATTACGTCCCCAAAAAAGTAGGTTGAAATCGTAGTCATCAAAGGTAACTAATACACGCGCATTTATTAAACGACTGGAATCAACCTTAGATAGTGGATCATTACCAGTTTCACTATAAAAATCATCTCTATAATTATAATCAATGCTTGCCGTACCATAGATACTATTAGTAAATTCGAACTCTTGTGATAATTGAAGCAACAAGGTGTTTTCGGGCTGTAGCACGGGTTTATTTCCAGCTTGGTCACAAAAAGGGTCATCTGGGTTTTCTAGTCCTGGAGGTGTTATACCAGTATGCCATGGAGTAACAATCCAGCAGTTCCCTTTATCAAATGTTTCATATTCAGCTTGAGTAAATGCATAAGCAAGCGATACAGTGAGAGTGTCAGTAGGTAACCAAACACCTTCTACCTCAACACCTGAGGTATCGTAATCACCTGCATTTTGTAAATTAAAACCAGTACCTGTGTAAGATGCCTGTTGAAAATCTTCAACTTTTGTTTGATGAGCAGCAATATTAAGTCGTAACGCTTGATCAGGAAAATCTTTCTTCAATCCAACTTCAAATGATTGTGATGTTTCAGCGTCAAATATTGGATCGAATGATTCATCTATATTATCTGTATTAGTTCCGCCTGATTTATAACCTGTACCGTAAGATGCATAAATTAAAGTATCATCATTAGGCTGATAAGCGAGTTTAAACGTACCCGTAACTTGTTCGTCGTCTAGACTGTCTTGAATATCTGGCCGAGACGAAGTTGCGGGTGCTAAAGATTGGAAAGCCCAACCTTCCTTCTGAAAGGGCTGAAAAGTTTGAACTGCCTGTCCAAATGCAGGGGTACCCGGTGTAATAACACCCGCTTGAATCATCTGCAAGGCTGCACCAGCAGCACCTGCACTGTATAACAAGCTACCAGGAACAATTGTTTCAGGATCAGCGCGGTTACCTATAGAGGTAATATCTGTCGGATGGATTGCACCACTGGCGTAATGCTCAGTAAAGGTATTGCTTAATTTTTTATTCTCATCGGTGTATCGTAAGCCGGCCGTAATAGTTAATTCATCGCTTAGCTTGTAATCAACTTGCCCAAATACAGCATAACTTTTGTGCTTTTGCTCTGAATAAGCTGAAAAATTTGTGTCACCGGGAGCTGCTGACGCAGCCGGTGCAATCGCACCACCTGTTAGAGCACTTATTTGGTTAATACCCTGAATTACGCCATTCAACCCACCTTGAAGTGCGCCATTTAAGACGTAGTTATTAAAGTCATCACCTACATGAAGAATACCATCAACATCTAAGTTTTGACTGAAGTAATACAAACCACCGATGACATGGAGTTTTTCACCGCTATAGTCTAAGCGAAGTTCTTGAGAAATGGAGTTTTGCTCTGCATCATTTGTTTTGTCTAGCATGTTGAGGTTAGTAAAATCACCTTCTGTATGGTCAAAGGAGTTAAATTGTCGATAAGCCGATAAGGAAGTGAACGATAACGTATCGCTAATATCCCATGTTATTTCTGCCGACAGGCCACTGTCATCCATTGTTGATTCAGGTAAAAATGAAAATGCAGTCATTCGTTCATCAAAATCAGCTGACTTGATGATTGTTGCGTTGAAAAGCGGCGATGAAAGTAGAGTGTCACTACCAAATTTTCCGGGTATTCCACTTGCTTGAAAATTATTAGTGGTAGGGTTTGCACCACAACAGATCTCGTCAATTTCAGAGTAATCGGCAACTATGCGTACAGTAAGGTCATCTGATGGGGTATATAACGCTTGTAATCTACCACCGAATCTATTTCGGTCATTAAGAACATCTTCACCAAACTCTATATCACTTACGGTACCATCACGTTGACTACCAAACCCCGTTACCCTAAAGGTTAGTAAATCTTCAACGGCGGTGAATGATGAAGCACCAGAAAAACTCAGTAGTCCATAATTACCTGCGGTAAACTCAAGAAAACCGTTTCGGTCACCATGGCTAGGCGCAACAGTACGTATATTAATAGCGCCCATTGGAGTGTTCTTACCAAATAAGGTGCCTTGCGGACCCCTTAATACTTCAACCGCGTCAACATCGACATAGTTATTAATCATCGCATTTTGACGAGAACGATAAACGCCATCAACATATAAACCTACTGAAGACTCAAGTCCGTAGTTTTGAGGAGATGTACCTACTCCTCGAATAGAAAAACTAGCATGGGTAGCACTTTGGCTTTGAAAAACACCTAAACCTGGAACACTTGCTTGAAGGTCATAAATATCTTTTATCGCTTCTGACGTTAAGGTTTCGCCTGTAACGGCTGTAACCGCAATAGGAACTTCTTGTAAGTTTTGAATTCTTTTTTGAGAGGTTACCGTAATTACTTCTAGTGAATGCGTTTTATCTTCTTGCTCCGCAGCTTGTAATGACAAACTCGAACTAGCAAGTAGTGCAGGAATAAGTACGGATAAATACTTTTTATTAGTTATTAATTTATTATTTGAATTCATGTTTTTCCCCAGTAGATGTTATTTTTTGTAATTATTTTTATATCATTAATACATATTGGCACTCTGTGTGTCAATATTATTTTGAATAAAAAACAAACTTAGATAATCATTAAATTTTTGCTGAGATTAATATTTTTAATTTGTTATATAGGTTATCTACCGTTATGTGTTTTTTGTTGTTCTACTAAGGTCTTATATGGTGTTTTGTCTTTATTTGCATAATTATCAATGATTTATGTTTATCGTGTTATCTTTTGACACTCTTAGTGTCAAAATAATTGACACTGGTAAGAAAGGTGGTTTATATTTATTACGGTTAACGATATCAATTTATAACGTAAATAAATCGTTTGAATAAATTTAATAGGGAGAATATATGAACGCATCTGAATTATTTAATTTAACGGGTAAAGTGGCATTAGTTACCGGTGCAAGTCGTGGTATTGGTGAGAGTATTGCTAAATTACTGGCTCAAAATGGCGCACATGTCATTATTTCGAGTCGTAAACTAGATGATTGTCAAAAAGTGGTTGATACCATTATTGAGCAAGGCGGCAGTGCACAAGCTATAGCATGCCACATCGGTGATTTGACTCAAATAAAAAGTATTTTTTCCGATATAGCACAGCAACACGGAAAACTTGATATTTTAGTAAATAATGCAGCGGCAAACCCCTATTATGGTCACATACTTGATACTGATTTAGATGCTTTTCAAAAAACAGTTGATGTAAACATACGTGGTTATTTCTTTATGTCGACTATTGGCGGAAAACTGATGAAAAAACAAGGTGGTGGCGCAATTGTTAATGTAGCATCGGTTAATGGCGTAATCCCGGGAGAACAGCAGGGAATATACTCTATTACCAAAGCCGCAGTAATCTCCATGACCAAAGCGTTTGCTAAAGAATGCGCGCCATTCAATATTCGTGTTAACGCTTTATTACCCGGCGCAACCGATACAAAATTTGCTTCAGCGTTGGTCAAAAACCCTCAAATATTAAGCCATGTTATGGCTCATGTCCCAATGAATCGTGTTGCGGAGCCGGATGAAATGGCGGGTACAGTACTGTATTTGGTTTCTAATGCGTCAAGCTATACCACAGGTACATGCATTAATGTTGATGGCGGGTACTTGTTAGCTTGATGATAGTCACTTCAATATATGAACATGATGATAATAGCTTAACATTTGTCGATTGTTATACCATTGAGGAACGAAAGATGATTGCAGGGTCTTACTCGCTTACGGTGGTGTTTGTTTAGATAATATGATGTTTAGACAAAATAGCCTTGAAATAATAGCCATGCAGAATTGAAATGTTTTTACACTAGAGTCCCCGTTTTCTGATGTGCCTACCCGTATATTAAAGGGAATGACCGAATCCTAATCGGTGTACAAAGTAAAGAAGAGTATGTTGCTGGTTATTGCCAGTATATGGCGATATAAAAATAATAATTGGATATTTTGTTGAGTCGAAATAATGGTTCAATACGTTACTAAGACATAAATTTAATGAGAAAATCGGCAATAAAGTTTACTCGTAAAGTCACGTTAAATGTAGCGTTTGAAATAAAGAAAAAATAAGGCAATTATCAATGAAAGCAATTGTATGTAATGAATTTAGTGAATTAGAAAATTTAGCACTTTCTGATGTTGAGTCTCCACAAGCTAAAGCCGGACAAGTAGTACTTAACATTGAAGCAGCAGGGGTTAACTTTCCTGATGGGCTTTTAGTTCAAGGGCTTTATCAAATGAAGCCACCAACACCGTTTATTCCAGGCTCTGAAGTTGCGGGTACGGTTGCGACACTTGGAGAGGGTGTTACACACCTTAAAGAAGGCCAACGAGTTGTTTGTTTTTGTATGTTGGGCGGTTTTGCAGAGCAAGTGGCAGTAGATGCACGAATGGTTATGCCTTTACCTCAAGAGATTGCTAGCACTGAAGCTGCTGGTTTATTAACAGCGCACGCTACCGCGCATCATGCACTTCGTCAACGTGGCAACTTAGCCGCAGGTGAAACTTTATTAGTCACAGGAGCTGCAGGAGGTACAGGATTAGCCGCTATTCAAATAGGTAAGGCTATTGGCGCTAATGTTATTGCTGTTTGTTCAAGTGATGAAAAACTCGCTATAGCCCAAGAAAACGGTGCTGACATCCTTATTAACTCAAGTGAGGTCGATGTAAAATCTACTCTCAAATCAGTAACAGAGGGCAAAGGAGTCGATGTTGCTTACGACTGTGTTGGTGGTGAGTTATTTAATGCTTGCCTAAGTAATATGGCATGGAATGGTCGGTTGTTAGTTGTCGGTTTTGCCAGCGGCGACATACCTAAAGTGTCAGTGAACTTAACGTTAGTAAAAGGCTGCAGTGTGGTTGGTGTTTTTTGGGGGACCTTTACCCAGAAACAGCCGAAAGATTTTATGTTGAATATGCATGAATTATTACAATGGTATCAAGAAGGTAAAGTTAAAGTCGTTATTGATGAAATCTTTGAGTTATCGGCAACGGTCAATGCTATTAATAAATTGATGAGTCGTAAGGTCAAAGGCAAAGTAATCATTACACCCTAATTTTTCTGCTGTTCATAAGAAAAACTGATAAGTAAACCCATAATAAAAATACTACATTACAGGAGATTAAAGATGGATCCGTTGCTAGATTTCACCAATAAAGTTGTTTTAATTACAGGGGCAGCAAAAGGCTTTGGAAAATTACTCGCGCAAGCATTAGCTGAACGTGGCGCTAAATTAGTCTTGGGTGACATTGATAAAAAAGGTGTTGATGAAGTAGCAAGCGCCTTAGCGAATAATGGTGCTGATGTTGTCGCTTTGTCTTGTGATGTCTCGGTAAACTCTCAATGTAAAGCGATGGTTGATACTGCCGTTGAAAAATATGGCCGTTTAGATATAGCGGTAAATAATGCAGGTATAGGTCAAGGTTTTATGCCGCTTCATGAAACTGACGAAGCCTTAATGGATCTTCAGTTCAATGTGAATGTTAAGGGCGTTCAATTTGGGATGCGTTATCAAATTAGCCAAATGTTAACACAGGGTAATGGCAGTATTTTAAATGTCAGTTCAATGGCTGGTTTAGGTGGAGCACCTAGAATATCGGCTTATTGTGCCGCGAAACATGCGGTAATAGGTTTAACGAAAACGGCAGCGGTTGAATATGCCAGCGAAAATATACGTATTAATGCTATTTGCCCATTTTTTACTTTAACCAGTATGGTCACTGAATCTACCAATAGTGATATGCGTGCGCAGATGAGTCAAGGTGCGCCGATGAAACGGTTGGGGCAACCAGAGGAAATAGTTGCGATGATGGTCATGATGTTATCACCTAAAAACACTTACATGACAGGGCAATGTATTGCTATTGATGGTGGTGTTTCTGCCAGCTAGTTATAGCATTCAGTATTAATATAGTCCTGATCTAGTCTTGATATAGAAAAATAACTACCACTCATATTGGCAATGTTGAGTGGCTTTATAAATATACCAACAAACAATTAATAACATATAAAAATTAAGTTTGTGGTTTTAGTTAGGGGATGAAGATGAATGAAACAATAAAATACTCAATGGCAGCAATAGTAGTAATCGCAAGTTTAGCTGGGATTGCTAAAACCGCTATTGATGAAATAAAGCTTGCGGCATCAGCTTATTTATATGGTTATCCCTTAGTTATTATGGAAGAAACCCGTAAAGGTTTGACTGCCCATGGTGGTATGAATCAACTAAAACATACTCAAGATTTTCCTGATAGTGATTTTCGTTTAGTCGTTAGACCAAATGTAGACACGCTTTATACCTCTGCATGGATTGACCTTTCACAAGGTCCCTTAATTTTATCTATGCCCGCTACAGGAGAACGTTATTACGTGCTACCTTTTATGGATGCATGGACTAATGTATTTGAACGCCGTGGCACCAGTACTACCGGTAATGAAGCACAAGAAATTGCCGTCGTTGGCCCAGACTTTACCGGCGAGTTGCCCAGTGGTATTGATTCGGTAGTAAAGTCGCCTACGGATATGGTTTGGATGATAGGTCGAATTCAAAGTAACAGTAAATTTGATGTCGTTAATGTTGCAAACATTCAAGCTGATATGGCATTAACACCTCTAGCGTTATGGAAAACAGGAGAAAGATATAAAGGTGTAACGAATAGTTTATCAGAAGATAAATCTATTGATCCAATGAAAATTGTTGATGCCATGGATGCTCAGACCTTTTTTAGTAAGATGAACACACTGATGGAACAACAATCTCCAGCGTCTGTCGATAGTGATGAGCTTGCTAAATTTGCGCATTTAAATATTGTCGCAGGTGCTAATTTTCAAAAAGATAATTTAGGGTTCATACAGCAATGGGCGGTAGAGAAAGCCTTACCATTAACGATAGAAAAATTATTGCAAGCAGTGGGCATTAGAGAAGCCAATGAACAAGGGTGGAATGTGATGCTTGATTTAGGTACTTACGGCACTAATTATAAACTTCGAGCTGCGATTGCACGACTTGGTTTAGGAGCATTGCCCGCAATAGAGGCGAGTTACCCAAGTACTAGTGTTGATGCGACAGGACATGCCTACGATGGTAGTAATAATTACGTCTTACATTTCCCTGCAGAAAATATTCCATCAGTCCGTGCATTCTGGTCATTATCTATGTACGACCATGAAGGATTTTTTATCGATAATTACATTAATCGTTATGCCATAGGTGATCGTTCTGGATTAGAGTTTAATGCAGATGGCTCGTTAGATTTGTATATTCAAAACCAACCGCCCAGCCAAGGTACGAGTAACTGGCTTCCTGCCCCAGCAGATAAATTTAATTTATTGTTAAGACTTTACATGGTTGATGAGGCTTTTCTTAAGGGTGAATGGACGCTTCCTCCTGTACGTAAAGTTGAAAATAAATCTGACTCGCTAAAAGCGGTTTAATCGCATCATTTTAAATATTCTACATAGAGAGATATATAATGGAAAAAGTTTGGCTAAAAAGTTACCCACCGGGTGTACCGGAAGAAATAAACCCTGAGCAATATAAATCATTGGTTACGTTATTTGATAAATCTACTAAAAAGTATGCTGATAATATTGCTTTTATTAATATGGGAACAAACTTAAGTTATGGTGATTTAGCTGAACAATCGCGAGATTTTGCGGCTTATTTACAACAAAATATGGGGCTTCAAAAAGGCGATAAATTCGCGATTATGGTACCCAATGTATTGCAGTATCCTATTGCCTTATTTGGTGCATTAAAAGCAGGACTTACCGTTGTTAATGTAAATCCTCTTTATACGGCGAGGGAACTTGAACATCAACTTAAAGATTCTAAAGCCAAGGCTATGTTAGTTGTTGAAAATTTTGCTGTTACTTTAGAGTCAGTTATCGCTAATACCTCAGTTGAACATGTGATAACAACACAATTAGGCGACAGAGCAGGATTTTTAAAAGGTAAAATGATTAATACAGCCGTTAAGCACATAAAGAAAATGGTACCTAACTTTAGTTTACCGGATTGCATTAAGTTTAATACCGTACTTAAACAAGGTAAAAAACTCTCTTTTCAAGAGGTTGATGTTTTTCCTGAAGATCTTGCTTTTCTGCAGTACACGGGTGGAACAACAGGCGTAGCGAAAGGAGCCATGTTAAGTCACCGAAATATTGTGGCAAATATGCTACAGATGAACGCGATGGTAAAACCCTTAACAGTAGAGAATAAAGAGTTAGTGGTTACCGCTTTACCGCTTTATCATATTTTTGCATTAACGTGTAACTGTTTAAGCTTTATGACTTTTGGTGGTGCTAATTTACTTATCACTAATCCAAGAGATTTACCTATGTTTATTAAAACCATGAGTAAATATCCTATTACTGCCTTTGCAGGTTTAAATACGTTATTTAATGGCTTATTAAATGAACCTGATTTTTTAAAGTTAGACTTTAGCACTTTAAAATTAACGTTTGCTGGAGGTATGGCAACACAAAAATCAGTAGCAGATAAGTGGCATGATGTTACAGGTTCACCCGTACTTGAAGGGTATGGGCTGACAGAATGCTCACCTTGCGTAACTACTAGCCCCTATGATCAAACCTCTTTTTCTGGCGCTATCGGAGTTCCTTTACCTTCAACAAGTGTAAAGCTGCTTGATGATGAAGGTAATGAAGTTGCCCTTAATGAACCGGGTGAAATGTGGATAAGAGGTCCTCAGGTTATGCAAGGTTATTATAATTTACCTGAAGCAACGGCAGAGGTAATTATAGATGATTGGGTTGCGACGGGTGATGTAGCTACCGTTGACGAAAATGGATTTTTTACCATCGTAGATCGTAAAAAAGACATGATTTTGGTCTCTGGTTTCAATGTTTTCCCTAATGAAATTGAAGAAGTTATCTCCATGATTGATGACATAATTGAAGTGGCCGTTATTGGCATACCTTGTGAACAGTCAGGTGAAAAAATCAAAGTATTCTTAGTGACTAAAAGTGGCGAGTTAAACAAGAAAGCTTTGATTGAACATTGTCGATTGCAACTGACGAGCTACAAAATCCCTAAAGAATTTGAGCTAAGAGACGAATTACCAAAGAGTAATGTTGGAAAAATATTGCGCAAAGATTTAAGATCATAATGTTAGATTTTTATGCAGGGCCATCCGCATTAAAAACAATTAACGAGCAAGGTTTTAAAGCCGATCTGTTTAATAGTTTTCTAGGCGCAAGTGGTGGTCCTAAATGGTTTACTTTATTCGGCTTAGATAAATACCTATTTGGTGACTTCTTTGTGAATAGGAGCAAACCACTCAACATTATTGGCTCAAGTGCAGGCGCTTTTCGTGCTGCCTGCTTTTGTACCAATGATCCTGTGTCAGCAGTGTCTGATTTTGCAAAGCGTTATAGCGAAATTACCTACGAATCTAAACGTCCTACACCACAACAAGTAACGGATAGTGCAATTGATTTAGTGGATAGTTTACTCGGTAAAAATAGTAACCGAATCAACGAAATCATAACTAACCCTTTATATAAAGCTCACTTTATTGTTACAAAAGTAAATGGCTTAGTCGCTTCTGAAAACAAACTGCTACAAGGAATAGGACTGCTTAAAAGCTATATAAAAAACTATCAAAGCCGGAAAGGACTGTCGAGTCAATATCAACGCTTTATTTATCATAGTGTAGCGAGTGATATTGACTTATATGACCCCTACAATATTCAAACACATACCGTAAATTTATCAGCAGACAATTTTAAGGATGCTTTGCTCGCCTCTGGTTGTATTCCATTGATAATGGCAGGTATTAAAGACATTACGGGCAGCCCTGAGGGCGTTTATCGTGATGGCGGCATTATTGATTATCACTTTGATTTTCATATTAAAAATCAAGGGTTAACTCTATACCCTCATTTTAGTCATACCATTAAAGCTGGCTGGTTCGATAAAAATTTACAACGTAGTTTTAAGCCCGAAAATTACAATAATATTGTTTTTGTTTGCCCCTCTAAAAAGTTTATACAGTCACTACCCTATACCAAGATACCCGATAGAAATGACTTTCATACACTCGATGACTCAAGTCGAATTAAATACTGGAAAAAAGTACTTGTTGCATCAGAGCAATTAGCACAAAGCTTTGACGATTTTTATCAACATCAACAGCTAAAAAAAATAAAAGTCATCTCACTGCTAAGTACATAAGAAAATAACTACCTAACTACATAGGTACACAAATGTAGAATCAATAGGTTCACTATCTTGGCATGGTGAACTTCGTTGGCAATAAAGTAAACTACCTAATTCTTCAAATTTTATAAACTATTGAGATACCAATTCCAATAAGTTTTTTTGTAAGCGTATAAGGATCGGCACCTAGCCGCGCTTAATGTTCCATGGTACCAGTGGTTTGCATATTCTCATGCATCGCGATCACCTAATACCCCGCTGCTCAATCAAGTTGTTTTGTTAAGCCAGAGCATTTACCAGCAAAAGCGTTACTTGCTAAAACCTATGATCAACTTGGTTATATTGCAGAGTCAGCTTCATGGAGAGACTTCTATTTATTAGGGGTCTATGAGCTTCGTCATGGTGTACTAGTATAGGTGTTATACCTGCAACGATGAAAAATGTTTTACTGAAAACGCCTGTTCATAATTTTTTTGAAAATATGTCTGTGAGCTTAAACGGAATAAAAGCAGAAGGAGAGTTTTTAACCATCAAAGTTAATTTTACTGATTTACAGCATCAATATTTGCTGACTTTAGAAAACTCAGTGTTAAGGCATCAAACAGCAAATGAGGCAACTCAGGCGGGTACAACAATTAACATAACGCAATCACTCTTTATTGATTTGATTGTTGGAGAAGCAGGGTTAAAGGAAACTTTATTTGGTGATGAGCTAAATATTGAAGGCAGTAAACTGGATTTACTAACCTTTTTTAGTCTACTTGATAAACCCAAAGGTACGTTTAATATTGTTACGCCGTGATAACTTCTTAATGCCAACTTAATTCATTAAGTTGGTATTACAATATTTAATTATTGTAGGTTTGTAATAAAGCTGACAGGCTCAGTTTCATTGTGTCATAGCTTTGTTCTGGATTAATATTATGATCTACTCTAAGTTGCAGCCAAGTATCAAAACTCAATGCTACTTCTATAGCATTGAATAACACTGGCTCGCTGCTTTTTTTAAAAGGTAAAATACTTTCGAGACTTTTCTGTTCAATTTCATTCCAATGTTTATGAGAATGTTTTATAAATTCTGAGTGGTATTTATGATAGCTCGATGCTATTCGATAAGGCATTAAATCTTCATAAATAATAGCTTTACGTTCAAGCATTTCTTGCAGTTGATTTTCCACGCCAGTAGTCTTCCAAGGTTTGACAACCTCGGGAGCAAATTTATTTTGTAGCTCTATAATCATTTCTCGATACAACAACTCCATCTCTTTGAAGCGCCTAAAAACAGTTCTAAGTCCTACATTGGCTGCTCTAGCAACACATTCAGCGCTTGGAGCTACAGTTCCTTCACGGATCAATTGTAAAAAGGCACTGACTATTTTTTGTCGGCTATCATCAGTGCGCAGTTTACGTCCATCTGGTTTGGCTGAAATTTTTTTTTCGTTGAGATCTGTTGTCAAAGGTGCATTCCTGTATTTATATATTCAAAGACTTACAAGTACGAAAAAAACTTGATTTTAGGGAATATAATACACTAAGACATAGACGATGCCTAGCCAAAGACTTTGAGGAATGATTGATATTTAGCGGGTGAGGCATTACTAAACAAAGCAATGCCTCAGTGAGTTTTAGTTAATTTATTGATTGAAATTGTAATTAAATGAAAGAATATTTATCACTTTTATGAGTGAAGAAAATAATAGATTGATACCTATGTCAAAGTAGGCGACGCCGAGTTTCGCTCGATAAATGACCTTAATATCATATCTTTCATAGATTTCATCACATCGAATGCTTGCTCTTTTTAAAAGGTTTTGCATTGTTCGTAATAGAGTCCAAGTATCTGATGAAGTAGCGGCCTGTAAACTGTCACCTTGTTAGCAAATATAATCGAAAGGTAATATATTTTTATGGGTATTTTCTTCGACGTGCTGCCACATTTTCAAGCGTCCCCACAGAAAAGGAGAGTGGTGGCTGTAATAGAGGATTACTATTCGAAAAAGCATAGTTTGCTCGTATATATATCACTAAAAACCTAAAGCGTAATTTACACCCAAACACCTATGACAATGTTGTTTTGATTTACCCATCGAAAAAATTTATTAATTCACTACCTTACCAAAAAATATCAGATAGAAATGATTTAAAACTCTTAGATGATAGTAGCCGATTCGCTTATTGGAATAACATTCTTACCGCTTCAGAAACGTTGACGGAAAGCTTTGACACGGCTTATCAGCATCAATTAATGCAAAACATTAAACCAATTTCACTTTTAAACAGCTGGTTTTTTACTTTACCCACAGTTAGTGACTATATAATAATGACTACCTATTGACACTCATAGTGTCAATAGGTAGTCTAAGGATAATGAAAGTAGTATCTTTGTAGGTACTTTTTTAAACAACAAATAGGAAGATAAAGATAATGCCTGAGTATAAAGCCCCTATAAGAGACATGAAGTTTGTCATGCAAGAACTACTTGATTGTCATTCACGCTATGAAAGACTTGGTTTTGAAGATGCAACGCCAGACATGGTTGATGCCATTTTACAAGCAGGCGCTAAAATTGCAGAACAAGAAATTGCGCCCTTAAATCAAATTGGCGATGAGCAAGGATGTAAATGGGATAAAGGTGAAGTTACTACACCTGATGGATTTAAAGAAGCTTATAAATTATATGTTGAAGGTGGTTGGCCTACGCTATCTCAGAAAGAAGAATGGGGTGGCCAAGGCATGCCTGCTTCTTTGCATGCTTGTGTTTCAGAAATGCTCTCAGCTGCTAATCATAGTTTTGCTACGTACCCGGGTTTAAGTCATGGAGCTATGGCTACTCTTGAGGAACATGGTTCTCAACAGCTTAAAGAGATGATACTACCTAAGTTAGTTGAAGGTACTTGGACGGGAACAATGTGTTTAACGGAAGCACACTGTGGTACAGATTTAGGTATGTTACGAACAAAAGCTGAATTGAATGATGATGGTAGCTACAACTTGAGTGGCAGTAAAATCTTTATCTCGGCCGGTGAGCACGATATGTCAGAAAATATCGTTCATATCGTTATTGCCAGAATTCCTGGTTCACCAGAAGGCACAAAAGGAATTTCTTTATTTGCTGTTCCTAAGTTCAATATTGATCCAGGTGGTAATGTTATTGATAGAAACACTGTGGAATGTGGTTCGATAGAGCATAAAATGGGTATAAAAGGCAGTGCTACCTGTGTTATTAATTTTGATGAAGCGAAAGGTTACTTAATTGGTGAGATCAATCGTGGTTTGAATTGTATGTTCACCTTTATGAATGAAGCGAGACTTGGTGTAGCTGGAGAAGGTGTAGCAGCAGCTGACGCATCCTTTCAAGGTGCATTAGCTTACGCAAGAGATAGACTGCAGATGAGATCTTTAACGGGTGTTAAAAACCCTAATGGCCCTGCTGATCCTATTATTGTTCATCCAGATGTACGTCGTATGTTATTAACCCAAAAATCTATAGCTGAAGGTGGTAGAGCATTGATCTACGACTTGACATTATTGGTTGATGAAAAATTAAATGGTAAAGATCCTGCCGTTCTAGCTCAAGCCGACGCCAAACTAGCGTTATTAACTCCTATTGCAAAAGCATTTTTAACAGAAGCGGGATTGGAAGCAACAAGCCTAGGTGTTCAAGTGTACGGTGGTCATGGCTATATTTCTGAATGGGGTATGGAACAGCTGATGCGTGATACAAAGATATCTTGCTTATATGAAGGTACTACAGGTATTCAAGCATTAGATTTATTGGCCCGAAAAGTATTAGGGTCAAAAGGTGCCTTATTAAAGTCATTTGGTGAAGAAGTAACATCATTCATTATAGCTAATGCTACTAAGCCACAATTTACTGTTTTATGTACAACACTAGGCGGATATTTCCAAAAATTGGAGAAAATAACTCAAGAAATTGGTGTTAAAGCGATGAATAATCCTGATGAGATCGGTGCCGCATCGGTGGATTATCTTATGTATGCAGGTTATGTAACTTTAGGGTACTACTGGTTAAAGATGATGGTAACAGCTCAGAAATCTATAGACTCAGGTACTGATGAAGGAGATTTTTATCTTGCTAAAATTCAAACGGGTCAATTCTATTTTGACCGCGTCTTACCAAAAGCTGCTGGGCATGCTGCCTGTATTAAATCAGGCGGTGAAAGTATGATGGCTATTAATGAAGAACATATGCTTTTCTAAACAATATATCTAACAATAAACAATATAGTCAGGGTGTTCTCTCTGATTATATTGTTGGACTGAATTTTATTTTAAACAGTTAATACACGCCATTTTGCAGAAATTTCCGATACAACGACCAAGCAAAAACTGCCGAGTACTTTGGGCTATTAAAACAATCATTAGATAGTTGGGCCACTGACGAACTTACCAACAATGTACAAGAACAATGGCATGAGTTTGAGCAACGCATTATCGATATGCTTAATGAATTACAGAATATTAACGCTAGCGAACGCGTTTTAGTGGAGAGTTCAGGCGGTACGATTGCCATGGCGTTAACCATTATTTTACAGGCACCGTCTCAAACTATGGTGCAACTTAATCTGCAAACCTGAAATACGGCCCTGAGTCGTTGTTACTTTAACGCTTCGGGTTTTCAACTGAGTCAATTTAATGCCTACCGCATTTAAATAGCTTAGAAGACAAACAAAATATTACTTATTTTTAGGAGAGACTAATGGATTTTGAATACAGCGAAAAAGTAAATGATCTCAGAGCACGAGTACAAGCTTTTATGGATGAGTTTGTTTATCCAAATGAAAATAAAATGCACGAGCAACTGAAAGATGACAAATGGTCGACGCCTCCCTTACTGGAAGAACTTAAAGCTAAAGCAAAAGAGCAAGGATTGTGGAATTTTTTTTTACCTCCTGTTTACGGCGAATATAGCCCAGGTTTAACTAATTTGGAATATGCGCCGTTAGCTGAAATTATGGGTGGAGTTCTGTGGGGGCCTGAAGTATTTAACTGTGCTGCTCCTGATACTGGCAATATGGAAGTGCTAGCTAAATACGGAAGCGTCGCGCAGAAAAAACGCTGGTTAGAACCGCTTTTAGCGGGGGAAATTCGTTCTGCTTTTGCTATGACAGAGCCTGAAGTAGCATCGTCTGATGCCACTAATATTCAAACTAGCATTGTTCGTGATGGCGATGAATACGTTATTAATGGAAAGAAATTTTACATTAGTGGTGCAAGTCGCAAGCAGTGTGAAATTTTAATCGTAATGGGCAAAACTGACCCAGATAATAGCAATCGTTACATTCAACATTCGCAAGTGTTAGTGCCAATGAATACGCCTGGGGTCATAGTCACCAGACCTATGAAAATTTTTGGTTATGACGATGCGCCTGAAGGGCACTCAGAAATCATCTTCGATAATGTAAGAGTTCCGGTTGGAAATATTATTGTGGGTGAAGGTAAGGGGTTTGAAATTGCTCAAGGCCGATTAGGCCCTGGTCGAATTCATCATTGTATGCGTTCTGTTGGTGCAGCTCAGCGTGCATTAAATCTAATGTGCAAGCGGGTGAACGAGCGTATTGTCTTTGGTCGACCTATGATAAAACAGCAGTCTATTCGTGAAGATATAGCTAAATCAGCTTGTCAGATAGAGCAAGCCAGATTGATGACGCTTAAAGCCGCTCAAAAAATGGATACAGATGGGAATAAAGCTGCGAAAGAATTAATTGCGATGATAAAAATAGTCGCGCCATCAATGGCGTTAGATGTGATTGATCGCGCTATTCAATGTCACGGCGCTGTAGGTGTAAGCCAAGATACATTTTTAGCGCATATGTATGCGGCACAAAGAACATTGCGTTTGGCCGATGGACCTGATCAAGTGCATATGATGCAGTTAGGGCGTGATTTGGTTAAAAAAAACACGGCTTAACTTAGGGCTAAAATGACTGGCTTAACTAAATCGACTCAGCTCAATTTTAAGTGAGTTGTTCTCGTATTAAACTATCGGAGTATTCTATGACTAGTGCTGTTGAACAATTAGACATTGCTGCATTAACCCACTATTTAGAAAGCTATGTTGAGGGTTTTAAGGGCCCCATTCAGTTAGAAAAATTTTCTGGTGGTCAGTCTAACCCTACCTTTAAGGTCATTGCAGCGTCAGGAACGTACGTTTTACGCCGCCAACCGCCGGGTAAATTATTAAAATCTGCCCATGCGGTTGATCGTGAATATCGTGTATTAAGCGCATTAGCAGCAACCGACGTGCCAGTTGCTAAAGTTTTTCACTTATGTGAAGACTGTGACGTCATTGGTTCGATGTTTTACCTGATGGAATTTTTGCCCGGACGTATATTTTGGGATTCAGCGTTACCTGAAGCCAGCGCTAATGAAAAACCAAATGAAGAACGCGCTGCTATTCATCAAGAGATCATTTGCGTCATGGCTAAATTGCACAACGTAGATGTAGAGGCGTTAGGTTTGACAGATTACGGCAAGCCGGGAAATTATTATCAGCGTCAAATCAAACGTTGGAGTATTCAGTACCGCGCCTCAGAAATTGACAAAATTGAAGCCATGGAACAACTCATGACATGGCTGCAAGCCAATATGCCAGCAGATGATGGTTTGGTATCCATTGCTCATGGTGATTATCGCTTAGATAACGTGATGTTTCACCCTGACAAACCTGAGATTATTGCAATATTAGATTGGGAGCTGTCCACATTAGGTCATCCTTATGCGGATTTAGCTTATCACTGTATGCAACTGCGTATGCCTCCTGAATCACCAGCATCAAAAGGCTTGATGGGTATTGACCGTGAAACGTTGGGGATCCCGAGTGAACAAGAAATTATCAATTTATATTGCCAGCTAACCGGTATAGAAAAAATAGATCATTGGCCGTTTTATTTGGCCTTTTGTTTCTTCCGTTTAGCGGCTATTGCTCAAGGGGTTGCCAAGCGTGCTACTCAAGGAAACGCCTCAAGTAAACAAGCAGAAGCGGCAGGTAATTTTGTCGGTCCACTAGCCCAAATGGCACTGCAAATAATTAAAGAAGGGTAGTAGCCATGACCGAGAAAAATATGAAAGCGGTTGTATGTAATGAATTTGGCCCAGTAGAAAACTTAGAATATAAAGATATGCCGGTGCCGACGCTAAAAAAAGGTCAAGTATTAGTTAAGGTTGAAGCGGCAGGGATTAATTTTCCAGATGGTTTATTAATTCAAGGTTTATACCAAATGAAACCACCTACGCCGTTTGTGCCAGGTGCTGAATTCTCTGGCGTCATTAGTGAGTTAGGTCAAGGTGTATCTCATCTCAATATTGGTCAACGCGTCATTGGTTTGTCTATGTTAAACGGTTTTGCCGAGCAAGTAGTGGTTGATGCGACAAACGTATTTCCTATTCCAGAGCAAATTTCATTTGAAGAAGCAGCTGGTTTAGTTACGGCTCATGCCACCGCTCATTATGGCTTAAAACAACGGGCTAATGTAAAAGCGGGTGAAACGGTATTAGTTACAGGTGCTGCTGGCGGCACTGGATTAGCCGCCGTGCAAATTGCCAAAGCCATGGGCGCAAAAGTTATCGCGGTGTGTTCTACCGAAGAAAAATTGCAAGTAGCCAAAGACAATGGCGCAGATGTATTAATTAACTACAAGGACGTTGACTTAAAGTCACAGCTTAAAGAACTCACAGGTGGTAAAGGCGTTGACGTCGTTTACGAATGTGTTGGTGGTGAAACCTTTGGTGCTTGCGCTCGCAATATGGCGTGGAACGGTCGATTATTGGTGGTTGGTTTTGCCTGTGGGGTTATTCCCAAATTCGCGGTTAATTTGGCGCTGGTAAAAGGGTTTAGTGTAATTGGTGTATTTTGGGGGGCTTTTACCCAACACCAACCCAAAGACTTTATTGCCAATATGCACGAGTTGCTAACTTGGTACGTTAAGGGCTACGTGAAAGTCGTAGTCGACGAAGTCTTTCCATTAGTCAATGCCGCTGATGCGATTAACAAAGTGTTGTCGCGCAATGTCAAAGGCAAAGTGATCCTTAAGCCATAGCGTCAATCGTTTTAAGCTAAAAACTATTTATTAAAAAACTTTTTGTAGGAAACTAATTATGTATAAGAACTTATTTGATCTAACGGGAAAAGTGGCACTAGTCAGTGGAGCAAGCCGTGGCATAGGTGAAGAAATTGCCAAGTGTTTGTCCGAGCATGGCGCTCACGTGATCGTGTCTAGTCGTAAAGTTGAAGGTTGCCAAGGGGTAGCTGATGCTATTAATGCTAGTGGTGGCAGTGCCGAAGCGTTGGCCTGCAATGTTGGCCGTATGGACGATATTACCGCGGCGTTTGCGCATATCAAACAAGCTCATGGAAAGTTAGATGTTTTAGTCAATAATGGCGCTGCCAATCCCTATTTTGGTCATATCTTAGATACGGACTTAGGCGCGTTTAACAAAACCGTTGATGTAAACATTCGTGGTTATTTCTTCATGTCGATTGAAGCAGGTAAACTCATGCGGGAAAACGGTGGCGGTGCAATCGTTAATACCGCGTCGGTCAATGCCATTCAACCGGGCGAAATGCAGGGCATCTACTCAATTACCAAAGCGGCTGTCGTCAATATGACCAAAGCATTTGCTAAAGAATGTGCGCCATTTGGTATTCGATGTAATGCACTGTTACCAGGTTTTACTAAAACGAAATTTGCCGGTGCGTTATTCACTAACGATGAAATCTACCAAAAAGCCGTGACCAATATCCCTATGAGTCGTCATGCCGAGCCAAGTGAAATGGCGGGTGCTGTGTTGTATTTAGCGTCAAATGCCAGCAGTTATACTAATGGTGAAACCATTGTCGTTGATGGCGGTTTAACTATTTAGTCAATTCTAAGTACAAATAGCTCTTAGCACCGATTTAATCGATGATGAAAAGAACTTCTATCAGGGAAAAATACAAACCGCGAAACACTATATTGAGTGGGAACTGCCAGAGATTGAAGCTCAAGAAAAATTTTACAAAGCGTAAATACCGTTTGTTTTGATATGCAAGAACAGTGGTTTTAAACCAGAAATAATTTAATAAGTAGCAGGGCTAACGCACAATCGCGCTAGCCCTTCTACAGTCTAAAAATATAAACAGGAAAACTTATGTCCATAGTTAATTATGAAGTCCGCGATAATATCGCCATCATCACCCTTAACTCACCACCGGTTAATGGTTTGGGTCACCCGCTACGCACAGCCATTGTTGATAGCTTAGACAACGCAGCGGCCGACGATTCGGTTAAAGCTGTTGTGATTGCTTCCGCACAGAAAATTTTCTGTGGTGGTGCAGATATCAGCGAATTTTCTAACCCAAAATTAGCTATGGCTGAACCACATTTGCCGGGTGTTATTGCTAAAATGGAAACTTTTGATAAACCTATCGTTGCCGCCATTAATGGTATGGCGCTAGGCGGAGGTCTCGAGTTGACACTTGGCGCGCATTATCGCATTGCCGAGCCAAAAGCTAAAGTGGGTTTACCAGAAGTAAACTTAGGTATTCTACCTGGCGGTGGCGGGACACAACGTGTGCCACGTCTTGCTGGGGTTGAGTTAGCATTACAAATGATGACTTCAGGCGCACCTATTCCTGTTGCTAAAGCGCATAAAGCGGGTTTGATTGATCGTATCAGCGAAGGTAACTTAATCGATGACGCTGTTGAGTACGCGGCTGAGTTGGCCGATAACGGTGCAGAGCTGCGTAATTGTCACAGCATTGAAGTGGATACCAGTAACTTACCTGAAAACTTTTTTATCGAATTTAGACAATCTATCGCGCGTAAAAGCCGTGGTTTTTATGCCCCTGAGCGCATTGTACAATGCGTGGAAGCGGCGCTTGAATTACCGTTAGCCGACGGTTTAAAACGTGAACAACAATTGTTTTCTGAATGTTTGGCAACACCACAAGCACGTGCTCAACAGCATTTGTTTTTTGCTGAACGTGCAGCGACTAAAGTACCGGGCGTAGATCCTAAAACCCCAACGCGTGATGTGAAAAAAGTCGCTATTATTGGCTCTGGTACTATGGGGGGCGGCATTGCCATGAACTTTATGAATGCTGGTATCCCTGTAGTTATGCTCGATCTTAATGGTGAAGCCTTAGGAAAAGGCATCGCGGTTATTCGTAAAAACTACGAAATCAGTGCAAAGAAAGGTCGCTTAACCGCAGAAAAAGTTGAACACTTGATGAGCTTATTATCAGGTACTACCAGCTACGACGATTTAGGCGATGTTGACCTAGTCATTGAAGCCGTGTTTGAAAAAATGGCAGTGAAACATGCGGTATTTAAAGAGTTAGACCGTGTATGTAAAACTGGCTGTATCTTAGCCTCGAACACTTCAACACTAAATATTGATGAAATTGCCGCAGTGACTAGCCGTCCGCAAGACGTTTTAGGCTTGCACTTCTTCAGTCCTGCCAACGTAATGCGTTTGTTAGAAATTGTTCGTTGTGAAAAAACCGCTGACGATGCCTTAGTGACCTGTATCAAATTAGCACAAGCTATTCGCAAAGTGCCTGTGATTGTTGGTGTTTGTTTTGGTTTTGTTGGTAATCGTATGTTGGAGCCTTACAGTCGTGAAGGCATGCGCTTATTGCTCGAAGGTGCAACACCTACACAAATTGACAAAGCACTATATGGTTTTGGTTTTGCTATGGGTTTATGTGCAATGGGCGATATGGCAGGGCTTGACGTTGGTTATTTTGTGCGTGAAAGCCGTCGTGAATTTATCGAACATGACAAGAGTTACTGTGCGCTAGGTGACAAATTAGCTGAACTTGGTCGTTATGGTCAAAAAACAGCTCGAGGCTTATACCTCTATGAAGGTCGCGAGCAAAAAGAAGATCCAGAAGTCATTGAATTAGCCACGCAAATTGCGGCTGATTTAGATATTGAACGTCGTGAAATCAGCGATCAAGAAATTGTTGAACGTATGGTCTTTATGATGATCAACGAAGGCGCGTTAATTCTGGAAGAAGGCAAGGCTAATCGTTCAAGCGATTGTGATTTGATTTATGGCAATGGCTATGGCTTCCCTTGGTGGCGCGGTGGTCCAATGCAATATGCCGATGAAATTGGCTTAGAGTCAGTATTAAACGCCATCAACAAATATCGCAGTGAGTTAGGCGAGTATGGCGAAATGTGGTTTAAACCTGCGCCGGTATTAGAGCAACTTGTGGCGAGCGGCAAGAAGTTTAGGCAATACAAAATAAGTGTTTAAACGCTAGAACAAATTAATCGACATGGCAGTGAATATAGTCGTTATATTCCTGCTGATGAAATGTCCCTGCCAATATAAATGGCTAGAAAATAGAGGAATTATAAAATGAGAGAAGCACTAATAGTATCAACAGCACGTACGCCAATAGGTAAAGCTTACCGTGGCGGGTTTAATATTACTCAAGGTCCAACATTGGGTGGTCATGCCATTAAACATGCAGTAGCGCGTGCGGGCATTGATGGTGCTGAAGTTGAAGATGTTGTTATGGGTTGTGGCTTGCAACAAGGCACTACAGGCATGAATGTAGGTCGTTTAGCAGCATTGGCTGGTGGTTTACCAACTTCAGTGAGTGGCATGACAATTGAGCGTCAATGCTCATCAGGTTTGATGGCGATTGCGACAGCGGCAAAACAAATTATGCATGACGGTATGGACATAGCAATTGGTGCAGGTATGGAGTCAATATCACTGGTGCAAAATGAACATTTAAATATGCATAAAGGGTTAGATAAAAAACTCGTAGCTCAACACCAAAACATTTACATGCCAATGTTACAGACCGCAGAAATCGTCGCTAGCCGTTATAACATTAGCCGTGAACGTCAAGACGAATATGGTTTGTTAAGCCAACAACGTACCGCTGCTGCATATGAAGCAGGGCGCTACAATGCTGAATTGGCTCCTATGACCACGACTAAAGCGGTAATGAACAAAGAAACCAAAGAAGTCAGTTACGAAGAAGTAACGATTTCTATGGATGAAGGCGTACGTGCAACTACCATTGAAAGTTTACAAGGTCTTCGCAGCGTAGTTGACGGTGGTCTGATCACGGCAGGTAATGCTAGTCAATTATCAGATGGTGCATCTGCGTCAGTATTAATGGAAGCAAAACTTGTTGAACAACGTGGATTACAACCATTGGGCCGTTATGTGGGTATGGCGGTTGCGGGTTGTGAACCAGATGAAATGGGTATAGGGCCAATTTATGCGGTACCTAAGTTATTAAAGCAACATGGCTTAACCGTAGACGATATCGGCTTATTTGAGCTTAACGAAGCCTTTGCCGTGCAAGTACTTTATTGTGCTGACAAACTTAATATTCCGGTGGAAAAACTGAATGTTAACGGTGGCGCTATCTCTATTGGTCATCCATATGGCATGAGTGGTGCGCGAATGACTGGTCACGCCTTGATTGAAGGTAAACGCCGTGGTGCTAAATATGTGGTTATTACCATGTGTGTTGGTGGTGGTATGGGCGCTGCAGGTTTATTCGAAGTATTGTAATACTCGTTACAGCTATCTTTTTAAGTGTTTTGAGCTAAATTAAGCGTGTTTGCCGTTATTGTCAGCACGCTAAACATTAAATCAAAAAACTGTTTAAAGGTTTGTTAATAACTAGTAGTTAGACCACCTGAAAACAACTGAATTAAATATTGGAGAATCCTTTGCCTGAATATAGAGCATTTTATCAAGCCAAAATTAAAACTGCACGTTTCTATATTCAACGTATTCTGCCAAGAGCAAGTGGTCATGCTACCTGTGTAGTAAACGGTGCCTATTCGATGATGGCACTTGAGGTAGAGGAATTTTTTCTAGGGCAGAAATAATAATATCTCAAAAGTTCATTGATAATAATTAGCTAAATAATTATTTTACTTAGTTATTAGGTCTTTATTCATGGCATTTATTCGCAAATGCAGCCAACCCACTTAGTGGAAAACTCAATGTTAATGATGGCATGGGCGAAGTGGATTATTCGAAGTATTGCGTAGATATAGACCATGTTATCTAAATAAACATGAGGCATAACGCAGAATCAAGTCCAAATGAGTCAGAACGAAGGTACAGGTTCAACTACAAAACTGTGGCCAATTTTACTTGACCACTTTATATATTTAAGGTGAGTTTTATGAATAGTGTTTTAGAGAATATTGCAGTTAATACCGAAGAAACTAGTTATTTTCAACAGGTATTTACCAAGCAAAAAGAGGCAGCCCAAAACTGCACTTATATCAACTTAGATAATCGTTTGGTAAGTTTAAACAAATTAGAAAAGATACTATTGAACAATCAAGATGCAATTGCCCAAGCGATTAATAAAGACTTTGGCAATAGAGCAGTTCAAGAAACCTTAGTATCAGAAATATTTGGTTTGCTAGGCGGAATTAAACACAGCCGTAAAAAGTTAAAACAGTGGATGAAACCACAAAAACGCCATGTAGGTATCGCTTTTTTCGGTGCTAAAAACACCGTTGTCGCCCAAGCTAAAGGTGTCATTGGGGTAATAAGCCCTTGGAACTATCCTCTATTTTTAGCACTAAGTCCGTGTATTAGTGCTATTGCCGCAGGTAACCGTTGTATTGTTAAAATGGCGAGTAATTCACAAACATTGTGTCACTTATTATCAAAATTGATTGCTGAAGTTTTTGATGATGAGGTCTTTGCTATTATACCAGGTGTTAGTGCGAGTGAGTTTACAGCTCAAGCTTGGGATCATATTGTTTTTACTGGCTCGCCTGAAGTAGGTAAAAAAGTCATGACGAGTGCGGCAAAACATCTTACGCCAGTTACCTTAGAGTTAGGCGGAAAATCTCCCGCAATAGTCGCTGATGATTTCGATATAAAAGAGGCAGCAGAGCGAATTCTGTTCGCTAAATACTTAAATGCAGGACAGACTTGTGTTGCTCCTGATTACTTATTTGTTCCTCGAAGTAAAGTAGACCAATTTGTTGACTTAGCTAAAGACATTATTAAACGTCGTTACCCTTCAATTGAAAGTAAAGACTTCACTTCAATTATTGATGATAAAGCATTTAATCGATTACAAACAACGTTACAAGATGCTGTCGATAAGGGAGCTAAAGCAGTTAATCTTTGTGAAACTGGCGAGCTAAATACACAAACACGCAAAATACCACCATACATTGTTATTAATACAAGCGAAGATATGTTAATAATGCAAGATGAAATATTTGGTCCTTTATTACCGATTAAGCCCTATGATGATTTAGATGAAGTCATTGGCTATATCAATAAAAATGAACGCCCTTTAGCACTTTATATATACAGTAATAAAACCCAAATCCAGCAGGAATTCATTAACAATACTCTCTCTGGTGGTATATGTATTAACGACAGTATGCTACATGTTGCTCAACACGACATGCCTTTTGGCGGTATTGGTAATAGTGGTATGGGGCATTACCACGGACAAGAGGGCTTTAACGAATTTTCAAAGCTTCGCCCTATTTTCAAACAAGCAAAAAAATCAGCCGGTTTAGCGCTTGCACCACCTTACGGCGAAAAGTTTGAAAAACTAACTAAAGCGATTTTAAAATGGAAGTTATATTAGACTCTGTTGACCTTTATATGGTCATTTATATAACGGTTTGATTGGCATTTTTGCCATATTCAATAATAAAAAACACTTATCTATTTAGGGTAACAAAAATTAAATTCATTTCACTTGATAATCTATATTCTGAGGTGGGGATCAAAGCTGAACCCACATCTTGGTTTACCATCACTCAAGAACAGATCAATGCTTTTGCTGATTGCACCCATGATCAACAATTTATCCATGTTGATCCACAAAAAGCGGCCAAAACACCTTTTGGTTCAACAATAGCCCACGGATTTTTGACCCTGTCGATGCTGTCACACTTCACCGAGAGTTTTAGTGTGGTGATCGAAGGGACATATATGAGCGTTAACTACGGTATGGATAATCAGCGATTTATTTCCCCTGTCAAGGTTGGTAAGCGTATACGCGCTCACGCGACATTGATTGAAGTGATTGAAAAAAAGAAAGGGCAGTTTATGCTAAAAACAGCGGGAGAAATTGAAACAGAGCATGAGAAAAAACCAGCTCTTGTAGCTGAAAGTATCGCCATGCAGATGGTAAAATAAAAGAGCAGCAAAGAGGAGTTTAGGTATGTTTAAATCAATAATTTTATTAACATGTGTAATACTGTCACCATACTTGGTGGCTGAAACGACTCTGCCTAAACATTTAATATTCGGTTATAATTATCATCCGGCTGTCATTCAATATCATATACCAATCATTAGACAGGCCTATAAAAATCTTGGCATAGCGACAGAGTTCGTCGCTATGCCTATCGAGCGAGACCTTATGCAAACGAGCAAGGGAATCATAGACGGCAATGTTATAAAGCCATTATTTAGAATAAAGCAATATGAAAATTTAATAGCTGTCAGTCAACCAATAGATAATGCTCGCTTTGTTGTGTTTTGTCGAGTGAGTAAACCTTGTAATCCTAATATACTTCAAAACCCTAAAAATACAATTTTAATGGGAGTTGGCTCAAAAGTTTTCGCCTATAGCGATGATTGGCACGCCCAAGTTTATAAAATCAGTGATTTGGGAAATTTTAAAGAGCTCTTTGAAAGCAAAAAATTCGATTACTTCACCTATGTGCTCTCTCAAAAGACGCACTATCAGCATAACTTTAAAAATGTAAAATATTTCATATTGTATGAGGAGCAGGTGTACCATGTCTTGCATAAAAAATACGCTTTTATGCAAGAACAAGTAAATAATGCAATAAAACAGATTTTAGCGGAGCGTAATGATCCTCTCCATAAATAACCAGAGATCGTCTTAATAGATTACGCTTTAAATTTCAGCTGAATGCGATGAGTTTCATTACATAAACTCCTATACTTTAAAGTACTCATTTCCTCTTATTAATACCTTATATAAGGTTATTTGGGGGATGCGTTATCAGAAATTACCTTATTCTACGCAACGATCAATGATGTTTTAAACTGGTTGGATGTTTGTCCAAACCATTTTTTAAATGCTTTAAAAAATGGGGCTAAGGATGTATAGCCTAGTAGATAACTGGTTTTTGATACGGATTTGTTGCAGGTGAATAAATACTCTACAGCAAGCATTTTTTTAGTTGTAACAGTATTAATTTAAAGGAAATTTTTGGTTTTTTAAGCGTCGGTCTAGTGTGCTGACTGAAATGTTGAGTATTTGTGAGACAATACATTTTGTTGGTTCGGTAATAGGAAGCAGTAGTTCCATTATCTATTAGGTTCGTTGAGTAATGCTTAATTCAGGAAATTGCTCTTTAGTACAGGATAGCCATTCATAGATTGGGCGGTGTCTTCCTCGTTTCGCCTAATTGATTGACCCCTTGTTATACCACGCACCGGTCTAGACTGTTTTTTACGCGTAGTATTGAGATATTTCTAGTGGTTACCTCCTCTGTGATCGCGGGGAGAGTGACCGGTATTTTGCGAGAAAAAGCGTGAAAAGTGAGCCGGGATCTTAAAGTGTAGTCGTTCTGATATTTCCGTTAAGGATAGGCGTGAATTTTTGAGATACTGCTTTGCAAGATCTAGGCGCACGCGATCATAAATTTGCTGATAGCTGGTTTTATGCTGCGTTAGCCTGTGTTGCATTGTACGTACTGTAACATTTAGCTCATGGGCAATTAGTGCTGCTGTAACACCATCTTTATTCATAAGATCTCGAATGACTCTGTCTACTCTTAAAATGATAGGTAGCTCGCTCTCGACATCAATGTCAGAAGAGTAACTCTCTTGATTATTTTCGTTCTGTGAGATTGTGCCCTGCAGTTTTATCCAGTCTTCTTTACTCAGATGAATGGAGTTAACATCTTGATCGAAAAATATGTTATCACCGAAAAAATCAAATAATGGTGAGCAAGGATTGGGTTTTTTATGTCGAAATTGAATGTAGCTTGGATTCCATTTTGAGCCGGCTTCTTCACGGAGATCTTTGCACAACAATGCGAGGGAATGCTCAACTACTTGAATTGTCGACTTGTGAATGTTTTTTCTATTTTCAGTCTCTGGGTTTCTTACTTCAATATTAATTGAGAAACCATTTTTTTCGGGAGATAGATAGACAGAAAGTGCTTGGGAATGTTTCTCAATATTGGCAGAAAGTATTTCCATTGACTTGCCAATGGTCTTGGCGCCTCTCATCATTGACCAAATCATACCCATAGTGCTAACTTTTTTGACCTTAGCAAACCTTAACCCAAAGAATCGGTCATTACATCTTATAGATGCCTCTTCAAAAAGCTCATTCACTTTGATTTCGGGAATCATTACATTGGTAACACGAAGAGATTCTGGAGTTAGATCTACGCATCTAGCAATATCATCCGGGTCCTGTCCATAGCATTTAATAAATTCTGCAGCTCCTTCTAGCACTTGGCTGGAAACTTTATTTTTCATGATTAGGTACTCTGTGTTTGTATCGCGGCGTTTCGTGATCGATGCGTATAGTATAAGTTATTTGGCTCGTCTTGCGCAATATGGTAAGTGTCGGATCCGCAAGTCAATACTATAACTCTTCGAAGTATTGGGGTGTCATGTGTTTCAAAACCCTGAGAGGGTATAACAATTACAGGCGCTTTTAGAAGTTCATAATAGTGAACAAGCAGAACCACTTTGACCTGGAGTTGTCCATGCGCCAATACGCATCGATAAAACAGGAGGCGAGCCAATATCTAAGGATGACATATATATGTATTGGCCTAATTAATCGAAGATCGGTCGGTTTCGTTTTGGCTTGTGCCGATAAGAATAGACCCATAGTGATTTATATTTTTCTATGAATTAACTTAAACCTTGGAACTTTTACTACTATGAAAATAAAAAAAATATCAACAATCCTCGCTATGATAGTTCTCACTTCAGGGGCAACTGTAGCGATAATGCTATCTGATAAAGTGAAAAATATTGTAGAGATGACCTCCCCATGGCAAGAAAATTACTCTAAATCAAAAAGCCAGCTAGGGGCACTTTACGGGTTTCCTTATGTATTCAACTATTTGCTACTTAATGATTGGGGTCAGCCTTTAGAAAAGGGGATTATTTCAAAAAAACCAAGGGATACCTTAAATAATTTTTATCATGTTAGAAAGCTAACCGATGCAGAATACCGTGATGGAGGAGCCCCTAATAATGACGCGGTCTATTCACTCGCTTACCTTTACGTCGATAAAGAGCCTGTAATCGTTACCGCGCCAGTGTTAGGAAATGATGACCGATACTGGGCGCTTCAATTTACCTCATTTACGTCAGACAACTATGCATATATAAGTAAGAGGGCAACGGGTAATGGCGGTGGTAATTTTGCAATTGTTCCTTCTGGCTGGAAGGGTACTCTCCCAGAGGGTGTTACCTATTTAGCGGAGGCTCCCACTAAATGGTCTTTATTAGTAGGGCAAACTGTCGTGCGGAGTCAAGCTGACCTCCCGAACGTGCACAAAATACAAGATCAATACCAGTTAACGGCGTTGAGTGACTGGGGTAAGGCTGAGCACGTCCGTCCTTCATTTGTACCCGTGGAAAATGCTTTCCCAGAATATGCTGCGATGTTTGCGGACCCTGATTTGGGCTTAAAAGCTATTCTGGAGGATTTCATTAAATATAACCCCGAAAACTATTTGGCTATGATGAATTACTCAATGACACTTAACGGTATTCCTGAAGCTGAGCAAGGCTACATGGAGCAGTTTCGAGAGGTCGGAATTGGTAGCGATATTGATTTAAGCGAGTTACGTCAGGACTTTATTAAAGGACGTCTCAAAGGTGCCGCCTTGGGTTTACTCGATGTAGTGAAATCAACAGAGACAAACTATGGTAGTAAGAGTGTCGACGGTTGGACAGTATTGGACCCCATTTATGGGCACGCAGGAATGGAAGGGAAATACCTTGTACGTAGTGCCTTACAGTCATTAACGGGAATCGTTGCTAATGATATTGAAGAGGCTAGCTATTCCTTACTCAATGATGATGTTACTCGAACTGGCGTCCAAAAGCCCAGTGGTGAATATCGTTATGTTCTGCATTTCACTTCCGATCAAATGCCCAAGGTAGGTGCTTTTTGGTCGCTTTCTGCTTATGATGATACAAATAATTTGATAGCAAATAAAATAAACAGATACTCAATTGGCGATAGAACTAAAGGGCTTGTATATAACGATGACGGTGGGGTTTCTTTGTATATTAGTTATGATGAACCGTCTGACAAAGCTGAACGAAGTAACTGGCTGCCAACCTCCAAAGGTGAATTCTACATGGTCTTTCGTGCCTACCTACCAGGCCAAGAAATCATTGAGCAAACCTGGACGCCGCCAAAGTTAACTCTACAATAGTTGTTAATCATATTTTTCGTTTAGTCTCGGCAGGTAGACTGCAGAGTATTACTTAGTTAGTTAGTTAGTTAGTTAGTTAGTTAGTTAGTTAGTTAGTTAGTTAGTTAGTTAGTTCCCTCTAGGTGATGCTCTATTTATAAATATTTATGAATGTATCAGTGAAGTAGCATCACGCTGAGTTAACTCACAATAGAGCGGTTTTATTGAAGAAGCGTAGGTGAAATAGGTAAGTCTGAAACTCAACCTAAAACCCTATAATTTAAATTTATATCGCTGAATACCTAAAAAATAAAATAGAGATCTAAGTCATGAATAAAAACCCATATTTCGCACGTATTAATCTGTCAGCGTCAATTATTAAGAGTATCTCACCGCTGTTTAACTATAAATCATTTAAACGTACAGTTCTCTCTGTAACCATTGCTACACTTTCAATTTCAGTAAATGCGAATCAAGAAGCGCAAACTATTCCGAATAAACTTCTGTTTGGAGACACGCACCTTCACACTAGTTATTCACTCGATGCATTCCTTAATAAAAATCAAACCGTAGATCCTGAAATGGCCTATCGTTGGGCTAAGGGCGCCCCAATGGTTCACAATATAAGCCAGGCAAAAATCCAAATAAAAACACCCTTAGATTTTCTGGTTATTGCGGATCACGCAGAAGGTATGGGGCTATTAGACAACAACTTCAAAGGTGAAGTTGTTTCTTTAGATGAATTAGGATTTTTAGATAGTCTTAAACGTTGGGCAGCGATTAAATATATAGAGTTTGGTGTTGATAATGATATGGGCCTCAAAATGTTCTCGCGCTTTATTCCTGTAGGCCCTGAAAACCCAGGTAAAAATCCTGTACAAGATCCCAACAACAATACTGATGGATATCATGCCTTTGGTGAGAACAATGCATTAAGAGCAAGTTATTGGAATAAAACTATTGATGCAGCCGAGCGCAATAACGACCCAGGAACATTTACAACGTTTGCAGGGTGGGAATGGAGTTCAATGCCTACGGGTGCCAATTTACACCGTGTTATTTTTACGCCGGATGGCGCAGATAAAACACGTCAATACCTACCCTTTGGCGCGGATTCTAGCCAGTACCCCGAGGATTTATGGTCGTGGTTAGAGAAAACATCAAAAGAAACGAAAAGCCGCTTTATTTCTATTCCACACAATTCAAACGTATCTCGTGGCTTTATGTTCGCTGAAACAACATTAAGGGGAGAGGTTATCACTGCAGATTATGCTAAGACACGTATAGAGTGGGAGCCATTGGTTGAAGTTACACAATCTAAAGGTGACATGGAAGCAAGAGGTGTTTTTTCACCAAAAGACGAATTTGCAGACTTTGAAAACTTTTATCATTACCTAGATACCAGCGGTGATACTTACATCCCAATTAAAAATGATTTTGCACGAGGCGCATTAACGGCAGGTTTAGCCATTGAAGAGAAAGTAGGTGTCAACCCTTTTAAGTTCGGAATGATTGGTTCAACAGACAGTCATACGGGCTATTCATCACCAGAAGAGAACAACTACTGGGGGAAGACAAGCGCAGACTCACTACCCAAGGGTAAAAAACTTTCAGACAGCCATGGTGAAAGTCCAATATCCTTTAATGGATTTAATATGTCTGCGTCAGGCCTTACAGCTGTTTGGGCTATTGAAAATACCCGAGAAGATATTTTTAATGCGTTTCAACGTAAAGAAGTTTATGCCACCACAGGAACTCGTTTAAGTGTACGTGTTTTTGCTGGATGGAATATGGATGAACAAGCTATACAAAGTAATGATTTCGCTACCTATGGTTATAAAAATGGTGTACCTATGGGCGGCGACCTAACTACCCCTTCTTTAACTTCTTCAAAAACTTCGCCGGAATTTATTTTTAGAGCAGTGAAAGATCCTATTGATGCAAATTTAGATCGCGTTCAAATTATTAAAGGTTGGATTTCAGCGACAGGTGAACGTCATGAAGCGGTTTATAATGTTGCTTGGGCGGGCGAGCGAAAGCTTGACTCAACAGGAGTGTTACCTGCTGTCGGGTCAACAGTGAATTTAGATAATGCGCAATATACCAACACGATAGGAAGTGAAGAGATAGTAGGAAAATGGACAGACCCTGATTTTAATTTAGCAGAGAGAGCATATTATTATGTACGCGTACTGCAAATCCCAACACCTAGAAACTCACTTTACGATAGCCTAGCAACACAAACAGAGCTTCCGTCTGAAGGGCCAGCAACTATTCAAGAACGCGCCTATAGTTCGCCAATTTGGTATACGCCAAAATAAAATATTTAGATCGTACAGTAATGAGGCCTCATCGCTTCATTACTTTACGGTCTCTTTATATAACCGTCTACGTACTTCCCCATTTATCCAATATAAATACTAAGTGAGTAAAATGAAAACCAAGGCTAAACGTCCTATTACCTTACGAAAGAAAAACAAATTAATTAATATAATTACCAGAGAACCTCTATTTGTTTTCTTGATATTAGGTTTTTTAGGTTTTATTTTTATTAGAGCAATCAACCCTGATTCGTTAAAAAGTGAGCAGCCATTTTTGGTTAACGTAAGCGAAAAAAACTTAATCTCGTTTATCCAAGCCCAAAACAAAGTATATAAAGAGAAAAGTGCAAAGGCGTACTTTAAAGCACTTTCAGAAGATGAAAAAGAAGAGATAAAAAAACGATATATCCATCAAGAAGTTCTTTATCGGGAAGGATTGAAATTAGGCCTAGATGAAAATGATGAAATGATAAAACGTCGTCTTGTTCAAAAAATGGAATATTTAACACGAGGATTTAGCCAAGATATTGAAGCCATTAATGAAACAGAAATAAAAAAATACTACCAAGACAATATCTATCTATACATTCAAGAACAAACGGTTAGCTTTAGCCACATTTATTTTTCTAAAAATAAAAGAGGTTTAAAAAATGCGTTATTTGACGCACAAAATACAAAGTTAAAAGTAAGGGAAGAAGCACTCTATCCTGAGCAAGCTGGAAAATATGGCGATCATTTTTTATACTTTCGAAGTTATATTAATAAAAGTGAAAAGTTTGTAGCTAGCCAACTTGGAGATGATTTTTCAAAGGATATATTTTCTGAAAATAAAATAGGACTATGGGTAGGCCCTTTCAAATCAACTTATGGCTACCACCTTGTGTATATCATTAAAAATACAGCTGAAATAACCCCACCTATAGAGGACGTGGCTTCTTTGATTCTAGCTGACTTACAACAGCTAAAAGTTAAAGACGTAGAACGTAGGGCGATTAATAAAATTATTGAAAAGTATGAAATTGTTGAGTGAGTTTATGAAATTTTTATCTAACTGTACACTTTTATTACTTGTGTTTTTTTCGAACTATTCGTTTGCACATGATGCTCGGCCTTTATATATCGAATTAGAGGCGAAAAGTTATACTCAAATATTATTGAAATGGAAGACACCACCCATTGTTGAACTAGGTAATGAGCCTTATATCATTCTGTCTGGTGATAACTGCCTTATAACTAAAATCCTAAAACAAGACCGCCTTCAAGGCGCTATTATTTATAAATGTGACAACATCAATGACAACTTGGTTATTGATATTACCTATCCTTTACATAACCCAGCATTAACTTCACTTATTTCTTATACGCCGCTTCAAGGCGATATAATAGAACACTTTAACGACCCCAGTATTCAAAGAGTCGAAGTCGACAAGGTCCTCAACGGAAAGGATATTTCCAAAGAGTATATCGTATCCGGCATAAAGCATATCTTGGAAGGATTTGATCATCTTCTTTTTATTTTATGTCTTTTTATAATTACAGGTTGGGGGAAACGTTTAATTCTCGCGATCTCTGGCTTCACTGCTGGGCATACTCTTACGCTTATTGCTAGCAGCTATCAATGGATATCCCTACCTATAGGTTTTGTAGAGTTTTTAATCGCTTTAAGTGTTTTATTTTTATCTGTTGAAATAACAAAAAACAACAAGAAAACATTCAGTTGGAAACATCCTTTTACGATCGCGTCATTATTTGGCTTGCTTCATGGATTTGGTTTTGCCTCAGTATTAAATCAATATGGATTGCCTACTGAAAATAAATTTAACGCATTAGTAAGTTTTAATCTTGGGGTTGAAATTGGTCAGCTCTTGTTTATTTCAGCAGTATCTTTACTGATGTATATGATAAATTCAAAGTTTACCTTTTTTAAAAGAGGTTTTAATCTGGGGGTTTATGCTATTGGTGGCCTAAGTGGTTATTGGGTTATAGAGCGTTTTTGGCTGTTGATTTAATAGCGTTTAAGCAACCGGCTAACCAACAGGAACAGTGTATTTTTTCGAAAAGACCGGTTATTAATTCAAGCTCTGCCCCAATAATGTAATCTATTTCTATTCTCTTGAGCCTGACATTCTGACTTTATCATAAGGGAGTACCACAGTAAGCGCAAAACTAAGCGGTGCGCTTAGTTATACTCGATGTTTATCCAGTAGAATATGCTTACGCCGAAGAGTTTGTGAGATAACTAACAACCTGGCTATTTGAATTTTCACCATTTACAACAATGTATAAGATTGTGTCGAATTTATTCTTTGCAATAATATCACTCATATCTTCTTTAGAATATGTTCTAGTTGGCAAAAATATTTGAGAAGAAGTAACAACCTCGGTATGTAACTTTTTAGAACGTAATTCACTTATAAAAATATCATCAAACGTTGGGTTGGGTATGGTCGTTGTGTTTACCTTTGAGATAATGATGTCGTTGACAATCAAGTTGTTAATATGCAGTTTGAAGGAGGTAAACTGTTTCATTTACTATGACGGCATTTATTGACTATACAGAAAGAAAAACGAGAATTTTTGGTACTAAAGGTATGATCGAAGGTGATACCTCATCTTTGAAAATATATGATTTTTTATCTGATCAACAAACTCATATTGAAGCAACAGATGCTGAAAGTGAAATGACGCTTCATGGTGGTGGTGATTACGAAATCATGCGTTCGTTTATTTCGGCTGTGGTCCAGCATAGCAATAAGGCTGGTCCAATATATCCATGATGTTGGTTCAAACACATCAGACTATGCACCTCCCCACTTAACTCGTATTTTAGAAAAATGAGTTAGGATTTTCTTTGTCAGGTAGTGTGTACGCTTTTGTTATTTTACCTAAGCCATGTCTTATATAGCTCCTCACTCACACACGAATAAATATTATTTTTACGACATACTCATTTTTAGCGGCTTATCATTACTTATTTTGTGCCATAAGCAAGGCTTTTATTTCTTTCAATTCTTGTTGAAGCTCAATAAGAGTTGGTTGCTTTTCAACTTTTTCGGCTCTGGCTGCTTGGTGCTCTTCTTCCATGACATTAACAACGATACCGATCACCATATTTAAAAATGCAAAGGCAGTAAAGAAGATAAACGTCAGATAAAATATCAAACTATAAGGATAGACTTCCATTGTCTCGTATTGAATATCAGTCCAATCCTCGAATGTCATAACCCTGAAAAGTGTCAACATTGATATCGCTATGTCGCCCCAGAGTTTTGGATTGATTTGACTAAACATGAAGCTTCCAAATGCCGCATATATATAGAAAATTATAAACATCAACAGAACGACATAGCCTAATTGTGGTAAGGCTTTTATGAGAGAGTTAATTAAAATTCGCAACTCAGGTACAACGGATATCATTCGTAATACACGAAATATACGTACAAGACGAGCTAGAAGAGCCATTTCACTATTATCTATGGGTATAAGACTTATCATTACGACAAGCGTATCAAAGACGTTCCAACCTTTTTTTAAGAATGAACGTTTGTCATCATCTCCAATAAAGCGAATAGTTAGCTCAAAGAGAAAGAAAACAGTTATAAAAACATCTAATATCTCAGTAAGCGAAACAGCACTGTCTGTTAATTGAAATGTTTTGGCACCGATTTCCAGTGCGGAAATGATAATAACGGAGACAACGATAAGCTCAAAAATCTTGTTGTTTTTGAGAGCATTCAGGTTCATTTTTATGGATTGGTACATAGGTTATTCTGTCAACATATCTATTGAGTGTGCTTAAAATGGCAGCATTATACGCAATTAGCATATAATTTCCTTATAATTATTTTTCAAAATGTCTGTGTCTGTCATCGCTATTTGAATAAATGTTATGTTGCTATGTCATTACTCCAGAGTGCTTAACCCAAGCTCAAGAGTTTCTTGCTTGAACCTACCAAATATATTCATCATACTTTCGTAAGTGTTTGTTAGCGGATTCTTTTCATTAGTAGGCGTGATCTGCGGGTAAACCCTCTCTTCAAATTCACCAAGTTCGAGTCTTTCCTCTTCAATGTTAATATTCTTATTTGATGAACCTTTAACCTTATCCTCAGGCACTTTATCAATATGACCTTCATTTGTATCATCATCCTTTTGTTTTGCCTTAAAATGAGTACTCATTTTTTCAAATTTAACGACATCGGCCTCAAAGGGAATATCCTGAGCGACTCGAAAAGCATATTCAACAAGTTTTGGCTCGGCAGGCATGTATAGAAAAGCGTCCTGATTTGGAGCATCGGTTATACGCAAATTACGCCCTTGTAATTGTCTAAAATTCATTTCTGTTTTGATTCTAGTTAGGTGACAAGTAACTTGTAAGCGTGGAATATTCGTTCCCTCGCTAATCATCCCAACCGATACAACCCATTTAGAGCTAGATTGCCTATAGTGATGAATGAGTTTGGTCGGTTCATCTTCCCTATATGTGATGACTGTAACTGCTTCATTAAAGTGCTCAGCCATTAGCTTTTCAATTTGTGTCGTATGTTCAACAGAGCTAGCAACTATTAACCCTCCGGCAGTTGGATTTGTAATACGTAGCTTGTCCAATCTGTCATTAGCTTGTCTGATAGTATGCAATAACAACTGTTCATTTTGGATGATGTCCTGATAAGGAAATACTGATTGGGTTAATAGCTCCTTAAAGGAACTAAATGATTTTCTTTCGCCTTTATCCGTTAGCGAGATATTGTCGTTATCAATCACAATGATCTGGGGTTTTCTACAAACACCATCTCTAATAGCCTTAGAAAGCCCGTAGACGTAATCACATCGAATTTTATTGGTAAAGCTTGAATAGTGAGAAAGCACGATAGGAGCCGTATCAGAGCGCCAAGGAGTACCCGTCATAGCTAAAGTGAACTCAGCGTTATCACGAATATTGAGGATTATTTTTTCGCCCCAGGCGTTGGCGTTTTCAATGTTAGAACCTGAACAATGATGAATCTCATCAAAAATAACGAACACACGATATTTTTGAAACAACATCCAAAAATCTTCATCAAGGTATTTCATGCTCTGATAGGTTAATGAACGACCTTTAGAACCTAAAAGACCGTCAAACCGCTCACCGATTACACTTTCAAGAGTTTCGCTAAAGTCTTCGCAAACGACAGAGGAAGGTGAAAAGCAAATAATAATATCAGCAAGTTCACGCTTGATTATTTCATTTCCAAGTGCCGAAGCCATAAAAGTTTTACCTGCACCAGGCGTGGCTAAAGCCAAAAAGTGTTTATTACCACTGGTATATTTATCTAGAGCTAAGTTAATACACTCAGCCTGCCATTTACGTTTTTCCATGTTATTCCTAATGCTTAATTGAGATAAGGTTTTCAACAGCTTTAATACTGCCAAGGAGTTTGCTGTTTTTCTCTCGCACTTCATTGTATTTTGATTGTAATTTAGTGTGCAGTTCTGGAAACTGGTTGCAAAGAAGTTTGTATTCGTCCACCTCTCCAAGCCCTGTCAGTAGCTCGTTTTTATAGTGGTTTAATCTATCGACTAATGTTTCACTTAAGCTATTAGTTACCTCAAGATCAGACTCTTTCTTTTGATCAATATCTACTGCTGGGTTTACAGCGAGGGCGGCAGGGTCAAACATCTCAGTTTTAATAAACGAAGTGATCTCTTTCTTCTTTGAAACAGACTTCTTTAATCAACCTTTCTTTACTAGCTTTAAAAGCTCGGTATAAACAAAACGACGCGCATCATTCGGGTCAATGGTGTTATCACATTTCAAAGCCAAATATGCAGATCGAACCTCTATTGCAGAGAAGTGATCAAAGTTAGGTGCAGCAATAATTTGAGCAACAAGGTTATTTAATTTCATATAGAACTCCGCATCAAACAACCGACCAAGGGTAAAATTGATGGCCGGGTGTGATTATAATCCAACGGATTATAATCCAACGGATTATAATCCGTGATATTATAATCCGCAATATGAAATAGTTGCTTATTTGGATCTGAGGTTTATCCAATGAGCGACCTAATACAAAAATTTGCAGAAAAATTAAGGGCTAAGAGAGGGGAAAATAATATTTCTCAAGATGCACTTTCAAAGCTGACAGATATTGACAGAAGCTATATTGGCCGTATCGATAGAGGGGAAGTAAACATCTCCCTTGATAAGCTTTTTAAAATAGCAAAGGCACTAAAATGCCAACCTGCTGATTTAATGCCCGAAATTGATCTCTCGAATGATTGAAAATGACATAGAAAACAGTATTGCTGTCTAATCAAGCTTACTGAGCCACTGCGTGAAGATATCGTCGCCACAATGGAAAAAGCTCCAAGTTGTACTGCAACGTAAAAAGGTAATGCCTAGGATAACTGAAAAAGTTAAGAGTTTTGTTAGTACGTTTTATGGTGGCATGTAGACCAATTTAATTTTAAGGAAAAGTATTATGAGTAGTTATAAAGGATCATCTTGGTTTAAGTGGGATCTACATGTGCATACTCCAGATTCATTAGTTTCCGAGTATGGAGGGGACTGGGATAAGTTTATTACAAATATTGAAAGTCTGCCTCCTGAATTTAAAGTGATTGGGATCAATGATTATATTTTTATTGATGGATATAGACGTGTTTTAGAAGAAAAAGCTAAGGGCCGCTTTCCTAATATTGAGATTTTTTACCTGTTATTGAGCTGAGAGTTGATAAATTTGGTGGTAGTAAGAGTAATATGAGTAAAATAAATTACCATATTATTTTCTCGAACGAAGTTCCAGTGGATGTTATTCAAGCTCAGTTTCTTAACGCTCTTGCAACGGCTTATCAGGTAATGCCCCAATATGATTCTGTTGCGGGAAATGGAAAGTGGAATGCTCTTCCGACTAAAGAGAGTTTAAGTGAATTAGGTGAGTTGATCATTGCAAGTGTTCCCGATGAACAAAAAATTCATTTTGGGCCTGCTTTACAAGAAGGCTTTAATAATTTCTGTGTAAACTTTGATAAGTTGACGGACATACTTACTAGGCCGTATTTTGAAGGGAAGTTCTTAACTGCCGTAGGGAAAACAGAGTGGGCTGATATTAAATGGAATGATCAATCTATTGCTGATAAAAAGAATATTATCAATAAAACTGATTTGGTTTTTATATCATCTGCAAAAATTCCTCACTATTTTAAAGCGAGAGAGAGCTTAACTCAATCTAATGTTAATGATAGGTTGCTGGATTGTAGTGATGCTCACCGATTTTCTGACTCCGATAATAAAGATCGTATAGGTAAATGCTTTAGCTGGATTAAAGCTGATTGCAGCTTTGAAGGTTTAAGGCAAGCATTGTATGAGTTCGACGGAAGAGTCCAAATAAATGAAAGCGAACCCATTTCTCCACCACTTAAAATTAGCAATGTAAGTTTTTCTTTTCCAGATGAGACTTCAATCTTAGCAGGAGATCATCGTGACACTTTTTGTTTTTCAGGGAAGCACAGCTTTAATTTTAGCCCTTATTTAACTTGTATTATTGGTGGTAGAGGCTCTGGAAAAAGTACACTCATAAACCTTATTCACGAGTCATTTAAACCAGGAGAGAATGATTTTTTTAAAGCTAATAAAATAGAGTTGGATGCTGGTGATTTTGAAGAGTATGTCAGTATCGACTCTAGTGTAACAGCAGAACAAATTGAATTTTTGGGACAAAACTCAATAGAGCAATTTGCTACTAGTTCTAAAGTTTTCTCCGAAGCTATATTTTCTCGATTAATGAAACTTGAATCAGGCAAGGATATTACAGCTATTCGCCAAAAAACAGATAATTGTTTGAAAATGCTAGCAGTTTGTCGTACCGATATTATTAGTCTATATGATGCCAAGCAAACATTAAAAAGAAAGCAAAATGAATTAGAGGCAAACCAGAAGATAGTTGCTTCATATCAAAGTGACCAATATACGGAGTTAACGTTTAAAGTTGCAAAGATCTCTAACATAATACAAATAAATAATAAGTGGAAAAGCTTAACAAGTGATTTAGCTGAGAGCTTAAAATTACTTATTCAAAAGTCAAAGGCCACTAACCTAAATAATGAAGATAATAATTCTTTCGGTAGCCGTTATATTTCAGCGATAGAAAGCTTAGAAGAAACATTGATACAAGTTGAGTCGCCAGAGGATATTCAGGAGGCTCTGGTTGAAGAAAAAGAGGCAATATCTTTACTAGAGTCATCAAGAGAAGCACTCGATGAATATCTAGCTAGTAAAGGACTGTCGAGAGAAAACTTAATAGATGTGAGCAATACACAAGATTCCCTATCTAGATTAAATCAAGAATTACCTGATTTACAGGCATATATTGCAATGTTAGAGGAAAAAATAGAATCCAATAGCATTGATAGAAAATATATTAATGATTACAAAACCCTGATTACCCAATCATTAACGAGTGTTAATTCCCAATTAGAAAATGTGAGCGATGAGGTTAAAACAATTAATTTAACTTTTGATTGGGACAAGGAATTGATGTTTAGCGAATTGATAAAACACATCTGCCAAGAAGTGAACGAAAACACTCAGGAGAACAATATCCGGAGTCATAATGTTGCTAGAGCTTTTGAAGGTTTTGACTTTACTGCGATCCAGTCAAAGGAGGCGTTATTGGAAAAGGTTGCAGGTGATGGAGTAACGACTTCTACATTGAGAACTTTCTTTGGATCAGAAAGCAACTTTCAAACATTATTAATCGACATTGAGTTAGCGCTTTTTAATGTTGAAAAGTATGGAAATATAAATGTTTTTTACGATGGTAGACCCATTCAAAACACTTCTTTTGGTCAAAGGTGTACTGCTGCTATTGTAGCTTTGATAATGCTAGGGAATACTCCAATAATTATTGATGAGCCTGAAGCTCATTTAGATAGTAACTTAATCGCAAAATATCTTGTTGAGCTGGTGAAAACAGTTAAAAAGAACAGACAGATTATTTTTGCGACTCACAATGCTAATTTTGTTGTCAATGGTGATTCAGAATTGATTCATATACTTTCAATGTCTGACTCTAAGATAACAAATTCTAGTGAAACCTCTATTGAGAATATGGATTACCGAGAGCAACTTCTTTCACTTGAAGGTGGAACTGATGCTTTTAGAAAGCGTGAGAGAAAATATTTTCCGTATGTTGTTATGGGGTAAGAATGAATGCAAAAGTGAACTATATTTTGTCAACAATTTTTTTTCTTGGTTATTACCATTTTTTTAATTTTATTTTGTCACAGAATTATATGTTGACAGGGTTTATTTTGAACACTGTCTTTGTATGAGTCTATTATTTATAGGTACCGCCACTCACTCACTCACCAATGTCACACTTTTTATAGGGAGATAACTTATATGTCATGTACGAAACAATGGCAGTACATCCACTAAGCTGGATTTATTATTTAACCTTTATCTTTTTAACCGCCTTTATCTTTTTAAATATGATGGTGGGTACGGTATTAGAAGTGATGAGCCAAGAGCATGAGCAGTTTCGTGCTGAGCAACATGGTGAAAGTGGTGATGGCGGAGAACCCGCTAGTCGTGCACAAATTGATAAATTAGAGAGTGAAATAGCAGAGATTAAAGCACTCTTATTGGAGAAAACTAAGAGTGAGATAGGCTAGCGATAAGTTACGCAGTCTTGATTGAACATGGATATAATCAATGTACAGATGCTCACGTGAGTATCTGCGCATGTTATTTATAGCGTTTTTTTGAATTGGGTAATAATACGATCAAGATGATTAGCGAAATTTTGTCTATCTGTTTGATTTAAGGCGGGTGGCCCACCTGTATGAACGCCACTAGCGCGCATGGTGTCCATAAAATCACGAATATTGAGTCGTGATTTTATATTCTCTTTAGTATAAAGCTCGCCACGAGGACTCAGGGCAACGCCCCCTTTATCTATCACTTCATCTGCTAGTGGAATATCACTGGTGATAACTAAATCATTGGCCTCAATACGCTTAACTATTTCATCGTCTGCAACATCAAAGCCACTACTGACCTGCATGAAACTTATAAAGGGTGAAGGTGGTATGCGGACATGATGATTGGCCACTAAGGTGATGGCTATTTTCGTTCTGTCAGCCGCTTTAAATAATATTTCTTTGATCACCACTGGACATGCATCAGCATCAACCCAAATTTTCATGTTTTTCCTTAGGTCTATTGACCACTCACGTTATTTTTACTTATGCTGCTATGATACAGTAATTCATTGGGTAATTAAAAAATTGGGTTAAAACCTAGATAAATTGGACTTACAACACTATGTTAAATCCCAATTACCAACAGATATGGCAAACAGTACAGTTAATTCCGCTAGGTAAGGTTGCTTGTTATGGCCAAATTGCTGACTTAGCTGGTTTACCTGGTAGAGCGCGTCTTGTAGGAAAATCGCTTGGTAAAGTACCAAAAGATGGCTGGCGAGGGCAAACGGTACCTTGGTTTAGAGTTATTAACTCACAAGGTAAGATTTCTTTCCCACCAGGCAGTGAAAATTTTGATAAGCAGAAACATCATTTGCAAGATGAGCAGGTCGTTGTGATTGGTAGCAGGATCAAACTAAAAGAATTCCAATGGAAGCCAGATTTATCAGAATTATTATTTTCGCTAGAGTTTTAATTAATTGTTATTCTCGAGTTTGTTATCCCCAATTTATTTTAATAGAGGGGCAAGCCTTGTTAAGGCTATTTTTTCTAATTCCCGGTATATGTAATCCTCCTGCCAGCACTGGTGAATATTCTTAATTTGCATTACTTCAGTCATGATGCTCTTTTGCTCTACTGATATCTCTCTGGCTTTTGTGTATGAAATGTCAGGAGAAAAGCTGACCATTTGATCTAATGAAGGCCAAAGTTCAGGGCACATTAATGCGAATTTATGTGCTATTTTTTTACTCAATAGCTCATCGATATTGTCATCAAGACTGCTTATCTCAATAAAATGGTCATTAGATAGTTTACTAATAGCATCGTTGTTTTTTTTGCGTTGTAAGTAATAAGCGGGCAATATTTTTAGCCAGTCATCAGTGTATAACTTGATAAGCTTTGCGAGTGCGTGACAATCCTCAAAACTACTATTTAAACCTTGGCCATAAAAAGGCAGCATGGCATGAGCAGCATCACCTATCAAAGCCACTTTATTATTTATCACCCAAGGATCAACATTCACTAAAAATAGCGGGTTAGGTGTTTTTGTAAGGAACTCAGTGACAGGATTTTCTAATAGTGGCATAACATCAGTAAAATGATGGAGAAAAAAATCCTCTACTGCCTTTGCACTTGTTAGTGATGAAAATGAAACGGGTCCTTGGTCATTTAAGTATAAAGTACAGGTAAAGCTACCATCATTATTTGGCAGTGCAATTAATAAAAAACCATTGCGAGGCCAAAGATGACTGGCATGTGGCGATAACTTAGTACTACCATCTTTATTCGAGGAAATGGTTAACTCTATGTATGATTGCTTCACATAACGTTGAGAGTAGCTAAAACGTGGTGTTTCCTGCGCAAGACGACGTACTTTAGAAAAAGCACCATCGGCCGCAAATACGTAATCTGCATCAATCTCTTTATGGCCTTTTCTTCCAGCTTTCAAGTAACTAAAAGAGCAGCAAGCAGTATTAAAATCTATGTATGTTAATCGTTGTTCAAAGTGTAAGTTGACTTGTGCTTCTTGCTCGGCTTGGCTGATCAAAATCTCAGTCAATTTTTCTCGTGATATAGACCAAATAGCTTGATTTTTTTGGCCATAATTTTGTTCTGATAAAATTCCGTCTTGCCCATGAAATACACGCTTATAAAGTGGTGTAGCATATTGACGTACTCTCTTATCAATGCCGATCATTTCAAGTGCTGCCCATGCTCTCTCTGATAAGGTAATATTGATGGTTCTACCTTGTTGTGCACTGTGTGATCTAGGGTCCGGGCGTGATTCAAATACATCGACCTGGTGATTGGCACGCGATAAAATTATGGCTAACATAGCGCCAACAGGGCCGGCTCCTGCAACAGTAATTTTATTTTTTAAGTGTGGGAGTTCAGTCAATGGCTTAATTTCTTAAATAATTTTATAACTATTTAAGTAGCATAGTAAAACAAAAAAGCCCAGTCAAAGACTGGGCAAAAACAACAGGTAAAACAAAAGGAGAAATATGAAATAAGTTAAGGTTTATGAATTTCCATTCAATAAGCTTTTGCCATTGATAGCTATCTTCCGAGATTTTAATGCTTCTGGAATTTCTCTTTCTAAATCAACGTGCAGCAAACCGTTTTCCATAAAGGCGCCAATGACTTTGACGTGTTCACCTAGTTGAAATTTACGCTCAAAATTTCGCTCTGCAATACCTTGATGTAAAAAATGACGAGGGGATGATTCGTTTTCCTGTTTTGAATTAGCAGTGGTTTGTTTGGTACCAACAATGATTAAACCATTGTCTTTAGATTCAATATCAATATCTTCCTCACTAAAGCCTGCGACAGCCATAGTAATGCGGTATTGATTTTCGGCCAATAACTCAATGTTATATGGCGGGTATGATGATTGTTTTCCCGGTTGGGAAGCTTTATCTATTAAACTAGCTAAATGGTCAAAGCCAATAAATGAACGATAAAGAGGGCTGTAGTCTGTAGAGTTACGCATAATAAGTTATCCTATAATATAGCAATAAGTTGATTATTATTTTAAACAGCGACGTTAATGTTGTTAGTTTTTTCTAGCAAAAACATTGCCTAGAGTTGAATCACAAAATCATAAGTCATTTAAAATAATGCTGCCTTTCATAATGAACAGGCAATTTTTGTTGTGTAGCCCCTTACGGCGACTACACAATTAAAGATGGGATTGTTTACTGGTTTTTCAAGAATAAAGTTAAATAAAATTATAGGATAAATTTTAACTGGTTGTTTTTCATGTATTTAAAATATATATTTTAAAGCGTTATTTCTCAGTTTCTTTCACGGGAAGTTCTTTAGTCGCTTCAACTTCAGCTTCCGGATCAATAACAATAACAGGCGCCGTATATCTCACTTTAGCTAGTGCTTTATCATAATTAGGGTGTTGTGATATGTTTGCAACTATCTCTTTGTACACAATCTTGCCTTGGTTATTTATAACAAATATTGCACGGGTAAGCAGTCCCATATCCTTAATTAATAAACCATAACTAGTGCCAAAATCACGCCAAACTGAATCAGATAGCACCTTAATACCATCGACTTTTTCAACATCACAAAAACGTTTTTGAGCAAATGGCAGATCATTACTGATGGTTAAAATTGTAATATTCTCAGGTAGTTTTGCTGCTTCTTCATTAAATCGTTTTGTTTGAATAGAACAAACACCGGTATCTAAGCTTGGCACCACTGAAATAAGTAAAGTTTGTCCTTGAAAGTCTGCCAATGTTACTGGCGCAAAGTTTTTATCAACAACTTTAAACTGTGGAGCTTGCTCGCCAACATTTACCTGTTCGCCTAAAAGGGTGACATACTTATCTCCGGCTTTGACAAGATTTTGTGTTGATTTAAGTTTTTTTGAGTCAAAATTATCACTATGGCTAGTGAAAGCAATAGTAAAACTGGCGATAAAAAATGCACATAAGGCAATGTTTGAAGTAGGAAAATTCATGGGTTATTGAAATTAATGGTTAAGGTGAAATTATATTAGCCGTTTAGCGATAAAAATTCTATAAATAGAACTTAATCATTGTGTTTTATATTGGATACTTTAAGGTTATCAATAGAGGCTAGATATTTAATACTCGGCCATTGTTATTGTTTATGTAAGGCCTAAGATTAATATGACCACTAAATTATTAATTTGTGATGATTCTAATATGGCGCGCAAGCAAGTGGCGCGTTCATTACCCGATGGTTGGGATGTAGAGATAAGTTTTGCCGCCGATGGTGTTGAGGGAATTGAAGCGATAAAGGCAGGGAAAGGCGATGTACTTTTACTCGATCTTAACATGCCGAAAATGGATGGCTATCAGGTGCTTGAAGCTATTTTGGCGCAAGATTTACCAACACTTACCATTGTTATATCAGGTGATATTCAACCAGAGGCTCATCAACGTGTTACGAGTTTAGGCGCACTAGGTTTTATTCAAAAACCGGTCAATAAAGATATTCTCACTGAAGTACTTTCATCTTATGGACTTTTCTCTCATGAAAATCCAGCGACGAGTAATGAACTAGATACATCGCATAATTCGTCAATCAATATTCCAGCAACTCCACCACCTGCCGTTATAAATACTCCTGAGAAGCCTAGGGTTACTCAAGTTAATGTATCTAATGTTGAGAGTGAACCACAAGTTACTGAACCTAATCTTACCTTATCAACAGATATTCGCGATTGTTATCAAGAGATTGCTAATGTCGCTATGGGTCGAGCGGGTGATTTATTGGCTCGTTTACTCAATGTTTTTGTTGAGTTACCTATTCCTAATGTTAATTTCATCGAAGTGAGTGAGCTTCGAATGGCGCTGAAAGATATCGAAAATCATGAAAGTACATCGGGTATTTGCCAAGGCTTTATTAGTGCGGGTATTTCAGGAGAAGCCTTGCTTATCCTTAACGACTCTAGCTTTAAAGATGTCGCATCGTTGATGAATTATCAATACGATGCTGATATGGGGACTGAGTTAGAATTATTAATGGACTTAGCAAATGTACTTATTGGCGCCTGCTTAAAAGGGATATCAGAGCAGCTCGATATTCAGTTTAGTCAGGGACACCCTGAGGTATTAGGGCAACATAGAAAAATCTCTGACTTAATTGCTAATAATGCCAATAAATGGAAAAAAACACTCGCAATAGAAATTAGCTATAGCATAGAGGACTATCCAATAAAGTGTGATTTGTTATTACTCTTTACGGAAAAGTCTATGCAGACACTTAATAATAAATTGGCCTATTTAATTGATTAACTGATGAGTTAATCAATTAAAAATTGAAACACTTATTAAAAATAAGCTGGGTATGAGTTAGACGACAGGAATTGGTTATGACATTAGAAAAATCACAATTAAATGAATTACATTGGCTAATGGAAATGTTGCATAACATTGACGTTGGTCTAGTTGTGCTTGATAAAGAGTTTACCATTCAAATATTTAATGGTTTTATGGAAAATCATAGTGGCTTATTACCTCGTCAAGTTAAGGGAAAGTTAATCTTTGATCTATTTGAAGAGATCCCCCAGGATTGGTTTACCCGTAAGGCAGAATCAGTTTTTTTACTGAAAAATAAAGCCTTTACCATATGGGAACAAAGACCCTACTTATTTAAGTTTGATAGTTATCGTCCCGTTACCGGTAGCGCTGATTTTATGTATCAAAACACTACTTTTATCCCGCTTTTATCTTCTACCGGTGAAGTTAGCCACTTGTGTTTATTGGTTTATGATGTCACAGACAATGCAGTGCACAAGCAAGGGTTGAAAAAAGCGAATGAAGAGTTGGCAATACTGAGTCAAACAGATGGCTTAACTCAATTGTTTAATCGTGCGCACTGGGAGTCGTGTTTATTAGCTGAACATAAACGTTGGGGTCGAAGTCAACATCCTAGCTCATTAGTGATGCTAGATATTGATCACTTTAAAAGTGTTAATGATAGCTATGGTCACGTGGTGGGTGATGTCGTTATTCGACACCTTTCGAACTTGATTCGCCACCATGTTAGAGAAACCGATATTTGTGGTCGATATGGCGGTGAATAGTTTGCCATTTTATTGGCAGATACCTCGCTTAAAAATGCATACGTATTTGCTGAGCGGCTTCGTAAGGAAGTGGCTAAAGCCACAGTGACTTACAATGATATTGATATTAATTACACCATAAGTGTTGGTGTAGCTGAAGTTGATGAGGGTATCACAAGCCACGAAGCTTGGATTGAATGTGCTGATGCCGCTTTATATCAATCAAAAGAAACAGGTCGTAACAAAACGTCATTGCATCCGAAACACAACAGGTAGATAACCTCGTAGAATAAATAAAGTGTCACAATGTTCATTTTATTTATTCTACTTATGATTTACGGTTACCGTGAAAACATGTCTAATGGTAAAGCTATCACTATTCAAATGACTAAAGTTTACGTTACTAAAGTTTAAAGGTTTTCATCAAGGTCAATGGTAGCAGTATCATCAACCATAAAATTAGATTTGGCCATTGACTATAGGGTGTATCGCCCTTAACAAACTCAACCGTTCCCCTAAGTACTACCTCTTCAAACTGTGGTGCAACCGCAGTAACTTCTCCTAAATGATTTATCATGCCTGTCACACCGTTATTTGTTGCCCTTACTAATGGGCGACCAAACTCTAACGCCCGCATTCGAGCAATTTCAAAGTGCTGGTGAGGACCATGAGAATCACCAAACCATGCATCATTACTTACTGTTAAAATCATATCGGTATCATCAGTAAAATTAGCTGCTAATTGCATTGGAAAAGCTATTTCAAAACAATTTAGCGGTAATATATGTAAGTTATTAGCGATCAAATTTGGTTGCACGTAGTTACCTGGAGTAAAAGAGGACATCGGCAGGTTGAAAAAGGGAGCTATAGGGCGAAGAAATTCTTGGAAAGGAACAAATTCACCGATAGGTAATAAGTGGCTTTTATAGTATCTATTACTGTGATTATAATAATAACCTTGTTCATCTTCAGTATTTTTCTTACCGAGAACGAGTAGTGCATTGAAGTACTCTTTACTCTCAAAGTTGTAATTAATTAGACCAGTAATTATTGCGCTGTTGTTCAAAATCGCTGAGCTATTTACGGTACTTAAATAATCTTGTACTGCCGGCTCTAGCGCTGGAATAGCCGATTCAGGCCAAACAATAATATCAGCATCATAGTTTACTCGTGTTAAATCTAGGTATTTCAACATGGTTGGCCATTCTTGCTCAGGCTGCCACTTTATTGATTGGGCTACATTACCTTGAATTAACGCCACTTTAGTTGATTTACCGGTTAACTGGGTCCAGTTCACATGAGTGAATATAAAGCTGGTAAGCATAATACTTACCACTAAGGTTAGTGGTAGAACTAAGCGCTTACGCGATACAGTGACTGAGTGTTTCTGATTTTTGTTGTTGATATAATCTGAATAAAAACAATAAATTTTTACCCAGCAAATATTTAAGACTAAGATAATTCCGGTAATACCTACCTCACCGATAACAGGTGCAAAGCTGGCTAACGGACTATCTATTTGGCTATAACCAAGTGAGAGCCAAGGAAAACCGGTTAATACGACAGCACGCAAGTATTCGCACAGTAACCAAATAGAGGGGAACAACCATAAGTTAACGTGTTTATTCTTAGCTATTCTTGCCGTTAAATAACCTGCAAGTGCTGGGAATAAGGCGAGGTAAGCACACAAAGCTAACATTAATAGTAAAGAAACTATTAGTGGTAGGCCACCAAATTGGTCGATACTAACATGAACCCAGCTAATGCCACTGCTAAACCAACCAAAAGCAAAAAGAGCTATTTTTTTAGCGGCGACTTTAGGGGAGGCATGCTTGACCTGATATAACATGAAGCTAGGTAAAATTAATGCCAACCACCAATAAGAAAAGGGTGCGTAGGCAAAAACCAAGAAAACGCCACTAAGAAAACACAGCCAATTACTTGGGCTTGTTAGTTTGCTTTTTATAGATTTAAAAACAGAAGTTTTACTGATGTTAGTCACTCACTTTACCATTAATTTCGTGACCTTTATCAACACTTACTTGCAGCATCTGCATGCGTCTACTATCGGCTACTAGTACTTTAAATTCAAAGTTACCTAAACGGAATAGTTCACCTTTTTGTGGCATATGATTAAACTGACGCAAAACAATGCCACCAATGGTATCGGCGTTGGTTTCATTAAAATTACAGTTAAAGTAATCATTGAAGTCGTCAAGTTCTGTCAGCGCTTTCACTAGATAAACATTACCCGCTAAGTGTTTAATCTCTTCTTCAATCTCATCATCAGTTTCATCTTCAATTTCACCAACAATTTGTTCTAAAATATCTTCGATGGTGATAACACCGGAAACACCGCCGTATTCATCAACAACAATGGCCATATGGTAGCGATTTGAACGAAACTCTTTTAATAAGGGTTCAACCTTCTTACTTTCAGGGACAATAATGGCAGGTCGAATAACTTCACTTAAGCTAAAGTTATCACTTTGAGAGTTAAAGCCAAAAGCGAGTAGGTCTTTTGCTAATAAAATACCGTCAACGTGATCGATATCTTCATTAACAACGGGAAAACGTGAATGACCAGACTCTAGAATAATAGGTAAAAATTCATCTAGACTGTGGTTAATGTCAATAGTAACCATTTGCGAACGTGGGATCATGATCTCTCGAACGCGCATTTCTGATACGTCTAAGACGCCTGTAATCATTTGCTTGGTTTCAGAGTTGATTAAGTTTCTTTCTTGAGCATCATTCAGTATATCAACCAATTGATCTTTATTTTTCGGCTCAGGCTTTAATACTTTCAGAACTTTATGTAAAAAAGACTTATTGGCTGAACCGTTACTAGACTGGGGGGTGTCATCGCTCATGGAGCTATTTGTATTCCTGTTTTATGGTATCGGGCATGTAATCGAACATGTTACTCATCAAATTATGAGTTGATTTTATTTGTATCGTTATAAATTAATGATTTACTGTTCTAAATAAGGATTACTAATCCCTAATTTTTCTAAAATGGTAATCTCAATAGACTCCATTTCAAGTGCTTCAGTGTCACTTATATGATCAAAGCCAACTAAATGCAAGCAGCCATGAATAACAAGATGGGCCCAATGTTCAAACAAGGCTTTTTTTTGCTCTTGCGCTTCTTGCTTCATTACTTCAATGCAAATAATTAAGTCGCCTAATAGATTAAGTTCAATGCCATCAGGTACTTCAAAAGGAAAAGATAAAACATTGGTCGGATTATCTTTGCCTCGGTATTGTTTATTCAACTGTTGGCTTTCTTCATTATTTACCAAGCGAATGGTCAATTCAAAATCTTGGCTTGGTTTACTGCTAACTTCAGCTAGGGCAGTATCAACCCATAGCTGGAATTGCTCTTTAGTAGGTAATTTGGTGGGGGTGCAGGCAACTTGAAGGTCAATCACATGAGCCATTAGCTTGCATCGCTCTTATTATTACTTGATTGTTGAGCCTGTTTTTTTTCTTGGTTTTGTCTATTTATTTTTTGATCATGACTGTCGTAAGCATCAATAACTCGGGCAACCACGGGATGGCGAACCACATCTTTTGATTGGAAGAAGTTGAAACTAATGCCATTAATATCTTGTAAAACTTCAACGGCATGACGAAGCCCTGACATTTGATGACGTGGTAAATCGACTTGCGTAATATCACCGGTAATAACAGCACGAGAGTTAAAACCAATACGCGTTAAAAACATTTTAATTTGTTCAACGGTGGTATTTTGACTTTCATCTAAAATGATAAAAGCATCATTAAGTGTTCTGCCACGCATATAAGCCAGTGGCGCAATCTCTATGACATTGCGTTCTATCAGTTTTTCGACTCTTTCAAAGCCAAGCATCTCAAAGAGAGCATCATAAAGCGGTCTTAAATAAGGATCTATCTTTTGGGATAAATCACCAGGTAAGAAACCTAACTTCTCACCCGCTTCTACAGCAGGCCTGGTGAGTAAAATACGACGTACTTCTTGACGTTCTAGTGCATCGACAGCGCAAGCAACGGCTAAATAGGTTTTACCCGTACCAGCAACTCCTACACCAAAACTAATATCATTGGTTATTATGTTTTGTACATAAGTTTGTTGATTACCATTACGCGGTTTAACGACACCACGTTTAGTTTTAATGGTAACCATGTCATCGTACTTATTACCTAACTGATCATCTAATAGACTATCTGTTTTGTTGTCTACTTGATTACTTGATTTCGATGATATTTTATCACTAAGTTGTTCTTGTTCGAGACAGTCAGCTTCTAAAATGGCTAAATGTACCATTTCAGGTGTTATTATTTTACCTTCTCCTTTAACTATTTGGCTTTCAAGATAAAGGTCTTTTAGAATGAGTACAACGGACTGACTATTTTTGGGTTTACCAACGACAGTAAACTCATGGCCACGGTAACTTATCTCTACACCTAAGCGGCGTTCAATAGTTTTTAAGTTATCGTCCATAGGGCCACACAAATTTGCTTGCCTATGGTTGTCTACAGGTGTCAAACTGAAAACTTCTTTGGTTAATTTAGTCGTTGGTATCGTCAATATTCTTTCCGCTTTGTTAAATTAATAATACAGCCCTTACAAGGCTGTTATGGTGTAAAAGTACCAACACCTAACTCGTCAAGGTTACTTGGCGTTGCTGTATGGTGATTGTTTGCTAAAATATCAGCAGGAGAATGGGCAATTCGTAACCCCATATCTTTCTCTTCTCTTACTAATTCACCACGTAAAGAGTTGGCAACTACATCAGTAATTTTGATATCGACAAATTGGCCAATAACACTATGCGGGGCAACAAAGTTAACCGTACGGTTATTTTCTGTTTTACCACGTAATTCCATAGGATTTTTTCTTGAAGGACCTTCAACAAGAACACGCTGCTCTGTATTTAGCATTTGTCTGGCAATGCGTAATGCTTGGTGTGTTATTTGGTCTTGTAGTAACTTTAAACGATCTTTCTTAGTTTGGTCACTAATATCATCAGGTAAATCTGCTGCTGGAGTACCAGGTCGAGCGCTATAGATAAAACTAAAGCTTAAGTCAAAATCGACGGCTTTAATTAAGTCCATAGTTGCTATGAAGTCCTCATCGGTTTCCCCTGGGAAGCCGATAATGAAATCAGAAGACATAGATAATTCAGGGCGTACTTTTTTCAATTTACGTACTTGAGACTTATATTCAATGGCGGTATGGCCACGTTTCATTTGCGTTATAATACGATCACAACCACTTTGAACTGGGAGATGTAAGTGATTTACTAGCTCAGGAATATCAGCATAGGCTTCAATTATATCATCAGTAAATTCAACTGGATGAGAGGTGGTATAACGAATACGATCGATACCATCGATGGTAGCAACTAAGCGTACCAAATCAGCAAAACGACAAATAATATCATCGTGTGTTGCACCACGATAAGCGTTAACATTTTGACCTAGTAGGTTTACTTCACGTACACCTTGCTCTGCAAGTTGTGCAATTTCATATAATACATCATCAAGAGGACGACTGACTTCTTCGCCACGCGTGTAAGGCACTACACAGAAAGTACAATATTTACTACAACCTTCCATAATAGAGACAAATGCGCTGGCACCGTCAGCTTTAGGCTCAGGTAAACGGTCAAACTTTTCAATTTCTGGAAAGCTAACATCAATAATTGGACTTTTTGAGTGCTGTAGTTGATTTAGCATTTCAGGTAAACGATGGAGCGTTTGCGGACCAAAAATCATATCTACAAAAGGAGCACGTTTACGAATAGAGTCACCTTCTTGTGAGGCAACACAACCACCGACACCGATGAGTAAATCAGGTTTTTTATCTTTTAGATTTTTCCAACGACCTAGTTGATGAAATACTTTTTCTTGCGCTTTCTCACGAATGGAGCAAGTATTAAGCAAAATAACATCAGCTTGTTCCGCTTCTTCAACCAACGATAAACCATGGGTTGAATCCAACAATTCTGCCATCTTTTGCGAGTCATACTCGTTCATTTGACAGCCCCAAGTTTTGATATATAGCTTTTTACTCATTACTTCACTCTTTGCACACGAATTCGTACTGGAAATGCCTAAGCAAGCCCCGTACAGATAAAAGGACGCGTATTTTATACCAATTGGTGACTAATTTCGAATGAATAAGGCAAATGTCTTCATTATTTTGTTTTATCAAAAAAGAAGTGCCTAATTTAAAGTCATTAATGGGAAGCTAATAACAAGTTGGCTGCTACCGTCATCATTATCAAAAGTATTGATTGAGGCGTGATGTTTCCTGGTAATTTGACGAATCGTATAACTAGCGAGATCGAAGTCTATTCTACTGTTGAGTTGGTTAAAAGAATCATTGTCGCTATTAATAGTGAGCCATAGCTTTTGCTTGACCTCTTGTAACGTAAGGTTGAAGTTTTGTGCTTCACTATTGAATATTGCCGACATGAGTGCTTCAAAGATGACTTTATAGACATCTGACCTTAACTCATAATTCAAACTATCGATTTTATCATCAAGAGTACAGTGTAATTTTACTTCGTATTTGCTATGAATATAGTTAGCTAAGAAAGGAATCGCTACCGTTAAGTCTTTGCCAGCAAGACTATCGGGTTCCTGTGAGTCAAGGCTCTCTTTAAGCACCAATATACTTTTTTCAATTAATTGCTTACTTTGTTCTACTTCATTACTTGCTAGTGATGTGGAGGTGAGTTGTAAATTGCGTTGAATAGTTTTCATCACTCGACCGCAATTTCTCATATCATCTTTGAGCAAGTTGTGAATGTTCCTAATTGACTTCGTCCGTAAATAAAGCAACCAAGAGGTCAACAACACGACAAACAATATTAAGATGATATAAATAATTTTCAGTTCTACTGTCCAGTACCAAGGATAGGCGACATCTATTTCAGTATAAGCTTTTACGTCACTCCAATGACCTAAGCTATTGGTTGCCATAATCTCAATATTATAATGACCCGAAGCCAGGCCAGTTAACGTTAGTTGATTATTACTAATTTGCTGCCATTGGCTATTATTAATTCGATACTGATATTTTTTTGCTAACCCTGGGCGGTAGTCTAAACTGGCCAAGTCAAAGGTGATGACATCGTTGCCACTTTCAATTTCAATCGTTTTATTGAGTAAATAAGCCTTACCTGAAATCGTTGTTTTGCTTATCATAACGTTCGGATTAAACTGTTCTTTTTCAGATAGGTCGAGTGCTAAAATACCACTGTAATGGATGGCATAAAGCGTATCATCTTTAACTAACATACTGCTGACAAAAGAATACTGCTGAGTATTCTCTATCATGGTGACTTGATAGTTTTTTGGCGATATACGATATAAACCTGGTTGGCCAGATGCCCATACGTCGTCATTAATTGATAACATTTCGGTGAAGCTTTGACCTTTAGAAAGTTGAGCTAATAAGTCACCTTGTTGATTAAAAACTAAAATGCCATCACCGAGGGTTGAAGCAAAAATTTTGTTGTCAGCTAAAACAAATGAAACTACTTTACTTTTATTTGGCGAGTTAAGTGTTGTGATCGCGTTGGTTGCTTCTTCATAAATACTAATGTTCCTACTGTTTGCAATCCATATTTTTCCATCCTCTAATGGTAGGACATCAATAATTTCAGGACTCGACAAACCCTTTTTAACATCGATATGATTAATGATTTTTTTACTATTTAAGTCATATATATAGAGGCCATCAATATTAGTGGCTATGTAGAGTAAGTTGTTTTCATGCTTAAGTTTTAATACAAGTTGCTCGGCAATAATATTCAGTTTAGTAACTTTTCCCTGGCTTTTATCATAGCGCCACAAACCATCTAAACTTGCGATATATAGACTTTCATTTACCTCTATTGCGTCAAATATTTTCAGGCCTTCTTTAGTGAAGTCAGTATTGGTACTAGGCTTAAATATAGGTTTTAAGAAGTTTTGTAAACCAGCGCCATAACTACCAATAATGATCTCATTATTAAATAGTTTCATTTCATTAGCATTGATTGGAATATCAAAAATAACTTCATGATTGGTGATGTAGTTCTCATTAACTTGCTCAACACCTTGATTACTTACTAACCATAGAACGCCCGAAGCGTCATGAAATATGTCTCTAATCCGCACCGTTTTACTTTGTCCGTAGTGATGCGGAATTTTTGAAAGTATCAGACCGTCATACTTGGTGATAATATTTTTCTTATTTACTGTAAAGAAGTCATCACTGTTAAACGCTTTAGTTAACCCATAAATCGTCTCATTGTGCTTGATACTCGAGATCTTTCCATCATCGGATAGGCGGTAAATCTTTTTCGCTGTTATAGCTATCACCGCATTAGATAGGGCAGTTAATGCTGTAATAGGCTCATCAATAACGTTAATAAGTAGGTCATCTTCTAGTTGAAATAAACCTTCATCATTCGCTATGTATAGGTGTCTTTGATTATGAACAAGGTGGTCAATGATAATATTATTATCAATAACATTAGTTTTTTTAGTACTTGGGTTATATCGATACAACTTATTTGGCGCGTTGATGTAATACTGATCTTTAAACATTACTGCATCAAAATGGCTCTGTCTTGGAATATTAACAGGGACTTTTTTAACCGTACCGTTTTTAGTGTGAAATAACCATAAACCGTGAGTTTCTGTGGCAAGTAAAAGCTTGTCATCAACAAGGCTCATATTATGTATCCAAGAATACGGCAGTGGCCATTCTTTATTACTGAGCGAAAAAGTAATATTACTATTAGCATCAACGCGCGTTAATCCTTGTTGGCCAGCTAACCAGACGAAACCGTCCTTGTCTTGGAGTATTTTATTAACGTTACTTAGGGTTTTAATCGAAGTTGCATTGTTGGCTTCACTTAAAAAGCTAACGGATAAGAGGCTAAGTACTAGAAGTATAGAAAACTTAGCCTTGAATATTTTATTTAGCTGGATATCAAACGATACTTTGTGGCTTACTTTTATTGTGCTCTTTTTCTCCACAGGCGACAAAAACTTGTGGCAAGCCATCATGAATGCTTGGCTTTTGTACCAGCAAGTAAGTGGGTTTTCGAGGATCATTTTGATGATTTTTTTCTGCCCAAGCGTTAGATATTTTATCAGCAAATTGCTGGCCGTATTTTACTGCGAAGGCAGTGACTAGCATCTCAACACCAAAGTCATCCATAACCATCATAGTATTGTCATGGTAGCCGCTTGTACTATCAAAATCTATATCTACGGTTAGAATTTTATTGTTAGGTAATACTAAATCAGCACGAAGCTTAGCAACAACTGCTCTATCACTCTGTGCTTTTAAATGAGTTCGATTTGGCTTTTCAGTAAAATCATAAATTAAATTAATGTCCTTACTCAATCGTTTTTCTTCGGTAGTTCGTTCCGTGGTGGGATTTTGTAACAATGCAGACATAATGCTTCCTTAATGATTAGTTAAATCGTTTGTAATTACTACTGAGTTACCTAAGAAGGTATAACTTTTTTTTTAGTAATATTTCCCTAGCCAATAAAAGCAATATTTATATTTAACTTCAATGGTTTGGCACTTTACTATAGCTGAAATTTGAAGACAAACAAGCATTGTCTGACTATCTTGATATCAAACAAATTTGTTTTTTTATGCTTGTGATAGCATCCATTCAAAATGTCCTACTATCCCTTTTACTTAAAATAAGTAGATCTATTGTAATGTTCCAAAAATTTGTTTGTCATTTTAGTATTCGTGCGCGACTAAAAACATTCTTATTGCTTCCTTGGCTAATCATTTTATGCTTTGGGCTTAACCATACCAGTGAGTATTTAGAGGATATTAAACTGGCTCGTAAAGCTATTTTGTCGATAGAAATTTCGAGTGAAATTGATAAATTAATTTATGAACTACAAAAAGAACGAGGTTTATCTGCAGGAGTTATCGACCGAAGTAGTCATAAAAACTTAGTTCAATTAAAAAAACAAAGACTGCGGACAGATCTCCGTATAGATCACACTATTGATTTTATTCAACGTATTGAATTAACAGAATTACAGCTCAATACTATCGCCAGTCAGCAAGTAATCAATGACGTGTTGAAAGATATTTTTGTAAGCATTACAGGACTATCGCAGACACGTAGCAAAATTGATGATTACCAGAGCGGCAGTTACTTTGCTTACTACTCCCAGTTTAATGAGGACCTGTTACGATTAATATCACAAGTTCAAGTTCATCTTAAAAGTAACGAACAAAATCGAGATAGTATCGACTTCCTTAATTTACTCAAATTACAAGAGAAATCAGGTCAGGAACGTGGAGCGTTAAACGCTTTGCTAAATACTAAACTGTTATATGCAAGCCAGCTTCAGCAAGTTATTTCTTATGGCAATGCACAAACAAAGCTCATTAATGATTTATTCTCTGTGTCAAAATCACATCATCAACTCTGGTTACAACGACAACTTAATTCAGGTAACAACCAGCAAGTACTGAGTATTAGAAGTCTACTTAATGAAAAATTAATACGCGCTGAGCAATTAGCCCAACTAGAACGAGAAATAGGCTATGGCGGCCTAATACATGACTTTAAAAACTATATCTTAAGGGGCGAAGCGAATTACTACGATAGCTTTTTAATACGGTTATCTAGCAGCCAAAACTATCTGACAATGTTCAATGAAATTGCCAATTTAACAGATGATGAAAAACAAGCTGTTTATATCATTGAGCAAACCCTAAATCGATACCACCAGCATATTTTAATAGCAAAAATGTCAAGAGACAAAGGAAGACATGCTGAGCAAATAGATGAAGAGGTTCGTATTGATGATAGTCAGGCCGTTGCAGCCATTAAAGAATTACAACAAAATATAGTCGGTATAGATACAGAGCAGTGGTGGTATTTGTCCTCGCTACGCATTGATGAATTTAGAGAAATCAGTAACCATATCCGTTCTGAAATGCAGGACTTGGCTAGTCATGAAGAGCAACAAGCGATTGATAGTCTAGTGATCTACGTAACAACATTCATTTTGGTTTTTTTAACAACCTTATATTTCTCTTTCTTAGTGGTTAGGCGCATTATTGCAAAAATAAAATATATCAGTACCGCAATGACAACAATGGAGGTTGAGCATAAATTTAATCAGCCATTGAAAGTCAAAGGAAATGATGAAATATCCGACATGGTGATAGCTTTTAATCAGATGTTAGCCGAGCGTAATAAATCCGAAGGCGAGCAAAGGATTTCCGCGGCAGTTTTCAAGTATGCCTCAGAAGCAATCATGATAACGAATGCTGATAATATGATCGAAACCGTTAACCCTGCATTTTGTCATATCAGTGGTTTTAGCATAGAAGAGGTATTAGGTAAGTCACCTAATATTCTAAATTCAGGTAAGCATGACAATCACTTTTATCAAAAAATGTGGCAATCTCTTGAGCAAGATAATAGCTGGCAAGGTGAGATTTGGAATAAAAGAAAGAATGGTGAAATTTACCCTGAATTTTTAGCCATCTCAGTGGTGAGAGACCAAGATAAAAAGCCGCTCCAATATATTAGTTTATTTTCAGACATCACCAAGCATAAAAAGTATGAGGAAGATATTTGGTTACAAGCTAATTATGACTCACTGACAGGGCTACCTAACCGTGGTTTATGTTTAGAAAGATTACACAATAAATTGAAGGAAGATAAAGCTGAAGATAGTGAAGTAGCCTTGTTGTTCATTGATTTAGACAGGTTTAAATTTGTCAATGATACTTGGGGACACAGCAGTGGTGATGAGTTATTACAGTTGGCGGCGATTCGATTAAGAAACTGTATACGTGAAAAAGATACGGTAGCTCGATTTGGCGGTGACGAGTTTGTTGTTCTATTAGTAGGTCTGTCTAATCGTTTTGCTATTGAACGAGTCGTTAAAAATATCTTGGCTAGTCTATCGATGCCTTTTCATTTAAGAAATAATAATGAAGCCGTTGTTTCAGCAAGCATAGGCGTTACGGTCGGCCCGGTTGATGGTGACAATGTTGAATTACTACTTAAAAATGCTGATACCGCGATGTATCAAGCAAAAGCTGCGGGTCGTAATACTTTTCAATTTTTTACTAAGAGCATGAATGAAACTGTCAGTAGACGGATGCATATAGAGCAGGCGTTAAGACAAGCCATTAAGCGCCAAGAGTTTATCTTGCATTATCAACCGGTAGTTTCGCTAGATACTGGCGAAATTATTGGCGCTGAAGCACTCATTCGCTGGCAACACCCAGATAAAGGATTAATTTACCCTGATAGCTTTATAGAAATAGCGGAGGAGGCTGGCTTGATTGAACCTATTGGGCAATGGGTGATTGAACAGGCGTGTACAGATTTAAGGCTTTGGCACGATCTTGGCATGAAAATACAAGTTGCCGTTAATGTGTCTAGTCGGCAATGCAAGCAAACGAGTCAAACACCGATAAAAGACATAATAAAAAAAGCCTTGAAAGTTAATAATATTTCGCCATCTAGCTTGAAAGTTGAGATTACCGAAAGTTCATTGATGGATAATTCAGAAGAAATGATGACTACTTTACAAGATATTCGCAGTTTGGGCGTCGCTATTTATATGGATGACTTTGGCACTGGGTATTCATCGTTGAGCTATCTAAAACATTTTCCAATTGATGTAATGAAGATCGATCGCTCTTTTATTGCGGGATCTATTGATGATAAAACCGATGCAAGTTTAGTTGAAGCAGTCGTTTTAATTGGGCATAGCTTATCGTTAAAACTTGTTGGTGAAGGCATAGAAACTAAGCAGCATTACGATTACTTACGTTCATTGGGATGTGACTATGGCCAAGGATATTTTATCTCTAAACCAATCGAATCTACAGCCTTGATTGCCTTATGCCAACACGTCGATAATCCGCCTAAATGGTCAAGTTGATATTAATTAATTGATAAAGGGTCGAAATTGTTCGTGTGCTTGGGTAAAATAAGGATCTATTCCGATATTGTTGTGAACATTAAAGTATGGAACATTTTGATTGTGTGGTTATTGGTGGTGGTATGGTTGGTGCAGCAAGTGCATTGACCTTAGCGCAGCTTGGTTTAAAGGTCGCTTTGGTGGAGAAATTTACGCCCCAAGATTTCAGCGCAGAGCAACCTCTTGATTTACGTGTATCAGCGATTTCTTTAGCCTCACAAAACTTACTCATTCAAGTTGGCGCATGGCAACAAATTAAGCAATGGCGCTGTTGTCCTTACAAACGTTTAGGTGTTTGGGAATATGAAAGTGCTTACACTGAATTTGATGCAGACAACATTGAACAATCACACCTAGGACATATTGTAGAGAACCGGTTGATTCAACTCGCGTTATGGCAGAATATTACTGCTATGAGTAATATTCAAACCTTCTGTCCAGAAAGTTTACTCTCCTTAAAACAAGACGATAACAAAGCAACATTAACACTAACCAATAGCGTGGTAACGGCAAAGCTTGTTATTGGCGCTGATGGTGCACAATCAAAAGTAAGGCAAATGTCAGCTATTGGTATGACAGGGTGGGATTATCCACAGTCAGCAATGTTAATTAATGTTGAAACTTCAATGTGCCAACAAGACATTACCTGGCAGAAATTTTCACCTACCGGGCCAGTAGCCTTTTTACCACTGCCAGGAAAAAGCTCATTAGGCGGTTATGCCTCTTTAGTTTGGTATCACCAACGTGATGAAATTACCCGTCTAGCTTCGTTATCAAATAGCCAACTGCAACAAGAAATACTTAAATGCTTTCCTGCACAATTGGGTGATATCAAAGTGCTGGCCAAAGGTGACTTCAAATTAACACGTAGACACGCTAATACTTATCAGCATAAACGAGTATTGTTATTAGGTGATGCGGCTCATACCATCAATCCAATGGCAGGGCAGGGGGTAAATCTTGGTTTTAAAGATGTTCTTGCCTTGCAGCATGTTATCGCCGAAGCAATCGGCAATGGCGACGTTTGGCATGATGAGGCAGTGTTAGCACGTTATGAAAAAATGAGACGTAAAGATAACTTACTTATGATGTCTACCATGGATGCATTATATGCCAGCTTTAGTCATCCTTCACCGCTCATCAAAGTTGCTCGTAATTTAGCCTTGTTAGCGGTTAACAAAGTACCTGTACTGAACAGCACCATCAAAAACAAAGCTCTGGCTTATGCTTGTGGTTTATAGATAAATCAATGAGAGCTAAATGGGAAATCATTGCTCGTGGGAGTTGAACCCTCACACTATGATGGAAGAGTTATACAATGTGTTTTTAACGTGCTGGATAGGCTTTTAAAGCGATAAACATTATGGAAGTAGCATCCATGAGTAATATGGTTAGCTGATCATGCTGTTATCACTGATGAAGTCTTATATGTATGGCAGAGCAATATGGTTAACTTTTATAACTAATATGAATAACGAATAGTTAAGTATAAGATTTTGTATTTGTAAGTATTAGTTGTGATGTACTTGAAGTGATATGTGAGTTTTCTAGATACTTTGAAAGGGTATGATTAAAAAGACTTGCACGCATTTTTACTGAGGTAAAAATGGTGGCTACACCGGGACTCGAACCTGGGACCCCATCATTATGAGTGATGTGCTCTAACCAACTGAGCTATGTAGCCATTAAAAACACAAATAGCTATCTAATATAAGTAGTCACTTATAATGCTTTAGATAGATAGGGAGTGTTTATTTGATTTTCTAGAAATTTGAAATGGTGCGGGTCAAGAGACTTGAACTCTCACATCTTGCGATACTGGAACCTAAATCCAGCGCGTCTACCAATTCCGCCAAACCCGCATACATCCAAGTTTTTAACGAGACTTGAGCTCTACTATAACAGAGGTAAAATAATTTACTTTCTGAAATAAAAAAACAAAACATCAGTTTTGAATTTTAAACTACCATATAAAAATGGCAGGGATAAGAGGATTTGAACCTCTGAATGACGGGATCAAAACCCGCTGCCTTACCGCTTGGCTATATCCCTACAGGGAGGTAATTACATCACAGACTTTTTATAATTAGAAGCTAATTAATAAAAAGTGGCAGGGATAAGAGGATTTGAACCTCTGAATGACGGGATCAAAACCCGCTGCCTTACCGCTTGGCTATATCCCTGCAATGTACTTACTTTTTACGTGCAACATAGTTGCTTTGAAATGGTGCGGGTCAAGAGACTTGAACTCTCACATCTTGCGATACTGGAACCTAAATCCAGCGCGTCTACCAATTCCGCCAAACCCGCATTACATTCAAATTTTTAAAGAGACTTGAACTCTTTTTACTAAAGTATAAATACTGAAGTAAAATGGTGGCTACACCGGGACTCGAACCTGGGACCCCATCATTATGAGTGATGTGCTCTAACCAACTGAGCTATGTAGCCTTTACCAACCTGCTCTGTAGCAAGTGCGGCGTATTATGCTAATCTACTTGCCTTGCGTCAACAGTTATTTTCAAAAAAGTTGCACTTTTTATTTGTTTGGCTATTGCGTGTGCAGTTTGACGAATATCTATGCAGAAAAAAGGTGATAAATGCATTGTTCTGATGAAATAGGTAATGCTTTTGTCTTTATAACGAAAGAGGTAAGTTTGTCTTTCTCACATTTGCTCAGTTAGATGTGCTGAATATTTGGTTAAGTTATCTATTTCTTGCGTAATTCTTTAGCTAGCAACGTATTAATTATAAATTATTTGACTACTCATGCTTAATATTTAGTGTCAAAACTGAATTAATTATTGCTGCAACATATCAGTCCATTGTAAATGACACAAATTGTTAGGTAGTTTTGTTTTTAAAAAGTTACTAAATCATTTTTATTTGCTAAAAAAACGCTCTATAAGTAAAGTTAGGTGCTCTGATCGTGCATAGTGGGTTCTATGATGAGTGTTATAACAATTGCATTAAGTAAGTGAACATTTACAAATGCTCTCAACCTCAATAGCTAGCCATTGCTCAGTCAAGTGCCTTGTTCTTTAAAACTTATTATCTTGCCTCTTTTAAAATGGAGACTGTAACCTTAATTAATTCAATTGATGTCGTTAGTGTTTTACAGGCACAAAAAAGGCTCATCGTGATGAGCCTTTATGAATTATGAAATTTTACAGGATGTTATACGTTAAAACGGAAATGTATTACGTCGCCATCTTTTACACGGTATTCTTTACCTTCTAAGCGCCACTTGCCAGCTTCTTTAGCGCCTGACTCACCGTTAAATTCGATAAAGTCGTCATAACTAATTATTTCGGCACGAATGAAACCTTTCTCAAAGTCAGTATGAATAACACCTGCAGCTTGAGGTGCGGTAGCATTTTGTTTCACTGTCCATGCGCGTACTTCTTTAACGCCGGCAGTAAAATAAGTTTGCAAGTGTAGTAGGGAATAACCAGCATTGATAACACGATTTAGACCAGGCTCTTCTAAGCCCATTTCAGCCATAAATTCAATACGGTCTTCATCATCCATTTCAGACAATTCACTTTCAATTTCAGCACAAACAGCAACAACGATAGCACCTTCTGCATCAGCTATTTTTTGTACTTCATCAAGGTAAGGGTTGTTTTCAAAACCATCATCATTGACATTAGCAATATACATCGTTGGTTTTAGTGTTAAAAAGTTCAAGTAATCAACGGCTGCTTTTTCTTCTTTAGATAATTCTAAAGAACGTACCATGTGGCCTTCTTCAACGTGTTTTAATATTTTTTCTAATACCGGCATTTCAAATTTAGCGTCTTTATCTCCGCCTTTAGCCTTTTTTGCTAAACGAAAAATAGCACGTTCCGCTGTGTCCATATCAGATAAAGCTAATTCAGTATTGATCACATCAATATCATCAAGAGGACTGACCTTATTAGCAACATGAATAATATTGTCATTATCAAAACAACGTACAACATGGCCAATGGCATCGGTTTCACGAATGTTAGCTAAAAATTTATTGCCTAAACCTTCACCTTTTGAGGCGCCAGCAACAAGGCCTGCGATATCCACAAATTCCATAGTCGTTGGTAATACACGTTCAGGATTAACTATTTTAGTTAATTTGTCTAAGCGAGGATCCGGTACAGGTACTACGCCAGTATTTGGCTCAATAGTACAAAAAGGGAAATTTGCCGCATCAATACCTGCTTTGGTAAGTGCATTGAATAGTGTTGATTTACCGACGTTAGGCAAGCCAACGATACCACATTTAAAACCCATGATTATTTCCTACTGATTATTTACTAACGTGTCTTTATTCAGCTTTAAAAGAGTGTAAGCTATTTTGCGCTTTCTTTAAGTCGTCTTTTAGCCAAATATCTAAACATCGACTGGCTTCGTCGATTGCCTGTTCAATTTTTTCTTGTTCTGCACTCGGCGCTTTACCCAGTACATGACCCGTTACTTTATCGCGATGACCCGGGTGGTCAATTCCAATACGTAACCGGTAAAAATCTTTATTGTTAGCCATGCGATCTATAATGTCGCGCAAGCCATTGTGTCCGCCATGCCCACCGCCTTTTTTAATCTTACAAACACCAGGTAACATGTCTAATTCATCATGGGCAACTAAAATTTCATCGACCGATATTTTATAAAAATTAGCTAGAGGTGCAACTGCTTGACCGCTACGGTTCATAAATGTAGTGGGGATTAATAAGTGAACAAGGTTTCCCGCAATTAACCCTTTGCCGTAAAGGCCAGAGTATTTTTTTTCGGGACGAAGGGAAATGTTATGGCTACGTGCTAGTTCTTCTACGAACCAAACACCTGCATTGTGGCGTGTTTTGCTATATTCGGGGCCAGGATTTCCCAGCCCCGCAATTAGTTTAATAGTCATTATCTATAATATTATAAATGAATGTGGCTATTATTCAGCAGCTGGAGCTTCTTCTGCTGGAGCAGCAGCTTCATCGTCAGTGCTTACTTTTGCAGCTTTAGGTGCATTAGCAGAAACAACAGCTAGATCGTGATCTTCGCCTTTAGCCAATTCATCAGAAGTAACGCCTGCAGGGAATGTAACGTCTGATAAATGGATAGTTTGACCAAGTTCTAAGCCAGCTAAGTCAATTGAGATGAACTCAGGTAAGTCTTTTGGTAAACAAGTGATAGCGATTTCATTCATGTGGTGAGAAATGTTCGCGCCAGTTTTAGCCGCTTCATCTTCGTTTAAGAAGTGAATAGGAGCGTTTGCATGAACAGCGTGCTTTGCATCAATGCGTAAGAAATCTAAGTGCATTACAACTTGCTTGAACGGATGACGTTGCATGTCTTTAATTAGACATTCAACTGGCTTGCCAGCGATGTTCAATGTTAATACTTGCGAGTAGAACGCTTCTTCTTGTTGAGCACGGAAAACGTTTTTGTGCTCTAAAGTTAAAGAAATAGGTTCTTCATTTTCACCGTAAAGGATAGCAGGAACTTTGTTCGCGTGACGTAGGCGGCGGCTCGCACCTTTCCCTAAATCAGTACGTACTTCAGCTTCTAATGTTAATAAATCAGTCATTTTAATACTCTTCTGTTATATAAGTTAAAAAACTTAAAAATTTTATCTTGTTTTTTGCGACCAAAAACAAGGAGACACCATTTTGAATCTACATTCAATATCCCAGCTATAAATAACTAGGCTATTAGATAAAAAAGGCGCGGCATAATAACATTTAGGGTGAAGTAAAGCTATTAAATAAACAGAATAATTGAGGGGCGTACAGGGGGAAGAAAAGGGCAATAAAAAAGCAGCCTAGGTGGAGGCTGCTTTTTTGCAATAGTAGTCATTAATCGCTAGGCGATAATTGCCAGTGATTAGTCAAACATTGCAGAAATAGATTCTTCATTGCTTACACGACGAATCGCTTCACTAAGCATTCCACTTAATGTCAATTGACGAACCATTTTAAGTGCTTTAATTTCATCAGAAAGAGGTATTGAGTCAGTAACAACAACTTCATCAATAACAGATTCTCTAAGGTTTTGTGCTGCATTACCTGATAGTACAGGATGAGTAGCATAAGCAATAACACGTTTTGCGCCATGTTCTTTCAATGCTTCTGCTGCTTTAGCTAAAGTGCCACCAGTATCGATCATATCATCTACGATAATACAGTCACGGCCTTCAACTTCACCAATAATATGCATAACTTGTGCAACGTTTGCTTTAGGGCGACGTTTATCGATAATAGCTAAATCAGCATCATCAAGTAATTTAGCTACTGCACGAGCACGAACTACACCACCGATATCAGGAGAAACAACAACAGGGTTGTCTAACTCACGATTTTGCATATCATCTAATAAGATAGGAGTACCAAACGCATTATCAACAGGCACATCAAAGAAACCTTGAATTTGCTCTGCGTGTAAGTCAACGGTTAATACACGGTCAACACCAACACTTGATAAGAAGTCAGCAACTACTTTCGCAGTAATAGGTACACGAGCACTACGTACGCGTCTGTCTTGGCGAGCATAACCAAAATAAGGGATTACAGCAGTGATACGGCCAGCAGAGGCACGACGCAAAGCGTCTATCATTACAATTAATTCCATTAAGTTATTGTTGGTTGGAGCACAGGTTGATTGAATAATAAAAACATCAGCACCACGGACGTTTTCGTTTATTTCAACACTAATTTCACCATCACTAAAACTACCGACTTTAGCATCACCTAGAGGCATATATAGGCGATTAGCAATTTTTTTGGCCAGTTCAGGGGTGGCATTACCCGCAAAAATCTTCATGTCAGGCACTTTCGATTCCTCAGAAATATTTGACATTAATAGTAGGCTCTCTGATTGATAAGCAATCATTGAACAGTATAGGCCGGCTTAACTGTAGCAGCTTTTTTTAAACACAATAATTGCGCTTAAAAGTAGCCGTGTTGGTTAAGTTAGCAAATCTTTATAAAACTTTACTCGCTCAATGATAGCTTTGCTATTACAGAGCAGAGTGGGGACTTATTCAGTCCTTGCGCAACAAAAGAGCTTATTCCTTTAGGGAGTTTTGCTTGTAATGAATGCGCCTCTTGATAACTAGAAAATTGCGTAAAAACACACGCACCAGTTCCTGTCATTCTTGAGGGTGCGTATTCTACCAACCAAGCCAGTAACTTGGCAACCTCGGGATACTTTTTAATTACTAATGTTTGACAGTCATTATGAAAGCTTTCATTGACGAAGTCGCTAGTGTTAAGGGCTGAGAGGGCAAGTTTCTTAGTATTTCTAGGTAGATCTGCAGCAGTAAAAACTTCCTTTGTAGAGATGCTACATTCAGGTTTAGTAATCAAATACCAAGACTCTTGTGGTTTGATAGCGGTAAGATCATCACCTACGCCTTGGGCAAAGGCGGAAAAGCCATGAATAAATATAGGGACATCGGCACCAAGACTCAAACCTAACGATGATAATTCACTTAAAGAAAACTCGCATTGCCATAACAAATTGAGTGCAACTAAAACGGTCGCTGCATTTGATGAACCACCACCCAAACCTCCACCCATTGGTAGGATTTTATTGATACTGATCTTAACGCCTAAATCTGTATTACTTTTATCTTTGAGTAATCGTGCTGCTTTTATAATTAAGTTATCGTCATTATTAACACCATCAATAGGCGTTAATAATTCTATATCAGGCGTTTCGGTAGCCGTTAAGGTAAGGGTGTCGCTATGATTGATAAATTGAAAAAGTGTTTCTAAATTGTGATAACCATCTTCACGTTGTCCGACAATGTGTAAAAATAAGTTAATCTTTGCCGGAGAGGGGAATTCAATCGCTTTATTAAGAAAAAAGTTCGAGTTAGAAGCGCAAGTCATGTAAATATTCTACTTATTTTGAGTGATATGATTTGGCAATAGCCAATTATTTGTTGGTAATAGACCAGTCATTGACAACAATTTTAATTAATAAATCATCTTTTTTAATCGAAAACTTAGTCGCTAAGCTATAGCCATCAATTTGCTGATAGTTAGCGTAACTGACTTGCCATAATTCATTATTATAATAGCTTGATAACGTTAGTGGTAGCTGCGTTGCTTTTTGATAATGAATACTATCATCTTCTTGGTAGGCAATACCTTTTAGCCAAAACGTCAGTGCTTGAGTTGGTAGAGTTAAGCCGGTAATGGAATGAATAAGTGCCTCTAAATCACGGCCTTGATAGGTTTTTCCATCTACTTGTATTTTATGGCTGTTAGCATTCGAATCAAGTTGTAGAACATTTATCCCTAAATAGGTGGTTAAATTGAGTTGTTGGGTGTTTTCATTTTCATCAACTTGCCATGATAATGTTGCGCTACTGCGTGACTTTTTATCAATAAAAGCTATTTTGCCCTTTATTTTCCACTGTTGTAATTGCTGTAGCTTGTTAATTCTTTGTTGGGATGTTTGTTTAATCAATACCTGGGTTTCTTTATTAGGCAAAGTACTACAACCAGATAGTACAAGCGTACATAAGGCAAGGGTGAGTAAATAGGGTGAATAAAGGTTAGCTTTATAAAGTAGGGACATTAATGATAAGTGCTTAAAACGATGATAATTGTTATTGAAACATAGCTTTTTAGCCTTTGTAAATAGCAGTATTAATTTTAGGGTCTTTTATCACAGATCATATTTTAATAGCAGGTCTTAGGGTATACTTACGTTACTAGATAAAACAAGTTCTATAAAACTTGTCGGATATGTTTACAAAATAGGTTTATTACTGTGTCTATCGTTGCTGTTGGAATTAATCATAAAACTGCGCCTGTTGCGGTGAGAGAGAAAATATCTTTTAATCCAGATAAGCTTTCTATTGCCCTTCAAGAAATGCTCAATGCAGTACAGTGTCGTGAAGTTGCTATTCTTTCTACCTGTAATCGAACAGAATTATACCTAGTACAAGACGGTGACTTTGATGTTACTCAACAACGCCTAATTAAATGGCTAGAAAGTTACCATAACGTACCTGCCTCAACTATTTTACCTAGCCTATATTGGCATAAAGACCAACAAGCCGTTAATCATATGATGCGCGTTGCTTGTGGTTTAGACTCTCTCGTTTTAGGTGAACCGCAAATCTTGGGTCAAATGAAGCAAGCTTATAGCCAAGCAAAAGCTGCTGGCTCTATGTCATTGATCATGGACCGGTTGTTTCAACGTACTTTTGGTGTGGCAAAACAAGTTCGCACCGAAACTGAAATTGGCGCTAGTGCAGTATCGGTGGCCTTTGCTTCAGTAAATTTAGCTAAACATATTTTTGGCGGCCTTGAAAAAACAAAAGTATTGCTCGTTGGTGCGGGTGAAACTATTGAGTTAGTAGCAAAACATTTATATGAAAATAATGTTGGTAAAATCACCGTCGCTAATCGAACACTAGCACGTGCTGAAAACATGGCAACGAAAATTGGCGCTGATGTTATAACCTTAGCGCAAATACCTGAACATATGTGTAATGCTGATATTGTTATCAGCTCTACCGGCTCTACTTTACCTATTATTGGTAAAGGCATGGTTGAACAAGCTTTAGCGTCACGTAAGCACCAACCTATTTTTATGGTTGATCTTGCAGTACCACGCGATATAGAAGAACAAGTTTCAGAACTTGAAGATGTTTTCCTATATACCGTTGATGATTTACAAGGCATTATTGCTAAGAACATGGAAAACCGCCGTAAAGCTGCCGTTCAAGCTGAAAGCATTGTTAATACCCAGTCTGATGATTTTATGGCGTGGTTACGCGGTTTAAATACGCAAGACACTGTTATTAGTTATCGTAAGCAATGTATAGATAACCGTGATGTTTTACTCGAAAAAGCATTCATTCAATTAAAAAATGGTAAAAATTCAGAGGCTGTCCTAGCAGAACTTGCCACTAAGCTAACCAATAAATTCATGCATGCACCTACCAGTGCTCTCCAGTCTGCTGCCCAAGGTGGTGAACTTGATAAACTTATCTATTTACGTGACATCTTTAATATAGATTCTCAATAGTAGACTTCGTATTACTTCATACCCATGTTACCTCAATATGCAGGATTCAGCTGGAATTTAGTGAGTACTCATAAGGGAAATTATCTCATTTTTTTGGTATATACCCAAGTTACTTCAAAATGCAGGATTCAGCTGGAATTAGAAACGTCTTTAGGCAAGGCATTTATTGAAGAGAATGGTTGTTCCCTTCTCAAAATCAATAACGCAGGATAAAACGTTTCTAAACCAGCCCTGTAGGGATGACTGAGCAAAACATGTTCATCGTTACATCTGTTTTTAAGGGAATAACCCTTAATAAAAAGATGCGCCTTGATCATGATCCGCTCAGGCATCCTGAAACTCGCATTTTGAAGTGGCTTGGGTATAGCATAGCTATGCTAAAAATTTGATCGTGATTAAATCCGTTTTAAATTGAACAAATTATAATCCTGAAAGATTGATATCCCCCAACTCTGTTCCTGCGCCACCATGACATTTTGCAGCGGACATGGTGGATTGCGTTATTACTGTGGTAGAATAGCAGTAATTTAGTCCTCCTTATCTAAAATATAAGAATATTCCCAATGAAATCATCAGTTTATCAAAAGCTTGAAGTGCTAGTAGAGCGCTTTGAAGAAGTACAGGCATTATTATCCGATCCTGCAACCATTAGCGATCAAGAAAAGTTTCGTGCTTTATCTAAAGAGTTTAAGCAGCTTGATGCAGTGACTTCAGTTTTTAATAATTATAAAAGCGCTGAAGATGATTTTGCCACCGCAGAGTTGATGCTGAAAGATGAAGATCCTGATATGCGAGAAATGGCACAGGAAGAATTCAAAGACGCGAAAAAAGCGGTTGCTGATATTGCAGATGAATTACAAATTTTATTACTTCCACGCGATCCTAACGATGATAACAACTGTTTTGTTGAAATTCGTGCCGGAGCTGGTGGTGATGAAGCCGCTATTTTTGCAGGTGATTTATTTAGAATGTACAGCCGTTATGCAGAAAAGAAAGGCTGGAAAATTGAAGTCATGAACTCCAATGAAAGTGAGCAGGGCGGTTATAAAGAACTGATCATGAAAATCAATGGAGAAGGTGTTTTCGGTCATATGAAATTTGAGTCAGGTGGTCACCGTGTACAACGTGTACCAGCGACTGAATCTCAAGGCAGAGTGCATACTTCGGCTTGTACCGTGGTTGTTATGCCTGAAACTCCAGAGGCAGATGCGATTGAAATTAATAAAGCTGACTTAAAAGTTGATACTTTCCGTGCCTCAGGCGCAGGTGGTCAGCACGTTAACAAAACAGACTCGGCTATTCGTATTACCCATATTCCTACGGGTGTGGTGGTTGAGTGTCAAGAACAACGCTCACAGCATAAAAACAGAGCTCAAGCGATGTCAGTACTTCAAGCACGCCTTCAACAGGCTGAAGATGAAAAACGTCGTAGTGAAGAAGAATCATCACGTCGTAATCTCGTTGCCAGTGGTGACCGCTCTGAACGTATTCGTACCTACAATTTTCCGCAAGGTCGCATGAGTGATCACCGTATTAACCTGACGCTATATCGTTTAAACGAAATTATGGAAGGCAGTTTACAATTAGTGATGGAGCCGATAATGCAGGAAAACCAAGCCGATTTGTTAGCTGAATTAGCCGAACAACATTAATCGTAATTTTGTCAGTCATACCAATGGAAAATACCACCATAGCCCACTGGGTAGCACATGGTAAGGAACAATTAGCTTCCTGTTCTGATAGTGCTAAGCTCGATGCGCAGATCCTCTTGTGTTTTGTGCTTGATAAGGAGCGTAGTTACTTACTTACCTGGCCTGAGAAAGAAGTAACTAAGCAATCTGAACAGCAGTATCTCGCCTTATTACAAAGGCGGATAATGGGCGAGCCCATAGCTTATATTGTCGGAGTGCAAGAGTTTTGGTCTCTGCCATTTCGGGTTTCGCCAGCTACGCTTATCCCACGTCCGGACACTGAAATTTTAGTTGAACTTGTACTTGAACATTTTGGTGAATTAGATACCTTACATTGCTTAGATCTTGGCACTGGCACTGGTGCTATCGCACTAGCGCTTGCATCAGAACAACCAAACTGGCAAATTGACGCTATTGATTTTAGTCTTGATGCAGTAAACCTAGCCAAGCAAAACGCGCAAGACCTACACTTATCGCACGTGAATATATTTCAAAGTGATTGGTTTAGTGCGGTTAATGAGGGGAAGTTTGATGTGATTGTTTCTAACCCTCCTTATATCGATGCATTAGATGAGCATCTAAGCCAAGGTGATGTGCGGTTTGAACCTGATTCTGCTTTGGTTGCCGATGATAAAGGGCTTAGCGATATTAAGCACATAGCACAACAAGCACTTAATTTTCTCAATACTCACGGTTCTCTATTTTTTGAACATGGTTTTGAGCAAGGTAAAGCGGTTAGAAATATCTTAACGAACTTAGGTTATGAGAATGCACAAACTGTTAGAGACTTTAATGGTCATGAGCGTATCACTTGGGCAAAATTGCAAGTCGGTTAATACTTATTGTTTAACTTAATTGTTGATTTTTACGATAGGGTTACACTTTAAAACGTTTTGATAACCTAAAATCGATACACTATGCAAAAATAATTGAATGAGCAATGGGACGAATTAATAGAACCATTTGCTAAAATAAAAGGAATAACTTTGAAACATTTACATATAACCCTTGCAGTACTGAGCATTAGCTTATTCACCTACCGTTTTATTTTAACGTTAATGGCATCAAAAAATCTTGACCGTAAATGGTTAAAGATAAGTCCCCATGTTATCGATACTTTTTTACTTATTGCCGGTATTTCATTAGCAGTAAAATTACATTTAAATCCAATGGAACAAATGTGGTTAGCTGAAAAAATACTAGCTTTGTTTGCTTATATATTTACTGGCTATTATACCTTGAAATTAGCGCGTAATAGGCCGATGCAAATTCTTGGTTTTTTAGGTGCTATGGGCTGGGTAATGTTGATAGTGCGCTTAGCAATAACTCGCGAAGCGATGTTTTTTAGCTAAAATTTACAGTTAAAGTCTGAACTAAAATGCAAAATCAAGTTTATTGGTTAAGCATCAAACGGAGTCATTAAAATAATTAGTTATGAATGAATTGTTTTTATCAGAATTAAAGTCTGTCGATAAAGATCTACTACAAAAACTTGTACTAATTGAAGAGCATGTTTTTGCCGATAGTGCTAAAGAACCTGTGCAAACAGAAGCATCTTTAGATAGCTTAGAATTAATTATCAGCCAGTGTATTGCTATCATAAGCGAAATTGAATCGCCATTAGAAAAAGCTGAAGCTTTACTTAATGAATTATACTTTCAACACTTATTTATAGATCGTTATCAGACCCGCTGGCCTATTTCTGCTTATAGTGTCGCAAAAGGTTTGAATCAACGTGCAATGTCACCTGTTGTTAAGGCGGCTTTAGTTAAAGAAATAATAACCGCTTGTGGCTTTGAAACAGACTTAGTATTTATTCCAAATAAAATTATGGTACGCCTGTGTTGTGATGAGCAATACGCTATTATTTTTGATGCAATAACAGGTGAATCACTCGATTGGACTGAGCTTGATGTGCGCTTAGATGAGTTAGATGGCGATCCTGGAGAGCAAGAATTAAAAGCAATTGATGACAGTGTTGCTTTGGTCGAACACTTATCAGCACTGAAAAACGTTTTGATCCATGAACAGGCATTTGATAAGGCATTAACGTGTGTTGATGTTATCTTGTCATTAAATCCTGACGATCCATTGCAACGTAGAGACCGTGGTTTCTTGCTGCACCAGCTTGATTGTTTTAAGGTGGCGGTAGATGATTACCGTTATTTCGTAGAACAATGCCCTAAAGATCCCGCAGCGAAAATATTAAAAATTCAACTTGAAAAAATTGATGTAGGTAATAACGTACTTCACTAGAATTTTTACTTTATCAAGAATAAAAATAAGAACAAAAAACAAAAACAAAAACAAAAATATAAATAAAGATAAAAGGCAAAATGATGCAAGAAAATATTGTGGCGAATGCGCCACTCATTACAAATGATGCGGTAGTCTTAGGGCTTTTGGCGCTTATCTTAGGTTTGGTTTTTTATACCTCTACGAGTAAAAATTCCGCCTGTCAAAAATTTTATAAATATGTACCAGCGTTATTAATGTGCTATTTACTACCTTCTTTTTTAAATACCTTTGGCATAGTGAGTGCTGAAGTTAGCCAAGTTGATGAAGTAGCGAAGTATTTTCTTCTACCCGCTTGTTTAGTACTGTTAACACTGAGCATTGATATTAAAGCCATTGCAGGGCTTGGTAGCAAAGCAATTATTATGTTTTTAACAGGCACTGTGGGTGTCGTCATTGGTGGGCCAATTGCTTTGTTAATTGTTTCTGCTATTTGGCCAGAGCTTATCGGAGTTACAGGTCCTGAAGCTGTTTGGCGTGGTATGGCAGCGCTTGCTGGTAGTTGGATTGGCGGTGGTGCTAATATGCTGGCGATGAAAGAAATATTTGAAGCGGATGGTAAGATATTTACTATTATGGTCACGGTAGATATTGTTGTAGCTAACCTCTGGATGGCCGTATTACTTTATATTGCTGCAAACCATAAAGCTATTGATGCTAAAAGTGGTGCAGACACCTCGGGAATCGATAAATTAATTGCTGATGTTGAAGCTTTTGACAAAGAGCATAGACGCACGCCTGAATTAAAAGACTTCATGCTGATTATTGCCATCGCTTTTGGTGCGGCTGGTGTTGCTCATTTTGCTGCAGATTTGTTAGTACCATTTTTCCAACAAAACTTTCCTGAACTGAAAAAATTCAGTTTACACAGCAAGTTATTTTGGATTATTGTCTTAGTAACTTCTATTGGCTTGACTTTATCCTTTACCAAAGTCAGACGACTTGAATCGGTAGGCGCCTCTAAAGTGGGTAGCAGCTTCTTATATATTCTTGTTGCAACCATTGGTTTGCACATGGATATTACGCAAATAGCTGAAGCACCAAAATATGTAGTTATCGGCTTAATTTGGATGGCAATACACGTTATTCTACTCTTTGCTGTTGGTAAGTTTATCAAAGCACCAATCTTTTACTTAGCGGTAGGTAGTAAAGCGAATATAGGTGGCGCAGCTTCTGCACCAGTAATTGCCTCAGCATTTCATCCATCATTAGCACCCGTTGGTGTTTTACTTGCGGTACTAGGTTATGCCCTAGGTACTTACATGGCTTGGATATGTGGACAATTATTACGTATCATAGGTAGTTAAGCTCGTTAGTTAGTAAAACATCACCTTGTCGTTGTATGAAGATATTTAGGCGTCAAAAGTACTCATTGATACTTTTCTACTTGATAAGTGTCAACTTCGTACTTTTTCCTTTAAATTGATTTATACAGCTTAAAGCTGAAGCATTACATGAGGCTACTTTTAGCACATACCTGATAGTTGAATTACGGTACTTGTTTAAGAATACTTTTTTAGGAAGAAATGATGACAATTAAATCAGTTAAAGTTAAAGGCATTGAGGTTGCTAATGAGCAACCTTTCGTATTATTTGGTGGCATGAATGTGCTTGAGTCACGTGATCTAGCAATGAAAATTGCTGAACATTATGTTGAAGTGACTCAAAAACTAGGTATACCTTATGTATTTAAGGCTTCATTTGATAAGGCAAATCGTTCTTCAGTTAACTCCTACAGAGGCCCTGGCTTAGATGAAGGGTTGAAGATTTTTGAAGAAATAAAATCAACGTTTAATGTGCCGATTATCACTGATGTACATGAAGTTTATCAAGCGCAGCCGGTAAGTGAAGTTGTTGATGTGATTCAATTGCCCGCATTTTTGGCAAGGCAAACTGATCTTGTGGTAGCTATGGCTAAAACGGGCGCCGTGATTAACGTTAAAAAACCACAATTCCTTGCGGCACATGAAATGAAGCATATTATTACCAAATTTGGTGAAGCAGGAAATGAAAACATTATTTTGTGTGAGCGAGGCAGTTGCTTTGGTTATAACAATCTAGTTGTTGATATGTTGGCAATGGACGAAATGAAAAATTACGCACCTGTTATCTTTGATGCAACGCACGCTCTACAAAAGCCAGGCGGTCGAAGTGATAGCGCGGATGGTCGTCGTGCTCAAGCGGCGCAATTAGCCCGTAGTGGTATGGCAATAGGAATAGCGGGTTTATTCATTGAAGCACATCCTGATCCATCTGCAGCTAAGTGTGATGGTCCTTGTGCATTACCACTAGATAAATTAGCGCCTTACTTGGCTCAAATGAAGGCCATAGATGATTTAGTGAAAGGTTTTACACCATTAATAACTGATTAGCAATTTAGGCATGTAGCGAGCTCATATTCTTTACTTAAATTAACTAAGTAAAGACGTTCGTCATAATTTAAACAAATAAAAAAAGGTGTCCTAGGACACCTTTTTTATTGTCGATCTTTATAGTTAAGATCTTACTTCAGTAAATGTGCGAGCATTTTGAAATATGGTAACATGCTGGTTAAAATGAACCGACATGAAGCGTGATAACCACCGTGGTTAGTATTACTTTACACAGTGTAGTTCACTTTAATTATTCAGCAATTAAACTTGCGTTAGTTATCGTAATAGACTTGTTTTGATTAGCCGTTTGCTTTTGTTTAGCAAAGCCTGAGTCAGACGATTGTTGTGTAAATATAATTTTTGCTGGTGCTAAAGAAACCTTTAGGCTTTTATGTGCAGCAGTAGTAAGTTGAGTTCGGTTCACTGGCTCAGCTTTAACAAGTGCTGATTTTGGTACAGCAGCTGTAGCTGCAGCACTTAATAAAGTAGTGGCGAATAATGCGACAAGTAAATTAGTTTTTTTAATGCTTTTTTTCATGAGTTTGTCCTATGTATGACCTAATAATAAGTTTGTAATACCCTATAGATTTATTAGGACCTTTTCTCGGACTGGTTTTATTCTTCAAAAATAAAGCGTATGGTTGGGAGCACACGCTATACCTGAGTTTCATAAAACGTTGAGATGATGTCCTTCATCTACGGCGTGAATAATACGCAAGTTGGTAAAAAAATAAAAATGACTTTAATTAATGTTATTCATTAGAAAAACTAATGAATAATTGTTATGCTCTATTTATAGGTTTTTATGCAGTTTTTAACGACATAATTTAAATTTTATTGAACAATCCAGGGTGAATTTTGGCTAGCAGACTCCCACCATTAAACGCTTTGCGGGCATTTGACGCATCGGCAAGGCAGCTCAGCTTTACGCGAGCAGCAGAAGAGCTTTTTGTAACGCAGGCTGCAATAAGTCATCAAATTAAATCTCTAGAAGATCATTTAGGCATTAAATTGTTTATGCGAAAAAACCGTGCCTTACTACTGACAGAGGAAGGTCAATCGTATTATTTGGATATTAAAGATATTTTTACTTCTTTGCATGAAGCCACTGAGCGACTATTGGCGCGTGGTGCTAAAGGAGCAATAACGGTTAGCTCGCAAGCAAGTTTTGCTATTCAATGGTTAGTCCCTAGGTTAACGGCTTTTAATTCATTGCATCAGGATATTGATGTTAGGATCAAAGCGGTTGATCAACCGGAGAACTCACTAACTGAAGATGTCGATATCGCTATTTATTATGGTCGAGGTCGTTGGCCAAATATTCATGCAGATAAATTGCATACCGAATATCTAATTCCGGTTTGTTCTCCATTATTAGTGCAAGAGAATGCTGCTAATGGCAAACCACCTCTTTTAACATTAGAGGATTTGTCTGAGCATACCTTATTACATGATACTTCACGTAGAGATTGGAAACGCTGGTTTAAGCAAGTGGGTGTTAAGGGGGCTAACGTAAATCACGGACCTATTTTTAGTCACTCTGCTATGGTTTTACAAGCGGCGCTACACGGACAAGGCATTGCGTTGGCTTACAGTGTATTAGCTAAGCCTGATATTGACTCTGGACGCTTAGTTTGCCCTTTTAACGATGTTTTAGTGAGTAAGAACGCCTATTTCATCGTCTGTCGTGAAAATCAAAAAGATATTGGTAAAATTACTGCTTTTAGAGAGTGGATGTTGGATATGGTCGAAGCAGAGCAAGCACAAATTACTGATGGACAAATAAGTTAATGAATCACCAAGAAATAATTGCTAGCGAAGATGGTAACGAGATCAATATACTCTTGAACACTGTCAAAGATGCTAAAGCACTCGTTATATTTGCCCATGGTGCAGGTGCTAATATGTCGCATGAATTCATGAATGAAACATCCCGGTTACTTAATAACTTGGGCATTAATGTATTACGTTTTAATTTCCCTTTTATGGATAAAAGGGAAATTACCGGTAAAAAATATCCCCCTGATAGAATGCCTAAGTTGCTGCTTTGTTATGAAGCCGTGATTGAATACGTAGTTGAAAAACAATTAAACCATCAGTTACCCCTGTTTATTGGTGGTAAGTCTATGGGGTCACGCGTTGCGGCAAGCTTAGTGGCAGATTCTGATCTATTAAAAAGTAGTTTACTTAATCAAATATCAGGTGTTTTTTGTATAGGTTATCCGTTTCACCCAACTAAAAAACCAGAAAAACTACGCCTTGAACCTTTGGTTGATGCCAATAAACCAGTGTTAATTGTACAAGGTGACCGTGATACTTTAGGTAATAAAGCTGAGATTGTCAGTTATCAGCTAGCTGAGCACTGCCAATGTGTATTTCTAGAAGACGGTGACCACAGTTTAAAACCGAGGGTTAAATCAGGTTTTACTCATCAGGCACACATGCAACGTGCTGTTGAAGAAATTGTGACGTTTATTGAACAGTTAACTGTTAGCAGTTAACAACAAAGCCAAACATGAGAAAAAGATATGAATTCTACTAATATAAACCAGCAGCAGGATATAAAATTAAATAGTACGGCTATTTTACTTAAATGCTTGATGATTATTGTTGGTATCAGTGGCTGTTTTTCTGTACTATTCGGCGCTTGGCTAGCACACGGTGGTCAAACATTGCCTATAAAAGTGCAATCTAGTTTAGCAACAGCGCTACAATATCAATTTATTCATACTCTTGCGCTATTCGCTACATTGGTTTGGTTGAAAACAACTAAGCCTTCTAAGGTATTACTTGCTGCAAGTTTTGCCTTTGTCGTAGGTCTTTTATGCTTTTGCGGCACAATATATATTAAGTCTTTTTTTGAACTTGCCGTTATCGGGAAGTTAACACCTTTTGGTGGCATTTCTTTTGCGCTCGCTTGGCTATTGTTAGCGCTAGAAGGTAAAAATAATTTTTAACGACACTTTGTTGTCGTGTTAATACTCTTACGCTCAACCTTAAATAAAGGTGAATGTTAGATATAGAAGGTAAAAACAACATATGACCTCCATTGTATTATTTTGTCGACCAGGCTTTGAAAAAGAGTGTGGCGCAGAAATCCAAGAAAAAGCTGCTTGGAATGAAATGTATGGCTATTTAGAGCTGAAGAAAAACCAAGGATTAGTGTTTTTTCATTTACATGAAAGTGCACATGGCGAAGCATTAATGAATAAGTTGCCGCTTAAGCGACTTATTTTCGCTCGTCAGTGGTTTGTTACGGTAACTGATAAAATAGATCTTCCAGATTACAATCGTGTTGAAGCTATTACTGAAGTATTAGGTAATGACTGGCAATACAGTGATTTACGTATGGAAATGGCTGATGATAACGATGGTAAATCGTTAAGTAAGTTTTGTCGAAAATTGTCGGTACCTTTGCGTCAAGCGTTACGTAAAAATAAGGTGCTTACTCAGAAGGGTAACAATTCTGCCGATGATCCTGAAGGCGCAATTTTACATGCGTTATTTCTAAGCGGACAAGAAGTTATTTTAGGCTTCTCATTAGCACGTAATAGCTCTCCACATGTTATGGGCATCCCTAGATTAAAATTTCCTAGTGCATCACCAAGTCGCTCTACTTTAAAGCTTGATGAAGCCTTTTTACATTTTATTCCTCGAGATGAATGGGATGAACGATTAACATCAGGTATGAATGCCGTTGATTTAGGCTCAGCACCTGGCGGTTGGACTTATCAATTAGTACGCCGTGGCATGATGGTAACAGCAATAGACAACGGTCCTATGGCTGAATCCTTAATGGAAACGGGGCAAGTAAAGCATAAGATGATGGATGGCTTTAAATACATACCATTGAAGAAAAATGTTCATTGGTTAGTCTGTGATATGATTGAAAAGCCTCAGCGAGTGGCTAAGCTGATGAGTGAATGGTTATTACATGGCTACTGTAAAGAAGCTATATTTAACTTAAAACTGCCAATGAAAGGTCGTTTCCAACAAGTTACCAACGATTTACAGGCGATGAAAGATGCATTCGCTTTGCATAATTTGAGATATGAGCTTTATGCAAAACATCTTTATTATGACCGTGAAGAAGTTACTGTACACGCACGTTTACTTTCTCCAGCGCCATTAAGTACTAAAGAGTAGTTAATGAATATGTGATTTATCTATCACATTGATATAAATTGGATTCAAATAAAAAGGCCCTCAAGTTTTAATAAACTTGAGGGCCTTTTTTAAATCATTCTATTAATAAAGGGCTACTTAAAGTCTCTCAAGTACTGCTTCAGTAAAATCAGTAGTACCATGAGTTCCACCTAAATCACCAGTAGTTCTATCACCTGTTGCGATAACATCAGTAATAGCCGCTCTAATTTTTTCTGCTTTATCACCCATATCTAAATATTCAAGCATCTGAATTGCTGCAAGTATAACTGATGTTGGGTTTGCTAAGTTTTTACCTGCAATATCTGGTGCACTGCCGTGTACAGCTTCAAAAATGGCACAGTCTTCACCAATGTTAGCACCTGGCGCCATACCAAGTCCGCCAACTAAACCAGCACATAAGTCAGACAAAATATCACCGAACAAGTTCGTTGTTACGATGACATCAAACTGTTCTGGATTCATAACCAATTGCATACAGCAGTTATCTACAATCATTTCTGTAGATTCGATTTCTGGGTAACGTAGAGCAACTTCACGAGCAACTTTTAAAAATAAACCTGAAGTCGACTTTAGAATATTAGCTTTATGAACAGCTGTTATTTTTTTACGTCCTTCTTTGATGGCAGTCTCGTAAGCAAAGGTTAATATTTTTTCAGCGCCTTCACGAGTGACAATACTCATTGCCTGTGCTTCAGTACCGTCTTCAGAAGTAACTTGGCCAGCACCTGAATACATGCCTTGAGTATTTTCACGGACAGTTAGAATATCAATATTTTCATAACGTGCCTTTGTGCCCTTAAATGATAATACAGGACGAAGGTTTGCGTATAATTTAAATTGCTTACGTAAGGTGACGTTAATTGAAGTAAAACCTTCACCTACAGGAGTCGTTAATGGCCCCTTTAAAGTTATTTTATTTTTTTCGATAAGGTTGATAGTTTCTTCTGGTACTAATTCACCATGCTTTTCTAAGGCGGTTAAACCCGCATCTGCGAATTCGTAATCAAAACCACAGCCTGCTTTATCTAATATTTTAATCGTAGCATCTATAATGCTTGGACCGATACCGTCGCCAGGAATTACCGTGATGGTTTGTTTAGTCATTAAGTTCACCTTGTCATAATACTTCGGGGGTTATATGTCGTCTCTTAATTTGTAATAAGCGACAACATACATTTAATTAATTGCGTAATGCATAGCTGATATATTTAAAGGTCAGCTCAGTACTTTTATTAGGGCATTTTATATCATGGAAATGCTATGTAAGCGAGCTTGAAAGCTTTTACTGATACCGACAAAGACTTGCTGTTTTAACGGCCTAGTAACTTAACAAATGATAGTAGAGGGTTACGTAACTAGTGGCAATCTGACTTTAGTCTATAATTGGTCGATTTTTACTTACCTTTACACTTACATGGTTTTTAACTATTCCCCATTGCTCAGGGTAATTATTCCCTAGGCCAACTTCTTTAAGTGCTCCATTAACAAATAGTAGAAAGGTGCATTCATCTTGCGTAGTGATACCATCTGATTTTACGTGCTGAGTACGATAAAACATAACTTGGTAGTTTACTTCATCAATCATTCTCGCTTCAGTGATGTCAGGGCTTCCTAATTGAGTTAATGCTTGCTCAAAAGTAAAGTTGTCTAACGTGACTTTTGCAATGAATTGACGATTATACGCTTCCCTGTCTTTCCATTTCATCTGATCAGGGCTGTCATCATAAAAAGTCATAACAAGGGCAACAAAAATGCCATAAACCGCCAGGGCAAGTAAGATTCGACCGATTATTTTTTTATTCATAGTTATTTATCTTTCTTTCTATTATTAGCTTTTATCATCATTAGTTAGCGTTATATTACCATTAATTTAGGAGGCAGATGAAGAGGTTGTTAAGCGGATATCTTTTAAATTAAAGCCTAAAGGAATATCTTGTTTCAAGGTTAGTAGCTTTCTTGCCAAATCCATCTGTTCGAGGCTTTGTGCTAACTTCTCTGCAAGTGAGTCTTTTAAATCAGAGGCTTCAAGTATTGCTTTCAATGAACCATATTGGTTGAGTAACTTTGCCGCATTAACTTGACCAATGCCACTAACACCTTCAATTTTATTGGTATTGTCGCCAGTCAGCGTCCAAAAATCTATCAATTGAGAAGTCTTAACACTAAACTTACTTTGAACATGTTCTTCATCCAAATAACGACGATTAAAGTAGTCATAAATATGTATGTTAGGGCTAAGTAAAGGTAGGAAACCTTTATCAGTAGAAATAATAGTAACTTTTTGACCGTGAAGTGCCATCTTTACCGCTAAAGTAGCAATAAGGTCATCAGCTTCATCTTCATCGGATGTCAATGAATCAACACCTTGCTCCATAAAAGCATCTTGAATATCGATTAATTTGTTTGCAAGATGATCAGGCATTTTTTTTCTGCCTTTTTTATAGCCCTCAAATAACTGATACCGCCAGCAGGGCTCTTGACTATCAAATACTGCCAATGCGTGCGTCGGCTGATGTTGGTCGATAATTTTTATTAAAGCGTTTACACAGGTATTTTGCGTGTTAAATAGTACTTGTTTTAAGGTACTAGCAGATAGCTCATCGTCGTGATCCTGTTTTATTTGGATAAAAGGACGCTCTTGCACTGCGTACACACGACGGATTAAATTTAGAGCATCAATAAGTATTAAGTGAGCGGACAATATTAACCCTCAATAACTTTATAACAGGGAATATACTCACTACCAGGTAGCTTCATACGTTGTTGTTTTACAAACGAGGCAAGTAATTTATCCATAAGTGCCATGATCTTTTTATCTCCAGATATTTCAAAAGGACCAAACTCTCTAATTGCTTTGATGCCTCCTGATTTTACGTTACCTGCAACTATCCCTGAAAAGGCGCGACGTAAATTAGCGGCGAGTTCTGCCGTAGGGAGTTCATTACTAATGTTTAGATTTGCCATATTCTCATGCGTAGGCTCAAAAGGGTGTTGAAAGTCATCGGCAATCGTAAGTGACCAATTAAAATGAAAGGCATCACCTGTTGCTTTTCTATGTGCAAGTACTTTATCTAAACCTTGCTTCATTACTTGGGCTACTTTAACGGCATCATCAACTATTATTTGGTATAACGACTGTGCTTTTTTACCGAGAGTGGCACCAATAAAAAGATCTATTTCATTGAAATATTCAATAGAACTTGCAGGGCCCGTAAGAATAATAGGTAACTGTTGCTGCGAATTATTTTCATTAAGCATAATGCCCAAAATATAGAGCAACTCTTCGGCAGTTCCAGCTCCTCCAGGAAATATAATAATGCCATGCGACATGCGAACAAACGCTTCTAAGCGTTTTTCAATATCGGGCATGATTACCAATTCATTTACTATTGCGTTTGGTGGCTCTGCGGCAATAATGCTTGGTTCGGTTAAACCTATATAACGTCCTTCTTTGATACGTTGCTTAGCGTGGCCAATTGTTGCGCCTTTCATAGGACCCTTCATAGCGCCAGGACCACAACCGGTACATATATTAAATGCGCGTAAACCAAGTTGGTAACCGACATCTTTAGTATATTTATATTCGTTATGTTTGATTGAGTGACCACCCCAGCAAGTAACTAAGTTCGCTTCGGTTTCTGGCAATATTACATCGGCATTTCTTAAGATATCAAAAATTGCATCGGTAATACTTTCCGACGAGCAGGGCACTTTTTTGTAGCTACTATGGAGGAAAAGAATATCGCGTAATACTGCCGATAGGTGTTCTCTAATGCCTCGGATTATTTTGTCGTCAACAAAAGCGTGAGTCGGTGGGTTCTTTAAATCTATTTTGACGCCACGTTCTCGTCTTAATACCTGTATTTCGAATGAAAGGTATTTTTGATAAATCTCTTCGGCATCATCAGTATTTGAACCTGCGTTGAGTACAGCAAGGTAACAGTTTCGATAAAGTGTGTATAAGGTACTACTAACTGATTGTTGCAGTTGGTCAACTTCTGCTTGCGAAAGCAAATTCATATTTCCAACCGGATTAATTTGAGTATGCATAGCTCACTCCTTTTATGCTAATCACTTATGATAAAATACAGCTGTTCTTGGTGAGATGTTGAAGGCTGCGATTAAGCCGTGTCTTTATATCGCTACTTAACGTAAATAACTTGGTTCTTACCTTCTTTTTTCGCTTTATACATCGCTTGGTCTGCGCGTTCAAAAGCAATATGGATATTATCGTCAGGTTTTATATGCGTTGCGCCAATTGAAAGGGTAATGCTTACTTTATTCGCTTTAAACTTAAAAGGTAGGCGAGCTACGAAGTTATTCAAAGCATTGAGTTCTGCGAATAATGCTTCTTCTTGGATTTTAGAATAAATGAGCACAAACTCTTCGCCACCATAACGACCAACAAAAACTCCTTTACTCACATTTTTTACAATTGAATTGGCAATGACTTGCAGTGTTTTATCACCGGCCGTGTGACCATAAGTATCGTTTATCTTTTTAAAGTCATCAATATCAATAACGACTAAGGCAAGTGGAAACGATTTACGATGAAAACGGATCATGGCTTTTGCAAAAAAATCATCAAAAGCAGCTCTGTTAGCGAGTTTAGTAAGAGCATCTTGCATGCTTTTTCTTTGCTGTTCGGCAAGCTTTTCTTCAAACATCTCGCTCTGTTGTTCAAGTTGTTCAACTTTTGCCGACATGTCATTAAGCTTATCAGCTAATTGTTGATGATTCAGTTGTTCAAATTTTGATTTTTGTTCTAACGTATTAGCAATTATTTGTAGTTTTTCATTAATATCTTCTTTTACTTGACTCAATGTTAACGCTTTCTCTACGGCCCCAGTCATATCCAGTAGTTGGCTTTGCAACTTCAAGTTGATCATATCATTGGTTTTTTGAGAGGTTTTCTGCGTAACAATCGTCTCTTTGACTGCGCTTTGCACCGTTGTTAACGTTGCACTTAGGCTGGTTAAAAAATTCTTAGCACTTCTTTGTTCATCTTTAAAGTCGGCGACAATAACATCAAAAATATCAATGAAATTTTGAAGTATTTTATCGCTGGATTTATTAGCCAAAAGCTTTTTCTTAATGGCTAATAAATCATTAGTGTGTGCTTTAGATAATGACAAAGCACTGAGTGAAATTGAAATCTTTTCAAGGAATTGAGCATCGAGGACTACAGAGCCACTTATTATAGCGTTTTTACTCTCGGGTAATGTAACTGGAGGAGCCTGCAAAATACCTTGGTTAACCATACCACTCTTGGCTTTTAGAGAATGGTCATAAAATGTCAATAATTGACTTAATAGAGGAATGTACTGGATTAAAGAATCTTTACCGTCTTTAGTTTCTGTTAACAACGTACGCAGATCTCTACGTAAATCGCCTGGTAAGCCATTTATTTTTTGTAAGCTTTCACCTGCTTGATTAAACTGCTCATGCACATGAGCAATATTTTTTCTATTGGCTATGCTGTGTTGTTGCAACAATTTTGAAATAACTGAAATTTTTTCTTCAATTTCAGAGATTGGAGCTGACTTGGTAAATAGGGTTCTTAATTGCGCTAGGCGATTATCTAGTTCAAGATCAATACCTTTGGAAACCAGCGTTAGTTTACCAATAAACTGAATAAGCAGATTAGATTGCAGATTAAAATCATCTTCTAGTAAACTACGAGACTCGATTGCAGTATCAAGTTTTCTTTTTAGTGCAACTAGCTGCTTTTGGGCAACAGAACTGTCATTCATAAAACCAATAAATCCTAATGCAGAGGAATAGTTAGTGCGTAATATAGTCTAAACAAGATGATTAACGTTATCTTAGCTGTTATTTATCTTGATAAATACTTTAATACTAGACTATTACTTTGTTCTTATTATAAGACAGTTTATACCATAAAAATGTTATTTATCAGTATGTGAGTGAAAAAAAATCACTTTCATTGTTCCATATTAAATTTTAATAGTATTAAGCAATTTTTCATTGGTAAAATACTGCCATCTTAAAGCAACAATTTTGTGTACTAATAATGAGACAATTTACGCACGTATTTAACTATAAAATTAAATTAATAATAGCGATATCTATATTTTTTACACAGCTAATACCAGCTAATGCGAGTGTAGAAGTTAACATTAACTTAGAGCAACCAGAACACCATTTAGCTACCGTCGAACTTAAATTTGAGCAAATAAATGAGAACAAGGTCAATTTTTATCTTCCTACTTGGCGTACCGGTCGCTACGAGACGCTGAACTTAGCCAATGGAATTCGAGAATTCATTGCTAAAGATAGCCAAGATAATGTGCTTAGCTGGCATAAAATAAATAAAAACACTTGGCAGGTGAATGATGCTAAAAATAAAAAAATCACTTTAACTTACCAAATCTATGCAAACGAATTGGCGAAAAGAACTCGCCATATTGATGATAGTCATGCTTTTTTAGATAGCTCTGCCGTTGTTATGTACAGTAAGGCGAGTAGAAGTTCAGAACATATCGTACAGCTTTCAGTACCTAAATTATGGCAAAGCTTTTCTGGTCTTGAGTCCGGTAAAAATAGCCATCAATTTATTGCCCATAATTATGATCAACTAGTCGATTCTCCCATTGAAAGTGGTCTTAATGAACACCATCAGTTTAGCGTTGATAATCGACAGTATGAACTGGTCATATGGGGAGAAGGTAATTACGACAGTGCGAAAATGGTGAAAGATTTACAAATATTGGTAAAGCAAAGCAAGCACATTTGGCAGGGATATCCTTTTAAGCGCTATGTCTTTATGGTGCATGCAACGAGTGGTGCTCGCGGTGCAACAGAGCATGTAAATTCAACCATCATTCAGCGTTCACGTTTTAAATTTTCCACTCGAAAAGATTACCTCAGCTTTATTGCCGTTGCTGCTCATGAGTTTGTTCATACATGGAATGTAAAGCAGTATCGCCCGAAAGGTATTGTGCCTTATGATTATCAACAAGAAAATTATTCTAACTTGTTATGGTTAGTAGAGGGGTCAACCAGTTATTTGCAATACCAGCTTTTATTACGTGGTAATTTAATGACGACAGATGAATTCTTCACTGCGTTAGCTAAACGTATTACAGCTCATGATCATAAAGCCGGAAAAGAAAGTCAGAATGTGGCACAAGCAAGCTTTGATGCTTGGATAAGTGAGGGAGGGGATTATGGTAATAACCATAGCGTGAACATCTATTCAGAAGGCTTCTTAGCCTCTTGGTTACTTGATTTTGATATACTCACTAAAACTAGATTATCAAAAAGTTATCGTAATGCTCACAATCAACTATACCAACAACATCGCCTACCAAAAGGCTATAATGAACAAGATGTTTTAAGTATATTAGAGCAAATAACAGGTGACGACTATCAAGTTTGGTGGCAAGAAAATATTCAAGGTACAACAAAAATTGATTTTACCCTTTTATTAGCTAAAGCTGGTCTCAAGATGAGTTATGCTAAAAGTATTAAAGATAAATCGAGTGAGCAATCTAAAGCATGGACTGGTCTTAAAGCTAAGCAAGATAATCATAATTTAATTGTTTCATCGGTAGAAAAAAATAGTCCAGCATGGCATGCGGGACTTACTACAGAAGATGTCATTGTTGCTATTGATGGATTGCGCATGCTCGATAATGAACTTGATAATCGTATAAAAGACTTTAAACCTGAGCAAACTATTACGGTTACATATTTTCGAAGAGATAAATTAACAACTAGTCGCCTTAAACTGGCTGCGATACCTAAAAATAAGTTAAAAATCATTCCTATTGCAAAGGCAAGTGTTGAACAAAAAGCATTTTTTAAAGCATGGACGGGTGTAGACTTTCCAGAAAAGAAATAGCTATATGAAAGCATAAAGCGTGCATTTATGTCGCTTTATGCTTTAGAAATGATATCTATTATTGGCGTAATGTTCTGGCAAAAGGAGCTTGGTCAGTATGACTACTTCTGAACGGGTTAATATCTAATCCCCCCCGCCTAGTATAGCGTGCGAAAATGGTTAACTCATCAAGTTGACAAAATTGCTGTAAATCACAGTAGATTCTTTCGACGCATTGTTCATGAAATTCATTGTGTTGGCGAAAAGATATTAAATACTTTAACAGTGCTGAGTGATCTATAGCTTTACCACGGTAATGGATATAGATGCTTGCCCAATCTGGTTGATTGGTTATTAAACAATTAGATTTTAATAGATGGCTAACTAAATGCTCTTCAATTTGAGTACCTGTTGTTTCATCTTGTGCTGTAGCTAGCAATTGTGCGTCATATTGATAGTTATCTATGCTGATATCTTCCCCATCGATACAAATACATTTATCTGCTTTTTTGGCAATATCTAAGGCAGGACAGTGATCAACACCAAACAAATTTACGTTTGCCTCAGAGCCTGCTATTTTTGATAGATCTTTAGTTAATACTTGCTCAACGTCTTTAACACTGGCAAACCGTGTTTGATTAAAGCTATTTAAATAAAGCTTAAACGACTTTGACTCAACAATATTGGCACTGGTGCAAGCAAAGCGAAATTCAGCAACAGCGACAACGGGCTTACCTTTTTCATTTAGCCATGATAGTTCATATCCATACCAAACATCCTCACCCACAAAAGGTAAATTGCTTTGATTTAGTGCTAAGTCATCCCTATTTAAACTTCTAGGTACTCCTTGTAGCAAATCTGCGGTATATTCGCTGCAATATTGTGTACTTTTTCCCAGTGTTAATTTGCTGAGTTCCGTTGCATTTTGATAATTGGCCATAAAATTTTTCAGTAGTGAGCTAGTATCTCGCTATTTTAAAGGATCTTTTCTTTATATGACATCTACAAATAAAACTTTAACGCAAGCGCTTTTGAACTTCAGTAAAAACTATAGTAAACAACACATCGAGCAATTTGGGCATCTTCCTACAGTAGAACATGATGAACTATGGCCATCACCTTGTGAGCTAGGTTCACATGATACTAGTCGCCATTACTGGCAAGCCGTTGCAATGGAAAGTGAGCAATCAACTGATAAAAAAGAAGAAGCACTCTCTTTTGTAAATGTCGAGTCAGCATTAAACATTGAATTACATCCAGATATTAAAATATATTTCACCACTTTTTATAGTGGCGATATTGAAGCGCTGTGTGATGAAGGTGAATTATCTCTTCTCTTTGCTTGGAACAAAGAAGACTTTGAACGGTTACAAGAAAACATCATCGGTCATATTTTAATGAAGCAAAGATTAAAGCAAGGTGAAACTATTTTCTTCGCTGTTACCGATGAGGACGATATGATTATTTCTGTAGATAATAGTAGTGGAGAAGTCTGGGTCGAACAAGTTGGTTGTAAGCCGCATAAAAAACTCAGCGACTCATTAGCTGAATTTATAAATCAGTTAACTCATAAAAGTTTAGTGAGTGAAAAATAATAGGAATAAAGGTTAAAATCAATCCAATTTTTTAGTCAGTTGCTCACTTAAATTTTTGATGAGCAACTTCATCTCAGATAGCTCCTTTTTCATTTCAGTTAATTCCAGAGCTAATGATTGTTGAATCACTTTTTTTATTACGCCATTTTCAAGTAAGGATTCAAGTAATTCAGACGTGTTTTTTGTCGATGAATCGTTATTCACTTGTTGTTCTTCATCAATTGTCGGGGCAATGAAATCGGGTTGATGCTGCCAACCTTTCAGAGTAGTTATTACCGTGGCTAATGGAGCACGTTGACTGAGCTTTGATTTTATTAAAGCAACAGTCGGCTTTTTTCCTGCGTTAGCTAATTGATTCGCGCAGATTAAAATTTCATCGATAATTGTCATTTTACTTACTGATTTTGAATATGATTAATTAATTTAACTATATTTTAGCCAATATAGCTAAAGATGTCTTGGCTTACATTTCTTTAATTTTTAAAATTATTTAAATTCAATTACTTAGGTGTTTGGCTTGTTTTTTGCTTTAATACATTTGAGCATTATAATAAATATTAAAAATACCTTAGGAAATATAGACATGAAAAAATCAATAATAGCTTTACTGATTGCAGTACCACTAGCTATGACATTATCTGGCTGTGTTATTAAAATAAATGATGATGGAATGGATCATGGTTTTGTTGGAGATAACGAAGACCGAACTTATAAAAATCGTAAGAAAATTGCCAAAATACAATTAGGCACTTCGTTTATGGATATACAAGAACAGTTAGGCGTTTCTGATTTTTCTGAGACTTATGCCGATGGCGATAACACAGTACGCGTTCTATATTATCGTACCCAACGCAAACATAAAGATGGTTTAACGACAAAAGATGAATGTACTTTCCTCCAATTTATTAATGGTCAACTAGTGGAAACTGGAAATGGTGGAGATTATTCAAAAATTGATAAGGTTATAGTAAATTAATTATTGGTTTTGTTAGCTTTTAAATACCTCGCATTGCGGGGTATTTTTTTAACCCCACATCTATAGTAACAATTTGTATAAACTTATTAAATTTGACCTATTTGAAATTATACTGGTATGGTGGGTTGTTAAATTAAAGATAATCCACCGTCAGAGTAGGGATAATAATGAGTGAGACAGTATCGGTAGAAAGTAGTGTTGATAGTAATATAAATCAAGACGTTAATATTCGAGCGACTTATTTGGGTGCTCATGAATTGAAATTAGCCGCGTCACTTTTATATCAAGCCTATCATGATGATCCCGTTTTTTTAGATATTTTTAAAAGCGATAAAGAAGATTATGAACAACGTCTTCGTGGTGCTATCAGAGAAGAACTTAATGCTTTCTGGCAAGCTAAACAGCCTATGATTGGTTTGTATCTAGGTGAGGCTATGGTTGGTGTTGCTTGTATTAATAGCCCTGATGAAACATTGGCAAGTGATCGTTTTTGGCATTGGCGTTTAAAGATGCTGTTGAATGCCGGTTACTTTAGTACCAAACAAATGATGCAAAAAGAGCAAACCGTATTGGCTGCTGTACCTTTAAAAATATTTCACTTTTTATCCTTTATTGCAGTTCATCCTCTGCATCAGCAGCATGGTTTTGGTCATTATTTAATGGCTGCTGTAAATACAGTTCTTGATGAACACCCTGATAGCGAGGGTGTCGCAGTGTATGCTACATCAGGAAAATTTAAAGAGTTCTTCAAACAGGTTGATTATCACACGGTAAAAGAGGTCACAGTAGGTAATGTCTGTGGCTCTGTGATGGTTCATTATCGAGATAAAGAAGAATAAATGTTATTTCTTTGCTTTTATTGAGGCTACTCTTAGTCTCTTTTACCCTAATTTCATTCCCCAATAAAAAATAGCACTGAACAAGTGCTATTTTTTTTGTAAGACATGTCTTACGTCACTGTGAGATATATTGGCAATTTCTGCTGCTTCATTTGAACTATTAATATAACATGTTGATTGTTAAGTGTTAAATGTTGTTATTTATCGTAATGTTATTTCTGTATTTGGATCTTATTTGTTAACTCGCTTCGAGCAGTGATATTTAGGGTATTATTATTCCTGTCAGGAAGACAAGAAGCAGGGGGCTTCAGCATTACTTGTAATGCAATTAAGGAAGATGCAAGTTACTGAGATGGAATCTAGTGACTTAAGGACTACCGAGGACGGTAACTATAACTTAAGGATTGAGTTGAGAAAATTGGATGCAATGGATGCTATTCAAGGAAGATATAAGTAAGGATGCTTGTGTCAGATAAAAGGAAAACCTAAAGCAGGACGCTTTAATTCTAAATAATATTTTTGTGTTATTCAGGATAGGGTTTGATAAGGAGACTTTAAGGATAGAGTCAAGTGGTAGGAAACCACAAAGGAATGAAGGATGTGGCTTAGTGATAATAGCCAATGTCAGGAAGACGAAAATTATGGATGATTAAATGGGAAACTTAATTGTTTCTCTAAATGGATATGAGTGGACTCATAGAGGATATGCTAAGGATAGTTGTTCAAGGAAGAAATGAGATCATTAAATATGTGTGCAGGACGCACCATATAAGCTAGTTATAAAGATGCGACTCAACGAGTCGCATTTTTTATAGGTTTTAATAAATTATACAGTTATAAAAATTTATTCGATAATCCCCATTTTGAACCAAATTTATTTTGGTACATTCCCAGACAAAAAATAGTACTGACAAACCTCTATATTCTTTGTAAGACATATCCTACATCAGCGTGAGATATGTTGGCAATTCTCGCTAAAACATAAAAAAATAAAATATATAGTGCTGATTAATAAAGATAAATTCAAAAAACCTATTGTTACATTGTTTTTACATTTGGATCTTTGTTATTAACCCGCTTCGATAAACTATATTTAGGAGTATTATCAATCATGTCAGGAAGACAAGGAGCAGGGGGCTTCGGCGTTACTTGTAATGCGATTAAGGAAGATGCCGTTACTAAGATGGAATCTAGTAACTTAAGGACTTACCGAGGACGGTAGCATAACTCAGGGATAGAGTTGAATAGATAGGATGCAATGGATGCAATTCAAGGAAGATGTGAGTAAGGATGCTTGTATAAGATAAAAGGAAAACCTAAAGCAGGATGCTTTAATTAGGAATTACACGTTAGTGTTATTTTTAATAGGGTTTAACAAGGAGGCTTTAAGGACGAAGTCTAGTGGTAGGATGCCACTATGGATGATATGAACAAGGATGTGACTTGGTGAGGATAACCAAGGTCAGGAAGACAGTAGTAATGGAAGACTATTACCAAGGAATGTTAATTAAGGAAGGTTAACTAAAGGAAAAAACACGGACTTGTTGAATTGTAAGCTTTAAAGGAAATAGCGTCAGGAAGACACTAATTATGGATGATTGAATAGGGAACGTAATCGTTACCCAACATGGATATGAATGGATTCATAAAGGATATACTAAGGATAGTTGTTCAAGGAAGAAATGAGATCATTAATATGTGTGCAGGACGCACCGTATAAGCTAGTTATAAAAATGCGACTCATTGAGTCGCATTTTTTCTGTTTAGATTATAATATTTGTTCGTTTATCGCTATAATTTACTAAGGCAAAGTATTATCAGTCAGTATGGTAAGTCTTGAACATCACTTCTTCGTGAATCATAGAGTCATTTCAGAGTTGGGTTGTACATGTTGGAAATATTAGAAAAGCTATCTTCAAAGTTGCAACCATTTCGTAAGTTGACTTACATAGTGGCAGCACTCCTTGTTGCAATTATTGTTACCCAGGTGCTGCAAGCATCTTTGCCAACGCAGTCGACCAACCCTTATGCTATGTTAAGTTTTGTTGGCTTGATATGGTTACTACTATTTAATATATTACTTTCTCTTTTTCATAATATCCCAAGGAACGACGAAGGCTCAAAAGGGATATTTATACGCGCTAAAATTAAAGTGCAACGAAGTTTATATCATTTTTTAGCATTGCTCTTTATCGGTTTAACATTAGTGATAATTTTTTTATCACTACGCATGTTCAGAATTTAAACAAAAGCAATATAAAAAGGAGCTAAAAATAGCTCCTTTATTATGTGCTCTGCTATCTTTTCGTTTGAAAAGCATAACTTTTGTAGACGTTTATTATCTCGTTGCTGCTTTCATTTCACTAACAAAATTAGCTAAACCAATGAGCATTTTATTATTGTCGGCTAAGTTATCTTCAATAATTTTAACTACTGCCGAACCACTAATTGCGCCTAGTGCTCCTGCGCTAAGGGCATCTTTAACTTGCTGCGGTGTTGAGATGCCAAATCCTAGTATTGGAGGAGCAGCATGATATTTTACTAAACTGTCAATTAACTTGTTTGCTGTAGTAGTTACCGTGTTCTTTGGGCTTTCTGCAGTGTCTACGCCTGTCACGCCCGCGCGACTTAATACATAAGTATAACCACGAGAGTATGAGGATACTGCACGTAATATTTCATCGCTGGCGTTAGGGGGAGCAATAAAAATAGGCGCAATTCCGTATTTTAATGCTGCTTCTCGAAAGGGTTCACTCTCTCTAATAGGGACGTCAGCAATTAATACTGAATCAACACCAGCTTCACTCATATCTCGATAAAAGTTGTCAATACCGCGAGCAAAAACTAAGTTGCCATAAAGCAATAAGCCAATGGGTATTTGTGGAGCGTATTCTCGAACTTGTTTTAATATATCAATACATGTATCGGTGTTAATGCCCGCACCTAAAGCGCGAAGTGCTGCATTTTGAATAGTTAAACCATCAGCACTTGGGTCTGAAAACGGAATACCTAACTCTAAAGCATCTGCCCCAGCATCAATTAAACTTTTGATTACTGCAAATGACTGTTCTGCATTAGGATCGCCAATCATAACAAAAGGGATGAAAGCTTGTTCATTTTTCTCTTTCAATGCGGCGAACGAGGTTTGATAACGAGCACCCGCTTGTTGAATATTTGAGTGTGTCATTATGCTTCTCCTCTATGTTTAACTGTTTTCGCTGTTGAAGCTTCATCAGGTGAAAGAATGGAATGTACATGTGCTAAATCTTTATCACCACGACCAGAAAGGTTTACCAAATAAATTGTTTCTTCAGTGGCTGCTTCTGCCATTTTCAATGCATGTGCAAGGGCGTGAGATGACTCAAGTGCAGGAATAATACCTTCATTCATAGCTAAAGCTTGAAATGCCGCTAATGCTTCATCATCATTAATAGGAACATATTGTGCCCGCCCAGTATCTTTCAAAAATGCATGCTGTGGACCAACGGCAGGGTAATCAAGGCCAGCCGAAACTGAGTAAGATTCTTCAATTTGACCTGATTTATCTTGCATTATATAGGTGTAGTTTCCATGCAACATGCCTTTTGTGCCTGCAACAAGTGTTGCACCATGGTGTTTAGTATCAATACCTTTCCCACCTGCTTCAACACCAATAAGTTTAACACCTTCTTCTTTAATGAAATCGTGGAATATACCTATAGCATTTGAACCACCGCCAACACAGGCGATAACATAGTCCGGTAAACGACCTTCCTCTTCATAAAACTGTGCTTTGGCTTCTTCACCAATCATTTTTTGAAATTCACGAACTATAGTCGGGAATGGGTGAGGTCCTGCAGCCGTGCCTAATAAATAGTGCGCATTTTCATAATTTGCAGACCAATCTCTTAGTGCCTCATTAACGGCGTCTTTTAATGTTCCTGAGCCAGCGGTTACCGGAATAACTTCTGCGCCCATTAATTTCATACGAAAAACATTAGGTTGTTGTCGTTCACAATCTACTGCGCCCATGTAAACTTTACATTTCAAACCAAGTAATGAACAGGCAATAGCTGTTGCCACTCCATGTTGTCCAGCACCCGTTTCAGCAATTATTTCAGTTTTACCCATGCGCTTTGCTAGCAGAGCTTGACCTAAAACTTGGTTAGTTTTATGTGCTCCACCGTGTAATAGATCCTCACGTTTTAAGTAAATTTTAGCCAGTGGATTTTTTACAATGTTACGACAACAAGTTAATGGCGTAGGTCGGCCTGCATATTTTGTTAATAAATTATTGAACTCGGTTAAAAAGGCTTCATCGGTTTGAGACTCGATAAAAGCTTGTTCTAATTGTTCAAGTGCTGGGACTAACAATTCCCCAACATACATACCACCAAATTCACCAAAATAAGCAGGTAAGCGGGTTTTATTTAATTCTTTTTCTTGAGTATTCTGATTAATATCTGACATCTTAATAATTCCTAATTTTCGAAAATACTTGTGCTAGCTTGTCGCTTGATTTTATACCTGGGCTATCTTCTACACCGGAGTTGAGGTCTAGACCAAATAAATCCACATGGGTTAACTGCTCGAGGGCTTTGCCAATATTTCCATTGTTTAAGCCTCCAGCTAAAAAGCTGTTTGATAAGTTTTGCTCACTCAAAGCTAACACTTGCCAATCGAAGGTTTTGCCACTGCCAGGGCTTTGGCCATCAAGTACATGATGGCTGACATTTGGGTTAAGTGAAGGTACACTTTGTGCTACAGGGCTAGCTTGCCATACTTGACAAAAGCCACAGTCATTCTGGGAGAGTTCAGTGCTTAAAGCCTCAATATACTGGATATCTTCACTCCCATGAAGCTGCACGGCACTTAAGTGTAGTGCTTTCACTAATTCAATAATCTCATCACGATCTTCATTCACAAAAACGCCGACATACTCTAACTTGGGCTCTGCTTTGATAATAGCCTGTGCTTGTTTCTTAGTAACATAGCGAGGGGATTTCTCTGCAAAAATAAGTCCCCCAAAACGTGCACCTTCATCAGCGGCTGCGCTAGCATATTTTATATCTGTTAATCCGCAGACTTTATTATTACCGTAAATGAGCTTGCGACACGCTAAATCTATATCTTGATAAGGATTGTTTTTGGGATCCATTAATGAACTACCCACTAAAAATCCATCAACAGCAGGGGCTAATTCTCTCACTTGAGAGTGAGAATAAATGCCTGATTCAGAAATAATGATTCTATCGTCCGGTATCGTTGGTGCAAAGTCGAATGTACGTGAAATATCAGTACTTAGATCACGTAGGTTGCGATTATTGATACCGATCATTTTTGCATTGAGCTTTATCGCTCTATCGCGCTCATCTTCAGTAGATATTTCTGTGAGTATTGATAAGTTATATTGTTCGGCAACTGCCGATAACTCAAGGTACTCTTCATCTGATAATACACTGAGCATCAATAAAATTGCGTCAGCACCGTAATATCTTGCTAGGTATACTTGATAGCTATCAACAAAGAAGTCTTTATTAAGTACTGGACAGTTTACTGATTGGGTTACTGTTTTTAGGTAATCAAAGTTACCTTGGAAATATTTTTCATCCGTTAATACTGAAATCGCAGCGGCATATTTATCATAAACTTGGCAAATGGCTTTAACATCGAAATCTGGGCGGATAAGCCCTTTAGAAGGAGATGCTTTTTTACATTCAAGAATAAAACCAGCATAGGGCTTATCTTTAGTTCTTGTTAATGCAGCATACATATCTTTAGTTGTCGGAACGAGTTCATCAATGAAGCTTGCTAAAGGTTTGCTTACTTTTAAAGCATCAATTTCAATGCGTTTATTGTCAACTATCTTTTCTAAAATATTTTTTTCTGCTGAAGTGTTAGTGTCGGTATTCATATTATTTTTCAGCCTTTATTTCAGTTTGAGTCGATGATACATCTTGGTTTGAAAGTTTAACCAATGTTAATAAAGTGGTTAAGCCTTTACCTGAGGCAAGTACCTCGCTTGCAAGTTGCGCAGCTTGAGTAAGAGAGTCGGCCTTATTGTGTAAATACAGTAGTGCAGCACAGTTAATGATCACTGCTGCATTGTGTGCATCCTTTCCTTGACCCGATAATATATCCCTAATGATATTGGCATTCTCTGTCGGCGTACCACCCTTAATATCCTCAAGAGAGTAACTTTTTAAACCAAAGTCTTGTGGTTTCATAGTACGTTCAATTAATTCACCCTCGTTAATTTCAACGATTTGAGTATTACCATGTAAAGCAATTTCATCTAGTCCACTGCCATGAACCACAAAAGCGCGTTTAACACCGGTAAGTTGTAATGCTTGAGCTATAGGCATTAATAACTCAGGTGTATATACTCCAAGCAACATTATATTGGGTTTAGCGGGATTAACTAACGGCCCTAAAATATTAAATAAGGTACGAATGCCCATTGCTTTTCGCACTGGTGCGGCATGTTTAAAACCGGTGTGATAAGCAGGAGCATACAAAAAGCATAAATTTGTTTGTGCTAAACAATGATTTGCTGTTTCAGGTGACATGGATAAATTGACCCCAAACGCTTCGAGTAAATCAGCAGAGCCAGACATACTTGAAACACTTCTGTTACCATGTTTTGCCATTTTTAAGCCACAAGCGGCTGCTAGAATAGCGGCAGTAGTTGAAATGTTAATGGTATTAGCACCATCACCGCCAGTACCTACGCAATCGGCAACGATATCTTCTTGATTATTACGTGCAGGAAAGGGCGTCGCAGCAGCGCGGATAGCTATTGCTGCACCTGCGATTTCTTCCGGTGTTTCACCTTTAATCTTTAGTGCTGTTAATACACTTGCCATTAAAGCTGGTTCGATATTGCCTTGGAGTACTTGCTGAAAAAAGTCATGGCTTTGTTTTTGGTTTAAATCAAGGCCATCGACTAATACAGGCAAAATAGTATTGATATCTTCGGAGCTTATATCATTTGAACCTATACCTTCGGAATTAGTATTTTGTGGATTAGTCATTTTACTCTCCAATAACTTTATTATTAAGCGATGGTGCCAGGGTAAGTAAATATTGAATGCTCTGCGCTAACAAGGTGGAACCAAATGTCGTTAATATTGATTCAGGATGAAATTGAAAGGCTAAAACAGCATCTTCTTCTTTACTAATGGCCATACACATACCGTTATACTCAGCTATAACGTCTAAGGATTTTGGTATGTCTTTGCCTATCAACGAATGATAACGAGCAACGGGTAAAGGATTTTGAATGTTTTTAAATGCACCAGAGCCACTATGAGTAATACTTGATGCTTTACCGTGAACAATTTCTGCAGCTCGGTCTACTCGACCACCATAGTGCTCAATTAATGCTTGATGTCCCAAACAAATACCTAGCATTGGAATACGCCCAGCACACAGTTGGATCAATGCCATTAAGCAACCGGCTTTATTTGGCTCACCTGGACCTGGGGATAAAACGAGTAATACTGGCTCTGACGTTCTTTGGGTATGCTCAAGCATTTTATTAAAAATAAAATCAGCACTGAGTGTATTTCGATAAACACTGGGCTCAAATCCTAAACATTGAAACTCATCGACCAAGTTATAAGTAAAAGAATCTAGGTTATCGAGCATAAATAATTTAGTCATTGGCTTGCTCCTTTGCAGACGTATTAGCAGTGATAATGGCACTAATAACCGCTTGGGCTTTTTGCCTTGTTTCATTTGCTTCACTTATTGGGTCTGAATCATAGACAACACCAGCACCCGCTTGCACTTGAGCAATATTATCTTTAACAAAGGCAGAGCGTATAACAATACAAGTATCCATTTCACCCGTGCCAGTTAAGTAACCAACCGCACCGCCGTAACTACCACGTCTTTTACCTTCAACGGCTCTAATAAGCGTTGTTGCTTTTACTTTAGGGGCACCAGAAAGAGTGCCCATATTCATGCAAGCCTGATAGGCGTGCAACGCATCTAAATCGGTTTGTAACGTACCGCATACACGTGAAACTAAGTGCATCACGTGGGAGTATCGATCAACTTTGAGTAAATCGGCAACATAGCGAGTACCGGGTTGTGAAACTCTAGCAACATCATTTCGTGCTAAATCAACCAGCATGATATGTTCGGCAGATTCTTTTTTATCTTGCCTTAGCTCTAATTCAATACGACTATCTAAGTCTAGAGAGATATTTCCCTGTTGATCGAAACCGCGAGGGCGAGTCCCAGCTATTGGGTAAATCTCAACATGTCGATTGCTGGCTTGATATTTTAATGACGATTCTGGTGATGCACCAAAAATGCAGAAATCACTATCTTTAAGATAAAACATATAAGGACTAGGGTTACTAATCTTGAGTGCTTTATAAGCTGCAATAGAATCAAAACAAGGTAAGCTGAAGGTACGTGATGGTACCACTTGAAAAATATCACCTGCACGAATATTTTCTTTTAATTGATCTACGATGTCACAAAAGCGCTCATCACTAATATCGACTTGCAATTGTTCATTAAGTTTATCTTTATCGGCAATATCAGTAAATGAAGGGCTTAATTGTAATACCTGTTCGGCATCAATAGACTTAGCAAGTGTTTCTTTAATCTGACTAACACGCTTAGAAATAACTAATTGGCTCTGTTTGGTTTTTTCAGAATCATTGCAGTTGAAAATATTACCTATAATTTCGGTGCTTTGTAATTCGTGGTCAATAATAACTAGCGTTTCAGCTAAGTAATAAACAAAATCAGGACAAGTATTATCACCCTGAGCAACTGTGGGTAATTCCTCTGCTATTGCCATAAGATCAAAAGCAAAAACACCCCCTAGGAATACGGAGAAGGGGTGACTATTTTCATTGGTAAGTTGATTGAATAATCGTAGACTGTGAAATTGATTGGTTGCACTTAAACGAGCTTTTTCATCAAGATCTTTAGCAACTTCAGCAAATGTTGCTTGAAATGATTTTCCATCATCAGAAAAGTTTACTTGAGCATGTGACTCTAGTTGAGCCGCGGCGAAATCGATAGCACTCTCACCATTTAAGGATAGTGCAGAAAAAGTGACAGTATTGCCATTACATACAATTTTTACTGCTGCGTCAGTTAATAATAGGCTTTTTAATAAATGCTTTTTATCAATCTCGGCAGATTCTAGTAATATATTATGTTGCTGTTGGTGACATAATAATTGGTAAACACTTAACGGATCATTTTGATAGTAAGTACTATCTTGTATGGTGATTACTTCACCCTTGGTTTTGCTTGGTAAATTTTGAGTCATATTGAATACTTCTATAGAGTTTATTTAAAGAACAATTGTCAGCCTGCGTAAATAGGCAACAGCCACCAAATAAACCATGTTTTTGTTCTGTTCATTTTACATCCCTTATTATCTAACTCTCGTACGCTTTAACGAGAAAAACCCGCTGATAGGAGCGGGTTTTTTTGAAATTTGTTTAATCTTTTTTAAGATACACGCAATTATCACAACCCAATTATGTCGAGCTATGCCACCACCAAATTAATGTTATGTTTGTTTTTGCTGTATTCATTATTTACGTGCCTTTAAAATGTATTGTCTTACTTACTTTTCGATTAATAATAAAGGAAAAAGTATCATTGTTTACTCGTTATCAGTAAACTTATCATAAGACTAAGTTTTACCCCTATAGAAGACCTTATTATGGCGTTGCTGTCAACCACTGATTTCCCGCATCAGATAGTAAAAACCGAAGGTTTTGCACACAAACGTATCGACCTTCACAGCCATACAAATTGCTCTGATGGTGGCTTGTCGCCACAAACCTTGATAGATAGGGCTGCTAACTTTCAAATTGATGTTTTAGCTATCACAGATCATGATACTGTCGCTGGGCTTGATATAGCGCAAAAGCATATTGAAGATAAAAATATTCCACTTAAATTGATTGATGGCATTGAAATATCTACTGCTTGGCAAGGATTTGAGATTCATATTGTTGGTTTAAATATTGATAAGAATAATTCACAATTAAAATCACTTATAGAGCAACAGCAAGAAGCGAGAGAACAGCGCGCTATTTCAATGGGTGAGAAACTAACAAAGTGTGGTTTCCCAACTATTTATACCGATGCTAAAGCTATGGCTGGTGATGGCTCTATTACCCGAGCTCATTTTGCTAAAGTACTTTATCAACAAGGACATGTTAGTACTATGCAACAGGCCTTTGATAAATATATTGGCAAAAAAGGTTCAAAAGGGCAACGGGCTTATGTAAAACCTAACTGGTGTAATATTGAAGAAGCTATTGTGGCTATACACCAAGCTGGCGGAAGTGCAGTGATGGCTCATCCAATCAGATATGATCTTTCTGCTAAGTGGTTACGACGTTTGATTGTTCACTTTAGTGAAGTCTCAGGTGATGGCTTAGAAGTTGTATTACCACAAATGAGCCCAGATCAAAGACAAAAGATGTTGGCTTATTGCCAAGAATACAATTTATATGCTTCTATGGGATCAGATTTTCATTACCCAAATAAATGGAGTGATTTAGGTCGTAACCTGACTATGCCTGTTGGTGCTAAACCTATTTGGGCTCAATGGCAATAAAGCGAACGATAGAATATATTTCAATAGACTAATTAACCGTTTCAACTGACAAAAAACAATCAAAAAAATTTTAAAGAAAAGGAAAGTCTCATGAGTCAGTTTTTTTATGTACACCCTGATAATCCTCAAGGTCGCTTAATGAAACAAGCGGCAGATATTATTAAGCAAGGTGGGGTAATTGTTTACCCTACAGATTCAGGCTATGCATTAGGTTGTCACTTAGGTGATAAAAAAGCATTAGAGCGTATCTGCCGAATTAGAGACATAGATAAAGATCATAACTTTACTTTAGTTTGTCAAGATCTATCACAAATATCAGAATACACACGGGTAGATAACACCGCCTATCGGTTACTAAAAAGTAATACTCCTGGCGCTTACACTTTTATCTTCAAAGGTAGTAAAGAAGTCCCTAAGCGACTATTAAACCCTAAAAAGAAAACAATAGGCATAAGAGTACCAGATAATACTATCGCACAAGCCTTGTTGACTGAACTTGCAGAGCCTATAATGTCTACCAGTTTAATTATGCCTGGCCAAGAAATGGCTGAGTATGATCCTGAACAAATTCGAGATTTGTTAGAGCATCAAGTTGACCTTATCGTCAACGGTGGGTATTTAGGGGAACACCCTACCACTGTAATTGATTTTTCTAATGACAGTATTGAGATAGTACGCGTGGGAGAGGGTGACCCTTCTCCATTTCAGTAACCTGAAGTTAAGTGCAAGTGAATAATGCACTTTACAAGGTAATTGAACCTGAACAATGAGCCAGAAGTTAGCTTCAAGGGAGCTGCTACTGACGTAACAGAGTAAAAGATAATGACGGTTGACAAGAAAAAACAAGCGAGAAAAGACGACGCCTTAGATAAAAAATATGGCACGCGTGGTACTGAGAAAAAAGGAACTGCTAAAAAAGGCATGACCAAGCAAGATGTTGCCAAGAAGGGCGCAGGTAAAAAAGGCCAGCATAAAAAAGAGCCTGAAAAGGTAGAAAAGGTTGAGTTTCAAAAAGCGACTCATTCAGATTCAGAGAAAGTACAGAAAGTATTAGCTCGTGCTGGTAAAGGCTCTCGCCGTGAAATGGAAACCATGATCAGTGAAGGTCGTGTCAGTATTGACGGTAAAGTCGCTTTTTTAGGTGATAGAATCACAGGTACAGAACAAATTCGTCTTGATGGACATCACGTTAAACTCACTGCCCAAGATGAAGATATCTGTCGTGTACTTGTGTATAACAAGCCAGAAGGTGAAATGTGTACACGTAAAGATCCTGAAGGAAGACCAACCGTTTTTGATCGTCTTCCTCCTCTTGATGCTGGTCGTTGGGTTGCTGTTGGTCGTTTGGATATAAATACTTCCGGTATGTTGTTGTTTACCACTGATGGTGAATTAGCTAACCGATTAATGCATCCATCACAAAAAGTTGAGCGTGAATATGCAGTTCGCGTCTTTGGTGAAATCAACGAAGCTATGTTACAAACCTTGCGTGCAGGTGTTAAATTAGAAGACGGTATGGCACGTTTTCAAAAAATAACTTACCGTGGCGGAGAAGGACGAAACCATTGGTTCCATGTTGTATTATCTGAAGGACGTAACCGAGAAGTTCGTCGTTTATGGGAAAGCCAAGATGTACAAGTAAGTCGTCTTATTCGAGTGCGTTACGGTGATATGGAAATGCAGCGACAATTACCTATGGGTGGTTGGCGCGAGTTGGCTTTAAAAGAAGTGAACTATTATCGTCAATTAGTTAACTTGACACCTGAAGCCGAAAGTAAAGTTAAAGTTGATGAGAAGGCAATGGACAATGCTAAAAGTCGTCGAATTCGTCGTTCAGTTAAAAAGCATCAGCAACGTCATCAGCAAAGTACTCGTAGCCGTCATAAGTAGCCGTAGTAGAAATTAAAATTATGCATTATCAATTAATTGAAGATCAGAACAGCTTAAATAATTTATGTGATCAACTAGTTAAAGCTAAAGTGTTAGCCATAGATACTGAGTTTGTTCGTACACGTACTCTGTATGCTAAGTTAGGATTACTTCAGGTATGCGATGGAGAGCAATTAGCACTTATTGATCCTCTTGCAATTGATGATTTATCGCCCTTTTGGGCGCTACTCACTAATGAAAATATCACGAAAGTGCTGCATGCTTGTTCAGAAGACTTAGAAGTCTTCTTAACCGCTGGGAATTGTAAACCGGTGAATTTAATTGACAGTCAAATCATGATGTCATTTTTAGGGCATGGTTTATCTCTCGGTTATGCAGCCATGGTAAAGCATTTTACTGATATAGAATTAGATAAGTCGGAATCACGTACAGATTGGACAAAAAGGCCATTAACAGAAAAACAATTGGACTATGCCAGTGCCGATGTTGACCATTTGTTTGATATTTACCCTAAATTATTAGCTGAAATTACTCAAGCCGGTTTTTTAGCTTATGCTCAGCAAGAAACACAGAGCATGATAGAGAAAAAATTTACGCCTATCATTGAAAATGAAATGTACCTTAATATTAAGATGAACTGGCGTTTGAATCCTAAGCAGTTAAATTTATTAAAGTACCTAGCAACTTGGCGTTTTCAACAAGCACAAAAACGTGATTTGCCTATTGGTTTTGTTGCAAAAGATCATACGTTAATGGCATTAGCACAAAGCAATCCGGATAGTGTAAACACCATGCTTACGCTTGAAGGAGTTGAAACACTTGATGTGCGCCATAAAGGTAAAGCTATGTTGGCGGTCTTAAGCCAAGCCGATCAGGCTGAAGTCAGTAGTTATCCAGAGAAAATCGATAGATTAGATGAATATCCCGGCTACAAACAGACTTTTAAAAAGATGAAAACTTTCTTAATTACAGCAAGTGAGCAGCAAGGCTTAGCTATTGAAAATGTTGCATCAAAGAAGCAAATCAATCAATTTTTAACTTGGCAGTTTAATCTTAATGACGCACGTAATAGTTTGGCTAAGGTTGATCTCATAACAGGTTGGCGTTATGAGTTGTTTGGTCAAACCTTATTAGATTTTGCTCAGCAAGGTTTCGAATAACCATTTAATAGCCTTCGTTTTCTATGTAAGGCACCCTCTAAATTTACACTTTTGTTAACAATATTTCATTGAGTCACTATGGGGTTCGCCCATGGCTCATGATATATTGAATATTCAACATTGTATTTCTCAATTATCTATAGGTCTCCATTATGCTATGTGCAATTTATAAAAGTGCTAGAAAGGCACAAACTTATCTTTTTGTTAATAAACGCGATGACTTTTCGTCAGTTCCTGAAGGGTTGATGAAAACGTTTGGTACGCCAAATTTAGTCACGTTAATTAATTTAGCCACCAAAGATAAATTAGCAATGGCTGATTTAGAAAAAGTTAAAAAAAACTTAGTAGAAAAAGGGTTTTATTTACAGTTACCACCACCGCAAGAAGATTTATTGAAAGAACATAAAGCGGCTATGGTAGCTAGCAAAGAGCAAGGAGAGCTTTAATGAATTTGACTATAAAAACCATCATTCTATCGACGCTTCTTATTATTGGCATGATGAACTAATCAATGGCCGCTAAAACAGAGCTTACAGAGGAAGGTTTTGCTGAGTATGTTATTAAACTAAAGGCAGAAGCATTAGCGCAGGGGTTTAGCCAAGCACTGATTGATGAAAGTTTTGCAGAAGTAAAATTTCACAAACGTGCAGTAAAAGCGGATAGAAGCCAACCTGAAAATATCGAAACACTTGATACTTATCTACCTAAGCGAGTGCCAAAGTGGAAAGTGGATAAAGCCAGGATCTTGTATAAAGAGCATCAAGTCTTGTTAAACCAGATAGGTGAAAAGTATCAGGTTCAACCTCGTTTTATTGTTGCTTTATGGGGCCTTGAAACTAACTTTGGTAAGTTTACCGGTGGATATAATGTTATTTCTGCTTTAGCAACATTGGCTTATGAAGGACGACGAGAAGTGTTCTTTAAAAAACAATTAATGGCAGCATTAACTATATTAGATGAAGGTCATATTACTAATAAAAATATGAAGGGCTCATGGGCAGGGGCAATGGGACAAAATCAATTTATGCCAACGTCTTTTTTAAGCTACGCTGTTGATGGTGATGGTGATGGTAAGAAGGATATCTGGCAAAATCAAGCTGATATTTTTTCATCTATGGCAAATTACTTACAAAAAGAAGGCTGGAATGATGAACTGACTTGGGGTCGTCAAGTGAAGTTACCAAAAAACTTTGACTATACCTTAGCTATTCCAAAAAATACCGGCAGTCGAAAAAACTGGTTAAAGGCGTGGTCTAAAACTGAAAAAACGCTTGCTCAATGGCAAACACTAGGCGTGAGACGTTCTGATGGTACGAATTTACCTAATGTTGATATCAAAGCCGCGTTAGTTTTTCCAGATGATGAAAATGGCCGAGCATACCTTGCTTATGATAACTATAAGAGTTTAATGCATTGGAACTTATCTTATTATTTTGTCAGTTCAGTTGGCCATTTATCTGATCGTATTAAGTTTCCCCCTATTCAGTGATTTACTTAGAAGTTTATTAGGTAAATTATGAGTAAATCTATTCGTCAATTAAGTAGTAGTAAATGAACGATAAAAACACACAAGAAAATCCATTTTGGCAAACTAAAAGCTTAGCGGAAATGACTCGCCCTGAATGGGAGTCATTGTGCGATGGCTGTGCTAAATGTTGCTTAAACAAGTTTATTGATGATGAACATACGGATGAGGCTTCGGAGCTTTTACCAACCGATCATATAAATGAAGGTGAGCAAATATTTTACTCTAATATTGCTTGTCACTTACTTAATGAAAAATCTTGTCAGTGTTCTAAATATGAGCAGCGTACTAAATTAGTACCTGACTGTGTTCGTTTAACACAAGAGAATATTGATGCGGTATTTTTTATGCCTCCGAGCTGCACTTACCGCCGTCTTCAAGAAGGACGAGGTATGCCATCATGGCATCCTTTACTTCACAAAGGTAAAAAGTCTGCTATGCATAAAGCAGGTATGTCGGTAAGAGGGAAAATAGTTAAGGATAATGAAGTGAGTATTGATAACTTTGAAGATCACATTGTCATCTGGCCACTGAATGATATTGATTAACTAACATTCAACTGTTGTATCGTTCATGACGAAAAGTAATCCCCACACGTCCTCTATAATAAAAGCTGAACAGCAAAGCTTGCTTTACTTACATATAGCAGTTTTCCTTTTCGGCGGCACTGCGCTATTTTCTAAACTCATTGGTTTATCTGCTCTTGATATAACCGTTTATCGAACGGGTATTGCTGCCTTAGCATTGTTTATTTTGCTAACGTTGCAAAAAAAACAATTAACTTTATCAAGTATGAAAGATTACGGTATCGCCATTTTATTAGGCTGTGTGGTAGGTTTACATTGGGTCACTTATTTTACAGGCATGCAAATGGCAGGGGTTACTGTCGGCATGATAGCTTTTTTTACTTACCCGGTAATAACCGTCTTTATTGAGCCTTTTTTTAATAAAACTGTACCTAAAATGAAAGATATGATCACAGCTTTCGTGGTTATTATTGGTATTGTGCTGTTAATTCCTGAAATTAGTTTTGGTAATCAAATTACTTTAGGCATTGTAACCGGAATTATTTCTGCGGTATTTTTTGCATTACGAAACATTCTGCATAAAAATTACTTTTCTCATTATTCTGGCCCACATACCATGTTATATCAAACCTTGGTAGCCTGTTTGATGCTGTGCCTTTTTGTAGAGGTACCACCAATGCAAGTAACAGAAAACGATTGGTTATTACTTTTATTAGTTGGAGTTGTTTTTACCGCTACCCCGCACGCTTTATTTGCCTCAAGTCTACGTTCTTTGTCAGCCACAACAGCAGGGCTCATTTCTTGTTTACAGCCTTTGTACGGTAGTATATTAGCTATTGTTCTATTACATGAACGTCCTGACATATTAACTATAATCGGGGGCCTACTGGTAGTTAGTGCTGCTATTTTCGAAACATGGTCAGTGAGTAAGGGAAGACGCTAGTAAGGTCTTTTTAATGATTTACTCTTTACTCTTTACTTGAACTGAGTTACTTGTGGCTGATTTAGTATTAGCAGAGAAAGTAGTAAAGATACAAGTAAAAAGGAGAGGGTGTTAAGTAAATGTTGCTTAGTTCCAAACGTCGCAGTAGAAGAAGAGACACGCTATTAAGAATAGTATGTCTCTGCTCAGGTCGATTGTTTCCTAGCCGTTATGGTTTCTTTGCACAAAATAAGCGATTAATAACTACAATGGTGAACACTATTGAAAATAAAGCATAAACAACGACCATCCACTGTGGCATGCTGTAATTGAAGAAACGCCAACTTATTTCACCACAATCTCCCGTCGCCTCAAATAAGAAGGGTATCCATTCATGCAAAGGAGCCCAAGTAGGAAAGTTAGGTATGAATTCACAACTAAAGAAGAGTGATCCGCTATTTTTCTGCATTTCAACATGTTCTAACGCAATGATAAGTCCCCAAATTGCGCCAACTCCCCACAAAACATAAGCCAAAATTCGGGCAAAGATATTCTGATGTCCGATAGTACCAATAGCACCAGCGGAAAATATAGCCAAAATAGCAAGCCGTTGATACACACACATGATACAAGGCGCTAAATCGAGCACGTATTGGAAATATAAAGCTGAAAGCTCTAAGCCTAACGCGGCGAGTGCCAGTAGTAACCATGGCCTTTGGCTGGTGGTTATATTACTTAAGTAATTCACAAAAAATCCTTAAAAATGTTCAATAAAAAAGCCTCTAGCAAACTAGAAGCTTTTTAAGGGTAGCATGAAGAAATTATAGATTAAGTATTTCTTTGCTTTAAGCTTACATTATTAATGTAAGCAATTGATACAAGCTATGAATTTATTAATAAGTGTACATAAATACTAGCTGCGTAACCTAGTGCAATCACTGGAGTCCATTTAAGGTGACTGAAGAAGGTATAATAACCTCTTGCTTGTCCCATTAAGGCAACACCAGCGGCAGAGCCTACTGATAATAGACTACCACCAACACCAGCGGTAAGTGTTACTAATAACCATTGCGTATGATTCATATCAGGGTTCATTGTTAGTACTGCAAACATGACCGGGATGTTATCAACAATGGCTGATAATAGACCGACTAAAATGTTGGCATTAGTAGCACCTAATTCACCGTACATAAACTCTGATGCCATACCTAGATAGCCCATAAAGCCTAAACCGCCAACTGCTAAGATTACACCGTAGAAGAAAAATAAGGTATCCCACTCGGCTTTAGCTATTTTATCAAAGATATCAAAATCGTCTGACCTTGTACGACCCGCAGGAACATCAGAGGTGTTCAGTTTACCTTGTCCTGATTTCTTAATGTAATAACCAAAGAATTTTAAATAGGCTAGACCTAACATCATGCCAAATACCGGTGGTAAATGCAGGAAGTTATGGAAAGATACGGCAGTAAGAATAGTTAAAATAAATAAACCAACGATAGTTAAACCACCTTTTTTGATAGGAGTTATGTCACTTGTCTCTGAACTTGGGTTACCTGCAGGTATAAAGAACTGCATAATAAATGCAGGAATAACAAAGTTCACAACTGATGGTAAGAATAAGTGGAAGAATTCAGAGAACTGAACCATACCTTTTTGCCATACCATTAACGTAGTGATATCGCCAAATGGACTAAATGCACCACCAGCGTTTGCGCCTACCACAATGTTTATACAGCTCATTGCGATAAACTTGGGCTCATCTTTGCCTACGGCTAATACCACAGCACACATGATTAATGCCGTTGTTAAGTTATCTGCAATTGGAGAGATAAAAAAAGCTAAAATACCTGTGATCCAGAATAAAGCTTTATAGCTATAACCTTTTTGTATTAATACATCACGAAGCGCATCAAATACATTGCGCTCTAAAAGGGCGTTGATATAAGTCATGGCAACTAATAAGAAGAAGAATAGCTCAGCATATTCAAGAAAATTATGGCGAATTGCAACTTCGGCAGCGTGAGGCATACCATTAGAGCCATAATAAGCAGCGATTAGAATCCAAATAAGACCAGCAGCAAGTAATACGGGTTTTGATTTTCTTAAATGTAACTGCTCTTCTAAAATCACCAGCGTATAAGCTAGAACAAAAATAGCAATAGCGGTATAGCCAATCCAATGACTAGTTAAATCAATACTCTGATGTGCTGCCTCTGAAGCAAAAGCCATGCTTGGAAAAAGCACTGCTGATAACGCCAGTAAAACGTATACAAGTGGTTTCATGTTACTCTCTAAATGGACTGTGAAGTTATATGCTGATTTAGCGATTATTATTCGGCGTGAAGTCTAACAAATTTTGTACTTAATGACACAAAAAAGCCGTTGAAATCTCTTAATTTTGTTGATAATGGCTATCAATTTGATTTATAACAAGCTTACGGTTAGGCTATTCATTTTATTTTGAACATTGCCATTTAACTTGAGAATCTCAGGCATTTGCCTTTCTTCGAAATCAATACTTTAGAAAATAGCCAACATAAAAGGTTGCCATTTAAGTTGAGGTTTCTGCTCATTTTGGCACTCATCTTGAGATTTATAATCCCCAAGCTTAATTTAGCACTCCAGTATGAAAAGTGAGTGCCTCTACACTTTGATGAAATTTACGGCATTTACCATAAATATTAATTCGAAATGGATAGTCATTATTTACTCATTATATTTGCGGAGATGTACCAATGGGCGAAGATTATAGAGGGGTAAGGGTAATAGCTCTGAAATTTTAGCATTACATCTATTAAGTATCTGCTTTAGCCCTTTTAGCAACGTTTCCGAGACACTTTATATTTTGATTTTTGTCCACTTTGGGGTTAACTTCCTGTATTAAAGTTTAATAACTTCATCACGCTCTGGGGCATATCACGTCATAGTAATAGGATCACTTTGTGCGTATTGAAGATGTTAGCTATCGGTCATTCTTTAGGTCAACAGTTAGCCAAAATCCTACATTAGCTTTTGTAAAATCATAAACATATTAGGTATAATTTTAACCAGAAATCACTATACGTGTGAGGGACTGGTGTAAGCTCATAGGCGACTGTGGAGTTCTAGTTTTAGATAACCCAAGCCAATAAGATGAGTGCTAACTCATTTATCTGCATAAAGGCTGTTTTTACTATATATTATTATCCAAAATTTAAGGACTTTATATGTCAAACCTTATAAATTTAGCTGTCTTATTTCACTTATTGCTCAAAACTTATATAAATTCATGAAATCTTAAATAACTCAACAAAACCAACTGATTGATGAGTCACTTGTTGTCAGGTTATTTTACAGTATGTAATATATTTAAATCCTAAAATCTTCAATAGGCTGAAATTGTTGTTTTTTTTATTTTTGGTATGGTTTTTGTATTAAAGCTTCATAAATTACTATTTTAATGATTACCTACCAAAATTTAGTGGAAAGGTATTAAAAGGAATTAAGAATGAATATAAAAATGTTAAAAGCAGCTTTAGCTGGTTTGGTTTTATCTGTGAGTGGTTTTGCAAATGCTGGACTTATTGTTATCGATGGTTTGATGGACATAACTGAAACATCAGGACAAGAAGAAACTTGGAGTTTTACACCTGTTATTAATAACGTTGGTGGTGGTACCCTATACTTATCAGGTGAAGGTGATTTTGAAGGCTCGCATGAGTTTATGAGTATTTTTATTGAAAGCAATAATCTTTTTGCAACGTTATTAGACGGAAATGGAGATGATGTAGATTATTTTTCTGGAACCTCAGGATCAAAGGATGGCTATACATGGGCAGCATGGAATCATACAATCGCTATTGATGAAAGTACGTTAACATCCATATTAAGTGATAATACTTTTAGTCTTAAACTTGCATTAAGTTCTGGTGTTAGCACTTATTGGGACGATGATTTTGTTTCTTGGTCTCTTTCTTATAATTCAACACCTGTACCAGAGCCTTCAACCCTTGCTATATTCGCATTAGGTATTATGGGTTTAGCAGCACGTCGGTTTAAGAAACAATCTTAGTATTGATTTTAATATTAAACTCTAGAAAACATCAATTGTTATGATTGGTGTTTTTTTGTTTCTGGTGATTGATTACTTAGGTAGTTTCATCAGTACGCCACCACCGTAGGATTATGTGTCCTTTGCTAATTATGATAAATAAAGGTTTCTGGCTAATATCGATAAACTATTAGCACTACTTGAGCATAATTATTCGTTTCAACCCCAAAATTATTCCTACCGAGTGTTGGTGGCATTTTTGCCAGTCATGCTATCCGATTAATTGGCAATATTTATAGTCAAACAATGCATATTTATATCTGTGGGGAACGTCTGCTTTCGTATCTAAGTGATCATTAGGTTAAATGATTTAATCCGATGAACTAGGTCGGCTTTGTGGCATTAGTGACGATTAAAGCAAATCCTCAAAAGATCTCATTTTTGGCACTAACATTTGTTAGTGCTAATGTTCCCTTGGTGCGCATTGACGACGTTAGCTATCGGTCATTCTTTAGGTCAACAGTTAGCCAATAGTGACGGTTAGCCCTTTCTCGCATAGTAACTCCCCATGAAAGACATTCTCTTTTCGAGTGATGTATCTCGCATCAATACATATCAAAAAAAAACATCATCAAAAGAGTAAGACAAAACTCATTAATGATGATTAAAACTTCTGAAGTGTTATGAATTCTTTGATAGGATGTATTTTACTAATTCTCAGGCTGCCGTGAATTCTCAATCTGAATGGCAGTGATCAGATTTACAACTTTTGTATGCTTGTGCATAAATGTACTTCTGGTACAATCAGTTGAAATAATCTCCTCTATTCATATATATCATTAGGTAATTATCATCAATGGTCATAAAAGCTAAAAGCCCAGCAGGATTTGCGGAACAATACATCGTTGAGTCTATTTGGAATGGTGGTTTTCCTCCTGGATCTATATTGCCAGCTGAACGCGAACTTTCTGAACTTATCGGGGTAACTCGAACTACGCTAAGAGAAGTATTGCAACGATTAGCCAGAGATGGTTGGTTAACTATTCAGCATGGTAAACCAACTAAAGTAAATGACTTCTGGGAAACATCTAGTTTAAATATTCTGGAAACGTTGGTGCAATTAGATCAGGATGGAATACCAGATTTAGTTGATAATTTATTATCAGCGCGCACAAATATAAGTGCTATTTATATTCGCGCTGCATTAAAGAATAATCCTAAAAAAGCTATCGAATCATTAGAAGCCTACATTGATGTTGAAGACTCTGCCGAGGCTTTTGCACAATTTGATTATCAACTAAATAAAGATTTAGTTATCGCTTCAGGTAATTCAATCTATTTATTAATATTAAATGGTTTAAGCGGTTTATATTCTCGCATAGGTAACTTATATTTCGCTCACCCTAAGGGCCGTGAAATATCGATAAATTATTATAAAAAGTTAATCGAGTTGGCTAAAGCAGAAAAATTTGATGAAGCAATTTTTGCTGTTCGTCAAAATGGTATTGATTCCGGTCTACTTTGGAGTGATCTCAAGGATGAAGTATTAAAAGAGCTCTATGAAGACTAACGTTTAATTTATACAAAATCTAAAAAAAGAAGACGATTTAATCGTCTTCTTTTTTTTGTGGGCAGCTAGCAATTACTTTATCTTCACCTGACATATCTTCTTGGATAATCTTAACGTCAAAGTGCCATAAGTAATGCAGGTGTTTTAATACCTCGTCTTTAGAATTACCTAGTTTAACTCCGTTATGTGGCGTATACCTTAGTGTTAACGCTCTGTCACCGTCAATATTTGCATCAACTATTTGGATATTTACCTCAATATTACTGAGGTTATACTGATTGGCCAGATTGTGACGTACTTTTTTATATCCTTGCTCATTATGAATAGCGCCAATTTCAACATAATTATTATCACTATCATCATGGATGTGAAATAGTTTAAAATCACGTATTAATTTTGGCGATAAATACTGACTGATAAAGCTTTCATCTTTAAAGTTTTCCATGGCAAAATGTAAAGTGTCTACCCAGTTACTCCCTGCAATTTCAGGAAAATACTCTTTATCTTCTTCTGTAGGATGTTCGCATATACGTCTAATATCAATGAACATATTAAAACCTAGTGCATAAGGGTTTATACCTGAATAATATTTACTATTGTATTCAGGCTGTGCAACAACATTAGTATGGCTGTGTAAAAACTCCAGCATAAACTTGTCAGTGACTAATCCTTCATCGTATAAGTGGTTTAAAATAGTGTAATGCCAAAAACACGCCCATCCCTCATTCATTACTTGAGTCTGTTTTTGAGGATAAAAATACTGGGATATTTTTCTTACAATTCTGACAATTTCTCTTTGCCAAGGTTGTAATAGAGGCGCATTTTTTTCAATGAAATACAGAATGTTTTCTTGAGGCTCTTTTGGAAATTTATATTGCTTTTCATTTTCTTGCTGCTCTTTTTTAGGAACCGTCCGCCAGAGTGCATTTACTTGTGATTGTAAATATTCAGCACGTTCTGATTGTCTTTTAAGCTCTTCATCTAACGATATTTTTTGTGGTCTTTTATATCGATCGACCCCATGGCTCATTAAAGCATGACAAGCGTCTAACGTGGACTCTACCTCACTAATACCATATTTTTTCTCACATTGAGCGATATAATTTTTTGCGAATAATAAATAATCGATAATAGAGCTAGCATCAGTCCATGACTTAAATAAATAATTGCCTTTAAAAAACGAGTTATGGCCATAACAAGCATGTGCCATGACGAGAGCCTGCATAGTAAGCGTATTTTCTTCCATTAAATAGGATATGCAAGGACTTGAATTTATGACTATTTCATAGGCTAAGCCCATTTGACCACGTTTGTAGTTTTGTTCTGTTTGGATGAATTTTTTACCAAAGGTCCAATGACTATAACCAATGGGCATACCCACGCTAGCATAGGCATCCATCATTTGTTCTGCAGTGATTACTTCAATTTGATTGGTGTAAGTATCAAGGCGATAAAAGTCTGCAACTCGGGCAATTTCATGCTGGTATTGCCCAAGTAAGTCAAAAGTCCAATCAGGTGTATCATCTAATGGCGTTACATTAGCTTTCTGAATTGTTTCATTTTGAGAATTTGTCATCAATCACCCCCTTATTTTGTTAAGAGATTCTGTTAAGCGGCACTCTGTGTGTTTTTTTTGAAAAGCTCTCTAAACACAGGATAAATATCAGCAACTGATTTAATGTGCTGCATGGCAAAGTTAGTATGAGACTCCTCCACTTGTTGATAGTGCTTCCAAAGTGTCTGGTGGGCTCGTTGGGTTATTTCGATATAACTAAAATATCGACTTTTAGGCAATATTTGCTTCTCTAAAATTGCCTGACATCGGGGAGAGTCATCTGCCCAGTTATCACCATCTGATGCTTGGGCACCATAAATATTCCACTGGTTGTCATTATAACGTTCACTGATTATGTCATTCATCAGCTCGAGAGCACTTGATGCAATTGTTCCGCCCGTTTCTTGAGAATAAAAGAACTCATGCTCATCAACCTCTTTAGCTTGCGTATGATGTCTAATATAAACGACATCAATATTCTTATACGTACGGCTAAGAAATAAATAAAGTAAAATATAAAAACGTTTAGCCATTTCTTTAGTTGCTTGATCCATGGAGCCAGATACATCCATTAAGCAAAACATAACGGCTTTTGAAGTAGGGACAGCTTGCTTGGCATAATTACGAAACCTTAAGTCGAAAGTATCAATAAAGGGAACCTTGGCTATCTTCCCTTTTAAGGTCTCAATTTCAGCGATTAAGTCTCGTTTTCGTTGAATATTGTCGTGTTTATCATTATTTAGAGCCCGTAACTCCAGTTCAAGTGCTTTTATCTGTTTGCGCTTTGAAGATGTCATCGCTATACGACGGGCAATGGAGCCTTGTAACGATTTGACAATATCTATATTTGAGGCAACACCTTCAGCACAAAAACCGCTACGAACTGTTTTATACTCAATTAACTTGTCTAATTGATTTCTTTCAAGATTAGGCAACTCTAAATCTTCAAATAGAAGATTTAAGTACTCTTCTTTAGAAATTGAAAAAGTAAAGTCGTCTTCACCTTCACCACTGTCACTGGCATCCCCTTGTCCCGCACCTTGACCTTGCTGTTGTGGCGGGCGAGGAATTCTATCACCAGTAGAAAACTGATCATTCCCAGGATGAACTCTATCTTTTACACCACCATCACCTTGGTGAAAGGTAGGTTCAGATAGATCTCTGCTTGGAATGACTATGCTTTCACCAGAATCAATGTCTGTCACACCACGTTGATTTATGGCCTCAGAAACAGACTTTTTAATTTGGTTTTTATAGCGTCTTAAAAAGCGTTGGCGATTAACCGTACTTTTATTTTTACTATTAAGACGTCTATCAATAAAGTTGGTCATACGTTCTCCTTATCTCTTTTACTGTACATACCCGATACCATTCAAAATGTGGAGAATAGTTATTTACAACTCATCATAGAAGGTTGTGATTAATCCTATTTCATTACTGCTTCTAAAAAACTGAAAAGGCTCTCAAACTTTGAAACATGCATCTTGGTCGGTAACGGCTATATATCCTTTTTTGTTAGAGATACAACTTAAGAGGACTTTCTTACTCGTAAATACCATTCAGACAACAAACGCACTTGCTTTCGGGTATAGCCTTTTGTCATCATTCGCTTAACAAAGTCATCGTGCTTTTGTTGGTCATCTGTTGATGTTTTGGCATTAAAAGAAATTACGGGTAGTAAATCTTCAGTATTGGAAAACATTTTTTTCTCAATAACAGTTCTAAGCTTTTCATAACTAGTCCAAGCAGGATTCTTACCATTGTTATTGGCTTTTGCTCGCAGTACAAAATTCACAATTTCATTACGAAAATCTTTAGGGTTGCTAATGCCAGCAGGTTTTTCAATTTTTTCTAATTCATCATTCAGTGATTGTCGATCGAATAATTGACCTGTTTCAGCATCTCTATATTCTTGATCTTGAATCCAGAAATCTGCATAAGTAACATAACGGTCGAAAATATTTTGCCCATATTCGGAGTAAGACTCTAAATAGGCGGTTTGAATTTCTTTCCCAATGAATGCTATATATTCCGGTGTTAAATAGTCTTTAATAAATTCTAAATAGCGTTCTGCAATTTCTTTAGGCAATTGTTCTCGTTCAACTTGCTGCTCTAACACATAAAATAAGTGAACTGGGTTTGCCGCTACTTCAACGCTATCGAAGTTAAATACCCGTGATAAAATTTTAAAAGCAAAGCGAGTAGATAGTCCTGACATACCCTCATCAATGCCAGCATAATCACGATACTCTTGATAGGATTTTGCTTTTGGATCGGTGTCTTTAAGCGTTTCACCGTCATAAACACGCATTTTCGAATATATACTTGAATTTACTGGATCTTTTAAACGAGATAATACTGAGAATTGTGCAAGAATATCTAAGGTATCGGGTGCACACTGCGCAGTTTTTAATTCACTGTGCTCAAGTAACTTCTTATAAATGTTAACTTCTTCAGAAACGCGCATGCAATAAGGCACTTTAACAATATAGACTCGGTCTAAAAATGCTTCGTTGTTTTTGTTATTTCTGAAAGTCTGCCATTCTGATTCATTTGAATGGGCGAGTAAAATGCCGTTGAAAGGTAACGCTGAAAGACCTTCAGTAGGATTATAGTTACCTTCTTGAGTGGCTGTTAGTAATGGATGCAACACTTTAATAGGCGCTTTGAACATTTCAACAAATTCCATTAACCCCTGATTTGCACGACATAAAGCACCTGAATAACTATAAGCGTCGGCATCATTTTGAGCAAAATGTTCAAGCTGTCTAATATCAACTTTACCAACGAGTGCTGAGATATCTTGATTGTTGTCATCACCAGGTTCGGTTTTAGCTATCGCAATTTGATCTAAAATAGACGGGTAAACTTTTACTACTTTAAATTGGGCAATATCACCTTTAAATTCATGTAAGCGTTTTGCAGCCCAAGGAGAGATAATATTGTTTAAATACCTTCCAGGAATATTGTATTCTTCTTTAAGAATCTTTCCGTCTGAATGAGCATCAAATAAGCAAAAAGGATGATCATTAACGGGGCTACGCACACCATTTGCGCTTAGAACATAAATGGGTTCTTGCTGCATCAAAGACTTTAACTTTTCTGCTAAAGAAGATTTCCCTCCGCCAACAGGGCCTAATAAATATAAAATTTGTTTATGCTCTTCTAATCCCTGTGAAGCATGTTTTAAATAAGACACTATTTGCTCAATGGCTTCTTCCATACCATAGAAATCAGTAAAAGCAGGATAGCGTTTAATAACTCTGTTGGAAAATATTCTACTTAGCCTGGGGTCTGTCGCGGTGTCGACCATTTCAGCCTCACCAATGGCCGTAAGTAAACGTTCTGATGCACTAGCATAGGCTAGATTATCCTCTTTACAAATAGTTAAGAATTCTTGTAAACCAAACTCTTCTTGTTGAGCTTGCTCATAGCGCGTTTGATAATGTTGAAAAATACTCATAACTACCTCCAAAAGAATACAATGCTATCCACTAAGATAAAAATAGTAAAAGCCAGCACTTAACAGCTTGTAAAGGTAAGGTAAAAAGCACTTGCTATATTTTAAGGTTAGTTGTTCTGGCTGATTTTGCTAAGGAAATTAGTAATTAAATTGTAACTAGTATGAAAAATCCACATTAAGTCAACTTGCTAATTTCTAATTAATCAAAGGTGATTTAGTGCGTATTGGCTTTACCAGTAGGAAGTTAGAAACTTTATCTGCAGATATTAAATTATATATGAGCAAATACTGATTATTTCTGCAGTCAATTAACAGGCTGTTTATATTTCTTTACACTAAGCTGCGAGCCATAGTATAGGCTTGTTAGCAGTCAGTTATCTTTTTGGACAAATACACGTACAACTTCTGTTACAACCGTCTTTTAAGCCTTGTTACTAGAGGACTTTCGCTTTAATCATTTGCCCTAGATAATAGCTTTAAGACAGACATTGAATGAAAGAGAGATAACAATGACCGATAATAAAAACCCGTTAAAATTGTGTGGTATCGAATTTACTGAATATGCCACGCCAGACTCAGACTTTATGGAAAAAGCTTTTTATGGTTTTGGTTTTTCAAAAACTAAAAAAATGAAAGGACGTGATGTTGAATATTTTAATCAGAATGATATCCACTTTTTATTAAATAAAGAAAAAGCTGGTTTCTCTAAAGAGTTCGCTAAAAGTCATGGTCCTGCTATCTGCTCTATGGGTTGGCGTGTAGAAGACGCTAATTTTGCCTTTAACGAAGCGGTCAAGCGTGGAGCAAAATCTGCTGAAAATGAAGCAAACAAACTTCCATATCCAGCTATCTTTGGTATTGGTGATAGCCTTATCTATTTCATTGAGAACTTTGCAAAAACTGGCGCTAACAAAGGCTTGATCTATGATACTGACTTTGAAGATATTGCTGAGCCGGTATTAGTTGAAGATAAAGGTTTTTTAGCGGTAGATCATTTAACCAATAATGTTTATCAAGGCACTATGCATAAATGGGCTGATTTTTATAAAGATGTCTTTGGTTTTACTGAAGTTAGATACTTTGATATTAAAGGTGTTAAAACAGCTTTGATTTCTTACGCACTTGCATCACCTTGTGGAAAATTCTGCATTCCAATTAATGAAGGGAAGGGCAGTAAAGATAATCAAATTGATGAATACCTTAACGAGTATAATGGTCCAGGTGTACAACATTTAGCTTTTATCACAGATGATCTTGTTGGCTCTCTTGATAAGTTAGATCGATCAATTGTTGATACACTTAATATCGTTCCTGAGTATTATGATGAAATTTTTGACCGCGTACCTTGGGTAAAAGAAGATAAAGAGCGTATTAAAGAGCATCAAATTTTAGTTGATAGCCAAAGTGAAGACTCATATTTACTGCAAATATTCACTAAAAATTTATTTGGCCCAATTTTTATTGAAATGATTCAACGTGTCGATGACCAGGGTTTTGGAGAGGGTAACTTTTCAACCTTATTTAAATCGATTGAGTTAAATCAAATGGAACGTGGCGTTTTATAAATAAACGTCTAAAATTTCCTAAATTAAAAAGCCAACAAGCTCTGTGAGTTTGTTGGCTTTTTATTATTTGAAGCTAAGTTTGTTTAAGTCAGTATTATTTAGAAAGTCAGCGCTTATTTACCCGTAGCTGATACGTTTAAGTCTTTTAAAATACCATCGTGTAAGTTGTACACTACGCCATGCACGGTTGTATCTTGGTCATTTTGCCATGCGTTAACCAGAGTTGTGGTATTACATATATTGGCGACTTGCTCTATAACATTAAGCTCACATAATAAGTTAATACGTTCTGTTTCATCGGTAAGCTGGTCCATTTCTTCTTTATGGAAGCGGTAAACATCTTCTATGTGGCGTAACCAGTTGTCTATTAAGCCATGACTCTTATTATCAAGTGCTGCACTGATACCACCACAACCGTAGTGACCACAAACAATAATATGCTGTACTTTCAATACATCGACAGCGTATTGAATAACAGATAAACAATTTAAGTCGGTATGAATAACTTGGTTAGCAATGTTACGGTGTACAAAAACTTCTCCCGGATCCATGTTTAGAAGTGCGTTTGCAGGTACGCGGGAGTCTGAGCAACCTATCCATAAATACTTTGGTGATTGTTGTTCAGATAGAGCTTTAAAGAAGTTAGGATCTTCCTTAGTGATTTTTTCTGCCCATTGTTTATTATTATCAAACAGGTGTTGGATTTTTGTCATAAGTTAAGTCCACATTGAGTAGTTAAATTGATGACATTTTATGTCATAGAAAAGGTAAGTAAAAGTAATTATTTGTAATGATAGTATCTATATACCCACTACCAATCAAGATGCATGTTTCAGAGTGCTTGAGCAATTTTAATTCAAGGCGCTGTGATGAAATAATGGTTATTCCCTTATAAATCACAGCAACGATGAAGTGATGTTGCTCAAGCGCTTCTTCGATGGGTTTAAAATCACTTTATACCGCGTTAAATACTCAAACCATAGAATGATTATGCTTAAATTATTTACCTTGCCTAAAGTGATTTTAATTCCCACTGAAATCCTGTACTTTGAATGGTAACGGGTATGTACCCAAACTACATGAAGAGACAGATTTCAGCTGGAATTAGAAATGCCTTTAAGTCAAATGAGACATTTGAACATGAGTCGCTAGGGCGCCCTTAAACACATATCTTCTAGCCGCTTGGCTATAGTATAATAACGGCAATGATAATCTTATAGGTAAACGCTATGGCGAGTGCATGTGCCCTGCATATTCTAGTAAAAACGGAAAAACAAGCAGTAGAATTAAAAGTGCAACTTGATAAAGGTGCTAATTTTGGAGCGCTTGCAAAGAAGCATTCACTTTGCCCATCGAAGAAAAAAGGTGGTGATTTAGGGGAGTTTCGTCGTGGGCAAATGGTTAAAGCATTTGATGATGTTGTTTTCAAAAGGCCCTTATTAAAAGTTCATGGACCTATAAAAACAAAGTTTGGTTACCATTTAATAAAAACTTTATACCGAAGTTAACAACTAGCTATACCCGTAATCATTCAAAATGCTCGATTCAGAGTGCTTGAGCAAATCTAGTTTGAGGCGCGTTAATTAAATCATGGTCATTCCCTATTTATTTGACGCAACAATGAAATAGGTTTGCTCATGCACTTCTACGATGGGGATAAAAACGATTTATACTTCGTTATTGATTTTGTCAATGGAACAACCATTATCTGCAATCAATGCCTTGTCTAAATCGTTTTTTTCTCCCACTGAAACATGCATTTTGAATGGTCACGGGTATAAGTTAATTAGTTAGATCATTTATTATTTTTATTCCTGATCCTTCTCTTCTTTCTCTAGTTCTTCATTACGTTTCTTAATGTTTGCTAATTGCTCTGCTGTTAAATTGAACTTGTGAGCTGATTTTTTTATGACCAAGATACCTCCAACTATAATACCAATAGCAAGGGTTGTAATTATTATGGCTGTGATTGACATAGGTTAATAATCCTTATTGATAATCTTGATTAAAGTACTCGCAAAAAAAGTAACTGGTTAACTTTTCACAAGGTTACTCGTTTAACATCTCACATTGGTAGTCGTATTTTATCGCAACGGAGTGCGACATCATATGTTAATGAGATGAATGGTGTTTACTGCTCTCTTTCTTGATTACGTATTTTAGCCAGCTTTTGTAATTGTTTAGATTGTTCATGTAAGCTGCTACGCACTAAGGTTTCTCTGTCTTCTTCTCGAATAAAATGAAAAGTAACTTTGTGGGTAAACATTTCGTTAGCTGATTCAACCTCGATTACTTCACCATAGCAATATATAGCGCAATGGCTTTCTAGCAAGAATATTTTAAGCTCAAGTAATTGGCCGACAATAAAAGCCTTTGGTGTGACAAATTTAATACCGCCCCCTCCAAAGTTTATTCCTTGATATCTATGCTGCAACTCATCTTGCTGACTGAGAATATAGCCAATAAGCAAGTCAATTTTTTTTGATTGTTGGTTAAGAAAGCTAACTAGCTGAGAGGCACTGTTACCCAAGCCTTGCAATGATCGTAAAGCTGATTGATCTATTGTACTCATATCAGTAGCGAGTTTAAAAGGCATAGGCATACTGGAAATAAATTTGTCAAAACTGCAGTCGTCAGTATTACTAATAGCCATTATATTTACCGAGAACTCATGTTCAATGGCAAAAAACTCATCATACTGTGCTAACTTTTGATCGAGGGAAAGATCGCTCATGTTATTTATTTCCATGTAGAAGACAGTGCTTTCATAAATAGATAAAAGCATATTAATTAATGCAATAGCAGGATATACCCAAACTACCTGAAGATGCAGGTTTCAGCTGGAATTAGAAATGCCTTTAGGCAAAGCATTGATTGAAGAGAATAGTAATTCTATTGTCGAAATCAATAACGCAGCATAAAGCGTTTCTAAACCAGCCCTGCGGGGACGTCTGAGCAAACCATGTTCTTCGTTGCCTCCTTTTTTAAGGGAATAACCCTTAATAAAATGAGGCGCCTTGATCATGAGTTTCTCAAGCGTCCTGAAACACGCATCTTCAAGTGGCTTGGGTATATATAGCAGAGAATTGTAACTAACAATATCTCAGCGGCTATTTATCTCAGACAATGATAGTGACTGTGTTATGCTACAGAACAATCTAAATCAGTACCAGATAAAATAATAATACCTCAATGTTTCAACCTATTAGTATCTTCATCGGACTACGCTATAGTCGTAGTAAAAGTCATACTGGCTTTGTTTCTTTTATTACTTTCTTTTCCACTGTTGGTATTTTATTAGGGGTGGCTGCGCTTATAACCGTTGTCTCTGTGATGAATGGTTTTGAAGGCGAATTAAAGAAACGTATATTAGGTATAGTACCCCACGTAATTGTTAGTGATTTCAGTGCTATAGATACCAGCGCTGAACAAAAACGACCCTGGCAAAACTTACGAGAAGAGTTACTTACTAAACCCCATGTGCTTCGAGTAACACCTTTTCTTGAAAGTGAAGCTTTGATCCAATCAGCTAAAGGGCTTCAAGGTGTTCTAGTTCAAGGTATTATGCCTAAATTTGAACAAAAAAATATCGTCAGTACTCATATGGTTTCTGGCAGTATGGAAATGCTCTCGACACAAAGTTACTCCTTAGTCTTAGGACAATCTTTAGCCAATAAATTACAGGTTGCTCTCGGCGATGAGGTTCGCTTAGTGTTGCCTAACAAAAGTGTTTTTACTCCGATGGGACGCATTCCAGTACAACGCGTTTTTACTGTTGCGGGGATTTTTCATATTGGTTCACAGGTTGATGATGCCATGGTTTATGTTGATAGTCGCTATGGTGCGAAACTGCTCAGGCGAACGGGTGATGGTATTGATAAATTACGCCTTTATTTAGATGATGCGTTTAATGCCAAAACCGTAGTGAAAAACCTTGAACAGGAGCAACAGAATACACAGCATAGCAAAACACTCGATTCTATTAATTTTAGTACTTGGGATGAGAGCCAAGGGGCACTATTTTCAGCAGTGAAAATGGAAAAAAATATGATGTGGTTAATGTTAAGTTTAATCGTTGCTGTGGCTGCATTTAATATAGTCTCAGCGCTAGTAATGGTTGTTGTTGAAAAACAAGCTGAAATAGGCATATTGCAAACATTAGGTTTAGCGCGCATAGAGGTCATTAAAATTTTTATCACTCAAGGTATGGTTAATGGCCTTTGGGGAGTTAGCTTAGGAGGGCTTCTCGGCGTGATATTGGCTCTTAATTTGAATAGTATACTGTTAGTGGTAGGTGCCAATTTATTTGGTTTGGGTATGCAAGACTTACCAATCAAACTTGAGTGGTTTGATGTGCTTACCATTATTTTATCAGCACTAGCAATGAGCTTTCTTGCCACACTTTATCCAGCATACCAAGCCTCGACTACTCAGCCAGCTCAGGTATTACGAAATGAATAAGGCCAAAAATTAATGAGTAAAGTATTACAGTGTTGTCAGCTATCTAAGTCATATGTACAAGGTGACATTGAAACTAAGGTCTTAAATAACTTAGAACTGAGTGTTGATAAAGGAGTGTTACTCGCGGTAGTGGGCAGTTCTGGTTGCGGAAAAAGTACCTTTTTACACCTTGCTGGTGCTTTAGATTCGCCAAGTTCAGGAAAAGTGCTTATTAATGATATTGATATCCACCAGTTATCTGATAAAGAAAGAGCAAAATTTAGAAATGAGCATATTGGCTTTATTTATCAATTTCATCATTTGATGATGGAGTTTAATGCTCAAGAAAATGTAGCGATGCCCTTAATGATCCGAGGTGAAAAGCCAAAGAAAGCATTGTTAGCAGCTAAAGAAATGCTCGACCAAGTGGGTTTATCTCACCGGATTGATTATCGACCGTCACAATTATCAGGTGGCGAGCGTCAACGTGTGGCAATCGCTCGAGCATTAGTGACTAAGCCATCTCTCGTTTTAGCTGATGAACCTACAGGTAATTTAGATAGCGATACAGCGGAACAAATTTATCAATTAATTCGTAGCTTAAATAAAACCGCGAAAACCAGTTTTGTTATCGTAACTCATGATCTGGTATTAGCTAATCGTATGGATAGACAAGTAAAATTAGTTCAAGGACAATTAAGACCACTTTCTGATAAAAGTGACCAAGCATTATCTCCTACTTCAATTACCACAAAATCTGCTAGTAGCATTAAAGATAATAAATCTCAGCTTAGTGAACGTCATGTTTAAACCGTTAAGTATATTTTTAGGCTGGCGTTATGTTCGAGGTCGACACGGAAATGGTTTTTCAGCTTTTATCTCCGCCTCTTCTACTATTGGTATTGCTTTAGGCGTAACAGTACTCATTGTCGTGCTAAGTGCGATGAATGGCTTTGAACGAGAATTATCGGAAAAACTTCTTTCGATAGTACCGCATGTTGAGTTAGTAAGTGTCAATGAACCAATAACAGATTGGCCAAAAAGTATTGAAAAAGTACAAACAGAGTCATCAGTCATTGCGGCGGCGCCAGTTATTAAAATGACAGGGATGCTGCAACACGGTTTAAAGCTCAAGGCCATAGAAGTTCGTGGCGTAGATGCGAACCTTGAAAGGCAAGTATCAAGTATTGATGATTATATTATTGCCGGCGAGTGGCAAGCCTTAATGACTAATCAGTTAAATGAAAACACCATTGTTATTGGTAGTGGTGTGGCAAAAAAATTATCGGTAGAACTCGGTGATAAAATACAGCTATTGTTACCACCACCAGGGGGAGGTAATGATGTAAAACAAGTGTTTTCTGCACCGATAACCCGGCAGGTAGAAGTGGTTGGTATTTTTAAATTTGGTGGCACAGTCGATGAAACGTTAGCTTATATCCCACTAAGCCTAGCCAGTAATGTAATGGGATATAAAGAAAATGAAACACAAAGTATACGTTTAAAAGTCACTGATGTTTTTTCTGCGCCTAAAATTGCCCGACAGGTTGCCTATAATTTTGACCACTATGTATATATTAATAATTGGACTCGTACCCAGGGACATTTATTTAATGATATTCAACTGGTGCGTATGGTGATGTTTATTGTTTTAGTGTTGGTTATAGGGGTGGCTAGTTTTAATATCGTTTCAACCCTAATTATGGCGGTTAATGAAAAACAAGGCGATATCGCTATTTTAAAAACCATGGGAGCAAGCTCAAGTACCATTATGCTGGCTTTTATTGCTCAAGGACTGGTTAATGGTGTTGTTGGAAGCTTATTAGGTGCTATGTGCGGTGTCTATTTAGCCTTAAATCTTACTGACATTATTAGCATGCTAGAGCAGTTAATGGGGATTACCTTCTTGTCTGGCGATGTGTACTTTATTAACTACTTACCCAGTGTGCTACATGCTAGTGATGTTTATATAACGATTATTACTGCACTTATTATGAGCCTATTGGCAACGTTATACCCAGCGTGGCGAGCTACTAAAATCGAGCCTGCACAAGTGTTAGGGCAGCTATAAATACCGAAATTTGTCCTGCTTCAATAAAATGTTAATCTGCTAAAAAAAACTCAAAAAAAAGCCCGCAAACAAAGTGCGGGCCAACTATAACATCAAGTTGATATAAGGAAATTACATTCCAAGAAACATGTCAGAGAGAAAAGATAGTAAGCTATCATTTCAGAGTAATCATAGTTAATGATGTATCCTTAGGAGTAAGAAAAAAACATCATTGCGCTAACTCAGAAAACAAAGTCATCATAATAGTCTTTATTTACTTGGACAAACTAAAAAAAATGTAGTTTTCGCATTATAAAAACTAATGCGAAAGGTGGCGCGGACTTACTTTGTTAATAAAGTGAATAATTATTCTTTTTATTTTGTTAAGCAAGGTTTAATAGGCTTTTAGACTGAATTTTTATGCGTAAGTTAATTTTTATTTAAATCTAATTCAGTCTATTTACCTCGCTATACCTATTAAATACTTTTAGATTGATTTTGCAGAGTCAGAAAATCTAATGTAAATAACAAGTGCCATTTCCCCCCTAAAAATCAAAAAATGATCCTAGCGAATTTATTGGCTTGCTAATTTTTAAGTTCGGCTGTTTGAGCCAATTGGTGATGTTGTTGGATTTGTACATTTGCACGTTTGAATATTACGAGTGTAATAGTAGCAGGAGTAACTTTGCGGTTAAGTGGAATATTTAATTTATAGAAGACCTAACAAAGATCAGGAACCTTTGTTAGATCTGCATAGATTTTGTCTTTATTAGCTAAAGTTAGCTTGAGCAAAATCCCAGTTAGCTAATGCCCAAAAACCGTTAAGGTAATCAGGTCTTACGTTACGGTAATCAATGTAGTAAGCATGTTCCCATAAATCAACAGTAATAAGTGGCGTAACACCTTCGTCAGTTAATGGCGTTGCTGCATTTGAGGTATTAACAATAGCTAAGCTGCCATCGGCATTTTTTACTAACCAAGTCCAGCTTGAACCAAAGTTGTTGATAGCACTATCAGTGAACTTAGCTTTAAACTCAGCAAAAGAACCGAAATTACTAATGATTGCAGCTAATAAATCACCTGATGGTTCACCACCAGCATTTGGACTTAAGCTATTCCAATAAAAAGTATGGTTCCATATTTGTGCCGCGTTATTGAAAATTCCAGCCGAAGACGTTTTAACTATCTCTTCTAAGCTTTTATTTTCAAATTCAGTTCCGCCAATTAAACCGTTTAGCTTAACAACATAAGTGTTGTGATGCTTTCCATAATGGAATGATAAGGTTTCTGCTGAAATGTGTGGCTCTAATGCGTTTTGCTCGTAAGGTAATGCAGGTAATTCAATGGACATTATACTCTCCTGATTGTAATTCTAATTTTTCATTAAAAATGGGTGTGTTTTTATATAAACTTGAGTAAAATACTCAAGTATTATTTATATATAGGTATTGTGAAGTCAACTTTCAAGGCTATATATTTTAAAATCAATAGCTAAGCTATTTTTATAATAGTACTTATTCTATTACCTTGTATTGAAAAGAGTTGATAATTTGTTTTTTATCTCCATATGTAAGTTATCTCAGTGCAAAAGAATAGAATAAGTATTAATTAAGAGAGGGTATTATGGATACAATTGAGCGCATTAAAGAACAAATTAGCGAAAATACGATCTTGCTATATATGAAAGGGTCTCCTAAATTACCAAACTGTGGCTTTTCATCACAAGCATCACAAGCATTAATTTCTTGTGAAGAAAAATTTGCTTATGTTGATATTTTACAGAACCCTGATATTCGTGCAGAATTGCCTAAATATGCAGACTGGCCAACTTTCCCGCAATTATGGGTTGAGGGCGAGTTAGTAGGTGGCTGTGATATTATTATGGAAATGTTTCAACAAGGTGAATTACAAACCTTAGTGAAAGCTGCAGCGGCAAAAAATGCCCCAGCAGAAGATAGTTCAGCAGACGCATAATAAATATTACTTAACTTATTGATTTTATATACTTGTTACCATTTTAAATTCATCTTTTAAATATGCATTTTTATTGGTAACGAGTATTTATCTGCCACACAATTTGTAGGCAGAAAAATTAAACTTTTTTAACATAAAGATAAATGGAGCATAAAATGAGCGTATTAGTTGGTCGTCAAGCACCAGACTTCACTGCTGCAGCAGTATTGGGTAGCGGTGAGATTGTAGATAGCTTTACATTAAGCGAAGCAATTAACGGTAAAAAAGCAGTAGTATTTTTCTATCCATTAGATTTTACTTTTGTTTGTCCATCAGAGTTATTAGCTTTTGATCACCGTATGGAAGAATTCAAAAGCCGTGGCGTAGAAGTTATTGGTGTTTCTATCGATTCACAATTTTCACATAACGCATGGCGTAACACTCCAGTAAATGACGGTGGTATTGGTCCAGTACAATACACTTTAGTTGCTGATACTAAACATGAAATTTGTAAAGCATACGATGTTGAACATCCTGAAGCTGGTGTTGCATTCCGTGGTTCTTTCTTAATTGATGAAGAAGGCAACGTACGTCACCAAGTAGTTAACGATTTACCACTAGGTCGTGATGTTGATGAAATGATACGTATGGTTGACGCACTACAATTCCACCAAGACCATGGCGAAGTTTGTCCTGCTGGTTGGAACAAAGGTGATAAAGGTATGACTGCTTCTCCAGAAGGTGTTGCTTCTTACCTTACTGATAATGCAGATAAGTTATAATTTTTGCTTACCGTTTACGTTAATTGCTTAAGTTGATTAACTAACATGCAAAAACAAAAAAACCGCGAAAGCGGTTTTTTTATATCTAAATTTTAATTGAAGCTGTTATGCCTCTGTTTCTTCATCAGCTAAAGGCCAACCACCTAGTGAACGCCATTTATTAACGATGTGACAAAATAGCTCAGCCGTTTTTTCAGTATCATATAAAGCACTATGCGCTTCGCTATTATTAAAATCTATTTTAGCAGCGATACAAGCCTTTGCTAAAACAGTTTGCCCTAAAGCTAGACCTGCAAGAGTTGTAGTATCAAAACTAACAAAACTATGAAAAGGGCTGCGTTTAATCTTACAGCGCTCGGTAGCTGCATTTAAAAAGCCTAAATCAAAGGCTGCATTATGCGCAACAATAATAGCTCGTTGACAACCTTCAGCTTTCATTTTCTTTCGAACCAATTTAAAAAGGTCCTTAAGCGCTTCATCTTCATCAACAGCACCACGTAACGGGTTCGTAGGGTCTATGCCTGTAAACTCCAACGCTTTGGGTTCTAGGTTTGCACCTTCAAATGGCTCAATGTTAAATTGTATTGTTTCATCGATAGAGAAATCACCCGTGTCTTCATCTAAATGTAACACTGAGGCCGCAAGTTCAAGTAATGCATCTGTTTGGGCATTAAAACCGGCTGTTTCAACATCAATAACAACGGGAAAGTAGCCGCGAAATCTTTGAGAGAATTTGCTTTTTACTTTTTCAGAATTAGGATTGTTTTTTTGCTGGGTATCTATAGAGCTTGATTCAGACATTAGTCACTAAGTATTATAGGTTTAAATAATGCCGATTATTATCGCAGAAAGTTTATTTAAAAACGACAATGAAGATGGCTTATAAGCCATTAAATCGATTTTTTTACTCGGTAAAGCGATTTTTTACCGATAAAATGCTAAAGTTATCTGAGTTTAGGGCGATACCCTATATATCCCATACAGGAAAAAGTGAATAGTCCTGTTACCGCTATCGATATTGTGCATAATTATGAAAAAAATAGTCGCATCAATGAGTACTTATTTTCTTGTTATAGCTAGTTTAGTCACTAGTTTGTTAGCCAGTGATGTAAAAGCCGGCATACGTCAATATAGCGCAGATATCCATACTTCTAAATGGCAATTATCTGACGATTCACGCTTACAATGCACATTATCACACCAAATTCCTCGCTATGGCGAAGCTCGATTTTCAGCAAAAGCCAGCCGTAAGCTCAATATGGAATTTGAGTTAGACATGATGTTGTTACCGGATAATTATTCTTTAGCTGAAGTTCGAAGTGTTGCGCCTAATTGGCAGCCAGGCACTGGCTCTCGTACGTTAGCGAATATGAAATTGCATAAACAATTTAACCCTAGTCTGCCTAAAAAAGTTGCTTGGACTATGTTAAGTGAACTAGAGCAGGGCATGAGTCCTACCTTTTATTACAATGACTGGTATAGCGAACAAGATAAAATATCTGTTGGCCTTTCAACAGCTCGCTTTAAAAAAGCTTATAGAGATTTTGTTGGTTGTGTTGGTAATTTATTGAATTATAGTTTTGATGATATCGCTTATACCGTTCTTAATTATCAATCAAGTAGTGATAAATTTACTAAAGCATCACAAAGACGTATCGAAATGATCCGTCAATATTTGAGTTTAGATCCAGAGTTAGAATTGGTGTTGATTGATGCTTATTCTGATAGCTATGGTGGTCGTTGGTCTAATTTAAAATTATCTGAACGACGTGCAGCCAAAATAAGAGATTATTTTGTAGAAAATGGTATTGAAGTTAGCCGAATAGAAGCAAAAGGTTATGGTGAAAAACGCCATATATCTTCCAATGACACTACGCTAGGGAGAGGGAAAAACCGTAGAGTGGTCATTCAAATGCAAAAACCATAACTTACCTAAGTCATTTTGAGGTGTTTTTGTTAAAGTACTGTAAATAATACTTGCTACTATCTCAATAGAGCGCGTAAAAAATATAAAGTAAAATATTGAACAGGCCTGTAGATTCGCAGTAATCTACAGGCCTGTTTTTGTCTGAGCCCTGTTTGGGGACGACTTTTAAATTTTAAGGTATAAAATTTCATGAAACATTTTCCAAAATTTTGCTTATTACTCAGCACTTTTGCTGTGTCTATAGCACCAGTTACATGGGCACATGAGGGTGTCACTCATCAACACGACTCTCATAAACAAGTTAATGTGTCTAAATTAACTGATGCATATACTTATGCTAATTATGATCAAGTTAAAGCAACTCATGTCTACCTTGATCTTAATGTAGATTTTGATAAAAAATCGTTATCTGGTTTTGCAGAACTATCACTCGATTGGCTTACTGATAATAAAGCGCCATTAATTTTGGATACACGCGATCTTGTTATTCACCGGGTGATGGCAAAAAATAGTCAAGGCCAGTGGGTAAAGGTGAACTATGATTTAGCTAAACGCGATGACGTTTTAGGTAGCAAGTTAACCATTAACACTCAATTTAACGCTGAAAAAGTCCGTGTTTATTATCACTCAACAGAAAAAGCTACTGGCTTACAGTGGTTATCCGCTGAACAAACTGCTGGTAAAGAGAAACCCTTTTTATTCAGTCAAAACCAAGCCATTCATGCTCGTTCTTGGATCCCTATCCAAGATACACCCAGTGTTCGTGTAACTTATACTGCACGTATAACTACCGATAAAGATTTATTAGCGGTAATGAGCGCTAATAATGAACCAGGTACTGAGCGTGATGGCGATTATTTCTTCTCAATGCCTCAAGCTATTCCTCCTTATTTAATTGCGATTGGTGTGGGTGATCTTCAGTTTAAAGCGATGAGCCATCAAACTGGTATTTATGCTGAATCTTATATTTTAGATGCAGCCGTTGCTGAATTTGATGATACACAAGCGATGATTGATAAAGCTGAAGAAATGTATGGAAAATACCGTTGGGGTCGTTACGACTTATTGATGTTACCACCAAGCTTTCCTTTTGGCGGCATGGAAAACCCACGTCTTTCATTTATCACTCCAACCGTTGTTGCAGGTGACAAAAGTTTAGTTAACTTAATTGCTCATGAACTAGCTCACTCTTGGTCAGGAAACTTAGTTACTAATGAAAGCTGGCGTGATTTATGGTTAAACGAAGGTTTTACCAGTTACGTTGAAAACCGTATTATGGAAGCTGTTTTTGGTACTGAACGAGCGGTAATGGAACAAGCACTTGGCGCACAAGATTTAAATGCAGAATTACTTGAACTTGATGCGGGTGATACTCAGCTTTATATTGATTTAAAAGGCCGTGATCCAGATGATGCATTCTCTGGTGTACCTTATGTTAAAGGGCAGTTATTTTTAATGTACCTTGAAGAGAAGTTTGGTCGCGAACGTTTTGATGCCTTTGTTTTAGAGTATTTTGATAGCCATGCTTTCGAAAGTCTAGGTACCGACAATTTTGTTAAATACTTAAAAGCTAATTTAACGGATAAGTACCCAAATATTGTTAGCGATAGCGAAATCAACGAGTGGATTTTCAACGCAGGTCTACCTAGTTATGCGCCACAGCCTACTTCGAATGCCTTTAAGGTAATTGATAAGCAAATTAAGCAATTAGTTGCTAATGAGTTAACGCTAGCACAATTACCTACCGCTCAGTGGACATTACACGAATGGTTGCATTTTATTAATAACTTACCGTTAGATATTAATCATGAACGTATGGTGAGTTTAGATAAAGCTTTTGACTTAACCAATAGTAATAATGCAGAGATTGCACACGCTTGGTACTTGTTATCAGTTCGTGCTGGTTACAAAGAAGTTTATCCTGCAATGGCTAAATATCTGAAAAGCATAGGTCGTCGTAAGTTGATAGTTCCTTTGTACAAAGAGCTTGCTAAAAATGCAGATAGCAAAGCATGGGCAGTTGAGGTGTATCAACAAGCCCGTCCTGGTTACCATGGTTTAGCCCAAGGTACTGTAGATGGTGTTTTGAAGTAATTCACTAATATCACGAAACAATAAAAAGGGCTCAATGTGAAAACATTGAGCCCTTTTTATTTAACTTTTAACTACCGTAAACTAAAAAATAATAATTATAGAAACAGTTAACTGCTAGATAGTTATTGGGTCATTAGGTAATTATGGTCATTTTCACTAATATTAATTTTTGCTTTCGATAATAACATCAACTTGGCGTTTCTTATTTTGTTGTGAAATAACAACACGCATTGCTTCTTCACCCTCTTGGTATTGCAGGGTTAATCTACCGCGTTTACGATCTTGTGAATATGCTTCCCCAAACGCTTGTTGATAAAAATCGATAACTTTCGCTTCGCTTGATTGGGTGAAGTAGTTAATGACAGCAGGTAATGAGTCACTAAATTCAGCAAAAACTTGAGCATCATCTAATACAGGAATATCAATAACACCATTATTGATTACTGTACTGATTACCTCTTCTTCTTCAAGCTCTTCAATAACAGGCTCTACAACAACAGGAACTTGAGTAGGTTGTTCTTCAATGTCTTGCGTCGAAGAGCAAGCACTCAGGCCAACTGCTATCATACTAAGTAATGTAAAATGCTTAACAGCTTGTTTTACTCTCATCTAAGTTACTTCCGTTCAAGTTTATGTTTTTATATAATTTTAAATATATACGATTTTTAGCACTAACGCGATAAGACCCTTACAAATATCATAAAAAATCGTTAGTTAGATAGTATCTCAGTACTAAGTTTTATTGTTGTACTTCAACTTTGATATTAAGTTTTAAACTTTGTCTTGATAATAATCAACCCATAACGCTGTCGCACCACAAATGGCAACAGGCATAACAACAAGATTAATGATGGGAATCATAGAAAATACTGCGACAGTAACACCAAAACTATAACTAACGCCTTGATTTTGTTTTAAGACTTGCTTCATTTTTGCAAAAGGAACTTTGTGATTATCAAACGGGTAATCTTTGTATTGTATTGCCATCATCCAAGCTATAAATAAAAACCAAATTATTTGCCCTACAACCGGCAATAGCCACATGAGAATAAAAAAACCAATGGCACGGGGTAAGTAATAAGCGAGTTTTTGCCATTCTCTACTCAGCGTTCTTGGTATATCTTTTACAATATCAAGCATGCTGCCTTTGGGTGCTTCATTGCCTGACAAAAGCGCTTCCATTTTTTCGGACAATAAGCCATTAAAGGGAGCAGCTAGCCAATTAGCCACCGTGCTAAAAAGAAATGAAAAAATAACTAAAATGGTGATCACAGCTAAAGGCCATAATATAACACTCAACCAATCAAGCCAGCTTGGTAACCAAGCCATGACGCTTTCCATGTAGGTATTCAATTCAGAGTAGACAAAATAAAAAGCAAAACTGAATAATAGGGCATTGATTGCTAAAGGAATAAATACAAAACGGCGTATACCTTTTTGTCTTATTAGACTAAACCCTTTAAAAAAGTAGCTGGCGCCACTGTGATCAATGGATGGAAATTTAGTTTTTTTAGCTGAATCTTGCATGAGCGTAGAGTATTCCTAAGTGACTGATATTCATCGCGTGAGTATATACCCATTACCCTTCAAAGTGCAGGGTTTCAGTAGGAATTAAAGTGGCTTTAGGTAAGGAGAATAATTTAAAAATAATCATTTCTATGCTTTGATTTTTTAACGCTGAATAAAGTCATTTTAAACCCATCAAAGAAGCGCTTGAGCAACACCACTTTATCATTGCTGTGATTCATAATGGCGCGACATGGGTGTAGCTTATTAGAGAATGCAGGAGCATATTCTCCCGAACAATCATTATCTCATCAGAGCGACTTGAATTGAAATTGCTCAAGCACTCTTAAACCTATATCTTGATTAGTAACAGGTATAAATGCTTATTTCATACGTTTACAACATTAACTTGTTACAAATATCTCTAATTTCTGATAAAGTTTTCTGTTAACATATCGCGATAAGAATCGTATGAAAAACAGTAATCAAGAAAGTAAATAGGCTCGAAAATGGAAGATAACTTCAGAAACGTCTTAATTATACTCAGTGCCATTGTCATTACCGCAATATTCATTCATGGCTTATGGACATTAAGAAAACAAAAAAATCCCTATAAACTAAAAACATCGAAAGACAAAGCCGACCCTATTACACGAGATTTTGACCGAAAAGGTTTTGATCAAGATGGTGTTGGGCAAGTAAAAGTTAAACCAAGTGCAGAAAGTGACAATATAAACCTTGAAAGTGAGGCCGTTACTGAGCACTTTTTAACTGAAGGTATTCAACTGCCAGATGATCTATCTAAAAGCCAAATAATAATCAAAAATGATGTCTTAGGCGATCTTGCGGGGCAGACCTCGAAAGCTAAACAGGAAGAACTTGATAATAGTTTGGTGCAAGAATTAGATAGCAGCCTTGAAGATGACTGGTTCAAAGAAGACAATAGTGGCCAATTTACTAAAGATGAATTAGGTGACGAATTAACTCCTGCCCCAGAAAAAGTTAACAAGAAACCTTCAAAACCAAAAGCAGTTCACATTGAACCTTTGTATGAACAGCCTGTTACGCAAGCTAAACCTGCTCGCACGCCGATTAATAAAGTTAACAAAACACCATCAACAGCTACACTCAAACGAGATCAAATTGAAATTGATTTTGATAACCAGGTGAGTGAAAAAACTGCTGCACCTGAAAAGATTAAAACTCAATTAGACCCACAGGTCATTATTTTATCAGTAGTAATGCCGGCTAGTCAGCAAATGCTTGGTGCAGCGCTCTTACCTAGCTTGCTTACACTTGGCTTAAAGTATGGTGAAATGAATATTTTTCATCGTCATGAAGATAATGCAGGTAAAGGTAAAGTAACTTTTAGTTTAGCTAACATCATGAACCCAGGCTCATTTGATTTAGATAGCATGGAAAATTTTGCAACACGCGGTGTCAGCTTATTTATGACCTTACCTAATGCAGGTGATCCTTTTTATGTGTTCGAACAAATGCTTAATGCAGCGAAGCAATTAGCTCAAGAGTTTAATGCACAAGTTCTTGATGATAAACGCCATGTAATGACTAAACAAACTGAGCAACATTATCTAAGTAAAATACGAGAATTTGATCGCAAAAGTCGTATTGCGCTTGTGGAATAAACCGTAACAATTGTTGCAATACTTAAATGTTACAACGGGCTTTAAGCCCGTTTTTCTATTTTATACCCTGTTACCAATCATCTATATGTGTCACCTTCTTATTAAAAACTAACAGAGGTGACCTAATATAAATTATTAAACTTTAGTGAATTATTTTTATGTCGAATGTCGAACAGCAAATTAGCCAACTACAACAGCAGCTTAATCAATATAATCATGAATACTATGTATTAGACCAACCTAGTGTGCCTGATGCCGAATATGATCGATTAATGACAGCATTAATCGCTTTAGAAAAGACTAACCCTGAGCTTAAGACCATTGACTCACCTAGCCAAAAAGTTGGTGGTCAGGCATTAAAATCATTTACCCAAGTCACTCATCAGCTGCCGATGCTTTCTCTTGATAATGTCTTTTCTTTAGAAGATTTCCATGCATTTGTTAAACGCGTAAAAGATAGGTTGAATGACAATCAAGTATTAGCCTTTTGTGCAGAGCCTAAATTAGATGGTCTAGCGGTGAGTTTACGTTATGAAAAGGGGCAGTTAATACAAGCGGCTACACGTGGTGATGGTAATGTAGGTGAAAACATTACCACTAACATTCGCACGATAAAATCTATTCCGCTTAAGTTGATGGGCGTATCTGGTAAGGATTTTCCTGATATCGTTGAAGTTCGTGGTGAAGTTTTTATGCCTAAGGCAAGTTTTGATGCCTTAAATACATTGGCTAAGAAACGTGGCGAGAAAGGTTTTGCTAATCCACGTAATGCAGCAGCGGGAAGTTTACGACAACTTGATTCTAAAATTACCGCTAAACGTAATTTAGCCTTTTATGCTTATAGCTTAGGGTTTGTAGGAGAGTCCTCCACTGAAAGTGGTGAAAACACAGATCTAACTAGTGATTTTTTTGCCAACTCCCATCATGAAAGACTATGCCAGCTTAAAAGGTTGGGTTTACCTATGTGTCCAGAAGTACGTTTACTTGAAAGTGAGCTAGCCTGCGATGCGTTTTATCAAGATATCTTAGCAAAACGTAGTGCATTAAGTTACGAAATTGACGGCACGGTATTAAAGGTTGATGAAATCTCTTTGCAAAAACGTTTAGGCTTTGTCGCGCGTGCCCCTCGTTGGGCAATTGCTTATAAATTTCCCGCTGAAGAAGAGTTAACCAGTGTTGAAGATGTAGAGTTTCAAGTAGGGCGTACGGGCGCTATTACTCCAGTAGCACGTTTAAAGCCTGTATTTGTTGGTGGTGTAACCGTTTCTAATGCCACATTACATAACCAAGATGAAATAACCCGTTTAGGGCTGAAAGTGAATGATATTGTCGTTATTCGACGTGCTGGTGATGTTATTCCTCAAATTGTTAGTGTAGTACTTGATAAACGACCAGATAATGCCCTCGATATAGTCTTTCCTACTAGTTGCCCTGTATGTGACTCTGCTGTAGTTAAACCCGAAGGTGAGGCAGTGCTAAGGTGTACCGCAGGTCTTTTTTGTGCGGCTCAGCGAAAAGAAGCGATTAAACACTTTGCTTCTCGAAAAGCACATGATGTTGATGGTTTAGGTGACAAACTTGTAGAGCAACTTGTAGATGAAAAGTTAATTAATACGCCTGCTGATTTATTCAAATTAACCGAAATACAGGTTAGTACTATGGATCGTATGGGGAAAAAATCTGCGACTAATTTAATCGCGGGTCTTGAGGTTGCTAAAAACACCACATTAGCCAAATTCATTTATGGTTTAGGCATACGTGAAGTCGGCGAAGCAACCGCCGCTAACTTGGCTAATCACTTTTATACCTTAGCGGCTATTGAAAGTGCATCTCTTGAATTATTACAAGAAGTCTCTGATGTTGGAGAAGTCGTTGCCAAAAATATTATTAATTTCTTTAAAGAGGAACACAATTTAGCCATTGTTTCAGGGTTATGTGAAGTAATGCACTGGCCAACTATCGAAATAAAATCTGCTGAGGAATTACCGCTTGCAGAGCAGATCTTTGTGCTAACAGGTACACTAACGCAAATGGGAAGAACTGAAGCTAAAACAGCCTTACAGTCCTTAGGAGCGAAAGTATCTGGCAGTGTCTCGAAGAATACAAATTTTGTTGTTGCGGGAGATAAAGCGGGCTCTAAACTGGCCAAAGCTCAGGATTTAGGTATATCAGTACTTACTGAAGATGGATTAGTAGAGTTACTTGCCGAACATGGCATAACTATTTAGTTAATGCTTAATCTTTCATCGTAAATAAGAGAATTAGAAAAGGACGCTTGATAGCGTCCTTTTTTGTGTGCTTTAAAAAGTAAATATCAAAAGAATTATTTAGTATTACTTGTTAATCGCCAAAATGAGAAACCCGCTGCAAAAAATAATATCATAGGATAAAAAGAATGGCTTGCCACTGACAGGGGCGAAATATGTAAAGTAGCGCCAAGCAATAGTACTTGAGCGCCGTAAGGCAACATACCTTGGTTAATGCAGGCAAATACATCGAGTAAACTGGCTGATTCAGCAGGGGATAACTCGCCATCAGTAGCAAGATTCTTAGCAGTATCACCCGTAACTATAATTGAGACTGTGTTGTTTGCAGTAAAGAAGTTACAGATAAAGGCAAGTCCGGCAATACCTAAACCCGCAGCGCGCCTCTTATTATTGGGTGTTAGTTTTCTAGCAAGTGTTTCTATAACACGCGTTAAAGCGGATAAACCACCTTGCTGACGAACTAGTTCACTCAAACCACCAATAAATAGGGATAATAGAAAGATGTCTTGCATACTAGAGAATCCGGCAGTTATATCTTTTAACCAAGCGGATAACTGGTAACCATTACTAATCATACCAATGGCCGCGGCTAGAACGATACCCAGTGTTAATACGACAAAAACATTCACACCAAGCAAGGCCAGTACAAGAATAGTCACGTAAGGAATTAAGCCAATAAGAGAAGATTCGTTGCTCAATTCATGACTCACTTCACCGCCTAAGATTGTAAATATCACCAAGCAAATAAGGGCCGCTGGAACGGCAAACTTAAAGTTAACACGAAACTTATCTTTCATCTGCGCGCCCTGACTGCGCGTAGAAGCTATTGTGGTATCAGAAATAATTGATAAGTTATCACCAAAAATAGCACCCGAAATCAAGCAACCAGCGACGAGCGCAGCATCTAAGTTTGCTGATTCAATAAATCCTAGTGCAACAGGTGCTATGGCAGCAATTGTGCCCATAGATGTTCCCATTGCGGTAGATAAGAACGCCGCCACTAAAAATAAACCAGGGAGTAGTAGGTAATCAGGGAATACAGCTAAGCCAAGCTGTACACTCGCATCAACACTGCCGGTCGCTTTTGCTACCACGGAAAAAGCACCAGCAAGAAGATAAATAATACACATGGTTGTTATGTTGCTATTACCTGCACCACTGATAAATTGCTCTACTTGTTTTTCAATTGTACTTTTAGATAGGTACTTTCCTAAGCCAATCGAGACGATGATAGCTGGAATAATAGCAATACTTGCAGGTAGTTGATAAAAAGCAAAATCAACGCCTTGTAGTGTTAAAATTATACCGGTACCGAGAAATAGCCCTAAAAAAACGGCAAAAGGAAGTAGGGCAAATAAGTTTTCTTGGGGGGCATTTTTTTCAGTCATATCACAGCTACATAAAACAATATCGTTGCTGCATTATAAAAGTAAAATCCTAACTGTCAATGTAGATGTTTAGATGGCTAAATGCATTAATGGTATAAAGAGGGCTATAAAAAAAGGTCAACTACTTAAGTAACTGACCTTTATTGTAAAATTAATAATAAAAGAATGTAAAATCTAAGCTGAAACTTATTTTCTTTTCAACGTAAAGTTAGTCCACAGCTTGTGTTTGCTCATCAGCCCATGTAACTGCTTGATTGTAATGTTCTACTACTTTATCTCTATCAAGCTTTAATTTCTCCATCACCAAGCTCGTTTTATCCCATTGAGCTTGTTCGATAAATTCAACTAATTTAATCAATGCAGCCATAATACCTTTTTTTGTTAGTAATGGTTTTTTGATCTCTTCTGAAAGAGGAAGCTTTTCTAATACCGTAGCCATATCTTCATCCAAAATGGCATCTATCATTGATAACAATCCAGTTAAGAAGGCAATAGAAGCATCAAGTTGTGAATGGATATCGTGTGCGACCAACTCACAAAACTTAGCTCTCGTCATGGCTAAGTTAATTAATTCGGAGGGTTTATTAGGGTTGGCCGTAATAGCAAACATCAATCCAATAAATCGTTTTAACTCACCTGAGCCTAAAATAACGAGTGCTTGCTTAATTGTAGATATTTCATTGCGGCGTTTGAATATAGCAGAATTAGCATAACGTAGTAATTTATAAGACAGCGATACATCGCGTTCAAAAACATGGGTGATATTATTTAAATCAAGCTCAGTTTTAGAGGTTTCATAAAGCAACTCGGCCATCGCTATCTGAGAAGGAGATAAATTTTTTGTTTTAATCATTTCAGGTTTTGCAAAAAAGTATCCCTGAAAGTAATCAAAACCAAATTGCAGCATTTGATCATATTCTTCATATGTTTCAACTTTTTCAGCTAACATTTTGATATGAGGATGATCTTTAGTTGCAATAAGCACTTCTTTAATTTCATCAATACTGCTTTTTTGAATATCAATTTTAATGATTTTAATATAAGGGTAGAAGTGCGCCCAAACACTTTGGTGTTCGTAATCATCTAAAGCGAGGGTATAGCCTTTTTTATGTAAGTCTTTACAGAGGGCTAATAGTTGTTTACCTGGTTTTATTGTTTCAAGAATTTCAACGACCACTTCATCAGGCGTAAGCATTTCAGGATAGCCTTGTTTCAATGTCTCCAAGGTAAAGTTGATGAAGGCAGGTTTGTTACCGGTAAACTCGCTGATGCCCATATTAAATTGGCTAGCTTCAATCATTTTGCTGGTAGCTTCATCACCATCAATATCAGGAAATACATTATCTATGCTATCTCGGAAAAGTAACTCGTATGCAAAAAGTTTTTTACTTTTATCTAAAATAGGTTGTCTTGCGGCGTAAAAATTCATAGAGGTAGTTATCTAGCTTAGCTTAGAAATATTAATTACTATTGAATATATGGTATAGCGGCTTTTATTGCATTAGTTTTTTGAATAAGTATGCAGTTTATTCAATATATACACCGTTGTTGCATATTGTTATCATTCTCGTTATCAATACGGGCGTAACTTATTCATCTAAGGTTTCTTTTTTTAACCAATTTTGCTAGTTTAGCGACCTTACACATTTCTACCACATAATAAGCAGGTAATTACTTTGGCTATCGGTACCTTAATTTCTTTAACTCTCTATTTTATAACCATGCTATTAATTGGTTTATATTCTTACAGAAAATCAACCAGTGATGTTGCAGGTTATATGTTGGGTGGTCGTAGTTTATCGCCAAGTGTTGCTGCATTATCTGCCGGCGCTTCTGACATGAGTGGTTGGATGCTGATGGGTTTACCAGGAGCTATGTATATAACTGGCATGAGTAGTGTTTGGATTGCTATTGGATTAGTGATTGGAGCATTTCTTAATTATCTAGTCGTTGCGCCACGCCTTAGAACCTATACCGAAATAGCAAATGACTCGATAACCCTACCTGATTTTTTTGAAAATAGATTTAATGATAAATCACGTGTATTAAGAATTGTTTCATCAGTCGTTATTGTAGTGTTTTTTACCCTGTATACCTCTAGTGGTATTGTGGCTGGTGGTAAACTATTTGAAAGCTCTTTTGGCTTAAATTATGAGATTGGTTTATATGTTACCGCTGGGGTAGTGGTAGCTTATACTATGTTTGGTGGTTTTTTAGCCGTGAGTTTAACTGACTTTGTTCAAGGCTGTATTATGTTTATTGCCTTAGTATTGGTACCTGTTGTCGCGATAAGTGAAATAGGTGGTCTGGCCGAAATGCAAAGTAGTATCGAGATGATAAACCCTGATCTATTGAATATTTTTAGTGGTGTTAGCGCTCTTGGTATCATTTCAGCGATGGCTTGGGGTTTAGGTTATTTTGGCCAGCCTCATATTATCGTGCGCTTCATGGCAATTAGAAGTGTAAAAGACATGCCAACCGCTCGCCGTATAGGTATGAGTTGGATGATTGTTTCTATTATTGGCGCGATGGCAACTGGTTTTGCGGGCATTGCTTATGTGGCTAAAACAGGCGTGAAGCTTGATGATGCAGAAACTATTTTTATTGTACTATCCCAACTATTATTTAGCCCATTAATAGCAGGGTTTTTACTGGCGGCAATTTTAGCGGCTATCATGAGTACTATATCATCTCAATTACTAGTGACTTCAAGTTCACTTACGGGTGACTTCTATCAAGCCTTTTTACATAAAGATGCCAGTGAAAAACAATTAGTTTTAGTCGGCCGAATTTCAGTATTGATTGTTGCATTGGTCGCTATTTATTTAGCGTACGATCGTGACAGTAGTATATTAAGTTTAGTAAGTAATGCTTGGGCTGGATTTGGAGCCGCTTTCGGACCTGTCATTATTGGTTGTTTATATTGGAAAGGTATGACCCGTAATGGCGCTTTAGCTGTCATCATTAGTGGCGCAGTAACAGTACTTATCTGGATTTATGCAACTATCACCATCGGTGGACAAGCGCTTAGTGCTGTTATGTATGAAATAGTTCCTGGTTTTATTATTTGTTCATTAGCGATTTATATCGTAAGCAAACTATCACCTGAAGTAGAAGAGAGTATCAGTGCTAAGTTTGATGAAATGTTAGAACATCATAAATAACATATACCAAGTCTATTAAATCGTTTGTCTAAAAAGCTAGTTGCCTTAAAGTAATTAGCTTTTTTATTTATATGTACCTAGCATTATTTAGGCTTTTATTGTCTGGTGACGTTTACTGATAATTACTCGGGTCAGGTGGTAATTTCAAGTTGTTCGCATTAAAGCTTTTATGCTAGAATCGCGATAATTTTAAACCTTCGATTAATTTAGTTAACTTTAAAAGTAAAGTTTACAAAAAACTAATCAATAAAATGACAGTACAGTCTGGAGTTTATATACCAATGAGTTTTGATACTATTGAACAACGTGTTAGTTATGGCGTAGGTCGTCAATTAGGTGACCAACTTCGCAATAACCCTTTTAAAGAGTTTGATATCACTGCTGTACAAGCTGGTATTGCTGATGCTCTTGCTGATGTGGCTAGCCAAGTTTCAGATGAAGATTTAAACGATGCTTTTTCTATAATTTCTAAAAAATTACAAGAACAAGAACAAGCTGCCGCTAAAGAAGCTTCAGCTGAAGGCGAAATATTCTTAGCTGATAACGCTAAGCGTGATGAAGTTACTGTAACTGAGTCTGGTTTACAGTACGAAGTAATTACTACAGGTGAAGGTGAAAAACCTTCAGCTGAAAGCACTGTAAGTGTTCATTACCACGGTACTTTTGCTAACGGTGATGTTTTTGATAGTTCTGTTGAGCGTGGCCAACCAGCTGAATTCCCAGTAAACGGCGTTATCGCTGGTTGGACTGAAGCACTACAGTTAATGACTGAAGGCAGTAAGTGGAAATTAACTATCCCTTATGATTTAGCATACGGCGAGCGCGGTTCTCAAGGTGCTATACCTCCTTATGCTACGTTAGTTTTTGATGTTGAATTATTAAGCATCAAATAAATATCGTATTATAATGAAAGCCCTCAATTGAGGGCTTTTTTTTAAGCTAAAACTAATTGATGTAACGCAGCTATGGTTAATTTTAACCAGCAAGGGTGAGTAAATTTTTTATGCGAATTGATATCAAGTTACAAGAACTCTTTAAACGTTATCAAAATGCATTTATTCATTATGATATTAATGAAGTAAGCCGTTGTTATCACTTACCATGCACACTAAATACACCTGATAAAATAATTTTACTTTCAAGCCCATCTGATTGTATCCAAGAATTTGGTTCTATCTTCACTCAACTTAAAGAAGCGAAGACGAGTGATATTATTGCGAAGAAAGCGTCTTTCGAGCAAGTCAGTAAACAGTTATATTTAGTGTGCATAGATTGGGATTTTATCGATGGCCAGGGGCAAGTCTTTGCTGACTTTACTGCGATTTACCATGTGTTAGACAGTGAAGGGGCATTGAAAATTATTAATGTTATTTCTCATGAGCTTGATAGCTCGTTAACATTAACTGAGCCACTTGATTGGTGACACCTATTCATTACTAATAGGGTGTTGCGAATAGGTAGTAGCAAGAATTTAATTAAATTTATCGGCGGTTTCCGCTCTTATCAAATGAACAGTAGAGAACAATATGAAAGTAAAAGTAGCTATTTTAGGTTGCAGTGGACGTATGGGACGCAATTTAATTCAAGCAGCTCATGAGCATGCAAGTATCGAATTAGTTGGTGGTAGCGTACGTACCAGTTCATCTTTTGTCGATTTTGATCTGGGTGAGTTGGCGGGTATTGGTGCCATTGGTATTAAAACATCAACAGCGTTAGCTCAATTGGCTTCTGCAGATGTTTTTATTGACTTTACCTCGATAGAAACGACGCTAGAAAACCTTACTTGGTGTAACGAAAACAAAAAAGCCTTAGTCATAGGGACGACAGGTTTTTCTGATGAGCAAGTACAGGTTATTGAACAAGCGGGTAAAACTATGTCGGTCATCTTAGCCCCTAATACCAGTGTAGGCGTTAACTTAATGTTTAAGTTATTGCAAATTACCGCAAAAGCCATTGGCGACTATACTGATATAGAAATTTTTGAGGCGCATCACCGATTTAAAAAAGATGCACCGTCTGGGACTGCTGTCAAAATGGGACAAGTCATTGCCGATACATTAGGACGTGACCTAAATAAAGTTGCTGTTTATGGGCGTGAAGGCATAACCGGAGAGCGTGATAGAGAAACTATTGGTTTTGCAACCGTTAGAGCAGGCGATATTGTTGGTGAACATACTGCATTTTTTGCCGATTTAGGAGAAAGACTTGAAATTACTCATAAAGCTAGCTCACGAATGACATTTGCTCTCGGCGCTATGCGAGCAGCATTTTGGTTAAAAGATGCTGACGCTGGTTTTTATGATATGCAAGACGTACTCGGATTAAAAGATTAATGTTAATACTTAGTTAACATCTAGGTATTGGCGAAATTTCACTATAGATAAGTTGTCTTTTCAGACCTTTGACTAGTAAAAGCTAGGAAAAGGTAGAAAAGACTGAGTTTTTACATTTTATTACTAGACGAAAGTAAAGTACAAGCGTAAAATAAGTGGATTTTGTCAAAAATTTAGCTGAAAAGCAGTTTTTGACAGCTATTTTTGTACGGGAAGTACAGTAAAAAGCAAATGCATGGAGCACTTGCTGTTACATGCGCGTTTACGTTTATTTCTTCTTTGGAGGTTACATTGGCTACATCTGCTATTTTAGTGCTTGAAGACGGCACTGTTTTTAAAGGCACCGCAATTGGTGCACAAGGGTCGGCTGTTGGGGAGGTGGTATTTAACACTTCTATGACAGGTTATCAGGAAATTCTTACCGATCCATCATATGCAGAGCAAATTATTACCCTGACTTACCCGCACATCGGTAATACTGGTACTAATAGCGAAGATAAAGAGTCAAATAGCATTGTTGCTAAAGGCTTGGTTATTCGTGATTTGCCATTACTTGCTAGTAACTTTCGAAATGAACAAAATTTAAGTGATTACTTAATTGCTAATAACATTTTAGGTATTGCGGATATTGATACACGTAAATTAACACGAATTTTACGTGAGAAAGGTGCACAAAATGGCTGCATCTTAACACTTGATGACAGTAGCGATGAAACTCTACAAGCTGATGCACTAACAAAAGCAAAAGCTTTTCCAGGTCTTAAGGGCATGGATTTAGCGAAAGTTGTTTCTACTAAAGAACAATATGAATGGACGAGTGGTAGCTGGACTCTTGATTTAAGCAATGGTGCTAACACCGGTACAGGTTTTACTCAACCAGAAAAATTTGAATTCCATGTTGTAGCCTACGATTTTGGCGCTAAACATAACATCCTGCGTATGTTAGTTGACCGTGGTTGTAAATTAACCGTGGTACCTGCACAAACACCAGCAAGTGAAGTACTGGCTATGAATCCAGACGGCATTTTCTTATCAAATGGACCTGGTGACCCAGAGCCATGTGATTACGCTATTACTGCGATTAAAACATTCTTAGAAACAGAAACACCTGTTTTTGGTATTTGTTTAGGTCATCAATTACTTGGCCTAGCAAGTGGCGCAAGCACAGTTAAAATGAAGTTTGGTCATCACGGTGCTAACCACCCGGTGAAAGATTTAGAACGTGATGTCGTTATGATTACTTCACAAAACCACGGTTTTGCTGTTGATGAAGCTAACTTACCAAGTAACTTAACCGTAACGCACAAATCATTGTTTGATGATTCATTGCAAGGTATACATCGCACAGATAAACCAGCATTTAGCTTCCAAGGTCACCCAGAAGCAAGTCCTGGTCCACACGATGCAGCGCCGTTATTTGATCACTTTATTGACTTGATCAAAACCTACAAATCAAACAACGCTTAAACCGACAGACAAGAGAAGAGAGAAAATAATGGGAAAACGTACTGATTTAAAAAGTATCTTGATCTTAGGTGCAGGTCCAATCGTTATTGGCCAAGCCTGTGAGTTTGATTATTCTGGCGCTCAAGCGTGTAAAGCACTTCGTGAAGAAGGTTATCGAGTTATTTTAGTTAACTCTAACCCGGCAACGATAATGACTGACCCTGATATGGCCGATGCGACTTATATCGAACCAATTCACTGGGAAGTTGTACGTAATATTATTGAAAAAGAACGTCCTTGTGCTGTGCTACCTACTATGGGTGGTCAAACCGCATTAAACTGTGCTTTAGAACTTGAAGCCAAAGGCGTACTAAAAGAATTTAATGTTGAAATGATTGGTGCTACTGCTGACGCAATTGATAAAGCAGAAGACAGATCTCGTTTTGATAAAGCAATGAAAGCGATTGGCCTTGATACGCCAAATGCTGAGATTGTACATACTATTGAAGAAGCGCACGCGGCAAGTAAAATACTAGGTTTCCCTTGTATTATACGTCCTTCATTTACCATGGGTGGCACCGGTGGCGGTATCGCATACAACATCGAAGAATTTGATGAAATTTGTACGCGTGGCTTAGACCTTTCTCCAACATCAGAATTACTAATCGATGAATCATTAATCGGTTGGAAAGAATATGAAATGGAAGTGGTTCGCGACAAAAATGATAACTGTATCATTATTTGTGCGATTGAAAACATTGACCCTATGGGTATCCACACTGGCGATTCAATTACTGTTGCACCAGCGCAAACATTAACTGATAAAGAATACCAAATTATGCGTAACGCTTCTTTAGCGGTATTACGTGAAATTGGTGTTGAAACAGGTGGTTCAAACGTACAGTTCGGTATTTGTCCTGAAACTGGCCGTATGGTTATTATCGAGATGAACCCACGTGTATCTCGTTCATCAGCATTAGCATCAAAAGCAACAGGTTTCCCTATTGCTAAAATCGCGGCTAAGTTAGCGGTAGGTTATACGCTAGATGAGTTAAGTAATGATATTACTGGTGGCAAAACACCAGCATCATTTGAACCAACCATCGATTACGTAGTAACTAAGATCCCACGTTTTAATTTTGAAAAATTCGCTGGCGCAGAAGACAGATTAACTACGCAAATGAAATCTGTTGGTGAAGTAATGGCTATTGGCCGTAACCAACAAGAATCTATGCAAAAAGCATTACGTGGCTTAGAAGTTGGCGTTAATGGTTTTGATTCTATTGTTGATGTAACTCAGCCGGGTGCTAAAACCAAAATAATGCACGAGCTTCAAGAAGCAGGTGCTGACCGTATCTGGTATGTAGCTGACGCTTTCCGTTTAGGTTTAACCGTTGAAGACGTTTATAGAACAACAATGATTGATCGTTGGTTCTTAGTACAAATAGAAGACATTGTTTTAGAAGAAGCAAAAGTTATCGAAGGCGGTTTAAAAATATTAAACCCTGAGTATCTACGTAAACTTAAGCGTAAAGGTTTTGCCGATTCTCGTTTAGCCGATCTTATTGGTGTGTCTGAAGCTGAAGTACGTAAAAAACGTCATAATGCAGATATTTATCCAGTTTACAAACGTGTTGATACTTGTGCGGCAGAGTTTAGCTCTGATACGGCTTATATGTATTCAACCTACGATGAAGAATGTGAATCAAACCCGACCGACAAAGAATCAATTATGATTTTAGGTGGTGGCCCTAACCGTATTGGTCAAGGTATTGAATTTGATTACTGTTGTGTTCATGCTGCATTAGCACTACGTGAAGATGGTTATGAAACTATCATGGTTAACTGTAACCCTGAAACTGTTTCTACCGATTACGATACCTCAGACCGTTTATACTTTGAATCAATTACTTTTGAAGATGTACTGGAAATTGTTCGTATTGAAAAACCTAAAGGCGTTATTGTGCAATACGGTGGTCAAACACCACTTAAATTAGCACGTGCTTTAGAAGCGGCTGGTGTACCAATCATTGGTACTTCTCCAGATGCTATTGATAGAGCTGAAGATAGAGAACGTTTCCAGCAAGCCGTTGACCGTTTAGGTTTATTGCAACCTGAAAATGCCACAGTAACATCAATAGAAGAAGCTATGGCTAAAGCCGAAGGTATTGGCTTCCCGTTAGTTGTACGTCCATCTTATGTATTAGGTGGCCGAGCGATGGAAATCGTTTATGACTTAGACGACTTACGTCGTTACATGACAGAAGCGGTAAGTGTTTCTAATGATTCGCCAGTATTACTTGATCACTTCCTTGATGATGCGATTGAAGTTGATATTGACGTAGTTTGTGATGGCACTGACGTTGTAATTGGCGGCATTATGCAGCACATTGAACAAGCCGGTGTTCACTCAGGTGATAGCGCATGTTCATTACCAGCTTATAGCTTAAGCCAAGAAATTCAAGATGTGATGCGCAAGCAAGTAACAGATTTAGCGTTTGAGCTAGGTGTTATTGGTTTAATGAATACGCAAATGGCGGTTAAAGACAATGAAGTTTATATCATTGAAGTAAACCCACGTGCTGCCCGTACCATTCCGTTTGTTTCTAAAGCAACATCAGTACCACTTGCTAAAGTCGGCGCACGCGTAATGGCGGGCAAATCACTGAAAGAGCAGGGCATAACCAAGGAAGTTATTCCGAAGTATTTCTCTGTTAAAGAAGTTGTGATACCGTTTAACAAGTTTCATGGTAGTGATCCTTTAGTTGGACCAGAAATGCGTTCAACAGGTGAAGTAATGGGCGTAGGTGATACGTTCGAAGAAGCTTATGCTAAAGCTAACCTAGGCGCTGGTGTATCTGTTCCTAAAACAGGTCGCGCATTAATTTCTGTACGTGATAGTGATAAAAAACGTGTGCTAGAATTAGCTAAAATCATGGTTGATTTGGGTTATGATATAGATGCAACTCACGGTACTGAAGTGATTTTACGTGAAGCGGGCGTTCCGGTTCGTCGTGTTAATAAAGTACATGAAGGTCGTCCACATATTCTTGATAGAATCAAAAATAGTGAATACAGCTATATTATTAATACCACTGAAGGTCGTAAAGCTATTGAAGATTCAAAAGTATTACGTGGCGGTGCATTACGTTATAAAGTGGCTTACACAACGACATTAAATGCTGCATTTGCTAGCTGTATGGCTCATTCTGCCGATGAAATGAGTACTGTACGTACCGTGCAAGAGTTGCATAACACGTTGTAAATAAAACAGCTAACTTGCTATTTTAAGTGTTAGCTTTGTTGGACGTGCTCATTGACATTCGTCAACTCCGCGCTTCCGCCTAGCTATCACATAAACTAGCTTCGTTACTTATATTTATTTGAATAAATATTTTATTCTTACCTAAAATATAGAAAGAAAAGATAAAAATTATGACTAAATACCCAATGACCCTTCGTGGCTCTGATCTATTACACGCAGAGCTTAAAGTGTTAAAAACAGAAAAGCGTCCGCGCATTGTTAAAGATATTGCCACTGCTCGTGAGCACGGCGACTTAAAAGAAAATGCCGAATATCATGCTGCAAAAGAAGAGCAGGGCTTTTGTGAAGGTCGTATACAAGATATCGAAGGTCGCTTATGTAACGCACAAGTGATTGACGTAAAGGCAATACCTAACCATGGCAAAGTTATTTTTGGCACCACTGTTACGTTATTGAACCTTGATACCGAAGTTGAAGTGACTTATCAAATTGTTGGCGATGATGAAGCTGATTTTAAAACAGGTCGTATTTCAGTTAACTCACCTATTGCCCGCGGTTTAATTGGTAAAGAAGTTGATAGTGAAATTGAAATAACTATTCCTGGTGGCGTAGTAGAGTATGAAATTGTTTCCGTTGAGCATATCTAACGCAATACTTTTAAACAGCGATTAAGGTATTTTATACTGCTATCGTTGTTTAGGTAAAAGGTCGAAAACGTCATGTTTTCGGCCTTTTTTGTGGGCGTTACTTAAATGAGCAATAATCAAAGTAGCCTGATTTTTATGTAACACCAATTCCATTAAATTTATTCCCTCCTCAGAGCTATGTCAGAGCTATGTCAGAGAAGTTATAACAAATGACATTTGTGCTGGTATAGTCATTCTATATCTAACAGATTCGTGCAGTTATTGCTTTTCTGACAAGCTCCCAAGGGCGAGTTCAAAAGGCTTACATACAGCGTTATTGATTTTGACAATAGAATAACTATTCTCTTCAATCAATGCCTTGCCTCTAAGCCTTTTTATTCTCGCTGAGTGTGAAATAACTTAATGGACTTGGTATAAAACAATCGTCTTGCAAAGTAGCGAGATCAATAGTACTCTTTTGTGATATCAAAATGATATCACTTTAATTCATTCGAAGGAGTTAGCATGAACGAGAATATAGGTTTTTCAATTAACGGTTACGGTATTTTTATTGTCTTGTTAGCCGCTGCGGCATTTATTGTTAGTCAAGCTGCGATAGGCAATATAGAAATAGTCACTGTACTTGTATTTATAGTGACTGTGGCAGCAATTCCTGGTTTTTTTATGGTGCAACCAAACCAAGCGAAGGTAATGACTTTCTTTGGGAGCTATGTTGGCTCGGTAAAGGCAAGCGGTTTACGTTGGACTATTCCTCTGTTTATGCGTAAGAATATTTCATTGCGAATTCGAAACTTTGAATCCAACCAGATGAAAGTGAATGATAATCATGGTAATCCTATTGAAATAGCTACTGTAGTTGTATGGTCGGTAGATGATACTGCAGAGGCCTCTTTTGAAGTGGACGATTATATCAGTTTTGTAAATATTCAAAGTGAATCGGCTTTACGTAATATGGCGATTAGTTATCCTTATGATCAACATGAAGGTGATGAAGTTGCATTACGTAGCCATCCACAAGAAGTCTCTGAAGCATTAAAAATAGAAATACAGCAACGATTAGGGAAAGCGGGCGTTAGAGTACACGAAGCACGTATTAGTCATTTAGCTTATGCGCCAGAAATCGCTAATGCTATGCTGCAAAGACAACAAGCTTCTGCCATTATAGCTGCACGTAGACTGATTGTTGATGGCGCTGTAGGGATGGTAGAGATGGCATTGAGTCAACTATCAGAAAAAGGTATTGTTGAACTTGATGAAGAGCGTAAAGCAGCCATGGTCAGTAATTTATTGGTAGTGTTATGTAGTGATAAAAGTACTCAACCGGTAGTGAATACGGGCAGTTTATATTAATTTATTAGGTATTGTTCAGTTGTTAACCCTTTAATTATTAATCGTTTAGGTATTAATAGGAAATATAATGGCAGCTAAAAAGAGCTTCCCACTTAGAATTAACCCTGAGGTTTTAGCAGCAATGCAGCGATGGTCTGATGATGAGCTACGCAGCGTTAATGCTCAAATTGAATATGTATTAAGAAAAGCTTTGGTTGATTCAGGCCGAGTGAAGCTGATTCAAAAAGTGGTCACTATTGTTGAAGAGGCTGAGACTGTAAAAAAGTAAATGGCTCTTAAGCGGCATAAAAAATGACAGCAATTGCTGTCATTTTTTATGGTTGCAAAGCAAAGGTAAAATTAAATCTTAGGGATTCTAATTTTATTTTCTTCACTTTTACGGTAAATAACTAAAGTCTTACCAATCACTTGTACTTGGGTTGATTTGGTTTCACGACAAATAGCTTCAACGATTAACGCTTTAGTTTCTTTATCATCTGTTGGGATTTTCACCTTGATTAACTCATGGTGATTAAGTGCATAATCAATCTCGGCTACAACCGCTTCTGTTAAGCCATTATTGCCAAGTAAAACTACTGGTTTTAAAGGGTGTGCTACGCCTCTAAGGTGCTGAATTTGTTTTTTGTTTAAGCTCATTACTAAATTTCGTTATCTGTTGCCTTGAATTGCCGCCATTTTACCCTTATCTAGTGATTAATACCAAGTCTATTAAGTTTTTTCCTACTCAGCGAGAATTTAAAGGCTTAGAGGCAAGGTATTGATTGAAGAGAATGGTTATTCCCTTGTCAAAATCAATAAAGTAGCATATAAACCTTTTAAACTCGCCCTCCGGGAGCTTGTCAGGTAAGTGATAATTTCATAAATTTATTTAGGTCTAGAGTAACTAGACCAATACAAAATTTATTTATTCTAACTTCCCTGACATAGCTCTGAGTAGGGAATAAATTTATTAGAATTGGTATGATACTAATAGTTAAATAATTAAACGCGTTTAAAGTTAGATGAGTAAGAAAAACCATGGCAAATAAAAAACACAAAGCGAGTAGTCAACGTTGGTTAGATGAACACTTTGATGATGAATACGTAAAAAAAGCACAACGTTTAGGTTTACGCTCACGCGCAGTTTTTAAACTTGAAGAAATCAATATTAAAGACAGATTGATTAAACCAGGTATGAAAGTTGTCGATTTAGGCGCAGCTCCAGGTGGTTGGTCAGAATATGCCGTTAAAGTTGTAGGTGATAAGGGGCAGGTTGTTGCTTGTGATATTTTACCTATGGATGCCATTGTAGGTGTTGATTTTCTCGAAGGTGACTTTCGAGAAGAAGAAGTACTTGATGCATTATTGACTCGTATAAACGGGAAAAACATTGACGTTGTCATGTCTGATATGGCGGCAAATATGACTGGTAATGAAAGTGCTGATTCAGCGCGTAGTATGTATCTAGTTGAGTTAGCACTAGATATGTGTAGCCAAGTATTAAAACCTAATGGCGCATTTGTGGTAAAAGTATTTCAGGGTGCAGGCTTTGAAGATTATATGAAAGCGGCACGAGCAGTATTTAAAGCGGTAAAAACTCGCAAGCCAGAATCTTCAAGAGCACGTTCGAGAGAGGTATATTTAGTGGCTACTGGCTACAAAGGTTAGTAACATTAGACTAGGGTAAGTTGTAACTAGTTGTTACTGGCGACTAAAGTTAAATAGCGACTAGCCTTGAATTGTAGTAAATTAGGCACAATAGACTAGTATAGATTTATTATAATAAATATTTTAAATATCACAAGAGGTCATTAAGTTGAGCGATATGGCGAAAAATCTTATTTTATGGTTAGTTATTGCAGTTGTTTTGATGAGTGTATTTCAGAGTTTTTCTCCAAATACCACAGAAGATCAACAAATGGATTACACCCGCTTTATTCAGGATGTACGTCAAGGACAGATTCGCGATGCGAGTGTTGATAGAAATGGCGTAATCACGGGTGAAAAGCGTAGTGGCGAAGCATACAAAACCGTTATACCTGGTGGCTATGATCGTGATTTAATAAACGATCTTGTTAAACAAGGTGTTCGTGCTGAGGGTAAATTACCTGAAGAAACGAGTTTCTTAACAACCATCTTCGTTTCATGGTTCCCTATGATTTTACTTATTGGTGTATGGATTTTCTTCATGCGTCAAATGCAAGGTGGTGGCGGTAAAGGTGCCATGTCTTTCGGTAAATCTAAAGCACGCCAACTTAGTGAAGAGCAAATCAAAACGACTTTCGCCGATGTGGCTGGTTGTGATGAAGCTAAAGAAGACGTTGCTGAATTAGTTGATTACTTACGTGAACCTAGCCGTTTTCAAAAGCTGGGTGGACGTATTCCATCAGGGATTTTACTTGTTGGTCAACCAGGTACGGGTAAAACCTTATTAGCGAAAGCTATTGCCGGTGAAGCGAAAGTACCTTTCTTTACTATTTCAGGCTCTGACTTTGTTGAAATGTTTGTTGGTGTCGGTGCATCTCGTGTACGTGACATGTTCGAACAAGCTAAAAAAGCGGCTCCTTGTATTATCTTTATCGATGAAATAGATGCGGTAGGTCGCCAACGTGGCGCTGGTATGGGTGGTGGTCATGATGAACGTGAGCAAACACTTAACCAAATGTTAGTTGAAATGGACGGTTTTGAAGGTAATGAAGGCGTTATCGTTATTGCCGCAACTAACCGTCCTGACGTATTAGACCCTGCATTACTTCGTCCTGGTCGTTTTGACCGTCAAGTAACTGTTGGTTTACCTGATATTCGTGGTCGTGAACAAATCCTTAAAGTGCATATGCGCAAAGTACCACTAGGTGATGATGTTAAAGCTGAAGTTATTGCACGTGGTACTCCAGGTTTCTCTGGTGCAGATTTAGCTAACTTAGTGAACGAAGCGGCTTTATGTGCTGCCCGTACTGCACGTCGCGTAGTTAGCATGAAAGAATTTGATGCAGCCAAAGATAAAATAATGATGGGCTCAGAACGCAAATCAATGGTAATGAGTGAGTCAGAAAGAGAAATGACTGCTTACCATGAAGCGGGGCATGCAATCATTGGTCGTTTAGTGCCGGATCATGATCCTGTTTATAAAGTGAGTATTATTCCTCGTGGTCGTGCCCTTGGTGTAACTATGTACTTACCAGAGCAAGATAGATTTAGCCATTCTAAGCAACATCTAGAAAGTAATATTTCTTCTTTATACGGCGGTCGTGTTGCTGAAGAAGTTATTTACGGTAGTGATAAAGTTTCTACTGGTGCTTCAAACGATATTGAACGAGCGACTAACATTGCTCGCAAAATGGTAACGCAATGGGGCTTATCTGAAAAAATGGGTCCTATGTTGTTCGCTGAAGAAGAAGGTGAAGTATTCTTAGGTCGCACTTCTGCAAAATCACTGCATATGTCTGATGAAACTGCAAAAGAGATTGATAGCGAGATCAAAGAAGTTATTAATCGTAATTATCAGCGTGCAGAAGACTTAATCAAAGAAAATATGGACGTTTTACACGCCATGAAAGATTGTTTGATGAAGTATGAAACGATTGACGCTTTACAGATTGATGACTTAATGGCAAGAACGACTGTTCGTCCACCAGCAGGTTGGGAAGAGAAAGATAGTTCAAACTCTAACTCTGACAATAGTAAAGGTAATGAAGCTGCAGATGTTGAAGTGACTAGTGAAGATACTGAGCAGAATACTGATACTGAAAAATCTAGTGAAGTAAAACCTGATACAACTAAGCCAAGTGGTGACACACCAGCAAGCTAAGATGTTCATAAAATTATTAAAGCCTCGTTATTTACTGTAAATACCGAGGCTTTTTCATATGCAGAGTTCAGGTTATTTACCTTTCATATATAAACACAGAAAGAAAAGACTAAAATGACACAAGATAATTTTTCATCTAATAATGCGAACCAAGAGCAAGCTCAGCAGCAAATAACGATCCAGGCTCAAGTGATGGGGATCTTAAATGTTACTCCTGACTCATTCTCTGATGGAGGAAAGTTTGCTACGTTTGATAAGGCACTAGCGCAAGTCGAACAAATGATAATCGACGGTGTTGATATTATTGATATCGGCGGAGAATCCACGCGCCCAGGCGCTGTTGATGTGAGTGAAGAGGATGAGTTAGCACGCGTTATTCCCTTACTTAAAGCGATCAAATCAAATTTTGATATCAAGGTGTCAATCGATACGAGTAAAGCGGAAGTAATGTCACAAGCAATCGCTCATGGCGCTGATATTATTAATGATGTTCGAGCATTACAAAATGAAGGTTGTTTAGCTGTATTAGCACAGAGTAATGTGCCCATCTGTTTAATGCATATGCAGGGTTTACCACGTTCAATGCAACAGAATCCTCAATATGATGATGTTATTGGCGACATTAAGCAGTTTTTCATTGACCGAATTAGTGTATGTGAGCAAGCAGGTATAAACCGAGAACGTCTGATTTTAGACCCCGGTTTTGGCTTTGGTAAAACGTTGGAGCAAAATTATCAATTACTTGCACAACTAAACCAATTTAGTGATTTAGGTTTACCACTGTTATCAGGAACATCGAGAAAATCAATGATAGGCAATTTATTAGCGCGTAATGTTGATGAACGCCTTGCAGGTAGTTTAACTACCGCTATAATAGCCGCACAGCAAAACGCTAGTATAATTCGAGTGCATGACGTTAAAGAAACTGTTGATGCCCTAAAAGTATTATCCATAACAGCTAAATACCAGTGATGGTCAGTTGCAGTAAAAAGTACAATAAGTTAGGTAAACTTAACGAAGATCTAACGGAAATTGCTGCAATAAATAAAGCTATACAGTAAGTATATAAGGAAAAATATGTCAGATCGTAAATATTTTGGTACCGATGGTATCCGTGGTTTAGTTGGGCAATACCCAATAACACCAGATTTCGTGATGAAGTTAGGTTATGCAGCGGGTAAAGTACTCGCCGGTCAAGGCACTAAAAAGGTGATTATTGGTAAAGATACGCGTATCTCAGGTTACATGCTTGAATCAGCACTTGAAGCTGGATTTTCAGCTGCAGGTATCGATGTCGGTCTTCTTGGACCTATGCCAACTCCGGGTATTGCCTACCTTACTAAAACATTCAGAGCCGAAGCCGGCATTGTTATTAGTGCGTCGCATAATCCTTTCTATGATAATGGCATCAAATTCTTTTCTAATACCGGGGAAAAACTCCCTGATGCGGTTGAATTAGCTATTGAAGCTGAATTAGATAATCCAATGGGTTGTGTTGAATCAGCAAAACTAGGTAAAGCGAGTCGTGTTAATGATGCTGCAGGGCGTTATATCGAATTTTGTAAAAGTAATTTCCCTAGCAAAATTTCATTGAAAGATTTAACTATCGTAGTTGATTGTGCCCACGGAGCTACCTACCACATAGCGCCAAATGTATTTCGTGAATTAGGTGCAACGGTTATTGAAATAGGCACTTCGCCTAACGGAACCAATATAAATAAGGATTGTGGCGCAACATCTATGGCAGCAATCAGCAAAGCTGTTGTTGAACATAAGGCAGATCTAGGTATCGCTCTTGATGGTGATGGCGATCGTATTATGATGGTTGACCACACGGGTTATGTTATTGACGGTGATGAAATCATTTATATCATCGCGTGTAACGATTTAAAATCTGGTCGAAAAGAAGGGGGCGTTGTTGGTACCCTGATGAGCAATATGGGGTTAGAATTAGCCTTAAAAGAATTAGATATCGAATTTGTTCGCAGTAATGTTGGTGACCGCCATGTAATGGAGTTATTAAGAGAAAAAGGTTGGCAGTTAGGCGCAGAAAACTCAGGCCATGTTATTAACCTTAACCACACCTCTACTGGTGATGGTATTATTGCCGCTCTTAACGTACTTACTGCGGTAACTAAACAAGAAAAATCGTTATTTGAGTTACGCCAAGGCCTAACTATGCTTCCGCAACTTCTTGTCAATGTTCGTTTTTCGGGGCAAAATAATCCTTTAAATGATGCTGATGTATTAGCTGCTGTTGATGAAGTTAATGAAACACTAACGGGTCGCGGTCGAGTGTTACTTCGTAAATCAGGTACAGAACCACTTATTCGTGTAATGGTTGAAGGTCCAGATATGGATGAAGTAACTTTATTGGCTAACAAAATTGCTGATCTAGTGAAACTTGTTAATTAATTAAAGCTATTAATCATTCTTATTAATTATGGCTCTCTTAGGTTGTTACTGAAATAACCATAAGAGAGTAAAGCGTACATTAATCACTATATTGTGCTAAATACCGCGATAAGTATAAAAAAACTGCAACTAGTAAAAGATATGTGTTAAATACTTGTATCTTTTGCGCAGGTTAGTTACTATCTCGCGGCTTCATTTTAGCAATGACTCCATTTAAATATTAACTGAAGTCATAAGATAATAACCTAGGCTAAGAGGTATAAATGACTAGACAAGCAATTGTAGCCGCAAATTGGAAAATGAACGGTGACTCAGCCCTAGTTGATACTATGGTTTCAGGGTTGGCAGATATTGAACTATCATCACACGTTGATGTGGTTATTTGTCCTAGCTTCCCATATTTATCTGAACTTAATCAGAAAATAAAAGTAGCTAACTTAAATGAAGCTATCCATGTAGGCTCACAAAATGTGAGTGAACATGAAAGTGGTGCTTACACAGGTGAAGTATCCACTGCTATGTTGCAAAACTTAGCCATTAACTATGTAATAGTTGGTCACTCTGAGCGTAGAAGTATCTATAAAGAAACGTCTACTCAAGTTGCTAAAAAAGTTCATGCTGCATTAAATGCAGGCTTAACACCAATCTTATGTATTGGCGAAAGCGAAGCAGAACGAGCAACCGGAGAAACTGAAACCGTGTTATCAGCACAGATTCAGCCAGTTATCGATGAAATAGGCATAGAGAAATTTAAAGATGTTGTTATTGCTTATGAGCCAGTTTGGGCCATAGGAACAGGTAAGACGGCATCTAGTGCAATGGCACAAGAAACACATCAGTTTATTCGTCAATTTCTAGCTCAACAAAGTGAGCAAGTGGCGAATAAAGTACCATTACTTTACGGTGGCAGCGTTAATGCAGCTAACTGTGAAGAACTATTCGCACAAACTGATATAGACGGTGGTCTTATCGGCGGTGCTAGTTTAAAAGCGGAACAATTTAAAATTATTTGTTCTGCAGCGAAAGGAAAATAGAAATGTTGTATCAAGTATTAATTATAGTCTACGTACTAATTGCTTTAGCCCTAATTGGTTTAGTGTTAATTCAACAAGGTAAAGGCGCAGATATGGGCGCATCTTTTGGTGCTGGCTCTTCTGCCACTGTTTTTGGTTCAGGTGGTTCAGGTAACTTCCTAACATCAGCAACTACGTATTTAGCAGTAGGTTTTTTTGTTATCAGCTTAATTTTAGGTAACTTAACAGCTAACCGCACTAAGTCTGTTGACGAGTGGAATAACTTAGCTGTTCCTGCTGACCAAGCGGTTGATGCTATTCCTAGTGAAAGTCTTGAAGCAACTACATTACCTGCTGTTCAAAACAGTGATGTACCTGCATCTGACGAACCTGCTAAGAAAGAAGAAAATAGCAACGTTCCAGACTAGGCTTTAACTAAACCTCAATTTAGTTACTCGTAAAAGTTAAAAAATCTAGTATTGCGCGGATGTGGCGGAATTGGTAGACGCGTCAGCTTGAGGGGCTGGTGACTTAGGTCGTGGGGGTTCAAGTCCCCCCATCCGCACCACTAGATTTAAATTATTATAAAAGGCCGATACGTAATGTATCGGCCTTTTTTCGTTTTATATCTCACCCCAATCGTTGTGATTTAAGCTAACTATTTGTTTAGTTTAGGATTGTATTGTTGATTTATCGTACTGTTTATTGACAAAGCACAACTGTTATTTGATGGTGCCTGTGTCAGAATATCACAATGATAAATCCACCAACGCGAAAGGAACACGCGATTGTCACCACAATTTTATAATGAAAATGCAAATAAATTAGCCGAGCAATATCTTTCAAAGTCATTTGAACAGGTACATAAAAGCTGGTCGCAATTTTTGCCAGCCATTATAAATAATTCACATGCACGAATTCTCGATTTAGGTGCGGGCTCGGGACGCGATGCTAAACACTTTGCTGAATTAGCGGTTAAAGAACATGGCGTTGAAAATTGCATTCAAGTCTTTGCTGTAGAGCCGGCCAACATACTTGCAGATATTGGCGCACGCCAAACCACAGGCCTTAACGTAAAATGGCTAACTGATTCATTACCTGCATTAAGCACCATCACCAAGCAAGAAGTCAGTTTCGACTTAATACTATTAAGTGCAGTATGGATGCATATCCCTGCAAGTGATCGTGCACGCTCAATTCGTAAATTAGCTAACCTGTTAAAGCCGGGCGGTAACCTCGTCATTTCACTTCGTCACGGACATACCGACGAAGAGCGCATTACACGTAAAATGCATACCGTATGCGCTGATGAATTAAAGCAGTTAGCAAACAATGTTGGGTTATTCACTAAATTAGAAACCCAGAAAGAAGACGATAAACTCGGTAGAAATCACGTTTCGTGGCAAACAGTCGTATTACAAATGCCAGATGACGGCACGGGTGCTTTTCCATTCATTCGCCATGTCGCAATTAATGACGGTAAATCGGCCACACATAAACTTGCCTTGCTTCGAGTATTACTGCGTATTGCCGATGGACATCCTGGATCAGTGCTAAGACGAGAGTCAAGTAGAGACGGTGACAGAGTGATCTTACCCATAGGGCTAGTTGCGCTTTACTGGTGTCACCAATATAAAGACTTAATTGATAAACATAACTTACATCAAACGCCTAATAAAAATTCCAACATGGGCTTTATGAAGCCTAATGGTTGGCATAAATTAACCAAGCTACAAGCCTCTGATTATCGAATTGGAAATATATTTACCGGTGATACTGCTGTAGCGCTATATAAAACAATATCGGCAGCCGTTAGCAATATTAAAACAATGCCATGTCGTTTTATCACCCAGCCTAACAGCGATAAGACTGTTTTTGAAGTTGCCAGTAAAACGGTTAAAGCAAAAGACAGTATCTTCCTTGATTTACAAACATTAGAACAGTGGGGGGAGTTTTCATTACCTGAGTCAACGTGGTTGGCGTTCAACCGTTACGCGTGCTGGATTGAACCTGTATTAGTCAGTGAATGGGTAAAAACCATGGCGAGTTATTCAGGCAATAGCCAATATAAATCACCAGAAAATCAATACCACTTATACCAAGTGTTAAAGTGGGAAGAGCCTAAACGCACAACAACCGAAGTACGTAAGCGCTTTGATGAGTTAAAGCTACAGCAAAGTTTAAAACATAATCAGCAAGAACAGATTCGATGTGTATGGTCGGCAAAACCATTAAAACAAAAGTACGACATTGATCACAGCATGCCTTTTGCACGTTGGCCGAATAATGATTTATGGAATTTACTGCCAACGGATAGAAAAATTAATAATCAGAAAAGCGATAAATTACCAACCGAAAAAAAACTGAAACAAGCAAAAGAAAGAATTCAACAGTGGTGGCAAGTCGCTTGGCTTGAGCCAGAAGATAACATTCAGAAACGTTTTTTCGCTGAAGCGAATATTGCGTTACCGGGATTAAGTTCAGATAACTCGTCAGTGGATGATTTATTTGAAGCATTGGTGATGCAACGTGGACGATTGAAAGAAATGCAACAATTGCGGGAATGGTGATCGCATATTATTAAATGCTGTTCACTAACTAATCATAATTAAGCGGGTTAGGCATTATGGTTGAAAGTTTACATTCTCTAAATGACATGTTTTTATATTAAAAAAGAGCTTTTAAAATCAACGTCAAAGCTCTTTTTTCATCGTGATAAAACACTCATCATTACTTTAATGATTTAAGGTACGCCAATAAATAGTTCTGTTCAGCTAGGTCAGTAATTTGCACATGACGCATACGAGTACCCGGCACTAAAATATCATTACCTGCCATCCATCGACGAAGGTTTGCTTCTGTCCAAGTTAGACCTGACTTCTGTAATGCTTCAGAATAAGCAAAACGAGGAAGAGATGCTGCTTTGCGGTTTATAACACCAACTAAACTAGGACCAAATGTATTTTTGCTAGTATCGGTTGAGTGACATGCACTACACTTTTTAAAAATTTCTTGCCCTGCTGCTTGCATCATCACTTCATTATTACCTTCCGCTAATGAAGTAAAAGAGATAGTCGCTGCTAAAATTGACATACCCAATATCTTGCTTTTCATTTTATTCCCTTTATATAACTGAAAGACTCAGCGGTATTATATTATTAATCTCCCTGTGCAGATGTAGACCAAAAGGATGAAATGAATCTACTCATAAAGTATGAGTTTTCATCATTACTAAGTTGTTATATTGAGGAGGAGATCAAGCGATAAGATTTTTAGATATAGGGGGATGGAGCCGATATTTTAGTACATAGCTTTCTTTTCTCTCATGTAAGAATAGTTATTTGCATAGCTTTACTCAATATCAGTTTATTGGTATCAATTACGCAACATGAAAAACGATAACGCCCATTTTCACTCCTCTTCAAGTGATGTTAATCCGTTAATAAGAGAATAAATTATATAGGGCTATAAGTGATTTTATTTGTCTTGTTTTGAATGTTTTTTAACTGCAATAGGCTTTGATTACGTTTAAATAAACAATCTTAAATCGAAAGTTGACAATCATATTGATAATGATTAATGTTTGGCAGTCTGGTTAGGAAATAATCATGAATATCTTTAACTTAAAGGGAACTTTAAATTAAAACTATTATATTAGTTACGTTATCTACGCTTTTATTTGCATGTAGCAATACTGATAAGCAGGGAGATGATAGTCAACTTAGCGCAGCACAAAAAAAATCTGGTTATGAATGTAGAAACGTTAAGGTGACCGGTACACGTATTAGTAAAAAAATATGTAACACCGAAGCTGAACGTCAATATAGTAAAGACCATGCCGATGAATTCGCTCGAAAAATGAAAGATGACATCACTAATTAATATTGGTCATAATGACAATATTAAAATAATGAAATCTTAGTGTTGAATCATGTACTTTGGAACATTAAAGTAATGAGATACACCTTAAATGGTTTATCAGCATGAAAAGTAACTAAGGATATTTTAATTATTTATCTTTAGTTACTATCCCCGTTATTCCCCTTCTTTTTCTTTCATAACTTCCTTTGATATCACTTTGTTTGTGTTACTCACGGTCAGCGTTCGATTGTCGGAGTAAATTGATGATTTTTAGCAGGGTGAATTAAGTGATAAAGCCAGTTTAAATAGCTTATAATTCTTAAGATAGAATTAACTAAGTTATGTCTATTGAGTGCCCTTTAATATATCAAAATCGTCCCTTATTCCTGACAACGTTAATAGTCACTTTGAGGCTAGAGCTTTTGACATAAAAGTTAGCGGCTCAGTAAATATTATTCTTATAAGAAAGTTAAAGTGGAGGCAAAGGGTGTAAATGGTTGAAAATCGGTGTCAATTAAATAGTAGTTATCACGAACAAGGTTACTTTGTCATTAGAGATTATTTTAATGCGGCTGAAATTTCAGCACTTAGAAAAGTCATATTAAAATTCCATGAAGCATGGAAAAAAGACAACGAACAGTTTTATCAAGAAGAAGCGTTCAACTCTTCTTTAATAACGGGAAGTCAGTACTTAGCGTATGACGATCGGGTGAAGCTTTTTAACTTTATTAGTTCAAAAAAAATAATGAACATTGTCGATTCTGTGATGGCGGCTAATCCAGCTTTTATGAATACCCAGTTATTTTTTAACCCCGTTAATCCTCTACAAAAAGATTTTTGGCATCGAGACTGTCAATATGACTATGACGTTGAAGATCAAAAACAGGTCATTCAGGAGACGCAAGTAGTGCATTTTCGAATTCCTTTATTTGATGAACTTGGCATGGAATTGGTGCCAGGAACACACAAACGATGGGATAATGAGGAAGAATTTGATGTCCGACAAGAAGAAAAGGGCAGAGTGAGTAGTGAAGGCCTCTCTACCGGTAAAAAAATTAAGTTAGCTGCGGGCGACTTGTTAGTTTTTTCGGCTGACATGATCCATCGAGGTATATACGGATTAGATCGTTTAGCGCTGGATATGTTAGTTTTTGATTCGACTGGTGATTATGTTGATTACGTTGATGATGATTGTTTACCTGAGACTTCAATGCTAGAAAAAATAGAGGACCCAAGGTTATTCATGAATTCTATCGATTTAAAGGCGGAGGGTTAATTTATTACTCATAAAGTCAGTTAGCTATTTGAACGCAGGTTGGACCTAGCATTTTCTACAAATTATATGGTCAGGTATTCCTGCCTATATCGCAATGACATAACTGATTTTATAAGTGTGAAACAGGTGTTTTTAAGGATGTTCTCCTGCCAAACACTGCCTTTTGATGTATCATGGAGATATAAGGATAAATCTCAGTTTTAGCGCATTTAAGACTTTGATGCTTATGATGTTTCTTATTGATTAGAAACAATTTAATTAAAATCTATAATGGAATATAGACTATGGACATGGACACAGTTAAGTTAAGTAGATTATTAGATCATCAACAAAATATATTATCTAAAATTGCATTAGGTACGCCTTTAAATGAAATTCTTAACGATATTTGTTTATCTATTGAAGAAACTATTGAGGATAAATCGGCAAGATGTTCAATCTTATCGTTAAAGGGAGATCAGCTTTTTCATCGTGCAGCACCAAATATCGATTATAAATATTGTCAGTTAATAAGTGGAGTGCATATAGGACCAAATGTAGGGTCATGTGGGACATCCGTATATCGAAAATCCCGCGTAATTGTTGAAGACATTGCAACATCACCCTTATGGACAGATTTAAAAGAACTTGCATTAAGCTTTGGCCTTAAATCATGCTGGTCAACTCCTATTATTTCAACACAATCAAAGATTCTTGGTACCTTTGTCATCTACCACAGTTATCCTAAAGCCCCATCAAAGAAAGACTTAGAGTTAATTGATTACTTCGTGAACTTTTCTAGCATTGCATTAGAAAAGAATGTTGAGTCACTTAAAGTTAAGCAACTCATTGTTGATTTGCAGCAAAGTAATGAAAAATTTATGGCTTTTACTAAAGTAATGCCAGACTTAATCTTAATTTTAAGTGAAAAGGGCGAATATACTGATATTTATGGCTCATCTGATGAATTGTTATATAACTCGCAAAGTAAACTAATTAAAAAAAATGTAAAAGATGTCTTACCCGAAAAGGATTCTAAGCCGATTATGGCAGTAATCGAAAAAACGTTAGAGACTAATGATGTTCAAGTTTTTGAATATCAGCTTGAAGTTAAAAACGGTAAAATTATCTTTGAAGGAAGAACTGCTCCTATTGAGCACTATCATCAAAATAACCCATCTCAAAGGCATGTTGTATGGATGGCTAGAGATATTACTATTCGAAGGACGGCCGAAAAAGAAGTAGAAAAGTTAGCTTTTTTTGACCCCTTAACCAACCTTCCTAACAGGAGAATGCTCAACGAAAGGTTAAAAATGTGTGTAGAGAGAATAAAACGCACCTATAAAACGGGTGCCTTATTATTTTTGGATTTAGATAAATTTAAAAGAATTAATGACTCATTAGGACATAGTGCTGGTGACAAAATTTTAATTGAATTATCTAAAAGACTGAGCTCAGTAATAAGAGCATCTGATACTTTAGCTAGGGTTGGGGGCGATGAGTTTATTCTTTTGTTGGAGTATATTGGTGAGGATAATAAACAAGCTAATATCGAAGCAGAAATAGTTGCTCAAAAACTACTAAGTGTATTCCATGAAAAATTTGAAGTAGAGGGTTTTGCATTTCAAGTAAGTTGTAGTATTGGTATTTGCTTAATAAATACTGAAAACTCAGTAACAGAGAATATATTGAAGTTTGCAGACACAGCAATGTACCGTTCTAAAACGAAAGGAGGTAATAGTTATAGTTTCTATGATCCTAAATTACAAACGTTACTAGAAAAGCAGATTGAGCTTGAAACTGATATTGTTAGAGCGATAGCTTGTGGTGAGTTTTGTGCTTATTTTCAACCTAAAATAAGTGCATTAGGCGGGGTTGTTGGAGCGGAGGCGCTCATTCGATGGCATCACCCAAGTAAGGGAGTAATACCACCTTGTGAGTTTATATCCATTGCCGAACAATATGGGCTAATTCAACAATTACAAAATATTGTACTAAGGGATATTTGTTTCTTAATTAATGAACTTAGTGCTGAGAATATGATTGATGAGTTTTTTAATGTTTCAATCAACATAAGCCAATGTCAATTTAACTCATCTACTTTAAAAACCGAGTTACTTAATACCATTAATGATTTCGATATACGATCATCACAAATTAAGTTAGAAATTACCGAGTCAATGTTGTCAGGTGATATAGATAATACGATACAACAAATGGAAGAACTCAAAGAGAAGGGGTTCATATTTTCAATAGATGATTTTGGCACCGGATATTCTTCCTTGGCACACTTAAGTGCTTTTCCGGTTAAAGAATTGAAAATTGATAAAAGTTTTATTGATAAAGTTTTAGATGATGGATCTGGTTTTAGTATCGTACAAATGATAATAGGCTTGGCAAAAAGTCTTAACATTTCAGTGGTTGCTGAAGGCGTTGAAGGATTAGAGCAATTCGAGATACTTAAAACTATGCATATTGACTCAATTCAAGGTTATTTAATTGCAAAACCAATGATTACTCATGATTATTTAGCGTGGCATAAACATAATAGAGCACTCTTTCAATAATATTTGTGTCTTCTGAGCGTTAATTATTTTGCGCGTATATATTATTGAAGTAATACGAACACTCACTAAATTTTTAAGAAGCCTTTGAGTGTCCATATTTAGTGCTAGATTATTACGCCGATAGTAAACGTTATTATCTGGGGCCTTTCTTGGCAATGATGACAGGAGAGCTCACCGGGTTTTTCATAATATGCCCAGTCTTAAGGCCTTTAATCGTGCCCAATGCTGCGATAACCCAAGCACATAGTAGCCCTGCAAATAAAATAACCGCAGCCCATTCAAATGCAGGCAATCCAGTATGTAAGGCTAACTGGGTAGTACCTGTTACACAAGTGCCCACAGGGAAGGTAAATGCCCACCAAGTGAGTGCAAAAGGCATTTTTCTACGTAGTGCACGTAATGTCAGAAAGCTTGCTAAAATTGACCAGTAAAATGCAAAGCCCCATACGGGAACGCCATACAAAATAGCCATATTATTCAAACTACCCGCAATGGGTTGTTCAACAACGGTTAAGGCAACTGCGCCTAAAGCCCCTGCTGCAGTGATAGATTGTCCTAGTGGTCCTAACACCAACCATAATGTTGGTACGCGTGCGCCGCCTGAAGTACCTGAGTGTACTAATCGTCCCCAGATTAAGGTAAGGATAATCATTGCTGCGATTAAGCTAGTACCAAACATTGCATAACAAGCATAGAGAAGGGTTTGTTGTAATAACGTATCTTGAACGTGGGGAATGAACATCGCCCCTATTGCTGCTGATACCATGGGTGGAACTACTGGCATAAGCCAACCGCCAAAGGCAGCATCTCCACGTACTTCATGATGAGTAAAAAGTCGATAAGGGATAATAACGGCTGTCATCATCCCCACAATTGTGCCAATTATCCATAGGCTCCAAGCAATTACCATCAATGTTTCTTGTGCAAAAAAATGATGTCCAAATAATAATGTTCCGCCGGCAATAGTTAGTAGCGCCATTGGCGGCGCACCAAAAAATTGTGCCATCACAGGATCGTTAAATTGACGTTTGATAATATGAGGGTTGGTAATTGTTTGAACCGTCTTTAGTAGCAGCATTACAATTAACATAAGTGACGCAATAACCCAGATCACAAGTCCGAATTGGCCTAGATGCTGACCCACCATAGGCAAACCAACAGCTGCATTAGCAATAATGCCTGTCCCCATTACAGAAGCAAACCAGTTTGGGCCGATCTCTTTATTTAATTCAGGTTGTTGATTTTCAACATTCGCCACTGCGTTGTTCTCCTTGTTTGTTAAAATAGTCTATTCATGAATAAACTATATTTAACTGCAGACTAAGATATTTTAAATCTATTGATTTCGTTCATTATTATTGTAATAGATTACAGGTGTTTTGTTGTCATGAATAGTAATACCAATACCATTAAAAAAACCACATCCAGTTTCCTAAATGTGGTTAAGTAATTCAGCTAATCGATTACTTACTTTTAAGTAAAGGCAGCCAATGACCAAAACCCCAAAGCATCGTTTGAACAAAGCTTATTTCAATATTGCTTTTACTTTTTACTTTAGTTTTCATCGCAAAAAACTCAATAAGGTGTACTAAAAGTACAATACCGGCTAAGGCTAAAAGATAAAGTTGGTATTCTGAGGGTAGAGGCGATATTGATACCAAACCTAGTATTGCCATTATCCATAAACCTGCAAGTAACGCTTTAGTACTGTGTATTATAAAATTAAACATGGGTTCTTTCCTTAATTAATGTGTCAGCATCATATCTGCAATTTTTTCAGCAATAGCCATAGTAGGTGCGTTGGTATTACCACTAGTCAGTGTTGGCATAATAGAAGCGTCTATTACTCTTAGTTTATCAATGCCGTGAACTTTGAGCTGATTATCAACTACAGCCATTTCATCGTTGCCCATTTTACAGGTGCCAACAGGATGAAAAACGGTGCCGATACGCTCTTTGGCTTTAGCAAAAATTTGTTCATCCGTTTCAAAAGCATTACCTGGATGGACCTCATTTTCATAATGTTGTGCTAATGCAGGTGCAGTTAATATTTTACGCAGCTGACGCATACCATTAATTAATACTGTTTTGTCTTTACCTTCTTTATCAGAAAACAAGTTGAAATCTATCTCTGGAGCATCTTGATAGCGAGCTGATTTTAATGACACAGTACCAGTACTTTCAGGGCGTAGCACACAAACATGACATGAAAATCCATGCTGTGATAAAAGTTTCAAATCTCTACCATTGTCGTCATATAATAACGGCAGCATATGCAATTGAATATCAGGTCTGTTTTCGTTGTCATTCGACTTGATAAAGCCACCCGCTTCTAAAATGCTATTGGCAAGTTTACCTTTTTTACCTGTGAGATATTTCATGGCATCAGGTACCATTTTCAGCAAACCTGTAACCGATAGGGTAAAACCATCTGTTTTTTTACTTTTGACTAATACACAGGCATCTACATGTTCTCGTAAGTTTTTTCCAACGCCTTTAAGTTCATGTACACAATCAATACCATGTTGTGTCAGCTCACTTTTATCACCAATACCCGATAACATTAATAACTGTGGTGAAGCGATACTTCCACCACTTAAAATGACTTCTTTAGTTGCTGTTAAGGTTCTCTTTGCGCCTTTAACATAAACATCGACACCATAAGCTTGTTTGTCTTTTAGTAGTACCTTACTCACTTGTGCGTGGGTTAATACGGTAAGATTAGGTCTAGACAATACGGGCAACAAATAGGCGTGAGCTGCAGAGCAACGCTTGCCATCTTTTATCGTGCACTGGTAATAACCGACACCTTCTTGATCACTACCATTAAAATCATCGGTAACTTTGAAACCAGCCTGTTGGCTAGCTTCAATATATCGTTTACTGATCTCATAGAAAGCAGGGCGATCAGTTACTTGTAAGGGACCGTCACCACCGTGTAACTCACTTTCGCCACGGCTATTGGTTTCCGATTTCTTGAAATAAGGTAAAATATCGTCGAATGACCAGCCATCATTACCTAGTTCTGCCCAATGGTCATAATCTTGTTTTTGCCCACGTATATAAAGCATGGCATTGGTGGCTGAACTGCCGCCTAAACCACGTCCTCGAGGTACAAAGAGAGGGTCACCATTACGAATATCCTTTCTAGGTTTAGCATCAAAACTCCAATTGAATTTTTTCAAAAACATAAAGGCTGAAAATGCCCCCGGGGTTTTGACTAACATAGAGTTATTATCGCTACCTGCTTCTAATAAACAGACAGTAAATTTACCATTTTCAGTTAATCTATTCGCCAAAACACAGCCCGCGGAGCCTCCTCCAACTATAATGTAGTCAAACTCGTTACCTTGCGATTTATTCATATACGTTACCTTAAATTTCTACTATTCATGCTTAAAACACGCTTAAGAATGTGCACTTTATATAGGGTATATATGGTTAATATCTACCCTATTTATGAGACTAATTACATTGAGATTAACGTCCTAAACGTCTAAGTGCAGAGGTAGAAAAGTCTTTTCTTTTTACTTTTTTGCCCCAAATCATGAAGGTTGGTTCTTCATTACTTAACCCTGTTACTAGATAACGTCCAGAGTCTAAGTCATATAGCGTTTCAGCAACCATCCATGGGGTATCAACATCATAAAATTGAATGTTATGTGCTTCAGATAGTTTCCATAGTTGACCACGGCCATCGTATTGATCAATAACAGAGGCGCCCCATGTATCTTCATCAATAAAGAAGGTACGTTTCGCATAAATATGTCTTGAACCTTCTTTCAGCGTTGCTTCCACTTGCCAAACACGGTGTAACTCGTAGCGTAAATAATCAGTATTCAAATGGCCTTTTTGTATTAAATCATCATACTTTGCAGTGGTATCAAGTAAGTTATAAGAGTTGTATGGGATATAAAGCTCTTTTTTACCCACCAATTTCCAGTCATAACGATCAGGAGCACCGTTATACATGTCATAGTTATCTGAGGCTCTTAAACCATCAGTACCTTGACCAGGTCCATCATAAGCAACGTTTGGTGCACGGCGAACTCGTCGTTGGCCAGAGTTATAAACCCAAGCTTTACGCGCTTCTTTCACTTGATCCATGGTTTCATGCACCAATAAAGCGGTGCCCGTTAAACGAGCAGGCGCGGTAATTTGTGAAAGATAATAAAACAAAATATTGTCATCTTTTTTAGCATCACGGCCGCCTTTTAAAAACTCAGGCCATACCAACTGATCATTCATTTTAACGGGTACAAATGAGCCATTAGATTGCACTGGAATAGTGGTAGTAAAACGTTTAGCTGTGCCACCACGAAAACGGGTGATGTGGTTCCAAATAACTTCAGAGCCATTTTGTGCAATAGGAAAAGGTATCGTTGTCTCAAAATTTTCGACACCATTACCTGATTGCACTAGTTCTGCGGTTGTCGCATTTTTCTTAATAACATCATAAAGATCATTTGAATAAGCGGCTGTTCTTCTGGTTTTATAAACAGGCATTTTATAATCTGCGTATTTTTCAAACATCGCAATTTGACCAGCACTTAAGTTTTCTTTGTGCTCATTAAAATTAGCACGCGTTATTTCAAATAATGGTTTGTCTTGATTAAAAGGATTTTCAGGACGTCCTGAATCTTTACTTTTAGTTGAGTTTTTACTGGTTAATCCTCCTGTCCATGCAGGGATAGTTCCGGCCGCATTGGCCGCCATTTCAGCACCTAATGGTGTTAGCGTATTACCTAATTTAGCCGCTTCTTGTGGGCTAACTTTTGCAAATGCAGCACTCGTTACCAGTGATAACATCAGTAAACTTGCGGTTGTAATATATTTTTTCATGATGACTCTCTTAATGTGTTTACACTATAATTAATATGAAATGCCAAATGACAACGAGACTAAGTCTTTATCTTCCAGAATATTATGACTACCACCTGAATAGTTGTTGTAACCTACGGTGAAGGTATATTTTTGCTGATATGCTGCTTCTAAAGAAAAGCCTAGGTTTTTCCGTCCTTCATGAAATTGTTGGGCGGGATCTGGCGAGTAACCGCTAACATCATGTGCCCAAGAGAGAGTTGGTTTTAAAGATACACCGGCAAATACATCAGAATATTGCCAAACAGCACGCATGCGATAACCCCATGCACTATCAGTAACAAAACCATCAGTGCGACAATCGCCCGATAACACGCCTGCACCGACAAGGTTGGTACAATTAAGAGCGCTTTCACCACCAAAATCCCCCAACCCAAAGACTGAGTTTCTACCATAATGTTGATCAGAGTCTTCAACGCCATCAGTTAAAATCATGCCTACTTCGGCAATAACTGTGACTCGTGAAGCCCCCATGGTGTTTTCAAAAAATTGAATAGCGGTCATCTGCAATTGGGTTACATCAAACTCGTCCCAACCTTTCACCTCTTCACCATAACCAACGGCGGTAACTCTTGGGGTAAAGCGTAAAAAGGGCGCTTCAGATAACGTGCCGTTGAGTAATTCTGGACCGCTGATCTGTACCGGAGTATCAGGTTTATAAGAGGCTTCACCTGACAGTGCTACACCACCAACATTGGTAGCAAAGCTAACCCCGTAAAACTTTAAGTCTTCCGGGAATTCAATGTCATAACCAGGATTCAATGCAGATAAAGAGCCGCCTGTTGGGTCGAGAGCGCTAGGAATAAAAACGGGGGCTGCATTTCCTGTCGCAGTGGGAATGCTAGTGCGAACAGTATTAATAAGCGGCAGGCGTGAATGGATGTTCATGTAATACACGCCAAACTCGGTATCATTTAATTCTTCAGCATAATAACGTGCGGCCAAACCATATTGACCACCGTCATCCGGTTCAACATCCGCTTCTCTTTCAGCGACAAAGCCTGCAGCCAGTCCCGCTTGGTCTCCTAAAGGGCCTACTGAAACATAATTACATCCCGATGCTGCAAAATCAGCACCTGAAAAATAGGTACCACAACCATCAATTTGAGTTTTTTCCCACTCGTATTGATAAAAAGCTTCAACACTTAGGTTCTCAGTGAGACCAAGGTTACCGTAAAGCATTCCAACAGGTAAAATACCTTCTTTTAAATCTGCACCTGGGCGTCTTAGGGCCGCGACATCAAAAGGGTTTGATGAATTCATGCCTCCTTGAATAAAAGTACTTTCTCCCCAACTAACCACCTGTCGACCTAAGCGAATGTCTACCGGGGTTTCGCCTAAATCAAACGAGGCATAAACATAAGCATCTAATAAAGTGATGCCAGAAAATTTAGTATTATTTTCAAAACCATCATCACTTAATGGCGTATTTGGGATATAGCCATTGTTCGAATTGCCATGGTTAACATCACTCTTTTCAAGTGCATAGTCATACCAATACTTAAAACGCACAAAAGCACCAAAATCCCCTTTGCTTAATTGAATATCATGCACACCTTTAATTATTTGCGAGTAGGCATCATGTTTTGAGTAGTTTAAATTCCCATCATCTGTGGTACTTGTAGCGCCAGTTCCACCGTTAGTTTTACCAATAAATCGTGGGTCAGCATCGCCTAGTCGCCAGCTTGAACCAATATCCAATTGAGAATTTATTTGCAATAAAATGTCATCGTCTTCACCAAAATTAAAGTCTACAGCGTGCGCTGATGACGCACTAAGCGCCATAGCGACAACCAGAGCTAATGGTTTGATTTTGTGATTATTATTTAGCATATTATTCGCCTATTATTATCGTTATAATACTTATTGTAATGTTCGTTTCATCATTACATTACGACAATGAACAGTTTAATATTTCGCTAAATGTGCCAACCTGTTGTCATTTCGTGCAAACCCCGTAATATAGATAGGTCCCAAATTATAGGAAACGCAGTGCAAGATTATTATTCAACGTTGATTGGCTGGATGATCCCGATTTCAAGGGCAATGGAAGCTCACCAGATTGATCTTACAACGGCACTTAAAGAATGTAATATTTCTCAAGATGTTATGACAGACCAAGAATCTCGTATTGCTGCCGAAAAGTTTTATAACTTAATAGAGTATTGTAATAAGAAATTAGGACGACATGATTTTTCTATTTTAATTGCGGAACAATTCCATCCCGGTATGTTTCATGCGCTTGGTTATGCCATGATGTCTTCTAACACATTACAGGATGCTCTAGACCGAATAGCTCATTATAAACGTGTAGTTTCAAATACTTGCCAATTAGTTACCTACGAGAGTAATAACCAATTAGTTTTTGAAATGAATATTTTTACTTATGAGGGAACTAATCGTCCGGTATTATCACTTGCAACAGTCGAAACCTTTTTAGCGACCATTATCCGTTTTGCTAGAGAGTTGGTAACTTTAGATTTCTCACCTGAAAAGATCTGTTTTGCTTATCAAAAACCTGTTCATGATGTGACTTACCTCGAAGCGTTTTTCAATTGTGACATAGAATTTAATAGCGATAAAAACGCTATTATTTTTAATTTTGAGCAAGCACAAGAAAAGCTAATGTGTGGCAACCCTTTAATTACGCATAGTCACGAAAAAATGCTTGATGAATTCATGGCAAGGATTGATAAAAATGATTTAAGCCATGTAATCAAAAATAAAATCTTTGATTTATTGCCGTTAGGTGCTCCTTCACAAACAGTCATAGCTGAAGACCTAGGAATGAGTTTACGTAATTTACAACGAAAACTACAAGAGCAAGGCACAAGTTACAAAGAAATATTAGAAAGTACCCGTAAAAAATTAGCGATGGATTACATTGTGCAGCAACATTTAAGTTTGAGTGAAATTGGCTATTTGGTTGGTTTTTCGAGCGTAGGCAACTTTAACCGTGCTTTTAAACGTTGGACAAATCAAACACCTGGTGAATACCGACAAAGCAAAAAAACGTAACCCTTCGAACAGTTCTACTAAAAACGAACTCAAAGATTAGCTGTGTTGCAAAGATAATCATTTGGCACGTTTAACACCTCTCAAGTTAACTTTATTCATCAATACTAATAAGTATAAATTTTTTACTTATTAGGTTTTCTATGCGTATACCCTATATCGACTGTGGTGTGATGAGCTTATTGTTCATTACTTTTCTGGGTTCATTCTTTAATGTAGCTCAGGCAAATAGCTCCTCCGATTTATTGGAATTACCAGCTAAAGCAAGTGCATTAGCCAATAAAAGTGTGCTGATGGCGATGACGCCAAATAATGACGCTATTCTAGTCGTAGGCGAACGTGGGCATATTATCAATTGGCAAAATGATGATAGTTGGCAGCAGCAACAATCGCCTGTCAGTGTTGCTATAACCGATGTCACTATTCTCTCTGATGGTAGCAAAATTGCAGTCGGGCATGATGGTGTTATTCTTAAAGTTGATAGTAATAGCACGACATGGCGCAAAGTGTTTACGGGAAAAGAGATAACACAATTCAAAATTACGCAATTGAAACAGCAATATCAATCCTTAGAGCAAGTCATATTAAAAGCTCAGGATGAAGATGAACTTGAAGAATTAACTTACCAACTTGATGATTTAGCCTTTGCTATTGAAGACAACCAATTAGAATTAAAATCTGGACCGAATAAACCGCTGCTATCCGTTGCTAGAACGTCGAATGATACCTTATTTGCCACTGGCGCTTACGGTATATTACTCAGTAGTAATGACACTGGTGAGACTTGGCAATTGGTGAGCAATCAACTTGATAACCCCGATAGTTTTCATCTTAATGCTGTTATAGCTACATCGGATGACCAACTCTATATTGTTGGTGAAAATGGCACCGGTTTTTACTCTACAGATATCGGCCAAACATGGTCGGTAATGACATTACCTTATTCGGGGAGTTTATTCGGTATTCTCGCCAATACTATCAATAACCCCGTCACTGACAAAATCAATTCAACGAAAAATAAAACACAACTTGTCGCGTTTGGCTTACAAGGAAACATCATGGTATCCCTTGATGGTGGGGGGCATTGGCAGCATAAAAAATTGCCAAGCAGTACTAGTTTGCTCGGCGGTAATTTTTCTAAGCAAGGTAACGCTTACTTAGTTGGTCATGGTGGCGTAATTGTTAGTTTCGATCCTGAAAATTTAGCAACACTGAATATTAAAAAGCATCCTTCAGGCGCCGCACTTTCGAGTGTTGTAGTGAAAGAAAACTTGTTAATTCTTGCTGGCCAATTCGGTATCTCACAATGGCCGATTAAGGAAAAGGAGTAAGCTTATGTCTAATAAAAAAAACTCACACTCACCGAGCACATTAGAACAAATAATAGAAAACTTTGTGTTTAAACATCGTGCACTGATGATGACAATAATCATCACTTGTATCGCCTTGCTAACTCTACAAGCCGTTAAGGTTAAACCTGAAGCTAGTTTCACTAAAATGATCCCCGGCTCTCATGCTTATGTAACTAATTTTCTAACTTATAAAAAAGAACTCGCTGATTTAGGCAACGTCATTCGTATTGTTGTGGAAAATACGCATGTCGATAATAAGGACAGTGATATTTTCAATGCGGACTTTCAACAAACGTTAAAAGAAGTAACTGATGAAGTTTTCTTCATCCCCGGCATAAGTCGCGATGGTTTAAAATCATTATGGACGCCCAATGTTCGCTGGCAAGAAGTCACAGAAGAAGGCTTTGTTGGTGGTGCTGTTATTCCTGACGGTTATGATGGCTCTGCAGAAATGATTGAACGTGTTAAAGCAAATGTGTTCAAGTCAGGACAAATTGGTGTGCTTGTCGCTAACAACTTTCAATCAGCTATTATTATCGCGCCATTACAAGACATAAACCCTGAAACAGGTTTACCGCTAGATTACAGAGAATTATCGAGCGTTTTGGAAGAGAAAATCAGAGACAAATACAGCAGTGAAAATGTCAGCATACGTATAGTTGGCTTTGCAAAAGTTGTTGGTGACTTAATTGATGGCGCTTTACAAGTTGTAGCTTTTTTTGTATTAGCCGTTTTTATTACTTTTGCTTTACTTTGGCTTTATTCACGTTGTTTACGTAGCACAATATCTGTTTTAGTTTTTTCAATTTTTGCCGTGTTCTGTCAATTAGGTATTCTCAATTTACTGGGTTTTGGCATTAACCCTTACTCTATGTTGGTGCCATTTTTAGTCTTTGCCATTGGTGTGAGTCATGGCGTACAGATTATTAACTCCATCATTCATCATAGTGTAACCGGCGCAAGTAATATTGATTCGGCCAAGCTGGCTTTCCGTTCACTTTATATCGCAGGCATAACGGCATTAGTTAGTGATGCCATCGGTTTTACTACCTTGATGATCATAGATATAGCGGTCATTCGAGAATTAGCCATCGCTGCCAGTATTGGTGTTGCCATTATTATTGTGACCAATTTAATCGCTTTACCCATTTTAATGAGTTATATCGGTGTTTCACCTGCGGGCTTAAAGTACGCACAACAATCTGCCCACAAAACAGGTATTGTAGAAAGCTTATTTAAAAACTTCGCTAAACCACCACTGGCAAAAATAGCCTTAGTTGTTGGCATGTGCTGTCTAATTCTTGGTTTATATTTTTCACAATCGATGAAAATTGGTGACTTAGATGCTGGCGCGCCAGAGCTAAGACCTGACTCACGTTATAACGTAGATAATGCCTATATAGTTGATAATTACAGTACCAGTACAGACTTGTTTGTCATCATGGTCAAAACTGATATCGAACAGTGTGCTCAATATCAAACACTGGTTTGGGTAGATCAATTCCAATGGCAATTACGCAATGTTGCAGGCGTTCAAGCGGTTAAATCAGTCGCTGATGTTTCAAAGTTTGGTCTCTTTGGTATGAATGAAGGATCGTTAAAATGGTACGGTTTAAACCGTAACCAATTAATGACCAATGCTTCTTTGTCTAAAACTCCACAAGGGTTGATGAATAAAGACTGCTCAATGGTGCCAGTACTTGTTTTCCTCAATGATCATAAAGCGCAAACTCTTGATAATGTAGTTAAGGCAGTAGAAAAATTTAATACTGAAAATCAAATTGAGGGCATTGAATTTCTGATGGCTGCGGGTAATGCAGGGATTGAATCTGCTACCAATATGGTTATTGAAGAAGCAGAAACTGAAATGTTACTTTGGGTTTACTCTATCGTTATTATTATTTGTTTAATCACTTTTAGAAGTGGCCGAATCGTTATTTGTATCATCACTCCGTTAATTTTAACCAGCATTATGAGTCAAGGTTTAATGGGGGTATTAGGCATCGGCGTAAAAGTAGCAACCTTACCTGTTATTGCGTTAGGAGTAGGTATTGGCGTTGATTACGGCATTTATATCTTCAGTAAAGTTAAAGAAGCCCTTGGTCAAGGAAAATCCCTGTACATGACCTACCGCTACGCTTTAAATCAAACCGGTAAAGCGGTTGCTTTTACTGGCATAACCTTAGCTATTGGCGTCGCCACTTGGGTATTTTCACCTATAAAATTTCAAGCTGATATGGGTATATTACTCACCTTTATGTTTATTTTTAACATGTTAGGTGCACTTACTCTTATCCCTGCTATCGCTTGGTTACTTAATATTGGCTCTCATCGGACTAAAAAATAATGACTGAAATTACATCACAAAAAGCACTAGAGGAAACTTTTTTACAACAAAAAGAACATTTTGCTAGTAACACTTACCCAAGTTACCAAGATCGTATAAGCGACTTAACAAAATTAAAGGCGATTCTTGTCGATAATCAAGCAGCCTTTATTGACGCAATGAGCGAAGATTTTGGCCACCGAAGTGCTGATGATACCAAGCTGGGCGATATCCTTAGTACGGTTATGGGGATCAACTACGCGATAAAAAAATTAAAAGCTTGGATGAAACCTGAAAAAAAACATATCGGCATATTATTTCAACCAGCAAAAGGTAAGGTTATTTTTCAACCCAAAGGCGTGGTTGGCATTATCGCGCCGTGGAATTACCCTGTGTTTCTTGCTTTTGGGCCATTAACCACTGCATTAGCCGCGGGTAATACCGCCATGATAAAAATGAGCGAATATACGCCGAATACCAATATTTTGTTGGCTGAATTAGTGGCTAACAAATTTCCTCAAAAAAAAGTCGCCATTGTTTGTGGTGAAGCTGATATAGCCGCAGCATTTTCAAGTGTAGCTTTTGACCACTTATTCTTCACCGGCTCTACCTGCGTTGGTAAATTGGTTATGAAAGCCGCAGCAGAGAATCTAGTACCGGTCACCTTAGAATTAGGCGGCAAGTCTCCTACGATTATTGATGACGACATTGATATAAAAACCGCAGTTAGCCGACTGATTTTAGGCAAAACCCTTAACTCAGGACAGACGTGTGTTGCGCCAGATTACATCTTTTGCCCAGAGAATAAGGTAGTAGAGCTAACGCAAGCGTTTAAAGAGGCCTATCAAAACATGTACCCCAATACTCAGGATAATGTTGATTGCACCTGCATCATCAATGAGGCACAGAAAGCGCGCATTGATAGTTTATTAACGGATGCTAAAGACAAAGGTGCCAATATCATCCCGTTAATTCCAGGCAGTCATAATAGTTCATCGAGAAAAATGCCATTAACAATTCTGACCAAAGTTAATGACGATATGAGCGTGATGCAGCAAGAAATTTTTGGCCCGTTACTGCCCATTATTGGTTATAAAAAAATTGATGAAGCGATTACTTATATCAATAGTAAACCTAGACCGCTTGCCTTGTATATTTGCAGTTTTAATAAAACATTTCAGCAGAATATTTTACTTAATACTCATGCCGGTGGTGTTTGTATTAATGATGCTGCGTTCCATGTTATCAATGACGATTTACCTTTTGGTGGTATTGGTGCATCAGGTATGGGGCAATATCACGGTAGTGAAGGTTTCAAAACCTTCTCGCATGGTAAAGCGGTACTTTCACTAGGACGAATTAGCTTGGGATCACTATTGTTTCCACCGTTTGGCAAAAAAATTCATCAACTTGTCTATAAGTTATTTATCCGTTAGACATTTAACAATAAAAATGACGACAACAATTTACTATTTAATACTGTTTTGTTTTGATGCTTGTTCTACTATATTCTAAACAAAGCGAGTTACTTAAGGAAAGCACATGACTAAATCTTGGTTTACCAATTATCCCGAAAATGTGGCACATACTGTCGATTTAAGCCGTTACTCTTCGTTAACGGATTTGCTGCAACAAACCACAGCAAAATATCAGAAGAACACCGCTTACAGTAATTTTGGTGCTGAACTTACTTTTGAGCAAGTAGATGAATTATCGCGTGATTTCGCCGCATTTTTGCAAAATGAATTAAACGTAGTTAAAAATGATCGTGTGGCGCTGATGTGTCCTAATACCTTATGTTTCCCGATAGCCATGTGGGGCATCATTCGTGTCGGTGGTGTACAAGTCAATGTTAATCCTATGTACACCCCAAGAGAGTTAGAACACCAACTTAATGATGCGCAAGTTGATACGATTATAATCTTCTCCCCGTCAACCGAAATGTTAGCCGAAATTTTAGACAATACTGCCATTAAGAATATTATCACTGTTGATTTAGATGACTTAGTCAATAAGGGCTTACCTTGTGCTGCTGTAGATAAGCGCTTAACTAACACCGTCAGTTTCACTGATGCACTCGAGCAGGGTAAAGCGCTTGGCTTGAATGAACCAGCTCTGTGCCAAGATGATTTACTCTTCTTACAATATACCGGTGGTACTACAGGTTTATCTAAAGGGGCAATGCTTAGCCATGGCAATTTAATTGCCAATATTTTGCAATATAAAGAATTTGCCAAAGCTCATATTGATTACGGTAATGACATTGTTATCACTGCTATCCCGATGTACCACATCTTTGCTTTGATGGCGAATACGCTAAGTTATTTTAGCTTTGGCGCTAAAAATGTTTTAGTCACTAACCCGCGCGATATGGCCAGTTTTGTTGAGGTTTGGAAAAATACACCTGCGACTATGTTTACTGGCGTGAACACCTTATATAACGGCTTATTACATACGCCGGGCTTTGAAGATGTTGATTTCTCCTCATTGAAACTTTGCATTGGCGGCGGCGCAGCAGTTCAGCAAGCGGTGGCTGATAAATGGCGACAAGTTACCGGTGTTAAACTGCAAGAAGGCTATGGTTTATCAGAAACCTCACCTATTTTAACGTTAAATTTTGGTAGCGTAGATCACACTGAAGATGTTCCAGGTATTGGTGTTCCAGTACCAAATACGGATATTTCAATTCGTGATGAGATGGGAAATAGTGTTGAACAAGGCCAATCGGGTGAACTATGTGCTAAAGGCCCGCAAGTGATGTCGGGTTATTGGAATAATGTTGCAGCAACCACTGAATGTATGACCGATGATGGTTATTTCAAAACAGGTGATGTTGCTATGCTCGACGAACATGGTTTTTTTCATATTGTAGATCGAATAAAAGATATGATTAATGTTTCAGGTTTTAATGTTTATCCGAATGAAATTGAAGCTGAAGTGGCCAAAATGCCGGGTATATTAGAGTCGGCCTGTATCGGTGTTGATGATGAGAAAACAGGTGAAGCGGTTAAGCTTTTCATTGTTACTGATAAAGACTCAGAAGATACAAATATTACCGAACAAGATGTCATCAAGTTTTGTCGCCAAGGCTTAACTGCATATAAAGCGCCTAAACATGTGGTCTTTATTGATGAAATCCCTAAATCGAGTGTCGGTAAATTATTGCGCAGAGAGTTAAGATAACCTTTAGTTTTATGTAAACTAACATTTGAATTTCTGATCGGGTATTAAGTGAAATATTCATTTAATACCCAACTTTAATACCTAAATTAAATAGTTAACAAAACTCTTCTAAGTTAACGCGTTTTTTTTCCCTATTAAAAAATTATTAGGTCATCGCCCATTGGCGTAATAAATTTGCATGTGTTTTGGTGATACGATCAAACGCATCCGTCTTACCATGATACTCCATAATATCTTTACGGGCACAGTCCAAATCAGATAAAATTTCACGTTGTGACGCTTGAGGAATATGACTTTCAATCCACGTTAAGGCTACTTTTCTTGAGCCAGAAGTCACGGGATTTACACGATGTAAGGTGGTGCTTGGATAAATGATGGCGTCACCAGCATTTAACTTAAATGCCATTTCCATTCCTGATAAATTCATCACCAGTTCACCGCCTTCGTAATCTTGAGGAGGTGTTAAAAATAGTGTGCATGAAATGTCTGTTCGTAATACGGTCTCGTTTACCATGAGTGCATCATCAATATGATTGCCGTAGCCACCACCTAGGGTGGATTCGCTAATAATAAATGGCATCATCGACTTTGCATAAGCAGCGCTGGTAAATTGTGGATGCTGTGTTAACGCTCCTTGTATGCCTGTTTGTATTTGTTCAGTTAATTCTGACTCTCCTTGCCATTGCAGATTGTTTTTTACTGCTTTTGCATGCCAGCCAGCAGTATCTTTTCCACTAGTAAAGCTGCCATGTTCAATCAATTGAATAATAGAAGCCACTTGTTTTTCGGAAAGAACTTGAGGTAGTTTTGTGATCATGATTTTTGTAAACGCCTCTTTAATCTGCCTATTCGCTGACAGATTAAGGACGTGTGTTTGCCTAATTAAATGTAAAGTTATTGGTTAGCATGTACTTCTAGAAATATATTCTAGAAGTGCTTTTTAGAAGTGATAGTTTAGTGACAAGTTAACCGCTCTAGGTGTGTTAGGCTGAACCGTAACCCAGTTAGCGCCCGCTTCAACTCGGTTTTTATCAAGCACATTATTAACAACCAATGCCGCATCCCAATCGTCTGCTTTGTAATACGCACCAACATCAGCTTCAAAATAACTCTTTATTTTATAGTCTCCGTCATTACGTTCAGACTCATAACGTAAACCAAGCGCAAAGCTGATGTTTTTATCAAAGGTGTAGTTGTTCCACAGTGATACCGCATGTTTAGGTGTATTATTCGATTGAACACCTTTATCGTCACCTACAGTGTCATGTGCGTCAGTATAGGCGTAACTTAAACTACTATTAAATTTTGGCGTAAAGTACATTGCTGCATCAACTTCAACGCCTTTTGATTCAAAACTTTTACCATCAAGTTGCAATAACTCCCAACCGTCATCACCTCGATTAAATTTAGTGCTGTTACTACGGTCTAAGGCAAATAATGTAACTGCGGCAGTTAAATTGTTATTAAGTAAATCACCCTTTATTCCTAACTCATAGTTATTACCTTCAACAGGTTTATAGTCTATTTTTCCATTACCATACTCGACAATATAGCGACCTTTAACGGGTTCATATGCACGGCTATAAGTAGCAAAGACATTAATATCACTATTAATTTTTTGTACAACACCTAAGTCCCAAAGCGTATCGTCAAAGCTGGAAGCGATCGTTTCACCACTACTTAACTCTTCTTGATCTTGTTTAACATAAGCAAGGCCAGCGGCTATCGTAGTGTTACCTATACTTATACGATCTTTTAAGTAAATATTAGTATCGGTTTGGGTGCGTGGTTTGGCTGGACTATCAACAAGACCATCAGGAATAGGACCAGTGACTTGCTGATCTGGATTTGAGGCTGAAATTGGATTCTTACCAACAGCATCTGCGCTATCTTGAAAACTACGCGCAAATTTAATGTCCATATCTCGATAGTTATAACCAGCAAGTAAATGATGTTTAATGCTACCGGTTTCTACTTTACCTTCAAAGTTAATATCAAATAAGTTATAGCTATCATCACCCGCAGAGTATACCCATTTACGATTAACGAGATCTTTACCTACTTCATTTTCTAATGCTGATGAATCAGAAATGTACAAATCTAAGGCGTTGGAAGTGGTTTCATTATGGCGGAAGTTCGCAGCAAGTTTCCAATCTTCAGCTATTTGATGTTTGATCAGTACACTAGTGCTTGTTGATTCATTTTCACCTTTATCTATCGGGCTACCGTAATACTTACCACGATTAATAGGTTTGCCGTAAGTAGTCACTTCACCTGATGCAAATGTTGACTCAAATACACCATCGGCATAACCACTGCCGCCAGTACGTTTACGATCGGTTCTTTCAAAGCGAGGTAATATAGTGGTGTTTTCACCAAGTTCGAAACTTAAAGCGGCATCGAACAACAGTTCTTCAATTTCTCGACCATCTTGAAAGTGGTCACCTGAAGGAGTGTATTGTGCTAATACGCGATATAACACACTTTCATCTGTTATTGGGCCAGTACTATCTAAGTTAAAGCTGGTGTCATTACGTTTGAAATTACCGGTATCACTTGATGCATAGCTACGGTTATTAAGTCCAATGGATGTTCTAGCCGTAGTTTGAGGTTTTTTACTGGTAATATTAATTAAACCACCAGCCACACCAGCGCCATAAAGAATTGCTTCAGGGCCACGAAGGAAGGTAGTGTTTTCTGCATTAAAGGTACTCGGTAATTTAGAGCCCGTACCACCTTCACCACCTTGTAATGAACGTAAACCATCGACCATTACATTGTCTATACTCGTTGAAAAACCACGTGCTATGTAGGTACGATCCGCGGGGCCATTGGCTCTAAAACCAGCAACATAATTGAAAGCTTCTCTGACATCTTGCAGGGCGCGCATTTTTAAATCATCAGCATCAAGCTCCATCATAGAACGGCCGGTATCTTTGATAGATACATCCATTTTGGTTGCTGCCGTGGAAGGTTTGTCAATATCACTCATTGGCCTGCCAGAAACTGCGATATGTTCTATTGTGTCTGACTCATAACCAATATCAGGTACGTCTTGTGCTGAAACTTGATTAACAAGTGATGAGATAAGTACTGTGCCTAAAGACACTTTTTTCATGTTTAAGATTTTGTTGTTTATCATTTTATTATTCATTATGTTTAAAATTGTAACTGTAAAAGAACGCAGATCCTAATGGTAATCATTATCATTTACAAGTGTTAATTGTTTAATTTATTTTATTAACAAAAGAGGTGGGGTTGGCAGCTCTAATTTTAGGGGAGCTAATTAAATTAATTGTTAGTGGGTAATGAGTTAGCGCTAATGAATAAGGGGAGATTAGTATGGTTTAGGTTTGAAATATGTATTGAATTGAGTCAATTTAGCAAGGCTTATTCCAACACAATGTGTGGAAGAGATTAAGTGGAAGTATGGTTTTACAGAGATAATTTGGAAATTATTTAGAGATAAGTGATAGAAAAGGGTGGAGAGTTATGACTAGGGCAGGCGTTATTATTTCTGAATTAGGTCATGATTTAGGTAATGATTTAGCTAATGAATTGTTAACGATTCGGACCACGAATAAATTAAAAAGCCGATACATAATATATCGGCCTTTGAGTTGTTTGTAATAGCAAAATTAATTATTCCCAAAAGAATAAATTAATGAAATAGGTATTACTTTAATTGATTGAAAAGATTAAACGCACTGGAGAAATCTTTAGCACCATTGCCATTGGCAGCGTGCATGGCATATAAACTACGTGCCAACGCTCCCATCGGTGTTGATGAGTGACTCTTTACCGCAGTATCCATCGCCAAGCCTAAATCTTTAGCCATCAAGTCAACCATAAAGCCACCTTGATAATCATTAGATGATGGTACATTTTCCATCACACCAGGGCAGGGGTTATAGACATCAAGTGTCCAGTTACTGCCTGAGCTACTACTCATAATATTTGACAATACTGATGCATCTAAACCATTGCTGATACCCAATTGCAAAGCTTCAGACGTTGCTAACATTAATACAGATAACAGCATGTTGTTACAGGCTTTAGCTACCTGACCAGCGCCATGATTACCAGCATGAAAAACATTTTTACCCATCTTATCTAATACGGGCTTAGCCTGATTAAAATCAGCTTCACTACCACCAACCATAAAGCTTAAAGTACCGGCGATTGCACCACCAACACCGCCAGAAACAGGAGCATCAATAAAATTAATACCTTGTTCTAACAATACAGTACCAACTTTGATTGACGTAGCAGAATCAATGGTAGATGAATCAATAACCAAAGCGCCTTTGGCGATATGATTAATTAAGCCATTTTCTGCTAAATAGACGGCTTCGACATGTTTGCCTGCAGGAAGCATTGAAATAATAAATTCAGCATCTTTAACACAATCACTGGCTTGTGATTTTGTTGTTGCACCTTGCTCTACCACTTGAGCAACAGCTTGCTCTGATAAATCAAAAACACAAACCTGATGTCCGGCTTTAACTAAGTTGATGGCCATTGGGCCACCCATATTTCCTAAACCTATAAAAGCAATATTCGCCATGACGTACTCCTGTTTTCTTCAAAATAATATTCAAGAATACTCGACAATAAATTATCTATAAAAATGTATCGTCGAGAATTTCTTATCGAGAAATAGTTACTACTTTATTTCATGCTAATAGTAGTGTGAACATTCAAACCATCTTCATGATCTGGTTCAAACCAACGTGTTGTTACTGACTTAGTTTGCGTCCAAAAACTAACTGTTTGTTTACCGTTTGGTCCTAAGTCACCCAATTTCGAAGCTCTTGAACCGGTAAAGCTAAAGAATGCTACAGGCACTGGAATAGGAACGTTAATACCTACTTGGCCAACATCAATTTCATTTTCAAATAAACGCGCATTCCAACCTGATGAGGTGAAAAGAGACGTACCATTGCCATTAGGATTGGCATTAATAATTTCAATGGCTTGTTCTAAAGTTTCGGCTTCTAAAACACATAACGCAGGGCCAAAGATCTCTTGCGTATAAATATCCATGTCAGTAGTAACATTGGTAAATAACGTTGGACCAACAAAGTTACCATTTGGATAACCTTCTACCTGGCAGTCTCTGCCATCAATTAACATGGTAGCACCTTGCTCAACACCACTATCAAGCAAACTTATAATACGTTTTTTAGCTTGAGGTGATACTACCGGGCCTAAGTCAGCATCACGCTGAGAGCCAGGACCTACTTTCATTAACTTCGCGCGTTCAACGATTTCAGGTAACCAGTCACGCGCTTTACCGACTAAAATAGTTACAGGATTAGCCATACAACGTTGACCCGCTGCACCAAAAGCTGAACCTAATAAATCATTAATGGCTCTGTCTTTATTTGCATCAGGCATGATAACCATATGGTTTTTAGCACCCATCATAGATTGTGCTCGTTTTCCGTGCTTGCTCGCATGATTATATATATGCGTACCAACATGAGTTGAGCCAATAAAAGATACTGCTTTCACGTGTTCATGTTCAATTAACGCATTAACTGCATCAGGACCGCCGTGAACAACATTGATAACGCCTGCTGGTAAACCTGCTTCAATAGCAAGCTCAACAAAACGTACTGTTGAAGAAGGAGCTTGCTCTGAAGGTTTAAGCACAAAAGTATTACCACAAGCAATGGCAGGCGGAAACATAAAGGCTGCTAGCATTAATGGGAAATTAAAAGCGGTAATACCTAAACCTACGCCAAGTGGCTTATGTAAGGTATAAGTGTCTACACCAGTAGCAACATTATTACCCATATCACCCATTTGTAAGCGAGTTACTGAACAAGCATTTTCAATGGCTTCTAGCGCTCTACCTACTTCGCCTTCAGCATCTGGTAATGTTTTACCATGTTCCAGTGTTACTAACTCAGCAAGCTCTTGAGTGTTTTCACGCACCAAATGTGCAAAATTTACCATTATACGCATGCGATTAGTTAAAGAGGTTCTAGACCAAGACTTGTATGCAGTGTGTGCACTCTGAACAGCTAATTCAACTTCTTCAGGCGTTGCAACGGGTACACGAGCAACAACTTCTTGAGTGGCAGGATTTAAAACATCCAACCATTCTGTAGTTTGAGAACGAACTTTTTTACCATTAATGATTAGTGGAACTTCAGTAATACTCATAGCAACCTCTATTAATAAATTGAAAATATAAAATCTCTATAAGCAAGATAGGCCTTTATTAATGTTGTCACAATAAGCATAGGTGCAACGCGCTTTGCATTTTTGCAATGGCATTCTAGAAAGAGTAGACTAAGTAGATGAATTGGGATGATATTAAAATATTTCTTGAGGTTGCTCGTGCCGAGCGACTTTCAACAGCGGCTAAACGCTTAACGATGGATGCTTCTACTGTGTCTAGGCGTTTGCATAAGTTAGAAGAAAGTATAGCGACAAAACTATTTGACCGAACGCAAGACGGTCATGTATTAACGCCTGATGGCGAAATGTTACTTAAATCAGCATGCAAAATGGAGCAGGATGCACAACATGCACTATCTAACATACATAATAACAATGAAGAAAATTGTGGCTTAGTTCGCATTGGGGTAACAGAAGCGTTAGGTAACTTTTTTGTTTCACCCAACTTATTACCATTACAACAGCAACATCCTAATATTGATGTACATTTATTACTCTTTTCACGTTATGTGAAAATCAGTAGAAATGAAGCTGATATCGCTATTGCAGTAGAGCGTCCTAAAAGTACTTCGATGATAGTATCAAAACTTTGCGATTATAAATTACAACTTTACGCACATCAGGATTACCTAGATAAGTGTCTAGACCATAACTTTAAGCAATACCCGCAAGGCATAACCCTTGACAATTTAGCCGAACATAAGTGGGTTACTTATGTAGATAATCTAATATTTACCGATCAGCTTTCTTATATAAAAGAGTTAGACCGTTACTTAGCTGGCGAGTTAAAAGCAAATTTTAGTAGCACTAGTATTATCAGCCAATACTTTGCGATTAAAAGTGGTTTAGGTATTGGAATTCTTCCCTGTTTTCTTGCTGATCAAGACAAAAATCTCATTAAACTACATAGCCAAGATATTACTATTAGCAGAAGTTTCTGGTTGGTTACTCATCCCGAAAGCAAACGGTTATCACATGTAAATACCGTTTGGCAATACTTAAAACAATTAGTACTAGATCATGCCGAGTTATTAAATCCAAAAGAATAACATCAATTAAATTAGGTCATTACTCACGTGACTACTCACGTAATAACGCAGTAAACTCAGTGAATAATTATAGATAATATTGCGATGGTTTTGTAAACGCACCGAAGATAAATTAAAAATCTCCCTAGCAGCTTTATACAGACTTTGTTATTGTATTTGTAACAGTAAAAGTTTTCATTTAATAAAAAATAAGCCGATATTATAATAATCATAGTCGGCTGAAGGATGGATTTAATTATGTTCGATAACATGAAAATAATATTGGCTGACGATCATCCTCTATTTCGCCAAGCATTAACCATCACGCTAAAATCCCACTTCACTAGTGCCAAAATTGTTGACGCTCAAAATATTCCTGAGCTTGAACTACATTTAGAAAGTGAAGAAAAAGCTGATTTACTCTTGCTTGATTTAGATATACCAGGTGCACATGGTTTTAACAGTTTAATTAGTATTAGACGTTCACACCCTGACTTAGGTATCGTGGTTATTTCTGGCTTTGAAGATAAAGAGACTATTCATAAAGCGATGAGTTTTGGTGCTGCTGGTTTCATTCCTAAATCGACGCCTGTTCCTAAAATGGTCGTTGCCATAAAAGAAGTACTTAATGGTACATTATGGACACCTGATGGTGAGTTTAATCCGAATGAAAAAGTCAATAAAATTGATGACAAAATTGCGTCTTTAACCCCTAAGCAACATGAAATTTTATTAATGTTTGCTGATGGTTTACTTAACAAGCAAATAGCGTCTCAACTTGGCACATCAGAATCTACTATCAAGAGTCATGCGAGCATTATATTTTTAAAGTTGGGTGTACGAAATCGAACTCAAGCGGTGATCACTTTAAATGAATTGCAATTAAATCAAAGCACTTTTGGTCAGTGATACCAATGCTTTAAGTTAATACCCACTGTTGTTGATTGAGCAATACAGCAAGGCTGTGTTGCTCTCAATCCCAATACCCAGCTTATTACTCGTTCGAGCATTCAATTAAGCACTTAATCAAGCACTCAATCAAGCACTCAATCAAGCACTCAATCAAGTTATCAACCAAGTACTCAACCAAGCCCTTATCCTGATTTATTGTCTCTGCGTATAACAAGAATACTCACATACAGTACTTTTTTATGTATTATTTTGTGAGTAATTCTTTGCGAGTTCTTCGGTGAGTAACGAGCTCATTAAAGCACGTAACGCAAGGGGTCTGATTATTTTGCGTAAATAGCCAATATTATGCTGTTTAGTTAACGCCATCAGGTTTTCACCTGTAGTTGCGGTAATAAGAATGGCAGGCAGTGCATAGGGACTCATTGCTCTTAATTGTTTAATAAGCCCTATACCATTGACGGGCTCAATGGAACATGAACTGTTACTCCTTTCACTGATCAGCATATCAGTAGCCATAATAATGTTATCGTCTTGGCAACCGTCTAGTTGATAATCTACCAGCAAAATATCAATTTCATCTTCGTGTTTTGCATAAAGCTCTCTGGCTTGCTGGGCGTCAACAGCGGTGAAAACCTGACATTGCCATGCAGTTAATAATTTAGACATGCCTTCAAGTATTGCGGGCTCATTGTCTATACACAATACGCCAACCCCATGTAAACTCATACTCGCAGGAGGTAATACCTGTTCCTTTGCCATAGGTGCTAGCGTTATCGGTGCATTAACACTAAACAAACAACCATGACCTGGTTTCGATTTTAAATCAATTTTGTGCTCAAGAATTTTTGCCAAACTTTGGGCGATATTTAGTCCTAAGCCAAGCCCTTTAGGGCCCATAACATTGCTATTGTTTAATTGAGTAAACTGGTCAAAAACTTGCTGTTGTTTGTCTATTGGAATGCCAGGGCCGTTGTCAAAAACTTGGATAGATATTTCATTACCTTGTCTTCGACAACCCAACAATACTTTACTCTGGATTTTTTTGTCACCTTTGTGAGCATAACGAAAGGCATTACTGAGAAAGTTTTGTACAATTCTTGCCAGTAAAGTGATGTCACTCGCCACATAAATTTTACTCATTTTACAATGAAACTCTACATGATATTCATCTGTTAATGCATTAAATTCATTGGCTAACATAGTGAAAAGTTCTTTGATTTCAATGGGCTCAATAGTTGGCGTGATATTACCACTTTCAATACGTGCTATTTCATTGAGATCAAGCAACAAGCTATTTGCTATTTATAAAGAATTATCTATTTTTTTGATTTGTTCTCGTTCTTCATTACTGACTCTTGGACTTAAAGATATTGCAGAAGAAAATAATCTTGCGGCTGAGAGCGGTTGTAATAAATCATGGCTACACGCTTTTAAATACTGACTTTTCTTAACGTGTGCTTGTTCTGCTTTGGTTTGTGCTTGTATTAGTTCATGGTTAGCAAGCGCCAACTCTTTGTTAGCCTGTTCAAGCTCGGCAGTGCGAAATTGTACCCTTGATTCAAGATCAGTATTTTCTTCTTTCAATACTTCTTCTGTCTGACGATACTGGGTAATATCAGAGAATATCATCACAAAACCACCACCGGGAATTGGACTGCCTTCTATACGAATGTTTTTACCGTTTTTTAGCTTATATTCAGTGTTATGGCGACTACCTTCCATAATATACTGAATACGTTTTTTAACGCGTAAATCAATATCTTTAGCAAAATAACCTTGCTGACTTAAATTGAAATGTATTAGCTGACTGATAGGGCAACCAATATAAATAAATGCTTCAGGATAGCTAAAAATATCTAAGTATTGCTTATTCCAAGCAACTAACTTTAGCTCGCTATCGATAACTGAAATGCCTTCGCTCACATTTTCAATAGCACTTTGTAATACCGTGCGACTAAACTCTAATTGTTGAGTTGAGTTATCCTCTACCAACTTAGCGACTTGATCAAAGGCCATGCCGCGGCTACTAATCGCCAGAGACGTGACCAACTTTGCTGAGGCTGATCCTAAGACACGGGCAAGGGTGTTTTCTGCATGAAACAATATCGCTTCATTAAATTTTTTGTTGTCCTTAGTCTGATTCATTGAATGAAACTTTTCAAAGCACTTGGTTGCTTTTTCTTCACCTATAAATCTAGCCACTAAAAGCTCTAACTCTACAATGTCTACTTTGGGTTGTGTTGGTAAACTCCACTTGATTTTTTTTCTGTCTTTATAGAAAAATTCACTTTGCATTTGCTCTCGAATACTTTGTCTTGTACCCAAAGAAACAAGCCATAGCGCGATAACATTAATGAGTAAACCAATAAGGGTTATTACGGTCGTTTTAGGTAAGTCTGTGTTTTCTAAAGGGTGGGCATATATGCCTAATTGAGGTATTAAATTAAATACCGTCCAAATAGTAAAACCACAAATTATCCCTGCAAGCACACCCGACAGTGTTGCTCTACGCCAATAAAATGCGACAAATAAAGCTGGACCTATTTGAGCTATTGCGCCAAAAGCGACTTCGCCTAATGATGATAATGCATCGGGAGGTGATACCAATAACAAGCCATAACTTAGAAAAATAACCAGCAGTACCAGTGTTTTACGGATGAACAATAACTGTAATTGAAAGTGATTAAAGTCTTGTTGCTTTTGGCGTGAAAAGTTAAACATGACCGGAAACACAATCTCATTACTGAGCATGGTACTAAGAGCAATAGTTGAAACAATAACCATCGAACTTGCTGCTGAAACAGCGCCTAAAAAGGCAAATAAAGATAACCACACTTGGCCATCCAAAGCAGGCAAGAATAGTACATAAGCATCTGCAGCGAGAGAACTGCCATAATTTAAATTACCAGCTAAGCCGAGAACAGCGGCAAAAAAACCAAAAATAAGTAAGTAAACCGGTAAAACCCACCTTGCCATACCGCTAGTTTTTTTATCTTTTATTTCAACAAACATCACTTGAAATTGTCTTGGCAAACATAAGAAAGCTGACATGACGATGATTAACATGCCAAACAAACCAAAAAGGTTACTAAACTCAAACTGTTTTTCAATATCAAACTGATCTTTTGATAATTCCCAAATATCCATAGGTGAGTCATAAATAATAAAGCTGACGAATAAACCAACTAAAAGAAAGGCAATTAACTTCACCAGCGATTCAAAGGCAATAGCTATCATCACTCCTGGGTGACGCTCGGTTATGTCTATCGTTCTAATGCCAAAAATAATGGTAAAAACAGCAAGGATAATGCTAACGACTAAGCCGATTTGCCAAATAGGTAGGTCTTGAGTTTCTTGTAATATTTGATAAGAATTAACAATTGCTTTTAGCTGCAGCGCTATATAGGGCATGGTGCCTATTAAGGCGACTAAGGTAATAATAATGGCTAAGGTTTGCGATTTACCAAAGCGTGCTGATAACAGATCGGCAATAGAGGTGATTTTGAGCTTTAAACTGGTTTTTATAATTCTTTGAATGAAAGGCCAAGCAAAAACAAACAGTACAATGGGCGCTAAATAAACAGAAAGGAAAGTAAAAGAGTGATTAGCAGCTTGTGCTGTCGTACCTAAAAAACCCCAGGAAGTACAATAAACACCTAAAGATAAGGCATAGATAATTGTTTGTTGCTTTGCTTCTAGTTTATTACGATATTTCCCACCTAGATGAGCAATAAGAAACAACAGACCTATATAGCCAATACTAACGCTAACCAGCAACCAATTCGCAAACATAATATTAAACCTACTTAACTATTCAACTACTTATCACCTGTTAAATTTAACATATTTCTTTAAATAAAAACCTCTATATTTCTATGACTTAAGGACTAGTCTTTGAATGAGTTATTTTCTACGACCAAAGGACTAGGTGCTAGGTGCTAAGTCTTATTTCCGATTGTTACATTTTTGTACTGGCTTATGATGATTAGGTAAACCTGACTTCGGTTGACATAAAACACACATAATAAGTTCAAATAAAATAACAAATATAACAAGGGAAATAGCAATGGTTAGCAATAAATTTAAAAAACTACTACTCGCCTCACCTTTACTTGTAGCTGCAACTGCAGCAAATGCTGGTTATGACATCAAAATATCAGATGAAGATAAAATATCTTTTGGTGGGTACATCAAAGTCGATGCCCGCTATGTCGATGGTAATGTAGCCTATAGACCTTTCTGGATTGGCAAAGGTGCTAAACTTGCTGAAGATGCTTCACAATTTAATATCTTTGCCAATGAAACTCGTTTCAACATGAAGTACACCCATGGCGAAGTAATGGGTTTTATTGAAATGGATTTTTGGGGCGGTGGCGGTAACGAAGTCGTATCAAACTCTGCTCATCCTCGTATTCGTCATGCGTTTATCAAATATAAAAACGTATTAGCAGGGCAAACGTGGTCAACCTTTATGAATACTAGTGCTATTCCTGAATCAGCAGATTTTGCTGGTGCAACACAAGGTTTAGTATTTATTCGTCAAGGTCAAGTTCGCTACACTATGGGTGATTTCCAATTCTCACTAGAAAATCCTGAAACTGCTGGTGGTGATACTGCAAATGACAGTGTTCCAGATGTAGTCGCACGTTATAACTTAAAAGGTGACTGGGGCTCTGTTTCACTCTCTGCTTTAGGTCGCCAAGTAAATACTATGTCGGGTAATTCTGAAACAGCCATTGGCGGTTCAATTGCCGGTCGTATTAAAACCATTGGTAAAGATGATTTTAGATTTCAATTTCACCAAGGTGAAGTAGGTCGCTATGTTGGCGTTGGTTTTGCTCCCGATGTTGTTGGCGATAAAGTTGAAGACACCACAGCTTATTTAGCGGCGTACCGCCATTACTGGACTGAAACATTAAGATCTACTGTGCTTTACGGTTCAGCTGAAGCTGATGTTTCAGGTGCAGAAAGTAGTCAATGGAGTGTTAACTTATTTGAAAACCTTACTAAGCAATTAGCGGTAGGTGTTGAAGTAGGTCAGTACAGACAGGACAACCTAGATGCAGATTCAAACTACGCACAAGTAACAATGAAGTACGTACTTTAGTTTTATCTTAGTACACGTAACAACTCCCATTCTGTTGTTACGTTTTTGAGGGGGGAAATATCCCCCCTCTTTTTTAGATACAACATATAAAGTATCTCGCAATGACAGACGCAATACGGATTTAGCTTATTAGACAGTGCAGGATGCAAATTGTCTTGATGTTTCAAGCGTGTAAAAACGCATATATTTTTTTATCAATTGAGGAGTGTGAGTATGACTGAGTCAATACTCAAAGTAGAGAACGTTTCATTAGCGTTCGGTGGCGTAAAAGCACTAACCGACGTTAGCTTTGAAGTTCCCCGTGGCTCTGTATTTTCCATTATCGGTCCTAACGGCGCTGGTAAAACCTCCATGCTTAACTGTATCTCTGGACGGTATCAACCAAATTCGGGCAACGTTATTTTCAATGACAAAATTGTCACTGATTTACGTCCAAATGATAGAGCAGACCTTGGTATGGGCCGCACCTTTCAAAATTTAGCCTTGTTTGGTCACATGTCAGTTTTAGATAACATCATGGTTGGCCGTCATCACCTATTGAAAAATAACTGGTTAACAGGGCCTTTATATTGGGCATCACCTGCGCAAAAAGAAGAACTTGCCCACCGTCGTTATTGTGAAGAGATTATCGATTTTCTAGAAATTTCTCATATCAGAAAATCTGTAGCTGGCACCTTGTCTTATGGTTTACGTAAGCGTGTTGAGCTAGCGCGTGCAATGGCATTAAAGCCCAAATTAATTCTTCTTGATGAGCCTATGGCTGGTATGAATTTAGAAGAAAAAGAAGATATGGCTCGTTATATTCTCGATTTAAATGAAGAGTTTGGTATCACGGTAGTGATGATTGAGCACGACATGGGCGTAGTAATGGATATTTCACACCAGGTAATGGTGCTTGATTTTGGTAAGAAGCTAATGTCAGGTTTACCTGAAGAAGTGATGGCTGATCCACATGTTAAACGTGCTTATCTTGGTATCGAAGATGATGATGAAATAGAAGAAGAAGCCGTAAAGGAGGCTAGCTAATGTCTAACTTACAAGCAGCAACAAAAGATTTTGAAATGGGGGAGTTAGATACTTTTCCAAAAATACTGAGACAAAATGCTAAAAGCTGGCCAAATGATATTGCCATGCGCGAAAAAGAGTTCGGTATTTGGAACGAATTTACCTGGGTAGATTATAACAATCGCGTTAAGTGGTTATCACTAGCGTTAATAAAATTAGGTGTTAACCCGAAAGAAGCTATCGCCTTGTTAGGTGATAACAGACCTGAGTGGGTTTGGGGTGAAGTAGCAGCACATTCTATGGGTTGTTACTCTATCGGTATTTTCCAAGACTCCTTACATGAAGAAGTGGTTTACTTACTTAATAAAAGTAACGCCACTGTAGTTATCGCAGAAGACGAAGAGCAGTGTGATAAATTGCTTGAGTTAGGCGACGACATTCCAGATGTAAAACTTATTGTTTATTGCGATCCACGAGGCATGCGCAAATATGACGATAAACGTTTGATCAGCATTGAAGATATATATAAGCAGGGACAAGCAATAGAAAAAATGTCACCTGAGTTATACGACACTTATGTTGATGCGACTAATGCTGATGAAACTGCTATTTACTGTACTACATCAGGCACCACCTCAAAACCTAAAATAGCCTTTTTATGTGGCGGTAATTTTGTTAAGCACTGTAGTTCATATTTACGTGCTGATCCTCGCCAGCCTGGCGATAACTATGTATCTGTATTACCACTCCCATGGATCATGGAACAAGTCTATGCCGTTGGCCAAGCATTAATTGCTCGTCAAATAGTCAATTTTGTTGAAGGTCAAGAAACACTGATGGCTGATTTACGTGAAATTGGACCAAACTTTGTTTTACTTGCACCACGCGTTTGGGAAGGTATTTTAGCCGACGTTAAAGCCCGTATGATGGATTCTACGCCACTTAAACAAAAATTATTTGATTATGCTTTTGCACTCTCTGAAAAAGCACAGTTAGAGGGTAAACGTTCAGGGTTTGCCGATTTTTTATTGATGAATGCCTTAAAAGATAGATTAGGTTTCAGCAATTTGAAATCAGCGGCAACCGGTGGTGCGGCTATGGGTCCTGATACATTCAGATTCTTCCAGACTATTGGTGTTCCGCTACGTCAACTTTATGGTCAAACAGAGTTATGTGGTGCTTACACAGTTCACAAAGAAAATGACGTTGATTACGACAGTGTTGGTGTTGCTTTTGATACTGCTGAAGTAAAAGTTATTAATGCTGATAAAGAAGGTGTTGGTGAGGTTATCGCTAGAACAGTTGGTATGTTCACCGGTTATTTAGATAATCAAAAAGCCTATGACGAAGATGTTATTGATGGGTGGATGCATACCGGTGATGCTGGTTACTTTAAACCTTCAGGGCACTTGGTCATTATCGACCGAATCAAAGATTTAGCTAAAACCAGCAATGGTATTCAGTACTCACCACAATATATTGAAAACAAATTGAAATTCTCATCATTTATTGGTGAAGCCGTTATTTTAGGTAAAGACAAACCTTACCTAAGCGCCATTATTTGTATTCGATTCTCTATTGTTTCTAAGTGGGCTGAACAACAAGGTTTAGGTTTTACTAACTACACCAGTCTTTCTGCTTTACCTGAGGTTTATGAAAAGCTTAGTGAAGAAGTTGAAAAAGTTAACGCGACATTACCTGACGCACAAAAAATCAATAAGTTTATTTTACTTTATAAAGAACTTGATGCAGATGATGGCGAATTAACACGTACACGTAAAGTACGACGCACTGTTATTGCTGACAAATATGGTGACATTATCGAGTCTATTTACGACAACAAAGAGATAGTTGATATCGATACAGTGATTACTTTCCAAGATGGTGGTAGCTCACGTATTCAAACGACACTTAAGGTTGCGACGGTAATTGAAAATGATGGTAGTGCTGTTTCATCAACAAGTAGTCAAACTCAGAGGAAAGCATCATGAATTTTGAACTCTTAACTCAATTAGTCATCAATGGCCTTATTGTTGGCTTGTTGTACGGTGTAATTGGTATGTGTTTTGTGTTGGTTTATAAATCAACCCAAATTGTTAACTTCGCCCAAGGTGAGTTTTTACTTATCGGTGCCTGGGTATGTTGGGCGTCATTGATTTACTTAGAGTTACCATTCTTTTTAGGTTTTATATTATCACTTGTATTTATGGCCGGCTTTGGTGTGCTATTACAAATGGTCGTACTACGTCCTATGATTGGTGAGCCGATTATCTCGGTGATCATGGTCACTATCGGTCTGTCTATTTTCTTCCAATCGTTAATGAAATGGATATTTGGTGTCTCCCCACAAAGTTACCCGCAAGTATTTGATACGCAAAGTATTAACATCTTGGGATTAAATGTGGAAATGGCGTACTTAATGAGCACGGTAATCGCGTTAATTATCATGGTCGCGTTCTATTTATTCTTTAAACACTCTAAGCATGGCTTAGCAATGAGAGCGACTGCTTTTGATCAACAAGCTTCGCAAAGTCTAGGTGTGTCTGTAAAGCATGTTTTTGCGATGAGTTGGGGTATTGCAGCAACCGTTTCTGCTACGGCAGGGATAGTGCTTGGTATGGTTAACGGTGTTTCAGATTCACTTTCTATTATGGGTATCAAAGTATTCCCAGCCGTTATTTTAGGCGGATTAGACTCAATTATTGGCGCCATTGTTGGTGGTCTCATTATCGGTGTACTAGAAAACGTCGCTGAGTTTTTTGATAGTCAATATTTACACATTGGTAATATGTACGATATCGCACCATTTTATGTGTTGTTAATTATTCTTTGGTTCAAACCTTACGGTTTATTTGGCACCAAAGACATTGAACGTATATAGCATAATTTTAGCTGGGCTTAGCTGAATTTAGTTAAGCCTAGCGTAATTTAATTAACAATATCAATAAAAAGAACAATTATTTAGGAGTGATTTATGTCTAGTTTAAGTATGCGCCCGTGCGGAGATTTTCGTACTAGCTATAAACAAGATAATACAATTTTTGAAACAAAAACCATCCGTTGGGTGACCATTTTTACCATTATAGCGTTGTGCTTTGCACCGTTAGTTGTTGATGGTTACTTTATTACCTTATTAATTCAAATATCTTACTTAGGCATTGCTGCATTAGGTTTGAATATTTTAGTTGGCTACACCGGACAAATATCGTTAGGGCATGGTGCTTTCTTTGGTTTTGGTGCGTTTGCCTCGGCCTGGTTAAATACAAGTTTACATATTCCAGTGTTTTTATGTATTCCTTTAGCGGGTTTCTTAACCATGGGCGTTGGCATGATGTTTGGTGCGCCAGCTGCTCGAATTAAAGGTTTATATTTAGCGATAGCGACACTTGCATCGCAATTTATTATTGAAGATTTCTTCGCTCGTGCAGATTGGTTTTCTGGTGGTGCATCGGGTTCAATGGCCGAACCAGTAAGCTTATTCGGTTTTGCTTTTGATACCGACCAAAGCTTTTACTATATAGCGCTATTTTCTCTAGTCTTTATGTTTATCTGGGGTTGTAACTTAATGCGTAGCCGTGATGGACGTGCTTTTGTTGCTGTACGTGACCATTACTTATCTGCTGAAATCATGGGCGTAAAGTTAAATAAATATCGCTTACTTTCATTTGGTATCTCTTCTTTTTATGCCGGTATCGGTGGTGCGTTATATGCCCATTACTTAGGTTATGTATCGGCCGAAGGTTTTACCATCATGATGTCAATTCAGTTCTTAGCCATGATCATTATCGGTGGCTTAGGTTCGATAAAAGGTACTTTGATGGGGGTCATCTTCATGGTGTTCTTACCTGAAGTATTAGAGAGCGGTGTTGGCGTAATGAAAATGACTGATTGGGGCAATATCCCTATGGTAGTTGACGGTTTAGCTTACATCAAAGAAATGGCTATTGGCTTAGTTATTATCGGCTTCTTAATTTTTGAGCCAGAAGGAATAGCGCATCGTTGGACACAAATTAAAAACTATTGGAAATTCTATCCATTTGCTTACTAAGTGATTTTATTAAAACACTTGATAAATGAATGGTGAATAAATTGCAGTTATACCGATTAAATTAATAAAGAGGTCAAATTTTAATGAGAGTAAATTTTCAAGAACAAGGCGTTTGATTGAGTAATAGCTGGCTATTGAGATTGAAAACACCGATGTTTTTGGACATTTAGACCATTTGAAAAGATCACTTCGTTAGTTTGATTGGTATGAAATAGGGATATTAAAAAGGTAACTGCGAGAAAATAAGCGTAAATATAAACATAAAAATAATACTGCTTACCTATTTATATAAACAGGTTGCTTATATAAAGAAGTACTAAATAAAAAGTTGAGGAACGTTCAAATGAATAGCATTAAAAACAAAAAATTATTACTAAGTTCAATTACTACTTGTATTGCTTTAAGTTTTACTAGCCAAGTTCAAGCAGAAGATTCTGTTTTTGTTGGCCATTTAGCCGACATGTCAGGCCCTACTGCTTTTGTTGGTAAAAATTATGCCAATGGTGTGCGTGATTCACTTGCTTATATAAATGCCCATGGTGGTATTGACGGTACTAAACTTAGATCTGAAACCATTGATTATGGTTATAAAGTTCCACAAGCCATTGCTGCTTATAAAAAATGGAAATCACGCGAAGGCATGGTTGCTATGCAAGGTTGGGGTACAGCGGATACTGAAGCATTAATCTCGTTTGTTGCTCGTGATAAAACACCGGTTTTCTCAGCGTCTTATTCTGGGCATTTAACAGACCCTACAGGTAAAAACCCTCATACGAAAAAACCTGCACCTTATAACTTCTTTTATGGCGCATCTTACTCAGATGCTTGTCGTGGTTTAGTGCAATGGGCATCGGATGATTGGAAAAGCAAAGGCAGTAAAGGAAAGCCAAAATTTACGCATATTGGTGCAAACCATCCTTTCCCAAATGCGCCTAAAGCAGCTTGTGCAGAATATGCAGAAGAGCTTGGCTTTGATGTTTTACAACCAGTGGTTGTTTCTATGAAACCAGGTGATTTTAAAGCGCAATGTTTAAGCATTAAAAGCTCTGGTTCAAATTACGGTTATGTTGCGAACATAGGTGGTTCAGTACTGTCGTTAATTAAATCTTGTGACACAGTCGGTGTAGATATTCAATTTATGTCAAGTATCTGGGGTGGCGATGCAAATATGTTCAATGCTGCAGGTTCAGGCATCAAAGATTACATCTTCCCAACGATGACACCATTTTGGGGTGACGATGTACCGGGTATGAAATTGGTACATGAAATTTCCAAAATGTCAGATAAATCAGGCGAAGAACAGCGCGTTCATCACTACATGCGTGGCGTATGTTCAACATACTTCATGAAAGAAGCGATGGAATGGGCTAAAAAGAACGGTGGCATCACTGGCGAAAATGTTAAAAAAGGCATGTACGTTAACAAAAACTGGGTACCTAAAGGCCTAGAAGGCGTATGTTTAGCTGCTAATTGGAGCAATGAAGATCACCGTGGTATTAACCAAGTAAATATCTATAAAGGTAACTACGAAAACGGTGGTGTTAAAGTTGAAAAAGTATCACAAGTTACATTGGAACGTCGTGATGATTGGTTAGGTTACTAATCCTCGTCATTAAATAGTTATTAGAAAGTTCTATTATTTTATAACTATTCAGCTTGTTGGCATTAGGCTAAATAGCAACAAGTTGGGTAGTTATAGTTTCAACGGAGTATACATATGTCACAGGCGGCAGCAAAAATTCAAACAGCTACACCAATGTTATCGGTTAATAACATTGAAGTAGTTTATGACGAAGTTATTCAAGTACTTCGAGGGGTTACATTAGATGTACCAGAAGGAGACGTCGTAACGTTACTTGGCCCTAATGGCGCAGGTAAATCAACAACATTGAAAGCGATTTCAGGTCTACTTAAATCAGAATATGGTGAAGTTACTAAAGGTGATATTACCTTTATGGGCGAGCGCATTGATAAGAAAAATGGTGAGGATGTTGTACGTAGTGGTCTTATTCAAGTGATGGAAGGTCGTCGTATTATCGAAGATATGACCTCAATTGAAAACCTAAAATTAGGTGCTTATACACGTAATGATTCACAAATAAATCAAGATCTTGAAATGGTGTTTAATTACTTCCCTCGTTTAAAAGAACGTACGGGTCTAGCCGGTTATTTATCAGGTGGTGAACAACAAATGTTAGCCATTGGTAGAGCATTAATGGCTCGTCCTAAAATGATTTGTTTAGATGAACCATCGATGGGTTTATCACCATTACTCGTTAAAGAAGTATTTGGTATTATTAAAAAAATCAATCAAGATCAAGGTATTACCATGTTGTTAGTTGAGCAAAATGCTAACTATGCAATAAGGGCTGCTGACTATGGCTACATTATGGAGTCAGGTAAAATCGTACTCGATGGTACTCAAGAGCAATTACTTAGCAATGAAGATGTTAAAGAGTTCTATTTAGGTGGCGGCAACGAAGAACGTAAAAGCTTTAAAAACTTAAAGTCTTATAAAAGACGTAAACGTTGGTTATAACCTATGTACATTCCAGCTTATTGCCATTTCACTCGATTTTGTTGTCGAAAGTGCTCACTTACATTCGTAAGCTCCGCGCTATCTCCTAAAAATAGAACGAACTGGCTGCTTTCTGAAAGTACATGAAAAACGATATAAGAAAAAGCATGAAAAATTAACGTTTTCATATTTAGAAATGATCATATTTGAAAAATTATCGAGTTACCATGAAACAATATTTTTACGAAAGAGAATGTCAAAACCCTGAGTTACGTGAGCAGTCTCTATTAGAGCGTTTACCTTCTTTTATCACCTATGCAAAGCAAGAATGTCAGCATTATGGGCAAATTTTACAGCATATAGATGCTGATAAAATTACTAGCCGAGAATTGCTTGCGCAACTTCCCATTACGCGTAAATCAGATTTAATGAAGCTACAAGCAAAAAACTCACCACTAGGTGGTTTAAATGCGAGCAAGGCTAACATAGGCAGAATTTTTCAATCACCAGGACCTATTTATGATCCTGAAAATACCAGTGATGATTGGTGGCGTGTGGGCCAAGCATTCTATGCTGCTGGGTTTAGAGCTGGTGATGTAGTGCAAAATTGTTTGTCTTATCACTTAACACCTGGCGGATTTATTCTTGATTCAGGCGCTAGAGCTTGTGGTTGCGTGGTTATACCTGCAGGCCCAGGGCAAACTGAGCAGCAGCTTGATATCATTGAGCATTTAAAACCTCAAGGTTATAGCGGTACACCATCATTCCTGAAAATTTTACTTGATAAAGCTAAAGCGGAAAACAGAGATATTTCAAGTGTTACCAAAGCGTTAGTGACAGGCGAAGCTCTCCCTAAAGGGCTTAGAGCTGAATTTGATGCTGCTGGTATTAACACTTTACAAGCCTATGCGAGTGCAGATGTTGGCCTCATTGGTTTTGAATCTAAAAGTGATGATGGTTTTATTATTGCTGAAGATTTATTGGTAGAAATTGTCCGTCCAGGCACTTTAGAGCCTGTTGCCGATGGCGAAATAGGCGAAGTTGTTGTCACTAGTTTTAATGTAGATTACCCACTTATTCGTTTCGCTACCGGAGATCTATCTGCAGTGAAATCAAGCGAAAGTGCTTGTGGTCGAACTAATATGTGTATTAAAGGTTGGTTGGGTCGCGCCGACCAAACGACTAAAATTAAAGGTATGTTCGTGCATGCAGAACAAATAGAACAAGTACGACAAGCCTATCCTCACATAGCTAAAATGCGTTTGTCAGTGACTCAGGTTAATTATAATGACCAAATGAACTTGCAATGCGAATTGGATAGTAGCGGTTATTCTGAGGCTGATATTGCCGGTGAAATTAAGAATATTAGTAGCAGTTTGAAAAAAATAACCAAACTTAATGGTGCGGTTGAATTAGTTGCGGTAGGCACATTAGCTGATGATGGCAAAGTCATTGAAGACTTACGACCTATTGGCTAAGTTAGCGTTGCTAATCTTTTTAGCAACGATTTTATCTATCACTTTATCAAAAGTGAAATTATCCTAAAACCTATCAACATAGGCAAATTTTTACTCATTATTTGTCTATGTTGCTCATCAAATTAAATAAGGTCTCTTATGAACGAACAAGCTTTCCAAGATTGTTACCCTGAAGAATTAAGCCATTGTTATGGCTGTGGTAAAAACAATCAAGATGGTCACCAATTAAAAAGTTACTGGCAACACATTGATAAGAATGATTTGTTAGCTAGCGTCACTATTGCTCGTTTTACACCTTCTGATATTTTTACCGCGATTCCTGGTTTTGTTTATGGCGGCATGACAGCCTCATTGATTGATTGTCATGGCACGGGCAGTGCGTCAGCTATGGCCTACCTTGCACAAAATCGTGAAATGGGCAGTTCGCCTGCATTAAGATTCGTCACTGGCGCGTTGAATGTTAGTTTTTTAGCACCAACCCCACAGGGCGTTGAGTTGGAATTAATTGGTCGTTTTAGTCAAGTTAAAGATCGTAAGATTGTCGTTGATATAACGTTGTCAGCTGGTGGTGTTATTTGCTCAAAAGGGCAAGTTATCGCAGTATTGATGCCAGATACCATGTCACCTAATAAATAGAAAATACTCGCGTAATTTTTATTTTAAGGGGTATTATAAAGACATAAACTTAAGGAACTCGATTATGTTAAATAAAGAAAATACCGGCTTAATTGTTGTCGACATACAAGGGAAACTGACGCGTTTAGTTCATGAAAGTAACGCTTTGGTGTCAAATTGTGAAAAGCTTATCAAAGGTGTCCAAGCCCTTGATTTACCTATTTTATGGCTTGAACAAAATCCAGAAAAAATTGGCCCAACAGTAGATGAGTTGAGTTCGCTACTTAGTTCTCCTACAGGTCATCAAGAGCCCATTATAAAATATACCTTTGATGGTTGTGAAAACGCTCAATTTGTTGAAGCGGTTAAAGCGGCTAACGTAGATACATGGATTGTTTGTGGTATTGAAGCACATATTTGTGTTTATCAAACAGCAATAAGTCTAAAACGTATGGGATTTGAAGTGCAAATAGTTTCAGACTGTGTTTCTTCTCGTGAGCTCTATAATAAAAATTTAGCTATAAAAAAACTCGTTAACAATGGCGTTGAGTTAACAGGGTTGGAAATGTGTTTATTTGAACTGGTTAAAGATTGCCGAATACCAGTGTTTAAAGAAATACTTGTCTTAATTAAGTAGTGATATGAACGTCTAATTATATATCGATTAAAACACCGACGTCCCAAGCTTCAATATCATTGGAGCTTTTTTATACCTAAAATAATTCAAAAAACACTCAACACATACTCTCAATCGCTGCATTTTGCTATATCGACTAAGCTTAGCTATACCTCATAAAGATTCAAAAAAAATTGATAATAATGCAAGAGGGGTATAAAAAACGATGAATATTCACATGATTGTTTCTATTACATTGCTTATTTTAGCCGTTGGCGTATTTGCCATTGTTCTCGCTCGTTTCATCCGTATTCCCTACACCTTACTCTTAGTTGTACTCGGCTTTGTTCTGTCCTTATTTACAGTAGAGTTTGGTATCGATACTGGCGTGAGAGCGAGTAATTTTCAAGACTTGATGTTATTCATACTATTGCCCGTATTAATATTTGAAGCGGCTTTTGCTTTGAACAGTAAGTTATTGTTTAAATTTTTACCGAACGTACTAACGCTTGCTACCCTAGGCTTGATTATTTCTACGCTTGTTATCGCTGTTATTCTTTACTTTGGTATCGCTCATTCAGGTTTTCCTTTTATCGCAGCATTATTAACTGGCGTTGTTATTTCAGCAACAGATCCCGTTGCCGTGGTTGGTCAATTGAAAGTGTTAAAAGCGCCGGATGACCTAAACGTGTTAATCGAAGGGGAGAGCTTATTTAATGATGCAACAGCCATTGTTTTATTTAGTATTATTCTTAGTATCGCTTTAGGTCAAAGTGAGCCAGACCTAACATCTGCCATTATCACGTTTAGCAAAGTATTTTTTGGCGGCATTATTGTTGGTAGTGTGTTTGGATATATTGCGGCATTGTTAGTTAAAATAATTGATACATCTGTTCCTCATATGGTGGTTATCACACTGTTTCTTGCTTATGGAACCTTCTATATCGCGGAACATTTATTCCATGTTTCAGGTATTGTCGCAGTCATGTTTGCTGCATTACTTTTTAAAAAGTCAGCGCATGATCAGCTAAAAGATGTTCACACAGGTCTGCATAATATATGGGAATCACTTGGTTTCATTGCCAATATTTTTGTTTTTGTATTGCTAGGGTTAGTGGTCAGTCTCAATATGTTTACCCAAATGTGGCTAGCAATAATATTAGCGATAGTGGGGGCTTTTATTGCGCGCGTCACAGCCGTATATTTTTCAGTATGGCTAAATCATGTCACTGTGGGACAGCCTATTAACCCCAAATATCCACCTATCATGATTTGGGGAGGATTACGTGGAGCGGTCACCATTGCATTAGTCTTGTCGTTGCCTACCGAGTTACCTTATTGGTGGACTATTCAATCTATTGGCTTTGGTATCGTACTTTTCACTCTTATTGTTCAAGCAACAACAACTCCGTTTTTAGTTAGAAAACTCAACATTTAAATTATTCTATTTGCGCAAATACTGTCTTTATTATGCAATTGCTATTACGGTTCGAACGGTAAACGGTCTCTAAAATTTCAAAAAATATAAAATAATTATTCAGATAAAAATTGAAATTTATAAAGACATTAGCAGGTCAAATTAGGTGGTTACTTTTATAATAGGTCATAATTATTTTAAGAAAATGATGATCTTGAACTAAGATTAAAAGTGCTGTAGGCAATATTTTTATTTAAACTGAACATGATTCATATGTAACTTAGCTTAAAGCAAAATGTGGCCTGATCTATAACTAAAAAATAATGGGAGAATACAATGAATCAGAGCACTAAAACAAAACTTCAAGGTACCGCGGTAGCATTAGCGGTTGCTGGTTTAATGGGATGTACTGCAGTTGCAGGCGACTCAAGTACTAAAACAGCTAAAACTAGCGCAACCAATACGGTTGAAATGGCGCATTGTTACGGCGTGAATAAATGTAATGGTCATAACGACTGTAAAACGGCTGAAAATGCCTGTAAAGGACAAGCGGTTTGTAAGGGACATGGTTTTGTTGCTATGTCGACTAAAACCTGTGATGACATTGGCGGTAATGTACAAGACGATTGGCGTGGCGTAGTTGATACTGCTGAGCTGACTCATTGTTACGGCGTCAATAAATGTAATGGTCACAACGACTGTAAAACTGCTGAAAATGCGTGTAAAGGTCAAGCAGCATGTAAAGGCCATGGTTTTGTCGCGTTATCAGCACAAACTTGTGATGATGTAGGCGGCACTGTTGGTTCATAACTTGATAAAAAATCAAGCTAGCGCTAGAGAGTACTCACTCTCTAGCGCTGTTGAAGGTATCGCTCCACCTGATGATTTCCTCGGTTTTGGTCTAGGGCTAAGAACAGATCATTTTCAAGATGTTTTATCAACTAAACCCAATATTGATTGGTTTGAAGTTGTTTCTGAAAATTTTATGGTTGATGGTGGTAAACCCAAACACTATTTACACGCAATTCGTGAGCTTTATCCTATGGTAATGCACGGGGTATCGTTGTCTATAGGCTCAACGGATCCGTTAAATATGCAGTATTTACGGAAGTTAAAAGTCCTGGTAAATGAGCTACAGCCACAATGGATTTCAGACCATCTTTGTTGGACTGGTGTTAATCAAACGAACAGCCATGATCTACTGCCTTTGCCTTATAACGAAGAAGCATTAAATCACGTTTGTGACCGTGTTGATCAAGTTCAAAATTTTTTAGGTCGTCCTATCCTATTAGAAAACCTATCTAGCTACATTACTTATAAAGAATCTGAAATGAGTGAATGGGATTTTTTCAATAATGTTGCTCGTCGGTCTGGTTGTAATATATTGTTAGATATTAATAATATTTATGTCAGTGCGCGAAATCATGAGTTTGATCCGCAAGATTATCTTGAAGGTATCGACAAAGACAAGGTGAAACAGTTTCATTTAGCGGGTCATACCGATTACGGAAATTACGTTATCGATACCCATGACCATCCGGTTGCTGATCCTGTTTGGGCTTTATATAAACAAGCACTACAAAGGTTTGGTTGGGTAAGCACTATGATTGAACGCGATGATAATATTCCGCCGCTGGCTGAGCTATTAGCTGAAGTTGAAACCGCACGAAATATTGCTTACGACACCTTAGGTCAACTAGAGCGAGTGAAGCAACGGGAGATAGTAACGTAAGTGGATAAATTACCGTTAGCATCATTACAGCAAAAATTAATTAATTATTTAGTGGATGACGATCCCACTGCCACGACTACTATCATGGAACAGATTAAGGACCACGGCAGTATTACCCGTGACGTTCGTCTGCATATATACAAGAACGCTTACCAAGTAAGACTGAAAGAGACCATTGAAAACGATCATGAAATGTTAGGTTTTTTTCTTGGTGATGATTTATTTGACCAAATGGTCTTAGGTTACATTAACGCTTACCCGTCTGATAATACCTCGCTTAGATATTTCGCTGATAAATTACCTTTGTTTTTGGCCAATAACGCGCCATTTAAAGATCACCCTATTATTAGCGAATTAGCCCATTTTGAACGTTTACTTATGGTGGCATTTGATGCGGCTGACGCAACGCGATTTACCCGTGACTTACTCGCAAATACACCGCCTGAACAGTGGCCAGACTTAGTTTTTCGCTTTCATCCAAGTGTTCAACTGGCGCACTTTCATTACAACAGCGTGGAAACTTGGCAAGCACTAAAACAAGAACAATCTCCTGAGCCAGCAAAAGAGCAGCACAGCGACTGGTTGCTTTGGCGAAATAACGATCGCCTGACGCAGTTTCGCTCCTTGCCAGAGCAAGAATATAACCTGATCACTATGATTTTAAATGGTGCGAGTTTTACCGCTTTATGTGATTTTTTACTCGAAGAAGTGAGTGAAGAGCAAGCAAGCCAAGTGGCCTTAAATTATCTACTTAGATGGCTAGATGATGGCATCTTAATCAAACAAGAATTTATTCAACTGTGACTGTCTGAATGAATTATTGGCTGAATGAGTGACTGAAATATTGAGTAATTAGGTGACTGAAAGATTAATTAAAGAAGTGACTATACGGATTAATAGTCACTCACTCATATAAATAATTTTTCTATTCAAAAGGGCAGAGTACTGCGATATCTGATAGCAGAAAATACCTTTATTTAAACCGATAAATACCAACAGTCCTTAGCTTATATTTTATCTTGTACTAACTTAGCGGTGTAAGCAACGAGTCTAAAATATCGTCAGTTAAACTCAATTTATTATCACTCACTTCTTCAGATAACAACGCTTTGGCTAGCTCAGCTTTGTTTTGCTGAATTTTTTGAATCTTTTCTTCTATAGAGTTTTCAATAATCAATTTGTAAACAAACACAGGTTTGTCTTGTCCAATTCGATAGGCTCTATCAGTGGCTTGATTCTCTACCGCAGGGTTCCACCAAGGATCAAAATGAATAACCGTGTCGGCTGCTGTTAAGTTCAAACCTACGCCACCAGCGCGTAAGCTAATTAAAAATACCGGCACTTCACCGCGTTGAAACTTATCAACTACCTCTTGTCTTTTAGTGGTTGAGCCCGTTAATTTAACATAACCAATACCTGCATCGATCAACTCATCCTCTATTAAAGAGAGCATGCTGGTAAACTGTGAAAAGATTAATATTTTACGGCCTTCATCAATTTGCTCAGGCAGTGTTTCCATTAAATATTCAAGCTTAGCTGATTGATTTACCTTTTTAGCGCCTTCCAGTTTCAATAACTTAGGGTGATTACATACCTGTCTTAGTTTTAATAACGCATCCAATACTTCTATCTGACTGCGTTTTAAACCTTTATCAGCAATAATATCTTTTAAGCGGCTATCCATCGCTAAGCGCACCGATTCATACAACTCAGCTTGTTTACCTTCAATACGCAAGGTTTGAATTATTTCAGTTTTTGGTGGTAACTCAGTGGCTATTTTGTCTTTGGTTCTACGTAAAATAAACGGCTTAATACGCTGATTTAATAACTGCTTACGCTCTAGCTCACCATGTTTTTCTATAGGTGTTCTAAAGAGTTTAGTAAATTGTCTTTGTCCGCCTAAAAAACCAGGCAGTAAAAAATTAAATTGTGCCCAGAATTCGCCTAAATGATTTTCCATCGGCGTACCCGTTAAGCACAATTTATGCTGCGCTTTTAGTGTCAGAAACGCTTGGTATAATTTAGTTTTGGTATTTTTTATATAATGGGCTTCATCAAGCACAAGGTAATAAAATTTTTGGTCAGTGTAATGTGCTAAATCTTTAGTAATTAACGCGTAACTGGTGATGATTATATCAACCTGATTTTCACCACCTTCGACGGCCTCAAGACAGCCAAATTGCTCATGACGTTTATTGCCGTGTAATACTTGATAAGAAAGTTGAGGGGTAAATTTATCTATTTCATTAGCCCAGTTAAAAATAACACTGGTAGGCGCAACGATTAATATCGGTTTAGTCAGTCGACCTTGCTGTTTTTCAATTAATAAGTGCGCCAAGGTTTGAATGGTTTTACCCAAACCCATGTCATCAGCCAAAATACCGTTTAATTGGTATTCGCGTAAAAACTGTAACCAGTTTAGTCCTTGGTGCTGATAAGTTCTTAACGTCGCGTTTAAACCTTCGGGTACAGGAATCGTAGTTACTTGTTGAAAGTCTTTTAGTTTATCAGCCAGCGCTCTTAACTTACTTGTGCCTTTTGCTATCATGCCTTGGTCATCTAACATTGATAACGTTTGATGCCCTTGAAAGCGCGATAGCTCTATGGTGCCATCATGGCTTAAAGCATTAGGCATAAATAGTTCAATGAACTGTTTTAATATTGGCTGCACGCTTTGATAACGTAGGGCAACAAAACCACCATTGTCTAAATCTACATAAATAGGGGAGTCAGGAGAAATAAGGTTTTCTTTTTCGCGGTCAAGCAATGCTGATCTCGGTAGCTGCTCAATAGCGCTAAGCAAAATAGGAAACGCAGGCATTTTTTTACCATCAATGGTTAAGTTTAACCCTAATGAGAAAAAGTCATGATCATCGGTTTCCATCACTTCGGCATCAAATACGCTATCAGTAGAAAGCGCTTTATAATAAAAATCATCAGCAAAAGTAATATGCCAGCCTAGATCTTCAAGTGGTGATAATTCTTGATGTAAAAAGCGTTGCCACAAGACACTGCCTTGCATCAGCATGGCAAATTCAGGAGTTTTACTTTTGTTCAAGTCGTCCTGACTAGTATAAGTATAAGTGTAACGTTTAGGTTTAGGCTGAGGGTTAAATTTCAGCGTGGTCAATTTATCAATAACCGTTTGCTCAAAGGCTAAGTCACGATAAATTTTTATCTCGCGTGGACTTTCATTTTCACGCTCAACTTCATCCTCAATATTACTATAAGCACCACGCTCAATATTCCTATCGGCATCACTCTCAGCATCAGCATCACTATCAATACTATGCTCAGTTACGTTTGATGGCGTAATCGTAACGTTTTCATCATGGGGATTAACTAAATTACCTTGATAGGAAAAATTAACCTGCACATAACCCGTTTGTCGATTAGAGGCTACTGGCGTAGTAAAGTGCAAGTGCACATCAGGCTGTGTTAATTCTTGAGAGTATTTTGTTTTAGGTTTAGGCAAACGTTTCACTGCATCGCCTAAGGACATAGATAATTTACTCATTATCCAGGGTAATTTATCTTCTTCAAAAATAGGGGAATTAAGTAAACCTGCTTCAAAATCACATTGAGTATTAGTATTAATTTTTCCAAAGCAATTTTTTTGTTCATCATAAAAACACAGTGGCTGTGCTTTGATAATACGAATACTTTCTGATGGCTGCATTAAAACAAGCTTTAACGTATGTAAACTGTTGCCCAACGCTAACCACTGCCATTCTGCTTCTAGTGGCTCACTTAACGTCACCGGCTCGCTTAAGTCGTACGTTGTATGCCAAAAGCTACGATTAGTTTTTATAATGCGTTCAAATAAATCAAAATACTTAATGGTATCGCCATACTGGTTAGTACGCATAAGCTCGGTAAGTACAGCAACATCCTCGTCATTCGCATAGGCACTATTAATCAACGAACTGGCAGAATATTCACTGCCAATAGAACTATTCCAACCGCCACTATTTTTTGGTCGAGCGGACTTAATACCTAAGGTTAAAAAATCGTCTTCGTTATATGGGTTGGGCTTTAAAAAGTATAATAATGATTTTTGTTGGGTATTGGGCTGGTATCTAGTTGGCTGAGCTTGAAAACGGTTAAGCCATTTATCTATTATTGTTTCTGAGGTAGCGATGCTGTTTCGGTCAAAATGTTCGTGAATATAACAATGCGCCAACGCTGAACCGTGCTTACAATCGCGACCGACATAACAATCACAATAACTGGCAATATCACCAAACTTACCATCAAAGACTAAACGCGTTAAATAACTTGATTCGCGCGATCGCTCACTAAAAACTACACCGCGTATTACTTCACCGTCAAGGGCGCAGGTTTTAACGCCATTTCCCTGAAAAATTCTCGCGCCTTTTTTCCATTCATTTTTGGTAAAGTGTTGTTCAAGTAATTCAGGTGTAAAAATGTTTTTGGCCATAGGTATTTAATTATTAAGAATTCAAATCGATCGGTAAGTTGAAAAGTTGGGTCGTTATCTTTTATCAATAAGATGAAAAATATCAATAAAATGATAAATATCAATTACAGCAATAGAACCTTCAGGGTTAACTGCTAATAGCGGGCCACTCATTATGTAACCTCGATAGTACCATATAGACAGCTTATTCATAAGTACGGTAACTGTATTTCAATCAAACATGTTCAATGATTTTATTTAAGCATGAACATTACGTTACTCACCCCATTGACGTAATGACCTGCTACGCCTGTCACAGCTCTTTTTTGCTTCAGAAAAAGTACCTTTGTTATTTAAGTAAATTAACAAGGGACAACCTAGTTAATTTTCTAAATAAACAGTAAAATCAATAAACAGTAAGGTCTAAGCAAGGAACAGTATGTGATTTCAAAAAAAGTAAGAGAGCTATTTGTCTCATTAATGGAAGCTGCAGATGATGCGCCTGTTTCCTATGATGTTGAAACTGAGCAATACAGTGGCTATTTCAATAATGCAGTCGTTGATAAGTATATTGACCTAGGTGCATTAGAATTGGTTGAAGGAGGAAGTGGTTCAACAACTATCCTTATTAACAACAGAGATGACTTTTTAAGCTCATTTGCTGCAGGAATAAGAGAAGCTAAAAATGGTAGTGATCAATCTTATGCAGACTACAACGCTAACCCTTTTGCCTTTTCGGTGGGTTATGAGCACTTTCATCAAATATCGAAGAAAAAACGTCAGTTAGATGGTTATGTCTGTCATGGTTTTGAAAATGATGATACCGGTTTAATACACCAACAATAATGCCATACTTTGCTGTTCAAAATAATGAGGGCACCCACCGTTATTCAGGTGAATTGACAATGTTCCTAGTTAATTTTCTTGGAACATAGCACCAATTCAAATGCGATATCTACTTGGCTTCATTGAACTAAAAAAAATTACCACTGAGTTTGAGCGATTTCACTAACTGACAAGGGCATAAATACGCTAAAATAACCGGCTATTAATTACCCTTTGAGCCCTTTACATTAATGACCACAGTTACAACGCCTACCACCTTTACAGAACTTGGCCTTATTACCCCCTTATTAGCGCGATTAGCTGAGCTGGAATATCATCAGCCAACGCCTATTCAAGCGCAAGCTATCCCAAGTGTATTAGCGGGACGTGACTTAATTGCTGGGGCAAATACCGGATCGGGTAAAACAGCCACCTTTGCACTGCCTATGTTGCAGAAATTACGCGCTGACATTTCAGCGGGCAGCAAAAACAGTAAAGGTAACTTTGTTACCGGACTGATTTTAGTACCTACCCGTGAACTCGCCAAGCAAGTTGCTGACAGTATTAAATCTTATGCAGTACACTTTAACGGTGAAATTAAAACCGTTGCTGTTTTTGGTGGTGTATCAGTTAATATTCAAATGCTAGCATTGCGTGGTGGTACTGATATTTTGGTGGCAACGCCGGGTCGATTACTCGATTTAATTTCAAGTAATGCTATCAAGCTTGATAAGGTTAAAACCTTAGTACTTGATGAAGCCGACCGCATGTTAAGTCTAGGTTTTACTGAAGAGCTAACGGCGCTGTTAGCGTTAACACCAAAGAAAAAACAAACTTTATTATTTTCAGCGACCTTTCCTGAACAAGTAAAAACGCTAACCCAAGAGCTGCTTAACAACCCGATTGAAATACAGTTGCAAAGTGCGGATGCCAGCACGTTAGTACAACGTGTTTTCACCGTGAACAAGGGCGAGAAAACAGCGGTGTTAGCGCATTTAATTCATCAAGAGCAATGGCGACAAGCGCTTATTTTCGTTAATGCCAAACACCACTGTGAACACTTAGCTGAAAAATTGGCTAAACGTGGCATTACTGCCGCAGTGTTTCATGGCGATAAAGGTCAAAGCGAACGTAGCCGTGTGCTTGATGGCTTTAAAGCTGGCGATATTGAAGTATTAATTGCAACAGATATTGCTGCCCGTGGTTTAGACATCGAAAAACTACCTGTGGTAATCAACTTTAACTTACCAAGAAGTCCATCAGATTACATGCACCGTATTGGTCGAAGTGGCCGTGCTGGCGAAGTAGGTTTAGCGATATCACTTATCGATCATGAAGATTATCATCACTTTACCGTGATCGAAAAGAAGAATAAATTCAGACTTGAACGTGAGCAAGTTGAAGGTTTTGAAGCCGAAGAAGTTACCGGTGATTCAATTCTAGCGGTAGAGAAACCGATGGCAGCGCCTGAAGGCACAGGTAAGAAAAAGCGCAAAAAGAAAAACACCATAAATGCTGATATCTGGTCAGGATATTCTAAGCCAGAATAATACTGTTTATACACAAGTAATTTGAAGATGCATGATTCAACTTACTTGGGTATAAGTCCTTGTTTGCTTCGAATCAAGGAGAGTTGAGATGATATTTATCCATATTTTCTCTGCATTTCCTTGATGAAGTCATCGAGTTCTTCACCGTCCACCACAGGAAAAAATCGTGGTGTGAGGCTAATCAATACTATCCTATCGATACGAAAATTCCGAAAGTCATTCCTAAGTTCACACCAGGTTAATAGTGTCCAACAGCCTCTCCATAAATGGATAGCGAGTGGGCGTACTTCTCTACTGGTTTGTGCGTGTTTAGCGTCTTCATAATCCATTTGAAGGTATTGTCTATCCGTGGCCGCTTTACGTAAAAGGTCTAGATGTTGAAATTCATTTGATTTGGCATGAAACTTAGGTGCAAACATTAATGAGTTAAAGGTTTGCAGTCTTTCAGGTAATACCGCAGATATTTTAATCATTGCTTGTTTTGCTGCACTGGCGAGTTCGCTGCCTCCCCAAGCTTCTACCATTCTCATGCCTACTTGAATCGCTTCAAGTTCTGACTCGTTAAACATAAGTGGCGGTACGTCTACTTCACGACGTAATAAGTACCCTACACCGGCTTCACCTTCTACAGGAATACCATTAGCAATAAGATCTTGAATATCTCGATAAATAGTTCTTGTAGACACCTCGAGTACTTCAGCTAATAAACTCGCGGTAGTTAAACGGCGATTCTTTAACAACTGAATAATTTGAAAAAGTCTGTCTGCACGACGCATTATTATCCCATTACTTCAATTGGTATAAGTCATAAACCCAGCATTGAACTGGGCTTATCCCCAAGCTACCTGAAACACGCATCTTCAAGTGATTTGGGTATATGTATTATTTTTATATACAGGTAAGAGTGTATTTTAGTTATACCAGTTTCATTAAGTTTGTGATCTTGTTGTTGAGTCAGACATCTTGATGAACCCTCAATATAAGTAAATAAATATATAATTACAGACTTTGAGACCACAACCCAACTTTATTTCCTTCGCTATCTACAAAAATAGCAATGTAACCACATTCGCCATCTTTAATAGGCATCGGTGGTAATAAAATTTCAACACCTGCTGCTTTAATCTCATTCACTTTGTCATTTAACGTCAAACTAAGATGTAAATATACGGTACTGCCATCTCGGCTTGGCACCATCATATCGTGTTTTAACAGGGCAAAACTTGGGTCACCTACATTGGCCGTTTCAGCAATAGACATTTCCATGTCATTCATTACTTCCTGCTTAAATGTTACCGCAAAATGCGTTTGATAAAAGGCAACTGCTCGGTTCATATCAGTAACAGATATCTCGGCCCAGACTAATGGTGCATGTTCTAACATATTGTATTCCTTTAATTCGTAATCGGGTTGATTGCGATAAAAGAACAATAGCACTGTGCTACTGACAGCATGGTGTCAGTAGTCATTATGTTTTTATTGAAAAGGTAAACTTAAGGGGATGTACTTGTTCTATTTGAAAGTGCTCATTTCAGGACATTTGAGTAATGGCTACAAGCGCTTATCATTACTTGACAGTGATAGAAAAGAAGAACGAAATTAGGCTTGAACGTTATAAAACTTAAGGGTTGGCTGCGTTAATAAGGTTTAATCCAACCACAAAGCGAAATCAACTTAGCGCGTTTGTTCAACCCACTGTTTAGGTGATATCCCCAGTTTTTTTCTAAATACTCGTGCGAGTGCCGATCCGTTTTCATAACCAACGGCATTGGCAACTAATGCCACAGGCTTATTTTTCTTTAATAAACCTTTAGCCACAATGATACGCCAATCAATTAAATAATCTCCAGGGCTTTGACCAACGGTACGTTTAAATATATCTGCAAATTTTGATCGTGACATTATGGCAAGTTCAGCCATTTCTTCTAATCCCCACTGTTTCTCTGGTGCTTCATGAATAGCGAGTAAAACAATAGATACTTGAGGATGAGCTAAACCAGCGAGTAAACCATGCTGCATAATATTGTTATCCAGTACATGACGAAGTACATGAATAAGAAACATATTGGTTAACGAATTAATCATGGGTAGCTTTCCACATCGTTCGTTAAAGGCTTCTTCGAATAACCAGTCTGCAGTTTGTTTCAACCTTTCATCGTCGCTAAGTTTAAAGGACATCATCGGAGGCAGAGCATTAGCAATTGGATTAGAGGAACTTTCGTTATAAATGATGTTGGCGCAAACCAATTCAGGGGGATTTTCCTCATTACCAATAATACGATGCGCATGAGGTGTTGGAAAAAATAACACGGTCGGTTCACTAACCATCCGAGATTTACCCTCTTCATCAATCAGCGTTAACTCTCCACTGAGAAGTAAGTGCAAGTGTCCTCGATTTGGCTCTTTATTAAAATTGCTAATACCACACAAGTTTCCGGTAAAGAAAACCTCTGTATTCATCGAAAAGCGTTGCAAGATGGCTGAAAGTTTATCCATTTTATCTCTCTTTATGACTATTCTGGACGATTGGGTTCAAAGTTAGGACTATGTCATTCCTTTTAGGTAATTGAAAGACCTATATTATCAACCAAGGAAAACATCCTTATTAATTAAATATTGGAGCAAAAAATGAAACTTTCAACAATGATAAAATCTACTTTCGCAACTTCTGCCTTATTAGTTAGCAGCTTAAGTTTTGCGGCGAACATTGAAGTAAATGCAAATGGCAATGATTTAGCCATTAAAGGCTATGACACCGTATCTTACTTTACAAAAGGCGAACCAACGAAAGGTTCTGATAAATTTACAGCAGCTTACAACGGCGCTATTTATCAGTTTTCAACGGCTAATAATCGTGACCTTTTTCAATCTGAGCCAAGTAAATACGCACCACAGTATGGTGGTTTCTGTGCCTTTGGCGTAACGATGAATAAGAAATTCGATACTGACCCTACTGCTTGGCATATCCGTGGCGACAAATTATACCTAAACCTAAATAAAGACGTACAAAAGAAATGGGTAACTGACATTCCAGGTTACATCGAAACAGCTCAAATTAATTGGGTTGATATTAAAGGGTTAACCGAAGAGCAAATTGAAAAAGTTTACGATTAATATCCACTTAAATAAGGTTTTATTATGAAACAACTAACATCAGCAGACTCAATAGATGATCTATTATCTCAGCATCAATATTCACTGTTATATTTTACTGCTTCGTGGTGTGGGCCTTGTAAATCAATGTCACCCATAGTTGAAGACGTTTCTGGGCTGATGAATGGTCGATTTAACACGATTAAAATTGATATTGATAATATGGCAAATGTTGCTGCAGATTATGGTATACGCAGTGTACCAACGCTGATGTTAGTGAAAAATAATGAAATTATTGATCAGCGTGTTGGTGGGTTGCCACCACAACAAATGATGCAATGGTTAGATAAACTTGCCTAATTCTCATTTTATACAATGCGGCACTGAATAATAAACTATTAATCAGTGCAACATTAACCATCACTTAATTTTTACTTTTAAAGATAAATAACTATGCATACCTTAAAAAATTTATTGTTATCACTTAGCCACTTTTACCGTAATGTCGCAGGTAAAATAAGTCTGTTAGAGCCTGTTGCATTATTAGCTGCACGTTTTTATGTAGGTTGGGCATTTTTCTCATCAGGATTGACTAAATTAAGAGACTGGGAAAGTACGTTATTGTTATTTGAATATGAATATCAAGTACCTGTATTGCCGTTTGAGTTAGCTGCTTATTTAGGAACAGCTGCAGAAATTGTGTTGCCATTGTTATTGATGGCAGGCTTAGCAAGTCGTTTTTCAGCCTTAGGTTTATTCTTTGTTAATATTGTTGCCGTGATAAGTTTAGAGGAAATTGCCCCTGTAGCTTATGCCGAACATGTCTTATGGGGCGTTTTATTAGCACAAGTTGTCATTTTTAATGGCGGACGTTTAGCGCTAGACCGTCTGGTTGAAATACAGCTCTTTAACGCCAAAAATTAACACTTTTTATAGTTAATTTATATGTCTTTGTATAAGCAAGGTTAATAGTAAACTGAGGAATTAATTAATGAGAACTAAAGTTGAGTTTCCTAGCCAAGATCAATATCTAGCGGGTTTGTTAGAAACGCCAGAACAAGAAATACGAGCCTATGTTTTGTTTGCTCATTGCTTTACCTGTGGTAAAGATGTGGCTGCAGCATCAAGAATTAGTCGATTTTTGGTGAAACATGGTTTTGCTGTGTTTCGATTTGACTTCACTGGCTTAGGGAATAGTGACGGTGATTTCGCTAATACTAATTTCTCATCTAATACTGAAGATTTACTATCAGCTGCATATTTTCTTGAACAGAATTATGAGGCCCCTCAACTTTTAATAGGTCACAGTCTTGGCGGCGCAGCTGTTTTAGCTATGGCTTCACAACTTCCTAAAGTCAAAGGTGTAGTGACCATTGGTGCCCCGTATGAAGCAAGTCATGTCATACATAACTTTGATGCACACCTGGAAAAAATAGAGCAAAGTGGCTCGGCGAAAGTTAGTTTAGGCTCACGTGAATTTACCATTAAGAAACAGTTTTTGGATGATTTACGTAATCAAACGACAGAACATATACAGCATATTAATAAAGCTTTATTGGTATTACATTCACCGATAGATTTAACCGTAGATATTTCCGATGCAGAGAAAATTTACAAGGCTGCAAAACACCCTAAAAGTTTCGTTAGCCTAGACACCGCGGATCACCTTTTATCAAAAGCAATCGATAGTGAATATGTCGCTCAAACAATTTCAGGGTGGGCGAGTCGTTATATTCCATCGCCTTAAATCCTCTCTGAGCTAGCTATTTTAACCAAAGACATTAGCTTGTTAAGTTGTTTATCTACCTCTGCTTGAGAGTCTGTGTCATGACTCTCAGTTATCATAAAACCTGTGTTTACTCTAAAGTAGTCTTGATACAAATCACGGGTACTAAACTGCTCACCAATGCGAATATCAATACTATATTCATGCGCTTGCTCAAGCAGTTTACGGCCATTTAAATTAGGTACTTGAATCCATAAAACAAAACCACCGGAAGGATCACTGATTTTACTGGCAGCAGGTAAGTTTTGTGTTAAGTAACGCTGATAACTCAATGTGCGCTGTTGTATCGCGACACGCAATTTTTTTAGATGTTTTGCATAATCACCATTACTTATAAAATCAGCTAGACCAAGTTGCACCGGAGAAGAAACTCCTTGATTACAATACTTACGCTTTTGTAAATATTGCGCTATATAACGACCCGGCCAGCACCAGCCTAGTCGATAGCCTGCGGCAATGGTTTTTGATACTGAACCACACCATAAAATATAGCCCTGTTTATCCCAATGTTTGGCAGGTAAGGGCATGACTTTACCGTGCGCTAATTCAATATAAACATCATCTTCTATAATCGGAATTTTGTAGGTTTGCGCAAGGTTAACCAAGTGCTGCTTCTGTAATGCGGTCATAGAAATACCTTGAGGATTCATATGCGAAGTACAAAACAAGCCCGCTTTAATCTGATTACTTTTCATGTGTTGTTCAAGTTGGACAAGGTCAATGCCTTGCTCAGTTGACGGAATTTCGACAACTTTGCGGCCAAGTGCCGCTAACATGTCTAATAAACCATTAAAACAAGGTGAACTTATAGCGACAGCATCACCAATGTCAGTGCATATTTCTATTGCCGTTTGAATTGAATCCATACAGCCATTTGTGATTAAAAACTCATCGCTGGGTATATGAAAGTCATAACTTTTAAAGTGGCTACTCAGTGTATCTCTCAGTATTTTTTCTCCCTGAATGTCGGGATAAAAACTAATATTACTGCCTTGTCTTTTTAGTGCCCGACGAAAACTATTTTGTAACTTATCTAGCGGGATAAAATCGCTAGAAATACGAGCAACGCCCAACGGACCCACATTTTCTTTATTAATGGGGTGATAAATCGAATGTTCGCTAGCAGCATCGTGTGGGCTATTTTCTGCGCAAGCAGATGAATCGTTATGCTGATAAGAAGGCTTAACAACAGGAAGTTTTGGATCCGTCATAATACTTTTAAACGCAACGAGTTCAGGTTTTTCATTCGCCATTCGTTGCCCACAAACAAAATACCCTGATTGTGGCCTAGCAATTATCCAACCTAAGGACTCAAGATGCTGGTAACAGTTTAGCGCCGTGGTCATACTTATTGAGTGCTGTTGCCTAAAGTTTCTTAACGATGGCATGCGGCTATTTTTCACCAGTTTTCCACTGCTGATATCTGCAATACACATTTCAGCAAGATCAATATATCTCATCTACTTGTTTACCTTTTTAATATTATTTCTAATGCTTCGGCAGTAAAATACAGTAACCATATAACAAAGTCAGAACAAACTGTACTCTTTTTAATTTCATAAATTGTATCTGTTATCTTTTTTGTTTTCGTCAATAATAGCTGCACTTATAAGAAAACGATTTATCCACTTGCCATTGAACTTGGCATTAAATCTGGCATTAAAAAGGACGGACAATGAACAATAGAGATCTACTACTCGGCATTTTTGTAATGATAATTTGGGGACTTAACTTTTCAGTGATCAAACTTGGCGTCAGTGAAATAGACCCTTTGTTACTAACCGCATTACGTTTTAGTTTTGCCGTCCTTCCTGCGGTATTTTTTGTTAAACGACCACAGGTAAAATGGCGATATTTAGTGGCTTATGGACTCGTTTTTGCCATTGGTGTTTGGGGTATGGGTAGTTGGTCAATTCAGGCGGGGCTCTCTGCGGGTATGGCTTCTGTGCTATTACAAATGAATGTCGTTATCAGTTTGTTAGTGGGCTACTTCTTGCTTAAAGAAACCGTTGCTCCTATCAAAGTGATTGGTAGCATTGTCGCCATTCTAGGCTTGGCTTTAAGCGTATCGGTAACCGATGGTTCAGTGACAGGGTTAGGCTTATTGTTTATTTTAATCGCCGCTTTATCATGGAGTATTACCAGTATTCTTGTTAAAAAAGCAGGCACCAAAGAGGTTTTTGCGTTTAGTATCTGGGGCATGTTGTTTGCGCCTTTACCTTTATTTTCGCTCGCTTTATTACACGGTGGGTCTGAACAATTACTGACATTAAATTCACTCGCTAATGGCTCTGTTATTTTCTCTGTGTTATTTCAAGCTTATCCGGTAACGCTATTTGGCTATTGGGTCTGGAATCGCTTATTAGTGAAATACCCATTAAGCACCGTTGCGCCGTTAACCTTTTTAGTGCCTATTTTTGGTTTATTGGGTAGTGCCATTTTTTACCAAGAGCAAATAGGGCTGGTGAAAGCACTCGCTTGTTTATTAATTATTACGGGACTAATTATTGGCTTACTAAAAACAGAAAAGCTGAAAACATACTTAATGAATCAACAATTAAAAAAGCAACAAACACGATAAATTGTATTGAGAAAAAGCGAACAAGCGCAATAATAGGGCATGAGTAGCTTAGCTGTAGGTAATAATTAACGTGCACATGGCTATGGGTCGTCATCCCCGTGGTGTATTAATCGGGGATCCAGTTTTTAAAAAGTAATGGGGATATAGGGCAAGTTGTCGTTTCAAAAATAACAACAGATGGTAGAATAGATATTTGATTTACCTGTATTAAATTACCCTGATATTTATTTACCTAAAGTTGAAAAGTTCTTATGTTTGCCAATATACCTCACCCTGCTGCTGACGAAATTATCGACTTGATGGCACGTTCATCTAAAGATGAAAGACCTTGTAAAGTTGATTTAACCGTAGGTGTTTATAAAGATAGCAATGACAATACCTTGTTAATGAAAGCGGTGAAAGAAGCTGACCAACTGCTCGCCAATGCAGGACGAAATAAAAGTTATGTCGGCTCAAAAGGTGATCTAGAGTACGTTCAGTTACTACAAGATCTGGTGTTTGCAAACCAAAGCGTTAATGGCTATGTCAGTGGCATCCAAACAGCAGGCGGCAGTGGCGGTTTACGCGCCATATTAGATTTAATTAAAATCGCAAACCCTGATGCTAAAATTTGGGTAAGTGATCCAACGTATGCCAATCATATTCCAACCATTATCGCCGCCGGTTTGGCTTATGAGGAATATCCTTTTATTGACCATAAAACCATGACGCTTGATGAACAGGGCATGTTCAATACACTAGAGCAATTAGGCGAAAATGACGTGGTGTTACTTCACGGCTCTTGTCATAACCCGTCAGGATTACGTTTAACATCGCAACACTGGCAGCAAATTGCCCAGCTATCAAAATCAACTCACTTCTTGCCCTTAATCGACACGGCTTATCAAGGCTTTGCCGATGGATTAAATGAAGATGCTGCGGGTTTACTTACTATCGCCAATACGGTTGAACGCTTAGCTCTTTGCGTAAGTTGTTCAAAAAACTTCGGTGTATACAGTGATAGAGTAGGCGCGGCTTATATTCTAAGTCCAGCACAAGAAGAAGCAGATAAAGCACAATCTCAACTCGCCATTATGAGTAAAACCACTTATTGGGTGCCACCGTCTAATGGCGCTGAAATTGTCAAAACCATTTTGAAAACGCCTGAGTTGAGAAAAATGTGGTCAGATGAACTGGCACAGATAAATGTTAAAATTAAAGGCATAAGAAAAAAACTTTGCGCTGCCTTTCGCCAACACTCAGGCGATAACTATTTTGACTATATTTTATCTCAAGAGGGCATGTTTGCCATGTTGCCTGCAACAGAAGAGCAAATGGAAAGTTTGCGGGTTGACTATGCGGTATATGGCTTGAATAACGGACGAATTAATCTTGCCTCAATTCCTGAACAAGATATTGATTATCTTGTAACGAGTGTTTTAGCGGTAACGCGAGCAGTTGAATAACTTAAGTCACTCAACGGTGATGTGCAATATTTTATAAGCGCAATACGATAGCATAAGTGTCGCAGCTACATAAGCTGCGTACTATGACGCCTTTTCATTTTGGCACTGCCAACAACTGTCAAAAGAGGCATCATTTTGTTCTTGGCACTGCTGACAAAACCAATCGTGCTCTCCTTGCTGCTTTAACGCCTTTGCTAAGGTCATTTCCGCTCTCTCTTCGTCTGAATCATTAATTATCCACAACTCTACCCAAGTATCTATAGGCGCTAATACACCCGCAGCACCTGAGGCAAACTCATTTTTTAAAGTGACTTCTATATTATGATTTTCAAGAATGTTTTTAGCGTTATTCACTAAAAATTGATTTTCATTACTATAAATTAATTTCATAGGCACTGCTCTTTGTTAATGAAAGTAGGAGTTATATTAATAATAGAACCTTTAGGAAGAAAAATAATTTCTTTTATTGCCTAAGTACTTCACTCAATAAGCGATTAATCACGTCATCTTCGAAGTCTCTAGTCGAAGATCCATTGTCTTTTGGTTACTAGGTTAGTCTCGTTATAGCTAAGTTAGTTCATTATCGTGTTTATATGAAACTTATTACAAAAGGCATTCAAAGCAATCTTGCTGTTATCACATACCTTTCATTACTATCACTGTCAGCAACATTCCCTATATTGCGAGTATTAGTAAAAGGGTAACAAGTGATTAAAATTAACTGTGAATCATCTGCCAAAATAGGTAGTTCGCCTGTTGAAGCATCAACAATATCAATTGCTTCAACTTGGTAAAGCTGGCTTTGGCCATGTTTGTCAGCTAATGAGATTATATCGTTCATAACTACCTCGTCTAAAAATGAAAAGTGACTATCTCTATGTCCTGCAACAACAAAAGGTTGAGCGCTTCTGGCTTGATTAAAAGGAGCAATAGCACCGGCTGAAAAAGCTAATGTGGTTGGATCCCCGCCGTTAAGCACAACCACACGTTTGTTTAAACGTTCAAATGAAAGCTCTGCAATGGGATAAGTATCTGCCCACGGCCAAGGTTTAGTCTTTTGCTTCAAATCGATGGTCTGATGCCAGCTGTAACTTATTAATTGCTCAGAGAGCCAGCCTTTGAAAGGCAGCCAGCTCGCATGAAGACAAAGCAAGCTGCCAGTGACAAGTAGCGATGTCTTAATGAGGTTTTTCATTACGACTTACCAACTTAAAAGCTTTATTAGTCAACCGAGCACTAGTGAACCAAGCTAAGTTTCTGATCTTCATCAAAACAAAGCTAAGTAACATTAGCGCTATGCCAATCAAAAACTGTAATTGCCAATCAAGGGATGTTTTAGGCATTGCTACCAGTAAACTCTCATGAGCTTTTATCGCGTTATTTCGAGATTTTTTGACAGATGACAAGTCATTTTTTGCGAGCAAAGACGAAACTTCTGGCTGCTTTTCTACCGCAATAAAACTGGTGTAAGGCGATATTATTTGATGATTGAGGGAAGTGGCGATAACCTGAGACTTTACCTTGTCTTTATTTGCTCCAACAATAAGACTGTCGAGTAAACTCTCTATTTTACGCCGTGCCCAAAGTGATGAAATACCTTTCGATGGCTTGCGATCATCAATGACTAATTGCTGGTAGAAAGGTGTTGATACTGTTTCAGCGGTTAATTGAATACTGGTGATAGGGAACTGGGACTTAAGGGCTATTTGCAACGGCTCACCAAAATATAAATCAGGGATTTTTTTAGGATAAACCTCTACTTGCTGGTGAACTTGGTTATCAAGTGTTAAGGCAATATTAGTGAGTGCAGGTTGGCTTATTTTTGTCATTAAGTGGCTCATTTTTCGCTGCACTTCTCTGTTATTTTGAATAAACACATAACTTCCTCGACCAAATTGAGCCGCTTTTTTCATAAAGTAACCATTGGGTGCTGCGCCTATTCCTACCGTATATAAACGAAAGTTTAAACGAAAATTTTCTTGGGCATTGTTAAGTAATTGCATAAGCTCAAATTCATTAGCGACAGCGCCGTCAGTAATAAAAACTATTTGGCGAATTGCTTTTGCGGACTGCGCTTTATCTTTTTTCATCATTAAAGCGTTACTTAATGGTCGGTACATTTCAGTGCCACCATTTGCACTTAAGTTATCAATGAATTGTTGTGCTTTTGAGATATTGTTTGTTGAGGCCATGTGAGTGACAGGGAACAGTAATTCGGTTTCATGATCGAAAGCGATAATATTGAAACTGTCTTTATTATTAAGCTGTAATAGGGCGAGTTGCAGACTCGCTTTCGCTTGTTCCATCGAACCGGCTTGCATTGAGCCTGACGTATCTATGATAAAAATGATATCTCTTGCTATCACTTGCGCTACGGATTGTTCAGGCGGGAAAAAGGTCAATAAAGTATAATGCTCACCTGAAACTTCTTGGGTAAAGCTACTGATTTGAGGTTGATTACTGGCAATTAATTGCCAAGTTAAATCAAACGTTTTGTTAGATATTACCTGTGTTTTATTTAACGTAATAAAGTAAGCGTTTTGCTCACTGTTTAACTCACGTGAATGTATTTTATGGCTATCACTGACAATAGACGTGATGGGAATACCTGAGTTTAATACAATGTTTATTGATGATTGACTACGCGCAACTGATCGAACATGGGTGGTTGGTGAACGTGTGGTTGATGTTTTAAATGGCTCAGGTAATTCTTTAGTTGAGTGCCCAGACGATTGCTCAGACGAGTAAGATGCTGATTTTGGTTGGTACCTATCGGTTAGTGCAAGAGGTAGTCGTAAATTGAATTTACCCTGAGAGAACGAGACAGGCATGATAAATTTTAACGTAACAACAACGGTTGACTGCGCCGGAATATTCGCTATTTTGTTAGTAAATAAATTCGGACGTTGTTGCTCGACTAAACTTGCTTTTCGTCCTTGTTTTTTGGCTTTTTGGTAAATGGCTTTTGCTGCTTTTTTTTCCATTATTTCGCCAAGTATTTCTACATCACCAATTTTTATCTTTAACTGTTTAACTGCTGAGTTTTCAGGTAAAGGAAACTGGTATTTTCCCGCCAACGCAATATTGTAGGGATTAATAAAGGTTTGCTTTATTTCTGCGTAAGCAACTAAACCATTAATTTCAATGTTGGCTTCAATATCAACAGGGAAGGTTGCACGCATGGCTGAGTTTGGGCTCTGACCCTGACTTTTGTTTGGACTTTTATCAGGATTTTCAAAGAGTAATTGCGGGCCATGAATAAGGGCATTATCTCGCTTTATTTGTTCCTTAGAATCAAATTGATTACTTTGTGCAAAAGGCATGAAAACCAAGGCAAGTGAGATGATAAGTAATAAAAAAAGTGAAATTTTTAACCATTTATAGCGTCGTTTTTTGCGCTGTTGTTGGCAATAATACGAATTTTTATAATCGATAAGTTGTAGGTTTTTCTTAGAAGTAAACATCACTTGCTCTTGTCTTTAGTTGATACAGAGTATTAAAGCAAAGTAATGAGCGTTACTCGTGTCAGCTTAAGGGCAGAGTACTGATGAAGTGTGGCGAAAATATGGCAAGTTCAGCGTAAACACAGGAAAAAATATTGTTGATTCATTGCGGCCGTTGTTGTAAGTGTCATTGATATTATCGTTCCCGCGTTGTCTTGGCGGGAACTTTAGGATATTGAGATATACCAAATAACTACAATCCAAAGCATATAATTACAAGTTAGTGATAGGTGGCTAAAATCATTTAGTCACTGTTTTACAGTGGTATTTACATGGAGAATAAAATCATTACCACCATTGTGTTTTAATCAATAAAACTACAGAGGTGGTTTTTTACGTAGTTAAAACAGAACCTTTTGATGATTATCATATAGTTTTAGGTGATATTCGGCCATCTTATTACATATGTGTATTAAAATTATTTTAAATGATTGTTTGTTAATATTTCTCAATTAACTCAAGTGATTGACAAGTTTGTTTGTGTCGAATTATTTTACAGTGTAATTATATTAAAATGCACATTATCGACCATAACATTGAAAATATTGGTTTTTTTAAAGTTGGCGCATTTTTTGTATTGAAATACGTAGATTGATTGATTGATTACTATTTTAGTATTTACCTACCAAAATGAGTGGCAAGGTATTAAAAGGAAATACAAATGAAAAATAAATTTTTACAAACGGCTGTAGTCGGACTGATAATGTTAGCTAGTAGCGCTAATGCTGGAATTATTGCATCGACAGATTTTGATGATCGCACTGTTGCTGGAGATACAGCTTCAACTCTAGATTGGATTCTAGATGGCTTAAGTTCACCAGGTGATTTATCTGCTGATTATAACTTATTTGATACAACTGACTCAGCAGACAAGTTTGCTGTAGACCGCAACCTTTCTAATGAAGGAGATTGGATAGTAAATATAGCATTGAATGTGCTATCTCTAAATAATATATCCTTATCATCTCTAACATTAGATGCTTATATATTTAATAACAGTGGTAACTTCCAAGGCCAACAAAGAAACCTAGATATTGCAATATCACTATTTGATTCATCCAATACGCTCCTTAAAGAATTCACTTTACTTGATGATATATATGCCAATAATGGGGCCTTCACTAACCCTAACGGCCATAACGTCAGCGTAGATCTTGAGGGATATTCTCTTTTAGCTAGCAATGATTACATTCTTAGATTGACAGGTAGTGGAGAAGGGAATGGAAACAATGCAGGGTTCGATAATCTTGTGATAAATGGTGACTTAACTAGCGTACCAGAACCTACTAGCCTTGCTATTTTTGCATTAGGCATTATGGGGTTAGCAGCACGTAGACTTAAGAAACAATCTTAATTTAGTTTTTAAGTTTTGATTATAGAAAACATCAATTGTCATGATTGGTGTTTTTTTTTCTAGTGATTGGTTAATGTCAGCTTGATGAAATAAAGGAATCACTACCCCCTAAATTAGCTCTGAAATTACATATCTATTGTGGTGTTCATGAGCCCTTGGATATTTCCCATAAAAATGTCCCTTTTCAACGAAACTGTTGACCCTAAGAATGTGAACCAACTACAGTCAACTAAGCGCACAAAAGTAGCATTAATAATTTGATAATGAATGACCTCTATGGTGGCTAAGCGCACTATCTATTAAGATAAATTCACGTCTAAAATACCTCTACCAAACTTAAAACCAACTATTTGTAGTTTATAAAGCTATGAAATTATGTGATATTACTAAGAAGAATCCATACTAAGCGGTTATCGCTTTATCTGTGGTCATTGTATAAATTAAAGGAGTTAATTTGTCTTTTACAATTGAGCAGTTACATCTAGGTCAAAAAGATCATTTCGAAAAAACCTTCTCCAATTCAGATGTGATGTTATTTGCGGAAATTTCAGGAGATAGGAATCCCGTACATATTAATGATATTGCAGCAAAAAACAGTGTCTTTGGTCAACGCGTTGTTCATGGCGCGTTTGTATTAAGCACTGTTTCGGCATTGTTAGGGGAGAAGTTACCCGGAGAAGGCACTATATATCTGGGGCAAGAAAGTAAGTTTACAGCGCCTGTTTTTATTGATGATACCGTAATTGCCACGTGTGAAGTAGTTGAGATAATTAAAGACAAAAATATCGTTAAATTACGTTGCACCTTAGTTAATCAAGCGGGTAAAGTTGTCGCTGAAGGGCTAGCAACCGTGATGCCGCCTAAAAAGCAGCATTTATAAAATGCCTGAAATGACAAACGCTACGTTAATGTAAACGGTATAAGCAGCGTTTGTGATAGAGCTAATGGTTTTTAGAGTCTATTCCATTAACCACATTCTGGCTTTACGCCCTGGTAAGTAAAACTTATGCCATTGGCTGTTAATAATTTGTAAATCAGCACCGCCAACGACATCACGGTAATTTTTATTCCACCATAAATTGTGCTCTGCGGTATTCACCCAAACATCTTGGCCGTTATCACATTTGTTAATACCTACCACACCAATGTGGTCACGTTTAAATAAAATAATACAGTCGTTAAAGCTCATCACTTGCATGCCATGGCCTTGTGCAGTGTTGTGAAACTTCACCATGCCAACAACGTCTGAGCGTTTGTATAAATCTAACCAACGGTTGTTGTCGTTACTTTCGTTATGGTCTGAGTACATCATCGGCGTACCGCCATCACGACCCATAATGTAGGCGTTGGCTAACACTTCATCGGTAGCATTCATTATTTGATATCTAAAACCTTCATTGGTTGGAATATCGTGGGTTATTGAAAAAGTTACGGCTTTATCAGGTGTTAATGCTTGCCCATAAGCGGCAGGGTCAACAAGTTGGTTCATTGAACCGCCAAAACCAAGGGCACCACGCAGTGAGGCAAATAATGGGAAGTCGTAAGCACTATGACCAGTGTCATTTAAATACGGCGCTAGGAAAGCGTCGTAGCTATTGTCACCAGCGCCGCCAGAGGTAATGATTTCGCCAAATACATGCATGCCATTTTTGATGTCGTTATTAAATACCGCATTAATGTGATAGTTGCTCATATGTTTCGCGGCATCAACGCGAAAGCCAGTTACACCAATTGTTTTTAACGCTTGTAAGTAAGCTTGTTGCTGCGAAATAACCCAGTTATTCGGGTCTAAATCTGGTAATCCAACATCGCCATTGCCGCCACAAAGTCGCCAATATTGTACATGGCCGGGGTTGCCCCAATCAGTAATACATCCTGCTGGATGAAAGTCATTTGCACCATAGCTACCCTGTTGTAGATCGCCGAATAGCTTAATTGAATTGTAATAAGTGCTATCGGCAGTATAAGTAGCGAGTACCGCTGTACCTGGGTAGTTTAAATCTGAGCGTTGAGATGATTCGTTCGCCATATGGTTGAATACGATGTCGGCGTAAGTTTCAACGCCTTTGGCTTTTAGGGCATTAACCATATCTTTAAAGTCGTTGGTATCGCCTAGAGGGCTATGAATAACTCTAAAGTCTTGTGGTTGATAACGAGCCCACCACTGATCACCTGAAGATTTGTATGCTGGCGAAACAAGTACTTTTTTGTAGCCTAAGTCAGCAATTTCTTGTGCTTTGGTTGCAACGTCATCATAGGTCCAGTTAAAAGCATGCAGTATGGTATCAGCGTATGATCCTTGACTGAATAATAGTGAGCTGGCGATGATTGATGCTTGGGTGAACTTTTTCAATAGGGGTGTAGATTTCATGCATTCCTCGTTTATATTATTTTAAACTTTTTGTTGCTGAAACTTACTTCTGAATTAGCAACTAAATTGAGCGTAAATTAAGCGGTGATAGTTAGCAATCCCCCTACATACGTATTCATAAGTGAACTTGAGCAGCTCAGTTAAACGTAGACGCCAGTACTTTTGCTGCACTCTTATGCGTAACTATTTGGCTTAAAAAGGTCAGTCTTCGCATAAGCTTGATAGTCACTCTATACTTCTTCTATTACTTTCTCTGTTGCAAGGCATGGCGAACATATGGATAAAGCAGATAGCATTGATATTGATAAACAAGTCAATGAAGATGAATTATTTGGCCACCCTAAAGGTTTGTATATTTGTTTTGCTACTGAACTATGGGAGCGATTTTCATTTTATGGGATGAAGTATTTGCTGCTCTTATATTTAACTAAATACCATTTGTTCTCTGACGGAGAAGGCTTGGAAGTATTAGGCTCATATGCTGGTTTAGTTTATACCTTGCCCGTTATAGGTGGCATGTTAGCCGATCGCTACCTTGGTATGAAAAAGTCAGTGATATTCGGTGGTATCTTACTCTGTTTAGGGCATTTACTGATGGCTGTTGAAGGCCATCAAGCGGTTCAATATGCGGCAGGTACCATTTTAACTTCAGATATCACCCTCAATAATGGCGCGGTACTCAGTGCGGGTACTCTCTTAACACAAACGATTAAAATTCAAGATTTAGCTGCGCTGAATGTTTTCTACTTTGCATTATCGCTTATTGTTGTTGGGGTTGGTTTTTTAAAACCCAATATTTCTACCATAGTCGGTCAACTTTATAGTAAAGATGATCCCCGTCGAGATTCTGGTTTTACCATTTTTTATATGGGTATTAACCTTGGCTCTTTTGCCGCCACTATTATTTGTGTTTACTTAGGGGAAACCTATGGTTGGCGTTACGGTTTTGGTGCTGCGGGCATAGGCATGTTGTTTGGTTTGGTGACGTTTACTAAGGGCCTTAAATATTTACGTGGATTGGCAGAGCCACCAAGTGTTGAAGTATTACGTGAAAAAGTTTGGGGTTTGATTAGTAGAGAGTACTTAATCTATTTAACGGCTATTTTAAGTTTATCGGTATTTTGGCTTGTTATTCAACATGAGCCGGTAGTCTTTGCTGCTCAGCAGGTTTTACTGATTGTTTCGGGCGTAGGGTTAATCGCTTATGCGGCATTAAAAGGCAGCAGGGAAGAGTTCCAGCAAATGCTGGTGCTGATGGTGTTAATCGGTTCTACCATCGTTTTTTGGGCCTTGTTTGAGCAAGCTGCGGGGTCGATGACATTATTTGCCGACATAGTCGTTGAGAGAAATATTGCTGGCATTGAGATATCTGCTGGTCAGTTTGGCTCTCTCAATGCAGGTTTTATTATTATGTTGGCCTTACCTTTTGCTGCATTGTGGGTGTGGTTAGAGAAGTTTCGGCTAAATCCTAATCTTCCGATAAAATTTGCTTTAGGTATTATTCAAGCAGGTTTAGGTTTTGGCATTTTGGTTATTGGGGCTAAATTTCCCGATGAGGCTGGGAAAATCAGTTTATGGTGGTTAGTTTTAGCTTATCTCATTCATACGACGGGTGAGTTGTGTCTTTCTCCGGTAGGTCTTTCGGCAGTGACTAAGCTTGCGATACACCGTGTGGTAGGTTTATCAATGGGCGTGTGGTTTTTGGCTACGGCGCTGTCTGAAACGCTGGCCATGCGTTTGGGAAAATTAGCGGCCATTGATACCCAAGGTGGAGAGCTTAATAGTGTTAGTGATAATCTTATTATTTATACACAGCTGTTTGAGTTTTTAATGTGGATTGGTATTGGTACAGGCATAGTTGTTTTACTGATATCACCGCTATTAAAGCGTGGTATGCATGGCGTTCGCTAAGGTGTTTTTAGCGATAGGACTAACGCTAAAAACGTATTACTGGTGCTTATCGATGTGGTGATCGGAGTGTTTAAAGTAGTGATAATAAGCATGAACCGAAAACCCTATGATAAGTGCTATTGAACATAATCCAACGACCAAGGAAAGTGTTGTCATGATTGCCTCTGCTATACGCTTTTGTCTCTACAGTTAAGTATAGCAAAGGTGGAGATAGTTAATGGAATAACGCGGCTATTATCTTGCTTTGAACTCCAATACTGTGGCGTTAATACAAAATCTTGGTTGTCCATTCGGACCATCTGGAAATACGTGACCCAAATGAATACCGGACGTTTTAGAGCGAATTTCTGTGCGTACCATACCGTAACGATTATCAGGTTTTTCAATAACTGAACCATCAACCGCTTTAGTAAAAGATAACCATCCAGACGCGGAGTTAAAACGGTCATCAGTATCAAATAGTGGTGCGCCACTTAACTTATCAACAAAAACGCCATCGGGAGTGTTTTTGAATATTTCATATTCTTTACAAAAACGACCATCAGTTCCTTCGTCGAAAGCGACATTAAAGGCTTCACTTTTTCCTAATTTAAAAGCACCTAATGCTTTATAAAAATAGTCAGGGCTCATGTATCCTTGTTTACCAAATACTTCTTCACCGTCTTCAATAAATATAATTGTGGGTGTCGCCCAAGTTTCAGTCTTAATCGTTAGGCCTTTCAGTTGGCTCGCTAGACGAAAGTTTATAGCAATAGTGCCTTTATAATCATTAACGACATTCTTTTTGAATTTTTCACAATAAGGGCAATAATTCTCTGATTCAATGACAACAATATGTTTTCCTGTTAATAAGGGCGTATTATCAATTTTTTGACTGGCTAGTCCCGTTTTACTTGCATCAGCATCAAACTTAACGCCAGTAGAGTGATCTGGACAGTAGCCATTTGGATTTTTAGCTAAGTAATCTTGATGATACTGCTCGGCTTCAAAAAATTCAGTAAGTGAGCTGATTTTGGTTTCGACTTTTCCATAACCCGCGTCATTTAATAGTTTTTGATACTGGGTAGTAACTTTGAGTGCAATGTCGTTTTGTTGTTCATTACTCGTTAATATAGTTGAACGATATTGCGTGCCAATATCATTGCCTTGACGATTAAGCTGCGTTGGATCATGTCCCTCATAGTAACTTTGTAAAATAGTTTCCAAGCTCACCTTTGAGCTATTAAAAATAACTTTAACAACTTCTGCATGGTTATCTACATTGTATTTATTTTTTCTCTGTGTAATTTCTCGATAACTAGCACTCACATTTTTACCATCGGCATAACCTGAGATAGCATCAACAACACCTGGAATGGCTTGATACCTTTTTTCAGCTCCCCAGAAACAACCAGCACCAAGTACAATGCTATCTAAATGCGTTGTTGCAGGTATTTTCTTCGTTGAACTTGTTGATTTAGGCATCATTTTTTCGATATCATTTTGCATCTTAGTTGAGCTAACAGTTGAGTTTGTCGCTGAATACTCTGTAGAGTTTGGTGATACAGCATAAAACGTAAGTACCGAGATTAATGCGAGCGCTATGATGAACAATATATTTTTCATAATTTTATCCTGACTCAACCAGTGAAGTGCGATTGATTTGTTAAACTTAATCTAAAGTATAAATGACTGATATCGCTATATGGTCACTGAATTATCACAATTTCATCACAATGGTAAAAGAACTGCACAAAGTGTATAAAAATGTAAACCTATTCTGAAATTAACTACGCTAAAGGCCATGCGCTACGTTACAATAGGCAGATAATAATGAACTTCATGTACTCAAAGCTCATTACGTCTGAATATCAATACGTAACAATAATAAGAAAAGATTAGAAACCAACTAAATGATTAAACATTTCTCCTCTATACCGCGTGTGCTCGTTGTATCACTAAAACTATTTGCTGTGATTGCATTTTTGTCTACCGCTTCTTTGGCTCAAGCAAAGTCAGCCAAACCAGCAAAGTTAGGTAAATGGCATGAGGCAGATTTTGTTGATGCTTATTGTAAGGGTGAAATAGAGTATGTGTTAGCGGATAGAACGCGAGTTGATTGTTTAACAGCTACCCATGCTATTGAATATGATTGGGGGAAAAAATGGGCTGAGTCGTTAGGGCAGGCGTTATTTTATTCAGCCATGACCGGCAAAAAAGCGGGCATTGTTTTAATTGTTAACCCGAGAACAAAAGATAGATTTTTAAAGCGTTTAAATAAAGCTATTTCTGACAATAACCTTGATGTTGATGTCTGGACTATTACCAACCGAAAAACCTAATTAAATGTATGTTTTTTCTATGTATTACACTGCTTACTAAAGTGAGATAACCAGACTACCGGAGAAAATATCATATCCAATTCTGCCTTGACCAGTTGATGGTCATGTTTCCTCGAAAACCATAAGACGATATTTTCATGCTCGCCTACTTCAACCACCTTAACGGTTGTTAGATCTCCCCACTTTTCATGAGTAATGACTTCCTGTCCGGCTACTTCAAATTGATAACGTTCAACTTTTTTACTCGCTTGGCGAAATAAGGTAAAGCGTGTATTTCCTTGCAATAAATTAAGCCGAATTTGTGCCCCTAAGGTATCTAGGTCATATAAAGGGTTGCTCTCATTGTTGTCTGTATGTTGGTAGTGAGAAACTTTAGTATCTAACGTGACCGTTGATGATAGTCCGTTATCAGATATTTCAGCGGTCATTACTCTTGATTTAAGACCGGTTAGTTTTTGTGAAAAACGGGGCGTTAAAAAATGATTATCCTGAGGCGAGTAATGCATAGCGCTTTTTTGTTGGTAGGTTGAATCAAGCCACAAAAAAGTAACTTCACCGTATGACGTTACAGTTGCTTTGCTAGCCGCTGCTGCGTTGTTATCCCACTTTATTTTCCGGTGTAAATAACCCACTTTTCCCCCAAGAAAGTAAACATCATATTCAAACTTTTTATCACACTGATGAAAGTCACTAAACGCTTTTGTCGTTAACGGGCTAATCACATTAGCTTGTAATTGAGCAGTAAAGCCAAATAAGAAAAAAACCAATAGATATAAAGGTGTTAGCGATTTTAATAACGGGAAGTCTCTGCTGGTTAAGTTGCCTAAGCTTTTTAACTTTATCAGTTTTTTCAGTTTAGTCATGATTATTGGCTAGTACTATTTTAGAAAATATAGGTGATGTAGATGCTTATATTAACTCGAGTTATGTACTGATTAGTTGTTTCATTTTGCAATTTGCATTTTCATATCGCAAAACCTCAGTGTGTTTCTAATTAGTGAACACTTGTTTAACCTCTAAGTTACTGAAAGTAAGTGTTATTTTTTGTTGGTGCGCTTTTTGCTAACTACTACAGAGAAATAATAAATTTTATGTAGAGGTGATATTCACTATGTTAAATTCAGTCAGAAAAAGCACAATTAAAGGCATTATTCTTGCCGTAGGTATGACCAACATTGGCTTACACGCACAATCTTTTACTGAGTGCCCAGCAGAAGCCTTTTTAATTCAAGACAAGTTAGCAAACTTATATAGTGTTCAGCTTGCTACTGGCTTTTACGAGAAATCGTCACCTGCTGACTGGAACCAACAAAAGATGAATGCACTGGCATTTAGTGTGCACGATCGCTATTTATACGCGTTCAATTACTACTACGGCACTATTGTGCGTATTGGTGCCGATTTTCAGGTAGACCCTATACCGCTAGCTAATCTTCCTGATAAAGGTTTTTATGTGGGTGATATTGCTGTGGTAGAAGATGCTTATTATCTATATCGTCCCGGTGGTAATTATGGTTTGTATCGCGTTTCGTTAGATGAAGGCAGTGACGATTATTTGCAAATGGAAAATATTGTTAACGGCACAAATCTCAACCTCGCTATTTATGATTTGGCCTTTCATCCGGATAACGGCTTTGCTTACGCGGTTGATCGCTGGGGTAACCTTTGGAAGATTGATGTTGAAGTGGGGACTTCGATAAAACTTAGTAACGTGGGTGAGGCAGGCGTATTTGGTGCGGTTTATTTTGATGTTACCGGTAACTTATATATCAGTCGTAACAATGACGGTAAAATTTTCAGAATCAATACCAATTGGGCTTATCCAGTGGCTGAATTTTTTGCAAATGGCCCTTCTTCTAGTAATAACGATGGCGCACGTTGTGCGCTGGCTCCTATTATTTCTCTTGACGCTCCCACCACCGATTTTGGTGATGCTCCCGATTCTTACGGCTCTAGTATAAATAATAATGGTGCGCGCCATGATGTAGGCGACGGTACTTTATTCTTGGGTGAAGCAGTGGTGAGTGAACCGAATGCTTACGCAGACAATGGTTCTGAGGTAAATGACAATGATGGTATTGCATTTGTAACCGGTATTGAATCAGGTAAAACAGCGATTGTTGATATCACTTCTTCAGCAGATGGGTTTGTAAACGCTTGGGTCGATTCTGACAAAAATGGAGCGTTTGATGCTGATGAGCAAATTATAACGGCAGAGGCAGTGAGTTCTGGCAGTAATATTGTTGCTTACGATGTACCAACTTGGAGTGAACCAGGCTCGACTTGGGCGCGATTTAGATTAAGCTCTGAAGCGTCTTTATCTCCTATTGGTGGCGTTTCTGATGGTGAAGTAGAAGATTATGCCATTGATATTGCTGAGCAAGATGTAACGGCTACTTATTACCCTTCTGCTGATGGTTGGGCAACGCTGGCGTTCGAAGATAATTGGCCGCTGGAGGGGGATTACGATATGAATGATGTGGTTGTTCGTTATCGTCTTTCATCTTATCACGTAGAAGGGACTTTAATGCGCGTTAAAATAGAAGGGGAAACCATTGCCCTTGGGGCGTCTTACCATAATGGTTTTGCCTTTCGACTGCCCGGGCTACTGCGCAGCCAGGTAGATATTGGTCGTTTAATTTTTAAAATTAACGGGGTTGAACAAAGTGTTACGCCACTTGAAGCAGATAAAGATGAAGCCATTTTCATTATCGCTAATGATCTATTTGATTTTGTTACTGCCGGTGAAGACTGCAAATATTATCGAACAGAAGCCGGTTGTGGTTCAAACATTCAGATGACATTTTCATTGGAAATTCCTATGGAAGCGAATGTAAACAAAGCTGACGTGGCTGATTTCCCATATGATCCCTTTATTTTCGCTTCTGAAGGATACGAAAGAAGTTACGTATTTGGTGAAGCACCGGGAAGACGATTTGAGATACATCTTAAAAATCAAGCACCGACAGAAGCCTTTCAAGCGAACTTTCTAGGTCGTGGTGATGATGTTTCAAATGCTGGTATTGGAGAGTACTTTATTAATGCTAACGGTATGCCATGGGCTATTAGCATTCCTTATGAGTGGGAGCACCCAGTAGAGTATATGGATATTAAGTATGCTTATCCAAACTTTCATAGCTTCGTTACTACTTCAGGTGCATCGAATATGGATTGGTTTACGGTTGGAAATAGCGCTACTAACAACGTATTTAAACAATAAGGAGAAAACCATGAAACTTACTAACAATACTTCAATATTTCTAATGAGTTTACTAATGGTTGGGTGTGGTGGTGGAAGTGACGATTCTTCGACGCCTGATCCTGTTGTAGTAGCAGTTGAAGAGCCTGTGGGCGCCGTAGCAGAACCTCCAGTGGTAAGTACTATTGTAGAGCCAGATCCTAATGCCACTTATGATTCAACGGCTGAGCTTATTGTCTCAAGAAAATTTCTTCTTAAGCCAGAATATGCCTTAGCGGTAAGTTAAAAGAATGATGGTAACCGTAATGCTTATTTATCAGTGTGTACCGATTTCACGAATGGGAAAGAAGGTATCAAAGTAAACTATAACAGTTGCTTACTACGCACTTCTATTGAAAGTGACTACGCTGGCACATTAACTGTTGCAAACGATAAGAATCGTTTAGTGATGGCTATCTGGTATTTTGAAGACATGAAAAACCCAAGATATGAAGTATGGGAAAATGACAATAATGCTAAAGGGGTAAGAACATTTGATGTCAATTAATGGACTGATTTTGATAAATAGAGTGCCCAATAACTTATAATGAGCAGGATGTGTTTTTTCAAAAATCATTATTTAAAACGCCTATTTGGGCGTTTTTTATTGTGCACAGAATAATAAAAGCTGCGAATCCATTAGTGTGTGTGCCCAATTATTACTTTAAATCCGTCTATTTATTATCTGAATATTTGTCTTAAATATAACGCTTAAATACCTATATTGATGGAAGCATTTTTTCTATGGTCTAGAATCTTATAGTAAGGAAAGTTTCGTTTCATTAAACGTATTGAAAGGCACCATACAACCCGTTTAATGATTGGAGAATATTTTATTTAACACCACCGTATTTAGGCTGATTAGGGATAAGTTATGAGTGAGAACAATAAGAAAAAAGCATCTGATTTATTTGTGCAGGCATTGGAAGCTGAAGGAGTAGATCACATTTTTGCTGTTCCAGGGGAAGAGAACTTGGATATGGTTGAATCCTTACGTAAATCTACCATCAAACTCGTGTTAACTCGCCATGAACAAGGCGCGGGTTTTATGGCTGCGACCTATGGTCGTCTTACCGGTAAAACAGGTGTTTGCATGGCAACGCTGGGTCCTGGCGCAACAAACTTATCAACCCCAGCGGCTTATGCTCATTTAGGCGGCATGCCTTTACTGATGATTACCGGACAAAAACCAATCAAAAAGTCGAAGCAGGGGCAGTTTCAAATTATTGATGTGGTTGGCTTGTTTGCGCCTATTTGTAAAATGTCTAAACAAATTGTGCATGGCGATACTATTCCTTCATTAGTGCGTGAAGCCTTCCGTCTTTCAGAAGAAGAACGCCCCGGTGCGGTGCTGTTAGAGTTACCTGAAGATATTGCAGCTGAAGATTGCACTGAAAGTGTGATGACCCCGCATAAACGCTATTATGCGAGCCCAAGTGATGTGCCGCTAGAAGAAGCCGTTGCGTTAATAAAAGCCGCTAAAATGCCGTTAATATTAATTGGCGCTGGTGCCAATCGTCAAAATGTTCGAGCAGCTATGTGTGACTTTGTTCATTCAACCCGTATTCCATTTTTTGTTACGCAAATGGGGAAAGGCGTCGTTGATGAACGTTCAAGTCTGTTTTTAGGTACCGCAGCATTATCGGCTGGCGATTATTTGCATTGTGCGATTGAACGGGCCGATTTAATTATTAATATCGGACATGATGTTATTGAAAAACCGCCATTTTTTATGGAAGAAGGCGGTAAAAAGGTTATTCATGTTAATTATAAATCTGCGCAAGTTGATCAAGTCTATTTTCCACAACTAGAAATTATCGGTGATTTAGCCGCTTCTGTTTCTGCTTTAAAAGATAAGCTCGGCGGAGAGGTTAAGTTTGATAGAAGCTATTTTGAAATGATAAAACTCGCCATTGATGTGCATATTGAAGAAGGGGCAGATGACGCGCGTTTTCCTATTATTCCACAGCGCTTTGTTGCCGATATTCGAAAGGTTATGGGTGATAAAGATATTATTGCTTTGGACAATGGTATTTATAAACTTTGGTTTGCACGTAATTATAAAGCTTATCAACCCAATACCGTATTGCTTGATAATGCCCTTGCCACCATGGGAGCAGGGCTACCTTCGGGCATGATGGCTGCTATGTTAAATCCTAAACAAAGAGTAATGGCCATCTGTGGTGATGGTGGTTTTATGATGAATTCACAAGAATTAGAAACCGCCATTCGTCTAGGATTAAACTTAGTGGTTACCGTTTTAAATGATAATTCTTACGGCATGATCCGCTGGAAGCAAGCCAGTGCGGGTTTTGCTGATTGGGGCTTAGAATTTAATAATCCTGATTTTGTTAAATATGCAGAAAGTTATGGCGCAACAGGGCATCGAGTTACGTGTGCTGAAGATATTATTCCTACTTATGAAAAAGCATTTTTAGCTGGGGGTGTTCATCTTGTTGAGTTACCGGTGGATTATTCTGAAAATCAAAAAGTTTTAATAGATGAATTGGCTAAAAAGGTTTGTTTGATATAACGCTTCATTTTACTTTCAACTTATTATCCTACTTTAGGAAGAGTAACATTATGGACAATTTAGAAAAAAGCAATGTATCTGAAGAAAACAAGGTACCTGAAACACTCGACGTTGTTAACCCTTATGACCAAGCTTACATAGAGTCTATCCCAACAGTCATGTGGGATGATATTGATAAATATTTATCAACGGCTCATCAATTATACAAAGATTGTAATCAGTGGATTCCTGCGTTTGAGCGTGTCAGCATTCTCAAAAAAACAGCGGTGTTGATTTCAGAAAGAGCCGATGAGTTAGCATTTTTGATTGCAAATGAAGGAGGAAAACCGCTGGTCGATGCGCGAGTTGAAGTTACCAGAGCGATTGACGGTGTAGAGCTTTGCGCAAAAGAAATTGCTAAATTAACCGGTACTCAAATCCCGATGGATTTAACCCAAGCGGGCGCGGGTAGAATAGCCTTTACTACTAAAGAGCCTATTGGGGTGGTGGTTGCTGTTTCGGCATTTAATCATCCGTTAAATTTAATTGTACATCAAGTGGCTCCGGCTATTGCAGCGGGTTGTCCTGTGTTAGTTAAACCCGCACGAGATACACCATTATCATGTAAGGCATTTGTTGATATTTTGCATGAAGCAGGATTACCGCCACAGTGGTGCCGTTTTGTTGCCTGTGATATTCCTACCTCTGAAAAAATGATCACCGATCCTAGAGTGGCTTTTTTCAGTTTTATTGGTTCTGCTAAAATTGGTTGGATGTTACGTTCTAAATTAGCTCCAGGAACGCGTTGCGCACTAGAACATGGTGGAGTTGCCCCTGTTATTATTGAAAAAAGTGCTGATATTGAAGCGATGATCCCAAGTTTACTCAAAGGCGGCTTTTATCATTCAGGACAAGTTTGTGTGTCGGTACAGCGTATTTATGCGCCTAAGAATAAAGCCAAAGCTATTGCACAACTATTGGCTGATGGCGCAGCAAAACTTGTTGTGGGTAACGCTATTGATGAGAAGACCGAATGTGGCCCGCTTATTCGCCCTAAAGAAGTTGATCGCGTTGAAGAGTGGGTTGATGAAGCCCTGGCAGCAGGCGCAATCTTAGTCACAGGAGGTAAACGATTAGGTGAGAGTACCTATGCGCCAACCGTGTTGCTTGAGCCGCCAGTTGATGCGAAAGTTTCTACCATGGAAATCTTTGGCCCTGTTGTGTGTGTTTATGGCTACGATGATATCAACGATGCCATTGATCAGGCTAATTCATTGGACTATGCGTTTCAAGCTTCTGTGTTCACCAAAAATCTTGATGTAGCAACTAAGGCAATTCGGGAATTAGACGCTACCGCAGTAATGGTTAATGATCATACCGCTTTTCGGGTTGATTGGATGCCTTTCGCAGGACGTAAACAGTCTGGTTATAATACCGGCGGCATTGCTTATACTATGCATGATATGTCTCAGGATAAAATGGCTGTAATTAAGCTTTAATTTCCAATTTTCGAAACAACATACTCCATCTCTTATGAGAAAAAATGTAACATTAGTAATCAAAATTCCAAGGACAGAAAGTTATGACAGCCTATCAAAAATCCACTGAAGCAATTTCAGCGTTAACCCAGAGCAATATCGAGTAATACAAGAAAGTGGCACCGAGCAAGCGGGTAGTGGCGAGCACCTTGATAATGCTTTAGTGGGCATTTATGTCGATATTGTTTGAGGTGAACCACTCTTTGCTTTATCAGATAAATATGAATCTGGCTGCGGTTGGCCATGTTTTACTAAACGATAGAGTCAAATAACATACAAGAGATTAGTGATAGCAGTCACGCCACGGTGCGCACTGAAGTACGGTCAAGTTACGATGACAGTTACTTAGGACATGTATTTAACGATGGACCAACAAGTAAAGGTGGGTTACGTTACGGTATTAATTCAGCGTCACTTCGTTTTATCCCTCTTGATGAGATGGCGATAACGGTTATGGCGAATATATAGATCAAGTGGAGAACATATAAAATGACAATTGAACGCGCTATTTTGGCAGGGGGGTGCTTCTGGGGCATGCAGGATCTTATACGTAAACTTCCTGGCGTTACGTCAACCAGAGTTGGTTATACGGGTGGTGACGTTATCAATGCCACTTATCGTAATCATGGTAGTCATGCAGAAGGCATAGAAATATCATTTAATACTGATGTTGTCAGTTTCCGCAGTATCCTTGAATTGTTCTTTCAGATCCATGATCCAACAACAGAGCTTCAGCAAGGAAACGACCTAGGCTCTTCATATCGTTCAGCGATTTATTACTGTTCAGCTGAACAAAATGCTGTAGCGATTCAAACGATAATTGATGTAAATGCATCAGGTTTATGGCCAGGGACTGTCGTTACTGAATTGGCTCCAGCAGGCGATTTTTGGGAAGCAGAAGTAGAACATCAAGATTATCTACAGAAAACACCAGATGGTTATACTTGTCATTTCCCCCGAAATAACTGGGTATTACCTTCAGTAAAATAAGCCAGTAAGAGTAAACTCAATAGTAGATTACTTTAATCGACAACAATGCTGCAGTTGCAGCAAAGTGCTGGTAGTGCTTTTATTAAGTCCCATAACAGGTGATAGGCAGCATCAATAAAGTTGTCTATTCAGTGTATTAAAGCCCTATTTTAGGGCTTTTTTTTGTCGCCGATTTACTGTAATTATACTGGATAATTGTATGGTGCTGTTTGTAAGTATGTAAAATAACTGTCAAGTTATTTTACATACTTACAAACCCTCACAAAATCACAATATTTAGTTGTATGTTATTTAGACGCTTATTGGTTTTGGTGTGATATTTGCTTTGTAAGGGGATACATTCAATTTTTAGTATGGAATTCTAATAATGAAAAAGTTTATAAACCTAACTTTAACAATAATTTTATTTTTATCTACTCATGCGAATGCTGGTCTTGTTAGTGTTGCTTATAGCGGTTTCTTTGATGAGTCATCTATATCTTCACAAGATGGCCTCCCTGCAGGCGATTATGACACTATTGGTGGTTTAAACGATGTCGCTCTGTTCGAATTAGTAGCAGGAACTAACGAATTTGTTGGCTCCATATTTAGCCCAAATGATCCTGCAGATGTCTTTCTCATAGAAGTTGGCGCAAACCTACGTTTGATAGGGGCAACAATAAGCTGGGGTACTAACTTGCCTGGATTAGAGCTAAATTTTCCTTCAGTTCCTCCTGGATTCCTTCAACAAAACACGTTTTTCGATGCTGCTCCCGACTGGTTCTTTGAAGAAAGTTCTATTACCCCTGAAATATTTACGATTGAAAATTTAGAAGCAGGAAAAGTAGGTAGTACTTTTGACGTAGCACCGTCGTTTTACACTGCATCAGAATTTAGCAGAGGTCAGGGAATATATAGTAGTTTGTTATCGGCCTCAGGAACTTGCGCTCAATCTTATAGGCAAGTACCTGTTGGTGGACAGATTGGGCTAGAATCCTTTTGTGTTGAAGGTATTGACTATAAAATGACCTTTAATGTAGTGCAAATAGATAGTCCTCCAAGCCCTGTTCCAGAGCCATCAACGCTTGCTATTTTTGCATTAAGTATTATGGGTTTAGCATTACGTCGATTTAAGAAATAATCTTAATATAATTTCGTTATAAAAATTAATTATTGATAACGGTATGTTTGACTCAACTCATTTAAAGCAATGTCATCAATAATAATCAAGAAGCATTTACCGGTTTGGTAAATGCTTTTTTGCTTCATCGCAGGTAAAAATAATGACGATAGTCATTTTAAATGCAAACAACGCTTAATAATAATAGCTTTTGGTAACTAGTTTCTAGATAATCCTCATTTTTAAAATAATGCTAATTTTAGCATTGTTAACTGAGTTTTTTCCTATGCATGAAATTAGTGGCCGATGGCGACTGGGTTTGTTTTTATCTCTTACTACGGCCATCTTATGGGGCGTTTTACCGATTGCGCTCAAAGGGCTATTACAATATATGGATGTAAATACCATTACGTGGTATCGCTTTCTTATAGCTGCAATATTTTTAGGTGGATACCTAATAGTCACCAAGCGTTTACCTTCATTATCGTTACTAAAAAATAAACGAATATTGGTGTTGATGGCACTTACAATATTTGGTTTATTAGCAAATTATATTTTATATATGATGGGACTGAATTTTACCTCGCCAGAAAGCACGCAGGTTATGATTCAAATAGCCCCAATGTTATTACTTATCGGTGGTGTTTGTGTTTTCAAAGAATCATTTAACGCTAAACAAAAAGTGGGTTTATTAACCTTCTTTTTAGGATTACTGTTATTTTTTAATCAACGTTTTGAACAATTACTTAATTTTCATGGTGATTATACTCTAGGTTTATTCTTTATTATTCTTGCGGCAATTCTTTGGGCCATTTATGCATTAGCTCAGAAACAGTTGTTGAAACACTTTGCCTCAGAAGAAATTATGATACTCATTTATTTAGCGGGAACTTTGGTGTTTTTACCATCATCTGTACCTTCGTTAGTATTAGAGTTAGATACCATCGGTTGGTTATTGTTACTATTTTGTGGGGCTAATACGCTGGTGGCCTATGGTGCTTTTGCGGAAGCTCTTGAACATTGGGAAGCATCTCGTGTGAGTGCAACGTTAGCAATAACACCGTTATTAACGTTAATTTTTATGCAGATAACTAATTATATTTTACCCGGAGCAATCGCTAATGAACCACTAAATACCATGAGTATCTTCGGCGCGGTAATCTTAGTTATTGGTTCAAGTGTTACGGCATTGAGTAAAAATAAAAACAAGCACGCGAAATAGACACTACTGCGGTATTGGTTAATGACCATACCGCTTTTTCGTGTTGATTGCCTGTTAGGCGTTAAGCCTGAACATCGAGTTCAAGCGATTGACGGCGTTGCTTGCGTATGCGTCTCTCATAGTAAATAAAATGTAGCTTTAACATTCTACGGCGTTCGCTTTGGTGCCTGTGCTCTTTTAAGTAACAGCCATTTACCTCTACAGTTTCTATCACCTTGATATCTTGAATAGACTTCTTCATGTTCGATAACCTCAGCGTTAGGGTGGGTAAATATTCCCAAGCATCCAAGCATCCAAGCTATACATGAATTATAGTTTACTTTTTTGTACTTGTTTCTATCGTTGATGGGCAATAGTAAAAACACTCTACTCGGCATTCGCACCCTTCATAAGGAATTTTCATCGTTTATTGTAAGAATGAAATTAGTTTTCAACTTAAAAAGTCGCTAGTTCATCTCAAAGATGTATATTTGAATTTGAGGCTTTGTTATAAAAATATCAGCTCATCAATGCGCGATAGCTTGATGATTATAAGAATATAGAGTCACATGCCATTTCTATTCACGGCAAAATAATCTATTCAATTCACCCATAAATTGATCAAATAAAGTAACGGGAATGCATATTGAAGTCTTTTAAAAACATTATAATATCCACATGCCTAATTGGCTCTATGTTCAACAGCGCATGGGCAAAGAATGCGAGTTTTGACTTCTCGGTGACACCGATTGCCGATAATGTCTATAGCATTGTTTCACCATCATTTGGTTTGCCAACCCCTGAGAATAAAGGCTGGAACTCCAACAGCCATTTTGTTGTTACTGAAAAAGGGGTACTGTTATTTGATACCGGATCTTCTGAAATCATTGGTAACGAAATTAAAAAAGCGATTAAAACAGTCACGGAAAAACCAGTTCGTTGGGTGGTTAACTCCCATAGCCATGCGGATCATTGGTTGGGTAATGCAGGGTTTATAGATGCGGGCGCTGAGATTATAGCTAGTGGTCGAGCGGTTAGGGTAATGAAAGAAGACGGGCAGGGGCCTGTGGATGCATTTTCTCGCATGACGAAAGGAGCAACTGGCACCACTCATGTTAAGTATCCAACGTTGTTATTATCTCAAGGAGAGAAGCGTAATTTAGGGGGGCTGGATGTAGAGTTTATTTTCTCAAATGATGCTCATTCTCCAGGTGATATTTTAATGTGGTTGCCTAAACAGAAAATTATATTTGGTGGGGATGTTTTAAGCTCGCAATGGATGCCGATTCTTACTTATCATGGCAATGTACCTCATCTGATTGATACTCTTTATGAAGTGGTAAAGTTGAATCCTGAGATAGTTTTAACGGGGCACGGTAAAGCAACTTCAGGCAAGTCGATAAAACGTGATGCTGATTTAGTCGCGGGTGTTTGGAAACTTGTAAAAGAGGGCCATGACGATAATAAAAATTCCGATGAAATTATGCTAGATGTGAGTGATGATCTGGGGCCAACATATAGACCCTTATATAAAAATTTCGACTCGGAAATTAAACGATATGTTGAGCTGTTGTATAAAAGTCACTAGTAAATTTTGCTTCGATATTTTATTTATGTAAAGGTTATTGGTTATTAGCACATACCTGTTATGCAAGTACTAATAACCATATGTAATAAACTCATTAAAGCACAATTTTGCTTTGTGAACTTTAACTTAGCCTTCAGATGATTTTTGGCAAGTCTGTATTTTATCTTGCTCTTCTTCATCGCTAACGAGTACTTGTTTAAGCAATTCCATGCGTTGCTTAACAGCAACGCCATAACTATGATCATCACCCCAAACTTCAGATAATACATGCATTGACTCTTTATCATGTTCAAAAAACAATTTGCCTGCGCGCTTAGCACTTTCTGGACTATTTCCAAGTAACTCTAATGCTGAAACACCTAAGCTTAAGGCAGATTCGAATGTTTCTCGTCTGAGTGTTTTTACACCTATACGCATTAATTCATAGGCATGGTGGCGATCGATAGCGCGGGCGACAATTTGTAAATTAGGATAATGTTTCTGAGCAAGTTGCGCTATTTCAATGATTTTATCGGCATCATCAATGGCTATTACTAATAATTGTGCTTCTTTGGCTCCTGAAGCTGCTAATAAATCTCCTCGAGCAGCATCACCGTAAAACACTTTATTGCCAAACTTCTTCAACAGTTCAATTTGACTAGGACTGTGGTCTAAAATAGATAAATGATAACCTTGAGAGCTGAGTAGACGGCCGATTATTTGCCCAAAACGACCGTAACCCGCAATGATAACGCTTTTGGTTGCTTCTATATCTTCTGGTTTATCAAATTCGCTGGCGTCTTCTTGCTCTTTATCGAGTACTTTTTCATAGAATATTAATAAAACAGGCGCCATCAGCATAGAAATAGCGACCACCAAGGTAGTTATTTTATTCTGCTCTGGTGTGAGTATTTGTAAGGTAGAAGTGAGTGATAGCAGTACAAAAGCAAATTCACCTCCTTGCGCTAAGGCAAGGGTAAAAAGTAGCTTCTGCTTTTTTGCCATTTTGAATAACGTGCCTAAAAAGAATAAAACAGCCGCTTTGATGACAATTAACGACAGCACTAATAAGGTCACTAAACCCAGCTCTTCAAATAATAATGGAAAATCTATTGAAGCGCCGACGGTAATAAAAAATAGACCAAGCAAAAGGCCCTTAAAGGGTTCAATGTCTACTTCCAATTCATGTCTAAATTCGCTTTCGGCTAAAACAACACCCGCTAAAAATGTTCCTAGGGCAGGTGATAGACCTATCTTTTGCATGATTACTGCGATCACTATCACAAGAAATAAAGCAAAGACGGTAAATAACTCTCGTAAGCGGGTCTCGGCGATATAACGAAATAATGGTGCTGAAACATACTTACCTGCCAATATAATTGCGGCAATAACACCAATTGATATGGCTGTTTGAACGTACACCGGAAAATGTTCTATCAAGTTCCCGTGAGAGCCTGAGTCGCTAATGTTGTCACTAAACGCTAATAAGGGCACTAATGCTAAAATGGGGATCACGGCAATATCTTGAAAAAGTAATACTGAAAATGAGTTTTGACCGGCTTCTTGTTTTATCCAACCTTTTTCATTTAATGTCTGTAAAACAATGGCGGTTGATGAAAGTGCCAACATTAAACCTATGGCAAGTGAGGTTTGCCATGCCAGTGAAAAAACAGTGTAGCAGGCAGCGGCAATGAGAAGGGTGGTTATTACAACTTGCAAGCCACCTAAGCCAATGATGGAGTGTCTTAGCTTCCATAAACGCGAAGGCTGTAATTCAAGGCCGACCAAAAATAACATCATCACCACACCAAACTCGGCAAAATGCATTACATCCGTTTGATCGCCCACTAATCCCAATAAAAAAGGTCCAATTAAAATACCTGCTAACAAATAACCTAGTACGGAGCCTAAGCCGACACGCTTTGCTATGGGCACCGCAATTATTGCCGCGGCGAGATATATCACAGCCATTTCTAACATCGCTTACTCCTGATCGATTTTATTTTTTTTGTTAATACTAAGCTATGCTAACTTTATTATTAACACTATGACCAATAATAGTTTGATTAATGGGGATTAACTTAAATTTTTACTGTTGTTGAAATTTGATGTTGTTGGTTTTAATCAAATGAATGGTGAGTGTAATCCTGAAATAAATTGTAAAAATATGATTGAGTTTGCCTTTATCTAGAATCAACGAATCACGATAAAGGGCAGCTTAGCGTGCATTAGTCACCTTAACGGAAAGTAGGAATACTAACTTTTGCCAGAATATATTCTTTCGAATCTTAAAATATTTGATGTGCTTTACCTAATTAGTAGTGTTATTTTTATTTAAATACTAGATATTAAATAAGTCACACTCATATATGAGTATGACTGAAAAAATTAGTAAATAATGTTGTCTTCCGCCACAAACACCGCAATAAAGACTACCTTCTCCATGTAATCCTTGGTTTTATAAAACTACATAAATGCGCAATTAAAATATATTACTCAGTAAATTTTAATTAAGGCATATCAGTCGTTTTAGCTAGTTATTGTTCAGATAAACGTCTGCCAAAAGAGACCGCGTAGGCATTACGTCGGGCTTGTAGTAGCGGGTCGTTAGATGGTGCAAAGCCAGTTGATAAAACTAAGGGATCAAAGTTAATTAGATCACACTTACCTGCTTTTTCAGATTGTATCGCCTTGATGTTTAGCTCAGCAGCAACTAATTGTTGATGCTTGCCGTTCCAAGCTATTGCGGCATTATCGACGTCATCTTCAGGATTAGCGAAGGTAATCACCATATTCCAAGTGACGGAATTGTTTTCTAGGTTTTGTTGAAGATTTTTGAAAAGAAAATCTTGGGCTGGAGCCACTACAAGTTCTTGCTGAATTTGTGGCACAAAAGACCAACGAACGGCTGTTTTCTTGCCTTCATCATTAACTAAATAAAAGCTGTTAACACTGTTGAACGTGTTTGCTTCATAAGGTTTAAGCGTTTTAGTTTTTGTTGATTGATGAGCTTTAAAGCGTTGTAAATCTTTATTGTTTTGTTTAAATGCTTTTACCGCAGCAGAGCCTGCAACCTTTGCATGCATTAGTTCAGCGAATGCTTCAGGTGTAGAGACAGGGAAAAAGTCTAAAGTATTCATCGACATAAGGTGTATTTCATTACTAGCCGTTGTGATCGATAAACCCATGCCATATTCCCCTGGCTTATTATCAGCAGCTAAATAATTTCCGCCTTTATGAGATAACCTACCAGTTACATTGGAACTTTCCGCAAAAAGACTACTGTTGCTATATCGTAGTATTTTATTATTTTTTGGAGTCAAAGTAGCAGAAAAACAAAATCCTTTGGTGTGGTTTCGGCGTTTACCTTCAGCGACACCAAATAACTTTTCAAAGGTGTTAATACCATCACTAGCGGTTTCAATATCATTGGCAAATGCTGAAGGTGTTGCTGCCAATAATAGAGCCATAATTATCATTTTTGAGTTTATCATGTTAGTTACTCTTGAGTAGTTGTAGATTTTACATGATAGTACGTGCACGAATCATTCGTCAACAAACAGTTGTGAATTAAATAATATGCAGGCAAAATTGATAATGTATTTTAAGTGTACTATTTTGAAGTAGGAGAGTTTTTTGTCTGTAGCCCAATTAAATGAACAATTATGCTTCGCGCTGTATTCAGCATCGAATCACCTAACCAGTATTTATCGACCGTTATTAGAGCCGTTAGGCTTAACTTATACGCAGTTCATAGTACTGATGGCGTTATGGGAAAAAGATAATATTTCGATTAGCGAATTGGCGAAAAATGCCAAGCTTAGTAAATCGACGATGACGCCGTTATTAAAACGTTTAGAGCAAAAAAAATTAATTGAACGTCAGATGTTAGAGGGCAATGAACGGCAAAAAAATATTGCATTAACTGATGCTGGCAGATTGTTATCAAAGCAGAGTTCAACAATTACTGAACAGGCTTTTTGCATGAGTAAGCTATCAAAAGAGCAAGCAAAAACGGTTATTGATATTTGTTATCAGCTTGTTAACCCTAGTGGTTAATATCTAACGCCTTATTCTTTGCTCTTTTTCATTAATCAATAATGCGATAGGACTTCAATACTTATTTTTTAACACCGTAATTTAAAATGTTAAACAAAAAGAGGAATAAATGATGTCAGAGCAATGGTTAACAAGTTTAATAACTGAAACGGCGCAAGAAGGCTATGAATTAGCGATAAAACTATCAAGAATGGGGATTAAATATACCCAACCTGATGAGGAAATAAGAGGAAAAATACGACCTGTTTATGGTGAGAATGCTGATAACTTGATTGCCTCTTCTCAGGTAATTGCCACTAACTTTCAAACTGTGTCTGCCGCTAATAATTATTGGCGAAATTAGTTTATGTTCAAAGCAGCACATAACGATGTAAACTAAAATTTTTTAGTCATATTAGATAGTGTATCAAGATGTCCTTTTACTCAATATGAAGCTATTTATTGAATGAAACTCAAAGGGCCAGAGCAATTGATTTCAGTTAGTGATATTCAATTGCTGATACGTTCTTAGTACTTTAGAGTCATGGCAATAAAGTTACGTAATGGACCAATTGGCTGGCTAAGCACACTCTTTATTTAAGAAAAATCTGTGTCTCTGTGTCTAAATTAGGACTGCTGTAGTGGAAAAGTGATCATACCTCGATAGTGAGCCTTTTTGAGCTTAGCTAACTGCTAAATATCACTTGCCCTTCCATTTGAATAACAGCGAAATCCCAAACATTGAGAATGAAATAGACACAAAGCTGCTGATGTACCAATCAGGTAATAGGCTCAGGCGCTCAAATCCCCGCACCGAAATTTCATACCATGGTGTGAAATTGACCAGATTATGGGATGCTTTTGTTGATACTTTTAAAGTATGTTTTTTGAAGAGACTCTTGTGCTTCAATAAATTCTATTTTTTTCAAATTAAATATCAGCTCTTTCGTTCATGAAAACAAAGGTGGCTAATAAGCCTAAATTTAGTAATATGTGGGGATAAATAGTAGTAAAAACTTAAGGATACATTATGAAAATATTTATAGCCATCATGGTAGCTTGCTTGGCAGTATTTCTGTTCCATCATGCGTATGGCATTGAAGGCGTTAGCCTAGAGCGCTTGGGTTATATAGCCGGTGGCGTTATCTCAGTCGTTGTCGTTTTAGCACTTTTCATCCCTAAACAGGAAGAAGGGCAGGAGCGAAAATTCTAAGCTATTTAATTAAACAAGGCTACCGGAATCATTATTCGAGCCGCTAAAAGAACAAATTGAAAAAGTAAAAAGAGTGCTTCAAAAAGACCTCGCTGAAGGTGAAGGTAAAACAAGGCTCCCTTTAGGGGGAGCTCGAAAGTACCCTTATGCCATTATTGACTTTAAATGGCAGTATGTCTTTCCTTCAACGGTTAGATGCCTACATTCAACTGATGGCTACTAATGTCGCCATCACCTTAACTGAACAGCTTTGACCAAATTGCTGCGAAAGGCGCTTAACCAACAAGTATTAGGAAACATGTAACAGCACACACCTTTCGTCATAGCTTTGCTACACAACTATTGTTAAACGGTGCCGACATTAGAACAGTGCAAGAGCTATTAGGACATAATGATTTGAGAACCACCCAAATATATACCCATGTAATTGGACAGCACACTCCTCTGGTACAACGAGTCCTATGGATAGAAAATAATTATAAATAACTTGGACGTTTAGCGCTGATTTTTATGACGCTATTTGCCCCAAACTGCCTTGGATCTATTAAAGGTTTAGACCACAAAAGTTATGTGAATTGAATGTCTGCTTTCGATAATTTAAATCTTGATTTAATCTTGATTTTTCAAACTTCACGTTGAGAGATTGGAGCGACTTTATTAACTTCATTAGTGCTGTTTTATCGGGAAAGTTGTCGCTTTAATTTAAAGTATAATGACTGCAATAGTGGCGTCAATGCCAGTCAAGGGGGGTACTTCTATGCCACCTGCAAGCTCAAAGCTGCCTGTGGTGTTTCATCTCATAACGCTAACTTTTGCCCTATAAGATACATAGCAAAGTGCAAATTTTGCACTTTTCAATTAATGCTTTGCTTAAAAGCGTTTTTAATTCCAGCTGAATCATGCATATTCAAGTGGAACGGGTATATGTTGATTACCAGAAAGGTAATTAATGATATGTCAAAAAATTTTTTATTTAAGCGCCTATTATATTTAAACCACATACCCTGACTGTTTGCCCAGATATAGCATAAGCGTTATCACTAGCGAAAAAGGCTACGGTTTCTGCAACATCTATGGGTAAGCCACCTTGATTAAGTGCGCTCATACGACGGCCCATTTCTCTCAGCATAAAAGGCATTTTTGTTGTCATTTTTGTTTCTATAAAGCCGGGAGCAACCGCATTGATAGTAATGTTTCTAGTTGATAATTCTGCACTAATACTTGAAACGTAACCAATAATCCCTGCCTTTGAACAAGCGTAATTTGTTTGTCCTCCTTGGCCTGCAATACCGTTCATTGATGATAAACAGACAATGCGCCCACCGGAATTAATGCTATTACGGTTCAGTAACTCTTTATTGATATGCATGACTGATAATAAGTTTATATTTAGTGTTTGCTGCCACCAATGTTCAGGCATATTACCGATAGTCTTGTCTCGGGTAATACCTGCGTTGTGCACAATAAGATCAAAGCCATTATGCTTTTTACCTAGCTGAACTAACTGCTCCCCCGCGCTGTTGTCAGAAACATCTAAGATGAAAGCCTTACCTTGTATTTTTTCCATGGTGGATGTTAATGCTGCTTTCATTGGCTCAATATCAACGCCAATCACTAAGTAGCCTTCACTTGATAATTTTTCAGCAATGGCTGCACCAATGCCCTGGGCGGCACCAGTAACAATCGCTGTTTTTTGTTTGTTTATTGTTGCTTCTATTTTAATATTATTGCTATTGATTGAGAATATCTGACCACTGACAAAAGTTGATTTTGCTGATAATAAAAAGCTTAACGGACCCAAAAGAGCATTTGGGTTTTCAGTTATTTTGTTTGTACTGGTGAAAATAATATTGACAGTACTGCCTTTTCTTCCAACTTCTTTTGCTAAGCTTTTGCTGAAACCAACTAGCGCTTGGCTAAATGTGTTTTCTTCAACGCTTAATGATTTTTGGCTTGATTTTGCTATTAGTACAATGCGTGCATTAGTACTTAAATATTTTAAATTTTCATGAATTAATTTATAAATAGTGTGGTAATTATTTTCATCTTGATAGTTTGTTGCATCAATGACTAATGATTCAACTGATTTTTCTATTAATCTATCATCTTTATTAATAATTATATTAAGTCTTAATTTTGTGAGCAATTGATTAATATTTTTATTATTTTTCTTTGCAGTATTGAGTACTAAAACATTATTAGGCAGGTTGTTATGGCCATTGTAGCGTTTGAGTAGGGCTGGTTTAGGGAAGCCTAATAAAGAAAATACCTTATCTGTTACACTCATAAATTTCATTGTACACTTGTCTTATTTGAGGCTAGCTTACCAAAAAGCATTGATACTGTATTTATATTATTTTGTCTTGTATTTGTTTGTTAAATATCATTACTTAGTTTTTTCCTAAAGCTGAACTTGATGCATTTTTAACGAGCGAAAGAAGAAAAATATAAGCCATCATTACTGCATTTCTAAAAAATGGCGGGCAAACTGAACGCGAGACTAAAGACATGCAAGGTATTTTTGTTGATACGGCTGCAGAGCTCTCAAAATAGAGTTGAATCACAAAATAAAATTGAATCACAAAAGTGTGGCAACCTCAAAAAGAAGGTTGCCACACTTGTTATATAAATCACTTTTCATTGAAATAAATAATCTATTTCGTTAGGTTTATAGGTAACTATATAATTAAGCGGCTAAATCTTGTGGTTTTGAGTGGTTTAACTCCAGTAAATATATTTGTTGTGTTTTTGACTTTTTGCCTATTGTTTGCCAAAAAGCGCCACATATTATGAGTAATAAAATACCCGCTAAGCTGTAGTAAATAGCATTATCAAGCTCCATTTCTTGTATGGTTTGCTTTTCTAATTTTTGCCCTTCAACTTTTTGTTCAGCGTTTTGTTCAGCGTTTTGTTCAGCGTTTTGTGCTTGGCTAGTAGATTGGCTTTTTTGCTCAGCAAGTTGTTGATTATTCATTTTTTGTTGTGCTTTAGCGTTTGCTGCCATAGCTTCCATGGTTTTTGCCACCAGTGGGTCTAAACCAAAACCTTGGGCAAGTTCATTAACATGGGCTTTTACTGCATCATTTAAAATGACTAAGTCATTATTATTCACAACATCAATATATTGCTCAACAAGTTGTTTTAATCGTTCAGGGTCTGTTTGCCAATAGTCTTTTCGCTCAGCTTCGAGCATTCTCTCCATCATACGAGCAAAGGCGGCGGGATTAATTTTTTTGAACCATTCATCAAGCTCTAATGCTAATTTGTCATTAACATAAATATCCATGTACTCGTCCCATTGATCGTTCCTGATCAAATTAGGGTCAACAACCTGCCAACCGAAAAAGTTATCCATTTTCGACGCTAATGATACAGCACCAGAATAACCTTCTTTTTGTAACTCTTTTATCCAGCGAGGATGAAACATACGGGTGCGTAATTCTTTGGCAAGGAATAAACCTGCATCTTCTGCTTTCGAATTTTTAGCATCACGTAAATTAGCGACCACCATATCAGGGCTTTTGCCGTCAATATTGCGCACGGCTAAACTTAATGAGCCGAAATACTCAAAAGGATCGTCTGAACTTAACATACCAAACAGATTTGAAGAGCGGGCAAACATGGCAATATCAGTTCCCGACAACTGTTTAGCATAAAGTTGTACTTCTTTGCCTTGGTTATTCACTGCTTTTTGTCCCCAACGCGTATTGTCAGCACCGAAGAAGTAGCCCATTTTACCCAGGTAATTATCTGATATTTTTTTATCAGTTTCCCAAGTATCACTAGCCCATGCAGCGTCATCAACCCCTGTACCATAATCGCCTGATTGATTTGAAAAAAGACGAATAGTCGATAAATATTCTGCTTCCTTCTCTTCGACACCTTCAGCTAATAGATCAGCTTTAACTTTTTGGCTATTTTTCCAAATAGAGTTGTTGTCTTCCTTCAAAGAGGCGACTTGATTGACTGCCTTGGCCAACATCTGCATCACATTAGGAAAGGCATCGCGATACAAACCGGTTGCTGATATAACGACATCAATACGTGGGCGTTTTAATTCACTGTATGGAATAATTTCGGTGCCAATAACTCGACCACTTTTACTCCATTTTGGTTTAACGCCCATGGCGTATAATACTTGTGATTCAAGTACCCCGTAGTGACGCATCGTTTCAATCGACCACAATGAAAATGCCATTTTGTCAGGGTAGCTTTGATGTTTTTGGTAGTAGTTTGCAATCATATCTTCGGTAAGCTCTTTACCTTGTTCAAAGGCCGCTTTAGTAGGAACACGAGAAGGATTAAAACCAAATAAGTTATACCCAGTTGATAACGATTCAGGGTGACGTATTGGGTCTCCACCAGATTTAACGGGGATATACTTAGCGCTAAGAAAGTCTACCATTGCATCGAGTTCATGGATGTCAGCCATGCTCTTAAATAGCTTTTTACCGCGTTCGATATCGGCTTGTAAAGGTTTTGATAGTTCAGCTAATGGCACAGGACGGTTGGCTGATTGATCTGCCGCGCTAATGATATAGTTTTTAATCATTAAATAACCCGATAAATGGGTAATATCATTTTCTTGTAGTATTTCAGAGCCAGTAGTTTCATCTTTTTCTGGTGCTTTATCATGACCTTTTTTATGACTCTTTTCATGGTATGTATGGCTATGAGCAAGACTTTCATCACCCTCATCATCGTCTTGTTTTTCACCCATTAAACTATCTGTGTAATGCTCATGCTCGAATTCACTTGCCCGTTGGGTAAAGTCATTTCCTAACATTTGTACTAGGGTTGAGATGGTGAGTGGTTGCTCAGGAATATGACCAAAAGTATGTAATCCCAAGGGCTGATTTGCTGTTGCTAATGCTTCTAAATGAATATGAAGCGCATCAATAAATTTATCGAACTCTTGGTCGATGCGTGGCTGCTCCCAACCGAGATCTTTACAAATGTTGGTATCGAAACATAGTTTGGCAAGCTGTGTAGCGGTTTTTTGTTTTACGCCACCTTGATCAAGCTGTTTATATTGATGCATCAACTCGTGTAAATTACGTATTTCACCTTCTAAACCTGCAGCAGCAAAAGGCGGGGTCATATGTGAAATAACTGTTGCACGTCCACGTCGTTTGGTTTGCATGGCTTCACCAACATCATCAACAATAAAGGGATAAACGACAGGAGTATCCCAAACCGCTAAGTTACCTTGATCGTAAATTGATAAACCACGTTCTTTACCGCCTAAATACTCTTGAGAACCATGTGTGCCCAAGTGAACAATGGCATCAGATTTCCAGTATTCACGCGCATAAAAATATGCAGCAAGGTAGAAATGGTTAATGGGAACTAGGCCTTGATGATAAATCATGTTTTCGTCATTTTTGCTATCAGAGCGAGGCGGTTGTCGCATAATTAACATATTGCCATTACGAATACGGGGCAGAATAAAAAAGTGCTTACCGTCTTTTTCTACTGCCATAAAGTTATCTTGAGGTTTGCCCCAATGATCAGTTATTTTTTGCGTTAGCTCAGCGGGTAAGGTATTAAACCAAGTCAGATACTCATCAATAGGCATCAGTTCTGCTAAGTCATTGTCTAACAATTCAGTTAATTGAAAATCACGATAGAAAGGGTCTAGAATCTTTTTTGCGTTGGCAATAAGGTATTCAGCGTCTCGCTCCGCGGTATTATAATCTTCATTGGCCAGACGTTGACTAATGGCTTCAATACTTTCAGGAATATTCATAAACGAAGCACCAACATCTTTGTCTCCCCAAACAAATACCGTTAATCTTTTATCTTGGTTGGCTTTATATTTTAAGTTAACGACATTAATCGCTTTATTTACTAGATGCTCGAGTTGGTAGTCGATAACTTCAACATTTTGGTCACTCATATTCATCGCGGCTACAATCATAGGATCAGTAACACCAGCGTTTTCTGGCAAAACTAACGTGAATGACATCATATTCGCACTGATACCTTGCATGTCATTTTCCCACGCTTTTTTATCGCCGGAGTAATAAGTCATGGCATGCATTACCGGTACATTAAATTTTTCAAATTCAACTTTACGTTGGTTAGCCCAATGAATATTGCGAAAGCTGATAATCAGGTCAACATCTGTTTGCATTGCGGTTAATTTATTTGGGTTACTTTCTCCGTTTGTCTCACCAGCCATAGGCAATTGCAGTAGATGACTATAATCGCCACTGACGGGACTTAGCTCGAAAAAGAAAGGTACCACGTAGACGCCTTTTGCTTCGAGTTGTGCAATAGTCGCATCAATTAACTGTGTTTGTTCAGACTCAATTAATGCTCGTTGCAGCAATACTGCAATTTTAGCTTGCTGAGGCTTTACCTGGCGTAGCTTTTTATACGCCACTAAGTCGTTAACGATTAAGTTTGGTAGGCTAGGGTGATAAATACCTTGTTGAGGAAAAATAATAGGTGCAGGCACTTTGGTTATCGCTTGTGCCTCTGTGTTATTAAGCTTGGTTTTAACAAAATTTATCGAGATATACGACAACATGTTATCTAGGTTTCGGCGTCCGGCATTTTCCCAATAATCTTGTAAAGTAGTTGCAGTATCTGTACTTAAATCTTTATTGAGACTTTCATTGTTTAAATAGTTGAAAGCAACGACAGTCGTGTTTACTTTCGCTATTTCACTGGCGTAATTATCAAACGCCGCGCTGGCTTCTCTTATCGATACCGCATCAAGTATGACCAAATCATATTGATCAAAAAGTGCGGTAAGAGCGCCGGTTTGATTCGTTTTTTCTAATAAGGATTTTGATGACTTTTGGGCTATGTACCAGTTTGTATTTGTTTTTTCATCGGCAACTTTTTTTAATAGTGTAATTTTAGCCGTGTTGGTATGAGCGGTACTGACAAAGAGTACGTTTTGGGTATTTTTTGTTGGTGTAGGTACTACTTCGGCAGTTGTCGATGCAGCATAAACATTGCTAATAAGCGCAATGATACTGAATAATAATATGGAAATTTTCATTAAAGTATTTTTCATGTGGTTAATATCGCTACTCTTTTACGTAAATCATGCTGCCGTCTGCCATTTCATAGGCGGTACCTGCTTTTTTACCTGTACCTGCCCCTGTTTTTCCGTCACTTTTAAAGCTTTCGATGGTATTGCCTTTTTTAACAATAATTTCCATATTATCTTTACCAGCATTTTTAATGACAGTGACATCTTCAGCAAGGAAGGGGTTTAATGGGTTTTGTGCTATGGCAATTAATAAAGCAGCAATAAGTACTAAAAACACATCAACTAAGTTGACGACAGACAATGCTGGATTAATGCCTTCATCTTCATCAAGCAGCCTCATAATCTTTCTCCACGGCTTGTACAGGTAAGCTTGTTTCTTGACTAGAAGTTAAGTGAGGTTTATTGGTGATTAACGGCATCAATGCTACTAGCTCTTCAACCATCCAGCGCTTTTTAACCGATGCAATCCAAAAAGTGATTGAAGCGATAACTAAACCAAAAATAACTGCAGAAAATGCGACGATCAGATTTTCACTGATACCTTGTATATTCCCGTCTGCTAAGCTTTTTAGTGCTGGTCCCATAGGGATCATGGTAGCGATAAGGCCTAACATTGGTGCAAGTCGACTAACATTACGAACACCCTCAAGCTCTTTTAATGCAGCCACATCGAGCTGATCTTGACTTATATTAGGCATTTCATTGGCTAGGCTCGCCATTGGATAACCCTTCAATGGTAATTCACTGTTACTACCTAACTTGCCATTCAGTAATTGTATAAAGGATTTATAATGACTTCGGCGCTGCACTGTTTGTGTAAAAAATTGTCCAGTAGCAAATAAAGAATAAATAAAGAGTAGTGCTATTAAACAGAGTACAGGCGCCATAAAAAGGTCTGACATCTGGTACATAATTTGTTCGATCTGGGCGATCATAATATTTTCCTAGAAGGTTCTACTTATGAATGAAGGGGGATGAAACAGGGACTCAAGGTGCAAGGGAAGTGCACCTTGAGTATGAAGCTTATATCAATCGATTAATTACCTGTGATACCAGCAAGCTCATTAACTTCGTCTGCTCTGAAGCTCATATAGCCAGAATCACCGTCAGCGTTGTAATAACTGGTGAGTTGCAGTTTATGAGTTTTAGTTGGTGTTTTGATTAAATACACATCAAATTGCGACCATAATAAGTGTCCACCATTTAAGCCGTATTGGTACCAAGGGGTGCTATCGAAGGCTTTAACACTGTAGCTATTTTCTTGTAAACCATAGTAGGCAACAGCGGTTGGATCGATGGCGTCGTAGCTGTTGTCGAAATCATGCATAGCTTGGGCGTCGTCAGCGATGTTGATAGTAAAATCAGCCCCCGTTTTATCCGCGGCACACGGGAGGTTAATGTCCCATGCATCTGACATGGTTACTTCTTGATTAGTATCAAAATCAATGTAAACGTGCGTTACATCACCTGAACAGGTTAACACTGCATCGATAACAAGATCTTGCTCTGCGGCAAATGCTACGTCAGAACTACCTTGATAAGCCGTTTTTAAGGTTATATTTCCGATACCTCGACCTGCTGTAATGATGTTTGTCGCTCTAAATTTAGTGAAGGCATCATCCGAGTTGGCGATAAAGTACTTAGTCTCTGCTGCGGTAACAACATGGGTTGTTGAGTTATAATCGTAAAATCCTTCAATAATATTTGAAGTCACATCACCGACAAACTTGGTTTCATCAGTAGGAATATCACTGGTTTTTATCGCTAAATAATCATCCAGTTCAGTTTCAGCCGTTGCGTTAATAAAACTTGCTGCAATCGCTTTGCTTTCGGCATCGAAAAAGTCACTATTAGTAGCGGTCGAGTATGCTTTAACGGCATTATCGCTGTGTTGATTTAAGTAAACACCACTGCGTTTAAAGGCAATATCCCAAACAGTATCTGTTTCGGCTTGCTCCGTTGTTAATTCGACAACAGTTTTGTTATCTAAATCATAATAAACAAACACAGGCTCGCTAACGCTACCGGTACTATGTGGTCCACTAATAACCGCTTGTACTGGTGCTTCAGGTCCCGGATTGGGTGCGGGGTCTGCTGGGTTATCATCACTTGAACTACTACCACCACAGGCGGTTAATAAAACGCAAAGTGCTAAGCTGCTTAATTTATAATTATTATAAAAACTTGTATTTACTTTCATGTTGTTCTCCGAGATTATCTTAAAATTGGTAACTAATGCCAGCACTGATGGTGCGGCTACTAACAGGTCTTGCATCAAATAAATTGTCGCTGTTTGCTGAAGGGCTTTTATGTTCGTCAAAAATATTGTCGACACTCATACGCCACGATAGGTTTTCAGTTAATACTTGGTTCAATACTGCATTAACTGTGGTGTAAGCGTTGTTTTCAATGCCTTGATAATTATCAGGTATCGCTTCTCCTGCTTGATAAACCGCATAGGCAATCAGCTGCATATCATAAATATCAATGTCGTAAGTAATGTTGAATTTTACTTGATGACGTGGGCGCGATAGTAGGCGCTCATTGTTTTCATCTTCACTGGTTAAATAGCTGTAATTTAATTGTGTTTTCCAATGCTTGAAGGTTAATTCCGTACTAATATCAACCCCGTATATTTTTGCTTCGCTAATGTTTTGATATTGATAAATGGATAAGCCCGTTTCAGCTGATTTCTCTGGATCAATGACTGAATCAATTAAGTCTTTAGTTTTTGAATAATGCACACTGATATCACTGCGTAGGTCGACAGAATTTTCAGCAAGTGTGGTATCAAAGGTTAAGCTCGAATTAAATGAATCTGCAGTTTCAGGCTTAAGGTCTTTATTACCTAAAACCATATATCCGAGTGCGCTGTGGTCAAAAACATAAAAACGTTCTTTTAAATTAGGTACTCGATAACTTTGACCAATGCCTGAGCGCCACTGTAATTTACCTTTATCTAGCATAAAATTTTTCATGCCGCTAAGACGCAATGCGTTATGCCAACCGAAGTCTGAATCGTACTGACTGCGCATGCCTGCTAACACTTGATAATCGGACTTTATCCAATTACCTTGAATAAAGTCTTCAATGCTTTCACGGCTTTCATTATTGATTTCAATAACATTTGATCCAGGCTTATCTTGATTAAGCTTGTCAGCGTGAACAACCCCGCCAGTAACTAACTCGATACTGTCTAATTGAAAGATCTTTTGGCCATTAATTTCTGATAAGACAATGTTGGTATCACGTAAGCTATTGGATTGACCACTGGTTTCTTGATGATTAATGTATCTGGCATTAAGTTGCCATGGAGCTTTGGGGTTATCAGTGCTCTTTAAGCCCAGATCTAATTGTTGTTGGTCAACGTCGGTTTGGTAATAGATAACTTCGCTTTGTCCAGGAATTGTTGAGCTGTCACGAAGTTTTTTATCACTTAGCCATTGATATTTTATAGTAGTTTCAAGGCTTTCATGTTCTTTACTGGTGCTTAATGTAATGAATTTTTTTTCGACACTGGAGGCGTCTTGACTAACCGTAGTATTATCATAATCATACCCTTGATCATCGATTAGCAATGCGTTTAGCTGAGTGCGCCAGTCTGAAAAGCTTTCAACCGCATGTATTTTAATGGTGTGATTAAGGTCACCATCATTAATAGTGTTACCTTGATATTGGCTAACATCGTAATCAAGTTTAAGCGCAGAGCCGTCAGTTTTTTGGGTAATGATATTAATAACACCGCCCATAGCTGAGCTTCCGTACATGACAGATGCTGCACCACGGATAACTTCTATCTGGGCAATATTATTGGCAGGTATTTGGTCTAAATCTGCTGACGAACCAGTGGGGCTTATAATTGGCTGACCATCAATGAGTATTAACACGTGATCGCCGTCAAACCCTTGCATTTGAATGTTGTAACCATCCTTAACACTGCGTTTTACTACAATGCCGGGAATATAGTTTAGCGCTTGGGCTAAGGTGCCTTGACTGATTTTGGCAATAGTTTCACCGTCAATAACATCCACTAATACTGGAGAATCACTTAATAATTTCGCGGTACGAGTTCCGGTAACAACTATGTGTTCTTGGTCTGTTGGATCCGATGAGGCTTTTGTTGAGGTAAAAATAGCTAAAGCTAATATCAGGGTATAAAGGTAATCTTTTGTATACATCTTTAATAATACGAACCTAAATGAGATTGATTCGTATTATATGTCATAGGTGGGGTATTGCAACTTAATTTTCAGTGAGGGGTTGAAATCGAACCAGAGAATTACGATATTTGTCACAATATTTTTGTGAAAATATTTGTTTTAACTAGGAGTAAATCACATTAATTAGGTCACTATGACAGCCTAAAGTTGATAAAATACATGACAGTATAAATTTATGTAAGCTGTCTATCTAAGATGGCTAGTTGATTATCTAGCCATCTATCTAGATGTTAGTCGAGTTAATTAAGTGCTGGTTATTTTATCTTGCGTTTTGAGTTCAAAATCACTGGCATCATGACGTTCATGCAATTGCTCGTCTAATTCTCCCCAAGTACGATTAACCATTACTCCACGTTTAACTGCCGCTCGTTTGCTAATTTCTTCTGTCCATCGTGTAAGGTGTTTATATTCTTGGGTTTGTAGAAACTCAGCTGCTTCATAAACTTTATTTTGCATTAAGGCGCCATACCATGGCCAAATAGCGATGTCAGCAATAGTATATTGATCGCCGCACATGTATTTATTATTAGCCAAATGTCGGTCTAGCACGTCTAGTTGTCGTTTTACTTCCATGGTAAAACGCTCTATCGGGTATTCAAACTTTTCAGGTGCGTAAGCGTAAAAATGACCAAAGCCACCACCTAAATAGGGGCCACTACCTACTTGCCAAAATAGCCAGGATAAACATTGTGATTTAAGTAACGGCTCTTTAGGTAAAAAAGCATCAAACTTCTCTGCTAAATAAAGTAATATCGCGCCAGATTCGAACATGGGCAGTTTATTTTCGTCACTCTTATCACCATTAATATCAGCAGAATTATCTACCAAAGCGGGAATTTTAGAGTTGGGATTTACGTCGACAAATCCTGAGCCAAATTGATCTCCTTCCATGATTTCAATTAAATGCGCATCGTATTCTGCTTCTTTTATGCCTAGCGCTAATAACTCTTCTAATAGAATAGTAATTTTCACACCATTAGGTGTCGCTAACGAGTAAAGCTGAAGAGGATGCTTACCTACGGGCAAGTCGGCTTGATGTGTTGCGCCAGCAATAGGGCGATTAATACTGGCGAATTGGCCACCACTTTCTGTCTTCCATTGCCATATTTTTGGTGGTACATAAGTAGATTCAGACATATTCAGCTCCGTAATTATGATTGATTATTTAATATTATCATTAAAATTAAGTCATTTAATTGATATTTATCAGAACATTAATTCAATTGATACTGGAATAGACATTACTTAAGTGGGTTTCATTTCATCAGAAAGATATTTTTAATTACCCTCTATGACTTTTGAACAACATTATCGCTAATCTTAGCAACGTTAACAGCGAGTCTTACTCGTTTGCGGGAATTTAAGCAGTCGTCTTGAGATAATATCAATGATGACATTGAGTAGAGCTGTACACGTGATAAGCACTAATGCATTACTATAGCGTATTTCGCTGAAATTACTGTCGATATAAAAGCCTAAGGTCATAATCCCCAAAATGCCAAACACTGCGGTTTCTCGGACTATAATTTCAAAACGATAAAACATTAAGGCCATCATATTGGGATAGATAGTAGGCATGATGTGGTAGTTAAATTGATTTATCCTACTCATCTGCATCTGCTGTGGGGCAACCGTATTGCTCTGCTTAACAGCCAAGTAAGCGATAACGCAGCCATTATGAATGGCTAACGCGATCACAGCGGGTAACATCGATGGGCCGAGCAGCATTAAAAAAATAAACGCTAATATATATTCAGGTACTGAACGCCCTATTAACAATATGAATCGCCCAAGCCAAGTCAGTGGTGTAGGCCATAAGTGCTTACTCGCGATAGCATGGGCGCTTAACGTAATAAAGTGGGTGGCAGCTAACGCAAGTAGCGCTAAGGTAATCGTTGCTATTGCTCCTGGAATAGCTTGATCCGATAAGAGAGTACTAAACCAAGCAGTGAGTGATGACCATTGAACTTCTGCCAACGTTGTGACGTTTACTAACGCGGGAGGCAAAATATCTTGGCTGATAAAGCTCACTAGTAGGCTGCTATCTACGTTAGGAATATCGACGAGAGTCACGCAAGCAATAATAAGATAAACCCCAAGTAACTTGGGTGGACACCAGTAACGAATCGAGCCGATAAGGGCAATAAATATTATCAATAACGCTGCACCCTCACTATAGTTTCCCTGTCTAAATGCCGTTTCCATATAAAAACCTAACGTTGGCATTCCGATAAAACCGAGTACGGCGCTGCTGCGAAGAGCACACTCAAAACGGTAGCGAGTGTAACTCGTCAGTTGTGGCATGACTTGGGCGATTTTTCCATAAGTGAAACGGCTAATTATATCGGCGCGACTATCGATACTCTCTAAAGGGCTGTCTGACGATTGATTGATAATATCGTGAAACACGCGGGCAAAAGTGGCGGCAAACGGGATCGCGATAGCCAATATTCCGGTAATGGGGGAAAGACCAAAGACCTGTAAAAATAGCAACGCCCAGAAAATTTCATGAATCGCACGTAAAAAAGCGCAGCAGCTTGATACTATTGGGTTTTGGTATATCAAGGCGAGGGGAGCGCCTAGTACCAGACCCAAACAAACGCCTATAATGGCAAAGTTAATCGTTTGAATGATGGCTTGAAACAGGTATTCAGTCGCGAAAAAATCGGGTGTTACTAGCCCATTTACCATACGAGTTAACTCGAGGAAGGGGTCGAAACTGACAATTTCTATATCGGCAAAAGGGATAATAATCAGTGCAATAAGCCAGATTGATAACGTGACTTTTTGCCAATACCCCAAAGGATAATGCTCATTTTTAACTTGCTGCACTTGTTTGGGCTGCGACATTAAAGAGGCCTACGCGACTGCGCTAGTTTGATATAACGCGGTGATCTGTTGTTGGTTGATACTTTGCTTTTGACTATCAAGTACCAAACGGCCCTTATCTAACGCGATAACGCGATCAAAAGCGGTAATGGCTAACTCTCTGTCATGAACCACCATGATGACACTTTTATGCCGCGCTAATACGGTGTCGAGTAGTCTTGATTTCATTAAGGGATCGAGCGCTGAAAAGGGCTCATCACCAATAAAGGTATCTTGTTGTTGATACAAGGCTCTGGCTAACGCCACTCGTTGTCTTTGCCCACCAGAGAGTTGGTCCACTTTTTTTGCCAAGGGCTGGTCTAATTCCAACTGCTGACAAAGTGTAGCAATATCGTTTAAATCTTGCTTGAAAGGCCTAATTAAATTAACTAAGTTAAATAACCAATGATGGCGAGCTAAAGCACCCATAAAGATATTGTGATAGATGCTTAAATTATCAACCAAGCCTTGTCGCTGTGAGCACAGCGCCGCACTGGTTTGCAGTTGTTGATAAATATGGTGTAGCAGGCTAGATTTACCAGCACCAGATGGACCGATAATGGCAACCTTTTCACCTTCATTGATTGTCAGGCTCAGATCAAAAATAACCTGAGTAGACGTCTCTTTTTTACCAGTTTTCTTACGGGTATTATAGCCGGCAGTTTTATCATAATGAAGGTTTAGGTTGTCAATGGTGATCATTAATCGATAAGTCCTATTTGTTTAGCCACATCTTCTACTGGCTGAAAATCTTTATTTTCAGCGTTGACAAAGGAGGAGCGTGGAAAACTGTTTAACAGCTCAGGGCTATCCATATTGAGCAGTGCAGCTTTAACTTTATCAGCAAAACCTGGACCAAAATTGTTTTTAACATCAGCGCGTATTGTCCATTGGTAATCAGGGTAGGTAGGACTTTTCCAAATGACTTTCACTTTATTAGTGTCAATTTTACCAGCGGCTAGGGCACTCTCCCACACTTTATAATTCACTGCGCCAACTTGGTATGTCCCCGATTGAACTTGAACAATAGTGCGATTATGGTCACCAGAAAAGCCAACGCGTTTAAAAGCTTGTTGTGGCTTTTGCTTTAAATGTTGCTCTATATAATATTGCGGCATCAATCTACCTGAGGTGGAACCTTTTGAACCAAAGGTAAAAGTTTTCTCGGTGATATCAGGAAAACTATCGCTCATATCTAAGCCGGTGCTGTAGTGAGCAATAAAGTAGCTTTTGAAAAACTGATCTTCATAACCTTGTGCAATTGCTTGCGAACCGGGCACTAATCGTCTGGCTTGTACCCCGGATAAACCACCAAACCAGGCAAGCTGCACTTGGTTATTTCTAAAGGCGGTTACCGCGGCAGAGTAGGACTTAACCGGAACATATTTTACTTCAACGCCAAGTTTTTTTTCTAAATAGAGGGCGACCTTTTCGAAGCGGGTTCTCAGTTGTGATTCATCTGCATCGGGGATGGCGGTAAAAGTAAACGTGGCTGAGATTACGCTGGTAGTGACAAAGAGGCTTAGCGTTAACACACATAGTGCGAGTAGTTTGGTCAATGTTTTCATAATATCTCTGTTTATTAGAACTTCATCAGTATTTTTGATGTTATTGGTGTAATAAAGTTGCGGGTATTCAGTGACGCATTATCTCTTAAAAAGGTGTGATTCACACACTATTTACCGATAAAAATACCTGTTAGTTCGAAGGGACGGTTTATTGCGCTATTACAGGACTAAGCACAACACAATGTTGGTAATGTAAGTGGTCTTCTATCACCCGCTGTTTTTGTATATTAATTAGATAAAAAGTTACCTTGGTATATTTTTTGCGCTATGATGAAATTAATAAGAAAAGCAAAGGATTACTATGCAAAACTCTACTTTTACCTTGTTAAATAATACCCGAGCAACGTCACAGTTGTTCCTCTCCTCTATCTTTATCAATCTTTTATCATTAGCACTGCCTTTTACCATGTTGCAAATCTATGATCGTATCTTACCGAATCAAAGTTTTGGTACCGCCACAGTATTGGTGATTGGCGTTGCTATTGCCATCCTATTAGAGTTGTTTCTTCGCTATGCGCGCAGCTGGTTACTCGCTTCTTCATCAGCAAATTTTGAGTTGAAAACCACGGTGAATGTCGTTAATAAATTATTGGAGGCGGATCATAGTAAATTAGCAAAACTAGGCGCCGGTAATATTCATAATGGTTTAAGCGGTATTGGCGCAATGCGGGAGTTATATTCTGGTCAAGCTGCTGTCGCGTTAATGGACTTCCCGTTTGTGCTCATTTTTCTTGCCCTTGTTGCCTATATAGGCGGCCCGTTAGTTTTTATTCCTTTATTGGTGTGGGTCGTTGTACTTGCCTTTGTTGTTGTTATTGGTAAAAAATTAGCGATAGCCACCAGCGACCTGGCGTTAAGTGACGGACTACGCTCTAAATTACTGTTTAAAGTGCTGTCAGGCTTAACGTCAACAAAAGCTTTAGCATTAGAAGAAACGTTTGCGGGTCAGTATCGAGAAACTAATTATAAACGTATTAAACAGCAAGAACAGGTCGACTGGCTATCTTCAAAGTTACAAGAAATCATTCAAGGCGCTTCTCAAGCGACTACATTATTATTAGTACTTGTTGGTTGTTTATCGGTACTTGATGGCAACTTAACTACAGGGGGATTAGCAGCATGTTCAATTTTAGCGGGCAGGGCAGTTGCACCTTTGAGTGGCATTATAAGTCTCCGATCACGTTTGGTATCTGCTAAAACGTCAATGCAGCAAGTTGATGATTTACTGTCGTTAGCGCCACAATCATTTACGGCAAACAAGATATACCAGCAAAAAATACCGCTAGGACCAGTAAAGTTTGAACAGGTGAATAGTCATCGTGTTGGCGCTTCAATAAAGGATTTGTCTTTTGAGCTTCCGCCAGGACAAATAATGACATTAAGCTCTCAACCCTTAACGCATGCAAGTTTAGTATTAGCTAGCATAGCGCCATTTCAAACCATTGAAAGTGGAGATATCACTATTGATGGTATAAAGGTTTCCGATCATCAATTAAATGAATACCGCCAATCTGTACTCTACGTATTACCCTGGCCAAAACTATTTTCCGGTACCTTATTAGAAAATATGACGATGTTTCAGGCTGAGCTTGAACCACAAGCTACTGACTTAGCTAAGCAATTAGGTTTAACCCAAATGATTGCACAGCTACCTTCAGGTTACGCCACCCAATTGGGTGAACAAAATCTACATATGCTCAACAAAGGGGCAATGAAGCTGATTGGTTTAGTCAGAGCCATAGTGCAAAAACCCTCAATATTATTGCTTGATGAACCAATGATTTCTCTTGATGCCGATGCACAGCTTCGTTTAACAAAATTGTTAACCGCATTAAAAGGAGAAATGACCATTATAATTGCCAGTCATTTTGAAGCATTAATACAAATGAGTGATGTGCATATAAATGTCGAGCCGCAAGATTCTAAGCAAAACAATGCTCAAGATTTGGAACAGAGTCAGCAACTTAACCAGCAACAGAGTAAGAATACAGTAGGAGTATCGGCCCATGGATAAGTCTGCCACTGATTTACAACCACTACTCTGTGCTTTATTTAAAGAGCTTGGTATGTTTTCTCAAGCGAACTATGTGTTGCAAAACCCACAGTTACAAAACCTTGAAGTAGTTAATTTAATTGCGCAACTGAAAAAACATCAAGTCATCTTTTCTGTATTACCCATTACGCAAGCAGCATTAGCTAAAACGAATCTTCCCTTTGTTATATTAAATAATGATGGGCAGTCGAGTTTAGTTAAACGCTCACGTTCTATATATCTCATTCTGGATGAAAAGCAGCAATGGGTTGATTATCAACTTGATGAGAAAAAAGAACATTGCCAAGTTATTGTGATTGATAGCTTGCCTTTAGCTAAGCAAACGTTAAAAGCATTTACCACACAAATGAGTAAGCGTACCAAATGGTATAAACCGGTGTTTTGGTTAAGTTTGCTTTCAAGCCTAACCGGCCTTGCTGTACCGTTATTTACTATGTCGGTTTATGACCGTGTTATTGGCGGGCAAGCACCCGATTTATTACCCAAAATCGCACTGGGTGCTTTTTTAGCGCTTACGGTACTTGTTGCTACGCGCATGGTTCGGGCTAAAGTATTATCGTCGGTGAGTAACCGATTTGCTCGTGATTTATCAGATATGACCTTCACCCGTTTACTTAATTTACCTTTATTGGTGTTATCTCGTGTCGGTGTTTCAAATCACATTGCAAGAATGCGTAATGCAGAAAAGGTACGCAGTTTACTTTCGGGGCCAGGTGGTGCTGGTTTGGTTGATTTACCTTTCACTTTCATTGCCTTTGCGACCATTGCCTTCTTAAGTGGTTGGTTAGTATTAGTACCTATAGTGATGCTGATGATTTATGCGTTAGTTAATAAGCTGATGAATAGTTATGTTCAAGCGGCTTCACCTACGATGAGTGGTCAATATCAGAATTCTTTAAATGAACTTTCGAATAATATTTTACAGCTACAAGCGAGCGGACATACTGCAGGATGGACTAAAGAGTTTTTTAGGCAAACCCGTGAAACATGTCGACAAAACTTTTTGTTTGCGAAACGAAATGGTTTAAATGCGGCAACCGCACATGCCTTAAGTATGCTTACTGCGTTGGCAACTGTTTTTACTGGTATTTTCTTAGTGTTAGAGCAAAGTATTACCGCAGGTGCTTTGATTGCTTGTGTGATGTTAATTTGGCGAATTACAGGGCCGGCTCAACTGGCATTTTCTTCTCGACAAAAATTTACCATGATGGATGGTTCTATTAAGCAGTTTGACCGTTTTATGCAAGCCAGCACTGAAAATTCTGCACTAAGGTTGGCTACATTAGATGAAACTAAGGCCCCAGCAATTAGCTTTAATCATGTCACTTTACGTTATGGCGCTGAATATGAGCCCGCATTATCAGCAATCTCAGCGGATATTGAGGCTGGTGAATGTGTTGCGATTATTGGTCCTAATGGCTGTGGTAAAACATCATTATTATTATCAGCGTTGGGCGTAATAGAGCCGCAGTCTGGTTTTATTACGGTTAATGATAAACATTTAAAACAGTTCGATCCTGAACAATTTAGACGTTTTGCCGCTTTCGTACCGGCAGAATCTGAGCTATTACCTGGAAGCTTAGCGGATAATCTACGCATCGTGAAACCTGATGCTAGCGATGAAGAGTTGATAACCGCCTTAACTAATGCTGGAGGGGAGTCGTTATTTAATGCTTTAGGTAAAAATTTATCTATCGACTTGAGCGGACAAAGTGAACATTTGCTCTCTGCAGTTGAAGCTAATTATATTGGCTTAGCGAGAGCATTGTTAAAAAAATCACCTTATATGCTGTTAGATGAACCACTCGCCAATAGAAATCCATTAGCTAAAATTAAATTTAGTGAAACACTGCAGTCATTAAAAGGGAAAAGTACTGTTTTATTTAGTAGCCATGATCCAGATTTAATTAAATTAGCAGATAAAGTCATCATTTTAGATAAGGGCAATGTCGTTTTTGCTGGACCAATCCCTGAAAACACATCAACAGAAAAGGAATAATTTCATGAGCGACCGTCAATTAAACGCAAACAATTTCCCAGCTCATGAGTTTACAGAAGCGCTTGAAACACCAAGCGAACGAAAGCTGATTAAAAACATTACGTTATTAGTAACTGCCTCTATTGCTTTATTGTTGTTATGGTCAATATTTACCAAAGTAGAAGAAATAGCGAAAGCTAAAGGGCAAGTGGTACCTTTAGGACACCGTCAGGTTATTCAAAGTCAACTGGGCGGCACTATTTCAGCGATGGAAGTAGAAGAAGGCGATGTTGTTAAGGCAGGTGATGTTTTAGCACAGTTTGTTGCTATTAATAGTCAGTCAGCTAAAGAAGAGTTATTAAGTCAGCGAGCCAACTTGGTGATGACTATTGAGCGTTTGGATGCTTTTATTGAAAAGCGCACTGCAGATTTTGGTGAATTTACCACTCAATTTCCTGGCCTTGTTATTCAACAACGCCAAGCTTTATCTGGTATGGATAGCGAACGTGATGCAATTAAAGAGCTTTCTCAAGCGGAGCTAAATAAAAGCCAAGCACAATATAGCGCAGTAGAAAATGAAATCCCTGCATTGAAAGATCAGATTTCAGCATCAGAAAAAACGGTTACTATGTATTCTACACTTGCAAAAACAGGCGGTATTTCCCAAGTTCAAATACTTGAATCACAACAAAAACTCGACTCTTATTTGCGAGAGTTGACGGCCATGCAAGGACAGGAAAAAGTACTGGCTAGTGAATTAATTAATCAGAAAAAACAGTTGCAACAAAAACAAGCGACTATTTTAAAAGAGGTTCAAGCTAACGTTTCAGAAAAGCAGGCTGAGTTACTCATAGTAGAAGCACGACTTAGATCATCAGATTCCGATGTTTTACAAAATACCATTACTTCACCTGTTGATGGCATCATTCAATCTTTACCGAGTAGCTCTGAAGGCAGTGTTATTGCTCCCGGTGGTACGGTTGCCGTAATTGTGCCAACAACAGCAACCGCGTTGCTAGAAGCTAAACTTTCACCGCGTGATATTGGTTTTGTCAATGTAGGTCAAAATGTTCGAATTAAAATTGATGCCTTTGATTACAGTCGCTATGGCGCGTTAGACGGTATAGTGAAGAAAATTTCTCCTACAACAGATGCCGATGAACGTGGTGGTGTTTTCTACAAAGTACAAGTATCCATTGCCAAACCCTATTTTGGCGAATCTCCTGGGCGATTTGATTTAATTCCAGGCATGACAGGTGAAGCGGATATCGTTACCGGTGATAAAACTGTTTTTCAATATTTATGGAAGCCAGTATTTACCAATGTTAGCAGCGCGTTTGGCGAAAGATAATAAGGAATCATGATGAAAAACCAAGATGACAAAAAATTAACCGCTAAGCAAATTGCAGACAAAGCAAAAAATAAAGAGAAAGAGCTTAAAAATCTTGCAGAGCTTGAACGACAAGCGGCGCTGTTAAAAGCAAAAGAATTTAAAGATCAAAAATCGACATCTCATAAGATAAATGAGGATTTAGTTGCTGATAAAGGCGTGGGTTTAGTTGCAGAAAATGGACTCAAAAATGATGAAGAAATTGTTGTAGCAACGACAGGAAGTAATGATGTAGTTGATGATAGCGAAGATGTATTAGGTACCGTAAATCCTGGTGATGAACAAGGCATTGAAAATACAAGTGATGAACTAGTGGTTGGGGGCGTTTCCGTTGAATCAAAAGTTGATGAGAATGGTAGTGAAGTAAACGGTATTAACGAAAATAGTACTGATAACCAAACGCCTCAAGGTCACAGAGTTGGTAAAGGTGGTGGGGTAACATCATCGCCAGAAACTAACTTTAGTCTCACACAAGGTCATGGCGGTGGGATTTTCGCTGCGGGCGAAATAACTGATTTACATGCATCTACCAGTCAAAATAAATCGGGCTCTTCGAACTATTCACAACCCTCCAATCTATCAGAAGGTGATCTCTTAAAGCAAACTACGCCAGACATGATTACAGGTCAAACGCCGACGTTATCGCCAGAGAAAACAGGGCAAGTGCCTGCTAAAGCTGGAGCACTGAAAGCTAATGGCACTGATCATGACGCCGTTATTAGTGGGACAGTACAAGCTTCACTTATTGAAGATAAAGATGTTCGCCAAGGACTATTACATACTGATGGCCAGCTAACCGTAACCGATCCCGATGCTGGTGAAGATCAGTTCACTACAGACTCTTATAATGGTCAATTCGGCACATTATCTATTGACAATAAAGGTCATTGGACCTACTCGGCTGATAATTCACAAAACATTATTCAAGGCTTAACTACGGGTGAGTTGTTACAAGAAACTTTATTTGTACACAGCATTGATGGTACACAACAAAAAGTGACCATTACGATTAACGGTACTGATGATCAAGCCATAATCACTGGCATCTCGACTGCAAGCCTAACCGAAGATAAGAATTTAGCCAGTGGCGGTAATCTTCGCGCAGATGGCCAACTAACCGTAACCGATCTCGACGCAGGTCAGGCGCAATTTACCGCCGATCATCTGCAAGGTCAGTACGGCGAAATGACCATCGATAATAATGGTCATTGGACTTATATCGTCGACAATTCTGGCGCAACGGTTCAAGGCTTAAAAACTGGTGAGCAATTAACTGAAACCTTACTGGTTCACTCCGTCGATGGTACAGAGCAAAATATTACAGTCACGATTAACGGTGTAGATGACAAGGCTGTAATTACGGGGACCTCGACTGCAAGCCTAACCGAAGATAAAGACTTAGCCAGTGGCGGTAATTTACGCGCCGATGGCCAGCTAACCGCAACCGATCCGGATGCAGGGCAAGCGCAATTTACTGCTGATTATTTGCATGGTCAATACGGCGAAATGACTATCGATAATAATGGTCATTGGACTTATATCGTCGATAATTCTGGCGCTATGATTCAGGGCTTAACAACCGGCGATCAGTTAACTGAAACCTTATTGGTGCATTCAGTTGATGGCACCGAGCAGCAAGTGACTGTGACCATTAATGGCGTTGATGATCAAGCCATAATCACTGGCACCTCGACTGCAAGCCTAACCGAAGATAAGAATTTAGCCAGTGGCGGCAATTTACGTGCCGATGGCCAGCTCACCGCAACCGATCCTGATGCAGGGCAAGCGCAATTTACTGCCGATCATCTGCAAGGTCAGTATGGCGAAATGACCATCGATAACAGTGGTCATTGGACTTATATCGTCGATAATGCTGGCGCAACGGTTCAAGGCTTAAAAACCGGTGAACAACTCACTGAAACTTTATTAGTGCATTCCGTTGATGGTACAGAGCAGCAAGTGACTGTGACCATTAACGGTGTAGATGACAAGGCTGTAATTACGGGGACCTCGACTGCAAGCCTAACCGAAGATAAAGACTTAGCCAGTGGCGGTAATTTACGCGCCGATGGTCAGTTAACCGCAACCGATCCTGATGCGGGTCAGGCGCAATTTACTGCCGATCATCTTCAAGGTCAGTATGGAGAAATGACCATCGATAACAGTGGTCATTGGACTTATACCGTCGATAATTCAGGCGCTACGATTCAGGGCTTAACAACCGGCGAGCAGTTAACTGAAACCTTACTGATTCACTCCGTCGATGGCACAGAGCAGAAAGTGACCATCACGATTAACGGTGTGGATGACAAGGCTGTAATAGCAGGCACCTCGACGGCCAGCCTAACCGAAGATAAAGACGTAGCCAGTGGCGGTAATCTTCGCGCAGATGGCCAGCTAACCGCAACCGATCCGGATGCAGGGCAAGCGCAATTTACTGCTGATCATCTGCAAGGTCAGTATGGCGAAATGACTATCGATAACAGTGGTCATTGGACTTATACCGTCGATAATTCAGGCGCTACGATTCAGGGCTTAACAACCGGCGAGCAGTTAACCGAGACATTACTGATTCACTCCGTCGATGGCACAGAGCAGAAAGTGACCATCACGATTAACGGTGTGGATGACAAGGCTGTAATAGCAGGCACCTCGACGGCCAGCCTAACCGAAGATAAAGACTTAGCCAGTGGCGGCAATTTACGTGCTGATGGCCAGTTAACCGTAACCGATCCCGATGCGGGGCAAGCGCAATTTACTGCTGATCATCTGCAAGGTCAGTATGGCGAAATAACTATCGATAACAGTGGTCATTGGACTTATACCGTTGATAACTCTGGCGCAACGGTGCAAGGGTTAAAAACCGGTGAACAACTCACTGAAACGTTGTTAGTACATTCTATTGATGGAATGGAACAAAAAGTGACAGTAACGATTAATGGTACGGACGATAAACCAGTCATTACCACTATTACTGCTTCGACAGCGATTGAGGGTACAACGGCAACAACAGGTACGATTACCTCAACAGATAAAGATTTGGGCGACACATCCACCTTTAGCACCACTGCAACCGTACCAGGGTTTACGCTCAATTCTGACGGCACTTACACCTTTGATACGCTAAACGGTGCGAACAACATCTATGAACATTTAGCTGATGGAGATAGCCAAATAATCACAATCCCCGTCACAGTGACTGATGGTTCAGGGGGGACAGATCAAAAAGATCTAATCATTACCGTCACAGGTACCAATGATAAACCAGTATTAGGTGCAATCAGCGCACAAAGTACCAATGAAGACGGCGCTAAACTCACAGGACAATTGACCTCAACAGATGTCGATGATCATGAAACCGCAACCTATACTTCTCCAACGATTGATGGTTTCGTATTAAACACAGACGGTAGTTATACTTTTGATCCAAGTAACGGTGCTTATCAGCATTTGGCAGCAGGCCAAGATCAGAAGGTAACGATTCCGGTGACTGTCACCGACCAAGACGGTTGTACCGACACCCATAATTTGGTGATCACTGTTCACGGTAGGCAAGATGCATCAATTATCGCTGGTACCGATACAGGTCTTGTTCAGGAAGAATCAACGCTTCAAACTAGCGGGACACTGACTATCTCTGACAAAGATGACGGTCAGGACCACTTTCAAGCAGTCGATATTGTCGCTACTCACGGCTCTCTTCACTTAAAGGCCGATGGCAGCTGGACTTACGATCTAGATAACGCTAATTCAGATGTGCAAGCGCTCGGTACAGGTATTGCAAATACTACCAGTTCACTTACTGATATTATCACGGTAAAAGGTGTTGATGGCGCTGTGCATAATATTACTGTCACCATTAATGGGTCTAATGATGCTCCGATTATCACTACCATTACAGCAGCGACAGCGACAGAAGGTGCGACAGAAACGACAGGTACAATAATGTCAACGGATACAGATACCGGTGATACTTCGACATTTACGACCACAGCAACAGTGGCCGGGTTCACACTAAATAACGATGGCACTTACACCTTCGATACCGTTAATGGCGCCAGCGGGGCTTATGAACATTTAGCTGATGGTGATACACAGAAAATTACTATACCAGTGACAGTGACGGATGGCTCTGGTGGCACAGATCAAAAAGGTTTAGTGATCACAGTTACCGGCACCAATGATAAACCAATATTAAGTGCAATCAGTGCGCAAAGTACGACTGAAGATGGTGTAACGCTAACAGGCAATTTCATTTCAACTGACATTGATGATCATGAAACGGCAACCTATACCGCATCGACTGTTGATGGGTTTACCTTAAATATTGACGGCAGCTACAGTTTCGATCCAAGCCACAACGCTTATCAGTATTTAGCAGCAGGACAAGATCAGACTATAACCATCCCAATTACCGTAACTGATCAAAGCGGCTCGACTGATACAAAAAATATAGTTATTACTGTTCATGGCTCCAATGATGTGACAACACTCTCTGCGCCAGATTTAACTGCAAACGAGGATGGCTCGTCAGTGAAAGGCACTGCCTTGTTTACTGATGTCGATACGACGGATACACACAGTTTCACAGTAACAAGTATGCCTACTGGTGAAGGCGCGGTATCGATCGATTCAAAGACAGGGGAATATACTTTTACGCCAGGTACAGATTTCCAATCTTTAGGTGTAACTGAAACGAAGAATGTGACTTTTAAGATCACCATTGATGATGGCCACGGTGGTACGAATACAGAACAGGTAACGGTCACAGTGACCGGCACTAACGATGCCCCTGTTGTTAGTGCCGCGACAACTATTACTGCAGGCACTGAAGACACAGTAATAACACTCTCATCAGTCCAGTTATTAACGCATGCAAGCGATGTTGATCATAATGATATAGGGCAACTTTCAATTGCTAATTTAACTGCCGATCATGGCTCAATTGCAACGAACACAGATGGCACTTTTACTTTCACACCTGATAAAGATTACAACGGCCAAGTACAATTTACTTATGATGTTAAAGATGCACATGGTGGTATTACACATACTACTTCGACAACCTCTCTAAACGCGATTAATGATAATCCTGACGTAGCACCTATTACCGATAGTCTCACTGAAGACACAGATAAACAACACCAAGTTAATCTACTTGGCAATGCTACTGATGTGGATGGAGACTCACTATCGATTAGCCAAGTCCAAATCACTTTTGAGGGTAAAACAGGTTCATTACCAGCAGGGATCAGCTTTGCTAGCGACGGCCATACACTGATCATTGATAGTCATAATTCAACTTTCCAACACCTCAGTGCGAATCAACACGCCGATATCGTTGTGCACTACATGGTTGATGATAATCATGGTGGACAAAGCGCAGCAGTAGCCACGGTGACTATGGTCGGTAGCAATGACAAAGCAAAATTACAATCTTCCACCATTGATATGACAGAAAGCCAAGCCCTTCATACCTATTACCAATTAGGCAGCATGGTGAGTGGTACACTCAATTTAGTAGACCCTGATACTAACGACCATACTCAGTTTGCCTTCTCTAATGATAACGGCGCTAAGGACTATGGATACTTAACAATTTGGCCTGATGGAAGCTATGAATATGATCTTGATATGGCAAGAAATCACCATGCGAACGATAAAGTCGCTTCACTTAAAGCTGGTGAAACATTAACGGATCAATATCAAGTACAAACTAGCGACGGCCAAACAAAAGTGGTCACGGTTACCATTCATGGCGAGAATGACAATGCTCGAATAGAAGTGGTTATGCCGCAAGCCCTGCCAGCCAGTCAGAATGTTACTGAAGAAAATTTTGTGCCAGCTAGTACAACCCATCTATATGCGGGTGGTCTACTAAAAGTAATAGATCCCGACCACGGAGATGCTCAGCTTCAAGCGGAAAGTATATCTACCGCTCACCATGGAGAGTTTACCATTAGAGCCAGTGGCAACTGGAGCTACAAGATTGATAACTCGATAGATGAAGTTCAACACTTAGGTGCTGGAGAATCTTTCACTGAATCCCATACCGTACACTCTAAAGATGGAAGCGCTAGTCAAGTTTTGACAGTCACTGTTCATGGTACTAATGACGCTCCTGTAGTGTCGGCCGAGGTTCAACTTGCCCCCGGTATTGAAGACACCGACATACAACTAACAACTGCCGAGTTAATCTCGAATGCGACTGATATAGACAACAATGATATTGGTCAGTTAAGTATTGCCAATTTAGTTGCTGATAACGGCACTATCATTGACAATAAAGATGGTACCTTCAGATTTAGCCCCAAGAGTGATTTCAACGGCCAAGTACACTTTACTTATGACGTTAAAGACGGCCATGGCGGATTAACCCATACCGGCGCAACAACCACACTTTCTGCTATTGATGATATTTCGATTACTAGTGGTGATACCTCTGGAACATTAAACGAAGGCAATATTGGAGATACCAACACTGCAACGGGTCACTTAACCATTACTGATGTAGACATTACTGATACGCCAACATTCCCAGATGTCGCTTCAACTACAACTACTTACGGTCATATCGCTATGGTTAATGGCCAATGGACCTACACTGTAGACCAAAGCAAAATTCAAGATTTAGACCCTAATGATATTGATGCCACTAAGCACCAAGTTATCGACCACCACTTGTTTACTGCCAGTGATGGCAGTAAACAAGTGGTGGATATTGTCATCAAAGGCACTAACGATGCACCGATTATTGAATCAGCACACGCCGCACCAGCAGGGTCATCAAGTACCTTAAAAATTGATGATTTTGAAGTGGTCTCAACGCCAACGGGTGCCAATATTGATGTAGCACCAAGTGAGGCAGAAAACGCAGCGCGTTGGGGCAGTGATCAAGTTGAAATTGGTGTCGGCATGAAATTGGTAGGTTTATACAAACCTGGCAGTGCTCGTAACTGGATTCCAACAGGCCATGAAGCAACTATTTCAACAGCGCACAGTGGCGCTGGCGGATTCAGCCGTATTGATAATCATGATTGGTGGGCGCAAAACCATGTACCAGATACGGTTAATACTGGTTCGGGTGGTGCAAGTGGCCATGGAAACGCATGGACAGGTGGCATAGCCATTTTTGAAGCTCCGGATGGTACACAGCATATCGGTATTGTAAATCGAGTATGTACTGGCGGTGGCTCTGAAGTTGATTACCTTTATTTCCATAGCTATAACAACTTACATCCTGGTGCAGCAGTCATTATCGGTCAAGGTATTGCTGGTGAAACTATCACCGTTAAGGATGATCAAGGGCATGCAATAACAACCTCTGTTGTTGATAGCCACGGTAATTGGGAAGTCGCAGCTGCTTCATTAGGTAATGGGCAGCACACGTTACATATTGAAAATGCGGCAGGACAATCATCAGCCGAGCGTATTTATGATATTAGTGGCAATACAGCTAACGACATCACCCCTGCAGGCTTAACAGCCGAGATAAAAGAAGATAGCGCTCATACCGTTATTAATGGAGAGATAAGAACCTCTGATGCTGATCATGGTGATAATCCGGCCTTTGTTACCCAAACGGATCACGCTACCCAATATGGTCAATTTTCTCTTGATGCGTCAGGGAAATACCATTACACCATCGACAATAATAATGCCGATGTTAACCATTTAGGCGTTAATCAAAGCATACAAGAGCATATTACGGTTACCTCCAAAACCGCTGACGGCGAAATAGCTACCAGTGAAGTTGTTATTACCATCAATGGCTCTGTTGATGCACCAACGTTAAGCGCAAGTGCTGCAACCGCACAACAAGGCTCATTAATTGCCTTAAACCTTCAAGCTGCGTTGACAGATACTGGCGGCGATGCTGAAACACTTACCCTTAAAATAAGTGGTTTGCCAGACACCGCTAGCCTTAATCACGGAACCTATGACAGTGTTGCTAAATATTGGGTGCTGCATGGCAGTGATTTAAGCGATTTAAAACTCGATGTGAAAGATCCAAATTTTCATGGTGACTTGCTTTTTAATGTGACAGCAACCGCGACATCAGGCGGTGAGTCTGAATCAACAACACAATCGGTTAGCTTGCATGTCAATGCACCACCAGTTGTTGCAACTGCCATTACTGATACTGAAACTGAAGGCGGAACAGCAGCTACGGTTGATTTACTGCAAGGGGCGACAGATCCTGATAATGCAGCGCTAAGTCTTGCATCGGTTTCTTATGCCGTCGGCACTGGAGTAGCAAGTACTTCGCTACCTGCGGGTATAACGCTGGGCAGTGATGGTCATACCTTAACGATAGATCCAAGCCACGCTACTTTTAATCATTTAGCGGCTGGAACATCAGAAAACATAACGGTTAGCTATGAAATCACCGATGGTGACGGTGGTATTGTTAATCAAACAGCCACGTTAACCGTTACTGGTACTAACGATATTCCTGTTTTTGGTGGTGTTGCTACAGGTTCAGTTATTGACCAAACAAATCTACCAGCTAGTGGGCAGTTAACCATTACAGACCTTGATACAGGTGAGTCGAATTTTCAAGCAGTTACAGGCTTAACAGGTACACACGGTACGCTTAATATAGATTCAAGTGGCAATTGGACTTATAACTTAAACACGGGCGATACAGCAGTAACGGCTTTAGCCAGTTCAGCGTCGCTTACCGATCACGTGACAGTGACAACAGCAGATGGCACCACCAAAGTCGTCGATATAACAATTCAAGGCAGTAATGACGGTCCAACAATTACGACTGTTGCGCTAACTGGCACTGAAGATAAAGACTATACCTTCAGCGCGAGTAATTTTGGATTTACAGATGTTGATACTGGCGATACGTTAGCGCATGTCACCATTACCGATTTACCAGACCCTACAGAGGGGGTATTGTTACTCAATGGGGTAGCCATTACTGCAAATCAAGCAATTGATAATGCGGATATAAATAATCTAACCTTTAAGCCCACAGCTAACTTTAACGGCGATGTGCATTTTAGTTATACCGTTAATGACGGAACCGTTGATAGCGCACCAGCCACCACCACGCTAACTATAGCGAATGTTAACGATGCGCCTACAGTAACCGCGACAGTCATTGATTTAGGCTCCACCAATGAAGATACCGATAAAACCTTTAGCGAAGCTCAAATACTCAAATTAGTGGGTGCCAATGATGTTGATGGCGATAATTTAAGCGTGTCAGCTATTCACTTAGATGCGAAATATGGCACCTTCACCCATCACGGTAGTGACTGGGTTTTTCATGGCAATAGTAATTTAGCGGCCAATGCGATTCCGATGACTATTGATGTCACGGATGGCCATACTACCGCTAATGCCGCTGGTCATATTGATGTGGGTGCCGTTGCCGATGGAGGTAGTATTAGCTTACAAGCATCAGCGATTCCAATGGTTTCCCATAAAACCGCTAGTGTGACCCAAATAGTAGATGATGTGACGACATATGGCATGGCGGAACAGGATTCTATGGTTAGCATTAAACTAAATGAGGTAAAGAATGCAGACCCAGGTGACTTCCATGGTACGCCGGATGCATATCTGCCGGGTTTTCATTTATCACTGGTCGCCAATGGTGATCCTAGTTTCGACTGGAGTAAAATAACCGACATTAAAATTGATGGAAACAGTATTTTTACTGATCCTAATCATTTTGATGTAGCTACTCTGGCTAATTATGGGGACATCGCGTCACTCAACGTTTTTGATCAGCAAACCTATAGAGATATCCTTGAAGGTAAAGATGTTGAATTTGTCGTTGCACCTAATGCGCCTCAAACAATGGATCTTCAGTTTCATATTACAACAGTGAGTCCCTCTATTGATGCCAATCAATTTGCGCAAGAAGTGAATTCTTACACCTCAGCTCAACTAAATTTTTGGATTGACAGAGCGCAAACCATTCCTGGTACTGACATTAAAGTGGCCAGTGTAGATGAAGACACTGTCATTCCTTTGCATTTACAGGCGACACTCACCGACACCGATGGCTCTGAACAGCTCGAGTCAATCACGATTCATGGCTTGCCCGCCGGCGCGAGTTTATCGGTAGGTACGCTCAATGCCGATGGCACATTTACCGTGGCAGGCTCTGACATTGGTAATATTGCGCTCACGCTACCCCAAGATTATTCTGGAAAATTATCACTTACCATAGATGCAACAGTCACCGATAGTGTTGATGGTCATATTGGCGATACAAGCGTCACACACAATACCGTTAATATTGAAGTTACCGCCGTGGCAGAAATCCCCACGTTAAGTGTTGCTGATTTAACCATGGATGAAGATAGCGGCCCTCTGGCGCTTAGTATCGGTCTTGCTATTGATAGCGATGCTAGCGAAACCCAAAGTATCAGTATTTCAGGCATCCCAAGTGGCGCAATATTAAGCGCTGGGCAGTTAGAAATCGATGGCTCTTATACGTTAAGCCCTGCGCAGTTAACAGGACTCACCTTACTGACGGCACAAAATCAATCAACTACCATCAGCTTAAATATTACCGCCACCAATACCGATGGCAGTGATCACAAAGAGACCACCAGCCAGCAAACCATTCATATCAATCCCATTCTAGATATGACCATTTCAGCGGCGACTAGTGAAGTAAATGGTGTGCAAGCGACGCCAATTTCTCTTGGTGTACTGATTGGCAATACAACAGATACCCACGAAGCGATTACCCAGTCCAGAGTAACATTACCCTCAGGCTGGTCTATTGTCGGGGTAACGGTTGACGGTGGCATAGGTGTACCCGCAAACACCTATCAGATACCTAATAATCAACTAGCAACGGCTCAAATATTAGCGCCCGCCGGCTATACGGGGTCTCAAGACATCGTTTTACATGAAACGATAACTGAATCAGGACAAAACTTTTCATTAACAGTGCCTATAAAAGTCACAGTCGCCTTTGCCCCAGAAGTTATCAGTGGTAAGGATGACTCTACGGGAGATGAAGATAGTGGCCAACAGGGTGACCTTATCGTATCAGGTGGTGACACCACTAATGGCATGTTTACCGCTAGCACTATCAGCGGAAATTACGGGAAATTGGCGATAACAACCGATGGCCACTGGACCTATACCCCAGACAGCCGCGCTGATATTTTAACTGATGGCAGCAAAGCCGATGAAAAAACCTTTACCGTAAGCACTGCAGATGGTCAAGATCACAATATCAATATTCACCTAACAGGTAAAAATGACGCGGCAGTTATTGGATTATCAACAACGGATCAACAGCGAGAAATAACTGAGCAAGGCACCGGGACAAATGAGAATGAAAGTGTGCAGGGAAAACTCACAATTACCGACCCTGACAATATTCCTGAATTTACTTCTGAAACTGTGCATGGCACCTATGGTGATCTGATCATTGCAAAGGATGGCAACTGGGCATATAGCCTTGATAATGACAGTTTAGTGACTCAACACCTTACTGATGGTCAAAAAGTAGATGATTTATTAACGGTCACAGCAAAAGACGGCACTACCTTTGATATTCCTATTCATATTACAGGTACAAACGATAAGCCATTTATCAGTGGCGATTTAACCGCATTACGCTATGACCTACCAGACTGGGCACTTGATCAAACTCAAATGACACAGGGTACTACTCAGCGCTCAGGTCACATTGATTTAGGTGATTATGAAGACGGCAGTGCGGTACAAATTAAAGTAGATGGCAGTTTATTAGATTTCAGCCATGGTGCTGTTACGCTTCAGGGAGATCTTGGTAGTTTAACGATAAAACCAAATGGTGATTGGGATTTCTCAATTATGGGCGGAACTAATTCGAATGATGCTGAATCATTAGCTGCGGGTGAGTTATCGCATACTTTATTTAATTTTGAGTTAATCGATACTTCAGGAGCTACAGATACTGGCCACTTCGATTTTACAATTTGTGGTACCAACCAATCCCCAGTAATTGATGCAAGCTCAACATTAAGAGGGACAGTTATTGAAGATGGGCAAACCAATTTAGTCTCTGGAAATATAGATATTTCAGATCTTGATAAATCGGATACTCAGTCATTGAGTATTGATACCCATAATCAACCACAACACGGTAGAGTCACCTTTGAGCAAGGGAAGTGGGTTTATCATTTAGATAACAACGATACCTACCTAAACACACTCAACACAGGTCAACAAGGTACTGATACCTTTACCGTCATCGTCACTGATAATCATGGTGGCAGTGTCAGTCATGAAGTTAATATCGTTATTAATGGGGCTGATGAAAATAGCATTCCAACGGTGAGTGCAAATACGGTAAATATAGATGAGGACTCCGTGCATAGCTTTACACTTAGCGAGTTTGGATATAATGATGTTGATGGTGACCCTTTAGTTCATATCAACATTACTCAAATACCCACTGATGGTATTTTAACGCTAAATGGCAAGTCAATAACAGCAAATCAGCAGATTGATAAAGCAGATATTGTCGCAGGGCATTTAATTTTTACGCCCACTCACGATGAAAATGGTAGTCAGTATGCGCATCTAGAATTCAGCGCAAATGATGGCCATAGTGATTCAGCGAGTGCAACTATGACCTTAAATGTTAATGCTATTAATGATGCGCCGACGGTTGGTCAAATCCAAATGACCATTGACGAAGATACCTCACAGAACCTTAGTAAATCCGACTTTTCGTTTAAAGATATTGACGGTGATTCGCTGGATCATATTACCATTACCCAAGTTGCCCACGGGCAACTTCACCTTAATGGCCATATTATTAATATTGGCGATACAGTTAAAGGTACTGATGTCGATAGCTTAATATTTACCCCTTCAGCAAACTACAATACAGTAGGAAAGAATGATTTAGCAGTTATTCACTTTACGGCTAATGATGGTCATGTTGATTCGGGACCTGGCTCGGTTTATTTTAATATTGCAGAGACTGATGATCCGGCAATCTTTAAAGGGCAATCTAGTGGCGCAGTAACAGAAGATAACTTAACTAGCACTTCGGGTACTTTAACCGTTAATGATCCCGATGGAACTCCAGGTTTTATCGCTGAACAAAGTGGCGTTGGTATCGTAGGCAGTAAAGGCTACGGTCATGCACATATCGATAGCAATGGTCATTGGACCTATGATTTATACAATAACCATCTGAAGGTACAACAATTAGCAGAAGGACAGACAGAAACAGAAACTATTACGGTACATTCGGCAGATGGAACAAGCCATGACATCACCATGACTATCATAGGCACTAATGATATCCCAGCCGTTCATAGCCATAATCAAAGTGGTGTGGATCCTATTTATACTGTTTTAGAGGATAAAGGACTAAGCCCTGCGACTGCTATTATTATTGATGATGTTGACGCCACGGATACCCACACCTTCAATCTTGATTCAAGCCATGGTGCCAGCTATGGAAATGTCGTCCTAGCCGGTAATGTTTGGGTTTATACACTAAACGATAAGAATTCTGATGTTGATAAATTAAATGACGGTGAAGAGCTAAAGGATCATTTTACAGTAATCGTTGATGATGGAAATGGCGGTGTTATTTCTAAAGAATTCGAGATGATAATAAATGGGCATACTGATGGTCAACCCTCTGCGAGTCCAGCCCCACCATCGGACAACGATGAACCGGAGAAACCAGTAGACATTGACGCTTTTACGGTACAAATAGATGCTGATTCTGTTTATCAGGTAGACGATAAAATACCTGCAGATGATGAAGGAAGTATTGTTGACTTCACATTGCCGTTATTACCAGACGCAGGACAGATCGCAGATACTGTACACACGGTTAATCCAGTAGATCATTACCTGAACATGCTTGGTATTAATAAAGCCGATAGTCAGGCACAGGATGTTCAAACGGATGATAGCCATGTGTTGTCTGCATTCGATAATGCGCCAATGGGAGACGATGCTGATCCCTTGTTAGATGATGGTAGTGCGGTTGACCCGTTTGAAAGTCCATTAGATGATGACAAGCAAGATCAAGATTTATCAGCAATACCAGATCTTTCAGATGAACCGCAACTGGATGATCCTTTAATCAATAACGATGATGACAGTTTGCATCAGGCATTAAACGATATGCATTCTCAATTTTAACTAAAATAATAAAGGTGCTTACAACGTGAATATACTCAATAATTATTTTCAAGAGTTAAGCATTGGTCGATTGAAACGCCTACCTTATTTAGGTTATCAATTATTGCTTTCAGTATTCATTTTTACTTTTATTGTGTTAACAATTATTTTAATGGGTGTTGGTGAACATATCGTTTCAGGGGATTTAGAGCACGCCCAAAATACGATAAGAGAATGGTTTACCCTGCCTTTTTTGTTCGTTTTTGCCTTGTTTATGGGGGCTGTTTGTTTCTCTTATGTAAATATTGCAGCAAAAAGAATCAGAGATACTGGATTACCGGGATGGATAACATTGGTGATTGTACTCTTGCTTGAGTTCATAGCGGTGGCTTTGATAAGCGAGCAGGCAAGTTATGCAATGCATATGATTTTTAGTCTATTTATATTATTCACACCGAGCGATCAATTTAAAAGCTTGAGGAAGTGAGTCGATAAAGAATATTTAAAGTTAACCGTTTTAATCTATTGAAATAAAGGATATTTAATGAAAAAAACTATTACTCTAGCTGTTTTAGCCGCTGCACTTATTACAGCAAATGCTTTCGCTAAAGAGAAACAAACAATCGATTATGGCACGGTAACTTCAGTACAAGTAACAACACCCGATTCAACCATTGCCCGTAATGCGTTTATTGGCGGTGCCATAGGTTTGGCCATAGGACATGATTTAAAAGGAGCGCTTGATGGTGGAGCGGCAGGTTTTGCGATAACTTCTGCAATAGAAGGTGATAGACGTGTTTATTTATACACGCTTAAGGTGAATAAGCAGACTAAGAAAATATTAATTGAAACCGGCCGTTTAAGTGAAGGTGAATGTGCCGCAATTGAAACGCATGGTAAACATATTAACTTAAGAGGCGTGTCGAATAGCTTCTGTATTAATCCTAACCATAAAGCACTCAGCTCAGCAGACGTTGTTGCTCAGCAAAAATCACAAGCTAAAGCATGTGATTTAGCTAGACGAGAAGCATTGACGGCTAAAAGTGATAAAGATATTGATCATGCTTTAGTTAAAGTAAGAGCTTTGTGTGAATAAAAGTACAAATTCATAATGATAAAAGGAAATAATTTATGTTTACGATTCTTAAAAAAAGTATGATTTTGATTCTGTTGCTTGTCGTTTCGGCTTGTTCAAATACCATCTCCTCACTTGACCCAAACCAAACAGGCAGTGATCATGTTTATCTTATTTCAAAGCAGGTGGCTACACGCATTATGTTTGCTGCAATGAAAATAGAAATTGATGAAAAAAATATTAAAGTACTCACTTCGCCTCTGGTTGGTTATGAGGGCAGTGTTCAATGGGGCGTTGATAAAGATAAGATAACGCTACTGGCTAAATCTATGAAAGGTATGAAAGGCGGTGTAGAAGTTGAAGGTTATGCCTTTTTTGCAACACACAGCGGTACGGCGCCAGCAGCAGGTGAGCCTACCATAGAGCGTCTTATTGACCGTGTTGCTAAAGATGCTGAGTTATTAGGACAAAAAGCAGAGTTGCTCAAGTAAATGCATTTATGCACTCGAATAATAAAGTGGTCTTTGGGCCACGTTAACTTGCCATGATCTCCTCAAAGCGTTCAAAGATTTTTTTATAGCTCATTAAAATAAAATACGATACTACCACCGGTAAGTGCGCTGCCTTTATGAATATTAATGCCGATACCAATATTATCCGCTAAAGTCGTAAATTTACGCGTGTCGAGTAATAAACCTACCCCAAATTCATAGAAATGATCCGTACCTAAACTATTAACCATATCGCCACCAATATCAGAACGTTGAATTTTTACATAAATTGATTCAGCATGAAATTTTGATTGATTAACATTAAAGTGAAATTTAAAGCCATTGTTTAAACGCCAACCAGTCGGTTTTGCTTCTTGGCTAGACTTAGCGCCATTAAATGTTATGCCAGTAAATACATTTAAATCGTTGCTAAACTCCCACTTTCCCCAATCTTTGTTTTGGCTATAAGTTAGCTTTACATTAGGTTCAATAATGAAAGCATTAGCTGATAAATTTAAAAAAATGCCATCTAATTCATCTTGGAATTGCTTTGATTCTTCGCTGTTATAATTGTATTTATTTTTATGGTGCATTAAATAGGAACCAACTCTTGTTCTTAAATTCCAATTCTCATTAAGTTGACTATGTAGGCTATAGGCGAGATAGGCAGAGTAAACTTCATCTTTATTATCATCAGACATGGTAGAGCTAGAGAGCAAGTCACTTTTATTTTCTTGCTTAAGGTAAGAGAGCGATGCGGTTATTTCATCTCGATAAAAATAGTTAGGATTTTCTTTTTTAGCCTTATCTTCAGACTTACTTTTAGATGTATCTTTAGTCAAACGCCAAGTATAAGGGATACTGTAAACGGTTAACTCATTTCTTAGCTTGATAGAGTCACTTTCAGAAAAACTCTTTTCGTGGGGTTTTAATAACTTGTCGGGATCAAAGTTGCCAACACCCAAGGTTATCGTTTCTGAATCTGTTAGTACGACAGAGGTGGAAAATAGCTCTTCAAAATGAGTTTTATTATTAGCGATTGAATGATGACTTAATAGAGATAATATTAAGAAAACCAGTGTTTTAAAATGAAATTTTTGTTTAATTAACATCTAATTAGGTGTTTTATAAAGTCAGTATATTATTTATTCAGTATAATTAATAAAAATAGATTTAACCACGAAAAGATTAATTTATACCCTAGAGGTTAGCATGGACTAAATTTGCCATGTTATTGATATAGCTCAATAACAGACTTGGATAAGTTTATAATTTTTATTAACTATCTGACTTTATCATGTATAGTTTGTAGACAGTTATCCCACATTACTTTTGAGTCAAGATTATCTATATGAAGCATATTCACAGTTATTACTCTCCGAACAATTTGTATAATAAAATAATTGAAGGTCTCAATAATCTAGGTAAAGATTTATCTAAGGTCACACCTGATGACCTTCAGCCTGTTGATGAATTTCATATTCGTGGTGATATCGCCACTAAAGAGCTGATTGAACTTGGTAATTTCACTCCTGATATGCACATCCTTGATGTGGGTTGTGGTGTTGGCGGTTCAACACGTCGCTTGGCACATGAAACCGGTTGTCATGTTACCGGTATAGATTTAAGTGATGAATACATTGACGCAGCAGAAAGATTGACACAATTACTCAACATGCAAGACCATGTTAAATTCAATGTTGGTAGTGCGCTGGAATTGCCCTATGGGGACAATACTTTCGATGGTGCTTGGTCAATTCAGATGAATATGAATGTCGAAGACAAGTTGGGTTGGTTAAAAGAAATGTATCGTGTACTCAAACCTGGTGCGCGTGCTGTATTGTATGAGGTGTGTGGTCACGAAGATAAACCTATTTATTTTCCTGTGCCGTGGGCTCAAGACAGTTCGATGAGTTTTTTGATACCAAAAGAACCATTCCGCGAGTTAATTGCATCCACTGGTTTTAAGATTGAAGTTTGGAACGACAAGACCGATTTGGCACAAAAGGCCTTTGCACGCATGAAAGAACCTACGGGAGAGTCGACACTGCCAGAACTAGGTTTACATATGCTAATTGGCAATGACATTAAGACCAAAGCTTATAACATGCGTCGTAATCTTGATGATGAACGTATTAGTTTGATTGAAATTTTAGCGGTAAAATAATTTATTCATCGCCATACAAAAAATTATGGCTTAAGTTAATTATTAAGGACATAGCTATTAGATGAAATAACTATGCGCTTTACTAAGAATAATTAATCCTAAGGCATCTTGAGTCAAATAAAATAGGCTAAACTTGCATACTAAATAATGTTCAACATTAGTTGAGCACTACTTAGTATCAGTATCACTGTTGTTAGCTTTATAATTTAAATTTTGTTAACTGGGCATTTAATTCATAAGCAAGTGACAACAAATGCTCGCTAATCTCTTTCCCTCGAATAGCATCATCACTCGATTTTTCAGCCACATTACTTATATTAACGACATTAATATTAATTTCATCGGCGGCTAAGTTCTGCTGCGTCGCTGCATCTGAAATTTGACAGTTAAGTTCGTCTAATTCCTGAATTTCAGCACTAATACTTGTCAATAAGTCAGCAACATTGGCAACATCTTCTGCTTTTTCGCTGGCTTGTTGACTCACCACATTCATTGAATCAACAGCACCTTTTGCGCCTATTTGTAATCGACTCATGGTCACGTGTATTTGCTCAATGGATTCACGAGTACGTGTTGCTAAAGAACGGACTTCATCGGCGACGACAGCAAAACCTCTACCTTGTTCGCCAGCTCTTGCCGCTTCTATCGCAGCATTTAACGCCAATAAATTTGTTTGCTCAGCAATGGCGGTAATGACTTCTAAAACACTGCCGACTTCATTAGTTTTATTGCTTAAGTCAGTGATCATCGCTGTATTTTCAACAACCTTATCTCTGAGATCATTAATGCCAACCCTCGCTTGTTCAACAAGAATTAACCCTTGTGAGGTCCTTTCATTTGCTGAAACCGATTTATCGGCTGCACTTTGCGTATTATGTTGCACTTCATTTGCAGAGGTATCTAACTCATTGATTGCAGCAGCGACAGAGTCAGTGCCATTTTTTTGCTCTAACACTGCTTCGAGTGTTAGCGAAGATATTTTATCAACTTCTTTAGCTGATTCAGTTAATTGTTCACTAGCTTGGGCAATTGACATGAAGCTAACTTTAAACTTATTCATCATGTCATTTAGCGCTATGCTAACGGAACCAAGTTCATCTTGATAATTAACTTTAATTTCTTTATTTAAATCGAGCTCTTCAGCAGCCGTTGTAATAGAGTTGCTTAGGCGTTTTAATCGGAAGAAAATTAGTTTTCTCAGGGTAAGGCTTAATAAGGTAAAACAAATTAAGGTAATGACCAATTGTAAAATTGCAGCTTGGGTAATAGAGCTGGTGATTTCTTTATCTACTGTTGATAAGTCATAGGTAAGTTTTACCGCACCTAATATTTCATTTTCACTAACCTGATGGCAAGTTAAGCAATTGGTACCGCGATAATCTGAACTCGCTTTGACAGGTATAATAAAGCTCATCATACGCTTTCCATCAAGTTCAAACTTTTTGAACGCTCTTTTACCTGCTAAACCTTCTCGTTCGAATGCACTTTTCGCACTCTGATCAGAGAAGCCTTAACCAAACACTTTATTAACCGCTTGAGTACGTAGAATTCTTGCTTCTACGATATCGTCTTGGCTGAGAATTTTATTTTGAATAAGTTGTCGATTAGCTATAGTGCCAGTGAGCATCATGGTATTGACAGAGTCAAAGTAATTAAGTGCAAGGCTTTCAAGATTTCGTTCAACAAAGTGCTCTGCCAGCTCTTTTTCATCATGATGAAAAAAGAAAATCGTTGTACTTAAAAAAATAGCGCCAATTAAGGTTAGTGCTAAGTGAATTTTTTTAGCCAGTGACAGGTTTTTTAACATATTGCTCGTTCCTACTATAACAATAAATAATTCCCTTTATTGAACACTGCTCATCCTAAGCAAGTTCTAATCTACCTCGATTGTATATAGCTTAAACTATAAATATAACCACTACTTACAGGTTTCTTGATCTAGTCTGTCTAATTATTGTTAGTTTATTTTTCTGCTCGGTATTAATCGTATTATTGCTATCATTCAAAGCACTCTACAACATGTACCTTGATTGCTAACGAGTATATATCTCCTGCTTATTTCAACTATTTTTTAAATCCTGTGGAAAATTGTTACTAACAGGTTAAAGTTAGCATCATATAAATATATTAAGTGTCATTTTTCTATTTGGTCACATGAAATGGCATATCTAATCAATACCTTAGTTTAATTTGTAAACAATAAGTGGGAAAAACATGAAATCATTTAATGGCACGGGTAACTATATTGCCTCTAAAGCACTGCAACTTGCTGTCAATGCGGCAATTACACTCGAACGACCTTTGCTAATTAAGGGTGAGCCGGGCACTGGGAAAACTATGCTTGCGGAAGAGTTAGCATTGAGTTTAGGGACAGAGTTAATTCCTTGGCATATCAAATCAACCACTAAAGCTCAGCAAGGGTTATATGAATATGATGCGGTATCACGTCTTAGGGATAGTCAGCTAGGCGATGAAAAAGTTCATGATATAAGTAACTACATAGTAAAAGGAAAACTGTGGCATGCTTTTACGGCTGATCAAAGACCGGTTTTATTAATTGATGAAATAGATAAGGCTGATATTGAATTTCCTAATGATCTGTTATTAGAACTCGATAAAATGGAATTTTTTGTTTATGAAACGCAAGAGAAAGTTGTTGCTAAGCAAAGACCCATTATTATTATCACCTCAAATAATGAGAAAGAGTTGCCTGATGCCTTTTTGCGTCGTTGTTTCTTTCATTACATTAGTTTTCCTGAAGCAGAAGAAATGAAAGCTATTGTTGATGTGCATTTTCCTAACATCAAACAAAAACTGCTTGATGAAGCGTTAGCGCTATTTTTTGATCTTCGCGAAATACCGGGTCTTAAAAAGAAACCTTCAACTTCGGAATTGATTGATTGGTTAAAGTTACTGTTAGCTGAAGATATCGATATTGACGTTTTACAAGAAACTCGCACCAAAAAAGTGATCCCGCCTTTACATGGCGCTTTATTGAAAAATGAGCAAGATGTACATTTGTTTGAAAAGCTTGCTTTTATGCATCGCTCTCATCGATAAATAGAATCACCAGAGGTCAAAAGTCATATGTTAATTGATTTTTTTTGTAAATTACGAGACTACAAAGTGCCTTGTACCATACGTGAATTATTAGACTTGATTCGCGTATTAGAGCAGCACGTAGTGTTTGCTAATATTGATGATTTTTATGTCGTTAGCCGCGCAGTTCTGGTAAAAGACGAAAGTTATTTTGATAAATTTGATCGTGCTTTTGCGGACTATTTTAAAGGCGTATCAACCATTGAACTTGATTTGTCGGCAATACCTGAAGATTGGCTAAAGAAACATTTTGAAAAAATGCTTTCTGATGAAGAAAAAGCAAAGATTTCAGCCATGGGCGGTTTAGACAAATTAATGGAAACCTTGGCTGAACGCTTGAAAGAGCAGGAAGAACGCCATGAAGGGGGTAATAAGTGGATTGGCACGGGTGGTACATCGCCATTTGGTGCAAATGGTTACAACCCAGAAGGTGTAAGAGTGGGTCAAGAAAACTCTCGACATCGCCAAGCCGTAAAAGTGTGGGATAAGCGTCAATATCGAAATCTAGATGATAACGTTGAAATTGGCACACGAAACATCAAAGTTGCCCTGCGCAAGCTTCGAAAATTTGCGCGTACTGGTGCCAGTGATGTATTGGCACTTGATGATACGATATCTGCTACCGCTCGTAATGCGGGTTATCTTGATATTAAGATGAAACCTGAGCGACACAATGCCATTAAATTACTGATGTTTTTTGATGTTGGTGGTTCCATGGATGATCATATTAAGGTGTGTGAACAACTGTTTTCAGCGGTGCACACTGAATTTAAGCATTTAGAATTCTTTTACTTTCATAATTGTGTTTATGAGCATGTATGGCGAGACAATAACCGTCGAACCAGTGAACCCGTTGATATTCATAAAGTCATTCATACTTATGGTAGTGACTATAAAGTGATTTTCATTGGGGATGCGACGATGGGACCTTATGAGATTACTTATCCTGGCGGTAGTGTAGAGCACTGGAATGAAGAGCCTGGCAGTGTTTGGATGAAAAGGTTATTAAGCCATTTCGATAAGAGTATTTGGTTAAACCCACAAGAGGAAAGGCAGTGGTCATATTATAGTTCCATCGATATTATGAAAAGCATTGTTGCTAATAAAATGTATCCTTTAACGGTTGAAGGGTTAACTCAAGGTATAAAGGCACTACTATAAGTCGTATAACGTCTCAGACTATACGATTGTAAGGAGATAACTAGGAGCATTGAGAAGGGCCCTAGTTATTATCTGGAGGGGAAAGGAGTGAAGGAATAGCGATTTACGACATTATGTGTCTAAGTTAATTGAGGTTGAGGTTCATTGCATTCAGATGAATTGCTGAAGCGAGTTTTGACGCAGAATCATAACTATTTCTTTACAACATTTTCATTATGCTTTAGCGATAATTTAGTGTTTAATAAAATAAATGTTTACTTTATCAACAAAGCCCAGTATATTGCCCAACATCAATTAGCCTTCCTCATCTAATTGGTGTTAATCCCCAGTGATTTTTTCGTGTTTTGTCTTTCCCTTTCACAGTCAGCCAACACCTTAATAAAAAGTTATTAAATTAAAGCTTTTTGCTGCATGAGATCCCGAGTCATTTTCGGTTAGTTCATCGTATTATTATCAATTATGTATATGCAGTTATGGGCTTTTTAATGTTGCGTTTTACGCAATTAAAGTAGTTATATTATGTCTTATACTTATCAAGGTAAGATTTACGCTATTGAAGCACCAGTAAAGTCTATTTCAATCAACAAATTAAATGTTGTTGTTAAAGACCAAGCAGGTTCAAAATTGTTTAAATTTAGCCAGTTGAATGAGTCTAAAGATTTTCTAGCTATGTTATATCAAGCATAACAAGCAGAAATCATAACCGTTAGTTTAACTATCGGTTAACCCAAAAAAACCAGAATTACCTTTATAAGGTATTCTGGTTTTTTGCTTTTAACGTGGTAACAGTTTAAATAAAAATGTATTAATCCACTTTATTAACAGTCACTTCTAGATATTTGCTATTACCTGCATACCACTTTTGAACGTAAATAGAGCCTAAAATTGGTGGCATGCCATCCTTGGGGATTTCTTTATAGCGAACACTGTTCTTGTTTTCTTTTTCGAGTTCAAATTTAATTTTAGTTTCAGACATATTAGTATTATATTTTTTGGTTGTAGCTCAGTAGTTTATATAAAATTACTTGAGCAAATAAGTGGAAAGTAGCGACTTAATTGGTCTTAGGTGTAAATATCTCCAATCATTTCAACTTGGGTAAGGTAAATGCGTAAGTCTAGCTCTAATTGATGATAATCGGGCAGCATGCTTTGACATAACTTATAAAACGGCTTGTTATGCTCCTTTTCTTTTAGATGTGCTAATTCGTGCACTACTATCATGGCTAAGAAAGCTTCAGGGGCCTTTTTAAATAGGCTACCTATACGTATCTCATTTTTACTTTTAAGCTTGTTGCCTTGTACGCGAGATACATATGTGTGCAGGCCTAAAGCATTATTAATGATATGAATTTTATCGTCATATTTTATCTGACTTAAAGGGGATGACTTTTTCAAATACTGGTTCTTTAGTGACATAACATAACCACGTAGGGCTTTGTCGTTAGTTACCTCATGGACCGTTGGGTATTTGTTTAATAAATACTTCTCTAAATTTTTTTGTTCGAGCATTTGCTGAACTTGCATTTGTATTTGTGCTGAGTAAGCAGATAAATACTTTAATTTAGGAGACTCAAACTCTGCATTTTTAAATTTTGATGGCATAAATTATGATAGATAGTTAGGAACGTTTGCGTTATATGAGCATCATTAATTTAGTAATGGCTCAGTTATTGTGTGTTTTGTCTGCGTTAATTCAGCGCTATTATACTTTTTCTTTTCCAATAGTGTAGTGAGTTAATTAGATATTTTATTTATTAATGGGCTGCTGTCTGTAAAGTTCTTTATAATTTGATATTATAATCTGCATGACGCATAGGGCTATATTTGTGAAACCAGCCTGATTATTACTAACGCTATACCTAATATTAAATAGAGACAATTAATGAACCCGATTATTCAAATTTTAAAAGAATTAAATATCAGTGATGAAAAAATTAGTGAGATGTTTCAGGCGCTCACTGAAAACCCTATGATGGCAATGGCATTCATTACACAACTTGGTATTCCACCAGAGAAACTACAAGCTATTATGAGTTTAGTCATGGCAGACCCTAGCCTTATTGAGCAAGCGGTTAATGAACTAGGTTTAGACTTTTCTAAAGTCGAGGAAGCAAAAGCTAGATTAAAAACAGGTGATGTTTAATGAGTACTCAAGAAGTAAATATGACTGTAGCTGATTTTATCAACCAGTTAGATTTAAATGCCGAACAAGTAAGCTTTGAACAAGTAATGCAAATTATTAGTGAAAACTACCGTTATCTACCTGCAACGTTCAATAATGGTGATTTACTTAATGAAGCTGGCACGAATGAAGGTTCATGCAAGATATTTTATTTTGCCAAACTTAATCAGTTAACTGAACAACAAACGTTAGCTTGTTTCGGCCGTTTCTATCGTGAAGACGTGGTAAATAATCCACAAGGCAATGACCACGGTAATATTCGTAACTTTATGCAAAGTGGTTGGAGCAAGGTCGAGTTCAACTCTGTTGCTTTAACGCCACTAGCTTAACCCCCCAAGTTAAGCTTATTAACTAAAGTTATTAGATAAAGTGTATAAGTTTATGCACTTTATTAATTTCTACACTAGCTTAACTATTATTTAGCGTAATTCCTCTCTAGCTTTAACCAATAAAGCCTAACGTAAGGTGATCTCTTTGAAATATATCCATGTTGATAACCAGCAATCATTAGTGTTTAGTCAAACCGACATGCCTGAACTGGCGGCGGATGAGTGCTTGATTAAAGTTCACGCTATAGGAATTAATCGAGCCGATTTATTGCAACGCGCTGGCAAATACCCAGCTCCTGCGGGAGAGTCACCAATCCTTGGTTTGGAAGTTTCGGGTGAAATTGTACGATGTGGAGAGGCGGTTTCCGATAATCATTTAGCAAAGCCATGGCAGGTAAGTGATAAAGTTTTCGCTTTAGTTGCAGGTGGCGGATATGCGCAATATGTCAAAGTAAAAGCAGGGCAACTATTTTGTTTACCCGAGCAATTTACTTTTGAACAAGGAGCAGCTTGTGCGGAAGTGTTTTTAACTGCTTATCAAAGTTTATTCAGTATTGCTAAGTTAGCGGATAAAAGTAAGGTGCTTATACATGCGGGCGCGAGCGGTGTGGGTAGTGCTGCCATACAACTTGCTAAAGCGAAGCAATGTCATGTTACGGTCACTGTGGGTAGTGAATCTAAAGCGAAAGCGTGCCTAGCTCTTGGCGCTGATTGTGCTATAAATTACCAAGATACGGATTTTGTTTCTTGGTCTAAAAAAAATATACCTTCAGGTTAAGATGTCATTATTGATGTTGTTAGTGGTGAGTATTTAGCTAAAAACATTAATGTTTCGGCGCTTGATGGACACATAGTTACTTTATCAATGTTAGGTGGACGATATTGCTCGCAAGTTGACATAGCAAAGCTGTTGGCAAAAAGATTAACGTTATCTGCTTCAACGTTACGTAATCGCAGTGAGGACTATAAAGTTCAGCTCGTTGCTAGTTTCATTAATGATTTCTATGCGGACTTAGTTGATGGTCGAATTCAACCGATCATTGACTCGGTTTATCCATGGGATCAAGTTGAGCAGGCCCATGAAAAAATGGCAAATAATAAGAATGTTGGTAAATTAGTTTTACTCGTTAGCTAATTCTTAATTAGTGGCATAAAGCTAAGGGTTAGTTAAGCGCTTATCAAGCATTAACTAACCACTAATTTTATACCATTAATTGTTTATTTTTTTAGCTACTTTCATAATAGCTAAAGAGATAAATACCAGTAGGGCACCTAAAGTAAAGCCAACGAATAAGTCGATTAACAGTGGCGTAAGCAAAACTAATATTCCTGAAAAAACAGGAAGGTTACTTGCAAAGTGTGTTGCGGATTCAATAGTGTGATGAAACGCCGGTACGCCATGAGTAATAAGTGAGCCACCGACTAACCACATAGCGATAGTGCCTGCAAAAGCTAAAAACTTCATTAATTTCGGCGCAAAAGAAATCATAAAATAACCTAAAGAACGTTTTGCTTTTGCCCAAAGGTTTACAGACTTATCTTGAATCAGTAAAAGACCACCATCATCAATTTTTACAATACCCGCCACTAAGCCGTAAACTCCGATTGTCATCAAAATAGCAATAAAAATTAAGACTGATATTTGAGTTGTTATCGGTTTGTCTGCGACAGTTCCTAATGCAATAATTATAATTTCTGCTGAGAGAATAAAGTCAGTTCGGATAGCACCTTTGATCTTATCTTTTTCATAAAGGGTAATATCTATATTTTCATCTTGCAGTGCAGTTACTAGTTCTTCATGTTGCTCTTTCTGCTCTTCTTTATGGGAAAACTTATGCCACACTTTCTCAAAACCTTCGTAACACAAATAAGCACCACCGAGCATTAACAAAGGCATTATTACGATAGGTAGAAAGTAACTCAGTAATAAAGCAATGGGTACTAAAATGGCTTTATTAAGCATAGAGCCTTTAAAAACAGCCCAAACGACGGGTAGCTCTCGGTCTGCTTTTAAGCCGCCAGAAAGTTGCTCAGCATTTACAGCCAAATCATCACCGAGAACTCCTGCGGTTTTTTTAGCGGCAACTTTTGATAAAACAGCTACATCATCAAGTAGCATGGCAATATCATCCAATAGGGTTAGTAAACTTGCACCAGCCATAGAAATCCTTGTAAATTTTTTTTGTGTAAATTATCAGTGCTAAGTAAACACTATATTTATCTTAACGGGATTATTCAATGATAAATACTCAATGACAATAATTAAAGGATAGTATTGATTATTAATGAGTTATTAATTGATTGTTAGAGAGGGTATTAAGAGAGATATAGGCAGATTCAATGTCGAAGGGTATAAAAAAACCGATAAAAAAATTTATCGGTTTTTACTATTCAATTGGCTTTAAACTTCAGCTTAAACGCGCGCTTCTTTAGCTTCTAAAGTACACGCTTTCTCTTCAATGATTAAGCCAGCTTCAACTGCGTCGATTGCGCGTTGGTCATGCTTGTTAGCAGGACAGCCACAAGTGTGAGCGCTAACGTTATGTAAACGAGCTTGCTCTAAGTGCCATTGTGCTACTTTGATATGTTGGTCAACATTCATATTATTCTCCAGGACATTTTGATGAGTGAAATTATCAAGATTGATAAGATGGCTAGATTGTAATGAAAATTTCGACAGTGTCTAGAGCAGATACACTATAAATGACAATAAATTAACAATATGTTTTAATAATAGAATAAAGGGTGGCAATATGTTGATATTTTGTAGTCCTAAATATAACTGTTTGACTTACTTGATTAAGTCTTTCACATCGTGGTAAATCAATACGCAGAATTATGGAGATAACTAGTGATCAACCCCATTAGTGAAGGTATAAAAAGGTTACGTGCTCAGCATAAACTAACGCAAACTAAGTTAGCTGATATGGCTGATATCCCACGAGCAACATTGGCTAATATGGAAAGTGAACAATCAAATCCAAGCATCACCTTGGTTGTTAAAGTAGCACAAGCATTGGGTGTCTCAGTTGATGATTTAATCAGTCGGCAATCAGCGCATGTTACCGAGGTATCTCGTAAAGATATGCCGGTGATTCAATTAGATGATGGTAAATTTTCTAGCACCCGAACGAGTCCTATTAGTACGCAGAAATTACAAATAAATGATATTAGTATGAAGCCGAATTGTTATAGCAAAGGGGTGCCACACCCAGAAGGTAGTCATGAGTTGTTTTTGTGTTTGGAAGGGATTGCTTGTGTTGAAGTACAAGGAGAAGAGTACATGGTGGAGGCTGGTAACTTAATTTATTTCCATGGTCATCTTCCTCACTGTTATGGCAATAAAAGTTCGAAACAGGTAAATGCTGTTGCGGTGGTCTTTATGGCTTAGTTAATCGAAGTAATCACTTTGGAATTTTTAAAAGGGGAGTTTATATTGAATTGGTTATGGATATTGAGCTTTCAACAGACAGTGTTAATTTTCGGTAATTAATGAGTACTAGAGTGAGGGATTGAATCTAGATTTTATTTGAAGATAGATATTGAATGTCTTGCGGGTGCCAGATTTTAAACAGGTATGATAAATTTTATCGATTTATTTATAACCGCTAGGAGGGTTATAGCGAGTGATTTATTAGAAATATTTAGATTGGTTGCGGGAGCCAGATTTGAACTGACGACCTTCGGGTTATGAGCCCGACGAGCTACCAGGCTGCTCCATCCCGCGTCCGAATGACCTACAATAAAGTAGGAAGCCAAGTTATTTTAATTCAAACTTAAGAATAATTTTTATACTTATCTTTTAACAAACAAGTTGGTTGCGGGAGCCAGATTTGAACTGACGACCTTCGGGTTATGAGCCCGACGAGCTACCAGGCTGCTCCATCCCGCGTCCGAATGGTTTAAATATTACTATTACTAGAAAATACTTAAACAAGCCAAGTTGTTTTAATTCAAACTTAAGAATTTACTTTTTATACTTATCTTTTTAAAGAAACAAGTTGGTTGCGGGAGCCAGATTTGAACTGACGACCTTCGGGTTATGAGCCCGACGAGCTACCAGGCTGCTCCATCCCGCGTCCGAATGGTTTAAATATCACTATTGCTAGAAGTACTTAAACAAGCCAAGTTGTTTTAATTCAAACTTAAGAATTTACTTTTTATACTTATCTCTTTAAAGAAACAAGTTGGTTGCGGGAGCCAGATTTGAACTGACGACCTTCGGGTTATGAGCCCGACGAGCTACCAGGCTGCTCCATCCCGCGTCCGAATGGTTTAAATATCACTATTGCTAGAAAACACTTAAACAAGCCAATAATTGTTTTAATTCTATTATCAGAGAATTGGTTGCGGGAGCCAGATTTGAACTGACGACCTTCGGGTTATGAGACCGACGAGCTACCAGGCTGCTCCATCCCGCGTCCGAATGGTTTAAATATCACTATCGCTAGAAAATACTTAAACAAGCCAATAATTGTTTTAATTCTATTATCAGAGAATTGGTTGTTGGAGCCCTATCTTATGAAGAGGGAACTGACGACCTGCTATTTATACTTTAGCGAAGTTGGTTGCGGGAGCCAGATTTGAACTGACGACCTTCGGGTTATGAGCCCGACGAGCTACCAGGCTGCTCCATCCCGCGTCCGAATGGTTTAAATATTACTATTGCTAGAGATTACTTAAACAAGCCACAATATTTTACTTCTTATTGCGAGAAGATTCTTTCAGAAAGGTTACTCCCTGAAAGCGATGCGTATAGTAAGGATAGAGCATCGATAAAGCAAGCGCTTTTATAAAAAAAACACCGTTAGCATAAATGTTATTCGTTACGTGTGAAAATCAGGCAGTTTCGGACAGTTAAAGTTAACTTTTGTTTATGTGCTTTGCGTTTGTGTATATAATCGCGCCCATAGTTTACTCTGCTGCTTACTCCGGAAAGTCACCATGAAAGAATCCACGCAACAATTTTTAGCTTTAACCTCTCCAGGGATTGAAGTTTTACTGTTCGATGAAATAAAAAGCCTCGGCGCATTTAACGTTATACAAAAACCAGAAGGCGTTTATTTTCAAGCTTCTTTAGCTTTGGGATATAAAATATCTCTTTGGACTCGTCTTGCTACTCGTATCATGCTCAAAATAGGTGAAGGCGAATCGAAAGATAAAGATGAGTTGTTCAAAGCCGCTAGTAGTATTAACTGGCCAGATATCTTTAACTCAACGACTACCTTTGCCATCGACTTTGTTGGTTACAGTGAAGAGATACGTAATAGTCAGTTTGGTGGCTTAACGATTAAAGATGCGATAGTTGATCAATTTAGAGAACAAGGCTTTGAACGCCCTAATGTTGATAAAAAAGCACCACAAATCAGTTTTCAGGCTCGCTTGCTAAGAGATAATGTTACCATTTTTCTTGATTTTTCCGGCCGAGGTTTATTCCAACGTGGCTATCGTGAGCACAGCGGTGCAGCACCTTTAAAAGAAAACTTAGCCGCAGCATTGATAATACGTTCGGGTTGGTTAAATGATACCAGCAAGCCATTGGTTGATCCTATGTGTGGTTCCGGCACTATTTTGATTGAAGCGGTTTCAATGGCAGCTAAGCAAGCACCTGCTATTAACCGACAATCGTGGGGTTTTGAGTCTTGGTTATCTCATGATGACGCTGTTTGGCAAAAACAACTAACGCTAGCGATAGACAGCTCTGAAGAAAATATGTCTAACCTCAAAGTGAAAGTCTTTGGTATCGATATAGATGAACGTGTAATAAGAACGGCGCAACAAAATGCCCGTAATGCACAATTACACCAATATATTGAGTATACCTGTAAAAACACCAATGACATGGATAATACCTTTGGACAGCCGGGTACCATTTTATTTAACCCTCCTTATGGTGAACGTATTGGTGAATTACCTGAGTTAGTAGAAAACTTCGTTTTATTCGGTCAAAAACTTAAAACACAGTTTAAAGATTGGCGTATTGCCATATTAACGGCGAATGTTGATTTGCTTTCTATGTTGAAACTGTCGAGTTTTAAGCGTTACAAATTTAAAAATGGTCCGTTAGATTGTCAATTAGCTTTATATAATCTTGATGCAAAGCAAACGGCAAAAGATGTGTTAAATCCGCAATCTGACTTTGCTGAAGAAGATAGCGCGTTTGCTAACCGTTTAAAGAAAAATCGTAAAAATTTAAAGGGCTGGTTGAAATCAAATAAAATTGAAGCATACCGTTTATATGATGGTGATATTCCAGAATATAATGTTGCCATTGATCTTTACGGTGAGTACTTAGTGATACAAGAGTACGCCGCGCCAAAAACTATTGAAGAAGATAAAGCGCAAAAACGTCTGCAAGAAGTTATTTATTGGGCGCCGAAGGTATTAGATATTCCAAGAGATAAAGTGATTTTGAAAACGCGCGCTAAGCAAAGAGGCGCTAATCAATATGAACGATTAGAAAAAACGAAACAATCGCTGACTATTAATGAACATGGCGCCTTGTTTAAAATTAACTTATGGGATTACCTCGATACAGGCTTGTTTTTAGATCACCGAAAAACGCGTCAAATAGTTGCGAAGAAATCTCAAGGTAAATCATTACTTAATTTATTTGCCTACACGGGATCGGTATCAGTACAAGCTGCGGTACAAGGCGCAGCTTCGATTACTACCGTTGATATGTCTAATACTTATTTAAATTGGGCAGAAGATAACTTTGCTTTAAATAAGTTGAACGGTCATAAATATCAATTTATTCAAGCAGACTGTTTAGATTGGTTGAAAAAGAATGTTAATAAATTTGACATAATATTTATCGATCCACCAACATTTTCTAATTCAAAGCGTATGGAAGATAGCTTTGATGTACAAAGAGATCATGTTGATTTAATCACAGATGCTTTAAAATCACTTAATAGAGGTGGTGAGATATTTTTCACTAATAACAAACGTAACTTTAAGATAGATTTTGAAGCGTTAGTTGAATTGGGCCTAACTGCAGAAGCAATGTCTGATGTTACGCGTGATAAAGATTTCGCTCGTAATAAGCACATTCATAATAGTTGGTCTATTAAGCGTACAGCGACATAAGTAAGTAGATAGCAATAATGAATAAGTATAATTTGTATGGTAGCGATGGCTGTCATTTATGTGAACAAGCGTTAGCCATTTGTTTAACGGTATTGCCTGTTGAGCAGTTAACGCAAGTTGATATTATTGAACAAGAAAATGTTGACCATGAAACGAAAACACTGGTCGAGTTGTATGGTGTACACATTCCCGTACTCGAAAAGTTAGCACAAAACAGCAGTGAAAATACGAAACTGTTTTGGCCATTTACCCAAGCGCAAGTTGAACAACTAAGCCTGTAGCAATTACAAGAATTATGGAATTATGGAATTATTAAGAATAGCCAATGGTGAGCTTGCCTTTGGCGAAGATAAGATTTTAAACAAAGCAGATTTAAGTGTACAAACTGGCGAACGCATATGTTTAGTCGGGCGTAATGGTGCAGGTAAGTCTACTTTAATGAAAATATTAATGGACTTGCAAGGTTTAGACGATGGTCAGATTTTAAAGTCTAGTACCATGAAAATGTCAATGTTAGAACAAGATCCACCAGAATCATCTGATATCACAGTGTTTGATTACGTTGCTGAAGGGGTAAAAGAAAACGCCGAACTTATCCGTCGTTATCACGCCTTAATTCACTTGATTGGCGAAGATCCAAGTGACAAAAATCTTAACAAGTTAGCAAACGTGCAAGAAGAGCTTGAAAAAGCGAATGCTTGGCTAGATGAACAGCGCATTGACCAAGCAATGACTACTTTATCATTGGATGCAGACGCAAGAATTTGTGATTTATCTGGTGGTTGGTTACGTAAAGTTGCGTTGGCTAAAGCGCTTGTTACGAGCCCTGATATCTTATTGCTTGATGAGCCTACTAACCATTTAGACATTGAAAGCGTGTTATGGCTAGAGCAATTCTTAAAGGACTTTGCCGGCACTATAATATTTATTAGCCATGATAGGGCGTTTATCCGTGGACTATCTACCCGTATTTTAGATTTAGACCGCGGTAAATTGAAAAGCTACCCGGGTGATTATGACTTGTATATCGAACAAAAACAGCATGATTTACAAGTAGAAGAGCAACAAAACTCGCTATTTGATAAAAAATTAGCGGAAGAAGAAGTATGGATCCGTCAAGGGGTTAAAGCCCGTCGTACCCGTAATGAAGGCCGAGTTCGCTCGCTAGAAAAACTTCGTCTTGAACGTACAGCTCGTCGTGATGTGCGTAATCAAAGCACCATGAATATTACTCAAGGTGATCGCTCTGGCAAGCTGGTCTTTGAAGCTGAAGATGTTAGTGTAGCCTTTGGTGATAATGTAGTGATTGAAAACCTCAATCTACTTATTTCTCGTAATGATCGATTAGCCTTAATAGGTGCTAATGGTACGGGTAAATCAACCTTAATTAAGCTCATCATGGAAAAGCAAGCAGCAACGAGCGGAAAAATGCGTTCAGGTGTTAATTTAGATATTGCTTATTTTGATCAGCATCGCGAAGCCCTTGACTTAAATCTAACTGTGCAAGAAATTGTCGGTGAAGGTAAACAAGAGGTTATGGTTAATGGTCGTTCTCGCCATGTATTAGGTTATCTACAAGACTTCTTGTTCAGTCCTAAGAGAGCCCGTACTCCGGTAAGAGCTTTATCAGGTGGAGAGAAAAATAGATTGTTACTTGCACGATTATTTTTACGTCCTAGTAACTTACTTATTCTCGATGAACCAACGAACGATCTTGATATCGAGACATTAGAATTATTGGAAGAGGTTGTTGCAAATTATGCTGGAACTGTTCTTTTAGTGAGCCATGACCGTGATTTTGTTAATAACTGTGTGAATACTTGCTTGTATTTTGATGGTACAGGGCAGATAAATCAGATTGTTGGTGGCTATGATGATGTAGATGAATACCTTGCTTTAAAAAAGGTACAGCGTCAAAATATGGCAGAAGGTGTACAAGAAAAAAGCAATCAAGAAAAGCAGACTAAAAACAGCGCTACTTCTGCTCAAAGCAACGGTTCGACAGAGCCTAAAGTGAAAAAGAAAAAGCTATCATTTAAAGACGCACGTGAACTTGAAATGTTGCCTGAAAAAATTGATGAATTAGAAAAATTGATTGATTCACTGCAAGCACAAGTTAATGATGCTGATTTTTTTAGCAAAGATGATAAAACAACGCAAAAAGTTTTGAACCAGTTGGCAGAAAGTGAGTCCAACCTTGAGATCGTTTATGCTAGATGGCAAGAACTCGATGATCAATAGTAGTAAACTAATTGTAGTCCTAAATAACAGCCTTTAATTCGTTTAACGTAAACGAATTAAGCAGATAACCTTAAAGAGTAAGCAAGTAGAATGAAGCAATTTGCAAAAAATATATTGGCGTTAGGAGTTACCAGTGCTTTAAGCGTCGGTTTCCTTAATTTCAGCCACGCTGCTACTTATGAAGTAGTCGACAAAGGTAATGCAGAAAACCTTGAGTATACTTACGGTAAGAAACAAAATATCCAAGGGGTTATGGCTGTTTCTGGTACTAATATCTATAATTTTCCAGTGCAGTTTGAACACTTAAGTGAAACTGATTTTAATAGTATAAGAAGCTTTGCTTTGCAATTTCATGACTACCAATTTGGTTTGGATGAAATTGAAGATTTTGAGGCGTTAAAGGCTGGAAATCCAACAGCTAATGACTTAGCTTGGACCAAGTTATTCCTACAAGATAGAAATTCATCATCGCAAAACCCAAATTTTGAATATCAAATAGTTGGTGATACTGCGGCCATGACTAATCTAGGTGATGGCAGCCAAAGTAGTGAAATACGAATATTTGATACTGGATTTGACGGAACATATAGCGCAGCAAGCGTAATTACCCGTTCAACAATTGATGTTATTGAAGGCGTCACCGATAGCAATATCGCTTTTGGTACGGCATCGGCGCCTTATTTAGCAATGCCGGAATTTACTGATAGTTCTGGTAATCTCCATACCCATTGGGTCAGAGAACACGGACAACGAGGATTCTTTTCTCCTGATAATGGCGTGACAATTTACCCAGTCCTTCCTATTGAAACTCGATATGGTGGTGGTATTTCAGCTGTTTTTGATATGAATGAAAATGGCAGTGCTGTTGGTTATAGTAGTTATAAGTTGAGTGAACTTAGAGAAGAGTATGTACTGGATGAAACTGGTGGTTGTGCCGATCCTGGTCTTGTAGATGATATTCCTTATGAAATTTGTGTACAGAAAGTTCAAAGTGGTATGTATTATATCCAAGCATTTAAGGCAACATTATCGGCTGATAACGTTGTAGAAGCAGAGCAGTTGGGTTTGTTAGTTACCCCTCATGTTGACGATACTAGAGCTTTTTCTAGCCAAGCGCTTGCGATTAATAATAGTGGAGTAGCTGTCGGCTATGCCCATGGTTGGGATGCTAATGATGTTACCACCCCTACATCAACTCAGCCATTGAGCGGCTCTTATGCGGTAATATTCAAAGAGGATGAATTGGGTAATAAAGTTGTTTTTGATTTTAATCAGTTACATTATAGATTTAATACCAACTCAGTTTTTTCATTTTCTAGAGCATTAGATATTAATGACAATGGTTTGGCTGTTGGTTATACCCATGACATTAGTACTTCTGTTAAAAAGTTTTTTTATGTTGATACCACTGTTCCTGAAAGTGAAATGAAGCTTATCACGCCAAAAGATTTCTTTACTACCTCGAAGAGTACTGCTTTTGCAGTCAATTCAACCGGTATTATTGTCGGTGAGGCAGAAATAGAAAGCCATAATGATAGTACAAATAATCCTCGCCGTACTGCTGGTTTTTTGTATGATACTTCAAATGATTCACCAGTAATCATAGATGTGAATACACTGCTAGAATGTAATTCTGAATATAATGTTCTTAACGCCAGTGATATTAACGATGAAGGGTTAATATCCGCTACTGCCGTTATCAAGTCCGATAGTTACGATGCTAAAGGTGAGTTAATACTTGATGAAAGTGGTAATGCAGTAAGAATTGATGTTGTAAGAGCAGTCTTACTTAAGCCAATTCCTAAAGGTGTGATTGATGATTGTGCTGCGGTTGAAGAGAAAGTAGAAAGACAAGGAGCAAGTATTGGCAGTATTGCTATATTAGCCTTGTTTAGTTTATTGGGTCTTCGCCGAAGAATTTTTAATCGTTAATTTTTGCAAAGAGCAAATTTAATAGCTTAATTATTGATAGTTAAGCATAAAAAAAAAGCACCATTGAGTGCTTTTTTTATGTCTAAAATTTGACGTTGAAATTCATTGTATTTCAACTTTTTTGAACTATGCTTAGTGAAATTGGGCAATATCTATTTGATGAATGATTTTTCTTTTGAATAATTATTTATTATTAAAACTGATATTGATGTCTCTGTTAAGAACAACCAAGGAGCGTGTATTTATGATGAAGCGGCAAAAACGCGATCGCCAAAGTAGGGCACATACAAGAGGTTACCAAGCAGGTATATCTGGTCGTTCTAAGGAACATTGCCCATACCAAATTGATGCAATAAAGTCACAGTGGCTTGGCGGATGGCGAGAAGCCATAGAGGATAAACAACAGGGGCTGTTTAAATAAACAATTACTTGTTATACCAAGAACAGTTCAATAATATTTTAACCCATTTGAATCTATTAAAAAGCCCAGCAAATTGCTGGGCTTTTCGATCTAAACTTATAGCGTAAGTATTTATTAGCAGTGAATTAATACTTTACTAAAATAACGGCAAAGCTACTTTAGAACTTACTTGTATCAGTAAATAAACCTACTTTAAGATCTTTAGCTGTGTATATTTCACGTCCGTCAACACTAACACTACCGTCAGCAAGACCCATGTATAGTTTACGTTTGATAACACGCTTAAAGTCTATTTTGAAAGTAACTTTCTTTGCTGTCGGTAATATCTGACCGGTAAATTTAACTTCACCTACACCTAAAGCACGACCTTTACCTGGACCACCAGTCCAAGCTAAGAAAAACCCAACAAGTTGCCACATAGCATCTAAGCCTAAACAACCAGGCATTACCGGGTCACCCTTAAAGTGACAATCAAAAAACCATAGGTCAGGTGTAATATCTAATTCTGCTAAGATGAAGCCTTTACCATTTTCACCGCCTTCTTCAGAGATGGTGATTATGCGATCCATCATCAGCATGTTATCAGAGGGAAGCTGTGAATTACCTTCACCAAATAATTCCCCAGTGCCTGCTTTTACTAGATCTTCTTTACTGTATGAGTTTTGTTGTGGCATAGCCATAATAAGCTGAAATCCGATAATAAATTTTAGGAGACTACTTTAGCGTACGCTTGTACACTAAACAACTCTGAACAGTTAAATATTTAAAAAAAGTGTCTTATACCAAGTACATTAATTAATTGACCACTTAGCGATAATTAAAAGGCTTAGAGGCAAGGCATTGATTGAAGAGAATGGTTATTCCCTTGTCGAAATTAATAACGATGCATGTAAGCCTTTTAAAATCGCCCTTTGGGAGTTTATTAGCAAACTAATAACGGCTCAAAATTAAAGAAATATAGAATAACTATGTTTAAGTAATTCTTCTTGTTCTAAGCTCGCTAACATAACTCTAAGCTGATCAATTTATTAGTGTAATTGGTATTATATCAAATTTATTTCATCTCTTGATTCTGCTGCCGTTATACGTAATTATAGGTCTATGTAACTAGAAATAAACCAAGCTGTTATGAAAAACGTCGAACAAACAAACGAGTTGCCTACTAAAAAAGTAGCCATGAGCAACGCTGAGAAGCAAAAGCGCTATCGCGAACGACAAAAAGAGCGTGGTTTACAGGAAATGCGTGGCTATATGTCACCGGAAGCAAAAGATTGTTATCAACTTATTAGTGAACAAACGAACTGGTCTGATAGTGTTATATTAAGTAATGCAGTGCGGCTAACGTATGCTGCTTATAAAAATGGGCAAATAGGTTTATTAAATAACTGGCTGAAAAATAATAAGCTCTAATTGTTGTTAATAAAAACAACTTACAAGTACTTGTTTTTTTACATAGCACCAGACTAGTAAACTCTTAATAGCATTAGTTTTCTATAATAATCAATTGAATAGTCAGTGGTTTAGCTATACCCTTGCTGTTTTTCATATCTAATTAAGGTTGCCTTGCGTGATAAATGTTTTATTGGTTGATGATCACCACCTTGTACGTGTCGGTATTAATAAAATTTTAACGAGCGTTAAAGGGTTGAAGGTTGTCGGCGAATGTGAAACAGGTGAAGAAGCCATTAAGTTCTGCCGAAAAGATGAACCTGATGTTTTACTCATGGATATGGATATGCCAGGTATGGGTGGACTTGAGGCTACCAAGAAAATTTTACGTTTTGCACCCGGTGTTAAAATTATAGTTTTAACCGCGCATACCGAAGATCCGTTCCCCAGTAAGGTAATGCAGATGGGGGCCGCTGGGTATTTAACCAAAGACGCGGGCCCAGATGAAATGGTTAATGCTATTCGTGCTGTTCACAGTGGTCAACGTTACCTCCCTTCTGATATTGCCCAAAAAATGGCATTGAACCAGTTTAAATCGGTTGAAGATAACCATTTTAATACGTTATCCGATCGAGAATTACAAATTATGATCATGATAACGCGTGGTGATAAAGTGCCTGCTATCTCAGAGCATCTAAATTTGAGCACTAAAACTATTAACAGTTATCGTTATCGAATGTTTGAAAAACTTGATGTCAGTAATGATGTAGAGCTAACACATTTAGCGATCCGCTATGGTATGTTAAAAACAGAAAAGCTGTAAATCTCTTTAAAAAAGATTAGCCTCAATGCCTCAAAATACTACTGATAATGTAGAAAAGAACCAAACCAATAAAGCCTCAACTTTCGATAGTGAGGCTTTTTTGCGTGTAGTTACCGAGCAGGCTGGTGTTTATCGAATGTATGACAGTAAGCAAGTTGTCATATATGTAGGTAAAGCCAAACAGTTAAAGAAACGTCTTGCGAGTTATTTTCGAAAAGATGTGGGGTCTGTTAAAACACAAGTCTTAGTTAAGCAAATTGCCGCCATTGAAGTTACCGTTACCCATACGGAAGGTGAGGCGCTGATCCTTGAAAATAACTACATAAAAAAGTATCAACCAAAATACAATATTTTATTACGTGATGATAAGTCATATCCTTATTTACTTATTACCGCTCATAAGCATCCCAAGCTAGGTTTGCACCGTGGCGGTAAAAAAGTTAAAGGTGAGTATTTTGGTCCATTTCCCACGGTTGGTGCTGTTTGGGAAAGTTTGCGTTTAATGCAAAAAATATTTCCTATTAGACAATGTGAAGACAGCTATTATCGTGCACGGTCAAGACCTTGCTTACAACATCAATTAGGTCGTTGTTCAGCGCCTTGTGTTGATAAAATCTCTGTTGATGATTATAAAGAACAAGTCAATTTAGCTAAGTTATTTTTGCAAGGAAAAAGCTCTGCGGTAATAGAGCAGTTAGTTGAAAAAATGGAATTAGCTAGCAATGAACTACATTTTGAACTTGCGGCAAAATATCGTGATCAAATAGTAACATTACGTAAAGTCCAGCAGCAGCAGCATGTAAGTGGTCATGTGGCAGAGCTTGATGTTGTGGGATTATATCGAGACAAAACTCAAGTGTGTATTCATCTGCTCTTTATTAGGCAACATAAAATTTTAGGCAGTAAGAGTTATTTTCCTACAGTGCCGAGTGATAGTAGCGATAGCGAAATATTACAAGCTTTTATTGCTCAGCACTACTTAAGCAATGAAACGTTAAGTCATGGCAAAGTACAGAGTAGTATTCCAAAAGAGATTGTCATTAAAGAGTCAATCGAACAGGTAACAGAGTTAGCGGCACTATTGAGTGAACAAGCAGAGTATGACGTTAAGATATCAACCAATACACGTAGTGAGCGAGCCCAGTATCTAAAGCTTGCCGGTACCAACGCACAAACGGCTCTAGTAACCCGAAATAGTCATAAAGAATCAATGCAAGCCCGCTTTGTAGCTTTAAACGAAGTATTTGAGCTTGAAAATGGCATTCAACGTATTGAGTGTTTTGATATAAGCCATACCATGGGACAACAAACGATAGCCTCTAATGTTGTCTTTAACCAAGAGGGACCACTGAAAACGGATTATCGCCGTTATAATGTCTTTGGTATCACTCCTGGCGATGATTATGCAGCCATGGCATTTGCGTTAAACAAACGTTATGGGAAGTTAAAAGCTAACCCAATAAAGCCTGAAGAGCATGGTGCATTAGAAAAGTTACCTGATATTGTTTTTATAGATGGTGGTAAAGGACAGCTTGCTAAAGCCGAAGAGTTTTTTAGCCAGCTTGCACTAACAAGAACACCATTGTTAGTGGGGGTTGCTAAAGGAGAGTCACGCAAACCAGGTCTAGAAACGTTAATTTTAGCGGGTAGCCATCAGCTGATCTCTTTACCAGCTACCTCACCAGCATTACACTTAGTACAACATATTCGAGATGAGTCACACCGTTTTGCCATAACTGGGCATAGAGCGAAAAGACAAAAGGTGAGCAAAAAGTCTCGCTTAGAGTCAATTGAAGGAATAGGTGCAAAAAAACGTCAAAGCCTATTAACGTTTTTAGGTGGCTTGCAAGAAGTCATGCAAGCCGATATTACCGCCTTAGCCAAAGTTCCCGGTATAAGCCATGTTTTAGCTGAAAAAATTCATAATGCTCTTCATGATAAATAAGCGTTCAGTGTTACGATTTACACTCTCTGCTGAAAAATAGAAAAGACTTTCCTATACAAGACTTTATTCAAAGCTTTTACATACACTTGTCTTATTCTGCCGTAGCACTGCTATAACAACTTGTGTAAACTAAAGAAAAATACTTGAAGTGAAAAGTAAATGTGGACAATACCTAATCAAATAACCTTATTTCGGATCGTCTTGATCCCTATTTTCTTGATAATTTTCTATTTACCCCTTTCGTGGAGTAATTTTGGTGCATTTGCCGTTTTCTGGTTAGCGGCAATTAGTGACATCTTAGATGGTTACCTTGCTAGAAAGCTCAATCAGTCATCAGCTTTTGGGGCGTTTATAGACCCCGTAGCCGATAAACTGATGGTTGTTGTTGCGTTGGTAATGATTGCACAAGACTATAGTTCTTGGTTGGTCTCCATCGCTGCTATTATCATGATAGCTAGAGAAGTGTTTATTAGTGCTTTACGTGAATTTATGTCTTCTATAGGAAAGCGTGACATTATTGCGGTTTCTAATATGGGGAAATATAAAACCGCTGCACAAATGCTCGGTATTATGGGACTGATTTGGCAACCTAGTTATGATATTCCATTAATTCTGTTTTATTTGCCACATGAAGTGATTAATTATCTTTCTTATGCCTTTTATTCTATTGCGACGGTCTTAACCGTGACTACTTGGATTAGTTATTTCAAAGCGGCATGGCCAGAGTTGAAAGGGCAGTAAACTTTTATAAAAGCTTTGTTTAATTATAAACGGTCCAATAAATGGACCGTTTAGTTAAAAATAGCGCAAACGACTCGCTTTTTAAGCAGTTAGAATAAAAATTTGATTTAATAGTTGACTGGAAAATATTTAGATGTAGAATGCGTTTTCGTTGACAGGGAGTCAGCAAGTAAAACGAAATGAGCCAAGATGATGTTACGTTATCTAGCAAATCGCTTTACTAAAGTTTGTAATTATTAAGTTTAAATTTAGCGGCTGTAGCTCAGCTGGTAGAGCATCACGTTGCCAACGTGAATGTCACGAGTTCGAGTCTCGTTAGCCGCTCCAATTTAAGTTAAATAAATACAAGCTTATGATATTGATATCATTGAAAAACATCGTTAACAAAATGGCGGGTTGGCAGAGTGGTTATGCAGCGGATTGCAAATCCGTGTACACCAGTTCGATTCTGGTATCCGCCTCCATTTTGTGCCCGGGTGGTGGAATTGGTAGACACAAGGGATTTAAAATCCCTCGCCGAAAAGCGTGCCGGTTCAAGTCCGGCTCCGGGTACCATCCTTAACGATGATGGGAAGTAAAAAGTAAAGCTCTCATGAAGCGGCTGTAGCTCAGCTGGTAGAGCATCACGTTGCCAACGTGAATGTCACGAGTTCGAGTCTCGTTAGCCGCTCCAATTTTAGTTGTAATGCTAAAAGAAGTTTTACCTGTAAAAGTAGTAAGTGAAGATTAATATTCTACGAAGCGGCTGTAGCTCAGCTGGTAGAGCATCACGTTGCCAACGTGAATGTCACGAGTTCGAGTCTCGTTAGCCGCTCCAAGATTTCACTAAAAGAAGTAAGTAGGTTACCAATACCTACTATAAAAAACTCCCTTTATCTTTTAGATAACTATGCCCGGGTGGTGGAATTGGTAGACACAAGGGATTTAAAATCCCTCGCCGAAAAGCGTGCCGGTTCAAGTCCGGCTCCGGGTACCATTTATTTAATAAGATAGTTAGTACAAGTATCTCTACGAAGCGGCTGTAGCTCAGCTGGTAGAGCATCACGTTGCCAACGTGAATGTCACGAGTTCGAGTCTCGTTAGCCGCTCCAAAGTTTATATTTAGACTAAGTTTACGTAGGTTTCCAATATCCTACGCTAAAAAAAATTACCCCTTTATCTCTTGATACTTTATCATGAGAAAAAATGCCCGGGTGGTGGAATTGGTAGACACAAGGGATTTAAAATCCCTCGCCGAAAAGCGTGCCGGTTCAAGTCCGGCTCCGGGTACCATTTAAAAGCTACAATAAATTCTAAGTTGTTAAAAAATAAAATCATTTTGATTTTTTATTTAAAGTTATAATTTTAGTTATTGTCAGTCTTAAACAAATAAACTCTCATACCATCAAACTATTCACACCTTCTAGTTGCACAAATTTCGATTATAAATATATTTTTAGATCTCATCATCAAAAGTTCTATCGTTTCATTATGTTAAGAAACATACAAATCACTTCATGCTATTCTTGAACCCACCTCGATTCTTAGGCGCTGACTCCAAGCCTCGTTTATGACTTATTTTTTATTCATTGTGGGCGCGAACTAATAAACTATATTGACCTAATAAAATGACATCAGTCACTACATATTAAACCCGCCAACAATAAATACATTGAATAAGCTTTATTAGTAACCTGCTAAAATGATAACTTAACTAAAATCAATAAGACAAGTATGTCATTAATTATTAAAAGGATACTTTATGTTTGTTATGACACTTTTGTTTCGGTATTTATTGTTTTCCTACCTCACATTGATGACTATTTACACTTCAAATGTTTATGCACAGCAAAAGTATACTATTTACCTTGATGCGGACTTTAGCGGTGCTACTGCATCGAGCTTAGCCATACAACAAGGTATCACTACTGCGCTTGCCGAAGTTGATAATCAAATTCAAGGAATCGAGTTTGGCGTAATTTTGAAAGACCATAGAGCGAATTCATTGCGCAGCCGACGTAATTTAGAAGCATTCTTAGCCGATGAACAAGCATTAATGGTTTTTTCTGGTTTACATTCGCCCCCTTTGTTAGCAAATAAATCCTTTATTAATGATAATGATATTTTATTATTAGACCCTTGGGCAGCAGCAGGACCGATAACTCGTAGTGGTTCAGATAAAAACTGGATATTCCGTTTATCTATTGATGATAGCAATGCAGGACTATTTATAAGTAGAAAAGCGATTGAACAAGGTTTTAGTAAACCCTATTTATTATTAGAGGATACAGGGTGGGGGCGTTCTAATGAAAAAACAATGACTGAAGCCTTAAATGAATCATCAATAAAACCTAAAGGTTTGTCTTGGTTTAATTGGGGAGTTGGGATGAATCATGCCAAGGTGTTACTTCGTGATATTAAAGCGAGTGGTGCCGATGTCATCTTTTTTGTCGGCAATTCAGCAGAAGGAGTTACTTTTGCTAAGGCTATGGTTGATTTACCCCAAAGCATTCGTTTACCTATTCGGAGCCATTGGGGTATAACAGGGGGAGACTTTACTGACAACGTTCCCGCAAGTCAGCGTGAGAATATTGATTTGCAATTTATACAAACAAATTTCTCTTTCATTAATGATAACTTATCAGCATTGGCTAAAAACGTATTAGCCTTGGCCGTTAAGTCCAATAGCAATATAAAACACCCCGCAGATATTAAAGCACAAACAGGTTTTATTCATGCTTATGATCTCACTAAAATTGTCATTACTGCCATTAAGCAAGTTAAATTAACCGGTGATAGAAACCAAGATAAAAGCTTGGTTCATCATGCCTTGGAGCATTTAGTCCAACCTGTACCTGGACTGTTAAAAAGATATCAACGGCCGTTTTCTCCTTATAATAAAAAACAGCTTAATGCTCATGAAGCATTGACCATTGAAGACTATGCAATGGGAAAATATACTCTTAAAGATGAGATTGTTTTACTTAACTCGTTAGGGGATAACCATTAAAGTAATATTATTGAAAGTATTGAGTGAAATAAATGATTAAAACTACAGTCTCTTTTGCTTTAGCAAGATTTGTTTTTATTAGTTGTGTCGGCTTAGCGGTAATTATTACCAGCTTAGTTAGTACTCATGTGGTTGATCTAGTTAATACTGAATATGAAAAAATTGCCAAAGGAGAGATCAGTGCATTAAACAGTAGTTACCGTGTGTTTCTTAATCATCACTTGATTTTACTGAAAGAGCAATCTCAAGAGTCACTTTTTGTTCAAGGTATAATGCAGCCTAAAAGAAACATAGGGAAAATAAAGGATTATATGGCGGGCTTAACATTATTAGGTCTGAAGTATGATGAAACCCTGCTTGATTTCGAAGGTACTACATTACATTCCACCTCTGCCACTGAGGTTAACTACCAAGAATTTCCATGGGTGAAAGCCATACTCAATGAAGAGCAGTCTAGCTCTATACAAATTTTAGCCATTGAGGGGCGATATTTTTGGTGTGTAGCATTCCCTGTAATATATAACAAACATGTTGAAGGCGTTTTATTAGCGAATATTCCTTTAGAAACTATCCTTGCAGGTCAAATAGATGTTGAGGTTCTTGATGGTTTAATGATTGAGGTGGTGAAGGGTACACAAACCATTGCTAAGTTTGGTAAACAGGCCGTAGGTACTAAGCAAACAATACAATGGCAAGATGCAGGGGTTAGCTTTAATTTTACCGTTGATGAAGCTTATAGAAACGATGCGCTATATGATTTAGTTTTTCAAATGGGTAGTTATATTATTCTAGCAATAGTGCTAACGACGTTATTAGCCTATTTGTATGGCTATCGCTATTTTGTCAAACCTATTCTTGCTCTTTCCCAGTTAACGTCTAGCCTTGAAAAAGGTCATAAACCTGATGTCTTACAAGGCGATTTAAGGTTTATGGAGTTTGCTGACTTGTTCAATCAATTTAATCTTATGAGTGAAAAAGTAGTCCAACGTGAACGCGCGTTAAAAGAAAGTTATGAAAAACTGTCAAACACGAATGAAGAATTAAAGCAGAGTGAATCACAATTAGTACAATCTGAAAAAATGGCTAGTATCGGTGTGTTAGCTGCGGGGGTTGCACATGAAATAAACAACCCTATTGGTTTTATTCGAAGTAACTTAGAAGTACTTGAAGATTATTTTTCTGATGTTGAAAAATATTATTATGAATTTAATCGCTCGCTTGTAAGCGAAGTGGATAAGGAAAACCATACAAAACTAGCAAAGAAATATGAGCTAGAGTTCCTTTTTAAGGATTCACCACCGTTAATTAAAAGTAGTATCTCAGGCGTAGATCGCGTCAATGAGATAGTCAAAAACTTAAAAACGTTTGCTCGTGTTGACCAACTAGACAAAGCCCTTATTGATATCAATGAAGGATTAAATGCTACCTTAAATATGGTTCATAATGAGCTTAAATATAGCTGTAAAGTACATGTCGATTTACAACCATTGCCGAAGGTTCATGCATTTCCAGGCAAGTTAAATCAAGTGTTTATGAATTTATTGATTAATGCAGGGCAATCAATAAATGATAAAGGGGACATCTTTGTTAGAACATTTGTTGAAGAAGGTAATATTGTTATTGAAATTGAGGACACTGGTAGTGGCATTGATTCTGAGAATATAACGCAAATATTTACCCCTTTTTATACCAGTAAACCCATCGGAGAGGGTACCGGATTAGGCTTGTCTATTAGCCACCAGATAATCGAACAACATAATGGCAAAATAACGGTGAAATCAGAGTTAGGCAAGGGAAGTTGTTTTTCAGTTTACATACCTATTAGTTGAACCAATGATCTCACAGTCTGGACTTGTTAAAATATTTGTAGAAATAACATTCAATGCATCGCCAATTGTTTGTTTTTAAACTACATGAATTAAATAAAGTAGTTTAAAAACACAAGGGATGTTCGATATATATTTCAGCAACCTTATAGCGAACCGGCATCAGGGTAAAACTGATAGATATCATACTGTCCTAGCATTCATTCAGGTTTGCCAATTAACATCAGGCTTCCAATGACTTATCCACGCAGGAATATCACTGGCAGGCATTGGTCTGGCAATGCCATAACCTTGTGCTAATTCACATCCTAGCTGTAATAGTGCGGTGCCGTGTTCAATCGTTTCAACGCCTTCAGCAATCACGTCACGTTTGAATGATTTAGCTAAGGCTATTACCCCTTCAACAATGGCTAAATCATCCTCGTCATACAACATATCTCTCACGAAACTCTGGTCTATCTTAATTAAGTTTGCTGGTAATCGTCTTAGGTAAGTCAGGGACGAATAGCCAGTGCCAAAATCATCTAGCGAAAAGTTTACACCCAGCGCTATACAGGCATTCATTATTGTTGAAACATTATATACATCTTCTAGGGCACTTGTTTCCAGCACCTCTAACTCTAAATAGTGTGGTTCAACATCGGGGTGGGCTGCTAGCAGTGCCATTAGCCTATCCGCAAAGTCAGGTTGCTGTAATTGTACTGCTGCAATATTTACGCTAACGCTTACCTGGAGGTTAAGTCCCAATTTTTGCCATTGGCTAATTTGCGTCAGTGCGGTATCAATAACCCATTCACCCATCTCAATACTCATGGGATTATTTTCAATGACAGGCAAGAACTCTATTGGATTTAAAAGGCCTCTTTCCGGATGTTGCCAGCGAATAAGTGCTTCAACTCCCGTTACAGTACCTCTCCTCATATTAACCTTAGGTTGATAATGAAGGACAAATTGATGATTATCTAATGCACTGCGAATAGCCCCTAAGCTTTCCCGTTGCACTTTCACCGCATCATCTTGAGCTGTATCAAATAAGTGATAACGATTCTTACCTGATTCTTTAGCCACATACATAGCTTGGTCTGCGTGCCGCATGAGTAAGTCGGCACCCACATTATCTTGCGGGTAGAGTGTGACGCCAATACTGGCTGATATACTTAATACAATACCATCAAAAGTGACCGGCTCTGACGCGGCTAGCAATAACCGTTCTAATACGGGTTCACAATCTTCAACTGTGGTTAGATCAGCTAATACAGCCACAAATTCATCACCGCCAATGCGTGCTAAGCTATCATTTTCGCGTAATGCTTCTTTCATACGCACAGAGAGAGCTATCAGCAGTTCATCGCCTATATCATGCCCATAAGTATCATTGACGTGTTTAAAACCATCTAAATCTAAGAATACCACCGCGAGCGATTGTTCGTGACGGCTACATTGCAACATGGCTTGCGACAATCTGTCTGCCAGTAATACGCGATTAGGTAAATTAGTGAGTATGTCGAAATGGGCAATGTGTTCCAGTTGATTTTGATGTTCTTTCATCTGTGTTATGTCATTACCTAATGATACATAATGGGTCGCTATACCATGTACATCACGTACTGCACTAATAGTTTGCATTACCGCATATACTTCACCATTTTTACGTCTGTTCCAAACTTCGCCAGACCAGTAGCCTTCTTTTTGTAGGGCTTGCCACATTTCAGCGTAGAACTCAGGTGATTGCCGTCCAGATTGCAGAATACGTGGGTTTTTGCCAATAGCCTCTTCATGACTAAAACCGGTGATGTTAGTAAAAGCGTCGTTAACATCGATAATAGTGGCCTTATCATCAGTGATAATTATGCCTTCACCCGCATGGCTGAAGACACTGGCTGCTAGTTTTATTTTTTCTTCTGCTAGTTTTCGGTTGGTAATATCACTATGTGTGCCGCTCATACGAAGTGGCTTGCCATTACTATGACGCTGCATCACATTAGCTTGGTCATGCACCCATCTATAACCACCTTCTTTAGTTAACATGCGATATTCAAGACTATGGGATTTTGATCGACCTTCAAGTACGTCACTAATGGATTGCCATGCTTTCTCTCTATCTTCATAATGTACGAAGTCTGCCCATTGATTAGTAGTGTGTTTTAACTCTTTATGGGTATACCCGAGCATGGTTGCCCAGCGCTCATTTCTATCCACTTTACCTGTGACTATATTCCAATCCCAAAAGCCTAGATCGGCCCCCGCTAAGACTAGTTGCATTTGTTCATCACTTGCTTTTAAGGCTAAATTGGCTTGAATTTTTTCAATGGCGATACTTGCTAGACTGGCTACTTGCTCAATCAATGTGACATTGGCTTTTGTTGGCTGATTTACCTCATGATGATAGATAGCAAAAGTGCCAAGTACTTTCCCTTGCGTTGAACGTATTGGTTCAGACCAGCATGCCTCTAATCCTGCCTTGCTTGCTAGCGCTTTGTAGGGGGCCCAATAAGGATGATTTGGAATGTCTTCAACGATAACACGTTCATTGGTAAATGCTGCGGTACCACAGGAGCCAACGCCGACACCAATCTCAATGCCATCAATTGCTGCGTTATAAAAATCAGGAAGGCTCGGTGCCGCGCCAATCAATAAATGTTTACCCTCATCATCTAGCAACAGAATGCTACATAGCATGTCTGGGTTTTCTTGCTCAACACCTCGCACAATCGCTTCCAGGATCACAGGTAATAGGTCGCCACTTGTTAGGAGTTCTAATACATGAGTACGCGATTTTTCACGTAGTTCAGCGAGTTTTCGTTTGGTAATATCTTGATGTGTACCACAAAGCCGAAGAGGTTCGCGGGTTTTTTCATCGTACTCAATAACAGAGCCAGAGCCTTGAATCCATACCCACCGGCCATCAGTATGCTTCATTCTGAATTCAACAACGTAATTTTTTCCAGACTGAATATGCGTTTGGACAGTTTTTTTCATAAACTCGTCGTCATTGGGATGAATAAGTCCATCCCAGTCACTTATGTGATTGGTAATATCTTGTCGTGACAGGCCAAGTATTGATAACCATTCATCATTAACAACATGTTCTCCAGTCTGATAACACCAATCCCAATAACCCAACTTCGCTCCATTAATTACATTTAGAAGCTGTTTTTGAGAGGTATTAACATTTTCATCGCTCAATCTTAGTACGTCTATATTTTTGATTCGCCTAGTGTTATAGCGCAGTGATAAACCACCTATGATGGTTCCCAATATAAGAATAAGGGTGATTAATAATAGTTGTGTAAATTTAAATGCTTGTAAGTCTTCTGCTCTTGCTTTTTGTAACGCGCTCTCAACACTATCAGCAGAAAGATTAAATTTTAAAAAGGCGAGATCAAATTGTTGTTCGATATCAGAACCAATACCGGATATTGACTGTGATGCCCATCGATTTTTTGCCATTTGGCGAAAGTGATGAATACCGTTTATTGTTTCTTCAATTTGGTTACGTAAGGAGGGGTCGTTTAAAGCGAGGAAGGTGCCTTCCTCGTTAGTGCCACCATCAAGCATTGCTTGAGCATACCATTCTGATTGGTCAAGGTTGTCCCAGATATCTTGGATATCAATCGTTTCATCGCCACTCATAATCTCTTCAAACCACAAATGTGCTGTAGTTGCTTCAAGCTTAATTTCCATAGTGGCATCAACTAAAGGAGTATAACGTTCTGCTATATCGCGTCCGATGAGGAATGAATAGTAAATGATTGCCATGGTGAACAGTGTTACGGAGATAGAAATAAAGAGTATTTTACGAGAGTCAGTGGTCATCAGGTACATCCATACTTAATACAGTGGATTAACGTCCTTTATTTCAATGGTGTAGAGACACATCCTTTTAGCCAGTGCCATGCTATAAATAATCATATATGTAAGATTATTAATATAGCAAAAACTCAAGTATTATCACCATAATTAAATTAAAAACCATAATTAAATTGAATACTTGAATTAATAATCTTCAAGGATAGTAAATATATAGTAAACGTCGCTTAACAGATCAGAATAAACTGCCTGAAAAGACGTACAGCAAATGACTGATTCAGGCACCGAATAGCCCTTTCAAAGGTTATTCGGTGCGATTTTAAGTCATATTATTTGTGGAAGTTCTATGTGTAAATAGACACTTTTAATGTCCGCTATTTATCTCTACGCAGAAATTATACTGTTAGTTGGCTTGACTGATACTATGCATCTTTTCTCTGTAGACACCGTCCTCTGGGCTCATCACCTTCATGGAGCACGATATCTGAGTGCAAGAATTGTGCAGCCTCTGCAGAATCTTTCACTTTGGAAGCACTGCGTGCTAACATTTCTGATTCAAACTCGGTTAACACACTATCCCTTATTCCAGTTTCTCTCCATTTAGAAAAAGGTCTACATCCTATTGATATCCCTCGAGCCAACGCAAGCGCATCCAGCAGGGCTTGATTCGCTCCTTGGCCTTTGAATGGACTCATAGGGTGAGCAGCATCTCCGATCAGTGTCACTTGCTCTCCTTTCTCCAACAATTCTGACTTGAGCAAGGCTCGATCATACACCGGATAACCAGAAATCTGTGCTTCTAGAGTCGCCGCTAAAATTTGAGGTATGGGATCGTGCCACTGACATCTACGACATGCTTCTTCCTTGAGTGCTTGAACCCCTAAGGCACTCAATGCCTTAGCCTCTTCTTCTGGCATTGGGAAGCTAAGCTGCCACATTACCGAGTCTGAGGAGTAAGGCATGATGTAGATCCGCTCATGGCCATTGGCGGTTTGGAACACAGTAGCCGAGTCCAGCAAAGAATTCTCAAGTCCATCGAGAGCTGCCAAAGGGCAAATACCCAAGATCACGAGACAACCTAAGTATTGTAAAGGGGAAGTATGCTCACCAATCAAAAACTTTCGTACCGAACTGCGGATACCATCTGCGCCCACCACAAGATCAGCTTTGGCGTTCTTTATCTTTCCGGCTACTTGAAAGCTCAGATCAACAACTTGATCTTTGTTTTCATTAGTACTTTCTTTAAAGCTGACTAACTGGTGGCCCCACTGCACAGCATCATGTCCACCGAGTTGTTCAAGCAAAGCTAAGCGTAAAGATTTCCGTGCGATATGAATATTAGTGCGCTTGGGTGACTTTTTCGTATCTGACTGCAGCCATTTTCTGATCCCCCATTCACCGATCACTTTTCCTTTTGTGGTATGAACCACATGTCTTGTTGATATCAGCCCTTTATCTAACGATAAAATGCCTAATCCCTCGATCGCTTTACTTGCTTGTTGTAACGTGAGTCCATAGCCCTGAGAACGAGCATCAAAGCCGCTATCGCGTTCATAAAGTGTAAAGGGGATACCACGGTGCAAACAAGCGACAGCCAAAGCAACCCCTCCGATACCACCACCAATAATAGCAACGTGTGGGTAGTGTTCTGTATCTGCTATAGGGTGGTTGGTAGACTGAACCAAGCCCGTTCCGCAACAATTCAAGCAATCATAAAGGTGACCCTTAGGTCGAACGGGAGCTGTGCCTTCGTTATTCGTTTTTTCAAATAGCGCTAACTCTCTTTGATAGCGGAGTCTAACCTTTTTGCGTAACCTCATGCTTCTTTTGCCACGTCCCTGACATTCATGACATGTAGCCCAGTTAACCTGTTCATCTTTCAACTTTTCACTACCTTTTATACAATAAGACTTTAATCATTGCTTGATAAGGTACATCTTATCCGATACAGCGGGTGCTAGCCTAATAATAACGCTATGAACATGACTTTTATTATCCGTGAGAAATTCGATACTATAGCTAGAGTTAAGCTAGAAAATAGATTTTTTAGTGATGAAAAATTATAATTATTTGTAATGAATGACATTTGCTAACCATTGTGTTGTTTGTTGTATCCATGAAAGTCCGTAAAGACCTACCAAATGTTTAGGCTTTAATTTGCAACGAGGATCCGATAACAAGGTTCTCGCCTTAGAAAAATTACCATTGCCAATATTGAGTTTCGCAAGGTGGCATAAATGTGCTGCGCTATATTTAAGCATATCTCTAGCACTACTTCTTTTTATATCCTTTCTGGCTTCTTTCGTTATACGAATGCTGAAACCACACTCCGTTGATGGAACATTAGTTTTACTGGCTTGGTTTTGTGCATCTTTATGATAAAGAGAGTGAATGTTCGGTGAATAAGCTATAGGCGCATTTAAAGCAACGCGACAAAATAAATCTTGATCCTCTCCAATTGGCTCATTAAGGGGAAAGCCACCAATTGACCGAAATAATGAACGTTCAATTACCATAGAAGACATAGTAAAAGGTAAATCGCCTTGAGAAGCAATATCAAAATAGTTATCCAATATCACGCCTTTTGGGTTTATATTTTCTAGCTTAATTTTTGCATCACAATAGTTGTCTTCTGATTCGACTATTTGATAGCGCGTGGCAAAGAATTTTGCTTCTGGAAACTTAACAATTAAGCGTGCAACTTCGTCTAAAAATAATGGTAACCATTGGTCATCCGCATCTAAAAAAGCAACATAGTCATGACTAGCTAAGGCAACACCATTATTTCGCGCCGCCGATACCCCTTGATTTTCCTGATGAACCAGTTTTACATTTTTCATGTTAGCTTTTTTTACTATGGCAGGGCCATCGTCTGTAGAGCCATCGTCAATCACAATTATTTCTGCTGCAGGATATTTCTGCCACTCAACACTTTGTAGCGTTCTTAAAATATGCTCTGCTTTATTAAACAGTGGAATAACTACGGTAAAATTTAAATTGTTCATTTTGAATACTCCAGTTAGATAAAGAATTTTTTAAGGCGTTTTCAACAGATAAAGTAGGTTGCTTAAAAGTTGTTGATACACCGAGTGTTATTTGCGAAACAATTTTTTCAATGTCTAGGTTAAATAAATCTATTTGATAGTCTTCTGGCAGACCAACTTCATCACACCAGCCTTTGCATTTACTATGATAATTAATGGATAAAACGGGGGTCTTAGCTAAGTAACCGAGAATAGAACCATGTAAACGCATACTTATAATAGCTTTGTAGTCTGAAAGGTTGTTGAGTAATGCAATAGGGTTTGGGTCGTATTTTTTTATGGACACTGGAATGTACTTATCTAATAAACGGGTAATAATATTGTTATTAATTTTCCAATCACCCAATACCTTATGGCCATTAAACTCAATCAAGGTAATAGGCTCACCGGTTCTCGTATATATGTTGGTAATTAATTGAACAAATTGTTCTACTCTTTTTTCTTCTTCGAACTCATCTGTATTGCCCATGGCATCAATAGCAACTGAACATAAGGTTAAGGCGATACCTTGGCGTTCTCTCGTCGATGGTTTGTATTGTTTCGAGCACAACAACAATGGCGCCAAATCAAATGTTTTGTGTACGTTTGCATGAGGCGCAATATCTCGTGCTATTGCTAAACTAGCGTTATCTCTAACACCCACGTAACCACATTCATCTAAAAATTTTGCGCAAGATTTTTCAGCCATAGTAGAATTAAAGGGACCGATACCTATACCGACCGCTAAGCTTTTTTTCTGGTTAGCTAAAGACATTAATTGTCTTTTTAGATTGATGTCGTTTTCGCTGTGTAAAACTGAACCGCCACCAAAAATGATACGTTTACTCTGAATGGCCGTTTTATAATGCAGTAACCTGTTTTGCCCCGGAAATTGTTGAGTAAACTGTAGAGGCAGCTGATTATCACTTTGTGTTTCTCTGGTGTAATCACCATATAAACCTACTTTAGTGTTATTGCATCCGAGAATATTTTTAGCTGCCCAAGCCGTGGCGTACATTAGGGCGTCATCACCACTATTTCGCATACCGTAATACCCGACTAAATAAGCATCATATTTCTTAAACATATTTTTCTCCTGATTTTAATGGGTTAAGTGCAATACCAATCCATAAAAGTGCTGGCCAGTAAATAAAACTTAAAATTTCTAGGTTTTCGAAAAAGGAGTAACAAATAAACACCACAAGCATTAGCGCTGCGGTATAACAAATTTGGCTTTTGAGGCTGTTCCAAAACAAATAAATACAAGTAAATGCTAATGGAATTGCAAGGGCTAATAGTCCTACGATACCTTTTACAAATAACAACCCATACCAACTGTGATGCGATCCAATAGGCATTCCTTCAACAATCTTAGGGCCTCTTTCTACGATACCGTGCCCCCAAATTGGTGCTTCTGACTCCCAACGTTGTAACGCTAATACTTCTAAAGTATTACGTACACGTGTTGATTCAGGGCGCGAGGCTTTGATGTCTGCATAGCTATTGCTCAACCAACTAAATAAAGGCTCGCCTAACAAGGTAATAGCAGGGATCACTAACCCAATAAGGACTAACAGCATTGGATTTTTAAAATGCTTATGTAAGAAACATAATGGAGTTAAGGCGATATAAATAACCCAGCCAGCACGTGATTGAGACAACAAAGACATAACAAAGCTGCCTAATAAACCAGTACTTCTCCAAAAAGAATCTTTTTCTTGGCAAGTGAAAATTAAAAATATACAGGCCATAAAACCTGCAGCTGGCGCCCAAGGGGTAAAAAATCTCCATCGTCCAGCACCTGTTTCAGGGTTTAATCCGAAGAAACTCACGGTAAAAAAGGTTTCGCCAGGGCCACCAATAACTTTTAAAGGTGAAACAAATAAGTCGCCATGAACACCAGCCATATAAAGAGCCATGGTGACAAGTCCAAAAATTAATGAATGAAATGAAACTATGCATACGGCTCTAACGATTAATTGCGGTTTTATATCAACAAAGGCACCAATAAATAAAAATAGGGGCATAAGGGCCCAACCTTTTGCCCAGCCAATAGATGATTTAATTGTTTTCGCCAAACCTAAATCCCAATTTGAATGCCCAATCAGTAAGGCTAATAACATAAACAGACCACCAATTACCCATAACCAAACGATGGCAGGGATAGCTGAGAACTTGTCTTTACCATTGACATACCAGCGTAATAAAACCACTGCAAATATCATCCAACCTAATACTGAACCCATAATATAAAGACCACCAAAAGCGAAGAATGGGTAGGTTAACGTTAACCCAAACCAGATCAGCTTTTCTTCGGTAGAATTAGGGTTTAATTGGTTTGTTGTCATAAGAGCATTAGTCCAATGGTGAGTAATACAAAGGCTGTTTTAAAAGTATTATGCTATTGCAACTTACTTTGTCTCTTGCCTAAAACCGTGTTGTTACTCTTGGTATAGCTAAATGTATGCCAAACTTGTGAAAATAATTTAATCTATTGATATTACTGAGTTATTTGTTTATAAGGGGGGCGTGATGAAGAAAAAAGGTACTTGTGAATTGCAAAATAAAAAGCTTATTATCATTTTGCAATTCATTAGTTGTTGTCGTTGATGTAAAAAAGCTAACTATTATCTGAAGTCGTTTCCTCTTTTTTAAGGATTATTTGAATTAACTTATTACGTTGAGATAAAATAATTAATCCTAAGGTGATAAATATAAATCCAGTTATTGCACTTATAAAAGCAATAATGTTTTTAGGGCTGCTTTGTTTCATTGGATATGAGGGGGTTGTTAACATCTGCAGCACTGGATAAGAGGCAAAAACATCTGACTTACTCGCTTCAAGCCTTGCTGCAGCAGAAGTAAATATTGCTTCTGCCATGTTGAATTCTCTTTGTAAACGCTCTAATTCGACAATTTCTCGAGAATAAATTTTTAATTGGTCTGCTAAATGTAGAGCTGAACGTCCTAAATCTTCCAGCATTGACTCTTGGCCTTTTTGCTTTGCGTATGCGTCAATTAAATCTGCAAATAACTCAGAGCGTTTCGGGTTTAAATCTAAATTCAATGAATTAAATATTTCAGTAGAATTTACCCCGTACATTTGATTGCTTCGTTCGTTAATCGAAATACGCGTAAAGTTTAATCTTTTTTGTTGTGCTTTCACTTTAGGATGATTCACTCCCCACCTTGAACTGTACTCAGTTAGTTGGGTTATGCTTTCCTTTAACTCAGTAATGTAAGCACGAAATTCAACATCAGATTGCAGTGCAAAAGCTTGCCCCGCTAATTTGGGTGATACGCCTAGCTCATCGCTTAACTGATATATATATTCTTGCAATTGTTTTGCTTCAGCTTTGACATAAAGGTGCTTTTCTTTAACCCCTGAAAGAGTTCTTACTAATTGGTCCATTTGGTCTGTTGAAACGACAATTGAACGCTGTTGAAAATCAACAATGGCATTACGTGTTATGTTCATTCGTTCTCGGTATCGGTCAAGCACCTGTTCAATACTTTGATCTCGACGTAATACTTCATCAGCTCTTAAGTTATTTAGCTCGTCTTGGAGTGATTCATATAAGGCAAGCGTCTTTGCTTGCGCTAATTCTTGACCATTAGCACTCATCTCAAGTGAAATAATTGACGTTTGCTCAGTCAGTTTAATTCTAGGATCACCAAGATCCTCGAGCGAAAGCTGCAGTTTTTTTGCTGCACGAGCTCTTACGCCTCGGCTAGATAACATTTCTTTATAATTAACACGAGGGTTAAAACCACCACCAGAAAAAGGGGTATTAGTTTGTGAGACAACTTGACCAACATTATCTAAGGATACGCTGTTACTACTACCTGTGCCGGGTAATACCATTTCCATATCACTGGTAAATGAAGGGGCTTTATTTAAATAAATTATTACAAGCAGTGTAACTATTAAATAAGAAACTAAAGCCATCACCAAATAGGGGCGTTTCAATACCGCATATGTTTTTGCTCTAAATAATCCAAATTTTGTCAATGGAACAATAGGATACTTCATAAATCACCTATAATAATTTGAATGGAATAATAAGGTCAGTAAGGGTTTTAGCTATATCTCGATAATTGGTAATGTCTGAGTCATAGCATGCAACTGCATCGTTTGGCATAAGATAAGGGTTAATTCGCGCTTTATTCGGCATTGTCATCAACTGCTCAACGGAACGTTCGATGACTTGCGTTTCACCCGTTATCGGATTTTTACTTGAAAGCACAACTCTACGTGGTGCATTAGTCCATTCTTTACCACCAACACAGTTAGCAGAAACAGCTGCTTGAAGTAAGCGTGTGCCATAGGGCAGGCTTGTTGAAAATCGGCCAATACCGGCACTAGAGTTATCGCCTGCTGAATCAATTAGATTAGACATAAACACACGAAAACCTTTAGGTGTAATTTGGCTTGGTCTAACTAAATGAGCTTGAAAACAACCTGTACTAGGCACTATTACTCTGTCACCGGCGACTAAGGGATAATCATTAACTAGGTTTCCAGTTAACATGCCAGTCATATCTATTTGTACCTGCCAGCCTTTACTTATCAAAATTATTTGATCTAATTTGGCATCAGGTCTAATACCTGATGCTGCTCTTATGGCTTCAGATAATAAACGCGTGGTTGAATAATCACCGTAAGCTTCTAAATGTTCTGAATTTTGAATGCCGGTAGGTTTCTTATTGATCAATACTGTACCGGGTTGAAAAACAGCACCTGCAACAGCTACTTCAATTGATGACCAATTCAAAACATATATGGTTACGCTTGCACTATCAGGCTGAAATATTTCTGCTCTAATAAGAGCAAGTTCAATTTTTGTTTCCAATTTATTGGTTGTCGCTCCGCCGGCCTCAACAACACCAATAATCGGTAATTTGACATAACCTGCATTATCAACAATGTAACGACCATTAAAGCCTTCGCCATCTTCTATAATCACTTCAACTAAATCCCCAGGACTCAATAGTAAACCTTGTGCCAAAATAGGATCGTTCTTGGCTGAAGCTTTCATGTTCGATGTATTTAAATTTAATGGTTTATCTGTTCTATAGTTTAATGCCGCCCCCATATTTTGAAACTGACTACAACTTAAGCCGTCAGAAAAGACACTGTTGGGTGCCTTTTCATGAATAAAGTCATCGCCATTGTCAGAAGGATTACCATAAAACCGAAGTGCAGATTTATCCATGTTTTCTGAAGAATGCCTAGTACAACCTTGTGTAACTAAAGCTGCTAACAAAGCAACAAGTACTGGTATCATTTTATAATTTTTAAATGTGTGATACAGCATAATATCTCCATGGTGATGCTAACTATATAAACAGTATTTGCACTTAACGTACCAAGAGTTATTTTATTTTTAGTTATTGTATTTAAAGAACTTTTTATATTGTTTAAGTGAGTTGTTACATGGTTTTGCAATGTGCAATACGCTTTATCTATTTTGCAAAATGCTATTTACAAGGAAATAGCCAAAATAGATATGAATAGAAAGTAAAAAAGTGAATTAATAATGAGTTTTATTAATTCACTTTAATCTTTAATAAGTAATTTTTTAATTATGTCGTAGCACGAAAAAGTGGTTAATATTAATAAGCACCTTTTGCACTTAACACGGCAGGTATCGTTAGTGCTATTATTTTACAATCCATTAAAAAGCTTTGCTGCTTAATATAGGTTTTGTCTAATTGTAATTGTTCTTCAAAATTAGTGTCTGCTCGGCCAGATACTTGCCATAAACCAGTTAGACCCGGCTTGGTAAATAATCTTGTTTGAACTACATTATCATATTCATAAGTTTCAATAGATAATGCAGGTCTAGGGCCCACCAAGCACATATCTCCTCTAACAATATTAAATAACTGTGGGATCTCATCAATCGAATATTTTCTGATAAATTGCCCAATCTTGGTAATTCTTGGGTCATTAATATACTTTTTACAAACGCCTTCTCGAGAGCTTTGTGTAGGATCTGGCTCTTGATAATTAGGGTCAGTTTTTAAATACATGGAACGGAACTTATACATTTTAAAATGTCGACCATTCTCACCCACTCTTGTTTGAGAGAATAATGCACTGCCTGAGCTTTCAATTTTAATTAAAAGCAGCACTAATAAAAGTAATGGGCTAATTAATAGTAACGCAATGAATGCGACTGTTTGTTGCAAGATAACCGGGATCCCTTTATGTTTGTAATTTTTACCAATGGCTTTGTGAGTACCAGTAAATAAAGCGTTATTTTTAAAGAGTTGTAAAATTTGAATAGTCATTATTTTTCCCCTGTATTCACTAAACCAAGAATGAAAGTTCTATATAAAAAAATTGGATTACCAATAACATATCGGTTAAATTTATCGCGAGGTTCTTGTAATAAACGCCACATCCATTCCATACCTATTTCTCTTAACCACATAGGTGAACGTGAAATATTGCCAGAATAAAAATCAAATAGTCCACCTACAGCTAATGCGGTTTTGCATTGCAATTTGTCTCTGTGATCGAGTAACCATTTCTCCTGTACTGGTGAGCCCATAGCGACTAATAATATGTCGCAACCGCTATTGTTTATTGATTCGATAATTTGTTCAGAATTATTATCTTCGTTATAACCATGCTCGGTACCAGTAATGTTAAGACCAGGGAATTGATTGCATAATGCATTCGCTGCTTGTTGAGCAATACCGGGTTTAGCACCAAAAAAATACAAAGATTGGTTTTTTTCAACACAGCTTCTACAAATGTGAGGCAACATGTCTGTACCGTTATTATTGCCATTAAGAAGAAAACCCGCCTTTTTCGCAGCTAACCTCATGCCTGAACCATCGGCGAATAAAGCATTAGCATTTGATAATTGATTAAAAAATTTAGGATCGCTTATCGACAAGTTGATTGAATGTACGTTAATAAAAAAAACTATTTGAGTTTTATTTGGTTGTGTCTGAGAGTGTGTTATCCAGTCAACAGCTTCTGCCATAGATGTGTTTTTAACGTTTAAACCAAACAAGGATAAGCTATTATTTTTTATTGGTTTTTTTATTGGTTTTTTTATTTCTTGACCATAAAAAATAACAGACATAAAACTTTTAATAATAAGTGCTAAATAATCAGCTGCATTACCATTAAGCTGCTGTTCAAGTAGTTGCTCTTTACTCATTATTGTTAAACCCGTTTTAAGGTGTAAATCATACAAACTAAAAAGGCCTGCTTTACATTTAATTTGGTTCATAACACAAAACTGTATATCGGGTGATAACCTGTGTGTTAGAGGAATACCGCAAAAAGAAATTTTTCCGAAGTAAATATCAAATAAAACGGCGGTTTTGACCCAAATACCACAACTAAATGCATGTAATATAACCGGTCTGCTTAAAGCATCTATTTTATGTTGCAATGAAAATAAGCTTCTTTTAGTACATAGAGCCAACACTATATTGATTAGGAAGCAGGGGAGAAGAATTAAAATAAGCATAAGTGCAATAGGGCGATCCATAAATGAGCCACTGTAATGATGATTAATGGAATCGTAATGCTTAAGGGATTGAGTCATCGTTTGAAGTGAGAATTTAGTATTTATCATTTCAGTTAACCTAATCATTGAGGGTTAACTGATACATTGCTTAAGCTATGCCAATCTGTATTTTTATTTTATGTGATTGTAAATAAAGGATTTTGTACTTTTTATTGAAAGCGGTGGTGATAAAATATTGCAAAATAGAAATTATATTATCATTTTGCAATATATTTATGATTTTTTAGAGGCAGATAATTTTCGAGTAGATAGATAGAATTATATTTGTTTCTCGTGACAGAATATCTTCGTTAAGTTTCCTAGCAGAAATGAACTTGTTTTTATTAACGAAAGCTAATAATCGGGCTGATAGAAAAAAAACAATTTTATGAAAAAAATTATTAAAAAAGCCCGTTCTCATAGGACCACAATTGCGATGACGAATATAATCTTTTAACTGATAATCGAATGTGTTGTTCCACTTCTGTTCGAGCTCTACTATAAAATGGACTCCTTTACTGAATTCAATAACATGGCCATTTTCGCCCCAACCCACATCATTTTCACTTTGTACTTTATCAAACCGGGAATCAATAACCCGGGTAAGCCACTCTATGGTTATTACATTGTTTCTCGCTAAAAGCACTCCAGAATTGAATCTATTCGAATATCCTTTTGCCATATACACATACTTTCCCGCTTGAAACACATTGGTTAAACTAGGGCAATTTGGATTAACCATAGTATCGGCATCCAAAAACAATACATTCTCATACCCGGACAATAAAGCCGCTCGCATTAATGTTAATTTAAGCCAGCAACACTCTACCCCTAGGGCAGAAACAAAAGGACGTGTTACGGCTTGGTGAACATAACCGTATTTTTGTGCATAGCGTTGATGAGATTTAAGCTCCCGTTGATACATCCATTGATAACCGTTTAGAGCAATACTGAGTATTAATGTTTTATGTTGCATAAATTTCACCTTTGCAGTTAACCAATAATTTTTCTCTAATTTAAAGTTAACAAGCAATATTTGCTCCATATATTTCACTAAAGCATTTATTCAGCATTACTATTGGCTATACGATTGAATTTAAATATGTTTTGCAATTTTTTATAATTAACGGTTATATTTATTTATCGAGCATTTATTAATGATGAATATCAACTATGATTTATCTATATAAACAAATAAAGTTTTATTATAATCACAACTGGTGCTTGTTAAAGTTTTTGATATTTATAGTTTTATTAAATGAAAGATATCAATTTGACAACAGTTATTTAAAACACGGTTGAGTGTTTGCTGAATTTAATTTAGATGATCAATAATCGCAATTTTAAGGATTGGAAATGCAGAACTTAAATAAATCTAGAATTTTATTTGTAGATGACGAACCAGAAATTCTGCGTTCTCTTGAACGTATTACAAAAAAACTGGATGCTGTTATTTTAACAGCTTCGAGTGGGCAAGATGCACTGGATATTATTAATGAGTGTCCTGTAGATGTCATCGTGTCTGATTTTAATATGCCAAGTATGGATGGTAATCAATTACTGGAACAGGTAGCTAAAATTTCACCAGAAACAGTTCGTATGGTGCTGACAGGCCATGGCGATATGGAAATGATCGTTAATTTGATTAACAATGGTCATATATGGGGTTTTCTTCAGAAGCCCTGGGATAACTTCGATCTTATAATAAAGTTAAAACAAGCCTTACAATTACAGCAGGTTTTGGCTGAACGAACTTTAATGCGTAGAACAATTGATCAATACCAAAAATATCATAAATCAAATTTTGAAGGCTTCATAGGTGATTCAGTGGCTATGCAATTTGTTTACTCATGTATCGAACAAAGTGCACCTAGTAACGCTTCTGTCTTTATCACAGGACCAAGTGGCGCAGGTAAAGAAGTTGCAGCTCAAGCAATTCATCGATTAAGTAAAAAGAAAAACGGACCCTTTATCGCGCTTAATTGTGCGGCTATTCCGTCAGAATTAATGGAATCAGAAATTTTTGGTCATATTAAAGGTGCATTTTCTGGCGCTGTTTCTAACCGAGATGGGGCAGCCTCTCTGGCAAATGGTGGTAGTCTATTTCTTGATGAAATAGGCGAAATGGATATTGGTTTACAAGCAAAATTATTACGATTTATCCAAACGGGTTGTTTTCAAAAGGTTGGTAGTGGAAAAGAAGAAAAAGTAGATATTCGTTTTATTAGTGCTACGAATAGAGAACCACAAATTGCTATCGCTGAAAATAAATTACGCGAAGATCTCTTTTATCGGTTAAACGTTATTTCAATAGATTTACCGCCGTTAAATGAACGAGATAATGATATTCTTACATTGGCGGAACACTTTTTAAGCCACTTTAGTGAAATTGAGGGTAAAGTGTTTGCTGGATTTTCTTCTGGAGCAGAAGCATTGATAAAGTCTTATTCATGGCCGGGTAATGTTCGTCAGTTACAAAATATCATTCATAGCTCAACAGTTATGTCTGAAGGACCTCTGATTTCTGAAAAAATTATTGCTCAGCAACTTGGTAAACAAAGCAAACAAGCGGAGCCAGTGTTTAATTCACAAAAAGAAAGCGTCATTCCTTCAATAACCCCGAACAATCAAAATAATAAAGCTCATCAGGTTAATCATTTGCCATCACCAATTATTACACTGGCTGAAGTTGAAAAACAGACTATTGAACAGGCTATAGACTTGTGCCAAGACAATATTGTAAAAGCGGCAAGTGAATTAGGTGTGAGTCCATCAACGCTCTATCGCAAAATACAGCAATGGCAAACATCGCCAGCAGAGTAACCGTATTCCTAATATGCAAATAACCACTGTAATGATTTTCATCATGCAAATAATCTCGGTGGTTATATTTAACTTAAAATAAATCCATTTAAAATCAATGAATTAAAAAAACTCCATGTTGGAATGAATCTTGAAGCTACCTTGTTAATTAACAATGATTCAGGAATATTCTAATGCAGTTGCTACATTTTTTTAGAATACAATTTAATTCAGTTATTGAGCTGTTATCAAATACTATTTGGTTACTCAGTGCCGAATTTGTAGCAAAAACATCCCGAATTTTCACCATTATTGTGCTAGCTGCTCAATTATCACCAATGTCATACGGTACTGCGATGTTAGCTTTAGCATTTCACGATGTTTTTGGATTGTTGTTGCGTGCAGGTGTTGGTAGCCAAATTATTAATTGTAAACAACATCAATTAGAAAATTTTGCTAAAAATGGTATCGTGATCCAATGGGGTATTTGCTTAACCATAGCGATAGGGCAATTCAGTTCAGCAAATTACTTTTCATCACTTTATGATAATGATGACATAACACTTTTATTACAAACGATGGCTGTAATTTACCTTCTATATCCGTGGGTAAGCATTAAAATATTTTTATTGCAGCGTGAAAACAAAATGCGTTGGTTCAGTATTAGAAATGGCCTTTGTGTAATTATTGAAAACTGTACAATTGCAATTGCCGCTTTATTAGGAGCCGATATCTTATCGGTGGCTTTGGGAAAAATTGCTTTTTCAATCTTTTGGTTATTGTTATTTTCATTCTCACCTGTCAAATCATATGGGGTTGGTTGTAAACCCTTTATCATTCATCAGATGCTTAAAACATCAGGAAAGCTGTTTAATACTGAATTTCTTCGTGGTATTCGACTTCATGCGGATACATTCATTGCCGGTAGGTTATTAACACCTGAACTTTTTGGATTTTATACCTTTGCGAAGAACGCAGGTGTTGGCTTAAGTCAGTCAATTAGCCAAGTCTATATTGGTGCCTTATTCCCATACTTGTGTAAATTAGAACGAAAAGGTCAGTTATTAGTACAACAAAAAAAAGTATTTGTTATCTCTTTAGGCATTGGCTTGCTGTTTGTTATTCAAGCGCTATTAGCACCCATTTATGTTCCTATTCTATTTGATGAAAAGTGGTCTTCAGCGATACCTATTATTACCATCTTATGTTTAGTCGCACTCCCTAATTTAATAATCGATATTGTGTGTTGCATGCAGCGTGTAACCGAGCAATACCACCGGGAAACATTTACTCGATTAGTCTGTCTTTTCATCAGTCTAGTAACGCTTTTTATCTTTACTCCCAGTGAGCCTATGGAGTTCGCTTTGGTGATATTTTTTAGTAGTTTATTTTGTTTAATTCCAATTTATTTAATTAATGTAATAAAGCCCTTTAGTAACAATTTACGTACTGTAATTTGATAGGAGAAAACACATGGAAGCTAATTCAATTCCGGTAGTATCGGTCGTTATTCCAATGTATAACGTAGAAAAATATATAGAGCAAAGTGTTAATAGTGTCCTTAATCAGAGTTACCATCATTTTGAACTTATTTTGGTTGATGATGGCTGTGTTGATAATACCTTGGATATAGTTAATAACTTTACCGATCCTCGTATTAAGGTTGTTAGACAAGCTAACAGAGGTTTGTCAGGTGCTCGAAATACAGGTATAGAGTCTGCCAGAGGAATATACATTGCTTTATTGGACGCAGATGATTATTGGGCAACTGATAAATTAGCCAAGCACATTCAACATTTAAGTGTGAACCCAAAAGTGGGTATTAGCTATTGCCCTTCATTATTCATTGATGAGGAAGGTGTACTTTTAGGTGTTGGCCAATTCCCTAAACTTAAGAATATTACTAAACAGCATATTTTTTGTCGAAACCCGGTAGGTAATGGTTCTTCACCTGTCATTAGAAGATCAGTATTGTCAGAAGTTGGCTGTTTCGGTATGAATAAAGATAAATACCGAAAAATGTATTTTGATGAGAGCTTAAGACAATCAGAAGATATTGAACTTTGGACACGGATAGCGTTAAACACAAAATGGCAATTTGAAGGAATTAGTTCACCGTTAACTTATTACCGTGTTAATGATTCAGGTCTGTCGGCTGATGTAGATAAACAGTTTGCAAGTTGGCAACACGCTGTCATGTTAAACAAAGCATCTGATCCAACTTTCTTCAAACAGTTTTACAGCTTAGCAAAAGCGTATCAGTTAAGGTATTTAGCAAGAAGAGCTATACAATCAAAGAGTAAGGTCACAGCATTCAAACTTATTCACCAAGCAATATACTGTAACTATAGAATTATTCTGCAGGAGCCTAGTCGTACCGTCATGACTTTGTGTTGCGCTTGGTTAAAGTTTTTACCAAGTAAGCTATATAGTCGTATAGAGAAATTTGCCATGTTGAATTTTGGTAACAGTTCAATTAAGCAGTAATATGAAAAATTTGTGAATTCCACTATATTTCACCATCTAAGCTTAATGTAATCTTTTGATTTGATGGGTCGAATTCGACTAGTCTAAAGTCAAAAAAGAGTAAATAACTTTGTAAACGAAAAGCAGAGGTCACGAGTATAAAGTTGAACTAAGCAGCGGTTAGAGTAATGAATTTTTATCAGTAAACGTAGTAACAAAAAGTATCATTCAATTAATCCAATTCACATTGAGAGGTAATATGAATCGTATTAAAAAATTGGATAAAACCTCAACAGTAAATCAACTATTAAGCGGCATGGAAAAGTCTGTTGCTGACAGCTTTACTGGTGAACAGCGTAAAGCATTGCAAAAAAGTATTACCAGTCAAGACTGGCGTCAACACAATGTAGATTTTAGGCCTACGTTAGCACTCCCATTTTTACCCTGGAATTTTTATCTTGTGTTTCTTGTTGGTATAAATAGAAGGGGACTTGTACCAGCGGAACGTTTTATCGCTTTTACTATGTTTTTATTCGTTATATTTATTATTGGTTTAATTATTATTGGCTGCACTTTTGTGCTTATCTACTTACTAAAATCATGGTTAGGGATTGATTTGTTTCCAAATGAATCCCTAGGTATTTGGGATAAATTCAAAAGTTATCTTTAACACTCTATATTTAATTGACCGAATATTTATAAACTTAGCAGGGATTTATTTATTCTATTTGTGGTCTTTGTGATAAATAAAAACTTATAAATTAGTTGTCTTGCCAAAAGTCACTTTAATCCCCACTGAGATCTTTCACTTTGAATGATAACGGTTATATATATAAAAATACTCAGTTATAATTAGCCGAACTAATTGTGCAATTAATTTTATGTGATAACTTAATTGATGGTCGATAACCAAGGAACAATAAATGGAAAAACCTTCATTACTAATACTTGATGATGAAAAGGAAGTGTTAAACGCGTTAAACCGTGTTTTACGTAAACATTTTCAATTGTATTTATTTTCAGATGCCAATGAAGCCATTGGCTTTTATCAAGATAATCCTAACATTCCGCTGGTTCTTACAGATATGAGAATGCCTATCATGGACGGGGCAACATTCTTAGGAAAAATCATTGAAATTAACTCTCACTGTAAACGATTTTTGTTAACAGGGCATGCTGATATTAATTCAACAGTGATAGCCGTTAACGAAGGAAAAATCTCTCACTACTTTTCAAAACCATGGGACAATGAGGAGCTAGTGACTAAGCTGAAAAGTGCTTATGAACTGTATCTTAATGAAAGAAAAACTAAACATTTATTAAAAGTTAATTTGGCTAAAAATGCAGAGCTATCATTGATTAATAGTTCGCTTGAATTAGAAACCAATAAAAACCAACAAAAATTAAAACTTATTTCTACCCGAGAAGCGAATAGCTTCGGTCGGCTTAAAAAGACATTTTCGACCTTTATTGATATTTATGCAGAAACAATTTGCTTGCATAATCAAGATGATTCACGCCACAATTTCCGCGTTGCAGCCCATGCTAGGTTAATTGCAGAAATGCATTCCTGCGATAAACTTACTACTTTTCAGATTTATATCGCTGGCTTGTTGTATGAAACAGGAAAGTTATCCCTAGAGCAAACGTTACTTAACAAACCTATAGATACCTTGACGCAACAGGAAAAAAATCTATACAGTGCTTTTTATCAAAAAAGCTACGAGCTACTCAATAGAGTTGACGAACTTTCCTTTGTCGCCGAAATAATAAAAAATATTCCGGTAAACTATAATGGCACTTCTGCGCCTGAACACCTAACAGCTGATGAGATCCCGCTAGGCTCAAGAATTATTGCCATCGTTTCAATGTATGATAATTTAGTTAATGGGCGTCAGTCGCAGGTTAAAACACCGACGGCAGAAGCCAAACATCGTATTAAAGAACTAGCTAAGACTATGTTCGACCCAAGCTTAGTTAATTACTATTTAACCATACTAGAAGAGCGTCCTAGTTCAAGTGAAGGTAAAGTAGACTACCTACTCAATTGTAGTGATTTACGAGAAGGCATGATGTTATCAAGAGATATTGTCAATGCGGATAAAAAACCAATGCTAACGAAAGGAACCAGCATAGAGCAGCATCATATTGATAGACTCCTTGAAATTGAAAAGAGCCAAGGAGAGTTTTTTCTTGTTTATGCTCGTTGATATTCCACGATGCAGTAATGATAATCTCTTTCCTAAGAGCATTTGAACACGAAATATACACGTTGAGCGAAATAACAGAATAACTAAAATATTGTGGTGAGTGTATTAAGCAATATACTCTTATCTAACGCTATTCTCCCCCGTAAACACTTGCTATAATGCTGGGTATCTTTGTGCGTAAAACGTACTTTATATCAAGCTTCATTCCAACCGAGTCGATAAGTTGAATCGGTTGTATTAGGTTATTTTCAGAGGTTTATTTTCATGTCGGATACCGAAAACCGCCCAACAAACTTTATTCGTAATATCATTGATGCCGATCTAGATAGTGGTAAACACACAAGTGTGCAAACACGTTTTCCACCAGAGCCGAATGGCTTCTTACATATTGGTCATGCAAAAGCTATTTGCTTAAATTTTGGCATTGCCCAAGATTATAACGGTTTATGTAACCTACGTTTTGATGATACCAACCCTGAAAAAGAAGACATTGATTACGTTCATGCTATTCAAAAAGATGTGAAGTGGTTAGGTTTTGAGTGGGCAGGGGATATTAACTATTCTTCTAACTACTTTGACCAATTACATGGTTTTGCGGTTGAACTTATTGAAAAAGGGTTGGCGTATGTTTGCTTCTTAAATGCGGAAGAAACACGTGAGTATCGTGGAACTTTGAATAAACCAGGTAAAAATAGCCCTTATCGTGATACTTCAGTAGAAGAAAATTTAGCCTTATTTGCCAAAATGAAAAATGGCGAATTTGAAGAAGGCATTTGTGCCTTACGCGCTAAAATTGATATGACTTCAAGCTTTATGTGTTTGCGCGACCCTATCATTTATCGTGTACGTTTTGCCCATCATCATCAAACAGGTGATAAGTGGTGCATTTACCCTATGTATGACTTTACTCATTGTTTATCTGATGCATTAGAAGGCATTACCCATTCTATTTGTACGTTAGAGTTTCAAGATAATCGACGTTTATATGACTGGGTTATTGAAAACGTTTCAGTACCAAGTACGCCACATCAATATGAGTTTTCTCGCTTAAACCTTGAATATACGCTGATGAGTAAGCGTAAGCTAAATACGTTAGTAGAAGAGAAGTTAGTTGATAGCTGGGACGATCCGCGTATGCCAACGATTGCGGCTTTTCGTCGACGAGGTTATACCCCTGCGTCAATGCGAGAATTTGCCAAGCGAATTGGTGTAACTAAAATGGAAAACACTATTGAAATTAGTGTTTTAGAAGCATGTATTCGTGAAGATTTAAATGATAATGCTCCTCGTGCAATGGCTGTTTTAGATCCTATTAAATTAGTGATTGAAAACTATCCTGAAGATAAGAATGAAGATCTAATTGTTAAGAATCACCCAAGTGATGACGAGCAAGGGACACGGATCGTGCCATTTTCTAAAGAGCTTTATATTGAAGCTGAAGACTTTAGAGAAGAAGCCAACAAGAAATATAAACGTTTGGTCATCGATAAAGCAGTACGTTTACGTGGTGCCTACGTGGTAACTGCAACACGCTGTGATAAAGATGAACAAGGTAACGTCACCACTGTTTATTGTACTTACAATGAAGATACGCTAGGTAAAAATCCAACCGATGGAACTAAACCTAAAGGCGTGATTCATTGGGTTGATGTCAATAAATCACTGGATGCGACAGTACGTTTATATGACCGATTATTTACCGTGCCTAACCCTGCAGCCGAAGATGATTTTAATTCAGTTATTAACCCTGAGTCTTTAGTCACTATTACGGGAGCTAAAGTTGAGCCATCACTAGCAGAGGCAAAACCTGAATTTGCTTATCAATTTGAGCGTCAAGGCTACTTTTGCCTAGATAATGACATTAAAGAGCCTGGTGCATTAGTCTTTAATCGCACGGTTGGGCTGCGTGATACTTGGGCTAAAATTAGTCAGTAAGCTAAATAAAAAAAGAGCAAAAATGGCGTTAATTCCTTAACATTATTTTCAGCGTCTTATTAAAAAGGCCAGTGGTGAGTTATTTAAACTTACCACTGGCTTTTTTTTTGTTAAATCTGTTAGTCTTATAGGCAAGGTATACATCATTAGTTCGGTCATATTTAATGAATAAACAGTTAGTTGCAATAATCACAGCAAGTTTTTTTATGCTACTTATCCTAGCAGGCTGTCAAGAACAGCCTCCAGTAGAAGAAAACCCTAAAACTGACATGAGCCAAAATGGGAAACAAAACGAACTAAAGCCGGAAACAAAAAAACCAGTAAACGTTGTAATAAAAAGAACAGCTGCCCGAAAGTGGTCTGAAATACTAGCATCAGGGCACATCAATGCTGTAAAACTTGATTGGAAGTTGGAGTCTGCATTGCCACGAGCAGGCTCTACAGGGGCATATCATACAACTTTACTACAAAACTTTGCGGATACACGAGGTTTAAAACTTAAATGGCATAGGGTGAACAACTTAGCTGATATGTTTAAAAAATTATCAGCATTCGAGGTTGATATTATTCCGCGACATTTAACCATCACCACTAATCGCCTTGATAAATATAGTTTTACCTATCCTCTTTTACGTGACAAAGAAGTGGTCATCGCTAAATCGGGCAAACAAGATTTCAATGAGGATGATGACAATAATATCTCTCTTCCTATTGGCTCCGCTTATATTGAGAGTGTTAGTAAGCAATATCCTCACTGGCAAGTTAACATTATTGAAGAGCATGTTAGTTCTCAGGAAATGGCTGATAGTGTTGCAGCAGGTCTAACTAAATATACTGTCATTGATGGTTTTGCTTTAGAAACGTTAAAACAATATCGCGATGATATTCAAAGTGTTTTCACTTTACCTAAAGCTATTAATCTTGCTTGGGCCGTTAATTTAAATAATGACACTTTTTTACATGAATTAAATGAATTCATATCGGTTCATCATGTTATGCAAATGATAGAGCCAGAGCGTACTATCGATTTTAAACAGTTAAGAAAAGATAAGCTCCCTTTACGTGTAATCACACGAAATAGCCCTGAAACGTATTTTTTATGGCGTGGCGAGTTACTCGGTTTCGAATATGAATTGATGCGTAAATTCGCCGATATCCATAAGGTCAAATTGGTTATTGTTGTGGCGGATAGTTACGAAGAAATGCTAGAACTATTAGCAGAGGGTAAGGGGGATATTATTGCCGCAGGACTGTCTCGTACTAAAGCACGAACAAAACAAATAACTAAAGCAAAACTAACGACAAGTATTCGTTATAACCGAGTAAAAGAACAGTTGGTTGCTCATCAAGATAGTGCACAAATAAATGAACTAACTGATCTTAAAGGCCGCACGATAACCATCAGGAAAAGCAGCAGCTTTTGGGCAACAGCACAAAGATTAGCGAAAGATTTTGGCGCTAATATTGTTTTAGCAAATGAAGATATTGCTACCGAAATATTAATCGCTCAGGTGGCAGATAAAGAAATAGATTTAACCATTGCTGATAGTAATTTGATCGCCATTGAAAGCAGTTTTCGCTCACAAATTATTACCCCACTAACCTTTAAAGAAGATGTTCCTTACTCTTACTTAGTCAGACAAAATAACCCCCAATTATTAGCCTATTTAAATGAGTTTGTTAGAAAGTACTATCGTGGTACTTTTTATAATGTAGTTAAAAATAAATATTTTTATAATGAAAGACTGCAAAAAAGTCATAATAAGTACCGTTTAGTGTCCGGCTCAATTTTATCGCCCTATGACGATATTGTTCGCTCACATGTACAACCGTATAATTTTGATTGGCGACTTATTGTCTCGCAAATGTATCAAGAAAGCCGGTTTGACCCGATAGCCAGTAATTCCACTGGTGCCTTTGGTTTAATGCAAATGTTACCGCGAACAGCAGCAGAGCTGGGAGTGAAAGATTTAAAAGATCCTGAACAAGCCATTGCATCAGGCGTGCAATATTTAGATTGGACCCGAGATCGATTCTCTAAGGATTTACCGGTACAAGAGCAAATATTTTTCTCTCTTGCCTCTTATAATGCTGGTTATGGACATGTAAAAGATGCACAACGTTTAGCAAGACAATTAGGGCTAAGAAGTGATCGATGGTTTAATAATGTTGAAAAAGCCATGTTATTACTTCAGCGCAGACAATATTATAACAAAGCACGCTTTGGTTATGTACGAGGAAGAGAGCCGGTAAATTATGTGCGCGATATTCATCAGCGCTATTTAAGTTATATTCGCATTACTGATTAATAGGGTCATTAATCTATGTTTTGAGGATGAGGAAAATAACCATTTCTTTATTATTAATAGTGTATAAATTATGAAAGCAGTAATAGTCATTATTTTAATGCTGTTTAGTATTACGATTATGTCTGTAAAAGCTGAAGACATCGAGCCGGTACATTATGCTTACGCTAATTACTTAGGTAGTGGTATTTATCAAACCACAGGTCAAAATGCTAGTTTAATCAGTATGCCGTTTTCCTATGAACTAGGGCATGAGGGGAAAACAACTTATGGTTTACGTTTACCTGTTTCAGTCGGTTTTTTTGACTTTGAACTAGCTGATTTACCTAACCTTGATTTACCCGATAACGTTGGCACGGTGACCTTTACGCCCGGGATTGCGTTTAACTATCAATACAGTAAAGATTGGTTTATTGAGAGTTATATTGATGTAGGTTATGGCCGAAACCTAACGACGAATAAAGGCGTTAGTGTTCATTCATCAGGCGTTTCAGCGCTTTATCATTTCGAAATAAAAAACTATGATGCTATTTGGGCAAATAGAATTTATTACGCACGTTATGATGGAAATGGTTATGATGCTCAAGACTCCTACGCCGCGGTTCAGCTAGGAATCGATATGGGTCTACCATTGCAATATCGGGTGTTAGGTTACCAATTTCAGCCGAGACTTTTTGCTACTGCCTTTTGGTATTTTAGTGAGGTTGATTTTCTAACACCTCGAACGCAAAGTTTTGATGAAGAAAAAAATGTCACGCTAACTAACAGTGTAGAGTTTGGTTTTACGTTGAAATTTGCTAAAACGATCGGTTATTCGTGGGCGGGAATTGAGCGGTTAGGATTAAGTTATCGCTATAGTCAAAATTTTAGTGCTTTTCGTTTACTGTTTAGTTTTCCTATTTAACTATTCTATGAACTCGTAAGTTAAAATAAAAACAAAAAAAAGAGGCTTAAAGCCTCTTTTTAATGTTTGTTCTCAGCTAAATCCGTAAAGCTTGATCACCGCGAGCCATACCGACACAACCAGAACGAGCCGACTCAATAATTTCCGTCTCATTTTGTAAAGCATTAATAAAGGCATTGAGCTTTTCAGCGTCACCAGTCAGCTGAACGGTATAAACGTGCTTGCCAATATCTATAATGTTACCGCGAAATATATCAGTTATCCGTGTTACTTCAGTACGAGACTTATCATTCATAGCAGTCACTTTGACCAATAATAATTCACGTTCAATATGCTTTCTATCGGTAATATCAGTGATTTTAATCACATCAATAAGTTTATTTACTTGTTTAACAATTTGCTCTAATACCTTGTCATCACCTTTAGTTGCAATAGTCATTCGAGATAAACTATTATCATCAGTTGGCGCAACGGTTAAACTTTCAATATTAAAAGCACGTTGAGAGAATAATCCAACAATACGTGATAGTGAGCCAGGTTCATTTTCCATCAAAATAGCCAAAATTCTACGCATTATGATTTAACCCCTTTTTTTAACCACATTTCATCAATTGCACCCGTACGTATCTGCATAGGGTAAACATGTTCTTTCTCATCAACCATAACGTCGACAAACACTAAACGATCTTTGATGTTAAAGGCTTGTGTCAATTTTTCTTCTAACTCATCTAAGCTGTCAATCTGAATACCAACATGACCATAAGCTTCGGCGACTTTAACGAAATCAGGTAAGGATTCCATATAGGAAGAAGAATGCCTACCACCATAAACCATATCCTGCCATTGGCGTACCATACCTAGTGAGCGATTATTCAAAGTTACAATAACAACGGGTAATTTATACTGTGAACAGGTAGAAAGTTCTTGGATGTTCATTTGAATAGAGCCGTCACCGGTTATACAAATAACATGTTTATCTGGGAAGGCTAACTTAACCCCCATCGCTGCTGGTAACCCAAAGCCCATGGTGCCCGCACCACCGGAGTTAATCCACTGACGTGGTTTAGCAAAAGGGTAGTACTGTGCCGCAAACATTTGGTGTTGGCCAACATCAGAGCAAACGTATGCATCACCTTCTGTTATTTTATATAACGCTTCAACAACCCGTTGAGGTTTTATCTTTTCATTTTCATCTTGCTCATAGCTAATACTTTTTACATTGCGCCACAAGTTTATTTGTTGCCACCATTGGCTCAATGCCGCTTCATCTGGTGAGAAGTTAATGTCAGTTAATTCATCTAATAACTGCTGCATAACCACATCGACTAAGCCAACAATTGGGATGTGAGCATTAATCGTTTTTGAGATTGACGTTGGGTCAATGTCGACATGAACGATAGTGGCATTAGGACAAAACTTTTCGACATTATTAGTAACCCTGTCATCAAAACGTGCACCAAGTGCTAAAATAACATCAGCATTAGCCATACTCTTATTCGCTTCTAAACTACCATGCATGCCCAACATACCAATAAACTGTTTGTGGGTTCCTGAAATACCACCAAGCCCCATTAAGGTATTAGTAATTGGTGCTTTTAATGTCTCAACTAACTTAGTTAATAATTCAGATGCATCAGATAAAACAATACCACCACCAGAATACACTACGAGTCTTTTGGCATTTGAAATTGTTTGTGCCGCTTTTTTGATTTGTTTCGGATGACCCTTAATATTAGGGTTATAAGAGCGTATTTTAATATCTGTTTCGATATTAAATGGCCCTTTATTTTGAGGGATCAAAATATCTTTAGGAAGTTCAACGACTACAGGACCTGGTCTACCGGTACTTGCTATATAAAAAGCTTTTGAGATGGCAACTGGAATATCAGCTAGAGATCTACAGCTAAAGCTGTGCTTGATGATAGGGCGAGTACAACCGACGATATCAGTTTCTTGAAATGCATCGTTACCGATAAGTGAGGTAGCAACTTGACCTGCAAGTACTACCATAGGGATTGAGTCCATATAAGCAGTCGCAATTCCGGTAACACAGTTAGTTGCGCCTGGACCTGACGTTGCTAATACAACACCAACCTCTCCGGTTGCTCTCGTATAACCATCAGCCATATGAGTTGCGGCTTGTTCATGACGTACTAAAATATGCTCAATTTCATCTTGTTGAAATATAGCGTCATATATATCTAAAACGGACCCACCGGGGTAGCCGAAAATGTATTTAACTTTCAGTGCCGATAGTGATTTAACTACCATTTCTGCACCAGTAAAAAGTTCTGTTGTCATACCATCACCTTGATTTTTTTGACCTGTTTTATTGTAAATAATGTGTTGTTCTTAAATTGAATAAATTAATGTTGAGCTAATAAAAAACCCTCGGTCTTAAAAAGAGCGAGGGTTTCTTGATATTCTGCTTAATCGTTTTTGCTAAGCACAAGCTATCCCCGCTAATGGTGAAAGTACCACTACGACTATGAGGATGACATTGAGGATAGTTGTTTTAAAAATCATACAATCTTACAAAAACTTAAATATTTTAATTAGTACTATTTTTAAAGGCTTTCACTACTTGTGTCAACCAATAAATACAAAACAGCAACAAAAGTGCTACTTAGAGTTTAGTTTTAGTATTGACTGCTGATTTTTTTATTGAATATTTATGCTGTTGTTTACAATTTGTTAGGGTTGAAAACAATTTAAATGACTGTTTTGTCTGTATTAGTAACGTATTATGATTTATATTAACCGTAATATTATATCGCAGACCTATAGCGTTATAACTTCGGTCTTACAAAAAATGGAACAGATATGAACCCAATTAAATTATTAGTAATTACCAGCTTAATTGTCTTTACTGCTGGTTGTGCGACAAATTCAGCGAAAGTTAATTTTGATAAGAACACTGAAATTGAAACCATCAACTATAAAACCTTTGCTTGGTTAACTAATACTAAGATCATGGCGGCACCTGTTGATATTAACCCTGTTATGAAAGAAAGAGTTGATAAGAGTATTGAACAAGCTTTTATTGCTAAAGGTTACCAATTAGTTGATAACGCTGAAAATGCAGATTTTGCTATTTCTTATACAGTAGGTAGCCGTGATAAAATTAAAGTAAATAGCTATCCTGCAACGTATAACAGCGGATTTGGTTGGGGCCGAGGTTATTATGGCGGCCGTGGTTATTACGGTACTATGTCTATGGGTACAGAAACGAGTGTTAGACAATACACTGAAGGTAAATTAGCGATTGATGTATATGATGTTAAAAATCATCAACCAGCTTGGCATGGCTGGGCGACTAAGCGCTTATCTTCAGAAGACAAAGAAACACCATCAGCAACATTGAATGAAATTGTTATCAAAGTAGTGAACCAGTTTCAATAACTAATAACGTTAAACAATGATGTAAAAAAAACGGCTTAGCCGTTTTTTTTTGCGTAAAATTTTTTATAAAATAATACCATTTACTCATCTTTATCTGAAGTAAATATTAATGAGTCACTTTTATTTCAAGATGAAGTCACTGATGATGATGTATTAGTACATTAAGTTAGTATGTGCCGATACTGAAATTGAGTATAGAGAACTCGGTATTACGTCTGCTTGTTCAAGTAAACAAGCTAAAGAGGGGATGCTAAAATATGAACAATTTTATAGGGGGTCTTTGTTGAAGCTATATGAGAATAGCCATACCTTTAAACAACTTAGATAAGATAGCTATTTCGGATCATTACTCTTTTGATAGTTTATCTACGGTTGCTAAGCAGGCTGCCATAAAAGTATCAATAAAGTATTCCACTTCAGGCATATTTTCTTTTAATTCAGATATTTTTATCGCTAAACGTTGCTCAACATGATCAAACTCTGGATTTTTATGATTAATCTCATCTAGGGCTTTAATATAAGCGACTATAATATCAGCAGCTTTGACAATCGTTTTGTATTCTTCCGAGACATTATCTTGTACGATAATATCGCTAAATAGTTCTTGAAGTTCATCAGGAAGCGAGGCTAAACATTCTTTTTCTGCTAATAATTCAATCTTTTTAAATTCTCTAGCTATCTCTTTATTCGCATACTTTGTTGGATTAACAATATCGCCGTACCGAGTTTCACTTGCTTCATGATACATGGCAATAGTGGATATTTTATCGGCATTGATGTTGCCATTAAATTTTTTATTTTTAATGACAGCAAGTAAATGAGCAACAATGGCAACCTGATGTGAGTGTTCCGCAATATTTTCTGGTTTAACACAAAACATTAATGACCATCGTTTGATCAATGGCATACGAAACATCCAAGCTAAAAATGAACTTTGCACAATGGCTCCTTGTAATTAATGGTTGCTAGCTGTTTATTAGGGTTTAAGCCTATTTACTGGGCTTAACTTGTTTATAGCTAGCAAAAAAGCTTTTCAATTTTTCAAGAGCTGGAATTAACTCATCAACATGAGGTAAAAAGACTAAACGAAAATAATTATGCTCTTTGATATTAAAAGCACGACCATGAACAAGTAGTATTTTCTCTTGTTTTAGTAAGTCCAAAATCATCTTCTCATCATTATAAATAGTAAACTTTTTATTATCTACTTTAACAAATAGGTACAAAGCTCCCATTGCAGGATGACAAGATAAACCATCAATATCATTAATCATTTTCGCAGCTACATTTCGCTGTTTTAATAAACGGCCATCACCTTCAATGAGTTCATTGATACTCTGATAACCACCTAATGCTGTTTGAATGGCATGTTGACAGGGAACGTTGGCACAAAGACGCATTGAAGAGAGCATAGTTAAACCCTCTAAATAATCTTCAGCGTGAATCTTAGGTCCAGATATCACCATCCAACCAGCTCTAAAGCCGGCAATACGATAGTTCTTAGAAAGCCCGCCCATAGTAATTATTAACACATCCTGTGCCAGACTTGCCGTAGGAATATGCTTAGCTTGATCAAATAATATCTTATCGTAGATTTCATCACTTAAAATGATTAAATCGTGCTTACGAGCAAGTGCGATAATACCTTGTAAAATCTCTTCGGGGTAAACAGCACCAGTCGGATTGTTAGGGTTGATCAATACAATGGCTTTGGTTCTTTTAGTGATCTTTGCTTCCATATCCACAAGGTTTGGATACCAAAGGTTTTCATCGTCACACTGGTAATGTACTGGAGTACCACTAGAAAGTGATACTGCTGCAGTCCATAACGGGTAATCAGGTGCAGGGATCAATACTTCGTCGCCATTATTAAGCAAACCTTGCATTGCCATAACAATAAGTTCACTGACGCCATTACCAATGAAAATATCTTCGACACCGACATCTTTAATGCCTTGTTGCTGAAAGTATTGCATAACAGCAACACGAGCAGAGTATATGCCTTTAGATTCGGCATAACCCTGCGAGCTAGGTAAGTTATGGATAACATCTTTTAAGATATCATCGGGGGCTTCAAAGCCAAAAGGGGCAGGGTTGCCAATATTTAACTTAAGAATTTTATGACCTTCATCTTCAAGGCGTTTCGCCTCGGCCGCTACTTGTCCTCTAATATCGTAACAAACATTATCTAATTTAGATGACTTGGTAATAGCTTTCATGAGTTGGCAACTTCTTAAGTAAAATGGAAAGAAAAGAGAACATCTTATTGTTGCTAATAATGCACTGTTTTGAAAGTCTTATTTTGGCTTTATTTATGAAAATTTATCTTATTTTATCGGTAAAAGGCATATTGTAATGACTCTCATATACCATTTGGATTGATTAAGGTTACTTATTTGATTGGGCACTCGTAGGTAACTGGGTCGATATTTTCTCAGTGACGTGAAAATTCAGAGGAATAGAAATACCAGTGTGATTGAAATCAATATATTTTGAGCAACAAAAAAGGGGCAACAGCCCCTTTTTATTTTACTTAGTCAATTACCTAACTAATTGTACTGTTATTTATTTATTTATTTATTTATTTAATTAATTAATTAAATAAATACATCACTTCATCAATAGCAATAAGTGATTTTTCACCAGTGATACGGTTTTTAAGCTCAATTTGCTGGGCATCTAAATTACGTTCACCAATGATAAGTAATAATGGAGTTCCCATTAATTCATGATCAGCAAACATAACGCCAGGGCGTTCTTTTCTGTCATCAAATAATACTTCAATACCCGCTTGATTTAACGATTCATATAACGCTTCGGCAGTTTCTTTTACTCGAGCTGATTTTGCCATATTCATTGGCACAATAGCCACTTGGAATGGTGCAATAGCTTTAGGCCATTTGATACCATATTTATCGTGATTTTGCTCTATAGCAGCAGCAACAATACGAGAAACACCAATACCGTAACAACCCATAGTCAACGTTTGGTTTTTACCACCTTCATTGAGAACTGCACAGTTCATCGCTTCTGCATATTTACGGCCTAATTGGAAAATATGACCTACTTCTATACCACGTTTTATTTCAATGTTGCCTTTACCGCATGGGCTTGGGTCACCAGCAACGACATTGCGGATATCATGTATACTGATTTCGTTACAATCACGTTGCCAGTTTACACCGGTTAAATGCGCGTCATCTTCATTGGCGCCACAAACAAAATCACTTAAGTGAGCAGCACTGCGATCAACAATCACTTCAATGTTTAAGCCAACAGGACCAATAGAGCCAGCATTACAGTTAGCTGCGGCTAATATTTGCTCTTCACTAGCAAACGCTAATGGTGACGCTACTTGTGGTAAATGCTCTGCTTTAATTTCATTCAGCTGATGATCACCTCTAAGCACAAGAGCAACAACTGTTTCTGCTTCACCTTCTGCCGTTGCACCTACAACTAAAAGTGTTTTCACTGTCGTTTTCAAATCAACAGATAAACACTGTACTAGATCATCCATGCTTTTAACATTTGGTGTATCTACTTTAGCTAATGTTTGTGTCGGCTCTGCACGTTCGCCAGCGGGTGCCAAGGCTTCTGCTTTTTCAATGTTTGCTGCGAAATCACTTGCGTCACTAAAAGCTATATCATCTTCACCTGACTCAGCGAGTACATGGAATTCATGTGATTTTTCGCCACCAATAGAACCAGTGTCTGCAAGAACAGGGCGGAAATTTAACTCTAAGCGTTCGAAAATACGACAGTAGGCATCAAACATGATTTGATAAGTTTTTTCTAAACATTCGTCTTCTAAATGGAAAGAATAAGCATCTTTCATTAAAAATTCGCGGCCACGCATTACGCCAAAACGAGGTCGTATTTCGTCACGAAATTTAGATTGAATTTGAAAAACATTTAACGGTAGTTGTTTGTAGCTGCTTAGTTCATTAGCGACTAGTTTTGTGACAACTTCTTCATGCGTTGGACCTAAGATAAAAGGACGTTTATGGCGGTCATTTATACGTAATAACTCTGGACCATAATCATCTAACCGACCTGACTCTTGCCAAAGGTCAGCAGGTTGCACCATAGGCATCAATATCTCATTACCACCAGCGCGTTGCATTTCTTCACGAACAATTTGTTCTACTTTTTTCAAAACACGCAAACCAGTTGGAAGCCATGTATATAACCCCGAGGCTAGATTACGAACAAGGCCTGCTCGTAACATCAACTGATGACTGATCACTTCTGCGTTAGCAGGGGTTTCTTTAAGAGTAGACAGTAAATATTGACTGGTACGCATCGTAAAATTTTCCGTAAAATAGGGATAAGTATAATTGGCGTTATTCTATCAGGGGGCTAGCTTATGAAAAAGTAATATATGTAATATTTATGACTTAGTTACATCAAAATTATTAATGTGACGGTTTCTGGACTTTTTGAGTCGTTTATTGACAAAGCCTAAGGTAAAAAAGGAAGATAAAAGCCTTTTTAAAATCATAATCGCTTGAAAGGGACTTATTCATCTTGCCGAGAGAGCAAAATTTCTAATTATTTAGTCAAAATCTTTATATAGCACAATAACTTTATCATATTCATTTTAAGCGTATAGTTCGTCCATCAAAAAATTAACAAAGGAACTAGTGTGAAAATAACCCTAATTCAAGCAGATTACCATAATGAGCAACACGGTAAAGATTTAGTGATGCTATTAAATGCCTATGCTCTTGACCCTATGGGGGGCGGCGAAGCTCTACTCGATGAGGTTCAACAAAATTTAGTGGCGACTTTAGCGAAGCGCAATGATTTTTTAACCTTGCTTTGTTATGTTGACGGCAAACCCGCGGGAATACTTAATTGTGTGGAGGGTTTTTCTACCTTCAAATGCAAACCTTTACTTAATATCCATGATTGCGGTGTTTTAAAAGAGTACCGAGGTTTGGGTCTAAGTCGAATAATGTTTATGGAAGCAGAGAAAATATCACGTGAACGTGGTTACTGTAAATTAACTCTTGAAGTCTTAGAAGGCAATACAGTAGCGCAAAATGCTTATAAAAAGTTAGGTTTTATCAGTTATGAGTTAGATGAAACAACAGGTAAAGCATTGTTTTGGGAAAAAGTACTTTAACGTTTTTAGTGAAGGTTAATATTTACCTACTACGTTCATATATACCCATGATACTTCAAGATGCCAGCTAGACCTGCATTTTGAGTAACATGGATATTGGTTTCACTAACGTCCGTTCAATTATTATTTACCTAGAAGATTAAAACGAAATAGGTTTTCTTTTTCTCGGTACTTTAACGTGATCATCTTGTGACATAGGTATAAAGTTACCCTTTTCTTTTTTAGCTTGAGTAACAGGCTTACTTTTAGACTTAGACTTAGACTTAGACTTTTGCTGTGCTGTTTTTGTCGTTGAAGGATAATGATTTTGTTCGCTAGTCGATTCAATAGCACCTTTAGTTTTACCTTGAGCAATACCTTCAGTAAGGCTCTCTTCTATATCTTCAGCAATAGGTTCAACTTCTGAGAGTTCTTCATTGATGAGTAACTGTACAACTTCACCATTAAACTCAATCACATCTTCATGATAAACTTTTTTACGCTTTTGGTATTCTACTTCACCATTAAGTAAAACATAGCCTTCACTGATAACGACTTTTGCTTCACCGCCACCACTGACAAAATTTGCTATTTTTAATAGCTTACATAATTCTACTGGTTGATGGTTTAATTCAATAACTAAGTAACTATCTGACATATATTTCTCGATATTAAACTGAAATTTATTCTTGTGTTAATTGAGATAAAAGTTCAGTAATTTCAGTCTTTAGCTCTTCGCTTTCAATGGTTTGTGCCACATCGTTAGCTTTATTAGCAAAAATTAGTGCTTGTTCTTTTTCTTCAAATTCAACTTGGCGTAGTGCCATTGCTAAATATGCTGATGCAGTAAAAACCGGTAAAGCTAATTTTTCTGCTGTTGCTAAGGCGACTTCATAAATATCCATCGCTTGCTCACCATCTTCGGTAAAGTCAGCAAGTGCTTCCCATTGCAGCGGGTGATCTTTTGGTGAATCTTGGTTTGTTGCACAAAGCACTTGTAATTTTTTACAACTGGCAAGTCTTAACTCATCATTGTCGATGTTTGAAGCGTTAGCAATCTCTTGGCAAATAGCAAGAATGTCAGCATATAAAGGGGCTTTCATAGATATTCCTAGTGTATATAAGTAGTTACCGGCTTAACTTTTAATGTAATTATATTTACAGCGGCATAATTTCAGGCGATATTAACATACTGACAATTTTTTTACATTAACCCGCACACAATACAGGATTGTATGATGAAACTTAGCTTTAATGTACCCATACTAAGATTTGTTAAAACATGGTTTACAGGATGTTTTTTACTTTTTTTTTCTTTCACTAACTTTGCGGCTGATTGGCCACAAGAGTTAGCCAATGAACGTGGCACTATTGTCGTTTATCAACCACAACCAGAGAAGCTCACTGGCAATATATTGACCGGGCGAGCGGCAATGTCACTTGAATTAAAAGACAATCCGACACCCATTTTTGGCGTGTTTTGGTTTTCGGCCAAAATAGCAACGGATCGCAGTGAAAACACAGTGACTATTAGCCAATTAAAAGTCACTAAAGTGGGTTGGCCTGACTCGAAAGAATCAGGTGAAAAGCAGTTTAGTCAATTTGTTGAAGCGCAATTAGCTAACTCTTCATTTAAAGCTTCGTTATCTAAGTTAACCGCCAGTTTAACAAGTGCAGAGCAAATAAAAGAAAGCCTTGCCAAGATTAAAAATGATCCACCGACAATACAGTTTACTAGTATTTTGTCAGTATTACTGAGTTATGATGGTGACCCTGTTTTTAGAGATATTGATAACAGTGACTATCAGCGGGCATTAAATACACCACTGGCGGTGGTAAAGAAAAAAAACCAAGCAAAGTTTTACTTAACCAGTGGACATCTATGGTACCAAGCGTCAAAAGCTTTAGGTCCTTGGTCAATATTAGCTAATCCTCCTGCTGATCTTGAAGCGTTAATTCCAAAAGAAGAAGAACAAAGCGATACACCACAAGTGATTTCAGCACCTAATATCATAGCGGTAACTAAGCCGACGGAACTTGTCGTTTCTGATGGAAAAGCTAATTGGACGAGCTTAGTTGGAGGTAAACTACTCTATGTTGAAAATACCGAAACACCTTGGTTACGTGAACTTGCCAGTGGTGATATGTATGTGTTGTTATCAGGTCGTTGGTTTAGCAGTAAAAGCGAACAAGGTCCTTGGCTTTTTGTTCGTGCGGATAAGTTACCGCAAAGTTTCAAAGAAATCCCCCCTGAATCTGCTATTGGTGGCATAAGAACATCCATTGCAGGGACTAATGAAGCTGAACAAGCGATATTGGATGCTCAAATTCCTCAAACAGCCGCGATTAAACGAAGCGAAGCTAAACTGACGGTAAATTACGACGGCGAACCAACTTTTGAAAAAATAGTTGATACACAAGTTGAATATGCAGTTAATACTTCAGCGCAAGTACTTAAAATTTCAGGCAAATATTATGCAGTTGATAATGGTGTTTGGTTTGTTGCTTCAAATCCAAAAGGGCCTTGGCAAGTTGCTGATGATATTCCCCAAGAAGCGATAGCACAAATTCCGCCTAGTTCACCTATGTATAACACCACTTATGTCACCGTTTATGACTCAACACCTGAAGTTGTGTATGTCGGTTATACCCCTGGTTATATGTGGTCATATCCATATTACGGTGTACCTATTTATGGTACTGGTTGGTATTACCCACCTTATTATGTAGGCGGTTGGTATTACCCTAGACCACCAACTTGGGGATTACATGTAGGTTATAACCCATGGACTGGTTGGAATGTTGGGGTAAGTTGGGGTAGTCCATTCTTTAGAGTTGGCGTTGTTTGGGGCGGTGGTTATCACCACCATCCAAGACCTTGTTGTGGTCGATATTATGGCGGTGGTTATCGAGGTAATACCAACATAAACATTAATGGTAATGTAAATATTGGCAACTCAGTGAGTATTGCTAATCGTAACCATGCAAAGAAAAGAATTGCTGCCAATCCAGCGAATAGGGCGGGTGGAAGAATAGCACAGGGTAATCGAACTAATAATTTATATAATCAAGGTGTAAATAAAAAGCGTAATGTTATCAAGCAGCCATCGACAGGAAAAATAAACAGAGCAAAAGTTTCTCCAAAACGCGCTAATAATGTTTATGCCGATAAAAAAGGTGGTGTCGTGCGTCACGAAAATGGCCAGTGGCAAAATCGCAGTAATAAAAATTGGAAGACTGTACCTAAACAGGGAACACTGAACTCTCCCTCTTTTCCAAGTCAACAACAGCGCAACCAGCAGATAAATAGGCAAAAACCTAATAACCGTACATTTGATCACAAAACGATGAATCGTGATTTACATGGACGACAAATGGGTAACATGTCGCGGGGCGGTCATCAGCCAATGGGCAACGCACGACGAGGTAGATAGCTTACTCATTTGGATAATTAATAATAACAGCATAAATAAACGGGAAGCCTTAGTTAATATTAATCTAGTATTAACTAAGTAATTAAAATAAAAGGGAATAAAAATGACTAAACAACAAAGTCTTAAACTGAGTTTTATCGCTTTAGCCGCATCTATGGTTATTGGTTGTAATTCGACAAATCCGACCAATGCACCTCAAGTATCACCAGAGGGTCTGGAGTTGAAAAAATCAACACGCTCGACTATTGCTTATAAAAAAGAAGGTGTTGATTTTTCTGAGTATGACAAAGTACAAATACTCTCTAGTGCTGTAGCTTTTAAAAAGAACTGGAAACGCGATTACAATAGAGATCAGGTTTCATTGTCGACTCGGATAAATGATGCCGATGTCATACGTATTAAAACCGATATGGCTACATTATTTGATGAAGTTTTCAAAGAAGAATTTGGTAAAAATGCTAAATTCTCTATCGTCGATAAAGTGAGTTCAAACACCTTGGTTGTAAGACCTGCTATCATCAATTTAGATGTTTCAGCACCTGATGTTAAATCGTCGGTAAACGTAAAATCCTATGCTGATGATGCTGGACAAGCGACTTTATTTATAGAGCTTTATGATGGTGTAAGTGGTGAAATTTTAGCTCGTGCTGTTAACACTTCAACTGCAGGAGATAATAGTTATCATCAATGGGCAAACCGTGTTTCTAATCGTGCAGATGCCAAGCGTATGATCAGAAAATGGGCTAAAGCATTGAGAATTAAATTTGATGAAGCCCATATGCCAACAGCTAAATAGGTGATGGATCTAGTGTCTAAATGAAAAATAGTGTTACACCTTTTAATTCATACCATGTATTTTTGCTGATTTTAGTCAGTACACAGTGGCTGTTTTTTAATACTGCTGTGCACGCTAAGTCGCCGAGTAAGGTTAAGTACTCGGTGCAGCGACTAGAAAATACTAAAATGCGTGAAAGTTTAGTATTGCCCTATGCTTTTAGTACTGATGACTTAGGTTTAGTTGTCGGTGTTGGTGCTATGGCCTCTGGGCTCTATCAAAAACAAATGACGTTGGGAGGAACTGTTTATGGCGGTGAGGAGACCAAAGGTTTAGGAGCAGGGCTTTGGAACTATCGCGTCTTTAACAGTAAACGCTTTTTTTTTAGCGCCATTGGTATGATGGGAGAATTTCCACTATTACGTGCATACTCAGCTTTGCCAGAAAAATATACACCAGCGCCTAGGCCAGGGTCTAATGACTCAAGTTTTGATGACTTTATTCAAGCCAGCGGTTCAAGTAATTGGTGGGAGGTGAGTTTAGAGTATGTTCTACCTTGGGGAGATGCTAAAGAGCAAAGTATGGCTCGTTATCAATTAGCGGGCGGGTTATTAAAAAATGATATTGAGCGGGCTGATTGGAACCCGCTAGTTAGCGGTACTAGTATCATCATTGCTAGGCAATTCAATCGTTATCAGCAATATATAAATGAAGAGGGTGAGCTTTCTGGCGCAGTTCATGCGCTTGAATTAGGTATGCTTTACGACAATACTGACTTTCCCGCTAACCCTAGCAGAGGGAGTTCACAATATATTGCTTATAGTTATAATCCTGAATGGCTGGAGTCAAAAGAGCAGTGGGACTTTGTTGAGATGGAAGTGAGTAAATATTTTTCTTTAGGAAAAAGCTCATTCGCAAAACAAAACATTATCGCGCTCAATGCTTGGCTTGGTTACTCACCTAGTTGGGAAGTTATTTATGATGAAGCTGGAAATAATCAGGTCATTAATAATGCTCCTTTTCTTGAAGGTGCAACATTAGGTGGCATGTATCGGTTGCGAGGTTTTAGGCAAAACCGCTTCCATGATAAAGCGGTTGTTTATGCGACAGCCGAGTATCGTATGACCTTAGATTATAACCCGACAGAAAATGTACGATGGTTACGATTTCTAAATCTTGATTGGTTTCAAACGGTTTTGTATGTTGAAGGAGGAAGAGTATCACCTACCTTTCATCGAGATACATTATTCTCTGATTGGAAATCTGACGTTGGTGTATCATTAAGGGCTTTAACAGCAGGTATTGTAGTGCGATTAGACTTCACTCGTTCAAAGGAAGGAACAAGTACTTGGTTGATGGTAGGTCACCCATTTTAGTTTTATTAACTAAAGTCTGTCAAAAGTAAAAATTAATGTTTATTAATGCAGCGTTATGGCTGAAAATAAATCAAGCGCATGATTTTTTGAAAAAAAATGAGAAACTTACAGCTTTTCTGTTGACAGCTTTTGCGAACTGCCTATAATACGCCCCCGAAGAGACGGACGATTAGCTCAGTTGGGAGAGCACCGCCCTTACAAGGCGGGGGTCACTGGTTCAAGCCCAGTATCGTCCACCACTTTATTTTTTATAAAGTGTATTGTGACTTTATACGCAGAGTAGGTTCAAGCTGATTCTTGCAAATAATGTCCACCATTCTTTTCCATAAAGAATTAAAACTAAAATGGACGATTAGCTCAGTTGGGAGAGCACCGCCCTTACAAGGCGGGGGTCACTGGTTCAAGCCCAGTATCGTCCACCACTTTATTTTTTATAAAGTGTATTGTGACTTTATACGCAGAGTAGGTTCAAGCCCATTCTTGCAAATAATGTCCACCATTCTTTTCCATAAAGAATTAAAACTAAAATGGACGATTAGCTCAGTTGGGAGAGCACCGCCCTTACAAGGCGGGGGTCACTGGTTCAAGCCCAGTATCGTCCACCATCTTATTTTCTTAATATCACTTAAATTTACTCAGTTATAAAAATATCTCCTATCTTTTATTGCCCGCGCTATGTCATCGGTTCAAGCTACTTCACTTTCAAAAAACCACATCATCTTTCTGTATAATTAAAATCATATAAGTTAAGAGCAGCATAGAATATTTTATATTCATATTTTCGTACAAATTACTCCCCTTATTTACCTAAATCCTGTTACGTTTATTGTCCATTTATCTACGTGTTAATGCCTGTAGTAAAGATAAACTATTTAATTACATCAAAGTGATGAATTAACTTAGGTGCGGTGTTAAAATGCGGACAATTTTTCGATTTATACTCCTGATGTCGCCAAATAGGCGTTGTTAGTGACACCCTTTAGAGATTTTTATGACTTTAACAACACGTTTTGCCCCAAGCCCAACAGGATACCTACATGTTGGTGGTGCCCGTACTGCTTTGTATAGCTGGTTATATGCCAAGAAAAATGGTGGTGACTTTATTCTTCGTATTGAAGATACCGATTTAGAGCGTTCAACCCAAGCCTCAGTTGATGCGATTATGGATGGAATGAACTGGTTAAATCTTGAATGGACACATGGTCCATATTTTCAGACTGAACGTTTTGATCGTTATAAAGAAGTTATTGAACAGTTACTTGCATCGGGTAATGCTTATCGTTGTTATAGCACCAGCGAAGAAGTTGATGTAATGCGTGAAGCAGCTAAAGCAGCAGGCGGCATAGAAAAATACAATGGTTTATGGCGTGACCGTACAGACCACCCAACAGATAAACCTTTTGTTATTCGCTTTAAAAATCCTATTGGTGGTGACGTTGTTATCAAAGATATGGTTAAAGGTGATATTACCATCAGTAATGACCAATTAGATGATTTAATCCTTGCTCGCTCTGACGGTACGCCAACGTATAACTTAACGGTTGTGGTTGATGACTGGGATATGAAAGTATCACATGTTGTTCGTGGTGATGATCATATTAGTAATACCCCTAAACAAATTAACATCCTTACTGCATTGGGTGCTGATATTCCTGAATATGCGCATATTCCAATGATTTTAGGTGATGACGGTAAGCGTTTATCCAAGCGTCATGGCGCTGTTGGTGTTATGCAATATCGTGATGACGGTTATTTACCTGAAGCTCTACTAAACTACTTAGTACGTTTAGGTTGGTCTCATGGCGATCAAGAAATATTCTCTCGTGAAGAAATGATTGAATTATTTGATTTAAAAGATTGTAACCGTGCAGCTTCTGGTTTTAATACCGATAAGCTTATTTGGGTAAATCAGCACTACATGAAAACCATGGATCCGGAGTATGTTGCTAAGCACCTTGCATGGCATATGGCTGATCAAGGTATTAATACAGACAATGGCCCAGCTTTGGCTCTCGTTGTTAAAATTCAAGCAGACCGTGTAAAAACATTAAAAGAAATGGCTGATATTTCTCGCTATTTCTATGAAGATTTTACTGAACTTGATGCAAAAGCGGTTAAAAAGCACTTACGTCCAGTCGTTAAAGAGCCAATGATGTTAGTTAAAGAAAAATTAGCCGCATTAACTGATTGGTCACCAGAGCCTATTCACGCAGCCATTAACGATACTGCTGTAGAATTAGAACTTGGTATGGGTAAAGTAGGTATGCCATTGCGTGTTGCTGCAACAGGTGGCGGTAACTCACCATCACTTGATATTACCTTAGCTCTGTTAGACCAAAGCAAGGTAATCGAACGAATTGAACAAGCTTTAATCGTAGTAGAAGCACGAATTGCAGCTGGTTAATGACATATCTAACGATAAGTTTAACCACTTTAAATAAGTTTAGGAGAAAGCCGAGTGCAATTTAGTGATTTTGGTTTAGACAGTGCTTTAATGAGTACCATTGAGCATATGGGGTTTAGCGAGCCAACACAAATTCAGCAACAGGCTATTCCTGCTGCAATGGCGGGGCATGATTTAATTGCTTCGTCTAAAACAGGCTCAGGTAAAACCTTAGCGTTTATTATTCCTGCTTTACAGCGACTAAATAAAAATCGTGCTCTGTCAAAGCGTGATCCACGTGTGGTAATTTTAACACCAACACGTGAATTAGCTAAACAAGTATTTAGTCAACTGCGGTTGTTTACGTCGAATACTCAATATAAAGCGGTATTAATTTTAGGTGGTGAAAACTTTAACGACCAAGTAAAAGTGTTGCAGAAAGAGCCAGAGTTTATTGTTGCAACACCTGGACGCTTAGCGGATCACTTAACGCAAGGTCACTTTCATTTAAATGGTTTAGAACTGCTTATTTTAGATGAAGCGGATCGCATGCTTGATTTAGGCTTTAGTAAAGAGCTTACGCAGATAAATAATGCAGCCGATCATCGTAAACGTCAAACGTTACTATTTTCAGCAACTTTAGACCACGCGCAAGTAAATGACTTTGCAAAAGAGTTATTAAAAAAACCTAAACGTGTTGCTATTGAGTCGGCTCATACCGAACATGAAGATATTACTAAACGTTTCTACCTTGCTGATAATCTTACGCAAAAAGAGGCGTTACTACAGCACTTCTTGGTTACTGAAAAATCACAGCAAATCATCATTTTCACGGCAACACGCAGTGATACTGAACGTTTAGCTAAGCTACTAACCGAGCAAGACCTTAATGCAGTAGCCTTAAGTGGTGAGTTAAACCAAGGTCAACGTAACCAAATTATGGACAGCTTTTCTAAAGGCCAACATAAAATATTGGTAACGACTGATTTAGCCTCACGAGGCCTTGATTTAATCAATGTATCGCATGTTATTAATTTTGATATGCCAAAGCATACTGAAGAGTTTGTTCATCGTATTGGTCGTACTGGCCGAGCAGGAACGAAAGGTGATGCTATTTCATTGGTAGGGCCAAATGACTGGTTAAGCTTTAAAAATGTAGAAGCCTTTTTACAACAAAAAATAGCTTTTACTAAAGTTGAAGGTATAAAGGTTAAGTTTAAAGGCTTAAAACCTAAAAAACCAAAAGCGATTAAAGCGAAAGATAATGTTGTACAAAACAAAAAACCGGTAGCCAATAAACCAAGAAAAGTTATTAAGAAAACTTTCCTTGATATAGAAGATGCCGGTGCAATGAAAATTATTAAGCGCAAGAAGTTAACACCAGATCAAATTGAAGATGCGACTAAAAAAGAGCAGGACTAACACTGTTCGCTAATATATCCCAGACTATATGAAGATGTATGTTTCTGAGTTTGTGAGCCATTTCAGTTTTAGAACCAGCGATTAAATAAGGATTACCCCCTATTTAATCGCTGTATTATCGCTATAAAAAGGCTAAAATTCTTTTAAGCACAATGCTTTAAGTTTCATCATTACGTGACAAAATCAACCTATCACAAGTAACTCTCTCAACTCAGCCACTAGACACACTAGAATTGCGTTTTTGTTAGTGAAATACCTTGTAAGTAAAATACCTAGATATGTAATTTATAACCAACACCTTTAATCGTTATTATCCAATGTGGATTATCTGGGTCAAGTTCAACTTTCTTTCTTAATAAATGCATGTATTGATAAAGATCAGATTTATTTGCACGACCTCTATTCGGCCATAAGTGAGTGATCAACTTTTCGGTCGTACATACACGTTCGGGGTCATCAGCTAACAATTTAAAAAGTTTAAATTCCTTGGTAGTAAGCTCTAAGTTTTTGCCTTTTAAATAAACATTTTGACAATCTTTATCTATTTTAAAAAGACCTAATAATTCAAGTTCTACATCGGGATTAAGTAACTTAGTGGTCCCATTAAGTTGTTTGGATGAAAAAGAGTTAATTGTGCCTAATATGGTACGTCGGTCATCCCCTAATCTACGGTTATAATTTCTTCTTTCATCAAAGACATGGGTGAAATTGATAATGTATTTATTAATATAATCGTCGAGTTTTTCAATAAAGGTTTCGTCTTTATAATAATTGAGCCAAGGTAGCAGTCGATGAAGTGGCATTCTATTTCTGTTATGTATGGCACAAATAGGAATGGAATATTGATGATGGATATTGTTTAACGATTCTAAATGGTCTTCAATTAAAGAGGGTGTCAGTTCACGTAAATCTATAATAATTAACTTAAACTTAGGATGGTCACCATTAGTATATAGAGGTTTAGAGTGAGGTATGCATTTGAGGGTGAAGTGATTAGCAACACAATATCCCGTTAATAAGCCAATGATAAAGCTATCATTGGAAATTATGAGCATACTATTGTCATGCTGAAAACATTGCATATTTAAGTCCTTTTTCTCATTTTAAATGATGTAAATAATCTAATAATTTAACTTACTCCAAAAACAAAATTTAATGCCTGCAGAGAAAGCCCACAGGAAAAGTTAATTTGTTGTTAAAAAATTATTTTTAATCATATGTTTAAAAAACAAGCAATATTTGCGCCTAAAATAATTTCTATTATTAATACAATCGCTTAATCGATTCACTCTGTAGCACAGATGGCGCATTAAAAATAAGTGTAAAAAATACTGACAGATAATCTAACCTAATACACAATTCACCCTAATTATTTTTATCGTAAAAATTTCAACAATCCCCTACGGTTAATTACTTTTTATTTAATAAAATCATTTAAAAAATTAAGATATTTAGATTATTTTTTAAGTGTTTTTTGATGTGTCTTTAATGGAATTTTAAGTTAGCCGTGAACTATTATTCACAGTGAATACAAAGCCGGTGCATTCAGATATATGTTAATCAGATATGGATTAACGCTTTTTATATAGGCATACACGCTTTATATGGACGTTTAAGGTGTCACTATTTTTCTTGTAACGTTAGATTTCTCTTTCTTAATAGCGTTTTAGATGTTTCAAGTAGATTAATAGTTACTAAATAATTCTTAGTGGAGTGTAAAATATGAAACTTTTTAACAAAAACATACTAGCAGTAAGTATTGCCCTAATACTTAGTTCTGCAGCCAATTTAGCATTGGCAAATGAAGCGGACAATGGTTCCTCCGCAGCAAATGATAACTCGACTGTAACTACCGACAACTCAGCTAATAACAACTCAGATAACAGTGTTGCTGATAACGACGACAACAGTGTTGCTGACAACGATGACAGCAGCAACAATTCCGATAATACCAACAACTCCGATAATTCGGATAGCAGCACTAATAGTGATGATGTAGATGTTGCTATTTCAGATAATGCTAATGATAACTCGGATAACTCGGATAACTCGGATAACTCGGATGCTTCGGATAACTCGGATGCTTCGGATAACTCAGATAACAGCACTAATAGTGATGATGTAGATGTTGCTATTTCAGATAATGCTAATGATAACTCGGATAACTCGGATAACTCGGATGCTTCGGATAATTCGGATAACTCGGATGCTTCTGATAACTCGGATAACAGCACTAATAGTGATGATGTAGATGTTGCTATTTCAGATAATGCTAATGATAATTCGGATAACTCGGATAACTCGGATGCTTCGGATAACTCGGATAACTCGGATGCTTCGGATAACTCGGATAACAGCACTAATAGTGATGATGTAGATGTTGCTATTTCAGATAATGCTAATGATAATTCGGATAACTCGGATAACTCGGATAACTCGGATGCTTCGGATAACTCGGATAACAGCACTAATAGTGATGATGTAGATGTTGCTATTTCAGACAACGGCAATGATAACTCGGATAACTCGGATAACTCGGATGATTCGGATAACTCGAATAACTCGGATAACAGCACTAATAGTGATGATGTAGATGTTGCTATTTCAGATAATGCTAATGATAACTCGGATAACTCGGATAACTCAGACAACAGTGATTCCTCGAATAATTCGGATAACAGCGACAATACTGATAACTCTGATAGCAGTAATGATTTAGATGTTGCCATTTCAGACAACGGCAATGATAACTCGGATAACTCGGATAACAGTGATAATTCGGATAACAGCGATAATTCAGACAACTCTGATAATAGTAATGATTTAGATGTTGCCATTTCGGATAACGGAAATGACAATTCCAATAACTCCGATAACAGCGATAGCTCAGATAGCTCTGATAATAGTGCTGATTTAGACCTGACCGTTTCAGATAGCGGTAATGACAACTCTGATAACAGCGACAATTCGGATAACTCGGACAACTCTGATAACAGCAATGATCTTGACTTAGCCATTTCAGATAATGGTAATGACAATTCAAATAATTCAGATAACTCTGATAATTCTGATAACAGCAATAATTCAGACAATAGTAATAATTCGGATAACTCCGATAAGAGCATGGCTAATGCAAATGCCATGGGGTCTGCAGCTGCCAATAATGGTGGAGTAGCGACCGTTGATAACTCCGATAATAGTGATAACTCAACTACAAATAATAGTGATAACAGTTATGCCGATGCGAGTGATCATGCAGCTTCAGCGAATAATGGCAGTACTGCCACTGTTGATAACAGTGATAATAGCGACAACAGCGACAATAGTGACAACAGTAGTGCTTGGGCTGACGGATGGGGAACATCTTCAGCAAACAATGGAGGTACAGCTACTACAAACTATAGCGTTAATGAATCTTCATTAAGCGGTACAGTTGCTGATAATAACGTGTCATATAACTTCGGTGGTGCTTCTACAATGTCACAAAGTAACAATATGACCGATACCTTTAATGGTACTGCAGGCATTAACCAAAACGTACAAAATCTTGGTAATAATGCTTTAACTCAACAACAGGTTTCATTTCAAGGGAATGTTGATGTAAACCAATGAGAGGTAAGTACACCAACACGTTAAAGATTATGTAAAATGACGTTAAAAAGTTGCTGGCACTATGTCAGCAACTTCCTATAAGGATAAGGGCTATGAAAAAGCTATATCAAAGTACTCGTCTATTAATATTACTTATTTTGTTAATTATAATAAGTAACAAAATCTTTGCCGAAGATTTTGTAGACATTACGATAATTGATGTTGCGCCTGTATTGCTTGAAGAATTAGATCAAATCCGAGGTCTTGGTGGAGTCGTCGATGTTAATAGCAATGCGAACTTAGGAGCCGTTCTTACCAATAATGGTGTTAACAACAGTGTGACTGGATATAACATCATAGATCAAGGCTCATTTAATGACGCAAGTGGAGTATTTTCAATTATTCAAAATACGGGTAATAATGTCATCATTCAAGACTCGACTATAATTACTATTACAATAACTCCAGAGTAAAGGTAACTATTATGAGCAGAATGTTTACGATATGTTTCCCGCTAATAGTAATACTGCTGATACAAATAATGTCTGCACATGCAGGCACTGTTAATTTAGGAGGAGGTTTTAGTGGGGGCAGTTTTTCAGTAAATGTTTCAAGCATCAAAGAGCGGCGTTTTAAAACTATCTATAAACAACAATACGACTTTAGTTGTGGTTCAGCCACTTTGGCAAGTTTATTATCTTTTCATTATGATGATGTTGTTGATGAGTTTAAGGTTTTTAAAGATATGTATAGCCATGGTAATCAAAATAAAATACAAAAAAAAGGCTTCTCGTTGTTCGATATGAAACAATATTTATCACGTCGAGGCTATAGATCTAATGGTTTTAAAATAAGTTTAAACCAGCTTGCAAAAGCTGAAATTCCGGCGATAACTATTATTAATAATAAAGGTTATATGCATTTTGTTATTATCAAAGGCAGTGATGAAAAGGAAGTCTTAGTGGGTGACCCCGCCATTGGTATTAAAGTATATAGTAGAGCAGAGTTTGAAAAAATGTGGAACAAACAAATTGTTTTTGTTATTCAAGACAAAAAAGATATTGCCTCTAATCATTACCAAACGCAGGAAGAGTGGAATTTACGAGTGAAGGCTCATTTAGGCCTGGCCGTTGATCATTCCAGTTTATCATTATTTAATATACTACAACCTTCAGCAATTGATTTTTGATTTAAAATTAGGATATTGACATGAACATAAACTCAATCATGCTTTTAAAGAATCTATGCATAATGATGGCATTTATAATCATGATGGGGTCAAGTTTAGTTTCTGCTACAAGCATAGAGTATATAGCTTTTAAGGCACCTATAGACAAAGAAAAATGGCTTAAGGTATCTGATACAAAGTTAGCTCATTCACGAGGAGGATTTATATTACCTAATGGTGTAATTGTTGATATCAGTTTTGAAAAACGTATATTTCGAAATGGTCAAGAGACCTCTAGCTCTTATTTTCAAACAGCAAATAATCAGAACTTAGTTAAAAATGGAAAATTAAATATCCCTGGATTATCTACTACCTTATTTAATTCAGTTATCCAAAACGATCTCGACAACCAGGTACTACAAACGATCAATAATATCAACATTGACATTAAAAACTTAGATGATATTAACTTAACTCCAAGTGATAACCAATTTTACAATTTGCACTCATTGCCTATAACCATTAACCATTAACCACAAGATTAATCCACTGATAATATGACGTTGTTATATCCCTTGCATTTGAAAGTGCTAGGTTGATAATCTTTGAACGACTCATAATCAATACGCATTCTTGATAAATAATTACCCCCTCAAAACTTAAAAAATTCTACGTATTGTATGGGTGAGTATGGTTTGCTCTATTCCCCGAAGTACGGGTAGAGCCGTTTGAAGCACCTTTAGACGAAGTTTACATTGAATAATTACGTTTACTATTAATCTACCTTGCTTAAAGCGTTATTGATTCCAACGAACTCTAAACGAAACGGCTATCAACAAAGTGTTGCTTAAAATATATCGAATTAAAACACCATTGGAAGCCTGAAGTTTAGCCGAATATCTGGGGCATCATCAGTAACGCCAATATTCAATGATAAGTTAATGTTGGTTTGTTTTGTATAGTTGAATGAATAGCCAATAATCAGTTGACCAATATCAAGCGCACTACCATCAATTTTAAAGTCATCAATTTTGGATTTTAATACATGTTTGTGTGAGTAACTTAAGCTCATAGAAGTACGTTCATTTAATGATAGACCTAAGCCAAAGCTAAATCCTATGCTATCACCAGGATTCACTTGCCCTACCTCTTCATCGGTTTTTAAATTATTTCCATAGCTTATATTACCAAAAAGCACCCCAGGATCAGTTGCATAGATTGCAGTTAAACTAGGTTGAACACTGTAGTACCCTGATCCTGTTGGTAGTTCTGTCGGAAAAACAGCTCCTGGAGTAGATTCTACATACTCAACATCGAATGGACTTGTACCTGTTGGGATTGTGGCAACAAAGTTAAAAACATAAATTGCTCCGCCATCAGCGCCAGAGTTAAGTTGATAACGTGTAGATAGTTCGATATCACCCATATCACTACCACTTGCCGTAAATATGTCATCTTCACTAACCCCTACACTTATTGGACGAGAGCGCTGACTGTCATTGCGGCCGATGTAAGAAAGTTTGAAGTCGACCTCCCATCGATCAGTCATACCATATCGAGCACCGAGACTACCAACAACGGTATGACGTTTTATTTCTCTTAGATCGATTACACCAACCACGAGTGCAGGTAGAAAAGAATAAGCATCTAGAAATACACGGTTAGTATCTGTGTATGAATAACCTAACCTTGGTTCTATTATTAATGTACCTGATTTGGTAAGGACCCCGCTATTATTAGTACTTAATTTAGGTATTGCAGAGACATCAATCCGGGTAGCTTGTTTAGGTGGCGCTTTACCTACTGGCTTATTAATGACAGCAGAAGGTTTACGCTTTTTGTTATTAGTAACTTTATTGTTAGCTTGTTGGACGTTTTTGTTTTTTGGAGAATTTGTCTTTTGTTGATTTATTTTTGAGCTTTGCTTCTTAATTGAACGTTTTAATTTTTCAATCTCATTTCCCTGCTGAATTAGGATTTGATATTGTCGTTCCAACTCAAGTAGATATTTTTTTTTAGCAGATTCTTGCGTTTCAGTAATTTGCTGTGCATAACAATAATGGGTGGTAGACATAGACAATGCACACATGAGTACAAATAGTTTATATCGTTTTGCACGAGGCAAGGTTATGTGACTATTAGTTTTTTTCATAAATTTCTCTTATATGAAAACATTCAAAGTATTTAAGTCAATCATTGAAAGTTTACAAATATATTTGTTAACTGAAAATCATGCTTTAGACCTAGATGCTAGTTAATATAAGCTTATATGGTAAACCTTGAAATGCAAATTTAGAGAGTAACAAATAAGATAAAAACGTGTAGTAAAATTGATTTTTTATCGGTATATAGCAACATAAATAATACTCAGCTATCAAAGGTATAGTTTGACGAATGGAAGTTATGTTTGAAAATAACAGCAAATAAGTAAATCCATAAATATTGAGAATCTAGAAGTCATCATGACTTCAAAATGGTGCTAAGTTGCCGTTTAACCAACGTGATACTCATACATGGTTACTTAACATATTAAAACTCACATAGGGTTAACGACGTAGCTTTAAACTAAGTAAGTATTGAGCAAGCCAATTAACAGTGTTTATAAAACTTTCGTATTCAAGGAATAGTGAATAATGGTAAGTTATTAGTAACAAACTATTTGATACTCCTTTTGGATTAATAAGGTTGATTAATGCGTTTGACTAATACAATAATTATAATTCTATAAGGATGTTTCATGACCATCATGCAAAAAGCTCTATGGTTAATTGCCAGTGTCGGTAATTTTTCAGCAGGGTACTTCTATATGCACAGTCAAAGTGCTTTTAGTTTAATTTTATTAATCTCCACATTACTTTATAGCATTATTGGTATATATGATGTCTTTCATAGTCGTCATAGTCTGAATCGTCTTTATCCAGTAGTCGCATATCTACGTTATTTTCTTGAATCTTACCGTGTTGAAATACAACAATACTTTATAGCGAACGATACAGAAGAGCGTCCATTTAATCGTGAGCAACGTACTTTAGTGTATCAACGAGCTAAAAATGTCCGCGATACTATCGCTTTTGGAACCCAGCGTAATCTTGTTGAAGATAATTATCTAAGTTTATGGCACTCATTAGCACCTACGCATATAAAAGAGGCTGCCAAGCGAGTTATTATTGGTGGTGCTAGTTGCCAGCAGCCATATTCAGCATCCTATTTAAATATTTCAGCGATGAGTTTTGGTTCGTTAAGCTCCAATGCCATTGAAGCACTGAATTTAGGCGCTAAAAAAGCAGGTTGTTATCATAATACTGGTGAGGGGGCAGCGAGTCCCTATCATTTAAAGCACGGCGGCGATGTTGTGTGGCAACTAGGTACCGGACTTTTTGGCTGTCGCGATGAACAAGGACGATTTAACCCTGTTAGCTTTGAGAAAACAGCTAATCTGCCACAAATAAAAATGATTGAAATAAAGTTAAGTCAAGGCGCAAAACCAGGTCATGGTGGGGTGTTACCTAAAGCGAAAATTACCGACGAAATTGCCCACATCAGACATATTTCAAAGGATAAAGACTGTATCTCGCCCGCAGTTAACCCTGAATGTACCTCTCCAAAGGATTTGTTAGCTTTTATCGTGCAGTTACGCAGCTTGAGTGGCGGTAAGCCCATTGGCTTTAAATTATGTATTGGTAATCCCGCCGAGTTTTTAAGTATTTGTAAAGCAATGTTAGAAACAGGTATTACACCTGATTTTATCACTGTTGATGGAGCTGAAGGGGGGACAGGTGCTGCGCCAGTAGAATTTACCAATCGCTTAGGTTTAATTTGTTTAGAAGGCATAAGCATAGTAAACAATGCATTGGTTGGGGTAGGGCTTAGAGATAAAATAAAAATAATTGCTTCAGGTAAAACGGCATCAAGTTTTGATTTACTCGCAAAAATTGCTGCCGGCGCTGATGTGGTTAATGCGGCTAGAACAATGATGATGGCCATTGGCTGTATCCAATCAAGACATTGTAATACTAACCTTTGTCCTACCGGTGTTGCGACTCAAGATCCCGCTAGAGCAAAAGCAATTGACATCGAGTCAAAAAGTGACCGAGTGAAGAACTTTCATGATAATACGGTAGCGAGTTTCTTTGAATTGGTGGGTAGCATGGGCTTGGACGATCCGGCTAAGCTTGTGCCGCAAATGATTAAAAGGCGTTCACCTTATGGCGTTCAAATGTCGATGGGTAGTATTGTAGCACCATTACCTGCAATGGCTTTAGTTGACCCTTTACAGAACAAGTTAGACCTAGATGAGTCATGGCAACATTGGTGGCAAGCAAGTAGTGCAGAGCAATTTTATGTCGATGACATTTTTATACTGAAATCGCCAGAGTTTCATCAAGTAAAAACAAATCGAGTTTAGTTATGCTCTTTTGCTTTTAAATAGAGTCTTTTAAGTCATATGACTTAGAAGACTCTAGCAAGATTTAAGATTGTTTTACGTCGAGACAATTATTTAGTCTGAGCTTATCTATATCACTCATCTATATCATTCAGCGATCAACTGGTTAAGTGTGTAACTTGTGTCGTCACTGCCTAATTTAGTCTTCATATAAGGTAATATTTCTTCAAGCTGCGAAGTTAATTGCCATGGAGGATTAACAATAAACAATCCAGTACCTGTCATACCATATTCATCAGTATCACTTTCTAGACAAAACTCTACTTGTAATACATTTTTGATCGAGCTTTTAGTGAAGGTATAGCTCATCTGCTCAACTAGCTCGCGCTTAACAACGGGATACCAAAGAATGTATGTGCCTGTTGAAAACTTTTCATAGGCCTTAATAATAGTTTTTACCGCTTTGTGATAGTCTTCTTTCAATTCATAAGGAGGATCGATAAGTACCACACCACGACGACTTGGTGGTGGTATTAAACCAAGCACACCTTGATAGCCATCAGATTGTTTAACAAACACTTTACGCCAGCGCTGGCAAAAATCTTCCAAGTGTTGAATATCAGTCGGGTGTAATTCAAATAAATGACTACTGTCTTGTCGACGAACAAAAGCTTTTGCTATGCCAGGGGAGCCAGGGTAAACGTCAAGGTCGTTACTTGTGTCAGTACTTATGTCTGCACTTGGATCAGTACTACGGTCAGAAGCAAGGTTGAGACTCTTGATCAGTGATAAATAAGGTTCTAGTGACTCAGGCGCATCTTCATCGTTAATAATCTTGGCAATACCGTCTTTATACTCACCCGTCTTTTGGGCATATTCGTCGGCTAGCTGATACATACCAGCCCCAGAGTGACTATCGATATAGCAAAAGCCTTTTTCTTTACGAGTCATATAATCTAAAACAAGTGATAAAACACTATGCTTTAGTACATCGGCAAAATTGCCAGCATGAAAAGCGTGACGATAACTAAGCAAGGTAATTCCTTAAGAGGGAGTTATGTTAAACAGTGGGAACACGGCTATCAAAAGGTATATTGATAGCCGATAAATATTTTGAACGTAAACTTAAACTTGGCTTGCTAAGTACTCATCGTAAGTGCCAGCAAAATCAATATAACCGTCTTTGGTTATTTCAATAATACGAGTAGCGATGGTTGAAACAAACTCTCTGTCGTGACTAACGAATAAAAGCGTCCCTTCGTATTGCTCTAACGCCATATTCAATGATTCAATTGATTCCATATCCATGTGGTTGGTTGGCTCATCAAGCAGCAATATATTAGGATTGTGCATCATTAGCTTACCAAACAGCATACGACCTTTTTCACCACCAGATAAGACTTTAATTGACTTTTTAATATCATCGGCAGAGAAAAGCAAACGACCTAAATAACCACGAACAGCTTGCTCGTCATCAGTTGGTTGACGCCATTGGCTCATCCAGTCAAATAAGGTCATGTCATTTTCAAATTCAAACTCATGATCCTGTGCGTAATAACCGATATTGACATTTTCAGACCAAGTAAACTCACCTGAATCTTGCTGGTAAGCTACTTCGTTCATTAACGTACGTAAAAGCGTAGTTTTACCAATGCCATTTTCACCGATAATAGCGATACGTTCACCGACTTCAATTAACGCTGAAATACCTTTAAGTACAGGGTTACCATCAAAGCTTTTATTCAATTTTTCAATAACTAAAGCATTACGGAATAATTTCTTCTCTTGCTCAAAACGAATAAACGGATTACTACGACTTGATGGTTTGACTTCATCTAACTGAATTTTATCAATTCGCTTGGCGCGAGAAGTCGCCTGTTTTGCTTTTGATGCGTTAGCAGAGAAACGGGCAACGAAGGCTTGAAGTTCACCAATTTGTGCCTTTTTCTTAGCGTTATCTGACAATAAACGGGCTCTTGCTTGTGTAGCAGCCAACATATATTCGTCATAGTTACCCGGAAAAACACACAATTCGCCATAATCTAAATCGGCCATATGAGTACAAACACTGTTTAAAAAATGTCTATCATGGGAAATGATGATCATGGTTGAATTACGTTCATTTAACGTTTCTTCTAACCATTGGATAGTGTGAATATCCAAGTTGTTGGTTGGCTCATCAAGTAACAAAATATCAGGATTTGAAAAGAGTGCCTGAGCTAGTAATATACGTAACTTAAAGCCAGGAGCGATTTCGCTCATTAACCCGTAATGTTGTTCAACAGGAATACCTACACCGATTAGTAATTCACCAGCACGACTCTCAGCACTGTAACCATCCATTTCAGCGTATTCAGACTCTAAATCACCCACTTTCATACCATCAGCTTCGCTCATTTCAGGCAAAGCATAAATACGGTCACGTTCTTCTTTTACTGCCCATAACTCGGTATGGCCCATGATCACAGTATCAATAACACTGTTTGCTTCAAAAGCGAACTGGTCTTGGCGTAATTTACCCAAACGTTCACCCGTATCAAGATTAACGTTACCAGACGTTTGCTCTAAATCACCACCTAAAATCTTCATGAAGGTAGATTTGCCACAACCATTTGCGCCGATTAGACCATAACGGTTACCGCCACCAAATTTTTGTGAGATATTTTCAAACAATGGCTTAGCGCCAAATTGCTGGGTTATATTATTTGCTGCTAGCATGATGTGTTCCGTCGAATGTTGATGTTTACTGAATCAAATAATACAGTAAATTTAACGATAAAATATTGCGCGCGATTATACACGACAAGACAATAATAGTTAATAAAATTTCTTAGTAAGATGTAGTGTAAGTTAACCAGAACTTCGGATAAGCGAATTTGCCCAATAACGCTCTTTAAGCGCATATCAGCGTTATTTTTACTCCCAATAACCCGTTATTGGTTTGTAAAAACATCTTGATATACACTTAAACTTCGTCACTGGAACGTTAAGTTAACTTGTTCATTTAACTTCAATGAGTTACAAAACTCTTATCCAAACCTCAGGTTAAGTTAATCAATTAAACGAGCTAAATAGCTTAGCTCGTTTACAGTATTAGATATTATTTACTCTTTTTTCTATCACTAAATTGGTTATCAGAAAAGCGGGTTAAGCCTTTTTTGTGCATTGGCGTTTTCTTCTTTTTACCATTACCTTGTTCTGACTTAGGCTTATTTTGACCAGGGCTTGTTTTAAAACCTTGCGAATTATTTTTACCCTGTCTATCTTTATTTGCTAATTGCTGCTCGCCACGAGTTTCTCTTGGCACAAGACAATTTGGTGCCGAGCCAATAAGTTTGGTTAGGCCCATTTTAGTTAATGCTTGACGAATTTGTGCCCAGTTAGCTGGATCGTGATAACGCAATATAGCTTTGTGTAAACGTCGTTGGATGGTGCCTTTAGGTACGTTAATTTTTCCATCTACTTTGGCTAAATTTTTACTGGTTACATTACGCAACGAATTTAGCCCGGTATGGTACAAGGTTGTGGCATTAGCTAAAGGTGAAGGGTAAAAATTTTGCACCTGATCTAACTTAAAGTTATTTTCTTTTAACCACAGCGCGAGATTAACCATATCTTTATCTGTCGTGCCAGGGTGGGCAGAAATAAAGTACGGAATTAAGTACTGTTTTTTACCTGCAAGTTTCGAGTAATGATCAAACATTTCTTTGAATTTATCATAGCTACCCATGCCAGGTTTCATCATATTATCAAGCGGCCCTTGTTCAGTATGCTCAGGGGCAATTTTTAAATAGCCGCCAACATGATGGGTTGCTAACTCTTGCACATATTCAGGATGTTCAATCGCTAAATCGTAACGAACACCAGAAGCAATTAGTACTTTTTTGATGCCTTTTACTTTACGTGCTTTACGGTATAACTCTATTGTTGGCGTATGATCGGTATCTAAGTGACCACAAATTGTTGGCCAAACACATGAAGGTTTTCGACAAGTCGCTTCTGCTTTTTCACTTTTACAATTAAGCTGATACATATTGGCGGTTGGACCACCAAGATCTGAGATTACCCCAGTAAAACCTGGTACTTTTTCTCTGATATCTTCGATTTCATTAATAATAGACTCATGAGAACGACTTTGAATAATGCGACCTTCATGCTCAGTAATTGAACAGAAAGTACAACCACCAAAACAACCACGCATGATATTAATTGATGTTTTGATCATATCATAAGCGGGTATTTTAGCTTTACCGTAGCTAGGGTGGGGTACGCGTTTATATTCAAGACCAAAGACACCATCCATTTCTTCAGTTGATAATGGTTTAGCGGGTGGGTTTAGCCATATAAGGCGAGTGCCATGGCTTTGAACCAATGGTTTTGCCGATGTTGGGTTAACTTCTTGATGAAAAATACGTGATGCATGAGCATAAAGAACTTTGTTTTCTTTTACCTGCTCAAAAGTAGGTAAATTAATGTAAGTAGTTTCCCAAGGTTTAGCTTTTTTATCCCAAGTTTTATTCCGATAATCAGCCATTTCAATAGGCTGTGCCGTTTTGGTGATATCGTTACTGAGAGCAGCTGCTTCTGTTTGAGCTTCATTATCACTACACGATTCAGGGGTGATTTCCTCATAAGGGCTATAAATAGGATCAATTTTACCTGGCCTATCGATATCACGCGAATCAATTCCTTGCCAACCTGGGAGTGCTTGATTGGTTAAAAATGCACTGCCTCGAACATCGGTAATAGTCTTAACATCTTCACCACGGGCGATACGATGTGCAATTTCAACTAACGGACGTTCGGCATTACCAAACACTAATAAATCTGCTTTTGAGTCAAATAAAACAGAGCGACGTACTTTATCTGACCAATAATCATAATGCGCAATTCTACGTAAGCTTGCTTCTATACCGCCAATAATTACCGGAACACCTTTAAAGGCTTCTTTACAGCGTTGAGTGTAAGCTGTTACCGCACGATCAGGACGTTTCCCTCCTTCGTCATTTGGCGTATAAGCATCATCATGACGCATTCTGCGCTCGGCCGTATATCGATTGATCATAGAGTCCATGTTACCAGCGGTAACACCAAAAAATAAATTAGGCTTTCCTAATTCCATGAAGGCATCTTTTGAATCCCATGCGGGTTGTGAGATTATACCGACTCTAAAACCTTGTGCTTCAAGCATACGACCTATAATAGCCATACCAAAACTTGGATGATCAACATAAGCATCACCGGTTACAATGATAATGTCACAGCTATCCCAACCGAGTATATCCATCTCTTTTCGAGACATAGGTAAGAAAGGTGCCGTGCCGTAGCACTCAGCCCAGTATTTTGGATAATCAAACAATCCCTGTTGAGTTTTCGAAATTATTTGTTTTTTTACTGAAGTCATATCACCATTCCCATTGGGGTTAACCGAATCTAAATCGTTGCGCCGCTAAGTATCTGTACCGTTGAAGCACCGTGCTGCAAATAGCGGGCGCGGGATTATATCAGATATTCTATGTGACCCCCAACTATATCTGTTTGTTTTTTGAACAGAAGTGAGGTCTATTATTTATAAATCAAGATTGTATACTGTTTACAATCTTGATTTCATTTGTTCTAATCGCTGTGAAATAAAATTTGGCGTAAAGCTGAAAAATAATTAAAACAATAATTAAAACGATAATTCAAAAATAATAACCCATAGTGCTAATCGCATTTCTGAGGAAAATATGAACAAGAATCTAAAAAGCAGTTTATTGGCTAGTGCTGTTATTGCTGCATTAGGCTTGAGCGCGTGCAATGAGAATAATACTGCTGTGGCGGAAACGAAAAAAAGCAAGGCTTCTGCAACTTCTGAACCTAAACCAGTGATCAGCTCAAAGCAACAATTAGCTTCGTTATATCAGCAAGCTAAACAGAGTCTTTTTAAACAACGAGCTTTATCAGCAACCATGTATGGTCTATCTAAAAAAGATATAGGACAAGACATCAGTAGCGATATGGAGTTTTATAGCCCTGAAGATGAAAAGCAATTAAGAGCTGAGTTATTATCGATATCTAATACTATTGCTAGTATCAAACTAGACGGTGCTGATATAACAACAAAAAATAATCAACAAGTTATGGCAGGGCTTACGCGTTATTTTGCTGGTGAACCCAATTTTAATATTGGTTATATTGATACATGGATGGGACTTTCTCCTTTTATTGTTAATCAAATTAATGGTCCATTAATTGATATTCCTAGAGTGATGCAAAATGATCAGCCAATTACTACAGAAAAAGATGCACTAGATTACATCGCGCGTTTAGGGCAGTTTGATAAACTTGCAGCAACTATTATTGAAAAGCAAACGGCAGATGCAGCCCAAAACTGGTTACCTTCAAAAGTAACCTTACAAGGTGCTATTAAATATTTAAAAGGCTTTACCCGTGGATCTGCAGAACAACATCCATTCGTCAGTGTTTTTCGTGAGAAAGTTGAAAAGATTGACTCACTTACTACAGAGCAAAAGCAGTCTCTAATCAGTCAAGTTATCGCTAAGGTAAGTCAAGTGGTATATCCCGCTTACCAATCAGTGGAAAAAGCGAGTGAACAATTATTGACCAAAGCGCGTTCTGAGTCAGGTATATGGGCACAGCCAAATGGTAGTGCTTATTATCAAGATGCTATTAAACAGTTAGGGGATAGTGAATTAACGCCGACTCAAATTCACCAAATTGGCTTAGATGAAGTGGCGCGTATTAGTGGCGCTATGAACGAAATATTACTAGCCCAAGGTTACAAAAAAGGCACTGTGGGTGAGCGTATGGTGGCGTTAAATGAAGAGCCTCGCTTTTTATATGAAGACTCAATAGCAGGGCGTGAACAATTGCTCAGTGATATTAATGGCTATATCACTGAAGTAACAGCAAAAATGGCACCAGTCTTTAAAACCACGCCAAGCTATCAAGTCGAAGTGAAATCATTCCCGGTAGAGGTGCAAGATGGTGCGCCAGGTGGTCAATATACATCACCCGCTGTTGATGGTAGTAAACCAGGCATTTATTGGATTAATTTAAGAGATATGAAAGCGAATCCAAAGTTTGGATTAAAAACGCTAACTTATCATGAGGCTAATCCAGGTCATCACTGGCAAATTGCGCTGAATTTAGACCAAGCAGAACTTCCTTTTTTACGTAGAATCGCACCTTACAACGCATACGCCGAAGGTTGGGCTCTAGTATCAGAACAAATAGCTTATGAATTGGGAATGTACGAAAATGACCCCTTTGGTAACTTAGGTCGCTTGCAAGCCGAATTGTTTCGAGCGGTACGTTTAGTGGTAGATACAGGCTTACATGATAAACGCTGGACTCGTGAGGAGGCGATTAGTTATATGAGCAGTGTGACAGGTTCAGCAGAGTCTGATGTTACTTCTGAAATAGAGCGCTACATGGCATGGCCTGGTCAAGCACTTGGTTATAAGCTAGGTATGATGAAGATATTATCTTTACGTGATCACGCAAAAACTGAATTAGGTGATAAATTTGATGTAAGCGAATTTTACGATGTTGTTTTATTAGGTGGTGCTGTACCCATGGTTGTTTTAGAGGCTAGCGTTAATCGATGGATAGCTAGCCAGAAGTAATGTTGAATAGCTGACCTTTATATCACCAAACTTTTAATGGAGCTCTTAAAGACTCAATTGTTTTTAAGAGCGTTATTTTTAGTTATTCCCTAATAGTTTTGTAAACTAGCGCACAAAGATAATATTAGAACTAGGTTTGATATTGGAGCCAAAAACTAAACCGTTTAGTGTAGGCGGTTTATGATCTTTTTTGCCACATAACGTTCTAAATCCAGAGTATTAAACAAGCAGAAATCAAGTTCACTATTGCCAATAATAGCCGACACAAACGTGATTTTTTCAAGTGCAAAATTTGAAAACGAACCTCGACCAATAAACCATCAGTATTTCATTCTATAAATTTATATTTTTATGAATAACACTTCCAACGCTAATTCCAAAAATAGCAAAGCGACTTATCTTTCTCTTCAGTGCGTTTATAACAAATTTTATCTAGAGCAACACAAACTTCATAAGTTAGTTGAGTTATAACAAAACCATTGAATTGTACATGATTTAGTGAGTACTCTAACTCAGCAGGTTGATCCATAGAGCGAAGAATACCTTGAACATTGCGCCAATCTGTTACCAATTGGCTAATATGGGGATCATACCATTGCTCAATTGTATCTAAATATGCCATATCACGGTTTACGGCAAGGAGTTTATTTAAACTTATTGTAAAGCCATTTGCGTCTTTAATCGCCAGAACATTGATAATATTACTGACATGATAGTCTAATTGCTTTTTAGATTTATCAATACGGTTGGTATCAAAAGTATGCTTAGCTAAAGCTGCTTGTATAACAGTCTGTCGGTATAAAATACCAACCATAAATATAGTTAGTATTGGTGTGTACACCCCCCCTAATGCACTTCCCATTTCAGACCATTCAGAATGAGAACTCCAAATGCCAAAACCAAACTGGCTTGCATATAAAATTAAAGGGGTTAATAAAATTAGTGTCAGTAAAATATATCCAATTATATTTACGCTATTTTTATTACTATCCATTCAAATTTCCTTTTCTTGATATATCACAAATACAGTGTAACTTTTAATGTAACAACCTAAATCAATATTCCTCTATACACCATAAGAATACATTAAGCTTTTCAGTCCGTTACGTCAACCAAGTGCACAAAAACGACCATAATAACAATTACTAAACCTCATCCGTGATGCGCAGTTACTAGCATATAATTAGATACCTAGGGTGAGGGATGGGCCCTTTATTCAGAACAAGTGGCGTATGAGCTCGGCATGTATGAAAATGACCCTTTTGGAGATTTAGGCCGCCTACAAGCTGAATTATTTAGAGCAGTGCGTCTAGTGGTTGATACGGGATTGCATGATAAACGTTGGACTCGAGAGCAAGCCATTAGTTATATGTCAGAGCAAACAGGTACAGCTGAATCTGATGTGGTGGCAGAGATTGAGCGCTACATGGCATGGCCAGGTCAAGCGCTAGGATATAAGCTCGGTATGTTAAAAATATTAAGTTTAAGAGAACAAGCCAAAGCTCGCTTAGGTGACAAATTCGATTTAGCTGAATTTCATGATGTAGTGCTTTTAAATGGCGCTGTGCCTATGGCCGTATTATCACGCAATGTAAATCATTGGTTAGATAATAAGTTATAAAAACATTTTATAAATATATGTCATAAAAGTATGTCACAAAGATAGATTATCCAGCCATGTTTGCATGGCTGTTATAAAAATTTAAGCCGTATTGTTAATAACAATACGGCTTTTTTATTTTAGATGGGCTAAACCAGTTTAGTGAACTTTTTGACTATTTAAGGCGGTTTCATTTTTTCGATTATTTTTAAGTAGTACACAGTGTGTTTCACCTAAACGTGCGCAACTATCAAGAGCAGCCATTTCGTCAACGCCAAATGAAGCGTTTGAAAGGATCACGGCCGAGCAATTCCCACGGCACAATACATTCTTTATTTGCTCAATATCTAAGTGAGCTGATTTCGAATCAAGCAAGTTATTTACTTTATTTTTACCTTTAAAGCTAACACAAAGCACTTTTGAAATATCAACGCCATGGGTATGAGCTAACTGCTCAATTGAAGATTCTTCTGGGTTGATAAAAAGTACCCATTTTTTATCTTGGTTATGTTGCTGACAAATGTTCACATAATGAGACGACAATTCTTGATGGCTTTCGACATTGGCTAGCTTTAACCAAGCTTGCTCTGCAAGCGGAGTACTGATGGCATTATTGATACTTGCATTGATACTTGCATTGATACTTGCATTGATAGTTGTATTGGTCGTGAACATAGTTCTGCCTCGTGCTAAGTCGTGTTATGTAACTATACTGTATGGATGTACAGTATAGTGTATTTGATGACTATTCAAGCATTATTTGTTATTTTTTGAACAAAATAAGACCATTTACATTTAAACCGTAATCGTTAGTAAAGAGTAATACCAATCCCATTATGTTTGTGATCTTGTTGTGTGTAGGAAAAATAACCCAAGGATAGGCGCTTGACTGACTAATAGCTGGCTATTGGGATTGAGAGCAACGCCGCCTTGGAATATTTTAACCAGCACAAGTGGGCAATAATTTAATGGAATTGGTATAAGTAGATAATAGTGCAGTCGGTAGGTGAGCATTACCAATCAAGATGCATGTTTCAGAGTGCTTAAGTTATTTCAGTGGTAAATGACATGAGAAAGGCAATATCTGTTTTGAGTAGTTAATAAACTCAGTTGATAAACCTCTTTGATTGGGAGGTTTCTTTTTCATTGAAAAGAGTATTTAGGAGGTTGTTATTAAAAAAAGTATTTGGGAATTATTACTAATAAATGAGCATTGCTAATGTTCATTTATTAGTAAGTAAAAGACTGGGATAGAGGCGAAGTTTCACTCACTTTGGGAAATTAGTAAAACCACTTTTAGATAAACATGTGTTAATCGGACTTAGGTTATTTAAGCTCAAGAGTCGATAATTGTGCTTCAAATTGTTCAGAGCCACCTTTAACTTGGTAGAGCTTTACTAATAAGTAATCTAACTCGGGTGCGAACCAAGCGTAAGTGATGCGTTTTTTCTCAATAATTTCACGCTTTAATCGAATCGTTTTGACTAAGCCATACGGAAGGATTAGCTCTTCTTTACCGTCATATAGATATTGATAATCTTTAACAGATCCCTTTGAACTAATGACTGGATACACAAACCGCTTTTGTTCGGGGTTGTTAATTAAATCAATACGATTTTGTAGATGATAACTCAGTTTATCTAGTAGACCGTCAGTAAAGTCGAGAGATATCTTTTTATCCTTTTTCAGATCTGTTGCTGTTTTTCCTGCTAAATCATACTGCCATTGATAGTACTTATCACGACCTGTTCCCTCACGTTGATAGTCATAACTTAAAGGGATCACTTGGTTTTCTTTGATATCAACAATAGATGTTTCGCTACGTTTATCAGAAAAAATTAACCAACTTATATCAGTTTCATAGTGATATTTAACTTTACCATCTTCAAGATAACTTAACTCCCTGATAGCTTTACCTACGGGGTCTGATTTACGTAATAGAGTATAAGTTGCACGAAAAGCAGGAATAGTTTCAGCGAATGAATTTTGTTTTTGCTCGGCTTTTGGTAATGCTGATGTTTCAATATCAGTAGCAGAAGCTAACAAAGGTAGAGTTAAAAAAAGTAAGGAGAAAATTTTTCGCATAATAAACAAATAGTCCAGAAGCAATGAGTATGCATTTATACTAACAGCTTCTGTCTGGGGGAGAGCAAAAATTTGGTAACTATTTGTTGTACTGTTTGATGAGTTATTTAGCGAGTAGTACTAAAATAACCGTATTTAACTAGCTGTATTTAATTAACAAAATTCAAGTTAAATAGGTTAATCGTTGGCATAACCTGAAGCTGATAAAATATTATCATCTAAAATTGCGTTATCGCCTTGCATGCTAAGTCTTTGTTCAGCAAACCACTTTACTACCAATGGGTAGATACGGTGCTCTTGCTCATGTACTCGAGCAGCTAAATCATCACAGTTATCACCTTCAAATACAGGCACTTTGGCTTGAAGAATAACAGGACCGCCATCAAGCTCTTCAGTAACAAAGTGAACACTTACGCCGTGAACATCATCGCCTGCATCAATAGCGCGTTGGTGGGTATTTAATCCCTGATACTTAGGTAAAAGAGAAGGGTGTATGTTTAGCAGTTTACCTTGATAATGTTGTACAAAGCTTGGCGTAAGAATACGCATAAAGCCTGCTAAGACAATTAAATCGGCATCAAAACAATCAATTTTCTTGATAAGCGCCTGATCGTAATCTTCACGGCTATCAAAGTCTTTATGAGAAAGTGCTACTGTGGCAATATCAGAATTTTTAGCACGTGTTAGGCCATAGGCATCCGCTTTATTTGATACTACCCCAACCACTTTAGCTGGATAATTACTATCAGAACAGGCATCTATAATGGCTTGTAAGTTAGTGCCACCACCAGAGATCAAAACTACTATTTTGCACGACATATATTTTCCTCATATCTTAATAAAGAGTGAATAAACAATTAATAAAGCGGAGATAAATAAAAAGGGCTATTAAATAGCCCCTTTATAATATATTCGCTTGTTTAAACAGTTAACTGTTTATGCAAAAACAACAGGCTCTTCGCCGTCAGCTTTATCAGCGATTTCGCCAATGTGCCAAGCATTTTCACCATGTGCTGTTAAAATTTCAATACTTTGAGCTACTTTATCAGCAGGAACAACGATAACCATGCCAACACCACAGTTGAAAGTGCGGTACATTTCATGTTCAGTGATGTTACCGTTTTCTTGTAACCAGTTAAAGATGCTCGGCCATTGCCAGCTATCACCTTTAATAACAGCTTGTGCTGTTTCAGGTAATACGCGTGGGATATTTTCCCAGAAGCCACCACCAGTGATATGAGAAAGTGCATGAACATCTACATTTTTAAGTAACTCAAGTACAGATTTTACGTAAATCTTTGTTGGTTCAAGTAAATGGTCAGCAATTTTCTTGCCTTCAAGTAACTCATTAGTATCAGTGTTGTTCACTTCTAATACTTTACGAATTAAAGAGAAGCCGTTTGAATGTGGACCTGAAGCGCCAAGTGCAATCAATTGATCGCCAGCTGCTACGTTAGTACCATCAATCAAGCGAGATTTTTCAGCTACACCAACACAAAAACCAGCGATATCGTAATCGCCTTTGTGGTACATACCTGGCATTTCAGCAGTTTCACCACCAACAAGAGCACATCCTGCTTGAATACAACCTTCAGCAATACCTTCGACTACTGATGACGCAACAGCAATATCAAGTTTAGCAGTAGCATAATAATCAAGGAAGAATAATGGCTCAGCACCTTGAACAATAAGGTCATTAACACACATTGCCACTAAATCGATACCAACAGTATCGTGTTTAGCTAAATCGATTGCTAAACGTAATTTAGTACCTACACCGTCGGTACCAGCAACTAGTACAGGTTCTTTATAACCTGTAGGTAATTGACATACCGAACCAAAACCACCTAAACCACCCATAACTTCTGGGCGTGTTGTGCGTTTTACCGCACCTTTAATGTTTTCAACTAGCGCATTACCAGCATCAATATCAACACCAGCATCTTTATAGCTTAACGACTGTTTTTGTTCGCTCACGGGAAACCTCAGAAATTACCGACAGTATTTTAAGGGCCGTATTCTACCAGTGCAAAGGCTCATACTCAAGACGATAAACAGTATCTTCGCCTTGTTTTATTTTATTGGTGTATTTCCAAAGAATTTATTGAGATTTGCGGGTATTAATTGCTGGCAATGTGGTAAGATATTACATATAAAATCATAGAGTTTTTAAAATTTTCAGTCGATATGTTTAGATTTCCTTTTGTAATAATTATGCTGGTATTCTCGTTGCTTAGCGCTAGTTTAGCTGCCCTTGAAGTCAATGACCTGTACCAAGCCAATGTCGTAGTTGACTCACAAGATCGAGAACAACGTCAACAAGCAATAAAAAAAGCACTTCAAGGTGTGTTTTTAAAAGTCGGTGGCAAAAAAAGTGTGTTAACGCATGATGTGTTGAAAAAAGCGCAAAAAAAAGCCAGCCGTTACGTTAGCCAATATCACTACCAACGAAAAGATGAAGAGCTAAGTTTGGTCGTTAGCTTCAATGAAGACAAAGTAAATCAATTATTTAAAGACGCGAATCTTCCATTATGGGGGAGTTTACGCCCACAAGTACTGTTGTGGTTAATTGATGAACAAGGCACAAGCCGAAGTATCGTAGCTTCTGATGAAGACACTATCATCCCTTCAAGTATCAATGATTTCTCAATACAACGTGGTTTACCTATTGTTATGCCTTTAATGGACTTAACCGATAATGAACAAGTGGTGTTAAGTGATTTTTGGGGCTATTTTCCTGAACAAATCCTGCAAGCTTCACAGCGCTATTTTGCAGACACTATTGTGGTAATGAGAGTATCAGATTCGAGCTTAGTGATTGATAGCGATAAAAATGAAACAGCTATCGCCGCAAGTGATGTTGCGTGTGGCTTGTTATGTGAACAGCAAGAACTTGTTATCCCTAAAGTACTAGATTGGCGTGTTTTCACCCAAGGTATTCTTTATACTCAACAATATAAAGGTGTCGATAAAGCCAGTTTAATTGAACAAGGCTTATCCGACATTACCGAGTTAATTTATCAGTCTTACGCTTTATCTACCACAGCGGAAAATGACTTTGTTATTGAAGTTAAAAATGTCACCTCTTTGAAAAATGACATGCATTTATTTAATTTTCTACAGGATTTATCAGCGGTTAAAACCGTCACTTTAATCAGTGCCCAAGGTAATGAACGTCAATTCAAGTTAGATCTAATTGGTTCAAAAGCCTCATTTTTAGCCTCATTAAAGCTAAACAATAAGTTAACGCAACAACTTGATAGTCAACTCGATAGTTTTTCTCATGCTCAAGGATTTAAAACTCAGCAATTCAAAAGCCAAGACAGCGCAGGAATAGACCTCAATAACGAAACTAATGATCAAGTACAGGTCACTGTTTTAGGCACCGTTGATACGAATAAAGATGAACTTAAAAATCCACAAACGAATGTAAAAAATAAAGAAGGTCTCCTGGATAATAATATTCCAGAGACTATCCCTATGGTAGAGGATAGCAGTAACTTAAGTGCTGATTCTGCCGATGAACTTACCAAGAATGATCAATTGCCAATATTAACCGAAACAAAACCACCACTGACGATTGCACCCAAAATTCCCGTTTTTTATTGGGAGCAAGGATGAAGCAAGTTGCTCAATTAACTTTGATGGTGCAGTTACCTGATGATGAAACGTTTGATAGTTTTAAAAGTGAAACTAATCAGGGGATTGTAACTCAATTAAAATCCTATATAGAATCACAACAAGCAACGCCCCACAGTTTCTACCTGTTTGGCTTATCGAGTGTTGGTAAATCACATCTAATGCACGCAAGTAGCACTTATGCTGCGCAGATTGGAAAATCTTCTGTATGTTTATCTTGTGCAGAGTTAAAACAATTACCTGTAGAAGTTTTAGATGGCTTAGAGCAAATTGATTTAATCTGTTTAGATGACATTCATTTGATTGCGGGCGACACTCGCTGGCAACAAGCTATTTTTGATTTATTTAATAGGGTGCTTGAACAAAATAATTACTTATTAATTTCAGGTGATGAAAGTGCTCAACAGTTAGGTATTAGCTTACCTGATTTAGTATCAAGACTTACTTGGGGATTAACTGAGCAGGTTAAGCCCGTTGATGATGAAGAAAAGGTTATTGCCCTCCAGTACCGTGCCACGCAACGCGGTTTATTTTTGTCTGATGAAGTAGTCAAGTTTTTACTTAATCGCTTGAGCCGAGATATGGGAAGTTTAATCAACTCACTTGATGTCTTAGATAAAGCTTCTATTCAAGAGCAAAGAAAAATTACCATTCCTTTTATCAAGGAAGTGCTAACGCTCCAATAGCTTATTGATAGTAGAGTTAACTAGTATTTATAACAAAAAACGCGATTATTAAATCGCGTTTTTTATTTTTATAAAGTGATTTTTTTAGCAATAGATGAAGTTGTGATTAGTACTGAGGTAAAGGCTTTTGATAATACCGATTAAAATAATTCTCTTGTTCGGGTGTAATGTTTGCTGAAGATGGCAGCTCAGACTCAGTAATAATGGAGAAGCTGTTTCGCTGTTCCACCACTTGTCTAATTTCTGGTCCTCTTGGGCTAATGGTTAAATTATCAAGCCAATTAGTTCCTTCAACCATTTCAATAGGGGTAGGTACTAAGTCTATTGCCGCTTGACTATCAAATTCGGGTAATACACGACTAGCACTAAAAAGTACTCTATCTGTTAATTTATCGTCGCCAATGCGGCCACGTTGCCCCCAAGTGACAATATATTCAGCTGCGGAAATACTCTCATCTATTGGCTGGTTGGTGATTGCAACATCACGTATTACAGCAAAGCGGCTTTGCATCATTAACTCTTCAAACAACATGGCATAATCTTCACGTAAACTCGAGTAAGCATAAAAATCTGAAGCGCCTTCGGGGCTAAAAAAAACTTTGATATCTGTTGGTAAGTAGTTTTTTTGTGTTTGGTTGGCGGTCTCGCCAGCAAAACTAACTTGCGCTAAATCACGCATTTCTTGGCTTTTTAATGGAAAGGTAACAGCAAGTTCATCTGACTCAAACGTTGTACTGACAGCTGCATCGAGCACACGTTGATTGCTGCTATGTATATACCATTCGTTACTTGGGAAAAAATCATTGGCATGAGCAAGTTCATGGTACATTAATGACGTTAAGCGATATAGAGCATCTGTAGCAGTTCGAGTCACCCGTACAGATTTACTATAACTTTTACTGGCAGAGGCATTATCTTTTACGTAGCGCCAAGGCATAGCGAATTGTAAGTCCTTACCAAAATCTGCCCGATAATCTGGTGCTTCATTTATAGTATCGCGCTCTTGTGGGGTTAACCAAAAATTTTCTGCATCTAAATATATAGCGCCTGTTGCCGCCCAATAAAATGAAGGGCGCACATCATAAGAAATAACAATTGCTGTCGTTGCTCTAAGCAATTTTTTTATATCGTTGTTGGTATCATAATTACTCAAAAAATCTTTAAATCTATCACCCATCCATTGGTGGGACACCACAACACGATCCATAATACTCTCAACTGAAGGAGTCATTGAGGAACTTTTTACTTCCTCTGCAAGTAGAGGTGTTTGGGCTAAAGTACATGAACTGGTTAAGGTATTAGAGTAAACACAAGTAACGAGATTATCAGCATAAGGGCTATTGCTATTATAAGCGAAAACGGAGGCTTTACGGTCTGAAAAGTAAGCATTACTGCCTATTTCAGCAGCCGGCTCTACGAGTATCGCTACTTGATCGCGATAAATTGTATTACTGTCAGAATCCGTAGCGGATGCCTCGAAGGTAATAATGGTATCGAAATCAACTTGGGGTGCATCAAAAAAAAGTGCTAATTCACCATCACTACTTTCAGTGGTTAGGGTGACATTAGGTCCTTCTATTTGTTGCCATGTCAATGTGTTGATATTGATCGTTTCAGAAAGTTGGCTACGAAGTGACACCTTGTTACCGGCTAATGCTTCATGAGAAAGACGTGTTGTTAATTTATGGTAGTCATCATTAACAGTAATACTCTTCTTTAAGGTTTGCTCAATGCCACCATTGAGCATAAAACTGACACTAAAACTGTATTCGCCTGCTAGCATAGGAGTAAAAGAAATAACTTTACTCGTCTTCGCTAAAATTGATACCGGCTCGCCGGCCGTTTGATGCCATTTGATCTGACTAATGGCATCAAAAGGAAAGTGAAGAAGAAGATCTATGCTTTGATTTACATTTTGCACCTCATCAAGCTGTACTATGCTATCAAGGGGATAATTCGTCACATTACCATTAGATTTACTATCACAAGCAGTTAGAACTACTGTGAAAAGTATGGGTAATAACAAGGTGATTCTTACAAAATTACAGCGCATTCCTTCTTCCTTCTTTTAATAAAGTAGGTATTAGAGTTATTTACTTTCCTTCTTTTTACGGATGCTCAGTCCAAGCTCTTGACCACGAAATTTAGCGTAATAAGTCGCGCCAAAAAACATAGCACTAGCAAATATCAACTCTAACATTGCCCAAACCCTGTCTGCTGGCAACACCCAAAGGGTAGTTAAACTATGCAAGAAATAGATTAAAACAATAAAATTTGACCAAGCATACGTGAACGGGTTTCCTTGTAACAATCCCCTTAATGGAAATAATAACGGCAGGGTAAACATTACCAGTGAAGTTGTCGTACTTAAACTCTCACTTGGACTTAGTACGATTAACCATAACGGCATAAATACTAATAAAGAAAAATAACCTGTTAAGGCTATTTTTTTATAATTACTCGTTGAAAATCTTTGTTTGTTCATTTGGCTGCTTATCTAAATTAAGGATTGAATGGAAATTTATTGTTTAAAAAAAGTTAAAACATTTTCAGGCGGGCGGCCTATAATTGCTTTACTGCCATCAGTTACAATAGGGCGCTCAATAAGTTTCGCCGTATTAGCCATGGCGTTAATCAACTCTTCTTCATTAGCCCCTTTTAAATTATTTTCAGTAAATTCGGCTTCTTTGACACGCATCATTTCAACAGCAGAACAATTAAGCTGCGTTAATAACTGCTTAATTTGAGCGTGATCTAGGGGGGCTTTTAAGTACTCAACAATGGTGACTTCTTGTTGTGATATTTGTGCTTGTTCTTCAAGTAAAGCAAGTGTTTGGCGACTTTTAGAACATCTTGGGTTGTGATAAATAGTAAACATTGTTTTCCTTTAATAATTAATTGGCAATTAAACGATAATATAAATGCTAACGAGTTGATATGTTAATACAGTGAACTCGTTATAAACGTTTTAAACGATTCTCTTGTTCTTGAAATTGTAATATCCGGGCCTTTACTCTTTTTTGCATTAAAGGCTGTTCGTCAAGAAATGCATAACTCGTCTGCAATTCATCAACGGCTTTTGGGTATGCGCCGAGTAAAGCATATACTTCTGCTTTACTCATGTGCATTAAACCTGTTTTCTGCTGAGTTCGATACAAGGTGGTTAATATATCATAAGCGATAAAGTTACCTGGGTTGACTAATAAAAAGTCCTGTAATATTTGTGCTGCAAGATCATATTCTTTCACTGTGAGTAGGGCGTTAGCATAGTTTAAACTGACTACCTGATTGTTAGGCATGAATAAGTTTAATCGTTCAAGCATCTTTATCGCTTTACCGGCTTGATTATTGGCTATGTATACATCCGTTAATGCATCAACATAAAATAAATTATCCTTATCATTTACTTCTAATAGCTCTAATAATTTCAAAGCTTCACTAGTTTGTTTGTTTTCAAAATATGATAGTGCTAAACCATATTGTGCAGCAGCTTTTATGGCATAGCGTTTTTTATTCAACTGTAGTTTAAAGAAACCAATATTGGATTTTGCATCCCCTTGATATCTTGCTTTTAATCTTGCTTTGGTTAGTTCAAAACCTAAACTAGGTGGTAAGGGTCTTGCTGGATAGTTTAATGCACGCTGTCGAGCATCAGCTATACGTGATTCAGGTAATGGATGGGTAAGTAACATTGCCGGTGGCTTACTGGCATAGCGGTATTTAGTCGACATTTTACTAAAAAAGCTTGCAGCACCTTGGGGGTCAAAATTGCTAGTTGCTAGTAAAGCAATACCTACTCTGTCTGCTTCTTTTTCATTACCACGAGTGTAGTTAATGCTGGCTTGTTGCGTTACTGCCATACTTGCGCTCAGTGCAGCGATGCCAACAGTAGGGTTAACCAAGGTAATTAAAACACTAGAAAGCATAGCTGCCATGGTTAAGCCTTGGGTTTGGCTTTGTGATTCAAGACGTCGGGCTAAATGGCGCTGTGTAACGTGAGAAATTTCATGAGCAATAACAGAAGCTAATTCACTTTCAGTATCAGCCGTTGTTATCAAACCACTATGGATACCTACGTGGCCGCCAAAAAAAGCAAAAGCGTTTAATTCGTTATTATTGATAAGAAAAAATTCAAACGCATAATTCACCCCTTGAGCATTTTTCACTAGGCTATTACCTAAGTGATTAATATACTCAATCAGAACAGGATCTTGTATTAGCGGTTGTGAAGCGCGTAATTGCCGCATCATTGCTTTACCGATTTGCAGCTCTTTATCGGTTGATAATACGCTGTAGCCAGAAATGCCTATATCGGGTAACTTATTCTTATTGTTTTGATTATCAATAGCACTGGCATTAAAGCTAGTAGCCGCAGCAATGCCTAATGTAAATAACAAGGCAGTAAACATGGGTTTTAGGTTAAACAATATTACATCCTAGGGTCATAATGGAAATATACGAGAGTAACAAAGAGCACTTAAGTGTCTTGGGTAAGGATATTACCATTTCTTTTGGCTATTTCTTGGTAAAACTCCGCTATACTATAGCCTTTGACCACAATAATCTGAAAAGATTCGCTTAAAGTTGTGATTAATTCTTTAACTTTGTAATGCGCATATTTCAACAGTGCTATATCTGCTTCATCCCCACTTTGGAAACAGTAAATAGCAAAAGCAACTAAGCTATTAAGACGAAAGAGCATCTGCGTCTTCTCAGGTAACCAATTATTAAAAGGGCAGTTGCCTTTATCAATCATACTATGAGTCACAACTTCACCGTCAATAGCAGGGTAACAATGTAACTCATAGCCCATGTCATTAAATTCATGGCGTAAGCTAATTTGTGGCTTATTCTTTACTTGGATACTACCATACGCTTTTTTAACTGCACCAAGCAAAGGTAAATTCCATGAGTTTGGATTTAATATTTGTTTATATGCACTATCAAAACCATGAGTAAGAATGCCATCTACTTCACCTAATGAAGAAGAAAACATATGATATATAGAGGATACTTCTCCCCAATTAATTTGCTTTTTATAAGCATTAATCTCTTTTAAGTTAGCTTTGGGACTTAATGAGCTCATTTATTTAATATTCCTGACAATAAGTAGATTTTCATAGGAATTCCCTTTATATCCTTACTCCATAAAAATGCAATTTTCATAGTGACTATGTTATTTAATTTCAAAGCGCGGTGCTGACATAATAATTATTCAGGATAATATGCTCAAGCACTTATACGATGGGTTTCAACGTAATTTCAATTCCCACTGAAATCCTACACTTTGAATGGTAACGGCTATAGAGGTACGTTATGATAACTTTAATTTATACAATGGATTAATTGTCGCAAATTAGTGAATTAAACTAAAGCGCTGTTTTAAGTTTTCTATGATTTATAAATATGATGGTAGAGGAGAGAAATGTCCTGTGCCTTTGGTTAAATTACGTTTATTACTAAAAAAAATGCAAGATGATGATCAATGTATCATCACCATTGATGATACTGGCTCTATTAATGATATTCCTAAATTGTTAGCTAAGCAGGGATATTTTTATCAAAAACAAACTACTGAGATAGGTATTGTCGAGATAAGTATTAGTCGAAAAAGTCATACGAGCAAAAATTAAAGAATGGGTAGTTATGTTTAAGTTATTTAGTGATTGGTATACACGTAAGTTTTCAGATCCTCACGCGGTCACATTAGTCGTTATTTTAGTCTGTATTGCATTATTTATTGCATTATTTAGCAATTTATTGATGCCGGTATTTGTTGCAATAGCATTAGCTTTTTTGTTAGATCTGCCAGTTAACAAGCTAATGCAAAACTCAATGTCGCGCTCTAGTGCTACAGTAGTAGTAGTTGTTACTTTTCTAAGTTTTTCTTTATTAGCGGTCTTAGGGTTAATGCCTATTATTTGGAAGCAAAGCAGTAATTTATTGCAAGAAGTTCCTCATATGATCAGTCAAGGACAAGGGTACTTATTGACCTTGCCAGAGAAATATCCTGATTTTGTACATGTCTCGCAAATTGAAAGTTTCATTGTCATGGTTAATGATAATTTACTTGAGTGGGGTCAGGTTGCACTGAGAGCGTCTTTGAACTCAATTTCCGATATTGTCGCTTTAATGGTTTATTTGATCCTCGTGCCGTTAATGGTGTTCTTCTTTTTGAAAGATAAAACAGAGTTAATGAGCAGTATTGCCCAATTTTTGCCTAAAGAGCGCCGCATGGCAATTAAAGTGAGCCAAGAAATGAACCAACAAATTTTGAATTATATTCGCGGAAAAGTGATTGAAATAATTATTGTTGGAACATCTACCACTATTGCTTTTATCTTTCTTGATTTGCAATATGCTTTACTCTTGGGCGTTTTAGTTGGCTTGTCAGTACTTGTTCCTTATGTAGGTGCAACCGTTGTCACCTTGCCAGTGTTATTAGTCGCTCTTTTTCAGTTCGGTTTAAGTAGTGAGTTTGGCTACGTTATGCTTGCTTATGGCGTAATTCAGGCGATTGATGGTAATGTTATTGTGCCTTTGTTGTTCTCTGAAGCTGTTAATTTACATCCTGTGGTCATTATTATTGCGGTGATATTTTTTGGTGGTTTATGGGGGTTTTGGGGCATATTTTTTGCAATCCCTTTGGCAACATTAGTGAAAGCTGTAATTAATGCTTGGCCGTCAATTCCGGGACCTGTCGTTATAAGTGAAACTCAGAAAGAGTAACAGCCAAGAATCACTTTGTTAAAAGAGCTATATGGGCATTAGCTAGTTACCTGCGCCCTATGACTTTAAAGTAAAAGAGTAAAAGAACTGTTAGGTAGTTGACTCATTGCTACATCAAAAAAGCCCTAAGCTAATATTATTTAGCTTAGGGCTTTTTATTTATAACGTTAATTATCGCTATAACATTTCAATACGTTACTTATTTCAGTTTTTTAACTCGTTTAAAACGGCTAAGACCACATCATGATGCTCTTTGGTTTTAAACTTATTAAAAACATGGCTGATTTTTCCATCAAGACCAATTAAAAAACTCAAGCGATGAATACCATCATATTCTTTTCCCATGAATTTTTTTAAACCCCAAACACCAAATTGATCAGCTACTTGATGGTCAACATCAGATAACAAGGAGAAATTTAGTTCATCACGTTGACAGAATTTAATTAAACGTTTCACTTCGTCAGGACTAATACCAAAAACAACGGTATTTAACTAATTAAGTTCAGCTTTGATATCACGCAAACCTTGGGCTTGAACGGTACAACCTGGAGTCATTGCTTTAGGGTAAAAGTAGATTAATACTTGCTGTTTACCAATATAGTCAGATAATGATACTGACTCATCATTTTCATTGTTTAAGGTAAATAGTGGCGCGGTATCACCAACGTTTAGAGTATTCATAATAAAGTCACTTCTATTTGTTTTGAAAGTTGTTTTTCTGATTATAATAAATTCGCATTAGCTTTTTTGATAAAACCTTGAACATCGGTTTGCTGACAGAGTTCTAGAAAATCATATTCTAGTTCATCAATACTAATTTTTTCGGTTAAAGCAAACAATATGTTTGCGCTCATATGATTGGTTTTAGGATCTATTTCCGACTTCAACGAAGAAATATCTATTTTACGAGTGGCAAAAAAGGCGGTCATTGCTTTTAGGATACCTGGTTGATCTATGCCAGCATACTCAGCTCGGTAATGTTTTACTAAGTCAAATGTTCTATGACCAGAGGTGCGCTTCATCATAGTGATTAAATCTAAAGCATGAGCAAGTTGAGGAATCTTAACTTCAATTTTATTAATCGCCCTAGTATCACCTGTAAGTAACATAATGAAAGTAAATTCAGAGCCAAAAATGGCCATACGGCTGTCTAATATATTACATTCGCATTCACTTGCTAATTTAGTTAATTCACTAACACAACCTGTTCTGTCAGATCCCATCGCGGTTAGTACTAAATATTGTGGCATTCATTACGCCTAAGTTGTCAAGAAAGGCGCATTGTAACTTATCATGATAAAAGTTGGAATCATCTTACATTTTTGTGGTCATATACCTTGTGTTTGTAAAATCAGGCAAGTACCATGGGGCGCAATATTAGCCCTGTCTTATATCAAATTTTTTTTAGTATTTTTTAGTGAGCTTAGTTGGGTTTTCATATCAATAACCTAAGCCACAGGAGTTTTAATGAGTTGTAGAGCATTTTATTTATCACTGTTAGCCTTGTCAATCACAGCTTGTGGTTCTGTTAATAACAAGCAAGCAGATGGTAATTTTGATTACCAGCATAAGCTTGAAGCTAACGATCTCGTGATTCCCGCCAATTTGAGTAAACCAAAACAAGCGAATGATTTTTTTGTTACCAATAACATAAATCACCAAGGTCCTATTGGTAAAGACATGGATATTAGAGCTCCTTCATTGGTGATGCCAGTTGCTGCATCTTCACGTGTTGTTGAAGAGTCAGGTATCGCTATTATTTGGTTTGATAAAGTTTTAGAAGATAAAGATTTATTGGCGTTTATTGAAAAGGTAGTTCTAGAAAAATTAGCAGAAGATCAAATTACCTATGACTACATTGAAGAAGACACGGAAGTTACCTTAAGCAAGGTTACTGAAGGAGCGACTAGTTTAAAAGAAACTAGCATTAAGCGAGAGGGTATTAAAACGGCCATTATTGAGTCCGATTGGTATCATAACGAAGTCGATGTTGGTTGGATCTTTACTGATATCCAGTTTTCAAAGAGCGTACGTTTTCGTTTTCAATTGTTAGCAAAATCTCATGGCCGCAGTGTTTCATTACGCGTTTCATTAGTCGACTTTTTACAAACCGATGAAAAAGGCGGCAGTAAAACAATGGACCCTATTGATAAGCAAAGAGCCGAAAAAGCCATGCTTAATGAGCTTATTGCTGCAGTTGATTATAATTACCGTCTTCAACAACGTGCTGATCGCTTAACTCGTGCGAATCAAAAGTTAGTGACAATAGGTAAAAATATTGAAGAAGAACAAGCGTATATTGTTGAAATGGGCTTAGAAGACCTGTGGGGTAATATGCCATTGTTCTTTGAAAAACATGGCTTTACGATTACCGATTTAAATGAAGATAAAAAGATTTACTATGTAGAGTTTGTGAAACCTGAATCGAGTGTTTGGGATAGTATCTGGGGTGATGATGTACCCGTTATTGATGTTAGTGATGCTCAGTACCAATTTGTGTTAGGGCCTGTAGATGAGCTTAACCAGAAAACCTCGGTAACTATCTATAAGTCTGATGGTGAGCCATTGACCTTAGAAGCGCTTGAGCGAATTTTCCCAGTTGTAGAAAAGGGACTATCGTTTAGAGATGTTTTCTAATCTTAGCTTTCACGAAGTAATTATGAAGTAGTTACTTCGTTACTTTACAGACAAAAAAAAACTCCACTAGTTGGAGTTTTTTTATGTCTTAATTCTGATCTCTGCTTAGAGGTAGAGCTTTACGTTAGAGCTTTTTTTTCTCTACGGGATCCATTTTATGCGTACTTTTATTTGTTCTTGGCAGTGTCTCTTCTCGGTCATTTAAACTTTTTTTACGCATTTTTTGCTTGGAGCTTTTCTGAAATGTACTCAAATTTCCTATGATAATAACGACTGTTATCACTATCATAAAAATTGCTAACCAATTGTCCATTGGAGTGCCTCTTGGTAAGTTTTTGAAGTTAGTATTCTAGGATGATTATTTAGGTAGTATAACATTGGTTGGCGCTGCACAAACATTGTTAATATAACGCTTTGCTATGTCATCTAAGTTTTCAATAATGACACTCTTGCCTAAAATACTGCTGTTATTTAGTGTTTGTGTTAACAATTCAATATCAAAAGCTTGCTGGTACTGCTGAGCTAACGGAAGGTACGATATATGCCAAGGCTCTTCGGCAACTCCACCTTGGAAGCTCGCATAGGGGAAATAAAAGCCAAACTGGTGCGCGTGGTGAGCAAGCCAAGCAGATAGCTTTGCTAGTGGCCCTTGCTCACTGTATTCCCATGGTTCAAGTTGAAGTTGATAATCTTTAGCTAATAAATTTGGAGCATAAACATCAATATCGCAACCCCAATGATGGCGGCTTGCACCGGGGAGCGCCGAATAAAGCAAAATACTGTGAATTAATTCAAGTGGAGATAAGTGCTTCGGAGAAACAACTTCTCCTGCACTATTCTTAATCGATGTTTTCCCAGAAAATTTGTTATTCCATAGCATAAGTTGCCGATCGAAAGATCTAAAGCCACTAGCAATTGTTAACTCAATAGCATCGGCTCTAGCCGCGTTAACCATACCATCAAAGGCATCTTTCATTTCTTGATGAATAGCAACTCGTTCACTTACGTACTGAAGGTGATCTTCAGATTGACCCAATAATTGAGCTGAATTGATGTGGTTGCTATGCTGCATTGTTTAATAAAACCTTATGAATAACTATATAAAGAAATAACTAACTAATCGTTTTATGCGTACATAAAACATTAACCAAACAATGATAATAAATATCAACGAGCTTTTCTAAATCATCACATGAGACTGATTCATTTACTTGATGGATAGTTGCGTTGCATGGTCCAAGTTCAATGACTTGTGCCCCTGTTGGCGCGATGAATCGACCATCGGAGGTACCACCTGAAGTGGATAACTGAGTTTCTGTACCGGTAACTGAAAGTATTGCTTGGCTAACGGCGTTTAAAAATCCATGTTTTGATTCAACATGCTCTGTGATAAACGGCTTACCATTAAAAGTCCACTTTATATCATAGTCAAGTTGATGTTTATCAAGGATAGATTCTACTTGTTCAACAATAATTTGGTCAGTTAATTCGGTGCTATAACGTAAATTAAATAAAGCATTGATATGACCAGGAACAACATTCGTTGCACCAGTACCAGCATTAATATTAGACAGCTGAAAACTGGTCGCAGGGAAATAGTCATTACCATTGTCCCATTGTATCTGACTTAATTCTGTTAATGCTGGCATGGCTAAGTGAATTGGATTTCTCACATGATCAGGGTAGGCAACATGGCCTTGTTTACCTTTAATATCTACTTCAGCAGAAATAGAACCGCGGCGACCATTTTTTACGATATCTCCGACAGCGTGAGTACTTGAAGGTTCACCGACTATACAATAAGTGATCTTTTCATTACGGGCCTCTAACGTATCAATAACTTTAGTGGTGCCATTGATAAATGGCCCTTCTTCATCACTTGTTATTAAATAAGTGATTGAACCTTGATGATCTGGGTGGTCGTGAACAAAGCGTTCTGTCGCCACTATCATTGCCGCGAGACTACCTTTCATATCTGCTGCACCACGGCCATATAACATACCATCGATAATCGTTGGCTCAAATGGAGGGGTGTTCCATAATTCAAGGTTGCCTGCGGGTACTACATCGGTGTGGCCAGCAAAACAAAAAACTAAGTCATCTTCTTTCTTAGCATTAGTACTGTCACGACGAGACCAAAGATTGGTGGTATCGGCAAAAATCATGCTTTCATTAATAAATCCGAGTTGTTCCAATCGCTGTGCCATCAATTTTTGACAACCAGCATCTTCAGGGGTAACAGAGGCTCTAGACAGTAATTCTATTGCCAGCTCAATAACTTCGCTTTGATGTTTTTGTTCGATTTGACTCACAAGGACTACCCTTACTTAATTTTTGATGATGAATTTTATATTTATTGGTTTGCGAAAAGTGTTTGGTACTGATCAACTTTAAAACCGAGGTTGAGCTCACCATTTAATGGTAATAGAGGTCTTTTAAGTAACGTAGGTTGTTCAAGAACAGCGGCAAATATTACGTCATCTGTTAAGTTGTTTTTTATCTCATCAGGTAGATTACGAAATGTTGTACTACGTTTGTTTAATAATAGTGACCAATCACTCTGGTTGACAAATTCCGTTAATAATTCGGCAGTTAATGGTTGTTTTTTGAAGTCATAAAGTTGATGAGCTATATTGTTTGCTTCGAGCCATTTAGTCGCTTTTTTCACAGTATCACAATTTTTTATGCCGTATAAGGTGATCATAGTATTCCTGTATGAATGTTATTTATTATTTGAATGGTAATGGGTATAAGTTTGACTTTATATTACCAGATATTGATTAACCATAGTGCTTCAATCGCTGTATTTATAAATCCATCTTTAACAAAAAATAGACTGCTTAACTATAGCACTAGTTGCTTGCTGTGATGTTTATTTGTCGAGATTACTATCTATTCAATTAAGGACTGGGCCTTAACAAATGATGGTTATTGGGGGAAGCTATTTAAAGTGTCTATTTACGAAGGTTTTACTAAGATAATCAATATAAATTCTGCTAGTTATCTTTAAAATTTATTATCCACAAAAGCTGTGTGTATGGTTGTGGATAAGTCTCTGTGTTTGCCTTTATCTATTGATTATAAAGGAAAAAATAAGTAGTACATTTTTTGTCTAACAAGCGTTTAAATGCTAATAAATAAGATAAGTGATTAAAATACTAGGTTGAATCTCTTTATCTGTAAAAATAAAGATTAAATACGGTTAAACCTCCTAAAAGTCAGTTTAACCGTGGTTTAATTTAATTTTTGTTTAAAAAATAACTTTATAATTACCGTATGCGCTATTACATTGTCGCTTGTATAGCCGTTAAGGCAATAGTATAAACAATGTCATCGACTAGGGCGCCGCGTGAGAGATCATTAACCGGTTTATTCATCCCTTGTAACATAGGTCCAATGCTCACTAAGTCAGCTGAACGCTGTACTGCTTTGTAAGTAGTATTTCCGGTATTTAAATCAGGGAAGATGAATACTGTCGCTTTACCCGCCACTGGGCTATTTGGCGCTTTTTTCTTGGCAACGTTCTCCATAATGGCCGCATCATATTGAAGTGGTCCATCAATAATGAGATCAGGTCGTTTAGCTTTAGCAATTTCAGTGGCTTTAGCTACTTTTTCAACGTCAGCGCCATGACCGGATCTGCCGGTACTGTAGCTGATCATGGCAACTCTTGGTTCAATATCAAATGCTTTGGCTGAGTCAGCAGATTGAATAGCTATATCAGCCAATTGTTCTGCGTTAGGCTCAGGGTTAATAGCACAGTCGCCATAAACAAGTACTTGATCAGGCAGTAACATAAAGAAAACCGATGAAACTAAAGAGCTATCAGGTGCTGTTTTAATTAGTTGTAAAGCCGGTCTTATGGTATTTGCTGTGGTATTTACTGCGCCAGAAACAAGGCCATCAACTTGACCAAGTTGTAACATCATCGTTGCTAAAACAACGTTGTCTTTTAAATTCTCTAGTGCAATAACATCAGTTAGACCTTTATTTTTACGTAGCTCGACCATAGGTCCAACGTAATTATGTCTAATGGTGTCGGGATCTGTTATCAATAAATTATCAGGTAGATTAATACCCTGATGCTCGGCAATCTGTAGTATTTCTTCTTTGTTGCCGATCAATTGACAGCGAGCAATATTACGTTCGCAGCAAATTGCAGCCGCTTTAATCGTGCGTATATCAGTGCCTTCAGGTAAAACGATTAGTTTATTTGCTTGGCGGGCAAGCTCGGTTAATTTATGTCTAAAAGCAGGCGGTGATAATAAGTTATAACTATTGTTTTTAGACGTTAGGCTTTCAAGCCAATTACTGCTTAAATTATCAGCAACATGCTGTTTAACTTTATCTTGGCGTTGGATATCGTCTTGTGGTATTTCAGGATTAAAGCTCATGATATGACGCGATGTTTGCCAAGTATCCCAAGGTACAGACAAAACAGGTAACCCAGCATCGAGTGCTTGCTTGCATAACTCCCAAACTTGCTCGGATGGTTCAAAACCATTGGTTAAAATTAACCCACCTAATTTAGTACCATTTAACGCAGATAAACAGGCGGCAATAATAATATCGGTGCGATCGCCCGGAGTAACAATGAGTCGACCAGGAACTAAGTAACTTACTAGATTTGATACGGTTCGAGCACAAAATGCAACACTGCGAAAACGGCGGTGCTCCATATCGCCACTATTAATTACTTTAGCTTCAAGGTAATTACTAATATCACAAACACGTGGAGCGATGAGATCTATTTCCCATTGAATCGTGCCAAGTAAATCAAAGTGTCTGCCTTTAAAAATCGATAAATCTAACCAATGGTTTAGATTAAAATCATTTTCAATTTCTTCTTCTTTGGGTAATAAACCAAATTCTTCTTGGTCTGGGCAATTAAGCTTGTTGATAACACAACCAATGAGATGTCGGTTCTTTATACCACCATACGTTTCGGCACTGACTTCAAGTCTATCTTCGAATTCTTCGGCGCTGTCATTACCTGGGCTGGCAACTAAGACAATATTTGCCCCAAGTGCTTGAGCTACATCTCGGTTAATTCGACCAGCATAAGGTTGTCTTGGTGTGGGGACTAGACCTTCAATAATGATGACGTCGTGATCTTGTTTAAACGCATTGAAATTGGCAACGATTTCTTCTAAAACAACATCGTGAAGTCCATCGCCCATTTTTCCCTCTACATAGCTAAGCGAAACGCTAGTGCTATTTTGGGATAAGCTAATGGCATCAATGGTTTTGTTTTTTTTAGCTATGCTATTACGTGAAGGCTGGCTAATGGGTTTGAAGTGACCAACTTTAATTCCTTTTTGCTGACAGGCATGTAATAAACCTAACGATACACTGGTTAAGCCGACACCTGAGCCAACTGGGATTAACATAATTCTATGTGGCATAAATTAAATCCTACTTAATATTGAGATACCCGTTCTACTTCAAGATTAATCATGCATTTTGAAGTGAACGAGTATCGAGTCATCTACTTGACTAAATTTGTTAGTAATTGGGCTGATTGTTCGGCAATTACCCATTCTTCATTTGTTGCAATAACCCAACAAGCTCTTGAATCTTTAGTGGCAATATTACCTGAGGCACCAAAGCGTGTTGCTTGATTCTTTTCTTCATCTAAAGAAAAATTCAATAACGCAAGTTGCTTAACTATTTCAGTACGCACCCAATTTGAATTTTCACCAATGCCACCGGTAAATATAAGGCCATCTAATTGCGTTAAGCTGGCGCTATAAGAAGCAATAGTTTTGGCTATGCGATAACAGAAAATTGTCAGGGCTAATGTCGCTTGAGCATGGTTATCTTCTAACATAGCATTTTCTAAGGTACGGCCGTCGTTGCTTAAGCCAGAAACACCTAATAAACCACTTTCTTTATTGACTAACTTATCAACATCAGCAATTGAGTAACCTAAATTTTCGACCAGATGAAAGATAATTCCGGTATCGAGATCGCCACAACGAGTACCCATAATCACACCTTCGCCTGGTGTCATACCCATACTAGTATCAACACTTTCACCATTTTTAATAACAGTTACGCTACAACCATTACCTAAGTGAGCGCTGATTAAGTTACATTGATCAAGTGGCTTGTTTAATTGCTCCGCTGCTTGTTTCGCAACAAAGTAATGGCTGGTGCCATGGAAGCCATAACGTCTTATTCCATGCGCTTTGTACAATGAATAGGGGAGGCCATAAATGTAAGCCTTTTCGGGCATACTTTGATGAAAAGCCGTATCAAAGACTGCGACTTGTGGCAAATCGTTAAAAGCTTGTTGGCACGCTTTTATACCAATTAGATTTGCAGGGTTGTGCAATGGCGCAAGTTTTGCTAATTGTTTAATCGCTTGTTCTACATCCTCAGTAATTAGCGTTGGTTGTGAATATTGTTCACCACCATGGACAACTCTGTGGCCGATAGCTGTGATATCTTTGACTAAGTCAAGTTGTTGTAATTGCTCTACCAATACAGAGAGTGCTGTTTGATGATTAAAAGGATTGGGTAACTTATAGGTCTGTTTTTCTCCGTTAAGTTTAACTATGATTTTAGCATCAGGGGTATGTAGGCATTCAGCTAAGCCTGATAAGAGCGTTTCACCGCTTAATGGTTTAATCAAAGAAAACTTAACAGAAGAGCTGCCACAGTTGATTACTAAAATTGCACCAGTACTAGCAGGCTCTTTGCAATGAGATTTTTGTTGAGTCATGTTTATTGTCTTTTAAAAAATGAAAAGTTATCGAATAATTATAGCAATAATAATATTGTCGGCATTATAGCGATGGAGTTAGTTAGAAATCTTGATGCAATACAATAAAAACGCTTTAATTTAACTTTTAATAATTGTTATTCGTAATAATACCAAACGGATTAAATTCTCGCTAAGTGATAAATAAATTAGTCCGATTGGTATAAAAGCTTAGTTACATTTCTAACTGTTGCTTATAAGGACTAGCTGCTATAGTAATGGTATGAATATCTCCGTAGTACAACTCATTAAATTGGGTCAAAAGTATTTATCTCTTTGGCCTGACAAACCAGAATTAATTCAATATTTTGAAGATTATCGAGGCGTGCAAAGCGCGCGCTTTGTTTGTCGGTATTTTCATGCGTTAGCTATGTTTACTGTTATTATGCAGCTTTATATCGCTTCAGGATATCCCCTTGGCCAAGGCTCTATAAGTAATGCATTAAATGCACTGCCTCAAGCACTTGTATATGGTTTATTTTTATTAAGCCTACCAGTGCAGGCATTAGTTTTTTCAGGTGTTAAAGCAGATAAGTTATTACCACCATCATTAGCCTCTTGGTATCATAGTGGTTTAGAAAAGGTAAAACAGCAAGTTGCTGAGCAAAGTCAGCGCAGCAATGGCGATAACAACGATACCGTTATTGCAAATTTAGCAAAATATAAACCACGGTATATCGATCTTGCTCAGCTTTTACATTTAACTTTTGCGACAACAAAGTAATTAATCGAAATACTGCCAAATAACGTCCGCTTTCTTACTTTGTGTTTTATTCTTACGAAATAAAATTGAGACTAGTGATTTCATATTGATATCATCACTAATGCAAAAGCTAATGTGTCTTTTGATACAAACGTAAAACAAAGTCTGCTTGGCAAGTGAATTGTTTTTGTTGTTTCAATTGAGCAATTAATTCATCACTGGCTTTAAAAGCAAAAGGTGTCATTGCTAATAAGTTTAGTACATCGTCACTATTAGAGAAGTTCATCGGATAATTCAATCGTTGCTCTTCAACTAACGTTAATTGCTCAATAACTTGCTTAGTAGTGTCATGTTTAGTTGCTTGACGGTATATCATCGATTTAAGCTCAAATAAATGATTATCGGCAGGGGTAACTGTCAAAAAGTACCCTTGGTTTTGCAAAATCCGGGTAAACTCATTTTCTAAAATTGGCGCATAAACACTATAAATCCAACCAAATTGCTCATTAGCGTAAGGTAAATCAGAGAGGGTAGCTACGCTAAAAAAGCAATCTTGATAACGTTTTGCTGCAATCTTTATTGTTTCTTTAGCAATATCTACACCGTAGACACTGTTATGCTCAGTTTTATGCTGATGTGTATAAAAACCTTCACCGCAGCCAGCATCAAAAATGGCTGCGTTTTTATCGCCATATTTTTGATATAACGTGAGCATACTGTCTAACAAAGGCTGGTAATAACCTTTGTCTAGAAACGCTCGTCTAGCTTGTACCATTGCTTTGTTATCACCAGGCTCTTTTGAATGCTTAAATTGAACGGGTAATAAATTAACATAACCTTGTTTTGCTTGATCAAAACTATGATTATTTTCACAACGGTAGCTCTTTTCTTTGAGCAATAAAGCTTGCTGGCACAAAGGGCAACGGTATTGAGCTATTTCTTTAGTAGAGATGTCAGTATGCATTAACAGTAAACCTTATGAAAACGTTGACCAAATAGGTGCATGATCTGAAGGTTTTTCAATAGCACGTAATTCATAATCTATATCGGCTTCAATACATTGCTCAGCCATATTTTTAGTCGCTAATACCACATCAATACGAAGACCGCGATTGTCATCAAAACCACGCGAGCGGTAATCAAACCAAGAGTAACGTTCGGTAGTTTCGGGATGTAATTGACGGAAGGTGTCAACAAACCCCCAATCCATTAACGTTGTTAACCATTCTCTTTCTTCAGGTTGAAAAGAACATTTACCGCTCTTTAGCCAGCGTTTACTGTTTACGTCACCAATACCAATATCTAAGTCTTGCGGGGAAATGTTAATGTCGCCCATTACTACCACATTTTCGTCATTCACGTGATTGTCATTCAGATAGGTCATTAAATCTTTATAGAATTTTCTTTTATAAGGATATTTAGTCTCGTGGCTAATATTCTCGCCTTGTGGAAAGTAGCCATTTAATACGGTGACTTTCTCGCCTTTATCGTTAGTTGTTGTAACCATAATCATCCTACGCTGGGCTTCATCATCGTCCGTAGGAAAGCCACGTTGTACTGATTCAGCTTCTTTTTTGCATAACATGGCAACGCCATAATGGGCCTTTTGACCATGAAAATATACATGATATCCCATGGCTTCAACAGCTTCTAATGGGAAAGCTTCATCATGAACTTTGATTTCTTGTAAACCAATGATATCGGGCTGATGCTTATCGATAATCGCTTGTAATTGGTGAAGACGAGCACGAAGGCCGTTTATATTAAAAGAGATAATTTTCATAGTATTCCTAAAGACTTTTAGCGAACAATATCGTTATGTATTGTTTGGTCATTCCATTCTGCAGAAGAAGTGAGTACTTTCTTATACAAAGGGTATAAATTAAGACAATGATCTTGCGTGTTTATCTAACTTCTCGCAAGTTTTATTTTTCACATCCTGTTATAAAATGTAATTTATTCGTAACAACTGGTAGAGCCTATTGTTTAACCGTAATAACTTGTTTAAGCTAACCCTAAATAAGCAACACAATATAGAAAACTGTTAATACAGTTGTCAAAACAGTTATTTATCAATTTACATTAAGAACGCGTAATAAATAAGGAAATGAACATGCCAGATAGTAACTCAAGCGTAAAAAAAATATTATTGGTTGAAGATGACCGCCAACTGTCCGATTTAGTCACTGACTTTTTAACAAGTGAAGGTTTTCACGTTAAACAAGAGTTTCGTGGTGATACAGTAGCTAAACGAGTAAAGCTTTTCTCTCCTGACCTTATTATTTTAGATGTCATGTTACCCGGTAAGGATGGTTTTGGTGTTTGCCGTGATTTACGTCCAGAATTTAATGGCCCCGTGTTAATGCTAACAGCAAAAAGTACTGACTTTGATCAGGTGCTTGGCTTAGAAATTGGTGCAGATGATTATGTTATCAAACCCGTTGAACCTCGTGTATTACTAGCAAGAGTGAACGCATTGTTACGCCGCGGAGATTTGCCTAACCAAAGTGAAGAAAAAGGTGAAATTACTTGTGGTGGCTTATACATTAATAAAGCATCACGTAAAGTGACTTTGCAAGATGAAAATGTGGACTTAACTAGCCAAGAATTTGATTTATTATGGTTACTTGCGGGTAAAGCCGGAGAAGTACAAAACCGTGATTATATATATAAGGCAGTAATTGGCCGTGAATATGATGGCTTAGACAGAAGTGTTGATGTACGTATTTCTCGCTTACGTAAAAAATTACATGACAGTACTGATACACCCTTTAGAATCAAGACTATTTGGGGCCAAGGTTATTTATTTGTTCCAGATGCATGGAGCTAGCCCTCTGAATTAATGTCACTGTGATGACATACTAAATATATTAAGGCTTTGTTTACTTTTCGACAGTTACAAAGCCTTTTTCTTAGCTCATTTTTATTACATTCTCTTGATAAGGTTCGTCGATGAAATTAGGTCGTTCGTTTTTTAATCTCTATTTCTTTATTATCTCCACATTCATTATTTTTTCTTGGGCACTTGATGAAGTATGGAATTCTTATCTCGAGCAAGATATTGAGTCTTATACCGGTTATAAAACCCTGATGATGGCTACTGGAGATTATGTACAAAAGCATCCTAAGGAAGAGTGGGAAGAGATAATAGCTGGTGCTGCAGAACGATGGGAATTGCCTTTAAAGTTAGTGTCTTTAGCTGAAGTGGAAGCCATTGATCACACCGACCATCATGCTTTATCACACTCAAATGCACATATTTATTATTTTGATGATCAGGTGATTATTCATTATTTACTAAAAGATAGTGATTCAGTCATTACTTTAGGCCCCGCGAAGATGCCAACAAGGCCAAGAGTAAAAGCGACATATCGCGTAATGATTTTGGCAACTTTTGGTATAGTTATTTTTATTTGGTTATGGCCTATGTCTCGTGATTTAGAGCAGCTTAAAAGAGCAACAAGAGACTTCGGTCAAGGGCAATTTGATAGTACGGCACCTGCAGCAAAGTCGACCATGATAGCGCCTATGATCTCCTCATTTAACATGATGGCGGCAAGGATAAAGCGGCTAATTGAAGCGCATAAAGAATTAACTAATGCGGTTTCACATGAGTTAAGAACGCCATTGGCACGCACTAAATTTGCCTTGCAGATGCTTGATACAATCAAAGACGATGAAAAGCGCGCTAAATATCAGAAGCAAATTAGTAATGATGTTTGTGAGCTGGAAGAGCTTATCAATGAAATGCTTATTTATGCCGCTTTTGATAATGACAAACCAGAGCTTAATTTTACTAGCACTAATTTAAATGATTTAGTTAAGTTTCAAATAGCCAGTCACGATCAATTTGTAAACTCGATTGAATTTATTAATAAGATGCCTGATAGCTATGTTTGTTGTGACGGGCATTTTATGGACAGAGCGGTAAATAATTTTATCAGTAATGCCATTAAATACGGTAATGATAAAGTGAGGGTTACACTTTCTATCGAGAATGGACAATGCATAATTTGCGTGGAAGATAATGGCGATGGAGTGTCTGATGAATTCAAACAAGTTATTTTTGATGCATTCTCACGTGGAGACCAATCAAGAAATCGTGAAACAGGTGGTTTTGGTCTAGGGTTAGCGATTGTGGCTCGTATTATGGAATGGCACCAAGGACAAGCCTCTATTGGCGATAGTGAACTTGGTGGGGCAGCATTTACACTGACTTGGCCAGTAAAAATGAGTTAGATTACTTTATTAAGTTAACTCAATAATCTAATGTAATAATTTAATTTAAATTAATTGCCTTATCGGCTAAATGTTTTTTACATTCAGCCGATAACTTATTTATCAAAGCAACGATAAATAAGTGAATAAAGCATTGGCAGTAGAGCTTTCACAACAGTTTTCAACAAATAACTTCTCACAAAGTAATGACGTGATAAAGAGCAGTGCTGTGCAATTAGCCACTGACTTTTCATCCACTAGCGTTTTACTTCATGAGTTGCAACTTGGTGAGCAACTAAATGAAAGTGTTGAACAAACCCGTCGTGCTGATTTTAGCTTGATGTTGGCTATGTTAGCTGAAGATGTACGTGAACAAAGCCAATTTTTATTACCACAAACAAAAGAAGTAACACCTGCCGATTTGTCGAATACTGCTTTAAGAAAGCAATTTAATCTTCCTGACCAACCCGCTTTAGCATTAACCACGTTCGATGACGTTAAACAATTCAACCAGGCTCACACTATTGTTGATAACAATCTTGCCAATATACATTTAACTAACGCTATGATGCCCAAACCTTTGGCGTTTCGTGATGACAAAAAACATATTGAAACTCAAGTATTAGAAAATACCAGTTTATTTACTCAGCTCAAGCATAAGCAAGCAGCAGAGATAAACCAAGCACGCAATAATCAGCTACAAGAAAACCAGTTAAATTCAGCAGCAATTGAAACAGATAAGCCACTCAGTCAGTCATTAAACTTTAATGCCAAGGCTTGGTTAGATGGCATCCAACAGACTTTAGTTAAAGCGCCATTACTTAACTAAATAAACGCTATATATACCCGCTCCACTTGAAGATGCTCGTTTCAGGTCTCCCCAAAGGGCTGGTTTATAAACGCTTTATGCTGCGTTATTGATTTCGACAATAGAATAACTATTATCTTCAATCAATGCCTTACCTAAAGGCATTTATAATTCCAGCTGAATTCTGCATCTTCAAGTGGAACAGGTATATACTTTTAATCCCCGTCTATTTAGCACAGCAATGTTTAAATTTTTTCCCTTTTCTTGCTGACCATGCCATTGGATACTTGTTGCATGGACAAACTTCATTACGTTTAATCGTTACAATCTCATTGTGAACGGTGATATTGCCATCAATATAGCGCCACTGACCTTGTTCAATAGTGAAGTTTGATTTTTCACGTAATTCACACAAGATATTATCAACCACGTAATAAGCCGAAAATTCTACGGTGGTCTCATCGCTTTCATGTATTTTTAATGCCAACCAACTACATTCATCCGCCCACGTTTGAATCTCAGTGACAGACTGCTTCAATCGTTGGGAGGCAGCATAAGTATCAAAAATATATTGGCCATTTTTTGTTGCATAGGCACTAAAGCGTGAGCGCATTAATTGTTCAGGGCTGCTAGGGGGCACTTGTTGTGTAATATAAAGTTGGCAACAAGCATTAAATGGTAACGACGAACCGCAAGGGCAAAGCATAACAATATGTCCAATGATGATAATATGTGTAAACCCTTATATTTTAACGCAGATAAAGCGCTATTGGTCGTTTTCTTTTACCCTTTGCTGATTTTTTCGATTAGGATGTCGGGTTAATTATATCCTCAATGGTCGCCAGTATTAGTGATTAATACCAATCTCATTGGTATAACTTAGCGTCTTCTCATTCATTTTTTAACAAAAGAACTCAACAAAAGAATTTATTTTATGAAAATACAATTTATTGCCGCAGCACTTAGTTTTTCATTAGCCGCTTGTAGTAATACTCAGCTTAATGAGCAGCTAAATACCAGTGTGCCAGATAAAATTCAAGGCGCTGTTGCAACCAACGCACAAGCAACAAATATCATAACTTTAGAGCAGATAATGGCAGACCCAGATTGGTTTGGTCGTGCGCCAGAATCTTGGTATTGGGGAGATAATAGTAGCAATATTTATTATCAGCAGAAGCAACTGGGTAACCCTCTACGTGATTTGTATACAGTAAACTTGTTAAATAATAACGAAGTTTCACTAGTCAATTTATCAAGCAAACATACCGTTGCCTCTCAAAATGGAGTGCTGAATAAAACGCGCACTCATAAAGTCTACACTTTCAATGGTGATGTTTTTGTAAAAACGCTGGTTAATAATGCGGTAAAACAGCTTACCTTTACCTCAAATTCTGAACGTAATGCACTCTTTTTGAATAATGGTGATATAGCTTACCAAGTAGGTAATATTTTTTATGCTCATAATTTCCAAACGGGTCAAATTAAAGAGTTGGCCAATTTAAAAATGTCAGCAAAACCTGCTGGTATTGTTGCTCCCAAAAGTTACTTAGCAAAAGAGCAGCATAAGTTAATTGACTACATTGCTTTGCAACAACGCAACAACAAGTTAAAGCAAACACAAAAAGAACGGTTAGCTATTGAAAACAAAGTTGTTAATGATAGTAAGTTTTATTTTGGTAAAGGCAATAGAGTAGCGCACGCAAGTTTATCTCCAGCAGGCGATAAGATATTGGTGGGTATCTCGTCAGCAAAATCTAGTCGTAATAAAACAGATATTATGCCTAATTACATTACTAAAGATGGTGTGATTGCGGCTGAAAAAGTCCGTGCTCGCGTTGCCAATAATAGACAATACCAAGAACAATTGTTCCTGATTGATTTAGCAACAGGCAAACAACAAACATTAAGCTATGACAGCCTACCAGGCTTTGATGATGATGTTTTAGCTAGCGTTAAGTCTGAAAATTTTGCTCGTGAAGGTAAGACATACAAATCAGAGAAAAAAGCACGAAATATTCACCTACTTCAGATGCATAACCCCGTTAAGTGGAGTAGCGATGGTCAACACCTAGCCTTAATGTTAGAAGCTTGGGATAACAAAACCCGCTGGCTAACAACGGTTGATTTTGATAAAAATGAACTCGTTACCCAACATAAACTTCATGATGATGCTTGGATTAACAGGAGCTTTAATGAATTTGGTTGGTTAAACGCTAGCAATAAAGCAAGCCTTTATTACTTATCTGAAGAGTCAGGTTATTCTCACTTATATTATAAAGGCCTAAACTCGAAGGCAGTTAAGCTAACGTCTGGTAAGTTTGAAGTAAGCAGTGTTACGCCAACTATTGATAGTCAACGATTTATCTTTAAAGCAAATAAAAAACACCCAGGTATTTATGAAGTATATCAAGTCAACTTGGCTAAAAAATTAACTGCATTGACTAATTTAGGGGGTAAAAATAATTACACCTTGAGCCCTGATGAATCGAAACTGTTAATTGAACATTCTACGGTAACAATGCCGCCAGAGCTTTATGTACAAAGCTTACAAGTGGGTGATGCAGCACAACGAATTACTCACACAGTATCTAAGCAGTTTTTAGCGATGCCTTGGGTTGCTCCATCAGTTATCGCAATTGCGTCAAGTAAACAAAAAGAACCGATTTACTCAAAAGTATATTTCCCTACAAATTTTGATAATACTTTAGAAAAAAATCGAGCGGTAATGTTTACTCATGGTGCAGGTTACCTACAAAACTCTCACTTGGGATGGTCTGGGTATTTTAGAGAATTTATGTTCCACTCTATGTTGGTACAACAAGGTTATGTTGTTATTGATATGGATTATCGAGCATCTGCGGGTTACGGACGAGAGTGGCGTACCGCTATTTACCGTCACATGGGTAAACCAGAAGTAGAAGATATGCGTGATGGTGTTAACTGGCTAATTGAAAATGCTAATGTTGATGCAAAACGTGTTGGTACTTACGGTGGTTCTTACGGCGGTTTCTTAACGCTAATGTCGATGTTTACCGACCCTGATTTGTTTGCTTCTGGCTCAGCGATACGTTTAGTCTCTGATTGGGCATATTATAACCATGGGTATACTTCTAATATTTTAAATACACCTGAAGACGATGCTATTGCTTATGAACGCAGTTCGCCTATTTATTTTGCAGAAGGACTGAAAAAACCGTTGTTAATCAATGCGCCAATGGTTGATGATAATGTGTTTTTTGAAGATACCGTTCGCCTTGTACAACGTTTAATTGAACTTGAAAAACAAGACTTCGAAACGGCTATTTACCCGGTAGAACCGCATGGTTTTGTACAGCCGAGCTCTTGGTTAAATGAATATCGTCGTATTTATAAATTATTTGAGAACACCTTATAATTTCGATAGGTTTTAATACTTACTCGGTATTAGAAGGTAGGGTAAGTGTTTATCAAGCTCTAAAATAAAAAAGCCCTGACAGTCACTGTCAGGGCTTTTTTAATGCGTTAACAAGGTGTTTACTAAGCCCTAATATCTAATATCTAATATCTAATATCTAATACGACTAGGTGATGAACCTTAAGCGTAATATATCTATATAGACCAAGACACAGTGTCACTAATACTTTGTTGCCATTGTCCTAAAGACTCATTCTTATCTCCGACAACAATAATATTACTGCGATTAAACTCAAGAGAACTACCGAAGAGATCTTTATCGTTAAAAGCATCAGTAAAGCTTAACTGTTCATTTTTTGGAACAATAAAGACAGTAACAGGGCTGGTTTTACCTTGGTAAACTAAATGCAAACTCTTCATACCATCAAATCGACAGTAATCAGCCCACAATAATTTTCCTAAAGATTGGCTAAAGTTACCATCAAAAGCCGCCATCTTCTGGTTTAATGACGCTAACGTTACTTGGGTACTGGCGTTGTTGGCAATATTCCCTTGCTCATGATAAACATGGGCTAACGCATAATCACCTAGGTCGTGATAAGCACTCGAAAACTGCATAAAGTTAAGCACTAAACCACCAACAATAGCAACAGAGGCTGCTAATGCGAGGTGCACGCGAGTCTTACGCTTTTGCACTTGGTGAGTTGCTAACGTTTGTCGCAAAATCAATTTATCGACTAAATCATCAGGCACAGGAATTTGTAATGCCTGCTTAATTTTTTCATCTAATTGACAAATCTCTTGGGCAAATTGTTTTTTGCTTGGATCTTGTTCCTGCGCCAATATAGCGTCAGCATCCTGATTGTTGGGATCGGCATATATAGCGCGTCTAAACTGCAAATCATCCATTGTACATACCTCGTTTTACTGGCTCTGCTTCTAAAGCTTCTTTAAGCTGGTTTCTTGCTCTAAATAAACGTGTCATTACCGTATTTTTATTTAGATCTAACATAGCGGCAATATCTTCTCCGCTAAAGCCACCTAATACTTGTAAAATTAACGGTTCAGAATATTCAGGGGGCAATTGCGAAATTTTTTCCCTTAACCAGTGATTTTCAAGCTCTTGCTCTGTGGTCACTGATTTAGTATCGGTTATGCTTGCCTCTTCATATTCGCTCATGTCAAAACGTTTTCTCTCGAAACGTCTAGCATTCTCTCGTCGTAAAATAGTGATTAACCATGACTTGGCTGCTTTTTCATCTTTAAGCGAATCAAGGGCACGCCAAGCTCGTAAAAATGTTTCTTGCACCAAATCTTCAGCCACTTGTTTTTCGTGGCATAGCCAATAGGCATAGCGATATAAATCACCGTGTAGCGCCTTTACTAGCGCCTCATATCTAACTTGTTTTGTCATCATATGTTTATAGACCCTAGTAGGGTGAAGATTATTTCAAAGAGTAGTGATTATTTAGTAAATATTTATCATATAAGTTATCAAGCCACTTGATGAACAATCAACCAAGTAACTTAATAGAGTATAGGCAAGACTTAATCTTTTATGGATTAAGAGGTAATAACTGATGTTTATTTACTTTTTCACTCTGTTGCTGATGAACCATTTGAATGGCCGTTAGCAATGCCAAACCTTGCCAAGAGGGGGCTCCATTGATCGCGCTTTTTCCATAAAGGTGTTGCTGTAGGTCATTAAGTGCAGTGGCAAAGTTTTGATCTTGAACAATTGCTTGAGCTTGAGCAATGTTATTTATTTCTAATCCTGAATTATTAACGGTTAATAATTGTCTCAACCAAGGCAAAATTAAATTCAACGCTTGTTCAGCGTTATTTTTTTTACAGGCAGCTAAAAGTGCAAGGTAGTGATTACCCGAAGTAACAACATTTTTTGCATTATCAGATTGATGTTTGGTGTTCATCGGATTATTTTTATTAAAATAAAAGAATTGAATCAGCCAGGCCAAACTTGTTAATAACCATAAGCTAAGAAATAACCATTGTAGACGTTTATCTTGAACGAGTACCTCAGTGGCAACAGCAGGTGGCTGGGCTGATAAATGCTCAGAACTATTAGCAGAATGACTCGTCGAGCTATCAATTTTATTGGCAGTACCATTGAAATTATTCGGTGAACTATCCGAAATAGAGCCTTCTGCAGCTTGAACCGTTATAGTTTTTGAGGGCAGGGTGGCTACTTCAATTTTATTGGTAATGGTGTTAAACCAAGTAATACTCATTGCTGGTAATAAAAAGTCTCCAGCAGTACTTGGCACAAGAGCAAAGTTTTGTACTTTTTGGCTGACCAATCGATCATTTCTTAGGTTGGCATTTAACTCAGCTTGGTCAGGGTAAATTTTTAAACCTCGGCTACTTTGCATTTCAAGCTTTGGCAACTGTGCTTTTGAAAGGCCCGCAGCTGTTAGAGTTATAGTGCGCGTAATTGGTTCACCAACAGTAAATTGGTCATTTCCCGTTGGCCACTCTTGATGCAGAGTAAGTATGTCAGTAGGTAACCATTGAGCATTGTTTGGATAGTTCGATGGTATAGGTAAAACAACAATATTTTGTGCTTCACCTAAAATACTAACCGGTTTAGTTTGGGCAAAACTTAAAAAACTCGAACGTCGTTTAGATGCTTGGAGTATTTCACCGGAAAATAGCGGTGCTTTTAGGCTAAATTCGCCACTTTGTTCTGGGGTTATGGCATAAGTTTGTTCAATTACACGGTAACGCTTGCCGTTGATAATGTTATCTGATTGTTTATCTTGGCCTATCTTCTCGATGGTAGCGTCTGTTAAGCTTGGCTCAGTTAAGTTGCCACTTTTAAGATCAACGGCAAAGTGTAACTTTATTGATAAGGTTAATAGTTGCTGCACGTAAACTTCATTACTGGATAATTCACTGGTAACAAAAATATCAGTTTGTGTGTTGCTGCCGGTATCCTTGGCTGCGATAACCGTCAGTTCAACCGGCTCACTTTGTTGGTTTTCAATAGTAAGAGCAGGAATAATGAATTGCCCCGCGCTGCGAGCTATTAAAACGACTTGCCACTTAGTAACTCGACTCGTTTTAAAATTGATCATACTAGTTTGCGAACTAACCGATGTTTGTCCGACAATAAAATCACGCAGTAATGGAGTGGTATCTAAAGCATTACGACTTACATCGTCATCAGCAGTGACCGTTAAAAGTATCGACTCATTAATCATCGCGGGATTTTTATCAACAACAGCTGTAACTTTTGATAAAGCGAAGGCGTTATTGCTGAACAAGAATGTAGTCATAATCAAGATAAATAGCATAAGGCTTTGCAGGAAATAAAACGGCCCGTTAGCTGTTACCTGTTTTGAAAAATTTGTTACCACTTTTTGGTTACTCCTTGGGGTGAACCTTCACTTCGGCGCTTTTGGTATTCGAGACGCATTTTATTTCGTAATAATAAATAAGGGTCGTCTGTTACCTTATTTAATAGTTGTTGATGTTTTTGCTCAGTTTCTTGTTTTTTGCTATCACTGGCTTGCTGAGCTAGTGATTCTTCATCACTTGGTTGCTGCTCATCATCCCCAACTTCGGCTTTCTTAGCTTGTTCCGCTTTTTCTTTCTGCTCTTGTGTTTGTTGCTCAGCATCTTGAGACTGCTTTTCTTGCTGATCGTCTTGTTGCTCACCATCTTTTTCTGAATCACTTTGCTGTTGCTCACCGGGCTGAGGATCATCCTGATTTTCTTTGTTCCCTTGCTGGCCATCTTGTGATTGCTTTTCACCGTCTTGATTCTCTTTTTTATCTTGGTCATCCCCCTCCGATTGATCTTGAGACTCTTGATCTTTCTGGGATTGTTCTTGCTGTTTTTTAAGTTCTTCTAATTTTGCTAAATTGTCTTTGGCATCATTTAACTTAGGATCTTTTTCCAGTGCTTTTTTATAAGCATCAATCGCCTCATCAATTTTTTGTAGTTGTGCTAGTGAATTCCCTTGGTTATAAAGCGATTGAGCGGTATTACTTTGTTTGAAAGCTTGTAATGCTTGGTCATAATCGCCCGCTTTATAATGAGCGCTGCCTTGCCATTGGCTGTCTTCGAACTGCTCAGCGGCTTGTTGATAGTCTTTTTGTTGGTAGTGCTGTTGTGCTTGTTGGTCTGATGTTTGCCACAAATCTTGCCAAAGTTGACTTGCACTATTTACGCTAGGCTTACTAGGAGATTTGTCACTAGATTTTACTGTTTCAGAATCTGAAGCGGCATAGCTGACAGGGCTTATACTTGCGAGGCTGAACAGCAAAGTCAGTGGCATAAGCCAAGTTATTGCCAAGATACTGGTGCCGCGACGAAAATAAGTTAAGAGTAATGGCAATATTATGATGAGTAACCAAGGGCCTTGCTCTTGGTATTGATCACCCTGCATTGCTTGCTTACTTTGGTGTTCGCTTTGCGGATCATTTGAATTATTTGATGACTGTGAGTCTATTTTGTCATCGAGACTCGCGTTTAAGTGAGCGGTCAGCGCTTTAATATCCGAGTCATCATTTGTCATGGTGCGATAGACGCCTCGGCTGCGCTTAGATATCGCAGCCAATCTACTTTCAGGTAACTTGGGAATGATGATAGCGCCTTTGTTATCTTTGAGTAATTTACCACTACTTAGTTTTATTGGTGCTCCAGTTTTACTACCAACACCTAAGATATTTACTTTATGGTCGTTGTTGTTAGCCCAATCATAAATATCTGACATTTCTTCATTATCAATATCATCAGTAAACCAATAAATATCGCCGCTCACATGACCGGCATTTTTTAATGTTTTATCAGCTAGGGTCAGAGCGGCCAAAGCATTAGCACCATAAACAGGCATAATATCAGGTGACAGTGAAGGTAAAAGCAACTCTATGTTTTTAATATCTTGCGTCAATGGGCTAATAATAAAAGCATCACCGGCATAGGCAATTAGACCAACATCACCCTCGTTGATCTTTTTAAGTAAATCGATGGCTTTATAGCGAGCACGGGTTAATCTATTGGGTTTCACATCTGTTGCGTACATGGAGTAAGACATATCCATAATAAGCACAGCACCACGTTCTAGTTGATAAACAGGTTGTGGTAATTTTTGCCAAGCAGGTCCTGCGAGGGCAATAATAATGCAGCTACCTATAATAAAAGGTTTTAACCAAAAACGAGGTTGTGACGAAGTGGTTTGTGCCCCTTTGTTTTGCGAATTTTCTAATAAAGCGTTAGCTAAGTGAGCAGGTAAAAAATGTTGCCAAGGTGATTGGTAATAACGAATTTTCTTTAAAAGAAACAATATTAAAAACAAAGCAAAAAAGGCTAATAACCACCAAGGTCGGATAAAGTGGAAGTTATTGACCATACCTTCGAAAGTGAAGTCGTTAGCGAATAGAGTTAAGTCAGTGAATAAGTTAGTTTGTTGTGCCGACATATTATTTACCACCCATAGCGCTGACACCATCTTTATTCATGCTTGTATTCTTTTTTGTATTAGCGTTTTTAGTCGGTAATAAAAAGCTGAAATGTAAGCTGAGTAAGTAAACAAAACAAAGTAGGGCGGCAAATGCTAGTGGCCAATAAAACAAAGCACTAAGTGGTCGCATTTGTTGTTGTTCTTGTTTAATCGGCTCTAACTTATCTAACAAACCATAAATCTCACTCATGCTTTGGCTGTCTCGGGCACGAAAATATTGACCGCCTGTTTTCTTAGCAATATTTGCTAAACTTTGCTCGTCTAAATCGCTGGATGGATTAATACGCTGTGTTCCCCACATCGATTTTTGCAACATAACATCGGCGCCAATACCTACGGTGTAGATAGTAATATCTTTAGCAACCGCTAGTTCTAAGGCTTGTTCTGGGGTTATTTTTCCTGCAGTGTTTTGACCATCGGTCAACAATAATAAAACCTTGTTAGACTCTTGTTTTGCATCAAAACGTTTTACCGCGAGTGCGATAGCATCGCCAATGGCGGTTTTTTTGCCCACAAGATTGAGCTCACTCTCATCTAACATTTGCTTTACTGTTTTTCTATCAAAGGTCATCGGCGTTTGCATGTAAGCATCATCGGCAAATAAGATTAAACCGAGGCGATCACTCACACGACGCGCTATAAAGTCACCAAGTACCACCTTTAGCATCTGTAAACGGTTTACATTGCGACCATTAAGATTCATGTCTTCTATTTCCATGCTGCCGGAAAGATCAACGGCAATCATCATTTCACGACCTTCGCTTGGAATATCAATTGCTTCACCAAGCCATTGAGGGCGACTTACAGCGATAATCAATAAAATCCAACAGGTTGTTAAAACAATCAAAGGCGCTTTCCGCTTTTGCTGATCCTTCATCACAGTACTTGATACATTAATAAGTACCGGCATGATAAGCGCGCTTTGTTGGTTTGCACTTTTTTTAGCCGGTAAAAAATAGATAATGAGCGGCAGAGGTAATAGGGCAAATAACCAGGGCCAAGCAAAACTTATCATTTGCTTAACTCCTTATCTTTTTCGATGGGCATAGGCGTATTAAATGTTGAAGTTTTGTCATTAGGTAGAGCCTCATCAATAGCTAGAGGTTGCTTAATAGGAAGCGCATGGTTTAGCCACAGTTTAGTGGCTTGATGACAATCACGGTCAATATCAGCTGTTGCTGTTTGCTCCGCTTGATATTGCCCTTGAAATGCAGCACTGCTTAATTTTGTAAAACTAGCTTGATGTTTTTCAGGTAATTGTTTCATTAAAAACTCCTGAAAACCCTGCCCATATAACTTGGCTAATTGTTGACGATTAATGTACTGCATCGCAGCCCATTTCAATAAGCTAATACACTCTTTAGCACTGAGCGTTGGATTGTTTTCTAGTACCGTTAAGGCCTGTTTTTTACTGGCATTTAATCGTATACGTTGTTTCTGTTTTTTATAGATCCAAAACGTGCCAATAACGATCAATGTCAGTAATAACCACCAGCCCGGAGCAATTGGAAAATTACTCACTTGCTCAGGTACATGAATATCATGCAATTGTAATTGCGCTGGTTGACCTGGCGAAAGTGGACCTGGAAGAGTAGGCGAGTTTGCTATTGCCATTATAACGATGCCCCATATTTTAATTGCTGCTCGAGGCTTTCCCCTGCACTAAAGTGAATTACTCGGGCGCCTGTTGATTGCAACAGCAACTGCATTTTTTCATTTTGCACAAAGGCTTGTTGTTGGTATTGCTCTGCGGTGTTGTTATCACCTAATGTTAATTGCTGTCGATTGATACCATCAGTAAATGTTACTGCTAATTTTAGAGTACTTTCAGGTAGTGCTTGCTCGAGGGGATCACTAATTAAACAAAGCACTAACTCACAATGCTTACTAATCTGGCTTAGGTGCCTTAAGGCATGCGGACAGCTTTTTTCATCTCGTAGCGCGTGACCATCAGTGATCAAGTAAACAAGTGATCCGGGTTTAGCAAGATGTCTTAATCGTGCACAGTGTTGTTCAAAATAATGGTTTTTATGTTGTGTTGTGGTTTCTTGTTTTCTATCTTGCTCAGAATCATTTGACTCGACCAGTGTGTGCTTTTTTTGATTATTTAAGGTGGTTAAAGCATGCAGGTAATGCAATACACCGGCTTTACGACTGCGCGGTTTTAATTCAATATGCTGTTCATCACAAAACACTAAACCACCCAAGCGATCACCACGGATTTTGGCGTGCCACGCAATAAGTGCAGCTAAATGGGCGCCTTGGACTGATTTAAAAAGAAGTTTGCTGCCAAAATGCATATTTTGGCTCAAGTCAGTGGCAACTAGTACCGGCCTTTCTATTTCTTCTCGAAAAAGTTTAGTGTGGGTTTTTCCGGTACGGGCAGTGACTCGCCAGTCAATGGCACGAACATCATCACCTGTTTGGTAATGACGCACTTCGTCAAACTCCATGCCACGTCCTTTACTACGCGATAGATAATTACCGGCTTGTTTACCTTGAATATTCTTTTTACCAGCCAAGTCAATCAAACGACTCTTATTCTGGTATTGCAATAGCTCCTGCATAGATAAATCAATGCCATTACTATATAAGCTTGCAAGTAAGGATTGAGCTGCATCTTTATTTAAGGACTTTGAAGACGATTTTTTTTGACGATTAAACCACATAACGTAACTCTAATTGCTCATTAAATTTCATAATTAACACGACTAATAAATAGCGTTCTACTAGGGCTAGAGACTAGCAACTAAGTTATATCGACTAAATATTCGGCACTAAGCAACAGCAACTTGGGCTAAGATATGATCAAGTACTTGATTCGCAGTAATACCTTCAGCTTCTGCTTGATAGCTTAGTAAAATTCTATGTCTAAGAGCATTGTGGAAAACGGCTTGAATATCTTCAGGGCTGACAAAATCACGATTATGCAACCAAGCACGAGCTCTAGCACATCGGTCTAAAGCAATAGTGGCACGAGGGCTAGCTCCAAAGGCAAGCCAAGTGCTTAACTTATCATCATACTTTTCAGGTTGACGAGTCGCGATAATTAAATCAACGATATAGTTCTCTAATGAAGGAGCCATATGTATATTTAACACTTGCTCACGCGCTGAAAAAATTTCACTTTGGCTTAATGTTCGTAATCTATTTTCTTTTGTTGACGCTTCTTTTTTACTTGAGTCATCACCGTGATTAGCATTTGACCTTAACGCTTCACCACGGTTTAGTTTTAGTATTGCTAACTCACTCTCGGCATCAGGGTAGCCAATTTCAATGTGCATTAAGAATCGATCTAATTGTGCTTCAGGTAACGGGTAAGTCCCTTCTTGTTCAATTGGGTTCTGCGTTGCCATGACTAAAAATAACTCAGGTAAGTCATACGTTTTACGACCAACGGTTATTTGTCCTTCTGCCATTGCTTCTAATAAAGCCGACTGTACTTTAGCTGGCGCTCGATTGATTTCATCAGCAAGCACTAAGTTTTGAAACAAAGGTCCTGGTTGAAAAACAAAGGTGCCATCTTCTGGGCGATAAATATCGGTACCGGTTAAATCTGCGGGTAACAAGTCAGGGGTAAACTGAATTCGATGAAAATCAGCCTCTAGTCCTTGTGCCAAGGCATTAACGGCACGTGTTTTTGCTAGACCAGGTGGCCCTTCAACAATTAAGTGACCATTAGCCAGTAGGGCAATAAGCAAATTCTCAACTAACGCTTCTTGACCAATTATTTGTGAAGATAAATGTTGTTTTAAGGTAGAAAAATGTTCAATTGCCATACGGATAAATTCTTTTAATATTGGTCGTTATAAAGTGAAACTTAGTGATAATTCGGCTTGGCACTCTTCTAGAAGCACTATATCTATCTACCGTTAAACTAAGGAAAAAGTTAATATAAATTAAGCTAGGGTCTGTTGATTTTTCAGTTTGTAACTCTGTTGCACTTGAAAAAGATGACAATCGAGGCGCTTCATTCAATATTTGGTTGTTCCAAATGCGAATGAAGCAACAAAGAGTGACGCTTTTTCAAAGCAACCCGAAGGGCAATGGCTAATTTTCAACCTAACATCGTTGAAAATTATTAAAGTAGAGTGACTACATAACACTCTTTTCGCCTTGTTAACTTAAAATTTAGCCAATAGCAGAGGCTAAAATGACAGTTCAACAAACCCTAGTATTTTATATAAGGTTTTTATGTAATAAAACAAGTGAATGGTAACAAAATTTTAACAGATAGTAATACCGACAATACGTGAAAAATTGTCATTAATCTTTTTTGATCTCAGGTAATGATTGAATTTTTTCTAGAGTTAGTTAGAATCAAGTTAGTTAAAGAGGTCAGACCTCTTGAGTTTTAATTATAAATACTGAGTGTGTGGAGTAATAAATGACAATAAAAAGACTAACAACTTCTACGGGTGAGCGCATAGCAATTGTTGCTGGCTTGCGTACTCCGTTTGCTAAACAGGCAACGGCTTTTCATGGGGTACCAGCAGTTGATTTGGGCAAAATCGTTGTTAATGAATTATTACAAAAACACGATGTTGACCCAGGGATAATTGACCAACTTGTTTTTGGTCAAGTAGTTCAAATGCCGGAAGCGCCAAACATTGCTCGTGAAATCGTTTTGGGTACAGGTATGAATACTCGTACTGATGCTTACAGTGTCTCTCGCGCCTGTGCTACTAGTTTTCAATCAACGGTTAACGTTGCTGAATCTATTATGGCTGGCCACGTAGATGTTGGTATTGCTGGCGGTGCTGATTCATCATCAGTGGCACCTATAGGTGTTTCTAAAAAGCTTGCACGCACGTTAGTTGATTTAACCAAAGCAAGATCATTAGGGCAAAAGCTTTCCTTACTTAGTCGCCTTGGTTTAAAAGATTTATTACCTGTTTCTCCGGCCGTTGCTGAATACTCTACCGGTATTTCTATGGGGCAAACGGCAGAACAAATGGCAAAGACTTACCAAATATCGCGTCAAGATCAAGATGCTTTAGCCCACAGATCACACACTTTAGCGACACAAAGTTGGCAAGAAGGTAAATTAGCGGGTGAGGTAATGACAGTACATGCTGAACCTTATAAAAACTTTATTGATAAAGATAATTGTTTTCGAGAAAACTCTGTTTTAGAAAGTTATGCTAAGTTAAAACCAGTCTTTGATCGCAAGCATGGCACAGTTACCGCAGCAACAAGTACGCCGTTGACCGATGGTGGTGCAGCAATTTTACTCATGCGTGAAGGCCGAGCGAAAGAGCTAGGTTATAAACCATTAGGTTATATTCGTAGTTTTGGTTTTGCTGCTATAGATGTATGGCAAGACATGCTGATGGGTCCAAGTTATGCCACACCAATTGCATTACAGCGTGCGGGTATGAATTTAGCAGACTTAGATTTAATTGAAATGCATGAAGCTTTTGCCGCTCAAGCATTAGCAAACATGAAAATGTTTGGTAGTACTAAATTTGCTCGAGAACAACTTGGCAGAGATAAAGCTATTGGTGACATTGATATGGATAAATTTAATGTTATGGGTGGCTCGCTAGCCTATGGACATCCATTCGCTGCAACGGGCGCTAGACTTATCACGCAAACGCTTAATGAATTAAACCGTCGTGGTGGTGGTGTTGGTTTAACAACGGCTTGTGCTGCAGGTGGTTTAGGCGCGGCAATGATTGTGGAGACAGACTAATGACTCAAGAAATAAAAGCAAATGATAATAATGGCAATGCTAAAGAAAATGCTGCTCCAGCAGAATCTACAGCCAGTGCTTTTACTATAGTTCGCCATGATAATGGTATCGCGCATTTAGTGATTGATGTTATTGGTGAAAATGTTAATACCCTAAAAGCGGAGTTTACCGAGCAAGTTAATGCTGTATTGGCTGAAATTAAAGCTGATAAAGCGATTACTGGCATCGTGCTGTGTAGCGGGAAAAAAGGTTCTTTTGTTGCTGGTGCAGACATTAATATGCTTGATGCTTGTCAAAGTCGTGACGAAGTCGTTGCTTTATCTCGACAAGGACAACGAATATTTTCTCTGCTAGAGCAATTGCCTATTCCTATTGTTGCGGCTATCGATGGTGCATGTTTAGGTGGCGGTTTAGAGCTTGCTATGGCATGTCATGCTCGAGTTTGTAGCGATAATAGTAAAACAGCTTTGGGTTTACCTGAAGTACAACTAGGCTTATTGCCAGGTAGTGGTGGTACTCAGCGTTTACCTAAATTAGTAGGTTTGCAAAAAGCTTTAGATATGATGCTTACGGGTAAGCAATTACGCGCTAAACAGGCATTAAAATCAGGTTTAGTTGATGATGTTGTGCCAAGCAGTGTTTTGCTGAATGTTGCAGAGAATTTAGCAATATCTTTGCGTCAACGTGGTAAAAAGATAGCTAAGCGTAAACAAGGCTTAATGGATAAGTTGTTAGAAAATAACGCTGCTGGTCGAAAAATTGTTTATCAACAAGCGCAAAAAACTGTGCTAGCAAAAACTCAAGGTAACTATCCAGCACCGGCTAAAATCATTGATTGTGTTCGAACTGGTATCGAATCTTCAGTTGAAAAGGGCTATAGAGTAGAAGCTGAGCATTTCGCCGACCTAGTGATGAGTGATGAATCTGCGCAACTACGTCAGTTATTCTTTGCGACAACTGCAATGAAGAAAGAGCAGGGCGTTGCTGATGTCATGCCAGAAAAAATGACTAAAGCGGGTGTTTTAGGTGGCGGTTTAATGGGGGGCGGTATTGCTTTTGTTACTGCAACTAAAGCGAATATGCCAGTACGAGTTAAGGATATTAACCACAAGGGTATTGGCCAAGCATTAAAATATAGTTATCAAATATTGAATAAAAAAGTTAAGCGTCGCTTTTTACTTAACAGCGAAATGCAAAAACAGCTAGCTATGATCACCGGTAGTGTTGAATATACTGGCTTTAAAGCACTTGATATTGTAGTTGAAGCAGTTTTTGAAGATTTAACGTTGAAACAGAACATGGTGGCTGAAGTTGAAGAGCAAGGGCATGAGAAAACTATTTTTGCCAGCAATACCTCCAGTTTACCGATTGGGAAGATTGCTGCTAAAGCAAAACGACCTGAAAATGTGATTGGATTACATTACTTTTCGCCGGTAGATAAAATGCCGTTAGTGGAAATAATTCCGCATGATAAAACCTCAGATCAAACTATTTCAAATACAGTAGCTTTTGCTAAAAAACAGGGTAAAACCCCTATTGTTGTTAAAGATAAAGCAGGCTTTTATGTCAATCGTATTTTAGCACCTTATATGAATGAAGCCGCTCTTCTGCTTCTTGCAGGTGAGCCCATTGATAAAATAGACAAAGCACTGGTTAAATTTGGTTTCCCTGTAGGACCGATGCAACTGCTTGATGAAGTGGGAATTGACGTTGGCGCTAAAATTGGACCAATCTTGCAGGCAGACCTTGGTGAACGTTTTGCAGCACCTGCGGCGTTTAACAAATTACTCGCAGATGGTCGGTTAGGTAAAAAAGTAAATAAAGGTTTTTATCAGTACGAAAAGCCAACGTTCACTAAAAATGTACAAAATACTTTCAAAGGTATTAAATCAGGCCAAAAACAAGTAGATGAGACCATCTACAGCTTACTCAATATTAAGCCTATGGGCAGTTTATCAGCAACAGAAATTAGCAAACGTTGTACTTACATGATGCTAAATGAAGCGGCACGCTGTGTTGATGAAGGTATAGTGAGAAATGCTAGAGACGGTGATATTGGAGCGATCTTCGGTATTGGATTCCCACCATTTTTAGGTGGACCGCTACGTTATATTGATAAAATTGGTGCTAAGTCAGTGGTTGCTCAATTAAGCCAGTGGGCTGAGCAGCACGGTGAACGTTATACCCCATGTAAAGCGTTGATCACTATGGCAGAAAACGATGTTGTTTATTACCCTAAATAACATCGCATAGTAATAATACCAAGACAGGCTGTTGAGACGAGTAGAATATAACTGTTCTATTATGCTTAATAGCCTTTTTTATCGCACCTAGATTATACTGATGAAGACAGTTTATTCGTTCTATCGTTTCTAATACTTAAGCGGACTCGCTTTAATAAAATCATCAATATCTGTAATTATTTCGCCATTGGGTTTTTGAGTTTTTTCGAGCAAATCACTTTGTGAATAAAGGATAAAGCGATCAGGCTTACAAGCATGCACTACACTATTTTTCACAAATGTTTTCACTTGCGCTAGCGTTAATTTTAAAACTGCTTCCAGTAAGTTTTCTTTCTGTTTAAACATTTCATCTTTATTACAAATAGCAGCCCAAAAACGCTGGCTTCTAATACGTAAATTATGATCTTTTTCTTGTAATTGACTCGCTAAACCTTGCAGTAAATGTTGCCATTTTTCATCAGAAATATCATCGAGTTCGGATATACTGTTACTGATAAATTCATCCATAGCGTGTGCTAATGTATAAGCATCGCAGTGAGGTGATTGAATATAAAAAGCGATGCCAGGGTAGCTATTAATTGGCACATAACCGACCCCTACTAAGTAGCCATACTGCTTTTCTGTACGCATTTTCTGAAAAAATAAGGGCGATAATATATGGCTAGTGATCATTGCTAGTGCCACCGAGTTATCATCCTTGTGCTCAAATGCGGTATATATGACACAAGCGTGATCATGTTCAGGTAAGCTAATGGGCAATAACAATGTTTCTTTGGTTGATATATCTGTTACTGGACACTGTATAGCATATTTTTCGTTAACATTACCGTGAAAACCTTGTTCAATGACCTCGCATAATTGTTGTGCATGCTCAATCAGCCAATTGCCATGAATGAGAACTTCTAATGTTACTTTTTCAAATAATTGCTGACTAAAGTGCTGATATTGACTAAAACTTACATCACTAAGTGCTTGTGCTAATGCTTTGCTCGTAGGGTTATTAGGTTGCATTACTGAGCTTAGGCTAGCGAATAACTGTGAGATTGATTTACTTTTACCACTGTTTTGCCAATGTTGAACCAACTGCTGCTTAAATAAAATAAAGTGTGCTTCGGTGACTTTGTGGTTTTTTAATCGTCTTAATAGTTTACTTAACAACAGATGTTGGTTTTCACTATAGCCTGATAGTTGCATCGTTACGCCGCCTTGATGGGCATATAAGTGATAATGTATACCCGCTAATTCTGCTTCGTAATTTTCTTCAATAACGGTATCTGTATATAAATCGGCAAATAGACGCGTCATGGCTATATTAGCGACACTAGCAACAACAAAAGGGGAATCAATACCTATATATAAGTAACCCTTAGGGACTTTAAAAGTGTGATCTTGTTTATACCAAACGACTAGCCCATTTTGATTCATAATTTTGTCAGGAAGTACTGGTGTTTCCTGCGTATCTTCTAGATGCCTTTTACTATGGTAAATGGTTGGATCTTCGACAATATAAGGATTAGGTGCAGGTAAATATAAACCTTTGATGTGCGCTTTATCGCTTAGATCAATATTACGCCAATGAACCAACTGTTGTTCAGAAATAGGTGTTACATGGTAAGGCACTTGATACCAGAAACTATTCTTGGAGAAATGATTTTTCTGGCTAACATGCATTAGTCGCATATTATCGACCTGTAAGAAGCTAAGTAATTTGTTGATGTTCACTGTCGACATACCCGACATGACATAATCACCAAAAATATAATCTTCTTCTGGGTAATACTGCATGTTGATGACCAATTGACTGACACTGTCTAGTGGGCGCATTTTTTCATGGTAAATAAAAGCTAAGTTACTAATTTTTTGCTTTTCTTGATAATAGTACTCAGCGATTTCTGTGTTTTTTAGCAGAGCAATATAAGTTAATACTACATCGACAACGTCATTAAGGTGCTCTTCACCTAACTCAGTTAATGCGATACTAATATTGAAGTCTTTAAAGTTAGAGCCATTAATACCTGAACCAGCTGTTAGCGCTAAGGCCCATTGATGCTTTTTAAGTAACGATAAAGCACTGCCTTCACCTTCATGACCTAATAAATAAGCAAGAATCGATTCAGGTTTATCTTGGTAATATTGATCAATGCTCTCCATAGCAAAACTGATAATAAGTTGATGATCATTTTTAACAGGGCAAACATCTATTTTAATTTTTTGATGTTCAGGTAAATATAAAGCTTGCTCAATCTCAGGCAGTGGCGAGTCAGCAGATTTTATTGGACTAAAACGCTGTTCAGCGATGCGTTTAAGTTCGTCTAATTCTTGCGGCCCTTCAAGTGCTAATGTCATGTACTCTGCGCGATAATACTGTTGAAAAAAGGCTTGTAACTCTTGGCTGATATTCTGTCCGTCTCGATCTGCTAACGTATCTAGATTACCAACAGAAAACTGTGAAAAGGGATGTTTAGGGTTAATGGTGTCTTTGTGAACATCGTATAAGCGTCTGATATCATCTTTTAACTTTAACGTGAATTCAGCATCAATATTCTCACGTTCTTTAACAACAAAATCATCAGCCAGTAAAGGTACAATGAAAAACTCACTAAACCGCTCTAGTGCAGATGAAAAGTGTGTTGCTGCAATATCGAAGAAAAAACACGTATGTTCTGTGCCAGTCCAAGCATTATGATTGCCGCCATGTTGATTAATGAATTTTTGATACTCGCTGCCATCAGGGAAGTTTTTTGTCCCTAAAAATAACATGTGCTCTAAAAAATGCGCTAAACCTTGTCTATCATTTGGATCATTAAAATGACCGACATTAACCGCCAAAGCCGCTGCCGATTTAGCGGTTTCATCGTTATGAATAAGCAGTACGCGTAAACCATTGGTAAGAGTAATTGCTTGATATTGTTTTGAATCATTGGGGCTTTGTTTCAACACTAAGGCTCCTAAGAACACTTTAAACGACAAAGCGTATGACGAGAATATGGATAGTTTCTGAATTCAACAGGGAGATGAAGCAATTCCCTAATTACTTAAAGGAATAAAAAAAGCCTATTTATTCTTAACTGTTGTTACTAATGTGCGCTCAATTCTATTACTATAGCCGCAAAAATAACTTAGACTCAATACTTTAGCCGATAAAATTCATAAATAAGCTAAAAATTGAACTATACCGCTATTGTAACCCACAAGTAGTTGTCGAGAGAATTAATGCAAGTTTATATAATGCGCCATGGTGAAGCTCAAAATTTTGTTGAGCAGGGCAAACGTGATGACAGCCAAAGAGCGTTAACCGCACAAGGTAAAATCGAAGCGAAAATGATGGCGACTTGGTTGCAAAAAATGAAGATAAACCCTACGCAAGTCTTTGTTAGCCCCTATGTTAGAGCTCAACAAACCTGTGCTATAGCCACTGCTTTGATGCAAACAGCTATTACTACGTTAGATTTCATTACCCCTTCTGGCGACGCTAAACAGGTACATGACTTTATTGATGGTTGGTGTAGTGAGCAATTAGAAGCACCAACTGAGCAAGAACAAAGCTTGCTCATAATCTCTCATATGCCTCTAGTTAGCTACTTAGTCGCAGAATTAACACAATCGAGTAATACCCCAATTTTTGCTACTGCTGGTATTGCGCACATTGATTATGATATTGAGAAAATGCAAGGGTCTTTACAACGTCTGGTTTCACCTATCGAACTTTGTTAATACTTAACTGTTAATTCCGATTATATTTATCTTTTAATTCGATTAACGCTAAGATGGCACCATTGCCGCCCCATTCTAATGGTGCTTGATGAAATGCCATAACATCGGGATGTTGTACCAACCAATGGGGCACTTTATTTTTTAAAATATGTGATCCTATACCATGAACAACGCATATACATTGGGCGTGTTCCTTTTGGCAGGCAAAGAGTAAGGCAGCTAATTCTTTCTTCGCTTGATGTTGGTCTAGGCCGTGCAAGTCAAGAATAAGGTCGGGGCGATAATAGCCGCGGCGAAGGTTTTTGACTTCAAAACTGTCAACACCCTCTCGAACATATTTCATTGGACCTTGTTTATTTAAGTTAGGTTCAAATTCATCAGAAAAATGAAATTGCGCAATAGCCTTATTTGCCTTGTTATACTCTTGGTCATTTTTTTGGGAAGTGTTAGACTTATGGCCACTTTTAATTAAGCGAACTGTGTCGATAACCAAAGGCTTAACTTGACCGACAGCATCGGCAAAAAGTTGCTTTTCATCAGGCAATACTTCTTTAATAGACTCATTGGTTTTTTGTAATGATTCATCAATTATTTTTTGCTGATTCTTACTTTGCGCGCTGGCTTCAATATTCGCGCGAACTTTGGCTTTTATTGAAGATAGTTCGGATTTTAGGGCTTTGTTTTTCATTGACGCAGTGTAAAACATTTTAGTGTTAATACAAATAAATTAATACGGCTAACTTAGCATCAAAGCTAAGCATTAAAATGAAATGTTAAAGTTAAGCTCAAAACTTAAGTTAAAGCTTAAATCATAAAGTAAACATGAAAAATATAGAGATACCTTTTGAGGAAGAGAATGTGAGCAATACCAACATTGAAAACATAACAGCGCAATTACACACTATTGCTGATTTTTGTCGTTATGGGGCCAGTATATTTAATCAAGCAGAACTTTTTTATGGTCATGGAAATGACAATGCGTTAAATGAGGCACTTACCTTGGTGATGTTTGCTTTATCCTTGCCCGATGAAATGAGTGAAGACGTAATGACTTGTCGCTTAGTTGAATACGAGAAGCAAAACATTCTAGCACTTTTTGAGCAACGCATTGAAACACAGCAACCTGTAGCTTATATCACCAACCTTGCTTATTTTGCGCAATTACCTTTTTATGTAGATGAGCGTGTTCTAGTACCTCGCTCACCTATTGGTGAATTGATTGAAAAACATTTTGCCCCTTATTTTAGTGAGCAAAACCCACCGCAAAGAATTTTAGATTTGTGTACTGGCAGCGGTTGTATTGCCATTGCCTGTGCGAGTTATTTTCCAAGTGCTGAAGTTGATGCAGTCGATTTATCTCTCGATGCGTTAAATGTTGCGGAAATGAATATTGAAAACCATGGTTTAAGTGAACAAGTTATTCCAATTCAATCTGATGTTTTTTCTGGGGTTATAGCACAAAAATATGATTTAATTGTCACTAATCCGCCTTATGTCGATCAAGAAGACATGGATAGCTTACCGGCAGAATTTACTCATGAACCCGAAATGGGCTTAGGCTGTGGTGAAGACGGTTTAGATATTGTTAGAGTTATCTTGGCAGAGAGTGCACTGCACCTCAATGATGATGGCGTACTCATTTGTGAAGTGGGTAACTCACAATATCATGTTGAAGCTCTCTACCCAGAGGTTGATTTTACTTGGTTAACCTTTGAGCGCGGTGGTCATGGTGTCTTTATGCTAAATAAAGCGCAGTTAGAGCAACATGCAGAAACGTTCTTAGCTGCACTTAAAACAGCATAAACGTAACAATTAAAATCTATCTAAGTAGATAGTACAAAATTAGTTAGTACAAATAACAGAGTGTACTCATAGCTTTAAAAATTAAATTAATAGGCGGTAATGTTCAATGTCAGGAAATACCTTCGGAAAATTATTCACAGTCACCTCATTTGGTGAAAGTCATGGATTAGGATTAGGCGCCATTATCGATGGTTGTCCACCAGGGCTTGAGTTAACTGAAGCTGACTTGCAAATTGATTTAGACAGACGTCGTCCAGGCACCTCTCGATATACTACGGCTCGCAGAGAAGCAGATGAAGTAAAAATTCTTTCTGGCGTATTCGAAGGTAAAACAACTGGCACGCCTATTGGTTTAATGATTGAAAATACCGACCAACGTTCTAAAGACTATGGCGATATTGCACAAAGCTTCCGTCCGGGCCATGCAGATTATACTTATTGGCAAAAATACGGATTACGTGATTACCGAGGCGGTGGACGTTCTTCTGCTCGTGAAACAGCGATGCGTGTTGCTGCAGGCGCTGTAGCTAAAAAATATCTCGCTGAAAAGTTTGGCATGACGATTCAAGCTTGTGTAACACAAATTGGTGATATTGTTGCCAGTGGCCCAAAGGGTGCACCGTTTGATGTTAATACCGTTGATTGGTCGAGCGTAGAAGACAATCCATTCTTCTTCCCTGATGAGACTAAAATTGAACAACTTGGTGAGTACCTTCGTGGGATCATTAAAGAAAAAGACTCTATTGGCGCGAAAGTGACAGTTGTAGCCACTAATGTTCCTGTTGGCTTAGGCGAGCCTATCTTTGACCGTTTAGATGCTGATATTGCTCATGGTTTGATGAGTATCAATGCAGTAAAAGGTGTTGAAGTAGGTGATGGTTTTGCTGTGGTAAATCAAAAAGGCTCAGAGCACAGAGATGAGCTTACCCCTGAAGGATTTTCAACAAACCATTCAGGTGGTGTTTTAGGTGGTATTTCATCAGGTCAGCAAATTATTGCGCATTTAGCCCTTAAACCTACTTCAAGTATTGGCGTAAGTGGTAAAACTGTAAATTTAACCGGTGAAGCGACTGATATTATCACTAAAGGTCGTCATGATCCTTGTGTTGGTATTCGTGCAGTACCTATTGCTGAAGCAATGTTAGCGTTGACCTTAATGGATCACTTCCTACGTCATCGTGGACAAAATGCTGATGTTCAATGTAATACACCTGACATTGAAGCATAAACAATAACAGTCTTTAGTTTATCTTAATGAGTAAGCACATTAGCTTACTCATTTACTTATTACCTCCTCATCATAATGCTTGTTAGCTTGATTCCTGTCAACATGATGTTTGTTCGATTATCTTCGAGTTACTTCTTTTATTTTGCACTACTGGGATTAATCTCACCCTATTTGTCTATTTTCCTAGATGAACAGGGTTTTACTTCTCGTCAAGTGGGTGAAATTCTTGCCATTATGACCGCGACAAAAATTGTTGCGCCAAGCTTATGGGCGACGCTTGCAGATAAAACAGCAAAACCATTATTTATTATTCGACTAGGTGCTTTATTAGCACTGGTTAGCTTTAGCTTACTTTATTGGTTTACCCTCTATTGGCCCATTACCTTTTCTTTGGCACTCTTTACTTTATTTTGGACTGCAATTCTGCCGCAACTGGAAGTGCACACCTTAAACTCGATTAAGCAAAGCAGTAAAATCTACGCCCGTGTTCGATTATGGGGAAGCTTAGGTTTTATCGTTTTAGCGGTAGTCGCGGGTGAGGCTATGAGTGCGCTGGGTTATCAAGTTTTTACCAGTTTAGGTGTTATTACTCTACTTTGTTTATTCTTCAGTACCTTATTGTTAACCTCAAGAGAATCGGCGAAATCATCTAGAAAAAATGCCAGTGAGCCGACGCCTATATTCAATAAACTTATTGAAGGTCGTTTCATTTGTTTCTTTGTTGCAGGTTTATTATTACAAATTAGCTTCGCTCCCTATTATGGATTTTTTGCGTTGTTTTTACGTGATCTTCACTACTCGGGTTTAGCCGTTGGTTTATTTATTTCATTGGGAGTAGTTGCTGAGGTTATTGCATTTATCTATATGGGCGCATTATTTAAACATTTCTCTTTAAACACGCTATTAGTCTTTAGTTTAGGAATTACTGCCTTACGTTGGTTTTTGATGCCTTTAGTTGCCGACTCTGGAATATGGCTTGCTATAATTCAATTAGGCCACGCGGCCAGTTTTGCCATTTATCATAGTGCCAGCATGAAATTTATTTCTTCGCATTTCACTAAGACCCAACAAGGTAGAGGGCAAGGCATTTATTTAGGTGGCGTGTATGGTGTCGGTGGCGCCGTTGGTGCTTATATTACCGGGGTGCTATGGCTAAACGGGCAGGGCGCGAGTAATACCTTCATTATGGCTGGCGCTAGTGCTTTGCTTGGCACCATAATTATGGCTTTTATTAAAAAGCAATCGAGTCATTCGTTTAGCTAAGCAATTTTAATGTATATACCCATGATACTTCAAGATGCGAGTTTCAGGATGACTGTGCGATTTATGATCGAGGCGCATCTTTTTATTAAGGGTTGTTCCCTTAAAAAGAGAGGAAACGAAGAGCTTATTCGCTCAGACATCCCCGTAGGGCTGGTTTAGAAGCGTTTTATGCTACGTTATTAATTTAGATAAGGGAACAACCATTACCTTAAATCAATACCTTGCCTAAATACGCTTCTAATTCCAGCTGAATCCTGTATCTTGAGGTAACATGGGTATAGTATTTAACATTGATAAATTTAAAATAAGGAATACTACCCATGAAATATACATTCGCTAAAAAAATGGCCTCTACAATCGTTCTTGCGCTAACGTTAGCCACTACATGGCAAGTTTCTGCTAAAGATATTAGTCAGACCCAATTGCAACAGATTATGAAAAATGACAAACAGGTTGTCGTGCTCGATGTCAGAACAGTGGAAGAATTCGAAGAAGGTCACATCCCTAATGCAGTGAATATTCCGCATAAAGAACTCGAGGCTCGATTAGCTGAATTGACTGGCGCTAAGAACACACAAGTCGTTATCTATTGTCGTTCAGGTAGAAGAGCAGAAGTTGCTAGAGAAGTATTGGTAAAAAATGGTTTCAATGAATTAGACCATTTATCAGGTGACTTTAATGAATGGAGCAGTAACAATTTACCGACTAAAACAGGTAAATAAACACTGAACTATTCATCGTTGAAACAAATAAAAAACCACTTTCTTTATTAACTATTTTTAATAAAAAAAGTGGTTTTTTGTTTTAATTAAAGACTAAACTTATCTGCTAATGTTATGCAATATAAGCTTTCACCGGTGACCAAACAGCTAATTCGTTGCCACTAGGCTCAGTAAAATGAAAACGTCTTCCGCCTGGGAAAGAAAAAATAGCTTGGCTAATAATACCACCTGCGCTTTTAACGCGCCGTTCGGTAGCCTCTAAATCGTCACTGAGTAAAACCAATAAACAAGCGCCATTAATGGTACTTGAAACCAGTTCAGATAAAAAGAAACCGCCTTCGATGCCTGAATTGCTAAAGGCTGTATATTCTTCGCCATAATCAATAAATGACCAAGCGAAGGCACGTTCAAAAAAAGCTTTGGTTGCAGGAATATTTTTTGCGGGCAACTCTACATAATTAATCACTTCACTGGGTGTCATAAATAAACCCTCCTATTTGTACATACTATAGCTCAATGTTTATTCTTTAGGGGCTTGCATAATAAACAGACTTTTATTTGGTATATCATCAAGGTGTTTAGTTTTTGATTGGTCTTGTTGCAATCCCTTAGCGAGATAAATCACCCAATATTCTACGTGAGGCGAATTCCACTCTTTAATTAGCGCTACACCTATTTCATCTTGTTCAAGGTAAAACTCATGTTCAGCTAGTAAATGAGTCCTATGGGCTTCTGAACGTTTAAAAGCGCTCCACACCTCTTCTGCATCCTTGTAACCCCCAGCGATAGCTTCAACTTGATTACTATTAAAGTCATTACCGTAATATTTAGGTAATTGATAATTTGCTGCACGTAATCGGTCATTTGGACTACCATCAAGGGTATGTGCAATTAAACCAAACTCTAACATCTTTTTTGCTTTGCTCAAGGCTACTTCAGTGAGCAATTTGTTGCATCGAATTGTAGACCTGTTTTGCTTCCCATCTTTGATGATTAATTGTGCTAGTAATCTCGCCTGCTCATTATTGCCACAATGATCATTTGCGTTTACATAAGTAATTAGTAGCAAATAGATAATAATCGAACGAAGTATAAGTATTGACATAAAACCTCCTTGTCATTTTGGTAACTGTTTTATTTTCTGTTTCTGGTAGGTATGAGGAGAGGGTAAACTATACATTTTTAATTGTTATGACGTAATGATAATTTTTATTGCCATTGCTATCAAAGTGATACCGCCCACAAATTCAGCCTTACTTTCTAACCACGTCCCACCTTTAGTACCCACTAAAACGCCTAGCCAACTAAAAATAAACGTAATGATAGCAATAATAAAACAAGCGATGAACGGGTTTACTGGTAAAAGCATTAGGCTGAACCCTGCTGCCATAGCATCAATACTGGTGGCAATGGCTAAGATTAATAACACACGATGGGTAATCTTACTGATATCCTCTTCTATTCCTTCAGAAAATGAATCAAAAATCATTTTGACGCCAATGAGGAAGAGCAACAAAAAAGCAATCCACGGCGTATAAGATTCAGCCCAACTTAAAACTCCTTTGCCACCAAGGTAACCAATGATTGGCATTACTCCTTGAAAGAACCCAAAATATAGCGCAACAATTATGCCTAGTGGCGCAATTTTACTGTGTTGCTTGGTTGCCCCTAAACCAATAGAAACGGCAAAGGCATCCATGCTTAACGCAATAGCAAGAATAATGACTTCTATCATGTGAAAAACGTCCTAAATTATAAAAATAAAAGCAGTAATTAACTTATTGAAGGGCTGCTCTTTGACAGTAAACTAAACACTTATTAAAAAATATCATCTCGAAAATATTTATCAGTCATTTGTCATGAGTAAGGCTAGTTTCTCAAGCACCCGCTGATGAGTTTTCTTCAATCGCACTAGGCTTGTATTATCCGCAGAAAATTAGTATCTAGTTTCAACTAACGATTGTTTTTATAAGTATTATCTTACCTAAACCAAATACTTACCACAATTGTTGATGGTTGAAAGGAACCACCACTTTGAGATTGGGTGATATTTTCGATTTTAATATTAGGTTGTGTTGCTAACCAAAGATTAATTTCACCCTCTAAACCGTGATCTGTTGCAGTATCTGATTTTGGTAGAAAGCCTATTTTTGGTCGTAAAATTTTAGTGAATATTTTAACTTCCATGATATTCCCATATTTATAATAGAGTTGAGTAGGGTAACAAGTTAATAAGCGACTAAACAATCAAGTCAATAACCCTACAAAAAGGTTAAGACAAAAAATAAGATATGTCATTAAAAAGTTACCCGAAGTAAATTTATAGGGGAATAGCCGAAGAAGTATCGCCAATTAAAGGCCTGTTAACAGGCTCAATATCGTTGACTATTATTTTAGGTGCACACGATTAGCCAAGCTGATTTATCTGAGTTAATTGCCTTGTTACTGATAACTTGGTAATCATTAATCAAGCGAGTTTAATAGGATCTTTATCTCTTCTCTGACTGAATCAAGAGACCCTACAACTTTATCTACTGTTTGCTGGCTAGTAGAAATTGTTTCCCAATTAACGGACCAAACATCCTTTAGCGCAGTGGTTTTTGCTTTAACTTCGTCATCGGTAAGGACGCTCAAATCATCTATTAGCCCGACAATAACCCATCCTTTTCTAGGATTACCTTCCTTTAAGTCATCATCATAATAAGCCGAATAAACTAACTGTTCTAATGACGATAGATTTATCAACATCTCAAAACTAGCTGTTCGAATATTATTATTATTTTCAGAAACTTCCATACGCCAGACATTGTATGAAAAACCCATTAGCGTAAACAATAGGCTGAATATTACTGTTCTCTGGTATAAATTAATTCTGTTATCAATTTTATCTTCCATAGTTCACCTCACTGTTAACGCCTTAATAACAAGTAATAAAGGAACAAACTCCAACTGTTATCTGTCCTTCTTTATAAGTTGTATGGTTTGCCTAATGCCCGTAGTAAGTTTAAATATTTATTTCACCAGACATATAATCTACCGCATTTCCTGTCAAAATAACGCGTTCACCTTTGTATTCACAATGAACTATTCCACTTCGATTTGAAATTTGGCGACCTGTTAACAACGATAGTTTCAAGTTGGAACTCCAATAAGGTGCTAACTCACAATGAGCAGAGCCGGTGATAGGATCTTCATCTACACCTAGTTTAGGAAAAAAGCACCGACTAACAAAATCAACATCGGTTCCAACAGCGGTAACAACTACACCTCGAAGATCAAGTGCTAACCATTTAGACAAATCAGGATTAAGGTTTTTAACTTCCTCCTCACTATTTAAAACAATTATATAGTCGAAAGAGGCCAAAACTTGTTTAGGTGAAACATTACCTAAACCTTCCAATAAGTTAATGGGGGCGTCAATAATTGTTGGATGAGAAGCAGGAAAGTCCATACTAAAACCTGAATCATTTTTTGTGACAACTAATTCACCGCTCTTCGTTTGAAATTTTACTCTTGGTGACTTAAAACCTAAGTGCTCATATAGTACGTGAGCAGTGGCTAAAGTGGCATGGCCGCACAGATCTACTTCACCTCTTGGTGTAAACCAACGAAGTTCAATTGCTTGTGCAGATGACACAAAAAAAGCGGTTTCAGATAGATTGTTTTCTTCTGCTATTTTTTGAAGAATGTCATCATTTAACCATTCATCTAATGGACATACTGCGGCAGGGTTCCCTTCAAACACGTGTGATGCAAAGGCATCAACTTGATATATTTTTATTTTCATGAAACTCCAATGGATAATTTTTGATAACACTGTTTTGAATCTTTCTTGATTATCTGCATTTTTTACTGTTTCACTAATGCTGACTTTACAATAGCCAAACCAATAAGTCCTAATAATGCACCGGTAACCTTATCAATGTAATAGGCGGCTTTGGTAAACTTACGTCGTATTGTACTAGTTGAAAGAAGATAAATAATGGCTAAGTCCCATAAAAAGACAACCACGGTCATCCAGATACCTAATCCCAACTTAAAAGCAAAACCTACGTCAGGTGTGAGAACGACTGTAAATAGACTCAGGTAAAATAATAAATTCTTTGGATTTAATATTCCAGACATAAATCCAGTAATGAATTCCTTTAAAAAAGTTGATTTATTGGAAGTATCGTTAGTCGACTCAGCCAACTCAAAATTGTTGTATGAACTTTTACTAGCACGTAAAGCTTGCACCGCAAGATAAATTAGAAACAGTCCTCCAATAATTTTTAGTACAACCATTATCGTTACTGAAGCTGCTAAAATAGAACCGACACCAATTAAACACAAGCCAATATATAATGCGTTGGCAGATGCTATACCCAGCGCAACACCAATGGCGTTTTTACCTTCGTTTCTGATTGCGCTTTTTACAACAAGCACGAAATCTGGTCCAGGGCTTAATAAGGCAAGAAAATGCGCTATGGCAACCGTTACGAAAATACCAAATAAACTTATATCCATATAAAATACCTTTATTAATCGTAGAAATGAGCGCTAATGTTGAATAAATAATAACGCCGTTATTGTTATTGTTGGGATAAATATTATCAGCTAAATTTCTCTTGATAACCAAAGCATAATATTTAATAAAAACTGTTCATTTTGTTCAGCACCTTTAGCAATAACGCCCATCTTTCTTTTTGCTTTCCCACTGACTTGCGCAGTAAACATTGCAGCTTCACCGAACACTACAATTCTGCCTTTATCAAACTCCAATGTAGCACCTTGATTCCAACCCTTAACTGATATTTCAGGTGTATCGTCAGGAAACTCCCATGACTTTGTCGGCATATATGAAATTGCAGAATCACCAAAAACAAGTAAAGGTTTAGCGTTTGGCGGAGACAGAAAAGCTTGCCCAGTAAATGCTTTTACCGATTTAATCTCTTCTTTTAGACCAGTACCTTTCAAAATAGGATGGGCAAGTAAAGTACCTTTATCTTTTTCAAATAGCTGTGCTTTGTTAGTTAAGTCTTCGACATAGCCATTATTAAATTGAAAGCCAAAGATAGCAGCCATATCCTCTGCAGCTTTAGGGAATGGCATATGGTCAGCAATTAGAAAGAGTGAGCCGCCGTTTTTTACCCATTGATAAACAGCCTCAATTTCGTTTCTTGAAAATGCAGAGTAATTAGGTAAACTCCATTTTTCTACGTTTTTTACGCTCAATGCATTAGATATTATTAAGATGTCAGCATGGGCTAATGATTTTTTGGTGAAGATCTCTTTGTGTTTTTTAACTAAATAACCATCACTTTGCAATATATCAACAAATGGTCGATACCTGCCATCCATCGTATGAAAGTTATGATGGGCTTCATCTAAGAGTACTACAGGGGATTCTGCGGGTGAAAATGTCTTAATGGTGTTTTTAGCTTTAAAATTGCTATCACCGAGTTGTTGCGCATGAATAGATAATGACATAAATATCATAAAGCTAGATATTAATTTAACCACAAGAGTATCCTTATTCTGAAAGTAAAGTTGACCATAGAAGAATATATGTCCTTTTTATTCTCTTATACCCATGTTACCTCAAGATACAGGATTCAGCTGGAATTAGAAGCGTATTTAGGCAAGGTATTGATTGAAGGTAATGGTTGTTCCTTTATCGAAATTAATAACGTAGCATAAAGCGCTTCTAAACCAGCCCTACGGGGATGTCTGAGCGAATAATGCTCTTCGTTGCCTCTCTTTTTAAGGGAACAACCCTTAATAAAAAGAGGCGCCTCGATCATAAATCGCACAGTCATCTTGAAACTCGCATCTTGAAGTATCATGGGTATATACGCAATTATTACAATAAATGCCTAATGTGATAATCGTGTTGATGACTTTGTTAAATGTAAATTTATTAATTAATGATTTCAATCGAATAAGTAATATCAATTGTTGGTTGTAACATTAAACAAACATGACAATATTTATTGATGGCTTCTTCTATTGCTATGTTAACTTGAGATTCAGTAACCTTAGCTTCAATCGAAAAATGTAAATTGACCGATTTATATAATCTAGGTTCACTCTCTGTCAGTTGATACGTTAAACGGTTATTAAGCGCTTTAAGTTCAATAGCATTATCTTTGAAGTAAAGCGCCACATCGGTCGCACTACACGAGCCTAATGCAGATAATAATATTTCCGTCGGGCAAGGTGCTGATTTACTATCAGCATCAATGAAAACCTCAAACCCATCTTCTGTAACAATATTGAAGCGGCAATCTCCTTGCCAAGTAACATTAATAGTCATATTTTTCCTTTAAAATAACGAAGCATGAACACTGCAGTTGTCGAGTATCATAATGAATTACATCTTTTTTTACGTACTCTTAACGAGTAAGTGAGCGGAAAGGGTAGGGGTCAACTCTGCAATTAAACTAATAACATCATCACTAGCGTGATTTAGTAAAACCCAGCCATCTGTGCCCATAATCTCAATTGAGGTTATATCTATTTTACAAGCGTTCTCATTTTCATTACACCAAAAACCGGCAATGCGGAAAATACCTAAGCTTGTATTGATACGACTGATAGTAAAATTATTCACAAAACCTCGGATAAACTTAGCTTTATTAAGCAACTGATAATAATTGACTAAAAGAGTGAAGAAAGAACGAAGCCAACTGTCACTGTCTATTTGGTTTACCTGTTAGCTACAAAATTCATTTAAGACTTTCATTGCTAACTCAGCCTTATCCGTTTGAACAAATATATGGTCGTGATAATAAGCGGCTATTACATTAGCGCTAATATTATTTGCTGCCAACTTACCCGAAACTGCAGCCGTTAGACCTACCGCATCAAGACTCGAATGTACGGTTAAGGTTATCCCTCTAAATACAGATTCAAATGGAAGTTGATTAGCCATAGCCATTTCTTTAGATATTACTAAAGTTAACCCTTCTGATTCTCGAAAAGAAGCTAATGGCGATAACGCATTAAAATCAAGGTAATCACCTTCAACTGAACAAAATACGTACTCACCAGGTATCAAACTAGGTGACATAGATGCTAGCAGCTTATTTAAATTAGTTTCCCCAACCATTTAATTATCCTTTGTTGTTAAAGCCCTAATAAAGGCTTAAATATTGTTGACCAAAATTTGAGGAACGAATACAAATAACTGTATTTTTGTATTTTTTTATTTTTTTGATTGCTTGATTTCACTTTGTTTATAGACTTGCCCACTGCTGTTTTAAGCCGATGAGGTGAATAATACCAAAACATAAACAAATCAATGAACTCCACACCCAAAACTCAGGAGAACGTCCCATTGGAGCACTAACAAAAAAGAAACCAGCAATACCGCGAACGAAATAAATTAGTGTAATCAGAATAAGGGCTAAACGGATTAAAGGTAAGCGAAAAGTAACACCTGCCGCAGAAAAGGCATAAAGAGACCAAAGGGAGAGAACAAGCACAATACCACTGGTGATTAAGGTGGGTTGAATACTACCTCGCTCAGCAAGCACGGCCATTTTCTCTCCAGCGCCGAAGAATCGGTACCAAGGAGCACCAAAGTAAATACAACCAATATGAATAATGGCGATTATTGCATTTAAGGTACCAGCAATAATTAAAAAGACATTCATATTTTGATAAAACCTCCGTGTTACCTAACGCTCATCTAAGCGGACAGAATAGCTAGTTAAGCATCGATGACTAAGGACAAAAACTAACTATTTTTGTCCTTTCAATGAATTATTAGTCATCGATGGGGATACGCTATTTTTCTAATTTTAATTCACATGCTTCAACAGTCTGATAGATCAAGGTGTTTATGGTCATTGGCCCTACGCCTCCAGGTACAGGCGTATATGCTTTAACTCGATTCATAAGAGGTTCTAACTCAATATCTCCGACACCACCTTCGTGATAGCCAGCATCTATCACTACGGCATCATCTTTGATCCAAGCCGCTTTTATGAATTCTGGCTTACCTACCGCGCCTACAATGATATCTGCATTCTTGATGATTTTATCAAGACCAACTGTTTTTGAATGACAAATAGTAACCGTGCAGTTTTTATTAAGCAGCATCATTGCCATTGGTTTACCAAGAATAGGACTTCTACCAACCACAACAGCATGTTTCCCTTCTAGCGGGATATCATATGCCTCTAAAATTCGAATTATTCCTTTTGGCGTAGCGCTGCCATAAGAGGTTTCATTCATTGCCATTCGACCGAAACCCCAACAAGTTACCCCGTCAACATCTTTAGATAAATCTATGGAATCAAAGCACTGTCTTTCATTAATTTGTGGTGGTACAGGGTGCTGTAAAAGAATGCCATGAATATTTGGATTGGCATTAAGTTTTGCAATTTCAGCCAGTAACTCTTCTGTGGTTGTCTCTTCAGACATTTCAATTTTCAATGAGTCCATACCAACTCGGGTACAAGCATTCGACTTCATTTTTACATAGGTTGCCGATGAAGGGTCATTTCCCACTAGAATTGTGGCTAATATAGGAACGGCACCATTACTCAGTTTCTTAAGGCGTGCAACTCTTGAGCGCAAATCTTCTTCAGACTTTTTAGTAACGCTTTTCCCATCTAGAATCAATGCTGACATATATACAATCCTTAACTACTACGTTTATTTGTTTAAAAAATAACACCCAAATATTGGGCAAAATTCAGGTAACTAGAATAAGCGACACAGAAGCAAAAGCCAAATATATTTTATCCTTATTTAACAACTTGTTATGAAATATTACCAGTTTTCTACTAATAGTTTAGGCCACTGTTCTTTCCATTTTATCGCTTTGCCCTCATAAATGGTTTGGTTTACCAAAACTTTATTTGGTCTCACCCTAAGGGAAAACATATCTTGGAATCCAAAAGGAGCTATAAACTCTAATCGGCCTTTGTTCATCCGCATTGCCATACACGCACCAATAACAGGCCAGGTAGATATTGATTCTTGAACGCTATTATATTGAGCTTTCGGTATACCAAAGCGTTCTTCATACCATAAATGTACCCTCGCAATATTTTTGACATCGAATGGGATTTCCATATCAGAGAGAGATTCAGTTAACGCCTGAATATAACTGTTTTCTGACTGCCAACTTAAATCATCCTCGTCCCAATATAGAACATCAATATCCTTTATAAACGTATTAAAATCATATCCATGAATTACGTTCCATACATTTTGAAATATAATGCCTGCACCAACCCATGCGTTGGGAAGGTGACTTATTTTCTCTAATATTTGGGGCATTCCATCAATTGTCATGACGAATTCAGACAATAAAGTCACTTGTTCATTGAGGGACAAGTGTTGGCCATTTAATAATTTATTTTTCATGTAAAGGTAAGTCTATTTTAAGTTGAACACACCTCATTAAGAGGCTAATAATTGGTAGTTAAAACGCTATGATACGGAACAAAATCACTGTTTTGTCTCGTTTAAAGTAGCTGTTATTAGAAGCTATTTTAGTGATTTTCGAACACGTCCTCTAAGCAATGGCAGTAATTCTATCTCAAACCATGGATTCTTCTTAAGCCAAATATTATTCCTAGGACTAGGGTGAGGAAGAGGAATAATATTTGGCCAATATGTTTCCCACGATTTAACCAAATCAGTGACTGAAGCGTTCTTTACGCCCATGTGGTATTTTTGCGCATAACTGCCAAGCACAATAGTGACCTCTATTTGCGTAAGGTGAGCAAGAATTTTCTCTCTCCAAGCTGGCGCGCACTCTTTTCGTGGCGCAAGATCTCCTGTTTTCCCTGATCCAGGAAAGCAAAAACCCATAGGTAAAATTGCCACCTTTTCTGGATCATAAAACTCTTCTCGCGTTACTCCCAACCACTCACGTAAACGTTTACCGCTTGCATCATCAAAAGGCACGCCTGAAGTATGAACCTTCAGACCTGGAGCTTGACCAGCAATCAAAATCTTTGCCTTCGGATGCACCTGTAGAACAGGTCGTACCCCGTGTGATAATTGAGATGCACAAATGGTGCAGCGTCTTACTTCGTTGAGTAGAGATGAAAACTCTGACATTTGTATCCCAAGGCCTCCTCAAGAGGCTAAATATTGAGGGCTAAATTTGAGCTGAGTGCACAACACGCGTTATCTAGTCCTATTTGAGTTATTTGCTAGATTTGCTCCAAAATCTACCTATTAATTCATATTTATGTTTTAGCATTTAACGTCTTATAAATAACCAAGGGGTTGGTTTCGTGTTAAGTGCTTTTGATATTTTATTTTAATCATCTTTTTCGATAATTAGTTTCACGATATCTTCCATTGTTGTTGCACAAATATCAGGTCGGCGGTACAGCGGATGATAAATAGCTCCTGAACGATTAATGTAAGCTGCTCTCATTCCTACGGATAAAGCACCATGGGTGTCCCAATCGTGAGTAGCTACCAGCCTCAAAGACTCCAGTGGTTGCTTCAATTTTTTAGCTGCGAATTTATAGACAGTAGCATCAGGCTTAAAGCTTCCCGTTTCTTCAACTGAAATTATATCGTCAAAGTATTCCATTAAGCCTGCATTGGTAATTTGAGTTGATATCAGATTGAGCGATGAATTTGAAAAAGCTACTGTGCGAAAACCGGCAGATTTTAACTGAGCTAACGCTGGTTTAATATCATTGTGGGGGGGAAGGTTAGCAAAACCACTAAGAATATCATCACGCGCTGTCTGAGACAGTTCTACACCCAAGCGAGCAGCAATCGATTCAAGCATAGTACCCGCTAAGGTAGCAAAGTCAGTCTTTACATTTGTCATGATACAAACCGTAGATGAGTGCAAAAGCATAGAAAACCAGGTTGCCATCACGCTTTCGTCACCAAAAGTTACTTTGAACTTGGGTTTCAATGCACTGAGATTAAGTACCGTCTCATTTATGTCAAATAATATTATATGTCGTTTCATTACAACCTCGTCATTTTTTACATAGAAAAACTATTAAATATAAGTGCTTACCTTGATACATTAATATGGAAAAAATCTCCTAACAAGGGGATGAACACTATGTCGAGTCACGTTGAATTTCTTTGTTATAACGCAACTTCCATTTTGTAATATGCTACGTCTGCTTTATAGAAACGCTCACTACATGCTTGCATACCAAAGCGGTCATAAAACTGTATAGCTGATTCTCTCGCATCACACCAGAAAACTTCTACTTGGCTACTTCTTAACGTTTGAATAATATGTTCCAACATTTTGGAGCCAATTCCTTGGTTTTGATATCTGGGATCTGTAGCAAATTTACGTAAACGAGCTCTGTTTGAAGTTAAATAAACAGAAGCGACACACACAAGTAATCCGTCAACAAAAATACCAAAATGTGATGCTTTTATATCTCCATCTACGTGGCAATATTCAGGCGGTTTATTTGGCCACAAGACGCTCTGACGAAGAGGGATGGTTTGTTCCCAAGAAATAGCACTAATTTCCATTTTATTTTTTTAGCTTTTTGGTGTAAATGGGCAAGAGTACTGTTTAATAAGTGCCTCAACAACTAAATCACTACCAGAAGCATTTAGCTTTTCAGGGTTGTTAGCTAGGTAATTTATAACGGTATCTAACACGGGAGTTAAAGCATTTGGTGGGACATCTACACATAAGTTATCTTGTTCATTTGAATCAATAACTCCGACGACATAGCCTACAAATTGCAGATGGGAGTTTTCAGTAACGGGAGCAACAGACATTGACTTCAATAAATTACCATCAATATAACTGGCACTCGCTGAAGAAATAAAAAGGGTGAATGAAATAATAGTAAGAAATATTTTTCGCATTAAAGTTCCTATAGTTGATTGGGTAGGGTAAAGAAAATGCTCTGTTAATAGGCTAAATATTATGACTTGTTTTTACGCAGAACTATTTTTTTAATAATTTGAACAATAGAACCCATTAAAAAATACCCTACAAATTGACCAGAAAGAAAAAGTATCATTTTTGGAGCAAAATAAGTTTCTTCACTAAAAAAACGTAAAGTGAATATAGCGGGAGAAACTAATATTTTATATCCGGGCAATGATATTGGGACCATGTAGTAATTAAACAAAAAAGCACATAACCCAATCGCGATTCCGACAAATCCCCATATTGAGGAAAGCTTAAAATTTAACACTAATCTATTCACTCGCCATAATCCCCAAATAAGGGACTGATATTTGTTAGCCATAATGTGTAACGAAGCGAACAGCGCCAACGGCTAGCAGTTCTGTTTAGGTTACTTGTTTAAGTACAATGCACTTAACTGATTAATTACTTTAACATTATTTGGCACAGTTTCTATATCATTATCTGTAAACCAGAAAGGTTGAATACCTGCAGCGATTGCAGGTTTGATATCTTTATCAAAATTATCTCCAACCATAGCGACATTAACTGAAGGGACTTTCAATTTTTCTAGGATAGAGTTGAGAAACTCAGGTGTTCCTTTAGACAAGCCTAAATTAGCTTTACAAAAATAACCTGATATAAATTCATTTAACCCCACGCGCTCAAAGGCTTTTTTAATCTCTAACTCAGTTGAGTCGGCAGCGCCAGTAGCGATATATATTTGTGAGTGTTCAGATAACACCTCTAAGGTTTCTTTAGCCTCAGATACAGCCTCAACTATGTCCCAATCGCACATTTTGCCGGTAACACCAGGGAAATCGACCATTAAAGTGTCGCCCCAATCAAAAAGATATACGTTTATCACACAATCTCCATGTATACATTAGTCATACTTTATTCTCTTTAGCTATAGAATTTTTAACTGCTTCAACTTGTTGCTCACATTCTTTTCGTTGTTCGCCAGACATGTCTTTGCATTTTTTAGGTGGATCTTGGGAATAAATATCCTTGACCATTAGCGCACCATTTATTGCGGCACAACCTGAGTTAGAGCAATTTAAATTTCCTGCACTGCAAGAAGCAAGCAACGCACCTATAGCTAAAATTATTAATCTATCCATGATTACATTCCAAAACATGATACGCAGCTTACTGCTGCGCATCACGTTAATTTCCTTATTATGTTTTAATATATATCGAATACGACTTTCGTTGTAACAATTACTGGGGCCTTAATTAGATTGGTTTCAGCATTTATATATACTGTTTGTTTTAACACCTTAAGTGCAATTTTATTCCATGCGTCACTAGGAGTAGATTTGACAACTTTTAGATTAAAAATCTCACCGTTTGAATCAATAAGATAGTTTATAAATACTGTACCATTTTCACTGGGTAGTTTACCGGAAGGTGATTTAAAGGAAATTCCACCATCTTTAGCTACCCAATACTTAGATAGCTCAGGTTCCTCAATTTTAATGGCTGGTTGTGTAAGGTATTGCTCTGGTATGGATTGACAACCGATTAATATAGTACTAAAAAATAACGCTATTACTAAATTTTTCATATAACTTCCTTGTAAAATATAATGCCACCTTAAGTGACTGATAGTCGTTGGCTAATAAATATTATGCATGCCATTAATCTTCTTTATCAAATAAATGCCAAGGAATAAAAATACAGAGAATAATCATTATAAATATCGCCGTTTCTTTGAATCTAGAAGAACTAAATTGATTGAGGTTATCACTTATCAAAAGGTGAGTACCAATCAATAAACCTAGAGCAATTAAGAAAGCTCTAAATTTAACATCTCGTTTTAAGTAACTCAGACAATTCAACAAACCTAAACTTTCCTTGTACATATGAGCTCCAAATAGCAGACTAAGTAATCGTTGGCTAAAAGTTAAAGCGAAATGGAACGCTGCCAACGGTTGCGTGTCCTCGTTTTTATATTTGTTTTACTTACTTTGGTGCAACTTACCTATTTCTTCTGTTTTCGATAGCCTGTATTGTGTGCCTTGTTAGCTGTATTAATCCTTGGTACTGAATTTACCTACTACAGTAATTAATATCATATATAAGACCCAAAGAATTAAAGCTGTTTCATATAGCCAGTTAGCATTCCATTGGACTTTAAGCTCACCTAAGTCAATTAAAGACTCTAAAGCACTAGACATCCAAAGGCTAAAGAGTAGCCCCCCAATAAGGTTAAATACAACCTTATTGGGTAGAGTAGACCCTGCTCTAACAATTTCCTATATTGATGTAGAAGATAACTTTTCATATGAACTCTTAAAGCTAACACCACATAAGTGGCTTAAATGTTGAGTGGAGTGAACAAACCAACGGTTGCGTGTCACATTGAATTGTTTGTTATCTGTTTTTATCACTATCTCTTAATTCACGCATCCCCATCAACCGGCCTAAGAATGAAGATAGACCTATTGTTTTTCGAATTCTTTCAGCCCAAAGACCGCCAATCATGAACCCAACAAACCCACATAAAGGTACTGTTAGGCTATATAAATCACCCGCTTGCATACTAAGAATAAAACCAAGTATAAGCCCTGCTAAAGTTGGTGAAGCTGCAACAGTTAACCAAAGTAATGACTGAGCCATTAATGCTAAAAATTTCATCTGAGATCCTTGAAGCTATTTAAACAGCTAACGTCCGTTGATTTACTTGTTATATTTTGTGTAGATGGCAAATACTGAAATGATCAGAACATAAACAGAATTTATAAAACCTAGGGGGAGTTGAGCGATGCGCACTAAATCCTTTTAGGCGAAAACTGTGTAACCAAAAATACAAAATATTTTATGCAGCTAAAGTTACCACAAAAACGAGTAGAAACAAGTACAAAACTACAGATTAAATACCTAATTCATAAAATATTAACTTGAGTAAGTGGTGACATAGAAAGACCTCATTATTGTGCTAAATGTAGAGGAACGAAGTACAGCCACAATATTCTGTCCTGATTAAACAGCTTGTTGTGTTACATTTCTACGATTGATCCCCAACGTATAGGTTTACAACCATTTGGTGGTATTAATGGAGCTAACATAGCGCGATTGGAAGATATTTCATTAAGATTTAATTTTAAATTTTTGATTAAGCTAGTAGACCACATTTTATCTTTATCAGAATACGAAACGTAATCATCTTCAAAACCTTGTTGAATGGCACCAGCAAGGATCTTCTTTACTTGTTGCTCTGTTGAACAATAAATGAGATAGGTTATTTGATGTTCTTTACTAACATCAGAACCCATTTTTACCATAGTTGAAATTAGTTCACTATCTGTTTTTGAATAGTCAAATTCTTGAGTTGTAGCACTGTCATTTCCAGCTTCACAACTCCCTATTAAAAGTAGGCTGAACAAAACGCTTAATTTACGCATAAACTCTCCATGTAATATAATGCCTAAATAGCAGGCTAAGTAATGGTTGGCTAAAATTGTGTAGCGAAGCTAAACGTAGCCAACAGTATTTGTTCCGTTTTAAAGCCTTGTATGGATAATACATCTATCTTTTTGAAACTTAAGTTGGCTTTTCATTTTGGACAAGCATGTCTATGAATTTTGCAAATCGCCTCTGTCTGGTTTCGATTTTCTTCGCACTTGTCAATCCGTATGCGATGACATAATGACTCGATTTAGTGAGCGTTGCAAAAAATTGTTTGGCCTTCGGCTTGCTCTCTAATGCTAATAGGAAATCCGCTGGCACTTTCATCTCACTGGCCACATAGGCATTCTCCCACCGTCCGTCTGCTTTGGCAGCACGAACGTGCACGAGTCCTGATTCTGTCATCCGGCCCTCGTTTATCAAACGCTCCACATGTTCTCTGTTTCTTTTCGACCAGTTACTTCGCGCTTTTCTTGGAGTCACTCGCTGGAGATAGGCTTGGTCATCGATTGACTTCTTAATACCATCGATCCAGCCCCAGCACAGCATCTCAACCACGACATCGTCCCAAGTCACGCTCGGAATTTCAGTCTTTTTCTTGAATATTTTCACCCACAGTTCGCTTTCGATGGCGTGATTTACTTTGAGCCACCTGCCTAGATCTGTCGGCGATGCAAAGGTCATGATTCTCGCTGGATTGGGTTCAGGCATAAAACTAGGTTCTCTTCGGGATAACGTTTTGTTAAGTGGCAAAAAGTTGTTTGTTAAATGTAGGGGAAGGAAATACAGTCAACAGTATTTTGTCCTTTATTTAACTGCTTGTTATATGCACATTGCTAAAAATTAGAACGAACCCAGTGACTTAACTCTTCAATTGGTTTAGGAAAACCAAGGGTATAAACAAAGCGACTTTCTGCATCTACAAAAACACTATTTCCTACGCCAAGCAAAACAAAACCATCGGCTAACAGTGCGGTTGCATCTTGTGCACATTCAGTTTCAACAATCTTTGTAATTTGAAGAAGTATTTCTTGTGAACTAGTAATTTCAGAGTTACTCATGATAATCCTTGTGCCGTTTTATAAAACGCCTAACTTTCAATGTTGGCACCCAAATTCCAGCAAGAAGAACCATCACTGGTAAATACAACCTCATTATTGAGTCCCCACTAATATTGTAGTTTACATTAACTAAACCAACCTGAAGTAAGAGCATTACCATAGCTGTTGAAATCAAAGCGTATGACAAACTTCCTAGCTTATTGATTTCTGCAATTTCTTGATATTTATCCATTTAATGTCTCCCTTTGTGATAATTACACCACAGTTTTGAACCAGACTTATAATGCTTACATAAGGGGATATTTATTGTTGGCTAAAATGTTTAAGGCACAAAAAAAAGCCACTGTTTGTGTCCGTTTGAGTAGTTTGTTATGAGTTTATTTACCAAAAGCCAATATTGCGCTTAACTCACCTTTTTCAATTTCTTGGATATATATGGCTTTGGGTTCATTACCTACTGTTGAGTAAATAACAACTTTTGATTCAATAACTTGAATACCAAATTTACCAGACTTAATGTAAACACCACCAGGATAACGACCAGATGTGGCATACCAACCAGTTTTGTTCTCATGTAACCATTCGTTGAGAACTAAATACGCCTTGTCATTCAGAGTAATAGGTATTCCCTGTTTGGTATCCTTACTAAGGAAAATGTGCACTTCAGGTTCTAACTGAATATCTAGTGGCTTACTACAGCCAAATAAGCAGGTAACTAACAATAAAAGGATGACTCTATTCATTTTATTTACTCATAACGCCTCGTTAAGAGGCTAAAAATTGTTGATTAAAATAAGTGACGAAGGAGCAAATTCCAACTGTTATTTGTCCTTGTTGATTTACTTATAGTTCGACCAAGCCACTTATTTAATAAAGTAACTTACTCTTATATTAGGTGGAACATGCTTCTGTTGGTTACGAATATTGAATGGCAAACATCCAATGTTTCTAACAAGACGTTCGAGCCAA
>NZ_VOLT01000031.1 GCF_007954275.1 Colwellia demingiae | reverse complement strand
GCGCTAATAAGATGGTCCGCCTCCCCTAAGCTACACTTAGGGAGATTATTAAATGAGGAGAATCATCATGTCTACTATTAACATTCTTGGAATTGATATTGGGAAATCAACCTTTCACCTTGTTGGCCATGATTTATCCGGTCGAGAAGTTTATCGAAAAAAATTAAGTCGCTCAAAACTAATTCAATATCTTTCTAATTCAGAGCTTACAACTATTGCTATGGAGGCCTGTGGTGGCTCTCATTGGTTAGCAAGAAAGTGCCAAGAGTTTGGGCATAAAGTACTACTCATACCACCTCAATATGTTAAGCCTTATGTCAAAACAAACAAAAACGATTTCATTGATGCTGACGCCATAGCCGAAGCAGCGACTCGCCCAACTATGCGTTTTGTCAGCGTTAAAACTGAATCATCTCAAGTGATCTCAGTCATTCAAAGAGTACGCTCAAGCTATCTAAAAGACAGAACAGCATGCATGTCGCGTATCGGATCAATTTTATTAGAGTTTGGCATGGCTTTTCCAAAATCTCATGCCAAAATGAAAACATTATTCCAATGGCTAGCTGAGCATGGTGAGCCAATACCACCGATGTTGCTTTTAGAATTAAGAGACCACCATGACTTTTACCTAAAACTTAATCAACTTATTTTAACCCAAGATAAAAAGCTCAAGGAAATTGTGAGCAACGATGAACGAGCTCAACTACTCAAAACGATTCCTGGAGTGGGAGATCTAACAGCTAGTCGTTGCTTATCTGATATAAGTAACGTTGCTGATTTCAAAAATGGGAGGCACTTAGCCGCCTGGATTGGCTTGGTGCCTCGTCAGTTTACAACGGGAGGAAAGCCTACATTACTAGGTATAAGCAAACGAGGGAATAAAGGCTTACGTGAGTTATTCGTTCACGGTGCAAGAGCTGTTCTTGTTAGGCCTGAAAAAGCCGTCGCCGTTTTTGGTAATTGGATATTAGAATTACTATCGAGGAAACCATTTAACGTCGTAGTAGTCGCGTTAGCGAACAAACTAGCACGTATCGCCTGGTCGGTACTTTCAACTAAACAAGCATTCGAAGTTAGAGTGCAAGCCTGATTTGCAAATGATGATAAAGATGACACAACGGTTAGACCACTGGATTGAAGACCTGTGGGGCGGAACAGCAACTTTTTAAGTATGCTTTGGCGCTTTTGAGGACAATCTAGCGCGGATCTCATCGTGGAGCTGGGCCTAATATATTGGGTAACCAACAAAGACTCCGAATACATTAGCGCAAACCAACTACGTTATCGATATTATTACTT
>NZ_VOLT01000030.1 GCF_007954275.1 Colwellia demingiae | reverse complement strand
GCGTGCACAAAGTCAGAGCAAAGCAGGTTATTTTGGCCACCGGTGCCCATGAGCGTCCTCTTGTGTATGGTAACAATGACGTGCCTGGTTGTATGTTAGCCAATGCTATTTCTACCTACATTAATCGTTATGATGTGGTGCCAGGTAATCAGTTGGTCTTAATGACCACCAATGATAATGCCTACAAAACAGCGATTGATTGGCATCAAGCGGGCCGTAAAGTGGTGGCTATTGTTGATACGCGAAGCGCGTCCAATGGCGACTTGGTCAATAAGGTCAGAAAACTGGGCATCGATATACTCTTTGGCCATGGCGTTATTGAAGTCAAAGGCAGCAAACGCGTCAAAGGGGTGGATGTTGCGCCAATCAATGCGAGTAATCACAGTGTTACTGGCCCAGCGAAGCATTTTGTCTGTGATACGGTTGCCAGCTCAGGTGGTTGGAGCCCTGTTATTCATTTGTCATCGCATACAGGCTCTCGTCCGGTGTGGAAAGATGACGTTGCTGGGTTTGTACCCGGTGATACGGTGCAAAAGCAACACAGTTGTGGTGGACTTGAAGGTATTTATGCCTTATCAAAAGTTATCAGTGATGGTTTCAATACCGGCGCTGTTGCAGCACAAGCGGCGGGCAAAGGGGAAGGACGTTATGCGGGTCAATCACCTAAAACAAGCGATCCAAAAGAAGATGCGTCTATGGCGCTGTTTCACATACCGCACAGTAAAAAAACCAGTCGCGCGCCAAAACAGTTTGTCGATTATCAAAATGATGTCACGGCTGCAGGTATTGAATTGGCAAACCGTGAAGGTTTCGAATCTATCGAGCATGTCAAACGCTACACCGCGTTAGGTTTTGGTACCGATCAGGGTAAGTTAGGTAATATCAACGGTATGGCGATCACCGCTAAATCGTTAGGTAAAACCATTCCTGAAACGGGCACAACCATCTTCCGCCCTATGTATACACCCACCACATTTGGCGCCTTAGCAGGAGCTGATGTGAAACACTTGTTTGACCCTGCACGTTTTAGCGCTATGCATAAATGGCATATAGAGAATGGCGCCGAGTTTGAAGATGTTGGTCAATGGAAACGCCCATGGTATTTCCCGCAGCCGGGTGAAACTATGCAGCAATCACTGGAGCGTGAGTGTTTAGCAACGCGTAACAGTGTCGGTATTTTAGATGCGTCCACCTTAGGTAAAATTGATATTCAAGGTAAAGATGCACGAGAATTTTTAAACCGTGTTTATACCAACCCATGGAGCAAATTAGGTGTTGGTAAATGTCGCTACGGGGTGATGTGTAAAGAAGACGGTATGGTCTTTGATGATGGTGTTA
>NZ_VOLT01000029.1 GCF_007954275.1 Colwellia demingiae | reverse complement strand
GCGTGCACAAAGTCAGAGCAAAGCAGGTTATTTTGGCCACCGGTGCCCATGAGCGTCCGCTTGTGTATGGTAACAATGACGTGCCTGGTTGTATGTTAGCCAATGCTATTTCTACCTACATTAATCGCTATGATGTGGTGCCAGGTAATCAGTTGGTCTTAATGACCACCAATGATAATGCCTACAAAACAGCGATTGATTGGCATCAAGCGGGCCGCAAGGTTGTCGCTATTGTTGATACGCGAAGCGCGTCAAATGGCGACTTGGTCAATAAGGTCAGAAAACTGGGCATCGATATACTCTTTGGCCATGGCGTTATTGAAGTTAAAGGCAGCAAACGCGTCAAAGGGGTGGATGTTGCGCCAATCAATGCGAGTAATCACAGTGTTACTGGCCCAGCGAAGCATTTTGTCTGTGATACGGTTGCCAGCTCAGGTGGTTGGAGCCCTGTCATTCATTTGTCATCCCATACGGGCTCTCGTCCAGTGTGGAACGACGACATTGCGGGCTTTGTCCCGGGTGATACGGTACAAAAGCAACACAGTTGCGGTGGGCTTGAAGGTATTTATGCCTTGTCAAAAGTCATCAGTGATGGTTTCAACACCGGCGCTGTTGCAGCACAAGCGGCGGGCAAAGGGGAAGGACGTTATGCGGGTCAATCGCCCAAAACAAGCGATCCAAAAGAAGATGCGTCTATGGCGCTGTTTCACATACCGCACAGTAAAAAAACCAGTCGCGCGCCAAAACAGTTTGTCGATTATCAAAATGATGTCACGGCTGCAGGTATTGAATTGGCAAACCGTGAAGGTTTCGAATCTATTGAGCATGTCAAACGCTACACCGCGTTAGGTTTTGGTACCGATCAGGGTAAGTTAGGTAATATCAACGGCATGGCGATCACCGCTAAATCGTTAGGTAAAACCATTCCTGAAACGGGCACAACCATCTTCCGCCCTATGTATACACCCACCACGTTTGGCGCCTTAGCGGGAGCTGATGTGAAGCACTTGTTTGACCCAGCACGTTTTAGCGCGATGCATAAATGGCATATAGAGAATGGCGCTGAGTTTGAAGATGTGGGTCAATGGAAACGCCCATGGTATTTCCCTCAGCCGGGTGAAACCATGCAGCAATCACTGGAGCGTGAGTGTTTAGCAACGCGTAACAGTGTCGGTATTTTAGATGCGTCCACCTTAGGTAAAATTGATATCCAAGGTAAAGATGCACGAGAATTTTTAAACCGTGTTTATACCAACCCATGGAGCAAATTAGGTGTTGGTAAATGTCGCTACGGGGTGATGTGTAAAGAAGACGGTATGGTCTTTGATGATGGTGTTA
>NZ_VOLT01000004.1 GCF_007954275.1 Colwellia demingiae | reverse complement strand
CTCAGCTTGACCAATTAATTGGCCAATCAAGCGCTGGTGGCATTATTTTACATGAGCATAAGTTATTGGGTCACCTTAACTTACGTGGCAACTGTGCCGATGCTGAATTTTTAGCGGGTGTGCAAGAGGCTTTAGGGGTCGCATTGCCTATTACGCCATGTAGCAGCGCCAAGAGTGAGCTTGCTCAAATCATGTGGTTAGCGCCAGATGAGTGGTTAATTATTGTTGCCTCGGGCAGTGAAGTGGATGTTGAGCAAAAGCTTCGGTCGTATTTAACAGGCCACTTTGCGGTCAGTGATGTCAGTGGCGCGCAAACCCTGCTTGAACTGAGCGGCGAGCATGTTATCGACTTGATGAAGAAATCGACCGGTTATGATTTACACCTAGATAGTTTTCCGATTGGCAAGGTGGTTGGTACCACGTTTGCTAAAACGGGCGCACATATCTTGCGCGTGAGTGAAGACAAGTTTCAGCTCGTCGTTCGTCGCAGTTTTTCTGACTACGTGTGGTTATGGATACAACAAGGTAGCCAAGAATACGGCCTGACAATTGTTTAATGATTGTTCAATAATTGTTTAACTTTTTTTTAACGCTTTTTTAGCTTTGGTTAAGCACAGTGTTAACTAAAATCAATCGCCCCTTAACGCAAATTGTTTGTTGTTTCAATGCGCGTTAAGGGTAGCGATAACTCATCATAAAGCCGCTTACGTTTAACTGAATGGTTTGAATGGAACACTATTAAGTGAAAACTATTCAATCAACATTATTCAGTTAACACTAAGCTGTTTTAACTTCAACAATAGGATCGAACATGTCCGATATCAAACCTGTCACGCAAACGCATATTATCACCGCAGATTGTCCAAGTAGACCGGGCACGGTTGATGTGGTTACCCGTTTTTTGTGTGAAAAAGGGTTCTATATTAATGAAATTCACTCGTTTGATGATACCGCGGTCAACCGTTTTTTCATCCGTATAGAATTTAGAGCACAGACGGCGACAGACTTTAGCGCAGAAGCATTTAGCCAAGAATTTGAGCAACGCGCCAGTGAATTTGAGATGCAATGGCAATTGGCATCCAGTCCGTATAAATCTAAAGTTGTGATCATGGTGTCAAAGCACGATCATTGCTTGAATGACTTATTATACCGTTATCGCACGGGCGATCTAGATATCGACATTCCGGCGATTATCTCTAATCACCCCGATTTAGAAGACCTCGCCAAATGGCATGGTATTCCTTATTACCACCTGCCTATCACTAAGGAAACTAAACCCGAGCAAGAAGCCAAAGTGTGGCAGATAATACAAGAATCTGACGCTGACTTAGTGGTATTAGCGCGTTATATGCAGGTATTATCGAGCGACTTGTGTAAAAAGCTTTCCGGTAAAGCCATTAATATTCACCACTCGTTATTGCCCGGTTTTAAGGGCGCTAGACCTTATTTTCAAGCCTATGATCGCGGTATTAAGTTAGTGGGCGCCACCGCACATTATGTCAGTGACGATCTCGATGAAGGGCCAATCATTAGCCAAGGCGTTGAGACGGTTGATCATGGTTACTATCCTAAGGACTTAGCGGCTAAAGGGCGTGATATCGAATGTTTAACGCTGTCGCGCGCGGTGCGTTGTCATATCGAACATCGCATATTCATGTATGGGAAAAAGACCGTGGTCTTTTCTAAGTAGCGAGCTCTTAGTAGCCACTTACTAATCGCCACTCTTATTAGAAGTAATCAACGACAACGTTTATTCATTTATCGTAAACATTGTCGCTGTTTGTTAAGTATTAACCCTCATTTGCAAAGGTACGTTTGTCTGTTTCAAGCGTATTGATGTCTCTTGTTCTGCTCACTCTGGTTACTAAATAACATGATGAGCAATAGTGAAAAAAGGACATCTATATGTCAATGACAGTAACAAGCAGTAAACATGATGTGCGAGCAATTGGCGCTATTAGCATAGGCGCGCAGCTAAAGTCGATCCGAATGCGGAACAAGCTAACCCTTAGAGAGGCAGCTAACCTGACTAACTTGGCAGCTTCAACCTTATCTAAAATTGAGAATGAACAAATTTCGCCAACCTTTACCGTGATGCAAAAGTTAGCAACGGGTTTAAATATTGAGTTACCGCAATTATTTACTAAGCCAACTGTGGCACAAGCGGTTGGGCGTCGTGATATAACGTTAAAAGAGCAAGGAAATTATCATTTAACTTCCACGTATGAGCATGAATTACTGTCTACAGAGTTTAGCCATAAAAAAATGATGCCATACAAGTGCAGAGTTCACGCGCGTAGCTTCGATGATTTCGGTGAGTGGGTACGCCATAGTGGTGAAGAATACATGTTGGTGTTAGAAGGAGAAGTGCAGTTGGTTACTGAATTCTATGAACCAGTGAACTTGGTCGAAGGTGATAGCGTCTATTATGATGCCATGATGGGGCATTTGGTTATTTCGGTGAGTGAAGACGATGCACAAATTCTCTGGGTAACGGCCAAGTAACTTCGGTACATAGCTACCAAAACACGATCTATCGATTCGATTCAATTCAATTCAATTTAGTCTAATAATACTCAATTTAAAAGTTACTTACTGATTTGATAGCTCCTTAGTAAAGTGGACTCCTGACCTGCGAGTACTATTTTATTACTATTCCCTTTTATGTTTTACGTAAAAATTGTTCAAGAAAAATAAATTAATGATTAATCCACCTAAACTCTGGATAAAAATAAAACTATTTACCCACCTAACAATCAGATATTTCAACTAAAAATAATTTGAAGATGATTAATTATTATCGATAACTTTATTATCTAATGTAGTGCTTCTCCTCCTTTTTAAACTAGTTCCGTCTGTTTTAGGCATGCTAGTGTCTTTTTTAGGTATGCCTATATAATCATCAAAACGGTACCCTAAACACAGTGCTTTTCACCTTAGCCAGTAACTATTTAAATAATGATAAGGAGATTGGCTTCGATTCTTAATTAATGACCAAAGCAAAATTTTAAAAATATTATTAGTGTCATTTAACCAACAAGAGAGATTGATATGTGCTCAAATCATGGAAACCGCGGCGTTGTTTATACTGGCCCTGGAAGTGTTGAAATTCAAGATATTGCCTACCCTAAGCTTGCCATTGGCAATAGAAAGTGTGAGCACGGCGTTATTTTAAAAGTAGTAACTACCAATATCTGTGGCAGTGATCAACATATGGTACGCGGTCGAACTACCGCTGAACCAGGTCTTGTTCTAGGTCATGAAATTACCGGTATGATCATTGAGAAAGGCAGCGATGTAGAGTTTTTAGACATTGGTGACATTGTGTCTGTGCCTTTTAATATTGCTTGTGGTCGCTGTAGAAACTGCCGTGAAGGAAATACAGGTATATGTTTAAACGTTAACCCTGGTCGCGCTGGTGCTGCCTTTGGTTACGTTGATATGGGTGGTTGGGTTGGTGGTCAATCTGAGTATGTGATGGTGCCTTATGCCGACTTCAACCTGTTAAAATTTCCTGATAAAGATCAGGCATTAGAAAAAATTCGTGACTTAACCATGCTCTCTGATATTTTCCCAACGGGATATCATGGTGCTGTAACAGCTGGTGTTGTTCCTGGTGCCACTGTTTATATTGCCGGTGCTGGACCTGTAGGTCTTGCTGCTGCAGCGTCATCACAATTACTTGGCGCAGCTTGTGTCATTGTGGGCGATATGAATCCAGAGCGTCTAGCCCAAGCACGTAGCTTTGGCTGTGAAACCATTGATTTACGTCAAGATGCGACTGTGCCAGATATGATCGAACAAATATTAGGTGTTCCTGAAGTAGATGCTGCTGTGGATTGTGTTGGTTTTGAAGCTCACAGCCACGGTTGTAGCCATCATAAAGAACAGCCTGCAATTGTACTTAATACTATGATGGAAGTAACACGTGCCGGTGGTGGCATAGGTATTCCAGGACTTTACGTAACTGGCGATCCTGGTGCATCTACCGAAGCAGCTAAAACTGGCCAACTTAGTATGAACTTTGGCCTTGGTTGGGCGAAATCACACTATTTTGTCACAGGGCAATGTCCAGTGATGAAATATCATCGCAATCTAATGCAGGCAATTTTGTGGGACAAAGTACAAATTGCTAAAGCAGTGAATGTGAAAGTAATTTCACTTGATGGTGCACCTGAAGGTTATAACGCCTTTGATAAAGGGGCCGCGCAAAAGTTTGTAATTGACCCTCATTCAATGGTGGTTTAATCCTAGTTTTTTATAGCAAGCGGCGCATTTAATGCGCCGTTTTAATAACGAGAGAGTGACGTAGATAAAACCAACCTGCCAAAAGCCCTATCAGAAGTGATATCGCCAACTACAAAATAATATTAGCCCCTGCCAAACATTATCTCAGTTTTGCTGTGCCTTTAGCTTTACAAACAGTACGCGCATCAGCTCAGCGAAATATTGCTATTTACCTAACTAAAAAAAGCTAAAGCATTAGCGCATCAACGCAATATAAATCTAATGACATGGCAGAAGTGCTTTAAAGCTTCCGATACGAATTAGGCTTATACCCAACGTATTATATGAAGAATTACCGAAAATAGACCTACACTTCATGAGGTCCGAACTCACCAATATTCTTTTATAGTAAACAAGGCTTATGTCCACAAGAGTGTATCGCTCACTCGTATGTAAAAAGCAAAAAGAAAGACAAAGAAGGACGTATTGGATGGACGAAGATTCAAGCCGCTAAATTAGTTATTTACACTACTGTATAAGAAAAATACTAAGATTAAGAAAAGATTTTGCTTTAAAAACAAAAAGGCCTGAATAATGAATTATTCAGGCCTTTATTCAAACTTTCTTTACAGAAAATTGTATTGGAAATATTTCTATTTCTTAGCCAATTTTTCTTTGATACGTGCTTTACGGCCAGATAGCTCGCGCAAGTAGTAAAGTTTAGCTTGACGAACATCGCCACGACGTTTAACTTCAATTGAATCAACAATAGGGCTATGTGTCTGAAATACACGTTCTACACCAACACCGTTCGAGATTTTACGAACAGTGAAAGCAGAATGTAAGCCGCGGTTTTTAACAGCGATAACTACACCTTCAAACGCTTGAAGACGTGATTTATCAGCTTCAGTAACTTTTACTTGAACTACAACAGTATCGCCTGGGGCGAATGCTGGTAGATCTGTTTTCATTTGCTCTTGTTCGAGCATTTCAAGAATTTTACTCATATTACCTTCTTCCTAGTGTGCACAGTCTAAGTGGTTTATTTCACTTGCTTTTTAATCAAAGTAAGTGCTTTTTCCTGCTCAGCTGTCAGAGCTAGGTTATTTAATAGTTCTGGTCTTCTAGTCCACGTTCTTAGCAAAGATTGCTCTTGTCGCCATAAGCGTATGTGTTCATGATTACCACTTAACAATACTTTTGGTACTGACATTTCATCTCCCTGAGGAGTTGTTAGTACTTCTGGCCGAGTGTAATGAGGACAATCTAATAAACCGTTAGAGAAGGAGTCCTGCTCTGCTGATTCTTTATGTCCTAATACTCCTGGCACTAAGCGTGCTACAGCATCGATAACATTCATCGCAGGGAGTTCACCACCACTTAAAATGTAATCGCCAACCGACCATTCTTCGTCAATATCTGACGCGATTAGTCGCTCGTCTATGCCTTCATATCTACCAGCAATAAATACTAGTCGATCATGTTGTGCTAATTCACTTACGCCTTGTTGATCAAGCTTTCGTCCTTGCGGAGACAAGTAGATAACTTTAGCTTTACCGCCATTAACTTCTGCCGCTTTACGCGCAGCTGCAATAGCATCTCGTAATGGTTGTACCATCATTAACATGCCCGGACCACCGCCATAAGGACGATCATCAACGGTACGATGCTTATCATGGGTAAAGTCTCTTGGATTCCATTGCTGAAATTCAATTAACCCATTGCGAATCGCTCGGCCTGTTACCCCGTACTCCGTGATAGCATTAAACATTTCGGGAAAAAGGCTTATCACCCCAATCCACATTCTGTTCTTCCCTTTATCAGAGATAGTGCTAGTCACAAGTTAAAAACCCGGATCCCAGTCAACACAAATTTGTTTATTTTCAATACTAACCGACTCAATTACTTGTTCAAAAAGGTACGGGATTAACCGTTCTTTTTTACTAAAGCCATCTTTTAAATTAGCTTTCACAACCAGTACATCATTAGCGCCAGTTTCCATCATGTCAGTAACTACGCCCAGGTCGTAACCCTTGTTAGTCACAACAGACATACCTATTAAATCGCGCCAGTAAAAATCATCTTGCGATAATTCTGGCAACGCTGCTTCATTGGTTAATATTTCAGAGCCGACTAATGCTTGCGCTTCATCTCTGTCATCAATACCTGCCACTTTCACAATAAGTATTTTGTTATGCTTGCGCCAATCAGTTATTTCAACTGTTTGTGTATTATTCCCTAATTTTAATGACCAAGGGAAATAGTCAAGTATGGCTTCAGTTTCATCAGTGAATGAATGAATTTTTAACCAGCCTTTGATGCCGTAAACTGCGCCTACTTTACCCAAGATGATTTTTTTTTCTTCTGTACTCACAAAAATTCTCCTACTGCCTACTAAGCTATTAAGCCGCAGTTGCGTCTTTAACTAACTTAGCCACACGATCAGATACTGTCGCACCTTGACCTACCCAATGGGTAATACGGTCTAGATCTAAGCGTAATTTTTCAGCTTGACCTTGTGCTGTTGGGTTGAAGAAACCAACTTTCTCGATGAAACGACCATCGCGAGAGTTACGGCTATCTGCAACAACAACCTGATAGAATGGACGCTTTTTAGCGCCGCCACGAGCTAAACGAATGGTAACCATATCGTCCTCTATATATGTTAAGTGTAAAAACGGATTTTCCAGACACTTCCTGTCAACAAGCGACAGAAAAGCTCGCGTATTTTACGCTTCTAGTATATTTTTACAAGTTTTATTTACCTATCAGGTAATGAACGGTACGGTAGGCTTTGTTCAAAGAGAATAAATTATGGCAAACGGATGAGTTTTATTGCCATGAAGGGGATTGCAAAAGTTGCTCAAATGCTTTGGCAGCAACGGGACGACTAAAGTGATAGCCCTGCATAGAGTCAACATTATTAGTCATCATAAACTCACACTGCTTGGCTGTTTCAACACCTTCGGCGGTTACGTGCAGTTTTAATTGCTTAGCTAAAGCAATGATGGCTCTTGTAGCAATGATATCCCCTGCACTTTCAGGAATGTTTTTTATAAAACTACCATCAATTTTTAATTTGTTGAGCTTGAACTTAGCTAAATGTTTTATAGACGAATAACCTGTACCAAAATCATCAAGTGCGATAGAAACACCTAACGCACTCAACTCCCTAAGTTGCACTATTGATTTTTTTGCATCCTTCATCAGCGTGTTCTCCGTAAACTCTAACTCCAAGTATTGAGGATCTAAATTTGTTTCGGTCAGAGACGAAGATACCGTAGTGGCATAATTGCTGATAGCTAATTGCATCACTGACATGTTAATTGTCATTACGATGCAAGGGTAACCCTGCTGCTGCCAGGTTTTATTTTGCTGACAAGCTTGTGCGAGTACCCAATCACCAATTTTTGTAATAATGCCAATCTCTTCTGCTATCGGAATGAATACATTTGGCGCCAAATCACCGAGTAACTCATTATTCCATCGTAACAAGGCCTCTACGGCAATAATTTCATTCGAGTGGGTTGCAATGATAGGTTGGTAGTGCAGGACTAATTCATCCCTTTGCATTGCACCTCGTAATTGTTCAGCAATTTCCTTCTTGATATTAACTTGTTCTTGTAGCTCTTTAGAGAAAAAAGCTAAGCGATTACGGCCTTTTTCTTTGGCAAAGCACATCGCCGTATCTGCATGTTGAATTAACTCTTTACCGTATTCACCATCACTCGGGTATAAGGCAACACCGACATTACCAGTGATATAGACTTCTTGCATGGAAATTCGATAACACTTAGTCAGCTTTAGCAATACTTTGTCAGCAAACGTATTGATATTGTCTTTAGGCGAAATAGTCTCGAGTATAATAATAAATTCCACCCCAGTTATTCTCGCTAAGGTGTCACCTGAACGTAACTGACCGGATAAGCGTTTAGCAATTTGTTTCAAAAGCTTATCGCCGCCTACATGACCTTGTTGATCATTAACGGCTTTAAAGTCATCAATGCCAATAAATAACACTGCAATTGAGGTATTGTTTCTTGCCGCACGCGCTAGAGCTTGCTCTAAACGATCTTGACAAAGTTCTTTGTTAGGTAGATTAGTTAAGCTATCAAAAAAAGCGAGTCTTTTAATTTCCTCTTCAGCAACAAACTGTAGCTTCATTTTTTTGCGTAAATACAAACTATAACGAGTGAGTAAAACCAGTAAGCCCAAGACTGAAATACTAGCTAGCGTGATGATGTTACCTAATTGCCAATGCGGTTGACTACTCGATAAATTCATCACAAATTCAGTCATATCGAAAAAACGTGTTGACCACATAAGTGCAGCAGTAATCAGCACGATAGTTAGGCTTTCAAATACCATAGCAAAACGTTTAAAAAAGCCTACGTTTTCAGACTGACTCACTGAGCTGCGAGTAACAGCTTTGCTAACTTTATGTATAGCCATTGAATCGATTACCTTAAATTACAAACTAGAGCTTAATTGGACAAACAACCATGGAATGGCTGCCTTATGATCACTTTAATTGGGCAAGGGAATACTTAACACTCATGAATTTTTATAAATTAAGTGATGGTAAAACGAGTTAAGTATAGCTAGACGATAAGAAAATAACTTATCTTTTGCCGACAAGTGATAGTTTGCCTAATTCCATCATATTTGACATGATCTGCATTAACCGATTAAGCAATAATTGTTTTCTTTCTGAAAATAAAAAAAGCCGTAAATACGGCTTTTTTTATGAGATGACTTTTAAAATAAAATTAACGGCCGAACATTCCGCCGCCACCGCCCATGCCACCCATTCCACCACCACCTGGTGGCATCATGCCTTGCATGCTACGCATCATTTTTTTCATGCCGCCTTTACCTGACATTTTTTTCATCATTTTTTGCATTTGAGTAAATTGCTTAAGTAGCTTATTTACATCTTGAATTTGAGTACCCGAGCCAACAGCAATACGACGCTTACGAGAACCTTTAATAATATCAGGACGCTCACGTTCACCAGGTGTCATAGAATTGATAATAGCTTCCATTTGCACGGTAATTTTATCATCCATTTGATCTTTGATTTTACCAGACATGTTGCCCATACCAGGCAGCTTATCCATCATGCCTGTCATCCCGCCCATACTCTTCATTTGGACAAGCTGGTCACGAAAATCTTCTAAACTAAAACCTTTACCACTTTTAACTTTATTAGCTAATTTCTCAGCTTGCTTTCTATCAACTTTTTGCTCAATTTCTTCAACTAATGAGAGCACATCACCCATGCCAAGAATACGAGAGGCAATTCGGTCAGGATGGAAAGGTTCAAGGGCTTCAATTTTTTCACCAACACCCATGAACTTAATAGGCTTGCCAGTGATATGACGGATTGATAACGCAGCACCGCCACGAGCATCACCATCGGTTTTGGTTAAGATAATACCGGTTAGTGGTAACGCATCATTAAAGGCCTTCGCTGTATTAGCAGCATCTTGACCTGTCATGGCATCAACAGTGAAAAGGGTCTCTATTGGATTGATAGCAGCATGAAGTTGCTGTATCTCACCCATCATGTTTTCATCAATATGCAATCGACCTGCAGTATCGACAATTAACACATCATAAAAATTTTTCTTAGCATGATCAATGGCGGCATTGGCAATATCAATCGGTTTTTGGTTGATATCACTTGGGAAGAAACCAACACTTATTTCTTCCGCTAACGTTTCAAGTTGCTTAATAGCTGCTGGACGATATACATCAGCACTTACTACTAATACTTTTTTCTTTTCACGTTCTGTTAAAAATTTGGCTAACTTAGCTACAGAAGTTGTTTTACCTGCACCTTGCAAACCGGCCATTAGCACAACCGCTGGTGGTGCAGCTCTTAAGTCAAGACCTTCATTGACTTCACCCATGGCTGACTCAAGTTCTTTTTGAACTATTTTGACAAAAATCTGCCCTGGCGTGAGGCTTTTAGAAACATCAGTACCAACAGCTTTTTCTTTTACTTTGGCTATAAATTCACGAATGACGGGTAAAGCGACGTCAGCTTCAAGTAATGCCATACGCACTTCGCGTAAGGTTTCTTTGATATTGTCTTCGGTTAAACGGCCACGGCCACTAATATTTTTAAGCGTTTTACTTAAGCGTTCGGAAAGATTGTCAAACATGAAATACTCTAACAGCGAAATATGGGTAAGGTTAATGCTGCTATTATACCCAAATATCCTTAAGATGCGACAGCAGATAGTTCTACATCTGATTTAGTCGCTAGAAAAGTTGATGAAATAGACTTAAGTTAGGTGCTGCGTCAATACTAGCCATGTTATAGTTACGTTGATTTTCAGACACTAACCTAGGTATTTTATGGAACAGTTAACCGCCTTAACAATAAATTTTCTCGATTTGAGTGCTGAAGCTAGTCCTTGGTTATTATTAGGCTTATTAATTGCCGGGCTAATGAAAGCTTGGGTGCCTAGTGAAGTATTGAGTAAACATCTAGGGCAAGGCAAAACAGCCATCATAAAAGCGGCACTTATTGGTGCTCCATTACCTTTATGTTCTTGCGGGGTTATTCCTGTAGCAACAGAGCTTAGACGAAGCGGTGCTTCAGCCTCAGCAACGTCTTCATTTTTAGTCGCCACCCCCGAAACTGGCATTGATTCAGTATCTGTTTCTTATGCTTTATTAGGTCCTGTTTTTGCTATTTACCGACCTATTGCAGCGATAATGTCCGCTATTATTACTGGGTTATTGGTTTCTACGATTAAAGAGGAACAAATAAAATCTTCCGCTGATCGACAGCATAGTGAAAAAGCAGGATGTTGCAGTAGTAAGAAGACAGTTAAAGTAGAACAACTACCTAAAAACACAAAATCCTGTTGTGGCAGTAAAAAGGTCACACCAGAAATAATTGAAAATACCTTTGTAAGTAAAACGAAGCACGGGGTTTATTACGCCTCAACCAAACTTATCGATGACATTATCATTTGGCTTTTAATCGGTTTGATTTTTGCATCTCTTGTACGTACTTTTTTACCCCAAGAGTTTCTATTAAGTTATGGCAGTGGTTTGCCTGCCATGCTGTTGATGATATTAATATCCATCCCTATGTATATTTGTGCAACAGCCTCAACGCCTATTGCCGCAGGATTTATTATGGCTGGGTTATCACCAGGTACAGCCTTGGTCTTTATGATGGCGGGTCCAGCAACAAACATTTCAACCTTGGGCGTTATTCGCAATGAAATGGGTAGTGCTGTATTGATACGATACTTACTTGGCGTGGCAGTTTGCGCTATTGGCTTCGCGTTATTATTAGATTTTTCATTAAGTTTTTATGACATTAATATTAGTGAGCAAATGCAGCATAGCCATGAGCTTTTACCTAAGTGGTTTGGGTTAAGCTGTGCCGGGTTGATTGCTTTTCTATCAATAAAGCCACTAAGACACTTGTTGATTAAATAAGCCTTAGCTTTCTTAATTTAAGTCAATACTTTGCGCTAATCACATGGCGCTTAAGATTTTATCTGATAGAATCTATTTTTTAATGCATATTTTCAGTTGTTTTAGGGGTTTTAAGTGAATTTTTTGGTTATAGGTTCAAGTTTAGCATTCTTGCTTTATATACTTGCTACGTTGGCAATCGTTACACGATTATTCCATCCTAAAGGACCGAATATCACCTTAGTTTTAAGTTTAGCTACAGCAGCTATTATTGTGCATGGCTTTAATGACGGTTTATTGTTTTTTTCACAAGATACAATTAACTTTAACTTACCTAATGTTATTTCCTTGGTCAGCTTAATTATAACGATAGCGGTAACCTTAGTGTCATTGCGCTTTAAAGTTAATTTATTGCTGCCGGTTATCTATGGATTTACAGGCTTATGGCAGTTAGTCATTCTGTTTATCCCACCCGTTGACTCTATTCCTTTGGTGATAGAGAAAGTTATTTTATTAAGCCATATCAGTTTTGCATTAATAGCTTATTGTGTTCTTATTATCGCTACTTTATATGCTTTTCAAGTGACCTATATCAATTTAAAACTAAAAAGTAAGAACTTAACTGCGGTGGCACATTTACCACCACTTATGCAGGTAGAGAAGCAACTTTTTAGTATATTAACCGTAGGCACTGCAATTTTATTTATCAGCCAAATTATTGGTTTTGTTTTTTTAGACGGTTTTTTAGCGAAAGAAAATGCTCATAAAACAATACTTTCATTACTCTCTTTTGCTATTTATGGCCTAATTCTTTGGGGACATTTTGAAAAAGGTTGGCGTGGTCACAAAGTACTTGTGTTAATGGTGAGTGCAAGTGCTTTACTTACTCTTGCTTATTTTGGTAGCCGATTCGTTAAAGAGTTTATTTTATAAATAGCAACTATCCCCCTCCCTTGTCTCAATGACACTGCTGGTATATGCTCGCAGTGTCACTTAATTATTTTAACTATTAGAAAAGGAAATCCCCTTCTTGGACAGTATATCCACCCAGATGCTTTTTACCATTCTTGGCGTCTTAATACTGATTTCTGCTTATTTTTCAGGTTCTGAAACCGGCATGATGTCATTGAATAGATATCGATTACGTCATCTCGAAAAACAAAAGCACAGAGGTGCTAAACGAGTTAGTAAATTATTAGCTCGACCTGATCGTCTTATCGGTTTAATTCTTATTGGTAATAACCTAGTTAATGTTTTTGCATCATTAGTTGCAGGGGTTATTTTTAATCGATACTTCGGCGATGCTGGGATTTTATATGCCGGTTTAGTACTTACCTTGGTGATCTTAATTTTTGCAGAGGTCACGCCAAAAACATTGGCAGCACTATATCCTGAAAAAGTAGCCTTCCCTAGTTCAATCATTTTAAGCTTATTGCTTAAAATACTATTCCCTGTTGTGGTTGTCGTGAATTGGATAACGAATGGTATTTTAAGGCTTCTTGGCGTTAGCTCAGAGCAAAGAGAGCAGCATAGCCTTAGTAGTGAAGAGTTAAGAACCGTTGTGAATGAGTCTGGCGCTTTATTACATCAGCGTGATCAAGATATGCTGGTAAGTATTTTAGACTTAGAAAAAGTCTCCGTTGAAGACATCATGATCCCTCGCAGTGATTTAGTCGGCATTGATGTTAACGATGATTGGAAAAAAATACAAAAACAACTTACTCAAGCTAACCATACCCGCGTATTACTATATCGCGATAGTATCGATGACGTTGTTGGTTATATCCATGCCAGAGATGCCTTAAAACTTTTATCAAAAAATCAGTTCAACAAGGCTACATTACTTAGAGCGGTACGTGAGCTGTATTTTGTTCCCGAAGGAACTCCGTTAAATATTCAATTATTGAAATTTCAGCATGCTAAAGAACGTATAGGTTTAGTTGTTGATGAATACGGTGATATACAAGGCTTAGTAACGTTAGAAGACATTCTTGAAGAGATTGTTGGTGACTTTACTACGACCATGACCCCTACAACCAGTGATGAAGTAACTTTACAGCCTGATGGCAGCTATTTAGTTGATGGTAGCGCGAGTATTCGTGATATTAATAAAGAGATGTCATGGCAATTGCCCACAGATGGCCCTAAAACTCTTAACGGCTTAATTATCGAGTATTTGGAAGAGATACCGAAAAGTAATATTAGCTTGCGTATCTCTGGCTACCCTGTCGAAATCATTGACGTTGCAGGCAATAAGATAAAAACCGTTCGGGTCATGCCAGAGCACTTTATCAATGAAAGTCCTGAAGAAGAGTAATTAGAGCAAAATAAAAGTTAATCACAAAGTTATCCACAGAATGAGGGTTTCGATAATCCTCAATAGCTTTCCACAATTTCTGTGGATAACAATAGCCAACCCTATCAGCAGCAGCATTTTGCTATTTCAACAATTATTTAACAAAAAATCATACTTTTTTTTCTGATTTTTTAATGATAATACTAGCTATTCTTGGAGCGGTTATCGCACCTAGCCTTAACGGATTTTTATTGTAAAATTAACAAATTGGCAAGCTTTATGCGCTTGTCGCATTATTAAACACATAGATTAACTGACTAAATAGTGCCATTCTAGTTTTCATATTATTGTCCGGCTTAAGCGAAAAATAATCGCCATAACCAACCATGATCTAAGTCTTTTTCACAACTTTTTAATTGACTGCTATAACGTCGAGCGCGATTGTCTACTTTTCTCGACACTTTCACCAACCAAGGCTTCTTTTTATAGCTTTTATGCTTAAAACCACCCCAACCTTCATGATAATTTAAATACTGGTTATATGCGTCCCACTTTGATACGCCATTTACCTTTTGGGTTTTAAAAATAAACCAGCCCATAAAGTCTATTGCATCATCAAAGTCATCACGATCAGCCCCTGAATTACCTGTTTCCCTAATATAGTCTTTCCAGGTCATCGTTTTTGCTTGTGAGTAGCCATATGCAGTACTTACCCTCCCCCAAGGTATAAAGCCAAAGAGATAGTCCATAGGAGGCTTTGCATCATGACGAAAAGAACTCTCTTGATACATCATGCTCATAGGAACATGAATAGGTACGCCCCAGCGTTCACGGGTATCTTTGGCAGCAAAATACCAATCACTGTGTTCGCGAAAAATTTCACATATATTTTCAGGATTTTTCGGTGGTGGGGTTGCACAACTTGCTAGTAATAAGACGCTTGCTGCTGTTAACAGTACTGTTTTACATGAAGACATAAACAAATAACGGTTATTATAATTTGTCATTTATAATGACAGAAATAGATAATTAATGGCAGTTTTAGCTAATAAAATTATCAGTTTAATTAAATTTAAAGAATAATTTAAATTTATTGAAAATAATTTGAACTAAACAAGAGAACTGCACTCTTATTTAACAGTTATGTTATTCCCTTAGTGTTTCATGTTTTATGCGCTCTCTATTTTTAGTTGGGCGCTTTTTTTTGCCTAAAATTCAGTATGTCTAAATAACAGCAATGTTATTCCACTCTCTATTAGTGATGGTTCATGCTTTATGCGCTCTCCTATCTAGCATAAGTAGTTGGGCGCTTTTTTTGCCTAAAATTCAGTATGTCTAATTAACAGTAATGTTATTCCACTCTCTATGAGTGAAGTTTCATGTTTTATGCGCCCGCTTTTAATTATTGGAAACTTTTTTTTGCCCAAAATTAAGTACGTCTAAATAACAGTAATGTTATTCCACTCTCTATGAGTGATGGTTCATGCTTTAAGCGCTATCTACTTTTAGTTGGGCGTGTTTTATTAACTTAAAATTTGATACCCAATATGCTTTTAATAACTATATTTTATACCGCGTTCGGATAGCTACAGAGTCTGTCATGCGATTTTGAGAAGAATATTAAAAAAAGTTAAAACAAATTGAACTAAACAACAAAACAGTACTCTTACTTAATAGTTATGTTATTCCCTTAGTGTTTCATGTTTTATGCGCTCTCTATTTTTAGTTGGGCGCTTTTTTTTGCCTAAAATTCAGTATGTCTAAATAACAGTAATGTTATTCCACTCTCTATGAGTGATGGTTCATGCTTTAAGCGTTATCTATTTTTAGCTGGGAGCGCTTTTTTTTGCCTAAAATTCAGTATGTCTAAATAACAGTAATGTTATTCCACTCTCTATGAGTGATGGTTCATGCTTTAAGCGCTCTCCTATCTAACATAAGTAGTTGGGCGCTTTTTTTTGCCTAAAATTCAGTATATCTAAATAACAGCAATGTTATTCCACTCTCTATGAGTGATGGTTCATGCTTTAAGCGCTCTACTATCTAACATAAGTAATTGAACGCTTATTTTTACCTAACATTTGATACTAAATAGGCTTTCAATCACTGTATATGATTTCATATTTGGATAGGTAGCTAGGGCTTTATTATGCGATTTAAAAAAGGATAATAAAAAGATTTAAAATAATTTGAACTAAATAACAAAACAGCACTCTTACTTAACAGTTATGTTATTCCCTTAGTTATTAGTAATGTTTCATGTTTTATGCGCCCTCTATTTTTAGTTGGGCGCTTTTTTTTGCTTAAAATAAATGAATCAATAACAGCTATGTTTTAACTAACCGATGACGCTAACAAAAAGATAGCTTTTTGTTAGCGTCAAAATAAATTTCTTTTCAAGAAAAAGGCTGATTAGCTATTCAATATAAAGGGATTTTTTGGCAGGAAATATATGGGAATGAAAATATTTTAAATAAAATGAACTTATCTATGATTTCGTCCTCTTATTTAATGAAACATTCTTCCCTGGATTGCTTTCATTTGATTTAAGTTTTGTTTGCTTAAATAACCGGCGCGTCATCTTGACGCGCTTTTTTTATAGTTATTATTCTGTTTTTTCTATTTTTCTCTCAATAATTGAAGCAAATATATTCCAGCCTGTTTTATGCGAAATAATCTGACAGGAAGTCATCAAAATTTAGTTCGTCACCTGCTTCAATTTCTGCTTGGGCTTTATGAGAGTCAGGTACGCTTTGATCAAAGAATGCTTGATCATAGGATTGATAATCACGCACTTTAGCTTCTCGTTGATATTCACTCGCTTTATCTAAAGCAAACTGCGATAAAGATTGCTCTTGAATAATCGATAACAATTTTGCGGAAGGCGTTAAGCTTGAATCATTAATTTTAGCTTGCTCACGAACAATAGCTTCACTGTATTTACTTGTTTGGTATGATTTATCTAACAGTTGTGCCACTTGCTTCATCTGCTCAAATAATTCATTGCCCCACTCAGGAACCGATTTAAGCGTAACTTCACCGCAACAATTAGCATCGCTAAGTAATAATTCAGGATCTCGACCACGAAGAACCACAGCATTCATGTTATCTTCATGGAGTTTCTGGCGCGTACAATCAAACTCTTTATTATCAATAAAAGCACAGAAAGTAATAAAGATATCTAAGAAATGAACTTGCTCAAGGCTAATGCCTGTATCTGAAAAAGGATTTACATCAAGCGCTCTCACTTCAATATATTCAACACCGCGCTCTCCTAAAGCATCTGAGGGCTTTTCACCTGGCTTGGCTACTCGTTTAGGGCGAATAGGTGCATACAGCTCATTTTCAATTTGTAGCACGTTATCGTTAAGTTGTTGATACTGACCATCAACCTTTATGCCAAGACTGGCGAAGTCGTTAGATTTCAGTTTTATAGCCTGTTGAACACCATCAACATAATCAGCTAAATTGTTATAACAAATTTTCAGTGCTGATTGCTCTGAGCTGGTATAGCCTAAGTCACTCATACGCAACGAGGTGGCATGCTCAAGGTAAAGCGCACCAAATGGAGATTGTTTAAAAGGCAACTTATGTTCTTTACCTTGTAAAAAAGATCCACAGATTGCTGGAGAGCTTCCGTATAAGTAAGGAATTAACCAACAAAATCGTTTGTAATTTCTTAGGATGGAAAAGTAGCGTTCAGAAATAAAGTCATCAAGAGGTAACGACTTTTCACCGGACGACTGATGCAGATTTTGTTGCACTTGCCAAAAGTCTTGAGAGAACGACAAGTTAAAATGTATGCCTGAAATGACTTGCATCATTGAGCCATATCTATTTTTCAGACCTTGGCGATAAACAGTCTTCATAGTACCTATATTTGAACTGCCATATTGCGCTAAAGGTATCTTTTCAGCATCATCAACAAAGCAAGGCATGCTCATTGGCCACAGCAGTTCACCTTCAATATTAGCAAAAGTATATTTTTGAATATCTTGAAGTTGAGCAATAGCTTGCTCTGGAGAAAAACTAACCGGAGTAATGAATTCGAGCAGAGTTTCTGAGTAATCAGTAGTTATCTGTCCATGCGTGAGCGCGGAACCAAGTTGATGATAATGACCATGCTCCGATAACTTACCTTCTGGTAATATTCTCAAGGCTTCTCGCTCTATACCGCGCCCAATACCGGCAACGGCAGCCAAGTTTTTATTTTGGCTAAAAGCGCCAATATAATCAGTTAATGATAGTGTCAAAATAATTCCTATATATACTAATCAGCCTAACTATTATCTCAGTTTAGCTTAGTTTAATTTAGTATTTAGCGAGAAAAGGGTAAAAAGCCTCCCCTTATAGATAATCATATAAATAAGGGGTCTGTTGGTATTTTTCAATACTTAACTATTTTTATTTACCAAATAGTTTATTTAGCTAGTTCGAGATCAACAACTTCGATATCAAGCTTTTGAAGTTGTGGCTTAACTACTTGACCGTCCCCTACTACAATCCATTGCATAGGTTTTGATAATTCTTGTGCCGCTATAGCATTTAACTGCTCAATACTTATGCTGTTTATTATACTGCTTTGTTCTTCTCCATAATTAACAGGTAGATTGAACTGTAACAATTGTCTTAAAAAACCACTTTTTTGGCCTGGTGTTTCAAAGCTTAATGCTTCATTTTGCGAAATAGCTTGGCGCATAAAAGTCACTTCACTTTCTGTTAAGCCATTTTGCTGGTAATTTTTTAATTCCTGCTCAATTTCAACCATAGCATCATAAGTATGCTCTTTTTTAACACTCGCACCTGCACTAAAACGACCTAAAGTTTTACCTGCAGAAAAGTAGCTTGATGCGCCATAGGTATAACCTTTATCTTCACGTAAATTTAAATTAATACGGCTATTAAACGCACTGCCTAATGGGTAATTCATTAACGTCGCTTCAAAATGTTCACCCGTTGCATCATAAGTCATCGCTCTACGTGATAGCTTTATCACTGATTGGCTGGCATTAGGTAAATCAACAAAATACAGCTTATTAGGTGTTACCTCAGGGAACTTATAATCTCCGTTAATCGTATAATTTTTACCTTGCCAAGTGCTTAATGAAGCAAGTTTCGTTAATAATTCAGCTTTATCGATGTCACCAACTACAACTAAACTTGCTTTAGCTGGCGAGAAATATGCTTGGTAAAAACCTTTAATATCATCCAGTGTTATCGCAGATACGGTAGCAATAGTGCCGCTATCAGCTAAACCAAAACGATTATCCTTGCCGTAAGTTACTTGTTTTAAAGCATTGCTAGCTAACGTACGAGCATCTTTATTACCTTGCTCTAATCCTTGAATCAATTGATTTTTAACGCGATTAAAATCATCTTGTGCAAATTCAGGTTTAAACATCATCTCGTTCATTAACGCTAAGGTAGCATCAAAGTTTTTAACTAAGCTATTAACTTTAATGTAAGTATTTCGCCCTGCTGCACCAATAGAAATATTACTGCCTAATTTAGCTAATTCATTCGATAGCTCTTCTTTGCTGTGAACAGTAGTGCCTTCATTCATCAAACTCGCGGTTAAACTTGCTAAACCAGCTTTGTCCACAGAATCAAGTAATACTCCGCCATCAAGACTTAGTAGCAAACTAATAGTCGGTGTTTCACTATTTTTAGTCGCAATGATTTCAATGCCATTTTCAAAGGTTTCACGCCATAGACTCGGTACTGTAATTTGTGGGTTAGCAGGAGAGCTTGGCATAACGCTGCGATCAAAATCACTAGCATTCTTCATAATAGGCGTATCAAGTTGTGCTAGCTTCGCAGGATTACTGACGTCCGGTAAAACAAAGTTATTTGCTTTGGCAACTAACGCTTCTTGGCCTTGAGGCACTATCGATAATATTGCTGCGCCTTTACCTTGAATATATTTTTTGAATACACGCATAACATCAGCTTTGGTCACTTTATTATAACGAGCAACTTGTTGCTCAGTGTAATTTGCATCCCCTAACATGGTTTGATAATGCGCTAAATTAGAGACCTTACCTGACACACTTTGCAGTCCATAAATAGTACCTGTTTCGATACCAACTTTAGTCTTCAATAAATCATCCGCATTAACACCACGCTCTTCAAACTCAACTAAAGTATCATTAATTACTTGTTCAATTTTTGCTAATGACAAACCTTGTTGTGGGTTTGGCAGCGCATAGAAACTCATTTGACAAGCAAGTTCACGACAAGGATGGCTAGCGCCTGCTTGCACAGCAATACCTGATTTAACGAGATTTTTATAAAGTAATGATGTTGGACCGCTACCTAAAATATTAGCAAGTACATCTAAAGCTGGCTCATCTTCATGCATGCCGTAAACCGTAGGGAAGCTAATATAAAGCAAAGGTAAAGAGACATTATCAGTAAAAGAGTAGTAACGATTTTCGCTCAATGTCACTGACGATTTGGCGATGTTTTCTACAATGGGTCCTGCATTTAATTCACCAAAGTATTTATTTACCCAAGCCAGCGTTTGCGCTTCATCAATGTCACCACCAATGGTAATTACCGCATTATTTGGACCATACCATCGAGAGAAGAACTCTTTTAAATCAGTTACGGTACCACGGTCTAGATCTGTCATATAGCCAATAACTGGCCATGAATAAGGATGTTCACGTGGGAAAATCATTTGATTAACGGTTTCATTTAATCGGCCATAAGGGCGATTATCAACATTCTGACCACGCTCATTTTTTACCGTCGCGCGTTGTATCTCAAATTTTTCAGGGGTAATAGCTTCAAGTAAAAAGCCCATACGATCAGACTCAAGCCATAACATTTTTTCTAACTGATTTTTCGGTACTGTTTCAAAGTAGTTAGTACGATCAGAGTTAGTGGTGCCATTGAGGTCTCCACCACTTTGTGTCACCACTTTAAAATGTTGTTCATCAGCCACATTTTGTGAACCTTGAAACATCATATGTTCAAAGAAATGTGCAAAACCTGATTTACCTAATTGTTCACGGGCAGAGCCAACGTGATAGGTAACATCAACATGTACCAGAGGGTCTGAATTATCTTTATGTAAAATAACTGTTAAGCCATTAGCTAATTTATACTTTTTAAAAGGAATATTAAGCGTATCTTGCTGAGCGCTAACCGTTTCAACCAAACTCACACCTGTGGGTAACGTTATAGTTTCTTGGCTACTACATGCAAATAACAATGCTGTACTAGCAGCTATTGCCGTGATTCTAAATTTATTTATTATCTGTGCCGGAAAGAGGTTTTGAGGAGATTGTCGCAAAATAACATCCTGTAAAAAGAGTAAAAATGAATAGTTTGAATTATCATAGCAAACATAGAGACTACTCGGTAAATTTAAATGTATAAAACTATTGCAGAACATCATGATTTTATTGTTGTTGATAAATCAGCAGGCGTAAACTTTCATGATGAAGGTGACATTGGCTCAGGACTATTTTCTCTGGTGAAAAAACAGTTACAAAGCCAAAGCAAAAACGCTGAGTTATACCCAGTGCATAGGTTAGATAAGATGACATCAGGTTTAGTTATTTTTGCCAAAAATTTAGCTTGTGCTCAATCCTTTGGCCAACTATTTAACGATCACGATATAGAAAAATATTACCTTGCCATTGCTGATAAAAAGCCGAGTAAAAAGCAGGGTTTAATTAAAGGTGACATGGCGAAAAGCCGACGGGGTATGTTCAAGTTATTACGGACGATGGAAAACCCCGCTATTACGCAGTTTTTTTCATTTAGCATTCCTAACAAACAACGGTTATATCTGCTTAAACCTCACTCGGGTAAAACCCATCAATTGCGCGTTGCTTTAGCAAGTATCGGCGCCCCTATTGTTGGTGACCCACTTTATTACAGTACATCGCAGGCATACAGGGGTTATTTGCATGCTTTTGCTCTAAAATTTAGCTATTTAGGAGAATGCTTCGAGTTTATTTCTCTACCCAATAAGGGTGAACTCTATTTAAACACAGAAGTGATTGAACAATTATCGGCAATAAAAAAGCCTTGGCAATTAAACTGGCCAAGGCTTTAATTCGATAACTAATAACTAATAATGCCGTGTTCCGATTTGTTTACAGTAAAGAACAAAGTACCAAGATCACGGCCGTATCAGGTAGCTAATACCAAACAGATTAATTTATTGCTATAACTATAATGAATGCCAAAAAACTAAGCCAATGGCTGTTGGACAAACAAACTTAGTGTACCAAGGCCAGATTTTCCAAAACAGGCCATATTCAACATATTCATTACCTTGCTTAATCTCCGATAAAATATCACTTCTATGCCATATCCAACCAGCAAATACACAACACAGCATGGCAATAATTGGCTGGCCATATTGAGTTGATAAAGTAGCAACAAAGTCCAACATCCAATCCAGATTAACAACGATAAGAATACTCAGTACTAAAATACCTAAACCAATGAAGGTTGTCGCTTTTTCACGAGGCGTATCATGACGCTCCACCACAAAAGACACAGGGCCCTCAAGCATAGATATACTCGAGGTTAGCGCGGCTATCGACATTAAAACAAAAAAACCAAAAGCAACGAATAAACCAACATAACCCATACCAGAAAAAAGTGCAGGCAATACAGTAAAGACCAAGTTTGAACCTGATATGAGACTGCCATCTTCTGCGAATATTGCTACGCCTTGTGCTTGTGCAACATACATTGCAGGAATAATTAATAAGCCGGCTAAAAAGGCAATAGAAACGTCAATTAAAGTTACTTGTGCACCAAGCGTTACTAAATTCTCTTTTTTAGCAATATAAGAGCCGTAAATAATCATCACACTGGTACCCAATGACAAAGAGAAAAACGCTTGTCCTAAAGCACTTATTAAAAGATCGGGTTCAAATACTCGAGAAATATCAGGATTTAAATAAGCATTAAAGCCTTCTCTTGCCCCATCAAGCGTAAAGACGTAAATAATCAATAAGATCAATAAACCTATTAACATAGGCATAAGGCGTTTCGACCACTTTTCAATACCTTCTTCAACACCCCGACGAATGATAAAAATAGTTAGTCCCATAAAGAGCGCAGTAAAGAGTATGTTGCGAGTTAATGAGTGATTTATCAGCCAGTCAGCTGCGCCCGTAAAGCCACCTAACCTTGCTAGCGGCTCTATGGCATAAGACATCATCCAACCTGCGATGATGCTATAAAAACTTAAAATAAGTGCCGCACAAATAATACCGCCAAAGCCAACAACAAAACCAAAACGTTTTTGCCAAGTACTACGTGCAATCTTTTGCATACTGCTAACGGCGTTTGCCTGACCATATCGGCCAATTAACAGCTCAGCCATAAAAGCAGGATAAGCTAAACAAAATGCCAACACTAAATACACTAGTACAAAAGCAGCACCACCATTGCTCGCTGTTTGGGTTGGAAAACCCCAAATATTACCTAAGCCGACAGCAGAGCCTGCCGCCGCCATAATAAAACCGAAACGCGAACTAAAGCCGCCTCTTGAAACACCCATTCATTTCCCCAAATTTCTTACGAACTATCGTTGCTAACTATTTAACCTTTGAGTAACGCTCTATACCCGCTCCACTTGAAAGTGCTCGTTTCAGGAAGCCTGAGCGATTCATAATTAAGGCACATTTTTTTATTAAGGGTTATTCAGGAGAATATGCTCCTGCATTCACTAATAAGCTGCATCCATGCAGCGTCCTTAAAAAAAATGTAACGCAGAGTATGATTTGCTCAGCCTTCTCCAAGGGTTGGTCTAGAAACGCTTTATGCTTCGTTATTGATTTCGACAATAGAATAACTATTCTCTTCAATCAATGCCTTACCTAAAGGCGTTTCTAATTCCAGCTGAATCATGCATCTTCAAGTGGAACGGGTATATATAATTATCTCAAGGATGTTTTTATTTTTATAATTACAGTATTTTTATAATAACGATCTCTTATAAGAGCTCTAATCTACGCAATTACGATAAAGAAAAATAGAGTTACACATTAAAAAAAAAAAAAGCCCTGTGTATAGCTCTTTTTACAGACTTTACACAGGGCTAATATTTTTAACGCTCAAGCTTTACTAACAAAACAGAGCGTTATGATCCTTATTCCGCTTCTGGGCGCATATGTGGGAATAAAATTACATCTTTGATAGTTGGTGAATCAGTAAATAACATCACCAAACGGTCAATACCAATACCTTCACCTGCTGTTGGAGGTAAACCATACTCTAAGGCGTTGATATAGTCAGCATCATAATGCATCGCTTCATCATCACCGGCATCTTTTTCTGTTACTTGTTTTTGGAAACGTTCAGCTTGATCTTCTGCATCGTTAAGCTCAGAGAAACCATTAGCTAATTCACGACCACCAACGAAAAACTCAAAACGGTCAGTGATAAATGAATTGTTATCATTACGACGCGCTAATGGTGATACTTCCCACGGGTATTCAGTGATGAATGTAGGTTGGTCTAATAAGTGCTCTGCAACTTCTTCGAAGATTTCACAAATGTATTTACCAGGACCCCAAACTTTAGCCGCTTCACCTTCTTTAACGCCAACCGCTTTGGCCATTGCTTTAATTGCTTCAAAGTTATTTTCTGGGTCACGTAAAGCCGCTTCATCAAGTTGCTCAGCACCACGATGATCTTTGCCGTATTGTAAAATAGCATCAACCATAGATAAGCGTACAAACGGCTTTCCGAGGTCGTAGAATTTCTCTTCTACTACTTCACCTTCAGAATTTTTCACGGTATTACGAATAGTGGTGGTACCTAATACATCTTGTGCAATAGTACGTAACATTTCTTCGGTGGTATTCATCAGATCATGGTAATCGGCGTAAGCTTGGTAGAATTCAATCATGGTGAATTCTGGGTTATGGCGAGTTGAAATACCTTCGTTACGGAAACTGCGGTTAATTTCAAATACACGATCAAAGCCACCAACGACTAAACGTTTTAAGTTAAGCTCTGGCGCAATACGCAAGTACATATCAAGATCAAAAGTATTATGATGCGTCATAAAAGGTTTAGCGGTAGCGCCACCTGGTATGATTTGTAACATTGGAGTTTCGACTTCCATAAAGTCACGTTGAACTAAAAAGTTACGAATGCCCGCAACAATTTTTGAGCGAATTTTGAAGGTATTACGAGTATCTTCATTAATAATCAAATCAACATAACGCTGACGGTACTTGGTTTCTTGATCTGATAAACCATGGAATTTTTCAGGTAATGGACGAAGTGACTTAGTTAATAATGAGTACTCTCCCATATTTACGTAAAGATCACCTTTACCTGATTTATGTAAAATACCTTTAATACCAACAATATCACCAATATCTAATGAACCCCATTTGGCACGTATCTCTTTTTGCACTGTTTTTTCAGCATAACCTTGAATACGACCAGACGAGTCTTGTATCACTAAAAATGGTCCACGCTTCGCCATAACACGACCGGCAATAGCATAAGTTACTTGTAGCTCTTCAAGTTCTTCTTTGGTTTTTTCACCATGTTCAGCTTGAATATCAGCGGCTAAATGTTCACGATTAAAATCGTTAGGAAAACCATTAGCTGAACAATTAGAGCGAATTTTTTCAAGTTTTACACGACGCTCAGCAATCAGTTTATTTTCATCTTGTGCTACGGGTGTATTATTGGCTTTATCTGTCATGTTAATTTCTCGTGGTTATCTTTAATTGTGCAATGTTTTTAAAAGGATTCTAAAATTTTTTTATAAACCAGACTTTAAACTGGCTTCTAGAAACTTATCTAAATCACCATCTAATACAGCTTGGGTATTACGATTCTCAACACCCGTGCGTAAATCTTTAATACGGCTATCATCTAATACGTACGAGCGAATTTGACTGCCCCAACCTATATCTGACTTACCATCTTCTAATACTTGTTTATCTGAATTTTGCTTTTGCATTTCCATTTCATACAATTTAGCTTTAAGTAGCTTCATCGCCGTGGCACGGTTTTTATGCTGAGAGCGATCTGCCTGACAAGCAACCACAGCCCCTGTAGGCTCATGGGTAATACGAATAGCTGAATCAGTTTTATTTACATGCTGACCACCAGCGCCAGAAGCACGAAAAGTATCAATACGTAAATCTGCAGGGTTAATATCAATTTCAATATTGTCATCAATTTCAGGGTAAATAAACGCTGAAGCAAATGAGGTATGACGACGACCTGATGAGTCAAACGGCGACTTGCGCACTAAGCGATGTACGCCTGTTTCAGTACGTAACCAACCATAAGCGTATTCACCGGTATACTTAATGGTGCAGCCTTTTATACCAGCAACATCACCATCAGTCACTTCAATCACTTCTGTTTTATAGCCATGTGCCTCGCCCCAACGTAAATACATGCGCATCAGCATTTCTGCCCAATCTTGCGCTTCTGTACCACCCGAGCCTGACTGAATATCTAAGTAGCTGTTGTTAGCATCTTGTTCGCCACAAAACATACGACGAAATTCTAATTTTTCTAACACTTTATCTAAAGCATCCGCTTCAACTTCAGCGTCATCAAAAGTTTCTTGGTCTGATTCTTCTACGGCCAGTTCAACTAAGCCTTCAATATCTTCACAACCCGTTTCGAGTTCAACAATGGTATTAACCACTTCTTCAAGCGAACTACGCTCTTTACCTAGAGCTTGTGCCCTTTCTGGCTCATTCCAAACATCGGGTAATTCTAATTCTCGAGAAACTTCAATTAAACGTTCCGCTTTAACATCGTAGTCAAAGGTACCCCCGAAGCAAATTAGCGCGCTCACGGATTTCTTTTAATTTACTTAATATAGGATTTGTTTCGAACATAAGCCTTCAAAAATAAGTTTTCAAATATGTCTTTTTAAATATATCTTTTTAAACGATTTCACTCGTTAGGATAATTAAAAAATAGTCGCGCATTGTAGCGTAAAAAGGCCAGTAAATAAACGGCTAACACGGGGCGCTTTTACTATTAAATACATAATTTTTAATAAAAGCAGAAATAAACGGGCGTTGTGATTGGCGTGTCATTAAAAGGGAGACAATAAAAAAGGCCAGTATGTAATCATACTGGCCTTTAAAATACGTTAATTAAAGCGTTAATTTTTAGTGATAAAAATTAACGATAAAAATTACTTTTCAAATTTAACTGAGTCTTTAACTAGCGAAGTTACTTCTTCTGAAGTTTTAGAAACAACATCAAAAGCTTCTTTTGCTGAATTTGAAACTTTAGCTTGAAGCGCTTCGTTAAATGATTTTTGTGATTCAACAGCTGCTGTAAAATCTGTTTGTGATGATAATGCTTTAGTTTGAGCAACACTGTCATTTAAAATAGAAGTAATTAAGGCTGTTTGCTGGCTGATTAATTGCTCAACAGTTTTAGTATTTAATTCTACTAAGCTGTTCAATGGTTTCATTGCAGTTTCAACTTGCGCTGTATCGCTGAAAGATTTCATTGCTGTAGTAAATTGATTTGTTAATTGTTCAGTTAATTGAGTAAACATAATTAATATTCCTATTTTATTTCGTATTATACTGCAGTGCAGCAATCAGATTTGAAGTGAGTATACCTATCAATATTCTATTGGTCAACAACTCTTTGCTGCGCCGCAACAAAATAATAATATATTCTATTATCCTCAACAATTTACCTATATACACAAAGCACATAAAAATGCAGATTACAGCTGGAATTAGAAGCGTCTTTAAGTAAGATATTGATTGAAGAGAACAGTTATTCTATCGATAAATTAAATACATAGCCTAAATAATCTCTAAACCAGGCCGGCGGGACGTCTGAGCATATCCTCTTCAAGTGGCTTGGTTATAGTAGAAATAAAAAAGCCAGTATCGAGATACTGGCTTTTTCAATTTTAAGCACAAAACTGGCTTATTTTTAGTGATAAACTATTTAGTAACGGTAGTTACTTCAGCCATAGAATTTTTAACTAGGTTAGTTACTTCTTCAGAAGTTCTAGTTACAACATCATAAGCTTCTTTAGCGGATGCAGAAACTTTTGCTTGAAGCTCTTCAGTGAAAACTTTCTGTGATTCAATTGCTGTTGCTAAATCCGTTTGCGCTGATAACGTTTTAGTTTGAGCTACGCTATCGTTCATGATTGTAGTGATTAATGCAGCTTGTTGATTGATTAATTGTTCAACCGTTTTAGTATTAATTTCTACAAGACTGTTAAATGGCTTCATAGCTGCCGAAAATTGGTCTTAATTGTTGAATGACTTCATTGCAGTAGTAAATTGTTCAGTAAATTGTGTAAACATAATAAAGCTTCCTTTTTAGTATGCTGCGTCGCAGCAGATTGATTAAAACTAGTATAATAGGTCAAAAGATGGTCGTCAATAGTTTTTTTGCTGCACCGCGTCAAAACATTAAAAACCCATACAAGCATTTGATATTAATAAGAATATACTCATAAAAAAGCCTTCAGAGTTGAAGGCTTTAACATTAATAAAAATTGATTACTTTTTTGGCGCTGCTTTAACTACTGCTTTTGGTGCGGCTTTAACTTCAGCCTTTGGCGATGCTTTAACTTCAGCTTTTGGCACTGCTTTAACTTCAGCTTTTGGTGCTGCTTTAACTACTGCTTTTGGCGCGGCTTTAACTTCAGCTTTTGGTGCTGCTTTAACTTCAGCTTTTGGTGCTGCTTTAACGACTGCTTTTGGCGCGGCTTTAACGACTGCTTTTGGCGCGGCTTTAACGACTGCTTTGGGCGCGGCTTTAACGGCTGCTTTGGGCGCGGCTTTAACGGCTGCTTTGGGCGCGGCTTTAACGGCTGCTTTGGGCGCGGCTTTAACGGCTGCTTTGGGCGCGGCTTTAACGGCTGCTTTGGGCGCGGCTTTAACGGCTGCTTTGGCTGCGGCTTTAACTACTGCTTTTGGCGCGGGCTGAGACTTTTCTTTAATAAGTACTTTTGGAACAAGCAGTTGATTGTCAACAGAAGTCTGACTTACGTTAGTTGACAATACTGAAAAAGAATCACTGAGAATCGTTTCTGCATCTTTTTGCGCCTTGGTAAGCGTTTCAGATGTTTGTTTAATCGCTTCAGTTAATTGACTCTGAACATCGGCATTAAATTTAGATTGTTCTGCAACAAATTCGGCTATGTCTGTCGTTACCGGTATATTTTGGCTAAATGAAATACTGTCGTCGACTAAACTTGCAATGAGCAATCCTTGCTGATGTGCAACAGTACTTGCTGTTGATATATTTAATTCGACCAATTTTTCAATTGGCTTTAATGAGGTCTGAAATAACTCTGTAAATTGATTAAACATGCACTTCTCCTAAAATTTTGCTGCTAAGCAGCATTACTTGGTGAGAATTTAATCAATTTTTTAGTTTGGAGTCAATCATTATTTTGTTGCGGTGCAACAAATGTTTACTTTTTATCTGTAGGTTTCTGAAATTTAGTCCACATACTCATGTTCTGTTCAACAATACTGCTGAATAAACCAAAAGGTGAATTTTTATTAATATCACTACTCAGTTTTAAAATATCATCTTGATGTTCAATAAAAGCAGAAAGACTTTGCTCAAGAAATTGTTGTAAATAGTCTTGGTTATCATTACCGTAAAAACATATCAATCGTTTCAATAAAGTATTGGTTAATAACGATTGTTTCTCACTAGTTTCTTCTTCACTTATAATTTGAATTAAAATACTACGTGTTTTATCTTCATTTGTTTTAGAGTCAACTATTTTAAATTCTTCATTGGCAATAACTAATTCTCGAATATAATCCAAGTTTACATAATGACTTTTTGTAGTGTCATAAAGACGGCGGTTTGGATATCTTTTAATTGTGATCAACGTCAACCTCGGTTGGTTATTAATTTTTACTTACGCTATGGTACTAACAATTTAGAGGAAGTATTCTTAACTTGCAGTATAACAGATATACCTTCTATAAAAAAAGCGACCTTATTGGTCGCCTTTTATATTAACTACCCTGTAACACCGAAATCCGGGTGATTATCTATTATAAATGCTAAATACGCTTTCGAACGTAGCTACCAGGAGCAGCTTCAATACTTGCATATTTTTTAGAGCCTTGTTTACGTGCTGTTACTTGCTTACCTGATTGAGGTTCAACCCAGTTTTCCCAATCTGTCCACCAAGAGCCTTCTTTTTTGGTGGAACTTTCAAACCACTGTTCCGCTGTATCAGAAAGTTCGTCATTAACCCAATGTGGATATTTACCGTGATCTACAGAGTTTATAACACCGGCTAAATGGCCAGATCCAGCTAAAACAAACCTGGTAGGTCCAGAAAGAGCTTTGGCTCCTTTGTATGATGCCTGCCATAAAACAATATGATCCGCGATTGTAGCTAAGAAATAGCTTGGCGTATCAATTTTACCTAGTTCAATAGGAACACCTTCAACTTCAACAGCACCATCTTTTATCAAGTTGTTCTCTTGATAAGTATTTGTCATATAAAAATCAAAAGTTTCCGCCGGCAAGTTTGAAGAATCACTGTTCCAATATAAAATATCGAACGGAGCAGGATCTTTACCTTTTAAATAATTATTAACAAAATACGACCAAAAAAGGCTATTTTCACGTAACATGCTAAACGCTAAACCAAGCACTCGACCATCTAATATACCTTTTTCTTTAATATCCTTTTTCAAGAAAGGTAACATTTTCTCAGAAAGATAAACGCCTATTTCACCCGGCTCTGAAAAATCTAACAATGTTGTTAAAAAGGTCAGTGAGTTTATTCGAGTATCACCCTTTGCCAATAAGTATGATTGGGTTGTTGCTAATAATGTTCCGCCAATACAATAACCAACAACATTCACTTTGCTCGATTTAGTTAATTCTTCAATAACATCAAGTGATGCGATTGGTCCTTCTTTCATATAGTCATTGAAGCCTTTATGAGAAAGTGTCTTGTCTGGGTTTATCCATGAAATTACAAATACTGTATGGCCCTGACCTACAGCCCATTTGATCAATGACTTTTGCTCATCCATGTCTAAGACATAATATTTATTAATAAAAGGAGGAATAAACAATAGAGGGACTTCATTGACTTTTTTAGTGGTGGCTTTGTACTGTATAAGTTGAATTAAGTCATTTTGGTAAATTACATCACCTGGGGTGTAAGCTAAGTCTTCCCCTAAAGTAAACGCATCCACGTCAGTTTGGTTAATTTTAAGGGCATCCGCAGGACTTTGTTGTAAGTCTTGCATAAAATTTTGTAACCCCTTGATGAGGTTCTCGCCTTTAGATTCTAATATGTCTCGGCAAACTTCTGGATTCGTTAATGCGTTGTTGGTTGGAGAAACAGAACTGATATATTGTCGAGTATAGAACTTAACTTGCTCTTCAGCCTTAGGATCATCGAAATGCAAACTATTAACCGTATCTTGCATCATGTTAGAACTTAAAAGATAAGACTGTTTTAAATAGTTATAAACTGGATTTTCAGACCATTCACTGTCTTTAAACCTTTTATCATTACGTTTCTCTGATACTACCGATTCAACTTTTGAACCAAGTAATGCTTTAGTCGCGTTTTGCCAAAGCTCAGCTTGTTGAGTCATAAAAGACATTTGTTTACTAAATAACTCGGCTGTATCGACTTTTACTCCTTTTGATAAAAGTTCAGTTAATTTTTCTGAATCAATCATTGAATTTAAATTTTCTTTATCAGAACCACTTAAAACCTGTTTAACCATGGTGTTAAATATCTCTGAGTATTGCTCTAAAAAATCAGCGACTTCTTTCTGCTCATTCGATTCCATAATATATCCTTGTAAATGGTCTGGTTATAATTTATTTGCCTTTAAAGCAGCCCAAAATTAAAAATTGTAAATGTTTTTTGTAAATTATTAATAAACAATTTACAAACAATAATAATAAGATACAAACTTATTTGGTAATTATCTATTTTAACAGCCTGCATCAACCTTAAGTAAAAACATAGTGTACATGTCGAGTATATGGCGAATAGTAAGGATACCTTTATTTTTGCCGCGGTGCAGCAAAAAATTATTGACCAATATGATTTAGCTAGGTACACTCATTTCAAATTGGAATGCTGCGCTGCAATATAAAAACAAAGATTGGAACCTTAATTACGCTAAATAATGAAAGAGGAACCTTGATTAACGCTAACAGAAACTAATCAATCAGTAATATTAGGGTATTGGCCTCTTTTAAAAATTTTAAGAGCAATACGAAAGGTAATACTAGTTGAAAGTTTATTTGAAGGATAAAACACATGATGTATCAAACTTACGACCTCTATAGTCGCTCCGCCGAAATGATGAATGGTTTTATCACAGTGAATCAACAACTACTGACTCATCCGTTTAACCCGTTTTCAAACACCCTACTGGGGAAAAGTATTAATGCGGCACTTGATAGTGCCTACCATCATACTAAAGTTTACGATAAACAACCTTTTGACATTAAAACAACAGTAATTGATGGTGAAACGGTTAACATTGACGAACAAGTTATTTTAGCAAAACCTTTTTGTAATTTAATCCACTTCAAACAAGATACTAAGGTTAAACAACCTAAACTATTTTTAGTTGCTCCACTTTCAGGTCATCATGCAACCTTGTTGAAAGTAACAATAGAACGTTTAATTTTAGACCATGACGTTTACATTACTGATTGGCTAGATGCTAAAAATGTTCCTTTATCTGAAGGGAGTTTTGGTTTTGATGATTATGTAACTTACCTTATCGAGTTTATGAAAGAAATTGGCGAAAATACCCATGTATTAGCCGTTTGCCAACCTGCAGTTCAAGCGTTAATAGCAACAGCTGTTTTGTCTAAAGAAAAAGATGCTGCTACACCTAAATCTCTAACAATTATTGCAGGCCCTATTGATACAAGTATCAACCCAAACGAACTCAATAAATACGCTAGTAGTAAAGATTTAAGTTGGTTTGAAAATAACGTCATAATGACGGTGCCTAAGCGTTTCCCAGGTGCAGGAAGAAAAGTATATCCAGGCTTTATTCAATTAAGCTCTTTTATGGCGATGAATATAGAGAATCACGTCAAGAAACACACTGATTATTTTGGCCATGTTTTTCATGGAAAAGAAGATAAACAAGAAAGTCACCGTGACTTTTATGATGAATATTTAGCCGTATTAGACCTTAATAGTGAGTTCTATTTAGAAACCCTCGACCGTGTTTTTATTAATCAAGATTTAGCTAATGGTAAAATGACTTACCATGGTGAGCTTATTGATTTATCAGCAATAACTGATACTGCATTACATACCATTGAAGGGAAAAATGATGATATTTGTTCATTAGGTCAAACCCAAGCAGCACAAGCTTTATGTTCTGGTATTCCAGAGCAAAACAAATTGGATCAAGTTTTTGACGGTGTAGGTCATTTTGGCACTTTTAGTGGTTCTGCTTTCCGTGAAAGAATAGCACCAAGCATTGCTGAATTTATTGCAAAACATAACTAATTATCTTGTCAAAGAAATAGTTTATTAAATAAAAAGTAGGTTTGTTTTATCAAACCTACTTTTTTGATTTTATCAGTTAGACAACCAGATTATCTTGCTACCCAACCACCATCTAATACCATAGTTTGTCCTGTCATATTTTTAGCCACATCACTTGCTAAATAACTTACTGAACCACATATTTCTTCTATATCAATAAAAGCTTTTTTCGGCATTGGCGCCAACATAATATTATTAACAACTTCTTCTTCGCTAATACCATGCTCTTTAGCCGTATCTGCAATTTGCTTCTCAACTAGCGGAGTTTTTACATAAGCGGGACAAATTGTATTGATAGTAATATCTTGATCACCTGTTTCTAACGCAATCACTTTAGAAAAACCTATAATGCCGTGTTTGGCTGCAACATAAGCACTTTTAAATGGAGAGGCAACTAAACCATGCAAAGAGCCAATATTAATAATACGACCAAAATTATTAGATCGCATTAACGGTAATACCGCTTTGGTCATCATTGCTGGGCCGACTAATAGCACATTAGTAATCAGTTGCCATTTCTCTGCTGGAAATTCTTCTAATTTAGAAACATATTGAATACCCGCATTATTAACTAACACATCAATACGGTTATTAAATTCATCCGCACGAGCAATAACATTATCGATATCAGCTTGCACAGTGACATCAAGTTTAAACGCTAAGGCATCTCCTCCCGACTGGTTAATACTTTGCGCTACATCTTCTGCCACCGCTAAATTAATATCACTAATAAGGACTTTATAACCTTGCTTAGCTAAATCTTTTGCTATTCCTAAGCCTATACCACTGACAGAACCCGTTACTAAAGCTGTTTTTTTAAGTGTCATATTTTATTCCATTAGTTTGTTTGTATTCTGTACAGAATATAACGATAGTTTGCTAATGTTAACTAAACACTTCAATTATTTACCTTACTAAGTCCACTTTCTTAACTTAAAGAACCTCGCACAGCCAAAACAAAATACAGAATAACTTATATCAAAAGAATATATAGGAATCAGGTGCTCACTTATCAACCAGCTATCGAATACAAAAACAACTCACCCTATAATGAACACGAATTTCCCCATTTAAGACAAATAAAAGTCGATATTGGAACCAAAAATAAAATTTAATTTTGCACACACTACGACTAAAGTTAATTAGTTGAATGATTCAGCTTGATATATGATAAAAAATGAGCAAATAGCTCAATAAATATAAAGTTTAGAAACCTCTATGTACAATTATGAAATATAACAAGGAGTAAAGTTATGGGACGCATTGCATTAGTAACAGGTGGTACTCGTGGAATAGGCGAATCGATTAGCGTTATGTTGAAAGCGCATGGTTATAATGTCATCGCGAACTATGCTGGCAATGATCAAGCAGCTCAAGAATTTACAGAGCGAACAGGTATCCGAACTTCTAAATTTGATGTCAGTGATTTTGAAAGTGTAGCTAAAAGCATTAACGATATAGAGTCTGAAATTGGTCCAATTGATATTCTTGTAAACAATGCAGGAATTACAAGAGATGGCACCATGCACAGGATGGACTTTGAGAAATGGAATGCCGTTATTCAGACCAATTTATCCTCTTGTTTCAATACCTCTCGCGCTGTTATTGAAGGTATGAGAGAAAGAGCATTTGGTCGTATTGTTAATATAGGATCAGTTAATGGACAAGCTGGCCAATATGGTCAAGTTAACTATGCAGCAGCTAAGTCTGGTATCCATGGATTTACTAAAGCATTAGCGCAAGAAGGCGCAGCGAAAGGCATTACGGTCAATGCTATTGCACCAGGTTATGTTGAAACAGATATGGTTCGCGCGGTACCTGAAGACGTTTTAGCAAAAATTGTTAGAACAATACCGGTAGGACGCTTAGGCCAACCAGAAGATATTGCTAGTTCAGTATTGTTTTTAGTGGCTGATGAAGCTGGTTTTGTTACTGGCTCGACCTTATCCATTAATGGTGGTCAGCACATGTACTAACTATAAAAGTATTACCATACTACTTTTATAAAATTAACGTAGGTGAGCAATCATCTACGTTTTTTATTTATACTCCCTTCAACTCTGCCATCTAACCAATAAACTCAGTAATCGGCATAGTGAACGATCTGTATTACCAATTTAAAAAACTAGCTTTTTGGCTTAAGGTTAGTTCTAGCTAAATAAAGAAAATAAGCAGAAGAGATACCAGCAGAAGCAAAAATCATACACATCACCATGATTTGATACCTTGCGGCAATGAAAGGAGAAACACCCGAGAGAATTTGACCTGTCATCATACCGGGTAAAGAAACAATTCCAACCGCTAATAGTGCATTTACATTGGGGATCATTGATGCTTGAAAAGCAATATTTCGAGCCTTTTTATAACTAACCTTATTTGCCAGTTCGGAATAAAAACGCTCTCCAGATAAACTAATGCTATTCATACTACTAGCAAACACCATACCTGCAAGGGGTATAAGTGTTTGGGCGTGATACCAAGGAGATAGTTGTAAAACACCTTGGGTAATAATTAATAAAGTTAAAACACTACTAACTGAAATAGCCAATACCGCTCGTTGAAACAGTTCTCTCTTAGGTGCCTCAATATTATTTAATGCTATCCAGCTAGAAAAAAACACCATAATAATCAGCAATATTAGTACTAACCAAGCGCTATCTGACTCAAATACATAACTGAGAAAAAAACCTACTAACAATAATTGCACCAACATTCGCGCTAGGGCATGTATTGTTCTTTTTTGTGGTAAAGACCAGCTAAACTGAATGAATAAGACCACTAATACAGGAAGAAAAGCTAAAGCTAACTGCGGTAATTCTATTATTTCCAGTGTTTTTTCTATCATGATTTCTCATTACTTTTCAGCTAAACAGCCGTGATATTTTCAACCATGAATTGCACCGTGCGTTTACCACGAAATTCATTAACATCTAATCGATAAGCTAAATGTACCTGTTTTACTTGAGCATTTGGCCATGTTTTAACATCAACATTAAAAGCAATACCATCAAAGACTTCACCCTGCTTTTCTACCACTAATTTAAGATGCTTTTCGCCAACAATACGCTGCTGTACCAATGTAAAAGTGTCATCAAATAATGGCTCAGGGAAGTTTTGTCCCCAAGGACCGGCATCTCGTAACTGCTCTGCAAAGTCTAAGCTGAGGTGTTCAAGCATGAGCTCACCATCCGATAAAATAATACTCTGCAAATCTTCTGCTTTTAACCATTTACCCGCTAATTCATTAAATAGTTGCTGAAAGCGCTCAAAGTTACCGTGTTTTATAGATAAACCTGCCGCCATTGCATGGCCACCAAACTTAAGAATAATATCAGGATGTTGACTGTCAATATGCTCTAATAAATCTCGAATATGCAGACCCGGAATAGAACGCGCCGAACCTTTAATTTCTCTTTGGGTAACATCAACTGAGTCATCATCTTTGCCATTAGCAAAAACAATGCAAGGTCGATGAAATTTTTCTTTTAATCGACCAGCAACAATACCGATAACACCTTGATGCCAGTCTTGTTGATAAAGGGCAATAGCGTTAGGTAAGTTATCTTCATCAAACTTAAGAGAAGTAAGTACTTGCTCAGCTTCTGCTTGCATACCCTGCTCTATTTCTCGTCGAGTTTTATTGAGGTCATCAAGTTCTGCAGCCATCACACGAGCACTAGACAAATCATTCGCAAGTAAACAGTTAATACCATAAGACATATCATCCAACCGCCCTGCCGCATTAATTCGCGGGCCGAGGGCAAAACCAAAATCACTGGCAACGAGTCTTTGCTGATTTTTATTTGCGATTTCAATAAGCGCTTGAATGCCCGGTCGAGTCTTCCCTGCACGAATACGTTTCAAACCTTGCTCCACTAAAATACGGTTATTCGCATCAAGTGAAACCACATCGGCAACGGTTCCTAAAGCAACCAAATCTAATAGTTGAGCGATATTAGGCTCAGCAATGCCTTGCTCTGAAAAATAGTTTTGCTCACGGCAATACTTTCTTAAAGCCAGCATTAAGTAAAAAGCTACACCCACACCTGCAAGGGCTTTACTCGGAAAATTACAACCGTGCTGATTAGGATTAACTATGGCGTCAGCAATGGGTAAGGAGTGTCCTGGCAAATGATGATCCGTAACAATTACCTGCATACCTAAATCTTTTGCACGTTTAACACCGGCAATACAACTGATGCCATTATCAACCGTTATTAACATTTGCGTATTCTGCTTTGCTGCAATATCAACAATCTCAGGGGTAAGACCGTAGCCATATTCAAAACGATTTGGCACAATAAAATCATGGTTGTTACTGTTAAATAGGCTCAGTGCTGTCATCATTAATGCAGTACTGGTAGCACCGTCGGCATCAAAATCGCCAACAATAATGATACGCAGTTTATTTACTAGCGCGTCATGTAATAACTGACATGCTTTGTCCATACCCATAAGCGCCGTTTCATCGACCATACCTTGTAAATTAGCAACGTTAAGTTCAAGCTCTTGTGCTGATTCCATACCACGACTAGCATAAATTTGTTTTATGATTTCAGGTAGGTTATCAGGCAAGTGGCCGGTAGCTACTTTCGCTCGGCGAACAATTGTTTTACTCATACTATTCGTTCTCAATTCTGCTGGTGATAGTTATATACCCGTTACCAATCAAGATGCATGTTTCAGAGTGCTTGAGCAATTTCAATTCAAGACGCTGTGATGAAATAATGGTTATTCCCTTATAAATCACAGCAACAATCAAGTGATGTTGCTCAAGCGCTTCTTCGATGGGGTTTAAATGACTTTATACACGTCAAATAATCAATGCATAGAATAACTATACTTAAATTATCTTCCTTGCCTAAAGTAATTTTAATTCCCACTGAACCCCTGCACTTTGAATGGTAACGGGTATAGCTGTGATAAAGCTTTATAGCTTATTTTTACCATAAAAAAAGTACTTGGTGAAAATCAGCAAGTACTTTTAAACGTTTATCTATAACGATAATGAAAAATAAATTAGGTGTTTTTCAATAATTCTTCTAATTGCTCTGGTGGTTGGTAACCAGGAACCATCATACCATTTGATAAGATAATCGCTGGCGTACCACTAACACCAATTTGACGACCAAAATTAAACTGTGCTTCAATTGGTGCTTCACAAATTCGATACGCAATACCAGTACCAGATTTAGCTTTAGTTAACGCTGTTGCACTATCTTCACTACACCACACCGAACGTAAATCTTTGAAACCTTGAGTTAAGTTACCATTTTGGTCTTTAATACCAGCTCGTGGATAAGCTAAATAACGAAAAGTGATACCGCGAGCATTATAGTCTGCCATTTTTTCGTGCATTTTACGGCAATAACCACAGGTGATATCAGTAAATACTGACACCACGTATTTTTCATTCTCAGCTTTATAAACAATCATGTTATCTTCAAAGTTTTTCAAACCTTCTAGACGAACTTTAGCTAAGCTCTCTTCGCCTATATCTTTCACGGTAGAGCCTAAGTTGTAGACTTTTCCTTGAATGAAAAACTCACCATCATAACTTGCATAAAATAGCCCTTGGTTGGTAACGAGTAGAGCAATGCCTGGTAATGCTGTTGCTTCAACCTTAACAACAGTTAATCCTATAGTACTGTTAATTTTTTCTTTTAAAAAATCTGCATCAAGCACAGCTTTATCACTCACTGGCTTAGCTAATGTAGCGGGTACATTAGTTTGTTCGGCTGCATTGGAGTATTGCAACAACATAGGTAAAGTAAGTGTGGCAAGTACAGCGCTAATAATGAATGTTTTAAACATAATGATTCCTAACAACTTCCTAACAACTTTCGAATAAATGAAAGTTATAAATCGATAATAATGAGGCTAATGGTCGTGTTCATATGAATAGACCTAGATATAAGCAAGGAAATTACAGCCATGAGAGATTATTTGCAACTTAAAATAGCCAGTAAATTGAATTAACTTGTAAACAAAGATAATTGTTTTTGCTAAAATCCCGCTTAATATAGTTCGTATTAAAATAAAAACTGGAAATAGCATAATGAAAATTGGTTTATTTTATGGTTCAACCACTTGTTACACTGAAATAGTTGCCGAAAAAATACAAGCGATAATCGGTGCAGACTTGGTTGATATATTCAATATCAAAGATCAACCTTTAGCCCTGTGTCTTGATTATGACTTTATTATTCTAGGTATTTCCACCTGGGATTTTGGTGAGTTGCAAGAAGACTGGGAATCTATGTGGAGTGATATCAATCAAATAGATCTTTCAGATAAAATTATTGCTCTATATGGAATGGGCGATCAAGTTGGTTACACTGAATGGTTTCAAGATGCGCTTGGCATGTTACATGACCAAGTCATCGCACAAGGTGCAACCGTTGTTGGTTATTGGCCAAATCAAGGTTATGAGTTTACCGCATCAAAAGCATTGACGGCTGATGGCAGCAAATTTGTAGGTTTATCTTTAGATGAAGATAGCCAATATAACTTGACCGATGAACGCTTAGATACTTGGTGTGAACAAGTATTACTAGAGTACAGCAGCCTACTTTAGATATTGTTCTTTTATTCAAAATACGTCCTTGGAAAATTTACTCCGCCAATTACTCAGCCCTTGCGATAAATAGTTACAGCAAGGGCTAAAACCACTATAATTGCCGACATATTATCATTATACCAATCTCACTAATTAATTAACCATTTCTACTGGTTAAAATTACCAATGACTTCGTTATTTATTTAATAATTAGAACAACTAGTTATTTAAATAAATGTCTTGTATTTGGCAATTTTCTCTACGTATAAAGTAGGTCAATTATTTAATGAAATGGGTATTATTAACTCTTAGTGAATTATCCCCTATGTTTGAGCAATTCGATTTAGACTCAGAATTATTAGCCAGTATCAATAAAATTGGTTACACCAAGCCTACCTCAATTCAAGAACTTGTCATCCCTCAAGCGATGGTTGGCAAAGACGTATTGGCATCAGCGCCTACTGGCACAGGTAAAACTGCCGCATTTTTATTACCCATTGCTCAGCATTTATTAGATTATCCACGTACCAAACCTGGTTTCCCTCGTGTGCTAATTTTAACGCCGACTCGTGAGTTAGCGATACAAATAGGTGAAGACAGTGAACAGCTTACCGAGTTAACAAAAATAAAAACCGGCGTTATTACTGGTGGTGTTAACTATGGTAGTCATGCTGACATTTTAACGAGCACAACCGATATTTTAGTCGCCACACCAGGTAGATTATTAGAATATATCGAAAATGAACAATTTGATGCCCGTGAAATTGAGATATTAGTGCTAGATGAAGCAGATCGCATGCTCGACCTTGGCTTTAGTGAAACCATTAATCGCATTGTTGCTGAAGCACGCTGGCGTAAGCAGACCATGTTATTTTCAGCGACTCTTGAAAGTCCAGGCGTACAACTTTTTGCCGAAGAAGTGCTTAATGAGCCAGTTTTCTTAGAATCAAAACCATCACGTAAAGAAAAAGCCGTAATTCATCAGTGGGTTCATTTAGCCGATGATGCTAACCATAAGTTAAACCTGCTGGTAAATACCTTAAAACAAGAAGGTGTAGAACGTACCGTTGTTTTTGCTAACAAGCGTGAAACCGTGCAATATCTTTCAGGTAAGCTTTATGCTGAAGAGTTACCTTGTGTTTGGTTAGAAGGAAAAATGCCACAGGATAAACGTAACAAGGAAATAGAACGTTTTAAAAAGGGCGAGGTTAAAGTGTTAGTGGCAACAGATGTTGCAGCCCGTGGTCTTGATATAGATGATATCAGCCATGTTATTAATTTTGATATGCCACGTAAAGTAGATATTTATATTCACCGTATTGGCCGTACTGGTCGTGCGGGTAAAAAGGGTACGGCTATTTCCTTAGTTGAAGCTCATGATATGGCTGTTATTGGTAAAATAGAACGCTATACCAAAGAACGCTTGTCACGCCGTTTTATTGCAGACTTACGACCGAAAAACAAAGAATCTCGCGTGGTCAATAAAAAGGCAAAAGTTAAGCTTACTACCTCTCAGAAAAAAGCCAAAACTAAAAAACAAGTGAAGAAAAAAGCTAAGCGAGCAAAGGCAGCTAAGTAACCCTTTACCGAGTTATACCCAAGCAATTTCATCTTGTTTGGGTATATCACTGCCATTCAAGAGTTACATTATTGTGACACTTTTATTGCACTTAAGTCTCGGTATGTAATATTTCTGTCATAAAGCAATGCTGTAATAGCGGCGCATTCACTTTATGGATGAAGTTATACCAAACGCATTAAATAACAGCCCTATATTAACTTGTGATTTAATCTGTTTAGTAATGAATAGTCCGACATTTATGGGGGTTTTGCTCAAACTACGAGCAAACCTTAATAATTGGGTCTTCAACTTTATGATAGTAATTAATATGAAAAACCAGCCATTAACTAATAAAAAATCCCCACGAGTTAAAACAATCATCGCACTTGCGGTGGCAACGTCACTTAGTATTTCATTTGCTCATGCAAAATCGAATATAGAAAGTGAAAGCCATGAAATAAACACCAAAGCAAACCAAGACACTGAAGTAAATAAACGTACTGAAAGCAGTTTTGAAGACGCTTGGGATTTTGCTGACTTATATGACAATGAACAAGGTGATTACCTTAAATTGTCTGGTCGTTTGCAATTAGACTCTACTTGGGTGGATAGCGACCAGGGCGATTTTAACGACACCTTATGGCGTCGTTTTCGCTTCGGCTTTAAAGGCAAGTACGGTGAGTTTAAAGTTGCTTTAGAAGCAGATATAAATTTAAACGATTCATTAGGTGATGCTTATAACCGATTAACGGATGCCAATGTTAGTTGGTCATTAGATAAAGACACCGAACTAAAATTTTTGAAACAATCGACAGGTTTTACTTTAGATGGTAAAACTTCGTCGAAAAAACTACTAACACCACAGCGTAACAACCTAACAAATAATTTATGGTTCACCTCAGAGTATTTTACCGGGGTAAGCGTTAAAACTAAGCTCACTGATGATTGGTCGTATAAAACAGGCATATTTTCTAGTGACGGCTCTGATGAAATATCGATTAGCGATGCTAGTTATTTCGCCATGTTTTCAACCAGTAAAAAGTTAGCAAAAAATAACCTTTGGGATAAAGCTGAAGTGAGCTTTGATTATGTCTATAACGACACCCATGAAGACGGTAACACCCGTGACTTCTCTCAAGTTATGAGTACTTCAAGTAAGTTTAAACAAAACGACTGGGGTTTACAGAGTGATATATCTTGGGGTAAAGGAGACTTAGGCCAGAGTGATCTCTTTGGTGTGGTCGTGATGCCAACCTATCAACAAAGTGAAAAAATTCAATGGGTTGCTCGTTACACTTACCTGAATAGTTCAGAAGATAATGGCGTTCGTTTAGGCCGTTATGATAGCAAAGTAGTTGATGAATATGGTCAAAGCAGCGTAGATGGTGAGCGCGGTGACAAATACCAAGAAGTATATGCTGGTGTTAACTGGTTTATAAACGACCATAAATTAAAACTTCAAGCTGGCTTACAGTATGCAAAAATGGATGATAATGCTAATGATGGCGGTGCATATGATGGCTGGAGTTTTACCGTTGCAATGCGTAGTTACTGGTAACATTATAAAAACATAAGAATATAAAAAAGACCGATTTGCTGATAGCAACCCGGTCTTTTTTTATGTTTATACTCAAGCTACTTTAAAGTGCTGGGCTAGCTATCATCTTGTTCTTCTTTAGCAACTAAGCGATATAACTTAGCACCAACAAAACCACCAACAATAGGCGCAACCCAGAACAACCATAATTGCGCTACAGCCCAATCACCAACAAACAATGCAACACCGGTACTACGTGCAGGGTTTACTGACGTATTGGTCACCGGAATACTGATCAAATGAATTAAAGTTAAACACAGACCAATCGCGATAGGTGCTAAACCTGCAGGGGCACGTTTGTCCGTTGCTCCCATAATGACAAAAATAAACATCATAGTTAATATAACTTCAGCGACAAGCGCTGCTGTCATAGAGTATCCACCGGGCGAATGTGCGCCATAACCATTTGACGCAAAACCCGCTGATAAATCAAAACTTGGTTGGCCACTCGCTATAAGGTATAAAGCGCCAGCACCAAGAATCGCGCCAATGACTTGGGCAATGATATAAGGCATCAATTCATTAGCAGGAAAGCGTCCTCCAGCCCAAAGACCTACCGATACTGACGGATTTAAATGACAACCCGAGATATGCCCTATCGCATAAGCCATCGTTAGCACCGTTAAACCAAAGGCGAATGATACACCCAATAAACCAATGCCAACATCAGGAAATCCAGCAGCTAGTACTGCACTGCCACACCCACCCAGAACCAACCAAAAGGTACCAATACATTCTGCTATATATTTATTCATTTTCATTCCCTTACCAGTTAATAAATTTATATTTTAAGACCTGTGATAATTAATAAATAAGCAGTAGCGTAGAATGCCCTTTCATTGATCGCTTTAGCGAATAGCTACTTTAACCAAATAGATCACCAAGTTTATCTTTTAATTTATCTTTAGCTTTATTTTTAACTTTGTCTTCTAGCTTTTTCTGTTGCTGTTTGACAATATCTGAGTTCTTTAAGTCAGCTAACGCTTTATCTGAATCAGTTAATAGTGCTTCAAGGTCAAGCAACTCTGCAGATTGACTATTACCTAGTTTCAAGGCATTGGTTAATTTTTCATTTAAGCCTTTATTAACTTTCTTTTTAAAGTCATCCAATTTAGCAGAAACCTGCTGTTTGAAAGCACCAGTTAGTGCATCATTTAATGACGAAGCAATAGTAAAGCTTGGCTTGCTAAGCTCGCCATTCACGCCAACATCAACAGTCAAACTATCTAATGATTTAATGGTATCAAGTAATAGCTTGGTAATTTTTGACTCTGCCTCACCTTGATAGCTCGCTTGTTTAAGTGAGAACTGATTAGTTGCCTCAACTTCCCCATTAATTACGTTAAAGCTACCTATGCCATCAAGTTTCCCTGCACTTAGTGATAAAGTTAACGCTTTGCTTTGTGTTAACTCAGTATTGGATAATGTTCTGTTATTAACAAGCCAGTCACCGTTCGCACTAAAATCACCTGATTGCGTTAACTTAAAATTACTACTCAATTTAAGCTCACCATTATCAATTGAATTAATATTGATAAGGCTATCTTTACCTCTAATCCAATGTTGATGCGTAAGCTAACTGCCAGTGATTTTGACTTCACCCTGTTCAAGTTTAATTGAGAACAATGCCTTTTTAATTAATATAGCGGGTAATGGAGAATCTTCTTTAAAAAAGATAAAACGTCCGTTAGCGTGAGATTTCACTTCACTGGTTGTGCCATCACCTTTCATATCAGTCATAAGGGGTGCTATTTGTTCATAGGCCCATTGTGCTTTTTGTACGTAGTCTCTAGCTTTTTCACCAAAGAGAATATGAGCAAAATCTTCCGTATCAATACTATCTAACTGGTATGTTTTTTCTATTTGTTGCCAATCCTTTGTCGGCGCATTTTTTAACTCATTAATTTGCTGAGCTAATAAATCTTTGCTATCTAACACTTGCTGTTTAGCTTTTTTAATCAGTGCTTGATCTGCCTTAAATTCAGCTTTAATTTTATCAAATTCAGTTTTTATTTTTTCAATATCAGCGAGTGAACTAACTTTCATTTTACCTAACGCTTCTACTTTATCTTGGTAAGACTTCAATTTAGCTTTGCTGGGTAATTGTGTTTTCAACGCTATAAGCTTAGCTTGCTCAACTTTATAGCTGTTTTTTAATTCATTACTGGCTTTAACCGTTAACAAGTTACTGTCATCAAGTAGGGCTTTAATATCAGGTAATTGCATATCCACTTCTGGCAGCATTGCTTTCGCTTGATCTGATAAACTTTCTTCTGCTTGATCACTTACTTCATCAACATAAACTTTACCCGCTTGAGATCTAACACCAGAAAATGCTAACTGGCTTACTTCGAGTTCATCAATAATAATTTTACCAAATAGGTATTGCCAAACATCAACACCCGCAGTAGCGCGCTCAAAGCTAAATAAGTTCTGTGTGGGGGAATCTTTATCGGTAACTTGCAAACCTAAAACACTTAATTGTAAAGGCGAATATCCAAGCTGTACTTCTGCCACATTCACTTCAGCACCAAAAGCACTTTCTGCAGAACTAACGATAGCGCTTTTGACTAAGCTTTCAGCAAATAGATACAACAAACCAGCAACTAATGCAGTTAATAGAACAAAGGCAACCATTCCTTGCCAACGAATAAACCGTGCCATTACAGGCCTCCTTTAGTTAAGCTAGATTCACCTGTAAAACTGGTATACAAACCATAAAACTTAGATGCTTTTAATGCCTTAACAATTCTAAATTTCTCAAAAAACGTCATAATATGCACTCGATACTTCTCAATAATAAACTTACTGATAAAGTATATAGGTGCGCATAAAACAGCGCCTAAAACAAACGCACCTAAAACATAGGTGTGATGCCAGTGAGCTAATTTAAACAAGCTGAGTTGGTATAATGAAGTAAAGAAACCAGTCAAACTTGGCTGTGTTAATAGGGATTCACCCACTTGAACAATGGCGGGAGATAATAAATAACTCAGACCAGAGAAGAAACCGGCCGCGAGGATGAAACTACCTAAATGCACTCGGATGATTAATACAAAAAATATTATAACAATATTATGCAAGGTTAATATTGGCGATAAACCAACGATAAAACCTAACGCTATTGCTAAGGCTATTTGCCTAATGGAACTATCACTGTTTAAGGCATGTAGTAGCTTTGCTAGTAAAGTTAACATGTCACCTCCTGTTAAAATGTTTAAAATTTATCATAATCAATACCAGTAAACTGAGTTGGTTACTGGCTAAGTTGATTATCAGCTTTCTTTACGAGTAAATACCCAATCATTGTCTTTAGACATAGCTTCGTTATATTGATAACCCGCTAAATCAAAGGTCTTAATTTGCTCTACGGATGTTAACTTATTCTGAATGATGTAACGCGCCATCAGTCCGCGTGCTTTTTTAGCAAAAAAACTGATTATCTTATACTGACCATTTTTCCAATCTTTAAATGTTGGTGTAATGATGGTAGCGTTTAACGATTTTTTCTTTACTGATTTAAAGTATTCGGTTGAGGCAAGGTTAATAAGCACATCATCACCTAACTCATTTAAGGCTTTATTCAGTTCATCGGTAATGATCTCGCCCCAAAACTGGTATAAATTATCACCTCGACTATTACCAAGCTTACACCCCATTTCTAAACGGTAGGCTTGCATTAAATCAAGCGGCTTTAATAAGCCATATAAACCTGACAGGATTCTGAAATTTGTCTGGGCAAAATCAAAGTCTTCATCACTAAAAGATTGCGCGTCAAGTCCAGTGTAAACATCACCATTAAAGCTCAATATAGCTTGTCTTGCGTTATCTTGAGTAAAAGGTGTTGACCATTGCCCAAAACGTGCAGCATTTAAGCCAGCAAGTTTATCACTCAATTTCATCAAGCTTGCGATTTCACTTGGTGAAAGTTTAATGCAGTCATCTATTAATAATTGGCTTTGTTCAAGCAAGCCAGGTTGACTAAATTTTTCTGTAGCCAGAGGAGATTCAAAATCTAATTTTTTCGCAGGTGAAACAACAAGTAACATAGTTTTAAGCCAATTTCAGGGAGTACTTAATTAAGCATAATATATCATAAGCTTTAACTATGTTAATAGCGTTTAATCAATGACACTATTTGCGTTATTTTTCATGTTTGGCGTAACTTACAAACATAAATGTAATATCTTGTTAAAAATAGCGCAATAAAGGGTGCTTTTTTATTTTTATGTTGTAATATTTCACCAGCTACATTCAATATCGAATTTAGAGATACTTAGCAATCAAATTTCCGGAACACTATTTAAGGTAACGCCATGACAAATTCTTCTTCACAGCTTGCACAATTAAAACAAATGACCACTGTTGTGGCTGACACGGGTGATATTGAGGCTATTGCAAAGTTTCAACCTCAAGATGCGACAACAAATCCATCGCTTTTATTAAAAGCCGCTTCTTTACCTAATTATCAAGGGCTAGTTAAAGACGCTGTTGTTTGGGCTAAAACACAATCTGACAGTGCAGAACAACAAGTTATAGATGCTGCAGATAAACTTTCAGTGTTAATTGGTCTGGAAATTTTAAAAATTGTCCCTGGCCGTATATCTACTGAAGTGGATGCTCGATTATCTTTTGATACATCTGCATCTATTACTAAAGCCCACAAACTGATTGCCATGTATAACGAAGCAGGCATTAGTAACGATAGAATTTTAATTAAACTTGCCTCTACTTGGGAAGGTATTAAAGCAGCAGAACAACTTGAGCAAGAAGGTATTAACTGTAACCTAACCTTGTTATTTAGCTTTGCACAAGCACGCGCATGTGCTGAAGCAGGCGCTTATTTAATCTCTCCCTTTGTTGGTCGTATTTTAGATTGGTATAAAAAAGATACCGGTAGAAATGACTATGCAAGTAATGAAGATCCTGGTGTTGTTTCTGTTACCAGTATTTTTAATTATTACAAACAACAAGGTTTTAACACCGTAGTAATGGGTGCAAGCTTTAGAAATATCGGCGAGATTCTTGAATTAGCCGGCTGTGATCGTTTAACAATCAGCCCACAGTTAATGGAAGAACTAGCAAACAGCACTGACACGGTAATCCAAAAATTAACGGCTTGTGAAGCTACGGCAGAAAAAGAAGCCGCTTTAAGCCAAGCAGAGTTCCGCTGGCAGATGAATGAAGACCCAATGGCAACAGAGAAACTTGCTGAAGGTATTCGTAACTTCACTATTGATCAGGTCAAGCTTGAAAAGCAATTAACAGATTTACTTTAAACGGTAGTTAATTACTTTACCGACATAAATTAGTTATTTTAAGGGCATATTTTATTATAAATATGCCCTTTTTAATTTCAAAATATAAAGTTCCTAGTGAGAAACTTGGTAAGTTACCTTGGTAATATCAATCATTAAAAGAAAGTATCGTTAGAAGATCTTGTTATAAGAAATTTAGCTAAAAAGATCTATCTACATTTGCATACTCGCTTGAGCAGTTGTAAGAAGCGTAAAAACCAAGTGAATAGATAAGCAAGACCAGCAAGATACAATCAGCTGAACTGATATATATCAATGAAGTTTTATAGCTGAAAAATAAGAACTTGTTGACAAAATTGAAACACCCGTTTAAATTTTGTGTTCACCTTTATCATCAAATAAACTCAATGCCAAAAAATGTTATAAATTTTGCCCACGCTAATGGGTTCCCTGCAGGTAGTTATCAAACATTATTTAATTACCTCCCTGAAAGTACACACGTTATCGCATTAGATAAGTATGGTCATGATCCTAAAATGCCCATTAACCATAACTGGCAGGCTCAAGTTGAAGAGTTAATAAATCATGTTGAATCGCAACAAGTTGATGGCAATAAAGTCATTTGTCTTGGCCACTCATTTGGCGGTGTGATTTCTTTTATTGCTTGCTGTCAAAGACCCGATTTATTTAAAGGGCTTATCATGTTAGATCCTCCTGCATTAAGCGGGGCTGGCGCACTTGCTGCTAGGTTGTTGAAGAAGACTAAATGGATAGATAAATTTAGCCCTGCAGGTCGTGCTAAAAACCGTCGTAGTCAATGGCCATTAGGGTCTGATATTGGTGCGTTATTTTCTGGAAGGAAACTATTTAAAGCATTCGATAGTCGCTGTTTAGCTGATTATATAACGCATGGTATTTGTGAACGTAATAATCAATTGGTATTGAGCTTTGATGCACAAGTTGAAGCAAATATTTTTAGGAATATCCCTTCGAATTTATCCAGTTATAAAAATAAATTAACCGTACCTGCAACCTTGGTATACGGTGACACTACCGATGTTTTCCCTCATCACATTTTTAGTCGCTTTGTGAAACTTAATAAGCACATAAAACTTAAAACGGTTACAGGCGGACATATGTTTCCTCTTGAAAGTCCTGAACAAACAGCTTTGTTAATCACTGAGATTATAAAAGATTTTCCTGATACTTAAATATTAAGGTTTAAAACTGTAAGCATAAAAAAACGCGACCTAAGTCGCGTTTTTAATATCTAATATTCATCTATTCAAATAGCATTCATAATGATTAATACTGAAGCTAGTAGTTAAAAGAACTAGGCGCTTGCACGGAGCTGACGATAGTCAGTGAGTACATGCTACGAAGTAATTTTATTCACTGGCAAAAGTATTGAGCATTATTGGCCTTTAACTTCTGACAAACCGTTAAATATAGCTTTATCACCTAAGTACTCTTCAATACGTAATAATTGATTGTACTTAGAAACACGGTCAGAACGACATAAAGAACCTGTCTTGATTTGACCTGCTGCTGTACCTACCGCTAAATCAGCAATAGTTGCATCTTCAGTTTCACCTGAACGATGAGAGATAACAGCAGTAAAGCCAGCATCTTTAGCCATTTTGATAGCAGCTAACGTTTCAGTTAATGTACCAATTTGGTTAAATTTGATTAAGATAGAGTTACCAATACCGTTTTCAATACCACGCGCTAAAATCTTAGTGTTTGTAACGAATAAATCATCACCAACGATTTGAACTTTATCACCTAATAAATCAGTTTGGTATTTGAAACCATCCCAATCTGACTCGTCTAAACCATCTTCAATTGAAACGATAGGGTATTCTTTACAAAGCTCGCCTAAGAAGTCAGAAAATTCGTTAGCCGTAAATTGCTTGCCTTCACCAGTAAGGTCGTAAATACCTTTGTCCGCATCGTAAAACTCAGAAGCAGCACAATCCATCGCTAACGTTACGTCTTTACCTAATTCGTAACCAGCAGCTTCAACAGCCACTTTGATTACTGCTAATGCATCGGCATTAGATTCTAAGTTAGGAGCAAAACCACCTTCATCACCAACAGAAGTACTCATACCTTTTGAAGATAATACTTTTTTAAGTGCGTGGAAAATTTCAGCACCCATACGTAAAGCTTCACGGAAACTTTTAGCGCCAACAGGTTGAACCATAAATTCTTGGATATCAACATTGTTATCAGCATGCTCACCACCATTGATGATATTCATCATTGGTAATGGTAATGAGTAAACACCTGGCGTGCCATTTAAGTCAGCGATGTGTTCGAATAATTGAACTTTCTTTTCGTTTGCAGCTGCTTTAGCCGTTGCTAAAGAAACAGCAAGAATTGCGTTAGCGCCAAATTGTTCTTTATTTTCTGTGCCATCTAAATCGATCATGATTTGATCAATGTTAGCTTGGTCTAAAGCACTTTGACCAATAAGAGCTGCTTGAATGTTAACGTTTATTGCTGCAACAGCTTTTAAAACACCTTTACCTAAATAACGTGCTTTATCACCATCACGTAATTCAAGAGCTTCACGTGAGCCTGTTGATGCACCAGAAGGAGCTGCGGCACGACCAAAAGCACCTGATTCAAGATATACATCGGCTTCAACGGTTGGGTTACCACGAGAATCCATGATTTCACGTGCTAAAATTTTGCTAATCTTTGACATTATCATTCCTACTAATTTTGATGACGCTCAAACAAACTGCTGAGCAATAAAGTTAATTTTTAATTTTGCTATGACTACACTTATAAACGTATAGGATAATGTTCTTCCTAAACTTAAAGCAAAAACCGCAGCAATAGCTACGGTTTTATATGGTGTCTTCGGTTAGCTTTTCTGCAGTTTAAAACTGGCTGCAACAAAGCTTTCGAATAACGGATGACCATCACGTGGAGTAGAATTAAACTCAGGATGGAATTGACCCGCTATAAACCATGGGTGATCCGCTATTTCAATCACCTCAACTAAACTTTTATCTGACGATAAACCCGAGAAAATCAAACCAGCTTTGCTTAATTGTTCTCGGTAGTTATTATTTACCTCAAAACGATGACGATGTCTCTCATTGATTGTTTCACTACCATATACGTCGCAAGCCTTGGTACCTTTCACCAAGTGGCACAATTGTGAACCTAAACGCATAGTGCCACCTAAATCTGATTGCTCATTTCGGTACTCAACTTGGCCTTCTTCGTCTAACCATTCACTGATTAAGCCAACCACTGGGTATGGAGTTTCACTATTAAATTCAGTACTGTGCGCATCGGTTAAACCGGCAACATTACGAGCAAATTCAATTAAGGCTACTTGCATACCTAAACAAATACCTAAATAAGGTACTTTGTTTTCACGCGCATATTGTGCGGTTAAAATTTTACCTTCAACACCACGTTCACCAAAACCACCAGGGACTAAAATAGCGTCCAAGTCAGCTAACATCTCAACACCTTTGACTTCTACATCTTGCGAGTCAATGTATTTGATATTTACAGTTACTTGGTTTTTAAGACCTGCATGTTTTAAGGCTTCGTTTACTGACTTGTAAGCATCAGGTAATTCAGTGTACTTACCAACCATACCTATAGTCACTTCACCGATAGGATTTGCCTCATGGTAAAGTACTTCTTCCCATTCAGTTAAGTCTGCTTCAGGTACGTCTAAACCAAAGCGCTTAACAACTATTTCATCGGTGCCTTGAGCTTTTAATAATGCTGGTATTTTATAAATACTGTCCACATCACGCATTGATACAACCGCTTTCTCTTCAACATTAGTGAAGAGTGATATTTTAGCGCGTTCGGCGTTAGGGATAGCACGGTCTGAACGACATACTAAAATGTCAGGAAAAATACCGATAGAGCGTAAATCTTTTACTGAATGCTGCGTTGGTTTAGTTTTGATTTCACCTGCCGCAGCCAAATATGGTACTAAGGTCAAATGCATAAACATAGCACGATCACGACCAACCTCTAATGCCAATTGACGAATAGCTTCTAAGAAAGGTTGTGATTCCATATCACCAACTGTACCGCCTATTTCTACCATAGCGATATCGTAACCTTCAGCACCTTCAATAACACGACGCTTAATATCGTTAGTGATATGAGGAATAACTTGGATGGTAGCGCCTAAAAACTCACCTTTACGCTCGCGGGCTAAAACATCTTGGTAAATTCGACCCGAAGTAAAGTTATTACGTTTAGTCATTTTGGTGCGGATAAAGCGCTCATAATGGCCTAAATCAAGATCGGTTTCTGCGCCATCTTCGGTAACAAAAACTTCGCCATGTTGTATAGGGCTCATGGTACCTGGATCAACGTTAATATACGGATCAAGTTTCAGCATGGTAACTTTTAAACCACGCGCTTCAAGAATTGCTGCCAATGAGGCTGCGGCAATGCCTTTACCAAGAGACGATACTACACCGCCAGTTACAAAAATATATCTAGTTGTCATGTCTACACCGATGTCAGAAAAACAGAATTTTGTGCTTAATTGGTTAATATTTATAACTTTATTTCAAGCTAACTTTTATAAATGACTCTATATACTTGTATTTAGTAAGACTAAAACACAGTAATAGTGTAAATATTAAGTTGTTGAAATAGGAGTTTTGCCAAACAAGCAGGACGGGAAAGTATTATACGTAAAAGCTAAAGGAACAACAATAACAACAAGCCATCACAGCTATAAATTTGTCTATTTTTTATTATTTTTGTCGTTAACTTAATTTGCTTTGATACTTTTTTTATAAGTAGTTGCGTATAATAACGCAACTTACCTGAATTAAGCCTTAGATTGACTTTAAAATGACTATAGAAAATTTAAACAACACCTTATCCGCCATTGACGAAATTAATCGCCAAGACCCAAATACAATTTTGGTTAATGGTGAGAACCAAGCAAAAGAGTTAGTTTACGGACAACAAATGACTGACTGTTTAAACTTATATTGGCCTGAAGCGAATGAGCTATTAAAAATTGCGGTTAGAGCACAGCATATAAAACGTTGGCAGTTAAAGCGTACTGAATTTTCCGAAGGGAAAGCAGGCTACTATCAGTGGCGAATTGCCCAAGGAAAGTTTCATGCAGAACTAACAGCAAGTATTATGATTGAACAAGGTTACACTGTAGAAGAATCAGAGCAATGCGCTGCAATTATTAGAAAAGAAAACTTAAGCACTAATAATGATAGCCAAACCTTAGAAGATGTCGCCTGTTTAGTTTTTCTTATGCATTACTTTGATGAGTTTGCAGCAAAATATACCGAGCAAGATAATGAAGCCAAGATTGTTCGTATTGTGCAATTAACATGGAAAAAAATGTCTGAACAAGGACATGATATTGCTTTAACTTTAACGCTGCCTGATCATTTGGCCGCCATAGTTACTAAAGCGCTTAGTTAGCCAATTTATTAGCCACCTTTTAATCTCTAAAATGACAATGCTGACTTATCTAGTTTAGTGCTTATAGCTTTTACAACTATTGAGCCAGCACCCTTTATTTATAACCAACTTATTCATTATTTACTCTCGGGTAAGCGCAATATAAAAATAAACGGACCAATAACCAAAGCGACTACAAGCGCTGTTAACATTGCACTTTGCAACATAAAAGCCGACCAACAGACTGAGAGAATCATAGTTAATAAAGCGATTCTTTTAGCTTTTCTAGGAATACTCCGATATTTTTGCCAATCATGAATTAATGGCCCAAATGTTTTATTGGCTAAAAGTTTTCGCTGCATTGCAGGGGAGGATTTAGCAAAGCAGGCAGCTGCTACTAGTAAAAATGGTGTCGTTGGTAAAATAGGTAATACCACACCTAGAATGGCTAAACCAACAAAGAATATTCCCGTGACTTTTAGAATTAACACTTTACCTTTATTTCCAGCTTGGGCTAATTGGTATTCCATTTCTGAATTCAAATAATAACTCCCTTTGCTCATAAATTATAAGTGAAAAATAGACTAAATAATAATAGCCATACATTTAATGTTAGCGCTACTTAACTTTTGAGGTGTTATTGGTATCACGACTTTTTCGAATCAACGCATTGTCCGCTAACATTGAGTCTTCTTGACTAGTCAAAGATTTTGCTAGTCTGTCATAAAGTAAAACATTAACCGTAGCCGCTAGATTCATACAGCCCACAGTTGGCACATAAACGACATCATCAGCTATATCAATGACCTCTTGTTTTATCGAACTATCTTCAGGGCCGAAAATATAAACAGCCTCAAGGGGATGAATAAAATGTGGTAACGGCGTTGCACCTTCAACTAAGTCTACACAGATAATTTTAGCAGACGATGGAATACTTTCCAGTGAGTCTTTTATGCTTATAAAACTTTCTACCTGCACTAACGGGATTTTATCTATCATGTTGAAGGTATCAGTTTGTAGAGTCTGTTTATGATACTTGGCAGCTTGGGCATACCTATTACCATTATAAATAATTTGATCCGCTTGATAACAACCTGCTGCACGCATTACGGCACCAACATTAGTTGGGGTTTTTGGATTAGTTAGCGCTATGGTAACGTGAGTTGTATTTTGTGCTTTATTTGGAGAGTTTTTTGCTGTCATATTTTCGGTCATATTAAATATCTTATTTCTGGGTATAAACGTATCGAGAAATGTTCTTATACTTTCTTTTCTTGGATTTTAACTTGCTGCCAATAATGTTCTAGTTCAGCTAAGTCATGTTCAGTAAAACTTTTGCCTGATTGGTTTACTTGTTCTTCAACACCAATGAAGCGTTTGCTAAACTTTTTATTCGCCTGGCGAAGCAATGTTTCTGGATCTTCTTTGGCATGACGACATAAGTTTACTACCGCAAACATTAAATCACCTAACTCTTCGGCTAATGCCTTTTTATCGAGAGAGTCAGCTTCTAGCTCGTCCTTAACCTCTTGTACTTCTTCTTCAATTTTAGCGAAGACATCAGGCATGTTATCCCAATCAAATCCCACATGAGAACAGCGTTTTTGAATTTTTGCTGCTTGTGATAATGCGGGTAAGTTTTTTGGAATATCTGCCAAAATACTTAATTTACCAAGAACCGCATCTTTACCCACATTTTGTTGATTTTTTTGCTCTCTTTCTAGCGCCTTTTCATTTTCCCAATTGGCTTTGATTTCTTCATCTGTTTGCAAACTTGCCTGAGCAAATACATGAGGATGACGTCGGATGAGTTTTTCACAGATTGCCGCTATCACAGTATCTAAGTCAAAATGTTGCTGTTCCTTACCTAATTCGCTATAAAAAATCACCTGAAAGAGTAAGTCTCCAAGCTCCTTCTCAAGCTCGACGAAATCACCTTGTTCGATTGCATCAACCACTTCATAAGCTTCTTCTAACGTGTGACTCGTTATAGAAGCGAAATCTTGTTTAATATCCCATGGGCATCCTGTTGTAGGATTCCGCAATTGAGTCATAATCCAACGTAGTTTTTCTATTGAGGCTTGTTCATTTAACATTTTATTTTACTTCTTCGCTTTATTATATTTATCATTATTTAAGACACCGGATTGAGTTACTCTCCAGAGCAACTCCCGAAAGTAACTAAAGTCGCCTTACTTGGGTAACATCATCCAGTTGGCGTAATTTATCCAAGACGCGCGTTAATAATTCACTGCTAGCGACTTCTAATTTTAGGTTCATACTCATCGTTTGTTTTACTTTATCAGTATTACTATCCATGCCAACAATACTTACTCTTTCATTAGCAATAATGGTCGAGATATCTCGTAATAAGCCTTGTCTATCGCTGCCGATAATTTGTGCTGTGGCTTGGTAACTTATTTTATTCTCACTTCCCCATTGTACTTCAACTAACCGCTCAGGTTGTAAATTAAGGGCATTAGCCAATTGTTCACAATCTTGTCGATGCACAGAAATACCCCGACCTTGAGTAATAAACCCCGAAATTGTATCACCGGGAACAGGCTGGCAACACTTAGCCATATGCGTGAGTAAATTACCAACCCCGGAAACAGTAATACCATTATCGTCTTGCGCTAAGGCTTTACTGGTTGTCGTTTGTTTAACTAAACTTTGCGGGTCTATTTCAGGTTTAGGCTTTAATTTACTATCAAGTTGGGTAAAGTGGTTGATAACTTGCTGTAATCTCGCGTTACCACTACCTATAGCAGCATAAAGATCATCGACAGTTTTCATATTAAAGCGTTTTGCTGCCGCTAATAAGTCCGTAGAGGCTAAGTCATACTTAGCTATTTCGGTATCAAATAACTCTTTACCCAAAGCAATGTATTTATCTCTATCGAGTAATTTAAAAAAGTGCTGAACTTTTGCACGAGCCCGTGAGGAGTGAATATAGTTTAAATTAGGGTTAAGCCAGTCTCGGCTCGGATTAGGTTGTTTACTGGTAAGTATCTCCACCTGATCACCTGTTTGCAACTGGTGGGTAAAAGGTACTATTTTTCCAAAGACTTTTGCACCAATACAGGTATGGCCAACATTAGAATGAATATAATAAGCAAAATCTAAAGGAGTTGAACCCATAGGCAAATCGATAACATCGCCACCAGGGGTGAATACATAAATTCGGTCCTCAAATACCTGACTTCGTAATTCATCAAGCAACTCACCACTTTCAGCAACATCATCTTGCCATTGCAAAATTTTTCTTAACCAGCCAACTTTATCATCAAAACTATTACTTTTACCGCTCGCATTCCCTTCTTTATAACGCCAATGCGCCGCGACACCGAGCTCAGCATCATCATCCATTTGCTTGGTTCTAATTTGTACTTCAACCGATTTTCCCTCTGGCCCTAGAACTACTGTATGTATTGATTGGTAGCCATTAGCTTTAGGGGTCGCTACATAATCATAAAACTCTTTTGCAATATGCTGCCATTCTGTATGAACAATACCCAATGCCGAATAACAATCTTGTACGCGCTCAACCACCACACGTACGGCTCTAACATCAAAAAGCTGCTCAAAATCAAGAGATTTTTGCTGCATCTTCTTCCAGATACTGTAGATGTGCTTAGGGCGTCCATAAACCTCGCCTTTAATGGCTAAAGCATTCAGTTCGCTATTTAAGTGACCAACAAAGCTGGCCATATATTGCTCGCGTTCTAGTCGAGTTTCATCTAAAAGTTTAGCAATTTTTTTATAAACTTGCGGGTGAAGATAACGAAAAGAAATATCCTCTAGCTCCCATTTTAATTGACCGATTCCTAAACGGTTCGCTAACGGTGCGTAGATATTCGCGCTCTCTTTTGCTACCAGTACACGCGTTTCTTCATCACTATTTTTCTTTTCGCGTAAATCACATAAACGCTCAGCTAACTTGATCACTACAGCACGAACATCATCCACCATAGCCAATAACATACGGCGAATATTGTCTATATTTTGTGGAGCCTGATCACTTAACTGATTACTTTGTTGGCGTAATGCTTTAATAGCTGCCATTTGCTCAACACCTTGACAGAGCATTAGGATATCTTTAGAAAAGTGTTCTTTAACAAATTCTATTTCAATAATATCATTCGCTAATAATGGTGAGATAAAAGCCGCGACTAACGAGTCAGCATCTAGGTTAAGGCCACTTAAAATCTCAACCATTTCCATGCTTTTATGAAGCAATTGCTGTTTCTCAGCACTTTCAGGCTGATAACAGTTTGATACTTGTAACCATAAAGCAGACAAAGCATTTTTTTTGATATCGGTTAACGCTAAATCGATTAGCCAATGCTCAAAGCTTTGCACTGTTATTTGATGTGATTTACGCACGGAAACCATGGGTGTTCCTTTCTCTTTGATTGGTTAGCTTAACATTGAAATTTAAGGGTTTTCTGATATTTAATGCTAACTAGTATGAGTAAATAATACCATAGTCTCAACATGCTTTGTTTGTGAAAACATATCCATGAGTGATATTTTCTCAAGCTTGTAGCCCTGAGAAACAAGTATTGCACTATCTATTGCTAATGTTGCTGGATCGCAGCTGACATACAACACGCTGGCTATTTTTAGTTCCGCAATTTGACTCACCGCTTGTTCTGCGCCAGCTCTTGCGGGATCAAGTAATACTTTATCAAAAACCTGTCCTTTTACCCAAGACTCTAATAGCCAATGACTATTCAAATCAGCTTGGTAAAACTGACAATTATCAAGTCCATTAATAAGCGAGTTCTGCCTGGCTTTATCAACCATGACTTGCAATCCCTCAACGCCCACAACACGTTTTGCGTGTTTTGCTAGCGCTAAGCTAAAATTTCCGAGACCACAAAACAAGTCCAATACATTATCGGTAGCTGAAATATTTAACCAAGTTAAGGCTTGGCTTATCATTGCATTATTAACCTGATGATTAATTTGTATAAAGTCACTACTCGAAAAATAAATTTTATTTTCATCAGCTAATTCATATGATAGTTCAGAAGAACTTTCTCCTTTGATACCAACTAGCGGCAGTTGTTTGTTACCATCATCAATAATGACATGCCAACAATATTGCTGAGCATATGATTGCCAAAGCCCGATATCAGTTTCGTTCATAGACTTTAGCTGTCGAACAACAAGTACAACTTGATTATCTTTTTGTATTTTCTCTTCCGAGTTTGTATCAATAATATCCGCTTGGATCACTTCTATATGCCCAATGGCAGACTTTACGGTAAGTTGTGCCAATAACTTCTTTAACAAAGGAAAAATAGCATTAAGCGGTTCAACTAAAACAGGACATGACTTAATTGCTGCTAGTTGATTGGTTGATTTTTGCCTAAAACCAATCGTCGCTTGAGCGTTCTTATCGAATTGCACTCCTATGCGAGCTTTACGACGGTAATGCCAAGGAGAGCTTTTTATTGCGGCCTGCCAAGGTAGCTGTGCTGTATTAATTGCAGCAGGAAAATTTTGAGTGCTAAAACTTCGGGAAAATAAGTCAGTAATTTTTTGTTGTTTAAAAAGTAACTGTTCTTCTAAATCAAGCATTTGCAAATCACAGCCACCACAAAGACCAAAATGCTGACACTGAGGTATAACTCTACTATCACTTTGTTTATCAATTGAGATAAGTTTAGCGCGGGCATACTTACTTTTCTGCTCAATAACCTTTACATCAACAATTTCATTGGGTAAAACACCTGCTATAAAAATTGGCTTATTCTGCCAGCGGGCAACACCTACACCATTCATGTCAAGTTTATCAACGGTGACGGTCAATCGTTGATTAGCCGTTTTTGGTTTTACTGCTGCTTTATAATAATTTGCCATTTTCACCCTAGAACTTACGCTAATATAATTAACTAATTAATGCTTATTTTGAAGTAGCTTAGCCATCTACACTATAAATTTATCGCAGCTTATGAGATTATTTATGTTAAGTTGGATAATCATTTAGATAGCTAATTATTTCAGTGGGTATTTTACCCTAAATTTATCACAAAAGTTCAACAAAAAAATGCATAAAATAAGCCTGAAAGACTGGGTTATCATACTCACTATTATACCAACCACCTTAATCGGTTTTGGTTTAGCTAGTTATTTTTCTTATAGCCGCTCTGTTGAACTTAATGACTTTCTCGAACAACGCGCTAAAAGCATAATTGAACCGATCGCAATTGCCAGTAAAGATCCTTTATTGAGCAAGAACAGAGATAAACTTCGTCAACTGATCGGCTTTACTCACCGTAATCAATCAAGCATTGTAAAAAGCATTGTTATTTTTACCGAAGATAATCAGGTTTTTGTTACCAGTGCTTATCATGGTGATACCAATTTAATGCGACTAAAAGCTGGGGTAGAGTTACCAAACCACACTAATATTGAAACATTATCTGATTATATAATTTTTAGAACCCCCATTATAGATGAGAACTATAACAATCAGACCAACGCAAAAATTACAGCAATTGCCAGTTCTCAATATAATTATGCTACCAATAACTCAAAACCAGTAATTATTGGCTATATAGCCATGCAAATTGATAAAAGCCACCTTAATTTTCAACAACAAAGTCAGTTTATAGTCGCATTTGCTTTTGCCCTACTTGGCTCATTACTTAGCGCTATTTTTGCAATTAGGCTCATTAAGAAAGTAACGAAGCCTATTAATTCTATGGTGCAAGCAATTGAGCGAATAAGAGAAGGGAAATTAGAGAGCAGAGTAAGTGGTCAACTCATTGGGGAGCTGAATTTTTTAAAGAATGGTATTAATGCCATGGCACAGTCGCTCGACGGTTACCAAAATGAAATGCAAGCGAGTATCGATCAAGCCACAATAGATTTACGAGAAAGTTTAGAGCAATTTGAAATTCAAAATGTCGAACTTAGTATTTCCAAGCGAAAAGCGCAAGAAGCCAACAGAGTAAAGTCTGAGTTTTTAGCTAATATGAGTCATGAGTTACGAACGCCACTCAATGGAGTAATAGGCTTTACTCGACAAGTACTAAAAACACCACTCACTGAAAATCAACGTGATTATTTACAGACAATTGACCGTTCAGCAAACAATTTATTGACCATAATTAATGATATTCTCGATTTTTCAAAACTTGATGCCGGTAAAATGGTTACTGAAAACATTCCTTTTTCTTTAAGAGAATCGATTGATGAAACCCTTACATTGTTGGCTCCATCAGCCCATAAAAAGAATATTGAATTATCTATAAACCTTCCACAAGAATTACCTGACTCTCTTGTTGGTGACACCATGAGAATAAAACAAATTATCACCAACTTGGTCAGTAATGCGATAAAATTCACGCCACAAGGTTCTGTTGCTGTAGATATAACCAGTGAAGAAGTAAGCCAGAATAATATAAAATTAAAGGTCATTGTTACCGACACTGGGATTGGTATGACTACCAACCAGCAAAGAACCATTTTTGATGCTTTTACGCAAGCAGATCAAAGTATCACCCGCTTATATGGTGGTACTGGGTTAGGTTTGGTGATTTGTCAGCGACTTGCCCAAGAGATGAACGGCGATATAGGTTTTAGCAGTGAGAAAAATCAAGGGTCAGTTTTTTGGTTTACTTTCCAATGTGAAATTAATGCAATGCCGTTAATGTTAGAGTTAGATAATCAGCATCTGGCAAATAAAACGGTACTTTACTTTGAAGAAAACAATCATAGTCGGGAAGCCACAAAAAACGTATTAAAGCACTGGAAAATGCGTGTTACCAGTGTAATAAATCGCCATGAGTTATCACAAGTACTTTCTCATAGTAGTCAGACCCAACGAGGCTTTGACTATGCACTTATAGGCCACAATCAAACAGCCACAGCGCTAAGCGAATTGAAAAAAACGATTGCACAAGTACAGCCAATTTCCAGCAATATACACCTAGCTTTAAATAATACTTCACCAAGCTTACAAGAGGCATTGATTGCCAGTGGTGCAATAAGTTGTATGAGCAAACCTTTATCGCCAACGACCTTAAGCCGAGTATTACAGCCAGTTATCAAAACTCAGGCCGAAAAGCTCACTCTGAATGCACCTATGGATAAAGTATTACCTATAAAAGTGTTGGCTGTTGATGATAATGAGGCCAACTTAAAGTTAATTAAAGCATTGTTGTTAGAGCAAGTAGCTGAGGTAGTTGAAGCCGACAATGGCATGTCAGCCGTAGAACTCTGTAAAGTCGAAACTTTTTCTTTAATTTTCATGGATATTCAAATGCCTATTATGGACGGCATTAGTGCTCTAAAAGAAATAAAGCAGTTAACTAACAATAATAACACTCCCATCATAGCCGTTACTGCACATGCACTTAGTGGTGAAAGGGAAAAAATGCATCAACAAGGTTTTAATGCCTACATGACAAAACCAATTGATGAAACGATGTTACGTCATATTATTTATGAGTATTGCGACTTCGACCACCTAGTAAGCTCAACGGCTCCGGTAATTTCACCTGAAGTTATTAACCAGGATGACTCACTTTCAAAGGTAATTGATTGGCCTTTAGCTCTAAAGCGTAGCGCCAATAAAGCTGATTTAGCAAAAGAAATGTTATTAGGTTTAGTTGAAAGTTTACCCGAAACTCAACTAAGTATTCGTGAAGCAATTGACGTTCAAGATATCGCACAAATAAAACGTCTTGTTCATAAACTTAATGGCGCTTGTTGTTATACTGGAACCCCAAATTTAGCCAAAATTACCGTTCAATTAGAAACCCAATTAAAAATGGGCTTGAGTACTGAAGAGCTTGAACCGGAGTTTTTAGAGTTTTTCGAACATATAGATCAGGTATTATTTGCAGTACCTGAAGCGCTTAAAGAAATGAGTGAAAATAGTCATTAACTAAGTAAAAGTGAGTAAAACAACTATAGAGTTTGTTTACTTGGGAGGTAATAGGAGTCTTATTTATTTGTTAAATAATAGCTTCTTACTAGTTAGCGAATGGTGATATTTGGTGATGTATCTATATCACCATCCTCAGTAATCACGGCGATACCACCACTACATTGAAGTACAGCTAAACTATGTCCATTGTCATTACGAACGAAGCTAAGCTCATAACCAAATTTCCCTAGGCTACTAGCAGAAAATTTTTGCGCCAATGATAATTTATTCCACCAAACCGACTGCTCTGGAGTCTCCTTTCTACGCTCGAGCATTGGTTTCATCTGTGTCTGCATCATTAATCCCACCTATTTGTATGCTGAATCCCTTATACAGCGTATTCCTTAAAGTGTAGACCATAATTTGTAAAGTGTAGACTATAATTTTAACAAATATAAAATAAGTGAGTTTATTAAATCATGCCTTACGTTAACTATTTATTAAGTATTATAATTTCTTGCTTCTAACATCAGTTGCTTCATATCTCTAACAGCTTTATCTAAGCCATCAATTGCCGCACGCGCGATTATGGCATGGCCAATATTCAACTCGATAATTTCTTTAATAGCAGCAATAGGCTTCACATTAAAATAATTTAAACCATGACCAGCATTAACTTTTAATCCTAAGCTATGCGCATACTTAATACCGACAGTTAGGCGATCAAGTTCTATCAACTGCTCTTCTTCTGAGCTTAGGTCTGCATAATGTCCCGTATGAATTTCTATATAAGGAGCTTTACTGGCAACCGCAGCATCAATTTGTGCTTTATCAGCATCAATAAATAAACTTACGGCTATACCCGCAGCCGTTAACTGCTCTGTTGCTTTAGTTATTTTATCTAATTGCCCTACAACATCTAAACCACCTTCAGTGGTAAGCTCTTCACGTTTCTCAGGAACTAAACAACAAAATACTGGTTTCACATCACAGGCTATGGCTACCATTTCATCTGTGACTGCCATTTCAAAGTTCATACGAGTATGTAATGTTTGTTTTAAAACATGAATATCTCTATCTTGGATATGACGCCTATCTTCGCGCAGGTGAACAGTAATACCATCTGCTCCGGCATGTTCTGCAACGCTTGCGGCATAAACAGGGTCAGGGTAATTAGTACCTCGCGCCTGTCTTAGTGTGGCAATATGGTCAACGTTTACACCTAATAATAATTCAGACATTTTCATTCTCTTTTTTGATTTTTTATAATGTTTTTCTACTATGTAAATTGCTCAACTGTATGCTTTGTTTGCAAAAAGTTTACGGCTATTTAATGGCTTATTCCCTAACAGCTGGTTAATAACCTGTCTCATTAGCAACTTAAAAGTATAACTAACTTCTGCTGTCACCTTACTTTCGGATAACGAGCTTTCAGTTAACGAGTTTCCGGATAATGAACTTTGGTCTAGAGATCCCCGCTGGGCAATTACTTGTAAATGGGTTTTATCGAAGCATTGAGTACTATTCTTTGGAAAAGAACCATATACAGGCACAAAGCCTTGCTCAGCGATATAATGAAAGTAATTAGCATCGTGCTCAAATACAGGGCTAAAGTCAAATGACAATCCTAATTCTTCAAGCAGCGCTAATTCAAATAAACGTAATTGTGGGGCTATTTCTTCGCCTTGAGCTAAGGCTGTCAAAGTTGTTTGATATTGAGAAAATAAGTGCTGACAAGCAATTTGCTCTGTTAATAAACGAATCAATAATTCATTAATATAAAAAGAGCTAAATAGGCTATGTTTTATCAGCGAATATGATTTGGCAATTGAGTTTATTTGAGTAATATACTTAATATTTCCATTACCTTTTAATGTTAATCTTAGCGGTAAAAAAGGCTGAATTAAGCCTTTTTTTATAGAACGCTTAGATTGTCCAACATATACTAAGGCCGTCACCTTACCATCTTGCTCTGTTAATAAATCAACTAACTGCTGATTTTCCCGGTACGGGCGACTATGTAAAACAAATGCTTTTTGTTCAATCATTTACCTCATTCCAACTAGCCTGAGTAATCATCACCATAACCTAAACTGCGTAATGCTCGTTCATCATCTGCCCAGCCTGATTTCACTTTTACCCAAGTTTCAAGGAAGACTTTACTCTCAAATAAATTTTCCATATCTCGTCTGGCTTCTTGACCAATGGTTTTCAAGCGCTCACCTTTATTGCCAATCACCATACGTTTTTGACTGTCTCGCTCAACTAATATAAGGGCATTTATATGAATAATCCCCTTATCATCCATCTTAAATTGCTCTATCTCTACAGTGATAGAGTAAGGTAACTCATCACCAGTAAAGCGAATCAACTTCTCTCGAATAATTTCAGAAGCCATAAAGCGACTAGAACGATCAGTAATATGATCTTCAGGGAACCAGAATACTCCTTCAGGAAGAGATGTTAAACATAACTGGCGAATGGTATCAACGCCGTGCCCCTTAGTCGCACAGATAGGCACAATATCTCTAAAGTCATGCATAGCACCTAATTTTTGTAGGTGAGGTAATAGCTCATCTTTATCTGGTATATTATCCGTTTTATTAACGACCAATATACACGGTGTGCCACTTTGTCTAACTTTAGATAAAACCAACTCGTCATCTTGTGTCCAATGAGTTCCTTCAACTAAAAACATTATTAGCTCAACTTCCGCAATTGAGCTACTTGCAGCACGGTTCATTAGTCTGTTTATGGCACGTTTTTCTTCTGTGTGTAAACCAGGAGTGTCTACCAATACAGCTTGTCTATTTTCTTCAGTCAAAATTCCTAAAATACGGTGACGAGTAGTTTGCGGTTTTTTAGAAGTAATACTAATTTTTTGCCCTAATAAGGCATTTAGTAACGTTGATTTACCAACATTTGGGCGACCGACAATAGCAATTAAGCCTGCATAGGTATTCGAGGTATCGTTGTGCATAATTTATTTTCTCGTGCTGCTATTTTTGCTTGAGCTGCTTGGGTTACTTTTAGTATGTCGGGGATTTGCTAATTTAGCTTGTTTTGTTGGTTTTATTTTTACTTCTTTTTCTTTTTCTCTTTCTTTTTCAATTAAAGCAAGTATCTGCTGAGCAGCTTCTTGCTCTGCTTTTCGACGACTTGTTCCTTTAGCGATGACGACTTCACTGATCACTGACGTTTGGCAACGAACGGTAAATTCTTGGTTATGAGATTGCCCAGTTGTATCAATTACTTCATAAGTAGGAAGAGGGATCTTTCTTCCTTGTAAAAATTCTTGTAGGCGAGTTTTAGGATCTTTTTGTTCATTACCCGGTTTAATCACCGTTAATCGTCTTTCGAACCAACTTAAGATAAGTGCTTTACAACATTCGATATTTGAATCTAAATATACAGCACCAATAATGGCTTCAATCGCATCTTCTAATATAGATTCACGATGATGACCGCCACTTTTTAATTCACCAGGCCCTAATATTAAGCATTCACCCAAGTTAAAGTCTCGTGCAACTTCAGCTAACGTTACTCCTTTAACTAGGCTAGAGCGCATGCGAGTAAGATCGCCTTCGTCATGTTTTGGGAACTTATCATAAAGCGCTTCAGCAATAACAAAACCTAAAATAGAATCCCCTAGGAACTCAAGTCTTTCATTATGAGCGCCCTTGGCACTTCGATGTGTAAGTGCTTGCACCAATAATAATGGTTCATTAAATTCATAACCAAGCTTTTTGGTTAATCTAGCAAGATTGTGAGGATTAATTTTCACGATATAACTCTTTATGCCATGTAAAAAAAGTAGCCATGTTAAATAATTTCGCCGATGCGATCAAAGCGTACACCTGATGGTAACCACTGAGGTAAAATACTGTCTTCGCTTCTATCGAAGTCGAAACTCATCCAAATCGCAACAGCCTCACCGACAAGATTTTGTTCAGGAACAAAGCCCCAAAAACGACCGTCTAAAGAGTTATCGCGATTATCGCCCATAACAAAGTAATGCTTAGCTGGGACCAAAAATTCATCTGCGGCAGTACCTGCTTGCGGGAAGTAGTGAGCTACCCGAGGTAAGGTTTGACGATCATTTAATACTTGATGGCTTTTATTTAGCATCTTAGATTCAAATTCATTCATACCAAGCTCAGCATCTGGGCCTACGTACTTACCAACAAGGTTTTGTTGTATTTGTTCAAAATCAGGACATTTAGTATCAGACTCTTGGCAAGCTCGCTTGATATAAAGTGATTTATTTCGGTAAATAATTCGGTCACCTGGCAAGCCAATTACGCGCTTAATAAAATCAACTTTAGGGTCTTGTGGATACTTGAATACAACAACGTCACCGTGTTCAGGTAAACCGTTTTCAATAAACTTGTGTCTTAGCACTGGATCTTTTAACCCATAATTGAATTTATTCACTAGAATAAAATCACCATCAAGTAATGTTGGCATCATCGAGCCTGATGGTATTTGAAATGGTTCGTACAAAAAAGAGCGTAGAATTAAAACAAAAGCGATCACTGGAAAAATTTGTACCGCGGTATCTACTAATGGCGATGGTTCTGTTAGCGTTGCTAGCGCTTGTGGTGTTAATTCAGCTGCACACGATTCTTTCGCTGATAGTTGCGCGGCACTAGCTTTCAATTTTCGCTGTGGTGCCAAATAGAACTTATCAGTAAACCAAACGATTCCTGTTAATACGGTAATTATCACTAAGATAATGGAAAAATAAACGGCCATACACTTCCTATTTTAAAATTCTATCAAGTAAAGTTTTAGCGACAAGCATTTATTTACTGTCGCTACTTTAGAAATTAACTTAACAGCTTAAACTAACTATCAAGTTTAAGAACGGCTAAAAATGCTTCTTGTGGCACTTCAACATTGCCCACTTGTTTCATGCGTTTTTTACCATCTTTTTGCTTTTGTAGAAGCTTCTTCTTACGACTAATATCACCACCGTAACATTTAGCGGTCACATTTTTACGTAGTTGCTTCACGGTAGTTCGCGCTATAACATTGTTACCAATAGCGGCTTGTATTGCGATATCAAACATTTGACGATGTATCAGCTCTTTAAGCTTATCTACCAGTAATCGTCCACGCGCGACCGAGTTTGCTCTGTGAGTAATCATAGCGAGGGCGTCAACACGGTCTCCATTAATCATGACATCAACTCTAACCATGTCTGCAGCTTCAAAGCGGATAAAATGATAGTCTAATGAGGCATAACCTCGACTGGTTGACTTAAGCTTATCAAAAAAGTCCATGACCACTTCAGCCATAGGAAGTTCATAAGTAACTGCAACTTGGTTTCCGTGATAAATTAAATCTTTTTGCACGCCGCGTTTTTCAATACACAAGGTAATGACATTGCCTAAATATTCTTGTGGTACTAAAATATTCGCTTGAACGATTGGCTCTCGAATCTCCTCAATATTATTAATTGCAGGAAGATCTGCCGGGTTATCTATAGAAACAACTTCGCCGTTAGTAGAAGCAATCTCATAGTTTACTGTTGGCGCTGTAGTAATTAAATCTAAATCATATTCACGGGCTAGGCGTTCTTGAATTATTTCCATGTGCAACATGCCAAGGAAACCGATACGGAAACCAAAACCTAATGCTGAAGAGTTTTCTGGTTCAAAAAATAATGATGCATCATTTAAGCTTAATTTGTTAAGCGCATCTCTGAAGTTTTCATAATCATCTGAGCTTATAGGGAAAATACCAGCATAGACTTGTGGTTGCGCTTTTTTAAAGCCAGGTAACGCTTTTGCTGTTTCTTTCTTACTGATAGTGACGGTATCACCTACTGGCGCACCATGAATTTCTTTAATACCAGCAATGATAAAACCTACTTCGCCAGCTCTTAATACACCAGTGTCTGTTTGTTTTGGTGTAAATATGCCGACTTTATCGATTTGGTGAACTTGTCCGGTAGACATCACCAACATTTTATCGCCTTTTTTAACTTCACCATTGATAACACGAACAAGTGAAACAACACCTTGGTAATTATCAAACCATGAATCAACAATTAACGCTTGCAGCGGTTCATCTATACTGCCTTTAGGAGAAGGAATATTTTTGACAATAGTTTCTAAAACATCTTCAATACCAATGCCTGTTTTAGCTGAACAAGTTACAGCGTCAGTAGCGTCGATACCTATGATGTGTTCAATTTCTTCACATACACGTTCAGGATCTGCTTGGGGTAAATCAATTTTATTTAAAATTGGTAAAACCTCTAAATCCATGTCAAGCGCGGTATAACAGTTAGCAACCGTTTGCGCTTCAACTCCTTGTCCGGCATCAACAACGAGTAATGCGCCTTCACAAGAGGCTAATGAACGTGATACTTCATAAGAAAAGTCAACATGTCCGGGCGTGTCGATAAAGTTTAACTGGTAAACTTCACCATCTTTCGCTTTATAATCTAAAGTAACACTCTGCGCTTTAATTGTTATGCCACGCTCTCGTTCAATGTCCATTGAATCTAGCACTTGTGCTTCCATTTCACGCTCTTGTAAACCGCCACAATGCTGAATTAGACGGTCAGAAAGTGTTGATTTACCATGATCGATGTGGGCAATAATTGAGAAGTTTCGAATATTTTTCATAAAAGGCAGTCAAATAAAAGGCGTTAAAATAATATAATGGCGTGATTTTAACGAATTTACTGCCTTGGGGCTATCTTTTGTTCAGATATCTTTTGTTTCAAGCAGTAACAGGCTAATACTCTTTTAATCGAGGTTTGGAGAAGGAAGAACTTCAATAATTTTAGGTTGTAAATTTTCGCTTTGTTTACCTTGTTTTTGCTGATATTTAGCGAATCGATATCCTAAATATCCTCCAATAAGACCAAATCCTAACGCAAATAATTCATGAGGTAATATTTGTTGTTTTAACAACCATTGCCCTATAGCGGAAAAAGTAATTAAGCCAAAGAGAGGAAATAAGTAAACCTGACCAGCACTCGATAAAATATGCTTTTCAGGTAAAGCTAAAATGACACAATCACCCTCCTTCAAAGGGACTCCAGTAACGCTGATATCATAGGGTAAAGTTAAAGTAAGTTTAGCTTGTGGCAATGCTTTAGCTATTTGTCCGCTGCCGCAAGTATCAACTTGTGCACAACCACTGCACGTTGACTTTATTTGACTTGTAACCGTAACTTGCCCTGCTTGGATAGCGACAACATTAGCTAACTCTTTAATCATCTTGCTGTTCTCCTTTCGAGTGCAGAGCATTGTCTTTTACATTATCAATTACAGCTGGGGCGATTGATTCGGCGATTTTTTTGGCCGTTGCTAAAGGGATGTCACCAACAATGCCAACTTCTATCCCTTGCAGAATATGATTATAAACCATTGTAGCCCCATCACTCGCATATTCAGGCGCTCTAAATTTTTCTTGGCTAAGGTTAACATAAACAGATACTTCAACTAGACCATCGGAGAACAGCATAAATTCAACCGCTTTTTCATCATCTTGGTTATGACTATTTAATTTATGTTGATTAGATTTTACCACAGTAAAACCTTGTGGCAGCCAGTCAACTTGCCAGGAAAGCGCTTTATTATATTGTTGTGTTACTTCAACAACCTCAGGTAATTCAGTTAACTGAAACTGTTCTAGATTATCTGTTAACTGCTCATTTACTTCAATATGAGTAAATTGAATTTGCTCTAGTAATTGTCCTTGACGTGTCAATACCGCCATTTTTAACAACAACCCTGTTTTCTGATCAAGCCAAAGCCAATAACTAAAACGATATTTATCTTTTGATACTATGCGAACAAGTTGAGCCACACGGCCAAGAATTCGGCTGCGCCCAACAGAAATAAAACGATAACTTTCTTCTAGCTCACTAATATTACCACGAAAAATCGTTGGAATTGGACTTCTAACATCACTAGAAATTATGGAATAAGGTTCTTGCTCAGGTTCGATATAACTAACAATATCGCCTTGGCGCAAAACATCACGGCGAGGACCGTTGAGTCGAGTGAAAATTTCTAATTCTTGCTCATTTTCACCAATACCATGCAACCAATGATAAGGCTCTGCTTGGTTATTTTTAACCACAACAAATGACGTTGAGAAATTGAGTTGACGAAGTGAATTGGTGAGTCGCTCTAGGGAAAGCTTCGCGGATTCGGTATCAGCAGTTATTGCTGATACATTAAAGCTTAACAGCAATAATAAAAATGCCGATAGTTTCATAAATTCTCAAAAAATGATGGCTGAAAGTGTAATTATCAACTAATTCAGCCAATCAAGCTATTTTATATTACTACCTAATTTAACTTGTTGATTATGATCTTTCAACAGTGCTTGTAAGCGGCGCTGTTGCGCAATTCTATCAGAAGCTAATTGTTCATTCATTGCTTGCTGAGTTTGTTGCCTACTTTGTTGGCTTTGCTGAGTTGGAGTAGATTGAACATTGAAGCTAACAGGATTTGCATAACCAGATAAAGGCACTGTTTGTACGACTTGACTTGGCGTAACTGTGGAATTGTCTATCACATTGTTTTGGACACCTACAATCATTAAAGCAGCAGCAGAAGCAGCTATGGCAACCTGCCCCATAGGCTTAATCAAATTAGCAATTTTTGCTTTAAAACGATTGCTAGCATCAACAACATTGTTAGTCTGTTGAGCTGCTGAATTATTACTGATAGAAACATTTTCATCAGTAGATAAATGACTATTTTTTCCAGAGGTTTTCATAGAGGAGTTGGGCGATAAAATAGTGGCTTCTTGCGCAATAGCTGCAGAAATTGTTTCACTTAAATCTAGTTGCAACGATTGTGGCACTTCATCGCGTAATACATCACCTATTAAATGATAGTTTTGCCACGTACTTGATAAGTGTTCATCCTTGAGCATGTTATCAACTAAATGCGCACTGATACTATCATCTGTTGATGGAGAGTAATTATCGACTAATGAAGATATTGACTCTGTTTTAATTTCACTCATATTTTACCTTAAAAACACTTAGTTAAATTTTGCTTTGACAAATGACTTAATTATTTTTTTGCAACAAGGGTCTAATCTTCTTGTCTATGGCATCACGTGCTCTAAAAATACGTGAGCGCACGGTGCCTACAGGACACTCCATTATCGTCGCAATTTCTTCGTAGCTTAAACCTTCAATTTCTCGAAAATTAATTGCTAAGCGCAGATCATCAGGGAGTGACTCCATAGTACTAAAAATTACTTTTTTAATTTCAGCTGTCAGTAATATCTTTTCTGGTGAAGCATTCTCTCTTAGCGCATCACCGGTATCATAAAGTTCAGCATCACTAATTTCGACATCATTACTTGGTGGTTTACGACCTAATGCGACACTATGATTTTTTGCACAATTAACAGCAATACGATATAGCCAAGTATAAAAAGCACTATCACCTCTAAAGTTAGGTAATGCTCGATATGCCTTAATAAAGGCTTCTTGGACAATATCAGGTACATCGCTATGATTTTTAACATAACGACTGACTAAATTAGCAACTTTATGCTGATATTTAGTTACCAGCAGATTAAACGCATTTTTATCGCCACGCTGAACCCGCTCAACTAACTGTTGATCTATATTTGGTTCGCTCTTTTGAGCCGTATCCTTTAACACTGACAATTGATTTGTACTCATATTTTCCATTGGCTCATAACAAACGCATAAAATAAGACTAACGTTTTTCAAAAAAGTTCTATTTATTTCGATCTTTTTTTAATAATTAGAATTATTGGCTTGTCAGCAATGACATTATTAATTACCAGAGTGTTATCAAACGTTAATTAAACGCTATTATCTGGCGACTTATTCCTATGTATTATAGAATACCTGAAAATCCCTTACTTATATATTCGCTTTTATAGCTGAACTTAATCAAAAAGTATGACTCAACAAAACAATTGTGATGTTTTAATCATTGGCAGTGGCGCCTCTGGTTTAACTTTGGCACTTCATTTAGCTCAAAATGCCGATGTCGTCATTTTAAGTAAAGGCCCATTAAACGAAGGTTCTACCTTTTATGCTCAAGGGGGGATTGCCGCGGTATTTGATGAAAATGATAGTGTTGCTTCTCACGTTGAAGACACCATCGTTGCTGGTGCGGGTCTATGTGATGAAGATACGGTTCGATTTACCACTGAAAATGCTAAGTCTTGTTTAGAATGGTTAATAAACCAAGGCGTTGAATTTGATAAAGAAGAAAGTAGTAAGGGTGAATCTCGTTATCATTTAACTCGTGAAGGCGGACATAGTCATCGCAGAATTTTGCATTCAGCGGATGCAACTGGCCAAGCAATTCAGACCACTTTAGCCGATCAAGTAAGACAACATTCGCGTATTAGAATCTTTGAACGTTTTAATGCAATTGACCTTATTTGCCAGCCTAGCAATACCGGTAACCAACCCAAACAATGTATTGGTGCCTATATTTGGAATAGAAATACCGAGAAAGTTGAAAGTATTTACGCACAAAAAACTATTTTAGCCACAGGCGGTGCGAGTAAAGTTTATCAATATACTTCAAATCCCGATGTGGCCAGTGGCGATGGCATTGCGATGGCATGGCGAGCAGGTTGTCGCGTTGCGAATATGGAGTTCAATCAGTTTCATCCTACCTGCTTATTTCACCCTTCTGCCGGAACCTTTTTACTTACCGAGGCACTTCGCGGTGAAGGCGCTAAATTAAGACGCCCTGATGGCAGCCGTTTTATGCCAGCTTTTGATGAGCGCGCAGAATTAGCACCCCGTGATATTGTTGCACGAGCGATTGATTATGAAATGAAACGTTTAGGTGCAGATTGTATGTATCTCGATATCAGTCATAAGCCCAGTGAGTTTATCAAACAGCATTTTCCAACTATTTATGAAAAAACTATGTCCCTTGGCATAGATATCACTAAGCAACCTATTCCTATTGTTCCGGCCGCACATTATACCTGTGGTGGAGTAATGGTTGATCATCAAGGTAAAACAGATATTAGCCAGCTTTACGCTATTGGTGAGATGTCATATACCGGCTTGCACGGTGCAAATCGTTTAGCTAGCAACTCACTACTTGAATGTCTTGTTTTTGCCCGCGCTGCTGCCATAGAGATCGGTGAAACCTTAGTCCAAAGTGACCACTATTTAACCCTTCCTCATTGGGATGATAGTCGCGTTACAGACTCCGATGAAGAAGTTGTCATTCAGCACAACTGGCACGAGCTTAGATTATTTATGTGGGATTATGTGGGTATTGTACGAACAACTAAACGTTTAGAGCGCGCATTACATCGTGTTGAATTGCTTCAACAGGAAATTGAAGATTATTATCAAAATTTTAAAGTCAGCAATAATTTACTTGAGTTGAGAAATTTGGTGCAAGTGGCAGAGCTTATTATAAGGTGTGCTATGGAACGTAAAGAAAGCAGAGGTCTGCATTACACATTAGATTATCCTGACTTGTTAACAACAGCTAAACCAACAATACTTTCGCCAGAACAATAAAAACGATTTAACTCAAAGCCACAGAGTTATTTTAATTGATTGATCACTCTGGCTAAGCGAGAAAAATCTTGCTCATGTAAGCTATCCCTGAATATAAAAATCTGTTTAGGGTATCTGTTCTTCGAACTGCTTTGTTGGGTAGCGGTACTGTTATTTGGCATAATAACTAACCAACAACCAATAAAGCTGAGTCTACTTTCAGCTAACAGTTGATAATTTATGTTGTCATTATTAAGCCCAATTACACCCGTGTTAGTCAAGGTGAGTGAGCTGGTGATAGGATTGTTATCGCTAATTGATAAGAATAAGCTAATTGATACAAGGCTGACGACTGCAAACACCAGTGCCAAACCATAATGGAAGGTAAAGCTAACAAGAATAACTAAGCAAGTTAATATTGCTATAAAGCTATAAACTGCTAGCTTGTAACGGGAATCTCTTACATTGATATTATACTTTGACGCGTTTGAGTATAAGTTGAACCATTGCGTTGAGCTCTGTATCTTCACAAACTTCATGCCCCATAAACCATGCAAATAATTCAGGATCTTGACCGGTAAGTAAACGTTCAAAGGTAAACTGATCTTTCGTTGATAAATCATCATATGCTTCATCAACAAATGGCATAAACAACACATCTAACTCTAACATACCGCGACGACATGCCCACTTTAAGCGAGCCTTATTGACTTTTAAAAGATTAGTCGAGTTTTCATTATTTGTCACTGTATTGCTTGAAGCTTCGTTACCTGACATAAGTATCCCTTGTTGATTAACACTGGTGATTAACGCAATTGATTTACACGGCGACATTGTAACAATAACTCTCAAGACACAGCTATTAAAAACGCCAAATATCATTAATAAAAACGGTCTTCTAGTTGTTTTTGCCATTTTCGCCCCTATTCTATAGTTAACCTTATACCAAACAGATTAGTTTATTGATTAGTCCGATTGGTATTAATATTCAATCATAGCTTTTTCATAGAGTTCATTATGACAATTACCACCAGTACAGAATTACCATATCTAACACAGCTGCCAGAGACTTACCTTATTGAACTTAATGATTTTGGGGCTATTTCTTTATCTGGTGAAGAGCAAAGCAAGTATTTACAAGGACAAGTAACGTGTGATGTTAACAGCAGCACGGAGTCTAACTTGCTTGTAGGAGCTCACTGCGATGCAAAAGGAAAAGTTTTTTCTGTTTTTCGATTAATTAATCGCTCTTCTGCTCACTTATTATTACAACCAACAGCTAGTATTGAGGGTTCACTCAAAGAACTCAAAAAGTTTGGCGTTTTCGCTAAAGTAACTATCGATGTGACTGATGATTTACGTTTTATTGCTTTAGTTGGCAAACAGGCCAGTACCCTATTACAGCAAGAATTCTCTCAAGTTCCCGATAGCTTAACTCCTGTAATACAAGTTGGCTCGACTAATTTAGTTTACCTTTGTGGTGAGCAACCTCGTTATATTATTATTGATGAAGAAGCTGGCATTACCTCCCTCAGTGAAAAATTAGCACTACCTATGTATTCGCAGTCGGTATGGAACTTATTAGAAATAACCCAAGGTTTTCCTATTTTAACAGCCAGCACTAGTGGTCATTACGTGCCTCAAATGCTTAATTTACAAGCGATTAATGGTATAAGTTTCACGAAAGGCTGCTACCTAGGACAAGAAACTGTCGCTAGAATGCAGTATTTAGGAAAAAACAAACGTGCCCTATTTTGCTTGAGTTCTCAACTTGAGCAACCTTTTCAATCGGATGATGTCATTGAAAAGCAATTAGGCGAAAACTGGCGAAAAGCTGGCGATATACTTGCTCATTACCAAGCAGATGATGGCAGTTGTATCATTCAAGCCATATTAGCGAATGATGGTGACCTGCCTTCAATGCGTATTGCTTCTCAAGCTGATTCCGTAGTGACAAATCAGACATTACCTTATACCCTTGCAGCTAAATAAGCTCAAATTTTAAAATCATTAGGATAAAACATGAAAATAGCTAAAAATAATGTCGTTGTTATGCACTATGCAGTCTCTGACAGCGAAGGCACTTTAATTGATAGCTCGTACGAAGATAAACCAATGGCTATTATCCAAGGTTCTGGATATTTAATTCCTGGTTTAGACGTTGCCCTGATCGATCACGAAGCTGGAGATAAATTCGAAGTTGCTGTCTCTTGTGAGCAAGCTTACGGTGAGCGTCATGATGATTATGTTCAAACAGTTCCTAGAGAAGCACTTGCTGGTGTTGAAGATCTATCTCTTGGTACACAGCTACGTGCAACAACTGATGATGGCGAACAAACAGTTATTGTTATTGACGTACAAGATGATGTTATTACCGTTGACGGTAACCACCCACTTTCAGGTTTAGACTTAAGTTTTGACGTGGAAGTTATCGAAGTACGAGAAGCCACAGCTGATGAACTTGAACATGGACATGTTCATAGTGAAGGCGGTTGTGGTCACGACCACGAGTAAGTTTTTCTGATTAGTTTGTATCATTCTACAAACTATCGGACATAAAAAAACGTAACCTTACGTCTAAGGTTACGTTTTTTTTCGCTGAATTTTAGCTAAATGTTATTAACAAAAACTCGTGCTAATTATTCAGTTATGCCTTTTCTTTTTCTTTTACTTCTGATTTATCTTCTGCCACAACAGCTTTTGATAAAAACATATCGCGTAATTTAGTATCAACATCTTTAGCCATTTCAGGATGTTCATCTAAATATTTAGCAGCATTAGCTTTACCTTGACCAATTCTTTCACCATTACAGCTATACCAAGCACCTGCTTTCTCTACAAACTCATGCTTAACGCCTAATTCAATTAACTCACCTAAGTTGTTAATGCCTTCGCCGTATAAAATTTGGAATTCAGCTTGCTTAAATGGTGGAGCAATTTTATTTTTAACCACTTTCACACGTGTTTCATTACCAACGATTTCATCACCGTTTTTAACCGCGCCAATACGACGGATATCTAAACGTACTGAAGCGTAGAATTTTAATGCATTACCACCTGTAGTGGTTTCTGGGCTACCGAACATAACACCAATTTTCATACGAATTTGGTTAATGAAAATAAGCATGGTATTAGATTTTTTCAAATTACCGGTAAGCTTACGCATCGCTTGAGACAACATACGTGCTTGCAAGCCCATATGTGAATCACCCATATCACCTTCAATCTCAGCTTTAGGTGTAAGCGCGGCAACAGAATCGACCACAATAACGTCGATAGCACCAGAGCGCGTTAACATATCAACAATTTCCAGTGCTTGTTCACCAGTATCAGGCTGAGAAATTAATAACTCATTAATATTAACACCTAATTTTTCAGCATAAACAGGGTCAAGAGCATGCTCTGCATCGATAAATGCACAAACTTTACCGTTGCGTTGTGCTTCGGCGATAACTTCTAAAGTTAGCGTTGTTTTACCGCTCGATTCAGGACCATAAATTTCAACAACTCGACCCATTGGTAAGCCGCCAGCACCTAAGGCGATATCTAAGCCTAATGAACCTGTAGAAATAGTTTCTACATCCATGGTGGTATTATCACCAAGTTTCATTATTGAACCTTTACCGAATTGACGTTCAATTTGGGCTAAGGCTGCTGATAGTGCTTTTTCTTTATCGTCTTTCATAAATTACTCCGCGAGCAGTTGTGTTAATTCGTTTTGATGAGACAAGTATACTGTAAGTTCGTACAGTATCAAGTTTTATTATAACTTTTTTTATTTTAAATAAAAAAACAACAAACTGTTACTTTTAGTCAATTGAAAAATAAAGAATAAAAATCAAAAAGTAACTTTTAGAATATCAATCATAAAAAGTTACTTTTCCATTTACATGTCGATAAATTACTTCGTTTACACAGTACTGTTTCAACCATGAATATTGCAACTTAATAGAAAATGCTAATGTGCTAATTTTTCACGACCAATACGAACTATTTGTTCTGATATTTTTTTGTTAACACCTTTTACCAACACCCAACTATGCCAATACAAGGTCTCTACTAATTCCATACCAGGGCATAAACTTATTAATTGACCCGCGATTAACTCTTGCTCTATTTGTAATTTAGGTATCAAGCAATAAGCAACGCCCTGCTTGGCTAACGGGATAAATGCTTCTGATGAACGAACACTATGACAATAATATTCGCTGGCTGCCAAACTAAAGTGTTTTGCAATATAACGTACATGCATATCATCTTTATGATCATAACTTATCGCGGGCGCCATCTTTAATGAGTTTTGGTTCACCCCTTCTGGAAAGTATTTTTTCGCAAAACCTTTACTGGCAACCAAGCAATATTCCATCTCACCAAGCTTGAAAGAGCGATATCCTTTTAAGGGTTTTTCAATAGTGCTTACTGCGCCAATAGCTTGTCCGCTTCGTAACTTATCTAAGGTTCTTTCTTCATGTTCAATAATTAAATTCAACTCGACTAAATGGTTTTTAAGTACCGGTGTAATTGCATCAATAAACCAGGTAGCAATACTATCTGCGTTAACCGCTAGCGAGATTTTCATCGGCTTAATCGGTTTATCTGGAGATAAAAGTGGTACTAGCTCATGCTCAAGTTGTTTCACTTTTTTAAAATGACTCAGTAATTGTTCACCTGCTGGTGTCGCGACGATAGGTTGATTACGAATAAGAACGGGTTGTCCAACATGCTCTTCTAGCGCTTTAATGCGTTGAGAGATTGCTGATTGTGAAATGAATAATTTTTGTGCCGCCAACTCAAAGCTTTGTAGTTCGATAACTTCAGCCAGCGCAGCAAGAAGTTTATAGTCAAAATTTGCCATAACCCCACATAATCCTCATAAGTTTTACTAATGATAGTTAATTATTATTAATTATATTTAAATGGAGGATTAATGCAAACTAGCGCTTATCAAATTTACAGACTATTTATCGAGTACCATTATGAGCTTATTAGTTTTAGCAAAAGGTTTTACCCTAACATTAAGTATGATCATACCTATTGGTACGCAAAACTCTATGCTAATCAATCAGGGCATTCATCAAAATCATCATAAAATGACCGCCGCTCTTTTTGTTCTTTACGATGCTTTGTTGATAAGTATAGGTGTACTTGGTGGTAGTATTTTACTGTCACATAATACTACTTTATTCAATATACTCACTTGGGGTGGTATCTTGTTTTTAAGTGTTTATGGCCTACTATCAATGAAGTCTGCATTTGTGCAGAGCAAAAATACAGCTGATACACTTTTGAAAAAGAAATCGGCAAAGATTATTTTCCTGACAACCTTGGCCGTTACTTTTTTAAACCCACATGCCTACATTGATACCGTGATGGTTATTGGCAGTGTTGGCGGGCAATACTCTGATGAGGTGAAAGTATATTTCCTTATTGGCTGCATTTTTGGTTCATTAACTTGGTTTAGCTGTTTAGCATTTGGCGCAGCCAAACTTTCAAAACAATTAAGCAAACCAAAAGTAAAAATGACTATAGATATAATTATTGCTTTAGTTATGTGGTTAATTGCTTGGTCACTGTTTACTACATGGATGGCTAGGTAATTACAGCAGCTCGGAATAATTATTAAAAAGTGAAGAAATGCTAATACTGCTTATGGCATAATCTAGGAATAATACCTGCCGGTATAATTACCCCCTAGTATATAGCTAGTAATAACATAAGAGTTTTAGCATTTCATGACCACTGCCACAAAAGATCTTTCTTCACATACCCCTATGATGCGCCAGTACTTAACCATTAAGGCTGAGTTTCCACATACTTTGATCTTTTATCGCATGGGCGATTTCTATGAGCTATTTTTTGACGATGCCAAAAAAGCCTCTGACTTATTAGATATTTCACTTACCGCTCGAGGTAAAACCGGTGGTAATGCTATTCCAATGGCTGGTGTGCCATATCATGCGGCTGATAACTACTTAGCGAAGCTAGTCGCTTTAGGTGAATCGGTCGCTATTTGCGAACAAATAGGCGATCCTGCCACCAGTAAAGGTCCGGTTGAGCGTAAAGTGGTTCGAGTTATCACACCCGGTACGGTTAGTGATGAAGCACTGCTAGCCGATAGACAAGATAACCTCATCGTTGCTATCGTCGATAATCAATCACCGCAAGCAAAGCTAAAAACAAGCTCAGCTCCTGCATTTGGTCTTGCTTATTTAGATATGGCCAGTGGCCGATTTGTACTGACTGAGCCACAAACCAATGAACAACTTCAAGCTGAGTTACAGCGTTTATCTCCTGCTGAACTACTTTATAGTGAATCTCTACAAGATTTTAGTTTAATAGAGAACAGAAAAGGTTTACGTCGCCGTCCAGAATGGGAATTTGATCTTGATACGGCCATTAACTTATTGAACAAACAGTTTGATACTAAAGAGTTAACTGGTTTTGGTGTTGATGATAAACCTTTAGGTTTGGCTGCTGCCGGTTGTTTATTTCAATACGTTAAAGATACCCAACGCACTGCCCTACCTCATATTCGTGCCATTATCTGTGAATCGGCCAATAAAGGCGTGGTACTTGATGCCGCCACTAGGCGTAATTTAGAGCTAACCCAAAACTTACATGGCGGTTTAGACAATACCCTTGCTGCTATTTTAGATAAATCATCGACGACAATGGGCTCGCGTTTACTTAAACGTTGGTTACACTTCCCCTTACGGGATTTAACCGTTCTTAATAACCGCCAAAATACGGTAAGTGATATCATAGCGTTAGATCTGATCACGTCGATTCAACCATTATTAAAAGGCTTAGGCGACATTGAACGTATTGTTTCTAGAATCGCTTTAGGCTCTGCAAGGCCCCGAGATTTTGCTCGTTTACGTCATGCGTTACAGCAGATGCCAGAATTACAGAATGAATTAAAAAGTGAATTAACAGAGCTCCACACTAGCGAATCAACCACCAATTACTTAGCCACTATTGCTCAACAAAGTCAGCCAATGCCTCAACTACAAGGTTTGTTAGAACAGGCCATTGTTGAAAACCCACCCGTATTAATACGTGATGGTGGTGTGATCGCTCCGGGTTATAATAGCGAGCTCGATGTACTACGAGATTTAAGTGATGGTGCAACAGAATTTTTAGCACAACTTGAACAACGTGAAAAAGAACGTACCGGCATTCATTCTTTGAAAGTTGGCTATAACAGAGTTCATGGTTTTTTCATTGAAATGAGTCGCACCGCGGCAGTCGACGCACCTGATGATTACATTCGCCGCCAAACATTAAAAAATAATGAACGTTTTATTACCGAAGAATTAAAGCAACATGAAGAGAAAGTACTTAGCGCTCAAAGTAAATTTTTAGCCTTAGAAAAGTCACTCTATCAAGAGTTATTCGATAAAGTATTACCCGATTTAGCGCAACTGCAGCAATTAAGCCAAGCCATTGCTGAGCTCGATGTATTAACCACCTTCGCAGAGCGTGCATTAGCGTTAAACTATGTAAAACCTAACTTAGTTGAAAAACCAGTCATTAGTATTGATGCTGGTCGCCATGTTGTCGTTGAGCAAATGACTAGTGATGCTTTTATCGCTAATCCTGTGTTATTAACAGAGCAACGTAAAATGTTGATTATTACGGGTCCAAATATGGGCGGTAAATCAACGTATATGCGCCAAACAGCCTTAATAGTTTTGCTTGCTCATATTGGTTGTTATGTACCTGCTGATAACGCGACCATAGGTTTAGTTGATAGAATATTTACCCGAATTGGTGCTTCCGATGATTTAGCCAGTGGCCGCTCAACCTTTATGGTCGAAATGACTGAAACGGCAAACATTTTACATAACGCTACAGATAAAAGTTTAGTACTACTTGATGAGATTGGTCGTGGTACCAGTACCTATGATGGCTTATCACTGGCTTGGGCTTGTGCAGAAATGTTAGCACTTAAAACTAAGGCTTTTACCTTATTCGCCACTCATTATTTTGAGCTTACTATGCTTGCAGAGCAAATTCCAAGCTTAGCCAATGTTCACTTAGATGCCATGGAACATGACGATAACATTGTCTTTATGCATGCAGTACAAGAAGGCGCTGCGAGCAAAAGTTTTGGTTTGCAAGTTGCACAGTTGGCCGGTGTACCAAAAACAGTAATCAAACGTGCTAAGCAAAGATTAAGCGAATTAGAGCAACAGCAAACTCCAAGCGTACTACCAGCACCTATACAAAATGATGCCTTTGAGCAGCTCAGTTTCGCCCCTGAAGAACACTCAGTGGTAACAACTCTTATTGATACCGATATTAATGAGTTAAGCCCGAGACAAGCACTAGATTTATTATTTACCTTAAAAGAACAAATCTAGAGATTCACCCCTGCATAACGTTTGTCAGTTGAGTCTACAAACTCAGCTGACTAAAATTACAATCATTAAAGCTCTATCGAGTTTAATAAACTACACTCTTAAAAAATTTAGCCTTTAGAAACGAAAAAAGCCTCAGCAGTATTAATGCTGAGGCTTTATCTTTTTATGGTGCCCCGACCCGGATTTGAACCAGGGACACGAGGATTTTCAATCCTCTGCTCTACCAACTGAGCTATCGGGGCATTCTTTATGGAGTAGAACTCTCTAAAGAGCGCGTATAATATAGTTAAACATTATCAGTGGCAACCGTTTTGTAAAAAATATTGTATTAAAAGTGAATTTTTTTGATAATGGTTAATTAACAAACCGTTAAACGAATTAAAACGGTTTAAATAGCAACACTAGCGGAGTTAAAGCTCAAACTCACTAAAATCTAAATCAGTATCTGGTGTTGTCTGAGTTTTACTTGGGGGATCAAGTAAAGATGGCTGCATATCAACTTCACTTTCTAGTGCCGTGGCGGTTTGTACCTGCTTAGGCTTATGCAGATTTTTCTTACGCTTTTTACGTTGAATACAACGTTTTATGACTTTTTGTTTTTCATCATTATTAAAGGCTTTCCAGTCTAATCGTTCATCGCGCGAGCGCATGCAACCTAGGCAGTGACCTTTCTCATCGGACTGACAAATGCCAACACAGGGACTAGGAACGTCAAAAAATTCTAATTGCATTTAACCCCTCCTAATACCTATTTTAGTAAATTATTGCTCGGTTTTGCTGATTAAAATACGCCAAGACTGCATTATTCCCAATCGTAATAACTAGCTACTTTACAAGTTTTTCTTACCTTGCTTAACTTTCCCTACGCTCAACAAGGGCACAAACTTAATAATAATGTTTTGGGTATCACTAAAAATCAAATAAAAAAAATGCGCTGTAAGTTAAGTATAACTTATCAACGCATTTTTATAATAGCCAGCGAATCTGGCTCTTAAATTATTTAAAGATGAATTTACGCTAACTTATCACTAACAATATGATAATCAGGGTCTTCAATTATATTAAGTTCAACTAATTTATCTGCTTTGTGTAACAGTTCTTTACACTCTTTGTTTAAGTGTTTCAAATGCATGGCCTTGTTACGCGATAAATAGCGCTCAGCCAAAGTATCAATTGCTTCAATGGCAGAGTGATCAACAACACGCGCATTTTTGAACTCAACAATAACATCGTCACTGTCATCTTCTGGCGTAAATTGCTCAAGGAAATTAGCGATTGAACCGAAGAATATTGGTCCACTCACTTCATATACTGTTGAGCCTTCTTCATTAACACTTCGGTGAACAATAATATGTTTAGCGTGCTCCCAAGCAAAAACTAACGCTGATACAATAACACCAACAATAACGGCAACAGCTAAATCTGAATAAACAGTAACCCCTGAAACCAATACAATAACAAAAGCATCGGCTTTAGGTACTTTGCCTAAAATTCGAAGACTTGACCATTCAAACGTACCAATAACCACAATGAACATTACGCCAACTAGTGCAGCTAGCGGTATCGCTTCAATTAAGCCAGAAGCAAACAAGATAAAACCTAACAAGGCTAACGCTGCAGTTATACCAGATGCTCTACCACGACCACCTGAGTTTACGTTGATCATCGACTGACCGATCATCGCACAACCACCCATACCGCCAAAGAAGCCCGTAACTGTGTTAGCTGCACCTTGAGCAATACACTCTTTATTACTGCGACCGCGTGTACCTGTTAATTCATCAATTAAAGTGAGTGTTAATAAAGATTCAATAAGACCAATTGCGGCAAGAACAAGCGCAAAAGGAAGAATAATTTTAAAGGTTTCGAATGAGAACGGAACTTGAGGAATAGCGAAAGTTGGTAAACCGCCAGCAATTGAAGCAACATCACCAACAAGTTTAGTATCAAGACCGATAGCAAAGACTAATAATGACACGCCCACAATAGCCACTAGAGTTGAAGGTACTGCTTTAGTCAGTTTAGGGAAAAAGTGTATGATTGCCATCGTTAGAAGTATCAAACCTGCCATGGTAAATAATGGCGTACCTTGCATCCATTCAAGTTCACCAGCAGCGTTAGTTACTTTAAATTGCCCTAATTGAGCTAAAAAGATAACAATCGCTAAACCATTAACAAAACCTAGCATTACAGGGTGCGGTACTAGGCGAATAAACTTACCTAATTTAAATATTCCCGCCATAATTTGTATTATGCCCGTGAGCACCACAGTGGCAAATAGGTATTCAACACCATGAATGGCAACTAAACTTACCATTACAACAGCCATGGCACCCGTGGCACCAGAAATCATTCCAGGTCGGCCACCAAAAATAGCAGTAATTAAACCAACTATAAAAGCAGCATATAAACCAACTAAAGGCTCTACGCCGGCAACAAAAGCAAAAGCTACCGCTTCAGGTACAAGTGCTAACGCAACTGTTAGACCTGATAACACATCATTTTTCAAGTTAGACACTTTACTAGCGTGTAATTCAAACATTTTTATCTCATTGGGTTTATCGCTAACAGTTAACTTTTCCGGTTAAATCATTGGCGAATACGAATTGGCGAACATGATTCATTTATGCTTAATTAACGCTAAACATAGACAAAAACAAACAAGTTTTACGTGATTTTGAGGGGCGGGAATACTATAGAAATAAAGAGGAAAAGTCAATATTTGCTTACTTTTACAACATAAGTAAGTATAAGTAAGCAAATAAATATTACACTACCAATAAAATTAATTATTAGCAGCTTCACGTTGCTCTAAAAAAGCTTTTATTTCATCTCTAGAGCTTAAAATATGGTGCTTTAATACCGCAACAGCTTCGTCAACATCACCCGTTTTACAAAAAGCTAATAGCTGATTGTGTTCAGGACCTGCTTTAGAAATGCCGCCTGCCCACAATAAATGCATACGAATATATCTATCAGCATTTTTATTTAACGTATTAACTAAATCTTGCGTTTGTGGACGGTTTGCCGCCGAGTATAAACAATTATGATAGCGAGAGTTCAGCTCGCTCCAAGTATTTGCGGCATTTTCCTTACCAAGGGCTTTATCTAATTGCCCTAGAATCTCACTTGCCTCAGCTAGTTTCTCACTGGTTAATAGTGGTAACGATGCAGCTAACAAGTGCCCTTCAAGCATTGCTCGTAATTCAAAAAGCTCAACAACATGCTTAGCGTTAAGCTCAGTTACTGTAGCGCCTTTATGTGGTTCAAAGACAACTAATCCTTCACCTTCAAGCTGTAATAAGGCTTCTCTTACCGGAATACGACTTACATTTAATTCGGTCGCTAACGCCGCTTGACGAAGTGATTCGCCCGCCTTCAACTCACCGCTAAGAATTTTTTCTCTCAGCGTTTCAACCACTAACTGCGTTCTTGTTTTATATACTATAGTCATAAAGTTTTTCCGAACAATATTAGCAACTATTAAGGAGTCAGTAGTATAACACCATTAAAAATGTACTTTTACCGTTTAAATTATCTAAAAAAGGCAGAAATGTATCCGCCTCTTTACCTTGGTTAACTTGAATAAATATTATAGCTAGCGATTAACGTTAACTACTCAACTATCCAGTAAGTTTCTTTCTTTTGACCATTGCGTAAATACTTAAAAGTAACTCTATCGCCTTTTTCAAAGGTAGCTAGATGCTTCTTAATTTGAACCGCTGAGGCTAAATCAATAATAGCACGTCCGCCTACTTCCAGCAGTATGTCACCACCAAGTAAAATAGGACTGCGGCCAATGACTACACTAAGATTACCACCTTTAAAGCCTAATTTATCTGCTAAAGTACCCGGTATAACATGCTGAATTAACATGCCATGCCCTGCTGTATTGTTAATAGCATAAGACTGTTTTTTATTAAGTAGCAATGGAATAAAACCAGAGAATGTACCAGGGTCGCTATCAATTATATGGCGAACAGTATCAACCGAAACAACGAAACCTAAGCCATTGCTGCCACCACTTTTAGATAATATATGGCTAACAATACCAACAATTTCACCATTAAGGTTAAACATTGGACCGCCAGAATTACCTTGGTTAATTGAGGCATCCGTTTGCAGTAAACGTGGTACTAGGGTTCGACCAGGTATTGCGTTACCGTCACGAATACCACTTAGATAGCCGACAGATAAACTGTGGCTAACACCAAAAGGTGCACCAATAATAATAACTTGTTCACCAATTTGATAATCGTTAGTTTTAGCTAATTTTAATGGTTTGGCTGAGCTAGGAACTTCCCCTGCTTGAATCATAGCCAAATCGATAAGTGGCTCTACCCAAACAACATGACCGGTAGTTTTTGTGCCATCAGCAAACTCTACTTCAATTGCGGTTGCCTTATCAACAACATGCGCTGCTGTTAAAATACGACCTTCACTACTTACTAATGCACCTGAGCCTAATGAATTTGCGGTTTTTGCTTTATATGCTACTTGACCAATTTTTGGATCAGCTAGTGATTGTACATGTAATTCAACAACTGAAGGATTGACCTTCTTATATAATGTTTGAATTGAATTTTCTTTTACTTGAAATGCTTGGATTGGTGTTCCACAGCCACTTAAGAAGAAAATACTAAGAAATAGAAAAGCTCTGCTCATTGAAAAATCCGCCTATGATGAAATTGATAACAGTGTAACTAAGTGTGATCTTATTATCATTCTTTTTATGTACTTGAATAGATAAATAGTCGAGTTAAGATGATATAGTAAAGGTGATTATATATACCCAAGCCACTTGAAGCTGCGTGTTTCAGGACGCCTGAGTGATTGATGATCAAGGCGCCTCATTTTATTAAGGATTATTCCCTTAAAAAATGAGGCAACGAAGAGTATAAATTACTCAGGTGTCCCCGTAGGGCTGGTTTAGAAACGCTTTATGCTACGTTATTGATTTCGACAAGAGAACACCCCTTATCTTCAATCAATGCCTTGCCTAAAGGCGTTTATAATTCCAGCTGAAACCTGCATCTTCATGTGGTTTGGGTATGAATAGGAACAGAACATGGAAATTATCGCCATACTGGCGTTACTGTCATTGGTTTGGTTGCTCTGGCAATTAGTTAAAGCAAAACGCTTTACTCGCTTTAAACAACAAATTGATTCAGAATTAAAAGATAAAGTCATTGCTAATATTATTGAAGAATTAGCATTAACTCGATGTGAACAGTTTCCTAATAATGATTGCCATCAAACAGCAACATTAGCTTATTGGACTCAATATAAAAGCCGCATATTGCATGCGGCCTTAGCGCGTGAAATTATTGATCAACAATGGTTAATAGACAGCGGAAATTTACGTAACGCTCAACATTTGTTTTTCATTGAACGTCAATATTTACCCTTACCAAGTCAAAGCGAAGCCTGATCTGGCAAAGCAAACTAAAACCATGCAAAAGGTTTAACGGAATAGTTAAGCCTTTTTAGCAAATTGTAAATCCCATACACCATGACCTAGACGTTGACCACGGTTTTCAAACTTCGTTAACGGACGAGAATCTGGGCGTGGCACATAGTCGTTGGTTTCAGACAAGTTGTTATAACCTGGTGCACTTTGCATATCTTCTAGCATACATTCTGCATAGTTTTCCCAATCTGTTGCCATATGGAATACACCATCAACTTTCAACTTTTGTCTGATAGTTTCGACAAACTCAGCTGAAACAATTCGGCGCTTATGATGCTTTTTCTTGTGCCAAGGATCTGGAAAGAATAACTGAACTGTTGTTAGGGTATCGTCAGGTATACAGTCTGCTAAAATCTCGATAGCATCATGTTCATAAACTTTCAAATTACTAACGTTTTCTTCAACTGCTGATGAAATACAAGCACCAACACCAGGTTTGTGAACTTCAATACCTATAAAGTTTAGCTCTGGTGCTGCTTTAGCCATTTCGACTAAAGATTTACCCATTCCAAAACCAATCTCTAAAACCACAGGATTTTCATTGGCGAATAATACTTGGGTATCAATAACGCCATTACTATGGTTTAAGCCCATATTTTGCCAATGATCGTTAATCGCACGTTCTTGATTTTTTGTTAACCGGCCTTCGCGTTTGACAAAGCTACGTACTTTACGAATGTACTTACCTTCTTGCTCAGCTTGTTCTATGGTTTTATGTGTTTTTTCGTTTTTTTCAGTCATAAGTTTTCTTTATTAAAAAAGTTAGTTCGTTATTCTAAATAAATGGCTTTTAGACAAAGCCGTCAAGTTATTCAGTGCCTGCGCTTATGGAACATAAGTAATGGTAATGAATAGCGCCGACAATGCCGTTTAAAAATCATTTATGACGAATAAAACTATTCAGCCCACCAAACATCGTATAAATCGCTAACTGCTACTGAAGTTGCGCCATTATCAGTCAACCATTTTTCAACAGTGCTGCGATTCTCATCAGTACAAGAACCTAGTTTCTGAGTGCAAATAAGACCATGCCATAAAGTATCGCCTTCACCGCCAAAACCTAAGCCATTTGGCTGAATAGCTTCTGCAAAAAACTTATTGATAAAAGCATCAAGTTCTTCACCATTTATACCATCTTTTAATTTCCAAGCAACATCGAAGCCTAATTCCTGAAACTCATCAACACGTAATTTTTTACGAATACGAGTACTACGGTTTTTTGCGTTCATTTTCATTATAAAGCCTTATATTTTCTTAATGCTAAGTTGGAACTAAGCTGAGCGAATTTTAAAGGCGACATTATATACTCGTTAACATCAAGATGCGAATTTGCCTATTTGAGCTCAACACATTATTTAGTTACACTGCGCGCTATGAATAATCCTATAGTAATATCAGCCAAATCGGCTGAACAATTTGGCCAGCAAGTCGTAAGCTGGTATCACCTACAAGGTAGAAAGCACTTACCTTGGCAGCAAGATAAAACCCCATATCGTGTGTGGATTTCTGAGATAATGTTACAACAAACACAAGTTGCGACAGTTATTCCTTACTATCAGCGTTTTATGGCAAGTTTTCCGACAATTACCGACTTAGCTAATGCTGATGAAGATGTGGTTTTACATCATTGGACAGGTTTAGGCTATTATGCTCGAGCTCGTAATTTACATAAATCGGCTAAAATCATGCTCAATGACTATGATGGCCACTTTCCCACTGAGATTGAGCAAGTTATCGCTTTGCCTGGCATAGGTCGCTCAACCGCTGGCGCTATTTTAAGTTTATCCTTAAAACAATATCATCCTATTTTAGATGGTAATGTAAAACGGGTGCTGGCACGAAGTTATCTTGTTGAAGGTTATAATGGCTTAAGTAAATTCGACAAAGCATTATGGCATTTAAGTGAAGAATTAACTCCTGCCATTGAAACTGATAGCTTTAATCAAGCCATGATGGATCTTGGGGCAACAGTGTGTACACGTAGTAAACCAAGTTGTGATTTATGTCCCGTTGAGCAAAGCTGCCTAGCTAAAGCTGGTGACCAGCAAATGAACTTTCCTGAGAAGAAAACCATCATGGTGATCCCAAGACTGAAAAATGAACGCTGTGATAAAGTTTTGATGGAAAAACGCCCACCTGTTGGTATTTGGGGTGGCTTATGGTGTTTTCATGAAGTTGATGAGCTAACCGAAATTAATGACTTAATGACTAGTTTGTCACTTAAGGAAGTTTCATCACAAACCTTAACCGAATTTAGGCACACTTTCAGTCATTTTCATTTAGATATTACCCCCGTGGTAGTAGACTGCCAGCAACTTGATTGTGCAAAAATAAACGAACCTAATCAGCAAAAGTGGTATGATTTACACCAAGGATTGAGTGTCGGCTTAGCGGCTTCCACACAAAAACTACTTACTTTGCTTAGAGACTGTTAATCTTTCATGTTTATATAAGAACAAATAATCAGTAAAGCTCTACAGTTGTACTAATTAACTACTACCTACCTAATAAAGAGAAGAGAATCCATTATGAGTCGCACAGTATTTTGTCAAAACCTAAACAAAGAAGCCGAAGGTTTAGGTTTCCAACTTTATCCCGGCGAAATAGGTAAACGCATTTTTGATAACATTTCTAAAGAAGCTTGGACTATCTGGCAAAAAAAACAAACCATGCTAATAAATGAAAAAAAAATGAATATGATGAATGTTGATGACCGTGCTTTTTTAGAAGCGGCTATGGTTGCTTACCTATTTGAAGGTACAGAACCAGAAATTGAAGGTTATGTACCGCCAAGTAAATAATCACAATTTACAGTTATGCAGATTTAGACTGTTTACTTTATAGCTCGTTAACGCTCACAAAAGGTGCACGCAAATAAAATTTGCTGTAAAAAACAGCAAACAAACACTTTTTATAAAAAACTTAGTAAAAAAGAGTTGACGGGGTAAAGGAAAAACAGTTTAATACGCCCCGTCTTAACGAGGTAGCGAAATTAAGCCAAGTTAAACATGTTGTGCCCCGATAGCTCAGTTGGTAGAGCAGAGGATTGAAAATCCTCGTGTCCCTGGTTCAAATCCGGGTCGGGGCACCATTTACAGAAGTGGTGCTCAATAGAAATATTAAGTAATACTTCGGTGCCAAAAGTATTTAGGTTGTATAGATTAAACTTAAATATTGCACACAGCTTTGTGTGCCGACTTAGCTCAGTTGGTAGAGCAACTGACTTGTAATCAGTAGGTCGCCAGTTCGATTCCGGCAGTCGGCACCATTCATAACGAAGCCTCAGCATTTATGTTGAGGCTTTTTTATTGCCTAAAATTTAGCAGCTGAATTACTAATTGAATCAGTAACACATTAACGTGCAACAGCTCAACTCAGGCAGTCAGCACCATTTATTCTCTACGGAGAAGAAACGAAATCTTAACAACAATGTTAAGATTTTTTTTCGTCTGGAATTTACCAAGTACAAAAGTACCTCTTCTTTAATTCAACTAACGCATTAACAATAACCAGCATAACCAGAACTCTTTCGTTATACTCAATACCAAACGGATTGGTATTAATTATAATTATTCAAATTTTTCTTCTACTTTCTTAAGGTGAATTAATGAAAAGTCTTATCGCTGTTTTATTTACATTACTATTAACTGCCTGTAGTAGCGAGCCAACCACTAAGTTTGATTATAACGAAAAGACTAATTTTTCATTATTTAAAAGCTTTCAATTTATTGAAAAAATATCCCCTGATCTTGATGCAAATCCAGTGATGGATAATCGTATTAAGCAAGCGATTGAGAGTGCTTTAATTCGTCAGCTTTTTACTCATCAAGCAGAGCTTGCCGATTTACAAGTAGAGTTCCATTTCTCTCAACAGGAAAAAGCTAATAACTCATCATTTAGCATAGGGTTAGGTGGGGCTAAAATTGGCGGTAGTGGCGCTGCTAGTGTTGGTGTAAGTACCAGCATCCCTATTGACAGTGACGCAACCATAATTACTAAAATTTTTATAGATATCAGCCATAATAATGAAGCTATTTGGCATGGCACTGATGTTTATGAAGGTAAAGGTGATATGTCTTTCCAAGAAAAAGAGCTGGCGATTGCAGAAACAGTTAATCGTTTGTTGTCCAACTTTCCGCCTAAGAAAGTACAGGAATAACATCACTCCCTGAAAATCATGGTTATAGTTTTTAAACATTTATCTTTGCAGATAAATATAACGCCTTATTTTCATCAACTGTTTAACATAAGAAGTTCAAATTTGTGATCTAGCTTCTTAACCACTTATACAGGTCAGGCAAATAATACACGGTGTTTGACTTATATAAGACCGCCTGATTATTGATATTTAGACGTATTAACAAGACAGTTTACTTTCTATATCCATCATTTATTCCTAACATCTATTGCTAGCAACTAACAAAAGTGCAGTTAATGAATAGGTAAACCATCTCACTATTATTAAATAGTGTTAGTCGGTAACAATAAAACACTCTGTTTGTTACAAATCGCACTTAAATCACATAAAGACTTAATAATATTTTTATATTTACTTAAGCAGAAGATGATCTCACACATGCCAAAGGTCCTAGCTGAGTAACATAATGCTTTTAATAAGAGAAAGTAAGGGTCTCACATGGCAAAAGTAGTACTCATCACTGGCGCGAGTTCAGGTATAGGTAGGATAACAGCGATTTTATTGGCTCAACATGGCTACATTGTTTATGCCGGCACTAGAGATCCATCAAAATTTACTATTAAACTTGATAACTTACATGTGATAGCTCTTGATATCACTGACCATCAAAGCATCAAACACACAATTGACGCTATACAAGCAGAACAAGGCCGAATTGACGTACTTATAAATAATGCAGGTTATGCTTTAGTGTCAACGGTTGAACAAGCCAGCGAAGAAGAAATGTACAATCAATTTAATATTAATGTTTTTAGCATCCTTCGTTTATGCAAAGCCGTTACACCGTTAATGAGAATAAACAATAGTGGTGTCATCATAAATATTAGCTCCTTTTTGGGGAAAATAGGTTTACCGCTATTCACTTTTTATAACGCGAGTAAATATGCTGTTGAAGGCATTACCGACTCTCTTAGATATGAACTTAAACCTTTCAATATCCGAGTACACTCCATCATGCCCGGTTTTTTTAATACCAACTTTGCTAAAGGTAACTTAGTCCTTAATGACGCGACAGTAGATGAAAATAGTCCTTATAGCGAACTAGCTAGCAATCTACTACCTGATATATTAGCGCAAATAAACGGTGGCAATGAAGCTAAAGAAGCTGCAGCGCTTATCGTTAAAACAATTGAAGATGATGCTTCACCAGCACGTTCAACTGTGGGAGATAAAGCCAGTAAATTCATTGCTATGCGCCGCGAACTTAGCGATGAAGATTTTGAACGAAGAGTTAGGGAGTACTACAACCTTAATGGATAGCTTCTTTTTTAATATTACCGATAGACGTTATAAAATAACCGAGCTTTTTAAACATCAAGAGCAACATGTTATTCGCGTTGATATATCTAATGGTTTAGTCTTTTTTGATATCGCACTCATGCTTAGTGAGGACAAAACACTTAATCTTAAAAATATCGACCGAATGAACTTTATTGTTTCAGTAGGTCAAGGTAGCTGCCTGATAAAAGACAACTTAACTAAAAACAGTTTTTCGTTAGCTGAGCATAGTACCTATTTATTTGCTACATCAAGACAAGATATGGAAATAACCATTCATGGGGAGAATAAATCAGAAATATTCATCCTATTTGTCAGCGACTTTTTTATTAAACGTTACTTGAGTAATAATGCTTATGAGCCAATCAACTTTTTATATGAAAAGTTGCAGCAAGAAGTCAGTCTTGAACTCATTCATGAAACACCAACGGATGCTTTAAGCCTGTACCTGATTGATAAAATAGTTAGTGCTAAACATAGTGAAAAGATGAGCAGCATGATCAGTGAACATAGAGCCATTGAATATATGATACACAGATTCTCACTGCTTGATTTACGTGTACCTGCAGAGCATACCGTTGAAGAAATAAACATTGCAGCTCAAGCAAAAAATATCATCTTACAAGACTTTCGATCGCCCCCATCTATTAAAGAGTTAGCTAGACTGTGTGGCACCAATGATTTTAAGCTCAAAAAATACTTTAAAAAAATATATCAAACGACTATTTATGTTTATATTCAAAAAATCCGTTTAGAAAAAGCGAATTTACTACTGCGTGAACATCTGCTTAGTGTCTCTGAAATAGCGAATGAGGTTGGCTACAAACACCAAGGTCACTTTAGCGCCATCTTTTTTAAAACATATGGTGTTTATCCAAAAGACTTAAAAAATTCCCTATAGTGATACGCAAAAATCCCGCTAGTGATAAAAGCATATAATAATTACTGATCAGGCAAGGTAAAATTCAGTCAATGAGTATTACTTAATAAGATTACTACTTAATAACCTATTTACTTAATTAAATAACTACCGAGGATACTATGATGACTAAAGTTGTTTTAATCACAGGTGCAAGCTCTGGAATGGGTGAAATGACTGCCCGTTTTTTACATGAAAATGGTTATACCGTTTATGCGGGGACACGAGATAAAAACTTGGCTACGCCAGCGATCTCTGGTGTGAACAATATTTATCTTGATGTGACAGATACCAATTCAATGGAGGCTGCTGTAAGCACTATTATTGCTAAAGAAAGCAAAATTGATGTATTAGTCAATAATGCTGGTTATGGTCTTGTTTCTAGCGCTGAGGAAGCGACAGATGAAGAAATTTTCAAACAGTTTGACGTCAATGTTTTTGGCTTAATGAAAATGACAAGAACAGTACTTCCTTATATGCGTGAGGCTAAGTCTGGAGTCATTATTAATATCAGCTCCTTTCTTGGAAAAATGGGCTTGCCATTACTTTCCCATTATAATGCCAGTAAATATGCGGTAGAAGGATTTGTTGACTCCATTCGCTTTGAAATGACTCCCTATAATGTCCGAGTTCACTCCATTCAATCTGGCCTGTTTGGCACTAACTTTGTTAAAAAGGGTTTAGTCGCAAATACCAGTACAACCAGTGAAAGTTCACCTTATAAAGATCTCGTTGCCCATTTTGTCCCTATTGTTGCAAAAGCGATTAACGAAGGCCCCAGCCCACAACCTATTGCTGATGCAGTCAAAGCCATCATTGAAGATGAAGACTCACTTATTGCCATACCTGTTGGCAGTGAAGCGACTTCTTTCGTGCCACTAAGAAAAGAACTATCAGATGAAGATTTTGAAGCTAAAATTAAAGCAACATTTGGTCTTTAAGTTGAAAAATAGAAAATAGAAAATAGAACCCGAGTATAGAGCCACTTAATTTAAGTTGTTAAGTGGCTACTCACTAACAGATAATTGCACTGCAGGAAAAATGATGAAGAGTCACCCAATAAAAAATTCACTTGGTATTTTTCCAAAGTCATGGAGTGAAGAACATGCAGGAAGAATTCCCGGTAATATTCCTATATGGGTAGGAATACTTTCAGAGCTTACTGAGTTTGGTATTTTTTTTGCTGCGTACTTTATTGCTAAATTTTATTATCCAGACACATTTGCCCAAGGACCTCAAAGCTTACACACTTCATTGGGCGTTACTAATACCATTGTATTATTGTCTTCTAGCTATTTTATGGCCAAAGCCATGGCCTTTATAAGAGTAGATAATAAAATTAAATGCGAGCGATATTTATGGTTTGCACTAAGTTGTGGTGTTTTGTATTTGATCATAAAAACCTGGGAGTTTCACTGGAATACATTGCAGGGTTTTAGTGCCAATACGAATGAGTTTTTTACTGTTTATTACTATATGACCTTTAACCATTTTATTCATGTTGGCTGGGCTTCATGTGCCATATTGTGGGTAATATTTCGTTTGAGACGCGGCGCTTATTCATCAACAGAGCATTCAGGCTTAGAAGCGTTGGCCGTGTATTGGCATATGATAGATTTAATGTGGATACTTATTTTCCCATTATTATATGTACTTAGGTAGGAGATGATAATGAAGAATCCAATAAAATTAGAATACTATTTAGCTGCCTTAATTGTAATAACATTACTGAATACCTTCTTAGGTGAGAAGTTTTCATCAACAACGTTAGTAAGTGTATTAATCGCAATAACAGTAACTTATAAAGGTTTTATCGTCATAGATCACTTTATGGAGCTAAAAGGTGCAAATAAGAACTTACGCTTTTTAATGCGACTGTACTTTGTTATCTTCCCCTCATTGATCATTGTGAGTGCTTTTTATTAATCGGTGAACTCTTTGAAAAGGCGCTAAATAATTACCGATTTAAGATTAAAATTAACGGGTTGAAGTTAACACTACTTGAATTAAATCTGCAAACAACTAGCTCATCTCCATGACAATTCAAAATGCGAATTTCAGGACGCCGAGCGATTCTTGATCAGGGCGCATCTAATTTCAGTAGAACCATTCATTTTGAGGTAACATGGGTATAAACACTTATTATTTGTCATAAAGAAGTCATATGAATATATCTAAATTAATCTCTACGTGTCTATTTTTACTCGTGGCTACGGTAACTAACTCGGCTATAGCTACCGAACATGAGCATAGTCATGGGCACGCATCCACTCAACAAGGTCTGCAATTAGATCAAGGAAAAAAATGGCCAATTGATGCAAGCTTACATACTGGCATGAGTAAGATAAAAATCTCAATCGAAGAAAATATTTCAGAGATCCATCATAAGCAATTTACCGACGCACAGTATAAATCACTCGCTGGTAAGATAGATACACAGCTCGCTTACTTGTTTGAAAACTGTAAGTTGCCGGAAGATGCTGATGCACAATTACATATTTTACTGTTTGATATTATGCAAGCTAGCAAACAAATGCAATCGTCAGATAATCCTCGTGCGGGCGCTATTACAACAATAAAAGCCTTACAGAAATACCCTCACTATTTTGATGATAAAGGTTGGCAAGCATTGCAACACTAAAGATAATATTTAAAGAAAAAAGGAGCTATTAAGCTCCTTTTTTTTTACGTGGTTTTATCATGTTGAAACTACTGGTTTGTTGGGTTTAAACCAATAACGTTCAAGTACTTTTAAAGCAGACATAATATAAAAAACGGCAGAGCAAATAAGTAATACGCGTTGAATTAAAATCTCACTAAAGTTACTGTCCGCTGCCATAGCACTATTTACAATCACCAGTAGTGCGATAAAACCTGAGCTGTAATACTTAGCCATTGGCGAGCCAGAAAAAATATGTCTACCAAAAAATAATGCAGTGGCAAGCAGCAATAATAAGTAAAAGTTAAATTGAGGCACAGCAACAATCAGCCAATAAAAAACACAAGCAAATGCCCCGCCTAACAAGGTCGACAATAATGAATTTTGTCCAGCTTGCTTACCTTCAGCTAAATCAGGTTTAAGAATAAAAAGCGCGGAAAAAACCATCACTAATAAGTAATCACTCAAGCCATAACTGATGAAAATAGCCGCAATGGGGAAAACTACCAAGGTACTTTTTAAAGCGGTTTTCGCTGCAACCTTTGAATAAACATTACTGTATTTAGGCTTTATAGGAAATTGGGTGAAGTTAGGATCCGGAAAAACAAAGTGTGCCAACCAAAGCATCGCAATAGTTAACCAACTGGAATAGACAAAACCTGCCGAAAAACCTATCGCTAAACCTTCGTTGCTATTGGCAATCATAGGTAAGACTAAAATGGCGATCATCGACATTAAGGTAAACCAAAATGAGCCACCACGATTTAAATAGTAATAGAGATGAAATAAAACCAACGCTAACGCGATTAGGTAGACAATGGGATACTGCAAAAAAAATAATGAGAAAGCTAACCCTATAGCAAATGCCTTTAAGGTACTCATCATATTATTAATGCTGGCTTTGACGGATGGTTTCGGTAATGGCATTGCCAAAATCATCGCGGTGAACACAGGCATTAAAAAAGCTAAAGGCCAATTGATGCCATACGCTAGCCCGCAGGAAAGTGTGACTCCAAAGGCAAAACGTAATACACGCATAACTCTAACAGCAGTAAAGATACTCTTACTGATATAAGTACCGATGTTAACTGAATTATTTTTCACATTAATAGACATAAGAAAGTATGCTTAATACTCTGATCCAAAGCCAACCAAGGCTGTTAACGAACCAATTGTCACCAGTATAAATTTGTACATCTGCTTGGCCGCCTAATCGGCGTTTACCTTTAGTACTATCATCATCAAAGGTAATCATGACTGGGAAGCGTTGCGCATCTCTAAGCCAACCAGTTTTTGATTCAACCGTAGCTAAACCACCGACAGCACTGGTCGAAGAAGTATCAACGGCAAATCCTATACTACTTATTTTCCCTTGATATATAGTACCAGGGTTAACATCTAAAGCTATTTCAACCGAGTTTCCTATGGCTAAATTTGCTAAGTTGTTCTCACGTAAATTAACTTGAACCCAGGCATTATTACCTTCAATAAAGGTCATTGACGCAGCGCCAGCTTTTGCATAAAAACCAGTATCGATTTGCAAGTTAGTGATGCCACCGTAAGAAGGGGCTAGCACAACAGTTCGGCTGAGGTCCAACTGTGTTTTTTTAAGTTGCGCCATCGCGGAACGAATTCTAGGGTTAGCATTACCTTCTTTACCTAAAGACTGCTTAGCTTTATCTAAGTTAGCTTCTGCACTGACTACTTGAGCTTTACTCGCCTTGATTGCGGCACGAGCTTTATCGCCTTCAGAATGAGAAAGCACATTTTTGTCTTCCATTTCAAAAACACGCGAACTTTGTGCATTAACATGTTCAACGTTGGTTTCTGCAACAACAAGTTGTGCCTGCGCAGTAACAACTGATGCCATACCCGCACCAATTTCTTGACCAGCCATTTCTAAAGAAGCTTCTGCATTTTCTACGGCCAATTCATAATCACTTGGATCAATTTTAAATAATATATCGCCAGGAGCGACTATCTGATCTTGTTTCACCAATACTTCTATTACCCGACCAGAAACTTGCGGCACAATTGGAATAACATAAGTTTGCACTCTTGCTTGGTCTGACCAAGGAGCATGCCTGTCAGCAATGATATACCAAACAAAAATCAAGGCTGTTATGATTAACACGTATTTAGTGATCTTGCGCACAGGATCTTGTGTTTCAATTACTGCTGTCGCTTCTTGAACTGAGGTATCTTTTTGTTGTTCTTGCTCTGACATGTTGTTTTATTCTTCCGTTATAATCTGTTGCTTTAAAATAACATCACGCTTAGCTTGCTATAAATATCTAGCTACACTTTTAAGTCATTTTAGGGTTAGATAATTTTCAATATTATCATCGTTGATCAATGTGTTACAGATGCTTTTTATAAATAATCACTCATCAAATACATCCATATATTTATCTTTTATTTCGAGTACTTTCGGTAAACACTTTATAAATTCTGGCACTAATACTGGATCAAAATGTTTTCCAGTTTCCTCTTCTAATAGTGCGATCGCTTTTTCTACTGGCCATGCACTTTTGTAGGGACGTACTGACGTTAACGCATCGAATACATCAGCAATAGCAACAATACGAGCGCTTAAAGGAATATCTTCACCTGATATGCCATTAGGGTAACCACTGCCATCATATTTTTCATGATGACAAAGGGCTATTTCGCGTGCCATTTTCATCAAATCTGACTCATGTTCTCCAAGGATTTCTACACCACATTCAACATGTGTTTGCATGATAGTCCACTCTTCTTTATCGAGTTTCCCTGGCTTGAGTAACACTCTGTCTGGTATCGCTATTTTACCAATATCATGCATTGGAGCAGCGTTATAAAGTAGCTCGACCCACTCATCGTTCGCCTGAATTTGCTCAGCTAAAAACTTAGAGTACCAACTCATTCTAATAACATGCAAACCCGTTTCATTGTCTTTATACTCAGCTGCACAACCTAATCGCTGAATGATTTCTAATCGCGTATCATCGAGCTCTTTTGTACGTTGCTTCACTAATACTTCAAGTTCACGCTGTTGATTATATAGTGCTAATTGTGCACGTACTCGCGCCAGTACAATAGGCACACTTATTGGCTTAGTAATGTAATCAACGGCGCCTAATTCAAATCCCGCTTCTTCATCTTTTGTTTCTGTTTTAGCGGTAACAAAAATCACTGGAATATTGGCTGTACTCGGATTCAACTTTAATTGCCGACAAACTTCATAGCCATCCATTCCTGGCATCATAATATCAAGCAGGATAATGTCTGGCTTGTTTTTTGCTGATGCGACTTTAAGCGCTAATTCACCATTAATCGCTGCTTTTACTTTGTAAAAAGGACGTAATACACCACTTAATACGTCTAGATTATCTGAGTTATCATCAACAATAAGTACTGTCGCTTTATCTCCGTCTACTACTTCATGCTTTGATAATGTCATATTCACCTCTACTATTATTGTATCGATAGTACATCGAAGAGAGTACACGCACTATTGATTACTTTATTATTATTTTCTTGTAAGTAACGACTTAGTTGCTAGCTACTTACTTAGTATATCGATAAATTCATTCAAAGCGGTTTCCGCTTCAGTAAATTCATAACCTTCTATTTGCTGATAAATCTTGGTAAATACGGCTTCTTGCTTAGTGCCCTTTAATTGATTCAAAATATCTTCAGCTAGTTCAATCGATTCTGTTTCAAAATTTTCAACTAGCTCAAGTAACTGAGCTAGTTGTACCTTAAACTCTTCAGTAAAGGTGAAATTATTAATCGGGGCAGTGCTTTCAACGCTATTTTCTTTAGCTAAATACCCCGTTAATTCATTTAATACGATCGTTAACTCTTCAGTGACTTGATCAAGTAAGTTCACTAACTCATCTGTATTAGCATCATTTGCACAAACCAGCTCCAACTGATCGGCATATCCCTGTAAAGCGGTAGCACCGATATTACCGGCACTTCCTTTTAAGGTATGAGCAAAACGGGTAACTTCCTCTTTATCCTGTTTTAACATAGAGGTTTTAAAGCGCTCTACAAAGTCCTCTTGCCCACTGACAAACCTACCTAATAATTTAACATATAATGATTTATTACCATTGGCCACCGCTAAACCTGCACTGGTATTAATGGCATTAAAGTCAGGTAGTTCTATAACCTTTTCAGGTAAGGAAGAAACACTTAATGCCGATTTATCAATGTCGTGGCTTACCTTGACCGAAGGTGAAATCCACTTTGCAATGGTGGCAAACATGGTATTGACATTAATAGGCTTAGTAATGTGATCATTCATTCCTGAAGCTAATACTTTTTCTTTATCACTCACCATAGCATTAGCTGTCATGGCAATAATAGGAATTGAAGGATCACTTTCTCTAATAATTTTCGTTGCACTAAACCCGTCCATCACCGGCATTTGTAAATCCATTAAAATGCCGTCAAAGTGCTTGCTAGAGAATTTTTCTACCGCGATAGCACCATTTTCAGCTAACTCAACATCAATGTTAGATTGTTTTAATAGTTCAAGAGCTAGCTCTTGATTCAACTCATTATCTTCAACCAATAATATTTTCGCGCCGCTTAGACGTTGCTGATTTTGAATAAGTTCATCATCTCGTTTCATTTCTCTAGTATTGCTGTACGCCTCATCACCATTAAGGCGCATCATTTCATCAAAAATACTCGAAGAAGTGACAGGCTTAACTAAAACACTACTGATACTCTTTTTAAGCTGATCCACCGCATCATTATCATTGGCATTAGACGTTACTAAAATAAATTGGTTATCTTGATAATTATTTTGTGACTTTATGATGTGATAGGTTTCAATGCCATCCAAATCAGGCATATTCCAATCAAGCATAATGAAATCAAACGCCAGCGTTGCTTGCTTAGCGAGTTCAATTGCTTCTTCCCCACTATTTGCCGCAACAACATGACAATGAAAAGATTTTAAAATAGAGCTGAGTACATCCAATGCCAGCAAATTGTCATCAACAATAAGAATACGCTTATCTGCTAGAAAAGACTTTTGCTGCTCAACAAGCTTATTATCAATAACATCGGACACTTGTAATGTGGTGGTAAAAGAAAAACAACTACCCTCACCTGCTTTACTTTCTAGCCATATCTGGCCATTCATTAACTCTACTAATTTTTTAGAAATAGTTAAGCCTAAACCAGTACCGCCGTATTTTCGAGTGGTTGAGCTATCAGCCTGACTAAAGGATTGAAACAGCTTTTTCTGTTGCTCGTCATCCATTCCAATCCCAGAGTCTTTTACTGAAAACTCTAAGTTAATTTCATCACAACGACTTGTGCTAACGTTAGTAACTACGTTAACTGAAATAACCACCTGTCCCTGTTCGGTAAACTTAACCGCATTTCCGGCTAAATTTATCAGGATTTGATTCAACCTTAAGGGATCACCCTTCAGCATAACAGGGACATCTGGAGAGATATCAAACAACAGCTCTAAGTTTTTTTCTCCAGCTTTTAAGCCAATAATATTAGCTAGGTCTGCAAACGTGTCATGTAAACTAAACTCAATAACTTCAATATCTAACTTACCTGCCTCAATTTTCGAGAAATCGAGAATGTCATTAATAATCCCTAATAAGGATTCTGCCGCTTTATAAACTTTGGTCACGTAGTTCTTTGGTTTTCTGTCTAATTCACACCCCAATGCTAAATGAGACATGCCCATAATGGCATTCATAGGTGTACGAATTTCATGACTCATGTTCGCTAAAAAGTCGGACTTTGCTTTTGAGGCATCATCAGAGATGCGCTTTGCTTCTAACAGTGCAAATTCAGCTTGTCTATCTAAGGTGATATCACGCACCATTACCGCCGCATATAAGCCATTATGAAAATGAACAGGCGTATATACCGCCTGAATTTCAATAAGCTTGCCTGATTTATGCTTAACCCTAAAATCTCGTTCTAAACTTCTAGTATCGATGACAGCTTCTTCTTGAAAGAACTTTTTAAGTAAAGCTTTATGACTCTCAACTTGTTCTTTAGGAATAAACAAATCTACCGGATTACCTACAATTTCATCTCTTTCAAAACCAAGTAATTCAATGCCAGTTTGGTTAATCTGTTCTACTTCATCATTTTGATTCATGATGACCATACAAACGGGTAAATGTTCTAGCATTTTTTCGAGGCGTTCTGTCTCTTGTATCCGAAGAGTAATATCTTGTAATGCAATAACACACGCTAAGTCAGACTGGTCATCTTCAACCGGCGAAATACTATATTCAAGGGGGAGTTCTCTTGCTCCGCTCATTAATACATATTCATTGGCAATACGAATAACTTTCTTGGTTTGAATCGCTTTATAAACTTCTGTTTCTTCAAAAGTGAGGTTTGCTTCATTATCTCCTGCAAAAAGTGAGATGAGATCACTTGATAGAATTTCCTCTTCACTATATCCCGTTATTTTTGTTGCAGATTCATTAGCAAAAATAAAGTTACCTTTTTTATCAACGCCCAAAATACCATCAGCAACGGAGCTATTAATGAGTTTGCTTTTTTGTTCAGATAAGGCTAATTCTTTCGTTCTCAAGTTAACCTGCTCTGCCAATCCATTTTGAGAACGCCGACTAATTTCATTCGCTCTATTAGAGATAGTAATCATAAAAATAGAAATGGAGAGAATAAAGGCACTTGATATGATTAACCCGATAAGCAATAAACTTCTTACATCATAATATTCAGCTAACATTTCGCTTAGTTGAATTTCACTAACAACGGTAAAGTTAGAGCCTTTTAACGTGATCCACTGCCCGACAACGGTTTTTCCTCTGTAGTTTTGATAGCCATCTAAGTCTTGTCCGCTGAGTTTAAATTGTGCGGCTTGCACTATCGGATTATTTTCAGGGTCTTGCAAACGGACATTAAGCACACTACTTTCGCCAGCAGGTACAATACCTTGTTGTTGTAATTCTTGCGTAAAACGGCTACTTGAAATGATGTAACCCTTGGGGTCTACTGCGTAACTTTCAAAACTATGTCCTAATCGACCGTCAATAAACAATTGTGAAAATTCTCTATCCGGATCGAATCTAAAACCTAATACAGCAATAATTTTCTGCTGTTCATTACGCACTGGCGTGGCAATAAATATTTCAGCGTCTTTGTCCTTTATATTTTTATTATCATCAATGTCAACATTTGACCAAACGGGTGGAATAAACTCGGTACTGCCCATAACTACTTTATTAAATAATTCAGGCCGTTGGTTCATTATGGGAGAGTCTTTCCCCTCAACGCTCTGTACAAGGTTTAATAAATAACGTCCATGCACATCACTGATGGTATAAGCTCTGCCTCCTTGTGTAGTGTAGGGGCGTTTGGCAAAGTATTCTCTCAGCGCTGTTTGAGCCTGAATAAACTTAACGTTATCGCCAGCCTCCTGAGCTAGAACAAGGGTATTAACTAAGGGCTCAAAACCTTTAGATTTTGCAATATTATGAGCCAATAACTCACGTTCTCGATACCAACCTTTAAGTGTTTTTTCAGTGACATCTCGAGTGACATTAAACGTTTCTTTTTGATCAATAAGCACCTGCTCCTTATAATCATTTAAGAAAAAATAAATCCCCGCTGCGGATAAAGATAGAATTAAGATAAGTACGGTAAAGTAGGTCGTTCTAAAGGCTAACGTATCAAGCTTTATCGCGATAGTACTGGCAAATTTACGAGCTAAAAATAGCGCAAGTAAGACAAAAACAATGGCATAAATAAAGACACTGATTAAGCTAATACCTTCATCTAATTGAGCTCTAGTATCGTAACCTTTATCAACGGTAGGCTCTGCCCACTTACTTTGCATCGCCAAAATAAAATCATCGCCAAGCTGATCAATTCCCCAGTTTAATAGCTCAACAAGTTCCGGTTTATCTTTATTCACACAAAAACCGATAGGTAAACTGTCAAATTGACTGATAGCTATAGGAGTAATATTTTTAAAGTTATGTTTTTTCATCATATATTTATAAAGATATAAATAAGTAATAAACCCATCGTACTGACCACTCTCAATACTTTGATAACCTTCGAAGTTACTGCTAAGTCCTATAGGATTTATTGATATTTGTTTGGCAAATTCAGCGTCTGCATAACCCGCAATAGAGGCTATCTTTTGTGCTGACGTTATATCCATCTCATTTTTAATTTTACTATTTTTATTAATCACCACAATCGGGGTCATTTGTAAAAATGGCTTAGTAAATAAGACTTCTCCTTGTCGTTGTTCAATATTCCCACACACTGAAATAGCATCAATATTGCCACGCAACATAGAATCGTACTCAGCCCGGAAATCTGATACGGAGGTTTCTTGTAAATCTACCGGTAGTATTGATGATAATTGTTGGCGTATTAGTTTACCGGCACCATGGGTGATGCCTTGCTCGTCTATATAGTCAAAGGGAGGGAAAGTGCCATCAACACCAATGTGAACAACTGGATTAGTATGAGCCCAATCGACTAAATGGGTAGGCAAGCTTTCTGCAATTGCGTTTTGATGAAAAAACGATTGTAGAAATAAAAATGCGATGAATGAACACTTGTTTAGTTTTATCATAGGAAATAAACACTTAAATTATAAATAACATTTTTTATTTTTATACAGTCTAGTCTATTATGGATTAAAGATTAAGCGATTAGAACATATAGTTATGCCAAGTAATTTTAGTGATATTAATGCCTTAGTTATCGATAACAACAGCAGTATGAGGCAAATCATGGTCTCAATGCTGCGCGTTATGGGTATGAAGACGGTGATTGTTGCCAATAGTGAAAGTCAATGTATGCAGCTAATTGCTGCAGATAAAATAAATTTAGTGGTATGTGGCTGGAACTTACCCAAATTGAACGCTTTATCGGTATTAAAAAAGTTACGTGATAATGAAAACACCATGAAAACTCCCTTTGTGATTGTCTCTACCATGATAGAACAAGACTTAATTAAACAAGCAATTGCACATGGTGTGTCAGAGTATTTAGTTCCTCCATTTAATAAAAAAATATTTGAAAATCGTATAAATAAAGCGCTCAAAATGCCAATACAGGCAAGTGCAACAAGCTTATCACGTACGATTAATAGCAAGCGATTTAGCCAAAAAGTCCATTGTGGTGAATTAGATGTATTAGTTGTTGATGATATTGCCGATAACATTGCAATCATTAAAGAGCTCATCAAAGACAAATATAGAGTCAAAGCTGCGTTAAATGCTAAAACAGCAATGAAAATTTGCTTGTCTGATTCACCCCCTGATTTAATACTACTCGACATTATGATGCCAGAAGTTGACGGGTTAACTTTGTGTAAGCAACTTAAAGAGAACCCATTAACACAAAACATTGTCGTTATCTTTTTAACCGCGCTTTCTGAAACAGAAGATGTTGTTAAGGGGCTTTCACTTGGCGCAGTCGATTATATTACTAAACCTATCGTTCCTGCGATATTGTTAGCTCGCATTGAAGTGCACAGTAAAATCATTTTGAATCAACGCACCATACAAGGTCAAATAGACAATTTATTGCAGCAAAATGAAATGTTCACTCAGTCTAATGACAACATATACAATAAGTTAAATAAGCTATTGCGTGATAGTACTGAAACATTAATTGAACTATCTACCACCGTTAATACAAAATCTTCCAAACGTTCTTTATCACAATTAGAATACAACATTGGTATGAGTACATTGTTACTTGATAGCGGCCATGTTTTAGCAAAATTACAACAGAGTAATTACACACTAACTATTACTAAAGAAAAGCTAAGAAAGCTCTTATTCCCTATATTGAGTATTTTTGATTTCGCTATTGCCAACAAAAATATAGAGGCCTTTGACAACATTGATGAGAATATCAATGTTAATTGCGATAAAAAACTCCTGATTATTATCTTTGCTTGTCTTTATCTCAATGCCTTAGATGCTGCACCTAGGGGATCTAAAGTGTCAATTACTTCAGAAGTCTATCAAGACTTCATACTCATTAAAATTCACAATATTACAGAAATCTCCGAAGAAGGCTTGGATAATATTGCACACTTATCGCTTTCAAATAAAACAAATAAGATTAATGATATGAGTATCAATCTAGCTTTCTTAGCAATGAATAAACTTCAAGGTGAACTTTATTTTCATAGTCATAAGGAGTTTGGTACCACTTTCTACCTAAAGTTACCTTGCTAAAGTTACTCATTAATAAAAAATTAACGTAATCGTTACTTGAATAACCTTTTAGAAAGGCGATAATAACGTCAAGTTATAAGCACATACACAAAGTATCATAGTAAATAGGTTATTCCTCAGGAGAGAAAATGCCATTAGTAAACCTATATAAAAAATTGAGCCCCTTTCAGCGGGTAATTATTGCTTTAATACTCGGTATATCTACAGGTATTTTTGTTGGGGAGCCTGCGGGAGATATTAAAGTCATTGGCGATGTTTATATTCGCTTGCTTCAAATGACCGTATTACCTTATGTACTCGTCTCTATTATTGGTGGCCTAGGTCGATTAGATAGTACTATGGCTAGTCGTATAGGCTACCGAGCAGTAAAAGTAATCGTTATCATGTGGCTGTCTGTAATGGCGACTTTATTATTACTTCCCTTAGCTTACCCTAACTGGGAAACAGCCGGTTTCTTCAGTACCAGTATGCTTGCTGAACCCGCCGCCTTTAACTTTGTAAAACTATATATCCCTAGTAACATTTTTGCCTCACTATCAGAAACTATTGTTCCTGCAGTCGTGCTGTTTTCATTACTGATGGGGATTGCCTTAATACAAGTAAAAAATAAAGAAACACTATTAACCTTAACCACCAATATTGGTGATAGCTTAATGAAAGTTGCCTCTTATGTAGCTAAATTAGCGCCATTAGGTATTTTTGCTATTTCAGCTTCAGCCGCAGGCACACTAGAAGTCGAAGAACTTGGTCGTTTACAAGTATTCTTATGGGTTTACATCACTGCCGCAGCCCTACTCGCTTTTGTATTTTTACCGTTACTGATTCATTGGGCGACGCCTTTTTCCTATCGTGAAATTTTGTCAACCGCTGGTGAAGCTGTGATAACGGCGTTAGCTACTGGTACTGTGTTAGTGGTGCTTCCGATGATCATTGAGCGAAGTAAAGCATTATTAGCCAAACATGGTATGGAGTGCGAAGAAACAGACTCTACCGTTGATGTGCTTGTACCTACTGCGTACAGTTTTCCCAGCACAGGTACATTACTTGGCTTAGGATTTATTCTATTCTCTGCTTGGTATGTCGGCTCGCCACTTGGTTTTGATGACTATATTTCTTTTGTCATTATGGGTGCCTTAACCGCTTTTGGTAGCATGGCTGTTGCCATTCCATTTTTGCTCGACTTTTTTGACTTACCTGCTGATCAATTCCAGTTATATTTATTAGGTAGTGTCGTTACTGCACGATTTGCTACAGGTTTAGCTGCACTACACGGTTTTGTCGTTACTTTACTGGTCGCTTCTGCGGTATTGAAAAAACTTAGATGGCATCGAATGATGCAAGCCATTGGTGTACATTTAGCCGTTACTTTGGGTGTTATGATTGCAGCTGGTTTTACTTTAAAGTCACTGATCCCTTACAAGTATGAAGGTGTGCAAACGTTTGAATCAATGAAGTCGATGAATGCAAGCGCGAATCTCGATCAATATAAAGAGCTTACGCCATTAGGCTACTCTGAGCAGCAACAACCTCGCCTTGAGGTAATTCTTGCCCGTAAAGGTATTCGTGTTGGTTATAACGATGCCAGCTTGCCTTATGCCTTTAGAAATAAAGATAATAAAATGGTTGGCTTTGATGTTGAATTAATGAATCAATTTGCTAAAGACCTTGATATCAATTTATCCATGATTCGCATTGAAGATGGAGCTGATGAAGCCGAATTATTAGCAGATGGAAGTATTGATGTCATTATTGGTGGCCATATAATTACACCAAAACGCGCGTTAGAAATGGCATTTTCAGATGCTTACACTTTCCATACTGCAGGTTTGTTAGTGAATGATGCTAAGCGTGATCAGTTTTCTGACCTTTACAACATTCAAGCAATGAAAACGTTAAAATTAGGGGTAGGAAATAGTAAGTATTACCAAGATATGGTGAAAGAATACCTACCTAATGCACAATTGACAGAAGTGACTAATGTTAGACAATTTCTTAAAGGCAAATATGAAGACGTAGATGCGTTAATTTACTCAACTGAATCAGGCTCTGCTTGGGCTATGTTATACCCAAATTATTCGGCTATTATCCCTAAAGGCTTAAAATTAAGAGCGCCGGTAGCCTTTGTCCTACCTAAAGGCCAGTTAGATTATGTACAGTATATGAATACTTGGCTCAAACTGAAAAAAGAAAATGGCTTACAAGAGAAAGTATATGACTATTGGATTTTAGGTAAGAACCCTGAAGCGAAAAAACCACGCTGGTCGGTTATGAAAGACGTATTAGGTTGGCTTTAGCTGAAAAGCTTTAGATAGGTTATAACAAACTAAAAAGCACCTTAAATTTACTTAAGGTGCTTTTTTATTGGGCGTAATAAAAAGGTAGAAACTAGTTTTTGTGGTAGTTATTGATATACCACTGAGTATGCTCTGCAACAGTATTATTATAAACGTGCTGTAATGAAGGTAAAACAACGGTATCAGCGTGTCCCGTTAGTTCATCCATAAACACTTTTTTAGCTTCAGTCGCCAGCACTAAAACATGATCGTATCGACTATGACAAAAGCCTGCTAAGCGTCCCTTACCATAGAAAATATCATTCTCTGCTGCGGTCACTACAATACCTTCAACCTTCATGTTTTGTAATGCACTAAGCCAACTATCAATAATCGGTCGCCATTGCTCGCCTTTTACAGAGGTTGTGCCCACGTTGAGTACGGGTAAGTCTTTTCGCTCATGACGCTTAAAATTATACGAATGGTTATCGTAAACAACACATTGGCCAAAATCTTCAACTAATGCTTCAACCACAGCCGCAACAATGCGATAAAATTGCGCATGCTTGGCCTTACTTTTGGCAATCATCTCTTCACTTAGCGGGGTTTTCCATATTTCTTTACCCCAAGCTGTTTCATAAACACACTCATCAGTATCACGATTTAAATCATATTCATAACGTGAGTCATGGGCAATTAACGTAATAGCTTGCTTGGCAATGAAACTGCCAGTGTAGGGATCTTCTTCATAATAACGATCGTTTTTTTCTAGTAAACAATTATCTTCAAGCTCTGCTCTAAAGTTACTACCGTCATGAATGGCCGCCGACATAGTAGGCAAATATTTATCAATTTTGAGGGTAAAAGCACCTCCAGCTACTGTAGCGATAAAACACTGACGTTGATTAATTTTCTTAATAATCTGTTGTTCTGTTAATTGCTCGGTTATCTGTTCGGTAATTTGCTCAGTCACAACCCTACTCCTTAGCTAAATAGTAAAGACAATTTATATCATAGGCTAATAGTATATTAAAGATAGGTAATATTAAGCTATTAACTGTTATTTCAAGTAGTTAAATTGAATCATTTTGTTTGCACTGTTTATCATAAAGATATTAACAGCCAACTCACTAGTGCGTTGGCTGTTAAAAAAAGCGGTGCTAATTAAATAATAAAGACGAGTAATATCAAACCAGCACCTAATAAAGGCAGTAGATAGTTAGAATATAATAATAAGCTACCCCAGCCAAACGGTAACATAAAGGACTTTGCACTCATCAGAACCATTGAGAGTAATACCTTAAAATCACCTTTAAAAACACCTTTAAAAACAACAGCAAATATATAAATGAACAGTACAAAATCAAGTGATCATTTGTCCTAGTAACGTGAACTGAGATTTCACATTATTTTGAACAGTTACTGCAAGTTTATTGATAATTTATAAGCAAGAACACTAGTCAAGCGCCTATTGAGGCTGGTAGAATCTAGCGCATTATATTTTTGAACATAAAAGAAGACATTGAGATGGGCAGAGCATACCAAAACCGCAAATTATCTATGGCCAAAACCGCAGGGGCCAAAACTAAAGTTTACTCTAAGTACGGTAAAGCAATTTACGTTTGTGCTAAAACTGGTGGTGTTGATCCCGATGGTAACCTTTCTTTACGTGGCTTAATTGATCGTGCAAAGAAAGATCAAGTACCTACTCACGTTATAGACAACGCCATTAAAAAAGCTTCTGGCGCTGGCGGCGAAGACTTTGTTGAAGCCCGATATGAAGGTTACGGCCCTGGTAACTGTATGGTTATTATTGATTGCTTAACAGATAACGGTAACCGTACCATTAAAGATGTTCGTCAATGTTTCAGTAAAAATCATGCAAAAATAGGTACTTCAGGCTCTGTATCTCATATGTTTGACCATCAAGCTGTATTTGCCTTTAAAGGTGAAGATGACGAGGCCGTTTTAGAAACACTGATGATGGCTGATATTGATGTGACTGATGTGGAATTAGAAGACGGTATTATTACTGTTTACGCTCCTCACACTGAGTTTTTCAAAATTAAAACTGAGTTTACTAATTCAATGCCTGAATATGAATTAGAAATTGAAGAGCTTTCTTGGGTACCACAAAATTACATTGATGTTGAAGGCGAAGAAAACTTAGAGAATTTTGAAAAATTCATCGCTATGTTAGACGACTGTGATGATGTTCAGCATGTTTACCATAATGCTGAGATTAAAGACTAACGTTAATCGTTTTAGCTTTAATAAAAAAACCAGTACTTAGTACTGGTTTTTTTGTGCTCTAAATTGTAAAAAAGTACTGTTATTGATGGTATAGCGGCAACACTTTACCACTTAAGCTACCGCGCCATTTCTTACCCTGTTCAATAAACAATACCTCACCGTAATTACCTTCTTTAATACTTGAATCAATGGCAATGACTCTTCCTTGATAACGGCTTTCAATTTGTTTTTGTGAGGTATGACCAACGATTAAATTTTCAACATCAAAATGTTTGAGCAATAAATCAATTTCTGCGGAAGTTGCACCATTGTCTTTTGAACGAGAGCCTTTTGCGTGAGAAGCCTTACCACGATCTGCTGTAAAATAACCGCGATACCAAATAGGACCATTGGTGGTATGAAGAAATTTAGCCCACCCTGCTCGTGGCTGCTTCAGCTCAGACTTTACTAAGCTATCTTTAAAGACCGTATTGATTTCAACCAAGCTACGCTGTTCAGTGGCTAAGCTAGGATGAAAACCACCATGAGCAAACAGCATATTATTAACTTTGACCAATACCGCCTTACTGCGTAACCAATTACCGATAATGCTATTTTGGCTAAATAGTTGTTCAAAAGGCTTATTTAATTGCTTCGCCGTTTCAACATACTTAGGGTGTAAATAACGTAAATCACCATTGAGTATCATCACTTCATGGTTACCTAACGTTAAGTGAATATCACCACCTGCCTTTTGGGCTTGTTGCTCTAAATCGTATAAAAACCATAATATTTCAGTGACTTTGTCACCCCGATCAAAAATATCGCCAGTGATAACAAAATGTCCTTTACCAAAAGCCCAATTTTTGTTTTTATCAATTATCTTGTTATTGGTTAATAACTCAATCATCAAGTCATATTTACCATGAAAATCACTTAGTGCAGCAACAGGATAATCACCAGAAAATTCCAGTACTTTATTTTCAATACTACGTAAGGCATGTATATCCGCAGGCATCTTACAAGCCGAAATAGACAATGGAAAACTAATCGCCTCAGTGGTACGTGTTACCACATCACCTTGACACAACCAATAAGATTCAAGCTGTTGCTGTTCATTAACAAAAATATAGGGGCCATCATTAACCGGTGGTAATGTTTCAACTTTTGATTTTTCATCTACATTGGAATAAGCAAAGGTTGAAATACTACTGGCCAATAGTAACGTTGATGTGAGAATAATTGAACGTAGATTAATATAAAAAGAGGGAAACATTACAACTCCAAAAAGTAGGGCAAAATATAGAAAATAAAAGCACAGATTAAAAGAAAAAAAGACCACATTCGTGTGAAAACTTAAAATGGAGATAAGCTTAACTTATCCCCATCATAACTAGTTAAAAAATTTAGTTTAGAAGCTAACTTGAGCGCCTAAGTAAACAAAGCGACCAGTACCTGCATCATATTCACTGCCATAATTACCACGACCACCATAATAAAACTCCCCCTTATCATCAAAGATATTGTTAATACCACCAAAGACACGAATTGAAGAATCATCATTCATATCAATGTTGTAAGACACTGATAAGTTATGTTTGAAATAAGAACTCAATTCTTGGAAAGCTAATGATTCAGGATTGGTAATACACTCAGCTTCGCCAGCAGTACAACGCTCTGCATTGTCCGCCATATCTCCTTCCCAGTCTTTTTGCTCAGCAAAATCACGCAGCGCTGCGCTTTTATAAGTTGTACTCCAACGGATACGTAAGTCATCTAAGTACCAAGCAACAGATGCTGACGCCTTATCTTCAAATATTCCTTCATCTGCATAACCGACATAATCTTCCACAACAATACCGTCAATACCGGTAACTGTTTTAGAGTGTTCTAGTAAATGAGTCCAATCCATTTTGAACTTAAGACTACCAAAAGAATTCATGTCATAAGCATACGCCACAGCGATATCTACACCACGAGTACCTAATTCATCAATGTTATAACTACGTTGCAAGACTTCTTCTAACTGACCTTCACTATCACGCTTAATTGAATCACAGAATTCATTCTCTTGGCCTAAAGCGATACTTGAATCGTAACATTGCGATAAAATTTGATCATTGCCAAATTCATCAATTGCATCCTCAATTGAAATATCGTAATAATCAAGGGCAATGCTAAATCCCTCTAAGAAGGTTGGCTCATAAGTAGCACCTAAGGTAAGCGTCGTTCCTGTTTCTTCATATAACTCAGGATTACCAGCATTTGGCGAGTAACCATTGCTATCATCTTCAAATTCACCATCCGCAGCGATTGCTGCGGCAATGCCAGGTTCTAAACGACAGTTATCATGCCCAGCATCACTAGAGGTTGCTGTAACACCATGACAGATATCATCAAAACTATCAAAATCACCGGCAGCTGGTTCATATAACTCATTCACACTAGGTGCACGTTGAGCAATGGCGTAGTTACCGCGTAAATTAACACCTGCACCCACGGTCCACAAAAATCCTAGCTTATAACTAGACACTAAGCCCACATTCTTCACATTATAATCAGATAGACGTAGTGATGTTTCTAATGATAAAAACTCTACTCCAGGTAAGTCACGTAATAAAGGAATAGATGCTTCACCAAAAACTTCAGCGACCGTGATATTTCCTTTAAATGCAGGAATTAGGTTCCAGGTAATGCCACCGTAAGTTAGTGCGTCATCGGTAACCGCTTCTTGGGTGTCTTTTCGGTATTCAAAACCAAATACCGTAGCAACAGGACCCGCTGGCAATTCAAACAGATCACCGGTGATATAGCCCATAATATTAGCTTGCTCGTTATACGTATTCAGCGTTGGGTTTACACGAATATAGTTAGCCATTTCAGGCGTAATAGAGCCTTCGCCAAAAACATTTAAAGCGACACAACCATCAGCACGTGCATCAGCATCATTACATTGAATACTACCATCGGCTGCGTAACCCGCATCTAAAGCATTTTTTGCTTTAAAGACATCAATTTCATTATTTCTAAATTGGCGTTGATGAAATTTTCCGTAACCCACAGAGATATCCCAATCCCACTCACCACCAAACATAACACCTTGAAGACCTGCCCAAGCACGTACTGTTTCACGTTCATTATCAGTTGATACTGGCCCTACTTCACCAAAGCGGCGATCCCAATAAATTCGGTCTTTGTATTGACCCGCTGTCTCACGGATTGCAGCAGGTACATAGGGATTATCAATTGGGATTCTACCAAGGTTTACTGTTCCTGGTTCACCCGTTTCTCTATCTGTGTAGGTAGCCGTTTCGCTATCACCAGAATCTTCAGGTGATTTATCATTAACGGTATAGTTTCCACTCCATTGTATTTGCGAGTAAAAAGTGATGTCATCTGTAATATCAAAATCTAGTTTTAATGCTGCTGAAACGCGTTCACTTGGTACTTTTAATTGCACAAATTGACGTGAGTTAATACCGACTTTTTCTTCGAGGTACTTATCATAGGCTGCAGATTTTAACTCTTGTCCTTCGTACCAATAAATTTCATCAAACTTGCTTGATTCTTGAAAAATCCCTCCTAGAGTACCATCGCTTTGACTACGCCATTCACTCATGGGTGTTTCGTTATATGGCTTATAACCATCAGCAGTTAATATTTCATTGCGCATGGTATCGGCATCATAACTAAATGATGCTTCTTGAGCAGCGCGGTCGCGATCCTCATATTTAAGACCATAATCTTTATCATAGTTACTACTGAAATATAAATAACCACGGTCGTCTGCAAATGAAGTACCGTAACTTGCATCAAGGGTAAATTCTTTAGCACCGCCGTCGGTGCTTTCACCACCACGCACTTTAAAGTCAAAACCTTCTTTACCCGATTGAGTAATAATATTTACAACACCAGATACCGCATCAGCGCCATAAGTAGCAGAAGCACCACCGGTAATAACTTCAACACGTTGTACCATGCCTGATGGAATAGTACTCATGCTGACATAATTACCGCTTTTTGAGTTTGATACTACCCGACGACCATCAATCAAAGTTAAGGTACGGTTAGCACCTAAATTACGTAGTTCAACCGTGGTAATACCGGTACTAGCTACACTTGATTGGCTGGTTGCATTACTAGTTCCAAATGATAGGGCTGGCATGTTATCTACCAAGATTTGTCCCATCTCGCCAAGACCTGTATCACCAATGGCTTCTTTATCCATTGTTACCAATGGTGTTGCAACCGTGAAGCTGTCACGACGCAGGCGAGACCCTGTCACAGTGATTTTTTCATCAGCATTAACTTTTTTTGCTTCGTCTGACTGCTCAGTTTGTACGACAGGTTTAGCTATTTCATTCTCTGCATCCGCAGCCAAAGTAGCAGGGGAAAGCGCAATAGCACTACCAGCGAGGGCAGTATATATAGCCGTTTGAATTGCGATGGTGATTGGACTCTTATTCATCATTCATCTCTCTTAGTGTTTTTGTTTAGTTATATTTTTATGTTTTTTATTTTATTTTATTTTTATATTTTGGGTTATTCCTAAAAGAAGCTAATTAGCGACTAATAGAAATCAATGAGCTACTTATAAAACAAGGCATGACAGATCAGGTAATAAGCAAAACTCACAAAAGCAAACAGTCCAACTTCTAGTAACTTAATGTTAATAAAACGTAGATTAAATTTAACTCCCTTTTGTTTTAAAAAACTCAGCCCACTTATGCAATCTATAGAAGGTCATTTGTACATCTATTTAATATCTATTATTAAAAAAAGAACAAATAACACATTTAAAACATGATGTTACACAAATAACAAACAAAGACACATTACTAGTGTTTTAAAATATATTTCAGCATAAAAACGAAAAGTAAGATAAAAAAAGTTACTTAACTTTGATAATTTTGTTAGCATGAATTTAACCTAGGGAGAGGTTCAGAGGATAAGAAGAAGGGCATATTTCGATAATTCATTCATTCTATAAAACGACTAAACTGAGCACAACATAGTTCACATCATGCGTAATAAGTCATTCAAAATTAGTCGTTATCAAGTAACACCCTCTGAATTTAGCATTCAAATCAATGATGGTGAAAAACAATCACTGCAGCCTAAATTTATTGAAGTGCTCGTCTATTTGGCAAAAAACTATGGTCGTGTTGTCCCAAGGGATGAACTCGTTGATCACATTTGGGGACAAGACAGTTTTGTCGGTGAAAAAAGCTTAACCAATGCTATCTGGCATTTACGTAAAACGCTCACCAATGTGGAAGGTGAAGAGGAAATAATAAAAACCATTCGCAAAGCTGGCTATCAATTAATGGCAGAGCCACAGTGGCAGACGATGCCGCTGACAATAAACAATATATCCAGCCCTGAACTAATCGAAAGCTCTATCAATTACTCCGTAGATAACTCCATTGAAAATTCAGTAGATAATTCAGAATATCAAGAGCAAGGTATTAATAAAAATCGGCAATCCGAAAGATCTCCAGAAATTAGCTCTAGTAGTACTAAAAAAACAAAAATAAACAGCACTTACGCGCTACTCACTTTAATCGTCTCCTTATTAGTGCTGCTCGTTATTCAGCAGTTACCCAATGATGATCCCCCAAAGATTACTGCAATCACCAAACACCCGGGCAGTGAGCTTTTCCCTGCCCCCTCACCCGATGGTCGTTTTTTGGTCTATAGCCAAGTATTAACAAATAAAGCAACCAATCTATTTATGAAAGATACTCATCAAGTTGAGCTGCCGCCTAAGCAATTGACTTTTGATAATGCTACCGAGGGGCATAGTGTTTGGAGTAACGACGGTCAATATTTGTATTTTTCTCGTAAAGACAAAACAAACAATAGCTGTCACTACATACAATTAAAAGTGCTTAGCCAGCAAGAAACAAAGCTTGCCACTTGCCCAATGCAAGGAGGCTATTATTACCTAGATATATCTCCTGACGATCACATCCTTGCCGTGTATAACAAAGGCGCGTTAGCAAAAAGAACGGGCATTTACTTTATTGATTTGAAGTCAAAAAACTTTGCAATGACACGTTTTTCTTGTGACAGTGATTGTAAGTATAAAGATAGAGATATGGCATTTTCTCCCGATGGGAAATATATGGCTGTTTCGAGGCGAATTAATCGTTTAAGTGAAAATATTTACCTGATTAATTTAGCAACTAAAATAACAGAACAGCTTACATTTGATGAAGAAGATATTGTTGGCATGTCTTGGTTTGGCAGTAGCCAAAAGCTAGTATTTGCTACACAACGCGCAGATAATAAATTTGGTTATGTTATCAATATTGAAAGTAGAGTAAGCCAAGCATTAGACTTAATTGGCTTTAGTTACCCAAGCATTGCCAAGCAATCACAACAATTGTATTACCAAGAACGAAAAGAGAACTCTTCGCTAATGAGCTTGCAGCTTAATGACGACATAGCAAGCAGCCCTTTCCCAGTATTACAATCAAGCTTTACCTATGAATCACCTGATTACAGTCCTGTAACTGATTTAGTCGTATTCTCTTCAAATGAGTCTGGCTTTGATGAGCTTTGGTCTGCAAAACCCGATGGTAGCGCACGTAAACAGTTAACTAATTTAAAGCAAACTATTCGTTATCCTAAATGGTCACATGACGGACAAAAGGTTGCCTTTTTAGCACCACTCTCAGAAGATAGAGGGGATGGAATATATATATACTCCATTGAAAATGAGAGAGTTACATTACTAAAAAGTCCTTTTGTACAGCATAATCGCCCAAACTGGTCATTTGATGATAATGCAATTATTTCTGCCATCTATGGCGACAATCATACCGATATTTATAGTATTAATATCGCTGATGCCAGCACCAAGCGTCTGACTTATGATGGTGCGCGTTATGGTGTAATGACATCACTTGATACTTTACTTTATACTAAACTTAAACGAGGTTTGTGGCAAAAAAACATCACTAATATCCACGCTGTAGACAAAGTAATTGATGGTGATTTCTTTAATACTCTGTACGCCTGGACATATCATCAAGGTCATGTTTATTATCAAAAAACCTTTGATGATCACTATCAATTGATAGCCTATGATGTAGAAAAAAAAATCCAAACACCTTTGGTTAGATTACCGTTGAATTCAATATCTCAGAGTGACAGCATTACTTACCTCTCAACTAAAGAACGTTTACTCTATACCAGTAGTAGCTTTCCACAAGCCAATATAAAAATGATCCCAACTAGTAATTTGTTCTAGTACTAAAAGTATTTGAAAGTGAAATGATAAAAAGTAATAGGTAAAGGTGAATTCCCCCTCCCTTTCATTAAGTTTTTTATCTCATTGCGCATAAAAAATGAATCAAGTTAATGTGCTCGATTAAACGCTAGTAGGCTATTAATTAGGATTAAGTTCAACACGGCCTTGGAGTATTTTAAGCAGAATAAGTATTAATAATTTAATGGATTGTTATAAATAAAAAAGCCAACAAATGTGGATCATTTGTTGGCTTTTTTATTATCTAATGCAAAAGAGTTACTCGTTTATGAGCACACCATAATAGCTTTACTCGCTCGCTTTAGGCTCTTCATCAGTACTTTGCTCACCGGAACTAGTCACGGAAGCAGATTCAATTTCTATTGCTGAAACGCGCTGTAAGCCTCTTGGTAGTTTATTACCACGACGACCACGTTCACCTTTATAGTGCTCAATATCTGCCGCTTTTAGCGTAAGCTTGCGTTTACCTGCATGCAAAGTAATTGCCGCGCCTTCTGGAATGATACAAAGTAAACTAACAAACTCTTCACGTAATTTCGATCGTGCAGAAGGGATATTGATAATCTTATTACCCTTGCCTTTGCTGAGGACAGGTAAGTTTTTAACAGGAAAAACTAACATACGCCCTTCGCTAGTAATAGTGAGGCAGTTATCATTTTCAATATTATTGATGCATTGTGGCACCATCACTTTAGCGGCTTCAGGTAAGCTAATTAATGCTTTACCATTTTTATTTCGACTGACCATATCGCCAAAACTACTAACAAAGCCATAACCTGCATCACTGACTAGTAGATATTGAGCATCGTCATCAGACATTATGCTATGGACGAAGGTGTTCCCTGTTGCAAGATTGAAGCGTCCTGTTAATGGTTCACCTTGAGAGCGTGCTGTTGGTAAAGTATGAGCGTCAGTAGTAAAAGCACGGCCATCAGAGCCGATAAATACCACAGGACGATTACTTCGCCCTTTTGATGCACATAAATAACCGTCACCCGCTTTATAACTCAAGCTAGTAGGATCAATATCATGACCTTTAGCACAACGAGCCCAACCTTTATCAGAAACGACAACGGTTACCGCCTCACTTGGTACTAAATCTTTTTCGGTTAGTGCTTTTGATTCGCTCCGTTCAACTAATTGAGAGCGACGATCATCACCATATTGTAATGCTGCTTCAAGGATCTCTTTTTTCATCAGCGTACTCATGCGTGCTTTTGAATTAAGGATCTTCTCTAAATAATCTTGTTCAATATGTAGTTCATCTTGCTCCGCGCGAATTTTTATTTCTTCGAGCTTGGCCAGTTGACGTAGCTTAATCTCTAAAATCGAATGAGCTTGAGTATCCGATAAGGAAAAACGAGACATTAGTTCCGCTTTTGGATCATCATAGCCACGGATGATTTCAATTACTTCATCAATATTTAGGTAAGCTACCAATAAACCGTCAAGAATATGCAAGCGAGCCAAGACTTTATCTAAACGATATTGCAAACGACGACGTACCGTTTCACGACGATATTCAAGCCATTCTGATAAAATGACCAGTAAGTTCTTCACTGCAGGACGGTTATCTAAACCTATCATGTTGATGTTAACGCGATAGCTTTTTTCTAAATCGGTACTCGCAAATAAATGCTGCATTAATTGTTCAACATCAACACGGTTTGAACGTGGCATGATGACAAGACGTACCGGGTTTTCATGATCAGATTCATCACGAAGGTCGACTACCATAGGTAGCTTTTTCGCTGTCATTTGCCCAGCTATTTGCTCTAATATTTTACCACCCGAGGCTTGATGAGGTAGTGAGGTAATAACAATATCCCCCTGTTCTACATCATAAACAGCGCGCATTCTTATGCTGCCACGCCCCGTTTGGTAAATTTTTTCAATTTCGGCTTTTGGAGTAATAATCTCGGCATCTGTAGGATAGTCGGGTCCTTTGACAAACTCGAGTAAGTCACTCACTTCGGCTTTGGGGTTTTCAATTAAATGTACACAAGCATCTGCAACTTCACGCACATTGTGTGGTGGAATATCCGTTGCCATACCGACGGCAATACCAGTAATACCGTTGAGTAAAATATGGGGTAAACGCGCAGGCAACGTTTTTGGCTCTTGCATGGTGCCATCAAAATTGGGCTGCCAATCAACAGTGCCTTGCCCTAGCTCAGCAAGTAATACTTCACTAAAGCGTGATAATCGTGACTCGGTATAACGCATTGCGGCAAACGATTTAGGATCATCGGGTGCTCCCCAGTTTCCTTGCCCGTCTACTAAAGGATATCGATAAGAAAAAGGTTGCGCCATCAATACCATAGCTTCATAACAAGCACTATCACCATGGGGGTGAAACTTACCTAATACGTCACCAACAGTACGTGCTGATTTTTTATATTTAGCCGTCGCAGACAAACCAAGCTCTGACATTGCATAAACTATGCGTCTTTGCACGGGCTTTAAGCCATCACCGATATGTGGCAAAGCACGATCCATAATTACGTACATGGAATAGTTTAAATAAGCTTCTTCAGTAAAACGCCTTAATGGGACCTGTTCTACTCCATCAAGGCTATATTCGAGCGCATCTGACATGAATTGATTTTCCTGATATTACGAGTCTAATTATTTTTATTTTTTAAGGTTATGACTTTAATTAGGGTAAACCAAAGTAACCTGAGGATAACAACTATAGCTTATCTGATTATGACCTTAGACAAAATAGATAAAAGTAACAAAAGCTTTAATAATACAAAGTCTACACCCGTTACTATTCAAAGAGCAGGGTTTCAGTAGAAATTAATTTAATAGAATTGCTATTAGTACACCATTATCGTGCTACAGAGTTTTTTTGATAACAAATAACGGTATTTCGACCTTGCTCTTTCGCTTGATACATAGCCAAGTCGGCATTATGTAATAAATCGTCGAAGCTCATTTGATTATCCGCCATCGTGGCAACACCAATACTGAAAGTTACCCTACTTTGTAACACTAAAGATGAAAAATCATGCTGCGAAATTTTTTCATTGATACGCATGGCAATAGCTTTTGCTTTATTGCTATCTGCAAAAGGTAATAATGCCACAAACTCATCGCCGCCAAAACGAGAAAGCAAATCACGAGATCGCATGGTTTCTTTTACTAAATCGGATACTGCCATTAAAATTTCATCACCAACATCATGGCCAAAATTATCATTAATTTTTTTGAAGTGATCTAAATCTAACAATAGTATTGATAACTCTTCTGGCTGTTCTTTAAAACTGGTCACCATTTGTTCACCGTGTTCAAACAAAGTATTACGGTTTGCTAAGCCTGTTAAATCGTCTGTTCGAGTCAATAGGATAAGTTTATTACGTATTCTTAACTGTCTGAATAAAATCAATACAAAGACGATACCGGTGCTGATAATCAGCGTGAAATTATATTGCTGCGCAGCTTTTTCGTCTTGGACTTCTGCAACACGGCGAATTTTTAACTTATTTTGACTTTCCATCAATGCGTTATTAGCTTTTTTGTCTTTAACTTCAAATGATTGCTCTAAATAGGAAATCATAGCTACACGTTTGTTTTTTCTATAAATATTGTATTTTGTTAAATAGGATTTTTTTTCTAGATAAGCTAAATTATATTTCCCTTGTCTTGCGTAGTGATCGGCCAATAATAAATGAAGCTGTAAAAGTTCTGGTTGCGCTAATTGCTGTTCAGAAATTTGTTCTGATAACTTTCCTGCCTGTTCCAAAAGGACAATAATATTACTGCTATTGTTACTTTTTCGACTATCAGACTCTTTAGTATTTGCATTTTCTTTCAACAACGCTTGCGCGACTAGAAGTAAGTATTGCTCTGCAGCGTTTAATGGTGCTTTGGATAAAGTCAGTTGTGCTAGTGCTATTTCAATTTTCTTCTTTTTGATACTTGTTTGTTTTAACTGCGTAATTAAGAAGAGTAATTCAGGGTTGATGGGTAACATGTTTGTTGGTGGGATATGTAATAAGTTATTTTTTTTAGCTTCTCCCGCTTCTAAAACAGGTACCTTAGCAAGCTCATTCGCCTGACATATCGATATAAAAGTCAACGGGACAAACAATGAGATCAAAATAATTTGACTGATAAGTCTCATTGGCCACACACCTTATTTTTACCCGACGCTTTAGCTTGATAAAGTTGTTCCTCGGCTCTCGTTACTAAACTGATTAACTCCCTATCATCAGTTAGTGTAGCAACACCAATACTGACGCTAACTTTCTCAAGATTGTTAAGCTGCCATGTGTGTTCATCAATAGAAGCGCGAATACACTCCGCTGTTTCCATTGCCGACTTCATGTTGGTTTTTGGTAAACACACCATAAACTCTCCACCGCTAAAACGACCAAAAACATCATTCTTTCGCATCATATTAGCGCCTATAAAAGCAACTTTAGCTAAAACTTCATCACCAATGCTATGGCCTAAGCTGTCATTAATACTTTTAAAATGATCGATATCAATCATCATTAGACTCAAATGAGATTGTTTGGTTTGTGCTAATTCAAATGCCTGTTGAGATTTTACCATTAAGCTACGTCTGTTAGCCGTCTCGGTAAGTTTATCAACGTTCAAGGCGACTTTAAGCTTGTGCTGGCTTTGAATTAATTTAACTAAAACCCAAGCAAAAGCTAAAGCAAGCAAAGCACTAATAACTAGATATATTCGCTGTTCTTCATTCTCTAACTTTGCTTCATTGAAGCTGGCTTCATAACGGCTTTTTTGGTTGTTTAATATCTCATTTTGTTTATCTGCCTGCTCTGCTTCAAGCTTTAGACGAACTTTTGCAATAGAGCGATTATCTTCATTTTCATAGAGCTTGTCTGTTAACGCGATCACTCTAGATTTTGTCTCGTAAGCTTGTTTAAACTTTTCTTGCTTGTAAAACACCTTGGCTTTAAGGTTGATGATATTGACATAACCTTTTCTTTTTCTTCGAGGCATATCCTGATGATTAACTAATATTTTTTCAATACGAGCTATACTTATCAGCACTTCATCATAGCGTTCTAATTTATATAAAACACTCGCTTCGTCAAAATAAAACTGTAAGCGATAATCGACTTTCTCAGTGAACTCTAAATACTGTTTGGCCATCAATAAATATTGATGCGCTGCATCAATATTACTATCTGTTTTTTTTAAATGAGCCCAAGCCATGCCAGAATAAACAGTGAACATACTGTCACTTGAGGTATCTTTATTTGATTCAGCGATTATCGTTTTAAAGACTGTTATTGCTTGTTCGTAACGTTTTTCACGAATATGAGTGATGGCAATGTTATGCAAACTATTATGTGCAGATAATAACAAGCCAGCTTTTTTGAAGTGTATATATGACTGCTGATAATAAGCCATAGACTGATCACTTTGTCGTAACAAAGAATAGAGAATACCCAATTCAGTATTAGCAGTACCTTTAAGCTCTTCATCATCCGTTTGTCCAGCAATGTTATAAGCATCATTAAGCAAAATTAAAGAACGTTTATAGTTATCCGTTAAATAGGCAATAGCGCCTAAGTTGATAAGCCCGAGAGCAACTTGTATTTTGTTGTGTAAAGACTCCGCAACTTCCAAGCCTTTTTTATACTCTTTAGTTGCTCGAGGAATATTGCCTAAACTTTCAAAAGCAAATCCTCTCAAATACAATAGTTCACTCATTAATATGCTTGGACTGGCAAGTCTCTTCCCTATGGAGAGCCCTTCATTTGCTGTTTTTTTAGCTGCACTATATCTATTTTGTTCAATTTGTATTTCCGCAAGTAGTTTGAAGTAAACCAAATTTTGTTCAACAGTGAGCGCACTTAGCAAGCTTTCAAAAGTAGTTAATTGTTTAAGGGAAAGTACTAGATCGGTCTTTTTCAATTCTTTTACTTGCTCAGCAACTAGATTAAATTGCTTAACATTGACCGTTTCTTGGGCGATAACAGCCATCGAAATAAGGTAAAAAACTACACTGATAACGATCCCTATCGCATGGGATATTTTTTTAGCAAAACACAACAAACACTAATTCCTTAATAAGCCGGTCTGCATTCATCGATAAATGCGATGAAAGCAGTATAAAACTATTTTAGCTGAGAGTTAAACCGTAACTTTTAGATATTAGCTATTTTTCGAATAAAGTAACTGGCTAGTGATGTTAATAGTAGAGCAAAAGACATGCAGGCTAATAAACCAAACTGCTGATAAATCACGCCTGAAAGCATGGTGCCAACTAACCTGCCCATGGCATTGGCCATATAATAAAAGCCAACGTCTATTGAGACTCCATCCTCTCTCGCAAGGGCGACAATAAGGTAACTATGCAGCGATGAATTCATAGCAAATGCTGCACCAAATATAAATAGGCCGATTACCAGTACTTCATTATTTTGCGGAAAAAGGTAGACAGCAATACATAAAACCAAGGTTACCAGCACCAGTAATACCGACCAAAGCGTTACTTGCTGAAGTGAAGTTTTTTCAACATCGCCAATAAAAAAACTCAGGATTGTTGGAGCATTGGCTTGAATGATGCCGTAGAAGATTATCCAACAAGCGAGAAAAGTACCTACAGCTTGGTGCTGCCATTGTAATTGACTTGCCAAATAAACAGGTAAAGCGATAACAAACCAGACATCACGACCAGCGAATAGGAATAAACGCGCCGCGGATAAAGAGTTTAATGATGCATTCTTTGAAAATAACTGACTAAATTTTGCTTTATAGCGAGTTTTACCAATCTCACCACGTAACATTGGGTACGTGCATAAAGCAACAAAAGCTAATGACATTGCCATTAAGAGTACCGCAACTTGAAAATCAAAGGTAGTGAGTAATAAACCACCTAGAAAAAAACCGACACCTTTTAGCGTGTTTTTTGAACCTGTGAGTAACGCCACCCAAGTGAATAGTTTACTTTGTGCCTCTTCCTTATTTACCTTAGTTACCAGCAACTTTATGCTCGACTTGGCGCTCATTTTATTCAGATCCTTGGCGATACCTGATAATGCTTGCGCAAACATGACATAAGCAACACTTAAGTACTCGCTCGGCAGCGCCAACATCAATAAAGCTAAAACTTGTATAACGATGCCGATTAACATGGTTTTATTTAAACCAATGCGAGCACCGAGCCAGCCACCAACAAGATTAGTGACAACACCAAAGACTTCATAAAGAATGAATAATGTCGCTAACGCAAATGGGCTATAACCTAGCTGGTAAAAATACAGCAACACCAACATACGTAATGCGCCATCAGTCAACGTAAATGCCCAATAGTTAGCGGTGATAGCGATGTATTTTTTTACTGATACTGGCAAAGAACTAAGTAAAGCCAAACTATGATTCGTTAATGCTGGTTTTAGCAACAGTACTTAAACTGTTTGCCATTAATTTCATTAATTCCGCCGTGCGATTCGCGTAACCCCACTCATTGTCATACCATAAATACATTTTCAACTGGCTACCATTAATTACCATTGTTGATAAAGCATCAACGACACACGACCTGGCATCAGTTTTATAGTCAACTGACACTAAGGGCTTAGTTTCATAGCCCAAAATCCCCTTTAGTTCACCTTGGGCTGCATCAGACATTAACTGATTTATTTCTTCAACGCTGACATCACGTTGCATCTCAAAAACACAATCGGTTAATGAGGCGTTTGCTAATGGAACTCTAACAGCATGACCATTTAATTTTCCTTTTAACTCAGGAAAAATATCAGTGATGGCTTTCGCAGATCCCGTTGTGGTTGGAATTAATGATTGACCACAAGCTCGTGCGCGACGTAAATCTTTATGTGGGGCATCTAAAATAGTTTGGGTGTTGGTAATATCATGAATGGTGGTCATACTGCCATGCTTTATACCGACAAATTCTTGCAAAACTTTAACAACTGGGGCCAAACAGTTGGTGGTACATGAAGCGCCAGTGACAATACTATGTTCATTAACTTGATATAAATGTTGATTAACGCCCATAACAATATTGACTATATCGCTATCAGAGCCATCATCCGCCAATTTCATCGGCGCTGTGACAAGTACTTTTTTTACACCTTGCGTAAAATAAGTCTGTAGCTTTTCTTTATCACGCATCACTCCCGATGCTTCAATGACAAGGTCACAACCAGACCAATCTGTTTCAGCTATATCAAAATTCTGGCTTACGGTTAAAGAACTGCCTTCAATATTCATTAACTTGTTTTCAGCTGTAGCTTCGTGCTGCCAACGACCATGAATAGAGTCAAAATTAAGTAGGTGAGCAAGTGTAGGTGCATCGCCAGCAGGGTCATTAATTTGCACAAATTTAACCTCAGGCCAATGCCATGCAGCGCGTAATATCAATCTCCCCATACGACCAAAGCCGTTTATACCTACTTTAATTGTCATTTTTTCAACTCGTCTCTATTGTTACTGCCCAGTATTGTCTTAAGCAATATTCTTTTATTAAAAGTTAGCTAACATTAGTTATTTAAGCCATAAAAAAAATCCTCTATAAAGAGGATTTTCGAATTTAACTATATTACACCTATATGACAATTTTATGACAAAAATTAATCACTTTCACTTAGGAGTTTAATGCCCTGAAAAGACTAATACTTTAACAGGCAATAACAAGGCTTGCATGCGAAGGATAATTGCATGAACAACCCCTACAGCATCAACCATGTGTAAATAAAGTGTCTCTGAAGTACTGAGTGTTCCGCTGGCAATCAATTCATGATGATAACTATAAGCATTTGCTACACATTTTGTTCCAGGGATAACGCCATCAAGCCCACCTTCATACAGTGGTACTAATCTTACCGTTAGCGTGCCTGGTCGCGCACGTTCTTGCACGTCTAACAAGGTCTCATTGGTTCTAACTTGACCTGTTGCAATAACGCTTTGAACGCTATCTACTTTCATAGGAATGATGGTAAAAGGTTTAGATAAACACGTTATTTCAGCAAAAGTACCTACTTTAATAACATTCGCCGCTAATTGGTTAAAACCCGCTTGAACGGCTTCTCTACCTGATGCTTCACCAGAAGAAGGTACTATCATACCGGCAGAGCGAATCATTGGATTAACAAAGTCACCTGGTTGCAACGCGAACTGCTGTAACTCGCCATCAATATGGGCATAAACAGTACGTTTAGCTTCATCAACAATTGCACTATCTAACACTTCAATTGCGCTGGCTTTTTTTGCCGGTAAAATATTATCAATCACGGCTTGGGCTGAAACTTGATTGGCTGAAGATGATGATAAACCCGCTTCATTTATTGCGACAGTATCAGCCATTTTTTGTACTTCGCTTTCACTAATAATATTATTACCTTTTAGTGATAGCTCCTTTTTACGATCATATTCATTCTTCGAACGCATGTAAGCACTTCTAGCTTTTTCCACGTTACTTTTTGCTACCGTAAGTTGTGCATAGGCGGTAGAAAACTCAGCCTCAACTTGCCTGATATTTGCTTCTGCTTGTTCAATTGCCGCCATTTGAGATTCATCATACATGCTAAAAATAGCCGTCCCTGCTTTAATTTCCTGATGATTTTCAACAAATACATGCTGAACCCTGCCACTTTTCTCCGGCATTATAGAAACGGTTCTAAATAGTGGTGCAGCGTTAGTGGTTGATGGGTGATAATAAAAAATTAGCGTTACTAATGATATAGATAACATCGCACAGGCTGTTATGCCCCACCGTAGCTCGTACCACATGGTGAAAAAGGTAATTTCTTTTCCCCAAGCCTTACCTTGGCGATATTTTCGGAATAAATAATCCGGCAAAATAGTAATAAGCGAACAAAGTAAAACTTCTAACATTTAATTATCCTCCTTTACTGCTACTGTATCTTCAGTCTTTTTCTGTGTTTTTTGCTCTTTACTTTGAGCAATAGTCGCTAAAGACTTAGCAATAGATTGTAAAGGGGTTAAAAAGTCAGGTAGTTCAACAACGGCTAAAACCAAAGCTGCAACCCAAAAAATATTGTTATGAGTAAATAAAGCTAAAATAGTTAATATTGTGATCAGCTGTATTTGTGTATGATTTTTCCCGTGAGCAATATGCTCAGGTACCGCATGTAATTTAAAGTAGAAAACACCAGCGATTAAAACTATAACGATAAGAATAACAGCCATTACAACCATTAAAGGATCACTATTAGCGCCAGCCAAATACCCTGGAATATGCTCTGTATTCATTTCCTCTCCCTATTATTGAATTACACTTACAGCAAACTTATGGCTAACTTATATCTATGTTAACTTTAAACAATCGCCATATCACCTTTACTTTGCAGCCAAATTTTTCTGTCTGGACTGCGCTTTTTAGAAAGTAGCATATCCATGAGTTCCATCGTTTCACTATGTTCATCAACGGTTAATTGTACTAATCGACGGGTATTAGGATCCATGGTAGTTTCACGCAACTGCGGAGGGTTCATTTCACCCAAACCTTTAAAGCGTTGCACGTTTACCTTACCACGTTTCTTCTCTGCTTCAATTCGGTCCAAAATACCGTCTTTTTCCGCTTCGTCTAATGCGTAGAAAACTTCTTTCCCGATATCTATGCGATAGAGCGGCGGCATAGCTACATATACATGGCCAGCTTGTACCAAAGGTAGAAAGTGTTGCATAAATAAAGCACATAACAAGGTCGCAATATGTAATCCATCGGAATCGGCATCCGCTAAGATACAAATTTTACCGTAACGTAATTCAGATAAATCATCGTTATCTGGATCAATGCCCAAAGCGACGGAAATATCATGTACTTCTTGCGAAGCAAGAATTTGTCCTGAATCGACTTCCCAGGTGTTTAGAATTTTACCTCTAAGTGGCATTATCGCCTGAAACTCTCGATCTCTTGCTTGTTTAGCACTACCGCCAGCGGAGTCACCTTCGACTAAAAACAATTCGGTACGAGCTAAATCTTGGCTACCGCAATCAGTTAACTTACCAGGTAAAGCAGGTCCTTGAGTGATTTTTTTACGGACTACTTTTTTACTAGCACGCATACGTTTTTGGGCGTTATTAATGCAAAAATCAGCCAATAACTCAGCTTTATCTGTGTGCTCGTTTAGCCATAAACTAAAAGCATCTTTTACTACGCCTGTGACAAAAGCGGCACATTGACGTGACGATAATCGTTCTTTGGTTTGCCCAGCAAACTGTGGGTCTTGCATCTTAATAGATAGGATATAACTACATTTATCCCAGATATCATCAGGTGTTAGTTTGACACCGCGTGGCAATAGATTGCGAAACTCACAAAATTCTCGCATCGATTCAAGTAGCCCTTGGCGCATGCCATTAACATGTGTACCGCCGGCAATGGTTGGAATTAAGTTAACATAACTTTCACCTATACTTTCACCACCTTCCGGTAACCAAGTAACAGCCCAATCAGCCGCTTCATGTTGTGAAGTAAAACTGCCCACAAAAGGGTCTTCAGGTAATGAAACATAGTCTTTTACTGAATCTTTTAGGTAATCGGTAAGACCATCTTCATAACACCACTGATATTTTTTGTCTTCTATTTTATCATGAAACTTAATCGTTAAGCCTGGGCATAATACCGCTTTAGCTTTAAGTAAATGCGTGAGGTGACGTACCGAAAATTTAGCCGTATCAAAATAGCTTGCATCAGGCCAAAATTTAACACTTGTGCCTGTGTTTCTTTTTCCTACCGTGCCTGTTTCTCGTAGTTCTTCAACTTTATCACCATTTTCAAATGCCATTTCATAGACTTTACTGTTTCGCCTAACACTGACATCAACACGCGTTGATAAGGCATTAACCACGGAAATACCAACACCATGCAAACCACCTGAGAACTGATAACTTTTATTAGAAAATTTACCACCAGCATGCAACTTACAGAAAATAAGCTCAACCCCTGACACGCCCTCTTCAGGATGAATGTCGGTAGGCATACCACGGCCATCATCAATTATTTCAAGGGACTGATCTTTTTCTAAAATAACACTAATGTTTTGTGCGTGACCTGCAAGCGCTTCATCCACTGAGTTATCAATAACCTCTTGACCTAAATGATTAGGTCTAGTGGTATCGGTATACATACCTGGTCGGCGGCGAACGGGTTCTAGACCACTAAGTACTTCAATGGAATCGGAATTGTATTGGTCAGTCATTTGAAACTCAATTTGATCGCAGTTAAAAGGTTTAGGCTATATTGCACATTGCTAATTTTATTCGTGGCTATATCAACCTGACTACTATATTAATCACTTAGCGAGAATTAATTCGTTTGGTACTATCAAGTTGAAAAAAATCACTGATGTTGGGTAAGCAATTATCAAAGTTGATAAAGCTATGATCACCACCCTCTTGTACTATTAATCGACAATGTTGATATTTTTCCACAGCTTGTTGGTAATTTAACACTTCATCGCCCGTTTGTACCATAACTAGGTAATTATTTTTTTCCTTACAATCAATTGTTGGTGCTGTTTTCTCAAGCGCTTTCAACTGATGCATATGATCTTCGCTCACTTGGTACACTTCCTCGGTATAAGGATTAACTTGTTCGCCAATATAATCGTGCAATAGTTCATAAGGTGTTATCGCTGGATTCACTAACACGGCTAAACAGTTATATTTTGTCGCTAGATAATGAGCAAAGTACCCACCTAATGAGGAACCGATTAAATACCATTTTGTATTTGAACCATGTGTTTCAATAAGCTGCTCTAATTGAGTAATAGCTTTCGATGGTGTTGTTGCTAATTGAGGGCAATAAAATCCAACGTCAGGGTGATTTTTGGCTAAGTATTTACGGGTTTGCTCTGCTTTTGACGACAATGGAGAAGAGTTAAAACCATGAATGTGGAGGATGTTTTTTTTCATTATTAAACTTTTAAATTATTAAATTATTAAATAGGAGTTCTATTTAGAAAAGAATAACCATAACGAGTTCAATTATCATCTACTTGTCATGGTTCATTATTTATAACATCACAACATCAGTACTTAATTGACCATCAGCATATAAATAAAAAATTCTATATCCTGGCCCTTTGGCTAAAGCAGCTACACCATCAACATTTGGATCGAATTGAATGGATGTAGCAGGGCAAGTATATAAAGTGACAGGCTCATTTAATGAGCTGGTTATAGGATTTGTTAACGTCATATCACCATGGACATGCCCACACGCAATCGCTTTTATATTGTCATAGGAATTAATAACTTGCCAAAAAGTGTCTTTATTTTGTAAACCATGGTTATCAATAAAGTAACCAACATCAATGGGGTGATGATGCATCATAAGTAGCTGATTTTTATTTTTTTTGACCGCATGTTGTAATTTAACAAATGCTTGTTCACTAACATAGCCTGCTGGAGTTGCACTCTTGCTATCAACGAGTTGAATTTGCCAGTACGATAAGTTGATTTCTTTATCTGCTTGAAACGGCGATACAGAAAAATATTTATCTAATAGTTCTGGCTCATCATGATTGCCTGCCAAATAATAAATAGGCACAGTAATCTTACACTCAAGCACACAATCAACAAAATTCTGGTAGGACTGCTCAGTGTGGTCTTGGGTCAAGTCCCCGGTAAAAATGATATATTTTACCGCTGGGTTATCGCTAATACTCAGTAAAACTTGTTTAAGATTGCTGAATACATTATGCCCATGATGTAAGCCATCAACTGATGAAAACAGATGACTATCAGTTATTTGTGCAAAAGTGACAGGTTGGTTATTTGAAGAATATAGTTCTGCTAAGTTCATAAATTAACACTTCATAAATTAAGAATGCAGCTCCACATTTACTTGCCCTAAGCGTAAACATAAATGTAGCCATTCATTTAAAAACTGATTGATTTGTTGTTTTTCATCTTGCTGGTGCATTTGACTATTATGATAATCGTAACGAGGTTTTACCTGTCTGATGTCCTGTGTTGAAAGAACTTCCGCCATTCGAGCATCATGATATAACCGAATAGTCATGCGTGGATGTAGCGCTGTGGCAACAATACCCGGAATATTTTTAAAAGATGAGCTCAAACTATCTTGCTCAAAGCAGATAACAGAGGTGTATCGAGTTACTTCTGTTATCGTTACGCTATACGAGAGGAAATCACTGATAAAAAATTGTCTAATTTCTCCAAGCACCGTTTTACCTGCTAACACTTTTTGCAGTAACATATAATTGTTGGCACATAAGGTCATCAAACTAACTAAGTTAGGCTGGTAACTTTTTCTACCTGCGTTATTAAACGCTTTGTTAGGAAAAAAACTCATGTATGCCTCTTAACTGCCTTTTCAAACACTCATATATTTAGAAGTATTACATTTACAACTAAGACCTATATAAACAATACCTTTAAAGTAACTACTTTATAATTAATTTTTAGTGGTATGACTATTTAGTGCTGGTCTCTTGAATCGATAACGATTGATGGTTCAGCGCAAGCCATTGTAACCCGATAATAGTGGCTGCGTTAGTGATTTTACCTTCAGTCAATAGCGCCAAAGCGTCAGTGCGACTGACAAGATGTAACAAAATATCCTCATTTTCTTCAGGCAAGCCATGAATAGCGCCATCCGTTATTTGATCACTATCAAAATGCGCTAGATATAGATGAATCCGCTCACTCATACCGCCAGGGCTAGAAAGGTATTGCATAATAGGCACTAAATCATTATGACAAAGAGTTAAATCAGTTTCCTCTTTGGCCTCTCTTATAGCGACTTCTATTGGGGTTTCATTTTCGTCAAACATCCCAGCAATAAACTCTAATAACCAAGGACTGTCATCTCCTCTTAAAGCACCAGGCCTAAACTGCTCTATCAATAACACCTTATCTAACTTTGCATCGTAGGGCATAACAACCACAGCATCACCACGTTCAAAAATTTCTCGGGTAAAAATCTGACTTTGCTCTCCCGAAAAAAGTTTATGTTGCAGTGAATATTCATCCATCTTGAAAAAACCCTGATATTTCGTTACCACTGAGTGCACTGACACCTGTTCATTATCAAATTTCAGCATAGCTAACGGCTTATTTTTATTACTTTTCATCAAGCATCTCTTTTTAATAATAATTTGTTACACTAGTAAACAGTTATTTTATTTGGTTAATTTAAAAATCCATGTAGGATACTCTACCAGCGAATATCAATAAATAAATAACAAGAGTAATACACCCAAGGAATTCCTTACTCATGAATAAAACACTAAGCACACTAATTATAGCTATAACTGCTGCCATTAGTAGCACGCAAGCCCAAGCTGATGATTTACTAACCGTTTATCAACAAGCTTTATTAAACGATCCTGTGGTACTTAAAGCACAAGCTCAGTTTATGATAGTAAAAGAAGATATTGTACAAGCGCGCTCGGTATTATTACCGCAAATTACGGCAAGTGGTGGTTATAACATTGGCGAGCAAGAATCATATTCTAATTTTTCCAGTTCAGTCATTAATAACGAGTTTTCCAGTTTAACGTATGGCGCTAACTTAAATATGCAGCTTTATCATCATGATAGCTGGTTGCGTTTAGGTAATGCAGAAAAAGCAGCTCATCAAAGTGATTTAGCCTATAAAGTAGCAAAACAGGATTTAATTACCCGCGTTGCTAAGGCTTATTTTGATTTACTCAGTACTAAAGATGATCTCGTTTTTGCTACCGCAGAAAAAGATGCTATTGCTCGCCAACTTGAACAAACAAAACAGCGATTTTCAGTCGGTTTAACCGCTATAACTGATGTTTATGAAGCACAAGCACAGTTTGATAGTGCTGTTACTGAAGAAATTCGCGCTGAAAATGCAATTTTCCAAGCCGAAGAAGAATTACGCGTGATAACGAATACTTATCCTAAGAATGTTAGTGTATTAAACACCCAACGTTTTAGTACGAGTACTCCAGTACCAAACAGCGCGGATGAATGGCAAGTCACAGCTGAAGCTAAAAACCTAGATTTAATTACCGCTAAAGTAAGTATAGATATTGCCCAAGATAATATCGATATAGCCCGGGCTGGTCACTATCCTACGTTAGATTTTGGTGCTACCTACAGCGGCCAAGATGATGAATCAACTATCAGCAATGTTACTACAGATGTTCCTGGCGTTGATGGTTACTCTCTTGGTGTTCAATTAAGCATTCCAATTTACTCTGGTGGTGCTATTCAAAGCTCAGTCCGTAAAGCTCAAAACAGCTTTGTACTTGCTAGCCAAGACTTATCATTAACACATCGCGGTGTTGTTCGTACCACACGTAATGCCTACAATACGGTTATTGCCGCTATTTCAGCCATCAAAGCGTTTGAACAATCAGTATTAAGTGCTCAAAAAGCACTAGAAGCAACTGAAGCTGGTTTTGAAGTGGGTACGCGTACTATTGTTGATGTATTAGATAGCACGCAGAATTTATATAACGCTAAGCGTAATTTATCTACAACACGTTATGCCTATATTCAAAACGTTTTATTATTAAAACGCGCTGCTGGCACAATCACTAATGAAGATATAAATGCAATTAACTCTGGTTTAATGGTCGCTAATTAATCGTTCATTATTCATTGTTTACAATCAAAGTGACAAGTAGAACATAACGCTACTTGTCACTTTTTTATAATACTTACTTTTATAATTTTATTTACATCAAACTTCTAAAAAACGTTACCAGCTCTTTTGCTTCTCGCTCAACTGAATAATGCTCTAAAACCCGCTCACGGCCATCACGGCCCATTTGCATTAGTTTCTCTTCATCAGTTAATAACAGCGACATCTTTTCAGTGACTGCGGCTAAATCATTAATAGGTACAACGTAACCATCAACGCCTTGACGCACAACTTCAGGCCAAGCACCCGCTTCACTGGCCAAGACTGCTGCACCACTACTCATGGCTTCTAAAATAGTTAAACCAAAACCTTCATTTTCACTCAAGGCAACGACTAAAGACAAACTGCTAAATATTTTAGGGATATCAGCAAAATTTTGCTCCCCAGCAAATACAATGCGTTCACTCAATCCAGCTTGCGCCACTTTATCTTGTAACTCATTAACAAAACTTTCATTACTCGAAGATATTGAACCAACAATTACTGCCGTATAATCAGGTTTATCTTTTAATATTTCGATGCAAGACTCTACAAATAAATGCACACCTTTTTGTTTGCGTACTCGACCTAATATCGCAATACCCTGTTTACCTTTAACGCTATTTTCTGGAAGCAACCCAAGAGATTGCCACGCTTTACTTTTATCTGTTGCTGGCAGGTAAACATCAGTTTTTACCCCATGGTAAATAATAGCGTCGGGTTTTCGGTGTAAATAACTTGCTGAAGCTTTGCACATGGCAAGTACCGCATCCATTCTATCCGTTAGCCATAATGTAAAACCTGAGCGATAACGCTGCGCAGCACTGCTAAAAACAATTTTTAATTTAACGCGAAATACATATTTTAATATTAGAGCTTGGATCATCTCATCAACACGACGGGCATGAAAAATCCTAAATTTTCCAGTAGATAGTGGTTTTCTACATAAGCTCGCAACCTGCCAAAAGCTAATCGATAAAGACTCATCCGGTAAGTGGTGTTTACCCATCACCCGTAAATTGATCAAACTTTGTTCGTGAGACAAAACTTGTAACATGGTTGATGTTACGCCAGAAAAATTAGAATTTGAATTACCAATGATCAATTCAATCTCTTGTTCATTGTCGACATTTTTTTCTTTTTGAACCATAACGACCAGCAATTAATAGTATGTAAAATAATATTCACTATTCTACTTGAAAGCCGATAATAAGTTAATTGCCTATTTAAAAGTAACTTAGGTATAATCATGAACCTACATATTCCTCAGAGAGAACACTGTGAGTAGCAATAAAGTTTTACAGCCTGATTTTAAATTATCTTTTTTATTACCCAAATATTGGCTTACTTGGCTAGGTGTTTTTATTCTTTACACTATTTCATGGTTGCCTTTTAAACTGCAGTTGTTCATGGGTCGTATGCTTGGCCGATTATTAATGAAAATAGGCTCTAAGCGTAAACATATCGCGTTGACCAATCTTAGGTTATGTTTTCCAGAAAAAAGTGAAGATGAATTACAAATATTATTGAAGAAGAACTTTGAAAATACGGGCATCGCACTGTTTGAAACCGGCATGGGCTGGTGGTGGCCTGATTGGCGAGTAAAACGAAAATTCAAAGTAAAAGGTTTAGAACACCTTGAAAAAGCACGTAAAGAAGGCAATGGAGTTTTACTGCTTGCGATGCATTATTTAAGTGTAGAAATGAATGCAAGAGGCGTTGGTTATGGTCACCCTATGGTTGTTTTTTATCGACCTCATAATAATCAATTGATGGAGTTTTTTCAGTTCAGAGGTCGAGGTCTTTCGAATAAGTACATGTTAGGTAAGCGTGATGTAAAAGGTTTAATGAAAGCGCTAAGAGATGGTGAAGCGTGTATTTACTTACCCGATCAAGATTATGGAAGAAACCGTAGTGTGTTTGTGCCCTTTTTTGGTGTTAAAGAGGCAGCGACCACAACGGGTACTTTAATCTTTGCTCGTCAAAAAAATGTAGAAACAATGATGATTATCCCGGTAAGAAACGACGACGGCAGTGGCTATACGTTAGAAATCATGCCGCCATTAGAAAACTTTCCCACTAAAGATAATATTGCGGACGTCACTCGTATCAATCAAGAGCTGGAAAAAGCAATTTCACGAAAACCTGAACAATACATGTGGTTGCACAGACGCTTTAAGACAAGGCCAAATCCAGATGATGCATCATTATACAAATAACGTTCAACGATATCTTTAACGGGAGAAAGTAAAGAGTGTTTTCTTTAATATTCTAAATATTTAAAGGATTAAACTTTAACTTTAAAGGGATTATTTGTATAAACATTATTCTTTGCGTACAGTAGACTAACGTTCACTATAATTATAGTAATAATAACAAAGGTGTTGATTAACCAATGAATTTTTGGCTTCGGAACATTATCTTAGGACTTATTCTTACAGTATTAGCTTGGTTATTTTTTGCCAATCAAGACTTTTTGCTTTCTCTCGATGGCTCTTTAGGTAACGGTAAAGAAGACTCAATAAAAACCACTGAAACAGTTATAGATTCAGCTCCACAAGTGATTGAAAATAAAAAAACTTTATACCAACAAGGTAGAACCTCAGGCAATGCCGCGGCAGATGGTTTATCCAAGTTTTATGCTAATTTACATGGTGATATGGAGGGTAAAGGCCCTAAAATTCGTAATAATATTGTTTATCTTCCTGATCCTAAAGGTGATTTAGCTAAGTTATTACAAGCAAGAGAAATGGTAGTTCGTCCATATAATAAAAATTGGCAAGGCAGTATTGAATCTAGACCCTTTAGAACCGGTGAAACCTTAAACCAAAAGCTTGTAGAATATTCTGAAAAAGACGGTATTGATTTAATTTGGTGGTTAAACCGTGATTATGTAGTAAAAGATCCGTTTCGAATTGAAAAGGACATTTTAAAAACCACTTTCCAAGTAGCAAAAGCCATTGAAGGACATTTTGAATCAGGCCTATCTATTTTCTTTTGTTATCGTCAACGCGCTGTTGTAGTCATTGAGAGTGCTCCTCAACCGTTTTTAGATGAGGAGTGTATTAGACTTGCTAGTGATAATCCGTATTAGCCAACCTTAATAATCATCTTTCATAAAGCGCCTAATTTAATCAATTAGGCGTTTTTGCCAAATGTCTCCAATAGCCTCTTCACCGTCTATGCTTTCCCTATTAATAAGTTGCCCCGCATTTTGCATTGTAGCTTGATGCCCTAGAGCCCTTAATTTTTGATACATATTACTTAGCTGTTGTTGTTCTACCTTTTCTAATAAGTCCAACTTCAGCAGGGTTTTAAAAATACCTAAATTATCACATACAAGCATCAATTCCCTGTGCTGTGATGCGTAGGCAAGTACTAAAAACTGGGCAAGAAATTCAATATCAACCAACCCACCTTTACCCTGCTTAATATCAAAGAGCGATTCAGTTGATTTATCTAAATGGCTGCGCATTTTTTCACGCATAGTAATAATATCGTTTTTGAGTTCGATAAACGCTCTGGGTTTTGATAAGACATCTTGCCTAATATCGATGTATTGCTGCTGGAGCTCTTCATTACCAAAGATCATTCTGGCTCTTACTAACGCTTGATGCTCCCAAGTCCAAGCATCTTCATGTTGATACTGAGCAAAGGTATTTAAATGTACGACCAACATGCCCGAATTACCTGATGGCCTTAAACGCATATCCAATTCATATAAAATGCCACTGTTCATACGCGTATTAAAAATATGCATAATACGCTGGGCTAACTTCATATAAAACTGGCTTGCTGGTATTACTTTACTACCATCAGCCCTTCCTGTTGTGTCTTCATTTGCCTCACTATGATGGACGAATACTAAATCTAAGTCTGAACTGTAACCTAACTCTACCCCGCCAGTTTTTCCGTAAGCAATAACACCAAAGCCTTTTTCCTTAGCGCCATCTAAGCATGAGGTCGGTATACCAAAGCGCTCACTGACTTGCTGCCATGAAAGATTTATCACCTCAGATACAATGGCTTCCGCTAAAGACGTCAAGTGTTCGCTGATTTTTGCTACCGGTAAGACATCAGCAATTTCAGCGGCCGCAATACGTAATTGCTGAGATTGCTTAAACTGACGTAGCGCTTCCATTTGTGCTTCAAGATCTTCCTCTGGAATTCTTAACATGCGTTCACGCAGCTCTACTGCATAAGATGAAAGTTGTGGTGGATTATGTAACAACTTAGGATCAATAAGCTCATCAAGTAAAATAGGATATTTAGCAATATAATCTGTCACCCAACTACTTGCCTGGCATAAGTGAATAAGCTGCTTTAACGCTCCTTCATTTTCAAAGAGTAGTTCTAGGTAAGCAGTACGTGTCACTATTTTGCTAAAGACTTGCAATACTCTTGCAATAACTTGTTCTGCCATTTCATTTTTTTGTAATCTACATAACAGTAACGGGATTAATTTATCTAAAACTTGACGACCTCTATTACCTAAACTGCGTTTACTAGTATCCTCTCGAAAATCATGCAGTATTTGCCAAACCTTATTACTTTCCCATGAATGGGCTTCTTGTTCTAGCCATGCAATAGACTCTTCATCACTCCAGCGGCTGTGCCAAAGGGTTACCCAGTGTTCATCTGCAGCTTGATGATTTGGGCTATCAAGTCCAATAAGCAGATCAAATTCTTGGTGAACACCGTCCATATGCTTAGCTAATATAACTAAAAATTCAGGCCAAGTTTTAATGGCAAGTACTGTTAATAATCGCTGTTGATCAAGCTCATTATCGGGTAACGTTTGCGTTTGTTTATCTGCTAAGGCTTGAATGATATTTTCAACACGTCGTAAAAAGCGGTAGGCATTTTCTAACACTTCTTTATTCTCAGCGTTAATTTCGCCTGACTCCACAAGTTTTGGCAACACTATTAATAAACTGCGTTGTTGAAGCTCTTTGACCCGCCCTCCCCTAATTAACTGAAAAACTTGTACGATAAATTCAATTTCACGAATACCGCCAGCGCCAAGTTTAATATTATTAATTAATTGTTTACGACGAACCTCCTGGGCAATCATCATTTTCATGCGACGTAAACTATCAATGACGCTATAATCGATGTAACGACGGTAAACAAAGGGTCTGAGCATGCTTGATAGCTGCTCGTGGTATTTAGACTCACCAATAACCCGAGCTTTCAACATAGCATAACGTTCCCAATCGCGTCCTTGTTCTTGGTAGTAATCTTCCATAGCATTAAATGTCAGCACAAGTGGCCCACTATCACCAAAAGGGCGTAATCGCATGTCTACACGATAAACAAAACCATCGCAGGTTACTTGATGTAATGACGCAATAAGCTTTTGTGCTAAGCGGGTAAAAAACTGCTGGTTATCTATACTGCGACGACAACCTTGGGTTTCTCCACTTTCAGGGTAAGTAAAAATTAAATCTATATCGGAGGAAAAATTTAATTCCTTCCCGCCAAGTTTCCCCATGCCATAGACCAATAAAGTCTGACTTTCGCCTTGTTCACTCGTCGGTGTACCCCATTTTTCCTGACAAAAATCACTGAGCCATTCTAAGCTAGCTAAAATAAGTTCGTCCGCTAATGAGGATAATCTTGCTAATGAAATATCTAGGCTAATGCTCAGAATCAAGTCATCAAGTGCTATCTTAACCATGTGTTGTAAGCGAAATCGTCTAAGAACTCGATGCAACTGAGCTTCATCAGTACAAGGGGATAATTGTTCATGTAAAAGGCTTTTATAATCAGGTAATACTTCTTCGCTAGCTATTTTAAATAGTTCAATAACGAGTTCAGGTGCTTGTAAAGCACTGTTTAAGATGAAATCACTCAAGGTAATCGCTTGCTTAAATCTATTAAGCTGATCTTGTGTTAATTCATTACAGGCATCTGCATGCTGGTCAATAAATTGCTGCCAGCTGGTTTTTTGTTGGTCGTGTAAAAGGGGAGAAAAAGATAACGTCACAAGAATTCCTTATATAAGCAAGCGTTGCTATAGACATAATATGTCGTTAATGGTATTAATTGACACTTGTCTATGATTTGTCGCTAATATTAATTAACTATTACGATAACATAGCATTTTTAAGGAGATGATGGCAGAAATGCACTTACTAAAAACACCTTTTTTATTGCTCTTGATCATAATTACCACGCTTAGTTTATTTGGCTGTGGTGATCCTGTAAAAGAGCAAATCGAACAGCAATTACCGATGACCGAGCAAAGAGTTGCTCAGTTAGGTGAGGCTTTAAATAATGGTCAAGTTCGCAATGCCAGCTTAATTAAAAAGTATGCTGATACAGTAATGGTTAATAAAGCGAACTTAGCCCCCTTGATCAATGAGTTTCGTAAAGATGCTTCCACCGATGGCCCTATGTACAAAGCGCTATTAGATAGGATTAATACAGCAAAAAACCAACCACAAATGTTTGAGTCTTCTCAGGCGCTTTATAATGAATTACTGAATATTTACCAAGCAGCAGATCCTGTACTTTATTCAGATGCATTGAGCGATCCGCTTAATGTATTGGCTGATATGTCTGATGGTCAACTGCCTCGTATTAATTCATTATCAAAATCGCAAAGCCAGCAAGCCAACAATGCACAAGACTTTGGTACCGGTGAGCAATTAATTGGTAACCCTAGTTACGGTAACTGGCAAACAGGCAGCAATGGCATGTCTTTTTGGGCTTGGTATGGCATGTACTCTTTGATGGGTGACATGTTTGGTCGACGTACCTCTTATAATGATTGGGGTAGACAACGTAATTATAGCTATTACAACGACTACGGCAGAACACGTTACAGCTCACCCAACCAGTTAAAGAAACAGACATCGCTTGATACCCGCACTAAAAAATCTTTTAGTAATCGCGGGCAAAAATTTACCAGTCCGTATAGCAAAAACCGAGCGGGATCTTCAAGCTTATCAAGCCAAAGTAAAACAGCCCAAACGAGTGCTAATCGCTTCCGCACCAATAGTGTGAAGAAAAGCAGTTATGCCAGTAAATCTAAAAGTAAAAATTCTAGTTTTAGAAACTCAAACACCAATACATCACGCGGTTTTAGACGCGGGAAGTAATGAATAAATAAAGAATAGGAACAGTAAAATTATGAACTCATTCATCGAACTCACTGGTGTTAATCAAGACTTACTCGTTTATTTGGCCATCGATGTTTCGATTGCCATATTGTTATTAGGAGCAATGCGCTTCCTGTCAGGACTTAGTGCAAAGGTAAACAGTACTGAAGAATTAGCCAAAGAAGATAACTTCGCTTTTGGTATCAGTGTTGCTGGTAGTGTATTAGCGCTAGGCATTGTTCTTACCGGTGCTATTACTGGCGAAGCAGCAAGTAGCTATGCTATGGAAGCTATTGGTATGTTGGCATACGGCGGCTATGGTTTAATTCTGATTAAAGTAGGTCGTATTATCCATGATAAAATTGCACTGCAACACTTAGATAAAAATGCACTGATAATAGAGAAAAATTTAACCATTGGCATTATCGACGCATCTGGGGCTATTGCAACAGCGATAATCATTCGTGCTGTATTACTATGGGTAGACGGGCTCGATTTAAGTACATTCATCGCTATCACAAGTGGCTTTATTGTTGCTCAAACCATGTTAGTCATAGTAACTCGACTACGCGAACAGCAGTATGCTAAAAACAACCAAGAAGATTGCTTACAGGAAGCGTTAAGTAATGGTCAACTTGCTTTAGCCATTCGTTATAGTGGTCAAGTAATTAGTACGGCTTTAGCGGTAACTGCTGCCAGTCACTTCCTAACTTACAGCCCAGAAACATTAGTCGTTAATTTACTCGGCTGGTTAGTTTTTGGTATCGGTATGACTTTACTTGTTGCGCTACTTTCTTCAATAGCTAAGCGCATCGTACTTTGGGGAATAAACCTAGTTGAAGAAGTAGATCAACAACATAATATCGGTGTCGCCAGTATTGAAATGGCAACTAGTATCGCTATAGCCTTAATATTAACGGCACTAATGGCCTAATAAAAGCGTTAAACTCACCACCATAGTACGATCAAGCGCTGGTGGTGAGCATCATTAAATACTGCGTAAACTTCATATATATCTCTCCTTTTACCTTAATTACTAGTCACTAATACCTATGTCACAAAACACTTTACCTCAAGAGAAGTCTCACCTACTTGACGATATCCTACTTATTCTAACAATGTCTGTTCTAGCAGGTTGTGGGTTAATTTATGAGTATTTACTATCTCATTACGCCGGTCGAGTTTTAGGCGTGATGGAAAGCACTATCTACACCATGATAGGGTTAATGATAGTGTCGATGGGTCTTGGTGCTTTTGCTGCTAGAAAAGTACGTTGTGCTTTTAATGGTTTTGTATGGCTAGAACTGATTATTGCCTTACTGGGTAGCTCTGCCATTTTGATCATTGGCGGTTTAATCGCTATTACGCAAATATTCCCGCAACTGATTGCTGATATGTTATCACTTCCGCCCGATATGAAGCCGCAAGGCGGACTTTTCAAGCAATTAAGCTGGCTAGCGTTTAATAGCCCTTATCTCTTCGGCGTATTACTCGGCTTTTTTATTGGCATGGAGATCCCGCTAATTGCTCGTATTAGGGAGAAAATTCATCAGCAACATCTTGCTAATAATTTAGGTACTATTTATGGCGCAGATTATGTTGGTGCTGGAATAGGTGCGGCAATCTGGGTTGTTTTTTTACTGAGTATAGATATCAGTAAAGCAGCAGCACTCACAGCAAGTTTAAACCTAATTGTCGGTGCTTTTTTTATTCTCCGCTATTGGCAACACCTTAATTGGCGTAAAACCTTTGTCGGTTTACATTGTGTATTAGCTTTAATTATAGTTTTGATGTTTAGTTATGGTAATCAATGGCTTAATCAAATGAATAGTCTGCTCTACCTTGATAAAGTGGTTCACACCGATAAAACTCGTTATCAACAGTTAACCTTTACCGAACGTCATATGGGTCTTGAGCAAGACAATATAATCAATTTCTATCTAAATGGCCGTTTGCAGTTTTCATCTATTGATGAACATATTTATCATGATTACCTCGTTGCCCCAGTAATGGCAGGTTCTGCGCGACATGAAAAGATATTAATTATTGGCGGCGGTGACGGTTTAGCCTTAAGAGATGTTTTAAAATACAATCCTAAAAACGTAACGCTAATTGATTTAGATAGTGAATTAATAGATATTTTTAAACAACCAGAAGAGCAAGTAAACCCTCGCTTAGCGCGTCAAATTTTACAGTTAAATAAGAACAGCTTACAAGATGAACGGGTCACAATTTATCGTGCCGATGCGTTTATTGCCATTAATCAATTGTTAAAAGATCGACAAACATTCGATGCAATTATTGTTGATTTACCAGACCCAAGTCATCCTGATCTTAATAAACTCTATTCAGTAAACTTTTATGCCCGGCTTAAGTTATTACTTTCCGGCGATGGTTTAATCGCAATTCAATCAACTAGCCCGTATCACGCTAAAGACTCTTTCATTGCTATTGGCAATACTTTAGCAGCAGCTAAGTTTTCCCATGTAGAGCAATATCACGATAACGTGCCCAGTTTTGGCGAATGGGGATGGACTATTGCCTCTAAAAGTGGCGCTAGCCCGTTAACAAGGTTAAACAAACTAACTAAGCTTCCGGTAGCGCATCAATGGTTAAATTTGGCTATATTAAAGGCTGCTTTCATTTTCCCTAATGATTTTTATCAAAATAAAGAGAATATCGGTATTAATATTTTGGGCAGTCATACCATTTATCAATTACACCAAAGGGCTTGGCAAGATCAACAAGGCTTAAATTAATCGCTAATACCAAAATGATTAGTAATCACAATTGCTACAAAGTAACTACAAAGAGTAACAATTAGTTTATAAAAACACCTTGACATAATATGTCAGGATGTTAAATTTAACTCAGACGACATATTATGTCATCTACTTTTTCACTAAAGAAAGGAAGGATAGGAAATACATGAATATTCATACTATAGCCGATCACTTAAACAGCTTGGCAGATAATTCAGACACAGGAATGAGCTTTGATTGCCAACCAATATCTGGCGAAGTCGACGTCCTGCAAATTAGCATTTCAGACCGTGAAGAGTTGCCAATTTTTGTTTCGGTAACCGAAGACCAAATTATTTGCATCAGCTACTTATGGGGAGCAGAAGAAGTTAAACCTGAATGTATTCATGCAATGCATGAGAGCATGTTAGAAATGAATATCCCTATGCCCTTGTCATCATTTTCAAAAATTGGTGATAAATATGTAGTCTTTGGCGCTTTATCTATCAGTTCAAGCTTTGCAGATGTTGAGCATGAGTTAGCGGTATTAAGTAATAATGCCATCGAAGTAATTGATGATATGAGTGATTACTTGCTTTAGCACTACGCTAGCAAGATCACCTTTAATTATCCCCTAAATGGGAATGAGTGGAGTTAATAATGAGTATATTTAAAAAAATAATGACCGCAATTCGTGGCGGTGCATCAGAAGCTGGTGAAGCTATCATTGATGCAAATGCAACCCGTATCTTTGAACAAGAAATCCGAGATGCTGAAAATCACCTTACCAAAGCAAAACGTGATTTAACTGGTGTCATGGCTGAGCAAATGTCAGCAAAACGTGAAGTAGATCGTTTAACCCGTGAAGTTACAGAGCACGAAGGTTATGCAACGCAAGCACTTGAAAAAGGTGATGAAACATTAGCACTCGCTGTAGCAGAAAAAATTGCTACCTTAGAGGGTACTTTGGCCGATCAGCAGCAAGCTCACGATAGTTTTAGTGGAAACGCTGAACGTTTAAAAGAGTTAGTTAAGAGAAGTGAACGTCAAGTCGCCGAGCATAAACGTCAACTTTCAATGGTTAAGACTACTGAAAGTGTACAAAAAGCGACGTCAGCTATTACCGATAATTTTTCATCAAGCAATTCTAAGTTATTAAGTGCGAAAGATTCTTTAGAACGCATTAAAGCTAAGCAACAAAAGTTCGATGACAAAATGAAAGCGGGTGAATTACTTGAATCTGAAAACTCTGATTCATCATTACAAGCGCAGTTAAAAGCTGCGGGTATTGGCTCACAAGACAATAGCGCTAACTCAGTATTAGAGCGTTTAAAAGCTAAACAAAAGTAATATTACCTAAGCCAGTTAAATAATTTAACTGGCTTATTTTTTAATGGCTACTATATAAATATGCTGTCTGAGCGGGACTGTATCCGTTCATTAGCATTGTGTTAAATCAGTATCCATCCTACTTCGGGTAACCCTATGAGTTTTTTTAAAAAAATATTTAATAAATCATCTAACGAACCAAGAAAATTAACAAAAGTTAATCAATTACTGGTTGATGATATTATTGTTTTGACGGATAGCTTTGCCTTACCTGAGTCATTGCGTGGACAAGAGTTTCAAGTAAAAGCCGTTAATAGCTATGAATTTGAAGAAAAGGTGCAAACCGAATGGGCCTTAATAGGTACTAACGCACTAGAAATATTTTTATCATTGGAAGTAGATGATATTACCGAGCTCAAATTATCATTAAAGATTCAACATGAAGATGTCGAAACCTTATTTGACTTAGACAGTTTTTCTGAAGTATTCGATGAACCTGGAGAGGCTTTTTTAGAAAAAAAGGCTGACTCCAACATCACTGCCCTATGGAGTAGCGAACAATACCAACAAAGCGTGTTCGCTAAGGTTGGCTTTTTTCATCGTAAAGATCATCGTAGTGAGAACCTGTCTGCTTATGAAGGAAAAGATAGTGGAGAGCAATTTGAATTATATAGCTTGTATAATGAAGACCAGAGTAAGGGTATTGATGTTGAAGTATGGCAAGATGGCGATACTGAAGTGTGCTTAACTTTATTTAAGCCGCTTAGTGATATAATTGATATGTACCCAGCAAGTTAATCAAAAGAGTTATTCACAAAGAATACGGAAACTACTAATTCGGAAACGACTATGGCGAGAAAAATCCCCGATAAATGGCAATCCTCCGTTAAAGCGATAAAAGCGGTGCAGGTTGCTTTTGATATGGACGAAAAAATCCAGTTGTCTATTCGTAAACAAGCACTTGATGCAGGCTTAAGTCCTTCTGATCAAATTCGTGATATTTTAGGCTTACCAATCAATAAAAGACCCAAGCGACCTCGCTTAACTGTGAGTTTAGCTCCTAGTGACTATCAACTTCTCGCTGATAAATATCAACTACAAGCCGAAGATCAACTAGAAATTAAGAAAAAACTTATGGATGATCTAATCACCCATATCAACTCAGGTAACTGCGAAGAGAAGGAATAGTGATATTAATGTCTAACCTCACTATCTAATATAAAAATATAACGGCTTTGTGAAAGTTTTTTTTTGTGCCATACTGCAATGAACAAGAATAAATAATAACTTCACTTAGGATATCATTATGTTAAAAAAAATTACTGCAGTATCTCTAGCATTAGCGCTATCAGCTTGCGCCAACACAGATGCACTTGATGCAAACATCACTTCACTAACAAGTAAAGTTGATGCTTTATCAAGCCAAGTTTCTGATTTAGAAGCACAACAACAATCTGTATCGGCTGATGTTCAAGCAGCAAAAGCAGCAGCTGAGCAAGCAGCGACTGATGCTAAAGCAGCAAATGAACGTATTGATAATGTTGTAGCTTCATATAAAAAATAGTTATTTTTGCTAGCTTAATTAGCAATAGACAATAAAAAAGCACCTTATGGTGCTTTTTTATTGTCTATTGCTAGAGTAGTTTCTTAATGAAACAGGTTAATCTTTGCGGTTATTTAGCTAACTCAACGACTAACCCATGTGGTTTTTCAATAACCGGTAGTAGTTGCTGCCAATATTCACGATTAGTACCAACAAACCGTTGCATAGCTTTAGTTAAAATAACATTACCTTGAGTCGTCTCAAGGTCTGACAACTGTTGATGTATCTCTATTAATTGCTTATCACCATTTTCAAAAGACATTTTTACTGGTTGATTAACGACTCTCACTTTAGTATTTACAGGAACATTATCAAAAAGCCATTTAATATCATCATCATACATTCTAATACAACCTGAACTAGCGCGCATACCAATACCAAAACGCTTATTAGAACCATGAATTAGGTATTCACTGGTGCCTAATCGCAAGGCATATTTGCCAAATGGGTTGTTTGGTCCTGCAGGAACTACGTCAGGAAGATACTTTCCATACTCAGCGAAGTGACGCTCTTGCATTTCTTTGGTTGGACGCCAGTCGGGATCTTTTCTCTTTTCACCAACCACAGTACTAGTTAATGGTGTCGAGAGTCCTTGTCGACCAATACCTACAGGAAAAACATAAACTTTATTTTCATTGGGTGAAAAGTAGTATAAACGTAATTCAGGCAGGTTAATTACTATCCCCTTTCGCGAAATAAAGGGTAATAACATTTGATTTGGGATTACGACCTCGGTATCAACCTTAAGTAAAAAGGGATCATGCTCAGGGTTAGCCGCCAACAATGCTAAAAAGCCAACATCATACTGCTCAGCTAATTGCTGAAAGTAGTCTCCTTTGACTACGGTATGAATTTTAGGTTCACCTATAAGGCGCTTGTTATCATTTTCTATATCATACACAGTTGCCATTGAAGACTTAATAAATATCAGTGTGATAAATAGGCTTAACGAAGTAAAAAGTGATTTTTTATTTTTTATCATGATATTTATGGCCAGTAAGGTTTCATTGTTAAGGCTTTTGCTCTGGACTGATCTAATGCCGTGATTAAATTTTCACTTTTATTGGCTAACCATTGCGTTAATTTATTTTCTTGTTTTGGCAGCTGCTCTAACTGTTGCTGTAATAAGCTCAAGGATTGTAACTCAACGATGCCCTGTTTAATATCTAACAAAGGCATATTAAATCTCTTAACTATCTCACTCTCTGGCTCAGCGAATAAGCAGCTAAACCAACTTGTAGTTAATAGTGCTCTAATCAATAAACTATGCGCAGTTAAATATAACTCAATAGAGGTAGAATCTTGTGGCTTTTGCAATTTAGCTAATTCATCACTTAGTGCTTTAGTGCTGTTGGTTAAGTGTTTAGCTGCAAATTCAACTAATGAAGAAGAATTATCGATTTTAAGCGTATCATCACTATTTCTTTTAAGTAATAAAGAAAGTAAGTCAACTTGCAGATTATTAAAACGTTCACTATGCAATAATGCTAATACTTGTGGCTCCCTTGGATAACGGCTCTGACGCAATTGCAATTTTGTTATCAACTCTTGATTGATTGAGTTTTCTTTCTGATATGAACTTTGTTTGTTGATTAGTAATTGAATATAACGTGCATTTTCAACCCAATGAATTGTTCGGATAAAATAACTAAGCTCATTGCGAAGTGCTTTTTCATCTGGAGATAATAGCTCATCAAACAACCAAAATCCTTGTCTAAGTAATATAAGCTGTTCACTTACTTTACTGAGCACATTAAACGAAGGTATTTCAACATAACTATCAACACAGAGTTGCAGCTGGTTTAGCGAAAACTCGATGCCATGGGTGAGAGCGTTATGAAGTTGCATTTTTTTTGGTAAATCAATTATCGAAAGCTCTATTTTCTCAACAATAGCGCCGTTATTAGGCAGCTTACTCTCAACATGAGAGGCTAATGTAAGACTCTCATGATATAAAGCATAACCCCGGGCTGCTTTTGTTAGCTGTCCAGGTCGTAAAGCTAATTGACTAAATAAAAGCTTAGTTAACACTAATAGCGCTTGAGAATCACCGCTGACCAACTCTAATTCAATTTCATATATACGTGGCTTTTTAACATAGTCTTGGCAAGCAACTTCACCACAATCAAATGCAATCTCAATTTGAGCATCTTCTAAGCTTACAAGCCAAGTATGACGAGTAAAGTGAGTAGAGAATAGTTCGATAATCTGTTGCTGCAATAGATTAATATCGATATTAGGCTGAAAAATAATATGCGGAAACAGTGAAACAATAGGCTTAGCATCACCAATGTCTATATTATATTCGGGTCTTTGATGCAAACCTGCAATGATGGTGCCTGAGGTTTTTATCGTTTGTTCAAAACGTTTGGTTTCATCAAAGCATTTTGTACCGCGAGTACGTAAGGCAATTCTATTCTTGCGTAGTGTTAGGTTAGCAGTATCGAAGTAATGGTTACTCAACTGCTTCTCCTGATGCACAAAGGTGACATCGTGTTCAGAGAGTAGTTGGTTTATAGTGGTTGTTATTTGCTCTGGTTTGGCCTGTTCATTGCTTTCAAGCAATGAATACTTTAATTCTATTTCTGTAACCATTATACCCTAATTTAAGTGTTTACTTATCACTTAACAAGCATACCGTTAGTGCATCAATATGCCAATAGCGAGTTTCCCATTATTTGTTGCAAACTTATATAGAATGCGACCTAACCTAACTAAAATTTAATAGAATGTAGCGAAACTTATTGATTAACTTAGTTATCACTCATCGAAAAAGTAAACTTACTCAGGGATTGAGTTAACTTTTGTAGGTAATGAAGTCATTCTTAGCTTGCCATCAAAGCAGCAAACACATAATATCTTGTCTTCTTTGACTTATTTACTACATTGGTTTTTCTATGAATAACGTTATTAACGTCATAGCTTTTCTTGCTATCACTTTAGCTAGCTCGCTTTTTATACCTGCTCAGGCTGCAGAGAACAATTACAAGCAGGGCTATATCTCTGATGAATTATTCATATATATGCATACAGGACCAGGTAAGAAGTTTAGAATTTTGGGTACTATCATTGCGGGTTCGAAAGTTAAAATTACCGGCGCGGTAGACGGCGGTTATAGTGAAATAATAGATAACAAGGATCGAACTACTTGGGTTGAAAGTAAATATGTAACCACTCAGCCAGGACTACGTTTTGTTGTTGCTGAACTTAATGGAAAAATAACTAGTAGTAGTGATTATAGCAGCCAGCTTGACGGCGAAGTAAACGAGCTAAAGAGTAAAGTTAACTTATTAACTAATGATAAGAAAAAGCTGTCAGCAGAGCTTAAAAAGTTGACCAGTACTTTGGAAAAAACCCAAACTAAAATTAAGGATCAAGATACCAATATTAAGAAACAATGGTTTTTTAATGGCGCATTGGTATTAGGTATAGGTTTGATTTTAGGCTTGATTTTACCACGTTTCTTTGCTCGTCGCCGTGGCGCCATGGATAGTTGGTCATAGATTTATAAGTCACACTTAGTACCTCATAACTCAGTTTGAGGTACTAAGAACTAATATTCAATAGCATCTCTTTTTCGGTTCATCCGATATCCACCCTAATTAATCAAGCAGCCTTTGAGCAACGTTATTGTTTGGGATCGAAGTGAGCCTATCCATGGGTTTTCATATAGTGACCAATTAAGATCACTGCGTTGGAAATACCCTCTTAAATTTGAACATGATTTGACGCTCACTTATAAGTGGTTTATTAATAAACAGAATATCTATAAACAATTAACCTTTTTATTTTCCTTCTATTATTGCAGAGCAGCGCTATGAAAATACTAGTTATCCCCAATCGAGGTCGTTCTTATAATGCAGTTCGTCCAGAGGCCGAATGTTACATCAGCTTAGCTAAGTCAGGCCATGAAGTCACACTATTCACTTGTGAAAGTAACGCATATTATTCTGACTATAAAAAAGCAAACATTAACTTAATAGAACTGTCGTCTTTAAAAAAATATAGCTTATCTGTTATCAAGCAAATCCATCGTTATATCAAACAGCATAATATTGATATTGTTTACGCGACTGAATCCAATGGTATCCCAAATGCTGCTTTTGCCTGTATAGGCACCAAAGCAAAAATGATTGCTTATCGTGGTACCACTGGTGGCATGTATAAAACTGATCCTAGTAATTACTTGTGTACATTACATCCAAGAATAAACGGTTATGTTTGCGTGTCCAATGCAGTGAAAAAGCATGTAACCACTAAAGTAAGAGGTGCTATAAAATCTAATATAAGTACTATTTATAAAGGGCATGACATAAATTGGTACAATGAACCTGCAATACAACTTTCAAGTTTAGCTACCAGCCCAACCAATTTCAATATTCTCTGTATCGGTAGCCACAGACCCTACAAAGGTATGCACTTTATGTTAGATGCTATGAAACATCTAACCGACTTAAACAATATAAAACTTATTCTAGTAGGTGATAATTTTGATTGTGAGCCATTTTCTTCACAAATAAAAGCTACAGGTATGAGCGAGCATATCATTGAAACTGGTTTTAGAAATGATGTCCCACAAATAGCAAAAGCCTGTGACATATTAGTATTACCTTCAGAGAGAGAAGGGTTACCTAGAGTTGTATTAGAGTCTTTAGCAAGCGGAACGCCTGTAATAACATCTGCTAACGAAGGGGCGATGGAGATTATTGAAGACGGTATAAATGGTTACATAGTGCCTATTGGTGATGGGGAAGCAATTGCCGAACGCATTCGTTATCTTTATCAAAATGAACAAGTAAAGCTACATTTAACCAACGGCGCCATCAATACAATAAACACCACGATGTCTCATAAAGAGACTGTTGAAAATTATATTAAATATTTTGAAAAAACACTTTCGGGTCAAGCATTATAATCAGATATTCAGGTCAGCTAAAATATAATTTTTTAAGTTAATCAAGTGCTAATCTAAATCGTATAAATCAAAAGTAAATATTTTTACACTAATTAACTTATTGAGCACACAGTTTTAACAATATCATTTTTCCTTTAAATTATATCAAATGGTTGAATACTATTAAGTGAAATTTTTTTCATCCGACACATGTTCATAAATAATAACCTTAATGCCTTTAGGTTTAATTAAATGATGCCTTATATTTCAATAAATAATAACCACTTTATATTTCAAGTGGAAAATTAAAAAATTAGTCCCCTCAAATGCCTAGCGTAAATCTAAAGTTGCGTAAAGGTTTAGTGATCATTCAGTTAAAAAGATAACTCAAAGGAGTTATGAACGATTCTATGAAATATAAAACTAACGTTTACTCTTGATAGGTATTATTAAAGTGACGCCATAATTAGATAAGTCGAGCTAGCAATTACACTTTTTGATAGGTAAAATGTTTTCTTTCGTCTAACTGTGAATATTAGCTTGTTAAATTTATTTAAAATTTTATTTTTTCTTATCATAACCTTTTCTACCGTAATATTATCTAGTATTAACAGTTATGCTAAAGGGCCATCACCATACTTACCATTGCAAATGGAGCCGTTAATTGAGCTTGAATTACAACGTTTAGCAACGGTAGCCAAGTTACCACTCTTAACAAAACCTTATCATGCAGCAACAGTAAACCGTTACTTAAAAACGGTAGTAGACAGCCACCCTATATTATATCGTCGCATTAATAATTACTTAAAACGTTATAAAAAAACTGCTGCACTAACCCATGCCTCAGTACAATTAAATTATGCAAATCAAGAGAATATTGTTTTACCCAATCAGCGAGGTCAAATGGCTGATGCCAATTATCAAGCCAGTTTTAGTAGTTTTTGGCAAGCGAACCAATATGTGATCATCAATGCTGGCGGCATATATTACGAAAATGGTGATTACCTTAGAAATAATAGTTTTATTTCTTTTGGTGCTGATGTTTTTCAAGTTGATATCGGTTATCGAGAGCATTGGATTTCTCCATTTCAAGAGAGTTCGGTGCTTTTATCAACGCAAGCAAAACCACCGCTTAGTGTAACAATTAGCAATCCAAAACTAATGACTGATTTTAATATAAAGTATGAAATGTCCATTGGTTTACTAGATGAGCAAGACGATATCCAATTTGATAAAGATAAACCGCCAGTTTCTGGTGAACCAGCGCTACTTACCATGCATTTTAGCGCTCAACCTTTTGATTGGTGGACAATTGGCTTTAACCGTACTTTTGTTTTTGCAGGTGGCGAAGACAGTGTTTCTTTAGGTGATATTTGGAATGCCATCATAGACCCCGTTAATAGTGATAACTGTGGTGGTGATGGTACGGATTTACAAGACTGTAGTGAAGAGTTTGGCAACCAACAAGCCTCTATTAGCAATAAATTTGATCTTAACTGGTTTGATGTCCCCTTTAGTTTATATTACGAATACGCAGGCGAAGATACCAACAATTATAGTAATTACAAATTAGCTAATTTAGCCAACAGTTTTGGTTTGTTTCTACCTTATCTTGGCGACTCACTATCATTAAATATGGAATTCACTACTTTTCAAAGCGCATGGTACACCCACCATATCTATGGTGAAGGTTATAGTAATGATGGCGTAAAAATGGGACATTGGTGGGGTAGCATGAAAGACCCTAAAGATAGTGTTGGTGGTGAAGCTGGCAGTATTCGACTTGATTGGCAAAACAGTGGTGACTCCCAAATATCATTCCTATATCGCACCGCTAATTTTAATCAATCAAGCTTCGCTGATTATCAACAATCACATGAGTTAGAAATGAAGTATCACAAAGTGATTGACTCAAACTTCTTAACTTTGAAGTTATATGTAGGTAGAAGTAATTTAGGTGATAATTTTGTACAAACCGGCATATCATATACTTGGTAGGCTATTTTTTACGGGTTAGGAGCAAGTAATAATGAGGGTAATAACCTTTGGCACCTATGATATTTTTCATGTTGGTCATGTGAATATTATTGAACGAGCAAGACTACACGGTGAACATCTTATTGTTGGTGTGTCTTCAGATAAACTAAATATTTCTAAAAAGGGACGGCCACCTATTTACTGTGAAGACGACCGTCAACACATAATTCGCTCTATGCGCTGCGTTGATGAGGTTTTTTTAGAAGAGTCATTAGAACTCAAAGCCGATTACATTAAGTATTATAATGCCGATATATTAGTCATGGGTGATGATTGGCAGGGTAAGTTTGACCATTTAAAAGATATCTGTCAGGTGATTTATTTACCTCGTACCCCTTCAGTTTCGACTACAGAAATTATTGAAGTAGTTAAAACAAAACGACTTTAACTTAATCAGAGCCCACTTATGACAGCTAAACGTTATTTATTTTATATCGCTCATAACTATTCTTTTGAAATATTAAGACCATTACAACAAGCTATTTGGGCAAATGGTGATGAGGTAAAATGGTTAGCTATTGGTCAAGAAGTCAACCTCAGTTATTTTCAAAGTAATGAATCTGTATTGAACTCTATAGATGACGCTAGAAGTTACAACCCAGATGCTAGCTTTGCACCAGGGAATGAAATCCCAAACTTCATTCCTGGATTAAAAGTTCAAATTTTTCATGGCCTTGAATGGAAGAAAAAAGGCCACTTTGTTATTCGTGATTTTTTTGACCTTTATTGTACTCATGGTCCAGCAACCACAAGCCGCTTCAATACATTAGCTCAAAAACATGGTTTTTTCGATGTAATTGAAACCGCTTGGCCAAAACTTGATTATTTATTCACATCACCCGCGATGCCAATTAAAGACAAATTGCACGCTCAAGAAAAAAAGGTCATTCTATATGCGCCAACTTTTTCTCCTACATTAACTTCAGCCCCTGCATTATTTGATGAAATAAAGCGTTTAAGTGAGCAAAAAAGTTATCATTGGTTAATTAAATTTCATCCTAAAATGGCAACACAATGGCTCGAGCGATATAAAACGTTAAAGAAAGATAACGTTCAAATTATCGAAACATCAAGCATAAATGAATTATTACAAACAGCTGATATTATGGTGTCCGACACCTCATCAGTTATTGGCGAGTTCTCGTTACTCAATAAAGTAACTGTAAGTTTAAATAATAAAGAGCCCGGTGATTACCTAGTCAATATTCAAACAGCAGATCAACTTGAACCAGCAATTGAGCGAGCACTTAATCCAAGTAAGAAATTGAAGACAGCAATTAAGGCATATGCTGACGATCTTCATCCATATCAAGATGGCCAAGCTGCTCAGCGTATTTTATCAGCTACAGAGAATATTTTGACTAATGGTAAACAAGCGAAGAAAAGTAAACCATTAAATCTTTTTAGGAATTTAAAACAAAGAAAAAAACTTAAATACTGGGCTATTTGAATGAGTTATAACAGTGCATATAACTAATCCGTCTAGCGATAAAATATTTTTCATTTGACATAGTTAGAGTATCTGCGCTATTAATAGTATATTGAATAGTTTTCGCTTAAAAAGAATATTTATTAGCTTTTTTCGTATTTTTACACAAAGGCTAAAATAGATTAAAATGACTCACATGACTAAATTGATCAAGCACATTAAAAATAACCTCCTCCTCGTACTCATCGTGCGCGGCTAGGTTTTGTTGCTTCTTCAAAAGTTTAAATATTGAGAACTAAGTAGAAATAAAATAAAACCCGCGCTAACAATCGCGGGTTTTTTTATGTCCGCAGTTAGGTTAGTCGTGAATAATTGATAATGCAGACATCAGCAAAGATTTTAAAGGATAAAAAATGAGCAATCCACAAATTAATAATGACCAAGTTATAATTTTTGACACCACTTTACGTGATGGTGAGCAAGCATTGAATGCCAGCTTATCGGTACATGAAAAACTTCAAATTGCCTTAGCGATTGAACGCTTAGGGGTAGACGTAATGGAGGTCGGTTTTCCGGTTTCTTCTCCTGGTGATTTTGAATCAGTACAGCAAATAGCCCGAACAATTAAAAATGCTCGTGTTTGTGGTTTAGCACGTGCAGTAGAAGCAGATATCGATGCCTGTGCACAAGCATTAAAAGTTGCTGACCAATTTCGTATCCATACCTTTATTTCAACCTCTGATGTGCACGTACAACAAAAACTAAAAAAAGAATTTAGCGATGTAGAAGCCATGGCAATTCACGCGGTGAAGCATGCAAGAAAGTATACCGATGACGTCGAGTTCTCTTGTGAAGATGCAGGCCGTACGCCAATTGATAATTTATGTCGCATGGTAGAAGGTGCGATTAAAGCCGGTGCCACCACAGTCAATATTCCTGATACCGTTGGTTACACCCTGCCCTTCGAATTTCAAGGCATCATAACTGACTTATTTAATCGTGTACCTAATATAGATCAAGCGATAATCTCTGTTCATTGTCATAATGATTTAGGTTTAGCTGTTGCTAACTCAATGGCTGCGGTTCAAGCAGGAGCACGTCAAATTGAATGTACCATCAACGGTATCGGCGAGCGTGCGGGTAACTGCTCGTTAGAAGAAGTCGCCATGATCATGCAAACACGCCAAGCATTGTTAGGTGTAAAAACAAATATCAATCATCAAGAAATAGCACGCGTATCTAAGTTAGTCAGCACCGTGTGCAATATGCCTGTGCAATTAAATAAAGCCATTGTTGGCGGTAACGCCTTTAGCCACTCATCAGGTATCCATCAAGATGGCATGTTAAAAGCCAGCAATACTTATGAGATCATGACGCCTGAAAGTGTCGGTATTGCGAAAACAAAGTTAAACTTAACTTCTCGCAGTGGTCGTCATGTCATTAAACACCGCATGGAAAGCTTAGGTTATCAAGAAAGTGACTATGAGATTGAAGAATTATATGCTGACTTTTTAACGTTAGCGGATAAAAAAGGTCAAGTCTTCGATGATGACCTAGAAGCGTTAGTATTCAAGTTGCAGCAAAAGGATTTACAAGATTTCTTCCAGTTAGATACTATCAATGTGCAGTGTGGCGATGGCGAATTTTCTACCGCTAGCATCAAGCTCATCTCTGGTGAAGTAACAGGTGATAAAGACAATAGCAAGACACATGCTGCTACGGGTAACGGCCCTGTTGATGCGCTGTATCAAGCAATTAAGCAAAGTGTTGATATAGAATTTGAAGTCAGTGATTACAAAATATCTAATAAAGGCTCAGGTGAAGATGGCTTAGGCCAAGCCGATTTAATAATCATTTGGCAAGGGAGAAATTTTCACGGTTATGGTTTAGAAACCGATGTTATTGAAGCATCCGGTCAAGCATTGATTAATGCACTAAACAGCATCCATAGAGCGATGACAATTGCCGATTTAAAATCAGCAAAACAAGCTTAATAGCGTTAACAACAAATTAAATTAGCAGTAGCGAATCAATCGCTGAAAAGTTTTTAAAATATAAAAGGTTATAAAAATGTCCAACATAGCAATTTTAGCCGGTGATGGTATCGGTCCAGAAGTCATGGTTGAAGCTAAAAGAGTGTTAAACACGGTAGCGAGCAAGTTTGATTTTGAAATAACAACTCAAGACTACGACATTGGTGGTGCTGCCATTGATAATCACGGTAATGCTTTACCTGATTCAACCATGGCTGGCTGTATAGCGAGTGATGCTATTTTATTTGGCAGCGTTGGCGGTCCTAAATGGGCTAACTTACCACCAACAGAACAACCAGAACGCTGTGCCTTATTAGGTTTACGTAGCCATTTCGATTTATTTTGCAACATGCGTCCAGCAACATTACAACCAGCGTTATCCTCTTTATCTACTTTGCGTAGCGATATTTCTGAGCAAGGTTTTGATGTATTAGTGATCCGTGAATTAACCGGCGATATCTATTTTGGCGAACCAAAAGGCCGTAGGGGTGAAGGTGAAGAAGAGACTGGTTTTGATTCTATGTTTTATTCACGCCGCGAAGTTAAACGTATTAGTCACCTTGCTTTTCAAGCAGCGCAAAAACGTAATAACAAAGTTACTTCTGTTGATAAAGCCAATGTATTAGCAACCAGTCAATTATGGCGTCAAGTGGTTGAAGAAGTAGCGCTAGAGTATCCTGATGTTGAATTAGAGCACCTTTATGTTGATAACGCTGCCATGCAGTTAGTTCGCGATCCTAACCAGTTTGACGTGATGCTATGCCCTAACTTATTCGGTGATATATTGTCAGATATCTGTGCCATGATCACCGGCTCTATGGGCCTATTACCTTCAGCTAGCTTGAATGAGCAAGGTTTTGGTATGTATGAACCTGCTGGTGGCAGTGCGCCTGATATTGCAGGCCTTGGTATAGCTAACCCTATTGCTCAAATTCTATCAACGGCTTTAATGCTTCGTTATAGCTTAAATCAAGATGCAGCAGCCAAAGCGATTGAAGATGCAGTATCAAACGCACTTGACAATGGTGTGTTAACTGCTGATTTATTACCCGCTAACGAACGAAAAAATGCTAAATCAACCAGTGAAGTGGGTGATTATATTTGTAAACAGATTGAGAGCGCATAAGATGACAACTTCTACCCCGCAAACCATGTATGAAAAATTATGGCAAACCCATTTAGTTGAAGCAGCGAAAGGGGAAACACCATTATTATATGTTGACCGTCACCTGATCCATGAAGTGACCTCACCACAAGCTTTTGCAAATTTACGTTTTCATAACCGCCCAGTACGTCATCCTGAACGTACAATTGCGACTATGGATCATAATATTTCAACACGTTCAATTAAAATCGACGCCGCTGGTGAAGGCGCTGCCAACCAATTACGCGCATTAGCAATTAACTGTAAAGACTTTGGTATCGAGCTTTTTGACATGGGTCATAAAAACCAAGGTATAGCACATGTTATTGGGCCTGAGCTAGGGTTGACATTGCCAGGTACTATTATTGTTTGTGGTGATTCACATACCGCTACCCATGGCGCTTTTGGTGCCCTTGCTTTTGGTATTGGTACCTCTGAAGTAGAACATGTTTTTGCTACACAGACTTTACGTCAAAATAAAGCCAAAACCATGAAAATCGAAGTGAAAGGCCATGTCGGTGCAGGTATTAGTGCAAAAGATATTATCTTAGCTATTATCGGCAAAACAGGTAGTGCTGGTGCGACAGGTTATGTGGTTGAATACTGTGGCGAAGCTATCGAAGCGCTAAGTATGGAAGAGCGCATGACTGTTTGTAACATGAGTATCGAATTTGGCGCGAAAGCGGGCTTAATTGCACCAGATCAAACCACCTTTGATTATGTAGAAGGTAAAGAGTACGCACCAAAAGGTGAAGTATTTGAACAAGCCGTTGTTGATTGGAAAAACCTAAAATCTGATGCTGATGCGACATTTGATGCAGTATTAACCCTTGAAGCAAAAGATATCAAAGCACAAGTCACTTGGGGTACCAACCCAGGGCAAGTTATCAGTGTCGACGGTATTGTCCCTTCGCCTGAAGACTTTAGTGACCCAGTTGAAAAAGAGTCTTGTGTTAGTGCGCTAAACTATATGGGCCTAACTGCCGGTACCAAGATGACTGATATTCATGTGAATAAAGTATTTATTGGTTCTTGTACTAACTCACGTATTGAAGATTTACGCGCCGCTGCCGGTGTTGTTCAGAAATATGAAGGTCAACAAGTAGTTGAAACTATCGATGCCATAATCGTTCCTGGTTCATATCGCGTTAAAGAACAGGCAGAAAGTGAAGGCTTAGATAAAATATTTACCAATGCTGGTTTTGAATGGCGTTTACCTGGCTGTTCAATGTGTTTGGGCATGAATGACGATGTACTTGAAGAAGGCGATCGTTGTGCATCAACCAGTAACCGTAACTTTGAAGGTCGTCAAGGCCGTGGTAGTCGTACTCACCTAGTGAGCCCTGAAATGGCAGCTGCAGCAGCTATCACAGGTCACTTTGTTGATTTAAATGCGTAACAATTGTCTTTTTGCTATTTAAAGCAATTACTGTGTCAAAAGTATTCATTGACTAGCGTCAACTCCGTGCTTTTTCCTTTTAATTGGATTAAATAGCTTCAAGAAAAATCGCTACTTAAAATTTTTTAGGAAGACAGATGGAAAAATTTAACACTCACACAGGTTTGGTTGTGCCACTAGATGTTGCAAACGTCGATACCGATCAAATCATCCCTAAACAGTTTTTACAAAAAACTGAACGCGTAGGTTTTGGTGTACATTTATTTCACGATAGCCGTTATTTAGATCATGCGGGTACGAAAGTGAACCCTGACTTTGTTATCAACAAGCCAGAATATAAAGGTGCTAGCATCCTATTAGCCGGTGAAAATTTTGGTTGTGGTTCAAGTCGTGAACATGCGCCTTGGGCACTGCAAGAATACGGCTTTAAAGTTATTCTTGCGTCAAGTTTTGCAGATATTTTTTACGGTAACTGTATCAATGTTGGTCTTTTACCGATTAAGTTAAGCGAAGCAGAGATAGAACAGTTATTCAAACTATCTCCTAACGCCCAACTAACGCTTACTGTTGATTTACCAAATAACATCGTAACTTGTGGCGAATTATCTTTTAAGTTTAGCTTGAATGAATTTCAACAATATAGCTTAGAAAATGGTGTTGATAGTGTCGGTTGGACTTTAGATAAACTTGATACCATCAAAGCCTTTGAAGAAAAAATGCCTGCTTGGCAATAAACGGAACCATGACTTAATAAAGGAATATTATTAAGTCCATGAAAATAATAGCCCGGCTGAATAACAATTTAGCTGGGCTTTTTATTGCTTTCAACTAAGTTCTCACTTAACTGAAAAGATCAACAAACTACCAATTTGTCAACGCAGGTAAACTGAACTTTTCACCTTGAAAAGAAAGAATCACTTGTTGAGGTAATATTTTCTCAACAAACAAATTATCGCCTATAGAGTCACCTTCATAACGATCTCGACCATTCACCTTTACCCAACCCTGACCGTCAGAAGCATATATATGCTGTTCAAATTGCAAACTTGGTAAAGCATTTTGTAGTTGTTGAGGCATTTGAGTGAGTGGTCTAATAGTAGCCTCTTCATTAGAGTTGTGAGATGACTCATAAGTATCATGGCTATTTTCCAAACGATAATCGGTTGACTGACTGCTAGGCGTGTTTCCTACGCTAGTTTCATCTATTGCGGCTTGAAAACGGGCTATTAAATCACTAGAAACACCTTCAACATCGGTAACTTTATAATTAGTATTCTGCATATTTTCATAAGGCAAGTTATTCTTCTCACCGCTAACCAACAGAGTTTCATCATTAGCAGGCTCGTTAATTTTATTTTCAACTGCTAGTGCATCATCCGATTTGCGCTCAGCTTCAACCTTGCTAAGTTTTTCAACCGTAACAAGTGCTGTATTTGGAGCTGAATTATCTAAGCTAGCCATAGCTGTATCGGTATTGTTATTGTTATTGTTATTGATTCTAGCTTGTTCCGATTGAACATTACCCTCATCTAACAGTGGTTTTTTTTCACTATTTACGACAACCTTAGCCAATTCAGTACCGTTTAGATGTTCGTCGGTGCTGATTACACGTTCTTGGCTACTCTTAATCACAACATCTTTAATGGGTGTTTGTCCCCACCAAAAGCCAGCTAAAGTGAAGAACGCAGTAATGCTTAAAACAGTAGAAAACATCATGACAGCATTATAATGAACTCGCCCCTGCTTACGGGTTACATCTTCTCCTAATGCACGTGTGGCCGCCGCAACAACCGTTTTTTTATTAACAACACTATCATTTTGGTTATACGCCAACATCAATGCGCTATGACACAGTAAGTTAATCAACCTTGGTACACCTTGAGATAATTGATGAATTTTAGTTAACGCACTTCTATCAAAGAGTTGTCTTGCGCAATCTGCGACAGTTAATCGGTGCTGAATATACTGCATTAGCTCTTGTTTTGTTAACGGCATTAAGTGATATCTTGCCGTTATACGTTGTGCTAATTGGCGTAAGTCTCGACGTTGTAATAATTGCTGTAATTCAGGTTGTCCTATTAGAATTACCTGTAACAATTTTTTAGTATTGGTTTCTAAGTTGGTAAGTAAACGCAACTGCTCTAACACTTCAGGCTGTAAATGCTGAGCTTCATCAATAATCAATAATGTATTGATATCATTTTCATGGTTTTTCAACAGCTTTTCTGAAATTTTATCAGTTAGGCTTTTTAAACTAGCACCTGTTTTGCGATAACGAATTTTTAATTGGTCACATAAGGTTGCGAGTAACTCTTGACAAGACAAGGTAGGATTAAGAATAAAAGCAACTTGAGTGTTGTCCGGTAACTGCTCCATTAAACAACGGCTTATTGTCGTTTTCCCCGTTCCTACCTCCCCAGTTAACAATGCGAAACCACCCACTTCACCTAAGCCATAAGTTAAATGTGTCAACGCTTCCCTATGCCTTTCACTCATAAATAAATATTTAGGATCTGGGGAAATTGAAAAAGGTAGTTCACTTAGTGAGAAAAAGTTGCGGTACATGGTGTGTCTGGGCAAGAAAAGTAAGGTACAAAATTAACTGCTTGTTTGAAGGATGTCAAAGAGTAACTAAATTTAGAGCAATTAGATAACATTTAATTGCAAACGATAACAATTATCATTAAGATGTGCGAATTAATTAATTACCTCCAATACTTAGAAGGAATACATGGTGTTAAAAACATATTTTACTCTATTGGCGCTTATTATAAGCGGTCAAGCACTCAGCCAAGAAAACCAATCAGAACCAAATAAAATCCAACAAAAGTCTAAAGAACAAGATATTGAACGCATTATCGTTACCGGTAGTCGTATTGCCGAAAATATAGATGAAGTGCCCGCTTCAATAACCATAATCACCCAAAAACAAATTGCCGCACAGCTAAAAGTTTCCTCAGAAATTCAAAGTTTATTGGCAAATCTTGTCCCTGGCATGGCGCCAAGTACAGGCTCTTCGAGCAATTCAGGGCAAACTCTTCGAGGGCGTTCTCCTTTAGTAATGATTGACGGCGTACCGCAATCAACACCATTACGTAATGGTTCATTAGGTATTAGAACACTCGACGCCAGCGTCATTGAACGTATTGAAGTCATTAAAGGTGCTACTTCCATTTATGGTAATGGTGCTGCAGGCGGTATCATTAATTACATCACTAAAAAAGCCAACAGTGATAAAGCGCTAAGCGGCCATGCAAGTATTTCAACGCGTTTTAGTGCCGTAGAAACAGAAGACTCAATCGGTCAACGCTATGAAGGTGGCATCAATGGTGAAATAAATAACTTCGATTATGTCCTTAATGCTAGTTACGAAGAAAATGGCTTACAACGCGATGCTGACGGCGATATTTTAGGTTTAAAATACGGGCTATCTGATGCGGTAATGCAAGATTACTTTGCTAAGGTGGGATATCATTTTGACGATGAAAAGTCATTACAGTTCACTTATAACTACTATCAATCAAAACAAGATGTAGATTTAATCGATCAAGTTGGCAATATTAATACCGGAGAAAAAACTCAAGCAATACCTGTTCCTCAAGGCAAGATAGTCTTAGGTGAGCCGCAAGGTCCAAGCAACCACAACATGATGCTTAAGTATGTTGATGATGAAGTCTTCGAGCAAACACAATTGATGGTCGACCTTTATAGCCAAGAAGTAGACAATACTTTCTTTTATTCGCCAGTACTAGCTAATCCTGATGCGGGTTATGCTGGTGGACAATCATTAATAAATTCAGAAAAAAAAGGTCTTCGAGTAACGTTCAATACGCTGGTTGATTTCAGTTTTGATAATGGTGACTCACTTGAGACCACCTTTATTTACGGTATCGATGCACTCAATGATGTCACCTCTCAATCTATGGTAGATGGCCGAGTTTGGGTGCCAGAAATGGATATGGAAAATCTCGCCGGTTTCTTGCAAACCAAGTTAATTTATAATGATGACCTTGTTATTAAGTTGGGTGTCAGACAAGAAGATATTGATTTAACCGTGAATGATTACAGTACTCTCAAGCTATGAAAAAGTGCTGTTCAATGCTCTGTACCTGTCAATGTTACTGGAGACACCTTAAATTATAAAGCGACGACCTACAATATCGGGATAAAGTATAATGCGCTGCCATTATTTAGTCCTTTTGTTAGTTACTCGCAAGGTGCTGATATTTCTGACACCGGTCGATTATTGCGTACCGCAACAGTTACTGATATTTCTCTCATCCATACCCAAGCCTCTGTAATCGATAATTACGAACTAGGTTTTAGTTCTGATTTCGAGCAAGTTCATTTTGAGTTTGCCACCTACTTCAGTACTTCTGAATTCGGTACAACGAATAAGTTTGATGAAACTACTGGTGTCTATTTACCAGTACGGGCACCGCAAGAAATCTACGGTTATGAAGCATTAATCAATTATGAGATCAACGAAGCCTGGGCTGTAAATGCCACTTATAGCTGGGTAGAAGGTAAAAATACTGAAGCTGACGTTTATTTAGGGGCAAAGCAAATCAGTCCACCTAAAGCGACAATAAATGTCAATTGGAACCCGAATAGTGATATCAGCGTAGCGATCAATTATTTATATGTTGGCGATCGTAAGCGCTTTGAGCCTGTTAATGACAAATATGTTGGTGATCAGGGCCCTATTGAGAGCTATCAAATTGTCAATTTAAGCGGTAACTATAACTTCGCGAGCGATTGGTCAGCATTTATTGGCGTTGAAAATTTATTTAACCAAGATTACTACCCAACAAAATCACAAGGCTACACCTACGGTGGTTACAACATTAAAGGTTTAGGAGCCACGGTAAATATGGGCGTTAATTATCAATTCTAATAGTTAATCCTAACCATCGATGAATAAAGGCAAAGCAGAATTTCTACTGCTTTGCCCACGGACAATCTCTGAACTTATGCTTGTTCTTATGATACACTTTAATTAACATTCTCTTCATTTTGGTCGTACTTTGTTAACCAGTAAATCTGAAATTAAAAATAGCGAACTTAACAGTTACTTAGTCGGTGGTGCGGTACGCGATAAACTACTCAATCGCCCGATAAAAGATGAAGATTATTTAGTGGTTGGTGCCAGTGTTGATCAAATGAAAAATCTTGGTTATCAACAAGTGGGTAAAGATTTTCCTGTTTTTTTACATCCCCAAACAAAAGCAGAATATGCCCTAGCCCGTACTGAGCGAAAACAAGGCCAAGGTTATACCGGTTTTAGCTGCTACTTCGCCCCTGACGTTACCATCGAGCAAGATTTACTTAGGCGCGATCTCACAATCAATGCCATGGCAATGGATCACAACGGTAAGATAATTGATCCCTATAATGGCCAAAACGATCTTAACGATCGTATTTTACGCCATGTCAGCGATGCTTTTATTGAAGATCCTCTGCGCGTTCTACGTGTCGCACGTTTTGCCGCACGCTATCATAAATATGGTTTTACCATTGCCGATGAAACACTAAACCTAATGCAGGAAATAAGTGCAAGTGGCGAGTTAAAAAGCTTAACACCTGAGCGTGTTTGGCAAGAAATGCAATTAAGTTTGGCTGATGGTGGCGTTAATTCTGACACTAATTCAGGTAACCCTGAAGTCTTCTTTGAAGTATTGCAGCAATGTAATGCCTTAGAAGAATTATGGCCTGAACTAGCCGTTTTGTGGGGTATTCCAAACCCTGCACTTTGGCATCCTGAAATATGCAGTGGCATTCATACCATGATGGTATTACAACAAGCTGTTTTGTTAACACAAGCGATTCCTGTGGAGCAAAGTGACTATAGAACTGCAGTACGTTTTGCTGCCTTATGCCACGATTTAGGTAAAGGTGTTACCTCTGATAAATTATGGCCTAGCCACAAAGGACATGAAAAATCAGGTTTACCCTTAGTCGAAAGAATCTGTCGACAGTTGAAAGTCCCTTCACATTACAAACAACTTGCTTTGAAAGTTTGTGAGTTTCATTTACATTGTCATAAAGCTTTTGAACTTAAAGCCAGCACGTTATTGAAAATGTTTGATCAGCTCGATATTTGGCGTAAACCAGAAGAATTTGATTTGTTTTTAATGGCTTGTAAATCTGACTTTTTAGGCCGTTTAGGTTTTGAAAGCCGTGCCTATCCACAAGAGCAATATTTACAAACGGCAGTCAAAGCTGCAAGGCAAGTGACAGCGCAACCCTTTGTTAAACAAGGGTTTCAAGGCCTTGCCATAAAAGAAGCAATGGCAAAAGAGAGACTAAACGCTATTACAAAAATTAAAGCCGAGTCTGCGCATTTGAATCCTACGCCGCAATAAAGAAAAAACGCACTTCAATCTAATGTCCTTGTGTTGTTTAGTGAGAATACTCGCTGAACAGCATTATAAAAATTGTAAAACACCGATATAACAACCAAACAAGCTGTACGAAATACAAACAACAATTTATTGCAACATATTTACAAACAACAACAACTTATTAGCACCAGTTTAACTATCATATTTACATCAAGTCAGTGTCTGGTTTGGGTAATACCAAGTTAAATAAACAAGGTGGTTAATATGACAATGCAAATAATTTCTTCAAGCAATTCAACATCAGCTCTTACTATTCAACCTATTAAGCCTAGCTGGCCTCAACCAGAGCCACGACAAGACTTTAGCAATATTTTAACACCTGAGCAAAAGAACACGATTCAGCAAGGTGCTGATGACAAAATAGCTGAGCAAGTTGAAAATGTGAAATCAAATTACCAAACCGCTAAAGACATTGATTTAATGCAGTCATACTATCAACAACAGCAGAAACTTTTTGATGTCTATTTACAAACAAGTACTGATGGCAATACAGCATCAAGTTCAACTCAAAAAAATGAAAATACCAGTGCAGTGTCTGCATTAACAAATGCTTATGCTGACTTATATCAAATACACCAAACGATAAAAGAAGGTGTTGGTCAATTACCTGGGGTTGGAATAAAACATGAAGAAATTGAAAAATCACCAGATAATTCAGTTGCTAGTACAAGTAACAATGAGGCGATAATAAGTGCTAGCAGTCAACCGTTAGCGCGCAAACAACTCGACGCTTACAACAGCCTAATGATGCCAAGCACGTCTTCTTATGTACACCTTAGTGCTTAGTTATCTGCTGACACAACTTAACATTTAAGACTTAACATCCTGAACCGAATACTTGAGTTCAGCTTTATCTATGGTTCTAAAGGTGAGGTTTATCCGTGGTTCAGATACTTTTTTGGTTGGTGGTAAACGGTGTAACCAATGCTGCTGCGTAATGCCTTTCATCACTAACAAACTGCCAGGTTTAAGTTGTAAGGCAACAACTTCTTTTGAAAATTTATGTTTAAAAGCAAACTTTCGCTCCGCGCCAAAGCTTAGCGAGGCAATAGCACCTTGCTCTTTTAAATCTGCTTCACCATCACTGTGCCATGCCATGCCCTCTTCACCCGAATGGTAAAGGTTTAATAAACACGAGTTATAGCTTTCATTGCTTTGTTGTTCTACTAAATTTTTAAGCAATAATAACTCTTCAGTAAATGGGATAGAGTATCTGGTAACCCCTGAGTAACTATAGGCAAAAGGTTTACCGTCAATCGTATCTGCGCACCAAGCGACTTTTCTTTTCGTTTCTATGATCTTACCAAATACTAAGGCTTGATCGTGACGCCAAGCAATAGTGTTAAATAACCGCTCAAAGTAATAGCTGCTATCACTAAGAGGCATGATTTCGCCATAATAATTAACCACACCATCTTTTGGCAAAATGTTAATCGGCTCATCGAGCAAAGAAGAAAATAAGTCCATGATTAAATAAAATAGCCTTAACGCGAGTTATAGATTATCTATTGCCCCAAGGATTAGCAGAAGTTGCAGCTGCAGCACGCTCACGCGTTTTCTTAGCTTGTTTAATGCGTATCTCTTCTGCATCTTCAAGGCTAAGCTCTTTCGGTGGTCTTTGCTCTAACCCTGCAGGCACAATACGGTCACGTGGTGGTAATTCAAAGTTAGCATCATCGGCTTTAGGTAAGCTGTTATATTGATACATATAAAAAGCCTCAACCTTTTCTTGCGCCCATGAAGTTTTCTTTAAAAACTTTAAACTCGACTCAATACTGGCATTTTGCTTAAAGCAATTTAGGTTCATGTAAGCCGATAATATTTCAAAACCGTAATGGTCAACTAATGTTGTTAAAACTGTTTCTAAACTTGTACCGTGCAGTGGATTCGCTTTATAGATATCGGGGTTACTCATTTTTATTCCTAACTTTTCATCACTATTCAATATTTTGATTATACCTTCTTTTGATGCATCACTACATACGGGAGCGTTAAAACAAATAAAAAAGCTGTAAGATAACGTCACTTTGTCAGTGTCGCTAACTTACAGCTTTATTAATTTTTAATTTAAGCGCAAATATATTTACACTCTAATTTATAACAATATGACTAACTATTGCTTAGTAACATTCACTTCAGCATCAGCATTATCAAGTGCTAACTTATAACCAAATGAAACATGGTGATAACGAGCGCTTGAGTAATCGTCATGTATTGCAAAGCCAAAGTTATATACTTTACCTGCTTCAATACTTACATCACCGGCTTTATCAGATTTAAGCTTACGCTTAACAACTACCGACCAAGTACCATTTTTCAATGAAGCTTCAACAGCTGCGCCAACACCTTTATGCATGTCGCGTTCTGCTAAAATTTGACCATCTTCAACTTCTTTGGTGCCTGATTTATAACGAACAACATCCATAAATTGATTAGCTGTTTGTGCCGCATCAATTTCGCTTTGATCTTTCAGTTTATCCCAACCACCTAATGATTTACCGCCACGACCTTTAAGCTCTAGCTTAGTACGTGATTCTTTAAGATACTTAGTAACACCTGTACCTGAACCAGTATCGAATTTAAGACGTTTAGCTAAATCACTGCCTTTCAACGTATCAGCATCTGGTGCAAACGGCATAGAGTTAGCATCCGCATGACACGTACCCCAACAACCTGCTCTATCTGCGTATTCAACATCATCAGTTGCTAGCATAAAAGCTAACTTCATTGGGTTTTCTGGGTCCATTTTACCACCATCAACAAATGGAACGGCAGCGTGTTCACCATCAGCCCAACTGAATCTCAAATATAGATTTTCAGCATCGTGAGTTGAATCAATAGTTACATCGATATGACCACGTTTTCCAGGGATAACATTAGGTTCAAGTTTCTTCTCACTTTCACCGGTAACGATATTGTTACCAATATCAGCTATCTCTTCACCATGACATTCAATACAACGATCACCCTTAGTAAAGGCACGTTTACCACCGTGTCTACGACCTAAAATCCATTCAATAGACGCAGTACCTGGGTAGAAAACACCAATATCTTTTGAGCTTGCTTTGCTCCAATCAACATTAATATTACTAGCAGTCGGTGCTGCACTTGCAGTAGCTTTTGACGACTTAGCTGTAGTCGCTTTGCTAGAACCAGCATTAGCTAATGCTTCTTCAACGGCAGAGGCTATTTTCTGTTCATTTTTTGCTTTTTCAGCCATTTTTTCTTCTTTGACTTTCGCAGCCGCTGCAGCTTCTTTCGCTTCTACACGTGCTAAACCTTCGCGGTAAGCTTGTGGCACTTCACGAATATAATCAGGGTTTGGTGCTTCAAGTATTTCTAATTCTTCATCAGAAAGCTTGTCACGTACATTGTGATGCGCAATACCTTTATGACAATCGATACAGGTTTGTCCTGTTTCGAAAGCATTTAAATGCTGCTTACGTGCGCGTGGCTTTTGAAATTCAGGATTCATAGATTCAAAATTGTGAAAGTTACGGCACTCTCTTGAGTCAGTTGATTTCATTGCATGCCAAACACTTTGGGCTAATTCAAATCGGTGCTCATTAAATTTTTCTTTGGTATCAAGCTTGCCTGTTAACCAAGAAAAAACTTCTTTTGACGCTTGAATTTTACGAACAACTTTATGTATCCAAGGTTTAGGAACGTGACAGTCCGGACAGCCAGCTCTCACGCCTGTACGATTAGAAAAATGTATTGATGGTTTGTATTCTTGGTAAACGTTGGCTTCCATTTCGTGACAACCGATACAAAACTCGGTGGTATTCGTTGCTTCCATGGCAGTATTGAAACCACCCCAGAAGACAATACCTACGATAAAGAAGATAACAGCACCTGAGACAGTAGTGCCGAGTATTAATCGACGTGACCAAAAACTTGGTTTTAAGAAAGTGTTATTTGCCATAATTGACTCTTGAATTGACTCTTAATAAGTTCAGCTCTCTTCCCTTTAGCAATAATGCTGAGGGAAATTATTATCCATTGCCTTCCCGATTGATCTAAACAAGGAAGTCACAATGCTTATAAGGCGTAGTAACGTATTTATAAAGTACGATTACAACCCTTTTTATTTTCACTACTTCAGTTACTTTTCTAAGAAAATGTCGAATGAAAAGTCGAATGAAAATAAAAAGGGCATGGCATCAGCCATGCCCTATTCATATTTAGTAACGCTTACCTATAAAGGTAAGATAATTACCTAAGTTTTATGGTTCATACGGTTATGAACGTTAAACTTACCAGTAGGCGTTGTTAAGCCTTTAATGCGGTATAACTCTTTAAGAGTTTTTGCATCATAAACAACAATCTCACCAGTTGGGTTTTTAGCATCTTTACGGTTCCAAACTGAAACCCAAACTTCAGAGCCATCGTTGTTAAATTCCATGTGTAAAGCCGCTTTACCTGGCTCAGTTGTTACACGGATAGTTTTAACAATTTCATGAGTATCTTTATCAAATACTTGCACTGACTGTTGAACTTCTGGTTCAGGGTGCTTAAGTTGATCAGCCCAAACGTATTGTGAAGTTTCGTGTGTACGAATGAATGCACCAGCACCATCTGTTTCAACTTCATAACAAAGTTTCCACGCTTTATCTGGGTGACCCATAGGATCGTTACCCCAAACAGAAACTAGGCCAACACCTAAGTGAGTTGTTCCGCCAACAGGACCACATTCTTTATCAATCCAGTTAGCACCTGGACCAGGATGTGGTAGAGCGTCAACTTCGATCATCGCTTCTAACTTACGTTCGATAGTATCAATAACAACCATTTTGTTTGATGCGTTAGCAGCAATTTGGAAGTAACGACCTGAAGGGTCGAAGAAACCATCGTGTAAGAATTCTGCTGAAGCAATGCTAGTAATTGTTAAGTTATCTAAGTCAGTATAATCAACTTGTAACATTTGACCCGTTTCTTTAACGGCAACGATAAATGAAGATGTTAGAGGCGAAGTGTAAATTGCCGCTACACGTGCTTCATTGATGAATTCACCTTTAGTATTGTAACCACGAGTAGATACAACTTTAAGTGGGTTTAACGTTACAGCATCCATGATAACGAAATGCGCAGGCCAGTAACCACCAGCAATTACGTATTTTCCGTCACCAGAAACAGCGATATCACGAGCGTCATAAGCCATTTTAGTTTCAGCAACTAACATTTTATCAGGTGTTTGCCATAAATCGATTTTGTTAACTTTACCGTCACGACCAATGGTGTACCAGAAACGACCAACATCTTTTGCATGGTCAATTTTATGATGCTCAGTACCTTTGATTACATGTACTGCGTAACCGGTATCGATATGAGTGATGATTTTCTTAGTATCGCCATCAATAATTGCCGCAGTACCTGCGTCACGTTCGATAACAACAAAGAAGTTTTTCCAGTTTAAACCGTGCATTGGTTTAGTTGGGTAATCTTTCGGTGCAACATACTCTTTAGTATGTGAACGCATTTGCTCTAAAGACATTTCTGGTGGAACAGGTGGTTCCATTTGGATGAACGTTGCCATGTTGGCAATTTCTTTCTTAGTGAACAAGTCATCAAAGTTGTTCATGCCGCCTTCAGTACCTAAAGCGATAATTTTCTCTAAACGCTTCTGGCCTTTTTTCATTGTGCTTTTTGGCTCTAAGTTTTTGCCTGTAGCGCCTTTACGCAAAGTACCATGACAACCAGCACAGCGTTGGAAGTATTGTAATTTTGCTTTTTCATAATCAGCTTCAGCCAAAGTTGGTTCTGCAGCTGATACTGACATACTAACACCAGTAGCAGCCATGCCTATTGCTAGACCAAGTGCTGAAAGACCATATTTTACTGTTTTCATTGGGTACTCTCCAGATATTAAAAATTATTTTTTTGTTAAACAAGTTAAATAATGATGCTTTACCTTTGTTTAACTTTTTAGTCGTTTTCATTTAGCAGATCGGAGCTATTTAGAGCCAATCGACTGAGATCCTGATAAAAAAGGCATCTTCAGGAAGTTTTGTTTACACATAATGTGTAAAACGTTGATGCTTCATTTATGTAACGAAATATTACTATCAGCACTATCAGCTATATCCACTTTTGAAAATGTGATTCAGATCAAGTTTAAAAAAAAATAACTTTTAATGATTACACAAGTTGATCAAGGTCAATAAATTGCGCATTGAATTATAAAAAAACTACTTGTTCATCAGTATTAAGCGCTACTATTCAGTCAACGTTACTAATCATTTAACCATATTTTTTTTAGGGGTATTTTTTCATGGAGAATCGCACTAAGTCATTTATTTATGCGGCTATCATCGGCTTAATTATTGTTGCCATCTTTTTAGGTTTTTTATCAAGTATGGCGAACCCCATCTCTTGGATCCTAATTGCAGTATTATTGCTCATTCCAGTTCTTTACAAGAAAAAGTCTAATCCAAAGCAAATGAAGTGGCGTGAAGAGTACAGCGTTGGTATCGCACACATAGATGATGACCATAAAAAGTTAATCAGTTTATTAAATAATTTTAGCATCGCTTATGACTACGCTATGAGTGAGTCTTTTGAAAAAGAAGCATTGAACGAATTAATTAGCTATACCAAGTATCATTTTGAGCGTGAAGAAAAGATGATGGAAGATAATGGCTATCCTGACTTAATCGCTCATAAAGCGCAGCATAAAGTGATGATTGAGCAAGTTGAGAAATTTGTACAACTATACAATGACAAAGGCCATGATGCGCTTGAAGAAATTGCTAGTTTCTTAACTGATTGGTTAATAAATCATATAAATGGTACTGATAAACAGTATTCTGAACACTTACATAGCAAAGGTATTTATTAACATTTAATCACACATTCTTCACAGACGAACACACAAAAGAGCTTCCTAGAAGCTCTTTTTTTTGATAACTACCAAATCGATTGAATGAGCTAAAACTCAGTGAAAATTAGTATAATTCCGCATAAAGTGATTTAAATCAAAAAAGCCTCGCACTTCATCATCAAAGTATGATCTTTGACAAAAAACGAATCCCCTAAGCGTTATAAGGTTAAGACAACTTAAAAAGCACAGTGGAAATAAAATGAGTCCTATAAAAATCACCTTAAGCGGTTTAGCTATCGCTACTCATTTATTAAGCCTTATTTTTGTTACAGCTGCTGTTGCAGCGAACGATGACACCAATAAAGAAGCGTTATCTCAAGCACGTAAAGATCAACTTACCCATATCGTTAAACAAGATTGTGGTTCTTGCCATGGCATGACCTTAAAAGGGGGACTAGGGCCAGCGTTATTACCAGAAAACCTTGAAGGAAAATCAATACCGTATTTACAATATACTATTTTACATGGCCGAACAGGCACTGCAATGCCTCCTTGGAAACCGCTATTAACCGAACAAGAAGCCTTGTGGATTTCCCAACAATTAAAAGCGGGAAAAGTAGCTAAACAATAAACCAAATATTTAATAGCTAAATTAAAGTATTCAAAACCAAACAACTTTTTACCAAATATAACAGCAAAGACTTTTAGCACTAATAAAAGCACCATGAAAGGATAACTGATGAACACACCCTTATTAAAACTAGCGAGCATTGTAATACTGTCTAGCGTGATTGCCGCTTGCACTAGTCAAACGTCTACTAAAACAGACCAAGCACCAATTCGCGCCACTGGAGATATGGGGGTTGTTATTGAGCGCGCCACCGGCCAAGTGCAAATTGTTAACCATACCAATCAAGAAGTATTAGCAGAAATAGATGGTCTAGGTGATTTATCTCACGCTTCTATTGTTTATTCACGTGACCAACGCTATGCCTATGTTTTCGGCCGTGATGGTGGGTTAACTAAAATAGATATTCTTAAAGACAAAATTGCCAAGCGCGTAATGCAGTCAGGTAATAGTATTGGCGGCGCAATTAGCCAAGATGGTAAATTAGTTGCCGTTTCAAACTACACTCCTGGCGGCGTAAAAGTATTTAACAGTGAAACGCTTGAATTGGTCGCCACAATCGACAGCTCTATTTTAACCACTAAACCAAAAAATAAAGATGGCAGCCCAGTACGCTCTAAAGTAGTTGGCTTAGTTGATGCGCCAAACAACAAGTTTGTTTTTAGCTTATTTGATAGTCATGAAATTTGGATTGCCGACTTCTCAACGATTGAGCAAGACAAAACGCCTAAAATAACCAAGTTTACTGATATTGGCCTATTTCCTTATGACGCCTTAATCAGCCCTGATGGTCGCTACTATATTGCCGGTTTATTTGGCGAAGACGGTATGGCGCTCGTTGACTTATGGCATATAGAAAAAGGTGTTAAACGTATTTTACCTAATTACGGTAAAGGTCAGAAAAAACTACCTGTTTATAAAATGCCCCATTTAGAAGGCTGGGCAATTGCTGGCGACTACGCTTTTATGCCAGCAGTGGGTCAACATGAAGTCTTAGTAGTAAACACTAAAACATGGGAACAAGTGACATCAATCCCTGCTCATAGCCAACCAATATTTGTTATGGCGCAGCCTGATAACCGACAAATATGGGTTAACTTTGCTCACCCTGACAACAATACCATTCAGATATTTAATACCGAAACCTTTGAATTAGTAAAAACGTTAACGCCTGGTCCTGCTGTGTTACATATGGAGTTCACCCCACGTGGCGAACACGTATGGATGTCAGTACGCGATAGCAATGAAATTCAGATTTACGATACCAAGACTCAAACGTTACAAAAAACACTTAAATCATCAAGCCCGAGCGGTATTTTCTTTACCAGTCGCGCACACCAAATAGGCTTATAATCATGACTAAAGAAACCGCAATAATTAGTCAGTTACAGCAAGACATTATTAATAATAGCCAAAAGGGTTTTCCACTTACCAGCCAGCCTTATAAAACAATTGCTGAGCAACTGGCTCACGTTAATATTGTGACGAATGAGCTGGAGGTATTTCAAGCCATTGATGATCTAAACAGCCAAGAAGTGCTATCACGTGTTGGACCAGTATTTGATCATAAAAAAGCAGGCGCAAGCACATTAGCTGCCCTTGCGGTGCCAGAAAAAGACCTTGATAAAATTGCCGGTATTGTTAACCAATTTGACCAAGTGAATCATAACTACGGTAGAGAGCATGTTTATAATTTATGGTTTGTCGTCACGGCCAGCGATATGGTGGCACTCAATAGCACCATAGTAAACATTGAATTACTCACAGGTTTACCTGTTTTAGTATTACCAATGGAAGCTTCTTATCACATTGATTTAGCGTTCAGTATTAATGTTACTGGCGTAGAAAGTCCCACTTCCAATCAAGAAAGTAAACTCGTTACTTTTAATAATAATGACACAATAAGCTTAACTGACATTGAAAAAACAGCCTTACGTCAAGCCATCGAGAAAGGCTTACCAACGCACTTATTTCCTTATCAAGTAATTGCCGAACAACTCGCTTTAACAGAGCAACAAGTGTTGATGCAAATATCTCTTTGGCAAGAAGATGGTTTGATCCGCCGCTTTGGTTTAGTCATTAAGCATAGAAAATTAGGTTACGACGCGAATGCTATGGTTGTTTGGAATATTCCTAATGAAAACATGGATGCCGTTGCCCTGAAATTAGCCAAGTGTGCTCCTGTTTCCCTGTGTTATCAACGTCCTCGCCGCTTACCTGATTGGCCATATAACTTGTTCTGCATGATTCATGGCACAGATAGAACCTTAGTTTTACAACAAATAAGTCAAATTACCGAACAGCTTGGCCTTGAGTCGATCGAAAAAGATGTGCTATTTAGCTTCAAAGCTTATAAACAGCACGGTGCTCGTTATTTTAAAACAAAGAGCAGTAAGGTAAAAACCAGCAAGATAAATGCCGGTAAAACAGAAAATAACAACGACATGAAAAAACAAGGACAAGCCCATGGATAATAGCAGCAGTCCACTTAAGACCGAAAGCCTAAGTAAAAGCCGAAAATGCCAAACCGTTGAACTTTCTGCGCTAGAGAAACAATTAATCAACCTACTACAGCATGGCTTACCTGTTTGTGAGCGCCCTTTTGCACAAATTGCTGAAGAAATATCAAGCACCGAACAAGCCGTCATTGAATGTTTAACAAAATTGCGCAGCGAAAAAGTACTAACCCGTTTTGGCCCCATGTTTGATGCAGCAAGTTTAGGTGGCGCTTTTACCTTAGCAGCTTTAGCAGTACCCGAAGCTGATTTTGACTTTGTTACCGAACAAGTAAATAGTTTTGAACAAATTGCTCATAACTACCGCCGAGATCATGATTTTAATATGTGGTTCGTTATCGCCACAGAATCAGCTGAAGAAATTGAGAAAGTAGTACAAGCGATTGAAACAAAAACTGGTTTAAAGGTGCTTAACGTACCGAAACTAAAAGAGTTCTATGTGAATTTATACCTACCAGTATAACTACCCGTTTAACAGATTACTCGTTTAAAAACAGCAGCAAAGCGTGTTAATTACTGAGTAAAACGCCACATACAAAAGAGTTTACATTATGTCTACAATCACTCAAGAACACGAAAAAATAACGAAAGAAAAACTTAGCGATCAAGAAAGACAATACATTTTATTAACCCAGAATGGTTTACCTATTATTCAGGAGCCTTATCACGCGATTGCAGAGCAAATGAATCTTAGTGTTGAGCAAGTACTCTCCCTAACTAAAAGCATGCAAGAACGTGGCATTATCAGACGCATTGCCGCTGTACCTAATCACTATAAATTGGGTTATCAATTCAACGGCATGACCGTATGGGATATTGATGATGAGCAAGCCGAAAAGTTTGGCGATGCTGTTGGTAGGTTACCTTTCGTTAGCCATTGTTATTTAAGACCACGCTTTTTACCCGAGTGGAATTACAATTTATTCGCCATGGTGCATGGAAAAACAGAAGAATCAATCACCAAGTATCGGGGTCAGATCAAAGAATTGTTAAAAGAGGTCTTGGTCTCCCGCAACCATGATTCAAGTCAAGACATTATTACCAAAAGTAATGATATGTTAACCAGCACAGCAATACTGAAAAAAACAGGTTTGCGATTAAAAAAGTAATAGTAGCCTAATACCAAAGGTATACGGACTTATAACTAGATTACATTAATCGCATAAAGAACAACGCCGAAGGTCAAGGTATGTAATACCAAGTCTATTAAGTTATTTCCCGCTCAGCGAGAATTAAAAGACTTAGAGGCAGGCTTTAATTAAAGATAATGGTTATTCCCTTATCAAAATAAATAACGCTGTAAATAAGTCTTTGCCTTTTGCTAGGTACTCGCCCTTCGGGAGCTTATTAGCAAACTGATAACATCGCAAAATTGGTGAAATATAGAATAACTATATTTAATCAATTTCACTTATTCTAAGCTCGCTAATAGTAGCTCTGAGCTGAGAATAAATTTAATAGAATTGGTATAATATTATGTTTAGAATCTCACAATTATTAAAAACACTTCATGATGACATGGCTGAACTTAAGCCCGTTAAAGCATCACGTAAAATGAAGGGTCCAGTGGTTATATGGAACCTGATCCGTCGTTGCAACTTGCAATGTAAACACTGTTATTCAACATCTCTTGATATCGACTTTAAAGACGAACTATCAACTGAGCAAGTTAAAGCCACCATAGATGATTTAAAAGTTGCTCATGTGCCCGTGTTAATTTTGTCAGGTGGCGAGCCATTATTACGCCCTGATATTTATGAAATCACTGAATATGCTAAACAAAAAGGTTTTTACCTTGCGCTATCTACTAACGGCACGTTAATTAACGAAGACAATATTGAAGCAATTAAAGCTGCAGAGTATCAATATGTTGGTATCAGCATTGATGGTTTAGAAGAGTTTCACGATGAGTTCCGTCGTCAAAAAGGTAGTTTTAAAACCTCAATGCATGCCATTAAGTTGTGTAAAGAGGCGGGTATTAAAGTCGGCATGCGTTTATGTTTAACACGCGAAAACTTCAAAGATTTACCTGCCATGTTGAATTTAATGGAAGAAAATAGTGTTGATAAATTTTATTTATCTCACCTTAATTATTCAGGCCGTGGCAAGCGCACCGCTGAAAATGATGCCATGTTCAAAATGACTAAAGACGCTATGGAGCTTCTTTATACTCGTGCTTGGTCGCATATCAATCAAGGCATAGAAACCGACTTTGTTACCGGTAACAATGATGCTGACGGTCCATTTTTATTACAATGGGCAAGCAAGCAGTTTGCTGAAGAATATCCAGAAGCTATTGCCAATTTAAAACAACGTTTAATCAATTGGGGCGGTAATTCAAGTGGTATTAACGTAGCCAACATTGATAACACCGGCACAATTCACCCTGATACTTACTGGTGGAATCATCCTATCGGCAATGTAACAACTGAAAAGTTTTCTGATGTCTGGCGTGATACTCAAGACTCACTAATGTTAGGTTTTAGACAATCACCACGCCCAGTAAAAGGACGTTGTGCAAGTTGTGATCACTTAGCTATTTGTGGTGGCAACACTCGAACCCGTGCTTTTGCGCAAACCGGTGATGCTTGGGCTGAAGATCCTGGATGTTACTTAGATGATGATGAAATTGGTTTTATCCCGTCGCCATCAAAGTTTGCCGACGAGTTAACTAACACAGAAAATCCGATTCAATTTGTTGAAGTTTAACCGTAGTAAGTACACTAATTATTAAAGAAAACTTAGCAACACGTAACAAATTAATTATTAACAATACGTAGCTAACTAATTCTTAATGATACAAAACTAAAGAAACTAATTAAGCAACCGAGCCTGTCCTGAAATAGGCTCAAGTGCAATAAGGCGAGAGCATGAATACACTATCAGCAAATCAACCAAACAGCCTAATATCAGCAGATAACGATAAAATATCAGCGAGAGGGAAATCAGTATTAAACCAAGGCGAAGTTGCCCTAGTTGGCTCTGGCCCTGGTGATGCTGAATTATTAACTATTCGTGCAATGCGCTTTATTGAGCAAGCTGAAATCGCAATTTATGACCGATTAGTAAGTGATGAAATATTAGCGCTATTGCCTGATAATTGTGAACGATTTTACGTGGGTAAAGAGCAAGCTAAACATTGTGTACCACAAGATAAAATTAACGAAATTTTAGTACACGAAGCGCGCTTAGGTAAAAGAGTATTGCGTTTAAAAGGTGGCGACCCGTTCATCTTTGGTCGTGGTGGTGAAGAAGCAGAATACATGTTGCAACATGGTGTAAGTTGTCATATTTGCCCAGGCATTACTGCTGCTTCTGGCTGTACAACGTATGCAGGCATTCCGTTAACACATCGCGGTGTTGCACAAGGTTGTACATTTATTACTGGTCATATTCAAAACAATGGTCAGCTTAATTTGCCATGGCAGAGTTTATGTTGCCCAACCCAAACGGTTGTGTTTTACATGGGCATTAATACCTTATCTAAAATTGCAGAAAAACTTGTTGAGCATGGCCGAGATATTAATACGCCAGCCGCATTAATTCGTAAAGGCACACAGCCTGAACAAAAAACCTATCGCGGTACTATCGGTAACTTGGCTGAGCTTGTTGAAAAACATAATATTACCCCGCCAACGCTTATCGTTATTGGTGATGTAGTAAATCAGTTAACTGAGCAACAATTAAAAACCCCTGGTTTTTTAGATGCTAATGACTATGTTCAACCACAAGCAATAAAAATAGCTTAAGTAAAACTGAACAGACTGCCAGCTAACAGTCGTCATTTCCGAGGTTCCTGATCGGAAATCCATAGCTTTAAACTGGCTCCTCGATTAAAACAACACGAGGATGACGACGAGTACTAGTCAGATTAATTAATGATAAAAATTTAATGATAATAAATTTTCAAGAAAAAGGCGCTTGATTCAGTAATAGCTGGCTATTGGGATTGAAAGCAACGACTTTATTGGATGTTTAGGCCATTAAAATGGATCCTGTAATTACTTTGATTAGTATATATATCACGAATACAAAAGGTTACCCCCATGACTAAACACCATTTTTTAATGTCTCTATCTATCGCTCTTTTGTGTGGTTTTTTTACCGTCAATGCTGTCAATGCAGCACCAGCCAAAAAAATCACAATGTCAGCCGATGAAAAAGTTGCGGCCCAAAAGCTCTATCAAGACAATTGTCAAAGCTGTCATGGCGTTGATCGATTAGGTGCTATGGGGCCTGCATTATTACCAGAAAACCTTGCCCGTTTTCGCAAAAACAAAGCCATTAAGGTTATCAATACCGGTCGTGCTGCCACACAAATGCCTGCCTTTAACAAAACCTTAACTAAGGCTGAAATCGCCAGTTTAGCTAATTATATTTATACGCCATCAAAAGCCTCTCTGAGCTGGACAGTTGCCGATATTAACGCGTCAAAAGTACAACATTTTGATCAAAGTAAACTACCAAATGAAGCACAGTTTGACGCTGATTTAATGAATTTATTTATTGTTGTTGAATTAGGTGACCACAGCGCCACCTTATTAAACGGCGATACCTTTGAGCGCTTAGATCGCTTTAAAACCCGTTTTGCTTTACACGGTGGACCAAAATATTCTCCTGACGGTCGCTTTGTATTTTTTGCCTCGCGCGATGGTTGGATCAGTAAATACGATATTTACAATCGCAAAACCGTCAGCGAAGTTCGCGCAGCGATTAATACGCGCAACATCGCTATATCGAATGACGGTAAATATTTAATTGTCGGTAATTACCTACCTAATAACGTAGTCATACTCAATACCAAAGACTTATCACCACTTAAAGTGATTGATGCCATCGACAGTGACGGCAATAGTTCACGTGTAAGTGCCGTATACAACGCGCCACCACGTCATAGTTTTATTGTCGCACTCAAAGACGTGAAAGAAGTATGGGAAATACCTTACAGTGATGAAGGCGGCGTTGAAGTCTATAAAGGCTGGGCACATGACTATAGAGTAGAAGCGAAAGCAGAAGGTTGGAAAGCTGATTTATCTAAAAAGAGTGATCAATTCCCTATTCGCCGCATTAAAACTGATGATTACTTGAATGACTTTTTCTTCGACCCTGATTACATCAACTTAATTGGTACCGCGCGTAACAGCCACAATGGTCAAGTGATCAACCTAGACACTAAAAAGAAAGTAGCCTCTATCGGCTTAACCGGTATGCCACATTTAGGCTCTGGCATTACCTGGAATTATCAAGGAAAAGAAGTGTTCGCTTCACCCAATATCAAAGAAGGTAAAATTACTGTTATCGATATGGAGAATTGGAACATCATTAAAGAGATCAAAACCGAAGGCCCGGGTTTCTTTATGCGTAGTCACAGCAAATCGCGTTATGCGTGGACCGACGTATTCTTTGGCCCAAATAACGACAAAGTACACGTTATTGACAAGAGCACTTTAGAGATAGTAAAAACCTTAGCGCCATCACCGGGGAAAAATGCCGCCCATGTTGAGTTTACCAAAGATGGTAAGTTCGTACTGTTAAGTGTGTGGGATATGGATGGTGAACTGATTGTTTACGATGCCGAAACATTGGAAATAGTAAAGCGTATGCCAATGAAGAAACCGTCGGGTAAGTACAATGTATTTAACAAAATAAGCTATGAGAAAGGCACGAGTCATTAAACTCATTTGATACACTATTTCTCAATAATAAATGGCTCGCCCATGACTAACTGGTATAGTTATAAAAAGATAACTATCTACTGCAATTAACTTAATTTAAGTTAATTGCAGAAAGTCAGGAGAATATTTAGTGAGTTATGAAATTCAGTCCATCAAGCCTCATCACGATCATCAAGTTTGCAAAATAATTAAAAAAGTTGGCTCAGAGTTCGGAGCCGTTGGTGAAGGGTTTGGTCCTTCCGATCCTGAAGTTGATGCGATGAGCCTTCATTATAAAAATGAAGATGCTAGCTGCTACTTAGTTGCCACTATTGCAGAAGAAATAGTTGGAGGAAGTGGAATTGCAGCTTTTAATGGCAGCAAAGAGATATGTGAGTTGCGTAAGTTATTCCTACTCCCAGAAAGTCGAGGATTAGGCTTAGGTAAAAAACTTACTGAAAGTTGCTTAGACTTTGCTAAAAGTAAAGGTTATAAAGAATGCTATTTGGATACACTAACAAGCATGGAATCTGCAATTTCTCTCTATGAAAAGCTAGGTTTCATTCATCTAGATAAACCACTAGCAGGTACAATCCACAGTGGATGCGATGTTTGGATGTTAAAAAAGCTGTAATCTACACTCCATGCGAAAAACAGCTTTCATATTATCATCCTATCTCTACTTTACATTTCATCTCGAAAAATGGCTAAATAAACCTCCTGTGAATTACAAACGCTGTAATTTATAGCGGTCTTATTTAAGCCAATCGATTCTATATTGAAATTAGTTTACTCTTAGCTAGTTCTTAATTAAAAGAGCTTTATAATACTAAAGCTTTGTCATTGGCTAACAAACAGTCACTAAACAATATCTTAATCATCAATAAAGGCTATCCATTAATGTTATCAACTTTTTTTAAAGCAAAACCAGTCATTGATGAAGAAAGTAAAGAATGGATTTTTGATACCTTTCTTTGGTGTATCGACCAACTTGATGGCGACTTTTTCAAAGATAACAGTGAATTGATATTACCCAACAATTCTTTTTATCCGGGCAGTGCAAGCAGTGTAGAAGCAATGGCGGATAAAATATTTGCTAATACGCTTAAATACGCCGGCATGACGTCTTGGCCACTACAATTGGTATCAGCTGACAACTTTAGCCAAAAGCCAATGCCTCAATTAATTTTTGAATCAAGGCTTCGTGGTGAAGACGCTAATGTTAGTTCTAAAATAAATACGCATATAAGCTCTGATGTAAGCTCTCATGTCAGTTATAAAGTAGAAGGTGAGGAAATCACACCTACATTAGCACCTTCAACACCTACGATAGATATTGCTTTTCATTCAAGTCAGCTTAACCAGCCACAAGATTTAATTGCCTATTTAGTACAAGTACAGGCCGGTATTTTAGTTAATCAAAATGGTATGCTTCCCCCTGGAGGTAAAGAAGTATTGCCTCAAACTATAGATTTAGTCGCTTGTTTTATGGGGTTTGGTGTTATCTTTGCTAATACAGCTTACCAATTTAAAGGTGGTTGTGGCTCGTGTAACAACCAAAACCTTAACCGACAATCAGCACTGCCTGAGTTAGAAACAGTTTATGCTTTAGCTTTATTTTGCGTAATAAAAGGGGTTGATATTAAGCCGGTAAAGAAAGCGCTGAAATCTCATCTGACTAAGCCATTTCGCCAAGCTCACAAAGAAATTTCATTGTATTTACAACAAACCACTAATCCTGAACATACACAGCTAATCGCTGCTAATGGTTAATGTTAGTAAGTGGTTATGTTATTTACTACGATGCCATATTAGCGTTAAAAGATTACTGTGAGTGATTGTACTGACAGTGTTAGTAACTTATTTTATTGATCTACGTTTTGGGTAATCTATATTTTTACATTGGTGTATATCATTTAATAAATCACCTTGATATTCGCTGGATTCATTCATGAGGGCTAAAGAGGTAATCCCCATTGGTTCTGCAAGTGTTTCAACCAACTGGTTATATAAACTAACGCTAATCGGTTTGATTTGGTCGAGTTTACCCAACAACTCGTCTTGTTCTGGTGAAGAAAGTTTGTGCCCCCTTGATACTTTATGCGCCTTTTCTATCCAAAAAAGATAAGCATGCCTAACATCACTTTCGCTCACTAAGGTGAGCCTACTGATGCGGTAATGCAATCTGTCATATAGCATAGGCTCATTGTTTAATATAGATAACCTAAGCAACTGTAAACCCGCGACAATTTGACCAGAACGCCTCGAAATTTTTTGTGAGAGTTGTAAAGCATTTATCAAGTACTCTTTGGCCAACGAATAATTGCCTTCTTTTAGCGCCATTATTCCTAAGCTGTTATAAATAGCGCTTATTAATACCTCTGCATTTTGTTGTTTAGCTAATTGCAAAGCTTGAGCATAGGTTGCTTTCGCCTGACTATATTTATTAAGAGAACTTAAGCTACTCCCTTTACTGATCAGTAAACTTATTATTTGTTTGTCGTTTTTAATTGGTTGTTCAAGTCCACAATTGAAGAGCAAAATAGATTCATGGGGATGTCCAGTTCGGCGTAAAAATATACCTAAACTACTTAACAAAGAAACAAATTTATCTGTTTCCTTTTCTAGTTCGGGATAGGAGATCATTACTTTTACCGTTTTTTCAACCTGATTTAAATCATTTAGAGCAATAGATGCTCTTAATAGATTTTGATGCCAGGTTAATTGATCATTTATGCTCAGCTGACCAATATTGGCAAGGTGTTTTTTAAGTATTCTTGATGAAACTGAGGGTTGTATTCGTAAGTAGTCTTCTGCTTCAGATAACTTGCTCAATAAACTTTCTGATGCAGGCTCTGCACTTACAGAGTGAATCATGAAAGTAATCATTATAAAAAGCTGTAATCTAAGCATAATATCCATATTGATGAGCGTCTTCAATGAAAGAAATTGGCTTGTAGTCTAAGTAAACCGCTTAGAAGTTTTTATAAAGTCCTAAAATGCCTAAAATACAGTAAAAATTATAGCACCTCTTATTCCTTTATCTAGAAAGCCAGTCAATTTCTCCATTAATATCATCCCTAAGTAAAATAAACTAAGATATCCAATACAAAGCGATACCACTAAAAAACCCCATAAAAAGCAGCTAATTTCCCTAATTAGTTATCGCTTGTCTTGCCAATTCATTATCTAATTCGAAACGAATTTAACAGTTTGAATTCAGTAGCATTTGATGTAAATTAGCAGTTAAAATAGTCACGGTAATGACTAAGATGTCTGCACAATAGTTTGGTCTTACTTAAACGGAGTTAACGTGAAACGAAAAATTGGCGTTGTACTTTTAGTGCTTGCAGCATTAATAGCTATGGGCACAGCTGCTGCACATCTATCATGCATATATTTGGGCCCTGAATGTTATGCCGCTCAAATGGCACCCCCACCAATTGTAGAATCTGCTATTAATGGTACTTATTTAGCGCCAATCGGAACGATATTCGCCTCAGCTGTTTTTGTTATTCTGGGGCTTTATGCGCTATCTGGTGCTGGCTTTACGGGCAAGTTAATAGATAAACTACCACTGGTTAACTATGCAATATATTCCATAACAACGCTTTGTATTATTCGTGGTCTATTGCCATTACAACTCTGGCTTCGCCACCCCGAAAAAGTAAATGATACTGTTCTTTATGTTGGTATTGTTTGGCTAATGACTGGGTTACTGTATTTAGTTGGCTATCGTATCTGCGCTAAACAACACACATCAATTTGATAAAGTAGAACATCATGATTAATTCTGTATTACAAACAATGCGCCCTTCCTTTCTAGTATTAACACTAGCCTGTGTTTTTCTGGGGCTTTGCACTTCTTTGGCTACGGGAGCATCAATAGATAAAGTAGTGTTTATGCTTATCTTCATTGGTGCTATGTCTGCTCATATCAGTGTAAACATGCTGAATGAGTATCATGATTTTAAAAGTGGATTAGACTTTAAAACCATAAAAACCCCCTTTAGTGGTGGTAGCGGCGCACTGCCCAATAACCCAAAAGTTGCAAAGTTAGTATTGTTGCTTGGGCTGTTAACATTGTTTATCACCATCGCTATTGGTATTTATTTTATTCGCACTATTGGCGCTACTATTCTGCCGATTGGTCTAGTGGGACTGGTGATTATTGTCACGTATACCCAATGGCTAAATCGCATGCCAAAGTTGTGTTTAATTGCCCCTGGGGTGGGATTTGGACTGTTAATGGTTATTGGTACGCATATCGTATTAACGTTGGACTATTCATTACTGGTTTGGCTAGTTTCACTAATACCATTTTTTCTGATCAATAATCTGCTTTTGTTAAATCAATATCCTGATATGAAAGCCGATGCCAGTGTTGGTCGTAAAACCTTTCCGTTAGCTTTTGGTATCAAGCGCAGTAATCAAGTTTATGGCTTATTTATGTTACTAACCTATTCATTAATTTTACTGTATGTTGTGGTGGGCATATTGCCAACGATCGGTTTGATTGCGTTAATTCCAATGCCGCTTTCCATTTTTGCATGGATTGGTGCTATTAAACATAAAGAGAACATCGGGAACTTTCAGCAGCACTTAGGCGCGAATGTAGCAGCTACCATAATAACGCCATTCTTATTAGGACTATCAATACTTATTGGTTAATGGTTAATGGTTAATGGTTAATTAAAGTAGAGCAAAATACACTAAAGTATTTCGCTCTACTTAAAAACAAAGTAACACTGTGCTTTGTTCGTACTAATTTTTATTCAGCTGATTTATCAGCAATATATTGATCAACTAAACGGGTTAGAATATCCAAAGGAACAGCACCATTTTTCAAAATCACATCATGGAAATCTCGTAAATCAAATTTATCACCTAAACTGGTTTTAGCTTTCTCACGTAACTCTAGGATTTTCATCAAGCCTATTTTATAAGACGTGGCTTGTCCTGGCATCACGATATAGCGCTCAATTTCTGCAACAACATCACTATGTGTCATACCCGTATTAGCTACCATGTAATCAATCGCTTCTTGTCGAGTCCAGCGTTTATAATGAATACCGGTATCAACCACTAAACGTACCGCGCGAAATAATTCAGCTTGTAATCGACCTATATTGTCAAAAGGATCATCTTGAAAGCCTAAGTCCCAAGCTAGGCGCTCTGTATATAATGCCCAACCTTCAGTATAAGCGGTAAAGGGTGAAATCCGACGGAATAAAGGCATACCTTCTAATTCCATAGCAATAGCTATTTGAAAGTGATGACCCGGAATACCTTCGTGATACGCCAGAGTTCTCATGCTGTATTTCGGTGTAGCTTTAATATCGTATAAATTAGCAAAGAACATACCCGGTCGACTTCCGTCAATTGATGGTTGCTGGTAATAGGCTCCTGGTGCAGTTTTTTCCTTGAACTCAGGGATTCTGCGCACTTTCATGCTCGCCTTTGGACGTATTCGAAAAGCCGACTCTAAACCTGCATTGATTTCATCAAGAATGGTTTGATAGTCCGTTAATATTTGTTCTCTACCTGCTTGGGTATCAGGATAATAGAATTCCTCTTGAGCAGCTAAGGTTTCAATTGCTGCTGTGAATCCTTGGCTAACGTCATAGTTTTCTTCTTCTAAAATGGTCAAAATTTCTAATTGAATCCGATCCACTTCACGCAGACCGATATTATGAATTTCATCTGCGCTGTAATCGGTAGTGGTGAAAAACTTAAGTGCTTGAGCATAAACTTTATCACCATCAGGTAGCTTCCAAATGCCATCATCGGTAGTAGCTTTATCAACAACTTGGTTGAAGTAATCTATAAGCAATTGATAAGCAGGATGTACTGAAGCAATAATTTCCTCTTTGGCTAAGTTTAATAATCTAGTTTGTTCAACAGAAGAAATATCTTCTGCATCGGATAACTTCGTTTTTAATGATGAATAGAGAATGTTGTCTTCAACAGGCTTAGCCACAAATTTTGTCATTTCTTCAAGAACACGGTCAATAACAAAACGTGGAGGTAGAATGCCCTTTTCTTCCCGTAATTTTAAACCCTCAAGGTTTTGGGAGAATTTCACTTTTACTTTATTAAGTCGAGCAATATAGTTCTCGGCATCACCAACTGAATTGACCTGATGTTGAGCATCCATAAAACTAGGGTAACCATTTTGAATACCAAACAACTGGTTCACTGGGTAATTGTGATATCGGTATGGTTCTGAGGCTAATACGATATCCAGTAAATACATGGCAATTTCTTTAGACAATAGCTGCGATTCATCTAAGTCACTATCATCATAGGTAAGTAGTGTTTCTTTTACCTTTTTCATTTCAGCAAAAAGAGCATCAGTCTTTTCTGGGCGATCGTTATCAAGTTCAGCGTTATGTCCCGTAATGCCGATAGACTCCAAGAAACCCAACGAAGTCAGCGTTTCCGGGCTTTCAAAGGCTTGTTGTAAAACAGTTCTATCCAGAAATGAGCGGAACATAAAAGGTTTTTCGGCATACCATTCGTGTGATGTAAATGCACCACCTAGCAATATGACAGACAATAGGGAGAGTCCTATCCATTTGAAAATTGATTTAACCATGTGATTTTATTATCTATTAATTTTACAGGTGGCTTATCCTAAACCTCAATAGCCGCGAACTTCAAGCGTTACCCAAGGAAACTTACAATTGGTAACAAATGAACCAGCCTGACCTTTAAGGTCGAAATAAACACTTACTACTATCACTAAGTAGATTAATTAATAAATCCACTTAGCGCTACCTTAGCAAGGTTTAGGGGGAGTGTAACAGCACGTAAATTTACTAGCGTTTCCAAAGTACGTTGATTAAAGCACCTACCATGATTAATCCACCGCCCATAATGGTAGTGGCCATAGGAACTTCACTAAAGTATGCCCACCCAATAAAGACTGAAAAAAGTACTTGTACATAGGCATATGCGGTTGCTTTATTAGCATCGGCGCTATGCAGTGCCTTGGTTAAACCCACCTGCCCAACTTGAGTGAATATACCCACTAAAATCAGTAGACCGGTCGCAGCTAGACTCGGCATAACAAAATCACTACCCAACATTATCATTGAGATAGGAAAGGCAATCAGAGGAAAGTAAAAAATAATAACAGAGCTGTCATCAGTTTTAGTCAGTTTTTTGATAATGACATAAGCAATAGCACTACCAAGCGCCCCCATTACAGCCGAGCCAATACTAATCCATGGGTAATGTACAATGCTGTCTAATTGTAAATTCGGCTGAATGATAATGAATAAGCCAAGTAAGCTGATGGCGATACAAGTGATGGTTGAGCGTTGTATGGTTTCTTTCAAAAAAAACACAGCCAACACTGCAGTAAACACAGGATGCAAATATTGTAATACGGTCGCTTCTGCTAAGGGTAAGGTTGTTACGGCATAGTAAACAAACATCAAGGCAAACGAACCAACGGTACCTCGCGCAATCAGTAGCGTTTTATTATGTCCCCATAGGGATATCTTTTTACGTTTGATATCAGCGTAACTAATAATGCCTGACACAATGGCTCTTGCTGCGACAATTTCAAGGACTGGAATGCCTAAACCGCTAACTTCTTTTACACAGGCAGCCATTAAGGCAAAACCTAACGCTGAGATCAACATATACCAAACACTCATTGGCATTGAATTTTTTATGGTGGTGAACATTTACTGTTGTACTCGAATAAAGAAGAAGGAAAGTTATACCAAACGGATTAGCTCGGTGAATAGGCGCTATTCTATCTCATTTATAGTCGGTGCGAACTAGCTTGATCAGATTATTACTCACGGTTTTGTTATCACTGCTTGGTCTTTGAGTCGCTCAACGGTAAGCTAAAATATAACTGACTGGGCAGTTGATACTTAATTGAGAGGAGAGTTTATGCAACAATGTATTTTAAACAGATTGAGAACTAGCCTTAAAACAACTATAAAACAATGAGATAAATCAATAAACAGAACAAAATAAAGTTAATACATCGTAAATTTGACTAATATCAACAAAAGTGTCGGTTAAATGCAAAAAGTCCTTATTAAAGAGTAGAGTAGCAGCTCTATTCAATTCCCTATTACTTGTAAGGTTACTATCGTGATTGTTAATAATCGTGTTAAGTCTGCTAGCTTTATCATTATCTCTATTCTCATATTGCTATCAGTTATTCTCAGTTTTTTGACTAACCCTGTTAGTCCAACACCTTGGGTGCTAATCGCAGCATTGTGCATGATGCCGCTGATAAAGCAGAAACACATCAAACAAATTAAATGGAGTAAAGAGTACAGCATAGGTATTGAGTATATTGATCAAGACCATAAGAAACTGTTGCATTTATTAAACCAATTTAGCATCGCTTTCGATTATGCCCAGTGTGAAGAATTTGAACGTGAAGCTTTAGCAGAGTTAGTAAGCTATACCAAGTATCACTTTAAGCGTGAAGAAAAATTGATGGAAGATTATGGCTACCCTGGTTTGCCTGAACATCAAGAAGAACATCAAGCCATGATTGATAAAGTAGAAGAGTATGTCGCTATTTATAACATAGAAGGTCATGACTCACTTAAACAAGTAACTAATTTACTCACCTATTGGTTAATTAACCATATCCAAGAATCTGATACCCAGTACCGTGATTATCTAGTTGAGCTAGGTGCTGACGAGTTTGATATTTAGCATTCTTTTTCTGATTTCTGTTTTCTTTGTTTCCCTCCACTTAGTTAAAGGTAAAAACTAAAAAGCTACGCCTAAATCTTTGGGGATTTAGGCGGAGCTTATTTTTATTAACACTCCTTTACTTGCTTAAACTGGCCAGCTTTTCACGTATAGCTTGGTATCGTTGCTGTTCGCATAAACCAAAGCCAGATAATTGTCTTACTTTATTGCGACCAAATAATGGCACTGACATGCCAGCAAAAAAGCGGCAAAAACTTTCAATTGATAGTGGTTGATTTATTTTTCCGCTAAGTCGCTCGGCCAATTCCGTCATGCCCTGCTTTAAAGCGTCATCACTGGGCCATGGAATTTGTGCTTGAGAATGCTCAAGTACTGCCACTTGACCTCGACAAACACTACAGTGACCACATTGTGGGGCTACTGCTAAATTACGAGTACCAGTATCATTAGCATTTAAGCTAGTACCGTTAATAACTGCGCCATCAATAGCTATGTCGTCAACAACAGGCGCATCAAATATTTTATCATCAAAATAGCGCGCTAAGTTTACCGTTAAACAAGTGTCGAGCTGGAAAAAACGTACTAACGTAGCGATACGTTTAATTTCTTTTTCTTCATTATCTTTAAAGTAGTGACTGAGTGTTTGGCACAAACCAGGATCGGCTAATTCATTCAGATTTATTTTAAATACCTCTGTCATACCTTTAGTTTCAAGCACTATCAATTGTTGTTCTTGAAGGTATTCAAGGGCGGCTATTACACGATTACGTTCAATACTTTTATCTTGCAGTAAAGTATCAAAATTTAAACTGCCCCAGACTTTTTTAAAGTCGGTAGCATTAAAGATACGTTGTAAAAAGTCTTTACGCTGATCATTAAAACTATTGATAATTTCAGCTTTAGGTTTTAATAGTTTGATTTTAAAGTCAGCAAAGTAAGCGTAAAGTGGCTCAATTACACCCGCTAACTCTAACTGTACTAAGAGGGTTTTTAGCGGTAGTTGTTTAATATTAACAGCATTAGATAACTGTAATATTTGCAACTCCCACTTTCCTTCAGATCGGCTGTCACTTGTGCTTGAGTAAGCACTTGTTATTACCTCTGACTTTATCGCGTTTAATAACATTTCAATGCCGGTAAACTCAGGTGTATCGCCGTAAACAAAGTTTTCAACGGTATTTAAGCCATCTAGATTAGCTAACGTAAAACACTGCGAAGGCTGCCCATCTCGTCCTGCTCGTCCTATCTCTTGACTGTAATTTTCTATAGATTTTGGCAAGTCATAATGAATAACAAAGCGTATATCGCTTTTATCAATGCCCATGCCAAAGGCAATTGTCGCGACAATTACTTGTATTTTACCTGCCATAAAGTCTTGCTGAATTTGGCTGCGAGTATCACTGTCAAAACCAGCATGATAAGCACAAGCATTAATACCTTGCTGTTTTAAATATTGCGCGACTGTTTCAGCTGAATGTTGCAAAGTAACGTAAACAATACCAGCACCTTGTTGCGCCGAAATAATTTGCTCAAGTTGCTTGTTTTTATGCGTCTGAGTAACAGGCAGTACACTTAAATCAAGGTTTGATCGATAAAAGCCAGTTTGCACAATATGTTCGTCTCGTATAGCAAACTTAGCCGCCATATCTTGTTTTACCTTACGCGTCGCTGTTGCGGTAAGTAATAACACCAACGAAATTTTTAACGCTTGGCAATAACTCGGTAATTTCAAATAATCTGGTCGAAAGTTATGACCCCATTCAGAAATACAGTGCGCTTCATCAACCACCAGCATAGACACGGGTACAGATTCAATGAATTGCCTGAAGCGTTCATTTTTAAAACGCTCAACAGACACCATTAATACTTTAATATCACCATCACGCACACCTGCCATCACGGTTTGTGCTTCATTTCCTTTTAAGGTCGAATCAATACTTGCCGCCTTAATGCCTTTGCTTGCAAGAAACGACAACTGATCTTTCATCAAAGCTAATAAAGGCGATACCACTAACGTTAAATGTGGTAAATGCAGTGCAGTTAACTGATAACACAACGATTTGCCCGAGCCTGTCGGGAATATAGATAAGCTTGATTGGCCATTAAGTAGTTGAGTAATGGTCTGCTCTTGTCCGGGGCGAAAGCCATCGAAGCCAAACGTTTCTAAAAGTGATGTTTTAAGCGAGTTACTTTGCGGGTTATTCATGATCATGTGCCGCAATACGTATGATAGTCTTTACCACCATCGACAGGAGCATCTTGATAGTTTTTAGTCTCCGTGATTTCTGTATAAGGCTGTCGCAATACAGCCAAGAATTTATTTAGCGCAGTTAAATCGCCTGTTTCTTGGCAACTCTCTAGCAGGGCTTCAACATGATGGTTTCTTGGAATAACAACCGGATTATTACTCACCATTAACGTAAGAGCAGCCGCTTTAAATGACTCAATTCGAGTATTCCAACGAGGTAACCATTCATTAAGTACATTAGTTAGGGACACATCATTAGGATTGTCGTTATATGAATCAGTTAATGAGGCTGTTAATGCAGTGAAAGTTTGCGTGTAATCTAATTTTTGCTCTTTCATAAGAGTAATCAAGTCATTAATCAGCTTACCGTCGCCTTCCGCTGGTTCATCTATGCCAAGTTTAGCGGCCATCATAGTCAAATAACCTTGTTGGAGGTCTTGATGGAATTGGCTTAATAATGGCTCAATTTTCTCTACTGCATCATCTTCATCGCTATCGACTAACGGTAATAAAGTTTCGGCTAATCGAGTCATATTCCACTGCATAATGCTTATCTGTTTACCAAAAGCATAACGACTATTACGATCAATTGAGCTAAAGACAGTCTCTGGATGATAAGCATTCATCATGGCACAAGGGCCGTAATCTATGGTTTCACCTGAAATAGTCGTATTGTCTGTATTCATTACACCATGAATAAAACCAACTCTTAACCATGAAAGCACTAAAGGAATTTGCTTTGATAAAACGGCAGAGAAAAATTCAAGCACTTGTTGGCTGCTAATTTCATTGTCAGCTTTGTTGCCATCGCTTTTGTCACTTGTACCTTCTGATGATGTAGGTAGTAACTCGGGAAAATGACGATTAATGGCATAATTTGTTAACTTTTTAAGCGAGTCTGTATCACCCCGCGCAGCAAAATATTGGAAAGTTCCAACTCTTATATGGCTTGCAGCTATCCGTGTAACAACGGCACCATCATAAGGCCGCTCCCGATAAACATTTTCACCGGTAGTGACCACCGCTAAACAACGCGTAGTAGGTACACCAAGAGAAAACATAGCTTCACTCATGATGTATTCGCGCAATGCTGGACCAAGCGCACAACGACCATCACCTTGACGTGAAAAATTACTTACGCCTGAGCCCTTAAGCTGAATATCCCAACGTTGTCCCTGAATATCTGCAATATCCCCTAATAAATGTGCACGACCATCACCAAGCTGCGGATTAAAGTGACCAAACTGATGCCCAGAATAAGCTTGTGCAACTGGCTTGCTTCCTTCAATCAATTGATTACCTGAGAAGTATTGTGCGAGTAGTTCAGCATCATTGTCTTTACTAAAAGGAATAGTTAACGCTTTGGCTAATGGTTCATTCCATAATAATAATGATGGCTGAGCCACAGGAGCAGGCAATGTTTGCTCTGAAAAGCTTGTGCCAAGTGCTTGGTAGTTATTAGACAGGTTTATGGACATTTATTTCTCTTGGTAAAATTTTTCTTCAATTCGTTGACAAAATTGTACTAGATTTTGGTATCTTTTGGCATTTTTAGTAAATTTACTTTCAAAACCATTATCAAAACGTACTGAAATAAACTCACATAAATGCGAATAAACGACGGCATCAAATGAGGTATGAGTCTCGCCAAAGAAAAAGTTTTTATCTGCCAGAAGCGTGGACAGTGACGCTAAGCTCTTATCTGAAATAGCGAGGATTTCTTCTAATGAGTGACGACCAACGCCTTGGCCATGAAGATTTTTCTTCACCGATTTACGAATAATATTAGGTAAAAACCAACGTAGTGGTATCGGTAAAGTAGCAAAGAAAGCTTCATTAGTTAACGGCCAACATTCATCCGTCGCCCAACGAGAATAAACCAAACACCAATAAAGACCTTCATCTAATGATTTAGTTATTAAATGAGCTTGTGCTTTTTGCTCTGGTGTCAATTCAGCATCTAAGGTTACCTGATACTGCTTTGTTAAATAGGTCATTATTGCATCAGAATCAGCAACTACTGTACCGTCATCATCGATGAAAGGTAATTTACCTTTTGGTGATTTTTTTAAATATTTGGCGCCATATTTAACCTGGCATGGAATATTGGCCATACGCATAAAAAGATCCACTTTAACCACAAATGGACTAGCGTCCATCACATTAAAGCACTTACCAAACCCATAAAGTGTAATCATTACTCATCCTTGTTTGCATATCGTAAAATTAACACGAAAAAAAAGCCAATAGACCTGTATTATTATACAGTATCCATATTGGCCTTTTTTTACAAGTAAGAAAGCACTGAATATAATTTAGCGCCAACTTTATCGGCGTTTCAATTTAATCCAGTGTCCGCTAGGTTCACTCTATATAACACTTTTTACAGCATTATATTTCTGCTGCAACCACTGAGATTTCAACAAGCAATGCTTCTCTCGCCATTTTAGCGGCAACGCAAGCACGTGCCGGCGCATGCCCTTCTGGCACCCATGCATCCCATACGGCATTCATCTCAGCAAAGTAACTCATGTCTTTAACATAAATAGTTGCTGATAAGATGTGCTTTTTGTCACTGCCCGCTTGCGCTAATAATATATCAACTTTATCAAGCATGGTTTGCGTTTGCTCGGTGATATCTTTAGTGGCATCTGCCGCAACTTGACCACATAAATAAATAGTACCGTTATGCTTAACAATTCGGCTCATTCTTTGTTTAGTTTCAATTCTCTCAATCATAGTAATGTACTCTTCCTATTTGAGGCTTTAACTTCATTGTATTCACTTTTTATTTCATCACTTATAGTCATAAGCTCAAAAATAAAAAACTCTACGGCTTCGTTAAAGCACTCAACTAGATTGAGCTCCTTGTTTGGTGTTCAAAGTTATTATAAAAATAAAGCCCCAAAGTTTTTCAACATTGAGGCTTTGTATATCAAGTCATGAATTTAGCTTTTAGACGACGGAAAATGATTTCACTTCTAGGAGATGGCACGGAGCTGACGCATGTCAGTAAGTACCTTCGACAACGAAGTTAGATGATTTAACCAGTCTAAAACTAAATTATTCCCATTCGATAGTAGCAGGCGGCTTGCCGCTAATATCGTAAACTACACGGGAGATGCCATCAATTTCATTAATAATACGGTTAGAAACTAACCCTAAGAAATCATAAGGTAAGTGTGACCAACGCGCCGTCATAAAGTCGATTGTTTCAACACAACGTAAAGAGACAACCCAATCATATTTACGTGCATCGCCCATAACGCCTACTGACTTAACAGGTAAGAACACGGTAAACGCTTGGCTTACTTTAGTGTATAAGTCATGTTTGTGTAATTCTTCAATGAAGATAGCATCTGCACGACGTAATAAGTCGGCATATTCTTTTTTCACTTCACCTAAAATACGCACACCTAGACCAGGTCCAGGGAACGGGTGACGGTAAAGCATGTCGTATGGTAAACCAAGCTCTAAGCCGATTTTACGAACTTCATCTTTAAATAATTCACGTAACGGCTCAACTAAACCTAATTTCATGTAATCAGGTAAACCACCAACGTTATGATGCGATTTAATCACATGTGCTTTGCCTGTTGCAGAAGCAGCTGACTCAATCACGTCTGGGTAAATAGTGCCTTGTGCTAACCATTTTGCATTATCAAGCTTGTTAGATTCTTCTTCGAAAACATCAATAAAGACATTACCGATAATTTTACGTTTTGCTTCTGGTTCACTTTCACCCGCTAAACGATTTAAAAATCTATCTTCCGCTTCAATTTTAATAATATTTAAACCAAAGTGGTCGCCAAACATATCCATCACTTGCTGGCCTTCGTCTAAACGAAGTAAACCGTTATCAACAAATACACAGGTAAGTTTATCGCCAATCGCGCGATGTAATAACATAGCAACAACAGATGAATCAACGCCACCTGAAAGACCTAAGATAACTTCGTCGTCACCTACTTGTGCTTTCATTTTAGCGATTGCATCATCAATGATTGATGCAGAAGTCCATAATTTTTCACACTTACAAATTTCAACGACAAAGTTCTCTAAAATGCGTGAACCTTGTTTAGTATGGGTAACTTCTGGGTGAAATTGTACGCCGTAGAATTGTTTTTCTTCGTTCGCCATTGCGCCATAAGCACAACTTGCTGTTTGTGCAACGGTAACAAAACCTTCAGGGATAGCTGATACTTTATCACCGTGACTCATCCAAACGTCAAGTAAAGCATTACCGTTATCGCCAATACTATCTTCAACATTGTTGAATAACGCTGATTTAGCAATTAACTCAACCGCTGCATAGCCAAATTCTTTATGGTCTGAACTTTCAACGCCACCGCCAAGTTGTTCAGCCATTGTCTGCATGCCGTAACAAATACCTAATACAGGCACGCCAGCGGTAAATACATATTCAGGAGCACGAGGAGAGTTGGCTTCAGTTACTGACTCTGGACCACCAGCAAGGATAATACCTGTTGGGTTAAAGCCTTTAATTTGCTCTTCGGTTACATCCCAAGACCAAAGCTCACAGTAAACACCAATTTCACGTACGCGACGTGCAATTAGCTGAGTATATTGTGAACCAAAATCCAATATTAGTATGCGGTGATCATGAATGTCTTTGCTCATGTGTGTTTTCCTACTTTTGACGCTCGTCATGGGCAAACTTTATACTGCGTTGTTTTCGTAATGAAACAAAATCATTTATTAACATAAACTCATTTGTTTAATGACTCAACAGCCTTGCCTAAAGCTCGCTCATTTAGAGCGTGGTATCTTAAATAAAACAGGCTGAACTAATTTATTCATAGTTCAGCCTGACAAAAATTCGTTTTTACATTTATCATAAAAAGCGACTAAGAATAGTTTAGTTCAAAGCTAGTTAGCACTAGAGCAAAGAAGAAGCACTGAGTTGACGCTAGTCAGTGAGTACTTCTGATGCTGCTATTGTGATTAACTAGCACAGGAATAAGCTATTCGACTAACCCATACGGTAATTAGGTGCTTCTTTGGTGATAGTCACGTCATGTACATGTGATTCGCCCATACCTGCTGAAGTTATTTTCATAAATTCAGGCTTAGTGCGCATTTCTTCAATAGTTGCACATCCAGTCAAGCCCATTGATGAACGTATGCCACCCATTTGTTGATGAATAATAGCGGATACTGGACCTTTATAAGCAACACGACCTTCAATACCTTCTGGTACTAACTTGTCTGCTTCGCCTTCAGATTTTTGGAAGTAACGGTCACTTGAACCATCTTTTTGCGCCATAGCGCCTAAAGAGCCCATGCCACGGTAAGATTTGTAGTAACGACCTTGGTAAAGTTCAACTTCACCCGGTGCTTCTTCAGTACCAGCCAACATGCTGCCAACCATAACGCAGTGAGCGCCAGCAACAAGTGCCTTAGCAATATCGCCAGAGAAGCGGATACCGCCATCTGCGATAACTGGAATACCAGTACCTTTCAAGCCTTCAACAGCATTTGAAATAGCAGTTAGTTGTGGAACACCAACACCAGTAACGATACGCGTTGTACAGATTGAACCTGGGCCTATACCAACTTTAACGGCATCAACACCGGCATCAGCCATTGCTTTTGCACCTGAAGCGGTTGCTACGTTACCAGCAATAATTTGTAAATCTTGGTATTTATCACGTGTTTCTTTAACGCGATCAAGAACGCCTTGAGAGTGGCCATGTGAAGTATCAATTAATAAAACATCAACACCTGCTGCAACTAAAGCGTCGATACGCTCGTCAGTTCCTGCGCCTACACCAACTGCAGCACCAACACGTAAACGACCTAATTCGTCTTTACACGCATCAGGCTTATTTTCAGCTTTTTGGTAATCTTTCGCAGTAATAAGACCTACTAATTTGAACGCATCATCAACCACTAATATTTTTTCAATACGGTTAGTGTGCATTAAACCTAAAATTTCTTCGCGTGCAGCACCTTCTTTAACCGTGATTAAATTGTCTTTCACTGTCATTAGCGAAGAAACTGGTTTTGTTAAATTTGTTTCAAAACGCAAATCACGACCAGTAATAATACCAACTAAGTTGTTGTTATCATCTACTACAGGGAAACCTGAAAAACCTAAGTCATCAGCTTTATGCATAACTTGTTCAATAGTAAAGTCAGTACTAACTGTTACAGGGTCTGAAACAATACCGCTTTCATATTTCTTCACTTTACAAACATTTTTCGCTTGTTCAGCAATGGTCATATTTTTATGAATAAAACCTAAACCACCTTCTTGCGCTAGTTTAATAGCTAAGCGCGCTTCTGTTACTGTGTCCATAGACGCAGAAACGATAGGTACGTTCAAATTAATTTTACGGGTTAATTTAGTTTTTAAATCAGCCGTGTGTGGGAGTACTTTTGAATGGGCAGGTACAAGTAATACGTCATCAAAAGTTAAAGCTTCTTGGGCAATTCTTAGCATCGCAACATCTCTCTAAAAGGGTTGGTTAGGGAGTGAATATTGCGGCAGAATTTTAACCGTTTTCTTGTTTTAGGTAAACCTATTTTTATTAACTTTTCATTAAAAGATTGTAATATTAAATGTTAAACAGCGTTAAATGATGAAAATAAATTGAAAGACAGCGCTATTCAATAAATAATAGTAAATCTTATCAATTATTAAGCCTTGATTTCTCACCCTTATGAGCCAACAGCATATTTTACAAATCAGCGAGTTAACTAAAAAAGTACGTTTTATTCTAGAAAGCGAATTAAACACTGTTTGGTTAACTGGCGAAGTATCAAATTTTATTGCCGCCAGTTCGGGTCATTGGTACTTATCATTGAAAGATGCGAAGTCACAAGTTAAGTGCGCCATGTTTAAGGGAAGCAATAGACGTGTTCGCTTAAGTACCGGGGCAGCTCCGAGTAATGGTCAACAAGTATTAGTTAGAGCAAAAGTATCTTTATATGAGCCACGTGGAGACTTTCAATTAATTATCGAGCATATGGAAGATGCTGGCACGGGTTTATTACGTCAACAATATGAGCAATTAAAAAACAAACTTAATGCCCAAGGCATTTTTGATTTATCTCATAAACAGCAGCTACCAAAACATATCAGCTGTGTAGGTATTGTCACTTCACCTACAGGCGCTGCCGTTAAAGATATTTTAACCGTGCTAAAACGTCGTAATCCAAATATCAAAGCCATAATCTACCCTTCACTAGTACAAGGCGAATATGCTCAAGGAGATATTTGTCATGCCATTGAGAGTGCTAATAGTCGCAATGAATGTGATGTACTTATTGTTGGCCGAGGTGGTGGCTCTTTAGAAGATTTATGGCCGTTTAATGAAGAAACTGTAGTGCAGGCCATTTATAAGAGTGTTTTGCCTGTCATTAGCGCCGTTGGCCATGAAATTGATACAACCCTGAGTGATTATGTTGCCGATTTACGTGCCCCAACCCCCTCCGCAGCGGCAGAGTTAGTATCAAGTGATAGTAGTGAATTGCTAAATCAATTACTCATGTTTAAACAGCGTTTGATAAAAGCTCAGCAAAACAAGTTAGCGTATTTAGGCAATGAACAACATTATTTACAGCATCGTTTATCTCAAGTGCATCCCGAACAGCAGTTACAGTTACAACAGCAGAAATCGGATGAATTAAGCTTACGTTTAAAGCAAGCAATGAAGCGTAATATAGAGAAAATACAGAATAAGCCTACTCAGCTTAGCCAACGACTGTTACAGCAATCCCCGCTAAAGACTATTCAATTACAGCAACAACAAGTTAACCAAAATGCATATAGGATCACGCAAGCAATGCAAAATTCATTACAGCATAACAGTGAAAATTTTGTGCATTTGATTGAGCAATTACAACTAGTTAGCCCGCTTGCTACGATAGCTAGAGGTTATAGTGTGACTCGTAATAAGCAGAATGATGTGATCACTAAAGTGGAACAACTCTCAAGTGACGAAGAAATTAGTGTACAGCTTAGCGATGGGCGCATTAATGCTAGAGTGATATAACGCCTACAACACTACTTACCATGACTTAGTAAAATTTACTAAAGTGCATAATAACTGATATGATTTCGATATATTTACTAAAACAACTTATGTTATGCGCTTTAATTACCGAATTGTTTTCATTATAACTGCCTTAGTTTTTACCTTGTCTGCTACCTTAACGGTAATTAACTATTTAACCTCGATGGAAACGACTCGAGAGCAATTAAAAAATAGCGCCCTGCCTTTAACAATAGATAATATATACACTGAAATTCAGAAAAACATCATTGAACCTAATCTCATTGCCTCAATGATGGCGCACGATACCTTTTTAATTGACTGGCTATCAGATGAAGAAGATGAAGTGCAGAAAATTGTACATTACCTAGAAACCATTCAAAATAAATACCAAATGTTCACCGCATTTTTAGTTTCAGATAAAAGCCGAAACTACTACTCGGCTAAAGGCATGTTGGATAAAATTGATAAAAAAAGTCCTAATAGTCAGTGGTATTTAGACTTTCAAAAATCCTCGGAACTAAGCGAGATCAACATAGATTACAATACCAACATGGGCAGTGAACTTATCATGTTTATCAACCATAAAATTCTTGATAATGATTATCATATGATTGGTGCCACGGGTGTAGGATTAAAAACGTCTTACATCAATGATATGTTAAAAGCTTTCAGACAACGTTATCAGTTTTCAGTTTACTTTGTAGATGTTAATGGCAAGGTTGTGATTGCTGAGCAAAACGTGAAAAAATTAAATAACCTGAGTGATATACCTGATCTTGCGAGACAACTTTCAGACATTATTGGTAAAGGAAGTCAGGTATTTGAATACACGCAGGCGGGAGAAGCTTTTTTACTTAATAGAAAATATATTAGTGAATTAGACTTATATCTTATCGTTGAGGCCAAGGTTAACAACTTTACCCAAGCAGCTGAAGAAACCTTTTATCTCAACGTACTTCTCTCAGCAGTTATTACCCTACTGATAAGCTTTATCATTGTGCTTTATGTTAGAAAAATTCATTTGAAATTAGATAAACTGGCCAGTAATGACGACCTTACTCACTTACCCAACAGACGCAGTTTTCATAATGAACTCGCAAAGCAATTATTACTCAAAGAACGTTATAATAGCGAGCTGTCACTTTTATTTATTGATATTGATAACTTCAAAGATGTTAACGACACTAAGGGACATGACGTTGGTGATAAAGTACTAAAATCGTTAGCCAATATATTAAATAATAATGTTAGAAAAAGTGATTTTGTCGCACGGTGGGGAGGTGAGGAATTCATTATCCTTTTAATCGACTCTGATATTAATCAAGCCCAAGTTATTGCTGAGCAATTGCGCTCCCAAGTTGCCAATAGTAATCATTTGTCACAATATGCTCAACAACAAGTTACCATTAGTTTAGGAGCAACTTCTGTGACTGATGAAGATAATATTGATACACTTTTAAAACGTGCTGATTTGGCTTTATACAAAGCAAAATCAAAGGGAAAAAACTGCATTGTGTCAGACTAAGGCTTGATAGAGTAATTCTATTACTTGTTGTTTATTCACTTGATTGAATTTAACACCAAAAGACACACCATCAACTTGCTTCTTAAAATTACAAACAGTCGCGTCAAATTTAATGTTGTCTTCTCCTTCACTCGTTTCCACCAAAATTTCGATGACTTTATCTTCCGCCAGTACCAATTTTTCACCATTTATAATATCTAACTGACCACCATTAACAGATAAATTTGTCATCGTGGTTTGCCAGTAAACATCATCAATTTTAACTTTAGCTACTATCTGAGTTTCAATGCGAACGGAAGAACGTAATTGCTGTAATGTCACAGTATTTGGGATGTCTAACACCATAATACGCGAGGGAATTTGCAAGGTTTGTCTAATGGTACTTATAAAAGCAACTGCTGCACCGTCTCGACCTTCAATAAGACCACGTACTGTAATTACAGTACCTTGACCAATGTATTGAGAAAACGCACCTAATTTTGAGGAGTCTGGGTACTCAATGAGGACATATTTCTTAGGTAAGTAACCAATAAAATAGGTATTAAACTTTCTTTTTTGACCAGCAGGCGTAGAGATATCAATAATGATAGGCGCACCCGCTTTCAAATAAGATAAATTACGTGCAGAAGGTTTAGTTGGATCAATTAAGATTTCTGGTTCGGCCATATTCTTCGATCAGATAATACGTGGAGCATATTTGTTACCTTAGTAAAACCAAGGCATGATTGCAACTTGCTATTTATATATCCGTTACCTTTCAAAATGCTCAAAGATTCTGAAACATGCCTATTGATTGGTAACGGTTATATGAAAGTTGCGCTGAACCTTAGTCTTTTTTATAACCTTGCGTGGCACGAGCAATTTTCTTTTGCTCTGTATAATTTAGCTTCTTCTTACCTGCAAATGGGTTCAGCGTATCTTTAAATTGAATACGGATAGGCGTTCCCATCATTTTTAATGACTTACGATAATAATTCATTAAATAGCGCTTATAAGACATAGGTAACTTCTTCGCTGAGTTACCATGAATAATAATTATAGGCGGGTTATAACCACCAGCATGCGCATATTTAAGCTTAATACGTCGTCCTTGATGTAAAGGAGGTTGATGATCAAAAACCGCCATATCAAGTATTTTAGTTACCATGGCAGTTGAAATACGTTTAGTTGCAGAAACAAAAGCTTCTTCAACTGACTCATATAAATGACCAACACCTGTACCATGTAAAGCAGAAATAAAATGTACACGGGCGAAATCAATAAAACCTAAACGTCGATCAAGTTCCGTCTTAATACGATCTTTTTCATGATCCTCTAATCCATCCCACTTATTGACGGCTAAAACGAGTGAACGACCTGCTTCAAGAATAAAGCCCAATAAGCTTAAATCTTGATCGCTAATGCCTTCTTGAGCATCAATGATAAGAAGACAAACGTTGGCATCTTCAATGGCGCGCAAGGTTTTAATCACTGAGTATTTTTCTACGACATCAGTAACATTTTTACGACGACGAATACCAGCAGTATCAATTAAGGTGTACTCACGGCCATTGCGTTCCATTGGAATATAAACGCTATCACGCGTTGTACCAGGCATATCGAAAACAACAACACGCTCTTCACCCAAAATTCGATTGGTTAACGTTGATTTTCCGACATTAGGACGACCAATTATCGCTAATTTTATCTTGTCATTTTCTTGAGGTTCATCTTCAAGCTTCTTAGCAAGTTGCTCTTCTGTAAGCTCAACGTCCTTATCACTAAAGAAAGCATCATCAAACTCACCTTCACCCGCCTCACCCTCTTCTATTTTTGGTTTGCCAAGTTCTTCAATATGAGGCGTTAGTGCAATCGTTAAAAGTTGCGTAACACCACGACCATGAGCAGCTGCAATTTGGTGAACATGCTCGCCTAATCCTAACGAGTAAAATTCAGCCACGGCCGAATCACCATGAATTCCATCAATCTTATTGGCAACGACAAATATTTTTTTATTTTGCTTACGTAAATGATCTGCAATACCATGATCAGCTGCTGTCAAACCATCACGAGCATCAACTAAAAACAGTACCGCATCGGCTTCTTCTATCGCCATCAATGACTGTTCAGCCATTTTCACATCAATGCCTTGTTCATCGCCATTAATACCACCAGTATCAATAACAATAAAGGGATGTTCTTCTACTTCAGCTTGACCATATTGACGATCGCGAGTTAGACCAGGGTAATCGGCTACAAGAGCATCTCGACTACGGGTTAAACGGTTAAATAACGTTGATTTTCCGACATTAGGACGGCCAACTAGAGCAACTACAGGAAGCATGAGCACCTCAAAGGAATCACCATGCAAGCGAGTAATGCACGGTTTTTCAAACAAATATAAAAACTAAATATCAAAGATTAAAAACAAAACTACTCAGTCAGCTTAGTTAAAAATGATATTGCTAAAAACAAGCAACGGCTCCTAATGCATTTTATACCCGTTACCAATCAAAGTGTATATTGATTGGTAACGGGTATGCATAGGAGCCGTTATTAACTTTAGTTGCTTTATTTTAAAAAAAACAACTTATACCCAAGCCACTTGAAGGTACCTGTTTCAGGGCGATTGAGCGATTCATGATCAAGGCGCCTCATTTTATTAAGGGTTATTCCCTTAAAAAAGGAGGTAACGAAGAACATGGTTTGCTCAGACGTCCCCGAAGGGCTGGTTTAGAAACGCTTTACGATGCGTTATTGATTGAGACAATAGAATAACTATTCTCTACAATCAATGCCTTGCCTAAAGGCATTTCTAATTCCCGCTGAAATCTGAACCTTCAGGTAGCTTGGGTATATAAACAGTGCAACTTATTGAGCTGCACTGACAATTTTTGGTGTAATAATAACTTCTAAGTCACCATCACGTGATTGACTGTACATTACATCATCAACAACAGTTGGCGTTGAATATATACCACTACTGTCGACTTGATGACGAGACACTATTTCACCTGTCTCTTGATCTAACCAATGCAAGTAACCTTCAAAATCACCAACCACAATATAATCATCAACAACCGCTGGCCCAGTTACGCTGCGATTTGTTAACTCAACATTACTCCAGCGTTCAATACCATCAATTCTATTGAGAGCATAAATATGACCGCGAGTATTGGTAATAAAAATATCATTACGATAAACAGCAATTTGTCTAAATGAAGAGTATTGGCGTTTCCATAAAATTCGCCCTGATTTTAATTCGATAGCAACCAAGTTACCACGAGCAGAAATGGCATAAACTTTATCGCCAAACACTACTGGCGCTGAATCAACATCGATAACGCGTTGTAATTCAGTTGAACCGGTAGCTTCACCTACTTCTGTTGTCCAACCTGCTTGGCCTTTTTCAAGAATATATACACCTAACTCACCCTTGCCAGAGCCTACTAATACACCACCTGATGCAATAACTGGTGTACTAATACCACGTAATGTTAATGCTGGAACATCTTGTTCAGCTTTCCACAACTCATCGCCAGTATTAGCATCAAAACCTTTCAGCACGCCTGAAGCAGAATTTACCACTAAAATACCTGAATCAATGGCAGGAGGAGTAATAACTTCACCCTTAATTTTGGCTTGCCATACTAGCTCACCTGTTTCAGCATCCAAGGCAAAAACATCACCGTTTTCAGTACCAAGAAATATTTTATTCATACCTGCAATAGGACCGCCTGCTACTAAAGCAGAAACACGACTATCCCAAAAGCTACGTTCATCATTAATGTCACTTAAATCAGCTTGCCAAACTTTATCGCCACTCTCTTTTTCATAAGCAACAACATCACCCGTGCGACTGGCACTATAGACTTTGTTGTAGGCAACAATGGGCTTTATACGCGAAAAGTAGTCACCGACACCATCGCCTACACTTTGGTCCCACAATATTTCCACATCAAAAGCATTATCTAAATCAGAGAGCTCTGCAACTTTAGTGCTAAGATCTTCTTCATCACTTGATGAACAAGCGAATAAGCTTGAAGACAACAAAATGATGGCGAATACTTTTTTAGTATTCAGACCTTTAAAAAAACTTTTATCAAAACAACGCATAGTTTGCCTTATTAACAACAGTAAATGATCTTGCTAAACAACCTAAATAGGTTACTTAGCTGCAGGTTCAGCAGCGACCACTTCAGCCACAGGTAGAGTAGTAACTTGTGCTAAATCATCTAATTTAATCTGTAAACTTGGACTTGTAGCAATACCGTCAGCGGCAATAGCAGCTAGATAAGCATTACGGGCAAGATCATTTTTACCTTGTTGTAAATACGCATCACCTTTGACTTCTTCAATAGCAGCAGTAAATGATTCAGGTAAATCGTTATTTAATGTGGCAAGGGCATCTGAATATTGCTCAAGCTGAACTTGCACACGAGCCAAGCGTAAACTTGCAATAGCCTTAATACCATCAGTTGGTGCAGATTCAATTGCAGTAGCTAGTTGTTTTTGAACTTGTGGCCAATCTTTATGGGTTGCCGATTCTTTAGCAAGGGCTAATGCAGTTAAAGCAACATAGCTATTGTTACCATTTTCACTGATAAATTTTTCAGCATTAGCGGTAAAAGCTTTAGCATCTTTACCACTTTGTTCGATAAGTGTTTGGTAGCTATCTGATACGGCTAGCTCTTCATCAAACTTATTATCCTGATAAAGGTTAAAACCGATAAATCCAGCAAAACCTAGGGCGATACCCGCGATAATAGTATTACCATTTTGTTGCCAGTAACTTTTAATTGCTTCTACTTGTTGTTCTTCAGTTTGATAAATTTCCACTACTTCACCTTGGCCTAAAGCCTTTAAATTAATTCAGATAACAAGCTCGAAACTTGGGTAAATTCCACGCTTTCCTGTTCTTTTTGTCCGCGTAAGTATTTCACCATAACTTTCTCTTGGGTGATTTCATCATCACCTAAGATTAACGCGATTTGTGCACCGGATTTATCGGCACGTTTCAATTGTTTTTTCATATTGCCGCCACCACAGTGACATTGCAATCTTATATCTGGTACTTGATCACGCCATTGTTCAGCTAACTTGTTCGCGGCAACTTGTGCATCATCACCCAATATAACGACATAGGCATCTACCTGTGGACGAATATTAGTTACTTTTTCTAATTCAGTTAGCATTAAAACTAAGCGCTCAATACCTAAGGCAAAACCAAAGGCCGGTGTTGCTTTACCACCTAGTTGCTCAACTAAACCATCATAGCGCCCACCAGCACAAATAGTACCTTGTGCGCCAAGTGTTGTAGTTACCCATTCAAAAACAGTGCGATTATAGTAATCTAAGCCACGTACCAAGCGCTCATTCAATACATAATTAATACCTGCTGCATCTAAGCGAGCACATAGCGTATCAAAGTGCGTTTGCGTTTCTTCACCAAAATGATCTGATAACTTAGGTGCATTCGTTAAAGCTTCTTGAACTTGTGGATTTTTACTATCCAACACTCTTAACGGATTAGTGTGCATACGTCGCTTAGAGTCTTCATCAAGTAACTCCTCATGCTCAAGTAAATAAGCAATCAAAGCTTCACGGTAATTAGCACGTTCTTCGTTTGATCCTAATGAATTCAACTCTAGTGTGACAAATTCATTGATAACAAGTTCCCGCCATAAGCGCGAAGTTAGTAAAATAATTTCCGCATCTATGTCTGGAGTCGCAATTCCAAAGGCTTCTAAGCCAAATTGATGAAACTGGCGATAACGACCTTTTTGTGGTCTTTCATGACGAAACATTGGTCCCATATACCAAAGACGCTGCTCTTGGTTATATAATAAGCCATGTTGATTACCGGCACGGACACAACTTGCAGTACCTTCTGGACGGAGCGTTAAACTATCGCCATTTAAATCATCAAAGGTGTACATTTCTTTTTCAACAATATCGGTTACTTCACCAATACCACGTTTAAATAGAGCGGTTGACTCAACAATCGGCATGCGAATTTCAGCAAAACCGTAATTACTGGCAACACGGCGCAGTACCGTTTCAACCATTTGCCAAATATTAGTTTCACTTGGAAGGCAATCATTCATGCCACGTATTGCTTGTAGAGCCTTTTGTTTAGCCACTGAGCTGTTCTCTCTTTTTGTTTTTCTATAAGGCCGATCAGCATGCCCCTTTTGGGCCCACTTTCTGGCACTTAATGCTGTGTTAAAATTGCGCAGCGCGCAGTATACCTAATAATACGAATTGAATAAACCATGGTGCTTATAGTGTTTTAATTGCCTTACACGATAAGTTAACGCTAGTTTTAGTCTTTTGTTAGGATATCAATTTTGTTTTTTTCATCAAGACGCTCACTCATCGAGCGTGCTTTAGCGCGGATACGTTGCTCTAATTGGTCAACAAGGTCAGTGTTATCAAAGCGTTCCTTTTGACGTATACCGTCTAAGTAATAACCGCTTTTTTTACTGCTGCCCGTTAAGCCAAGGTCTGACACCATCGCTTCACCTGGCCCATTAACAATACAGCCAATAATTGAGACATCCATTGGCGTCATAATATCTTCAATACGTTGCTCTAAAGCATTTACTGTCGAAACAACATCAAACTCTTGTCGAGAACAACTTGGGCACGCAATCAAATTAATACCGCGACTACGTAATTTAAGTGATTTTAAAATATCAAAACCCACTTTAATTTCTTCAATAGGATCAGCTGCGAGTGATATGCGTATAGTATCGCCAATGCCTTGCGCTAATAATAATCCCAAACCAACTGATGATTTTACCGAACCAGAGCGTAAACCGCCGGCCTCGGTAATCCCTAAATGTAATGGATTATCAATTTGTTTTGCTAATAACTTATAAGACTCAACCGCTAAAAAAACGTCAGATGCTTTAACACTCACTTTGAATTCGTTGAAATTTAGTCTATCCAATATATCAACATGGCGCATAGCCGATTCTAACAATGCCTCTGGCGTTGGCTCGGTATACTTTTCTTGAATATCTTTTTCTAATGAACCACCATTGACACCAATGCGAATGGGGATATTGTTATCTCTAGCACACTCAACCACACTGCGGATTCTATTTTCATTACCAATGTTACCAGGATTAATACGCAAGCAATCAACGCCGTATTCGGCAACTTTTAAGGCAATACGATAATCAAAATGAATATCAGCAACTAAAGGAACTTTCACTTGTTTTTTGATTTCACGAAAGGCTTCGGCAGCATCCATTGTCGGTACACTAACACGAACAATATCAGCGCCAACGGCTTCTAATGCTTTTATTTGCGCCACCGTTGCCGCTACATCAGTGGTCAATGTATTTGTCATTGATTGCACAGTAATAGGCGCATCGCCGCCAACAGGTACATTACCGACCATTATTTGGCGAGAGATACGGCGTATAATTGGTGATTCTTTAAACATAATTTTTCTTTATACTTTTTCTGTATGTAAAGTAGTTGCTAAATTAAGGAGTTCCCCTAAAACAGTGACTACTCAACAATAGGTAAGTTAAATTTAGCAATATTGCCAACATTAAAAGCCGACATATCGACTGGCTTATCATTAAAAACAATACTGGCCAATTCTGGTTTTCCAACAGTAATAAGCAGCGGTGCTTTACCTTGTATAGTCATTACATAACCTGACTTTTTCACACCCCAAGCGATTCGCTCACCCGTTGCATCATAAATATTTACCCAGCAATCCCCTTTAAAGGTAAATACTGCAGTACTTATCGCTGGTACTTTTGGTTCTGCGGGTTGAGAAACGTCATTTACTACAAGATTAGCCGGTGCTTTAATATCATTATTAGCATCATTTATTAGCGCTTTAGTTGTTGTATCTAATGCTAATTCTGCCTCATCTTTTTTTTCTCTTAGCTGAACATCATCATTAACGGGTGTTGTTTCAACAACCAAAGATGAAGGTTCGATATTCGTCGCTGCAACATCACCGCTAACGTCTTGTGCAGGTGCTGCGTTTGGAATCACATTTGATGCGTCATCCGCTTGCTGTCTACTCTCTTGTAGCCACCATAATACGGTCAAACCCACCAAAACGGCCACAATCAAATAACTTAACCACATAACACGGCTATGCTCTGCTTGTTTGGATGTTTCTTTAGAGAAACTCAACATTTCGCTGCGTTGTGTGGTGGCTGCATCAAGCGCATCATAACTTGCCAGTACATCTTTTACTTCAATGCCAACCAATTTAGCATAATTGGCTAAATAACCTCGATTGAAAGTAACCGGCATTGAGGGGTCAAAAATATCGTCTTCAATATTTTGAACCAGTCCTACTTTTAAGTTCAATTTACTGGAAATAAACTCTTGTGAGAGTGATAACGCTTTGCGAGCTTCACGCAGCATAGCTCCAGGACTCAACATTTCCATGTGATCACTTAGTTCAGTGACTTGTTCGGTAATATCACTTTGTTGTTCTTTATCTACTTCTAAAGCAGGGGATACATCATTAGTCATTAATATTTTTCACTGTTTGAGGATCAACCACATAGAGCTTATCGCCTATCCGGATTTTATTTTTTTCGGAGATATTATTCCACTTACGCAAGGTGTTGAGTTTGACATTATATTCTACAGAAATACTATACAAATTTTCACCTGGTATCACTGTATGCACTATTTCTTGCGTATCAACCATATCAAACTCATTACTTACTTCTGCAACCGCTATGACTTCAGCTACCACTAGTTCAGTTTCGACCGGTTCAGGTAAGGCTTCTGGTAAAGGCACATCACGTGTCGCAGCTATAGGCATAGTTGAAGTCGGTTCGGTTGAATTTGAAACCACTTGATTGACTACAACGGCTTCTGTTGCCAAAGGAATAACTTTATCTACTGCCTTATTAAGCGGCACCACATCTTCTACTTTTGTTACTGTAATATCACTTGCTGGTTTATTTGTTACTGCGACTTCACTTGTTGGTTTATTTGTTACTGCAACTTCATTTGTTGGCTTATTTGTCGCTACGAGTGTACCTGCGACTTTAGGAGACAGTAATACAATCCCTGAGCCAACAGCAGCTGGCGTCGTACTTGTTATCAATGACGTAGACACTGCTTTCGTAGTAATCTCAGTAGTTGCCGTATTTTTAGTACTCATTTTCGGGGTAACTGTTTTAACACTACTAGTATAAGGTGTGTTCGCTGATTTTCTCGGCGAAAGTTTTACCACGCGCTTATTTTTAGATGGCGATAATTGACGATTTTTTTCTTTTTGGGTCAATTGGTACTTCTTTGCTAAATTATCAGCGTCGATCAGTTCCAGTTCATTGAGTAGGTATTGTTTACCCTCCCATGATTGTGGATACATCTTCACTAACATATTAGCGTAATTTCTTGCTGTTCTGCGTTGTCCTAACTTCCAATACAATTTATAGGCGAGCGATAATGAATTTGCAGTAAAACGTTGTGTACTACGCTCAAACTTTTGTAAGTAACGCTTAGCTTCCTTGTAATTGCCCATAGCATATTGCAGGCGTACCATTTGAAATAACGTACTTGTTCTATTTGGACTATGGTAAATAGACTTATTTAAGTACATTTCTGCTTTTTCAAAATTGTCATTTTGTAAATAACATGAGGCAAGGTTTTCATAACTTTCGGATACTAATAAATAGCTAGGTACGGCTATCGCTTTAAGAAATTGTATTTCTGCTGAAGCAACGTTACCTTGTCGACATAAGAATACCCCGTAATTATTTAAGGTATCTGCACTGTCTGCTTTAATTGATAAGGCTTGTTCAAATGACTCAATAGCGAGCGTTCCTTCGCCTACTGTTTCATAATAATGGGCAAATGCTGTATGTACTTGGACTAAATTCGGTGAGAATTTTTTCGCTTTCTCAAGGTTAAGTTTTGCTTGAGACATATCACCCATTTTTAAATAGCCTAATCCTAAGGAAATACGCGTTGCCGCCATTTCATCACGATTTGCTTGGTTTTTTACGATAGGCTCATTATTTTCAAAGCTTTGGGTAACACAACCACTTAACAACGTCACAGAGATTGCTGTTAAAAGGGTTGGAATTAAATATTTAGCCATAGCTTTATCCATAATATGCAATGCGGTAACCGCCTCTTATTGTTATTTTTTTTACCAAAAATCAGTAGACTAATGGTCAAACTATTTTTATAGAGATAGTGTCAGCTTTAGGTTCATCTTTCAATGAACTTATTTCAGCGTTCTTAGCTGCATTTATAACACTTCGCTTAGTTCTATCAAAAACATCACCTGCTAACTGACCACAAGCTGCATCAATATCTTCACCACGGGTGCGCCTAGTGATAACCGTTAAACCATAACTTTGTAATACTTTATCAAAACGATCGATGCGAGAGTTGCTTGAGCGTGTATAAGGTGAGCCTGGATACGGATTAAAAGGAATTAAATTAATTTTACTTGGTAAGCCTTTTAGCGCATGCGCTAATTCATGGGCTTGGTCAGTACTGTCATTAACGTGATCAAGCATAACGTATTCAATTGTTGCTTGTTTATTCGCTTTTGAACCATCGATATAACGACCCGCAGCGGCAATAAAATCTTCTAATGGGTATTTTTTATTAATTGGTACTAACTCATCACGCAACTTGTTATTGGGTGCATGGATTGAAATAGCTAAAGCACAATCAATTTTTGCTTTAAGCATATCTAATGCTGGCACTACACCTGAGGTACTCACAGTTACACGACGTTTAGATAAGCCATAACCTAAATCGTTTAACATGGTATCAAGCGCAGGAATTAAATTTTTCATATTTAATAATGGTTCACCCATGCCCATCATAACAATGTTGGTAATCGGGCGAGTACCTGCGATGCGGGTGGCACCAATGTCATTGGCGACACGCCATACTTGGCCAATAATTTCGGCCATAGATAAATTGCGATTGAAGCCTTGCTGAGCCGTAGCACAGAAGGTGCATTCTAATGCACAGCCAACCTGAGATGAAACACATAATGTGGCACGATCATTTTCAGGGATCCAAACGGTTTCTACTTCTTGTCCGCCTTCAAGTTTCAAAGCGTATTTAATAGTACCGTCTTCTGACACTTGTTTTTCAGAAATATCTGGTGCAGATATCACACAATTACGCTGTAATTTTTCACGTAACTTTTTATTGATGTTGGTCATTTGCTCAAAATCGCTGTAACCAAAGTGATAAATCCACTTCATGATTTGATCGGCTCTAAAAGGCTTTTCACCAATAGACTCTAAGTATTCACGCATACTTTTATGATCAAAATTAAGTAGGTTTACTTTTCCGCTTACATCACTCATAGAACAAACTCTCAATAACTAAAATTAAACTACTAAGATAAGTAGCCTAAAAAACAAGGCGCATATTGTACGCTTTTTAAGCGACAATCGCAATTTTACTGGATTATCTTCAGAGGAATTATTATCCGCTTAAAATAACAAAAGGATTTTACTAATTGCTCAGTAAAATCCTTTTAATATTAATTTAATTTAAAATCAAAGTTGTTTCTTTGGTATCAAGGCGCTAGCGCGGAACGTAGTTTACTACGTGAGCACTTGCAACGATGATAGCGATGAAATCAACTCGATTTAAAATAAATTAACGAGTGCGTGGACAAATTTCGTCATCAGAGAAGAAATAAGCAATTTCACGAGCAGCAGATTCTAAAGCATCAGAACCGTGAGCAGCATTTTCGTCGATTGAATCAGCAAGATCAGCACGGATAGTTCCAGCTAATGCTTCAGCAGGGTTAGTAGCACCCATGATTTCACGGTTTTTAAGAACAGCGTTTTCGCCTTCTAAAACTTGAACCATTACAGGACCTGAAGTCATGAATTCAACTAAAGCGCCGAAAAAAGGACGTTCGCTATGTTCAGCGTAGAAACCTTCAGCTTTTTCTTGGCTTAAGTGAATCATTTTAGAAGCAACGATTTTTAAACCAGCAGTTTCAAAACGGTTGTAGATTTGACCAATGAAGTTTTTAGCAACTGCGTCTGGTTTTACGATAGAAAAAGTACGTTCGATAGCCATGATAAGCCCTTATAATAAATTTAAATTTTAGTGTAATTAAGTAGAGATCAAATGAAAAAACTGACATCTACAAATTTTGGCGCGATTATAAACGAAATAATAGTAAACTGCTAATATTAACCGTTGAATAATTATCATAACATTTTGCTAATTTTCTCATGGTCCTTTAGTCGTAGTCAGCAATGAAAAATACAAAGTATTCTTCAAGTGTAAAATGAAAAGTACCGCTTATTGACCATTTACTGAGTTTCGCTGTAACTCAAGCTGGTTCTGACTCCCTGCCTTTTACTAATAAAAATACTAATAAATATTTCATCATTCTTGCTCTAAAGTGTCATTTTTGGTTGTTACATTTGGTCACATTGTCGAAAAAGTTCTGAAATGCTTTCATAGTTCACTGTGAGTTAAAATTAAACAACTGCAGGATTATCAATGCAATTTATAAAACGTGCACATGGGGAAGAACAACCATACTGGCCAGCAGGGCCATTTAAAATTAGATTACCTTTTGTTCATTACCGCTGGGAATTACCAGAAATGATACAAGGTTTTTTCATGTTCGTGGTTGGTTTAGCCATGATCCCTTTGCTTGAAAGTTACTTAGGTATGCCATATGAAGCAGCATTAGCTTTTACCTTTGTTGCTGGTGTAGGTTATATTTTACCCGCCTTACTCGGGGTTCCTTTAGTGCCCGGTTGGATAACGCCAGCCATTCCTGTGGTATTACTTTACTTGAAAGGCTTTGAACCAGGTCCTGAAGCAATCAGAGCATTGTTTGCCTTACAAATTGAAGTCGCTATTATTTTTCTTATTTTGGGCGCAACTCGTCTAGGCTCTAAATTAGTTGATGTCATTCCAAACTCACTAAAATGTGGAATAATTATTGGCGCCGGCATGGCAGCAATGATGGGTGAACTAAAAATTGGTGGTCGTATTGATGCAACACCTATTTCATTAATTGTTGGCTCTATTATTTCAGCCTATATCTTATTTTCTCTTTCTTTTAAAAATGTTATCAACGAAAACTCTTTTGCCCGCAAAATTGCAAACTTCGGTATGGTACCTGGAATGATCATTGCTATGCTCGTAGGTTGGACTGTCGGTGAATACCCATTACCTGACATAAAATGGGGCATTACTAACCCAGATTTCTCGTTAATGTGGCAGTATTTACCCTTTACTGTTGGCTATCCTGATTGGGAAATATTCTTACTGGCCATTCCAACAGCCTTAATAGCTTATGTCATTGCTTTTGGCGATATCCTTGTTGGTTTTACCTTAGTTAATCGTGTTGATCATATTCGTAAAGATGAAAAAATTGAAGAAAATGTTGACCGTGTTCATCTTGTTACCGCTATTCGTAATGGTTTTCACGCATTTTTAGCACCATGGCCTGGATTAGCAGGACCACTATGGACAGCTGCCCACGCTACCGTTGCCGAGCGTTATGCTATGGGTCGTAAATCTATGGAATCTATTTATAGTGGTGGTGGTACTTTTTGGATGAGTGGTTTACTTGCTCTATTCGCATTACCTTTAGTGACCTTATTTAAGCCGGTATTACCAATCGCACTTTCTCTTACCTTAGTTCTTACAGCCTACATATGTATCATGGTTGGTATGGAACAACTAAAAAATTCAACTGAACGCGGCGTTGCCGGTATTGTTGCGGTTACATTAGCTATGCCAGATCCTAAATCAACCATGTATGCCGTATGTATTGGTGTAATACTTTACTTCCTAATTGAGCGCCCTAGATTAATGGGTAAGCATGACAGCAAAGATAATATTATTTTTGCTGATGAAACGCAGGAAGAAGTCGCTGTAACTAACAGTAATAATACTTAGTAATAGGGAATATATAAATGACTACTATAAACATTTTTGAGCAATATTTAGAGCCTAATGAAGCTAACTATATGGCCCTAACTCCCATTTCGTTTTTAGAACGAGCGGCCTTTGTTTACCCAGACAAAACAGCAACCGTTAATGGTGATATTCGTCATACTTGGTTAGAAGTTTTTCAACGCTGTACACGTTTTGCGAGCGCTTTGGCAAAACGAGGCATTGGCCGAGGCGATACCGTATCAGTTATAGCACCCAATATTAGCGAACACTTTGAAGTACACTTCGGTGTACCTATGAGCGGTGCAGTACTCAACTCTATTAATACGCGTCTTGATGCTGAAGCGATTGCTTTTATACTCGTGCATGCAGAAACCAAAGTATTGATTACAGATAAAGAATTTAGCCCAATAGTAAAAAAAGCATTGCGCATGATTCCACATAAACCTTTAGTCATTGATATTGATGATCCTAACTTTACCGAAGGTCAATTAATCGGCTCGTTAACGTATGATCAATTGCTTGAAGAAGGTGATAGTGATTTTGAACCGATACGACCGAATAATGAATGGGATGGTATCTCTTTAAATTATACTTCTGGTACAACGGGCGATCCTAAAGGCGTGGTTTACCACTATCGTGGTGCCTACCTTAACGCTGTCAGTAATGTCATGTCATGGAGTATGGGTGAACACCCAGTCTATTTATGGACGTTACCTATGTTTCATTGTAACGGCTGGTGTTTTCCTTGGTCAATTGCAGCAACCGCTGGCACGAGTGTAAGTTTACGTCATGTGCGTGCTGAGCCTATATTCAATTTAATTAGATCTGAAAAAGTGGGCTACTTTTGTGGTGCTCCGATTGTATTAAATATGCTTAACGGCGCAGAACCTTCATTAAAAGCCGATATTAATCACCCAGTGAAAGTAATGACTGCTGGTGCTCCACCTCCAGCCTCAGTGATTGAAGGTATGGAAGCTTCTGGTTTTAAAGTGACTCATACCTATGGCTTAACCGAGACTTATGGCCCTTCTGTCGTTTGTGCTTGGCATGACGAATGGAATGAAGAAAGCCCTGAGAAGCAAGCTAAATTAAAATCTCGCCAAGGGGTTCGCTCTCCAATGCTTGACCAATTGATGGTAGCAGATCCTGAAACCTTAGAGCCTATGCCAAAAGATGGTGAATCAGTTGGTGAAATCTTTATGCGAGGCAACCTTGTGATGAAGGGCTATCTAAAGAACCCTTCAACCACGCAAGCTGCTTTTGAAGGCGGTTGGCTTCACTCTGGTGACATCGCGGTTTGGCACAGTGATGGTTATATTGAAATAAAAGATCGCTCTAAAGATGTCATAATTTCAGGCGGTGAAAACATTTCAAGCGTGGAAGTGGAAGATATTTTATATCGCCACCCCAAAGTTCAAGAGGTGGCAGTGGTCGCGAAAAAAGATGATAAATGGGGAGAAACACCTTGTGCGTTTATTACACCAATGCCAAATGTGGAAATAACCGAACAGGAAATGATCACCTTTTGTCGTGATAATATGGCGCATTTCAAAACACCAAAAACCATAATATTTGGTGAGTTACCAAAAACGTCAACGGGTAAAATACAAAAATTTGTTTTGCGTAAACAGGCAAATGAATAAATAGGCAAGTAATAAATATGAACACTGTTTTTTAAATAGTAGTTATATACTTAAACGGCTGAAAACTACATGACCCTGTATTTCAAAGTTGTTTAAGTATAGTCCCTTCCAACCTCCTACTATTTTTTTGGGCTGGCTTATCGCCAGCCCTTTTTTTATAATAATTTCATCGTTTACTTGAACTAGGTGACTAATGTTTTTACAGCAAAAATTGTCCCGTACCTTCTTTTCTGCCATCACCTCTATTTTGCTCGTATTACTTATTGGTATTTATTGGTATTCGGTGCCTTTAATTAATAAAGAAGTATACAAAATTGAAAAAAATGCCAGTCGTTTAGTCTTGAATAACGTCTTTGAGTTAGCCAGTACAATGCAACTGAACCTAAAACCTCGTAAAGAAGAAGTCGTTCATAGACTACGTCAAATAATCAAAAACAGTGTCATTGCCAAGACGGGTTATATTTTCATTTTTGATGAACAAGGTAATATGCTGCATCACCCTAACCCTAATATTAACGGCACCAACGCTTTACAGCTTAAAGATCCAAAAACAGGTAAGCCCATTTTACAAGAGCTTATTGCTGTTGCTGATACCGGAAAAGAGCTCGAATACCTTTGGGATAAGCCTAGCGATGCCAATAACTATAGCTATAGTAAATTATCCTTAGTACGACACCTACCTGAACTGGGTTGGTATATTTGCTCTTCTGTCTATATAGAAGAGCTACAAAGCAGCGGAAAACTGCTTAGCCAACGCATTTTAACTATAGGTTTTATTACCTTTATGTGTGCTATTTTTTTAGCGTTAATTTTTTCCTATTGGGTAACCAAACCGATTAATACACTTGCTTTGATCGCCAGAAAAGTGAGTCAAGGAGACTTAACCGTCACCAGTGGTATATCACGTGCCGATGAGTTAGGTATTTTAGGCAAAGCCTTTGACGACATGGTAGAGCAAATGCGTGAGAATATTGAAATGCTTGATTTAAAAGTTGCCTCACGCACACAAACGTTAGCCACAACCAATGCGCAGTTACAACAAGCACTGAGCGAGAGTCAACAAGCGCAGCAGCAATTAGCACAAGTGCAGCACATCAATGCTGTTGGGCAACTTGCTGGGGGATTAGCCCACGATTTTAATAATATACTCACTATTATTTTAGGTAACCTACTCGCTGCTCAGCAAGATAATGAGAATAATAGGCCGTTATTATTACGTTTATTACCGGCAATAAAAGCCTCACGTAAAGGCAGTGATATTACTAACCGTTTATTAGCCTTTTCACGAAGACAATATTTGGTACCTTGTAGAGTGAATATAAAGGTATTAATTGACGAAACAATCGAGCTATTGAAAGGCTCTTTACCCAGTAAAATTAAGATTAACACTGAATATTCATATGACGATTTACAGGTTTATGTCGATGCTAATCAGTTAGAGAATTGCTTAATTAATTTGGTGTTAAATGCAAAAGATGCCATGCCAAACGGTGGCGTTATCACTATCATGGTCAATAAAAGAATAGTGAATGAATTTTTACAGTTTGATGAAGAAGTAACCTTCGGGGACTACCTTGATGTCACTATCATAGACGATGGTAATGGTTTCTCAGAACAAGCAATAAACAAAGCATTCGAACCCTTTTTTACTACAAAAGATACTCACCAAGGTTCGGGACTTGGCTTGAGCATGGTATTTGGCTTTATCAAACAATCACAAGGCTACATTCGCATTGCTAATCAACAAAATGGCGGCGCTAAAATATCATTATTATTACCCTTACTTACTTATGAAAAAGAAAAAACCGATTCAAAATCAATACTCCATGACGATGCAAAAATAACCAAAGAAATAGGCTTTTCAAATAAGCTGATTTTGCTAGTCGAGGATGATCATGATGTTCGAGCAATTATTAGAGAACAGTTAATATCATTTGGCCTAAATGTTATCGAGGCAAATGATAGTGATGAAGCCGAGCAACTTATTGATACTATTAATGACTTATATGGTATGGTTTCAGATATTAGTATGCCAGGTAATAAGGATGGTTTTGAACTTGCTGCCTTGTTAAAAAGTCGCTCCCCTAACTGTAAAATTGTACTCATGAGTGGCTATTTTCAACAGCAGAAAGAGCCCGATGAAGACACGCCTATTTTGTTAAAAAAACCTTTTGTGGCAAGTAAGTTATTTCAAGCATTACAATAAAAAAGAATCGAGGTGATAACACTTGTGAATACTAAACCTTTAATTTACGTTATCGATGATGAAGCCGAAATATGTGACTTAGTTTGCCAAGAGCTTGAGCGTTATAACTTTAGTACACAAGCATTCACTACATGCGAACAAGCCCTGTTGGCAATAAAAAAACAGTTACCAGCACTTTGTATTATTGACCTTGGCTTGCCTGATATGGATGGTTTGTCATTAGTGAAGAGGCTTTATGATGATAAAAAGATTGGCGTTATTATTTTATCCGGTCGAAACAGCTTACCCGATAAAGTATTAGGCTTAGAGCTTGGTGCTGATGATTATATTAGTAAGCCTTTTGACCCGCGAGAGCTTGTTGCTCGAGTAAAAAGTATTATTCGTCGGATTATAGTCAATGAATTACCTATCACATCACTTCATACCGCTAGCTTTGGCGATTGGACATTTGAACAATCAACACTCACTTTAGCTAACAACAAGGGCGATAGCTTTATGCTAAGCGCTGCTGAAACTGAAATATTGATGGTATTACTAAATGCCCCAAGACAAATATTATCACGAGAGCGTTTACTGAGCGAAGATGCAACGTCTTTCGACCGAAGTATTGACGTTAGAATGTCGAGATTAAGAAAAAAAATAGAACAGGATCATAAAAACCCAAAAATAATCAAAACAGTTTACGGTGCTGGTTATATTTTTACTTTAGAAGTTATTTGGCAATAAACCTAATACCAAGTCCATTAAATTTATTTCCACCTCAGAGCTATGTCAGAAGAGTTATAACAAATAAAATTTGTATAGGTATAGTCATTCTATATCTAACAAATTTATGCAGTTATTGCTTTTGTGAAAAGCTCCCAAGGGCGAGTACCTAATAAAAAGTAAAGGCTGACATACAGCGTTATTGATTTTGACAAGGGGATAACCATTCTCTTCAATCAATGCCTTGTCTCTAAGCCTTTTAATTCTCGCTGAGTCGGAAATAACTTAATGGACTTGGTATAATTGCAACTCAAACAGAGCGTCAAATTAGTCGGCTCGCTATTTATCGCCCTATTGTTTACCAAGTAATCCCACCTCTGTTTAAATAGAGGTGGGATTAACTAGTAATATTCGTTAACTACAAGCTTGTTCTACGATATTGGCGATATTCAGGTTTCCAAAAATTATGCTCAATTTTTGCTAACAACTCATCATCAGTTAACTCCAATGCTAACCCTTGCTTATAAGCTACTTTAGCAATAGCAAAAGCTATATATCTACTTAATTGTGCAATAGAGGTTAACGGTGGCAATAATTCATCAGACTCTTGATTTGCAAGCGGTGATGCTGCCGCTAAGGTTTCACTCGCAACTTGTAACATATCATCGGTAATTCGACTTATATTTGCCGCAACAACCGCTAAACCAACACCAGGGAAGATGTAACTATTATTACATTGAGCAATTGGGAACGTTTTACCTTGATACTCAACTGGCTCAAACGGGCTTCCTGTCGCTATAATTACTTGTCCTTGTGTCCAATTAATTACTTGGCTAGGTGTTGCTTCTACTTGACGAGAAGGATTACTTAACGGGAAGATTATTGGCATCTCACAATGAGACTTCATCGCAGTAATAACTTTTTCGGTAAATAATCCCGCTTGGCCTGAGACACCAATAAGAATATCAGGTTTAGCACCGTGCATTACTTCAACAAGTGAGGCAAACTCTCCAGCAATATCCCATTCGGCTATGGCTTCATTGCTTTGCACTAATTTTTGCTGGAAATCACGAAGTTCTCCCATACCTTGCGTTAACAAACCAAACCTATCAACCATAAACACTTGGCTACGTGCTTGCTCTGCACTAAGGCCTTCGTTCATCATCTGACTGATAATTTGTTCGGCAATACCACAACCTGCAGAGCCTGCGCCAACAAAAGCAACATTCAGCTCTGAGAGTTTGGAGCCTTTACTACGACAAGCAGCCAGTAAAGTCCCGACAGTAACCGAAGCGGTTCCCTGAATATCATCATTAAAACAACAGATTCTATCTTTATAACGTTGTAATAAAGGCATTGCATTTGGCTGTGCGAAATCTTCAAATTGCAACAAAACATTCGGCCAACGACGTTTAACTGCGCTGATAAATAACTCTAAAAATTCATCATATGAATCTTGATCGATACGCTTATGTCGAGCGCCCATATACATTGGGTCATCTAATAATTTCTGGTTGTTAGTACCCACATCAAGCATTACCGGCAATGTATGTGCTGGGCTAATACCACCACAAGCGGTATAAAGAGACAACTTACCAATTGGAATACCCATGCCGCCGATGCCTTGATCGCCTAGTCCCAAAATACGTTCACCATCGGTGACAACAATCACTTTTACTTTATTTTTAGTCGCATTACGCAGCATGTCATCAATATTAAATCTATCTTCATAAGAGATAAATAAACCGCGTGAACTTCGATAAATATCAGAAAACTGCTCACAAGCATCCCCAACCGTTGGGGTATAAATAATGGGCATCATTTCAGCTAGATTATTTTGTACTAATTTAAAAAATAACGTTTCGTTATTATCATGAATAGCACGTAAATAAATATGCTTATTGATGTTCGTTTGAAAACAACTGTACTGACGGAATGCACGCTCAGCTTGTTCATCAATACTCTCAAAGCGTGGCGGTAAAAGGCCTGTTAAGTTAAAGCTACCACGTTCTTCTTTGCTAAAAGCACTGCCCTTATTAAGTAAAGGGGTTTCTAATAATGATGGACCTGCATAAGGGATATAAAGTGGGCGTTGAGATTGAGGCATTTGAATGACTACTTATATGTTTTGTGAATAATCGAAATAGGCGAAATTAATATAGCTAAGAGTATAAATGATATTGAACCTGCTGCAAAGCAAGAGAATGATTGAAAATGCTAAAAATCAGAATAATTAGTTGAATCTATTTGAAAAATAGTTTCGATTCTACAATGCGGAATAACTGCATGTTACGAGCAAAATCGTAAGGTTATGCTAAGCCGACTTTACTAGGGACACAAGCTCAAACCATTGCGTCCAAGGTAATATAGAAAGAGCAACAGTCACTAATCTACCTCTGCCATCCAAGCCAATTGAATAGCTTCTAGCACCCGTTCGCCGCAATGATTTGGATCATCATCAAAACGTTCCAAATCAAGTACCCACTGTCTTAAATCGGTGAAATGCAGTTTAAATGGGTCAGCGTTGGGATGCGATTCAATTAAGTCCAACGCAATCTCTTGTGAATCACTCCAAAGTAGTCCTGATGCCATAATATTTCCTATAGTGCATACCGTTATTTTTAGCAGTTAACCTTTATGATTTAACATAAGCCTGACACTAAAATAACAACTGAAAGAAAAAGAAATCTACCATTAACATTAGTATAAGCCAAATGAATAGCAACCTCGCTTTTCGACAAAAAGGGCAATCGGTATGCCACCATTTTTTAAGTTTACCCTTCATTTCATATCCACAAAAAACACCTTGTCTCAATGTTAGCGTATTTAGTGATTAAAACCATAAAAAACAAATCGGCTTAACGATAAAGTTAGCAATACAATGCTAACATACGATGCATAATTAGTTTTATATTCCATAAAGTTCGATAAGGCAGTAGCATGGATTCTTTTGATAAACATATTTTAAGTATTTTACAAAAAGATTGTACTTTATCAACCAGTGAAATCGCTGAGCGAGTTGGGCTATCGACGACCCCTTGTTGGCGAAGGATCCAGGCCATGGAGAAATCAGGTGTCATTAAAGGGCGTGTTGCCCTCGCTGATCCAGAAAAGTTAAACGTCGGTTTATCTATTTTTGTCATGGTAAAAACGAATCAACATAATCCCGATTGGTTAGCCACCTTCGCTAAAGTTGCAGAAGACTTCCCTGAAATTGTCGAGTTCTATCGTATGAGTGGCGATGTGGATTACTTGCTTCGTGTTGTTGTGCCGGATATGAAAGCCTACGATCACTTCTATAAAGAGCTTATCACTCGGGTAGATTTTTCTGATATAAGTTCAAGTTTCGCTATGGAAGAAATAAAGTACACCACTGCCCTACCCGTTGATTATATTTAGCTTTTTAATACGGGGAAACTCTAATGACTGTTTAATAAGTTTTTATAAAACTACCTAGCTAGTGACCCTATTAAATATGTAGCAGTAATTCAATAGGGTAGCGCGACTTAATTAGGAGATTATTACTTTCATTCATTACTAGAATTGTGCAGTAACGGTGAAATAATACCCCTCGTATTCATTTTTATTTTTCTTGTTAACGACTGAATTATAACCCGCTTGCACTGAGTAGTTCTGATTAATGAAGTAATTAGCACTAATGCCATAAGCATCATCTTCGGCAAAATAAGCTGCGATGGATGTTCTTGTATCATAATAATAACTGCCATTAACACTCCAGTAATCATCAGCGAAAACATAATCCCTATTATCATGAAGGTATTCGCCGCCAATCATAAGATAACTTTGCTCTCCTACGCCAAAAAAGTATTGAGATGAAAGCCGGTTAATATCAAAATTGTCACCCGCATTATAGCTAAAGCCAATATAATCAGTACCCGTTAATTGCCAGTTATAACTAGCCGTATAACCACAAATATCATCGAAATCTTCTTCACAACCAGCACTAATAAGAAAGTTATCAGAAAATAAATACCCTATTAATAATGAGACGTCGCTATCATCGTTATCAAAATTATAGTCATTCCACTTACCTTTTGACTCGTTATAGTCGTAGCTAGCGCCAATGATGAAGCTATTTACTATCCATTGACCTCCGATACCATAGGTAGTAGCGTTTGAATCAAAATTAGCGTCCTGCCCATGTATTAAAGAAGAACCGTCCCTATTCCGATTGACCGCCGAAGCGAAGACATTACTGCTGGTGTTGATGTAAGCAAACTCATTTAAAGGGCCTAGTGCTAGCCTTTCATCAAAATAATATTTACTGGATAACGAAAAGTTATCCGAATCACCTTTATTGTAAAATCCATAATCTGGTGCCTCAGCAAAGTAACTTTCATGGGCGTAAGATAGTTTCGTAAACGACTGGTAGCTTTCGGCAAGTACGGTATTGCTCAGCAGCATAGCCACCAAGGCTGATAGTTTTGATAGTTTTGATAGTTTCAACGTGTAAGATCCTTTTAATAGTAATATCCATATAAAACAAAGTAAATATGACAGCTCATACTTCTTTAGTCTACTAACACACTAAGAATCTTACACTTTTCATACAATTGGCAGCAAACATGGATCTTGATTGGTAATCGGTATAATAATAAAATATCATTTATCACTTTTCATATCTTTTTGCAGATTTATTATGAGTACAATAAAATTCTCAAGTACAGAAACAGAACAGTTAGTTGCCAAGATTCAAGGCTATTTTGCCAAAGAGCTCGATCAAGATCTTGGTCAGTTTGATGCAGAGTTTTTACTCGATTTTTTTTCTAAAGAAGTTGGCGCTCACTTTTACAATCGAGGCTTGTTTGATGCACAAGTAATTATTGCCGCTAAACTGGAAGATGTCAGTGAAATGGTACAAGAAGGCATTAGTGAAATTGAAAAGCCCGTTAGTTAGTGCTTTTTACTGTCTAAGGAATATAAGCACTCTATACTTCATCCCTAATTCGAGACTCTGATTAGCCTTAACGGGCCTATTTTACGCATACAAAAACTCGCCGAAGCGAGTTTAAATGCAAAGAAAATTACTCTGAAGTCATACCGCTATTTGTCATCTTTTACTGTCACTGGTATTTCTGCTACTTGTTCAACAGCTTCAATTTCTAGTACTGTTTCTTTAATTTCTACTGCTGCCGCTTCTTCAACATCGAGCTTAGCTACTGTCACTTTTACAGGCTCTACCGCCTGTACTTGCAATGCTAACGCTTGTTGCTCCGCCTCTTTTTTAGCCTGCTCTTGTAATGCTAATACTTTTTGCTCTGCTTCTTTTTTTGTCTTGGCTGCTAAAGCTAGCGCCTCTTTTTTGGCTTGTTCTTTTAATGCTAGTGCTTTTTGTTCTGCTTCTTTCTTAGCCTGTGCTTGTAACGCTCGCTCTTTTTCAGCAGCATGTTTACTTTCAACATCTGATACTGCTTCTTTATAGGCTTGTAGACGAATTAACTCAATATCTTTACTTTGCAATTGCTTATTAAGATCCGAATTTTCGAGAACCAAAGCATCATATTTTCCGTTTAAATTAACTAACTGACTTTTGAATTCAGTTCTAAGACTTTCTGTAGCCACTGATGACTGGCTGTTATTACTTTGCAATGCTAATACAGCAGCATTAGCTGTAGTTAACTTACCTTTAATAGTATCTGCTTGCAGTGCTATTGCTTCTAATTGCTTTGTCATTGCTAAATCACGTACATCAGCAGTACCTAAAGATTCAGAGACTGTATGCAATAGTACTTCTTTATCGAGCAAGTATTGCTCGTAAGACTTACTTTTAGTGTTCTTCAAAGCATTTACTTCTTTCGATGTATGATAAAGGTGAGCAAGTTCGAATTCAGCAAGCTCTACTGCGGCTTTAATTTCTTTCGTGGCGCGAGGAGTAGCAATAATAATTGCATTTGCATTACTTCGGGCTGTTAATAACTGCTGATGACTTATAGGAACATATTTTGCCAAACTTTTTTTCTTGATATAAGCAATATCGGAATCAAGCTGACCTAGTGCATTAACACGTACGGTACGCACTTCTAGTGCTTGCATATCAATCAGTAATTCAGGCTGTTGTTCTTGTGCCTTACTTACTTTACCCTCGTCAATATATTCAACGAGATCATCAATTCTTTCATTGATATCTCTATAATCTTTGGCATAAATTTTAGGTGCACCAATATCTTTTAATAGTGCTTGTTGAGTAAAAGTTGCGGCCAAGGTGCTTTCTGCCGTTTCTTTAATGCTATAAGAAAATTTTAGTTTTTGATTGGCAAGCGCAATGTAATTAATAATTTCTTGCTTAGCTTCTTGGTATTGCTCGGTATCACTTTGAAAAACATTTAACGAGGATGTGCCATTTTGGCCTATATCCATATATTCTTCAGTCGCATTATCAAATTCTTCAACCGCTTGCTCAAAAGTACCTGGTGCAAAATAAGCGAGTTGATCTCTTCGACCTTGATTAATGTCATCCTTTAGCTTATCGAGGGAGGTTTTCGCTTCAACAAAGTATTTAGTTTGTTGGTTAACTTCAGAATTTTTAGTAGTCGCGGGTTTATCGGTTGACTGACAAGCCGTCAAAATCGACAGTCCTACACAAGCAATACAGATGTTTAAGGTTTTCATTTAAGGTCCTTTTAAGGTGGTTTCTTACAAAAATTTACATACTTTTACAAATTATAACGCGAATACATTTCGGCTATCAAAGAAAAACCTTAAAACTACCAGTTAAAGTAACTAAAAATGAAATTTTTAACAAAAACTCTTATTTAACAATAAATAATGGGCATAAAAAAACTCGCCGAAGCGAGTTTTTAATGATTGTAATACTTAATGCGATTGGTATGACTACTATTTACGTCAGTAGTTAATCTTCAGCTTTTACCGGAAAGCCGCGATCACGCATTAACGCTTCAACTTTTGCATCTCGGCCTCTAAAGGCACGATAAGCTTCACTTGGATCAACCGCATTGCGAACACTAAATAAATGCTCTACCAGTTTATCGGCAACATCTTTATCGTAAAAACCACCTGGAGCTTCTGCAAAAGCTTCTGCCGCATCAGACGTTAAGACTTCAGCCCACATATAACCATAATAACTTGACGCATACCCTTCACTGCTAAAGATATGACCAAATTGCGGACTACGATGACGCATAACAATTTGCTTAGGCATTTTTAATTCAGCTAACGTTTCACGCTCAAATTTATCTGGATCAATACCTGTTGGGTCAACGGTATGAAACTTCATATCAACCAAAGCAGAAGCTAAATACTCTGTAGTACTAAAGCCTTGATTAAAGGTTGCTGCTTGTTTAATTTTAGCTATAAGCGCTTTAGGCATGGCTTTGCCCGTTTTGTAATGTACAAGGTAGTTGTCAATCACTTCATCAGTTGATAACCAACGCTCTAATAGTTGTGATTGAAATTCAGTGTAATCACGCACGCCAGAGTTAAGTGTTGGGTACTCAACTTTTGATGCCAAAAAGTGTAAAGCATGACCAAATTCATGGAAGTAGGTTTCTGCATCTGACCAAGAAATCAAAGTAGGTTGTCCAGCAACACCTTTAGAAAAGTTGGAGTTGTTAGAAGACAATACATTTGTCTTACCGCCAAACGTAGTGTGAGAACGATAGGTAGTCGCCCATGCTCCTGAACGTTTACCTTTGCGTGCAAATGGGTCTAAATACCATAGGCCAATATGCTCACCTGAAGTTTTATCTTTTACTTCCCAAACACGAACATCTTCATGAAATACCGGTACTGAACCATCTGTCACTTCCACAAAATTAAAATTAAATAAGCGCCCAGCTACATAGAACATAGCTTCACGTAAATTATTTAACTGTAAATACTGTTTAACTTCATCAGAGTCTAAGTCGTATTTATCTTTACGTACTTTCTCGGCATAAAAACGATAATCCCAAGCTTGTACTTGCTCTATACCATCTTGCTTTTTTCCAATAGCTAACATGTCAGTAACTTCTTCATCGACACGAGCAATGGCTGCTGGCCAAACAGACTCCATCAAAGCGATAGCATTCTCTGGTGATTTAGCCATGCGATCTTCTAAGCGCCACGAGGCATAGTTTTTATAGCCTAATAAGCCGACACGTTCATGACGCAGCTGTAATATTTCTGCAATGATGGCATTGTTGTCAAACTCATCACCATTATCACCACGGCTGTAGTAGTTTTGCCAAACCTGTTTTCTTAAAGCACGCTCTGTTGAATACGTTAAAAAGGGGTCCATAGAAGAACGAGTGTTGGTAATTGCATACTCACCTTGATGATCTCGTTCGGTCGCTGCAGCAGCGGCAACATTAACAATAGACTCAGGTAAGCCACCCAACTGTGCTTTAGTTAAGTAAACAACATAACTTTCTTCATCGGCTAAAACGTTATTACCAAACTTTGTTTGCAACTGCGCTAAACGTTGATTAATTTGGGCGTAACGTTCTTTATCGCTATCATTTAAAGTCGCGCCATCACGTGAGAAACTATTATAAGTTAATAAAACTAAACGCTGTTTTGCCGGACTCAGTGATTTAACTTCATCAGAATTATAAACAGCTGAAATACGATTAAATAATTTTTTGTTTTGTTTAATCGTTGATGTAAAAGTAGATAATTTCGGTGCTAGTTCTGTACCAATTGTTCTAAATTCACTGCTTGATTTATTTGAGCGCCAAATACCGTAATACGTGAAAATTCTATCTAGGTCACTGCCCGTTTTTTCCATAGCAACAATAGTATTTTCAAATGTAGGCGCTTGGGGATTATTAGCAATTAAATCGATTTCAGCTAAATTAGTCGCCATCGCTGTTTCCATTGCTGGCACTAGGCCTGCTAATGTTACTTGGTCAAATGCAGGGACGCCCTGAAAAGCCCCTTGCCATTTAGCTAAAAGAAGCGCTTCAGATTCTTTAACTGCTGCATCACTGGCAGTAGCTTTAGTTATTGTGCTAGCAGCGGGCTGTACATCGGTAACTTGTGTTGCTGTTGAGCAACCCATTAAAATACTAGAAACTAAAAATGCTTTGATAAACAGGGGTTTCATTGAATATTCTCTTTTTATAGTAATTGCCATTACTATATCAAGCATCAACTGTAGTGGATATATCAGCAAGGACCGTCTATCGCAGTATCAAAGCGGTTAATCTCATTTATACCCATGATACTTCAAACTGCGAGCTGCGAGCTTCAGGTCGCTTGAGCCATTCATGAGCAAGACGATTTTTTTTATTAATGGTTATTCAGGAGAATATGCTCAAGATAATTTTTCTGTACTCTCTAGCAATCTACATCCAAATAACATCTTTAAAATAGATGCAATGATGAGCATTTTTTCTCTGACATCCCCGTAAACTGACTATATTAGAGCATATAAAAAAGGCCGACTACTGAAGTAGCCGACCCAAGGGGAGTGGAACGGGTATATACCAAATCGATGCAGAAACTTTCTCAGTCCTTAAGAAAGATAACTACTGATTTGATAGGGGGTTGGGAGCTCCCCTAAAACTGTCGTGAGTAAGTTATACTCGCTGTTTATTTGCTATTTAGTGGTCGCTGCCTTTTTAGCTACAAAATCAACTAATTCTTGTTCTGTAACTGAGTTATCAGCATTACTATCTATATTTGTGAAAGACTTCACTAACCATTCATTTTCGCCATCAACAACTTCTTGTCGGCTTAACATGCCATTTTTGTCCATATCTAATGAAGTAAAAGTAAATTTATCGCTTGGCTCTTTTACTTCTTCAATAGCTGCTGTAATTGCTTCTGCGTTAGCAGAGTTTTCAGCATTTACAACGGTATTATCTTCATTGGTATACGCGAGATCATCATCAGCATTGACGAAAAAAGATGCCATACTTACGGCTACTACAAATGCGGTTACTTGAGTTAAACTGATACTATCCATGGTGAATCCTCTTTTTTAATATTAAAGCGTTTTATAGGCGCTAGTTAAATCCATTATCAATTGAGGTTTTGCATAGAGCGTGCCAAAACAAATAAGCCATTGATTTAAAAAGACTTAACCAGCAATTAAGTCACTAAAAACTTGCTGAAGTGTCACCAAATAACAACACAATAAAATATTGCCAGTTATTGTTAAATAAAAAAGCTATATAAAATAAAATAAAATGTTACTTTACAACAACTTAATAAAATTAGAATTATCATTTGTCGTTGTCTCAAAATAAAGACACTCTTGTTTTTACTTTATTTTTGTCATACAAAGGGCATTCAGATGTAACCATCGTAAAGCGTTCAGGCTAGATTTTATGACTTCTCTTAACAACCCAAAAAAAAGTAAGCGATTACCAAGGCAGTTAACACTTTCTTTTTTTAATTTTAGCCAATCTCTTCTTAACAAGATTTCTATTAAGAAATTAACATTAATTGGTTTTACCTTTGTCGCAATGCCGTTAGTGATGGCTTTGCTTTTTGGTGCAAATAAAGCCAGTGAATTAGCAAAGCAAAGTACTACCGCTATTTACAATGTTGCGCAACTAACACAACTTAACAGTAAGCTTGATGACACTATTGCTAAATTAGAGCGCTCTGCTAGTCAATTTGTGGTACTTAAAGACGATGAATTACTTGCCGTATTTAGTCGCCACCAAAAAACGTTAAAAGATATAATTCAAGAAACATCAGCTAAACAGCAAGATAAAGTATTAAAAGAGCGGCTAACGTCGCTACAAGCTGAAAGTTATAGAATAAAAGAACTAATGTTAAGTGATGATGTTAGTGCTTTTTCATTAGAGCAAATCCAACAAGAGTTTAAACCATTACAACTTATTAATGAGCAGCTAGAGAAACGCAGCGCTTTTGTTGTTAATCAGCAAGTTCTAGATATACAACACACCACCGAAGAGATTAGTAATAGCATTCTTGAGCGCTTATATATTATTCCTATCACTCTGCTAATTGCCGGTGTATTTATCATTTTGATCACCAAACCATTAAAACGACTCACTGATAAAATTCAATTGCTTGAGCAAGGTAGTTTTGAACAAGAAATTAACTTACACGGCCCTGCTGAAGTCAGGGAAATAGCAGATGCGCTAGAAAATATGCGCCAACGGCTTCATGCACTTGAGTTACAAAAGTCGAGTTTTATCCGTCATATATCACATGAATTAAAAACACCACTAGCTGCAATTAGGGAAGGCACAGAGCTTATTTATGATAATAGTGTTGGCCCACTCAATGAGGACCAGCAAGAAATTTGCGATATAATTCGCGTAAGTGTTAATCGCCTCCAGCGTTTAATTGAGGACTTACTCGAATTCAATATTGTCCTTGATTCAACCAGCCTATATGGCTTAGATAAAATTAGTTTATCTGAGTTAATAAGCGATGCATGTAACGTTCGAAAACTCGATATCAAGTCGAAAAATTTGACTTTGAAGTGTAATAACAGTCCTTATTTTATTTACAGTAATAGCAAACAACTCAGTGTCATTTTAGATAACATTCTCTCTAATGCGATAAAGTATTCCCCTGTAAATGGAAGTATCACAATAACTTATAGTAGTAGCAAGGAGTGCATAACCATTAATATAATTGACCAAGGGCCAGGGATAGAGCCGTCGCTCAGCGAGAAAGTATTTGACGCTTTTTATCAGGGTAAAGCCCCAATAAACAGTCAGATAAAAGGCAGTGGTTTATGGCTAACTATAGTCAAAGAGCTATTACTTCGCCTAAATGGTAATATCAAGATAACACAGGCAAAAAAAATCAGCGCAGCAAATGAAAGCGGTGCCTGTGTCACCATCACTTTACCTAATACGCAAACAGATAATGAATTATGAAAATAACTAACCTGAGCGTAAAACATTCAACAATTAGATCAGCTAAACAGTGCCTTTCGATCGCATTTATTCTGCTCTTAACCAGCTTATCAACCGCTTGCCAAGTAACTGAGCCAGCGATTATTACTCATAATGATGTTACTAATAATGATAATACTAATGATTCGATCAAATATAGTCAGTATTACTTAACATTAAAAACCCTAAGTAATAAGCAGCTCTTATTAGAAGAGAAAAATCAGCAATCATTATTGACTAGTCAACTCGATGACAAAACCCTTAGCCAAGGCAAACTTATCTTACTCTATAGTTTACCAAATCCAGGGCTTAATCAACCTTACAAAGCAAAACGACTACTCAATGAACATTTATTAGCAAGTAATAAAATGAGTAAAGATAACCTAGCTTTTATTATGTTATTAAGAGATCAATTAAATATCCAACTTCGTTTACTTGAAAAGCAAGCGCGCGCTGACAAAGAATACAATCAACATAATGATGAACACCGCGCGACCATTGAACAATTAAACCAACAATTAGACCTTGTAAATAAGCAGTTGATATTACTAAAAAAAATAGACAAAAACATTAGCGACCGTGGCTAAGAGAGAGAAAATATTATGAACCTAAGTAGCCAAACAGTTACCAGTAACTCAGCTAAAATTCTTATAGTGGATGATGATCCAAGTTTGTTACGTTTGCTCGGTATTCGTTTATCCGCTGCAGGCTATAATGTTGAATCTGCCGCCAATGCAAAAATCGCTTTAGGAAGATTACAAAACTTTATTCCTCAGGTAGTTATTAGCGATTTGCGTATGGAAGGCATGGATGGAATGGCACTATTTGAACAAATTAGAATACAGCATCCGAATATCCCTGTAGTAATTATGACTGCCCATGGCACTATTCCTGATGCGATTAACGCCACTAAACAGGGTGTATTTAGTTTTTTAACTAAACCTTTTGAAAGCCAAGAGCTACTCGATACCGTTGAGCAAGCAATACGTTTACAGCCCTCAAATAGCGAAAAAACGAGTGAAACAGAGCTATGGCGTAATAATATAATTAGTCGAAGTACTGTGATGACTTCACTATTACAACAAGCCAAACAAGTAGCTAACAGTGATTTTAGTGTTCTTATTCATAGTCAAAGCGGCACAGGTAAAGAATTGCTAGCAAAAGCAATTCATCAAGCCAGTAACAGAAAAAATAAAGTATTCACCGCAATCAATTGCGCTGCTATACCAGAGCAACTACTTGAGTCTGAATTGTTTGGTCATATTAAAGGGGCGTTTACCGGCGCTGAACGAAATCATCAAGGTTTATTTCAAGCAACCAATGGCGGTACTTTATTCTTAGATGAAATTGGTGATATGCCACTAAGCTTTCAAGTAAAACTATTACGCGTTTTACAAGAACGAGAAGTAAGACCGGTAGGTAGCACCCAAGCGGTAAAGGTCGATGTACGGATCATTTCAGCAACTCATGTTAATTTAACAAAAGCGATTAAAGCCAGTACATTTAGAGAAGATTTATATTATCGACTTAATGTTGTTGAGTTAGAGTTACCCACTTTAGCGCAACGAAGAGAAGACATTCCATTGTTAGTACAATACTTTTTAAATCAGGCGGTTGCTCGCTCAAATGTGCCCATAAAAAGCATCAATCAAGAAGCTATGGAGTTACTTATTAGTGCCCCTTGGCCAGGTAATATCAGGCAGTTGCAAAACGTGATAGAGCAAAGTATTGCACTATCGAGTGAAAGCGTCATCAGTGCAAATTTAGTAAAAAATGCACTACGTGATGATTCAACTCAGTTTCCATCTTTTCAGCAAGCACGAGATCATTTTGAGCGTGATTATTTATCTAAATTATTAAAAATTACGGCAGGAAATGTATCACAAGCTGCACGCATTGCTCAGCGTAACCGTACTGAGTTTTATAAGCTGTTAAATCGTCATCATTTAGTCGCTGAATCATACCGTGAAGAATAGTTTATAGCTGCTACCATTCAAGTTATATCAGATTCCTTAACTGGTAACGGCTAAATAGCACTTCATCAGGCCGGAGCTTAACGTCTAGCTATCTAACCATAAAACAATACATTGATTGAAACGATTAAGTGTCAATGTTAGTGGCTAAACTCTTTTTTACATCATCAAGGTAAGCATCATATTTTTTCCAATTACCAATCGAGCGATTATTAATAGGACTACGAACTTGCAGCGCACTAGCGGTAGCCACTGGTGCTGAGTTTTGATGAATATCTACACATTGTTCTTGCCAAGAAAGATCACAAAATTCAATAAGCTGCTTGGCTTCACTCAAAGGATCATTAACCAATTTTTCATAATTAATTAGATAAAAATTTTCAGGAAAAATTTCTAGCCACAACTCAGCTAATTGTTTGAATAACAAATAAAATTCCGTAGTACTTTTCAGATCGTAAGCATAACTGTAATACGATTGATTGACAGAAAATAGCTGCCTAAAATTACTCACAATAGTATCCAATGGATTTCTATCTAAACAGATAATTTTTGCCTTGGGTAATGCTTGTAGAATAAAACCAACATAAAGTACATTTAATGGCATTTTATCGACAAACCTTGCTGTCTTTCCGGTTATTGCTCGTGTATTTTCAATATATGCTTTACCTAACTCATTAAAGTTTATGTTTTTTGTTGCTGTTACTGTCTCGGTATCGATCACACGATTACTAGCGGTTTTAGCCATTTTTTTAACGAGTAAGCCAAAGTGTTGCAACTCCCCTGCACTAGTCACATCGGTATGTTGTGAAATAATCCGTTCAACCAAGGTTGTCCCTGATCTTGGCATACCAACCACGAATATTGCTTCATCGCTTTCAAATCCCTGGGACAGAGACGGCTTGCTGCCTTTAAAGTGGCTCACAAGACTTTTAAACAGCGCTTTGTCTTCATTAATGCTGTAGTTCAATTGTTTGAGCTTGAATTTTTTTGCCGTATCTAAGTAGTGAAATGCTTTGTCAAAATCTTTTAAGGCTTCATATTCACGTGCTAGGGCATGGCCTATATATAATCTATCGTCTGCGTGCTGAGTTTTTTCAAATAATTGCTCAAGAAGAGGAATATGATTACAGTCTTTTGATATTCCACCTAACCCCGTTAATGCCGAATGTCCTTTGTAATAGTTTGGCGCCATTGAAATAGTTTTTTCATAGGCTTTTTTAGCGCCATCGAAGTCACCAATAAATTTTAATGAAGCCCCTAAATTAAAGAAATAATTTGGATTTTTATCATTAATAGCCACGGATTTTTTAAAAAACTTAACCGCTTTTTCATGCAATCCCATTTGGCTATACGCCACGCCGAGCGTATCTAAAGTTAATGAGGATTGAACCGTTAATTTAGCGATTAATTTAGCGGCAAGTTCTGCAAAGTGCAGTGCTTCAACATGATTATTTTCGAGCGCATAGTGTTTGGCAAGTTGTGATAAATACTCAGGGTTCTTAGGAGCAAGTACATTGGCTTGCTTAATCAATTCAATCGCTTTTGTTAAATTATGATGGGCACTGGCAATCATAGCTAATAAAAAATAGGCATCAGCAAAGTACTTATCTTGCTGTAAAATTAAAATTAAATGCTGATGCGCTTGTTGATACAAACCTTGATTTAAAGCTTTTTGTGCTTGCTGGTGCAATTTTTTTATTGTGTTAGACATGCTTAAACCATTTAATTTTAATTTACTAGATAATAGTTATTTTGAGTCACTACTGCTTATAAAAAAGGCACAGTATTATTTATATAAAGTAAATAATACTGTGCCTTAATTTCATACTTCTTGTTAAATCAATACCTACAGATCAAACAAGTAATCGAAGCGAATCCCTACTTTACGTGGCGTTATTAAGTAGTGACCATAGTTACGTTGAATTGCAGGATCATTTGCAGTAGTTATATCACCCACATCACGACGAACTGAGCTATAAGCATATTTATCAAACATGTTATCTACGTATAGGGTCACCGACCAAACATCTTCAGAGAAGCGTGCTGACATATTACTTAACGCATAACTGGGTAAAGCTTCGCCATTATTTCGTAGTCCAACTTTAGAGTAAACATCACTTTGATAGGTTAAACCATAGTTAATATCTAAACCTGTACCACCAAATACTTCAGTCGAATAGGTTGCGCCTAATGAAAATTGTTGTTCTGGTGAACCGGGTAAGCGATCACCTGCCAAACCAATGTCAGGAACATCATCACTGGTCAATTCTGCCTTAGTATAAGCATACGTAGCATAAGCAATAAGACTATCAGTCAGCATGGCTCTGCTTGATATTTCAACACCTGACGCCTCTGCTTCACCCGCATTAGAGGTGTAAGGTTGTTGACCAACTTCCGTCGCTCCTTCAATTTGAGCATTGTCCCACTCCACCATAAAGAGTGCGGCATTAAAGTGTAATTGATTACTAAACCAAGTACTCTTAAATCCTAACTCGTAGTTTGTGGTGGTATCTGGCTCATACAATAATTCATCAGGTTGAGCACAAACACTTTGCTGTTGTCCAATATCTTCATCACAAGCTGCAATTCCGTTAGAACCACCAATTCGAAAACCTTCACTTATGGTAGCGTAACCCATGACATCATCACTAAATTGATAACTGGCATTAACTTTAAATAGGCTGCCATCATCATCAGCTGCCGACTCCATTAGTTCTATATCTATTAATGTTGGATCATAACTCGCATCATAAATCGTGTTTAATAAAGGTAAATCCGCATCAGATTGAGCGACTACATCATATTGATAGAAACGTGCTCCCAACATCAAAGTTAACTTATCCGTTACGCTATAGGTAATTTCACCAAAAATAGCGGACTCAGTAATTTCGGCTTTATCCACAGAGACATATTCTAGAGAGTCAGGACGTAATTGCTCTGCCCCAAAATTATCAACGGCGTATTGGTCAAAACCCGGTGTATATTCACGACTATCGTTAAAGCTTTCAAATTTATTATAATAAGCGCCGACAATCCAAGAGAATGCTGAATTTCCTGTGGATACTAAACGGATTTCTTGGGTGAAGTTTTCAGCTTCATCAACTTCTCGAGTAAAAGCTGAGAAGCCTGGGAATTCTTCATAGCTATAATCTAAACGAATCAATAAATCGGTTTGATCACGTTGGCCAAGAGCTTCGAACTCTGAATAACCGGTTGCAGAAGTCAGTTCAGCAAAACCTAAATCAACGGTCATTTCTAGGCTAAGTAAAGTGTCTTCTTTTTCTCTTGGCTCTTGATAACGATAACCTGATTCATATTCACCCATAACCGTAGATAACGGGTTTGTTTCACTTAAACTATTATTATGAACGATAGAACGTCCACCAATTTCCTGTTTTTGATAAAAGTAAGACAAGGTTGCATCAAAAATATCATTAGGTTGCCAGCGAATCATTGCTTTTGCTGTCGTTGTTTGCTCGAAATTAGCGTCTTTCACTTGTTTCAAGTTACTGTTAACCGCATCACTATCTGACCAATCCGGATCCGGCAATGAAACACCCCCTTCACGAACCACATAGTTGTAATCAACATAACCAGGCTCATCCAAATAATTAACAGCAAAACGTACCGCTAATTCATCGTCGATAAGTGGTGTATTAAACACAAAACCAGCTTCACCACCGGTATCATCACTTTCTGATAACGTAAAAACATCACCATAAAGCGAGCCTGATGTTTCGTCTAGTATCGGTTTATTTGGCAAATAACGGATAGCACCACCCAGTGTGCCAGCGCCATATAAAGTTCCTTGTGGACCAATTAGAACCTCGACACGTTCAACGTCAATGAGTTTCATATCAACGACAAGGGGGATTTCGCCAATATAAGTGGCAACAGTGCCAGCATCAGAATCAGGACCGGAAGAGTTGGTATTTAAACCACGAACGATAATCGGAGAACCGGTACGACCACCTTGATCGGCAACACTTAAACCCGGCACCCAACGAGCAACATCAGATAACTGAGTTATATTTTGATCTTTCATCACATCACCATCAAGTGCCGTGATATTTAACGGCGCTTCTTGCACTGTAGATGCTCGACGAGAGGCAGTAACTTGGATACGCTCTATACCATCCGCTGCAGGTTCTTTAACTGTCTCTTCTGCATAACTATTTACCGGTAAAGCCAGTGCAGAACTCAGTGCTAAGCATATGGCAGACTTCTTAAATACCTGCGAATTTTTTACTTTCATGTGTCTATTCCGAAATGTTATTTTTATGGCTTGTAGCCACTTCTTATAGTTAATTTTTTCACTATTTGAAAGTTTTTCTGATTCAAATATCACTTTTATTATGAAGGAATGGTATGTCATAACGATAAATTATTGTATTTATAACAGCTATTCCATCTTAACTGGGATTATATATGGTTATGCAGTTTTATTGAATAACTACCTACACATAATAGTTAAATGACAGCTTAAGATCATTATGCGTTACGATGGATATTTTGGCCAAAATTAACATTTCTAGAATTAATCCAAATATTTCAATTAGTTTGTTAGATTATTTATCTCATTACTGTTTTTACTCGGGGTAATCAAGAGAAGGGTAAAATAGAGGGAGGGGGACTAAACTAGGTAAATTAATGCTTCTAATAAACACGAATAAAAAATTAGACAGAGGTAATAATAAAAAACACCATTATTGCTTGAAGTAATTTTCTTAGTTTTATGAACGACGTAAGTCTCAATTTTTATACGCTGTAGCTTATCAATAAGATTACGTAGACTAAATAAGATTAGTCTACGTAGATTGTACAAGTTTAACTTATTTCATTAGGTGATAAGGTAAAATCGATTTTTCTCACTTTTATATTTACGCCAGCATCTAATAACTCTTGGTAAAAATCAGCCTCTTGGCAAGAACTAACCTGCCGACAAACAATCACGTATTTAAGTACGCCTGCTTTATCACTTTGCAGTGCTGCTTGCTTAAACCAATACAAGGCTTGAGTGAGATCCTTATTAATATAATCACCGTTCAAGTACATTTGCGCGAAGTTCACTTGCCCTTGTGCAAAGCCTAACTGGGCTGAGCTACTAAAACGTTCAAAAGCTTGTTCTACATTATTTTCAAGGTAGTCAGATTTTAGCAAACTTAGACCTGCGAGATTTTCACGCTTACCTGGAATATACAAATTAGTACTTAGATCCGTTTTAGGATCATTAATATAATTCCCAAATAGCATGTTTTTATCTGGACGTTTAACCATATAAATAGCGCTAGAGTCATGCATTGCTTTTATCTGCGTTAATGATAAGTCATAACGCTTAGACTCAAAATAACCTTTATACCTTAACTGGCCATAGCGAATACTATCTTTTAGCGATTGTTGGCGTAGATAAAAGATATTGCCATAAAGTAGCGTTACCACATCACCGGTAATATCGACTACTTTAGCAATTCTATATTTTTCATTTGGTCTCAGGTTATCACTGAGGACTCTGAAGTCTAAAAAGTAAATGTCATCTACTTTAGGCATGGCAAGGTAGATTAAGCTATCATCATTTTCTTGTTGAGATTGGGTAGACTTTTTATAGATAAAAAAACACAGAGTTAAGAAAACTATGATTTTTAGCACGTTAGCAACAGTTAAGTACTGACTATTAAACCAGCCATTGTCAGGCCTGAACTTTATTGCTGCCTTCACGGTATTGTCCATTCCCTTACGTGCTTTTATCCTGTCCATTCATCATCCTCAGTTTTATATGTCAGTGACTAACAAGACCACGACTTAAAGCAACTATACCCATTTATACTACTCAATGTGGACTTAATGACTAACCTAACAACCTCGCTTGTAACCAAGCGGAAATATCCTTCAGCTGATCGGGTAATACCGAATGGTCCATTGGATAACTTTTCCAAGCCACGTTGTAGTCAGCTGCTGTTAATAATGTATTTGCCATTTTACCAGCACTCATTGGTACAACATCATCTCGCTCACCATGGTTTTGTAAAATAGGCGTCGCTGCATTAGCACTGTGACATTGCTCTGGTAATGCATCGGATGTAGGTAAATAACAAGATAATGCCAAGATACCCGCTAAGCTTTGCCCAAAACGTAAACCAGTAAATAAACTCAATACACCACCTTGGCTAAAGCCAGCTAATACGATATTTTTAGCTGCTATACCCTGATCAATTTGTTCTTGAATTAACGCCTGTACCTTTTTTTCAGAGGCTAAAACACCGTCCATATCAGCACGATTATGTAAATCTAGGCTTTTGATATCATACCAAGACCGCATAACATAACCTTGGTTAATCGTTACGGCTTGCTCAGGTGCATGAGGAAAAATAAAACGTATACCGTGATTTTCTGGTAAAGAAAATATAGGTACAATAGGTGCAAAGCCGGCACCTGAGTCTCCAAGACCATGTAACCAGATTACACAGGAAGTTGCTGGAGTTTCAGGCTCTACGGTAATTCGTTCAAGTGATGTTGCTGACATAAAATTCAATGATTTATTCGTTAATAAAAAGATGTCACATCATAACAATCGTTAGTGTCTGTGGCAAAACTGCATATGAAAAAGATCACCTAGAGAGGTTTACAGCAATTGCCCGACATTACTTTGAAAATAATCTAAAAATGTTCTCGTTTTACTAGCAACATGGCGACTTTGATAAAGTACACTTAAGCGCTGAGCAACACTCTCATGAGTAAGTGATAATCGTTGAAGTGATTGCGCTTGTGAATTGTTCTTTAATACTCGGCTTTTTAATACACTATTTTTTAAAACATAGTCGGGTAACTTACACAAACCCAAGCCCTGCTCCGCCGCACGAAGACGCATTTCTGGACTAGAAAGTACCACTCTACCGTTAACATTAACTTGCTCAATTTTATCACCATTACGAAAATGCCACGGCTGACCTTCTTCTTCTAAAATACAGTCATAATGGCTAAGTTGTTCTGGTTTAATTGCTTTTTCTTGACACAATTGACTTTCTGTTTCCGACGACATTGTCGGTGAATAATAAATAGATTGTGGAAAACTTAACAATTCTTTAGCAATCCAGTTTGTTGTTGGCAACGCTTGTTCATGCAAGACAAAACAAAGGTCAAACTTGGGATCAAATTCAGGAACCGATCCTGAATAATGCTGACAATGTAAGTGGATTTTAGGATAACGACTTAAGAAATCGCCAATTAATGTACTTATAATTTGGTTAAAAAAATCTAGGGGTAATAAAATATTCAGCTTACCTTGGGGCTGATGTAATGATGAAGAAAGCTCTTCCTCGACCTTAGCCAAAGCATCTATATGCTCTTTGCTGGCACAAAAAAGCAATCGGCCACTATCGGTGAGCTCTTGCTTTCGCGTAGTACGTAGAAGAAGCTCACAACCTAGTTTCTTCTCTAGCGATACTAAACGCCGGCTTAACTTAGATTTGGCTATACCTAACTCCTTTGCGGCGGCTGTAAAAGATCCCGCTTCAACTAAGCTAACAAATAAATGCAAATCATCTAAATTACTCAATTTTATACTTCCTTTCTATTGTTTCATTTTTAGAACAATGAATTCCATTAAACACATCTAATAAAGTAATTGCAACTTCAGTACACTGCATTTACTGATTGAGGGTTGATTAACCGCTGACATATCACCTGAAATATACGCATTAAATAAACAGCATTTAGCTACCCTTTGGTAGAAATTTAGTAACAAAAAAACAGATGGAGTACATCATGAGCACAGATACATTGATAAAAGTTGAAGAGATTTTAGCTGAACAATTTTCTCAAGAAGTAGAACAAGCAACAGGCAAGGTACTAATAGATTTTTACGCACCATGGTGTGCACCATGTAAAATGCTAGCCCCCGTTGTTGAGCAAATAGCACAAGAACATGAAAATATTAAAGTCATAAAAATAAACGCAGATAACAGCCAAGAATTGATGGCTAAGTTTGGTATTCGAGGTATTCCCACATTACTATTAATGAACAAAGGAGAGTTGGTCGCTACACAAGTGGGAGCCGCTTCTGTCAGCCAAGTGACAAAGTTCGTTCAACAGTAATAAACCTCCCCATTAGCAAGTTAGGCTATCAACACTTGATAGCCTATCTATTTTCGTTATCTCCACAATATTATTGACCATACCTTGATCTATTTCGGGCATCACTACTGACTATTCATTACAATCATTCTTAACAATTATGTCGTAATTATCTTAGATGTATACAAGGCACGCAAATGATGCAAATCACCGACTTAAAAACAGAACAAAAAATTCCACCGTTATTACGCTTAGGTTTTAGACCTTTTTTTCTAAGCGGGGCGTTATTTAGCGTTTTCGCCATTACGCTTTGGCTATTAATGTATAAGGGAACAATTAGCTTATCACCTTTAGGCGGCGGTTATTGGTGGCACATTCATGAGATGATTTTTGGTTTTGGCGGCGCCATTATTGCAGGTTTTTTATTAACTGCTGTACAAAATTGGACTGGCGTTAGAGGCGCTCAAGGCAATACACTACTCGCATTATTCATGCTCTGGTTAGCGGGTCGCACTTTGCTAGTCGTTCCTGACTTACTCGGCTCAACACTAAGCAGCCTAATCGACCTACTTTTTCTACCCACTGTTGCTTATGTCTTAGCCAAACCAATTATTGCCATGAAGCAATACCGTAATTTGTTCTTTGTACCGCTACTCGCTTTATTCACAATCGCTAATTTAGAGATGCACTTATCAATACATTACCCGACAACATTCAATAGCGTCTACTCTGGTTATGCGGGTGTTATGTTAGTAACCTTTTTAATGTCAGTAATGGCTGGTCGTGTTGCTCCAATGTTTACAGCCAATGGCACAAAAACGCCTAAAGCTGCACCGCTACCTTGGTTAGATAAAGCTGCTAATGGAAGTTTAGATATTGCTATGTTCAGTCTTCTACTACAACCAATAGTTGGTTTTTCGGCGACATTCTTTGGCGTATTACTTATCATTGCTAGCGTATTTCAAACGATGCGTTGGGTGAGATGGCGTCCTTGGATAACGTTAAATGTTCCTCTTTTATGGTCTATTCACGGCGCTATGAAATTTATCTGCTTTGGTTTATTCGTGCTTGGTGCAAGTTATTTAATACCTGAAGTAACAAGTAATCATGTGTGGCACTTACTGACTATTGGCGGTATTGGCGGTATGATTTTAGCCATGATATCACGTGTTTCTTTAGGCCATACAGGCCGTCCATTAACACCACCAAAATCAATGACAGTTGCCTATATCTTAATAAATTTAGCCGCACTGGTACGTTCCTTTGGCCCATGGGCTGTTCCTGAAAAAACTTTATTATTTATTGATATCAGTGGTGGATTTTGGATCATTGCTTTTGTTATATTTATTGCCGGTTACGGTCCTATGTTAATAAACGAAAGAAAAGATGGTCGACCTGGGTAGAGTGATTTACACTCTTTATATAACATGACAGCAATGTCTTGCGGTACCTGAATATGTAAATAAGCTAGCTAGTTCTATTCGAATTACCTAGCTTATTTTTATTAGGCAACTATAAAAAATAGAGTAAACACCATGCGCGCAGTATTTTTAGATAAACAAACCTTCAGTTCTGCCATTGATTTTTCTGTCATTGAGCAACAGGTAACCCAGTTAGTTTGTTATGCCAATACGTCACCTACTGAGGTAATGGCGCGCTGTCTAGATGCAGATATTATTATTACCAATAAAGTACAGTTAACGGCAGAAGTTTTATCCGCCTTACCTAAGGTAAAGCTCATTTGTATCAGTGCAACGGGTTATAACAATGTAGATATTGAAGCTGCTAGTCATTTAAATATTGCCGTAACGAATGTTAGTGGTTATGCGGGACAGTCTGTCGCACAGTATGTCTTTGCCCAGTTACTCGAGTATTATCAGCAAACAAGTCACCATAATAGCAATACTGAACAAGGTTTATGGTCAAGCAATGATACCTTTTGTTATCACGGTAATAACATCAGTGAATTAGCAGGAAAAACGCTTGGTATTATTGGCTACGGTAGCCTAGGTAAAGCAGTTGCTGATATTGCGAAGGCGTTTAATATGAAAGTACTCATTAGTGAACGGCCTCAAGCCAGCACTATTCGAGTAGAACGAGTTTCTTTTGATCAGGTCATAGAACAAGCAGATATTCTCAGTTTACATTGCCCGCAAACGCCTGAAACTGAAAATTTTATTAATGAAAGTGTATTATCTCGCATGAAAAACACCGCCGTATTGGTCAATACAGCTCGAGGAGCATTAATTGATGAGTCAGCTCTATTGAATGCTTTAAAAACGAAAGAAATTTCCTATGCAATTTTAGATGTATTAACACAAGAGCCGCCTTCTGCTGATCACATACTACTTAATAACAAGCTAACCAATTTAAAAATAACCGCGCATATCGCTTGGGCAAGTAGTGAAGCTCAACAGCGTTTAATTGATTTATTAAGCCAAAATATTATTTCCTTTACCCAAGGCGAACGATTAAATCGTTTAACGTAAACTAGCTCAGTTACCCCAACTAATTGATAAGTAAATTTCACTGCAAGTTAGTTAAAGCTTTGCTATCTTAGCGTTGAGATAATCAATTAGATGCGTTAAGAAAACCATGACAATTAAAAATGACACTATTAAGTATTTAGCTTTAACATCAGAATATTTCTCACAAGTGATCACGCTCGCCAATTTTGTTCATGGCGATGGTTATTTAGATGATGATAAAATTATTGAGTGGACCAATAAAGGCATAATTAATAACATTAACTGTAGTTTTGTCGCCCTGCTTGATGACCAAGTTGTCGGCTTTCGTAGTACTTATTCGGCCAATCAATGGCAAATAGATCAATGGTGCAGCCCACACTTATGGCAAGTAGATAGCCAAAAGTGCTGTTATTTCAAATGTAATACCGTTGATGAAAAATATCGAGGCTTAGGCATTGGTAGACAACTATTACAACTTGCCATCAACGCTGCACAGCAACAAGGCGCTCAAGCAGGCATAAGTCATTTATGGAAACAAAGCCCGAATAATAGTGCCGTGTCATATTTCAGTAAATGTGGCGGAAAATTAATAAAATCACACCCTGACAAGTGGAATGAAGAGAGTAAACAAGGCTATAGCTGTATTTTATGTGGCCACAATTGTCATTGTGAAGCTGCCGAAATGATTATTCATTTTGATAATTAATATTCTGTAGCTATCTATACCCGTTCCACTTGAAGATGCATGATTCAGCTGGAATTAGAAACGCCTTTAGGCAAGACATTGATTGAAGAGAATAGTTATTCTATTGTCGAAATCAATAACGCAGCATAAAGCGTTTCTAAACCAGCCCCCTGGGGAAGACTGAGCAAATCATACTCTGCGTTACATTTCTTTTTAAGGGAATGACCCTTAATAAAAAAATGCGCCTTGATTATGAATCGCTCAAACTTCCTGAAACGAGCATATTCAAGTGGAGTGGGTATAAGTAGAACAGCGGCTTAGGTTGAGATTAAATATTATTTACCTCACTTTTGAGCTGCTCTTTTAAACGCTTAATGATATCTTCATTAAATAACGCTAATCCTTTTCGAGTAAGAATAAAAGACGATGCGCTACCCACGTCATGAGCGATAAGATCTTCATGACGTAAAAACGCTATCGTGCCAATATGAGCAGCACGTTTGTCAATGTCCATCTCAGAGTCGACAAAAACATCGTTAAAGCCAATTTCTGTTGGCGTAGGAAAGTGCTGTGCTAATAGTTTCAGTATTATCACTGACGATTCATCGAACGGTGAAAAATTTATGCTCATTAGGTTTTCCCCTCAGTGTAGAACTCCATGCTATTTAAAATATAGCAGAATAAAATCCATTATAAAGTTGTTAAGGCACTGTGATAACTGCTACTGAAATCACGCACTTTCAATAGTAGAGGAATTATCATTAATTTCTTTTACCCTAAGTCCCTAGAGGTAAATGCCAATCAATTTGATTAATTTCGTGTTTAGCTAACCAATCATTAGTTTGGGAAAAGTGTTTGCTGCCAAAAAAACCTCTGTAAGCAGACAGTGGTGATGGATGTGGCCCCGTTAAAACTAAATGTTTTTCTTGGTTAATATTTTTACCTTTCTTATGTGCATGTGCTCCCCATAAAATAAAGACACAGCCATCATTGTGCTCATTTAATTCGTTAATGGCTTGTTCAGTAAAGGTCTCCCAACCCAACTTTGCATGGGAATGAGCATTTGCTTGCTGCACAGTTAAAACCGTATTTAGCAGAAGTACTCCTTGCTCTGCCCAATGTGTTAAGCAGCCGTGCTTTGGTGTTTTAAAGCCCTCAACATCAGTCGACAGTTCTTTATAAATATTAACAAGTGATGGTGGTACCTTAACTCCATCCTGCACTGAAAAAGCTAAGCCGTGTGCCTGATCTTTTCCGTGATAAGGATCTTGCCCTAGAATGACAACTTTAACCCCCGCTATATCGACATGATTAAAGGCATTAAAAACATCATTTTCTGCTGGATAAATTGAAATTTCTGACGCTCTTTGTTTTGCTATTTCAGTGACTAATTTTTTAAAGTAGCCTTGCTTCGCTTCTCGATTAACAAGCTGTTGCCATTGTGGTTTCATCATATTCATATCCAACGATTTAGGGGTTTAGCAATAAAAAAAGCTATCACCTAAGTGATAGCTTTTATATTTTACGTTAAGTAATGCAATTAAGCATTCTCAAAATAGTTAGTGCGAGGTTTTACACCCAGCTTAACTCAGCAGGTAGCTACGTAAATCATTGAAATTTGCTGCAAGATCTTGCGACAAAATAGGCTCGCCAGCACAATCGGCAAGCTCTTTTGGTAAGCCTAACGGTTGACCAAGAATACTTTCAACAACTTCTTTAAATTTAGCTGGATGAGCTGTTCCTAAAAAGACACCAAACTCGCCTTCAGCAGCGCTATATTGTAGTGCTTTATAAGCGACAGCAGCATGCGGTTCACTAATATAACCTAACTTACGAAGTTGGATGACGGTTGATTGGGTTTGTTCTTCGTCAATAGATACTGAGCTAACACAACCCTGCTCAACAATACCACTCTTCAACATATGTTCAACGCGTGGCCAATTATTCGGGTTACTCACATCCATTGCATTTGAAATAGTGGCTACCGTGCTATTCGGAGTCCATTCACCTGTTTCTAGATAACGTGGCACAGTATCATTGGCGTTAGTTGCGGCAATAAAACGTTTAATTGGCAAGCCCATCGCTTTGGCAAATAAGCCCGCGGTTAGGTTACCAAAGTTACCACTTGGAATTGAGAATACGATGCTACTTAAATCACTTTTCGCTCGAGATAATTGTGCTACGGCTTCAAAGTAATAACATACTTGCGCTAGTAATCGACTGATATTTATCGAGTTAGCTGAATTTAAACCAATGGTATTTGCCAATTCTTTATCATCAAAAGACTGCTTTACTAATGTTTGGCAATCATCAAAGTCACCATCAACTGCTAATGTTTCAATATTTCCACCTAACGTGGTAAACATTTTTTCTTGTAGCAAGCTGATTTTTCCTTTCGGATACATGATAACAACACGAATGTTATCAATACCGTGGAATGCATGAGCAACAGCCGCACCTGTATCACCTGACGTAGCAGTTAAAATGGTTAAAGGTTTAGTCTCACCACTTGCTTTAGCATCTTTAGCAACAAATACCTGTAAACATTTGGCCATAAAGCGAGCACCAAAGTCTTTAAAAGCTAACGTTGGCCCATGGAATAATTCTAAAATGGCACGTTCTGGGCTAATAGGCTGTAATAAAGCAGGGAAATTAAAAGCATCTGTAACAATGTCAGTTAATTCACTTTTCGTTAAATCACCTTCAACAAAGGGTTGTAATATTTTCACACTACGCTCTACTAAAGGCAGTGCTAATAGCTCTTCGATATTATCAAGTTTTGGCATATCGGTAGGGAAAAACAAGCCCTGATTTTTACCTAAACCTTGCTTGACTGCTTGAGCAAAAGTTACCTGCTCATCATTTTCTTTTAAATTATAATATTTCACTGTTGTTCCTAATAATCTGTTCACTAAGATTGGTTAGCCGTCGTATTTATATATGACCAATGCCAATCGTTATTAATATATAAGTTAAATTTCTGTTGCGCCAACATCATCGACTTTACACACATGGACAAAGCCTAATGCTGTTTGTAAATAGTTCTCTTGTAACCATAGGGCAAATTTCTCTGCTTGTTTTTCGCTATCACAAACACAAAATAGTGTCGGGCCTGAGCCTGAAATTCCAACGGCTAACGCGCCTTGCGAGCTTAAATAATCTCGAGAGGCTTCATATTTTGGCAACAAGTCTGTGCGATATGGTTCTGCAATCACATCGGTTAGTACTGAGAATGCTTGGCTTTTATCTTGACGATGACATGCATCAACAAATGTAGCTAAGTTTTGACCGTAGCTGATAACGTCACTACGACTATAAGTTGTAGGTAAAACGTCTCTGGCTGCTTTAGTTGATACTTCGATACCAGGATACGCCATTACATAATAGCAATCATCGAAACTTGGTAAAATGCGCGAGATCACATTTTCATCAGGAACCATTAATTGCAAACCACCTAAATAACATGGCGCAACATTATCATAATGTAAGCTGCCACTAATTTGCGCTTCCATTTGCCCTGTCATTTTTAATATAACATTTTCATCAAAACTAAAGTTATGGTATTTAGCATAAAAGGCATTCAAGGCGGCTAGCGCTGCTACAACAGAGCAAGCACTTGATCCTAAACCGCTGCCAACAGGCATTTTTTTGTCTAAAGTAATTGCAACAAAAACAGGTGTTTCTTTAACACTGATTAATTGCTCATTAAACAATAATAGGCAAGACCAAACAATATTATCTTCCTTATTACTTGGTAATTTATCAGCAAAAATACCGATAACCGTTAGACTATTATCATTGCTGGTTGTTGCATTTACAGTGACAACATCACCTAATAATGTACCATCTACCGGCTTTACTGCGAGCCCTAAAACATCAAAGCCCACACTAACATTACCTATAGAGGCCGGTGCAAAAACCGACACACTTTTATTAACAGTGGTATTAGTAACTGACATTAGTGCTGTTGCTCCCATGCTAAGGTTCTTAATAAATCACCAAAAACACCTGCCGCTGTAACCGCTGCGCCCGCACCGTAACCGCGTAAAACAAACGGTAAAGGTTGGTAATAACGACTATGAATAGCCAAGGCGTTTTCGCCATCTTTAATGCTATATAACGGGTGGTTTATTCCTACAGACTCGATAGAAACTTGGCATTTACCATCAACAATATTACCAATATAACGAAGCACTTTACCTTCTAATTTTGCACTCGCTACACGCTCAGCAAAGTCACTATCAAGCTTAGTTAAGTTACTCATAAACTGACTAACATCACCACTGGCATCAAAATCATCGGGTAATACTGACTCAATATTGATATCTGATAACTCAAGCTGCATGCCAGCTTCACGAGCCATAATCAATAATTTACGAGCAACGTCCATACCACTTAAATCATCGCGAGGATCCGGTTCAGTAAACCCATTCTCTTTAGCAATTGCAGTCGCCTCTGATAACAACATACCCTCTTCTAACTTACCAAACATATAAGATAGCGAACCCGACAATACACCTTCAAAGCGTTGTAATTCATCACCCGCTTTAATTAAACTTTGTAAGGTATCAATAACAGGTAAACCTGCACCTACCGTTGTTTCATATAAGAAACGACGATTGGTTTTCTGTGCTGTACTGCGTAGCTCTTGATAATATTCCCAAGAATCAGTATTCGCCTTTTTATTTGGCGTAACAATATGAAAACCTTCAGCTAGGTAATCGACATAATTCATTGCTAATGTTTCATTTGACGTTGAGTCAACAAAAACAGGGTTAATTAGATGATTATCACGAACAAAACCTTTAAGGTTATCTACATTAACTGCTAGCGCCTCACCTGCATTCGCCATAGCTTCTTGCCAGTTATTTAAATCGATACCTTCTTTGTCAAACACCATACCTTTCGAGTTAGCAATACCGTAAACTTTCAAGACAATATTTTGCTTTTTCAAACTCGTTTGTTGACGAGATATTTGTGCGATCAGCTCACTGCCAACAACACCACACCCTACTAAGAAAACATCAATAGTGGGTTTATGAGAAAAGAAATTCTGATGACTTACTTTCATTGCATCCATACATTTTCGCTGCTCAACAACGACAGAGATACTACGCTCCGATGAATCCTGAGCAATAGCAACCACATTAACTCGAGCTTGTGCCAATGAACTAAAGAACTTAGCTGCTACGCCCCGTTGATGGTGCATACCATCACCGACAAGCGACACAATGGATAGTTCACCTTTTAGCGCTAAAGGTTCAAGTAGGCCATTTAACAGCTCTAATTCAAACTCTTCGTGCAAACTTTGTTTAGCACGCGCAGCATCACTTGAGTAAATACAAAAGCTAATGCAATACTCACTAGATGATTGGCTAATCAGTACCAAAGAAATATTTTCTCTGCTCATGGTTGCGAATACGCGACTCGCCATGCCTACCATGCCTTTCATGCCAGGTCCTGACACATTGACCATGGTTAAGTCATCAAGGTTAGAAATTGCTTTAACGCGTTTTTGTTGGTCATTCTCATTGGAGATTAAAGTACCCGGTGCACTTGGGTTACTGGTATTCTTAATCAAACAAGGGATATGGTACTGAGCAATAGGTCCGATTGTTTTTGGGTGTAAAACACTTGCACCAAAATAAGATAACTCCATTGCTTCTTGATAAGATAAATAATCAAGTAATTTGGCTTCTTTAATATAACGAGGGTCTGCATTATAGACCCCATCTACATCAGTCCAAATCTCACAACATTCAGCTTCAGCACAAACAGCTAATACCGCTGCTGAATAATCAGAGCCATTACGCCCTAATGTAGTTACTTCTGGCATACCATCATTGTTGTCCGCATTTACCCCAATAAAACCAGGCATTAACGATACTTGATTTAATTCAGTGTATTCATGCTCAAATTTTTCTTTCGATAGTACTAAATCTGCCACTGCATTTAAGGATGACTTGTTGGTATATAAAAACTTTTCTGGTGCTAACAGTGATACTTGTAAGCTATAAGCTTGTAATACGGCATCAAGTATTGCCACACTTAAACGTTCACCGGTACTGATAATACGAGCACGGATATGATCAGGGCAATAGGTTAGTAACGTTGCGCCTTGCATATAGCGTGAAATTTGATGTTCATAATTAGCTAACGCTTGCTCACAATGTTGATTATTAAAGTTGCTTATACTTGCCGATAAATCATCGATAATAGTAGTAATTGCACGTTTAAAATGACCTAAATCTGCCACTACCTTTTCTTCATCACTAATGTTTTCAGTCATAGCAACTAAGTGGTTGGTAACCCCTTGTGGGGCCGATACAACAACGGCAAGTTTTGATGATTCGCTTTTATTTTGGATAATATCGGCAACTTGACGAAAACGCTCTGCTGAAGCTAGTGAAGAGCCACCAAATTTAAGTACACGCATGTTTTCTTCCTTTATAAAGAAATAGTGAATAAAGATACTCTTTGCTTATTGAGCTATTTAAGCTATTAGAGTTAATACTCTTCATTGTAAACATAAAAAAGCCCGTAACCTTTTCAGGTCACGGGCTTCGATAAAATTTTCATTTATACACGTTAGCCAGCGACCGCCATCCTAATTAGGGTGGTAGTGGTTGTAATAATAGTAATGTGGCTGGTGTTTATTTTCATAACCCTAAAGTGCCTTAAGTTGCAGTAACTGTCAATCTATAATGATAAAAAATATTAAATAAAAAGTTATAATTTATGCATATAATTTAATAATAGGCATTAACGTGTTTACACAGATAAATACTCATTTTGCATCTTTATAGAAGTTCAGTAGCATTACATACTTGATTGCGACCCTGAGATTTCGCTTGATATAAAGCACTATCCGTTTGGGTGATCAGTTCTTCATAATTTGCTTCTCTGCTACTAAGTTGTGCAACGCCTAAGCTGACGGTTACGTTTATCACCTGATCATTATAAGTGAACGGTGTTATGGCTATTATTCGACAAATACGCTGTGCAAGTTCTATTGCTCCTGCAGAATCTGTCTCAGGTAAAATAATAGCGAACTCTTCTCCACCATAACGACCAAAGGTGTCTTCAACTCTTAATAAGGCACTTATTAAAGCACTGACCTCAATTAACACCATATCGCCACCTTGATGGCCATAATTATCGTTGAGCAGTTTAAAGTGGTCTAAATCAAGCATTATCAATGATAACTTTTTGTCATGTCGTCGTGCTTTTGCGTATTCTTGCTCTAGTGAGTCTTGCCAATGTCTTCGATTATAGATTTGAGTTAAACCATCTATACGGCTTATTTGCGCTATTTCAGCTAAGGTCTTTTGCAATTGCATTTGATAATGACAAGCGTCAGTAACATCTTCAATTAAGATACAAATATATTTGCTATTATCATCAGTTTCTATAGGTAGAAAGGTGCAGTTTTGCGCCATAAACTCACTATCTGTTGTGATCGGCCGAGTGTGAGGTAATTCGAATAAGTGATGTCTTTGTTGCCAAGAACAAAAGCTTGGCGTATTTAATTGTAAAACTGAGCTAAGTTTACGAGATAACCAACGTTGTGGCAGCTCAGGAAATGCACAAAAAATAGATTGCCCAATAATATTGCCTGGTATTTTATCGGTATGAACCTGTAAAAAACGATTCCAAATAACAATATTAAAATCAGCATCTACTACCAAAACACCGGTATTTAGTTGGTTAGCAATTTGGCTATTGATTTGTTTGAGAACCAGTTCATTTACATCAGGTACCTCTGAAATCGCGGGTGAAATTGGTGTATTAATATCAGGCATTAGAATTCTTCCAAAATTCGATCAAGTACATGTTTTATATTCGTGATCGCTGTTTCAGGGATCAATAAGATCATATTGCAATTAAAAGAATAATCAGTCACTTGATAATTAATATTTACTTTTAATGCTAAATCCCAAGTAAACGGCATTTGTTGTAAATGTTCAGATAATATTTCCTGTATATTCGGCAATAATTTTGGCGCATTATAAGACAATTGATTATTAATCTGCTGAGCAAATACATTTAAAAAAGTTGTCGTTAAAATGGAACTAATATCAATTAATTGCTCATCTTGTGATAATTCATCTGGTTCATATCCCAATAAATCAGCGATTCTAGCTGAGCCCTCTTCTTGGTAAACCAATAATGCTTCACCTCGAATTCCTTCATAACCAAAAAATCCTTGGCTTACAACGGCCATAGTATTTTTCTGCTGACTCAAGGTTTTCATCAGATCTTTAGCTGCTACACTCTCAATACTCGGGACTTTCAAATAAACAAAAGTATCCAGATAACGAGCAAGTTGATCACTAGCTTGTCCCATAGCAATATTAATGAGCTCTTGTAAGCAATCTTGTTGGTCTTCAGTTAGGTGAAATTCATTCATAGAAGGCCATGTTGTCGCAAATTATTAAGTAATACATCTGCTTGTACAGGCTTACGCATAAACTCTTTTGCTCCTAGTGCTTTTACCTTACTTTGCATTTCAGGCTGAATATCTGCTGAAATAACAAAAACACTGCAATTAAGGTTTAGTTTTTGTATGCCTTGTAAAACACCAATACCATCAATCCCCGGCATAGTAAGATCAAGAAAGAGAATTTCGATACTATTATCACGTAAAATTGTTAGTGCTTCTGCACCATTACAAGCAATTTGAACGGAGTCTTTCCATTCCTCAGGAAGGCTTCTAAGCACTTGCTTTCTGGCCATGTTTGAATCATCACAAATAAGCACCGATGGGCTCATAGAAGGAGGGACCTTATTTTATTTTATTGTAGATAATTTACCCTAAATATAAGCAATTGTTAATTAACAATTCATTTTTTTAACAATATTATGTAGATAGTTCATTTATAAATGAAAAACTCGTACTTTTAGCACGAAATCACTCCACTTCGAATGTAACTAAAGAGATAAGAATTGAATATGAATACGTCGTAATCGATTTAAGAGAGAACTAACGTTTTGGAATATAAGCAGTACAAGATATGAACAGTATGTATCATTTACATAGCGAGATTTAAAGGTTAAAGGCAAAGTTTGGAGTTGTTAATGGTTATTCACTATCAGAGCATATAAGCCGTTACAACTAGGCACCAATGATAAAAAAAGCACAAGCAATAGAGAATACAGCTGAGCTGATATAAACCATGATAATTTTGATATTATCGAAACTAATTTTCATCACATTGCCTTTTAAAATTTAAATAATAAATAAAAGAGAGTTAATGAATCGATTATAATTTATTGCTACAGCAAAAAGTGTAGTTAACGGTAGGTATATTGTCTAAATTTGTGACGAAGATCATTGATCTTCTAGTTTTTTCTTAGCGGTAGTAGGGGGAGGTGCCACTGTAATTGCGATTGATAAGTACTAAGCCATTTTTTAGCTATTTGATAGTTTGGGCAGAATTTTTCAACGAGTTGCCAGAACTCTTTAGAGTGATTTAAATGCTCTAAATGGCATAACTCATGAATGATCACATAATCAATAACGTACAAGGGCGTCATCATTAAAAGGTAATTGAAACTTAATTCACCTCGATTATTGCAACTTCCCCAACGAGCACGGTACTGACGAATATTTATTATTGATGGGCACAATGATATTTCTTTACTAATAGTTTCAAGGCGCTCGATGATTAATTGTTCAGCTTGCTGCTTAAAGTAAACTTCTAGTTGCTTTTTTATCTGTTTAGCTTTTGCTAAAGGTACTGTTAACTTAGCATTAGTTCTTTCACTTATAGCGACATTGAGCAGCTTATTCGTTGTATTTTGATAAGTACATGACTCTATTTCAGAAGTGACGTTATGACTAAAATATACTTCAGATTTTTTTGCTATGCATGTATTGAGAGTGACTTTCTCACCTAAATAAAGCAAGCTTGAACCTTGACTGAAGTCACAGGCATCGGGTGTTTTTTGTTGCTCTGCTAACTTATTACGCAACCAAGCTGATTTTTCTTGAATGAAAATATCAATAAATGCTGACGTCACATAATGAGGAGCTCTCACAGTCACTTGACCATGTTTCACCTGCAGCGCGAGTGTTTTCCTACGCTTACTACGAATAAGTTTATATTCAAGCATAGAATGTTAACCACAACACATCATATTCAATTAACTAGCTTCACTCAGTTTGGTCGCCGTTATTTTAGCTTTACTTTTTTTTGCTTTAGCTGCCGGCTTTTTTGTTTCAGTTTCGGCGAGATCAGTAATAGGCAAATCAGTTACTTTTTCAACTAATTTTTTAACGATTACTTTTGTCGGTTTTTTGGCTAATAAAGCAACAAGTACTTCTTCTCTATGCTGTGCCAAGAAAATACTTAATTCTTCATTAGCACTATCACTTAATTCTACCGAAGATTGAGAGAACATCTGGCTTAAGTTATCTGCCATATCCAACATTTTGTCATATTCATCAGCCGATTTCTTATCCATAAATGTTTTCGCCTCTACCCCGTTTCTAATCACTACAAACCGACTTTCAACTGCCATTAGATTTCCCCATTCTTACATTTTGAGCTAATTAAAGGCCCATCACGCTGTTAAAAAATTAATACCTAAAGCATTAAATTAACGTTTACTCAAATAATATTAACCACGATAGCATAATCAACACGAAAACTGTATATAAAAACAGTTCAATATAACTACTTTCAATAAGCTAGATCATTGAAGCTTTTAAAAACCAGTCAATCATCGCAAGTTTAATCGTTTCTACTACAACTTTCGTATGTCAAAGTATCACCAAATGTAAGTGTTAATGTCACGATTAAACAAGGTTTACAGCTGAATAAACAAACAATCAATCACTTAAAGAATATACGCCAATTAATGCTTGATTTTTAGTTACATCCTCTGGGTAAATGGTTACAACTTTTAACTAAAAAGAGTCCACTATTATGATGTGCCTTGTATAACGAGGACGAATAAAAACTAACGATATAAAATAAACCTATGGAGAACTACCATGACTACTTTCAAAAAAACCTTACTTGCTCTTGCCGCGTCTTTACCTTTATTAGCTATTAGTTTACCCAGCCAAGCAGCAATGACTCCCTATATGGAAAAAGCCTTGATTGATGTTTGTAAAGCCGCTAAAAGCAATAGTGTGATAAAATTCAAAGGCACAACTAAATATTATCGCCTAAAAACTAAAACAGTCGCATTAAAACTAATGTGTAATGGTGAAGATGTTATCAGCTTTGCTGAAAGCTATGGTGCTGATAAAACGGCGGCCAAATTACAAAAAAGTTTAGGTAATGTACGCATCACTGATGTTGCCGCATTGTCAAAAGTTAGCGTGACTTTTTAAATTGCCCACTAAATAAGAACGCTCAAGAGGATAGTATTGAGCGTTCATGTTTAACCTGAATCCTGCTTTATATATATCCTCTAGCCACTATTTTTATTAAGCTTAAAAATGACTACTCACCAAAAACCCTTTCAAACCAAGACCTATGGTCCTCTTTTTCTTGTAAACAGTCTTTTGAAGTAATTATACCGTCTCGCACGGCAGGATAAATCACCGTATTGGCGCATTTATCTGTTACGGCATTACCCGTCTGTTGCTCAAAAAGAGTAACCACTATACTTTCTGGTTTAGCCTCTATTTTATTTACAACTCCCTGTTTCTTTATGAAATCAGCGAATAAAGGCAGCGCTCCACTACTCCCGGTTAAACCCGTTGGTTTATTATTATCTTTACCCAACCAGGTTGTTATTAAATGTTTGCTGTCATAACCGATGAACCAACTATCTCGTAAGGCATTACTTGTGCCTGTTTTACCCGCGACTTTTTTGTTATTTAAACGCCAAGTCAGTGATCGAGCGGTGCCCACTTGAGTGACTCTTCCTAAAGCGTAATCAAGTAAGTAGGCAGCATTGCTTGATAAACGTTGCTCACTTGATTGCTGCTTTTGCCAGAGCGTCTCGTTGTTTGAGGAGAGAATTTTGGTGATGGTATGGGACTTTTGGTAATAACCGTGGTTAGCAATTGATAGATATAATTGGTTAATTTCCAATGGCGACATATTAATGGCACCTAATAAAACAGACGGGCGCATTCGAAGTTTTTGCTGATATCCCAATGCTTTAATAGCATCAGCTACGCTATCCAAACCTAAACTCATACCCAAATTAATAGTGGGTACATTAAGTGAAAAGACTAAACCCTCGATTAATGAAACCTGCCCTCGATATTTTCCATCATAGTTTTTAGGTTGCCACTTTTTACCGGTACCATTTCTTAAAGTAATAGCCTTATCATCTAAGATAGTGGCAAAATTATATTGCTGATAACGCTCGAGTGCCGCAACATAAATGGCTGGTTTAATTAATGAGCCTATATGACGTTTAGCATTAAGCGCTCGATTAAATCCAGCATAACCACTTTCCCTACCACCGACGAGCGCTCTAATTTCACCACTGGCAATATCAGTAACCACCATTGCCGCTTCTAGATTTTTTTGGTGGTATTTCCGTTCTAGTAAGGGTAATTGCTTGGCAACACTTTGCTCTAATAATTGCTGGCTTCTATGTGAAAATCCAGTGAATACTTTAATACCTGATTTTTGAGTAAAACTCGACAGGTGCTGATTTAGTTCTGCATTAACCAGTTGTAAATAAGCAGGGTAATTTTTTTTGGCTAACCGTCTATTCGACCTAATAGACAGTGTTGATTCTGCTGCCTGTTCAAAATCAACCAGTGATAATAAATGCTGTTCAAACATAAGCCTAAGAATAAGGTCTCGGCGTTCTATCGCACGTTCTGGATGACGCCATGGGTCGTAGTAACTTGGTCCTTTAACTTGAGCTATCAATAAAGCCATTTGACCATGGCTTAATTCATTAATTTTTTTACCAAAATAAAACTGTGCGGCTAAGCCAAAACCATAAACGCCATTGGCATAATTTTGCCCTAAATAGACTTCATTAATGTAAGCCTCTAACAGTTGATCTTTACTGTATCTAAGTTCTAGAATCACCGCCATTAGTGCTTCTTTAATTTTTCGAGAAAGTGTCCGTTCACGATTTAGAAACATATTCTTTGCTAGTTGTTGAGTTAACGTGCTACCGCCTTGCACCGTACGTCCAGCACGAATATTATTAAGTAGTGCTCTAAAAATACCAACGGGTGAAACGCCATGATGATGATAAAAATCACGATCTTCAATTAACAATAAGGTATCAATCAATTGGCTCGGCACTTCTTCTAGCGACACCAGTACACGATCTTCCTTATTATCAGGAACTAAACGCGCAAGTAGCTGTGGTTCAAGCATTAATGTAGTAACCGCTTGCTCGTCAACACTCAGGGAAACAACAATTTCGCTAACGACTTCAATACTGAGTTGTTGTGCGTAATTGACTCCATTAGCGAAATCAAAAGCACGTTGGAAAATATTCAAACGTTCTGACGACTGAGAAAATTGACCGGCTCGAGTGGCAAATTTAACTTTCTGATAACCATTAACTTTTAGTGATTGCGCTATTTCTTCTAGGTTTTCCTGCTCACCTAGCTGCAATTTTTTTATTTGACCATAAACTTGTACAGGTACTTGCCAACGCTGACCTTCAAATTTTTTCCTTACCTTAGCGTCAAGATAAATAGAAAATATTCCTACCGTAAACACAGTGGCAATAATCAACTTGCCTAAAGTTATACCTATTCGGCGCATTATTGACTTTTCTTTGACCACAGGGCTACTGCGTTTTGTTGCTTTATTTATTGACATTATTTTTCGATATGCTTGAGGCTGTTAATTTTTACTGATTATTTTTGCAACTGAGAAGTTAAATACTCCCCAACTCCAACACTAGTTATTCTTTTATATGACGCTTCATTTTATTGGTTGCCTTAGCGTTAACAGGATCATCTGGCCAATAATGCCTAGGATAACGGCTTTTCATGTCTTTTTGCACTGCTTGATAGCTACCAGACCAAAATTTAACTAAATCTTGTGTTACTTGAATAGGCCGTTGCGCGGGTGAAAGTAGCTCTAAAAGTAAAGGTATACCTTGATTTTGTTCACTTATACCCGCAATAACGCCAACATTGGGTGTTATTGTTAGGCCATATAATTCTTGCATAGGTAATGAAACTTTTGGAGATTCATCTTGAGAATAACTAATAGGGCAATGTCTTCCTGTAGGCCCAACATAAACAGTAGGCGCAGCTTGTTTTAATATTTTTTGTTCTTGATAGCTAAGTAAAGATAATAACATTTGTGATAAGTCGAGTTTATCGAGCTGCGCTTTAGTTTTTATGCTTCCAACAAACGGAGCAAACCACGTTGTTAATTTTGTTAATAGCAGATCATCATCGATCATCGCTAAATCATATTCCGGAAAATACTTGTTCAACCACAGCCAACGAGCCTTGAGCGCTAGATCTTTGGCCTGCCAAGATAAAAAACCCAGCCCTTTTTTCATCACCAAACCACACCACATAGCACTAATTGTTTCAGCTGTTACGTCTTGTTTTAATGGCTGTTCTGATAAGACTATTGCACCTAATGATGTTTGCCTTTTAGCGATTATTCTGCCGCTTTTAATATCAAAATTTGCTATGTCTTGCTGTTTTATTTGTGCAGCAAAAGTATCGGTGATTTCTTCTAAGCTGATTTGACTAGCTAATCTCACCGTTAACTGGCTACCTAGTTGACTCGTTTGAGCGATAACAATAAAGCCTTCACCTGCTAAAGCATCTTGTTCATTCACTAACGCTCCTTTGCCATTAACACAAATAAAGTCACCATGATTTCCCCGGGTTTTAGCAACACGTTCTGGGTAAGCATAAGCGAGCAGTACACCCGTTTTTGCTAAATCAAGAGAATGTACGCTAAAACGTAATTGTACGTTTTGAGCAAGTCGACTCGCTTGCTGTAAAATCCGCTCTAACAATGGGTTTTTATTACTCTTATACCGAATAAGCAATTGCAACCGATGAATGAGGTCACAATCATATTTCGCCTGTTCTCCTTTTAAAATATCGCGTTCTTCGAGTAAAGCGGCGATTAAACAAGCCAATAACGTGCTATTCGGCCCTTGGGTTTGTGCCATTAATATCATATGAGCAAAACGTGGATGACAAGGCAAGCAAGATGCTTTTTCACCGTGCTTGGTTAGTAGGTATTTATTATCAACAATGTCTAGGCTTACTAGTTCTTGCCATGCTTGTTGCTCCTTTGCTTTACTGGGCAGTTCCAATAAAGGTAACTCGGCTAAGGCTGTGACTCCCCATCGAGCAGCTTCAATAAGTGTCGGTAGTAAATCTGCTTGTTGAATATCATTAACACTATGCAACGGTCTACGTTCAAAATCATCTTTGCCATATAAGCGAATACACTGCCCAGGCATTAATCGCCCTGCTCGCCCCGCTCTTTGTACAGCTGAAGCTTTTGATATTTGCTTTTGCATTAGCTTATTCATCAAACTAGCACTATCAAAAACAGCAACTTTTTCAAGCCCGCAATCAATAACAAGATCAATGCCGTCAATGGTCAATGAAGTCTCTGCAATATTTGTAGCTAAAACAATTTTACGATGTCCACTTGGACAAGGTGCTATTGCCTGCTGCTGCTCCTTTAAACTCAGCTCACCAAATAAAGGGCAAATTTTAACACTTTCCATTTGTTGAGCCATTAAGCTATCAAGTAAAAACCGAATATCGGCCACACCCGGTAAAAAAACTAAGATTGAGCCCATGTGGTTAAACATTTTATCTTTGATAACTGCCAACGCATGTTCACGCCAACGTTGATGAGCCCTAGGAGCTTGATAACTCACCTCTATTGGATAGCTTCGCCCTTCACTACTCAATAGGTGAGCATCAGGTAGTGCTTGGCTTAAATATTCAATGTCTAACGTTGCAGACATTAACAGTATTTTTAAATCCTGCCGTAACTCTGTTTGTACTTCACGGGTGAGTGCAAAAGCTAAGTCGCCCTGAAGACTTCGTTCATGAAACTCATCAAAAACAACCAATGCAGTACCTAACAGCTCGGCATCTTTTTGAATGATCTGCGTTAATATGCCTTCAGTTATTACCTCAAGACGGGTATTTTCTGATGTTTTACTATCATTACGTAATCGATACCCAACAGTTTCTCCTACCTTCTCTTTCAGTTGTGCAGCTAAAAATACTGCTATATTTTTAACAGCCAAACGTCTAGGTTGCAGCAAATAAATTTTCTTATTAGCCAAACTTGGCAACGTTAATAACCATAGAGGTAAGCAGGTTGATTTACCCGCTCCAGGAGGAGCCGATAATATGAGAGTATTTTGCTCATCAAGGTTTTGGCAAAACTGTTGCTTAATTGCTTCTATGGGTAAAGAAGTGGTCACGGTCATCGACAAAATTAAATTATTAAAAATATGACTGCTATCATAACAATTATTAGTTGTCGGGCATATTGCCAAACAGTCTAAACAATAAACTTCATCGCCGTATTCAATATCAATAGCTGTCTACTACTCAATTAGATACCTTCAATTTTAATGAAGTTAACTCGATAACATAGTTGGGTAATGCTTATTAAATTGGCCAACAGCCGTGAGTTTTTCTATAAGGACCATGCTTACATGGTGATGAAACTGATTAACCAAACGTATTAGCTTGTAAAGTAAAATGGATAAGATACAAAGTTGGCGCAAGCAGCAATACATACAAAATAATTTTATCTAAAGTTAGACTAGTATTTTAAGAGGAACTTTGGCAGAAAGTAAGATAAAAAGCCGAAAAAACATATACTCCCAGCTAAGTTAAAAAAAAGATCATTCGGATACTAAAAATTTTAGACTAAAACTTGCAAAAAAATATTTCTATGCTTACTTGGCAAATTAATTAAAGACTGTTATTACTGAACGTTCCCCTTTATTAATCAGCGACAATCAGAGAGGAAATAACATGCAACATTCGGCACATGGAAGTTATATCATTGAACAACAAAGTAATATTTTATTGGTTGATGTACAAGAACCATTTAATGACGTGACTGCGGAAAATTATCATCAAGATATAAAACAAATAATAGAAAAAATGAGTGGTGAACCATGGGGGTCATTAATTACCTTTCGTGGCAGTAGTGTTTTCACCCCTGATGCCGAACAGCAGTTAAGAAAAACAACTCAGTATCGACAAGAAAAAGGCATGATTGCTATTGCTGTTGTTATTTTAAATAGCGCCTATGCAGATATGCAACAAATGCAACTACAACGTATTTACCACGACTGCCAAATAGAGTTTCATGTTTTTAGTGATAGCGAGATTGCTACTGATTGGCTAAATGATTTTATAGAACAAGCAAGTTTATTAAAAAACAAACAACGAAAGGCTTAACTTGTTAATTAAAATGACAATACCAACATAAAACTACAGTATAATGAGCTACTAACTTAATTAGCTAATTATACTATGATACTTCAAGTACAACACGCCAAATTAATTAAGCGTTATAAACGCTTTCTAGCCGATATTGAACTTAATTGCGGTGAGGAAACAACCATACATTGTGCTAATACTGGTGCGATGAAAGGTTGTGCAGAGCCAGATGATACCGTTTGGTATACCACTTCGACCAACACTAAGCGAAAGTATCCATTTAGCTGGGAGATCACCCAAAGTCAAGATGACCACTTTATTTGCGTCAACACCTTGCGCGCTAATCAGTTGGTGGAAGAGGCATTACACCAAGGTTTGATCAAAGAATTATCAGGCTTCGATGAATTAAAACGAGAAGTAAAGTACGGCAATGAAAACAGCCGGGTTGATTTTTTAGCAACTTATAATCATGCTCCTGATACATATATTGAAGTCAAATCAGTCACATTATTAGAGAGTGGCCACGGCTATTTTCCTGATGCTGTAACTACACGTGGACAAAAACATTTACGTGAATTAATGGACATGGTCGCACAAGGGCATAGGGCTGTCTTATTATTTGCCGTTTTACATAGTGGTATCAATGATATTTCTGCCGCTAGCCATATTGATCCAACCTATGCAAAGTTACTCAATGAAGCTCGCCTTGCTGGTGTTGAAATAATAGCCTACAAAGCAGCTTTTTCACTAAAACTCGGAGAGCTTGATTTTAATTTAGTAGAAAAAATTCCCTTTATTGAACGATAAAGATTGACTCACCCTAGTAAAAATTGCTAAAAGAGCTTGCTCAAAATTTTTAAATAACAGTGTGAAAATCATAATTTTCATTAACTAGTTGATAACATTAAATAAAATATTTATTTTAGCTAATTTGTTGATTTTTATCATGAGCGACACAATATAGTCCTGATTCATCGGGTCATATATAACATATTGGCACTTACAACAAAGGCATCATATTACGTAAAACGTGATATATTAATAAATTGCCTTGGTCTATGTAGCATTGGGAGAATAAGCATGCCAACAAATAAACACAAGCCACTAGGTATTCTTGCCTTAGCAGGCGTTGCGCCATATCAAGAAAAAGCTGGCGAAGAGTACATGGAAGAGCCTCAGCAAGAGCATTTTAAGAAAATTTTAGATGCTTGGCGCCTACAGTTACGTGAAGAAGTTGATCGTACCGTATCGCATATGCAAGACGAAGCAGCAAACTTTCCAGATCCTGTGGATAGAGCGGCTCAAGAAGAAGAGTTTAGTCTTGAATTACGTACACGAGACCGTGAACGTAAACTTATCAAGAAAATTGAAAAAACTTTACAGTTAATTGAAGATGACGACTTTGGCTTTTGTAAGTCTTGTGGCATAGAAATTGGTATTCGTCGTTTAGAAGCCCGTCCTACTGCCGATCTTTGTATTGAATGTAAAACGTTAGCTGAAATTAAAGAACGCCAAATGGCTGGCTAAAAGTAGCTAACCTTAGCCACTTGTAACTAGACATAGTTAACATGCAAAACTTGCATATCAAGCGACCACTAGAGCCTAAGCAGGCTTATCAATATCGTGGTCGCTTTGCTCCATCCCCTTCCGGTTTACTTCATTTTGGTTCTCTTATCGCTGCTTTAGCGAGTTTTCTTGATGCAAAAGCGTTTGTTAATAATCGCGGAGAGCAAGGAAAATGGCTAATTCGCATTGAAGATATTGATCCGCCTCGTGAGCAAAAAGGCGCCAGCACGGCAATATTAAAGACACTTGACGCTTTTGGGCTACACTGGGATGAAACAGTGCTTTATCAAAGTACTCAATCTCCATACTACCGTGATATTTTATTCAATTTATCGCAACATAAACTAAGCTATTATTGTCAATGTACTCGCTCTCAAATCAAGGCTAATGGCGGCATATATCAAGGCCATTGCCGCACAGCTAATTATAAATCACAAAACAGCGCTGCAAGGCTTGTTAACCAATATGGCTTACATCAATTTAATGACATATTTCAAGATGACGTTGTTTGTAATAAAGCATTAGCTAATGAAGATTTTATTATTCATCGTAAAGATGGCTTGTTTGCTTACCAACTTGCAGTAGTCGCTGATGATATTGCACAGGGCATTACCCATATAGTTAGGGGCTGTGACTTACTCGAACCCACAGCTAGACAACTAACTCTTTTTAAAACATTAAACAATAACTTTTTAAAATGCACAACGCCACGATATGGCCATATTCCTTTAGCAATAACGAATGATGGTTATAAGCTTAGTAAGCAAAATAAAGCGCCCGCAATTAATAATGCTAAGCCACAACCTGCGCTTGTTGCTGCACTAATTTTTTTGGGCCAAACACCTATGCCTGAGTTAGTTAGTGCTAGCGTTGAAGAAATAATTAAATGGGCGATAATTCATTGGCAACGGGACCTTGTACCCAAAGTTTTTGAGATAAACATTGATTAAGCTAAGCGAAATTAGTTTTTGAAGCACAACTCATTGAAAAATATAGGTCTATACCTGTTCCACTTGAAGATGCAGGATTCAGCTGGAATTATAAACGCCTTTAGGTAAGGCATTGATTGAAGATAATAGTTATTCTATTATCGAAATCAATAACGCAGCTTAAAGCGTTTATAAACCAGCCCTTTGGGGTGACCTGAGCAAACCATATTCGTCGTTACATTTGTTTTTAACGGAATAACCATTAACAGAAAATGTGCCTTGATTATGATTCGCTCAGATTTCCTGAAACGAGCATCTTCAAGTGGAGCAGGTATATGAGGAAATATTATGTCTACCAATACACACAATACTATCGTAATCACTGGTGCCAATCGTGGCATCGGGTATTCCATGGCTAAAATCTGCCAACAACGTGGTGATATCGTTTATGCACTTTGTCGCCAAAGCTCTAAAGATCTAGATGCACTTGGTGTCAATGTGGTTGAGAAAATAGATATTGCTACCCAGGCAGGTATCGAGAAAGCTGTATCATCCCTTAGCGGTATCAGCATTGATTTATTGATCAACAATGCGGGTATTTTACGTGATGAGCAACTTAGTGATTTAAACAAAGACACCATTATTGAGCAATTTAATGTTAATGCGCTTGCGCCACTCTGTTTGAGCCAGGCTTTACTTGCTAACTTATCTTCAGGTAGCAAAATTGGCTTGATTACTTCTAGAATGGGCTCTGTCACGGATAATACATCTGGAGGCAGATATGGGTATCGCATGTCAAAAGCTGCACTTAATATTGCGTCAGTATCATTGGCAAGAGATCTCAGTAATGAAAATATCGCCGTCGGTATTTATCATCCTGGTTATGTACAAACCGAGATGGTAAATTGCGATGGCGTATTACGTAATGGTGATATCAGCGCCAACGTTGCGGCAGAACGCTTACTCGCCTTAATGGATAACTTAACCATGGCAGATTCAGGTGTATTTAAGCACTCAAATGGCGAAACATTACCCTGGTAATTTGAGTCTAAAAAATTCAGTTTAAGAAAGAAAAATGAGCTTTGCTTCTCAGGCTGATTTTTCTATCCTTTTTTTGCTGCTTTTTCATGCTATTTACCACGACAGTTATTCTCTTTTGCCCTGCACTGTTATATCATTGCGCCACTATTTTATGTCTGTATTAAAGGCCTGTGACTATCAAAAGCGTTATTAATTTATGCAAAAGAGTTTTCTCCAAAAAAGTGAGTAAAACTATCGCCGAAACGATCCCTAAAAAGGACGCTAACAAAAGCGCCCGTAGCAACACTAATGTTACAACTGCATCCTTTGATAATCCATTGATCTTCTCACGAGATCAACATCCAGTTTCACGTCAATTACTTAGCCCAAATGCACTTAAAGTATTATACCGCTTAAATAAAGGTGGTTTTGATGCCTACCTTGTTGGTGGCGGCGTTCGTGATATTTTATTAGGTTTTAAACCTAAAGATTTTGATATTGCAACCAATGCAACACCTGATGAAATTAAAGAGCTATTTAGAAATTGTCGCTTAATTGGTCGACGTTTTCGCTTAGCACACATTGTTTTTGGTCGTGAAATAATTGAAGTTGCAACATTTAGGGGCCATCATGCCAATGCCTCTGAACAGGAAAAAAGCTGCAAGACAACCTCTAAGCAAAGCGAAGATGGCATGCTATTGCGTGACAACATATACGGCAGTATCGAGGAAGATGCTGAACGTAGAGACTTCACTATCAATGCACTATATTACTCAGCTAAAGACTTTAAAGTTTATGATTTTGCCAATGGAGTTCAAGACGTAAACGATAAGGTAATTCGCTTAATTGGCGATCCTGAAACGCGTTATCGTGAAGATCCAGTGCGTATGTTACGAGCGATCCGCTTTGCCACCAAGCTTGATATGCAAATAAGTGATGATACTAAAGCACCAATCAAAGAATTATCTACCTTAATGGCCAATATTCCTGCGGCTCGTTTATTTGAAGAATTCTTGAAAATGTTCATAGCAGGTAAAGCTGTAGCTAACTTTGAGCAACTACGTAGTTATGACCTCTTTGGTTATTTCTTCCCTGCTGTTGAACAAGCACTTAACAATGAATCAGACGAACAACGTTTTTTACTCGACTTTATTATGCTGGCGATGGAAAACACTGACAAAAGAATAAACAATGATCAACGAGTAACACCTGCATTTTTATTTGCCGCTATGCTTTGGTATCCATTACAAAAGCATATTCAACAAATTAAAGTCACTACTCAACTGACCCCACAAGATATCTTCTTTGCTGCCCTAAATGAAATCATGCCAGAGCAGCAACGCAGTATTGCGATTCCTAAGCGTTTCCAAGCAGTCATTAAAGACATTTGGATCCTGCAAGATAAGTTAGGCCGCCGCGAAGGGAAACGAGCATTTAAAACGTTAGAGCATCCTAAATTTAGAGCAGGTTATGACTTCTTATTATTACGCGCCCAAATAGAAGATACAGATGAGCTTAAAGAATTGGCTCATTGGTGGACAGATTTTCAAGAGGTCTCAAATGAAGCCCGTCTTCAAATGATCAAGGGCGTGAAATTGCCACAAGGCGCAAAACGACGCCCAGCAAAGAAACGTCGTAAGCCTGCTGCAAAACCACCTGAATCGTAACGGCAAGCTGATGCAAAAAAAAGTAACAGCTTATATTGGTTTAGGTAGCAACTTATCAGACCCAAGGGTTCAAGTAAGCAATGCAGCTAAAGAAATAGGCAAAATATCAGCAAGTAATGTTATTGCGTTATCGGCTTTGTACTTGAGTAAGCCGATGGGCCCACAAGATCAAGATGATTACATCAATGCGGTAATTGCCATCGAGACGAGTTTATCTGCACTTGAATTATTAGACGCTTTACAAGCCATAGAAAATTCGGCTGGGCGAGTACGGAAAGATAATCGTTGGGGCGCACGAATTCTCGATTGTGATATCTTACTGTACGGTAATGAATCTATAGAGAATGAGCGCTTAACTGTTCCTCACTATGGTATGAAGCTGCGAGAGTTCGTTCTACTTCCACTAACAGAGATTGCGCCTTCTTTACATTTACCAGACGGTAGTTCAGTCAGCATACTTGCTAGTGAAATTAGTGACAATGGCATAATCAAATTATCATTATTAGAATAAAAAATATTAGAATTATTATTCTAAACAGTATACTCATTAACGCTAACCGCTTAATAAGCTAATTAACCTATTCGGAAAAGTCATGGCTAAAATCACTACTGCAAGTTTGCTTAACATGAAACAACAAGGCAAAAAAATATCAACTATTACTGCCTATGATGCCAGCTTCGCAAAATTATTTGATCAAGCAGGCATACACGCCATACTTATCGGCGACTCTTTAGGCATGGTATTGCAAGGTCAAGACAGTACATTACCTGTGACAATCGAAGATATGGCTTACCATACACGTTGTGTAAAACGCGGCGTTGAAGAAACCCTTATTATTGCCGACATGCCTTTTATGAGCTATGCCAATGAAGAGCAAGCTTTAGCAAATGCTGCACTGTTAATGCAAGCGGGTGCGAGTATGGTAAAAATGGAAGGTGGCGCTTGGCTTAATGACACCATTTCTGCTCTTGTTGAGCGTGGTGTCCCAGTATGTGCTCATTTAGGTTTAACACCACAATCAGTGAATATTTTGGGTGGTTTTAAAGTACAAGGTCGTGATGATGATAAAGCCCAAAAAATGATCGCTGATGCAAAAGCACTTGAAGCAGCTGGCGCTCAATTATTGGTACTTGAATGTATTCCAGCAACTTTAGGTGAAGCCATCACACAAGCGCTTACTATTCCAACTATTGGTATAGGCGCAGGTAAAGAGACTGATGGACAAATTTTGGTTATGCACGATGCTTTAGGTATTGCGTGTAATTATATGCCTAAGTTTTCACGCAACTTCTTAAAAGATACTGGTGATATTAAACAAGCCGTTGAGCTTTATATCAGTGAAGTAAGTGAAGGTAACTTCCCAGGTGATGAACATATATTCAAGTAATCATTACAAACAAATGAATTTAGCTCTTCTCAGCAAAAATTCAAAATATAGCTCTATTAATAAGATACTAACAATAAAATACTTATAAGAAATAACGGCAAGATAAACTTATGAAAACAGTCAGTCAAATTAGTGAATTACGTGCGCAAGTAAAAACATGGCGTCAACAAGGTTTAACCGTCGCTTTTGTGCCGACTATGGGTAACTTACATGCGGGTCATATTTCCTTAGTAGCTGAAGCACACAAACATGCTGATAAGATTGTTGCCAGTATATTTGTGAATCCAATGCAATTTGGCGTAAATGAAGACATTGAAAACTACCCGCGTACGATGATTAATGATCAGCAAAAATTGACTGCCGCTGGTACTGATTTACTATTCACACCATCACCTGACATTATTTACCCAAAAGGCCTCGCTAAACAAAGCTTTGTTGAAGTACCAAATATCTCTGACGGATATTGTGGGGAAAGTCGTCCTGGTCATTTTCGCGGTGTTGCCACGATTGTCTGTAAATTATTTAACCTAGTACAACCAGATGTGGCTTGTTTTGGCTTAAAGGATTATCAGCAAGTGCAAGTCATTCAAAGAATGGTTGTAGACTTGTCGATGCCAATAACTATAATGCCAGTGGCAACCATCAGAGAAGAAAGTGGTCTGGCCCTGAGCTCTCGTAATGGTTATTTAACAGCCGAAGAGAAAGCTATCGCGCCTGCCCTACACCAAAGTTTACACTGGTTAGGCGAACAAATTAGTGCAGGTTATGCTCAACAAGATAGTATTGATTTTATTGGCTTAGCTAAACAAGCCGCTAAAACAATTAATGATGCTGGTTTACACACAGATTACCTACATGTCTGCCACGCACAAACATTACAGCCAGCAAGTGAAGATGATACTCAGTTAGTGATTCTAGCGGCAGCACATTGCGGTAAAGCTCGCCTAATTGATAACTTGCAAGTAAAGCTAGCTTAACGTCCTTTGCTCATTACTTTAAATGTTTACCTAGCTTATTATTCTTAGCTAAGTAAACATTTTGTTAGCGCCGATTTAATCATAGCAATGTCTCATAGTTCATTAAATTTTTATCCAGTACTATCGAAGAAAGCCGATAAAAAGGCCATTTTACGCTTCTATAGAGATAACCATTATTCCGCAAGATTTATTGGCTTTGATAATTGTTACTTTATTAAAATGGATGACAAGATTATTGCTAGTGTAATTATTTCACAAGGTAATAGATCGCAACAGATAGAAACAGCTAGTGAACTAACTTCCACTGATACTTCTCAAGACTTAAGCCAAAATAAACCACAGTACTTACTGCATGCATTGCTTGTTGCACCTGATTATCAGAAGCTAGGATATGCACAGCATCTATTAAAATATGCGCTAACACATCATCAGCCGCTAATTTGTTTTGCAGACGCTTCGTTAATCAGTCTATACCTAAAAAATGGTTTTACTCTTATTACAGACGACTTACTTAATAAGCTTTTAAGCCCTGCTCTATACAATCGATTCCAGCTGTATTCAAAAAACAAACCTGAACTCAAAGCCTTTATTAATAAGTAAGCTGTGTAATGAGAACTCGTTTAAAGTATATATTTTAACCACTAGATAAGTCTCGTTTTTAAAAAATTTTTATTTTGAAAGTTAACAATCATTTGATCCGCATTATATAATCCTTGGATACTCTTTTGCCTAACGATTACCTACTTTGAAAAATCATGGCTAAAACAACTTTAACCAAAATCGGGCTTTAATTTAACAACTCCAATCATAAGCCAAGTAGTCATAACAAACGGCGCAGTAAAAGCAGGTATGGCTACCATCTCAAAAACTCTTGTAAACACCACAGAGGATAAAATAGCTAACATGATAAGCCAATACTTATTAGGATAGCGATCGACAAGTGCGATAGCGACAAGGCAGCCATTGAAACCATAAAGTCCCATCATTGCTTTCTCTTGAGAAAAACCAAAAGTAGTCGCAACCAGTAAACCAATGAGTGAACCCAATATTGCCCATACTGCCTTTTTATAAGAACTGAACAATAATGCACAACAAAATATAGCGCCTGAAAGCCAGTTATCTTGCAACATAACTTGCCCAACACCACGAAGAACTCCGTGTAAAGAATCAATGAGTGTCGGTGATATAGAACCAGTAAAACGTCCCTGCATTGGACTTGAGAGTCCTGCAGAATCCATAATCAATACGACCGTCCATATTGAAAGAATAAAGGGCGTAGTTAATGCTGGAAAATCTGGCATTTTAGTTATCATCAAGTGCATTATAAGTGCCGAAAAAGCACCTCCCAATAGCACCAAAACAAGAGATATAAAACTAAGTGGTAAAAGTGAAAATACTGCGAGGCCAACCAATGCAGCATTGAAGCCATATAAACCTTTATTTATGCAGTTTGAATCATACTGAAGTAATTTAGCGATAGCTAAACTCGATGAAATTGCCAGTATGCATCCCAGCAACATCGTAGGTGAATTTACTCCAATACCTACCAAAAATAACAAGCCGGTGATCGCGTTTGATTGCAACATGATTTGAGCTGAGCTACTTAAAAAACGTTTAGCAAAAGGCTCAAATAGATAATTCATGAATATTTATTGACCGAAATAGGTGTATCGACAGTAACAACTAAAATTGCGACTTACCCTAACGGCTATACCGCTAGGATGAAGGAAGGCTAACCTTATGTATTCATTGTCACTAAAACTATCATCAGCTAGTGAGTTTAGCGTTTAAAGCTAGTTGCTACTGATATACTTTAACGTTGTTATCACTTGTTCAACCGATGTAGCCCAAGCTTGTGCAGTTGCGTCCACTTCTTTTAACGGGTGAATTAACTCTTCACTATGTAACGTAATATAAGGCTTATTTAATGCGGCACAATAACCCGCATCAAAAGCGGCATTCCATTGCTTGTACTTATCACCAAAACGGATAATAGCCACATCACAACGCTCAATAAGTGTTTTTGTTCTAATGGCGTTCACTTTTGCCGATTTATTATCCCGCCAAAACTGATCTGTTTCTGCACCAAGGTGGTCTCCCGCACTATCACTCGTTTCATGATGAGTAACTGCCGAAGAAAAGACGATGTTTAAATTACTTTCTTGGCAACCTTGAATAATTTTTTCGCGCCAATCGGTATGAATTTCACCAGAAAGATATACATTAAATTTCATTGTTAAGCCCTTATTTCTATTTAGCCAAAACTATATCCATCCATAATACATGAATTACGCGTTATTCAATATATCTATGAAGTGGAATGACATTTCACTATATGAAATACAGAGGAATGTAAGTGAATTAAACTTCACGGTCATTCAAGTTAATCTACTCACAACTTGGGAATTAAATACTAACAATAAGTACTCTATAAAGATGACATGATAAAACTGTCTCCTATAAAAGTAAAAAGCCCCGCTACGGTTAATTATCCATAGCAGGGCTTTAGTAACTTCAATTAACAACGATGTACTCGTTAATTTTTTTCTTCTTCAAGCTGAGTTTTTGGAAGAGCTGCATTAAGTGCTATGGCGACTAAGCCACATAAACTAATGCCTGTTAGACTGAAATCATCATTACCAATAGCCATGCCACCAATACCAAAGACTAGTGTAGTTGAGACGATCACCAAATTACGTTGCTCAGCAAGGTCTACTTGAGCTTTTATGAGAATGTTCATGCCTACGCCTGCGATTGAACCAAAAAGCAGAATCAGGATACCGCCCATAACTGGCGCTGGAATGGTTTGTAATGCAATACCAAATTTAGCTACGAATGCTAGACCAATAGCAAAAGCAGCAGCCCAAAGCATGATACGAGGATTGAACATTTTAGTGAGCATTACGGCACCAGTAACTTCTGAATAAGTGGTATTAGGCGGTCCACCAAATAACGAAGCTAAAGAGGTAGCTAAACCATCACCTAACAGTGTGCGGTGTAAACCTGGATTTTTAGTGTAATCTTTACCGGTGACGCTACCAATCGCGATAATATCTCCTACGTGTTCAATGGCAGGTGCAATGGCTATCGGAAGCATGAAAAGAATAGCAGCTAGATTAAACTCAGGCGTTACAAAATTTGGGATTGCAAACCACTCACTAGTCGCTATTGCTTCGGTACTAACCATGCCCATAACAGACGCCATAATATAGCCAACAAAGACTCCGGCCATAATCGGAATTAATCGGAAGATACCTTTACCTAGGGTTGCTACTAACAATGTAGTAATTAATGCTGACATAGACACTAATAATGAATCAGCATAGGGGAATAGTTCAGCAGCACCATCTCCTGTTTTACCCATAGCCATGTTCACGGCTATTGGCGCTAGACTAAGTCCGATGACCATTATGATTGGACCTGTTACTACTGGAGGCATTAGCTTATGCAAAAAACCAGCTCCGCGCACAGCAACGACGCCAGCAATTAATACATAGACTAAACCTGTAACAAATAAAGAACCCATAGCTGCCGCAATGCCCCACGTTTGTACTGAGTAGGCAATTGGAGCAATAAAAACAAAAGAAGATGCCAAAAATAATGGTACTTGCTGTTTGGTAATAAACTGAAACAAGATAGTACCAATACCCGCAGTAAATAAAGCTACACTTGGGTCTAGTCCTGTAATTAATGGCATTAATACCAATGCGCCGAAAGCGACGAACAGCATTTGCAGTCCGGCAAGGGCACTACGCCAAGAAGGTTGATTGAAGCTGCTTTGATTTAAAGAGGGTTCCGACATAAAGCGTCCTATTAAGTGATTTATTATTTAATTTATTTACAACTATCTAGCAGCTTTTACTTAGTACCAAATATTTTATCGCCCGCATCGACAAGTCCAGGAATGATATAACCACTCTCGTTCAAATGGTCATCAATCGATGCGGTATAGATATCTACATCTGGGTGGGCACTTTGAACCTTTGCAATACCTTCTGGAGCAGCAACTAATACTAAGGCACGAATATCAACACAACCTGCTTTTTTTAATATGTCGATGGTAGCATTCATTGAACCACCAGTAGCTAGCATTGGGTCGATAATCAAGGCCAAACGCTGGTCAATATCACCCGCTAATTTTTCGAAATAAGTGACGGGCTCTAACGTTTCTTCATCACGATAAAGACCTACTACACTAATTTTTGCACTTGGCATTAACTCTAATACACCATCCAACATACCTATACCAGCACGTAAAATTGGCACTACGGTTGCTTTTTTACCCACGAGACGCTGACCGGTAATTTCACCGTCCCAACCTTCCATTTGGAAGTCTTCCAGTTCAAGACCTTTGGTCGCTTCGTAAGTTAATAAAGAACCAACTTCAGCTGATAGTTGACGAAAGCTACGAGTACTCATGTCTTTGGCGCGCATTAGGCTAATTTTGTGTTGTACTAGTGGGTGTTTTATTTCGAATACTGACATGCTTTATAATCCAATGAAAAAATTTTGCTTATTTTCACATAAATTGGTCAGATATTGGAGAGATTTTCAGTATATTTCTCTACTTAGTCAGCAAGATCAAAGAAAATGAGTAGTGGTAATTACTGACGAGAAAATTATTTCTCATCAGTAAAAGTTATAGTCAACTTTTTGTAGTAATACCAATCGGACTAATTTATTGAACACTTAGCGAGAATTAAAAGGCTTAGAGGCAAGGCATTGATTGAAGAGAATGGTTACTCCCTTGTCAAAATCAATAACGCTGCTTATAAGCCTTTTAAACTCGCCCTTCAGGAGCTCATTAGCAAACTGATAACATCATAAAATGAATGAAATATAGACTAACTATGTTTAACTCATTTTACTTGTTTTAAGCTCACTAATGTAGCTCTAAGCTGACCAATAAAATAATCCGTTTGGTATAAATTCAGAATTAATCACCATCAATATTAAGTAAGTTCGCTGGAGAAAATTGATCCGTTAGTACTGGACTATCATCAGGCCAGTCTTGATGTGTAGCAGTTGATTTTATATTTTTATAAAGTTGCTTTGCATCGACACCAATGGTGAGTAATTTAATAGCTAACTTAGTGATACTTTCACTTTGCTCTATTGCCGCTTGCTCTTTATAAAGGTTTTCATCGAGTCCATTATTACGAGCTAATATTATTCGATTACTATTGTCAGGATTACTCACTTGATAATAATCACCAAAAACAGCTTTATAAGTTGCTGATTCATAGACATATAACTTACTAGAAGAAAAGGTATTAGCCGTTAGTATCCCTTGGGGAGAAAGCAAACGTTTGGTTTCTTCTAAATACTCTTTGGTCATTAAGTGCTCTGGAATATAATCACCGTTAAAAGCATCAAGTATAATCCAATCGTACTGTAGCTTCTTTAATAGTGCTCTTTTGACAAAAACCCTACCGTCTTGACTATACGTTTTTATTTGATCATTTTCTAAAAAGCCAAAGTATTGTCGAGCTACTTTAATAACACTTTCATCTATTTCCACATTATCAATATAACTATCAGGCAATAATTGGTGCAAGGTATTTGACATTGTGCCGCCGCCAAGACCAATGATCAAAATGCGCTTGGGCTTAGGATTAACTAATAAACCGGTGAGTAATTGTTTGGTATAATTAAAAACTAATCGTTGTGGCTGGCTTTTAAGGAGACAACTTTGCCGCGTTTTATTACTCTTAACATTAAATTTTAAACAACGTAAATCGCCTTTATCTTCCACCAGAATATTTCGATATAAAGAACGCTCACTGTGAATAACTTCAGCCATTGCATTATTGACAATACTAATACCCAATAAAAAGTAAAGGCCGTAGATAAGCTTACCTGCTGAATTAAGCATGACTAATATCTCGTTGTGCTTTCGATTTAAATAAACTTGCGTTCATTTTTGCAACCACAATAGTGATGAAACCTAATAAGCTTAGTAATAGGCTAACACTTACCACAATCGTATTTATATCAAACCATAAGACCAGGTAAAAAGAAGTAATAATGGTACCTAGAGCACTACCTAAGGTAGAAACGAAATATAATTTACCGGCAACCTGACCACTTTCATTAGAGTTTCTTACCAATAATCTTACCGAGTAAGGGGATAACATACCTAAAATAATCGTTGGTATAAAAAAGAGTGCAGTTGAGGCTAATAAAGATCCATAACGGGAATCCTCTACCGATAAGAAAATACTTTCCATTAACCAAGTACTTGATGTAACTATTGGTAGCAAGGTGAGGCCAGCAATAATGAAAATAGCACCATATCGGGTAAGTGATGCTGAGCGAGTGGAAAGCTTACCACCAAATAAATAACCTAACGCTAAACTGAGCATGAAAACCGTGATGATACTGCCCCATATATGGACACTGCTGCCAAAAAATGGGGCAAGAATTCGCCCAGCTAACAGCTCAATACACATTATGGAAAAACCACTGGTAAAGGCAAGAAAATAAATAAAAAGGTTGTTGTAATTAATTGATTTTTTGGGTTCTTGCATGCTTTGTATAATTTTTATTATTTAAATTTATATAAGCACTGTAAATTATTTTTCTGATTTTGGGTAGTAAGCAACAATATATCGCTGATGGAACAATGTTCTTTGCTCTATTATTTCAGATGTTAATAAGCAAGCTGGCGTTACAAAAAATAAAAGTAGTGGGGCTTTCCTTACTCATAAAAGCCATGGGATAAGATAAGTTCATCCGTATGAAATAGTATATCTGTTTATAGCAATAAAAACCCTTACACCACTTATTAGCGAACCAAAACAACGGGTTTTCGATATTTGAATGAACCGTGGAGCCATCATTATAATCAGACCTCCCACGGTGTCATGAGTTTTAATCACGGCAAATTTCAATGGATATATGTGAAAGCTGCGGCAATATTTCCTTTAAAATACCTTCGTATTCATCTGAATTCAGTGGTTGCGCAGAAGTTACTTTAAGAATTGCAGCTTGGTGAGCTGTCGCTATTGTCCATATATGTATATCGTTAATTACAGTATTTTTTTTGCTTAATGCTTTTGAAATTTGTTCTAACGTTGATTTTTTTACCGATTTATCGAGAAGAATGTTACTAGAATCCTTAATTAAACCATAAGACCAACGTAAGATTACGATGGCGCCAACAATCCCCATTAATGGATCCATCCATATTAAACCGACATATTTTCCTACTAATAAAGCAACAATGGCTAATAACGACGTGAGTGTATCCGCAAGTACATGAAAGTAAGCTGCTTTCATATTATGGTCGTGATGATGGTGGTGCTCTCCATGATGATCATCATGGAGAATAAAAACAGAGGCAACATTGACAACTAAACCAATAATGGCAACAACAATTGCTTCATTAAAATGAATTGATTGTGGTTCTAATAGCCTTTGAACCGATTCAACTATCATCAACAATGCGACTATTGCTAATGCAATAGCACTGGCAAAACCACCTAAAGAATTGACTTTACCAGTACCAAAGCTGAAGTCCTTATTGTTTGCATGTTTTTTTGCATAGGAATAAGCGAAAATCGCAATTAAAAATGCTGCAGAATGAGTGCCCATATGCCACCCGTCAGCAAGAAGGGCCATAGAACCCGACCAAGTACCAGCACCAATTTCAAGCACCATGATCACTGTGGTTAACCAGAAAACAGTTTTGACTTTATTTTCATGAAGTTTATTATCAATACCGAAATTATGAGAATGTTCCCATTGAATACTACTATCGTTTTCCATTGAACTTCCTAATATTGATTACTTTATGTTACTTAGAAATAGCATATATTTTAAACCTGAAATATACTACCCCCCTGTATATTGTTTTTTCAAACAAAGGAAAAGAATGTCACATACCATAGTAAGTAAAAAAAAGCTGCTCAGTCGCGTTAGACGAATAAAAGGTCAATCTATTGCTTTAGAAAGTGTTTTAGAAGGTGAGCCAGACTGCATGGCAGTGTTACAACAGGTAGCGGCGATTAAAGGCGCTGTTAATGGACTCATGAAAGAGGTATTAGAAGGTCATTTAAGGGAACACTTAGGTGCCGACGATTTGACTCAAGAAGAAAGAGCAGAAGAAGTTGAGCAAGTTATTTCCGTTTTAAAGAGTTACCTAAAATAAATTGAGCAATGGAGAATTTTTTAGCATTGTATTTTACTCTTCGAAACGAGCAATACGTTAACCAACTTTAACTTTGTTCTTCTTAGTGGAGTAATCAGCTACTTTGGGGGAATGGTCACAGATATAAATACCTCATATGGGATAAGGCAATAACACGAAATTAATAATAGCATGTAGAGTTATTTATCGTTCACCAAAAGATTCTGCCAATGTTTTACGCAAAGGTTTCAGTAAATAATTCAACACTGTACGGTCGCTTGTTTTAATATCAATCTGTGCTGTCATACCCGGTAAAATATCTAAAATCTTACCTGAAGTCGTTGTCACAGGATTTGTTTTTGTTGAAACATGCACACGATAATAGATCTCTTCACCTTGGCCTGTTTCTTCTTTTAAGGTGTCAGCACTAACATAAACGACCTCCCCAATAACACCGCCATAAATAGTATAATCGAACGGGTCAAAACGTATAGTGGCATTAAGCCCCTTACGCACTTGAGCAATATCTGCAGGACTAATTTTCGCTTCAAGAATTAACTCATCACCCACAGGAATGATTTGCATTAACTCTTCCCCGGCGCGCAGTACACCGCCGATGGTAGTTACGCGAACATTTTTCACTATTCCAGGTAATAGTGCCTTAAAAATACTATCTTCTAATTGCTGTTTACGTTGCGTTAGCACTTGTACATTTTGAGCAATTTCATCTTCAGCTTTTGCTAATTCCGCCCCGGCATCTTCAAGGTAAGTATTTTTTCTATTCAATAATTTGGCTTCACTGTCATTCAAGCTTCTAGCGGCTCTAATAACTTCAGTACGATTCACATCACCTGACGCTGATAATTTTTTAATCAATTCAGATTCTTCTCGCGCTAAATCTACCCCTTTTTTTAAAGCCTTTAACTCTTCAGCCAGCGTTGTACTTTTTTGCTCAAATAAAGCACGTTCAACCTTTATCTGTTCTGGAAAACGCAGTAAATCATCAGCAAAAACTAACGTTTTTTTGCCAAGAATTTCTGCTCGTAATCGCGCTGCTTTTGCTCTTAGTGCAGAAAGGCGTGCATCAACCTCTTTCACGGCAGCGCCAATACGCGTGGTATCTAATGTCGCAATTACCTGCCCTTCAGTAACGCTATCCCCTTCTTTTACATATAAATTGGAAATAACACCACCATCAACTGATTGAATAATTTGTACACGGCTACTGGCAATCACTTCGCCTGTACCTCGTGCCACTTGGTCAAGCCGAAAGTTTGAAGCCCACAACACAAAAACAACCAGCCCGATAAATATCCCCCATAATACTAATGAATAATTACGCAGGTAATAATTCTCTAAACGCGCGGTTGTCTTTTGATTACCGTCATCATCGGAAAAAAAGCTATCAAATAACATGATTATCTCCTTGACTCACGTTAGCCGCGACAAAACCTTTTGGTGTGCGTAATGTTGGCGCATCTCTGTTTGAGACAGTTACTTTATTTTTCGTAACATTAGACATAACTTTGGACAGAACCTCCTCCGGTATCCCATCATTGATTATCTCACCATGCTGCATCACAATAACGCGATTCGCGATCTTCGCCGCTAAAGCTGGGCGATGAGTTGAAATAATTAAGATATCATCGGCTTTAACATTGTCTTGTAATGCCTGTAATACTTTTTGTTCCGATTCATTATCTAAGGTCGCCGTAGGCTCATCCAACAACCATACTTTAGGTTGTGCTAAAAAGGTACGTCCAAGACCAACCAGCTGACGCTGACCGCCTGATAATCCTTCTCCGCCTTCACTTATCGCTAATTCCATACCTAAGGAATCATCAGCGGCAATTTTATCAATACCAAGTTGCTCAGATACCTGTAACAAATGAGAGTCACTTACCGCGCCAGACAATGCTAAATTACTACGTAAGGTTCCCTTAAATAAATGCACACTTTGGGGTAAATAACTGACCTGATCCGCGACAATATTGGGCTCTATTTCCCATAAATCAGCCTGACCCAGTTTAATTCTGCCTTCCGCTGGTTTATATAAGCCTGCTAGCACTTTAAGTAAGGTAGATTTACCTGATCCTATCGCGCCAAGTAATACAACACGCTCCCCCGCCGTAAAGATTAATTTATTAATATTTAATTGCCGTATAGGCGATTCAGGGTAGGAAAACATTATTCCGTCTAAACTGATTTTTTTAGGTAACTCATCGGGTAATAATAAGTTTTGATCTACGCGGCGCTCCGTGTTTAATAATAATACCTGGTTCACCATTTCTAAGGCTTGCGCAACATTTTGCCACTGCGAAAAATACTGCACACTTTGCGCAACTGGGGCAATAACACGGCCACCTAAAATACTACAAGCAATCAACGCGCCCATGGTTAAATTACCGGCTTCAATTTGGCCAACACCAACAACAATAGCACTAATATAAGCAGCTGTAGATAAACTGCTGGTACTAACAGTGGCAAAATTGCTGATCGCTTTTTGACGTATATTATAGCTCGAAATTGTTTGCGTTATCTCTTGCCATTTTGCTGAGAAGCGCCATGTTGCATTATTCGCCCGAATAGATTCAGCGCCTTTAATGGCATCAACTAATAACCCTTGCCGTTCATTAGAGCGCATCATTTGCTGTTTAAGTAATCGGCGTAATCGTCTTTGTGTGACCCAACCTAAAGTCAATGCTACAGGTAATAACATCAGATAAACCCAGCCAATATGGCCGCCAATGAGTGCAATCATAGCAATAAAAAATAAGGCAAAAGGTAGGTCTACTAAAGCAAAAACAACCCCAGAGCTAAAAAATTGTCTAACCGAATCTAAACCACCCACTTGCGCGGCCAGTGTACCCAAACTACGAGGACGCTCATCTAACTGCAAGTGCATCACATGGTCAAACACTTGTTGTGACACCGCTTTATCTACCGCACAACTCACACTGTCTAAGGTACGTGCACGGATTGTTTTTAAAAACCAATCAAGTACAACCACAATAAACATCCCCATGACTAAGGTAGTTAGAGTGGCATACGCTAAGGTTGGAACCACTCGATCATAAACTTGCATTGCAAAAATAGCGGTCGATACCGCCAAAATATTAATAATAACCGTGGCAACAATAATATCGATGAGCCAACGACGGCTTTTAAACATTTCACTAAACACAAGTCGAGCGGCAATATTGCCCTTTAATGAAAAAATGGAGGTTTGCTCACGTTTTTTTTCGACGCGAAGCCACAAGACAATGCCCGCTTCGAGTTGATCGTGTGTACGTTGCTCGCACTCACCTGCCTCATTCGTCACTAATAACTTATTATCTTTTGCATGTTCAACCAATACCCAGCCCGAGTGCGTAAAAAGCATGGCCGGTAATCGACGTTGGTCAAAACGCGCCCACCTTACTTGAGCTGCCTGTATACCTTTTAATTTTAATGTATTAAAAACAAAGTACAGTCGTTTAATTACCGGCGCTTGTGGCAGTTGCGTTTGAGCCTGCTGACAAGCGTCAACTAAAGCACCTGCTTGCACCGAAAGAGCTAACTTATCCAATAAATTTTTTAATACATTAGCTGGTAGCGCTTGATGTAATAAAGCCTGCTCTAATGTTAATTCATCTACTGTATTGGGTGCAGCCGCTTGTGTGGCTGCTTTTGCTACAGTTGGCTGTTCTACAGTATTACTGCTGTTCATATGTATTTAATCCCGCGGGGTCATCCAACATCCCCATTAAGGTCAATAATTGTAACGACAACTGCTGCCAATCACTGGCTATCTGTACAAGTTGTAAACGTAGCTCTGTTAGCTCTCGTTGGTTATTAAGTACTTCTACCCATGATTTACGTCCTGAATTATATTGGCGTAAAAACGATGCCATCGTTGCTTCAACTTCATCTACTATATCTTTTTGTGAACGCATTAAATCGTGTTGCACGTCCCTATTAATCATTAACACATTGATTTGGCGCCTAATGTCATTCAAGGCAGACTTTACCTCTTCGTCTGCAGCATTTAAACGCGCAGCAGCGGCGTTCACCCGCCCTACGCTTACTAAGCCAAGTCCTTCCATATTACCTTCGAATACTAAGCCAGCCCTAGTTTGGTCGACACTTATGTCGTTATCAAAGAAATCATACTCAACACGAAAAGAAATGGTCGGCAGTGATGCCACTTTTTCCTGTTTTAAATTTAAACGTACCACCTTAAGTTGCTCACGCTTATAGCGAACATTTGCATCATTTTTCATCACTAATTTGTTAACCACCGAGCGCTGAGGCAAACCTAATAAACGATCATCAATAGCGCCTTCGCTAGAAACCCTGATTTGTGTTAATGCCTGTAACTCAGCTTGAGCCACTAACTCCTCGCCCAAAATACGTTGTAATCTTGAACGCGCTTGCAGTAAACGCGAGTAAGCTAATCGGGTATCTGCATTAGAGGCTAACTGGCCCTGTTGACGACGAGAAATACGACCATGTAAGTTTTCATGTTCTGTAATATTTTGTTTTGCCACGATAATACGTAGCTTAATCCCTTGTATTTTGGCGTAAATTTTTGCGGTATCGCTTATCAACTCACGCTGTGTTTGTATTAAGCCCCATTGCTCAGCGGTATAATTGGCGGTCGCTTCATCAATCGCCGTATCTATTTTACCAAAGGCCCACAGTGGTTGATTTAACCTTAGTGTGCCTTGGTCTGCATTATTATTTAAATTATTGGCCTGCGCAGATAAAGTGGGATATCGCCTCGCTTTTGCACTGTCAATATTCGACTCATACGAATTAAGAGCCGCTTGTTGGCCTTTTAATGCAGGGTTATGAATCATGACCGCTTGTAACGCGTTTAAAAAATCACGTGGTAACGTTGGCTTTTTAAGCTGTGTAAAATCATCCTGTTTTAATAGCGTAACTGATGACATAGTCGAACTATTGTCCTCTATATTAGGGGTATGCTGAGCCTGAAATTCTGTTGCCTCTATTGCCATTGATACCATTGCGATTAACGATAGCGTGATTAATAACAAGCTAGGCATAGATAAAGAATACCTACATCTCAGCTTGGTATTAATTGTCCTTATTTTCTGCATTTTTTTTTGCATTAAATATTAAGCCTCTGTTCGATTAACAAACACTTTATGGTGTGAATAGCAAAGCGTGGTTATGCTATTTTTTATAAAAAAACTGTAGTCTTCGTTGTAAAAGCATCACTGGTAGCCGTTCGTTGGTAACTTTTATTAAACGCCGCTATTTTATTTGTTTCACCTTCTTGCTCATACGCTTTCAATAAGTTTTGTCGCCATTCTTTTTGCCAAGGACAGCTAGCAACTGCTTTTTCAAAGTGGCGAATACCATCTTGAGCATGGTTTTTAGATAAATAAACCAGCCCGACCATATAATGACACGCTGCATGCTCAGGGTTATGATGTAACATCTTTTTAAAGCACATTTCAGCTTCATCAAGCTTACCCTCTTTGTATAGTGCGACACCGTCAGTTAAAAAACCGGGCTCTGGCAAGGTGAACAAATCAGTAATAGGGTTTGATACTATTTTTGTATTAGTGCCTTTAATTAATGGTGTTAACTGGGTTTGATAATGCTGCCACTTCGCTTTTGATGTTTTATAAATATGTTGGCGTACCTGCCAAACACTGGCCGTTTTAACTGTACGCACTAACTCATTAAATTTAAGCACTCTGGGTTGCCAATCTACGCCAATATAATTCAACATTTTACGGGCGCTACCCTCTAAGTTATCAACGACATCTTCATAATTAATTTCTAGAATTTCACCAGGAAAAGTTTGCTGCCAGTGATGCATTAACAGATTATGGTCGGCTAACTGTTCTCCAATATGCTCTAGATCATAAGCAAAGCCCATTCCGCCATGTTTGGCTTGATAATCGGTAAAATAATTAGACATAGCTATGTCGCGTGGGTCGCGACATACTGAAATGATTTTAGCATTGGGGAATAGAAATTTAATTAAGCCAATATTTTCAAAGTTATGTGGCATTTTATCCACCACATATTTCGACTCTGGCTTAGCTTCTGCAGCGAGCTCTTGTAATTCTTTTAGCACATTATTGGCAATACCTGCGATGGCATAGGCATTAAAATCGTCAATACAATCCGGGTATTGTCGACCAGAGCCAGTGTGGCGTTCCCAGCGATTTATCCCCTGTACAACTTGCGGAATAACCCCTAACTCACCGGCACCAAAAATATCACTGTGCCCGGATAAAATTTGTTCAATCAAGGTAGTGCCCGAACGAGGCATGCCTAACACATATACCGGCATTGATGATCCAATGCCGTAGTTAGGCCTATGCTGATACAAGGTTTTGTTAAAACAAGCACGTAATCGCGCACAGTCTTCTCGGTGTTTTTGAGCATTGTATGATAAAAGTTTTTTACTGGCATTATTGGCCTGTTCAGCAAAAATAAAAGCTTTACCATAGTCTTCCTTTTTTTCCCACGCGGCCGCTAATTGGAACAAAATACCGGCGCGCAGCGAGCCCTCCATGCTGGGCTTGTTGGCCGCAATAGCCATTTTATCTAAGGTACCTACATCATCAGGAAAACGCCGAACATTAATTAGAGCCGAATAACCTTGTAGTGGGTCAATGTCTTTAACACGTTCAAACAAGACTACGGCTTCATCAATATGCCCCTGCTGCATTTGTTGCTGACCTAAGCCTAGCAGCGCCGGTAAAAATTGGCTGTTCTCAGCTAAAATACCACGATAGAGCTGCTCTGAAACTTCAAAATTTTGCCCTTGGCTTTCTACTTGCGCTAAGGCATTATTTGCCTGGGCTTGTTTCATTTTAACCAGCACTAAGGATTGTTGATCTGTAACCTCTAGCGTTTCTGCCAAACTGACCGCACGCACTGCCGCTTTGCGTGCCTTTTTATCAAAACGGTACAAACAGGCTGTTGATAGCTGCACCCAAAGGGCACTATTTCCTTCATCCTTTTTTAACGCTTTCTGCAGTAAGTTAATGGCCTGCATAAAGTGCCCTTGTAATTGTGCTAGTTCAGCAAGTGCCATGAAGAGCTCTATGTTATCGTTATAGCGCTTTAAGTATTCACGTAAAATATCCGTTGCTTGTTGATGAAAATTTTTTTCCGCTAACACTTGGCTATAGCTTTTAACGCATTGTACTAATACGGCCTCTTCACAGTCACCCATTTGTTGTTGCATACCTAACTGAGAAAGCCATTCTTCAGCAGAGGTAAAAAAGCCTTGCGCTACCCATAGTTGTAATTGCGTAGTGTTCAATTGCAACCAATACTGCTGATAAAGCGCATCACTGACCGCATGATTATTGTCTAGCACTTCTGTTGCGCTATCGAGCTGTTTTTGTGCCTGACTGAGCTCATTTTGTGCAATATATACGGCCACTAAATTGCGGTGTACGACAAAGCGCTCAGGAGTAATTATTAATGATTTTTTAAAAAAGTGTTGCGCCTCAGTTAAGCGGCCAGAAGCTAAATAACAATACGCTAAGCGTGCCAGCGCTAATGCATGGTTGGCTTGTTCCACCAAGACATCACTTAACATTTTAATGGCGTCATCTATACGCTGCATCACAATTAACACCACCGCCAAATCACAACGGGCATCGGCGTCAAGCACGTCAAAATGTTCAAGCGATTGTTGGTATAAGGCTTGGGTATTTTCTTTCAATCCCATATGGGCGTTTGCTGTCGCTAACAAGGGTAATACTGCCGGGTTGCCGCTGTCATACCAAAGTGATTGCGCCAATTCGAGCAAACTAGGGTATTGTTGATTTTCAGCAAGTTGTCGCAACAGAATTAATTCATTCATCACTACTTCTTTATGTTGTTATCAGTTAATTTCTAACTGAATCAAGGTTTATTCACTTTTGTTTTAAGCAGTATCCCAATAAAATCTTTATAGGACGAATTTATAAAGGCTTTGATTGGCTAAGTTATCAAATGAATGAACAAAGGTTTTATGCCGCCGCCCAGAGCCTAAAACATGATATAACAAAAATATGTCAGCGTTACGAACACGCTAAACAACGCTGTTTATCAAGCCAACGAACAATGTCGTTGGCGACAGATTATGATCAGTGTTGTTAACAATGGTAACTGACAAGCTTTACCGATGGAGCGCTACGCGAGACCTTGGCTGGTCATTATGCCTACTGGCATGGTATTAGTGTATAAGTCGCTGCCTGCCCCAGCATCTAGCTGCATATTCAGTACTGTTCCGGTCCAAATATCAAAAGTGTCGTTTTCTCCGTCTACATTACGAAACAACATCCCCGCTTGATTAATAACCACGACTGTCGTTGAACCAGTAGTCCATAGATTTAATGCATTAACCGTTTCTGATACTGAAGCCACCGGTAAGTTACCCGCTCCACCTTTTAAATCCAAGCCATTCCCGGCGATTATCACTCGGTCATCGCTGCCCAAATTATCCGCCCCCGACCATAAACCCCATGTCCCATTTGCACTGTTTTCATTAGTGAGTAAAGTACTAACACTCGAATCGACCTTAATATAGATCGTATAAGTTGTATTACTATCGAATGTTCGGCTTGAATGGTCCGATGAAGTCCCTCCGACTAAATCAAACACCACGACAGCTTCATTGACCACCACTGTAGTATCTATAGCGAAGTTATCTGATGTAACGGCGTCTGTTGGCACATTTCCTGCTAAATCAGCTATCCCCGTATTGACTACGGTTATAGTATTGCTCGTATCTGTGATCCCGTCTGTTGGTGTAAATGTACCGGTCCATGTCACGCCGCTATCACTTGTACTAATTGCCGACAGTGTGCCGTTTGCACCCGTTAAATCAATGTCGTCGTTAGTAAAATTGGTTACCGCCTCACTAAAAGTAATTGTTAAGGTCGCCGTTTCACTTTTAGCTAAGTCTGTATCACTTAATACAACACTGTTAATAATCGGTGCGACCTCATCCAGATCATTAATATCAAGCGTGACGACTTGTTCACTACTGTTATTGCCGGCATCGGTCGCCACCACGATAAAGCTGTAATCGGCTTTGATTTCATCATCCGGGTTTGCCGTTAACGTCACTGCTCCTGTACTGCTGTTGATGGTAAATAGTGCCGCATCATCACCGCTCTTTAAGCTATAAACTGTTGCGCCCGAGGCAATATCACCGCTATCGGTTGACGTGACCGTGTACACCACTTGACCAGCACCACTGTTTTCATCAATAGCGGCTGCTATCGCCGCCGAGGTGATCGTCGGCGCGATTTCATCAAGATCGGTAATATCAAGCGTGACCGCTTGTTCGCTGTTGTTACCAGCACCATCACTCGCCACCACGGTAAAGCTATAATCAGCTTTGGTTTCATCATCCGGATTAGCCGTTAAGGTCACTGCTCCTGTACTGCTATTGATGGTAAATAGTGCCGCATCATCACCGCTCTTTAAGCTATAAACTGTTGCGCCCGAGGCAATATCACCGCTATCGGTTGACGTGACCGTGTACACCACTTGACCAGCACCACTGTTTTCATCAATAGCGGCTGCTGTCGCCGCCGAGGTGATCGTCGGCGCGATTTCATCAAGATCGGTAATATCAAGCGTGACCGCTTGTTCGCTGTTGTTACCAGCACCATCACTCGCCACCACAGTAAAACTGTAATCGGCTTTAGTTTCATCATCCGGATTTGCCGTTAAGGTCACTTCTCCTGAACTGCTGTTGATGGTAAATAATGCCGCATCTTCACCGGTTTTTAACCGGTAAGCTGTTGTGCCCATGGTAATATCGCCGCTATCGGTTGACGTGACCGTGTACACCACTTGACCAGCACCACTGTTTTCATCAATAGCGGTTGCTGTCGCCGCCGAGGTGATCGTCGGCGCGATTTCATCAAGATCGGTAATATCAAGCGTGACCGCTTTTTCGCTGTTGTTACCAGCACCATCACTCGCCACCACGGTAAAGCTGTAATCAGCTTTGGTTTCATCATCCGGATTAGCCGTTAAGGTCACTGCCCCGGTACTGCTGTTGATGGTAAATAGTGCCGCATCTTCTCCGGTTTTTAAGCTATAAACCGTTGCGCCCGTGGTAATATCACCGTTATCGGTTGACGTGATCGTGTATACCACTTGACCTGCACCACTGTTTTCATCAAGGGCTGTCGCGCTGGAAGCTGAGGTGATCGTTGGTGCAACTTCATCAAGATCGGTAATATCGAGTGTGATCGCTTGTTCGCTGCTGTTACCGACACCATCAGTCGCTACCACGGTAAAGTTGTAATCGGCTTTGGTTTCATCATTCGGATTGGCCGTTAAAGTCACCACCCCCGTACCGCTATTGATGGTAAATAATGCCGCATCATCCCCAGTTTTTAAGCTGTAAGCCGTTGTGCCCGTGGTAATATCGCCGCTATCGGTTGACGTGACCGTGTATACCACTTGGCCGGCACCACTGTTTTCATCAAGGGCTATCGCGCTTGAAGCTGAAGTGATCGTTGGCCCAACTTCATCAAGATCGGTAATATCTAACGTGATCGCTTGTTCGCTGCTGTTACCAGCCGAATCACTCGCCACCACGATAAAACTGTAATCGGCTTTGGTTTCATCATCCGGATTGGCCGTTAAAGTCACCGCCCCCGTAGTGCTGTTGATGGTAAATAGTGCCGCATCATCACCGCTCTTTAAGCTATAAACTGTTGCGCCCGAGGCAATATCACCGCTATCGGTTGACGTGACTGTGTATACCACTTGGCCAGCGCCACTGTTTTCATCAATAGCGGTTGCTGTCGCTGCCGAGGTTATCGTCGGTGCAACATCATCAAGATCGGTAATATCGAGCGTGATCGCTTGCTCAGTGCTGTTACCAGCACTATCACTCGCCACCACAGTAAAATTATAATCGGCTTTGGTTTCATCATCCGGGTTTGCCGTTAACGTCACTGCCCCCGAACTGCTGTTGATGGTAAATAATGCGGCATCATCACCGTTTTTTAAGCTATAAACCGTTGCGCCCGAGGCAATATCACCGTTATCGGTTGACGTGATCGTGTATACCACTTGACCTGCACCACTGTTTTCATCAAGGGCTGTCGCGCTGGAAGCGGAGGTGATCGTTGGTGCAACTTCATCAAGGTCCGTAATATCGAGTGTGATCGCTTTTTCGCTGCTGTTACCGGCACCATCAGTCGCCACCACGGTAAAGTTGTAATCTTGTCTGATTTCATCATCCGGATTGGCCGTTAAAATCACCACCCCCGTACTGCTATTGATGGTAAATAATACCGCATCATCTCCCGCTTTTAAGCTGTAAGTCGGTGCACCCGTGGCAATATCACCGCTATCAGTTGACGTGACCGTGTACACCTCTTGACCAGCACCGCTGTTTTCATCAAGGGCTGTCGCGCTTGAAGCTGAAGTGATCGTAGGCCCTACTTCGTCAAGATCGGTAATATCGAGCGTGATCGCTTGTTCGCTGCTGTTACCGGCGGTATCAGTCGCCACCACGGTAAAGTTGTAATCGGCTTTGGTTTCATCATCCGGATTGGCCGTTAACGTCACTGCCCCCGTACTGCTGTTGATGGTAAATAATGCCGCATCATCCCCAGTTTTTAAGCTGTAAGCTGTTGCGCCCGTGGCAATATCACCGCTATCAGTTGACGTGACCGTGTATACTACTTGGCCAGCACCGCTATTTTCATCAATAGCTGTCGCACTTGAAGCTGAAGTGATCGTTGGTGCCACTTCATCAAGATCGGTAATATCTAACGTGATCCCTTGTTCGCTGCTGTTACCGGCGGCATCACTCGCCACCACGGTAAAACTGTAGTCGGCTTTGGTTTCATCATCCGGATTGGCCGTTAACGTCACTGCCCCCGTACTGCTGTTAATGGTAAATAATGCCGCATCATCCCCAGCTTTTAAGCTGTAAGCTGTTGCGCCCGTGGCAATATCACCGCTATCGGTTGACGTGACCGTGTATACCACTTGACTAGCACCGCTATTTTCATCAATACCTGTCGCGCTTGAAGCTGAAGTGATCGTTGGTGCAACTTCATCAAGATCGGTAATATCGAGTGTGATCGCTTGTTCGCTGCTGTTACCGGCGGCATCACTTGCCACCACTGTAAAATTATAATTCGCTTTGGTTTCATCATCCGGATTGGCCGTTAAGGTCACTTCCCCCGTATTACTGTTGATGGTAAATAATGCGGCATCATCACCAGTTTTTAAGCTGTAAGCCGTTGCGCCCGTGGTAATATCGCCGCTATCGGTTGACGTGACCGTGTATACCACTTGGCCAGCACCACTGTTTTCATCAAGGGCGCTTGCTGTCACTGCCGAGGTTATCGTCGGCGCAACATCATCAAGATCGGTAATATCGAGCGTGATCGCTTGCTCACTACTGTTACCGGCGGCATCACTCGCCACCACCCTAAAGTTGTAATCTGCTTTGGCTTCATCATCCGGATTGGCCGTTAACGTCACTGCCCCTGTGCTGCTGTTGATGGTAAATAATGCGGCATCATCACCGGTTTTTAAACTGTAAGTCGTCGCGCCCGTGGCAATATCGCCGCTGTCAGTCGACGTGACCGTATACACCACTTGGCCAGCACCACTATTTTCATCAAGGGCAGTGGCTGTCGCCGCCGAGGTTATCGTCGGCGCGACTTCATCAAGATCGTTAATATCTAACGTGATCGCTTGTTCGCTGCTGTTACCGGCGGCATCACTCGCCACCACGGTAAAACTGTAATTGGCTTTAGTTTCATCATCCGGATTTGCCGTTAACGTCACTGCTCCTGAACTGCTGTTGATGGTAAATAATGTGGCATCTTCCCCGGTTTTTAAGCTATACGCCGTTGCGCCTGAGGCAATATCACCACTATCGGTTGACGTAACCGTGTACACCACTTGGCCGGCACCACTGTTTTCATCAAGGGCTGTCGCGCTTGAAGCTGAAGTGATAGTTGGTGCCACTTCATCAAGATCGGTAATATCAAACGTGATCGCTTGTTCGCTGCTGTTACCCGCGGTATCAGTCGCCACCACGGTAAAGTTGTAATCGGCTTTGGTTTCATCATCCGGATTGGCCGTTAACGTCACCACCCCGGTACTGCTATTGATAGTAAATAATGCAGCATCATCGCCAGTTTTTAAGCCGTATGCCGTGGCGCCCGTGGCAATATCACCGCTATCGGTTGACGTAACCGTGTACACCACTTGGCCAGCACCACTGTTTTCATCAAGGGCGGTTGCTGTCGCCGCCGAGGTTATCGTCGGCGCTACATCATCAAGGTCGGTAATATCGAGCGTGATCGCTTGCTCACTACTGTTACCCGCGGTATCAGTCGCTATCACAGTAAAGCTGTAGTCAGCTTTACTTTCATTATCTGGATCCGCCGTTAAGATCACCGCCCCGGTACTGCTATTGATGGTAAATAATGCCGCATCATCACCGGCTTTTAAGCTATAAGCCGTGGCGCCCGTGGCAATATCATCGCTATCGGTTGACGTGACCGTGTACACCACTTGGCCAGCACCACTGTTTTCATCAAGGGCGGTTGCTATCGTCGCCGAGGTAATCGTCGGCGCAACTTCATCAAGATCGATAATATCGAGTGTGATCGCTTGTTCACTGCTGTTACCCGCGGTATCAGTGGCCACCACAGTAAAATTGTAATCGGCTTTGGTTTCATCATCCGGATTGGCCGTTAAGATCACCGCCCCGGTAATGCTGTTGATGGTAAATAATGCCGCATCATCACCAGCTTTCAAACTATAAACTGTTGCGCCCGTAGAAACATCATCGCTATCGGTTGACGTGACCATATATACCACTTGGCCGGCTCCGCTATTTTCGTCAAGGGCGATTGGTGTCACCACCGAGGTAATCCTCGGCGCTACATCATCAAGATCCGTAATATCGAGCAAGACCGCTTGTTCGCTGCTGTTACCGGCGGCATCACTTGCCACCACGGTAAAATTGTAATCCGCTTTGGTTTCATCATCCGGATTGGCCGTTAAGGTCACCACCCCCGTACCGCTATTGATGGTAAATAATGCGGCATCATCACCGGCTTTTAAGCGGTAAGCCGTTGTGCCTACAGAAACATCATCACTATCAGTCGACGTGATCGTGTACACCACTTGACTGGCGCCGCTATTTTCATGGATGCTGCTAGCCGTCGCCGCCGACGTAATCATTGGCGCGACTTCATCAAGATCAGTAATATCGAGCGTGACCACTTGCTCACTACTGTTACCTGCCAGATCGCTCGCCACTACGGTAAAACGGTAATCAGCTTTGCTTTCATCATCAGGATTAGCAGTTAAGATCACCGTACCTGTAATGCTGTTGATGGCAAATAAAGCGGCATCATCACCCGTTAAGCTATATCTGGCATTCTCATCATTAGTAACTGCTTGATAAACAACCTGATGAGTACCACTGTTTTCATTTAAATCAGTCGCAAGAGAGCCAGAATCAAAAACTGCATTAATGGTATCTACATTAATAATAGTTGCCGGACTTCTAACTTGTTCGCTTATATGAGAGGTAACTTCAATACGTCCTTCACCGCCAGCATTTATAACTGAGCCTGGGACTAAAATGGTTGCTACGCCATCTAGCAGCTCAGCACCACTAATTTCAACAATATGAAATTGGTTACCCCATTGGATAACAACCGAATCGCCAATTTTTACATTGGCTACCTGAACAGCTACACCAGCCTCACTTTCTACTTTATTAACGCTGCCCTGCGCTGCATCAATGATAGGAGGTTTAATCAATGCGGCGGCTAAATCAGCCTTTTCAGCATTCACACCCGCTTCAAAAGCCTCCACTCCGTCCTGCAGTAATTCAAATCCAGACTTCGTAAAGGCCAACTCACCATTAGCCTGCGTTTCTATCTCGGTTCTTATTTTATTAATGGTCACATCAATACTCAGTGTTGATGTTGAATCACCCCCATTCAAGCTTGCTAATGCATTCTCTGTTCCTGATAACAATGCCAAAATATTACCGTACTGCTCTGCGGCATTAAGGCCATCTGAACTGTCATAATCGGCATCTAAGATAGTTGTTACAGGGGCTAATATATCTTCAACATCGAATAACTTGGAAACATCAGCGTTTACTGCAACATTTTCTGTTGTTACTTTATTGTCTTCACTAATACCTGCCTGACGCGAAGCAAGCTCAGTTAAAGGAGTAATGCTCATAATGACATCACCAAAGCCATCAGTGTGTCCCATTGCACGCAGTGACGAATCGCCTAAACTAACAAGTTTCCCGGTAGTTTCATCCAGATAATCACCTTCACTCCCATTGCTATCGACAACCTTAGCTAATAGTGGTCCTTGATAACCATTATCAATGGTGAAAACAACCGGTCCATCACTAAAGTCATGCTTTTTATTTGCCAGCTCATTACCATCTTTATCATATAATGTAACAGTCGCAATTGACTTAAAAGGACCAGCTACTGGATTCAATGTCACCTGGTAGCTTGGATAATCTTCATCATCACCATCCAACGCTACGGAGACAAGAACACTAGCGCCAAATAAGCCAACACCCCATGTTAAAGGGGACAGTCCTAAAAAATCATTATCCTCTTGTGATTTTCGAACAATAGGTTCATTGCCTTCAATAATAACTGGTTTATCCGTACTGCTGACACTCATCCCTTCAGCGGGCGTAAAACTACCATCCGCTGAGAAATTCGCAGTCATCGATTCACTATAAAAGCCTTCAACTTTAGCAACAGTTACCCCTTCTACCTCCACTTCTAAATCATCATCTTTACGCTTTAACACTAACTCTTGAGGAGCTTGTTGAGTTCCTTCTTTAACCACCGTATAAATTGCACCATTTAATGCGGTCAATATCTGTAATTCGACCAAAGAAAATGTTTGACGTTCGCCATTTGCTAATTCAACAAGTAAAGTTAACTTTATCATTATATGCCCTTTAAAACGGCGTTATAGCGTTGAATGTTGTAGGATTGAAATACCTGAATTAATCCACCATTGAATACCATACTCAACGCTTCTTTTTTTAATGCTTTACTGCTTCTATTTACGAGAAAATCACACCAACCAAGCATATAGTCTTTCGTTATATCGCTTCGTTCTTTAACAATGAGTACCTTTATTTTATCTTTGTTAGAACCTTGTTCGCCTTGTTTACCACGTTTTCTAGATACACATTCGAAGATAGTTTTATTTCCTTCAAGTGATACTGAAAAGAAGGTTTCATCCGATTCTATTATTCCACTGACTTCATTAGATCTTGCTTCCGTTTGCGCAGCTAAACATCGATATCCCCATCGATAAATTGCAGTACTAACGCAATGTGCAAAACAAATTACTTCACCTTTAATATTTTCAATCATTGATTTAGTTTGAGTACGATTTAACTCAGATTTAACCACATCAAGAAACCCACGTTTTTGTGTGCCAGTAAGATTAAAAAATGAATGAATAATTTGTCTAAATTCGTGATTGTTCATAAGAAACCATCTCGTCTATCTCAACGACATGGTATTAGTTTAGTAGAGAGCTACAATTAACGCTAATAGCTCTTTTAAAGTCTAGATAGAGGCGAGTAGATATAGCTAGAGGTAAAATACCGATAAAAAATGCTTATGGTAAAGAGCATAATTGAAGTAAAAATAACTAATTGTATATCAATATTTTCAGAAAAATAGTGGAAGGTGTTATCACTAAATCAACAAAATAAATGAACTACCTAAACGGTATTCAAATCATCGAAAAAAATGTTCTATTAGTACAATTTACTGATAGAGACATCGAGTTATCACATGATTATACTTTTATTAACTTCAAAGAAAAGATAGATAATTATTCTGATGTAGATGGTTATTTATACTTAATTAATGGCCTAAATAAGACATCAATAGATAGCTCGATATCTTCTGGTATAAATAGTATTTGTCAGCTTGATAAAATGAAAGATAAAGATATTTTATCTTTCAAGGATATTGGAAGTGTTTCACTTAAAAAACTAGCACATCAATAGATGGACATTAATCATAACATTGAAAATAAACGTAAGATATTTTAAGACTCATTTGCACTAATTATTTAGACAGGGATAAATAGTAAAAATAAATTCCTAACTAGACCTACAAGTAGACCTTGGCTGGATTTCTTATTGATTAGCTTTGTGATTGCTTACTGTAGATGTGCCTAGGAAAATGGTGGGCCTTCGCAGACTTGAACTGCGGACCTGCCGATTATGAGTCGGATGCTCTAACCAACTGAGCTAAAGGCCCATTTTCACATGTTTGGCCTGATATTTTCTAACGCGTTTGTTGGTGCAATTAAATGAGTGAACTAACAAAGCGGGTGCAGTATAAGCATTTTTTATTTTATTGTCACCTAATGAACTTTAAATAATCGTGTTTTTTTACTGACCGCTCATTTCTTAAACAAACAGAGGTATCTTCGCACTAAAATCGGTAAGTTAACCCTACACTCACTTCAGTTTGAACCCAAATACTACTAGAGATGTATATCGCACAAGTTTCAACATCACAAAATATTGCGCTATCAGAATTAAAAAATGTTCCGTATACACGACTATCTAGCCTTAGGCTAAATCGTTCACTTAGCTCAATTTTACTAGCTAAACCAATATTCACTGAAAAACGTGTTTCATTACTGAGTTGTTTATCATTAGGAGCAAGGTGAGTTAAACCAAGGCCGCCTGTTAGATAAAAAGGAATCGGTCCTTCAGAGATAGGCACATTACCGCCTAAGTGGGCATAGGTGATACCAAGACCCGTATTGCTTGCAGAAAAATCACTCGACTCAGAGAAATTGGTATTGTAATGGCTTATTAAGAATTCACCTTGTCGTTTTCGATCAAAAGACCAAGCAGTTAATAAACCGTAGCTAGTTTCATCACTTAACTCTATTCGATTGTTGATATTATCTTGAGTCGTATCAAAATCACCGCCGAAGCGATACCCAATCAAAGGAGTAATTTCAAATTCTAGTGCTGGTTTTGCCATAGTGGGCATAGATATGATGGTAAGTGCACAAAACATGGCTAAAATAACGCGCATAAAGATTCCTATCTTATAAAGTAAAAAGAGTAAGCTAGGCTACTAACTTACTCTTTTTTATGTCTATTTAAAATAGAATTTAAAGGACTATTTTAAATTTTTAGTTTTTATTCACCATCTAAGAAGCTTTTAAGCTGCTCTGAACGAGATGGATGACGTAACTTACGCAAAGCTTTCGCTTCAATTTGGCGAATACGTTCACGTGTAACGTCAAATTGCTTACCGACTTCTTCAAGCGTATGGTCAGTATTCATATCAATACCAAAGCGCATTCTAAGTACTTTAGCTTCACGAGCAGTTAAACCAGCAAGTACTTCATGAGTTGCACCTTTAAGGTTTTCTGAAGTCGCTGAATCAACAGGAAGTTCTCCACTACCATCTTCAATAAAGTCACCTAGATGCGAATCTTCATCATCACCGATTGGCGTTTCCATTGAAATTGGCTCTTTAGCTATTTTCAATACTTTACGGATTTTATCTTCAGGCATTACCATACGCTCAGCTAATTCTTCTGGCGTAGGTTCACGTCCCATTTCTTGTAACATTTGACGCGAAACACGGTTTAGCTTGTTAATAGTTTCAATCATGTGCACAGGAATACGAATAGTACGCGCCTGATCGGCAATAGAACGAGTGATTGCTTGACGAATCCACCACGTTGCATAAGTTGAGAATTTGTAACCACGACGGTATTCAAATTTATCAACGGCCTTCATTAAGCCAATATTACCTTCTTGGATTAAATCAAGAAATTGTAAGCCACGGTTGGTGTACTTCTTCGCAATTGAGATAACTAAACGTAAGTTTGCCTCAACCATTTCTTTCTTTGCACGACGAGCTTTCGCTTCACCAATTGACATACGACGGTTAATATCTTTAATGCCGTGAATGTTTAGGTGCGTTTCTTCTTCAATTTGGTTAAGTTTGTAAATGCAACGACCAATATCATGCTCAATATCACCAAGCTTCGTTGAATACGGATTACCTGCAGCTTTTTCTGCTTCAAACCATTCTTTTGAGGTTTCATTACCCGGGAATATTTTGATAAACGTCGTTTTAGGCATGCCAGCACCAACACAATGCTTCATGATCAAACGTTCTTGGACACGTAATCTGTCCATCATGCTACGCATGTTTTTAACTAACTTATCAAATAACTTAGGGATTAAACGGAATTCTTTAAATACTTCGGCAACTGCATCAATGGCTTCTTGAGCATCTTTATGACCACGGCCTTTTTTCTTTATTACTGTGCTAGCATTCTCATGGGCTTCACGTAACAAAGTAAATTTTTCACGTGCTAGCTCTGGATCTGGACCAGTATCTTCTTCTTCTTCCTCTTCTTCTTCAGCGTCGCCTTCTTTCTTCTCGCTATCTTCATTAGCGAGTTCTTCTTTAGATAATTCACTACCAACATGTGTTGCTGCTGCTGGTACATCTTCATCTTCGGCATCAGGGTCTAAAAAGCCAATAATAATATCAGTTAGACGAACTTCTTCAGCTTCAAAGTTATCCCACATATCTAATAAGTAGTTTATCGCTGGTGGATACTCAGAAACACTGCGCTGTACTTCTTTAATGCCTTCTTCTATACGCTTAGCAATGACGATTTCGCCTTTACGCGTAAGAAGTTCAACAGTTCCCATTTCACGCATATACATACGTACAGGGTCAGTTGTGCGACCAATTTCACTTTCTACCGTTGCAAGCGCTTGTGCTGCTGCTTCGGCTGCATCTTCATCAGTATTCCCTTCGCTCATCATCAAGGTGTCTTGATCCGGCGCATTTTCAAATACTTGAATACCCATATCGTTAATCATACTAACGATATCTTCAACTTGATCAGAGTCGATTATGTCTTGTGGAAGATGATCATTAACCTGCGCAAACGTTAAATAACCTTGTTCTTTACCTTTGGTTATCAGGTCTTTAAGTCTAGATTGAGGGGCTGGTTCCATTGACGAGTGTCCACCTGTATATTATAAATATGGGATGTAAAATATGCGTTTAAAACATTAGTAAAAGCTAATAAATGACGCAATAAAGCCGGAAATTATAGCGAATTTTTAACGCAGTTACCAGCAAATATCCTGTCTTAATCGCGTGTTAACATTTCAAGCTAATATATTAGCTCTAATCTCATTAGTGCTTACTAAGTATAGCTAAAACTAAGAGTTAAGCATTGAGTATTGCTTGTAACTCTTGCTTTTCCTCAGCAGTCATTTGTCCAGCTCGTGCTTTTTGTAATAATACTTCAGCACGTTGTTCAACAAAGTTATTCAGCAACTTCTCAATACTATCAAGAAAAACATCGGTTGCTGCATCGGCTTCTACATGGTGCTGCCAACACATCAACTTTGCTAATTGTGATCCTTGCTCTGTACCACGAAAGTATTCAAGTAATTGCGGTGACTTAATATCAGGGTTTTGCTGGCACACACCAAGTACCTGCATTAACAGCGGTATTCCTGGTGCAGTTAACGGCTGCAATACACTAAGTTCACCTAAGCTATTTGCTATATGGGGATGTTCTAACAATAAAGCAAGTGCTAACCTCACGGGGGTTACTTTTGTGCTGACTTTAACGGGTGACTTGACTGCTTCACCTTTTAAGCTTTTAGTGAACTTTGCAAGAAAGTGCTCACTCCCGGTACCAAAATTATTAGCAACTTCATTAATCATTGCATCTTTTAAAATACTGGCCGGAAGCTTTGATAAATAAGGCTGAAATGACTCAACTAAAGCCGCTCTTCCTTCTAGAGAACTCATGTCAACTTTCTGCATGAGTTGCTCAAATAGGAATTTGGATAACGGCATAGCGTTATCAATAATATTTTCAAAGGCTTGCTGCCCTTGTTCACGAATAAGTGAATCTGGATCTTCACCATCCGGTAAAAAAACAAATTTTAATGAAAAGCCGTCTCGAATAAGCGGTAAGGCATTTTCCATCGCTCGCCATGCAGCTTCACGTCCGGCCCTATCACCATCATAACAACAGACAACATCGGGAACCGTGCGAAATAAGGTTTGTAATTGTTCAAAAGTTGTCGCTGTACCTAACGATGCAACAGCGTAATCAACGCCATGTTGTGCTAACGCCACAACATCCATATAACCTTCAACAACAATCAAACGCTTAAGTTGTTTATTAGCCTGTTTAGCTTCATGTAAACCATAAAGTTCTTGGCCTTTATGGTAAACACGTGTTTCTGGAGAGTTTAAGTACTTAGGTTTTGCATCACCTAAAACGCGGCCACCAAAGCCAATGACTCGTCCACGTTTATCGCTAATAGGAAACATGATACGTCCACGAAAGCGATCATAAGGCCGCTTTTTATCACCTGCAATAGCCATCCCTAAATCAATTAACTGCTGATTAGCCTGACCATTACGTGAGAAGGTACTCATCATACCGTCCCAAGCATCACTGATGTAACCGATACCAAATCGCTTAACAACTTCACCACTGAGCCCTCGACCTTTTAAATAATCTATAGCGACTTCTTTATCATCAGCCACTTTTAATTGCTGCTGAAAAAAACGACTAATTTGCGACATTAGCTCATAGTCATCTTGTTTTTGTTGGTAAACTTGTTGCTGTCGACGTTGTTCTTCTGGGCTAGCAGTATTTTCTTCTCGGACAACTTCCATTCCACAATGAGAAGCAAGCTCTTCAACCGCATCAACAAAATCAAGGCGGTCAAACTCCATCAAAAAGGAAATAGCATTACCGTGTTCACCACAGCCAAAGCAGTGATAAAACTGTTTATCTTGGCTCACAGTAAACGAAGGGGATTTTTCATTATGAAATGGACAACAAGCTTGGTAATTTTTACCCGCTTTTTTTAACGGTACTCGGCCATCAACTAGATCAACAATATCTGCTCTGCTGAGTAAGTCATCAATAAATTGTCGAGAAATGCGTCCAGCCATAGTGTTTTAGAGTCATCTTTAAAGGGAAAATATATACCAACAGGACTAATTTATTGATTACTTAGCGAGAATTAATCTGTTTGGTATTACACCAGTATTCTACACAATACTGGTAAGAAAGTTGCTGGTATTTTTAAGTTTCAGCGACATAAACCTTAAAAAAAAATCATAAAAAAACCGTAATAGCTAAAGCCATTACGGTTTTCTTTAATGTAGTAAATATAGTATTCGCTATAAAGCCTTAACTATAAACCTTGAAGACCTGCTCTTACTTGACCGCTTACTGCGCCCATGTCTGCTTTGCCTTGCATTAAAGGTTTTAACACTGCCATCACTTTACCCATATCAGCCATAGAGGCTGCTCCAGATTCAACGATTGCCTTGCTTATTAATTCATTAATTTCTTCTGCACTAAGCGGTTGCGGCATAAAAAAGTTTAAAGCAACGACTTCCGCAGCTTCTTTTTCTGCCAATTCATCACGACCACCTTCAGTAAACATCTTAATGGATTCTTTGCGCTGTTTAACCATTTTGGTTAAAAGCACAACGATGTTCTCATCAGTTGCTTCGGTTTTATGATCAATTTCTGCTAGCTTAATTGCAGAAAGCGCCATGCGAATTACACCAAGACGTAATTTGTCTTTGGCTCGCATAGCAATTTTCATTTCATCTTTGAGTTGACTTAGAAGTGACATATTTCTCTCCATAGTAGGCAATCTCTTAGAATAGTTATACTAAGATAATTCTTAGTACATGCGAACGCGACGAGCGTTCTCACGAGAAACTTTCTTCGCAGCACGTTTAACAGCAGCTGCTTTCTTACGTTTACGTTCCCAAGTCGGCTTTTCATAAGATTCGCGACGACGAACTTCTGAAAGGATTCCTGCTTTTTCACATGAACGTTTAAAACGACGTAATGCAACGTCAAATGGTTCGTTTTCTCTTACTTTAATTACTGGCATGTACTTTATTACCTTAGGGTAGCTATATAAATTGGTGACTGATTTCGACTGAACAATACAAATATTTGTAATGCTTGCCTCATCCACACCCACTCTATTAAAAATTGGTGCCGTATTCTACTGCTAAGCCCCCATCAATGTAAAGATTAATTTAAGGCCTATTGCTCTTTCAGGACTAAATTTATTCAATGTTAAGCACCTTTAATCGCGGCGCGAGTTTTGTACTCTGGTATTCTATGTGAAAAACGAGCGACAATGAGTAAAGCTGCTTTAAATGAGCCCAAAGGGCAACCTTTGTTTGAATACGCTGGTGTCTACCTTATAAACACAGTAAAATTACCTCGCTAATATTTATGGTTATTTAACCGAGTAATTATTGGTTACACTTCCTATTTTTTGAGCTTTTTTTGAGATTATATATTTATGCGTATTTTGGGTATTGAAACTTCTTGTGATGAAACAGGTATCGCCATTTATGATGACGGCCTAGGTGATAGTCCTGAAGGCATACTCGCCCATCGCTTATATAGTCAAATAGCCGTTCATGCTGATTACGGTGGCGTGGTGCCTGAACTAGCATCAAGAGATCATGTCCGCAAAACTATTCCTTTAATTAAGCAAGTATTAGCAGATGCCAACCTTACTCCTCAAGATTTAGACGGTGTTGCTTACACTGCAGGCCCTGGTTTAGTTGGCGCACTATTGGTTGGTTGCTCTATTGGTCGAAGCTTGGCTTATGGTTGGGAGCTACCCGCTGTTCCTGTACATCATATGGAAGGCCATCTATTAGCACCTATGCTTGAAGATGATGTACCTGAATTTCCTTTTGTCGCTTTACTAGTTTCTGGCGGACATACCATGCTGGTACGTGTCGATGCTATCGGTGAATACAAGCTACTCGGTGAATCAGTTGATGATGCTGCCGGTGAAGCTTTTGATAAAACAGCTAAATTACTAGGGTTAGACTACCCTGGAGGACCAGCGTTATCTAAGATGGCTGAAAGCGGTGAAGCAGGACGTTTTAAATTACCTCGCCCTATGACTGATAGACCAGGCTTGGATTTTAGCTTTAGTGGTTTAAAGACAGCGGCAGGAACCTTAGTTCGTAAAGAATGCACAGATTTAACTGATACAGAACTGAAACAAACTAATGCCGATATCGCTCATGCTTTTCAACAAGCAGTGGTAGATACCTTAGCGATAAAGTGCAAACGAGCCCTGCAACAAGAGAAATTAAGCCGATTGGTGATTGCTGGTGGTGTAAGCGCTAATACTGCTTTACGAGAGCAGTTGGCAATAACCACAAAGAAACTTGGTGGTAGTGTTTTTTACCCTCGTCCTGAGTTTTGTACTGATAATGGCGCTATGATTGCTTATGCGGGTTTACAGCGTTTAAAAGCAGGTACAGATGCCGACTTAACCTTTAAAGCTAACCCTCGATGGGCTTTGGATTCGCTGCCTCCAGTAAAATAACAACTATACCCGCTCCACTTGAAGGTGCTCGTTTCAGAAAGGCTGAGCGATTCATAATTAAGGCACATTTTTTTATTAAGGGTTATTCCCTTAAAAATAAATGTAACGTAGAGTATGATTTGCTCAGCCTTCCCCAACGGGCTGGTTTAGAAACGCTTTATGCTGCGTTATTGATTTCGACAAGGACGCTGCATGGATGCAGCTTATTAGAGAATGCAGGAGCATATTCTCCTGAGCAACCATTCACTTCAATCAAAGCCTTGCCTAAAGGCGTTTCTAATTCCAGCTGAATCATGCACCTTCAAGTGGAACGGGTATAAACCTAGAATACTAATCACCTGTGCACTATTCGTGTATATAGGTGATTACTAAGTTTTATAGATGACTTATTAAATTTTATGGGTGATTTTACTTTCTGTACCTTTAAGTAAACGCTTAATGTTATCTCGGTGGCGAAATAATATCAGAGCGCTAAGCATCAAAGTTGGATAAACATATAGCGGTTTTAAGAAATAGACATAAAGTGGTGCAATAGAGACGGTGACAATGGCCGCTAGACTGGAATATTTAGTAAGCTTCACCACTGATACCCATGTAAGAATTAACAATCCTCCCAACGTAAAACCAATGGGTAATAAAGTACCCAACGCTGTAGCTACCGCTTTTCCACCCTTAAAATTGAAAAATATTGGGTACATGTGCCCTAAGCAAGCGGAAACACCAATAAAGCCTAAATATAGGGAATCTATTTTTAAAAAATAAGCTCCCCAAACAGGAATAGTCCCCTTAAGAATATCAAGAAATAATACCGTTGCAGCAATGAATTTATTGCTCATACGTAGCACATTCGTTGCGCCAGGGTTTTTTGACCCTGTTGTCCTAGGATCTGGAAGACCTGAGAATCGGCATACTAAAATAGCACTCGAAATAGAGCCTATTAGGTAAGCGGCAATGATCATAGTGAGCGTAAGTAGCAACATCTAAATGACGAAATCCATTGTTAAGTACTATAAGGTTAATATTCTATCTTCATCTCTGCTAGTTTTTCTACCACTTCGCAGGTAAAATCCTTTCTTATTTTGTAACAATTGCCTAAGTACTGCAATAGTTCTTCTAACAACATAACAGGTAAGTCATGGATAAGGTGTTCATCAAGGGTTTAAGTATCCAAACCACTATTGGTTTTTTTCAGTGGGAAAAAGAGATAAAGCAAACCTTGGTCATTGATCTAGCCATGGGCTGGAATACGGCCAATGCAGCGCTGAATGACGAACTAGCAAAAACATTGGATTATGCCGATATCTCAGTCGCTATAGAGCGCTTTGCCAACGATAATCCCGTTGACTTAATTGAGACGCTTGCTGAACGCTTAGCAAGTTATTTAATGACTCAATACCAAATACCCTGGTTAAAGCTATTCATTGGTAAACCTGGCGCAGTTCATAATGCCCAAACTGTTGGTGTTGAAATTGAACGTGGTACGCAAACTGTTGAGATAATCGCTTAATGGCTCAAATCTATATTTCATTGGGTAGCAACATTAACCGTGAGCATTACGTTAAGCAAGGTCTACTCTCGTTAGCTAAAGCATTTGAGCTGCCATTTGAACAGTTAACATTATCGTCCTTATTTGAAAGCAAGGCCGTTGGTTTTGATGGTGCCGCTTTTTATAATATGGTGATAGGCATCAAATGCACACAAAGCATCGAAGAAGTGGCCAGTATGTTACGCGCCATAGAATTTTCTCACGGCCGTGACCATAACGCGAAGAAGTTTAGCCCACGTAGCTTAGATCTTGATTTGTTATTGTTTGATGATTTAATTATTGACCAACCAGCACAACTACCCCGTGATGAAATAACTAAAAATGCCTTTGTTTTATGGCCTTTGAGTCAAGTTGCACCTGGGCTTACCCACCCTATTGTAAAACAAAATTATCGAGACTTATGGCAAGCCTATAATAAAACCAGTCAGCAACTTAGTATTGTAGCTAACTGCTGGTAGTGACGATTCTGATTAAATTTAATTATCCCATCCAAAAATAGTAAAGGACAACTAACACCCCATGAGCACTTTAGAAATAATTATTCTGGCCTTATTACAAGGCTTAACCGAATTCTTGCCTATTTCCAGTTCAGCACATTTAATATTGCCCTCACAAGTTTTAGGTTGGCAAGATCAAGGTCTAGCCTTTGATGTTGCTGTGCATGTTGGCACTTTATTGGCTGTTATGATGTATTTTCGTAAAGAGCTTGGTGTTATGGCAGTTGCCTGGTTAGGTACTGTCGGCGTAGGTCCAGAGAAAGGTCGCGGAAGTTTTGATGCTAAATTGTCATGGTGGATTCTACTCGCTACGATTCCCGCCGGCTTATTTGGTTTATTAGGTAAAGACTTTATCGAGGAGCATTTACGTTCTGCATTAGTGATTGCTGCGACTACCCTACTTTTTGGTTTCCTTTTAGGTTTTGCCGATATCAAGGCAGGTAAACGCACTAAACATAAACCTATGGAAAAATTAGGTCTTAAAGGCGCAATGTTAATTGGCTTAGCACAAGCTGTTGCTTTAATACCTGGAACCTCACGTTCAGGTATTACCATGACTATTGGTTTAATGTTAGGTTTAAGCCGTGATAATGCCGCTCGTTTTTCATTTTTACTGTCTATCCCTGCTATCGCGATGGCGGGTAGTTATTTAACCTTAAAACTCATTTTATCAACTGAGAGTGTCGATTGGTTTGCTATGGGATTAGGCAGTTTGTTAGCTTTTGTTAGCGCCTATGCTTGTATTCATTACTTTCTCATTTTATTAGAAAAGCTAGGCATGATGCCGTTTGTTATCTATCGATTAATTCTAGGTGTTGGCTTACTTTGGTTTATCTTAGGATAGAATTCCTTTACCGGGCTCAGTAGAAACAGCACCAATCACATATTAAAAATATAATTATCAAAATATTACCAACACATTCGAGAATAAAATATGATTGCTATTACCCTAGATAATTTTCAACAAGTCGTTGTTGAAGAGTCAAGAAACAAGTTAGTACTCGTTAGCTTTTGGGCTGAACAAGTGCCAGAAAGTGTTGAGTTACGAAATAAGTTAGCGGCTAAACTATCAAACCTAAGCGAACATATCACTTTAGCGACTGTTGATTGTCAAAGCCAAGGACAAATCGCAGAGCAATTTGGTATTAAAGGCTTACCTACGGCTATTTTATTAAAAGATGCCCAGCCTCTAGATGGTATTTCTGGACCACAAGATGACGCAAGCATTGCTGAATTTCTAGATAAGCACTTACCAAAACCTGAAGATTTCTTACTCGGTCAAGCCAAAGCGGCACTTGAGGAGAACCTGCTAGTTGAAGCTCAAAATGCCATAACACAGGCCTATGAAATTGATAATAGTCGCGCTGACATTAAGTTAATCTTAATTGATGTTTACTTACAAACAGGTAAAAACAGTGAAGCAAAAATATTATTAGACACCATAATGATGGTTGACCAAGATAGTGAATATCACGCTTTAATAGCCAAGTTAGAATTAGCTGAGCAAGCGGAAAATTCTCCAGAAATAAAAGCGTTAGAAGCACAATTAATAGCAACGCCTGATGATATTAACCTCAGTCAGCAACTTGCTGCTCAGTACAGCCAAGTTAATCGCCAAGAAGATGCACTCACGATATTATTTCGTTTAGTACAAGCAGGTGATGAGAGTACAAAAGAGAGAAGCAAAGAATTATTTCTTGATGTATTAAAAGCTTTACCTGATGGCGATCCTCTCGCAGCAAAGTTTCGTAGAAAGCTATACACTTTAATGTATTAATAGTTATAACTAAATGCTGAAAGATTAGCGTATAAATAATAAAAAGCCCGGTTCATGAATGAACCGGGCTTTTTAGTTATTTTTCCAGTTAGAAGCTACCGCCTATGGAAGATGTTCACTGGCAAGATAGTCATGAGATTGCATTTCTTGTAAACGGCTTAAGCAACGCTTAAATTCAAAGGCTAAACGACCACCGCTATACAGATCATCTAAAGGCAGCTCTGCCGACATAATCAGCTTCACATTACGTTCATAGAATTCATCAACCAAAGCAATAAAGCGGCGAGTTGTGTCATCGCTATCAGGCCCCATTTCTTTAACATTAGCCATTAATACCGTGTGATAAAGTTGACTAATTTCCATGTAGTCACCCTGGCTACGTGCACTTTCACAAAGTACTGAAAAGTCAAAATACACCACGCCATCACTCACTAAAACAGTTTCTAATGGACGATTATGAATCTCAATAGATTGCCCTGCTTTACCCTCATCTGCCGAGAGTTGCTTAAAGTAATGCTTTAAGTTTTCATCTGCTTGAGCATCAAGAGGATAATGAAATATTTCCGCTTGCTCTAAGGTTCTTAGACGATAATCAACACCACTATCAACATTAACAATGAGAGTATGCTGATTGATAAGTTTTATAGCCGGTAAAAAGCGCTCACGTTGCAATCCATTACGATACAACTCATCAGGGATAATATTAGATGTCGCTACTAACGTGACATTATGCGCAAATAATTCCTCAAATAATGTGCCTAAAATCATGGCATCGGTAATATCAGAAACAAAAAATTCATCGAAACAGATGATTTGTGTTTCATCTGCAAATTTCTTAGCAATAATTTTCAGCGGGTCAGACTGTCCTGACAAACCTTTGAGTTCTTGATGAACTCTGTGCATAAAACGATGAAAGTGTACTCGCATTTTATTTTTAAAAGGTAAGCTGTCAAAAAAAGTATCAACTAAGTAGGTTTTACCTCGACCCACTCCCCCCCAAAAATATAAGCCTTTAATGGGTTGTTGTTCTTGTTTTTTATATACTTTTTTCCAGCGGTTAAGTACTTTTTTAAAACCGGAAACAGCTAATGGCTTGCTTTGTAAGTCGTCATATAAGCGTTGTAAATGAATAACAGCATTTTCTTGTGCTGCATCAAAAAGAAAATCATCTCTGGTTAAATCTTGTTTATACTTATCTATAGGAGAGAGCTTTATCATTGAGAGCCTATGTTATTTTGAATCAATTATTAATATGTCGATACCCGTTACTATTGAAAGTGCAAGATTGCAGTGAGAATTAAAATAACCCTAGGCAAGAAAAATAATTTACGCATAATTACTCTATGGTTTAATTATTTAACGCGCTATAAAGTTACGTTAACTCAATGGAAAAAGTACTTGAGCAATATCACCAAATCGTTACTGTGACTTATAATGAAATAATCATTATTTCATTACAGCACCTTGAAATGAAATTGTTCAAGTACTCTAAAACATGCATCTTGATTGATAACGAAAATATACACTTGAAAAATAAATTTTTACCTAGATATTTTTACTAAGTAAATTGTTTAGATGATAGTATAATCTATCTTGGCACCATATTTAATTTCTATTTACAATGTAAGGTACACTCTATGAATGTAGTAATAGCTCTAGTCATCTTTATCATCGGCGGCATCGGTGGTTTTTTCGCAAATCGTCTTCTTTCTAGTACAAGCCAAGAGCAACGTAAATTAGCGGACCAAGTCAATAAAAGTGAAGCCGCTTTAGATCAATATAAACTAGATGTTGCCGAACATTTAGAAAGTTCAGCCAAGTTACTTGACCAAATGAATAACACTTGTCAAACAGCCATGAAGCAAATGCAAGAGAGTACTCAGTTACTACAAAAAGCGACTACGGTAGAAGTTGAAGGTATGCCATTTTTCTCTGCAGAGACTCAACAACAACTTGCACAAACGGCGACTTTACGTCACCAAAAGCGTGCTAGTGAAGCAGCTGAAGCCATGACTGAAGCACCGCTTGATTATTCTGGTAATCCAAGTGGTTTATTTGCCGACCAGAAACAAAAAGTTACAACTACAGTGTAATTTGATACATGATTAACTGAACTAAAGCTTTTTAGTTCAGTCTATTTAGGAGTATTTATTAAAGTTAACTGAACTACAGTTAGCTTTTTTTATTGGGTTAACAATAAACCTCGGAGAACGCTTAAATATGAAAAAATCATTTACATCATCTAAATTATCTATTGTAATCAGTGCCGCATTATTATCCTCTACCTTAGCACTTACTAGCGCTCCTGCATTAGCAAACTTACCTGCCCAAGTAGATGGTCATGTAATGCCAAGCTTAGCTCCAATGCTTGAACATGCAACTCCAGCTGTTGTTAGTATCTCTGTAATAGGCACCCATAATGTGCCACAACAAAATGTACCTGACGCATTCAAATTTTTCTTTGGTAATAAAGAAAAAAATCAAGGACAACCTCAACAGAGACCTTTTCGTGGCCTAGGCTCAGGTGTAATTATTGATAGTGATGAAGGCTATGTTGTTACCAATAATCATGTCATAGAAAATGCTGACAAAATTATGATCACCTTAAAAGATGGTCGTCAGTTGGAAGCGAAAAAAATTGGTAGTGATGCAAAAAGTGACATTGCCTTATTACAGATTGATTCTGAAAACTTAAGTGAAATCAAATTAGCCGATTCGGATAATTTGCGTGTTGGGGATTTTGCCGTTGCTATTGGTAGCCCATTTGGCCTAGGACAAACCGTCACTTCTGGCATTGTTAGTGCCCTAGGACGTAGTAATCTGAATATCGAACATTATGAAGACTTTATCCAAACCGATGCTGCCATAAATAGTGGTAACTCCGGTGGCGCTTTAGTTAACCTACGCGGTGAATTGATAGGTATCAACACTGCGATATTAGGGCCTAGTGGTGGTAATGTCGGTATTGGCTTTGCTATCCCAAGTAATATGATGCATAACCTAATTACACAAATAATTGAATTTGGTGAAGTACACCGCGGTATTCTTGGTGTATCTGGACGTAGTGTTAATAGCGAGATTGCTAAAGCAATGGAGCTAGAAACTAGTCAAGGCGGCTTTATCGAGCAAGTTATGCCCGACTCTGCTGCCGACGAAGCGGGTATTAAAGCAGGTGATGTGATTATTGCCGTCAATGGTAAAGCAATTAAGAGCTTCTTTGAATTACGCGCTAAAATTGGTTCAATTGGCGCGAATAAAAAAGTTAAGTTAACGGTGATAAGAGATGGTGACAACAAAGTATTTACCGTTAAGTTAAAGCAAGATCAAAGTGCTGACATTGCTGCCGCCAGCATTCACACTATGTTAGATGGTACTAAATTAGAAAATGACACCAAGAAGCAAGCGATTATCATAGCACAAGTTGCCGAAGGCTCTCCGGCACAAATGGCAGGATTTCAAGCAGGTGATATCATCACAGGCGTTAACCGTAGTCGTATCAAAGATATTGCTCAATTACGTGATTACCTTAAAGATAAAAGTGGTGTATTAGCGCTAAACATTGTTCGGGATAATCATTCCCAGTACATAATGATCCGTTAACACTACAAAGGTATTGAGTAAATGATACCTAAGCTGATTAGATTGACGAGACCGACTTGCTTCGGTTGAACTCAATGTAATCAGCTTTTTTTATGTTACACTGAAAAACATTGGTACAACATAAAATAAGATAACCTTTGAAACTCTTCTCTTCAATAAAATATACAATTACAGCAATAAGTTACGGTGTCCTGATCGCTGTAGTGTTATTACTCCTAATACCTGGATTAGTCCCAGGCTTAAACGATACCAGTTTAGCAACAAGCCTTTTTAAAGGCAGCCAAGCACAACAAGCACCACTTTCATTCGCCAAAGCCGTTAGCATTGCTAGCCCTGCTGTTGTTAATATTTATTCTCAACAAATTGAAGTGAATCCACAATACGGTCGAAAAGCGCGTAAAAGTACTCGCTTAGGCTCAGGCGTGATTATGGACACCCATGGCTATATATTGACTAACTTGCACGTAATTCGCCAAGCTGACCTTATTCAAGTACTACTACAAGATGGCCAGATATATCCAGCCGAGCTGATCGGTTTTGACCATTATACTGACTTAGCAGTTCTAAAAGTAAATGCTAACAACTTGCCTATAATCCCGCAAAAGGAGCAGCAAACATCGCTAGTTGGCGATATTGTTCTTGCGATTGGTAACCCACTAAACTTAGGTCAAACCGTGACTCAAGGTATTATTAGTGCAACAGGCCGTAATGGTCTGAGTAACACTAGCTATTTAGAGTTTTTACAAATGGATGCTGCTATCAATGAAGGCAATTCCGGCGGAGCACTTATTAACAGTAATGGTATTTTAGTCGGAATTAATTCAAGAAAATTCACCCAGTCAAATCCACAATTATCAATCCAAGGAATTTTCTTTGCTGTACCTTATCAATTAGCTTACAAAGTAATGCGACAAATAATTGAAAATGGCAAAGTGGTACGTGGTTGGTTAGGTATTTCCACTAACCGTTACCATAAAGAGCTCAAAGGGTTTGTTGTTGAAGAAGTAATGGATAATAGTCCTGCAAAAGCAGCTGGAATACAAGTAGGTGATGTCGTTTATCAGATCGATAATGAGTCGATTAATAGCGTAACTGATGCCTTAGATATCATTGCTGAAACCCAGCCAAATACAGAGCTAACCTTCAAGATTTATCGACAAGGCAATACCATAGAAGCTAAGGTAAAAATCATTGAGTTGACCAACTAACTTTAGTTATAACAAATCAATATAGTCACCCATAAAAAAAAAAAGGCAGATGGTATAAGTACCTTCTGCCTTTTTATTAACTAACTTTAATAACTACTTATATTAACTGAAGTGCTATTAACCAAGTATTATCAACTAGCTGCCATTGGTTGTAACGCTTATGAGTCTAATTCAAGTAAGTATTTTACTAAGTTTTGGTAGTCTTGCTCAAAATTATTTTTGTCTAATTTAGCAGGGTCAATTTTATATTTCCCATTAACAATAATCGTTGGCACACCCGTTAATACGCGTTTAGCGGTCATATTGTCTTGGTTTTTTTTCATTGATTTTGCTTGAGAGTTAACACTAAAACTTTTCATTAACTTATCAAATTTATCACCGTCAGCACCGTTTAAGACAAATATATTGCGTAAATCTTTTTCTGAAGTAATAACCGCTCGCTGTACCTGAATATAATTAAAGACAGCACCAATCAATTTATCTGTGTCACCTAATTGCTCTGCGACAACAGTAGCTTTAGTGATCATTTGCTGAATCTTAGGGCTAGCCGCACGAAGAAAATCTACATGATTACGCTCAAATGAAGCATCCTCGGGTAAACTCTTTTTAAGACCATGCATGATAGGTTCAAACTTAAAGCAGTGACCACAATATACTGAGAAGTATTCTCTCACTTCTTTTTTCTTAGTTACCGTTTCATTCACTTTAGTATATTGCTCACCCTCAGTGTATTGTGCAGCTGCAGCGTTTACCGATAAAGCCAACAACGGCATTAACAAAAGAGATCTTAGTAATTTATTCATTATTATTTCCTAAAGTAAAATTGCCCCACCACAGTAACTAATCTCAGTAATTTACATTACTTACTAATTATCAGTAATTAAAGCTAAAAATTATTCAAACTTAACGGCGGTTGTTGCAATGCTGACATTTGCTCTTTAAGCATTAGTATTTGCTGCTCCCAATACTTCTCAGTATTAAACCAAGGAAAGTTTTGTGGGAAAGCTGGATCATGCCAACGTTTACATAACCACGCCATGTAATTAACAACGCGCATAGTTCTTAGTGATTCTATCAAAAAAAGCTGGTCATTTTCAAACGTAAAGAACTCTTCATACCCCATTAATAGTGTATCAAGTTGTAACAGCTGCTGTTGTCTATCACCTGATAGCATCATCCAAAGGTCTTGAATAGCAGGTCCTGTTCGACAATCATCTAAATCAACAAAGTGAGGTCCTTCATCACGCCATAAAATATTACCTGCGTGACAATCACCATGTAAGCGAATTTGCTGCATGTGCTGTGCAGGTAAATACTGCTTAGCTGCTACCTCAATGACTTGGTCCAAAATAGTAAAAAAGGGTGTAGTTAAACTTTTTGGTACATAATTTGAAGCTTTGATAGTTTCACGGGCTTGGAAAAGTAACTCATCGCTATTAAAATCTGGCCGCTGTATGAAGTCATTTTGCGACGAAACAGCATGAATGCGCGCAATAAAGCGCCCCATCCATTCTAACTGGTTAAGGTTATCAACCTCAAAAATACGGCCGCCTCGACAGGGAAATACCGCGAAATGATAACCTTTGTGCTCAAATAAACTTTGTCCGTTTATTTTTAGTGGCGCAACAATGGGTAACTCTTGCTCCTCCAACTCAAAAGAAAAGTCATGTTCTTCGTTTATTTGGGCAAGCTGCCAACGCTGTGGTCGGTAAAACTTGGTCACATATTTAACTAAATTATCATCATGAAATTGATAGACACGGTTCTCATAGCTATTAAGTGCTAATAAACCACTATCAACACTAAAACCGGCACTCTCTAAGCCATCAATAATTAAATCTGGTGACAAGGCACTGAAATCAAATGATGCCATTAGCGTTTATTAAAAAATCGGCTTTCTTGCTCGATTCTCGCATCACTTTCCGGTGAAACTTGTTCTACAACAAAGGTAATATTACTCATGTACTTTTCCAATTCATATGGGTCAACCGAAATACTGATAGGCAGTGTATAAACTGTCGCAGCCTCAACTAGCACTTCTTGTTTGCCGTGCCACAGGGTATTCTCAATACCCTTTACAGAAAGTTTATAAGTATTATCAGTTTGTGACATATTAAGAATTTTTAACGTATAAACATTTTCAATTTCACCATTAAAATTTTCTCTTGCTAACTCAGTGCGATCGCGAATGATATCTAACGATAAAGGTACACGATTAACAATTTCAAGTAGTAACATAGTGCTCATAATAACAAGCAATACCGCATAACCAATAAGCTTAGAGCGAACTAGATGAACTTTCTTGCCTTTCAATTCATGCTCTGTGGTATAACGAATGAGACCTTGCGGATAATTCATCTTACTCATAACACCCGAACAAGCATCAACACAAGAACCACAATTAATACATTCATATTGCAAGCCGTTACGGATATCTATACCAGTAGGGCAAACTTCAACACATAAATTACAATCAATACAGTCGCCAAGTCCCATTGCCTTATGATCTTGTTTACGACCACGTGCACCTCGTCCCTCGCCGCGTTCAGCATCATAGGCAACCGTTAGGGTATCTTTATCAAACATAGCTGACTGGAAGCGCGCATATGGGCACATGTGCAAACAAACAGTTTCTCGCATCCATCCCGCATTACCATAGGTGGCAAAGGTGAAAAAGGCTAAAATACCCGCCATCATCACACTGGTATCTAAGGTGAAAACATCAACGAATAGATCTTGCATCGGTGAAAAGTAACCAGCAAATGTCATCGCGGTAAATAAGGAGAATAATAACCAGGCACTATGTTTTAAGGTTTTTCGAATAACCTTATTACTAGTCATCTTTTGTCCGTCTAGCTTCCTACGCTGGTTAGCCGTACCTTCAATCTTTTCTTCAAACCAAATAAAAATGAAGGTCCAAACGGTTTGTGGGCACATATAACCACACCACACACGCCCTAAGAAAGTGGTAACAAAGAAGAGTAGAAATGCACCTAGGATAAAGAACCATGCCAGCAGGGTTAAATCTTGTGGCCAGAGTGTTAGGTTAAATATGGTAAATCGCTGTTCACTAATGTCGAACAATACAGCTTGATGACCATTAAATTGAAGCCAAGGAAGCATTAAAAAGAAAGCAAAATAAACCAAGTTCATACGTTGTCTTAGTTTTTGGAAAAAGCCAGATACTTTACGAACATATATTTGGTCACCTGGTTTATAGCGTTCTTTACCCGTATTTTTACTGCCATGAATCTTGACATTTTTGATTGGGATATGCTGCTCTACCACAGGCTTATTTGTCTTAGGCGTAGAGGATGATTGGTCGTTTGCTCTCACGATAAATCCTTGTTAAGCGAAAAATAACTACTAAAAAAAATGACTAACTGGCTACAAGCTAGTATCAAAAAGATAAATGATTTTATTAACAAAAGCCGACAATAGCTAATAATTTATACCGTAAACCGACTAATTAATATAAAATCCACTCTTCTCATTTATTATATGGCATCTTATGAAGCATTTATTGATCTTAATCGTGGCCGCATCACTCTATTTACATTTCTATCCAAACGAAAAAGTAACTGAGTTTTATAACGAGCAAAAGCAAGCTCTGCTTGATGGTTTCGGTGAGTTCAGTGATACTAAAGTACGCTTAAAGGCCGATAAGATTTATCTAGATTTAGAAAGTGAACTAGAGAGTTTTTCAGAGAAAGAAGTTGAACGGTTAAAAGCAATTACCTCTTCAAGAGATAATGTTAAGGCATTTTACTTAAGCATTTGTCAAACAGACACCAGAGACATTGATTTTCATATTACCAATGAAAAGAAAGTTTGCTCAACTATAGATCGCTACACAAATATGCTTTAAACCTTGGGTTTAAAGCATATTTCTCAGACCTGCACGTAAAACCTATACTAGTTAGCAGATAACCTTATGAGTAAGTTAGCAAAGTTATCGCTCGCTTGCTTTTGTTCAACATGCTGTTGCGCTCTTATCTGCCACACACCATTAACCATTACATCTGACACTGGGTTTTGCTGACTCGCAAAAATCATACTATCGAGTATATGATGGCTAGCACTGGCAAATAATTTGGTTTTATCCTTGTCCAGTACTAATAAGTCAGCCTGCTTGCCAATGGCTAAACTCCCGGTATTGCTATTGGTACTTTGCGCACCGCCCATTGCCGCTTGTTGCCATAAGTTTTGCCCAACAGAAGCATGCTCATCTGTTGCTAAAATAGCACGTTGTTGCTTTATAAGGCGTTGCGAATATTCAAGCCAGCGTAATTCTTCAATCGGATTTACTGAAATGTGGCTATCAGAGCCAATAGCAATAGTGCCTTTATCAGCGAGAAACTCTGTGGTTGGGAAAATTCCATCGCCTAAATTAGCTTCAGTTGTTGGGCAAATTCCTGCAATGGCCTCTTTAGCAATAATGCCTTTTCTTTCTGTTTCATCAATATGCGTTGCATGAATTAAACACCAATGTTTATCAAGCTCAACATTATCAAGCAGCCATTGCACCGGTCTTTTCCCAAAATGGGCCAAACAATCATCAACCTCCTTTTGTTGCTCACTAATATGAATATGAATAGGTGCTTGATTGTCTAAGCTACGCACATGTTCCACTGCACTAAGTAGTGATGTTTTATCAACAGCACGTAAGGAATGAGGCGCAATACCCACATTAGTATTCGAATATTGTTCACTTAAGGTAAAACAATCACTGACTAATTGATTAAATTGCTCAGTTGAGTTGATAAATCGTTTTTGTCCATCACTCGGTGCTTGTTCACCAAAGCCACTGTGTTGATAAAGTACAGGTAACAACGTCAAACCAATACCAGACTCTTTTGCTGCATCAAAAATAGCTTGTGCCATAGTAGTTAAGCTAGCTGAATTGTCTGCAGTAAGACTAGAATCATAACGGCTACCATCAATATCATGATGTAAATAATGAAACTCGGCGACACGGGTATAGCCCATTTTTAGCATTTCAATATACAGCTGTTTAGCAATGTTTTTAGCATCAACATCAGTCAACTGTGCCAAAAATTGATACATGATCTTTCGCCATGTCCAAAAACTGTCTTGTCCTTCACTGCCTTGTTCACTAAAACCTGCGAAAGCACGCTGGAAAGCGTGTGAATGACAATTAACCATGCCAGGAAGCACAGCGCCCTCAGCTATTTCAGCGCCTTCAATCATGCCAGCGTCAATAGCGGTGATTACGCCCTGCTCTATAGTGATAGTTTGTTTACTTGCCCAACCATCATTTAATAAAATATTTTCTGCGTATAATTTCATATTGCTCTACTAATTGGTCTACTGAATTTGTCTACTGGACTTGCTTGCTTAATTTGCCAAAGAGGTAAAGGCTTACTTATATTGAGTGAAATCGGCTAAACATTGCACAAACGCCAGCAACTTTTCTTTCACTTTTTCTGCTTTTAACTCATTGTAATGATCACTTGGTTCATCCATATAAGTTCGTTGTGATAGCTCTAACTGAAGTGCATGAACATTTTCTGCTGGGCTACCATAGCCACGAGTAATGTATCCGCCCTTAAAGCGACCATTGACCACAGTAGAGTATGGCGATAAATCAAGTTGTTCTATTTTATTAATCAGTTCAGCACTACAGCTCGATCCATTAACGCTACCAAAATTAAAATCAGGCAATTGTCCTTCAAAAAACCGCGGAACTTGTGACAATATTGAGTGAGCATCAAGTAACACAACTTTGCCATATTGTGCTTTCATTTCGGCTAGCGTATTTTTTATGGCTTGGTGATAAGGTTGCCAATAACATTCAATTCTACGGTTGATCTCAGCCTCATCAGGCTCTTTCCCGCTGATATATAATGGCGATAAATCAAATGAGGTTGTTGGGCAAAGCTCAGTACTGTTCGCTCCTGGGTATAAATTTATACCATCAATATTTCTGTTTAAATCGATAACGTAGCGACTGTATTTAGGCTTAATAATAGAAATACCAAGATCTTGAGCAAAATCATAAAGCTTATCCATATACCAATCGGTATCAGGAACCTGATGAGCAGTCTTCGTCATGTTACGGACTATGCTGTCGGGAATTAATTGCCCGTTATGTGGCATACTAATTAACATAGCAATATTACCCGTGGTCAAGTCATAACTTGTATTCATACTATCACCTATAATTGGCTACCGATCAAATTGTATATACAACTTGGTAGCAGCTAATTTATCATGCGTTAGTTACTCTGAGCAAGGACAGATGAAATTCTTTTCTTTTGCTCGTTTTAATATGATAATTTTGATATGTTGTTAACTCGACTTATTAATAGGTTAAACCTATTGCAGTGATAGGTTTAATAGATTTTACTTAAAAAACTTGAACTATCATAATAGCTGCATCTTAACGAATTGAGTCAAGTAGTTACTTGGCAAAAAAATGACAACTAACCCTAAAGGATTTCATTATGTTTACTGATATTACCGGTCAAAAAGTCCCTTCAGTTACCTTTCCAATTATAGCTGATGACACATGTAGTACTCGCAATTCTGAGGAAATTTTTGCCAACAAAACAGTGGTAGTTTTTTCATTACCTGGTGCATTTACACCAACGTGTTCATCATCTCACCTGCCACGATATAACGAATTAGCGGCTAAATTCTCAGCCAATGGCGTTGATGAAATTATTTGTATCTCTGTAAATGATACCTTTGTAATGAATGCTTGGGCAAAAGATCAAGATGCCGATAACATTAGCTTTATTCCTGATGGTAATGGTGAATTTACTCAAGGCATGGGCTTGTTAGTTGATAAAGCAGCAATAGGATTCGGCAAACGAAGCTGGCGCTACGCTATGTTAGTTAAAAATGGTGTTATTGAAAAAATGTTCATTGAACCTGATTTACCGGGTGACCCATTTGAAGTATCTGATGCCGATACCATGCTTAACTTCATCAACCCTGAAGCAGTTCAAAGCACTGAAGTGGCTATTTTCACCAAACATGGTTGTTCTCACTGTACTAAAGCTAAAGCATTATTAGCTGAACAAGGTTTACAGTATGAAGAGTTAGTACTAGGTGAAGACACAACAATTACGGCAATGCGTGCTATTTCAAATGCTGATACCACACCACAGATATTTATCGATGGTAAGCATATTGGCGGTAATGATGAATTAGTAAAGCACTTTAGCTAGTACGTATTTAGACTATTAAAGCGCTAAAAAACTAAGCTATACCCCAATAAAAACACAATAATGATATACTCTCGTTATTGTGTTTTTTGTTTACATGCTACTACTAGTTCTCAATAGCTAGTAACGATGTTACTTATTGGAATAAATAATGGATAACCAGCCTTATAACCCTCTTCATGGCCTAACGCTCAAGACCATAGTTACTGAATTAGAAGCCTACTTTGGTTTTGAAACGTTAGGTAGAACAATCAAAATTAAATGTTTTACTGATGATCCAAGTATTCAATCTACATTAAAGTTTCTGCGTAAAACGCCGTGGGCTAGAGAAAAGGTTGAGCAGCTTTACATTAAAAATAAAATTAAAATTCAAAACTCATTTGAATCAGATGATTTGAACTAGTTCGACAGATTCATTCGCATCTCTGGCTACTAATTTAATAAAATTTAGGATCAAAGTACTGGTATTGCAACGAAAAATATCTAATGATGGCGGTAATACTAATTACTAAATAGGCACATAAGTACGTTATGTCTTCAGCTACTCATTATATTTTAACTTGGCAATGCCCGGACAATACTGGCGTGTTAGCCAAAGTATCGCAAAGTTTGTTTTCCCACGGTGCTTTTATCACCGAAACATCACAGTACAGTGACCCGTATAGTGAAACCTTTTTTTCACGTATTGCTTTTGATGATCGTAACTTAACGGTTTCCAGTAGTGAATTCGTTAAAGCATTAAATGAGTTAGCCAAACCACTCGCCATGCAATATCAATTACGTAAACGTGCTGATGTACCCAATGTCCTGATTGCAGTGTCAAAAGACGATCATTGTTTAGTCTCATTGTTAACTAAGTGGCGTTCTGGTGCTTTACCGATCAATATCGTTGGCGTTATCTCTAATCATCAAGATTGTCAGGCGTTAAGTGAATGGCATAATGTTCCCTTTTACCATTTACCAGTCAATGCAGAGACCAAACTCGATCAAGAAGCTCAAATTACCGATTTGATGGAAGAACTTAATATCGACTTATTAGTATTAGCCCGTTACATGCAAATACTTTCTGATGGTTTATGCCAACAACTACAAGGTAAGGCCATTAATATCCATCACTCATTCTTACCTAGCTTTAAAGGTGCTCGCCCTTATCACCAAGCTCATGCTCGTGGTGTTAAAGTCATTGGGGCAACCGCGCACTATGTAACAGCTAATCTTGATGAAGGTCCAATTATTGCTCAGGAAGTAAAACCAATTAACCACGCTTTTACCATAGAGCAAATGGTACATATGGGCCATGATTTAGAAGCGACAGCATTAAGCCACGCCGTAAGGATTCATGCTGAACAACGCGTTTGTATCAATGGCGATAAAACAGTTATTCTGGCTTAGCTTTGTTTTAGTTTTAGTTTAATTTTAGTCTAACGATACATTTCAAGGTCGGCTGTAATTAATTTTGTACAGCCGTCAACTCCCCCTGACGTAAAGTGTTTTACTAAATAAGGGTAAAATTAGCCTAAGTGTCCACTTTGTGATTAAAATTACCTCATAACCTATTTTAATAAAAAGTCCTGATCATGATTAATATAGAAAAAATTCATCACGTTGCTTATCGCTGCAAAGACGCCAAAGAAACAACCGCTTGGTACAAAGACAAGCTAAACATGGATTTAGTGCTCGCTATTGCTGAAAATGAAGTACCTTCAACCAAAGCGCCAGATCCTTATATGCATATTTTCCTCGATGCGGGAAATGAAAATGTTTTAGCCTTTTTTGAATTACCTAATTCTCCAGCCATGGACAGAGATCAGAATACTCCGGCTTGGGTGCAGCACATTGCTTTGAGAGTAGCGAGTTATGATGTATTAGTCTCTGCTAAAGAAGAGCTTGAAAGTAAAGGCGTTGAAATTTTAGGTCCAGTTAACCACGGTGTTTTTAAGTCTATTTATTTCTTTGATCCTAACGGCCACCGTTTAGAACTTGCTGCCGATACTGGCACAGCAGAGCAATATAAAGAACTTAACAGAGTTGCTCACGATATGATTGAAGAATGGTCAGTGACTAAGCGTGCACCGCGCCATGCTGCTTGGTTACACGAGCAAGATTAATTTTAACTCATAGACTTAAGTTTTACGGTTAAATATATAACCAAAAAGCACCAGAGTTAATTACTATGGTGCTTTTCTCACATTAGACGTTAATCATCTTCTCACTTACAAAAATTACACTTCATATTCTTTACGTAATTGCTTAGCAGCATTAACCATGTTCACTAACGCCAGCTTAGTCTCTGCCTATGCACGTGTTTTAAAACACTATCAATTAAATAAACCACCTAATCGCTAATAGCGTACGCAATTTATTTGGATACTTTTTCACGTGATAAATCATCACGATAAAACGACCAACATAACATAGTAATAGGGTCCGTGAGCATAGCTTGAACTGGTTTAATCCAAGCAAAAATCTAGTATTTAGTTCATGATCGTAAGAGTAAAAATCTCCCATGAGTAATAATTATACGCCAGCCTCTTACTAAATTTGTCAATTTTGTTGACGACGACTTTGACACTCAGTTAAAAAATTAGTTTGTGATAAGTCACCGCGCCAGTATTTTTCTAAAGAGAATTTTAGTTCACATTTTGCATCTGTACGTGGGAAACCTAAATAATGAATTTGTCGTTCTACTCCAATATGTTTATTTGATCTGCTAGTTAAACGGTAAGAGCTCTGTTAACTGGTTCATATCATTTTTTACAAAAAAACAAATAGACGTCTAGACGTTTAAATGGTTATACTCTAAAAAAGTGTCATTCGAAATAAGCGCAATAAATTCATCAGGGTGTAGAAATAAATTCATTATGTTCGAAATAAAACATTTAAAAACGCTGACAACCCTTGCCAATACAGGGAACATTCGCAAAGCTGCTGAAGAATTATTTAGTAGTCAGTCGGCTTTGTCGCATCAACTAAAGGATCTTGAGCAACGTTTAAATGCTCCTTTATTTATTCGTAATACTTCACCCGTTGAGTTTACTAAAGCAGGAAAGGTGCTGCTTGACCTTGGCGAAGAGATATTACCAAAGATTAAAGAAGCTAATGACACCTTAAAGTCACCCGTATTAGCACCAACTTCCTTAAAAATAGCCATAGCATGCCATGCCTGTTTTCAGTGGTTATTGCCCGTAACAAGCTACTTTTCACAGCAAAAAAATAACGTTGAACTTGAGTTTATTGATGAGTCGTTTGAAATTCATAGGCACAAAAAACAAAGTGAGGATAAAGTTGATATTTTGTTTAATGACGAGAAATTAGCAGAAGAAGATGTAATTTACCAAGAGATTGGTCAATTTGAGGTAATGGCTGTGCTCTCTAATCAAGCTGTCACTAATCAAATACGACCTAATGAAGAAAGTAAAAACCTGATATTTTCAAAATGGGTTGAGCATTTTCATCAAGATGAAGGAATTACAGCGCCCTATTTACTGCCCGAGCATTTTAGCCAGTTGACTTTGTTAACGTATCCTTTACCGCCTGAGCAATTAGATATCTTTAAATTATTTCTAACGCCAGCTAAATGTAAACCGAGTAAAATAAAGCAAGTGACTAATAGCCATGTTATGTTGCAAATGGTCTCAGCAAACATGGGTGTGGCCACATTGCCTGACTGGTTAGTAACAAGTGTTACCCAGAAGTCGCTATTTCATTGTATGCGCTTAGGTGAAACAGGCATTCATAAAAAGCTCTACGCCCGTTATGATAAAAAGAGTAAACAGATAGATATGATAGAAAAACTATTACCTGAAGCTATCAAAGAGTTTGCGAGTTTGTATACTAATTAAACTAAACTATTGAGGTAAAGCATGTGGCATCAAACTGAACTAAGGTTGAAAGCGAGAAAGCGTGGTTTTCACTTAATCACTGATGAAGTACTAAGCCAACTACCAGAGCTGAACAAGGTTAACTGTGGCATTCTTCACCTTTTTATAAAACATAGTTCCGCGTCCATTACCCTTAATGAAAATGCTGACCCAACGGTTCGCTCAGATATGGAAGCGCATTTTAATCACTTTGTTCCTGAACGAGCACCTTATTATCAACATACCTATGAAGGTGATGATGATATGCCTGCGCATATAAAAGCCAGCCTACTGGGTAATAGCCTGAGTTTACCGATTAGTCATGGGCAATTAAATATTGGTATTTGGCAGGGAATATATTTAGGTGAGCATAGAGATCATGCTAGTAACCGCACGATTGTGGTTACTATCAATGGTGAATAAAGAGCTAAAACGTAAGGCTGGATATAACCTAACCTCAACAACGTCTTTCCCGAATTTAATTATTAGGCGTCTACTTATCGATAATAGCATTCAGCTTTAAGTTGTATTGTTCAAGTTAAAGAAAAGAGCACGGGGCTGACGTTAGTCAATGAGTACTTTTGACGCCTAAATTGGACCATACAACGACAAGCTGAATGTTATTCAACAACTAGTCTTCTTCTAATACATGCGGCCCAGCATAGTTATCAAAGCGAGAATATTTACCTTGGAAGGTTAGTGGCACACGTCCAATCGGTCCGTTACGTTGTTTACCAATAATAATCTCTGCCATGCCTTTAAATTCACTGTCATCGTGATAAACCTCATCACGATAAATAAACATAATTAAATCGGCATCCTGCTCTATTGAGCCAGACTCACGTAAATCGGAGTTAATTGGGCGTTTATCACTACGTTGCTCCAAACCACGGTTTAACTGAGAAAGTGCAACTACTGGTACTTTTAATTCTTTAGCTAAAGCTTTAAGTGAACGCGAAATTTCAGCAACCTCTAAGGTACGGTTATCTGAGAATTGTGGTGCACGCATTAATTGTAAATAATCAATCATGATCATACTGATACCGCCATGATCGCGATGTATTCTTCGCGCTCTTGAACGAACTTCTGTTGGCGTTAAACCGGCAGCATCATCAATAAACATTTTACCTTTTTCCATGAGCAATCCCATGGTTGAAGAGAGGCGTGCCCAATCTTCATCTTCTAGCTGACCAGTACGAATTTTGGTTTGATCGATTCGTCCTAAAGAGGCCAACATCCTCATCATAATTTGATCTGCAGGCATCTCTAAACTGAAAATAAGCGCAGGATGTTCTTGTGTCATCGCAGCATGTTCAGCCAAGTTCATCGCAAAAGTTGTTTTACCCATCGATGGACGTGCAGCAACAATGATCAAATCAGATTTTTGTAAACCGGCCGTCATTTTATCTAAATCAGCATAACCACTTGGTACACCCGTAACACCACCTGATGGTGTTGAACAAAGCTTTTCGATTCTATCGACAGTTTTTTCTAAGACAGAATTAAGACTTTCAGGGCCTTCATTCTTATTGGCTCTTTTTTCAGCAATAGCAAAAACTTTGGTTTCAGCAAAATCGAGTAAATCTGCACTGCTTCGACCTTGCGTATCGTAACCTGCTTCAGCAATTTCATTGGCAACACTGATCATTTCACGGGTTACCGCTCGTTCACGTACAATGTCGGCATAAGCGGTGATGTTTGCTGCACTCGGCGTATTTTTCATCATCTCTGCGAGATAAACAAAACCGCCAGCATCATCAAGTTTTTGATCGTTTTCTAGGGCTTCAGACAGGGTGATTAAATCAACAGGCTCACCTAACTCAATTAACCCACCAATAGTTTCGAAGATAAGGCGATGTGAGCGACTATAAAAATCAGCAGCTACAGCTTTTTCAGCAACACGATCCCATGTTTCATTATCGAGTAACAAACCACCCAATACAGATTGCTCAGCTTCTAACGAGTGCGGGGGTACTTTTAATTCATCGATTTGTTTATCTCGAATAAATTGTTGTTCTTTTGCAAATTTACGTGGCTTTTTGTCGGCCATTACCTTAACCCTACTCTGCTACATCACCATACTCGCGCTTGTCTTAACTATTGCTTCACCCCTTACTATAACTAAGGTAAAACAACACTGGCGAGTATCTAAAAAAGGAGTGCTAATGTAGCAGAATTTACCTTGTGGGAATATAAAATTTTCCCCTAAAAATAGCTTGAAGTTAAAAATATTATTTACTACCAACCTCTATATTACCGCTAACCGTTGACACTCTTACTAAAGCACTGCCATTGGCCGTTTGAAAATTTAACTCTGCGCCCGGACCATATTCATCATGGTCAGTTTTAACCTGAGTAATATTGTTATCTATGTCGCCGCCAACACTTGATTTAAGGCTAAAATCAGCATCAACATCTTTTTGAAAAGTAAATACTAAGTCACCACTTACGGTTGACGCTTTAAGTAAGGCTTTCTCCTTTAAGATGAGTTTTGCATTTAAATCACCACTGACAGTTCTAATACGTAATTCTATGACTTCGGCTAAATTAAGTTTACTTTGACCGGAAACATTATTGAAAAAAACTTCCTTGGCTTGGCTGTTGATAACAACTTCACCACTCACCGATCTAATTTCTAACCGACCGGTGGAGTCTGTATCTTTTATATCGCCACTAACGGCTGATAACGATACTTTTCCGGCTAATTGATCACTATTGATATTGCCACTAATACTATTAAGATCAACACTGTGCGTTACATTTTTCGCCAAAACATCACCACTAACGGTTTTCACTTCAACGCCACCATGTAAGTTCGATAAATGAATATCGCTAGAAATACTTGAGGATTTCATGCGGATGTTTTTTGGCATAAAAACAGTTATCTTTGAACCATCAGCACTCCAATTATCCATTCTCGGGTATTCAACTTTAATAAGAACTTGTGCGCCTTTTTGTTCAAAAACAAGCTTTTCTGCATCGTCATCTAGCGTGCCTGTAACGGATATTTTATCTTTATTCCATCCCACTACGTTAATAAAACCACTGTGATTATTAATGGATACGTTGGTGACATTATCACTTGGTAAGCTCTCTGCCACTTCAATGGCTGCTAACGATTGTCCACTTAATATTAAGCAAGTCGTTACTGTGACGATAGTTGCGCATTGTTGTATTTTTCTTGTTAATTTATTCATTGGAACCTCTTCTTTTTGCTATTTATTACGGTGTTTAGCGAACTATTTTTTTAGTTAACTCTGCTGGGCGTTAACATTGTAATTAGCTAAATCACTTGATATTGGCGATATAATTGCTGTAGCAGCTTCAATTCTTGTTGCTGAGTAAAGTCTAATAAATTTAATAAGTCAGCATTATTTTCATCTGTTAACAATGCTTTCCTTATTGATGCTCTTGCATCCGACAGTTGCGTTAGTTCTTGTTGCATTGCTTCAGGTAATTTATCAAAAGTAGGTTGACCATAACTTGCTAATAAGGTTTGCTTTTGTTGCTTAAAGTTTTGTTGCATAAAATTAACCAACTGCCCTTGAGTAACGCTATTTTTTTCTTGCTTTTTCACCAACTCAGGAGCACTTTCTTCATTAGTCGATGGTGAAAAAGTAAACCAAGACATCAACATTACCAGTGCAATAGAAGCTGCCCAGGCGCTTGGCATAAAAACATTACGCTGCTTATCTACTGATATTTCTTGGCTCTTATGATTGATGGCTCGCTCGATACCCGACCATAAATCTCGTTCGGGTGTCATTTCAATGGGTAACGCTGCCACTTGCTCTGCCAGTGTTTTATCTGAAATTTTATTGTTTAGGTGCATGTGCTCTTGAGGGTTGTAGTTACTCATGATTTATTTCCTCCTCAATAGATACAAAGCCATTAGCTAGTAATGATTCTTTTAATAAATTTCTCGCTCTGTGGTATTGAGATTTACTTGAACCTACTGCCATCTTTAACATTATGGAAATTTCCTCATGACGATAGCCTTCAACAGCAAACAAAACAAACACTAAGCGTGCCCGTTCAGGTAAGCGGGCAATGTGCTGGTCTAATAGAGTGAGCGTTGAATCATCAGTTAAATTAACACTCGGTTCTTGGACACTTGCCCCTTGTTCTTCAATACTAAAAACACGCTGTAACCAGTTTTTATGTTTACGTAGGTGCCCCAGCACTACATTTGTTGCAACACTATGTAGCCAAGTACTAAATTTACTTTCACCACGAAAATTATTAATCTTTTGCCACAACACAACAAAAACTTCCTGGCAGACATCTTCAGCACTGTCTTTATCTGCCAACATTCGCCAACACAAAGCATAAATTCGCCGATGATATTTTTCATAGAGCTGATAAAAAGCGGTTTGAGACCCTTGCTTAGCTTCTGTTATCCATAACTGTTCATCATCACTATCACCGAAGGGATAATCTTTATTGGCACTAAAGCGCGCTTTTATGTCAATGACTTGTTTATCTTGTTTTGTTTGGCTATCCAAAAGCTAAAGCCTCTATCTGGTTCAAAATAATTATCCATTATGGCTATCTAAAATAATTGTCTAAAATAGTATCTAATATTAACTAAGATACCTTACGTGGTAAAAAGGTTTAAAGAGTATTTGATTAAATTAAGAAAATGAGAGAAATATAATCATCAGTATTAGGCTTGTTTACTTTTTATCAAGATAAAAAGTGAGTGAAAGTCTATTTGACGCATCTTTTTATCTCGATGATAAAATTGTCGCCAAGCTAGCTGATACAGGTGATTTCAAAGGAGGTATCGAAGTACAAAATCCTATCAATGAGCAGGCACAAAAAAAGCGCCAATAGGCGCTTTTTTTTACGTTTATTACAAGGGAGAAGTATTTACTTCTTACCGATTGCAGCAAAACGTTTGTTGAATTTATCAACACGACCACCGGTCTCAGCAGCTTTTTGCTTGCCAGTGTAGAATGGGTGACAAGCAGAACATACGTCTAGGTGAATGTCTTTACCTATAGTAGAACGAGTTGTTACAACATTACCACAAGAACAAGTTGCATTGAATTCAACGTATTTAGGATGAATATCTTTTTTCATGGGAACCTCTATCTCTTTAAAGAGAAATTGGGCGCATCGCCACTTAGCCATTTACTTATTGTTTACTTTCAAGAATATACTCCTCAAGAGTTTACTCTACCAAGAAAACCGAAATGCCAAGCACCATACGTAGTTAAAAATTAATGGGGGCGAATAATAAATGATAGCCTAAATAACTGCAACATAAATAAGCCAAAATAGACTAATAAAAGGCTAGTTTGGCTTATTTAGAAAGAAAGCAATATTGGTACTTGGCAGTATTCATTACACGGGGCAAAATAGCACTAACCATTGTTAACCAAAATCTGCTGATTAAAAGTGTCTGAACAATACATTCAAGTTGCGATTCCTGTCCCTATGCGACAGCTATTTACTTATCGAGTGCCAGAAGCACTATCCGATCCTGCTATTGAAGTTGGAGAGCGTGTTGCTGTACCTTTTGGCCCGCGAAAAGTTATTGGTATTGTTATTGATGCACAAGCACAATGTGATTTCGAGGTGAGTAAAGTTAAAAACATTACCGCCCGTCTTAATGATAATTTTAATCTAAGTAAGTCACTGGTTAGCTTTTTACAATTATGCGCTCATTATTACCACCACCCCGTTGGCGATGTTTTCCAGCAAGCCTTGCCTATTTTGCTTCGAAAAATAGAAAACATTACCTTAAGCCCACCTATGGTATGGCAAGCGCAACCCTCAAATGAAAATAACAAGAACCTATTATCCAAATTAGAAAAAAAAGCCGCAAAGCAATACGCGCTATATCAAATAATTAACAGTCACCATGGCATCAGTTGGGTAGAGCTGCGTACATTGGGGTATAGCAAAGCGCAGTTAAACGCTTTACAGAGTAAAGCGTTAATCATTGAACAAGAACAGGTAGCTAGCCAGTATACTTGGCAAGAAAATACCCTCAACAAAGCTGACCGGTTAGTACTTTCAAGTGAGCAAGCCATCATTGTCAGTGCTATAAATCATTCCTTAGCACAGTTTTCTTGTCATCTTATTGATGGGGTTACTGGCAGCGGTAAAACAGAAGTGTATTTGCAAGCAATGGAAGAAGTACTTGCAAATAATCAGCAAGTATTAGTAATAGTGCCCGAAATCGGCTTAACACCACAAACATTAAATCGCTTTGAACAACGTTTTAATGTGCCTATTGCTCTGCACCATTCAGGGCTAAATGATAAAGAACGTTTAGCCACTTGGTTAAGCGCTCACCAAGGCAGTGCGGCTATTGTTATTGGCACCCGTTCGGCAGTTTTCACTCCCTTACATCGCCTTGGTTTAATCATTATCGATGAAGAACATGACTCGTCATTAAAACAGCAAGATAGCTTTCGTTACCATGGTAGAGATATGGCGATTCTTCGCGCTAGACAGCTTGATATTCCTATTGTCTTGGGCACCGCTACGCCAAGCTTTGAGTCGTTGCAAAATGCTTTGTCAGGGAAATATAGTTACCATCAACTTCATAATCGAGCAGGTAAAAGTAATAAAGCTAAAATAGCCCTTATTGATATGAACCAGCAACAAGTTGAGTTTGGTTTATCTGGCACACTTAAACATGAAATGAAAAAAACCTTAGCCCGTGGTGAGCAAGTATTATTGTTTTTAAACCGAAGAGGTTATGCGCCAGCAATTAATTGCCAAGAGTGTCATTGGCTTGCTGAGTGCCTGCGCTGTGATAAACCTTATACCTTGCACCAAAAGCAGCAATTGCTGATTTGTCATCATTGTGGCAATCAACAGCGCATACCTCCGCAGTGCCCTAGTTGCGGCAGTGTTCGTATAGCACCACTAGGTCAGGGTACAGAGCAATTAGAGTTTCGGTTAGAAGAACTATTTCCTGATAGTTCTATTGTGCGTATCGATCGAGATAGCACCCGTAAAAAAGGTGAATTAGCAAAATTATTACAAGAAGTCACTGATAAGAAACATCAATTACTGGTTGGTACACAAATGCTAGCCAAGGGACATCATTTTCCTGATGTCACTTTAGTGGCTGTGCTTGATGTTGATGGCGCTTTATTTAGTTTTGATTTTCGCGCCAGTGAGCAAATGGCTCAGTTACTGATTCAGGTAGCAGGGCGCGCCGGACGGGCAAGTAAACCCGGAAAAGTATTAGTGCAAAGTAACTTTGTTGATCACCCTTTGTTGCAAGATTTAGTACAAAATGGTTATCACCATTTTGCTCACCAAGCACTCACTGAACGAAAGCAGGCACTACTGCCACCTTTTACTTTTCAAGCGTTGTTGCGAGCTGATGCAAATTATCCTTCTTACCCAGAAAAATTTTTACGCGCCTTAATACAACAACGACTAGATGGCTGTGAGTTTGCTGGCCCAGTGCCAGCTGCAATGGAGAAAAAAGCAGGTAAATTTAGATATCACTTAATCATTCAAGCGAAATCACGAAAAGATTTACACCGTGCTATTTTGCAGTTGCTTACACAAATACCCAACAATGAATGGCAAAGTAAGGTTCGTTGGAGTTTAGACATCGATCCTATCGATCTTAATTGGTAACAAAAAAGCCTGAGGTAACCGTGTTTTTTTATGTCAGCTCGGTTACACTAGCTAGAATTTCCCTCTTAGCGACTCTCCGCATTTCATGGCTAATCAAGATTACGTTTCCCGCGCACCTGCAAAAAAGAAAAAGAATAACCGTAATGGTAAAAAGCCATCTAATAATTCCAGCGCAGTTCCACTTAAAGCAAAATTAATCAGCCTATTACTTCTCATTCTAATTGCTGCATTCGCATATGGTTTATGGTCATTGAAAACTGATCCCAGCACTAAAACGCCGTTAGTTGAACCAATCAAAACCGTCAACGAAAAAAAACCGTTAAACAAAACAGATGAATTACCTAAGCCACCTAAAGAAAAATGGACTTACGTTAAGGATTTAGAAACCAAAGAAATCGAAGTAGGAAAATATGAGGTCAAAGAAAAAGGTCCTTATAAAATGCAATGTGGTTCATTTAAAACACAGAAACAAGCGGAAATATTAAAAGCACGAATAGCCTTTTCAGGGCTCGAAGCACAAATCAAAAGTGTAACGGGTAAAAAGGGTACCTGGCATAAAGTATTCTTAGGCCCCTACCCCCGTAAACGCCTTGCTGAAAATGATAAACATAAGCTAAAGCGTAACAATATTAATTACTGTCAAATTTGGTTATGGCGATAACAATGCCATCCGGCATAAAGAAGTGACTACGTTCTTAAACTGATTGGTATAATATTACCCTTAATCCTTGAAAAAATCATAAAGACCCCAATTACATTAACATCAAAGAATTGAGTTAAAATGAGGTTAATATGACTACTATTGTTTCAGTTAGACGTAATGGCAAAGTGGCTATTGGTGGTGATGGTCAAGTATCACTTGGCAATACCGTAATGAAGGGAAATGCCCGTAAAGTGCGTCGTTTATATAATGGCAAAGTACTCGCTGGTTTTGCCGGTGGTACAGCCGATGCTTTTACATTATTTGAGCGTTTTGAAAGTAAACTTGAACAACATCAAGGTCATTTAACCAAAGCCGCCGTCGAGCTTGCTAAAGATTGGCGAAGCGACCGAGCGTTAAGAAAACTTGAAGCCTTACTTGCTGTCGCTGATGAAACAGCATCATTAATCATTACCGGTAACGGCGATGTTATTCAGCCTGAACATGATCTTATCGCTATAGGTAGTGGCGGTAATTTTGCCCAATCAGCCGCAACAGCTCTCTTAGAAAATACCGAATTAAGTGCCAAAGAAATAGTAGAAAAATCACTTACTATTGCTGGTAACATCTGTGTATTTACCAACCAAGAACAAACTATAGACGAATTATAGCCCTAAGTAGAAATTGATTAACATGCTGCCTGAGTATGGGTAAAGCACTCCTATAGCAATTAAATTAATAGAGCCATTTTTAGTGAGGATAAATTTTCAAAAATAAAGCACTTGATTGAGCGATAGCGAGCTATTGGGATTGAAAGTAACGATGTTATTGGAAATTTAGACCATTTAAAAAAATCACTTAGTTAGCTTAATTGATATTCGGCAACAACGAGGAATAAATAATGTCAAATATGACCCCACGTGAAATTGTTCATGAATTAGATAGCCACATTGTTGGCCAAAGTGATGCCAAACGCGCTGTTGCCATCGCCCTTAGAAACCGCTGGCGTAGAATGCAGCTTGATAAAGATCTGCGTAACGAAGTTACTCCTAAAAATATCTTAATGATAGGGCCAACGGGTGTTGGTAAAACTGAAATAGCTCGCCGCTTGGCAAGACTTGCCCATGCACCATTTATCAAAGTGGAAGCGACTAAGTTCACCGAAGTGGGCTATGTTGGTAAAGAAGTAGAAACTATTATTCGTGACCTTGCTGATATGGCAATAAAGATGGTTAAAGAAAGTGAGATGGATCGTGTTAAACATCTTGCTGAAGAAGCCGCTGAAGAGCGTATTTTAGATGTACTTCTCCCTCCTGCTCGTGACGGCTTTGGTAATGATGAAAAAAGTGATGACACGAATACTCGTCAAATTTTCCGTAAAAAATTACGTGAAGGTAAATTAGATGATAAAGAAGTAGAGCTTGACTTAGCAGCGCCACAAGTTGGTGTTGAGATCATGGCACCTCCAGGTATGGAGGATATGACTTCACAATTACAAAACATGTTCCAAAACATGTCTAGTGATAAAACTAACAAGCGTAAACTTAAGATTAAAGATGCTCTAAAAGCGTTGCAAGAAGAAGAAGCGGCTAAAATAGTTAATCAGGATGACATTAAACAAAAGGCTATTGATGCAGTAGAGCAAAATGGTATTGTCTTTATCGATGAAATTGACAAAATTTGTAAGCGTGCTGATAACTCAGGCGGCGGTGATGTTTCTCGTGAAGGTGTACAACGCGATTTACTGCCTTTAGTTGAAGGTTCAACTGTTAGCACTAAGCATGGCATGATAAAAACAGATCACATTCTATTCATTGCCTCTGGTGCCTTTCAAATGACAAAGCCATCTGACTTAATCCCAGAGTTACAAGGTCGCTTACCTATACGTGTAGAATTACAAGCATTAACCGCTGACGATTTTGTTCGTATTTTAACAGAACCTTTTGCCTCACTTACTGAGCAATATATAGCGTTACTTGCTACAGAGGGTGTGTCAGTGACCTTTACCGATGATGGTATTAAGGCTATTGCTGATTCAGCTTGGCAAGTTAATGAGACAACTGAGAATATTGGTGCCCGTCGTTTACACACGATGATGGAACGTTTGGTTGAAGACTTATCATTTAATGCTGATCAACGCAGTGGTGAGACCATCAGCATAGATCAAGCTTATGTTACTAAGATATTAAGTGAAGTCGTTAAAGACGAAGATTTAAGTCGTTTTATTCTTTAATAGCTAGAGACTTACTAGGTGATACCAATCGGACTAATTTACTGATCCTTTTGGTATCCGATTAAATAATTAAATAAAAGGTTAGGTGGTTTACTACAATGAAAGTTACCCGTTTTATTATAGATAATACCGTACACAGTCTAACTATTGAGTTCTCTGCTAATGAGAATATAGCTAATACTCAATTAAGCTTTGAATATTTGCGTATTAGCTCTGATGCAAACTCAGCTAAAAAAAACAAAGCTGGCCAAGTTCAAGTAACTAGCCATAAAAAGAATGTGCTTTTAGTCAATATTGAGAGTGTCGCTAAGCATGGTTATCGCTTGATTTTCAATGATGGCCATAGCGCTATTTTTAGTGAAGAATTTATCCAAACGTTAGCACTTGAATATGAAACTCGGTGGCAGGACTATTTAAGCGAATTAAAAGATAGCGGTCACTCCCGTGAAGCGATGATTGATTTTAAACAGTTATAAAACAGTCAACTTACCAATTCTATGTCGGCTTTACGTTTCACGTACAATAAAAAGGCCCTAACTCTCAAATAGTTAGGGCCTTTTTATTTACATCATTGCAAAGATAACCCTATACGGTAAAGCGGCTAACCTCTGTAGTTAGGACTTGGGCCTGTTGTGACAACTCTCCACTCATTTTCTCATTTTGTTTAGCCGAATCACCTGATTGTTCTGTCACATCTCTAATCATCACGACATGTTGGTTAACTTCTGATGCAACAGTACTTTGCTCTTGAATCGCCGTAGCAATGGCACTATTCATATCCATAATCAAAGCGACGTCTTGTGTTATCTCATCAAGCATTGCTCCCGCAGAGCTTGCTTGCTCCGCACTCTCTTCGCCCTGATTACGACATTCCGCCATTAGAGTGACTATCTCTTGAGTACGTTTTTGCAATAAGCCAATAATTGTTTCTATCTCTTGCGTTGAATCTTGAGTTCTACTGGCAAGTGTTCTAACTTCATCAGCGACTACAGCAAAGCCGCGCCCTTGCTCTCCGGCTCTTGCTGCTTCAATTGCTGCATTTAACGCCAATAAATTTGTTTGTTCGGCAATGCCACGAATAACACCTAATACCGAGGCAATAGTGACACTTTCTTTTTCTAATTCTTTAACTACGTTTTCTGAATCCAATAGTTTTTCTGATAATTGGCCTATTTGGTTAATGGTCTGTTCCACCCCTGCTTTACCTTTACCTGCATTACTATTTGTTACCTCAGCTTTATGCGCAGCTTCTCGCGTATTAGTCGCAATTTCATCTACTGTTGCCACCATTTCGGTTACTGCGGTTGCGACAAGATCCGTTTGTTGCATCTGAGTTTCCACACCTTCGTTAGCATTGTAAATATTTTCAGCCAAGCTGCCTGTAGCGGTATTGAGTGTGTTTACTGAATGATTTACTTCTACAATAAGTGATCTAAAGTTAGTCAACATATGGTTAAATACTGTTGCCATTTCAGATAGTTCATCCCCACCACTAACATCTACTTCAATCGTTAAATCATTACTCTGGGCGATACTATTCATACTACTTTGTAAGTTGCTAATTCGATTCAAAATACTTTTTCCAATTAACCAAGCACTTACTAAAGCAACGACCAGCACAACTGTAAAAAGACTATAGGCCAGTGTATTAATAAAATTAACATCTTCTTTTACCGCTGCCTCACTATGCGTCAATAGCTTTTTAAGCTCAATATCAACTTGATAAACAACATTGCGCATTTCATTCATGACTCCCATTTTATCGTTATAACCGAGTTCTTTTTGGGACATGACTAAATTTGAGAACGCATTTTGGTAGGCTTTGATAAGGTTGTTAACTTTCTGCTTTTTAGAGGAAGAGAAATCACTCGCTTGGACAGTGGTAAGTAATTTGCTAACATTTTTATTAAGTTTATCTACATACTTATCATCAAGGCGTAACATAAAATCTTTTTCGTTTCGTCTAAGCTGTAGCATTTCACTTCGTAAACGGTAATTATCGTTACCAATAAGCGTTTCAACACTATGCACGGCAACACGAAGCTCACCGTACAAACCTGATTTAGCATCAAGGCCAATTTTCTTTTGTAACCTTACAATATTAGTAAATTGAGTTTGATATTGAACAAGGATATTTCCCATACTTGTTAATTCAGGCATAGATAAGTTAACCGCAGCAAAGTCATCGGATAGCGTATTAATCTGTTGCTGAACGTTTTTCATTTGTTTATTGAAGTGGTCTGAATATTTTAATTTCTTATGAGCTGAGAAATCTTTTTCGTCGTGCCTTAATTCAAGTACTGAAGCTTTAATATTACCTATACTTTTTGCAATATTAATATCATGTTGTAAAGCCGAACTTTCATAGTTCAGCAACACTAACATTAGGATCATGGCCAGTACTAAGATTCCAGTATTGGCGATTAATTTGTTCTTGATAAGCATAGGGTTTAACCTTAAAAATTTAACATATATTGTATAAAGCGTGAATTAACGGAAATTTAACGTATTATTAGCCAATTTCTCTTTGTCTTTCAATGTGATTTAGTGCGATGGGGACAACGTAGTACAAAGTTACATAGACATAAAGTGAACCAATGTTGCGTTTTCGCTTCTATTATAGATCTGTATCGGTAAGTATCGCTTTATTTTTAGTTTTAAATTCTAAACTACAGGCCTCATCCATTCATTGTCAGTTATAACAAAAGAAAACCAACTTCATTATTCCAACAATAACAGTAGCTTGCGATTACTTCACTCCAAAAGATTGTACCTGAATTATTTTTTCTTAAGGTATCGTACTAACTTACTTTCAGGGAGTGGTTTGCTGATAAAATAACCTTGCACTGCATCACAACCTAAATGGCGAAGCAGATTGAGTTGATCGATAGTTTCAACACCTTCAGCTAAAACCCTTTTACCTAAGCCATGTGAAAGGTCGATCATGGACTTAACAATAGTGAGGTCAGAATCATTGATAGCCACTTCATTAATAAAACTACGGTCAATTTTTATCTTATCTATTGGCAAGTCTCGTAAATACGCTAAAGATGAATAACCTGTACCAAAATCATCAATAGAGACTTTAATGCCCATACTTTGCAGTTTCACAATGCTATCCATTGCTCTAGTAATATCAGTCATAACTACATTTTCAGTAATCTCTAATTCAATATATTTAGAGGGGATACCATATTTATGCAATAACATTTGAATATTCGTAACCAGTTGTTCGTTCTGAAATTCGACTGCCGTTATATTCACAGCAATGGCGACACGTCGTTGATATAACTTGAACCAACGTTCACTCGCTTGACAAGCTTTGGCTAAAATATAGTTATCAAACTCATTATGCATGCCTAACGTTTCGAGTTCCGTTAAAAAATCACCGGGAGAGAGCAACCCCTTTTCAGGATGCTGCCAACGTACTAAGGCTTCTACTCCTTCAAGTTTATTGGTAAATAAGTTTAATTGTGGCTGGTAATATAAAATAAACTCATCATTAGCTATTGCAGATCTTAGCTGTTTCTCCATCAAGACTAAATGTCGTCCCTGTGCCTGCATCCCCTCTTCAAAAGCAACAGAAGCAATATTATTGGTTTCGGCGTGATGTAGGGCAAGGTTGGCTTTTTGTAGCAAATCTTCCGATTTATCAGCATCATCAGGATAAAAACAATAACCGATGCTTCCTTGAATTGTTATTTCCTGTTGCTCATAGCGGAAACAACGCTCAATAAGTTCATGAATATGATTTACCGCTCGGTCGACATGCGATGATTGTTCAAATTCAATGACAAACATAAAGGAGTCACCACTTAAGCGACCGACTGCTTGTGGTATGAATACACTATGATTTAGACGACTGGCAATTTCTCCTAATATATAATCCCCTACTTTTAAACCATAAGTATCATTAATAAATTTAAACTGTTTTATATCAATTAAAAAAACTGCCAACTTCACCTGATTCTTATTTATTTTATTGGCATGTGTTAGCTCTTGCATTTTATCTGACAACTTAGCCATCACTTGTTCTCGGTTAAGTGCCCCGGTCAAAGAGTCATGTTTACCGAGGTACTGCGCTCTACTTATAGCACTCAACGTGGCAAACCTTTCAGCTCCTTGCATCCAAATAAGTAATGTAAAGCCCAGGATACTATGTGCGGCAACATCGAAATACAATAGGAACAGCTCTAATTGACGGAACCAAGGTTCTGTTAAAGCGACAATTGAAATAAAAGAATGCATTAAGTACCGCAAGCCAAAAATGGCAGAGAAATACATTAAAACTTGACTTGAGAAGTAGCTTTTTTTGTCAAATAAAAGATAACAAGCTAATGAAAGAAAAGTGCAGCCAAAAATAAAGCTAGGGAGGCTTATAGTTAAATAGAAATGGTTAAATGCCTGGCTTGGGTCAAAGGCAAAAAACATTGTCGAGATAACACTGAGTATTACAATTACAGCAATGCCACTCGTTAATATTTCTTTAGACAATTCCTTATTTTTTTTTGCAATATAAACGCCAAAAACCAGGAAAATCAAGAACGAATATTGGCAAATTTGTAGTAATAACTCAGCTAGTATTTGCCAAGAGTCACTTGAAAAATTACGACTAGAATACGGTACTAAAGACTTAATCAGATAACTTAAATTTAGTGCACCTATGCTCATTAGCCAATATTTAACATATTTACGCGAAAAGGTGCGATAAAAAATATAAAAGACAAATAATAGTACTGAAAAAACCACTGTTTGTGTCGAAAATAAAAAAGTTCGAGGTGTTATAAATTCGATCATAAAAATTTTTTAATCATGGCTATTAATATACCTGTCTGGAACGTGTAATTTGCTAAAATACTTTAGGTTAAACCAGTAAACATGAGTGCTATTAAAAAGGCTTTTACCTTTAAATTCAAGTCATACCCGATAAATATATAATAGGTTTTATTTTTAACATAACAATATATACTGACATAGCCCCTAATTTTCAGACGAAAGAGAACTAACATGCAATATAACACCTCTGAATTATGTGACTTTTATGCCGATTTGATTGATGTTGTTGATCCGATTTTTTGTAATTATGGTGGTCGCAGTTCATTTGCTGGCAAAGTTGTTACGTTAAAGTGCTTTGAACATTTAGGCTTGATCAATGAACTCGTTGCTATAGATGGCACGGGTAAAGTATTGGTCATTGATGGTGGGGGATCCACCAGACGAGCTCTGATTGATTTAGGTATTGCACAATGTGCGGCTAACAATGGCTGGGAAGGGATTGTTTGTTATGGCAGTGTACGTGATGTAGATGCTTTAGATGGAGTAGATATTGGTATCCAAGCGCTCGGAGCAATTCCTGTCGGGGCAAGTGAGCAAAATATTGGAGAAACTGATATGGCGATTAATTTTGCCGGTGTGACATTATTACCTGATGATTATATTTATGCTGATAATACCGGTATTATCCTGTCGCCTGAAGCACTCGATATTGCATAAAGTAAGGCTTATGTAATAAATTAGCCTGATACCTAATACCATAAATTTAATACCTAGCACCTAAGATTTAATAGATAGATGGTCTGAGTTCTGGGGGTATTGATGCAGGGTGCTGTAAATACCACTTCTCTAACCAAATTTCTATCTCTTCAGGTACGACTCCTGGATGAATAATATTACCTTGAATTAATTCTCCCCCCATAGCGGTAAAAGCTTCCGAAGCTTCATGTCTGTCAATATCAGTACCTACCAGTGGAATTTTCATACTGCGAGTCAACGTAACAAGCGCATTAGTTATCGCCTTATCTACCCGGTTACTGCTATCGTTTGTTAATTGCTGACAGTTTATTTTAAGTTGATGAATAGCCATTTTTCTGACATAACGTAACGATTCATAACTGCCTGAAAAATTAGCAATGGAAATATTTATATCCAATGATTTTAGCTGATCAATAATGGCTTTTACGCGATGACTCGCACTAAGTAAGACTTGCTCACTTAGCTCAATCATTAAATATTTACCGGCAATATTATACTGTATTAATTGTTGCTCAATATAATCAACCAAATCCACTTCAAATAAGCTTTCACTCGACAAAGTTACAGAGATACGTTGGTGTACTCCTATTCTATGCAAGGTATGTAGAGTTGAAAGTGCTTTGTTAAGCATATACTTTGTCAAAAAATATAATTCACCACTATGCTCAGCAAGATCGGAGAACTCAGATAACTCCAAAGGTTTAACCGAGTCATTCTCATACCAATGAACCTTTAATTGAAAACCGACAATATAATGATTATTAATATTTACTTGGGGCTTTAAATAACAAAACAACTTCTCTTCTTTAATATCTCGACGTAACGCTTCCATTCGAGCAAGCTGAACTTGGTTATATGAAATACTGCTGTTATCAAAATAATTAATTTGCTGTTGTGCCTTTAAACCATGAAGTAAAGCATCACCTGCGTGATCAATAATTTCATCAAAGTCATCTCCATTATCCCCAGAAATAGCAATACCAAAAGCGAGTTCAAAATTGACAGAAAAACTCTTAAAGCTCATAGCATCAGGCACAGCGTCAGCTAATTGATGACACAATTCATTTATCATGCTTTTATCATCAAAACGGCTATCAGTTAAATTATAAACCACCAAGAATTGTAGGCTTTGTAAACGAGCTATTCTCACTGGTTTAGGATTAAGTCCAAAGCTTAATAAACTTGTATTATCCTCTATTCTTTGCTGTAAACAGTAGGCAAACTGCAATAATAACAAGTCAGAGTTATGATAGCCCAGCAAACTATTTACTTGTTGAAAATTGATAGGCTTGAATACTACAGCAGCATAACGTTGTCCGGTGTCAGACTTGATAGCAACGTCAAAAGCTCTTAACGCTTGCTGTGTTGTTGGTAAGTTTGTTGCAGGGTCATGAGTATAAGAAAATAACTCTTCAACGCTAATGGTTTTAATATCATCAGTTAACGGTGTGGGGATAAGTAGCTTTTGAATGAAGAATAAAACTAGAATACTAGCGGCAATAACCGTAGCAACATAGCTAACTATAGCGATCAAATTAAGCGGGAGTTTATCACTATAAAGTTGCGCAAAAAGAGCCGACAGGGCAATAATTATAATTACGATGATAAGTAATACAAAGTACTTAACGTTAAAACGATTCATATTTAATCACCTATCCTAGGAGATTTTATCAAAGCAATTAGTTAGCCTAATAAAATTATTATCTTTTGTACAGAAATACTAAGTTATAAAGGTGCCCTTTTAAGATAGACAGCTACTTTTCTGATCTGTTGCTAATGCGTGGGCGTAATCACCGTCAAAGGTTAGTAGGGCTTCAACTAAAAAAAGAAAACCATTTAAATTATCACTAGACCAGTAGCGTTTTAATTGTTTATTACTTGTAACTAGCATAGCAACGAATTTTTTATAAGCTGAGCTGTCTTGATTTTCAAAACACTTCTGGCTAATAGCTTTAAGGCGACCTTTTCCTTTTAAACATTCTTGGAAGATAATACTGTAGTTATTAATTAATGGACTAATTAATTCTGTATGTATTAAAAGTTGCTCATGCTCATTCGCTTTAGCATAAGCTATTAAACGCTTTAATCTTTCTTTAGCAAATTCCTGCTCACGTGTAGCAACGAGGGTCATCGACTCTACTAACACTTTATTTTCTTTGCGAGTAGATGAACTTTCTCGTTGTTGAGTTATTAGCTTTCTCTGCAATTTTTCTGCACGAAAAAAGAAGTAAATACTAATGAATACAAAAATAAGCGTTATAACTGAAACAAAAAACATTAAGGTGCCTTAGACGGATTAACTTGCGCAATATTAACAGATTCAGCAATGCGTGCCAAAAATAGATACGGATCAATATCTTTAAAACCTGCCATATTTAACGAATATTTCATTGTCACTGAAAAATCACCTAAATTTGCAAAAGCTCTTGTATTGACTGCTTGTACTAGCTTCTCTAATTTTTCACTAGCTTCTTGATTACTTTGGTGCTCAAAAAGCAGTAAATACTCACCTTCATTTAACAAACCCACATAATCAAACTCTGTTATATGTTCATTAATTACACTGGACAAACCTTTAGTCACTTCACTAATCGTTTTACTATTAAAATGAAAAATAAGCTCCTGCCAATTCTCAACAACAAGATAACCAACATTGAAAGGGTATTGAAACTTTCTTGCCTTTTTAAAGGCCAATTGATAAGCAAACTTTGTTTGCATGGGGCTCGCCATACTTTGGCTTGGCTTTTCAAGCTCTTGATATGCTCTATTTATTCTTTGAGCCCTTGACCTCAAGAACAAGCCAATCAAGGTGAGTATTAATAAACCAACCAATACCGATAAACTTATAATAATGGTTCGTTGTTTTTCATATTTCCCAGCAAAGCTACTTGATAGCTCACTGTTTTCTGCTAATTTTACGGCAAGCCTTTTTGACTCTTCAACAGGCTCTATTTTAGGTGTTTTCCCTACGGCCAAATGAGATAAACCTTGCACTATGCTGAAGGATTTCTTCTTCTTATTAAGCTTATAAAATAATATTTGACTATATTTTTCCCGCCAACGATAAGCAAGTTGATAATTTTCTTGTAAGAAGTGCATTTCAGCAACCATTCGATAAAAGCCAGTATATTCTAACGAAATATCCTTGCCATTAAGTAGGCGTATCACTTCATTTAATAAATCATAACCTTCAATTTTTTGTTCAACGCCTAATTTAGCACTTGCCAGAGCAACAGACGTTTCTATACGTTCAGAAAGCATATTATGTTGATGAAAGACTTCTATTGCTTGTTGTAGAGGCTCAAATGCATCACTAAATTTTTTTTGTGATATTGATACTAAACCTAGCCCTTTATTGGCGTGAGCAACATAGATAGGGACCCTATTTTTTTCTGCAGACTTTTTAGATTCCCAAAAAACATTATATGCATCATCAAAACGTTGTAAATAAAAATAGGCATACCCTAAATATAAATAGGTTTGAGCAATATTTCTTTTTTGATTCATTTCAAATCTTAGTTTTAATATTTTTAACTGCATTGTTAGTGATGTTTGATAATCACCTAAATGGTGATAAGCCAAAGCTAAAATAGTCAGTAATTGAATATGCTCGGTTAGTTCACTACTACTGATACCTAGCTCAACTTGTTGTAGGTCGGCCAAAGCCTGCTGATGTTTTCCTAGCATTGCAAACGCGACGCTACGATAACTTAGTGACAATAGTCGACACTTAACACTACGACTAAATTCACTATTCCTTACTGCTTCTTCAGTTACTTCTAACAACTGGTTGTATTCTTTTCTGGCTACATATACATCCGCTAATTTGAATAACAGCGCCAATTTAATTTTTTTATCCAGGCTATTTGCTGCTAAACCCTTTTTAGTAAACTCAAAAACGTTGTTAATGTTTCCTTGATTACTAGCAACCTTTGCAGAGAGCAAATAGACTTTCGCGAGAATATCGTTTGAGTAATCGTGGAGATTATTGATGATTTTTTCTGACAGGGTCTTCACCATATCAATGTCAATCATTTCATTGTTTACTTTCAATAGTTGCTGTACTTGATTACTTAACACAGCTTGTTCAGACGCGGCTTGTGCTAGAGTAGTACTGACTAAAAGAAAAGAAAGTAACTGCACTTTAAAAGTAAAAACTATAAACAGAAACAATCGTTTTATCGTCATATATATACCGTTAGTAATTGAAAAATAAAACATTAGAGGTTATCCAATATTACTCATCACTCTTTTTACCTCATAAAGGTAAACAAAAATAGCCTTTTCTGTTTACATTTATGGAATTCATCTTATAATAATGGAGTTAAGCTACCAAGCTTGATAAGGGCAAATCTAATGAAAGTTAGAGACGCAAAGTTACCGGTCTAATGGGAAACCTATGATAGCGGGACTGCAAATTTTAGATATAGTGGGGGCTTATCTTAATTCGATAGTTCACTATCTGTTTCTTCCGTTTTCTTTGCGTGGCCTCTTCCTCTATATTTCTTAACTCATACCCATCTTTTCGTTACTGTTAAAATATTAAACAATTCTTAGAAAATCACTATTAAAATTAGTGTTAGTACGTCTACACTTGAAAATATGAGCCTAACACAAAGTTCTCTGCATCAGGCTCTTCTATAAATAAACGTCCGTTAATGTTTAGATTGCTTATTTTGTGATGTATTTTCTCAACTATTTTTATCTTTAATATCTTTGTCTTTAATATAATGCGTTATTACTTTATCTAACATAGATAATGGCATTGAACCATGCTTCAATATTTGATCATGGAAATCTCGTAAATCAAAATCTTCACCCAATGTTTGTTCCGCCTCTTTTCGTAAACGCTTAATCGTTAATTCACCTATTTTGTAAGATAAAGCCTGCCCTGGCCATGAGATATATCGATCTATTTCCGTTTTTACATTATGCAGTGACAATGCCGTATTACTGGCTAAAAAGTCCATTGCTTGTTCTCGACTCCATCCTTTAGTATGCATTCCAGTATCCACAACTAAACGACAGGCACGCCACATCTCATAGGTCAAGCGACCAAAGTTATGGTAAGGATCTTCATACATACCAGCCTCTATTCCTAAATATTCAGAATATAATCCCCAACCTTCACCAAAAGCAGAAATGTAGGTTCTGTTTCTAAATTTCGCTACATCCTTCATTTCTTTTGCTAATGATATTTGTAAGTGATGTCCCGGTACGGCCTCATGTAAAGTTAGTGCTGTTAAAACATAAAGTGGACGACGGTCTAACCTATAAGTATTGACCCAATAATTTCCTGGTTGATCAGCTCGTGATGAACCGGCATATCGTCCCGTTGTGTATTTAGGTGCTATATTCGCAGGTACTGCCATAACACCATAGGGTGTTCTTGGTAATGTTTTAAATAACGGAGGTAATTTAGCATCCATTTTTTTAGCAATAAAAGAAGCTTCTTTTAACAACTCAGTTGGTGTGGTTGCATAGAATTGAGGATCCGTACGTAAGAATTGGACAAAGTCACTGAAATTGCCATCAAAATCTACTTGTTCAATAATAGCGTCCATCTCAGCCCTGATACGCTTTACTTCTGCTAGCCCCTGCTGATGGACTTCCGTTGCCGTCATAGGTAGCGTGGTATAATGCACTAATCTATTTTGATAGTATTCCTTACCGTTAGGTAGCGAACTAGCAGCAATATTATCACGAGCATTTGGCTGATATTCATTAACCATAAAATCATAATAAGCCGTATATGCAGGCATCACTTTAGTACTTAATACTTGCTTAGCTTGTCGCTGTAAGTCTTTTTTCTGGCTCGGAGTAATAAAAGCAGACATTTTACTAAATGGTTGATAATACGAACTTTCAGTGACATCTTCTTTTATGTAAGCCGCAATAGATTGTTCAAATCCCATAAGTACGATTTTCGGTTGGCTAATACCATTCTCCAGCCCTTTCTTCATCCAATAAGTTTGTTGAGCAAAGTACGCTGGAAGTAAAGATAAACGCGTTAAATAATCTTGATAATCAGTAAAGGTTTTAAAGTCGACTTGCTTAGAAATATTTGATATCCATACATGAAAGCCCGACTCTGCCGTGAGCGGCATGTAATGTTCTTTATTAGTGTAACTATCTAGCTGGTTTTTAAGACTATAGGTGAGTACAGAGAGGTTTATTTGATTTTCTTGTGTTAGCTTTTCATTATTTAATGCGATTAACTGCTGATAAATAGCCAAACCTTGTTGATATTGCGCTAGCAAAAAATCAGCTGACAAATCAGGTAACTTAGCGTTATTACCTATAACCTCCGGCTGATTAAACGGGCTTGATTTTAGATAGAAAGCTTCATGAGCTTGGATAATATTTGCTAGTTGTTGATCTGAACTAAAGGTGTTTTCTGTTGAGTTGGCAGCATAACTGTAATTTATCAGGCAGATATTGATCAGCATAAGCACTAGGTAAGTGGCTACATTTTTCATTAAAATCACTCAAAAATAGGAAGGAGCACGATAATAGCGATGTATTTATTATCATGCCTTAAATATAGTTTTAATAATAAAGCTATAACTTGAAGAAAAGCTCTTTATATACTTTTAGCTCAGCGATGGATTCTTTGATGTCATCTAGGGCCAAGTGAGCACCCGTTTTAACAACAGACTCTAATACTTCTGGTTTCCAACGTCTAGCAAGCTCTTTTATAGTACTGACATCTAAGTTTCGGTAATGAAAGTGATCTTCAAAATCAGGCATGTATTTATTAATAAAGCGTCTATCCTGACCGATACTATTACCACACATAGGTGACTTACCTTGAGGTACCCACTCTTGAACAAAAGCTAAGCTCTTTTCAGTTGCATGAGCCAAGCTCACGTCACTATCGCGGCAACGCTGGGTTAATCCTGATTTTCCATGATGCTCGATGCACCACTGATTCATATTATCTAACACATCATCACTTTGATTAATGGCAAATATTGGCCCTTGCGCTAAGATATTTAAATGACTATCGGTGATAATGATAGCGATCTCTAAAATAACATCTTCTACAGGCTCGAGTCCTGTCATTTCTAAATCAAGCCAAATTAAATTATTGTCATTATCCGCCATAAACTTTCCTTAAAAAAATGCACAAACATTGGTGTATAATTGTTAGTATAATACGCCAGAACCAAGTCGGGTCAAATTAAATGTTGGATCAAATTAAATCTTATGAATAAGTCACTTGTCTAAAGTAAAAAAACTGACCAAAGGTCAGCAAAGGCGCATTAAAGCCAATCATGATAAAAAATTGCAAGGGAAAAACACTAAGAGTAAAGATAAAGTGCAATGGGATGATGACGACTTAGGCGCTCCTCAACAAGGCGTTATTATTAGTCGATTTGGCCAACATGCAGATGTCGAAAACGATCTTGGTGAAATATTTCGTTGTAATTTACGCCGCTCCATTGCCTCACTTGTCTGCGGTGATAAAGTGTTATGGCGTCTCGGCAGAGAAACCCAACACAGCATCACAGGTATAATAGAGGCAGTACATGACCGTGATTCTGTGCTAAGTCGTCCAGATGTTTATGATGGTCTTAAGCCAATCGCGGCAAATATCAGTCAAATTCTCATTGTCTCTTCAGTGTTACCTGTTTTTAATAGCGATATTATTGACCGCTACTTAGTGGCTGCAGAGCAAACGGGTATTACCCCTGTTATTGTACTGAATAAAACTGACTTGTTAGATACTATTAGCTCTGACGAACAAGAGAATATAGCCAAACAGTTGAAAATTTATCAAGATGTTGGTTATCAAGTGCTTTACGCGAGTAGTAAGTCTCGCGATGGCATAAGTGAACTCAAAATGCAGCTTGCCCAACATACCAGTATTTTTGTTGGTCAATCTGGTGTTGGGAAGTCAACGTTAGTTAATGCTCTTATGCCAGATTTAGGAATATTAACAAAAGAAGTCTCGGATAACTCAGGTTTAGGGCAACATACCACTACAGTGGCACGCTTATACCACTTTAATGAAGGCGGGGATTTAATTGACTCACCGGGTATTCGTGAATTTGGTTTATGGCATCTAACGCCAGAACAAGTTTGTCATGGTTTTATTGAGTTCTCAGAGTTCCTTGGCTTATGTAAATTTAGAGATTGTAAACATCAAACAGATCCTGGTTGTGCTCTAATCGCTGCAGGAAAAAATGAACAAATCAATCCAGCTCGCTTAGCAAGCTTTCAACGTATATTATCCAGCCTAAACGATAATAAATTAACCTCACGCTTTAATAATTAAGGAAAAATGAGTGTCTTCAAAAAATAGTCTTAGCGATAAAATTAAAATCACCTTGCAGTACATTATGCCTAAACACGCTATTTCACGTTTAGTTGGCAAGTTAGCCGCTGCAAAAATGGGTTGGTTAACCACTAAGCTGATCAGTATGTTTATTAAGGCTTACGGCATTAATATGAATGAAGCTAAGCTTAAAAAGGCCAGTGACTTTGATACCTTCAATAATTTTTTCACCCGTGAATTAGAAGAGGGTGCTCGAACTATTGATAATGATGAGAATACAATCTGTTATCCGGTTGATGGTGCAATCAGTCAACAAGGAGATATTATTGATGGGCAACTTATTCAAGCAAAAGGATTCAACTATAGCGTCACCTCCTTGCTCGGTGGTGACGAAAAAACAGCAGCGCCTTTTCAAGGCGGAAAATTCTCTTGTATCTACTTGGCACCAAAAGATTATCACCGTATACATATGCCAATGGCAGCAACGTTACGTGAAATGATTTATGTTCCTGGCGAGTTGTTTTCAGTTAACCCTCTTACAGCTCAAAACGTGCCCGATCTTTTTGCTCGAAATGAACGCGTAGTTGCCATCTTTGATACTGAAATGGGTGAACTCGCCATGGTATTAGTCGGTGCAACTATTGTTGCCAGTATAGAAACAACTTGGGGTGGCACTATTACTCCTCCTGCTGGAAAAGATATCTTTAGATGGCAATATCCTAAAGATGGAGCTGATGCGATTACTTTTGAGAAAGGTGATGAGATGGGGCGCTTTAAACTAGGCTCGACTGTTGTTAGTACCTTCGCACCTAACATGATTAGTGAATTTGCAACTGATGCTGGCCCAGGTACTGTCACTCGTCTTGGTGAAATTTACGCGGCACTAGATAAGAGCGAAAAATAGTTACCAAAAAACGGTCAACGAACAAAACTGTTGCTCATTTAGTGTACTCAATATAAGCTTAGAGGAAATACGATCAAATTCGTATCTCTTCTAAAACTTATATTCAATAAAAGTATAACTAAAACAATTAAATAAGGGACAAGTACATGGCACAAGAAAATTCCACAGTAAAACCTACACAGGCTGAGTTAACTTTACTTAATGTGCTTTGGAAAATGGGCCCTGCAACCGTAAGACAAGTTCATGATGTAGTGAGCATAACGCAAAAGACTGGCTACACTACAGTATTAAAAATACTTCAAATAATGCATGAGAAATCACTGGTCATCCGTGATGAAAGTAATCGTGCTCATGTCTATGCTCCTGCCAATAGCCAAACACAAACACAATCATCACTTATCAAAGACTTAATTAGTAAAGCTTTTGGCGGCTCTACCTCAAAATTAGTAATGCGTGCTATTGACGATTCAACTAGCGAGCAAGAGATTAATGATATTCGTCAGTTACTAAACTCTTTAGAAAAGTAGGAACTCTACACTTTAACTATGTTTGAACAATTATTTAGCAGCCCTTTTTTATATAGCTTATCGCTAACCTTAGTGCATTTTTTATGGCAAGGTTTACTGGTGGCGTTTATCTTAAAGTCCCTGTTATATATAATTGGTAAAAACAAATCAAAACTGCGTTACACACTAGCTACGTTTGCAATGTTCTCAAATGCAATACTTGCCGTGCTGACCTTTACCATGGTTTACCCTGACACAAGCTCAGGCATAAATAGTTATCTCAGTCCCATTCCCTTGACTAGTTTAGTAAATGAGTTAACCCAACAAAATGCCCTATTATCTTATCAGGAATTATTGCCCTCAATTTTAGCCTATTCATTACCTTATCTATCATTATTATGGCTGGCTACCATTGCTATTCTTTCCAGTAAGCTACTCATTGAAATTCGTAATGTAAATAAATTACCTATGCATTCGAGCATTTCTCCCTCTTTGGCTTTATCTGCCCGCTTTGATGAATTGGCTAAACAAATAAAGTTAACTAAAACACCAAGATTACTTATTTCATTAAAAGCTGAAGTACCTATGGCAATAGGATGGCTAAAACCTGTGGTATTGCTACCCGCTACTATGGTAACCGGCCTAAATGCGGCTCAACTTGAAATGCTTATTTTGCACGAACTTGCGCATATTCGTCGTCATGATTATTTAGTTAATTTTTTACAAACACTCATCGAACTACTCTTTTTCTTCCACCCAAGTGTGCATTGGATTGGCAAGCAAATGCGTAATGAACGTGAATATTGTAGTGATGATATTGCTGTTCAACACTGCGGTGATGCCATAGCTTACGCACACACCCTAACTGATACCGCCTCTTTATGTGCTAAAAATCACTTCCATACTATTCCGACCATGGCAATGGCAGCATCTGGTGGTGATTTAAAAGAGCGAGTGCTTCGCCTTGTTGACCATCATTGTGCCCCAACAAATAATACAAGCAAATGGTTAGCGGCAGTAAGCCTACTTTTAGCACTTGCATTATTGAGCATGAATCAATTATTAACCATGCCTTTTGCTCAACAACTAAACAACAAATTCCCATGGCAAGAACAAAACAATATTAACAGTAATATTGCTAGCACAGCGATTGCTGCAATGAATTTTAATAAAGGCAACATAGGCAATCAGGCCACAAGACTAAACAGTGATTCGATTGCTCAGCAACTACTCCGCCGCGAAGAGACATTTCCTCAAGCTTCTGTTGTAGAGTTAGAGAAAAATCAGAATGCTATTACCTTGCGAGTTAAAAACGAATCTGAGCTAACAACTGCTATTGTTGAACCTTTGGCTATCAGTAATTATCAAGACATTATCAAAACAGAAGAAACGGCTCAGCATATTCAACTTGCCACAATAAAGAGTAAAAATCAGATAATTGAGGATGATAACGAAGTACTAACTGGTGAAGGGATGCAAGTTCAGAGTGATAGCAGAGCAATAACTCAACTGACTTCAGCAACATCCGAGCAGCATATAGCAGAAGGTAGCTTACCATCAACAACTCATATGCAGCAGTTAGCTATCACAAAACCACAAGGTCAATTAGCATTACCATTGATACTAGCAAACAAGTTCGATACTCAAGCAACTACAGCTAATTCGTCTCAAGAAAGTAATAAGCAATTATCCCTCGTAAACGATAAAGCGTTGAGTAGTAAAAAAGACTCATATCGCAAACTTGCTTACAACCAAGAAGTTAACAAATTAGCCGAACAAAGTGAATTATATAAAGCTTCAAACACAGTTAAAACTGAGAAAAGCCTCACAGTAAAGACAACCAAAATAGAGCAGTCAAAGCAAGAAGTAACACAAATACCAACCTCATTTGAAGCAAAATTACTTAACTCTATTAATCCAGTATATCCAAGCCTTGCAAAACGCCGTGGTCTTGAGATGGAAGTAAAAGTAAATTTCATTATAGATCGTAATGGTAAAGTAAAAGATATTAGTTTCGCCCAACAAAGTAAGCTTATTTATTTCAAATCAGCTATTCGCTCAGCTATTCGTAAATGGCGATTTAGCCCTGCTACAATAAACAACCGAAAGGTTGAAAGTAAGATGACAAAGATATTCTCTTTTAGCTTGCATGCCTAGTAGTCATAACGAATAAAATAACGCTCCAACTCGTCTCATCTTAACTGTCTATTTATATATAACTACAACTAACCATAAGCATACAAAGGGATATTTTTGAGTAAATACCACTCGTTTAATTCAGAAAATAACATCGAATATAACCTACCGAATGAGATTACCTCATTTTGGAAAACAGGCCTATTTGACTCATTTTTGGGGATTGATAGAGTAAATATTCACTATGCGCAGTTTATGCAACAGCAGGCAGAATCTTCTACGATAGTCATTGTGCCGGGGCGCTGTGAAAGCTACTTAAAATACCAAGAACTATCATTTGATTTATACCAGCAAGGGTATAATATTTTTATCATAGATCATCGAGGTCAGGGGCTTTCAGGACGAATGCTGCTAAACTTAAACAAAGGCTATGTTACAAAGTTTCAAGACTATGTAGATGACTTACAGTCTTTCATTGAAAATATCGTGACTCCAAAATCTTCAGAAAAACCATACCTCATAGCGCACTCAATGGGTGGGACCATTGCCACCCGATTTATGCAAGACTGCCCCGACGCCATTAAAGCGGCGGTGATATCTTCACCTATGTTAGGTTTTTATTCTGGTTTTTTACCAACGAGCATAGCTAAAGTACTGGTCGCCATTAAGCTGAAATTCAATAATATTATCAGCAATACTCCATGGTATTTTTTAGGGCAAAAAGACTACTCCCCTGTCAGTTTTTCTGATAACAAATTAACTCATTCATTACAGCGCTATCAATACTTTGTTGATTTGTATAAAAAGAATAAAATCATCCAGCTTGGTGGTGTTACTACTCACTGGTTAGCACAAAGTATCGCTGCTCAAAAAGAGCTGTTCGCTAAGATTGTTCAGCTTAAAACGCCTATATTGTTGCTTCAAGCTAGCGGTGATACTATCGTTTGCCAACAAGCACAAAATGATTTTTGCCAACAGCTACATACATTACAACCACAATCATGTCCAAATGGCTTCCCCAGTAGTATTGATAATGCTTTCCATGAGCTATTTTTTGAGACCGATGATCTTAGAAATAGAGCAATAACACAAAGCCTTGCTTGGTTTGAACAACATATTTAACGCTTTAAGGTGATGTAAATTAACAGGTAATAGCCTATTTTGACTGCTCACTTTGCACTACAGAGCTAGGATCCTGATGAATAAAAACTTCGCAAGGAGCTAACACTTGGCAAATTTCCGCCTCAATTTCATCGCCTATACTATGTGCTTCTAATAAAGATAAGTTGTCACTCAACTCCAAATGAAACTGTATAAATTTCTGCACGCCCGACTGTCTAGTGCGAAGTTCGTGAATGCCCATTGCTTGTTTATGTTGCAAAACAATCGTTTTTATTTTCGCCAATTCTTCATCACTTAATTCGCTATCCATTAACTGAGAAACACTTTGAATCATAATTTGGCCAGCACCAAATACTAGATAAAGAGCGACCAGTATAGTGAAAGCACCATCAGCTTGTAACCATATCCCCTGACTCAATATAATTGCCGCTAAAACCCCTAAATTTAGAAATAAATCAGATTGGTAATGCAATGCATCACCACTGATAATAATAGAGCCAGTACGCTTTATTACGTAACGCTGAAAAACAACTAAAATAAGAGTTAACACAATAGAGATAATTGTGACCCAAATAGCGACTTCACTATGAACTATCACTTGTGGATTAAGAAGGCGAGATACACCACTAAAAATCAATAGTATGGCAGAGCCAAGCACGAAAGAAGCTTGTACCAACCCAGCTAAACTTTCAGCTTTACCGTGACCAAAACTGTGCTCTTTATCTGCAGGAGCTAAAGCAAAGCGCAAGATAACAATACTCATTATCGAAGCAAATAAATCTAAAATAGAATCAGTGGTGGAAGCGAGCATGGCGCTAGAGTCAGTCACTAACCAAGCATACAGTTTAATCACCACTAAGATGAAAGCGATAGAAGTAGAAAACATTGCCGCTAGTCGCACCCAAAATGCATAATCGTCTGTTGAGCTTTTTGTAGCCATAGCTAATCCTTGGAGAAAAATTTAAACATGAAAGTTATTATTCGTTAACCTGAACTCTACTGAAGAGATAGTTAAGATGTTGAATTATAACATCTAAGCCATTGTAATAACGCTAGCTTAATATTTTTTATTAGTTCAGAGTAAATTTACATATCAATACCTGAGCAGCTGTAAGTAACTTTAACAATACAGTTAGTTAACACAGCTGCGATACCCAAGCTACTTGAAGATACATGTTTCAGGATGCCTGAGCGATTCATGATCAAGACGCTTCCTTTTATTAATGGCCATTCCCTTAAAAAAGGAAGCAACGAATAACATCATTTTCTCAGACGTCCCCGCAGGACTGGTTTAAAAACGCTTTAAGCTACATTATTGATTTTGACAAGGACGCTGCATGGATGCAGCTTATTAGAGAATGCAGGAGCATATTCTCCTGAATAACCTTTCTCTTCAATCAATGCCTTGCCTAAAAGCGTTTCTAATTCCAGCTGAAATCTGCATCTTCATGTAGTTCGGGTATAAATAAATATATATTAAGCAGAGTTCAGGTTCGTTATAATAACAAAAATTTTATTACATGATGATTGTTATGCTAGATGTTGTTCTTTTTCAACCCCAAATTCCACCAAATACCGGTAATATAATTCGCTTATGTGCAAATTCAGGCTTTCGCTTGCACTTAATAGAACCATTAGGATTTGATTTAGATGATAAAAAATTACGTCGTGCCGGTTTAGACTATCATGAATTTGCCGCTATACAGCGCCATGCAAACTTCAATGCTTTCATTGAAAAAGAGCAGCCAAAACGTGTGCTAGCGATTACCACTAAAACTAATAATTTTTATGGTGACATCAGCTTTGCAGCCGGCGATTATTTATTATTTGGTTCAGAAACAGCCGGGTTACCAGAGGAAGTTCGTTCACAAATTCCTGATGAGAATAAACTTAGAATTCCAATGCTAAAAGAAAGTCGAAGCATGAATTTGTCAAACGCCACAGCAGTAATCGTTTACGATGCATGGCGCCAGCTAGGTTTCCCTAACGCAGTATAATGAAACCTTATATGATTATTATAAAATAACTGTAAATTAAACTATTACCAAATTTACAGTTATTCTTTTCAATCTTTCTTTAAAATATTTCTTTTCAATGTGATGAGGTTACTCGAACTTCTTATCACGCGAAAGTAAATCAGCCGCTGCTAACTTTGCATCTTTTCCGCAATAAAGTACCTGATATACTTGTTCAACAATAGGCATTTCAACATCATGTCGCTGGGCAAGCATATAAACTTCTTTAGTATTTCGGTAACCTTCAACGACTTGACCGATATCAGTGATAGCTTGTTCAACTTCTTTGCCCTGACCTAACGCTAAACCAAATCGACGATTACGCGATTGATTATCCGTACAAGTCAGTACCAAATCACCTAAACCTGCCATGCCCATAAAAGTAGCTGGCTCAGCGTTTAACGCTAAACCTAAACGGGTCATTTCAGCCAATCCACGAGTAATTAACGCTGTACGTGCATTTGCGACAAAACCAATACCATCAGCTATACCTGCGGCAATAGCGATAACATTTTTAACCGCTCCGCCGAGCTGCACGCCAATAAAATCTTTGTTAGAGTAAACTCGAAAACGTTTTTCACAATGCAGTAAATCAGATAATTCAGCAACAAACTCATCATCCTCAGAAGATAACGAAATAGCCGTTGGTAATCCTGAGGCCATTTCTTTAGCAAACGTTGGACCTGATAAAACAGCTAAAGACACACTATCACCGAGTACTGTTCTTGCAGCGTTTTGCAATAAATCACCGGTTTGTGGATCTAGCCCTTTAGTCGCCCAAGCAATTTTAGCATTGTCTGTTAACATTGGTTTAATTTGCTTTAGCATATCTGCAAAAGCATGGCTTGGCACTACCACTAAGAGATTATCACTCGCTTGCACTGCTTTTGCTAAATCAGCCTCTAGAACCAAATTTTCAGGAAACGGGCAATCAGCAAGATACTTATTATTTTCTCTATCTTGCTCCATTGCAGCAACATGATTTACATCACGTCCCCATAACAAGGTTTTATGACCATTTCTGGCTAAACAAATTGCTAGAGCGGTGCCATAAGACCCTGCACCTAACACTGTAATTTTTGCAGCTAAAGACATATAGAACCCTATTTATAAGCTAATGTTACTTTTGAAGATTGCTACTAACTAGTGTGTTTCGCTACTTTGTGCCACGTTGTCTTGTGTTGCACGTTGTTGTACATATGAAGCGTATAAGCCTTCAAAGTTAACCGGTGTTAAGTTAAATTGAGGGAAAGAACCACGGTTAACTAAACTTGCTACCGTTTCACGAGCATACGGGAACAATGTCGTTGGACAGAAAGCGCCAATTGTATGTGCTAATTGTGCTTCAGGTAAGTTGCCAATAGTAAAAATACCCGCTTGCTGTACTTCAGCTAAAAAGGCAGTTTTATCTTCTACTGTAGCAGTAACTGTTACCGATAAAACAACTTCATAAGTGTTTTCAGCTAGCTTAGTTGAACGTGTATCAAGATCTAATTGGATTTCTGGTTTCCAATCTAATTGAAATACGGCTGGAGAATTAGGCGTTTCAAAAGAAACATCTTTAGTGTAAATACGTTGAATTGCGAATTCTGGAGATTGTGCTGCTTCAGTGTTCTCTACTTGATTTTCTTCAGCCATGAGTGGCTCCTTTATTATATTTTTTATAATTGAATTTATTATTTTGCGTCTAATAGCGCGTCTAATTGAGTGTTTCTTTCTAAGGCGACTAATTGATCGCAACCGCCAATATGAACATCATTAATAAATATTTGTGGCACTGTATAGCCACCATTACTACGTTCAATCATGGTGCTACGCATCTCCATATCACCATCAATCTTAATTTCATTATATTCTGTCTGCTTACTTTTTATTAAGGCAACAGCATGAGTACAATAAGGACAATATTCTTTGGTATATATTTCAACTTTTGCCATTTTAATCACTCTTTATTTTCTATCTTAACGGATAGCGAAAATTGCAGTAAACATGCTATTTAGCTACAGGTAAACCTGCACTAGTCCAGCTATTCATGCCACCTTTAAGTACGCTAGCTCGAGTGAAACCACCTTTATATAAATCATTAGCAATTTGCACAGCACTCATACCTGCAGCACATACTACTATGATGGGCTTGTCTTTATATTTTTCAAGACTAGTAAAGTCATTTTTATCAATTTTTTCACTTGGTAAGCTGATTGCATCAAGAATATGTCCCGCTTTAAATTCCTTTTCCTTTCGGATATCAAGCGCAATGCCTTCTTCCTTGTTCATCAAAAAAGTTAGATCTTGAGTACTGATTTGTTTAATCGGTGACATTTGCATTTTAACTGTCGTGACGATTATCATTACCACTAAGGCAACCCAAACCGCGCTCAGCATGCCATTATCGCTTGCAAAAGTAATTAATTGTTCCATAAATAAATGCCCATTTTATCAAATTTCGAATCGGCACATTATACGCAAATGACTTAGAATTGCGAGCATATACCGCCAGCTTATACTTAGTAACCCTTTATGGAACATTTCAATGATAAATCCTTAGTGAATAACGCAATCTGAGGGTGTACAATACTTGCTCATAAACTATATAAATCACATAAGATACTAAATTTAAAGGGTAAAACAATGGCGAATAAGAAATCAACGGTACTGATGATTCTAGATGGTTGGGGATATAGAGAAGAAACGAGCTCAAACGCGATTCATCAAGCGAACACACCAGTATTAGATGATTTAAAAGCCAAGTACCCAAATATGCTTATTGATACTTCAGGCATGGCCGTTGGCTTACCTGAAGGACAGATGGGCAACTCAGAAGTAGGTCATGTGAACTTAGGTGCTGGTCGTGTGGTATATCAGGATTTCACTCGTATCACTAAAGCGATAAGTGATGGTGACTTTATTGAAAACCCTACACTTTGCCAAGCAGTAGATACCGCTACATCCAGCAATAATGCTGTGCACATTTTCGGTTTACTTTCTCCTGGTGGCGTCCATAGCCACGAAGAACATATCTTCGCCATGATGGAACTAGCCAAAAAACGTGGTGCTCAAAAAGTTTACTTACATGCATTTTTAGATGGTCGCGATACACCGCCACGCAGTGCACAAGCTTCTTTAGAAAAAGCTCAGCAAAAATTTTCAGAGTTATTTACCGAAGCCGATACTGGTGAAGGTCAAATCGCTTCAGTTATTGGCCGATATTATGCCATGGACAGAGATCAACGCTGGGAACGTGTTGAAGCTGCTTATAATTTGATGGTCAATGGTGAAGGTTTACACCAATATAATAGTGCGTTGGATGCTCTTGCTTCGGCCTATGAACGTAATGAGAATGATGAGTTTGTTGGTGCCAGCGCTATAGTAACTCCATCAGGTAAAACCATTGAGATAAATGATGGTGATGCAATGATCTTTATGAACTTTAGAGCAGATAGAGCGCGTCAAATTAGTCGTTGTTTTACCGACAAAAATTTTAATGGCTTTGAGCTAAAGCGTATTCCCGCAATAAGCAATTTTGTTATGCTGACACAGTATGCTGCAGATATTGATGCTCCATCAGCTTTTTCTCCCACACCGCTCAATAACGTCATGGGTGAATGGTTAGCTAAACATAATAAAACTCAATTACGCATTTCTGAAACGGAAAAGTATGCCCATGTCACCTTTTTCTTTAGTGGTGGTAAAGAAGACATGTTTGCTGGCGAAGAGCGTATTTTAGTTCCCTCACCTGATGTCGCAACCTACGATTTACAGCCTGAAATGAATTCCACTCTACTTACCGATAAACTCGTTGGCGCTATTGAAAGTGGTAAATATGACTTTATCGTTTGTAATTACCCTAATGGCGACATGGTTGGCCATACCGGTAGTTTTGATGCTGCAGTAAAAGCCTGTGAAGCGGTAGATACTTGTGTTGGTCGTGTTGTTAAAGCTGCGCAAGATAACGGTGGTGAGTGTTTAATTACTGCGGATCATGGCAATGCTGAACAGATGCAAGATACAGTATCAGGGCAGGATCATACTGCTCATACCTGCGAACCGGTACCCCTTATTTATGTTGGTAGAAATGCCTCGCCAGCCGCCTCAGGCACCTTAAGTGATATTTCGCCAAGCGTATTACACTTAATGGGTATGGAACAACCTGAAGAGATGACTGGATCGGTACTAATGCAGTTAATTAAGTGATAATAAATGAATAAACTATAACTATGTCACCTCAAGAGATGCACTTCTTGAGGTGACATGGGTTTAAGTGATACATTGGCTTTGATTTATTTCCATCACCAATTATGAGATTGTTTATCCACACGTATTTAGCAAATAAGCGCCTTCAACATATAGCTACCGCAATCATATTAATACTAAGTTTTATGTTTGCTTTTCCCTTGCAAGCTGAACAAAGTAACCGCAATGAAAGTGCGCAAAAACAGAACCGTGCAAAACTCAGTGATGTTCAAAAGGCCATTGCCAAACAAGAGTCGAATATCTTTGATGCTAACAAGCAACGTAGTAGTTTAGAGCAACAGTTAAAAAATGATGACTTAGCGATTGCGAAAGTAGCCAAAGCAATTAATAAAATAGAAACTGATTTAGAAACCACTCAAGAAAAAATTTCTGCCTTAGCGATAAAGAAAAAACAGCTAACCATTGCCAAGCAAAGACAAGAACTTTTACTCGCACAACAACTTAGAGCTGCCTACACGACCGGTCAACATGATTACCTCAAATTGTTACTAAACCAAGATCAAAGTGAGAAAATCCAGCGTACCATCAGCTACTATCAATACTTAAATCAAGCACGAACTAAAGAGATTGATAATTTTCAAGTGACCATCGCACAACTCCTACAAGTAAGCACTGAACATCAAACACAAGTTGACCAATTACAACAGCTCAAAGACGAACAATTACAGCAAGATACCCAATTTCGAAGTAGTAAATCACAGCGAAATAAAACCCTAAAAAAATTGAGCCGTAAGTTACTTTCCAGCCAACAGCAATTGAATAAACTTAAGGCAGAAGAAAATAATTTAAACCAAGCATTAAATAAGCTAGCCGCACTTATCCAAGCCGAAATTGATTTAACCGGCTTAAGTAAGTTAAAACGAAAGTTATCTTGGCCTGTTAAGGGCCGTATATTGCATCGTTTTGGCACACGAAAACAAGGCTACTTAAAATGGAAAGGTGTATTAATTAGTGCCCCGATAAGCCGCCAAGTACAAACCATTCATAATGGTAAGGTATTATTTTCAGATTGGCTTAAAGGTTATGGCTTATTGACGGTGATTGATCATGGTAATGGTTATATGAGTTTATACGCCCACAACCAAACCTTATTGAAATCAGTCGGTGATCGCGTCGAAACAGGTGAGCCTATTGCGTTAATTGGCCAAAGTGGCGGTTTAGGGCAATCAGGTCTTTATTTTGAAATTCGCCACCAAGGTAAAGCGCTCAATCCTAAACTTTGGTGTCGGTAATTATTGAATCATCTATTAAACAAGATCTATAAACATCATTGCGTTAACTTTTTATATTTTTAACTAAATAACTGCTACGCTTTCTTATTATAATAATTAAAAAGACAAATATTACCCTGTGCTAAATTCTCTTTTAAAAATCATCTCTATACGCTCTTTTATAATCCTTTATTTAACGCTATTTAGTGTGCATAGCATTGCTCAAGCTAGCCAAGTTGCTATCGTCATTGATGATATGGGATATCGTTATACCGATAAAAATGCGTTAACTTTACCTGGAGCAATAACCTATGCTTTTCTACCTCATACCACCTATGGTAAAACACTTGCCATGCAAGCAAATAGCACTAATCATGATGTGCTGATTCACATTCCAATGGAATCTGAAAATAGAAAGAAATTAGGTCCTGGTGCGCTAACAAGTAATATGAATGAACGAGCATTCAGTCGAAGCTTAACTAAATCCTTCGCTGAAATTCCGTTTGCGATTGGTATTAATAATCATATGGGGAGTTATCTCACACAATTATATCAACCCATGGCTTGGACTATGGCATTTTTAAAACAGAATGATTTGTTTTTTTTAGACAGTAAAACCAGTCCTCATTCAAAAGCACAACAAGCTGCTATCGATTTTGGCGTACCGGTTAAAGCAAGGCATATATTTTTAGATAATGAATTAACTGAACAGTATATTAGTCAGCAATTTAAGCAACTCATTCATTTCGCCCAAAAACACCAAACCGCCATTGCTATCGCCCATCCTCATCCTGAAACCGTAGCAACATTAAATAAGCTAATCCCTACCTTAAAGTTACACGGTATTGAGTTAGTACCATTATCACGTTTATACCCAACAACGATCAATAAGGTAACTATCGCTACAGTAACTGAGTAAATTATGATTTGGACAACAAACTCTCTACCTCCAAATTATTCAGTGTAAAATATCACTTAAAGTTTGATATTATTTTCTCGTAAGACTTGATGCAGGTATTTAACAGGTATTGCGTAAGTGATACCACTAGGGTTACTGATTACCGCCTCTTTCGTTGCTTGTACAAAGACTTTATTAATTATGCCTACTACTCTCCCTGTTTTCATATCATACATAGCACTGCCACTGTTTCCAGGATAGGCCGTCGCATCAAGCTGATAAACCAAATAAGGATTTCTCATACGTTTGAGCATTTTTAAATTAATTTGCCCCGCAGATGCAGCAGGAACAACGGTAGGAGTGATACTGGCAATCATTCCTCGATGGGTCACGGGGTAAAGACCCAGTACACCGCCAATGGGAAAACCGGTGAAAGCAATGAAACTACCATCTGCGTACAAATCTGAACTCGCTAAAGTCATCGCGGGTAAGGCAGGCCCTGAGACTTTTAAAATGGCTAGATCATATAAACTTGACGTTGCAACAATTTCAGCTTCTCTTACCTTAGCATTTTTACCAGAACCAATAAAAACAGCCATTTTCTGTAACAAACTTTCGTCTAATAAGGTCGGCAATACATGGTCATTAGTGACAATGTAACGACCATCACCAATAACAAAACCTGTGCCACGTAGGATATTTTGTGGTCGACTCGTCGGTGTATGTATACCGATACCAACGACGGACGGCTTGATTTTAGCAACAACGTCAACAAAATCGGCTTGAGCGTATGGTGTAAATAAAGACGCAAGAACTAGCAGTAAGGGAATATGTATGGACATAAATTTTTCCTAAGTAAAGTGAGCTATAGTTGTTATCGATGACAAGTACTATCTTAAACCATGCTTCCTACAAAATGCTTTAATATTATAGTTGGCAAACAATATTTTTCACGAATATATCATCAAGCAGTTTTGGCTTGATACTATTGTAATGAAAATAGATAAATATTCAGAGCTTAATTTTAAAGTGATCAAAAAAGAAGTTTGAGCTGTATAAAATTGGAGTTAAAACTGTAATGGAAGTTATTCAAATCAAGGTTAACATCACAACTCATGATATAGCTCATTAAATTATAAGCATTTATTCTATCTCGGACTTGCCTAAATAATACTTTCACAGTCATAATAGCGCTGCTAAGAACTGCCTCATATTAATTTTCAGGATGATAAATGATTACCTTTGTTCACGAGCTTATAAGCCACAGTGTACAACGCTCTCCCGAAGCAATTGCGCTGCAAGTTAAAAATATTAGTCTAAGCTATGCTCAGCTTAATGAAAAAGTAGCAAAGGTAGCGCAAGGTTATGCTTCACTCGCCATTACACCCGGCGATCGCATTGGTATTTATGTTAGTAAAGTTGTCGATAAAAAGGTGTATCGTGGTACGAGCTCTTTAGTTTGTGATGGCGGCCTACACCACCACTTAGGTAATTTTGGTCAAGTAATCCGAAAAAGCTATCCCGTAGCTATTGGAAATAAACTCAAGGGGGATGTTCAAGAACTAGTTAATATCATTGGGCGATTATGTTGTTGTCTTTCAATCGGGGGCCTATGGTGCGACAGCCAGCCCAAAGGATTTCCTTAGTCAGCCACAAGTAAGTGAACTATTAATTTAAATATTATCTTCGCATAATTACAGATACCTTGTCTTAAAGACTATACTGAAATTAGCCTAGTTATTTACAATTTCACCATGGAATAAAAATGAACTGGAACAAACGATTATTAGACACCCCCATTATTGGTGATATCACCAAAAAAATTGTCTCAGCTAAGGCGAGTAGAGAAGCGCATAGTATATCGGATCATTTTACGCAATTTTTACAGCCTTGTGTTGCCGTCAGCCAAACCTTAAAAGAAGAAGCATTTAAAATTCGTCATAATGTTTACTGTGAAGAACTTGCTTTTGAAGAGATTAGAGACAATGGCCAAGAAACGGATGAATTTGATCGCCAATCAATGTTTTCTTTAATCAAACATAAACCGTCAGGGACATTCACTAGCTGTGTACGCTTAGTCACTTCAAGTGGCCCTGATGAATTACTTCCCATTGAGAAATATTGTATGGGGTCGATCACTAACGAAGAACTTAGCCCCAAACACTTTAATCGCAATGAAATAGCAGAAATATCACGCTTAGCCGTGAGGTCTGATTTTCGTCGCCGTAAGGCCGATAACTATAAAGGCTCAGGTACTGGGGTTATCAGTGAAATTACCTATTCAGAAACCGAATTACGTTGCTTCCCCTTCATAGCCATCGGCTTATATATGGCGGCAGCCACAATGGGCATGAATTCCGGCATTCGTCATGTTTATGTGATGATGGAGCCAAGACTTGCTCGTAGCATGAAATTTATCGGTATTAATTTCCAGCAACTCGGTGACCCTGTTGATTATCATGGTTTACGCGCTCCTTATTATATTAACCCTGAAATTTTTATGAAAAACCTCTCTCCTGGTTTTAAAAGTCTTTTTAGTACCATTGAAAAAGATATTTGCTCACAACTGAATCAATTAGATTTAGCCTAACAACAATAAAGCGAAAAGCCACTAAGCACCTCTTATGCCACAGAAACTTATTTCTCTCATTGAAAATGTATTAACAACTGATTCGAGCTTATCATTTGATCCTCAGCAACTTTCCCGCTTTATGCTTGGCACCGAAGGATTAGCGTGCTTTGAAAATAAACAAAGAAGTATACTTGCCGTTATCACACTAACTCAATCCCATGAGATCAAGGCACTACTTGATTTGGCCAACCACTGTGCGACAGATGAGGAACTCGCTTTTTCTCTTTATCCTATTAGCACAGGGAAAAATTGGGGTTATGGAACTAGCCAACCGGCTGGCACAGCTAAAAACATTATTCTTTTGGATTTAGGTCAGTTAACCGATATAAAGCACTTTGATAGTGAACTAGGTTTGGTAACAATTGAGCCTGGTGTCACTCAACAACAACTAAGTGATTATTTACTGCTAAACAATCATAACTATATGGTGCCTGTCACTGGCGCAGGACCAGACTGCTCCATACTAGCCAACGCCTTAGAACGTGGTTACGGTATAACACCTTATACAGACCATTTTGCTGCCGTTAACAGTATTCAGGGTTATTGGGCCAATGGCACACCTTATCAGTCAGCCGTCAATGAACTAGATGCCAGTGATGATAAACTTGTCGATAAAACCTTTAAATGGGGACTTGGTCCCTATTTGGAAGGACTATTTACCCAGTCTAACCTTGGCATAGTGAGCCAAATGACTATTCGATTAGCCAAGAAGAAAGCTGATTTCACTTCCTTTTTTATCCAAATGGAAGATGATGCCTTACTTGAAGAAGCGGTTCCCTTAATACGACAAGTATTACAAGACTATGAAGGTATTGTTGGCTCAATTAACTTAATGGATCAACGCCGTTTATTATCAATGTTTGCCAAGAACCCCAATGGTAATGACGCCCATCAAGTAATGGAAAATCAAGATGTTGAAAGGCTAGCTAAAAAATTACAAGCACCTAATTGGACCATTGTGGGTAGTATTTACGGCAGTGTCGGCGTTGTCAAAGCCGTTAAAAAAGAAATTAATCGTATTTTTAAACAATTGCCTTGTAAACGAATCTATTCAAATAGCTTAATAATCGTTGTAGCGAATAAAGTTATTAAATACATCCCCTCGTTATTGATTAATAAAGTGCCACCTTTATCCGTGGCGGTAGAGCAACTTGATTCGTTTAATAAGGGTAAAGAGATTATGCTGGGCAAGCCGAATAAGGTTGCTCTAAAACTTGCTTACTGGCGTCATACCGAGACTGCAGGTTTTGATAAAAATGAATTATCACCTGGAAAAGATGGCTGCGGTTTACTTTGGTATGCTCCATTAGTAACGATGAAAGCAAAGAAAATGCGAGAGTTTGTCGAGTTTGTTAGAGAAACTTGTCCAAAATATAATATTGAGCCTTTTATCACCTTTACTAATCTAAAGCACGACTGCGTTGACAGTACAATTCCTATCGTTTTCGATTTAAGTAATCCTCAGGCAGTTATCGACGCTCATAATTGCTTAAAAGCACTAGTAACTGAAGGGCTAAAAAAAGGATTTGTACCCTACCGTCTTAACATAGATCAACAACAGTGGTTACTCGACAAGGACAGCGATTTTTGGCAAACAGTCAATAAAATTAAAGCCAGCTTAGACCCACATAATATTCTCAGCCAAGGAAGATACAATCCTCACTAGCTGTTCTTATCAACGGTAAATATTACCCTTATATATTTTAATTAAAAAAGCCCGATAAGCTAATGCTTATCGGGCTTTTTATAATGTAATTTTACTTAAGTGAATACTTTGTACTAATAAAGCATGCAAGCGCTAGGGTTTAATATTGACAACAAACCTAAACGTTCTAAATCACAATAATCAACAGCATTTTCTAACATATTTTGATCAAGGCGAATCGGATCTAACTGCTCTTTGGTTAACAAGTCACTGTAATCGAGGTTTTGCCCTTTAAACACTTGTTGCATACTCATTACCCGCTTAGCTATATATAATAGCTGTGTTTCTACGGTGTATTGACTTAAATCGTCAACATCTTGATCACGAATAGGAGCAAAAATGCTATAGGGTAGTTGCCATTGTTTTAATAATTCCGCAGAACATTCCCCAAAAGTAAATCCTAATACATCTTGTTGCTTCACCCAAGGTAATAAATGGATATCCTGACTATCACAAGCACGCTGTTTTTCCGTGGTAATTTGATGAACAACTAATTCACCTAAATTATGTAATAAGCCTAAAATAAATAAGCGTTCCGCATTAACAATACCTAGGCTAGTCCCTAAGAATTTCATCAACAACGCGCAATCAACACTTTTTATCCAAAACTCATCGAGGTAATCTTGGTTTGCATCAATATTTTTGAAAGCTTCCGTCGTAAAGTAGGCAATAACGAGATTATAGACTTCGGTGATGCCTAACACTAAGACAGCCTTAGAGATGGTATCTATTTTTCCAGGATAACTAAAAAAAGGGCTATTCGCTAATTTTAATACCGTACCAGAAAGGGCAGGATCGAGCAGGATGACTTCTGAAATATCATCTATGGTCGATGATTCATCATCAATTAATTCCCTAATTCTGATAAAAGAATCGGATAAAACAAAAATTTCACTGGCTTGTTCTACATAATCATCTGCGGTCATCTTGTTACCTTTAATACTGCAGTCTAGAAATTCGACATATTAAGTTGCCGAACAAATAAATTCGATCGTTAGCTAAATATAACTACATACAAAGCGTTATTCTCAAGTTCAAGTTACTAATAGTCAATACTTATTTGATATGAGCTAAACTTCCTCATGTTAATTACACCTTTATCGAAAATTAAATACTGACCTTTAATACCCAAAAGTACTCCTGATACCGTTTCCGTTTTATCAAAATTAAAAGAACTAATTTTGGTTAAGTATTCACTTACTGGGTAATGAATTTCTTGCACATTTTCATTTAGCTCTTGAACTGCATCACTACCAAACTTAAGTCTAAGTTGCGATAAGCGTAAACTAATTTCTGGGATTAACTCTTCCGCTTTAGCCTTCAGGTCTATAGGCTCTGGCTCACCTTTTAACATAGCGCGCCAATTGGTTTTATCACTAATGAATTCAGCTAATGCAGTTTCTACTAAACCTGATTGTAAGCGAGTACTCACCTTAAATATAGGGAGGGCTTGGCAGGCTCCTTGGTCAATCCAGCGGGTTGGTAATTGGGTATGTCGGGTTATGCCGACCTTCAAGCCAGAACTATTGGCCAAATAAACATAATGGTCAACCATACAATGACTTTCACCCCACTCAGGCTCACGACAAGTTCCTAAATGAAAGTGACAGGTTTCAGGTTTCATAATACACAGGTCGCATTGAGCTAATTTAGCCATACATGGATAACAATATCCCTGAGAGTAGCTTTTTTTAGTGCGCTTTCCACAGTGCTTACAGGCTATAGTGCCAGAAAAGTGTAGGGTTATTTGCTTTCCTATTAAAGGGTTTAGCTCGATACTCTGTTTAGTGCCATCACCATTAAGACTAACTAATGGTAATTGATACTGAACTAAATTATTACTATCAAGTTGTGCGGTAAGTTTTTCTACTGCACCGACGTCACTAATTGGCATAGTTGCTCTCTATTTTATATTAGGTTTTTATTTTTATTTTTCGTAAAGGGGTTTAAATATATACTCATTACCGACCACTAGAATTGTACTTTTTTCCGTGTTTGCTTAACGTCTTTACGATTAGCCTTCCCCGTTAAGCGCCTTTGCACTGAACCTTTGGTAGGTTTTGTCGCTCGTCGATTTTTTTGTACTACCATGACAGCTTTAATAAAATCTTTCAGTCTAGTTAGCGCATCGTCTTTATTCATTTCTTGTGTTCTAAAGCTCTGGGCTTTAATGATGACCACACCATCTTTGGTAACTCGACTATCTTTAGAAGCAAGTAACCGCTCTTTATAAATTGCAGGTAAAGAAGATCGCTTAATATCAAACCGTAAGTGAATAGCTGTGGCCACTTTATTTACACGTTGACCGCCATTTCCCATAGATCGGATAGCACTAAGCTCTATTTCCCAGTCAGCCAAGCTGACATTGTTTGATATCTCAAGCACTTTTATTTACCATTTAGATACCTTCAAAATAGTTAATAGTAATTATCACGTTATATGATTGAAAAAAATAAGACAGGTACCTGGTGGGTTTATTTATTACGCTGTAACGATAATAGCTTATACGCAGGCGTTACCACAGATATTAATCGTCGAATTGGCGAACATAATAACAGTAAACTTGGTGCGAAATATACCCGAGCAAGACGCCCAGTTAGCTTGGCCTATCTCGAAGAGGCTAACGACAAAAGCACAGCATGCCAAAGAGAGTATCAAATTCGCCACCTAGCAAAACTTAAAAAGGAGCAGTTAGTAAGCAAATATAGCCAATCACAACAGATCTGACCAGTAAGCTATATACACTTTATTTCGATTTAACACTGAAGTACTGTTAGAATGCTGCGATCGAATATAGTTTACTCACAAAATGAAGTTGCATAGATGTCTATAAAAGAAATGTTTATTGAGAATTATTGCCCTATCAGTGCTGATAAAATCAGCTTCACACGTCAGCAAGGTAGTAATTTTGCCAAACAAGTAGCAGATGACTTTAATCCACTACATAATATTGATGCTAAACGTTTTTGCGTGCCTGGAGATTTGCTTTTTTCAATAATAATAGCTAAATCTGGACTACATAAAAATATGACCTTCGATTTTTCAGGCATGGTTAGCGATGATGTTTATCTTACTTTTCCTCAGGAAATTGATGATAGTTTTGATATAAAGGATGATAAAGATAAAACCTGTCTAAGTGTTCATGTTAGTGGCGATAAAACGCATGATTCTGTACTGATTAATGCGCTGACAAAGGCCTATGTCGATTTTTCTGGTCATACTTTTCCTGATATTTTAGTAAAATTAATGGCTGACAATAGCGTTATGATTAATCCTGCTCGCCCTATGGTAATGTATCAATCAATGTCTATTGATTTACATACATTAGCGGCTGAAACGATCACATTACAATTAGCTAAAACCAGTTTATCAATAGAAGGAAAACGCGGCGATGCATGGCTTGAGTTTGACTTGTTATCAAATGATAAAGTTATCGGCCACGGTAAGAAACATATGCTTTTGAGCGGTTTGCGTACCTATGAGCAAGAGACAATTGACGCTATGGTAAATCAGTACCGCGACAGTAAAAAGAATTACCAAGCGTAAAGTCATTTACTGAATATATTTCCGCTCAAATGCGTCTCGCTGTTGTAATTTATCTTCACTACAAAAAGCAAAAACGTTAATATTTTTAGGGCGCTGGCATTTAATAGGTTGTTGATAAAACTGCAACCAAGCCAGCTTTTTATCTCCTTGACATTTTGATTTAATCACAATTGCACTATCGTGGTTAAACGTTACCATCTTCTTTGGTAACTTGAGTTTTGCTTTATTCAATTTGACATAATGGGTAGTGCTATTCTTCTTCTTCGCTTTCTTTTTTTTTGTACCATATTTCGACTTGAACGCAGATAAAGAGCTATTTTCGCACTGCCACCACTTATCTCTCGCTTTATCTTCCATTTCTCGCAAAGATTGCCCTCTTTTTAAAGAGTAGCTTTTACGTTGCATCATTTGAGCATTATGTAGTTTTTCTAATAAAGGTTTACACCTTTTTTTAGCGGACGAGTTTGTGCTAAAAATTAACAAAAATATTGCGATAACAATATAAAGAATAAGAGGGAAGGTAAGTTTTCTCATCATAGCAATCCTTGCTAATGCAATTAACTTCGCCAAATAAAATTTAGCAAGTCACCTTAAAATCTAAGGTCTCCATTTTTCAAATATAGACTAGACTTTACCTTTTGCCAAGTCTCATTACATGGAGTTTAGTGATGAATAAGTATTTTCTATTGGTTTTATTTACCTTCATTTTATCAGTCCATTGCTCTTCAACTGCACAACAAACACCTCAAAAATTTAAGCCTAATATTCAACATGGCGTGAGCTACCAAAAAGTCGATGACATCAGTCAATATTATGTTTCTGAAAAACTGGATGGTATTCGTGGCTTTTGGGATGGAAAGCAATTGTTTACTCGCCAAGGAAATTTAATCAATAGTCCTAGCTGGTTTACTCAACATTGGCCTGCACATCCTATGGACGGTGAACTCTGGCTTGATAGAGGGCAATTCCAACCATTACTTTCTTGTGTAAGTAAACGAATAGCAGTCGAAAGTAAAACGACTAGTTGCTGGAGAAAAGTACGCTTTATGATGTTTGATCTTCCCAAAAATCCAGGGGATTTCAATGATCGAGTAAATAGAATGCAGGCGTTATTAGTACAAATTCCTTCAGTTTACTTAGCTATGATAGATCAGGTGAAACTGAAAGAATTAAGTGATCTTGATCACAAACTTGATGAAGTCATCGCAGCCCAAGGTGAAGGCCTCATGTTACACCTCGCCAGTGCTCACTATCAAAAAGGCCGAAATCCCGCATTGATGAAGCTAAAGAAACATCAAGATGCCGAAGCAACCGTCATTGGTCATACGGAGGGAAAAGGTAAGTATCAAAACCAACTAGGGGCAATTAAAGTTAAAACAAGCGATGGAATAATTTTCAAAATTGGATCGGGATTTAGTGATGTTCAACGTGCCAATCCACCCAAAGTAGGCACAGTCATTACCTTCAAATACAATGGGCTCACACAAGCGGGTATACCAAGATTTGCCCGTTTTTGGCGTATAAAAACTAGAGGTTAACTCTCATAAGCTAACTCTCAATTTCTAAATTATTTTGGCTGATAAGTAAAAATCAAAACTTTGAGGCCTTTGCCTTCATGCGCTTCCTTGAAGACTTCAGGATTCTCAAGGTGTTGTTCGAAGTGACAATCCGGGCATTCTCGCTCAACCTCTGCTTTTAAGAAATTTTCATCTAAATCTGGTGAATTTAAACATAACATCAAGCTAGCGCCCGGATTCATCCACTGTGGAATACGGCGAATTATTTTAGCGTAATCACGTTCGATATTAACACTACCCTTTTGAAATGACGGGGGATCACAGACTAAAATATCATACGGTCCATACTTTTTGATGCGGCTATTCGATTTAAAAATATCAACACCTTCGAAGACAACTTGCTTGCCTTGTTTTTTAGCCAATAGGTTAAGTTGATGATTTTCTCTCCCCTTACTTAAGGATGATTTGCTTAGATCAATATTAACCGCTTTACTGGCTCCACCTGCTATGGCACTTAAGGAGAAGGCACAAGTATAGGCAAATAGATTAAGTACATTTTTACCTTCTGCACGCTGTCTTAACCATGTTCTTCCATTACTCATGTCCAAAAACAAACCACTATTTTGGGCTTTACCAAACTCAATATGATAATTAAGGCCCTGCTCACTCACGATAGTATGACTTACCGAGTCGCCTAATAATAACTCGGTTGGCGCAAATTTTTCATAACGATGTTGTACTTGCACCGAGCGACATTCTTTAATCAAGTTTTTTAATGCGCCTGCTTGTTCTGCTAACCATGTGCTATCAACAGCTTGATATAAAGTGATTAGAATAACTGGAGATAACCAGTCAACATTTACATGACTTAAATTGGGATATGCGTGCCCTCGGCCATGAAATAATCGTTGGGCATCGGTAAAGTCTGTGCTGGTAATATGTTCTATCATGGCTAAGGTATCTGATAATTGATAATAAAAAAACGCCCAATAATAACATTGATTATTGGGCGTTTATATCTGTTAAGACGTTTTAATACCAAGTTGATTAAGTTCTTTCCCACTCAGCGAGAATTAAAAGGCTTAGAGGCAAGGCATTGATTGAAGAGAATGGTTATTCAGGAGAATATGCTCCTGCATTCTCTAATAAGCTGCATCCATGCAGCGTCCTTGTCAAAATCAATAACGCAGTATGTAAGCCTTTTAAACACGCCCTCTGGGAGCTTACTCGATGACCACTATCATCGAGCAGAGCCCTGAGTTGGGAAGAAATTTAATCAAATGGGTATAACTAAAAACCAAAAAGATTAACTGCAAAAAACTTGGTTGCCACAGTATTAATAAAAATAAGCAGCACAATAACAGGGATAAAAGTACCTAGTGAAAAGTTAATATATTTTTCCACCCATGAACCTTTATAGTTTTCATTGCCGATACTTAGCTCTTCAGATAATTGCTTTTTCTTCCAGCGATAACTAACAAAAATACACAGTAAAAAACCATTAAGTGGTAAAATCGTATCGTAAAAAACATCATAAATAACATCGAATAAGGACTTAGTCCCGCCAGCGTATGAAGTAAACTCAGTAAAAAATGGCACCATACCAAATGATGCTGTGGCAAATAAGGTTAGCACACCAGCAGTAAGTGTTAAGTAACCTAATGCCTTTTTACGGCTGTGCTTTTTCTCAGTGACTAAATATGAGACCGGTACTTCAATAATGGAGACTAACGACGTAATTGCGGCAAAAAAGACTAATAAGAAAAAGAATGCAGCGACGGCACTAGCGCCAACATAACCCAATGAGGTTTGTAGAGCTAAAAATATTTTAGGTAGAAAAGTAAAAATCAATGATACTGAGCTGTCACTTAACTCACTTGGATTAACTTCAGGATTAAATGAAAACACCGCAGGTAGAATCATCAAACCAGCAATAAAGGCTACGCTGGTATCCGTAATAGCCACTAATTTAGCAGAATTAGGGATGTTGGTCTGTTTATTTATATATGAGCCATAGGTTATTAATATGCCCATGCCCAAAGACAATGAGAAAAAGGCTTGTGATAAGGCGCCGTTAATTACGCTTGGCGTTATCTTATTAATATCGGGTACTAAGAAAAAGGTAACACCTGCCATGGCATTATCAAGAGATAATACAAACAAAACCATAACAATCAGCATGCCGAGTAAGGCTGGCATTAATATTTTAGCGGCTTTTTCAATACCGTCTTTTACTCCTGCCGCCAAAATAAAACTGACAATACCTGCAACCGCAACTAGAGCAACGTATAAGTACGGACTGTTAATAAACTCACCAAAACCCGCACTACTTGCTAAGTAGTCTAAATGGCCCGTGATCGTTAAAGCAATATAACCAAAAAGCCAAACGGTGATCACCATATAAAAAACAGCAATCATAAAAGGGGTTAACACCCCTAAAAACCCAGCTGCTCCCCAAAGTTTACTGCCTTTACTCAATGTTTTGAATGCGCCTACAGGCTCTTTGGCCGTATTACGTCCAACAGCCATTTCAGCAATCATCACAGGCAAGCAAATAAGAAAAACAAACAGTGCATACATTAACAAAAATGCTCCGCCACCATTTTTAGCGGCGTTAACCGGAAAACCAACTAAATTACCTATACCTACTGCAGAGCCTGCAGCGGCTAAAATGAAGCCAATTCGTGAGCTGAAATGCTCTCTAGAAGCTGACATACTTACCCTTTTTATAATTATTATGATAACGCGATAAACTAGATCTCTCGATGCTAACAAGCTTTACTAACTTTGTCTTCTTTTTAGCTAAGCTTTGCTATTACCAAGCAAATAACAATGTGTAAATTTGTAAAGTTACATTGAGTATACTCTCAACAGATAATGTCAAAATATCACCCTCAATTAACTTAAACCGTGAATGCGGCCCTGTAAACAGAAGCTAACACTACTCGCTTATTAATGAAGCGTTAAGAGGTTATTCAACAACCACTCACTGCGTTTTAGTTACTTACTACTACAGATATAACCAATTTTATCAGTGTTAGTTAAACCAACTTACATCACTTAGAAAAAAGTTTAGGATTCATAATAGATAAAATACTAGTCGCTTCTTTTTCAGCAAACTCAGCAGCTTGTGTTAAATCTTCCACTGATAACCCTAAAGGTCGGCATAAAGACTCATCAATTACATCAGCATAAGAAAACTCGTCACTGTGACTATCCATAAGAGCCAGCCTAGAAGCTAAATTCAAGATTTTTACATCTTTATTAATTTCTATAGATGATGCGGCATTGAAGTGCCTAATTGGTAAGATAATTTTTTCAGGGATCTGCCATATTTTTAATAAATCAGCAGAGATTTCAGTGTAAGTATAACCCAACACATGTTTTTGCAATTGCCATGGCAACTGGTTTTTATTGTACTTTTCACATTGCTGGGCAAGTTCAGGGCTTATTTTAGCAACTAATAGCTCTCCAAAGTTTTGTAACAAGCCAGCAACAAATAAACGCTCTATATCACGTATGCCAGCACTAATAGCTAGATTCTTAGATACCAGTCCACAATAAACACTCATACGCCAAAAACGTTTTAAATCAATTGCCTGGTTTTCAAAATGCTTAAAAGCGGTGGCAGCAACATCGACTAGCATCATATTATAAATGGCTTGCGTGCCAATGATGGTAATGGCACGTGAGATGGTACTGATTTCACCTGGGAAGCTATAAATGGCACTATTTGCTATTTGTAGCAAACGAGAAGTCATAGAGGGGTCAATACCAATAACATCGGCAAAATCTGAAATTTCAGAACTTTCATCAGCCATCAATGCTTTAACTTTAAAACAAGCATCTGGCAAAGCAAACGAGCCGTTAGCTTGCAATGCATAATCATGTGCGTTCATAGTCATCCTTAGAAGTTGAACCCTTAAAATAAGGCCCTTAAATAAGACCTTATCAATGTAAACAGTTTAAATATTAGTAAACCTTGTTGGCTTAATAACGTTGATTTTTACTTAAAATGACTCAATACGAGGTTTAAATTTCCTAGTTGAAAGGTAAACCACCATCTTGCTTTATATGTTCAGTTACTATGTAAGTACTTGTTTGCGCGACATTAGTCAGTCTGCCAATTTTTTCTAACACAAGTCTATAGCTTTCAATATCGGCAAACCGTATTTTCAGCAAGTAATCATAACCACCTGCCACTAAATGACACTCAACGACTTCCTTAATAGTCACGACTTCTTTATTGAAGAGTTTGAAAGAATCTGAAGTTGTTCTGCTTAAGGTGACTTGAACAAAAGCACTCATACCAAAGTTTAACTTTCTCGCATTTAAAAAGGCACCATAACGCTCAATATACCCTTCAGTTTCTAAGCGTTTGACTCTATCTAAACAGGGACTAGCACTGAGGTTTACTTTTTTGGCCAGATCCACATTTGAAATTCTACCATCTGACTGTAAAGTAGAAAGGATCATAAGATCAATACGATCTAAGGGTTTTGTTTTGTTATTACTCATGTTCACACTACTTAGTAGGGAAGATAATTGATGTTGCCACAGTAAACTCAAAAAAAATAGCAAAAAAAACGCAAACGTTACCTTAAGGTATTCATTCGCGTTTTTATTTAATTCAAATTTATAGCTGCTTAATAACTACAAAGTACTTCAACAAATTAGTCTTCTTCTACCAGAGTCATCAGTGAAGTATTGCCCCCTGAAGCTGTAGTATCAATACTAATTGTTTTTTCTGTTACCAAGCGTTGAATCATACTATCAAAATATTCAGAAGTTATTACCGGTAAAATAGCCCCGTGACGTAATGCTAGTTTTTCACTAATGTAATGCTTGATTTCACAACCACTATCGACCACAACACCAGACAAAGCAGGGTGTGCCAACATAGCTTATAAATGACATTGTTTAGCTACCTGGAAAACATCTTTACCGGCGCCTGTGGCAACAAATTTATCTCTAAATTCCAATGCTTCTTGATAAAACAAATCAGAAACAACAGCAATAACGGTATTACCTGTAGCAAGTGACGTAACAATAGATTGCACCCAAAAGTGAAAACTAACATTTTCATCCGCATAACAAATAATATTACCTCGGTTTTCCAAATAAATAATATTTGATTCACCTGTTGGGCCTGGTAATTGTTGTGGTTTTTTCAAACGTTTTTCAATATCAATAAGCTGTGAACGCGCCAAGACTAAGGTATGGTTTAAATCGTCAGCCAAATCATCAACAATTTCAACGTGAGCTATCTTGGCCAGTAATTGGCGAACACAAGAAATTCGAGTATTTAATTCAGTTGAGCGCCACTCTTTCTCAGCCCAATTAGCTTTATCCATTAAATGATTTGCTTGATGATTCTCAGCAGCATCACCTGATAAGGTAATCGTTTTATCTGCAGGAAAATTAAAATCTTTTTCATCTGGCGTTGCTTTTTCTTTAACTAAACGAGTTAAATAATTTGGACCACCTGCTTTAGGACCTGTCCCAGAAAGACCTCGACCACCAAAAGGTTGTACACCAACAACAGCGCCGATCATGTTACGGTTGATATAAATATTACCCGCACGTGACAATTTGGCTAAATTAATAGCTCTATGCTCTATACGCGTATGAATACCCATAGTTAAGCCAAAGCCAGTGCCATTGATTTTATCAACAACACTTTCTATTTCATTACCTTTAAAGCGAACTATATGAACACAAGGACCAAAGACTTCTTGCTTTAACACACTGATATCATCAATTTCATACAAGCGAGGTGCAAAGAAGAAGTGACCATCTTCATCTACAACATCGTCAGAGAACTCACATTGGTAAAGTAACTTACCATGTGATTTCATATATTCGGCATGAGCATTTAGCGCGTCTAGGGCTTTTTGGTCGATGACTGGGCCAATATCAGTACTTAATTTTGCAGGATTGCCAATATGTAACTCCGCCAATGCACCTTGGAGCATGGCAATAACATTATCTGCAATATCTTCCTGTAAAAAGAGTACACGTAACGCTGAACAACGTTGACCTGCACTTTGGAAACCTGATGAAATAACATCATCAACAACTTGTTCAGGTAATGCCGTCGAGTCAACAATCATACAATTTTGACCACCGGTTTCAGCAATTAGCGGTACTTGATCACCACCACGGTCAGATAACGTTTGTGAAATACGTGTGCCCGTTTCTGTAGAGCCGGTAAACATGACTGTTTGAATACGACTGTCTGGAATAATCGTATTACCTACGGCACTTCCGCGCGCAATAACAGCCTGTACTACGTTTTCAGGTAAACCAACTGACTTCATCAATTCAATTGCACGAAGCGCAATTAAACCTGTTTGTTCTGCTGGTTTTGCTAATACAGTATTACCCGTGGCAATTGCCGCAGAAACTTGCCCAAGGAAAATAGCCAAAGGAAAGTTCCATGGACTGATACAAAGTACCACACCACGTGCTTCTAATCTTTCATCACCGCTTAATTCAATGGCGCGAGCTGCGTAGTAACGACAAAAATCAACAGCTTCACGCACTTCATCAATACCATCTTGCGCGACCTTACCGGCTTCTTTGATACACATTGCGATGAGCTCATCCATATGACGCTCTAAAATATCACTAATGCGGCAAAGCAAGGCAGCACGATCTACTGCAGGTGTTTTTGACCAAGTACTATAAGCTGTTTCGGCCTTATCAATCATCACTAACATTTCATCATGGCTGGCATGTTGATGAAAGCCGATTATTTCACTACGATTCGCCGGGTTCATTACTGCATTGCTACCATCAGGCACTTCATTTTTATTCAATAAATGGTCGACAAACCAATTATCTAAAGCGGCTTTTAACGGGATAATTTCATTAATATCCGTTAGATCTAAACCTTTTGAGTTATCACGGCCTTTCTCGCCTTCGCCTTTCCCTTCTCCACGATAGAGGTCAATTGGCATAATTATTTGGTTATTGTACTTAGCTTTAAGACGTTGAGTTTTTTCTACTGGATCTTCCAATAATGATTCAACTGGCTGATCTTCATCAACAATAGCATTAACAAATGACGAGTTAGCGCCATTTTCTAATAAACGACGTACCAAATAAGCAAGTAAGTATTCATGATGGCCTACCGGCGCATAAATTCGACATTGAATACTTTCTTCTTTAACAATTTGGTCGTACAAAGAATCCCCCATGCCATGTAAACATTGAAATTCAAAACCTGCCTTATCATCGCCAGCTAACTCAACTATAGTTGCTGCAGTATAAGCATTATGTGTCGCAAATTGTGGATAGATAGTATCGCGATATTCTAATAATTTATTGGCACAAGCATGGTAAGAAACATCAGTAGATGACTTACGAGTAAAGACATGGAAATGATTCAAGCCATCTTTTTGAGCATTTTTAATTTCAGTGTCCCAATAAGCACCTTTAACAAGACGAACCATCATTTTTCGTTCAGTACGCAACGTTAAGTCACGTAACCAGTCAACAACATGAATTGCACGCTTCTGATAAGCTTGCAGTGCTATACCAAAACCTTGCCAATCTCCTAGTTCGCTATCAGAAAAAACCGCTTCTATGATATCTAATGAAATATCTAAACGCTCAGATTCTTCAGCATCAATCGTTAAACCAATATTGTATTGCTTAGCCTGCAAGCATAGTGCTTTTAATTTAGGTACTATTTCTGACATTACACGCTCTTTATGAGAGAACTCATAACGTGGATGAATCGCAGAAAGTTTAATTGATATACCTGGTACTTTACGAGGGTCGTTCTTACCCGAAGCAACAGCAACATAACCAATAGCAGTAATAGCATCTTGATAGGCTTTGAGGTACAGACCGGCATCAGCCATAGTACGGGCACCTTCGCCGAGCATATCGTATGAATAAACATAACCTTGCTGTTCTTTAGTGGCAGCGCGTACAGTAGCAGCTTGAATGGTTTCACCCATAACAAACTGTTTACCCATTATTTTCATGGCATAGTTCATTGATTTACGAATAACTGGCTCACCTAAACGACCGACAGTTTTCTTTAGTAAACCAAATTGTTCTTTTTTACGCTTATCGGCGTAATTAACCATAGAGCCAGTAAGTAATAACCCCCATGATGAAGCATTAACAAATATTGAATCACTGGCACCTAAATGTGAACTCCACTGACCTTGGGAAATTTTATCGCGAATAAGTTCATCTTGAGTATGTTTATCTGGCACACGCAATAACGCTTCGGCCAAACACATTAAGACCACACCTTCCTCTGAAGAAAGTGAATATTCATTGAGTAGCGAATCAATTGCGCCATTACCTTCTTGGTCTTGACGAATTTTTAAAACCATTTTACGTGCGCGTTCCCATGCACGGCTTCTTGCGCTAACATTTACTTCTGCAGCAGGTAAAATATGATCAACGGCAACATTTTCGTCAATTCGATAAAACTCACGAATTTTTTGTCTTATTGGACAATCTGTAATCAATGAACCAGTAAATAGCATAACCATTCCTCAAAGTGCGACAGGTAAAAATCCTGCTTTAGTTATAGTCTTTTTTTCCACTAATATATATATATACCCGCTCCACTTGAAGATGCTCGTTTCAGGAAGTCTGAGCGATTCATAATCAAGGCGCATTTTTTTATTAAGGGTCATTCCCTTAAAAAGAAAGGTAACGCAGAGTATGATTTGCTCAGCCTCCCCCAAAGGGCTGATTTATAAACGCTTTATGCTACTTTATTGATTTCGACAAGGGAACACCATTCTCTTCAATCAATACCTTGCCTAAAGGCGTTTCTAATTCCAGCTGAATCATGCATATTCAAGTGGAACGGGTATATTATTAGTGGGTGACGATATTAAATTTATGAGCGCATTCTAGGATAACAACCACAGGATGTGCTGGTTATTTTCAGGATTTAAAACACTTTTATATGGAGAAGCACGAGTTAAGCAGTATAAAGTGCTGCAAATCGTTTGCGGTAATTTGTAAGGAGTGTTCTTGGGTTATTATTTACACATTTTTTGAGTAATATAATTTTTGAATAATATAGTCTTTTGTATCTTGAGACGACATAGGTTTGGCAAAATAGTAACCTTGACCGTATACACAATCCATTTGTTGTAATAACTCGGCATCGGCTAAGCTTTCAATTCCTTCACCAACAGTAGACATTTGAAGATTATTAGCCAAATCAACAATAGTCCTAATTATGGCTCGATTATTATTATGCTCGTCGACATTACTAATAAAGGAGCGATCTATTTTCAGCACATCAATAGGGAAACGATGCAAATAGCCCAAGCTTGAGTAACCGGTTCCAAAATCATCGAGTAATATTTTTACCCCCATATTTTTCAAGGCTTGCATATTAGTAAGCACTATCTCAGCATTTTCCAACAAGGCACGTTCCGTTAACTCAACACGTAGATGATGGGGAGCTAAGCCTGTTCTTTTTAATACCTTTTCAATATCTTGCGGTAAGCTTGTACTAAAAAATTGCTTGGAAAATAAATTACAACTGACATAAAGATCATCACAGCCTAATTCATCATGCCAATGTTTCAACTGCTGACAAGATTTTTCAATAATTTGAATATCAATTTCTTTAATTAAATCAGTTTCCTCAGCCAGCGGAATGAAGTCATTAGGATAAACAAAACCACGCTTAGTACTCTGCCAGCGAGCTAGCGCTTCAAAACCCTTAAGTTTTTGGTTATCCAGTTTAATAATTGGTTGGAAATAAGGGATAAACTCCTGCCAACCAATCGCTTCTCGAATATCTGCTTCAAGGCTTAAAGCATTCTGTACTTTTTGATGCATACTGTCGTCAAAGACTTCATAGCGCCCTCTGCCATTGTCTTTAGCATGGTACATAGCTGTATCTGCATCTCTGAGCATAGTATCAGCATCAGAATATCGTTTATTGCTAAACGATATGCCAATACTAGTGCCTGTGTATACTAACTGATTGTCGATAGTAAAAGGCTGTTGCAGAAAAGCGGTGATGCGCTGCGCGACTTCAAAGGCTTCATTGTTACTTTTCAAGTCTTCAATTAATATGACAAATTCATCGCCACCTAAGCGAGCAACGGTATCTACTTTACGCACAATAGCCAATAATTCTCGCGCTATTATTTTCAATAAAACATCACCAGCATGATGCCCTAAACTATCGTTAACTACTTTGAAGCGATCTAAGTCTAAAAACAGTACAGCAAAAGAAAAGTCATCTTTTCGTTTTGCACAGGCTATCGCATGGTTAAGTAAATCAAGGAATACAGTTCTATTGGGTAACCCGGTTAAACTATCATGGGCGGCGGTGTGTTTTAATAATTTTTCAGCTTGTTTACGATGGGTAATTTCATCTTCAAGGGCAAGTGTGCGGAGTTTAACTTGTTGCTCTAATAACTCATGACTGCGCCTTTCAAAATCAGCGAGTTCTCGACGTTTAATCGCTGCCGAAACGTGGTTAGAGACAAAATTAAGTAACTCGGCATCTTGTTGATTGTAAGTAGTTTTATAATAATAACTCTGTAAAACCATGACTCCAAGTAACTGGCCTGAATAGATTAATGGTACTCCTAACCAAGAATGGATGTCATCCTGTGGTTTTTTAGTTTCACCTTCCAGATGTAGACTCATCATATCTTGATAGGTGAGTAATACTGTTTCTCGACGGCGTAGTACTAACTCGGAATATCGATTTGAGAGCTTCCTTGGTTTAAAATCTTTGGCTAAATTAGAGGTTTTTTCATCAACATAATAAGAAAAACTTAAAGTGTCTGACTCTTTTTCATATTTAGCAATAAAGAAGTTTTTAGCATTGATCAACTGTCCGATTATATTGTGGACCTTACTATAGAAAGTATCTATATCGAGCTCAATATCCGTGGTTAATTCCGATATTCGATATAAAGATTCTTGTAGTAATTCGGATTTTTCTCGCTCACGAATTTGTGCCATCAATTCTTTGGTACGTGCATTAACCGCATTTTTCAAGCGTTGTTGATCTTGTAAACGTACCATAGCACCAACAATGTGCTGGGCGGCAAAGGTAAGTAAATTCAAGTCATTTTCATTATATCGAATTTTTTCATCATAACTTTGTATGGTGATGGTACCGATCACTAAGCCATTTTGGAGTAAAGGCACACCCAGCCAGTCAGTGCCGCGGACACCAAATTGTTTGATTTTATAATTATCAAATAGCTGTTTTTCTAATTCTGGGGTTAAGAGAAGTGGCTGTTTTGATTCAATAACTAAATTAGTAAATGAACCATCATAATCTTGGTAATCTATGATGCCTGACGGTTTTTCATCTTTTTCATCAAGATAATAAACAAACTCTAAGGTTTCAAACGTTTGATCATAGAGCACGATAAAGAAGTTTTTCGCGGTCATTAACGACGCGATAGTACTATGTACTTGCGGATAAAAGCTCTCAAGATCATTACATTCTTGTGATAGCTGGTTTAATTTAAAGAGTGCGGTATAGCGAGCTTGTAAGTCAGCATTTTTTTTCTCTAGAAAATCCACATTTCCAGAGAGATCAGCAATGCTTGCCTCTTTGGCACGTATTAACAGCTCTGCTGCTTGAGTCGTGTTTACTTGTTGAGTTTCTGGTTTCAAAATTGCCATACCGTTTAGTTATTTGCTCGCTCATCTATCAAGTACTTAATAAAACGATTATTAAGAATTGCTTACCTATTGCTGAGCGTCAGCTTTAGCTGACTTACTAATTTCTTTAACTTTATGCTTATTACCACAAATAGCTGCTTGTTTTTCATCTCGATAATAACGAATATCAATACAATCTTGCTGATAGCGAAGTTCTAATTCCGTACGAATAATTACATCACCTTTAGTATTAATAATGCGTTTATGTAAAGCTTGGCACTCTTGAATTTGTTCAGAGGCTAAAGTGACATCTTCGCAAACATTATCAACACTTGAACAACTTGCCAACACGCTGATAAAAGGTACCACTAATAAAACTATTTTATTCATTTAACTATTCCATTACATTAAGAAACAACTTGTTACTGCAAACTATTATACCCAAGCAAGACCAAATTGCGAGAGCCTATATAGTTATTAATAATATCAACTGATTAGTATAAATATTCACTTTTATTGTTTTATTTTTCACCACTTACATTAGCTATTTATGCTAGACACCTCTGAAATATTTAAAACTCTACTTTCACCGTATTTAAGTGACTCATCTAAGTGTAAACTTCCTATTGAGTAACGATGCAATGCAATAACAGGGTTACGAAAACGGCCAAACATACGCTTTATTTGATGATAGCGCCCCTCGGTTAAGATCACTTTTGCTTCAAAGAGAGAAACAATCTGCAAAATTGCTGGTTTTGTCGTTATGTTCTCATAAGAAAAAAACATCCCTTTTGCAAAAGCATTTATATAGTCTGGCGTTAAAGCGTTTTGTAATGTCACTTGATAACATTTAGAGACTTTATTTTCAGGTGACGTTAGTCGCTCAGACCAACGACTATCATTCGTTAGTAACACCAGGCCTGACGTATTTAGATCGAGTCGTCCGACGATATGTAAACTATCCAAAATGTCTTGGTCAAATTGTCCCGCAAGTAAATCAATCACCGTCTTATGTATTTTATCCTTGGTCGCACAAACCACACCAATAGGTTTATTCAGCATAATATAATATGCCCGATTAGCCTGCAGTACTTCATCATCCATAATAACGTGTGAAAATTGATCAACAAGCTGCGCAATATCTGTTGCTAATACGCCATCAACATAAACTCTTTTTTGCGCTAAAATCAACCTTACTTTTTTGCGGTTAATTTGATGATAATCACTAATAAAACGATCTAAGCGTGCAGTATTAATAGCCATGTTTTTTGAATAAGTCCATTACTTAGATACTAGCCAAAGATTGCTGCTGTGCAATTAAATTAAGTACTTTACGCAATTTAGCCTGAATATAACCCGCTAATAACGTTGGTTGTAATGTCAATAACTCCAATTCTGAAGCCGTTATCGCAATAGTACAAAGCAATTGCTGTTCGCCTTCGTTACAACAACAAATCACATCATCAGAGAAATGACTGATGTTAACGCCACGGTTCGATACCCTATCCAACGCTTCTTTACATTGTTCGAAACTTGCTGCTGTTTCTAAAGATAATTGAATAGTTAAAATTTCCTCTTCATCACCATACCAATTGGCTGTTAAGGTTTGAAAATTAAACTGCGCTTCTAATTTATTGCTCACTGATTTTATATTGGTAAATTTATCAAGTAAGTCTTTTGTTACGTTAATGATTATCGGTAGTGTATCGGTCATTATTTATGCTCTTCATCTTCTAAACAATAAAACTGCGATGTATTATCAACTACATCCAAACACAATTTTAATCGCTATTTGTTTTAGCCCATATCATAACCGCGTTGCATCCAAACTTCAGCTTGTTCGCTCAATATCATTAAAGTCATTCTACTAACCTACTTCAGATATTAAATGGTTAACATTACATCGCATTACAAAACCAAATAATGATAAGAATAAAGCAAGATAGATAGTTATCGGAAATGATTGCCTATTTCTATTTACTCAAAATAGAGTTTACTTTCGAACATCCTTCCTTTAAAAGCGAACAGACCTAGCCTTCCAAAAAACAATAAAAACATTAAGAAATTGATTTTAAACAACTTTAACTTTTGGCACGGTTATTTCATTACTTATAACATCAAGTAAAAATAACAGTGAATATTTATGAAAATTGCGCTAACTAAAAAACAACCTTGGAAGAAATGGGCAACCATCGCCAGCTTTACCTTAATTATGGGTTATGCCGGTTATAGCGTCAGTGGTAAAGCAATAAAATCAGTCCCTTTAAAAGACTTAAGCTTTCAAACGGTAGTTCAAGGCGACTTAGATATTTATGCTAATGCCTATGGTGAATTTGCTTCAGCAAAAGAACGTTTATTAACCGCACCAGCATTAGGTAAGGTATCTGAAATTTTAGTTCGTCCCGGCACTAAAGTAACACCTGACACTATAATTTTGCATTTATCAAATCCTAAATTAGTACAAGAAGTAAATGCTGCTAATGGCCAACTTGCCCAACAATTAGCGCAAAGAGAAGCATTCAAATACGAACAACAAAGTGAACGTTTAAACTATCAAGGACGCATTGCTGACATTGAAGCCGAGATTGAAAAAGCAGAGCTTGAGCTCTCGGTGAACATGAATCTGATGGACTTAGGTGTTTCTTCCAAAATAGAATTACAACGCGCTAAATTGGCCGTGAAACAGGAAAGTAAAAGGCTCGGTTTCGAAAAGAAGAAATATAAACAGTTTATCGAAATGCAAAGCCACCAACTCACGCAGCGTGATATCACTATCGAGCAGCAGCATGCACAGGTTAACTTACTTGAACAGCAGCTTGATGATATGAAGGTGAAAGCAGGTATTAATGGTTCATTGCAAACCTTAGAAATTGAACTAGGTCAAAGCGTTCAATTAGGTCAATCGCTAGCTAAAGTAGGTAGTGATGAAGTGTTAATTGCTCGCTTACGCTTACCACAAAACCAAGCAGACCAAATAGATATCAATGCTCTAGTATTAATTGATACACAAAAAGGCATTATCAAAGGTCACATCACGCGCATCGAAAGTGTTGTTAACAACGGGTCTGTGCTTGCTGAGGCTGTTATTGATGAAACCTTAACTTCTAATGCACGTCCTGCGTTATCAATATCAGCACAAGTATTTGTTAGACACCAACAAGCAATTAGCTACATAGAACAAGTACCAGGGTTTCGCCCGCGCAGTAAACAAAGCCTTTTTGTCCGAGACACTAACGACTCATTAGTGCAGAGAGATGTCACTTTTGGCGAGCTATCAAAAAATAAATTAGTTATCACTTCAGGGTTGAAACCTGGTGAGCAATTAGTGAGTAGCGATACGCAAAAATACACTAAGTACCCGCAACTTTTAATTATTCAATAATAACGAAGAAAAGCGAGTACGCAAATCGTCGCCATACAATAAAAAATTCAACTAAACATACGTGCATAAAAATAAAAACTAAGCACATTGCAACAGCTAAACACATTAAGGAAAACCTCATGAAAAATATAGTTACCATGTCAAACATCCACAAACGTTACGATGGTCAGCAAATAGAAACCCATGCACTACAAGGTGTTAGTTTAGAAATAAATCAAGGGGAGTTTGTTGCAATTACCGGCCCTTCTGGTTGTGGTAAATCGACATTGCTTTCTATTATGGGTTTAATGGACTCAGCTACAGAAGGAGCATATCAACTCGCCAATATTTCGACCGCGGGCCTAAAAGTAGATCAACGCACCCAAATTCGTAATGAGCATATTGGCTATGTTTTTCAATCATTCAACCTAATAGATAATTTGACTGTATTTGAAAACGTGGCACTGCCACTTGAGCACAGGGGCTGCTCTAAAAGCGAAATAAAAATGCGTGTTGAAATGGTATTAACGCAAGTTGATATGTTACATCGCCAGCATTATCGTCCAAACCAATTATCTGGTGGTCAGCAACAGCGTATTGCCATTGCACGTGCCCTTGTTGGTAAACCCGATCTGATTTTAGTTGATGAGCCAACGGGTAACTTGGACAGTAAGAATGGTGACCAAGTAATGTCACTATTAGAGCAACTCAATAAAGATGGATCGACCATCGTAATGGTAACCCATGACAGCCGCTATTCACGCTGTGCTAGTCGCCAAATTCAACTGCTCGATGGTCAGATTGTTTCAGAGATAAATACTGAACTAACGCCACAGCCAAGCTCAATTGAGACCAATGAAAAGCCATTGCAGGGGGTTGCATGAGTTTATTCAAAAAATCCTTATATCAAGGCATAACACGGGTGTTTTCACTGCCTCGCCTAAGCGTTCCGCTAATTTTAACACTTGGTTTAACGTTAGGTGCGGTATTAAGTGTTATTTCAATTTCATCGACCTTGTTGTATCAACCACTGCAAGGCATCAACAATGAGGATTCGTTACAAACCTTTGATTATCGTTTTAAAATGTCAGATACCTTAAGTGTTTCCTATTGGAACATGAATCGCTTAGTCGACTTTAGTGAGCAATTTAGCGATTTAGGTGAATGGGCTGGTGTTGCGCCTTCAGAACAAGATGTGGTGGTAAATAACACCACGTTTGCAACGACGCGTTATGATGCTTCAAGTAACATTCTTTCGGTGTTAGGCAGTCAGTTGTTACTAGGCGATGATGTCACTATTGAGTCAACAGAAAAGTATGTATGGATTTCTCAAAGCCTTTGGAAAAATGCTTTTGCCGGCGTTAAATCAGTGATTGGTAAACAAGTAACAATTACCAATCAAAATTATATTATTGCCGGTGTCATTGAAGACGTAATGGCGATAAAAAGTAACCGTGCAATTTTACCTCAGCAAGTCTGGTTTATCGCCAATTTAGCCAAGGTTAAGGCGCAAACGGATGCAGTGGGTAATATTAGTAACGATATTGATACCCTTATTCTCAAGTCAGCTAATGGCCAAGCAAAACTACCATCACAAGCGCAAGTCGATGCATGGTTAGAAGATTACGTCACCCGAAATGTCGATGGCGAGCAAGTACAAATGTTTTTGGATTTCATGGCTAATACCACGAAAGAAGCTAAGGGCAGCAGTTACCGTAGCAATATGTTAGGTGAAACTGAAAGTCTACTTATCGCATTATTTACTGCGGTTATCGGGCTACTATTAATGGCGACGCTAAATTTGCTAAATTTATTCATCGCTCATTATCAAGGAAGAACTAAAGAATTTGCCATTCAAATAAGCTTAGGTGCAAGCTTAACAAAAGTTAGATTATTGGTGTTACTTGAGAACCTACCGAGTTTTGTTTTAGCGGCAGTAACAGGCTTATTAGTTACTGGTTGGGCAATAAAAAGTTTACCGCTAATCGCTGGTGACAGTTTACCTATGATAGACGCCATTGCTATTGATAGCACTACCATACTTGCCTCAGTGGCCATTATATTAGCGCTAAGCGTACTGTTTAGTTCCCTCGCACTGGTTGATATTGACAAGCATGCACTAGGCAATAACTTAAATAGTAGTGGTAAAGGAATACAGGCACAAAGTAATCAATGGCTGAGCCGAGTTTTAATGGTATTGCAACTGTCAATTGCCTCAATATTACTGACCGCTTCAGTGATGATAGCGATGCAAAGCTATCAAGCTGTATACCAAGATACCGGCTATGACATTGGCAATAGCTATGAAATTGGCGTGACGGTTAGTGATGAAGAATATATTACTCAATTAAATACCTTTGACTCTTATGGGAAAAGCGAAGCTAAACAATTACTTGATGGTATATCAAACTTGATAGAGCAAGAAGTAAGCAATAGCCAAGTGGTTATACCTAACTATGGCCCTTTGTCTGATTCTTTACGAGTAAACGCCTTTCGTGATGAAGACTCAGGAGAGCGAGTTATTCACCAAATAAAGACCTTAGGATCAAGATATTTTTCAACCTTTAATATTCCTATGTTAGCTGGAGCGAATGTAAGCCAAGCACAAATTGATAATGATGAAGACAGAATTGTTATCGATGAAAATATGGCAAAAACCTTATTTTCAGACTTAAGCTACCAAGAAGTTATTGGTAAAACTATTCAAATGAGTCCTGATAGTTCCACACCACCGTCAATTGTTACAGGGATAGTTGCCAATACTTTAAGTCAAACAGGTATTGCCGACTCATTAGGTTTACCTTCAGTATATTCTCATCGCGTAAGACCCGGCTATACCATGCAATTTACTGTGATGTTACCAGTAGGAAAAACGATTACACCAGCGATGTTAGAAAGCGAACTTAAACGTCAATTCCCACGTTTAACTAACTTGACCATACAATCATTAGCAGATATTTGGCAGAGACAAACATTGAATCAACGCCTTAGTTTATGGATAGTACTGGCCATGACTGGCTTAACACTTTTTCTTGCTGCTATTGGTGTTGCTGGTTTAACACAAATGACCACAAACCATCGTAAATATGAACTTGCTGTGCGCATGGCAACAGGCGCCAAACAAGCTAAATTGGTTAACTTTATCCTAAAGGATGCTTTGTCGATGTTAGTGGTAGGTTTAGGTCTAGGCTTTATTATCTCTGTTTTTGGTTATCAACAAATATCACAAAATTTAGAAATGTTACCTGACTTTAACTGGTTAGCCATGGCTTCATTAGATGCCGCTTTAGCGATTATTGTTATCTTATCGGTAATTATGCCTGCATGGAGATTGATTAGTAATGATCCTATGCAAGCGTTACGGGAAGAGTAAATGTAGCAGTATGACTTTAACACTAGCCAAGTCACTAAAGTAATTGGCATACTAATACTCGTTACCAGTCAAAGTGCAGGATTTCAGTGGGAATTTAAATGACTTTAGCTAAGATAAATAGTTTACGCATAGTTGTTCTATGGTTTAATTATTTAACGCTGGATAATTTCATTTAAAACCCATCGCAGAAGTTTGTGAGCCATCCCATTTTGTTGTTGCAGCAATGAAATAGGGTATACCATTATTTAATTACTACGTCTAAAACTGAAATGGCTCACAAACTCTGAAACATACATATTGACTGGTATCGAGTATTTACCAACAGTATTATACCTACAAGAATAGTAACCACTGCAAGAGCAAAGGAAACGATTTACCTCGTTTCTTTTTCTTTACTTTACAGTGCTTTTGTTTATATTTTTTATTAGCCAAAAAACCGCTTAATTTATGGAAAACCCTATGTCAAACGCCACCATTTTAATTGCAGATGATGATGAAGATATTCGTTTAGCATTAAACTTATTACTCAGCGCACAGGGGTATCAGATTATTGAGGCGGCTAACGCTAAAGAAATCATCATACAAAGTAATCAACAACAGCCAGATTTAGTGTTGTTGGATATGAATTTTTCTCGAGATACCACTAGCGGTCAAGAAGGCTTAGCCATTTTAGAGCAGTTACAGCCATTAAATATCCCGGTGATTTTAATGACAGCGTGGGGCTCAATTGAGCTAGCGGTAGAAGGCTTACAAAAAGGCGCCAATGATTTTATAGAAAAGCCATGGAACAAGCTTAAGCTACTAAATAGTATTAAACAGCAATTAAGCTTTTCTCGGGTAAAAGAACAAAACCAAGGTTACCGACAATTGCTCGCCGGCGAAAATAAAAAAGCTTGGGTCTGTCAATCACCCAGTATGCAAGCCATTGAAACCTTGGTAGCACAAATAGCACCAACTGATGCCAATATATTAATATTAGGTGAAAATGGTACCGGTAAATCACTGCTTGCCGAACGAATTCATCAATTATCATCACGCCAGCAGGCACCACTAATCGCGGTGAACATGGCAGCAATTCCTGATAATTTGTTTGAGAGTGAACTCTTTGGCCATCAAAAAGGTGCCTTTACTGATGCTAAACAGAATCGAGTTGGTCGATTTCAACTCGCAGAGAAAGGGACTTTATTTTTTGATGAGATCGGATCTTTACCACTAACACTTCAGCCTAAATTATTGCGTGTGTTAGAAACAGGTCACTATGAGATTTTAGGTTCGAGCCAAACACAAGTTGCTGATGTTCGTTTGATTAGTGCAACCAATGCTAACCTCAATCAACTGATAAGTGAACAAGCGTTTCGCCAAGATTTATTGTACCGTTTAAATACTATTGTTATTACTATTCCACCATTGCGAGAAAGACTCGAAGATATTTCAGACTTGGCCAATTGCTTTATCACTAAATTCAGTGAAAAGTATCGTAAACAAGCATTAAGCATCAGCCCTTGTGCGCTCAGTAAATTAAAACAGCACAGTTGGCCGGGCAACATTCGTGAGTTTAGTCATGTGATTGAACGTGCTGTTTTACTAACCAGCGGAGATAAAATAACAGCACAGCAATTATTACTGGAAAATGCCGATAGCACCGATGATTCTGTAATGTTACAACCGCTTGAACAAGCAGAGAAACAGTTGATTGAAAAAGCGATGACAGTCACAGGTGGTCAAGTGATAGAAGCAGCAAAATTACTCGATATATCTCGTAATGCACTTTATCGACGTTTAGAAAAGTTTGCCATTCATCATGTCGAATAACACCAATAAACCTGCAAAACCGTTAAATATGAAATTCAGTCATGAACAGTGGCTGATCTTTGGCTTAGCAACGACATTAATGGTTATATTGGCCTTAATCATTGCGCTCACTTATACCCTTGCCTGGAGTAAATTGGCGACAGCCACGTTAGTGTTTTTTTTATCTTATCCGCTCATTTGGCTTGCTTGGCGTAGTTATAACTTTTGGAAACAAGCCATCATGCAACTTACTACGTATACGCAAGTTGTCCGTGAAGGTGAAACAAATTTACGGTTCAAAGAGCAACATCAAGACAATTTACTAGCTGAGTTACAGCAGGAAATATCAGCCCTAGCCATAGGTAACGCCCATAAGTTGCAACAAAACCAAACCCTGGAAAATGTACTGAGTCATATACTCGATTCTTGGCCAATCCCCGTGTGTTTATTTGATGAGAATAATCAATTAAGCTATCGTAATATCGCCATGAAAGAGAAAATTCAACAACCTATGCTTATTGGCACAGCCGCAAAAGATTTAGGCTTTGTCATCGACAATGGTAACTTAACCCACAGCCAGTTTAATCAACAATGGCAATGTCAGAGTATCAGCTACCTCTTTCAACAAAAAAAATGCCATATTTTTTCTGCTTTAGATATCTCTCAACCATTACACCAACAACAAAGTACTACTCAGCAAAACCTTATTAGGGTATTAGCTCATGAGCTACGTAATTCTTTAACACCCATGGCATCAATGGCTGATACGTTGTTATGTAATGACAGTTTTAATGAAGATCAAGTACGCTTAGTCTTAAGTCGGATCAGACAGCGAAGTAATCGCTTACTTAGTTTTATTGAACAGTACAGTCAGTTGAGTCAATTACCTACTCCAAAATCAACTTGGTTTGAATTTAATGATTTACTTGAAGAAGCTAAGTCCATGATCACAGAGCCTTGTATAATAAACTACCAAGGCAGTAACCAATGTTTTGCTGACGAGCAGCAAATGGCACAAATACTCATTAATATTTTCAAGAACGCCCAAGAAGCTTGTGATGAAGAGCGTTGCAAAATTGACGTTAGCTTGTACTACCGACAAGAAAATTCACAAGGTTACCAACAGACCAAGCAAGTAATTGATATTACAGATAATGGCCCTGGTTTTGCCAACCTTGATAATGCTTTGACACCTTTTTACACCACTAAGAGTCATGGCTCAGGTATTGGATTGTCACTGTGCGCTGAAATCACCCGTAACCATGGTGGTGAATTCACCTTAGAAAATACTGAGCATGGCGCAAGAATTAGGATGACCTGGCCGGTGGACAATAAAGCTCACTCGTAAGGTCAGGTTTAACAGAGGAGTGGAAAGAAGTAAGCCCTAACAAACATCGCGTAGGAGAATTCATTAATAAAGTAAATTATGGTGAGTTACTCATTGATTGGCAGCAAGTCGATCCTCAAATCACACTGAATTTAAAAGATGTTAATGGCAAGGTATTCAGTCAGCAAAAAATGCCGCTATCTTCGATTAGCCCATACGATAAAAAATAAGCTACAGCTAATATGAGTCTGAAATTATAATAAAGAGTTAAAATTAATATTGAGATAATGTGACTAACCGTCAATTAATTCTTGAATTTATAGGCTTGAAGATAAAAATTTGAAGTTAATGTTATTCTTTTGAAAGATTTTAGAAAACCGCTTGTTTTGTAAAATAAAAACAAGCGGTTTTACCAAAATAAGTGAGTTGACCGTTATAAGCCGGGTTTTGTAGCTCATTCACTAAAAGTAAACAAGATGACAATCATTCGTCTAGGCTATAAATCGCTCTATAGCTCAAGCAACCTACCCGGTTTCCACGCGAGCCACGCTTATATTATCGAAACTTGCGTTTTAATAATCATGAAACCCTATTTGGTCTTGCTCCAGGTGGAGTTTACCCTGCAATTACTGTTACCAGCAATCCGGTGCGCTCTTACCGCACCCTTTCAGCCTTACCTGTTCCGCAAGCGGTCATCGGCGGTCTTCTCTCTGCTGCACTTGTCGTCGGCTCACGCCGCCCAGGCGTTACCTGGCACCCTGCTCATTGGAGCCCGGACTTTCCTCCCCCCTATCTGTCTAGATCAAACCGAAATTTGAAATACAACGATAAAGCAGCGATTGTCTGGTCAACTCGGCGCGCATTTTACCTTATTCAGTGGAAATGTCTATAACCTTTACTAATACCAATTGAAATAAAACATTGCTCACTTATTTAATTCAATTGGTATAAATGACCTTACTTAAGTCCTAAAGCAACCTCATATAGCGCATTTTTCTTAACGCCATAAATTTCAGCAGCAATAGCACAGGCCTTTTTAGGCTTCATCTCTGCTAGTAGTAATTTTAGCGTATTAATGACCTCTGCTGATATTTCATTTTCAGTCGCTTTATAACCTTCGATGATTAACACCATTTCGCCCTTTAACTGATTAGCATCTTGTTCCAGCCAAGCAAGTAGGTTTTCAGCAGTGTCGCTGTGAATAGTTTCAAACGTTTTAGTCAACTCTCGAGCAATAACAATATAGCGTTCACCACCTAAAGTAGCGACAATATCTTGAACCGTGTCGATAGCCCTACGTGGTGCATCATAAAAAACCATGGTGCGTGATTCATCAGCTAAAGCTGTTAATGTTGCTTGTCTGGCACCTGATTTAGAAGGTAAAAAACCCTCAAAGGTAAACCTATCGGTAGGTAAGCCCGCAACCGATAGAGCGGAAATAGCGGCACAGGCACCTGGGATAGGTGAAACTTGTAAACCAAGGCTTCGACAATGGCGAACAAGATGAAAGCCAGGATCACTGATTAAGGGGGTTCCTGCATCAGAGACAAGCGCAATTGTTTTGCCTTCTTGTAACATGCTAGCCACTTGGTCCTGCCGTTGACGTTCATTATGGTCATGTAATGACATGGTTTTGTTTTTAATGGAAAATGCAGACAGCAGTTTTCCTGTATGACGAGTATCTTCACAAGCAATAACATCAACTTGCGTTAATATATCAATTGCCCTTTGGCTGATATCTCCTAAATTACCAATTGGGGTTGCGACAATATAAAGAGTAGCTGGGGTTAGGGTTGTTTCACTCATGTAAACTTACTTCACTTGATTAGGCATATACCCATGATACCTCAAAATACGTGTTTCAGGATACCTGAGCAATTCATGATCAAGGCGCCTCTTTTTATTAAGGGTTGTTCCCTTAAAAAGAGAGGCAACGATGAGCATGATTTCCTCAGGAATCCCCACAGGGCTGGTTTAGAAACGCTTTATGTTGCGTTATTAATTTCGACAATAGAATAACTATTCTCTTCAATCAATGCCTTACCTAAAGGCGTTTCTAATTCCAGCTGAACCCCGCATTCTGAAGTAACATGGGTATTTATTAGTTGTGACTCACTTCGTAGGCGTTTATTATAACCCCATACTGATAGCAATATGCACGGATTTATTTATTGTGTTAAAAACAGCATCTTTACGTGTAAGATTAAAGCCAACAAAGGTAGATTACTTTTCAATGCATTTTCAACATTTCAAATCTCAAATATTACCTATCCTGTTGCTTACTTTCCTTGCGAGTTGTAGTACTAAGCAAGTTCCTGATGCTAAAACACAGACTCAAGCACTCACTGAAATTGAAGAGGTTACTGACAATGCAGGAGCATTATCTGCTGAACAACATATTGAACTTGCTAAAACGTTAGATACCAATGCTGCTGTAGGTGAATTACTTATTGCGACCAAACTGTTTTATCAGCAAGAAGATTACTCCAAAGCGCTTTGGCTTGCAGATAAAACGTTGCCACTGATCGATAAAAATATAATTAATGATAATCATGAGAAAGTACAGCTGGTTCTAATTAAAGCGAGTAGTTTACAGCAACTTGGTTATTACGCAGAGAGTCATTTACAACTCAATCAACTTGAGCAGTATGCCGCAGAAAATAGAATACTACTTACCGCTACCTATTACCGATTATTAAGTGCTGCATTTCATGAAGAAAAACAACCTATCTCCGCTTTAAATGCCCAGTTGTTCGAATTTTCAGTCACTCCGGCTAACACACAAAGCCAGCAGCAAATAACCAATATTTGGAATAACTTGCAGACCCTATCTCAATGGCAACTGAACTTGCTTGCGTTGGATAAAGCACCTGACAGTAAAGGTTGGTTAATGTTAACTAACTTAGCGAATAAGTTTGGTGGCAATCAAGCGCAAATGAAATATCATCTGAGCATATGGCAAAAAAAATTCAAACTACACCCTGCTAATGTCATCGCAAAACAGCTTTCAACTCATGTTATCGCCCCAAAAAAAATTAAAAATATTGCGGTGATCCTGCCATTAAGTGGAAAACAACAGTCTGCTGGACGAGCAATTCAGCAAGGTGTTTTAGCCAGTTTTGCTAACGACGAAACTAAAAGTCTACACTTTGTCGATAGTAATACCGTCAACTGGTACGGATTAACTAATGATTTTACAACATTAAAAGTAGATTATGTGATTGGGCCATTACTTAAGTCCAATGTAGATAAATACATCAGCCACACAAGTGCACAAACACAATCGCAAAATGATGGCTTGCTAAATGCCAGTTCGGGTTTATTTGATATCAATAAAGCCGAGGACATTTTAAACACATCATCAATCAATCAAGGTAAATCAGCAGATTATATCACTGCCATCGACAGCGATTCTGCAATAAAGAGCTATTTACAACCAACGCAGAATAATAAAGCTATAGATACTTTGCTGTTAAATATTCCAGCAAAGGCTTCGTTAACACGTCATCATACCGTACTTTCTATGCGCCCTGAAGATGAAGCCAAGCAAGCAGCAACAACGCTGAGTCGCCAAAATTTTATGCACCCGGTTGTATTAAGCCAAAAGAACATTGTTAGTAAGCGAATTGCCCAAGCGTTTGTCAAACAGTGGCAGCGGATAACAGGTAACTCAATTGAGGTGGTGTATTATGATACGGGCGCTCAAATGCAAGAGAATATTAAAACCAGTTTATCGGTAGATAAGAGTAAGGCTCGTATTACTAAGCTCAAAAGCCGCTTGAACCAGAGTATCAAAACTAAAACCCGTAATCGACGCGATATTGATATGATTTATCTCGTTGGTACCCCTGAGCAAACGCGCTTAGTAAAGCCGTATATTGAAGTCAACATAAGTGAATTTGCTGAAATAATTCCTGTTTATGCTAGCTCCCGAAGCCACAGTACTCAAACAGATTACAGTAGTAATAGTGACTTACAAGGGTTAACGTTTACAGAAATCCCTTGGTTGCTAGCTAGCGAGCAAAACTCAGAGTTGGCGACTATGAGTCAAGAACTTTGGCCAAAGCGTAGTGATGGCTTATCTCGACTTTTCGCTATGGGATATGACATCTACCAACTCATCAATAAAATTCCGTTAATGCAACAAGCGCCTTATCTCCATCACTGGGGACAAACAGGAGTACTCAAGTTAAATGAAAATAGCATTTTGACACGAAGCTTACTTTGGGGTGTTTACAAGAAAAACAGGGTAATTTCTATTGCTATGGAATAACAAAGCCTCAGCTAAAGATACAAGCAGTACCGATAAAGGACAAGTTACGGAAAGCTATGCTGAACAGTATTTGTCTAAACAAGGGTTAAGACTTATTGAAAAAAATTTCCATTCTCGCCAAGGAGAAATTGATCTCATTATGCTTGAGGGTGATACTTATGTTTTTGTTGAAGTAAAATATCGTAAAAATAAAGGGTTTGGTGGTGCAATTGCCGCTATTTCAGCGAGTAAACAGAAAAAGGTTAAACATTGCATAACATTTTATCTACATCAAAGCGGCTTAAATGAATATAATACTTCCTGCCGTGTTGATGTGGTAGCGCTTGAAGGCGATATTAATCAGCCACAAGTTACTTGGTTAAAAAATGCCTTTTAGCTTTTCATAATTAACTCATTACTCATTTTAAATAGTCGCGGAGTCCGTTTTCCATGCTAGAACAGATCAAAAACAATTTTACCGAAAGCATTCAAACACAAATAGCTGCTAGCGAGTTGTTAGGACCATCTATTGAACATGCTGGTATGATGATGGTTCAATGCCTGCTAGGCGGCAATAAAATTATCTCTTGTGGCAATGGTGGCTCTGCTGGTCATGCTCAACATTTTTGTGCACAATTACTCAATAAATATGAAACTGAACGCCCTAGCCTGCCGGCAATATCTCTAAATAGTGATATTTCTACCATTACTTCAATCGCTAATGACTATCAATATGATGAAGTTTTTTCCAAACAGATAAGAGCCCTTGGTCATAATGGCGATGTATTGTTAGCTATTTCTACCAGTGGTAACTCGCGAAATGTAGTGAAAGCTATTGAGAGTGCAGTATCACGTGATATTCCAATTATTGCCTTAACGGGCTTCGATGGTGGTGATATTTCAGGATTATTAGGTGAAGGCGATGTTGAAATCCGCGTGCCTTCTGCAAGAACATCCAGAATTCAGGAAGTTCATTTAGTTGTTTTGCATAGTTTATGCGAGATTATTGATACTACCCTGTTCCCGGAAGGTGACTCATAAATGGTTGTTCTAAAAAGTGGCTTGTCTGCATTGGCTAAAAGAAAAATGGCACGAATTGCAGGGCTTCTCATGCTCGTTTCTGCCGTGCAAGGTTGTGCCGTAGCCACGGTAGTTGCCGTTACCGCGGGAGCTACTATGGTGGCAGATAGACGAACTTTTAGTAAACAAATTGATGATCAAAGTATTGAGTTTATCGCTCATAATGAATTGAACAAGCAAAAGGCACTATCTGATAATACTAACTTACATGTGATTAGTATGAACGGCACTGTTTTAGTTATTGGTCAGGCTCCTAATAGCTACCTGAGAGACCTCGCGATAAAAACCATCCAAGATGTTCCTGACATTGTCACCATACATAATCAAGTCCGTATTGGCTCTACAACAGCCATATCAACGCAGAGTAATGATATTTGGCTAACGTCTAAAGTCAAATCTGCTTTGCTTGCCAATGGCGATGTTAATGCGAAAGATATTAAAGTTGTCACTGAAAATTCTGAAGTATTTCTCTTGGGCTTAGTAACGAAGCAAGAAGCTAATATTGTGGTAGAAATCACGCGTAACATTAACGGTGTAAGCCGTGTATTTAAGGCCTTTGAGTATATCTAACGCTTATTTAGATTACTGAATATCAAGACAAAAAAAACCTGTAAATATCAACGATATTTACAGGTTTTTATATTAATGACACTAACAAGATTAAAATTATTTAATAATTTTCAGGCTAGCTTTACTTTTTCCTTTGGGTTTGTTCGACTTTTCTGTCTCACTACCCGTTGAAGCAACACTACTTAAAGTAGACTTTGGTTTTTCAGGGATCACATCAACCACCTCATCTTCATCCACAATAGGATGTTCGATTGGTAATGAAGTCCCAGCGCCGTTTTCTTTGGCATATATAGCACCTACAGCACCATAAGGTACAGTAATGTGCTCTAATTTACCGCCAAAACGGGCACTAAACTCAATAGCTTTATCACCCAATGCGATAGTACCAACAGCTGAACTGGCAACATTCAAAACAATCTGCCCATCAGCGACATAACTCATTGGTACTAATACACCATAAACATTGACGTCCACCATGATGTATGGCGTTAAGTCATTGTCTGAAATCCACTCATAGAAAGCTTTAACTAAGTAAGGCTTATTCGAGCTCATTGAGTTTGGTGTTGCGTCATCCATTAGGCTGGATGACCAAAGCGTAATTCACGTTCTTCTTCAGTCAATGAAGCTTGAAATGATTCACGTTCAAACACGCGTAACATATACGTTTTAAGTTCTTTTGAACCTTGACCAGTCAATTCAATACCAAATACAGGCAAACGCCATAATAATGGTGCTAAATAACAATCAACCAAACTATATTCTTCGCTCATAAAGTATGGCGCTTCATTCAAAATTGGTGCAATACTTAACAAGCTCTCTGTTAACTCTTGACGTGCTTTTGCTGCTTCTGCTGCAGTTCCAGACATAATCACTTTAGTAAGGCTATACCAATCTTGCTCCATGCGATGCATCAACAAGCGGCTACGACCACGCGCCACCGGATATACTGGCATCAATGGTGGATGAGGAAAACGTTCATCTAAATATTCAACAATGATTTTAGCTTCATATAGTGCTAATTCACGATCAATTAAAGTCGGTACTGTACCATATGGATTCAAGTCCAATAGGTCTTCAGGCAAGTTAGCTAAATCAACTAAGTTGATGTCTACACCAACACCTTTTTCTGCTAGAACAATGCGTGTCTGATGACTGTACATATCATCGGCATGAGAGAACAACGTCATCACAGAGCGTTTATTTGCTGCTACGGCCATAGAGCCTCCTAAAATCGTTTACTTTAAAAACTAACAAAGGGGAATTCGATATTTAACTATCGAATTCCCCTGAAATTTATTGCAATAATAACTTAGTGTACGTCTTTCCAATATTCTTTCTTAAGGAAATAAGAAATAATAAAGAAGAAGAATAAGAAAGCTAATACCCAATAACCAATCGCTTTACGCTCAAGTTTATTCGGTTCACCAACATATTCTAAGAAGTTTGTTAAGTCACGTACTACTACATCATACTCTTCAGCAGTTAAACTACCACCCATTGCTGGTGATAAGCTAGAGACTTCGTGCTCTTCGCCATGTTCGTCAAGCTCTTTATGTACAACTAAAGTACTTACACCTTGCAAACTTTGTAAAACGTGCGGCATACCTACATCTTTAAATACTGTATTGTTTACGCCAAATGGACGTGATTCATCAATATAAAAAGAACGTAAATAAGTATAGATCCAATCAGGACTACGTAAACGTGCTTCCAATGTTAAATCTGGTGGCGCACTACCAAACCATTTTGCCGCTTCATTTTCCGGCATGGTATTTAGAATATGACCACCAATTTTGTCACCTGTGGGCATGAAGTTAGCAACACCATCATCTTTATCAATACCTAAATCGTTAAAAGTACGATTGTAACGCTGGTATTGTAACTGATGACAGCCTAAACAATAGTTAAGATATGTTGTAAAACCTTTTTTCAAAGACTCTTTATCCGATAAATCATTATTAGCTTTATCTAGATGAATACTAGGGCCTGAGGCAACAGCGGTGAACGACAAAAGTGTCGTTACGCTGAAAAGTATGCCGAAAGTAGCGGCTATAATTAATTTTTTCATTAGTCTGCAATCCTCTCAGGTACTGGTTTAGTATTTTCATTTTTGCTGTAGAACCACAAAGCAATAAAGAAACCAAAATAACCAAAACTTGCAATCACACCAATTAAGTTAGCCGTTGGTGTTGCAGGCATAGTACCTAAAGCGCCAAGAACAACAAAACATATAGCGAATTGAATTAAGTTAACTAAGTGTAATTTTGAACGATAGCGAACAGATTTTACTACACCACGATCGAACCATGGTAAGGCAAATAACATCACGATAGCGCCAAACATAGCAACCGCGCCTAATAACTTATCAGGAACAACACGTAAAATTGTGTAGAACGGACCAAAATACCATACTGGTGCAATATGCTCAGGTGTTTTCAAACCATTCGCAGGAGTAAAGTTTGGTGCTTCCATAAAGTAACCACCGCCCTCTGGTGCAAAGAACATCACCCAACAGAATAAAAATAAGAAACCAGCAACGCCCATAATATCTTTAACAGAGTAATAAGGATGAAATGGAACAGCATCAACAATGTCGTATTTTTCACTATATTGTTTATGGAAAGTAAACTTACTTAGTTCTTCAGGTTTAACACTGCCTTTAGGCTTTTTAATGTCAACACCTTCAGGGTTATTTGAACCCACTTCATGCAAAGCAAGAATATGTAAGAACACTAGAACAACCAATACCAATGGCATAGCAATAACGTGTAAAGCGAAGAAGCGGTTTAATGTAGCACCCGAGATTACGTAATCACCACGTATCCAAAGCGTTAAATCATCACCAATAATTGGTACAGCGCCAAACAAAGAAATAATTACCTGTGCACCCCAATATGACATATTACCCCAAGGTAATAAGTAGCCCATAAAGGCTTCAGCCATTAACACTAAGAAGATCAACATGCCGAAGATCCATAGTAATTCACGAGGTTTTTGGTATGAACCGTACATAAGACCACGCATCATATGCATGTATACGACTACGAAAAAGGCAGACGCTCCAGTAGAATGCATATAACGCAATAACCAACCGAAATCGACATCACGCATAATATATTCAACAGAGGCAAATGCACCATCGCCAGATGGTTCATAGTTCATTGTTAACCAAATACCAGTAACAATTTGGTTAACTAGTACTAACATGGCTAAAGAGCCAAAAAAGTACCAAAAGTTAAAGTTTTTTGGTGCTGGATACTGAGCTAAATGTTTATTCCAAGCATCAGTCACAGGTAAACGTTTATCAATCCAGCCCATGAAGTCAGTCGCTAATTTCATTAACATTATACGTCTCCTTGACTAACACCGATCAACAACGTGTCATCATTGATATAAGAATGATCTGGAACCACTAAATTTAATGGTGCTGGAACGCCTTGAAATACACGACCAGCCATATCAAATTTACTACCATGACATGGACAGAAGAAGCCATTTGGAACGCCTTCAACAAACTGGTCGAAATCACCAGCATGGTGAGTAGGAGCACAACCTAAGTGAGTACAAACACCTAAGGCAACTAAGAATTCAGGTTTAATTGAACGATAGGCATTAGTTGCATAAACAGGTTGCTGGGCTTTTTCAGAATTAGGATCACGCAACTGGTCATCGTGTTTAGCTAAATTACTAACTGTTTTTTCCGTTCTACGTACTATATAAACGGGTTTACCACGCCATTCAGCGCGGATTAATTGACCAGGCTGTATTTTACCTATATTAACTTCAACTGGAGCACCCGCAGCTTTCGCGCGAGCACTTGGATTCCAGGAAGCAATAAAAGGTACAGCAGCCCCAGCCACACCAACACCACCAACAACTGCAGTAGCAGCGGTTAGGAAGCGTCTGCGGCCGTTATTTACAGGCACATTGCTCATTCATACTCTCCAACTAAGACACTAACAAAACAATTATTTTTATGACTAACTAAGCGATAAATTTATAACAACCAGCAAGCACAGCGTTTGTTTTTGTTAGATCAAATTCATACCAAGTGGTATATCGACAAAAAATTTTTACGATCATAAAGAAGTAGCGTGTTTTTTACAAGATAAAAAGGGGCTTAGGCACTGTAAAAACAGAAATAATTTGAAATACTTTGAAATAGAATAAATAAAGGATATTTATGTCAAGTTAATAGGAATTATTAACAAAAAGGATAGGTTTGTTTTGGGCATAAAAAAACCGACACAAGGTCGGTTCTTTAAATGCATATATTCTAAATATTCTGGATTTAGACAAAGCGGTCAAGTTGTGAGCCCCAACTTATTTTAGCTAACCATAGGTTAACTAAGTGACTGGGGCAAACAGCGCAGACAATGCTGTATAAATCCTGAATATGACGAATATTAACGTTTTGAGAATTGTGGCTTCTTACGTGCTTTATGAAGACCAACTTTCTTACGTTCAACTTTACGAGCATCACGAGTAACGAATCCAGCTTTACGTAGTTCACCACGTAGAGTTTCATCAAAAACCATTAATGCACGAGTAATACCGTGACGAATCGCGCCAGCTTGACCTGAAATACCACCACCTACTACAGAGATGTTGAAGTCAAACTTTTCTAACATTTCAACTAACTCTAATGGTTGACGAACAACCATACGAGCAGTTTCACGACCGAAGTACTCAGAAATGTCACGTTTGTTAATTGTGATTGCACCGTTACCAGCTTTCATAAACACACGAGCAGTTGAGCTCTTGCGACGACCAGTACCGTAATATTGATTATCAGCCATTGCTTAAAGCTCCAAAAGTTGTGGTTGTTGTGCTGTATGTGCATGCTCAGGGCCTGCATATACTTTTAATTTGCGGAACATTTCGCGACCTAAAGGACCTTTAGGTAGCATGCCTTTCACTGCAAATTCAAGAACGCGTGTTGGTGCTTTTTCAATTAACTTTTCAAAGCTAATTTGCTTAAGTCCACCAGGGAATTCAGTATGCGAGTAGTAAATTTTACCTTTCGCTTTGTTACCTGTTACACGTACTTTCTCAGCATTGATAACAACGATATAATCGCCAGTATCTACGTGAGGTGTATATTCTGCTTTATGCTTACCGCGTAAACGGGTTGCAATTTCAGTAGCGATACGACCTAAAGTTTTATCTTCGGCGTCCACTAAGAACCATTCGCGTTGTACGCTTGCTGGTTTTGCTACAAAAGTTTTCATTAAAAAACCCAATCTTAAAAATGTTACTTAAATGATAATCTAAAAATTTAAATTACCGGTTAAATGGACTACGCCATTGCCCCTTCGAGCATCGAGCCCAGCGCCACTATTTATAGGGACTTTACTTTAAAGTAAAACTTAAAAGTAAAAACAAACCACAAAACAATAGGCTTTTGTAACGTAGGGAGCGCGGATTATACAGAAAGAATTAGCTAAAATCACCTATATTTGTTGAATAAATAGTTAATTTTTTGAATTCAGTGCCATTTTACTATTTATTACCCATAATCTATTTATTTTTATCGTGGTATCCATAAGAGCTTAACTGATGTTAACCACACTTCGGTCTTATTAAAGGTGCAAGATATAATACAGTACAAAAGCAGCTATTTATTTAGCTATAAATCAACACCTTTTAACGGCCTTTAGTGCTTATTAAGTAGTGATGCTATTGCTGATAAACGAGGAGCTGGCATTGATATTAGAAAATCTTAGCGTGATTTGTGGTAACAGAGGCCAATACTTCAAAAAAAGTTAATATTCAGTTAACAATAGATTATAAAACAACCACCTAGTGGTTGACCAGAAATAAAAATAAAAAAAGTCGCAACAAAGTTTTACATTTATTAAATTTTGTCGCAGTATGAAGCCAGCCCCCGTAAAAACTAAATGGAAGTATAAATATGAAAAACTTACAAAATATGAAAAAAAGTGCACAGAAAGGTTTTACGTTAATTGAATTAATGATCGTGGTAGCGATTATCGGTATTTTGGCAGCAGTTGCGTTGCCTGCTTATCAGACCTATACAGAGAAAGCTAAATTTTCTGAAGTAGTGATTGCTACTTCTTCGGCTAAGTCAGCCGTGGTTATCTGTATCCAATCAGGTACTGGCTGTGCTGTATTAACTGATGTTAACTCAAGCATTGTAACTGGTTGGGCAAACGGTCGATATGTTGATAGTGTTATAGTAACATTAGAGACCGAAGATCTTGATAATGATGTCAATACCCCTGAAACAGTTGTACCTAACGGTGATGTTATCGTTACAGGTAAATCTTCTGCTGAATTTGCAGGAGCTCAAGCCCTAACCTACATCCTAACAGCTGAGCAAGCCGCCGGCGGCGCTGCAAAGTGGACCGTATCAGGTACATGTGTAGCTGAAGCTCTTTGTTAATAAATACTAAGACATAGGGTCAGAATATTTGCTAACACTCAATATTTGACCCACTAATATAAAGCTCCTTCGGGAGCTTTTTTATTGTCTAAACATTCTGTAAGCATGTTAACTGCTGCTTAGTTTTTAGCTAGAATAAAGCGATAATTGCTTTACATAAATTATTTTTTTACTTCAACCATACTTTTGTGAATGAAATTATTACTTTGCTTTAAATCTCTTTATGCAATTACACCGTTATAAGTTACACTGAAATTATTAAGCCTATTTTTTTCTCAAAAGGTAACCGCTAAAAGTATGAAAGGAAATCACCAGCAAGCTAGTCTGCTATCTGCACTATCAAAACAGAACCTTATTCCTTTAGAATCAATAGATGATATTTCGACTGACTTCGTCGGCCAAAATATACCTTTCATTCGTTTTTTGGTTGAAAGCAAAAGTATTGATGGTAATAGTATAGCGAAAGTACTTTCTAAAAGTTTTGGCTACCCTCAGATTCAGTTATCCAACTTTGATACTAGCCTAGTACCTGATGGTGTTCGTAATGAAAAGCTGATCATTAAACATAATGCCTTACCCCTTTATTTACGTGGCAAAGTACTTTTTGTTGCTATGTCAGATCCCACTAATTTAGATGCTTTAGAAGAAATACAGTTTAATACCGGTTACAGCACAGAGCTAGTATTGTGTGACGAAAAAAGCCTGCAAACTTGTATTGAAAAAGTACTTGAAGATGAAAGTAGTGCACTAGATATAAGTGATATCGATGCAGATGAGTTAGCAGGTATCGATGTTCAAGAGTCAAAAAAAGAAGAAGATAATGCTAACGGTGAAGATGATGCACCTATTGTTGTTTTCATCAATAAAATATTACTTGATGCTATAAAAAAAGGTGCTTCTGATTTACATTTTGAGCCTTATGAAAAGTCATTTCGTATTCGCTTTCGTATTGATGGCATTTTATCTGAAATAGCTAGGCCGCCGGTAAGCCTCTCTTCAAGAATGGCAGCCCGTTTTAAGGTGATGTCTAAATTGGATATTGCCGAACGTCGCGTGCCACAAGATGGTCGAATTAAATTGGCACTATCCAAGAAGAAGTCGATTGATTTTCGTGTCAGTACTTTACCCACAATGTGGGGTGAAAAAGTCGTAATGCGTATACTGGATTCTTCCAGTGCTATGCTCGGTATTGATATGCTCGGTTACGAGGCAGAGCAGAAAAAAATATATATGGAAGCATTAGAACAGCCGCAAGGTATGATTTTAGTTACCGGTCCGACCGGCTCAGGTAAAACAGTATCCTTGTATACTGGTTTAAACATTCTTAATACCCAAGAAAGAAATATATCTACTGCGGAAGACCCGGTCGAAATAAACCTTGAAGGCATTAACCAAGTACAAATTAATAATCGCGCAGGATTAACGTTTCCTAGTGCATTGCGTTCGTTCTTACGACAAGATCCCGATATAGTCATGGTAGGTGAAATTCGTGATTTAGAAACGGCTGAAATATCAATAAAAGCCGCGCAAACTGGCCATCTGGTGTTATCAACTCTACATACTAACTCAGCTGCAGAGACACTGACCCGTTTACTCAATATGGGTGTGCCTTCTTATAACGTCGCTAGCTCTGTTTCGATTATTATTGCACAGCGACTTGCCAGACGTTTATGTCCACAGTGTAAAGAAGAAGAGCCTTTATCAGAAATGCAATTAGCCGAGCAAGGTTTTCCTGCCGATAAATTAGCTGAAATTAAATTATTTAAACCAGTAGGCTGTACTCATTGCACAGGAGGGTATAAAGGTCGTGTTGGCATTTACGAAGTTATCAAAATTAGCCCTACTATTGCTTCTATTATCATGGAAGGTGGCAACTCTCTTGATATAGCAAAGCAATGTCAAAAGGAGGGGTATAACAACTTGCGTCAATCAGGTTTATTAAAAGCAATGAGCGGTATGACAAGTTTAAAAGAAATTAACCGAGTAACTAGCGCATAAAGTGACTTTCGGGTAACTTGTTTATACTTAAAGAAATAATTCACCTATTTAATAGATAATACTTTACCTGCTTCAATGTTAAGGCGAGAGTAAAGTGATTCATGGACCAAGGTTAACTATGGCTATCACAACAAAAAAGAAATCAGCTAAAGATAAATCTAAAATTAAAGAGCAAGATATCTTTGTTTGGCACGGAGTTAACCGTAAAGGAAAAAAAATTAATGGTGAACTCCCTGCTAATAATGTTATTGAACTAAAATCACAATTACGGAAGCAAGGTATAACACCAAGTCGAGTTAAGAAAAAACCTAAAGCTTTGTTTGGTTTAGGTGGCGACAAACCAATAACCCCTGCCGACATTGCTAATATTACTCGTCAAATTTCTACCATGTTAGGTGCAGGTGTTCCCTTAGTACAAACAATCCAAATGATTGGCTCTGGTCATGATAACGGTAAAATGCGTAAGCTTCTTGGAGATATTGGTAACAAACTTTCTTCAGGTATCCCTTTATCAGACTGCTTACGTGATCACCCGCTGTATTTTGACGATCTGTATTGCGATTTGGTGGCCTCCGGTGAACAGTCAGGTGCTTTAGAAACCATTTATGCCCGAATTGCTACCTACAAAGAAAAAGCAGAAGCATTAAAGAGTAAAATAAAAAAAGCGATGACCTACCCTATAGCAGTATTAGTTATTGCCTTTATCGTAACATCAATACTACTTATCTTTGTTGTACCTGTTTTCCAGGAGATATTTGCAAGTTTTGGCGCTGAACTCCCTGGATTTACTTTAATGGTAATTGCACTATCTGAGTTTATGCAGGCCTATTGGTATTTTGGTTTAGCTGGCATTTATTTGGCATTTTTCTTATTTAAAAGAGCCCATAGAAACAGTATTAAGTTTCGTGACAATGTAGATAAAAATATATTAAAGATACCTGTTATTGGTGATTTATTAGAAAAAGCAGCAGTTGCTCGCTACGCAAGAACATTATCTACAACTTTTGCCGCCGGTGTTCCGCTAATTGATGCTTTAGATTCTGCCGCAGGAGCCTCTGGTAATGCTGTATTTCGTGATGCTATATTAGAAGTAAAAGCTGAGGTATCTTCTGGTATGCAGATGAATTTAGCTATGCGTAACTGTAACATATTTCCTGATATGGTTATTCAAATGGTGGCTATTGGAGAGGAGTCTGGTGCTGTTGATGATATGTTATCGAAAGTGGCCAATGTCTATGAGCAACAAGTTGATGATGCGGTAGATGGTTTAACCGCTCTTTTAGAGCCTATGATTATGGCTGTATTAGGTGTTGTTATTGGTGGCCTTATCATCGCAATGTACTTACCAATATTTGAGATAGGGAAAATTGTATAAACCGATACATATTTGTATATACAAATGGAGCAGTACTATCTTTATGCTGCTCCATTTTAATGTTACTAAATTTATTCATCTATCTCTTCAGTTTTAAACATGGAAGCCACTTTGTTATATACTAATTTTGTATCTTTTTTCGACCACTTATCCCAGTTATTCATTCAATCCCCTACCTTCTTCTATATTGCGGTTGCCCTAATTTCATTGATCATAGGTAGCTTTCTTAATGTTGTCATTTATCGTACCCCTAAAATGATGGAATATGTCTGGTATCATGACTGTCGAGAGTTTCTAGCTGAAGAAGTTGCTAATGTTAAAGCAAAAAAACTTACTAAAATCACCTTATCTAAACCTGACTCTACCTGCCCCAACTGTGATCATAAAATTCGCTTTTATGAAAATGTCCCTGTATTAAGTTGGTTATTTCTAAAGGGAAAATGTAGTCAGTGTACTAATAAAATTTCGGCTCGTTATCCCATAATTGAACTTTCTACCATGTTACTAAGTCTTATTGTTGCTCAGCATTTTGGGGCAACAATATCTACACTGTGGGTTTTGTTACTCACTTGGTGTTTGATTACACTTACCATGATAGATTTTGATCACATGTTATTACCTGATCAAATTACACTGCCACTTTTATGGTTAGGTTTACTGATAAATATAAACGCGACTTTTGTCCCATTAACCGATGCTGTTATTGGCGCAGTTGTTGGTTATATGAGCCTATTTTCTGTCTTTTGGCTGTTTAAAGTAATAACAGGTAAAGAGGGCATGGGTTATGGCGACTTTAAATTGTTCGCTGTTTTTGGTGCCTGGATTGGTTGGCAATTACTACCTGTTCTTATTTTAATGGCATCAGTTGTTGGCGCAATTGTTGGTATTACTTTAATGCTATTCAAAAACCATCAAAGAGAACAAGGCATCCCTTTTGGCCCATATTTAGCGGTGGCTGGTTGGATCACTTTATTATGGGGTGATGGTATTTGGTCATGGTACTTACAGAAGCTTCTTTAATTCACAAGTTGAGTGAAAACTTACTCTCAATATCTCTGAGCTATTTTAATTATGTCTAAACTAGTTATTGGTCTTACTGGCGGAATAGGTAGTGGTAAAACCACAATTACCAATTACTTTCTAGCATTGGGTGTTGAAATTATTGATGCTGATATTATTGCTAGAGAAGTTGTTGCGGTTAACAGCCCTGCATTGAAAGCAATTGCCAAGCACTTCGGTGATGACTATATTCAAGCTGATGGTCACCTCAATAGAGCCTTATTACGAAGTCGAATTTTTAGCAATAAAGCTGATAAGCTTTGGTTGAATAAGTTATTACACCCCTTAATACGCATTAATATTGTGATGCAGACTAAGGAAGCTAAAAGCCCATATTGTATTTTAGTTGCCCCTTTACTCATTGAAAATGACCTACTTGAATTAGTTGATCGTGTATTAATCGTTGATGTGAGTGAAACAACTCAAATAACACGCACCCTAGTACGAGATAGCAGTTCAGCACAAGAAATCAAAGCAATAATAGCAAGTCAAACAAACCGTACTACCAGAGTAAACGCCGCCGATGATATTATTAACAATGATGATTCCCCTTTATCAGAAATCAAAGAAGCCGTTCTATCACTTGATAGAAAGTATTTAACCTTGACAAAAATGGTTTAAAAATCAACAATGAAATAGTTCTTTATTTACATTTTTGGTTAACTGGTTACAAAACTTTGTATGTCTACGGTCTTATATGAACATCCGCTCAATGAGCGAATACGAAACTACCTAAAACTTGAGCAATTCTTCGCTCAGGCATACTCATGCCTTAGTGGTGATATCAGTATACTCACTAGCCACCAAGTTTTTTTTAATGCGCTATTTTCCATATTAGATACCTTAGAGCGGAACGATACCCGTGGTGATTTAATTAAAGATTTAGAGAAACTAGAGCAGAACCTTGTTGTTTGGTCAAAAATTCCTGACGTAGACACCAGTGCACTTCAAAAGAATTTATCTGAAACGGTTAAATTAGTTAGTCACCTGAGAATACCACGACCCACTTGGTGGCTATTAAAAGAAGATAAATTACTTTCTTGTTTAAAACAACGTTTTGCCATTCAAGGTGGAAGTTCTAGTTTTGATTTACCACAGTTGCATTTTTGGCTTCATCAAGATCAAGTACAAATAAAACAAGAAGTTCAGCAATGGCTCAATCTATTAAGTGATATATCATCTGCTCTTGCAATAGTGCTTAAGTTTATTAGACTTCGTGCTGAGTTTGAATCTATAGAAGTGGATAGTGGCTTTTATCAAGACAACGGTGAAGGGCTTTTATTATTACGAATAAAGTTAGCTAAAGATGCTGCATATTATCCAACAGTCAGCGGCAACAAGTTCCGCTACTCCATCCGCTTTATGTTACCTTGTCAACATACTGGTCGCAGATACGCTAACCAAGCTACTGTCTTTCAATTAGCTCGCTGCTAGCTGATTACTTTTTACAGCTCTATATACCCAAACCACTTGAAGATGCGTGTTTCAGGACACTTGAGCGATTCATGATCAAGGCGCCTCCTTTTTATAAGGATTATTCCCTTAAAAAAGGAGGCAACGAAGAACATGGTTTGCTCAGGTGTCCCCGCAGGGCTGTTTTATAAACGCTTTATACTGCGTTATTGATTTCGACAATAGAATAACTATTCTCTTCAATCAATGCCTTGCCTAAAGGCATTTATAATTCCAGCTGAAACTTGCATCATCAGGTAGCTTGGGTATATACACTGCCAACCTACAAATGATTCCATGCAACTAGCTTTCGTGTATAATTAGCAATACTTTAAAATTTAAATAATATACAAACATGACCTTAAAAGTTCCTTGCCCACAATGTAAAAAAACTGTTGTATGGCAAGCAAGTAGCGAATTTAGACCTTTCTGTAGCAAACGCTGTCAGCTTATTGATCTCGGAGAATGGGCAGAAGAAAGTCATAAGATCAGCCAAAACATTCAAGTTGACACTGTTTTATCTGAAGAAATGCTGGATGCAATGGAAGATGAGTTTTTACTGAACAACAAATTTTTTGTTGAGCCAGAATAAACTATACCCACATTAGAAAGCCCTTCATTAGAGAGGCTTTTCTAAGAGCTTATCAATAATGGTTTTATTGGCTTTAGGAAAGTCTAACGTCTCAAGTTCATTCAAAGTATACCAGCCCTGCCCCTGTCCCTCTTGTGCACTTGGTTCACCGGTAAAGTTATCAACGATAAAAACGTCTAAACAAACACTCTTATCTCCTTTTCCGTCTCCCTCTTTACTTCGGTATGTATGCTCAATTTTAATGAATGGTTGACAAGATAACACCTCAATCGCCACCTCCTCTTTAAGCTCCCTAGCAAGTGCTTGAGCAACTGTTTCGTTGTTTTCCACCTTACCACCTGGAAACTCCCATTTTCCGCCTTGATGGGCCTTTTCTAGTCGTTTAGTTAAGAAATATCGACAACCTACATCATCACTTGGCCTAGTAATGACTCCTACCGCAACGTGCACAACTTTATTCATAACTTCACTTCTCTAAAATCTCTCTAAAATAAAAAAAGCCAGTCATTCGACTGGCTTTCTGTATTGACAACGAACCTAGTTACTAGGCAAGCTTGCCATGACATTGTTTATATTTTTTACCTGAACCACATGGACAAGGTTCATTGCGACCTACACGAGGAGTTTGCGCTTGCTCACTAGGATTTGATGCTGATTGGTGTTGGAAGTCCATTGGTAATTCTTCAGACTTTCTATGCTGCTCTTCTACCGCTTCCACATCAGACTCAGCACGAATTTGTACTTTAGATAAAATACCTACAACGTCATACTTTAAGTTATCTAACATTTCAGTAAATAACTCAAAAGATTCACGTTTGAATTCTTGTTTAGGATTCTTTTGCGCATGAGCACGCAACCCGATACCTTGACGTAGGTGATCCATGGCTGATAAATGTTCTTTCCAATGTGAATCTAAGCTTTGCAACATCACTGCTTTTTCAAACTGTCGTAAAACATCAACGCCAACAGCTTCTTCTTTATCTTTATAAGCTTGTTCAAATTCAGTAATGATCTTTTCGCGTAAACTTTCTTCATGAAGTTTACTATCGTCTTCAAGCCATTTAGCGATAGTTAACTCAGTTGAATACTCACCTTTCAATTGTTCTTCAAGGCCTTGTATATCCCACATTTCGTCTAATGATTGACGTGGAATGTGCTGTTCAATTACACCATTAATGACATCACTGCGAATTGCTTCAACGACTGAACCAATTTCTTCATTATCAAGTAATTCATTACGTTGTTCATAGATAACACCACGTTGATCATTGGCAACATCATCATATTCTAATAGTTGCTTACGCATATCAAAGTTACGACCTTCAACTTTACGCTGTGCATTTTCAATACTACGAGTAACCCAAGGGTGTTCAATAGCCTCACCCTTTTCCATACCTAACTTACGCATCATGTTTGAAATACGTTCTGAGGCAAATATACGCATCAATGAATCTTCCATTGATAGGTAAAAACGTGTTGAACCTTCATCACCTTGTCGACCTGAACGTCCACGAAGCTGATTATCAATTCTTCTAGACTCATGACGTTCTGTCGCGACTATATGTAAACCACCCAACTCAAGCACACGATCATGGTCAATTTTCCACTGTTCTTTAGCTTTAGCAATATCATCTTCACTAGGATCAGTTAACTTCGCGATGGTGGCATCTAAATTACCTCCTAAAACGATATCGGTACCACGACCAGCCATGTTAGTCGCTATTGTTACTGCATTTTCTTTACCTGCATCAGCGACAATTTCAGCTTCTTGCTGATGAAACTTAGCATTAAGTACTTTGTGCTTAATTTTTGCTTTTTTCAAGAAATCAGATAAGAATTCTGACGTTTCAATCGCAATAGTACCGACAAGCACCGGTTGTCCGCGTTTCACACAATCTTGTATATCAGCTAAAATTGCTTCAAATTTTTCGTCTGTCGTTAAGTAAATTAAATCAGACAAATCCTTACGAACCATTGGCTGGTTGGTAGGAATAATAACAGTCTCTAGACCATAGATATGATTGAATTCGAAAGCTTCAGTATCCGCAGTTCCGGTCATACCTGACAATTTTTCATAAATTCTGAAATAGTTTTGAAAGGTGATAGAAGCTAGCGTCTGATTTTCATTTTGAATATTAACGCCTTCTTTTGCTTCAACTGCCTGATGAAGACCTTCAGACCAACGACGACCTTCCATCGTTCGACCTGTATGCTCATCGACAATGACTATCTCGTCATCTTTTACGATATAATCGACATCTTTTTGAAACAGTTTATGAGCGCGAAGTGCTGCCATAACATGGTGTAATAACGTTATATTAGCTGCTGAAAATAAAGTGTCACCTGCAGTGAGTAACTCTTTTTCAACCATAATCTCTTCAATATGAATTTGGCCACGCTCTGTTAAATAAACTTGCTTGGCTTTTTCATCAATAGTGAAATCACCCGTGCTTTCTTCACCTTCTTTATCTTCTTCTTCTTGCTGTTCAAGCGTAGGTACTAAAGTATTAATTATCTTATAAAGTGCAGAGCTATCTTCAGCTTGACCTGAAATAATCAGTGGCGTTCTAGCTTCGTCAATTAGGATTGAATCAACTTCATCTATAATGGCAAAGTGTAGTGGCTTTTGAGAACGCTCTTGCGGTGAGAACACCATATTGTCACGTAAATAGTCAAAACCAAATTCGTTATTTGTGCCGTAAGTGATATCAGATTGATATGCAGCTTGTTTATCTTGAGTTGTCATTCCTGCAACATTACAGCCAACAGTTAATCCAAGAAATTCAAATAAAGGACGACTCCAATCTGCATCACGAGTAGCAAGGTAATCATTGACAGTAATAACGTGAACACCTTTATCAGTCAACGCATTAAGGTATGACGGCAAAGTTGCCGTTAATGTTTTACCTTCACCAGTACGCATTTCGGCAATTTTGCCTTCATTTAGTACCATGCCACCAATCATTTGCACATCAAAATGACGCATACCAAACACTCGTTTACTGGCTTCTCTTACTACAGCAAAAGCTTCAGCTAACAATTGTTCTACTGTTTCACCTTGAGAAAATCGCTCTTTAAACTCAGTGGTTTTGGCTTTTAATTCTTCATCACTTAACGCTTCTAATACGGGTTCAAGTGCATTTATTTTAGTTACTTCTTTGCTCATTTGTTTTAGTAATCTATCATTTCGACTACCAAACATTTTTGTTAACAAATTTCCAAACATCTTATTTAAACCATTTAGTGAGAATTATTGATGGCTACGTTCGCCACCTTTCGTGAATGTATTATGATAACCGCTTACTGCTTTTGTCGGTTATTTCCCTTTGCGATAAACAAATTTAATTGGATTAATTTGTTTATTATTTCGTAATATTTCATAGTGAACATGCGGCCCTGTTGAGCGGCCAGTACTGCCCATACGCGCAATATTTTGCCCTTTATTTACAACATCACCAACATTTACCAGTAAATCTTTATTATGACCATAGCGAGTCGTTAATCCCCCACCGTGGTTTATTTCAATGAGTTGCCCATAGCCGTAGCGTTTACTCGCCCAAGTAACAACTCCTGAAGCAGTAGCAATAATGGCGGTGTTTTCTTTTCCAGCAAAATCAACGCCTTTGTGCATTGTAGGCTTACCATTAAATGGGTCTTTACGAACACCATAATATGAAGATAACCAACCTTTGGTTATCGGCCTACCAGATAAGTAACCATTATTTTGTATATGGTGACCAAAGGTTAAAGATTCAAGCATTTGTAGCTGTTTTTCTTCATAATTTAACTCACTTTCAAAGCCCTCTATTTCAATAAAGAGTTGTTTCAGTGTTTTATCATTCACTAACAAAGTCTTCGATGCTGGCCCGCCACTCGCAGGGAGTTTGTTGAAGTTAAATTCTTTCTCAGGAATGTTAGCATCATCAGCCAAACGATCACCTAGGGCATTTAAACGTAATACCTGGCTTTGCAATTCAGCTAATTTAATTGTCAGTGCAGTAATTTGTTGATTTTTAACCTGAATCGGAGCTAGGTGATTTTGAGATAAAACTTGGTACTTATCGCCATTAGGTTGTGATTTATTACTGGCAATTAGATGAACAATTAACCCGGAAATTAGTGCAAAGGCACACACCGCTGATAACCAATGCAATTTAGTAAGGCGCATTGAAAATCTGACGTTCTTTCCTCGGTATAGTAGTGTTAAACTCATAGGCATCTATTTCGGTTAATTTATTCAGTAAGCATTATTACTGAGTTTTGCTAATTTTTGGTGACAACAATGGCTAGAAAATCAAAAGTCCCTATTAATATGTCAGCGCTATTGCAAACAACGACAGGCACTTTGGCACATATTCAGACAAAAACCAACTCTTTGACCATCTTGGCGGACATTGTACGGCAAATTTGCCCTGATTTGCCAGTAGATGCTTGGCATATTGCAAATTGCCGAAAAGATACTCTAATTATAGAAGTGAAGTCTCCTGTTTGGGGACAACGACTACAGTTTGAACGCAACACTATTTGTAATGCATTAATGAGTAGCACTGATGGTAACTTTCAAAAAATAGAAATTAAAGTCAACCCACAGGGTTTTCGCCAGCAACTACATGAAGTTACCGAAAAAACACGCGCTGATCTTTTGCAATCAGTACCCGTAAAGTCCACCCAAAGTAATTATGTTGTGAACGAGAAAACCGCCAAGCAGTTTTTGGAAATCGCAAAAAACGCACCGAAAGGCTTGAAAGAAAAACTAGAGAAATTAGCACTTGTTGCGGGAAGAAAGTAAGCTGTGCAACGAATTAAACTATGCGAACACTGACCTTAAATAGTTATAGAGTAATGTCCGCATTTTGAGAAGCGTGGATATACCCGTTACCAATCAAGATGCAGCTTTCAGAGTGCTTGAGCTATTTCAATTCAAGGCGCTTTGAAGAAATAATGGTTGTTCCATTATAATTCACAACAACGATGAAGTAATGTTGCTCAAGCGCTTCTTCGATGGGTTTAAAATGACTTTATACGGCGTTAAATAATCAAACCATAGAGTGACTATGCTTAAATAATTTCCCTTGCCTAAAGTCCATTTTAATTCCCACTGAAATCCTGCACTTTGAATAGTAATGGGTATAAACTAAAATGCAGTGGCGTTAATTTCCTGATATTCTATCGGTGAAGCTTTATCACCTTCATACGTTACCCATTCCCATGAATCAGTCCGTTTAAAGACTTCTCTAAGCAATAGGTTATTTAAACCATGTCCTGATTTAAAAGCGTTTAATTCACCTAAAATACTCGCACTGCCCATATAAAGGTCGCCAATAGCATCAAGTATTTTATGCTTTACAAATTCGTCATCATAACGTAATTCATTTTTATTAAGCATTCTATAATTATCAAGCACTATGGCATTTTCTAAACTGCCACCCAACGCCAAATTATGAGAGCGTAAGAACTCAATATCTTTCATAAAACCAAAGGTTCTAGCACGACTAATTTCTTTAATAAAAGAGCAACTAGAAAAGTCCATACTCATGGTTTGACAAGTTTTCTCAATAACGGGATGTTCAAATTCAATAGAAAAATTGACCCTAAAACCTTCATAAGGCAATAACTCTGCCCATTTATCGCCTTCTTCAACGCGAATAGGTTTCTTAATACGCAAAAAGCGTTTTGGCGCATTTAATGTCTCAATGCCTACTGATTGAATTAAGTAAACAAAAGGTAAAGCACTGCCATCCATAATAGGAATTTCAGCTGAATCAACATCAATAATTAAATTATCGATACCTAAGCCTGCAACAGCTGAGAGTAAATGTTCAACTGTTGAAACCTTAACTTGCTGCTCATTAACTAAACAGGTACATAACGTTGTTTCGCCCACAGCTTCTGGTGACGCTTTGATATCAACCACAGGGTCAAGATCAACTCGACGGAAAACAATACCGGTGTTTGCTGGCGCAGGACGGAGAGTAACCTGCACTTTTTCACCTTTATGTAAACCAACACCTACTGTTGAAACACTCGTTTTTAATGTACGTTGCTTAATCATATCAGCCTCGCTTACTTTGCTTTTTATTGGTTAATAAATGCAATTGCTTTTATAAATTTTTTACTTAGCACTGAGCCATATAAAAACATCTACATGCAGCATTTTACCCCATTATTAAAATGAACTACCTACCGACTCCCTATTAAATCTAAGCAAAGATTTAGGAGTAAAAGTAGCTAAGCTCTTTTCAGGGCGCATAATATATCAAAAAAAAGCGCTAAAATCAAAAATACCAATGACAGTTGAACTTAGTTAGATCTAATAACTAGATAGTTAATCCGCTTGCTTACGTAAAAAGGCAGGAATATCTAAATAGGTATCTAAGTCCGTTGCTGCTGCTTTTTGCGCATTGCTATCAGTCATAGCTATTGCTTCAGTCGCTAAATTTGCCTGTGGTGCAGCTGGTGTATAATCGCCACCTACAACTTTTGCTTCGGCCATTGGCATAGGGTTTACTAACGTAATATCAGGCTTACTTTCAGCGCCAATACCCGTAGCAACAACGGTTACACGAAGCTCATCTGTCATATCCATATCAATAACAGCACCAACAACAACAGTTGCATTTTCAGAAGCAAAAGCTTTGACGGCGTTACCGACAGTCTCAAACTCATCGATACTAATATCCATGCCTGCAGTAATATTAACTAAGATACCGCGTGCACCAGCTAAATCCACATCCTCTAGTAAAGGACTTGAAATAGCAGCATCTGCAGCTTCTTGTGCTCTATCATCGCCAGAAGCAGTACCAGAACCCATCATAGCAGTACCCATTTCAGACATAACAGTACGTACATCGGCAAAATCGACATTTATCAAACCAGGACGAGTAATTAATTCTGCAATACCTTGCACTGCGCCAAGTAACACGTTATTTGCTGCTTTAAAGGCATCTAATAAACTAGTTCCTGGACCAAGTACTTTCAGTAACTTTTCGTTAGGAATAGTAATAAGTGAATCAACGCTTTTAGATAAAAACTCAATGCCTTGGTCGGCATAGTTCATTCGCTTTTTACCTTCAAATGGGAACGGTTTTGTTACGACAGCAACCGTTAAAATCCCCATTTCTTTAGCAATTTCAGCAACTACAGGTGCCGCGCCAGTACCTGTACCACCACCCATACCAGCTGCGATAAATATCATATCGGCACCTTGCAAGGCTTGCTTAATAGTTTCTCTATCTTCTTCAGCTGCACAACGGCCAATTTCAGGGTTTGCGCCAGCGCCCAACCCTTTAGTGACATCAGCGCCAAGTTGTAAAGTGACATCTGCAGAAGAATTACGTAACGCTTGCGAGTCTGTGTTTGCTGTAACAAACTCGACACCTTCAATCGTTTGTGAAACCATGTGTTCAACGGCATTACCACCACCGCCACCAACGCCGATAACTTTAATTATCGCTTCTTCGCTATGGTCTTCCATTAATTCAAACATTTTTCTCTCTCCGTTTTACTTACAATAACTTAAAATATTTAATAAACTGTTGTTATTTGTTACTTAAATTAACAACAATTCGAGATAACTGTTATTTCCATCTAACAGCTCACAACACAAATTTTTAGAACTCGCCCTTAAACCAGGCATGTATTCTTGACCAAAAGTCACCAACACTTTCTCGTTTTTTCGCCGTACTATTCACTTCACTCGTCGCCTGCATACCATAATGTAGAAGGCCAACTACTGTGGAGTAAGTAGGATCGTTTACATACTCTTTTAATCCTTGCACTGATAATGGATTAGCAATACGAACCGGCATTTGGAAAATCTCTTCGGCAAACTCAAGTACACCTTCCATTTTCGCCGTACCACCTGTTAGTACATAACCGGCAGCAATTTGATCTTCTAAACCAGATTCTCTAATTTCGTCTTGTATTAACTCGAATAACTCTTGATATCTAGGTTCAACCACTTCAGATAATGTATGACGCGACATTGAACGAGCAGGACGACCACCAACACTTGGCACATCAATACTTTCTTCCATGCTAACCAATTGTTTTAAAGCACAGGCGTACTGCACCTTAATATCTTCAGCATGACTTAGTGGTGTTCTAAATATTTTAGAAATATCACTAGTGACCTGATTGCCTGCTACAGGGATTACCGCTGTATGTCGTAAAGTTCCACCAGTAAAGACTGAAATATCCATTGTGCCTGCGCCCATATCAACAACACACACACCTAATTCTTTTTCATCATCGGTTAACACCGCATAGCTTGAAGCTAATGCTGAAAAAATCAATTGATCTGCTGTCAAATCACAGCGTTCAACACATTTCACTAAGTTTTTAGCCATGTCGTTGGCGCAAGTAACGATATGAACTTTAGCTTCCATACGTACACCAGACATGCCTATTGGACTTTTAATACCGTCTTGACAATCAATGCTGTATTCCTGCGGAAGGACATGCAGCATACGGCGTTCTGCTGAAATAGGAACTGAACGCGCGGTATGAATTACATTATCGACATCTTCTTGAATAACTTCTTTGTCATTAATTGGCACCATGCCATTTTCATTTTGGCAACTAATATGCTTCCCTGAAATACCTAAATATATTGAGCTTATTTGACAGTCTGCCATCAATTCAGCTTCATTAATGGCGCGTTGAATCGCTTGAATAACTAAATTCAAGTCGTTAACTCCGCCTTTATCCATACCGCGAGCAGGTTGATTACCAACACCAATAATACTCAATTGGTTGTCTGGCGTAATCTCTCCTACTGCGACAGATATTTTGGAGGTGCCTATATCAAGGCCAACCACTAATTTTCTTTCTGCTGCTTTAGACATTTAACTTAAACTCTTAACTAATAGTGTTGATTTAAGGTGATTATTATTGCTATTTTTATGCAATTTAATTCGTGTAATTTTATCTACTGTTTTCCAACCAACAGCCAATCCCGTATCATACCGCAAATCGATGTAATCAACCGCCTGATTTTGCTGTTTTTCTGTAATTTTTTTCGCCTTTAGCTGTGCTTTAATTATTGGATAAACATCCATAAAACGTTGAATACGCTCAACTCGCTCTTCACGACCTAAATTTAAGGTCACGCCATCATCCAAGGTTAGCTGCCAAGAAAAACGTTCACTCAGTACTAACTCATCAATTTTTAGTGCTTTATAGTCAAGTAATGCATTGAGATCTCTATAGTTTTCTAACGCTAACAACTCACTTCCTTCAGGACCAAAAAAGTTAGGAAGGTAATGATTAATACGTTCAATATCAGCCTGAAAAACTTGACCAAGCTGATTGATCAAAAAATTGCCATTCCATAATGCTATCGGGTTTTGGTCAACTACATATATTTTCAATTCATTCGGCCACTGCTTTCTTACAGCTACTGAGTATACCCAAGGTAAAGTCAGTACATAACTTTGTACTTCATTAACATCGACTTGAAAGAAATTCCCCATATCAACCTGATCTATCGCATTGATAATATCGCTACGTTGGCTATAAGGCATTTCTCCGGAAACCACAATTGAGGTTACCGGTGCACTTTCTTGACCAATGAAATGCTGAGTAAGCCAATAACTGATCGTTATTAGGCTAAACAGCACGACAATAAAAAACACCAAACCCAAACCAAAAGACAACGTGCTGTCTTGGCCTAGTTGTGTTGCTGTTTTGCTATTGCCTTGCTGTTTTTTCGTCATAGTCGTTTATTACTCTTTGACACTAAGCTGTAAAATTTGAGTCACTAACTCACTAAAGTTCAAACCGAATACCTTTGCTGCTTTTGGTACGAGCGACGTTTCTGTCATCCCAGGTACAGTATTAACTTCTAATATCTGCCATTCGCCAGCCCTATTACGCATTATATCAACCCGTCCCCATCCTTGAGCACCTGTTGCATTAAACGCTTTAATAGACAAAGATTTCACTTCATCTTCATCACGTTCATTTAATCCACATGGGCAGTGATATTGTGTACTTGTCGATTGATACTTTGCCTCATAATCATAAAATTCACGTGGCGTTTCCATATGAATAGCAGGTAAAGCCTTATCACCTAAAATGGTGACGGTATATTCTGGGCCATCAATCCAAGCTTCGAGTAATACTTGGGTGTCAAAACCAAACGCTTCAATTAACGCGTTACGCAATTGCACAATGTTTTTCGCCTGTGCCATACCAATACTTGAACCTTCATTCGCTGGTTTCACCATCACTCGACCACCTAAGTCAGCGAGAATATTTTCTAATGATAATGTTGCAAAATCAGCTTTATTAACGACGGTAAAAGGTGCTGTTGGTATGTCGCACGCTTTAAAAATTTGTTTACTTCGTACTTTATCCATTGAAAGCGAGGAACCTAAAACATTCGAGCCTGTATAGGGAATATCTAAATACTCAAGTGCACCTTGCAAACAACCATCCTCACCACCTCTACCATGTAAGGCAATGAAAACCCGGTCTATTTTTTTACTCACTAAATCAGTTAACGGCACTATTTGAGTATCGATTAAAACAACATTAAAACCCGCGTCTTCCAGGCCTTTGGCAATCGCTTTCCCGGAATTCAGTGAGACATCACGTTCTGCTGAGTTACCACCATAAAGCACAGCAATCTTCTCTTGCTTGAGCAATGCTAGTGATTTATCCATTGAAGGTTCCAAAGTATTGCCCATTACTTGTCACCCTTAGCTGTAGAGTTAACATGCAACAAACTATGATCAGCTAAGTTACGAGCTACCGCGCCAATACTTCCGGCTCCCTGTGTAATAACCATATCGTTATCTTGTAACTGAGCCGCTAATAATTGGGGCAATTTATCTACATCACTGACGTAAACAGGTTCTATTTGACCACGTAGACGAATTGACCGTGCTAAGCTTTTGCTATCAGCAGACGAGATCGGTGTTTCTCCCGCAGCATAAACATCAAGCAAGAATAAACAGTCAACTTCTGACAACACTTCAACAAAGTCTTCATATAAATCGCGAGTTCGAGAATAACGATGCGGTTGAAAAACCATGACTAAACGTTTATCTGGCCAACCTTGGCGCATAGCTAAAATAGTGGCTTTTACTTCACTCGGATGATGACCGTAATCATCAACCAAAACCATATTACCCGCAGCTGTAGTAACATCAGCTAGTTTTTCAAAGCGTCTACCAATACCTTCAAACTCGGTTAATGCCTGACAAATCGCTTCATCATTAACTCCCTCGTCTTTCGCTACTGCTACACCAGCCAAAGCATTTAATACATTATGCTGACCAGGCAAGTTTACGCTCATATCTAACGGTTCCTGCCCTGCGACCTCAACGGTGAAATGACTAACGGCACCATTTTGCTGATAATTTACTGCTCTTACATCGGCGTCTTCGGAGAAACCATAAGTGATCACTTGACGGCTAATGCGTGGTAATAATTCACGCACTACTGGGTTATCAATACATACAACGGCTAAACCATAAAATGGCAAGTTATGTAAAAATTCTATGTAGGTATCTTTAAGTTTTTCAAAATCACCTTGGTAAGTTTCCATATGATCTTCATCGATATTAGTAATGACCGCGACCATAGGCTGTAAATGTAAAAAAGAGGCATCACTTTCATCAGCTTCCGCAACCAAGTAACGACTACTACCTAATCGGGCATTGGTACCTGCACTATTTAGTAAGCCACCAATAACAAACGTAGGATCTAATTTTCCTTGAGCAAAAATGCTGGCAATTAAACTCGTAGTGGTTGTTTTTCCGTGCGTACCTGCAATAGCAATCCCGTGTCTAAAACGCATTAATTCAGCTAGCATTTCTGCTCGTCTAACCACAGGAATACGTAATTCTTTTGCTTTAACTAGTTCAGGGTTTTCACTGTTTATCGCAGTAGATACTACTATTACGCTGGCTTGAACCACATTTTCTGCATTGTGACCAATGACAATGGTCGCACCTAGGGCTTTTAAGCGTTTAACCACTTGGTTTTCACCAATATCTGAACCTGAAATTTGATAACCTTCATTAAGCAACACCTCAGCAATACCGCCCATACCAGCGCCACCTATGCCAACAAAATGGATACGTTTTACCCGGCGCATTTCAGGTACCTGAGCTACAGTTGAGTTGGTACCTTTAATTGAATTAGTATTTGAGCTGCTACTATTACTTGGGTTAACTTGCTTAATCATATTTTCTCTTCATTATTTCTAAGTTCTGCGCCATTCGATTTTGAAAGCTGTTGGCACAATTTTGCTACTTTCTGACTTGCATCACTGTTTGCAGCACTCAAACAAGCTTTAGCCATATCAGCTAAAGTTCGAGGCTGATCAAATAGCTCGATTATTAACGACGTGATACTCTCATTATTCAATTTTTTCTGTGGCAATAACTTTCCTGCCTCACGCTTGACGAGATATAGCGCATTTTTTGTTTGATGATCATCTACGGCATGCGGTAGTGGTACAAAAATAGCTGGTGTTCCCGCCATGGCTAATTCTGACACGGTTAGCGCTCCTGCACGACAAATGACAATATCAGCCCACTGATACGCTTCAGCGATATCAGTAATGAATTCAGTAACTTTTACTCTGCCTGTCTCGATATTCTCTTGACTATAAGATGCAGTGACTTGTGCTTGGTTATTGTCGCCCGTTTGGTGCCATATACAATATTTCTCATCACTTTCTGATAGGATCTTAAAACTACTCGGCATCACGTTATTTAAGACTTGAGCGCCTAAACTACCACCCACCACGAGAATATTTTTACTACCTCGATTACTTTGCTTTGCATTTTCAACAACCTCTGCTTGTTGACCAATGGATGCTCGTAGTGGGTTACCAACTACTTCAACATCAATTTCGCTAACAAAAGCATTAGGAAAAGCGCAGCATACTTTATCGGCAATACGGGCTAACAAACGATTACTTAATCCAGCAGCAGCATTTTGTTCATGAATAATTAGCGGTATTTTACTAAGCCATGCTGCTAAACCACCCGGTGCACTAGCATAGCCACCCATGCCTAAAACAACATCAGGTTTCACTGTTTTAATCACACGTCTTGCTTGTATCAAGGATCGTAACAATTTAAAAGGCATAACAAGCGTTGCTAATAGATTTTTACCACGCAGACCACTTATATTGATAAACGATATATCATAACCATGCTCAGGAACAATTTTAGCTTCCATACGATCGGCAGTTCCTAGCCAATGGATTTTCCACCCTTGCGCTTTAAGTTCATCGGCAACCGCAATGCCGGGGAATATATGTCCGCCGGTGCCACCAGCCATGACTAACAAAGTTTTTGTTAAACCTTTATTACCTTGGCCATGATTAGCGCTCATTATTTATCACCATTTTGCTTAATTTTACTCTTAGACTCTTTCTTAGTCGTTCTTTTCGAGCTAGTCGCCTGAATACTTTGTAGACGAATTTCATGGTCGATGCGTATTAAAAGAACTAACGCTAGAGTCATAATTATCATCGAGCTACCACCGTAACTAATCAGTGGCATTGTTAATCCTTTCGTAGGTACAATTCCTGCACTTGCACCAATGTTTACCGCTGCTTGAAAACACATCCAAATACCGATCGAATACGCTAAAAAACCTTCAAAATATTTTTCTTTAGCCAGTGCATAACGTCCTAAAATAAGTGCTTTGTAAACCAAGGTCATACTCAGTAGTAGCACCACACTTATCCCGACAAAGCCGAATTCTTCAGCCAAAACAGCCATAACAAAATCGGTATGCGCTTCTGGCAAATACTCTAATTTTTGTATGCTATTACCTAACCCCTGACCTAATACTTCACCACGACCATAAGCCATTAATGATTGGGTTAGCTGATAACCACTGCCAAATGGGTCTTGCCACGGGTCTAAAAAGCTAGTCACTCGTCGCCAGCGATAGGGTTCAAAATAAGCAAGCATTCCCAATGACGTGGCTCCAACTAATGCCATGGCGATAAATTGCCATAACTTAGCGCCAGCTAAAAATAACAAACCGAACGTGGTAACAAACATCACAATAACAGTACCTAAATCAGGCTGTAATAATAACAATGCAGCCATAACGCCAAAAACAATCAACGGCTTGATAAAACCTTTTAGGTTTTCCATTACTTGTTCACGACGACGTACTAGGTAGGCAGATAAATAACAAAAGAAGAACAACTTGGCTGGCTCTGCTGCTTGCACCGTAATCGGGCCAAGCACAATCCAACGAGTCGAGCCATTTACTGAGCGACCTATTAGCAACACAGTTACAAGTAATACAATGGCAAAGCCTAATAAGTAACTACTGTTTTTATGCCACCAAGACATAGGGATTTGTAAAGCAACACCGGCTACAGCAAGGCTTAATCCAATATAAATACCGTGGCGAATTACAAAATGAAATGGATTGTTGAATAGGCGTTCTGCTACCGGTATAGATGAAGATGCGACCATGACGAGCCCGACCATATACATAGTAAGTCCCAACACGATAAAGCTTCGGTCGAAAGCATTTGCGCCATATTGATTTGAACCCGCCATAAGGCGATTAATCCACTCAGGTAATGGCGGTACTGGCACTTGTGATAACGTCTTTGATATTGCTTGAGTCGTTTCTAAAGACATTGTTCTGGCTAAGGTCATGGTTTTTTCTAACGACATGAGTCCTCCTTAGCTTGTACTGCAGCAATAAATTGCTCACCGCGTACTTGATAATTTTTGAACATATCAATACTAGCGCAAGCTGGTGATAGTAAGACCATGTCACCTGGTTTAGCTATTTTCTTAGCTTGTTCTACGGCTTCACTAAGCGTATTTACTTGAATAGCATCACTCACTAAATTAGCAATTTCAGCGCCATCCTTACCTAAAGTAATCAGCTGATTTACATCGCAATTTACTATAGTGGTCAGCGGTGAAAAATCAGCCCCTTTGCCATCACCGCCAGCAATAAGAATTAACTTGTTTTTACCGGTAATCGTCGGGGCTAAACCAGTAATAGCGGCGAGTGTTGCACCAACATTTGTCGCCTTAGAATCATTAATCCATTGAATATAATCTTCACTCGCCACACGTTGACAACGATGAGCTAAGCCCATAAATCCTGCGAGGTTCTCTGTCATGGCTGATAACGGCCAACCAGCGCTATAACCGAGCGCTAAAGCGGCCATATAATTGAGTGCATTATGCATACCGGCAAGTGGTAATTCATCAATTGAAATTAATGCTTGTTCACCAAACATCAATACCTGCTTATTATCGATGACTTGCAGACCAAAACAGTCTTGCTCTGGTTTATTTAAACCAAAGGAAATTGTTTCTTGAATTTCAATTAAAGTATTGGTTGCTTGGTCTTCTCTACTAACTACGGCAATTTTTGCTTGTGGATAAATGCTTTGTTTAATGGCCTGATAATTCGCTAAGGTCTTATGTCTATCTAGGTGATCATCACTTAAATTAAGCACACTCGCGGCAATAGCATGCATGCTAGATAACGTTTCTAGTTGGAAACTCGAAAGCTCGACAACGACAATGTCTGGTTGATTAGCACGCCGAGAGTCGCCCAGATGTTCTCGTTGAAGCAGATCAAGTATTGGCTCTCCGATGTTACCTGCCAATGCAGCATTAACCCCGATAGCTTTTGCTAGATAAGTTAACAGTGACACTACGGTAGATTTACCATTTGAGCCAGTGACTGCCAACATTTCCATGGGGCAGGTGCGGCTATTGTTAACTAAGCAAAATAATTCAACATCTCCTATAACCTGACAGTTTTCTGAAATAAGTGCAGTAAGACCTTCACTGACTAAATCAATACCTGGACTGGCAATAATTATATCAGCATTGGAAATTAAACTTTGTTGCCATTGACCGAGCACAAATTTAGCATTTGGATAATTATGCTCGTATTGAGTTTGTTCTTCAGTATTTATAAAAGGCATAGATCGTGAATCATTAACAGCAAATGACAAATCTTGTGCGTGCAAAAAACGTAGGCATGACAAACCTGTCATTCCTGCTCCTAGCACGACAATATTTTTATCTTTAAACGCTGTTAACCAAGTCATAACTTATTTAAATTTACCTTATTTTGTTTAACTATCTTTTTTTAAACATTATATATTTAACGGTTTTATTTAGCGTAACTTCAAGGTCGCTAAACCTATCAATACTAATATCAATGAAATAATCCAGAAACGAACAATGACTCGCGGCTCTGGCCAGCCTTTTAATTCGTAGTGGTGATGAATTGGCGCCATACGGAAAATACGCTGACCGCGCATTTTATATGAACCAACCTGTAAAATAACTGAGACGGTCTCCATAACGAAAACACCGCCCATAATAAATAAAACTAATTCTTGGCGAACAAGTATCGCAATAACACCAAGTGCTGCGCCTAACGAAAGAGAACCGACATCACCCATAAAGACTTGTGCTGGATAAGTGTTAAACCATAAGAAGCCTAACCCTGCACCTACAATTGCGGTACAAACGACGACTAATTCACTTGTTAAAGCTATATGTGGAATATTTAAGTAACTTGAAAAATTTACATTACCCGTGACATAAGCAAATAATGCAAAAGCCCCTGCGACCATAATGGTAGGCACAATAGCTAGACCATCAAGACCATCAGTTAAGTTAACCGCATTTGATGTACCGACAATAACGAAATAGCTCATCACTACATAAAAGATGCCTAACTGCGGTAATAACTCTTTCACAAAAGGTATTAATAACGCTGTTTCATTCGGGCTTTGTGCAATAAAATATAAAAATAGCGCGGTGCTTAAACCGATGACAGTTTGCCAAAAGTATTTCCAACGAGCTATTAGACCATTCGCGTCTTTACGAATGACCTTACGATAATCATCCACAAAACCAACAATGCCAAAGCTCACTATTACGAATAACACCACCCAAACATAAATATTGCTTAAATCAGCCCAGAGTAAAACACTGACCACAATGGAAGCGAGTATTAACAGGCCGCCCATAGTGGGTGTACCTGATTTAGATAAATGACTTTCAGGACCATCATCTCTTACCGTTTGACCAATTTGCATTTTTTGCAAATAACGAATAAGTTTAGGACCAAAATACAATGATATAAATAACGCGGTTAGCGTACTGATAATGGCGCGAAATGTTAAATAGGAGAAAACATTAAACGCTGAATAAAATTGAGTTAAATACTCACCTAACCACAATAACATTAAGCCATACCTTCTTTACTTTGATTATCACTAGCAACATTTTCTGGGCTAGTACTTTGTTCTTGATTTATAGCTTGCTGGGTATTCATTTGTTCAAACCAATCAATAATTTTTGTCACTACATGCTCCATATGTGCACTTCGAGAGCCTTTAACTAAAATAGCAATATCTTGCTGACCAACAGACAATTGTTGACTCAACATGGTAAATAAATGGGTCATCAAATCAGCTCTTTGATTGAAATGCTGACTTTGATCATTTTTGTGATTGTCTTTGGCAAAAGCATCACTGGCACTTTGACTTAACACACCTAACGACAATAGAGTATTTAACTGTAAGTGCTTAGCAAACTCGCCAACCTCTTGATGATAACTTCGTGCTTCACTACCTAGCTCGCCCATGTCACCTAGAATAAGTAATTGCTTACCTGGATAGCTTGATAATAATTGCGCGGCCGCTTTTGCTGATTCAAGGTTAGCGTTATAGCTATCATCAATCAGTTTTATGTTGCAGCCCGTTTTTTTATTTTCTAATTGGTGTAAATTTAATCGACCTTTGACTGGCTGCATTTGAGCTAAACCTAACTGAATGTCTTCAAGGCTGGCACCAAATTCTAACGCAATAGAAGCCGCAGCAACCGCATTACAAACATTATGCTGGCCAGGTATAGTTAACGTGACAACACAAGAGCCCTGCTCGCTTTGCAAGGTAAAACTGGCGCAACCATTGTTGTCTAAACTGACCTTTTCGCTATAACAATTGGCTTTATTAACACAAGAAAAGGTACGAACCGTTTTATCCGTTAAACGCCATTGCCATTTACTGGTGTACTTGGTGTCTTGGTTATATAGGGCAACACCATTTTCGCCAAGACCTGAAAATATTTCACCTTTTGCCCGAGCTACGCCACATAAATCGCCAAAACCTTCTAGGTGCGCTGCGGCAATATTATTAATCACGGCAACATCTGGCTGAGTTAACCCTGTGGTATAGGCAATTTCACCCATATGATTAGCCCCCATTTCAATAACAGCAAAATCATGGCTGTTATCTAAGCGAAGTAACGTTAATGGCACGCCAATATCATTATTAAAATTACCATCAGTTGCTAAGACTTTACCTAAACGAGATAAGATAGCCGCAACCATTTCTTTAACGGTTGTTTTTCCACTACTACCAGTAATACCGACAGTTTTTGGGGCTACTTCTTTTTTAACAAACGCGGCAATTTTACCTAAGGCAATACGCGTATCGCTAACGATTAATTGCGCGGTATCAGTCACTGAGTTCAAATGATGATCAACGATGAGTAATTGACACCCTTGTTTGATGACTTGCTCTGCAAAACGGTGACCATCAAAACTAGGACCTTTGAGCGCTAAAAAAGCAATGTCTTTATCAGAATTTTCATCAATGGCGCGGCTATCAATGACTAAATCGTTTATAGCTAAATCATCGAAACTTAGCGCAGCCTGTTTTTCTGGAACAATGAGTTCGCCATCAGTAACTTTAGCTAAAGTAGTCAGTGAAATTGTAATCATAAGTTTGCCTCATTAGATAATGTGGCTAAGCCTGCATGCTTTTGATAAAAGTTTTTCACTACTAAGCGTTCGTTATAAGCTAATTTCTGGGTGCCAATGATTGCACCATGTTCATCATGCTTAGCAACAATGACGTAATCTTCGTGACCTTTACCTGCCAACAGTACAATATCGCCAGGCTTTGCTTTATTCAGGGTTTTCAATACCGCGTGTTCTCTTTCTAAAATAATCGTTATTTGCTTTGCATCTGGATTGGTAAAACCGGCAACAATATCATTTGCTATCAATTGGGCATCTTCACTACGCGGGTTATCATTGGTAACGACCAAATGATCAGCATACTTTTCTGCCGCTTGTGCCATTAAAGGCCTTTTGCCTTTATCTCTATCACCGCCACAACCAAACACAACATAAAGCTCACCTGCACAATGTTGACGACAAGCTTGCAACGCTTTTTCTAACGCATCAGGCGTGTGAGCATAATCGACTACGGCGGTTGCTAAATATTTAGCACTGGTTGCTTCCATTCGACCAGCTATTGCATTCACTTGAGTAACTAAATAGGGAAGTTCGCTTAATGGTATGCCTTGGATAAGCAGCACACTGATGGCCGCCAATAAATTATCAATGTTGAAATCGCCCAATAATGGACTGGTAATATCGATATCACCTAAATGGCTCGTTAAGGTAAATGAGACACCATGACTATGGTGATTAATACCTTTAGCTGTTACAAAGTGCTTATGGGTGTTTATAGTTTTTTCACGGCCATATAACCAAAGCGTTTGTTGTTCAGGCCAGTTTTTTAGCCACTTTTTCGCTTGTTTATCATCAAAGTTCACGACCGCAACTTGGTTACTATCCGCACTAAATATCTGCTTTTTCGCCTCACCATAACTTGCCATTGAACCATGGTAATCAAGATGATCTCGGCTTAAATTGGTAAAAATGGCTATATCAAATAAGTCTGCTTGCACGCGTTTTTGTGATAAAGCATGAGAAGACACTTCCATCGCTACATAGCTAAACTTGCCATGGACAGAGTGATCATCATTAAAACGCTTGAATATGTGGTGTAATTCACAAGCACCAGGGGTAGTATTTTCTATAGGCTGTAAATTCTCTAAAGGTCCAGCACCATTTGTACCAATAACGGCACAAGGTTTATCATAGGCACTAAGCATCTGAGCTAACAATTGACTGGTGGTGGTTTTACCATTGGTACCGGTAATACCCACTAGGGTCATATTATCTTGGGGCGCTTGATAGTAATTTTTTGCCAGGGTAAATAAATGCTGGTTAAGTTGATAGAACTTAACAATCGCTACCTTGTTTTGGCTTGACGCAAAAGTAACATCACCATGTTCGGTAATATTCTCACACTCAGCAAGCACTAACTTAGCACCCTGTTTTATTGCTTGCTCAATGTATTGGCGACCATCTTGATCATGACCAATAATAGCGCAAAAAATGTCACCCTCAACAATAGCTCGACTATCGTTGTGAAGATCACCACAAAAGCCCATTAAATTAATTGAGCTTGGTAGTTCAATGGAAAATCCCGTCAAACAAGTCACTATATTTTGGCTAGCAGGTTTAGGCATGATGTTCTCCTGCTACTTGTTTTTGTGCTGGATGCGTAAACTTAATATGCTCACTGGCTGTTCGTGATTTTTGTGCATCTGGAGCAACATTAAGAACACGTAAAGCACCTTTCATCACTCGTGAAAATACCGGTGCGGCAACTTCGCCACCATGATAAAGGTCTCCACTAGGTTCGTTAATGACCACAACAACAACGATCTCAGGATTGGAAATTGGTGCAACACCGGCAAATAAAGCCACATAATCATTACCATAACCACCAGCGACGGCTTTAATTGAAGTACCTGTTTTCCCCCCGACACGATAGCCATCAATTTTTGCTTTTGGTACATGTTCATCTACCACGGCTTCAAGCATATGAGTGATAGCGAGACTATTCTTGGCAGAAAAAATTCTTTCCTGATCTTCTGGGTCAGTCGTTTCACCATTGTTTTTTACGATGGTTAATCTACGTTTTATTCCGCCATTAGCGAGAGCCATATAAAAACGTGTCAATTGCGCAGGAGTGATCGCAAGTCCTGCGCCCCAAGAGAGGGTTGCTAATTCGAATTTAGACCAACGACTTCTATCATGCATCATACCAGCGCTCTCACCAACTAGGTTGGTGCCCGTGTCATCAGCAAAACCTGCATCAAAAAATTTGGTTAATAGATAATCCTTTGGCACAGAGAGTGCTAATTTAGTAGTGCCCATATTTGATGAGGAGACCAAGATTTCTTCAATTGATAACTTACCACGATTAATAGGGTCACTGACTCGACGTCCGCCTAAACGCATCCAACCAGGGCTGGTGTTTATAATAGAATTAGCCTTAGCTGAACCAAATTCTAACGCAGTTAACGCAGTGAGTGGTTTCATGGTAGATCCAGGCTCATAAATATCAGTAATAGCACGATTTCTAAAGCGATGAATTGCCGTGTTACGACGGTTATTTGGGTTATACGATGGACTATTGGTCATTGCCAATATCTCACCGGTATGGATATTTGCTACCACTACCGATCCTGAAGTCGCTTTAAATGCCTGCACCGCACCTTTGAGTTCTTTATAAGCTATTGCTTGAATACGTTGATCGATACTTAAGGTAATATCTTTAGCTTGTTCTGGTTCTTCAACAGAAATAATTTCAATTTTTCGGCCTTTGGCATCTTTTCTAAAACGTTTAGCGCCGCCTGTACCCGTGAGTAATTCATCGTACATACGCTCGATGCCTTCAATGCCTTTATCATCAACATTGGTGAAACCAATAAGGTGAGCACTAATTTCACCCGTAGGATAAAAGCGCTTCGACTCTTTACGTAAGTGTATTCCTGGGATTTTTAATTCTTTGATGTAATTTGCCATCGCTGGCGAAATTTTACGCTCTAAATAAATGAAACGTTTGCGTGGATTTTTAACCACACGAGCAATAAGTTTGTTTATATCTTGATCAAGTACGTCTGCAAGGGCTTGCCAATGCTTGGTCATAGCGAGGGCATTGTTGTCCATAATAATCTTAGGATCTGCCCAAACCGTTTCAACGGGTACACTGATGGCAAGCTCGGCGCCATTTCGATCAACAATTGAACCGCGTTGAACAGTATTAGCAGCAACGCGCAAAGAGCGTAAATCGCCTTGTTTTTTCAGCATTTCAGGTTCAATTATCTGGATATAGGCGGTTCGCGCCATCAAACTGATATAAATAAGAGCAACAACAGCCAGCACTAAATAATAACGCCATGGGGCGGTATTTAGTGGGTTATTGTTTTTGGCTGCTTTTTTATTCACACCGCTCCATATATATTATTACTTTTGCTATTGCCTAACTTAGGCTCGGCTTATATCTGACTTAAACCCGACTAAATTTTTCTATATTTTTAACTACGCACTTGTACTCTCAAGTAACTTACACCTATGTTCTGTTTTTATTCCAAGGTGACAATCACTTCCGAATTTCCATTAGGACGTTTCATATCCAATAGATTTTTTGCTTTACTCTCAATTGCGCTGTGCTCAGCCAAACTACTTTGTTCTAATAATAAATTGCGCCATTCAATATTTAAGTCATCTTTTTGTGACAATAAGATTTCAAGTTCACTGGTTGTCTGTCGATTGACATGACTGTAATAAATCACAGAAAACGAAGACATCACTACAAACAACAACAAAATATAAGTAACGCTATAACGGACAATATCTTGCCAAATATCAAAAACTAAGGCACGCGCAGCCATAACTAATCAGTGTTTCTTTCTAAACGCTCTGCAACACGTAATACTGAACTACGAGAGCGAACATTTTCTTCAACTTCCGTTGGACTTGGCTTTAATCTGCGACCAATTAACGCGAATTTTTTGCCCTTATTTAATTCTTCTTCACTAATTGGCAAACCACGAGGTACTTTTTTACCTTGTGAATGTTTTTTCATAAACTGTTTAACTAAGCGATCTTCCAGTGAGTGAAAACTAATAACAACAAGACGTCCGCCTTCTGATAGCACGTCAAGAGAAGCAACAAGGGCTTTTTCAATTTGGTCCAATTCACTATTGATATACATACGAATAGCTTGAAAGCTTCGTGTTGCTGGATGTTTTTTTATTTCTCTTTGGGGAGCTGTGGTTTTGATGAGTTTTGCTAATTGACTTGTTCGGGTTAACGGTGATTCTTCTCGAGTATCTACAATCGCATTGGCAATTCGCCAAGCATGCTTTTCCTCACCAAAAGTACGTAATACCCATGTGATGTCTTCAACATCCGCAACCGCTAGCCATTCTGCTGCTGTTTGGCCCTTACTGGTGTCCATACGCATATCAAGTGGACCATCTTTCATAAAGCTAAAACCACGTTCAGCTTCATCGAGCTGGGGAGAAGAGACTCCAAGATCAAGTAATATGCCATCAACTTTACCAGTTAACTGGTGCTTTTCTGCAATTTCAGCTAAAGCGGCAAAACCTTCATGCTCAATCAAAAAACGAGAGTCATCTTTGAATTTTTCAGCCGCAACAATTGCTGTTGGATCACGATCAATGGCAATTAAGCGTCCATTGGCAGATAACTTAGAAAGAATTAATGACGAGTGCCCGCCTCGACCGAAAGTACAATCGATAAAGCAACCGTCACCGGTTATTGCTAAGCCATCAACGGCTTCGTTGAGCAGCACTGAGATATGAGAGGTGTCTAATTCCATGTTATTATTTTTATAACCTTTGTTCGCGAAAGTGTTAGCGCATTTATTTTTAAAAAGTGACTTTGGTAAAACTAAAGTGATAAATCTAGTAGGCGTTCAGTCAATTCAATTTCACCCGATTGTATTTTGCTAATGCCCTGAAGCATTTGCGATTGCCATGCTGTGTCATGCCAAATTTCAAATTTTTTCAATTGACCAACAAGCATGACATTTTTTTCTAAACTTGCATGTTGTCTTAAAGGACCGTTTATTAATAACCTGCCGTTTTTATCCATCTCGCAGTCACTAGCATTACCTAAAATAACTTGCTGCAATAAACGCTCTTGCGGGTTCATGCTTGATAAATTACACAGTTTTAGTTCAATTTCTTCCCATTCGGGTAGAGGGTAAAGTAATAAACACGGATGTTGAATATCAACCGTACAGACCATTTTTCCTTGGCAATCAGCAAATAGCTCTTCACGATACTTAGTAGGTATCGTGATCCTATTTTTGCTGTCAAGCGTAATTGCGCTAGTGCCTCTAAACATATCTGTTGTCACTTCACTTTTTTGAACAATAAATAAACAAGTGATTGATAATGTGATATCTAATACAAGGTAAGATCCACATTTCTCCACTTTTTTCCACATTGCTACAGTTTAGTGAAAAAAGCAACGATCTGTCAAGTGAGGAAAACGAAAAATGAATATGGATACACTGGCTATAACACCAGTAAAATTAAGGCTTGTGAGGAAGTAGATGAAATTGTGGGCTTTTGTGGCAAGTAATCCCAGAAAAGGACAAAAAAATAATTTTTTTACTTAAATGGTGTCTATTTTTTGCTGGTTTTAGTGTCAAAGGTGGATGCCCAGAAGCGTGAAACTGCTACCTGAACAGAATCTTACTTCAAAAACGTTGAATAAATACGAGCATATTAACTTGGACTGTGAGTATATTGCGAATAAAACTATCATGATAGCGCAGCAGATAGAGTATCGTATAATTAATATAAGCTTTGGGGGAATGGTTATAAAATAGTCGAATCAGAATGACTTGTTCAAGGTGATATTATTATATGTATCTCCTAAAGTTTCCATGCTCTACGATATAGGGCCTTTCGGGTATGTTAAATGGTTTTCCATTTATTGAAGATCTAAACTACTTATAAATTTCTTACATGAGGAGTGATCAATATTCGTATCATTAAATTTAATATTTATTGTTCTTGTTGATTTTTTCTTATGAACGAAAAGGATCATTCGATATACAAGTTCAAAAAATGAATGTAAATCAACTCTACCTTTCTTTGAACCACCTAATTCCTCAACATAATCATAGTCATTAAGTTTTATTTTACCATCAGTATTAATAAGAAAGTTTCCTACTATATCCAAATGAACTAAATCGTTTTGATGAAACTTATCAATAATCTCAGCCATATCCTTAATAACATTAATCAATAAAGATTTCGTTATAATGCAATCTGAATGGAGCCACTCTTTTAAAGTCATTGATTCAAAATACTCATATTCAACATACTGGTTATTTATTTTGTTATTTATACTCAAAATAGAAATCATTAGTTCTGAACGTATATTTTTTAATAGGTTATATTTATGTTCAGAAAAAAAATCACAATACTCTTTTTTAAAAACCTTGATAATTGATGTATTTCCATCGTTATTATGGACTTTATAAAACTTTGCAAATTTAGTTTGAAAATCACAATCAACATCTGAAAAGTCAAACTCACAATTATCACTCATAATTAATTCAGCACTTATCATTATGTAATTCAGTTAAATAGTAATTAAATTCATTACTATATTTATTTCCTAAACAAGCAGGACAATTTTTAATTTGTAAGGACTTTTCAAACGATTTTTTCATGTCATTTGTAAAATGTTTCATATTATTAATAAGAAAGTCAGTCATACCAGTCCACTGAATAAAATCGCTTTTAGCTGATTTCCGTCCATTTTTTTTCAAGAACTTATGGCTAGGTAAACCGTAATGAAAAATACTAAGTTCTAAGCTTGTGAATTGGTCAAAAGGTTTGTTAAAGTTGAATAATTTTTGTTCCTTAAAAGTTAAGAATATTAATTTTAACTTTTTTAGTAATTTTTCTTGTACTACTTTAGCAAATAATTCGTGATAGAAGGCAACATCTAAAACATTTTCTTTAGAGCTTCTTATAAGCAGATCTGAAAAATTAATATTTCCCTTTCCATTACAAGTTGAACATTTGTTATAATATAAATTAAAGCTTTGCTTGGTTATCTTCCTTACACCAACTACTTTATTCTCAATAGATAATAAAGAAGTTGTTAAGTGCAATAAATTTAATGGTGTTTTTAAAATTATCCAACCATTCCCCAACTCAAACGCTTGTTCAAAAGTATGTGACTTAACTATTACATTCCAACAATTTGTATTATCTACATGAAATTGAGCCTTATCTACTTCTATATTTAAACCATCGACCTCGACATGTGTTATCCCAAACTTTTTTAGCTGATAAAAAACATTCTGTATATCATCATATGATACAAGTGAAGATTTTTGAAACTGAAAACAAAAAGGGTTAAAAAACAAATCGTTATTGGGGTGATTACCTTTATAGTAATTATAAGAATCAACTTTAAAATCAAAATTAAGTACATTAACATCAGGACTTATAACTTTGAATTTAGAATAATACTCATCTAATTGTGTAAAGTATGATGTGTCAACAGTGTTATTTAACACCGCAGAAGCATATAACTCGTCCGAATCAATGACTTCATCTAGGCTTTCATCTAGGCTTTCATCTGGATTTTCATTTTGTTGAAAAAAGTCATTCGTTGATCCACAGAAGCTTACAACCCCACCAAGATTTCCAGCTTTAGGTCCTAGTTCTATGATGTAATCAGAATTTTTTATTAATACATCATTGTGCTCTATTATTAAAACTGTATTGTTCGAACTTAATATATTATCTATTATTTTAAAAACATTAAACGAATCTTCAGGATTTAACCCTTGACTCGGCTCATCTAAAATAAATAAATTATGCTGTTCATCATTCAAAATAGAATGACTATTTCCCAATAGGTACTTTGCCAATTTTATTCTTTGAGCTTCACCACCACTAATATTTGGTATTCCAGTCCCAAAAGTTAAATGACTTAACCCCAAGTCATTAAGAATTTGAATGGATTGGCAAATTTTCACACTCGAAAAAACTGTAGGTGCAAACTCTTTTAATTCATTAATCGGTATATTATTTAACTCATAAATATTTAAACCATCAAGCAGAATTGATAAAATGTAAGGATTTAATTTTTTCCCATCGCACCCAGAACAAACAACGTCATTGAGCTTTCCATCACCATTACAAACTTCACATGCCCCTAATGCACTGTTTGGAGTAAATTCACTTTTAGATAAGTCTAAAAGCTTTGCTTTGGTAGTGAGCGCATAAAGCTCCCTCAATTCATCCGATAGCCCAATATAGGTGGCTATTGTGGATCTCTTATTTTTACTAACTCCAAATTGGTTCAATGTTATTACTTCATTGAAACTTTCATTACCTTTTTTGCTAATGTATGAAGCTAAAGATGACTTCCCACTCCCCGAAACACCAACTAAACATGTAAGCCTATTTAGAGGTAAAGTAATGCTCTGTTCAATAATATTATTATAATTTATATTATCAAAAGATATGGTGTTCTCATTATCTTTATTCCTACACAAATCAATTTTTTCCAAAAGATCATTATTATTATCACCACTTACAATATATCCACCTTTAGCACCAGAACTGGGGCCAATTTCAATAATATTATCAGATTGACTTATAACATAGGGGCTATGATCAATTATTAACAAAGTGTTTTGTTCTTTTACAATGCCTTTAAATACCTTCAGAAGACTCTGTAAATCATCCCTATGCAGCCCAATAGAGGGTTCATCTATAATCAACAAATACGAATCAGCTTCTCTCGCTAATACATCAACTAACTTTAATCTTTGTAATTCACCACCACTTAAAGTAGTCGTTTTTCGATCTAAACTTAAATGACCTAAAGAAAGCTTATGTAATGCTTTTATTGTTAAATCAATACCATAATTATTAAAAAAAGATAATGCTTCTATTATTGTTAGCTTGAGAAGCTGGGAAATATTGGTATTTCTATAGAATACTGATGTAGCTTTTCTATTAAATCCACTACCATTACATTTTTTACATTCGTTCTCTATAACAAATTCTTGAACTTTTGGATGGTCAATATACTTTATTAATTTTTCACTTAAAAAATCTAAAAATTGAATTTTATTATTCTCAGATAAAAATTCAAATTCAACTTCGTTATCAATAGAATTAGCAACAATGAATTTTTTAATATATGTATTTTGTAAATTTATATATTTATATGATTTACCGTTATGAGGTATATTTAAAAAACTAAAATCAACAACTGATACACGTTTATTGATTAATGTTTCCAAGTTGAATGATTTCCCCACTCCTTTCCCTGCACAATAGAGACAACACCCCGACAATTTACTTAAGTTCTTACGTGTAAATAAGGAAATAGATTTAGTTTGGTACTCTAGGTAACAAGCACTACAAAAGGTCTGATATGAAAAGTTAAGGACACAAGATGCAGAGTTATAAACTTCTATAGTATTTATAGGGAACTTATAGAGGTTTAGCATTGATAGGTTCGTTTTATCAACAGAACCAATATAAGCTTTGACTGTGAAATTTTTGAATTTGTCTAACTTACCAAGAGATTTTAAATCTATTTTTTTATTTTTTCCATCTACTTGGAAATACTCTACATTATGTAAAATGGCAAATTTTTTAATTTTATCAATTTCAATTTTTTTATTTTTGATAATTAAAGAGTAAAAATCATAAACCCTGTCATCTAATAATTTATAAACTATCGACTCGACTTGATTACTTGAAACGGTGTTATCAACTTCTTCACCACAAGCACAAATGATATGACCTTTATCAACGAAAAGTTTTCTAAAATAATTATTTAAACCAGAGTAAGTAGCTACATTAGAACTTTCAGTTCTAATGACACATTCTTGTTTGACCGAAATACAATTGGGTAAATTATGAATATCTTTAAAACTTGGTCTCACTAAAAGATCATACTCGGAAGCAATGCCACTAGTTATTTTTTTTAATCGAGTAGCTTCCCTAGAAATAATTCCATCAACTAAAGAGGATTTACCTGAACCACTTTTCCCTGTAATACAAGTTATTTTATTTAATGGAATTCGAACATTTATATTTTTTAAATTATTTTCTGTTGCTCCCAATATAATAATGTCGTTATCTTTATTAGCCATAATATCTCTATTTATATTTTGGTTTTAACATTACAAATAAAGTTTTTTGTTCTTCGCATGAATTTAGCATATCAACTATATTATCGAATTCACCATTATCATTTGGAACATATTTTATTGGCACATGAAGAGGTAATCTTTTAATAGTCACTCTAAAACCTACATTAAAAAAAGCATCTGCAATATCTTTTAATGAATAATCAAAAGCGAAATATTTTTCACTCGCCCTTATCTTATCTCTTCTTTTCGGCCAAGTTGGATTGTCTATATGGCACCCTATAGTGAAAATATAATATCCTCCGTCATTCAACACGTTGAATATTTCTTTAGCATGCATATTAATTGATTTTTGCGTATAAACAACTTCTTGAGAAAAGACGACATCTATTTTTTTTATTAATGTCATCTCATTATAATGTATGAAATTAATAGTTGAAATTTGGTTATTCTGGTTACAAAATTCTACCAAACTAGGGTCTATTTCCACCCCATAGATATTCAAATGGGGATATTTACAATTAACTAATTGACTAAACATTCCATTCCCACAACCAAAATCCATAACAGACTTCACTTTACTGATGTCTAATACTTCATCTGCTTCTTTTAGTATGGAAAACCAAAATGGAAAATTACTTTCATTTTGTATTTGTCTATCAACATCATATACTTTCATAATTACCTAGCAAAACATGCCCTGATTTCCCGTGTGTTAAAACTTCCATCAAAATTAATTTCGATAGAACACTCACTACGGTCATGTAAAGTAGTTAAATTATCATGAATCAGAATATCACCACACTCTAGATGAAACTCATGTTTTATACTATGAGACACTTTGATAAATTTCTCTATCATGTCAAGTTCATTAGAGCTTTGAGCTAATTTATTTTTGTAATAAAAATGTCCAATTCGACTATCATCAAATCGAACGTGGTATTCATTATTTTTTTTATATAGAACAGGCTCGTTAATTACAATTTCGTCATTATTCTTATCAACATAATTAACGCCATATGAAAGCATTGGGACTGGGTTATTAAGAAGCGACTTTAACAAGTCTGGATTTTCATACTTAAGTTTGTTTACTAATTCACTGATTATAACAATTCCGTTCATTACATGGAGGACAGGATCGGGATTGGTTACTTGTATAAAACCAAACTTTGGTTGGTTCTTAATATCAATGGCATCATCATTATGCAAGCCAAGGGCTTTTCGATTACAGCCAGTGTAATCACAGTCAATTTTAATTCCTGTTTTTTCTACAGCCCCATAAAAAAGTCCAAACTCTTCAACAAAGACCTCAAAAAATTTATCTGAATCACTTACTAACCCTCTTACAATAATATATTTATCTTCTTTCAATATAGTCTTGATAGAGCTAATTAGATTTGTAAAACTTTTATTGTTTTTAATATAATCTCTATATTCATCTTTCGTGTCTAATTGCTTCAAGTTAATTTGTTGATTATCTTGAAACAATTTTGATAATTTTAAAATTGTCATTAACGACAACTACCGCCATTGCCTGAACGACAGCCACATGAAGCAGACATTTCACCTTTAAAACCAAGTTCGCAATGCCCAAAATGATATAAATAAAGCTTTTTAGTTAATTGAAAGCCTGATTCAAGAACAGTTTCATTCTCTTGATCTGTTAAACCAAAATAGGGGTAATGATGGATGAATTCACCTTTTATTGAATTACAATCATTCATATATTTGCGAGTATCCAAAATATGAATATGCCAAAACTCATCAACTAACTCACTAGGAGCAAATGATAGATCTTCGTACAGCACTTGAAGAACTAACCACTCTTTATACAAATTAATTGTATAATTTATCTTACTTTCACTCCAATTATGTTCTTTTTGTAACTTATAACCGTGTGGAACAAAATCCAGTGTATCCACCCTTTTCATAATAGTATCAATAGCTGATTGCTCAACAAAACTTGAATCAGTAATACTCACATTAATTTCTTCACGAGAATCGGACTTAAACTTCATTACACACTTTTGACTATAAACAAGACTCATATATATTCCTTTAAATAAAGTTTAAATGGTATTTAACCAGTTGATTATAAAAATCCTTCCATACAAACATAATAGATTGCTAAAGCGGAATTTTATCAATAGCAAGTGGCTATATTCTTAGATATTATATGTTAATTAAATACATTTCATCTGATAGTTTAAATTTTAAAAAATTTATTACTTTGGCTAAGTTCTAGAATCATAAATGGTTTGTATTTTTTATATTGTTCAGCAGATAGTTTATCTGCTAATACCGACACTATTTGCTGACCTGATAGGCTTTGAGATATTTCAAACATTTTCACGATTAGCTCATTGTCTATATCATCTATAGAGTCGTGAACAACAAAGGAAGGTCTATTTGCTTCCATATCACTAATAGTTTTAATGTAAGCCAAATCAAAAGAAATGATTTCTAAACGTTTTAACCCCCCTTCATTGTTTGATTCCGTTTCGTCTACGCTAGGATCACATTCACCTTTTTCATCATCTAAATTGAGACTGAAATTGTACTCCACACCATAAAATTCATTTGTGTATATCTTAAAGTTCTCAATAAATTTTGACTCAAAATCATTTACACATTTTAATTGGCTAGCTAGTTTGACTAACAGTTCTATTAATAAATCAGTAGTCTGTCCAAGGTTTAAATCAGTAGCTTCTTGTTTATCAATTATCGCTGTATTATTGATAAGTTCTTTAGTCAAAACACCAATTTCTTTAACTGTTGCAGATAGTTCATTTATATTTTGTTTTGAGCTAATTTGTGAGTAGAGAGAACTTTTATTACTTCGCAATTGTTGCACTTCTAGTTCAGTTTCCCTCTTTATCTTCTCTAAAGCTGGTAATCCCGAAGATAGAAATTCTTTTTTTGTTTCGATTAATTGCTTATGAAATTCTAATGAATCATCATAATCACGTATTACTGAATCAATACTGACGGAGGCGTATTCATATATACGTTGTAATTCAGACACGAGATAAGTTCTATCATCATTGTTTAAAATTTTATTTGTACGCTGCACATTTTTGATTTTAACATCAAGGTTTATGAGTGAATCAATATGCTTATTCTCTTTATCATCAATTTCATTAATTTCAGACACAAGTACAAGTTTATCAACGCCTTTATCTGTCGATAAGACTTCTTTTTCAAGTATTGCTATCTTTCTTTTAATTTCAGTAATTGCACCTTTAATTTTATCATCTTTTATTATTGAACCAAGCACTTGCGTTTGTTTCTCGTACTTTTTTATTTTTAGATTCAACTCATGCTTTTCTGTTAATAATGAGGTTTTTTCAAAACCAAATAGATACAACATAACTATACTAAAATCACTTTTACTACTTTTACTATATTCATCAAGTAGTTTAGTGTTATGCAACATACGATACTGGTTTGTCCTAAAAAATTTAGGAGCTACTTTGCGAATAGTAGGTTTATTTGAAACAATATTAAAAATGGTCTTCATTATATGTGAAATGTATTCTTTCGATGATTTTGGTACTCCATTGATAAAGTAATTTTTGGAGTTTTTTTCAATGCTTAACTGTCTTTTAATCGTACTAGGTAAACCATCTAAACCACTATAAGTTAGTGAAGCGTACACCTTCTGTTTATTAAATAGGTTTTCAATTTCCTTATTCGTTGAATCATTATCTCGATCAACATATATATCTTTGATTGAACCATTAAAAAGGTAATCTAGTACACGACCAAGAGTGGATTTCCCAACACTATTTCCTGACATAGATAAATTTTTATCATTAATTATGATATTAAGGTTATCTTCAAATTTAATATCACGAATTGTTTTACCATCAATTTCAAGTAAAAAATTATTTAACTTCATTAAGTGTAATCTCATTCTTTTTATAGTTAATAGCTGAAATAACGTATAACCAGTCAAGAGCAAGTATCAAATGATCGGTTGATACTTTTAACTCATTACTTCCCTTTTTGAATAATAACTCGATATTGATACTTTGCTGTTGTTCAAGCGTTTTTAATATGTAGCCTCCAATGAACAACACATTAATTTCGGGATGACAGCCATTATAGGGTAGCATTCGGATTCTCCAAGATTCGACACTCAACAAATGCGTGTGCGACAATCACATTAACACCAATTTCAACAGATTCTTTATCGCTCGGTGTATTAGAAGACTTGTAGCAGAAGTCTTTAAGTCCTTTTATTATCTTTACTATTATATTATCAGCATGTTCACGTATAAGCTCAATGTCCACATCACCAAAAACAGGATCAAGCCCTATATCAGATAACGCTTTGAAATATAGATCATCTAACATCATAAAAACTTTTGCTTTCCCATTTATAATGTTTTTATCAATACTTTCGTAAGAGGTTTCAATGGAGGCTGAATATGCTTGATATTGACTTAAAATAAAGCGTTGAGACTGTAAATTATTATAATCGACCTTAATAACAACATCTGCTGGCACACTTCTTTTTCTAAAATCAATTTTAATGGGAGTTAATGAAATTTCTGTAAGCAAAGAATTCACTACCGAATCAACTTTCTGTTCTGCTGATTCAGTAAGAATAATATCCCTTCCAACTGTCCCAACATTTACTAGATTTTTAATCATACATTTGCTCAAGATAACTCAAGGTTAAAATCACCACTAATATTTCCATTATTAATGTTATTTTTACCGTGTTGGTTAACTGACTGTTCATTTTGGCTTAAATCACCCTTTTCTAAATTATTTACTGTTGCAGTTAATCTAGAGTTAATAAGTTTTAACTCATTATTAGAATCGGAAGTCGATGTAATATCTTGAGTGAGTTTAATATTTTTAGCTTCTAATATTGTAATAATATTATTTTTAGAGTCGATTTTATTTGATATTTTTATGACTTTAGATTTTTGTAAAAATCCAAAAATCAAACTGGCAATAGTAACGAGACTACAAAGTGCAACTCCTTCAGGAGTTGAGAAAAAAACAATAACGCTATCCATGAAAATTCCTTTTAAATAATTTATAGCAATGTTTTTATTGAAGAAAAACAAGGTTAAATAAAAATCACTATATCAGAAAATACAACAAATAATGATTAATACGTATTATATTGGACTATTCATTAAAAATGGGCAGCTTTATATTTAGAAGCAGCCCTTAATTTTCAGCTAATACAGTTCACCTCATATTTATGAGATGAACTAAATATCTGATTAAATGATTTTAATCAAAACTAGCATTATATTCATCCTCTTCTTTGTCTAAAATAGTCCTTAAATCAAAGATGATTTCTAAACATAACAACAGCTCATTTTTGTTGTTTTTTTCCATTATACCAACGTCAATTCGCTTAACTAATTCAAAATATAATACGGATGGCATTTTAGATAAAGCGGATCTCATAGCATGTTTTTGTTCACACAATTCTTGGAGGTAGTAATATTTATTGCTAAGTTTTCTCCTTTAATTAATTCCAATAATATTGATATGAACATCAGAGCATAAAAATTCCAATGTATATTCAATGAGTAAGGGGGATTAACCCATGCTGGCTCTGATAAATACTCATGCCATCCTTCACTTTCAGTTAACGCTATAATCCTCTTTAAAATCACCTATAAATAAGAATTCTACTTTAATAGTTACCTTTTCGTATTTCCTCTATAACTTTCAATGTCATAGCAGGAGAGCCATGACATTTTTTGTATTTTTTCTCACTTCCACACTCACACTTTTCATTTGGCTTTATCTTTTTACTTCTAACAGGGACTTGTTTTTGTGGTATGTGTGACTCAAGAGAAGAGATTATTTCCTCTCCAAAGCGTTTTAGACCTGATGCCATTTTTTCAGCCAAGTTGTTGAAATTAAATTCATAAAAAAGATAAGCTTGCTTATGCCCCTGCTCAATTGCTTTTAATAAATAAATTTTAGATTTTTCGAAATCTTGCTCTATATGATCAGAATCGAAATAAGCTCTCCCAAGATCCCATGATGCCTGTGGGCACCCTGTTTTAATAGCCTTGTCTATGTGCATTAGAGCAAGTTTAATGTTTGTCTTAATCGCTTTCCCTTCAGAAAAATAATGAAATAATAAACGATTACCTTCTATAACATCCTGTTTTACCGCTTCCTCAGCATACTTTTTTGCTAATAGGTAATCATCACCTTTATCATAAATATAACAAGCTAGGTCTGCTTGTGCTCTGCCAAAACCTCTTTTAGCTGCGATGGTGAGCAACTCAATACCTATTGAAATTTTATCCTCACCTAAATATCCAGAATAAACAATTGAACCATACTCATACAAATAGTTCAGATCACAGTATTTGAAATATAAAGCTTCTTTCTCTATGGCTGAGGATAAATTAAATCCTATATTTATACTTAATTTATATGCTGCTTTAAAGTGAGCCATCGCACACTCATAAAGCAGTATTAATTTAGTTTCAGAATCATCATCAGCCATTAATGGCAGAGTCCGGTCATATTCTTCAGCCAGAGATTTATACACTATTCCAGCTAAGTACTTTGCTTGATAATCAGTCGATATTGCTCCTTCTAATAAAAGCTCTTTATAACTTTCAGATTTATTTTCAATTTGAATTATTTTAGGTAAAGATCCTTTTTTTAACCAAAACACATATAAGTCAGATAACACATCAATAATTAAGCTTCTTGCCTCATTGGATTCTTGTATTTGGTTTTCTCTTGATAGTTTAATAAATGATTTCTCGTCCTTCGCAGAAATAAGATCGTGTTTATGAGCAGATGAATTACCAAGTTTTCTGATTTGGTGTAAATTTCTCCTCGCAGACGATGTTATTAGCTGACTGTCGAATAATAGATCTATTTTCTCCTCTAGAGTCCAATGTTGAAAATCTTCATTTGCTTTATCTAAGATATGGTTACAAAGTAAAGTTGCTAAACTTCTGAATTCAACAAGTGAATGATCAGGATTTAACTCTATAAACTTAACCGCAGTCCCATATGTTTTCGATACCAAGTTACCAAAATTTAAAACCAGCTCTAAATCTGTCATTCCTTTATTCATTTTACTTCTCCATTGGTTACTGTAATGACACAGCTATTAATCCGACATAAATTTAATGAAACTGATTTTCTAACCGTAATGGTTTTCATGAAGCTACCACTTTATTTTCCAATATTGCTATTGATTCAATCGGAAAATAACGAGCTATGAAAACTGCATGGTTAAAGTTAATTTGTTTTAATGCTACTTCGGCCCCTATATCATTTATACATTCACTATATTTATAACCAGGGCCACTTGATGAGTTCTGATAAAAGCGCCCTTTAGGGTCAATCATTAAGTAAGACTCCGTCATGGCAGAATTAGATTCAGCAAAAATAGGTAATCCTGCGTTACTATGCATATTCACGAAGTAGTTAAATTGTTCCTTGGAAATAAGAAGCTCATCTTCTCCATATGGCATGACATGTAATATTTTCCATTTATAAGGCTTTATTTCTGAAATTAAACTAGAGAAATTCTCCTGCCAGTTAAGCTTATTAACAACAGTGTTAATCTTAGTTTTTATGCCTTTTTGTGTACTTGATAACTTTTTTAATGCAAATTTCAAATCATCAGAGCTTAATGAGTTCCCTTTTCTATCTACTCTTCCTATCTCACACCTAACATCATAACGTTGACTATCAAAACTAATCCCAACCATATCCAATACATTATTAGGAAGGTCGAATTTACTATTTAGCAGATAGTGGCCGTTAGTGATAATTGACGTTTTAAAACCTTTTTGTTTCGCTAACATCAAAACAATTGAAAAAGTACTGCCCAACATCATTGGCTCACCGCCAGCAATATTAAGACGAACATTTTCATAGCCAAGCTTTTGCTTCAGTGATGAGTTTCCTTTAATGAAGTAGTCCGCTAAGTTATCTAATAGCTTTTCAATGGCCTCTAATGAACGATGTAATTCATTAGGTTTTCCCCACTTAGCAAAACAGTAAGTACAGTTATAATTACAGGCTTCGGTTATATGCCAGTTAATGACTAACTCACTAGGCGTATAGGTCTCATTAATTGTTCTTTCTATATTTTTCATCGTTTCTTTCCTTATTTTTATTTCATAAATTGATAATCAGATAAATAATTAATAGATTCGATGAAAGTACTTTTCGTAATCTTCCCTGGTAAATAAGAAAAATTCATGATGACAATTTCTGCGAAGTAAAATAGACGATGATTTCGGCCCAAACGAAAGCGAATAAGTAAGCTATTGCATTTAACCTTTATATCTCCAAGGCACAAATATGGCTTACCCTCGGCAATATGTTTTACTAAACTTTTGACTGTTTTTTGATAATATTTAGGTAGGCTCAACCATGTTGACGGCTGAAATTTACATAAGGTAGGTTTTAGCTTGATCGAATTATGAGGGGTATAATTCGAAGGTGATTTGTTATTTTTACTGAACATTTAGAAATACCTTTTTGTTATTGGTACTCCTATACGCAGCTCAGCTTATTTTTTTTCGCTTTTTTATTTAGGTAATAAAACTATTGTCGAAATAGACTTAGCATTTTGGGTTATAGAATAATATTCCTCATGTTCATTTCGAATCCCATCGATAAATGTTAACAGCACAGCTCCTTCCGAAGGATGAAAATCCCATGAGTCGTCTGTCGTGATCCACCCGGTATGTTCACCATACGAGTAATGAATGGACATACACGTATCAACAGAAAATTTGATTGATTTCACTTCTTCTAGTTCAATTATTTGTTGTTCACCCCAATGGATATCAAGCGATAACATATCAGAATCCATTGTAGAGGACTCAGTGTTACCTAAAGCAACTTGGAACGGTTCACTAGGATGAGTAACTTCAAATAATTTTATCTCAGGTGAATCATTACTCTTTCTGATGGATGAATGAATTTTTTTATATGTTCTAGCCAAATTTGGCCATTGACCAGCAAAAAGACAAAATAGGTTGAGTTGCTCACGCTTTTTAACAGCTTCATCCCAAACTTCTTCTCTATCACTATCTTTAAGTAGTAACTGCCAAGTATCAGAATCACTCTCATGCCCTTGAACTAATTCATCCAAAGTCAGTTTATTTATTATCATAACGCCTCCTCTTTAAGAAAAGATGGATGCTTATTAAAGCTCTTTAGCTTCCGGCTATACTCTTCAATAACATTTTTATCAGGGTTATTCGAGTTAACCTCATAAACATCAAGAACAGCTTTCTTAGCAATAACTTTCAATAATGAGAGTGTTAAAATATCTGAATCGTCACTCGTTTTATGAATTTGAGAAAAGCTATCAATAATTTTTTTTATGGTTAATCGTACTAGATGCTTATTTTTATGAGTTTCTCGATCCATTGAAACATATTGCGGCTTATTATTGCCTTTAGTCAGGTATTTTTTTTCATAAAATATTGCTATATCCTTTTGTTTATCCACTCCTAAATAAAGAAATAAGAATCTAAATGCTGCATCTACTTTATAACGGGTCTCTTGCGTATTAGAGACGCTATTTTCTATTTCAGAAAACACAGACATCCAATCAATTGCTTCCTTTGATGCTAATTCATTTAATAACTTTTTATTAGCTTTTAACCAGTAAGTAATAACATCCGCAGCAACACGCTGATTAAATTTAGGGAGTACATTTGACATTTTCTCAAGACATAACAAGTCTGTATTCATCACTTTTTCTTGATTATGCTTACAAGCTTCACTGCTTACTATTTTAGAGGAAGTTGTAACATTCCCTGCTGTTTTAAAGTTCACCCAGAATTTTAATTGTGTGAAGAGTTTTAAGTCTTTATACATTACTTTCTCTAATGAGAACCTTGATGAAACGAACAGTTCTATTATTTTAACAACTGCTTTCTCCTGACTTCCAAAAGCATCTGTAATAACATCTTCTTTAAAATATTCCAAAGATTGAGCAAGCGTAAGCTCTACGCTTATTCTGTTCTTTTTAATATACTTTTCACGTCCTTCTTGTGACCAATCTTCTATTGGAAGGTTTTTTACATTCATACAATAAAGCCTGATTCTAAATTCATTTCATTAATTAGCTGATTCAATTTTATTTTTTCAGTTTCATTAAGCTCTATCTTATCTTTTTCTATAAAAGTACTTTTAACAGTGCTTACTCCACAAAAACGTATTCCTGCCCATGATAAAGGATGCTTAAAAGTTGCAGCTAGCTCCACTAGCTCATCAGACTTCAATTCGGCTTTAGAAGACAACACAGGTCCCATTATAGTATCAGCGAATTCATGATTTAATCCGCTATAACCAATAGAGTTTAGATAGCGAATCTTTCCATTAACCTTAATAGCATTAATTACTTCATCAGCCCCTTGGTTAACCCACCAGCGCTGAGAGCTAAGCAAAGCTACTGAAGCAGAGATACCATTACTCAACAATGTTTGATAATATTTTTTAATATGTGCAGTAACCATTTCAGGAACGGCCCATAATGTACCGATAGCTGTTTTAGCACCCCACTCAAGCATTCTCATATCCATACCAAACGCTTCGTTAACATTACTTGCTAAAACATGAAGTGGTATGTTGCTACCGCTTTGGCATGCCCATAACTCAATTCGATTTGCACCTCTTACAGCAGTTCTCAATTCTACATCTTTAATAGCATTGTCTTGGAGTAATAGGGTTGGTCTATCAGGATAACGATGTTCGCAATGACCATAATAACTAAACACATTAGCATTATTGATTAGATTAACGATCTCATTTTTATTGAGTAGATTGATATTAGTTTGATGCTCTATATCAGCTAAATCATCAAATAAAGTCCCCCCTCCCATTACATTAAAATCATCACCTTTAGATTGAAAGTACTTAGTTTCCATATTGAGGTACATAATTGAAGGTAACCAGTTTACCTCTTCTACTAGGTCAACTAATCGACTACCTGAAACACCTGTAGCTACCCAAGGAATATGAGAGGCAAAAAATGAAGGTAATAAACCAACTTTATGACAACATTTAGGAAGTACTTTTCGCCAATCAATAAAATCTAATGGCCATTGCTCAATAGTTTTGCTTCCATTAGTTACAATGTCAGCTATGTTATTAACAAGTTGGTCTGGAAGCTCTATTAATACTGAGTTAACGATTACTTTATTATTCTCAATATATGCTACTAATATGAGAACGTTATTATAATAGTCTTCAATATCAATTTTAACTAAGGTCAAACCTGGATGACTTCTTAGAGCAACTTCAATATCACTTTCTTTAATAAAAGATGTTTTAAGCCGTTGTTGATAATAAATGGGGTCTAACTGATCGATATAAGAACCAATCTTTATAAAATCTTTCAAACATAACTCTGCAACTTTATTCAAAAAATCTATTGGTTTATTACTTTTACTTGAATCATCTATAATTCTGGCATATTTTTCATCGTCAAATACAAGATTAATAGCTTTAAAGTCATTGAATTCTATTTGATTTTTTAATGAAATAGCGGATTCTTTAAGATGTTTTTTAATTTTATCCAACTTCCCGCCATTAAAAATTAATGCCAGTTCATTTAAGCCATAATAAGATGATCCTACTTGGCCCTGAGTTTCTTTTAAAGCATTAACAACTTTGCTTTCAGGTAAAAACCAGTGGTTATTAGAACTTTCACAAAACCTCATTGCACTTACATTTTCTAGCTCCGAAAATGCCCTTAACCCCTCATGGTTACTTGAGAGTATCCTTGATAATCCAGAACACACTTGCTGTATGAGCACTCCAACTCTATCAGCTTCTTGATCTGTACTTGTTGAACGCCTCAATTCCATTAATTCAGACAATTTTTTCATCAATACCCTTGCACTTTCAAGAGAGTTTTTACTTGATGCTTGATTAACTAGATGGCGTATTTCGACAAGTGGGTTACTAATATCCGCTATTGGATTAGTATTCAACAGTATATGTGGAGAAACTCCAAAACTGGGCGATATTTCCATAATGTATTCACATAGCTTTTTATGCTCTGGTTTATTTGAAAAATGCTTAAGCTTAGCGAAAGTAATAGGGAATATTTGTACTGGCTTTAGTCTCATTTTCGAAACAAAAATCTGATCTGGCGCAGCATTAATTGCAGCAAGATAGTATTCAAAAGCTTGAAATTGAGCATTACACGCATCAACTATCCGCCCTACATCAAATAGTACATTGGCCAAATTAAAATGAATAATTGCCGATTGGTTTAAACGTATAAAATTAGGTAATGATGCAGACAACAAACCTAACGCTTCTTTATGCAATTTTTCAGCTATCTCTAAACATTCTTTTGGAGATTGGTGCCACAAAGGCTCTTGTGCAGCTCTGCGGTAAGTGGCCGCTAATTGAGATAAACTCGATGCGTAACTATCACGGAATTTTTTACGTTCGTTACTATTAATAGCTCGATTAAAAAAAGTTTCCGCCAACCTTAGATTTTTTTTAGGTCCACCAGGCAAACGAGAAAAATGAGTAAAATAAAAAACCCCTAACTCATGATGAGCAGATGCTTTCATATAGAGGTTTTTATCCGTTAATTGTAATGCTTTTTTGAAGCACTTCTCAGCTTCAGCAAGTTGTTTTGCATTTTTAGCTTTACCTGTTAATTCAATTGCTTTGTTATTGAATTCAACATAACGAGGATTTATTCTTCTTGTTTCGGCAACAAATTTTTTATCTAGATACTCAATAAGTTTTCTATCTTTCATAATCTTTAAAGATTCCTTTCTTACAACAATATTTGCATGACTTCGGCTTTGGTTAATCTAAAAATTTCTATTTATCACTTTCATAAATTCAGAAGTAGCAGATTTACCCGTTACTATTTTTACCATCTCTTTCTTTTTTATTACAGTAGCCATCGGCATGCCTTTGAAAGGAGCATTATCAAATAGATACAAAAAGTTATCACCTTGAACCACATTACAATTCACACAAGTATTCGCCCAGTAAGAGCCACCATATTGCTTCGAATTACGATATTTGACGCTAGATGGTCGAGGATACGGAGGCTCTGATTGACAAAAAGGAACCCCTTTCCACCAAAAAACAGGGACTTCTTCTTTGCATTTAAAGCAAGTTTCAGTATCAGCAACATACATGCTCAAATCAGATTTCTTAATGACAGAATATAAGATCCGATCTATATCCCAGCTATCACACAAAGTATTAATATGCTTAAAACGGTCTTTACAACTTCGGCAAAATGACGCTTTCAGATGTTTTTGAACAGGTGCCCATTCATTAGGGTTGATTAACACATCCTCAGCTTTCAGCTCCACCCAATAAACATTGAGATTTTCAGCCTTCTTTTGATCGACTTTATGTGTATTAAGTATCTCTATAGCAATAGCGATCTCATCACCTCTGAATCCAACAACATCACAAATATATTCAGAAACTCTTACTTCTTGCCTGGAACCTGTAAAGGTTTTCATGGGTATGTTTAGATTAAATTCTTTACAGCAATTATCACACGTACTTTTCAAAGCAATTGATGACTTACCTAATGCATTTGCATTTATTGTATCCTCAATCAGTTTTTTAGCTGTAATATGTAATATAGACTCCGTTCCACAGTTTGAAGACGTTGGATGAGAAAAATGCTTAGTCCTTATTTCACCTGAGCGTAAAACAAGCTCAGCATTACATGAAGGGCATTTATATATATCACTTTTCAAAGCGTTATCAGCAACAACCAATTTACCTTGATGGTCTAACCCATAAGGTACTTTTAAGCTTTCCATTCATTAATATTCCCTGTACTGATTTATCTTACCTAAACGTACTCAAGTTACTGACTAATACTATCATTCCATATGAGAGACAAGAGTCCTCTAGCTCTACTCATCGCTACATAATGTAGTGTTTTACTATCATTATCTTTTAAATCTTCTGGTTTCATAAGATCCACAACAATAATAACTTCGTTTTCTAAGCCTTTGAAGTTTTTAATTTCAGCAAAGCTGATTCCTTTAGGAGGAAAAGTTCTCACAGAATAATCATCTAATTTAATTATTGAATTTTGTAACTTTTTCGTTAAAGATGAAATTGACGACCGTTCGTATGAAAGCGGAGATAAGATCGTTATAGACTCAGGCGTTACTCCTTTACTTAGTAATTCAGAGATTTTATTTTCTAAAGCTAATGATAATTCAGAATGATGTACAGTACACTCTTCAACTTCTGGCCCTATTCCTGTACCTTTAATTCCCATATTGGCCTGAAGTTTTATTTGAATTGATGACAATATGTTCAGTGTATTTCGGCAATTAGTTGTTAGAGGAACTTTCGCAGGCTTAAAGCTCTCTAAGTATGCTAATACTTCGTATTTAGTTGGGCTGAACAAACCTGATTGATTATTTATATCATGAAAAATATACCACTCACCATGCTCAAAGCCGCCTTCGAATACATCTTCAAGTAACTCTATATCTTCAGAATTTAAAAAATCCTGTCCCTCATCAAGTATTAGAATATCGAAAGAATCTATACCTGCTCTTTTTTTATCTACTTTAATGCTTTCAATAGTGGAGATAACCACATTTTCATCTTCAATTCTGGTCTCTAAATATCTTCGCAGCCAGTTAGATTTACAAACAATTGCAACCGACCTATTTTCATTACTAAATCTACGAGCAAGCTCTGCTGCTAAAAAAGTTTTTCCTGTACCAGCTCCACCTGAACACAAGACTTGTTTATTAGCGCTAACAATATCAAGATACTTATATTGATCTTCTGTTAGCTTAACCACTGACCTTTCAGATCGTTCAAGTCTTGAATATAGTGATTCAACTAATTCAAAGTTAGGTCTCAAAAATTGTTTTAATTTAGAAATATCGTCTGTTGAGAGCAAAGTATTATTTCTAGGTCTACCCTGCCAGTAATGAAAGAAGTTTTTAAGCCAGTTTTCAAGATTACGAAAATTTCTACCGTCACAAATAATCTTCCGTTCCCATTCAGAGCCTTTATGTGTCCATTCAGTATCAGGAAAAATAACACCGTACCCAATGGGCAAGCTTTTATTTAAAGAGAGTGGGAATTGATTAGAGTTTACAATAGCGTCCTTAATGGCGTGCATCGCTGTTTCAGCTTGTCTAAATGGATCTTGAATAACATGACTTCCTTGATTATTTCTAGTTGACCACCGACCATCAACATATTCAATCCCCCCTCCTTTGACTTCTAAGACAAAAACACCAAATTTAGAAATAATAACAAAATCTGCTTCACCAAATTTTTTGAATTGATGGTTTGTTATATTGAGTGAATGAAGGGCTGCATATGAAAAATCATTTACATATGCTTCTTTGAGCTTTTTGAAGACACGTAGCTCTGCTTTACTGTTAGTTTCATAAGGGGAGTTAGGGATTATTTCCATCTGATTACTTACCCTTATATTCCTTACATATCCGGCTGTAATCCTTATCGTCTAACACAACAGACGACATAGTTTTAAAAAACGGAATATTTACAATCTGACATTCAGGAACAACAATTCCTTCGTATGTACTCTTCCCTTTATCACACTGAAACACCTTGTTAGGCATTACTGTTTTAAAGCAATTGTTCGCATCAAAATTCTTACCAAACCACGCTATAAATCCAAGTTTTTTAGGCGAAAGCATTTCTGTTAGCAATAATGGCTTAGGTGGTTCTTTAAAATGCAATCCTGTATTGGCTTGTTTATGAGCATAATTCGCCATAAGTGTTGAAATATAAATATGTAAATTCTCATATTCAACTAACCATTTTGGCAAGCCTATAAAGCTATTATTCATGCCAAATAACATACCTAATAAAACATAGTCTTCTTCTCTAAACCCAACATGTGTATATTTTATAAGCTTTTCAATACTGTCTTTGTAAAACAACATGAATAAGAAAAACCGAATTTTGAATACCTTTGGCTCTTTCTTATATTGTTCTATGTATTCATCAATAATTTGAGTATCAGACTTTTCTATTTTTGAACGATGGTAGTCAGTTAAAAACTCAGCAATAGGTTGAGTGTCTGCTGTTGAATTTAAAAACTCTATAATTTTATTTTTATACTCAATGTCACTTCTTTTTTTATAATCATTCAAAATTTCAAGAATGGCATTCCATTTTTCAAGCTTGCTTTTTTCGTTTGAAAAAAAGTACTCGTAAATCCATTTGTACTCTAAAGACTGACTTTCATCTTCTGTAAATTTGCTAATAGAATTAAATAAATTAGCCGACTCTTCTCCATTTTTTGAAAAATAAAATGAAAGTGAAGCTAACCCACCAAACGAATAAGCCTTGTTATACTCAATTGGATTGTGCCCAAGGTTAGAGAAACTATCATGAAATAAATGACTACCTGCTGTGGTGTTTTGGAACGCTTTCTTATCAACCTTACACTTCAATATTTTAGTTGAAACGTTACCGACATTTGAAGACGAGTCTTTGAATTCATCTAAATCAGCTTTGCACGAAAAAATTACTTCTTCTATACAAGTTAATGGTAATGGAGCCTGAATTAATATACTTTCATAATCCAACTCATCTGTTTTTTTACCTTGAAGTGAAGGAATTGGAACATTATTTGATTCTTTGGGACTTACATTTTCACTGTTAAAACTATCGTCAATATCACACCTAGTATGGATACAATCACCAAGGGTTATATCTTTTAAATTTATCTTAATAATACAGCTAATCAAACCATCATCTTCACTCTTAGATAATTTAAGGGCCGAGCCAGGAACCTCACTCTTAAACAGTGAAATATATCCAGGGCATTCATTGAGAACGTCTTTGTAGTAACTACCCAAAAATCCACTAGCATCGGTAATTAAACCTTGAGCAAGCACCATCTGTAAGTTTTCAGTATTAGTCGGGAGTAACCAGGTTGCTTTAGCTGTAATCGCCATATTAAATTTTATCTCTTATCATTAAGTTTTCGTCTATTGGCAATAACCCTTCAACTTCATTAGGCATTACAGCACTTCTGAATAAAAATAATTTTTCTTTAGCTCTAGAAGACATTACATACAAGCGTTTCTTAATTGCGTCCGCATCATTATTAATAATTTTCAAATCATCAAGAACAATAAAAACAGTATCAAATTCAATTCCTTTAACGGATTTGTCGCACAACACGACAACTCCCCCCATTGAAAAATCAATATTTACATTTTGTTTGGATTCATTCGAATACGAAGAAACATTTATATTTTCATTAGTCACAGCTTTAGTTAAAATTTTTGTATAAGTATCCCTTTTAGCTTCTGTAGCAACAATAACACCAATTAATCTTTCAGTATCTCTAATAGCTTCACGGTGAATCATTGATATACAACTATTAAGCATTTCATAAACATAAAGAGTAGGTGTATCTAATGATGGTCGATCAGGTAAATTAGGCGCAGGAGATGCTTTATCTGTATAAAAATGGTTCGCAAATTTTGCAATAGTTGAGCTATTTCGGTAGTTTTCATTAAGCTCAACAACCTCATCATTTTCTAGAGCCAAAACATCGGTTAATTCTTGTCTAGATGAGTTTTCCTCTGTTATTTGTTGATTTTGATCAGCTACAATAAAGAAGTTTTCAAAACCTAATGACTGCAATGACTCATAAAAACCAATAGGTAAATCTTGTCCTTCATCAATAATAAAGTGAGTATCATTTGCAGGTAAGTTAGAATTTTTCTGATTTACATAACTATCAAATCTTTCTATTACTTTATCGTAATTAGGCGAATGTTGAATTTCCATACCGTTTGAGTCTGTTCTATGTGGCATTTTTTTTAACTCAAAATCATTCCCTGGAGCCAAATTAAATTGAAGTGAATAGAACCAACTTTGTGCTGTATCTGATTTTAATTCTATACCACAGACTTGCTTCGTTGAAGAGTTTAAAACATGATTAAAGGTTAAGAACAAATAATTATCTTTTTGATGAAACTTCCTAGCTCGTAATAATGCTACAACTGATTTCCCTGTTCCGGGGCCTCCAATCACTAAATGTTGTCCCGATTCTTTAAGGCGAAGAACTGCTTTTTGATCTTTATTGAGTTCATCTATACCAGGGAGGTCAAATTTCCTTTTACTCATCAGACACCTCATTAATAAAACTTATAATATTGGGAATATCAAGAACATCATTTCCTTTGATAAAGACCCTATCCAAAAATACATTACCAAATTCACAGCTTGTTTCAGGCAATAACGCGCAGGCATGACATGCAGCTCTATTAAGCCAACTAGGTCCTTGCCCTAAATGTTCGGTACAAACTGGATCGTGTGAACACCACTGTGCATGCTTAAAAGTACCTGACAACAATTTCAAAAACTCTCTAGGTTCTCCATTTTCTACAATGCCGCCTAAAGTTCCTGCTATATCAGGAACGGCTGTATAAATTAAAATACCAGCCATTTTATTGTCTTTACTGTGGTAAATCCTTTCTTTAAGAGAAGCAGCAGGATAACCAGCAACAGACTCTAATTCTCTAATTAATAGATGAGAAATCGTATGTAATAACAAAAACCTTGGTGTTACTGTTAAATCAAAGTTAAAAATTATGTCTGCGTTTTCATACCTATGTTCAATTTCATTTGCTCGCTTTCTTACACTCGGTATACTTTCCCACTTCGAAAGTAAGTTTTCATTTAACGTAAAAAACAGCCCTTCTCCAAATAATTCAATTGCAGGTAACCAATCACTTTCCCCAACTATATCTGGTGCTGTTAGAACTTGTTCATCCGTTTCATTTTCAGAACCATTTGCAGCCTTGGCATTTTCTCTTTGATTAGGTAGTCGAGAAAATCCTTTAAACACTTGAATTTCTCGTAACCTTTTAACAATGATCAAATTATCAATGAGGCTATTTATCGCTAACAATTCACCTGTTAATGTTTCACCTAAGACTTTCCAATCCTTGGTTTTATGTTCGGTGACAAAATCTTCTTCATCACTAACATCATCCATAACAGTTAAGAAAGCATCATATTCATCTTTATAAAGATCACCTGATTCAATATGAGTTAAAAACGGATACCCATCTTCTATTTGACTCATCGCTGCACTTATATCTTCAACAGAACACCTATATTTCGTGGACGCTTGCTTTAATACCCGTTTCTTTTTCAAACTAGTTCGAGCGTTATCAAAAGCATGACGAAATTTTGAGTTATTAAAAAGTCGATTAATCACCGTAGATTTGTCCACTCTTGACTCTGGAGGAATAACTAAGGCGTTCATGGATGATGGAGAATAAATCCTAGGATCATTCACTTCCAAAATACTGATATCTTGTGGGGTAAGCTGCTCACCCTGTTCATAAATCCAAGGTTGAACAGTATTTAATCTCGACAGTTTACTCTTGCGAACATCACTATTTGTGCTTAAACAGCGAGTGCATTCTATCTGCAATTTTCCGTTTGCAACATTTGTTAATTTTAAGTAACTATTTGAATAATCAACTTCACATTTAAAGTTACTTTCTTGATGACAAATATAATGCCAAGGCACTTCGGCCAGTTCACCTTTGGTGCTACTTGCACACCAAGACAACTGCTCTAGTCTTGAATTACAATGTTCACACTTTACATTTTCTACAGACTTTTGATCGGTCTTATTCCAAAGGTTTTGATGTAACATTCGACATTTTTTACATCTGAAAAATGAAGGAAAGAGAACCGTTGGAATATACGTTCCTTCTATTTTTCCATTCTCTAATTCTTTAGCCTCTGGAGGTTTTCTCAAGTCCTGACTAAGCCCCAAAGCTAACTTTACTCTTTCCACATAGGGAATATTCTCTGCCGCAATACATCCATGTTCATCTGTCCAATAGCGCGTATCCACTACTGTAACTAAAAAATCATCTTTATCTCGTGCTATAGAGCCAACACCTGAATAGGACATTAAATGAGAAAATCTAACAGGGGTACATTTTTGCTTATGCATTTTTTTGCTTAACCCCTTTAATCAATTTAGTTAGAGCAATGTTCTCGACATTCCTCATCGATTGTAATGTTCCCCAAGGTATCGTATTCCCACCTTCTTCTCCAAAATTACAAATCAAGTTATTTGTGCCTCTATCCTTGGAGTTATAAACTAAAGTGCTATTTTCATTAAATTTAATTTCGTTATACCAAGAGTCAATCAAGCTATCAATATGTCCATTTACCTGATTAATTTTATTTACCTCCTCTGTAGTCGCTTTATTTTTTTGTTGTATAGCTCTTTTAATCCGGCCCTTAAATATTGAAATTATTTTTTTAATATCACGTGCGTCAGGATCTAGTTCACCTGCTTTATTATTTTCCAATAACCCTACGTCAGAATATCTCAGGGCTATTATTAGCGCAGCATGCAGCGCTCGACTACAAACCTGATAAGTGAATGGTGTTAAGCTAGAAGGCTCAACAAATCGGTAAAACGAGTCATGATAAGCTCTAAAATTTTCGTAGTGGGACAGACTTCTCGCTTGGGTTTTATAATAATTAACAAAAACTATCCCCGGAATTTCACTTCTTCCTACTCGACTACTTGCCTGAATATATTCTGCTGTAGTTAATGGTTGGCCATTTATAATCATTAATGCCAAACGTGAAACATCAAGCCCAACAGAAATCATGTTTGTTGCAAGTGCTACATCTAAATGCTCTTCGTCACTTTTACTTTTTGATAATGCTTCAAATATTTGTGCTGTTTCATCTGCTGTTCGTTTACTTGTTAAAGACCCCAATGTTATTTCTCTAATAGGAAGATATTTTCTAAATATTTCCTGTAGCTCAGGGGGAACTTGGTTTTGCATCAAAACGTTGTCTATCTCTGCCTTATTTTTCACCAACAAATTATCAAAGCGAATGGCAGGTGCTACGTGGTTAGAGTTTTTGTACCAGTTTGGAGATTCCTCTTCTAATTCACGGATAAGACATTCTTTTGTTAAACTAATTAGATGTGCCTTGGCTCCTCCTTGAAAGACAGTATGGCTATTATTGACCCCTTTTAATGAGCCATGATAAATAATTTGAGTCCACCATGAGTCCAGATACTGTTCAAAGCTATCATCATTAAATAATGTGGTAGGAGCTGCTAACAGTGTTCCTGCTAATGGCTCCATACAACTATTTTTTGAAAGTTTAGGTGCTAGATAACCTATATATAATCGTCCTGATTTTTCTTTAACAGAAACAGTTTTAGCAAAATAAGAATCATCAAAACGTAGCCCTGATGGCGGAAACAACTGCATATCTCTCGCGAATAAGTTTTTGACTTGCTTAGCAGCACTTTTGATAGTTGCTGTTGAAGCAATATATTTAGCATGAACTCCCTTTGCTATGAATAGTGCATCAATTCCAGCTTCATACATACCAACAACAGAGCCTAAAGCACTAGAGATGAGATGTAGTTCATCTTGAATTATTAACTCAGGGGGTCTATTTCCATTCTTACCGAAAAAACTCGCTGTTCTTTCTTCCCAAGCTAGCCTTGCAAACTTATCAACAGTAGCTATTAGCAAGCTTGGAGGATTGTTATAGAGTGATTCATCAACAACGTTATAGGGTAATACGTTATTATCTGTCTTACCTAAATCACATTTTTTATTAGTACATGTGAAGTGAAAGTCCTCAGCTACTATTTTGTAATTTTCATGAGAAAATTTATCGCCACACCAAGGGCAACTTGATAAAACAAACTTACTATAATCTTGCTTTTCTATGCACTCTTTAGCTTGATAAATAGTATTTGGAGAGCTTGCTCCTCCTAACCAAAGCCCTACACTTATGGGAGAGTTCCCCAGTTTATCTTTGTTTTTTTGTCTAATAATCTCTAATGCTGAAATGACCTTACATGCTCGAAGAAATTGCTGTGTCGTTAGTAGCCTTAGCGTATAACGCATAATGGCTACTGTACCGCCATAGCTAGCCGGGTATATTAATCTACGATATATAAACAAAAATGCCATAACACCTAAATAAGCTTCGGTTTTACCACCACCTGTTGGAAACCAAATTAGATCAACTTCCTCTCTATACTCACTGTTTTCATCTATAGACGACTCCAATACCATAAGGACAAAAGCAATTTGAAAAGGTCTCCATTGATAAACCTTATCCTCATTAAACTTTCCACTATTTTTATCATTGGAAATCATCTGTAGGAGCATGGCTTGATTCATAATTGAAAATGCTGCTTTTGCATTCTCGTCTTGCTCAAGAAGTTTTATGCTTTTTTTCATCCTTTCTTTGGCAATACACATTTTATTTACTATATTTTGAGCCGTTGCTTGATCATCCTTTTCTTCTAACAAAACCTTTGTTTGTTGTTCAATGATCCAGTTCTCATAATTATCAATAAAATCATTCAATTCAGAAATGACCGAAGAGTCTATTTCACATCGACTTAGGAATTCAAACTCTAGAACTTTGGAGTCACCACTTGCTGTATCAGCAGTGACTTGTGGTACTTCAACACTTGGTAAAAAATCAGACCAAAGCTCCATTTTATCTTGACTATTTACTCCCCAATCAACTGAGACACCATGACCAACACCATAAATAAGTGAATCTTTGTACCTTAGCTCTAATTCTTTTTCTTCTTCGTTAAGTAATATTCTATCTTGTGAAGGATAACGCTCAATATTTCCTTTCTGAATAATACACCTAAACTTTACTTGAAATAACGAAAGTGCATTTTCCTCATCTAATTTGTCTCTCGCTGATTGCTCTTTTGAAGACGTTAATGATTGAGTATTTGTTAAAGTAATCGTAACGATAAATCCATTTTTATACTTTCGCCATAAGGCATCAATTTTTGCTAAACCATCAAATGTTGTTTTACTATCCAAGTACGTATCACTAATTTCAGTAGGTGAATAGAAGGCTATTTCTTGCCCATCATCATCGAATAAAGTTCTACACAGCCATTTGTGATCTTTTTCCTTTGTAAACTTTTGGTTTTGTTTATCCTTTTTATTCTGGAGGGAAAAATTGACAGCATTGTGGTGAATTCTTAAATGAATGCTATCCCCAGTAATAAAAAAAGAAAATCCAGCAGAAGAAGGAGGAAGGTAACGTTTTTTTTCTTTAACTTGTTGGGTATTTGTATTTTCTTCATCTCCATCATAATCATCAGAAGATTCAGTTTCCACAATTTCTCCACCAATTGGGAACAAAAAACCAGTAAAAAATCGATCTAAAGGTTTTTCCCCAAATAGAGATTCTCCATCGTGTATGTGGGTGCCTACAAGTTGTTCTTTGGTCCAATCTATAAGTTTCTTTCTTTGAACTCTTAGTAACTCTTCACTCATCCGTGATTATACCTTTTATGAAAAACCACCAAGCTTTTAACTTTTGAATAAAGTTAACTTATTTAGCATGGATCCATTAGTCCCTATTTGAAATCATATACATGAATATTGAAACAGGATAATTCCCAACAGTTTTATACAGACAAGATAATTAAAATAAAATGGATGTACAATGACTTAGTGACAAATAAAGGATATAAATCAAACTAATTGCAACTTAAGAGTTAACGATATCAAATAACGAAAATGTAATATGAAATAAATTGTAAATGTAGACCTATTTTTCATGTAATAACAAGGTAAGTTAGAGCATCTGTTTAATTTTATTTTTTAAAGTAGGGATTTTAAAAATATAAAAACTCTCTATTTAAAACTAGAAAAGACAAACGTACTTATAGCTTCTACTTGATTTGTAGTACGTTCATTACATGAGTCTATGTTCCAATTTTTGAAGTCACCATTTAATCTTTTTTCTAACAAATCTATTTTAATGACAGACAACTGACTTTTCTCATAATAATCAACTTTCTTATTAGCATGATTATTGATGCCTCGGTTTAAATTTCGCTCCAATAGAACAATATTGCCAAGCTTATTGATATGTTGCTTCCATTCATCATCTCTTTTAGGCTCATTTTCTTCTTCTGTTTGAGACAATATGTGCTCGATATCAAAGCTGTTGTCCACATTAAAGATAAAGTTAGTAACTTCATGTAATCCATCCTCTTCATGCTCAGCAGCAAAAACTGCTGACATTCTACAAAGCAAGTTTTTCGATGTTGTAATAGAGAACACATCAGCTTTTAGAGCGTTATTAAACAGTTCAAAATTTTCATCGGTGTACTCGTATTTTTTACTACCATTTAGCTTGTCATTGATTAAAGAAATGATAGTACTTTCATCTTTTGAGCAACTTAGAATTGTTCTTAGCAGTTTATGATTAAACTTAAACCGAACATTGTTTATCACTCTTTGATAGTTAACACTGTAAACAATATATAGTTTTGTTAAGGCGTTTATAAACTTTTGCAGTTTTTGATATTTATCAGGATCATCTTTAAATTGAAATAGAAAAATATAAATAAACTTCCTGTACCTCGCATAACGAGTCCAACTCCATAAGATATATGTTGAAAAATCGATTACTGAAGAATATTTTTTTTCAACCTTCCAATGAACATGCCAGTCCAAGCGCTCTGTAACAATCCCCTTTAGTTCATGCAGGCATAGTTTAATTTCCTGGCCCTTCTCTTTTTTAAAATGGGGCCATTCACTAATATTAAAAAGCGTTTCGAATAATCGATCATAAAATGTATCAACGCCAAGTGAATATAATATCGTTGGTAAGTTGTATTTTGCAATTAAGAACACTTGATATATACCAAGTATCTCTTGCATGGTCACGCCTGAATTATGCGCTTTGTTAAAATGATCTATGTCTTCATATAGACTGCTTATTTTTGAAAATATGTCATCACTATGTTCAAATTCATTCGATGCAACCTTCTGTAAATATTCATACATGCGGATCTTAAAAAGATCGTTTGTATCTAAAGGAAGTCCCGCAGTATTAATTGTGTCAAAAATTTTAAGGGTTTTGGAAAGTCCTGCCTGTGTTTCAATCACAACGAAGTAAATTTTACGGTTGATATAGTCATGTAAATCATTAAATGGAAAATTATCTAGCGAAAACAACTCTGATTTATCCAGCCACAATTTAATCGCACGAAAAATAAGTGCGCTATTATTACAGTAAATATTGTTGCTTTCATCAGTTGAATCTATAGAGAAGTCTTCTCTAAATTCTTCAAGCAAAATCTGCTGCTCACCATTATTAACTTTTGTTTTTAATCTCAAAAATGCTGACGAATCAAAACATGATGAGCTTGGGAATAGCTGTTCAAGGACTTTAAATAGAAGAAAAAAAGTAGTAAACCTTTGTTGACCATCAATAATTTCTTGTTGACCATTTTTGGCTTTTGCTAGTTGCATAGTACCTATAAACATAGGCTCTTTATCTTCAACATTACTTTGTTCAGAAAAAGCACTGAAAATATCATTAATGAATTGAGTTATTTGCTTTTCGGTCCAAGCATAAGGGCGTTGGTATATAGGAATTATGTAATCAATTTTATTATTCAAAAGGTATGGTATTTTGTCTGAGTTAGGACCCAACACATATCTACTCGCATCAATATCGAAACTAGCCATTTATTATCCTTAAATTTAATAAACCAATCATTTAATAAACCATAAAATATATAATTATCAGTATGTTGACTTGTTAACACTGACAATATCACAAGTTTTTGTGAAATACTAATTAGTCATTGCTTCATCAGTTCCTATTCCCTTAAAATCTTATGTAAATCAAAGTATAAGACCTATGCTTTAGTGATAATTCATAGCGGACTTCATAACATGCATATTTCACTGATACACCTCATCCCAAGTGCGCTTAGACAAGAAATCGACAGTCAGTTTTCTTATGTTATTCAATACCACTCGAAACTAAGGTTCACGCTTTGGCCTCGACTCAACAAAGGGATCCACTTCCACTTACGCGATGATCCTCAAAAAGATCTGATTCTACAGGCATGTTATCAATATCTGTCGCATCACCAGTGCATCATATCAACCGCACTATGTGGTTATTCTTTCAGTGATCTGCATAGTAATAGCAGTCCAGTGATAAGTAATAGCGCTGCCTACTTTTACCTAGTGGGTTCCATGTCTCAGATCAAACATAACCAGGATATAGGAGAAGTTGACTGGTTACTTAAAACGAATGCTGAGCTTTGGAGTGATATTTGCGGTGTGTTTCTAATTTACGAATATCGATACCAAGAAAGCAAACCTGACGTGGTGAGCTTTGCTAAACAATTTGCACCAATCAAAAAAGTTAATAATTATATGGAGTCTCATCATGCTTAAAACATACATGAAAAACACATCAATATTACATATCAAAGATTTTGATGAAGGTAGAAATGAGTTACTTGCAGATGTTTTATTAGGAGAAGTGATCACTGATGAAACAAAACGCTACATTCAAGGGGAATCAGTAATAACTTCTCCCATAGCGTGTTCAAATAGTAATGAATTCAAGACAGTGTCAGGAAGTTTCTATATCACTGAAGGACATACGTTTAATTTAACAATTTCTACAAAGGGGGTGGGCTGTAATAAAAGAAAATGCGCAATACCTTCACGGTCATATATTGCAAACCAATCAATACAACTAATTTCATAAACTTTAACCGGAGTACAATATGACAAACACAAATGAACAGACATTTTGCAATTGTTTTGGCTGTGATCGAGGAATTCTCGTAGGAGAAAAGGTTCACAGTTTAACTTATACATACGAGGAAATTTCAACACCAAGCATGGTTAGCCCAATTTATGCAGAGGGACTTGGAACATGGTGTGATAGCTGTTTTTCAAAACTAAAAAAGGATAAAAATTACCAAGTACCTTGTGAGCATATTCCAGACCAAACTGAATAATAAGAGTTAGGCTTAGCGAATGACAGCTTCATGATGCTGTCATTCGCTAAAAAACTAGAATATTGCCTATCCTTTATTTACCTGTCACAACTTGACAAAATTATGACTACCAACAATATCATCTGCCTCGAAGTAAACGAACTCTATACCGATAAGCAATTTCATCAATATAAAACTACTTTACCGAGTTTCTGCTTTTTTGAGTTAACACAAGAGCTACAAGCAACAATAGATGAGGCAAAGGAGTTGCTACTTGAAAAAGGGTTTCATGAGTTATCTTTTCAATTGAATTCCATTAACTGGTTTTTTAAGCTCACAAATAGATACCATCATGACATCAAAAGCTTTATTCATATTGGTGAAAAGAGCATTCATTTTTCAGGCCAAATGAGACCATTCGATGACGTTCACTTTTGCACGCCAAAAATATCTATCAACCAAGCTAAGTTTAATCAAATTCCGATAAAGCCCATCCAAATTAGTCAGCTAAAAGAGCCACTCGCAAAAGGTTTAATTACCAGAATAGAGCAACTAACTAGGCAATACAACGAAGCAGAAGACTTATATTATGGAATCGAGCCACTCTTAAGTGAACTGCAAAAATTAGATGATAAATCAGCCATGGACTTACACCTACATCTAGACTCCCAACTAGACTTACTCCATAGACAAGGTAATGAGCTACTGAAAAAAATGAAAAATTTGGAAGAAGAGATGTTGTCACTATCTCGTGCGATACTTCACAAAGTCTTTGGCATCAGCAAAGGCGACTGGATAAGTTACTTAGCAGTAAACTCAACTTCGCTTGTACAGCTTCAATATGAACATTGTGATATACACGAGCGTATATTAACTATACGAGGGGTAGGCATCAAAAAAAAAGGGGAATTAGGCAAACGAGAACAAATGATATCAATTGAGTTGATGAGCAAAGAATGAATATTCAAAAACTCATATCTCAAGTTCGTGCTGCGAAAAAACGGAGACTAATAAACAATTTTCATTGTTCGCCTAAAGGTGGTGTTGATGTTAGTGATGAAGATTTCCAATCGCTACTGCTGTTACTTAAAGATATGTTTAAGTCCTTCAAAGCACATAAGTGCAGTATAAAAGTATCATTTTACGGTGAAATCTATATCACCCTAATAGAACTGGGCCACTCTTTCGAATTATCTATCGCAAATAGACCTCTCTGCGCTGATATAAAATATGCTGACACTCACTTAGAAGGTAACCAATTCTTAAAATTGAACAGTTCAAATTTCGATAACTCACTAACGGTTTCATTTAAAACCTTAAGAAAAACATCAGAATGGAAACATTATAATCTTTCAGATGTTGAGTTACATGGCAGGGAGCTAGCTGAACTGATTACCAAAGAGATGCATCAAAGGGCTAAGTATTATTCAAGTAATGATGAAGTCTTAATATTAGACCAGACGACAAAGGAAGATATGTTCGCTGCAATTCATCTAGGCGGTGCAATATTAGGAAAGTCATCGATGTTGTATCACTTGTCAAAATATATCAGAAGTAAAATATACATTAGTAAAATATCGATTTCTGAGAACGATATAATTATGAGTGATACTTTTGATAGAGAGTGCAATACTCATTTTTTTGGCGATAGAGAAGCCAAATTTTTTAGTCAATATCTTATAAATTACTAAGTAAATCATTTAAGTCTACAACCTAATCAGCTTTAAAGTTTCTAGCTTTATTTACAGCTTTAATCAAAAGATCACATGATTTCGTAATGAATTCGTTTTAACGCAGTCATGATATTCTATAATTAAGTCAATTAAAGTTAATTGGATTATCGACATGGCACAAGAATCAATATCTATTAATAAAAGCTTACTAAAACACCTTCGAAAGCAAAAAGCTGAAAAACAAGAAGTAACAGCAATTTCCTGCCATATAGGTCATCGACAATATCAAAATATTGAAAGTTCTGGAAGGACAACTACCAAGGTCATCCAATCGATTGCACAACATTTCGATATATCTACTGACGAATTAATCAATGATAAAAAAGTAGATGATTCACTTTGGTATGTTACTAACCCTTATTTTTTAACAGGAAATATTGAACAAGGACATTATAAGGCGATTGGTGACATTACCAAAAGAGCAAACTGTTTTCATAGCGAAATGAACGTGCGTTTATCAATTAAAAATAAAAAGCAGTCTAAAGAAATAACTCTATTCATTAACGATGATGAGTTTTGCTGGAATTTACGCCCTGTTAGATTAGATGAAAAAATAGGATTGCTGTGGGATGAACTAACAGAATGGCAACAATATATATGGAATGATTCATTAGATGAATTGTTATATGCCTGCGTTTATGAAGTTGATATTGACGGGGAGCCTTTAATCCCCAAAAACATTAAGCCTCAATTTATGGTCGAATTTAATGAAGTTGGTGACAACAAAGTTAACTATAAAGGATACCGAATATTTAATTCAGATGCTGAGTTTAGAGTATCACTGAGTGAGTGGTTGGATAGTCTCACCTATACCAATCCGCCTACCCGTTCACAAAAAGGTAGCCTCAACATGATTTACGATTTTGCAAAAGAAAAAACAAAATCCATAACCATATCTCGCATGTGGCTCGATAACTCAGGAAAAACTCGCAGAGCGCCATGGCCTAGTGCCAACATAGATAGAGTAATCAAAGCTATCACCGATTTAAAAGATGGACGAAGAAGATGGGCACTCCCCATCGGCATTGGTGAAGCATGGGAAGGACAAAATATTCCATCGATGACACCTGAAATAGTTTGCAACGAAATAACTGAATTACCAGTAATTAATTTAACGTTCGAAAACGAATAACCAAGCTAAAGCATTTAAAAATAAGGAGATGAACATGGCTAAATCTAATAAACCTACACCAATTAATGGCCCAAGTAAAACAGGTGAAAAATCAGGAGGCGGACGAGGCAATAACTCGCCACGAGGAAAATAAATGTCTTGTGAAAAGAGTGAGGGCTATGACGCATACTGGAAAGGAAAGCCTAAAGGCTCAAATCCCTATAATTGGTCTAATGAAACTTGGTGGATGGTAGAAGATTGGGACAAAGGCTGGGAAGAGGGTCAAGATGAAGATTATGACGATGATGATTGACTTACCTACATACTAATAGATTGCCTCATATTTGAAGGGAGTACTTCCTTTCTAATATGAGTTTCATTTATTTGAATATAATGAGGCGATTTTTTTAATCGGCTACTAACTACGTTCTATTTCTCTCATAGGCAGGGATGTCGATATAATCATCATCTCCTCTAACTAAAGCCTCTTTTAAATTGGCTTTCGAGATTTTCTCGAATCAATAGTTTCATCAAAAATTTTATAATGAGCTTCTTCCATTAAAGTAAGAGCTTCTTCACTGGAAAAAACACCAAGGGTTTTACCTGCATGGATATATCCTTCTAATCTATGCTTTTTCTTTTCATCTTTCTTATGGTTGTTTGCGTCTTCAAATATTTCGACTAATTGCATAAAGCAAGAATCTATAAATGTTTGTTTATTCATAATTTCCTCAACCAATAAACTTGTTCACTAGCTTATCTATATTATGTTGCGTTGATCCCAATTCATCCAAAAGGTTTAGTCTTTGCGACTTGAGTTCTTCAATACCAGCATCTTCGAGCCAATATAAGTCTTTATAAGCCACTGGATGTAGAGAAGAGTTATTATTTATAATAATATTTAAAGGTACATGAAAACTCCGACCTTTTACTTCTTCCTTTGTATCAATTAGGTTTTTTAGCTCATCTAAACGAGCTAATACGTGTTTTTTATCAGATACAGTGTAGAAATCTACCGCATCTATAAACCGTACAGTATGACTATTTCGTTGCAATATTATTAGAACAAGTTCATACGTTTGCTGACTGAAAAGCTTCTGTGGCAATGTGATCACAGCACTTACACATCCACTTTTCACCAGTCGCGTTCGACTTTCAGTATCACTCTGCCTACTTAAAGCATTCTGAACTAGAAAAATATAGCCTGTGCCCTTTTTAGTTAAAGCAGAAGTCAAAACATTAGCTACATCAAATTCTGGATATCGAGGTAATTTATTTTCATCTTTATTAAGTTCGGGTTCTTTATTCTTATCTTTATTATTTCCAGTGTTTAGTGCCGAATCTTTATCTTTAATTTCACCTTTATTAATTACTTTTGGTAGTTTTGTCAGTTTCACTGCGAGGTTGGTCGAGTTGGGATGCAAATTATAACCTGGTTTCAGGCAATGGGAATTTAAGACATCAACATCAGCGCTATGAAGTAGTGCTAACAACCTCAATATATGCAATGGGGACTGATCAACCGATTCAACATCGACTGCTTGCTTTGGGTCTGAATCTAAAATCGAAATACTTGCTTCGGTATCAACGTCAAAAGGGAGATACATACGTTTTTTAGTAATACCACTTTTCATGACGTTTAGAAGTTTGAAATAAACAGGGCTTAAGCGAAGTGGTTCAACTTCAATATCATGGATGTTTTCAACATTCATCTGTTGTAGGGGCAGCAAGACTTCTCGATATCGCTCTATAGCTTCTACTTTAGTTAGTTTTTCTTGTTGATTTGCCAGGCCGCTAAGCTCGATTACCAGTCTATTTATATCTTCCACTAAATCAATTGAGTTGATACCACGTATCTGCTCCTCGATTAGTTCAATACATTGAGACACAGCGCTATTAGTTGAGTTATTGTTTTTAACAGATAACAGAATATGATTAAAATTATCTATCGTTTGAAAAGGCTCACCTAGTTCAAATTTCACCGTTGGCTCTGTTGAGTCATATAGATAGCAAAAAACAATAAAGAGAAAGAAATCTCTTTGTGAATTTGCGTTATTACTATCAATTAAAGAAGGTAAATAACAATGTTTGTAACTCTCGATAATGGAGCTTTTAAAATCATTCACTACCTTGCCCCTCAGTTTTTAATTCAATCAACTTCTGTAATTGCCTTTCCCGATTAGAAATCAGTTTTTCTAATATCACTTTTTCTTTACTGATCTCATTAGCCAATGTCATTAACTCCGTTTGCTCTTCTTTAGACAAAATCGGAATTTTAAGCTTTTCTAGTGCTGCTTTTCCCAAACTAGCTTGCTTACCCCCTCCTGACAGAGAGCTTAAAAATAACTGTGTTGAAGGTAGGTTAATGAAAAAAACTAAGAACTCAGATGGCAGTTTTTCTTCATCTGAAGTGCTGATAATTAGAAAGTTTTGACCAACCAATGTTGCTTCAGGAGCGTTGTTCACCATATATGCGTTATGGTCATCTCCTTTTTTCAAAATCAAGATATCTCCATCTTTCACATAGAAGTTAGAGTTATCAGTTGGTGAATTAATTTTCTCTAAATTTAAAACATCTACCTTTTTACCTAAACCGTCTTTAATTATATTTTTAATTTGGATCAAATAATGACTGCCATTCAGATCAAATTGAATAGTCTCTCGAAACGTATACCCTGAGCGGATCATGATGTCTTTATTATTGGTCATTTTAGATTTCTACATATTATTTATGCCCCTAATAATGGCACAGTTTAAATTTATATTGTATAAAAACTTGCGTTTATGCATAAAAAGGATCTACACTATTAATAACTTCACAGTACAGTATAAATTTATACCGTACTTCAGGTCTAATTAGTAGACTTGTTAGCTGACTGAATATAAGGAGGGTAGCTGTGTGCAAGTTAATAAAAATATATGTAATGATGAGAAATCATTTAGAAATTGTTCTTTTAGAATAAATAAATCACTGTTAGCCGTTAACGAGCTAGCTGGAGTCTATACATTTGATTATCCTTTAATAAAGCAGGTAGTCATCCAACCTTATTGTAGTAACCCCAAGTACTTGCTCTCTCTCTTGTGCAGTATTAGCTACCTACCATGCTCCAAATCAGTACATGCCTTACTGGTTCATCCACTTGAATCAAGCAACCAACGTTTTCGGCATGATGACATCCTATTTGAACAAAACTCCGAGCCACCGACAATTCTCTCGTAATACCTAAAATTTATTCGCTAATGTCTCGTTGTCTATGGCTTTCGCCATACACCTTTTGACTCGCGCCTAAATAATCTCTTAATCGTTTTAACAACGCTAAATGTGGATACACATTCTGTACGGGCTATTACTGCCTAAATAAACCAAAACACAATAATAGGAAATATTATGAACACTGAATTTAACGCATTTGTGAGTGAGATAAGCTCACCGAAAGTTATCAATATTGAACCGTTTGAGCTTAAACGAAAACTTGATAAAACCAGCAGAGTAAAACCATCAATTCTACATTACTCCCATCTGAACTTATTGATGGCGTATGCGGAAAGTCATACAGAAGCAAAATTCATACTCACTTTGGAATTTGACAAAAGCATTAAATATTTTTTAACCCAGCCAGCAACATTCACGATCGAAGTTGATGGGAAAATGGTTCCTCATACTCCTGATGTTGTTGTTATTTACCATGATGGAACTGTCGAATTCATACAAATAAAAACTGAGAAAAAAGCTAAGGATAAAGAATATTTAAGACGCTTTAATCAAATTGTAAGATTCTTCAAAAAAGAACTAGGTGTGGCTTACACGCTAAGAACTGAAGCATCTTTTGACGAAGGAAAGTACATCGAAAATCTTCAACAGTTGTATTTATACCTAGACATAAAACTCACTTCCCACATAACTAACAAAATAATAACCGAATTGCCATCAAACCTGACCATCTCAGCACTAGAGCAGCTATGTATTAAACACAACGAAACAGATATTTACGCTTGGGCGTTAATTGCCCAAGATTATTTCAGCTATGACTGCAAAAAAATATTAACCAAGCAAAGCAACATCACCCCAAACCATTAGGAGAAAAATGAAGACTTCAGAAATGAAACATTGGATAAAACCACTAAGTGAAAAGTTAGCAAAAAGAATGCAAATACAATACATAGCCCAAAAAGTAGAGACAAATAACGTAAATCAAAAATCAACTAAAAAGGATACAAAAAATGTCTAATCAACAATTTATTTTACAAGCAGGAATGAAAATCAACTTACGTGGAGAAGTAGCAACAGTTAAAGCAATCGGTGAAAACTTTTGCGTAATTGAATATTCGAATGGAGAGATGGCGTATCCACTACCAAGTGAGCTTATGTTGGCTTATCGAAGCGGGCTTCTCATCATTAAAAAGAAAGAAAATGCTCTTCTTATCAATAAGCAGTTAACCAACCAGGAAGATAAAGAAAAAGCAATTCGCGTTGAACATTACCTTGTTGAATTGCACCAACATGCTAATCCACACTCACTAAAAACGCGAAAAAAAGCAAAGGACATAGTCAAAAAACGACACGGTTATACGGGTAAAGATGTCCCTAGTGAATCTACTCTTCGTCGTTGGTATGTTTCGTGGATACAGAACGAAATGGAAATATATTCTGTTATAAAACGCGCTAAAAAAACACGTGCATCTCGTCATTCTGAAGCTGTAGTTGAATTAGCTGAATCAATTATTGATGAGTATTACTTAATCCCTCAAGGGCTTAATAAACGTCAAACTTATTTCAAGTTCAAAGAACATTATGACGAATTAATAGCTGCAAATGAGATCGAAGGGAGATCTATTAGTGAATCTAGATTTTACGAGTTACTTAATGAACTAAATCAACTCGATGTTGTTTACGCTCGTTATGGAAAAGATGAAGCTAGAAAATTCGCTAGATGTAGTGAAGGGATGTATGTGCTTGATTTTCCATTACAAAGAGTGGAGATCGATGCTGTTCACCTAAAGATTGGTCTACTCGATGATGAAACTGGGGAGTTTTTAGGCACTGCGATTGTTTATTTAGCCATTGATACATACACACGTTGCATTGTTGGCTACAGCGTGTCTGTAGGTAATAAACCCAGTGAAATATCTGATGCTGTTATCGAGCTTATAAAACATTGCGTGACCCCTAAAATCAAATCTGTCTTTGCACAGAACAATTGGCCCCTGACTGGCATACCATTCGCCTTTGTTGGTGATGCTGGGAAAGCATTCAAATGCCGCGTAGTTACAAATTTAATGGCTCAACTCAAATGTACTCACATAACCACGGAAACTAAGTCTCCTTGGCGCAAGGGTATGATAGAAGCCTATAATCGCGGATTCCGTAGTATGTACGCATCTAACCTCCCAGGATACACGCGTAACAACGATGAAGATAAGACAGATAAGACTATAGAGGAGATTGCCACGCTTACCCTTGGTGAATTTATTAGCACGTTAGAAATCTACATTTTGGACCACTATCATCAAAATCCACACAAAGGATTGTTCTTAGATACGCCTGCAAATGTATGTGAAGAAGCACTTAAGGAATGCAGCCCTAGAATAGTGGCTGATTTGAAAAAGTTAGAAGTGTTCTCAGGAGTTGAACTTGAAGGTGTGATCCAAGGGTGCCAGGGCATTCAGCGAAATACCTTGTATTACAATTCTCGTCAGTTAAATGACCTTCGCCTTGCTATTACGTTACATGGCGACAAAAAGAATCCAAAAGTGCCTTTTTTATACGACAAAAACGATGTTTCCAAAATATCAGTCATTGATGAAACCACAGGGGTATTGTTTGAAGTCCCTTGTTGCGACCCTCGTGTTTTGCCAGGAATGAGCTTAGCTGAATTTAACCGCCAATACCGATCTGGCTCTAGAACAAATACCACAAACGTATTCACCAAATCTAACTGGGTCGTATCTGAAGCAATTAAGCGCAAACAGGAAGAAATCATGCTTAAGAAAAAGGAAAAAGCGGCATTGGCTAAGAAAATGCGTGAAGAAAAGAAAGAACAAAAGAACAAACAAGCTAAAAACAAAGCTTCTCAACCAAGTGACATAACCGAGAGAGCGACCGAACACGTCCAGCAAGAAGCCAATCGACATGCTAGAAATCATACCGATAAAACGGTGCAGAAAAATGATGGTCGTCCTACAAATCGCCCAGTAACTCGCCCAGTAACTAAATAACTATAGGAAATTAAATTATGAATAACACTCAACCAAACGAAATCGCAACATTCGAGAAACGCATTTGCTGGCATGATGATTTTCAAGATACTCAAGACGCCATTAAAAAGCTATTAAGCTACACAGGGAGAAAGCCGAAGGCTAGACTACTAAAAGGCAAACCAGGCACCGGAAAAACGTTGTCAGCACTTACAGCTATGGACACTTTACATCAAGAGAGTAGTACTGACGCATTAACGATGAAACCAACTGTCTACATCAATGTGTCATTGTTTAACTCTCCAGGTCAATTGCTATCAGCAATCCTTGAGCAATTAGGAGACATTAACCCTTATAAAGGGGTAATGCCGCAAAAAGTAAAAACAATTATCCGCTTATTTAAAGAACAAGGCGTGAAATTAGTCATTATTGACGAATTTCAAGATATTTTACCAAAGAGCCGCATTCAACCGACATCCAAAATTTATCGTTTTTTGAAAGGTTTTTTAGATGAATGCGGTGTGCCATTTCTATTACTAGGTACTGAACATTCTGAACGTTTTCTTGAAGTAGACGAGCAAATTAGAACGCGTTTTTTGCCCACTCAAGAGTTGTTTGCTTTCAGTTGCTTGTCAGATGCAGAAAAACTTCGATTTGCGTTAATTATTGAAAGCGTACTTTTAAAGTTTCCTAGAAAGACAGAAGGGTTAGATTTTACAGAAAGTTACTTTGATGATAATGGAAAAGAAGTCATTACATTGAAGTCTAATCACAACATGTTATATCGCTTAAATCTTGCTACTAAAGGCTTGATGAGAGTTATTGTAAATCTGTTCACTGAATGTATTGAGCTTACAAATTCCGAAGACATTGTTGATAACGATATATTACAGGTAGCTTACGACAATGTAGTCAATGGAAGTCACACAATAAATCCTTTTGATATGTCAAATACACTAAGCAGAGTCAAAGTTAGATTAGCCAAGGAGGGCCTTTATAATGCTAAATAATACAGTTGAGAAATTAGAGTTTGCAGTACGCCCTCGCCCAAATCATGCCGAATCTGCGCAAGGCTTTCTTTTAAGATTAGCTGTATCAAATGGCCGATATGAGCTATCTAAATTGGCTGAGGCAATTGATTATAAATATAAACCTTCTAGCTTCGTCCTAGGTGGTGCTGATGTTGAGTCATTTCTACTGGCGCTATCAGGAGCATTACGCTTATCAGGTCATGATTTAGTTTCTAGCTTCTCAATGTCTATAGACATTGAAGATAATAGGAGAGCAGTTAATGAAATCAGATTACCAACGCCTAAAGTTTGCCCTAGTTGCATGATTCATGATGATAGCCGTTATATCAAAGAACCTTGGGAATATGCTCACCACACTCATTGTGAAGAACATAACGTTGTATTAGTAGACCGATGCCCACGTTGTACAGAGCCTTTATCTTGGAACGGTGATATATTTCAGGGTTGCTCATGTTGTGGTTACAGGTGGGAAAGCTATCAAACTGTTACACAGTCATTGCCGATATATCAAACAATATGCAATGAATTAACAGATTTAGAACTGAAGGAATACTTAGCTGCCCTCTATCAAAACTTAATTTTTGTATCACGGCCTTTCGACTTAAGTTTTGATAAATTTAAACAACTACCAAAAGATCTAATCAATATCCCTTACTTGTTTGAACTTGCCTTTCAGCTAACGATAAGTGATGAAGCTAAAGCTGATTGGGAGGAAATGAGATTAAGCCATTTCAAAGCTGACACCAATTTGAACAGTTTAGATGATCATTCATTACAAGTCTTAGCACAGCTTCCTAGTTCAAATGTTTCAACAGGATTTCTAAAAGATAAAGCACAGTCTAAACCTGAACAGTGCATGCTTCCTATAAGACAACGAGTGATGGTTTCTAGCTTAAGAATTCGAAATAGTGATTCAGTACGAGATTATCAATATCAGATCAGCCTCGGTAGAGCGGCAAAGTTACTAGGTGTAGATAAAAAAACTATTAATGCCTTGGTAGAGCTTGATTTAGTCTCGGCATATTCAGGATCAGTAGCATCAAGGGCAAGAATTGTTTCAGGAAGTAGTGTTGCTAAACTTATATCAATGATAATTGAGCATTCTCTTAATATCGATAATCAGGAAGATAAGTTGATTTCTCTTAAAGAGTTAATGAAAGGACTGCCCTATTTTAATTGTGACTTGTCTAGTTTAGTGATGCTTATTGTCACTAATAAATGTCAAACTTATCTTGATAAAAAGAATACTTTCTCTATTCCTTATTTATTTGTTAACCGTGAAGAAATAGCTTTTCATTTAGAGCAATATTTTGTTGAAAGTATTAGATACGATCTGTCTAGAAATAAACTTCAACAGTTATGTATCCTAAAACCTCATCAATTTATTGAGTTAAAGAATACTTTTAATTTACAAGAAACAGGACCTGTAGCTTCTTTAGCAAAGTTAAATCCGGTTCAAATATCTTCATTTTTTGAGCAACATATATTGATAAATCGCTGGGCAAAAATTGCAGGAGTTAAATTGAGATCAGTTATTCAATTTTTGAAATGCGAACCTGATATTACATCAAACTCAATTTTGGAGCATCAAGACATTTATATCTATGAAAAGTCTGATGAGTTATTCGATTCGCTAACAAGATACTTAATTTATCATAAAGGCGAGGTTCACTTTCTCGCCAACATCTGCATTTAATCCCATCTCAAACTTCCTGCCTTAAAATATTTTAAATCACTTACTCTCCATCAGAAAACTTGCTACTATTTCCCCATAAGAATACAAATAAAACATAATACAAACAACCTATTGCACACTAAGGACTATTCGGTTAATTTCAAAGTTAACTGGAAATTTAAGGTCTCAAAAGTCGCTTAGCAGGGCATTTAGAATCCGCTTAACTGGGCACTTTTACCAAAAACCTCATTTTTAAAGGGCTTCAGCCTTAGCTAGAGTTTCATCCCCAACCGAGACCAGCATTTTAGCGACAGGGGTGATGAAGGTGATGTGTTAGGGGACTTTTTTCCCAAAAAGAAAAAGCGCCCCCTAACAGAGGCAATTATCGGTGTTTAGAATAGTTCATCATCGATAGCAAACAAACATTCACTGCCTGATTTTGCTGATGCAATTAATGAAAGTCGACGTGGCAATAATCGAGTAAAGAAGTATCGAGCAGTATGCACTTTACTTTGATAAAAATCTTCACCGCTCTCACCATTGTTCTGTTGCTGTGACAAAGAAACCTGTGCCATTTTCGCCCAAACAAATGCCATCGCTGTATAACCAAATACATGCAAATAGTCATTTGCCGATGCGCCTAACTCATTTATATCATCTTGTGACTTAGATAATAAATCAGTCGTTAATTCAGTTAAATCAGTTACCGCTGCAGCTAGAGGCGTAATAAATTCACTCATGGCTTGATCATGGCTATTACTTTCAATGAAAGTATTCACTTCATCAGTAAACACTTTTAACATAGCACCTTTTGAACCGGCTACTTTGCGCATCAATAAATCCATAGCTTGAATACCGTTGGTGCCTTCATATATTTGGGTAATTCGAGCATCACGTACTAATTGTTCTTGACCCCATTCACGAATGTAACCATGGCCACCAAAAACTTGTTGACCCGTAACCGTATTTTCGAAGCCTAAATCAGTAAAGAATGCTTTGGCAATAGGCGTCATCAATGCTGCTAACGTCTCACCTTTAGCTTGCTCTTCGCCTTCACCATAAGTAGCATAATCGAGTTGCATAGAAATATAACTTGAAAGCGCACGTGATCCTTCATTCAGCGCTTTCATATTTAAAAGCATACGACGAACATCACCATGAACCATGATAGAGTCAGCTTCTTGATTAGGGTTTTTAACACCATTCGTTTTACTATCAAGTGCTCGACCTTGTAATCTGTCTTTCGCGTACTCTAGCGCATTTTGATAAGAACGTACCGCAGCGCTCAAACCTTGGATACCTACACCAATACGTTCAAAGTTCATCATAGTGAACATACAGGCTAGGCCTTTATTTAACTCACCAATTAAGAAACCTTTTGAATCATCAAAATTCATTACACAAGTTGCCGAGGCATGAATACCCATTTTATGCTCTATAGAGCCACAACTAACATTGTTATATTCACCAAGTGTTTCATCATCATTAACATTGAACTTAGGCACTAAAAACAGAGAAATACCACGAGGACCTGCTGGCGCATCTGGTAATTTAGCTAATACTAAATGAACAATGTTTTCAGTAAGATCATGTTCGCCACCGGTGATAAATATTTTATTACCGGTAATGCTATAACTACCATCATCTTGTGGAATAGCTTTTGTACGAATAATACCCAAATCAGAGCCTGAATGTGATTCAGTTAGACACATAGATGCAGACCAATCACCAGCATACATACGCGTTAAGTAGCGCTCTTTTAATTCTTCACTACCATGCTTTGCTAATGATAGCGCTGCACCTGCGGTAAGTACTGGATAAAGCGCAAAAGATATATCGGCGCTACACAACATTTCTTCATGCATCGCAGTTAACATTTTTGGCATACCCATGCCGCCATAGTTAACATCACCGCCAAGTGCAGTCCAGCCTCCCTCAGCATAAGTATTAAACGCTTCTTTATAACCAGGAGCGGTGGTAACTACACCATCTTTAAAACTCACACCAATTTCATCACCTTGACGAGCAATAGGATCAAGTTCTTGTTCAGCAATTTTGGCACATTCTTGTAAAATAGCTTGAGCAGTTTCTTTATCAACTTGCTCCGCTAATTTAGGTAGTTTTTGCCACATATCATCCGCTTTAAATACTTCATAAAGCAAAAAACTCATCTCTTTTAACGGAACTTTATACTCAGCCATGATGACTTCCCTTAATAAATTTTGATTTCTGTGCGGTAAACACACAATTAAAACACTTGTTTGAATAATAATATAAATCATGAAAATGTAAAGCTATATCGAACAATACCTCAGTATTTTTTACTTAATGGAAAGGTTATTAAGATAAATAATGGCATTTTCTAGTTAGAACTTTGATCGCTATTTGTTATTATCTTTAAAACTAAGTTAATGTGTTATTTAGGCTTTATATCCGTTATCAATTGAGATGCATGTTTCAGAGTGCTTGAGCGATTCCAATGGCAGGGGTAAATATGCAAATTAATGATAGTGATAATAACTTTACGAACATCTGTACTAGCGAGTAAAAATTACGTGACCATCGATTTACCCTATTCATTTTTTAAGAAGTGTCATCTTCCGCTGACGATAATAACCTTGCTATTACTTTTTATTACTAAAGCACAAGCACAGCAATTGAGCTTTAGTAAAACTCAAGTCGACCAAGGTTATAACTTTCAATATCAATGGCTCGATCACACCAAGACCAAACAGGCAATAAGCTTTACCTTAAATCAAGAAGGGTTATTTGAGCGTTTTAGGAGTTTTAGAACTTACCAAGATAGTTATGCACAAAAGACAATTCTCAAGCGTATTAAGAAAAAAATGCAACAAAATCCTATTCAGGGCGTACAAATATTTTATCGACAACAACAAAATAGGTTTGTCATTGAAGCCAAGGGCTCAGATAGAGATAAGGTAACAAAAGCTTATCAAACATTAGCTAGACTTGAGCAAGAGGTAACGCAACAGTACCTTGAGGATACTTATTATCAAACGTATACCAATCATGAACAGATAAATGGTATTAAAGTAGATCATGTGAGTATTGCTAATAATTCGGTCCTTGATTTAAAACCATTAAAACCACTCATTTTAGATCATGTATCAATTAAGAATATTCGAAAGGTCACCAACTACGTATTAGGTTTTGTACAGAGCATTCCTTATAACACCTTAGAGTCTCGCCTAACTTCTTCCGGTGCGGGTTTTAGTCCACCATTACAATTACTGTGGGAAAATCAGGGCGATTGCGATAGTAAAATGACGTTAACTGCGGCGTTATTAAGAGCTTTGATGCCGCGTATTGAGATGGCTTTAATTTATATTGATGGCCATGCTTTTATTGGAATCAATATAGAGGGCGAAGCAGGAGAAGTAACTATTACCCATAATAAAGTAAAGTATTTATTAGCTGAACCTACAGGACCAGCGTTACTGCCTTTAGGCACAATAGCTCCAGAGTCCGAGTTAGCAATTAATCAAGGGCACTATATTGCCCAAGATTATCATGAAGTTTTAGCTGAGTAGAAAACTGAACTTAAAGCTGAGTAAGTAGACTAGGCTACTTGTTCGTAGCAGCAACCTTAAGGAATTAGGATTTAGTCACTATCTGCAACATGAGCAAGAAAGGTTAAACTCGGCGCAAAAAAAGCACTGCCCGTTTCGGCTTGGGTATATTTAAGTAAGTGGTCCGAGTTACCATGCCCATCACCATGAATCATGCTTTTAAGCATAATCTCAAAGGGCTTAGGTGACTGACAATACGAAACAAAAAATAAGCCTTTACGCTTCATGTCACCATAAGGCATGCTTTGCCTTACAATTTCAAGACTATTCCCTTGTTCATCTTTAAGACTGGTACGTTTAGTATGGGCAGTTAGTGCCTTATCTTCGTTATCATATTCAACGTTGTCTAGTTTGGTTCGACCATAAACATCTTCTTGTTCATGTTCAGCGAGAGATCCCCACAGTGTCAAATTATGTTGATACCGTTGAGTGTGCAAATAACTACCGCCAGCAAAGTTAATATCATCTTCACCTTTAACCAGCGCTACTTCTCGACGATGTAAACCTTGAGGATTTTCAGTACCATCAACAAAACCTGTTAAATCTCTACCATCTAAAAATCTAAAAGCTTGTACTTGTTCAATTAATTCAACACTATCACCAAGTAACTGACACACCTTAGTACTGACAATATGATTAACATCGGCACGATCACTGCGAATTTCAATATAAATATCATAGCTATTTGTCGGTGCAACTCTGTCATCACTATGCATTGCAGGAAATGGCGTTAACATTGCTGGACGTGCTTGTGGATAAAACTCATCCCAATAAGCGTCACCAATAGCCACAACGCCAATAAGATTTGCTTCCGAAAATTGATCAGAGTAATTATCAAAAAGCTTGGGTAAACGAGAAATTGCCGCACGAATAAAAGCATTTTTATCATCGAGTGCGTTAAATAATAGATAATTTCCATGAAGGTTTGGTTCAGCGCAAATACCAAATTGTTCTCTAGCCATTTTCCATTCCTATTAGCATATTTTATATGACAAACTTATATTGTTTGTATTGTACACAATAAATATTATTTTATACTACTTTCATTAAGTTTATGATCTTGTTTTACGTAAAGAAAATAAATTGGAGTGATACGTAGACTTGGTAATTTTAACCAGCATAAGCGCACATTAATTTAATAAAATTACTCTTAGCATGCTACAAACGTTAACCGCTTAGATCACCTTCCATAGTCCTTTATCATTTATGCACATTAACTCTTTGAGTGTTTCTTTATCGTCGCCAAAGTGATTATTAAAAGTAAGATTAATGCATTGTTGTTTATTACGAGTAGTCTTTTTTCCCTTAATGATCGTACCACGATTACCACTCTTAACATTTTGCCAAACCGACTTTGTTTGGTTACTATCATTGAGCAATGTAACAACTTTTTCTTGCATCAGTGCAATATCTTGAGCGGTTAAGTACTTAGCAGAGCGAGAGTCTGCATCCACAATACCTGTTAAACCAGACACCACTTCAAATGGCAGGTTAATTACGCCTTTAAAAAAACCAGACACTAAACCGCTAGTAGCTTCTGAGCCAACAGTCTTAGCATCAACAATAGTATTTTCAATACGTGATAAGTACTCTGGAATATAACCTCTGGAGAGTTCTATTTCTTCAAGGTAACGAGTGGAATGCGGTCGCCAACGAGCGACCTCTTCAGTGGTATTATTGGTAGTTTTAACAACAGCATCAACACGCTTAAGTATCGCTGGCATAGACGCTTGTAATTTTGCTACTTGCTGCTCAATACTCGCGATTTGACTTAGTAGTGTTGGTAATTGTCTTGAATAATGTTCGCTTTCAACAATGACTTGTTGTACTACAGGAAGAGAAGCCTCAACTTGCGATAAGATAGCGGGTGTTTGTTGAGAAACTAATGCCCTCACTTTACCCACTTCTATTCTAACTAAGGCAACTTCATTAACAATATCATCAACTTTAGGGCTAACTAAATCGACTGTTTGTGTGGTCTTTTCAATAACACTGATAATAGCAGGCACATGCATTGTGAACTTGAATAAAGACAAGGCTAAAAAAGCAATAGCTAAAGCTAGCAATGCCTGAGAATAAGAAAATTGTTTCACCATACGAATACTACTGTTGCTCAATTAAATTAATTTCATCAATTAAACAATGAGTCAATTCACCAATTAATAAGTGTTCTGGCTTATCAGTCATTGATTCTCTCTTAATTATAGTCTCTAACTCTTTTGCTGCCTGATTAAGTTCCACAAAGCCAAACATTTGTGCCGCACCAGCTAAGCGGTGTGCCAGATAAGCAATTTTCTTTATATCATCATTATCGCTATAGAGAATAAGGTCTCGCTTATCGTTACTGAGGTTGGCTTTAAATTCAGCGACTAAATCGCTTAAATCAACTTGGGATAAACTTTTATCCACTTTATTAACAAGTTCGTTGCTATGTAAAACTTGGTCAGTGAGTGATCTTCCATCAGCATCAGTAGTTAAATACTTAGCAATGGTGGCAATAAAGTGTTTTCTTTCAATAGGTTTTTTTAAATGCCCGGTAAAACCTAGCCCTAGGTACTGGCTAACTTCATGAGACATAGCATTCGCTGTTAAGGCATAAATAGGTTGATTACAACCTAAAGCTCGTAAGGCTTTAAAAGCTTCAACTCCATCCATTTCAGGCATTTGAATATCCAAGAGCACTAAATCGGGTTGATGCTCAACGCAAAGTTTCACTGCTTCCTTACCATTACTGGCGACAATGACTTCCAACCCTAAACTTGTTAGTAATCGGGCGATCAACCGTCGGTTATCATCATGATCCTCAGCCAATAAAATTTTTCCGCTAAAAAATATTTCACTAGTCTCTATAGGCGGCGAATCAACTAAGGGTTTTATACTGTCATCACTATAATACTGATAAGGGAGTGTTAAACAAAAGCAACTCCCTTTCCCTAACTCACTGGTTACTTTGATATTTCCTGACATTAATTTTGCGAGTTGGTTTGATAAAGTCAGTCCAAGTCCTGAGCCGCCAAAACGCCTGCTGATACTATTATCCGCTTGAGTAAAGATTTCAAAGACTTGAGCTAAATGCTCTTCACTTAACCCTATGCCGGTATCAGTAACAGTGAAAACGAGTACTTCTTTTTGCCGAGTAATACTTAGCATTACCTGACCGCTTTCAGTGAATTTTATCGCGTTAGCACATAAGTTAAGTAAAATTTGTTTTAACCGTAAACTGTCAATATGAATAATAAAGGGTGTGGGTAATTGATGTTCAATAGTAAAAACCAACTGTTTTTGTTGGGCTTGAGAGGTAAAGGTATTTGATAAATCTTGAATCAATTCAACTACATCAAGTGGTTGAATTTCTAATTCAAATTTATTTGCTTCAATACGGCTTAGATCCAAAATATCATTAATTAGCTCAAGCAAATGTAAACTATTGCCATGGATTACTTAAATATCTTCTTGTACTTTATCTTTATCAATATCGTCATGAATAATCGCTTCCGCATGACCGACAATGGCGGTTAGCGGTGTACGAATCTCATGACTCATATTCGCTAAAAATTGACTTTTTACTTGATTCGCTTTCTCTAATTCTATGGTCAAATCTTCAAGTTCATGAGTACGCTGTTTTACCCGTAACTCCAACTCTTCTGTTAAGCGCTTTTCAAGGTAACGGCGATAGATGAAAAAGGCCACCACGAGCACTAATACAAGAGTTAAAATAATAATATTACGTTGATGTTCTATTTTGGCGGATTGTAATATCTGCAGTTTTCTGCGCTGTTCTAAATCGACTATTTTTTGACTAAGCTGCTCTGATTCGAATTTTGCCAACTTATCGTTCAGCATATTGTTCGAGGTAACGAGATAGCTTTTTTCATAACGTTGGTGTTCAGAAAGTGCCTTAATGAATTGTTGTTGACTAGCACTAATCAGAGACGAAATTGCCAAATTTTCAGTAAGTAATGTTTCATAATTAATTTTCTGACCAACAGCAATTGAACGTTCAATGTAATCTTCTGCTTGTACTAAATCTCCTGAATAAAAATAAGCTTTAGCAAGACTCTGTAAACTTCCTGCATAGGCTTTTTGATGACCTACTTCTTTACTAACAATTATCGCCTGCTGGGCATATAAAATGGCTTGTTTAACATCAAAGGTATCATTGTATATTTCTGACATATTATGTAATTGCGAAGCGATGTCATGTTTATAGTCATGTTTTTTAAAGTACGTTAAAGCCGCAAATATATTTTCCTTACCTAACTTGAATTGTCCTGAATGTTTATAAGCAATACCAATATCAGCTCTTGCTGAAGCAATGCCATAACTATCATTCAATTGCTTACGCTTATCAATAATCACTTTCAACATATCAATTGCGCTATCGAAACGTCTTAAGCTGATGAGAAGTGAAGCTATGTTGTATCTCACATCTATTTTGTCAGCTTCATCGCCATATTTTGTATAGAGTGATTCCGCAAATTGATAATTTACTAAAGCTAAATTGGATTCACCTAAATAAGTATAAACAAGGGCGACATTGTTAAATAAATTTGCTCGTTCAATAGCAAAATTATTTATATCTTCAGCTTGATTCTTCTGATAATAGACTAATGATGCTTGATAAGCTTGTAATGCAAGCTTCAATTCTCCTTGATAATAAAAGAGTATGCCAAGCATCTTATGGGCTTGCGCTTTTAAGCTGAAATGATTAGATTTTTGGGCCAATTCGATGGCGTTATTAACTGCATCAATACCTTGATCGTATTGATGTAAGCTAAACAGTACCTTTCCTTGATTAAGTAATACTTCTGCCTTCTCACCAGTATCGAGTTCTGGTGATTTATAGAGATTTAATAACGCTTCCAACACGGCCTTTTTGTCGGCTTTCTGGTTAATCTCGGTAAGCTTTTTATTTAATTGGCTATCCTGTGCCCAAGTTTTATCAACCATTGCTAGACTTGCAACAGTTAGTAAACAAAATAGCAGTATTATTTGTGTTAGGCGTTCGATCATCAGGTATTTAAAGCTCAACTTTCGCTATCATGGGATACTGAATCTAATGAGCAGTATTAAGGGATATTATTTATAGCATTAATTGCTATTAAAAAACATCATATCAATAACTCGTCTTTGTAAAACTCATCATTTCACTATAAAAATCAAATCGAAAATGAAGATACAATCCATTGGTTTTATATAACTTAAAGCGGTGGGTTGCGTTTTGACATAAGGATTTGCATTACCTACAATCCAAATCTACACCGACACAATATTATTTACTTCAGTTTTCTCATTTAAGGATAGCTCTATGATTAAAACATCTGTCGCATTGATACTTGTACTCACGAGTATGACCAGCCTACTTACCTTTGCATATAACGAAAAAAGTCAATTTGTCGAAGTCGAAATTCGCTCTTTAGATGGCTTAATGTCCTTATTTAAAAAACATCATTACACCAGTAACGATTGGAAAAATGGCGATAGAGAAGTGCCAAGGTTAACGTTTGAAGGCGTTAGTGAACAATGGAAAGAAACATCAAGTAAAATTCCCGTCAAACAAAAGAAACAGGTGTTTTTTCGCTTAATGGCACCTTTAGTTTTAATGTCTAATGAAAATATTCTCGCAGAACGAGATATTGTAAAGTCAGCACCGCTGTCATCGGAAGCATTGCTTAAAATAGCTAAGAAATATCGTTTACTTAACAATGAAGCCTTAAGTATAACTAATAAACAACGCCAACAATTGTTGCAACAAGTCGATATTATGCCGCCGTCACTTGCATTAGCACAAGCTGCAGAAGAAAGTGGTTGGGCTACCTCACGCTTTACCGAAGAAGGTAATGCTTTTTTTGGTCAGTGGGATTTTTCTGGCGCAGGTATGACACCTAAACAGCAACGCAAAGAGTTAGGTAATTATGGTTTAGCCCGTTTTGATAGTCCATTAGGTTCTGTTGAGGGTTATATGCTTAACATTAATATCACTGGTGCTTATAAAAAACTACGTGTCTTAAGGGCTAAGTTGCGCCAAGAAAATAAGGCTATTACGGGGTTAGAATTAGCAGGAACGTTGGATAAGTACTCTGAACGTGGACAAGCTTATATTGATGGCCTGCGATCGATGATCCGTTATAACAAATTAGAAGATGTAGATGAGGCATATTTGTCTGATACTATTTTGATTAAACTTATAGCACCCAAATAAAGCCAATTGGTTATTATACCGATTGCACTAACTAAGTGATCATTTTCAAATAGCCTTAATATCCAATAACATCGTTGCTTTCAATCGTAATAGCCAGCTATTGCTCAATCAAGCGTCTTGTTCTTGAACATTTATTCACATTGAATTCTGTAACCTTAATTAATGCAATTGGTATTACTAAGCAGTAAATACCGAATCAATTTAAACCACAATAAAAAAGGCAATGCTTAGTAACATTGCCTCTTTTATTATTCTAACGTTAGTGCTTAACACTATCGGTTAATTTGAAGCTAACTCTTTCACGGTTACAGCCCCTTCAACAAGTTTTTTATTTTTGTTACGCGAAAATACCTTTTTTATGTCTTCGATAATTAAATACAAACTTGGTATCAATACTAAAGTTACCACTGTGGCAAATAGCACGCCAAAGGATAACGATACCGCCATAGGAATCACTATTTGTGCCTGCGCACTGGTTTCAAAGAAGATGATGGGTACTAGGCCAATAAAAGTAGTGATTGAGGTTAACATGATGGCGCGAAAACGCTTTGTTCCAGCATGTATTACCGCATCTTTTAAACCCTCACCGCGCTTTCTTGCCTTGTTCACAAAATCAACCATTACTAAGGAGTCGTTGACCACAACGCCCGATGCAGCCGCAATACCAAACATGGATAAAACACTTAAATCTAAGCCTAAAATCATGTGACCAAATACAGCACCAATGACACCAAAAGGGATTACGGTTAAGATCATAAGTGCTTGTGAGTATGACTTTAGCGGTATAGCCAAGAGTGAAAATATAATCATAATCGAAATCATTAGATCACGGAGCTGTTTAGCTGCGCCATCCATTTCTTCCTGAATCCGACCAGACACTTCACTTTTCACCAACGGATACTTTCTAAGTAATTCCGGCATAAAATTATCACGAACATCTTTAGCTACTTCAAAAGGTTCAACCTGCTCAGCATCAACAGATGCCCACACATTAATAGTACGATTACCATTTTCACGACGAATACGAGTAATACCATCGGTCAAATTAATTTCAGCTAACTCAGATAAAGGTAATTCTGCACCATTAGGCGCTTGGATCATAACATCATCAACATGACCAATACTGCTGCGTTGCTCAAGCGGATAACGCACCATAACCTTAACCTCTTCGCTATCACGTAAAATACGCTGCGCTTCTAAGCCATAAAAGCTATAACTAACTTGCGAAGCAATATCTTCCAAAGTTAAACCTAAGCTATAGGCTAAAGGTTTTAATGAGAACTGCACTTCTTTAGCACTGGTTTGGCGAGAATCATTAACATCACCGACACCTTTAAGGGAATTAAGTTTAAGTTTCAGCTCTTGTGATGCCGCCATTAACTGAGCATCATCCTGACTTTCCAGTCTGAAGGCTATATCACCATCATCACGACCACCACCGCCAAAGAGATTATCACTAATGGTTAGCGACTTAACACCTGGGTAATTAGGAATAGCATTACGCCATAAATCGGCAAGTTCAAAAGTGTTGATAGCTCTTTCTTTTGGAATAACTAACTTGACCATTACTTGACCATTAGTTCTGCTACGTAAATCGACTTGCATATCTTCGATCATTGAACTGCCATACTGCTTTTCAATATCCTGATCTATTTTATGAATTACACTTTCAATATTTAGTAAGGCATTTAGTGTGGATTTTTCCGAAGCATCTACGTTCATTTCCACACTGATGCGAGGAAAATCATGAGGGATTTTAGGTTGACCAACATATCGTACTAAACCACCACCAAATAAACCGGCACTCAACAACATCAAGCTAATAAAAAACATCAGCACTGCATATCGATATTCGATAAACATAATTAAAGATGGACGATACACATTCTCGATAAAGTTTTTTAACTTAGTATCAATCCATGCACGAAGTCTATCCAAAGGGTTTTTTGGATTAAATTTTTTCACCTTCATTTTAACCAAATGCGCTGGTAAAATAAGTTTAGATTCGATTAGTGAGAATATTAGACATAAAACCACTACCCCACCAATGGCTTTCCCGAAGGCAGATGATGGACCTTCACCAAAAAGGAAGGGTAAAAACACAGCAATCGTGGTTAATACACCAAAAGTGGCTGGCATAGCAACACGCTTAACACCACGAATAACATTGTCAGTAGTATGACCGTGCTCTTCTATTTCATCATGGGCGCTTTCCCCCATAACGATGGCATCATCAACGACAATACCCAAGACCAATATAAAGGCAAATAAGCTAATAACATTGATGGTGACACCAATAAACTCCATTGGCATAAATAATAAAGTGCCTAAGAAACATACTGGTAAGCCCATCATTACCCAGAAAGCTAAACGCACCCGTAAAAATAGAGCCAACATCAAAAAAACTAATATCGCACCACTTTTCATGTTGTCTAGCATCATATTCAAACGGCCATTGAGGTAATAGGTCATATCAACCCAGGTTTCCAACTGCACGCCTTGAGGTAAAACCAACGATTTATCATCAACATATTTATTCATAATATCAGCGATCTTAGTAATACTTTGATTCTCTGAAGCGCCGATAAAAATAGTGATAGAATTTTCGCCATTAAACTTAGAGTACTGCAGTCCCTCCTGGAAACCATCATTGATGGTAGCAACATCACCTAACATGACTTTGGTGCCATCCTCTAAAGTAACAACAGGGAGTTGTTCAAACTCATGGCCACGGTAGGCTTGGTTTTCTACCCGTAAGTTAATATACCCATTGGCAGCACGTATCTGTCCCGCTGACATATTGCGAGAAAAACTACGTACTGAGTTAGCGACATCTCTGAAACTTAAGCCGTATTCACGTAATTTGTCTTTACTCACTTCCACTGATATTTCATAAGCTAAGCCGCTATATAACTCAGAAATACTGATCCCAGGTAGTTGCTGTATTTCATTATGGATTTTACGGCCGAGTTCTTTCAATTCACCATTAGTTAAATCACCATAAAGTGAAATATACATTACCTCTTGACGAAACTTCTCTCGTTCAACTTTAATGCGTTCCATGCCTTCTGGAAAACTTGGAATCGCGTCAATGGCTGACTTTACTTCCTCCAGTACAACTTGGGGATCATAATCAAGCTCAACTTCAAACCAGCCGTTGGAATAATTTCGATTAGAATAGGTTATTACCCGTTTAAGACCTTGCACTGATTTAAGTGCCTCTTCGATCTTAATAGTAATACCTTCTTCAACCTCTTGTGGTGCGGCCCCCGGATATGGTGCGGCATATGAAATCCAGTTAAACTCTAGCTGGGGAAACATTTGTTTATTAATTGTTAGTGCCGTTAAACCACCACCAATTAAGATAAAAACCATAAGTAAGTTGGCAGCGATAGTATTACGGGCAAACCAAGCAATAATGCCCTTATTTGTATCGATATCATCATGAGGTCGATTTAAGTTATCACTGTCATTTTTTTCATTAGTTATCAGGTTATTAGAACTCATTATTACTCTCCTGACTTTTTATTACTTGCCATTTGAGAGTCACCTTGCTCAGTTTCTACATCTTTTTCTTCCAGCTTGCTTTCATCATTTGCTAAGGCTAATTTCATGCCATCTACAGGATAATCGAGTGCGGAGACAATGAGTTGGTCACCATCTTGCAAACCGTTAGCGACAACAACATTGCTGCCTTGCTGGCGAACAATGTCAATGACAGCATAATGTAATTTTGATTCACTATCTAAGATAGCGACTTTATTTTTTACCACTAAATAGCGAGGCACTAAGGTTGCTTGACTGATGTCATAACCCATAATTTTAGCATTGACATAACTACCAAAACGTAGCGGTACATCGCTGCTATCACTTGAACTATTTAATAGGTACGGGTCATTAATTTCAGCGACTAAGTAACTCATTCGGCTTTTACTATCAATAACACCTTCACTGCGCGTTATAATTGCTTGCCATTCGATATCTTGTCCTGCATAAGTACCAATGAGTTTAACTGGTGCATTAACGCCTTGTTTAGTGGACTCCGTTTTAACTAAAAATGCTAATTGATTATCTGCAACTGGTAAACGAATTTCTGCCGTTGCTGTACCCAATACATGACCAATTTTAGTGCCTACACCAACATAAGATCCTAAACCAATATTACGACTATTGATCATGGCATCATAAGGCGCTCTAATTTCAGTGCGCTCTAAGTTACGTTCAGCACGCAACACTGAGGCTTGAGCCGCTTTAACACGCGCAAGTTCCTGAGCAAGTTGTGGCTTACGTAAACTCAGCTCCGTTGGAGACGTATCTGTTATTTGCTTCCATTCACGCTCTGCAACTTTACCTTGAGCAACTTCCTTTTCAAGTGCAGCTCTGGCTGTTGCCATAGAAGCTTGTGCATCAATTAAAGCCGCTTGATAATCGTTCGGGTCAATACGAGCTAACAACTGATTCTTTTTAACAAAACCACCACGAAGGAAAGTATCACTCAGCTCAACGATTTCACCGTTAACTTGAGCAATCAATTCAGTTTCATATTTTGGTTTAGCAATACCGTATGAACTCACCTCTAATGTCATTGGTGCGACCGTAATTTCGCTCACAGCAACGATCGGTGTATTGTCAACTTCCGCTTTCTCTTCTGGCGGTTTTTTCATACTAGAAAAAACAGCCATGGCAGCTATGCCTGCAGCTAAGATGACGATAGGTATAATAATTTGTTTTTTAGTGGCCACTTTTAATCCCTTATTTCTTTAAAAGTTTTATATTTTATATTTGCTTTATTGATCGCAAACTTATCTTTATTTTAATAGCGCTAGAATAACCAATTCTTGATTACATGTATTAACAAAGATGTAACTCAGTATTACAAGATGCACGCCAAAAAAAAGTAAAAAGATATTCCAGTACTATTAAAAACATAAAAACTATATTTTACAATTAGTTGAAAGTTAATTTTTGTTGCTTCATTTTTATAAACAAGCGATTGGTGACAATTATAATTTTTATTATTAGTCTTTTTAACTACTTCTTGAGCTGTTTCTCATTAACATTGTTAAAATCGCCACATATTAGTAAGTGATATCGAATTGAAATCAGTGGGTATAACTTTTTGAATACGTTATAATGAGAAAAATTTCTCCACGGCTTTTTCCATGACAGATTCTCAAAATACAACACCAGCAACCCTTGGTAAATTCAACCTGCTCAACATTGTTGCCATGTTGGACAAAGGCGCATACCTAGATGGTGGGGACTTAGGTGAGATTCTATTACCTAAACGCGACCTGCCAGAGGCTTGTCAAGTTGGTGAAAAAATCAAGGTATTCCTTTACCTTGATTCTGCTGAAAGGCTTATAGCTACAACAACTACGCCTTTAGCCCAAGTAGGTGAATTTGTCTCTTTAAAAGTTGTACAGGTAAATAAAATTGGTGCCTTCCTTGATTGGGGATTACCTAAAGATTTATTAGTACCTTTCACTCAACAGCACTCCGAAATGGAAGTGGGTAAGTACTATCTAGTTAGAGTTTTTCTTGATCAACTTACTAATCGTATTGCCGCTTCAAGTAAGATAGATAAATTTCTTGATATCTGGCCCGCAGAATACCAACAAGGCGATAAGGTAAACTTAATTATTGGTGGAAAAACTGATTTGGGTTACAAGGCTATTGTTAATGACCTGCATTGGGGCTTACTTTATGACAATGAGATTTTTCAACATCTTAGAGTTGGCAAAAAAATTCCTGGCTATATTAAACAAGTGCGTGAAGATGGTCGTTTAGATCTTCTTTTAACACGTGGTAGTAAAAATAAAGTTAATGATTTTTCTGAAAAGTTATTAGCACATATTGCCGATAGAGGTGGTATAACGCCATTAAATGATAAAAGTGCCCCCGAATTAATTCAAAGGACTTTAGGAGTGAGTAAAAAAACTTTTAAAGCGACGGTGGGGAATTTACTAAAAAATGGAAAAATCGCCATTGTTAAAGAAGGTATTAAGTTAGTTTAAATAAACTAACTTAATACCGTTCAGATAAAAAAAGGCTATAACATTGTTATAACCTTTTTTTTTACACTAACTTTGGCCAATAAATATCAATTAATTATTTAAAAACTTCCTCGAATACCAATGCTGAAATTACGTCCAGGCAATGGCGCAACTTCTTTTAGAAATGATGAATGCACTCGAGCATGTTCATCTGTTAAGTTTTGTCCTTTTAAATACACGGTTAAATCATCACCGACACCATCAATGTAATAATTAAAGTTTGCATCAACCATGGTATAACTATCGGTGTTTGTCTCTAGCTCCGCTACATCATCCTGTTCGAAGTAATGGCTCACGCTTAATTCACTATCAAACTTATCGGCTTGATAGTTGAAAATAGCGCCAATCCGCATAGGTGGGATCCGCGGTAAATTATCATTTTCATCTTCATTGACTAAGCGTGCTCGAATATAATCAGCGATTAAGCTTGTTTTAAATGACGATGATACTTGATAAATAAACTCAGCTTCAGCACCGTACATTTCAACATCATCTTGTTGGTACACTAAAATTGGTAGACCTGATTCATCTTCATGCTCACCAGCATGGGCATGATTCTCTACAAAAAATAGGCCTGTATCTTGTTGATAATAATAATCATCAATTCGATTATAAAAAGCACTAATGACGTAACCAAAGTCTCCGTTAAATTTCCGTAACGTTACGTCAAAATTAAGTGATGTTTCAACACTAGGTGCTTGCTCAGCTAGCTCTACATGCAGTTCGTCACCTTCTTGATGAACATCAAACATAGCGCCTACTTCAAAAGTATTTGTACCTATATGTGGGCCGAAAGAAAACAACTCCCCAGAAGAGGCTGCACGTTGTGATAATGCCGTTGAGAATCCTAAATTATAACCTGGTTGGTAATTCCACACTAAGCCTACTGAAGCACTGATTGGCGTAAATGACTGCTGATCGAATGAGACTAATGTTTCATGATGTTCATTGTGTGATTCATGCTGATCTTGGTGAGAATCTTCAAAACCAATTAGGCTATCATCTGCGTCTATATTAACTTGCTCTACCCTAGCACCTAATTGCAATAACACCGGACCAAAATGTTTCTCTTCTAGCCAAGCAACAGCAAACATTTCTGATTTAGCTGGTGGAGAAAAAGCTTCTTCACCCAATGCTTTAAAATCCGATGATTTATAATGAACTGTCCATGCACCTTGCCATCCAGCGGTATTCTGGTGAAATAGATCAATACGAGCTTCAGTACTTTTATTAGTAAAAGTTGTACCAACTAAGCCTGACTCAATCTCTTGGTGTTGATAATCACTATAAGCAAATTTTGTCGCTACCTTGCTAATAAATTGTTGCTCAAAATTATACTCCCCGAGAACCTGCCACCTATCTTGCTTCATTTTCGCATAAACACCTTCTTCTTCATCATGCTCCTCAGCTGAATGTTCATCGGCATGTTCTTCTTCATGGCTATGTCCAGGAATACCGTATTCCCTGTCCATAAAGCCATAAGAAAAACCAATAAAGCCATCTTCAAACAAGTAACTTGAACCCAGTGTTGCGCCACTGGCAGTACTCGAGCTATTTACTAGGCGAGTTTCCCCATGATCTTCGTGTTCTTCTTCATGTATGTCGGCTTCACCTGCCAGTTTGTAGTCTTTAGAGTCTCGCCAAAAGGCATCTACATGAAAAGCAATATTATCGGTACCCGTTTGGATATTAACTGAGGCCTGCTGCTCATTAGATACATCGTTATACTGTAACAAGTAATCGACTTGATCATCACTACTTGTTGGCACACGTTCATCGACCACGTTAACTACACCGCCAATAGCGCCACTGCCATAAAAAAGTGTTGCTGGACCCCGTAAAACTTCTATTTGGGTTGCTGTACTCGTTTCTGTAGCGACAACATGATCAGGCCCGACACGTGATGCATCACCAACGTCTAAGCCGTTTTGTGTAATAAGTACTCTAGGGCCATCCAACCCCCTAATTATTGGAGTGCTGGCAACCGGACCATAATAACTAGAATGAACCCCAACTTCATTTTTTAAGGTTTCACCTAACGTTGCTGCTTGTTTCATTTTCAGCTCATCTTCACTGAGCACATTAATAGGCAATGCGGACTCGATTGACGAAGTATGTAGTGGCGTTGCATGTACATCAATGACCTCCATTACCGATCTAGGCAATACTACACTTAAGTCAGTAATATCTTCTTCTTTCATTGTAACGTGTTGATTACTATGACCGTAGTTTTTAGCACTGATGTGAAGTTCAAAAACCCCTTTATGAACATCTGTAAAATTGAATAGTCCCTGAGAGTTAGTACGTACTTGCTGTGAATCTCCATTTAATCCTACAGTAGCATTATTAATAGGTTGGCCTTGTTTGTTAAGTACAACACCAGATAACTGCTGGGCGAAGGTGTTAGGGGCAAAACATAACATTGTACCAAGTGTCGACAGTACCGTAGCACTAACAATTTTTTTCAAAGGTGATTTTACTTGAGCATTAATACTCTTTTGAGTCGCAGAGAATGACATAAACTGGTTTCCGATAATTTTAGGAGATGTATACCGCACTGCAAATTGATATTCGCAGACAGGCAACTAAGTGAAGTACTTATGTTGACTAAGCACTCACTATAAAAAATAAATAATAATAAAATTACAGAAAGCTTGGTGGTGCTCTTAATGGAGGGTATACGTAAGCTGTAGAAGTAAGCGCAAGGTTGATAATACGAATTTTGTTAAAATTAGTAATACCTGAAGATATCGGATATAGCCTTATAGGGCTTGATGCTGAGTCGATACCTTGTTGACATAAGTTACAGTCATGCTGTTCAAAATTGGCAAAGGCGTCAAATTCAACTTGTGCATAATGCTCACTATGGACAAACAAAGTGGCACAAAAAAGCAAGAGCGTTAAAACACTCTGGCGAATTTGTCGTTCATTCATCTGTAGTTGAGATAATGTAAAGTTCATACTTGTTATAGTATAACACTTAAAAAACAAACTCAATAATTGCTTCTCTCACTGTAAGAGATTTTTTTTACCTTCAACAAAAAAAACAGCAGTGCTGCGCTATACTTTATGCAAGTTCCCCTGTCCTACCGTCGCATCGAGTAGTTATTGATTGAATAGTTATGTTGTCTCATTAATACAAGGATATCTTTATGGCACCTTTGACCCGCTCCTCATTAAATAAATCTAGTGCTAGAGTCCTAAAACGAGCATTATTTTTACTGCCCATAATGTTTGTAGCATTTCCGATTTATAGTGAAAGCTTTACCGCTAAGCGAACAGGACAAGGTTTTACCGGCTTAACACAAGACTTTACTTCATCGTTGAGCAACCCCGCCTTACTGACTAAGTTCCGTAATGATAATGACGTCTTCTTTTCTTTAAACATAGGCATCATGGCATCTGATAAATATAATGTTATTGATACCGCGGAGGACATTAGTGACAATCTTGATACATTGGCCGACGACATTAACGGCACGCAACTTCAAAATATTCAATCACCAGATCAAGTAAAAAACTATAGCGATGATTTGAATCAGCAGGTCGACAATATAATTACTGATTTTGAAAAAATAGATGGGCAAGTTGTAAAAGTGCGTAATGGCTTGAACTTACAAATTATCATCCCTAATCAATTTTTGAGTTTTGGTCTTTTTACCAACCAATATAGTCGTATTGGTGGGGTAATGGATTACAACGAAAACGATGAAGAAATATTAAATGATGCCATTTTATCAGGTGACCTAGATTTAAAGGATCTAGAATCAGCAACTACAGCCGTCGGTTACTCCATTGCTGAGGCAGGTTTTATGGCTGGTTATCCTGCCATTACACACACTAACTATGATCTAAGCGTCGGTGCCAAGTTAAAATATCAACGTATTGATCTTTATTATAACCGCGTACAAATTAGTGACTTCGATGATGACGACTTCGAGATTACCAATGATGAAAATATCACAAAAAAAAGTGGCACTAATATTGACTTAGGATTATATATAAACTGGGGCTCAGAGCGTCAATGGCACGCGGCATTGGTCACAAATAATTTAATAAAACAAACCGTGCATCATGTTGAGAAAAATCTTATTTTTACTTTAGAAAACAGTACTAGCTTTGGTTTAAGCTATCAAAACAGTTGGGTAAGTTTAGCAACCGATATCGATTTAACCGATCGGGAACAATTCGCTTCTATAGAGCCATCCAGATACGCTGGCGTGGGGGCTGAGTTTCGTTTCTATGAGCATATTCAATTTCGTTTAGGTTATCGCACTGACTTAAATAATGTTGATGATGATATTTATACTGCTGGTATTGGTATTTCACCTTGGGATGTTTTCGCCGTTGATATTGCTGCCTTTACCGGAGATAGCGACACTATAGGGGCTGCATTGCAACTCAGTTTAAAAATATAGTCATCCTTTCTGCTAAGTTACGGTACTTCTCTATATTCTTTGCATAACAGATAATAAAAAAGCAGTTATTGATAATATCAATAACTGCTTTTTTAATGTTATATGGTTAGTAATAATTTAAAGTTTAAAGTAATTACAAAAAACCTTATATAACTCAGTCCCCTGATTAACACTCGCAGAAGCGAAGTGCAAAATAGGAATAACCTCTTGCTCAAGTGACACATAATGCAACGCCTCACCATCACCGTAATTATCCATACGAAGGATTCGAGCTAACGGCTCTCCGGCTGCTAAAGGCTTACCGAATTCCCCAAGGTAATCAACCATGCCACCCATAGGTGAATATAAGGCTTTATAATCCTTCAGGTAACAAGCGTATCTGGTCATTTTTTGTGGCTGATACTGTTTATTATCGATAACACCCTGATATTGTAAATAAGATAAAATACCCAGTGCATCTTGCTTAGCTACATCTAGGTCAATTTGCTCTTGAGAGCCAAGTTCAACCGTAAAGCTTTCTTTTTTAAAAGCGCCTTTACCCATAGTAAAGTTTCGCCCTAAATTTTGATAGGCTTCTTGTAAGCTCCACCATGGACAAAAGGTTGCTTCGTCCATTGCGCCATCAAAGCCATTCTGAATAAAGATGGTATGCTCAATATCAAAATACTCAGCACTGGCTTTTGCATACTCAGGACAATATAAGTGCTTGCTTGAAATAGGACCTGTGTGTAAGTCCAAAACGATATCAGCTTGATGAGCTAGTCGTTGTAACTGGTAGGCAATACGTTGTCCCGTAGTGATCCCCCAAATATTGTGCTCTAATCGTTGGTCTATCTCAGTGATCAAAAGTTGCTGGAACTTATCTTTTATTTCATCTTCACTCGCATCAAGGTATTGCTGAGCAAAAGGGGCAATAACACTTTGGTCAAAGTGATACATTCGATTCCAGTTTTCCCCTGTGATGGGGTCAAAACGGCCTAAAGTATACTCGCCATTCTTATGATTACAGGCTACCGGGTTAGCATAAGGCACTAAGGTAATATTGCCTTGTAAATTACAATGCTGTAGCAATTCAAGCAGCTGAAAAATAACTGCGTTACCTTGTACTTCAGCGCCATGCATATTGGCCTGAATATAAACACTGGGAGAAGAGTTATTTTCAGCTTTAAAAACATATACCGGCACAGTTAGCTTAGCGCCACTTGCCATTTCGCCAACTGACATAACTTCTTTGGTAAAATTATTCATCGTAACTCCTCTACTATGCCAAATAAGATGAGGCAGGCTGAGCTGCTCTGACTTGAGTTAGCGTACCATTTTGGTAAACATATTCAGCCGCTAATTCATGACATAAGAAAAACGGCATGCTTTCAGTAAATCCATAAGCGCCACAATAACCAAACACGAGTTGTTCACCAACAGCAGTGTCTTTAGGTAACTTTAAATGCCCTAACTTATCCATGCTAGTACATAAAGGACCATGAAGGTCAAAAGCTTGCATAGAGTCTTCTTCAGCTATAAACCCTTCTCGTAGTATTTGTACCGGAAAAGGTTGATCTGTTATCGCAGGGCGCAATAAATGATTTATTCCCGCCGCCAACACCAACTGCTCTTGGTTGTAATTCATTTTTCTATCAACAACAGGTACGACATAATAACCATACTCTGCAACCGCAAAACGTCCTAACTCAAGCCATAATTCTTTGACACCAGATTTTTCTTTGATTATAGCCAAGTCTTCGATAACTTGAGACCAAGACAAAGCTTGTCCTTCACCTAAGTAATCAATACCTAAACCACCGCCTAAATCGAGTACATCAAGTGTCATACCAATGCTTTTAGCTAAATCGGTCAAGGGGGTTATCATTTGAGACCATAATGAAAACATTTTTTCATTACTTAGCATGTTGCCCCATTGAAAAATATGCAAACCACAAAGATCCAACGCTGGATAGCCATCTACGTGGATATTCTGCCACTCAGACACTGATAAACCAAAAGGCGTTAAGCTATTTCCACCCAGTGGGTTTTTCTCGCCTTCATGCCATTGCAGCTGAACTCTCAAAAGCACTTTCGGTCTTGCATTGCTACAGGTAGATTGCTCCTGCTCAATAACAGCTTCATTTAACCAGTTCAGTTGATTTAGACTCTCAACCACAAAAGTATTAACACCCTGCTTAACAAATGCAGTCAGTTGTTTTTTTGATTTAGCGGGTCCGGTATTTAATACTCGGCTAGGGTCTATTCCTTGCGCTAACACTTGAGATAATTCACCGCTACTGGCGACATCAAAATTAAAGCCTTCACTATCAAGAGTTTGAATTATTTTTGATAGTGGATTAGCTTTAACAGCAAACCATAATTTAATGACGTCTTGCTGCTGCAAAGCGGCTAAATGTGCTTTAAGTGCATCGAGTTGATAAACAAAATAGCCTTGCTCATCTTCTGGAGATTCATGTGTAACTAAGGCATTTTCAATACTGGTGTCAAACCAAGTGGATTTAGTCATCATAGTTTTCTTTAATCTTAATAACTCAATCGAGTTAGTGAATTAGTTACTCATCTTTAAGCTGTAGGGCTCAAGCTAAAGAAAAAAGCACGGAGTTGATGAATATCAATGAGTACTTTTGACGTATAGATTGGACCATACAGCGACAAGATGATTAATTAACGTAGAATTGATTCTAGTTCAAGTGAAGCATCGCTTTTCTCATCGCGATATTTAACGATAAGTGCACAGGCCATACTTAGACCTTGCTCTTCTGCCCATTCACCTTTAACAGGACGGGTACCAGGTACAACAACAGCACGTTCTGGAATTTCAGCACCTTTTTCTCGCATAACTTGATTAACACAGTCATAAACAGGTACTGATTTAGAAAGAGATACACCCGGTGCTAATACCGCGCCTTTCTTAACAACAATGCCTTCAACGATAACAACACCAGCACTTAAAAAGGCACCATCTTCAATTATTACAGGGCTAGCGCCTACTGGCTCTAATACGCCACCAATTTGAACGGCTGCTGAAACATGAACATTTTTACCAACTTGCGCACATGAGCCAATCAAAGCATGACTATCAACCATAGTGCCACTATCAACAAAAGCACCAACATTGATATAAGCTGGTGGCATGATGATAACACCTTCAGCAACGTAAGCACCTGCGCGTACTGATGAACCACCAGGTACTAAACGAACACCATCTTGTGGTGTAAATTGACGAGCTGGTAAGTTATGTTTATCAACAAAACCTTGGTAATTATCATCAAAAGCAACGTTTTTACCCGCTTTAAAAGCAGCTAAAATACCTTTTTTCACTTCAATGTTGGCATGCCAGTTACCGGCATCATCTTGGTTTGCCGCTCGTAAACTACCTGATTCTAACTGCGCTAATACATCTTGCCAGTTCATTTATTACTCCGCTTATCTGATAAAAAGTCTATAGAAAGATTATGAGTATCCGTGTTATCAAAGGCATGCTTAGGGCACACTTAATTAATAAAACTAAATACATTGTACGGAGGACTGGGCATTGACAAAGAAGAGCATAATATCAGCTGAGCCGATATTTGGGCTAATATGCAAAGACCAGAAGCTCCCCACTTAAACAACCAATTATGGTTGTTGTTCAAAGTGACAGTTGTTGGGATTCAGCCCACTACTTTATAAAATATATAAAGTACACAACCGATAAATAGCTTATCAAATAGCCATTTATCTCGGCGTTAATCCCCCTCATTACCATCTACAGATTTTGATATCTGTTTTTGAATTGTTCAAGACAATACAAAACAATAGTAATTACCTGGTTAACGCTCCTCTTCTGGCCCTATTAAAATTTACTGGTAAGTTACTCAACCAGTAAATTGGAATTAGGGACAGTTACTATTTAAGCATTTTTTTTATCTCGACACAATTAACTTACGGCAAATAACCCTATTCCCTTATACTTATTTACCGTAGAATATAACCATTGTTCTTTCTCTATTTATTACCCTGTGTCTTGCCCTATGTCATTGTCAAATCCTAGCCAAATTTTGTTACGTAATAGTGAATTACTTATAGCTAAAGCGCCTTTATTTATTAACTTACCTGAGGATGGTTTCATTGAGGCTTATACAGAGATTCATAAGCCAGAAACTATCAATTGCTTTAATACAAATTTCATTGATTATCAGGCAATTACCAAAAAGCATTGCAGTTCGACAAATACTAAAAATGTTAAGACAACCTTTGCCAGCACCTATCAAACAAAAATCAATCATGATCTGGTGATAATAGCCTTTCCTAAAAGCAAAGCTGAACTCAACTTCACGCTTGCTATGATTGCTCATTGCATAAATGATGAAACAAAAATAATACTGGTTGGCGAGAAAAAATGCGGCATACAGTCTGCAGCTAAATTAACGCAAAATATATTCTCTTGTTGTCAAAAAGTCGATGCTGCACGTCATTGCTTGCTTTTTGTCGGTCTATTTCAGCCAGAAAGATTATCCGATGTTTTTAATCTTCAAGACTGGTTTAAAAAATATCAGATTACTGTTGAGGGTATACAACTAACAATAGCCTCTTTGCCTGGGGTTTTTAGTCAGCAAAAGCTTGATGTTGGCACCGCATTATTACTGAGTAATTTACCGAGCAAGATGGCAGGAAAAGTTCTCGATTTTGGTTGTGGTGCAGGGGTAATCAGTTGCTTTATTGGTAAAAAATTTGGCGAGACAAACTTATCCTTATTAGATGTTAGCGCTTTAGCAATAACCTCCGCACAAGAGAGTTTAGCGTTAAACGGTTTATCGGGTAATGTGTTCCCTTCAAATAGCTTATCGGATGTAAACGAACACTACCAACACGTTGTTTCAAACCCTCCATTTCATCAAGGGGTTAAAACGCACTACCAAGCCAGTGAAGACTTTTTAGCCGGAATAAATAAAAAACTTAACAAACAAGGTAATATTACGATAGTAGCCAACAGTTTTTTACGTTATCAACCGATCATGGAAACACACATTGGCAATACTGGCGTGATAACGAAAGACAAAGGGTTTACTATTTACCGAGCTCAGTTATCATAAAGATACAAAATATAATTTATTGGGTACCATGCCACACTTAACCAACACCATATCACTGCACCGTCGCTTAGTTAAAAGTATCATGGCTTTAACCCTATTAATAATCATCACTGTTTCGATGAGCATTATTAATATGGTCGATGACCATGAAAATAAGACTATTGCTAGTGAAACTCGTGCATGGGCAAATATCCTCGCAAAAAATAGTCGTCAATTTCTAGAAAGTGATAATGATAATAGTCAAACAGCACTGAGCAGCGAACTTAAAAAATTAATCTCAACTCCTCTCATTAATCGTATACATGTGTATCGCTTGAATGAAGATAGTAGCATTGAGTATTTCAGTAGCTATAATAAAAATCATAATTTTCCAGCTATTAGCGACAAAATAGCCCAAATATCACAATTAAGTACTATCCAGTATGACGAAAACTATCTAGAACTCATTGTAAAAATCAATCAAGGCCAGCATACCTTAGGCTACTTATTTATCCAATCTAGCCTACTTGAAAAGCAAAGTTTCATCAAAAAATTAACCTACATTATGCTCAGTTTTCTAGTCTTTGCGCTTATAATCGCTTTTGGTGTTTCCCAATGGTTATTTAATAAAACCAATCAACCCATAGTCAAGTTAATCGAAGATGTTGGACAAATATCACAAAGTAAAGATTTCAGCATTCAATTAGCTAGTCAGCCCTACAAAGAGCTGGATATTCTGGCTAAAAATATCAATGTGTTATTACTTCGCACTGATAAGCATATCAATAGAATAATTGATGAACATCAACATGCTTTATCTCAAAATCAAGCATTAGAGAATAGGCTTAGTGCGAGAACCGACGCATTAAAAGAATCAAATCAAGAATTACTATCAACCTTAGAAAAGCTACATGAATTTCAGGGGCAACTGGTTGAGACTGAAAAGATGGCTTCACTTGGCGATATGGTTGCCGGCATAGCGCATGAAGTGAACACTCCTATTGGTTTAGGTGTTACTGCTTCGAGCTTATTAGCAGATAAGCTAAATGAAATTAAAGTTTCTTTTGAAGATAAAACATTAAAATCTAGTCAGTTAAAAAAATTCTTAACTGACGGTGTTGAAAACGTCTCGATTATATTTCGTAATTTAGAACGAGCAGCAAAATTAATCTCAAGCTTTAAAAAGGTTGCTGTTGACCAATCGAGCGCTGAAACTTGTACTTTTAATGTTCATGGTTTACTCGATGAAGTATTGCTAACACTTTCAGCAAAACTGGTCTCTACCAATGTAACTGTCTCTGTTATCTGTCCAGAAGATCTTAACATCAAGAGTAAACCAGGCCCTATCAACCAGATACTAATAAACCTGATCCTAAATTCAATTTATCATGCTTTTGAAGGGCTTGAACATGGCACGATAACGATAAACGTTATGAACCTGAGTGATCAATTGCATATTAATTATAGTGACGATGGTCTTGGCATTGATAATTCCGTGAAAGCAAAGATTTTCGATCCCTTTACAACCACCAAGCGCGGCAGTGGTGGCAGTGGGTTAGGTATGCATTTAGTTTACAATTTAGTAACTCAAGCGCTAGATGGTCATATAGTGCTTGATGATGAACCAGAGCATGGTGTGTGTTTTGATATCACTTTTCCGGTAGAATTAGCAGCAACTTAATGAAATAATGGTCTAAAAAATTGTTTTTTCAATTTCACGTGACTAATATAGTTAAATAAATGTAAATATATTACAAATAGTTCACTCATTATAATAATAATCTCAATCACCATTTAAATATTAGGTAAATTCCAACATGCAGACTTATCAAATCTTAGTTGTCGAAGATGAAGACGTCACCCGTTTTAACTTACGCAACTTATTTGAAGCAGAAGGTTACGTTGTTTTCGAAGCTGTTGATGGCAATAGTATGGCTGAGCAGCTTAGACTTCATACCATCAATCTCGTCATTATGGATATTAATTTACCTGGCAAAAATGGCTTGTTATTAGCACGAGAATTAACGGCAAATAAAGACTTAGGCTTAATTTTCCTTACCGGTAGAGATAGCGACATTGATAAAATTCTTGGTTTAGAGATTGGTGCAGATGATTATTTGACCAAACCGTTTAACCCACGTGAATTGACTATTAGAGCTCGAAATATTTTAAGTCGTATAGGTCAAACGAGTACTGAAGCCGAACAAAGCATAGTGAGCTTCAACCAATGGACTTTAGATGGTAACTCTCGTCAAATGACTAGTCCAGAAGGTGAAGTAATTGCTATTCCTCGTGGTGAATTTCGTGCATTAAGCTTACTTATAAAAAATGCAGGTAAAATAATTTCACGCCAGGAGTTAATTAAAGAGATGACAGGTAGAGATTTACGTTCTAATGATCGTACCGTCGATGTCACCATAAGGCGCCTTCGTAAGCACTTTGAATTGAACCAAGAGACACCAGAGCTTATTAATACGATTCATGGTGAAGGTTATCGCTTTGTCGGTACTCTAGATTAAACTGTTTCAAGGTTAATATAATAGCAGCCCTAGCTTGGGCTGCTTTATTTATTGAGTCTAATAAAATGTAATCGCAGCCTAGATAGTTACCAGCCAATTTTTAAAAGCGAGTATTGCGTGTTCATTCGATAATCTCAACTCTTTTAACAATACCGATTTTTTCTCCTTTGACACCTCAGTTTTTTCTAATAACTTCAATTGTCCATGTAATTGGTACATACCAACACTTGCTGCAGCACCTTTCATTTTATGGCAATGATCTTGCCAGCCAGTAAGAGAATCATTGAGTTGTGCATTTTCAATATCGTTAAGATAAATCTCAACTTGCTGACAATATAAAGCGAACATCTGCTCAACAATAGTTTTACCTAAACTGTCTAAATAACCTTGAAGTAACTCCAGATCTAAATCAGGATTCGATCGTTTAGTTTCCACAAACACGCCTTTTTCTGTAAAGAATATAGGATGCATCTATATTACCGCAGTAATAAAAATCAGACAAACTTATTGAAACTTATGAAAAAACATATCATATATCTATATTTTTTATCTCTAGAGCAACAACAGTAATGATTACCATTAAAAAATAAGCTAGAATGTGCGCCCTTAGATCTACTCTTCGTCCTTATTCCAAGAAGAACTCGAAGATTAGTTAGTAACTATCGTTTAAAGTGGAGTCGAAATGACGACATCAATGCCAGATATCGCCAACCATACAACAGCTCAAACCGAAGGTACGCTTGACTGGGTCGGCATGAGTAACATTGAAATGCCTATTATGGTTGCCTCAAAAGGTGAAAGTGAGCGTATGGTCTCTGCTCATATTGATGCCTTTGTGAACTTAAAAGATGCAAAAGCTAAAGGCATACATATGTCACGCCTTTATCTACTTATCGATGAATTATCTACAAGTAATGTACTTAACTATCAAAGTTTAGTGAGCTTGCTTGATGGTTTTATTAGTAGTCACCAAGAATTAAGTGACCAAGCTAAAGTACAATTTTGCTTTGATTATCATTTACGTAGAAAATCATTAATCAGTGGTAAAGAAGGCTGGAAGGCTTACCCGGTAACGCTAACAGGAAACCTAAATCAAGGTAAGCTCACTATCGAGCTAACCATTGATGTACCCTATTCATCAACTTGTCCATGCTCTGCGGCTCTTGCAAGACAGTTGATTCAAAAAGCTTTTCAAGATAAATTTGCTCAACAAAGTGAATTGGCTTTAACTGATGTTCATGAGTGGTTAGGTACAACCGAAGGGATCGTAGCAACCCCTCATTCACAGCGCTCTGTTGCTGAAGTAAAAGTAAAACTAAATTCAAGTATTAATGACTTTCCAATTACCGAAATAGTTGATCTGGTTGAAGGCTCTCTTAAAACACCAGTACAAGCTGCAGTTAAGCGTGAGGATGAGCAAGAATTTGCTCGCCTAAACGGTCAAAACCTAATGTTTTGTGAAGATGCCGCTCGTCGTTTACAGCATAGCTTGAATCAAACAGACCAATTTGATGATTTCTGGTTACGGATAAATCATTTAGAGTCTCTTCATGCCCATGACGCTGTTAGTGTCACGACCAAGGGTATCGAAAATGGCTATCAGCCATAATAATAATAGTTAAATTCTATTATTAAACTAAAGCCAATAGTGTCAAAACTATTGGCTTTTTTATGTCCGTGACTTAATTACTAGTAAACACATCAGCTGTCTAAATCACTTAGCCAGCAAAAACTAAATACTGATTATAGATATGTAATATTACATGCCTAACCACAGTATTTATTTCATTACTTTCCCCCTATAGAAATAAAGACAATTATCAAAAATAACAACCACAGCAAAAACAATCTCTTGATAAAATCACCTTCCAATATTCAATTACGACTCGATATAGCCATCAGAATGACTGACGAGCAAAAGCTCTATTTTAATTGACCTTTACCGAAGAACTGGGTAGTGTTGATAGGTCCACTTACTTAAAAAGAGGTGTATTTATGCATTTTTTCCATGCCTTTATTCTTTTTACCTGTCCTGTAAGTAAGTTGGTTTATTATTAGGAGAAAAATATGCAACTTTATGATCATAGCGTCCAAAAGGACAACTGTGGTTTTGGTCTAATTGCCCATCAACAGGGTGAAACCAGTCACAAACTAATTAAGACCGCTATTTCCGCTTTAGATCGTATGCAACATCGTGGTGGTATCGCCAGCGATGGTAAAACAGGTGACGGTTGTGGCCTATTATTGCAAAAACCAGACAGTTTTTTTCGCGCAGTAGCCGCCGACAATAACTGGAAGCTAGGTAAAAAGTATGCTGTAGGCATGATTTTCCTAAGCCCTGATCCAATTGAAGCTGCACTTTCTAAAAAAGTATTAGAAGAAGAGTTAGCCAATGAATGCTTAACATTAATAGGCTGGCGCACAGTACCTATCGACACATCTGTATTAGGTGAAATTGCTATAAGCAATTTGCCAACAATAGAGCAAGTCTTTCTTGATGCTCCTCCCGGATGGAGAAACCTAGAACTAGAGCGCCGTTTATATATGGCGCGTCGTCGTGCTGAAAAGCGTATTACTGACGAAAAATTTTATGTTGCCAGTTTGTCTTGCTTAGTGACAATCTACAAAGGGCTGATGATGCCTGTAGATTTACCAAATTTTTACTTAGATTTAGCTGATATTCGGATGCAAAGTGCTATTTGTGTATTTCATCAGCGTTTTTCAACCAACACCTCGCCACAATGGCATTTAGCACAACCTTTCCGATATCTAGCGCACAATGGTGAAATCAACACCATTAACGGTAACCGTCAATGGAGTCGAGCGAGGACTCATCGCTTTAAATCACCATTATTGCCTGACTTACAAGATGCTGCTCCTTTTGTTGGTCAGACAGGCTACGATTCATCATCTTTAGATAACATGCTTGAACTCTTTTTAGCGGGTGGTATGGATTTATACCGTGCGATGCGCTTATTGATGCCGCCGGCATGGCAAAACAGTCCCTTAATGGATGATGATTTACGTGCCTTCTATGAATTCAATTCTATGCACATGGAACCATGGGATGGCCCCGCTGGCGTAGTAATGACTAACGGACGACATGTTGCCTGTAACCTTGATAGAAACGGTTTACGCCCTGCCCGCTATGTTATCACTCGCAATGGTTTTATTACCCTCGCCTCAGAAGTAGGTATTTGGGATTACGGTGAAGATGAAGTAGTGGAAAAAGGCCGTGTTGGCCCTGGTGAAATGCTCGCCATTGATACCTACACAGGTAAAATATCTCATTCAGCCGATATTGATAATAATTTAAAGGAACGTCATCCTTATAGAGAGTGGTTAACTAAAAATATTCGCCGATTAGTCCCCTTTGATCAACTTGAAGCTAACTTGATTGGTCAACGCGTATTTACTGATGCAGAAATGAATCAGTACCACAAAATGTTCAATTACAGCTATGAAGAAATTCAGCAAGTCATTCGAACATTAGCGGAGAATGGCCAAGAAGCCACGGGTTCTATGGGCGATGATACTCCTATGGCAGTATTATCGAGTCAAACGCGTACTTTATATGACTATTTCCGTCAGCAATTCGCGCAAGTAACAAACCCACCAATAGACCCATTACGTGAACGTTACGTGATGTCACTAGGCACCTGTATTGGTCGTGAGCATAACGTATTTAACGAAACGTCGGGTCATGCCGATCGCATGTTATTTTCAACGCCTGTGCTTATGTATACCGGCTTGAAACAATTACGAGATTTAGACCCTGAGCATTATCGCTCAGACACATTAACGCTAAGTTTTGATGCAAAAGAAGGGTTAGAAGCCGCCATAAGACGTTTATGTGATGAATCAGAAACACTTGTTCGCGATAGCAGCACTGTTATTTTGGTCTTATCAGATAGAAATATCCAACCAGGTTTACTCGTTATACCTGCTGCAATGGCTGTCGGCGCGGTACAGAAACGTTTAGTTGATCAACAGTTACGTTGCGACTCTAATATTATTGTAGAAACGGGTTCAGTTCGTGACTCGCATCAATATGCGGTACTACTTGGTTTAGGTGCTACCGCTATATATCCTTATTTAGCGTTTGAAACTATTGAGCAATTAGTTGAACAAAAGCAAATAGATTTATCAGCCCGTGATGCTATCGTTAATTATCGAGAAGGTATCAATAAAGGGCTATTGAAAATACTCTCTAAAATGGGTATTTCAACCATTGCCAGTTACCGCTGTGCCGGATTATTTGAAGTTATCGGCTTAAATGAAGATATTATGGAGCTTTGTTTTAGTGACTTACCAAGTCGCATTAAAGGAGCTGATTTCAGTGATATTCAACAAGATGCAGCTAACCTTACACGCAAAGCATTTTTACCTCATCAAAAAGTTAATCATGGCGGTTTATTAAAGTACGTTCATGGTGGTGAGTACCATGCCTTTAATCCTAATGTGGTTAATTATTTACAACGTGCAGTGCAAAACGGTGATTATAATGATTATCGTACTTTTGCCGATGAAGTTAATCAGCGCCCAGTAGCCACCCTGCGAGACTTATTAAAACTTAGGGATGACTGCGAGCCGATTGAACTCGATCAAGTAGAGTCTGAAGGAGAAATGTTCAAACGTTTCGATAGCGCTGCTATGTCAATTGGTGCGCTTAGCCCAGAGGCACATGAAGCTCTGGCTATTGCGATGAATCGTTTAGGCGGTTTTTCAAACTCTGGTGAAGGTGGTGAAGATGAGCGTCGTTTCGGTACGGTTAAAAATTCTCGTATTAAACAAATTGCCTCAGGACGCTTTGGCGTAACTCCACATTATTTAGTCAATGCAGACGTATTGCAAATTAAAGTGGCGCAAGGGGCAAAACCTGGTGAAGGTGGGCAGTTGCCTGGTGATAAAGTATCACCATTAATTGCTAAATTACGTTACTCAGTACCTGGTGTTACCTTAATTTCTCCGCCACCACATCATGATATTTATTCTATTGAAGATTTAGCTCAGCTTATTTTTGACTTAAAACAAGTTAATCCAAAAGCGGTTATATCAGTGAAGTTGGTATCTGGACCTGGCGTGGGTACCATTGCGTCCGGTGTTGCTAAAGCGTATGCCGATTTTATTACCATCTCAGGTTACGACGGTGGTACTGCCGCCAGCCCGCTTAGTTCAGTAAAATATGCTGGTTGCCCTTGGGAATTAGGTTTAGCGGAAGCTCATCAGTCATTGGTGACCAATGGCTTGCGCCATAAAGTACGTTTACAAGTTGACGGTGGTTTAAAAACCGGTGTTGATATTGTTAAAGCGGCTATTTTAGGCGCTGAAAGCTTCGGCTTTGGTACCGCACCTATGGTAGCGTTAGGCTGTAAATTTCTCCGTATATGTCACCTAAATAACTGTGCTACCGGTGTAGCAACTCAAGATGAGGTTTTACGCGAGAAATTCTTTAAAGGCTTACCTGATCAAGTAATGAATTACTTTAAATTTATTGCCCGTGAAGTACGTGAAATCCTTGCAAGTCTTGGTGTAAGAAGTTTAACTGAAATCATTGGTAGAACTGACTTATTAGTACAGATTGATGGGCTTACGTCTAAGCAAAGTAAATTAGATTTATCACCTATAATCGCGCCTGTTGTTGCCGGTGAAAATACGGCACTTCATCAAACAGAAGAGAACACTGCATTTGATAAAGGTCAGCTAAATCAGAAAATTTTAGCTGCCGCCAGTGATTCGGTATCTCATAGTAAAGGCGGTGAATATCGTTTTACTATTCAAAATACTGACCGCTCTGTAGGAGCAACGTTATCCGGTGAGATTGCTCGTCATCATGGCGATCAAGGCATGGCCTCTTCTCCTATCACAATACATCTGTCAGGTACTGCAGGACAAAGTTTTGGTGTTTGGAATGCTGGCGGTTTGAACATGATTTTAACAGGTGATGCCAACGATTATGTCGGCAAAGGTATGGCGGGCGGCAAGCTCACTATCAAACCCCCTGTTGGTGTTGAATACGCTAGCCATAAAACAATGATTATGGGTAATACTTGTCTATATGGTGCTACTGGCGGGGTGTTATTCTCTTCAGGTCGTGCTGGTGAACGTTTTGCGGTACGTAACTCTGGTTGTCATGCGGTTGTAGAAGGCACAGGCGATCATGCTTGTGAATATATGACTGGCGGTATTGTTACTATACTAGGTGATACTGGTGTTAACTTCGGCGCGGGCATGACCGGCGGTTTCGCTTATGTATTAGATGAAACGGGTGACTTAGATGTTCGCCTGAACAAAGAATCCATTGAAATGTTGGCTATTGAAGACTTAACCATTCACCAAGAACATTTACGTGGCATCATCAATCAACATTTTGAAGAAACCGGCAGCTTACGCGCTCAAGAGATGCTTCATGACTTTGATAGGTATGCACCATTATTTAAACTGATTAAACCGACAGCTACCGATGTAAAGACCTTATTAGGTCACCGTAGTCGTTCAAGTGCTGAACTTCGTGTCCAAGCACAATAATTGGTAAGAATTGAGGATTTAAATAATGAGCAAAAATGTTTATCAATTTATTGATGTAAAACGCATAGACCCAGCAAAGAAGTCGATTAGCGAACGTAAAATTAACTTTGTTGAAATTTACCAACCGATGGGTAATGAACAAAGTGCGGGTCAAGCGGACCGTTGTCTAGACTGCGGTAACCCTTATTGTGAATGGAAGTGCCCAGTGCATAACTACATTCCACAATGGCTTGAATTAGTGACTGAAAACCGTATCTTTGAAGCAGCTGATTTATGTCACGAAACCAACAGCTTGCCAGAAATGTGTGGTCGGGTTTGCCCACAAGATAGGTTATGTGAATCAGCATGTACCTTAAACGATGAATTTGGTGCGGTAACCATAGGTAATATCGAAAAACATATTACTGATACTGCTATTGCGCAAGGTTGGAAGCCCGATTTATCTCACGTAGTAAAAACAGGTAAACGTGTAGCCGTCATTGGTGCAGGTCCCGCAGGGATTGGCTGTGCTGACAAATTAACTCGTAACGGTGTTGATGTTGTTGTTTATGACAGACATGCACAAATTGGTGGTCTACTTACCTTTGGTATTCCATCATTTAAATTAGAAAAAGATGTTATTCAAACTCGCCGTGAAATTTTAGAAGGTATGGGTATTGAGTTCCGCTTAAATATTAATGTAGGCACAGACATAAGCTTTAACGATATCAGTGAAGAATATGATGCTGTTTTCTTAGCTTTAGGTACTTATACAGATATGAGTGGTGGCTTTGACAATGAAGGATCTAAGGGTGTTTATAACGCATTAGATTTCTTAATTGGAAATACTCAAAATTTAATGGGCATCACTAAAGCGGATAATGCTCAAGTTAAGCCTTATGTAAATTTTAAAGATAAAAAAGTCATTGTACTGGGTGGTGGTGATACTGCTATGGATTGTGTACGAACTTCTATTAGGCAAGATGCAACAAGCGTGACCTGTGCATATCGTCGTGATGAAGCGAATATGCCAGGTTCACCTCGCGAAGTTCAAAATGCCAAAGAAGAAGGTGTTAATTTCGAGTTTAACCTACAGCCACTTGATATAGCTATTGATGAGCAAGGTATTGCTATTGGCGTTAAGTTTGTTAAAACTCAACTAGGCGCACCTGATGCTAATGGTAGACGCAACCCAGAGCCTATAGCCGACAGTGAGTTTATTATGGAAGCCGATGCCGTTGTTATCGCTTTTGGTTTTTTACCAAGCCCACCTCAATGGATGGTAGATGCTGGCGTAGAATTAGATGCTCGAGGCCGCGTTGTTGCTGTTGACAGCTCTGACTTTGCCCTGCAAACAACCAAGAAAAATGTCTTCGCTGGTGGTGATATGGTACTCGGCTCTGACTTAGTCGTTACTGCCATTGACCAAGGTCAAAAAGCAGCTATAGGTATCTTAGATTACATAACTCAGTAGTTAACAGTCACATTGAAAACTTGTAAAGCTGCCCGTTATAACGGGCAGCTTTTTTATTGCCTCTTCTCTAGTGTATAAGCTACATCCATGTAAAGTCCTTGTTGAAGCCCACTTAAATCACTCTGTTCGTTGAGCCTACGTAAACACGTCATGATTTGCTACGAGTAATAGTTCACCTCACCCTACCTGTCAGCAGGGCGCATTGCTTCAAGTTCTTCAGTCAATATTTTAGCGTAATATTCTTCAACTTTGATTGCAGAATCAGGTACTATTTTAACGATCACCCTCATCATTTCGCTACGTAATTCAGGTAATGTTCGGCCAATATCTATAGCCATCTGAACCACATGCTCAGGATACCATTTAGCCAATTGTTGAACTAACTCATAAGCCAGCTGAGGTTGAGCGGTAACCAATACACGAGTAACATCAAGTATTTGGTCAGGTATTGTCTCTTTCATTACTTCGTGAAGACGTAATACATTTACACTTTCAGTTGCTGCAACAGCTCCAGCGATACCCAACCCCATGGTAGGGTCATGTTTAGCAATTGCTTGAGTCATTTTTACCGCCGCTGCGGGATCTGATTCAGCAATGGAAAGAGTCGCTTCTTCCTCTGCACTAAGGGGGCGTTTAGGTTCAATAAACTCTGTTCTCGGGTCAAGATCAATGGCAGAAAAAATTTCGGCTCCCTGCATCACAAAATTTTCCTGTTCCTCTACTGGCAATGCTTGTCGTGCGGTCATACGATAAATAACAAACCCTGCTAATAACAGTTGGCTTAATGCCAAAAAGTAGAAGAGAAAAACACTACCCAAAGTATCCATGACCAAAGATGCCGCATATGGCCCTATAACTCCTCCCATAGCGAAGGCAAAAATCATCCCGCCCATGGCGGCGACCATTTGATTCTGTCTTAATTTATCAAACGCTTCAGACATACTTAGAGGGTATGTACAGGCAATGATGCCACAGGTAATTGCAGTCGAACCAAAAACACCAACCAGATTACCTGCTGCTGCAAACGCAGGTATAGTCAAATCAACCAGCGCTGAAATAACCAATATACCAAATAATACGGTACGACGATCATAACGATCCGACAAGTAGCCCACAGGAAACTGTAGAATAAAAGCCCCAAATATTGCGGTACCTATATAGAGCGAAAGCTCAAAATCAACAATATTATATTCGCTGGCAAAGACAGGCAATAAATTAAATGACGCGGAATAAATCACGCCAGAGACCAAACAACTTACCACACCTAAAGGTGATATTTTATAAAGCGCTCGCAGTGACATAGCGCTCACTTCCTCGACCACCGGCCCTGGATGACGACTTAGTGCTAAGGGGATCACCGCAGCGCAGAGCAAAATCCCAGCGACTACAAATAAAGTAGTATCTTGTGGGCTGGCTAGGTTCATAAAGAACTGACCGCCGAACAATCCACCTAACCACACAGCATTGTATACCGCTAATGTTTTACCTCGTGTTTCTTTGGTTGAACTTGAACTGAGCCAACTCTCCATTGCAGTGAATGCACAGGCATTACAGAACCCCGTCACCACGCGCATAGAACCCCACAGTAATGGCTCTGAATAGAGGCTACAAACCAAAATACTGATGGCCCCTAGAGCAACACATCCGGCAAAAACTCGGATATGACCAGCACGTTTTATCAAGTTAATACTCAGTAGTGCGCCCAACAACATACCAACAAAATAAAGCGACAGCACCATACCGATAGTATCGATACCAGCACCATCTAAACTCATACGCACCGGTAATAATACATTGATTAAGCCATTCGCTAACAGTAAAACGAAACAACTAACAAATAGTGGAAACAGTGTTTTAAAAGTTGAATGCATAAGTAAAACCTTCTATAAAACTGACAACTCAATTTCTTCTAACGAATAAAAAAGCGATACCTTATTTAAAATAAGATATCGCTCAGCCCCTAATATTTAGGAGATTACTTAAAATAGAAAGTAACTATTACTTCATAGTTGGCATTGAAAACTCTGCCCCTTCGCGAACACCAGCCGAAGGCCAACGTTGGGTAATTGTTTTACGCTTGGTGTAGAAACGTACAGCATCTGGACCGTAAGCATGTAAATCACCAAACAACGAACGCTTCCAGCCACCAAAACTATGGTAAGCAACAGGCACAGGTAACGGTACATTGATACCAACCATACCTACTTGAATGTGGTCAGAGAAATATCGAGCCGCTTCGCCATCACGCGTAAAGATACAAGTACCGTTACCGTACTCATGGTCATTAATTAAATCCATAGCTTGTTGCATTGTTTCAACGCGCACAACCTGTAATACCGGACCAAAGATTTCTTCTTTATAACTTACCATTTCAGGCGTTACATTATCAATCAAGGTACCACCAACAAAGAAACCATCGCTGTAACCTTCAACTTCAGGGTTACGACCATCAACTACAATGGTTGCGCCTTGTTCTTCGGCATGATTAATATAACCAACCACTTTATCGCGATGCTGGCTAGTAATAACAGGACCAAAATCGTTGCTGCTTTCGCTAAACACACCAACTTTAAGACTTGCCATTGCTGCAGTCATTTTAGTAATTAACGCATCAGCGGCAACGTCACCAACAGCAACAGCAACAGATAACGCCATACAACGTTCACCTGATGAACCAAATGCTGCACCCAATAATTGATTAACTGCATTGTCCATGTCCGCATCTGGCATTATGATAGCGTGATTCTTTGCGCCACCTAATGCTTGACAGCGTTTACCATTGGCATTGGCTGTAGCATAAATATATTCAGCGATAGGCGTTGAACCAACAAAACTAACGGCTTTTACGCGTTGGTCAGTTAATAAAACATCAACAGCAACTTTATCGCCATTAATAACAGTCATTACGCCATCAGGTAAACCAGCTTCTTTTAATAACTGGGCAATAAATAACGTTGAACTTGGATCGCGCTCTGACGGTTTTAAGATGAAACAATTACCACAGGCAATTGCCATCGGGAACATCCACAATGGAACCATCGCAGGGAAATTAAATGGCGTGATGCCAGCAACAACCCCTAAAGGTTGAAATTCGCTCCATGAATCAATGTTTGGTCCAACATTTTTACTGTGCTCACCTTTTAATAACTCTGGTGCACCACAAGCATATTCAACGTTCTCAATACCACGTTGTAATTCACCCGCTGCATCATGCGAGATTTTGCCATGCTCTTCGCCTATCATCTTGCATATTTTATCAGAATTAGCTTCAAGTAATTCTTTAAAACGAAACATCACACGTGCACGTTTTATAGGTGGAGTATTGCGCCATTTTGGAAATGCAGCTTCTGCAATAGTTATTGCTTGCTCTACTGTTTCGACAGAAGCCAATGCTACTTGTCGAATTGCTTCACCCGTTGCAGGATTAAACACATCTTGGGTACGGGCGGCGTCGGTACAAATTTCACCGTTAATTAAGTGTCCAATTATATTCATAAGTAATTCCTAAATAAGTCCTAAAATTTTAAAAAATAATGTTAATGGCTGAGATTAATCCCATAGCCCTTGGTAAATAGTGATAATTTCGTTGATAGATGGTTCAATGGGGTTATTACCTGGTGAGCCTGAAGCCAACGCTTGCTCTGCCATCGTGTGACAAACCTCAAAGAATTCATCGCGCTTAATACCAAACTCTTGTGGGGTTGGTACCGCTAATTCATCATTTAGCGCGCGCAGTTCGATTAATAATTTCTGGTTAGCCTCATCATTATTATCTAAGTCAGTGGCTATACCCATTGCTCGGGCACAATCAGCGTAACGTGCTGGGGCAGCAGAAATTGAAAAGGCGGTGACGCTTGGTAATAACATTGCATTTGATAGGCCGTGAGGAACATGAAAAAAAGCGCCAATAGGTCGACTCATACCATGTACTAATGCCACCGATGCGCTAGAGAATGCAACACCAGCTAGGGTTGAACCCAGCATCATAGCTTCACGCGCTTTTTCATCACCGCCATTGTTATATACTTTGCGTAAATTTGGCCCTATTAGCTTAATTGCGGCAATCGCTTGACTATCGCTATAGGCATTGGCCTTCTTACTAACATAAGCTTCCATGGCATGTGTTAATGCATCAATACCCGTATCGGCCGTCGTTCTTGGCGGCAGACTCATTGTTAATTTATAGTCAACCAACGCTGCAACAGGCATGAAACCGATGCCAACACACAGCATTTTCTCGTCACTTGTTTCGTCGGTGATAATGGTGAATTTAGTTACTTCAGAGCCAGTACCAGCCGTTGTTGGTATAGCGATAAGCGGTAAGCCTTCTTATGTGACCATGCGAGGAAAGCGATAATCCTGCATTACGCCACCATGTTTAGCCAAAATAGCAATGGCCTTAGCACTATCAATTGGGCTGCCGCCACCGAGGGCAATAATGCAGTCATAATCACCATTTTTGGCTTTGGCAACACCAGCCTGAATAGACGCTACCGTCGGTTCTGGCACCGTATCGTCAAAAACATCACAGGCTATATCATGCTGTTGTAATACCGTTTGAATAGTGTTGGCGTAACCCAGTTTAACCATCATTTTATCAGTAACAATTAAAGCTCGGTTACAATTTAGGCTAGCTAATACATTAGGCACTTCAAGGCTGGCACCATAGCCAACTTGCATAATGCGTGGCAATATTATTTGCGAAGACATAGAAATAATTCCTTATTACAAATTCTACTAATTAAGATGTGTATATAAACCCATCTAGATAATTAACAACTTAAGTTATTTAAACATTCCGGCGTAGGCTATTTAATACTGCTTACACCGGAACATAAAAGATTAAGAAGTGATATTTACTGCTTTTAAGTTGTCTGCTTTTTCAATCTCATCTGCTGACTGACTGTTTTCGTCAGTTACTTTCGACGTCGCTACACCCGGTAAAGGCTCTTGACGAAGCGATTTGAATAAAGCCCAAGTTGTCAATATGAGTACGACTGAGTAAGGCAACGCGGCAACAATAGACGCCGTTTGCAATGCCTTCAGTCCACCTGCGAGTAGTAATACTCCAGCAACTGCACCAATTGAAAGTCCCCAGAACACTCTGAAACGTGCAGGTGGATTAGTATCGCCCATAGACACAAGGGTACAAATAACTAAGGTCGCAGAATCCGCCGAGGTTACAAAGTAGGTTACTAACATTACCACACAGATTGATGCACCAATTAACGTTAACATTGGACCTAGTTCCATCAGTTCTAGCGTAGTAAATAGTGCCATAGTGATATCTTTATTAACCGCTTCAGTAATGCCGCCAGCGCCAAATAATTCAATAAAGATTGCGGTATTACCGAAGATCGTTATCCAGAAAGTAGCTAAAATAGTTGGCGCAAGTAACACACCTAATACAAACTCTTTAATAGTACGGCCTTTTGAAATTCGCGCTATAAATATGCCTACAAACGGAGCCCATGCAATCCACCAACCCCAATAGAAAATAGTCCACCAGCCTTGCCATTGTCCCTTAGGATCTGGGTCTATCCAAAGACCAAGTGATACGGCATTAACCAGGTAATCGCCAACATTAGTCGCAAATGCACCTAACAGATAGGCGGTTGGGCCCAAGACCAAGAAGAAAGTCAATATAACCGTGGTTAGGTGCATATTGTATTCACTAAGAATCTTAATACCTTTATTTACACCACTTAATGCCGACAATGTCGCTAATATTGAAACAATTGCAATCAGCACCACTTGATTCGTGGTGGATACTTCTATGTCAAATAAATAACTAAGACCGGCATTCATTTGCTGAGCACCAAGACCTAATGAGGTAGCAATACCAAACACCGTGCCAAATACCGCTAGCAAATCAGCCGCATGACCAATAGGACCATAAATTCGGTCACCAAAAATAGGATAAAGGCCAGAACGAACAGACAACGGCATCCCTTTTCGGTATGAAAAATAAGCTAGCGATAAACCTGCCATAGCAAATATTCCCCAACCATGTAATCCCCAATGGAAAATACTAATACGCATAGCTACTTGCGCCGCTTCGGCTGTTAATGCCTGTCCTTCAGCTATAAATGGATTACTCTGAAAGTGATAAATAGGTTCGGCTATGCTCCAAAATAGAATGCCAATGCCTATTCCTGCGCCAAATAACATCGAAAACCAGGAAAAAAAGTTATATTCAGGTTTTTCATCATCAGGACCAAGACGAATACTCCCGTATCGACTGAACGCAGTATAAATAGATAAGAATAGGAAAAAGCTTGCTAAACCAATGTAGTACCATGCAAAATTTGACGCAATAAAGCCTTTAGCCTCGGTATAAATTGAGCCTGCATATGTAGGGTCTATGACGGTAAACAGCACAAACAAAGTGACAAGTATCGCGGAGCCAACAGCCATCACTGGATTAACCCCAGCCAGCACCCCATTGCTTTTAATCATATTTGAAATGTTCTTCATGTTGTAACTCCTATTATTAGTTACTGGTTGATTAAGGTATTGCTTTACATTAATCAATCTTGTGATCGGTATATTTTGCCATGAATCATCATGTACAAAGTTTAGTGCCTTAAATATGTTGTTCTAATTCTAGTTCTATTTAAATTCATATTCTTCGGTTAGGTTATGGGATACCAGCGGTTTAATTATTCCACATTGATACAACATAAAAACACGACCAAAACGACACGAGCATCATTTTGTGGAAGAGTCGGAATAATCACAACCAATAAAAATCACCCCAAAGGTATAAAAATATTTATGAATGTAATTAGATAATTTATGAAATACTATTCGACAGTTTTAAACGAACTAAATTTAAAAAGACCATAAAAACCCAATAAAAAATAATAGAAACTATAATAATAAATAATAAAGATGGGACTACTTCATGAAGAAAAGATTACCACCACTTAACTGGATACGGTCATTTGAGGCCGCCGCGCGTCACCTAAGCTTCACGCATGCCGCACTCGAATTAAATCTCACTCAAGCAGCCGTTAGCCAACAAATTAAAGGCCTTGAAAGTCAGCTTGGCGCTGTATTATTTAAACGCTTACCGCGTGGTTTAGAACTCACTAATGCTGGTTCGGCATATTTGCCTGCCGTACATGAATCAGTAGAACGATTAAGTATCGCCACCGAAGAGATTTTTGGCCAAGGCCGAACTGATTTACTTAATGTTAAGGTTAACTTGGTGTTTTTTTTAAAGTGGCTTGCTCCAAAAATAAGTAACTTCAGAGCGTTACACCCAAATGTAAACTTACAGATAACGAGTAATATATGGACTGATGATAAAGAAAGTTCCGCCGATAACGATTTTGAGATTCGTTATGGCAAAGGAAAGTGGCAATCATTAAAATCAGACCGTTTGACGTGGGATGAGTTATTTCCAGTGTGCAGTCCCGATTTTATGAAAAAGAACCCATCATTATTAACCCCTGATGATTTACCCAATCATACTCTGTTACACGTTATAGGTTATGAGGAAGGCTGGGGGCATTGGTTGAATCAAACAAATCATGAACACATAAAACCAAGTCAAGGTTTTCAATTTGACACCTTAGTGACAGCGCTTGAAATGGCAGCACAAGGTGTAGGCTTGGCACTCGGACGTACAAGTTTAGTTGATGACATGATCAAATCGGGCCGCTTAGTTGTACCTTTTGATCAAAAAATAGCAACGGATGAGGCCTTTTATCTGGTATATGCCCGAACGCAGGCGAGACACCCTCATGCCGATATTTTTAGAAGCTGGTTATTAGAAGAAGTTGCACAACAATAATTCCCCCTTCCTAGCAAGCAATACAGGGATGTATTCAAATCTGCTAATCGTAAGACCCACTTCAATTCAAACCTCCCATACCTTATCGATATAACCCCATGACCGTTCAAACTGCCGAATTTCAGTGGAAATTAAAAATGCTTTAGGCAAGGTAAATAATTTAAGCATAGTCATTATCTGCTTAGATTTTTTAAGGCGTTATAAAACATATTTCCATTTTATTTTTCCGTTGTTACTCCTTTGACCAAAGTTAATTATCCATAAATAAAATTATGCCTTTGGGGCGTTTTTTATTGCTGGTTCACTTTCTAAAGACATCATATTATCAACCAACCGAATAACTCACAGTACTAAATCGACAGTGATGTGGGTATAACCTTTTAATAAATAACGAAATTTAAAGTGACAACTTAGAATTCGTTAAAAGAGATACCCAAGAGATTGAACATATTTTTAAGTTCAACAGAATGGATATCAAGAGTAAAAGAGCCTAAGGACAATTTAATATGAAAAATAATTTACCGTTAGTCGGCGTGCGCGTTATTGATTTTGGTCAACAAATTGCTGGACCAGCTGTCGCGATGATTCTTGCCGACTTAGGTGCCACGGTTATCCATATCGATCCACCACAAGGCCCTCAATGGGATCATCCAGCCAATGCCATTTTAAATCGTAATAAAAGCAGTTTACGATTAGATTTAAAATCTGATGAAGGACTTAATCAAGCACTGGCGTTAATTGAGAATGCCGATGTGGTACTTGAAAGTTTTACTCCGAATGTAATGAATCGTTTAGGTATAAACTTTACAAAGTTACGTGAAGAGCGTCCGGAATTAATTACCGTATCATTGCCTGGATTTGCCAGTAACGATCAGCTTCGTAAAGAATGGAAAGCGACTGAAGCTATTGTCGCGGCGGCATCCGGCGCATTTACTGATATGGGATTCAATCGAGTTTTAATGGGTTTAAATCCAAGTTTTTCACCTTTGGCACTTGGCTCATCTTATGCAACCACGCTAGCAGCAAGTTCTGTGGTTATGTCATTGTTATCACGTGAAAAATCTGGCCGCGGCGACCACGTTGAAGTACCTATTGTTGCAGCATTAATGGAAGGCTTGTCGTATAACTCAGTAGTCATTGAAGATACACCAGATCGTTACCTGACCATGCGTGAACATGAAATTGCTCATCGCAAAGAAAACAATATTGACATGGATCTTAGTTATCAGGATTTACAAGAATATTTAGACCCGTTTTATCGCACATACCAATGTAGTGATGACCGCTTCTTTTATGTTGTATGTCCATCACATCGTAACCATGCAAGTCGCTGTTTAAAAGCAATGGGTATCTATGATGAACTTCGCGCTGAGGGTTTACCTGAGGTTGAAGATCTTCATTTACCCATAAACGAATGGGATGGTGAAACATCTATTGGTGTTTACCCTTTACCTAAAAAATGGGCTGACATCATTTCGATTAAGATGAAGAGAGTCTTTTTAACTAAAACATCAGAAGAATGGGGTGTTATCTTCGGTGAAGGGCAAATCCCAGGAGCTCCGCATCGCACCACACAAGAATGGGTTAACAGCGAACATTGCAATAAATCTGGACTAATAGTTGAAGTAGAAGACCCTCAATATGGCGTCATGAAACAACCAGGTCCTATTGCTTGGCTAGAAGAGTCAGTAAATCAAATGTTAACGCCAAAACCGCGCAAAGACGTTAATTTTGATCAAGCAATATCGCAGTTAGTCGCTGTTGCCAATGATGAAGTAGTAGTACGACCTAGCGGAAAAAATATTGATACGGCATCTCAGCACGGTTGGTTAGATGGCGTGCGAATTTTAGATTTGACCAATGTCATTGCCGGTCCTCATTCCACCGCATTTTTAGGCCGTTTTGGTGCAGAGGTTATAAAACTCGATCCCGTCACGCCACTTTACGATCCGTTAATTGGTACATTTTTTACCTTTCAAACCAATATTGGCAAGAAAAGCGCGTTAGTTAATATTAATACTGATGAAGGTAGAGAAGCCTTTGAACTGCTGGTGAAATCGGTTGACCTAGTTGTTATTAACGCACCAGAGCGTCAAATGAAACCACTGGGTTTAGACAATGAAAGCTTACAGGCGATAAATCCTGGGGTTTTATTCTGCCGTTTAGATTGTTTAGGTGGCCAGAAACGAGGTCCAAAAACTGACTATATCGGCTATGACGATATTATTCAGGCCAACAGTGGAATAATGAGTCGTTTCGGTGGTAATAAAACACCTGAAGAACACGCTCACTTAGGTACGTTAGACGTTAACTGTGGTTTTGCTGGTGGTTTAGGTATGGCGCTATCGCTTTATCACAAACAAAAAACCGGTCAAATATCCAGAGCAAGAACCTCTCTCTCTGCAGTGACAAATTTGGCACAAGTTAAATTTGCCTTTGATTATAAAGATCGCGGTCCATTTGATGAAGCATCTGGTCGTGAAGTATTAGGTAATGATGCGTTATCACATTTTTATCAGGCCAATGACGGTTGGGTTTACCTTGATTCAGATAGCGATCAATTAGCAATACTTGAAACTGTTGATGGGTTATCTGGCATCAGTCAAGTAGATTGCATTAGCGACTTCCTTACCCATGCTTTTAGTAATGACTCAGCCGAGAACTGGGCACAAAAACTACGTCAAGCTGGTCTTCCCGCCGTTCAACCCATGAGTATTGAAGAGTTGCGTGATCAATATACCCGTGAAGCTGATGGCACTGTTGGTATAGATCGTGGCAGTTATGCTTTCTCAATTTATAATAATCATCCAAGTGGCCATCGTGTTACTTTGATCGATCACTATTCAATTCGCCCAACTGAAGCGTCTATTTTTGCTCAGCCTGAAACCGAACGGTTTGGTCATTCAACAAAAACAGTGCTTGCAAGTATTGGTTACAGCGACGAAAAAATTCAGTCAATGATTGACAATAAAATTGCTGGCACCGGTTGGGGCAAAGAATTCTTACCTAGCTAGTAAGTTAACAGCCATTTCAACAATTATTACCACAACTATTACAACATCCATCGACGGCATTTATTGCTGTCGATGAAAAACGATAGAAAAAAAACAACACGTTACCCTTAATTAAAACTATTACAAAACAGGATAATACATATGAAAATTTCATCACTAGCGATGGCTATAATTGCCTCTACTTCCTTTTCCATAATGGCGAATGCTTCTGAATTAACAGAATTGGATGAAGTCAAACAAGAGCTTAAGGAAATTAAGCAACAGTTGGCTACAGACAAAGAAGCCAAAGATGCATCGATTAAAATCGGTGGCGCGGTACGCTTCCAATACGGCATTAAAGATTATGATGAAGATGATAAAGATCGCGGCGGAGATTTTGATTTTGATGTTTTCCGCCTAGACTTTAACGGCACTATTGGTGATATAACGTTATCCGCTCAATATCGCTGGTATCAATACATGGACGCAGTGCATCATGCATACGTTGCCTATCAGTTTGATGATAATTGGCAAGGGCAAGTAGGTATTACACAAGTCCCTTTTGGTAACCTAACGTATAATTCAAACAGCTTCTTTTTTAGTACCAATTTTTACGTCGGATTAGAAGATGATTACGATGCAGGTTTATCTTTCATTGGTGATTATGACAAGCACGATATACGCATCGCATTCTTCAAAACCGATGAGATGGGTGGCATAGATGGTTATGTCGGTGATAAAACCGGTCGCTATTCTTATGACATTGTTGGCACAAGAAATCCTGGCGAAGGAATATATGATACTCCTGAACAAGGGCTTGCTGATGATAGTACCTTTAACCTTCGTTATGCTTATAAATTTGATAATTTTGAGGTAGGCGCTTCATTATTATCAGGAGGTATTGAAGGTGAAGATGGTAATGCTGGTGATCATAATGCTTACGCAATCCATACTAAAGGCAATATAGATAATTTTGGTTTTATGTTTCAATACACTGATTATGAATATGATTTAGATGATGGCTCTGATTTTGTAACAGTTGGTGCCTATGCCTTTTACGATACTATTCCTGCATCCGCTACAATTTATAACTTGAATCTATCCTATTCTTTACCTGTAACAATAGGGCCAATTACCAACCTAACCTTTTACAACGATTATAATTTAATGACCGATAAATCAGGTGGTTTAAAGGAAGATACCGTGATGAACGTAACGGGTGTAATGGTAACATCAGGTAATTTATACACGTTAATTGATTATGCTATTGGGCAGAATCAACCGTTTATTGGAGGCAGTCTAGCCGGTGATAGTGATGAAACCAATAGTCGTTTAAATATTAACTTTGGTTATTATTTTTAACAAGACTGTTTAAATATTTCTGACTGTATTCTATCCTGAAATACAGTAACTATTTCAAGCCAATCGCGTAATCGATTGGCTTTTTCGATTTTCAGCCAGTAATATTGATGAACACTTTGTGCGCTGAGCGGAAGCTAGCAACTCGGTAATGCTAACGTCCGCTTCAAGGCTCATTGCTGTCATTGGTATTTAAGTTCTAAATGGCAACTGTGAACCTAAAGCGGTCGTTACTTACGAGTCAAAATCATCCCAACTGGCGGCCACTTAAATACGAAAGCTGATATTAGGCCGAAGGTGAATCCAATCTACATGCTTTGCTCTATAGGCTTACTGTCAATGCCGACATTTTTTAATTATCTAATTCCTTAAAAACCAGTCATAAAATAAAAATCAAGGGGGCAGAACACTTGATTACGGAACTATTTTTTTGTGAAATATTTTGTGGTGACTCGTCAGACACAGTCATCATGAATACGTCTTAAATATATTAAAGCATTCTGTTAGAATAATAGGCTATTGATTAAAGAATACCGAGCCAGCATGTCAGAATTTAAAGAATTTTCACTTTTAGAGTCAATTATTGACCGTCTTAGTCTTAAAGGCTATAAACAGCCTACACCGATCCAAAAAGAATGCATCCCAGCTCTTATTAATGGGAATGATCTTCTTGGTATAGCGCAAACAGGAACAGGAAAAACAGCGGCCTTTTCATTGCCTATTATCAATAATTTTGGACGAAATAAAATTGATATAAAAACTAAGAGCACGCGTTCGCTCATACTAACGCCCACGAGAGAGCTTGCCTCGCAAATTATGCAAAACATTGATGACTACTCTGATGGTGTAGGGCTTAAAACTAAGGTTGTTTATGGTGGTGTAGGAAGACAAGGTCAAGTTGACTCTATTGCACTTGGACTTGATATTTTAGTGGCCACCCCTGGAAGGTTATTGGATTTAATTGAAACGGGCGATATAAATTTTAAGGCGTTAGAAGTATTTGTGTTAGATGAAGCAGATACAATGCTTGATATGGGGTTCTTTAATGATGTTCAAAGCATCATATCTAAACTGCCAAAGAACCGACAAACACTATTGTTTTCAGCTACTATGCCAGCTGAAATAGAAGTACTTGCAGAAGCAATATTAACGGATCCAATAAAAATTCAAATTACTGCTGAAACAGTTACTATCGACTTGGTTAATCAAAGTGTATACCACCTTGAAAAAGCGAATAAGATACCATTACTATTTAATATATTGAAAAAACCTGACAGTGAAAAAGTTCTCATTTTTTGTAAAACAAAGTATGGCGCTGACATCATTGTTAAAGCACTGGAAAAAGCATCAATAACTGCCGCTAGTCTTCACAGTGGTAAAACACAAACAGTTAGGGAGGAAGCGTTACAAAACTTTAAAGATTCTAATCTAAGAGTATTAGTTGCAACTGATGTTGCAGCTCGTGGAATTGATGTTGATAATATTACTTTAGTCATTAACTATAACCTTCCTGAAGATCCAAGAAACTACATACACCGTATAGGACGAACTGCTCGTGCTGGGAAAAGTGGAATGGCCATTTCATTTGCTGTAGAAAATGATATAAGGCAATTAATTAATATTGAAAATAGCATAGGGCAAGTCATTCCTGTTGTTATAGAACAGCCTTTCCATCAAGAATTTTCAAAAGTGCCTAAACAAGTTAAGAAAAAGGTAAATAAAACAAATAAAACAAATAAAACAAGTAGACCGAGAACAAAAAGAAAATAGGACAGGCATAAATTAGCCAACTAAAGGTTATCAGCTAGACTACGAATATCACTTCATCTCACTATGCGTTAGTCATGCCTTTCTTTGTGGTGAATATAAGCACACTGGGCAAAGTGTTCACCCGTTGGCATCAGTTATTTAAGGGTACCTTGTTAACCCAAAAATAACTAATCAGCATCTATTCTTTCATAGAAATAAAAGATCTATTTTAGGCTCAAATATGTCGTTAGTAACTCTAAAGACCGCTTTGTGGCAATAGTGATCATGATTAACTTTAATCTAATTTAGTAATTGGTAATCTCAAATATTATGAGTAGTCCCAGATATATAAATAATTACTTTAATACGTAGTTATCTTAATAAGGGTCGCCTGAATAATAAAAAAGGAGCACTTTAATAACGTCCCCCTTTTTATTGTCTTTCCCAACTGGGCGTATACCTTATCAAATTTAAGAACTGATCCTACTCAAGTATTACTAGTTAGCTGTCCGCTCGTAAACACAAAAATCTAATTGATGGGCATTCTTTTCATCGCTGTCTCTGACATCACTAGCAATTTTGTTCCAACTTCCGTCATCATAATTAGGAAACTGGGTATCACCATCAATTGCAGCTTTAATATGAGTAATATATAAACGGTCTGCTTTTGGTAAACAATGCTCATAAATTGCGCCGCCGCCAATCACCATAATCTCGTCAGCCCCTTCACTACCGTCGCTGCCATCAACTAAAGCGAGTGCTTGTTCTACAGACGTAACGCTGTCAACTCCCTTTGCTTGGTAGTTTTCATCACGAGAAATAACAATATTACGTCGTCCTGGTAAAGGTCTACCAATGGATTCAAACGTTTTACGTCCCATGATAATAGGCTTACCTAAGGTAACCTTTTTAAAATAGGCTAAATCTGCTGGCAAGTGCCAAGGCATGTCATTATTTTTGCCAATTATATTGTTATCAGCCGTCGCAACTATCATTGATAAAATGGTCATACAAAACTCTCAAAATTATTTTCTATATTATCGCTAAAAACAAGACAAAAAAAAGCACTTGTTTATAAAAATAAACAAGTGCTTAGTATCAACATGGTATGTTATTGACGATATTCTACTTCAACATCGTAATCATCTTCATGTACCGTAAAATTTATATACTTGAGAGTATTGAAAAGAAGTAAATTCTATAATGACTTACTGCTACTCTCAACCTTTAAACAGAAATTGTCATCAATTATCAGTAAATTTAACTTACGGCTTCTGAAGAATTATCGTTTAAATTAATTAATGTTCCATTATTTAGTAAGTAAACTTTCTTAGCCATATTAATAGTTTCTTGTCTGTGGGCAATCATGACCCGAGTAATCGGTAAATGTTGTATCTGTTCACTAATCTTAGTTTCATTGTCTTTGTCTAAGTGGCTAGTTGCTTCATCCAGAAATAACACACATGGGGACTGGTAAAGCGCACGAGCTAGTAATAATCGCTGAATTTGACCACCTGAAAGATTAGAACCCATATCACCCACTAACGAGTTATATCCCATCGTCATTTTATTGATATCATCATGAATGACAGCTAACTGAGCGCATTGTTCTATTTTTAGATAATTTGGTTGGGAATCAAAAAAACTAATATTATCAGCGATAGAACCAGCTAGAAGCGTATCATCCTGCATAACAGCCGCGATGTGCTTACGATAGTTTTTAAGACCAACCAGGGTAATGTTCTTGCCATCAAGTAACACTTTACCTGAAGTAGGCTGTAATAAACCCAGCATAATCTTCATTAACGTTGTTTTACCTGATCCTGATGGACCCGTGATAGCAATCGAGTCCCCAGCTTCTAATGACAAATTAATATTATTTAATATGGGTGCTTGATCATCACTGTAACTAAAGCATATGTTTTCTAGTGTTAATTGCCCTTTCGGCTCACCGTCTTCATTATGAGAAAAAGTAGCTTCACCTTCTCGGTTAGCTTCTTGTTCAGTCAAAGCAATGTCTGCAATACGGTCAAGGTGTAAACGCATCATTTTAAATTGAATAATTTGTTCTATAAGGTTGGCAAATCGACTCGTTAATTGCCCTTTATAGGCGATAAAAGCCAATACCATGCCTACAGATAAACTGTTTGCCATTACCATGATAGCAGCAAAATAAATAACCAATACATTTTCTAAACCAAACAGTAGTTGATTAAATGATTCAAAACTAATATTTAACCGACCTAAGCGAATTTCACTATTAATAACCTCAGCATAACGGTTTTGCCAAATCCCTTGCCGTTGTGATTCATTGCCAAAAAGCTTGATAGCTTGCATACCACGAATGTTTTCTAAGAAATTAGACTGCTCCTTGGCAGAACTTTGAATCAATTCTTCAGTGGCTTGATGTAGAGGACGATATAAAGCTAAGCGAACTATTGTGTATAGGAAAATAGCGCCTAGTACAACAGCGGTAAGTTTTAAGGAATACAAAGCCATCATTATCAGTACAGTAATGGACATGAAACCATCAACTAAAGTTTCGACAAAACCTGTGGTAATTCGTTCACGTATTTGAGCAAGAGATCCAAAGCGAGAAACTATGTCTCCGATATGTCGAGACTCAAAATAACTCATCGGTAAACGTAATAAATGCCTAAGTAGATTCACGCCCATTTGCATATTGAGCAAACTGGATAGCCTTAATATCAACCAACTACGCACGGCATTAGTCACCACAGATATAATAGCAATTAATGCAAAACCCATTGCTAATACGGTAAGTAGCGGTTTATCAAAACTGATTAAAACCTCATCAACTACCCACTGCATATAATAAGGAGTCATTAACGCAAATAGTTGAAGTACCAAAGACAAACCAATTAATTTGACAAGCCCTGCCTTTATACCAGACATTGACCTCCACAATTGGGTGAACTTCATTTGTGCTTTGTTTTGTTTTACTTCAAACTTATTTGTTGGTGTGAGCTCTAAACAAATGCCAGTAAAATGCTGACTAAACTCTTCTGTGCTTAATGTTCGTTTTCCTACTGCGGGATCATTAATAGAATATTTAGCTGATTTTCCTTTTCCTGAAACCTGAGTCAGCACAACAAAGTGATTTAAGTCCCAATGTAAAATACAAGGAGTCGCTAATTTATGTACTTCCTCTATAGGGCACTGTAAAGCACGACTGGCCAATCCTAAACTATCCCCTAACTCAATGAGCTGTTGAAGGTTCATACCTTTTAAATTGGCAGAAAAATGCTTACGCATAGCTGGCATATCAAGTTGATGACCATGATAACTTGCTACCATAGCCATGGAAGCTAAACCACATTCAGCTATTTCTGATTGTAGGATTAAAGGTACGCCCTTATATATTGAAAAACTTAAAGTACTTTGTTCAGAGTTTGAATTTGTCATAAAATAATATCAAGCCACCATTAATTTAAAAGTAAGGTAGTTAATGTCAAAGTATTGAATAGCGCATGTATATTAATGGTGTAACAGGTGTTATTGCTTTTATAACGAACAAAGCCCAGCAGTAAGCCAAAAGAAAGTAGCATAAGGAAAGTAATAACATGTTCATATTGGCTATGAATAGTGGTAAAAACAAACGCAGTGAGTAGTAATGCCCCTATATTACCCAATTTAGTTTGTGCTACCTTACTAAATAACCAGCCTCTGAAAATCAACTCTTCCATAATCGGTACAACTAAGCAAAGAGTAAACAATATTAATATAATCATATCGGTGCTATTGCTAGCTGCTTTGATGTCTAGCATAAACTGTTCTTCAGGGATTTTAATCCACCACCCTAAAATTGAAGATATAAACCAAAAAGAAAAACCAACAACTGTCCACTTAGCTACTTCACTTACACCCATGACTTTAACAGCCCAAAAATCAAAACGCTCCGACCAAGTTTCAGCTTTAGTTGCTTTTATTAATAAAGAAATTGTTATTAAAGGTGATATTAACGACAAAGTTAACAATACAGAGATTGTCATATACCAAACATCAAAAGCACTTGTGGTAAATTTTTCACCTTGCCATACACCAAAAAACATTCCAGATAGAAAACCTAAAATAATTTGAGGTAGAAATAAGAGTGTAGCTAACCAAAGAACTGTTTTCACTAATAAATTTGATTTCGACTCCGTCGCCTTCTCAACTCCTTGCTCATTAATTGCTTTGGTTGTCATGTTTAATTCCGTATCTGCTGTTTATTGGGATGAATAAAAATCAAGTTTCAAATAACTTTAAGACTCTACTGCCCCCTAACGGTCAATCTATAATTGAAATTAACGCTGTCCATATAGTGTAAAGACTATTGATCTATTTTCTGATTATTATTGCGCTAGTTGGGATTGCTTAGAATTCGAGTAAGAAATATAAACAAATAATAATTAAAAAATCTGGAATAGGTGTGGGGTTACATTGGATTTAGTCCAAGATTGCCCCTAAGATATGTGCTGCTAAATTGTTAAATGCATGTATCAAAAAAACAATCATAAACCTTATTTTTGTTTCCTCGTTTCTTGTTTCTTGATATGACAGACAACTTATAATAAATAAAGGTAAAACTATGATCCCCCAGATCCAATCAATCATGCTATGAAAACTGGCAAATATTAAGCCAGAGGTAATTGCTGACCTTTTCAAACTCAAAAACATATCAAAAAAATAGATAATAATAACTAACAAAATAGATTCAATGAAAGGTACTATTAATACATCGAAAAACACATTAACAAATCCACTATCAGTTCGAGATACCTCATAATTTAAGAGATTTAAAAAATGAAAAAAATATAAAACACAACTTGATAGGAAAAAAGATATTAAAAATTTACGAAAACAAAATAGTAAAATATTCTTAGGATCTGATAATTTCACAGAATTACTCGTTGCAATAGTCACTTAAAGAATATGCTTTATAAAAGCAAATCCTTTGAGTGACTGGTGATTAAGAAATAAGAACGCTAATACATAGATCTTCTAAAACGTCCTCCATTATATGCCCAACGCCCAGCTGCTTCCCGATTGCTCCAAGCATAACCTGCTGTATAATCAATCAGTTTACCCATAAGGTAATCTCTAAAAAAACCACCACCACTTACTGCTTTTATTTCATTTACGTTTAATTCACGCATAATGTTATACTCCATATATCCGATATTTAATTTCGGGTTATTGATTTGCAAATCCTAATTCATAGGCTTGCGATTAATAGGCTGGCTTTAGTTGTTCTCGCTAAAGTTTCACTAAAGTCAGCCGCTCTATTTTCCAGCAAGGTTAATGCTATTAAAAAACTCCTCATCAGAAAAATTCTCTTTATATTCAAGATTAACTTACTCGACCTTTTAAACTGTAAATAGGCTCTAATATCCACTCAATTAACGTTCGCTGCTCTAGCATAATGTCTGCTTCAAATAGCATACCGCTTTTTAAATCAAATGCTTTACCAAACGCTTGCATTTGTTGTTGATTTAATTTTGCACGTAACCGATAAACAGGCTCTTGTAATGAAATAGGCAGTTGCACTTCATTTGGCGATATCAATGTTTGGTCAATGCGGATAATTTCACTGTTGATAAAACCGAAACGCTGATAAGGAAAAGCGTCAAAACGCAGACGGGTATTATTGCCAATTTGAATAAAACCAGCAGAGCGTGTTGGCAGTAACAACTCAGCAATCAGCTCTGAGCCTTCAGGTAATATGTGTAATAGCGGTTTAGCTTGCGCTTTTGATTGCGATAAGGTTTCACCTTCGACTACTTGAATCCCTGTTACAACCCCGTTATTACTTGCGGTGACGGTGTATTTATAATTACTCGCTACTTGGGCTAATTGACGTTGAAGATCTGCTTGTTGGCGCTTAAGGTTGTTAATACGTAAAGTATATTGCTGAGGAATATTTTTAATATTAAAGGCAAGCTGGTTTAATTGGTTTTGATGCTGAAGCAACAGACGGGCTATATTTTGTTTTTCTTGTTTAGCTTCAAGTAGTGCTTGCTGTTGGCGATCTTTTTCTAAGTTAGATACATAACCATTTTTGTTAAGTTGATTGAAATCTAACTGTTGCTCACTCAACAGCGTTAACTTTTCATCAGCCAATGCTAGCTGATTTTCCAGTGCAACTTTTTCATTATCTAACGCTATATTTTGAGCGTGGAGATTAGATAATTCTTGTATTTTCAACGTTTTATGTTGCGATATTTCATCAATCAGTAAATTTTCTTGAGCATTCAGTTGTTCGGCAAGTTGTGTGCTTAAATCAATACCATTGCTATTATTTTGTTGAACGATAATAGTCGCAAGTGATTGACCTTTAACAACCTTGTCACCTTCTTTTACCCACAATTTTTCTATGGTACCGCCTTGGTTAGCAAAACTTTTAATAACACCTTTATTTGGCATTAAAAAACCACGGACGGTTTCTTTACGGGAGTATTCGGCACTAAAAAGGAAAGTAACAATGGCAATAGCAACTGATACTAAAATCAATACAGTTAGTTTGATAGATAACGGTTGAGCTAAGGTAATAGCACCTGTTAAACGCTCACTTTGATGGGAAATAGCTTCCTTTCTAAACAGTGATATATCAATTCCTTTGAATATGTAGTCGATAAAGTTACATCTATTAAAAAACCTCGTCTAGTTATCATATTAGCTAAAAATAAATATAAATAAAGCTAGATCTACAGAAAACTAAAACTTGTATATAAAGTTATTTAGTATCAATAACTTAAAATAACAAATATAGTTAAGCATTTAAAAACGATCCTCAAGTCGATTTAAATCAGAGTTAGACAAGACAAAAAAAAGCACTTGTTTATAAAAATAAACAAGTGCTTAGTATCAACATGGTATGTTATTGACGATATTCTACTTCAACATCGTAATCATCTTCATCCCAGTCGTCATCATCTAGGTCGTCATCTTGAGAATGAGCAGCGATAGTTTCTTCATGGTAAGTATCCCATTTAAACTCAACGGTTTTACCATCAATCACTTCTTCTTCTTCAGGCGGTAATTCTTCAATAAAGGTCATCACTTTTTGTGTTAACTCTTTAGTACCTGAACGATTAAAGGCAGAAATGCTATGCACCTCACCTTTCCAATCAAGACCGGCTATAATAGCATCAGTAATTTCTTTCGCTTCTTCTTCAAGTACTAAATCAAGTTTATTGAAGACAACCCAACGAGGCTTTCCTGCCAGTTTTTCATTATGCTGTTCTAGCTCGCTGATAATTACTTTAGCGTTCTCTAATGGGTCTGATCCATCAACAGGCATAATATCAATAACGTGTAATAATATACGACAACGTTCAAGATGCTTTAAGAACTGTGTTCCTAAACCTGCACCGTCAGCTGCACCTTCGATAATTCCTGGAATATCAGCAATAACAAAACTACGCTGTGTATCTAAACGTACTACACCTAAATTAGGTACTAAGGTAGTAAATGGGTAATCAGCTACTTTCGGTGTTGCTGCTGAAACGCTACGTATTAACGTAGATTTACCTGCATTAGGTAGACCTAATAGGCCAACATCAGCAAGTAACAATAATTCAAGTTTAAGGCTGCGAATTTCACCTGGTGTACCATCAGTTCTTTGACGAGGTGAACGGTTAGTACTACTTTTAAAACGTAAATTACCTAAACCATGCCAGCCGCCTTTAGCAACAAGCATCTTTTGGCCTTTATAGGTTAAATCACCGATTTGCTCACCCGTATCTTGATCGACAGCGCGTGTTCCAACAGGTACTTTTAATACTAAGTCCTCAGAACCTTTACCCGTACAATTTTGCGGTTGACCATTTTGGCCACGTTTAGCACGATGAAAACGTTCAAAACGGTAATCTATTAAGGTATTTAAGCCTTCGTCAGCCATTAAATAAACATCGCCGCCATCGCCGCCATCACCACCATTAGGGCCGCCATACTCAATAAATTTTTCTTTACGGAAACTGACACAGCCGTTGCCGCCATCACCCGCTTCAACTCTGATCTCAACTTCATCAACAAATTTCATGGAATCTCAATAACCCTAATATGGTAATTCTTGTACGATTATGACTAGTATAAACTATTTTTGACCGACTAAAAATGAATCTCTACTCAGTCAAAAAAAAACTAAAAAAAAACCTCGCTATGAAGCGAGGTTTTTATAAATCGAAGTTTATATTAGTCAGCAATGATGCTAACAAACTTACGACTCTTTGGACCTTTAACTTCAAATTGTACTTTACCGTCAGATAAAGCAAATAAAGTATGATCTTTACCGATACCCATGTTGCTACCAGCGTGGAAACGAGTACCACGTTGACGAACAATTATGTTACCAGCTAAAACAGATTCGCCACCAAAACGCTTAACACCTAGGCGTTTTGCTTCTGAATCGCGACCATTTCGAGTACTACCCGCAGCTTTCTTATGTGCCATGTCTAAATGCTCCTATTAGCCGTTAATACCAGTAATCTTCACTTCAGTGAACCATTGACGATGGCCCGCTTGTTTACGTGAATGCTTACGACGTTTAAATTTAACGATAGTAATTTTAGGAGCACGAGCTTGTGTAACAACCTCAGCAACTACTTTACCACCAGCAACGTAAGGCGCGCCTACATTGATGTTATCGCCATTAGCGATCATTAAAACGTTATCAAATTCTACTGTTGCGCCTACTTCAAGCTCAAGCTTTTCTAGACGAACTGTTTGTCCTTCGGTTACACGATGCTGTTTACCACCGCTTTGGAATACCGCGTACATAGCTACTCCGTACTGCGTCATTATATATGTGACGCTAATTTTAAAAAATATAGGTCGCGAATTCTACTCGAAGAATCTGCCAAGGGCAAGTCTAATAACGATCATTTATTAACTTTATCGACCATTTATGCTTTTTAATTACTTTTACGCTAAGAAATTAGAACAAAGCTACCGGAAAGCTACTTTTGCCTAAAATTTAGTGTAAACTTTGCCGTATCAACTAATTGAATACATTTGATTATTAACTAGTCAATATAGCTAAAGATAAAGTGGTATGGGCAATAAAGAAAATATTAAAGCAATACAGGCATTAGCGCAAAGCGATATGACAGCAGTAAATGATCTTATTTATGATCAATTACAATCTGATGTCGCACTCATTAATCAACTTGGTATATATATTGTTAACGGTGGCGGCAAACGTATGCGCCCTATGTTAACAGTTTTAGCTGCTAGAGCATTCGCATACCAAGGTGACAAACATTGGGAAATTGCGGCAATTATTGAGTTTATTCATACTGCAACCTTACTTCATGATGATGTCGTCGATGAGTCAAATATGCGTCGTGGCAGAGAAACCGCCAATGCTTTATTTGGTAATAGCGCCAGCGTATTAGTCGGTGACTTTCTTTATACCCGCTCTTTCCAAATGATGACTAAATTGGGTGATATGCGCATTATGGATATTTTATCTGAGGCCACTAATATAGTTGCTGAAGGTGAAGTATTGCAGTTAATGAACTGCAATGATGCAAGCACCACCGAAGAAAGTTATATGCAGGTCATTTATTGCAAGACAGCTAAATTGTTTGAAGCCGCAACACGCCTTGCTGCCGTCATAGCGAAGCAAGATACTAAAATAGAACAAGCCATGGCTGATTATGGTAAGTATTTAGGTACAGCATTCCAGTTAGTTGATGACATCATGGACTATACCGCTGATGCTAAAGAAATGGGCAAAAATGTCGGTGATGATCTTGCTGAAGGTAAACCCACGTTACCATTAATATATGCCATGAAGCACGGTAACGATGCCCAACAGAAATTAATAAAAGAAGCTATTGAGCTTGGTAATGGCATGGATAACCTTGAGTTGATTCTGGAAGCGATGGAAGAAACAGGTTCTTTACGTTATACACAGAAACAAGCTGAAATTGAAGCTGACAAAGCCATTAAGGCACTCAACATCATTGCAGATGGTGAACACAAACAAGCGCTTATTTCTTTAGCACATATCGCTGCTAACCGAAGCCATTAAACTGTAATCACCCTGAATTAATTATGTTAATTCGCACTCAAAATTAGCACATAAAAAAAACGCTGTTATCAATCGATAACAGCGTTTTTTATTGTCGGTTTTACGGCTGCTTAGCTAGCCATAAAATCAACACCTTCTTGAATATCTTTTTTCAAGGTAGCAAGCATGTCTTCTTTAGCTTTTTGTTCAAAAGCACTTAACTCACCGTAAGGTAAAATTTCACTTACACCGTTAACACCTAAACGTACAGGTTGTGCGAAAAATTGTGCATCTGCACCGTTACCTTCAACGTAAGCGTAATCTACAACATCTTCACCTTGTAGACCTTTAACTAAAGACATACAAAAACGTGCTGCTGCTGCGCCCATTGAAAGTGTAGCAGAACCGCCACCCGCTTTTGCTTCAACTACTTCAGTACCTGCATTTTGAATGCGAGGAGTAAGTGCTGCAACTTCTTCATCTGAGAAAGTAGCACCTTCAACTTGAGATAGTAATGGTAAAATAGTTGTGCCTGAGTGACCACCAATAACTGGTACTTTAACAGTAGCAACATCTAAGCCTTTAAGTTCAGCAACAAAAGCTTCACTGCGGATAACATCTAATGTAGTAACACCGAAAAGACGAGCTGCATCATAAGTACCCGCTTTCTTGAATACTTCAGCAACAATTGGAACAGTACCGTTAACTGGGTTAGTAATTACACCTACCAACGCTTTAGGACAGCTAGCAACAATGCCTTCAGCCAATACTTTAATAATACCAGCATTTACGTTGAATAAATCAGCACGGTCCATACCTGGCTTACGTGGCATACCTGCTGGGATTAAAACGATATCAGCACCTGTTAACGCACCGTTAAGGTCGTCACGACCAAAACCAGCAACTTTAACGTCAGTTGGGATGTGTGATAAATCTACAGCAACACCTGGAACAACAGGCGCAACATCATATAAAGATAACTCAGAACCTGCTGGTAATTGAGTTTTTAATAATAATGATAATGCTTGACCAATACCGCCTGCGGCGCCTAAAACAGCTACTTTCATGTGATTTCTCCGAAACTAAGTGGGTTTAATTATTGTAAAATTTGTTACTAAAATATTATTCGAGTAAATACGTTAATTTTTTGCTGACCAAAAGATATAGCATAAGCAAGTAAAAAACAATTGTTATACTCTATTACTCAGATATTAACTTTCAGTATTCTGATGCGATGACGTATACTATCTTTATTTATACTGATTACAAACGCCACTTTAGTCTACTACAGGGTTGATTACGCATTATGAGCGGTTTACAAAAACAAGAAGCACTCGTACAAGAATTTAAAGATTTACTTAAACAAGAACAGTTTGGCTCCCAAGGTGAAATCGTTGATGCACTCAAAGCCAATGGCTTTGACAATATCAGTCAATCAAAAATATCTCGTATGCTCAGTAAGTTTGGCGCAGTAAGAACGAGAAATGCTCGCCAAGAGATGGTCTATTGTTTACCTGCTGAACTAGGCGTACCTACCGCACAAAGTCCTCTTAAGCAGCTAGTGTTAGAAATAGAACATAACGAGGTTATGATCATCATTCAAACTAGCCCTGGTGCTGCGCAATTAATTGCCAGACTACTTGATAGTTTGAGTAAAAGTGATGGCGTACTTGGTACTATTGCTGGTGATGATACAATTTTCATTGCGCCTAGCGATGTCAGTAAAATTAACGAAACCATCAAAAAATTAGAACAACTCTTCTCTAAAAACTTAACCTAAACTCTATTTAAACGGAGCTTAGGTTACTTAGGACTTTCTTTATACTTCCTAGCAACGCTTGTCCTGTAACAGGCTTAGGCATATGTAAGTTCATTCCCGCCGCTAGGCTTAGCTGTTTATCTTCTTCTCGGGCATGAGCTGTCATAGCAATGATGGGTAAATACTGATAGTTACTTTGCGCTCTAATATGTTTAGCAGCGGTGAGTCCATCCATAATCGGCATTTGAATATCCATTAACACGACATCAAAATCTTGCTCTGCTAACAGATCTAAAGCCTCTTGACCATTATCAGCTATAGTCACTTTAGCCTGCATGTTCAATAACAACTCTTTAGCGACTAATTGGTTAACTAAATTGTCTTCCACCAATAAAACTGACACGTCTTGTAGATTTTGCTCATCATGAGTAATTACACCGTCTTGCCTATTAGTGGTTTCTGTTATTTTGGTTACTATCTCTTGATAACCCTGAGGATTATCAGCGGTTCCTCTTAAATTTCCCCCCTGTTGTGCTAAATGCTCGACTTTATAAAATAATGCTTGTGATATTTGGTCAAGCGCATAACGAAACAAAGGCATATCAACTAATAGATAAGGAACAGACAGTTGATCTAAATAGTTACAAGTGTTGTTGCTCAATTGAGTTAAGGCCGGCTGACACAAACAGAGTAATCTAAACTCCGTTAAAGGTACTATTAACTCTTGATCACTTTGTTGCTTAACAAAGTCTGCTTCACCGATAAGTAAGATACTATTTTCTGCAATATCTAACTGACATAAAGCTTCAACACTACTAACGGTATGCAACAGCCAATTCATTTTAGCAATACTTTGAGTAAAGCTAGCTGAGAGTGTTTGACCAACCGCATAAATAGTAATGTCAGAGAGTAAGGGCTGACTTAGCTCGGCAGGTAAACTAGTTATAAACTCTTCTGTAACTTGTTGAGCTTTATTATTCACTCTTGCTGAGCCTTGCTGATCCAACATATCAAGTTGAACTATTTGAAATGGCAATACAAAGCTAAGCTCACTGCCTTGCCCTAATTGGCTAGTCAGTTTTATCTTACCGCCTAGTAGCTTAATAATTTGTTGGCAAATGGATAGGCCTAAGCCTGACCCACCGTATTTTCGGGTCATCGATTCATCTGCTTGACTAAAGGCGTTAAACAAATGACTTTGATTATTACTAGCAATACCGATACCAGTATCGCTCATTCGAAAGCGTAATTTAGCCACGGTATCATCTATAGAAAGCACATCAATAGTTAACTTAATCTGGCCTTGTTCAGTAAACTTGATAGCATTATTGAATAAATTAGCTAGCACTTGAACTAGACGCATTTCATCACTAATTACATTGCTAGGCACGTCTGCACTCATATCAACAATTATCTTAACGCGTTGATGATCGACATTGGTGATATTGAGTTTTAACGCCTTATTAATAATGATTGGTAAGTTAACAGCATCTTGGCTGACAATCATTTTACCCGCTTCTATTTTAGATAAATCCAACAATTCATCAACAAGATGAAGCAAGGTTGATGAGGCACTTTGCGCATTCACTAAATAATGTTGCTGACGAGTATCTAGAGAGGTATGAGCTAATAAGTCCATCATGCCTTGCATGGCATTGATTGGTGTTCTAACTTCATGGCTCATATTTGCAAGAAACTGAATCTTCACTCTGTTGGCATACTCGGCTTGATCTCTTGCTTTTACCAGTGCTGATTGTGTTGTCTGCTGTAACGTTACGTCTTGAAAAATACTGATAGAGCCGAGAATATTACCTTGTTCATCGGTAAACTGATTACAAAAGCCTTGATAGATAAACTCCCCGGCTTCAATCAATGCTTGCTGAGGGTAAACATTCTTATTCAGAGCATTTAAAATTTTAATTTCTTCCGCCAAAAGAACAGGCATAAAGTTGGCCGAGTTAATCCCTAACATTTGTTCTACAGAATGATTAGCCAAGCGTTCAAAAGCCTTATTACACCCCATTAACAAGCCGTTGGGGTCATTGAACACAATCAATTCTGGGATGGCATTCATCACCGATCGCAAGAGCGCATAATCACGTTGATGCTTAGCACTTGTTTCCTGTAGCGCTTTAGTTTTTTCAATGACACGACTATCTAACACATCATTCTGCTCGGTCAGTTGTAATAATAAACTACGGTTCTGAGCAAATATATCTTCAACCACTTGAAACCAATGCAACCAATCTGCTGCAGGGGCAACCTTACCTGGATCTCCTTCAGCACAGTATTCAATATGACTTATAAATTCAGTAGTTGGTTTGATAAAGGTACGCTTTGTCATGGTATTAACTAGCATAAGAAAGGCTAATAAGCCGATAAATAGCATCGCAAAAACAAAAATAAAATCACTATACTGAGGCGCTGAAAAATCCTCATACTTTTGATACTTGAGTAAGGTCCAACCATTAGCCGTGAGCTGCTGTTTTTCAATAAACCAATCACCTAAGCGCTCGGTATCACCTATTGTAGTTAATTGCTTAGCACTGAGATATTGGAGTGATTCAGGTAACAGGTCTTGCCAAGAAGCACGGTAGCTTAACGACTCTTTCCCCAGCCGTTTTGAAAGTAAAATATCATTATTTTCATTATATAAAACAAACCCCTGACTGCTTAATTCTAATTCAGGCAAACTGGCATGCAAACGTGATAAATTGATATCAATAACTACTGAGCCTAACAACTTATCCTGATGAAATACACCTGTACCTAATGAAGCATTCATACCGCCGCCCGCAGCATCTAGATAAGGAGGAGACCATATAACACGATTGTTTTTTGCCGTTAATACTTGCATGGCTTTATTATGTTGGCTAGCTAGGGCTTTTTCACTAAATTGCCATATTTCGCGGTCAACCCACGGGTATATATTCACAAAATTATCCAAAGAAATATAATAAAACCATGTTGCTTCTTTTAGGATATTTTGCGCAGCAATAAATGCAGGAGTCAGTGAATTAGCCATGGCAATTTCTTGTTTTTTAAGCTTTCCAAAATTGCTTACTTGTCCTATGCCTGTAATATTACTACTCAAGCGTTTACCCTGCTTAATAACATCATGCAGAGGTTTATTTAAATAAAACAGGTTTTCTTGTTGTGACAAGGAAGGCATGGGAATGTTTATTTCATTAGGGTGCTTCAGAATATATTCGGCAAGCTCTTGTATGCCAACTACCGCTTGGACACTCTGCTCTAACATAAAATTTAGCTGTTGAGCTTCTTGCTGGAGCTCGATCAAACTTTGTTTTTTATGCTGTGAAATTTGATTGAAATAACGTACTGAGGCGGCTGAGAAGGCAATAAGAATGATGACAATAAAGGCAACTACAAGAGTGATATTATAGCGCCTAAAAACTGTATTTATACCCGCTTGGTAATACACTAAAACGCCTTAACTTTTTGTTTATATAACTAGATAACTTGATAAGTTAAAGCAGTCATCTAATTTAAACAAGCGTTAAACAAGGAAAAGTAACGTATTTAACCCCGCCACTTTTCCAAACCTATTAACAAACTATAAATTCTCTTCTGCAAATGAAGCAAGCCTACTACGTACCACACCGTTTAAGTTAACCGTAGCTGAGCCTGGAAAGTCTTTAAAACGCTCGACAATATAAGTTAGCCCAGAAGTTACTGCGGTCAAATAGTTACTATCAATTTGCGCCAAATTTCCCGAGCAAACCAGTTTAGTTCCTTCACCACAGCGAGTGATAATGGTTTTTAGCTGAGCCGCCGTTAAATTTTGACACTCATCAAGCAGTACCAGAGCATTTTGAATACTACGCCCACGCATAAAGTTCACTGACTTAAATTGGATATTGGCTTTATCCATAATGTAGTTCAAGCTGCCATGCATACTTTCATCTTGTTGATGTAACACTTCGAGTGAATCAGTGATTGCGGCGAGCCAAGGCGCCATTTTCTCTTCTTCCGTACCAGGTAAAAAGCCAATGGACTCTGCAATTTCAGGGGTACTGCGCGTAACAATTATTTTGTCATAAAGACCACGTTCTATTACTTGTTCTAACGCCGAAGCTAAGGCTAACAAGCTTTTAGGGTGTGCTAAAATTCAATTGATAGAGACCGAGTGATAAATAAAATAGCTTTTATAATAATAGCTTAACAAAACATCATGTAAAGAAAAGGTATTAACGGAGTATTCAGATGATTTCCTGTATAAAGATAATTAAAAACGAATATATGCTTAAGCTTGAATCAACGGATCTTGCCAACCTTTTGATACATGATGAGTCATTACTTGCAGCTATAATTAAATTGCTTAAGGAAAAGCGCTTTACAACAACGACTGCTTTCGCGTTGAAAAAAGCCCTAAATATATCTCTTGAAAACTTAAGCTCTCCTTTTATTTCTAACCTATTCCTTAAGCCATTAAGTGAACTGTTGGTGCAAGACTTAATATCGGCTTTCAAAGAAGTAGAACGTCTTATTTATTTACATCCTACAAATAAAAAAGTAAGTGTAAGCTCTATATTTCGAAGTTTAATCTCTGAAACAGATTCCACCCTGTCAGGTGGTATTGCTATAGGTAGCTGTCCATTTCAAACTCGATTTAGCATGAAATATCCACTAAACATGGCAAAGGTGCCATGCTCTTCTTCTAATATATATGTAATCAGAGTAAACCCTAGAAACAATAAAAGTTCACATACCATTATTGACCCTGATACTTTGCAGGGGGTTATACAGCCAAACGGTTTGCTATCTATTAGTTTGAACAAAGCACAAGAAAATTCATCACATACTTGGGTTGAAGGGAGTAAAGCTCAAAGCTGGCTTATGACATTACAAGTTATAGCGAGTGAAAATAATACCGCATCTATCCTTTATTTATTTAACAGTAGCCCTGAAATTTTGGACTCTAAAGATATCCTCCGAGCCTTTATTCAACTTAAAGGTATATTACAACGTAGTAAAATAAAGTCAGTTATCAAAAGAGTTAATGAAATATTTGCCTTATTAGCCTTAGGAGGAAATACGAAATCAGGCCACTCACTTGAGTCATACAGATTACCTAGTCATCTTATTAGTAATTCAGAGGTTCCAGAAAACAAATACTTACATGAAGTAGGAAAATATTTAACGTTCAAAGTATTGGTAGATCAATCTATTTTATATTATTACGTAAACGCTGGCCCATCTACAGTGCACTCTTTTTTACTAAAATCTTTAGAAAAACAATCTTCAAATTCTGAAACTAAACCTGTTAAATATAGAAATTTCACACTATTACGTACTGCATTAAAATAATTTTAACCGATAAAAACTTAGCAGATGAATCTAGTTTTTTAGTTAATGATAAAAGCGAAGTTTCCGTAGAAAATTTCGTTGAATGGGCTAAAAAAGCTGATAAGACAATAAATATGCACGTAAAAACACACCACTCACAAGTAACTAAAGAATTATTTAATGTGTTGTCTATACATGAAGAGCTAGCTGAAGGAATAAATAATTATTATAACGCGATAAAGAAGGTACCTTCTAGAGAGTCCAGTGTAATTATAGACACTAACAGCCCGATAATATCTGGACTATTAACACCTGATGGCTTGCTTTACACGTGTTTTTCAAATTCAAAGTGGGACAACTTATCTTCTGATAGTAAATCACTCGAAAGCTATGTTTCCAGAGTATCCGTATCAAAGATACTACTTTATTTAGCTCTTCATAAAAACATCCCATTTACGCGAACATTATTAATTTCTCCTCCTGGGGATATAAAGCCAATTGATATATATCGTTGTTACGCTGAAATAATATCAATTTTATCCAGTAGAGAAGGTGCGCATACAGGGATTAATGGATTTATGGCCTTTTTGAATAAATACGGTGGAAAAATTGATAAAGGAATTACAATTGATTGTCTTGTCTTATTTGGTGGAGTATCAAATAAGAGTGATTTTTTATATATGCCTGAACGAGAATACACACTTCAAATGGTTCATGATGATAACGAAGCAGTAAGGTTCGTGCCCTTTGATTCTAACTATTTACCAGGAATTATGTTACCTAACAGCTTACTTTTCGAGTGTTTAAACGTTTCTGAAAGTACCTCAATGTCATGCAACATAGCAATTGAGATAAGAAAATCACTAAGTGATATTTCACAATATAACTGTCCAAAATTAAAAACATTACTCAATAGTGAAAAGGAAAATATCACAGATGCCATAATTATTAATGGTTTAATCGAATATGAATCCATGATCGATGCTTACCCTGCATCAACCAAAGAAAGTAAGGTGCACAAAAGTGCCTTTCTACGTACCTTCCTAAATAAATGGGCGGGGAATATTGCGGGTAAAAATTCTATAAATGAGCATAAATTCACAACGAGATTTAATCGTGATGGTGAAGTGAGATGTGTTAACCCTATAAAAATTCATGGCGAAACTGCTGATAATCAGCTTATTGATATTTCTTTCAATACATACCTTAATCCTACGATTTATAAACCGGACGGTCTATTAACAAAAGCTCTTCTATTTATTAAAAGTAGAGTGAGTAATTACTCTGGAATAAAGATTCAACAGTGGGAAACATTGATTGATTTTATCTTGAAGCACCAGTACCCAAACTCACCATTTATTAATGTAGGCAATTTTTTAAGTATCCCCGTTACAATATGTAGCAGAACTAAAGTAGTGCAGGCACTTCAAGCTATAGAGAAATTAATAAAACTCAAAGAAAGTAAAGATAAAGAATCTGATTTTTATGCTTTGATTGAGTTTTTTTCCTTGAAGAATGAAAAAATTGACGATGGAAGAACCATTTCAGAGCTTAATTATCAGTGCTGTTTTTCCGAACTCCCTAAACAAGAAAACATCACCTTTAAAATAACAAATAAAATCAATGGTAAGGTGGTATTAAGTGAATTTGAATGGGATATTTTACCAATTAATAATATTCTAACCCATGATGGAATATTGAATGTAGCAATACATAACCTGGCAAAAGAATCTCTAAATTCACCTGTATTTGGTTCAATAATTCATGATATTCAGTTAATGGTAAAAGTCATAAATAAAAAATTTAATGAGTCTGTCATTTCTATTGAAGAACACAAAGCTAACTCTACCTTACGTTATTTACTTACATCCTCCCTAAAGCAACTTAATCAACGTAATGTTCGGCAGGGATTTCTCCGCCTTGAAGAAATTATAGAGGGGAGCCATAGAAACAATAAAGGTAAATTATCTGAAACTTTCCGTCGATTTTTATCAACAAATTCACACTCCATTTCAAGTGGTTTAAAAATAAATGAATGCGGCTTCAAGACCCAATTTTCAGTAAGGAAAGAGCGTAAATATATTGAACTAATAACCCCTATAAGTGAAGTAAATGGCAAGGCTATCCCCCCTCCAGCCATGAATAACTTTGACTCTATCAGTAACCTGAAAAATAAAATCAATGACTATTATCAACTTCCAATTGTTGCCATAACAAAAGCTGCTCAAAAAGAAATGGAACTATATCAACAGTTACGAGATGAACTAAGTCCTCTTGTGAATCGTGATAATAACGAAGATTTTACTTTTAGTATCCCTGAAGGTGTTCAAAATTGGGTTGCTAAAACATCAAAGGACAATAACAAAAATACAACAACCAAGTTGAAAAATTTTATATATACCTTCGGACGAGAAATGATACTTGCCGCTTTTTTACAGTTACGTGCTAATACACCAGTTAATGACACTCTCTTTTGCCAAGGTAAAAGTAACTTAATACATCCTGCCTTCCATGTATGGTTTAAAAAAAACGGGTCAAGTATGAAGTCATTTTTTTGGACTCCATTTATTCTTCCGAGACAAATATTATTGGTCTGTTTTATTCGTCTAATAATCCATACGACCTGGAATAAAGATGTAATAGCTTCCCTGCGAGGAAGTGATCTACCTTATCCGATACCTACCACTAGTTTTTTTATTCAGGGATACAAAGATAAAGTTGAGAAAAAAACTACTCCCGTTGAAGTTACTCACACGGACAAGGAAGTTAGAGAAGCTGTAGAGTTACTTTCACTGCATTACCATAATATGAAAGAACTTGGTTTTGATCCTGAATCTATCTGGGATACTCCTGATTCGATACGACTTACATTTTTAAATGCTAGTATGATTGATGATTTTATACTCCGTTACAGCCTTCCTAAGTTCAGGATTGAACAACTAGCTAAACATCAAATAAATGTAAGAAAAGGTGTCGATGGTAGTATCCATCAAAGTCAAATTGAGCGAAATCACGCACAAATGAAAACAACCGTAGGTTACGTCGACCACCCATTAGCTCGCATTTACTATGATGCCAATAATGCAGACTTCCAACATCGATTGGAAGCAACCGTTACTTTCAGGCATGTGGGAGCTGAAGCATTAAAAGAATATGGGATATCCGAGGGCGATATAGATTTAAAGTTACTAGGGTCCCCCAGTGATGAAAGTGATTTACCACAATGGTTCCTTTTACCTGATGGCTCAACCTGCTTAGATATTTGGTCTGCTATAGATAAGCCGAATAAATCCCAACAATGGTGTAGTGGCCGTAAGTGCCACTCAGAAAACGGATGCCCACACAATCAAGTATTAATTAGCGTTGAAGACTTTGTCCATACCCTAAGGCACCAACGTTGGTTCATAGAAAGGTACGACAAATTATTAATAAAATACACTCGTGAATATTTTGATGAGTACATTGCCCCTGCAATGCGATTTACTTTCGGGTTAACTCGTTTTGTGCAAACAGCTAATCCTGAAATATATCGCTCGGCAGAACTCCTTTTGACATCCAAACTATCTGGTGATGAATGAAACAAATTAAAATATTATCCTTAGAAGAGGTTAATTTCTTTGAAAACAACATCTCTGACCGAATAGCAGAGACAGCTAACGAGCTATCTGTTGATGACGAGAAGCTAACTATCAAAGGAACTGTGCTACAGTTTTCCAGTACCGTTGAAGGGCATACATATACTATTGAACAAGACTTAGCTGATATATGGGTGCCCGGCTCAGGGGGCTTTGAACATCCTGTTCCTATTTTATTATACCCACATCATGCAAAAACTATTGTTAGCACCATTGATATTTATGCTCAGGGTGTAGGTCATACCCCCTCGTTTACAAAAGGGGGAGCAACGTCTGTAATGACCAATATAATTAAATTTATAGAATGGTCATTACTAAAGGATCATTACCAACTAGAAACTATTTCTAAGTCAGACATAAAAAGTCTCTGTAACGATATGAAAAAAGGTGGGGTACCTAATTTATTACAACTTCCTCAGAGGTTCGATACCCTGTGGAAAAATATAAAAACCGATATTGAACTAATTAAAATTATCCTTACAGAGCCCACTAAAAAATATGGATATAGATCCCTAAACCTATCATTAATCAAAAAATTAATTGGCACTACCAGTCTTCAAAGCATGGTCCCAAAGACATTTTATAAATTAGTAGGCCATGAACTAAGAAGTTCAGGGATAAATGTAATTCATACTTTCGAAGATAAAGGCACTATGGGGTTATCACAACCATCGTCTAAAACACTCAATACACTTTTTTGTCAATGGAATTCGCTTGCTCGATTGGATGACGGAGACTCCATTTCATTCTTGCCCTTTAAAGATCCATATTATCTTAGTAATAAACTAGGTAAAGCAATAGGGCGAACCAAAAATCTTGGTACAGAACAAGTCATAAAATTATTAGGTGAAGCAAGTCTCTGGTTAAATAAAGCCTCACCCTTAATTATTAAAGTGGTAAAGGAAATAACAAACCTTCGCAATGAAAAAGGGCATGGTAAAAAACAATACCAAAGAAATCGATATATTATAGATACTCTTTATCCGAAGAAAATGGCCTCATCCAAACAGTTAAATGAGCTTGAAAAAATAATGGGCTTTAAAATATCTCGAGATGGGCCTGATCTTAAAGAACAAGACTCAGAAAAATGGACACTGACAGAATGCATTACGGCCCTAATGTCTGCTTGTTTCATAATTTTACAAATATACAATGCTCGCCGACAGGCTGAAATCAGCGATCCCATTATAGGTATAGCAAAAGAGGAACATTTCTGTTGTAAAGACAAAGAAGCTGGTTGGTACCAGGCATATTTCTATAACGAAAAACAAGGAGGAAGAAATTGGCACACGATAAATAAAAGCAGTACTCAAGCTTTGAGAGTACTTTTTGAGCTAAAAAAATCTTGGGATAGTCACGGACATAACGGTTTATTTAATATTCCTCGATTCAATATCGATGCTCAAAATAATATGAGTGCCTTGATATTCCAATTTAATAAAGGTAAAGACAGTAGCTACACGGGAAATAAATTTCTAGAACGAGCCCTCGGTGATGATGTCGGTTTAGCAAAAGGCACCCATATTTTCCGACGAATCTACGCCATTATTTATCATTATCAATACGAACATCGTGACTTACTCGCTTTATGCCATCAATTAGGTCATATAGATCCCGAAGTAACTGAGGTTTACGTTACAGATCCCGTTGCACGAAATACACATGAGACTTTACAGAACAAAGTTAAATTAAATCAACCCGAAGAAACGTCTTCAGCAATATTAGCTAAGGCTGAAAATAAGGCATTAGATAAAATTATACAAGAGGTCGATACAGAGAAAACCGCTTCAGATATTTTAGACTTAATGATGGGAACTAAAAGCATGGCAGGTCGGTATCCCGCATTTTTAAAACGAGTATTCAAAATTTTACATATAAGTGTAAGATTTAATAAGCATATGCAAGATAAACATCAAACTACATTTAGTGATCTTACCCCTAATAATCAATCATTAGAAATGGCAAAAGTCATAAGTGAACGCGGGCATAAAAACCAACCGAAACCACATAGTAGCTGCCATCGTCAGCCTAACAAAGCTAAATCTCATAAAGCACCATGTGACCCTATACAATGTAAAGGTTGTGCTTACCAAGATGTTAAAAAGAGTCATTTAGACATAATGAAAGAAGATTTAATGCACTTACGCGAAGTGGCGAATAATGGAGAAGATTACATGCTCCTTGAACGTATGCAAGCAACAGAACAAGCGAAAAACTTAGAGCATATTGTTACACAGCATGAACGAACGATGCAGCGTAACGATTCATTGTTTACAGGTTTTTAAAGGAGTTAATTTATGGAAATACAACGTAAAGAAGCTATCAAGCGTATTGAACAGAAAATAGATATTCTTGAAAAATGGCTCAACTCTGAGATCCCTTTTTCTCTAACGAGCAAGAAGACGCGTATGATAGAGAAAAATGGGGGATTCGAATTAGAGTATTTCCCAACATCGGTATCAGGTCTACGTAATTGGAATGGATCTAAAAACAACTCTGATGTTATTAAAAAATATAATATTCCAAAACAAATGACTTCGACTACAACCTGGGAAGCTACGCCTACTTATATGAGAGAGCGTGTAACGGGTACAAAAGCAATAGCTTCTTTGTTTATACGCTTAAAGGAAAAGGCGATTATACAAAGAGATAGTGGTCGAATAAGTAAAGTCAAAGAGTTAGAAGCGACCGTTACTCGTGTAAAACAAAATCATATGGCGATTGCCCATGAAATGATTGGCCTACGACTTGAAAACGATACCCTTACAGCAGAGGTTTACATTGCAGAACAGAAATTAGAAGGACTGAAGTCACAACATAAAGTTGAAATAGAATGGCGAAATAAAGCTGACATACAAAAAAAATCACAAATTACGGAACTAGAAAAACAGAACATTATATTACAAAAGCAATTACTTAAAATCAGTAACGAAAGTGGCATTTATCCAGAGGAATTAACGCAAAAAACAAACGTAGTCCCTTTCGATATAGGAGATAAATAAACGTGAAAAAAGGCAATAAAAAAATGAGTACCCAACGTATTGGTGAACTAAATGCTAATGCTGTGGAAAGTTGGTTGTCCGATAATCCAGTTATACCTCAATCTAAAGGGAAACCCAATCGTTCGGCTATTAGCAGGAAATTTGGCATCACCAAATCAACTTGGGAATCGAACTCTAGATTAAAAGCACTATGGACAAAAATTCAGGGTCGCTTTGTCCCCAAAAGTAATATGATAAATTCATCAAAGAGTAATACAAAGATTACAGAAGATGATGTTATTGCATTATTAAACAAAAAAGACGACATGATAATCCAGCTTCAAGCAGAGTTGGCACGTACAAAGTCAAATGCTGAGTTGCTACGGAGAAACCTAGCAGCGGAGGAGTTACTTATTTTAACTGGCCGCTATATTCCGTATAACGTTCTAAAGGATGATTCAGAGCTTGATAGTGAATTGATACTGAATAATGAAATCACTTAAACTACTCAAGACAACTGGTTCGGTTACAAACCTTACAGGGGTCGTTCTTAGTGTTTCCGAGATTAAACGCGGAAAAGAACGATACTCGGCAACATTTAGAATTAAGGTTGGACATTATAAATTTAATACTATTTGTCATGATACTGTTTTGCATTACCCTCCATCCGTCAATGATATATGGAGAGTAGAAGGTGAGCATAAAAATGATGTAAAATGCGGCCCTCAGTTTGTTGTAGCATCAGGTAAACGCCTAATTATTAGTAACAATACCGACCAATCAATAATTTGTGATTATATAATTCAGAACAAGTCATTCGTAGGTATTAGTAATAGTTGGGTAAAAAAACTCAATAATGCATTCCCTAAAAAACTAAAGCAGACTCTTGACTCAGTTGAAGCAAGCGTATTGGTCGCGCATCCAAAATTAAAAATGCCTGAGCTATTGGCTGAATCTCTCTTACAAAGCTGGCTACAGTGTACCTTTGAAAGAAAACTTCTTACTTTTTTGATTAATAAAAATATCTCCATTAATTTACTACCACAATTAATTAACTTATATGGGCTTCAAGCTATAGAAAATATTAATAGTGATCCTTATCGGTTGTTAAGCTTCATGCCACCCCAGAACGCACTTTCCCACTGGAGAACTTTAGATTCAACCGCCTTTAAATATTTTGCAATAAACAAAAAAGACCCTCGTCGAGTTATTTCTGCGATTGAAGCAATTTTATATCAGGCTTACGATACCAACGGCCACATGGCTCTTCCTATAGATATAGTACAAGACACCTTAATCAATGAAGGCATTGAACATGATATTGGTAATATTCTTCATCACAGCGAACAAAACTTATTAGTTCATCATCAAACGGGATTTATACAAAGCCTGGGGTGTTGGTCTTTAGAGACTATTGTAGCTAGAAGATTGAATGCACTTAATGGTGATAAAAATAGCACTAATGTAGATTTACAAAATAGCGTTTTAAATGACTTTGAAAGAGATCAAAGTCTCGACAATAGTACTAATGAATTTAAGCTGAATAGTATTCAACTTAAAGCTATTGAACTTGCATTGAAATCAAATTTATCAATCATCAATGGCGGTCCAAACACTGGAAAAACAATGGTGATGTTGGCCATAATTCGACAGTATGAAAACCAAAACAAAAGAATATTTGTTCTGAGCGCTACAGAAAGTTCAGTAAAACGCTTGGCTATTGAATATGGAAAAAAATCGGAAAATGTATCTACATTCATTGGTCACATAAAAGAATCGATTAAAAATAGTGATTTATCACAAGCTCTAATTATCATCGATATGGCATCGATGATTGATACGGCAACAGCCTATGTGTTGTTAAAAGCGATACCCAATGACTGTCGTCTATGCTTAATTGGTGACGATAAATTATTACCGCCTATTGGAGCTGGCATATTATTTCATCAGTTAACCGCTATCCCCCATTTATCTATCACACTAAATATACCTTACAACTTAGGGAGTGAAGCCGATTTAAATCAATTTAAACACGCGATATATATTAGAGATATTAAGACCGTTAAAAATATTATATCCCCCTATCAAATAAACCCTGAAGCTAATGTCACATGGCATATTCCACAAATTGTGGCTAGGCAGTCACTGTGTAAAGCTGCGCTCAACATTTGGTATGACAAAAAGAAAATGGATAAACCTCTCCAGATTTTCAGTTCAAGCAACCGAATATGCCAAGATATTAATCAAGAAATCCAACTTATAAGAAATTACAAAAAAAGCTATGATTCCAAAGAAGTTAATGATCAAAAGTTCATTAAAGGTGACCCTGTGATTTATGAAAATAACAATAAAGAACTCGGTATTTCAACCGGTTCAATAGGTAAAATATCAGAAATATTTACTCCGCGGAAAACGGTTAATTTTAGAGAGTGTATTATTCAGGTAGATTTTGAAGAAGGCTCTAAGTATCTAACAGAAGAAGACTGCTTATCCCTTAAATTATCTTATTGTATTAACGTCATTAAAGCTCAGGGCTGTACCTTTGATGATATTATCGTGATCGTGGATACTAATTATCCAATAGATCATTCATGGCTATATACCGCAGTATCTTTCACCAAAAAAAGTATTGTCTTGATCAGTAATGCTGAGTTTATTGAAAAAAGTATACTGTCGGAACAAAGTAATTTCAGTCGTCACATAGGATCCAAGATTAAAATTAAGAAGGGTCTATGAATATAGTTCCAGGCAATAAAATCGATTTAATTAATGAAACGAAAGTCCACTTGCACAGAGTTACTTATTACGTATACCAAGATAGTGATGGTAACGTTATCTGGCCAGCAATAAACTTCATAAATTTTATTATCAAAGAAGGAAATAATGACAGCACAATAGAAACCTATCGGCAGGCTATCCGCAGCTTATTTAACTATATATTAGATAATAAACGCGACTGGATGGATATAAACGATGAATTATTAGGCGTTTATGCCGAATGGCAACTCAGACAATCAATTAACAATCCAAGGTGGAGAGGAGATACTAATACGACTAAACGGAACATAAACCATGATTATCTAGCTCCTGTATATGAATTCTATTTTTGGGCCCAAAAGCAAGGATTGCACCCTAGTTTATTAGGTGTTCAACCTGAACAGGGGGATAAATATCAAATTACCTCAGCACTCCCATTACGTGATAAAGCGAAATCTAAAAAAGATGGTCCGAAAAAAAAACAGCTTTACCCTAAATCATTTTCTAACTGTGGAGAAAGTAGCGGCGGCCCTAGCCAAAAAGCCGAAGAATGGGAGCTTGACGAACTTAATGACTACATACGGGTAAATTACAAAGGGTATACTCGAGCTAGCTTAATGCTTATGTTACGTATTGTTGACCAAACAGGTTCAAGACCAATTACACTAAGTGGTTTTGCAAAGCTACAGTTTAGAAAAGAGACTGTAGAGTCAGAATTAATGAATACAAGTGACTCTATTTTAGATATTACGCCCATCATACAAAAAGGAGATAACAACATGCCTATTAAATTTCCTCTTACATTAGTCAATGGCGTGGTTTCATTTATAGAGAATGATCTTAAAGAGTTTATTAATACAATAGGCTTAAATAAACATGATGGTCATTTATTCTTGAATGAAAAAGATGGAAAACCGCTTTCCGCTCAGGAAATAACCAAGATTTTTAGTGCTATAACCAAAAAATTAAATTGGCCAAAAGGAAAGAGTCTTTACGCATTTCGCCACCGCTATGCCAACGAACAAATGGACATACAAGCATCAATCAATGATGAACTAGGATTTACTAAAGAAGAAAATGCAGTAGCCTTACAAGTGTCACAAAATATGACTCATAAGAATCATAAAACATTACTAAAAGAATATTTAGAGTCACGTACGCGACATGGATTTAAAACGAAAGTTTACCAACAGGAGCTTATGCTTCAAGAGTTAAGAGCTCAAAAGGAGTACCAAAACCTCGAAACTTTAAAAGCATTAGAGTTAGCTGAAGAGCAACGAAAAATTGTAAATAAATTACGACAGGAAATAGAGCGCCTGAAAAGAGTACGTTAAACTGAACTTTATTTAGTCATTTGTTGCCTGCTTTTACACACTAGGTCAACGCTAAAGTATAAGGACTAGATCTAACTCATAGCATCAGAAAGCTTTATTTCACCATTCTAGGTAATAATTCTTCTGGTTCACATTCTAAAGCCGCAGCTAATATATATAGCTTGTCTATTGTGATATTTACTTCGCCTCGATCAATACGACCAATGTAACTGCGATCAATTTGACTCTTTACGGCTAGTTTATCTTGAGATATTCCTTTAGCTGTTCTTACTGAACGAATTTTTTCTCCGAATCGTTTAGATAGCTCACTCACTAGAAAACTCCTAAGTAAATGAGCGACTATTCCATATTGCGGATTATAATATCACAGAGTATAATCCCACGGATTATAATCCCACACAATAAAATCTATTGTTTCACATACTTTTAGGGTAACAAATGAAGTTGGATCGGCTATTGGTTCAGATCATATCGGCACCAAATTTTGACCATTTCTCTGCTGTAGAGTTAAGAGCTGCCTATATAACACTGCATTCAGACAAGAGTTTAGTGCCTAGTGCTGCTCGCCGATTTGTTTATACCGAACTAGTAAAACTAGTAAAGAATGGCTGGTTAAGAAAAACTATTACAAAGAAGAAAGAGATAACAAATTTTAGCAAAACAGATTTATTTGATGCTGATAAATTAACTTTTGAATGCAAAGAAGATGGTAATGAAAATAGCCAAATCCTCCCAGCCAGTAACACTATACAAAACTCTCTTCAGGAACGTTTAAACGAGTACAAAAATGAGCTACTAATGAGTTATGGTGAATCAAGCGAATATAAGCAGCTTTGTAATGATTTTCCTGAGCTATATGAATTGCTTCAACCTCAATATAATAACGCTCGTGAACAAAATTCTCGGTTGCTAGGCAAAATAAAAGCCGTAGAGAATTTATTAATTGATGGTAAAAATAAAGCAGTATGAAACTAAGAAAGTGGCAGTCTGAATGTATTAATAAAGCTCTTAAAGTGTATCTAAATGGGTTATCTCACTTCTTAGCACTAGCAACACCAGGTGCAGGAAAAACTATGATGGCATCAGCGCTGGCTGAGCAACTATTAAAAAATGACCTTGTTGATTTAATTATTTGTTTTTCCCCATCTTCAATTGTCTCCAAAGACTTTAGCGAAAATTTGCAACTAGTAATCCAAGAACGGTTTGATGGACTTATGGGAGCTAGAGGTCACTCTTTAACTTATCAAAACTTACAATATCTTGATGATAACTTTTGGCAGCTATTCAAAAAGTATCGAGTATTTGTAATCTTTGATGAGATTCATCATTGTGCAGGCTCTAATGTTGATAATGCCAATGCTTGGGGTGAGCAGATAATAGTTAACATTCAAGATAAGGCTAAATTTACTTTAGCGTTAACGGGAACCCCTTGGCGTTCAGATGCTGCTCCTATCGTACTTTCTAAATATATGCACCCTAGCAACAAAATCTCCTGTGATTACATTTACGGCCTTGCTGAGGCTATTCAGGATAATGTTTGCCGTATACCTCAGATTATTGCTGTGGATAATAATCATATATCCGTTGTTGATGCTGATGAAACTAAAACATTCAATAGCTTCAAGTGCCTACTATCACAGTCAATCATCCCTTATCAGGAAGTAATAGAAAATGAAGCAGTTATTAAATTTTTAATATCATCTGCACACAAAAATCTTACTAAAATAAGAAGTATCAACCTCACTGCAGCTGGATTAGTTGTAGCCTCTTCCGTTGAGCATGCAAAACAAATAGTAATGTTAATGAAGGCCTGCATTGACGAAGATGCCATAGTTGTAACCTATAAAGAAAAAGATCCAACTAACATCATTCGAAACTTCAGACATTCTAAGAAAAAATGGATCATTTCAGTTGGCATGATCAGCGAAGGAACCAATATTCCTAGATTACAGGTTTGTTGCCACCTCACTAACATAAAAACGGAAATGCATTTTAGGCAAATATTAGGTCGAATTCTTAGAGTTACCAATGGTCAAAACCAAACAGCTATTATGTATATGCCTGCTGAGCCTAAGCTTTTGGAGTACGCCTATAGAGTTAAACAAGATGTTCCTTTTGAAGCTGATGTAGTTAAGTTTGAAAAAATGAAAACAGCCACTCCAGAAGATATTGATGATAAGCAGCCTGATGCTGTTACTTTCGATAAGACAAAATCGACGCCCCCTAAGATCGAGCTTAAATTAAGTAATTTTGGAAATAATATCAAGCATGAGGAGTTGGATGGGGTTAACACAAGAGCTGACGTTCACTATTTGACCGACTCATATGAAAAAGTGGTCAATATATTTGGTCAATTTAAACAAGAAGCCATAGCTTTAGGGTTGAGTGATTTACGTTAATTAATATTTAAGTGAAATCATCTGGAATTAGGTTTTACTAAGTACTAATAAGGTCCCTACCTACAATAAAAAATATTACTGGAAAATATCTAGCATGAGTACCACTTAATATTTATCCAAATAACAATAAAATAGAGTATTACTTCTAAGGCGCTAATAAGATGGTCCGCCTCCCCTAAGCTACACTTAGGGAGATTATTAAATGAGGAGAATCATCATGTCTACTATTAACATTCTTGGAATTGATATTGGGAAATCAACCTTTCACCTTGTTGGC
>NZ_VOLT01000003.1 GCF_007954275.1 Colwellia demingiae | reverse complement strand
GCCAACAAGGTGAAAGGTTGATTTCCCAATATCAATTCCAAGAATGTTAATAGTAGACATGATGATTCTCCTCATTTAATAATCTCCCTAAGTGTAGCTTAGGGGAGGCGGACCATCTTATTAGCGCCTTAGAGTATATGGTCTAAAAATGATCTTGTAAGGCGGAAAGTTAGATAGGAGATCAACTTCAATTTAGACTGTTTCACGGGCTAAGCGGAAGGTCATCATGGTGATTAAAAGTATTTCACCTCCCTCGCTAAAAGAAGGTCAATAGAGGTCTCATCTATTACTCATTCACTTGGGGGGAAATATGCCAAAATCATTAATCCAGTACCAACGGAGGTATAATGGTCCTGCTTTGTTATGCTGAAGTTTATTAAATTTATTTATATCACTTACAACACACAGAACATAAGGCTCTTCAAAATCGAGTAAACACGACAACCGGTAAAGCAACTCATGATGTTCATTGAGGGTCTCTACATTAGTTAACACGATGATTTCAAATTCAGAAAACAGATCACTTAACGATCCCATATCGACTTTTTCTAAGTCTATATAACCAGTTATTCCAATCAATTTACACTTTTCAATTAACTGAAGCAAAGTGCTTTCATTAGGTAATGTAAAGGCTGAGTTAGTTCCAGGTGCCTTACAAATCAGTTCTTCTAGATCCATTATCAATTTCTCATTTTGGCGTAGAAGTTAGGCAATATTAAGGATCGATACAACATTAATTTGCTGAACACTAAGCATATATCACCTCAACTCACTCAGCCCCAAAGCAATAGACTCTTGCTGAAAGCGACCAAAAATATTAACGACTTTTTCATATGAACTCGTTAAAAAATTTTCTTCAATAATGCTACTAGTTTCTTCAAAGGATTGATGATCAATAACAGTATCAAATCCACTAAGTTTCAATTTTGCTTTAGAGCTAACATTTAGTGCCTTGTCGAATATAGCATTCTCTAAAACCTCACCAGTTACAATGTCTTCAACATTAGCGTTCATCTTTTCAAACTTAACAACATCAGCCTCAAAAGGTACATCTTGCTTAACTCGATAAGCAAATTCCAGCAACTTCGGCTCAGCAGGCATAAACATCACAGCCTCTTGATTCTTTGACTCCGTCATTCTAAGTATTCGACCTAAGATCTGTCTAAAGTGCATCTCAGTTTTTATATTCGTTAAATGGCAACAAACTTGCAAACGAGGAATATTAGTACCTTCACTAATCATTCCTATCGAAATAATCCACGGAGTTTTTGCGTGCCTAAATTGTTGAATAATACTTGTTGGCTCGTTTTCTCTGTAGGTAACAATAACGCTATCTTCATTAAAACAATTTTTCATTAATCGTGATATTTTCTGTGCATGCTTAATAGATGAAGCGACAATCAATCCCGCGGCATCTAAGTTAACGTTTCGTATCTGAGTTAGCTTTATGTGAGCTGAAGAAATAACATATTCCATCACCTTTTCATTTTCTATAACTTCTTGGTAGGGGATAACTGATTGCGATAACAAGCATTTGAAACTACTGAATTTTTTGGTTTTATCATCATCCGTAACCGAAATATTATTATTATCAATCGCAATTATCTGAGGAACACGACAAACATTGTCAGTAATAGCCTCAGCAAGACCATATACATAATCACAGGCTATTTTGTTGCTAGGATGAAGGTAGCTTGAAAGAACAATAGGAGCTGCGTCTGAACGCCATGGAGTGCCAGTTAACGCTAAAGTAAATTTGGCCTTATCTTGAATATTAAGAATTACTTGTTCGCCCCACGCATTAGCATTATCAATATTAGACCCCGCACAATGGTGTATCTCATCAAAAATAACAAAGACTCGATACTGCTCGAATAATTGCCAAAAATTGCAATCAAGATACTGCATGCTTTGATAAGTGAGGGATCTACCTTTAGCTCCAATCATGCCATCAAATCGTTCTTGGGTTCTTAACTGCAAACTTTCACGAAAATCTTGAGAGACAATCGAAGAAGGGGAAAAACAAATGATTAAATCGATTAAATTATTTTTTAACAACCTGTTCGCTAATTCCGAGGCCATTATGGTTTTACCTGAGCCTGGTGTTGCTAGCGCTAAAAAATGATTGTTGTTATTCTGATATTGCAGTAAAGCTAAAGCGATACAGTCACTTTGCCATTCTCTTAATTTCATATTATACCTAAGGGCTATCTTGATTCATTAGGCCTTCAATGGCTCTTATCTTCCCTAGTATTCTGGTATTATTATCTCTAGCTTTGTTGTATTTCGGCTGGATCTCGTTAATGAGTTCGGGGAATTCAGAATAAAGTTCTTTATAAGCTTCAGACTCCCCCATATTCAACAACAACTCTGCTTTGTAGATATTTAACTTACCTAGTAATTGTTCACTTTTCTTATCGGTATATTTAATTACTTTGGGAGGCTCATATTCAGTTTTTAACCTGATTGCTTTAACATCAAAAAGGACTGTTTTACTAAAACGAGTAAATCCTTTTTTCTTAGGAACAAGCTTAGTAAGCCAACCTTTTTTGACTAGTTTTAAAAGTTCAGCTTATATTTTTCGTCTAATGCTTGCAGGATCTAATGATGGGTCGTTTTTTAAAACCAAATAAGTTGATCGGACATCATTCGTTGTGAAGTGATTAAAAGTATTAATAACGATGATTTGAGCTACAAGAGGGTCTAATTTCAAAGTGAATCCTAAGCTACTTTTACAATGATTATTACCTGAGGTAATACGTATAATAAGTTTTACCTTCAACCAACTAATTTTATAGCTTAGTTATTAACTTTTCCGTGTCTTATCTAAAGGTTTTCCTTTCTTTTTAATGCATAATTTTACTAAAAAACAACTGAATGCTCTGTATACAGAGCAATTTTAGGCTTTTTATTTGTGACAATCAAGCTCCGATAGCAGAGCAAGTGATGTTATGAATATAATTGGAAAAAACGTAAGGCTCATTCGTGAAAGAAAAGGATGGACCCAAGAACAATTAGCTGCAAAATGTAACTTAATTGATTGGGGAATTAGTCGTAGTACGCTAGCTAAAATAGAATCAAATGTAAGAGGCGTTACTGATATCGAAGTGAATTACCTTGCAGTGGCACTTGATATAGAAATAGAAATATTATTTTTATATCAAGATAAAACATAATTCATACAGTATTTTTAAGCTACTAGCTGCATTATCTTTCGAGTTGTATATATATCTCCAATCCGGAATGGTCATAGAATCTGTCACTTCTTTAAGACTGTTCCTCATTATTGAAATAAATAAACTTGGTTAAAGCATTAATGAAATTTAGACTCATCGCAATACGTTTCACTTATTTGCTTCACTTAATTGTTTAATGAGTTGTTGTTGCGCTAGCCTTAGATTGGCAATAGTTTCTTGCGCAGTATTATAATCAGCTTGTAATGTTGCATATCTCTTTGCCAATGATCTTTGTTCTACTATCACTTGCGAGTTGATTAACTCGCGGAAAAATTCATGGTACTTTTTATTCTCTAAGTTCTTAACTTCACTCTGCAAGGATTTTTTAGCAACTTCTAGCTCAGGTTTAGACATCCTGCGTCCATCAGTCGGATGTCGGCCGTCTAGCGTCCACATATTTAGTAAAATATCATTCTGTTCTTTAATAAATTTAAACAAGCCTTCTTGCCGATCTTTTCTAATGTTGGTGTCGCTAACATCAGCTTTTTTAGCAATATGGGCGTTAATTAGGGTTCGGTCTGTAACTTTAAGGTCTTTAGAAACCCCATTTTTAATCTGTATTTTTAATTCTTCAACCAGTTCAATCGTTGCATAATATAGCTTCCTAGTCATTTTATTGCCTGATTTAACCCAGTCGGGTAGTTCCACTTCGACAGGTTTTTTTCTTAATTTATCTAATTTTGAATTTTTCATAATCTACTCCATTTCATCTAGAATTTTATTGCCACGTTCAACCAATCGCTCACTGACTTTGAAATGCTGGCTATTTTTCAGTGGAAAGCGGTCTAAAAAATCCTCATGACTGAGTACATTTCGCAACACACTGTCGTGGTTACTCTTCTTGCTTCTAAATGAATGATGGCATCCTGAGCACAGTTCAAAACATCCCTCAAGGAGATTAGGTACACCCGTTTTTTTATCTAGACATTTTGATAGATGTCTAGTTTCTGTCAACACTAGGCAAAAACCGAACTCGTGCGGTGTTAAAGAGTCAAAATCATTGCTCAAATCATTAAGAAATTCATCTAATTCATCTGGGTTTCTAAATGCCATTTTATTGACTTCACGCCGAACGTGCAGCGCCATAGCTCCGGTAAAATCGCTTGCATCTTCACCTACCATGCGATGCAGTAACTCCTTGATATATCTGCGCTCCGCGCCCTGACTGATGTCAGCAAAGCCCTTGCCATCAGTGTAATCGGTTGTGAATGCACTACCTACACGGTGACGAAAATGTTGGCGTATAGCCTCCAAAACATCACCATCAAAGCGCCTGATTGCAAACTCAGCAAAACAATGTCGGAAGCCGTGGGCATTGATGCCTTCACAAATTTGACGCAGATGCTCGCCATGTTTTTTAATTAAAGTTTCGTAAAATATCTGAATACGTTGTCTCATACTAGAAGTGCCAATACCTAACCTTCTTGCTTTGATGTCTGATGGGGCAGTGTCGAAGTGAGCGGCCTTAAAGTATTGTCCGAATAAATGCGTGCTCGCTTCGTCAGTGTGGCCGCGCTTGGTCACATAACTCAAATCATTGAGTATCATTGCGGCTTCCGCTACCAATCCTGACATGCTACGCATTTCGCTACACCCGAAGTGTGTTTTATTGATATTAGTGCGAAACATCCAAGTTCCGTCCGCTTTAATATCGTAATCATCAGCCTCGAGATTGGATATTTCGTGAACGCGGATACCTGTGAGACAGAGGAAGACAATCAGGCAAGCATCATAGACTTCCACGCATAGCTCGCTAACATGTTTGTTCCCTTTCAAGGTGAAGATGTCACTAAAAGGGAGTGGCTTATCAAGCCCTTGTAATTTAGCGTATTCTTCCTCAACCTTAGAAACAAAGTGTGGAATTGTATTGTTAAGGTCTTTATTCTTCCCCCACATTTGGCGTTTGCTTAAAACCTCCCCCTTTAGATACTGCTTAAGTCTAGGCTCTGCCCCTTTTACCCCATTAAAAACCACCTCCTGAGCGTGCAGCTTAAATTCACCTCGTTGGGTGCGGAAATACGCTTGCAATAGATGCGTGCTGGGGCGGCGTAAGATTTCAATCGCCTCGCTGAGAAGAAGCATACTGATCTCCAAGGGGAACCTGGCGTAACTCCCTCCTTTTAACCATGCAACATAATCTACGCCCATATCAATGAGCTGCTGTTTCAGCACCGTTTGGGTAAAATCTTTAGGGAGAGATACCAGTAAGCCATCATTCAACAATCCCTTGCGATAATATGTGCCAGTATTTTTTAAGAAAGTTAGAGTTTTATCTATTGTCTTGAATGCAAATAACTCCTGCACCTTAAAGCGATCATGCCTACCTGTCTCTTCAATTTCATTAAATGCGAATGCATTTACAAAAAATGCACATTCGGATTCTCCCCACTGAGTTAGCGGCCTGCCAGGATAATGTTTGGTTGCCCATGCAGTGAGTTTTTTTATTTTTATAAGATCCGAAGTTACCATTGAATATCTTGCGCTTAATGCTTGCGTGTTAGGGGAAACATAGCCCCCACAGGCATTAATCAGCATTTGCCTTCCCCATATTCGCCATGATTTATTGGCATCAGGCAAGGCAACGTCCAAGTCTTTTACCTCGCCTGATATATTGTCGGTGATTTTAAATACATCATCAGTTAACTTGTTGATGAGTTTCGGAGAATCGTTGTCATGCCCTAAAGGAGCTATATTGGTTTGCATTAAATTGATATTCATTGAGTATTGCTCCTAAAGCAGTGAAGGGTATGGGATGTCAAATTCAGCCAGCATATCTTTGCCTGCTTGCTGTAAATGGGAGGGGAATTGCTCAAGCATCTCACTTAAGTAGGCTAGATTAATTCGCCACTTTGATGCTTTTTTCTCGCTATCCAAGCGCACTGAATGCAGTTCTTTTTTGATGTGGGCAATGTATCCAGTGATAAGCGCAGCGGTGATTTTAGTGGTTACAATAAGGGTTTGACCTTGATGGTTGATACCGCCCCAGATCTCAGTGTCCAGATCTAAGGATTCAAGCATTTCTTCAAACTCGTCTTTGGAGTTACTGATATCCAGGATTTTGCGTACTTGTTGCATATCGACTACTTTTGCACTTTTGATATATTCACTGATTTTCAATGCTTCTTTTTCATACTGTTCCCCGACTTGCGCACCGAATCTGCGCATAGACTCTATTTTCTGAGGTGAATTGCTGCGGTCATTGTAAACATTGGCTTTCGTTTCTTTGGAATGAGCAGTTAATTCGGCTCTGGTTTCAGCCGAACCGTATGAGTCGGCATCGCTGGTTGGTTCACTCCCTTTTTGATAAATATGGGTGCTATCATCCATACGCTTGCGTGACATTGAAATAGCGGCAGGGCTTAAAGCTATTTTTGAATGCTTCGTTTTGAATTTTAGTTCATTCAAACCACGCTTTTTTCTCGATCTGTTTTTTTTTGCATACTCGTTTTGTTCCAACCGATTTTTATTATTCTGCTTAACCAACCTTTCTAGTAGCCATAAAAAGGGCTTACCTTCGTCACCGACTTCTTCCGAAAATTGAGCGTTCAGTTGCGTTTTTCTGTCCAGTAAAAGTGACATGAACGAATTAAGCTCAGTATAACCGGACGAAATTTGGCCTTTCCCTATTGCTTTCCAATTATAGACCAAGGTATCGCCTTGCTCGGAATTAGGGGTAAAGCTTTGTGCTTCTGACATCAATTCATGATGGTTTTTCAAGGTGTTATGTACGATGTTTTTTCTGCTGTAAATGGCCGTTGCTGAGGTCGTATTTCGGCGGCCTTTGCCATATCCAAGTTGCAGACTCTTATCTGTAATTGAGAAATCTACTAATGCGTGCTGATCTAAACCACCTCGTTGGATTGAATCGGCAGCTAACAAACATTGAATTGAAAATGTTTCTATATCGGATGGCCTATTGAGGAACCGAAACGTCAATGCATTCAGGCTGACTATCTGAACTTTTTTTAAATTAATCTGAAAAGTAACTATTCTTCCTTTTTCCTTGTCGAAGAATCTCTTTGCCCAAGCTATTTTAGCTGTTTCGCTATCTAAGTCAGGCGCGACAGGCAGTTCATGTTGGAGTAACCACTCAATGGTAAGAGGGTTTTCTTGCTCTAATATAACCTTATAGAGATGATTATAGGCATCCTGTATTATTTGATATTTATCAGCGTTTATTTTACTGGAAATGTGCTTAGTGTTTATAGTCAAAGAAGGTTGATAATATGATGAAAACTTGTGATTGAGCAGATTGTTTGTTTTTAGTTTATCTACCCATTGTTGAAGAACTTTATCCTGCAATAAACCAGACCGCATAGCGCCAAGCTTTTCATTGATGAAACAACACTCAAGGCGAAGCGCCTTGATCATATCACTATCATTGTACGGGCAGTTCCGCGCACCAAATAAATCTACTAATGACTGAGTCGGTGTGTCGTTCGGGGGAGGAAGATCTGGCGCAAACACCAGATACGACATAAAATCGGTAGTAAATACGGGAAGTAAAGCGTGATTTTTTTGCTTTAACAGCCATTTTGTAGGTTCAACGATATGGAGCATTTCGCCATAGAAACCTTTTTTTGTTTGTTTCTTTCGATACCGAAGGTATTCTTCATACACATTAAGCGGTACACCATCTTTCAAATACTGTGTTTGCTCGGCTATAAATTCAAAGAACTTCTCCTGCGACCTGACCTCGTTATATCTCGTTGTAAGTGATTTTGACAAAAAGTCCGCTGATTGCAAATACAAAATTACATTACGCATAATGTGAAGGTTTTCATACCCTGCTGGGATGCTAAGTTTTTTAAAACTCGATTTTTTAGTGCCTGAAGCCCGACCACTTACTATTACCTCTGTCTCTGATACTCTGATCGGAATTACGGTAGCGGGTGCCATTGTTTCAAGGGATATAAATGTTGCATCATTAGACTCACGACTCCCAGTGGCATCGGCTATTTCATCAAAACTCATCATTTATTTCCTTTTTTTGCGTAATGACGTTTGCCATATTGAGTATTTTCAAGACTTAATTCGGCTAGTTTGCCTTCTCGTTTATTAAGCAGTGCGTCAAAGTAGATGTATCCAAAGGTGATTTGTTTGTCTGTGTGCCCCATCCACTGTGGTACGTAGACCCAAGGGTCTTTTCCTAATTCTATACACAAAGCAACAGCATTGGTTGCAAAACATTTTCGTCCTTTGTGATAGGTGCTGTCTTTCCAACGCTGACGCTCTTTAGGCGTGACTTCTGGACGGATACAATAACGGTCTGCACATTTACGAAATAATTTGGTGGCGAAGCTCTCGCCTATAAGGCGCTTGCCATTTTTACGACAAATCAAATTCCCATTTTTAATGTGTTTTGCCCGACCCCATAAAAATTTGTAAATTATATCCACTAAACTAACAGGGAAAATAACAGTGCGGTATACACTGCCCTTGCCGTACACGTCGAATTCTAGTGTAGAAGGCAATCGATTTTCAACCTTAGGTAATTTTTCCCTGAGGTTTTCAACATTCATGTTTTCTTCCTGCGTAACCTCAAAGGTGCGAAAGCCTGCCATGTAACCAAGTGCCAGAATTAGTTCATTCCGTTCACGATTAAAGCCACATTTTTCCTTCACCTGACTAACTAACTTGTCTTTGAATTCTTTTTCGGTAAAGTACACGTCGTGCATTTCTGTTGAAATATTACGAAGGTAAGTTGATTTGTCATTTGCCTCTTGATAAGAAAACGAAAAGTCAGGAATACGAGCAGTAAAACCGTGAGCATACGCATAACGATAGAATCCGGATATGGCAGCGATATGCAATTCTATTGAGCTATCCTTGAGTTTTTTTTTCTGTTGTAAATGGCCATAGAGGTAGCCGGACATTTCATTATCGGTTAATGAGTTCCAATCGCTAAAAGAACCATCAGCTCTTTTAGACCTCTCAATCCCAGTGAAAAATTGCTTGATCAGGTTTTGATAAGTGTCAACAGTTGTAAATTTGTTATTTTTCGCAGTATTAAATAGGAATGCAGTTGGCACTACGAGGGGTAATCCGTCTTGCAATAAAACGTATGATGTTAGTGTGCGTAGTCCAAACTCAATTCCTTCGACTTTCTTGCATTCAATCATCTAATTATCCTAACCTGATTTTTCTTGACGTATATTAATGGTATTGTAATATAAATCTATTCCGTCAAGATATTAAGGTAAATAAAACAAGGTTAGATAAGATATGGACTGCTTTTATGCTGCTATTGAAATGCGAGATTTTCCTGAATATCAAAATATCCCATTGGCTGTTGGTGGTGATGGTCCGCGAAGTGTTTTGTGTACTAGTAATTATCAAGCTCGTCAGTTTGGTGTGCGTGCTGCCATGCCAGCGATTAAAGCGAAACAGCTTTGCCCACACCTTAAAATTGTTCATGGCCGCATGGATGTATATAAAGAAACTTCCAAAAATATTAGAGAAATATTTTCTCGGTATACCGATCTCATTGAACCTTTATCTTTAGATGAAGCCTATCTGGATGTCACTGATGCAACAATGTGTCAGGGCAGTGCTACGCTTATTGCTGAGAAAATTAGAGCTGATATCTTTAATGAATTAAACTTAACGGCATCGGCAGGTATTGCACCGAATAAATTTTTAGCAAAAATTGCCAGTGATGAAAATAAACCTAATGGCCAATGCGTTATTACTCCAGATAAAGTCGCTAACTTTGTCGAACAACTTTCACTAAAGAAAATACCTGGTATTGGTCCAAAAACATTTGAAAAATTAAATAGGCATGGTTATGTAACCTGCGCAGATGTGCGTGAAAGTAATATTCGGGCGCTACAAAATATTGTCGGTAAATTTGCTAATAGCTTGTACTTAAAGTCCCATGGTGTCGATAATCGAGAGTTAGAAGTTAGCCGGCAACGTAAGTCTCTCGCCATCGAAACAACATTGGCACACGATATATCTACCCAAGATGAGTGTAAGCTTGTTATCGATTCCTTATATCAAAAATTACTCACTCGACTTGTCCCCCACAGTAATAGAGAAATCATTAGGCAAGGTGTGAAGCTTAAGTTTGCTGATTTTAATCAAACAACCGTAGAAACACAGAGTAACGAATGTCAGGAAGCCCTTTTTCTCAGTTTATTATCAAAGGCATACAGCCGGTCAAATAAACGAGGTGTACGACTTGTCGGTCTAACACTTGGCTTTGCTGATAGTCCAGGCGAAAGTCAGCAGTTGTCTTTTTCGTTATAGCACTTATTATCACAGCCGAGTGGTATTGAAAAAAAGGCATTTCATTGTGCTATGAGTTTATTAGAGCGACGAGAGCATTCGAAACTAGATCTGCTACAAAAACTATCCCTTCGTGATTTTTCGTCAACAGATATTGATGCGGCTATCGAAACCATAGCTAAAAAAGACTATTTGAGTGATGAGCGCTTTGCTGCCTGTCGCTGTCGATATCAATTGAATCGTGGCTATGATTGGCTTTACATAGCCAATGAACTCTAACAAAAAGGCATCTGCACAACAATTATCCAAAAATTGCGTGAAAGTTGTGAAATTGATTGGTATCTTCAAGCTGAGCTTGCGTATAATAAGCGTTTTAGTGCCAAACACTCTGTTGATAAAAATACAGAATGTCAGCTTGATAAGAAAGCAGCACAAAAAGAACAAGCCAAGAAGATTCGTTTTTATAATACCGTGGTTATTCAAGTAATGAAATTTCTGCGATATTAGAATAAAACCAGAATTAAAATAGACCCGAATTAACATAGACCTAAATCGATTTGTTGAGTATCCCATGATTAAAAGCACAGCCGAAGTCCGTCAGGCATTTTTAGATTTTTTTGCAACCAAACAACACCAAATAGTTAAAAGTAGCTCACTAGTTCCTGGTAATGATGCAACGTTATTGTTTACCAATGCGGGCATGGTTCCTTTTAAAGATGTATTTTTAGGTGCTGAGACACGTAGCTATACCCGAGCAACCTCTGCACAACGTTGTGTACGAGCCGGTGGTAAGCATAACGATTTAGAGAATGTTGGCTATACAGCCCGTCATCATACATTTTTTGAAATGATGGGTAACTTCAGCTTTGGTGATTACTTTAAAGAAGAAGCTATTTTCTTTGCTTGGGATTTTTTGACACAAGTTTTACAAATTCCAAAAGAAAAATTGACTATCACTGTTTTCGATGAAGATGATGAAGCAGAGAAAATTTGGATTGAAAAAGTTGGTGTACCAGCTGAGCGTGTTATTCGTATAGGCGCTCAAGATAACTTTTGGTCTATGGGTGATACGGGTCCATGTGGACCATGTTCTGAAATATTTTATGATCACGGAGAAGATGTTTTTGGTGGACCTCCAGGATCACCAGATGAAGATGGCGATCGTTTTATTGAAATATGGAACATAGTGTTCATGCAATTTAATCGTCAAAATGACGGTACTATGGAGCCATTGCCTAACCCATCGATTGACACAGGCATGGGCTTAGAGCGTATTTCTGCAATCATGCAAAACGTGCACAGTAACTATGAAATAGATATTTTCCAAGCATTAATTAAAGATACTGCGGCCTTACTTGGTTGTAATGATCTTGAACATAAATCACTGCGTGTTATTAGTGATCACATTCGTTCATGTAGTTTTTTAATTGTTGATGGTGTGGTGCCATCAAATGAAGGTCGTGGTTATGTACTTCGTCGTATTATTCGTCGTGCTATCCGTCATGGTCATAAATTAGAAGCTAAAGGGAACTTCTTCCATAAACTTGTTGCTTCGTTAATTGAACAAATGGGTGACGCTTACCCTGAGTTGCTTCAGCAGCAAGCGATTATTGAAAAACTTTTACGTATCGAAGAAGAGCAATTTGGTCGAACACTAGATCGCGGCATGATTCTTCTTGAAGATATATTAGACAACTTGTCAGGCGATACCATCAAAGGTGATGATGTATTTAAGCTCTATGATACTTATGGTTTCCCAGCTGATTTAACGGCAGATATTGCTCGTGAACGTCAATTGAAAATTGACCATAATGGTTTTGATGTAGCCATGGGCCAGCAGCGTGAACGCGCACAACAAGCTAGCCAATTTGGTACTGATTATAATCAGCAACTTAAGTCTGATCATAAAACAGAGTTTAAAGGTTACGACAATGATTCATATTCAGCGACTGTAGTTGAGTTATTCAATAGCGAAGATCATGACCCAGTAAATCAATTAAGCTCGGGTGAGCAAGGTATTGTGATATTAGATCACACGCCATTCTACGCTGAATCAGGTGGTCAAGTAGGTGATAGTGGTTTACTACATCTAGATGGTGGAATATTTGAAGTCTCGGATACGATTAAGTTAGGTAATGCTTTTGCCCATAGAGGTACCGCACATACTGATGTTGGTCTAAATCGTCGAGTAAAAGCTGAAATTAATGTTGATCGCAGAGCTGCAATTGTTAAAAACCATACTGCAACACATTTATTGCATGAAGCATTGCGCAAAGTACTAGGTGACCATGTTACTCAGAAAGGTTCATTATGTGATAGTGATAAATTACGTTTTGATTTCTCTCATTTTGAAGGCGTTACAGCCCAAGAATTGCATGATGTTGAACAAATGGTTAACAATGAAATTCGTCGTAACCACGCAAAACAAACCGAATCAATGTATATCGAAGAAGCTAAAGCAAAAGGTGCTATGGCACTCTTTGGTGAGAAGTATGATGATGAAGTTCGTGTAGTCACACTAGGTGATTTTTCAATAGAGCTTTGTGGTGGTGTGCATGTTAATAGAACCGGTGATATCGGTTTCTTAAAAATCGTGTCTGAATCTGGTATTGCAGCAGGTGTTCGTCGTATTGAAGCTGTTACGGGCACAGGTGCACTTGATTTTATTAATCAACAGACCGCTTCTTTAACTAATATTGCAGCGCTGGTTAAAAGTGATGTAACCAATGTTAGTAGTAAAGTAGAGTTACTTGTTAGTCGCTCTAAGCAGCTTGAAAAGGAAATTGGACAACTTAAACAAGAGCTCGCAGCACAAGCAGGGTCTGATTTAGTTAATAACACCATTGAAATTAATGGCGTTAAGGTTCTTATTGCTGATTTAGGTGGCGTAGAAAGTAAAGCCTTACGCGGCATGGTTGATGAACTTAAAAATAAAATGCAGTCAGGCGTTATTATGTTGGCTACAGCAAATGGTCCTAAAGTTGGCTTAATTGCCGGTGTTACTAAAGATTTAGTAGGGCGAGTTAAAGCGGGTGACCTTGTTAATATGGTTGCGCAACAAGTTGGTGGTAAAGGTGGTGGTCGTCCTGATATGGCTCAAGCGGGTGGTAGTCAGCCTGAAAACATAACTTCAGCACTTGAAAGCGTCTCAGCATGGTTATCAGAAAAACTGGCTTAAAGTGGCATTGAATGAGTAAGTGTTAAGTAATCACTTATTGTAGAGACTAAAAAGGAAGCATAATGCTTCCTTTTTGCTTTGTTAAAGCAATATTTTAAACCTGTTAGTTCCGCTGATAATTAGTACTACTTTGTCAGTTTCTAATTAAAATAAATCAGACATTACAAATGATCACAGATTTGGCTGCAAAATTAAGCTATAAAGCTATTCAAAGATATGCAAATATTGCTAAAATATGATCGTTTAGTAGAGTAATAGTCTCTTTTATTACTCATAATCGAAGTTTCATTGAAAACAACCATCGGATATGGTGTTTTTAGTGAATAATGACTTTTTATAATAAATTGACTATTAGTTATAGTGGATGGATTAAAAAAGTAGCTATTCTAATATATTACTAGCTTATATATATTTATTTAGTGATCTCACTTTAAAGGATAAGGAAGAAAATATGCTTATATTAACAAGGCGCGTTGGCGAAACATTAATGATTGGTGACGAAGTTACCGTGACTGTTTTGGGCGTTAAAGGAAATCAGGTTAGAATAGGTGTTAATGCACCAAAAGAAATCTCAGTACATCGTGAAGAAATTTACATGCGCATTCAAGCCGAAAAAGGCGATAATGAAGCTTCTGGTAATAAAGTCTAATAAATCTCTCATCATTTAAGTAGATTATTAGAGTATCTGAGAAATATTGTTATATATAAAGCTTTATATAACGACTAAGAAACACCGCTCAGGCGGTGTTTTTTTATGCTTTACGTTAAGTTAATGATTAAAAAACAGCATATTTGACTGAATTGTCAGCAAATAGAAATTTATACTAAATAAATACTAAAAATTGTTTGACTTATTTTTAGAATCCCTTATTATTCGCACCCATTGAAGAGGAGGCCAATTGGTCTAAGACGCTCACCTGCTAAGGGAGTATCTGGTTTGCAGCCGGATAGAGGGTTCTTAACTAATGTGTGTTTTAATACGTATTAGTACTCAACAATAAAGAAGTAAAAGAAAATGGAGAGCTGGCCGAGTGGCCGAAGGCGCTCCCCTGCTAAGGGAGTAACGGCTTTAAATCCGTTCGAGAGTTCGAATCTCTCGCTCTCCGCCATTTTCTTCTCATGAAGAATATGGTTGTGTAGAACGCAAGTTCGCTATCTTTAGACTAAGATATAAAAAATAGTTCATGAGGGCGTGTAGCTCAGCTGGATAGAGTACCTGGCTACGAACCAGGCGGTCGCAGGTTCGACTCCTGCCACGCCCACCACTTTCTTCAAGTGGTAAAAAAATGAAGGCAGCTATTGTTAAAGCTGGATAAAATTTTAAACTTTGGGCGTGTAGCTCAGCTGGATAGAGTACCTGGCTACGAACCAGGCGGTCGCAGGTTCGACTCCTGCCACGCCCACCACTTTTCTACTTAGGTAGATATAGAATGACCTAGCTTTTGCTAGGTTTTTTTATGCAGAATATTCTAATGCTCTTTCTTTTATTAGTGGGAGTATTAAAATAAAAAGCAGCTTATGTTAAGGCTGGATAAATAAGTTTTCATACCGTGGGCGCGTAGCTCAGCTGGATAGAGTACCTGGCTACGAACCAGGCGGTCGCAGGTTCGACTCCTGCCGCGCCCACCACTTTTCTACTTAAGTAGATATAAATAAACCTAGCTTTTGCTAGGTTTTTTTATGCCTGAAATATACTGAAAGCCTGATTTATTCGTTTGAGGCTGACAAAAGAAGTATTCATATCGTAGGCGCTTGAGTCTGCGAAATTGACTTATATTAAATAGGTATCTTGCTATGACTGAATCGCCTTTTGGTCGAAGATTCGATTCCTGCCGCGCCCACCACTTGTCTTTTTAAGTAGATATAAACAAACCAAGCTTGTGCTAGGTTTATTTGTGCCTGAAATATACTGGAAGCTGGTTTTATTCGCTCGAGCCTAGCTAACTAACGAAAGACGTTTTCATATCATAGACGTATGACTCAGCTCGCTAGCTTATATTAAATAGAGAGCTTACTATGACTTATTCCATTTTCGTCCGAAGTTTAGTCTCCTGTGGTATCTGATAGTACCTAAAGTCCAAGACATATAAGTGTATATTGTTTTTCTGGGGTAGCTATGATTCTATCCAAGGCTATTGTATAAAACTCACTACCAAAATGGTGTCTACTTTATTTCTTGCTGATTTCTTGGTTGTTTTTATTTACGTCGAGATTATCAAAATAATAACGACGATTATCCTAAATCCACATAGTAAATTATGAGGCATAAAAATCAAGGTGATAGTGCTCTATATGGCTCTTAAGTGACGTTATCAACTATGCTTAAACTATTTAGCTTAGTTAAAATTATTTAAATATACTCTGGCATTCAGTGGTGTTTATTAGATATTTTATGATCTAATGGTTACTGAAATGAAGAAGTGTTTAGGCACGAAAGTAGCTATGAAGCGACCAATTACCAACGTTATTCAATTCAACGTATTTAATTTAGGCATGAGTCACTTATTTTATGAAATAAACAGCCTGGTATCAGTTATTTTTGAGAGTTAATTATCCAAATATTTGGGTGTATATTCAGTGTTAATGAATGCAAATACACTTTAGGTATATTGTATAAAATCAGCACTTATCTTTTTCTGATACCCTATATTCATGCTTTTGATAATGTATACAATATTTAAAGTATGCAAAATGGCATGTATATTTCTGTTGATAAGGTGAATATTCGTTGTTTTGGGGGTTGACGGTAAATTATTTTTATGAAACACCATAAAATTGTTTGCATTGTAGGTATTGGAGTGATTATTCTAATTGCAAGATTTTTGAACGAGAATGAAAAATGGACAATATGCAGCAGCAATTTGTAGAAGCTGGAACACTCATGTTAGCGGGAATGGTATTTGTTTTTGCATTTCTAGGTGTATTAATTATCTTTATTAATACTGTTTTGGCAAGACTAGCGGTAAAGTTTCCAGACGCTATTGTAGTGCCACATTCTCGTACTAATAAAAAGAGTAAGAGTAAGAGCAAAACTACGGGTGAAATCTCACCGGCAGTTGTTGCTGCAATCAGCGGGGCGGTTCAACGATATCGGGCTCAACATAGCCAAGATAAATAAGTTTGACCAATATTGAAACTCTTCTTCACCATTATATTTTAAAAGTTAGATAAAAGGGCATTAACATGAGTAAGCCATTAGGTATCACCGAAGTTGTCTTAAGAGATGGACATCAATCAATTTTAGCCACTAGGCTTCGTTTAGCCGATATGCTGCCTATCGCAGCAACACTTGATGACGTTGGTTATTGGTCAATTGAATCTTGGGGTGGTGCAACGTTTGATTCATGTATTCGTTACTTAGGTGAAGATCCGTGGGAACGAATTCGTGCGCTTAAAAAGGCTATGCCTAAGACCAAACAACAAATGTTGTTCCGTGGTCAAAATATACTAGGTTATCGCCATTATGCTGATGATGTAGTAGAAAAGTTTGTAGAACGCGCTCATATCAATGGTATTGATGTTTTTAGAATTTTCGATGCCATGAATGATGTGAGAAACTTGCAAACTTCTATTAAAGCGGCTGTAAGAGTAGGAGCGCATGCTCAAGGTACGTTGAGTTATACCGAAAGCCCTGTGCATACACTTGATGGCTGGTTAACTATGGCTAAGCAGATTGAAGACATGGGTGCTCATTCTCTTTGTATTAAAGACATGTCGGGGTTATTAAAGCCTTATGATGCAGCAGAGTTAATTAGCCGCCTTAAAGAAACAGTTTCTTTACCTATCGCTTTACATTGTCATGCAACAACAGGGTTGAGTGTGGCTACGCAGATGAAAGCGATTGATAGCGATGTTGATGTTATAGACACCTCAATTTCTTCTATGAGTATGACTTACGGTCATTCACCAACAGAAACTATTGCCGCTATTGTTGAAGGTAGTCCACGAGCGACAGGTCTAAATGTTGAGAAAATGGCAGAAGTTGCTGCATATTTTCGTGATGTTAGAGAAAAGTATGCTGAATTTGAAGGCAGCTTAAAAGGTGTTGATGCCCGAATATTAACGGCACAAGTACCTGGTGGCATGTTAACTAACATGGAAAACCAATTAAAAGAACAAGGTGCTGCTGACAAATTTGACGAAGTGTTAACTGAGATACCTAAAGTTCGTAAAGATTTAGGTTATATCCCTCTGGTAACACCGACGTCGCAAATTGTTGGTACTCAAGCTGTACTGAACATATTAACTGGCGAACGTTACAAATCTATTACAAAAGAAACAGCAGGTGTATTAAAAGGTGAATACGGCGCTACCGCAGCTCCGGTTGATGCTGAGTTACAAGCACGTGTTTTAGATGGCAAAGAAGTTATTACCTGTCGTCCTGCAGATTTACTTGACCCTGAAGTTGATAAACTTTCAGCAGAATTGCAAATATTAGCAAAAGAAAAGAATATCAACCTAGCTGATGAAAGTATCGATGATGTATTAACTTATGCATTATTCCCACAGATAGGGTTGAAGTTTTTAGAAAACCGCAACAACCCAAGTGCTTTTGAGCCTATACCAACCAAAGCAAGTGCACAGCCACAAAGTAGCTCAGCGTCAAATCCAGTGTGTTCTCCTGAAAGTTACGCAGTAAGTGTAGATGGTAAGGTTTATGATGTTGTAGTCGCCGCTGGAGGCTGTATTGAGTCTGTTACGCATCCAGCCGGTGATGATGGCATGAAGCAATCAGCGTCTATCACAGCTGAAGAAACGTTAAATGCACCATTAGCGGGTAACATCTTCAAAGTACTTGTCCATGAAGGTGACCACGTAGAAGCTGGTGATGTAGTTATCATCATGGAAGCTATGAAGATGGAAACAGAAATTCGCGCTGTGTCGGCTGGTGAAATAGTCTCTTTGTTCACCAGAGAGGGTGATTCAGTTGCCGTTGGTGACGCCTTGCTTAGCTTTTCATAGGAGATAGCATGGATTCGTTAATTAAATTATGGTTTTCAACTGGCTTAGCTAACTTTGAGTTAGGTCAAGTTGTCATGATGTTAGTAGGTTGTGGCCTACTATATCTTGCCATTGCTCGAAATTTTGAGCCGTTATTGTTATTGCCTATGGGCTTTGGTGCAATATTAACTAATATACCGGTAGCTGGTTTTTCTGAAGTAGGCGGTTTACTACATTATATTTACTACGCAGGTATTGATACGGGGATTTTTCCGCTCATTATCTTTATGGGCGTTGGTGCTATGACTGATTTTGGCGCCCTTATTGCTAATCCTAAAACTTTGCTTTTAGGTGCTGCGGCACAGTTTGGCATATTTGCTACCTTATTTGGCGCGATTGCTTTGAATTATGTTCCTGGCATAGAGTTTACGCTTAAAGATGCCTCAGCTATTGCTATTATTGGTGGCGCGGATGGTCCAACGGCAATTTTTCTTGCTTCAAAGTTAGCACCTGAATTACTAGGCGCTATTGCTGTTGCAGCTTATTCGTATATGGCATTGGTTCCAATTATTCAACCGCCAATAATGAAAGCATTAACTACTGAAGAAGAACGTAAAATTGAAATGAAACAGTTACGACCGGTAACTAAAATTGAAAAAATCATTTTTCCGCTCGGTGTATTAATTATGACAATCTTCTTTTTACCTTCGGCAACACCTTTAGTAGGTATGTTCTGTTTAGGCAACTTAATGAGAGAGTCTGGTGTTGTTGACCGTTTAAGTTCGACAGCACAAAATGAGCTGATCAATATTACTACGATCTTTTTAGGCTTAGGTGTTGGTTCAAAGTTAAGTGCCGAAGCTTTTTTAAATGTGGAAACCTTAGGTATTTTAGCCTTAGGCGCTGTGGCTTTTTCAATTGGTACCGCTTCTGGGGTAATTATGGCTAAAACCATGAATAAGTTTTCAAAAGACCCTATTAATCCATTAATTGGCGCTGCAGGTGTATCTGCAGTACCTATGGCGGCAAGGGTTGCCAACAAAGTTGGTTTGCAAGCAAATCCGCATAACTTCTTGCTGATGCATGCAATGGGCCCTAACGTAGCTGGTGTGCTCGGTTCAGCCGTAGCCGCAGGTGTCTTATTGGCCTTAGTTGGTGGTTAGCGTTTAATAAAATTAGCATTAATATTTAAAAACCGAGCAATGCTCGGTTTTTTTATGCCTATTTTATTGGCTCTTGGTATTGTTATACCAACGAGAAAATACTTACTGGTATATTGATAGTCATCGTCATAAAATACAGTCAATTACAATTTAAGGATTATATAAGTTAATCATGAAACTTTCCCTCATTATGCTTAGCGCGTTAATAGCGCTTACTGCCTGCACAAGTTCGAGTACTGGTCGAAAACAAGTGATGTTATTTTCAGATGCAGAGCTGGATAAAATGGGTGCTGCTTCATTTGAAGACATGAAAAAGAAAACGCCTATAAGTACAGATAAAGCGACTAATGACTTTGTGCAATGCGTTGCTAAGTCGATAACCAAAAATGTCGCTAAATCAGTTCATCAAGGTGACTGGGAAGTTGTTGTCTTTGATTCCGCTCAAGTGAACGCTTTTGCTTTACCTAGTGGTAAAATTGGCGTTTACACTGGTATTTTAAATGTGACTGAAAATCAAGATCAGTTAGGCGCGATTATTGGTCATGAAGTTGGTCATGTTATTGAGCATCACTCAAATGAACGTTTATCAGCTAACAAGTTGCAAAATATGGGTATGGCTGCTGCAACGGCCGCTGTTGGGCTATCAGACGTGGAAAATAAAGGTTTATGGATGGCAGGACTAGGGTTGGGGCTGCAATATGGCGTTATTATGCCTTATAGTCGTGCTCATGAAAGTGAAGCTGATATCGTCGGTCAAGATCTTATGGCGCGTTCTGGTTTCGAACCAAGTGCTAGTATTAAGCTTTGGCAAAATATGGCGAAATTAAGTAAAGGGGCTCCGGCAGAGTTTATGTCGACTCACCCATCAAATAAAACGCGTATTAACCAACTGACAGAACATTTACCTAGTTCAATGACACTGTATCAAGCTGGTAACAGACCTAACTGTCAAAAACCTAAGGTAATCCCTGCACCTAAGGCATAAGCCTTAATTAATAACTTACAGCATTTACCAAAAGTATAACCTTGCTGGTAAATGCTATTTTAAATGCTTATTGCGTAGATAAAATATTGTTATATATTAAGGATTCAACTTGTGATTAAGCCATGTTTCACCGTCTTTTTCAAAGCACAGGCGATCATGTAAGCGGTTAGCTCGTCCTTGCCAAAATTCAATAGCATGAGGTTTGACACGCCATCCTCCCCAAAACTCAGGATGCGGAACTTCGCCTTCAGAAAACTTATCTTGATAATGGTTCATGCGCTCTTTGAGTTCATCATCATATTTAAGCTTTTGACTTTGCTTTGATGCCCAAGCACCAACTTGACTACCTCTATCTCGACTGTGAAAATAGTCAGCAGATTCCTGTATCGATACTTTTTCTACCGTACCTTCAATACGAATTTGTCGTTGTAAGACATTCCAGTGGAATAATAAGGCTATCTTATTATTTTCAGCAAGTTCATGGCTTTTACGGCTCGCGTAGTTGGTGAAAAAAACAAAGCCCTGTTCATCATAGTCTTTAAGTAACACCATGCGAGAGCTAGGTTGTCCGTCACTATTACAACTACTAACAGACATCGCTTCGGGTAGTAATATTCCTGACTTATTAGCATCATCAAACCATTGCTCAAATAATTGATTAGGTGTTGTGTTAGAAGATAGCTCAGGGAGAGGTAAAGCGACGCCTTGACCAAAAGTTAACAGGCAACGAAGTTTTTCAAATAACGTCATAATATTTAAAGTTAATAGGAAATAATAGTATGCAGTTATTCTATGCTTAAATGACGTTATTGCAAAGTTATATCAAAGTAATACCAAGATGAATACAATTTGAAAGGGCCTACCAATCCTCGCTATCATCAAGTAAATCTTTAAGGTGTTTTTTTTCTTTCAATTCGTCAATACGCTTGCGCGCTAACAGGTTTTTTTGCGCTTGTTCTTGAGCGTTCTTTTCAGCTAAAGACGTACCCTTTAGACTATTGTTGTCAGTACTTTCATCTGAACTGCTATCACTTGATTCATCGGGAAAGTTATCGTCAATATCGATTTCCATTTTCTCTACCTTTTTTACTAATTAATAAAATACTTCAAAGTATATTGTTTAACATAGGTAAGATAATGGCTATTTTCAATGCCTCTTTACAAAAAAAAATTAAAAATATGACAAATAATTACTAACTAGTTTTTTTTTAATCTAAGTTGGTATAAAGCTTATACAAATCGATTGTTACCCCTTTGTAACAGGCTGAAGTATGGGCTTGGTTGTATTAGTAATAATACCAATGGCACTACCTAAGTGAGCATTATAAATGCCTTAAATATCCAATCACGTCATTGCTTTCAATCGTAATAGCTAGCTATTTTTCAATCAGGTATCTTGTTTTTATAGCATTATTCACATTGAATTCTGCAACCTAATGAATGTAATTGCTATGCGTTAAAGGTTTCACTATGTGGCTATTAAAGTTCATCTTGCAATAGAGCAACAGGCAATAAAAAACCAGTGACAAGCACTGGTTTTGGTTTACGTTATTCATGTACTATCTTTGAGGCGATTACCAGCCCTCAACACCTTTCATGTCAGGCAGCTGATGAGCAATACCTTTATGACAATCGATACAGGTTTTTTCACCTGAAGCTAAGGCAGTAGAGTGTTGGTAAGATGCTCGCTCACTTTGCTCTGTAAAGTCCATATAATCGAAGTTATGACAGTTACGACACTCTAAAGAGTCATTGGCTTTCAAACGCTCCCATTCATTTTGTGCTAAACGTTTACGATGCACTAAAAACTTCTCTCGAGTATTTATGGTGCCAAAAATAGCGCCCCAAACCTCTTTAGATGCTTTCATTTTACGCGCAATCTTATCAGTCCAGTTATGTGGAACATGACAATCAGGACAAGTAGCTCGAACGCCTGAACGATTGGAAAAATGTATAGTCGTTTTTAATTCTTCATATACATTGTTTTCCATCTCATGACACGAAATACAAAACTTTTCAGTATTGGTAACTTCTAAAGCGGTGTTGAAACCACCCCAAAATATAATACCAGCGATGAATCCGCCTATAACCAAAACGCCTAAGCTATAGTAGCCACTTGGTTTAGTTAGTGTTCTCCAACCAATCATTAATATATTTTTCATGGCGCCTCCTAATGCTCTTTAGCGCTAGTGGTTTTTTGTTTCATCAAGGTATGCATATCAACAAAAGTATTTTCCACTAGTGGTTCAGCATCAAGTTGAGTGACATGACACTGATTACAAAAATAACGACGAGGGGATACTTCTGCTAAAAAGTTACCATCTCTGTCCATGTAATGTGTAACACTCACCATAGGTGCCTGTGATTTTTCCGTACGATGACGAGAATGACAAGACATACACTTGTTATTGTTTTTATTCACCTCATAACTACGCGTAGTATGTGGAATAACAGGTGGCTGCATAGGGTAATTACGACCCTGTTTGATATCCTTGTTTATCACTTTAGGAATGATGTTAGGCTCTTTTTGCACATCAATAGGCGTTGCATCCCTTAGTGTTGCAACAGAGTTAACTGTTTCTTTATCTGCTGCATTAGCGTTTAGAGAGTACATAATTGGCGATACTGCTAGTACCAATAAACTGGCAATTGCTGCTAGGTTTAAATTTTTCATTGTAGACTCCTAAACTTTAACAATTTTAATAGCACACTTTTTATAATCTGTTTCTTTCGATAACGGATCGGTGGCATCTAAAGTGACTTTGTTAACTAAACGACTGGCATCAAACCAAGGCATATACACTAAACCAATAGGTGGCTTATTGCGGCCTCTTGTTTCAACACGTGTTTGTACTTCACCACGTCGAGAAATAAGCTTCACTAAATCGCCGCGGCGCATGTTACGTTTTTTTGCATCATCAGGGTGCATGTAAACTAATGCATCAGGCATCGCTTTATATAACTCAGGTACACGTTGTGTCATTGACCCTGAATGCCAATGCTCTAGTACACGACCGGTAGATAACCATAAGTCATATTCTTCATCTGGAGACTCAGCTGCAGGCTCATAAGGTAGAGCGAAGATAACAGCTCTGCCATCAGGTTTTCCGTAGAAGTCCCAGCCGCTACCAGGTTTACAATACGGATCAGAACCTTCTTTAAAGCGCCATTTAGTTTCTTTACCATTAACAACAGGCCAGCGTAAACCACGCTCTTTATGGTATCTGTCATATGGTGCTAAATCATGGGCATGACCTCGACCAAAGCTGGCATATTCTTCAAATAAGCCTTTTTGGATATAGAAACCAAAGTCACGAGACTCGTCATTTAAACGATCTTCAGGTATTTCCGACAATGGGAACTTACCAACAGAGGCGTCTTTATAAAGCACATCAAATAACGTTTTACCACGAACTTCAGGCTTTTTAGCAATAAGCTCTTCTGGCCAAACATCTTCTACTTTAAAGCGTTTAGAGAATTCTACTACTTGCCACATATCTGATTTAGCGCCTTCTGGAGCTTCAACCATTTGGTACCAAGATTGTGTACGACGCTCAGCATTACCATACATCCCTTCTTTTTCTACCCACATTGCTGTTGGTAAAATTAAATCAGCTGCCTGTGCGGTAACTGTTGGGTAAGGGTCTGATACTACAATAAAGTTTTTCGGGTTACGGTAACCAGGGTAAACTTCTTCATTGATGTTGGCGGCAGCTTGCATGTTGTTATTACACTGCACCCAGTAGAAGTTTAACTTACCGTCTTTAAGCATACGGTTTTGTAAAACGGCATGGTAACCAGGTTTTGCTGGAATAGTGCCTTCAGGCAAGTCCCAAATTTTCTCAGCAATAGCACGATGTTTAGGGTTTTTAACAACCATATCGGCAGGTAAACGATGTGAGAAAGTACCTACTTCACGAGCAGTACCACACGCGGAAGGTTGACCTGTTAATGAAAACGGGCTGTTACCAGGAGTTGAGATTTTACCTGTTAACAAGTGAATGTTATAAACTAGGTTATTGGCCCAAACACCACGAGTATGTTGGTTAAAGCCCATAGTCCAAAATGATGTTACTTTGATTTTTGGATCCGCATACATCTCAGCTAATTCTTTTAGCTTATGCTCAGGAACACCAGAAAGTTTTGATACGGATTCAACCGTATATGTGCTAACAAATTTTGCGTATTCATCAAAATCAATTGGCGTAGAGCTGCCTTTAGTTTTACCGTTGTTTTTAGCTTTTTGTTCTAGCGGATGCTCAGGACGTAAACCGTAACCTATATCTGTTTCGCCTAATCTAAAGTTTGTATGTTTACTTACAAAGTCTTTGTTTACGCGACCAGTTTGAATAATATAGTTAGCAATGTAGTTTAAAATAGCTAAATCAGTTTGTGGCGTGAAGATCATGCCGTTATCGGCTAAATCGAAACTTCTGTGCTCAAAAGTAGATAATACAGCAACTTTTACATGTGGTGCACTTAAACGACGATCAGTTAAACGCGTCCATAAAATAGGATGCATTTCTGCCATGTTTGAGCCCCATAATACAAAGGCATCAGCAGCTTCTAAATCATCGTAACAGCCCATAGGCTCATCAATACCAAAGGTACGCATAAAGCCACCAACAGCAGACGCCATACAGTGACGAGCATTAGGATCAATATTGTTAGTACGAAAGCCTGCTTTCATCAATTTAACTGCAGCATAACCTTCTTGAACAGTCCATTGACCAGAGCCGAACATACCAAGTGCTTCTGGACCATCTTTCTTCAATGCATCATTAGCTTTTTCAGCCATTACATTGAAAGCTTGATCCCAAGAAATAGGAGTGAATTCACCTTCTTTATCGTATTTACCGTTGGTCATACGTAATAAAGGAGTGGTAAGTCTGTCTTTGCCGTACATGATTTTTGAAAGGAAATAACCTTTCACACAACTAAGACCTTTGTTCACAGGTGATTTAATATCGCCATGGGTAGCAACAACTTTGCCATCCATAACGCCTACATTAACACTACAGCCTGTACCACAAAAACGACAAGCAGCTTTATCCCACTTAAGTTTAGTAATATCGGAGCTGGTAATTAAGTTAGAGGCTACTGCAGGTACAGATACCCCAGCAACAGCAGCGGCTGCTGCAATCGCATTTGCTTTTATAAATTCGCGGCGATTAATTGTCATCGTGTCACCTTCCTTTTGCTTTTTGATTCGGTTTTAAACAGGGTTAATTTTATTCTTTATTCTTTATTCTTTTTGATGGCTACTTCACTGTATTGTTCTTCAGCATTGTCATCACCACTCTCGTCTAAAACTTGGTGATAAACTGGTGATACATTAAGTATGCTTTTATGGACTCTTATAATATCTATTTTTTTGTCAAGATCTTTAAAGCCAGTACCTTCAACAGTGAAAACTATTTTACCTTCATCGCTGACTGCGTGAATTTCTGCACCTTCAACAGCAGTAATAACCGCTTTTACTTCATCGAGTTGTGCCAATATTGGCGAGGCAACTAGACTAGCTACGTGGTATTCAGGTGTTCTATGGTATTTTTGTGTCATATATTTCTTAAATTATTTTTTAAACTGTTGTTTGGTCAAAGTTAAACGCTATTGCATCTTGTGGGCAAGTTTTAATGCATGCACCACATTGATTACAATCAAGGTCATTTAAACTTGGTTGTGGAATGCTTGAATTAAGGTAATTAAACTTGATTACATTGGTTTCACATTCATCACGGCAACTTTGACAATAAATGTTATTTTTAGCTAAACACTTATCACTAATTTCCAAGGTTACAGGCCAAGCTTTCTCATTATTGTTTAAAGTGTTTTCTTCAGTAAATACACCCGAAAAAAGCGGCTGTTCACAGCTCTCTATACACTTATTACAAAAGGTACATTCACCTAAACTAAAATCGATTTTTGGAAAGCCATCTTCATCTTTAACAATAATATTGCTCTCACAACTGCTAATGCAATCTTGGCATTGAGTGCAGCCAGAGGTAAATACAGCTTCATTAATCACCCAAGGTAAGCGCAATTCGTGTTTAGTTTTTACGCGTCCGCGAAAAAAGCGTCTTCTTGATGGATCGGCTAAACGTTCCGCTGTTTTAGTGTTGTTAGTAGGCAAGGTATTAAGCGCTTGGTGGACCTAAGAATATTTGACTGATCCAGACCGCAAAACCAAAACCGGCAACGATAATTACCGATAAAATAGGTGCTAAAAAAACAGCCAGAAAAATAAAGGTATTTCGCTCATGCTTTTTTTGTTGTTCAGGAGATGTTGCTTGGTTCATAATGCTCTCGAAAGTTTATGATTAAGGTAAGCTAAATTTGGGTTAACTTTAATCCCTTGTTAGGTCACATAGTTTGATCTAGATCAGGTTTTACAAATTAACCATAGTTAATTTGTGGCCATAAGCAGTATAGAGTTTAATCGTTCAAAAAAGCTAGGCGAAATCTCATTTTTTTGCTTTAACATACTTGATAACTTGGATTTTATTCACTTATTTCTATTATAGGATTTAAAAAAAATATGGTGCAAGTACAGGATTTCCTATCTTGGTTTAACAATTATTCCAAGGCAGCATCAGCAAAAAATGAGCGTCGGATGGTTATTTTATCTGGCAGTGAGCCTTGGGCAATGTCTTTATTGCACTCCATTGACGGGATTAAGGCGGCTTTAAGCACTGATACTAAACAAGAACTCCTGGCTTCTTCTTCGCTAGCTCAGTGCCTTATTTATGGTGATAGCTCTGTATTTCCTGCAAATGTTCAGAGAAAACGCTACCGAGATAAGTTAGGCAGCGAAAGTGATTTTATTATTTTTGCCGATAGCGATTTTACTATAGATGCTTTTGCCGGATTATCGGGAACACTAAAAGCAGGTGGTATATTATTTCTAGTCATACCATCGAAAAATGACAAATTTGAAAATAGCCTCTTTTTTAAACGCTTCTATTCACTAATATCAGAAATGTCCAGCCATACCGTTATTGGGGAATCGCAAGCTTCATCTTTACCGCTTTGTTCTGATTTAGATAGCCAACTGAAGGTGTTGGCTACTTCGACTTACCCTCATGGTTGTGTTACCCAAGAGCAGTACAATGCGGTTGTTGCCATCAAAAAAGTTCTTTCAGGGCAAAGAAAAAGGCCGCTAGTGTTGACTGCTGATCGCGGTCGAGGAAAGTCATCAGCATTGGCTATTGCCTGTGCTCAACTAATGACAGCGCATAAACACGATGAGTTTAATATTGTTATTACTGCGCCTGATGCTCAAGCGTTATCAGTTTTCTATCGGCAATTAAAGCAAAGCTTAATTAGCGCAGAGCAGCAAGGTAATACTATTACCTTTGGCAAGGTTAAGTTAACGTTTATGGCTGTTGACCAATTAATAAGGACACCGATAAAAGTTAGTCTTCTTCTGGTTGATGAAGCGGCGGCTATTCCTGTTTATCTGCTTGAAAAATTACTTAGAAGTTATCACCGGATGGTTTTTTCTAGTACTGTTCATGGTTATGAAGGGGCAGGGAGAGGCTTTACTTTAAAGTTTCAAAAAGTTCTTGAGAAGTTATGCCCACAATGGGCGAGTTTACATATTAATCAGCCGATCCGTTGGCGAGAAGATGATCCGCTTGAACAATTGGTCTTTGACGCATGTTTGTTAAATGCAGAATTACCTACTTTGAAAACGACATTAGCGCCTCAGTCGCTAATCAATGATAAAAGTAGTTCCGTCAAGAAGACTGATACCTTAAATACAACAGATGAGCCTGTGTTCAAAGTTCTTTCTGCAAAAGAGCTTGTTGCTGATGAGGCATCGTTAAAGCAAGTTTTTGCGGTTTTGGTGACAGCACATTACCAAACTAAGCCGAGTGATTTACAGCTACTATTAGATAACCCTCAGGTGCAATTAACTTGCCTTTATTCTTCAAAAAAGAATGATGCAGAAATCCTTGCAGTTGCTCTATTGATGAATGAAGGAAAGGGGAATGGCGTGAGTGATGCAGATGTTCGTGCAATAAAAAACTCTGAACGTCGTCTACGTAGCCATTTCTTACCACAATCATTATTCAGCCATTGCGGTTTTGAGCAAGCCTTTAATTATAAATACTTACGTATTATGCGCATTGCTGTTCACCCGCAAATTCAGCAGCAAGGTATTGGAGCTCAATTTATTCAACACATCGAGTTACTAGCAATAGATCAAAATGTTGATTTTATTGGTGCTAGTTTTGGTGTTAACCCTGAACTGCTTTCTTTCTGGCTTAGCGCTGGGTTTTCTACTGCAAGGATTGGTTTCACCAAAGACAAAGCTAGTGGAGAGCATTCTGCTTTATTAATTAAGGGACTCGGTGTAAAAAGCAAGCAAAAGCAGCAGAGCTTTAAGCGTAACTTTTATCAAAGTTTTGATTATTTACTCTTAGAAGAATATAAAGCACTTACAACTGAGCTTGTGTTTTTTTTGTTGAGGCAAAGTTCTCAAGGAGACTTAAGCACTTTGTCCGCGCTAGATATTGCCAATGTTCAGGCATTTTCACGTGGTGAGCGTTTATATAGCAGTTGTTGTTATAGTTTGTATTTATGGCTTAAGCAGGATCTGTTGAGTGAAACTAAGAGTCACTCAACAGAAGTTTTACAGCAGTCTTTAGTGCTTGTTGCAAGATTAATACAAAAGCATGATAGTGACTCTGTTTGCCAACAATTTGGCTTAACAGGGAAAAAAATGCTGAACAAACATATTAAAGGCTATGTGCATTTACGGCTTAATACTGAAATTAACTAAGGGCATTAACTATGCCCATTCATTCAGTTAACTGGCTTCTGTATTCCTGCATGCCATTGCCAAAATCGTTGCATAGCAAGATATTCACAGCGTTTGTTACCACTAAAACTTATGTCATCATGGCGCAGCAATTTAGTTAGATAAAAGCTAATCGTTTTTGCTAAACCGCTACTTGGGTTGTTGTTATAGGTGGTAAGTAACATAACTAGCCAGCTTTCCATATGAGTAAATTCATTTGAAGCAGTTAAGCACATAAAACTTCTTCTCCATCGAGAGCGTCACTGCTGGTGCTACTTGCAAGTAAGTTATGCCAAATGACTGTTTTAGCATTGGCATTTAAACATTTGCAATCACCGCAATGTAATAAACCTGAATTGAGTAAATGAGAAAGTAGGTTGCTAGAAATCTCAACTTGTACTTTGTCAATTTTGTTAGTGGTAATAGTGGCCATATTTTCTCCCCTTGTTTTACTAAGCATAAACAAAGAACCCTATAGATGCAAATGATAATTATTATCATTTGTTGTTTTTGGTAAAGTTATTGATAGTAAATGTTATTTAGTATTACTTATCGCTATTAATCAGTACACTGGGTATATACCCGCTATCATTCAAAGTGCAGGGTTTCAGTGGTAGCTGAAAACGATTTAGGTAAGGCATTTATTTTAGACAATGGTTATTCCATTGTTCAAATGAATAACGCAACTTAAATCGTTTTTAGCCCCATCGAAGAAGCGCTTGAGCAGCACCACTACGTCGTTTCACTTTTTGGTAAGGGAATGACCATTACTACAAAAGTGCGCCTTGTATTGAAATTGCTCAAGCACTCTGAAACCTGTATCTTGATTGATAACGGGTATAGATGTTGAAAAAAGGGAATGAATATATGAACGCAGCAGTAAGCGTACAGTCACTTTGTAAGCAATATAAAGATGTCTGTGCAGTTGATAACGTGAGTTTCGACGTTCAACAAGGTCATTGTTTTGGTTTACTCGGGCCTAATGGTGCTGGAAAAACGACGACTATTGAAATAATGGAAGGCATTATAAGTGCCTCTTCAGGACATGTGCTTTATCAAGGCCAGCGTGTTGATAGTCAAATATCTCAGCAAATAGGCATTCAGTTTCAACATACCGCTTTACAAGATTTTTTAACCGTTAAAGAAACTCTCAGTTTATTTGCCTCTTTTTATCAAAACACTTTACCACAAGCGCAATTAATCGAACTGTGTGATTTAAGTGCGTTCTTAGACCGTGATAATCGTTTGTTGTCAGGGGGGCAAAGGCAGCGATTATTACTCGCTTTAGCCTTGATAAATGATCCTCAAATTATCTTTCTTGATGAACCAACAACAGGATTAGATCCTCATGCCCGTCGAAATTTTTGGCAGTTAATTACAAATATTAAAGCGCAAAATAAAACTGTTATTTTGACCACTCACTATATGGATGAAGCAGAGCAGCTTTGTGATGATATTGTCATCATGGATCAAGGGCGAATAATTGAAGCGGGTACCCCACATGAGCTATTAGCTAAACATTTTGAAGATGTTTTTATCTACTTACCTCAGGCACAGGTCTCAAAGGAGCTGGTAAAAGAGCATGGTTGGAATGAATTAGCTAATCTTATTGAAATTACCAGTAAGAATGTTGAACAAACGTTATCGCTGTTGATGAGGCATAATGTTTCTCTTGATGGCTTACATGTCAAGTCAGCTAACCTTGATGACTTGTTTTTGAAGTTAACAGGCCATTCATTACAGGCATAACTTTAGCCGTACCCTTATATTTTAGGAAAAAAAATGAATTTGAAACGTTTTTTTGCAGTTTTTAAAGCACGAAATATTGAGTTTTTCCGTGATAGGTCAGCGCTTGGCTGGAACTTATTTTTTCCCGTTTTATTATTAGTCGGTTTTTCATTTATCTTTTCTGGAGATGGGCGTTCAGCCTATAAAGTGGGATTGATCGTTGCACAAGAGCAAAATGAAAGTGCTGCCAAAACAACACTTACTCAGTTACGTTTTATTGATTTTATTGATTATAGCGATCTTGTTTTAGCGAAAGCAAAGCTTAGCCGGCACAGTCTCGATTTGTTAGTTGACTATGATGCTAAGCGTTATTGGGTAAATGAAGAGTCATCAAAAAGTTACTTAATTGAAAAAATATTCCTCGGTCAACAATCAGGTTTTACGCGTCTACAAAGCAGTGGCAAGAACATCCGGTATGTTGATTGGGTACTGCCGGGAATCTTGGGCATGAATATGATGTTCAGTTGCCTATTTGGCGTGGGTTATGTCATCGTGCGATATAGAAAAAACTCAGTGTTAAAACGTTTAAAAGCAACACCATTATCCTCATTTGAATTTATTTCTGCGCAATTATTATCACGGCTATTTATTGTTATGTTTATGTCAACGGTTGTTTATAGTGGCTGTAATCTATTTTTCGACTTCTTTATGTTAGGGAGTTATATTGATCTATTCATTATCGGAGCATTAGGTGCTGTTTGTTTAATTAGTCTAGGGCTACTTGTAGCAAGTCGTAGTAAAAGCGAAGAGCTTATTGGCGGCCTATTGAATTTAACTTCATGGCCTATGATGATGCTTTCAGGCGTTTGGTTTAGTTTAGAGGGAGCGCCTGATGCGTTAAAAACATTGGCAGACTTTATGCCTCTAACTCACTTAGTTGCTGGCGCAAGGGCTGTTATTACAGAAGGAGCCACGCTTAGTGATATTAGTTTTCATGTTAATATATTACTGCTGATGAGTAGTGTCTTTTTGGTCTTAGGGGCTTATTTATTTAGCTGGAATACTGAGCGTTAAAATTTTAACCTGATAGTCATCACAGAGTAGTGAACGTCACTGTTAAATAAAAATTGTAACGATGGTGTTGTGGTGTAGTATTAGTATTATAAACAGGCAAGTAGAGTCAGGTTTTTGATAGCTTTACGACATTATTTGAGTTTGTGGTAATTGTATGGTCATACCAGTATACTTGCTTTGAGTACGTCGTTGTCACATAAATACAATGACATTTACCCTTTATTTTAAGAGACCTATTATGGCTGTAGTGATTAGTGGAACTGGGTTGTACACGCCAACCCAGAGCATCTCAAATGATGAATTAGTACACTGTTTTAACCAATACGTAGAAAAATTTAATCTTACTCATAGTCAGGAGATTGAAGAAGGTAAGATAGTCGCGTTATCTCCTTCAGACAGTAGTTTTATCGAAAAAGCTTCGGGCATAAAAAGCCGTTATGTCATGGAGAAGGAGAGCATTTTAAATGTCGACATTATGTCGCCACGTTATACTGAACGTGATAATGACCAACTATCTATGCAGGCAGAGATAGGTGTTGCAGCAGCTAAGGAAGCAATGTTAGCTGCCAATAAAACACCAGCTGATATTGACCTTATTATTGTTGCTTGTGCTTACACCCAGCGTTCGTACCCGGCCATGGCGATTGAAATCCAAAATGCCCTTGGCTGTGGCGGTTGGGGATTCGATATGTTGGTCGCTTGTTCGGCGGCCACTTTTGGTATTATCAATGCGGCAAATGCCATTCGTAGCGGCACAGCAAAAACAGTGTTGGTAATTAACCCTGAAATATTATCGCCACAAATTAATTACCGAGATAGGGATAGTCATTTTATTTTTGGCGATGTAGCAACGGCTTCTATCATCGAAGATGAAAGTACAGCTAATGCTTAGCATGTTTTTAAAATCATCAGTGAAAAACCAATGACCAGCTTTTCTAATAATATTCGTAGTAATATTGGTTATATGAATAATTGTAGTCCAGAAAATGTGGATCATGATGATAAGTTCTTTATCCAGCAAGGACGAAAAGTGTTTAAAGAAGTTTTGCCTATGGTATCTACTTTAATTACCAGTGAAATGGCAAAAATGGGTCTAGGTGCTGATGATATTAAGCGATTATATTTACATCAAGCAAATATTAATATGAATAACTTTATCGGTAAAAAAGTACTTGGAAGAGAACCAAGCAGTAGTGAAGCTCCCATTATATTAGATGAGTATGCAAACACTAGTTCAGCAGGCTGTATTATTGCTTTACACAAGAATAAGCAAGACCTATCCACTGGAGATAAGAGTGTATTGTGCTCTTTTGGTGCGGGATACTCAGCATGCTGTTTATTGTTGGAATATGTCTAAAGTAAAACTTATGTAAAGTAGAATTTATATAGGGTAGGAATTATGTCGCAATCTAGCCTTTGGCAACTACACACTGAGACAGGGGATTTTGCAGAGCTTTGCAACGGCCTTTATCAGCGAGAAATTAGTATTATTGCCAAGGGCGATTTTTCAAGTGCGCAGTCGGTACAAGCACGCTTAGAAAGTTTGTCTTATTATATAACTCGTACGGCTCATGCTATGGTAACGGTTATCGCACAAGGGCACTCGCCACTGCTGCTAGATACTCAAAATGCCAGTTGGTCAGCTAAACAAGGTAAACAAATGCCTTTAACTGGACAAGAAACTGAGCAAGAGTGTGCGAATACAATTAACTGGTACTTGCAAAAAGATATTTACGTCGGACTTGCTGTACCTGTGTTGTTAGCTGATCATATTATAATTGATTGCATTGATCGGATCGATCTTGATAAGCAGAGAATACGAACAAATGTTGGGGGTTGGTTTTCATTAGCCGCTGATCAATTAATGAATAAAGATCAGGAGGCAAATAAGCGCCTGCTTAAACCCAATAAAAAAATAATGACTTCAGCTTGTTCTGGGCATTGCTGGCAAGGCAATAATAAACAACTTCCTATTATTCCAACGTTGAGAGAATTGTTACTATCTTGCTCTATTAATTGGAAAAACTTCAAAAAACCGTTAGCTATTTAACTCTGCCCGTAGATAGGTATAATAACGGTAATAATCTCGTATTTTTCTATACACTTTATTTAGGTTGTCATGCGCGTATTCACAGCTATTTTGCTGATATTATTAGTATTACTTCAATACCGACTTTGGTTTGGTAAAAATAGTGTGCCTGATTATCTTGTCCTGAAAGAAAATGTTGTTCGCCAGCAGAGCGCCAATGAAAAATTACAACAACGCAATAAATTACTTTTTGCTGACACTGATGATTTAAAATTAGGACTTGAAGCGATTGAAGAACGTGCTCGAAATGAGTTAGGTATGATAAAAGAAAATGAAACATTCTTTCGACTTATCCCCAAAGAAAATAACACTCGTAACGTAAATAATTAGATGAATAGCAAGGTAGCTTCTTAATGGCGTCAGCACTAAAGTTTATTGCTATTGTTCCCGCTGCAGGTGTGGGTAAACGTATGCAGGCAAATTGTCCAAAACAATACCTTCGCATCAATAATGAAACAATTTTGTCGCATACAGTGATGAGATTGTTAAATCACCCTTTAATTAGCCAAGTTATTGTTGCTTTAGGGACCGATGACCAATACTTTGCGGAATCTCAATTAGCACATCATAAAGACATCATTCGTGTAAACGGGGGTAGTGAACGAGTTGATTCAGTACTCAATGGCTTAAAAGCTGTCGATAGGGATAAATACCCTTGGGTATTAGTACATGATGCGGCGCGCCCTTGTGTTAGCCATGAAGATATCGATAAGTTAATTACTCAATGTTTAAGCAATGATTACGGCGGTATATTAGCCACACCTGTTAGAGATACCATGAAACGTGGCATACCCTCTAAAGAGAATGCTGAAGGTGATAGCAGTATTATCGAGCGTACTGTTGAACGAGAACAATTATGGCATGCCTTGACACCACAGATGTATAAGACAGATGAGTTAACGCTTGCCATAGAGAAAGCGCTGGAAAATAGTTTGAAAATAACAGATGAAGCGTCAGCTATTGAATATGCGAACTTACCCAGTTTGTTAGTTTCAGCAAGTAGTGAAAATATAAAAATAACTCACCCTAATGATTTAGCACTAGCTGAATTTTATTTAAATAAGCAAACGAATAATACCAATTAGACTATTTAAATAGATCACTTAGTTAATTTGATTGGTATAACTAGATAAAAGGACAACAAAATGCGTATAGGTCATGGTTTTGATGTACATAAATTTGGTGGCGAAGGGCCTTTAGTACTCGGTGGGGTGGAAATACCATTTGACCAGGGGTTTATCGCACATTCCGATGGCGACGTTGCAATTCATGCGCTTTGTGATGCTATTTTAGGGGCGTTATGCTTAGCGGATATTGGCAACCACTTTCCTGATACCGATGGGCAGTATGAAAACATCTCTAGCAGAATACTACTACGTCATGTGGTTTCGTTAATGACAAACAAGGGCTTTCAACTAGGTAATGCTGATATTACTATTGTAGCTCAAGCACCCAAAATGGCACCTCACTTGGTAGCGATGCGAACGTGTTTAAGTGAAGACTTAAAAGCAACGATTGAGCAAGTTAATGTTAAAGCCACCACGACAGAGGAACTAGGGTATACCGGACGAAAAGAAGGTATCTCAGTACATGCTGTCGTTTTATTAATAGCGATTGATCACCCTTTACCACTTATCGAAGAAATACAAAATATTTAGTTGGGTTTATCGCCTTTTATCGCTAACACATACAGAATTATAAGAAGATAGATAACATGTTAATTGAACAAGCCTACTTACATGGTAAACCAGAATCGAGTGGTTTATTACGTAGTCAAATAAGTGACTTTCAAGTTTTTGAAGAAATACCCTTTTTACCCTGTGGTGAAGGGGAGCATTTATTTGTTCATATTCGAAAAACAGGTGCTAATACCTTATTTGTCGCCCGAGAACTCGCTAAGTATTTTGAAGTAAAAGAACAGCTTGTTTCTTATGCTGGCTTAAAGGATCGTTTTGCGATAACCGAACAGTGGTTCGGTGTACACGTTCCAGGTAAGCAAGAATACAATTTAGATGACTTAAATATTGAAGGCGTAGAGATCCTTTCTTATAAGCGACACAATAAGAAATTACGCACAGGCGCATTAACGGGTAATAGGTTTGAGCTGATTTTACGTGAAGTGACCGCTATCAAAGCATTTACTAAGCGCTGGCAACAAATTGTTGATCAGGGTGTCCCTAATTATTTTGGTGAGCAGCGTTTTGGTATCGGCGGTGGCAATATAGACCGTGCTTTATCTTTATTCGCAGGGCAGAAAATAAAAGATAAGAAAAAGCGTGGTATGTATCTATCGGCAGCTCGATCGCATATTTTTAATGCTGTGCTTAATGAACGCATTCAACAGCAATGTTTCGATAAAGTAGCTGTTGGCGATGTGTTAATGCTAGCGGGTACACAATCAGTATTTCATCTTGATGAAGTCGATAGCGCTATTGAACAACGCTTTACTGATAAAGATGTTGATATAACCGCACCTATGTGGGGCGCTGGTGAACTGATGACTAGCAATGCACCACTGGCATTAGAACAAGAAGTTGCGACAAAAAATCAGGAGTTTTGTGAAGGGTTACCACGTTTTGGTCTAAAACAAGAGCGCCGTCGCATTCGCTTGACGGTTAGCGATACCGATATTGAATTATTATCAGCGGAAGAAGGTAACAATGCAGTAAAAATTAGTTTCTTTTTACCTTCTGGATGTTATGCCACTACGGTTTTACGTGAGTTATTGAACTACCAAGATATGACAACGCGTATTGATAAAAGAGAAAATATTGCTAACCCAAATCAGCAGGATTCGGCATAAATTATGGATGAACGAAGCTTAACGAGTAAAATGAAAATATTACTAAGCAATGATGACGGCGTGCACGCATTAGGTATTAAAGTGCTATTTGATGAACTCGTTAAACATTTCTCGGTAAACGTAGTCGCCCCAGATCGAAATTGCAGTGGTGCCAGTAACTCTTTAACATTACTCAACCCTTTACGGGCAGAGCCCTTGGATAATGGCTTTATCTCGGTTAACGGTACACCAACAGATTCAGTGCACCTAGGCAGTAGTCAGCTCTTTACTGATTGTGATTTAGTGGTTGCAGGTATAAATAAAGGCGCTAATTTAGGCGATGATACTCTCTATTCAGGCACTGTCGCGGCGGCAACTGAAGGGCGCCACATGGGCATGCCTGCTATTGCAGTATCTTTGGCGGGAAAAAATGAGCAACATTATCAAACGGCAGCAATTGTCACTGCAAAAATAATCAAACGTTTACGTACTCATCCATTACCAGCAGATCAAATTTTAAATATTAATGTCCCTGATATTCCCTTAGCTGAACTAAAAGGGATAAAAGTAACGCGCTTAGGCCACCGTCACCAAGCTGAACGTATGCAAAAAATGCAAGACCCATGGCAGCGTGATATTTATTGGTATGGCGTGTTAGGGCAAGAACTCGATGGGGGAGAAGGAACCGACTTCCATGCGATTGCTAATGGCTATGCGTCAGTAACACCACTAACCGTTGATATGACTGCTCATCGTAGTATAGAAAATATTAAAAGTTGGCTTACAGAGCTTAACTTATCAGATTAAATCGGATGTATTCTTATGATGTCTAGTCGCATAGGCGGAAAATCAAAGCGCAGTGGAGAGCTACTAGCGCAAAAACTACAAAGTGAAGGTATTAGTAATCCTGCTGTTTTACAGGCTATCGCTCATTCTCCTAGGCACATATTTGTGCCTGAAATTTTGGCTCATAAAGCTTATGACAATACTGCCTTACCCATTGGGCAAGGGCAGACTATTTCACAGCCTTATATTGTTGCCAAGATGTCTGAGTTGCTCTTAGCAGATGGCCGACCACAAAATATATTAGAAATAGGCACTGGCTCTGGTTATCAGACCGCTATTTTAGCTCAGCTAACAGATAAAGTTTTTTCGGTTGAGCGAATTAAAGCGTTACAGTGGCAAGCACAACGCTGCTTACGTGCTATGGATTTACACAATGTAGCAATGAAACATGGTGACGGTTGGCAGGGTTGGCGAAGCAAAGGGCCCTTTGACGCCATTATAGTTACTGCGGCTCCTTCGAGTGTACCACCCGCATTATTAGAACAGTTAGCTGACGGTGGGCGTTTAGTTATCCCCGTTGGAGAACAAACTCAAATTTTAAAAATCATCACTCGTGAAGGTGATGTTTTCAACGAACAGCAAGTTGAAGCTGTGCGTTTTGTACCTTTAGTACCCGGAGATTTATTGTAGTGAAAGTTTTTTCAAGTCTTTACCAGTGGACTTTACGCTGGGCAGAACATCAGTTTGCCCCGCGTTTCTTAGTAGCACTTACCTTTGCCGAGTCCATATTTTTCCCTATCCCGCCTGATGTTTTACTTGCACCTATGGTTTTAGCAAAACCACACAAGGCGTGGTATTTTGCTGGGATAACCACCATTGCTTCAATTCTAGGAGGAGCAGTTGGATATTGGCTTGGCTACCTAATGTTTGAACCTTGGATTCAGCCACTTATTTCTAATTTTGGTTATCAAGATCGATTTGATACAGCTATTGGTTGGTTTAATGAGTGGGGTGTGTGGGTGGTGTTTATTGCTGGATTTTCGCCTATCCCTTATAAATTGTTTACGGTCAGTGCGGGATTTTTGCATATGGCTTTCCTACCATTCTTTATTGCTTCTGCTATAGGACGAGGTTTACGTTTTTTCCTTGTGGCGGGCCTAATTAAGTGGGGCGGTAGTGCTATGGAACAAAAGATAAGGCAATGGGTTGATGTTTTAGGTTGGGGAATTGTTGGTGCCATCGTTGTTGGCTATTTCGCTTTACGTTAAGGTGAATTGATATTCAATTTACGTGCATAAGTATTGGTTTTTGTTGTATGAAAAATGCAGTGGGATTTCCTGTAGTGGATTTCCTATGAGTTTTTTTCGACTAGCTAAATACTTATTTACTTACGTTATTTTTGCAATCACTCTTTTCTCATGTAGTAGCCGCAATACCCCCGCTCCAGTGTCAAATATTGTGATAGGAGAGCGTAATAAAGATTCTATTAGGACGTCGCAATATCTTGTTAAAAAAGGAGAAACTCTCTATTCAATTGCTTGGCGGGCGAATTCAGACGTTAGAAAAATTGCTCGGTTAAATAAAATCTCCTCGCCGTATCGAATATATCCAGGACAAAAAATATTTTTAGTTGAACCTAAGGTTAAAAAAACAGCGGAAGTAAGTAAACACAAGGTATCACATAAAAATTCGACTAAAAGCTCTACAGCTAATAAGAAAAACAGCGCAAAAAATACACTTGCATCTACTAAAAAGCAGGCGTATGGTGAAAATGTAAGCACTCGAAAATCATACCAAAACAGCACTTTAGCATCGGAAAAGTTTTCACAAAAAATTAGTCGATGGCAATGGCCGGTTAAGGGCAAAGTTGTAGAGTATTTTTCAAATAGTGCGCAGGGTAATAAAGGGATTGATATTACAGGCCGTCGCGGAACTAAGATTAAAGCTTCTACGACAGGTAAGGTGGTATACGCAGGTAATGCTCTAAGGGGCTACGGTAAACTCATTATTATAAAACATAACGATGACTACTTAAGTGCTTATGCCCATAATGATCGTATTCTTGTTAAAGAACAGCAGATCATAAATATCGGTGATGTTATTGCCACCATGGGTGACACTGATGCCAACAAAGTAATGCTTCATTTTGAGATACGCTTTCGAGGTAAATCAGTAAATCCTTTAAAATATTTACCAAAAAAATAAAATTATAAAAGTAAATAATAAACCATAGAATAAATAATAAAAAATCGGAGTTGTCGTGAATATTTAAAATTAAAATTAAGCTTTGCAAATTTGGGAGAAATAGCATGGTCAAATTAAAAGAACAAAAAAAAACGATTGAATCGAAGGAAGATGCACCGTCAAACCTAGACGCTACACAGATTTATTTGAGTGAAATAGGTTTCTCACCGTTATTAACCGCTGAAGAGGAAGTTTACTTCTCACGTCTAGCCCTTAAAGGCGACGAACCATCAAGAAAACGGATGATTGAGAGTAATCTACGTTTAGTTGTGAAAATAGCTAGACGTTATAATAATCGCGGCTTACCTTTACTCGATTTAATTGAAGAAGGAAACTTAGGTTTAATTAGAGCCGTAGAAAAATTTGACCCTGAGCGAGGCTTTCGCTTTTCAACTTATGCTACTTGGTGGATACGCCAAACCATTGAACGGGCAATAATGAACCAAACCCGTACTATTCGATTACCCATTCATGTTGTTAAAGAACTTAATATTTATTTACGTGCTTCTCGTGAATTAATTCAAAAACTCGATCACGAGCCTACTGCAGAAGATATTGCACAACACCTTGATAGACCAGTCGCCGATGTCAATAAAATGTTGCGATTAAACGAGCGAATTGCCTCTGTAGATACCCCTTTTGCAGGAGATTCAGATAAAGCGTTATTAGATGTTATTGCTGATGAGAAAAGTACCGGACCTGAAAGTGATTTACAGTCAGAAGATATGAGCAATAATATTATTCATTGGTTAAATGAGCTTAATACCAAGCAAAGAGAAGTGTTGGCAAGGCGTTTTGGTTTACTTGGATATGAAGCATCTACGCTAGAAAATGTAGGCCGTGAAATTGGTTTAACACGCGAACGTGTTCGTCAAATTCAAGTTGAAGCATTAAAGCGTTTACGTGATATTTTATCCCAACAAAACTTGTCAATCGAGGCCATTTTTCAAGCTTAAATGACAATAGAGTGATAATTACCTTGCGATGAATAACGTGTAGTTATTTGCATCAATAGATATAAAAAAGCAGCAATTATAAGCTGCTTTTTTAATGTCTAAAATTCAGATTGAAAATTTTTTAAAGATAATGAACCTTTGTATATTTTAGTTAACTGATAATATGTGTAATAAGCTCATATTTATTAACATAACTAATCAATATCGATATATTTTTATTAGGATTCCGTGATGGATTTATTTATGAATCATTTCTATTACACGAACTTCAGCATTAGCCGACTTAAAAATAATAATCAAGGTATTGAGAAATCAGGTGTGATGTTCAACTAATGCCCCCTTTGCTCCACCAAGGTCTTATTTACAAAACGAAATTATCAGCTATAGCTTCGCAAAATAGACATTTGTTGACGTAAATAGTAATGAAAAATTTAAAATGCCCGTAGAATAAAAAGGTCTTTTTGTGGTAATATCGCGCCAGAAAATTTTAACTTAGAGCCAGTGGGTTTTTTTCTTTAGTGGCAACGCTGAAATTAATTCTTCACTGAAATACACTGAAATTGGTGACTTAATTTTTATCTAATTGATATTTAGGCTTTTTATGCCGTGATATTCATTAGATAAGCTAATGAACTGATTTTTATACTCCCATCAAAAGTAGTGCAAGTGTTTATGATTACAATAAAAAAAGGCTTGGATGTTCCTGTAAAAGGCGCTCCTCAGCAGGTAATCCATGATGGTCCGTCCATCAAAACCGTTGCAACACTCGGTGAAGAGTTTGTGGGTATGCGTCCAACCATGTTTGTTAAAGTGGGTGATCGCGTAAAAAAAGGTCAGGTGATTTTTGAAGATAAAAAAAATCCTGGCGTTAAATTCACAGCTCAAGCTGCCGGTGTTGTAAAAGAAATTAACCGCGGTGAAAAACGTGTTTTACAATCAGTTGTTATCGATGTCGATGGCTACGATCAAGAAACGTTTACCGTTTATCCAGCAACTGAATTTGCTTCTCTAGCACGTGAAAACGTTGTTAAGAACCTAGTCGATTCAGGTTTATGGACAGCATTAAGAACGCGTCCATTTAGCAAAGTACCCGCTATTGATAGTGAACCTGCTGCGATTTTTGTTAGTGCGATGGATACTAATCCATTGGCGGCGAATCCAGAAATCATTATTAATGAGCAAAGTGAAGCGTTTAAAAATGGTTTAACCATTTTATCTCGTTTAACTAGTGGTGAAGTATTTGTTAGCAAAGCGCCAGGGGCAAATATCCCGGTAGATAGCAATGCAACAGTAACTGAATTTGCTGGTAAGCATCCTGCAGGACTTGTAGGTACGCATATTCACTTCTTAAAATCAGTAAGCGCTGAAAGATTTGTTTGGCATGTTGGTTACCAAGATGTTATTGCGATCGCTAAATTATTCACTACAGGTGAAATCGATAATACTCGTGTTATTTCACTCGCCGGTCCTGCCGCCACAAACCCACGTTTAGTACGTACGGTTTTAGGTGCTAGCACTGCTGAATTATCAGCAGGCGAAACCGCTGAAGGTGAATTACGTGTTGTTTCTGGCTCATTATTAATGGGTGCAACAGCCAGCGCTGTTCACGGTTATTTAGGTCGTTATAGCGTACAAGTATCATTAATTCTTGAAGGTCGTGAAAAAGAATTGATTGGTTACATGTACCCAGGTCCTAATAAGTTCTCAGTAACTCGTGCTTATATGTCGCACTTCTTCCCGAGTAAGTTATTTAATATGACTACTACGACTAACGGTAGCTCACGTGCCATGGTTCCAATTGGTAACTTTGAACGTGTTATGCCATTAGATATTTTACCTACCTTGTTTTTACGCGATATTTGTTCTGGTGATACCGACGGTGCGCAACAACTAGGTGCCTTAGAGCTAGACGAAGAAGATTTAGCACTGTGTACATTTGTTTGCCCAGGCAAAACAGATTACGGTGTTATTCTTCGTGATTGCCTAACCACAATCGAAAAGGAAGGTTAGTCATGGGCTTGAAAAAGTTTATTGAAGATATTGAACCGCATTTTGAAAAAGGCGGCAAACAAGAGAAGTGGTTTGCACTTTATGAAGCCGTTGCTACGGGGTTATTTACTCCAGGCATGGTCAATAAAGGTAAAACTCACGTTCGTGATAGCATTGATCTAAAGCGTATTATGATCACTGTATGGCTTGCAGTTTTTCCAGCCATGTTCTTTGGTATGTATAACATTGGTTTTCAAGCGGTTGACGCTTTAGCTGCAGGTTATGCTTTACCACAATCTTGGCAGGTTGATTTATTCAGCTTACTTGGCGGATCGTTAACTGCTAGCTCTGGCACATTTGATATGATGTTCTATGGCGCCATGTTCTTCCTACCTATTTATGCTGTTACCTTTATTGTTGGTGGCTTTTGGGAAGTACTATTTGCAGCAGTGCGTGGTCATGAAGTGAATGAAGGTTTCTTCGTTTCTTCAATCTTATTCGCACTTATCTTACCGGCTAGTATTCCTTTATGGCAAGTTGCCATAGGTATTACTTTTGGTATCGTTATCGCGAAAGAAATCTTTGGTGGTACAGGTAAAAACTTCTTAAACCCAGCGTTAGCTGGTCGTGCGTTTTTATTCTTTGCTTACCCAAGCCAAATTTCAGGTGATGCTGTATGGGTTGCTGCTGATGGTTTCTCTGGCGCTACTATGCTTAGCTCTGCTAGCCAAGGTCTTGTTGATTACTCAGTGAATGCTGATTGGTGGAACGCTTTCTGGGGCTTTATTCCTGGTTCTGTAGGTGAAGTGTCTACTTTTGCTATTCTATTGGGTGGTGCTTACATCCTTTATAAAGGTATTGCTTCTTGGCGCATCGTATTAGGTGTGTTTGGCGGTATGGTTGTTACTTCATTATTATTCAATGTTATTGGCAGTGAGACTAATGCTATGTTTGCTATGCCTTGGCATTGGCACTTAGTTATTGGTGGTTTTGCTTTTGGTATGATGTTTATGGCAACTGACCCTGTTTCTGCTTCGTTTACCAATACAGGTAAATACTGGTTTGGCGCTTTAGTTGGCGTTATGGTGGTATTGGTTCGTGTTGTTAACCCAGCATTCCCAGAAGGTATGATGTTAGCTATTTTATTCGCTAACTTGTTCGCACCATTGTTTGACTACTTTGTAGTACAAGGCAATATCAAACGGAGGCTTGCACGTAATGTCTAGTAATAAAGAAACATTTGGCAGAACCCTAGGTTTTGTTTTAGTTATCTGTTTAGTGTGTGCTGCCTTGGTATCTATTGCCGCGGTTGGTCTAAAACCACTACAACAAGCTAACAAATTGCTTGATAAGCAAACTAAGATTCTTGAAGCATCGGGTTTATTAGCTGATGCAGGTAAAGATATTGTTGGTACTTATAACAAACGCGTTATAGCTAAAATGATTGACCTTAAAACAGGTACAATTATTGAAGGTGATGTTAATACGTTTGACGAGCGTTCAGACTCTCGTGATTCAGCAAAAAGTACTAAACCAGCTAATGATATAGCAGGTCTTAGTCGTCGTGCTGACCACGCAGTTGTTTATTTGGTTAAAACTGAACAAGGTCAATTAGATACTATTGTATTACCTATCGTAGGTAGTGGTTTATGGGATCTTATGTATGGTTTTGTTGGTCTAGCACCAGATTTGAACACCGTTAAAAGCGTTGTTTATTCTGATCTTAAGGAAACTCCAGGATTGGGCGCAGAAGTGCTTAACCCTAAATGGAAAGCCTTATGGCCAGGTAAAAAAATGTATAACGAGCAAGGCAATATCGCAATTCAAATCGTTAAAGGTGGCGCTAAGAAAGGTGATGTTCACGGTGTTGATGCGTTATCTGGTGCTACATTAACCAGTAATGGTGTTCAGCGTACCTTGCATTTTTGGTTGGGTGATGAAGGCTATGGTCCTTTTATTGCTAAATTCCGTAATGGAGGATTGAACTAATGTCTTCAGATACTAAAAAAGTCCTCTTCGGACCTGTTGTTGATAACAACCCAATTGCTTTACAAGTACTCGGTGTTTGTTCTGCGCTTGCTGTAACAAGTTCAATGGCCAATGCTTTGGTTATGAGCGTTGCGGTTATGCTAGTAACAGCATTCTCAAACTTGTTTATTTCGATTATTCGTAATCAAATACCATCAAGCGTACGTATTATTGTGCAAATGGCGATTATTGCTTCACTCGTAATTGTTGTTGACCAAGTATTAAAAGCTTTCTCTTACCAATTATCGAAAGAATTATCGGTTTATATTGGTTTGATTATTACTAACTGTATCGTTATGGGTCGTGCTGAAGCTTTTGCTATGAAAGAAAAGCCAGGCGTGAGCTTCTTAGACGGTATCGGTAATGGCTTAGGTTACGGTGCAGTCTTAATGGTTGTTGCTTTCTTCCGTGAATTATTTGGTTTTGGTACCTTATTTGGTGCTGAAGTTCTGCCTTTGATCCAAAATGGTGGTTGGTACCAAGGTAATGGTCTATTAGTCTTACCTTTTAGTTCATTCTTCATAATTGGTTTAATCATCTGGGCTGTACGCCAGTGGAAACCAGAACAAGTTGAGAAGGATTAATCATGGAACATTATTTAAGCATATTTGTTAAAACCATATTTATTGAGAATATGGCATTAAGCTTCTTCTTAGGTATGTGTACTTTCTTAGCGGTATCAAAGAAAGTTAGCACAGCGATTGGTTTAGGTGTTGCGGTTGTTGTAGTACTTGGTTTAGCAGTTCCTGCTAACCAAATTATCTACCAAGCAATTTTAGCGCCGGGTGCACTTGATAGCCTAATGGGAATTACTGATCCGAAAGAATCAATTGACCTTAGCTTCTTGTCATTTATTACCTTTATCGGGGTTATTGCTGCTTTAGTACAAATTTTAGAAATGCTTTTAGATAAGTATTTCCCTGCTTTGTATCAAGCACTTGGCATCTTCTTACCTTTAATCACAGTTAACTGTGCCATTTTTGGTGCAGTATCATTTATGGTTGCGAAAAACCTTACGCTTGGCGAAAGTGTCGTTTACGGCGTTGGCTCAGGTATAGGTTGGATGTTAGCAATTGTATTGATGGCTGGTTTGCGCGAAAAGATGAAATATTCTGATGTGCCAAACGGTTTGAAAGGTTTAGGTATTACATTTATTACTGCTGGATTGATGGCTTTTGGCTTTCTTTCTTTCGGTGGTATTTCGTTATAAATTTGGTCGGTGTAATGCAAATATTCTGTGTTGCACCCTTAGAGAAGTTTAAGGAATAGTCGATGGAAATTATTCTCGGCGTATCGATGTTTACCGCGATAATTATTGCCTTAGTCTTAGTGATTTTATTTGCTAAATCTAAGTTAGTATCAAGTGGTGAAGTAACGATCAGTATAAATGGCGACCCGACAAAAGCTGTGAAAACAGCTGCAGGCGGAAAATTATTAGGTGCACTAGCTGATCAAGGGATTTTTATTCCTTCAGCATGTGGCGGCGGTGGTACTTGTGGCCAATGTCGTGTTGAAGTGCATTCAGGTGGTGGTGATATTCTTCCTACGGAAGAAGGTCACATCAATAAACGTGAAGCTAAAACTGGCTGTCGTTTAGCGTGTCAAGTTGCTGTTAAACAAGACATGGAAATTGAAGTTGAAGATGAAATCTTCGGTGTTCAACAATGGGAATGTGAAGTTATCTCAAACGATAACAAAGCAACGTTCATTAAAGAGCTGAAACTGCAAATTCCAAATGGTGAATCAGTACCGTTTAAAGCGGGTGGTTACATTCAAATTGAAGCACCAGCACATCATGTTAAATATAGTGATTTTGATATTGATGAACAGTACCGTGGCGATTGGAAACATTTTGGTTTCTTCGACGTAGAGTCAAAAGTAGACACAGATACATTACGTGCCTACTCAATGGCTAACTACCCAGAAGAAGCAGGCATTATCATGCTTAATGTGCGTATTGCTACGCCGCCTCCTGGACGTTTACATTTACCAGCAGGTAAAATGTCATCATTTATCTTCAGCCTTAAGGCTGGTGATAAAGTGACTATTTCAGGTCCGTTTGGTGAGTTCTTCGCTAAAGAAACTGATAATGAAATGGTCTTTATTGGTGGTGGTGCTGGTATGGCTCCAATGCGTTCTCATATCTTTGACCAACTTAAGCGTTTAGAGTCTAAACGTAAGATGAGTTTCTGGTATGGTGCCCGCTCTAAGCGCGAAATGTTCTATGAAGATGATTATAATGGCCTAGCGGCTGATAATGATAACTTCCAATGGCATGTTGCTTTATCTGATCCACAACCTGAAGATAACTGGGATGGCTTAACTGGTTTTATCCATAATGTTCTTTTTGAAGAATATTTGAAAGACCATGAAGCACCAGAAGATTGTGAATACTACATGTGTGGTCCACCAATGATGAATGCTGCTGTTATCGGTATGCTTAAAGATCTTGGTGTTGAAGATGAGAATATAATGCTGGATGACTTCGGCGGCTAATATTTTACTTTAAGCTTGCCTAGTGGCACGACTTCAGCGTTGGATGTACTCACCTATAGTCATAGGCTCCGTGCATCCGCCTTGAATTAGCGGCACTATTCGACGCTTAAGCTAAAATATACTGTTGATGAACATTAAAATAAAGACGACTTCGGTCGTCTTTATTATTTATGTGAGCCTATTTTTTAAATAGGCTCACATAAATAATAATTTGGAACCACTTATGAATAAAATGAAACTAACGTTGTTAGCCGCTTTGGTACTGGCATTATCAGCTTGCTTCCCAAGTAATAATACCGGTAAACAAGAAATCTTATTGCAAGGTCGTACGATGGGTACAACTTATAATATTAAAGTTGTTGGCACTAAAGAACAGGTGGAAACGCTTAACTTGCAACAAAAAATTGATGCAGCGCTAGAACAAGTTAATCAAGAAATGTCGACTTATATTCCTGATTCTGAGTTGTCACAATTTAATCAATTAACATCAACTAAAGCTATTGAAATTTCACCAGGGTTTGCTCGTGTTGTTAGAGAATCTATTCGTCTTGGTCAATTAAGTGAAGGAAAGCTTGATGTGACCGTTGGGCCATTAGTTAATCTTTGGGGTTTTGGACCTGAGCAGCGTCCTGAAACCGTTCCAAGTGATGCGATATTAGCGGCGACTAAAAAACGTGTCGGTTTACAAAATTTGGTGCTAGAAGGTAATTTTCTTGCTAAAAAAACACCTGACTTATATATAGATTTATCAACAATTGCTAAAGGCTACGGTGTCGATGTTGTTGCTGAGTTAATTGAAAGTAATGGATTTACCCGCTACTTAGTAGAAATTGGCGGAGAAATGCGATTAAGGGGCTTTAAACACACAGGTGAACTGTGGGCCATTGCAATAGAGAAACCAATTCTTGATCCAAGTGGTGAAGAACGCGCTGTTCATCAAGTCATTATTCCTAAAGACAATGCGGTAGCTACCTCTGGTGACTACCGTAATTACTTTGAAGCAGATGGTCAGCGCTTTTCTCATATTATCGATCCAGATACGGGGAAACCGATTAACCATAATTTAGTGTCTGTAACCGTAATTCATCCTTCGTCTATGACGGCTGATGGCTTATCAACCACCTTGATGGTGATGGGCATGGAAAAAGGAATGGTTTTTGCTACAGAAAATAACCTTGCGGCATTATTTATTTCTAAGACTGAAAATGGCTTTGATGAGCGATTTACGGTAAAATTCAAACAATATTTGAAATAACACCCGTTTGTTTAACACATAGCGACTGCTTCTTATTTTAATAAGAGGGTCGTGGATGATATTTATTACAATGACTCTTGTCCTGAGCATTGGCTGTTTTTAATTGAGAGCATAGCATTATGATGATTTTCCTTATTTCTTTTGGTTTTTTCCTTATTGTAGGTGCTGCCATGGCAGTAGGTTATATTTTCCAAAACAAAACACTAGCAGGTAGTTGTGGTGGTTTAGCGAGCGTTGGCATTGATAAAGAGTGTAACTGTGACAACCCGTGCGAAAAGCGACAAGAGCGTGAGAAAAAAGCAGCGCTTGAACACAATCTTCAAAATAGAATTGATGTAGAGAACTTATAGTAGCTGGCTAAGTTGCCAATGTGAGTGGTGACTTTTAACCCGTCTAATATTAGTAATAGAAGTAGGGCTTTACTGTTAAAACTTTGCTAATAAAAAAGGATAATGAATTTACTTCATTATCCTTTTTTATTGCATGTTATATCCAGTCATAAAATTAGTTAATAAAGCGTTTTATTTTAATCACAATACCTTCGGCATCTAACCCTAATTCATGATGCATTTCTTCCTGAGTACCATGTTTAACAAAATGGTCAGTAACACCAATATTTAGAATAGTCACAGGTTTACCTTGAGCGAGTAAGTATTCGTTCACGCCTGAGCCAGCACCGCCAGCTATAGCATTATCTTCAACCGTTACCAAACAGTCATGTTTGGCATTTAACGCATCAATAAGTGATTCATCAAGCGGTTTAACGAAGCGCATATCTACTAGCGTTGCATTAAGTTCTAATGCTGCTTTTTTTGCTTCACCTAACATAGAGCCAAAACTTAATATGGCTATGCTTTTGTTTGTTGGTTCTTGGTTTTCTATAACTTCGGCTGTAAGGATGGTCACACCTTTACCTAGTTCAATGGTTTCATCAACACTAGGGAGTATTTCGCCAGTACCATTGCCGCGAGGGTAGCGAACAACACTAGGGCCATCTAACTTGTAACCAGTGTTTAACATTAACTGACACTCTCGTTCATTAGAGGGGGCCATGATAACGGTATTAGGAATACAACGTAAAAAGCTTAAGTCGAAAACGCCTTGATGAGTAGCACCATCAGCGCCTACTATGCCTGCACGATCAACAGCAAACATTACGGGTAAGTTTTGTATAGCTACATCGTGAATGAATTGATCATAACCACGTTGTAAAAAACTAGAATAAATTGCTACTACCGGCTTTAGACCGCCAATTGCAAGACCTGCTGCATAAGTTACTGAGTGTTGTTCAGCAATTGCTACATCAAAGTATTGATCTGGAAAACGTTGGCTAAATTCAACCATACCAGAGCCCTCAGCCATGGCAGGAGTAACCGCTACTAACTTTTTATCAATTTCAGCTGTTTTACACAACCAATCGCCAAAGATTTTTGAATAAGTAGGTAAACTTGGTTTGGACTGGGGTAAGTTAGTCTCTTCAGGATTAAACTTTGGTACAGCATGATATTTGATCGGGTCTTGCTCTGCTGCTTGATACCCTTTACCTTTGGTCGTAACAACATGCAAAAATTGTGGCCCTTTCAAGCTGCGCATGTTTTTAATTGTTGTGACTAAGCTTTCGACATCATGGCCGTCAATAGGGCCAATATAATTAAATCCTAACTCTTCAAAAAAAGTACTTGGCACGACCATGCCTTTTAAATGTTCTTCAGCACGGCTAGCGAGTTCTTTTATTGGCGGAATATTGCCTAATAATTTTTTACTGCTTTCTCTAAAGCCAGTAAAAATACTGCCTGATAGTAACTTGGCAAGATGGTTATTTAATGCGCCAACATTTTTTGAAATTGACATGTCATTATCATTTAATATGATTAACATATCTTTTTTGATATCGCCCGCGTGATTTAATGCTTCAAAGGCCATACCTGCGGTCATAGCTCCATCGCCAATGACAGCAACCGTTTTACGGTTTTTTGCTTCTTTTTCAGCGGCTACTGCTAAACCTAAAGCGGCAGAAATTGAGGTGCTTGAATGACCAACACTTAAAGTATCGTACTCGCTCTCTTCACGCCAAGGGAAAGGGTGCAAGCCACCTTTTTGTCTTATAGTGTGTAGCTGATCACGCCTACCGGTTAAAATTTTATGCGGGTATGCTTGATGACCAACATCCCAAATCAAGTGATCAAACGGGGTGTTGTATACATAATGTAAGGCTACAGTAAGCTCAATTGTCCCCAAGCCTGATGCAAAGTGTCCACTACTTTTACTTACTGAATTAAGTAAAAAACTACGCAATTCATTACTAATACGTGTCAGTTGTTCCTGCGGCATATTGCGCAGATCCTCTGGAATATTAATCTGAGAAAGTAATGGGTAGTCAGCAAGGTTTGTAGTCATAGTTTGTCTATTGGTAATTATTATTTTATTTAAAGTTTTGCTCAGTCTTGACGCCTAGTGGCTGCGTTTAACAATAAAAGTGGCAAAATCTGCTAAAGATTGGGTATTGTAAGGTAATCTGCTCAAAGCTTGAAGCGCTTGTTGTAATAAGTTTTCAGCTTTGTCTTGTGCGCCTTGTAAACCAAGCAACGCTGGATAAGTACTTTTGTTAGCTGCTAAATCAGATCCGACTGGTTTACCGAGTTCTTCTTCGGTTGATGTTAAGTCAATAATATCATCTTGTACTTGGTAGGCTAGGCCAATCAGCTGTGCGTACTCACTCAATATTTTTTTATATTCACTGGTGACTTGTCCGCTACACATAGCAGGCATTAATACTGATGCTTCCAATAAAGCGCCAGTTTTAAGAGAATGTAAAACTTCCAATTCACATAGTGAAATGTTTTTACCCGTTGCAGCTAAATCAAGCGCCTGTCCGCCACACATCCCCTGATAACCAGAAGCTCGAACTAATTGTTGAATTAGTTTTACCTGTATAGGCATTTTAGAAGTTGTTTGATTCGTTGAAAACGTATGATTAGCTAAGATATCAAAAGCAAGTGTCTGCAAGGCATCGCCTGCTAATATTGCCGTTGCTTCATCAAATGCTTTATGACAAGTATGTTTGCCGCGTCTTAAATCATCGTCATCCATCGCAGGTAAATCATCATGTAAAAGCGAGTAAGCGTGAATACACTCTAAGGCACCTGCTACTGCATCAATATCATGTAAATCAGCTGATATTGCTTCGCCAGTAATATAGGCTAAGTAAGGACGCATGCGTTTACCACCAATAAGCAAGCCATAACGCATGGCATCAATAAGCTTGGGATCATTGATGGTAAGCCCTTCGAGCTTAGCGGCTAAAAAGTCATTGATGCGTTGTTGATAATGGGCATAAGAAATTAATGTCGTCATTAATTTTCGCCTGCACTACTATCAAAGTCAGTTAGCTTAGCAGTACCATTCTTATCAAGCAGAATTTGTACTTTTTGCTCTGCAGCTTGTAATTTTACCTGACTTAATTGGCTCAGGTTCAGGCCTCGTTCAAAAAGTGCCATCGATTCTTCTAAGCTTAATTCACCTTGCTCTAAACTTTGCACTATTGTGTCAAGTTCACTTAATGATTCTTCAAAAGAGAGGTTTTCTAGTTTCTTCTTAGCCATGATTTTTGCTCTAAGCACATAATGATTAATTAATTCCGCAAACTTACCTTAGCTTGCAACGTGGGTCAATTGACCTACTTGAATAATAGTTTTAAAAATATTTTATCATTAGTGTTAAGTTATTGACACTACGGGCGATAATAAACTTATATAGATACTTTATTATTAGTAAATTATTCGTTAGAGATTAGCGAATAGTTTGCACTTAATGTACTATTCTTTTATTGAAGTACGGTCTAATACCATTCAGCGTAAAGAAGTGAGCACTTTCTTATACTGATTAGTGTTAAAGCGCGATTAGTTAGTTGTTTAGGAGAGTTTTGTGGATTTAGCTACGTTAATTGGTATTTTAGGTGCCATTGGTTTATTAGTCATGGCGATGGTGCTATCAGGCGACATTATGATGTTCGCTGATACCCAGTCGGTATTGATTGTTTTTTGTGGCTCAATTTTTATCGTATTATCTAATTACAACTTGGGGCAGTTCTTTGGTATAGGAAAAATCATTGGCAAAGCCTTTATGTTTAAACTTGAAAAGCCTGAAGAGTTAATTGAGAAAGCCGTTGATATGGCTGATGCTGCGCGTAAAGGTGGTTTTTTAGCGTTAGAAGAAGCAGAGATTACTAACCATTTTATGCAAAAGGGTGTAGATATGCTCGTTGATGGCCATGATGCCGATGTAGTGAGAGCGACTTTACAAAAAGATATTAATTTAACTACAGAGCGTCATGAAACAGGTTCGGATATGATGATGGCCCTTGCTGATGTTGCACCTGCAATGGGTATGATTGGCACGCTTATCGGTCTCGTTGCCATGTTATCTAATATGGATGACCCTAAGTCTATTGGTCCAGCTATGGCGGTTGCCTTATTAACAACACTCTACGGTGCTTTCTTAGCCAATGTTATCGCTATTCCTATTGCTTCAAAGTTGAAACTTCGTATGGCTGAAGAAAAGATGAATCAGGAGTTAGTACTTGATGCTGTACTGGGTATTCAAGACGGTCAAAACCCACGCGTAATCGAAGGTTTATTAAAAAATTATTTAGCCGAAGGTAAAAGAAAAGTTGATACAACTGAAGAGTAGTGGGAGTAAATTTATGTTAATAGATTTTATACTAGGAGTGGCGCATGGCTGAACAAGAATGTAAATGTCCACCTCCTGGGTTACCCGCGTGGATGGGAACTTTTGCCGATCTTATGTCATTGTTAATGTGCTTTTTCGTTTTGCTTTTATCATTCTCAGAAATGGATGTTTTAAAGTTTAAGCAAATTGCTGGCTCAATGAAATTTGCTTTTGGTGTACAAAATAAAATTGAAGTAAAAGATATTCCCAAGGGTACTAGTATTATTGCTCAAGAGTTTCGTCCAGGAAAACCTGAACCAACGCCTATTGAAGTTATTCAGCAACAAACCATGGAAATGACCCAGCAAATGCTCGAGTTTCAAGCGGGTGATGAAACCTCTGCAGGTGGTCGACAAGAGCAACGTGGTACTGAACGTGGAGGCCAATCTCAAAATACCGAAGATGCACTCTCACAGCAGGCATTGGATCAAGCTAAACAAGATATGGAAGAAGCTGCTCAAGAACATGTAAACGAATTAGTGAAGAAAATAGCTGAACAGTTAGAACAACAAATTCAAGATGGTGCGATAGAACTAGAGTCTTTGGGTCAACAAGTCATTATTCGCATAAGGGAGAATGGCTCCTTCCCTTCGGGATCTGCATTTTTACAGCCTAAGTTTTGGCCTGTAATTCGTGAAATTGGTGAGTTATTAAATACCGTGCCGGGTGAAATCATGGTCTCTGGTAATACTGATAATCGAGGTGTTGATTCTGAATTGTTTAGTTCTAACTGGGATCTATCGAGTAAACGTGCTGTTGCAATAGCGCATCAGCTAATTAAAGTACCTAACTTTGACCCTAGTCGTTTGGTGGTTGCAGGTCATGCAGATACTCGACCTTTAGTACCAAATACTAATGCGCTAAATCGTCGCCGAAATCGCCGTGTTGAAATAGCTATCAATCAAGGTAAAGCCAAAGAAACTGAGCGAATTGGTATTACTAAAGAATAGAAAGTTAGCTCGTTGGAAATCGTTAAGTAACGCTACAGGGATGTAGCTTATTAGACAATGCAGACGGTACAGGAAGTACCTTACTATATACTTCAGGAGCAATTATCCTGAGTATATTGTCCTGAGTAACTACATCGCACTCTCTTCTCCTTGTTACCTTTAAAGTTAGCCTAAAGCAGAGACTAAAACGAAAGCTCAACAGACCCTGAAAAATAGTGTATAATGCGCGCCATTATTTTTTTGTCTTTTTTAGGTCATAACCGATGAAATTTATCGTAAAGCTTCAAGCCGAGATTACCATCAAATCTCGCCCCGTCCGTAAACGTTTTACTAAAATATTAGAGTCGAGCGTTAAGAATGTTTTACGTCGTATTGACGAACAAGTCACTACACGTATGAACTGGGATAATATTGAAGTTAATACTAAAGACAATTCACCTGAGAATCGTGAACGCTTAGTAGAAGCCCTTAAGTGCATTCCTGGTATCCCTATGTTCTTAGAAGTACAGCAAAGTGAATTTGTTGATGTTCATGATATTTATGAAAAAACACTCGCTGTCCATGCTAAATTTATTGAGAATAAGACTTTTTGTGTCCGTGCTAAACGAACAGGAAATCATGATTTTAATTCATTAAAAGTTGAGCAGTACGTTGGTGGTGGTTTAAATCAACATGTGGAAAGTGCGAAAGTAAAACTAAAAAACCCAGATGTTACAGTTCATCTAGAGATTAAAAATAAAGATCTTTTTATTGTTACCCAGCGACATAAGGGTTTAGGTGGCTTTCCAATAGCGACTCAAGAAGATGTGTTATCGCTAATGTCTGGTGGTTTTGATTCAGGTGTTTCAAGTTATCAAATGATCAAGAAAGGTGCGCGTACTCACTATTGTTTCTTTAATCTTGGTGGTTCTGCTCACGAAGTGGGTGTTAAACAAATCAGTTATTATTTGTGGAACAAATTTGGTGCTTCACATAAAGTTAAATTTTTTGCGGTAGACTTCGAGCCTGTTGTTGCTGAGATTCTAGATAATGTTGAAAATAGCCAAATGGGTGTGGTACTAAAACGAATGATGATTCGTGCAGCCACAAAAATAGCAGAGCGTGGTAAAATTCAAGCACTTGTTACGGGTGAAAGTTTGGGTCAGGTTTCAAGTCAAACCTTAACTAACTTAAACGTTATCAACCGTGTTACTGATACGCTGATTTTACGCCCATTAGCTGCTTATGATAAGCAAGATATTATTGATATAGCGCGTAAAATAGGTACAGAAGAATTTTCTAAAACCATTCCTGAATACTGTGGTGTTATTTCTAAAAAACCAACGGTTAAAGCGGTTTTATCGAAAGTTGAAGAAGAAGAAGGTAACTTTAATTTTGATGTTTTAGACAAAGTTATTAGCGAGACGCGTGTTTATGATATTCGAGATATAGGTAAAGAGACTGAAGAAGAGATTCGTGCAGTAGATCTTGTTGAAAATATTCCTGATAATGCTGTTGTTGTTGATATTCGTAGTCCTGAAGAAGAAGAAGATAAGCCATTAGAATTAGCGAATGTAGAAGTTAAACACATCCCTTTTTACAAGCTGTCTACTCAGTTTGGTGACTTAGATATGACGAAAGAATACTTGTTATATTGTGATCACGGTGTGATGAGTAAACTTCAAGCTTTGTATTTACTTGATAATGGCTTCAAAAATGTAAAAGTGTATCGTCCTTAACTTCTAGATTTAACTTCTAGAGCTATTTTTAAGGTTCAACACCTGTTGCCACAGACGAGTATTTTCTGGCGTGGCAACATTATTTCTCTCACCTAAGCGGTGAATATAACCGTTAATATAATCAACCTCTGTAGATCTTCCAGCCAAAACATCACTACGCATCGAAGAGCTATTTTTAGCTGTTGCTTGTGCTACTTTACGTACTATTACCTGTAAATCATTTAACACTAAATCTATATTTTCAGTTTTGCTTACGTTGGTTATTTCAGTTAATAATGCATTGATCTGTTCAGTAAACTTAGGCTTATTTACCTCACCATTTTCAATGTTATTTATGGCAGTGATAGGATTTATCACACAATTTATTGCCAACTTTAACCACTGTTTTAACACAATGTCTTGATGAAAGCTTACCTGGGGAAGGGCGGCATTCAATTGACTGGTGAGTTGGGTTTGTTGGGATAAACTTAGTTCTCCAGAAAGTAGTCCTATATCCGTTTGGCCTAACCCGGTATGGGTGATCGCTAATGGTGCATTTCGTAGACAGCCATGAGTCGTTAACATTGCGAGTATAACTTGCTGATAGGGTAGTAAACTCAACACATGTTCAAAGGTGCCCATGCCATTATGAGCAAGAATAATGATGCAATGAGGACTAATACTATTAGTTATTTCCTTTATTGCAGTGGCAATATTAAATGATTTTAGACATAAAATAATTACTTCAGCTAACTCTATATCAACCATTTGGCTATAGCTTAGCGGATAAGCTTTTGTTTGAGTTTGCTGGTAGGCAGTAAATTGATAAGTAGCCGTCTCTAGTTCATTGTTACTCAGCGAATCTTGATTCGAGGCAAGTAGGCTAACCTTTTTATTTTTATCAGCGTTTTGGATGTCGCTCTGTGAAATATTCTGTTGAGATAAGTGATGGTACCAAAGAAGTCCCATTGCTCCTTGTCCAACGACAATAATATTATTTAGCTTATTAATCATGAGTTTATTTTGTACCATTGTATTAAATTAGTAGCAGTGAGTAGCGGTTTTTAATTACTGCTTATTGACCTTAGTTTTACGAAAAAAATTACGGTACAGCCACTTTGCTAACGCGAATAAACTAATGCCAACAACGTCAGCGACAAAGTCACCGAATTGACCATTTCTATAACCCAAAAAGGATTGACCAATTTCTGTCAAAGCGCCATAGAAAATAAGTAAAGGCACTGAAAGAGATAGTGACAATTTTATAATGGAGTGGCTAACCCAGGTTAAAATGAAAAAGCTAGTTAAGTGCCCTATGGTATCAATCTCTGGAAATTGAAATATGCGTTTTCGTAAAGCATCGGGTAAAAATTCATGCGCGAAAAGCAGTAATAGAGTTACGAAAATTACCGTAATAAAAAAGTAATAATGCTGGCGAGCTTTCACAAATAATCTGCAATTAAATAAGGAGGTTATTCGATATTAGCATGATTAATTCAGTATTTCTTGTTGCATGTTCTTGTTTGGCACTGCTGTTAGGCACACCACCTAGCATATTTTCCTGCTTCAATTAGTACTTTAGTTGCGTGCATTAAACGTGAAGGTATAATAGCGGTATTGAATTAATTCAACCTACCATAGAGAAAAATTATGCCATCAATGGATATCGTATCAGAAACTGATTTAGAAGAAGTAAGAAATGCTGTCGACAACGCTAACCGTGAAATTACAACACGATTTGATTTTCGTGGTGTTGAAGCCATTTTTGAATGGAAAAAACCTAATGTTATCCTGAAAGCTGAAGGTGATTTTCAATTAAAACAAATGTGTGACATGTTAAGAAGTCAATTAACTAAGCGTAACGTTGATGCAAAAGCAATGGCAGTTGGTGATGCTAGTGCTACCGGTAAAAACTGGAGTCAACAAGTAACGTTTAAAGAAGGTATAGAGCAAGATATGGCTAATCAATTAGTCAAACTTATTAAAGGCGAAAAGCTGAAAGTACAAGCTGCTATTCAAGGTGAGCAAGTACGAGTTACAGGTAAAAAACGTGATGAATTACAAGCGGTAATGCAATTGGTGCGTACTGCTGAGCTAGAACAGTCGTTTCAGTTTACTAACTTTAAAGATTAGGGTTTTTGACAAATAAATGACAATAACCAATAAAACCATAACCTTAGTTATGGTTTTTTTTGCTAGTTAAAAAATTAGTCATAACTCAAACATCATTCATCCGATTGATATAACACTCTTTACCTATAATAATATAATCCCGCCATAATGCTTAACTTACTACTATATTAATAAAATTTTAAAAATATTATTAATAATTGATCTAAAGTCTTTTATTACAGCGTATTGTAGACTTTGAATAAGGTAATAATTTAAGGAAATACATGAAGTGTCTGGTCTTTTTTTTGATTGTAGTGTTGCTGAGTACTACTGTATTTGCGGACGGAACTCGAGGAGATGTTAGGGAGCGTATCGAGCCAAAAGGATTTTTATATGGACTAGGTTTAGGTATTAACCAAGAAATATATAGTGGTTATGATTATCGAGTTATTCCTTTGCCTATTATAGGTTATCGAGGTGATAACTTTCGCGTTTTAGGTCCCTTCGTTAGTTATGATGCTTTTTCGTTTTCAGAGTTTGAATTGGCTTTACAAGTTGCCCCTCGATTTCAAGGATTTGATGAATCCGACAGTTTTATATTTGAAAATATGCAAGAAAGAAAGTTTTCTATGGATGCTGGATTAGGACTTTCTTATGAGAAGAAGGACTGGAAAGTAGGCCTTTCAAGCATGTTTGATGTACTTGGCAGATCTAATGGTTATGAAGCAAAAGCTAACATCTCGCGTGTGTTTCGCAAAGGCCCATTGTTCTTTGAGCCAAGTTTAAGTGTCAGCTATTTAGACAGTGACCATGTTGATTATTATTATGGTGTAAAGGCCAACGAAACTAATGAATTTACATCAAAATATCTTGGGAAATCGGCACTAAATACTACCTTTTCTTTATCCTTAGCCACACCCATTTTTTTAGGTGGTTTTACTCGTATTGTAGTTGATTACACTTGGTATGACTCTGCAATAACAAATAGCCCATTAGTTGAAGATGAAAGTAATATGAGCGTTCGTTTTCTCTTTAGTAAGTTTTTTTAACTATGTCTCGGTATTTTATACTAGCTAAAATGTCGTAGCTTTATCTTTGAAATACGACTTACCTAAATCAACTTATAGCCACTTTTAAGCCATTAACTACTTTTGGTGATGATGGCATGTATTGTCACTTACCAGTATTGACTCACCTGAAATTGTATCATTACTGATTCAGTGCACTTTGAGCATAAAACCAAATCATGTAATCGACAGAATCTTAAACTTCCTATAAATACCAATTTAAAGTACTTAATATCAATAAGTATTAGTGCGATAAATAACTCATTTAGACGGATGAACAAAGGGATCTTTCCCTAATATATAGCAAGATGATTTATATATATTATCTGCTGATATCAATAGTAATAGGTAAATAGGCTGCATAATTGATATTTATCATTATGGCCTATATGCAGGTTTGAGGTTTATCGATAAAAGTGAAAATATAGCTTTAAGTACTGTGGTATAGGGTTATTAGCTTGATTTATGATTTAGATGATAAAAACAGTATAGACGTCTATACGTTTAGATGTTGACATATCTAGCGATCTAAGTAACAGTATAACTCTTAATTATTATGTGTATTTTTTGTTAGGTAGCGTCATGCCCATTAAAATTCCCGATCAATTACCAGCGTTATCAATTTTAGATAATGAAAATATTTTTGTTATGTCTGAGAACCGAGCAGCATCTCAAGAAATTCGTCCAATGCAAGTCGCTATTCTCAACTTAATGCCGAATAAAATTGAAACTGAAGTACAGATATTGCGCATGCTGTCTAATACACCGTTACAGATAAATATTGAATTTATTCGTATACATAAAAATGTCTCCAAAAATACGCCAGAAGAGCATCTAGAAAATTTTTACCATTTGTTTGACGATATCAAACACAAACAATACGATGGTCTAATTATCACAGGTGCTCCGCTAGCCTTACTTGATTATTCTGAAGTTAAATTTTGGGATAAAATTTGTGAAGTATTTGATTGGGCGGAAAAAAATGTCACATCAACTATGTTCTCATGTTGGGCTGCTCATGCCGCGCTATATCACCACTACGGTCTTAATCGTCATTTGCGTAAAGAAAAACTTTCTGGTGTGTTTAAACATAAACCTCTTGACGATAAAGAGTCATTAACGAGAGGTTTTGATGAAAACTTTAATGTGCCACATTCTCGTTATGGTTACATTGATAAATTAGATTACGAAAGCATTCCCCAAATACAAATATTAGCTGAATCTGCTGATGCAGGTGTATATTTGGCTGCGAGTAAAAACAAACAGCAAGTGTATTTAACGGGTCATCCTGAATACGATGCAAGCACATTGCATGAAGAATATTTACGCGATAGTAGTAAAAGTGCTGATACCACGTTACCCAAAAATTATTATCAAGATGATGATGCCAGTAAATCACCTGTTGGCTCATGGCGTAGTCATGGCAGTTTGCTCTTTACTAATTGGCTTAACTACTATGTTTATCAAATGACGCCATACCAATTAGATGCCTCAAATATGAGAGCTATTCACCCTGATACCGTTATTTAATTTCTTACTGAAATACCAGCTAATATTAGTTAGCTGGTCTATATTATTTACCTTAGTCAGTCATTAAATCACTTTCGAAACTGCGGAAAAAGAACATGAAAAAATCATCATCATTTGCCTTATTTGAGCAACAACTAGCAAAAAATATTTTAATTTTAGATGGTGCAATGGGCACCATGATCCAAGCATATAAGTTCGAAGAACAAGATTTTCGCGGTGAACGCTTTGCTGATTGGCATACGGATGTAAAAGGCAATAACGATATGTTAGTGCTTACTCAACCTGAAATCATTAAAGCGATTCATCTTGAGTATCTTGAAGCCGGCGCTGATATTCTCGAAACCAACACGTTTAACGCAACAACGATTGCCATGGCTGATTATGACATGCAAGAGTACAGTGCTGAAATTAACCGTGTTGCTGCTCAAATAGCACGAGAAGCGGCAGATGAGTACACTAAAAAGAACCCTGATCGTCCTCGTTTTGTTGCCGGTGTTTTAGGGCCAACTAACCGAACTTGTTCGATTTCTCCCGATGTAAACGATCCAGCATATCGTAACGTTACCTTTGATGAGTTAAAAGATGCCTATATTGAATCTACTTTAGCTTTGATTGAAGGGGGTAGTGACATTATTTTAATCGAAACTATTTTCGATACCTTAAATGCTAAAGCGGCAGTATTTGCGGTAGAAACTGTCTTTGATCAATTAGGTGAACGTTTACCTGTAATGATTTCAGGTACTATTACTGATGCCTCAGGACGTACTTTATCAGGACAAACTACTGAAGCTTTTTACAATTCATTACGTCATGCAAAGCCTGTTTCCTTTGGTCTTAACTGTGCGTTAGGGCCTGTTGAATTACGCCAGTATGTTGCAGAATTAAGCCGTATCTGTGATACCGCTGTTTCTGCCCATCCTAATGCGGGTTTACCCAATGCCTTCGGTGAGTATGATTTCACCGTTGAAGACATGAACACCCATGTAGAAGAATGGGCTTCGTCAGGCTTTTTAAATATTATTGGTGGTTGTTGTGGTACCACGCCTGATCACATAAGAGGCATGGCTGACTCGGTTGCAAATATAAAACCGCGTAAAGTTGAAAAACGTGAAATTGCCTGTCGCTTATCTGGTTTAGAAGCATTAACCATTAACAAAGATAGCTTGTTTGTTAACGTGGGTGAACGTACTAACGTTACCGGCTCTGCTATGTTTAAGCGCTTAATTGTCGAAGAAGATTATGATAAAGCTATTTCTGTCGCTTTACAGCAAGTAGAGAACGGCGCGCAGATTATTGATATCAACATGGATGAAGGCATGTTGGACTCAAAAACTGCAATGGTGCGCTTTTTGAACCTGATTGCTGGCGAGCCAGATATTGCTAAAGTGCCAATCATGATTGACTCCTCTAAGTGGGACATCATTGAAGCAGGCTTAAAATGTATTCAAGGTAAAGGTATTGTTAATTCTATCAGCCTAAAAGAAGGTGAAGAGAACTTCCGTCAGCAAGCTGAATTACTTCGTCGTTATGGCGCAGCAGTTATTGTTATGGCTTTTGATGAAGACGGACAAGCTGATACACGTAAGCGTAAGTATGAAATTTGTCATCGTGCTTATCATATGCTTGTTGATGAAATTGGCTACCCGCCAGAAGATATTATTTTTGATCCCAATATTTTCGCTGTCGCCACGGGTATTGAAGAGCACAATAATTACGCAGTCGATTTTATTGAAGCAGTTGATGATATTAAGAAAAACTTACCTTATGCGATGATCTCGGGTGGTGTATCTAACGTTTCTTTCTCCTTTAGAGGAAACAACCCCGTTCGTGAAGCAATTCATGCGGTGTTTTTATACTACGCCATTAAAAATGGCATGGACATGGGTATTGTTAATGCCGGCCAGTTAGCTATTTATTCAGACTTACCTGCAAATCTAAAACAAGCGGTAGAAGACGTTATTAGCAATAGTGATGACGGTGCGACTGAACGTTTACTTGATATTGCCCAAGAATTTCATGGTAAAGCTGGCGGACAAGTCTCAAAGACCGATTTAACTTGGCGAGAATTGCCGATTAACGAGCGTTTATCTCATGCGTTAGTTAAAGGTATTAATGAATTTATCGTTGAAGATACCGAGGAAGCGCGTTTAGCGGCAGAGAAACCATTAGATGTAATTGAAGGGCCATTGATGGATGGCATGAATACTGTTGGTGATTTATTTGGTGCGGGTGAAATGTTTTTACCGCAAGTAGTAAAATCCGCCCGAGTAATGAAACAAGCTGTTGCTTATTTAAACCCTTACATCGAAGAGGGAAAAACTGAAATAAGCACCAACGGTAAAGTATTGCTCGCGACGGTAAAAGGCGATGTACATGATATCGGGAAAAACATTGTTGGCGTAGTGCTGCAATGTAATAACTATGAAATTATAGATCTTGGTGTGATGGTTTCTTGTGACGATATTTTACGCGTCGCCAAAGAAGAAAACGTCGATATCATTGGTTTATCAGGCTTGATCACACCGTCGCTTGATGAAATGGTCTATGTTGCTAAAGAAATGAAACGTACAGGTGTAAAACTACCTTTATTAATTGGCGGTGCAACCACGTCAAAAGCACATACAGCTGTAAAAATTGAACCACAATATGATGAGCCCGTGGTTTATGTATCTAACGCTTCACGTGCCGTATCTGTAGTAAGTAATCTATTATCAAGTGAGCATAAAGCAAAGTTCTTTGCCAGCACCCAAGAAGAATATGAACGCGTACGTGTTCGCCATTATAAAAAAGGTCCGCGCTCAAGTTTAATCAGCCTTGAAGCTGCGCGTGCTAATGCCACTAAAATTAACTTTGAAGATTATACGCCTAAAAAACCTAACAAACTGGGTGTAACTGTCCTTGATAATATCGATTTGAACGAAGTAAGAAAATATATTGATTGGACGCCATTTTTCATGACATGGCAAATGTCTGGCAAGTATCCTCTTATTTTAAAACATGAAGTGATTGGTGTTGAAGCAACGAGTCTATTTAATGATGCTAACGCTATGCTTGATGATGTTATCAACAATAAAAAAATATGTGCTAGAGCGGTATTTGGTTTGTTTCCTGCGAACAGTAATCAAGATGACATACAGCTATACACCGATGAAAGTCGCAACGATAAATTAATGAGACTTCATCAATTACGCCAACAAAGTAAAAAACCAGCAGGGCAGTTTAACCGTTGTTTAGCTGATTATATAGCACCAGAAGACTCAGGTATTGAAGATTATGTTGGTGCTTTTGCTGTATCAGCAGGTTTTGGTGTTGAAGATTTAGTAAAAGTTTTTGATGCAGATCACGATGCCTATAATTCAATATTACTCAAAGCGGTCGCTGATAGATTAGCGGAAGCGAGCGCTGAGTATTTGCATGAAAAAGTTCGTAAAGAATATTGGGGTTTTGCGCCTGAAGAAGATCTCAATAATGACGCGTTAATTCGCGAAAGTTATCAAGGTATTCGACCTGCGCCAGGTTATCCTGCTTGTCCTGAACATACTGAAAAAGGTTTATTGTGGGAGTTACTTAATGTTAAAGAAAACATTGATATGGATCTCACCTCAAGTTATGCCATGTGGCCAGGTGCAGCGGTAAGTGGTTGGTATTTCTCTCATCCAGAATCAAAGTATTTCGCGGTAGCAAAACTAGCTAAAGATCAGGTACTCGATTATGCAGCACGTAAGGGCATGACCGTAGAGCAAGCTGAACGTTGGTTATCTGCAAACTTAGATTACGAACCAGAATAAGCTGAACCAGAGTAAGCTGAGTTGTTTGAATAGATTAATTGATTACCTATTTAAGTAGACAAGTTGAGACTAATAAAAAAGGCTGCACCATGTTTATCATGGTGCAGCCTTTTCGTTTTCTAGTTAATGCTTTTTAGTAAAATAAATTTTTCTTGTAATGTATTACGTTATTACAAGCACTTTACTGGCCTTGGCTTATGCCTTAGCTCATATCTAAATTACGCTGATTGATATAAGTCTGTTTGTGGTACTTCAAACTTATTATTGAATTTGGCGGATAATACACCCTTACGATGTGCTAGTGCTGATTGTAGTTTTTTGGCTACTTTTGCAATGGCAACATAAAGTTGTTTGTCAGAAGCATTTACGGTTACTTTTTCACCTTCATACAGTGTGGTTACTTCAAGTTTTTGTAGATGCGGCTCAACGGTAATGGTCGAGTTCAGCGTCATAATGGATGGATAATGTTTAGAGATTTTCGCAAACTTATTCTCGATAGATTGCTTGATACCTTCAGTTATTTCAACGTGGTGTCCAGAAATTTTAATCTTCATAGTCTTACCTCTTTTGTTATCTTTAACTTTATCTGTGTCGTTATCTTCAATTTCATAATCCTCCTTCAGTCATAAAAATGCAATAGAAAAATGGTAGATAAATGCAATTAAATGTAACCCTCTTTTTTGGGTTTTTTGGGCATGAAATATGCTAATAAAAAACTAATAAGCAATTAAGTTATTATTCAAAGGATTAATGAAATCAAAAAGTGACCAAGTAAAAAAAACGGTAAGTAACTTAAGTTACTTACCGTTTTAGTTGTTCGAAATGGCTATTGCCTAATAGTTAATACTAATGGTAAAGCTAAAGTAAACTGATAAAGCTGAACAGGTTATTTAAAGTGTCTATCAAAGAAATTCATAATAGTTTTATTCAAATGAACTTTCACTTTTTTACCACGCATACTATGTTTACTACCTGGGTAGGTCATCAGTTCAAATAATTTACCTTCATCTTGTAAGGCTTTAATTAATTTTGTGGTGTTGGTAAACAATACGTTGTCATCAGCCATTCCATGATAAACCATCATTGGGCCACTCAAACCAGAAACATAAGGAAATACACTGCTTTGCTGATAGCCTGCAGCATTGGCTTTAGGGTGGTTTAAATAGCGTTCAGTGTAATGTGTATCGTAGAGCATCCAATCCGTTACAGGGGCACCACTTACACCAGCTTTAAAGTAATCACCTGCTTTGAACATAGTCATTAAAGCCATATAACCACCGTATGAGTGACCGAAAACACCAATACGTTCTTTATCAACATATGGCAGAGTATGGAGATATTTCACACCAGTAATTTGGTCGGCAACTTCTACTTGGCCAAGTCTTTCATAGATTGGAAACTCAAAGGCAGTACCGCGGTAGTTAGAGCCGCGATTATCAAGCTGATACACAATATAACCTTGCTGTAGCATGTATTGAGTTATATCAGCGCCTTGACATTCATTAGTGACAAGTTGTGCGTGAGGACCACCATATACTCTAACAATCACAGGATACTTTTTACCAGGTTGCATGTTCTTAGGTTTATAAAGCTTGTAGTAGAGGTCAGCTTGTCCATCATCTGATTTTAATGAACCAAACTCAGGCATGACTAAACCATCATAATAAGGTGCTACAGGATGTTCAGGCGTCACTTTGTTTTCAGCTAACCAGGTAATATGTTCACCATTAGCTGAGTGCAGACTTACCTGTTTAGGTGTTTTAGTATTTGAGAAACTATCAATATAACTTTCGCTGGTTTGACTGAAGTTTATGCTATGAAAGCCATTGCGCTTAGTTATACGTTGTACATTTTCAGGTGATTTACCGCTAAGAGGAACTTTATATAAGTGGCGTTCAAGGGGAGTATCAGCACGCCCGGTAAAGTAAACCCAACCATTTTTCTCATCTACACGTGTTAGTGAATCAACTACCCACTCGCCTTTAGTCAACTGTGAGATTAACTCACCCTTTAAGTTGTAATGGTAAAGGTGTTTGTAACCGTCGCGTTCTGAAGCCCAAATAAAAGTTTTATTATCACTTAAAAAGGTTAAATCTTTGTGTAAGTTAAGCCAATGGCTAGACTCTTCTACTAATAAGGTTTTTTGGCGACGCTTTTTTAAATCGTAAGTTTTTAATGTTAACGTTTTTTGGTCACGACTTTGTAACTGGTAAGATACCTTTTTACTATCACTAAGCCATTTCACACGTGGGATATAAATATCCTTGTTATCACCTAAATCAACAAAACGGATCTTTTTACCTTTAATGTCGGTAACCGCCAATTGAATGTGAACATTATTAGTACCCGTTGCCGGGTAGCGTTGTTCAATTAACTCAATTTTTTCAGCGTATATCTCGTTACGAATAACCGTTTGAACAGGAGTTTCATCGACCCGTAAAAAGGCAATGTGCTTTTCATTTGGCGACCACCAATACCCGGTCATACGCGCCATTTCTTCTTGAGCAACAAATTCACTCATACCATTTTTAATGGTACCGCCACCATCGATGGTGAGTTGGCGCTCTTCACCTGAAGCAATGTTTAATACATAGATATTTTGCTCACGAATATAAGAAACAAAGTTACCTTTAGGTGAGAACTTTACATCAGTTTCAAAACCGGCTGTTTCAGTTAAGCGTTTAGCTATTTTAGTCGCTAAATGGTAATAGTAAATATCACCGTTCAAAGGGAATAATAATGCGCTGCCGTCTTGTGAAAATTGATACTCCATGATGCCAACACCATAAATACGTTGGCGTTCACGACGCGCTTTTTCTTCGTCAGATAAGCTTTCTGGGCCACTAAATAGTGATTGAGAATCAACAAGCAGTTTATTTTCTTTACTGGCTAAATTGTATTCCCACAAATCGTAACGGTTTAGATCTTCCGTTTTGCCTTGTAGGTAAGTTACCCGTGTTCCGTCCGGAGAAAACTTTAATGATTTAGGTGTTTGACCATTGAGAGAAGGCGAACTATAAATGCGTTCAATGGTTAATTGTTCTGTATTTTTCGCAACAGCTGGCGCTTTTGATTTTTCATCACTTGCATTTGCGCTTAGCGGTAAAGCTAATGAGCAAACAAGAGCAACAAGTGCTTTTTTAACAGTAATTTTCATAGGAAAGTTATCTTATTAGGTTGTGGAAATAAGTATTTTTATGCGTTGTGCCTATGACGTCCATGCCAATATTTTAGCTCGAGCACTTTAACAAACGCTAGTATATTAAACTAGCGTAGTGCTAATAAATGACCCATTTTTTAAAGGGATATTGTTCTTAAAACGGGTCTTAGTGTAAACAATAATGGCAACCAGTTATTTATAGAGCCTGCAAGTTATTAGGCATTTAGGCGATTATTTTATCAACTCAATTAGCTCATGAATGGTTTTTACTGCTTTGATGTTAGCGCCTAAACCCTCCATTGATTTGTGATAATTACGATAAGGAATAAATATTTCGGTAAAGCCATGCTGCGCAGCTTCTTTAACGCGAGGTACGCCGCTGTCTATTGGTCTCACATCGCCGTTTAGGCTTAATTCACCCATAATGCAGGTATTACGTGGAATAACAAAGTCATTAAGGCTGCTTAACAGCGCAGTGACCAAGGCTAAATCGATACAGGTTTCAGACTCATCAATTTTCAAACCGCCGACAATATTAAAGAAAGTATCGTGAAATATCTTTGTTTTGGTGTGTTTGCGTAATATCCCCGTTAACATTTTAATTCTGTTCATGTTCAAACCAACACAAACACGTTGTGGAAACTCTGCCTCTGTTTCAGTTGTTAAGCATTGAATTTCTAACAGCAGGTTTCGGTTACCTTTGCGAATACAGGTGATTGTTGAACCGGGAGATTCGGTGCTAGAGCCAGATAAAAATATTTCACTCGGGTTATCAACACTGAGCATGCCGCGTTCACACATTTTGAAAATGCCGACGGTGTCGATGTCACCAAAACGGTTTTTGTTCGCTCTAAGTGTACGAATTTGACCGTCATTAGTGTCAATATGCAACAGGGCATCTACGATGTGTACTAGCGTTTGTGGGCCGGCAATTTCATTATTTTTATTTACATGGGCAATAATAAACATGGTGACATTGTTTTGCTTGCAGTACTGGGTAAGTGATTGCGCACTACTTTTTACTTGTGAAGGAGAGCCCGGACTGCCATTAGCATTTTCAGTTACTACTGCTTGGATAGAGTCAATTACCGCAAACTTAATTTTGTTTTTATCCAATTCATCAATGATGGCTTCAACACTTGTTTCTGCCAATAGATAAAGGTTATCTTCGTCATAATCTAACTTTAATCTGTGTACACGGTTTTTGAACTGAGAAAGTGATTCTTCAGCGGTACAATAAAGTGAAGCGTGAGTTTTTGACATGCGAGCGACAAGATCGGAGAGTAGGGTAGTTTTACCTGCGCCTGGATCGCCAGAAATAATATTTACCGATCCCGTTGTCACTCCACCGCATAAAACACGATCAAGCTCGCCGATACCTGTTGATCTTTTTTCTGCATCAATGGATTCTATTTCGTTTATCTTTTTAGAGCCGCCACCCGTTAAGCCTGCATAACCGCCGGTACTTGTTGTTCGAGTAGCTGTATTCTTACTTGTTGCTTTTGGTATTTTCATTTCTACCAGGGTATTCCATGCTCCGCAACGGCACTGTCCTTGCCAACGGGTATGATTCATACCGCAATCGGTGCATACAAATTCGATTTTTGCTGCTTTTACCATCTAGATTTACCACCCTTTAAACGATAACATGACGGTAATAAGCGTCTGTCATTGAACAATATTATGTTAATTTACACTACCAATAAAAACCAATTTATAAAAATGAATGGTTTTGTTTGATCTCCATCATTGAGAGGCATAGAAATTGCTTAGTTTTTAATGATAAAGTCGGTTAGATTATAATGATTTTGATTTTTTTGTCTAAGTTAAAAGTAATGATAAAAATTCTAACCTAACAGCGACGCTGTAATTTAGTGTTAAAACATATAGTAAAGCAGAAGTTAATAATAAAACTATGGATAAAGATTTCAGTAAACATCATAAAATCATTGCCAATTTTCGTGGTGAGGTAAACAAAAATAGTTTTGAAGCTAGTTATAGTACTGTAACTGAGCACCTTAATAAAACTGAAAAATTTTTGTTAAAAATGGAATTAAAACGCTTAGCGGGTGGTTGTGCGCGTTCCATTGATTTACGTGGCTTGGTTAATGGTGAATGTCAGTTATTTGACTTTCAAGGTCAAACCCACTTTTTGGACGATGTTGCTATTGCCACTTTCAAAGAAAATGTGGCGGCATATGGTAGTTATACTTTTGGCGTGTACGAATCGGTTAAAAATGCTAAAAATAGTTTTCGTAATATTTATCAAAATGAAAAGGTTACCCCTAGCGTCGTTGAGAGTATTAAGAACAATAATAAATCAGGAACAGAAAAGCTCCAATACCCAGCGAAACTAAATTTCTTAGCAAACTATCCCAACCGTGCTGAAGAGCGAATGAACTTTGCTATTCCTATCACCTTAACCGTACTGAATAAGCAACAGTTAGTGACAACCAGTATTGATCTGAGTGTTAAGGGGATCAAGTTTAAACTGATTAATGATATTTCTTTATTTAAAGGTGATCAATTAAGCATCGCCTTTACTGGTTTAGAGCAAGAGTTTCAATTTAGTAAAGATGATTCGTTTTATTTTGAAGTTAAAAATGTCTTACGCGACTCAGGGACTCAACTTATAGGTTGTCTGCGTGTAGATATTCCTGAAAATGATAGCTTTGAACGATTCTTAGTGGGTTATATTCAAGGAAATAAACGCCGTTATAAAATTAACTTAGATAACAGTCTAGCGGCATTACAGACGAGAAGCCTTGAACAATATGCACTAGTTAAATTAAATGAATTGATTATATTTATGCATAGTGCCAAAGGGGATATGAACAAAATTTCACCTCGCTATGCGCTAACTACCAAGAACAATCAAAAGTTATATCAATATTGGCACGATGAAAAAAAACGCTCAGCACTGCATTACCTTATTAATGCTGAACGACTAGCGCGTTTAAATGTTTTGCAACAACAAGGTAAAGGTTTATTAGTCTTTAGCTTTATTCATCAACATAAAGGTGACAAGTTTTTCTATACGGTAGATGAAGAGCAACTTAAAGGTGATAATGCTTTTTTTATGCAGTTCTTAGCTTTTGCAGCCAGTAAAAGTAGCTTTGCTATCACAGCGTTAAAATCGCTGACGATAGATGCGGAACAAGCTTATTCGCCTTTTACTTTATCTACTGCTCTTACTAAGCAGCAAAATTATTTAAATCCCCCGCTAACTGATGAAGTGAATGATATTCTTGCACATTTGCCCTATGCAGTGACTGCAACTGATGTTACAGGTACTAGTGATTTTAGTGATTATCAAGCGCTAGGCTATGAGGGTATCGATCTTGAGCGACTTAAAAGTTTACGTCAAAAGCATAATGATAAAGAAAGCCGTGTCGATGAAATAACCTTAAGTTATGGACATCAACGTCAAGAAGTTCGCTTTAAATACCAAACTCCCGTTAGCATTGAGTCCGAAGCTTCAAATTGGTCTGGATTGTCGGCAGATTTTTCTGTTTCAGGGCTAAAAGTGGACTTAGAAAACCCCGCTGTGTTATCAAAGGGCGATATCGTTCATTTAAGCTTTCCAAAATTACAGAAAATAACCTCAGCTTTTGATCTAAAGCAGTTACCTTATAAGATCATGAGGATCAGTAAAGATAAAAAGGTGGTCAACCTGCGTGTGTCCGTTAAAGAGCATCAACATATAGGACGATCATTTTTTAAATTATTAATTGATAAGAACAAAAATAAATTAACCCCTGATGAGTATGCCATGCTAACACCTGGTTTATCAGGTGCACTAAGAACTTTGTATGCGGTGAATATGGAAATACCTACTGCGATGGTGCAATCAAGTGGTAGTCGCTATAAAGTAGAAAACTTAGTAGTAGGGACGCACGGTTATCAAAGCCATAAAAATCTATTATCAGCGATGTTACGATTAAGTGATCGCCATGGTTATTATAATTTATACCCTCTGTTAGGGAATTTGCAGGTCAGTAATTTAATCGATCAACATATGAAAAAACTAGTGGCGAGTGATACAGCCGTTAGTGAACTCATCTATATTGCTATCGATGCAAGTATTACAGACATAGAAAAATCGGTAACAATAAAGCAAGTGAGTGAGCTTAATACGCCACAGATGAGAAACTTTTTTATTAAAAACGCTTTGAAACAAGGTGACTTTTACAGCCTGCAATTGAAATTATCGCGTAGTGATGAAGCTCATATGGAACATTTAAACCCAGAGCTGGCGTATATCGGCTCTTATGCCATACATCGTGGTAAACAACTTGAGCAAGATATCTATAGTGTTGCGGGGTTAGTTCAGCTAATTGATGTCACACAAGAAACATTACTGAGATATGAGCTGAATCAATAATATTATTGCTCTTAGTTGCGGTTAAAAATACAATAAAAACACTATGTTTGATGCTATTTATTTACCCGCTTTACTCTACTATGTTTGAACTTACACCCGTGAAATAACACGGGTAGTGATTGGGTTCATGTTTCTAATATTTTAAGTGACATGACAACAGCTACTAAGCAGTATTTTGTTAGCTAGTATTTCGTTAGCTAGTATTACGCTAACCAGTGTAACAAGCAATCTAAGCCTTGCTCGTTTATGCTGATATCAGCTTGAGCTAATACAATAGGTTTAGCATGAAAAGCAACACCAAAGCTTGCCGCGGCCATCATGACTAAATCATTGGCACCATCGCCCATCGCAACGGTTTGTTTATCTGGTATTTGATACTCTTTACTTAAAATAGCTAAAGAATCCGCTTTTACTTGCGCATCAACCACATTACCCAAAACCTTACCGGTGAGTTTGCCATCAATAATTTCAAGAGTATTGGCAAAAGCAGCATCTAAGTTTAAGGTTTCTTTTAGATGATCGGCAAAATAAGTAAAACCACCCGAAGCAATCGCAATGCGCCAATTGTGCTTTTTAAGTTCAACAATTAATGGTTTTAATCCAGCCATTAATGGGATGTTTTTTGCTACATCACTTAATATACTTTCCGGTGACTCTGCTAATGTTGCTACTCGTTGATGCAGACTTTGTGCAAAATCGAGTTCACCCAACATTGCGCGTTCTGTTACTTCAGCTACTTCTTCACCAACGCCTGCTAGCTTAGCTATTTCATCAATACACTCAATTTCTATCGTGGTTGAGTCCATATCCATCACTAATAATCCAGGTACTTCTAATTTAGGTACCTGTGTTAATAAGGCGGCTTCAATTTTATTCGCTAAAGCAAAATCAGCTACTGCTTTACGCGTTTTGATAAAATCAGAACAGCTCACCTGAAATCGACAACTAGTTTGATTATTACGGTGATTAATTGTGGTGAGCGTTATGATGCTAAGCTGAGCATAGTTTTGCAATGCTAGTAATTGCGACAGGGGAAGTTCTTGGAATACAACCAGCTCGATTTGCTCTTCAGTTGTAGGTTCACGTAAGGTACCGTCAGCTAAAGTAAGCGCCTGTTCAGATAAGCTAAAGGCGATAGGTAATTGTTTATCTTGTAAATTATTGGCTAAATACTGTTCAAGCGATAGGGGTAATATAGTGGTAATGAAAGACACGTTAATTCTCTTGGGTATGTTATAAAAATAATAAACTTCACATCAGTTAACTATCTAACTATAGTGGCACTATCGTTGCGCTAAAATAGTCACCAGTGTTCTTATGAAGCAAGCCGAACAGCCTTTATACCCTAAATTATCCTCGATTTATAATAAAATCCTGCAATTAGCTAGTGCAATTTTGCTTATCATAGTACTGATGAGTCTCTGGCAGTCTACCGGTGAGAGAAATACTGATAACTTAACGGCGCACTTTAATTATATTGCTAAGCAGCAACTTCAACAGGCGATTGCGGGGGTTGCGGTTATTCTTGAGCAATCACACGAGAGTAAAGTAGACCAAAGTGCATTTTTACAAGGTTATCTTGATGGTTTAACAAAAGTAAACTTTGTTAAACAAGCACATTTATATGATGCTACAGGACTATTAGTAGTATCGAGTGCTTCGGTGGAAAAAGATAAACAGGGTAATGAACTCGCTCAGACTACTGAAAAAAGTATTAACGATCTTTACGGTATTTCTCCCCATCAACGTAATGTAACAGATACCTTAACGCCTTTTGTTGAAGAAATACGCCATACCGACTCAACGAGTTACAATCTACATGGTTATCTTCGATTTACTATTGAGCAATCTTATTTAACTGATATTTTAGCTAAAGCGGATGCAGAGCAACAGTCTTTACAACGCTTAATGTTGCTAATAGCTGGAGTGGTTGGTTTTTTACTGACTCGTGGCTTAAATCGTTTTAGCAGGCGCGGATATCGTTTAGATTCTGAGGCTAAAAAAGTCTAATTCATATCATTTAAATGAAAAATATCTGCTCAATGTTATGTTCAAGCTGATTTGCTATTTCCTCTAAGCTTTCTGGGCGTATGGACGATAATACTTCAAAAATCTTGATTAGATTTATTGGAGAATTAGCTGGGGAATTAGCAGGAGAGCTCGCTATCTCATCAATATTTTCTTGTTCCGTACCTTGGTTACTCGTCAGTACATCTTTAGCTGTCACTTCTCGACTTAACGGCATTGATGGCGCATCAGTTTCTAAGACTAAACTTTCTAAGGGCAAGCGCTTGAGGGTATTTATAGTTTTTTTAGCACGAGAATAAGTGATAGTACTACCTACGCCGAGTTTAAAGCCTAAATCAATATAACCCTTAGCTTGTTGATAACTTCCAGAAAACCCATGAATAATACCTTTTCTTTCTAATTGATATCTTTTCAGGAACGGCATTATTTTATCGTGAGATTGTCTGTGATGGACTATTACCGGTAAGTCTTGTTGTTTAGCTAAGTTGAGCTGATAATCAAAAAAATGTTGCTGATGATGTAAATTATCCTCAGGTGTTTGCCCATGAGCTGCTGCATTTTTAGCAATAGCACCATCAATACCAATTTCACCAATGGCGATTATTTTATCTCGCGCTTTAATAACAGCATCGTTTAATTGCTCTAGGTGAGAGTCATTGAGTTTTTGTAAAAACCATGGATGAATACCTAAACAAGGATAAATCTTAATAGGATTATCTTTTAGGGGCCCGGTAAGATTACCAGAGTAACGTTTGGCTAGACTTAGTACTTGAGTAAAGTTATCAGGCGATATAGAAGGAACAATTATACGGTTAATGGCAAGTTGCTGACATTGGCTTAATAACGCAGGCAGTTGCTCACTAAAGGCAATATCATCAAGGTGGCAATGGCTATCGGTAAACTGCATCATTGCCTCCTTGATTATTTATTATTGAGTTTTAAATATGAACGTTTACATTGAGTATGACGAAGATAGTTATGGTAAAAATATTTATAATAATCTTAATTTATATCTAGTTAGCGTAAGTGAAAGAAAAAAGCACGGAGCTGACGGTAGTCAGTGAGTACTTTTGACGCATCAATTACGCTAAGCAGGACTAAATTACATGCGATCCATTACTTCAATGCCTAATATATCTAAACCCTGTTTTAAGGTATCTGCAACAACTCTACATAAGGCTAAACGTGAGGCTTTAACTTCTTCGCTAATGCCTTCTTTAAGAATAGGGCAGGCTTCATAAAAACTCATGTAAAGGCTGGCTAATTCATAAAGGTAGTTACATAACAAGTTCGGCGTACATTCGCTAATTACCGCATCAACCACATCTTCAAGTTGTAATAACTTTAATGCTAAAGCTTTTTCTTGTGGCTCAATAATGTTGATAGCAGCGTTATCCTCTACAGCTCCTGCCTTAGAGAAAATGCTTTGAATACGTGAGTAAGCGTATTGTAGATAAGGTGCAGTAGCGCCTTCAAAGCTCAACATCGTTTTCCAGTTGAAAATGTAATCACTGGTACGGTTTTTTGATAAATCGGCAAACTTAACCGCGCCAATACCTACTTTCTTGGAAATTTCAGCTAAATCAGTATCGCTAATCTCTGGGTTTTTCTCTTTGATTAATGCTGCTGCACGAACGATGGATTCATCAAGTAATTCTGCTAGCTTGATAGTACCGCCAGTACGGGTTTTAAATGGCTTGCCATCATCACCCATCATCATACCAAACGGACAATGTTGGTAAGCAACATTGTCAGGTAAGAAGCCAGCCTTGCGCGAAACAATTTCAACTTGTTTAAAGTGTAATGCTTGACGAGCATCAGTGAATATAATGATGCGATCAGCAGCTAGCTTACCGCTACGGTAGCGACATGCAGATAAATCGGTAGTAGCATATAAGAAACCGCCACCCGATTTTTGTACGATGAATACTGGCGCTTCACCATCTTTGTTAGCCATTTCATTAATGAAAACAACTTTAGCGCCTTGACTCTCTTCGGCAATCTCTTTCGCCATTAGTTCATCAATTACTGTTGATAAGTCATCGTTATAAGCACTTTCGCCCATAATATCTGAACGTTTTAATGACACATTTAATTTAGCGTAAATGTCTTCACTGTGCGTGATTGAAATATCAATAAATTGTTGCCATAACTTGGCACAGGCAGCATCACCACTTTGCAGTTTAACTACATCAGCGCGCGCTCTATCAGCAAAACCTTCTTCGTTGTCAAAGCGTACTTTGGCTTCACGGTAAAAGTTTTCTAAATCGGCAAGGGCAGTTTCAGCCACTTCATCACTAGCAAGTTTATCGCTTAAATGTGCGATTAACATACCAAATTGGGTACCCCAATCACCCATGTGGTTTTGACGAATAACTTTATCACCACGAAACTCTAGTGCGCGTACAACAGCATCACCAATGATGGTCGAACGTAAATGACCAACATGCATTTCTTTAGCGAGGTTAGGCGCTGAATAATCAACAACGACTGTTTGCTGTTTATCATCAGCGTTAATCTCACCGGAGGTAGTACTACGTTGTGCTACGCCAATGAATTCATCTTTAGCTACTTCGTTTAGCTGTGCGGCTAACCAATTTTCATCTAAATGAATATTAATAAAACCAGGGCCAGCTAATTCAACTTTACTTGCTATCCCGTCTAGGTCTAACTCGGCAACAACCTTAGTTGCTAACTCACGTGGGTTAGTTTTTAGTTTTTTCGCTGCGCCCATAACACCATTGGCTTGATAGTCACCAAAATTTGGACGATTTGATAGGCTAACTGCAGGGTTGGTGCCTTCAGGTAAACCGGCAGCAACCATAGCGGCACTGACTTTTTCACTTAATATATTTTTAATATTCATTTTAATAGACTCTTTATCATTGTTATTTGGCTCAATCTTGGCATCAATGATACTCACATGTGGTGCATGCTCCGTGTCATTTCTTTAACCTTGAACCAACTAACTGCGATAAAGAAGCTATTACGCAGTTAGTGAAATTTATTGTTGTTTATGTCTGATGTTTTATTAAAGCAATCATCAAAAACAATCTATATCTGCTCATGTTTGGCTAAGTAGATAGCGTTATAGCAAGGCGCTTAATCATTTTTATAAAGGAGCTTAGTACACTAAGTGACTGCATAAAAATTATTAAGCAACGCCGCTAGAACGTTATATACGACACCAAAAAATTAGTGTTCACGGGTCGAGTGGAACGCTATATCTGGATTACGCTCTTGCGCTAGCGATAAATTAACCATCGTCGGTGCGATATAGGTTAAGTTATTACCACCATCATATGCTAAGTAATCACCCGATTTCTTTTTAAATTGCTCTAAGGTGCGCTCATCATCACAAGTACACCAGCGCGCCGTAGCAACACTAATAGGCTCATATATCGCATCAACTTTATATTCAGTTTTTAATCGTTGCACAACAACTTCAAACTGCAATACACCAACAGCTCCAACAATCATATCGTTGTTAATGAAAGGTCTAAATACTTGTACAGCACCTTCTTCAGATAACTGAATCAAACCTTTCTGTAATTGCTTAGCTTTTAACGGATCACGAAGACGAATACGACGGAACATTTCCGGTGCGAAGTTAGGAATACCGCTAAACTTCATCATTTCACCTGCAGTGAAAGTATCACCTATTTGAATACTACCGTGGTTGTGTAAACCAATAATATCACCGGCAAAAGCTTCTTCAACGTTTGAACGGTCACCTGCCATGAAGGTTACTGCATCGGCGATTTTTACATCTTTACCTAAGCGAACTTGTTTCATTTTCATGCCTTTTTCATATTTGCCTGAACAAATACGCATGAAGGCAATACGGTCACGATGTTTTGGATCCATATTAGCTTGAATTTTAAAAACGAAACCAGAGAACTTTTCTTCTTCAGCCGTTACTGTGCGTGAATCAGTTTCACGTGGTAATGGCTTAGGTGCCCATTTAGTTAAGCCCTTTAGCATATGATCTACGCCAAAGTTACCTAATGCAGTACCAAAAAATACAGGTGTTAATTCACCTCTTAAGAATTCATCTAAATTAAAGTCATGAGATGCGCCAGAAACAAGCTCTAATTCTTCGCGTAAATCTTCAGCATAATTACCAATAACTTTATCAAGTTCAGGATTATGAAGGCCTTTAATTATGCGTTCTTCTTGAATCATGTGACCTAAGCCAGATTGATACAAAACAATTTCGTCTTCAAGAATATTGTAAATGCCCTTAAATTCTTTACCCATGCCGATTGGCCAAGTAATAGCAGCACACTTAATTTTTAATACTTCTTCAACTTCATCCATAACTTCCATTGGGTCACTTACATCGCGATCCATTTTGTTCATGAAGGTAATAATTGGGGTATCGCGAAGACGAGTAACTTCCATTAACTTAACCGTACGTGCTTCAACACCTTTAGCAACGTCAATGACCATCAAACATGAGTCAACGGCGGTAAGCGTACGGTAAGTATCTTCCGAGAAATCTTCATGACCAGGGGTATCAAGTAAGTTTACTAAACAGTCGTTGTAAGGAAATTGCATTACCGAGGTAGTAATTGAGATACCACGCTCTTTTTCCATTTCCATCCAGTCAGATTTCGCGTGTTGACCTGATTTTTTACCTTTTACCGTACCGGCTCTTTGTAAGGCTTGACCAAACAAAAGTACTTTTTCGGTGATGGTGGTTTTACCCGCATCAGGGTGAGAAATTATGGCAAAGGTGCGACGTAAATCGACTTGCTGTTGCTGTACAGACATGCAAATTACCTGTTAAGTAAATAGTAGAGAAGCACTTTAGTACTTGGCTTAGTACAGAGCTGCTCATTATTATTAAAAAATTGCGCGCATTGTACCATTAAAGGGCGTGTTGTTTAATACCCATTGGATTAATTAAGTGACCAAAATTCAATGTGGATAAATTTCCAAGTTTAATACCAATTCCATTAAGTTTGTGATCTTGTTGTGCGTAGGAAAAATAATTCAAGGCAAGGCGCTCGATTGAGCAATAACTAGTTATTGGGACTGAGAGCAACGCCGCTTTGGAGTATTTTAACCAGCACAAGTGGGCAATAATTTAATGGTATTGGTATAAGGCGCTTGATTGAGCAATAGCAGGCTATTGGGATTGAAGTCAACGTAGGAATTGGATGATTAGACCATTTGAAGATGATCCAATAATTAGTGTAATTGCTATAAGTTCGTCTTATTCTTTTATGATGTATTTTATTACGGCAGAAGCAATGATGTATTATGGCGGGTCGGGCGATTGAGTGGTGATGGATGGCTGAGTGAATCGAGCTAATTATTAGCGATGATAATTACTGATGTTACCTCTGTTTTAAATGCTTGTTACAAGGTGGATATTTTTGGTCATAACTAATGAGGAGTAGCGTTTTTCTTTGCTAGTTTGGCAAAGGGTAAAAAATAAAATAAGTTAAATAAAGCTCGCTAATGAACAATCTTAGTAGAGGAATTAATTTTCTGTTTCCTCAGAAACGTAGGCTAACGCAACGATTAATTAAATAAACTTGAAATGAATTGGAATTCATTTTGTTCTAATAAAGGAGCTTGCACTTTAACTATTTTTTGATGGTTATTATCGCTATTATGTTGAGTCACTTGACTCGATAATAATACGAAAGCTTGTCGCTCACTAAGGCCGGTAAGCTGGCTGATTTTACTCAACGCATCACTGACTATAAGGTTTGTTAAGCCTTCATTAGATAGTTGGCTATCTGTTGTTTGAGGTATTTTAGTAAACATTTTGCTCTCTCTAATTACTGGTTAGAAATCTTGTAAGAATTCTTATTGAGTATCTTATCGAAGAGAGAGCGATTAACTAGCCACTTTACGTATTGAAGTGTTGTTATTTGTTAATGGACTGACTAGTTTTTTGTTTAAGTAGGGAGCAACTAACCGCTATTAACGAACCAATTACTTACATGCTAATGACATGACGATGGCATCTTCGTAACCAAAACCAGAACTACTTGGATAGTAACCTGTGCGGCGATTTATCTCGATAAAACCCGCATTCATGTATAGCATTTGTGCGGCGATATTTTTTGCACGAACTTCGAGAAATACCTTTGTTGTACCAAGTTTTTTAGCTTGAGCTAAAAATTGCTTTAGTAATACTTTTCCATAACCTTTACCTTGCTCACTAGGACTTACACAAATGTCCATCAGTGTTGCTTCACCGAGCACATATTCGCCGACATAAAAACCAATAGCATGATTTTTGGGCACTTCTTTTACTGAGTCCTGGGCATTATCAATAGCTAGCTTTTCGCCGAAATAACGGCCTCCAATACAACTTAAAAAAGTTTTCTCACTCCAAGGATGTGAGTGACAAGCGAGCTCTATTGGCATTAATGTAGCTACATCAGTGCGCATTATTTCAGTAAAGTGATTTGTTTTAGGTTTTGTTCCATTACTCATTGGGTTTGCCAACTCATTGTGTTTGCTTAGTCAGTAATTGCCATAGTTGCTTTTTAAGCACTGGCGATTTTGAAAGTTCAGTGATAGAGGGAGTGAACAGCTGCTGCTCGACCCATTTTATTTCATTATGTGATGATGTTGCTGTGAAATACCAGTTAAAAAGGCCTAAGTCTACGTGATCGCTTTGGTGATTTATTTCACCGATACTTAAACCTATTGCTAATAAAATGTCATTGAATAGTTGCTGACTAGCTAAATATTTTAAATCGATATCAAGATAGTGCTTGGACTGAGTTTGAGCGTTATCTTTTGGCGTATCACTAGTGCGATGCTGCCAAAGGCTGATACCCATTTCAGAGAGTTGCTCAAATTGATGTTGATTAATGCTCATCGGTGATGGCTTATTTTCTCTAGATTTAAGGGTAAATATAATGACAGAATTTTCAACAGACTAAAAGTAGATAAATTCATGGGAATAATAAAGTATTAACTAAGTGTTATTTTATTAGATACGTTATAAGTAACTATAGGTATTTTACTTGAATTTTATAAAGAAGAGTTATTAGACAACACAAAAGATAAGACAGAAGGTAAAACAAGAAGAAAATGGCAGGGGTGGAGAGACTCGAACTCCCAACCATCGGTTTTGGAGACCGCTGTTCTACCAATTGGAACTACACCCCTGCAACAGATTCGAATTATACTGATACGCAGGCAAAGGTAAAGAGTAAAGGTGGTTTTTTTTCGTATTTATAGTGTGTTCGACTGTTTTATCAACAAAGTGCTATTAAACTAGCCTGTTATACTTGATGAACCTTGATAGCTTGGCAAAATGGAGCAAGCACACTCTTTATCGTAATGTCTAAGCTTGGTTATTATTTAGGTTGATTGGTAACGAGTATAGAAGCAGCACCAGCATTGTTCTCTTATGCTGGTGCACTTACTCGTTAATTTCAGCGCCTGTTTATCTTTTAATGCTACCGAAGCTTAAATTACAAAAACGGTATTTATCAGGATAAGGAAAAACATCTTTATAAATACCATTGGCGACGTCCTGTTGGCATTGTTGCCAATATGCAGCAGTTAGTAAATCTTCGTGGTGTATTTTAAATGCTTTGAGGTAACTCGGATTTGCTAGTGCAAACGTAGCGAGTTCCTCTGGGAACATATCTCCAGGCATTACGCTATACCAAGGTTCAGCAGCGTATAATTGTTCTTCAGTAACGGCTTTAGGCTTCACTCTAAAGTTGATTTCATTCATATAAGCTATTTCGTCATAATCATAAAAAATCACCCGTCCATGGCGTGTCACACCAAAGTTTTTGAGTAACATATCGCCAGGAAAAATATCTGCGGATATAAGCTGTTTAATGGCTTGACCATAGCCAAATAAGGCATCATCAATTTTTTGCTGTGCTTTATTTTTAAGGGCATCCATTAGGTATAAATTAAGTGGCACCATACGGCGCTCTATATATAAATGCTCAATAATAATAAGTGCTTCTTCGCCTTCGCCTTCATAACGAATAATTGAGGGAGCTACTTTTTGTAGTTCAGCTAAAAGCTCATCGTTAAAACGCGACTTAGGGAAGGCTACTTCTGAATACTCCATGGTATCAGCCATTCGTCCCACTCTGTCGTGTAGCTTAACTAAGCGGTACTTCCCCTTTACATCTTTCTTGGTTATGTTTTTACTTGGCGAGAATTTATCTTTAATAATTTTGAAAACATAAGGATATGAGGGCAGGGTAAATACTGACATCACCATACCTTTAATACCTGCAGCTAACTCAAACTGGTCATTACTGCTATCAAGGTGGTTTAGGAAATCTCGATAAAACTGTGTTTTACCTTGTTTATGAAATCCAATAGCGGAATATAAATCAGCTTTGGTTTTATGAGGCATAAGCCCTTGTAAGAAATTAACCAAGGCATAAGGATGTTCACAATCGACAAAAAAGTAAGCTCGGGCAAAACCAAAAACAACCGCCATACTTTCACTAGTGGTTAATAATGCATCTATATATAAGCCACCCTCTTCATTATTAAGCACCGCAATAATAAACGGCGTTTCTCCTGCAGGTGATAATACCCGACCAATGAGGTAGGCACCTTTATTTCGATAGAAGGTAAAATTAAGAATATCAAACTTCAAATCGTCTAATTTAACACGGGTTTTATGTGCTTTACGGCGAAAGGTATTAATAAGGGCATCAACATCACGATCGAGATCTTCAAATGGGATCACCGTTCTGTGACTATTCATAATGTCACAAATGGTTTGTTTTAAACCAAGTTCATTGGGCTGATAAGAAGTGTAGATTTCCGGCTGTGTTTTATCATCAAGTCGGTGCGCGGTACTCTCGACATAAATATAATCATTGTGATAATACTTACGCTCAAATAAGTGACAAAAAACTGAGTTATAAAAGGTTTCAGCTAATTCTGGTTGTTTATGATTGATTAATAAATCAGAGTAAACAGCTTTAACTTGTTGCCATAAAGCATCATCAAGCGAGCTAACATTGAAGTCTTCTTTTATATCGTTGAATGTTTCTTTTACGCGTTCGTCATAAAAATTGGTTCTTGCCCTAGCTGAGCGATGAATTTCATTCCATTGGCATTGTTGAAATCGATTTCGGGCAGATTGAGTAATTTCAGTAAAAATTGCAAAATGGCGTTCAAAACCATTAATAATTGTGTTGGCTATAGTAAGCGCAAGTTCATCTTTCATAGGGCAATTAACTCTTTAGTCGATTTAAGTAGGTGCTTATTGACCAACATACACTAAAAGCTCAATTGCAGAGATAATTTTCCTAAATACTGGTTATAACAAGCAATAATGTTGTTTCAACACAAGTTTGCACTCTGATCTTTACGCTTAAGTTTTAAAAGTGGCGAATTAACTTGCTATCAATGGCGTGCAGCTCTAAAATTACGCCTTTTTTAAACCAGAAAAATAGCCAATATCATGCGTGTTTCAGACTTTTCCTTTGATTTACCCGAAGCCCTTATTGCTCGATACCCAAAAGCCGAGCGTACTGCTAGTCGTTTAATGACCTTAAATGGTAACTCAGGTGCTATAACCGATGGTGTTTTTACCGATATCGTCGAGCAATTGAATGCAGGTGATTTGCTGGTTTTTAATAACACCCGAGTGATCCCAGCCAGAATGTTTGGTCAAAAAGCCAGTGGTGGAAAAATTGAGGTGTTAGTTGAGCGTGTTGTCGATCAACACACTGCTCTGGCTCATATTCGTGCGAGTAAGTCTCCTAAAGTTGGCAGTGAACTTTTCTTAGGTAATGAGTTAGGTAATGAAGATAGTGACGTTAAAGTTAAAGCGACTATGGTGGCGCGCCATGGCGCGCTTTTTGAGTTAAAGTTTAACAGTGATGAGTCAGTCTTAACTATTTTAGACAAAATAGGGCATATGCCACTACCACCTTATATAGATAGACCAGATGAAGACAGTGATAAAGAGCGCTATCAAACTGTTTACAATGAAAAACCTGGCGCGGTTGCTGCGCCAACAGCAGGTTTACATTTTGATGAAGCATTATTAGAAAAAATTAAAGCCAAAGGCGTTGAACTGGCCTTTGTGACATTGCATGTAGGCGCAGGGACTTTTCAACCCGTTAAGGTAGATGAAATTGCTGATCATATTATGCACGCTGAATATGTTGAAGTGTCAGATGAAGTTGTTGCCCAAATAGCTAAAACAAAAGCCGCTGGCGGAAGAGTTGTTGCGGTTGGAACCACGTCTGTTCGCTCACTTGAGAGTGCAGCAAAAGCAGCACAAGATAAAAACGAACCATTAAGCGCTTTTTATGGTGATACCGACATATTCATCACCCCAGGTTGTCAATTTCAACTTATTGATGCGTTAGTGACTAACTTTCACTTATCTGAGTCAACCTTACTTATGTTAGTGAGTGCCTTTTCTGGCTATGACCATATTATGTCTGCTTATCAACATGCGATAAGCCAAGAATATCGATTTTTTAGTTATGGCGATGCTATGTTCCTAACTAAGCAAGAGTTAAACAAGAGCTAACTAAGCAAGATACACAGTAAACGTTATAGAAAAATACTATTTATTAAACCAACACCGCCAGCCTGTTTAGCTAGTAGGTGAGAGAGAAAATTTATGACTGAAACAGTAAAAAATAAAATGAAATATGAACTAATCACTACTGATGGTAAAGCCCGTCGTGGTCGATTAACGTTTGATCGTGGTGTGGTGGAAACCCCAGCATTCATGCCAGTGGGTACTTATGGTACGGTCAAAGGCATGAAACCTGAAGAAGTTGAGGCGACTGGTGCTCATATCATTTTGGGTAATACCTTTCACTTAATGTTACGTCCAGGTACCGATATTATTGAGCAGCATGGTGGCTTGCATAATTTTATGAATTGGAATGGACCAATTTTAACTGATTCTGGCGGTTTTCAAGTATTCAGTTTAGGAAAAATGAGTAAAATCACCGAAGAAGGTGTTCGTTTTAGCTCGCCAGTTAATGGTGAAAAAATTATGCTAACACCAGAACGTTCAATGGAAGTTCAGCGTAGCTTAAATTCTGATATAGTGATGATTTTTGATGAATGTACGCCATATCCAGCGAGCCATAAAGAATCGAAGGACTCGATGGAACTTTCACTTCGTTGGGCACAGCGTTCAAAGGATGCTCACGGCGACAGCCCGAATGCATTGTTTGGTATAGTGCAAGGCGGCATGTATGAAGATCTACGTGAAGTGTCAGTTGCCGGCTTAAAAGCAATAGAGTTTGATGGTTATGCGATTGGTGGTTTATCAGTAGGTGAGCCCAAAGAAGATATGGTTCGAATATTAGATCATACCGCGCCCTTGATACCTAAAAATAAGCCCCGATATCTGATGGGAGTAGGTAAACCGGAAGACCTAGTTGAAGGTGTTCGTCGTGGTATTGACATGTTTGATTGTGTGATGCCAACACGTAATGCCCGTAATGGTCATTTATTTGTGAATACTGGTGTTATTAAGATCCGAAATGCTAGTCATAAAACAGATACTGCAGCACTTGATGATACTTGTGATTGTTATACCTGTAAAAATTACTCACGTGCTTATTTACATCATTTAGACAAGTGTAAAGAAATTTTGGGTTCGCAATTAAATACCTTACATAACCTTCATTTTTACCAAAAAGTGATGCAAGGTTTGCGTGATGCCATTGAGCAAGGTAAATTAGACACCTTTGTAGAAGAGTTTTACGCTTTACGTGGTTTACCAGTACCACCTTTAGCTGAAGGTAGTCAGCAAGTTTAGCTTTCTTTCTTAAGTAAAAACACGCTCAAAGCAGTAATTAATAAAAATGTTTGAATAATCCAGTAGCTAGGAAATTTGAAGTTATGTGGCTTAATTTATATTAAAATACACGGAGTTGACGTTAGTCAATGAGTATATTTGACACATTAATTAAGCCAGATAGCAATAAAGAGAATGGCGACTAACTATTAATAATAAGAAGTAGAGAAATATATGAGTTTATTTATCAGTACAGCACACGCCGCAGCAGCACCAGCAACAGCCGGTGGCGGAATGGAAATGATCATTATGCTAGCCGTTTTTGGTTTAGTGTTTTTCTTCATGATCTATCGTCCACAGGCTAAACGTGTAAAAGAGCATAAAGGTTTAATGACTTCATTAGGTAAAGGCGATGAAGTATTAACACAAGGCGGTATTGTTGGCAAAATCGTTAAAGTATCTGATGAGAAAGATTTTATTGTTGTTAGTATTAGCGAAGGTACTGAAGTAACAGTACAAAAAAGCGCCATAAACGCAGTACTTCCAAAAGGCACAATGAAATCATTGTAGTAGCTAATCTCATTGTCATTTAATACAGTAACTGCATCGGAAATACTCATTGACATGCGTCAACTGCGTGTTTCCTTTTTGTTGCTGTAATAACTGGCTGCGAGCTTAACACTACAGTAACTGTTTTTAGCTGAAATCTATCAATTGTTAAATAGAGTGAACAGCTTGTTCGCGCGAAAAGAAATAAATAAAAAGGACACATTGTGTTAAACAAATACCCTTTATGGAAGACACTAATGGTGGCAATGATTGTCGCTATAGGTGCGCTCTATGCCACACCAATGCTATATGGCGAATCGCCTGCAGTGCAAGTTTCAGGTTTACGCGGCGTTGAAGCTAATGCTGCTACCCTTGATAGTATCAAAGCACAATTAGAAGAAAGTAACCTGAGCTTTGCTAGTATTGCCTTAGAGAATGGTCAAGTATTAACACGCTTTAATAATACTGAAGATCAACTGAAAGCGCGTGATGTATTAGATGATAATTTAGGTAAAGAGTTTTCAGTTGCTTTAAATTTAACGCCTAATACTCCAAGTTGGCTAGCAACAATTGGCGGAAAGCCAATGAAGTTAGGTTTAGATTTAAGTGGTGGTGTTAGCTTCTTGATGGAAGTAAACATGAAAGAGGCCATCAATAAAGCTAAAATAGGTATGGTGAGTGATTTTCGTGGTGATTTACGCAATGAAAAAATTCGCTACCGCAGTGTTAAAGAAGCCAATAATTCTGTTGTCGTTGTTTTCCGAAAAATTGAAGACTTAGAAGCGGGACAATCATTACTGAAAAAACGTTACCGTGATTTACTGCTAAGCACTGATGACGACACGCTAACGCTAACGGCAAAAATGACTGAGCAAAAGCTTAAAGAAATTCGTGAATATGCTTTACAGCAAAACATCACCATTATTCGAAATCGTGTCAATGAGTTAGGGGTTGCAGAGCCGCTTGTTCAACGCCAAGGTAAAAAACATATCGTTATCGAATTACCCGGTGTTCAAGATACAGCCAAAGCGAAAGAAATCCTTAATGCTACCGCAACCATTGAATTTAGATTAGTCTATACCGAAGGTGACTTATCCAATGCATTAAATGGTCGTATTCCCGCAAACTCTATATTGTTAAAAGATAAAGACGGTAGACCAAGTTTATTGAAAAAACGCATCATGTTAACAGGTGATCATATCACCGACGCTAAATCAGGCTTTGATGAGTACTCTCGTCCACAAGTGAACATTTCACTTGATAGTGCTGGTGGCTCTAAAATGTCAAGTGGTACCAAAAGTAATATTGGTAAACCAATGGCAACGGTATTTATTGAATACAAAGCCACTGACAAAAAAGATGCTGAAGGCAATATCATTTTTGAAAAACAGCAAGAAATCATCTCTGTTGCAACTATTCAATCACGTTTAGGTAAAACGTTCCGTATTACGGGGGCAGGTAGTGCTGCTGAAGCGCATAACCTAGCACTGTTATTACGTGCGGGTGCTTTGATTGCACCAATCACTATCGTAGAAGAGCGTACTGTAGGGCCTACATTAGGTGCTGAAAACGTAAGACTAGGTTTCGAAGCTATCCTAATGGGCTTTGGTTTAGTGTTTATCTTTATGATGGTTTATTACCGTGCCTTTGGTGTGGTGGCTAACCTTGCACTAGGTGCAAACTTAGTGCTGATCGTTGGTGTTATGTCAATGATTCCTGGCGCTACTTTAACATTACCAGGTATGGCGGGTATCGTATTAACAGTTGGTATGGCGGTTGATGCTAACGTGCTTATTTTTGAACGTATTAGTGAAGAAATACGTGAAGGTAAAACGATTCAACAAGCAATTCATCAAGGTTACGATGCAGCATTTTCAACGATTATTGATGCCAATATCACCACTTTAATTGCAGCATTAATTCTGTTTGCAATTGGTACTGGACCCGTAAAAGGTTTTGCCGTGACATTATCTATCGGTATTATTACTTCAATGTTTACCTCTGTTGTTGGTACTCGTGCCGTAGTTAACGCTATTTGGGGCGGTAAACGCCTTGAAAAGCTTCCGATATAAAGAAGGCAGGAATTAAAATTATGCAAATTTTACAATTAAAAGAAACTGTCAACTTTATGAGCTATCGCAAGATAGCCTTAGTATTTAGCGCCTTATTAATGATCGCTTCAATCGCGTCTCTAGCCACTAATAAACTAAACTTTGGTTTAGATTTTACTGGCGGAACCTTGATTGAAGTTGGTTTTCAAGAAGCAGCAGATCTAGAAAAACTTCGTGCAGTGATGAAAACTAATGGCTTTGCTGATGCGAAAGTGCAATTTTATGGTAGTAGCCGTGATGTTGTGATTCGCTTAGGTTTACGTGATGACGTTAAAGCGGAAATGCTTGGTAATGAAGTACTTGATGTATTACAAGGAGCGACTGGCCAAACTGTTGATATGCGTCGTATTGAGTTTGTGGGTGCAAGTGTTGGGGATGAATTAGCAGAGCAGGGTGGTTTAGCTATGCTAACAGCACTGATCTGTATTTTGATTTACGTTGCTTTTCGATTTGAATGGCGCTTTGCTGTAGGCTCAGTGGTGGCGTTATTTCACGATGTGTTATTAACACTTGGTTTGTTTTCTATTTTACAACTAGAGTTTGATTTAACCGTACTTGCAGCGATATTAGCCGTTATAGGTTATTCACTTAACGATACCATTGTTGTTTCAGATCGTATTCGTGAAAACTTTAGAAAAGTACGCAACAGTGAAGCTGAAGAAATAATTAATATCTCTTTAACGCAAACATTAAGCCGAACTTTTATTACCTCAATTACCACACTATTAGTATTAGCTGCTTTGTTCTTTCAAGGTGGAGAATTGATTCACGGTTTTGCTACGGCATTATTATTTGGTGTTTTTGTTGGTACTTACTCTTCAATTTATGTCGCTAGTTTAGTGGCATTATCTCTAGGTATTTCAAAGGAAGATTTGATACCTGAAGTAATTGAAAAAGAGGGTGCTGATCAAGACGCTATGATGCCTTAAGTCTTGTAAGTAATTTTGATATAAAAAAGCCGAGTAACGAACGTTACTCGGCTTTTTTGTTTATGGCGTTTATGAATTTTAGTTGATCTGCGAAGTGCAGCTATATGCCCATTGATTGCAGTAAGTATCTGGGCGATAAGGATTGTTCTCTTGTTGAAATCAATAACGTAGCATAAAGCGTTCCTAAACCAGCCCTGAGGGACACCTGAGCAATTTATGCTATTCGTTGCCTCATTTGTTAAGGAAATAACCATTAATGAAATGAGGCGCCTTGATCATCAATGGCTCACGCGTCCTGAAACACGCAGCTTCAAATGGCTTGGGTATAGACTTGGTATTAACCTTGCTGTATGCTGCACGGCCTTTCATGCTGCCAACATTTTCAATTGCGCTGTCAGTATTTGCTTGATATTTTTTAAAGAGATTTCTTATGAGTGATACCCCAACCAAGTTTACTGATTTAGGCTTATCAGAAGCATTACTAAAAGCAGTACGTGATAAGGGCTATGAAACACCTTCTCCTATTCAAGCACAAGCTATTCCTGCTGTTATCTCCGGACGTGATGTCATGGCGGCTGCGCAAACAGGTACCGGTAAAACGGCTGGCTTTACCTTACCGTTATTACAACGCCTGAGTGAAAGTAAAGGCAAAAAAGTATCACCGAATAATGTTAGAGCACTAATACTTACGCCGACTCGTGAGTTAGCCGCGCAAATCAGTGAAAGCATTGAAGTATATGGTAAGTATTTAAACCTTCATTCTATGGTCGTTTTTGGCGGCGTTAAAATTAACCCACAAATAACGCGTCTTCGCCAAGGTGTAGATGTACTTGTAGCTACACCAGGACGTTTACTCGATTTATACAACCAAAGAGCAGTAAAGTTCAGTCAATTAGAAGTATTTATTCTTGATGAAGCCGACCGTATGTTAGATATGGGCTTTATTCGTGATATTAAAAAGCTTATTGCTGTATTACCAAAAGACCGTCAAAACTTACTGTTTTCGGCAACATTTTCACCTGAAATTCGTGCGTTAGCTAAAGGTTTGGTGAATCAACCACTAGAAATTTCAGTGGATGCAGAAAATAGCACCGCTGAAAAAGTGACTCAATGGTTAACAGCGGTTGATAAAAAACGTAAACCTGCCGTGTTAACGCATCTCATACAAGAAAATAATTGGCAACAAGTATTGGTTTTCACAAAAACCAAACATGGCGCAAACAAGCTTACTAAGCACCTTGAAGCTGAAGGCCTAACTGCAGCGGCGATTCATGGTAATAAAAGCCAAGGAGCGCGTACTAAAGCGCTTGCTGCCTTTAAAGATGGCAGTGTAAAGATATTAGTTGCTACCGATATTGCAGCGCGCGGCATTGATATTGATTTATTACCACAAGTGGTTAACTTTGATTTACCGAATGTTCCTGAGGATTATGTTCATCGTATTGGTAGAACAGCCCGTGCAGGTAATACCGGACAAGCGTTGTCTCTAGTGTGTGCCGACGAGTTAGATTTATTGTGGGGCATTGAGCATGTTATTCAGCAGCACATTGAACGAAAAGTTATTGAGAAGTTTATACCTGCAAATGAGTTAGGTGAATCACGTGCTATCAAACCTTTAAGAACAGGTAAGCCACCAAAGTCTGGAAAGCCTCAAGGGGCAGGTCATGGCAGAGTTGAGCACAAAGATGGTCAACGATCAGGTCGTAATGCTAATGGTAACAATGCAGGTGGAAATAAAGCAAAATCGGGCAATGATTCTTCTAGACGTAAAAAGCCTGAATACGATGGTACTGGACCTAAACCACGTAGAGCAGTACGCCCTACAAAATAAACGGTATAGTTGATTCAGAAATTAATTGTCCTCAGAATTAATTAATAAAAAAGCCTTATGACGAATAATAAATATTCTTCATAAGGCTTTTTTTATGCTAAATTTTGAAGCTCAACACCTTAAATAAATTAAAATATTTAAGGTGTCAGGTAGCCTAAGTTAGTTAGTTGCTCACTGGGGAATAGTCCTACAACATCACCAATCACAATTAAGCTTGGTGGCGTAATCTTATGCAAAGCCACTAATTCGGTTAAATTTGCTAATGTCCCTTTTATCACTTGTTGATCTTGGTGAGTGCCTTTCCTAATTAATGCAGCTGGTGTATTTATATCACGACCCGCTCCTGTGAGCTGAGCGGTGATTATAGGTAAGCTTTTTATCCCCATGTAAAAAACAATGGTTTGCTCTTTATCATTTAATGCCTGCCAAGGCAGATCTAATGCACCATTATCTTGCACATTACCCGTTATAAAGGTGCAACTTCGCGCGACTTTTCTGTGAGTCAATGGAATACCAGCGTAACTTGTACAAGCCGATGCGGCTGTCATTCCTGGGACTATATGACAAGCAACGCCATGGCTTAATAAGAACTGTGCCTCTTCAGAACCTCGTCCAAAAACAAAAGGATCACCACCTTTTAAACGCACCACTTTTTTGCCCAATAAAGCGTAATCAACCAGTAACTGATTGATGCCTTCTTGTGGAACTCTATGATCTGCTTGTTTTTTACCAACATATATTTGTTGGCAATCACTTGGCAGTAATGCCATTATTTCTGCACTGACTAACCTGTCATAGATAACAACTTCAGCTTGTTTGATAAAACGAAAGGCCTGTAGAGTGAGTAAATCTGGATCTCCTGGACCGGCGCCAACTAGGGCAACTTCTCCAGCAATAAAGGCTTGTTTTGTTGTATTCGTATTTTCCATGAGCTCTCTTAACAATATGTACAAATAACTATATTGGTAGTCTAAAGCAAAAAAAGCGCCACAGTGACCTTAATTTACTAAGGTTGCTGTGGCGCTTAATATTATTCTGCTATAACTTAGCTCAAGTCATACAAGACTTACTTGCTAAGCGCATCACCTAAATGTGGACGAATTTCTTTTAAAACATCTTTTAATATACGGGTATTTGCTGCAACAATATTGCCTGAATTCGAATGATTATGACCGCCAGTAAAGTCAGTAACTAAACCACCTGCCTCAATCACTAAAAGTTCACCAGCAGCGGTATTCCAAGGCTTAGTTCCAATTTCGAAGAAACCATCAACACGACCTGCTGCTACATAGGCAAGGTCAAGTGCAGTTGAACCTGAACGGCGCATATCTGAAGATTTTTGGAATAAATTTGAAAACATTGCCATATAAGCAACGCTATGTTGTTTGTGTTTGAACGGAAATCCAGTAGCTAATATAGTTCCTGCAATCTCTTTGTTTTTATTTACACGGATTCTGAAACCGTTTAATTGTGCACCTTTACCACGACTGGCTGAGAATAATTCGCCACGAATTGGGTCAAAGATAACAGCTTGATCTAATTTGCCTTTAACTTTTAAACAAATTGAAACGGCAAAGTGTGGAATGCCTTTGATGAAGTTGCTTGTGCCATCTAGTGGATCAATAATCCATTGGTAATCGTCATCACTGCCTTTTAAAACACCAGACTCTTCACCAATAATAGTGTGATCTGGGTATGATTTACGAATAGTTTCAATAATGGCTTCTTCAGAGCTAATATCAACACTGGTTACGAAATCGTTAGTTCCTTTTGATTCAACTTCAACTTTATCAAGTTGCTCCATAGAGAGAACGATAACTTTACCGGCTGTACGCGCTGCGCGCACGGCAATATTTAGCATGGGATGCATTTAGAGTACCTATTTGTAAATAAATTTTAAAAGAACATACATTTCCAAGCAAACATTGTCTTGAAAAGTCTTGAAAATTGAGCGCGCAAATTATAGCAAATAAAAAAACATTTAGCGATAATATTATTAAATAAATGTTCAATTAATAATCAATTTGGACAATCACTTTTCTATATAGAAAAAAAAACTATTAAATATCAAATTACCATAGATAAATATGCCCAATAAGCGTGCTTTTTGTTAGCTACAGCAGTAATCTTCTATGATAGAATATTGGCCATCTAGATGGGCTTTATACCAACGAATTCATTTATTGCAAAACTTAGCGCTTCAGTAGCGAACTTAGAGCGGGTAAAATAATGTGAGTATAGTTAGACTATATTTCATTTTTTTTGTGTTGTTATCAGTTTGCTAATAAGCTTTTGCAGAGGCACTTACCTAATAAGAAAATACAAGACTTATATAGCGTGATTGATTTTGATAATAGGATAACTATTCTCTACAACCAATGACTGTGTTTAAGCCTTTTTATTCTCGCTAAGTGATCAATAAATTAGTCCGATGGTATTTTCCCGAATAAGCAAACAAGAAGAGTAAAAAATGTCAGATTCTCAGCAAGATTCTCAACAAGGTAATATCACGGGTACATTATTAGACCGTGTTAAAATTGTTTTAGTTAACACTTCCGACTGCCGAAATATTGGTAGTGCGGCACGTGCAATGAAAACAATGGGACTAAGTCAGCTGATTTTGGTCGATCCTATTGAAATGCCTAATGGTCAAGCTCAAGCTATGGCTGCAGGAGCTACCGACGTTTTAGCTAATGCTAAAGTTGTTAGCACTTTGGCTGAGGCTATTGAAGATTGTGGCTTAGTTGTCGGTACAAGTGCTCGTTCACGTACATTACCTTGGCCTATGTTAGAGCCTAGAGGTTGCGGTGAAAAGATGATTGCTGAAGCGGATGAATATCCAGTCGCGTTAGTCTTTGGGCGTGAAAATAGTGGTTTAACCAATGAAGAATTACAACTTTGTCATTTTCATGTTCAGATACCAGCAAATCCTGAGTATAGTTCGTTAAATTTAGCAATGGCCGTACAGACCTTAAGTTATGAAGTACGTACTAGTTATTTATTAGCGCATGATCAAAATTATCAAGAACGTAGTACAGGTAATGGTAATTCAATTGCCAAGACTAAAAATGAAGATGATGAACTGTATCCTGTTATCGAAGAAACTGAACGTTTTTATCAGCACTTTGAAAAAGCACTTAAAGCGACAGGTTTTATTGTAGAAAATCATCCAGGTTTAGTGATGACTAAACTAAGACGTTTATTCAATCGTGCAAGACCAGACGTTAAAGAAATTAAGATGATGCGTGGGATTTTTGCCTCGATGGAAAGGTCTAGTAAAGAGAAGTCATAACCGCCACTTAATAGAAAAGAAAAGAGAAGGAATAATTTATGTTTAGTCGTATCAAAGAAGATATCAATAGTGTCTTTGATAGAGATCCAGCCGCTCGTACTAGTTTTGAGGTTATCCTCAATTACCCGGGCTTACATGCAATTTGGATTCACCGATTAAGTTATAGGTTATGGTGTGCTAATTGGAAACTCTTAGCGCGAATCATATCCACGTTCTCTCGTTGGTTAACAGGTATTGAGATCCACCCTGGCGCTAAATTAGGTCGCCGTGTTTTTATTGACCACGGTATGGGCATCGTTATTGGTGAAACCGCTGAAGTAGGCAATGATGTCACGCTTTATCATGGTGTCACCTTAGGTGGGACAAGTTGGAAGGCAGGAAAGCGTCATCCAACGTTGGAAGATAATGTTGTTATAGGTGCTGGCGCGCAAGTACTTGGACCAATAACCATAGGTAAGGGCGGTAAAGTAGGCTCTAACTCTGTTGTTGTTAAAGATTTACCTGCTAATGCTACTGCGGTTGGTATTCCGGGTCGAATCGTGCCAGATAAGCATAGTAAAGATGAAAACCAGCAGCGAGAAGAAGTTGCTAAAAAATATGGCTTTGATGCTTATGCTGTGTCCCATGATAATCCAGATCCTGTGGCTAAAGCCATTGGTCGTTTACTTGATCATATGCATTTAATGGATGATAGGGTGAGTGAACTTTGCAAAGAAATTAACACCTTAGGTGGTGATATTTGCCCTAAAAACTTACCTGAATTAAGAGTAGGTGAGTTTGTCGAAGATGAAAAAGCAGCGGCAGAGCGCCGTGAAAATAAAGTGGCAAGCTTTGATCCTGAAATTTAACCTCGCTATTCAATTCTGGTAATAAAAGTAATAGTTGAGTAAAACAGTCAACTATTACTTCTCGCATGATATTTCTTGGTGTATAATACCTGAGTAAATTACTAGGGTATTTACTTGACTAATTTGTAGGGTTATGTAAAATTGCCCAGCATTTGCAAAGTAGGACATTTATATTATTTTAATATTCTGTTTTGCTGCCAAATGGTTTTAATTTAGTCATTTACTAAATTGATGTTTTGAGTACACCAACATAGTGTTTGAGAACAGATTATGAAACTTACCTCTAAAGGTCGTTACGCAGTTACTGCCATGTTAGACGTTACTATTCATGCAGTGTCTGGACCTGTATCTTTGGCTGATATTTCAGAGCGCCAAGGTATATCCTTGTCATATTTAGAGCAACTTTTTTCACGTTTACGTAAAGAAGGGCTTGTGACAAGTGTTCGTGGTCCTGGTGGCGGTTATCGCTTGGGCAGATGCTCCGCGCAGATTGCCGTTGCAGATGTTATTTATGCTGTGAATGAAAGTGTTGATGCAACTAAATGTTCAGGTAAAGGCAATTGCCAGGATGGAGAACAATGCTTAACTCATTCCCTGTGGGAAGGATTAAGCCAACGAATTGAAGAATTCTTGAAAAATATCACCTTATCCGAATTAGTCGCGAAAGGTGATGTACAAGAAGTTTCTAAGCGCCAAGATAAATTACATATCAATGCTCACAAAAGCATAGCGTTAGAAACATTAATAACCACAAAAGATGTAATGAACGACTGGTAATAACTAGTCGCGTCGTATTAAATATTTACCATCGGAGAGAGTTAGCGAATGAAGCTTCCTATATATTTTGATTATTCAGCTACTACACCAGTAGATAAGCGCGTAGCAGAAAAAATGATGCAGTACATGACCAATGATGGTCATTTTGGTAACCCTGCATCTCGTTCACATAAATTTGGTTGGCAAGCTGAAGAAGCGGTTGATATCGCTCGTAATCAAATTGCTGAATTGATTAATGCTGATCCACGTGAAATTGTTTTCACGTCAGGTGCTACTGAATCTAATAACCTTGCTATTAAAGGTGCTGCTAATTTCTATAATAAGAAAGGCAAGCATATTATTACCTGCAAAACTGAACATAAAGCCGTTTTAGATACGTGTCGTGAATTAGAACGTCAAGGTTTTGAAGTGACGTATCTTGATCCTGAAGAAAACGGTTTAATTGATTTAAATAAATTGAATGACGCTATGCGTGATGACACTATTTTAGTAAGTATCATGCAAGTAAACAATGAAATTGGTGTTATTCAAGACATCAGTGAAATTGGTGAAATGTGTCGTGCACGTAAAATTGTCTTCCATGTTGATGCCGCGCAAAGTGCAGGCAAAATTAACATCGACATGCAAGCATTGAAAGTTGATTTAATGTCAATTTCAGCGCATAAAATGTACGGACCTAAAGGCATTGGCGCGTTATACGTAAGCCGTAAACCACGTATTCGTTTAGAAGCACAAACACATGGTGGCGGACATGAACGTGGTATGCGTTCTGGTACCTTAGCGACACATCAAATTGTTGGTATGGGTGAAGCATGTCGATTAGCTAAAGAAGAAATGGCACAAGATCAAGCACATGTTACTGCAATGCGCGATCGTTTATGGGCCGGCTTAAATAGCATGGAACAAGTCTTTATTAACGGTGATGCGGATAAACGTTACCCTGGTAATTTAAATGTTAGTTTCAACTTTGTTGAAGGTGAGTCACTCATCATGGCATTGAAAGATTTAGCGGTATCATCTGGTAGTGCATGTACATCAGCAAGCCTAGAGCCATCGTATGTACTTCGTGCTTTAGGTCTAAATGATGAAATGGCGCATAGCTCAATTCGCTTTAGCTTTGGTCGTTTTACTACGACAGAAGAAATTGATTACGCAATTGAACTTATTAAAGGTGCAATTGGTCACTTACGTGATATGTCACCGCTTTGGGAAATGTTCAAAGATGGTATCGATTTAGATTCAATTGAATGGGCTGCTCACTAGACACTCTTTATAATAAAAGTTTAGTAAACAATTCATTATTTTAAATAACATTTGGTGTTAAATAGTTCTTACGGATTATTTGACACATGCTAGGAGAGTCACATGGCTTACAGCGAAAAAGTACTAGATCATTATGAGAACCCACGTAACGTAGGTTCAATGGATAAAAACGATCCATCAGTAGCAACTGGTATGGTTGGCGCACCAGCGTGTGGTGACGTAATGAAGTTACAACTAAAAATTTCTGATGACGGTATCATTGAAGATGCAAAATTCAAGACTTACGGTTGTGGTTCTGCGATTGCTTCAAGCTCATTAGTTACTGAGTGGGTTAAAGGTAAATCAATTGAAGAAGCGGGTGAAATTAAAAATACCGCGATTGCTGAAGAGTTAGCGCTACCACCAGTAAAAATTCATTGCTCTATTTTAGCGGAAGATGCTATTAAAGCAGCGATTGAAGATTATAAATCCAAGCAAAGTAAATAACGGAGATAACAATGGCTGTTACCATGACTCCTGCTGCTGCTGAACGCGTTCAATCGTTCATGCAAAACCGTGGCAAAGGACTTGGGCTTCGCTTAGGTATTAAAACCACTGGTTGTTCAGGTTTAGCCTATGTGCTCGAATTTGTAGATGATTTAAATGAAGATGATCAATTGTTTAACATTAAAGATGTTAATATCATCATCGACGCGAAAAGCTTAGTTTACCTTGATGGTATTGAACTCGACTTTACTAAAGAAGGTTTGAACGAAGGCTTTAAATTCACCAATCCCAACGCTAAAGGTGAATGTGGGTGTGGTGAGTCGTTTAACGTTTAATGTGTAAACTCTTTGCAACTTGATTCAATTACGGCGTTGAAAGTGCTCATTGACTAACGTCAACTCCGCGCTTTTGCCTTGTACTTGAACCAAGTTTATTGGAGTTTAAAACATTATTAAAATTTAGCTTATTATAGAAAGCTTTTAGACCATTTCCTCTAGGTATAAGCAGTGAATTACTTTCAATTATTCAACATTGAAGTCTCCTTTGATGTCGATTTACAGCAACTTTCATCAAATTATCAAACCTTGCAAAAGGCTGTGCATCCTGACAAGTTTGCTCATGCATCCGAGCAAGAGCAGCGAATAGCTGTACAAAAATCTGCGCACATTAACGACGCTTACCAAACACTTAAAAATCCATTACAACGTGCTCAATATATTCTTGTGCAACGTGGTGTAGAAATGCCGAACGAACAGCATTCTTTCCAAGATACCAGTTTTTTAATGCGTCAAATGGAATTGCGAGAGATGCTTGAAGACGTTAGACACTCTGGTGACGTTGATGCAGCTTTACTTGAAGTGCAAAGTGTTTTGTCGACAGAATACATAGAACTTTCTCAAATAATGAGAACACAGATTAGTGAAAATAATGCAGCATCAAATAGTGCCGCATGCGATAATTTACGTAAATTGAAGTTTTATCAAAAGTTAAATGTTGAAGTGGACCGTCTTGAAGACAGTTTATTGGATGACTAGTGTGACTAGCAAACACTCAATAATAAATACTTTTTACTAAACTCAGAAATACTAAGCTAAGAAAAACAAACCTAAACTTAACCTTAAACTAAATCATTGAAATAACATCATGGCTTTATTACAAATTGCAGAACCCGGTCAAAGCACCGTTCCTCATGAACACAGATTAGCTGCAGGCATTGATCTTGGTACCACGAACTCCTTAATAGCCAGTGTACAAAGCGGTAACGCAAGTACCTTAAGTGATGACGAAGGCCGTGATATATTGCCATCTATTGTTAGCTATCAAGCAGACAATATTTTAGTTGGTCAGACAGCTCAAGCACTTAGTATTGAAGATGCTCAGAATACCATTACTTCTGCTAAACGCTTAATAGGCCGTTCACTGAAAGATATTCAAGGCAAATATCCCTCTTTACCTTATGAGTTTTGTGGAGATGAAAATCATCCTGAAATTATGACAAGGCAAGGCGCTGTTAACCCAGTTCAAGTATCTGCAGAAATATTAAAAACCTTAAACTTAAGAGCACAAGCTGCTTTAGGTGGCGAGCTCACTGGTGTTGTAATTACCGTCCCAGCTCACTTTGACGATGCACAAAGACAAAGTACAAAAGATGCGGCTAAAATAGCGGGTGTTAGCGTACTACGACTATTGAATGAACCAACAGCTGCCGCTGTAGCCTACGGCTTAGATTCTGGTCAAGAAGGCGTCATTGCTGTCTATGACTTAGGCGGTGGTACCTTTGATATCTCTATTTTACGTTTAAATAAAGGTATTTTTGAAGTATTAGCAACGGGCGGTGATTCTGCGCTTGGTGGTGATGACTTTGATGTTGTATTGGTTGATCACCTTGTTGCGCAAGCTGGTTTAGTAAGACCCTTATCACCTTCACTAGAACGCCAACTGATGCAGCAAGCGTGTTTTGCTAAAGAGCAGTTAACAACTAAAGAAGAAGTTGATATCACTATTTCTCTTGATGGTGACAGTGATTGGAAAACAAGTTTAACCAAAGTACAGTTGAATGAACTTATTGGCTCATTAGTTAATAAAACATTACGTGCTTGTCGTCGCACACTCAAAGATGCTGATATTACTATCGATGAAGTCATCGAAGTTGTCATGGTTGGTGGTTCAACTCGCGTACCTTTAGTGCGTAGCGAAGTTGAAAAACATTTTAATAAAACACCGTTAACGTCAATTGATCCTGATAAAGTGGTTGCTATTGGCGCGGCTATTCAAGCGGATGTATTAGTGGGTAATAAACCTGATAGTGATATGTTATTACTTGATGTTACACCGTTATCTCTTGGTTTAGAAACCATGGGCGGTTTAGTAGAAAAAGTTATTCCACGAAATACCACAATACCTGTAGCAAAGGCGCAAGAGTTTACCACCTTTAAAGATGGTCAAACGGCTATGGCTGTTCACGTATTACAAGGTGAGCGTGAATTGGTTGAAGATTGCCGTTCGTTAGCCCGTTTTGAATTGCGAGGTATTCCGGCAATGACTGCAGGTGCAGCACATATAAGAGTCACATTTAAAGTTGATGCAGATGGTTTACTCTCTGTATCGGCGATGGAAAAGTCTTCAGGTGTTGAATCGAGTATTGAAGTAAAACCTTCATTTGGTCTTGATGACAATCAAATTAGTCAGATGATTAAAGACTCAATGAGTAATGCTGAAGAAGATATGCAAGCGCGTATGTTGAAAGAGCAGCAAGTTGAAGCTTCACGCGTTATAGAGTCGGTTCAGGCCGCTTTAGTTGCCGACAGTCGATTACTCAATAGTGATGAAGTGAACGTTATTGAAAACGCTATTAAATCACTGGCGCAAGTAAGCCAAGGTATTGATATTAAAGCGATAGAAAATGCGCTTGATAAGTTAAACGATAGCACAGCAATATTTGCTGAACGCCGTATGGATAGTTCAATTAGCCAAGCCCTTGCGGGTCAGGCAGTTGATAAAATTTAGATTTGGCGAAAGCCTCGCAAACAGAGAATAAATAAAATGCCAAAAATTATATTTTTACCTAATGAAGAGTTATGCCCAGATGGCGCAGTAGTTGAAGCCGAAAAAGGTGAGAGCGTGTTAAACGTTGCCTTAAGAAATGACATAGGTATCGAACATGCTTGTGAAAAAGTATGTGCCTGTACTACGTGTCATGTCATTATTCGAGAAGGTTTTGACTCTATCGAAGAGGGCGATGAACTTGAAGAAGATATGCTTGATAAAGCATGGGGTTTAGAGCCTGAATCTCGCCTAAGCTGCCAATCGATTGTTGGTGATGAAGACTTAGTAGTCGATATTCCTAAATACACAGTTAATATGGTTTCTGAAACTCACTAGTTGATTTTATTAACATCATATTTTGAAGGGGTTGTAACATGAGAATGTTATTACCCTTTTTTAGTCTTGGGGAGGAATTGATAATGCCTATCCGTGATTTGCTTTGTGAAAAAATATAGTTCCTCAAAATAAATCAATATTGATTTCAGATACTCCCAGCATCAAACCTTAAAAGTCATCAACACCTCACTATTAATTTTTAAAAAATAATGCGATATAGTGATAAATTTTTAGTAATCAGTTTTTATCAATCTAAAAAAAGCTGATAAATATAATGGGAATTTAATAGTGTGACATAGACAATCATGTCATTTTATTTGGTATATACTTATAAAAAGATGAACAATAATAACAGAGGTCTTTTTTTGACCAGTAGTCAATCAGAGTTGAATAAGTTCATGCAGCGAGATGCTGCAGCTTTGTTATACGGCAATGCAGTTTCGGGCATTGTGATCTCTTTGATTACCTCAAGTTTCCTAGTCTTTGCATTCAATAATCCATTAACAGATTCCTTTAAACATATCTGGTGGTGGGGGATGAGTACTCTACTTATACTCAGAATGGTCGATGTGTTCATCTGGAAAACTAAACTGCAGCACACTGAATTCGATGGGGAAAAGGCGGTTAAACGCTTCATTATCGGTGTTAATCCAACAGGAGTTATGTGGGCTGTATACTTAGTTTATATCACAAAATACAATAGCTCTGTTGAATTGACCACTACCCTTATTGCCATTGCCGCCATGGCAGGCGGTTCAGCTACGATACTTGCAGCTCACAAATATACAGCGATGTTTTATGCATTCATATTACTATCACCAGCTTCAATAGGCCTACTGTTATCCGAGCAATATGCGTTGAAACTGTTGGGTGTTCTCGGGTTTTCTTACAGTATAGTAATGCTTATCACCTCAAAAAAGTCGGCAGACTTTACCCTTAACACCTTATTTTTAAAAAATGAAAATAAGTTGTTAGTCCATCAAATGGAAGAAAAAGTTGAACAACGAACAAGAAAAATTTATGAGCTCTCTAACCTTGATTCACTTACGGGATTATATAATCGAACCGCCTTTTTAAATCATTTAAAGACGGCGTTAGCTTCATCGAATAAACCTTTTGCACTGTTATTTATCGACTTAGATGGCTTTAAAAAAATAAATGATTCCATTGGTCATCAAGCAGGGGATCAAATTTTAAAAAAATCTGCTGACCGTCTTAAACAGTGGTCTTTTGATACTAAACTATTGTGTCGCTGGGGTGGTGATGAATTTTTAATGGTATTGGCAGATACTGATGAAGTCAGCGCTGTTGCTGTATCTGAACAACTGATAGAGGTACTATCTGAACCTCATAATACTGAAAATAGCGTTTTATCTGTCGGTGCGACCATAGGTATTGAATTATATCCTGAGCATGCAAAAACAGAAGATCGTCTTATTCAATCTGCTGATATGGCCATGTACTATCAGAAAAAACAAGCGCGTTCGACTGTTGGCGTATTCTCCGAACAAATGGATAAACTTTATTCTTATGAACTACGTCTGAAAAATGAACTGATTAAATCAATTGAGAAACAACAATTAAGGCTAGTTTTTCAACCAATAATATCATCTAAAAATGATGACGTTGTTGCTTTTGAAGCGCTCCTTCGTTGGCAACTTGATAAGGAAAATATTCCACCGGATGACTTTATTAGTATTGCTGAGCAATACGGCTTGATACACGAAATCGGCGCGTGGGTACTAAGGAATGCATGTTTGCAAGCAAGCCAATGGAATACGGAAAAGCAGCTGGCAGTTTGTGTAAATGTTTCGGTGATTCAGTTACAAGATGAAAGTTTTATAGATATTGTTGATAATGCTCTGTTATGCAGTTCATTGTCTGGCGAATTATTACATATAGAAATCACCGAGTCCGTATTTGCTGCTGATACTAGTATCATATCAAACCAAATTAAACGACTTCAAGCTCGAAAAATTAAGGTGTCTATTGATGATTTTGGTACCGGGTATTCTTCTCTTTCGGTGATACAAGACTTAGCAATAAACATGGTTAAAATAGATCGTTCATTTGTCAATAAAATGAATACTAATGGGCACGCGATTATCTCCGCAGTGATGCATATAGCCTCGTCGTTAGACTTCTCAGTTATTGCAGAAGGAGTAGAGACCGAAGCGCAAGCCCGAGAGTTGCATAAGTTAGGTGTGCATTATCTTCAAGGCTATTATTATTCTAAGCCAATCGAAATTGAAGACATTGATCGTTATTTAACTCAAGTGCCTGAGAAATACTTATAAAAGAGGAGGGCAACTTTGATAGCTGCTTTTCTTCTTGATTCTCGGGCATAAATACCTGAGGTATTGTGTTATTTTCGGCTTAGGTTAATTGCTGACAAGCTTGCCTACAGGCAAGCGCTAAACGCTCAAGTAATTCTTCTGTGGTAATACCAAATCTAAGAGTATCTTGTTCATCTGAGAGCCGACAGTAGACCCCTTGTTGGCAAAGCAGATGATACAATTTTTTTGCTGTATCTTGTTGATGAAAACTGAGGGTGAGAAATAAATTACAACCGTTAATATCACGAAGGATAGTTTGAGGGAATACTTGTTTGAGCATGTACTCTTGCGCAATTCTTAGTTGTTTTAACGAATTCTTTTGAGTTGCTTGCCATGTGGTATCTTGCAGGGCATGTTGTGCAATTAATTGTGCCGGTCCGTTGATTTGCCAAGGGCCTAACAATTCTTTAAATGCCGCGCACCAATAACTATTAGCCACTAAAAATCCAATTCGAATTCCAGCTAAACCAAAAAACTTACCAAAAGACCGTAAGACCAAGCTATGGCTATTTTCTATTTGACTACAATAAGATTGATTGCCTGGTATTACATCAATAAAGGCTTCATCGAGAACCAGCAAGCCATTAAGGTGCTTTAATCGTTCTTGATATTGAGCAATTACCTGACCATTAAAAAACTGTCCTGTTGGGTTATTGGGATTAATGATCACCAAAACACTATTGGGCAGTATCTCTGTAATTTCTGGAAGGAACTCTTGATAAAAGTGCAAGTTATAACCGGCATTTATCCAAGCATGAGCGTGCTCTTTATAACCCCGACTAGGCAAGTAAACATCTTGACACTCTGCATTTTTTTGACGATATAACGCAGGTAAAGCTTTAATTATTGCCTGACTACCATTGGTAATCATAAGTTGTGTACATTGATAATACTGCTGTGCTGCAGATATTAGTTCTGGATTTTGTTGTGGTAGTTGTTGCCACACACTCAAGGGTATATTTGGAATAGGGTAACTAACAGGCGCAATACCTGTCGAGACATCAATCCAATCGCTAGACGGAATATTATATTGCTTTGCAACATGTTGTAATTGCCCGCCGTGAAGTAAAGCCATCTCATTCCTATTGTTGTCGTTGGCCTTAATTCGGCTAAATAATTGTAGATTACAGTAAACTAGTAACCAATTCCAAGGCTTACCATTTAGATTGAAAAACACTCAGATATAAATGAAAAATCGTTAATATATTAGTACTTCAAAAAAAAGTCTAGGTTAAGTCGCTATATTAATTTCTCAATATCTTTAATAGAAAGAGCTTTAGAAAAGAAGTAGCCTTGAGCACGGTGAACTTTGTTTTGATGAATTAAAGTCAGCTGAAATTCTTCTTCAATGCCTTCAGCAACCATTTCTAATTCGAGCTTATTACTCATCAAAATAAGGCCTTCAAGCAGTTTAATACTGGCTATATCTTCTTTAGAACTTGGCATAATAGTTCGATCAAACTTTATTATTGAAATAGGGAGCTTTAATAAATGAGAAATAGACGAATAGCCTGTGCCAAAATCATCTAAGGCTAATTTACATCCCATATCGCGTATCGATTGTATGCGTGAAATTACGCGTTCATGACAATTTAGGACCGCCGTTTCTGTTATTTCAAATTCGAGGTCGTTTGCGTTAACTTTATGTTTTTCAATGTTACTTTTTATTGTGGTTAGTATGTCATCATTTTCAAGTTGCACAGCAGACAAATTTATCGCCATAGTAAACGTATTTTTGAATTTCTTATTCCAAGTAGCAAGCTGACTAATTGCTGTTTCTATAACCCACTCGCCAATTTCGCCAATAACACCTATTTTCTCAGCAATAGGAATGAATTCATCGGGATAACAATTTAAGCTACTGTGGGTATTAATACGTAATAAAGCTTCAAAGCCAGAAATCTTTTGCGTATTTACGTCGATAACTGGTTGGTAATGCAAGTTTAGTTCATTGTTTTCAATCGCAGAACGTAGCATATGTTCAATGTCATAGCGTCTGACTAATTGCTCTTGCATTGCTGGGTAGAAAAAACAGATTTTGCTACCTGACTTCATTTTTGCTCGATACAAAGCAATATCACTACACTTGATTAACTCTTTACTATCTACAGAGTTGTCAGGGTGAACGGCTATACCGATACTCAACTCCACATTTAATGTTGCATGCTCCATTTCAAATGGCGCTTTAACCACTTTTAAAATTCTATTTGCGATCATTTGGAGATGAAAAATGTCATTTAAATTGGCTATCATAATGGCAAATTCATCACCACCAATACGAGAAAAAAGTTCATTTTCACGTAAAGCCTCTGATATCCGCAATGCTAATTCAATTAAAACTGCATCACCCACATCATGACCGTGAATATCATTAATGTGTTTAAAGTTATCAACATCAAATAAAATCAATCCGAGTTTAAATGCACTTCTTTGATTATTCGCTACAGCAATATGTAACGATTCATCAAACACAAAGCGATTAGCCAAGCCCGTAAGCGAATCACGCTCTGCAAGTTTTTTAGACGTTAAGTAACTTTCACGTAATTTTTGTTCTAACTCAAAGCGTGTTTGGGCATGAATAATAGCGTTTTGAATTCGGCCAATATTTATTTCTGATTTAGAAATAAAGTCCTGAGCACCCGCTTTTAAACATGCAATAGCCAGCTCTTCATCGGTTGCTGAGCTAAGCATAACAATCGCGCTACCATAATTACGCAGATGTGTTCTGATTTCTAGAATCATCTCAATACCATCACGTTGTGGCATTCTATAATCAAGTAGAATAACGTCAAAATGGTGCTGATCATACAATATCAATGCATCATCAACGGTACCCGCTTCCATAATAGAGTATTGATGTGTGGATTTTGATAACAACCTGCGTATCATTTCACGATCAACGCTATCATCATCCACAATCAAAACATTAATTGTTTTTTGTATAAATACCATTTAACTGCTCTCTTCGGATTTAATATCTAACGGCCAAACCAGTTCAACCGTAGTACTACTTTTACCATCGGACTTAATTTTGATCTGTCCATTAAGACGAACCATCACTTTCTTCACCATTGATAATCCTAAACCACTACCCTCAGTTTCATCTCTTGATTGTAATGTGCTGAACATTTCCATCGCTTTATCTTGTAAATTTGGTGGGATTCCGGGCCCATCATCGGTCACACTAATCACTTGCAAACCCTTATCTTGTTGGTATTCAATTGATATCTCGCCGTGTGATTTATCATGATGCTTAACGGCATTACTTAACAGATTGCGAATCGCTAATTCAATCAGCACTTTCGGTAGATTCAAGGTAATATCGCAATGGATAATTTTGATCTCAAAACTTTCAGGAATATAATTAAAAGAAACGGCGCTTTCAATTAGACGGTCAAGTTTAACACTCTCTAACTGATAACTATCTCGGCTAACTCTTGAATACACTAAGATATCAGCTAAGAGATTCTTCATTCGTTGTACTCGCTGTTTTAGCAGCTGTAAATGTGTTCGTGATTCACTAGGTAAAACGTCATGGCAATCTTCTTCTATCCAGCTAGCAAGCTGTTCTACAGCGTTAAGTGGTGACTTTAAGTCATGAGATGCAACAAATGCATATTGATCAAGCTCTTGATTTGAGTGTTCAAGTTGTTGATTGCGCTCTTCTAACGCGTTGTTGGCTTTAATGATTTCTAGACGATTTGCTTCAATCTCAGCTGTACGTTCTTTAACTTCGGCGTTAAGAGAATGTGACCTACCTGTCATTGACAATAAAAACGCGCCAGAAAAACTGATCAATAATAATCCTAACGCTAACGCTCCCCATGCTTGCCATGAGCTATGACTGGCTAGATATTCGCTCGATGGCCAATAAATAATTTGCCATTGTCGATTACCTATAGTGATTTTTTCAGTAACTTTAAAAGTATTTGGCATATGCAATGTCATATTTTCAGGGCCATAAAGTTGCGTCGATTTTCCATCGGTTATGTCATATATGCCTACTGTAACTTTACTTTTAACCTGAGCACTAAGTACCGCATCTGTTATATCTCCAACTCGAAATACACCCACAGCAAAACCCTTAATATTTTCACGCCGTTGTTCAAGTGTTGAATGAACACCTGAATAAACAGGGTAAAATAATAATATTCCTGCTTGTTTTCCTTGTTCTTGCACTAATGAAATTCTTGGTGTCGCAAAAGCATCACCTGTATCTCTAGACAGATCAAGCGTACTTTTACGTTGCTGACTTGAAGCAACATCAAAACCAAAAGCTTGCTCATTACCTAGCATAGGCTCAATATAGTGTACGGGAATGTAGGTAGCTCTTTTTGAAGCGCTAATGAGTTCGCCATTACTGCGCTCTTTTATTTTGAAGGTAGGGAATCCTTTTTGTTTGACACTATTTTCAAAGCTTGTTCGCTGTTCATCAAAAACAACGGGATTCCAACTTAATCCATTGATCCCCGATTTATTCTGTAAGTGATATTCAACAAAAGTTTTGAACTCTTCTCGTTTAATGGTTGATTGAGTAGAGCTAACATAAAACCTTTCTATAGATGCAACAGCATCGACATAGCTGCTAAAACTAGAGCGTAACTTTTCAGCGTTATTACTGGCTATTTCTTTTAATTCAAATTGATTTCGCTCTTCCTCCCATTGGCTTACCCAAACAAATAGAGAAATAACCACTGAAATCATTGCAACTAATGGGATAGTAATAACATATAGACGATCTCGCCAAATATCCTTGGGTCTGGCAAAGATAACAAAAATGAGAGGAACGGAGATCATCACACCTATAGCATCGCCAACCCACCAGGTCATCCAACTATAAGTCACGTTAGAATATTCGAGAATGCCAAAAAAATACAAGCTTGCAATTCCAATACTTGCACTTGTTAAGCAGGAAACAGGTCCTCCAATGATTAAAAAAAGAAGTATATCTTTATCTTTCGATAGAGTGGTTGGAAAACCAACATAATGTCGAATTAATTTTGCTGCAATGATGGCTTGCAAAGTGGCCCCTGATGCAGCCCCTAATGTTGCTAAAAACTTTAAGTCAGTTAATTGGCTAAGCTCCAGACCTATCCAAATATTTAAAATGAATGAACCAAGGAAAACTCCAGGCCAAAGCCTCGTTCCCCATAGTAATAAACTTGCAAGAGCTAGGCCTGCTGAAGGAAATATCGCAGTTGCATATCCAGGGGGAATTGCCAGTAAAAGTGAAAGCCTGCCAATAAGCGCATAGCAAGTAGCTAAAAATACTATTTTATAAAATGTATAAGCAATATTATGTCGAGGGGCATTGTTTGGCATTAAAAGATAACTCTAACTAGTTGAAAGTTAATGGTCTATTGTGGTGCTTTAAGTTTTAGGTAATAGAAGATCAGCCATAGTTAAGTTAGTTGATATTTTTTGTGATGTCGATGATTTTTATAGAATATTTATTCATAAGAGGAGAATATAATAATTAATGGAGAACGCCAGAAAGTATTAGTGGTGTGACCGTATGATAACTTGTGGGGTCATAGCCATTACTATTTGCACTCAAACCTCTGACAAACTCTAAATGAGAACAAACTCATTTGAATTGCTATTAATGTATACAGGTTAATTGTGTTGAAAAAAAAGGATTAACTGTAAAGAAAATACAGCGACTAGCAATATTAAACTGGCACGAGTAACCACAATTAAACTTGTCGGGATGTCTTTCGTAGTAACACTGCTGCCACAACCTAAAGTAACAGAATTGACAGTTTTTCCATGATAAAGCGCACTGCCACCTAATTGTCTACTCATCACTGTCGCACCAGCAGCCATTACCCAGCCACCGTTATGGCTTTTGTATTGATTACCTTGCCAACAGGCATTAACGATAGCCTTAAGAGCATTCCCTTGTTTTACTCCTTGAATGGCATAAAGCAGAGTACAGCACTTACCCGAAATAAAACCGAGTAAATCATCAAGTCGAGCACTGGCATAACCAAAGTTAATAAAACGTGAGTTCTTATATCCCCACATAGCATCTAAGGTGTTGGCTAATCGATGTATTATTACCAGTGGCGCCCCACCAATCAGGTAATAAAATAATGAAGCGATAACCGAATCATGACCATTTTCTAGCATAGACTCTATGGTCGCCCTAGACATTTCTTGCTCTGAAAGGTTGGTGGTATCTCTGCTTACCAAATAGCCAGTAAAATACCGAGCGGTTGTTAAGTCACCAGCGCTAAGAGGCTTGTATACTTGCATAGCGTGTTGATGCAAGCTATTAAGACCTATGGCTAGATATATCACACTAGCATCGAGCAATACTTGCCAATACCATATTAGATGATTCAGCTGATAAAAATAAATAAGCGGCAAGGGTAAAACCAGTAGGCACCAGGCCAAAGTACCCAGTAACTTTGCTTTTAAAGTAGCTTTATCGCCAAGATTATTCTCTTGATATTGAGTTTCTTCCTGATTTGTTTTTCGAGCCGTTTGCTGGCTTTGTCGCAGTGATTGCTGATAAGGATTTAGCTTAGCCTCTAGTTTTTTTGCTAACCAACCAAAACCAACTAAGTAATGAAAATGCTTTGCTTCACCTAAATATTTATCAAGTAATAGCGCCAGTGATAAGGTGATGAATGTAGCAAAGTCAGGTAATAGCATTATGGCTTGATGGTAGATATTTGCGATAAGTTCTGACATGAAATTAAGACGCTCTAGTATTTTTCAAGGTTGAGGAAGTCAATGCTTCGTTAGACATAAAAACAGATTACCTTGCTAGCTGAAAACTATCATCATCATGGCGATAAGTTAATGATAACAGACAACCATTGTCGAATAACTCGTAGGCGTTATCGGTTGAGTTATGGCCTAATTCAGCTAAAAAACAGCGTAATGCTTCACCATGGAAAATAACTAATATTTTTTTATTGAAGTGGCTATTGGCTAATCCTTTAAGTGCTTGATAAATACGTGATCCACAGCTTATTGCACTTTCGCCACTTGGCGGTGTTATCTCGGTAAATTGATGCAATATTTCGTGGTAGTTTTCGTGGGATTTAATGGCAGCAATATATTGCCCTTGCCAAGACCCCAAATTTCTTTCTGTGAGTTCATCTAAACGGGCAATAGGAGTATTTAATATGCGCTGGCAAATTAGAGCGCTATCAACGGCTCGTCCTAGGGTTGATGAAACAATTAAATCGATTTGTTGATTGGCAAGACGTGAGGCAAGCTGTTCAGATTGTTGTTGACCTAAGAGTGTCAGGCTGCTATCTAATTGGCCTTGAAAACGTTGGACTTTGTTCCATTTTGTTTGCCCGTGACGAGCTAAATATAAAGTTGTTTTCATTTTATTCTAATACCAATAATGACGCTTTCATACCATTTAAGCGGATGAGGATAACTAAATCGTTGCTTAGGTTCAACGCAAATATTACTTCTCGTGAGTATTCTCTTTTCATTCACTTGTTTAGTTATGACGGCGTTAATTGTTGAATAACTACCATGTATAACGTAATATCCGCGCAGATTTAGGTGTCTTCGGTGTTAATTATTCTGATAAACGTTATTAGGTAAATAGCACTAATGAAGATGAAACGTGAAACTGGTTGAATACCAGTACTGCCCCCGCAACGGTAACTGTGAGCAGCAACAAAACCACTGTATTGAATCATTATTAGGTCATCACAATAATGAACGTATGGGAAGGTGTTGCAAGTGCTATGATCAGGAGTCCGGAGACCGGCCTAGATTATAGTTATTTATCAATGATAAATAACTATTACTCGACAACTGCGGTGGGCGGTAATTCAGAGAAAAGTAAATGCGCTGAATTACAGCAATGAATACCTATAAATAGTGATCATTAACGCATAAACATGTGTTTATCGATTTATCTGTCTATTGATTTTCGACTATTGGCTTCTCGGTTACTGAGTTGTGGATAGCGTTTTATCATATAGAATATAGCGTAGGTTTTCTCCTTTGCATTTACTGACTTTGATTTCCTACACCGTTAATATTATTTAATGGGATCGTTATGAAATCAGTCAATCAAAAGTCACCTGTTAGTTTGCTGTTCGCTGTATTTGCCTTACTAACATTACTTATGCTCGCCACGCGTACACATCACTTTGCCAGCTTAAATAACTTGCCAAGCGCATCAATTGCTATTTTTTTCTTGGCCGGTATGTACTTGCGAAATATAAAAGCCTTTTGGTTTTTTTATACTTTATCAATCACCATCGATTTAGCCGCATCCTATTCTCGCGGTCAATTTGGCGATTGCATTACCTCCTCTTACCCTTTATTGGTGCTAAGTTATGGCGCTATGTTTACGGTGGGTTATTACAGCAAACCAAACTGGCAGCAAAACACCTGGCAAATTAATATCATTAAAGTAGCACTGGCCTTATTTGTTGCTAGTTCAATTGCTTTCTTTATTTCAAATGGTAGCTACTACACCTTATCGGGTAAATTCCCTGAATTATCCTGGGCGGAATATGGCACGCGTGTTGATAAGTATTATTTCAAATCTATTTCTAATCCTGTTTTCTATGTTATTTCGGCGGTCGTTATTGATTTTACTGTAAGTCATTTTTTCACTGATAAAGCGATAAATACTAAGACCAGTGGTAATGCCAGTGTTAGTGGAAAACTATAGTTTTTACGTTAACAGCAGCGAAGTTAACATAGCAGGAGTATTTAATGTCACAAGCGAATAAGAAAACCGTCCCCTCTCAAAATAAAGCATTTCAAAATAAAGTAGAACAGCAAGCGGGGAGTGGGGTTAAGTGTTCAGCATTGATTGTTGCTGCACCACATTCTGGCTCAGGAAAAACGACGATAACAGCCGCATTGGCTCGATATCATCGTGATCAGGGACGTAAAGTTACCGTATTTAAAGTGGGGCCTGATTTTATTGATCCTATGATCTTACGCCAAGCCAGTAGTGAATTAGTGTATCAATTAGACTTGTGGCTCGTGGGGGAGCAAGGTTGTCGAGCATTGCTTCATCGAGCGGCTATGGAATCTGACCTTATTTTAATCGAAGGAGTCATGGGACTCTTTGATGGTACGCCCAGCAGTGCTGATTTAGCCGAGTACTTTAATATCCCAGTACTGGCTGTTATTGATGCTAAGGCGATGGCACAAACCTTTGCTGCTGTGACCTTTGGTTTAGCGACATTTCGCGAAAACTTACCCTTTTCAGGGGTGATAGCTAACCGCGTCAATACCGAACGTCATGCTGAATTATTAAGTACAAGTTTACCTAAAGAGTTTCGTTTTTACGGCCGTATTCCTAAAGATGACACCATAACGCTACCTGAGCGTCATTTAGGTCTAGTGCAAGCACAAGAGTTGAGTGATATTGATGCCCAGCTTGATAAAGCGGCCAGCCATATTGCTAATACAGGTTTAACAGAGTTACCTGCAAAAGTTGAGTTTTTTGCTCAAGAAGCTGAGGTTGATGGAGATTGTGTCCAAGCAAACATTATTGAGGGTGCATTGGTGGGTACGCGCATCATCATTATTAGAGATAGTGCTTTTAGTTTTATTTATGCGGCCAATATTGCTTTCTTAACACAAGCAGGTGCGGAATTAATCTATTGTTCAGCAATGCTTGATCCCCATTTACCGGATGGCGATATCTTATATATTCCCGGGGGCTACCCTGAACTTTATGCTAAACAATTAATGAACAATGAAACATTTCTTAGTGATATAAGAGCTTTTGCTGCCAGTAAGAAGCCTATTGTTGCTGAATGTGGCGGCATGTTGTATTTACTTGATCAGCTTACTGATATGGAAGGGCAGCAGTTTTCAATGGTAGGACTTATACCAGGTAAAGCCACGATGCAGAAAAAGCTTGCTGCTATTGGTTCGCAATGGGTTAATTTACCTTCATTTACTGACAATGCTGCTGAAGATAGCGCAGACAGTATTATGCGGGGACATAGTTTCCACTATTCTTGCGCCGATATTGAACTAGATCCTACCAGTCAAACAACGCATCACCCAAGTGAGCGCGCAGGCGAATTTGTTTATCAACATAACAATATTTTAGCGTCATACATGCATTGGTACCTCCCAAGTAACCCGAGTTTAACCTTACGTATTTTTAATAAAGCACGTTACTTGTAGCCGTTAGCTTTATTCGTTAGCTCTAATCGTTAAGTGCGCTATTTCAGTAGTGCTTTTTTATGAGATTTTTCATGACATTTTTTCATTTAAACAAAGTCAGTACAAACAACTTTTTACGGTATGGTATTCGTAAAATATATTGTGTTATCGCATTATGTTTATTGAGTTTCATTAGCAGTTTTACACTCAATGCTGCAGAGCTGAAAATGTTGGCGTTAGTTTCAGACCGTTCTGCAGCTAGCATGGTTACCGGCGCTCATCAATTTTTAGCCACACAAGCTGACGTGGATGACTTATCAACCCAAAGTAGCATTACCATACGTAGTGTTAATCAATTGAACCAGTTAACTAACAATGAAATTCAGCAGTTGATTAACCAGCATCAAGCATTAATTATTGCCGGCGTATTTGGTGAATCAGTTGAGCGTTTACTGGCATTAAATTACCAACCCCAGCAGTCCCGTTTGATGTTAAATACCGATCGACGCTTAATGGTTTTACATCAAGACTCGCAAGGCGGCAATGTCGAAAATTTATCTAAAAAACAATTACAATCACTGATGGTTTCATTAGATAAAAGTAACTATTTAACCGCGTTAGCTAAGAAACAAGAGCAGTGGCCACAATTTGCTTATTGGTTGCAAGCTCGTGCTTACTGGCAAAATAGAGGAAAAGAAAATCTTGGCCAGTTATTTAATTGGTTGAGGAAAATTACTACGGCAAAGTCAGGTGTTAGCAATAAAAAATTACTAACACAGGCCGCAACAATACTACCCTTACAACCAATCCGATTTTACTGGCAACAGCAACTGATTAGTATTGCAGAGTTGAAGGACAAAATAGTTCAAAACCAAGTTATACCTGAAGATAAACCTTTAGTGTTCATTATCGATCATGATACTGGCGATCAACCTGGGCAGTGGCAATTGCATCAGCAGCTATGTCAACGCCAGTGGCAATGTGTATCAGTGTTAGCCGGCTGGGGTAAACCCAGTGAACAAGCAATTGAAATTATCCGCAGTTTTGAATCATCACAGCCGTTGGCGTTGATAGCATTACAGGATTTTGTTATTGGTGGAGGTGAAGGTAGAGAAGCAGTAACTCAAAAGTTTGAGGCACTAAATATTCCAGTATTTAAAGGCATCAGAGTGACTGAATTGAGTGCCTTAGCGTATCAACTATCTCCTACTGGCTTACCTAGTGATAGTGTTCATTACCGCGTGGCTATGCCTGAGCTCCAAGGTGTGTCTCAGCCCCATGTTTTAGCGTTAGCGTCGAGTGCAAAAATTGATGTAGCCACGGGCGCAAGGTTATCAATTAGCCGAGTATTAATGCCAGAAGTTGAGCGCCTACAAGCACGAGTCAATGCTTGGTTGGCACTAAAAACTACAGGTAACGCAGCGAAAAAAGTAGCGATTGTTTACTATAACCATCCCCCTGGGCGACATAATATTGGTGCAGATAATTTAGATGTACAGCAGTCGTTATGGCAAATATTACAGCAATTAAAAGCGCAAGGTTATGATCTTGGCCCAGAGGCAGACTTTCCAAAATCTGCTGAAGCGTTATTAGATCTTTTACAGTTGAAAGCCGTTAACTTACCGCAAGATGCAGGCGCGCTGAATAAAATGGCACCATTAATCAATACGATGTCAGTAAATGAATATCAAGGCTATTTTGATACCTTACCCAGTATTGTTAAAGCCGAAATGGTTGAAGGGCCATTAGGATTTTTACATGCACGGATTAAGTATTACCTATTCGAGCAAGGGCAAAAAGAATTGGCGCAGTTGCCTGCGATTGAACGTAGAGCAGTTTTAGCGGCATTACTTGAAAATGTTGATAGTACCTCGGTTGATTTACATCATGCATTAGATGGGATCAGACATAAAGGACGGACGCGCGCTTTAGATTTACTGGCACAACTGACCCAAGAGTATCAAAGCTTAATTGCGCTAACACGTGAAAATAATCCTGTTTCAACAGAGCAATGGCAAGATGCCGATGCATTAAAAATAGCATTAATTGCCATGCAAATTGAAGGTATTCGCGGTTGGGGGAAAGTACCGGGTAAAACTATGGTCTGGAATAATAAAATTTTGTTACCTGGTGTTCAATTTGGCAATGTTTTTTTAGGACCTCAGCCACCGAGAGGCTGGGAGCTTAATGAAGAATTATTGCATGCCAATATGACATTCCCACCACCGCATCAATATTTAGCCTTTTATTATCATTTACGTGAGGTATTTAAAGCTAATGCCATTGTGCATTTAGGCCGACATTCTACCTATGAGTTTTTACCTAAACGTGCGGTTGGTTTATCAGCAAGCGATTATCCCTCACTTATTATTGAAAACATTCCCAGTATTTATCCTTACATTGTTGATGGCGTAGGAGAGGGTATTCAAGCTAAGCGTCGTGGTCTTGCGGTTATGTTAGATCATTTAACACCGCCATTGGCGACCACTGAGTTATACGATGGGCTACTACAATTACGTCAACTCATTGAAAGTGCAGAGGCCGCCTCAAATCAAGATACCAAGAAAAAAGCGATTAAGGCGTTACGTCATAAAATCAAAGTGTTGAATTTAACCGATGAACTTGTCGCGAGCATGGATGAAGAGTTACAGGTGCGTGGTATTGGTTTTGGTGAAGTTGATGATGATTTTTTACTGCACGAAGTGGGGCATTACCTAACTAAACTGCAAGAAGATTTCATGCCGTTAGGTTTGCATGTTTACGGCAAAGATTGGCAGCAAGAAGCTATTGAGATCATGATGACTTCGATTGAAAAAGGCGAGTTAGACTTAGATGATAATCAACGTAATGAAATCAAAAAAAATCTGATTAAATCACCGAAGAGCGAAATGTCAGCTTTTTTAAATGCATTAAACGGTGGTTTTGTCGCACCAGGCAAAGGTAATGACCCAATAAGAACGCCTGACGCACTACCAACGGGTCGTAACTTTTACGCACTTGATGGCAGTTTGATCCCGTCACAGCTTGGCTTTAGTACAGGCCAACAATTAGCAATTAAAGCGAGACAACAAAATCCAGTTGTTGATAAAACGCACAAAGAAGCTGTTATCTTATGGGCATCAGATGCGGTGCGTGATGAAGGCGCTATGATTGCCTTCGGTATGGATATGCTCGGCGTAAAACCCGTGTGGAACCGCCGTGGTATCTTAAAATCGCTACAACTTATGCCACTTGATAAAACACGTATTGAGCGTCGTGATATCGTTTTTACCACCTCAGGTTTATTCAGAGATTTATACGCCCAGCAATTAGCTTGGCTTGATCGCTCTGTATTACTGGCACTTGCGGCAAGCAAAAACATTATTGAGCGTGACCACCCCGCATTAATCAGTGCATTAAGCGCAGCATTACAGCCTGTTGAACATATGCTTGAGCAGCAAAAACATGACTTCAATGAAACCTTAACTAGCAATATGGTGGCGAGTAATTGGTTACGTGAAGCACAAATTTTATTGCGTGAAAACGGGAATATAAGCCCTGAATTACTGGGACGTCAGGCAAGCTATCGTATTTTTGGTACCGCACCCGGCGCTTATGGTGCTGGTATTAACCGTTTAGCTGAACGCTCAGGTGCTTGGCAAGAACGCAAGCAATTAGGTGATGCGTATATTAAACGTATGAGCCATGCCTATGGCGTGCCGAGTGCTGGTGGTGAAATGGGCAGCAATGTTCAAGCAATATTTCGTCAACAATTAGCACATGTTAATAGTACCTATTTAGGTAGAGCCAGTAACCTCTATGGCTTAATCGATAATAACGATGCCTATGATTACCTTGGTGGTTTAAACCTAGCCATAGAAACGATTACAGGAGAGCAACCCGATAGCTTTGTTATTTCTCATGCAAACACTAAACAATTGTCAATTGACCCGCTGCAAACGGCCTTATTATCAGAGCTACGTGGACGTTTTCTTAATCGACAATGGATCCAACCATTAATGAAACAAGGCTATGCGGGTGCAAGAACCATGGGTAGCGAGTTTATTGAAAATTTGTGGGGCTGGCAGGCCACTAGCCCAGAGATCATTCGCTCATGGGTGTGGCAAGATTTAAAAGCTATTTATATTGATGACAGCTTAGAGATAGGTTTGGATGAATTTCTACAGCAAAAACATAATGTACACGTACAAAGTAATATATTAGCGGTAATGTTGGTTGCCATTGAAAAAGGCTTTTGGCAGGCAGATCAGCAAACTCAAACACAGCTTGCTGAACAATTTGCTAAGAACATTATTGAAAATGGTATTCCTGGTAGCGGCCATACCCATGCTAATCATCCTATCTATAATTTTATTAAACCACTGTTATCTGCACAATTAAATGCTCAACTGGCTGAAGTATTAGCAGCGGCGAATTATACACCTATTGGTGAAGTTGGCTCTGGTGTGCAACATATTCAAGAAATAAGTACTGAAGTTGAGCGACAAGATAATAACGCTTTGAAAGAAAGTTCGCAGGAAGATAAATCACAGGAAATAAACCCTCAAGATATTGACGAAAAAGAAAATTCTGATGAAATATCTGTTGAAAAAGACTACCTATTATTAGGGGTAATCTTGGTTATAGTACTTTTGATTTTAGCGGGATATCTTCGTTCTCGTCGTCAATTATCTAAATTGGAGCACTAATATGTTGTATGGATTTTCGTTAGAGTTAATGCATTTAATAACCTCATGGCTATTGCAGCCCGTGGTTTGGGGACTCTTATTTTTTACGGCCTTATCACTTTATGAATTAGGCATAGCAGCAGGTGAGCGCTTTTCTGTTATCCCTGCGTTAGTTGCAGCAAAGCAAAGACGCCAACTGGTTGAACAAGGAAAAAAACGTATAGAGCGAGCTGATTTTATAACCCGTATTGCGCCGATGTTAGGTTTGATGGGAACATTAATCCCCTTAGGACCAGGATTATCTGCGTTAGGAACGGGAGACATTAGTATCTTAACGACTGCGATGACGGTGGCTTTTGATACCACTATTATTGGTTTACTCGCTGGCGTTATTGGCTTTGTTTTAGGACGTATGCGCAGGCGTTGGTACGATAATGCTATGCAGCGTTTAGATGATGAGGCAGTAGATATTCTGTCTGTTGCCGTGTCTAATCCATGTAATGAAAGCGTTTTAGCAAAAAGTGCTTAGGCTTAAAAAGGGATGATGAAATGAGTAACGCATGGCGCAGTAGCCAATTCGACAGTCAAGAGCAAGAGCCTTTAGGGCCATTAGCAAACTTAATTGATATTATGCTGGTATTTGCTTGTGGCTTGATTGCCGCACTTGTTGCGCTAAGCCCCGAATTAGAACAACACTTTCAGGCTAATCAGCAAGAGCCTTTAGCAAATAAGGAGCTTTTAGCACAAAAAGAGTCTTCAGCAAAAATTCAACCTGTTGACTCAATCGGAAAAGAGCTTACTTCGACGCCAGAAGCGTTGAAAAATAAACTGCAAAGCCAAGAAGGTTATCAGTCAATGGGGCAAGTTTATCGCGACCCTGAAACGGGTAAGTTAATCCTGATTAGTAATGAAGAGTCATAAAACCGTAGTGTATTTTCAAACCGCTATGCATAAATAGAAAGTGAGAACGTGATGAATGATATTAATAAAGACGCTGAAATTGAAAAACAGGAAGAGTTAGCTAAAGCTAAAGAACAAAAACATATTGAGCGACAAAAGAAGATTAAAGCGAATGTTGATCAACGTGTTGCGCAAGCCACAGAAGAACGTGGTGTTTTCGTAGTTATAACGGGTAACGGTAAAGGAAAAAGTACCTCTGGTTTTGGTACAGTCTTGCGCGCTATAGGCCATGGCCAAAAAGCAGGTGTGGTGCAATTTATTAAAGGTAGTAAGTGGGAATGTGGCGAAATGAATATCTTAAAGCAATTCGATGTTCAACACCATGTTATGGGTACTGGCTTTACTTGGGAAACACAAAACACTGAAACTGATACCATTGCAGCAAAAGCGGCATGGAAAAAAAGTAAAGAAATGCTCAGTGATGAAACCCTTGATATCGTTTTACTCGATGAAATGACTTACATGGTTAAATATGGCTATATCGAGTTAGATGATATTATTGAAGCGTTGAATAACCGACCTAAAATGCAACATGTTTTAATTACAGGTCGTGCTTGTCATCGTCGACTCATTGAACTGGCTGATACCGTTTCAGAAGTACAACCCATAAAACATGCATTTAAAGCGGGCATAAAAGCGCAAAAAGGGCTTGATTGGTAGTAATTACCTATAAATACTCGGCTTAACAATTACCAGTTTGTTATTGCCGATTTTTATGTTTAGATGAGCTTATTCCCGTTACCAATCCGCATAACTAACCGCTCATTTTCCTTATGAAAATGTAGCTCATTTAATTAAGCAAATCGGTATTAATGTAATTTTTAATCAAACAGTAGAATAAGTTATGTCTTTAGAATTGTGGTTATCGTTAGTTGTTATATGTGTGTTAGGGGCTTTATCACCAGGACCTTCATTGGCATTAGTTGTGCGCAATACTATGTTGGGTGGTCATAAACCTGGTTTAGCCACAGCTATCAGTCATGGTTTTGGCGTTGGCTTGTATGCGGCTATTGCGGTAACAGGCATTGGTCTTGTCATTGTGCAGTCACCATTAGTTTTTCAAATTATTCAGTATACAGGTGCTGCCTTTTTACTTTATTTAGCGTTTAATGCGCTTAAAAGCAATGGCAGTAATATTGATCTTGATGTTGTACAAGGTCAAAACGATAAGCGTATAAATGGCTGGCGTGACGGATTTTTATTGGCCTTTTTAAACCCTAAGCTAGCGATATTCTTTTTAGCCTTATTCAGTCAATTTGTTGATGTTAATGCCAGTATAAGCCACAAATTAATTATGATTTTTACGGTTGGCGGGCTCGATACCCTATGGTATTGCCTCGTGGTTTTTGGTTTATCAAGAGGACCTGTGTTAGCAAAATTGAAAGCTAATAGTCATATTATTGATAAAGTTACCGGCGTGGTTTTAATATTACTTGCGGTACGTGTAGTCATTAATTAGCTAATCAGCGGAGTTTTACTCTTTTAACCAATAATTGATTTACGTAACAGTGATTTAGGTGAAAACCGAGATAGTATTAATGCTTGTTTTTGGAAGCTATAAATTTCATGCTGTTGACATGTACACAATAAAAAATGAAAAATTATCGAAAACTGGCATCTTGAAGAAAATCTTACGCTAAAGCAGCAGTTCACACTGCCGTTTAATCGGTAATTGGCTGGTTTTAACCAGCCATTCTTTCGCTTTGCTCGGTCTAACGATCGAACACTTTGAACAAAAAAACATTTTGCAAAGTCAATCGACCGATCTTGACGTGGAGCTTATCGACTTCTTAGGAGCTCTCTACGGACAATATCTGCACCGGCACTTAAGGCATTTAACTTACCTCTTGCAACGCGATGAGATAAAGGTGCCATGCCACAGTTAGTAGAAGGGTAAAGCTTGTCGGCATCTACAAATTTCAGTGCTTTTCGTAGCGTATTGGCTACTTCCTCGGGTGTCTCAATGGTATTGCTTGCTACATCAATAGCGCCGACCATCACTTTTTTACCGCGAATGAGTTCAAGTAGATCCATTGGAACATGTGAGTTGTGACATTCTAGCGAGATAATATCAATAGTAGATTTTTGCAGCTTGGGAAAAGCTTCTTCATATTGTCTCCACTCTGACCCCAATGTTTTTTTCCAATCTGTATTGGCTTTGATGCCATAACCATAACAAATATGCACAGCAGTTTCGCATTTAAGCCCTTCAATTGCTCTTTCTAAACAAGCGATGCCCCAATCATTTACTTCATCAAAAAACACATTAAATGCAGGCTCATCAAATTGGATAATATCAACACCAGCCGCCTCTAATTCTTTGGCTTCTTGATTGAGAATTTTGGCAAATTCCCAAGCGAGTTTTTCGCGACTTTTATAATGGTCATCATACAGCGTATCTATCATTGTCATGGGACCCGGTAGAGCCCATTTGATAGGTTGTTTGGTTTGCTGACGTAAAAACTTAGCGTCTTCAACAAAAACAGACTTTTGGCGACTAACAGCACCTACAACCGTCGGTACACTCGCATCATAGCGATCACGAATTTTAACTGTTTTACGTTTCTCAAAATCAACGCCGTTGAGGTGCTCAATAAACGTAGTAACAAAATGTTGGCGGGTTTGCTCGCCATCACTAACAATATCAATACTTGCTTGTTGTTGATCTAGTAATGACAAACGTAAAGCATCTTGTTTGCCCTCAGTTAATTCCTCACCTTGCAATTTCCAAGGTGACCAAAGAGTCTCAGGCTCAGCAAGCCAAGCCGGTTTAGGTAAACTGCCTGCAGTTGAAGTCGGTAATAGTGCTTTAAGGATATTAGTTTTCATAATAAATGATGCCGTATATTTTGATTGACTTTTGAACGTAATGATTAAAGGTAAGTTTTGAATCTAGCTATTTAACGAAACTATTGCGCGTAGTTAGCAGACCATTGCTCAAGCACAGTTTGGTGCGGTTTAATGAAGTGTTCTTCAGTAAATTTACCCTGCTCATTAGCCAACTGGCTGCGCTCTTCTCGATCATAAACAATTTGGGTTAATGAATGGTCTAGGTTCTTTAAGTTTGGTTGATAGGATTTTCCTGCAACAGCATTCGCGTTATAAATCTCTGGTCGATAGATCTTTTGAAAAGTTTCCATCGTGCTAATGGTGCTTATCAACTCAAGGCTACTGTAATCATTAAGTAAATCACCAAAGAAGTAGAAAGCCAAAGGCGCAACACTGTTTGGTGGCATAAAGTAACGAACCTGCAAGCCCATTTTTTTGAAATATTGTTCAGTCAAAGACGATTCATTTGGCTGGTATTCAACACCTAATACCGGATGTTGGTTTTCAGTTCTATGATAGGTTTTGGTATCCGAAACACTGAGACATATGACAGGTGTTTTAGTAAAGTTTTGTTTATAAACTTCTGAATTGACAAAATACTGAAAGAGTTTTCCATGCAGTTCGCCAAAGTTATTTGGAATGCTAAATTTAGGCTGATCCTTATTATGATCTAGCAGTAATACGCTAAAATCATAATCGCGAACATAAGAGGAGAAATTATTGCCTACAATGCCTTCAATGCGCTTGTTTGTTTGATGATCGACAATATTGGTTTTCAATACTTCAATCGATGGGAAGGCTTGACCACTACCTTCAATATCCATATCAACAGAAATGATTTCAAGTTCGACAGAGTAACGGTCTCCTTTAGGATTATCCCAATGCGCTAAGGCATTAAAACTATTATCAATCATATTTAAAGCGTTGCGTAAGTTAGCTTGACGGTAGCTTCCTCTCGCTAAATTAGCAAAATTGGTAGTGATACGCGTCTTGTCTGACGGGTGGTAATTTTCATCGAGACAAATGCTCTTAATAGTGAAGGTAAAGTCTTTATTCATTATGATCCGGTATCCTATTTTCTAATGTTCTTAATCAGTAATCTTCACAGTCTTATTTGATTTGTGCCTATAACCTAACTAAGAATCAATTGTAATATTGTCGAGAATTAATAGCTGAGTAGGATTTATACTTGGATCGATGCATGTTGAAAAGCGCATTTATTTCACATAGTACATGAGAAATATTCATATCCTATCTGATTGAATGTTCGGGTGTTTTTCAGTTATATTAATTAGCTTGATGCGAACATAACAGTAGTTATGTAGTAAATAACCCCTAGATTATCTAAAGAAGTGGATTGAATGAGTGAATTAATGTTGTTGATTATATACTGCGCGTTACTCGGCAGTGGCGTAGGATTTTTGGCAGGACTATTAGGCATTGGCGGAGGATTAGTTATTGTCCCTGTGCTGAGCAGTCTTTTACTATACTTTGACGTTTTACCACCTGAGCAGGTGGTTATCGTTGCCATTGCAACATCATTGGCGTCAATATTGTTCACATCAACCTCTTCAGCAATAGCACATCATAAAAATGGTAATGTGCCGTGGAACCTAGCCCCTTGGATAATGACGGGCGTTGCCCTTGGAGCGCTTATCAGTGGTTTTATAGCTGCACTATTACCAGATCAAGTTGTTCGCATAGTGTTTGCCGTGACTGTGGTACTCATTGCAATGAAGATGTTTTACAGCAGCACCCAAAGTGACGCTTCTACAGACCGAACAATGCCCAGTAAAGGTTTGTTAACCGTTTTTACCACTATTACTGGCGGGCTGTCTGCCATGATAGGTATTGGCGGTGGCGCACTCTTAGTACCCTTGTTAACGTTTTTCTCACTCGATATGAAAAAAGCCATAGGGTGTGCCTCTGCTTGCGGTATTGTTATCGCATTATTTGGTTCTATAGGTTATATCAGCTCAGGTAGTACTCATTTTGCTTTAGAAGATGGATTTGCTGGCTTCGTCTATTTGCCTGCTTTATTCGGTATTGTTTGCACTTCTTGGTTTACCGCGCCGTTAGGGGCCAAATCGACACATTATTTACCCGTTTCAACGATAAAGAAAATCTTCGCAGCGTTATTGCTAGTTATGGCTGCAAATATGATTTTTAATTAAAGGCAAGGTTATCAAGCTTCCATAAATAGAAACATCACTGAGCTTAATTGTAAAGTCTCAGTGGTTTCGCATTATACGGTTAGTCTGGGTTAGATGCACTTGGGCCTACTAAGTGTCATAGAAATGAACTTAATACTGCTAGCTCACCCTGAGATGATGAGCGCAAGAGATATGGCTCCAATGCTTAGGATTATTATTTGGGAGAAATAGACTAATACTAAGATAGTCTTTTGAATAAACTTACTCCTTATATAAAATAAAAGCCGCTAACAGTTGAATGTTAGCGACTCTTTTATTGTTTAATTTCTCCCAAACTCGATTGTTTGCCGCAGAGTTAATTACAGACCATTATGATATTGCACATTGGTTGAATCCGGCACTAGCGAATTAAGCGTTTCTTGTGCTGCTGTTTGCTCGCTTGACAGTGCATTCGAGTAGCGACCTGATTCGCTATTATCGTTCTTACCCTGCTCAAGTAATTGTTCAAATTGTTTGATAAGCATGGCTTTATCTGGTGACTCTTTATCGCCCGCGCCAATGTTGGTTAAATCAATCATGAAACCATCAAATAACTGCGTTAAGTCTTGGATTATTTCGGTATTTAAAAACTGATCTTTATTATAAATACTTGGGTAGCCCGCTTTTTGTTTATCAATGGCAAAAGAAACCCCTTTAAGGTTGGTTATGCTCGTTGATTTATCGCATGACAACATACAGCCATTATCAATACGCGGCTTTTCACAACCAACACTTTGTTGGAAGAAACACTGTCTGCTGGTCATTAATAAAATTGGGTGATAAACGCTGTAGAGCATTTTGAAGTTTTCAGGACGTGCGATAGTTTTCATTTGTTGGCGGTTTATTTCATTTGAAATAAAAGCACCACTACAGTTGAAACTTTCTTTCATCGCTAATAATGCATATGAATTGGTCGTGTTTAAGAAAGGTCCAGCAATCCACTCGATACCTAACTCAAACGCTCTATTGGCAATACCCGTGTTGTTAGTAACGATTAATTTAGGCTTTACTTGTTCTAAAATATTTACCGCTACATCATAGTCTTTGCCAATTAACACTGATGGGAACCATGGAATAAGACGTGGATTCTCTTTGAAAAAGCTGACGTATTTAGTACAGCCACGTTTATAAGCATCAGGCAGTTTAAAGTAAATATCGGCATCGGTTATATCACCTAGGTTGATATCGCTCTCATCGCATATTAATAGCGATAATTTAGCAGCGTCGTCTTTTTTAGCATGACGTACTAACTTAGGTAACTCAACTTCAGCTAATACAGTGATACCGTCATTGAGTAAGGCGGCAATCTTATTTTTAAGCGCAGTAAGCTCTTTAAAAGGAATGGTGACACTTGCTGGAATGTCGTCAGTAGTTAACTCGGTTAAGTTGAACTCTGCGTTATTGAAACTTTTAAAGCGTTTTTCTATAGCACTATGATCAATGCAATTTTTTTCACTGGCGATAAGTGCACGTTCAGACTGCATAACATGAACTTGTTCTGGTGCCACTTCCTCAGAAAACCCTTGGGTTATTTTTTGGCCATGGGGCTCATTAATTTTTATCGTTACGGTTAATGGTTCGCCTACTTCACCTGAGAATGCTAATGAGAGATTACGTTTATCGATACTTAGGTGTTTTATTTTATCAAATACATCCGCGTGTATTTCTTCTTTTTCATCATTTAAGCTTTGTTCAACGTCTTGAATTTGTACTACAGAGATCGCATTACTTTTATCAATAGCGTGGTATTTAGAGTTATCACGTGGGTTTTCAATAAACATCGATTGGTTTAAATCGCCACGTAAAAAGGCATTAGAAAAATCACGGTTAAATACCTTGTAAAGGCGTTCGCCATCTTCAAGTAATTCACCTGTTTCTACAAATCCGTCTATTTGTTTGCGGAAGCTATCAATAACGGTATGCACATAACTTGCGCCTTTGATACGTCCTTCCACTTTAAAGGAGTGAACGCCGGCTTCTATCAATGCTGGTAAATCAAAAAATGCAGAGTTGTCTTTAATATTTAATGGAAATTTATTACCTGATTCAGTAGGTTTATATTCTTCACGACACGCTTGACTACAACGTCCTCTATTACCTGAATTACCCACACTTGCTGAGGTGGAATAACATAAACCAGAGAAAGCGACACATAATGAGCCGTGTACAAATACTTCGGTAAGTATATTTTCTTCAAGTGATACGGCAGTAATCGCGCTGATTTCTTTTAAGTCTAATTCACGGGATAAGTTAACTCGTGAGGCACCGAGTTTTTTCAAAAAAGGAATTTGACCAATGTTATGCGTTGTTAACTGCGTTGAGGCGTGAATATCTAGGGTAGGGAAGTGCTTTTTAAGAATATAAAGCATACCTAAATCTTGCACAATAACACCATCAAGGGTGGTGTTAGCTAATTTACTCAACAGTTTAGCTAGCGTTTTAAATTCTCGCTCTAGAATAATGATATTCAGTGTTAAGAATATTTGGCATTCATACTCATGTGCGAGCCTAATAATTCCAACGAGTTCATCAAAAGAAATATTAGCAGCACGATTTCTCGCATTAAAGGTATCTAAACCGCAGTACACTGCATCGGCGCCAGCAATAATGGCTGCCTTGATCGCGTCGATATCACCACCGGGGGCTAATAATTCTATTTTAGGACTCATTTTACAACTTTAGCCAATTAAACGGCGGTTAAATTTCAAAGGGGGGATTTTACTGGTAAAATGAGGTAATGAATACCGTTTAAGTCGCTTATTTATTTTGATACTTACTATCATAAATCATTACTGCACTGGAATACCCTATCAATGAATGACACTTTTCATGAAAAAAGTAATGACACGAGTAGTTTACCTATTCTTTATTCCCTAAGAAATTGTCCTTATGCTATGCGTGCAAGACTTGCTATTTTTAAAGCGAAGCAGACGGTATTACTACGAGATTTGGTATTAAGTAACAAACCGGCAGAAATGATAGCCGTTTCACCTAAAGGTACAGTGCCGGTAATAGTGCTAGCGAATGGCAAGGTAATCGAAGAAAGTTTAGAGGTAATGTTATGGGCACTACAACAAACTGATCCTGCTGATTTACTGCATTGTCACCAAGACGGTGCATTATCTGAAATGCTTTTACTCATTAATGAATTTGATATTAATTTTAAAATAAGCTTAGAAGCGTACAAGTGCGCTAAACGTTACCAAGAAGATAATGTTGCCCAATGCCGAGCCGTTTGTGAGCAATACATACAACAATTAGAACAACGTTTAACTGAGCATGCGTTTTTAATGTCAGAGAAAGAAAGTCTTGCCGATATTGCGTTAATACCTTTTATACGACAGTTTGCACGAATCGAACGCCAATGGTATTTGCAATCACCTTACCCGATGGTAAGGCGATGGTTAAATGGTTATCTGCAGAGCCCTGTTTTTACTAAAGTGATGGCAAAACATCCATTGTGGGCAGATGAACCGCAAGATGTTTTATTTGGTGCTAATTAATGAGAAGTCTAACGAGATATATACCCAAGCCACTTGAAGCTGTGTGTTTCAGGACTCCCCATAGGGCTGGTTTAGAAACGCTTTAGGCTACGTTATTGATTTCGACAATAACGCTACATGGATGTAGCTTATTAGAGAATGCAGGAGCACATTCTCCTGAATAACTATTATCTTCAATCAATGCCTTGCCTAAAGGCGTTTCTAATTCCAGCTGAAACCTGCATATTCAAGTGGCTTGGGTATAGGCTCAGCTTAGTTTAATAATTCACAGACAATACGCTTTAGTAAGAAAGTTTCACGTTCAATCGATAGGCCTTTTTTATCACTTTTAGCTATGGTTTCTTCGTTGTGTGCAATAGCCTGATGGATATTCATCCAGACAGGGTGCATACCGTTACTCAATTCATGTGCTTCAAGTTCAGGCTCAAGTAATTCATCATCAATGGTGCAGGTATAACAATAAGATTGCATATGAACAATAGTAAAACCTTCTTTATGCCATGGTCGATACTCTTCATAAAGACCAAACGCTTCAACATCTTTAACACTATGTGCGCCAGTTTCTTCTTTTAGCTCGCGAATGAGTCCATCGACATTACTTTCACCCTCATCAATACCACCACCAGGTAAGCTGTAGTCGTGATACCGCTTGGTATATAGCAGTAAAATATTATCCCCATTAAGCACAATGGCTCTGGTCGCATTTCGGGTGAAACTTTTGGCTGAAAGATTCTTTATGTCAGGATGAACAGTTGATTTGAGTAAACGCATAGTAGGGTCGTGTATCAGGTAGTGATTAATATTTATTGATATTAAATGGGGGCTTGCCCCTGTCATATCAAGTTAGCAAATACCATGGTGAAGTAATTAATGCTCGCAGAGGATCTTGCAATGGAGACGTTGATGTCGCGTTAACTATGGTTAGCGCGACAATTTTGTAAGCTAGTTTGTCATCAAACAAGGCTATGTTGTTTCAACTTCATCATCAAAGATATCTTCAATCGTTAAATTAAATAGTCTCGCTGCTTTAAATGCTAAGGGTAAACTGGGATCAAACTTACCTTTTTCAATGGCGTTGATCGTTTGTCTTGATACTTCTAGGGCACTAGCAAGTTGAGCTTGTGTCCAGTCACGTTCAGCTCGTAACACTTTTAAGCGGTTTTTCATCGGTACTTCCTATGACCTGCAATAATCGCGGTTAAATAGGTAAGGCACATAACAATAATTAAATGAGATATTTCAGGCTCAAAGCCAATCAGTTTAATATCTTCTAACAGCTCATAACTTAGACCTATTACTAACCCAACACCTAAGGTAAAAGCCATTGCATCGAAAAGTATTTTTTGCTGCATTTCATCTAAACCACGTAAATATTTTCTATTAGCAACTAACATTCGAAAACCAACAGCTAAATTAATTAACAAGGTAATAATGGTTAAGCTTGTATTGAAATCCCAAATAAATCTTGGCGCAAAAGCGGCGATGGCCATAGTAATAACCCAAACAATTGTCCAATTTCTTAATGTTCTGGTATTAGTATTATTTTTTGTTTGGTAGTTGTTATGTTCACAATCTTGCTTAGTCATAAGTCAGCTCTCTTTGATTTTTTGTAAAGTTCACTTGACTTTATTGTATGGTATTTTTTTTATAAGTCAAGTGAGCTTTACAAAAAGACTGGTCTTGTAGTCTTCCTTTAGTGATTTCATCTCCATAGCGGTAACAAAAGTTAGCTAATTAAAGTCAAACTTAGGTATAATTCGGTTGGCTTTGCGTTGTCTTTAGCATATTAAATTTTTGATTCGTATGCGAAAACAGCAATATTTATATCATTTTCACTTATCCGTTATTTTTGAAATAACATCTTGAGGATCTCCCTTGAACAAATACTTAATTCCCCCATTATTACTAAGCCTTTTTCTTCAAGGTTGCGGTGGTGGTTCATCATCATCACCTGAAGCGCCAGTTGATCCTGTTAAATACACTTTCTCATTAACCGCAAAATTGACGAACGATTGTGGCGTGGCAAGTGCCTTCACTAACGTGGAACTTTTACTTCAAGATGATACTTGGCAGACACTCAGTACGTATAAAGCAGATGACAATGGTGAGATAAGCTTTGTTACCGAAAGTGAGTTTATAAACTACACACTAGTGGCGAAAGACCAGCAGGGTAGTGAAGCACAAGGTTTAAATGTGGTGAGCTTTTATCAAGCCAATAGTGCAACACCGTCGCACTATCAAGCACAATTTGATGAGTTAGTAGATAATACTAGCTGTGAGTGTCTAACACAGAGCCTTGAGCTTTCGCATCGTCCTTTTGTAACACAAACGGATGTAACGAGTTCATTACCTTTTGATAACTGGAAAGAAGTTGACGACAGTGCGACTTTATTTGAAGGTGTGAAGGTGTGTCGTGCTGTAGAGGGGGAATGGCCGTTACATTCTTTTTCAGTGAAGGGCACTGATGCAAATCAAAAAGCGATAGCTGCTGCAGATTTTTCAGATGACTTTTCTGAAAATGTAGCAGGCGTTTGGACTTTATCGGCTTTTCAAGTAGCGGATGCGGTTGACTTAGTCATGCCACATCAGGATTTTAATACTAATCAATTGATTGAAGGCACTACGCATTTCCCTATAGCGGTCACTAAAGACGATGATAGTGTATTAGTTTTTAGCACCCATGATTATATCAGTAAAACTTTTTATCAATCTCAAGCCAGTGTGACCTTTGATGAGAGTAGTTCTATATTTGGCAGTTCAGTTATTAAGACGCATCATCAAGTGATTTCAACAATTGCAGATGATTCGTTTTTAGTGAAAGCTAATGAGAAAAACCCACCGATTGATGATAGAAACTTTTCAGAAATAAAAGAAGATGGTAGTTATGATTACTCGGCAGTGTCAGGTTTTCCAATGGCTGTAATAAGCTTTACTTTTACCGCTTATGATCCTGATACTGGGTTGTTAATGCCTGCGAAGTGGACATCCTATGGGCCAGAGCAAGGTATGCTGGCAATCAGTGCTGACCTGACTGGTTATAAAGATATTATTAATATTGATACGGATAAAAAATCTACTGATATACACTTAATAAAAAGTATGATGACAAATAATTATCAAGAATATATAAAATATTATCAAGGCGGTAATACGGTAGATAATGCTTTAGATGCTAGCAATGATTTTGTTAAAAATATTAATGAAGTTGAAATCAGCATTAAGCTGAAATAACTCGCTGTTCTTAGTAAATAAAAAAGCCTGCAATTGCAGGCTTTTTTGTATGTGAAAACAGTGATTTATAAATATAACGTTAAGTTAAAATTTATAATCTAGTGTCAGAGTGTAACCACGCTCTGAACCAGGGTATTCACTTGAGGTTTGATAATCTTTGTCAGTTAAGTTTGTTACTTTCGCTAATAAACTTACTTGGTTATTTAGTCGGTAATTTAAACCAACATCAAGTAAAGTAAAGGCTTTAAGTGTTTTTTCTGTGTCGTTAGCACCGTCATATCGACTACCTTGATAGTTCAAATCAAAGGTAAAGTCTAACTGTTTGAGTGAGTAGACAAAGTTATAATTGGCAGAAAAATTTGGTCGTCTAGCTAACTGATGATCTGTCGTTTTATCTTCAGCATCAACATGACTTAATGTTAACGTGTTGTTGGTGTCAAATATATCAGCATTGAATGTTGCTTCAGCACCTAATATTTTAGCTTTTGCAACATTTGAAGGCTTATAAGCACCTGATGCAGTAGGCGCCCATTCTATCAAGTTATCAATATCTGATTGGTAAATTGATATTTCTGCAGAGAGGATATCATTTTGAAAACGTGCTAAAAATTCAGAGCTATCGGCAGTTTCAGAGATTAAATCAGGATTGCCTTGCCAAGGGTAATATAAGTCATTAAAGCTAGGAGCTTTGAAAGCAGTACCGTGGCTTAAAGAGAATAATAGTTGGTCATTAACTTGGTAACCAGCAGCCACTTGATACGTTGTTTCGCTATCAATATCGCCAACTTTATCATAACGGACAGAGACTTCTAATTTTACCTGTTCAATATCATGACGACCCGTGATAAAAACTGCGCTAGCATCTCTATCCGTTTCATCATATTCTTTATTACTCTCAATGCTTTCTGTATACCACTCAACACCTGCAGTAACTTCTGATGATTCAGCTAAAGGTAATTGAGCTAAGGCTGTTACTTGTTCACGGCTTGTAGTAAATAAGCTATTTTTATTACTACTACCATTTGAAGTGTTGTACTTACTGTAGTTATCTTCAGTGCTGTCTTGTGAGGTACTTAAACCTAATTGCAAATACACCTGTTCTAACTGAAGATGGTTTCTTAATAGAAAGTGGTAGTTTTCGTAAGTGGTTTCGTCACCACTATATTTGGTGTTAGCATCAATTTCTGTGGTGCCTTGGTCGTACTGTGTGTTTAACTCCAGCGCATATGCTTGAGTAAATTGACTTGTACCAGAAAGGCTTACCGATTGGCGGTCATAGCCATCTGCATCATTTTGGTCAACGGTATATTTGCTACTACCATCAGGTACGATTACATCAAAGCCATCAGACTGTTCTGCCGTTGCGCTTAATGTGTAACCGTGTTCTTTATTACCAAAGCCTAATGCACCATAACCTTGATATAAGCTATCACTGCCTACTTTTATTCCTACCTGGCCTTCACCAGCAGCTAAGTCACGCGTAAAAATTTGGATTACACCACCAATAGCATCAGAACCCCACAAGGCAGCTCTAGGTCCTTTAATGACTTCTACACGCTCAACTAACTGTACAGGTATCGCAGCAAGACTTTTTGAGCCAAGTGTGGCAGAGCCAACGCGAACACCATTAACTAACACTAATACATGGTCTGAATTAGTACCACGTACAAATGCAGACGTTTTATGCGCAGAAGTACCTTGTGTATTAATCGATATCCCGGCAACTCGGCCAAGTAAGTCACTAATAGACAAAGGTTGAATTTGTTCTATGTTTTCTCTGGTGAATATATTCACCGCAGCTAAGGTATCAAATTTGTCTTGAATACTGCGGTTAGCAGTAATGACAATGGTTTCGTCTGCTTTATCAATTGTTGCAGCGCTAGTTTGCTCTGCAAAAGAAAGTGATGAGTAAAGTAGGCTGCTAATACTTAGTGCTATTATAGTTTTTTTCATGTTTTCCTCAGTTATAAGCACCCACCGTGCTTACAATGATAAATTAAATTTTAGGCCGGTCTCCGGACTTGAGTTACCAATGATTGGCAGCTCACACCGTTGCGGGGGCAGTATTGGTTTAACCAATTTCCCGTTTCACCTTTAGCTATTATTGAAGTTATTCTCTTACTTACATATAAAGCTAATAGGCACCTAAAATATTTCTTAGTGACTAGCCTCGAGGCTAGCTATGCTTTTGTTGTAGAAATGATCTTGTTTGATCTATTTCTGCACACAAATCTTTTAATGCCGTTAGGCTACGTAATGTCATTCGATGCATGGCATCAGCATCAGGCTGTAGTATTTGTTTATTGGCTACGGCTGGTATTATTGACCAATCTTGCCAGTTAAAGGCTTCACGCTCTTTTTGATTTACTGATAATGGTTGGATAATAAGTTCCACTGAAGCAGGTAGTACTTGCTCAATACTAATTTGCGGGTAGGGGGTGAGTACATGCTCAAATGGATTTTTTACTTTACATATATTTAAGAACTGCTGAGGCCAGCTTCCTTTTGCAACTGTTGTTAAAGGTCTAGACCAAAGCTCGTAAAAACCAGTTATTTCTGTTTTATCTTGGTATCGCTTTTTTATTTTCATCAACGCTTGTTCAAACTCTTTTGCTACTTTTTCACCTTGTGTCGTGTGACCAGTAATTTTAGCAAACTTTCGTACTTCGTTTGCTATGTCTTCAAACGTGTGAGGCTGAGAGTAAATAATGTTGAAACCAAGTTGTTCTAATCGCGCTAAGTCATCACTTGGATTACCATTTTTCCAAGCAATAATTAAGTCAGGCTGCAGTTCAATAACACGTTCAAGTTGTAAACGTACATAGTTACCAATTCGCGGTATTTTCTTTGCTGCTTCAGGATAGTCAGCAAATGATGTAGTACCAATAATTTGCTCTCCGGCGCCAATATCATAAAGCATCTCAACAATATGCGGGGCAAGGGCGATAATGGTTGGTTTGCTCTTTTCTTTCGTTAATGTTTTATTAGTTTCTTTGTTCTGTTCAGCAAACGTCGCGCTTGAAAAGAAGAGTAAAGTAAAAAGTAGTGAGATTAATTTCATCATGTTGTTTCTTTGTGGTGAATAATTATCGAGCTAATTTATAAGGTATTAGCTCGACGTTATTTCAAAAGGGATCAGCCTTACCAATCAATACCTTTCTGTGCTTTTATACCGTTATCAAAAGCATGTTTGATTGATTGTACTTCGCTAACCGTATCAGCAAGCTCAATGATGGCGCGATGACATGCTCGGCCAGTAATAATCACATGTTGATGTTTAGGACGATTGTTTAATGTTTCAATAACGTCATCTAAATCTAGGTATTTATACGACAACATGTAGGTCATTTCATCCAGCAAAACCACATCAATATTTGTGTCGCTGAGTAACTCTTTACATTTAATCCATACCTGTTTTGCTGCGGCGATGTCTTTTTCTTTATCTTGAGTATTCCAGGTAAAACCTGTTCCCATGACACTAAATTTTACGCCAGCATTTTCAAGTAATTGTCGTTCGCCACAAGCCCATGTACCCTTAATGAATTGTGCTACTGCAGCATTAAGACCATGGCCAACTGCACGGGCAACCGTACCAAAACCAGAGGTGCTTTTTCCTTTCCCATTACCTGTTATTACAATAAGTAAACCGCGCTCATCTGTTGCACTATCAATGCGAGAATCCACTTTCTCTTTTAACTTTTGCATTCTTTGTTTGTGGTTATCAGCCATGTTGCTGTCAGTTGTCTTTTTATCAGTCATAGGGTTATCTCTACTGTTTTGAATTATTAAACATGATTTATTACGTTATTGCTCTCGAACGATACATAATAAATAAGAAAAATATACTACCTAGCGCTGAGGTTATAATGCCAATAGGTATTTCTGCGTGAGGTAGTGATGAACGGGCAATTACATCGACCCAGATAAGAAATATGGCGCCGATTAGCGCACTGCCAATAATTAATTTTAGCGTTGTTACGCCAATGAGTTGCCTAACAATATGAGGGATCATCAAGCCAACAAAACCAATACCGCCACAATAAGCCACTATGGTTGCGGTAAGTGCAGCACAAATACCTAACATGAGTAATCGTAACTTATCTACATCAACACCCAAGCTGGCAGCACTTTCATCACCTAATAATAGCGCGTCAATTTGTCTATGTAGTGCGAATACTGTGATCATTGCGATTAATAAAATACTCGCAATAACATAGAAATTGCTCATTTCAACGCGCGCTAAACTGCCCATCAACCAAAAAATGACACGATTGGTGGCAAAAGGTTCGCCAAAATAGAGAATGAACTGGGTTATTGATGCAAGCATGAATGATACGGCTACACCAGCGAGTAATAGTTGCTCCATACGTTGGAGTACTTTAGCGATAAAGACCACTATAACTACCGAAAACAGTGCCCCGAGAAATGCGGCTAACGGTAGCGCAATAGTCAGGTTATCGGCCAAGGAAATATTCGCGATTGTTGCGCCTAAACCGGCACCAGAAACAATACCGAAAAGATAAGGATCGGCGAGCGGATTACGCGTAGTGTTCTGTAAAATAGCACCTGCTATAGCTAAGCCCATTCCTGCAACTAGCGCAACTAGTACTCTTGGAATGCGAACTTGCCAAATAATAATGTTCGCTATTTGGTTTTGACAAGATCCGACTAAGCAGGCCATCAACTGCGATGAGTCGATGTCAGCGGGACCAAATGTTATGGCTGCGAGTGCAGATAGAATGACTAGTATCGCTAATGCGAATAAGCTAGTTGATACTTTATTCACTTAAAGGCTCCGAAATGGCGCTGTATTGCATGCAATTTTCTTCAAGATAAAAAGAGACTTGAGTCGCGCCAGTGATAGCATCAAAATTTTGCTGACAAGGTAAGCCAAAAATTTTGCTTAATTGTTCTGGTGCCAAGACTTCTTTAGGGGGGCCATCGCAAATTAATTGGCCTTTATCTAAGAGCAATAATCGCTGACAGTATAAGCTGGCTAAATTGAGATCATGAACCGTCATAATCACGGTAATATTGAGTTTATTTACTAGCTGTAATACTTGATGTTGGTAATAAACATCAAGGTGATTGGTGGGCTCATCAAGAATTAATATTTGGCTAGCCTGTACAAGGGCTCGAGCAATTAATACACGTTGCTGTTCACCGCCAGAGAGTTGATTAAAGAGACTCTCTAAGGCATGACTTAAACCTACTTTACTTAGGGCTAATTCAATCTGTGATTTATCATAATCACTATCGAGTGAAAACAAACTTTTGTGTGGTAAAAGACCCATTTTCATAACGTCTTGCACTGATAAAGCAAAGATAGAATCATTTTTTTGCATAACTAAAGCGAAGTGCTGAGCAATTTCTTTAGCACTGAACTGTGTTATAAGACGATTTTTAAGGTGGACGCTACCGCTAATGTTTGCGCTGGTAAGAATATTGGCTTGGTTAATTATACAACGTAATAAACTTGTTTTACCTGCACCATTAGGGCCGATAATACCGATCACTTCACCTTTGTTGACAGTAAAGTTAATGTCTTGCAAGATCGTTTTATTTAGAACCTTCCAGCTGAGCCCAGAGATATTTAGCAATGTAGACATAATTAGACTCGTGTTTTCCCGCACGGTAATAAGTATAGTTTTTTTCGTTAGCTATCTGACTTTGAACTAATATTTATTGTAAAAATAAACATCCGTTCATTTACAGTTGCGGGGACAGCGATGGACTTACACCATCTTCGTTAACACAATAAAACCTTTGAGAAACGAATTCTATCTTGAATCATAATCATTAGCAAACTTTAGATGTTTAGATGGCTATTAGTTGTGCTTTCCGCTATTTATAATTATGAGGCCTTTGGTATTATCAGGAACATTTTGTAATTATTTATAAGTAATGCAAATACAAATTATTTCCACTTAAAATATAAACAGTTAGTAACATTTATTCTCCTTAATAATTCGATAAATTCTTATCCATCTACTACGCTTTAAGGCAACTGATTTTCAGTATTTTCAATATGTTCTCAAAATATTAAAGAGGTGTAAAATGAAAGGTAATCCAAAAGTTATAGCGAGTCTAAACGGCTTATTACATAACGAGTTGGCAGCTATTGATCAGTATTTTATTCATTCTCGAATGTATCAAGACTGGGGACTAGATAAGCTTTTTGACCAACTTGATCATGAGATGCAAGAAGAAATCACACATGCAGATGCATTAATAAAGCGGATTTTATTTCTTGAAGGCATTCCTAACTTAGCCGACCGTCGAGATTTAATTATTGGTGATGATGTTCCTAGCATGCTCACTAATGACTTAACGCTCGAAATGGAGGTAGTTGCTGCATTAAAAGCTTCTATTACCTTGTGCGAAAGTGAAGGGGACTTTCAAAGTAGAGAGATGTTAGAAAAACTACTGGAAGATACCGAAGAGGATCACGTTTACTGGCTTGAAAAACAGCTTGGACTCATTAATAAAATAGGACTGCAAAATTATATCCAATCTCATATGGGTCAGCATTTACCGGGTTAAGGGGTTGTCATGAAAGGTAATAAACAAGTTATTGCACTGTTAAATAGTACGTTGGCAATTGAACTCATCGCGATTAATCAATATTTTTTGCATGCACGCATGTATAAAAATTGGGGCTTTGAAAAGCTCAATAAAGCAGATTATAAAATATCCATTGAGAAAATGAAGCAAGCAGATGATCTTATCGAGCGTATTTTGTTCTTAGAAGGTTTGCCAAATTTACAAGATTTAGGGCGTTTACATATTGGTGAACATACAACAGAGATGCTGCAATCAAATATGGATTTAGAGTATGTCTCTCGTCAGGCTTTACAAACATTAATTGTAGAAAGTGAGAAAGTGCAAGATTATATCAGTAGAGACTTAGCTGAAGACTTACTGGAAAATGTAGAAGAGCAAATTGATTGGATTGAATCCCAACAATATATTATTGACCATGCAGGTATCGAGAATTACCTACAATCTATGATGAGTTAAGTTGTTGATTTGAATATTATGAGGTACAGCTTTAAGGTTAGCTAATTAGTTCATTGTTTAAATAGGACTTAAGCGACTTGTGGCTGTGCTTCAGCAATTTGTAATAATTTTCTGTTGAGTACGCGTTTAGTACATTGGCAACATTTACCACATTGCGATCCTACACTAAGTTCCTGGGTTAGCCCTTTCATCGTTTCTATACCATTATCAATAGCAGATTCTATTTGTGTATCGGTAACACCATGGCAAATACAAACGTACATATAAAAACTCTCGACTCAAAAAATATTACTTAATTAATAATGCATATAATAACCTTAATGATAACAATTATCAATAAGATTGTTTTGTAGTGAAATTAATAAGTTAGTCTTTTTGTGCTAAATCAAAGATAGTTTTCTATAAAAGTTCTTCTCAATCAGGGGACGTTAATAATACCAATCGGACTAATTTATTGATCACTTAGCGAGAATTAGCTTCTCCATAACTGTTCTAATTTTTATCTATTGGGAATACTGTCGAGTTTAGTTACATAAAATTTGGATAAAAAAAGGAGCCGAAGCTCCTTTGTAAATCGTTATATAACTATTACCAAATCTTAACGCGTTTTTCTGGTGCTATATACATGGCATCACCTTCTTTAACATCAAATGCTTCATAAAATTCATTAATGTTTGAAAGTGAACCAAGTGCACGAAATTCAGCAGGTGAATGTGGGTCAGTAGCTACACGATTACGTGCAGACTTCTCTACAATTTTTGCGCGCCAAATTTGAGCATAACCCATAAAGAAACGTTGATCGCCGGTTAAGCCGTCAATGACAGGAGCTTCTGCACCGTTTAATGATGCTTTATAAGCTCTGTAAGCGATAGTTACACCCGATAAATCGCCAATGTTTTCACCTAGTGTCAACTTACCATTTACCGCTAAGTCGTCAAAAACGTGATATTCATCATATTGTTCAACAAGGGCTTTAGTGCGACTAGAAAACTCTTTTAAGTCTTGCTCTGTCCACCAATTTCTAAGGTTACCTTCTGCGTCATATTTACTACCTTGATCATCAAAACCATGGCCCATCTCATGCCCAATTACAGCACCGATGCCGCCGTAGTTAACAGCACTATCAGCTTTCATATTAAAAAATGGCGCTTGTAAGATAGCTGCAGGGAAAACAATCTCATTTACTGTTGGGTTGTAGTAAGCATTAACTGTTTGTGGTGTCATGCCCCATTCCCATTTTTGAATTGGACCACCAAGTTTAGCAACTTCTTTATCATGAGATAAGCGTGAAGAACGAAGAATATTACCTACTAAATCATCAGCTTCGATACTAAGTCCAGAATAATCTTCCCATCTATCTGGGTAACCAATTTTAGGGGTAAAAGCGGCTAACTTAACATGTGCTGCTTCTTTGGTATCAGCTGACATCCACTCAAGGTCATCAATGCTATTGCCATAAGATGTACGTAAATTTTCAACTAACTCGCTCATGCGCGCTTTCGCTTGTGGGGTAAAGTGGCGAGTAACATACACTTTGCCAATGACTTCACCTAAATTTGAGTTAACGACACTAACGCCACGTTTCCATTGTGGACGTTGCTCTTGTTGACCACTTAATTGTTTTGAATAAAAATCAAAGTTTTCATTATCAATATCAGTAGTTAAGTAACTAGCAAAATTACTTAAGCTATGGAAACTCAAATACGTTTTCCAATCTTCCAACGATGTTTCGGCAAATATGCCACCGAAACCGGCAACAAAGTCTGGTTGGTTGATAATAATATCTTTTTGAGAGGCAACACCTTGAGCAGCCAAATAAGCTGACCAATCAAAAGCATCTGTTAATTCATTTAACTTATTAACAGCAAACTTGTTGTAGCGTTTTTCACTGTCGCGACTTTGAACTTTTGTCCAGTGAAATTTAGCTAACTTTGTCTCTATTGCCATGATAGTTTTAGCGGCTTCTTTACCATCAGCAAGACCAGCTAGTTCGAACATATTTTCAATGTGGGCGATATAACCAGCACGTAAAGCGATAAAACGTTCTGTTTCATTAAAATAGTAGTCTTTATCAGGTAGACCTAGGCCACTTTGCCAGATGTGAGTGGCATAGCTATTAGAATCTTTAGCATCAACACTAATATAAAAAGCTAAAGGGCTGCCTACACCTACTGCTTGATATTTACCAAAAAAAGTCGCTAGTTCTGATTTGTCACTAAGGTTGTTTATAGCATCAAAAACAGGTTGGATTGGTTTAATACCTAAATTATTACGTTTTTCTGTGGCCATATATGAACGGAAAATATCAGCTACTTTTTGCTCATCGCTACCTTTAGCTAAGTTCTCTTTTGCAGCAAGCTCTTCTATGATGGCTTTAACATCATCATCGGCTTGATCACGAAGATCATAGAATGAACCAATAGCCGTTTTATCACCGGGAATATCGTGGCTTTTTAGCCAGTTACCGTTTACATAACGATAGAAGTTATCTTGTGGACGAACGCTGGTGTCTAAATTAGCTTTTTCGATGCCAGAAGCCAGTGCCGTTTTTTGAGTCACCAATGGTGCGTTATTACTACTATCAGCTTGAGTAGTACAACCGCTCATTAGTAATAACGATGAGCAAATTGCACTAGTAATAATTGCTTTCATGAAAAGTCCTTGTTTATAAGTCATAGAATGAGTTTGAGTGAGCACAATATAAATAGTATTTTAATTCTTTTAATTATTTATACTTTTAATTTGTTTGCTATAACATGCTTTATGCGCACGATTTCTCGATTCTACGGGGAATTTTTAAGGATTTCCAGCAAGTGAAACATCATTTTACATATTTGTTTTGTTTGGAAAAATAGCCAAAATTCATGAAGAAAGAGCTATTGAAGGTAAGTCGTTGGTTTTGTTTAGTTAACAGGCTTGCAACATTGAGTTAACAAGCCGTTCTGGAGAGGAGGTTGATGTTCACAACATTAGTTAACGGTTAACTCATTATAAGTTTTTACCATGGGGTAATACTGCATTGGAGAATATAATACCTGCGACCAAAGACATAAATATTAAAAATGTTTGTGAACCTAAATCAGGTACATTTAGCATATTTTGACCCGATACCGCACTATTTAAACCAATATATACTTTTGAACCCGGCACAAGCACAACTAACCCCAGCAGTCTTACAATGCTAGAAGGTAGGTTCATCAGTCGAGAGAACAAGTTACTATATAAGCCAAGTGCAAAAGCGCCAACGAAGGCTCCTAGCGCCACGCCTAAATATTCGGTGGCCCAAATACTCACACCAAAAGCAATATAACCAGCAATCATACCCCAAGGTGCATCTTTTAATCGTACTTTAAAAAGAATAACTAAACTTACTGATAACGTCGTTACTGCTAACCAAGAAGTCCAAACAGGCATAGTTTCAGGCGGCAGGAATATTGCGGTTCCCCACATTAAGTTACCTAAAGCCATACCCAGTACTGCGCCGAAGTAAAGCTTAAATAGCACCATTATACTGTCCATGATGCGCGCTGTACCAGACATTAAGTGTCGAGCGGCAAGTTCGGATAAACCGACCGTTAAAGACAAACCAGGAATAAAAACAATGATGCTAGATAGAATAACCATAGGAATGTTAATGCTAGGGTCAATCATGGATATTGCTGAGGCTAATAGAGATGCCATGAGAGCTGCCATAGGCTCGAGTAAATCTGACATACGCCTTGAACGTTCTGACCAGAGTACAAATGCAAAGGTAACCCAACCTAAAATAGTTGACCAAAAAACATCGTGCCAACTGGTATGCATTAACATGGCGAAAGCGCCACTTGATGCACCAAAAGCTAAAAAAGATAACAGCGTGCCGTAAGGTGCCGGTTTATTTTTTACCTCGGCTAAACGATCGATCGCTTCTTCGAGTGTGCGTTGGCCATCAATTAACTCATCAACGAGTTCATCAATACGTGCTAAAGAGCCAAGATCAATATCACCAGGGCTGACACGAACTAAGTGATTATATTGTTGATCATCTTCATCATCAGATAAGATGAACGTTAATGCGGTAGGCGTGATGATAAAAGAAGCACGAAGATCGAGAAACTTAGCAATAGATAATAAGTTGTCTTCTAGGCGATAAGCGGTAGAACCCAGCTTATGTAAAGCTTTGCCTAATTTTATGATAAAACGGCGTTTTTGGTAAAAATTATCGGTTTTCTGCATTGCGATATAAAATGGTAAGTTGCACTGTTCGCTATGGTAATCGATTTTGCTAAAGCTGGGTATAAAAAACTGAGGGAAGAAAGAAATGACATTGATAATTATTTTGGCTTGTGTCTTTATTGCTATGTTTTTGATGGTCACTTTGGGGGAAAAATTTGGTAAACCCATGACCGATGAGCAACAAGGTAAATACAGTAAAATCATACGAATATTGGTATTTGTTCTTATAGTTGCTGCTATTATCAAAACCATGTTTTAAACGACTTTATTGCTTATTCATCATCAGGTAAAATGGTGTCATTAACTTTCGACTTACCTACAAAGAGATCTGTGATGCAGCAATTGCCTAAACTCGGCTTAAAAAATAAAGTATCAGCCCAAGAATGGCAATTACGGGTTGATTTAGCAGCTTGTTATCGATTATTGCAAATGCATGGTTGGGATGATCTTATTCATACCCATATTTCAGTCTGCATTCCTGGTACTGAACATATTTTGATTAATGCTTTTGGTCTAGCTTTTGAAGAAATAACCGCTTCAAATTTAGTTAAAATTGATATCAAGGGTAATATAATCGATAAAGACTGTCCGTTTGAAATAAACCCTGCTGGTTTCACTATCCATAGTGCTGTACACGAAGTACGCCATGATGATATCTGTGCCTTGCACGTGCATACCAATGAAACTATTGCCGTTGCCAGTGTTGAAGAAGGTTTGTTACCGTTAAGCCAGTATTCTATGTTTGCGTTAGCTTCGATGAGTTACCATGATTATGAAGGTTTAGCGGTAAACGATGATGAAAAACTTAGATTGCAAAATGACTTGGGTGATAAAAACTTTATGTTATTGCGAAATCATGGCGCTTTAACTATGGGCAAAACCATCGGTGATGCTTTTATGCATATGTACGATTTAACGCGTGCCTGTCAAATACAGTTGCAAGTTATGGCTACAGGTATGAAACCTATTTATGCCCCGCAAAGTATTATTGATGGTATTAAAGCGCAAGCTAATATTGTTCATGATGGTGAAACTGGCGGTCAAAAAGCATGGCCAGCCATGTTCCGAAGAGTTTATCGAAACGACCCTAGTTTCGCTGAGTAAAAATTATTACAGAGTAGCTGCTTATCTTCTTGCTGTATTACACTATTTAGATGTCAAAAGTACTCATTGACTAACGTCAACTCCGTGCGTTTTCCTTTAAATAGAACGATACACCTTCAAGATAAGCAACTACTGTCTCTAGTTTTATGAATACGTTACATAACAAATTATTTGAAAATGAGAGTTAACTAAATAGAGGTTAACTAAATAAAGAATTAACTTAGTTGAGAAAAATATGAAGATTACTCACGTTGAAGTTTTTGATATCCATTGCCCTAAACGCATTGGTTGGAATCCTATTTTTGTACGTATACACACCGATGAAGGCATTAGTGGCGTAGGCGAAGCCGGTTTAGCTTATGATTGGGGTCATAGCGCTGCAGCAGCCATGATTAAAGAAATCAGTGAGGCAGTACTTATTGGTTTTAATCCGTTTAATACAGAGCTTTTATGGTCTCGCATGTTACGTGAAAGTTTTTGGGGCTTAGGCGGCGGACCTGTTTTATATTCAGCGATGAGCGCAATTGATACTGCACTTTGGGATATTAAAGGTAAGGCACTAGGTGTGCCGGTTTATCAGTTACTTGGTGGCAAGGTAAATGACAAATTACGTACTTATGCTAGTCAACTTCAGTTTGATTGGGATACTGAGATAAGTAAGTTAATTGAACCCGAGCAGTATGCGGAAGCGGCGTTAAAAGCTGTAGCACAAGGTTACGATGCCGTTAAAGTTGACCCAATCGTATATAACGGTGATGGCAGTTCTTCTTTTGATAGAACAAAACTATTTACCAAACCGCAAATGCGTTTATTTGGTAACCGACTACGTGCTATTCGTGATGCTGTTGGTGAAGATGTTGACATTATTTTTGAATCACATTCACTAATGGGTGCTGCCTCAGCAATACAAATGGGTAGAATCGTCGAAGAAGTCGGTTGTATGATGTACGAAGAGCCGGTTAACTATTTAAATCCAGCAGTACATAAAAAAGTATCTGATAACGTTAATGTTCCCATTGCTGGTGGTGAGCGTTTGTATCATCGTTGGGATGTTAGACCTTACTTTGAAGATCAAAGTATTGATGTATTACAGCCTGATGTTGGTTTATGTGGCGGTTTTACTGAATCGAAAAAAGTCTGTGACTATGCTGATGTTTATGATATTCGTATACAAGCACACGTCTGTGGTGGTCCTGTTGCAACAGCAGCCTCATTGCATTTAGAAACAGCTATTCCAAACTTTTTGATTCATGAGCATCATACTTACGCGATTAAAGACTGGAATAGAGAATTGTGTTTACAAGATCCACAACCAGTAGATGGCTTTTTCCAAGTGACAGAAGTACCGGGAATAGGTATTGAACTTAACGATGCAATAGTGAAGAAATCGCCAAACGTGACCATTAAATAGATAACTAAAGCGTTACCTAATTTTAAAAATATTTGGTTTAGCTTTGTGAGTTAGCAAGTTGATAAATACGAAGCGCATTGTTGTATAACAATGCGCTTTTTTCATTTTCATTAGACTGTTTTATTATGGAAGATTCAAGAATATCCTGCCAATAACTGCCATAGCTTTTATTACTTAGCGCACTACTTACTTTGTTACCTGTCTCTTTACCGAGCTTTTTACCTGCCTCTTTACCGAGCTTTTTACCTAGTAAACACAGCGGGAAATTACTGGCTAGCATTACTCGTTCAATTGAAAATGCGTTGAGGCAAAAGCTAGTTACCTTTGAAAACCACGACATTGCATAATGTCTGTCTATCATTTCCCATCCAGAGCACTTTATAAAGACATTAGGATACTTAGCAAGTTCATTGATATGCTGTTGCCATAAGTACCATGCATCACTGCTGATGTCTTTTGGTGGGAAACCTGCATGATTGATGATGAAACGTAGTTGGCTATTATTGGCGATAGTTTGCATTAACAGCGGCATAACGATAATTGAACTTTCATCAGCCAAGGGTAATTGCAGTTCAAAAATAAAGTCAGTTATCTCATTCAGCTTGGCAAAATTTTGTTGTGCGTTTTTATTCGTTAAAATAGTACTCGCTTGCTCATCTAAAATATGGCGAGCGCCAATTAAACTCTGATACTGCTGCAACCTTAGTAATGATGCTTGAAAGTGCTCAGGAGGCGATAATAAATCGATGTTGGCAACCGTTCTATTATTTTGACAAGGTATACTGTCGATATATTCGATTTCACGCCAAGGTTTAGCATTATCAAAACCTGCTTCAATATGAACAAAACCAGCCAGTTTTATTTTATTACTTACTTGTAAGGCATTATTTAACGCTTCGACAGTAAAGTCTTTTTGGATTAGTGACTTATCTGGCCAAAATGGCGGGTTTTGTGTTTTAAGCCAATGATAATCCCCAAGTGAGCGATTAAATAAATGCAAATGTGGATCAATAATATTAACGGTCATAGTATCTAATTTCGACTATTTCAATGCAAAACGTATCTAAATTCAGGTAAAGGCTATTGCGCGGTATAACCACCATCAATTACTTGTAAACTACCGGTGATAAACTTAGCCTTATCTGAAGCTAAAAACAGTACTAATTCAGCGACTTCTTCTGGCTGTCCTAAACGTTGTAACGGCTGTAATTTTTCTTCATCTTGATGCACTTCGTTTTTATCAGCACCTGATTTTTGACAGTAGTTATCAATGGCTTTGTGATATAGCGGTGTTTCAATAGTACCAGGGCAAACGGCATTAGCACGAATATTAAAAGCTGCGTAATCAAGAGCAGTAGTTTTAGCAATGGAGGCGAGGGCACTTTTACTGAGGTTATAAGCAAAAGAATTGTGTTTGGCAATCAAAGCTTGATCAGAAGCCATTAAGAGAATTGCGCCGTTGTTGTTAGCTTTCATTGAAGGCAACACAGCTTTTATTGCAGCATATGCGCCCTTAACATTAATGTTAAATACATTATCTAAGTCAGCTTCACTGGTGTTCTCAATAGTGCCCGAGAAATGGATACCTGCATTTGAGATTAAAACATCTATGGTATGTTGTTTTGAAATCTCATCAATTATCTCAGTTACTTGGCTAACATTAGTAACATCACACTGGCGAAAATCGCCTTCTGCAGAAGGCGATAAATCTAAATTAAATACTTGGTAATTATTCTCGATGAATAATTTTACAATACTTAAGCCAATACCAGAGCTTCCACCTGTGATAACACACACTTTTTTCATTATATTTACTCAATAAACGCAATTATTAGAAATGATACCTTTAAGCTTCATCAAGTTCCATTCCAATTAGTTCTTTGTATAACTAACGTGATTTCGCCTTGTTAAATAATCAAAGTATGGAATGACGATAGTTAAATTATTTTTCTTGCCTAAAGTCATTTTAATTCCCACTGAAATCCTGCACTTTGAATGATAATGAGTATATAATATTGGCAATTTGTTTAATGAGGTTTTTCCATGAGAGCTTGTGGTGTAGAAATTAAAAGTAATGATGCGATTATTTGTATCGTGTCAAAAGAAAACAATTTGTATGATATCCCTCATACGCGCGTACAAAAAATTAGCCTTGATAATGCAGGCGATGCAGAAGAAGTGAAAAAATTTCAGTTTACTTTTGCCAAGCTAATGGAAGATTACAAAGTAACTCATGTACAAATTAAAGGTCGTGCTTTAAAAGGTAAGTTTGCTGGCGGACCTATTGGCTTTAAAATTGAAGCCGCTATTCAATTGATTGCTGAACTAGAAGTTGAAGTTTTATCCGGTACTTTTATTAAGAAAGAATTGTCGAAAAGCCAAATCGATATTGATTTTCGTGATACCGGCTTAAAACAATTTCAAGAGCAAGCATTTACGACTGTTTTTGCTTATTTAGAAGCTCAAAACAATGCCTATAGAGTAGACTCTGAAGATAATAATCAAGAAGATTAAACTTTATCGACTGGTGAGTTTTAAATTCTTCTTTGAAATGAATCATTTTCAAATGAAAAATTAGACATAAAAAAGCTTAGTGATTAACGTTGCTAAGCTTTTTTATTTAAATTTTTTCTTCAAAAGCCAGCTAATTTAGTTGGCTTTTTTGTTTTTATGCTCACAAATAGAACAATAAAATTGACGGACTTCAGTCAAAATTACTATCGAAAATTGTAGATATTTCTGCAACGAGTTATGTTGAGTAGATGATTTTATTGTTTTGTATAAATGGTCATTAGCGGGTGAAAATATTTACTATATTGATCCAAAATGAACTGTAGCCCATATATTAAAGTGATTCCCTATGGATGAAGAGGCAAGTGTTTAACGCGTTGAATCAAATAGATGATAGGGTAAATACAAAGAAATTGTCAGTCAATTAGAATGAAATATCACACCTTTTGTTATTTATACTTTAAAAATAGTTAATAACGTGATTTAATCAAACACCTGTTTGAAAGTCAGACCTCGGACCAGTTGGCTTTTGTTAAGCCAAAAAAGTTAACCATTGGAGAAAGTCATGCCAGAGTATAAAGCACCGATCAGAGATATTAAGTTTGTTATGCAAGAATTACTTGATTGCGATAATCATTATCAAAAGTTAGGTTATGAAGATGCTAGTTTAGATATGGTCGATGCCATAATTAGCGAAGCGGCAAAATTCACTGAACAAGTTATTGCCCCTATCAATCAAAGTGGTGATGAACAAGGTTGTACTTGGACAAATGGTGAAGTGACGACGCCTGATGGTTTTAAAGAGGCTTATCAACAATATGTTGAAGGTGGTTGGCCAACATTAGCACAAAATGTAGATTTTGGCGGTCAAGGTTTGCCACACTCGTTAAATACTGCAATTACTGAGCTTTTTTCTAGCGCGAATCACAGTTTTGCTATGTACCCAGGTTTGAGTCATGGCGCATCAGCGACTATTGAAGCACATGGTAGTGAGCTGCAAAAAAGCCAGTTTATGCCTCAGTTAGTTGAAGGTAGCTGGACGGGCACCATGTGTCTAACTGAACCGCATTGTGGTACAGATTTAGGTATGTTGCGTACCAAAGCTGAGCTAAATGATGATGGTAGTTACTCGCTAACGGGTACTAAAATATTTATCTCTGCGGGTGAACATGATTTATCTGACAATATCGTTCATATTGTTATTGCAAGAATCCCAGGCTCACCTGAAGGCAGTAAAGGCATTTCGCTATTTATAGTGCCTAAGTTTAATATTACTGACGATGGCGCTGTTGGCGATCGTAATGCTGTTTCTTGTGGTTCAATTGAACATAAAATGGGTATTAATGCTAACGCAACCTGTGTTATTAACTTTGATGGCGCGAAAGGTTATTTAATCGGCGAAGTAAATCGTGGCTTAAATTGTATGTTTACCTTTATGAATGTTGCCCGCTTAGGAGTGGCTACTGAAGGCGTTGCAGCGGCAGAAGCATCATTTCAAGGCGCATTAGCCTATGCAAAAGATCGCCTACAAATGCGTTCTTTATCAGGTGTTAAGAATCCAGATGGTCCAGCAGATGCAATCATAGTTCATCCCGATGTTCGTCGCATGTTGTTAACACAGAAATCTATTGCGGAAGGCGGTCGTGCACTGATTGCTTATTTAGCTCAACTAGTAGATATCGGTCATGTTAGTACCTGTGAAGAAGAAAAAGCCGCGGCAGAAACTAAACTGGCTTTATTAACACCTATTGCCAAAGCTTTCCTTACAGAACTTGGTCTAGAGTGTACTAGTCATGGTGTACAAGTTTTTGGTGGTCATGGATTTATCAAAGAGTGGGGCATGGAACAACTAATGCGCGATACAAAAATTAGTTGTTTGTATGAAGGCACTACTGTGATTCAAGCATTAGACTTATTAGCTCGAAAAATATTGGGCTCTAAAGGAAAAATCCTTAAACCTTTTGGTAGTGAAGTCACTAAGTTCTGCTTAGAAAATGCTGATGACGATGCCATGCAAGAGTTCATTCAACCTATCATGAGCTTTGGTGGTGATTGGCAGAAAATGACAGAAAAAGTTGGCGAAAAAGCAATGAAAAATCCAGATGAAATTGGTGCTGCTTCGGTTGATTACTTAATGTATTCAGGTTATTTAACGCTTGCTTATTTCTGGGCTAAAATGGCCAAGGTTGCACAAGATAAACTTGCTCAAGGCACTGATGAAGAAGCTTTTTATCAAGCTAAAGTTAAAACTGCACGTTTTTACTTTGAACGTATATTACCACGAGCCAAAGGTCATGCCGATTGTGTTGAAAATGGCGGCGAGTCAATGATGGCACTTGATGCAGATGATTTTTCTTTCTAGGCTATCATTTGCTTTAATAAGTTAGTTTAGTTGAATGTTAACTTTCTTCTGCTGAATACTTTTTATTAAGTAAATAAAAGGCGCTTATCGAATAACTCGATAAGCGCCTTTTTAATTGGTGTATTAGTAGTTACACCACGATATTAAGCAATTAAAGGCCTAATACTTTCTTACCTTGTTTGAATACTATATCAACAGGGATACTAGCGGCTTCTAAACGGGCTAAATCTGCGGCAAGTGTTTCACCAATAACGCCACTTTCTTTCACTAAGTTATCTACACCTTGATAGTCACCATTACCTTGCAAGGTTAAGATCAGTTCAGACAGAGAGTCTATTGCAGCAGTCATCTTATCAACATTAATACTATATAAACCTTGCTCATTACGGGTGAAGGCACCGTTTTCTTGGAAATAATTAAACCGAACCATGTTGGCTTTACCGTGTGCTGAACTTGCGCCAAAACGAATTGAACGGAAAATTCCAGCCATAAAGGTCGTGTAATAATCTTCTAATGTCCCGTCAGTGATTGCGCCTTTATCAAGTAGTTGGCGAATCATGTATAAACCAAGAATGTCAGCTTTACCTTCTTCTAATGCTGAGGCATGCTCTTTTAATGCCTGGCGAACCGGACCTTGGCCATTAAGGGTGTTTTTAATGCCTAGACCATGAGCAACTTCATGAAACATGGTATTAGCGAAGAAACCAGTGAACGTTACATTCTCACGTTGCTCAGGCACGATAAGCGTATCAGCGATTGGTAACATGATGGCATCAAACTTGGCACGCATGGCATTTTTCAATTGTAGACGTCTAGTACCTTTTTTCAGTTGTACTTCTTCATCATTTGGTAAGTTGATAGCAATAGTTTTACTACCCGCATTAGAATGTCCCGCATAATAAATAACATCATAGGCATTTAAGTCAGCGTCAGAGCCTGGAACCTCTGCTTTATACTTTTTAGGTACAGGAAGACCTTTTTGCAATTCAGGTAAAAATTGAGCGTATTTAGCAAGCTTTTCACTCCAAGCTAAATCTTTAATTAATACGTATGATTCAAAAGCTGCGCGGTAACCATAAAGTTGGTCTTCATAGCTCTCAATAGGCCCAATAACAACATCAATTGGGTTGTTTTTCATATCCATCCAAGCAAAGTCCGATGCTTGATACTCATCAGTGCGTAATGCTTGAGCACGCATCGTTAGATAGTTAGCAAATTCTTTATCGTCGGCAAACTTTGATGCTTCATCAAGAATTGCCGCTGCGCGGTCCATTTGGTCATGATAAATCTCAGAGAAAGGAACACTCATTAATTTACCTTCATCATCACGACGAACAACGGAGTAAAGTCCTTTTTTATCGCTAAATTCACTTTGCTCAAACTCTGCTTTGCTCATATCCGCAGGATAAAATTCGGCGCCATGTGCTTTTGTTGTCGTTTGACTTAAAAACACCTTATCGCCATTCAAACGATCCCAAGGACCATAGTTTATTTCAGCAAAGCGTCTTACGCTCTCATCACTAATTCTGGCTAAAAAGCTTTTTTTGTCTTGCGAAAAAGCTTGCTGCCAAAATAAGTCATCCATTATTTTTGAGGCATCAATAAGTAATACTAACATCTGTTTTTGGTTTGCAGATAAATGGCTTAAATCGGCAGTTAGGGTTACTTCTTTATATATATTTAAACGGTTTTCAAAGCCCTGAAGTAACTCAGGTTGACTTACTTCATTATTGCTTGAAATGTTATCAACACTTTCTTTTGTAGGATTTTTTTCAGTAGCATTATTTTCATTGGCAGAGTTACAAGCGGTTAATGTTGCGCCTGCAAGTAATACCACCGCGGCTATTTTTGTTAGTTTTAGTGCTTTCATAGGAGATCTCTATAAATTAGTTGTCTAGAGACTAACAAAAATGGAGGTGAGTGCAATAGTGAAAGGACGTTTTATGCCATACCGACTGTAAAATTGACTATTTAATCTAAGGGAAATACTTAAATAGGTATTAACCATGAATTTCAGACATAAAAAAACCGACCTAAGTCGGTTTTTAAATGATTCATATAGATTAACTACATGAAGACCATTTCATAAAAAAATATAGCTAAAGCAAAAATTAAAGTGCTTTGATTGCTGCATTCAAACGGCTCTTACTACGAGCTGCTTTGTTTTTATGAATTAGACCTTTACTTGCGTAACGATCTAAAATTGGTGTAGCAGCAGCAAATTCTTTCGCTGCAACTTCTTTGTCACCAGCTTCAATAGCTGATAGTACTTTTTTAAGTAAAGTACGCATCATTGAGCGACGACTTGCGTTATGTTGACGGCGCTTTTCAGATTGTCCTGCGCGCTTCTTAGCTTGCTTTGAGTTAGCCAAGGTGATCTCCTAAAAGATTGATTATAAGCTTAAATTTAAGGCGACGAAATATGCCTTTTTTTTAGCTGATTGTCAAATTATTTAATTGTTTAATTTAATGTCTACGATAAAAAGTTAACGATAAAAAAGCAATTAAAAAGAATATGGGTGATGTTTACGACTAAAAACTTGGCCGATAGAACAAAACATGTTGTGAACGAGCGCAAGTATACATTGTTTAAATAACTAAAATCATCACATAATACACATTATTTTTTTTAGTCTTATTTTTACGTTATTTTCGTTTCATTTTAGCGTGACTAAATAACCACGTTTAGCGTGATTGAACAACCAATACAAGCTTGCTATGGAGATGTGTTTTTGAGTAAAAAGTTAATTAAATCAGGGCTGATTGTTAGTGTTATGACATTGATTTCTCGGGTATTAGGTTTAATACGCGATGTGGTCATTGCTAATGTGATGGGATCGGGAGTGATGGCGGATGTATTTTTATTTGCTAATAAAATTCCTAATTTTTTACGAAGACTCTTTGCAGAGGGAGCATTTGCACAAGCATTTGTCCCTGTATTAAGTGAATACCAGGTTAAGGATGAACAGCAAGGCGAGGAAAAAGGAGCACAAAATGATCACGAACAAACACGTTTATTAATCGGGCAAGTTTCCGGCACCTTAGGTGTAATTATCACCGGAGTCACGTTATTCGGTATGTTAGCCTCCCCTTTGTTTGTGATGCTTTTTGGCTTCGGTTGGTTTGTAGATTGGTATAATGACGCGCCAGGTGGAGAGAAATTTACGCTGGCAAGTAATTTACTTAGCATAACATTTCCCTATTTATGGTTTATCAGTTTTGCTGCGCTTTCAGGTGCAGTACTCAATACTATGGGGCGATTTGCTGTCGCTGCATTTACGCCGGTTCTGCTCAATGTTGCCATTATTAGTATGGCTATTTATGGTGCACCTTATACACAAAGTCCTGCCCACGCATTAGCTTGGGGCGTATTTTTAGGTGGTCTCATACAATTTCTTTTTCAAATCCCTTTTTTGTACAAAGCGGGCATGTTAGTAAAGCCGAAATGGTCTTGGCATAGTGAAGGCGTTAGCAAAATACGAAAGTTGATTGTACCTGCTTTATTTGGTGTATCAGTCACACAAATTAACTTATTACTTGATACCTTAATTGCCAGTTTTTTAATTACAGGCTCAATAAGTTGGCTGTACTATGCCGATAGATTGCTCGAGTTTCCATTGGGTTTGTTTGGTATTGGCATTGCTACAGTGGTATTGCCCAGCTTAGCAAAATTGCATAGTAAAAATAATCCGGTGGAGTTTAGTGCGACTATTGATTGGGGAATTAGAGTTATTAGCCTGTTTGGCTGGCCAGCATTAGCCGGTTTAATGGTACTAGCACAACCTATTATTATGGTGTTATTCATGCGAGGTGAGTTTAGTCAGCATGATGTTATGCAGGTGTCTATGGCATTATTTGCTTACCTATCAGGCTTGCTGAGTTTTATGTTTATCAAAATTTTAGCGCCGGGATATTACGCTCGTCAAGACACTAAAACACCAGTGAAAATTGGTATTAAAGCAATGGTCGCTAACATGGTTTTTAACTTAATGTTGGCACCATTCTTCGGTTATGTTGGACTGGCAATAGCAACAACACTTTCTGCCACGCTAAATGCTTGGTTATTATATCGAGGCTTAAAAGCACAAGGTGTTTATCATTTATCAGCTAAAACACTAATTTTTATTGGTAAATTGGTGTTTAGTGCTACTGTCATGGCGTTGGTTGTGTATCAATTATCAAGTGATTTTGACGTTTGGTTAGCAATGAGCTTTGCTGAACAAGTACAACAATTGATTGTCTGTATTCTCTTAGGCGTTGTGAGTTACCTAGCGATGATTCTTTTGTTAGGCATACGATTAAATGACTTTACGATAGATAAAGCCTAAAAATAAGCGTAAATAAAGTGCTTGGGCTACTGATTATTCGCGCGCGCTGTTATATAATTCGTCGATTTATTTTATGCGAATGTCAAAGTTGAGGTTCGTCAGTGACTTATCTGAGTCATTTAGCGTGATAGTAAAAAGGCAGAATAATAGCTAATGCAGTTAGTTCGCGGAATACATAATATTCAATTACAAGATCATAGTTGTGTGCTAACTATTGGTAACTTTGATGGTGTTCATTTAGGGCATCAGCAAGTAATTAAGGCTTTGGTAAGTAAAGCGAAAGCTTTAAATTGTGTGGCTGCAGTGTTAGTTTTTGAACCACAACCACAAGAGCTTTTTTCACCAGAAACAGCACCAGCTAGATTATGCCGTTTACGCGATAAATATAATTTATTAGCGAAACTTGGCGTGCAGCGACTGATTTGTGTCAATTTCACTACTAAATTTGCCAATCAAAGCGCCCAACATTTTATAGAAAATTTGTTGGTGAATAAATTAGGTATAAAACACCTTATTGTCGGTGATGATTTCTGCTTTGGTAAGAATCGAAGCGGTAACTTTTCCATGTTATGTCAAGCAGGAGAAAAGTATGGTTTCGATGTTTCAGATACCGCAAGTTATAAAATGGCGGATTGCCGCATTAGTTCAACGGCTATTCGTCAAGCATTAGAAAAAGATGATTTAGTGTCAGTTAAACAGATGTTAGGTAGAGAATACTCGATAATTGGTCGCGTGTTCCATGGTGACAAGCGAGGTCGACAGTTGGGTTTTCCAACCGCTAATGTCTTACTTAAAAGACGTGTTTCTCCCCTTAGTGGTGTTTTTGCGGTAATGGTAAAAACAAACAATGGCGAATTTAAAGGTGTTGCGAATATTGGTGCCAGGCCAACAATTAATGGCATTAGGCAACAACTAGAAGTACATATTTTTGATTTTGATGAAAACCTGTATGGACAATGTATTGAAGTGGTCGTTAAGAAAAAACTACGCCCAGTGATTAAGTTTGACAGCCTTGAAGCGCTTACAGCACAAATTCGTCAAGACAGTGAACAAGCAAAGCAAGTATTAGCTTAACGCTTTACTTGTAGTGATTAAAAATAATATATTCAATTTAACATAAGTTAACAGTTATAAACCTGGTTGATATTTATAGCGATTAGTTACCTATATTAGCTAACATAAACGGATAATGATTTAAATGAGTGATTACAAACAGACCCTGAACTTACCAGCCACTTCTTTCGCTATGAAAGGTAATATGGCTAATCGTGAACCTAATATGCTCAAAGATTGGGCAGCTAAAGATCTTTATGGCAAGATTCGTGAAGCCAAGAAAGGTAAAAAGTCATTCATTCTTCATGATGGCCCTCCTTATGCTAATGGTAATATTCACATAGGTCACGCCGTTAATAAAATCTTAAAAGATATTATTATTAAATCAAAAAACTTATCTGATTTTAATTCACCGTTCGTACCAGGTTGGGATTGTCACGGTTTACCAATTGAATTAATGGTTGAGAAAAAAGTCGGCAAGCCAGGTCATAAAATCAGCGCTAGCGATTTTCGTCAAAAGTGTCGTGAATATGCCGCGAAGCAAGTTAATGGTCAACGAGAAGATTTCAAACGTTTAGGTATTTTCGCCGATTGGGAAAAACCTTACTTAACTATGGATTTTGGTACTGAAGCCAATATTATCCGTTCATTAGGCAAAATTGCTGAAAATGGACATTTACACCAAGGTTTTAAACCTGTGCATTGGTGTACTGATTGTGGTTCATCTTTAGCTGAAGCTGAAGTTGAATATAAAGACAAACAATCACCAGCTATTGATGTGAAATTTGTTATTAGCGACGAAACCGTAGCAGATAAATTCTCTCACCCAGAAGACCATAAAGGTGAAGGTGAGATTGGGGTTGTTATTTGGACAACAACACCTTGGACACTTCCTGCTAACCGTGCAATAGCGGTAAATTCTGATGTTGAATACACCTTAGTTCAATGTGAACAGGAAGGTAAAAAACAACGTTTAATCATAGCGTCTGATCTTGTTACTTCATGTATGGATCGTTTCGGTTTTGATAAATACCATGCCTTAGGTTTTTGTAAAGGTCAGGATTTAGAATTAGTACAATGTCAGCATCCATTCTATGACTTTACAGTGCCTGTTGTTTTAGGTGAGCATGTTACTACTGATTCAGGTACGGGTTGTGTTCATACTGCGCCAGGTCATGGTGTAGAGGATTTTGTCGTTGGTAAGTTATATGACTTAGAAGTTGCTAACCCTGTTGGTGCTAACGGTGTTTATCTTGAAGATACCCCGTTACTTGCCGGACAACATGTCTTTAAAGCGAATGCGAGTGTTGTAGAAATATTAAAAGAAAAGGGTGCTTTAGTACATCATCACGCCTTAGATCATTCTTACCCGCATTGCTGGCGTCATAAAACGCCATTGATTTTCCGTGCTACGCCGCAGTGGTTTATCAGCATGGACAAAAAAGGTTTACGTCAAGATTCATTAAACGAAATTGAAAAAACACAATGGATCCCTGATTGGGGTCAACGTCGTATTGAATCTATGGTTGAAGGTCGTCCTGATTGGTGTATTTCGCGTCAACGTACGTGGGGCGTGCCTATGGCATTATTTATTCATCAAGATTCGGGTGCATTGCATCCTCGTAGCATTGAACTTATTGAAGAAGTTGCTCTTCTTGTTGAAAAGTCAGGTATTCAAGCTTGGTTCGATCTAGAAGCCAGCGAACTTATTGGTGATGATGCTAAAGAATATATTAAAGTTCCTGATACCTTAGATGTGTGGTTTGACTCAGGTACTACGCATGAATCAGTTATTAATGCGCGTGAAGAGTTTGACGGTATTGCTGATTTATATCTTGAAGGCTCAGATCAACATCGTGGTTGGTTTATGTCTTCAATGATTTCATCCGTTGCGATGAATGGTAAAGCGCCATATAAGCAAGTACTTACTCACGGTTTTGTGGTTGACGCTAAAGGTCACAAAATGTCTAAGTCGTTAGGTAATGTTATTACGCCAAAAGAAATTACTAACAACTTAGGCGCTGATATTTTACGTTTATGGTCAGCATCAGTAAATTACACGCAAGAAATAACTGCTGGTGATGAGATATTTAAACGTCAAGCTGATGCTTATCGCCGCATACGTAATACATCGCGCTTCTTATTATCTAACTTAAATGGTTTTGAACCGGCTACTCATAGCGTTGCTTTTGACGACATGGTTGCTTTAGATCGTTGGGTAGTTGAGAAAGCAACACGTTTACAAGAAGAAATCATTACTGCTTATGATGAATATGAATTTCATGTAGTAGTGCACAAAATTATGAACTTCTGTACTAACGAGCTTGGCGGTTTCTACTTAGATATTATCAAAGATAGACAATATACTGCTAAAAGTGATTCGAATGCGCGTCGTTCATGTCAAACTGCTATGTACTTAATTGTAGAAGCAATGACAGCGTGGATGGCACCAATATTGTCATTTACAGCGCAAGAAATTTGGGAAGCTTTACCATTACCAGCAAGCGGTGAGCGAGATGAGTTTGTCTTTACTGGTGTTTGGTTTGATGGTTTAGCTAAGCAAATTGAAAACAGTAATTCAGTAGACGAACTTGATAATGATTATTGGACTGAACTACTTAGTGTACGTGGTGAAGTAAACCGTGCGTTAGAACAAGCAAGAAAAGATAAGTCTGTAGGTAAAGCATTAGAAGCACAAGTTACATTGTTTGCCACTGAAGAGCTAGCCGCTAAATTAGCGAAATTGGGTGATGAACTTCGTTTTGTTTTAATTACCTCAAAAGCAACCATCGAAATAGTAACAGCGGCACCAGAAAATGCCCTTGATACTGAAGTAGAAGGCTTATGGTTATCAGTAGCTCCAGCAGAAGGCATTAAGTGTGACCGTTGTTGGCATGTCACTACAGATATTGGTGAGAGCGAAAAACACCCTGAGTTATGTGGTCGTTGTATTACCAATGTTGATGGTGAAGGTGAAACAAGACAGTTCGCTTAATACTTATAGCGAAGTCGCATTAACAATAAGTTAAGTTAACGGGCTATTATCTTACCGCTTGTCTAATTAGGCATAAGGAAAAGGTAGTAGCCTATTTAATTTTTCAAGATGAGATTACCAGCATTGAAAAAATTATTTAGTGACACAGGGTTACGTTGGTTATGGTTAACCTTACTATGCTTAATCATTGATCAGGTTAGTAAATATTGGGTTGCAGGCACATTTGATTATCGCGAAACCTTGTCGGTTTTGCCATTCTTCAACCTCACGTACGTTCATAATCCCGGTGCAGCCTTTAGCTTTTTAGCGGATCAAGGTGGTTGGCAACGTTGGTTTTTTACTGGGATTGCCAGTATAGCTAGTATTGTATTTCTTGTTTGGATGGCAAAAACACCTAAACAGCAACGTTTATTAAGCATTGCTTTTGCTTTGATTTTAAGTGGCGCCGTAGGTAACTTAATCGATAGAGCCTTATTGGGCTATGTCATCGATTTTCTTGATTTTCATTGGGCAGGTTATCACTTTGCCGCTTTTAATATTGCAGACTCAGTTATTTTTATTGGCGCAGCATTAATGATTTTTGAATCCTTCACGAATAAAGAACCGAACCAAGAAAACAAGAAATAAAACAGTTATGAAAGTCATTATTAAAGCAATAGTGATAACAAAGTACAAAAGAATAAAACAAATAAGGTAGAGAAGTAATAATGACCGTTTCAACGCAAACACAGATTCAAAGTGACTCGAGTATTCTTGTTCATATAACTATGAAATTAAGTGATGGTTCGGCTGCAGATAGTACTAAAGTCAATAATAAGCCAGCAAAAATAATCATGGGTGATAACAGCATATCACCAGCTTTCGAAGCTCAGCTGATTGGTATGGATAAAGGTGATTCAAGAGAATTCACCCTTGAAGCAAAAGATGCTTTCGGCGAGACAAACCCAGATAATATTCATTATATGGGGCTTGATAAATTTACAGTTGAGGTGCCAGCAAAAGTAGGTAATATTATTACTTTTTCTCAACCCGGTGGTGATTTACCCGGAATGATTAAAGAAATTAATGGTGACTCGGTTACTATTGATTTTAATCACCCGCTTGCAGGCCAAACAGTTACATTCGTAATAGACTTAGTCGACATCCTTTAAGTTATCCGTTTAACTGCTTCTTGCTCTTTGTTGCGAAGCACTTCACATAGAAAAACTATGCATCAGTCCTCGCGCCGCGAGCAAGAAAGCATTTAATTCGGATAAGCTACATAAATAGAATGTTCAACAGACCTTAATTAAAAGGTTGTTAAAGGTAATTAAAAGGTAACTATAGTGAATTATTTGGCCCTTGATGCTTCTACAGAAGCATGTTCCGTAGCGCTGCAAGTAAACGGTAAAACCTTTTCTCGATATGAGCTTTGCCCGCAATCGCATAGTTTACATTTATTACCGATGATAGATGCTGTACTTCATGAGGCGGGTATAAAGTTAGCTGAGCTCGATGGCCTTATTTTTGGTCAGGGACCTGGTAGCTTTACCGGTGTTCGTATTGGCGTTGGCGTAGCTCAAGGGTTAGCGTTTTCGGCTAGCTTACCTGTTGTTGGCGTTTCTAGCTTACAAGCTATGGCTCAACTCGCTTATATTAAGCATGGTAAAAAACAGGTCTTAGCGGCAATAGATGCCCGTATGTCGGAAGTTTACAATGGCTATTTTGTACTTGACGAACATAATGTTATGCAAGCACAGCAAGATGAATCAGTTACACCACCAGAGCAACTAAAAGAACATTTGTCATCAGTGGTTACTGCACCCTGCTATGCTGTTGGCACAGGTTGGGATGCGTACTCTGAAAAGTTAAGTGACCAAGCAGGTGAAACAACAGGTGACCATGCCGGTGAGAAGTTTTCTGCATTGAAAACCAATGAAGGTAGCCCAGATATACTCTTCCCGACCGCTGAAGCAATGTTAGCAATAGGTAAGGTAAAGTTACAGCATGGGCAGGGCGTTTCAGCAGAAAATGCTCAGCCGGTATATGTTCGCGATACCGTTTCCTGGAAAAAACTTCCAGGTAAATAACACAATACTCTTATAGTCGGAAACTCTGGAAGCAAATTATGGCAAGTACCTCGCAGAATCGCTCAGCCAGTTTTTGGCAAAAATATCAGCTATATTTCCTCCTATTAGCCGCCATTATCATCAGGCAAATTCCCATCGTATCTATCCCACTTAATTGGCTGGAAAGTTACTTTCATGAAATAAGCCATGGTATTGCTGCGCTATTAACAGGTGGCGAAATTATGCGTATTCAATTGTTTGCCAATGGTGCTGGTTTATGTACTACCCGAGGTGGTTTAAGTTTTATTATTAGCTTCTTTGGCTATGCTGGAGCTACCTTCTGGGGTTGGTTATTATTTAAGTTAGCAAATAGCCATCAACGGACCGCGCAGATAGTTTCTGGCTTCATGATCGTATTATTGCTTGCTTCAATCATTTTTTGGGCAAGAGATTTCCTCACTATCATTATCATCTCGAGCTTAGCTGTAATGTTTGTATTTTTGATCAAAATGCGTCGATTATACTACCTTCAGTTGTTATTGAAGTTCTTTGGTTTGAGTATTTTATTAAATAGTTTGTTTAGCCCAACGTATTTATTTGATGGTCGTGATTTAGGCGATGGTGCCGCTTTAGCGTCAATGACAATGGTCCCTGAATTAGTTTGGGTGTTGTTATGGTGTGTACTGGCTGTTGCTGCGCTCTATTCCTTAATAAAAACTAATAAAAATAAATGAAAGTTTTTGATATTAGATCAATAGCTTAAATTGAAAGGTGTAACCCTGTGGCAGATACCAAACAAGTTGATGGACCTCAAATTGATGAGCTTAGCTATCAACTAGATGACTTAACTCTTACCGCATTAGTTTGTGGGAATAAGAATCATGAACCAGTGCTATGTTTACATGGTTATTTGGATAACGCCGCGAGCTTTTTACCTTTGATGCAAGAAAGTGACTTACTAGCTGATAGGCGTATTATTGCGCTAGATTGGCCAGGTCATGGCCACTCAGACCATCGAAGTGCTGGTGCTCATTATCATTTTTTTGATTATGTTGGTGATTTGGTCGCATTATTTTCACTTAATGACTGGCAAGCAATTGATATTGTTGCGCACTCAATGGGGGCAATGATTGCAAGTGCATTTTCCGCTGCTTTCCCTGAAAAAGTAAAATCACTAACGTTAATCGACTCGTTTGGTTTTATTTGTGCCCCAGAAGAACAAATGACGGATCAGTTACGTCGAGGTATGCTAAGCCGAGTGAAGTCAGCTAATACTACCCGAGCTTTTACTGAAGAAATGGCTGTAAAAGCACGCCTGCATGTTTCTGACTTAACCGTTGAACATGCAAAGTTAATTGTACAAAGGTCACTGGTAGAAGTTGAGCCTAAGTCAATGGATTCGGTAGGTGTTGATAGCGCTAGTGTTTTATATCGCTGGCGTTCAGATCCGCGGTTACGGTCAGTTTCACCTTACCGATTAAGTCTAAAACAAGGACAACAATTGTTTAGTGATATTAAGTGTCCTTTACAACTTATCTACGGTGATAAAGGCATGAAAATGGTTATCACAGGGCTGAAAAACTTCTCTTCAGGTGTTAATAAGCTAAAAACTACCAAGCTGTCAGGCGGTCATCACGTGCATATGGAAAAAACGGAAGAGTTATTGCCAATTCTCCGTCATTTTTTCAGTGAAATTAAAACAAGCGTTTAAATTTGTGGCGCAATGCTAAAAAATTTGATAAAACAGTGGTATTAAAATAAGCGTTGCTGCAAATAAAATAATTATTAAGTCAGTTGCAACATAATTACCTATTGAGGAAGCCATTGTGGAAAAGATTTGGTTAGAAAAAAGTTACCCTAGTGATGTGCCGTTTGAAATAGATGCGGATAAATATCCATCCATTGTGGCTATGTTCACAAAATACTCTACTCAGTTTAGTGATAAAACAGCTTTCATCAATATGGGCGCTTCAATTTCTTATGCAGAGCTTTCAGTTCAAGCAACCGCTTTTGCAGCATACTTACAACAAGATTTAGGCTTAGAGCGAGGCGATAAATTCGCCATCATGGTACCTAATTGCTTACAGTACCCAATAGCATTATTTGGCGCTTTATTAGCAGGACTTACTGTTGTAAACGTAAACCCATTATATACAGCCCGTGAACTTGAGCACCAATTAAAAGACTCAGATGCTAAAGCAATGTTGATTATAGAGAACTTTGCTCAAACTCTTGAGAAGGTAGTTGATAGAACTGCGGTTAAACATGTCATCATGACATCTTTAGGTGATCGGTTGGGCCTAGTCAAGGGCACTGTTGTCAATTGCATGGTCAAATACGTTAAAAAAATGGTACCTGCTTTTAAACTGCCGCACGCGGTACGTTTTAATACTGTTTTATCGCGAGGTTTAGCACTTAAACTGTCGCCGGTAGAGTTGTGTGGAGATGATCTCGCATTTTTGCAATATACCGGCGGTACTACAGGTTTATCTAAAGGCGCAATGTTAACGCATCGAAACATGGTGGCAAACTTACAGCAAGCTAAAGCTGCTATTTTCCCATTGTTAGAAGAGGGCAATGAGCTAGTGGTAACTGCGTTACCGCTTTATCATATCTTTGCTTTGACGGCGAATTGTTTAACGTTCTTTACCATGGGGGGCACTAATTTATTAATTACCAACCCAAGAGATATGCCTAACTTTGTTAAAGAGCTATCAAAATACCCATTTACTGCCATTACAGGTGTAAATACCTTATTTAACGGCTTATTGAATACACCTGGCTTTAGTGAACTTAACTTCAGCACGTTGAAAATGTCACTTGGTGGTGGCATGGCAGTACAACGACCTGTTGCAGAACGTTGGCAGCAAGTAACAGGTACCCGATTGTTAGAAGGTTATGGTTTAACTGAGTGTGCACCTTTAGTGACAATAAGTCCTTATAACCTTGCCGCTTATGACGGAAGCATCGGCCTTCCCGCGGCTTCAACTGATGTAAAAATCATGCGTGAAGATGGCAGTGAAGCCGATATTGGCGAATCAGGTGAAATGTGGGTTAAAGGCCCTCAGGTAATGTTAGGTTATTACAAATGTGTAGAAGCGACTGATGAAGTATTAAAAGACGGTTGGTTTGCTACGGGTGATGTTGCCATGATGGATGATAAAGGTTTCTTCACTATCGTTGATCGTAAAAAAGATATGATAATCGTTTCTGGTTTTAATGTTTACCCCAATGAAATTGAAGAAGTGCTTGCCATGCATGAGGGCGTGTTAGAATCTGCGGCCATTGGTGTACCCCATGAAATTTCGGGCGAGATTGTCAAAATTTTTGTGGTAAAAAAATCAGATGATTTAGATGAAAAAATGCTTATTAAACATTGTCGTGAAAACCTCACTAATTATAAAGTACCAAAACTGGTTGAGTTTCGAGAGGAATTACCTAAAACCAATGTGGGTAAAATTTTAAGAAGAGAATTACGTTAAAATAACCTAGAAATAAAGCGGATATGACTTACGCATTAAATTCGTATGAATAAACAAAAAAGGCAAGCTGTAATAGCTTGCCTTTTTTGTTGATAACTTAGCGGGTTAAACGAAGTTTTTATTGAGCTTTTAACGTTTGACCATTTATTTCTAAACTATCATCAGACATTAAATAAACATATAAAGGCATGATGTCTTCTGGTGTAGCAAGTTCGTCTTTATCTTCCGCTGGAAAAGCACACGAGCGCATGTTGGTATTTGTAGCGCCAGGGTTTATCGCGTTAGTACGTAGATTTGATCCTTCATATTCATCTGCAATTACTTGCATCATGCCTTCAGTCGCAAATTTAGAGATGCTATATTGACCCCAATAAGCTCTGCCTTGGCTACCAACACCTGAAGAGGTAAATACTAAAGAAGCGTTTGGTGCTAACAATAAAGTAGGTATTAATGCTTGAGCTAATAAACATTGTGCGGTTACATTGACCTTCATTACATCATTAAATACTTGCTCATGCATTTGAATAAATGGTGTTAGTTCACCTAAAATTGAGGCATTAAGTAATACCCCATCTAAATGACCAAACTGACTGGAAATTGTCGAAGACATATCAATATAATTTTGTTTGGTTGCACCCTTCAAATCAAGGGGGATAATAGCAGGTTCAGCAAGCCCTAAAGCAACAATTTCATCATACACAGCCTCAAGTTTACTCACCGTTTTACCAAGTAAAATAACGGTAGCACCAAGTTGTGCATAGGTTAATGCTGCAGTGCGGCCAATGCCGGCACCAGCACCCGTAACTAGAATGGTTTTGTTGCTTAAACTGGCATCTTTTGTTGAATAATTAAACATCTTAAGGTCTTATCGTTAGGAGTGAGAAAGTTACTTCCCTATTCTACGCGTTGGCATTTTCATTGACGAGAGAAAAGTTGGTTAACATGAAAATATTCGACGAAAAAGTAAAAAATGACTAGCACCTTGCGACATCTTGGGGTAACTTTAACTGGTCTTACTAGTTATTAAAACATTAGTTTGAATTTTGATTTGAACGTTGAAATAAAAATAACTTAAAAAAATACATAATAAAAATTACGGCATTGGGGAATTTTATATGAAAAAGCTAGCTCTCAGTCTTGCGATTATTAGCGCACTTGGTTTAAGTGCCTGTGATAGCGAAACTATCGAAGATTTACAAAAGGAAGTGGCAGAAAATGGTACTGCTGTAACAGCTCAAGCACGAATTAGTTACGATCCTGCTAAGGGCGTTTTATCAGTGCCTAATGATTTGTTATTCTCCGGTAGCACAGACGGTACATTAAACCTTCCAGTGGAAGATGCTAGTGATTTCAGTGACCCAACCGTAGCAATGAGTGCACTAGATGGTTGGTCTACGACTAACCCGTTTGTACTTGCTGTCGATTTTCCAGCTGGGTCTTCATTAGATGCCGTGAGTGTTTTTGATGGCAATTCTGTAAAAATTTATGAAACCTTAATGGGTGGCGATGCCGGCTGTGAAGCTGTTCCACGCGGCGCTGCTTGCACGGTTGTTGGTGAGTTAGTTTTTGGTGTGGATTTTGTCGCGCAAGCTAAAGGCAATAGTATTGCTATTGTTCCAATGAAACCGTTAAAAGGAAAAACCACTTATGTGGTTGCGTTAACCAATAATCTGAAAGATAACAATGGTAAATCAGTTGCTGCTTCAATAACCTATGATCTTGTTCGACAAGATATAGCAACTAAACCATTGGCAACAGCAAGCCAATTACAACTCCAAGGTTTAGTGAATAGTTTTGAAAACGCGATTGTTAGTGCTGGTGCTGATAAAGATAGTTTAATTTATACATTTGCTATGACTACGCAATCAACCGTTGATGTATTATTTACGGTTAAAAAATTACTTGCTGCACCTTTAGCACAGGGTGGTATGCCACCTGTTGTTTCTGTTACTGATACAATGATCAATGTTGCTACAGCTCTGGAAATGCAAGGTGTAGTACTTTCAGATAACTTAAAAAATCTATACTCAACAGCTCAATTATATTCAGGTTCTGTCAAGTTACCTTATTATTTAGGCGTGCCAACTCAAGCTAATCCTAAAGCTCCTATTACTGATTGGTGGAAAGCCTTATGTGATTCAGGTGTTATGTTAGCTGGTTTAGCAGCTGCTAATCCAGGTGCTATTCCTGAAGGTCCTATTGCAGGTTCTCGGTCTGATGCTGTTTGTTCGGCAGTAGGTTTACGTGATTTAAGACCTGCAGGTATTGAGTTAGATGTAGAACGTAATTTAACTAAGTTTAATCCTGTACCTCAACCAAGTGGTGTAAGTGATATTCCAGGTGTAACTGATCCATCTATACTGGCCGTACAAATGACTACTCCAGTTATTGCTCCCCTTACTGATGCTGTACGTGCTAGTTATGGTTTACCTCCATTGGCTGCTGAGCCTACGGATGGTTGGCCTGTTGTTATTTTACAGCATGGTATCACCGGAACAAAAGAACAGATGCTAGCAATTACCGGTGTTTTATCAACCTTTGGTTTTGCTACAGTAGCCATTGACCACCCTTTACATGGTAGCCGAGGCTTTGATATAACTGGTCCTAACAAAGTTCCTGATGGCATTGATGATATTAATGCTTCTACTGTTTCAGCAACGCATTACATGAATTTAGCAAGTCTACTTACCACACGTGATAATTTACGTCAATCTGCAAGTGATATGCTAGGTTTACGTTTAGGATTGAATGCTGTTTCTGGCGCGAAGATCAATGGAAAGAATGTGCACTTTTTAGGTCATTCATTAGGTGCTATTACAGGTATTAATTTAGTAGCGTTAGCTAATGCACCACTTGATTCACCATTAGATCCATTAGATCCTATGTTCAAAATCACCTCTAATTCGCAGGCAATGCCTGGTGTGATGATTGCAAACTTCTTAATGGAGTCTGGTGCATTTGGTGATGTAATTAAGTCGAACTTGGTATATAGCTCATCTGCTGAATTTAAGGGCATGGTTGATGCAGCTTATCCTCTTGATGAAAATGGAAACTCTACTGCTACTGAAGCTCAGTTAGTTGGAGCATATCAAGCGTTTTATGCTGCACTTACACCTGAACAGCAAGCAGGTATAGAAGCTGTGTTTAGTAAATTTGTTTTTGCGGCGCAAACGGTGACAGATGCGGGTGACCCAGCTAACTATGCAAGTATTATTAAAGCGACTCAAACACCAACACACTTAATTGAAGTAGTTGGTAACTTAGTTGAACCTGGAAGCGGCGTTGTTGAAGTATGTAATGATATTTTAGTGACAGATAACTGCTCTGATCAAGTAATACCTAACACTGTTTCAACAACACTGTTTGGTGGTACTGAAGGTGCTATTGCCTTACTTGGTTTACCTTACTTAAGCAGTACAACAGAAGGATCAGGCGCAGTTCGCTTTACTTATGGTCATCATGGCTCTATCTTGAGTCCAGATCCGATTATGGAAGATCTAGATAAAGGACAGAAAGCGATAGCTCCTGACCCGCTAAAAACTGGTGAAGCAACTAAAGAAATGCAAAGTCAAGTAGCAGGTTTCTTTGCAACAATGGGTAAAACTATTACTATCTCTGAAGATAACACCGTAGTTAAATAGTAAGTTATACCATCAATATTACTTTGATTTAAAGCCCTCGATTGAGGGCTTTTTTATTACTCAATTTCTATGATCTTTAACCCTCTTTGCAATACGGAAAAATAGTGTAGAATTACGTCAATTATTTTTATCCTTATATTTACCAATATATCCTCAGGAGTTACTTTGGAATTTTTATATGAATACGGTTTGTTTTTAGCAAAAGCCGTTACTTTTGTTTTGGCTGTTATAGCCATTATTATTGCCATTGCTGGTGCAGCTACGAAACAGCAGCATAAAAAAGGTGAGTTAGATATCACTGACTTGTCTGAGCAGTTTACTGAAACTGAAGAAGATATTATTCATGCCTTATTGAGCAAAGATGAATTTAAAGAAAAAGAAAAGGCTGATAAAAAGCAAGCTAAAGAACAAGCGAAAGCTGACAAGAAATTAGCTAAATCAGGTGAAGATAAAGCGCCAAGTAAAGCGCATGTTTTTGTAGTTGACTTTAATGGCAGTATTGATGCCAAAGAAGTCAGCTCTTTACGTGAAGAGGTGTCAGCGATACTTTCTGTGGCAAAACCTGAAGATGAAGTTTTTGTTCGTTTAGAAAGTGGTGGCGGTATGGTACATGGTTATGGTTTAGCATCTTCACAGCTTGATCGTATTCGTCAGCATAATATTCCACTAACAGTATCAGTAGATAAAGTGGCTGCTAGCGGCGGTTATATGATGGCTTGTGTGGCAAACAATATTATTTCAGCACCTTTTGCCATCTTAGGCTCTATTGGTGTTATTGCCCAAGTACCAAACTTCAATAAATTATTAAAGAAACATGATATTGATTTTGAACAGTTTACTGCGGGTGAATTTAAACGCACTGTAACTATGTTTGGTGAGAATACAGAAAAAGGTAAAGAAAAGTTCATCGAAGAATTAGAAGAAACTCACGTTTTATTTAAAAACTTCGTTAGCGAACGCAGACCAAGTTTAGATATTGTTAAAGTGGCAACAGGCGAACATTGGTTTGGCACAACAGCCTTAGAACTTGGCCTAGTCGATAGTATCCAAACAAGTGATGATTATTTACAAGGTAAAAGTAAAAGCCATAAAGTCGTTGCTATTAAATATGAAGTGAAAAAAGGTTTGGCTGAAAAATTTTCTAAAGCCGCTTCATTATCAGCTGAAAGCTTTTTAGGTAAATTATTACAACGCAATAATATCTTTCCTGGTTAGTAGGGGGGAATTATTAGTGTTCAGATACTGATTTAGTTAATTACTAAATTAAGAAACTAAGCAATATAAAAAAGCCTTACTGAGTTAACTCAGTAAGGCTTTTTTGATTAACGATTACAATCTTTCCTACATGACACTCTACAAAATATTAATTATCTTTTAGGTGCTTAAAGTCGATCTCTTCAATGTTATGTCCTGCTTGTGGGTCTAAATACATCTCATGATCAAATTGATCTTCACTTTTAGCAACCACAAGGCTCACCATGCTGTCGCCGGTAACATTGACCGCAGTACGAGTCATATCCAATAATCTATCGACACCAATAATAAGGGCAATACCTTCAACAGGTAAACCTACTTGCTCTAACACCATGGCTAGCATGATTAAACCAACGCCAGGCACACCTGCTGTGCCTATGGACGCTAGGGTTGCAGTAAGCACAACGGTTAAGTAGTCTGCTAGCGTTAAATCCTGAGTAAAAACTTGCGCGATAAAAACAGTTGCTACACCTTGCATGATTGCTGTGCCGTCCATATTAATGGTGGCACCAAGCGGCACGGTAAATGATGCGATGGAGTTTTTTACACCCATCTTCTTTGTTGCCGTTTCTAACGTGACAGGAATGGTGGCATTCGAGCTGGCTGTAGAGAATGCGAAAATAGCAGCGTCACGCATTTTCTTTAAAAAGATTACTGGGTTTAAACCCGTAAATAATTTCAAAATAATAGGGTAAGTAACTAAAGCATGAATAAGTAGAACAAAGAAAACCACTAAGAAATATTCAATTAAATTACCGAAGGTTGTTAGTGACACGGTAGTAAATAAAGTGGCTAACAATGCAAAAACGCCATAAGGAGCGATATTCATTAGAATAGTCACCAGACGCATGATCACTTCACTTAAATCTTCAAATAATAAAGAAATACGTTCACCAGCTTTGCCTGAAAGCGCGATAGCAATACCGAAAAGTAATGCAAATACGATTACTTGTAGCATATTACCTTGTGCAAATGATGCGAAAGGATTGGTAGGAAACATTTGAATAATAACTTGCGCTAAAGACGGAGCATCTCTACCTGAAAAACTACTGTTAGCGACCATATTTACCCCTTCTCCTGGAGCAACAATTAGCGCAACAAAAATAGCAAAGCTAATAGCAATAGCTGTAGTGGCGAGATATAAAGCAACAGCTTTACCACCTATGCGGCCAAGTTTACTGGTGTCTTTTAATGAACATACCCCACAAACTAGCGATACAAAAACTAAGGGGACAACTAACATACGTAAACTGGCCATAAAAACTTGGCCTATCACTTCTAATATGCCATCTACAAATAAGCCTTTAAGAGAAATATCAAATAAATAAAGGTTAATGACTTTGTCAGAGCCATTGGGCATAAGCCATTGCAAGAAAGTTCCTAATAAAATACCAGCAACCATACCGATAACAATGAGGCTGGTTAAACTATTTTTTTTGGAGGGTGGGGACATTGTTTTTTCAATTGTCATAGGGTCTATGTTACTTCAGCTAGGTTGTAAGTTACGTTGTGATTATTATATATCGATTAAACTAATAATTTTAATCGTTAAGGTTAACAATAATCGCGTAGATTAAAAACTAATTTATTTTGACTGTTTTTGCCGTAGTCGCAGGTAAAATTTTGTTAACTTTGTCATTGATTGTGATTTTTTTATGATAAGCAGTACCTTTTTGTTATTTATCAGTTAATATGAGTTATTAGGTCTATTTATAAAAAGAAAAATTAGGATGCTTCTATGCAGTTATTTCGACGTTTAAGTTTTACCATGTTATTGATGTCAATGATGACACTCGTAGCGTGCGGTGGTGGAGATGGTGACCTAACTGGTGGTGGTGATGGTGGAACAACTGATGCAGTTACTGTAACAATAACAAAATCTGATGGTGATTTGTCAGCAGCTAATGATGTTACCGTCTCAGCCACAGTTGTTGATAATGGTAGTGCCATAGTTAATAAAACCGTTACCTTTACGTTAGCCGTTGAAGGCTCGGCTACATTCGACCCTGTTTCAGGTACCGCGACAACGGATGCAAATGGTGTTGCAACCATTATTGTAAAAGTAACCGATGTAAAAGGCTCTGTTAATGTTATCGCCAGCTATGAAAGTGCTACCGATAATATTAGTTTTAATAGTGCCGGTGATGGTGTGAAAATTGTTGAAGGCGAACCTACCGCTGCTTCTATTCAATTATTTGCTAGCTCGCAACAACTTGCTTCGAGTGGTGCACAATCTATCGAGTTATCTGCCATTGCTAAAGACGAGAATAACAACTTGCTTGAGGGCGTAACTATTAATTTTGCAAGTGATTCTGGCGCACTTGGAAAAATACTTGATGCAAGTGGTAGCAGTTCAAATGTAACAGGGCCTGATGGTAAAGTTACTATGGAGCTATCTACTCAAGATGAACCGAGTAACAGAGTTATATTAGTCTCCGTAACTAGTGGTGATATTACTGATTCGTTAGAAGTAGAAGTGGTTGGTACTACATTGACGTTAACTGGTTCAAGCTCTTTAGCATTAAATGATGAAACTAGTTATATAGTTAACGTTTTAGACTCAGATGGTAATGGCGTCGCTAAAACAGCTGTAGCGATATCTGCAAGTAATGTGGATAAAATAACAATTCCTACAAGCGTAACTACAGACTCAGAAGGTCAGGCTACGGTAAAAGTAACAGGTACTAGTGGCGGTAATAATAGTATTGTTGTTACTGCACTTGGCGCTACAGCTAGTCAAGATGTTTCAGTACAAGCAGACTCATTCTTGTTTACTAGTTTTAGTAATGGTCTTACTATTGTTGATCCATCAAACACTCCTATTGTTCCTGATGTTTCTTTGTCACCACAAACTGCAAGTGTCACTTTAACGTGGATGCGAGATAATGCATTTGTACCGGATGGTAAATCTGTTTCCTTCACTACTACACGTGGTATTGTCAATGCTAATTCAGCTACTACCGTTGATGGTGAAGTTACCGTTACATTAACTTCAACAGATGCAGGTAAAGCGTTAGTTACTTTTGTTGGTTCAGATGTGATTGATGGCAAAAATGTTGAATTAACTAATCAACTTGAATTTGAATTTTTTGCTGATACTGCAGCAACAATTAAAGCACAAGCATCGCCTAATTCAATCGGTCCAAATGAACAAACATCCACTATTTCAGTTGTTGTAAAAGATGCGAATGGAAACTTAGTTAAAAATAAACGGGTCAAATTTGTGCTAGAAGATGTAAGTGGAGGATCAATTTTTCCGGCAACGGCAGTCACAGATAGCAGTGGTAGTGCTTCAACAATTTATACTTCAAATAATACATCAGCCAAGGATGCGGTAACAATAACCGCTGTTGTTGAAGATACGCCAGCCATAACTGACATTGTTAATCTAACTGTTTCTAATCGTGAGTTATTTATTTCGTTAGGTACAGGTAATGAACTTGAGGAGTTGGACACGACTGACTATGTGAAAGAGTACTCTGTCTTTGTTACCGATGCTGAGTCTAATGCTGTTGAGAATGTAGAACTAACCGTTTCAGCGATACCTGAAAATTATTATAAAGGCCTTTGGCTGCGTACTTATGATGGAGCTGATTTCGTACTATGGCTGGCACTCGGTGAAGGTTCAACAAACACCCCAGGTCCGGTTTACCTAGGGAAAACAACGTGTCCTAATGAAGATGCTAACTTTGATGGTATCTTAGATGTTGGTGAAGACTTTAATGGTGATGGTAAATTAACACCTGGTAACATAGTGTCAATATCAGGTACGCTTATCACAGACGCGGATGGACGATCAGTTATTAAAGTAACTTACCCACAAAGTTATGGGCAGTGGCTCGATGTAAAACTTATTGTTTCAGGTAAAGTAACTGGTAGTGAAAACTCAACTCAAGCCATTTTTACCTTACCTGTATTAATTGATGATGTTAATGAAGAAGATGTAACACCACCGAGCCAAGGTATTGGAACTAGAGGGCCATTTGGATTATCAAACGATTGTAGCGACAATATAAGTCAAGACTAATTTTAACCTGTTAACAAACAGTTAAATTCAATTGATAAAAAAGGCTCCTTTAGGAGCCTTTTTTGATCTTAAACTAGTTGGTTTAGCAATTAAATATTATTGATTTAATACATTACTTAGCCATTTCTTTAAGCAAAAATGCTGAAATCTCAGCGCCTACTTTTAAGGTTTTTTCTTGTCCTGCTAATCCTTGCCCACAACTATCTGTGAAAGGGGCTATCTCCATCATATCAGCACCCGTAATAGGGTACTTAGCAGCTAAGGCGCGTAATATGTCCATGGCATCTTCTGGCATTAAACCATCAGGCTCTGGCGTACCTGTTGCACAGGCAAAACTGTCATCAATAGCATCAATATCAAAACTGACATAAAGCTCGTCAATATTTTCATCTCTAAGTTGAGCAAAAATATTGTCGATCGTCTGGTCAATACCATGTGCTTTAATATCTTTTGCCCAATGTTGTCTCACGCCAAAAGTCTCTTCCCAATGACTTTGAGGTCTGCCACTTGAGCGAATACCCACTTGAATAAGGTGATGCTTTTCATGCAGGTCATCTAAAATATGGGTACACCAAGAGCCAAAACATAAATCTATCCCTAACCTTTCAACCAATAAATCAGTATGGGCATCAAAGTGGATTATTGCTGCACGTTTACCTTGTTTCTTTTTAGCTTGCAGATAGGCTTTGGTTAAAGGGTAACTAACACTGTGATCTCCACCAATGCCGAAAATGCCCTTTTCCGGGAATTCAGCATAAAAGTCATGTAAAACATCTTCTGTTATGCTTAATGGGCTAATGGCATATTTACTATGTTCATCTTGATATAAAGCTTTTTTACAGTTAGCTAACGTCGCTTCGTTTAAATATTTATCTGATAATAAATGTGGAATAACACGGACATCACCTAAATCAAATGCAGTTAATTCAGGGTAAGTTGCAAGTAAGGTTGAACGTAAAAATAAAGGCCCCCAGTTAGCACCACGCAAAATACCACCACCACAATCAGAGGCTACACCTAAAATAACGGCTTTAGACGCTTCTGGCAGTTGATTTAATGACGTTTTCCACAAATCCTCAACTCCGACCGCTTGCCCGAAAATAGTTTGGTGTAATTGCTCTTTACGCTCTTTAGCGGTATTTACGGTAAATACGCCATTGCCGGGAGGACACAAACAATTGCTGAGTTTGTTATAAAATGTTGATGTAATTGTTGTCATTTAAGGTCTCTATTTGATTATTTACATGAGTTATCGATTGAGGAAGGTGACCCCTATGCTTTCACTATTTAAAGTTTTTTAACATTATGCTCTTATGTTTTATCGTAAAGTCGATTATGATTGCCGCTAAATGTAGGCAAAATGTGACTAAGCGCACAGTAATATTAATTATTGCCTATTATAGCTAAAACCATTAACTGGGTGAATAGCAATTGCTGCGAAGTAAAATAATTACTTGTCAGTTTGCATATTTATAGATATACCTATAAATAGTTATGCAAAGAATAACTTTAAATAAAATGTTTTTTTTATCGCTAGCAAAGTCAGAACAAGTACGCTCGCACTTTTTTGATTAATTTAGCGTTTGAATAAAAAGGCAAAAAATAATTTGTCTTTATCGAAGGATTAGAAATTTTTATGGCAAAATCACTAGTTATTGTCGAGTCGCCAGCCAAAGCGAAAACAATTAATAAATATCTAGGTAATGACTTTATTGTAAAGTCGAGTGTTGGTCATGTACGTGATCTTCCGCACAGTAGCACAGGTAAAAAAGTTGCTGCTAAGTCTCCAGCGGAAGTGCGTAAAATGGAACCAGAAGCAAAAGCTAAATACAAAGCCAAGCGTGACAAACAAGCGCTGGTCAATCGTATGGGCATTGACCCAGATAAAAACTGGGCAGCTGATTATCAAATACTGCCAGGTAAAGAAAAAGTTGTTGCCGAGCTTAAGAAGTTAGCGGACAAAGCAGACATTGTTTATCTCGCAACCGATTTGGATCGCGAGGGAGAAGCGATTGCCTGGCATTTAAAGGAGATTATCGGTGGGGAAGATGAAAAGTTCCGTCGTGTTGTCTTCAATGAAATAACTGAAACGTCAATCCAACAAGCGTTTTCGACACCGGGTGAGTTGAGTATGCCGGGTGTTAATGCTCAGCAAGCAAGACGTTTCCTCGATCGTGTGGTTGGCTTTATGGTTAGCCCACTATTGTGGAAGAAAGTAGCTCGTGGTTTATCTGCCGGACGTGTTCAATCTGTTGCAGTAAAATTAGTCGTTGAAAAAGAACGTGAAATCAAAGCATTTGATCCAAAAGAGTTTTGGGAAATTGCTGTAGATACGCACGCATCGACAGGTGAAGTACTATCACTTGATGTGACCCATGAAAATGGCAAAGCTTTTAAACCGACTAATGAAAAACAGACCAATGCAGCTTTAGCAATATTAAAGCCGGCTGATTATGCTGTTAGTAAACGTGAAGATAGACCGTCAAAAAGTACACCGTCTGCACCGTTCATTACCTCTACGCTACAGCAAGCCGCCAGTACTAAACTGGGATATGGTGTTAAGCGTACTATGGGCTTAGCCCAGCGTTTGTACGAAGCGGGTCATATAACTTATATGCGTACCGATTCAACAAACTTAAGCAAAGATGCGGTAGAAATGTGTCGTAATTACATCAGCGATAGCTTCGGTGATAATTACTTACCAGAAAATGCAAAAATTTACGGTTCTAAAGCTGGGGCACAAGAGGCGCATGAAGCGATACGCCCATCAAATGTTAAGCTTGAAGCTGCATTTCTTGAGGGTATTGAACCAGATGCTAAGAAGCTATATGAGTTAATTTGGCGCCAGTTTGTAGCCTGTCAAATGACCGCTGCTCGTTATACTGTTAGTACCTTAACGATTAGTGCTGCTAGTTTTGATCTAAAAGCAAAAGGCCGAGTGATGCAATTTGATGGTTGGACAATTGTTCATCCACAGCTGAGTAAAGGTGATGATACACACTTACCTGATTTACAAGTTGGCGAAGCGTTAACGTTAGATAAAATCGAGCCAAGCCAGCATTTTACTAAGCCGCCAGCACGTTTTGGTGAAGCTTCGTTAGTTAAAGAATTAGAAAAACGTTCAATTGGCCGTCCGTCAACTTATGCGTCAATTATTTCAACGATTCAAGATCGTGGTTATGTTCGATTGGACAAAAAACGTTTCTACGCTGAAAAAATGGGTGAAATTGTTACTAACAGTTTATCTGGCAGCTTTGAAAAGTTAATGAGCTACGAATTCACTTCGAACATGGAACAGGAGCTTGATGAAATAGCAGGTGGTAGTGCTGATTGGAAAGGGGTTTTAGACGAATTTTATAAAAACTTTACCAAACAATTATCAAAAGCAGACCAACCATCTGAAGATGGTGGTATGCAAACCAATGAACCAGTATTAACGGATATCGATTGCCCTACTTGTAATCGTAAAATGGGCATTCGAACGGCCCAAACGGGTGTGTTTTTAGGCTGTTCTGGATATGCTTTACCACCAAAAGAACGTTGTACAAAAACTATGAACTTAACCGCAGGTGAAGAAGCGGTGAGTATTTTAGCTGAAGATGCTGAAACTGAAGCTCTTATGGCAATGCGTCGTTGTGATAAATGTGGCACGGCGATGGATAGTTACCTTATTGACGAAACACGTAAGTTGCATGTTTGTGGTAATAATCCCGTATGTGATGGCATTGAAGTTGAAAAAGGCGAATTTAAAATTAAAGGTTACGATGGACCAATTTTAGATTGTGACCGTTGTGAATCGCCAATGGAATTGAAATCAGGCCGTTTTGGTAAGTATTTTGATTGTACTAATGAGGAATGTAAAAATACCCGTAAGTTACTCGCCAGTGGCGAAGCTGCGCCGCCAAAAGAAGATCCAGTGCAATTGCCTGAGCTTGAGTGTGAAAAGTCTGAAGCCCACTTTGTACTTCGTGATGGCGCTGCAGGTATCTTTTTAGCCGCGCACACTTTTCCACGCTCAAGAGAAACTCGAGCGCCAAAAGTAGCAGAGCTACAAAGGTTCAGAGATCGTATTTCAGAAAAATTCTATTATTTAGCTGATGCACCTGCAGAAGATAATGAAGGAAATTTATCGGTAGTACGTTACAGCCGTAAAACGAAAGAGCAGTACGTAATGACCGAGATTGCTACTGAAGAAGGCAAGCCCAAAGCAACAGGTTGGACTGCGAAATACATTGATGGGAAATGGGTTGAAGACATTCCCAAGAAAAAGGTAGCTAAAAAGAAAGCAGCTAAAAAACCAGCAGCAAAGAAAAAAGCTAAAACATCAGCGGAGTAAATATATTCCTTGCTGAAAAATAAAAATAGATACCTTATGGTATCTATTTTTTTGTCTACTTTGATCTCGATGTAGACTTTAACTTAATCCCTATTTAGCGCTTAATCTAAGCCTTCTAACTCATCTAACACTTTTCTTGCTTGTGCTAAAGTACAGTCAGTTTGTGCTATCAAGGCAGCAATAGTTACATTTTCCATGCGAGTTGCTAGGACTAAAAGGTTTTCGTGACTTAAATGCTGATATTCTTTTTTGAGTAACTTGGCAAGCCATAGCCAGCTCTTTTCATTTTTTTGTTCAATAAACTCAATGATGCCTTGGAGTTGGTCAAAATTTGCTTTTAGTTGCCAGTTCCTTGAACGACCAATACGACTTAAATCACAGCCTAACTGCCTGATATGAGCTTTTAAAGCGTATGCTTTCATAGTACGGCGAAGAAAGGAGGGTAAGTTAATCGTATTGATTTTTTCCACAGGGCTTTAAACCTTGAAAAGTTAAAAGTAAGCGAGTGACATAAAGGTATAAAGAATAATTTACCACTTTTTCTTTGGTTGAAATAATAAATCTAATTCATTTTCTTCGCTTTTTGCTTTTTTCGCAGCATCTTTAGCATTGGTATGTTTTAACGCATCAGTGATTTCTTCTAATTGATTTGAAATATCAGATTGCCTCGTTGCGACATAATCATTTTTTACCGTGCTACTCGCTAAACTTTGTAAGGCCTTCTCAAAATATTGTCGAGCAGAACCAAGCATTTCTTTATTAAAAGCTTGAGTACCGCGCTTAACTAAGCTCTCAATATTGATTTTTAATTGCATGGTCGCTAGTCGCTGATCTTCTGCAGTAAAGCTTTGTGCGTCAAGAGCTCCTTTGTTTTGTTCAGATTTAAGCACCACACGTAATTTCTTGATGCACTGTAATATGCCAACAAGCTGTTGCTCATTGTCTGGTAAGGTAAAATGATCCTCAACTGAAGCTTGATTATTAGCAAGATCTTCAGAGGCTTTTAATCGAGACTGTAATTCTTGAACTCTTTTTTTTATACCTTTAACTTCAGGCATAAGCTCTTGCATAGTTTTAGCGGCATTGAGGCTACGGCGATTTAATATTTTAACGATATTTGGATTATTTGGTAAATTTGCTAAATTAAAAATAAGGTCTTCATTTTCATCAATAACTGCTTTTTGTTTTGCGACTTTAACGCGTTTTTCTGCTTCTAATTTTTCTTTATGCTGTTGAATAGAGCTAACTACAACAACAATTACAATTAAGGCAATAATTAACCCAATAATAATAGCAATCATCTAAGATTCTCTTGAATAAATAAACTACTAGGCAGTCTACAAAAAATGTTTTGGTTAGCATAGGACTAGTTGTATATTTAAGTGAAAAATGACCTACAAATGGTGTTCTTAAGTCGCGTATAACTAAGTGAAGAATATTCTTAATGAATTTAATGGCAAAGTGGAGAATTTTATTTACAAAAATTAAAAAATATAATGGAATAAATGTTGGATTAAGTATATTATTTTATTATAAGAACGTTACAAATCACGCATTTTAATGCTAATGAGTATTTATATGAAATTGCAGCAACTACGCTATATCGTTGAAGTATTAAATAATAACTTGAATGTATCCGCTACTGCAGATAGCTTGTTTACCTCACAACCGGGCATCTCCAAACAAGTAAGAATGCTTGAAGATGAGTTAGGTATTCAAATTTTTGGTCGCAGTGGTAAGCATCTAACTCATGTAACGGAAGCTGGCCAAGATGTAATTGATATTGCCACCCAAATACTTTCGAAAGTTGAAGGTATTAAAGCGGTTGCTCGAGAACATACTCAGCCAGATGAAGGTAAATTGCGGATTGCTACCACACATACTCAAGCTCGTTACGCCTTACCTGATGTTATTCAGGGGTTTATCAAGAGATATAGTAAAGTATCGTTACATATGTCTCAAGGGACACCAGCACAGATTAGTGATGCGGCTGCTAAAGGTGATGCTGATTTTGCCATAGCGACAGAGTCATTGCATTTGTATAACGATTTGGTCATGCTTCCTTGTTATCATTGGAACCGTAGTATAATTGTTCGACCTGATCATCCATTAGCTAAGAAACAAAATATCACTATAGTGGACATTGCTAAATATTCATTAGTAACTTATGTTTTTGGTTTTACTGGTCGTTCTGAACTCGATGCTGCTTTTGATGCCGCTGGAGCAAAACCTAAAATAGCATTTACTGCTACAGATGCAGACGTAATAAAAACCTATGTACGTTTGGGCGTAGGTGTTGGTGTGATCGCTTCAATGGCTATTGATGATCGTATTGATAGTGATTTAGTTGTGATTGATGCTAGTCACTTGTTTAAAGCAAGTACAACTAAAATTGGTTTTAGACGTGGTAGTTTCTTACGTGCTTATATGTATGATTTCATTGAGCGATTTGCACCGCATTTAACCAAAGATATTGTCACTCGTGCTATGTTATTGAAAAATAACCATGAGGTTGATGAGTTTTTGAAAGATATTCAATTACCGACTCGTTAAGAGTCGCAGTAACTACGAGTAATGACTTTTGTTACTCGTAGTTTTCCATAGTGTTAAAAACTATAATTACTAACTATCCATGTAATCGAACAAACTTCGCTAATAATGCATCCTCATCTTCAACATGGTCCAGATCAGGTTTAACACAGTCAATAGGGCAGACACTGACACAAGTTGGTTGATCGTAATGACCTATACACTCAGTGCATTTATCCACATCTATTTCATAAATATCAGCGCCAAGGGTAATAGCACCATTGGGGCATTCTGGATCGCACATATCACAGTTTATGCATGAGTCTAATATTTTTAATGCCATATCATTTTTGACCTTTTAACATTAATAATTGATCAAGTGTCTAAGTTTTTTGGTTTTGTGCAAATGGGTGACGAGTAGTACCACCTTCATCCAAGTAGCGCATGATAATACCAAAATCTAGTGCTAGATCAGTATCAACCTCAATTTCTACCTTATGCCCAGATCCTTTAGCATCATCAATACTTTCACCCGTTTTACTATGAATCATCTTATTTAATGTAAATGTCTGGTTGCCTTTAGGCGTCATCAGCTCAAGTTGATCACCAACAAGAAATTTATTTTTGACGTCAATTTGTATAAGACCATTTATTTCATTTCGTCCTAGCACTTCACCAACAAATTGCTGAGTATCACTTTTAGAGTAACCATACTCATAGTTCTGGGTATCGCCATGGCGATGTCGTTGTAAAAAACCTTCGGTATAACCACGATGTGCTAAGTGTTCTAAATCAGTATTTAGTTTTGGATTGAACGTTCTGTCTGCTATGGCATCATTAATGGCTTTACCATACACTTGCGCTGTTCTTGCGCAGTAATAGAATGATTTAGTTCTACCTTCAATTTTCAGTGAGTGAACACCCATTTTAACTAGACGTTCAACGTGCTCTACAGCGCGTAAATCTTTTGAATTCATGATGTAGGTACCATGTTCATCTTCAAAAGCTGGCATATATTCACCAGGGCGACCTTGTTCTTGTAGTAAAATGACATCATCGATAGGTTTTTGAGAAGGGGTGATGATATCTTGCTCTGGCATATACACTTCAACAGCTTCAGGTTTAACAGCAATAATGTCACCTGTTTCTGTTTCTTTGGCTTCATGAGTATCGTACTTCCAACGACAAGAGTTGGTACAAGTTCCTTGGTTAGGATCTCTTTTATTGATATAACCTGAGAGTAAACAGCGACCAGAATACGCCATGCAAAGAGCACCATGGACAAATACTTCTAATTCCATTTCTGGGCAATGAAAGCGAATATCTTCAATTTCATCAAGCGAAAGCTCTCTAGATAATATTACTCGTTCAACTCCCTGTTGTTGCCAAAACTTAACTGTTGCCCAATTGACTGCATTGGCTTGTACCGACAAGTGTATTGCCATGTCAGGAAAGTTCTCTCTAACCAACATTATAAGACCAGGATCCGACATGATTAATGCGTCTGGCTTCATGGTAACAATAGGTGCAATATCTTTAAGGAAGGTTTTTAGTTTCCCGTTGTGTGGTGCGATATTGTTAACTAGGTAGAATTTTTTACCCAGTTGGTGTGCTTCGTTTATACCAATTTGAATATTCTCTAAACTAAACTCATTGTTTCTGACCCGTAAGGAATAACGAGGTTGGCCAGCATAAACAGCATCTGCGCCGTAGGCAAAAGCATATCGCATATTTTTTAAACTACCGGCAGGAGATAGAAGTTCAGGTTTTATCATGGGGTACTCAAATGTATGATGGAATGAAAACGTAAGAAAAAATCAGCGGCAAATTATACTCAATATGGCCCATCCCTTCTATTTCAAATTATACCAAGCGTGATCTAGATCAAGACTTACTTTTTCTTGGATAAGGAGTGCTTGCAATTTATTTTGGAAAAAAGGAGCTTTTTTATTGCTATTAGCTTGAAAAATATTGATAAAAAAAATTACATTGTAAAATAGTGTGCTACTTTAAATAATTATCACAATAAAAATAAAGGTGGATTTATGGCAACTGAAAATGCCCTGTATGCGATTTTGACTGAAAAAATAAAACAAGACACGCTTGTACTTCCAACTTTACCTGAAGTGGCATTGAAAGTTAGAAGTGCTGCTGATGATCCTGATATTAATTTGAATCAAATGAGTGACATTATTACTCAAGATCCAGCCTTATCTTTAGGTATGCTCAAAGTTGCTAATAATGCTATTTTGGGTCGCAGTATAAAAGTAGAGACGGTACCCCAAGCTGTAACTCGTATTGGCTTAATCCAAATTAAGAGTATTGCTACAGCAATGGCTATTGAACAAGTATTTGTCTCTAACAATGATGTTGTGGCTATGTATATGAACAAGGCGTGGGTTAAAACTATTGATATAGCATCAGTTGCGATTAGCTTGATGAATATATACCTAAAAGGAAACAAACACTCGTCACTCTCTCTAGATACTATTACTTTAGCTTCGTTAATACATAATATAGGTGTTTTACCTATTTTAACTGAGGCAGAAAACCATCCTGATGTTTTTGCTAATCCGACCTTTTTACAACAAGCCATTCTTAAGTTATCAGGACGGGTAGGTGGAGCAATAACACGCAAGTGGGGGTTCTCTGAAGAGTTTACGTTATTAGCTGAGAGTTGGAGTGATTTAACTATTTTACCTAGCGAAGTGCATTATTTAGATTTCATTAGAGCAGGGGCTATTTATCACAATGTCTTTAAAAATGAGTCAACTAAAATAGCATTATTGAACAATTATACTAAAAAAGGCATTTTACCTGAGGTAGATTACATGGATAGTGATGAATTTAAAGGCATGTGTGAAGGCGTAAGAGCTATGTTTATTTAACTATGACTAATTCATGAATAAATTATAACAGTATTAAAAATGGCAACGCTTAGTTGCCATTTTTATTTGATACAGGGTAACTATTTAATCTTTTTCTAATAGGTCAGTCGTCTTCATAGAGAACTCAGCCAATAGTTCGATAATAAAACGGTTTAACTCACCTGACATTAGCGCGAAATCTGCGTCAAGCTTAGCAATTACATCATCACTATCGATATCATCATTTTGTTCGTGAATAACATCAAAAAACTTCACCCGTTTTATGGCTAAGTCATCGCACAAAATGAATGATAAAGATTCATCCCATTCTAAAGCGACCTTTACCACGTACTTATCGGCATCTAAATGCGATTTAATCTCTTCACTTAATAGGTCTTGATTTTTTACACGAACAACTGCACCATCATCCCCTAAAGCATTAAATTCAGCTTCCATGCCTAAAGTGAACTTACCACCTAAGCTCTTCTCATTCAGCCAGTCAGTCATCGTTTCATCGGCACAAACGTCAGGTTCAAAACTGCTCACAGGTAAGGTACCAAGTACTTTACGTAGTAAAGCTAATAAATCTTCTGCTTTACCACGTGAGCTTGAATTGATAACGATAATATTATTAACCGGGCTTATATAAGCATGGGTGTCTGTTATACGAGAAAAAGCACGAGGGAGTAACTCAAAAGTTATATCTTCCTTGAATTGTTCCTTTTCTTTTTTCGTAGCACCACGGCCTTGCTCTTGTTCAAGTAAATTAACTTTTTCTTCTATCATATCTTTAATAACAGAAGCAGGAAGCATTTTTTCTTCTTTGCGAGCACAAATTAAAAAGTTACCGTTTGCACTATGAACACTCGTATCACCATGCTTTCCTAATGCGTTTATCCAGCCAAAATGAGAGATTTCTGTGGAGCCCAGCGGAGTAAAAAGATGTTCAGATAAATGTTTTTCTAAGTCTTGCTCTGACCATTCAAAAGGACGAGTAAAAGCAAAAAAGTAAAGGTTTTTAAACCACATAAGTAAATCCTAGGTTGATATATACCCGTTCCACTTCAGAATGCAGGATTCAGTGGGAATTTAAAAGACTTTAGGCAAGGCATTCATTGTAAAGAATGGTTATCCCTTCTTAAAATGAATAACGCTGAATAAAGTCTTTTAAAAACCACCCAAGGGGAACACAGAGCAACATCACTTCGTTGTTGCACCAATTTGTAAGGGAGTGCCATGACTTAATTGGTGTGTCTAGCAGTGAAATTGCTCTGTGTTCCTGAACTTGCATCTTGAAATAGAACGGGTATAAGAGTGTTTTGGCGATTATCATACCTGAATTCTAATGTTAAGACAGCAGCTTTTAGCTATACCTCATATCGGGTAAAGTCATGCGATAGCTTAAGCCGCCTTCTGATCCTGAGTAGGCATCGATAGAGCCATTAAGTGTACCAACCACTAAATTTTTAATTATATGAGTCCCTAAACCTGTTCCGCCTTTATCTGCTTGAGTGGTATAAAAAGGGTCAAATAATTTATCAAGCTGTTCTTCATTAATGCCAGTGCCATTATCACGGTAAAGTATTATTAGTCTTTGTTGCTCTAAGGTCACATCTATATTGATTGTGCCTCTGTTAATATCATGAAATGCATGGATTATAGAATTAATAATTAAATTAATAATTATTTGGGCAATAGCACCTGGGTGTGTATAAATTTCTATATGCGGGTCGCAATTTATTTTGACGCAATGATTGGTTTTTTTTAATTTAGGATGAATTGACTGGATGATTTCATCAAGATATTTTGAGATATTTATCAATCTTACTTTATCATTAGTTTGATCAACGGCAACTTGCTTAAAGCTAGCAATTAACTCGGCAGCTCTTTGTAAGTTATTTGATAATAGCTTAATGCTGTGTTGAGCATTACTTATAAAACAGTCAATAGTACGCTTTGATAGTTTTTGTGCACTGATGTCTTGTTGAAGTTTAGTAATAATATCAGCTAAATAACTTGTTGAAGTGATACTAATGCCAATAGGGGTATTAACTTCATGAGAAACTTCGGCACTTAGTTGTCCTAAAGACGCCATTTTTTCTGCTTCTAACAATCTATCTTGAGCTTTATTTAATTCTAATATTAAATTCTTTAGTTCTTTGTTTGTCGTAATAAGTGTACTTTCTGTTTTTCGGCGACGATTATTTTCTGCTTTTAATTCGTTTTGTTGCTCTAGCATTTCTTTTTGTTGAACTTCCATTCGTAATAACGTGCTACTTAATGTGGACGTTTTTCGTGCGACTTCTTGCTCGAGCAATAAATTCTGTTCATCTAATTTGTCATTAGCTAAATTAGTTTCTCGTTGGGATAATGAAAGTTTATCTTTAAATTCAACAAGTTCATCAATTAAATTATTATAAGCATCTTCAAGGATATTTAGCTCGTTTTTCTCGTCGTTGATAATATGAAATTTAGAGGCTTCGGGATCATGTAAATCAAGTTGCTTCATTTGATCGGTAAGTTCTTGTAGAGGTTCGGTCAACAATTTAGAAAAAGCTAATAAAAATAAGAAAACTAAAAAAGTTGTTTTTACAATGGCATTGCCAATTAGAAAGTAAATTCCGACCTCAATACGGCTAAAAATAACATCATTACTTGATAATAAAGTGACAGTACCAACCGTTGTAGTCCGCCCTGAAAATTCAAATATTAATGGGAAAGAGTGACCGAAGAGACCTTCTGCTAAGGAGCTTATGCTTTGATGTTCGCTGAAAGAATCTTGCGAGGTTTGAGAGGGTGCTGATAATACCTCACCTAGTTGAGTGATAACATTATTCGCTTCGTCAGTTACGGTTATCCCTTTAATCATTGGAATAGCGATTAAGCCTTCAGAAATATCTACAGCTTGTTGAGTATTAAGTTCCCATACAGCACGGGTTAAGCTACCACTAATGGTTTTTTGCAAAGTAAGTAGTTCACTGTTTATGTGACTTTTGGTATTAAAATATTCTGCAATTATCTGAATGCCAGTAACACTGATGGTTAAAATAAAATAAACAGAGAGTACTCTTGTTAGCAGCTTACGCGATATGCTAGTTCTTTTCATTATCAGTTATCTTATGGCTTGGTTTAGGAAGTTATTGTTAATTCTAGTAAATAAATATAAAAAATGATAACGATAATTTATAATCCAAAATTATTTTTTCATTTAATTAGAGGTTATCGTTGTTCTAAATTTATTTTTAAATAAATGCCGTGTTTTTAATTCTCTTTGTTCATATTGTTTGTTCTTGCGCAGATTTACTTGGCGACAAAACTAATTATAACTTTGAAAGGTTAACAGCTCTTAATCAATTGAAACATTATTTAAAAAAAATAGATACTATGACAAAAATAGGTGTTTTTTATGAATATAACCTTACATCTGTAACAAAACTGTAATGTACGTGTTGTAAAATCTTTCGTATTAGTCCTATTACTCAACAATTTAAAATTTAATTATCTAGGGATATTTATGAAACTGGTTAAAAGCTGTATTGCAATGACACTTTGTTCTTTATTATCAGCACCAACATTTGCGGCCGATAAAGCATCTGAGAAGACACAGGAACAAAAAGACGTCATCAATTTTTATGGTAAATTAAATATTTCATTACAGGCAAGTGAAGAAAAAGGGGAGTCTTTTAACGAACTAAAAAGTAATGCTTCTCGAGTTGGTGTAAAGGGGAAATATGAATTAGACCATGACCTAACGGCTATTTATAAACTTGAATGGCAGGTCAATGTTAATGATGATAGTAAAGATACACTAACTGCGCGTAATCAGTGGGTTGGTGTCAGAGGTGGATTTGGTGAACTGACTGTAGGTCGCTCAGATACCACACTAAAAGTTTCACAAGGAAAGTTTGACTTATTCAATGATTATGAAGCTGATTTGAAACACCTGTTCATCGGCGAAAATCGTGTATCAGATTCTATTACTTATAAATCTCCTGTTTTTAACAATGTTCAACTATTGACCAGTTATATAATTTCTGATGATATCGAAGCCGATGACCCATATTCTGTTGGACTATTTTTTGGTGATTTGAACTTGAAAAAAACTGATTTTTTCTTATCCATTGCTCATGATGAAAATATGCCAGTTAAATTTAAACCAGTGGATTCAGGTGAGAGTTCAAGAACTGAAGCATTGGCCAATACGCGTTTGACGGGTATGTATAAATTTGGTGATTTACGTTTAGGGGCAATGTTTGTAGATACAGAAGTCGTTAATACAGGTAAGTCTGAAACAGGTTATGCAGCCAATGTTTCTTATAAATTAGGTAAGGTAATAGCCAAGGTTCAATATCAAGAATTTTCAGGCTCTGATTCGATAAGTGTTGGCGCAGATTATAAATTAGGTAAAAATACTAAAGTATATGCTTGGTTTACAGATAGAGAAGGCAATGAAGTTACATCCAATGATGATGGCATTGAATACATTCTTGCCACAAAAGGGCAGTACTTTGCCCTTGGTATGGAACAAAAATTCTAAGGGTTATCTCTAAATTCAATATTTAATTCAAACAAAGCCGTTAATTCCTTGTGGATTAACGGCTTTTTTGTCTGTGAATGCTTGCTAAAGCGTTAAGCTTGTTTGATAATTTTGTTTTTGTCATAAAACTGTCACTTAACTTCTGCACAATAACTTATCAAGTGTGAATTTTTGTTAATGTTTGTTTATTAGCAGTAGATTGCATCAGTTAGTTATATTATTAGGATGTTTATCATGAGTAGAAAAATTTTAGTCGTTGAGGATGAAACTCCTATCAGGGAGATGATTAGCTTTGTATTGGATCAAAATGGTTTTAATGCGATTGAAGCTTGTGATATAGAGCAAGCACTAGCTAAAATTAACGAACCTTACCCAGATTTAATACTACTCGACTGGATGTTACCTGGTGGCACTGGAGTTTCTTTAGCAAAAAAGCTAAAGCAAAATGAGTACACACGCAATATTCCAATCATTATGTTGACAGCTAGAAGTGATGAAGATGATAAAGTAAAAGGTTTTGAGGCTGGAGTTGATGACTTTGTAACTAAACCCTTTTCGCCAAAAGAACTAATTGCCCGTATTAAGGCAGTAATCCGTCGTGTGTCTCCTACATCTCTTGAAGAAGAGGTTGATTTTCATGGTCTTAAACTTGACCCTGTTGCTCATCGTGTCGCTATTAACGGCAATAGCTTAGATTTGGGCCCTACGGAGTTTCGCTTATTGCACTTTTTTATGACCCATACAGAAAGAGTATATTCACGCGAACAATTACTTGATAATGTTTGGGGCACAAATATTTATGTTGAAGACCGCACTGTTGATGTTCACATCAGACGCTTACGCAAAGCCATCTCTGGTGAAGGACATGAAGACTTTGTGCAGACTGTCCGTGGCGCTGGTTATCGTTTTTCAAGCAAACTAAAAAAAGTCAGTTAACTGTAACGGCTTCTCTGTTGAAAAGTAATTAGGCAAGTATGCATTTTCGTTTATCTTTTATAAGTATTATTTATCGTTTACTAGGCATATTGCTGGCAAGTGCTTTTGTAGGCTGGTTATTCGATTATGTTTTGTTAGTAATGCTCGCTACCAGCATATTTTTATTGGTTTGGCATTACCACCATTTATTTAAACTGATTAATTGGCTCTGGCAATCGAAAGCTTTATCTCCTCCACAAGCAAAAGGGGTATGGGGATATTTATATGATGGCTTATATCGTCAAGTTAAGCAGCAGCGCAATAAGCAAAAACAATTAAATGAAAAAATTCGACGTTTTCGCGATGGTGCTGAAGCGCTTCCTGATGCGGCATTAATGTTATCAGAAGAGCTCACCATTGAGTGGGGAAATAAAAAAGCACAACGCCTTTTGGGAGTTCGTTGGCCAGAAGATTTTGGTCAGCGCATAGATAACTTACTTAGAGCACCCGAATTCTCAGATTATTTAGCTCATGAGAATTTTGAATATCCTTGTTTATTAGCCTCACCCATTCACTCAGACGTACAACTTGAAATACGTCTGATGGCGTATGGAAGCGAAAATGTATTACTCTTGGCAAGAGATATATCTAATCTCCAACGTTTAGAGGACATGCGCCGTGATTTTGTTGCGAATGTCTCACATGAATTAAAAACACCATTAACCGTTGTTCGCGGATATGTTGAAATGATTCAAGCCTCACAAGAAACATTTGATCCTCATTGGCAAAAAGCATTTCAAACGATTGAAGGTCAAGTTTCTCGGATGGATCGTTTAGTTGAGCAATTACTTAATTTAGCTAAAGTAGAAAATAATAGTGATGATGAAAAGCAGAGTGTCAATATGGCACAGTTAATTCACACATTAGTTGATGAAGTTACTTGGCTTAATCAGGAAAAACAGCACAAAATCACTCTAGATATTTCCACTGATGTATTTATTTTAGGTTTTGAAACTGAATTAAAAAGTGCCTGTGCCAATCTCTTATCTAATGCCATAGCTTACACTCCGCCTGAAGGCTGTATTGAAGTCAGTTGGCGTTTAATGGGTAATAAAGCTATTTTTTCAGTCAAAGACAATGGTGATGGTATTAAACCTGAACATGTTAATCGTTTAACTGAGCGCTTTTATCGTATAGATAGATCTCGATCTAGAGATACAGGTGGCTCTGGTTTAGGATTAGCAATAGTTAAGCATGTTTTGCATCACCATCAAGCTGAATTAATTATTAATAGCCATTGGGGGCAAGGTAGTGAATTCTCAATATATTTTGATCAAAGTACCTTATCTAGCCCTCCGCATTAATTAATAACTAGTAAAGATAAGAACTTGTAGAAATTTAATTTTCACTTATCTCGTCATAATTCTGTCATAAAATGGACATATAATTGTCATGTTCACTTCGTATAGTGTGACCAATCAAACAGTTCAAGCTCTTATTGGAGAGACCATGAGTTTAAAAAAAGTTATAAGTATTATTAGTTTATCAAGTCTTGTTAGTTTATCTGCTTTTGCCCTTGATGAAAAACTACCAGAATATAAAAAAGTTAGTGGCATTTCTGGCAACGTATCTTCAGTTGGCTCTGATACCTTAGCGAATATGATGACTTTTTGGGCCGAAGATTTTAAGCGTACTTACCCAAATGTAAATGTACAAATTCAGGCTGCTGGTTCGTCAACAGCGCCACCAGCTTTAACTGAGTCTACATCAAACCTTGGGCCGATGAGTCGTAAAATGAAAATGCGTGAGATAGAAGCTTTTCAAAAACGTTATGGTTATAAACCTACTCGAGTTCGTGTTGCTATAGATGCTCTGGCTGTTTTTGTTCATAAAGATAATCCATTAGAAGGGTTAACGATTGCGCAAGTTGATGCTGTTTTCTCTAATAACCGTAAATGTGGTGCTGATAAAGATGTTGACCGTTGGGGTGATCTTGGTTTAACGGGCGCATGGACAGGTAAAGATGTGCAATTATATGGAAGAAACTCTGTTTCTGGCACCTACGGTTACTTTAAAAAGAAAGCGTTATGTAAAGGTGACTTTAAAAACAGTGTGAATGAGCAGCCTGGATCAGCTTCAGTTGTGCAGTCAGTATCAGCTTCACTTAACGGAATCGGGTATTCAGGTATAGGTTACCGTACTTCTGGAGTGCGAGCTTTACCGTTAGCTAAAAAGGGCCAAGTCTTTATTGAAGCTAATATGGAAAATGCAATTTCAGGTAAATACCCGTTATCACGCTATTTATATGTTTATGTTAACAAGCACCCGAATAAAGCGCTTCCACCCATGGAAGCTGAGTTTTTAAAAATGATACTGTCTAAAACTGGTCAAGCAATTGTTGAAAAAGATGGTTATATACCTTTACCAAGTAAAGTTGTTGCTAAAGAATATAAAAAGTTAGGTCTATAATTTTTACAACGATTAATAGCTTTAATAGGGCAAGCTTTAGCGCAAGCTAGTCCTATTCATTTCACCTTGCTGCGTTATCCCTTCTGTTCTTCTTACCACTTTAATTTATATTCAGTTGTGCCTGCTAAATAACATCCGTTAATATATATATAATTAACTAGTTTCATTGATATAATGTATGACAGCAATTGTTGTCGCTTATTTTGAAGGAAAAGTATGGAAATTATTTTAGCTAACCCTCGTGGGTTTTGTGCGGGTGTTGATAGAGCCATTAGTATTGTCGAGCGCGCTTTAGACTTATTTGGTGCCCCTATTTATGTTCGTCATGAGGTTGTTCATAATAAGTTTGTAGTCGATGGTCTAAAAGACCGTGGTGCTATCTTTGTTGATGAACTTGATGAAGTACCTGATGATAATACCGTTATCTTTAGTGCCCATGGTGTTTCTAAGGCAGTAAGACAAGAAGCTAAAACTAGAGCATTAAAAGTATTTGATGCTACCTGCCCATTGGTAACAAAAGTTCATATGGAAGTTTCCCGTGTTAGCCGTAAAGATATCGAGTGTATACTTATAGGTCATGCAGGTCATCCTGAAGTTGAAGGCACTATGGGACAGTATAGCAGTGACTCTGCAGGGATTTATTTAGTTGAATCACCTGAAGATGTCGCAAGTTTGGTCGTTAAAAATCCAGCGAAATTGTATTTTTGTAGCCAAACTACCCTATCTGTAGATGATACTATGGATGTTATCTCTGCTCTTCAAGCTAAATTTCCTTTGATTGAAGGCCCACGCAAAGATGATATTTGCTATGCCACTCAAAATCGTCAAGATGCGGTACGTGAAATAGCTGATAAAGTTGATCTTATGTTGGTTGTAGGTGCCAAAAACAGTTCTAATTCTAATCGCCTTAAAGAACTAGCAAGTAAAATTGGTGTTACCTCTTATTTAATTGATACGGCAGAAAATATTGAGACTGATTGGTTAAAAGGCGTCAATAAAGTCGGGGTAACCGCAGGAGCTTCAGCACCTGCAGTGCTTATAAAGCAAGTGGTTGAAGCCCTAAAAAGCTATGGCGGTCATCAAGTTATTGAGCACCCTGGCAAAGAAGAAAGTATAGTATTTGCAGTCCCAGCTGAATTACGCTAGTCTTAATTCAATTGTACAGTAAAGTTAATATAACTTGTTATGTTAACTTTTTACAATGTTAACACTGTACAGTAAAGTTATTGAATATGGTGTTAATGTACAGATGTCGGTTTTTGTCTTTTTAGTCGTTATTTTACTGTTAATTAAAAGCTTTTGTTGTAATTGGCTTTTAGACTTGAATCGTGAGTAGTCGCTGTAAACATTAAAAACAATGATGAATTGTTAGGATACTACTCTTAATGGGTTGTGCTGATTTTTGTATTCAGCATAACTATGATATAACCACTAAAGTGGTAGGGTAGTAGTGTTATGCGGGTAAATTTTACAGTAAATCAAATCCTCTTTAGTTTTCTCACAAAAAACTTTTATCGACTTCTATTCTCTTTTTGTTATTTTCCCTCATTGAGTTTTTCTCACCACTTTTCTATTAATAAAATATTCTCTTCTTTATTTATCTATAACATTAATTTATACCCCTTATGGAGTAAATATGAATAAATTTTCAACACTATCTAGTTATAAAAATACTCAAAAGGGCATGACTTTCCTTGAAGTACTTATAGCTTTGGTGATTATGGTAACGGGTATTTTAGGTGCTGTTGCTATGCAAGTTACCGCTAAACAAGGTAGTTTTGATGCAATGCAACGCTCTTTAGCTTCAAGTTTAGCACAAGATATTATCGCAAGAGTGAGGGCTAACGACCCAGCCAATTTAGTTGCGTATGTCGCAGATGATTACGGTGTAACTTTAAATGATGAGCCAACGCCTATAGCATTAAGATGCGCACAAGCTGATGCCCCATGCACACCTGCTCAAATGATTGCTAATGATATCTACGAATGGGAGCTTGCCTTAGTTGGTGGTGATGTAACTGCTGGAGGGAAGAATAGAGGTGGTCTAATTGGTGGGCAAGGTTGTATTTTTCAAAATGGAAATGCATTAACTGTTGTGGTTAGTTGGCAAGGAAGGACGAAAATAAAAGATAGTAAGAAAAGTGACGGTTGTGGTACTGGAAGTAAGAAAAGACGTCAAGTCGTTGTTCAAGCATTTATTATATGAAACTTATGGTAGTAGGCTAAATATGAATAATCTAATAGTAGGGCGTACACGTCATACAGTAAAAGGATTTACCCTAGTTGAACTAATGATTTCGTTATCTATTGGTTTAGTACTTTTTGCTGGTGTTATGAGTGTTTTTGTTGGGATGCGTACCACGACCTCAGAAACATCTAGTTTTGGTGAGTTGCAAGAAAATGGCCGATTTGCCGTTAGTGTTTTGACTGATGATTTACTTAGACAAAACTTCTGGGGAGACTTGTCGGAGACTTTTAGTGCTAATAGCTTAAGTGGCAACCCTGTTGCCCCTGCGGCCCCTGGAAATGATTGTGTAGGTGAAGGGGTGAATAATGCAACATTCCCGCAAGCAGTAGGTCCTTTTAGAACGTTATGGGGACAGACGATCGCTGCAGGTTCACTTAACCCGCTAAGTTGTTTCACTATGCCAACTAATACTCAAATGATGGTGGGCTCTGATGTTATTCAATTTAAAAGGGTTATTTCTACCCCTGTAAGTTCGGCAAGTGTAGGGAATTATTACTTAGTAGCCAATTTATCCACAGGTGGTGTTTTTACGGGTAATGCAGCTGATGATGCTTATGTGTATGGCGCTTCTGCTGATGCTGCTGCTAATGCAGCTAAAGCTACTGATACTTCAGATGCTGCAGATGCGGCTGTGGCAGCTGCTCCGGGTGATGTAGATGCCGTTGCTGCAGCAGCGGCTGCAGCAGCGGCAGAAACTGCGGCTAATAATGCTGTTGTTGCTGCTAATGCTGCTGTTGGTATCGCTGTTGGAGCGGGTGTTCCAGTGATAGTTAACCCTAGAATGTGGGAGTATCAGCATCATGTTTACTACGTTAGACAAGAGTTAGTTGGAAATAACTCTGTGCCAGTATTAATGCAGGGCCGGTTGGCTAATTTTAGTATGAACTTCGCACCTATAATTGACGGTATTGAACGGATCCGTTTTATGTATGGTATAGATACTGAGACAAATCCAAGTCAACCTGGATATGGTATCGTTAATGCTTTTGTTTCAGCTACTAATATGACGCAAGATTTATGGAATAATGCTGGGGGGACTAGAATATTAGCCGTCAAAGTGTTTGTTTTAGCTAGAGGAATTAGAGCCGATAGTAAGTATACTAATACCAACACCTATCAACTAGGGGATGACTTACCGTTTATTCCTAATGATAATTACCGTCGTTTACTCTTTAGCTCCACAGTCACCTTGTATAATACTAGTGTGGAAGCGTGGTAATGAACAAAACAAGCAAAATAAAAAGTGAGGCTAGAATGAGAAAAGCACCTAAGATAAGGAATGAAAGAGGCGTTGTTCTAGTCGTTTCTCTTGTGTTTTTGGTTGCTTTAACTGCTGTTGCCGCAGCGTTAATGCAAAATAGTACAACAGATATGAAAATGTCGGGTGCAAGTGAGGAAAAATCTGTCGCGCTAGAAGAGGTTATTAGCGCTGTTGATGAAGTTATTTTTAATCAAGTATCTGCTGGGCAAGTCAATAGATTCTCTCGACCTGCGTCTGGAGGTGTAAACTTCCCTATCATTAACCAAGCACTTTTATTACCTAATACTGCAACAAAGTCGAGTGCAAGAGTCGATGTAGCAAATAATCAATTTAACCTAGACATCACTTGTCCGACCCTAAAGGTAGCATCATCTACAGAAGTCTTTAGCTGTAATATATTAAGAGTAAAGACTAACAGAAATTATGGCCGTACAGGACAAAGTAATATTTCAGCAGACTCAGGCATAGCACAGCAACTATTAAAGTAAAGGAGCAATCTTATTGGATTGTTTTTTTAATATAACAATGAACATCGTGGTACATATTGGTTTCGGAGGATTAAAATGAATTTGTCAAAAAAAGTAAATAGGCAGTTTAAAGCGTGCTTGAATATCTTTGCTGGTTTTTTTTCTACTTTTCTATTACTGGCTTCTAGTACTAGTTTTAGTGACGATACCGAACTATATGTTAGTGAATCAATCGAACAGGCGGCAAGTCGGCCTAAAATCCTTATAATATTTGATACCTCTGGCAGCATGACTAGACAAGATGCGTCTTTTGTACAGCCTTATGATAACACGAGGCAATACACTCCAGGACCAGGATCTACAGTAACTTCTGAAAATTATATTTACTATATTAAGGATCCTGGTGCTAACTCAGAGTTACCTATTCCAGATAGAGAAAGTGAAAATAGGCGGTTCGCTGATTCAATAAATGGTTGTCAAACTGCTCGTGGCATACTTAGTACACTTGGTGTCTATTCGGGGAAAGTAAGACGCTATCACAACGGTGATCTAAAATGGAAAAATCTTCCTACGGATAATGGCTCTGCTATAAAAGTCCTTGACTGTCATGAAGATGTTACAGAGCTTAACGTTAATAATGGAGAGCACAAAGATGGCACAGTGCTGCCTGATGGTTACCCTGTTAACTTTCAAAGCTCCAATGGTTTACCAGTGTATTATACCGCTTCAGCGACTGATGCTGATAGTGGTAGTTGGGGAAAGTTAGTTACTTTATATAGTGCTAATTATCTTCGCTGGCATCACTATCATAGAGTGCCTGCAGCAAGATCAAGAATGGAAGTCGCAAAAGAAAGTGTTAGTAATTTAATTAATTCAGCCCCAGGTGTTGATTTTGGTTTACAAATCTTTAATCGTAATGGCAATGGCGGGCGTATTGTACATGGTATTCAAGAGACTACTGAAGATACTCAAGAAACAACTGGAGGTATCGAGGAAACTACTGAAGGTACAAAAACAGAATTGCTAAATATAGTGAAGGGTTTGCATGCCAAAGGTAGTACACCATTAACAGAATCATTATTCGAAACTTATCAATACCTTAGTGGTAAACCAGTTTGGTATGGAGATGACTATATAAATGATGGCTTAGATGCTAATCCGGATAGGGATGAAGCCATTGAAAGTGGCAGCAACTATGAACAGCCTTTCGATGCATGTGATGAAACAATTTATGTGGTGATGATTTCTGATGGCGAGCCAACGAGTGATCATCAAGCAGATGGATATATGAGCAATATACCAGCAACAGGACAAGAAACAATTACTTCGGCAGATAGTTTTTCTTGGACAGTGAATTCTTCAACACATTACAGTTATTTACCCGCTCTTGCTGGTTGGATGCATCGTAATGATATACATCCGACAAGTGCTGCAGGTATCCAAAATGCTGAGGTTTATACCATAGGTTTTGGTGCAAATATACAAGCTGCAGCTCCTGTTCTTGCTGAAACAGCAACGCGAGGAGGAGGGCAATACTTTCCCGCTACCGATAGTGCCTCGTTAACCGCAGCATTAACCAATGTTCTCGCTAATATAAACCCAACTAATAATACGTTAACTTCTGCTTCAGTTGCTTCAAACAACTTTGACAGAACAGAAACTCTAGACTCTGTTTATTACGCAATGTTTGAACCGACTAGACGCCCTCGTTGGCAAGGTAATCTCAAAAAATATAAAGTCACCAATGGTATTCAAAAAGGGTCTAACGGCATCACTGCTGTGCTTCCATCAACTGGACACTTTGCGGATAATGTACAGAGTTATTGGTCAAGTAGTGTTGATGGGGACACAGTGGCTAAAGGTGGAGTTGCTGAAATGCTAACTAATAGTACTGCTAGAGTCATTTATAGTGATTTAGCGGTGAATAATGGCTTAGTTGCGTTAACTTATGCTGCTGCAACTAAAACTGCAAATAGCAGTAAATATTCCACACCAGCTAAGTTAGCTACGATTTTAGGTGTTACGAATAATGAAGCTAGTATCCAAGCGAGCCTCGATTGGATAAATGGTAGAGATGTTGATGATGAAGATGAAGATGAAGACATAACAGAAAATCGACAAGATGTTTTTGGAGACCCACTACATTCTAAACCCGTAGTTATCAACTATGGTAATGATGTTATTCGCATTGCCGTAGGTACTAACCATGGTGTCTTGCACATGTTTGAAGATAATGATGCCACTAATACTATCATAGAGAACTGGGCATTCATGCCAAGTGAATTTCTTTCAAATATTCCAATTTTGCGAGACAATTTAGTTACCTCAGATAAAGTCTATGGTATTGATGGGGTTATTACTTCGCATATAATTGACGGCAATGGAAATGGCATTGTTGATGGTGATGATAAAGTATGGCTTTTCTTTGGCTACCGTCGTGGAGGGGGTTCTTATTATGCTATGGATGTTACTGACCCAGCTAACCCTTTTGTTATGTGGACTATTATTGGTGGTGCTGATGGAACACTTGGTTTTTCTGAATTAGGACAAACCTGGTCACAGCCTAAAGTCACCTATTCAAAATTAAATATTTCAGGAAATGCGGCGAAACCTGTATTGTTATTTGGTGGCGGCTATATCCCTTCTAAAGACTCTCATTCGATTGGTGGTACCGGTGATGCTGATAGCAAGGGTAAAGCAATATATATGGTTGATGCCGAAGAAGGTACACTTCTTTGGAATTTAGCGTCTGATGGTGATACTGTTTTTAGCGGTTCAGATAGTATTCCATCAAGTATTGCTACTCTTGATAGTGATGGTGATGGCTTAACTGATCGACTATATGCGGGTGATACCGGCGGTAATATCTGGCGTATTGATATGCCGGGCAGTGATAAAACTAAATTTTCCGTATTTAAGTTAGCTGAATTAGGTGGTGATGCTACAAATACTGTTGATAGACGCTTTTTTAATGAGCCTTCTATAGTTAGAGCTTATATAACTGAAACCATTGATTCAGGTAAAAAAGATTCTGAGGGTAAGGCCATAGTAGTTCAACAAGATGTTCCTTATGATGCCGTGTTGCTCGGTAGTGGAGATAGATCTAACCCGATAGGAACAGATACTGGTGATGTCTTTTTTATGATTAAAGATATTAATATAAAAACGCAGCAATTCACCTCCGCTAGTGTTCCTGCGGTGCCAACAAGCCCTATAAAAATAGGGGACCTAGCTGATTTTACTCTTAATCCCTTTGGTGTAGAACTCACATCCCAAGAAAAAGAGATTTTATCGCTTGCGGTGAGTTTAAAATCTGGTTGGTTTATTGAGTTGGGAGGACATGGTCTTGGCGAAAAGAGTACTTCTACCGCCTTAGTTATTAATAATGTGGTTTACTTTACAACATATACACCTGCACCTTCTTCTTCAGCCGGAAGTTCAAATACTTGTGACATAGCTACTGGTAGCGGTTGGTTATATGCGGTAGATTTAGCGCTAGGAGTTAATAAGTACGACTGGGCTGATGAATCTGAAAATAGTGATGACAGAAAAACTTTGATTAGTGATCAATTTTTAGGTGCTCCAACGCTTATTGTAACCAAAACGCTGAACCCAGATACTAACACCCTAGAGTCAGAGGGAAACATTATCGTAGGGCGGGAAATAATCCCTGTAGGATTTAAATTGCAAACCTTGAGAACCTACCTATATGTTACGGAGGATTAGATTTATGTTAAAAAACAGTGAAAATATAGGTGGAAATAAACGGAAAAAACCGATGGGTTTTACTCTAATTGAGTTAATGATTACTGTTGCTATAGTTGGTATATTAGCAGCAGTAGTTTATCCTTCTTATAATGATTTTGTTGTACGGTCTAATAGATCGGAAGCTCCTAGAGAGCTAGTTCGTTTGGCTAACTTACAAGAGCAGCTATTTGTTGATAGTCGAGCTTATACAGCAGATATAAGTGATCTAGGTGAAGGTACAACTGCTATATACGAAACGCTAAGTAAAAATTATAAAATTTCATCAACAGTAGTTGATAATACTTTTACATTAACTGCCGATGCTCAAGGTGCACAGAAAATAAATGATGCAGATTGCATTAAAATTGAAATAACTGATACAGGTAAAAAGACGCCGATTAGCTGTTGGGAAGGATAATATGAAAAATTTTATTATATCAATATATTGTACATTTTTGTTCTCTATTTTTTCCGTTCAAGCGGCAATACCTAATGAGGGGAGCGAAAAGAAAACTATTCAAAAAAATAAAAAAGTAAATGCTAAATGCCACGTATCTCTAATAGATGGTAGCGAAGCTATTATCTTTTATCGTATTCAATCTGAAAAATTTCCCAACTTGGCCAATAAAATAGTAGGGAAAAGAGTATTAACTCAAAAATCGATTGAAAAAATAAAAATATACCGAACTAATGAATGTGTATTAGATGAGGATAACTTTACTAGCACGAACTCTCAGTCGTTAGATAAAAAAACGGAGCGTTAGAAAATACTACCTTATATAAAAAGTGATATAAACTATGTGATATCGCTTTTTAACTTTTTGGAATAGGAAGTAGTTAAGCAAATCTTAAAATACTGATTAGATACATACAATATTGTTATTGTTTCTATCTTGATCCTTTCCATCACCATTCATATCTGAGCTTAAATATGCTCGGCCTGCTAGGGATAAGTCGATACCACGTGAAAAATCACTAAAACCTTTAGGGCAATAGCTAAATGTACCAATATTGTTATTGCTTAACTGGCCGCTAGGATTATAAATAACACTGTTAAAGATAAAATCAAGTTTATCCCCCCCTTGAATTGCCTCTCGTTCTTTTATTAATCCATCAATTGAAACTATACCAATTCTTCCTGTCCAATTAATAGTGTTTTGACAAGTATCATCAGCTTGTAGGGGGCATAGCGTTGCATTCTGTCCTGAATTGATTGCAGCATTGCGTGTTGTCAGTAATAAGCGCTGAAGTTCTGAAATCTCATTGTCGACACGTATCTTTGCTGTAAAACTGCTTAAACTAGGCACGGCTACTGCCATGATAATAGCTGCTACGGCGATAGTTATCATTAACTCAATCAAAGTAAACCCAAGTTCTTTTTTAGGGGCAGTAATAATTGTAGTTGTTTGGGGAGGCTTTCGAATTTTTGGTCTGGATAAGCCAGTACTGTTAGAGTTGTTAATGTTTAATAGAGAGGGCTGCATAACATCTGACCAATTAATACAATTTATCTAATATTTATAACACTTTCCTCTGAAACTCGCTAGTGCTATATATCGTTACGATGAACGACAATATAGCACTATATGTTATTTTACTTAAATTTCACCGCTAGGGACACTCGTTGGGCTAATATGCTCGATAGGATAACAACCTAGTACTTTGATGAAATTAGTGTGAGGAGTAATGTCGTTAATTGCTTCTTGTAAAGCAAAACTCTTTAAGTTGGCTTCTACATCAATATAGAACATTTCTTCCCAAGGACGTCCCTGAATAGGACGTGACTCAAGCTTACACATGTTAATACCTTTCTCTTTAAGTACTAACAAACACTCAACTAAGGCACCTGCTTTTTGACCGGTAGATAAAATGATCGCTGTTTTGGCTGGAATTTGTTCTGCTACGTCAACGGCTCTGCGAGCAACCAATATAAAGCGCGAATGGTTCTCAGTTTGATTGGCAATAGATTGCTCTAAGGCATGTAACTGATAAAGCTGACCACCTTCTTCGCTACCAATTACAGCTATAGTATCATCTTGCAGCTCAGCCACCTTTGCCATAGCATCCGCTGTGCTATCACAATATTCAATTCGTATACCGCTTTGCTTATCTAGGAAATTACTGCATTGTGCAAAGGGTTGTCCATGAGCATAAATGGTTTTGATTTTATCTAAGCTAGTGTTTACAGATGTTAACAAGCAATGCTCGATTGGTTGGGTAATTTCACCGACGATAGAAAGATTAGTGTGTTGTAGTAAGTCGTAAACTTCGTTGATACTACCTGAGCTAGTATTCTCTATAGGGAGCATACCGTAATCAACTTGGCCAGACTCAACTTGCTGCAATATATCGTAAAAGCTTTGACAACCTGATTCGATAATTTTCTCTGCACGACGTGAAAAGTATCGGTGGCTAGCAAGAAAGCTATATGATCCTTTATCACCTAAGAATGCAACGCTAACCGTTGGTACTTGAATATCTGGATTAGCTAAACTCTGTAAAAAAGCTTGTTGGTTTAATACCGAATCTTCAATAATTGTTTGAAATACACTGGTAACATAGTGAGCATCTAAACCTAAGGTTTTACCATGTTTAATTAGGCGTATTAAAAGCTCTTGTTCGCGTTGCTGGTCACGAATAGGACGAATTTGCTGTACTTTACTTTTTGCCACATTGAGTGTTAACGCACGACGTTTAGCAAACAAGGCTAATAAGTCTTGATCTAAAAGCGTTATTTCTTGGCGTATTTCATTTAAATCTAACTTTTCGCTCACTTGCTTACCTTTTTATGGTGAATTATCTACTTTGAGTAGTTACTCTAGCTAGCTTAGCTAAATAGTGTCAACTGTTTCTTTAGACGTTTTTTGTTCATCAGTACTAGTTAAGGAATGCATTGATAGACTATGGCAAAGCTGCACAAGGTAGCAACTCCCCATACGATTGATCTAAATAGGCCAATATTTAATAAATAGAAAATATTATATAGCACTCTCGAGATGATATGAACTATAGCTAATACGATTACAGCTTGGTGAGTATTACCTGTTGCCAGCGCTAAAACAATTGCAGGAGCAAAAAGAATAACCGATTCAAAAGCATTTTGATGTGCTGCTAGGGCACGTGCACCAAACCCGGTTAACTTGCTTTGTTGCTCCCTAGGGTGATTGTTATTATATCCTCCGAATTTAGCCATCGCATAAGCTACAGGTGCTTTTGCAAGTAGAGGTAAAAGCAGCGCTAAAAATAAACAAATTATTAAAGTAGTCATTGTTCTCTCGTTATTTATTTTATGTAGTTTATTAAGTTATAGAAGTTATAATTTAATAACTAAGTAAAGTTAGCTTATAGAGCGTTTTACTAGGTAAAAATGGTGAAGCTATACCATCTTCCCAGTCACTATGGCCCATGCCATAATATGGACTCCACGGATGGCTTGATTGGCTGGTTGGCATATGAAAGATGCCATTTTTTTCATGACCAGGAGATACAACCATTCGTTCTGATGCGCCAAAAGATTTACCCTGTACTCTTGGCATGTAACTGTCACCCGCTAATGCTTTACTAGGCATATCCAACCAATGGCTCAGAAAAGGTACTGCACTGCTGAGTGGGTGCTTTATTACTGAACTATTTTGTTGACCCCAAGTTGCTGTATCTAAAGCTTGGTTGATCGTCATGTCCGTAATTGTTACTTCTAGTGCCTTAATAAATACATCTTGCCAACTACTTTCACCGAGCATCATAAAGTTTTCTGGTTGTTCATTAATTAGTTGCCATAAAGGTACTTCTATTTGATGGCGAATGCTTTTGAAATTGTAAGCTTGATCAATGTTATTCAAACTAGTATTTAATTCGAGAAAAACGCTATCCCTGATGTTTATTCTAAAATTTCGCACTAAGCGATAACTAACAGAGTCTACACTTGCTTTTAATGCTGTGTCGTTGGCTAATAAATCCCTTATTAATTGAAATTTTTTATTTTCTTCAACAACATCCTTCGTCAGTACGTCCTCAAGAAGGAACTGTTGCCAGCGTTGTAAAAAAATGGCCTCATCATCTAAACCAATGTTAAGCAGGGACTGTTCATCAAATTCTTTTAGAGCGAATAAGTTATTTCTAACTTGTTTTGAGCGAGCGCCGAGTGCGTAACCACCATTACCAAGCTTTTTATACATATCGCCACCAACGACACGGGAGTTTGCTGTCCAGAGTCTATGGTTTTCTGGGTTAATAATCTTTGGGTACTGTGCTGATGATAAATAACCCTGCCAGCTGTTCTCCCCCGAAGCCCATGATTTAGGTGTTTCGCCAATCATGCCATTTTTGTTGGGGATAGGACCTATAATTGTCCAGCCAATATCACCGTGTTTATCGGCAATCAGCATATTTTGAGAAGGTATACCTGAACGGGCAGCTATATTAAAAGCCTCTGAGACATTCTGTGCTTGTTCTAATTCAGTTGCTACTAAATTGATTGCTTCTTTATCATGTGCAACCCAACGGTATGCTAGTAATTTTCCTTGATGATTTTTCCCAATAACAGGGCCCCAAATAGTTTCTGTTACGGTTATTTCTTGTGCTTTTTGACCTTTAACCGCAATTACTTGTTTGTGGGTAATAAAATTTTGGTAGCCTGAGGGTGTTAAATATTGACTACTATCTGCATTAGTCGTTAGGAGAATAACATCACTATAATCCCCATAACTGTTGGTAAACCCCCAAGCTATATTACCATTACTACCTATAACCATATTAGGGGTGCCCGGCAAAGTGGCACCAGTAACTTTAATCAGCTCTGTAGTTGTGGTTGAACTATCAATCGTGATATCTGGATATTCAAAAGAAGCACGGAACCAAGTATTAGGTATACGTAGACCAAGGTGCATGTCATTTGCAATGACCGCACTTCCGGTAGTACTTAAAGCTCCTGAAATAGCCCAACTATTTGAGCCCGGTAAATGATCGCCTTGATACTTATCTTTATTGTGGCTAGCTAATTTACTGTTATTTAGGTTTTTGTTGTTAATATTGAAGCTCGAAGCTGAAGGCCAAGCGTCTGTGGGCATCGGAGCTTGAGTGAATTGACTACCATCAATAGTGGCATCCCATATACTGCCTTTAGGGTCTAAAAACGCGTAAACGTCTCCAGATAAAACTGCTTTCATTAAACCAAGTGTACGTTCGCGTCTTCCATCATGATATTGAAGGTCTATGTACATACTAAAAACTGTCAAAACTGTGTCTTCTTCACTCCATTGAACGGGATCTTGTTGCAATAGGAGGTACTCAAATGGAGATGAGTTTAAATATTTCAAGCCTTGGTTTACCCCTCGAGTGTACGCCTTAATTAATTCAAGTTGTTTGTGAGGTAATTGAGCAACGATGGCTCTTGCTCTTTCTCGAAAGCGATGTTTGCGAATTGATTTGTCATAATCAAGTGCCCGAACACCAAATAAGCTAGCTAATTCACCGGCAGAGTTTCGTCTTAGTAAGTCCATTTGAAAGAACCGTTCTTGCGCATGAACAAACCCAAGCGCTACTGCAATGTCACTTCTATTGTTAGCTTTAATCGTGACAATGCCTTGTTTATCACGCTCAATGATGGCTGATTTCTTTAAACCAAAGACTGTTTTCTCCCCATCGAGTACCGGTAAAGCACCATCAATTTTGCTGTAAAGCCAAGTTGATGCTGTTGCTATAACCAATAGACTGATGAGTAGAGAGCCAGTGAGCACTTTTTTCAATTTTTTCATAGGTAAACAAGCTATCAAAGAAGAATAAAGCAGAGTAACGTAAAATGCTCTTGGAGAATATTTTTAGTTAACATTTTTATCAAAAAATAGCTTTAATAGGAATAGCGGGGTAATCGTGTGGGAAAAGTATCTAGTATCCTAGTATTAAGGATTGTCGAAGTAGCCAAATACAGAGGTAATGATGAATATGACTTACTCAAATTTAGTACTGGGACTAATCGACCTGTTTTTTGAGAAGAACGATGGACTCTTAGCTAAAACTAAAAGTGCTCTCACATTTTTCCTATATTACTTCACTTTCAGGAGTTGAAATAGTCGGCTCAGTAAACTTTTTACTATTAGGGGTTGTGAAGTATGAAATAAGTTGATGTAATTTATCATTAAAAATCATTGCGCTAGTAAAAAAATCATTAGACTTATTAACAACATCCATTGTCAGTTGTGAACTTCTATCACTGATTATTACGGGAGCAGATAAAATTAATCCTGTTGAAAAGCTACTACGATAATTAGCAGCAATGTTAATCATATCGTCGTTATTAAATTTGGTCGTCAGCGTATTATCAATATTTAAATGTTGCACGCTAATTGCGTGTTTGGCATTGGCAGGAGAAATAGTCATCAAGGCTATGAATGTGATGGTAAAACTAACGAATAGTAATTTAATTGAATTCATTGCTTATATCCTTTTAGCTATGCCTGTATATGTTTAAGTATCGTGCTATTTATTTTTACTAAATTGTTACAATTATTACTTTAAGGGCTATTTAATTATTATGCTAGCAATATGAGACAAGTCGCTTCTTTCATACGGTAGATGGCATAAGCCTTTTAAAGGAGTATTTTAAAGAAAAACCGTCAGTCATTAAACAGAACAATTCTTACTATTAGAACTGTTAGAGCAATTAAATATTTCAAATCATATAAATTAGTAACAACAAATTTTAGTTGGCTATTTTTATGAACCTCCATGCCTGACTTATACCAGTACAATTAACAACAGCAACAACGATGCCTAACAAGAGGCCTAAAACAGAAAATCAACACTGGCGCTATTGTTGATCTCAATATAGCGGCAGTGTTGATTATTTTCATGACTCAATTTGAACTACTGAGCTTTAATACAACTAGAGGTTAGCTAAGTTGGCGCTTCTTTTCCAGACGGTATTGATGCAATAAAGGTTCGGTATAACCATTAGGCTGCTCTACGCCTGAAAAGATTAACGCTGCAGCTGCTTTAAAAGCAATGCTATTGCTAAAGTCATTACTCATTGCTTGGTAACTGCTATCACTAGCGTTTTGTTTATCAACTATAGCTGCCATTTTTTCTAAACTGGCCTGAACTTGCGCAATAGTACAAATATTATGAGTAAGCCAGTTAGCAATGTGCTGGCTAGAAATACGTAAAGTGGCTCTATCTTCCATCAAACCGACATTATTTATATCCGGAACTTTCGAGCAGCCTACGCCATCATCTATCCAGCGAACTACATAGCCTAAAATACCTTGACAGTTATTGTCTAACTCATCACTAATTTCCTGTTCAGTCCAATTAGTATGTTCAGCTAGAGGGATGGTTAAAATATCGTCTATATTAGCCGGTTTACGCTTAGCAAGTTGCTTTTGTAACTCAAATACATTCACTCTATGGTAGTGCAGTGCATGCAATGTTGCAGCGGTTGGTGAAGGAACCCAAGCAGTATTTGCTCCAGCTTCTACATGATTAATTTTCGTTGCGATCATATTAGCCATTTGATCTGGAATAGGCCACATACCTTTACCTATCTGTGCTTTTTGACTGAAGCCACAAGCTAGGCCAACATCTACATTGTTATCTTCATAAGCGCCAATCCAAGGTGTTAGTTTTATATCTGCTTTTCTGGCCATAGGACCGGCCATCATTGAGGTATGAATCTCATCACCTGTTCTATCTAAAAAGCCAGTGTTGATAAATACCACACGATCTTTAGCTGCGAAAATACAGTTTTTCAAATTAACACTAGTACGTCTCTCTTCATCCATTATGCCCATTTTAACGGTGTTTTGAGGTAATGATAATGCCGTCTCTACACGTGAGAATAATGTATTTGCAAAAGCAACTTCCTCAGGGCCGTGCATTTTGGGTTTAACAATGTAAATAGAACCTTCACTACTATTGCTAAATGCGCTATTACCTTTTAAATCATGCAAGGCAATCAACGAAGTGATCATAGCATCGAGTATGCCTTCAGGTACTTCGTTACCTTGATTATCGACAATGGCATTGTTTGTCATCAAATGGCCAACATTACGTACGAACATTAAGCTACGACCTTTGAGAGTAACTGTGTCGCCAGTTAGTGTTTGAACACTCAAGTCATTGTTCATGGTGCGGGTTATTTTTTTACCATTTTTATTCAGTTCGGCGGTTAACTTGCCCGTCATTAGCCCTAACCAATTTCGATAAGCTACTACTTTATCTTCGCCATCAACAGCCGCAACAGAATCTTCACAATCCATAATGGTCGTTAACGCTGATTCAAGTACTACATCGCTTAATCCTGCAGCATCTTCTTTTCCTATCGCACTCTCGTCGCTAAACAGTAAATTTAGATGTAAACCGTTATGAGTAAACATCATCGAATCTGGTTTATTTATGCTGCCACTAAAGCCGATAAATGCAGAGGGGTCTTTCAGAGGACTTTGCTGACCGTTATCCAAACTTACCATTAATTGTTGTTCGGTTAAGTGATAGCTAATAGCTTGGCTGTGGTTACCGTTAAGCAGCGGAATAGCTTGATCTAAATAATCTTTGGCAAACGCTATAACCTTTTTTCCACGTATCGGATTATATGTTTTACCTGGTTGTGCACCATTTTCATGGCTGATTACATCAGTGCCATAGAGCGCGTCATATAAACTTCCCCAGCGAGCATTTACGGCATTTAGCGCAAAACGAGCATTCATTATTGGCACAACAAGTTGTGGTCCTGCCATTAACGCTAATTCGTTATCGACATTGCTGGTGTTGATACTAAAATCATCTACTTGAGGAACAAGGTAGTTAATATCTGCTAAGAATTTTTTATAATGAGAAAACTCAAGTGGCTTATTGTCTTGATGGTAATTATCAATACTTGCTTGTAAGGCATCACGTTTTAATAAAAGCTGCTTATTTTCAGGGCTCAGATCATGAATTATACTGGAAAACTGTTGCCAAAAATGACTTGAACTAATGGAAGTGTCAGGTAGTGCTTCATTTTCAATAAAATCAAAAAGACATTGGCTTACTGTTAAGTTCTCTATCGTTACTGTCGCTACCATTATTACTTCACCTTATTTTCAAAACTTTATGTTAAAGCGTCAAGAATGTTTGTGTAAACACTTCTATTTAATCGCTACTTTAACAACTATTAGGCCAAAGTAGCGCTAGAAATACATATTAGTGATAATCCTATGGTTTATTATCACTGCTGGCAATAGTGCTTTAGAGTATCTAAGAGACTTGATTAACGTTACTTAAAACAATGTTTAAGCTAAGTGTTTGTTAAAGTTGGTTATTTTTACATTTATATTGAAGTATTAGTACATTAATACATATTATTGTACTTTATGATAAGCACCATTCATATTGTGAATGGTGCTTGGTGATAACTGGTGTTGGTGTTCACTTTAATGGCTTAGTTAAATAATTGCTGTAATAAAGGTATTAACCAAGGACTAATCAGTGCGGTGAGTATAGCGGATAAAATCAGTGCAACAGAGCTGTATGCGCCATGTTCTGCGCTCTTGCGAACGAGTACTGCAGTGCCAATAACATGACTGGCGCTACCAATGGCTAACCCCTGTGCTTTAGCTGAGTTTATGCCAATAAAACTCAGCCATTGAGGTCCCAGTAATGCACCAAATAAACCAGCAATCAAGATAGCAAAAGCCGTGATAGAGCTATCACCAAACAACTGTTCTGTTAAAGTAATGCCTATGGGGGTTGTGACAGATTTTAATGACAAAGCGATGGCAATCTCAGGTGCTTTTATTAACCACATAGCAAGTAAAAAGCTTACGGTAATAACGACTGTAATACCTAAGACTAAAATAGCGGTCATTTCTCGCCAATAGAAGCGTATCTGCTTAAATTGCTGATAAAGAGGTAAACCGAGGGCAACAATAGCTGGCTCTAGTAAAAGGTTAAGTATCTCTGTTGTCTGACTATATTCTTGGTAATTAATATCAATTAACAGTAAGAAAGGAACCAATATGCTAATAGTAAACAGCATAGGGTTTAACCAAATGTATTGCCATTTTTGTTGGCAAGCGGAGGCAAACTGATAAGTTGCTATAGTGATTAAGGTAAAAACTATGCTTGCCAATATAGGGCTGTTAACAATGAAAGTAGTCAGCATTATCTTGAGCCTGTCGGTGTTTTGCTTTTGATATTATCCGGCGTTATTAAATAACGCTCGCTCAAGTAGCCAATAACGGTAAGTAAGATAAACGTTGAGCTAAAAATAATAACCACTAAAGCAATACCATGTTGTTGAATGAGTTGGAAATGGTTGATTATCCCCATGCCTGCAGGTACCAGACAGACCCCCATATGCTTAATAAACCACTGATTAGTTTTGGTTATCTTATCGGGACTAAACCAATTGAGTTGTAAAAATAGCGCGTAAATAATCATGCCATATAAACTAGCCGGTAAAGCTGCTAATAGATAATTAGCAAGCTTTCCTAGCATCAAACATATACTGATAGCGAAAATGGTATAGAGCACATTCTTCATGGTGAGTTACATATTCTCCTGGCATTTTAGGGCCGCGGCAATCACTAATTGTCTAAACCAAATATGGCTGGCGTCGTGATGAAGCAAAGGGCTCCAGATCATTTTTAATTCTATTTCAGGGATTTCAAAAGGCGGTTTTATAATAGTATAGTTGCTGTCATTCTTGTGTAACTGCGCAGCTTTGGTCGGCAACGTTGCAATTAAGTTATCTTCATAAGCCAACTGCATAGCAACATGATAATTACGAGTAAAAACCTTTATGTCACGTTTTTTACCTAAACGGGCAAGTGCTTCATCAACCCAACCGAGTTTCTGAACATCTTTAGGATCCATCCCCACGCCAACACCAAAGCCTGTCTTTGAAACCCAGACATGTTTTGCACCTAGATAAGCATTTAAGTTGAATTTACTCACCAATGGGCTATCAGCACTTAATAAACAAGAGAAAGAGTCACGCCAAATGGCTTTTTGGTGAAAGGATTGCGGTAATTCATCAAAGCGATTAATCGCCATATCAATTTTACCTGCCTCAACATCATGAAAGGTCACATCACTTGGAGTCATGATATCAAGAGTAATGTTGGGAGCAACTTTATTTAAAGATCTTAATAGAGTGGGAATTAAGGTTGATGCTGCATAATCACTGGCCATTATTCTAAATACACGTTGGCTCTTTAATTCGTTAAATTCCTCTTCACCTTGCAATGCTTCTTCTAATTCAAGCAATATTTTACGAATACTAGGTGCTAACGCTCGAGCCCGCTCTGTTGGAACCATACCGTCAGAAGTTCGTACTAAAATAGGATCGTTAAATAAAGTCCTTAGTCGTTTTAAGCCGTTACTCATTGCCGGTTGTGTGATGTTAAGTTGGCTGGCTGCCCGGGTAACATTCTTCTCTCGTAGCAATACGTCTAAATAAATAAGCAAATTTAAATCAATTTTAGAAATATTCATGTGATTAATGGCTCTCTTAATAAATATAAGTCAGGTAGATATAAGCTAAATGCGGGGCTAATTCAATGAAATTTTATCATTATAGTAATAAGAAGTACCTAATTAGATCGATAAATGACGATGTGTATTCATGTCGTGAATGACGGCAATGTAGGTTATATATTTCAAAAATACTGAGAACATGGGTATTATTTTTGTAGTCCGGTGTGAAAGCTTCTTTTTTGAGATTCATTCGGAGGTTTATACCTCTGGCTTAGTTACTCTAAGTAGAACGTTAATCAGCCTTTACTAATAAATATTATTTTATCTACAACAAGACTTTTGGAGAATGTTATGTCTAACTATCAAAGTGCAATAGAAGCGGTTCAAGCGATTAAAGCAAATGCAGGTAGCTCTTGGGATGCTATAAACCCAGAATCTGTAGCTCGAATGCGTGCACAGAACAAATTCAAAACTGGTTTAGAGATTGCTCAGTATACTGCAGACATTATGCGTGCTGACATGGAAGCTTATGATGCTGATAGCTCTAAATACACTCAATCTCTAGGTTGCTGGCATGGTTTTGTTGGCCAACAGAAAATGATTTCTATCAAGAAGCATTTTGATGGCAAAACAGACCGTCGTTATTTATACCTTTCTGGTTGGATGGTTGCAGCACTACGTAGCGAATTTGGTCCTCTTCCTGATCAATCTATGCATGAGAAAACTTCTGTAGCTTCTTTGGTTGAAGAACTTTATACCTTCCTACGTCAAGCTGATGCACGTGAACTAGGTGGTCTTTTCCGTGAACTAGACGCAGCAAATGCTGGCGATAAAGCTGCTATCCAAGATCAAATTGATAACCATGTTACTCATGTTGTACCAATTATTGCTGATATTGATGCTGGTTTTGGTAATGCTGAAGCGACTTACTTAATGGCTAAGCAAATGATTGAAGCGGGTGCTTGTGCTCTTCAAATTGAAAACCAAGTTGCTGATGAAAAGCAATGTGGACATCAAGACGGTAAAGTAACGGTTCCTCACGCTGATTTCCATTCTAAGATTCGTGCATTACGTCATGCTTTCCTAGAACTAGGTATCGACAACGGTATTATCGTTTCACGTACTGATTCTGAAGGTGCTGGTCTTACTAAAGAAATCGCTGTTGTTAAAGAACCCGGCGATCAAGGCGATATATATAACTCTTTCCTAGACGTTGAAGAAATTGACGTAGCTGATATGGCTGAAGGCGATGTATGTTTCAATCGTGACGGTAAATTAGTACGTCCTAAGCGTTTACCTTCTGGTTTATACCAATTCCGTCAAGGTACTGGTGAAGAGCGTTGTGTATTTGATAGCATCGAAGCAATTAAAGCCGGCGCTGACCTTCTTTGGATTGAAACTGCAACACCGAGCGTGAAAGATATCGCGGGTATGATGAATGAAGTACGTAAAGTGATTCCAAATGCTAAGCTTGTTTACAACAACAGCCCATCATTTAACTGGACGTTAAACTTCCGTCAACAAGCATTCGACGCAATGGTTGAAGCTGGCGAAGATGTATCTAGCTATGTTCGTGCTGACTTAATGAATGAAGATTACGATTCAAGTGGATTAGCTGCTAAAGCTGATGACAAAATCCGTACTTTCCAAGCTGATACGTCACGTGAAGCCGGTATTTTCCATCACCTAATCACGCTTCCTACTTATCACACAACGGCATTGTCTGTTGATAACTTGGCTAAAGAGTACTTCGGTGATGCGGGTATGCTTGGTTATGTTGAAGGTGTACAACGTAAAGAAATTCGTCAAGGTATCGCCTGTGTTAAACATCAAAACATGTCAGGCTCTGACATGGGTGATGATCACAAAGAATACTTTGCTGGTGAGAACGCACTTAAAGCAGGCGGCGCTAACAATACGTCTAACCAGTTTTAATAGTAACTAGTTCCAATTAGGTTTTCCTAATTGACTAATAAAAACCAGCCTCATTGGCTGGTTTTTTGTTTTTAGCAGAATGAGAAGTATGTTTTAGTTGATGAATAAATAATTAAGGCACAAAAAAAGGCTGCTTTCTAAAGTGAAATGACAGCCTTTTTCATATTAATCAAGTAACAACCATTAAAGGTCTTAATTACTTTATAAGAGTAGCTTAGAAGCTATAAACTAAGGTTACTGACGTTTCAGTATTAGTATTCTCAAAACCTTCTTCTACTTCTGTATCGTAATCAACACGAAAAGCGAATTTGAACTGTAATGATTCAATTAGCTTAGTTGTTAATGACGTTTCTGATTTGTAAACACTGTTTTTATCAGATTCAAATGCTTGCTTAGCAACAAAGTATTGCTTAAATTCTACAAAGTCATTAATTTGTTTAGTGTATAAAGCTTGTGCTTGTACTATGGCTGCAGTTTCAGTGCTTTCCATGATCGCAGGATCAGCACCCATTGCAGGTATAGCGCGAAGAACGTCGTATTTTACACCAGGGCCAATATCAGCAAAAAATGAACTGGTTTCAGTTTCCCACCAATGACGACCCCAACCTAAAGAGGCTGACGTTTGGTAGTCAAAACTACTGAACTTATCCTGTTCATAATAAGCACTCGCGTAAAGGTAGTTTTTCCCACCTTCCTCAAGAGAGTAGTTAGTTTGCCCTAGGATGTCCCACTTATTATCTGTGCTTTCAAATTCATTTTCGCCAGTATCTTCGTCTTCTGTTTCAAGTTTTTTAGCAAGGGCATTGAAAGCTAATAAATTCAACCATTGGCCTTCTTCATGTTTGATATTTAAAGCCGCTTTGATATCGCCACTTTTGGTATTACCTGTTTTAAATAACATACCTAATTCGGCAGAAATAGTGAAAGCAGATGCTTCTTCAGTTGCAGCTTCTTCTGCTAGGGCGTATTGACCTGAAAATGGTAATAAAAGCAGTGCAGCAATGGCTATTTTAGATTTCATGTTCATCCTTAAAAAATGATTATTAATCGATTATTAAATGATTAAAATATTGATGTATTAAATTTTACGCGATTCTATCAAATTTTAGCTATATAGCCAACTTGTAACTAAGTGTGAGAAGTGAAATTGTATCAAGTTTTGCGTTATCGACGTATTTCAGCTAATAAGGCAACCAATTACCACTTTATTTGGGGGATATACCAATCGGATTCATTTATTTGAGGGTGAGCGGCTATCCTCTATTATCACAGATCTCAAATGTTTAATCGGTAGTAACCACAATGTCTCCATCAACAAGGCCCGAGATAATTGAAATAAAGCCTGGTTTAACATTTGCACCTATTCGTACAAAACGTTTTTGACTTTGCCCATCAATAAGCACATGAACAAAGTCGAGTTGACCAATATGAAACACACTATTTTTCGGTATATAAAGCTTTTGTGCATCACCCGCAGGGATTAATAGGCGAGCGTACATGCCAGGTAACAAGTTCTCTTGATAGGATAGGCTCACTTTTATTAAAAAACTACGAGACCCGGTATTTGCTGCAGGTACTATTTCTTCCACTAAACCTACTAATTTTTGCTTTATCGTTGGTAATTCAACCGTGACACTTTGTCCTTGCGTGAGGGTAAGTGCGAGCTGTTCACGCACTTGAGCTTCAACACGTAAAGAAAGAGGATTGTATAGTGATAATAATTTTTCGCCTGCTTGCGCTGTATTACCGGGCTCTGCAAAACGATCAACAACTTTGCCATTAATTGGCGCGCGCAGTGTTGCGTAGCTTAATGTTGTTTGGGCTTGGGCTAAACTTTGTTTAGCAGCGGTCAGTTCTGCTTTAATACTTTGATAGTCCGCCTTGCTTTTATCTAAATCAAACTGAGAAGCAATTTTTTTATTAAATAACTCCTTAGCCCGTTCAAAATTTTTCTGTGCCTCTGTGTACCTTGCGATCATTGCATTGACTTGCTCACGGGCTTCAATAACCCTTGATGACAGGTCGTTATGCTCAAGTATAATTAGTACGTCACCTTTTTTGACGTTATCGCCCGAACGAACATTTATTTGCTCTATTCGTGCTAACAGTCTCGACGAGATAATCGTTGCTTGTTTCGCGGTAATACTGGCGGCAATACCTTCAAATATTGCTTCTGTGCTGCTCTTTACCTTGTAGCTATCGAAGTTAACTAATTCGGTGGAGGTTTTTTCAAAGCCAGGAGGAACTTTATTGTTAAAATACCCCGCTAACCAAGCCACCATTATTAACAATATAATCAGCGCTAGTACTGGGATAATAATTTTTTTCACAGCTTTCTCTTGTTGAATTTGAGGTGTACTCATGATGAAACCTTACTATCGAGAGTGTTATGTGATGAATCGTCTGTACTTGCATTACCATCAAAAACTAATGAATAAACGATAGGTACCACGAGTAGTGTAAATACCGTTGAGGAGATAATGCCGAATATTATGGCTATAGCGAGTCCGCTAAATACAGGGTCTAAGGTGATAATTAAATTCCCCAGCAGTGTTGTGCCAGCGGTCAGTAATACCGGCCTCATTCTTACTGCACCTGCTTGAATTAAAGATTCTTTTATTGAAGCTCCTTGTTGCTGTGCTTGACTAATAAATTCAATTAAAATTAAGGAATTTCTAACCACTATTCCCGCCAAAGCAATCATGCCTATCATCGCAGTGGCCGTGAATAGAATAGGATCAGGTGCACCGGCAACCTGGCGCTCGCCAAATTGGTTTAATATAAAGAAGCCCGGCATAATACCAATCACTGTTAATGGTATAGCTGACATGATAATGCCTGACAAAGCAGCCGAGCCTGTTTGGATGCGCAGGACAATAAATATGGCTGTTAGTGCGAATGCAAAAGCTAGTCCCATATCTCGAAAGACTCTAATGGTGATACGCCATTCACCTTCACCACTAAATGAAAGTTCAATATCATCGGGTAATTGCCAAGCAGTACCGCCACCATTTGTTAGGAAGCTACGATTTTGCCAATTTTTTTGCTCACTTTGTTTACGTTGCTCAATATTTTCAGTATTAAGTTCGAGTTCGTTTTTTATCAAATCACTGCTGATATCTGCAATAACCTCTGCAGGTGTTCTGCCTGAGATATCAGCAGTTACATAAACAACAGATCTTAAATCTTTATGGAATATCGGCTTATCACGATTATGTTGAATAAACTCGCCAAGCTCTCCTAAAGATACTAAAGGTCGCGGCGCCATATCAATGCCCTGCGGTGTACTGTTTTGTATTATGCCTGCTTGCCCTTTTAAGGAAAGGCGTTTTAAATCACTTAATGATTGGCGTTGTTCAAGTGGCAACTTGATATTAATGGCTAAGGGAGATGCTTCATTATCAAGGTGTAAATAACCGGCAATTTTCCCCTTTGTTGCGACGCCAATGGTTTGATTAATACTTGAAGTCGATACACCAGAAAGAGCCGCTTTAGTTTTATCACTATCAAAGCGCAATCGTGTTTGTTCGCCTCCAACAGTTGAGTCAACCTCGACCACAAAGGGCTCTACTTTTAGTCGTTGTTCCACTAAGATCGCAGCCTGTTGTAAGCTCTCATACGGAGTGAATTCACTACCATAAATTTCTGCCACCAGTGTGCTTAATACTGGCGGGCCAGGTGGCACTTCTACCACACGTATTTTAATATCGCTGCTATGTGCTAATTCATTAGTCAATGGTGCTAAGTGCTCTCGCATTCTTAAGACAATGGCGTGAGATTGGTGTTCACGTTGACTTTTATCAAGCAGTAGTACTCGCAGGTCGGCTAAATAAGGTGCATGACGTTGATAGTACTGCCTAACCATACCGTTAAAGTCTATGGGGGAGGGTAATCCAACATAACTGGCAATGGCAGTTACTTCAGGAATTCTTTGTAATATTACTGATACTTTCTTAGCCATGTTAGCCGTTTGCTCAAGGGTGGAGTTTTCAGGCATATCAATGATTACTTGCACTTCATTTTTATTATCAAAAGGTAATAATTTAAGTGGCACCCAGCGCATTACAGGTAACAAAGCGGCAAGTATAAATAAAAGCAATACTAGGGCAAGTACTGCTTTTCCTTTAGCACGACTATCTAACAGTGGCGTTAGTACTTTAGAATAGAAACGTTGAAAACCTTGAGGATTAACTGCCTCAGCTGAACTTGTTGAAACAGGTTTAGCTTTGATAAGTTTTCCAGCTAACCATGGCGTAACTAAAAAGGCGACCAAGGTTGAACTGATTACACTTAGCGGAACATTAAAGGCCATTGGCGCCATATAGGGTCCCATCATGCCAGTAATAAATGCCAGTGGAATAAAGGCAAGTACAATGGTGACGGTAGACATGATTAAAGGTATACGTATTTCATTAATGGCTGCAACAATAGCGTCATGTATGTTTTTAGTCTTAGCTTTGCCTTTTATTTTTGCCAAATACCGTTCAATATTATCTACCCCAGTGATGGGATCATCGACCAATAAACCTAATGATAGAATTAGCGCGAACAAGGTAACGCGGTTAATGGTGTAACCAAAAATTAAGTCTAAAGATAAAGTGATGCCGTAACAAATAGGTACTGCTAAACCGACCACAACAGCAGATCGCCACCCCAAAAACACACCAATAAAAACCACCACTGTAAAAACAGCGAAGGCTAAACTAGTGGTTAAATCATTTACTTTGTCATTAGCCGTTTCACCGTAATCGCGTAATACTTGTACTTCAACATTGGCAGGGAAAATGGTCGATTGTAAATGTGCCATTTTCTCATGTACCGCATTGGCAACGGTTACAGCATTACTGCCACGTTGTTTGGCAATACTAATGGTTACCATAGGATGGTCGCTGCTATTATTAGGAGTGTTCGCATAATCTAACCAGGTATAGCTAGTTTGTTCTGCAGGTCCATCAATCACTTCGGCGATATCTTTTAATAAAATAACGCTGCCATCGATAACACTAATGGGGGTTTGCTTTAGGGCGTCAATATCTCGATAGGTATCACCACTTTCAAGCGTTATTGATTGATTCGATAGGGTAATATTTCCGTGGCTTTCAAGTACATTTGACACTTTAATTGCATTAAAAATATCATCGACAGTAACTTGTCGTGCTGTCATTTGTTCTGGATTGATATTTACTTGTATTTGACGTGCGCGACCACCAACAATATTAACCTCACTGGTGTTCTCAATCGCTTGTAAAAAGGTAGATACTTCTTCAGCAAGTCGCCTTAACGCGAAATCATCTACTTGGCTACTATTAGTACTGTATAACGCTAACATGACAATAGCGACATCATCTACTTCAATAGGTTTAACCCGCCAATTACTCACAATAGCAGGAATTTTTTCAGTATTGGCGTGCAATTTGTTATAGGTATTTAACAATGCTCGTTCGCGATTTTCACCGACAGTAAATCGTAGTGTAACCACAGATTGATTGCTATTACTGACCGAATAAACGTGCTCTACACCTTTTACTTGTGCTAATAGTTTTTCAAGTGGGGTGGTAACTAAGCGTTCTACTTGTTTGGCGTTAACCCCTGGGACATCGACGATAACGTCGATCATCGGTACAACAATTTGTGGTTCTTCTTCGCGTGGCGTAAAGTTAAGCGCTATCAAACCTGCGAGAATTGATAATATCAAAATAAAGAGTGGGACTTTACTGTTTAGTACCTTACTAAGTAATGCAGAGGTAAAAGTAGTTTTAATGGTCATTATTAATTCACTTTTTGATTACTAAACGTAAACTTCAATGCTTTACTCGTCACTACAAAATTTTGCATGTAATACACGCAGTAACTCTTCTATTTTGGGGTTAGCAATACGATAGAATATGGTTTGCGATTCTCTTCTTGTCGTTACTATATTACTCTCCCTTAATTTGGCCAGATGTTGTGAAAGCGCAGATTGTGAAAGATCAATGCGTTGATTTAAATCACCAACAGTCAGTTCATTATCACTTAAACAACATAAGATCATTAACCGGTAAGGGTTGGATAATTGCTTCAAAATTCCTGCTACTTCGGTCGCATTTTCTAAAAGTTTCTGTTGTTCAGTATTCATAAGTTTATTCATGAGAGCTCACTCGATAATATGTATTTTACTTTATACTTGTTTTCTAAATTAGTAAAGGCTAATATAGTTAATATTAGTAAACACTAATGTTAAGTATATTTTGCTTATTACATTAAAAAACATTAAAAAACATTAAAAAACATTAAAAAACATTAAAAATCATCTAAATATTAATTTCAACTTCTAAGGAAATAATCATGACAATCAATGAAGCACTTAGGTTAATTGCCGGCACTATGATTTTATTATCACTTTTTTTAGCGTTTAATTATTCTCAAAACTGGCTATGGTTTACTGCCTTTATTGCTGTTAACTTAATACAATCATCTTTCACTAAATGGTGTTTAATGATGACGATTTTAAAAAAAGTAGGCTTTAAAAGCCGTGATTAAGAAGTAAAAATGTGGCTGTATTGCATAAGTTAATTTAAATCTAGCCTAATTGATCCATAGAGGAATAAGTATGTTAAAAACAATACCTGAAGTAATAGCACAAGCAAAAGAATCATTGACCATCATGACTGTTGAAGAGGCGATGTTGTTAGCCAAGCAAGAAAGTGGTGTGATTATCGATGTGCGAGAGCCCAGTGAGTATGCTGAAAAGTCAGCCGAAGGCACTATCAATATTCCTCGTGGCTTGCTTGAAATGAAAATGTTACACATGTATCCCAATGAATCACAGCCAATTTATTTACACTGCGCGACTGGCGCACGGGCTATTTTTTCTGCCGAGCAACTGAAGCGGGTAGGTTATCTAAATGTTTCAGTAATCACTTCTAGTCTAGACGATATTTGCAATGCTTGGTGTTAGTTGGGTAAGCTTATCTCAAGGTAATATTAAGTAAATTATTACCAATTCATTCTTAAGTTAATTTTAGTAAAGTGGAGTAAACATGGCAGCCCCTGTTGTAATTGACTATTACAGTGATATTTTATGCGTTTGGGCGTGGATAGCACAAAGACGTATTGAAGAACTTAATGAAAAATTGTTAGGTAAGATTGAACTTCGTTATCATTACCTTGATATCTTTGGCGATGCGAGCAATAAAATTCCTAACCAGTGGCAAGATAAAGGTGGATTTTCAGGGTTTTCCAGCCATGTTCAAAATGCTGCAGCCCCTTATCCTGACGCACCCATTAATGCTGAACTGTGGAAAAGTGTTCGCCCTCATTCTTCTGCTAACCCGCATCTTGTTTTAAAGGGGGTTGAGTTAACACTGGGTGCAAACGTTAGCATTGAGCTTGCGCTCTTATTTCGTCAGGCATTCTTTATTGAAGGTAAAGATATTAGTCACTTAGCTATTTTGTTTGGGCTCATTGAAAAAGCTGGCTATAAAGCGGATGAAGTGAAAAAATCGATAGATGATGGCAGAGCAATAGCCGCTTTGATGGCTGATTATCAACAAGCCAAGTTATTGTCTTTAAAAGGCAGTCCAACGTATATCATTGATAATGGCAGACAAGTACTTTATGGCAATGTAGGTTATCGAGTATTGTTAGCAAATATTGAGGAGCAGTTGAAAGCCCCTGTTAATGAAGCCAGTTGGTGCTAAATACTCTTGACTTACAGCTAAAATAAGTTAATCAATGCGCCCAATGCGCATTAATCCAGAAACATAGAACAATATTATGAGATTACTCCCCAGTAAATGGAATTAATGTCTCTACTCTTTACTAATTATCTTCCTCGACTAAAATCATGTTAATTCTCACTGAAATCCTGCACTTTGAGCGACAAAGGGTATAGATCAAATAAACAGTCAATTATCTAAAAACAATAAGGTAAATTTATTTTCAATATGTTTAAATAAATACACGATATGACTAGCTAGATATGTAAATGATATTTAATTCAAAGAGTAAGAAAGAGATAAAGTCGCTTAAAGACGAGATAGAATCATTAAAAATACAGAATCAAACCTTAGAAAGTGAATTAAAACAAGCTAACGATGCTAATTGTGAGCTTACTGAGGATATGTCCGACACAGCTGCTAGATATAAAAACCAGGACGATTTAAATAAGCTTTGGTTACAGTCATCAACCTTGGTTGATCAAATCAGAGAGAGTCTTGCTACTACTTCTACAGAGCTCATTGATTATCGTGATCAATTCCAATCATCTCAACAGTTGTTTGACCAAATTATGGATATGCTTTCTGCAACCATAAAGTCGACCACAGAAATAAGTGATGATACTCAAAGTGCATCAAACTCAGTTGACCAATTAAAAACAGTGACAGGTGGGATCAATGATTTTGTTAATATTATCAAAGGGATCTCTGATCAAACTAATTTACTTGCGTTAAATGCGGCTATTGAAGCGGCTAGAGCAGGTGAACAAGGTCGTGGTTTTGCAGTTGTTGCAGATGAAGTCAGAACGTTAGCACAGCGTTCAGCTGAAGCGTCAAATGAAATATCCAATCTCATTGAACAAGTTAATCAACAAATGGGCGACGTTATTGGGGGGATTCAAGAGGTCGGTGATAAAAGTGGCGAAATCAAAAAAAGCACTTCATCTATAGAGGGTATTGCAAATAAAATTGTGAAACTATCTCAGCATATGTATACCGTTATTACTAACTCCACGTCAGATTCGTTTATTCAAACAGTAAAAATGGATCATGTGGTGTGGAAGCTTGATGTATATAAAGTGATGTTAGGTATGTCAGATAAATCACAGGATGACTTTGCAGACCACAGTATGTGCAGATTGGGTAAATGGTATTATGAAGGTGAAGGGGCAGAAAAATATTCGTCTCAACAGTCTTTTAAAAAAATAGAACAACCGCATGCTCAAGTGCATTTAAGAGGCATTGAAGCGTTAAAAGCATTCAGCTCAGGTGATACAGAATTAGCGGTTGAAAAATTAACGTTAATGGAATCAGCAAGTTTTGAGGTAATAAAATTACTGTCGGCTTTGTCTCGTGATATTGAGCAGAAAATAGTACTAACAGACTATTAAAGTGATCTGCTTTATCATTGAATTATTTGAGAATTGGGCGTTTAGGTAAGTAGCCAAATAAAGCGACGAAATTACCTGGTAGTTAGTGGCTTTTAATCGGTAAGATTAAGAGCCATTTTTTATGTAGATAAACTTGATAGCAGAGACATTGATAAGATAAATTTAACGATAGTTACCTATAAGTATGAGTAGCAAAATCTATTTACAGCCAGCTTGGTATAATATCTTGCTTGATAATCTCTTCATAACTTGGGCGTTTTTTTACTATAGCAAATTCATTTCCCTTCACCATCACTTCAGGCGCCAACATACGCGTATTATAGCTAGACGACATCACTGAACCATAAGCACCACTGCTCATAATCGCAATTAAATCACCTGCATCCGATTCATGTACTTGTCTTGCTTTAGCAAAGGTATCGCCTGTTTCACAAACTGGACCTACCACGTCATAGGTTTTTAATTCGTTAGCACCTTTATTCACGGCAATAATTTGATGATATGCCTCATACATACTCGGTCTGATCAAGTCATTCATACCTGCATCAAGAATCAAAAATTGTCGTTCTTCGCCATTTTTTACAAAAACAACACTTGAGACAAGGATGCCCGCATTGCCCAATAATGATCGTCCCGGCTCAATAATAATCTTGCAATTAAGGTGACCAAGTTGCGCCTTAACTAAATCAGCGTAGCTTTGCTTATTCGGGATAACTTCATCAAGATAGGTAATACCTAAACCACCGCCAACATCAACAACACTGATTTCATGACCATCAGCTCTTAACTCATCAACTAGTTCAGCAATTCGCTGATACGCTTCTTCAAAAGGAGCCAAACTGGTTAATTGAGAGCCAATATGTACATCAACACCTTGCACTTTAATACCCGGTAACGATGCTGCTCGTTTATAGGCAATTCGAGCTTTTGAAATAGGGACGCCAAACTTGTTCTCTGCTTTCCCTGTGGAAATTTTTGCATGAGTTTGCGCACAGACATCAGGATTAATACGAAAAGCGATCGAAGCCGTTTTGTTAAGAGAAGTGGCTACTTTTGATATCAACTCTAACTCTGGCTCAGACTCAACATTAAATTGGAAAATACCTAACGATAAAGCATAGTGAATTTCTTCTTGGGTTTTCGCAACACCAGAGTAGACGATTTTATCGGCCTTAATACCAGCGGTTATCGCGCGTCGAATTTCACCCATTGATACTACGTCAGCACCTGAGCCTAATTTGGCTAAGGTAGCAAGAACCGCTTGGTTGCTATTAGCTTTTACGGCATAGCAAATCAGGGCATCTTGGCTGATAAAAGCATTTTGATATTCTTGAAAACTCGTTTCAATGGCGGTACTTGAATAGCAATAAAAAGGGGTTTGTACATGCTGAGCAATATCACTAACAGCAATATCTTCAACATACATTTCATTATTTTTGTGCGGGAAATAGCTAACTGGAGTCATAGAATAATCATTGGGTATTGAGCAAACAGAATGTAACTAAATCTATGCTAACTTGTCACACTATTCAAGGGCTAAGTGTAATATCGACAAGGTAAAATGTTATAGCTCATAACTTGAATCAATTGAAGAAGGGTTACTTCATTATTTTTCAAGGACTCAGCAAGTGAGTATGATTAAAATTTTGTCCTGAACTACTCATAAATAACCACCAATCTATTTAAAAGAATTGGTGGTTATTTTTATCTATGGATGAATTCAGAGCTATTGCTCGGTTTAACTTAATTGGGCTAGAGCAGACTTCAACTCATCAAGTATTGCTGGGTTACTAATTTCTTGTTTTTCGCTATCGAAATTATCAAAAAAGCTCGGAATCGATACACTAGCTTTCACATCACCAGCAAAATAAGGAGCAGAGCCAGTAGCTGCGGTTAATACCGTATTGGCACCACCAGGACCTGGTGACGTTGCCAGTAATACCATTGGTTTGTTCTGAAATAATTTCTGCTCGATTCGAGAAGTCCAATCAAATAAGTTTTTATAGGCTGCAGTATATGAACCGTTGTGCTCAGCAAATGAAATGATAATAGCATCTGCTTGACCTAGCTTAGCAAAAAAAGACTTTGCAGCTTCTGGCTGACCTAACAACTCTTCTTTGTCTTGACTAAATAATGGTATTTCATAATCATTAAGATCTAATATCTCCACGGTAGCACCGGGTACTAGTGAGGCTGCGTAAGTGGCCAGTTGTTTGTTGATAGATTTTGAGTTGCTGCTGGCTGCAAAGGCTAATAATTTCATAATAATGCTTCCTATTGTATTTATAAATTAGATGATTTAATGGTTATACCCGTTACCATTCAAGATGCATGTTTCAGAGTGTTTGAGCAATTTCAATTCAAGGCGCTGTGATGAAATAATGGTTGTTCAGGAGAATATGCTCCTGCATTCTCTAGTAAGCTACATCCATGTAGCGCCATTATGAGTCACAGCAACGATGGAGTGATGTTGCTCAAGCGCTTCTTTGATGGGCTTAAAATCACTTTATACGGCGTTAAATAATCAAACCATAGAATGACTATGCTTAAATTATTTGCCTTGCCTAAAGTGGTTTTAATTCCCACTGAAATCCTGCACTTTGATTGGTAATGGGTATACAACTTTAGCCTAAATAATATGTTTTAGACTTAAAACTTAATATATAGCTAGTATATAGCTATAATCGAATGTAATTAATAGCCTCTAATGAGAAAAACTTTTTCCATATGACTCATAATAACGACTCCAAACTTTTTGATGGTATGGTGATATTTACCCAAGTGGTTGAATGCGGCAGTTTTTCTGGTGCCGCGATAGCAACAGGTCATTCAAATTCTTATATCAGTAAAACACTTAATAAGCTTGAAGCACGGGTTGGCGTTCGTTTGTTAAACCGAACCACACGATCGATCAGTTTGACCCCAGAAGGACAAGTCTATTATGAACAATGCCAACAGTTAGTACTCGATGCCCATGATGCGGTATCCCTATTAACACAAAGTCATATAGAGCCCAAAGGCGTGCTTAAAATAAGCTGTCCAACGTCGTTCGCAGAAAACCATTTACAAGACGTGGTGTCAGCGTTTATGCACCAGTATCCGGAAGTAAATTTGGTTTTAGATTTAAATGACCGCCATGTTGATTTAGTGCAAGATGGCTTTGACTTGGTAATTAGAGCCACAGATAAACTAGCAGAATCAAGCTTAGTTTGTCGAAAAATATATAGCTGTAAAGCTTATACTGTGGCATCACATGACTATTTAAAACGCTTTGGTCTACCACAATCGCCAGAGCAACTCAGTGAGCATCAGTGCATTTGTTACAGTAACTTAAAGCAAGCTAAGAAATGGATTTACAGCCATAGCAACGGCACCGATAACCAAGTTGAAGTAAAAGCTAAATTATTATGTAATAGCGCAAGTATGGAGTTAGCCATGGTACTTGCAGGGCATGGTATTTGTAGATTACCTGAATTTGTTATGGAAAAAGCACTGAAAGATAATAAGCTAGCTATATTACTTAATGATTACATCACGCCAACAATTGATGTTTACGCTATTTATCCAAGCCGAAAACACTTATCACCTAAAGTGCGATGTTTTATTGATTTACTCGTTGAAAAAATGCCCCAATCGACATGATAGCTGAACTATCAACTGTTCATTTATATTCAGTAGAAGATCTCATACATTGCGTCAGCAAAGTACAGAACTCATTAAGGTCACGGTCTATTGCTGTTTCAGGCAAAAATAAGTGATAACCCAGCGCTTGATTCAATAGGGTACTGTGATGTAGGAATGCAGCTAATGGCCCTGTCAGTATTTCACCAGAAGATAAAACAAAAGGATCGAAGTTAAGAAGACTTTGATCAAGGGGAAGTAACTTCTGACTCATTGCAAAAGCTACTAGCGGTTTTTGTTCATGAATGAGACGGTTAGCCAAACGTGGTGATATCTTATCGGCTAGCGTAGATAAATCTATTAAACGAATACCTATATATGGCAACTGTATTGTCGATAGGCCTGAGGTTTCATTTATTAATGATATTCGTTGGATTTGTGGCCAGTCAATTTTCCAGTGACCATATCTATGCTGATATTTTATGTTATTAGGATTAAGGCATAAACTATATTTAGGCTCTAGATACTTTGCTAAACCGGTTATAAATATTACCAGTGAACACAGGTAAATAAAGATAATCACCAAATGAAGTTGTCGCCAATAACCTTGGCTAAATACTAAGGTGCAAAACGTGATGAATAACGCAACTAACATTAAAAAAAGCGCATGGTGACTACTCTGTGCTTTAATATTGATAACAGGTAATGTTCTTGTCATGATTACCTCTCTTACTGACGTCCTCTTCGCTAATTTTCCAAACTAATAATTTGGTAACAAGCTTAACGGCAGTTTTGTTTAATTAACTTAGTAAACTTTTTCTTTTGAGCCGTTAGTTGTTCTTCATTTTGATAATTTCTCTCGCCATCAGCCGACATCAGATAAAGACGGCCACCTTGCTTATACAGGGCAAGTTCGCTTTTTAGTTGATTGCAATAACCTATGTTTTTCTGTTTTTTCTTAGCTTTTTTTTGTGCTTGTTCTGCTTTAGCTTGCTTAGTTTTATTATAGTCTTGTTGCCATTGACTGTTGCTGCTGACAGTTTTTGAAATATTATTATTTTCTTTCGGTTTTATTATCGTAACTTTTTCATCACTGATTGGTTTGTCGCTAAAGTGGACCTTACCGTTTTTATCTGTCCAAGTATAAATTTCGGCGCTTGAGTTAAATGATAAACAGCTGCCTGCAACCAGTAAAATAATACCTAATAGTGTTAAGTTATTCATAAACTCCCTTTGTAACCTAATGTCTGTATCTTAATACGTCACCTGTTATTAGTGTGTACTTAAATAGCATCTAAATACTTTTTAATATAATGTTTGCGTTGTAAGTAGAAGCATTAATTTACTCCTATATTAAAACATAACATAGCTTTATTAGGATGTGACAGCTTGATATGATTAATTTTTCAAGTTTAATACACCAAACATCCAATACTCTAAGTTCAGGATAAGTAATACCAATTAGATTAATTAATGGATCAATTTTTTATGAGGATAAATTTTCAAGAACAAGGCGCTTGATTGAGCAATAGCTGGCTATTGGGATTGAAAGCAACAATGTTATTGGATATTTAGGCCATTCAAAAAGATCATTTAGTTAGTCTGATTGGTATAATACAAGGAAAGTTTTTATGAAGGGATTATGGCTACTACTATTGTTAGCTGGATGTTTTACTATTTGCCAAGCAGGGCAAATGTATAAATATAAAGATGCCAATGGTAACTGGGTATTTAGCGATAAGCCGCCAGAAAAAGAGCAAGACTTTTCTACTTTACAATACACTAGCCCGACAAAGCCTACCTCTAAAATCAAACTATATAATATCAAGGGGAAGCATGGTTATACCCTTTATGCTAAAAATGCTTTTTTTACCCCTATTGAAGTCGGTTTTACTTCCCCATTTAGTCAAAAATTTATTAGTAAGGTAATTCCTGCAAGAGGCAGCACAGCTTTACTTGAAAGCAAAAAAAAAGCACCTAAGTTAAATTATCGCTTGGCATTAGGTGATCCCAAAAGTGTTGCTGATAACTACCAATATCATGCTCCTTTCGGCTCACTTAAAGGGCATCGAATCACTCAAGGTTTCAATGGCAAGTTTTCCCATACCAATGACTACAATAAATATGCCGTTGATATAGCTATGGATGTAGGTACTTATTTAACAGCAGTAAGAGCAGGTACCGTGATTTGGGTAAAAGATGATTATCACATGAGCGGTACGACAAGCTACTTTTTAGACAAAGCGAATGGCATCCAAGTGCTTCATGATGATGGTACTTTTTCATCGTATGCCCATATCCTCATGGATACAGCAATAGTGAAAGAGGGCGATAAAGTCGCACTGGGTGATAAGTTAGCTCGTTCAGGATCCTCAGGGTTTTCCACTGGCCCTCACTTACACTTTTCTATCATCAAAAATGCCGGACTAAAAAATATCGCCATACCATTTAAGTTTGTTGATAATAAGGGCATGGTATTTACCCCACAACGTGCAATGATTATGGTTGGCGCCAATAAGCCTTAATTTAACAAATTGATAATTTAAAAGTTGTAGATATAAAAAATTTTATTTCGAAATAGGTTGTATGGGCTTAAATAGATAGTTGAAGAAAACTAATCAAGGGTCTTTTTAAAACGCAATGCTGCAACGAGCAAACCAAAACAAGTAAAACCAATTAACCAAAACATATCAAAGTTCATCTCAATAACGTCAACATCACGTAAAACAACGCCCCTAATTAAGCGGATAAAGTGCGTAGCGGGTAACGCCTCTGCAATATATTGCGCCGGCAGTGGCATACCTTCATAAGGAAACATAAAACCAGATAATAATATTGAGGGTAGCAAGATGAAAATGGTCATTTGCATTGACTGCAATTGATTTTTGGCAATGGTTGATATAACTAGTCCGAGCACTAAACTGGCGCAAATAAACAGCAAGGTAGCAATCGCAAGTTGGGTCAATCCACCATTAAAAGGCACGTTAAAAAGCCAATAACCGAGTCCTAAAATAATGGTGACTTGAATAGCGCCAATAAATATATAAGGAAATATTTTACCAATCATCAATTCAATAGGGGCAAGTGGCGTGGTGATGAGCATCTCCATATTCCCGCGCTCTTGCTCTCTGACAATTGCAGCCGAGGTAAACATTATCATGGTCATCGTCAGTATCACGGCAACAAGGCCAGGTACAATGTTCACTACACTTCGTTGTTCTGGGTTATAGAGTAAGGTCACTTCAAACGTAGGGGTATTTCGGTTGGCCGGTTTGTCTAGCAGTTCAGCTAACGGCATATTGCGCAAACTTTTTATACTACCCGCTATAACCGTATCAGAGCCATCTACTAACCATTGTGCAATGGGCCTGCTGGTTTCTTGTTTACTCGATGGCGGTAAACCAAAGCCGACACTGGGGTGACGAACCAATCGCTGGCTAACGTCTTGTGGAATAATCAGTACCGCACGCACTTCATTACTATCAATCGCTTTTTGTGCTGCTTTTACCGAGTGATAGCTGTGGGTGAAGGTGATAATACCTGTTGCAGAAACTGTTTGTTGTAATATACGACTTAGCGATGTTTGGCTATGATCAACTACGCCAACGGGAATATTCCGTACATTGGTATTAATAGCAAAAGCAAATAACAAGAGTTGTACAAAGGGGATCATGATTACCATGGCAAAAGTCATTCTGTCGCGGCTAAGTTGCAATAACTCTTTAGTGACGATTGCTTGAATTCTCAATAAAGATGTTTTCATTATCGTGCGCCCCCTTGACCAGTGCAGCTTACAAAGACATCTTCCAGACTAGGTCTAACAATGGCAAGTTGATCTGTTGGTTTTATACAGGATTGGCGCTGTAATAGCCCTACCGGATTTCTCTCTGCTTTATTAACTAAAACGCGTAAATGCGTACCTAACTGAGCGGCTGAGATGACTTGCGGCAGTTGGATTAGCTTGTCTTTTATATAACGTAAGTCATTTGCTGCAATCTCAACAACCTGTGCCGACATGTTATTCATTAACGCTTGAGGTGTATCGTCTGCTCTTTTAACGCCGTTTTCTAAAATGGCTAATTTATGGCAACGTTCAGCTTCATCCATGTAATGAGTTGAGACCAAAATAGTGGTGCCCTGATCGCAAAGATCAAATAATTGTTCCCAAAACTCTCGGCGATTTTGTGGGTCAACCGCTGATGTGGGTTCGTCTAAAAAGAGTAGTTTAGGTTTGTGTATCACAGCAGCAGCAAGGGCTAAACGCTGTTTTTGACCGCCACTCATGCTGCCAGCAAGTTGCTGGCTTTGTTGGGTTAATTGATGAGTACTTAATAACTCACTCAAACGTGATTTTTGTTCATTAGCCGTTAACCCATAAATCTTGCTGATGAATTGTAGGTTCTCTTTGACAGTAAGATCATCATAAAGCGAGAATTTTTGTGTCATATAGCCAATTTGCAAGCGCAGTTTATTAGCTTCTTGCGGTAAATGACAACCCAATACATTAATCTGACCACTGGTAGGTTTTAATAAGCCAGTGAGTAATCGAATAGCAGTAGTTTTACCTGAACCGTTGGGTCCTAAAAAACCGTAAATAGTTTGTTTTTCAACGGTTAAATCTAAATTCGATATGGCGGCTAATTGACCGAAATTTCGGCAGAGACTCTTAGCGTTTATAGCCAATTCAGGACTGTAAGTTGTATTGTTGGCTGCGGCACGGGTCGAAAGAATCATGGCATTTGAACTTGCGCGGGAACACCCATGGGTAAATCTGCAGCACTATCAGGTAATTGTATTTCGGCCAAATACATGAGGTTGGCCCGCTCTTCTTGGTTCAGAGCGTAATAAGGGGTGAAAGCGGGTTCGGAAGATATCCATCGTACAGTGCCGATAATAGGAGCTACCAAGCCATCAACGTGTACCATTAATCTATCAGCAACTTTTATTTTTACTCGGTAGGGTTCTGGCACATAAACACGAGCAAAAGGAGCGTTGCCTGCCAATACAATTGCCACAGGACTGCCTTGTGTGACACGTTCGCCTAAGTTCCATGGTAAGTTATCTAATAAACCATCACGCTTGGCGGTAATGGTTAAATCCTTGAGTTTTTTCTTTTCGCTATCCACTACTGCGATTGTGGTCGCTAAAATAGCCTCGGCGATTTGTAAGTCTTCAATGCGAGCGCCATTGATAAGTTGTAAAAGTTTCTCTTGAGCGCTGTGTAATTTAGCAGTATTTTCATCACGCGAGGCAAGGGCATTATCAAGTGTTGCTTGACTCGCTAATTCTTTTCTAATCAGTATTTTAGCTCGTTGATAATTGGCTTCACTTTTTACTAGCGCTGCTTTGGCACCAGCAACTTGCGCAGAGGCTGCAGCAACTTCTTCTTCACGAGCACCATTATGCACTTTTTCTAAATTAGCCTTTGCCTGTAACATTTGCGCCTTTGCTTTAGCAACCAGCGCTTTTTGAATCGTATCATCAAGCTTGACCAGTACAGTACCTTTTCTTACTTGGCTACCTGCACTAACAGGTAAAGCGGTGATGATTTCACTCACTGTTGCGGTGTGAGCTATACGCTCTCGCTCTAACGTGCCTAGGGCAATACCAGGTTTACTGCTATCACAAGCATTGAGGGAAATTAGCGCGAAAAGCAGCATAAATAGATTAGTGCAAGTAACGAACAACTTGGCAGACATGATTATTTATCTCATTGAAATGTAGACTAGTTTTTAGTTTAATCCCAATGAGTTTAAAGTCAATTTATTCTCTAGCTATAGACAATATTTAGACGAGGTTTAGACAAGGTTAAGTTGAATAGATGAGGGCAGTTTAAACACAGTAACTAATTGTACTGTTGCTCAAAATAGCTCTCAATAATTAACCTTGCTGATTCAGCATCAATATTATCTTTTTTCAAATTTTTAAAACCGCCGCGAGCAAATAGTTGCTCTTTGGCATCAGCAGTGGTTAATCGCTCATCTTGAAACTCAACTTGTATACCGAAACGGCCATGGATTCGGTTACCGAATTTTTTAGCGTCTAAGGTAAGTTGTTGCTCACTACCGTCCATATTCAGTGGTAAACCAACGACAATAAAATCAGGCTGCCATTCTTTTAAATATTTGGCTAAATTATCCCAATGCGGAATTCCATCATTGGCTTTTACCGAACCAAGTGGTGTAGCACTGCCTGTCATTTCTTGGCCTACGGCAACGCCAATATATTTTTTACCAAAATCGAACCCAATAACGGTGCGTTGGCCAATGGGTGATTTAGTTTTAGTCGACATTTTTTTCCTTGGGGTACGGTCATTATTTTAAACAGTAAGCTTATGCAGCAATGTTATGATGTAATCTTATGATGCATTTTATGCATTGGAGCTGAAAAGGGCTGCGATTAAGCATGCCCAATATCGGTAGATAAATGGGCGACATCAATACCCAGTTTTTCAGTGGCCTTTTTCCAACGTTGCTCGATTGGTGTTTTAAAAAGTATTTCAATATCGGCAGGCGTGGTAAGCCATGAATTAGCCTGCAACTCTTGTTCAAGTTGACCTGGTCCCCAACCTGCATAACCTAAGGTAACAATAAATTGTTCAGGGGCCATTTGAGTGCCCAGTGCCATTAGGATATCTTTTGAGGTGGTGATCATTAGCTCTTTACTCAAAACTAAAGAGCTGCTCCAACCTGGTTGTGAACTATGCAGAACAAAACCTCTCTGTTGAGCAATAGGACCACCTGCGAGTACTAATTGTTCTAAGCTATTGGTGATATCAGTGACAAGCGAAATATCATTTATATCATCCTTTTCAGTTATCTTACTGCTTTTACTCATTCTGTTAGATTTGTCATCTTCATCTGGCTCTATTTGCTTGAGCAGATCCGCTAAGGTGATATTAACGGGTAAGTTGATGATCAAACCCATAGCACCATCTTCATTGTGCTCACAAATATAGGTCACAGTTTTATTAAAATAAGGATCACCAAGAGAAGGCATGGCAATCAATAATTGGTTCTCTAAACTAATCATTGCTTGAGACTGATCTATTTCTAGATCCTTCTTGAGCGTTGCTTTTTGTTCTGATTTTTGTTGTTTTTCCATGCAATTCAACTCTTATTTTTTGATGTTATCTTCTATCGCATCCATTAACTTGCCACTGATATTTATTGGATAAGCTGCTTCAATTTCACGAATACAGGTAGGACTCGTCACATTGATTTCAGTCACTTTATCACCAATAACATCAAGGCCAACAAAGTATAGACCACGCTTCTTCAATTCAGGGGCAATGGCATCAGCTATTGCTTTATCACTAACACTAAGAGGGCGAGCAACGCCACGTCCGCCGGCAGCCAAATTACCACGAGTTTCACCCTGAGCAGGTATACGCGCTAGGCAGTAAGGCATAGGCTCACCATTAACAATCAGTATACGTTTATCACCATCAGCAATCTCTGGCATAAACTCTTGCACCATAGCATATTGCTCGCCATGGTTGGTTAAGGTTTCGATAATTACACCTACGTTAACATCATCCGCTTTAATGCGAAATATTGACGCGCCACCCATGCCATCAAGGGGTTTAATAATAACGTCTTGTAGTTTATTGTGAAATTCACGAATTTTATCACTACTACGCGTTACTAATGTTTTAGGAGTGAATTCGCTAAACCAAGCAGTAAATAGCTTTTCATTACAATCACGTAAACTTTGTGGTTTATTTACAATGAGTGTGCCTTCAACTTCAGCACGCTCTAGAAGATAAGTTGCGTAAATAAACTCAGTATCAAAAGGAGGATCTTTACGCATCAATACTGCATCTAACTCACTCACGGCTATATCTTGTGGATCTGATAACTCATACCAATGCTCACTATCATCAAATACTTTAACTCTGTGCGTTGTAGCACGACATTGGCCTTGCTCAAGATATAAGTCTTTCATTTCCATGTAGTAAAGTTCATAGCCACGTTGCTGTGCCTCAAGCATCATCGCCATTGATGAATCTTTTGCTACTTTAACTTGTGATATAGGATCCATCACTATGCCGAGTTTTATTACTTTATTTGTAGTCATTTTTTATCCTGTTCAATGTTGATGCGAATCAATGAGTAATTTTTTAACGCTGTCGTTGAGAAAAACAACAATAAATTTAGTGTAAATCACCAAAGCGGCATTGTAATGCGGTAATTGCCGTTAATGCCGCGGTTTCAGTACGTAATACTCTTGGGCCAAGCAGTACATCGTGAAAATCACTGTCATTGGCTTGAGTGATTTCTTCATCACTTAGACCGCCTTCAGGACCGATGAGTAATCGAACACGAGTATTTTCCATGGGCAAACTCATGATGGAATGCTGGGCTTTTGGATGTAAATTAATTTTTAAGGCGCTGGTTTCTTGTTTTAACCAATCGGCTAATAACATCGGCTCTGCAACAACGGGCACGCTTGCACGACCACTTTGCTCACAAGCACTAATGACAATTTTTTGCCACTGTTGGCGTTTTTTCTCAAGACGTTCGGCATTAAGCTTCACTCCGCAGCGCTCGGTAAATAAAGGGGTAATGGTATTCACGCCAAGCTCTACTGATTTTTGTAACGTAAAGTCCATTCTATCGCCACGAGAAATACCTTGCCCTAAATGAATATTAAGCGGTGATTCACTGTTGTTTTCTTCTTGGGAAATAACGTTTACGTCAGCTGATTTTTTACTTATATTACAAAGTGTTGCTGTATATTGGAAAGCCTCTTCACCATTAAACAATGTAATAGTGTCACCTTCTTTTAGGCGTAAAACTCGCACTACATGACCAAACGCGTCATCAGATAACGTCACTGTTTCGTTAAGAGCAAATTGACTTTGTTGAAAAATTCTTGGGTTACGCATAATAGGGCTTAATGGAAAATCATGATTATTAAACTAAAATAAGGGCGGCAAGTGCAAAAAACAATGAATAAATGTATAAAGTTGTACTCTTTTATTGGTTTCGTTTGACTAGCTACGAAATTACACGTAATTTCTTAAGTAATATAAATAAAAAGGATTAACAATGAAAAAAATTATACTTACCACGCTTGCGGCCAGTGTATTTTCTTTAGGACTCGCAGGTCAATCAGCCATTGCTGGTGAAATGATCTCAGTGGATAAGAACTTTGCTAGCCCAATTATTTCATTAAGTGGTTACGATAAGGTTTATATACAAGACTTAGACCTTTCCCACACTAAAATTATTTCACCTCCTTGGATTGATAAAGAAAGTTTCGAATGGAAAGTCACAGATAGTAATCGAGCTCATTTAAAAGCACGCTTTAAAGAAGGTGTTGAAAAAGGCTTAACTGAGAATAAAGGCCGCTACGATATTGTAGATAAAGAAGGTAAGGGTGTACTTATTGTTGATGTAGAAATTATCAGCTTTATGCCGTATGCCTCACAAGAAGATACTGAAACAACAACGAAAGGCTCTGGTGAGTTTCATTTATCAGTTCACTTACGTGATGGTAAGACAAGAAGCTTAATTCATATCTTTGAAGGTACACAAGCCATTGGTGATGACTATCAACCTAATACAGCGATGGAACGTGCTAAAGATGCAAAAAACCTATTTAAGGCTTGGGGTCAATCATTACGTAAAAAGCTTGATGCTGCTAACTAGTGCGAGTATTTAATAGGCTTAAATAGATCCTATTAAAATAAAAAACCAGTTTATCTACTAGATAAGCTGGTTTTTTTATGGACAGAATTTATGATAAATCTATCCGTTGATTAGTGAGGAGAAGCTAGATAATGCTTTAACGCATAACTCAGTTTCTCCTTAGCTTTATTCGGTATTAACTATAAACCTGCAGCTTTACGTAAATCGTCTGCTTTATCAGTTTTTTCCCAGCTAAAGGCTGTGAAAGTATCATCACCAACGGTCATTTCAAATGGTTCACGACCAAAATGACCATAGGCAGCAGTTTGCTGATACATAGGGTGTAATAGGTCTAACATTTTAGTAATGCCATAAGGACGTAAGTCAAAATGTTCACGTACTATTTCAACTAATCTCTCTTCAGAGATACTTCCGGTACCGAACGTATCAATTGAAATAGAGGTAGGCTCAGCAACACCAATGGCATAAGAAATTTGAATTTCACAACGATCTGCAAGACCAGCGGCAACAATATTTTTAGCAACATAACGCCCAGCATAAGCAGCACTACGGTCAACTTTTGATGGATCTTTACCTGAGAAAGCACCACCGCCGTGACGAGCCATACCACCATAAGTATCAACAATAATCTTACGACCGGTTAAACCACAATCACCTACTGGGCCACCAATAACAAAACGACCTGTTGGGTTGATATGGTATTTAGTATCTTCAGTTAATAATTCTGCAGGTAATACATGGTTAATAATATTTTCCATTACTGCACTAACCAAATCTTCCTGTTTAATATCAGGGTTATGCTGCGTAGAAAGTACAACGGTATCAATAGCAACTGGCTTATTATCTTCATAGATAAACGTTACTTGTGATTTAGCGTCTGGGCGTAACCAAGGTAAAACACCTGATTTACGCGCTTCAGCTTGGCGTTCAACTAAACGATGTGAATAATATAATGGTGCAGGCATTAATGTAGGTGTTTCATTGGTTGCATAACCAAAAATTAAACCTTGATCACCAGCACCTTGCTCTTCTGGTTTGCTGCGATCTACGCCTTGAGCAATTTCAGGTGATTGTTGACCAATCAAATTCATGATGCCACAAGTTGCGCCATCAAAACCAACATCTGATGAGGTATAGCCTATTTCGCTAATCACATTACGGGTAAGTTTTTCTAAATCAACCCAAGCATTAGTTGATACTTCACCAGAAATAATAGCAACACCGGTTTTTACCATCGTTTCACAGGCTACACGAGCATGTTTATCTTTGGCAATAATGGCATCTAATACCGCATCAGAAATTTGGTCGGCAATTTTATCCGGATGGCCTTCAGAAACAGACTCGGAAGTAAAAAAATGTCTAGACATAAATCCTCAGAAAAATTTGAGTTATACAAAATAATGGGGCGATTCTACACCTGTTGAAAACAACTTTCTAGCTTTTTTACGCCTAGACGGCTAAACGTCTCTAATTAATTGTGATTTTATTGAACTAGCGTAATGTTCTTGGAGGTTTTATCTAAACGAAGTTATTGAAAGGGGTAATTTAGTAAGGCTCTAATGCATGTAAAGTAAGTGGCTCCTGCCATAATTGGCTAAATATTTCTTCTTGCTGTTTTGTCTCAAGCGAGCTAAAAAATTGATATTGTCCTTGTTGTTTTTTACATGCATCTATTTCTTTTTCTACTAATTTCTTGCTTAATTGTACTGTTACCGGTGCCGCTGTCTCAATAATTGTCACTTGTTGACCGGCAATGATGCTTATTTGTTTTTGGACAAAAGGGTAATGAGTACAACCAAGTACTAGCGTGTCTATACCTTGCTCAATGAGAGGATCTATATATTGTTTTAACAAGGCATTACAAGCGTCACTATTTTGTTTACCTTGTTCAATAAATTCAACTAAACCCGGGCAGGGTTGGATTAGAACTTGAGCGCCATTATGGTGTAGGTCAATTAAGTCTTTAAAGCGTTGATTTTCGCTGGTTGCTTGTGTCGCTAATATAGCCACTTTTTTACTGATACTCTGCTTTGCAGCAGGTTTAATTGCTGGCTCAACCCCAATGATAGGAATATTTACTTGCGCTCTAAGTTGCTCAATGGCATTTACGGTTGCGGTATTACAGGCAATAACTATGGCTTTTACGCCTTTAGCAATAAGTTGCTTGGCAATGTGATTTACACGCTCAATAATAAATTTAACAGACTTTTCGCCATAGGGTGCATGGAGACTGTCGGCAATATAGATAATATTTTCATGTGGAAGTTGCTGAGCAATACATTTAGCAATAGACAGTCCGCCGACACCAGAGTCGAACACGCCAATAGGGGCTGAACTGCTAGGGACCTTTTGTTTTATTTCTTGAGTAATAATAGTCTTCGCTCAGGGATATTAAATTAATTGTTCCAGTAAATTGTATTGCTTTTATCAGCCAAAAAGCAATACAATTAATTAAGTAAGGTTTTTTGTTTATTTAATTGAATTCAAGATAAGGTAGAGTTTGTAATAGCTGATTTTAATTTTATCTTGATTAAGACCAATAAAGCTCATTTGTTGGTCCGTTCGGTCTAAGGAAGTTCATGTCTAATGTTGTTTCAGTAAAGCGCTTTAAAGAATTCCCACCCTTAATGTGGATTTTGTTATTTGGCTCATTTATTACTCGTGGTAGTTACTACATGGTATGGCCATTTTTAGCGGTGATTCTTTATGAAAAATTTGCATTATCTGCTACACATGTAGGGCTCATTCTTTCAAGTGCTGCCGTTATTTCAGTGTTAGTGAGTTTCGTCGGTAGCGCGTTATCTGATCGAATTGGCCGTCACCAGTTAATGTATGCCAGTGGTATTTTATATATCATTTCTTTTTCGTTATTAGCTGAGGTGAATACCATTGCCGGTTATTCGCTGGTGATCACCTTGTGTTCGATAGCTACCGCACTATGGCGACCACTCACGTCAGCATTAATTGGCGATATCATCAATGATAAAGGCACTCGCGAACTAGCCATGCAGTCATTGTATTTTGTCGTGAATGTCGGGTGTGCTGTCGGCCCAATGTTAGGGTTGTGGCTAGGCTTAACAGGAGAGCAATCAAGTTTTTATATTACTGCGGTAGCATTTGCCTTTTTATTGGTGCTTTTATGGTGGGGTTTTCATCAACACAGCAAGTTTGAGAATGAAAAATCACTTAAAGCTAATCAAAGGTCTGCCAATTCAGTGGAGAGTGACAAAAATAGTATCTCTAGTGAAACTAAAAATCAGACTGAAATCAAAGCGAAAAGTGGTGGAAGTAATCAAATACTAAAGGTATTGATTGCTGATAAGTTATTACAATGTCTTATTTTTGCTAATATATTATGCATGTTCATTTATGCACAAATGGATAGTTCGCTTATACAATATTTAACGCGAGCTAAAGTTCCTGACTTATTACAGCTTATTTCAGCGATGATTTTTACCAATGCGTTAGTCATCATTTCAACGCAATTTTTATTACTGAAATTAATGGCAAGTTTATCATTGGTTAGCCGAATACAAGTTGGTCTAGTGTTGTTGATGTGCTCACAAGTTTGGTTAGCGGTAAATCCATTAACGCTCTTTTGGGGATGGATTGGCGCGATTGTCGTGATGAGCTTAGCGGAAACTATTCTTTTCCCTACTATGAATGTGCATATTGATCGTTTGGCACCGGAGCATTTACGTGGTGCTTACTTTGGTGCTGCCTCATTTTATGAATTTGGCTATGCTATAGCGCCATTAGGCGGTGGTATTATTCTCGACCAACTTGGCGGGTCTTGGTTATTCTTTATTGCTGCAGCGTTAACACTGATCGTTATTTATCTTTACAGTATGTTGGATAATTTACCTCGACCTGACTTTGTAAAAATTGAAAACTAAATTTTCGTAAATAACACAACGTTTAGCGTATTTATTTGCTGGAGGAAAAGTCAGCCAATTTAGGCAGGGTTATAACAAAGTGAACACCAGGAGATGAGTCCAGTATGGATATTTCACCGTGTAGCTGTTGGGTTACGATTCTTTTGGCAAGACTTAATCCTATACCACTGCTACCCGTCGCACGCTTTGTGGTATAAAAAGGATTGAATATTTTTATATGTTCGCTGTTAGTAATTCCTTGGCCATTATCTCTAAAGTGCAGCGTAATTAGATCGAGGTAATTTTCAAACTCAATGCTTATTGAAGGACTCTCTATATCAACTAAGCCATGCTCTAGTGAGTTTTTACAGAGAATAAGTAAAACTTGTTGCAGCAAGTCAGGTGCAATAAAAGCCTGCGTATCATCGCAGTCCTGATATTTGACTTTATACTTAACATTATTGATATTAAGAATATCTTTATGTTTTTTAAACGTGCTTTTTACAAGAGAGGATAACTCAAGTAATTGATAATTTTTTACATCATTAGACATTAAAAGGTCTTGTAATTTACTGACTTGTTCTGCGGTATGATTAAGACTATTACTGAGTAAATTTACGCTTTCTTTAATGGTACTCAGACCTAAAGCTAGTGTGTTTTGACTAAGAGATTTTGATGCTAATTTTTGCTCAATGTTTTCAATGTTTGACTCAATGATACTAGTGGCCGTTATTACTATGCCTAAAGGGGTATTGATTTCATGAGAAAGCCCACTGATTAAAACTGATAATTCTTCAAGTTTTTGTTTCTCTTCTATAATATGCTGTTGATGTAGTAGTTTTAGCTGCACTTCAAAGCTTTGTTTAATTGCCTCTAATAGTCCAATGGTTGTTTTTGAAAACACATGTTCTTTACTGTCTAAAATACAAATGGTACCAAATAGGCTGCCGTTATCGTCGACAATGGGCAGACCTAGGTAGGCAATCATATTAAGTTTTAAATCAGGATTGTTATTCCAGTTCTCATCACAAAGGGCATTGGGAATATTTAGTATCTTTTGTGATTTTAGGACTTGTTCACAATAAAGCCCTGAGCCGTTTAAACACTCAGAATTTCCAATAGTATAGGGGTTATCACTCGTACCAGTATTTTTACTAAAAACGGTGATATTATTTTTTTCAATTTTCATTACTAAAGCAACAGGCACAGAAGCGAGTTTAGCAACTACAGCAAGTGTTTTATTCCAGCTCTCTATTAATTCTTCATTCTTCTGATTATACAAATGTATGCTCCCTATACCTAGACTGGATATCTAATAATACTATCATACTAAAATCCTCTCATTTGTTAAAAAACAAGATTAGTTAAGTAGTACAAAATACAGTATTTATACCCGCTCCACTTGAAGATGCTCGTTTCAGGAAGTCTGAGCGATTCATAATTAAGGCACATTTTTTTATTAAGGGTTATTCAGGAGAATATGCTCCTGCATTCTCTAATAACACCATCCATGTAGCGCCCTTTAAAAGAAATGTAACGCAGAGTATGATTTGCTCAGCCTTCCCCCCAAAGGGCTAGTTTAGAAACGCTTTATGCTGTGTTATTGATTTCGACAATAGAATAACTATTCTCTTCAATCAATGCCTTGCCTAAAGGCGTTTCTAATTCCAGCTGAATCCTGCATCTTCAAGTGGAACGGGTATACATGTCGATAATATTGATATGGATTATTATTAAAAGATGAAATAGGTAAATGAAATAGATGAATGAAATATGATTAGTATTAAGACTAAATAATTTAGCCTTAAGTAGGGGGAGGTTGTTGTTATCTGGTTAATATTGTAATTAGAGTAGAGGACAAAAGTGGCGCATTGATTGTATGTCTCGCAGCGCAGGTCACTATAGTGTGTTTGTATATTATATTCGATAAACCCTCATGACACTTCAGTAGATACTATTACTAAAGCCCCATGAGAAATTAATTAATCGCTAATTCCTGTACTTTAATTCTAGCGATCTAAACCATAATCAATGGCGTAACGCATTAGACCAACCGTTGAGTCGATACTAAGTTTTTGCTTTATATTACGTTTATGAGTTTCAACCGTGCGAACGCTAACGTTTAATTCTTGCGCTATTCGCTTATTGTTCAGGCCTTGTGAAATCAGTCTTAATACCAATTGTTCTCTTCTGGTAACAATGCCTCGTTGTTCGCCAGCGAGCTCTTTTGAAAGGATCTCTGTAACTTCTGAGCTGAAATAATGTTTACCTGAAATGACTTTTTTAATGGCCTCTATTAATTCAGTACCAGGCACATCTTTTAAAATGTATCCATCGGCGCCATGGCGCATAGCTCCTAAAATGTACTCTTTATTGTCATGCATACTTAACATAAGCACTTTGCAATCTAAATCTTGCTCTTTAATCAATTCAAGTACATACATGCCATCCATCTCAGGCATATTGATGTCCATTAGAACAATATCAAAATCAAGGCTTTTAATAAGCTCCAGTGCTTGTTTACCATTTTCCGCTTCCCCAACAACCTCTAGGCTGTCATCAAGACTTAAACGATGTTTTAGCCCTTCTCTAAAAAGTGGATGGTCGTCAACTAACAGTACTTTAATCATAATGTTCTCTTTCATTTTATTTTTCACTGGCATTACTAGCGTTAAAACGTAGTTGTGATTGCGGTATGCGGGCTGAAACTTTGGTGCCACCATGTTCTGATTTAACCGTTAAATCTCCTTGATAAAAGCTTAATCTCTCCTTCATATTGCGCAGACCAATACCTTGATGAACTTTAGTTTTCTTGTCTCGGCTCTTATCGTAACGTTGATAATCAAAACCTTGGCCATTATCAATAATTTCGAGTACTAACCAACTTGGCATTAGCTTCAAGGTGATGCTAACTTTTGACGCATTGGCATGACGTTCAATATTGGTTAAAGATTCTTGAGCAATTCGGTATAAGGCGGTTTTAACTTCAGTAGATAATATGTTTCTAAGCGATAAACGCTCTACGTCAACTTGAATATCAGTACGCTGAGAAAAGTCTCTACCCAACTCTTCTAAAGCCGCACCTAAGCCATAATCTTCGAGCAAGCCTGGATGCAGTTGATGTGAAATAGCGCGGATATCACCCATTATTTTGCAAATAAGTTCCATGGAACGCTCCATTTCATTACTGGCATCATCATTGTTTTGTTGTTTTAACTGTGCTGTTTCTAAGGAGAATCGAGCTGCAGCAATCGTTTGACTAATGCCGTCATGTAGCTCTCGTGATACCCGTTTACATTCTTCTTCTTGCGTTTGAAAAATACGTTCATTAAGTTCACGTAATTTTCGATTAGCCAATTTCCTTTCACTGAATCGAATAAATTGACCGGTAAAAAATATGGTGATAACGGCTACTAAACCAATAATAAGCGTCATCACTGAAGTATTTCGAATATGTTTACCTATGGAAGCATTTAACACCGCAATTTCTTGATCAATGTCGTCAATATAAACACCAGTGCCTATCATCCATTGCCAATCTTCTAACTCTCTTGAATAACCAATTTTTTTACCAACTTCGCCGCCTTTTGATGGTTGATTAAAAACATAGTTAAGATAACCACCACCACCTTTTGCATTTTCAATAAGGCCTCGAATCAGTTTCACGCCGTTTCTATCTTCAAGATCAAGCCAGTTTTTACCAATGCGCCATTCTTGTCCAGGTATGAGCAGTGCCGTTCCATCAAAGTTATAAGCAAAAAAGTAACCGTCTTTACCAAAACGCATATTAGATAATACTTGCTTAACTAACGTCTGCGCTTGTTCATTACTTAGATTTTTATTTCGATAAATATGTTCTGTAGCACCTTCAGCGAGTGCAACGTAGTTACGTAATTCGTCTTTACGGTGACTCATCACGCTATGACGATACTCATTAACGGTTTGTTCAGATAAAGACTGATACTGTACTTGTGTAAAGATGAGCACGGCAACCAGCGCTAATACCAAAGGTACAATAGTAACCAGTTGTAATTTTAAATTAATATTCACTTAATAACCCTTATTCTCAAGTCATGTTATTTAGCATGACTATGACTATACCCAATCACTTTAAATAGTGACTTTCATTAATAGCTTCTAATAGTGTTACTTTATCCATGTAATCGATTAACGATTGCTAATCAATATTGGCATGATGTGATAAGCCAATTTAACCGCTCCTGCTATTACTATAGCTAGCTCTGCAATTTTTCGTACTTGTTCTTTTATTGATGAGGTGCGCTTTTCATTTATTTATGGAGTGATAACTTTTAAAACTCACTAAATAAATGACAACTTGATGAAGAAATTAAACCGTTTGCTATAACATATGGTAATTGTTTTAAAACTATAGACGGTCAATTTTGACTTAAGTATTGGCAGTGATTGTTGATTTATACCAGTCAATTTTTAATCAGATTATTGAGTCTATACTTAATGTGACTCTTTAATAATGGCGTATTGATTAATTTTTTATTTCCAAAAAGCATGTAATAGCTACTATTTACTAATAAATTAATGTTGATTTACTGATAGTTGAGGTGTGCATATACCCGTCACTAATCAAGATGCATGTTTCAGAGTGCTTGAGCTATTTCAATTCAAGGCGCTGTGATGAAATAATGGGCAGCTTAATTAGCGAGAATTTTTCCTACTGTGTTAAGTCTATTAATCCTATATACCTATACATCACTCACCAGATTAACGGCACAAGCTGATGATTCATTATATTGTTAGCGAACAGCTCTATTAACTGCGCAATAATTCAATTCAATTCAAAACTCATCTCATTTCCGTCATATAACTTGTCATGAAACTCCTCATCAATCTCCTCAAGTAACTAAGTGTTTAATTAAATTACTTTGTTATTTTGCATTTGTGATGGTTTTTTGAACGGTATTTGCCCGGTTTTTGGTAAAACTAAGTGTAAACACGTAGAAAAAATACGTACATTCGCCGATTACGCGTAGAGATAATTTTCAATATTGTATACCTAGCACTAAGCGAGATGATTCAAATCATCCAAGTCTCAATAAATAAGGTAACAATAATGAAAAATATAATAAAATCCGGTTTTATGTTGGCAGCAATAGTATCAGCACCGTCATATGCAGGTTATACGTTTGATTTAGGCGATAAAGATTCTATTACTTTCGGTGGCTTCATCAAAGCAGACATACGTACTGTTAGTGGTGATGTAAGCGCTCCTGCAACGGGCAATGATTACTGGATTGGCGCTGCCTCAGTTACAGATGATATTTCAACAACCAAATTTACAGCTAATGAAACACGTTTTAATGCCAAATATATTCATGGTGATGTTACTGGCTTTATTGAATTAGATTTTTACGGTGGTGGTGGCAACCAAATTATTTCAAACTCATCACATCCTAGATTACGTCACGCGTTCATAAAATATAAAAATATCACTGTGGGTCAAACATGGACCACCTTTATGAATACCAGTGCTATACCTGAATCTGCTGATTTCGGTGGGCCTTTAGTTGCTGAGTCATTCATCAGACAAGGTCAGATTCGTTATACAAATGGCGGCTTACAAGTATCTTTAGAAAATCCACATTCAGACAAAGGTGATAACACCCAAGATTCAATACCAGATTTTATTGCTAAATACACCTTTAAAGGTGACTGGGGTAATGTGTCAGTTTCAGGTTTAGCACGTCAATTAAATACTGTTGGTGGCGATACAGTGTCTGCTGCTGGTTTTGGTGTTGCTGGTCGTATTAAAACTTTCGGCAAAGATGATTTCCGTTTCCAAGTACACGGTGGCAAAACTGGCCGTTATGTTAGCGTAGTTACTGCACGAGATTTAGTCGGTGAAGAAGCAGAACAATCAACATCAATAATGGCTTCTTACCGTCATTTTTGGACTGAAGATATGCGTTCAACCGTTTATTACGGCACCACTGATACTGATCTAGGTAACGTTAAAAATAACCACGTGGCAGTTAATCTATTCAAAAATTACACTAAGCAACTTTCTTTTGGTGTTGAAGTCGGTAATTTTGAAATGTCGACAGTCAATAAAAACTCAAACTACTTACAATTCACAGCAAAATACGTCCTTTAATTTTTCACTAAACACTACAGGAGAAAGACGATGAAAAAATTTCCTTTATTATTATTAAGTACTTTAATTGCAGGCAGTTTCTCAGGTGCTGCTATGGCTGAAAAGAAAATGCTTCTTAAGACGCCTATTTATTATAACTCGGTACTACCAAGCTTAGGTTCAACGATTAAGTATGTATCTGACAATATTCAGACATTAAGTGGCAACACGTTAAAAATGAAAATTTACGAGCCTAATAAACTCGTTAACCCGAAAGAAATACTTGATGCGGTATCTACAGGTAAAGTACAAGCTGGTTATGCAACAGCAGGTAACTGGGGCGGAAAAATCCCCGCGGCTCGTTTATTTTCAGCAGTTCCTTTTGGTCCAGAAGCGCCTGAATATTTAGCTTGGTTCTATCATGGCAACGGCAATAAATTGCATCAGGAGTTGTATGATGACAACAACCTCAATGTAAAAGTGCAAGTGTGTGGTGTTTTAGCTCCTGAAACTTCTGGTTGGTTTAAAAACGAAATTAACAAACCTGAAGACTTAGCTGGTTTAAAGATGCGTTTCTTCGGTTTAGGCGCTCTTGTCATGGAAAAATTGGGTGTTAGTACCGTTGGTTTACCTGGTGGCGAAATATTCCCAGCAATTGAAAAAGGTGTTATTGACGCCACTGAGTTTTCAATGCCGGTTGTTGATCAACGTATAGGCTTAAAGAAACTGCTTAAATATAACTACTTCCCTGGTTGGCATCAACAAGCCACGATGATGGAACTCATTATCAATAAAGATACATGGAAGAAGATGAGTGAACGTCAACAATCAGTGATTGAGCACTTATGTAAATCAGCAACGTTAGAATCTATTGCACTTGGTGAAGCAGTTCAAGCACCAGTAATGAAGCAAAATGTTGAAGATGGCGTAATAAACAAATATTGGTCGCCTGAAATGCTAACGACGTTTAAAACTAAATGGGATGAAGTTGTTATTGAACAATCGGCAGAAGATCCTGCCTTCAAGAAAATACATGATGACTTAGCTAAGTTCCGTAAATCTTACGATTTATGGGAATCAAACGCTTTCTTACCCCGCCCAAAACCGAGCCTTTAAGTTTATACCCGATCCACTTGAAGATGCTCGTTTCAGGAAGTCTGAGCTATTCATACTTAAGGAACATTTTTTTATTAAGGGTTATTCCCTTAAAAAGAAAGGTAACGCAGAGTATGATTTGCCCAGCCTTCCCCCAAAGGGCTGTTTTAGAAACGATTTATGCTGCGTTATTGATTTAGACAATGGAACAACCATTCTCTTCAATCAATGTCTTGCCTAAAGGCGTTTCTAATTCCAGCTGAAGCATGCAGCTTCAAGTGGAACGGGTATACCAGCTTACTTACGTGCAGTAACTCCCATTACTTGCACAACCTAGAGCCTTCGGGTTCTAGGTTTTTTATTGAATTAGGAGAATCTTATGACTGATTCATTTTCTAAGCCTACCAACTCAGTAGCACGATCAATGTTAAAAACAGCCGACATTTTTGAGGCCATTATTCTTAAAGTATCTGCTGTTTGTTGTTGGTCTTCAGCGTTATTAATTGCTGTCATTATCCTTAATGTAACCATGCGGTACGGCTTCAACAATGGACTGATTTTATTTGAAGAGATTCAATGGCATCTATATGCAATAGGTATCATGTTCGGTTTATCGTATGCCGAAATAACTAACTCACAAGTAAGAGTCGACGTTGTTGCCTCAATGCTGAAACCTAAAACAGTACTGAAGTGGGAAATATTTGGTGCAGTCTTTTTTATCTTTCCAACCATTTTTGTCATTTTATTTAATAGTTTCGATTATGTAGCCAATTCATACATGCTTGGCGAAAGTTCATCTTCACCCTTAGGTATGCCATTTCGATGGGCAATTAAAGCGGCGATCCCTGCAAGTTTTATCTTGTTAGCTATGGCTGTGCTCGCACGTATGTTCCGAAATATTATTACCATAACCCAAAAGGAGACGTGATCATGGCTATTAATGAAATTCTAGTTATCAGCATGTTTTTAACCTTCATTGTCTTTCTATTTACTGGTATTCCAATCGCCTATGTCCTAGCTGGTGTTGGTATTCTATTTGGTGGTATAGGCTATCTGTCAGATCTGCATTTGGATACGTTTACCGGCCTTGATTTAAATGTGCTAGGTCTATCTGTTTCCCGGATATTTTCTTTAATGGAAAACTGGGTGTTGGTTGCCTTGCCCATGTTTATTTTTATGGGATTAATGCTCGATAAATCAGGCGTTGCTGAACGCATGATGATGGCAATGCAAGAGCTTTTTGGTCGTGTTCGTGGTGGTTTAGGTATCACGGTAACCTTAATAGGCATTATTTTAGCTGCCTCTACTGGCATTATCGGTGCTTCTGTTGTATTACTTGGCTTGTTATCTATTCCTGCCATGATGAAGCAAAATTATTCAAAAACGTTCGCTACAGGTATTGTGTGTAGTGCGGGTTGTTTAGGTATTTTAATACCACCAAGTATTATGTTAGTAATCATGGCTGATCAACTAGCGCTGTCTGTTGGCGATTTATTCACTGCCGCAGTATTCCCAGGACTAATGTTAGGTGTAGTATATCTTGCTTATATTTTAGGCTTATCATTCTTTAAACCTGAAGTCGCTCCTGCTCCAGAAAATCGCCGCCCACTGACAGCAAAAGTATTAGTAGAAGTCTTCAAAGCTATACTGCCAACGCTTGTATTAATTATTGCGGTATTAGGTTCTATTTTTGCAGGTATTGCCACACCGACCGAAGCTAGTGGTGTTGGCGCATTAGGTGCAACCATCTTAGCTGCAATGAATAAGAAACTTAATTTCAAAGTATTTCACGAAGTGTTGATGGCCTCATATAAAACGACGGCTTATATCTTTGCCATTTTTATTGGTGCAACCATTTTTTCATTGGTTTTACGCGAATTAGGTGGCGATGAATTTATATCAAGCATGTTAACGGGGTTACCTTTTGGTCCATATGGCGTGTTATTTGTTATTCTTGCCATCGTATTTTTATTAGGTTTCTTATTAGACTGGATAGAAATCACCTTAATAGTACTTCCATTATTGGCTCCTGTTGTTGCGGGATTAGATTTTGGCATAGGGGCTGTTAACGGATTAGATCAACCTGTTTTAGTTTGGTTTGTCATGTTAATCGCCGTTACGCTGCAAACTTCGTTTTTAACACCACCTGTTGGTTTCGCTTTGTTCTATTTAAAAGGTGTTTGTCCACCAGAAATCAAACTAACCGACATTTATAAAGGCGTAGTACCCTTTATAATATTGCAATTATTGGGTCTTGGGGCGTTAATTATGTACCCAGAAGTTGCCTTGTGGTTACCTTCTATGGTCTATGGTAAATAACGTTTTAGCGGCAATGAGAATGATAGAGCTTTAAGGTGAATCAATAATAGCCTTAACGCTCTAATATTCTACATAATAATGCATTACTTTAGACTAACTGCGTATTTAAGTACTAAAATTCTAGTGTATAATTTCAATTTTTTCGGTAATTTAATTTAGGTAGGATTATGTTCAAATCACTTAGAGTACAGATATATGCATTAGCATTTATACCATTTTTATTTGTTGCTTTATTGGGGCTATATCTTCAGTTCAGTTCACTTAATAGTTTTGGTGAAGATGTCACTAAATTAACTGAAAAAACGATATTAACTATTGAAAAAGACCGCTTAAAAGCAATTATTGATTCAGTCGAGTCTCTTATCCAACCTTATGTTAATCAATCAGGCACCGAAGGTTATGATGAGGCGTTAAAAATGTTATCTCACCTGACCTTCGATCAAGGCTCTGGTTATATATTTGCCTACAAAAATGATGGCGAAAGAGTATTGATGGGTAATAAAACTGCAGGGATTGGTAAAAATTATTGGGACCTTCAAGATAAACAGGGTCAATATATTATTAGAGATTTAGTTCAAAAAAGTAAACAAGGTGGCAGCTTTTATACTTATTGGTTCCCTAAGCTAAATGAAACTGAAGCTTCACCTAAATATAGCTACGCCATTTATATAGATAAATGGGATTTAATGATAGGAACAGGATTTTATATTGATTCTATGGACGAAGTTATCGCTTCTATTGATGAAACAATTTCTGCTTCTCAAAGTAGTAATATTACTAAAAGCCTAGTAACCACACTGATTATTGCGCTAATTGTCGGTTTTATCGTTACCTTTGCTATTAAACTCATTTACAGTGCCCTTAAAAACTTATCTTCATCCGTGGAAGCTTTAGCAAATGGTGAAGGAAATTTAACGCAGACTATAGTTAATAGTCCTATTGATGTTTTAAGTGATATTGCGAATAACTTTAATCGCTTTCTAAAAGCACTCGGTGGTGATATTCGTAATATTAAACAAACCAGTGTCAACTTGGCTGAGATGGCGGTTCAATCAACAGAACGTCAACGTAGACTCGAAGATTCTTCAGATCAACAAATGCAAGAAACGACACAAGTTGCTAGCGCCGTTGAGGAAATGGCTTCAACATCAGCAGAAATTGCTAATAGCGCTGAAGTGACGCGTACTTCAGCTGAAAAAGCTGAAAAAGAAATGCAAAATGTTCTTACACAAGTGCACTCTTCAAATCAGCGCATGAATGAACTCAATTTATTACTCGAAAATGTTGAACATTCAGTACAAGATCTCGGTAGTAATGTAGAATCAATTAACTCTGTACTTGGTGTAATACAAGGGATTTCTGAACAAACAAATTTACTGGCGTTAAATGCTGCTATTGAAGCTGCGCGTGCCGGTGAGCAAGGACGAGGTTTTGCTGTTGTTGCCGATGAGGTTCGAACTTTAGCGCAAAGATCTCAACAAAGTACTGTTGAAATTTCAGATATTTTAGACAGTTTGAAAAATAGCTCTCAACGTACTATTCAAGATATGAGCGAATCTGCAGATAAAAGAGCTGCGGTGTCTGACGCGATGTCAGCCATTCGAGGTCTTATTGATTCTACTTCAGAGTCAATAAAGGAGCTAACAGAAATGAATATTCACGTTTCAACCGCTGCTTCTGAGCAATCAGATGTTGCTAGTCAGGTAGCTGAAAGCATTACTGGCATTGCTAGCCTCGCAAAAGAAATTGGTGAAGGTTCTTCCGTTTCTAGAGAAAAGTTTGAAGAGCTTGAATATCTCTCTCAAGAGCTTAATCAGGTTTCTGATAAATTCGTTGTTTAGCTAATGTTTTAAGCTTGTGAGTGTAGGTAATTAAATAAAGGGGAAAGTGAAAGCTTTTCCCTTTTTTGATCTGAGCATAAAGGATAAGACAAAGGGTTGTGGCATGTTGTTCAAAGCATTACGCGGAAATATCGCTGATATTTGATTGTTCTTGGGGAAAACATTTAAAGAGGAAAAGTCGCTTCCAAGGTGCCGCAGCTCACATTTGTCCTGAACACTGGGTGCTTCTCTAGAGTTGTGCGGAAATATCACTGATATTTGATTATTCTTGGGGAAAACATTTAAAGAGGGAAAGTCGCTTCCAAGGTGCCGCAGCTCACATTTGTCCTGAACACTGGGTGCTTCTCTAGAGTTGTGCGGAAATATCACTGATATTTGATTATTCTTGGGGAAAACATTTAAAGAGGGAAAGTCGCTTCCAAGGTGCCGCAGCTCACATTTGTCCTGAACACCGGGTGTTCAGGGCGGAAATATCATGCTAACCGTAGGCTTCCCGATACGAGCCGGGCTTGCGCAAAAGTTAATAGTCAACTTCCTTAGGTAAAACTTATCGGCTCAGGGACATAGTTCACACACAAACACCCCAGAAGACAAACTTAGTATAGCGAAAAAAATATCATCGAATAAGCTTTATTTTGTAATTTTTAGTTGAGTGATGAGTATTTATTCGTTCTGTTTTATTTTTAGGCTTTAACTACCATCAAGGTAGGCGAAGGAAATAAAAAGTACTGAGAGGGGATGTAAAGAGTAAGCGACTAATGATTAAGCGATTTTTTTCTTTGTATGGGAAAGGGCTTGTTCTATAGTTGATTGCAATAACATAATTTTTTGTTGATTATCTTCTTGTTCAATTTTTAATTGCTGTTGAGCTTTCAGTAAATCATTTGCCAAATTTAAGGCTGTCATCACTAAGGTTTGCTCTGGAGTACTGATTACTTTGCTAGCACCAGCTTTGATTAAACGATCACTTAATTCTTGCGCCGCAGATAATAAGGCGGTTTCTTGCCCTATTGGGCAAGCTATTTTTAGCTTGCGATCAACAATGTTGATTTCTACGGTTCGTTGCGACATTTACACAAAATTCCAAGTATTATTAATAATATAGGTAAGATCAAAGCTATTTTGGCTTATTATTTTTAATGATAGCGATGCTGAGCTCCCTATGCAAGTAAATAGCGCGCTTTATGGTCATTTTCTGTTATTTTCCTTTTCTGTCATTTTCGGCAGTGATACCATTACTTCCCATAACTCCCTGCAAGTATAGAAAGTAAATCATGACTGAAATAACCTCAAATAACGATACCGACAATAACTTAATCGACTTTGCTACGATGCAAGCCATTTTGACTAGCGAAGATGTAAAGTCCCATGCCAGTGAACTTCATGGTGTATTAACAGGGTTAGTTTGTGCTGGTTTTGAATTTGAAGATCAAGGTTATGTAGCCATGCTACATGATTTATTTAATGAGGGTGATGGCTTTCCAACCGCAGTTAAAAAAGCACTCAAGCAAATGTATAGTGAATTGTGGAGCAGCATTTTAGATGACAGTTATAGCTTTAACCTTTTACTACCCGATGACGATGATTCTATCGCTGAACGTGGTCATGCCCTAAGTGTTTGGGTGCAAGGTTTTAACTTAGGATTTGGTTTACAGCAAAAAGATAGTCCAGTTGTTTCTGACGAAGTTAAAGAAGTACTGACTGATTTTGGAGAAATTGCTAACTTATCTGATGAAATGGAAGAAGATGAAGATACTGAGCAAGCGTATTTTGAAATTGGGGAATATGTTCGAATCTCTGCTTTATTATGTTTTAGCGAACTAGCGACACCGCCAAATAATGAAAGCAACAACACAGACAAAAAGATAATTCACTAACTTTACGGTTTGCAAAGTACTTTCAAATAACTGTTAACGAAATACAGTCAATAATTACCTCTAGCAAAATAAGCACAACATTGAATAGGCGCGAATATTACATGACCACTATACCTTTAAATGAAACACCTTTAAGTAAAGTACCGTTAAGTAAATTACCAATGAGCCAGTTACCATTAAGTGACTATGCAAAACATCGCGCTGCATTCATGGCTAAATTGCCAAATAATAGTATTGCACTGTTTCCTGCTGCCAGTGAACTTACCCGCAGTAACGATACCGAATATGCGTTTTGTCAGAATAAAAACTTCTTCTACTTAACGGGGTTTAATGAGCCTGATGCTTTGTTAGTTTTACTTAAAAATGAACAAGGCCAAAATAAGTCTATTTTATTCTCATTACCTAAAGATGCCTTACATGAAATTTGGCAGGGCAGACGCATTGGTCAAATCAAAGCTGTGCAAGATTATGGTGTTGATGAAAGTTTTGAAGTAACAGATGTTGAAAACCTACTGCCTGATTATCTTGACGGTAAAAACCAAGTGCTGTTTGGTTTTAATGATCATGATTTTGCTGCGCAAGTTTTTACTTGGTTAAAACAAGTTAAAAGTAACCTACGTCAGGGAGCTAAAACACCACAACATCTTGCGGATGCTGATCCTATAGTTGCAGAGTTACGTTTAATTAAAACAGAGAATGAATTGGCCTTGATGCGCCAAGCGAATCATATATCTGGCTTAGCACATCAACGTGCTATGCAAAAATGCCAAGTGGGCAAATTTGAGTACCAAATGGAAGCCGAAATTCTTCATGAATTTGCTCGCCATGGTGCTAGACACCCAGCTTATGCCAGTATTGTTGCTGGCGGTGATAACGCCAATATTCTTCATTACACCGATAACAGCGATGTATTGAAAAATAATGAGTTATTACTTATTGATGCCGGCGCTGAATTATCGGGTTATGCCGCAGATATTACCCGTACCTTCCCAGTTAACGGACAATTTACCGTTGAGCAAAAAGCCATTTATCAATTAGTGCTCGATGCTAAAAACCTTGCTATCAACGCCATTAAGCCGGGTATGTCTTTTGCCAAGTTAAATGTATTAACTAATGCATTTTTAACGCAAGGTTTAGTGGGTTTAGGCATAATTGAAGGCGATTTAACCGAACTAATTAGCGATAAAAAAGTAAAAGAATACTTTATTCATGGCCTTGGTCATTGGTTAGGGTTAGATGTTCATGATGTTGGTGATTATTATATTAATACCGACAGAGAACAGCTCCGCGCCTTTGAAGTAGGTATGGTCATGACTATCGAACCGGGTATTTACATTCCACTGAGCGATTCAAGTGTCGAGGCAAAGTGGCGCGGTATTGGTGTACGTATTGAAGACAATATTGCCGTAACTGCAACGGGTTTTGAAAACCTTACAGCTAATTCGCCACAAACGATTGAAGACATTGAAGCTTTGATGATCAAAGTGACAGCATAATTTATCTGCGACTTTACCAGGTAATTTCTCTGAGAATTTGTTAAGCCTTATATTTTATTCATTTACGTGGCTACATCAATAAAGTGCTAGCACAATTTCAGTAAAATCATGGCAACGGCTAACTTACGTTAACGATAAAACGCTAATAGCATTACTAATACGAACACTACTATCAATAATAAGATGAACGCTATGGAAAACAGTAACCAACATTTTGATGTCATTATCTCAGGCGGCGGCTTATCTGGTAGCTTAATGGCGTTAAGTTTAAGTCAACTTTCTAAAAGCGATGGTAGCTTATTATCCATCGCTATTATTGAAGCCCAACCTTTTAGTCAAACCAGCTCAGCAGATGAAAGTTCTCTTTTTGATGAACGTGTTTTAGCACTATCTCACGGTAGCGCTAGATACCTAGCTAAGCTTGGTGCATGGCAATATCTAAAAGATGATGCCAGTGCAATTACGGATATTGATATTTCTGATCGTGGTCACTTTGCCAAAGCAAGGTTAACGGCAAAAGAATATGGCGTTAATGCCCTTGGTTATGTCATCGAAATGGCACTTATTGGTAAAGGGCAATTAAAAGCACTAAGTGACCATACGATCAAAGCCACAAATGGCACTGGTGTAAAAAAGAACATTCACTGGTTTAGCCCAGATTCAATAGCTGACATTAATTGGCAAGATAACAACACTAGCGATACTGACAAGGCACAGGTAAAGGTTACGCTTAACTCAGGTAAAATCTTGTCAGCAAAGCTACTACTTGGTTGTGATGGTGCTCAGTCACCGGTAAGAAAGCTCGCCAATATTGACGTCACTTGTGATGATTATCAGCAAGTCGCATTAATTGCTAATGTCTCAACCAGCAAAGCACATCATCATAAAGCATTTGAACGGTTTACCCCGTTTGGCCCTATTGCCATGCTTCCGTTAAAACCATTAAAGGCAAAGTCCTCAGCTGCTGGTGCATCACGTTGCTCACTAGTTTGGACGATGACGCCAGAGCAAGCAGCAGAAACTAAACACTTAAGTGATGATGATTTTAAAGTTGAGTTAGAGCGCGCATTTGGTAGCTACCTCGGCGCAATAACGCATGTGGGTAAACGTGATACTTACCCTTTGGTGTTATTACAAGCACAACAGCAAACCTATCACCGCATGGCGTTGGTGGGGAATGCCTCACATACTATTCACCCCATTGCCGGGCAAGGTTTTAACCTAGGCTTACGCGATGTTGCGGTGATGGCTGACCTCGTTAAAAACGCCTTGGCAGCAGGAGAAGATATTGGTAATTTTGCCTTATTACATAGTTACCAAATGAATAGAGCTAAAGATCAGCAGCAAGTTATTCAATTAACTGATTCGTTAGTAACATTGTTTGCGAATGATTTACCTCCATTAGTCGTTGGCCGAAATATTGGCTTACAAGCACTTAATGTTATTTCGCCGCTTAAAGATGCTTTGGTTAAGAAGACTATGGGTTATTAGATTAGCCAGAGTTAATATGACAAGAAATAGAGAAAACACTAGATCCTCGAACAAACATTTCGAGGATGACGACTGCAAGTATTGGTGTTTTTAATCTCAAACATGATGGTGTTATCTATCGCAGTGAACGCTGCTCGACTATAGATAGGCGTCATCCCCGTGGTCACTTAATTAAGAGTCCATGTGACATTATTTGAATTCAAGAAGAGAGAAAATGCAAAAATTTGATGTGTTAATTGTCGGTGCAGGCATGGTGGGTTTAACGCTTGCGTTAGCTTTACGTAAAAATAGCCAGCTAGAAATTGCCATGGTAGATACCTTAGCTGTCCCTGAACTTGATGAAAATATAGATGTTAGAGTGAGTGCTATTAATGTAGCCAGTAAAAATATCTTTGCTAACTTAGGCGTTTGGTCTGCTCTTGAAAACAGCCGAGTACAAGATTATCAGCACATGCATGTTTGGGATAAAGCTGGATTAGGGAAACTCGACTTTTCAGCCAAGGACAGTGCTAGCTTCCCCTCGGAAGATAACCTTGGTTGGATCATCGAAAATAAAGTGATTCGCCACGCATTATGGCAACAAGCTGAACTTGACGAAGGTATTCACTTTTTTAATGACAATAAGTTAGCCAGCCTTAGTCAAGGTGACAGTGAAGTATTTGCCACTTTTGCCAATGAACCCTGTTCTCATGATTCTGCTGTTCATAACTCTGCAAGTAATGGCAGCAGCACACCAACAGCACCTATTATTGCTAAACTTGTCGTTGGCGCAGACGGTGCTAACTCGTGGGTACGTCAGCAAATGAACATGGCGATGATCTTTAAAGATTACGACCACCACGCTATTGTTGCGACTGTAGAATGTCCACAAGGCCATAAAAATACAGCTTGGCAAGTCTTCTTACCGACAGGCCCATTAGCCTTTTTACCGCTAAAGTCTGTAAAGGCAGGAAAATCAGAATTGTCGACACAGGGCTCAGCTGACTCGGTAAATAATTTATGTTCTATCGTCTACTCGACCTCTCCAGAGGATGCAAAACGTTTAATCGCGCTTGATGCCATTGAATTTGCTAAAGAGTTAACGGCAGCCAGTGACGGTAAATTAGGTGATATTACCCTTAAAAGTGAGCGTTTTACTTATCCATTAACCATGCGTTTAGCACAAGACTTTGTTAAAGACCGCGTAGTGCTTATTGGCGATGCTGCTCATACCATACATCCACTTGCAGGGCAGGGCGTTAACTTAGGCTTACTTGATGCCGCGGCCTTAGCGCAAACCTTAACTGCAAAACTTAGTGAACATGATGAAAGCCATGCTGAACTCGTTAATACCTCAGATCTTAAAGCGTTCTCTCGCTGGCGTAAAAGTGAAGCCACTGAAATGATCACTGCGATGGCTGGCATAAAACAAGCCTTTGCTCCGCAACAATCACCCGTTAAATTACTACGTGGTGTCGGCATGAATATTCTTAATAACTTTGCCCCTGCTAAAAACCGCCTTATCGCACAAGCATTAGGTATTAAAGCAGACCTTCCAGAACTCGCTTATCAAAAAGACGCACTGTAACGTTACTAATAAATCAGTTAATAAATCAGTTAACAGATCAGCTAATAGATAAAGTAATAGAAAGGCTAATAAGAAGATCACTTGCCAGGGTATAGCAACATAGTTATACCCAAATTAAATAATATACAGGCCTCAACTAGAGTTAGTAACGCCGGTAAATAAGGCTTTTACTGAAGTTTCTCCTGCATTAACTCATCAAGTTCTTCCTCTACCGTCTACACTTTCCAATAAGCTGCACCTAGATAACGTCTAGGTCGAAATCAACAAGCTAATATAAAGCATTGCTCACTTAACTATTCAAAAAGGCCTGAGAAGACAAATTATTCTTGTCATATTTATTAAAAAACTATCCATTTAAAAGACGAGATCTTGAGCTTTAGTCGCTCAATAGTCCTAAAAAACGCATCTTCAAGAAGAACGACCATAAAATCTTATTGGCTTTTATTTGTTCTATGCCTATATCACCGAGCCAATAATGACATTAATTTTGTAATGCGGATGTTTTGAAAATATAATTCTGATTTTGAATAAAACTTGGGTTTATATTTTAAAAATTTGGATTTTTCTGTTGAATCAACAGTAAGTGACAGCTATAATCAGTTAACTTTGTAAATTCTTAGGTGGAACACATGACTAATAAAACAGTATTACATGCAAAGCATTTAGCTTCAGGCGCAAAAATGGTTGATTTCTTTGGCTGGGATATGCCTATCAACTACGGCTCTCAAATTGAAGAGCATCACGCAGTAAGAACCGATGCCGGCATGTTTGATGTTTCACACATGACGATTGTTGATGTGCAAGGCGCAGATGCAAAAACTTTCTTACGTCGTTTAGTGATTAACGATGTTGCTAAGTTAGCAACACCGGGTAAAGCGTTATACACAGGTATGTTAAACGAAGAAGGCGGCGTGATTGATGATTTAATCATCTACTTCTTCTCAGATACTGATTACCGTTTAGTTGTTAACTCAGCTACACGTGTAAAAGATCTTGCTTGGATGACTAAGCAATCTACAGGTTTTGATATCACTATCACTGAACGTCCTGAATTTGGCATGCTTGCCGTGCAGGGCCCAGAAGCGAAAGCAAAAGTAGCTAAACTATTAACAGCAGAGCAAATTGAAGCTGTTGAAGGCATGAAACCATTCTTTGGTGTGCAAGTAGGTGATTTATTTATTGCCACTACAGGTTATACTGGTGAAGACGGTTACGAAATTATAGTACCAAACAGTTCAGCTGAAGATTTTTGGCAAAAGCTATTAGACGAAGGTGTAGTTCCTTGTGGTCTAGGTGCTCGTGATACACTACGCTTAGAAGCTGGCATGAACCTTTACGGTTTAGATATGGACGAAACTGTTTCTCCATTAGCCGCTAACATGGCGTGGACAATCAGCTGGGAACCTACAGACCGTGACTTTATCGGTCGTGACGTATTAACAGCACAAAAAGCAGCGGGTGATCAACCTAAGCTTGTTGGTTTAGTACTAGAAGAAAAAGGTGTGCTTCGTTCACACCAAGTTGTAGTGACTGAATTTGGCAATGGTGAAATTACTTCTGGAACTTTCTCGCCAACGTTAGGCCACAGTGTTGCTTTAGCACGTGTTCCACGTAGCGTGAAAGTAGGCGATACAGTCGAAGTTGAAATGCGTAAAAAACTGATTAAAGTTCAGGTTACAAAACCTAGTTTCGTTCGTAACGGCAAAAAAGTTTTCTAATTGAAAATTAAATTAGATGTTCTATATTATAGAGTAGCTAATCTAAATAATTATTCTACAGAGTAACTTAACGTGAAAACGTGGTTACTTTATTCTAAAAAAATTAAAATTTTAAACAGGAAAAATAAAAATGAGCAACATTCCTTCAGAATTAAAATATGCAACTTCACACGAATGGGTTCGCGTTGACAGTGACGGTATCGCTACAGTTGGTATCAGTGAACATGCCCAAGGCCTTTTAGGTGATATGGTATTTGTTGAATTACCTGACGTTGATGATTCAATCAGTGTTGGTGATGATGTTGCAGTTGCAGAATCAGTAAAAGCAGCTTCAGACATTTACGCACCAGTTTCAGGTACCGTTGTTGCAATCAACGAAGCACTTGAAGACGCTCCAGAGTTACTTAACTCTGACGCTTTTGGTGAAGGTTGGTTATTTCAAGTTAAACTTGACGATGTAAGTGAGTTAGAAAACTTACTTGATGCCGAAGGTTATAAGAACTCTATCGACGAAGATTAATTTTCGGTCACATTCAGCGTTTAAGCGGCGTTGCTTTTATTACTCGTCTAAATTACTTAGTTTACTAAGTTCAATAGACTCATAATTTTAGCGCCTTGCCTAAAAGCCGATTGTTTACGAAAAAATTTTAGCTTCCCTTATCAGATTTAGGCGACACTGCCTAAACATTGATTACCTTAGCTAAAAAATTAGTTCTTAATATTAAGCCTCTCACTAATTAGGTTTGAGGCTTTCTTTTATTCTAGATTAGTACAATTTATTTAAGTGAAACTTTTATGACTTCAAAAGCAACTGTTAACTCATTAGCTGAGTTAGAGCAAACTCAAGATTTTATCCGTCGCCATATTGGCCCTAGTGAATCAGAAACTCAAGCCATGCTAAATGACCTTGGCGTAGAATCTGTTGATGCGTTAATTGATGAAATCGTACCAAGCGATATTCGTCTTGCCGATCTTCCAAATGTTGAAGAAAGTAAAACTGAAGTACAAGCATTGGCAGATTTAAAAGCCGTAGCTAGCTTAAATAAAGTGAACGACACTTATATCGGTTTAGGTTATTTCGGTACCTTAACTCCGAACGTTATTTTACGTAACGTACTAGAAAATCCAGGTTGGTATACAGCGTACACGCCGTACCAGCCAGAAATTGCTCAAGGTCGTTTAGAGTCATTATTAAACTACCAACAAATGTGTATAGACCTTACAGGTCTAGAGCTAGCTTCAGCTTCATTATTGGATGAAGGTACTGCAGCAGCAGAAGCCATGGCATTAGCCAAACGTGTTTCTAAAAACAAAAAATCAAACTTATTCTTTATCTCAGATGATGTTTACCCACAAACTATTGACGTTGTTAAGCAACGTGCAGAAATGTTTGGTTTTGACATTGTTGTTGCTCCAGCTGCAGATGCTGCAGAACACGACATTTTCGGCGCACTTATCCAATACCCTGGCGCCTCAGGTCAAGTAACAGATTTAAGTGAATTGATTGCTAAAATTCATGACAATAAAGGTATTGTTGCAGTAGCTGCTGACATCATGAGCTTAGTATTATTAAAGTCTCCTGGTGAATTAGGCGCAGATGCTGTTATTGGTTCAAGCCAACGTTTTGGTGTTCCAATGGGTTACGGTGGTCCACACGCTGCATTCTTCACTACATTAGATAAGTACAAACGTTCATTACCTGGTCGTATCATTGGTGTTTCAAAAGATACTCGCGGTAAAAACGCACTACGTATGGCTATGCAAACACGTGAGCAACATATACGTCGTGAAAAAGCCAACTCAAACGTTTGTACAGCACAAGTATTACTTGCCAACATGGCAGCGTTCTACGCGGTTTATCACGGTCCTCAAGGTTTAAAAACTATTGCTAACCGCATTCACCGTCTAGCTGACATTTTATGTTTAGGTACAGCAACTAAAGGCTTAACAGCTGTTCATGCTAACTACTTCGATACATTAACGTTTAACGTTGATAACAAAGATGAAATCGTTGCGCGTGCATTAGCGGCTAACGCTAACTTCCGCACAGATGTTGACGGTCAAATCTCAATTGCATTAGATGAAACCACTACACGTAAAAACGTAGCACAACTTTTTGATATCTTATTAGGTGAAGGTCACGGTTTAGACGTGAACGACCTTGATGACCAAATTGTTGCTTCTGGTCACTCATCAATTCCAGCGTCATTAGTACGTGAGTCAGCAATCTTAACTCACCCAGTATTTAACTCGTACCACAGCGAAACAGAAATGCTTCGTTATATCAAACGTCTTGAAAACAAAGATTTAGCATTGAACCACTCAATGATTTCTTTAGGTTCTTGTACGATGAAGTTAAATGCAACAGCACAGATGATCCCAGTATCATGGCCTGAATTTGCTAACATGCATCCATTTGCACCAGTTGACCAAGCACAAGGTTACAAGGCAATGATTGATGAGCTAGCTAAATGGTTAGTTGAGTTAACGGGCTACGACAAAATGTCAATGCAACCTAACTCAGGTGCTCAAGGTGAATATGCTGGCTTAATCGCTATCAGCAAGTATCACGAAAGCCGTGGTGACTCGCATCGTAACATTTGTTTAATTCCAGCATCTGCTCACGGTACAAACCCAGCATCAGCAATGATGGTTGATATGAAAATTGTTATCGTTGCTTGTGATAAAGAAGGTAACGTTGATATGGCCGACTTAAAAGCGAAAGCTGAAGAGTTAGCAGACAACCTTGCATGTATCATGATCACTTACCCGTCTACACACGGTGTATATGAAACAACGATTGCAGAAATTTGTAACATTATTCATGACAATGGCGGCCAAGTTTATCTTGATGGCGCGAACATGAATGCTCAAGTAGGTTTAACATCACCAGGTTTCATCGGTGCTGATGTTTCTCACCTTAACTTGCACAAAACATTCGCTATTCCACATGGCGGCGGCGGCCCAGGTATGGGACCTATTGGCGTTAAGTCTCACTTAGCACCATTCTTGCCAGATCATGCGTTAATTAACGTAGATGAAGCAACTAAAGGTAATGGCGCGGTTTCATCAGCTCCTTTCGGTAGTGCTAGTATTTTACCTATCACTTACCTTTACATTGCCTTGTTAGGTAAAAAAGGTGTTACTGACGCAACTAAATACGCAATTACTAATGCTAACTACGTATCGAAAAAATTAAGCGAACATTACCCAATTTTATATTCAGGTAAAAACGGTCGTGTTGCACACGAATGTATTGTTGATTTACGTCCACTTAAAGCTTCATCAGGTGTTACTGAAGTTGATATGGCTAAACGCTTAATGGATTACGGTTTCCATTCTCCAACTATGTCGTTCCCAGTAGCGGGCACGTTCATGATTGAACCAACGGAATCAGAATCTAAAGTTGAGCTTGATCGTTTCATCGAAGCAATGGTTTGTATTCGTGATGAAGTACGTAAAGTTGAATCAGGTGAGTGGACAGCAGATAACAACCCACTACACAATGCACCACATACACTAGCGGATATTACTGAACCATGGGATCGTGCTTACTCGATTCAAGAAGCAGTATTCCCGGTAGCAGCAGTAGCGGCTAACAAATTCTGGCCAACTGTTAACCGTATTGATGATGTATTCGGAGACAGAAATTTAATTTGTTCATGTCCTCCAATTGAAAGCTACATTGACTAGTAACTAGTTGATATAGAATAATAAAAAGCGAGCTTCGGCTCGCTTTTTTTGTTTTTGTGTGTAATGTTATTTATAGGTTTTATTAAAGCAGGTCTTAGCCTAAAACACACATATTAAGCTCAAGGACAGAGATTCATGACGAAACAAGATAAACGGCACAATATTTTGAGTTTCTTTAGAGAAAAAGAAAAGCTTAATCAAACTTTTACGTACGCTGAAACAGCTAAAGCCACAGGTTATAAAGTTGATTCAATACGCAAGTTTGTTAGTGAACACTTAAAAGGAAAGTTTGTATTTCAAAAAAAAAGACCCAATTTGTATAGTCAAGGTCTACTGTCTATTAGTGATGATGACTTTTTGAGAATCACTTCTCAAAGTATTCAAGCGAAGATATTGACAGATGATCAGAAACTATACAATAAACTCATAAAAAGAAGCTTGAATGCCTTCACTGTTGCTTTAGAGGTTTACAATAGGCCAAGCTTAGAAAATAGAGTAGAAGCTTTCACTATTATGATGACAAATGCTTGGGAACTATTATTGAAGTCTCAAGTTTTGAAATCTAAAGGTTTTGACTCGTTAATCGATTCTGATGGAAAAAGTATTCCAATCAGTGAAGCTGTAAATTATAAGTATCCAAATGACAGTGCAGATAAAGATAACTTGAATCAATTAATATCATTAAGAAATGATGCTATACACCTCTTACTTCCTGAAATTCAGCCTCAATTATCCAGATTATTCCAGACTACTGTTCTGCTTTACCAAGAGGAGTTTGCTCATCAAGAAGGATATGCGCCTCTAGCTGACCAAAGTGTAGGAATGTTGAGTTTAGTTATTGATGGTCCAGAACCTGACATTGCATTGGTTAAAGAGGAATATGGAAATAAAACAGCTGTTCAAGTAAATCATTTTTTGGAAAAATTTAAAAAACTAGAAAAAAAACATAAGTCGAATCGTTTTGCTATTCATATTGAATACAAATTGGCACTTACAAAAAAGCCAGGGGTTGGAGATTTAACTTTTGGTACAGGACCTGATGGTACACATACAGTTTTTGTCGATCGACCAAAGAACTTAAAAATAACACATCCATTTTATGAAAAATCTGCAATCAATGAGATTAATGAAAAGCAATCCTTAAGTGTTATTACCAATTATTCATTTCGAGCTGTGGTTAAAAAACACAAAATTAAAAATAGAACTGAATATTTTGATTTGACTGACAGACCTCGCTATTCTGCAGTGTTTATAGAATGGTTTGTGAAAAACTTAACACAACCTAATTGGTTACAGAAATCATTACCAAGTAAAGTAATTAAGAATTAATGAAGCAGAGTCTATTTATTTAATTTGTCGCGGTGGCGACGACACCCAAAGGGGGCTAAACGCCGAGACCCCTTTGGAATCCCCCGGCGCTGCTAACAAACGTATTCTTCAATTCACTCAAGTGTATTCGACGTAACAGCGCTGAACGTGCATCCATGCACTACATCGCTTTGTTCATCATCCATGATGAACATACGTGAACACTTTCATTCATTTCAGCGTTTGTTCAAGCAGACTTAGCGCTTGTTGATCTTGTGTAATTTCTAACGAGTAAAAAGCTCTACTATTAGTTTGATAAAACAGAGCATCCAAAGTCTTCCATTCCCATCTCAGCAATTCAATCACCAACTAGCAAAGGTAGACCTCGACCCGAGACACGACGTCGAGGGCTGCCGTTGTTCATGGATGATAAATCGGCAGGTATCGTGGTTTACGCTAGTTGGTGATTGAATGTTCTGCTGAGTAGGGCGTCGCAGGGGTTCCAAGGGGAGGCGCGGCGGTACGTCGCCCCTTGGGTGCGGTGCCACCGCGACGTCAAACAGAAAATCAAACTCCAAGCCTATCAATTAATCACATGACAGATAAAGAGTGGACGCTCTGGGGATTGAAAAGGGGAGCGGAGCGGTTGTTCCCCTTTTCGTGCCGTCGCCACCGCGACGTCAAGCAGGAAATCAAACTCCAAACCTATCAGTTAACCACATGAAAGATAAATAGTGGGCGCTCTGGGGATTAATGTTTTATGAGCGAGTGTCCTAGTTGTTTGAGTGTCCTTGTTTACTTCTAGACCGTAGAAACAAAACAAATAAGTACCCAATGAATTATAAACGTATATGTTAAATGCTTAAGTTAATGGCATTGATAGGCAGTTATCAGACAATCAAGTAGGAGTTTTTCTCGATGTTTGTCTAACTTCTGAGTAGCGGATTACTTGTTAGCCGCGTAATAAAAATCAAAGTATTTTCTATGATCTACGCCAGCTAAGTTAGAGCTTATTTTATTCGGGTGTTTATAGTCTTTCCAGTTAGCTACATTGCGACCGACATTAAGTTTAGGGAAATCTATACTTCCCTCCTCTTCCATTTCTAAAAACTGTTTCATTTTCAGTAAACTACCTTGCTCACTTATATCTATCGTCAATAAGTTATCTCTCCCTTCAAAATACGAATAAACCATTTGCTGATGACGCTCATAGCAATCGCTTAATTCATGATAGTTTAAAGGCAATTCGACAGAGAATGTATCATGAAAACTGCGTTTTAAAATGGGATTAAATCGCCCCGTTTTCGGTTCTAAATGAGCCGCCATCTTTTCAAGTAACATGGTAATCGAAGGGAGCCATTTATCCATGTCTCTTGTTAAGTAGATAAATTTAGCCTTGGGAAATAAACCATCTAACTGTTGATAATCGCTAAAACAGGGGGAATCAGATATCGCATCCGCCACTTCAAACGTACGCTTGGTAAACGCGGTATGAGCTACAGCTAAGCCTAGTTCTAATAGTGCAACACTAATACTGGTAGTGCCCGTTCTAGGCAAGCCAATAATAAATATTTTAGACATCTGATACTACTCGTATTTAAAAAGTCGCCATTATAATCGCATGTACTCAATAGGTAGAGCTAAATATCAAAGAATAGGTAATACACAAGCATTATGCCGATAAGTTAAGCATAAAAGAGCTGCAAATCCCATCTCAGCAACTCAATCACCAACTAGCAAAGGTAGATCTCGACTCGAGACACACGTTACATGGATGTAACTTATTAGACAATATAGGAGCATATTGTCCTGACGTCGAGGGCTGCCGCTGTTCATGGACGACTATTACCACGAGCTTAGCGGTCGTTCCCCTTTTCGTGTGGTCGCCACCGCGACACCAAACAGTGCGGGCGATCGAGAGGATTATGAGATAAGGACGCGTCTAGCGCCCTTTATCTTAGTTATTATCCCAAACTTGGAATCAGTGCAGGAATGCCTGGTAACATGCCTACCGATGCCATTACGGCTGTTAACACAACAAACATAATACTTGGAATAACCCAACGACTCATTTTACTTAGCCCTGAGCTACGCTCTTTACACCCAACCAAACCAAGGTTGTCGAGCAACATAGTTAACGCCCAACCAAACGCTGGGTTAACCAATGCTGACGAAAATACCACAATAGCCGCAGACTGAGTTGTTTTACCCTCACGGGTCATTTCCATTCCGGCTTCAAGCAATGGGATAAATACACCCACTATTAATGCCACGCAAAGCACGGGTTGCCATATTGCCAAATCCATAGGATAACCCCATAACGCAGCGATGATGCAGAACAATGCAGTGAGTAAAGCGCCTGCAGGAATAGGTCGCTTAGCGATAGCTGCTGGTACTATATAGGTGCCCCAAGACGAGGTGAAGTTTGCTCCACCAAGCAGGGAACCAAAGGTTTGGCGGATAGACGCACTTGTCATGGTATCGTCAATGTTCATGTGTACTTTTTCAGTGCGCTCAGGGTAATTAATTTTTTGAAATACTTGATGTCCTAAGAAATCAGGCGACCACATTGCTACGGCTAAAATAGCAAAAGGTAGTACCACGACAAAACTTTCTATAGTCGGTAAACCAAGCATCCAACCGGTATTTTCGCCCCACCAATACATAGGATTCATGTTAGGTAAACCCGGACCCGTTTGAAACTCAAACGGCGCACCCATAGCAAAGGCGAGTGTTCCGCCAAGCAAACAACTCAAGGGCACTGCTAACCAACGTTTTCCCCAATGTTCAAGTAATGCATACAAAATTATCGTACAAAATATAACGATAAAGGCAATGTGTGCCATACCTATTCCATCTGCCCAAGCGAACAGTTTATTGACTTGTGAAATGGTACCGACAAAGCCAAGGTAGAGTAATAAACCACCACAAACGCCTTTACTGGTTAGGTTTGCTAGCATACTTCCGCCTTTACTAATGGCTAACAGTAAACCCAAGGCTCCAATGAGCAGTCCAAGCGCCATAGGATGACCACCTGCGGCAACCACAATAGGAATAAGTGGAATTAGCGGGCCGTGAGTGCCTGCTAGGTTAGCTGTGGGTAATATAAATCCTGAGAAAAGAATGATAAAAATAGAAACAATCAGTAATTCATAGCGGACATTTTCTAATATAAAGCCTTTATCAAGGCCAAGAGACGCGGCAAAGGTTGCTGCTATTGCGCCCACCATAACCACTTTACCAATAGTCGCTGCCATTGCTGGAATAGTATCTTCTAACTCAAATCGATAATCTCGAAAAGGTAAATTAGGTCGCCAGCGTTTGGGCGCCATTATTTGCAATTCGTGCTCTAAATATTCTTCTCGGCTATTGAATTCTGAACTCGGCTTATGTTTTTGTTGGTAACTAAATTCATCCCCATTTAGTTCATTCCCATTTTGTTGAGAATCACCTTTTTGCTCATGTGAGGCTTTTGACGTATTGCCCATTATTATTCCTTTTGCTCACTTACTAAAAAAGCGCTATATCATTTAAGTTGTACATATTTTATCTCAACGCAGCATACGTAGCTAACAGCAAAGGCCACGTATGACTAAGCAATTAGTCTCGAATATTGCACATTAATGTTTAAAAAGTGAGCATTTACTCTATTACTTCATTAGGTATAACTTCACAGTTAAAAGGAAAAGTAGAAAATGATTAGGAAATAGGGCGGTGATAATATCGATTTGTTAATAATCCCTGATGAAAAAACGTGAACACTTTCACTTTTTTCAGCGTTTGAAGAAGCAGAGTGGCTGCTTGTTGATATTGTGGAGCTATTAACTAACAAAAAGCTCTTTAGGTATTATTCTTATCAACAGAGATCAAAACCCCATTCCCATATCAGCAATTCAATCATGGATAGGATGTATTCCTGCCAAGGATTGATCATGGTTTAAAAACTGATGTTGTTATCTCTGATGGGGATGCTTTTTATCGGATTCAAGTTAAGTCAGTCGAGTCGAATGGCGAAAAATCATAGTAGAAAATAAGTGGGGTATACTACATTGGAGACGTTAGGTTCCTTGAATATAAAGGTCAACTTACTAGCAGCTAGCGGTCATAATAAGCAATTAAAAATCAAACCATACCTAGTGTCTAGAAAAAATCAGAAAGTCCATAAATAAAGCAAAACGAAAGAGAGGGGGATATTTTATACATGACAAAGTTGATTTCTGCCGTCTTCTTTAGCTTTATACAAATTTTGATCTGCTTGTCTGATGAAGTCTTCAATAGAGAGTGTAGTAGATAGATTTAAAGTATTTATTCCTGCACTAAGTGTTACTACATTGAATTCACTATTCGCATGTTCAATTTTAACACTTTGTATTTTATCAATGATTCTAAGAGAGGCATTTATTGCAACTTCGGAGTTACAGTTATAAAAAATGATAGCAAATTCTTCTCCGCCATATCTGTATACTTTGTCCTCATCCCTGATATTATTTTTAATAATATCAGCTACTTTAGTGAGGGCTTTATCTCCAGCGATATGGCCATAAGAATCGTTGTACAATTTAAAAAAATCAATATCGGCTATTAGGATGTGAGATAGATTATTTACCTTTTCTTTGTTATCCCATAATGACTTAATGTCCTCATCGAAGCACCTTCGGTTTTTTATTTTTGTTAACCCATCTAAATATGATAAATCTAGTAATTTTTCATTGGCTTTTTTTAACTCGTTTGTTCGTTTATTTACTTGATTCTCTAGTGAATTCTTTATTTTTTTATCTACCATCTTTCTATAGAATAAAAAGATAATAATTGCTGTAAATGCTACAGAGATGAAGGTTATATTTTTAAATCGACTTTCGCTTTCTCTTTCTAATTTGTTCAGTTTTTCTTTATTTTTCAAATTCACCAATTCTAGCTTTAATTGATTAGATTCGAATTTTGCTAATTGATTATTAAAATTTACATTGTATTTATTCCTGATATTAATAAAGTACTTTTGATAAAGGTCTATTGCTTTGAATGTTTCACCTGTTGCCATTAACAGTAAAGATTGAACCCCATTATTAACCGTGGAGAGTTTTTCATTTTTAAGTGTTTTTATGTGGTCATTACTTGTCTGAATGGTTTTAAGCGCTAAGTCTATTTCCCCAAGCGCTAATTGTGCTTTTGATAATGTATATAGCCCTCCAATGTAAGCTCTGTTGTGATTAGCTATTGTTGCGTATTCTATTGCTTCTAAGGCATATCTTTTAGTTTTTAAAGGTTGTAAAAGCTCTATATATACATCTGAAATATTATGTAATGCCGCACTCAAGTTATAGTAATCTTTCTTTTCTCGATAGTGGGCTATTACTTTGTGTGAAATAGCTAATGCCTCATCAAATTGTTCATTTTTTTTAAGAGCTACAACTAAGTCGGCATAAGCCATAAATAATCCACTCTCATCTTCAATTAATAGCCTTTCAGTAATCACTTCATTTAGTATCTCGATAGCGTTTATTGAAAGACCTAAATTAATATACAAGCCCGCAATATTGTATTTTATATCTATCTTATCCATAGCTGAGCCATATTTTTGATATAAGGTATTAGCCATTTTGAAATATTCAAGTGCATCAATTGACTGTTTATTTCGTGAATATGCGAGAGCTATATTGCTTAATAAATTAGCTCTAAGAATAGGATGTTGAATTGCATCGTAATAAAAAATAGCTTTCTTGTAATATTCGATAGCGGCATCGATATCAGCTTTTAAATAATACATAACGCCTACATTCTTGAGGGCTTTACCTAACTCAAGATGGAATTTGTTTTTTTGCGCAAGTGCTACCGATTTTTTCGCAAATAACAGAGCATCATCTAAATTTCCCTGTGAATAATAGTGAATAGTTAGCGTATCTAATACTAAGAACTGTTCATTTGCACTTAAAGACTTAATATCAAGTAATTCTAATAATCCCTCTGTTTTTTGAATTTCATTAGCTAACAATTGAATTTCTTCAATTTGTTTGTTGATGGGTTTAGCGTAGGAATTAAAGCTGAGAGAAAGTAAGGAAAAACAAATAATAATAAATTTGAACATTAGCTATATCTCAGCATTTAGAGCGGACTAATAATATGATTAATAATGAATAGTATGTCTAGTTAAATCACTCATAATTCCTCTTGTTATTAGTATGTAATCAATTTGTTACATTATGGTGTTAGTTATCATCGGAAAACTAATGAATAATTTCTCATATTTGCATAAGATATAGCGATAAATAATATAGGGATCTACTATGAAAAAGAAATATTTGGCAGTCGTAATAGCCGCAAGTTTAGCGTTATCCGCCTGTATGGCAACCAGTTCAGACTCTGTTTCTGACACTGCTAAGAGCGCGTCCACACAATCATCAGAAAATAGTGCGAATAAAGTCTTTAGCCAAAAGTACTTATTTAAAGAGTTGTCTAATGGTTTACGTGTATTAGTGGTTAAAACAGATTATCCAGATCTTGTTTCAGTACAAATCCCCGTGTCTGTAGGTTCTCGTGATGAAGACGAAGCAGGTAAAACCGGCTTTGCGCATTTCTTTGAACATATGATGTTTAAAGGTTCAGATAAATTTCCACAAGATGTGTATTCAGACTTATTTAAAAATGCCGGTGTTGATAATGGTGCTTATACGACCAACGATTACACCAACTATCACTTAGATTTTTCTAAAGATCACTTAGATAAAGTATTAGAGATCCAAGCGGATCATTTTAAAAACCTTACTTACACCGATGCACAATTTAAAACGGAAGCATTAACGGTAAAAGGTGAATATTTAAAAAATAATGCTAGCCCAACGCGTAAGCTATTAGCGGCTGTTCGAAAAGAAGCATTCGATACCCATACCTATAAACACACCACAATGGGATTTTTTGAAGATGTAGAAGCAATGCCTAATCAAATTGCTTACGGTGAAAAGTTCTTTAATCAGTTTTATAAACCAGAATATGTTTCTTTAGTGATTGTTGGTGATGTTGATCCACAAGCAACGATGGCGATGGTAGAAAAGCATTGGGGTACTTGGCAAAAAGGTGATTTTGTTAATGATATTGCAGAAGAGCCAAAGCAAGAGGCACCTAAATATGTTCATGAGAAATTTGATGGCTTACCGGGTCATTGGTTATTAGTTTCTTATAAAGGAGCTGATTGGCAACCGAAGAAAAAAGATCGTGCTGCTTTAGATTTAATTTCTGAATTATACTTTTCAAATAACTCAGCATTGTATCAAGAACTAGTGGTAGACAAGCAGTTGGCAAGCCAAATGTTTAACTACAATCCAGAAACAAAAGATGCTGGTTTACGTCACGTCTTCATTAAAGTGAATGATGAAAAAGATTTAGCAACGGTGCGTGATGCGGTAAATCGCACTTATGCACAAGTGCGTACTGAACTAGTTTCAGAACAAAAGCTTGATAACTTAAAATCTAATTTAAAATATAGCTTTGTGAATAGCTTAGATTCTTCAGAATCTATTGCGGCAACACTTGCCAGTTATATGCACTTTGATCGTGATCCAGAAACGATCAACCACCTCTATAATAGTTTTGACAATATTTCGGCTGACGATATCAAACGTATCGCCAATCAATATTTTATTGATGAAAACCGTACCACGGTGACGTTATCAGCATTAGATAATGTTGCTGGCTTTGACCAAGAAGTTGACTTAAACGACGCTGTAGCAGCCATTGAATTGAAAAACTCTCAACCTAGCACGCCGCAGTTTTCAGTATTAGATAAAACGAATGACTCGCCGTTGATTGATGTTAACTTCCTCTTTTATACAGGTGCAGCAGCAGATCCTGTAGGTAAGAAGGGGGTGGCAGCATTGACCGCGCGCATGTTAACCCAAGGTGGTTCAGAAACGCGTAGCTATAAAGACATTAAGAAAGGTTTATATCCTTTAGCCGGACAGTTTTCATCTCAGCTTGATAAAGAAATGATGTCATTTACTGGTCGAGTTCACAAAGACAATGCTGTGCAGTGGTATCAACTAATCAGTGATCAATTATTGAATCCTGGTTGGCGTGAAGATGACTTTAAGCGTCTGAAAAAAGAGTTAATTGATGGTATTAAATCAGGCCTTAAATCTTCTAATGATGAAGAGTTAGGTAAAGAGGTGCTTTATAGCGAACTTTATCAGGGCCATGTTTATGAAAACTTTAATAGTGGTGATTTATCTGATTTAGAAGCAATTACAATTGAAGATGTTAAAGCTTTCTACAGCGCTCAACTTACACAAGCTAAATTACACTTAGGTATTACTGGCGCTATGCCTAGTGCTTTAAAAGCACAGTTAATGACTGATTTAACAGCATTGCCTGTTGGTGATGAAAAGCGTTTAATTATTGCTAAAGCCCCTGTTCTAAAAGGTCATCATGCGACAATTGTTGAAAAGAACGCGCAATCAACTGCAGTCTCTTTTGGGTTCCCAATCGATACTGTTCGCAGTGACGAAGATTGGGCGGCACTTTGGTTAGTACGCTCGTACTTTGGCGAGCACCGTAGTTCTAACAGCTACTTGTATCAACAAATACGCCAAGCGCGCGGTATGAACTATGGTGATTATTCTTACATTGAATATTTCCCACGTGGTATGTACCAAACCAAGCCTGATGCGAACTTAGGCCGCTCAAGTCAGATTTTCCAAGTTTGGTTACGTCCTTTACGTTCGAATAATGATGCGCATTTTGCAACACGTGCCGCTTTGTTTGAATTGGACAAGTTGATTGAAAATGGCATGAGTGAAAAAGACTTTCAGGCAACACGTAATTATTTAACTAACTATGCTCCGCAATTAGTTGCTAGCCAAGATCAGCAGTTAGGTTATGCGCTTGATAGTGAGTTTTATCAAACAGAAGAGTTTGTTAAGTACGTACGTGGAGAGTTTGCAAAACTTACCTTAGCCGATGTGAACCGTGTTATTAAAGAGAACTTACAAACAGATGATATTCACTATGTTTTCATTTCAAGCGATGGTAAAGATATGCAGCAACGTTTGTTGTCTGAGCAAGTATCACCGTTGAAATATAACAGTGAAAAACCTGCGGAGCTTTTAGCTACTGATAAAGTTATCGAAAGCTACAAGTTAACGTTGCCGGCGAAAAATGTTGAAGTGATTGCGGTAGATAAGGTGTTTAAATAAGGGTTTTAAATAAGCCTTAACCATAACTCAGTACCCAAATTAAGTATTGAATTAACCTTGATAAAACACCACGCTTGCCGTGGTGTTTTTGTTTCTAGTCTTAAATGAAAGTGAGTAGCAGCAATGACTGGTACCAGTCATTACTAGGCCGACTTAGATAAATTAACCGACTGTAAATACAATGGGAGCATTAGTCGATTTGTAGCGCTCATTAGTTACGCTGGCATTGATAAACTTAATACCTTGGCATAAAACTTCGCCATACCCTTCATGAATATGTCCGCAGATGTGCACTTTGGGTTTTATTTCTTTAATCTTACTTAGTAGATTTTCACAACCGGCATTTTCACCGCTATAAATTATATCTAATATGCCAAAAGCGGGTCCGTGGGTAATGAGTACATCCACATCGTTATTTATCAGGTCCCATTTCTTTTGTATCTCTTTGCCGCGCCCTAAGTTAAAAGCCCAGTTCTGAAACTTTGGTTGCCATGGGGATCCGTAAAATATATGCCCCTCTATTTCTATCGATTGATCTTCTAAATAAACAGCATTGCTTAGTATTTTTAAACTGGCTTCTTTTTGACGCTCTAAACACCAGTCGTGATTGCCAGCAATAATGATTTTATGTTGATGAGGTTGCTCACCTAGCCACTGATTGAACTCCTTGAGTTCAGATAACTTTCCGTGCCTAGTAATGTCTCCAGCATGAATGAGAACATCACCATCCGGAATTTCTAGATTGCTGTACATACCATGTGTGTCAGAAATAGCGATGCACTTTAGTTTTTTATTCATTGTGAAGAACCTCATACCTTATCTGCTAAACATTTATTCGAAACAGGGCTGGGCTAAGGTTAAAGCACGCTGAGTGCTTTCGCATCTGTCTCGCAGTCTACTGACCTATACATTTATAATATAAACAGGCTCTTTTTGCTATGTAAGCTTTTAGCAAAAAATAAAGAGTTTGGCGGGTTACTTCACTTTGGCTGTTGTCACTACGATGCTATGCAAAGCATCAAAATCAAGTTAACTATCAATGCAGCAGACAGAGTACGGCAGGGATACTCACCGATAGCGTTATTTAGAAGAGTTAATGTATCGTTTTTCAGAGAAGTTCTCAGCTAGAAATAATTGTAAATCAACGAGTTGTTTGTCTGAGAACCATTTTTTGTGTGCTTGATAATAGTCTTTAGTTTGATAAATTTCGGCTAATATTTTATTAATATCGTTAATAACAAGTTGGCCGAATTGACTCTTTGAACAGTTGAAATGTGCAATAAGGTAAGGAGGTGCTCCGGCAATAGTATATTGTTCTATCAGCTGCTTTTGTGCTTCATTTGGGGTTATATCCACAGGTAAGGAGAGTACAAAATCAACGCGTGATTTATATAACATGGACGAGAGTGCCACAACTCGCTTATTGCCACCACGGTAATAAATATTTTCGGGTTTTATTTTTTGTATTTGTTGATCAAGAAAAATCCCAAAAGACACATCCTGTGCAATACCCAGAGTTTTTTCAGGCAATAACTTAAATACACTGGCAAGATCTTTGATTTCTCCCTCAGCATTAAATAATTGCTTTGGTAAGGCTGACGTTTGATCAAAGCGATAAAGTTTATGGGTTAGGTAAAAGCTTTGAGGATCTGAAAACAGCGAATATTGTCTGCGCTCTGGTGTCTCTGCTCTATTGGCCACGCAGGAATTTTCGTTTGTATGCAATACTCGGTTCATGCGACTTGCGGTCACTCGTTCAATTTTAACATTATATTGTGTTAATTTTTGAATGACTAAGTTTTCAATATAAGAAGCGGTAGACGTTTCAGCAGAGGTTTTAGCTAATAGATCTATATTTTCAATTTTGTCTTCTACTAACCAAATGATTTTTTCCTTGTGCACTTGTTCATGAACATGATTACTTTGCGCGCTAGTGCTAAAAAATGCGCCAATAAAAAGTGCAAGAGTAATGAAGGAGCTTATCATTGGTGGCGGGGAAAGTAGATTCAAGGGAAACGTCTGCTGAGTATAACTTCTGTCTATTTTAACTTTATTTTATTTAATTAAATAGCTTCGATAGTTTAAAAATCACTCTTTATGGGAATTTTGTGTGTAATTGTTATGAGTAATATTCGCTGTTGTGTAAGGCTTAATTTACTCAGTTTTCTCATGGGTAAGTTAACTGCTTGTTACTTTGGTTAAAGTTCCTTAACTTGCCGCTGAAGTAACATGGGTATATAAACTAGGGTACGTTGTTCATCATGCCTGATGAACAACGTTGAACAACGTTGAACATAGTTGAACACTATTATTGTTTTTTTCATTCACTTTGACATGAATTGCAGGATTCATTACAGCAGTTTAATGCTTATTCTATGGTGTCGATAATAATAATCTCACAATCTGTAGCGGCTCTTAATAGTATTGAACTCGATTGATTGATTTCTGCACCATCACCTTTGTTCATCGTTATACTTGTTGAGCTGTCTTCCACTTTGAACATGCCATCAGAGGCTAATATGTAAGCTTGATGTTTTATGTCATGCTCAATCAGGGTACCTTTAGCTAATTTACCGCCATAGATGCGCGCTTCTTGGTTGATAAAAAGAGCTTTATTTATATCTTCAGGGTAACCCGATGCTAATAACGTAAGTACAGATGCCTGCTTAGTCGGGAATTTCTTACTTTCCCAGCGAGGCGTTACATTATTTTTATTGGTTTCAATCCAAATTTGATAAAAGGTTAACGGGTCTTTGGTGCGGTTATATTCTGAATGCACTATACCTGTTCCGGCACTCATCACTTGTACCTCACCTGTTTTAGTTACGCCTTTATTACCCGTGCTGTCTTGATGGGTAATTTCACCTGAGCGAATAAAACTAATAATTTCCATATTTCGATGTGGGTGGGAAGGAAAGCCCATGCCGGGCTCAACCCAGTCGTCATTGACTACACGTAACTTTCCAAAACCCATGCGAGTAGGATTGTAGTAATTAGCAAAGCTAAAGTGATGCTTAGATTTGAGCCAACCGTGATTGGCGCCACCAAGACTCTTATAGGGATAATTTTTGATCATAATAGAAAACTCTCCAATAAATTTTTGTTCGTCGTTTGAGCCATTTGATGCTCCACGTTTATCTTAAAAATAGTCTGTTCAACCAGCAGATTGTGATTGAACCTTGATGAACAAATATTAATTGTTTACATTATGAGAATAAACATCAGTTAACTGAAAACATAGTTAACCAAATGGAAATAATCTTTCTGATCATCTTGGAGGTGATATGGGACAACTTGAAGATATGTATATTTTTCTGCGTGTTGTTGAAACGGGCAGCATTACCAAAGCAGCAGAACAGATGAATATCGCTAAGTCATCGGTAAGTAAGCGCTTATCTTTGTTAGAACAGAAGTTAGGTATTAAGTTAATAAATCGTACCACCCGAAAGTCTAGTATTACCGAAGCTGGACAGCGTTATTACCAACGCAGTAAATTAATTATTGATGAAGTGGATGAATTAAACAGTCAAACGTCGAGCAGTAAAAGAGCATTAGAGGGCACACTAAATATTGCGGTACCGCTATCGTTTGGGCTTACTCATTTGGCTCCGGCGCTCGATTTGTTTTTGCAGCAGCATAGCGATTTAAAGCTGAACATTAATTTCTCAGATCAAAAAATAGATATTGTTGAGCAGGGCGTTGATTTGGCTTTTCGCATTGGCCTGTTAGATAACTCTAGCTTGCAAGCCCGAAAAATAGCGCCGATAAAACATGTGTTATGTGCGAGTCCTGACTATTTAAAATTACATGGTGAGCCACAGATGCCAAGTGATTTAAAGCACCATAAAGTGATTAAATATGGCAGTTCTGACCAAGGTGGTCTGAAATTAATAAGTAAAGATGGTGAAGAACATACTGTGCATTTTGAGCCACATATTATCGCTAATAATGGTGACTTTCTTAAATCATTGGCTGAATCAAACCACGGGATCACCTATCTACCGAGTTTTATCGTATGGCAATCATTAGCAACTAAAAAACTAGTACCTGTATTAGCCGATCATAAACTACATAGTATGTATGCTTATGCCGTTTATCCGCCCAACAGACACCTACCGCTGAAAGTGCGTAGTTTGATCGATTTTTTGGTTGAACGCTTTGGTAACGATCCATACTGGGATCAGTATTGAGTTAACTACGGTGTTTTTTGAATTAAAATGAAGGTATTGCCTTGGCAATATCTTCTTTATCTACTTTATATCTCCCCTAAGTATTCTTTCGTACATTCTATACGACACTATTTTTCTTCTTAAGCAGCTAAGTCACTCTCTTTTCGATAACCTTTTCAATAGCCTCTTAATTGCCTTCTTAATAGCTTTCTCATTAACCAAGTAAACACCTCACTAAATTGGCTAGTAAGTTTCAGTCTTACTCGTACTATTGTTCTCAAAATAGGGACAATGTTTTCTTATTTGTCATGTTTATCCTTATTTTGATTACTTATAAGATAGCAACATCAATCAAGCGAGTCGTTTACACAAGACTTAAACAATTATAAATAACACGTTATTTTTACTTAATTAAATTTGGATATTTACCATGAATACTTTACAAACTATTGCTGCACCAACAGGTCGTTTATTGCTAGCCATTATGTTCTTTACATCGGGGCTTACTAAAATATCGCAATATGCGGGAACACAAGGTTATATGGAAGCTATGGGAGTCCCTGGTTTTTTATTACCTTTGGTTATTTTAGTTGAAGCGGTGGGTGGCTTAGCAATTATTCTAGGCTGGAAAACAAAATATGCTGCCATTGCTTTAGCCGGTTTTAGCATACTTTCAGCATTACTATTTCATGCAGACTTTAGTAGTCAGGCAGAAATGACCAACTTCATGAAAAACATTGCTATTGCGGGTGGTTTTTTAACATTGTTTGTTCATGGTCCAGGTGCTTTTGCTTTAGATAATCGTGTGAACAAAAACCGTGTTTAATCGACGTTAAATAAACAATCGCATTAACGATACCTTTATCCGTATCACAACAATTAAGTGAAGTGGTAATAGCACAAAACGCGAGTATCCACTTTACTTGTTATATATGCACATAATTTATAGTTAGAAAATTTGAGGAGAAAACAATGGGACTTTTAGTTGAAGGAAAATGGAAAAACGAATGGTACGAAACAAAATCTACCGGCGGTCGTTTTGAACGCAAGGCACCTAGCTTTCGCAATTGGGTGACTAAAGACGGTAGTGCTGGAATATCAGGTGTTGGTGGCTTTAAAGCCGAGCCTAATCGCTACCATTTATATGTATCTTTAGCGTGTCCTTGGGCACATCGCACCATTATCTATCGCAAACTTAAAGGTTTAGAAGGCATGATTTCTATGTCGGTAGTGAATGCTTTTATGGGAGATGAAGGTTGGACCTTTGCAGCTGGCGAAGGTGTGATAGCCGACCCTATTTTGAACGCAATTAACGTGCATGAAATATATACCGCTGCTCAGGCTGATTACACTGGGCGAGTAACAGTGCCAATTTTATGGGATAAGAAAACAAATACCATTGTAAGTAATGAATCACCTGAAATTATTCGCATGTTTAATTCGGCATTTGATGACGTTGGTGCATTACCCGGAGACTTTTCACCACCGGCATTATTAGCAGAAATCGATGAGCTTAATGAATTCATTTATCCAACGATTAATAACGGTGTCTATCGCGCTGGTTTTGCCACAACACAAGAAGCTTATGAAGAAGCGGTTACTGAAGTATTTAGTGCGCTTGATACCTTGGAAGTACGATTAGAAAAAAGTCGTTATTTAACCGGTAACGCTATAACTGAGGCTGACTGGCGATTATTTACCACGTTAGTACGCTTTGATGCTGTTTATGTAGGGCATTTTAAATGTAATTTACGTCGCATTGTCGACTATCCAAGTATTTGGGGTTATTTACGAGATCTTTACCAAGTACCGGGCATTGAAGAAACAGTGGCAATGCATTATATCAAAACGCATTACTACGGTAGTCACGAAACGATTAACCCAACACGGGTAATACCTGTTGGACCTGAACTTGACTTTCACACGCCTCATGGACGTGAACAACTATTCGCTTAACGTGAAGTTTTAATGGTAGTGGAAACCCTTAACATTGAGCGCATAACTGCACCAGTGTTGAGGGATTAACAGCCGTTTAATGAATGCTTAAAACAGGTATTTTCATCAGTTCTCTTTTTAATACACTTTTTGCTATTTCTGGAGAAACTTCATAAAACTCATTAACGTATTGTTCAGCAACGAAATGCTTTCTTAGCTGTTTTTTAATCTGACATGGGTTGTTGCACGGCAAAGAAAAATACAATTTATAATTACCAGGACCTTTCGCAGAAAGCTTTTTGGCATACTCTTCAGTGTCATCAGGGGTACAGCCAATTTTAATCACATTTGAGAAAGTTGAATGGGTCATTATATAGACATTGCCAAAAGAAACGTTGTCACCGGGTATGCTCTGTTGTGAATTATCCATACTCATAAGTAAGCTCTCATTGACGAATAAACGGTGGAGCTTTCTTCGTCTTTTTTTATTAGTTAAATCTCTTATCAATAGGGCTACTTTAGCGTGTGTACGTATTGGAAATATTGATCTTCTCTTGTTTTGTCTTTCTTGATCAACTATTCGAAGGTGGAGTTGATACGGATCAATGATCCGTTGTAAAGGTGATGATTATTGGGATTGGAATGGGATTGGTATTTTATATGGCATATTACTGTGAAGTCTCCATAATGAGCTTTTAAGTGCAATCATTACGGATGGAGTCTAATGTCTAAAATCACAGGTAGTTGCTTATGCGGTAAGATCGTTTTTGAGAGCAATAATAATTTTGACCAATTCCACCTTTGTCATTGTATTCAGTGTCAAAAGACAACCGGCTCTGCTCATGCTTCAAATCTATTTACCAAACCTGATAACATTACATGGTTGAGTGGCACTGAGTTAGTTAAACGTTTTGATGTTCCAGGTAGAGCAATATCTAAAGCTTTTTGTACTGAGTGTGGATGTGGAGTGCCTTATCTTTCGGGTTCAGGCAAAGCTTTGGTTGTTCCTGCTGGTTGCCTAGATGGTAATCCTGAAATAGCGCCTCAAGATAATATTTTCTGCTCTGAAAAAGTAAAGTGGTACGATAAAGCTATTTGTGCAAAATCATTTGAACAATTCCCAGAGTAAATTGTACTTAACAAATCACTAAAGAAGGAAAATACAGTTTACTGTTTTCGTTCCTCATCATTTTTGCAAATTATTATTAGCGCCTTAAATGTGCGTTATATTTTTATTCAGAGGTTTAATTTACATGACGGCTTATTTGTTATATCCAATGTTTTTAATGGTGCTTTTAACTTTTACTGTTGGTTTTTTAACTGTAAGAGCTCGGTTTGCTAGCGTAAAAGATGGTGATGTAAAAGCAAAATATTATCGCTTAATGAGTGGTCAGGATGTACCTGAGTTTATTACAAAAACCACTCGAAATTTTAATAATCAATTTGAAATACCGACTTTATTTTATGTGGTATGCACCTTGTATATTAGCTTTGGTATCGAAAGTTTTCTTGCTTTAGTATGTGCTTGGCTATTTGTTATTTTGCGTATAGTACATTCATATATTCACTTAACCTACAATCACGTAATGCATCGCATGCTTACATTTTTTGCAGCATTTATTTGCGTTATGGTTCTTTGGGTAAATCTATTAGTACAAAAAATATAACACAATATAAATAGAGAAACGTAGCTGTTGGCTACGTTTAGCTACACAATTTTAGTCAACCACTACTTAGCCACTTATTAGCGCTTATTCTACAAGGAGGGTGTTGTGAAAATCCTGCTGATGATCTCTATATTTTTATCATTCTATTCACGTGCAGAAACTAAGATTGTAGAAGAATTTCTATTTTACGAAGTAGCCCCAACCTCTAAAGGCGACTTAATGGAGGTTTTGAATCTCACTTCTCCAATCAGAGAAAATGGTGATGTTTTTCATGGCTACACTAAATACGAAATTAACTGGCGATTCTGGTGGAAGTCTACTAATAATCAATGTGTTTTTACTAAAGTCGAAACAACATTAAAGCTAAAGTATACGATGCCTCAGCTTAAGTCTTCAATATCAGATGTTAGAGTCGTTTGGTCTAATTGGTATCCCAATTTAGAAGCACATGAGAAAGGGCATGGAAAATTAGCGAAAGATGCAGCATATGAAATAGATAAAAATTTACTTTCTATTAGTCCTAAAGCCAATTGTAATCTATTAAAAAAAGAGGGAAATAAAGTCGCTTATAAATTAATGGATAAATTAAAAAAAGCTAATAAGGAGTATGACATCAAAACAAACCATGGTGAGACTCAAAATGCTTGGCTATATTTACATTTGTAGTATAAAAATCTATTAAGATAATAAAAAGCATATTTTTCAACGCTCGATAGTGACGATGCACCCACATTAGTAAAGCGCTACATCGTCGTTTCAATTGTGAATAATTATAGAAAGTCTTTCTTTAGCATTAATAATTGTTCACTAGTGAGGTTATTTAAAGCACTTTTGTTGGTATCGATTAACTCAATACGGCTATCCTTTGAATCAGTGATTTTGTTGCAACTAAATTCACTGCCTGCCTTATTAAAGGAATAACTTCCTTGCTCGGTAATTACCACACCTTTAACACGTGCAAGGCTCAATGACGTTATTAATGTTATCAATTGCTGGTAGTCAAAAGTGTACTTATCGGAAAAAACCCAACCTTTACTGAAATAACCCTCGCCATGATTATTTAACTCAATAAATCCCTCTTGTGCTAGTTTCGTTTGTAGTGCTTGACTCTGCTCACGTTCTTTTTTATAACCGATTTCAATCTCATGTGAACTCTCTTGTAAAGAGGAGGCCGCAATACCAATAATCGGTTTGCTTACTATAACTGTTTTAGGTTGTTGTACTAACCAATTAGGATCAATTTTACCTTGCTGCATTAGGTGTAATGGCTTATCTGTTAGCTTATTGTCGGAAATAAAAGATGATAAGTTTTCTTCATCTTGTGCTGAATAGGTATCTGCTTTTGCCGCTAAGATAGTGTCTGCTACTTTGAGTTGTTGCACAAATGATGGATGCTTTGTGTAGCGCTCATCAATAAGATTTCGAGCATCGACTAAACAGAGTATTGACTGAAGGGATATTGTTTCTTGAAATTTGCCCTTGGTTAATACTTCAACTACTTCTTTTGGGTGACCTAAACCTGTTGGCTCTATAAGTAGTCTGTCAGGTTTTGATTTAGTAATGAGTTGATTTAATGCGACTTGCATAGGCACGCCAGAGGCACAGCACATACAACCGCCAGGTACTTCACGAATAAACACCCCTTTTTCATTACTATTACCATCGAGTAGTGCAGAGTCTATCCCTATTTCACCAAACTCATTGACGAGTACAGCCCAGTTTTCATCTTTGGGTTTATTAGCAAGTAATTGCAATATCGCGGTAGTTTTTCCTACACCTAAAAATCCGGTAATGAGGGTAGTGGGGATGGCTGAAATTTTTGGCGATATCTGGGTGAACATGAAATTTTACTCGGCTTAAGGCAAAGGTTAATGAAGAAAATAGTACTGTGGATGTTCGATAGTTTGTGTATAAATACTATCACAAGCTTATCATTCTTTAATGTAGTGTTTATTGGGACCATCTTAATAACACTCTGATTTGAGCGTAGAGTATGACGATTAGACTCCTGATAAGTAGAATAATAATTTGCTGTCTTAATCTATAGAATTTGACGCTTAAGTTATAGTTCGCCGTGCCGATACTCTTATACATGTTTCAATAAACTCTTTGATAAATAGAGGTAGATATTATGCACTCTCCAATTAAACCCAATGCTACTTTTAGCCAAGATGTTCGATCTTTAGCAAAAGCGCAGGATAAAAAAGAAAATGGGCCCATGGGCCAACAAGTATCGGATCTTGCACATGAGAAAAAAATAGGGGAGGTACAAGAGCCTATTTCTGTCAGTAATAAAAAAATCCTTAACGCAGCTATTATTGAGTCTACACTGAAGTTCAGTAATACAGTTGGTGATAAACCATTGTCACTGCTGTTAAAAACCGCCTTACAGGGAATAAACGAAGCACTTAAAGAGGGCGGAGTTGAAAGTAACGTTGAAGATGCTTATGAGTCAGGCATTGACTTTAGTCCTGAAGCGACGGCTGAGCGTATTGTTTCGTTCAGCACTCAGTTATTAGGCTCTTATCGAGAGCAACACCCGGAAATGGATGCAGAAGAGTCGTTAGCGAGTTTTGTTGATATTATTGGTGGTGGTATTGAACAAGGTTTTAGTGAGGCCAAAGATATACTTGGTAATTTAAAAGTATTAGAGGGGGATATTTCCAATAATATTGATAAAACCTATGAGTTGGTGCAACAAGGATTACAATCTTTTGTCGACTCTTTTAGTCAGGCAGAAGAAGAGTAACCCTAGGTAATTTCAAGAAAATTAGCTAGGACACTGCCTGTTAATTGATAAGCTTATATTACGTAATGTTAATAAAATAGATATTATGAAAACATAGCTTTTCAGACGGGTAATATGCTTATTTAAAAGAAAACATCCTTGTTATTGTTTTATCTTTGTCGAAGATGTGATGTTTGAGCGCACCTGCAACATGAATGATTATTAATAAAATTAAAACGGGAACTAATGTTTCATGCAGGTTATGACCAATCGACGCTATTGTCTCATTTAGTGCAATGGTTTTTCCTGAAATGTCATCATGATTCGAAGCAAGTAATTCTAGACCAAAAACATAAATTCCATGACCACCACCACCAGACATCATCATGCCTGAAGCTGGGTATAATACTGTTAATGTAATCAAGCCCCAATGCACCAATTTAGCCATGGCCAATTGTATTTTGGAAGCATTACCAATAGCTTTAGGCCAACCTTCTCTTATCCTAGTAAAAACCCTAAACACGGCAAAAAGAAAAACGATGACACCGATTGATTTATGGATAGGGTATAAAGAAAAAGTTTCAGTTTCTGACATATAAATACCTATTATCAATAGAAATATCATACTGAAAGAAATAGTTATGTGTAAGATTTTTGTACGTTTTGATAGTTGCATTATTTATCCTAGATTTCTAAATTGAAACTAGGATAACAATGCTAGGGTTAAGCTGAGGTTAAATAGTTTTTACTAACTAACTAACTAACTAACTAAATGAAATAGAAACTTGGTAGCCTTGATTATCTTGAGTGATCGCATAATGCCAGCCAAATTGGCTGGTAAGCTTTTCAACCAACTGCATGCCTAAGCCGAAACCTAATTCTTCATGAATATTGTTCACGTCATTTTGCTCTGATTCGACATTAATTATAATAACCTCAGCACCTCGCTGTTTGATTTTTACCGTACCCTGTTGAGTATGCTGAAAAGCATTACGAATAAGATTATTTATCACAATAACAGCGGGAGTTACCGCTAAATGGACTTCAACATCATCTACATCGACGTTAACCGATACCGATTTTCCAGCGAGTAAATAAGCCATCTCAGATTGTGTGTTTTTAATTACATCCCCTAAGTGAACATTGTCTATTACTAAGTCAGCATCTCCTTCTCGGCTCAACCAAAGTAATGTTTCCGTCATCGATTTCATGGTTAAACTTGCCCGTTGCATGCGGTCTCGAATAATCCGTTCTTTTTCTGATGGCGCGGGATTGACCTTTTCCAGCAAAGCAGAATTGCTCCTCATAATCGCAATGGGTGTGCGTAGTTCATGGCTGGCATAACTTAAGAATGCTTGTTCACGTTCGACAGAATCGGCAACTGAAGCGAGGTTATCATGGATTAATGTAGCTAACCCATTCAGTTCTTTGAACCTAAAGTCTGGACGCTCTTTATCTAATTCGCTCAGCTTTAATTGCTTTGCCCATTGTTGTAGTGACTCCATAGGCAGAGCGACTTTCTTAAATATGTAGAGAAGCACTATGATAAAAATGGCGATACCTGACAAACCAGCTAGAACAATCATCACCATGGGGTCAATGAAAAAACCATCATCATGGTCGTCTTCCATTTCTTGATGAATATCTTCATTAAAACGCGAAACAAATACTTGTTTTCCATCACGATTCAACACCAATAAGGAGTATATTTTTTTCGGTGGTGAAATATAATTCCAATCAACAAATTTAGAATGAAGTTGTTCCGTTTCAGTGGGAATCTCAGGAAACTGATCTCGTACAGTTTTCGGCACTTTATTCCAGTCAGTAGTGACATGATATTCAAGAATACTTTGCGATACCCTCCCTGGTTCAGGGTATGCTCTGCCAACTTGTAACATCAAGTCTTCAATGACAATATCAAATGAACCGATGAACAAACGCGCACTTTGATAGGACAATATCACTGCAATGAGCAGTACCAAACTGGTTAGTAAAGCAAAAATATAGGTGCGAATACTCATCTAAAACTACCTGTTATTATGATGTTTTTTTTCGTAATACGAAGCCAAATCCGGCTTTGGTATCAATGGACAAACTTGCATTTACTTTATCGAGTTGCTTCCGTAAGTGATGAATGTGTACCTTCAAGCTATTACTATCGGGTTGATCTTCCCCCCAAATAGCCTGCATAAGTAACTCTCGTGTTACTGGCTTAGAGGCTTCACGCATCAATTTTTCTAACAGCTTAAACGTTATTGGTGTCAATTTAACGGGTTCACCAGCATAAGTTGCGGTACAGGCTTTTAATTGCAGTATCAAATCACCAACATTTAGCGTACTCGCTTGACCACTACGCCGCTTTGATAACGAAATAATCCGCACTAGTAACTCTTCTATTTCAAAGGGTTTAACCAGATAATCATCAGTACCCGCATCAAAACCAGCCACTTTATCCTTTAATGAGTCACGGGCAGTCAGCATTAATATGGGGGTATCGTCACTGCTTGCTCGTACTTTCTGACAAACAGATAAACCATCTAACCGTGGTAAATTAAGATCTAATAAAATCACCTGATAATGATTCGCTTCAATCAGTGATAGACCTTGTACACCATTAGCCGCATGATCGCAGCTAATACCTTCAATCTCTAAATAATCGACCACGGTAGAGGCAAGATCTATATCATCTTCAACCAATAACACATTAATGCTCATGTATTAATTCCTCTTGTTGTTCACCACGAAGTTTGTTTTTTAACGTATTCATAAGGTTTATCGCATCTTGTTGCATCATTAACAATGATGGCACAAGTAGCAAGGTGATAAAGGTTGCAAATAAAATACCATAACCTAATGAAGCCGCTGCCGGAATAATAAACTGTGCCTGCGCAGACGTTTCACTTAATAAGGGCATCAAGCCTGCATAGGTGGTGACTGACGTTAATAATACCGCACGTAATCTTCCCGTACAGGCATTAACAATAGCGTCATGAATTTTCATTTTTTGTTCTTTTAGATGATTAAAACGTGACACCAATAATAAACTATCGTTAACCACAACCCCACTTAATGCAACGATACCATTAAATGACAAAATACTTAGCGTCATATCGTTGAGCCAATGGCCTAAAATAGCGCCAACCAAACCGAACGGAATTGCCATCATAATAATCACAGGTTGTACGTATGAGCGCAAAGGGATTGCCAGTAAAATATAAATTGCAGCCATCGCCATAATAAATAAACGGCTCATTGAATTTGTTGTTTCGGCTTGCTCTTCCGCTTCGCCGGCAAAGTGTATATCTAGGTCTGGGTATTTATTTTTTAATTTTGGAATTAACGACTTTTGTAATTCAACGACTAATTCATTTGATGAGATCACATCTTTATCAACTCTTGCACTGACATAAACCGCCGGTAAACCAGAAATGCGTGTAATGTCATTTTGTTGATACTCAGAGCTGACATTAGCCACTAACGCCAGCGGTACCACTTGGCCATCATTCAACCTGACATTCGCTTTCATTACATCATCAATGGTTTGACGTTCACTTTCTGGGTAACGAATTCTCACTTTAACTTCGTCTTTTCCTCGTTGATAGCGTTGCACAATTTCGCCCCCAAAAGCCTGTAATACTTGTCGCGAAAGTCCTTGTGTTGTTAGACCCAAAGCAAGTCCTTGCTCATTTAGCGCAAAACGTAATTGTGCTTGGCCTGAGTCAAAATTATCATCAACACCACTAACTCCCGACACTTGCGCAATAGCCGCTTTTATTTCCTGACCAGCAGCGCGTATGGTTTCGGTATTCCATGCTTTTAACTCAACCTTAAAGTTATCACCACCACCAAAACCAGAGCGAATATCCAGTTTTCGCACACCTTCAGGTATCTGTGACTTTAGTTTCCAAATACGAGCAAATTCATTTAAACCATAAGGAGCGGATTCATCTAATTCAACAACAATGGATCCTGATAAATCACTTTCGCCAATCACCTCAATAGTGTCAATGGCACTTCCTTGTTGGCCATGTTCAGCCATAAGTTGTTGATCAGCCTGTTTAGCCGCGCGCTCTATTGTGGTTAAGTTTTTATTCGTTTGACCAAAGCTGGCATCATTTTGCATGGTCATATTCGCTTCAATGACACTGCCTGGAATATCAGGGAAAAATGCAACACGCACACCACCGTTAGTCGGCATGCCAACAACCAAAATAAAGATAGCGATAAAGCCAAACAAAACACCGTAGCGGTAATTCACCGCCCAAGTAATCGCTGGTTGATAAACTCGCTCGCTAAACCACTGTAAGCCATCATCTGCACCTTCTTGAATACGAGGCCAGATATTTCTCCAACCAGATTTGGCTTTTCTGTGAGTATCTAAATGGGCTAAATGCGAGGGTAATATTAGTTTTGATTCTACTAATGACAATAATAAACAGATAGTGACGACCACGGCAAACTGTGAATATACTTGCCCCATACCGCCTTCTACATTCGCTAAAGCAATAAAGGTTGCCACCGTAGTTAATACACCAAAAATGGTTGGTACCGCGACTTTTTGTGTGCCGATTATGGTACTTTTTATTGAATCACCTTGCTCTTTTCGCGTGGTATAAATACTTTCTCCCACTACAACGGCATCATCAACAACAATACCCAGCGCAAGAATAAAGCCAAAAGTGGTCATTTCATTAATCGTCATGCCCGTGAAACTGTCGGTCATAAAAAATAAGGTACCGCAAAAAATAAACGGTAAGCCCGCAGTCACCCAAAAGGCAACGCGAAGGTTTAAAAATACAGCTAAAACTATAAATACTAAAGCAATACCCGATAAAGCATTTTTTACTAATAATGCTAAACGGTCACGAATTAATGTGCCGCCGTCATTCCAGGTTTCCATGACAACATTTTGTGGTAATAAAGCACTTTCTTGCCATTTACTGACGATATTATTCGCTTGCTCAACAATTTTTAATACATCGCCATTGTCATCAACTTTAATTTCAACACCAATACCGGGTTGACCGTTATAGCGACCCACGACAAAAACATCATCGGCAAAATCGTCATTAATTTTTGCCACATCACCTAAATAAATTTGGCTGCCATCTTCTAAAGTCACTAATGGGATATTAGCGAACTCTTGCTGCTGATAGGCTTGCTCGGCAACTTTTAGTCGCACCACTTTATCGGCATTACGTAAACTGGTTGAAATAGCCGTTGCAGACTCACTATTTACCACATCAGCTACGTCAGAAAATGACAAATTATAAGCTTGCAGCTTTTGTTCATCGAGTTCGATGGACATCATCGGCTGTGCTTTACCATTAATAACTACATTGGATATTGAAGGCTGCGCCAGCAAATCTACTTTTAAGCGTTCTGCAATGGCTTGTAGCCCGCTGCGATCACTATCACCAAATATTTTGATTGAATAAGCATGTTCAAGTGCTGTCATTTTTTCTATTACTGGCTTCTCTGCCGCTGCGGGGAAGTTATATATAGCATCAACTTTTGCTTTAACATCACGTAATAAAATATCAAGGTCATAACTTGATAACGCTTCAACCGTTACGCTACTACCACCAGCATTTGATGTTGAAGTAACACGTTTAATGCCTTGTACTGTAGCTAGCGCTTCCTCGATTTTTATTGCAATACCTTCTTCTGAAAGCTGTGCATCACCGCTGTCATAGGTCATAGAAATACTGATAGAGTCAGTTGCCCACGGCGGAAAAGCTTCTTTACGTAACTGATTAAACGACATTAAGCCGAGAAATATGATCGACAGCATTAATAGGTTTGCTGCAACCGAATTATTCGCAAACCACGCAATAATACCTTTTTGATGATGAGCAGGTGTCATTACAGTAACTCCTCTGTTTTAGCGGCAACTTTCATATTGACTAAATAACTCGATAATGGGCGATTAACAATTTTTGCTTGCTGTAATGGTTCGATAGGTTGCACATAAACTGCATTATTTTCCGAAAACATAACTTTAATAGGCAGATACATCAGTAAACTTTCATCATTCACCTGCCAGACAGTATTGTTATCAATTAAAGCCGAGGCTGGTAGCTTCCATAATTGCGTGATTATTTGGCCTTTAATCGTTGCTTTGACAAATGATCCAGGGAATAAAGGATTGGCGAGTGCAATAGGTTGTTCAACCACGGCGACAAGTGAACGCTGACGACTTTTTGCATCAAGATGCTGTTCAAAGCGGTCAACCTTAGCAAGCCAATTTTCGCGACTTGTTTCATTTGCTAGCTGTACTTCTATCCCTGCTAATTGCTCAACAGTATTTTTAGCTTTTGGCAAAAGTTGCCATTGCTGTGCAGATAATGGCAATGAGACTTCAAAAAGTGATACATCATACAGGTCTGCTAAGGTTGTGCCTGTTTGCACATTACTGCCCACTTGCACTTGTTTGGATACTATCAAGGCGTCAAAGGGGGCAATGAGTTTAGTTTGAGCTAAATCGTATTGCGCTTTCTCAACTTCTTTCTTCGCCATAGTGTATTTCGCTTTAGCGGCAACTAATTGTGGTTTACGTAATACAAGATCAGAAGCTTGTTCATTCGCTAAGCCTGACTGTTGCCATTCTTGTGCAGCTTGATTACTGTTTAGCTCTTCTTGTGCCAGTGCTAATTGTGCATCAGCTAAATTAGCTTGCGCATTGGCTAAAGCTTGTTGATAAACAATGGGTTCAATTTCAGCTAACAGTTCACCTTGTTTAAAGGTATTTCCCGTAAGAAACTTCGCTGATAAGTAGGTGATTTGGCCACTGACCTGTGAGGTTAATGCCAGTTGATTTCTCGATTTCACTTCACCATAGGCAGTAACAGATGCTTGATGCGATATCGGCATAACCTCAGACACAGAAACTACCGGATATTGCGGCACAACTTGCGGAGGAAGCGTTTGTTGTTGATTGGCTGATAGCGCGCCATTAATGGCGATAGCTAAAACGACACTTGATATGCCAGCAATAGTGGCAAGTGATTTTTTATTGATAATTGACATATTTATACTCCTAACCCCAGCGCAAGACCTAACGTAATACGATTATTTAATCGCTCATAGGTCAGCTGTGTTACTTGTGCTTGTAAAGTAAATGTTTGTTGTTGAATTTGTAATAAATCTAGTAGGGATACTGTGCCTTGGCGATATCGTGAGGTATAGGTGACTTCACTACGCTCGGCACTCTCTAATGCCAATTTTGTTAAGGTTAAACGCTCTGTTATCGCCTCATCTTGTGCAAGCGCGTTACCCACTTCATTGACAGCAGATAAGAGCTCTTCTTGAAAAGCCCAATAGCTTTGTTCGGCTGAAAGCTTGGCTATTTCTGCTTCACTGTTTAATTTACCTGCATTGAAAATGGGGGCTGATAACTGGCCAAGCAATTCCCATGCACTACTGCCGAATAAAGCATCATGCAGATTATTGTCATTATTAGTGAGTGAACCAGACAAGGATAAGCTGGGTAATAATGCTTTATAAGCAACCTTATGCAGATACTGACTTGAGAGTATATTTTGATAAGCTTGCTGTAGATCAGGACGACGACCAATATTACTGGCATCAATCTCATGTAAAGGGATGACAATATTTCGAAAAGTGGTTTGATAACTTAGCTGATTTTTAGCTAAACCCGTGAGTAATGAAAGGTTTCTCAATGCTTCTTGATATTGTGTTTGATAATCGACTAAATTAGCTTGGCTACTACGTGTAGTCGACTTCGCCGTATCGAGTTCATTTAATAATATTAGACCTTTACGATAACGATCAATGATGACCTTGCCATTTTTTTTATAGGTTGAAACTCGTTTATCTTCAATATTTGTTAACTGTGTAAGCCGAACCAAGTTTAAATAAGATTGCATGACCTTGGCTACCAATAAATCTTTAGCACCTTGATAGGCATAAACACTTGCAGAAAAATTAGCTTCTTGCGCTTGATCCGCATTCGCTAGTTGCTGCCAAATATCTGCAGTCCACGCAACATCTAGGCTACCACTATAGGAAGCCGAGCTATTTTCTTTATTACTCGCATTAAGCCCTGCAGACATGCTCGGCCATAGGGCTGATGAGGTTACGGTTACTTGTTGTTCAGCCTTTTTCAAGGTGAGTAATGTTTGCTGCAAGCTTGGATTATTGATTAATGCATCCTCGATAAGCACATCAACTTCTTTGATTGATAATAGATTGGTTAGCGGCATAGCAGCAGGTTCATTGCTAAAATCTATTTTGGTATTGGCCAGATTATCTAACTGATTGTTAGCTTGTTTATCAAAAGTAACGTCTTCAAAGGTAGAACATGCACTGATGAGAAAAGCACTAATCACTGAAAGAAATAACGGAAAAAGCTTCACTGTTAAACTCAAATTATATAAATGTGATTTAAATGTAACAAAGCTTGGGTTAAGTAAGGGTTAAGAGGTAGGCTCATTCATACAAAGATACATTGTGATTATTTGAACGTTAGGGTCTGTTGAACTTTCGCGGTTAAATTTTGTTCGAGATAAAAGCGTTTTAATCGCGGCGAGTAGTGTGTAGCCTAGTCACTCTAAGCAAATACTACTCAACAATGAGTAAGACACTTTTAGCCGAATCCTTCAGACAGTGTTTGTTGGTCATTTTTCGGCGTTATCGCCTTTTTATTTGGAACAACCACATGACAAAGGCTTTGCCTTGTATAAATACCCAACAAATCGCTGCAAAAAAAATCTCGAAAGATCAACAGACCCTAACCTTAACTCACTTATTGTTGGCTAAACCTTCCTAATTCTTGCTCAATCCTGCATTTTGAGCTGACTTAGATATATAATAACGCTCCTTTTTGGGGGCGAAAACAAGTAAAAAACTCAACTATAGCAGTCCACTATCTATGATCTTGATCTTGATCTGCAGTTAAATACTTCTTTAGTCACGCTCAATTCTGCATCTTGCAGTAGTTTAGGTATATAATGATGCCCCCTCTTGAAAAGACTTCTGTTAAATCAGGTATGAATCTCATTGAATAAGGGGAGCGTTATGAATAATGTAGACGTAGCACTTACTGGATTTACCAGACAAACATTAGAAATAAGCCCGAGTAGTATGGCATGAAGGTATTAGAAAAAGATTATCAGATTAACAGCGTCCGTAAGGCTATTGACGCTGGAGCTAACTCCATTATTGCATTACCTACGGGGGGCGGTAAGAGTATCTGTATACTTAAATTGTGCCAAGCAATGCCGGACAAGAAAGTCGTCATTAGTTTACGTAATGCGGCATTGGTTCCTCAATTATTGCACACCCTCACCATTAATGGCTTGTCTGTTAGTGTCGTTAAATCAGGCTATAAGTATATAGCTGGCGGTGATGTTACTTTGGTAATGGAGCAGTCATTTGGCAGAAGAAAACACCTAAACATACAGTGCGATGTGCTTTTACGTGATGAATATCATGTAGGGTGTATGGGCGGCGTTTATATCGCTATGCGTGAAGAGCTATCTCCTGACTTGATTATAGGCCTCACTGCCACGCCCATTGATAGATTAGGCGTTTATATTGATAAGTCGATGCAATTGATTGAAGAAACGACCACTAAGATGCTAATTGACGCGGGTGAATTAGCTAAGCCTGTTTACAAAGTGCCTAGCCTATCTCAAGAGATAGATTATAGCGCAGTCAAAATGTATCGAGGTGACTTTAGTGTCTCTGGTTTAGATAATATATTACTGGAACATTGTTCTTTAGTGGCACAACAAACTGTTGACGACGCACTATCTCATGGTCGTAAAGTTATGCTTTTTGCTAACTCTATCAATCACGTAGAATCACTGTCTGAGGCTTTTGATTTATTGGGTGTTGAGCATGAGCGTGTTCACTCTCAGCGTTCCTCTGATGAAAATGATGAAAGCATTCGAAGATATAAGTCAAACGACGTTAGGCTAATTATCAATATGTCGATGCTAACGATTGGCTTTGATGATCCCACGACTGATTGCGTTGTTTTAGCACGACCGACCAAGATATTAAGATTGTATTTGCAGATTATCGGCCGTTGTTTACGAGCGTCAAAGGGCAAGACTAGTGCGTTAATACTCGATTTAGCGCAATGTATTTCTACTCATGGTTTTGCTGAGGATTGTAGAGACTTTACGCGAAAAACCTCGAAATCTGCAGCGATAATGGCTGAACGATTGAGCGTAACTAACATAGGTCAGTTTGTTGATGGCGAGTTCACCTATAATGAGTCAATCGAGCGTAAAGTTGTTAAGAAAAGAGCACCTGTTATTCGCAGAAAACCTCGAGACGGGTTAGTTGCTAGCAAGGAACTCGTTGATAGAGCAGCAAGTAATAGAGCAGCTGCGTTACTCCGGTTAAATCCTCGAATGGAAAAACTGGTCAGTACTATCGAATTGGTTAATATCGTTTATGAGCAGCAAGACGAAAATAGTAAGATGCTTGATGAAGTCGCTATGGTTAAGTTAGTTGCCCTGATAGGGTTCGCCTATAGTGATGCATTAGTTGATAGCTGTACTGCATTAGTTGAAGGGTTACATGCTCAAAACCAATCTATTAGAGGTTTACCGCTTAGAGTTAGCAACTTGATAACCACCATTGCTATGCAAGATATCGCGGTTAAAGAAGTAGTAACCAAGTCTTAAAATATATAGCTGAATAAAATAAAGGCTACTCATAAGTTGATTCACACAAAAGGCATTTAATCCTATGGGTATAATGCCTTTTGTGTGCAGGCTTGCGCTTCGACACTAGGTGAGCCAGAGTAAAAGTTAGTTAAAGATCCATCACACTAGTAATTCAACAAAAACTCGTCCGCAGAAAAAGCAGAAGTTAATCCGTTGACATTACTTGTAACAAATTTCGCTTTAAATTACTGCTAAATTGATTATGATGAAATATCGACTCATAATGATTAACCGCCATGCCATTGTTACGTAATATAAAGTTAGCCCGAAAAACTTTATCCATAATAGCCTGTTGTACACTTGTGCCTTTTTTTGCAAATAGCGATGAAACTTTGCCGGCCAGCCTTAGTCAATTTAATGAAAATATCACTGCTCAATTGCATCTTGCTGATGCCGGTATACCTTGGGGAATGGCGTGGTTACCTAATGGTGATTTGTTAATTACCCTGCGTGATGGCGAATTAAAAAGGTTAAAGAAAGGTAAATCTATCGCAGACACAATTTCTGGCGTGCCAGAGGTAGTCGTTGGCGGTCAAGGAGGGTTACTTGATATCGCTATGCATCCGGACTATGCCAGTAATGGTTGGATATACTTTTCTTACGCCAAGGCAGACGACAAAGGTAATAAAAGTACGGCCATCATGCGCGCTAAGCTCAATGGCATGATGCTAACAGAACAAGAAGATATATATGTCGCTCAAGCTTATGGTCGAAAAGGTGTTCATTTTGGTAGTCGATTAGCTTTTGATAACCAAGGGTATTTGTATTTCTCTATTGGTGATAGAGGCCAAAGAGATGTTAACCCACAAGATATTACTCGCGACGCAGGTAAGGTTTATCGATTACATGATGATGGCCGTATACCTGATGACAATCCTTTTGTTAACGATGATAAAGCTAAAAAAGCCATCTATTCGTATGGACACCGTAATCCACAAGGTATGATTAAACACCCTATAACTGGCTATATCTGGAGCCATGAACATGGCCCGCGTGGTGGTGATGAAGTCAACCTTATTGGCAAAGGTAATAACTACGGTTGGCCAACAATTAGTTATGGCATTAACTACTCGGGTACTGAGATTACCGACTTAACCAAAAAGAAAGGCATGGAGCAACCGTTATGGTATTGGGATCCTTCTATAGCACCTTCAGGTATGGTCTTTGTAACCAGTGAAAAATACCCTTATTGGCAAGGAAATATACTTGTTGGCTCATTAAAGTTTGGTCAGATCGTTATGTTAACTTTAGAGGGGAATAAGGTTGTTAAGGCTGACGTTATTAAAGATGAACTGACTAGAGTGCGCAACATTAAACAGGGGCCAGATGGTTATGTTTATGTTGCGGTTGATGGAGAGGGCATTTATAGGTTAATAGCTGAAGAGTAATCTTAAGATCTTAACGTTAATGTCACCAACGCAATGCCATGATCTGTACTTTCGCCATCACGCTCGAAAATAGGATTAATTAAGTGTCGATCGTAAGTATCGTACGCGCTGACTTGATAAAGACTGTCGTGGTAACTGGCATCAAATTCACAAGATAATAAAATGTAATCGAGTACCGAGCTACCAGCACCAAAATAATGGGTTGGGGTACGCACCACTTTTTCTTCTCGTTTACTTATATCAGATATATCAGATATATCAGTTGCATCTTCACTATCTATTTCATTCACATCATCAGCTTTATTCGCTTCATTTTTCTCATTAGTAACTGCTGTTTGAAATAAATCCCAAGCATCATTTAAACAATACTTAGCAAGATAAGCATCACGGTCAATATGCGATACAAAACGTAAAGTGTTTGTTAGTAAATGACTCAACACACCATCCGCTAAGGTATTATTAAAATCACCCATTAATACCATAGGGTTGCCTGTAGCCTCGCGTCGCTCAATCATATCAATCATTAACAACGTCGCTTCACTGCCACGTTGTATGGTTGAACCCCAACCACCAGCCACGTTTGCTTTTAGGCTTTCAATAATCGTTTGTTCTGGCGACCAATGGTTATTTTTCTCATCGATTTCAATCATCGAACGCTTAGATTTAAAGTGCACAACATAACAATCACAATTGCCCATATGAGGTAGGTCAACCGTCGCTCTTATGACTTTACGGCTAAAAGAAAAATCTTTGGTTAACCCTAATGTTTGCGCAAGTTCAGTGTTTGGTTCTACCGCAGTCGCCTCAACAATAGGATAACGAGAGGCAATGGCTACCACAGGACTTCGATAAATAAAGTCATCAATGACATCCGGTTGATCAACCACTTCAAAATAGCTATAACCCTGCTCGGCAACTAACGCTTTTAATGAATCGGCACTAAAAACTTCTTGAAAACCAATAATGTCAGGCTGAAATTCACGTAAATACTCAGCAACCCATTTCTGTTTTTTTGCCCACTGTTCAGCACTATAAATACGCTCAAACTCATAAAAAGCATTTGGCGGCTCAAGGTAATTAAACAAGTTGAAAGTAGCAATTTTAAGTTGCGTATTTGCCACAGATACTGATACGTAAGGTGATTTCTGATTTAGGTCTTTGTTATCGCTATGGATGATGATGTTAACTCTTCTAAGTGATGAGAGATAATTGTACCTCATCGTTAAGTAAAATTATCAAATTAAAACTATTAATAGTAGAACAGTTGTACTCTGTTGATGAAGTTTAATTAGGTTTAAAAGTGATTAAGATAAGCAGGTAATAATGAGTATTAAAAACTGGCGAGGAAGGGCAGTGAGGGTTTGATTTTTTTATTCGTATTAACCGCCACAATAATGAAGCGGTTAAGTGTATTTCTATTGTTATTTGTCAGCGTTTAAAATTTGTTCCAACTTTAAATCCGTTAATTTCATCACACTTTTTACCACATAATACATGATCGCCATTAACATTATCGTTGAAGGTATGGCAATAACGGGATAACTTAAAATGGTCATTTCACCAAGTTGCTCATTAAACTGTGTTGTACCAGCAGGGCTAACTACAATCCATTTAGCTAAAAGGTAATTCATCGTCGCAGAAAAAACAAATGTTGCTGCTAACAGGTGATTTGCCCACTGAATTTTAGCTTTAAATTCATCGGTTTTATTTTTATTTGATAGCGACTCATAGATTAAATCTAAATTAAACAACATAGGATTTAATAAAATTTTGGCAATAAGTGGTTTGCCCCAAAAGCCAGATATTAGCACTACTAAGCCTATGGCTGAGGGTATTGCCGCTTCTTTAATAGCCAACCATTCCACATCTAACTCAAATAAACCAATACCACCGGTTAAGAAGGTGCTTAAAAAACCAAGTAATGAAATAAAGTTCATCGACTTGTTTTTAATGAAGTCATACAAGCCATAACCAATAGGAAATAACAATGCTAAAACCAAGGCGTACATAGAGCCTAAATATTCATCCCCCGATAATTTCATTAAAATAATCGACGGAACAGCAATATTAAAAATTATTTCTAACAGGGTATTATTAGGGCGTTTAGCTTTTGTTTGAATAGACACGATAACTTCATAATTAGGAAACACTGAGATAAGTTAGTATATTTCATCTGGTATTAGATCACAAAGCAGACGTTACTGAAATTATTTTAAACAAAACAGTATCGTTGCTTAAATGAGCAATTTAAAAAACTAATCGTAGTCTAGTCTCTCAACCATGACTCAATAGCCTCTCTATGAGGAATAGAGCCACTGTGTACATTTACTTCATTAATAATTACTGCAGGCGTACTCATTACGCCATAAGCCATAATCACTTCTGGATCAGTCTCTTTTTTTATGTCGATATCAATATTTAGCTCATTAGCTATTGCTGAAATAATCTCGACTGTTTTTGTACATTTAGCACAGCCTGTACCTAATACTTTGATTTCTTTCATCATATTTCCTCTTTAATTCAGACCTTAAATAAACGGGGTTAGAAAATTAAAAATCCAACCAATTAATGTAAATGCGACTAGTAGTAGTACGAAAAGCACAGCCAATAATTGCCACTGCATCACTTGCTTTAATAAAATAAACTCTGGGAAACTTGCAGCAACGGTACTCATGCAAAAGGCGAGTGTCGTGCCGATAGGAAGCCCTTGTTTAATTAAGCTTTCCATCACAGGAATAACACCTGTGGCATTAGAATATAAAGGTATTCCCAGTAATACGGCTGAAGGAACCGACCACCATTGACCATTTCCTAAATGTTCTTCAATCCAACCGTCAGGAACAAAGCCATGTAAAGCAGATCCTAATCCAACACCAATGATGACCCATTTCCAAACTCGACCAAATATTTCCAACATCTCTTCTTTTGCAAAAGTATGTCTTTCTTTTAGGGATAAAACGTCGGAGTTTTTGGCGGTCACTTTATAGGGGGCGTTTTGACCTCGTTCTAATGCTTTTGCGGCAAAAGATTGCAGCCAACGTTCAGCTTTGATGGCATCAAGAAAAACACCACCTAATATTCCCACTGTCATTCCAACCACAACGTAAAGCAGGGTAAACTTCCATCCCAATAAACTGAGTAATAATAATACAGCGACTTCATTTATTAGTGGTGATGTAATGAGAAATGACATAGTGATACCCACAGGAATCCCTGCGGATGTGAAACCCAAAAATACTGGAATACTTGAACAAGAGCAAAACGGTGTTATTGCGCCAAAACTAGAGCCTAATAAATAACCGATACCTTTATGCTTACCTGCTAAATAATCACGAACACGCTCTACATTCATTGACGCTCTTAACAAGGCAATAGCGTAAATCATCACTAGCAGTAAAAAGAATATTTTAGTGGTATCTTCAATAAAAAAATGGAGGGCATCACCTAATTTTGTTGTCTTCGATAGACCGAATATATCAACAACTAACCACGAGGCTAAATCTGTAAATACCTCAAACATGAGCTTTCCAAACTAGGTTTTTAGACTAAGACAGCATAACAGGAACGAGTGAATTGTCGCGCTGGTATTTTAAATATTAGATTCAAATAATAAAGGTGGTTTTACCCACCGTTATTATTTTTTAGGAATTTACTATCTGAAAGTAATATGGAGACGCTATTTAGGTTCAGTATTTAGGTTCTGTATTCTGCATTAATTTTTACGTAATCATAGCTAAAATCACAGGTCCAAATAGTTGACTCTTCATTGCCTCGATGAAGTTGCACGGTAATATCAATTTCTGCTTCGTTCATTATCGCTTGCCCCTCATCTTCCTTATAACTGGCAGCACGGCCGCCTTTTTCAGCCACTAATAAACTACCAAAATAGAGCTCTAATTGGTTAGTATCTAAATCAGCTAATGACTCACACTCTCTTGAAGCGTAACCAATAGCAGCAAGTACACGGCCTAAATTAGGATCAGAAGCAAACATTGCCGTTTTAACTAATGGACTTTTACCGATAGAAAAACCGATAGTTTTTGCTTCATCAAGTGTTAATGCACCTTTAACAGTTACCGTTATAAACTTGGTTGCGCCCTCGCCATCACGAACGATGGCTTTAGCCAAATACTGAGAGGTTTCAAGCAAGGCATTAAACACTTCCTGATAACCTTCATCGTTAGGGGTTGTGATAGCGGTAGCGTCACTTTTTCCGGTGGCGATAACAATAAAGGAATCATTGGTTGAGGTATCGCCGTCAACAGAAATACAGTTAAATGATAAATCTGCAATTTTTTTGGTCATACTATCTAACAACGATTTCGTTATATTTGCATCGGTTGCCACATAACCTAACATGGTGGCCATATTAGGATGGATCATACCGGCACCTTTCGATATACCGGTAATATTTACGCGATGATCGCCAATTTTTACATTAGTAGCATAAGCTTTAGGCGCAATGTCTGTGGTCATAATTGCTGAAGCCGCATCAGCCCAATTATCGGTGGTCAAATTAGCAACGGCCAGTGGTAAACCTGTTAAGAGCTTATCCATAGGTAAATGTTCTAAGATTACGCCTGTTGAAAAAGGTAATATCGACTCGGCTGGAATTGACATAATTTCAGCTAAATTTTGACAGGTCGTGAGTGCATCTAACATGCCTTGCTCGCCTGTTCCTGCGTTGGCATTACCTGTATTGATTACTAATGCTTTTATACCTGAAACATTAGTGCCTGCAATATCACTCTTTTTTACTGCGTCTAAATGTTTTTTACATAGTGTTACCGGTGCAGCACAAAAACGATTCTGGGTAAAAACGCCAGATACTGCACTACCATCACAAATTTCAATAACGAGTAAATCTTTACGGTTTGGTTTTTTAATATTTGACTCGGCCCAACCTAGGCGAATGCCTTGAATTGGCGTAAGTGAAGCAGGAATTATTTCAGGTAAATTAACAGGCATAAAAAATTATTAATAATATAAAAGTAGATAAATATTACGCTTTTATGGGTTTTTATGCAAAACAATCATTAGGGAAAAGCATAGTAAATTATAAAACCTGAATATTTCATGAATGAAAAAACGACCTCTGAATAGATTGTTTAGATACGAAAACTGACGTTAGCCCTTATTTATTTATTTAACGGCAACTGATCAGACAATACGGGCATTAGAAAATTGGCCTTAAGGACACACCTGCTACATTAAAATTAAAGTTACTTTTCGTTGTATCTAACTATTTATGCCATCAAAAACTTTGAGCATAGAGGATATTACCGTTAAGGCCTTCCCATGGTTGAAATTAGTTATGATTCATTTGAGGTTATAATTCACAAAAGGAAAGGTATGCTAGTTTTCTTTCTCTTTATGTTGTTTTTTGGAGACACTGATGAAACCCCGGTTTATACCCAAGTGACTTCAAAATGCAGGATTCAGCTGCAATTAGAAACGTCTTTAAGCAAGGCATTTATTGAAAATAATGCTTACTCAGCAGAATATGCTTAGGATAATTGCTCATGCATTATCTAATAAGGTACTTCCTGTACCGACTGCATTCTCTAATAAGCTACTATCCGTGTTGCGCCACTATCAAAATAAATAACGCAGCATCAAACGTTTCTAAACTAGTCCTTTGGGAACGACTGAGCAATTAAAGGGAATAATTGACGGGCAGGAGGGATTTAATTTTGAACAAGTGCCTTTAAGGTAAGCGTGAACGATGGATGATTGGCGTCATTAGGTCATTAGGTTATTAGGTTATTAGGTCAGTCGGCAGCGATACTTTTAATTTCGATAGGTTTTTAGTATTTGAGACGAGCATAGTAGGTCTTTTGCGCGGCGACACGTGCCTGTCCCATGGTATAGATGCCTTGCTCTGCCAAAAGGTGAATCAGTTGCAGGAATACTTCCGCTGTTGCCATGGCGTCACCCAAGGCCGTGTGGCGCCCATGAATATTAATGTTAAAGCGTTCGGCAATTTCTTCCAGCCCGTGCGATTCCTGATTGGGATGGACGACAGCAGACAGTAGTAAGGTATCTAGTACGGGCTGATCGAACACCACCCCGGTAGCCGTTTCCTTCACTTGCAGGCAGCGCATGTCAAATGCGGCATTGTGTGCCACCAACACGGTATCACCCACAAACGCATGAAAGGCTGGTAATACTTCTTCAATGACTGGCTGTCCTTTCACCATATCGGGCTGGATGCCGTGAATCGGTATAGTTATTGTCGGTATAGAGCGCCTGGGATCTACCAGTTGATCAAAGGTTTCCTGATGCAACAGCTTGCCGTTGACTATGCGTATGGCTCCGATCTGGATAATTTCATCACCGCCAGATGGATCTAGCCCGGTCGTTTCTGTATCAAAGACGGTGTAGGAGAGTTCGGTAAGTTTGCAATCTTCCAGTGAACGCGTTTGTTCCGAGGCTTGAAACAGGTCAAAGTCGTAAAATTCCGGGCGGCTACCTTTGCGCATCAAAGCCGATGTATCCAGCTGCTCTTGTGGTTTAGCCAGTGGTACAAGGAAACGAAAGAATGCCTGATTACCTTCTGTTTCGTGTTCATACCAGAACGCACCATCATGGCGTTCAACGACATCCTGGATTGTCAATGAGCTTTTTTCACCGCCTAGCCGAATGAAATCTTTTTCGCAATTTAACCTAGTGTCCTTTTTATTGTTTAGTGGAGTCCAGCAAAGATCAAGCTGACCATGAGTTTCGGTCATGCCAAGACGAAATTGCACCGTGTCCACGCCACATTCCAGGTGTACATGCTCGGTCAGATAGGTGATTGCTTCTAGTAATGTAAAGCTTTCCACTTTCAGCCAAACGGAAGTATCGACATTGGATTCGGTAGCGGTAAGTCCCTCCAGTGCATTAATACGGTTTATGGCGGCCTCAACCAAGTCAGCTCCCAGCATATTTTCGAGGGACCAGTGTGACATGAAGCCATTTACGGTGGTTGATTTGAGTTCATGGATACGTTCCCCCAATCCCTGTGTCTCTTCACGCAAAACACCCAGCAGACTTTCTTGCATGCCTGGTTCAAGATCGGGGTATTCCAGTACATCAAGAGCTGCCTGCATGTTTGCTATTGCAGCACGACTGCGTTCGGTAAGCGTATTTAGAACGTGATCCTGTTGTGATAGTGCTTCAAATTCATGGGTGATGTTTTCGGTTAAGAGTACAAACCCCGTCATCTGAGCGGATTCCTTGTTTTCAAGTTGGACAGCGCGTACCGGTGCCATTTGCACTCGTAGCAATTGCCCGGACTGTGTGGTGGTTACAAACTGTGCTGATGGGGATGCTACGTTATGTTGTAAACGGTGTTGAATATTTTCCAGTGCATGCGTGAGTAATTTGCGATCGAACAGACCATAAATTGAACGGCCAAGACCGATCAATTCAACCCCAGCCGCAACCTTGGTGGCTTTTGATAATCGTTGGAACTGTCTTCGGGCTCGGTTGTTGTATAGCAAGATACGTCCATCCAGATTGCAAACCACGACACTTTTACTGAGTTCGGACATCAGTGCGGCCAGGCGGTTTTTTTCGAGTTCTGTGTTGTGGGCTGCTTCCTGCACAAGTGCACCCATTTCCTCACGTAATGTTTCTCGCTGCTGCACTAACTGATTGAACAGATCGGTCAAGCTACGGTTTTCAATACTACCACTTGGTTTAAGTTGGCGTTTTACATCGGTGCCAAGCAAAACTTGGGCATCTTCTGCGAGACGGGCAGGGGCGGTCATGAAGTAGGCCACTAGCCAACGCAGTGCGATACCAACCGCACCCAGAGATATTGCCCACATTAAAATCAACAATTCAAAGCTTGGCCTCAGTGTAGCTGCAACTGCATCACGACCTGTTTCGTCAAGGGTAGACCAGATTAATATGCCTGTTGCCAGCAACCATAGCAGGCAGATAATGCCAATGATGGCCACACCAATAGCTACCCTCCAGTCAAAGCGTCTCATGCCTGATCCAGCATGTCGCGCACTTTTTGTGCCAGTTCCCTAGTGGAAAATGGCTTGATGACGTAACCATTAGCACCCATTGCCAGTCCCTTGGCGATATCCGTATCACGCCCTTTAGCCGTCAACATCAGAATAAGGATATCTTTCAGAACGGGGTTTGCGCGTACTTCTTGGCAAACATCAAAGCCAGTCTTTTTGGGCATCATGACATCCAGTAACACCAGGTCGGGATGCTCCCTGGATATGGCATCAATCGCTTCCTGGCCGTCATGTGCTGTCACCACAAGGTAGCCTTCCCTTTTCATCAAGAACTCCAGAGAAATCAGGATATTCTTCTCATCGTCGGCAATCAGGATAGTTTTACTCATTTTTTGGAACTCCTATCATTATGATGTATCGGCCAGACTGTCCTTTTGCCTAGGTAAGAAAAAGCCAAAGCAGGCGCCTTCGCCTATGTTTGACTGTAACCACATGCGCCCTCCAAAATGCTCCACAATTTGACGGCTTATCGGCAAACCAAGGCCTGTACCTAGCTGACGATCTGTTTCACCTTCTACCTGGCGGAACTTTTCAAACACCAGCTTCTGTTTTTCCGGTGCGATACCTGGCCCGTTGTCAATCACTTCAACCGTGATGCCTTCCATTGCATCTCGTATATGCACTTCAACCTTGCCTTTATCCTCGGGCACAAACTTTACAGCGTTTGATAGCAGGTTTATCAGCACCTGTATCAAGCGATCAGCATCGGCGCGGATCAATGACACATGTTTCTGGGCATGGACTTCCAATACAGCACCACGTTCCTTATAGATGCCAGAGATGGAATTGACTGACTGCGTTACCAGTTCCAGTATGTCCACATCACTGCTATGCCACTCGGCATGTCCTGCTTCTATCTTTGCCATATCCAGTACCTGGTTTACCAGTCTGCTGAGTCGCTCTGCTTCTGACACCACAATACTGAGAAATTCAAGGCGCTGTTCCTCCTCCATGCTGGGGTCATCCAGCATTAACTCTGTCATAGCGCGGATGGAGGTCAGCGGAGTACGTAACTCATGGGTCACGGATGACATAAAGTTGTCTTTCAATCTATCCAGACTTTTAAGCTGTTCATTAGCCGTTTGCAGTTCCTTGGTGGCCTGTTCCAACGAACACGACTTTTCTTCCAGTGCTTCCGAATAGGCGCGTAATTGAGAGGCTTCTTCCAGGATGCGCATTACGTCATCCAGTTCCAGAGCTTCTTCTTCCACTACTGAAGCCACCATAATCCGCGCAGAGGCACTGCCAATGGCTCCGGTCAGATGGGTTTCTACAAAGTGTACCAGTGTTGCGTCTTCGGGGATTTTCCCGATCTCATCGGCACCCACTTCCTGAGCATAGTCGGTGAACAATTGCTGTGCCTTTGTTTCACCCATAAAACGTCCGGTCAGGTGTAACAGGTCAGTTACTTTTGCCTGGCCCTGCCAGAATACCGGATGGGATAAGCGAGTACGTTGAAAAACATCGACAAACAATAAGGCCTGACTGGTTTCATGGGCTGTTGGGCGTTTCCAGAGTGATACTGCCACGTATGCCACTACATTAATAAAAAGGCTCCAAAACAAGGAATGGGTCAGATTATCAAGGCCTGCCAACCCCAAAAATTGTTCTGGTTTAAGCCATTCAATGCCAAATAGACCCTGATTAAGGAAATCTACAGATATCCATCCAGATTTGGCGAGTGAAGGTAACATTAAAGTGTAAGACCACATCAAAAACCCCAGTAAAAGTCCCGCAAGCGCACCGTTGCGTGTACCGTTTTTCCAGTACATTCCGCCCAACATAGCGGGTGCGAATTGTGCGACAGCGGCAAAGCTGATCAGGCCGATGCTAACCAGAGCATAGGCTTCCCCGGCTAAATGAAAATACAGGTAGCCCAACAACAGGATGCCGATGATGGCAATACGGCGAATGAAAAGTAGTAACTTGGTCAGGTCGCCGCCGGAGCGTTCACCAAAGCGTGTGGTGCGCAATAACACCGGCATGACTAGGTCATTACACACCATGGTTGATATAGCGATGACTTCGACAATTACCATACCGGTCACAGCCGATAGACCCCCAACAAAAGCGAATAAGGCCAGCATATTTTGGCCATGTGCCAGTGGCAGCGAAAGTACAAAGGTCTCAGCATTAACAGGGGCAGCACCAAAATAAAGCAGTCCCCCCAATGCTATGGGTAAGACAAAAATATTGATCAATAATAAATAAAGCGGAAACACCCAAACTGCTCGTTTCAAGTGTTGCTCATCGACATTTTCCACAACCATGATCTGAAATTGGCGTGGTAGAAAAATAACCGACAGCATGGCCAGTAGTGTCAAAGCAAACCATTGGGTGTAGGCAAATGAGCGTCCCTGGTCAAATGTCAGTAACTCCTTGATTTCTGCTATTGCTGATGCCTGGGCAAATATGTCTGACATGCCGTCAAAAATGCCATAAGTTACAAATAGTCCTACCGCCAGAAAAGCCACCAGCTTGACGACTGATTCGAGGGCAATGGCTGCCACTAGGCCTTCATGTCGCTCACTGCTGTCCAGGTGCCTGGTACCGAATATGATGGTGAACCCCGCCAGTATCAGTGCCATATACAGTGTTCCATCAAACCACCAATCGGACGGTGGTATGGCAATGCCACCCAGAGGGGTGGTCATTACATCGTAACCGCTGGAAATGGCTTTTAGCTGCAAGGCGATATAAGGAACGATGCCGACTACTGTGATTATTGTTACCAGCCCAGCCAGCAAGGGACTTTTGCCATAGCGACTGGCAATGAAATCGGCGATAGACGTAATGCGGTAGGTTTTCGCAATGCGGATCATTTTTCGAACAACGAGCCAGGCCAAGATCATGGATAGCATTGGCCCGAGGTAAATGGGCAGAAACCACACTCCTGCGCTGGCGGCAAGTCCCACGCTACCGAAGTAGGTCCATGCGGTGCAATACACGGCCATGGACAGGGCATATACCCACGGACTGGCAATGATGGATTGCCCAGTTTCTGCACGTTTGTCACCGAAATAGGCGACAGCAAACAGAATAAACAGATAGCTAAAAGATACGGTTATGACCAGAGGCGGGGAGAGCATTAGGTAGTTTTCCGTTTTTCCATCACCCAGGCCAGGGCTGCAATTAATATTCCCCAAATCAGAAATAATCCAAATGGCAGGAGTGGCCATCCTAGTACATGTATATCCTTATCCCATAGCGCAAGAAGTGGGAAGTTCAGAAATGCTATGCCTGTCAGTGATAGAGCAATCAAGCGTTGTGACGTCATGCCTTTTAACATAATCCCTCCATATAGGAACGAATCACCATAGACAACCAATAATGAACAGTATCAGAATCAAAGTGATCTTTTGATAGAAAGGTTTAGAGAACTATTCAACGACCGCTATAGGTTCTTTGATCTTGCCCGATAAAAAGGGACACTAATTAAAAATATTACTGAATTACCCGTTGAGAGCTTCATTCCCGTCATTTGAAGACATTACCGTCTTCATCCGAGCTACTGATTAATGACAGTTTCTGTACCGAAACCAAAAAAACAGGCTATTCGCCTGTTTTAAAATATCTCACTGAGCATTCCATTGCAGATTATTATTTCAGCTGTCAGTAGCTACACTGCGTGACGGCTCTGGACAGTTACTTGTTTAGTGAACCTCTGTCGGTCCATGACGATTGAGGATATCCATTATTTCCGGTTCTGCACTCTCTGGCATCATTACCTTAACCTGTGAAACTTTTTCATCGATGAAAAAATTTTCCCTTGGGATATCCTTATTCACCAGTTCATCAGCCACATTTTTAAGGGCTATTTTATCTGTATATGTTGCTGTAATAGTCTTGTACATGACAGTTTCTCCTGTTTGACCAATATCTTCTATAAGCTAGAATCGATCTCGTGAGACGTGGAAACTGTTTCGATATGCGTCTTATACAAGACCCTGAAAGGAATTACCCTTGATATAGACACCCACTCGCACATCCTGAGTGGAAATATCATTGTCCTTTCTTACTTATATTTTAGAGCAGAGCACTGAATACCGCCAGTTTGTCTAACATTTCCTTTTAGCGCTAGTCGTGACCTTAAGAGCAATTGATAGATAATTTTTACTTTGTAGCATCATCAATTGTGATTACCTGTTCATGGTAAAAGTAATCCATTGCTCATATTGAATGTAAATTAGTGCTATATGTGATGTAACTGAGCATTCAACTCAGTGTCATTATTCAAAGGGATTTAAGGGAGGGGAGGGGTTAAGGCAATGAAGTTATTGACTAAAATTATTTTACTATGCAATAAAAAACCTCTAACAATTCATGTTAGAGGTTTTATTTTTAGTATTGATAAGAAAAGCTTGTTAAAAGTTTCACTCAAACTCATTTAAGTTATGCACTTATTATCTGAATCTAAGAGTTAACGTAACAGCAATCATTTATTGGTTAACCGTTGCTTACCTCTTCAAAATCAGCATCAATTATATCTTCGTCCTTAGCGCCATCATTGGCAGCATTACCTTGCTGCTGACCTGCTTGCTGTTGCGCTTGCTGTTCTGCTTGTGATTGTTCAGCTTGCATAACTTTACTGTAAGCTTCTTGCAAAGCATTTTGTCGCATTTCAATGGCGGCTTTGTCACTGCCATTAACCGCCATTTTTAACTGCTCAATTAATGCTTTTAGCTCTGCTTGCTGACCATCGCTTAAACTGGTCATTGACGTTTGCACAGTATGAATTAATTGGTCTGCTTGGTTACGTTGTTCAACTAACTCACGCTTTTGTTTGTCTTCACTTGCGTGCAGCTGAGCATCGTTCACCATGCGATTAATTTCATCTTCCGTTAAACCACTTGAGGCGGTAATTTTAATGCTTTGCTCCTTGCCTGTTGCTTTGTCTTTCGCTGAAACATTTAAAATACCATTAGCATCAATATCAAAGGTAACTTCAACTTGTACCGATCCTCGTGGGCCAGGGTTAATATCGCTTAAGTTAAATTGACCTAACGATTTATTATCTGTCGCCATTTCACGCTGACCCTGCAACACATGTACGGTTACCGCTGCTTGGTTATCTTCCGCTGTTGAGAACGTCTCAGAAGCACGTGTTGGTATCGTGGTATTTTTCTCAATAAGCTTAGTCATTACCCCACCTAAGGTTTCAATACCCAGTGATAGTGGTGTTACATCTAGTAATAACACATCATTAACCGCACCTGACAACACACCCGATTGAATGGTAGCACCTAAAGCAACGGCTTCATCTGGGTTGACATCTTTACGTGGCTCTTTATCAAAGAAGCTTTTAACTGCGTCTTGCACTTTTGGCATACGTGTTTGACCACCCACCAAAATAACCTCGTCGATATCACTTTTACTTAAACCTGCATCTTTTAATGCTTGCTCACACGGCGCAATGGTATTTTTTACTAATTCATCAACTAATGACTCTAATTTCGCTCGAGTAACTTTCACATTTAAATGTTTAGGGCCACTAGCATCAGCCGTAACGTACGGTAAATTCACATCAGTTTGTAGTGCAGATGACAATTCGATCTTTGCTTTTTCCGCCGCTTCTTTAATGCGCTGTAGAGCTAACGAATCTTGATGGATATCAATGCCACTTTCTTTTTTGAATTCATCCGCAAGGTAATTAATGAGGCGTAAATCGAAATCTTCTCCGCCTAAAAAGGTATCACCATTGGTTGCTAATACTTCAAATTGTTTTTCACCGTCTACATTGGATATTTCAATAATGGAAATATCAAAGGTACCGCCACCTAAATCGTAAACCACTACTTTTTGGTCAGCGTTACTATTTTTATCAACACCATAGGCCAACGCTGCGGCAGTGGGTTCATTAATAATACGCTTAACATTAAGTCCGGCAATTTTACCTGCGTCTTTTGTTGCTTGGCGCTGTGAATCATTGAAATATGCCGGTACGGTAATAACCGCCTCGGTTACTGTTTCGCCTAAATAGGCTTCAGCATCTTTTTTCAATTTACGTAAAATTTGAGCTGATACTTCTTGTGGTGACAATGCTTTACCATTGACTTCAACCCACGCATCGCCGTTGTCTGCTTTTACAATTTTATAAGGCGCTAACTTAATGTCTTTTTGTACTTCTTTGTCGTCAAACTTACGACCAATCAATCGCTTAATCGCAAATAATGTATTGGTAGAATTTGTTACGGATTGTCTTTTTGCCGGTTGACCCGCTAACGTTTCATTGTTTGCATAAGCAACAATTGAAGGCGTTGTACGGCTACCTTCTGCATTTTCAATAATTTTGGCAGTGCCACCTTCCATAACTGCGACACATGAATTTGTTGTACCTAAATCAATACCAATAATCTTAGTCATAATAATCACCTGTTATCTAATAAAAAGTTTAATAAATAGTCTAATAAATAGAATCTAATAAAATGGTCTGTTACCCATGGCTATTACCAAATGAGTACTTTGACCGTATAAAAAACCTAGTTAAACAACCTGTATAAACCGGTTCACATAAATGGTTTACTGTTGGATGTTTGGTTAATGAGGCTATGATACTCAAGGTAAGTAAATGCTTCTGTCATAAATATGACACTCCGCATAATTTTATGTTATTCAATGTTTTAAATTTATAAATCAATGGATTAAGAGAGCAGTTAAAGTGACGTGACTAAAAAATAATATTAACTTTTGCTATATAGTCACAACGGGGTAGAATTAAAATACCTACATACTCGGCCATTAAAATTATTTTATTTATGCATAAAAATAAGACTGATTTACCTCAAAAATCTACTCAAGAGTTAAGTCCAGAGTTAAGTCCGGTGTTAAGTCCTGTGTTAGTGAAACAAGCTAATCTTTTTGCAGATTTACCAGAAAAATTAATTGAGGATTTTCAACAAGAATTTCAGCTTAATGAGTGGCATAAAGGCGATTACATTAATTGTGACATATTAACAAAACGCTTTTTTGTGGTGATTGAGGGGAGTTTAGAAATCAAACAAAGTAACCCCGATACAGGCAGAGAAGCGACGTTAGATATGCTTTATGCAGGAGATTGTTTTGATTTAATGGTGCTATTAGACGATAAACCCCATAAAGTTATTATTTCACCGTTAACAACGGTAAAATTACTGTCAGTCAAACTGTCAACTATGCGACATTGGCTGTGGACTTATCCTGAGTTTAACCAACAATTTATGCCTTACATAGCAAAAAAGATGCGTGAAAAAGAACAACAGGCAAGTAGTCTAATTTTACACGATGTAACAACACGTTTAAGCCGTATTATTTTAGAACATATTAATAAAATTAAGTTTTATACGGGTAGTAAAGAAGAAGAGCATCATCATCATTTAGTGAATGGTTTAAACGATGAAACGTTGGCGCGGATGACAGGCTCAGTGAGACAAGTGATTAATAAACAGTTACAACACTGGAAAAAAGAAGACGTTATTGATAAAAAACGTAATCAATTGATTATTAAAGATTTAGAAGCATTAGAAAAAGAAGCGAAATATACGCAAAATTTAGCTAATGCGCCTTTTTCTAATACCTAGTTGAGTAGCTAGACGAAAAATAAAAGTTAGTTTTTTAACCCGTAAATGTAAGCATCAATCAACTTGCTTGATTGATGCAGGGCGTAATAGCCTATGCTTTACTCCCCACTGATTTGATTGTTACAAAAACTTCTTTATTTGGGTATCCATCGGCAATCAGTTGATGTTGTAGCTGAAATGATCGAATGGCCTGTCTACTTTTAGGTCCCCAGATCCCATCGGGTTCGCCTGTTTCAAAGCCTAATGAATTGAGTTGGCTTTGTAGGTTTTTCATTTGTGCAACACTATAAGGTTTCACTTTAGTTTGCGCTTTGTGTGAAAACTTAAGGCCTTTAGCACCAACTAATTTATTGGCTAATAGACCTACTGACAGTGCATAACTTTTCGAAAGGTTCCACGTCATAATCACATTAAAGTTAGGATAGAGTAAAAATGCAGGACCTTTATGGCCTGAAGGAAGATATAGCTCAGCCTGAATATCATAAGTAGATAATGATTGGTTATTTGTTTTTTTAACGCCTAGTTCCTTAAAATAGTTAAGTGGGTAATATTGATCAAAAGCCACTTTATCAAAGGCAAAGTTTTCTGGTAATTTAACTTCTCTGCCCCAGCGTTCTTTAGGCTGCCAACCTATTTTATTTAAATAATTGGCCGCCGTTGTTAAGGCATCAACCTCACTTTTCCAAATATCGACTTTGCCATCATTATCACCATCAACGGCATATTTTAAGAACGCGGTAGGCATAAATTGCATATGCCCCATTGCACCGGCCCAAGAGCCTTGTAGTTGTTCAACAGCAACTTGCTTTGTTTCAATTAAGGTGAACAAGTTTAATATTTCTAGAGTAAAAAACTCACTACGACGTTCATCACAGGCTAATGTTGCTAAGGAATTAAGTACTGACATTTTACCTTTATGTTTACCAAAAACTGTTTCTAAGCCCCAAAAAGAGACTAAATATTGGCGTGGCACGCCGTATTGCTTCTCTAACTTATCAAACAGTTTTTTATTTTTACTCAGTTTTTCCTTTCCTACTCGAACATGATAAGCGGTTACTCTCGCTTTAATATACTGCTCAAAGGTTTGGGTAAATTCGGGTTGTTTTTTATCTAAAGCTATCACTCGCTTAATAGGGGAAATATTTTCAATAACGGTTTGGGTTATATAAGATGAAAACCCCGCGGTTTCAGCACGTTTAACTAAATTAATTTTGCACTGAAGAAAATCCTCATCGGCAATGGTGGCATTAGCCATAATAGGAAAAAATGCGCAAAGCATGATTAATTTTTTATAATGAAAAAAAGTAAGTGTTTTTTTAATAAGACGGTTTGACGAGAGCATGAATGAGCATCCTTGGCTAAAGCTGAAAGTTAAGAATAAGTAGCAATTGCATTGCTAAATTTTACCTTGATAACAATCATTAATCACCGTTTTATTTCATGTGCTACAGGTTGTAAGGTTTCAGCCCAAGTATGGTAAGTATTCTCACCATTTTGTTCAATTTTCATTATTAAATAATCAATGAGTACTTTTACTTTGGTGGGCAAAAACTCGCGCTTTGGATAAACACAATAAACCCCTTCTGATGAACGAAGAAAAGGTGAAATAGGGACAATCCTATTCGCTTTCAGCCAGTCGCGGGCAATAAAATGGGGTAGTTGGGTTAAACCAAGCCCTTGGGCGCATAGCTCAGCCACGGCTTCACCATCATTGACAATATACTGACTGCCAGGATCATAACTCTCAACTCCTTGACCTTCATCGACAGTGATAGGCATTAAACGTCCAGACTGAGGGTATTTAAAACGAATCCAACTATGTTGAGAATATTCTGCGGCGCAGTTAGGAAAACCATTAGCAGCAATATAAGCAGGCGAGGCACAAAGAATGAAATCGATTGGGCTCAGCATTCGTGCAACCAGTCGTTGGTCATCGAGTTTACCGGTACGAATGGTTAAATCAATGCCCTGTTCTAAAATATCAACATAACTATCATTAAACGAAACTTCCAAGGTGATGTCTGGGTATAACTGAGTAAACTCCTGTAATAATGGCATGACATAAAGCCGACCATAAGACACTGGCAGGTTTACTTTAACCTGGCCACATGGCAGATCATTGCTTTGTTTTAACTCTTGTTCACATTGTTCTAACTCTAATACTATTCGCCGTGCAGTGACTAGATAACGAGAACCCGAATCAGTTAAGTGAACCTGACGGGTAGAGCGGTTGAATAGTTTAATACTAAGATTATCTTCAAGGCGTGCCATTCCTTTACTTACGGTCGATGCAGACAAACCCAAGTGATTTGCAGCCGCTGCAAAACCGCCATGATCAACCGCGTTAACAAAGAGCTTTAGCAAGCTTAACTTATCCATAGGTGAAGTTTCGTCACAAGTAATATGAAGTTGGTGATATTTAATCACATCATCAGGACGGTTACTATGTTGCCAGAGAATTTAATGTTTTAAGGAATAATAAAATGAAAAAATTAATTATTGGCTGCACCATATTACTTACCGTAGGCTGTGCATCGGTATCACAGCCTAACCATTTGGAATTTATTGATCTTAGCCATCCTATCCCAACATTTTCACCAAGTAAAAGCGACGCCAATAAGCCTGATCTAAATCAGCCTGTTAATAACAGCACACCAATCGCAGGTTTTTATCAACAAGCAATACTCTATCCAATAGATAAATGGGCAACTAGCCAAGGCCATTTCAACAGTAGAGCCATTTTAATTCAAGAGCACAACGGCACCAGTTTTAATGCCCCTAATCATTATCAAAATGATGAAAACAGCACAGAAAAAGGAGCGATACCTTCCAGTAAACGCAAAGCCGCACATCAATTGGACAGCGAGCAACTAACGGGGAATATTGTGCTAATTGATGTATCGAATAGGGTAAAAGCCGAATTGGCAAAAAATGATGGTAAACCAAGCATAGATCTAAATATCACCGACTTTTCTGATAATTCACAAGCGACGATTAGAGCTGCTGATATTCGAGCCGTTGCAGATCAAATTACTGATGGCTCGTGGTTAGTCGGCCGTGTTGGTTGGGAACAATTTTATTTTTCAGCTACTGAAGATTGGGATAAGTCGCAGTATGTTAATGGACTAAACCACCCTGGATTTACCGGAGAAGCTATTGAAGAAATCATCAAAATTATGAACGAAAAAAAGATCAAGATATCGGGTATTGCCGCTGACAGTTTTAGTACTGACTCAGGACAGGGGGCTAAAGGCAGTGACGACAAATGGAGCAATGCATGGCCAGCACATGTTCGTTTATATCAGCGTGATATCTTAATTGTTGAAAATCTAACAAACCTATCATTATTAGCTCAACATCAAGGTGATTGCTCATTGATGGTTGGCGCATTAAACCATGTGGGCGGTACCGGAGGTCCAGCAAGAGTGATGGCTGTATGTGAAGAACAAGTAAAAAATAACGAGCAAGTGAAATTTATCCACCGTCATCGTTAAGTTATTTTACCGGCTAAGTAAGTTAATTTGTTGAATGAAAATAAGGGGAGTTAGTCGTTCTCCTTATCGTTAGCTAGTAATCCAAAAAAAAGGGTTAAAGACCGTTATCTTCGGTCCAATCTTTGAGTTTTTCTAAAAGATCTAATGCCGTGCGGCCAAAATCGGTGATTTCATAAGCGACGGCAATAGGGCGATCGCTGATAACTTCACGCGTAACCAGTCCTTGTGCTTCCAATTCCTTCAGGCGTTGGTCGACCATTTTCTTACTTGCGCCACCTAACATACGAGATAATTCGTTAAAACGAACTGGACCATCTTTTAGATGCCAAAGAATAGACGCTTTCCATTTACCACCTAAAACCCGCATGCCCCGCTCAATAAGACAAGGTTCTTCACAGCTTTCTAAATTTATTTTTTTAATATTACTATTTGTTTTTGTTGTGCTTTTCATTATGTTTCTATTTCTAACTGAGTGGTTACTAAAAGTATACTGGTTGCTTTAATTAACCACTCTAGCATAATACTGTTCTATAACCAATTTACACTTTGTGAAGCATTAACTTTAGCGCAATTTTAGGAAGCCATTTTATGCCAATACTCACCTCTTTTGACCCAATTAATAGAGCGCCATTAGGTGAAGTTCCCATTACGGAACCAACAGATATGTCATCGCTTGTTTTACGTGCAAAAAAAGCACAAAAATCATGGTCGGCTCTGTCTCTTGATGAACGCCAACAAAAAGTAATGAAGGCCTACGAGCGTCTTGTTGCGGTAGAAGAGCAACTAACGTTATTGATCAGTAAAGAAATGGGTAAAGATTATCGTAGAGCAAGTTATGAGGTCACTGGCACCGTCCAAAATGCGGCCTATTTTACTCAGGAAATAGCGCAAGCCTTAAAAACGGAGTCAATGGGACGAAATGCTGAAATGCAATATCGGCCATTAGGCGTAGTCGCCGTTATCTCACCTTGGAATTATCCATTGGCGATGGCGAATAACTTACTGTTGCCTGCGCTGATTGCAGGTAATAGCGTGGTATTAAAGCCTTCGGAAGAAACCCCTTTAGTTGCAGACCTTTTTGTTAAAACATTAAATCAGGTGCTACCTGAGAATGTACTACAAATAGCGCATGGTGATGAAAAAACCGGTAAAGCTTTGGTTAATGCCGACATCAATATGGTGGCTTTCACTTGTTCATTAGCTGCTGGCAAGCACATTATGGCAAGTGCTGCGTCAGGACTTAAACGTTTAGTGATGGAATTGGGCGGCAATGATCCACTTATCGTTATGGCAAGCGCTGATGTTGATAAAGCAGTTCAGTTTGCGGTGGCTAGCTCTTTTGAAAATACCGGTCAAATGTGTACTTCGACTGAGCGTATTTATGTTGATGAACGTATAGCTGATGAATTTGAGCAGAAAGTGGTTGCGTTAGCGAGTCGTTATCAAGCGGGCGCTTGGGATCAAAATAATGTCAATATTGGCCCGATTGTTAATCCTAAGCAGCATGCTAATGTGTTGTCTCAACTCGAAGATGCCCAAGCAAAAGGTGCTTCATTCTTATTAGGAAAGCAGCATTATGCATTACCTTATATACAGCCTACAGTGGTAACTGGTATCACACCCGATATGCTTTTAGAGCGAGATGAAACTTTCGGTCCAGTAGTAGCTATCAGTCGTTTTGAGCAACTATCTGAGGCGATTGAACGAGCTAATGCTAGCCCATATGGTTTAGGCGCAGTAGTATTTGGTGGTGCTGGCGCCAATGCTGTTGCAGGGCAAATGGAAGCTGGCATGGTGGCTGTCAATCAAGGTGCTGGTGGTCTTGGACCCTGGGTTGGGGCTAAACAAAGTGGCTTTGGTTTTCATGGAACTGCTGCGGGTCATCGCCAGTTTTCCCAGCTACGAATTATTAACAAATAAGTCATACCAATCGGACCAATAAATTAATCCATTTGGTATAAATAATAGAGAAAAATATGAATCAAAAAATAGACACAACAGCTGACTTTTTTGTCGCCGCTTTAGAGCCCGGAGCAGAGCATCCTGCTTTACCTGCATGGGGTAATCACCAGGTAAACCCTGCAAACTTGAGTGATACTTTTGATATCAGTGATATTGAAAGACACGAGTTGACTCAGGTGCCTGGCGCATTTCAATTATTCAATGTATTGACAAAAGGTGAGTGTGAAAAGCTGATTAGTATTAGTGAACAGTTGGGGTTTCTTCCCGATGCCGCTGTTTCTTTACCACGTAGTGTTCGTCATAACGATAGCTTAACTTGGATAGTTGATGAACAAACAGATGGCATTATTTGGCAGCGAATTGCGCATTTAATGGATGATAGACAAGCTATTTTTGGTGGCAGCAAGGCGTTGGGGATCAATGCGCGTTTTCGCTTCTATCGTTATAATCCTGAGGACTATTTCAAACCTCATTCTGATGGTTCTTGGCCGGGTAGCCGTATTATTAATAACGAGCTGATTGCTAATGCTTATCCTGATCGTTATAGCCAAATGACTTTTTTAATATTCTTAAGTGAAGATTTCCAAGGTGGTGAAACGCGCTTCTTAGTGAATGCTGATGACCCGACTAAACCGGCAACATCGAATGACAATGTTAAAAATGTTGATATTCGGACCCCGGCTGGCGGAATGTTATGCTTCCCTCACGGTATGCACCCATTGCATTGTATACACAGTTCAGTACCTATTACTGATGGGGTTAAGTATATAATTCGTACCGATGTTTTATTTGAATTGTAAGCATGCTTTGGAGGTGTTTGTTGCGATAGTAGCCTCCAAAAAAGAAAGTAGAAAGAGTGGAGGTTGTCTCGCTTTTTCTACTCATTTTGGGATCTATCGAGCTGTGAACAAAAGTTTTCTTTATGCAGCGTAAATCGCTTTGGCTAATCAGTCGCTAGAATCTCATTAATTTCTTCAATATGCGTTTTTAGCTTACTCAAGCAAATATCGGTATCTTCATCTGACATAGCATTACCTTCTAATAACACATAGCGGTCTTGATCCAGGTCTATCATGTTGGAAAAGTAGAAAGCATCTTTCCAATACTTACACGGTGTCGATTCGGTGGTTAAGTGATCTTTGCAAAGCTGTTGATCTTTTACATAAGGCAAAACTGCTAATGCTTTATGTTTGTACACTTTAATCGAAACCCCTTCAGGCCAGTTTTTTAAACGAATATCGAGGTCACACTTAATGTCGGAATTTTCTTTTTTTAAGTAGACTTTTTTTACTTCAAAAGATCCTCGCCACTGTGAAAATAGACTTCCAGAAAAAACTTCCTTCTCTATTTCATTAAACTTATCTTCAATTTGTTGTGTAATTAAATTAATGTTATCTGACATGATATTGGTGCCTTTTATTTTGTAGAAATTGACAGTTAAGTGCCGTTCAATAACGCTATGCTACTGGGACTACGCAGAGCTGTAAAGCTGAGGAGGACGGCTTTTTCATGAGTATTTTTTATGGTTTGATAAGTTTATTTTTTAATATCACAACGACTCAATAAGATTGCTGTGTACAGCGCAAAACATGCATTTAGGCCTGCATTAATTTGATATTTCCTTGTGAGGTTTTACTGTATGATGCCCGATTTTATTGGGATATTAACAGCCAGTGCAGCGCTCTATATTTACTGAACGTAATTACCTGACCTACTTGTGTGGCAGTATATTTTCTACTCAGGGTCTTTGGATTCAGCGCATGACACTGGGCTGGATGATGTGGGATCAAACCCATTCAGAAAGCTGGTTAGGCATGTTGGCTTTCCTAATGTTCTTCCCATCTGTAGTGGTAGGTCCCTTATTTGGAGTGATGGTAGATCGCATTAACCGTCGCCAGGCAGCGGTTGTTACCAGTATTATACTGGGGCTGTTATCACTAGTATTGTCCTTATTGGTATGGCAACAGTTAGCTGATGAGATGATGCTGCTGTTTTTTGCCCTAGGAATAGGTATAGCCAATAGTGCCTATCAGTCGATACGACTGTCTTTAGTACCTGAATTGGTCAGTGACGTTAATATGCCCAAGGCAGTGGCCATCAATGCTATTTTATACAATACCTCACGTTTTATTGGACCAGTTATTGCCGGACTGCTGATTAAATATCAGGGCAATGCCGTTGCATTGGCGGTGGTTGCGGCCTGTTATATACCGTTAATTATCGTATTACTGTTGTTAAAACTTGATGAATGCCAACGGATTTCTGGGGCAAAGCAATTTACTTTTTTTATGGATATAAAAGCTGGACTGAATTACGCCTTGAATTCGGACTTAATTCTGCGTTTATTAATGTTAATTGCTGTCTCTGCTATGTTCGGCCGAGGGTTGCTAGAAATATTACCTGCAGCGGTTGATGTACTCTACGGGCGGGGCGTGGAAGCATTAGCTTGGATGAATTCAGCGGCGGGAATCGGTGCTATTATTGCGGGTTTATTACTGTCATCCTTTAGTGCTGGGCGCTTAATACCGGCAATGCGTATAGCAGTGATTAGTTCTGGTTTACTGTTGGTAGTCTTTAGTTATACCAGTAGTTATGAGTTAGGTTTAGTGATTATAGGGGGATTAAGTTTTTGTGCCACTGTCTGTGGCGTCGGTACTCAGTCACTTATTCAGGTGTCAGTGACAAGTGCTTTTAGAGGCAGAGTCATGAGTTTATGGGGCGCCATTAATATTGGTGGTGGTGCATTAGGTGGCTTGTTATTCGGTGTGTTTACCGAGTCTGTGGGGTATCCCGTCACGCTCGTCACTATGGGGCTGATTTGTGTTGTTATCGCCTATGTCGCTACGCGTCGTACTACTTTACCTGCACCATTGAACCAGCCAAAGTGTGATTAACATTTATACTTGTTCCACTTGATTATGAATCACTCAGACGTCCTGATACGAGCATATTCAAGCGGGACGGGTATAGTATAAAACGTTAAATTTCAGTAGAAGTTTTATTTCTTCCAGTGTTTTTTGCTCTATACAATATCTGATCTACTTTATTGACCATGCTGCTCATTTCAATAGCGTCGCCAGAAAAGTATTCTAAGCCAATAGATACGGTCAGTTTTATCAAATCGCCCTCATAGATTGTTTCAAGGTTTTCAATGTTTTTTCTGATTTTTTCAGCGACAATCATAGCTGTTATTTTTGGTATTTCTGGAAGGAGTACCAAAAACTCTTCTCCGCCCCATCGGCAAATAGTATCTACTTCCCTAATGCTATTGGTCACAGTTTTTGAAAAGGCGATTAAAGCAGCGTCACCACATGCATGTCCGAATCTATCGTTGATTGACTTAAAATGGTCAATATCTAACATTAACAGCGAGAAACCTCGTTTGAATCTTTTAGAACGGGTGATTTCTGAACTGAGTAATTCGGTAAAATATCGGCGGTTGTAAAGTTCCGTTAAAGGGTCTCTTCTTGAGGATAAGATTAACTCTTCCAGCAGTTGATTCTTTTCAGAAATATCCCTGATAACCGCAGTAAACTCAACATTATCAGCAATGCGAATTTTTGATATGGTCACTTCAATGGCAAATTCGCTACCGTCCTTTCTAAGACCTTGTACGGCTGCACGGGTTTGCATGGGTCTAGAATCTACCTGTGATCTTTTGAACCCTTCGACATAACTATGATGTTTAGCTTGGTATTTCTCAGGTAATAACTTGGTTAGTGGCTGACCAATTATTTCCTGTTCACTGTAACCAAACATTGATTGGGCGGCTTCGTTGAAAAGCTTCACATTTTGCTGTTCATCTATGGTGATTATGCCGTCATAGGCATTATTCACCACGGCTTCAAATCGTTTCATCGAGAGGTTAAGTTGTTTTTCTAAGATCTTTTTCTCTGTGATCTCAACACAGGTTTGGATTATTCTGAATGCTTCTATTTTTGAGTTCACGATAGGAGAGACTATTGAACGCCAGCATCTTTCTTGTCCTTTGTAGTCAAGCACTATCTCTGTTTCTAAAGCCAAGCGTTCATTTTTACAATGAATGAATGCTTCTTTTAGGGGATTGTGAATGTATCTTGGGAATATTGTTGTCAGTGGCTGACCAAGCGCTTTCGCACTTGAGTATCCGATAAGATCCTCATATCGGCTATTGCAACTGACCAGTTCAAAAGCTACCGATTGAGGGTCGAACTCAAAGACAGCGAAACTAGCGCCAATGGCCTCAATTGAGCTGATTAGACTATCGTGATCACTAAGAAAAAACATGGGGCTCTCCATTACCGAGGATTTATATATTGATCTGAAACTTTTAATCGCATTGCTGATGGCTAAATTGAATTTATATAAAAATAAAATTATTTAGGCAGAGATAGTGAATAAGACACAGAAAGGTGTTTTTAAATTTCGGTGAACTATATATATTTTTATTTATTATTTCAATCTCTTATCATTCTTTTATAAAAGGGAAGGTGCTGTCGAGTAATTCATTGTTGGGGGGAGTCGCTCTAATTTGTTAAGCAAAGATGTCTCTCAACTTAGTGGAATTTTTTGACTAATAAGCAATGTTTTGAAATAGACATGATCAAATATCACGGTTGCTTATGTTAGCAATAGATTTTTATTTCTGTTTTTTGTTTGCCATTCTTTTTATTATTAAAGCATCTTGACGTTATTGGAAATAAAAATGAGCAGTGAAAAAAAAAATGAAAACTATAAAAATGGAGAGCAAGTTCGTCGTGAAGTTATGGGTGATGAATTTGTTGATCGCGCTTTAAATAATGCCAGTGAATTTGATCAGCCATTGCAAGACTTAGTTATGGAAAATGCGTGGGGAAGTACTTGGAATAGAAATGACTTACCGAAAGATACCCGAAGTTTGGTGACTATTTCTATGTTAATCGCCCTAAAAGCACCTAATGAATTAAAAGGTCATGTTCGTGGTGCTCTACGTAATGGGGTAACTAAAGAAGAGATAAGAGCGGTGATTATGCATGCTAGCGTTTATTGCGGATTTCCTGCCGCTATTGAAGCAATGAGAGCGGCTAAAGAAATTATTGATACTTGGGAAGGGTGAGCGAATTAAGACAATTCGACGCAACTGCACTAAAACTGCCGCTTTTCATAGATGATTATCGGCAGGTCTGGCTGTTATCTAAAACTGATGATGTCTCTTTATACTGAATCTAACGTCCAGGTGAATACTAATCACTTAACCTAGTCTATTTTTTGTTGGCTATACGAATCAATGCTTTATCAATTTTAACCGCTTCCATGGTTCTTCCATTTCGGCTACCTAACGCTTCAATTTTAGCTAAGCTGTTTTCTGCATCTGCGACTACTTTGCCAAAAACAGTATGTTTACCATCTAAAAAAGGTGTCGGTATAAAAGTTAAGAAAAATTGACTGCCATCAGTGCCGGGACCAGCATTTGCCATGCTTAACGTTCCCGCTTCGCTATGACCTATTTCACCTTCAAATTCGCCATCATATTTATAACCAGGATTACCTGCACCAGTTCCTGTAGGGTCACCGCCTTGTGCCATAAAACCAGGAATAACACGATGGAAAGTTAAGTCATCATAGAAACCAAGTTTAGTTAAGTAAATTGTGCTAGAAACATGCATCGGTGCTGTATCTGCTAAAAGCTTAATGGTGATATTACCTTGGTTTGTTTGCAGCTCCCAAAAATAATCTTTACCTGGGGCAAAAGTAAGTAATGGTGGCTGACTTAACTTGGTTTTCCAAGCAGGATCTGTTTTATCTATAGCTTGCTTAGTGATCAACTTATTTGTTTTTTTAACTGCATCATCACTGCCACAACAGGCAGTTAGTGTCATTGTTAAAAAAAGGCTAGCGATGATCTTTTTCATAGTGTTCATATAAAATATCTTATGGTTTTAATTCAATTTGGTGAAAGTATTCTAACTTTTCAAGGTGTAATACGAGTTGCTAAAGTGAATGTTATCAGCTCTCAAGTCTGAAATCTCAAGTATCAGAGAACATATTTCAGCGGTAAATATGAAGAATCATTTTTATTGAGTATGTTGTCGTCTACCTTTGGCACTTTGATAAAGTGCCAAAAAGAGAAAAAGCTCAAATAAATTGAGCTAAGTATTAAGTATTTTTTCTGACTGGACGGCTTTTATAAAGGACTAAAGCAATCAATAAAAAGGCTAAGAAAAATAAACCTAATGTGGCACTTGTTTGATCTGACAATACATCATCAGGACGAAGAATTACCCGGCCATTGTTCTCTATTTGATAAACTTGGTGAAATTTTCCATTTACTTGTACCGATTGCATGGTGACTTCTTTACCTATAAGCACAGGAGATTTTTTTTCATCACAATAATCACTCCTAAATTTAACCGATAAATTATAAGTAAGATCAGAATCAGCAATACTTAATGAAGCGGCGCCTTTTGGCGGACAATGTAATTGAAATATAGTGCCTTTAATTGTTTGAATATCTGTTAATTCAGCATACGATTTTGAGTGTTGTGAACTCTTTATACCGAGAAATAAAAAGAAGGCGGCTAAGATTAACAATAAGATTTTTGCTGTTTTATTCATAAGATTTCACACTTGATTGTCTCAGTTGAAAGACAAAATAATTTACTAAAATGGTGTGATGAAGTTGAACACAGCAATAGCTTATATGTCTTGATTTATATCAGTAATAGATTCTTTTTATATCATTCAATTGATATGTCTTCTTTTTAACACAAAAACTCTCATTGAAATTTAACCTTGTATTTAACTAATGAGTTGCCATAGCAATTGAAAGAGTGATGTTATGCGAAGCAATAATTTTTCTTATATATAAACCGACAATACCAAACTTTTTGCTTTCATCAAAACAGGTATAAGGACACCATCTCGTTGTTGCTAAAGTTAATTCTTTTGGATGATTGCCACTCTTTTCTGCCAAGGCATAAACATTCAAAACGCATAAACTTAACATGGCACAACAGATTCTGATGAGCGTAATCAAATCCTTCTCCTAAATAGATTTATCATGTGGAAATAAATGAATGCCAAAAAGCTTGATAGCTTAAATGATAACATTAACCTTTAGTTAACATATAGTTGAAATATAAAAGATTTTATCAAAAATTTTATATCTTGCCCTTTTTGTTGATACAGCAACCAAGAAAACAGTCTAACTTTACGCCTGTTAATTGCTCAACAGGATATCGCACCTAATCTTAACGAAATTAGTTTTCACAGTACTTTTATAGCTAACTAATATTCTTAATATAGTTAGTGTACGAACTTATAATTGTTTATCTATTTTTACGATATCCATCGGATTTTGCTCAACAAGTCTCAATTATTGCTAACTAATCTCAACTAATACCAATTTAGCACTGATTAGTACGTATTTAGTACTACGTTAATAGTGGCTTGATAATTTCTGTTCAAACTATTACAATTATAATTAATTGAACGTTCAATTAAAATAATTTTGAGAAGTTTGTGACAAAAGTTGGAATGAAACCCGTACGTAAACAACAATTAATCAACGCTACTTTGGAATCGGTGGCGCAATATGGTTTACAAAACACCACGATTATTACCATTAGTAGAATTGCCGGCTTATCGTCCGGGATCATTAGTCATTATTTTGGTGGTAAGCAGGAATTAGTCGAAGCAACAGTTAAACATTTGCTGGATCAATTGAAATCAGCACTGCTTGATCGTATCGGTCAGCAGAAGCTTACTGCGACCGAACGACTTGAAATGATCATTGAGGCAAACTTTACCCAATTGCAACGTTCAGCGCCGGCAACAAAAACCTGGCTTAGCTTCTGGGCGCAGTCAATGCATCAGCCCGGATTGGCTCGCCTGCAACATATCAACAGCAAGCGCTTATACAGCAACTTACTTTTTTCTTTCCGTCAGTTGTTAACTGATGACCTCGCAGTAATAGCCTCTAAACAGACCGCTGCGATGATTGATGGTTTTTGGTTGCGAAGCGCTTTAAGTCCAAGGCCTGAAGAAGAATTTAAACAGGCCGAACAATTATGTAAAAAATTTATAGACGATCTGCTTAAGCAGTCCGGAGATGTCAATTGTCATTAGTACGTTATAGAAATTTTGTCGATGGTGCCTACATGGCAAACGACAGTGGTGAAACATTCGATGTGATTAACCCAGCAACGGGAAAAGTAATCTATCAGGTTGAAGTCGCCGATGAACAAGTTAAACAAGCAGCGATAGCAAGTGCCCAGCGTGGTTTTGCTACTTGGTCAGCAATGAGCGCTATACAGCGCAGCCGAATTTTACTCAAAGCAGTAGCTTTGTTACGCGAGCGTAATGATGAACTCGCAAAAATTGAAGTACTTGATACCGGTAAACCATGGCAAGAAGCCTCAGTAGTTGATGTTGAATCAGGTGCTGATTCTATCGAATTTTTTGCTGGTTTGGCTCCTGGAATTGAAGGTAATCAACAGCAAGTTGATGGTGATTTTTATTATACTCGTCGTGAAGCACTAGGTATTTGCGCTGGTATTGGTGCGTGGAACTATCCACTACAGATAGCTTGTTGGAAAGCAGCACCTGCATTAGCGTGTGGTAATTCGATGATTTTTAAACCATCAGAAGAAACACCGTTAGGGGCATTAAAACTCGCTGAAATTTTCACTGAAGCAGGTATTCCTGACGGCGTATTTAATGTTGTTCAAGGTGCAGGCGAAGTGGGTTCTTGGTTAAGCCATCACCCAGATATTGCTAAAGTTTCTTTTACCGGAGAAGTGGGTACAGGCAAGAAAGTAATGGCGGGTGCTGCTACAACACTTAAAGATGTCACTATGGAACTTGGTGGAAAATCACCATTGATCATTTTTGATGATGCAGATATCGACAATGCCGTTTCTGCTGCCATGTTAGGTAACTTTTATACTCAAGGTGAAGTTTGCACCAATGGCACACGCGTATTCGTTCAAGAATCTGCATACCCAAAATTTATTGAGAAATTACTCGAACGTACTCGCCAAAACATTATTGTTGGTGATCCTATGGATCCCGAGACTAATTTTGGTGCACTTATCTCGAAAAAGCATTTTGATTTGGTATCAGATTATATCAAAGTAGGTATTAAAGAAGGCGCGACGTTACTTCATGGCGGCACATCACTGCAGCCAGACAATGCACCCAATGGCTATTTTATTGCGCCAACTATTTTTACCGATTGTACTGATGACATGACAATTTGCCGTGAAGAGATTTTTGGGCCTGTGATGTCAGTACTGATATTTATTGATGAAGATGAAGTGATTGCTAGAGCCAATTCTACCGAGTATGGGCTAGCAGCGGCTGTATTCACGCAAGATATTAATTGCGCTCACCGTGTTATCCATAAAATGGAAGCTGGAATTTGCTGGATCAATAGCTTTGGCGCATCACCAGCGCAAATGCCTGTTGGCGGTTATAAACAATCAGGTATTGGACGTGAAAATGGCTTAGTTACACTAAACCATTACACTCAAATTAAATCTGTATATGTTGGTCTTCAGCCACTTGAAAGTCCTTTTTAAAAGATATTTTCTCAGTTTATTAGACACACTTTCGAAACACTTAATCGTTTAGAAATCTGTATTGCTAGCAATAATAGTAGCAATACAAGTGTCTGATAAGTGGTAATAAATAGTAAATAAGTAACAGATAAGAGTTTTACATGAAAAGCGAAAAATTTGATTACATTATTGTTGGTGCGGGCTCTGCAGGCTGTGTACTGGCTAACCGTTTAAGTGAAGATAGTAATAATCGGGTATTGTTACTTGAAACCGGTGGCAGTGATAAAAGTATTTTTATTCAGATGCCAACAGCACTGTCAATTCCGATGAATACCAAAAAATACGCTTGGCAGTTTGAAACCCAACCAGAACCATTTCTTGATGATCGCCGTATGCATTGCCCTAGAGGTAAAGTATTAGGTGGCTCATCATCAATTAACGGCATGGTTTATGTTCGCGGGCATGCTAGAGATTTTGATGAATGGCAGCAAAGTGGAGCTCAAAACTGGGATTACGCCCATTGTTTACCGTATTTTAAAAAAGCTGAAACCTGGGCTTTTGATGGTAACGAATACCGTGGTAAAAGTGGACCATTAGGCGTCAATAACGGCAATGAAATGAAAAACCCTTTGTATCAAGCATTCGTTGATGCAGGAGTTGAAGCCGGTTACTTTGCAACTGACGATTATAATGCTGCAGCACAGGAAGGTTTTGGCCCGATGCACATGACCGTGAAAAACGGTGTGCGCTGTTCTACTGCTAATGCTTATCTTCGCCCAGCAATGGCGCGCAGTAATTTAACAGTAATAACCCATGCTCTAGTACATAAAGTATTGTTAGAAGGCAAAAAAACTGTTGGCGTACGCTATGAACGCAAAGGACAAGTTTTCGATGTAAGTGTTGAGAAAGATGTCATTTTATCAGCCGGTCCTGTTGGCTCACCACACCTTTTACAACTCTCAGGTATCGGTGCTAAAAAAGATTTGGAAGAAGCTGGCATTGAAGTACAGCACGACTTGCCTGGCGTAGGTCAAAACTTACAAGATCATTTAGAATTTTACTTCCAATTCAAATGTAAAAAACCAATATCACTCAATGGCCAACTAGGGTTATGGAACAAGTTTTTAATTGGCAGTCGTTGGTTCTTCACTAAAAAAGGACTAGGCGCTACCAATCACTTTGAATCTTGTGGTTTTATTCGCTCTAAAGCTAATGTTGAATGGCCTGATTTACAATACCATTTTTTACCTGCAGCAATGCGTTACGATGGTAAAGAAGCCTTTGCTGGTCATGGATTTCAAGTTCATATTGGCCATAACAAACCAAAAAGTCGCGGTTCTATTAAAGCGATATCAAACGATCCTAAAGCACATCCTCAAATACGTTTTAATTACCTTGAACACGAAGAAGATCGTGAAGGTTTCCGTGCTTGTGTGCGTTTAACTCGAGAAATTATCAACCAAAGTGCGCTCGATGAGTATCGTGGTGAAGAAATTCAGCCGGGTATTGGTGTGCAAAGCGATGAAGAAATTGATGCCTTTGTTCGCCAATTTGTTGAAAGTGCCTATCATCCTTCGTGCTCATGCAAAATGGGCACAGATGAAATGGCTGTTGTTGACGCACAAACGAAAGTACACGGTATTGAGGGATTACGGGTTGTTGACTCGTCTATTTTCCCGACCATTCCTAACGGTAATCTTAATGCACCGACAATAATGGTTGCTGAACGTGCCGCTGATCTTATTCGAGGTCGTGAAACATTACCACCATCTCAGGCTGCTGTGAGCATTGCGCCTAACTGGCAGCAGCAACAACGTGCTAACGAACCAAAAAGAAAAGTATAACCTAGGGTCTGTTGAACTTTCGTGATTATTTTTGCAGCGATTTGTTGGGTATTTATATAAGGCTGAGCCTTTGTCATGTGGTTTTTCCACATAAAAAGGCGATAAAGCTGTAAAAATGACCAACAAACGCTGTCCGAAGGATTCGGCTAAAAGCGCTTTACTCTTTGTTGAGTAGTATTTGCTTAGAGTGACTAGGCTACACACTACTCGCCGTGATTAAAACGCTTTTATCTCGAACGAAATTTAACCGCGGAAGATCAACTGACCCTAACAAAAGTTCAATCGTGAGTACTCCATCAGGCATTAATTATCGCCGTCATGATACTAATCATGGCTGCGACAATTGAAATTTGAAACCTACGTAAGATCAAGTGGATTAACTTAAAAATTATTTAATTCGCTTCATTTTACTTAGGTAATACGGGTGCTCTAACTATAAAAAGAAAGAGGAGTAATACGTGTTTACATTTATTAAAATCATCATTGGTGGTCAGTTATGACCGCTTGGTTATCTGCAGGGATCTTATTTACCTTTGCTGCCATTGCTTTTGTGTTATATCGCTGGGGAAATATTCGCTGTGTTGGTGTGACGCCCGTTAAAACATTTACCTTTATCGCTATATTGTTCACATCAGGTCTTGATGTTGGACTTATCATGTTCCCGTTAACGGAATTTGCAGGTTATGCTGATTTAGTGGCAAGTCCTGAATACAGCTTCACTAATGCCTTATCTATTGAATTTGGTTTCTGGGCGTTTCTTATCTGGGGTTTCTACTTTCTAACTTGTTTTTACTTCTGTGTTATTGAGCCACGCGTGCAATTTTTTCAATTGCCTTTGGTTAAGCTGATTAACAATGTTGTCATCATAGGAACCTGTGCCTTTACCGCGTATTTATTGCTAACCAACTTGCCGTGGTATGTACCTGAGCTTGGTGATGGTGAATCAATTATTGGTAGTTTCTATCTGATTGTTTTCTTGGTAATTGCTGCAGCTGTCTATTCTAGTACCAGCATACGTTATGTACGTTTGCTAAGCCTCGCGACTACTTGGTTGTTTATTGGATTGATTGCCCTGATGTGGGGTGGTGCTTTTCTTTCAGAAGGTTCAAGTATCGGCGAATTTGCCAGTACGATTGCCTTACTTGGCGGCTACTTTGGTAATATCCACGAATTTGTTCTGCCATTAAATGATTACCATGAGTTTTACCTTTACTGGTGGTTTGCATGGAGCATTATGATTGGCCAGTTTACTGCCCGTTTTGTTGGTGGTTTACGTACTTACCAAGTGCTGGGCGCGATGTTGATATTCCCGTCTATTCCAATCGCGATATGGTTTGCTGTGTTGTATTACTACAGTGTTAACGGTCTGGAAACCGCTGGTTTCTATAACATAATGATGGCTATTGTTGGTGTCACCTTTGTGATCAACTCACTTGATTCGTTGATTCGTTTATATACCGATAACTTGAATTTGAGTGTCGACCGCGTGGGTAAAGTTAAATACTTTTTGGGCAATATCATTGCGCTGAGCTTACTTACGCTTTTATTCAAATTGGACTTCTTACAAATTCAATGGGTTGGCGCCGTGGTTATCGGACTGTTCTTCACTTGTTTTGGTTATATCTTATTGACCAAATTTAAAGTGGTCAGCGAGATAGAGTGTTCACCGAAAGAAAATAAAATCGACTTTAATAAAATTGAACTAATAAATTAGTTCGTTTGTTATTACTAAGTCAAAAACGCTAAGTCAAAAATACTAAATAAAAAAATTTAATGAGAAAAATAATAATGAATAAAACTTTAATTGCAGCGGCAACAACTGGTCTATTAACTCTTTCTACCTCAGCTTTAGCTGATGTATCTGCAACGGTTAACCTTGCTTCTGATTACACGTTCAACGGTGTTAGCCAAACAGATAATGATCCAGCGTTACAAGGGAGCTTGGATTATGCGGCAGATAGCGGATTTTATGCCGGAACTTGGGCTTCAAACGTTGATTTTGGCTCAGGTGAAGACACCAATATCGAATGGGATGCTTATGTTGGACAATACTTTCAGCTTAATGAAAAATTTGGTCTAGATACAGGTATTGCGTATTACACCTATCATGGTGACTCTGCGTCTGATACATACAACTACCCTGAAGCTTATGCAAAATTAGGTTACAGCTCATCTATGGGTGATAGTGAATTAAACTTCTGGTACAGCTGGGATTATTTTGGTTTAGACGTAAGTCACTATATCGCTATGATTGCTCATACAGTAGAAGTGGCACCTGGACATAATATTAAAGTGACTTTTGACCGTTCAACCTCTGCTGATGAAGCTAAATGGGCTTGGGATGGTACAGATGCTTACAATCATTACCGTGTTGAATACATGACAAGTTGGAAAGGGTTTGATTTTGATCTAGCCTTTGAAAACACTAATATGGATTATGATGCGGCTGATGCTCGTGTAGTGCTATCGGTTTCTCGTACATTTAGTTTATAATCTACTTTATTAGATAGCCCCTGAATGTTCAGGGGCTAAATGAGTAGATAATTATGGAAAAATACGATCAGCTTTTAATTTCATTACGTCAAGTGATCCGGGCGATTGGCATACACTCTAAACAACTGAATAAAGAGTCAGGATTAACCGGGCCTCAGCTCATGGTAATGACCAAAATTTCTCAGTTAGATGCACCCATGGCAAAACAAGTTGCTAAAGAAATTAATTTGAGCCCAGCAACGGTTACCAGCATCATTGATCGTTTGGAAGCAAAAGAATTGGTTATGCGTAAGCGTAGTCAGTTAGACAAGCGCAAAGTAGAGCTATACCTTTCTTCAGCCGGAGAAACACTACTGCAAGGTGCGCCAAAACCGCTGCAAGAACATTTCATCAAGCGTTATCAAGCACTAGAATCTTGGGAACAAAGTCAGCTATTATCCTCTGTTGAGCGAATTGCTTCTATGATGGATGCTGAAGAACTTGATGCTGCACCAGTACTGGTGGTTGGACAAATCCAAGAAGGGCAGTAATACCAAACGGACTAATTTATTGGTCAGCTTAGAGCTACATTAGCGAGCTTAAAACAAACAAAATAAGTTAAACATAGTTATTCTATATTTCATTCATTTTGTGATGTTATCAGTTTGCTAATGAGTTCCCGAAGGGCGAGTTTAAAAGGCTTACATGCGGCGTTATTTATTTTGACAAGGGAATAACCATTCTCTTCAATCAATGCCTTACCTCTAAGCCTTTTAATTCTCGCTAAGTGATCAATAAATTAATCCGATTGGTATAAACCTTTTACTACGCATTAACAGTTTTTGATAACGCTAGTTCATCGACGGTGAACTTTTGTGCTAATATCCCCAAAAAATTACCCATAGCGCTTCCTGTCATCGCACTAGCGCTGTATTATCTGCGCAATTAAGCTACCGCTATTAAATTTACAGCCACCGCACTTTAATTTACAGACAATGTTAAAAATTATTTATTAAGATGGAGAACCCCATGAGCAAGAAAAACAAACCTAATAGCAACGCTATGTTTACCAGAGCCATTGATAATATGCCGTTAGGCGTGGCTGATAGCTACCGTTATTGGGGGGAAGAAAATACCGTATTTTTAAGTAGTATGAAAGGTTGCACTATTACTGACTGTGACGAACAAACCTTCGTTGATTTTAGCTTAGCTTATGGTCCAATTATTTTAGGCTACCGTGATGAACGAATTGATAACGAAGTTATTAGCGCGATTACTACTGTGGGTACTATTTCTGGTTTTTCGACCGGTCTTGATTCTGATGTCGTTGAATTAGTGAAATCACTTTGTCCTAATATCGGTAAAATGCGTTTTTCTAACTCAGGAACAGAGGCAGTTATTGGTGCAGTGCGCACGGCACGTGGTTTTACCAAACGAAATAAAATTGTTGTTGTTGAAGGCGGTTTTCATGGTTTACACGATGAAGTTATGTGGAAATCAGATGTTGATAACTGGGATGTGAACACGCAACAAGTTCCAAATATCGTGCCTTTTGGTGGAGGAATTCCACAAAGTACTCGTGAACATCAAGTAAGCGTACCATTGAATGACTGTGATGCTATAGATGCCGTGTTTGCAAATCATGGCGATGACATTGCTGCAATCTTAATTGAACCTATCATGGGCAACTGTGGCTCAATTGCTTCAACTCAAGCTTATATGCAAAAGTTACGTGACGTTTGTGATAACAATGGTTCATTGTTGATCATGGATGAAGTGAAAACAGGTTTTCGTGTTGCCAAAGGCGGCGCACAAGCGCTGTATGGTATTTTCGCCGATTTAACCACCTATGCTAAAGCCATGGGTAACGGTTACCCTGTTGCTGCTTTTGGTGGCCGAGCTGAAGTAATGGATACTATTTCTTTTGCTAAAGATGGGGTTACACACGGCGGTACTTATACTGCAAATATGGTTGCCTTAAGTGCAGCCAAAGCCACGTTAACCGTACTTAAAGAAACGAATGCCCTTGAAACTATCGCTAGTGTAGGTCAAAAGATTCAAGCATTACTTTCGCGGGTGTTTACCAAGTTTGGCGTTGAGCATTGTTTTGCCGGCCCAGATGCAATGTTTGGTGTACATTTTGGTAGTAAAGTACCGCAAAACTATCGTGATTGGAAACAAACCAATAGCGATCTGTATACTCAATTCGCCCTAAACTTGATCGATAATGGCGTTATGTTAGAGCCAGACTCACGTGAACCTTGGTTTATTTGTGAGGCTCACCAGACAGTTGACCTTAAGTGGTTAGAGCAAGTTGCCGAGCAATCAATGGCAGCGGCAATAAACAAATAATAAGTCATTGCGTGTTAGTCTGATATGGAAAGGGGAATGCTCGTTCCTCTTTTCATATATGGAAGCAGCGATAGCGAACATTTTTGCTAATGTAAAAAAAGTGAGCAAGAATGTTTTGATTAGCTTAAAATACGTTTAACGTTTACCCTCCTTAGTTAGTTCCATAAGTAAATTTAATGATGTTGTTAAGGTAAAACTTCAACACGAGGTAGTTGTATATATGGATCATTTTGAACAGTTAGGTTTAAGTAGAGATGCGACGACCATCGAGATCAAAAAAGCCTATCGAAAACTCGCTAATAAATATCACCCAGATAAAAACAGCGGTAGTGAAGTTGAAGAAAAATTTCAATTAATTAAAGAAGCTTACGATGCTATTTTGGATCCTAAAAAGCGTGCTTTGTATTTGAAAAGTAACTATACCGTAATCACTGATCCCCGAGAGGTTGCTGATTCTTTTTGGCGCAATGCGCTGAGCTAGACGGCAATGAATTGATTTAATCAGAAAAGGTTCAATCAGAAAATACTCCATACTTTTAATTTGAAAAAGACGCACTTAGGGAAAAATCTTTGCAAACTGACAAAAATATACCTGATTATTTAACTGATGATTTTTCTATGTATTTAGAAAATGTAACGTCGTTAACTGATCCTGAGAATCCTGAATTACTATCAATTTACCTAACTAATTTATTTGAACAGTTAAAAGCTACCCCGTTATTATTTTCGGGTATGGTTGATCAATTGGCCATGGCAATAACAACAAAAATTAGAATTGATAGTAAAAACTTGGCTTTAGTCGATTTAGCCGAAGAACCTTCATGGGCGGATGTTAAGCCATTCGTTGGTGTACACGCGGATGCCAGAGCTTGTATCACTGAAATGATGAAACATGAAGAGCAGGATTTAAAAATTGCCGTTTTACTTATTCATTTTTATAACCGTTATGATGCAACACCATTAAAAGCAGAAGAAGATGATTTTGATCAAGTTGATGATTATGGATCTGACGACTTTGATGAAAACTATTAAGTTTAAATATTAGCTTTTTAACAGAACTTTCGCTTTTAAAAATCGGATTGTCCTAATTGATTAAATTAGGTCATCTATTGGAAAAATATAATAACAATTGAAGTAATGTGGACCGCATTAGCAAGTCTATTTTTTCACTTGGTATAAATACTTTTAAGGAATAATCGTGACGAAAAATGCACTCATTTTGGCTACCGATATTATCGAAATAGCACAACAAAGCGGTAGACGCGCAGGCACTTCGTTAGAGGCAATCGCTTCTGAGCAAGGTGATGAAACAATGTTAGCCGTGTTAACTGAGATGGATATTTTGACCGTCGCTAAAATTGTTCGAGAACACGATGCCACCATACCTTCTATCGCTACCTGGTTAATGGATGCGGAGTCAATTAAACAGTTATTAAATGTTGAACCTTCTTATTGGCAAAATATCGATGAAGACCACGTATTTTGTGCACAAACAGAAGCACATAGTTTATTGTCACAAATTTTTCTCTCCTCTGACGATGAAGAAAAACAGTTAGAAGTTTTAAAAGCCATTGTAGAAGATGATTTTGGCTTATTATATTTGTCTCTACCGTTTGTCGGTCATGACTTTTCTGAAATAGAAGAAGATGAAGAACAAACATCAGGCAGTATTGAAGAACTGTTAATGAAAATTAAAACATTAGATGAAGAAGCTTATCGTGAGGTTATGGTGGTAAGCAGTAATGGTACGTTAGAAAATGTTGAAAAAGCGTTGAAAGACAATGCAAATAAACAAAGAGTTACCTCGGTAGAAATAGATACCGATGACATGTTTGCACCGCTTTAATATTTACGAATTATGTCTATAAGTTTTATATAAGTAGGATTCATTAATGAGAATTGCAGAGTTAAGAAACCATCCGTTTCTACTTTTGGTCTTAAAAGATGGAGAAAGCGAGGGCTATTTTTCTCCGGAGTTAGTGCATAAAATCAAACAACAATTAGTTGATATGTCTTTGAGGATAGCCTCTGATAATTTATCTATTATTTATGCGGATCAAATTAATAAAGGCTGTGAAATTGTTCTAGGTATCACCAACTTAGGTTTATTAGATCTTTGTGATAAAGACGAAGTTAAAGCAAAAGAGATTATAAAAACTCAAGGCATTGTGTATTGCTTCAGAGCGGGTTGGGCTAAATATGCGCAATTGAAGAAAATATCTCCTTCATACTTTGAAAGCATTTCAATCACTAGTTATGCCTTAGCAATTAATGACACCGCTGATATTAGAGTCATGCATGATAGCTTACTCAAAGAAGGTTATAAAAGTGCGAAGCTATTAGATGTTTATAAAAACATTGCCGCCAGCTATTGTGCCAGCACCATCCTGGTTGATAATGATGAAGATATATTGTTGTTTGAATTGCAACGATTCATTAATACTGCGATTGCTTTATTAATGATCGACTCGGATAAAAAAGTATTTACCAGCTCGCTATATCAAACGTTCAATACTTACCTTACTAGCACCAATAAAGATGACTTACTTGAAAAGGTAGAGCTTTGCATCTTAAAGCTCACAGGGCAGTTGTCAATATTGACTAAGAGTTACTTACAAGAAATAGATTTATTAAGTTTCTATGAGTTTAAAGGCATCATTAATCAACAAATTGATGTTGCTATTCATATTCAAGAAATATTAGAACTTCCTCTTACTGTTGCGAATGAATTACATGGTGATTTTGAGGGGGGGTATGATTTTCATGCAGACGATGAAGATGACCTTGCTTATTTAATGCCAGACGATAGATAAATTATTTGCTCAATTGGCTCTCCTCAATGGTAGCGATACTTCCAGAGGTTAGGTAATTAGTCGATTTACAACAATAAAAAGCGAACTTCGGTTCGCTTTTTTTATGACTTAACCTAGTCACTTTAGTCTTCTACCAAAGTGACCAGGTTAAATGATTAAATTAAACTAATTAAGCATGATAACGACCAAGTTCAGTAATTTATCTATAAAAATGGACTCTTTGGCTGTTGCCACCACCGCGAAATAAAACCAATAGAAAACTCAAAACAGATTTACTTATTTTCGGGTTTATTTTTGGGCCCCATCTCGATGATTTTTTGATTATTAAGCGTATTAAAAAAGACTTTAATAGAGTTAACTTCTTGTTTATTGAGTTTAATACCTAGTTGATGCCAGCCTGTATCTTCAATTGCTTGCTCTATGGTTGCCGCTGCACCGTCATGAAAATAGGGGGCGGTGTTTAGTATGTTTCGCAAAGAAGGCACTTTAAAAAAGTAATTATCAGCAGGGTTTCCCGTTACTTGCGCTTTGCCCTTATCTTTTTTATTGGGATAGGGGTGAACGATGCCCATTTTCATAAATAGCTGACCACCAAGTACGGCGCCATTGTGACAAGCGACACAGCCTTTTTCTATAAAGACTAATAAACCTGATTTTTCACTTTGATTTATTGCGTTTCTATCGCCTGCTAAGTAATCGTCAAATCGATCTTTTGAGATTAATGTTCTTTGAAACGCAGCAAGTGCTTGAGAAGTGTTTTCTATGTTAATTGGTGATGATTTCTTTGGAAAGGCCTCTTTAAAATTAGCTAAATAACCTTTACTGTGGAGGCGTTCAATCACCTGACTTTCAGAGGTCATTGCCATTTCTTTGACATTGAAGAGGGGAAACTTAGCTTGTTGTGCTAATGTTTTCGCTCGCCCATCCCAAAATTGAGCGACATGTAAACCAGCGTTCCATGTAGTGGGAGCATTACGTTCACCGACACTTCCCAAGGCACCTATTGAAGCTCTTAAATGATCGACGCCTGATGCATCATTGTTGAGATCATGGCAAGTGTTACATGATTGGGAATGGTTTATTGATAGCGCGGTTTCAAAGTATAATTTTTTACCCAAGCTAATCAATGCTGAAGTATCTTGTTCAGCTCCTTTCATAACAGGTGGCAGCGGCTCAAAGAAGGATAGCGCAACTTCGTGTGTTGAGGATTGCGTGTAACCTTGACTAATGCCAACAAAATATAACAATGGCAATATTGTAGAGAGATAATATTTAGTCATTAGTTGGCTATAAATACGTGATGTAAGAGGTTAAAAATAAAGTAACTAATACTCCTATTAGGCGTATTAGTTACTTAAGTGAAGCTAGATTTTGATAACTAAAATTAACTAAAACTAGCTAAACTTTATTTAATTAATGCAAACTTACTTTAAGTCAAAACGATCTAATTGCATGACTTTAACCCACGCTTTGGTGAAGTCATTGACGAACTTTTTATCAGCATCGTCTGACGCGTATACTTCAGCTATGGCTCTTAATTCAGAACTCGAGCCAAAGATTAAATCAACAGGTGTTGCTTGCCACTTTTCCTTACCTGAGGCGCGGTCATGACCTAGATATACTCCAGCGTTTGACTTATCTTTAGTCCAGACGGTAGACATATCCAATAAATTTACAAAGAAGTCATTGGTCAATACACCCGGTTCGTTTGTGAAAACACCATAAGATGAACCATCATAGTTGGCATCAAGCGCACGCATACCACCAACGAGCACGGTCATTTCAGGGACATTTAAACCAAGAGAGTTAGCTTTATCGACTAACATTTCTGCTGGTGAACTATAGCTGTCATCCGTGTAAAAGTTACGGAATCCATCTGCTTTTGGTTTTAAGTAATTAAATGACTTAACGTTAGTTTGTGCTTGGCTAGCATCAGCACGCCCTGGAGAAAATGGTACTTCAATTTTACTGCCTGCTTTTGCAGCTGCATTTTCTATTGCGGTTGCGCCACCTAAAACGATTACATCAGCTAGTGATACTTTGGTGTTAGACGATTTTTTATTAAATTTCGTTTGAATAGCTTCAAGTTTAGCGAGTACTTTACTCAATTCTTTTGGTTTGTTCACCGCCCAGCTATTTTGTGGCTCAAGGTTGATACGAGCGCCATTTGCACCGCCACGCATATCAGTCACTCGATGACTGGAAGCTGCCGCCCAAGCGGTTCTTACTAATTCAGAGGTGGTTAAGCCAGAGTTAGTAATTTGCTTTTTGAGTTTACTAATATCTTTGTTGGTAATCAGTTTATAGTTTATTGACGGGATAGGGTCTTGCCACATTAGCACTTCACTTGGTACTTCAGCGCCAACATATCTTGCACGAGGTCCCATATCTCGATGAGTTAACTTAAACCAAGCTTTAGCAAAAGAGAGATCGAATTGTGTTGGATCTTCTCTAAAACGTTCAACAATTTTGCGAAACTCAGGATCTTCCTTCAAGGCAATATCAGTGGTGAACATAATAGGGGCATGACGTTTATTTGGAATATGTGCGTCAGGCACTAGATTGGCCGCTGCTTTATTATCTGGGATCCATTGTTTTGCTCCAGCAGGACTTTTAGTTAATACCCAATTAAAGTTCATTAAGTTGTCTAAATAATTTGAAGACCATTGAGTTGGAGTGACGGTCCAAGCACCTTCCAAACCACTGCTTATTGTGTCAGCACCAACACCGGTGCCACATTTGTTTTTCCAACCCAGCCCTTGAGCTTCTATTTCAGCTGCTGCTGGCTCTGCACCAACACAGCCGTTAGGTTTTTTTGCACCATGAGCTTTACCTAGCGTATGACCACCAGCAAGTAATGCGACAATCTCTTCATCATTCATGGCCATACGACCAAATGACATTCTGATATCGTTTGCTGCTAACAGCGGATCAGGTTTTCCGTGTGGACCTTCAGGGTTAACATAAATTAATCCCATTTCTACGGCGGCAAGTGGGCCTTTCAATTTACCCTTTTTGTCACGACGTTTGTCGGACAACATAGCTGTTTCTGGTCCCCAATAAACTAAATCTGGCTCCCAGTCATCAGTTCTACCACCGGCAAAACCAAAGGTTTTAAAGCCCATAGATTCAAGTGCAACATTACCTGACAACACCATTAAATCAGCCCAAGAAATTTTACGACCGTATTTTTGCTTAACTGGCCACAATAATCGGCGTGCTTTATCTAAGTTAACATTATCAGGCCAACTGTTAAGAGGAGCGAAACGTTGTTGACCGCCAGATGCACCTCCGCGTCCGTCATGAACACGATAAACACCTGCACTATGCCACGCCATTCGTATCATTAAGGGGCCATAATGTCCCCAATCAGCTGGCCACCAAGTTTTTGAATCAGTGAGTGTGGTTTGAATATCTTTTTTAAGCATTGCTAAATCGAGGCTAGCAAACTCTTTGGCGTAATTAAATTGTTCACCGTAAGGATTGGATTCTGCACCATGTTGACGAAGTGGACTGAGGCTTAATTGATCTGGCCACCAAAATTGATTTGTTTTTGCTTCATTGGCCGCTAACGCTTTTGTAGGCAATACCATTGAAGTAAGGGCGACTGAGATCGCCGCTGCAATAGGGAGTGTACTCTTAAACATTATATATTCCTTATTTTAGGGGCTGCTGATCTTTCGCTGCAAAAATAATCTCGAAAGGTCAACAGACCCTTTTAGTTATAAAAATCTCATATAAAGCATAGAAAAAAGAAGGGTCTTTGAATAATTGATTACATTGAAGATAACGTTCTATTTTTTGAGGATGACTAATTTGGTATTTCTGATTAAAATTACTTTAATGTTCAATAAAATTAATCATTAAAATATGATCTCATTAAAACAACTGCACTATGCATTAGCTATTGAAAAAACATTACACTTTAAAAAGGCTGCAGAAGCGTGCAATGTGTCTCAATCGGCATTAAGTACGGCAATAACTGAACTTGAAAAACAGTTGGGGGTCACTGTTTTTGAACGTAATAATAAACAGGTATTAATAACCAATAATGGTCAGTTGATACTTGATAAAGCTAAAAGGGTGAAGTTGGAATTAGATGAGTTATTACTGATAGCGCAAACCAATAAACAACCTTTTTATAGCCCCATGTCTATCGGGGTGATCCCGACAATCGGTCCTTACCTTTTACCTAAAGTATTACCTGAAGTTAGAATGCAATTTCCAAGTTTTAAATTAAAAATTATTGAAGAACAATCCCATATTTTAGTTGAAAAGGTACGCACGGGAGAAATTGATGCCGCTATCCTCGCATTACCCTTTCCTATAGAAGGCTTGATGAGTTTTAATTTTTGGCAAGAGGACTTTTATTGGGTATGTCATAAAGATGAATGTCCTAAAAAATTACAAGAAATTACCAGCGAAGAATTAGAGATTGATAAGTTGATGTTGTTAAAAGAGGGGCATTGCTTAAAAGAACATGCTTTAGCAGCATGTAGTTTACAAAATAAGAAACAAGATTCTGATTTTGATTCAGCGAGTTTACATACGTTAGTTCAAATGGTCGCGGTTAAGCTTGGCACTACACTGGTGCCACAGATGGCATTAGATCAATTGACCTATAATGAATCCGAACTTAGGGCTGTTCATTTAAATGAGCCTGGTCCACATAGAACGATAGCCTTAGTGATTAGGCCTAATTATGTCAGGACTAATGAATTAACCATGCTCAAGGATATTTTTGCCCAGCAGCTTACTGATAAATGTGGTTTGGCTTAAGTATTGACTGTTTTAGCTTAGCGCTATGGTTAGTGGTTTAGTTTTATAGAATTACATGTTCAATTTTGTTTGATTTACTGAAGTATAAAGAAGGAGCACACTAGTATCATCTTAATGTACAAGGTGAACAAAAATGAAAAATATTATAAATACAATAAAAGTACTTTTACATTTAACGAGCACTAAAAAATCGGCGGTTAATTGTAACTACTCAAACAATTATTATGGCGATCAATGTTGCCAAGTAAAAACTAAATAAAGCCGGGAGATATTGAGTCATTATATTGCTGATGGTTATGTACAAAGCTATACCGTGGTTGATTCTTCAGTAAGTTATCATGCGGAAAGTTGAAAGCTACAATTGAACATTCATAATCTGTTTGATGAGGTTTATTATAACAAGGCAATGTTCTTAGGTGTTATGTCAGGGGAAGAGCGTAACGTGAAAATGACCTTTAGTTATCAAATATAAGCTGTAAATTGAACGTATACTTATGCTTTCGTTAGTAATAAAAAGCCAGTAACTCCTTAAGGAGTACTGGCTTTGTTCTATTCTGTTTTGAGGCTTTAGTTTTATATGTTTTTTAATCTAGTGCCCTTTGATTATTCGACTTTAATCCAAAGGTTATAAAGTGCTAATAAATTTATTGCTGTTTAACGATAACACCAGATTTCATAACAAAATCAACATCAAGTAATTCTTTAATATCTTTTAATGGACTATTATCCATGGCAATAATATCGGCTATTTTACCTACTTCTATTGTGCCTAACGAGTCGGATTTACCAATTAAGTCAGCGGCATTGATTGTTGCTGATTTTAAAATATCTTGAGCTTTCATGCCGGCGTTAAACATGAGCACTGCTTCTTTACCATTATCACCATGTTTAGAAACACCACTGTCAGTGCCGTAGGCTATTTTAACACCTGACTTGTATGAACGTTTAAAGTTTTCGATCATATCGCCACCCACGCGAATTGCCTTGGCACTAATCGCTGGCGACATAAAGTTAGTATTTTTAGCTAAGGCAACTACGGTATCGCCAGCCATCAAGGTAGGCACTAAGTAAGCGCCTGTTTTCTTGAACAGTTTAATGCTTTCTTCATTGGCATAACTGCCATGTTCAATGCTATCAACACCGGCTCTTAATGCTGCATTTATGCCTGCTGCGGCATGGGCATGACTAGCTACTTTTCTACCTAATGCATGGGCAGAATCAATAACTTCTCTTAGTTCATCATCAGCCATTTGCTGACCTGTTCCTGTGTCAGTGTCTGATAAAACACCACCTGTAGAGGTTATTTTAATAACATCAGCACCAAATTTTATCGCTCGACGGGTCGCTCTTCGACAATCATAAGGACCATCACACACCGTTTTAGCTGTATGCATTTCTAACAAAGCGGGGTTCATGCCATCAACATCGCCATGACCACCGGTTACAGCAACATTACTACCTGCTGCTATAATTCTTGGGCCTTGTAAGTAACCTTTAGCAATACCATCGCGTAACGCATAGCTCTGCTCAGGACTGCCACCTAAATCTCTTACGGTAGTAAATCCAGCCAGTAAGGTTTTTTTAGCAAAATAAGCACTTTTCACTAACTTGTCAGCATCTGACATTCTAAGTTTTTCACTGTCATTTTTAGGACCTAACTCACCCTGTAAGTGCACGTGCATATCCATAAGACCGGGCATAACAAAGCTCTTAGATAAATCAATTAATTGTGCTTGTTTATCTATTTTATTTATTGGAATAAAACCTGACTTCAGCGAGGTAATAACGCCATCTTCAATCACAATAGTTTGTTTAGTTAATGGCATTTTTCCTGGTACGATTAACACTTCACCTGCATGAATTACCTGCGTTTTTGCTGATATTTGAGTGGAGACTAAAGTAGATAGGGTTAGCCCTATAAGCGTAGATACTTTCATTAAAGATTTCATTAATTTCCTAGGGTTCGTTGAGCTTTTAGTTTATAACTCACCATAGCAAGGTTATTAATACTGGGATATTCAAATACGGCTAATTAACGGAATTCATGGATGAATAACAATAACTGCCTGTGAGGAAAACTATGAGTAATTGATAGACTACCTAGGATAAAGTAGAGAATAGAGTGGACACGATAAAAGTGCAAACAAGCTTCTATGGGATGATAAATGACTTTATATTGCGGTAGAGAATCAAAGCATAGAATGACTATACTTTGATTACTAATGTTTATCGTTGAAGACCATCAAATAGGGTCCAATAATACCTATCCATGGATAACTTTAAACACGTGACTAAATGAAGTTTTTGAAAAAATATCTATAGGTAAATGTAACTTTCTCGCAATATCACTAGAAGAGATTACACCTCGAATGTGGTGGTGTTCTCTATCTAAAACTAAGCAATGACGTAATCCATAATTTTCTAAAACATTAACAACATCATTAACAGTAGCTGTCTCTAATTCATTAAAATCAAATGCATGTAAGTCACTTCTTAACACCATTAAGTCACTTACCAATACTTCATGTCGCTCACTTCCTTTAGCAATAGCGGTGACTATTGTCTGCTCGTTTAATTCCTTCGTGCTAATGATCCCCATAAAGTCATTGTCTTTTGACATAACAATTTTCATTCGAACGTGAGTCTTTACCATCAGTTTTAAAGCTTCACCGGCCGGAGTTTCATCTTCAATAATTAATGCCTTATGCTTTTTAAAGTCTGTAAAAATAGCTGTTGCGGGAGACATTAAAGAAGTCTGATTAAAATCTTCTGGTGAGATAATGTTGTCTATTAAATCTAAATCAAATAATTGTAAATTTTTCATAATAACCTCTGATAATGTTAAAATTTATCTGTGTGTAACGGAAAAACAACTACGAATTTTCAATGCCTTTTTTATGTCTGACTGAATTTTTTAACTTGTTACTTAATTGATTAAATGCCTGATCGAATGCATCCTTTGCATCTCTACAAATTACTTTTATATCGATATTTTTTTTGCCAAGTAAGTGTAGTGAGATATGGCAACCATATTTAGCATTGCCTTTTCTACAGCTATCAGCTTCAAAAGTTACTTGTATGCAATTAATCAAATCAGTATAAAAGCTAAGGTTTTCTACAATTTTATTAACATAGGATTTCAATTGACAATCCTGAGTTTTATGACGAAAAGTGGTTGTAACCATCATAAGTAAATCTCCACGAAAAATTGGCGACATTACATCGAAAATAGATACTAATATTGATGTAATTATAGTTGTGAAATTTAAATGATGAAAAAAGGAGGGGCTCTATGGCGTAAATACTGAAATTTATTATTTAATAATAGGACGTTATTGTTGTGTGAGTACTGAGATAAATAGGTTAATTGAAGAATTCGATTATTATGATCAATGTTGTCAATTGATAAATCAAATTCTAGCTCTGAATCAACTTCTATTTCAGTTAAGGCATCAAAAATTAAGTGGCTTGAGGTGTTAGAACTTATTTCATCGGCAATATTATAGACCGACTCAGCATGTGAGTTGGTTGCACAAAATATAAATATTGCAAAAATTAATTTATACACACATTCCTCAAAAATAAACGACTACTTATATCTATATTGAGTGATAAATTTATTATTTCAAGATAGTAATTGTAAATTTTTATTTCAATTACTGTTCGAACTCTATCCGTTGCTAATCGACAAAATTACGCTAGCTTTTTTACTCGATAATGCTAATCTGGCTACAAAGTAGTTTATCAAAAATCAAAATTAAAATGAAAAATACTTATATAGCTAGACAAGCTATCTTAAATGAAAAACTAGAAACCATAGGCTATGAATTATTATTTAGAGATAGTCTGGATAATAAATTCCCTGATATAGAACAAGATGTCGCCAGCTCCAAGTTAATTATTCAAAACCATATTCATGGTGATATTCAAAAGATTACTATGGGTAAATTAGCTTTTATTAATTTTACTGAAAACTCTTTAATTCATAAATTTCCATTAATGTTTGATAAAGACACTATCGTCATTGAATTGGTAGGACATGAAAAACCTACCAAGAAATTATTAAAAATCATAAAGTTTTATTACAACAAAGGTTATAAAATTGCGTTAACTGAGTATGATTTAGCACCACATTGGGATGTGTTGTTTCCTTACATTGATATAGTTAAAGTCGATATTGGAAAAATAAACACCAAGCGTTTATTTCCTGCTGTCACACGAATGAAGCTATTTAATGTCGCTATAGCCGCTGAAAAAGTAGAAACAAAAAACCAAAAACAAACACTGGTAGAAGTTGGATTTAACTATTTTCAAGGCTATTTTTACCATCAGCCTGAAATAATAGCAGGCCAAGCACTCGCACCAATAAAAACACAGATGTTACAACTATTAAGCGAGACATTTAATTATCCGCTTAATTATGAAACGGTGGCCGAAATAATAAGTCACGATGTCAATTTAACCGTTGGTTTATTAAAGATGGTTAATAACGTCGCAACAGGCACAAGAGTCGAAATAACATCATTAAAACAAGCAGCAGCATATTTAGGTGAAGATAAATTAAGGCAGTTTGTTTCTGTTTTAGCCCTATCTAATTTAACCTCTGAAACGACAGATGAAGTATGTAAACAAGCACTTATCACAGGTAAAATGATGTTTGCTTTAAGTGATAAAGGCGTATTTAAATCAGTGAGTGACTTTGCCTTTATTACCGGATTGCTCAGTGCTATTGAAGTGATGCTTTCTATGCCTATGGCTGAAATAGTTAAAACAATGCCATTAGCTCAGCCTATTGAAAGTGCGTTAGTTAAACATGCGGGGTTACTTGGCCAATTACTTGATTTAACGACTAGCTATATATTGGGCCATGAAGACTTAACAACCAATGGCAATTTAAATGAGACCTTACATCAATACTCTTTAGATCAAAAAATGGTACAAGAAGAGTTTTTAAAAGCTAGTGAATGGTGTCAAAGCTTAAATATTGAAAACTTATAACGGCTATAAATGAAATGTTAATAATAAGATACCTAACCTTAAAAAGAGACTGCAGGATAATATAAGTCTTTAATCTGTATTTGAGGTTTGCATCATTTAATTTTAAGGCCGTTTAAAGGACTTTATTGGCAGCGGGTAGGCTCAATGTTATAGCCAAATGGCAACACTTCCTTCTCAGGTTACTTTCTACAAATCACTTATGATGGAGGAAGCTGTTTTAAACACCAATAGCAAATCCTGTCCATTTTATTATGCCATAAAATATAAGTAACATTATGTTCCTTATACTAAAAATGATCATAAAATATTATTTCAATCTAACCTCGCCAAAATATATAAAACCTCATGTTATTGCTATTCAATAAGTTAAACTAAAAAAAAAGCTGATTATTCTTTCATACTATTTTATTTTTTTTTCACTTGTTTTAAAGCCAAAATTACCCCTTGAACATTAATATTCTGATTGCTACATTCCGCATCCTCTCGTACCAACCGGTACATTTACATGTTATTGCCTTCGATAAATGCAATAACATTTTTAGTTAAAAATAGTTAATACATACCGAGTGAAAATAAAAGTTTTCAATAGCAGTACTCTGTCAGGCTATCTTAAAAATACCTATTTTACGGCGTTTAGTATTAAATTTTACAAATAATGAGAAAAAATATGTTGAATAAAACGTTAAAAATAGCAGTTTTGGGTTTATTTTCTGTGATGGCCGTCGCTACTGCTTCAGCCAGTGATCTGAAACAAGGAAAAATTGTAAAGGTTGAAGGAAAAAGTGCCAGCGTTTATGTCGGTACAGCTAATTCAATTGTGAAAGGACAGCTACTACAGATCAATAGATTGTTAGCAACAAACAGTGTGCTTGAAGGTGACCCTTTGTATTCATACCAAAAGGTAGGTGAAGTTTTGGTTAATGAGGTTACCAAACCGCAATATATTAATGTTCAAATTACTCAAGGAAATCTCAAGCTAGGAGATAGGGTAAAAATAAATAACTAGGGTATTGATTGCTTTTAAGTATATCTAGTTCTTGTCTTGAGGTTAATGCATTATCTTATTTCAAGGGCTCTCTTATGTTTACCGTCTAAAACATCTGATTAGCTTGGCTGATACACCGTATTATCATTGTATTTCACGTTGCGTACACCAAGCTTTTTTGTATGATGAAGATAAAATTCAGCGTGTACTTGCTCAACTAATATAACCTTCACTGAACCCTCCTCGAGAAATAAAATAGTACAAAAAATGGACTTTTGTCTAATTTGAACAAGTGACGTTCTTCTATACAATAGTACGTTGAGATTTTAACTTTCTCTTAAAATTGTTGTGCACTAAAAAATAAGGCTGAAACGAGATTTAAGCGGCACTCATTACCTCAAGTTGATTTTTAATAAATCTTCAGTAAACACATTTTCTTATAACGTTTTTCTAGAGTAAAAGTTTAGCCTCGCTTTATCATAATGGGCCTTTTCTGATTGTTTGGAAAAGCATTATGTTCTTGTAGGTTATAACACTGTTGCGGTTGGAATTAATTTAAATAAAAAGGATGCTACAAATATGAGTTCAAAAATAATTTACACCTATACCGATGAAGCACCACTGCTAGCGACCTGCTCGTTACTGCCGATTATCAAAACTTTTGCAGCAGCTGCAGACATAGATATTGAACTAAAAGATATATCTCTTGCGTCTAGGGTTTTATCTGCCTTCTCCGATATCTTACCCGCAGATCAACAAGTACCTGATACATTAGCTGAACTAGGTGCCTTAACTCATCTCCCTGATACTAATATTATTAAACTACCCAATATCAGTGCTTCAATTCCTCAACTAAAAGACGTTATCAGTGAACTTCAAGCACAAGGTTATGCTATTCCTGATTATCCAGAAGCGCCAAAAACAGATGAAGATAGAGATAACGAAGCTAAATATTCAAAAACCTTAGGTAGTGCGGTAAATCCAGTACTTCGTGAGGGCAATTCTGACCGTAGAGCTCCACCAGCAGTTAAAGCTTTTGCCAGAAAAAATCCACATTCTATGGGTAAGTGGAGCCAAGCATCAAGAACCCATGTTTCGCACATGCATTCAGGCGATTTTTATGCCAGTGAAAAATGTATGACTATGGATAAAGCCTGTGATGTGAAAATTGAGTTTGTTGCTAAAGAAGATGGTGCCGTAACGGTATTAAAAGCAAAAACTTCACTGCTAGCGGGCGAAATCATTGACAGTATGTTTATGAGTAAAAAAATCTTGTGTGAATACTTAGAGCAAGAAATGGAAGATGCCAGAGAAACAGGGGTGATGTTTTCTTTCCATGTTAAAGCCACCATGATGAAAGTATCGCATCCCATTGTTTTTGGCCATGCGGTAAAAGTTTATTATAAAGATCTGTTTGCTAAACATGCTGAAACCTTTGAAAAATTAGGGGTTAATGCTAATGATGGTGTCAGCAGTATTTATGAAAAAGTAAAACAACTACCTGAGTCTTGGCGTGAAGAAATATTGGCCGACTTACATGCTTGTTATGAAAAACGTCCTGAATTAGCAATGGTCGACTCAGCTAAAGGTATTTCAAACTTACATACCCCGAACGAAGTTATTGTCGATGCTTCAATGCCTGCCATGATTAGAGCTGGCGGAAAAATGTGGGGCCCTGATGGTAAATTGAAAGATACTAAAGCGGTTATGCCTGAAAGTACCTTTGCAAGAATTTATCAGGAGATCATCAACTTTTGTAAAACTCACGGGGCTTTTGATCCTGCAACCATGGGGACAGTGCCAAATGTTGGATTAATGGCTCAAAAAGCAGAAGAGTATGGTTCGCATGACAAAACGTTCGAAGCACAGGGTGAAGGCTGTATTCGCATTGTTGATGATGAAGGCAAAGTTTTATTAACAATGGATGTTGAAGAGGGTGATATTTGGAGAATGTGCCAAGTTAAGGATGCACCAATACAAGATTGGGTAAAATTAGCGGTTAGCCGTGCCAAGTTGTCTAATACGCCTGCAGTATTCTGGTTAGATGAATACCGTCCTCATGAGGCTGAATTAATTAAAAAAGTTAAGCTGTACCTGAAAGATCATGATTTAACAGGAGTAGATATTCAAATAATGTCACAAACAAGAGCGATGCGTTATACGTTAGAGCGTATTTTGCGCGGCGGTGACACTATTTCTGTGACTGGCAATATTCTACGTGATTACTTAACCGATTTATTTCCAATTCTAGAGCTAGGCACTAGCGCAAAAATGCTATCTATAGTGCCATTAATGGCGGGTGGCGGTTTATTTGAAACAGGGGCAGGCGGATCAGCACCTAAGCATGTTAAGCAGTTGATAGAAGAAAATCATTTACGTTGGGACTCTCTTGGTGAATTCTTGGCGATAAGTGCTTCTCTTGAAGATTTAGGTATCAAACAAGACAGCGCTAAAGCAAAACTGCTGGCAAAAACATTAGATCAAGCAACTGCTGAGTTATTGGAAAATGGTAAATCTCCGTCACGTAAAACCGGCGAGCTTGATAACCGTGGCAGTCACTTTTACCTAGCACTTTACTGGGCAAAAGCGTTAGCTGAGCAAACTGAGGATACTGAACTTCAAAATCACTTTGCGCCATTGGCTCTATCATTAACTGAAAATGAATCATCTATCGTCAGTGACTTAACAACAGATCAATGGCATTCCGTTGATATCGGTGGTTACTACAAAGCGGATTCTAAAAAGATAATTGAGATAATGCGACCTTCGAAATGCTTTAATGATGTATTAGCTGCGTTTAAATAAATTCAGTTAGTAAATAAAGTTAATAAATAAGTTTAGTAGCAAATGAAAAGCCCGGAATCCTTAAGGATTTCGGGCTTTTTTTTGTCGGTAACAACTTAATCAACACTTTCTAGTTTAATTAAAAGTGCCAACGTGAGAGGGCACGTTAGCATTTGTTGCTGGTAACGTTAGTTTCAGCTTTAGCGCGACTTCAGATCGAAGTAACCTCTTATCACTTAGAATTTAGCTCTTGCTCGTGATGCTGAGCTATTTCATCAGTAATCGCTTGCTGCTTTCTTTTTTCAGATACTTTGCGTTCGGTTAACCAATAAAAGAACAAAGGTACAAAGAAGATTGCTAAAAATGTTGCTGCTATCATGCCACCCATAACACCTGTTCCGACACTATGGCGAGCACCTGCACCCGCCCCTGAGCTTAATGCTAACGGGACAACACCTAAAATAAAGGCAAGTGATGTCATAATTATTGGTCTAAAGCGTAAGCGAGCGGCTTCTAATGCAGCGGCCCCTGTTGTCCAACCTTCTTGTTTTTTCATTAAGGCATATTCCACAATCAAGATGGCATTTTTACTGGCTAACCCCAGTAGTGTGACCAAGCCTATTTGAAAATAGACATCACTAGTCATGCCGGCAATCCAAACAGAAACTAACGCACCAAAAATACCAAAAGGTAAAGCCAACAGCACTGATAACGGCAGAGACCAACGTTCATAAAGAGCAGCTAGAATCAAAAATACCATAATCACGGCCATGCCTAATGCAATCGCGGTAGAGCCAGAACTTCTTTTTTCTTGATAAGCGGTACCAGTCCATTCATAACTCATGTCTGATGGTAATACTTCTTTAGCAATACGTTCAATCTCAGCTATTGCTTGGCCAGAGCTATACCCTGGCGCTGCACTACCCAATAGTTTCACGGCAGATAAGTTATTGTATCTGTCTAAGCTATCAGGACCACTGCTGTAATTAATTTCGGCAAAGGCAGAGATAGGTATCATTTCACCGCCATTACTTTTGACATAAATACGCGAGATATCTTTAGGACTCATTCTAAACTCAGGCTCTGCCGACATTAATACCTGCCATGTTCGACCGAATTTATTGAAGTCATTTAGATAATAAGTTCCCATGGTTCCAGCCAAAGCATTAAAAGCATTATTGATAGGAATATCCATAGCGCGCGCTTGTTCACGATCTATTTCTACCGTCAGCTGAGGTGAGTCTGAACGCCATAGTGTTTGAACTCCGGCAAGTATTGGACTTTGCTGAGCAGCGCCCATCATCGCTTGCATACTTTGTTTTAACTTCGCTACACCGCCGTCACCACGGTTCTGTAAATAGAATTCAAAACCACCAGTATTACCTAAACCATGTATCGCTGGTGGATTAAAAGCTAATACTAAGGCTTCTTTAATATTAGCGGTTTTCATAAATAACTCACCCACTAATTGCTGTGTACTTATTTCTCTATCATCCCAATGTTTTTGGGTAACAAAAAGAGTCGCTGCGTTATTTTTATAACCACCACCTAGAAAATCGAAGCCAGTAAAAGAAACAACATTTTCATTCGCTGGATTTGACTCTATCGCAGCTATTACTTCCTCTACTACTTTGCTGGTTCTTTGTAATGAGGCTCCATCGGGTAAAAATACCGCTGAAATGTAAAAACCTTGGTCTTCATCAGGTACTAAAGAACTAGGTGTTTTTAACCACATATTTGCTGTGATGACGACCATGCCAATAACAAGCATCATGGCTAATAAACCACGGCGAAGAAAGAAGCTTACACCTGTGACATAGTGCCCGGTAACTTTATTAAAAAATCGATTAAAGCCGTTAAAAAAGAAGTTCGTTTTTTTGTCTTCATGTTTTAAAACCAATACACATAAAGCGGGTGTCATGGTTAACGCCACCAAGCCTGATAAACTTACCGAGATAGATATCGTGATAGCAAATTGACGGAATAATTCACCGGTTAAACCACCTAAAAAGGCGATAGGCACAAAGACTGAACATAACACCAATACAATGGCGACGACGGGGCCACTGACTTCTTTCATCGCTTTGATAGCTGCGTCACGAACTGAGACATCTTCTTCATGCATAATGCGTTCTACGTTTTCAAGTACAACGATTGCATCATCAACCACAATACCTATAGATAGCACCATACCAAATAAGGTCAGCGTATTAATTGAATAACCGAGAATATACAGTCCAGCAAACGTGCCTAACAAAGAAACTGGCACGGCCATAATAGGAATTAACGTAGCGCGCCAATTTTGTAAAAAGATGAAAACAACTAAGAATACCAGTAACATAGCTTCGCCGAGGGTTTTCAATACTTCGCGAATTGAAACTTTTACAAAGCGGGTCGTGTCGTATGGCAATAAATGCTCGAGCCCAGTAGGGAAGCGGGTCTCTAATTCAGCAATGGTGGCATTAACTTCATCGGCAACATCAAGGGCATTAGCACCAGGTTGTAAGAATATACCTAGTAGTACTGCCTTTTTACCATTAATACGGCCATCAAAGTCATAATCTTTTGAGCCTAATTCTACGCGTGCAATATCTTTTAAACGCAGCGAGCTACCATCATTATTCGCTCGAATAATGATATCTTCAAACTCTTTTGCGGTGCTTAATCGCCCTTGTACTTTTACACTGTAAACCAAGGATTGTGGGCTAACGGAAGTGGGAGTTGCGCCAATTCTACCTGCAGCATATTGTGAATTTTGTTCACGTACCGCACTGCTAATTTCTTCAACAGTAACACCTAGTTGGCTCATCACATCAGGACGTAACCAAATACGCATGGCATAATCTTTTGCACCAAAAATCTGTACGCTAGTCGTGCCTGGAATGCGTTTAATTTTATCAAGAATGTTTAAAGTAACATAATTAGAAGTCCATAATGCTTCACGGCTATCATCAGGTGAATAAAAAGCATGAACATGTAAAAAGCTTGATGAACCTTTAGCAACGACAACACCTTGACGACGTGTTTCTTCAGGTAAACGAGCTTCAACTTGTTTAACGCGGTTGTTAACATTCACCGACGCTTGATCTGGATCTGTCCCTATTTCAAAGGTGACCGTGATAGTTGTTGCACCAGCACTAGTTGAAGTTGAGGACATATACATCATGCCTTCAACGCCGGTAATCGCATTTTCTAAGGGAGTAGCAACGGTTTGTTCTAATACTTCAGCAGACGCACCTGGATATACTGCGGTAACTTGTACCACCGGTGGGGACATTTCTGGGTATTGCGCAATTGATAAACTGCGCATAGCAGCCAATCCTGCCAAAACAATAAAAATAGAAATGACGAAAGCAAAAATAGGTCGGTCAATAAAATAACGAGAAAACATTAATCTGCCCCCTTATTGCTGTGCGGCAGACGGTAACTGATCATCAGCTAAACGTATCGGCATACCAGGGAAGAAAATACGAGCCATGCCATCAATAATAACTTGGTCGCCTGTTTTTAAGCCTTCGCGAATTACCCAGCCATTTTCTATACCCGCAGCTTTTGTTACCCATTCCCCAACAACTACAGGAGCAGGTAATGCGACAGTTATGCCCTTGTCATTTTTAGCCATAACATAAACAAACTTGCCAAGGCCATTATCTAAAACGGCTCTTTGCGGCACAACATAGGCATTTTCACGTACTGCACCTTCTAAAATGATTCGTACAAATTGCCCTGGTCTTAATGAAAAGTTGGGATTTGGCGTAATAGCCTGTAATTCACTTGTACCTGTTTGACTGTTTATTCTGATATCGCTGAAGTTAACTTGCCCAACTTGAGGGTGCAGTGAACCATCAAACAATTTTATTTTAGTTTTCCAATGGCCTTCTTCTGGCAAAGTAAGTAAGCCAGCCGCTGCATCATTACGCATTTGTAATTGTTCACGTTCAGATAAACCAAAACGAACGCGAATAGGATCAATTTGGGTTAATTGTGTTAACAGCACTTCAGGACCTGAAACATAAGTACCTTCAGAAACTAACTCACGGCCAACAATACCGGTAACAGGGGAGGTTACCTTGGTATAATCTAAACGTAATTTCGCTTGCTCTAAGTTAGCTTGCATAGACTTAACATCAGCTAAGTTAATATCAACACTCGAAATTGCATTGTCTAATTCGCGTTGTGAAATTGAGTTTTTTTCACGTAATGGTTTTATTCTGTTAACTTCACGTTGGGCTTGTTTAAGACGGACCGTAGCTGCATTTAAATCGGCTTTACTTTTTGCCATTTCAGCGGCATACGTTTTAGCATCTAAGCTAAATAATGATTGTCCTGCTGTGACTTTATCACCCTCACTAAAATTTCGGGTTTGTAAAATACCGGACACTTGAGCACGAATTTCCACTTCTTTAGCGCCAGATAACGTGGCAGGTAATTCAATACTAAAAGGAACTGATTGGGTTGTCATACTCATCACAGATACTGCTGCAGGTTGCATACCTTTAGGGGCAGATTGTTGTGCTTGTTCACAGCCTGTAAGTGCTGTAGCAAGGAGTACGCTGGATGATACCAATAATAGACGACTAAAAAATGGTTTTAGTTGACCATTTAACATAAAACGAAATGTTGACATAAAAAACCTATAAGGAAATGACCAAACACATAATTATAAAAAAAGTTACAGGTTTAGTACAAAATAAAACAAAATGTAAACTACTCGGTGCAGTTTACCTATTTTTATTGAAAAGTAAACTAAACAGTGTAGTATTTGATTATGGTTCGATTTTTATAATTAAGTAGTATGGAAAAAGCATTAACCCTAACGGAAAAAAAGCGTTTAGACATTTTAGCTGCTGCACAAGATGAGTTTAAAGAAAAAGGTTTTCTCGGCGCTAGCATGGATTCATTGGCAAAAAGAGCCGAAGTATCAAAACGTACCGTATATAATCACTTTCCTAGTAAAGAAGTTTTGTTTCATAATATTGTTAAAGAACTTTGTGACTCCTTCAGTCAAGCGGCTAATATTCAATACCATCCGAATAAACCACTTGATGAGCAATTGTATGTTGCTGCGACGAGTGAGATTGAATTGTTAGCATCTGAATGTTTTCGTGACTTAAATCGTATAACCATTTCTGAATGTATTCGCTCCCCTGAATTAGCGTCGAGTACTTTAGAACATCTAGGCCAACAAAAAGATGGCTTACATGTTTGGATTAGTGAAGCGATGAATGACGGTCGACTAAAAACAGCTGATGCCAACTTTGCTGCTCAGCAATTTTTAGGTTTGATTAAGGCCAGTGCTTTTTGGCCGCAATTATTTATGAGTCAAACTTTCCCATCACCCGAGCAGCAGAAAATAATTGCTGATGATACCGTGCTAATGTTTTTAGCGCGTTATAAAGCATAGTGGTTAGAAGACACTCTGGCTGACAAACCTATACTCTCAGTATGCAGTTCAGTGCACAGTATAGGTTTGATTTAATAATCACCTTTACTAACTTTGTAATAACATCTCCATAAATGACAATCTGAAACCTCTAACCTATTCCACCGTATTTTCACATCGATTGAGCATGATTCTTTATGCAATTAAGAAAAATGAACCATTAAGCTAAGCCAGATAATGCTGGTCGATACTATAGACTTGTCAAATCAAATAAGGCAGTATCAAATATATAGCTTATTATTGTTTTAACGACAGTAACTAGCTTCCCTTCGTATAACCCCAGTGATATGGATTGGGGGTCTCTACCAGGAACCAATAAATCCTGATTACGAAGAGTTTAGTGCTTTAGTGCTTTCTCTTTGTACGAATAATTTTCATTCAAAAGAAAGTACTGAATGAACTTTTTTTAATTATTGGGAACTTCGTCATGAAAAAATTTATCCAGTCTTTACCTAAGGTAGAACTCCACCTGCATATTGAAGGAACACTTGAACCTGAACTTATGCTTGAATTAGCACAGCGTAATAGTATTAATATTCCATTTAATTCTGTTGATGAGATTAGAGATGCCTATAACTTTCACAACTTACAATCATTTTTAGATATTTACTTCCAAGGAGCTGATGTACTGATCCACGAGCAAGATTTTTTCGATCTCACGTGGGCTTACTTACTCCGCTGCCAAGAAGATAATGTGATTCACACTGAAATATTTTTTGACCCTCAAGCACATACAGAACGCGGTATTTTATTTGATACGGTAGTTAACGGTATTCATCGAGCACTAGATAAAGGTATTTCTGAATTAGGGATTAGCAGCAAGCTAATTATGTGTTTTTTACGTCATTTAGATGAAGAATCAGCATTTAACACGCTATCTCAAGCACAGGCACATAAAGATAAAATTATCGGGGTAGGTTTAGACTCTACAGAGATTGGCAACCCAGCGAGTAAGTTCGAGCGAGTATTTAAACAAGCCATTGAGCAAGGATTTTTAACTGTTGCTCACGCGGGTGAAGAAGGGCCTGCAAGTAATATCAGTGAGGCATTAAGCTTATTGCAAATTACTCGTATTGATCATGGTGTTCGTTGCACCGAAGATGCAAGCTTAGTAGAGCAGCTTATTGCTGAACGAATTCCTCTTACTGTTTGCCCGCTATCTAATCTTAAGCTAAAAGTGTTTGACCGTATGGAACAACATAATATTGTAGGATTACTCCGCCAAGGCGTTTGTGTCACGATAAACTCTGACGATCCTGCCTATTTTGGTGGTTATATGACAGATAACTTTTTAGCGGTAAATAATGCACACCCAATGAATAAAACTGAAATTGCACAATTTACTTTTAACGCTATTGAAGCAAGTTTTGTTTCACCAAGTGAACAAGAACGGCTAAGACAAGTGACACAGAGGTTTTTAGAATTAGAACAATAGCGCTTTATCATTGAATGCTTACTAATTTTACTTCTGAATTCGCGTGCCGTAGTTAGATAACAGTCAGCTGAGTAGCTATTTTTTTTTATCTATCTATCTCGAATTTATGTAGGTTTGAACAATATAAACGAGCTATTAGGCTCGTTTCTATTGGTAAGGGTTATTCTTATAGGGCAGTTTCTATTGGACCGTTATTATTGATAAAACTTTGTTAGGGAGTCTTTACAAACCCCTTTGCCATTCTTGCCTTAAATTTGCATCATTCGGTTGCTGTAACGCTTGTCTTACTTGACCCAATAATGCTTCTTTATCATCGCCTAATATTCCCTTGAGTACTAAGTAGTTGGATGCATGATCCGAACGGAATATGGTTCTCTCTAAATCGAGTTCGGATAATAGAATCTCCATTTCGGTAAACAACTCATGTTGTGTTAGTTGGCGAAAAGGCTGTAAAGATTCTTGGGAAAACTTTTGTGCAAAACGTTGTTCTCCTAACGGGAAAGAAACAACAAGCGTAGATAAGTAGTTGGGTTGGGCTTCATTCATCAGTTTAGCTGAATTGATAGCATGTTGACGGGATAATTCAGGGCCACCTAAACCATTGAGAATCATCACTGAGCTTTTCATACCCGCTTGTTTTATCTTATTGAGTGCAATTAATGAGCTCTGATAAGTCTCGCCTTTTTCAATGAGCGCAAGTACTTCATCGTCACCACTCTCACAGCCAATATACATTAACTTGAGGCCTAAGGCGTTTAACTGAGCTAACTGTTCAACCGTTTTATTGCCAAGATTTCGTGGTAGGCAATAACTAGAAACACGGCCAACTTGTGGCAGATGCAGTCTTATTAACTCAAGGATTTCTTTTAAGCGATTGAAAGGCAACATCATTGCATCACCATCAGCAAGAAATACACGTCTTGTGGTGATACCTGACTCGGCTACTTTGATAATCTCTTGTTCTATTTGATCTACTTTTTTGGGTTTGAATTTTTTATCTTCGCTAGTATACATATCGCAAAAGGTGCATTTATTCCATGAGCAACCATTAGTGACTTGTAATATTAAGCTTTTCCACTCACTTGGCGGACGAAATACAGGTTCAATATAGTTTAAAGGGTACATAATTTTTCCGACATAGTTAGGACAAGTTTATAATATAGCTAGTTTATAGGCGCATTTTTAAGTTTGCTATCAGTGACTTGTTCTGTTGCTTGTTCTGTTGCTTGTTCTGTTGCTTGTTCTGTTGCTTGTTCTGTTGCTTGTTCTGTTGCTTGTTCTGTTGCTTGTTCTGTTGCTTGTTCTGTTGCTTGTTCTGTTGCTTGTTCTGTTGCTTGTTCTGTTGCTTGTTCTGTTGCTTGTTCTGTTGCTTGTTCTGTTGCTTGCTCTGTTGCTTGTTCCGTTTTTTGCTCTTTAATTATTTTCTCTTTAGTTACTTGGTCGAGTTTGATCATATAAGAATTTCGACCTATGCCACTAAACTCTTCATCGGTAAAAATGATGGTATTATTGTCAGAAAAAGTTACTGCTTCCTTTTGGGTGACTATACCTAAATCAATTTTATAAGCATCACCTGAGAAAAAATCATCGCCTTGCCAATTTTCGAACAACCATAATCGCTCTGAGTCTAATAACACTAATTTTTTTCTATCTGGGCTTAACGCAGCTGAAGTTATCCAGCAGAGTTTCTCATGGGTGGTACAGGTATTAAAATTACTAATAAAAGCGGCTTGATAATTATCGGCATGGTCGCCAATTTTGTATAAGTTGGTATCACCATCAAAAGGCTATGTACGATTTTTTGAAAACAGGTATAAGTGTTTTTTGTAAAAAACAAAAGCTTCTAAATCAAAGTTTTTTTCTGAGGCTTTGGGTGGGAAGTGTAACTGTTCTGGAAAGGTGAATTTAATTATTTCAGCTTGAGTTTCTGTACCCTTAATATCGATGGGGTTTTCAATTTTATAAATAGTTAACCACTTACGTATATTGTCATTATTACCAAAATCACCAATGAAAAAGTGGCCAAAGTCATCTTGGGTCATATCTTCCCAGTCTAAATTTCTTGCATTAGTAATAGTGATTGTTTTGTCCACTTTACCATCGCTTTGTATACGATGTACTTGCGCTAAATTACCGCCATCATTAACGCCCCACAAGTTACCAGCCTTATCGACTTCAATACCAGAAATCTCTTTAAGCTTACTATCTAAAGTCACTAATTTACTGCTATATAGTTGATTAATTGCAGTCAAAGTAACTATTAACACGAATAAAGTGCTAATAATTGCTATTGCGTAAACCGATCTTTTTATCATTAATTTTCCAAGTAAAGAGAAACATTTATGCCAAAGGAAGTTCCCTGTTTTTAGCGAGAGTTAACATCATCAATGTATTATATTATTAACAAACCCTTGGCTTTTATTGTTTACTTAAATCCACATATCGATTTAATTTCCCGATAAAATAGCACAGGTAACTTACTTTACGTGCTATTTTTTTGCCGCGCTCGCTAGCCATTTTTTATCCGATGTTTAATTTAATACTTATTAAGTAAATTCAGTTTCGTCTAGCTCTTTACCCATTATTGGCACTTATTACTAACATATATTCAAATGTTCTGCTGTTTATCGTATGGTTTTTAGCCTGTTGTTTTGGCGACTATCAGTTTGAAAGCCACCTACTTTTCTGTTACTCGTGACTAAAAAGCACACAATTAAAGTAAAGGTTAGTTGGGGTTTATCTTTAAATTGCTGTATGATACGCGCCTTTAAAATGTCTATCTCATTAGCAAAATCTAGGAATACCTTTTGATCACTACATCTAACATTACAATGCAATTTGGCGCAGAGCCGTTATTTGAAAACATATCGGCTAAATTTGGCAACGGTCACCGCTACGGTTTGATCGGTGCAAATGGCTGTGGCAAGTCTACATTTATGAAGATACTTAGTGGCGATTTAGTGCCAAGCTCAGGCAATGTATCAGTAAGTACTGGTAACAAAGTAAGTACTTTGGGCCAAGATCAATTCGCTTTTGAAGAACACAATGTTATTGATACTGTGATCATGGGTGATATGCCGCTATGGAAAGTAAAGCAAGAAAGAGATGCTATTTACGCACAAGCTGAAATGAGTGAAGCCGATGGTATGCGTGTTGGTGACTTAGAGAGCCAATTTGCAGAAATGGACGGTTACACAGCAGAAAGTCGCGCTGGCGAAATATTATTAGAAGCGGGTATTGAAGAGTCTTTTCATTACGGTTCAATGCAGCAAGTTGCCCCAGGTTGGAAATTACGTGTTTTACTTGCACAAGCATTGTTTGCTAACCCAGATATTCTATTACTTGATGAGCCAACGAACAACTTGGATATTCATACCATCAGTTGGTTAGAAGCTGAGTTGAACAAACGTAAGTGCACCATGATTATCATTTCGCATGATAGACATTTCCTTAACTCTGTTTGTACACATATGGCAGATATTGATTACGGTGAATTACGTGTTTATCCAGGTAACTACGAGTTCTTCTTAGCGCAGTCTGGTTTATTACGTGAGCAGCTGTTAGCAGGCAATGATAAAAAAGTTGCTGAGATTGCTGAATTACAAGACTTTGTTAACCGTTTTGGTGCTAATGCTTCAAAAGCTAAACAAGCCAGCTCTCGTGCTAAAAAAATGGATAAAATTAAACTTGATGATGTGAAATCATCGAGTCGTATCACACCAAAAATTGCTTTTGCACCGGGCAAAAAAATGCACCGTCAAGCATTAGAACTTGAAGGTTTAACACACGGATTTGATGGTGAAACCTTGTTTACGAAAGGTGACTTATTATTAGAAGCGGGTGCTAAATTAGCTATTATCGGCGAAAACGGCGTGGGTAAAACCACTTTGTTACGTTGTTTAATGGGTGAGTTAGAACATAACGAAGGTGTTGTTAAGTGGTCTGAAAATGCTGCTGTGGGTTATTGCCCACAAGACAGTGGTTCATTCTTTAATAATGACTTAACACTAATGGAATGGATGTCACAATGGCGTAGACCTTGTCACAACGACTTAAGCGTTCGTGGTATGTTAGGACGTATGTTATTTACCGACGACGATGCGAATAAAAAAGCACGTAATTGTTCAGGTGGTGAAAAGAACCGCTTGTTATTTGGTCGATTGATGATGGCTGATATCAATGTGTTAATCATGGATGAGCCAACTAACCACATGGATATCGAAGCAATTGATGCGTTAAATAATGCGCTTAAAGACTTTGAAGGTACGTTAATTTTTGTTAGCCATGACCGTGAATTTGTTTCTTCATTGGCAACGCGCATTATTGATATTAAAGATAAAAAATTAATTGATTTCCAAGGTTCGTTAGATGAATACCTTGATAACCAAATGCAGGCTCAGAAAATAGCGTAGACACAATATTTTATTTAATGAAGCTTCTTTACATAAGCTTTTTTGAGTAAAGTGCACCTAAGTGCATGAAATTAAGTTAAGACTGTTAATCAGTCTTAACTTTTTTTTTCAGTTTTTTAGCCGTAAATTTAACTCTGATTTTACCTTATTACTTGTTGCTGGCAGTTCATTTGGTATTTTTTAACATTCCACTGATTTAGTCTATTTTGTTTTTAAGTGGTGTAATCAAGTGGTCTTCTCTTTTTGCACAAATAGTGTGATAGCCCTGAAGGTGGCAATACTTAGCCTGATGGTCATTAATAAATCCCAAACCAAGAGCTAACTCATACCATTCAGTATAAAGAAGTGACCACTTAGAACGGCATGGGCGACATGAGAACAATCAAAATATGCGTAGTTATAGTTATTCTACATCAAGTATGTTTTGTGAAGTTATTATGATGTTCCATGCGTTCCCAAAGGGCGAGTTTTAAAGGCTTATATGCTGCGTTTTTGATTTTGGTAAGGACGTTGCATGGATGCAGCTTATTAGAGAATGCAGGAGCATATTCTCCTGAATAACCATTACCTACAATCAATGCCTTGCCTATAAGCCTTTAAATTCTCGCTAAGCGATCACTTTCTTATACGGATTGGTATTATTACCGTTAGTGCTGTATTTGACTGTTGCTAATGAGCGACATCTCATTTCTTCATAATATTTCTAGTTTACTCATTGTTTAATATGATTCTATTTGATTTTGTACGTCAACATAGCAAAGAGTAGTGATGGTAGCCTGTTGCTTTTTGGCAACAGTCTCAAGGTAGAGGTTTCAGTTAAATCTATTGAGAACAATGAATTGTCAGGTTGGTCCACTTTGTGCTTTAGCTAAGCGACTGATTATGAAAATTAGCTAATTAGTTATGTGAAATTTATGACTGACCTCGTGTGAGGTTTACGTTTAAATACTGGCTTTAGCCACTAACCATTTGCTTATAAAAGGAAACCTTGATGTCTGAACCTATATCAGAAAAAGAATCAGAAACCTTATCTCGTTGTATTAAAATAGATGACTGGATTTTCGAAATAAAAATGGTGCGGGCAATTAGAGTTGAAGAATACGGACAACCTTACACCGCTATTGCCAATATTAACCTTAATGGTGATAACGCTTATGTAGACGGCTTAATGACAAACTCTGATGTGGATCTAGCTAGAGAAGATTTTAATACGATAAAAGAGTATTTTCAGCGGTTAGGCGTCAAACAAGTTCAGTTCGATCGTTATAAAAATCAACAATCAACAGCTCACTCACATGATGTTTCATCAACAGAGGCAAAACCTCAGCCATTGCAACTCGTCAGTGTCGGTTAACTAGTCGCAGCAATGATAAAGAGACTAGCAAATAGTTAGTCGCTGTATTTTAACTTTATATCTACCAAGCTCAAAATAAAGCAACTCTGCAACTAGCTGAAAGATAGCTAGTGCTGCTTTAGGTGATAAGCTTATTTTTATCAAGTTCATCAGAACATTCGTTTGATAAATTATCACGAGGTAAACGCTTTTTAAATTCTCGCTTTAGAAAGTAAAAACTTACCGATGATTGAAGGCAAACCGTAGCTACAGAAACATACCAAAGTTGTTCTATCTGAAAGTCACTTTGTTTTGATAACCAAAGCGCAGGCAGGATAAAGGTAATTAAGCGCGTTGCGGTACTAAGTAAAGCTGGCATGGTATTACCCAATGCTTGAAACATACCCGAGCAAGTAAAAACCAAACCGGCGGGAACAAAGTTCCAACAAATCATTTGTAAAAAGGCCACACTAATCAAAATCACTTCTTGATCGTCAGAAAAATTTGTTAGCATTAATTCTGCTTGGGTTAAACAAATTAACAAGATAATAGCCATTAAAGAACAGGTCATGATGGCAGACCATCTAAAAGTATCTCTCACTCTTTGGTAATTTTGTGCGCCAAAGTTTTGCCCAGCGATTGCAGGCGCTGCAAAAGCAATAGCCATTGCAGGTAAAAACAATGCTTGCATAACACGTGAGCCAAGACCAAATGCTGCTTGTGCATCAGCACCAAAAGGTTGAATTAGCCAATAAATAGCGCCCATATAAACAAACATCAAAAAGAACTCTCCGCCGGCTGGTAAGCCAATAGCAAGTAATTTTTTTATCCGTGGCACATTGATACGCCAAAGGGAAAAGTCAACGCTGACGTATTTATCTGTTGTTATGAAGTAATAACATAAAAGTACCACAGCAAAAATTACTGACAGTGAGCTTGCAAATCCAGCGCCTGCAATACCCATAGCGTAGCCTGAACCCCAACCAGCAATCAATATTGGTGAGAGCATGATATTGAGTAAAATAGATAGCGTCTGAATCACCATGGTCGGTTTAACAATACCTGTTCCACGTAGCGCAGAGCTGATAGAGACCATAATAAACTGCAATGCCATACAGGGAATGAACCAATGCAAGTAAGCTAAGCCCATCATCACAGTGTCGGGGTCTTGTGATATTAAATTAAGGTAATCTTGTGCACCAAAATAGCCAATAATACAAACAATGACGCCAACGACAGTAGATAACATCATAGATTGATTGAAGGTCAGGTTTGCATCTTGTTGATCTTTTGCTCCTACGGCATGAGAGATAAGCGCTGCAGTACTCACATTGAGTATTTGTGTCAGTGCGAAGATTAAAAACATGGCATTACCGGCTAAGCTCAATCCGGCGAGCGCTGCAGAGCCTAATTTACCAACAAAATACAAATCAACAATAAAATACAGTGTTTGAATAAGCATACCTATCATCATGGGTAATGCCATTGATATCAGATGTTTAGGAATTGAGCCTTGGGTAAGATCTTTCATGTTCGATGAAATCCGTTGTTTGTCAGTTATTGGTTATTAAAGGATAAATAATTAGGTAAATAGTGAGTGAATAATTGGTGACTAAAGTTGTTGAGGTTCGCTAGGGTTTTCTTTTGCGATAACATATCGCATTCAAGCCGTTAAATAAACGCTAAATGAATTATAGCTAATTTAATCGCGAGGTTATTAATCTAAATGCTTACCTCAAACGTATATTGATTCATACAGTCCTTTGTTAGGTAGCTTAAAATCGTGTTTATTAACTTAATAGGCTTTAATTTAGTTGGTTTTAACTTAGCCTGGTTTGGCTTAGTGTATTGGGGAAATAATTTCATACCTTTAAGCCTTTTATTATTAATTTCCCATCTCTTTTTTATCGCTAAATCACAAAACGAATTACCGCTAATACTGCTGATAACTTTCATTGGTATCTTTGTTGATTCATTGCTTGTGCACTTTAATATTTTTATTTTTGCTAATGGTGGTCATATTCCATTTTGGTTGATGATGCTTTGGGCTTGCTTTGCGGCAACCATATGTCATAGCTTACGATTTCTAACGGGCAGTAAGGCATTACAACTCTTGGTAGGTGCTATATTTGCGCCCTTAAGTTATATCGCGGGTTACAAGTTTCAGGCAGTTGATTTTGGTCAATCTATGCTCTCAACGTATCTGATTCTAAGTGTGATATGGGCAGTATTATTCGTTTTATTCTTCTATTTAAAAGATAAAATAGTCAATGCTGAGGTAAGTTATGTTTAAACTATATTTTTCATTATTCTCTACTTGTTTATCGTACTTTTATTTGATTTTTTGGTTATCACAAAATGTAGTCTTGGCAAAAAGCATCACCGATGAAATGGAATTGCCAAGACATTTAAAAAGCACTATTGATACACGATCCTTTGTATCGATAGGGGAGACAACGTTCTCTATTTTGTTTTGGGATCTTTATAAAAGTCAGTTACTGACAACGTCAGGAAAATATCCTGTGGTATTAGAAAACGACAAGGTACTTTTTTCTATCAATTATTTAGCTGATATTTCCAGTGATGATCTCATCAGCAGAACCATCGATCAATGGGATCACCTAGGCATACCATCTGAGGAGTATCTTACTTATTTACCTGAGCTGAAAAACATGTGGCCAGATATCAAAGAGGGTGACAACTTATCTTTGCTTATTCACCAAGGGCGCAGTGTCTTTTATTTCAATCAGCAATATATTGGCGTTATTAATCCCACTGAGTTTGGTCAAATATTTCTTGCTATTTGGCTCTCTGAAAATACCAGTGAACCAAACTTACGTCGTGAATTATTAGGAAGTATTACTCATGAATAAAACTAAGCTTTTTCTATTCATTATAATTATCTGTAGCCTTATTTCTAGTTGCTCCACAGCATTAGATGATTATCAAGAAGTTAATAAACCATTTGATATTAAACGTTACTTCGATGGGCGAGTTATCGCTTGGGGCATTGTGCAGGATTATTCTAATAAAGTGAGTAGACGATTTTGTGTCGAGATAGAGGGTACATGGCAAGGTAATGAAGGTGTTCTTGCGGAAAAATTTTATTTTAACGATGGTGAAATCAGTTATCGAAACTGGCAATTATCTAAAAAAATGGATGGTAGTTATGAAGGGCAAGCGGAAGACGTGATAGGAACGGCTATTGGTAAACATCAAGGTTTTGCATTTCAGTTTCAATACCAATTATCATTGATTGTTGAAGATGAAAGTTATGAAGTTTCTATGGATGATTGGATGTATCAACTTGATGAGTTTAGGGTAATGAATAAGACCTCAATGAGTAAACTTGGCGTTAAAGTTGCCGAGGTGACATTGTTTTTTGATAAACAAACACAGGTGAAAAAATGTCCAGGCGGTGATGCTGCATAGCTACAAAACCTCTTCCATATATGCCATCTTGCTCTAGCAGGGGGATATGACAGGTGATCCTTAAAAAGAGTTTAGGTTAGCATTACTCGGCAGTATGAATACCTTATAAGCACTCTCTCAAATAATAACCTTCCCCATACTAAGATTCTCTCATGTATAAAAACCTTAGTTAATGCATTTTACAAAACACGCTTTAACAAAAAAGACAGTGGATTATTTATATACTAATTAAAGACAGAGGTTAAAGCTTAATTGTCGTCTTTGTTAACAATACTTATGACTCTCAGTACCGCTGTTTATATCCATCGGAGATATGTTTGGCGTAATAGGGACTTCGCTGACTTGGTAAGATTTTTTCTTTGATTAACCCAATCAATACGACTTAATTTGATAAAGGATCACTGATAGAAATATAAGTTTATTTATTCATAAATGTTGATCTTTGCTTGATTATTTTACGTAAGTTTAGTTGTACTTAATTAATGAGGGTAAGCAAGTGAAATATTTTAAAATACTAAGTGTAACCGTATTAAGTGTGTTTTTATTACAAGGTTGTAATGATGACGACGATGACGTAATTGAACAAGTAAAACAAGAGGTAGCGTCGCCCACCACCATTGTAGATGCCGCTGTTAATGATGGCAGTTTTACTACCTTAGTTGCAGCTTTACAAGCGACAGGACTAGATACAACGTTGGCAGATACTAGTGCCAAGTTTACAGTTTTTGCACCAACGGACAAAGCCTTTGCCTTGTTGGGTCAAGATACTATTGATGCGCTGCTTGCTGATACTGATAAATTATCAGATATTTTAACCTACCATGTTATTAGTGGTGAAGTTGATGCTGCAGCAGCCATCGCGTTAGCCGGTACAACCGTAGACATGGTTAATGGGGATGCTGTAGGGTTATCACTCGCTGGTGACAAGTTATTGGTTAATACCGCCACAGTTATCACCACTAACATCCAAACAGATAATGGTATTATTCACGTAATCGATGCTGTTTTACTGCCACCTGCAGATATGATGGAGCCGACATCGAATATTGTCGAAGTCGCACTGGCTGATCCTGATAATTTCTCAACCTTAGTTGCCGCGCTTACTGCTGCTGATTTAGTGACTACCTTGTCAAACGAAGATGCTATGTTCACCGTTTTTGCGCCGACTAATGCTGCTTTTGCCATAATTGCAGGTGATACTTTGACTGCACTACTTGCTGACACTGACGCCTTAACAAAAGTACTGTTACAACATGTTATAGCAGATGCTGCTGTAAATTCGGTTAATGCATACGCGTTGAGTGGGAATATGGTTGATACCGCAGGTATGGCGAAAATAGCACTTAATATCAACATGGACACAGATAAATTACTATTTGGTGGTGCCAATGTTGTGATGACAGATATTTATACAACTAACGGTGTTATTCATGTAATTGATGCGGTAATTATTGGTGATGTGGCATTACCAAAACCGAGCATGAGCTTAGTTGATATTGCCAGTAGCAACAGTGATCTATCTACACTTGTGTCAGCGTTGCAATCAACAGGCCTAGATACCGTCTTAGCTAATCTTGATAACGACTACACTGTTTTTGCTCCAACTAATGCAGCTTTTGCCAAATTACCTGCGGGCACTGTTGAAGGACTAACTAGCGAACAATTAACTAATATATTGCTATATCACGTAATCGCAGGCGAAGTTCTTTCTGATGGCGCAATTAACTTAGCTCAATCTATGGATAACATGGCAGAAATGGCGAATGCTAGTAAAGCTGCTGTATCGTTCACTGATGGCATGCTTTTCATTAATGGCTCTAAGGTAAGTGCTGCAAATGTTATGGCTGCAAATGGTGTTGTTCACTTAATTGATAACGTGATTATGCCTCCTGCAATGATGGGTACGCCAACATTGAATATTGTTGAAGTAGCCTTGGCTGATCCTGATAATTTCTCTACCCTAGTAACTGCGCTTACTGCTGCTGACTTAGTGACTACGTTGTCAAACGAAGATGCTATGTTTACTGTTTTTGCTCCGACTAATGCCGCATTTGATAAAATTGACAGTGATGCTTTAACGGCTTTATTAGCAGACACCGAGATGCTTACAAAAGTGTTATTAACTCATGTTGTGGGTGAAAGTAGTTTAAGTTCTATAGATGCTTATGCAAAAAATGGACGTTCATTAACGACAGCATCAGATGTGATGATTGATGTGACTGTTGACGCTGATACGGGAATGCTGATGGTTGGAGGAGCTAAGGTAGTAATATCTGATATCTACACAACAAACGGTGTTATCCATGTTATTGATACCGTGATTATGGAATAGTTTTATCATTTTTACTTACCAAGTTGTTAAGTACTAAGTTTCAGTCACTGAGTTTTGGTCGGTTAATTGTTCTTTCTTTTACCATGCAAAGAGTTTGATTAATGTTACCGACCATGAGCCTCTGTATTCAGAGGCTTTTTTTATAATATATAACTGATCGTTTAGTGATTTTTCACGTATTAATAGATATAAACCAGCAAGTGAAATTTTTATGAAAAAAATAAATACTACCTTACCTATATTTCCATTACCTGTATTTTTATTGCCAGGAGGGGTTACCAAATTACGCATATTTGAACCGCGTTATTTAAAAATGGTCAGTACTGCCTTATCGGGAGAAGGTTTTGTTGTTTGGCTACAAGATAAATATATAAGTGCTAATGAAAAGTCTACTAACATGCCGTGGGGGAGTTGGGTCGAAATTATTAATTTTGACCAAGGTGACGATGGTATCTTAGAAATTGATGTTAAGTGTAAATCTCTGGTCGCCATTAACAGCATAACGCAGGACGAAAAAAATCTGCATTTTGGTGATGTTAGCTGCATACCACATTGGTCTGAAGTTCATGTTGATAAGGTTTATGGAGAGTTATCTACATCGTTAGCGAGTGTCTTTGCAGAAAACGAAAGCCTCGATAATTTATATCCACAGAAAGGTCTAAATGATAGCCATTGGGTGTTAGCACGGTGGATAGAAATATTACCCATTGAGTTAAATGAAAAAAATGCCTTTGTTGTTAGTTACAGTTTCAAGGAAGCAAAAGCGTTTGTTGAATCAGTGATTCTTGAATAGTTTTTTATTATTTAATCATTGTGTAGTTAGTTTTTAAATTATTTTAAAATAATCTCAATATAAAGTGATCCTAAGGATTATTTGAGCGTATAACCTGACATGTTTAAATAAATAGTGGGACGAAGCAATGCAGACTAACTTGCTAAGCAGACCGACAAGTGCTAAATCTACTAATATGTCAGATAAAATAAATCACCCACAACTTTGCCAATGGCTAGAGTCTGTTGCTATAAGTCGAGACAAACAAGCTTTCACTAATTTGTTTCAGTTCTTTGCACCTAAAATACTTCGTATCGCGCGTGGTAAATTTCCTAACGAAGCACAAGCCAATGAAGTAGTGCAAGACACTATGAGTAATGTGTGGAGAAAAGCCCACCTGTATAATCAAGATAAGGGGGCGGCAACAACTTGGGTTTATACGGTAATGCGTAATGTTACTTTCGATATGCTCAGAAAAATACAAGGTAATAAAGAAGATAATCTCAGTGATGATATTTGGCCTATTGCTGAAAGTATGAGCATAGAAACTGAAATTTTTGATGACCATTTAGAACATGCAAACTTGCTAAGTGTCATAGAAGAGTTACCTCAAGCTCAGCAAGACGTTGTTAAAGGTTTTTACTTTAGAGAAATGTCACAAGAGCAGTTAGCTGTTCATCTGAATTTACCACTTGGGACCGTTAAATCTCGATTACGATTAGCCCTAGGTAAACTCAAAGTACAGTTAGGAGAACAACATGATTAGTCATCACCCAAAATTTGAGCTTATCCAAGCATTTGTGAATGGTGATTTACCTGCATCTTTATCTGCTGGTATCGCTATACACGCAGATATGTGTCCTGTCTGTCAGCAAACAATTGCGCAATTTACTGAACAAGTGGCTGAAAATAGCTTTGAAGAAGAATACTTAGATCGATTTATTGTTGATGACAATGAAGCATTAGATACTATTGCTTCAATAGATTTTGATCACATGATCAATAATATTGTTGAATCTTCTGATATTGCAGTTGTTGTACCTAAAGTAGAACATACCATTAGTTTTAATGATAAAACTTACACTATCCCTGCAGCATTAAATAGTATGGAAATGGGTAAACACGCTCATATTGGTAAATTAACGCGAGCACGCATTCAGCTTAATGAAAATGAAATCCATACCAGTTTATTACATATACAGCCTGGTGGAGGCGTACCAGAACATACCCATAAAGGGTTTGAACTTACGGTGCTGTTAGCGGGATCATTTCATGATGAAAGTGGTGAATATGTTAAGGGTGATTTTATCATGCTTGATAGCTCTCATCAGCATCACCCTATTTCTACCAATGGTTGTCTTTGTTACACCGTTGCTAATGATGCACTACACTTTACTCAAGGCATAAATAAATTACTTAATCCAATAGGTTCTTTCATTTATTAACTCGCTAAGCTATTAATAGTTAAAGCGATAATTAAAGTTAAAATCAGAAATTAGAAGGAAAGAATTATGATTTATTCAGTGGATAAGAAAGACATAGAAATTGGTATTAGCGCTTGTTTAATTGGTGAAAAAGTTCGCTTTGATGCCAGTAACAAACCGTCTCACTTTTGCATTAAAGAATTTTCAGAGCATGTGTCCTATAAATCATTTTGCCCAGAAGTTGCCGTAGGGTTACCTATTCCAAGACCAACTATTCGTCAAATAAAGCGTGATGATGTTATTCATGTTTCTCAAAAAGATGGTAGTGGCGATGTTACCGAAGCTTTAAAAGCCTATGGAAAAAAAATAGCTAGCATGACTAAATCGTTAAGTGGCTATATTTTTTGTGCTAAAAGCCCAAGTTGCGGCATGGAAAGAGTTAAGGTTTACAGTCCTGAAGGTAACTCACTACCCTCGAAAGGTGTTGGAGCTTTTGCCAAGGAAATTATGGATGCTAACCCATTATTACCTTGTGAAGAAAATGGTCGTCTAAACGATCCTCTACTGCGTGAAAACTTTGTTGCCAGAGTATTTGCATACAAACATTGGCAGACTGTTGTTGAATCAGGGTTAACTAAGCACAAGTTAACCACCTTCCATAGTCAGTACAAATATACTGTGATGAGCCACGATTTAATCGCCTACAAAGAGCTAGGACAATTATTAGCAAGAGCTGATCTACCACTTGATGAAGTAGCAGCACAATATATTTTAGGGTTAATGACGGCGCTGAAAATTATAGCGACCCGTAAAAAGCATGCAAATACACTTGACCATATTCAAGGATATTTTTCAAAGCATTTGCAAGCGAATGAAAGACAAGAATTATGTGAACAAATTGATGCGTATCGTGAGGGACTTATCCCGTTAATGGCTCCTTTAACGTTAATTAAGCATTATTTACTTAATCACCCAAAAGATTACTTAACAAAGCAAGCATACCTGTCGCCTTATCCTGATAAGTTAAGATTGAGATATGCTTACTAGATGATTTATACCCGTTACCAATCAAAGTGCAGGATTTCAGTGGGAATTAAAAACACTTTAGGCAAGGAAAATAATGTAAACATAGTCATTCTATGTTTGGATTATTTAACGCCGTATAAAGTGGTTTTAAACCCATCAAAGAAGCGCTTGAGTAACATCACTTCATCGTTGCTGCGACTTATAATGGAACAACCATTATTTCATCATAGCGCCTTGAATTGAAATTACTCAAGCACTCTGAAACCTGCATCTTGAATGGTAACGGGTATATAATAACTTTAAATTAGATATTGAGTAAATTCGTACTCAGCTACACCGACCTTCAATTATACTCCCATGATGCCTTTAACTAGGCACATAAGGAACGCGCTTGCTACTTTGGCTTCGTAATGATCTTCGCACACACGATAATCCGGCTTTACACTATTTCCTTAGTCGTAACTCTTTGAATCAACATGATTCAGAAGTGCCGTTTAAAGCCATTTTTTTTGTCTGTGAAAAACAGTGGCAACAACATGACTGGTCGCCGATAAAGATAGATTTTATTATGCGACATGCCCATGACCTTGTTAAAGAGCTCGCGCTATTAAATATTGAACTCGAATTGATTGAGCTTGATAATTTTACCCAACAAAAAACTTATTTAAACAGCTATTGTCAACAGCATAATATTACTGAAGTAGTGGCTAATAGTGAGGTTGAATTTAACGAACAGCAACGAGACAAGGCCTTAACTTTAGAATTAAAGGCTAGTGGTATTCCATTAACCTTATTTGAAGCAGATGTGATTGTACCAAAAGGAAAAGTCCTTAATCAGTCGGGTATTATGTATAAGGTTTTTACACCGTTTAAGCGCGCTTGGTTAACATATGTTCAGCAAGGTGGCTTTGAGTATTTAGGTAAAGTATCTAATAAATCATTAGCGGTTAACAAGACTGATGTTCAGGAAGAAGAGCAAAACAATATTTCTAGTACTTGGCCATTAGCCAGTGTTTTTGAGCAACAAATATTACCAACTTTTTATCAAAAAAAAATAAGTACTTATAAACTTAACCGCGACATACCCTCAATTAAAGGTACGTCGGGTATTTCTCCTTACTTAGCTGCGGGCGTTATTAGTCCTCGTTATGTACTTCGATTATTACTTAACAAATACCCAGATCTGTTAGTGGCGTCAGACAGTGAAGAATTTTCATGGCTAAATGAGATTATTTGGCGAGAATTTTATCGCCATCTGATTTTTCATGAACAGCGATTATGTAAACATCAGTGTTATAAAGAAAATTATCAAGATATAGAGTGGCATAACGATGCGACATTATTTGAAGCCTGGTGTCAGGGCAGAACTGGTTACCCACTTGTTGATGCAGCAATGAGACAGCTAAATCAAACAGGCTGGATGCATAATCGCCTTCGTATGGTAGTCGCGAGCTTTCTGACCAAACACTTATTAATTGATTGGCGATTAGGTGAAAAATATTTTATGCAGCATCTGATTGACGGCGATTTGGCTTCAAATAATGGTGGCTGGCAATGGGCGGCTAGCACAGGCTGTGATGCTCAACCTTACTTTAGAATCTTTAATCCTATTAGACAAAGCGAACGTTTTGATCCAAAGGGCTTGTTCATACGTAAGTATATACCAGAGCTTGCAAATGTTTCTGATAAGGCAATTCACTTTCCTCATCAGTTTATCGAGGATAATGAACTTAATATTTATTGGCCGGCGATTGTTGAGCACAAAGAGGCAAGGTTAAAAGCGTTAGCTTTTTATAAAATTTAAAACAGCGCAGCGTCGTTAACTAAATTGTTGTTGGTACATCGTAATCAGAGTGTTTTTATTAAAGTATTCGTCATCAAGGTCCTAGTCATTAAGGTAGTGTTATGGAAAATAAAACGTTAGAGCACACCCTTCAGGAAGCACCTTTGTGGCTCAATAATTTTGTGACTGTTTATCAAAAATTGACGAAAGATAATCTAAAGTTATTGGCAACTATTTACCATGAAAAAGTCACCTTTATTGATCCTCTTCACACAGTAGAAGGGTTTGAAAATTTATATCAGTACTTTCAAAACCTCTATCAAAACCTCTCTGCGTGTGAGTTCATTATTGAGGATGTGATATGGCAGGATTCGCAAGCTTCTCTATTTTGGACCATGACTTATCAACACCCCAAACTGAATAAAGGTCAAACTGTCACTGTTGTTGGCACCTCACATATTAAGGGGGAAGACGATAAGGTTATTTATCATAGAGATTACCTAGATTTAGGTGCAATGCTTTATGAACAACTACCGATATTGGGCAAACTTACTAAGTGGATAAAAACTAATGCAGCAAACTAATGGCCATTCGAAACGTTTTGATCACCGGGGCAACATCAGGCATTGGCTTGGCGTTATTTGAAAAGTACACCAATCAAGGTGAAAACGTGATTGCTTGCGGTCGAGATAAAGAAAAAATGGCCCTTCTCAAGTCACGTTCTTTTAAGACATGTTTGTTTGATATCACTAAGCCAACTCAAGTAGCGTCTGCCGCTGAAGATATTAAAGCACTTGATATACTAATACTCAATGCAGGTGATTGTCGTTATGTTGATGATGTTAAACATTTCGATGGCGAGTTATTTTCTAGTATTATCAACACCAACCTTTCTTCTTTAGGCACGCTATTACAATACTTCCTACCTAAAGTGAAACAGGGCGGACAAATCGTTTTTGTCAGTTCAAGTGCAACGATTTTACCTTTTCCACGCAGTGAAGCCTACGGGGCATCAAAGGCAGGTATGGACTATTTAGCCAATAGTTTAAGACTTGATTTAGTTGAACATAAAATCGACGTTACTTTAGTCCATCCTGGTTTTGTCAGCACACCGTTAACGGATAAAAATGACTTTGCCATGCCTTTTCTACTCACCAGCGAACAAGCTGCGAGTCGTATGCTTATTGGTATTGAGAAGCGTAAAAAATATTTACATTTCCCAAAGCGACTAACGCTTATTATGAAACTATTTTCTTTTTTACCTTCATCTTTATGGCAATCACTTATTACCAAAAATGATAACTCCAGCAAGAGCCACATTAGGGAAGATAAAGCATGAAGCATTTTGCCATTATTGGCTCCGGTATTTCCGGATTAACTACTGCTTATTTATTGTCAAAAAAGCATAAGGTTACTGTCTTTGAGAAAAATGACTGTATTGGCGGCCATACAGCAACGGTCGATATAGAAAAGTCAGGGGAGAAATTTGCAATAGATACTGGTTTTATTGTCTTCAATGATAGAACCTATCCTAATTTCTTAGCGTTGTTGGACGAAATAGGTATTGGTAAAATCCCCACTGAAATGAGTTTTTCTGTGCATAATTGCCAGTCAGGCATGGAATACAATGGTCATAACTTAAATACATTATTTGCCCAGCGACGAAATATTTTTAAACCGTCTTTTTGGATGTTGGTTAAAGATATTTTACGTTTCAATAAACTATGCAAAAGTATTTATCAGCAAGATAAGTATATTGATGGCTTAACGTTAGGTGAATTTTTAACTGAATATAACTTTAGTGACTTTTTTGCTGATCATTATATTTTGCCGATGGGCGCAGCCATTTGGTCTAGCTCATTAGCACAAATGGAATACTGTGAGTTTAAATTTTTTGTGAAGTTCTTCCATAATCATGGCTTATTAAATATTGCAGATAGACCGCAATGGTATGTGATTCCAGAAGGATCTCGTAGCTACTTAACACCATTGTGCGCGCCGTTTAAGGATAATATTCACGTTAATGCCAATATAACTGGCATTACTCGAAGCGATGATAAAGTACAATTACACTTTGAAAACTCGGCCAGCCAAACGTTTGATGAAGTAGTTATTGCTTGTCATTCTGACCAAGCACTCGCTTTATTAGAGGATGCTAGTCAAGATGAAAAATCGGTGTTATCTGCTATGCCTTATAGTGCTAACACCGTTGTACTGCATACGGATGAAAAACTATTACCTAAACGCAAAAAAGCCTGGGCAAGTTGGAATTATCAGTTAAACCATAATCGTGATAATAACAGCAACTATGACCGCAGTAATGCCGCTAGCGTTACTTACAATATGAATATATTGCAGGGTATTCAAAGTAAACATACCTTTTGCGTTACCTTAAATCAAAAAGATGACATCGACCCTAAAGAAATATTAAGGGAATTCACTTATCACCATCCTGTTTTTTCTGCCGACTCGATAAAAGCGCAACAGCAAAGACATATCATTTGTGGTGTTAATCATACCCATTTTGCTGGTGCTTATTGGCACAGTGGTTTTCATGAAGACGGTGTAAGAAGCGCCGTGGAAGTGGCTGAACGGTTTGACTGTTATTTAGGTGATAATGATGAACATGCCTAATTCATTTAGTAATAGCCATATTTACCTCGGTAATGTTATTCATCGACGCTTTAGCCCCAAAAAGCACAGTTTTGATTACCGTTTATTTATGTTGGCGCTCGATGTTGCTGATGTTGAAAAGGCTCAGGGTGGTTTTGGTATTTTTGGCTTTTCGTGGTATCGACCATTACGTTTTGTTGAAACAGACTATTTAAAGGCAAGTATAAAAGATAACTCAAAAGATAACCTAGCAGGTGATCCCCATTCATTAAGTCACCGTATAAAGAATAAAGTACACGAATTAGCAGGTTATGCAGAGATAAAAAGAATAGTTATGTTGGTACAAGTTAGGTGTTTTGGTATTTATTTTAGTCCTGCCAATTTTTATTTTTGTTATGACCAAGATGATAAATGTACACAGATGCTCGCAGAAGTGAGTAATACACCTTGGAATGAACGCCATTATTACCTAGTCGATTTATTAAAAGAAGAAGGTGATAAAACGACTAAAAAAATGTTTCAAGTTTCACCCTTTATGGACTTAGCAATGACTTATTTTTGGCAAGTAACACCACCGTGTAATGGCGATGATAAGTTGCTGGTTAAGATTGAGAACAAACGCGTTAATGACAAAAATGGCACAGTGAGTAAATTATTTGATGCAAGTTTAGTGATGAGGAGAAAACCATTCACTAAAGCGAGTTTGTTACGTATTTGGTGTCAGCTACCCGTTATGACGATGAAAGTAGTGGTAACTATTTATTGGCAAGCATTAAAGTTATTCGTCAAGCGTGTGCCTTTTATCGGTTATCAAAAACCGGGTTAGTGGATTATCTTTGAAAGCTTGAATTCAATTAAAATTAGGAGAATAAAAATGGAAAAAATTGAAGGGGTTCGGGTATTAAAAACCGCTAACTGGTTAGATAAACGTTGTCGCACGTTAGTTCTAAACATTTTCTCCAAGCTTACCTACGGTCAATTAGAAATTGTAGAAGGCTCCACTCATTCTTATTTTCCTCAAACGGTTGGCGAACAAAGCATTAAAGGTAAAATACATATCCATGATCCGAGCGTTTATCGCGACTTTGTTAAGGGCGGTAGTATTGGCGCAGCAGAGGCTTTCATTGATGGTAAATGGAGTAGTCCTAATTTAACCAATGTCATTAGAGTTTTCGCAAAAGCACAACAACAAACTGATAGTCTGGAAGCAAACAAGTCATGGTTGAATCGGTTGAAAAATACCATCAGTCATTGGCAAAATAGAAATACTCAATCAGGTTCAAAGCGTAATATCTTGGCCCATTATGATTTAGGTAATGAGTTATACACCCGATTTTTAGACCCCGATATGATGTATTCATCTGCTATTTACCCGACAGATAATTCCTCGTTGAACGAGGCTCAACAGCATAAATTAGCAACCATATGCCAACGACTATCACTGAATGAAAATGATCATTTACTGGAAATAGGCACAGGCTGGGGTGGTTTGGCTATATACGCAGCTCAGAATTATGGCTGCCGGGTCACGACAACCACTATTTCTGATGCACAGTATGCCTATGCACAGGCCCGTATAGAAAAGTTAGGCTTAACAGATAAAATCACTTTACTGAAAGAGGATTATCGCGATTTAACTGGTAGTTTTGACAAAGTGGTTTCTATTGAGATGATAGAAGCGGTTGGTTACGATTTTTTACCTAGTTTCTTTAAGCAGTGCAATGACCGATTAAAAGTTGGCGGTAAATTACTTATACAATCAATTACCATTGCCGATCAACGTTTTGACTATTACAAAAATAACGTTGATTTTATCCAACGCTATATATTCCCTGGTGGATTTTTACCGTCAGTGAATGTATTGACTCAAAATATTACAGACCACAGTGAGCTAGTCGTTGAATCCCTAGATGATATTGGTCTTGATTACGCTAAAACATTAGCGCATTGGCGAGACAACTTTTTGGCGTCATGGCTGGACCTGACTCAGCATGATTATGATGAAACGTTTAAACGTTTATGGCTTTATTACTTTGCTTACTGTGAAGGGGCATTTTTAGAGCGTTCAACTAGCACGGTCCATTTGGTGGCTAGAAAGTAGATATTGATTTCATTTGATTGGATTTAAGAGGAGAAAGTAGGGAATAAACTTACCTACTTAGCTTACCTCTCTCTACTCACTGGAATTACCCTTTAAATTTAAATTGACGTATTGATAAAGCAATCATCATTATTATTAAAGCAATGACAGAACTACTACCACCATCAGTATGTACTTCACTGTAATACTCTATATATTCCAGGTCATAGTCACTACTCTCTAAGGGAAGCGCATATAAGCTATTGCTGTCATCACTGCTATAAGAAGCAACGATATTGGGATAACCCTCTTCATAAATATCGATGAGGACATCGTAATAGTTGGCATTGAAACCTTGTTCTAAAGTGCTATACACCTCGAACTCATCATCTGAGCTTTCACCATGAATAACAAAGCTGTCAGTGCTGTAATAATGTACCCAAGGACCACCATTTTCACTTAAGTACAATTCAGCATAAACAACCGCCTCATCATGAGGGTTACCGGTAATTAAATCGGCATCAAAAGTCACACTAAAAGTCTGAAAATATCCATCAGCATCGAGATCTTCAATTAGTTGTGAATAGCCTTCATAAATGACGAAAGTACCATCGCTAAAGCTTCTACTGGTCTGGTTTAATCTTAGTGATTTTGTCATGTTTTTAGTTGTACTGCTTTTACGTGCTTGCAGGTGCTTTTGGGTAATCATATTTTCGCGAGTAGTGTTTAATGCTTTATTTTTTTCTTGGTCGCTATCGCCGAGTAGTACTCTTTGTCTAATATCTTTTAATACTTGCTCCTGTGATGCGCTGCTGGTTGAACTTGCTACTTGGCCGCTTGAGTAACTTTGAATGACTTTAGTATTTGTTATGTCAGTAGTGCTCGCTGTGTCTGCTATCTCATTTGCATTGTCGGCTGCTACAGCAAAGCTTGGTAGTGTAATCATCATGAGAGTTAACATAAGTGTTAACTGTAAAGTAGTTAGTAATATTGGTGAAAACCTTAATGTTATTTTTAATGTTAATTGCTTGATAGAATTGTTCATCATTAAATCCTTCCTATATCTATTTAAGACCATTAAAGCGCAAGTTAAATGAACTCAAGCTGAACATGTTAATAATGCCAACTGATGATTTCTGTCATGTAGATTTATAAAGGATATAAGTATTCATACTCCGTTCAGTTAGATTTTTGTAATATAGGGACTGTTAACCTTTCAAGTTAGTCTCTGCTATTGACTAATTGTTAAGATAACAAGGCGGAAAGAGTGTTATGTAGTCACACTACTTTAAATGATTTTCAACGATGGTAGGTTGAAAATTAGCCATAGCCCTTTTGGGTTGGTTTGAAAAAGGGCCACTCTTTGTTGCTTAATATGCCTTTGGAACAAGCAAACATTATATTAAGCGCCTCGATTGTTACCTTTTTCAAATACAACAGAGCTCTAAACTGAAAGATTAACAGCCCCTATCGTTAAACTTAGTTTATTTGCGGCAAGCATTCTTTTACACTGAGTGCTCTATAGGTTTTATCTGCATTAGGTATTGAGATGATGTTACGAGTTCTTTTCTTCACGCTATTTATAATTGTGACTGCTTTAAGTACAACTGCTGTGGCGGCAGATACGCAAGCTAATGCGAAAAAGAAACAACAAGCTATTAGCTCACAGCAAGCGGCCAAACTCGTGAAAAAGCGTTATGGCGGTACTGTCTTGAAAGTAAAAAAACAAAAAAATAATACCGCTTATAAAGTGAAAATTGTAAAACCCAATGGGCAAGTGGTATCGAAAAAGGTCAATGCCAAAACCGGTAAAATTGAAAAGAATTAATGAGTAAATCACTCGAAAGGAAAAGTCAATGCGCTTACTTTTAGTTGAAGATGATCAGGCCTTACAGCAAGAACTTCAACAACAATTACTTTTACAAAACTATTCGGTAGATGTCGCTTCTGACGGCGAGATTGCCTTATTTCAAGGGCTTGAGTATGACTATGATATTGCCGTTATCGATTTAGGTTTACCAAAGATTGATGGTACTACGGTAGTAAAAGCACTCAGAGAAAAGGGCCGTAATTTTCCTATTCTAATTCTTACTGCTCGCGATCGCTGGCAAGATAAAGTTTCTGGTCTAGACGCGGGGGCAGATGATTATCTAACTAAACCTTTTCATGTAGAAGAGCTCACTTCACGTTTAAATGCGTTGATTAGACGTAGTGCGGGCAAAGCCAGTACCACGATTAATAATGGTCCATATAGTTTGGATATCGCTACATCGCAAGTACTGGTAGAACAGGTAAGCGTTAGTTTAAGTGCTCATGAATTTAAAGTGTTTAAGTATTTAATGTTACATGTAGGTGAAGTCATTTCTAAAACCACTTTAACTGAACATATTTATGATCAAGATTTCGATTTAGACTCTAATGTGATTGAGGTGTTTATCAGACGTTTACGTAAAAAACTTGACCCTGATAGCAAATATAATTTCATTGAAACTAAGCGTGGCCAAGGCTATCGTTTACTTAAATTTACTTAGCTTAACTTCCCTGATTAGGTTCATTCTTGCTTTTACATATTAAATTTTTTATCAAATCATTTTTTAATGCTTTCCTGAACTCCCTTAAATTACGTTTAATGGTGAGCTTATTGGCGATGGTGGTTATTATATTGCCAACCATAGCGTTTATCATCATGAATTCCTTTGAAAAACATATGGTGCGCAGTATAGAAAATGAATTAAGTGCCTATAGCTATTCTATTTTGGCGGTTGCAGAAGTGGAACAAGCTAATCTCGTGATGCCTGAAGCCTTAATTGAGAACCAGTTTAATGTCAGCGATTCAGGTTTATACGCATTTATTTCAGGTCCGGTTAAACATGAAGTTAAGGCAACATCAGATGCAATACTAGAAAATGATATTTTATGGAGCTCTCAATCCTTGCTCACTATTAATATACCTGATACGCAATTATCAGGGGAGATAGCGACACTGACAACGGGAGATAAAACATTTTCAAGCTTTGAAATTAATGGCTCACCGCACTTTATTTATAGCTATGCAGTAAGTTTTACTGAGGGAAGAGTTAACTTTCCACTCACTGTACATATTATTAGAGACAAACAAGTATTTTCACAACTTATCAGCGACTTTAAACAGCAACTTTGGTTTGGTTTAGCTATTTTGATGGTGATTATATTATTGCTGCAACTTGTATGGTTGATGTGGACGTTAAAACCTTTGTCTACCTTAGAGCAGGAAGTTAAAGCGATTGAACAGGGCAGAGCTGAAAAGCTAACCAGTTTATACCCCAAAGAATTATCTCAACTCACCACTCAATTAAATCAATTATTAGCCACAGAGCAAAAGCAAAGGCAACGTTATCGAAATGCTTTATCAGATCTTGCTCATAGCTTGAAAACCCCACTAGCGGTAATGCAAGCTCAAAGGGGAATTTCTGCCGTTAATCAAGAGCAAATAAATCGTATAAATTCCACCATTGATCACCAGCTAAAACGTGCGCAGAGTGCGGGGCATTCGTCTTGGCTGTTAGGGATTGAGGTGAAACCAGTTGTCGATAAATTGTTAAATACCTTAGCAAAGATTTATCAGGGCGAACATAAAGAATTAACACTTAATTTCACTGGAAACATCACCTTCAAAGGTGATGAAGCTGATTTACTGGAACTGTTAGGTAATTTACTTGATAACGCTTATAAAGCGGCGAAAAGCACTATTATACTGACAATTAACCAACAAGATGAAGCTTTAATCATGTGTATAGAAGATGATGGCGTTGGTATTAAAGAACAGCAAATTACGCAAATACTAGAACGTGGAGTTCGCGCTGATACATACGAAGCAGGACATGGCGTAGGTTTGGCGATAGTGCGAGACTTGGTAGCAAGTTACCAAGGTAAATTGCATATTGGTAACTCTACAACATTAGGTGGAGCACAATTTACCCTGAGCTTTACTAATAAAAGTAAATAAAACGTAAATACACCGTCAATGTGAAGTCGTTGTTAAGTCACTTTTGAAAGGTTAGCGTAAAACTTTTCTTTTTTTCAATCTAATTATTTAACTCTCGAAAAAAAGTTGCCGTTATTTAGCACAACTCCTTTTCATCATTAACTTAGCTAATGTTTGTCATTTCGTTGAGAGTGAAGGTCTCAACCGCACCTTCTGTTGCTTGCATGTACTCTTTCAAATGATCATTGGCCATATGTGCTTGCCATAACTCACGAGTTTCCCAATTTTCATAAAATATGAACTGAGCGGGATTGTCATTATCTTGGTAAAGATCATAATTAATACAGCCTTGCTCGCTACGGGTCATAGTAATAAGTTTTAAAAGCTCGGCTTTTACTAAGTCAATTTTATCAGGTGCGGCTTTTATATTGGCGACAATGGTTAATTGGGTCATGTTCATTCCTTTAGTAATTAAGTAATTAAGTAATTAAGTAATTAAGTGATTGATTTAAAAGCCTTGTAACACTATTTTCCCGATAGATTTTCCTGACTCTAACTCTTCATGGGCAAGCTTTAAGTTGTCGGCATTAATTAAACCCAACTCTTTGCCTACCGTTGTTTGAATATAGCCATGGTCAATTAAATCGGATACGTGATTTAATAAGTGACTTTGTTCTTCAATATCGACAGCATTAAACATTGAGCGTGCAAACATAAACTCGATATGTAATGACAAGCTTTTAAATTTCAATTTCATTACGTCTAAAGGTTTTTGAGGATCATCAATCATGGCAATTTTGCCAAAAGGTGCGAGCAACTCAATATAAGTATCGAAATAACTCTCTGTGCCATTAAGGCTCGCAACATGTGTAACTTGGCCAATATTAAGGGCGTCAATTTGTGGCTTCAGTGGTTTGGTATGATCGACAACATGGTGAGCCCCGAGTTTTTCTACCCACGCTTTTGAGCTTTCTCGTGATGCTGTCGCAATAATTGTTGCACCGGTAATCGCTTTGGCGAGCTGAACTAAAATAGAGCCGACACCACCAGCAGCGCCAACAACTAAAATAACGTCGTTAGATTTTTCAGATGAATCGGGTATTATCTTAGGTAACGCAAGGTGTTCAAATAACATTTCATAAGCGGTAATTGTTGTCAATGGCAGGGCTGCGGCTTCAACATCAGATAAGCTTTTAGGCTTATGGCCAACAATACGTTCGTCAACTATTTGGTATTCTGCGTTACTTCCTTGACGAGTTAAATCACCGGCATAATATACTTTGTCACCTAACTGGAATTTTGTCGCATGTTCACCCATAGCGACTATTTTACCTACAGCATCCCAACCGATTACTTTATATTCATCCGTTTCTGAAGGCTTGTTTTGTCTGATTTTATAATCGACAGGATTAACGGCAATAGCGCTTATTTTTACTAAAATATCTCGGCCAGTGGCTATCGGCTGTGGTAATTCAATATCGACTAAAGATTCAATATCACTAATGGGTAACGATTTTTTATAACCAATGGCTTTCATGTGTATTCTCCGGCTGTTAATTCAAGTTGCTAATTTAGGCTGCTAATTTAAGTGCTGCTAACGGTGATAATAATAGAACTTGATTTAGTAAAGATAAACAGCATAATAATTGAATCATTATCAAAAAATATTTGACAATATGTTATTAGAAGACCTACAAGTCATCCTTAAAGTAGCCGAATTTAAAAATATTACTAAAGCTGCTGCAAGTATTGATATGCGAACCGCAACAGCAAGTGCTGCTATAAAACGGGTTGAAGCGGCACTAGGTGTTGATTTATTTATCCGAACAACACGGCAGTTGAAAATATCTAGTGCAGGGGAAAGGTATATTCCTCAATGTCAGCAAGCATTGTTAATGCTTGAGCAAGCTAAACAAAATATGCGCGACGATTTAGAAATTGTCGATGGTGAGCTTCGTATTGCAATATCATCGGACTTAGGCCGTAACTTGGTTGCACCTTGGCTTGATGAATTGGTACAAAAGCATCCTAACGTTGGTTTGAAATTGAATATTAGCGATAGCAATATTGATTTTTACCGAGATTCCGTTGATGTTGCAATACGTTATGGCTCACCCACTGATTCCAACCTCTATGGTTTTAAAATATGTAATGTGCCAGGAATACTTTGTGCAACTCCCCAGTACCTGAAAGATAATGGTACACCACAACATCCGCATAATTTAAGCGCTCATAACGGACTTTTTTATCAACTCCATGATGTAGTTCACGATGTTTGGAAGTTCGAGCATAAAGGCAATGTAGTTAAAATAAAAATGAAAGGCAATCGAGCATCGAATGATGGTGATTTAGTGAGGCGATGGTGTGTTGCAGGGAAAGGCATTGCAGTAAAATCATGCCTTGATATGTCTAATGATTTACTTGCGGGCAACGTCGTTAGTGTCATGACTGATTATCAGCCAAGAAAAACTGAATTATGGCTGGTATGCCCAAGTAGGCAGTCGATTACTCCTGCAGTACGCTTATTACGAGATATGTTAAAAGAAAAATGCGCTATTATTCAAAATAAGTTAGTTGAACAAGGGATACTCAATAAGAATCAGATTGAATAGGAGAAACCGCTATTTTCATAATGCTTTAAGTGCGCTTTAAGTATGTTCAGCCTTTGTTCAGCTAAACAGTCGTATGCTAACCATAAGATTAGTTATGAATAAAGGTGAGCTCATGTACTTTCACTCCACAGTATTAAAACATCTTGCGATAATAGGAGTACTCCTTTTATCCACTACACTATTTACCTCTACTGTTTTCTCAGCCTCATTAGACGCAGAAGAGGAGCAAGCGTTTGTGCTATCTGAAGCAGAGCTTGCTCAAACGCTAGCGCCCATTGCCTTGTATCCAGATACTTTGCTAACGCATATTTTAATTGCGTCTACCTACCCAATTGAGGTCATTGAAGCAGAGCGGTGGCTCAACAAGCATTCGCAATTAACTCCAGCACAAGTAGAAAAAAAGGCACAGAAAAAAGATTGGGATGCCAGTATTAAAGCATTGTTAGCTTTTCCACGTGTGATAAGTAAATTAAGTGAAGACCTTACTTGGATGCAAGAACTCGGTAATGCTTTTCTACAAGATGAAGCCAGAGTGCTTGCCAGCATTCAAACGTTGAGACAACAGGCTGACCAAGCTGGTAATTTGGCAAATATGGATAATGTTAATGTGATAAAAGAGCAGAAAATTATTATCATTGAACCAGCACAACCTGAGGTTATTTACGTACCTTATTATGATACTCGCGTAGTTTATGGTCGCTGGCATTGGACACATTACCCGCCTGTTTATTGGCGTAACCCTAATTATTATGCTGCTCATTATGGTCATTTTTATTGGGGACATGGCGTACACATCAGCAGTCATTTTTACTTCAGTGCTTTTCATTGGCATAACCGCCATGTGGTAGTGAATCACTATAACCGTCCTGGTTATCATCCCAGAAAAAAAATAGTATCAAGTCATAGTGCAAAACGTTGGAATCATCAGCCAAAACATAGACGCGGTGTTGCATATAGCAGCGGACGATTAAAGCAAAAATATTATGGTTCACGGCCAAGTGTTCGTAGTACTAACACTTATAAAAGTAATGTTCATAGAAACAAAATTCATAGTAATAATGCTCATAAAAATCGTGTTTCTAAAAGTAATAGCCACAAAAATAAAGCCATTAAGCATAATAAAGTCGTTAGAAGCGCAAACGTGAACAACTCGAAAGTTCGTAACAGCAATGCACGTAATAGCAAGGCACTTCAGAGTAATTATAAAGGTAGTAATGTTCGAAATAATAACCAAGGCAAACATTATACAAAAGCGGTGGTGGCAAATAATAGCCATAAGGTAAAACAGCATAACCCTAATAAATACCAAGCAAAGTATCAGGCAAGCAATCAAATAAAAAATCAACAAGCTTATAAGCAAGTCAAGCACAAGAAAGCAGCTCAGAATACGCAAGCTTACAGATCATCAGCTAAAAAACAGGCTGTTTATAATCGCCCAGTGACTAGAACAGTACCTAAGCAACAGCTAAGACAATCGTCAAGACACACAGCAACACCGACTAGGCATCATCAAAGCAAGAAAAGAATTAATTAGTGCTTTATTTGTTAATGTGATGTTCTCTATTGACGAGTAAAGCTAGAGCAGGAGTGGAGTAACTGACCGTATACCGAATACACCTATTACAAGCCTTAACGTTTGATTAGTTAGTTGATCATTTCTTGCGTTAACCATTGAACAAAGATGTTTAAACGCGCTATTTTTTCCGGGTTTTCATCATAAACAGAATGGTTTTTTCTACATTAGGGTGAGGCATATTTACAGGCATCACCAATTACACTACTGATATTTGTGTTTTAGATGATTTACATTGGATTATTTAGATAACTTACCTGTAGTTTTAAGTTGAATTTAACCATCTAATACGATTATCACCTTAAAAGTAACTAAAATATGCATTTGTTAATATAATGTAATTATATCAAATAGTTGATAAAGTTGATTATGTCAGGTTACTTTACAATTACACATGATAGTCGTTAGTGTATATTTTACCTGTTTGAATTTATTAGTAATTATTTTATTGGCTTGTTTTTTGCTTTAGTAAAGAAAGTGATGAAGTTTCACTTTTAATAATTACCTTTCAAATTTGTTATGAAAGGTTCAAAAGGAATATCAAATGAGATTTAAATTTTTAACTAAAACGCTAGCTGGATTAATAATCTCTGCGAGCTGCTTAATCAATGTCGCCAATGCGGGACTAATATATTCTAATGATTTTGAATCTGATTCAGCAGGATTCACTGGTCCTACTGATATAATGAATGGCGGAGCTACAGGAACAAATTTCCTTGGAGATTTAACCTATGGTGAAACACCAATATTGACCCTTAACGGTCTTGCAGCACATTCATCAATAACAATTGACTTTGATGTATATGGTTTACGTAGTCTTGATGGCGTTAATAATGGAGACAATTTTCAGTTTCTTATTAATGGTGTATCACAGTTTACAGATTTTTATGGTCATTCCGGTGGATTCATTGTTGGCCCAACGACAGGGCAATTAGTATCACATGATCAAACAGCATTTGGTTTTGGACACTTTTATGGCGGGGCTAGTACTTATCATTACTCAGTAACTTTGTCTCACGTTGATCCATCAATTAGTTTTGGGTTTCAGGCCAATACTAACCAAGGTTGGAGTGATGAGGCGTTCGGTCTAGATAATGTTGTAGTTAGTTCAGTACCAGTACCTGAACCTTCAACAATTGCTATTTTTGGATTAGGTCTAATGGGACTAGCAGCACGTCGATTTAAGAAATAATTCTAATTATCTAAGAATTTTTTATTCTAAAAAACATCAATTGTAATGATTGATGTTTTTTTATATCTAGTAATTTGTATATCACTTCACTAAATCATCATAGGATTTAGTACCCTCTGCTATACCATTATGAATAAAGGTCAGGTTTATAATATAAAGGAGTAGATAACGCTATAGATTATGATCACCTTGTGCGCTAAGTGGAAATAAAAACATAATATTAAAGTCTATGCTGTTAAGTAAAAGCCCTAGAGTTTTGAGCTATCGAAATCAAAGTACAAGATTTAGCTGTAGGAAATACAGTTAAAATATTACCTCAGCTTAAATATGTCGTCCAATTTTGAGTAATTAATCAATTGGAATATAAACTTTAGTGTCATATTTTATTCGGTTCATTGAAATTAAGGTTCTGAAATTACGCATATTTGAGTGCTGGTATAAGATTTCTTCACAGAATGCCTCATAGCTTGGCATATCAGGTACTACGACCACTAACACAAAATCTACTTCTCCCGTTACCTTGTAACATTCATGTACCTGCTCGCAATTTTTTATGGCTTTGCTAAAGGTCTCATTTAAATCTAACCTATCCTGATGCATCATAATTTCAACAATCATATGAAGGCAACTACCAAACTTAGTTTGATCCAATAGGGCAACTCTTTTATTAATGACACCTTGATCTTCTAGCCGTTTCACTCGTTTTAAACAAGCGGGTGCAGATAAATTAACTATTTCTGCAAGTTTTACATTGCTCACTGACGCGTCACTTTGTAATTGACGGAGAATTGCTTTATCTAGTCTATCAAGAAACATAATTAACATAATCGTAATAAAAAGAAACTTATATTAACTTTACCGATGATTAATTGGAATTATTTCTTGGTTGAGTCGTTATTATATTACTTATAAAACTCAGCAGTAGAGCAGTACTTATGTTTGTTAAAACTATAAAAAGTGTATTTCAAGAAGTTAGCCAAGTTTACCTCACGTTATTAAAAGTGATGGTGCCAGCGATTATAATAGTAAAAATTTTAGACTTACTAGGAGGAACCCAATGGTTAGCTGAAATGCTAGCTCCTTTGATGAAGTTTGTCGGACTGCCAGAGCAGTTAGGACTCGTTTGGGCAACCGCCATTTTAACTAATATATTTACAGCGATGGTCGTGTTTGTTGATACGACAGCTCAACTCGAACTATCGGTGGCTCAGGTCTCCGTGATTGGTATTTTAATTTTAATTTCTCACTCCGTTCCCATTGAAGGTGCTGTTGCTAAAATGGTTGGGGTTAGCTGGCGACTTACAATAAGCTTAAAAATAGGAGGAGGGTTACTCTTAGCTGCGCTGGTGAACTGGTTCTATACTGCATTGGATTATCAACAGCAGGCCGCTGTATTGCTTTGGCAGCACGAGATAAAAGAGCAAACGTTAATGCAATGGGGCTTAGACCAATTACAAATGTTGGTGGGTATATTCTTTATTATCTCAGCATTAATTATATTATTGCGAATACTTAAAAAAATAGGTGTTGAAAGCTTATTGCAAAAATTACTATCGCCAATTTTTAAATTACTGAGTATCACGAAGGACGCTAGCAGTATTACCATTACAGGCATTACTTTGGGCTTAAGTTACGGAGCTGGTTTGCTCATTTCAGAAATAAAAAAGGGCCATATTGGTAAAAAAGATGTATTGCTCTCTATTAGTTTTTTAAGCTTGGCTCATAGTTTGATTGAAGATACTTTATTGATTTTATTGCTAGGTGCTGATGTCATTGCAATATTGTGGGTGAGGATTATATTCGCTTTAGTGATAGTAGCTTTACTTGCAAAATGCATTGAAATTAAAGAATCAATTCAGTTAAAGCAGCTTACAAAACCTCAGTAGGGGAGAGCATTCAAGGTATCGCAGAACTATCTGTTTTTAGAGGGATGTTTTAAGTTAATGTGAGTATAAGCATGAAAACACTTCTCATTTTCGCTATTGCTCAATAACAGTCATTATCTTTTGAATTTTCACTGTTAAAAGTTACCTTAAAACATCTTGATAACGTTGCTCTGCGAGTTGCTTTAATACTTCAGGCTCTGGATGAGTTTGTGCAAAAGTTCTTAAACCATATATTCCCATCAAAAAATATCTCGCTAAGTGTTCACAATCTTTGTACGCGCTGATACCGTTTTCTTTTTTAGCTTGTTCAAGCTTTTCAGTAAAGGCTTGTTGCAACATAGATAAGTTATTACTAATTATCTGCTGTATTTCAATATCCTGTTCTGCAGTTTCATTCAAAGCTTTGGTCATTAACTCCCGCAAAGCTATGTGTGCATAGCGCCCCATACTTAATATCAGTTTGTTCTTCGGTAGTGCGTATAATTTGAGCTATCTCAGTTCATAAATTTGATCGTATTATTTGAAGCCACTTTTTCTAACAAAGCTCATAATATTTCTCCTACAAGATTCTTCAACGCAGAGGATAACAATCCTAAAGAGGATTTTTATTATAAATAGTTGTAATCTAAAAGCATGGACTAAGTTTTGCTGATCCTTTTAATTCTAAAGGGTGCTTTAAGTTAATGTGGGTATAACAATGAAAACACTTCTAATAGTAGCGCATGCACCTTCTGACAATTCGCAATTAATGGCTGAAGCGGCTTTAAAAGGCGCGCAGCATCCTGATATTGATCAAGTCAAAACACGTTGGGTACAACCCTTAGAGGCGACTCCTGAAGATGTCTTAAGCTGTGATGGGATAATTCTGGGGACCACTGAAAATCTCGGTTATATGAGTGGAGCCTTGAAGGATTTTTTTGACCGCTGTTATTACCCTTGTTTAGAAGTAAAACAGGGATTGCCTTGTGCGTTATATGTGCGCGCTGGAAATGACGGCACTGGTACTTGTCGAGCAGTTGAATCTATCTGTACAGGCTTACGATGGAACTGGATTCAACCCCCCTTAGTATGTCGCGGAGACTGGCAGACTATGTTTCTTGAGCAATGTGAGGAACTTGGTATGACTATGGCTGCCGGCCTTGATGTCGGTATTTATTAACTCGTCTTACATTCAGCCGACGCTAGATATTAATTCGAAGCGTTTGTTAAGTATTAGTAGTTATTTAGCTAAATTATAGATACTGTTGAACGAATAGATAACTTGCAAAGCCTAGTAATAGAGTATCAAGTATTCTCACGTTATATTTTACCTATTATCAAATAATGAATATAATTACTTTTGAATAACGTAATTAAGGTGGCTAAATAAGTGCTTATAGAAAATGCTGTAGATTTTATTGAAAATGCAAATATTGGCATCCACACGGTTTCACCTGAAGGCATAATTAAATATGCTAACGAGCATGAATTAAATGTATTAGGCTACACTGAAGACGAATATGTGGGTCATCATGTGTCTGAGTTTCAATTCGACAAATCATGTTTAGAGCAAATGATGATCAAGCTGGCTAAATTTGAGTCCTTTTCAAACTTCCCTGCGATGGTGTGCGGTAAGTCCAAAATGAAATATATACTTTATAACTCAAGTGTCTATGCGGAAGATGGCGAGTTTGTGCACACGCGATGTTTTGGTAATGAAATATCAGAACACGTATATCAGGCTTGTAAATTTGACTATAAAAAATCACTTACCAATAGGGTTGATTAGTCCGTTATTCTGCTTAAATCAGTTGTATACAATCAATAGTATTGATATTCATTGCAACAAAATAGAGAGAGTAAACGGGAATGATTAACTATGTAGAACGCTCTTTAGAAATGGCGGGTCTACTCTGTCTAACTGGTCTATTAATTAACGGTTATTTATAAACTTATTATTTCGTACTAAGCCGTCCTTTTGAGACGGCTTTTTAGTATCAAAAAAATGTCTAAAATGTGAATGTTGTAGAAGTCAGTAGTAATATATCAAACCTCTTTAGTTTGGGGATATTACATAAGCGACTCCTTCACACTAGTCATTTTTGAGTGGTACTAGTAATACCGGAGTAGTTGTTCGATTAACTACTTTATCTGCGACTGAACCGATAAACAGGTTGTTTAATACACTATGTGCGTGACTGCCCATTACAATAAGATCAACATTTCTTTCTTCTGCCAAACTGATTATTGTAGTGGCAGGTGACCCTTCAATAATGTCTGCTACAGGTTTGCCACCTGGGAATTCTTCACCGTCTAATTCTTCTAGGCAGAATTTATCAATACGATTCTTAACTTTCTCATGCAATTCATCAACTGAACGCTGATATAATTCTTCTATGGTTCCTTCAGGTAAATAAGAGTTAACCAGTGACGCTGTATTGGTATTCATCGGTTCTATTACATAGAGAAAATGAATTTTTGCGTTATTGTTTTTTGCAAGGCTCACCGCCATACGAAAAGCAGGTCTTGTATGTTTTCCGAGATCAGTAGCATATAATATTGTATTGATTTCTGTCATGACATTTCCCTTTATCTATTTTGGAGTAGTTAAATAAGCATACGAAATAATAGAAAGTTTTGTTTGATGTAAATCAAGCATAACCGCCGATAATTATGACGCTTAAGGAAAATCATTATTTATTAAAACCAAGTAATGTCGTCGATTAAGTGCGAAGCAGTATGTGCGAACCACGAAAAATGACTTTCAACTCAATTTCATTAAATTATGCACAAAGCCATTAAGGTTAATCTTTTGAAGGTGATTTTTAATGGCGCGTTTCTAGTACCTGTCAGGTAACTATTATTGCTAATCATTTATCCTTAAGTTAACGACATTGTAAAGCGTATAGCTGACATCATGCGCTCTTTATACAATGTTCATTACGTGATCATAGTTGGCATTTGTTAGTTTAATTTGTAGTTAGATTTCTTTAGTAAGCTTTGAGCAAGTAATGTTAAAGTGCCTGCGATTAACCCCCATAATACGGAGCTAATATCCCATAACGTCAAGTTTGAAGCTGTTACGAGAAAGGTAATTATTGCCGCTTCAGACATTCTATCTTCAGAGAGTGCTTGTTGAATACTACTATTGATAGTGGTAAATAAAGCTATTCCAGCTAATGAATAGATTAGTGCATTTGGCAATGATGCAAAAGCTTCCATCAGGTACCCAGCAGAAATTGCCATCAATATATAAAATCCACCACCAGAGATTGCTGCCCAATAACGCTTTTCAGGATTTTTATCCACGTCTTCAGTCATACAAATTGCTGCTGTTATCGCAGCTAAATTTATTGCGTAGCCACCAAAGGGGGCGGCAAGCATATTAACAAAGCCTGTAACACTTAATATCGAAGATACTGGGGCTTTATAATTATGTGCTTTTAATACAGCAATACCTGGCAAATTTTGTGCTGCCATCGTGACAAGAAATAAAGGAATGCCAATGCCTAATATTGCGGAAATATTAAATTCAGGTGAAATATACCTAAATTCACTTAACTGCCAAGAAAATACCGTAAACGTAATTAACTTAAGTTGCCACGCAAGCACAATACTAACTGTCAGCACTAACAGCATGGTGAATTTAGGACTTAATTGTCTACATATTAAATAGGTAAAGAACATGGCGATTACCAGCAGTGGCTCATCATTCATTTGATTAAAAACATCAATGCCAAAATTAACCAAAATTCCGCCCAGCATTGCTGAAGCAAGCTGAAAAGGTAGTTTATTTATTAATTTTTCAAACCAACCAGTAATGCCGCACAAAAAAATTAATAGTGCTGAGAACATGAACCCGGCTATAGCTTCGTTGAGATTAAAATTTTGAGTATTTGCAATAAGTAATGCTGCTCCTGGTGTTGACCAAGCAACCAGTATTGGCACTCGGTAATAAAAGGATAAGGCAATGGAAGTCATGCCCATTGATAATCCTAAGGTTAATATCCAACTTGATGCAAGACTTGCATCACCTCCTAAATTAATAACTGTTTGATAGATCAAAGCTACGGAGCTTGCAAAACCAATAACAACTGCAACCAATCCAGCAACAGTCGAGCTAATTATGCGATTGACTAACATACCTATTACCCTCACAATGACTTTAGTGTGCGTTATAGCGCACAATGTACCACTATGCGTTATAACGCACAAGGGAAGTAATGAGTCTAAACCTCAATAATGCAATAGGTATCCAACTAAAATTGGCGAGAACCAATAAAGATTGGAGTCTTGATGTAGCAAGTAAGAACACAGATGTTTCAAAGGCAATGTTAGGCCAAATAGAACGAGGAGAATCAAGCCCCACAGTTGCGCGTTTATGGAAAATAGCCACTGGTTTTAATTTACCGTTAAGCTATTTTTTCTTAGCAATTGAGGATGATGACTTATCTCAAAATATGCTAAATAGTGAGGCTGGTATATCGATATCTACTTTATTTCCATTCGATATAGAAACAAATAGTGAAGTTTTTTCCTTAACCTTAGCCCCGTTACATCAGCAAATATCTGCGCCTCATAATGATGGTGTGATAGAGCATGTTTTGGTAATAGAAGGAGATATTGAATATCTTTTGAATGGTCAATGGCATCACTTAAGTAAAGGTGAAGTTGTAAAATTTAATGCAAATCAAAAGCATGGTTATCGCAATGTGACAGAAAACAAGGCCATTTTTCATAATATTATTTATTATACAAGTGAAAATAAACCCTCTATATGAATCAAAACTACTCGCTTTGCTTAATACCGCTTTGTGGGAAAAGTGATCATGTCTCGATTGCGCGCAAAGCGGAAGCTAGCAACTCGTTAATTACGATTCAAAATAACTCTATCTAATGATCACTAAAATACGTAAACGGATGTTCTCCTCCTTGTTTATTTAATTTTACTTTCGGACAGGATCTCTAGAAGTATAAATAGCATTTTAAAGCAAGAGGAGTGTGATTGATTCATAACACCGAATCCAAAAATCAGTGTTAATTTTCTTTTGTTCAGTATTGACTATTCTCTCATCAAAGCCTCTAATATGTCACAGTGTAATAACAATAAAAAAGGTGTTGTATGGCTATTCACAATATCACTGATAGCGCATTACTAGTAAAGAAGTCACGAAGAACAATTCAGCGATACATAGCTAACGGCAAGCTAACAATGGTACGTGATACGTTAGGTAAGCCACAAATTGATACTACTGAGTTAATACGTGTTTTCAGTTCGCTATCTAAAGTGTCGCAGAAAATAATAGCTAAAAAGTCACAGAATGTCGCAGGGAAATTGTCGAAAAAAAATAACACCATTAATTTAACACCTGATGAACTTGAAGATATCATTACTCGCGCTGTAGAAAAAGCACTGAGTAAAGCGATACCGCTATTGATTGAACATAAGAACACAGTACCAAAACCCGAACCAATTATAGCAACGGCTCCAGTAGTTCATAAAAAAAGAAAACCAATAGTACCAATAAATAGACCTTCCATTGCTAAAAATAAAGAACGTAAAAATGGTTATGCTGCTGCTTTTGGCCTTCCTAATGTTATTACCGAGGTTATTCATTTACAGATAATGAAGTTACATGGTGAGGGCTTAACATCACGACAGATTGAAAAAGAGGTCAGTGTTAGTCTGCCATCAATACAACGGACGATTAACGTTAGTACCTAAAGCAATTAGTGAATCCGATAGAATAAATTGCTAGGGTCATGCTATATAATAGGCGGTTGCATTGTGAAGGTAGAATCACCTAACGCTAATTTTTACCACAAAGCGGTCTTTAGGCTCTAAAGCGTTAACGTCTGCTCACTAATAAAACAGTCGTTATATAAAGATAAATATCATCCACTGATGGAGCACTTAGATACGATAGCTGGCGTTTAACATATTAGTTTTTATCATTACCTTTGGTTTCTAGTAGATGATAGGAAATCCATCTGAAATTTGCTAATAAGTTATGCGTTGCATGCATATAATGTATGTTGTTTATTCATTTGTTTTAATTAAATTTTTAAGTAAACTAGCTGCATGAATTGAGAACAAACACTTATAATTTTCGTTAAAGAACATCATGGAGTTAATTCAATGTCAAAGTTTAAACAATCTCTAATCGCACTCTCTATTATTACGCTTCTTTCGGCGTGTAATTCACTAGAAAGTACAGAAGCATCTGGTGAGCAAGGGACGATAATTATTAATGATGCAAACTTTTCTCACGCTGAAACAGCTCGTATGTATCGTAACTGGATTGCTAAAGGTCATGCTAACGAACAGTTTGCAATCTTACCGACATTGCCACCTCGTGGTGATAAGGCTCCAACTGTTCAGATGAATGACGACACTCTTTACGGTGTTGCTGTTCTTAATGTAGTTGATGGTAAAGTAACTTTTGACATCCCTGAAACGAATAATTACTTCTCAGTTCAAGTTGTTACCGAGAATGGTCATGGTGAGCACTTGATTGTTGAAGATGGTGTACATACTTTACCTGTTACTGATACCGAAACAGTATTCTTAATCTACCGTTCTGGTGTTGAAATTGGTACTAACACTGTTGAAGGTATTGCTAACGCATTAGCTCAGTTAAAGAAAGTTGACACATCTAAGTTCGACTTTGCTACTGACTTTACACTCCCAAATTATGACTTTACTGAAGTTGAGGCAGAAGTTAACAAGCGTAAAGCTGTTGTTGACCAAATCGTAGAACGTGATGGCGTATTCACATATACCTTCCCTCGAACTCCGGCAGAAATAACTGACCTTACTCAGTGGAACTTAGAAAATGCTGCGGGTTGGGGTGGTGCTTCACCAATTGTACTAGAAGGTAATAAGTATGTAAATTCGCCATTTATTGATGGTGATAAATGTGAAACGACAACTTTTGAAGACCCACAGAATAGGTTCTTCACATCTGTAACTGCATACGATTCAGAAAAATACTTGATTGAAGGTGCCGTTGCGATTAACTCGTATTCTTGGGAAGTGAATGCTGATAAAACCGTTACTATATCCTTCAACTGTGGTGATGATGCGATTAATAACATCGATACTTCAGCGTATGGTAAAGACTTCACTATCACTACTCGTCACTACGGTGCTACACAAGCAGTGATTGATAGTAAGTTTGATATCATCATTAAGGAAATTAAATAGTTAACCTCATGTCTGGATGGCGTTTATAACAAACTCTTCGCTATCCGACTATTAATTAGTGGTTTTTGTTTATTAAAGCAATAGCCACTAATCCACTTTTGCGTTTCTTTGATAACATTACCCTATTGCAAGCTGATATTGCGTTAACTCGTCCAATAAAACCTACCTTCAATCTACATCCAAATATTGAACTATTGTAGTAATGTCGGCTTTATCGCTTTATCACCTAAAGACCGTTTTGTGACAGTAGCTGACCATCAAAAAATATTACTACAGTCATTACACATCCTAATTAATTGATGTTTCGTCGTTCGTATTAATTTATGGAGGCACGACGTTATGATCCAGTCATCGTACATTTCACTCTTATAAATTTCCAAAAACCATATAAAATTACTTTAATGAGCACCTTGAAATTGGCATTACTGACGTTAATCTTGGTTATACTAATGGCAATTGATCCAACTATGACGACTAACTCTTCATTATCAGCTGTATCTGGCCTTAGGTGCGTTCATATCAATAATAGTTTGTTATTTTAACGTAATATAACATAGGATTGACTTACTCAGTTATGAACGAGCAAAGCCCTTTAATACACAAAAATACGAATAAAACAGGGAGAAATGAAAATGGTAAACATGCTAATTGCATATCAACTTAATGGCTGTGATGTTATTGAGATTAATCATCCAGAAGAGTTAGAGTTCAGAGACTTAGATGGAAATAGTTTAGGAAATGCAGAGGTTATCAAACGTCATAATAATGATCTAATTTTGGCTGAAGCCGCATTTGTAATCTCAGCGGAACATGCGAAAATTATTATACCAAGCGATGCTGCATTCATGGACTCAAAAGCAGGAGAAAAACAACAGTTTGATTTTAATGGCCTTGTAAAAAGCTGTGGTTTTGATTCTGTTAAATATAAATTTGATAGACAAGGTGATGAGAACTCTGATTGGGTGCTTGCTTATCCTCAGCAGCATTAAATCGATAAATGGGGGCTACTCATGTTAGTGGCCTTTATTACCTGCCTACAAAAATAATATAAAACTAGTCTTGATAAGCTAATTGCAGTCTACTCAGAAAGTTTAGCCCTTTAAAATGTACCTAATGACACAGATACTCTTCAATTAATAAAGAAACCCACAACCTCCAATATATTAACCAAAATGATAATTAAGGGCTTATAAGGCTATAGTAATACGGTCTTTAAGTGGCTTAGTGACGGTTAACCCTATCTCAAAAATGAACACTGAATGCCTTAAGATTTAACGGCAACTTGGTGCGCTTTGCAAATGTTAGCTTCAAAGATTTTTCTAATAAATTAATTGTGTTATATCACTGAGAAGTCTCCATCATAAGCAGTTGTTTTTTAGTATCTCTGCAACATTAGTGGATAACTTCTATAGTTAAATTGTTGAAACTCTATAGGAGATAAAGCAATGAATTTAGCCAATATAGTACAACGTGGTTGGGACGCACTTGGTGCTGGAGATTTTGATACATTAGTATCTGACTATGTGGAAGAAATGATATTCATCATGCCGGGACAAGGTGATGTTTTAAAGGGGCGACAAGCATTCCGCTCTGCTTTAGATAATCTTGGGGAAATCCTTCCCCCAGGTTTCGAAATTACGGGGCTTCGTCAACTCGAAGGAGAAAATGAAGTTGTCTCTATTATTGAGTGGAAGTCCGATAAGATCATAGCCTCTCAGTTGTCAGTTTTGTTCAAATTTGAAGGTGAAAAAATTTATGAGGAACGCTGGTTCATAGACACTGAGCAATGGAAAAGCGTATTTTAAATTAGTTAAGAAACATAACAAGAACTTCAAACAGAAAAATATAGTTGGCTGTTCACTTCATTCCCACTTTAGCCAACTATTTCTCCCTTTAAGTAGGCGTTAGCTGCTTATAAAGATAACTGAGAGTACTCATGGCGATGGAATTAACATTCAAGCAAGCAATAATACTAGCGATAATACCTGCCGCAATTTCTGGTTTATCAGCATACTTTGCTCAAAGTGCTGAACACTCGGCTACTAAGGCAGAACAATCAACATCGAAAATTGAATTAATGCAGGCAATTCAGCAGGCGCGCTTAACTGAGCGAGATTTAATAAGTCATGATGCTACAAAACATGGAGAAATAGCTTACCTAATTCCTGTTGCTGATAATCGATCTTGGGGGAGTTATTATAGTTGTCGTAAAGGAAATGGATCTAGATATATTTGTGCAAAAAATCAAAAACAAATCATACCTGAATTAACCCCCGAAATAGTCTCTAAAAAACTTGAAGGTGGTTACTAATGTCGTTAATAAGGCATTAAATCGGACTCCGCATACAATCACATTTTTTGAAAAACACGCAAAATCACGAAGGGATATTTTTTAAGCAATGCTTGCAACATACCGAGCGGTTGGTTATTATTTAGGTGATTAAACCGTTTAGTAAAATAATTGAGTAGTAGCCATGAGTGATGCAGAGCAAACCCGCCAGAATATTTTAACCGTGGCCGCCGATGAAATTCATCAGCATGGTTTTAAAGCAACTAGCTTATCAGTTATTCTCAATCGCTGTGAAATATCAAAAGGTGCGCTTTATTATCACTTCACTAGTAAAATAGAGTTGGGTTACGCCGTATTTGAAGAAGTTTACACTCCGATGTTTCTAAACGTATGGCATACACCTCTGACTGTTGATGATCCTATTGAAGGCTTGTGTGATTTTTTAACTGCAATGACTGAGGAAATGTCTTGCAGTGAAGTTGTGTGTGGCTGTCCGCTCAATAATCTTTGCGAAGAAATGGCAAACGTTGATGAGGGCTTTCGTTTACGTATTTTGTGTATGCAGGAACAATTGAATCAATTGATTGTTGATGCTCTTGAGCGAGTTAGTGGTGATTTACGTGATAATTTAGCGTTTAGTCAAGTGGGATACTTTATTGTTGCTACTTTAAATGGCGCTACTAGCTTAAGTAAAAGCTCTCGTAATAAATTATTATTTCAGCAAGTTATCGCTGAGTTATGTCTTTATATTAGAGCGTTGAAAAAGTAATTCATTTCATATCAATGCCTTTTGCTCCCTTAACGACTCATTTGAATTTAATAACGCATAGCAGTACAGATCGGCACATGCTTATTCCTATTTACACTTTCGTAAACTTTTTTATTCTTTAAAATACCTTTCACATACCGCTCGGTCGGTGCTATTCTCTCGCTATAAAGTTACAAACCGCTCGGTCGGTATGTGACGACCAGTTTTTCAATACTTATTTTATATTTAAGGATTACTTTCTCATGCGAGCACTCATAACAACAAGCATAATGGCTTTTGTATTACTCTCTACAGCTCCTGAAGCATTAGCAGCTTCATCTGGTGCAACATCATCAGCAAGCTCAGTATCTTATTCTGTTTCTCCTGTAGAGAATGCCTCGCCTTATGTGGTATTAAAAACAGCAGGCACTAACTTGTTTTCACGTATTTCAGCTAATCAGCAAGCGATTGAAAAATTCCCTCATTTAATGCGCGATATTGTAGAAGAAGAATTAATGCCATCGATAGATTATCGCTATGCTTCATATCGTATTCTAGGTAAACATTTGAAAAAGGTATCAAAAGAACAACGTGCTGAATTTGTAAAAGCGATGCGTCATTACTTGGTAAGAACTTACTCTGTTGCTTTATCTAAGTATAAAAACCAACAAGTCATTTTTGAACCTGAAAAACCAACTAAAGGTAAAAGAATCATTGGCGTTAAAACACAAATTATTGAGCAAGGCGCACCAACTATTGATATTGTTTTTCAAATGCGAAAAAACAAAAAAACAGGACAATGGAAAGCGTTTGATATCACGGTTGAAGGCATCTCTTTATTAAGTACTAAACAGGCTGAATTGAATAAGAAAATAGCTAGGCAGGGCATAGATCATGTTACGTTAGAATTAGCGGCTTTAGCTAAGTAACGGTTTATCAATTTTGAAAAATATCGTAAGTTGATTTGTTCGTTATACAAGATAGGTTACAGCTACCTGGTTAAATATTCTTATTTATTGGATTTATTTATTGGATTTATTTATTGGATTTATTTATCAGCAAAGGTTTATTCTTTGAAGCTGCCATTGGTGATTAACGAGGCATTAGTTATTGAGTTAGTCATTAGAAGAGAAAAAGTGATAAGTGTTTTATTATTTAAATAACTACTACTCTTTTCCACCATAGAGAGGCTATATATGAGCACCAAGTTATATTATATTTACGATCCAATGTGCAGCTGGTGTTGGGGCTATCGTCCTGTTTGGGATCTTTTACAGCAAAATTTACCCAAATCGATAATGGTAGAATATGTTGCAGGCGGTTTAGCTCCTGATTCAGATAGCGCAATGCCAATTGCCCAACAGCAGATGATTCAAAACCATTGGCGTACAATCGAGCAAAAATTAGGTACTCGATTTAATCATGATTTTTGGCGTGATAATACACCAAAGCGTTCAACTTATAATTCCTGTAGAGCAGCAATTGCAGCACATAAACAGTCTTGTCAAAAACCTATGATAGATGCAATTCAGCAGGCGTATTACTTACGCGCTTTAAACCCGTCTAATGTTGATATATTAATTACTGTGGCAAAAGAGTTAAGCCAGCAAGTATCAAATACTTTAGATTTAGAGCAATTTATTGCTGATATTAACTCGTCAGAAACAGACAAAGAGTTAGCAAGACAAGTCAACTTAGCAAGAGAATTAAGCCAGCAGGGCTTTCCATCCTTAGTGCTTGAAGTTGATGGCGTAATCCAACAAATACCACTTGATTACAGTGATTATAAAGCAACCTTGGCTTATATAATAAAAAAGGCGAGTTAGTCTTCGTTACCAGAGATAGACTCTCTCTTGATTTATGGGAGGGGTGAAATAAATAAGTGATGTACAACATCACTTATTTATAATTAAAAAAATTGCACCATTTGTGAATATTAGCTTTTAACTTGTTTAGCTCGCTTTTTATCAAACAGGGTACTTGCTTGTAACCAAAACTGACTTGATATTTTATTGATTGCATTAGATTCAGCGTTAATGACTATGGCAAAGCCGATATCTAAATCGGGCGAATAGCCTATATCAGCACGAAATCCTGCAACCCAGCCTGAATGGTAAATGATGGGGTGACCTTCAAATTGATAAATTCTCCAGCCATAACCGTAATGAGCATCGGTTAGATGACCACGCCAAAACCGTCGGCGTAAGTCTTTTTTAGTTCTAATTCTTGGTGTTGTTAATTCGGCTAATAACGAGGGCGATAATACCTCGGGTTTGTGTCCTAAATTAGCAATTAGCCACTTAGCTAAGTCACTAATACTGGCATTAACTCCGGCTGCGGGCGCAACTTTGTAATAATCTGGCGTTACTTTTACTGTACGCCATACATATTTTCTAATATCTCGACCTTGAGGGTCTTTTTGTCCTGTTTTGACTCGTTTTCTTAGAATATGGGGCTTAGCTGTATTTTCTTTTTCTTTATATACATCAATACCTAAAGAAGCATTTGTCATATTGAGTGGTGTAAACACGCGATCTTGTAATAGCGTTGCATAGTTTTTACTCTGGCTCGCTTCTATAGCCGGTTGTAAAAGTCCATAGGCTATATTTTGGTAGCCATAACACTTTTCAGGTTGGCAAATAGGTGTAATACGATCAAAACGACCAATGATTTTATCCATAGTCCAATTTTCATGAAGTAGATTATCGTAGGCGTTTGGCATCAAACCACTAGAGTGACTTAATAAGTGTTTGAGTTGAATCTTCTGTGCTGCACCGTCTGTGGCTAGGGTGAAATTTGGTACGTATTTGGTTATAGGGTCAGATAAGTTTAACAATTTTTCTTGCGCTAGCATGGTCGTTACTGTGGCGGCGAACGTTTTAGAAACTGAAGCTAAGCGAAATACCGTGTTGAAATCAACTTGATGAGATTTAGCTTTATCAGTATGACCAAAGGTTTCCATGGCAATGATAGTATCATTTTGCACTATGGCATAAGCGCCACCGGGAATGTTATAGGTTTTGAGTTGCTTTTTAACTTGAGTAGAGAAGCTTTTTTTAAACTGGCTAACGTTGTTTGCTGAGGAAAAAGGAGTGAGCAATAGCGCCAATAAAAGGAAATTTATTCTAAAAAGCATAAACAGATCTCAGAGCGAAAAGCCGACAAGTTTATAGGTCAAGTGAAGAAATAAAAAGTCTTTAATTTAATAAGTGTTTTTTCTCTGTAAATACCACTTGCCATTACCGTTGGAAGAACATCAATTTACTGTTGCTTCACCTTGATGTATTTAGCCTTGTTTTGGCGTTAATTACTTACTGTAACAATCACTCTATACCTTGCCACTTTCAATGGTAGCGGTATCACATGACCTCTGATGGTAACTCCGTTATAATCCGCTCATCTAATTAAAGAGAAGTAATGATCTTATGAGCGATAGCAATAATATTTTGAAAACGTTTTTGGCAGAAACTAAACCTACCCAAGTTATTTGGGCACTACAAGATAAAGCAAGCGAAGATTGGGTTGTACTTGATTCACCTAGCTTTGAAAATAGTGAAGTAATGCCGCTTTGGTCAAGCTCACAATTAGCACAACAGCATTGTATTGAAGAATGGAGTGATTATGTTCCTTGTGAAATTTCACTAGCCGATTGGTTTGAATTTTGGCTTGAAGACCTCAATGAAGATGGCGTTATTGTTGGTATTAACTGGCAAGGTGATGATGAGTGTTTAGAAATAGAATTGAGTGAATTTACGCAGGCACTTGCAGAAGTAGAATCGTTAAAATAAGTCTTAATTAGGGATTGTTAATCTTTCGAGGTTAAATTTTACCTGAGCTGATATCACTAAGTGGTTTCGGTAAGGATCATCATTAAAAAGCATTGTTCATCAAGAGCAATGCTTTTTTATTAGCTAAAAGCTATTAAGGCTTGGAATTACTAAGGTTTCTCTTCTGAGTAGTTTCTCGGCAACCTCAGGTGATACTTGATAAAACTCATTGACGTACTTTTCAGCGTTTAAGTATTTTTTTATTTGTTTTTTTACTTTACAAGGGTTGTTGCACTGTAATGAAAAAGCAACGGTGTATTCACCAATAGTCTTTGCTGATAGCGATTTAGCATGTTCTTGTGGATCTTCAGTGGTACAGCCTATTTTCACTACATCGGAAAAAAAAGAATGTGTCATCACATAAACATTACCTAAAGAAATGTCTTTTTCTGTTGTCGTATCGGTTGTATTTTCTGTGTTTTTCATAGGGTAGATAGATCCAATTATCTTGAGCAGAGCTCGAAATTTACTCCTATTATTATAACCTATCTTTAATACCCTAGTTGTACTATCTATTCGCATAGCTATAACCAAGCGTTTGAACTAAGTTTGCTCTAGGGTGATTTTTGGTATTTAAAGCTTTAGAGTAAGCAAGTAGCTTCTTGCTTCTACGTACTATATACCCACTCCATTTGAAGATGCTCGTTTCAGGAAGTCTGAGCGATTCATAATCAAGGCGCATTTTTTTATTAAGGGTCATTCAGGAGAATATGCTCCTGCATTCTCTAATAAGCTACATCCATGTAGCGCCCTAAAAAAGAAATGTAACGCAGAGTATGAATCGCTCAGTCTTCCCCAAGGGGCTGGTTTAGAAACGCTTTATGCTGCGTTATTGATTTCGACAATAGAATAACTATTCTCTTCAATCAATGCCTTGCCTAAAGGCGTTTCTAATTCCAGCTGAATCATGCATCTTCAAGTGGAATGGGTATAGATAACTGTTATACTGCGCGCATTATCGTTCCTACCACCTGCACTTTGCCCGCTATATATTATACAAAGGCAAATTATCCTCGCAGTGTGATTACTAATATGGCTAAGACACATTATGTCCTTCTCAACACTTAAATTATCGACCCCAATACTCAACGCCATTGCTGATTTAGGCTATACCAAACCAACAGCCATACAACAAAAAGCAATACCTGTCGTTTTATCGGGTAAAGATATTATTGCTGCAGCGCAAACTGGTACAGGTAAAACAGCCAGTTTTGTTTTGCCATTATTAGAGCAACTTAATAGTCGGTACAAAGAAACAGATAAGAAATTACGGGCTAAACGTATTCGTGCCCTTATTCTTGTGCCTACTCGTGAGCTTGCTGTTCAAGTTGAAGCGAGTATTAGTCAGTATGCTAAATATTTAGATATTAGCTCTATGGCGATGTATGGCGGCGTTGATGCACAGGAACAAAAGCAACGATTGATTTGGGGCGTAGATATTCTGGTAGCAACACCGGGGCGTTTACTCGACATGACACATCAAAGAGTTTTGCATTTTGATGAACTTGATATGTTGATACTTGATGAAGCCGACAGAATGCTAGATATGGGCTTTATTGATGACATTAATAAAATCATTGAACGTTTACCTGAGCACCGTCAAAATTTACTGTTTTCTGCCACCATGTCTGAAGAGGTTCGTGGTTTAGCGAAAAGATCGATTCATAAACCTGTTGAAATCTCTATTGGTGCGGATAAAGCTTCTAAGCCTAAAATAGAGCAGTGGTTGGTTACGGTTGATAAAAGTAATAAATCAGCCTTATTAAGCCATATAATTACCACTCAAAATTGGCAACAAGCGCTTATTTTCGTTGAAACTAAACATGGTGCTGCAAAATTAGTAAGCCAGTTAGAAAAGCGCGGTATTGTCGCTGAAAGTATTCACAGTGGTAGAGCGCAAGATATTCGTGAAAAAATACTTAACGATTTTAAATTAGGAAAAATTAAATTTTTAGTCGCCACCGCGATTGCGGCACGTGGTTTGGATATTGGAGAGCTTGCGCGCGTTATCAATTATGACTTACCTGCGCAAGTAGATGACTATATTCACCGTATTGGCAGAACAGGTCGAGCGGGCGCATCAGGTGAAGCTATTTCTTTAGTTTCTAAAGATAACTTCAGAGAGCTTTGTGCTATTGAAAGTCGCTTGGGCCATATTATTGAACGAAAAGAGTTTGAAGAGTTTCCAGTGAAAAAGACGGTACCTCTCTCGAAATTAAACTATGTCACGAAATATGCGGCCTCTAAAAAATAATCAGTCCAGGCCTTATTTTTAAACGCATATTGTTAAAGCTAATATCGTAAAAATAGTACTGTAAAGATATCCACAATGCGAAAGATATCGAGATAAAAAAAACCGTTAATGGCTCGCCATTAACGGTTTTTTACTTTACTACAAAAAATTTACTACAAAAAATTCACTTCAAATCGATTACCTAAATATTAGTATTTAAGCTTGAATTAAATGTACATCGCGTTGAGGGAATGGAATAGCAATGTCATTCTTATCAAGCGCTTTCTTGATTGCTTCATTGACACTAAAATAAACATCCCAGTAATGCTCTGGTAAACAATGTGGGCGAACAGCAAAGTTAACTGAGCTATCAGCCATTTCAGATACGCCAACAAACGGAGCTGGTGTTTTCAATACTTTGTCATTATTAAGCAGAACTTCCATTAACACGGCTTTAGTTTGATCAATATCTGCAAGGTAAGAAACGCCGATAGTAAGATCAACACGAATTTTACCTTCAACAGTATAGTTAATAACAGAGCCATTAGACGTTGCACCATTTGGTATAATAATGCGTTTTGACTGTGGTGAAAGTAAAATGGTATTGAATATTTGCACTTCTTTAACGACACCTAAATGACCTTGAGATTCAATCAAATCACCTACTTTATAAGGTTTAAATACCATAATTAGTACGCCGCCAGCAAAGTTAGCTAAGCTGCATTGAAGCGCTAAACCAATGGCTAGACCTGCCGCACCTAATACCGCAATAAATGAAGTAGTAGCAACACCTATCATTGAAGCAACAGAGATAAACAGTAATAATTTAAGTAACCAAGAAACCAAGCTACCCATAAAAGGGATTAAGGTTGGATCAACCTTTGAACGAACCATTGAAGCTTTTACTAATTTAGTAACACCACTTATTATCCATAAACCGATCAGTAACGTAAGAATCGATAAAACTAATCTAGGGGCGTAAATTAGGCCAAGTTCATAGGCTTTCATCGTGAGAGTTTCAAGTTGTGTTATGGGGGCGTCTATTGCGTTCATTGAATTTCCTTTATTGGCAATGATTATAATTAGTTATTTACCCATGATACTTCAAGATCCGAATTTCAGGATGTCTGTGCGATTTATGAACGAGGCGCATCTCTTTATTGAGGGTTATTCCCTCAAAAAGAGATGCAACAAAGAACATGACTTGCTCAGACATCCCCGTAGGGCTGGCTTAGAAACGCTTTATGCTACGTTATTAATTTTAATAAGGGAGCAACCATTATCTTTAATCAATGCCTTGCCTAAAGACGTTTCTAATTCCAGCTGAATCCTGCATCTTGATGTAATATGGGTATATTTACCTGACTAATAATAATTACAATTTATGCTTTTGACAAACTTTCATCAATATTAAAAATTTTAGCTACTCAGCTAAACTCGTATTTAGGGTAAGCTTCATTTCTTGTAATCAAAAGACGATTATGATCTTATACCAGTAGTATTAATTTATTGGATAACTTAGAGCTACATTAGCGAGCTTAAAACAAGCAAAATGAGTTAACTATAGTTACTCTATATTTCATTTGTTTTGTGATGTTATCAGTTTGCTAATGAGCTCCCAAAGGGCGAGTTTAAAAGGCTTACATTCAGCGTCATTGATTTTGACAAGGGAGCAACCCTTCTCTGCAATCAATGCCTTGCCTCTAAGCCTTTTAATTCTCGCTAAGTGGTCAATAAATTAGTACGATTGGTATTATAGTCAGTTATACTATGCCAATATTTAGAAATATTTCTCAAGCAATGATTATTTCACTGCTCAAGCAAACAACTTTTAGGCTCTTAAATGATTAATAACGACCTCCTTCGCCGCATCAGCACTATCTTTGATTTAACCGATGAAACTATCCTCACTACATTTGCGCTAACTCAGTGTGAAATTAGTGCTGAGCAGCTAACAAACTTTTTTAAAGAAAAAGATGATGCTGCGTATCAACCATTAGAAGACGTGCAATTTGCCAGTTTTCTAAATGGTCTTATCATCGCTAAAAGAGGACCAAGTGAAGGGCCAGAACGTGAGGTTGAACAAGAATTAACTAATAATATGATCTTTAATAAAGTCAAAATAGCTTTGTCTTTAAAAGCTGAAGACGTTATTGCCACGCTTGAATTAGCCGATTTAAGTTTAGGTAAGTATGAGCTAAGCGCTTTTTTCAGAAAGGTAAATAATAAGCACTATAAAAACTGTTCTGATGAAGTGTTGTCTGCATTTTTAAAAGGCTTAAAAATCAAGTCTAAGTAAAGTGATTGAATTAGTCTGATTGGTCACAGTCACTAATTAACTCGCGTGTTCATTAAAATGTCATCTTTGCTTCATATTACCTTCATCTAACTCCCTTAAATTACTATTTAACGTTAGTGAGAGGAGAGTAATATGAATAACGAATATTGGCATGAAGCAGATGTTTTTGACGATGAAGATGAACTAACAAGACCTGATAAAAAGGGTAAAGTTAAAGGCAGTGATCGAAAACGTAAATGGCGTGAAATTGAAGTAATAAAAGAGCAACGCCGTTTAAGACGAGATATTGCCGCCTTTGAGCAATATTCTTATTAGCACTTGTCGTTATATCTATTGTCGCTGCTTTAGCGGGTTACAATGTTGATCTGACCTTAGAGTGGGTTAGATCAAAATTCCCCGAAGACTAAAACATTCTTTTTAGCATGTTTCCTCCCTGTAATCGATTTAAACTATAGTTGCTAAACAAGATAGCGCTACTTTCCAATATAACGATACAATTTAGCTCAAATGGCTTGAGCATCTAATCGCGTCATTTTTCTTTGACTCTTTATTCTTATGTCATTCTGCAACCATGATTCATTTTATTGGTATTATCTTGATTCCTCATAATGTAAAGCAATGTTATTATTGCGTTAAAACATGATACAAATTGATACATCAGCTTAATTTGTGTTACGTCTATTTTTGCAAAGCTTAGTTAATATTACGGTTAACAAAAACAGACGTTCATAGGGAATATATGAAAAATATAACAAAAATAGCCGTCATTAGCCTAATTGCCTCCAGTGTCATCTTGACTTCTTTTACTGCTAGCGCAAATCCTGATGTCGAAGAGAAAACCACTGAGCCGACTCCACAGCTTACCAATAATAAAAATACCGCAGTGATTAGCAGTGATAGCAGTATTAATAGCAATGACAAGAATGAACAAGCAGCTAATGTGGATGAAAAGAATAAAATAACCGAAAGTAATGAAACAGACATTATTGTCGATAATGAAAATACCGCTAAAGCAGTGAATAATCAGAAAGAGTCAACAACTGAACTAAAAGACGATGATGAATTTTCTGCTTGTTTCGGCGAATGTGAAAACCATGAGTCTCGAAACTGTGATGAAGATGATGAAAAGTGTGAGAAAGTCCATCGGCTCATCTATAATCGACGTGATGGATTTTATGTGGATGTCAGTGCAATAAGTAGCGTTGGTGATGATTATGCTTTTGCTGCGAATGAAGATACTGAATCAGAGTTTGATGTAGCTATAAGTTACCGAGTACAGTTACTCGGACTATTCATGGAATCACCAGGAATAAGTACTAGACGAATTCAAGGTATGTATTCTATGCCAGCTTGGGGAGTAAATTTCTATAATAGCGACGATTATTCTTTTGACTTATTTTATCAATACAGTACGCGAGGAATTGAGGGTTTAGAAGGTATTCAAACGCGTAATGAAGATGAACGTGCAGGCCTGAGAATGACTGGCTTTTATGAAAACAGTCAATTGCAATTGATATACTCACCCGTTAGTCGCAATGATGATGGCAGTGATGGTATCGAGGCTTCTATTTCATACAGTTATGATTGGCAAATTAGAAATTGGAATTTGTACACTAACTTAGGGCTGCAATACCGTTCAAAAGAAGTGACCCCTTATGGCGTACAAACCTGGGTTGAAGATGACTTGTCAACGAAGGCAGGTATCAGTTATTCGGCAGAGATCGGCATTGAATATCCTCTAACAACCGATTGGGTTATTGGTAGTTATGTCGGCTATAACGCACTGTCAGATCGTAGTATTGCTGCTCGCCAAGATACCGTTGATGACGGTGTTAGAGGCGGTCTTTTACTCACTTTCGTTTTTTAGGGAAGCATCATTATGCACGCTAAAAAGCTTAATAAAATTAAAAAGCAGTTACAAAGGCTGCTTTTACAAATAAAAACGTCATGCTTATTAATGCTATTACTGGTAATAAGTTCAGTGGCGAATGCAACCGACATTCAAGCCAGCATGAAAGTAAGTCCTGAGCAATGCGTTGCTATGCGCCAAGGTCAGGCTTGTTATGTCTCAGTCGAGTTAAGTTGGCAAGTTGATACACCTGGCAATTATTGCTTATATACCGCAGGAGAGTCTAAAGCGCTTAATTGCTGGATAAATAGCTCTATGGGTGAAATAAAAAAATCATTTGATAGTAAGGTCAATTTAGAATTTTCATTAAGGCGTCAGAATGAAAGTTTATCAGTGGCAACTGCGGTGGTAAAAATGGCATGGGTACATAAGAAGAAAGGTCAGCCAAGAAAGTCATGGCGTATCTTTTAGCCATACCTTTGAGTAGTATTTTTTAGATATAGCTTCTAGTAATAGAAAAATCGCAATAATAAGACATTGAATAGGGGTAGGGGTTGATGACAGCACAAGCGGGACCGCATATTTTATTGGTAGAAGATGATGTTGATCTCGCTGAGTGGATAGCTGATTACTTAACAGGACGTGATTTTAAGGTAACCACTTGCCATCGCGGTGATGAAGCGGTTGATCTTATACAATCACTCAACCCTGATATTGTCTTACTTGATGGCATGCTACCAGGAATGGATGGGCTCGATGTCTGTAAAACAGTTCGAGCCACCTTTGATAACCCTATTATTATGATCACCGCACGTGATGAAGAAATAGACGAAGTACTTGGACTAGAAATGGGGGCAGATGATTATATAACTAAACCCGTTAGAGCAAGAGTATTACTAGCCCGCATTCGAGGTTTACTTCGCCGAGAAGATAAATCTCGTACCGCAGATAAAACCAGTACTCATCAGTTAACGGATGATGAACTTGAATCCAAAGGCGTATTAAAATTTAGCGGCTTGGTGATTAGCGAACAAGCCCGAAGCGTTACCCTTGATGGCGAGTCGATCAAAGTCTCTTCCAATGAATTTGATGTTTTATGGTTTCTTGCTACAAAAGCAGGGCAGGTAGTTTCGCGTAAAGAGCTTGTTAGTCATTTTCGTGGATTTGATTATGATGGTTTTGACCGCTCAATTGATTTACGCATTTCAAGGTTACGTAAAAAACTAAAAGATGATTCATCAGAGCCTTTTCGTATTAAAACGATTTGGGGCAAAGGTTATTTATTTGCTAATGATGTTTGGTAATCACTTTGCTAGTCCCTTTAAACCTACTCATTTGAACATAATGGTTAACTCATGCGCTATTTAACACTTTCATTAGTTGCTGTGGTACTTATCGCAACAATCGGTTTAGGCTGGATGTTTGATGGTATTTATAATCAATATCTCAACCAAAATCTCGATCAAAGCACTACCCAATCACAACAAGAAACGAGTGGGCAGCAGAGTGTTGTTGATACTTTAGAGCAAGTAGGTACTCACTTATCAATCGCCCTTTCTGGCATTGATAACCGCCAAGATTTTATTGAACAATGGCCGAATGAGGGGCCGTTGTCGTTGCGTTTAAAGCCGTTAACAAATTTCCCTCTACCAAAAGCTTTACTTGCCGATTTGATTGCAGGACAGCCGTTATTACTTGAAACCGATGATAGTATCGCCATGCATTTTTATCTGCCAGCGACTGACGAACTCTTGGTGTTAACAACTCCTCCAGTAACGGTTCATCAAAATAATTCATTTTTACCCATTTTACTGACCAGCCTATTTTATCTAGCGGTACTGTTATTAATGCTGCTGTGGCTTTATCCGCTAATGAGAAGGCTAATGACATTACGTCAAACGGCGAAATCATTTGGCGAAGGTAATTTGAACCAGCGAATTGATGTGGGTTCTATTTCGTATATCCGTGATTTAGAGCTAGAGTTTAATCGCATGGCGCAGCGTATAGATGATTTAGTTACCGATATAAAACTACTCAGTAGTGCGGTTTCTCATGACTTAAGAACACCGCTTGCACGTATCCGTTTTGGCATTGATACCATACAAGAAGAAGATGACCCTGTTTTGAGAAAACGTTTTGAACAGCGTATTAGTGATAATGTTGATGAAATGGTTGATTTGGTAGAAAGCTTATTGAGTTACGCGCGTTTAGATCAAACCTTAATTACTATAAACAAAGCGCCAGTTGATTTTGCAGCACTGACGACGACTTGTATCAAAAATAAAAGTCAGGATGATATTCAATTAACTTATCATGCGCCGAAGCAAGCGGTGTTCGTTGATGGTGATCTCTCTTATTTAATGATTTTAATGAGTAACTTATTACAAAATGCCCATCAGTATTGTCAGGGAAAGATAGCGGTGAAAATAATAGCGCAAGGAAGTGATATTGTTGTAACGGTTGCAGACAATGGACCTGGGATCCCAGTAGAGCAGAGAGAACAAATACTTAAACCTTTTATTCGAGGACAAAGTACTGAGAAAAAAGTTAAAGGCTATGGAATGGGCCTTGCTATCGTTAAGCGTATTGTTGAGTGGCACCATGGCGAGATTATTATTGAAAACTCACCTAAGTTACAAGGCGCTCAATTTAGTGTGACCTTACCTAAAGCGGGCGTTAGTTTCCTGAAATGATCACTTTGTGCGTATTGAAGACGTTAGCTATCGGTCATTCTTTAGGTCAACAGTTAGCCAATAGCGGACATTAAACCTTTGCAAATTCATGAACATATTTAGGGTAATATTAGCCAAAACCCCTGCTCACTTGTGGGGCTGGTTTAAGCTCAAAACTGCTGTTGGTATGTCAAATTTCGTCTTGCTTTTTATACTCTAAACACACATTGATTTTTATGTTTGTTACATAAAAAAAGCATACTCCATAAGATAAAATAGAGTATGCCGTTTTGATGTGCTTTATTTAAATGCCCAATACAATATATAAACTATTGGGCTAGACCTTGCTCATTTGTAACCTGTTCTTCTATTTCGTTCTTATTTTTCATACTTGCACCGCGGGGTGGGAACTTTTGAAGAGACATAATGTGTTGCTGAACAATTGTTTTAGCGGGTCCAAATGCCCACATTTTTTTACCCATCCACTTGGTATACATTCCAGACTCATCTGCAGCCTTTTCATATGGGTCTCGACGTAAATTAAATAACAGCGGAGCATTCAAATCATCAACAGCCCCTGACCAACCATTATTTTGTACGGCAAAATGTGCTTTCCAATCACCTTTACGTACGGCTTGTAATTTAGTGCCGTTATAATAGAAAATTTCTGAGCGTTTACTTTCTGATTTTCCTTGAAGAAAAGTCAACTGGTTATAACCATCGAGATGTACAGGTGTCTGAGCTTTTAATAGATCAGCACCTATGTTATTTGAACCACCAGAAGCAGAAATAAGTGTAGGTAACCAGTCCATACTATCAAAAATACCGTTATAAACTTTACCTGTTGGTATTTTACCCGGCCAGCGAATTATTGCAGGTACACGGAATCCACCTTCCCAGGTAGTACCTTTTTCACCATGAAAAGGTGTTGTACCACCATCTGGCCAAGTCATTGTTTCAGGTCCATTATCAGAAGTGAAAACCACAATGGTGTTGTCCGTAATACCAAGTTTTTCAATTTTAGCTAAAACTTTACCTACGTTATCATCGAGCTCTTTCATCACAATATCTTGTAAACCTTTACCATTACCTAATTGCTTTTCGTACTTCGGTTGTAAGTTGGTCCATACATGCGCTCTGGCTGGGGCCATCCAAATAAAGAAAGGCGTTTTATTTGATACCGCTTTAGACATAAAGTTTAAGGTATGTTTTGTTACCTCATCATCTAGCGTTTCTTGACGTTTTGGCAGCGCAGGACCATCATCTATAATTCTTTGATTGCCTACAGCTCCCCAGCGGGGGTCTGTTTTTTTCATATCTTTATTCGTAGCATAAGAATGAATAACGTTACGTGGGCCATACTGGTCATTGAAAGCTTTATCTTTTGGCCAGTCAGGATCTGCAGCATATTCCATCGCATTTAAATGATATAACCAGCCCCAATATTCATCAAAACCACGGTTAGTAGGTAAGTATTCATTAAGATCTCCTAAATGATTTTTACCGAATTGACCTGTTGTATACCCTTCTGATTTGAGTAAAGAGGCAATCGTTGGATCATCAGGGTGAAGCCCCTTTTTCTCACCGGGTAAACCAACTGTGTGCATGCCAGTACGAACAGGTAATTGTCCTGTAATAAAAGCAGAACGCCCAGCAGTACAAGAGGGCTGTGAATAATAATCAGTTAAACGAACGCCTTGGCTAGCAAGTTTATCAAGGTGAGGTGTTTCAATACTTTTAATGCCTTGATGATAGCTCCCTAAGCTTGCCCACCCTACATCATCAGCCATAATCACAATAATATTTGGCTTTGTATCTGCCAAAGTCAGTGTACTTGTTAGTAGTGCAATGATACCAAGCAATATGGTTCGCAAATATTTTATTCGATTCATCAGTTATACCTTACATGAGGTTTTAGGGAAGACTGTTATATTAATAAGACGATGACATAAATGGTTATATTTACGTCACATACCTACAAAATATAGTTCAAGTTTATGGATAAACAACAATAATTAAACTGAATTCATCTTAAATATAACTATGTTTTGGAGAATGTCAGCTTTCGTATCTAAGTGAACATAAAACTGCCTAATTTGGAGGACTAATTTAGGTCAGCAGTGTGGCCAGGTTGTGTGAAAACTATTTCGAACTTGCATAATTGGATAATATCAACGAAAAAAGGCGCTGTAGATTAAGTTCTGTAGTACGTTAGACATCAAATCACCGGTTAATTTACGTAGCGTCGCATAAAAATTTTACGATGGGAGTTTTCACACAGCCTGTGGCATAAGTTAACATGTCAAACGTTGGTTCAGCAGTTGTTAGGGTAATAAATACTAACGTCAGTAATATTACTAGAGCAGTCAAATATAATGAGATAGCTTCATCTTTTCTTTTGACTGCTTAGTTATCTCTACTACCAAGCAGTTCAATGCAATTGCTTACTCTAATGAGTAGTTGTAATCACCAATTTAACCGTCATTTTTTAACGTGATTTGTGGCTCTGTATAGGCTTTAGTTCCCCATAAAGGAACGGTAGAAAGACTATGCTTAAAACTTCCTGAGGTTTCTTTGGTCGCGTAAGACAAATACATTAACGTTTGATTCTGGGCGTCATAAATACGTCTTACTTTCATGGTTTTAAAAAAGATGCTTTTTGATTTTTTAAAGACCACTTCGCCGGATTTACTTTTATCTATTTGAGCAACCATTGCTGAGGTAATTTCACCGGTTTGACGACAAGCGATTGAACTATCACTAGGATCAGATAAGCTCAAATTTGCTTCAACACTTGCTATATGACAAGTAACGCCCGGCACTGTTGGGTCAACTAAGGTATTTAGTTTAATATCCTTGAGCGTAAACATACCTAATGAAACATCACCTACTTCATTATCAGAGCAGCCCAGTAGCAGCGTTGAAAAACCAACGGCCAGCATAAATTTTTTCATGAATATTCCTTGGGGTATAAATGTTGGATAAACAAATTATAAAGAGTGTATCACAGTGAAAAGTTAACTATTAATGTTGTCTTTTAAGAGGTTTAACCTATCACTTGCGACTAACTCACCAAGATATAAGACAAAAGCCAGTAAATGACCTGTGAATTTAAGATATTTTGTATACAATAATAGATTGTTAATTATCACTCGGTGAGCCAACCGTACACTCACTTTTATTTTGGAGTAAACCAATGCGTTATTTTTCTCGCTTTTCTTGTCGATTAGCTTTAGCTGTTAGTGTCCTAACGACACCCTTCATAACAGTGGCAAATACTACAGTAGCTGGTAGTACAGGGGGTAGTAACCTCTTTGAAGCTAAAGATATTTTCTCACTGGAATATGCCAGCGATCCACAAATATCTCCTGATGGCGAAAAAATTGTTTATATCAGAAATTCAAACAATATTATGACCGATGATAAAAATAAAAATCTATGGTTGATTGATGTGAACAGTAAAAAGCAGTTGCCACTTTTTTCTGACGACAAACAATATTCACAACCGCGTTGGTCTGCTGATGGCGAAAAAATTGCCTTTGTCAGTAATTTAACCGGTAGTTATCAAATACACGTGCATTACCTTGAACAAAATCGCACAGCTTTGGTCAGCCAAGTACAAGGCGGTGTGGGCAGTTTAACCTGGTCACCAGATGGAAAATGGCTCGCGTTTACACAGCTTGTTACCGACAAAAGAACGGTTATTGCCAAAATGCCTAAAAAGCCTAAAGGGGCTAAATGGTCAAAACCTGTCGTTGTTATTGACCAAGCATATTATCAAGCAGATGGCCGTGGATTGCTTAAACCAGGTTACAAACATATTTTTGTTTTACCTAGTGAGGGCGGCACTCCACGCCAGATCACTCAAGGGGATTTTCATCATAAAGGAACGCTTGCTTGGAATAAAAAAAGTGATGCTATCGTTTTTTCAGCAAATCGCATATCCGATTGGGAATATAAATCACTTGAAGGTGATTTATTTAAAGTGATGGTAAAAGGTGGTGAGTTAACGCAGTTAACCTCTTCACCGGGTAAAGAGTTTAATCCTGTATTTTCTGAAAATGGTGAGAAACTTGCCTTTTTGTCGACTTCTAACGCATTGAACCCTTATCGTAATGCCAAATTAAACATTATGAATTGGAAGTCTAAAAAAGCGAGTGAAATTGCGAGTGATTTTGACCGTTCTATACAAGATCCACAATGGTTATCAAGCTCATTGTTAGCGATGACTTATGATGATTTTGGTAAGCGTAAATTGGCAACCATCTCCACCAAAGGTAAAGTTAAAGACTTAACGGATACCTTAGTGGGAAGTAGCATTGGCCGTCCTTATATCAGTGGTAGCTTTACGGCTTCAAGTGAAGGTTATATGGCCTTTACTCAAGGCAGTAGTTCACGTCCAGCAGATATTTCGGTTATCAATACCCGTAAAAAACTTGTTAAATTTACACAATTAAATGAAGATTTATTGGCACATAAAAGTTTAGGTAAAGTCACTGAAATTAATTATAAATCATCATTTGATGATGAGCCTATTCAAGGTTGGTACGTTACCCCTCCAAACTTTGATCCTAAGAAAAAGTACCCACTTATTTTAGAGATCCACGGCGGTCCACACTTAGCTTACGGTCCACACTTTTCTGCTGAACTACAACGCTTTGCAGCGCAAGGTTATGTTGTTTTCTATGATAACCATCGCGGTAGTAGTTCTTACGGCGAACGTTTTGCCATGTTATTAAAGTATAAATACAGCTCTAAAGAAGATTTTGCCGATCATAATTCAGGTGTAGATGCTATGTTAGGTTTGGGCTTTATTGATGAAGATAATTTGTTTATTGCTGGTGGCTCTGCTGGTGGTATCGCTACGGCTTATGCGATTGGCTTAACTGATCGATTTTCTGCTGCGGTAGTCGTTAAACCGGTTATTAACTGGTTAAGTAAAGTGTTAACAGCGGATAGTGGTTTAGGGCAAATACCTACACAATTTCCAGGAATGCCTTGGGAACACGTTGAACATTATTGGAAACGTTCTCCAATGTCATTAGTAGGTAACGTTACAACACCGACTATGTTGATGACGGGTGAAGAAGATTTACGTACACCAATGGCGCAGACTGAACAGTTTTATCAAGCGCTTAAACTAAGAAAGATTGATACTGTGTTAGTCAAAGTACCCGGTTCGCCTCATGGTATTGCGGGAAAACCGTCAAGAATGATTACTAAAATCGAACATACTCTTGCTTGGTTTGAAAAATATAAAACCAAGGCAGTTGAGTAGAATAACAAGAATCAGTAGGGTAAAAAATCGTACCTGAAAGTTATTTTATTACTAGGGTCTGTTGATCTTTCGCGGTTAAATTTTGTTCGAGATAAAAGCGTTTTAATCGCGACGAGTAGTGTGTAGCCTAGTCATTCTAAGCAAATACTACTCAACAAAGAGTAAAACGCTTTTAGCCGAATCCTTCGGACAGCATTTGTTGGTCATTTTTACGGCGTTATCGTCTTTTTATGTGGAACAACCACATGACAAAGACTCTGCCTTGTATAAATACCCAACAAATCGCTGCAAAAACAATCTCGAAAGATCAACAGCCCCTAAAAGATACAACACCAAAATCCAAGCTAATGCAGCTTGGTTTTTTTTTGTTTGTTCTAGAGAAAGCATATTTTCATTTATAATTTCTTTAATTTGTTTCACATTCCATAATATGAAATCACTAGTTGGTGCTTAAGAAAATTTTAAAAATTATGATGTGATGTGGTCTATTGTTTAATTGGTTTATACCCAAACCACTTGAAGATGCTTATTTCAGGACGCCTGAGCGATTCATGATCAAGGCACCTCCTTTTATTAATGGTTATTCCCTTAACAAAGGAGAAAACGAAGAGCATGATTTGCTCAGACGTCCCTGCAGGGCTGGTTTAGAAACGCTTTATGCTACGTTATTGATTTCGACAATAGAATAACTATTCTCTTCAATCAATGCCTTGCCTAAAAGCGTTTCTAATTCCAGCTGTAACCTGCATCTTCATGTGGCTTGGGTATAGTCCTTTAATTAATTAAACTGAAAAATAAATAGTTCGATATTTTTCAGAGCCTGTATTACCCCCTATTTCTACTCTGTTTTACGCTAAAGGAAGATATTTATCTATGCTGAATTTAACTATTCGTCGTAAAGTTGTACTTACTACCTTGACCGCTGTGGTGCTATCTATATTGATTGTTAGTGCTTTTGCCCTTAACTCAAGCCGCGCTATTATTTTGGAGGCTGCAATTGAAAGAGAGTTACCCGCAGCGCTGGGTGAGGTAGCCAATAACCTTGATGCGCAATTATTGTTACCCATTACCGTAGCGCAAACTATGTCTAGTAACCTTTACTCTCAGCAGTTTATTGCCAATGGCGAACAAGAGGGTGATCATCAGCAAGTCATTACTTATTTGAAAAATATCCAGAGTGAATTTAATACAATAAGTGCCTTTTTAGTCTCAGCCAATACTGGAAAATATTTCACGCCTAGCGGGCTTTTTAAAACCTTGTCTCCACAAGAAAATAAAGACCAATGGTTTTATGGCTTTATCAATAGTGGTAAAAAATATGAACTGAGCTTAGATGTTGATGAAGAAACTAATATACCGACCTTATTTATTAATTATTCAATGAACGTTTCGGGTAAACCTAGTGCTGTTGTAGGCGTTGGTTTATCACTAGAGAATATGGCTAACAGCATAAGCCAGTACCGTATTGCACAAACAGGTAAGGTATTTTTAGTTGATCAACAGGGCAAGATCAAACTTCACCCTGATACTCAACAAATTGGTAAAAACTTAGCTGATATTGGTGTTAGTAACAGCCAGGATCTCTTATCAAAAGCTCAGTTTAGTTCAGCTGAATTTACCCTTAATGGCACTAAAACCCTTATTGCGAGTCGTTATTTAGAGAGTATTGGTTGGTATGTGATTGCAGAGGTAGCTAAAGAAGAAGTGCTTGGTGGATTAACCCAAGCGACATGGGCCTTAGTGATGATGGGCGTTATTATTGCGGTTATTTTTGCATTTGTAAGTACTTGGCTTATTTCTCGTTTAATTGCACCTTTTGGCCAGCTCGCTGATATGTTGGCTGAAATTGGTAAAGGTGGTGGTGATTTAACGCATCGTTTAGATGATTCACGTCAAGATGAAGCGGGTACTATGGCAAGAGGTTATAACCAATTTGTAAGTCATTTAAGTGAATTATTACAACAAGTTTATAATACTGGGAATGAATTAGCGGCAGCGATTGATGAAATAGATGCTCAAGCCAAATCCATGGAATCTGAGATAAATGAGCAAGTGAGCCGAGTGGAGCAAATTGCTACGGCAATGCATGAAATGGGCATGACTGCAGAAGAAATTGCCGGCAGCGCTAATAATGCCGCACAAAGTGCACAAGCTGCTGATGAAACAGTGCAGCAAGGTAATGATTCAGTGGTACAAACTATCGCGAGTGTTTCCGACATGAGCGAGCAGTTAGTTTCTACTAGTACTATGATCGCCCAATTAGCTGAGGATGCTCGCTCTATTGATACTGTGGTTGAAGTAATACGTAGTGTGTCAGAGCAAACTAATTTATTGGCGTTAAATGCTGCTATCGAAGCGGCTCGCGCTGGAGAGCAAGGGCGAGGTTTTGCCGTCGTCGCTGATGAAGTAAGAACTCTTGCATCACGCAGTCATGACTCAACCAAAGAGATTAGAAATATCATTGAAAAGTTGCAAGCAAAAACAGAAGAAGTGGTTGCCGCTATTTCTCATAGCACAGAGCTCAGCACTACTAGTCAAACAGAAGCGGGTCATTCGGGCAAACACTTAGAAAGTATTTCTGAGAGTATTAGTATAATGAATGATATGAATCTGCAAATTGCTACCGCTACCGGGGAGCAATCGAATGTAGTGGGTGAGATTAACCCTCATGTTACTGCCGTTGCTGATATTTCACGTGCTAATAGCGATATAGTTCAGCAAACCTCTATTGCCTGCAGTGAGCTCAGATATAAAGCTATCCATCTGAATGAATTGGTATCGCGCTTTAAGTTTAACTAGTCTTAATTATCTGGCGAAGTGGTGATTTTCAAATGGTCTAAATATCCAATAACGTCGTTGCTTTCAATCAAAATAGCCCGCTATTGCTCAATCAAGCGCCTTGTTTTTGAACCTTTATTTTCATTTGATTCTTTTAAAGTTGAATATGTAAATATAATTATTACAACATAAAATTGATGTAATAAAGGTGCTTTAAATATTATCTCAAGCAATAAAAAATGCCAGTCAGGTTACCTGACTGGCATTTCGTTGTTGGGAGGATTATCTGTTAAACGATTTCTCCAGTATTATTATTACCAAATACGAACACGTTCATCTTCTGGTAAATACAAGGCATCACCTGGTTTTACGTCAAACGCTTTGTACCATGCATCATGGTTACGCGGTGCTTGAGCACGAAAGCGACCTGGTGCATGTGTGCCACCACGTAACTGGTTTAACATGCTCTTTTCAGTGCGTTTTTCTTTCCATACTTGTGCCCAAGCTAAGAAGAAACGTTGATCACCTGTCACACCGTTAATAACCGGTGCTTCTTTGCCATTTAAGCTTAATCTATAAGCATGGTAGGCCATTGATAAACCGCCAACATCTCCAATGTTTTCGCCTAGGCTGTTTCGGCCGTTAACAAAGTTATCAGGAATAGGCTCATACTTATTGTATTGTGCAACTAATTGGTCCGCTTTAGCATCAAAGGCATCACGGTCTTCATCAGTCCACCAGTTACGTTGAATACCATTAGCATCGGACTTTGAACCTTGATCATCAAAACCGTGGCCCATTTCATGACCAATTACCGCACCAATGGCACCGTAGTTAACCGCGGCATCAGCATTTGGATCGAAAAATGGTGGTTGTAAAATTGCCGCAGGGAATACAATTTCATTAAATGAACTGTTGTAATAGGCGTTTACACGTTGTGGCGTCATGCCCCAGCGGCTACGGTCGGTTTTCTTTAACTCTTTAGCAACGCTATCAGCATTAAAAAATTGACGAAGATGTTTGATGTTACCAACCAAGTCATTTTTAGAAATGGTTACGCCATCAAATTCCTGCCATACATCAGGGTAACCAATTTTAGGATTAAATGCGGCAAGCTTAGCATGCGCGTTAACTTTGGTTTCTTCGCCCATCCAATCAAGGCCATCGATACGTTGGCCAAGTGCGGTACGTAAATTTTCAACGAGTTGAGCCATTTGCAGTTTCGAACTTTCAGGAAAGAAACGGGCTACATACACTTTACCAATAGCAAAACCTAAAGACTCGGTATCTGACATTTCGCCAATAGCGCGCTTCCAACGTGGACGAGGCTCTTGTTGGCCGCTTAACTCTTTGCCATAAAAAGCAAAGTTAGCAGCATAAATTTCTTCAGATAATAAATCGGCATTACCACTAATAGTATGGAAGGTTAAATAGTCTTGCCAAACCGATAACGGCTCTGAATTCACCAAAGCGATCATTGCTTTAACGGGTTCAGGTTGAGAAATATTAAGTTGTGGCACTTTATAGCCAGATTGAGCGAAGTAAGTATCCCAGTCAAAATCTGGATATTGTTTAGCCAAATCGGTACGTTGTACTTGGTTTAAGGTTAAGTCACGATTACGTTTTTTCTCACGTGGCCAATGACCTTGCGCTATTTTAGTTTCTAGCGCTAAAATTTGTTCAGCACGTGCTTGACCGTTTTCTATTCCGGCAAAGCTCAACATAGTAACGATATGTTCTACATACGCATTGCGCGTTTTCACAAATCGTTCACTTTCTTCTAAGTAGTAAGAACGATCAGGAAGACCTAAACCACCAGCACCAACAGACATTTCATATTGATTTGGGTTTAAACGGTTAAACCACATATAACCGCCAATAGGAGATTTAGCCCCTGATAACCATGCTTCACCAAATACTTTGGTTAAGTCTGTAGTATTCTTTACTGCGCTAATTTGATCTAACGTTGACTGAATTGGGCTGATGCCTAATTCATTAACGGTTTCAGTGTCCATATAGGCTTGATAAAAATCAGCCACTAATTGTTCATCGGCGTTTAAATCAGTACGGCTAGTAATATCGTCAATAATTTCTTTTACTTGTGTTTCACTGCGCTCAGCTAACCCGGTAAAAGCACCAAAACGTGTTTTGTCGGCAGGCATTACATAATGGTCATACCAAGTCCCACTTGCATACATAAAGAAGTCATCACCAGGTTTAACGACTTCATTGCGGGCGCTTAAATCAACACCAAAGCTTCCTAGTTCGGCTTTACTGGCCATAGTACTTTTATTATTGTTGTCATTACTCGCGTCAAACATGCCACAACCGCCAATAACGGTAGTAGCTAAGGCAATTGCTATCAAAGTTTTTTTCATAGAATAAGTCTCTTTTTAAATTAATTAGTAATACGGTTTGTAGCGTTATTAAAACAACCTGATTTTGCTGTATCCAATAGGATTTTTATGCTGCTTCATTACATTGTTTAACTATTTATTTTAGCTTATGGTTAACAGTTAATTGTGATCAGTACTACTTTGAACACTGACATTTTCGCGTATGTTAATAAAATGTCAACCTAGATACGTTTAACAGTAGGGTTTACTCGACGAGGACATTGTTACAGCCACGATAGACCTTTATATTTGTAAGGCTAGAGCATAAAATAGTTATGCATTGTATTTTTGTTAATTATCCTGCTATCTCGTCGTATTCAGTCAAATCATCTTTGCAATTATTGATTTTGCTAGGTATAAAGACGGCCACGATTTGTTATTTTATGAGTTAGCTTGGTGAAAACACTTTCATTTATATTTTTATTACTATTTACAGTTCCTGTACTTGCAAAATCCTCTTTAGAAAAATCAGGGGATATCATCCATTTACTTTTACCTGCAGCGGCCCTTGGCGCAACGCTAGTGATAGAGGATGATTATCAAGGCAGCTGGCAGCTTATAAAAACAGGAGTTGTTTCTCGTGTGGCAGTGGAAGGCTTAAAGTATGCAGTAGATAAAGACCGACCAGATGACTCAGATGAGGACTCATTTCCTTCAGGCCATACGGCTGATAGTTTTGCTGCAGCAACATTTATTCAGCAGCGTTATGGCTGGAAGTGGGCCATTCCGGCTTATATAGGTGCTACTTTTGTCGGTTATAGTCGAGTTGAAAGCGATAAGCATTATCTAGAAGACGTTTTAGCGGGGGCTGCTATTGGTATTATTTCAGGCCTCTATTTCACCGAACCCTACTCAGGTATTACTATTTCGCCTATCGCTAAAAGTGGGCATTACGGCATTAACTTTAGCGGCACTTTTTAACTATTTGACTAGTTTGGTATTAGCAAAAAAGAGATTTTATCTATGAATAATAAAGTATCACAAGAAACTCAAGATCAAGCGCTGAAAGTTGCCAAAGCTACACAAAAAAAAGGGCAAACGAAAGAGCAAACCAAGCTCATTGCCCAAGGGATAGAAAAAGGTATTGCAGAGTATAAAAAACTGCAAAGTAAAAAGTCACGTGAGCGAGATAAAGATCGTAAACAACAAGTAAAGCAAAAGCAGCGTCTGACAGAAGAAACCACTGAACTAACCGAAATCCAAAGTAGTAATTATTTACCTTGGTTATTATTAGGTGTTAGTTGGCTTGGTTTTATTGGTTATGTTTTCTTGAACTAACGATAACCTAGTTGAAACGGCTGATACAAAAAGGCTCTACATTGATTTCAGTTGTTTGTCCGCTAACTAGCTGCCCAATAAGCTTTCCGGTGATCGCTCCTTGAGTTAACCCTAAGTGTTGATGACCGAGCGCGAAGAAAATTTTATCATGGTTTGGCGCTTGGCAAATTACAGGTAATGAATCGGGTAATGACGGACGACACCCCATCCACTTTTCTTGCTTCTCTTCACTATCAGGTAATGTTTTTAAAATAAATGCGGCATTTTCTTTTAGCATCTCAGCGCGTTTATAGTTTGCTGGCGTATTAAGCCCTGCATATTCCACAGTGCCTGCAAGTCTTAAGGTGTTTTCCATTGGGGTAATAATAAAGCGGCGCTCGGCTGATGCAACCGGGCGAGATAAAGGCGAATTTGCTGTTGCTGAAATAGGTAAGCTCAAGCTATAACCGCGTTCAGCTTCAATAGGTAATTGATAATTTAAGCCTTTTAGTAATTCTTTTGACCAAGCACCACACGCGATAACGCAGTGATCAACATGTAAACATTGCTGATCTGTTAGTACGGTGACGCCCGTTTGTGACTGAGTCACCGCGGTTACTGCTGTTTGTTGAAAGGTCATGCCCTTACACATAGCAAACTCAGCCAGGGTTTTGCTAAGCGCTAGGGGATCAATAGTATGAGCGACATCAGTAAAATAAAGTGAATAGTTGATATTGCCGCTTAAGTTGGGCTCTAACTCAAGGGTTTGAGTTCTATCTAAAAGCTTTACCGCAATACCCGCAGTTAAATAATGCAAATACATAACCTCAACTTTAGTTCGATCATTGCTTTCAAAGACTAATAACGAACCATTTAAGCTAATTAAATGCTCGGCCTCAGCGGCTTTCAATAGCGCCGTATAATGACTGATGGCATTTTTATTGAGTGCTTGGAGGGCTTTCTTGTTCTTGTCACGTAGCGTCGGTCGCATATTATTAAAAAATTGTATAAACCAAGGAATGGCTTTGATGAAGTGCTTGGCAGATAAAGCGACAGGCCCAAGCGGATCAAGCAGTAATTTTGGCATCTGCCATAACAATGAAAACTCAGCAAGTGGAAAGACTTGTTCTGTAGCAAAGTGACCTGCGTTTCCTTTAGAGCAGCCTGAACCAATACCTTCTTTATCAAGCAAAGTGACTTGATAGCCTAAGCTTTGTAATTCTAACGCACAGTTTATACCGATAATGCCAGCACCGATAACCGCAACTGTTTGTTGTTTGTTATTACCTTCTTGACCAATTGCTGTGCTCATTTAACTAATACCCTGTGATGACTGAAAGTTTAAATCGATAGTGTTATTGGCATTTTGGTTAAATAACCTCAACACGGCTTAATAAATACTCCTATAACGGTTAATTTTACTTACTTCGGCGTTAAATCTACTTGCAATAGGCAAGCTATTGACGCGTAAATTTGCCTTAAATTAAGAAAAACTACCTCGCTATAGATTCTTTTAAATGTATTTAACAATAATTTACTGGTTTATCTATCTCTTAAGCAGAGTTGAGGTTAAATCAAAATTATACTTGCCACAAATTAAATATTGTATACAATATATTTAAATCTGACTAGCAATAGTTTATCAAAGCCAATTGTGGAACTACGCGATTGGTCTTTAATCACGAAGAATGAAGAGAATATTATGAACGTAAACTGGCAAGGTGTTTACCCAGCAGTAACAACGCAATACAACGAAGATTTATCTATTAACTTTGAAGCGACTACTAAAATGGTTGATACCATTATCAATGAAGGTGTTAACGGCATCATTGTTTTGGGTACTGTTGGTGAAAATGCTTCACATACCCGTGAAGAAAAAATTGCTATCTTAAAAGCAGTAAAAGAAGTTGTTGCTGGGCGTGTTCCCTTACTTTCGGGTGTTGCTGAAACCTCGACTCAGTTTGCTATCGAATTCTCACAAGCCTGTGAAGAAATAGGCATTGATGGCTTAATGGTATTACCAGGCATGATTTACAAGTCTGATGAAAGTGAGGCCGTAAACCATTACCAGCAAATTGCACGTAACTGTGGTTTACCTATTATGATTTACAACAACCCTGTTACTTATGGTGTCGACGTCGGTATTGAAGGCATGAAAATCTTGGCTCAAGAAGACAACATAGTGTCAATTAAAGAAGCAACTGAGGATACTCGTCGTATTTCTGAGTTGTACTCTGCTTTTGACGATCGTTTTGTTATTTTTGGCGGCGTAGATGATATTGCCCTTGAATCTTTAATGCTGGGTTGTACCGGTTGGATTTCGGGTTTAACAAACGTATTCCCAAAAGAGTCTGTAGCTATCTATAAATTAGCAGAGCAGGGACGTTATACCGAAGCGCTTGAAATTTGGCGTTGGTTCTTACCTTTATTACGTTTAGATACCGTACCTAAGCTTGTGCAGTGCATCAAGTTATGCGAACAACTTGCCGGCCGCGGTAGCGAATTAACACGTGCTCCACGTATGCCTTTAGTTGGTGCTGAGCGTGCAAACGTTGAACGTATTTATAACGAAGCCGTTGCTAACCGTATCGATTTAAGCAAATTCAACTTAGATTAATTCTCAACCTTTCATTAATGCGTGAGTTTTGAAAATCAGTTTAATTGCTCGCGCATCACTATTTTAAGCACGCTAAAGCTCAACGCTTGGGGACAATATGGTTAAGGGTACATTTTTTTGTATTGATGCGCATACTTGCGGTAATCCGGTTCGGTTAGTGACTAGTGGTCACCCTCACTTAGTAGGTGAAACCATGAGTGAAAAGCGGCTTGATTTCATTGAGCGTTATGACTGGATCCGTCGAGGTTTAATGTTTGAACCCCGTGGGCACGATATGATGTCGGGTGCATTTTTGTATCCACCTTGTAGTGATAATGCCGACGCCTCAATTCTATTTATTGAAACTTCTGGGTGTTTACCTATGTGTGGTCACGGCACTATCGGCACTGTTACTGCGGGATTAGAAAGCGGTATTATCACGCCAAAAATACCTGGTAAGCTCATTATCGATGTACCTGCAGGTCAAATTGTCATTGAGTATCAAGAAAGTGATGGCAAAGTTTCTAACGTTAAAATATTTAATGTTGCCTCCTATTTAGCACACCGAGATATCACCTTAGATATTCCAGAGTTAGGTAAGCTAACTGTTGATGTTTCTTACGGCGGTAATTTTTACGTGATTGTTGAACCACAAAAAAACTTCCCCGGTATTGAACAATGGAGTGCTGCTGAAATACTCCAATGGAGCCCTATTGTCCGTGAAGTAGCCAGTAAAATGCTTGTTTGTGTTCACCCCGAAGATGCCAGTGTTAATGGTGTCAGCCACGTTTTGTGGACAGGGAAATCACAAACTAAAGGCTCTGATGCAGCCAATGCAGTGTTTTATGGTGATAAAGCCATTGACCGTTCACCTTGTGGTACAGGTACTAGCGCGAGAATGGCGCAGTTATTTGCCAAAGGCGAGCTGATTTTAGGTGATACTTTTGTGCATGAGAGTTATATCGGTAGTCAATTTACCGGCAAGGTTGAAGGCGTGGTTGAGCTTGGTAGTGAAGGTAAAACTATCACTGCCATAATGCCAAGTATTCAAGGTTGGGCAAAAGTGTTTGCAAAAAACTGCATTACCATTGATGACGATGACCCTTACGCCTTTGGTTTTAGCGTTAAGTAACCTAAATAATACAGAGCTAACAAAGAGTTAAAGTATGGAAAGTTTCCATCTTATCTCTTGTTTGTATACAGATTATATCCAGTGCGTTTATTCAATGAAGGCACTTAGCAACATAAGTGAGTAAGAAAATGACAATAACAGGACAGAATTTAATTGCTGGCGAATGGTCAGGCAATACACAAGGTGGCTTTAAAGCATTTAATGCCCAAACACATTGTGCTATTGATCTTGGGTTTGCTGAGGCAACAGCGCTTGAAGTAAACACCGCTGTCAACCGTGCCAATGAAGCATTCACTACTTATAGCCAGTTAAGTGCAAAAAAACGCGCCACTTTCTTACGTGTCATTGGGGCTGAGATTCTTGCCTTAGGTGATGAACTTGTTGAAACCGCTTGTGGTGAAACAGGTTTACCTGCAATGCGTATTCAAGGCGAGCGAGGCAGAACAATTGGCCAACTTGGTTTATTTGCTGATTTATTAGAAGCAGGTGAGTATCAAGGCGTTGTTGAGCAAGCAAACAATGATCGTCAACCGTTACCAAAACCTGATACCCGTTTAGGTTATTTACCTTTAGGTGTCGTTGGTGTTTTTGCAGCAAGTAACTTTCCTCTTGCTTTCTCTACTGCGGGTGGAGACACTGCATCGGCTTTAGCTGCGGGCTGTCCTGTGGTGATGAAAGCACACGCCGCACATCCGGCTACCGCTGAATTAGTGGCAAGAGCAATTCTTAAAGCGATTGATACTTGTGAATTAGACCGTGGTGTTTTTTCGCTTATCCAAGGTAAAAACTACGCAATAGCAACTCAAATTGTTACTCATCCATTAGTGAAGGCCGTTGGTTTTACTGGCTCTGAACGTGTAGGTATGATTCTGCAAGCGCAAATTCATCAACGCCCTGAGCCTATTCCTTTTTATGGTGAGCTTGGCAGCATTAACCCGCAATTTATTATGCCTAATAAAGTGGCACAAGATGGCGCTGAAATAGCACAAGGTTTAGTTGCTTCATTAATGATGGGACAAGGGCAATTTTGCACCAGCCCTGGTGTTTGGGTTGTAGTAGGCGGTAAAGATAGCGTTAACTATCAAACATTTGTTACTTCAGCAAGTGAAGCGTTAGTACAACAAATTGCTGGTGTTATGTTAACGCCTGCCATGTGTGCAAGCTATAAAGCTGCTGTTGCAGAACGTAAAACACTTAGCGGTGTTAGCTTGCTATCAACAGGCCTTAGTGGAAATGAGCAAGAGTGTTCAGCGTCTTTATTTGCCACTGATCTGGCTACATTCGCCAAAACGCCATTATTACAAGAAGAAGTTTTTGGCTTTAGTGCTTTGGTTGTTCGCTGTGCAGACACGGCTGAAATGATGCAGTTTGTAACATTACTTAAAGGTAATTTAACCGCGAGTATTCACGGCTTAGATAGTGATTTAGCTGAATCCAAAGTGCTAAGTCAACGTCTTGCCCATAAAGTAGGTCGACTGATTTATAATCAAATGCCTACTGGTGTTGAAGTGTGTGCTTCAATGAATCACGGTGGTCCATTTCCAGCATCAACTAATATCAGAACAACATCAGTGGGAAGTGAAGCGATTACCCGGTTCAGACGTCCTATCTGTTATCAAAATATGCCGGCTGAGTTATTACCGACATTGTTGAAAGACTAATTTAAAAGCCAAGTACATGTTATGTACTTGGCTTTTTTTTACTTTTAACTTTAGCCTTGTTGATTTATGCAATGTTCAATGTTGCACAACGTTGTTGATGATCAATGGTCAATAACCAATAATAAAAAAATATCGGTGGATAAGAGAGTGAATCAAACTAAACGAAGTCCTTTTCAGCGATCCTTTTATGTAGCCAATACCATGGAGATTTTTGAGCGACTTGCGTGGTATGGCATGTACACGCTGCTTGCTAGTTATATTATGACGCCAAGTTCTCAAGGCGGCTTAGGTCTGGGTAATACTGAACGTGGCTTGATTATGGGAGTGGTACCTTTCTTTCTTTATTTATTTCCTGTTGTTTCTGGCGCACTAGCAGACAGATTTGGCTATCGAAAAATGTTCTTGCTGTCTTTTACCTTAATGGCGCCTAGTTATTATTTCTTAGGTTATGCCAAAGATTTAACAAGTTTTATGAGCATATTCATGTTGATAGCCCTTGGGGCAGGAATTTTTAAACCGGTCGTCACCGCAACCATTAGCCGAACAACGGATGATACAAATCGTGGTTTAGGTTTTGGCATTTTTTATATGATGGTTAATATTGGCGGCTTTTTAGGTCCAGTATTAGCGCCGATAATTCAAAAGCATTATGGTTGGCAATGGGTGTTCATTTTTGCGTGTATTTGGATTTCGGTAAATTTTATTCCAGCGTTATTCTTCTATAAAGAACCTGAACGTCATGCAAAAAATAAAACACTGAAACAAGTTTTTCAAGAAATGCAGCAGGTACTTGGCAATTTCCGTTTAGCCTTATTAGTCGTGCCTTTATTGGTGCTGTTAGTCGCTTTTTATGCCGGTTTTATTGGCGCACAAAGTACGCTGTTAATTGTTGCTTTTCTTGTGATAAGTGCTGCTATTTGGGATGTTATTGTGGCGAAATATAGTGCCCCTAATAGCAACTTTGTTTCTGATAGCAGTGATACTCTTAATAACATTAAAGTCACAGCACAACACTTGCTAGCGCCAGTAAGTTTGCCATGGTATTTACAAAAAATGCGCATGGGCAATAAACCTTTTATGATTTATTTGCTTATTTTGACAGGATTTTGGACTGTCTATATGCAAATTTTCGTCACTTTACCTGTCTATATTCGAGATTTTGTCGATAGTTCAGATTTGGTTTCGCTTCTCTATTCATTTAGTCCTTGGCTACATGATGTTTTAACGTCAGTTAATATCGACATCCTATCGGGGGAAATATCACGACTAGCTGAGTATTATCGAGAGGTTAATATTGGCCACAGTCCAGCGGTTTTACAAGAAGTTATACGCACACTTTCTGCGCTCGATGTACGTATTCCTGAGCATGAAATTATCCATGTTTTTGCTCAACTAAATCAAGCGCAGTTAGTAACCGACTCAAGTGCACAAGCATTAAGTAAAGATATAGCGATGCAGTGGTCGACGCAATACCGTCAAATGAACCCTGCGACTATATTAAGTATCGATTTTTTAATGATCATTGTTTTTCAAATTGCTATCAGTCACGTTGTCGACAAGTTTAAAGCCTTGCCCGCGTTGATTGTCGGTACCGCCATTTTATCCCTTTCTATGTTAATGCAGGGATTTGCCCACTCCATGATCTTTGGCGGACTGTTCGTGAGTTGTGGGGTTATGGTGTTTGCGGTTGGTGAGATGATTTCAGCACCGAAAAGCCAAGAATATGTGGCAAGCTTTGCTCCTAAGGATAAAGCGGCCATGTTCATGGGGTATTATTTTGTTTCTATGGCATTAGGTAATTTATTTGCGGGCTTACTTTCGGGTTGGTTATATGGCTACTTTGCGACGACATTATCACGCCCTGAATTAATGTGGGTCATTATCGCGTGCCTAGGTTTTGTTACTTGTATCGCCTTTTATTTGTTTAATAAGCATTTTATTGGCGATATACAAAAGCAGCAGTTAGCACAAAAAGAGCAGTCATTATCGGTCGCTTAGGCAACTAGTTATCAGTAAAAGTGGACAAGTAAATTGTGAATGGAAGAGTAATAAATATGACTAAGAATATTAAAAAAGCAGCAGAAAAGTTTGAACAATGGCAACCCAAAAGTGAGCAAGAAAGCTTTTTAACCATTAATTCTCTAGAGTGCCATACCGGTGGTGAACCATTACGTATTATCACCAGTGGATTTCCTGCCCTTAAAGGCAAGACCATTTTGGAAAAAGTAGATGATTGCAAAAAAAACTATGATCAACTTCGCCGCGCATTGATGTTTGAGCCACGCGGTCATGCGGATATGTATGGCGCTATTATCACCGAGGCAGAACGAGACGATAGCCATTTTGGTGCAGTGTTTATTCATAACGAAGGTTATAGCACCATGTGTGGTCATGCGGTTATTGCCTTAACAAAAACTGCGGTTGAGTCAGGTGTGATTGCCAGAACAGGCGATGTTACTAAGGTTGTTATCGATGTACCTTGTGGTCAAATTCACGCATTAGCTTATAGCCAAAACGATGTGGTGAAACACGTTAGCTTTCAGTGTGTGCCTTCATTTGTATATGCTAAAGATCAACAAATTCAAGTTGATGGCATTGGCACGGTTCAATTTGATATCGCTTACGGCGGTGCTTTTTATGCTTATGTACAAGCATCATCTCTTGATTTGTCATTAGTGCCCGAGCAACAAGAAAAGCTTATTGATTATGGCCGAAAAATCAAGCAAGCCATCATCAATTCGTCAGCGGCAGAGTTAACTATCTCGCATCCTACTTCGCCCGAGTTGAGCTTTTTATATGGCGTGATTTTTATTGATGACTCGCCAAACCAAGATGTTCATTCTCGTAATGTCTGCATTTTTGCTGACGGTGAGTTGGACAGAAGTCCGACAGGCAGTGGTGTTAGTGGACGTATAGCATTGCATCATGCTAAACAGCAAGTTGCTGTAAATGAAACGATTACCATTGAGAGTATTTTAGCGAGTCCATTTCATGTTCGAGCTATTGAAACACTGACCTTTGCAGGGTTTGATGCGGTTATTCCTGAGGTAACAGGCGATGCTTATGTCTGCGGTAAAGGCCAGTGGTTTATTAACGCTGAAGATCCGTTGAAATATGGCTTTTTATTAAGATAACCGAATTGACATAAATAAATATTTAAAAAATAAGAACTGAAATATTTAAGGAGTATTATGAACTTAACAACATTACGAGAGAAGGTTTTAAACAAGTCTTACAGTGCCATGTTGATCTTTAGTGATATAAATATCAGCTACCTTTCAACTTTTACTGGCCATGCAGCGACCATTTTATTGACAAGCAAAGGCAACTATTTACTGACCGATTACCGTTATTTTGAGCAAGCTAAAACACAAGCAAAGCACTTTAATGTTATTTGCCGCGATAGGGCTAATCAAAGTTTAGCTTCGCTCATTGAAGATCTGTTATTTCAAGATGATTGTCAGAGCCTTGGTTTTGAAAGTGAACATATTAGCGTGATGCAATGGCAACAGATTCACCAACAGATCAGCCAATTAACTAAATTGAGACAAATAGAACCCATAAGCGGCGCTGTTGAAGCGCTACGGTTTATTAAATCGACCAGTGAAATTGCTTCGATGGAGCAAGCAGCAAAAATAGCAGATACAGCATTAGCGACCATGCTTAATTCAGTTAAAGCGGGTGTTACTGAGCGAGAATTGGCTATTGAACTTGATTACCAAATGGCGAAACTTGGCTCAGAAGAAGTTTCTTTTGCCACTATTTTATTATTTGGTGAGCGCAGTGCTTTGCCTCACGGTATTCCTTCAGACAAGCAACTAAAGCTTGGTGATATCATCTTAATTGATTTTGGAGCTGTGGTTAATGGTTATCGCTCAGATATGACGCGTACCTTTGTTTTTGGTCAAGCAAGTGCAGAGCAAAAACACATCTATCAATTGGTGCAATCAGCACAGCAAGCGGCAATTGATGAAATTTCTGAGGGCGTTTTAGCCAGCCATTTATATCAGCAATCAGCAAACATATTGCTAAACAGTGAATATAAAAAATACGCCGGAGAAGGTTTAGGTCATGGGGTTGGTTTAGTTTTACATGAACAACCTTTTATTGGACCTGACTGTCATACCGTTATTGAGAAAGGTTGCGTTATTACCATAGAACCGGGTATTTACATTCCTGGCTGGGGTGGTATACGTATAGAAGATGATGTGGTGTTAACAGACGATGGTTTAAAAATTATCACCAAATCGCCTAAGGGCTTGATTGAACTCTAGCGAATTATAACCTAAATACTATTTGACATAATTAACAGTGATAACGAGATCTCCATGAAAATTATTAGCGCCGAACAAGTCCACCAAAACCTTAATTTTGAAGAGTTAATTCCTTTACTAAAACATAGTTTTAGTCGCCCTTTTAGTATGCCACAACGACAGGTTTATTCACTTGCCCCTGAGCAAAGTGACAATCATGATGCGCTTGCGCTATTGCCTTCATGGAATGAAAAAGTGATTGGCAATAAAGCCTTTACTTACTTTCCTGACAACGCACAAAAACATGATTTACCAGGTTTGTTTTCGAAAATAATGCTATTTAAACGCCAAACAGGAGAGCCATTAGCACTTGTCGATGGCACGAGTGTTACTTATTGGCGAACAGCAGCTATTTCAGCGCTAGCCAGTCAATTGCTTTCTCGAGAAAATAGCCAGCATTTGATGTTATTTGGTACCGGTAACTTAGCAAGTTATTTAGTAAAAGCACATTTAACTGTGCGAGATATTAAGCAAATTACCCTTTGGGGACGTAATGCAGCAAAAGTAAGTGAATTGATCAAAGATTTTAGTGCCTTGTATCCAACAGTTACTTTTAAAGCCAGTACTGACGTTAATGTTGAAGTAGGGAGTGCTGATATTATTTGCTGTGCAACGGGGGCTAAAACACCACTTTTTGATGGGAATAGCGTCAGTGCAGGTTGTCATATTGATTGCTTAGGTAATCACATGACTGATGCGCGTGAGTGCGATACAACAACAGTAACGCGAGCTAGGGTATATGTTGATAGTTTAACGAATACCTTAAACGAAGCGGGTGAATTGCTCATTCCTATGGCTGAGGGGGCTTTTAACAAGGATGATATCGTTGGTGAATTGGCTGAACTGTGTAAAACGCCATCATTGCTACGTCAATCAAGTGAAGAAATAACGCTATTTAAGTCAGTGGGAACAGCGATTAGTGATTTAGTTGCCGCAAATAGCGTGGTAGAAAAGTTAGCTGATTAATTTATTTAGAAGGCATCACTATTACAATGAAATTTTAACGAAATTAGTGGTGCTATATAATGGTTATCATCCTTTAATAGTTACAATGTAAGGACTGAGCAGAGTATCGATAAAGTCTACAGGACTCCCTATCCTAGAGGTTAACTTTCAGAACACTGAGTCGGATAAATCTCAGGGCTCTATGGCGAGCTTGGGCAATAATGCCATACACTCTTTACTCTTTACTCATTGGTAAGTGCTACAGGCAGCTAAGGGCATTAGCAAGTTTATTATTCGACTAGACCATTTCGTTTTAAGCCTCGTCTTACATTTTTACAAAGTTTACCTAATTGGGATATTTCACCAAGTTTGGGCACAACGTCATTATTAAGTTTTGACTCCCAGTCACAAAGTTCAGTATCAACAATCTCTAATAGCTTTTTAGGGCAGCCAACGCAGGATATACCACAAATATTTGCCTCTGGAACGTTAAAAGGAAAGTCACTCCTTACTTCAGTAATTAGGCTCTGCATCGCACTAGTACAATCTGGCTTTTTAGTCATAGATGTTACCTGATAGGTTTACTCATTTGGCTATTTTATATTATTGCGGAATAAGCTATCAAGAATGCTATAAGCAAACTACCTTTGTTTTTTTTGCAAAGATGAATTACTGTTCAATACTTATTACACAGGTAAGGTAATACCAATGAGCATGTTAACACGACTTCACTACTTTAATTGTGTAGTAGAAACGGGCAGTATTTCAAAGGCGAGCCGAATATTTGATGTTCAACCTTCATCAGTTTCAAGGCAGTTGACAGCGCTTGAGAAAGAGCTAGGGGTTTTATTACTCAAGAGAACTAGCCGGAATATTGGTCTTACTGAAGCAGGACAAACCTACTATAAGTACTCACAAAAAATAGCATCAGATCTTGATGAAGCAAGATGCGCGGTGAACGACTTGCAGCAAAAACCAAAAGGCAACTTAAAAGTGAGTATGGCAGTTGGTTTTGCAGAGTGCTGTATTTTACCCATGATTCCCACTTTTACTAAACTCTACCCAGAAATAAACTTAGAATTAGAAATGACAGGTCGAGTTGTTGATTTAGTGGAAGAAAATGTGGATGTCGCGATCAGAACGGGTCGCCTGCGAGACTCAAATTTAGTTGCGCTTAAGTTAACGAACAACAATTTTTTGCTATGCGCCAGCCCACAGTACATTGCTGAGCATGGGGCTCCAAAGACCCCTTTCAACCTGACCGATTTTGAGTGTATTCGTTACGAATATACAGGGTGGCGTGATTGGTATCTTATGAACGACAAACCTACAAAATTAACAATAAAAAGTGGACTAACTGTCCGTTCGATAAATGGTCAAAAACAATTAATTTTGAATCATGCAGGATTTGCTTTAATGCCAAAATGGTCAGTAATAAATGAACTTGAGAATGGCACACTAGTACAGGTACTTGAGAAAAATATATTTAGTCCGTATGCAAGTATGAGTTCAACGTATGCAATTTATTTAAAGCGAGAACTTATCTCACCAAAAGTAAGAGTGTTTATAGATTTTATTAAGGAGCAGATTGATTACAATTCGTAATGTTATAGGTATATATTTTAAGCTTTTTTACTCAATAAAAAGGCGCTACTTTCATTTTCCTTAGCGCCTTTTATTATCAATATTCTATGTCGTTAGCTCTTAATTTAAGTATTGATATTGGTATTGGTATTGGTACAGGTATTAATTACGTTATGGAGTCGCTTTGCCCACATTGTTTTTTATTCAACAAAACTGCCTAACCAAGTAAAGCATTGCTGGTCCATTGATGTTGACCAAGAACGCATCAATGCTTGATATCCTGCCCAATCACCTTGGCGAGATAATACCAAGCTCTTTTCGACCTTATCGCGATGATTTTCCATCATAAAGCGTACCGCTAAATACCCCCAACGATAAACAAGATTGTTACCATTATTTTTAGGGTAGCTAGTGTTAAATAGTTCACTTAACGGGTACGTTTTACTGCTTGGTATTATTATTATTATTATTCGTTTTAGTCTATTGAGATAGTGTGAGTCGCTCTATGAAGAAGCATAGAACGACTCTGCTTACTTATATGGATTGGTACTATGCTTCTGCTTCATAGCCAAAAGGGTCATCAATTGAATGAGCAGGCTCACTAAACCATTTGGGACCTGTAGCTGTCATATAGAAATGATCTTCTAAGCGCACACCGAACTCACCATAAAGACATAACATAGGCTCATTAGAAAAACACATGCCAGCTGCTAAAGCTGTTTTATCGCCTCTGACTAAATATGGCCACTCATGAATGTCTAATCCAACACCATGCCCAGTTCTGTGCGGAAGGCCTGGAACTTGGTAATCAGGACCATAACCTTGTGTTTCAAGGTAGTGGCGAGCAGCAATATCTACCGTTTCACAAGCAGATGATATTTTTGCAGCAGCAAAACCTTGCGCTTGTGCTGTTTTTTCATGTAACCAAACAGCACGTTGCTTTTCATTCGCTTCACCAAACACGTAACTGCGGGTTATATCTGAGTTATATCCCTGCACTAAACAACCCGTATCGATTAATACCATATCGTTAGTTTCGAGAGTTTTAGGTTCTTTTACACCATGAGGGTAGGCGGTATCTTGGCCAAATAAAACAATGCAAAAAGATGAGCCTTTAGGTGCGCCAAGCTTACGATGTGCTTTATTTATAAAATCAGTAACTTGTGCAGTTGTGATGCCAACGGTCAATATTTTGGCTACTGCGCGATGCACAACCATGGTCATGTCTTTAGCGCGTTGTAATAAGGCTATTTCACTCGCTGATTTGATCATTCGACAGCCCGCGGTAATGCTTTTACTGCTGGTGAAGTCTAACGAGAGTTTTTGATCTTTTGCAGCGTTAATCATGCCGTCAACAGCAAAAAAAGCGGTAGACTCATCAATGGCAATAGTGCCTTGTGCGCAGTTATTTTTCTTTAATACATCAATAACTAGTTGGTAAGGGGATTCATGTTCGTGCCAGCTAGCAACTTCTGATTTTACTTGCATAAAGCCTGATAGCGTACTTACTTCAAACCAAGGAGCTATATAAATTAAATCGCCTTGTGCAGGTAAAATAGCACCCACTAATCGCTCTGATGAATACCAAACAGTGCCAGTGAAATAGGTCAAATTAGTGCCCGCATTGAGATACAAAGCGCTAATGTTTTGTTCACGCATTAGCTGTTGTGCTTTACTAATGCGTTGTTGATATTCATCTAATGAGATAGGGGCTACATCAGCTATCATATCGGTTAATTTATTTAATTCTATTTCGGCTGTAGAGCCACCAATACCAATGGACATATCACTTTCCTTTAAAAATTTAACGTTGTTTGAAGCATATCTACTGAGTATTCAAGTGCTAGTTTATGTTCTAGCTTAAGTACTCAGTAATAAATTTAGGTATATTGTATACACTTTGTTCGGTGAAACAAGTCTTAATGTTAAGGGCTTTATCATTCAGAGTTATAACATTGAAAAGACTTTAAATAAGGGGGTATTCAGTTAAATGAAACGTTAAAGCCAGCGGTCTTTTATTTTACCGTACTGAAAATAGCCCCATTGACCAACACGCCTTAGTGGTGCGAAGGGAAATGTTGCTAATGGCGTTTGATAAATGGGTAAATTGGGCACTGTGACTCCGGCAACCTTTTGAGCCAAACGTTTACCTGCTTGTACTGAAAAAGATACGCCGCTGCCACAATAGCCCATGGCATAAAAAACACTTTGTTGTTCATTTTGATAAACATGAGGCATGTCGTCTAATGACATACATAACCAGCCTGACCAGGCATAATCGTAGCGTAAGGATCCTAGCGCTGGGAAGCTTGTTTTCAATACCGCGAGTAAACGGTTGGCATAGTATGGGTCTGCTGCGTTTTTTCCTGTTATAGCTCCTCGACCGCCAAATAAAATACGATTATCTGGTAACTTTCGATAGTAATATTTCAATGCCCGAGTATCCATGATGACATTGCTGGTTAAAAAGTTACAAGCGGCCAATTGCGCTGGTGTTAGCGGTTGAGTAACAATTATTTGTGAGAGTACTGGTAGGCTCTTGCTCTTAATTAAAGGATGGAAATTTTTAGCTGAGTAACCATTAGTCGCAATAACGACCTTTTTAGCTTTTACAATACCAGATGGTGTGTGCAGGATTTGTGTGGTTTGGCTTTGTTGAGTAGTTTTATGAGAGGACTCTTGATAGCATTTTTCTACTGAGGTATCACAATGAATGGTGACCCCAGCCTTTTGAGCAAGCTTTTGGTAACCCCAGGCAAGCTTTAATGGATTAATTCCAAAACCATCTTGATAGCGTATTGCACCATAAGCATTGTTATCTGCCATATAATTTTGGTGTAACTGCTCACGGGTTATTTCTTGGATATCATAGCCAAACATCTTTTTTTGCAATGCAGCGGTAGCCAGTAAACTTTTTAGCATGTCTGGCTTGTGGGCTACACGAATATAACCACTTTCTTGGGGGTCGCAATCAATGCCTTCAGCAATTAAGCTTTTTACGGTATCTACACCGGCACACATCTCTTGGTAAATGCCTCGCATAACTTCTTCTCCCCATTGAGATTGCATACTTGCATAAGGCTTACGACCTGATGATTTTAGAATAAAGCCAGCGTTACGACCACTTGCACCCCAAGCAGTTCGATTGGCTTCTAGTACAGTCGCCTTGATACCGTGATCACGCGCTAAATGCAGTGCGGTCGATAAGCCAGTATATCCGGCGCCTATAATGGCAACATCAACAGTGATATCTTTATTTAACTGACCATCATCTTTAGGGGGGACTCCTGCGACATCAGCCCAATAGCTACTAGGGTAGGGCGCATTGCTGGCAAGTGACTCATCAAGGAGTGGGTCGTACATGTTTCATCCAAAGTAGTTTTGTAAAGCCTATTGATTTGTACCTTAAACAACCCTTTGTGTTAAATCAGCATAAAGTTGTTATAAAGTGATAGTTTCTCTTTAATAATGATGCGTATTTTGTAAATATAACTAAACAAACGTCAGTATTAAATAACCGTATTTTTGACACAAAGGAGTGAAATAAATCTCATGGGAAAGCAATTTTCAGAACTATCACCAATGCATATTGAATTTATCGCAGCACAAAAAATTTATTTTGTTAGTACTGCCGCAGATACCGGTACAGTTAACTTATCACCAAAGGGAGGGGATAGTTTACGGGTTATTAATTCGACTACAATTGCTTGGTTAAATCATACGGGTAGTGGTAACGAATCTGCAGCTCATGTTTTATTAAACCCGCGCATGACCGTTATGTTTTGTGCGTTTGAAGGTTCGCCACTTACTTTACGAGCTTATGGCAGTGCTAAAGTACTGCACAAAGGAGATGCGCAGTGGAATGAATACATTGAGTTATTTCCTGAGAGTGTTGCCTCACGACAGATTTTCTTACTTGATATCGCTAAAGTGCAGGCATCTTGTGGCATGTCGGTGCCCTATTTTTCTTATGAATCTGATCGTAAAGATTTGGCTAAATGGTCAGAAAAACAAGATAAAGCAGGTATTGAAAAATACTGGGTGAAGAAAAATCAGCAAAGTATTGATGGTTTTGAAAGTGAAATAGTAGAACGGTCAGGTTTGTAGATAAACTTTAGTACCGGCCAATTAGATGGCGCAGCTTAACGTCAACGATCCGTAGCTGTGCCAAGCCTTTTTATCCCGGTTATAGGCACGAGTGTAACTATTCAAACTCCAGGTTATAGCGTAATTATCTATTGTCCATTGCATCCCTAAAACTGCTTTAGCTTGATTATGCTGGATATCAAGGATTGATTCATAAGGTAGATCACCTTCAATGGTTAAGTCGTTAAAGCGGTAGCCAAACTGTAATCTTGAGTAAATAGTCAAATTATTGTTGTTTTCAAGTTGTGTGGTATTGCCAGTGTGGCCAAAGTGACTACTTAAACGGCCAAAGGTCTTATTTAAACTGGTTCCCCACCTAAATAATAATCCTAATGATGCCTCAGTGTTAAAGTTGCCCAAGGATAAATGGCTATAGCTACTGATTTCCCACTGATTATTGTCCATGTATTTACTGCGATATCGTTTAGATCTAAATAGTAAAGCATCAATCTCATAGGCCAGTTGTAAAGTAACTTCTTCTTTTACTTGATACTGCCAACCTAAAGGAGGAATGGAACCAATTAAATCATGAACCTTTGTTTGAACGTATTCGGCCTTAGATTTTACACCTGTAATCCCTAGTGCTAGCCAGTTTTTTTGAGCGAATTTCGGACCATAATCAGCTGTGTGACTTTCTATCTCAAACAAACCTGCGTAAGGTCTATCATTATTTTGAAGCGTTATTATCCTAATATTATTTGGCGTCCACATACGTTGGGAGATCTTCATTCCCCAGGCTTTTTGTGTTTGTGTTAGTGCTAATCTCATCAGGTATTGCAACTGAGATAGTTTTGGCATATTTGTGGCATTATCATGTTGCTGGATGAGTTCAGGCATACTCTCCCATGCTAATGAGAATCCGTTAGTATAATTTCCATCGTTGGCAAATACTCCATCATTTTCAAATTGAATATTTAATTGCCCTGCGCGTGCAGACAGCATCACAGTAATGAATATAAAACAAACAAAAGGAACTAATAGTTTTTTATTAGAGCGTGCTATTAACATAGTCAACTCCTACCCATTCAACACTATTGAGTATAGTGAGGCTAAATAAAGTTGCATAAAAATCTGTAGGGACTGTTGAATTTTCAGTTTGCAACTCAGTTACACTTGAAAAAAATGGCAATTGAGGCACTTATAAATCCTAGTTTAATCTGAGCTGTAATATAGGAATATAAAAGCAACATCGGTTGAATAGACGATGAGGATGAATGCTAAATTATGCCATTTAATTTACAGTTTTAAGGATGATTTTTAGCCAGTTTTTTTGGCAAAAGCTTACATATGTAAGTTATTGTGTAATAATACAGGTGTGGTAACAATTTTTTGGAGGCTAACATGGCCCATGAGGAAAGACGTAATATGTCAAAAAATACTGATGCTAGTGTAGATAACCGTGATAATGCTCAAAAATCAGCGGTGGAACAATTAGCCGATGCAAACCATGAAATTGAAGAGTTAAAATTACAAATCGCTTGGCTTGAGCGTTCTTACGAGTAGTGTTACTAGTATTTACTTAAATACTTATTGATTTTTAGTAGTCATTAATTAGCGAGTAAGCAACATAAAAGCTCAATAGATTGAAAAGACAAATATAGTTCATATATTTGTCTTTTTTGCTTTTTGGTGTATTCAACTATGGCTGTTATCATATTTATTTTGATTTATACCAATTCCATTAAATTTATTCCCACCTCAGAGCTATGTCAGAAGAATTATAACAAATAAAATTTGTGCTGGTATAGTCATCCTATATCTAAAAAATTTGTGCAGTTATTGTTTTTCTGACAAGCTCCCAAGGGCGAGTTTAAAAGGCTTACATACTGTGTTATTGATTTTGACAAGGGAATAACCATTCTCTTCAATCAATGTCTTGTCTCTAAGCCTTTTAATATTCGCTGAGTGGGAAATAACTTAATAGACTTGGTATTATCTGATTTTTTTTCGAAAAAATGCAGTTTTCAGCTTATAAGTTATTTTCATATCCACGGGTTCATGCTATTTTCCCTGCATTGTGTTTAAAACAACACTGTTTATAATAAATTCAGAGGAAGTCATCTTATGCCAAAGGCTAGCGATATAAAGAAAAATGCAGCAATAGAGCACAACGGTAAAGTGCTAATTGTTAGAGATATTACCCGTTCAGTACCGCAAGGTAGAGCAGGCGGAAGTTTATATAGAATGCGTTTATACGATGTAGTTACCGGCGGTAAAGTAGACGAAACGTTTAAAGCTGAAGATATGTTGAATTTTGCTGATTTAAGCCGTCGTCCGTCAATGTTTTCTTATATTGATGGCGAAGAGTATGTCTTTATGGATAATGAAGATTACACGCCGTATAACTTAAATAAAGAATCAATTGCCGATGAAATTTTATTTATCGACGAAGAGACTCAAGGAATTTCTGTAATCATTGTTGACGATGCACCAGTGGGTATTGCTCTACCTGCCAGTGTTGAATTACTCATTACAGAAACAGACCCTTCTATTAAAGGTGCTTCAGCTAGTGCTCGTACAAAACCAGCGCTGCTTTCTACAGGATTAACTATCCAAGTACCTGAGCATATTTCAACGGGTGATAAAGTTAAAGTAAATACAGAAGAGCGCAAATTTATGGGTCGAGCTGACTCCAAGTAAAACGCTTTTGTTCTGCTATTTCTAAATGAGTTACAAATAAAAAACTTGCCCGATTATTCGGGCATTTTTATATCTGATAGCAGGGCTGCAACATATACAACAATAAGGTTACATCATGAGTGATTCAGTTTATTCGATCGGTACGCAAGGCCAACCCTGGACAGATGAAGATAAAGATTTATGGCTTACCAAGCAAGTTATAAAACGTTGTTATCAAGACGAAGTACTATCAAAACTTGAGTTACAGACCTCTTCATTTGACATGATTCAGTACGGTAGTTTGTCTATTGATGAAAGTAGATACCCTTTATATGCCATGAAAAGTAAAGACTGGCAAAGCAAGAATAAAACCGTGCTAGTTACTGGCGGGGTGCATGGTTATGAAACCAGTGGCGTTCAAGGTGCTATCCGCTTTTTAGAAACAAGTGCTAAGGACTTTAGCAAACTATTCAATATCATTATCGTTCCTTGTGTTAGCCCTTGGGGGTATGAAACTATTAATCGTTGGAATAATGAGGCGATTGATCCAAACCGTTCATTTTACCCTGATAGTCCCGCACAAGAATCTGCGGCATTAATGTCTTTCGTTAATGAAGTTGATGTTAATATTGCTATGCATATAGATTTGCATGAAACCACGGATACCGATAATAGTGAGTTTAGACCTGCGCTTGCTGCCCGTGATGCCATTGAGCAAAAAAACTGGAATATTCCTGATGGTTTCTACTTGGTTGGAGATTCAACTAAACCAGAAGCTGATTTTCAGGGGGCAATTAATCAAGCGGTAGCAAAAGTGACTCATATTGCGCCAGAAGATAGCAATGGTAAATTGATAGGTGTTGATATTGAGCAATTTGGCGTTATAAATTATGCAGGTAGAGAGCTAGGTTTATGTATGGGGTTAACTGATGCACCCTATGTTACTACCACTGAGGTTTACCCTGATAGCCCGCTAGTTGATGATGAGAATTGTATCAAGGCACAAGTTGCTGCGATAACGGCTGCAATAAATTTTATTGGATAGTATTTGATTGCTAATAAACAATTAGAAAGGGCGACTAAGTCATGCTTAGTCGCCCTTTCTATTTTAATCAGGTTGTATTTGATTATCGTTTTAATAGCGCACGGCTAAATCATCCACTTGAATATTACCAAATAGGCGACCATCAGGTGTCGTTGCCGTTGCTGTTTCTCTCGATAACTTGGTTACTTTCACCTTGTAAGGGCTTAAGTTGAAACCAGCATAAGACTTACCTGAATTATCTGTAAAATGATTAAGGTGCAGTAAGCTAAATTCATCACCAATTTTTAAGCCATGATCTCGGCCTATATTAATGGTAACTTGGTTCCCTTGAACTTGAATTATTTTACCGCGGCTTGGCTCACACATAATATTTTCATCGATATCCTTAATGACTTTATCAAGAATATTTTCCACCATCATTCCATATTCACTTTGCCAAAAAGCATTACCATCTACATCAACATTGATACGTTTTGTGAACGTCCATGGGGCCGTATTTTGATAACGTTGTTGCCAAACCAACTCACCATTTATACCGTTATATAAATAGAAACTGATAGCAAAATTTCTTGGATATACACCTTGTTGCCAAAACAACCAACTATTAGTCGCTTGTTTATCAAATGAAACATTGGTGATTTCACTGAACATTACATATTGGCTATTGGTACTTTCACTCAAGGATTGAGTTAATTGAGATATTTCATCACTTGCTAAACTATTATTAAGGCGTGAAAATTCAGTTTTATTATTGAGTATGCTACTCGTTTTAGTAAAGGTACTTTGCTGGTTAAGTTGCACTGCCAGTTTACGCATAACCGATTTATCAATTAGGTAAATCTCGCCTATATTCGCTTGTTCTCTTTGTAACAAATGACTGCGAGTAATTAACAGTGATTTTTTAAAGTTTACCGCAAAACACTTCTTCTCTTGGGGAAATATATCGGCTCGAATTGTCACCGTAATTAGGTTGTCGCTATGTATTTCATCAACCAATTCAATGGAGTTGACACTGCCACTTGCTCTTATACTGATTTGATCTTGCGTCAGTAAGCCATTGACTACTTGTTGAACACTGGAGACACTAGCGCCGGATACAAGCAGCGCTTTCTTAAGCGCATTTTCCATCGCTTTGGTACGTGCAAGTTCGACACTTATATCATTGGTACGAGCATGACCTTGGGTTTCATACCATTGACTGCTAGCAGAAAAACTGCATGAAAAGCTGACGATGAAAACTAACTTTGTGATGAATTTATACATAAGTCTGGTTATTTTCCTAACTTGGTTTTAGTCATATCAATTGTTCAACACTAAGGACTAACACTCATTAATACGGGGTGATAACTATAATGCACTATACGATGCATATTTCATGCCTTATCACTTCGTCTTGTTGATATTGTATTAGATTTACTTTTATAGATATTATTGGCTTAAAATGTGCATTGCTGTGTACATGAATGTATAAATTAACATACTGCGACTAAGGCTATATATATGGTACTTAGTTTTAAAGGGGAATATCATGAAAAAATGGCTTATACCATTGATTCTGCCAGCTTTACTCTCGTGTGAGTCCAAACCTGATGAGGGTTTTTATCAAACTACTCATATTGAAAAAGGTGAAATTGATAGTTATCAACTACCACGACATGCCATCAATGATGTAGTAAAGGGCCTAGCTTATCAAATGCTGACCAGTAGTAGCTTTGTTAATGCAAAAACCCCGGTAGCGGTAGCTTCCTTTGTCGATCTTAAAGATCTTGAAACAACTAATTGGCTTGGAAATCAGCTTGCAGAAAGCTTTGTGCATGAGCTACAGCGCCATGGTTTAGTCGTTATAGACTTTAAAACCACAGGACATATTCGTGTAACTAAAAAAGGTGATTATGTCTTTAGTAGAGACTGGCAGGAATTACCTGAACGTCAGATAATTGACTACGTGGTCTCTGGCACTATGGTTGAGCAAGAAGATGGGGTTATAGTCAATGCCCGTATGATAGGTATTCAATCAAAGGTTGTCGTTGCTACCGCGCAATCATTTATCCCTGCTTGGGTTTTGGGTGATGAAATGAATCATAGTGAAAAAGTGAAAATGAAAGACGGTATGATTATTCGCGATAATACTATGTTGCATAATGATGAACGTGCTGTGATTATACAAAATTAGTATTCACTTCACTATTCCAGTTTTTATCTATAAGAGTGACATCATAATGCTATTTTATCAGCGATTACTATCAAAGGAGTATCTATGAATAACTCATTGATTAGATCCATCCTTATTTTTAGCACACTTTTTTTGACCAGTGCCTGCTCCCTTATTTACGATAAGCATGTACAGTGGGAAACAGTAAAACCTGAGGTTTTTCCTGTGCTTTATGCTACCGGATTTGCCCCCATTAGTATGCAAAGATCAACCCATGAAACTCAGCGGATGCTGATGGCCATTAAAGCGTCAAAAATTGCCGCCTATGCGGAGCTAGCTGAGCAAGTTTACGGCCAACAAGTTTCAGGCAAGGTAACTATGGCCGATTTACTCATTGAGAATCAGCAATTAACCGCTTCAGTACAAGGCATTATTCGTGGAGCTAAAGTTATTAAAAGCTACCCTGTGGGTGATGTTTATACCACTGAGCTACAGTTAAATTTTGAAGATGTTTACAATATTTATCAAGCAAACCAGAATAGAAAAGAAATTAAAGATGTGACACACTTTTGATTTAGGAATGCTAAAAAAGACATAAAAAAAGGCGTTAATCTAAATGATTAACGCCTTTTTTGTTTCTTAATCAGTAAGTGATATTTATCTCTAGGTATTTAGTTTTTAACGCTAAGCTTTTAGTCCTAAGCTAGAGAGTCCGGCGCTCTTTTTACCTTTCTTGTCATAGGTAATTGCATTCTTATTATGATTTTCTAATAAGCTGGTTTTCATGCGTTCTACCGCAAGTTGAGACTGTTGAATGATTTGTCCGTTGATTAAGTTTTGCTGTTGGCAATGAGTTAATAAGTCGGTTATTTCAGCAAGTTCTTGAGTCAACTTTCCTGCTGCTTTATCTTGAGCAAAGCGCTGGTTTTGACCTATGGTTTGGTCAAGCTGTTGAATGGCAACTAACAGTGTATTTTTTTCTTGGCTGATGGCTAGCAGCGCTTGTGGATCATGCTGCTGTAAAATATGCTTTTCGTTAGCAATGATCTGGGCAAGTGAAGTTAACTGCTGATGTTGTTGTACAAGCAGTTCATTGGAGGTTAATCCTTGAGAATCTGGCCCTAGGGACATAAAGTTTGCCTTTGATTTTACTATAAATGATGTATTTACAGTCTATCGTTAAACAAGCTTAAATTCAAAGTTAGCAATACTCGCTGCTAACTTTTCTGGATTAATTTTATAGTCACCAGAGCTAATTGCTTTTTTCAGCTCATCAATCTTCTTTTGGTTAATCACGGGCGCGTCCACCGCTTTTTTTTGTAATTCATTAAGCTGCTTTGCTTGCGGCGTAATTGACACAGAATCTTGTCCTGAGCTTTTTACTTGAGCATTGTTTGATGCCGATTGCGCAGAGTGCTGCTTTACTTTATTTTGTTGGGCTTGCTGAACTTGATTGCTAGCATTCAAGTTGTTGATATTTATAGCCATAATTTCATCCTTTAACAATGAAATGATATTTCAAAAGAGTTCTATTATCTCGTTATCGGCCATAGGCGTAATAACTTTAGTTAAAAATAGATTAAATTATAAATAACATTTTGAGTCTGTTAACAATGACATTATTTGTTAACTCTGTTCGCATATCTTTTGATTATAGATTAATTATGACTTGGTTAATACCTTTGACACGAGGGGTGATTACTTTCTTTGAGCGAGTATTTTTGACTCTTATTTGTTCATTAATATTTCCAGAACTCAACGCGACTCCCTGGGTTTTGATACTAAAGTTGTCGGATGAAACAATAATCGTTACGACATCACCTTTACAGATTAAACAAATACTTCTTTTACTAATGGCTCTACCTTTAGCAATCCGCTTTTTCGCTTTAGCGCCAAAAACAATATTTGTATCAGTTAGTTTGTTGCCGCGAATCTTATTAATGGGTATAAAAGCAAGCTCAACATTACCCTCGTCAAGTTTGTCTCCTTTACTAATTGTATTTTTTGCGATTAAAACTGCTTTAGTTATTTCAACTTTTGCCGATAAATATATTTTCCACTGTATTAATTCATCGCAGCTAATTTTAACATTTACATTTATAGCACCATTCTTTTCAGGTATATTTGCAGTTAAGGGAATTTTACAGGGCTTAATCGTAATTCGAGGGTCTAAATGAGCGACTGAAATACGGACCTTTTCTTCCTCAGTTGAAGGAAATTGCTCTGTTAAATAATTTTTTGCAAAACGCTCAATAAAAGCACTGTCTAGCTCAGTTGCAACAGTAGCTGTTTGCTTAATGAGCAATAAGAATATAAAAGTTAAAAATAGTTTGGTAAAGCGCATATAGTTTGTTATCTATCGTTAAGTAAATGCAAATAGTCGTCTATGCTTAACCTGAGTCAGCAGTGTGAAATAAGGTTCTATCATACGTCAAGTTTCAGACGCTTAGTGTGATTATCAACTCTATATATTAAATACAATTCAAGAACTGTGCCTTATATGTTTATTAGGTTAAACATAATAATTGTTGCAGTCTTACATGAGGTCCATATGGCAGGCATACTCGATTCAGTAAACCAGCGTACACAACTTGTTGGCGAAAACAGGTTGGAATTGTTACTTTTTAAACTTAATGGCAGACAACGATTTGGTATTAATGTTTTTAAAGTACGTGAAGTTATGCCATGTCCGCGGTTAACTATGCTACCTAAGCAAGATAGCTTTATAAAGGGTGTAGCACATATCCGAGGACAAACCATTTCTGTTATTGATTTAAGTAAATCAACGGGCGGACCAGCAATTGAACAAACAGCTGAAAGCTATATTATTATTGCTGAATATAACCGAAGTGTGCAGGGTTTTCTTGTTGCTGGAGTCGAGCGTATAGTTACTTTAAGCTGGGCTGATGTTATGCCGCCACCTGAAGGTGCTGGTAAATCTAGTTACTTAACTGCCGTGACTGAAATAGATGGTCAGATGGTATCAATATTAGATGTTGAGAAAATCTTAAATGAAATTAGCCCCGTTTCTACTGAAGTAAGTGAAGACATCATTGATGTTTCTATCGGTGAAAACTTAGGTGATAAACTGGTGATGATCGCAGATGATTCAACGGTTGCAAGAAATCAAGTAAGAAGAGCATTAGAGCCATTAGGTATTAATATGGTTTTAGCTAAAAATGGTCGTGATGCTTTAGAGCAATTATTGGCCATTGAAGCGACTTGTGAAAATAGCATCACTGAAAAAGTGGCGTTGATGATCTCTGATATCGAAATGCCCGAAATGGATGGTTATACGTTAACCGCAGAGGTGAAAGGTAATGATCGTATGTCAAAAATGCCAATTATTTTACACACCTCTTTAAGTGGTGTATTTAATAATGCGATGGTGGAAAAAGTTGGTGCAGAAGATTTTATTCCTAAATTTCATCCAGATGAGCTCGCAACTGCTGTGAAGAAATGGTTAAAAATAGAAGATTAACTCTGACTATACCCGCTCCTAATTCCAGCTGAATCATGGATATTCAAATGGAACGGGTATATAGCTGAATAGTCGTTATCGAAAGTTAACGACGACTCTCCGTTTCTGGAGGGTTAGGAAAATACGAAATAAGTAGGAAGCAATAGTGTCAGCAAGAGAACTTGATGAAAAAAGTTACAACCAATTTAGAACCTTCTTAGAGCAGCAATGTGGCATAGTACTCGGCGAAAATAAGCAGTATTTAGTTAAAAGCCGATTAGCGCCATTAATGGCTAAATTTGAGCTCAGTTCATTGACTGAATTAGTCAATCGTACGTTAACTCCCGTTGAGCGGCAAATGCGTGCCGCGGTTATAGATGCTATGACCACCAATGAAACCTTATGGTTTCGTGATGATTACCCTTTTAAGTTACTTCAAAGCAAATTGCTTCCTGATTTTGCTAATCGTAAAACACCGGTTAAAATTTGGTCAGCGGCAAGCTCTTCTGGACAAGAACCATATTCCATTGCTATGGCTGTATTGGAATATCAACAAAAAAATCCAGGTGCGTTTCCACGAGGTGTACAAGTTATTGGTACTGACATATCAACGACTATGCTAGAGCATTGCAAGTATGGTCACTATGATAGCCTAGCACTTGCTCTAGGCTTATCTGCGGAGCGAAAAAAACGCTTCTTTGAACCGGGTGATAACGGTATGTTGAAGATAAAAGATGAAGTAAAGAAAATGGTGAGCTTTAGACCACTAAATTTACTCAATAGTTATAGCCTAATGGGCCGTTTCGATATTGTATTTTGTCGTAATGTATTAATTTATTTCTCCCCAAAGATAAAAACACAAATAATTAGTCAAATTCATGGCGTGCTAAATAGCGATGGCTATTTATTTTTAGGTGCCTCAGAGTCTTTATCCGGAATAAATCAAGATTTTACAATGCTGCGCTGTAATCCTGGTATTGTTTATCAGAAAAAATAACGTAATCACTACTCCTCGCTAACAGCCATTTTACCTTGCTGTTAGCCTCTTCATTCTAGTCCCATCTCTACCTCTTTATCCTCCATTGATTTACTAACTGGCACAAATTTTGTATTCCTTTTAGCTAAACGTTAATCATTGTGAGGCTAATTATGGCTATAGGTTTTGATAAAGGCTTTCAACTGCATACACAGGGCATGCTCATTCGCTCTCAACGTGCAGAAGTTATTGCCAGTAATATTGCCAATGCAGATACCCCAGGCTACAAAGCTAAAGGGCTAGACTTTAATCAAGCACTAGCGCAAGCAGCCAATAAGCAGAAAATGGGTATGTCTCGCACTAATGATAAACACTTTGATATACGAACAGAGTTAAATAATTCCGTCGATTATCGTGTGCCAAATAACCCTGATACAGGAGATGGTAATACGGTTGACGTACAAGTGGAACGAAACTTGTATTTAAAAAACTCAATGGAATATCAAGCAAGCATTCAGTTTCTTAATGGAAAAATTAAAGCCATGAAGAAAGTTATCAGCGGAGGTCAATAATTATGAGTCTTTTTAACGTATTTGATATTACCGGTAGTGGTATGAGCGCACAATCAGTCCGCCTAAATACTACCGCGAGTAATATTGCCAACGCTGATAGTGTTAGTAGCAGTGCCGATAAAACTTACCGTGCGAGACATCCTGTTTTTGCCGCTGCCATGCAAGAAGCTGCCGCAGGGCAGGGGAAAAGTGATGGTAGTGGGGTGGGTGTTAATGTTTTGGGTATTGTTGAAAGTGATAAACCATTGAATGTGGAATATGCACCGAGTCATCCTATGGCTGATAAAGAAGGTTATATTTACAAACCGAACGTTAATGTCATCGAAGAAATGACCAACATGATCTCAGCGTCTCGATCATATCAAACAAATGTGCAGTTGGCTGAATCTGCCAAGAATATGTTGAATAAAACATTACAGTTAGGGCAAAGATAGTGGGCAATTTTGATATGTCATTTAGTCTATTGCAAAAGGTAGGAGTGGATAATGGAAACAGTTAAGGGTACTAGCCCGTTAGATGCTATCCGTTGGCAGAAAGAAGAATACAAAGTTGCAGAGCAAGATAAAGGCATGCTTACACAAGCTGACTTTTTTGCTTTATTAACTAAAGAGTTATCTAACCAGGATCCAACCAAACCTGTTGATAATAATGAAATGATTTCACAAATGACTGCCTTCTCTACAACGGATGGTGTTCAGAAACTTAATACTTCATTTGACAGCTTTGCTACGTCGATGACTTCTAGCCAAGCATTACAGGCATCTTCTCTCGTAGGTCGAAGTGTTTTAGTTGAAGATAATGTCTTTGGTATGGCAGAAGGAGAAGCTGTTAAAGGTAAGTTGGTATCTGATAAACCTGCCAGTAATGTGAATATTTATGTTGAAAACGTTGCCGGTGAAGTTATTCAAACTGTCCCTGTTGGTAGTGTTAAAGCAGGCGGTTTTACTTTCACTTGGGATGGACAAACGGCTAAAGGCGAACCTGCTGCAGAAGGTGCTTACCGTTTTCGTATTGTTGGTTTGGTCGAAGGCAAAGCCTCAGAGTTAGAAGCCCAAACCTACCGTAAAGTTGACAGTGTTACGTTAGCAGGTACCGGTGGAAAAATAGTGCTTAACCTTAATGGTGGCAGCGCTATGGCATTATCAGATGTAGTTGAAGTATCCGATGGCGAGACTTAGGTCTTATAGTAAAAGCAATTAAACAAAAATTATAAACTTTACCTGACAGCAAAAGTATTAAGCAGTGCAGGTGTTAAGCAAAATATCGAATTTTAAAAGGATTAAATTATGTCATTTAATATTGCATTAAGCGGATTAAACGCTGCACAAAAAGACTTAGATGTTTCATCAAATAACATTGCTAACGTAAATACGGTTGGCTTTAAAGAGTCACGTGCTGAATTCGTTGATGTTTATGCATCATCACTGCTTGCATCAGGTAAAACTAAAGTAGGTGACGGTGTTTTAACGGCGGATGTTGCACAGCAATTCTCTCAAGGTAGTATTCAATTTACCAATAATGCACTTGATTTAGCTATTACAGGTAATGGCTTTTTTGCCACAGTCCCTGAGCTTGGTTCTCTAGAAACTTCTTATACACGTGCCGGTCAGTTTAAGTTAAATTCAGATAACTTTGTTGTTAACTCGCAAGGTGGTCATCTTTTAGGTTTTCCTGTCAACCCTGATGGTTCATCAGCTTCAGTAAGTTTAAGTACTGCAGAACCTATTCGTATACCAACTGCATCGGGCGCACCTACGAAAACCAGTGAAGTTGATGTTCGAATGAATTTACCGGCAGGTGATAGCTATATTACTAGCGCACCCGCGAATTTCGACCCAGAAGATCCACTAACCTTTAATAACTCGACCTCAGTAACTATTTTTGATTCATTAGGTGATAGTCATATTATGACTTACTTCTTTGTTAAAGATGACCCTGCAGTCGCGCCTAACCAATGGATGATGTTTGCTTCTGTTGATGGTAAACCTATCGACTTAGATGATAACCCTGCTGTGCAGACACCAGCAGATGCTTTAGTTATTACTAGAACCGGTGATGTCGCAACAGCACAAGCGGCATACGATTTAATAGCTGCTCCCTCTGCAGCTGATTTAGCGACTCTTAATGCAACAAAAACGGCATTGGCCACTGCAATTTCAGCAACAACACCTGAAAGTGGTACAGGAACAAAAGGGGCGCGATTAACGTATAACTCGTCTGGTGATTTTATTTCTCAGTCACCATCGCCAACTAATGGTGGTATCCGAACTGTCGATTTTTCTAACCACTTACCTAATGGTGCTGACCCAACTCAAACGGTTAAAATTGATTTTAATTTAGATAGTGCAGCACCGAACCCGAACGAGCCTACACAGTTTGCTTCAAATTTTGAAGTAACAGCCTTAAATCAAGATGGTTTAGCAGTGGGACGATTAACAGGTATTGACATTGGCGTTGATGGCTTAGTAAGAGCTACTTATAGTAATGGTACTTCTCAACCCTTAGCGCGTATTGCCATGGTGAATTTTGCCAACGAACAAGGTTTATCACAAACAGGTAGCACCAACTGGAAAGAAAGTATTGTGTCAGGGGAAGCCCTTGCGGGTGAAGCAGGATCAGGTACTTTTGGTACCATTAACTCTTCTGCATTAGAGCAATCAAATGTGAACTTAACCACAGAGTTAATTGACTTGATTTCAGCACAACGAAATTTCCAAGCTAACTCGAGAGCTTTAGAAGTTGATAACCAGCTGAACCAAACTATTTTACAAATTAGATAATTAGTAAAATAACTAATTTGCTAGCAATCTAAAGCTAGTATTCGTTCTACAAATAAAGCTGCTAGTTAAGTATACGTACTTAACTAGCAGCTTTTTTATTGCTATAGCCTCGTACTCATTTAAAAAATTCATTTACATTTAACCACTCGATTAATTTTGACAATAGCTGGCACTCTATTTGCATTTATCAGGTATAACCTTTTATTTTTTGGAAATACATTATGGATAAGTTGCTTTATATCGCCATGAGTGGCGCTAAACAAAACATGCAAGCCTTATCAATTAATGCCAACAACTTGGCGAATGCTAAAACTACAGGCTTTAAAGCTGATTTAGCACAAGCGCGAAGTATGCAAGCATTTGGCGAAGGGCTACCTTCGCGTGTTTTTTCAATGACAGAACGTGCTAGCCAAAATTTTGACTCTGGATCTATTCTCCATACTGGTCGCTCTTTAGACGTGGCCATTGAAGGTGAAGGATTTTTTGCAGTGCAAGCCGATGATGGGCAAGAAGCTTATACCCGTGGCGGTCACTTTCGTTTAACAGAAACGGGTGCATTAGAAACCAATGATGGCGAACTAGTTATAGGTGAAAATGGACCAATTATTATACCGTTACCGGTTAACAATATTCAAATTTCTCGCGATGGCACTATCATGGTTCAGCCAGAGGGGGCGCCTAGCAGTGTTCAAGAAGAAGTTGGTCGTATCAAACTGGTTAATCCTGACACACGACTGGTTGATAAAGGTAATGATGGCCTTTTTCGTGCCAAAAATGGTGGGCAATTAATTGCCGATGTTAATGTCAATGTACTTGGGGGAGCACTCGAGTCGAGTAATGTTAATCCCATTAATGAAATGACAGATATGATTGCCTTACAGCGTCAGTTTGAAATGCAATTAAAAATGATGAAGACAGCAGAAGAAATTGATTCAAGTGCTTCTTCGTTATTACGTGCTTTCTAAGCATAGCAATCTATCAGTCGTGTTAGCTTAAATAAAATTAATTCAGCTAACCGCTACTACTCAATCAGAGGTGATGTATGAACGCAGCATTATGGATCAGTAAAACAGGCTTAGATGCGCAAACCAAAGATATTGCGGTAATTTCTAACAACCTTGCAAACGCCAGCACAATTGGCTTTAAGAAAAGCCGAGCAGTATTTGAAGATTTACTTTATCAAAATATCAATCAACCAGGTGGTCGAACCGCGCAAGATACTGAAGCGCCTTCAGGTTTAATGCTGGGTGCCGGTACTAAAGTAGTTGCAACACAAAAAATTCATACTCAAGGTGACATGATTACCTCAGATAACGCGCTTGATTTAATGATTCAAGGCGAAGGTTTTTTTGAAATTCAAATGCCTGACGGTAGTTCTGCTTATAGCCGTAATGGTCAATTTACTATGGATGATGAAGGCAACATGGTTACCCCAGGTGCTGGATATATGATCCAACCGCAGGTAACTATTCCTGAAGACGCTTTGAGTATTATTGTTTCACAAGACGGTGAAGTATCAGTAACACTGCAAGGGCAACCTGACCCAGCTGTTGTTGGCCAAATCAACTTGATTAACTTTGTTAACCCTACCGGTCTTCAATCAATAGGGCAAAATTTATACACCGAAACTGCGGTAAGTGGAGCACCACAAGAAGGGGTTCCGGGCTTAGAAGGTTACGGTATGTTAGTCCAGGGCGCTTTAGAAACATCCAATGTAAATACCACAGAAGAATTGGTTAATCTAATTGAAAGTCAGCGTGTTTATGAAATGAATTCGAAAGTGATTTCAGCGGTTGATGAAATGCTGAGTTATATCAACCAACAAATGTAGCATTATTTTTATAATCTAAAAAATGGAAGGCAGTGATGAAAAATAAAAATAGGCTAAATACAATTAAGTTACTTTCAATCAGCTTATTAATTGCTGTTACTACCGCTTGTAGTAATACCGTAGAGTTAAGCAAAGCCCTGCCAAATGATCCAGATTTTGCGCCAATAATGCCTGAAGAAGAAGAAGAACGTATTGTTCCTTCTGGTTCATTATTTAAACCGCATTATGTTAATAATATTTATTCAGATTCTAAAGCACATCGTGTTGGCGATATTATTTCGGTAATCTTGAGTGAGAAAACCCAAGCGAAGAAAAATGCTAAAACAGAATTGAAAAAAGAGAATGAAACTAAATTAGATGCGGTAACCGGTTTAGGTGGTGCTCCCGTAACTATCGGTGGTAAGTCATTACAGTTTGGTATCAGCCAAGATTCAAACTTTAAAGGTGACTCTAAAGCGGACCAAGGTAATAGCTTAAGCGGCAATATTTCAGTGCATGTTCTGAGAGTATTACCCAATGGCAATTTGATGATACGTGGTGAGAAATGGTTAACATTAAATAATGGCGACGAATATATCCGCTTAACAGGCGTTATTCGCTCAAAAGACATTAATTCAAATAACACTATATTATCGAACAAAGTTGCCAACGCACGTATTCAATATGCAGGTACAGGTAGTTTTGCCGATACCAATGAACAAGGTTGGTTAGTTAAATTTTTCAATAGCACTTGGTGGCCATTTTAGTTGAATCACACTGTAAAAGTATTACTTCTGTTGTTTTAAGATCTGAGAGATAGGTCTTATTTTAAGATATTATTCAAGGTATTGTTTAAGGTACTAAAGTATGAAAACTGTAATAAAACTATTTATCTTTTTCACCTTTCTGGCTTCATTGTCAGTAAATGCTCAGCGCATTAAAGATTTAGCTGATGTTGCTGGCGTGCGTTCAAACCAATTAATTGGTTACGGCTTAGTGGTCGGTTTACCTGGCACTGGCGAGCAAAGCCCGTTTACCGAGCAAAGTTTTAAAACGATGTTAAGTAACTTTGGTATCACTATGCCAGATAACTTAAAACCCAAGATTAAAAACGTTGCTGCGGTAGCTGTTCATGCAGAGTTAAGCGCCTTTACCAAGCCAGGTCAAACTATTGATGTTACCGTTTCTAGCATGGGTAGCGCACAAAGTTTACGAGGTGGCACTTTAATACAAACTATTTTAATGGGTATTGATGGTAATGCTTATGCGGTCGCTCAAGGTTCTTTAATCGTCAGTGGATTAGGGGCACAAGGCTTAGATGGCTCTCAAGTGTTAGTGAATATTCCTACCGTTGGTCGTATCGCCAATGGCGGTATTGTTGAGCGTGAAGTTAAATCACCTTTTTCATCGGGTGATCATATTACTTTTAACTTACGTCATTCTGATTTTACTACGGCGAAACTATTGTCAGACACCATTAATGAACTTATAGAAGGTTCGGCTAAAGCACTTGATGCAACGTCTGTACGAGTTAGAGCGCCACGAGATATTAGTGACCGAGTTAGTTTTTTGTCGGTACTTGAAAATCTTGAGTTTGAACCCGCATCTCCAGCAGCAAAAATTATTGTTAATTCACGTACGGGTACTATTGTTATCGGCTCAGAAGTTACATTGCTTGCTGCCGCTATTACCCATGGGGGAATTACAGTCACCATCAATGAAATTCAAGATGTTTCTCAACCGAATGCTTTTTCCGAAGGTGAAACGGTAGTGACTAATCAATCAGACATCAATGTCAGCAACTCTGATGCCCGTATGTTTGTATTTAAACCGGGCGTAACTTTAGAAACCTTGGTTCGTGCAATCAATGAAGTTGGCGCAGGCCCAGGTGATGTGATGGCTATTTTAGAGGCATTAGATCAAGCCGGTGCTATTCGCGGTGAGTTAGTCATTATTTAAATTAACGACTTAACTTGTCGTTGTATAACCCTATTTAGGCGACAAAAGTACTCACAAATTCTTCGGGAAATAATTTGCACATCCGAAGGATGACCTGAAAGGTGAAGTACAGGATGTACGGAGTCTTGACTAGCGTCAACTCCGTGCTTTTTCCTTTAAATTGAGTCATACAACTTAAAGTTAAATCGTTAATAACTTAACTGACAGTCATTGATCGTTCAACAGTCAAAGTCAAAATCAATATTTTACGTGCTTATGCACAGACTTCAGGGAAGTCATCCCTGCGGTGTGTTAATAATATAGGCATGATACTTGTATAAACAGTAATTAATTATATTTTTAGATAAGTGAAATTATGGATATCAATTCAAGCCAAAAACAAAATTTTGATCAAGCGCGTAATGCTCTCGATCTAAATGGTTTAAATGATATTCGTGAGCAATCGCGTGAAGGAGATGGAGCGGCCAAAAAGGAAGCTTTACAAGAAGCTGCCCAGCAGTTTGAAGCCATCTTTATGAAAATGTTATTGTCGAGTATGCGTAAAGCGCAAGAAGTACTTGAATCTGATAGCCCATTTAACTCTGAATCAACTAAGTTCTACCGTGATATGCATGATGAACAAATGGCGGTTGAATTATCTTCTAATGGTTCATTAGGTTTGACTGATTTAATCGTTAGACAACTCGGTGGTGATGACGGGACTTTCAAACCAAGTTCAGTACTACGTAGTGATGGAAACTTGAAGATAACAGATAGTACTAATTCAACCGATGATAACAACGGTAAAACCAACAAAGATAACCAACATAACTCCTTAATAGAAAAAATGTTGGCGGATAAACATCAAATTAAGCCAGATATTGATATTCCTTTTGCCGGCAGCTATCAACCTCAAAACATTACCAGTAACCAAGTAAACAGTGCTGCAAGTCAATTTGTTATCCGCGAAGTGGATAAAAGAACAAATAAAGTTAATGGCCAATCAGAAAGCGTCAAAAATTCAGCAGCCTTATCAAATCACAGTTTTAATGAACCCAAAGACTTTGTCACCGCTTTAATTGAACCCGCCCAAAAAGTACAAAAAACCTTAGGTGTTCCTTTTGAAGTTGTTATTGCTCAAGCCGCGCTTGAAACGGGTTGGGGGCAAAAAATGATTAAAGAGCAAGATGGCAGCAGTTCAAACAACCTCTTTAATATTAAAGCTGACTCTCGTTGGGCTGGCGATAAAGTCACTAAAAATACTTTAGAGTTTGAACAGGGCGCTATGATTAAAAAATCAGAGCCTTTTAGAACCTATCAATCACTTACCGATAGTGTTGATGATTACATAAACTTCCTTTCTACTAGCGAACGCTACCAAGATGCATTGCAAGACTCAGGCAATGTGGAACACTTCCTGCAAGGTTTACAGAAAGCAGGTTATGCAACAGATCCTCAATATGCTGACAAAATTTTAGGCACGTTGAAAACTGTTACTAATCTTTTAGCTAAATAAATAGCTAAGTAAACCAGCTCAGTAAATTATTTTAGTAAGTTATTTGAATAAGTTATCTGAGCACATTAGGGAAGGGTTACGCCATTAGGCGAGCATAAATACTTTTATTGCTGAAATCTTTCATGAAACATTATTTATAACAAGCTTACAGCTGAAATTCGGTTGACTGCTTACCCTTATGCTTTGTTCTTGGAGACAATATTATGTCAGTGAGTTTGTACCAAACAGGTGTGAGTGGCTTATTAGCTGCTCAACAGCAACTGGCGACAACCGGTCATAATATTTCCAACGTTAATACAGATGGTTATAACCGCCAACGTGCAGACCAGAGCGCATCACTAGGTTTAAATAATGGTAATAACTACATTGGCGGTGGTACTTATATTCAAGATATTACGCGTCTCTATGATCAGTTTTCATATAAAGAACAAGTGACCAACCAAAGTAAATTAGGTAATGCGGATTCACTTAACGCGCGTTTAACGCAACTTGATCAAGTTATGTCTACTTCAGGACAATCAGTTGTTGGCTCATTAGATAAATTCTACCAAGCGCTAAATGGTGTTGCAGATAACCCTAATGATTCAGGTCTCCGTAGTATCGTACTTAATCAAGCCAATACTCTGAGTAATGACTTTAACCAGTTAACTAACAATTTTGACACCATGAGCAAATCGGTCAATGGTGAAATAGAGCAAGTAGCCAGCAGAGTTTCCGAAATATCAAAAGAGCTTGCCAAAATTAACGAAACCATTATGCATTCGCAGCAAGGAGGCCAGCCTAATGACCTACTTGATAAACGTGATCAGCTTATTGGCGAGTTGAGTAATTATACCCAAGTAAACACAGTAAAAGATGCTAATAATGTAATGACGGTTATGATTGGCCAAGGTACTACGCTCGTTGCCGGTATAACGCCAATGACATTGCAAGTAAATGCTGGCGACCCTGATTCACAAAAAACAGAATTAAGGCTAGTCAGTGGTAGTAGCAGTGTTGCACTAAAGGGAGCGACCTTAGGTGGCTCATTAGCGGCAAGCTTTGAATTTAGAGATGAACATTTAAGTCAAACACGTACTGAAATAGATCGTTTAGCCATGGCAATATCCTCTACATTGAATGACAGCCAAGCAAGTGGATTAGACCTCAATGGTTTGCAAGGTGCTAATATTTTTACTGATATTAACAGCACGCAATTACAGCAAGGTAGGGTACTAGCGCATTCAGGTAATAGCCTCAATACACAGGCACAAGTTAATATTACTGATGTATCTAAGTTAACTACCGATGAATTTGAAATACGATTTGATGGCACCGATTATCAAATGAATAATCTTACCAATCCGTCAGCAGCGCCAATCACCTTAGTAGCACTAGGTGGTGGTGTTTTTGATACTACTTTAGGATTTGAGTTTACTGAAACCGGTGCTGCACCTGCTTTGGGTGATAAGTTCACTATTATACCAACCAAAAATAGCGCCGCCTTAATGCAAACCACGTTAACTGATGGCAATGCCATTGCCGCAAGCACTGCAATTGGAGTTACGCCATCAAGTAATAATGTGAGCGATGGAAAAGTAGAGATAACCAACGTTATTAATCCTGAAGCGGCAAAAGGCTATGACGTTACTGTTGATGTTTATCAAATAGCTACTCCCCCTCTCCCTGCACCTCAAGTACCTACTTTTGAATACCGAGTTTATAACGCTGGGACACCACCACCAGCACCAACGATTGTTACTGATACTTATATATCTGGTGAAAACCCCATTATTGATATTCCAGCGGGATCCCCTGATTTTCAAATAGAAATTAGTGGTGATTTAGTTGGTTCGGGTACCAATGCACGCGAAACCTTTACCATTGCTAATGCCTTTGGTGTGGGTAATGGTAATCACGCTGTTGTTATGGCCAAAACACAAGAGGTAGGCGTTACTAATGGTGGTAAAGAGACCTTTAGCAAGAGTCTCGCAGTTTCAACTTCAGTTGTGGGCTCAAAAGCGAGTAATGCTAATTTAACGGCCGATACAGCACAGGCTCTATTTACTCAAGCATACAATCGTAACCAAGCAACTTCCGGCGTTAATCTTGATGAAGAAGCAGCCAATTTATTGAAATATCAACAAGCATATCAGGCAGCTTCACAAATTATATCTACCGCCAATACACTTTTTGACACCATCTTAGCGGCAGTAAGGTAAGGATTTTTTATGCGTGTATCAACAGCTCAATTTTACTTACAAAGCTCTCAACAAATGAGTAGTAAAACCTCAGATGTAAATGAGCAAATGGCCTATTTAACCAGTGGGAAACGCGTTTTAACTGCTAAAGATGATGCAGTGTCTTATGGTACGTTGGCAGGTTATAAAGATGATTTAGCCAATATAGAAAAATATAAACGTAATATTACGAAAGCGGAAAGTCATAATAACTTGCAAGAGGTTGCTTTTACACAATTAGAAGTTATTTTGAATAATATTAAAGATCAGATGTTACAAGCTAACAATGGTGCAATGTCTGATGAAGATCTTCAAGCGATAGCTAAACAGACCAGAAACAACCTTGAACAACTATTTGATATTGCCAATAGTCAAAATGAAAATGGCGATTATATCTTTTCAGGCTATCAAACAGAGCAACAACCTTTTAGTCAACAAACTGACGGTAGTGTTTCTTATAGTGGTGATTCAGGTGTTCGAGAAGTACAAATAGCTAAAAATATAAAAATACCTACTAGCCAAGCGGGTGATGCTGTTTTTATGAACGTAGATAATGCAATTGGTGATTTTATCGCTAACGATACTTCCAATGCTACTAATCCAGCTAGTCCGTTAGACGTTACTATAGCAAGTGCCAATATCACCGATAGAAATGCATACAACACCAGTGTAACTCCTCATACTTTTAATTTTGACGCTATCACAAATGATTTAACGGTGACTGACGGCGGTGGCACAGTAGTTTTTCCTGTGCCTTCTGTGCCCCCTGCACCTCCTGTACTTCCAGCTCCTTATGTGGCAGGGCAAACAGTTTCCTTCGATGGCATTGATGTGACCTTAAGCGGCAACCCATTGCCGGGTGACAGCTTCACGATTAATGAACAAGAGAATGTCAGCATTTTTGAAACTATTAATAATGCCATTACTTGGATGGAACAAGGTACGGGCAACACTAACCAAGAACAACACCAAGTAAACTACAACAAAATACTCGATCAGCTTAGCTCTGGTATGTCTCATGTCACCTCAAGACGGGTAGACGCGGGTGTTCGCTTGCAAGTCTTAGAGAGTCAAAAAAGTAGGCATCTCGATTCGGCACTTAATATAGAAACGGGTAAATCAACTATTGAAGACTTAGATTTTGCCAAAGCGATTTCACAATTTGAGCAAGCAAAAATCGCCTTGCAAGCATCACAGCAAGCGTTTAGCAAGGTTCAAGGCTTAAGTTTGTTGAATTATATATAATAAATACATTGCTATTTATTAAAGTGGCATTATTTATGCTTTGGTATTAGCGAGAGTAAAAATAACAATAAATTGTCGGTCAACATTAATAGTAGTTTTACTGTTAAAGGTAAACGACAGTTTTAACAGTAAAAAGAGCAGAGGCTTGATTTAACAAGCTTCTAATAACCAAGCGTTAACGTCCGGTTTATGGACAACGCTACAACCATACATAAACAGGCGTTAACACCAGTTAACACATTAGGAGCTATATCATGGCCATAACAGTCAACACCAATGTAACATCGTTGAATGCTCAACGTAACTTATCAAAATCAGGCGAAGCCTTATCTACGTCAATGCAACGCTTGTCTTCTGGTATGCGTATTAATGGCGCCAAAGACGATGCCGCAGGTATGCAAATATCAACCCGCTTAACCTCGCAAATTAGTGGTTTAGCAGTAGCGCAGCGTAATGCCAATGATGGTATTTCAATGGCGCAAACTGCAGAGGGAGCTATGCAGTCCTCTACCGATATCTTACAACGTATGCGTGACTTGTCACTGCAATCTGCTAACGGCTCAAATTCAAAAACAGATCGCGAAGCACTACAAAAAGAAGTATCAGCATTGCAATCAGAATTAACGCGTATTTCTGATACTACTACTTTTGGTGGTCAAAAATTATTAAATGGTAGTTACGGTACGCAACAATTCCAAGTAGGCTCAGACAGTAACCAAACTATTGGTGTTACCTTAAAATCTGTAGGTGCTGAAGATATTGGTTTGACGGGGAAAGGATTTACTTTGCCTACCGCAATAAGTGGTTTCTCTGCGGCACGTGAAACAGCCTTAACATTTGCGGACGGCGACACCCTTAAAGCAACAGCAGGTGGTGTTGATAACGATATAGCACTAACAACAGGTATGAGTGCGGCGGATTTGGCTGGTCAGGTTAATGGCACCGAAGGCATGTTTGGTGTGAGTGCTAAAACAGAAGTATCTGTTGGTTTCGCTGACCAAACTACTGGCGGTGATACGGTTACAATGAATGTTGCAGGTGTTGAAATAACGGCTACGATGACTACGACTGGTGATGGTTCAGTTGCTGCTCTTAATACAGCGATTACAGGCAACGACGCAACTGTTGAGGCATTAGCAGCTAAGGGGATTACGGTAGCTATTAATACCCCCGCGGGTGCAGGTACTGATGATAATAGATTGATTTTTACTAACTCAAATGGTGAGAATATTGATGTTACGATGGAAATTACGGGTGGTGGTACTGACGGTGCTGTTGGAACTGTTGCTGCTTGGGGTGGTGCCGCTGAAACTGGTGGAGCTATAACTACAACTGCTGGAGATGTAACCTCAGCTACTGCTGTAGTAAGTAAAACAGCAACAGTAACAGGGAATTTAGACTTTACTAATGCGGTATTAGATATTAATAAAGGAACGGCGTCATTCACTGCTGGGGGTGCTTTAGGTGGTGGTGGTAATGCAACGGTTGCAACAACAACAAGTTTAACTTCAGTTGCAGACCTTGATATTTCTACAGCAGGTGGCTCGCAGTCAGCTATCGATGTTATTGATGCTGCGTTACAGTCAATTGGTGATTCTCGTGCTGATTTAGGTGCTACACAAAACCGTTTCAGCCAAACCATAGGTAACTTGGCTAATATCCAAGAAAATGCCTCGGCATCACGTAGTCGTATTATGGATACTGATTATGCGACAGAAACTGCGGTGATGACCAAGAATCAAATATTACAACAAGCCGGTACCTCAATTTTGGCGCAAGCGAACCAAATACCACAAGCGGCTATTAGTTTAATCGGTGGTTAGTACATATTTAAGGTAAGATAATCGCAATACCTAAGCCATCACTGTACAGTGATGGCTTTTTTGTATTCCGAAATCGTCATAGCTTTGACTGCCTCGTTATACATCCCAGTTTATCATCATACATACTCCAGTCGTCATTCCGGTTGTCGCTTAAGCCGGAATCCATTAACGCATCGATTAAACCCCATATAAAACGCTTCGAGGATGACAGGTGACAAGGGCTGTTATTCAGAATTGAATCACTTAGGTCCACTTACCGTACACGGGTCATTCGCGCTACCCACTGTGTATAACCACTTATTCTCCCCTTTTTTATAATCATTGACCTTTTTTTAATAAAAACATTAAAGTAATTTTAATGGCTGCCGTTACTGTTAGTAGAACGGGTACTTAATGACACTTTCTCATAACGAAAAGCATCAAATTAAGTTCCTGACTTATAAGAATTGTTTAACTAACGTATTACATATTGTAATCAGGAGTTTTAAAAATGGCTATTTCAGTAAACACTAATGTTACTTCATTAAACGCACAACGTAACTTATCAAAATCAGGCGCGGCATTAAGCCAGTCTATGGAACGTTTATCTTCTGGTATGCGTATCAACAGTGCCAAAGATGATGCCGCAGGTATGCAGATTGCTACACGTTTAACCTCACAAATTAGTGGTCTAGGTGTAGCACAACGTAATGCTAACGATGGTATCTCAATGGCGCAAACCGCTGAGGGTGCATTACAATCATCAACTGATATTTTGCAACGTATGCGTGACTTGTCTTTACAATCATCAAATGGTTCAAATTCAACATCAGACCGTGAAGCACTGCAAAAAGAAGTGTCAGCATTGCAATCAGAGCTAACACGTATTTCAGATACTACTACTTTTGGTGGTCAAAAATTATTAAATGGTAGTTATGGTACACAGCAATTCCAAGTAGGCTCAGACAGTAATCAAACTATTGGTGTTACCTTGAATTCTTCAGCGGCTAAAGATATTGGCTTGACGGGGAAAGGATTTACTTTGCCTACCGCAATAAGTGGTTTCTCTGCGGCACGTGAAACAGCCTTAACATTTGCGGACGGCGACACCCTTAAAGCAACAGCAGGTGGTGTTGATAACGATATAGCACTAACAACAGGTATGAGTGCGGCGGATTTGGCTGGTCAGGTTAATGGCACCGAAGGCATGTTTGGTGTGAGTGCTAAAACAGAAGTATCTGTTGGTTTCGCTGACCAAACTACTGGCGGTGATACGGTTACAATGAATGTTGCAGGTGTTGAAATAACGGCTACGATGACTACGACTGGTGATGGTTCAGTTGCTGCTCTTAATACAGCGATTACAGGCAACGACGCAACTGTTGAGGCATTAGCAGCTAAGGGGATTACGGTAGCTATTAATACCCCCGCGGGTGCAGGTACTGATGATAATAGATTGATTTTTACTAACTCAAATGGTGAGAATATTGATGTTACGATGGAAATTACGGGTGGTGGTACTGACGGTGCTGTTGGAACTGTTGCTGCTTGGGGTGGTGCCGCTGAAACTGGTGGAGCTATAACTACAACTGCTGGAGATGCAACCTCAGCTACTGCTGTAGTAAGTAAAACAGCAACAGTAACAGGGAATTTAGACTTTACTAATGCGGTATTAGATATTAATAAAGGAACGGCGTCATTCACTGCTGGGGGTGCTTTAGGTGGTGGTGGTAATGCAACTGTTGACACCACTACAAAGTTAACTTCAATTGCAGACCTTTATATCTCTACTTCAGGTGGCTCACAGTCAGCAATCGATATTATTGATGCGGCATTACAGCAAATAGGTAATGAACGTGCTGAATTGGGTGCTACACAAAATCGCTTTAGTCAAACTATTGGTAACTTGGCAAATATCCAAGAAAACGCCTCTGCATCACGTAGCCGTATTCAAGATACTGACTATGCGACTGAAACAGCTGCAATGACTAAGAATCAAATACTGCAACAAGCAGGTACGTCAATCTTAGCGCAAGCTAACCAATTGCCTCAAGCCGCTTTAAGCTTAATCGGTTAATTGAGTAGGTCATCGTAGATAACCTTGTCAGGCTAATCGGCTGACAAGGTGAGCGAAATATGAGGAAGGCCTATTTTATAGTACCTTCCTTTTTTCGTATTTCTATCACCGTGTTTTAGTTTGATATTTTAGGAGTTGATGATGAGTGCAATAAATATTTCAACAGATAATAGTCATAATGTTAGTTCACAAAGAAAGACAAGCTCTGAAAAAGACTTACCAGTTAGTAATAGCTCAATAACATTGCAATCTGCAGACGAGGTTCAAACCGATAAAAGGGCTGCTGAAGCAGCAATAAAGGTGAGCGATGCAGAGCAAAAAAACAAAGCGTTAATGACATCTGAACAGCTAGAGAAGGTGGCGCAAAAATTGCAAGATTTTGTCGGTGAAATGAACAAGGGTTTAGAGTTTTCAGTAGATAAAGATTCTGGACGAGACGTCATCAAGGTGATTGACAAAAATAGTGGTGATTTAATTAAACAATATCCCACTGAGGAAGTATTAGACTTAGTGGCTAAGCTTTCTGAGGCAACCGGAAACTTTATTAATACCGATGCATAACTACATTGGTATCGTAAAAGTGTATAGTTGTAGATATATAATGCGTTGAACGCAAAGCAATAAACTTGATTGATACAGTGGCTTTTACATAGCTGGTAACTTGATAAAACGTGGTGATTTATGGCTAATATTACATTTAATGGTTTAGGCTCTGGCTTGAAAGTGGCTGATATTGTAGGGGCTATTGTTGGCGCTGAAAAAGTACCTTATGAAACAAGACTCAATCAAAAAGAAGGCTCTATTACAACAGATATCTCTGCTGTTGGTGCATTGAAATCAGCACTACAAAAAGTACAAGATTCCATCTCTAATTTAGCTGATGCCGATAGGTATCAACTACGTGAAGTAAAAGGTAATGATGATTTTATTTCAATGTCATCAAATAAAGATGCTGAAATAGGTAATTACTCTGTAAAAGTAGATCGGCTTGCAGAAAAGCATAAATTAGTTTCTACAGGTATCGATAGTGAAGAGGCTATTGGAAAGGGTACCCTAACCATAAAGTCAGGTGAAAATAGTTTTGATATTACCGCGTCTGATACTTCTACATTAGCTGATATTCGTGATGCTATTAATGATAGTAACGATAATGAATCCGTTATTGCCACGATTATAACTGATGATGGTGGTCAGCATTTAGTTCTGTCAAGCAAAGAAACAGGCCTTGCAAATGCAATAACTATTGTTGTTGACGATGTAAGCGATGGTAATAACCAAGATGCTCTTGGGCTTTCACGTTTAGCCTATGATCCTGATCCTCTTTCGGCAACCCACTCTTTGAGTATGAACGAAGCGACTCCCGCTGTTGATGCACAAATAACTATTGATGGAACTTTAGTTGTCACTAACAGTACCAACACTTTTACCAATGTTATTGATGGTGTTGATATCACAGCAAAGAAAATTCATGCTGTCGATGATGATTTAAGTAGTGTAACTCTGAGTGAAAATAATGCCAATGTTGAAGCTGGCCTTAATCAGTTTGTTAAAAATTATAATGCTCTTGTAACACTAAGCAAAAGCTTAGGTCAAGCAGGTGAAGGGGGGACAGGCCCATTAGCCGGAGACTCTCTTTTACGTGGTGTTATGAGTAAGTTACGTCAGCAAATCAGCACCCCTTTTGAAACCAGTAATGGTAATACTTTATCACTTTCACAGTTAGGTGTTCGCAGCGATCGTTATGGTGTATTAAGCTTGGATAAAGATGACTTAAACGAAGCTATTGCAAATGATGTTGATGGTGTACAAAACTTTTTTGTTGGTTCTGATGAGGACCCTGGTTTTGCTTCGTCAGTAGATACCTTAATGAAATTTTATACAGATTCTGGTGGTTTGATTGATAGTCGAATTGAGGGGAAAAAAAGTCAATTAGAAGGTATCGATGATGACCGTATATCTTTTGGTCGAAAAATGGATAGTTTAGAAGCCCGCTTATATAAACAGTACAACGCTATGGATTTATTAGTTGCCAACTTAAATGCTACAGGGAGCTATATCACTGCGCAATTGGATAATATGCCTGGTGTAGTGAAGCAAAACAAGTAATTGACTTTCAGGTTAATAATTAAGGTTAATTACCTTGATTATTAATCTGATAAATAAAATAAGAGGTATAATTAATAAAGCCAATTTCAATAGCCCTAAAATAACCTAGCAACTTTCTTATAAGTATTCTTCGATTGGCTGCTAGTCATATTACCGACTGACTCCTCCTTATCTTTAGCACTTTATTCGCAATACCTTCACTTTCCTAGGAACTTTCAACTGAAATTATGTTGTATCGTACTACTTGCAGTCAGTGGGCTTGCAATGGACAAAATATACTTCAGCATGATGATAAAGTCAGCTATCTGATAGCGTTCAAGTGATGGTGGGGTAAGCGTAGTTTCTGATGATGTAATGAAATTAATTGTTTTATCTTCAGGTTGTCAAGTTAGAAGAATCATTTTAAGTTGAGGCAGAGGTATATTATACAATTGAAATTTCGAGTTAATACTTTTGATATGACTTAGTTACTTTTTTACTTTTTTTTAGTCTAATCACTTGCTCAGCTAAGGCTTTTTTGCAAACTTTAGACTGGCTAGATAATTCAGCATCTAGTGTAATCATTTCATTTAATAAGTTAAGCTCTATTGATATTTCTTCATGTGTATTTTGCTCAAATAAACAATGAATTAATTGATGCCTTGTAGACATTAACTCAGTTAGTTCATTGTCTGTTGCTGAGCTATCAGTAGTAGACTTATCATTATTTGATTCGTTACCATTTGCTGTGTTTTCTTGAACTTGATTGTGTATAGCAAATATTCGCGACAATAGTTGCCGCGACACTTCGTTTATTGTCTCAAGTTGATGTTTAGTATCATTGAGCACTAAAAGCTAACCTGATTCTGATTTTCTAATGGAATAGAGTCCCAGCCCGATTTTATAGGTAGAAGAATTTGAATTACTTCTTCTAACTTGTCACTATCATTAGTTGTACTCGCAACTAACAATTGTTCTGAGCAAAATTTATAGAGTGACGCTAAGTTTTCAGAAACTTCACCGCCTTGTTTAAAATCAAGAGAACCTTCTAAAACGCCAATAATAGCAATGGCATTAGATAGCTCTGTCCCTTTCTTTTCAAAGTTACTTTGTGAAATAGCACCTTTAGCAGTAGCTATGTTCCCTAATAATTTTTGAAATAACATAGCCACTAACTGATAAGGTGAAGCTTGCTGGGCTGTGCTTTTAGTGGTTTGTTGATACTTTTTGAGTGATGCATGTGTCATAGACACCTCCTAGTTCGCTATAGCGTTATTATAGAAAACTTGTAGAATTGAAACAATAGTTTTAGGGATTAACTCAATTAAAATAAGTTAATCTAAACTAAAGGTTGGTTGTTTACGGTTACAGCAAGACCTTCATCTTTTGCTTTTGCATAGGCTTGTTGTAATACATTATGAGTTATGTCTTCTTCATTATTAATAACACCATTACCTAATACTTCAATGTTATCCCAGCCACGAGCGACTAAATATCCTTCTATTTGGCTAAGCTGCTGTTCGAAAGGCATTTCCCTTGAAAACATATTAAATTCATGGCGGGTTCCTTTAGTGAACTCTTCATTATCATGCATTAACTCAGCAGTACCGTTTATGATCAACATTTGATTATCCTATTTTCTAAAATATGGTTATTAAATTTCAATAATTATATATGCTTTTTCTATGCCAAATTTTTTTATGTTTTTATTTTCTGTTTAACTTGTTGATTTTTATTGCTTTTACATCTCTTACGTTTGCAGGTTAAGTAACTAAAAGAGGTGTTAGCACTAATTATCAACTTTTTGACAGTATTATGAAAAGCCAGGTCAATTAATTTTCAACGTATACCTGTTTATCTTTTATTGTTCGAGATGGATAAAATTTTATTGTTAATTAATAACCTAATCGACAGTTAATTTTGATGTATGACAAATAAATGACGAGTACGTGTCAATTTTTTGTTGCTTAAAATAAATTAATAGCTAGAATTGGCTAAAACGCTATAAAACAAGATTAAAAATAGCACGTTAGCAATAGCCGTGAAGAGTTAAATATGATTGATAATCCAGTAGTTACATCCGTAGTAACAGGTCATAAACAAATCCTAGTCGTTGATAACGACGCAGGTAGAAGCCAGCAGCTAAGTACGGTACTTGCTTTTGTTGGTGAGCACTTTGTCCATTGCTCGCAAGAGCAAGCAATCGAAAAGTTAGCTGATTGTAGCCATATTCTCACGGTAATATTAACGGGTAATGTTAGTAATGATTGCACTGCTTTAATTAAAGTTAACCCCAGCGTTCCGTTTATTCTCCATGATGTACTTGATGCCAATGAGTTAACTATTCATGTTAATGTTATTGGTACCCTTGCTGCGCCGCTTAATTATGCTCAACTTACAGAGCAAATTCACCATTGTCATCAATATCATAATAAATTACCGCGTAAAGCTAGCAAACTTAATTCCAGCGCCTTATTTCGTTCATTGGTTGGTAGTAGTGAGCCGATGGCGCAAGTACGATTTTTGATCGAGCAAGTAGCGAAAACACCCGCCAGTGTGTTAGTGCTTGGGGAGTCAGGGACTGGTAAAGAGGTTGTAGCACGAAATATTCATAACTTATCAGAGCGCGCAAAAGAAGCCTTTGTACCCATTAACTGTGGGGCTATTCCAGCCGAACTGCTTGAAAGTGAATTATTTGGCCACGAAAAAGGTGCTTTCACTGGTGCTATTTCTACTCGTAAAGGACGTTTTGAATTAGCTGAAGGCGGCACACTATTTTTAGATGAAATAGGTGATATGCCGCAACCCATGCAAGTAAAGCTGTTACGTGTTTTACAAGAACGTACTTTTGAACGTGTTGGTGGCAGTAAAAGTATTAAAGCCAATGTACGTATTATTGCTGCGACCCATCAAGATTTAGAAGAAATGATCAAAGAGGGCAGTTTTAGAGAAGATTTATACTATCGTTTGAATGTTTTCCCAATAGATACTCCAGCATTACGAGAGCGAAAAGAAGATATTCCGCTGTTATTAAAAGAACTGTTAACTCGCTTTGAACACGAACAAAATAAAACAGTGCGTTTTACTGAAAAAGCCATTGAGTCTTTGATGGAACACCCTTGGCCGGGCAATGTTAGAGAATTATCAAACTTAATTGAACGTATGTTAATTATGTACGGTGATCAAATTGTTGATGTTACAGAGCTACCTTATAAATATCAGCATATAGATGTACAAGCTTATAATCCTGAATATCCTGAAGAGCTACAGGAACATGATGTAATTAACGAACTTTTCGGTGGCTTTGATTATGATGATGACGAAAGCGACGATGATAATGAAGATGAGTTAACTGTTGAAACTGATGGCGCACAAAACTCTGCTGATGCGACCTTATTACCTAGTGATGGTTTAAACTTAAAAGAGCACTTAGCCGATCTTGAAGTATCATTAATTAAACAATCGTTAAGTAAGCATGATTATGTAGTTGCTAGAGCCGCAGAAACACTTGGTATGCGTAGAACTACACTAGTTGAAAAAATGCGTAAGTATGACTTGCACAAACCCAGTGCGTAACATGAGTAACGTTAATAGTTAAGATTAATCGTTAAGGTCAATAGATTGACAGTGAGTATTAATAAGTTTCGATGTTTTTTGCTTTTAACTTATTGATTTTAATTATAAAAATAATGGCATAGTAAATGCTTTATAGGTACTAGATAGTTTTTTCGAGTACCTATGTATGGCACAAGTTATGTCACAAGCAAACCCTACAGCAGTCCCTAGTATTATGCCTTTAGCAAGGGAAGCAAGCGCGAATTCTGCGTTTCATTCCGTTAATATTGTTGGGTCTGATAAACCTTCTTTGCTAGCGCATGAAGCGTTTCCTGGTGAATTAGCGGCATTGAGAGCACAAGCATCTCAAAGTACAAAACATAACTTTTCTCCACGCTCAATCGCTAATACGAAATACCTTCATAGCTCAACGTCAGAAAAACAGCCCCTTAGTCATAATTTATTAGCAGATCAGCTCATAGAAGTGATGCCAACAGGTTTAGTAATGCTTGATGGTAATGGTATTGTGGTGAAGATAAACCAAGTTGCTAGAAACTTACTTGATGAACCTATTCTTGGCCAACCATGGTTTAATGTTATTGCCCGTTCATTCGATCCACGTGAAGATGATTGGCATGAAATATCACTTAAAGATGGTCGCCGAGTAAAATTAGAAATTACTAGCTTAGGCTCACAACCAGGTCAATTGATCATGATAACTGACCTAACCGAAACTCGTTTACTGCAAGATAAACTATCGCAAATGCAACGCCTCTCTTCGTTAGGAAAAATGGTATCAACACTCGCTCATCAAATACGTACTCCTTTATCCGCCGCCATTTTATATAGCGAAAATTTATCTTCGAATAAATTAGCTGAAAATTCGCGGATTAAGTTTCAAGGAAAACTAAATGCGCGTTTACATGATTTAGAGCAGCAAGTGAACGATATGCTGTTATTTTCTAAAAGTGGTAAAGAACAAGTTGTTGCTTCTGTGAACGTAGGAGAACTCATTAATGATGCGGTTAGCTCTATGGATGCATTGTTAGATAAAGCTAATACGAAAGTAAAAGTACAATTGCCCGAGAATGAACTTTATATGCTCGGCAATAAAAATGCCTTAACAGGAGCAATTCAAAATTTATTACATAACTCCTTACAAGCGACAAGTATAAATAAGATCATTGAACCGCTGATAAATATTCAAGTTTATAGCCAGGCCAGTCATTTATATTTAAGTTTTAAAGACAATGGTCCTGGTATTGACGCTAACGTTATCGATAAAATATTTCAGCCTTTTTATACCTCAAGTAGTAAAGGAACAGGTCTTGGCTTAGCGGTTGTTAAATCTGTAGTGAATGCGCATCAAGGTGAAGTGAGCCTACTTAACGAAGCTAATTCAGGCGCACATTTTGTTATTAAGTTACCTTTGTTAGAGCAAGGTCATGTGATGAAGAATAGTCCTTTGGAGAGTGCTAATGACTGAACATAAAATTCTTGTTGTTGAAGATGATGCGGGTCTGCGAGAAGCGTTAGTCGATACGCTTTCATTAGCCGACTACCACTGTATTGAGGCTGACTCTGGCGAAGCTGCCTTATTGGCGTTAAAAAGCCATCAAGTGGATATTGTTGTCAGTGACGTACAAATGGGCGGAATGTCTGGTTTATCTTTATTAAAAAGTATTAAAAGTCAGCATGCTAATCTACCGGTATTATTGATGACTGCTTTTGGCACCATAGATGATGCTGTACAAGCGATGAGAGATGGAGCTTGTAACTATATTGCTAAGCCTTTCGCTCCGCAGGTGCTGCTCAATATGGTCAGTCAATATATTCCGCCGCAAGTCGTTAATAAAAATGACCCTATTGTTGCGGATAAACGTTCATTAGAATTACTTACCTTGGCGAAAAAAGTCGCCAGTACAGATGCGTCTGTGATGATCCTCGGTCCAAGTGGCTCAGGTAAAGAAGTTTTAGCGCAGTACGTTCACAATCATTCGAAACGAAGCACTCAACCTTTTATTGCTATTAATTGTGCGGCAATCCCTGAAAATATGCTTGAAGCAACGTTATTTGGTTATGAAAAAGGAGCTTTTACTGGCGCAATTCAAGCCTGTCCAGGAAAGTTTGAACAAGCACAAGGTGGCACCATTTTACTTGATGAAATTACCGAAATGGATTTGGGCTTACAAGCTAAAATTTTACGGGTATTACAAGAGCGCGAAGTAGAACGTTTAGGCGGACGAAAAATGATAAGCCTTGATGTCCGCGTTATTGCTACCAGTAACCGAGATTTAAAAGCAGCGGTAAGTGATGGGGTATTTCGTGAAGACCTTTATTATCGCCTTAATGTATTTCCACTCTCTTGGTTACCCTTAGCCCAGCGAGTTGATGATATATTTGTTTTAGCACAACACTTAGTTTCTCTACATTGTCAAAAAAATGGCGATAGCATCCCTGAATTCTCAGGTGCAGCGCGCAGTAAGCTTAATGCTTATCATTGGCCTGGCAATGTTCGTGAACTAGATAATGTTATTCAAAGAGCACTTATTTTGCATACTGAGCAAATTATTGATGCCGGAGACTTACTGATTGAAAATTTTGATACCGCATTAGTAGTAGAGCCTGAACAGCTTACGGGTAGTGATGATAAACTCGGTAGTGAGCTGAAACTGCAGGAGCATCAAATCATTCTTGATACCTTACAAGCTTGCCATGGCAGTCGAAAAGACGTAGCAGAGCGCTTAGGGATAAGTCCACGCACTCTACGTTATAAAATTGCTAAAATGCGTGATTCAGGTATTGAAATACCAGCCTAATTAACTATGTCGTTATAATCCCCAGGTTATCATTCACGATAATTGGGGGAATTATAAACTCCCCTATTTATACTTCTCTAAATCACTCCATCACATAAATATTTTCTTTTGGCACTATGTTTGCAACCTCACTGTTATATCTTATTTAAAGTTAAATAATTGACAAAAGTGAGCGCCCTATGGATATCAAAAGTAACTCTCTATACAGCCAAATGCAAAACATGTCACTACAGGCCATGGGCAATAAGCCACCAGCAATTGACGTTGATGTTATAAACGGTACTGCAAGTAATAGCGTTGGCAAAATCAATGAATCTACCAGTAATTTTGGCGATATGCTTACCGATGCACTTAAGAGTGTCAATGATTTACAAACAGAGTCTGGCGAAAAGAAAAGAGCTTTTGAAATGGGCGATAGTAACGTTACGCTTGCTGAAGTAATGATTGCTTCTTCTAAGTCAGGCATCGCTTTGGATGCAACAGTGCAAATACGAAACAAGTTTGTTGAAGCCTATAAAGAAATAATGAGCATGCCAGTTTAATTTAGTTGGCCTAAACGCAACAATAGCCTCGTTACTTTCAATCGCCATAGGCGAGCTATGTCTCATTCAAGTGCCTTGCTCTTGATGGTTTATCCTCAACTAAATAATTGTATTTAAGTCATAGTATTATAGGTATCATGCGTCAATAAAATGCCTTGATATAAAAAACAGTACAGCGGAGAAGTAAAGTGTCTGATACAAACGCAATGGTTGCAGCTGATAGTAGTGGCGATATGATCGCCAGTGAAGCTGAAGGTGCGGGGATAGGTGAGCAAAAATCAGGTTTCGCTGCCTCATTAGGTAGTGTTGATATTTTACGACAAGCTACCATCGTGGTTGCATTGGCTATTTGTTTGGCTATTGCGATATTTGTTATTATGCTGGCTAATGATCCTGAATACCGTGTGCTATCAAAATTACCTACTAAACAGTTAATTACTACCATGGACTTTCTTGATGCCAATCAAGTGGAGTATCAACAAGAAAACAATACTATCTCGGTCCCTGCAGATGAATATCAAAATGTAAAATTATTGTTAGCTAGAGAAGGCTTAACTGAAGAAGCTTCACAAGGTGAAGATATTTTAATGAAAGATATGGGCTTTGGTGTAAGTCAGCGACTAGAGCGTGAAAGATTAAAATATGGCAGAGAGCAGCAAATTGCCAAAACAATAGAACAGTTAAGAAGCATAAGCCGAGCTAAAGTATTACTCGCTATTCCCCGTGAAAATATATTTGCCCGTAGAGAAAAAAATCCATCAGCGACGGTTGTTCTGACTATGCAGCGCGGTAAAATGCTTTCGGAAGAAGAAGTTGATGCTGTTGTTGATATTGTTGCCTCAGCGGTACAAGGTTTAACGCCTAATCGTGTCACTGTGACTGATCAAAATGGACGCTTACTTAATTCAGGCTCACAAGACTCTATTTCATCTCGCTCAAGAAAAGAGTTTGAGATTGAACAAAAACGTGAACAAGAATACATGGAGAAAATTGACAGTATTCTTATTCCTGTTGTTGGTCTAGGCAACTATACTGCGCAAGTTGATATCACCATGGATTTTACCAATGTTGAAGAAACACAGCGTCGTTACAACTCAGATTTACCAGCGCTTCGAAGTGAAATGAGCGTTGAAAGCACTAATATTGGTGGTGCATTAGGCGGGATTCCAGGTGCCTTAACCAATCAGCCTCCGATTGCCTCTGCTATTCCTGAAGATGCAACGGGCGGGCAAAAAAGAAGCATGCCAAGCAGAAAACATTCTGAGTCAACTAAAAACTATGAACTTGATGAAGCCATCAGCCATACTAAGCAGCAAGCTGGCGTTGTAAGACGTGTTAGCGTATCTGTAGCCCTTGATTATGTCGCAGGCGTTGCAGCAACACCCGTTGAGGGAGGAGCAAATACTCCAGCAGCAACTTTAGTACCTCGCTCTGCAGGTGAAACAGCCAGTATTCGTCGTCTCTTACAAGGTAGTATTGGTTTTGATTTACAGCGTGGCGATGTTTTGGAAGTAGTCACCATTCCCTTTAATCGTCCAGATTTTGGCGTAGTAGCTGAGGTACCTATTTGGCAACAACCTTGGTTTATTAAAGTACTCAAATTAGTATTGGGTGCTTTGGTTATCATAGTGCTAATTCTAGCCGTTGTTCGCCCAATGCTGAAACGTTTGATTTACCCAGAGCAAACACCAGATGATTATGGCGATAAATCACTTGATGGTCATATTGATTTAGGTGATGAAACCATGGATATGTTGACGTCTGATTTTGATGCTGGCGCAGTAGGTTTTGCAGCAGATGGCAGTTTACAGTTACCTGATCTTCATCGAGATGAAGATGTATTAAAAGCGGTTCGAGCGTTAGTAGCAAATGAGCCCGAATTATCATCGCAAGTAGTTAAAAGTTGGTTGAACGAAGATGAGTGATGAAACAGAAGTCGGCGCATTAGCCGCAGCTCCTGCAGGCTTTGATGTAGATAAACTAGAAGGTGCTGAAAAAGCAGCAATATTACTGCTTAGTTTATCTGAAGAAGATGCGGCGCAAATTTTAAAGCACCTTGAACCAAAGCAAGTGCAGCAAGTGGGCACTGTTATGGCGGCAATGGAGGATTTTACTCAAGAAAAAATCACTGCTGTTCATAAGTTGTTTATTCACGAAATACAAAACTTCTCCACCATTGGTTTCCAAAGTGAAGAGTTTGTTCGTCGAGCACTAACCGCGGCATTGGGTGAAGATAAAGCAGGTAACTTAATCGACCAAATTGTTATGGGCGGTGGTGCTAAGGGCTTAGATTCATTGAAATGGATGGATTCTAAACAAGTAGCAAACATTATTCGTAATGAACATCCTCAAATTCAAACTATTGTGCTTTCGTACCTTGAACCTGAGCAATCTGCAGAAATTATGGGGCAGTTTACCGATAAAGTGCGCTTAGACTTAATGATGCGTATTGCCAATTTAGAAGAAGTACAACCAGCAGCCTTACAAGAATTGAATGAGATAATGGAGAAACAATTTGCGGGTCAAGCCGGCGCGCAAGCTGCGAAAATGGGCGGCTTGAAAGCGGCTGCAGATATCATGAACTATCTAGATACTAATGTTGAAGGTATGTTGATGGACTCAATTCGAGAAAATGATGAAGAGATGAGTCAACAAATACAAGATTTAATGTTTGTCTTTGAAAATCTTGCTGATGTTGATGATCGAGGTATGCAGGCTATTTTACGTGAAGTTCAACAAGAAGCCTTAATGAAAGCAATTAAAGGTACCGATGAAGCATTAAAAGACAAAATAATGAGTAACATGTCTAAACGTGCTGCAGAAATGATGGCTGATGATTTAGAAGCGATGGGCCCAGTGCGTATTAGTGAAGTTGAAGCGGCACAAAAAGAAATTTTATCGGTTGCCCGACGACTCTCTGACGCAGGTGAAATTATGCTTGGCGGCGGTGGTGGTGGTGATGAGTTTTTATAATACCAAGTCAGCTTAGCCTAGAAAGGATACCACAATGTCAAAATCACCAATTCGTATTATAAAAGCATCTGAAGAAGCGACAGATGTTTGGTCTTTGCCCGATGTGCAAAATGAACCTAGCGCCCAAGATAAAGAGAAAACAAACGCTTTAGGTAAAAGATCTAATTGGGTATATGAGCCCCCAGAGCCGGAAGAAGTAGAACCTCAACCCTTAACAGCGCAGGATATTGAAGAAATTCGTCAAGCGGCAAGTGAGGAAGGCTTTGGCCAAGGTAAAGAGGAAGGTTATGCTAAAGGCTATGAAGAAGGTAAAACTAAAGGATTAGAAGAAGGTCAGGCACAAGGTATTGAAGAGGGGACTGAACAAGGTTTAGCCCAAGGAAAAGAGCACATTGACCAACAAAGCGCGAATTGGCAAAGTTTAATTGAACAATTACATCAGCCGCTTGCTAGTGTGGAAAAAAATGTCGAAGAGCAATTGCTTAATTTAGTATTGCAATTGACAGAGGCGGTGGTTTTACATGAAGCAAAAACTAACCCTGACATTTTAATGGCGGCGATTGCTAAAGGTATTAAAAGCTTACCTAGCAGTGAAGCCCAAACACAAATATATTTAAACCCAAGTGATATTAAACTTGTTGAAGCTCAATTTGGCGCTGCACATATCCAGCAGCAGGGCTGGCGTTTACTTCCCGCTCCACAGTTTCCGCCTGGAAGTTGTCAAATAGAAAACAGCACTTCAAATATTGATTTACAGATGAAAGCTAGGTTAAAGCAAGTGCTGGAACCTTTCTTGCAAGATGCCTTACACCAAACGGATTGATTTATTGTCTAATACCAAACGGATTAATTTATTGACCAACTTAGCGCTCTATACTCTTTAGCATCGCATTTTTATTTTAAGGTAAATAAACACTATGGTTGATAGCTCACGTTTAACCGAGCGTTTAAAAAAAAATCAACAATTCATTCATGATTTCAAAGCGCCTGTCGCTGGCAGGTTAGTGCGAGTTGTTGGTTTAACACTTGAAGCCGTTGGTGTTAAAGCACATGTCGGTAGCCAGTGTCTCGTTGAAACGGCGCATGGCGATTTACTCGCAGAAGTTGTTGGCTTCGCACAAGATATTACCTACTTAATGCCAGAAGAAAGTCTGCGCGGTGTTATGCCTGGCGCACGAGTATTACCTATTTCTAGTAAGGCTAAAGTACCTTTATCAATGGGCTTACTAGGTCGTGTTATTAACGGCGTAGGTAAACCACTTGACAGTAAAGGACCTATCAAAGCCGATAATGATTATCATCATGATAGTAAACCAATTAATCCATTATCACGACGAGCCATCACTGAAGTACTAGATGTTGGTGTTCGTTCTATCAATAGTTTCATTAGTATTGGTAAAGGTCAGCGTATGGGGCTTTTTGCTGGCTCAGGTGTTGGTAAAAGTGTCCTTATGGGCATGATGACTCGCGGAACAACAGCTGATGTGGTCGTTGTTGGGTTAGTGGGTGAACGTGGTCGAGAAGTAAAAGAATTTATCGAAGAAATTTTAGGTGAAGAAGGGCTAAAACGCGCCGTTGTTGTCGCAGCACCAGCCGATAACTCACCTTTAATGCGTCTTAAAGGTTGTGAGACCGCTGTGCAAATTAGTGAGTATTTTCGCGACCAAGGCTTAAATGTTCTGTTATTACTTGATTCATTAACACGCTATGCACAAGCACAAAGAGAAATTGCTTTGGCCGTTGGTGAACCACCCGCGACTAAAGGTTATCCGCCTTCAGTATTCTCAAAGCTGCCCCAACTTGTTGAACGCGCGGGTAATGGTGGTGAAGGACAAGGATCAATCACTGCTTTTTATACGGTATTAACGGAAGGCGATGATTTACAAGACCCTGTAGCTGATGCTGCTCGTGCTATTTTAGATGGCCATGTTGTGTTATCTCGTGAGTTAGCGGATGCAGGACATTATCCCGCTGTAAACATTGAAGGCTCTATTTCCCGGGTAATGCCAATGGTTACTAGCGCTGATCATCAAGAATTAGCAAAACAATTAAAGCAAATGTATGCCCTTTATCAACAAAATAAAGATCTTATTGCCATTGGTGCTTATACCAAAGGTAATGATCCTCGTATTGATCAGGCCATAAACGTGCTACCTGTCATTAACTTTTTCTTACAGCAAAAAATTGATGAAGTTATTCCTTATGATCAAAGTATTGCGCAACTGAAAGAGATTATTGCTGCAGCACATGCCCATAATAATCAATAATCAATAATCAATAATCAATAATCAACAATTCATAATTAAGCACAACGCTAAAGCTTTTGATAAAAAGCATTGAATTTAAACGAGTGATATAACGAGTACTCAACATGGCAATGAAGCAACTTGATACCATTTTAAAGTATGAACGGGATAACGAGCAACGTTGCGCCGATCAGTTAAAGATTTCTGAGAATGAATATCAACAAAACCTCAGCCGTTTACAAGGCGTTGCGGACTATCGTTTAGAATATATGAAACGTTTAAGTGAAAGAGCAACAAATGGTCTAGATAGCGCTACATACAGTCATTACCATGCTTTTATTGCTAAGCTTGATACCGCTTCTAAACAAGTTGAGATAGCAACGCGACAAGCAAAAGCACTGGTAGATCAAAGCAAGAGTCTCTGGTTGAAACAAAGACAAAAAGTAAAAGCGGTTGAGTTATTGCGTGATAAGCGTTTGAAAAAAATTGCAGTAGCAGCAGATAGAGCTGAGCAAAAAATGTTTGATGAAATAGCTACACAACAATATATTCGCCGCCCCCAGCGTTAATCTTCTATGAAAGTGAGTATCTGGAGCGATTTTTGCAACACTTTCTATATATATAAAAAACATCTAAGAACGGTAATACTCGCTGCACTAATGATATGCGGTGTTATTGTTCTGATTAATACAATTTACATTGATTTAAGTTATTGGGATTATTATGCAACAAGTGAATACTTTACCTTCCTTTGTATCACAAGATACTGATTTAAAGACTAAAGATTCATCTAGTACTTCTGCTGATAGCAATAAAGATACTGACTTTTCAAGCTTAATTGAACAGCACCTTCCTGAAGAAAATAAAACGACTAGTGGAAAAAAAGCGACAGTAACAGAATATGAAGCTACGGCAACTCAGGGTAAAACCATTGCCGCCAACGACAAAGATGACGAGGTTGCGAGTAATAGTCGTCAAGAAAGTGACTCTAGTGAGTCAGTAGATGTGAGTGATATCAGTAAAAAAGTCTCAGTAGATGAAAAACAGAAAAAGGTAAGTGAGGCGAATCAAAACGGCTCAACAAAGAGTGGTTCTTTAGCTGAATCAGAGGAATTCATTTCATTACTTTATAATAGCGACCAAACCTTAGCTAAGACGGGTGATACAGCTGAGCCTAGTAAGGACAAATCGACAGTTACTTTCGGCCAAGGTACAAGTGCAACGAATAGCACTAATATAGTTAATAAGGATGTAAATGGCCAAGCAGACTCAGTTCAAAGCGAGAATGCAGACCCAGTAAGTGGCCATAAATTAAGTGCATTTTCAAAAGATGAGCTACTCGCTCGGGCGCAGTTAAAAAACAATAATACTGTAACACCTCAATCAAGTGATCAAGTATTAAAAGATTACCAGTTGTCGTTGCAATCACAGCAAAACACTATTAAAAGCCAAAGCATTACTAGTGAACAGTTAATGAATACGCAACTAGCTGATGCTCAACTGAATAATAAAATTACCGACTTGGCTGCTGGAGTGGCGCAATCCAATAAAAACCAACTAACAGAAAAAGTAGACACAGGTTTATATCAATTACCTGTTGAGCCTATTGGCAAGGGAAATATAACCGCTGGTGATATGACCCATTCTGCTAAACAGTCTGTTGCTAGAGCTGAAGTAAATCAAGTTGAAATAGCGGCTGATTTGGCTGTTAAAGCAAATAAAGACAGCGATATGGCTTCAACAAAAACAGTTAATAGTTCGTCAGATGCTTTAAAAGTTAATCCGAGTAATCGTGAGACAGTAACATCACCGTTAAGCAAGGTTGACGCTGAGAAAATGGTAGCAGAGCGCACTAGACAAACAGCATCCGTAGAAAATATCCCCAAAGAACAGATTGTAACGGCTCAAGAAAAACAACCCGTGATGACAAGTGCTCAATTACAGGCATTACAGCAAGTTCAGGCGCAGCAAAAAACACAATCAGTGAGTAGTGAGCCACAAGTTAATGACGATGTTAGCGAAGAATATATTGACCCAATGCTTTTGTCAGAAGAAAAGCCGATAGAGCAGGGCGTAAAAACAACGGGTAAAGTGGTAGACAATATTGCTATGCGTACAATGTCTGAGCTACAAGCTCAAACGGTGCAAGCAACGCAAACTAAACAAAGTAATGATGCTTATCTTGAGCATCAAGTCTCTGAAGTACTAAATCATAATGTTGCTAGTGATTCCGTACAAATACAAAAAAATAATGTTCAGCTTCAACAAGAAACCATTTCAATCTTTAGAAAAGATTTTGCTGATGCAGTGAAAGATAAAGTGTTGATCACCATTAACCAAAAGCTACAGCAATTTGATATAACTTTAGATCCACCAGAGTTTGGTAATATGCAGGTGCGCGTTAACTTACAAGGTGAGCAAGCTTCCGTTAATTTTGTTGTGCAAAATCAGCAAGCAAAGGAAGCACTAGAACAGAATATGCACAAATTAAGAGATATGCTGTCAGAGCAAGGCGTTGATGTCGGAGGCGCTAATGTTGAACAGCAAGACCAACAACAAAATCAAAATGAACAAAGCTTAGGGCAAAATAATGATAGTGGCTCTGTTTTAACAAACGGTGCTCAAAAAGATGAGAATAATGTAGAACACATTTTATCAGCTAAATTGTTCGATTCTTCTGCAACAGGCGTGGATTACTACGCTTAATTGTTTAAAATGAAGTTAAGTTGATGAAAACACATTGGCTCAAAGACTTTTCAAGGATATAGTCTAGTCATAAATACTATGTCATTAATTAGTCACTCATTATTATCACTATTTGTGGCTGTATATTTTAAAGGGTTCTCATGGCAGACGAAAAAGATAATGGCAAAGAAGGCGAATTAGAGCTGGATAAGTCAGGTAAAAAGAAAAAAATTATTATTATCATTATTGCTGTCGTTGTTTTACTTGGTGGTGGTGCCGGTGCTTATTTTTTCTTCATGAGCGGCGGTGATAGCGGTGCAACTCAAGCAGAACTAGATACTGCGTTAGATAGTGATTCAGGTGAAGTAGCGAAAGTAGATTCAGGCGCACAATTAGGATCTGCTTTGTATGTACCAATGCCTAGACCATTTCGATTTAATGTTCCTGGTGCAGCACGAGATCGATTTGTCGAGATTCGCGTGCAGTTACTCGTTCGTGGTGGTGATAACGAAGAAAATGCTAAGATGCATATTCCACTGATAGAAAGTACCTTATTAGGTGTTTTCTCCCAAGCCAATGCCGATGACTTGGCGACAAGTGCAGGGAAAGTTTCGTTAAAACAGCAATCATTAGCCGCAGTACAAAAAGTTATGACAGATGTTGAAGGTGATAAAACGGTTGAAAAGGTACTTTTCACCGGTTTTGTCATGCAATAATTAGATAAATTACCGGCCAAAGTGGCTATTGTTTTAGTAACATTAAGCAAAGTAAATAAGAAGAGACTATCGAGTGAGTGATTTATTATCCCAAGACGAAATTGATGCCTTATTACATGGCGTTGATGATGTTGAAGAAGAAGACATAGTTGAGGATGTCGTGCAATCGCGAGATGGCACCTCTGATTATGATTTCTCTTCACAAGATCGTATTGTGCGTGGTCGTATGCCTACGTTGGAAATGGTTAATGAACGTTTTGCTCGTCATATGCGCATTAGCCTATTTAATATGATGCGTCGGACTGCGGAAGTCTCTATCAATGGCATTCAAATGATAAAGTTTGGTGAGTACATACATACGTTGTTTGTACCTACCAGCTTAAATATGGTGCGATTCCGTCCTTTAAAAGGAACCGCACTAATCACCATGGAAGCTCGTTTGGTTTTTATTCTGGTAGATAACTTCTTTGGTGGTGATGGTCGTTACCACGCCAAAATAGAAGGCCGTGAATTTACACCAACAGAGCGTCGTATTATTCAGATGCTATTAAAGCTTGTTTTTGAAGATTATAAAGAAGCTTGGTCACCAGTGATGGATGTCTCTTTTGAATATTTAGATTCAGAAGTTAACCCGTCAATGGCAAATATCGTTAGCCCAACTGAAGTGGTGGTTATTAGTTCTTTTCATATTGAATTAGACGGAGGCGGCGGCGATTTTCACATCGCATTACCTTATTCTATGCTCGAGCCTATTCGTGAATTGCTTGATGCTGGTGTGCAAAGTGATAAAGAAGACACCGATATGCGTTGGTCTAAAGCGCTACGTGATGAAATTATGGATGTCCCTGTTACCATTAACACTAAGTTTATTGAGGTAGATATCTCATTAAGCCAAGTGATGGAGTTACAGGCAGGGGATATTATACCGATCGAAATGCCTGATAATATTACAGTGCTAATTGAAGACTTACCGACCTTTAGAGCTAAGTTAGGTCGTAGTCGAGATAATATAGCATTGAAAATTGAATCGAAAATTAGGCGACCAGAGTCAGCTAAATCTGAACTAACTATCTTAACTAAAGGTGGTAAACGCCTTGATAGTGAAGCAGAGCTTCATCTACTAGAAGATGACTTGTAAGTTGATCTATTTGAACAGAATTATAAATTGAGGCCAGTGGTATGAGTAACGAAAAAGATGAAGATCTAAGTATGTGGGATGATGCGCTAGATGAGCAAGCTGAAGCAAAAGCAGGTGCTGAAACGGTTGAACTGGAAGAGTTAACTCCAGATGATGCACCTATTACTGGTGATGAGAAGCGTAAGCTTGATGCTATTTTAGATATTCCGGTCACTATTTCGATGGAAGTAGGCCGAAGTAATATTAGTATTAGAAATTTATTACAATTAAACCAAGGTTCGGTAGTTGAATTAGACCGAGTTGCTGGTGAGTCACTTGATGTGTTAGTTAATGGTACCTTAATTGCCCATGGTGAAGTGGTTGTTGTTAACGACAAGTTTGGTATTCGCTTAACTGATGTAGTTAGCCAAGTTGAACGTATTAAAAAGTTAAAATAAAGCAACTTAGCCTTTGCACGTATGAATTACCAAGTATGAAGTAAATAGAGATATGAAATAAACATGATAATTAAAACAATACGCATATTACTGGCTTTTAGTTGTTGTTTACTGTCTCTAATGGTTTTAGCACAAGAAAATGTTTCTGAAAATGAATTAGTGAACAGTGTTGTTACTGCAAAAAGTGTCAATGTTAAAGCTGAAGATCAGCAAAGTGCTGGTCAACAAGATACAACTCAGCAAAGTACAATTCAGCAAGAAAGCATGGACAAAGGTATAGCCCAGCAAGAATTACCTCAACAAGTTTCTGGCTCACCAAAAATCAATAACAGCACCCCTGAAGTAGGTAAACATGTCATGGCAAACATGGATGCTGGCAGCATGATTTTATCCTTGTTAATGGTACTCGCGTTAATTATTATTTGTGCTTTGGTGCTTAAACGTTTTAATCTTACCCAACAAGGTGTTAGTCAACTAAAAGTTGTCACGAGTTTATCGTTAGGTGCTAAAGAACGAGTGGTTGTTATTCAAGCGGGAGAACAACAGTTACTCTTAGGGGTTACTGCTCAACAAGTGACCTTAATTGAGCGCTTAGAAGAGCCGTTAGCGACTCAAACGTTAAAAGCAGCCGAGTTGCCAAAAAGCCTGTTATCTTTTCTATCGGCTAAAAAGCTTTAGTATCGAATAGATTTAGCATTTTACCTTTATTAATAAATGTCAGATCAACTATTTTAAGTCAGGTTGTTTTTTAGGGATTACCAACGAACCATGAAAAGAATTTCATTATTCACCATCATAATACTATGCTTGCTCAGCATGAGTTTCGGTGCATTTGCCGAAGATTTGTCTCTATCAGCATTAACATTAACAACCAATCCTGATGGCTCACAAGAGTATTCGGTAAACTTACAAATTTTGATTTTTATGACGGCGCTGAGTTTTATACCAGCGGCGGTTATTATGATGACGTCATTTACCCGTATTGTCGTGGTGATGGCTATTTTACGACAAGCCTTTGGTCTTCAGCAAACACCGTCTAATCAAGTGATCATTGGATTAACCCTCTTTATGACTCTTTTTATTATGACTCCGGTTTATAATCAAATAGATAGAACTGCCATTCAACCCTATTTATCAGAGAATTTAACCTCCACTGAAGCAATTAACTTGGGTAAGGTACCGTTGCGTGCCTTTATGTTAGAGCAGACGCGCGTTAAAGATCTTGATACTTTAGCGGCAATGGCCGGTATTGATGCTGTGGATGAACCAACTGACTTACCTATGACAGTTATAATTCCAGCTTTTATTATTAGTGAATTAAAAACTGCTTTTCAGATTGGTTTTATCCTTTTTATACCCTTTTTGATTATTGATTTGGTTGTTGCCAGTATCTTAATGGCGATGGGCATGATGATGCTCTCACCAATGATTGTATCTTTACCTTTTAAGCTCATGTTATTTGTTTTGGTTGATGGTTGGAACTTAGTTATTGGTACCATCGCAACCAGTTACGGAATGGGTAGTTAACTATTAATAACGGTTTTATTTGATTAAGTACAAAACCAGTTAAGTAAAAGAGAGTAACTTATGGGACCAGAAATCTATGTAGATATGCTAGGTGATGCATTATTACTAGTGATCATTTTAGTTTGTGCGATTATCCTGCCGAGTTTAGCCGTAGGCTTAATGGTTGCAGTTTTTCAAGCCGCTACATCTATCAATGAACAAACCTTAAGTTTTTTACCAAGATTGATTGTCACTTTGCTTGCGTTAATTATTGGTGGACATTGGTTAGTACAGAAAGTGATGGATTATACTATCCGGCTGATTGCTAGTATTCCCAGCGTGATTGTTTAGTTATGTGCTTAGGCATTCTAATTATTAGAGCAGCTTAATGGAATTTACTGAGTCTATTATTAATCAATATATGGCAGATTTTGTTCTGCCCTTTAGTCGTATTTCGGCTTTGATTATGACAATGATAGGTTTTAGTTCAAAGACCATTCCTGGCCGAGTCAAAGTGTTTTTATGTATCAGTATTACCATCGCTGTGATGCCAGCAATCCCTCCCGCTAGTGTAAATAATTTAATGTCACTTAACACCGCAATTTTATTGGGGCAGCAAATGATTATTGGCGTCATGCTTGGTTTTGTTACTATCATGGTGGTTAATACCTTTACCCTCGCTGGTCAAATCATTGCGATGCAATCGGGTCTTGGTTTTGCTTCTTTAGTTGATCCTGCCAGTGGTATGAATGTACCTGCCATTGGACAATTCTTTCTAATCTTATCATCATTGTTATTTTGGGTGATGGATGGCCACCTTGCCTATTTACAATTTATTGTGGCTAGTTTCGATACCTTGCCAATCCCCACAGAACACTTATCTAGCATCAAGTATCGCGAGGTTGTTGAATGGGGTGGATGGATGTTCGCTACTGCTTTATCACTTGCTTTAGCACCAATAACAGCGATGTTATTAATCAATTTTTCTTTTGGTATTATGACAAGAGCTGCACCACAGCTTAATATTTTTGCCATTGGTTTCCCTATCACCATGATGGCCGGTTTACTTATTATGTGGCTAACCTTTGGTAATTTCTTTACTCATTTTGAATTACAGTGGCAACGGGCGCTGGATTTTAGCTGTTATCTTATTGATTGTAAGGCGACGTAAATGGCTGATTCTGATAGCGGTGAAAAAACTGAAGAACCCACGGCAAAAAAGCTTACCGATGCCCGTAAAAAAGGTCAAATTGCTCGCTCTAAAGATTTAGGGACTTTTTTTGTTTTGGTAGGTAGTGCATGCGCTATGCTTTTGATGGGAAAGGCTTTAGCTAACTCAATGGCTAATATGATGAGTCATATGTTTAGCCTAAGCCGTGAAGAAGCAATGGATATTAATGCACTGTTTAAAGTGATCAATGACGGAATTTATCAAATTGTACCACCATTATTATGGATTTTTTTTATTGTAATGCTTGCGGCATTTATTGGTAATACGTTACTTGGTGGCATGAGTTTTTCAGGGGATGCCATGATGCCAAAGGCAAGTAAGTTATCTCCAATGGCAGGCTTTAAACGTATGTTTGGAGTGCAGGCTGCAGTTGAACTGATTAAATCAGTTTTAAAGTTTTTTGTTGTTTTTATTGTCGCTTTTTTATTACTGAGTGGTTTGTTTGAGGAAATTCTTGGTTTAAGTCGAGAAACCATTCCCGCTAACTTTGAACATGCTATTACGATGTTGCAGTGGATGTTTTTGGTGCTTGCTTTGTCAATAGGGATCATTGTTGTTATTGATGCGCCATACCAAGTTTGGAATCATAATCGCCAGTTAAAAATGACCAAACAAGAAATTAAAGATGAACATAAGGGAAGTGAAGGTAGTCCTGAAATTAAGGGCCGTATTCGTCGGACCCAATATGAAATGTCGCAACGACGAATGATGCAAGATGTACCTGAGTCTGATGTAGTTATTACTAATCCCACCCATTTTTCTATTGCGCTTAAATACGATGCCGCTGCTGGTGGCGCTCCAGTATTATCTGCGAAGGGCGTTGATGAGATGGCTTTACATATTCGTACCATTGCTAAAGAGCATCAAATAGAAATAATTCAATCACCGGCTTTAGCTCGTTCACTCTATTATACTGCTGAAGTTGGCGATGATATTCCTGAAGAACTGTTTGCTGCTGTGGCTCAAGTATTAGCCTTTATTTTTCAACTCAACGAACATAAAAAAGGTAAAGCTAAAAAGCCAACACCAGTGGCTAAAGAGCTACCTATCCCTGATGACTTTAGATATTAGATATTCCCTTCAATTTACCATCGAGATATTCGGTTACTTAAGCGCCAATAAAGTTTACAGTTATTTAATAAATTCAATGCAGGCTAGCTTTTGGTATAAGAATTGCTAATTCATGGTTACTGTCAAAAAACCATCATGAAGTAGTAATGCAATTAGCCGCTTATTTTAATCAGTTTGATAAAACCAAATTACGCCATTTAACTGGCTTAGGAACACCATTATTAGTAATGGCCGCACTAGGTATGATTATCTTACCTATGCCTGCTTGGTTATTAGATATTTTATTTTCTTTTAACATAGCGCTCTCCCTCGTTGTATTACTTATTACCGTTTATACCTTAAAGCCTCTTGATTTTGGTTCTTTCCCTGCAGTTTTACTCGTAGCGACCATCTTAAGGCTGGCGCTGAATGTGGCGAGTACCCGAGTAGTGTTATTAGAAGGTCATGAAGGACCTGAAGCTGCGGGTAAAGTCATTGAAGCATTTGGCTCGGTTGTTATTGGTGGGAACTATGCTGTTGGTTTAGTGGTTTTTCTTATCTTGATCATTATTAACTTTGTGGTTGTGACGAAAGGTGCAGGACGAATAGCTGAAGTAACGGCTCGTTTTACCTTAGATGCAATGCCAGGCAAACAAATGGCGATTGATGCGGATTTAAATGCTGGTTTTATAACTCAAGAACAAGCGAAAGAACGAAGAACTGAAGTAACAAGTGAAGCTGATTTTTATGGTTCTATGGATGGTGCCAGTAAGTTTGTAAAGGGTGATGCGATTGCTGGTATTTTAATCTTATTCATCAACATCGTTGGTGGCTTAATTATTGGTATGGTGCAGCATGATTTATCTTTTAGCCGTGCTGTTGAGATATATACTTTGCTTACTATTGGTGATGGTCTAGTAGCCCAAATACCCGGCTTATTGTTATCAATTGGTACTGCAATTGTAGTCACTCGTCAAAATACATCGCAAGACATGGGTGAGCAAGTAAGTAGTCAACTGGGTCAAGAAAAATCCCTCTACGTAGCAGCCGGTGTGATGTTTGTGATGGGCGTCATTCCAGGTATGCCTCATTTTGTCTTTTTGTTATTTGCTGCGATCATTGCGGCAACAGCCTTTTTTGGCGCTAAGAATAAAGTAAACCTAAAAGTTGAACTTGAAAAACAAGCACAAGATGAACAAGTCGAGCATCAACAAAAAGAAGATGAGGTAAAAGAACTTGATTGGGATGATGTTAACCATGTTGATGTTATTGGTTTAGAAATTGGCTATCGTTTAATTCCCTTGGTAGATAAAGCTCAAGGTGGAGAGCTACTAAGTAGAATTAAAGGTGTGCGTAAAAAGCTTTCACAAGAGTTTGGCTTTTTAGTACCAGCAGTGCATATTCGCGATAATTTAGATTTAGATCCCAATAGTTATCAAATATCTCTAATGGGAGTTGTTGTCGGTACGGCACAAATTAGACATGACCAAGAACTTGCCATCAATCCGGGACAAGTATTTGGTCAGTTAGAAGGCGTAGCAACGAAAGATCCTGCTTTTGGACTCGATGCAACGTGGATTAACCAAAACCAACGTGAACAAGCGCAAACATTGGGTTATACTGTGGTCGATTCTTCAACGGTGTTAGCGACGCATTTAAGTCAAATATTAACAAATAATGCCGCCCAGTTATTAGGGCATGAGGAAGTTCAAAATCTATTGGACTTACTTGCTAAAAACTACCCTAAGTTAGTTGAGGGCTTTGTGCCTGAGACCTTAAGCTTAGGTACTGTTGTTAAAGTATTACAAAGCTTAATGAACGAAGGTGTTGCTGTACGTGATATGCGCTCTATCGTTCAAACCTTGGTCGAATATGGACCAAAAAGTCAAGATGCTGAAGTATTAACCGCTGCTGTGAGAATTAGTTTAAGAAAATTTATCGTACAAGACCTCGTTGGTGGTGCTCAAGAAGTACCCGTCATAACTTTGGCTCCTGAATTGGAACAGATGTTGCATCAATCAATGCAAATGGCAGGAGATGATGGTGCTGGTATTGAACCAGGGTTAGCGGAACGCTTACAACAATCATTAACTGAAGGATCAAATCAGCAAGAGATGGCTGGTGATACACCAATATTATTAACGTCAGGAATTTTACGACATGTTTTGGCTAAGTTTGTTAAATATACTATTCCAAGCCTGCGTGTAATTTCATATCAGGAAATACCTGATGACAAACAAATTAAAATAGTTAGTGCTATTGGGCAGTAACTAATCAGTTAAACGTATGCAGGGCATCGTTATAACGTAGAGCTAAATAAGAGGTTGGATATGAAAATTAGACGTTTTGTTGCCAAAGATATGCGCACAGCATTAGCGCAGATAAAAGAAGAACTTGGCGTTGATGCGGTTATCATGTCCAATAAAAAAATCCCTGAAGGTGTTGAGTTAATGGCTGCCGTTGATTACAACCAAGCGGTACCTCCTGCGCAATTTTCAGAGAAAAAACCTCTTGAAACCCAAGGTCAGGAAAATTCACGAAATGCTAGAGAGATAAGTAATGACGTGGTTAAACTTGGTCAACAAACATCGGTAAACACTAATACTTCATCAACTCTCAATGAAAACTCAGTTGAGCAAGCACCTGCTGATAGCTTATCAGCCTTACTTAATCGTCAAGTGCAACAACCTGCTCCTCAACAATCAGCTTCACAGCAAGAATCTACTAACTTCACAGATACTAGTATTGAGCAGCAATTAAAGAGTTTTACCGACCGTCTAAGTCACTCAACTTCTGATACTATGCCAAGTGAACTTCAGCAACATTCAGCTGAAGCTGAGCTATATAATAGTGACCATATCACTGCCAATATATCCAACAATATGTCATCTTCAAGCCCTCTAGCGATAGGTATGAATGATGAAGCACAAGTATCTTCACAAGACTTTGCTAAAATGCAGCAAGAAATGGCTTCAATTCGTTCATTGTTAGAGCATCAAGTATCAGGTTTAATGTGGCAAGATATGGCGCAGAAAGATCCTCAGCGTGCAGTCTTAGTAAACCGATTACTTGCCTTAGGATTAAATGAACAAATAGCGGATCAAATTGCAGGATATGTTCCTGAACAATCACATGAGAAAGAAGCTTGGTTACAAGCAACACAACTCATCTCTCAACAAATTAATACTACACAGAATGATATAATCAATCGAGGTGGAGTGGTTGCTTTAGTTGGTCCTACTGGCGTAGGAAAAACCACTACTATAGCCAAGCTTGCAGCAGGCTTTTCTCAAGTACATGGCAGCGATCAAGTTGCACTTATTTCTACAGATACCTTCCGTATTGCAGGCTTTGAGCAATTAGCAACCTATGGAAAGATTATCGGTTGTCAAGTGAGTCTTGCTAAAGACAGCCAAGCGTTAGATATATTATTACAGCAGTATTCGAAGAAAAAATTAATCCTAATCGATACCGCTGGTATGGGACAACGGGATATGCGTTTAGCTGAACAATTGACCGCATTAGTATCAAATGCTCGAGTAAGGATTCGAAATTATTTGGTATTAGCGGCTAATACTCAGCAAGGTGTCATGCAAGAAAATGTAGATCGTTTTAAAAAAGTACCATTATCGGGTTGTATTTATACTAAACTTGACGAAAGTATCAGTATTGGTGAAATAATTACAACTTCGATTCAAAATGGTTTACCAATAGGTTATCTTACTGATGGACAAAGAGTTCCAGAAGATATTAAAGTTGCAAATGCTGAGAAGTTAGTTACCCTTGCAGACAAGATGGCGACTAAGTCAGTAAATAATAATGTCACTGTTTTACGGCCGATGCCTGTTGCACCCGCTGCAACGTTATAAGACTCTGACTAATAGCTAAATATATATAATTAGAAGTAATAATTAAATGATAGATCAAGCGAGTGGCTTAAGAAAGATGCACGGTTTACAGCAAGTTAAAGTGGTAGCAGTATCGGGCGGGAAAGGTGGTGTTGGTAAAACAAATACCTCGCTGAACACAGCTATTGCTCTAGGACAATTAGGCAAACGGGTTTTAGTTCTCGATGCCGATTTAGGTCTTGCCAATGTAGATGTAATGTTAGGGTTAAGGGTTAAGCGTAATTTATCTCATGTATTGTCAGGAGAGTGTGAACTTGATGATATTATCATCGAAGGCCCTGCTGGCATAAAGATTATTCCTGCAACTTCTGGTTCCCAATCAATGGTGGATTTAACGCCATCTGAGCATGCTGGTCTCATTCGAGCTTTCAGTGAAATGAAAACACAGTTTGATGTACTGATTGTTGATACGGCTGCTGGTATTTCTGATATGGTCTTGAGCTTCACTCGTGCTGCGCAGGATGTCATGTTAGTGGTCTGTGATGAACCAACTTCAATTACAGATTGTTATGCTCTGATGAAATTACTGAGCCGTGACCATGGTGTATTCAAATTTAAAGTAGTTGCCAATATGGTGCGTAGTCCAAAAGAAGGACAGCAACTTTTTGCAAAGTTAACTAAAGTAACTGATAGATTTCTTGATGTCGCAATTGAATTAGTCGCCGTAATCCCATACGATGAAAACATGAGAAAATCGGTTCGTAAACAGCAAGTTATAGTAGAAGCCTACCCGCAATCTCCAGCTTCGTTAGCTTATATAGAATTAGCAAAAAAAGTTAGCCAATGGCCAATACCTAAACAAGCTTCAGGACATTTAGAATTTTTTATTGAACAGTTACTGGCTAATTAACTGACTAACTAACTTAGCATTACTTCAGTGAGAGCAATATTACGTGGTAAAAGCGAATAGCTATAATAATCAAATTGATAAAGCAGCTCTTCTTGAACAACAAACTGTTTTAGTTAAGCGCATTGCTTATCATCTTTTAGCAAGATTGCCAGCAAGCGTTCAAGTCGATGACTTGATACAATCAGGAATGATTGGTTTATTTGAAGCGGCAAATAATTTTGATAACAGTAAAGGCGCAAGCTTTGAAACTTTTGCTGGTATTCGTATCCGTGGAGCTATGCTTGATGAAATACGTCGAGGTGATTGGACTCCACGGTCTGTTCATAAAAATAGCCGAATGATCAGTGAAGCGATAAAACAGCTTGAAGCACAATTAGGTCGAGATGTTTCTGATATTGAAGTTGCTGAAAAGCTAGAAATTTCACTCAAAGATTACCATCAGATATTAAGTGAAGTGAGTACAGGAAAAATACTTGGTATTGATGACCTTGGTGTTAATGAAGATGCCATTAAGTTAAGTGATGATTATATCGGAGATGATCCATATCAAAGTATTGAGCGAATAGCTTTTAAAAAAGGCTTAACTCAATGCATTAAGTCTTTACCGGAACGAGAAGCTCTAGTACTGTCTTTATATTATGATGAAGAATTAAATTTACGAGAGATCGGGCAAGTGCTCGATGTGAGTGAATCACGAGTAAGTCAAATTCATAGTCAAGCAATGCATCGTTTAAAAGCACGTATGCAATCTTGGCAAAGTTAACTAGATTGTGAATAAGTTAGTGATAGTTAGATGAAAATGCCTAATTAGGTAAAGAATGAACATGTTAGAAAAAATAATTAATTTTGAATGTTTCGCCGGAGAGTGTCTTGGATAAAAATATGAAAGTACTTGTAGTTGATGATTTTTCAACCATGAGACGTATAGTTAAAAATTTGTTACGTGATTTAGGTTTCACCAACATTCAAGAAGCTGATGATGGCAATACCGCGTTACCCATGCTTCAAGGTGGTGATTTTGATTTTGTTGTGACGGATTGGAACATGCCTGGTATGCAAGGGATAGATTTGCTTAAAGCGATTAGAGCAGACGCTAATCTATCACATATCCCCGTTCTACTTATTACTGCAGAAGCTAAAAAAGAGCAAATCATTATGGCTGCTCAAGCAGGTGTTAATGGCTATATTGTTAAACCATTTACAGCCGCAACATTAAAAACTAAGCTAGATAAAATTTTTGAGCGCTTAGCTTAATGTGAAGGCCTTAGCTAACAGTAAATTTGTTAGCTAAATTATGGTGTTGATAAATATTCTATTAAGGACTTTGCATGAGTATAGCTATGACAGGGCGGATTTCATTAGAGCAAGCAAGATCTTTGGTTGTTTTTTTAGAGTCTGACCAGCAAGATGCAGCGGATGCGATTATTGCTGAGATTCAAAATCCAATCAATTCCGAACTTTTTGCAGAAATTGGTAAATTAACTCGCCAGCTTCATGACTCTTTGACAAATTTTCAAGTGGATTCTAGATTGAATGATCTTGCTACCACAGATATCCCTGATGCCAAAGAACGGTTGAATTTTGTTATTACTAGAACAGAAGAAGCCGCAAATAAAACTATGGATGCAGTCGAGGCGATATTTCCAGTAGTTGATACCATTGCTGAACAAGTGGCGACAGTCAATCCTTCGTGGACTAAGTTGATGAATAACGATTTGGACTTGAAAGAGTTTAAATCGTTATGCATTGATATTGATACTTTATTAAAAAATACTGGTAAAGAAACTCAGCATATTCATAGTTTAATGACAGATGTATTAATGGCACAAGACTTTCAAGACTTAACTGGTCAAGTTATTCGAAAAGTTATTGAGTTAGTTAGAGAAGTTGAAGAGAGTTTGATCAATATGTTGACAGCTTTTGGTCTGTCTACAGAAAAGGCGCAAGGACAAACTAATCCTAAAGTAGGTGAAAACCTTGTTGAAGGACCAATTGTAAATGCAGCGAACAGAGATGATGTAGTAGAAGATCAAGATGATGTTGATGATCTTTTATCAAGTTTAGGATTTTAAGGGGAATTACTGCATGTCTTTTGAAGCAGATGAAGAAATTTTACAGGACTTTTTAGTTGAAGCGGGTGAAATCTTAGAATCGCTTTCAGAGGAACTAGTTGAACTTGAAAACGATGTAGATAATGCTGAATTACTGAATTCAATTTTCCGCGGTTTTCATACCGTTAAAGGTGGCGCGGGCTTTTTAAGCCTTGGGGATTTAGTCGATGTCTGTCATGGGGCAGAAAATATATTCGACTTATTACGTACCGGAAAACGCTCGGTTAATGCAGAGCTTATGGATACCATTTTATCAGCACTAGATACTGTCAATGACATGTTTGTGATGGTACAAAATAAGGAACCTCTTGTTCCTGCAGATGCCAATCTACTCGCTGAACTTGCTCGACTTAGTCACCCTGATGTAAGTACTCCAGCTGTTACTGAAGTAATAGAACAATCAATTCCCAAAAATGAAGAATCAAGCTCAAGTGATGAAATGAGTGAAGATGAGTTTGAAAAATTATTAGATGAACTACACGGTTCAGGTAGTGTTTCGTCAACTCCTATTCTTAATGAACCAGCGCCTTATTCACCACCTCCGCCGAGTGTTGATGGTGCTAGTGATGAGATTTCAGACGATGAATTTGAATCACTATTAGATGAATTACATGGGCAAGGTGCTTTTTCAGTCGACGCCGCAGCCTCGACCAACAGTGCTCTAAGTACTTCTAGTGATGATATTGATGACCTTGAATTTGAAAAGTTATTAGATGAATTACATGGTAAAGGTAATGCGCCTAAAGCGGTTGAAAATACGGTAACTAACAGCCCTGTTAGCATTCCAACTCCTCCTCCGGAAAAACAAGTAAAAGAAGCAGTACCTAAAAAAACTGCTCCAAAGAAACCTGCTCAGAATAAACCCCAAGAAAAACCAGCTAAAGTGGTTGCGAAAAAAGCAGCGGCTACACCAGCACCTCAAGGTGAAACAACGGTTCGTGTGGATACTAAACGACTTGATCAAATAATGAACATGGTCGGTGAGCTTGTTTTAGTAAGAAATAGATTAACAAGTTTAGGTCTGATTTCTGACGATGAAGACCTAAATAAAGCCGTTACTAATTTAGATGCTGTAACGACAGACTTGCAAGGCGCTGTAATGCAAACACGTATGCAGCCAATCAAAAAAGTTTTTGGTCGCTTCCCTCGTGTTGTACGTGATTTAGCGCGTAGTTTAAATAAAGAAATCTCATTAATTTTGGAAGGTGAAGAGACCGACTTAGATAAAAACTTAGTGGAAGCGCTTGCTGATCCTTTGGTGCATTTAGTCAGAAACTCGGTAGATCATGGTATTGAAGCTCCTGATACTCGTGAGGCAATGGGTAAACCTAGAGAGGGTACGGTACTTCTTTCAGCTTCACAAGAAGGTGATCATATACTGTTAACCATTAAAGATGATGGTGCAGGAATGGATGCTGAAAAGTTGAAAAACATTGCTATTGACCGCGGTGTACTTGATGAAGAATCCGCTGCCAGAATGTCGAATAAAGAAGCCTATAGTCTTATTTTTGCACCAGGATTTTCTACTAAAACTGAAATTTCAGAAGTATCAGGCCGTGGTGTTGGCATGGATGTTGTCAAAACCAAAATTACGCAGCTTAACGGTACTGTAAATATTGATTCAGAGCTGGGTGTTGGCACTATACTCGAAATCAAAGTACCATTAACCTTAGCGATACTACCTACATTGATGGTTGTTGTCGGTAAGCAAACGTTTGCTTTACCACTCGCTTCTGTCAATGAAATATTTCACCTAGATTTATCAAATACAAATAGTGTTGATGGCCAATTAACCATTATCGTTCGAGAGAAAGCGATTCCGCTGTTTTATTTAGACCAATGGTTAGTTCGCGACTTTGTTAAAAAGTCTCGCGATAAAGGTCACGTAGTTATAGTACAACTTGGTAATCAGCAAGTTGGGTTTGTAGTTGATAGCTTAATTGGTCAAGAAGAAGTTGTTATTAAACCACTTGATAGGTTATTGCATGGAACACCAGGGATGGCAGGTGCTACTATCACAAGTGATGGTGGTATTGCGCTTATTTTAGATATAGCTAACATGCTTAAGTTTTATGCGAAAAAATCACCGATTAATAAACGATTGCGAAATTAGTGAATCACAAGTAATTCACTTAAGTATATTGCAATAGTGTGAATATTTAGTGTAAACATAAATAGCATAAGCAGAGAGATTAAATGGCCTACAAGGTACTTGTTGTTGATGACTCTAGTTTTTTTAGACGCCGAGTCACTGACATCCTTAATAAAGATCCAAAATTAAACGTTATTGATGTGGCCGTGAACGGGCAAGAAGCAGTAGATAAAGCTTTATTGCTTAAACCAGATGTCATTACGATGGATATCGAAATGCCAATTCTTAATGGCATTGAGGCCGTAAGAAAAATTATGGCCCAATCTCCGACATCAATATTAATGTTTTCATCCCTAACCCATCAAGGAGCGAAAGCAACCCTAGAGGCGCTTGATGCCGGGGCATTGGATTTTTTGCCGAAAAAATTTAGTGAGATTGCTAAAAATAGTGATGAAGCTGGTAGCCTATTGCGCCAACGAGTTGTTGAAATAGCAAGAAAATCTGAATTTTCAAAACAACGCACCCGTATTCGCCCAACAGCAATAAACATTAGTCCAAAAACATCGAGATTAATTGCAGATCAACATAAGCCATTAACCTCAACTTCTTCTTTAGTCACTAAAGATAAAAAAGCTATGGCTGCTATCACTCGCAGCTCGGGTAAAGAATATAAATTACTGGCAATAGGTACATCAACAGGTGGCCCAGTAGCTCTACAAAAGATATTAGTTCAACTTGAAGAGAATTTCCCTTTACCAATCATTATCGTTCAGCATATGCCAGCAGCATTTACAGCAGCATTTGCTAGTCGATTGAATTCATTGTGTAAAATATCAATTAAAGAAGCTGCCGATGGCGATATTTTAAAAGCCGGTTGTGCTTACTTAGCACCTGGTGGGCGACAAATGCTTATCACAGGCAGTGAAAATTCCGCAAAAATTAAAATTTTAGATGATGACTCTCCCAAAATAACCTTTAAACCTAGTGTTGATATTAGTTTCGGCTCAGCTGCCAAAACATTTGCTGGCAAAGTTTTAGGAGTCATCTTAACTGGGATGGGCTCTGACGGTAAAGAAGGAGCAAGAATGTTAAAAGCTAAAGGGGCAACCATTTGGTCGCAAGACGAACAGTCCTGTGTAGTTTATGGTATGCCTCAGGCTATTGATAAAGCAGGAATATCTGAATTGTCACTCTCTTTGGATTCTATGGCAGCATCTATGGTAAAGGAAATTAGTCGTGGATAAGTTGAGTGTTGCGGGACTCACTATTGCTATTTTAGCTGTCTATATTGGTTTTAGCTTAGATGGTGGTCATTTATCCGCTTTATTTGAACTTCCTGCATTCATCATTGTATTTGGAGGTACCTTAGGTGCCGTCATGTTGCAATCTTCCATGGTGCAATTTACTCATGCAATATCACTGCTTAAGTGGGTTTTTTACCCTCCAAAATATGATATTGAGCAGGGGATTAGTGAAATAGTAATATGGGCGACTAAGGCAAGGGAGAAAGGTTATCTCGCACTAGAAGATACTGCACTGGAAATTGAGGACAGCTACACGCAAAAAGGTTTAAATCTGCTCGTTGATGGCATCGAACTTGAAAATTTTCGAGTTGCTTTAGAATTAGATTTAGATATTTATCGCGAACATAATTTACGTTCAGCCAATGTTTACGAAGCAATGGGAGGGTATAGCCCAACTATCGGTATCCTTGGTGCCGTGCTCGGTTTAATTCATGCAATGAGCAACTTAACTGAACCGGAATTATTAGGTCAGGGCATAGCTACCGCCTTTATTGCCACAATATATGGCGTAGGCTTTGCCAATTTATTTTATCTGCCTATAGCGAATAAAATTAGAGCTATAGTTCACGAGCAAACCATGTATCGTGAAATGATTTGTGAAGGACTAGTTTCTATTGCTCATGGAGAAAATCCTCACGCAATAGAAAATAAATTATCAGCCTTTAGGCTAGATCAATGAATCGTTTGCGTAAAAGAAGAGCCGCGGTAGAACATGATAATATTCATCGCTGGTTAGTCTCTTATGCCGATTATATGACATTGATGTTTGCCCTTTTTGTTGTGTTATATGCAATGGCAATGGTAAACGAAAAGCCTTTTGAAAGTATCACTGAATCTTTTGGTCGGGTGTTCCAAGCTTCGGAAGAGGAAACTAAAAACCGAGGTCATGGCGATGGTGTTTTAATGGTAAATACCAGTAAGACGAATATCAAATTATATGGCAATGGAATCTTAGATGTTGCTGGACCTGAATTGCTTGATAACGAAAAAAACTTGTCAAATATATCTGATGCAAGAGTCGGGAGTAATTTAAGCTCTTTAGAAAAAGAACTTCAGACGGCCTTGTATGAGCTTGTTGAATCCGGTTTTGCACAATTACAAATTGATGGTGACTGGTTAGAAATTGAATTAAATAGTGGATTACTATTCCCCAGTGGTTCATCATCGGCCACCCTTTCTGCTGAAGCGATTCTTACGGTAATTTATGACGTTATTGGTCAATCAAGTAACTTCATTCGAGTTAGGGGGTACACTGATAACCAAGCCATTAATAATGAGATATATTCTTCAAATTGGGAGTTGTCTGTTTTTCGAGCTACTGCAATTTTGAGAGTTTTAGAGACATTGGGATTAAATCCCGCTCGTATGGCTATTGAAGGGTATGGACAATATTATCCTAGTGCAGATAATTTAACGCCTGAGGGCAGGGCAAAAAACAGAAAAGTCGTTGTTGCTATTTCAAAGTATGGTTTAGAAAAGGCCAACTTACTCCAAACGCCAACAATAACGTTACCAGATATAGAAAAGGTAAAGATAAAGCAAGGTTCCAATGAAGTAGGTCTAGATGGCTCAAGTAATATCAAGGTTATTAGGTTAAAAAACGGTGGTATTCGTATCACGACTCGAAATGAAAATAGCGAAAGCATTGATAATAACCCTGAATAAAGTTTCCTACGATTACAAAAAATTATGATGTAGAGCAAAAAATCGCAAAAGGAATTGATCATATTTAATTAAAATAAGTGAGTAGTGCTCTTGGTAGTTTGGACAGTTGCAAATCAAAAAGGTGGTGTTGGTAAAACGACTACAACTATAGCGCTTGCTGGTATTCTAGCTGAACAAGGGCATAGAGTTTTATTAATTGATACTGATCCCCATGCATCATTAAGTTACTACTTTGGAATTGAGTCTGAAGACTTAGACCTTAGTGTTTATGAATTATTTACCCAAGTATCATCAAGAGAGCAAATTCTACAAACCTTATGTCCAACTCAGTATCCTAATATTGATATTTTACCGGCTACTATGGGCTTAGCTACTTTAGATCGTTCTTTAGGTAATAAAGGGGGGATGGGGTTAGTGTTAAAGAAAGTGGTACAAAAAGTAGCGGATAGTTATGATTATGTATTGATGGATTGCCCTCCAGTACTGGGTGTGTTGATGGTAAACGCCTTGGCTGCAGCCGATCGCATTATTATTCCGGTTCAAACTGAATTTTTAGCCCTAAAAGGTTTAGACCGTATGATTAAGACGCTGGAAATAATGCAAGGAGAGCAAGATGCTCCCTTTAAATATACAATAGTGCCAACCATGTTTGATAAAAGAACAAAAGCCTCCATAATGGCCTTTAAAAACTTACAGGAAGTTTATACTAATAAAATATGGCCTGGTGTGATTCCAATTGATACTAATTTTAGGAATGCGAGCTCTGAGCAAAAAGTACCGTCAGATTATGCTGCCAATTCTCGAGGTACATTAGCTTATAAAAGCTTGTTAAATTATTTGGTTAAGCAAAGCATGAAGTACAACGAGGTTGAACGCTAAATGAGTAAATCATTGATGGCAAGTAAAAAGGTAATGAAAAATTATTTGTCTGAATTACTGACGGAGCCAGAGGCTGTTGAGAAATTATCGCAACCAAGTATTGCTAAACAAGCAATCAGTAGACCATTAGCGCATAAAGAAAATCAGTCTTTAGAAAACTTATTAAAAACAGTAAATGAACCGCAAGAAAATACGGTCAAAAAAGGAGTAAATGTTAGTACTTTTTCAAAGACTGATGTATTACCTATTCCTACAGATATAAACAGTACTGAAACACATGAGTTACCAACGAAAAGTTATCGCAAAGGTGACTTTCAAGCGATGTTTTTCAAAGTGGCAGGTTTAACTATTGCAGTACCTTTAATAGAGTTAGGTGGGATCCATAAGGTTGATAAAACAACTAGTTTAATGGGGAAGCCTGATTGGTTTAAAGGAGTGATGCTTTATCGTGATGAAAAAATTAACGTTGTCGATACAGCATTATGGGTTATGCCAGAAAAATGTGATGAAGCATTAAGAGCTTCACTGAATTATCAATATATTATCATGCTAAATGATAGCTCTTGGGGACTGATGGCTGAGCATTTAGTTGATACAGTAGTGTTGTCTCAAGATGAAGTTAAATGGCTAGATTCTAGTGATAAACGTCCATGGTTGGCGGGTTTAGTCAAAGAAAAAATGTGTGCCTTACTTGATGTAAGTGCTTTGATTGAACTGCTTGATAAAGGCAGTGATATCTATCAAAAATAGTAAATGATCCCTATCTAGTTTATAGGCGAATTAAAGTAAGATATTTGAGAGGCGAGTAATATGTCAAATGAAAGACGAAGTGCAAGTGATAAAGTAGAAGCTAATGATGAGGTATTACAGTGGGTTACCTTTAAGTTAGAAAATGAAACGTACGGCATTAATGTAATGCAGGTACAAGAGGTTTTGCGTTATAGTGAAATAGCTCCAGTTCCTGGTGCTCCTCTTTATGTACTTGGTATCATTAATTTACGCGGCAATGTAGTCACCGTTATAGATACCCGATCTCGGTTTGGTCTTGAACCATGTGATATTACTGATAATACGCGTGTTGTAGTGATAGAATCAGAAAAACAAGTTATAGGTATTCTGGTTGATAGTGTAGCCGAAGTTGTTTATTTAAAGTCATCAGAAATTGATGTAGCACCAAATGTTGGTAATGAAGAAAGCGCTCAATTTATTCAAGGAGTGTCTAATCGTGATGGCGAGTTACTTATATTGGTAGACTTAGATAAATTAATTTCTGATGATGAGTGGGATGAGCTTAAACAGTTCTAATTATATCCTTACTTCAGGTCTATGATTATTTGACAAAAGAAAGTCTGTATTTACAGACTTTCTATTTTGTAGTTTTGTAGTTTTGTAGTTATGTAGTTATGTAGTTATGCATATATGCAATTTTTCCTTTAATTTTATTCAAGGCAAACGTTCTTAATGTCATTATTAGCCGTACCAATTATTGCAGTGCTAGCCTTATTTCTTGTGTTGCTCACTAGTCTGTTTTTATTTGTTTATTTAAATAAACTCAAAAGCAAAATTGAAATACTTAATGTACAAATGCAAAGTACTTGTTTACAGGTTGATGAATTACAAATATTAAATAGTAAGTTGCAGCATGAATTTGATGATATGACAGGCAAGAATGAAAAACTTGTTGCTGAAAATGAGCAAGTCTCAAAACAGTTAGAGCACCGAATTAAAAGCTTACAGCAGCAAGCTATCGAACAACAACAGCTACTAACACAATGGCAAGAAAGCCAAGGACAAGATAAATTTTATAATCGTGCTTTTAAATTAGCGGCAAAGGGAGCTGATATAGAAGAGATTATGAGTGAATGCGAACTACCACGAGCAGAAGTTGAAATGCTAATTTCAGTCTACTTGCAACGTGCTCGCTCCAAGTAATTAATTGTTCCCACCCAAAATCTATTGTAATAAATATTGTAAAACTGTACTCAAACGTTATTCACTCAACCGTGCATTATATGTTAAAGTGCCATCGTTTTTAATACTCCTCTATGTAACGGCAAGGACTTAAGCCCTGTGAGCTCAGCTATAACGCTATATTTTCGACTTCTTATATTAGTTATGATTCTCATACTTTCTGGGTGTTCAACGACACCAGAACAGCAATCTCAAGAAGAGGTGACTGAATCTGTTGATGTCAGCGACCCAAGAGATCCCTTTGAAATTATAAATAGGCCATTTTGGACGTTTACTTGGGATTACGTTGATAAATATATTGCTAAACCTGCCTCAGACGTTTACACCACTTATACGCCACCGTTTTTACGTACTGGTTTGTACAATATGGCACTCAACTTAAATGAACCTGCGAGCATTATTAATAATGTTCTCCAGTTAAAGTTTGTAGACGCCGCGAAAAGCACCGGTAGGTTTGTGTTGAACTCAACCATTGGTTTATTTGGCTTTTATGATCCTGCTAGTGATTTTGATTGGTCTGGTGAACAAGAAGAGTTTGGCGAAGTTCTCGGATCGTATGGCGTTGGCGATGGACCATATTTAGTTGTTCCTGGTTTGGGTCCAAGTTCTGTTCGTGAGGAAGTAGGTGATTATGTTGATCGTCTTTATTGGCCTTTAGCTGTAATTGACTTTTGGCCTAACATCGTCCGTCTAGGGATATTAGCATTAGAGAAAAGATCTGCAGTACGAGATCAAGAGCAATTAATTGTTGAGTCTGAGGACCCTTATGAGTTTATTAAAAATGCATACTTTCAAAACATGAATTTTAAACTCTATGATGGTAATCCACCGATCATAATTAATGAAGCTGAAGAAGCTGAAATAGATGCATTCCTCGATGAATTTGATGATATAGACTAATTTTAGAATAAACGAGTACCTATGCCGATAACTATTTGTTAGAATTGCGGCAATTTTTTATACACACCATATTGGAATTATTAAATGAATATTATTGAAGGTTCGTTTGAAGCAAAAGGCAAGAAGTTTGCTATTGTTGTATCGCGTTTTAATCACTTTATAGTTGATAGTTTATTAGACGGCGCCGTTGATGCTCTTAAACGTCACGGTAATGTTAATGACGAAGATATTACTATCGTTCGCGTACCAGGTGCTTATGAGTTACCTCTAGCAGCTAAAAAAATTGCTAAAAAAGGCGAGTCAGATGCAATTATTGCCATTGGCGCTGTTATTCGTGGAGGCACTCCGCACTTTGATTTTGTTGCTGGTGAATGTAACAAAGGTTTAGCGCAAGTTTGTTTAGAAGCTGAAATTCCAGTTTCATTTGGTGTGATCACTACAGACTCTATTGAACAAGCCATTGAACGTGCTGGTACTAAAGCAGGTAATAAGGGTGCTGAAGCTGCTCTTGGTGCATTAGAAATGGTCAATGTGTTAGCTCAAATTTAATTTTCTGAACTTTATTCCTAAACTTAAGAAAAGTGGAAATATATTGTGAAACCTTCTCCTAGAAGAAAAGCCCGTGAGTTAGCTGTACAAGCTGTATATTCATGGCAAGTTAGTAAGAACCCTGTAAATGATATTGAAGTTAACTTTATCGCAGACAACAGTAAACGTCGTTTTGATATTGAATACTTTCAATTATTATTACGTGGTGTAACCACCAATGTTGGTTCAATAGATGAGGCTATCATTCCTTATGTAGACCGTCCTCTAGATGATATTGACCAAGTGGAAAAGGCTATCTTACGCGTGGCAGTTTTTGAATTAAAAGACTGTACTGATGTACCTTATCGCGTAGTAATTAATGAAGCTATAGAGTTAGCTAAATCATTTGCAGCGGATGATAGTCATAAGTTTGTTAACGGTGTTTTAGATAAAACCGTTAAATTAATTCGCCCTCAAGAGTAATTTACTAGTATCACAATATTAGTAACTAAAGGCTTAGCATGAAAGAGTTCGAGTTAATAAAGCATTTCTTCACCAAACAAGCCGTTAAACGGAAAGATGTTGTGCTTGGTATTGGGGACGATTGTGCTGTGTTATCACCTATTGAGAGTCAAAATATAGTGGTAACAACAGATACATTAGTTGCTGGAGTCCACTTTCCATTTGATACTAGCCCAAGAGCTATAGGTCATAAAGCCGTTGCAGTTAATTTATCTGATATTGCTGCAATGGGCGCTAAGCCAAGTTGGTTATCTTTAGCAATAACGTTACCTAACATAGATGAAGCTTGGTTAATTGAGTTCTGTGAAGGTGTCTTTGAACTATGTGAGTTTTATAACGTAGAGCTCATCGGAGGGGATACTACGCAAGGCCCGTTAAGTATAACTATTACTGCCCAAGGTCTTACACCGGAAGGTAGTTATTTATCTCGTTCTGGAGCTAAATCGGGTGATTGGATTTATGTAACTGGCGAACTCGGTGATGCAGCGTTAGCCTTACAGCAAATAACGGGTAAAGTAGATATTGAACCACAGTTTATTGATATTATAAAAAATAAGCTTGATTACCCGAAACCGCGTGTATTAGCGGGACAAACACTTCGTGAATATGCTTCTTCTGCCATTGATCTTTCTGATGGATTAATTGCCGATTTGGGGCATCTATGTCAAGCATCTAATGTTGGCGCGAATATTGTTCTTGATGCTTTACCTCTTTCTACTATTATGCGTGATAGTTTACTTACGGATGATGCAATTACCTTGGCATTATCTGGTGGTGATGACTATGAGCTATTATTTACAGTGTCTGAGGATAACAAAGTGGGTATGGAAACTGCCATGTCTCATGCTGGTACACCTGTGACATGTATTGGTCAACTAAATGCATCTCAAACTATTTCGACCACATTGAATAATAAGCCTATTCCAATTAATACTGCAGGTTTCGAGCATTTTTCCGAATAGCTTCTTTGTAATATATTAATCATTAATCATTAATCAATAAGCAATTACTATATGTCGGGTAAAAATACAAAAGTTAACTTTAATCTCGCTAATCCAATTCAATTTTTAGCATTAGGTTTTGGTAGTGGACTAGCACCAAAAGCACCTGGTACTTTTGGTACACTTGCTGCGGTGCCATTATTTTTACTAATGAGCGGCTTATCTCCATTATTCTATGGGTTACTTGTATTTGTTGTATGTATTGCAGGTATTTATATTTGTGGTAAAGCGGCAAGTGATGTTGGCGTTCATGACCATGGTGCTATTGTCTGGGATGAATTTGCTGGTTTTTTTATAACTATGTTTATGATACCGGTAAGTTGGCAGAGTGTTCTAGTCGGTTTTATCTTATTTCGAATTTTTGATATTGCTAAGCCCTGGCCAATATCTGTTGCAGATAAAAAATTAACTGGCGGCTTTGGTATTATGTTTGATGACGTGCTTGCTGGATTATTTTCACTGGGTATTATGCATATTATCTTTTAACGAGTTAGCTTTTCCTTGGTAATCGTTTTATTCTTATATAAAAACCAAAAGGTTAGGGTTGTTGATATTTAAAACAAACGCTATCCTTTGTATTCACTTCAATCAATTTACATTGAATAAATTTCGACCCTAAAGATATCCAGCCCCCTTAGTTAACAATTAGTGATAATTTTCTTCATTTCTTTACTTTAGATCAATAGTATTTTATCGGCTTTTACGCTATTTTTAATGCTAGGCGATTTGTGGTGCTTCTTAACGGGTTGTTGTTGGTATTTTATAAATATTTAACACACTGACTTGTTTTAGCAAAACTTGCCCTCAGGTCTATTGTTAAGTGACACGTTGTTATTTAGATAAAATGTCATTTAGGTTAATTAGTCTTTAAGTAATAGTAAAAAAGGAATACCTATGAAAATAAATCTTTCTGGTCATCACGTAGAAGTTAATGATTCAATCAAAGAGCATATCGAAGAAAAATTCTCTAAAATAGCCAACCATTTTCCAACACTAATTGCCTTAGATGTAATTATCTCTAAAGAACACCATAAACATCAAGTTGAGTTAACCACAACTTATGAAGGTGGCCGTATTTCCGCTACAGGGACTAATGAAGTCATGTATCCTGCAATTGCTAGTGCAGCAAAAAAATTAGATGCAGCCCTTAAGCATAGAAAGGGTCAACTAAAAGCCAACTTACATGAAAAACCAGATCCTACTACACCTGAAATTGCTCATGAGAAAGTTCAAGAAATGAACTTAGCTTAAAGTTAAAAAGTGTACATAATAAAAAAGCTGTTGAACTTAGTTCACAGCTTTTTTTTTGCTAATAATTTATACTATTCTTTAATTAGTACAAATAATTACTGTATTGAATACACCCTGTGTAATAATCAACATAATTCATAATAAAAGCATTAACCTTAAAAGGAATAATTTGATGCTCAAGCGCTTTTTTAAAAACACTACCCGATCTAACCTAACAACGAGTAAGCTTATATTTTTTGGACTCTTATCTCTAACACTTACGGCTTGTAGTAAGGAAGATGTTAAGGTTAAACCCCCAGCCCCTGCAGTTTCAGTCTACTCAATCAAGTCACAATCCATTGGAGGATATCGTGAATTTGTCGCGCGCACCGAAGCTTCAAAAGAAGCTGATTTACGGGCTCGTGTTGAAGGAGAGTTACTTGAACGCCGTTTTCGTGAAGGGAGTTTTGTTGAAAAAGGTCAAGTATTATTAAGAATAGACCCCGCGGCTTATCAAGCTGCCTTGTCATCAGCTAAAGCTGACTTAAGTTCTAAAGAATCGGGTGAAGAAAACGCGAAGCGTAACTTAAAACGAGCTAATGATCTTATTAATGATGGTTACATTTCTCAATCAGACTTTGACAGATTAACGACTGAGGAGTCACAAGCTAAATCTGCAGTTAAATCGGCACAAGCTGCACTTGAGCAAGCTGAACTTGATTTAAGCTATACCACTATCACTGCACCGTTTAGTGGCCTTATTGGTAAAGTAAATTTCAATGTGGGAAACATTGTTAGCCCAACGAGTAATGCTTTGGCAACGCTTATCATTAGTGACCCAATCTTTGTTAGTTTTCAAGTGGAAGAAAGCACCTATGTCTCCTACCAACAAGAGCATCAGGGCTCTAAGACTAAAGAGGGCGGGGAGTTTGATATTTCATTGCGTTTACCTAACAATTCAGAATATCCAGAAAGCGGAAAGTTAGACTTTGCTGATACTAAAATTTCTGAAGGCATGGGTACCGTCGAGCTGAGAACTGTTTTTCCTAATCCTCATAATATTATTATACCAGGCTTATTTGTTACCTTAATTCTTGAAAGCCAGAAGAAAGAAGAAATGGCATTAATTCCTCAAGCGGCAGTGCAAGAAGGCCAACAAGGTAAGTTTGTCTTAATCGTTGACGAAAATAATAAAGTGAAACAACGTCACGTCGTGCTAGGCCGAAGAATCAATGCAATGTGGGTGGCTGAAAAGGGTGTTGCTATTGGTGAGAAAGTGATTATTGAAGGATTACAAAAAGTTCGTTCTGGTGTTGAAGTCAGAGGCGTTGAGAAGCATGTTGACCCACTTGTCGGTACAATATCTGATCTTGATGATAAATCAGTGGATTCTTCGAAAGTGAACGAACCAACAATTAACCCCAGTGCTACAACTGGTAAGTAATCAAGGACGATTTTATGATCAGTAAAACATTTATCAATCGCCCTAAATTTGCGTTTGTAATATCTATCGTTATTACGCTTGCTGGTTTAATTGCCATGAGCGTACTACCCGTAAATATGTACCCTGAAATTACGCCACCTCAGGTCCAGATTTCAGCTGTCTATCCAGGAGCAAGCGCTCAAATAGTAGAAGAATCAGTTATCAGGCCCATTGAAGAACAGATCAATGGTGTTGAAGATATGATGTATATTGAATCTTCTGCTTCAAATAACGGTAGCGCTGTTATAACTGTATTTTTTAAAGTTGGCACCGATGGTGATATTGCACAAGTAAATGTACAAAATAGGGTCGCACTGGCCACGAGTTCATTACCATCAGAAGTAACGCGTCAAGGGGTTGATGTTAAGAAAAAATCCAGCTCTATGTTGTTAGGCATTAACTTATTCTCTGAACAGGAAAGTATCAATCAGCTCTTCTTAAGTAATTATGCGACAAACTACTTGACCGAGCCTCTAGGGCGTATCAAGGGTGTTGCCTCAGCAGAAGTGATGGGTGAAATGACCTATAGCATGCGTGCATGGTTAAATCCAGAACGCATGTCATCGCTTAGTATTACCGTTACTGAAGTGCAACAGGCATTACAAGAGCAGAACATGATTGTTGCTGCTGGTAAATTAGGTGCTAGCCCAACATTACCAAATCAGCAGTTTGAGTACTCTATTCAAGCAAAAGGTCGTTTGCAAACACCTGAAGAATTTGGTCAAACAATAATTCGAGCTCAGCGTAATGGTAATTTTATTCGTTTAAGTGATATCGCTCGTTTAGAACTAGGCGCTGAAGACTATTCAACACAAGCAAGATTAAATGGTAAAGAAACAGCCTTCCTTGTTATTTATCAATTACCGGATGCTAATGCCACAGAAGTTGCTTCTTTAGTAAAAGCTGAAATGGTAAAACTCTCTCAACGTTTTCCAGATGGTTTACAGTATGTTATCCCATACGACACTACTAAATTTATCGACCGCTCAATTGAAGAAGTTGTAGTTACTTTATTTCAAGCAATTGTCTTAGTAATATTGGTTGTCTTCTTATTTCTACAAAATTGGCGTGCGACCATTATTCCAACCTTAGCGATTCCAGTATCACTTATTGGTACCTTTGCTTTTATGATTTTGATGGGATATTCCATTAACACTGTTACCTTATTTGGTTTGGTACTCGCCATTGGTATTGTTGTTGATGACGCCATTATCGTTATTGAAAATGTTGAACGCATATTAAAAGAAGAACAACTCCCTATTAAAGAAGCGGTAACCAAAGCAATGGAGCAAGTTTCTGGTCCTATCATTGCCACCACCTTGGTATTACTTGCGGTATTTGTTCCCGTTGCTTTTATGCCGGGCATAACAGGTGAATTGTACAAACAATTCTCTGTAACTATTTCTTTTGCAGTACTGATTTCTTCATTAAATGCCTTAACGTTAAGTCCTGCGTTGTGTACTGTGCTTTTAAGTGCAGAAAAAATGAAACCAATTACTTGGTTACTCCCATTTGAGCGCCTTATTACTAAGGCGACTGGTGGTTATACTAATACCGTTGGCTTTATGCTTAAGCGACTAACCAGAGTGGGGCTTTTTGTTGGCTTAATCTTTATTGCCGCAGGTTGGTTAACTACTGCTGTTCCAACGGCATTTTTACCGGCGGAAGATCAAGGTTATCTCTTTGTTGATATTCAGTTACCAGATGCCGCTTCAAGTAATCGTACTCAAGCTGTTTTGGACAAAATAACACCAACTATTTTAAATGATGCTGCCGTAGATGACATTATTACCGTCTCAGGCTTCTCATTACTTGGTGGTGCTGGTTCGAATAATGGTCTTGCCATTATTCTCCTTAAAGATTGGGAGGAACGTACCACGCCTGAACTTGGATTAAAGCAAATTATTCCTCGTCTAATGGGGCAGTTGTGGACAATGCCTGATGCTCAAATTATGGTCTTTAACCCACCACCTATTCCTGGCTTAGGTAATAGTTCAGGTTTTGACTTCAAATTGCAAGACAGTGAAGGACGAGATCCTGCCGAATTAGCGCAAGTGATGAATGGACTTATTTATGAAGCTAATCAACGACCTGAATTATCACGTGTTTTTAGTACTTATCGTGCCAATGTACCGCAGTACTTTTTAGAAGTAGACCGTAATAAGGCGAAAGCACAAGGTGTCGCATTGTCTGATATTTTTTCTACTTTACAAGCTCAGTTAGGCTCTTTGTATATTAATGACTTCAGTCAGTTTGGTCGTACTTATCGGGTAACAATTCAAGCGGAAAGTCAGTATAGAGCTGAACCTTCAGATCTAAGATATTACTTCGTCCGAAATAAAGATGACGAGATGGTACCGTTAACTACCTTAGCAAGCGTTAAACCTATCTTAGGACCAACAACGATTAGTCACTTTAACTTGTATCGTAGTGCAAGTATCACAGGTAATGCCGCTCCTGGTTATTCTTCAGGACAATCTATTGATGTAATGGAGGAGTTAGCGAGCACATTACCTCAAGGGTATATTTATGAGTGGTCAGGACAGTCGAAACAAGAATTAGAAGCGGGTAACTTAGCACCAATACTGTTTGGTTTAGCTATTATCTTTGTTTACTTATTCTTAGTGGCACAATATGAAAGTTGGACTATTCCATTCTCGGTAATAGCAGCGGTACCTTTGGCCTTGTTTGGCGCTATGTTGGCGCTGTACACAGTAGGCATGGCTAATAATATTTATGCACAAGTTGGTTTGGTCTTGTTAATAGGTCTTTCGACTAAAACTGCAATTTTGATTGTTGAATTTGCTATGGAGCAAAGAGCTGCTGGTGAAACGATAATCAATGCAGCACTTAATGCGGCTAAAATGCGTTTTCGTGCGGTATTGATGACTGCATTTTCGTTTATATTAGGTGTGTTGCCACTTGTTTTTGCAACGGGTGCAGGGGCTGGAAGTCGTGTTTCTTTAGGTATCACTGTATTAGCTGGTATGATTGCAGCAACACTATTTGGTACTTTACTTGTGCCTTATTTCTACCTCTTGATTCAACGTATGCGAGAAAAGCTAAAAGGACAATCAGACGTAACCTAATGTTTAGTGATTGATAATATAGAAAAAGGGCACTCATTGAGTGCCCTTTTTTATTTGTTTACTGGTAACACACCTGATAACTATGACATGTAACTTCGGAGCTACTCTTGCTCTAGTTCTTGCGTATTGTCTTCTTCTGCAAGTTTAGCTCTTTCTGCTTTTGATACATATTTAGGTTTGTTACTTGTATGTAGCTTTGAATTAGCTTTTTTAACTTTCTTTTTTAAAATATCGTTCATTTTCTTTTTTCTGTTCATCTTATTATCTCTACATCTAAACTAAAAATTATTTTGACTATTAAGTACTACATATTTGCTATTCAGTGCAGGGTACTAAAAAATAAGGACCACAAGCATCAAAGGAAAATACGGGTATAACACCGTTGGCTTCAACGAATTACTAACATATTCTGCAATAAGCGTCTTTGCAGCAGGGCGATTTGCTTGCCACTGCTTATAGAGCAAATAAGGCTTCATTAACTCGTTTGATTGCTCATCATTATGAAGGTCTAATCTGTCTTCTATTTCTATTATCGCATTTGCTGTTCTTTGCTGAAAGGTTTTCCATATACCTTCTTGTAACCAGAGCGTTGCTAATATTAGTAATGCAACAAAAGTTGCTACTGAAAAAGTAAAAGCAAACATGGTGATAGCCGTTGCAATAAGCTTGATTATTAACGCATAATTTTCATAATTTTCATGATTGTTATGTAAAGTTTGCCATTGCTCAACTAATAACTTATTTGAATCTGTCGTCATAGGTTTGAATATACTGGGGTTGTACAAAAATTACTGTTATTATGCGCGCATTATCTATCTCATGAAAGTTTCTTATCTTTGTATTGATAGCTTTCTTATTTTTTGGCTTAGCTTTGACTAAGCCGCTTTTATCCAGAGGCGTTTATTTTGAGTACTAATACAACTACTTCATCGTTAGCTTTTACTTCGTTGAGCTTAAAACAGGATTTAGTTAAAAACTTATCGTCGCTTGGCTATGAGAAAATGACACCCATTCAAGCTAAAACTTTACCTGAATTACTTAAGGGAAAAGATGTTATTGGCGAAGCTAAAACGGGCTCAGGTAAAACTGCTGCTTTTGGTTTAGCATTACTTAACAAACTAGAAGTTAAAAAATTTCGCATTCAATCTATGGTGATTTGTCCAACCCGTGAACTGGCTGACCAAGTTGCAAAAGAGTTGAGAAAACTAGCTCGTGGTATTCATAATATTAAAATATTGACGCTTTGTGGAGGAACACCATTTGGTCCACAAATTGGTTCTTTAGAGCATGGTGCGCATGTTATTGTTGGTACCCCAGGTCGCCTTGAAGAACACGTTATAAAAGGCACCTTACAATTAGATAACTTAAACTTATTAGTGCTTGATGAAGCTGATCGCATGCTAGAAATGGGCTTCCAAGCTGCACTTGATAATATCGTTGGACGTACACCACTTGATCGTCAAACGTTACTTTTTAGCGCCACGTTCCCTGATCAAATTAAGTCCATTAGCGAAAGCATTATGACCGATCCTGTGATGGTGAAAATCGCTTCAAGTGAAGACCAATCAACGATCAGTCAGAAATTCTTTAAAGTGGGTAATGATGACGATCGCCTAGACGCGTTGCGTTTATTATTACTAGATAAGCAAGTTGAATCGACGGCCATTTTTTGTAATACCAAAAAAGAAACCCAACAAGTCGCTGATGCCTTACACTTCGATGGTTTTAGTGTATTAGCGTTACACGGCGATTTAGAACAACGCGATAGAGATCAAACATTATTACGCTTTGCCAACAAAAGTGCTTCAATTCTTGTTGCTACTGACGTTGCTGCACGAGGCTTGGATATTGATAGCTTAGATTTAGTTATTAACTACCACATTGCGCGCGATAGTGAAGTACACGTACATAGAATTGGCCGAACAGGTCGAGCAGGCAGCACAGGTATCGCTTATTCACTGTATAGTGACAAAGAAAGTTATAAAGTTGGCTTACTTGAAGACTACCTTGAAGCAGTTATTACACCTGAGCCGTTGCCATCATTAGCAGTACTTGCTAATGAACGTCCGCAAGCTAAAATGGCAACCATTCAAATTGATGGCGGTAAAAAGCAAAAAGTTAGAGCTGGAGACATTTTAGGCGCACTTACTGGCGATAATGGTGTGCAAGGCTCGCAAGTTGGCAAAATTTCAGTGCTTGATAACAAGGCCTATGTTGCGGTTACTAAAGCGGCTTTAAATTTAGCATTGAAAAAAATATCTAAAGGTAAAATGAAAGGCCGTACCTTTAATGCTCGCCATTTAACTAATTAGTTACTAGATTAAAAAATTTAATGAAACATGCCTACCAAGAGTTGCTTGCTAACAAGCAACTCGATTTTGATACCGCTCAAACTCATGCTGTCGATGCCTTAATACTGCTATCTGAGCAGTTGCTAGCCCAACAGCACTTACCTGAAAAGTTAAAAAAAAACATCCCTGGATTATATTTTCACGGCAGAGTAGGTCGAGGTAAAACGATGCTGATGGATTTGTTCTATCAGCACTTAGCCATTAAAAATAAAAAGCGCATTCATTTCCATCACTTTATGGAAAGTGTTCATCAGCAACTAGCCCAACTAACCGGGCAGTCTGAGCCCCTTAGCCATATAGCTGCCAAGTGGGCACAAAACATTGACTTATTATGTTTTGATGAGTTTTATGTGAGTGATATTGGTGATGCCATGTTACTTAGTGGTCTATTTTCAGCACTATTTACCCAAGGTGTGACCCTTGTTGCTACCTCAAATTGTCAACCTGAGCAGCTTTACCGTAATGGCTTGCAAAGAGAACGTTTCTTACCCACCATTGCATTAATCAATCAATATTGTCAGATTGTTTCTATTAATGGTGACGTTGATCACCGCCGTACTAACTTTTCAATAAACAGTTGTTATAGTAATTATTTTTTATTAGTAAACCAAGGTAATACAAAGTTAATCGAACGTTTTCAAAGCTTGACTGAGACTGAAACATTAGTTCCTGGTGAGATAGAGATTAATCACAGACAACTCTGTTACTTAGCGCAAAGTGATAGTGTTATTTTCTTCGATTTTTTCGCATTATGCTCTGGTCCTCGAAGTCAGCGAGATTATATGGTACTAGCGAAAGACTTTGACACCGTATGTATTGCTAACGTCCCTAAGTTTTCTGGTGAGTTAGTACCAGCAGTTTTTTCCGGGGTTGAGGACAGTTATCAACGCAGTGGCGTTTTGATGGGAGAGTTGCAGCAGCTTGATGATGAAGCGAGAAGGTTTATTGCGTTGGTTGATGAATTCTACGATCAAAACGTCAAATTAATTGTTAGCGCTCAAGTAGACATATTCGATCTTTATCAAGGCCAGCAGCTTGCCTTTGAGTTTGAACGCTGTCAGTCTCGATTAATTGAAATGCAACAAAGCTGATAATACCAAGTTCATTAAGTTATTTCTCACTCAGCGAGAATTAAAAGGCTTAAAGGCAAGGCATTGATTGAAGAGAATGGTTATTCAGGAGAATATGCTCCTGCATTCTCTAATAAGCTGCATCCATGCAGCGTCCTTGTCAAAATCAATAACACAGCATGTAAGCCTTTACTTTTTTATTAGATACTCGCCCTTGGGAGCTTGTCAGAAAAGCAATAACTGCACAAATTTGTGAGATATAGAATGACTATACTAGCAAAAATTTTGTTTGTTATAACTCTTCTGACATAGTTCTGAGGTGGGAATAAATTTAATGGAATTGGTATAACTTGTATAAAACACAATTAACTAGCTAATTTGACTAAATGATTTATTTTTAATTGTTTGTTTAATCGCTGCAAATTATTAACTTATTGATAATTAACAATAAATAAAGTTGGCACTATGTTTGTAAGAGTTATGCTAATGATTACTAGGTTTATGATGATTGATCTGTAGTTACTTATACTTGTTATCGTAACTACTTGTAAAAGTAATCCTACTCAATAACGTTCATTAACCGTAATAAATGACTCAACAATAATAAATATCTTAAGGATCGAATCATGGCTTATTTACACGCAACATTAATCGCTAGCGCAATCACAGTATCTCTTGCATCATCGGCTGTCTACGCCAATCAATCGTGTGATGTTGATTTATCGGCAGGGTTTGCAATCAACGCTAGTTCGATCGAATTTTTACATGATGAAGGTGAGAATGAGAACAAAAATCGTAGCTTGTATAAAATAATTGATGGTAAAAAACTGTTGGTCGACAACCAAAAAATTGAATTATCTGATGCTCAACAAGCACTTGTGCAAAAGTATGATGAAAAAATACGACGTCTAGTGCCTCAAGTTAAAAGTGTTGCTATTGACGGCGTTGATTTGGCCATTGAAGGTGTAAACCTCGCGTTCAATGGTTTACTCGGAGAGGGCAATGCCGTTGCAGCTGACTTAACTACAGAGTTAACGTTAATTCGAGAACAAGTATCAAAAAACCTATCCATTGAAAATGGCGTTTCTGTTGGTGTAGAAGGTTTAGAAAGCGAGGAGTTACTTGGGAAAGATTTCGATCAACGTATTGAGTCGGCGGTTGAAAAAGCGGTACTAAACTCAATGGGTAGTATCTTAATTGCCATGGGTCAACAAATGGTTGCTTCAGAAGGTGACGAACGAAGCTTTGAAACCCGTATGGAAAATTTTGGTGAAAACATCGAACATGAAATGACTACCAGATCTGCTGTGATAGAGAAGAAAGCAGAGGCTTTATGTATCAGTATTGCTGAGGTTGATGCTTTAGAAGAGCAACTAAAAGTTGAGATAGAGCCACTTGCTCGTATTAATGTTTTTACTGTGACACAAAAACATTATGAAGAAGCGTCCGATGCAACAGCAAAATAACCGCTAAATTAGTCTCGCTAATTAATACCTTTAATTAATACCGTTAATTAATACCGGGAATAATGTTAAACACACTGACCTTGCACTGTTATAATAGCTGGGTCTTTTTTATCTTTATATTTTGTCAAACATGCACGCTGTTCATCAATTACACCAATACCGTAAAAGTCTTAGTACAACTACCTATAAAGCAAGAGGGCAGCGTGTAATTCGCTGTCCATTATGTCAACTTGCTAAACAATTCTGTATCTGCGAAATATCACCGAATAAAGAGCAAGTGGAGACCACTGCAGGATTTTTGTTATTAATGTATGACACTGAGGTATTAAAACCGAGTAATACCGGGAAGCTCATTGCAGACCTCATTCCGGATACCTTTGCTTTTTTATGGTCAAGAACTCAAGAGAACCTTGAGTTATTAGCTGTGCTTAATGATGAAAAATGGTTTCCCCTTGTCGTTTTTCCGCAAGAATATGCTGATGAGGAACGAAAAGTATTTACTAATAAGGTTATTTGCCCTGAAGGTAAAAGGCCTCTATTTATTATGCTTGACGGCAGTTGGCGTGAAGCTAAAAAAATGTACCGTAAGAGCCCGTATTTAGATAGATTTCCCATGGTATCATTTGATGCAAAAACGGCTATTGAAGCCGTTAGCGGTAATTGTCAAAATGATAGTAATGGTCAGTTATCACCTGTAGGTCTTGACTCTCGATATACGGTAAGAAAAACTGAGCTTGAACATCAATTTTCAACCGCAGAAGTTGCCTCTAGAGTATTAGATATGCATGGGGAAACAACCAATGCTCACGTACTCGATTTATGGTTTGATGTTTTTAATTTCCAATATCAAAAAGGCGTCTGTCAACGCAATAAAGGAAATGTTAATGCCATTGAAAACTACCAAAGCTTTCTAGATAAGACATATCGATAAAATCCCAGAATAGCAATTAGTGGCGTAGAATATTAACTTAATGGCATATTAGCTCAGCTGTTAGTCAATGTTTAAGAAAATTCGTTAACCAAATTTACATACAAAAGGGCCCGTTTATATATTTATAAACGGGCCCTTATTTTATGCTTTAAATATTAGGTAAAGAGAATCTTCAGCCTCTACCTAATTAATGCAATATTCTAGCGCGTATAGTGCCATCAACATGTTTTAACTGTTCTAACGCTAAAGAACTATCTTCTGAGTCAAGATCAATAACAACATAACCAATTTTATCATCGGTTTGTAAGTATTGTGCTGCAATATTAATATTATGCTCAGCAAATGCTTGGTTAATTTGAGTTAAAACACCTGGTTGGTTATGGTGAATATGTAATAAACGGCTGGTATTCTTTTGGCCAGGATAAGAGTGATCTGGTAAAGATACTTCAGGGAAGTTCACTGCAGATAGACTCGAGCCATTATCTGAATATTTAGCTAGCTTTGTTGCTACTTCTAAACCTATGTTGGCTTGTGCTTCTTTAGTACTACCACCAATATGTGGTGTTAGAATAACATTATCAAATCCGCGTAAAGCCGAGATAAACTCATCATTATTACTCTTTGGCTCTACAGGGAATACATCAATTGCAGCCCCTGCAATTTTTTTACTATCCAAAGCTTGTGCTAAAGCATCGATATCGACCACAGTTCCTCGAGAAGCATTAATAAAAATAGCGCCTTCTTTCATTGCTTCGAATTGAGCTTGTGCAATCATATTTTGAGTTTGCGCTGTTTCGGGTACATGTAAGCTCACAACATCGGCTTCACCAAGTAATACCTCTAACGATGGCGATTGACTTGCATTACCTAACGGTAATTTAGTCTCTACGTCATAAAAGCGTACTCTCATCCCTAATGTTTCTGCCAAAATACCTAATTGCATGCCAATATGACCGTAACCAACAATACCTAGCACTTTGCCACGGGCTTCTACTGAACCAACTGCCGACTTTAACCATTCACCACGGTGAGCTTTTGCACTTTTCTCTGGAATACCACGTAGTAATAATAGTGTTTCACCAAGAACAAGCTCAGCAACCGAACGAGTATTTGAAAAGGGTGCATTAAAAACGGGTATACCACGAGTTTGAGCAGCTTTTAAATCAACTTGGTTGGTGCCAATACAAAAACAACCGATAGCAACCAACTTATTCGCATGACTTAGTACTTTTTCAGTTAACTGAGTACGTGAGCGGATGCCAATAAAATGAACATTTGCAATTTTTTCAATTAACTCACTTTCTGAGAGTGAGGTTTTAAGCGATTCAATATTTGAATAACCTTTTAGCTTCAATTCTTCTAGAGAGCTTGGGTGTAAGCCTTCAAGTAATAAAATTTTAATCTTACTTTTTGCTAATGAGTTTTGGTTGGCAATGATCATAAATTGGCTTCACTTATCAAAATTAAACGGCTAAATATACTTTCGTTTAGATGGCTAGATATCTAAATAGAGGTTTAACATATCATATAGTGTATAAACTCTAAAGGATTTATTGAGCACTTTATAGAATAAATATGCTTAAAATCTGATTTTTTAATTAAAAACTGGATGCTACTAACAAATTACTGGATGACCTGGATACCATCTGTGCTACCGAGTACTAATATGTCAGCGCCACGAATTGCAAACAAACCATTTGTCACAACACCAACAATACCGTTAATTTGACTTTCTAGTGCTTTAGGGTCGAGGATCTCAAGGTTGTATACATCAAGGATAACGTTGCCGTTATCTGTAGTTACACCTTGACGGTAAACAGGGTCGCCACCTAATTTAACTAATTCACGTGCGACATAACTCCGCGCCATAGGTATTACTTCAACAGGCAAAGGGAAATTACCCAATACTCTTACTTGTTTGGAATTGTCAGCAATACAAATAAATTTCTTGGCAACAGCTGCAACGATTTTTTCACGGGTTAATGCTGCGCCACCGCCTTTGATCATTGCCATATGACGAGTGATTTCATCTGCACCATCAATATATACATCTAAGACATCAACGCTGTTTAAATCAAATACCTCAATACCGTGTGCTTTTAAACGCTTAGTTGACTCTTCTGAGCTAGAAACGGCACCTGCTATTTTATCTTTCATAGAGGCTAAAGCATCAATGAAAAAGTTAACTGTTGAACCTGTACCAACACCGACGATAGTATCATTTTCAATGAATTCTAATGCCTTAATTGCGGCTGCTTTTTTCATTTCATCTTGAGTCATGTTATATGCCTTGTTACCAAAAAATTATCGTTTAAATGGATATAAGTGGGTAATAGTAAAGTGAGTGCGAATAAGCCTTGAAGGGCTATAAAAGGCAATTATAACACTAAAATATTCTTATAGTTAAAGGTTAGTTACAACTATGACTGTTTGTTTTAGGTGTTTTATTAGGAATTGTTATGGGCAGTAATGATTAGGTTTATTTATTGTGATTAGGATGAGAAAAAAATATCAAAGGTGAACAGTAAATAATTGCTTAGACGCTGATTTAATTAACATAATACGAGTGCATAATTACAGCTAATAATGCTATTTTGGCATAGCGCTTATTGTAACTGCATTGATATCCTGAGCAATAGTCTGCGCATATTGAGAGCTTGCTCTGGTATTTATATCTTGGTTCTTTTTATCACCTTTTATTTGTACACCAACAATAGTGCTATCAGGAAAGTAATTTGCTTGGCGTTGTGCAAAGGCTAACATCATTCGCTGATCTTCAGGCATGGGTCTATTAAGTAATGAAAGCATCAACTCGTGATCTGATGATGCTGATTTCTTGACAGAGTCTTTATGGTAAGTGGTAAATTCATTATGGCTAAATTCTTTAGCAAAGTAGTGGTTATTCTCACTGTTTGAATTTACTTGCGTGGTATTAGAACAAGCTCCGAGTACCAGAAAACAAAGTAAACAGACTGCTAATTTAAATACTTTCATAACAAACCTAATGATAAATAATGCGATTGAATTATTATCAATACAGCAAGTGTTATACCAGAAAGTTATTTTTTATAAATAAGGAGATTTTATAAATGATAATGCTATGAAAATATTAACTAAAATGGAGTGATAATATTCTAGTTATTTTTATTTATTTCATAAAAAAGCTCATTAAATACTTATTTATTAGTAATAAGTATTTAATGAGCTTGATTATATTAAATAGCGTCAAATTTTTAGCTATTCATTTTTTAAATCAATTACTCTTCTGATACCGCGCGCAATAGTTCGTTGATACCAACTTTTGCTAATGTTTTTGCATCAACTTTCTTCACGATAATCGCAGCGTATAAACTGTATGTACCACAGGCTGAAGGTAAATTACCTGGAACTACCACTGAGCCAGCAGGTACTCGTCCATAATGTACTTCACCTGTTTCACGGTCAAAAATACGGGTGCTTTGGCCGATGTAAACGCCCATAGAAATTACCGCACCTTCTTCTACTATAACGCCTTCAACGATCTCTGATCGTGCGCCAATAAAACAGTTATCTTCAATAATGGTTGGGCCAGCTTGTAAAGGCTCCAACACTCCACCAATGCCGACACCGCCAGATAAATGCACATTTTTTCCAATTTGTGCACAAGATCCAACCGTTGCCCAAGCATCGACCATACAGCCTTCATCGACAAAAGCGCCGATATTGACAAAGCTCGGCATTACCACAACATTTTTACCAATAAAACTACCAGTACGAACGCTTGCGCCAGGGACTACACGAACACCGTCAGCTTCAAACATTGCTTGCGTGTAACCTTCATATTTCATCGGTACTTTGTCAAAAAAAGTACTTTCTGCACCATCAATTACTTGGTTATCCCAGATACGAAAAGAAAGTAATACCGCTTTTTTAAGCCATTGGTTTACATGCCAGCTACCATCTACTTTCTCGGCTACGCGCGCACTACCGTTATTTAATGCTGCTAAAGCATCAAGTACTGCGTTTTTAACATCACTTGAAACGGTTGCAGGTGAAATACTGGCTCTTTCTTCAAAGGCTTGTTCAATTACACTAGCTAAGTGTTTTAAATCTGTCATTAGGCTTTCCTATTTGAAATTTATTAGTGTTATAAGGCTGTAACTTAGTTAATCAATCTCTTGCGTTAACCTAAGTGCTAAGGCTTCTTTTTCTTGAGTAGTTAGCGCATCATCATTTTCGGTTGAAATAGTGAAAACATCATCAGCTTTTTCACCAAAGGTTGTTATTTTTGCTGAGTGGATATTAACCCGTGCCTCTAAAAATAATTGACTAATGTTGGACAATAAACCTGGTCTATCCAGAGCTATTATCTCTATCATAGTTCGATTTTTTGCATGTATTTTAATAAAGTTAACGCGTAGCGGCACTTTAAATTTTTTCATGTGTCTCGCTAGCTTTGGTTCAGGAAGCTCGCAGATATTTACTTGCTGTAGTCTATCAACTAACGCTTGACCCATTTCCTTGGTATAGAAACGTTCTCTTAAAGGTTTATTACGACTGTCGAGTACCACAAAGGTATTTACCGTATAGCCAGTTTTTGTCGTGATAATTTTTGCATCATGAATCGATAGCTTTTTTGTGACCAAAAATGAAACTGTATTGGCAAAGGTGTTGTTTTTTTCTTTTGTGAAAATAAATACTTCCGTCCCACCTCTATAAGGTATAGGGCTGATGAGTACTAATGGTTTTTCTCTATCGTGTTCGATAATGTTCTGACATTGACGGGCTATTTGCTCTGGTGAATAACGTAAAAAGTAGTCAATTCTAAACTCACGCCACAAGGCTTTAATACTGTGCTCATCAACATTATTTTCGCTTAACAAAGCCAATGCTTGTTGTTGATTTTCTCTAATTTTAGAACGAACTTCTACAGGTTTTTCTAAACCATGTCGAAATGCACTTAAGGTATTAAAATATAGCTCTTCAAGCAGGTTTGCTTTCCAATTATTCCAAAGACTTTCATTGGTACCGCGCATGTCAGCAACGGTTAAACAATAGAGGTAATTTAAATGTGCTTCATCTCGAACTATTTCACCAAAAGTACGAATAACATTCTCGTCATTAATATCACGACGCTGGGCAGTAACAGACATTAATAAATGATGTTCAACAAGCCATGCCACCATATTACTGTCATGTTTGCTCAATTGATGTGACAAGCAAAAAGTTAAGGCATCAACAGCACCTAATTTAGCATGATCGCCACCACGACCTTTGCCAATATCGTGGAAAAATCCAGCAAGGTAGAGTACTTCTGGTTTACGAATTTTTTGCACTATTTTACTACATAATGGAAATTTATGATTATGCTCTTTTTGACTGAATTGGTGCAAATTCTTAATGACTCGGTAGCTATGTTCATCCACTGAGTATGCATGGAACAGGTCAAATTGCATTTGGCCAGCGATATTACGCCAAAGCGGTAGATATGAACTTAGTATGCTATGTCGGTGCATCAAAGTTAATGCTAAACCCAAGCCACGTGGATGACGAATAATAGCCATAAACATTCGGCGACATTCTGCATAATCAATTAATCCGGAAATTAATCGTCTGCGAGCATTACGCATTAACCTCATGGTATGTGAATGTATACCTTTAATGCCGGGTTCTTGAGCAATGATCAAAAACATTTCAATCATTTTGACTGGTCGCATAAATATGCGGTCATTTCTGGTGTTGATTAATTTATCAACTAGTTCAAAATCTTGGTTAATAATACTGATACTACTCAGCTCAGGCTTCTTAATGATAGCTTGTTCAAAATGCTGTAGCAGCATGGTATTTAATTCTGTCACTCGAGCAATAATACGAAAAAAACGTTTCATCATACGTTCTACAGGGGCTTTCCCCTCATCACCAAAGCCCATCATCTTCGCAACATCAGCTTGATAGTCAAATAAAAGACGATTTTCGCTACGGCCGGCAACAAAGTGCAGTGCAAAACGCATGCGCCATAGATAATCTTGTGATTCTAGCAACTCAAAAAATTCATTTGGATAGAGGTAGTCGTGTTCAACCAGTTCTTCTAAGGAATCGGCTGAAAAGTGTCGTTTTGCTACCCAAGCGATAGTTTGAATATCACGCAAACCACCTGGGTTCGCTTTTAAATTCGGTTCAAGGGTATACGCCGCACCTCGGTATTGTTGATGTCTGGCTTCTTGTTCTTTGCATTTGGCAATAAAGAATTTCTCAGAGGTCCAAAAAACGTCTTCACTTAATAAAGGTGTTAATTGTTGAGTAAGTGTTTCGTTACCGGCAACTTGTCGCATTTCCATTAAATTAGTCGCAACGGTTACTTCTTTTACCGCTTGTTTTAAACACTCTTTAATAGAACGAACACTGTGGCCAATATCAAGTTTAATATCCCAAAGCTGGGTAATGAAGCTTGATATTTTTTCTTCAAGTTCGAGGTCAACTTCTTCTTGCGTCAGTAATAATATATCAACGTCAGATTGAGGATGTAGTTCCCCGCGACCATAACCACCGACAGCAATAAGGGTAATTTGAAATTCATCGAGATGGTGTTGGCACCAAAGCTTCTTTAAAATAGCGTCTACAAAAACAGCCCGTGCTGATAATAAATCATTTATATCGTTATCAATAAAAACGTCTTTTAACCAAGAGTTAAATGATTGGCTTAATTGGCAGATATCTCGAGTAGATAAAAAGTCAGCACTAATAGCTAACTGATCAATAAAGTGTGACGGAACTATATGTACGGATGCGGAATGACTAGTCAAGAGCTTACCTTTTATCTATAGCGATTAATCTGTGGTTTTTAATGTTTTATACCCGTTATCAATGCAATTTGCATTATTCCTGCAGTTTGAATGTTAACGGGGTTATACCAATCGGACCAACAAATTAATCCGTTTGGTATTAGATACTAATTATGTAATATACGCGCAATTGTTTCTTCTTTACGTAAAGTTAAAATCTCACAACCGGTTTTAGTTACTACAATGGTGTGTTCCCATTGCGCAGACCTTTTACCATCGGCAGTATAAACAGTCCAGTTATCCGTTTTGTCTAAAGTAGTACCGGCGCGGCCCAGGTTAACCATAGGTTCAATGGTGAAACACATGCCTACTTCCATTTTAGTTTTGTCATTATTTTTATAATGCATAATTTGTGGTTCTTCATGAAACTCTTTACCAATACCATGACCACAATAGTCTTTAACAATAGAATAACGACCTGATTTTTTGACGAACTTTTGAATAGTTGCGCCAATTTCACCAAAAGTGGCGCCTGGCTTAACTTTCTTAAGTGCTAAATAAAGTGACTCTTGAGTGATTCGACATAGGCGATTATCTTCAGCTGATGGTTCACCAATAATAAACATTTTACTGGTATCACCATGATAACCGTCTTTAATTACTGTGATATCAATATTAATAATATCGCCATCACCTAACACTGTTGCATCAGGAATACCGTGGCAAACAACATGGTTAACAGAAGTACAAATAGACTTTGGGAAGTGATGGTAGTTCAGTGGTGCAGATATAGCATGTTGAACCTTTTCTGTGTAATCGGCACATAAGGTATTGAGTTCATCAGTACTGACACCTGCTTTTACATGCGGAGCGATCATTTCTAAAACGTCAGCAGCTAATTGTCCAGCAATACGCATTTTGGCTATTTCGTCTTGGCTTTTTATGGTGATGCCCATCTTGTTCTATCTCTTTTAGTTTACGCTAGCCGGATTGTTACTTGCGGCTAAGCTTTCAATTAATTTTAATACCAATAACGGTAACTAAGTGATCATTTTTATGTGGCCTAAATATCCAATAACGTCGGTGCTTTCAATGGTAATAGCCAGCTATCACTCGATTAAGCACCTTGTTTTTTGAAAATTTATTGTCATTGCTAATTTTTCAATGGAAGCAGTAGCCTATAATTAATGTCATTGGTATGATTTCATCTTTATCGATGAGCAACGTGCTAATAAGATAGCAAGTTAACTGTATTTATTTAACTCTAATTTTATCGCATCAACGATGGCATTAGGATCTTCTAGGTAAAAATTGTGATTAAGTAGGATGAGTTCATCATCTATAGCCAATAATAATGCAGGAATGGCTTGAGTTCCTATTATATCTTGTAGGGCATAAATTTCATGCACTTGTGCCGCCGCATCAGTGGTTAATTTGGTTTTATTAATCACTTTTGCCGGTACAGATAATTTGAACTCTTCAATAATGTCGTTCAAATCTGCTGGCTCACTTAGGTCATTACCTGCTGAGAAATGTGCTGTCTGCAGAGCGTTTAATAATCCTAATGCTTGCTGTGGTGTTTTACCCACAGCCCAAGTCATGAGGTTGGCACATAAGGTAGAATCTTTTCCTTGTGTTAACTTACTCATATAATCAGGTGAAAAGTTAACTGAAGACAAGTCTTTAACTTGAGCTATTTGTTGCTTAGTTATTATATTCTCGCCGTCGGCATCTGAAAAGTAGGCGCAATGCCATAAATTCAAAGCCACTTCTGGTAACGCTTGGTTTACCGCATTCACTAAGGGAGTTGTTGCATAACTCCACGGACAGTGACTGTCATAAATGAAAAATAATTCTGCTGCCATTATTTACTCTACAAAAGTTGATGATTTTAATTAAATATATCTATATCCGATGATTTTAACTCGCCTTGTCCGATTATCCCACTATAAATCGACATTTGATGACAAATCATTTTTACCTCGCTAAAGGATCCTTTTTATGGTATAAAATGCGGCGCTTAATTTTTAGTTAATCTACACTGTCTTTTTTATAAACGACAATAAATGGGTTAGCTTGGTTAAGTGACAATTTAAATCGACTATTTGAACAAGAGGCTTTTTAGTTTTTTGGCTTATAAGTCATTATTATAAACTCACATACATCTATTAAAGGTATACCGGGGTGCTCAGCTTTTGACTCTAAAGTCGAAACAAAGGAGTCGTGTATATTGGGTGTATGAACGCTTAACCCCATAAAGGAAAAGAAAAATGTCAAACGTTTCAATGCGCGATATGCTTAAAGCAGGTGTTCACTTCGGTCACAAAACTCGTTACTGGAATCCTAAAATGAAGCAATTCATTTTTGGTGCTCGCGATAAAGTTCATATCATTAACCTTGAACAAACAGTTCCTATGTTCAATGAAGCACTTACTTTTGTAAACAATGTTTCATCGAAAAAAGGTAAAGTATTATTTGTTGGTACTAAACGTGCTGCAAGTGATGCAATCAAAGATGCTGCTATTAAGTCTGACCAATTCTACGTTAACCACCGCTGGTTAGGTGGTATGTTGACTAACTGGAAAACAGTTCGTCAATCTATCAAACGTTTAAAAGATTTAGAGTCTCAAAGCACTGACGGTACTTTCGAAGCGTTAACTAAGAAAGAAGCGTTAATGAGTACTCGTGAAATGGAAAAGCTTGATAAAAGCTTAGGTGGTATCAAAAACATGGGTGGTTTACCTGACGTTTTATTTATCATTGATGCTGACCACGAGCACATTGCTATTAAAGAAGCAAACAACCTTGGTATCCCAGTAATTTCTGTTGTTGATACTAACTCAAACCCTGATGGCGTTGATTACGTTGTTCCAGGTAACGATGATGCAATTCGTGCTGTCACTTTATATTGTGATGCTGTTGCTAACTCAGTGATCAATGGTCGTGAGCAAAACATCGTAGTACAAGCTGAAAAAGACGGTTTTGTTGAAGCTGAATAATTTCAGTTAATAACACGTTTATTTTCTATTGCCACAAAAGTACGCTTTTGTGGCAACTTATTTAATACTTATGCCCGACATTGATTTAGTAATAACTCAAATTAGGGGATAACTGAAAACCGAGGAATTAACTCATGGCAATTACTGCTGCAATGGTTAAAGAACTTCGTGCACGCACAGCTGCGGGCATGATGGATTGTAAAAATGCTTTAGTAGAAGCTGAAGGCGACATGGAACTTGCGATTGAAAATATGCGTAAGAACGGTCAAGCTAAAGCGGCTAAGAAAGCCGGTAACATCGCTGCTGAAGGCGCTATCTTAATTAAAACTGCTGACGGCGTTGCTGCATTAGTTGAAGTTAACTGTCAAACAGATTTCGTAGCAAAAGATGATAACTTCTTAGGTTTTGCTAATGAAGTTGCAGATGCTGCCCTTGCTTCAAAAGCAACAATCGCAGAGCTTCAAGCACAATTCGAAGAAAAGCGTATTACGCTTGTGACAAAAATTGGTGAAAACATCAATGTTCGTCGCGTAGAATACATTGAAGGTGCTACTTTAGCATCATACAGCCACGGCGCTACTATCGGTGTTGTTGTAGCTGGTGAAGGTGATGCAGAATCACTTAAGCACATTGCTATGCATGTTGCTGCAAGTAAACCTGAATTCTTAACTCCTGATGACGTTCCAGCTGATGTTGTTGCCAATGAAAAGCGCATTCAAATCGAAATGGCGATGAACGAAGGCAAGCCTCAAGAAATCGCTGAGAAGATGGTTACAGGCCGCATGAAGAAGTTTACTGGTGAAGTTTCTTTAACTGGTCAAGCTTTCATCATGGAACCTAAGAAAACTGTTGGTATTGTTCTTACTGAGAAAGGTATCACTGTTTCTAACTTCGTACGTTTAGAAGTTGGCGAAGGTATCGAGAAGAAAGAAGAAGATTTCGCTGCTGAAGTAGAAGCACAAATTGCTGCTGCTAAAGCTTAATTCGTTTTATTTGATGGGTTAGTATTATTACTAACAGAATCAAATAGCTTGAATTACTAAAAAACGTCTACCTTGGTAGACGTTTTTTTATGCGTTTTTTTTAATGTTTATACCAAGTCTATTAAGTTAGTTCTCACTCAGAGCTTGCCAGCGGTTTGAGAATAAATAGAATGTTTTTGCATATAGTTACTCTATATGAAAGAAATTCTATGCGGTTATCGAGTCGCTGGAAAGCTCCCGAAGGGCGAGTTTAAAAGGCTTACATGCTGCGTTATTGATTTTGATAAGGGAAAAACCATTATCTACAATCAATGCCTTGCCTCTAAACCTTTTAACTCTCGCTGAGTGGGAAGAAACTTATTGGAATTGGTATTACATAATAAAAATAGAGTTTTTTCAGTTTAGACTATCGTGTGTGAGCTAAACGTATTAAAATAGCCGCGGTCTTTTGACCTCGGCTTTTTTTGTGCTTAAATTTTATTACTTTAACCGCGACAGGAATTTCTCCCTATGACAACCAATCCAAAACCTGCTTACCGAAGAATTCTATTAAAACTCAGTGGTGAAGCACTGATGGGAGATGAGGGTTTTGGTATTGATCCAAAAGTACTTGACCGCATGGCTCAAGAAATAAAAGAGCTGGTAGAAATGGGTATCCAAGTGGGCCTAGTTATCGGCGGCGGTAATTTATTTCGTGGTGCAGGTTTAGCTGAAGCAGGCATGAATCGAGTTGTTGGCGACCAAATGGGTATGCTTGCTACCGTAATGAACGGTTTAGCAATGCGTGATGCGCTACATCGTGCGTTTGTAAATACTCGTTTGATGTCAGCTATAGATTTAGCGGGTGTATGTGAACGTTACAACTGGGCAAATGCCATCAGTTTGTTAAAGTCTGGCCGTGTGGTTATATTTTCAGCGGGTACAGGCAATCCATTTTTTACTACTGATTCAGCTGCCTGTTTACGCGGTATAGAAATCGAAGCGGATGCTGTATTTAAAGCGACAAAAGTTGATGGGATATACTCTGAAGATCCAGTGAAAAATCCAGAAGCTGAGCTTTATGCTGAACTAAGTTATGATGAAGTACTCGACAAAGAATTAAAAGTAATGGACTTAGCGGCCTTTACTTTAGCACGTGATCATAATATGCCTATTCGCGTGTTCAATATGAATAAAGCGGGTGCATTGAAATCTGTCATTATGGGCGGTAGTGAAGGCACCGTGATTTCACACAAAAAACGTATTGAGACTTAAGTCAAAACTAATAGTGAATAAGCCAAGAGGGATATGAAGCTCGGGCTTAAATTAACTTATTAATATTTAGGGAAATTAACGTGATAGATGAAATAATTGAAGATGCTCAAGACCGTATGGGCAAAAGTATCGATGCTTTAAAAACTAGTTTGACTAAAATAAGAACCGGCCGTGCGCATGCCTCTTTGCTCGATAACATTGTAGTGCAATATTACGGAATGGATACACCATTAAACCAGGTTGGTAATATTTCGGTTCCAGATGCACGTAATCTTTCAATTACTGTCTTTGATAAAGGAATGATTGGTGCCGTTGAAAAGGCTATTTTAAAGTCTGACTTAGGTTTAAACCCGCAATCAAATGGCACATTAATTCGAATTCCATTACCACCGCTTACAGAAGAACGTCGTAAAGACCTTGTTAAAGTAGTTCGTGGTGAGGCAGAAGGCGGAAAAGTTGCTATCCGTAATATTCGTCGTGATGCAAACTCAGATTTTAAAAGTCTGTTAAAAGAGAAGGAAATCAGTGAAGATGATCATCATCAAGCTGAAGATTCAATTCAAAAAATCACTGATATTTTTGTGAAGCAAGTGGATGAAGTGCTTGTGAAAAAAGAATCGGAACTAATGGAAATATAAGTTAGTTTATTAATAGCGCCATGTTGTTGCTATTTAGCCAACTGGCGTTTTTTATTAATAACGACTTGTAAGTAAATTGACTTAAATAATTAATGGAAAATTGTTAAGTGGATAATACCGAAATATTGGTTGAACAAACTGATAATAAAAGCATCCCTCAACATGTTGCTATCATCATGGATGGTAATGGCCGCTGGGCGCAATTACAAGGCAAGGGACGAGTTGCCGGACACAAGGCTGGTGTTGAATCAGTACGACAAGTTGTTGCCACGGCCCGAAAGTCTAATGTTAAAGCGTTAACACTCTTTGCTTTTAGCAGTGAAAATTGGCAGCGACCAGCAAAAGAAGTCAGTGTACTGATGGATTTATTTATGTTTGTGTTGACTAAAGAAGTTAAACGTTTACATAAACATAATATTCGCTTTCAAGTGGTCGGTGATTTAAGCCGATTCTCTGATAAGTTACAAAAAAACATTGCTAAATCAGATCAGCTTACTGCAGACAATACAGGTTTAGTGTTATCCATTGCGGCAAATTATGGTGGTCGTTGGGATATCGCTCAAGCGGCTAAAAAACTAGCCAGTGATGTCAAGCAAGGCACTATGTCCCTTGATGACATAAATGAAGAAACACTTAATGAACAAACCTGTTTAGCAAACCTTCCTACATTAGACCTACTTATTCGCACAGGTGGTGATTATCGTATTAGTAATTTTCTTTTATGGCAAGCCGCTTATGCCGAACTTTACTTTACGGATACGCTGTGGCCTGATTTTAATGAAATGCAATTTTTAGAAGCCATGAGCTGTTTTGATCTCCGAGAGCGTCGTTTTGGTAAAACGGGCGAACAAGCAAGAAACGAAAAAAGATAGTTGAAAAAAGTTAATAAAATATAATTAAGAATAGCAAGCCGAGTAACATTACTCAGAGCTTGCCTGACTAGCATCTAGTCCATTACAACTCTCTACTAAAATAAAAGGGTAGCCCTTGTTAAAACAACGAATTATAACGGCTTTAATATTAGCACCAGCTGCAATCTCAGCAATTTTCTATTTGCCCATTAACTACTTTGCCGGGCTTCTAATGGCAATTATCGCCATAGGTTCCTGGGAATGGGCCCGTTTTATGGGGTTGGTCAATACCATTCAACGGTTAGGTTATGTTGTAATTACTAGCGCTTTAATCGCTATTATATGGTTTTTATTACCAATAGATGAAACTTGGTTAGTAATCTCGGGCGTACAACATGAAATAACTTCAATGTTGTGGTTAAGTGTTATTTGGTGGTTTTTTGCTGCTTTATTAATGTTTTCATACCCGAAATCAAGTGCTTTTTGGGCTAATAATAAATTTATAATCGCAATTTTTGGTTGGTTAACGTTAGTACCTACATGGCTTGCCTTTATGGTTTTACGTACAAATAATTATGTATTAGATGAGTTTCAAGGTGCGCAGTTATTGATGTACTTGTTTATGTTGGTGTGGAGTGCTGATGTAGGTGCATACTTTGTCGGAAAATCTTTAGGTAAACATAAACTAATGCCCAATGTTAGCCCTGGAAAAACTATCGAAGGTTTTTTAGGTGGTGTTATTTGTGCTGCTATCTTAACTGGGATAGTAGGCGTTTCATTACAATGGTCAAGTGATGAGTTTATAACTGCCTTATTAGTTACCCTATTGATCACCTCTATTTCTGTGTTAGGTGATTTGACGGAGAGTATGTTTAAACGTCAAGCGGGTGTTAAAGATAGTGGTACTATATTACCCGGTCACGGCGGTATTTTAGATAGAATAGATAGTCTAACGGCAACTGCACCTGTTTTTGCTCTTTGTTACCTATTACTTGCTTGATAATCTCTTTATTCTCTAGCATTTTGATAAATTAATTGGGGTAAATGCGTGTCTAAACGTCAACTTTGTATATTAGGTTCAACGGGCTCAATTGGTTGTAGTACTCTCGATGTAGTAAGGCTTCACCCTGAACGATTTCAAGTAATCAGTTTAGCTGCTTATACTAGTGTTGATGTGATGTTCGAACAATGTATTGAATTTAAACCATCGCAAGTAGTACTAGTCTCTTGTGAACATGCAGTTCTACTTTCTCAAAAACTAAATGAAGTAAATATTAGTGATATTACAGTTTTGTCAGGTGAACAAGCTTTAATTGATATTGCTGAGTGTAAAACTTCAGATACTGTGATGGCATCTATTGTCGGTGCCTCTGGCTTGTTACCGACACTCGCAGCTGTTAATGCGGGTAAGCGAGTGCTATTAGCGAATAAAGAAGCTTTGGTAACATCAGGCGCTATTTTTATGGCTGCTGTGAAAGCCTCAGGAGCAGAGCTTTTACCTATCGACAGTGAGCACAATGCAATTTTCCAATGCTTGCCATCCCATCAGCAAGAAATTGGGGAATGCCAACTTCTTGCTAATGGCATCAGTAAGATATTGTTAACTGGCTCTGGTGGGCCTTTTAGAACTAGGGCTATTGATACCCTAGAATCAGTGACACCTTCACAGGCATTCGCCCACCCTAATTGGGATATGGGACGGAAAATATCCGTTGATTCTGCCACTATGATGAATAAAGGCCTTGAATTTATTGAGGCTAAGTGGCTTTTTAATGTTAAAGCTGAAGATATTCAAGTGGTCTTACATCCTCAAAGTACTATACATTCAATGGTTCAGTACAAAGATGGCTCTGTAATTGCGCAAATGGGCAATCCAGATATGCGTACCCCAATAGCCCATGCTTTGAGCTTTCCTGATCGTATTGAATCTGGCGTAGCACCGCTAGATTTTTTTAACACCAAATCTTTTGAATTTCAAGCTGTTGATTTTAAAAGGTATCCTAATCTAGAGCTCGCTATTGAAGCGTGTAAGCAAGGTCAAGCTGCTTGTACTGCACTCAATGCAGCAAATGAAATTGCCGTCGCTGCTTTTTTAGACGAAAAAATAAAATTTACCGATATTTATAAAATAAATGAAACTTCTGTGAAAAAATTTGTCTCACAAAAGGTAGATAATATTAATGAGGTTATTGCCCTAGATAAGCAAGCGCGTTCATTTGCACAAACATTGTTAGCAGATTTCTTGCAAACTGAAGCGCTATCGCAAAAGGGTAATAAATAGCATGATGGACTTTTTGTGGAACCTGGCATCTTTTGTTATTGCCTTAGGCATCCTCGTTACAGTGCACGAATATGGTCACTTTTGGGTCGCTAGAAAAAACGGTGTAAAAGTTGAGCGATTTTCTGTTGGCTTTGGTCGGGCACTTTGGCGAAAAACAGGAAAAGATGGCACTGAATATGTCTTGGCAATGATACCTTTAGGTGGCTATGTCAAAATGTTAGATGAACGAATTGATGATGTTAAGCCTGAAGATAAAGATAAAACTTTTAATTCTAAAACAGTTTATCAGCGTATAGCCATTGTCGCAGCAGGGCCTTTAGCTAACTTTATTTTTGCGCTATTTGCTTTGTATATAATGTTCCTAATTGGTGTACCAAGTGTAAAACCAATGATCGGAAATATTAGTCCAAGCTCGATTGCAGCTGAAGCTAATCTAACAAATGATAGTGAGATTGTTAGTATTGCAGGCGATAGAACACGAGATTGGCAAGAAGTTAACCTTGCGCTAATTGGACAAATTGGTAATAAAGAAATAACAATTAAAACGAAAAATGGTGATAGCCAGTATATTTCTAGTTTTACTTTAGATACCAGTCATTGGGAATTCTCACCTGATAAAACGTCAGCTTTAACAAGTTTAGGTATTACGCCTTATAGACCTAAAGTACACAATGAATTGGCAGCGGTAGCAGAAAAAAGTCCTGCTGAGCTGGGTGGGCTTTTGGTTGGAGATAAGCTAATCGCTGTTAATGATGTATTGACTGATGATTGGTTAGCTTTTGCAAAAGAGATAAAACAGTATCCAGGTAAAGAAGTATCAATCACTATTAAGCGTAATGATGAAGTACTTACTCCCCTAGTGATACCAAACAGTATTGAACAATCTGGAAAGATAATCGGATATATTGGTGTTGCTCCTAAAGTTGATGCATGGCCAAAATCACTATTAATTGAATTAAGCTATGGGCCTATTGATTCTCTCAAGGAAAGTGCTCAGCGTACTTGGAATTTGACAAGTTTAACATTTAGTATGATAGGGAAACTCATTACTGGCGATGTATCGGTAAAAAATCTAAGTGGTCCTATCGGTATTGCTCAAGGTGCAGGTAATAGTGCTAGTCATGGTTTTGTATACTTTCTAGGCTTTTTAGCGTTAATTAGTATTAATTTGGGAATAATTAACCTTTTACCGCTTCCAGTACTTGATGGAGGACACTTACTCTATTATCTTATAGAGCTTTTTACAGGTAAAGAAGTACCAGAGAAAGCTCAAGAGGCAGGATTTAAGTTTGGTGCGTTAGCGTTGTTGATGTTGATGGCTATTGGCTTGTTTAATGATTTTAGTCGGGTTCTGGGTTAAATAATTATTTCTGCGAATATTGCGCTTTTAAAAACAGGCGCACAAAGAAGTGACTGAATAGTTTTAAGAAATAGATATTAATAAAAGTTTTAAGTTAAACAGTTTGAAGAAAGGATACACTCCTTATTGCTATGAAGCTTTATGAGATTTCAATGGATGGATGAAAGGAAGTCGAACAGGCTAATTTTAAGGTTGATACCTTAACACTCTAATATTATGGGCTATGAGTCATTTATTGAACTCAGTCTAGTGTTAGAGTCACTGCTGTATATTGAGTGTGTAGCTAACCGTTTTTATAAAAAGAAGTAACGAAGTTTATATATATGATCATGAAAAAAATTGCCTTAGCCCTACTATTAGGTGCGCTAGGAACATCAGTACCTAATGCTCAAGCAGCATCAAGCTTTCAAGTTGAAGACATCGAAGTTAAAGGCCTTCAACGTGTTGCTTTAGGCGCCGCGTTAACGCACATACCTTTCAATGTCGGTGATGAACTCAATGACTTTCGAATTTCACAATCTATAAAGGCTTTGTATCAAGCTGGCCACTTTAATGATATTAGAGTTTACCGAGATGGTAACCGCCTGGTTTATCGTGTTAGAGAGCGAGAAACAATAAACGAAATTATTTTTGATGGTAATAGCGACCTTAAAGATGAGCAGCTAACAGAAAGTCTTGATGGCAGTAATATTCGTGTAGGTGAAACTCTTGATCGCACTGTTATCTCAGGTATAGAGATGGGATTAGAGAACTTCTATCACAGTGTTGGTAAATACAATGCTAAAGTGACTGCTAAAGTAACCCATTTGCCACGAAACCGCGTTAATTTAGAATTCTCTTTTGTTGAGGGTGACTCTGCTGCTATCAAACAAATCAATATTGTTGGTAATGAGGTTTTTTCTGATATCGAAATTCTGGATAAAATTGAGCTAACTTATGATTCCCCTTGGTGGAATTTTATGGCGCAAGACAGATATCAGAAACAAACGTTACAAGGGGATATGGAAACGATTAATAGTTATTATCTTAATCGCGGCTATTTGCGCTTTAAAGTAGACTCCACACAAGTATCAATGACCCCTGATAAAAAGGCGGTCTATATTGCACTAAATGTGAGTGAAGGTGAAACTTATAACATTAGTGAAGTTGACTTTGTCGGCGATATGGCTGGTTTTGAAAATACCATTCGTGCTATTAACCCATTACAAGCGGATGAGTTATATAACGGTGCAGAAGTTACTTATACTGAAGAAGTCATTAGTAAATTTCTAGGCCGCTATGGTTATGCTTATCCTAAAGTGAGAACCATCCCAGAAGTTAATGATGAAAACCATACCGTTAAATTATCAATATCGATTGATCCAGGAAAGCGTGTTTATGTAAATCGCATAAACTTCACAGGTAATCATGTCACTGCTGATAACGTATTACGCCGTGAAATGAGACAAATGGAAGGTGCTTGGTTATCTAACAGTGTAGTTGAGTCTTCAAAGTCATGGTTACAGCGATTACCTTACATGGAGACCGTTGAGTTTGAAACTAAGCAAATCGAAGGTGAAGATGATTTAGTCGATATAGACTTTACCGTCAAAGAACAGCCATCTGGGTCATTTAATGCCGGTATAGGTTATGGTTCAGAAACAAAATTAAGCCTTAATGCGGGTGTGCAACAGAACAACTTCTTAGGTACGGGTAATCAACTTGGTTTAAACATAGCCAGAAATAGTTATCAAAAAAATGCCACCATCTCATACACTGACCCTTATTTTACTGTTGATGCTGTTTCTCTCGGAGGGCAGGTTTATTACAGTGAATATGATGCTGGTAATGCCAACTTGGTTGAATATAAGAACAAAACCTTTGGCGTAGGTCTTAACTGGGGTTTTCCAGTCAATGAATATCTTCGTTTAAATTTTGGTGTAGGTTGGAAGTATAACCAAATATCGCAATTAGAAGCGTATGATCAAATTCAGAATTTTTATGATATCTATGCTGATCCTAACGACCCTGATGGTCAACTAGCATTTAAAACATTAGATTTAAACGCTGGCTTATCGCGAAGTACACTAAACCGTGGTACTTTTCCTACGTCAGGCTCACAACAACGATTTAATGCAAAAATGACGTCACCAAAGTCTGATTTGCAATACTTCAAACTAAACTATGATGCTAAATTTTATTTCCCATTAACCCGAAGTCAAAAATGGTCAGTATTAACTCGTATACAGTTAGGTTACGCCAACGGTTACGGAACAGTTGATGGTAATGATCAATTATTACCTTTCTGGGAAAACTTTAGTGCAGGTGGCTCAGATTCCTTAAGAGGTTTTGAGAATAACAGTGTTGGACCTCGCGCTATTTATCGTAGTCCGAAGCAATTACCAGGTGGTGGTTGTTGTTTAGGCCCTGACAATGATTCTATTGCGGTATCACAAAGCTCTGTTGGTGGTAACGCTATGGCACTTGCTGGCCTGGAGTTGATAGTACCAACACCTTTCTTAGATGAAAGTTACTCAAACAGTGTACGTACAAGTATTTTCTGGGACGCTGGTACTGTTTGGGATACAGAATTTAACATGGCCAGTTATGAAAACTTAGCGCCTGAAGAGTTTGCTAAAATCGATGATTATTCAGATCCTGGGCGTTTTCGTAGCTCAGCGGGTATTTCACTCCAATGGCTTTCGCCAATGGGACCAATGATTTTTAGTTTCGCTAGATCCGTTAGAGAAGAAGAGGGTGACGATTTATCATTCTTTAGCTTTAACATAGGAAAAACATTTTAAAATGCAGATTTTAGCTGCGTTAAATGAATTAATCTTGCTATATTAACCGACAGAAATATTTACCTGTGAAAATCGCAAGTAACAAATAATAAATAAAGGGGAACAACGTTGAATAAAGTTATAAAAACTATGGTTATGGGCGTAGCAGCATCAGGTATGTTATTAGCAAGTTCAGCTATGGCAGCAGATCAAAAAATTGGGGTAGTTAACTTTCAAGAAGTGATGAGTAAAATACCGCAGACAGCCGCGTTAATGCAAAGCTTAGAAGCTGAATTTAAAGACGAAAAAGCTATCATTACCCAACTTGAAAAAGACATTAAATATTACCAAGAAAAACTCAAGCGTGATGGTTCATTAATGAGTGTAAAAGAAAAAGAAGAGCTTAATGTAAAAGTTAAATCTCTATTTCAAGAATACCAGGTGAAAGGCAAAGCTTTACAAGAAAAAGCTACTCAACGTCAAAACCAAGAAACTAATAAAATTATAGCTTTAGTACGTCAAGCAGTAGACAACATTGCTGTTAAACAAGACTATGACTTAGTGCTTTCTCAACAAGCTGTTGTTTATGCTAAGCCAGATGCTAGCCTCACTGATATTGTGGTAGAGCAAGTAAGTAAACTTAAATAAGCTGTTTCGTTATCATTAAGATAAACAATTTATTACTCATCGCGGTAAAGGCATTATTATGACTTATACGTTAGCTGAAATTGCTATCAAACTAGATGCTAAATTGATAGTACCAACAGCGCTGGATGAGCAAAAGGAAGCACTAGCTCAAATCAGTGGCTTAGCAACTTTGGCAAATGCTGGTACAGGACAAGTAGCTTTTCTTGCTAACAGCAAGTATCAACAACAACTTAGCTCAACTAATGCGAGTGCTGTTATTGTCTCTCCCGATGCCGTAGATGCCTGTCAGGTAAGTGCTCTTGTTATGGATAACCCTTATATGGGTTATGCCATTCTAGCTAGTTTACTTGATAGTACGCCTAAAGTGTCTTGTGGGATTCATCAAAATGCTGTTATTGCCGATGATGTTTCAATCGGTGAAAATGTCAGTATTGGCGCTAATACGGTTATTGAGTCAGGTGTGAAACTAGCTGATAATGTGAGTATTGGTGCTGGTTGTTTTATTGGTCATGGGGCTAAAATTGGTGAATCAACGACACTCTGGGCAAATATTACTATTTATCATAGAGTAGAGATCGGTCATCATTGCTTAATTCAAGCTAACACTGTTATTGGCTCAGACGGTTTTGGCTATGCGCCTGTAAAAGGTCAGTACAAATGGCAAAAAATCCCGCAATTAGGTAGCGTCATTATTGGCAACTATGTTGAGATTGGCGCTAGTACTACTGTTGACCGTGGGGCACTGGATAATACCGAAATAAGAGACGGCGTAATTTTAGATAACCAAATTCAAATTGCTCACAATGTTATTGTTGGTGAGAATACTGCCATAGCCGGTTGTACTGTCATTGCAGGCAGCACTGTCATAGGTAAAAATTGTACTATTGCCGGTCTGGTTGGAGTGAATGGTCATATTACTATTGCCGATAACAGTGTTTTTACTGGCATGTCTATGGTAACTAAGAATATCACTCAAGCTGGAGTGTATTCTTCTGGTATGCCAGTAGTGCAAAATAAAGAATGGAATAAAACAAATGCTAGAGTTAAGCGTCTCGATAGCTTAGCTAAACGAGTGAAAGAGTTAGAAAAATTACTCGCTAATAACTAGCTATTAACCCCACCAATGCGTAAAATACTCCAAAGTCTTTCTGTCGCTCAAGATGAAGCTGACGAAAATATAGTAAGCAGTTAGTTAGTTAACTATTAACTCACTGCGCTAACTAACAAGGAATATTCATTTGGAAACTGTAAAAAAACCTATCGATCTTAACGAAATTAAAACGTTAATACCTCACAGATACCCAATGTTATTAGTTGATAAAGTTCTTGATCATGAACCAGGTAAAACCTTGCATGCCATTAAAAATGTCACAATAAACGAGCCTGTTTTTACTGGTCACTTTCCTGAGTTAGCAATTTTCCCTGGTGTTTTAATTTTAGAGGCTTTAGCACAGGCGACAGGTATTCTAGGCTTTAAAAGCACAGAAGGACGTGAAGCCAATGAGATGTATTTATTTGCCTCAATAGATAAAGCTAAATTTAAAAAACCAGTATTACCTGGTGATACCATGCACTTGCATGTTGAATTTATTAAAGAGCGTCGAGGTATGTGGAAATTTTATGGTGAAGCGAGAGTTGATGGTAAAGTAGTCTGCTGCGCTGATCTTATGTGTGCACGTCGTCCTTTATAGACAGCCATTACATATACTCTTTAGAAAAACGCTTACTTACCCATTAGAAGATTAAACGTATGATTCATCCCCAAGCTATTATTGAACCAGGTGCCGTTATTGGCAAAAATGTTTCCATAGGTCCATGGACTTATATTGCCAGTAACGTTGTTATTGGCGATAACTGTGAAATCAGCTCGCATGTGGTTATTAATGGCCCAAGCCGTATTGGTAAAGGTAACCGTATATTTCAATTTGCAAGTATTGGTGAAGACTGCCAGGACATTAAATACGCAGGCGAACCAACAGAATTGATCATTGGTGACAATAATATTTTTCGAGAGTCCTGTACTGTTCATCGTGGCACGATTCAAGATAATAGTATTACTCAAATTGGCAGTAATAATTTATTTATGGCCTATACCCATGTGGCACACGATTGTATTGTTGGTAGTCATTGCATTTTTGCAAATAATGCCTCTATTGCTGGTCACGTTCATGTAGGTGATCATGCCATTATTGGCGGCATGGTAGGTGTTCATCAATTCTGTCATATTGGCGCACATAGTTTTATTGCTGGTAATGCCTTAATACTTAAAGATGTTCCTGCTTATGTTATGGCTTCTGGTCAACCGGCAAAACCTTTTGGCTTGAATAGTGAAGGCTTAAAACGCCGTGGTTTCGATAAAGAAACTATTCTAACTATAAAGCGTGCTTACAAGGTATTGTACCGACAGGGGCTTTCTGTTGAAGAAGCATTAAGCGCTATAAATGAAATGCCAGTCCAATCTCCAGAATTACAAGCGTTTTGTAATTCAATCAAAGAATCTAATCGCGGTATCATTCGTTAAACTTAATATGTTAAACATGTGCCGTTAATACAAGTACCGTTATTATACCCAAGCTACCTGAATATGCAGATTTCAGCTGGAATTAGAAAGCCTTTAAGCAAGGCATTGATTGAAGAGAAGGGTTGTTCCCTTATCAAAATCAATAACGCAGCATAAAGCGGTTCTAAACCAGACCTGCGGGGACGTCTGAGTAAACCATGTTCTTCGTTGCCTCCTTTTTTAAGGGAATAACCCTTAATAAAATGAGGCTCCTTGATCATGAATCGCTCAAGCGTCCTGAAACACGTATCTTCAAGTGGCTTGGGTATATAGGTACAGTTAACTTTAAGTACCTTTAACGTCTATGACTACTCAAAATCAAAACCCTCTCCAACAAACTGTTTTTGCAATGGTTGTTGGTGAACATTCAGGTGATACGCTAGGCGCAGGCTTGATAACTTCCTTACGCCAGACTCATCCCAATGCTAAATTCATTGGCATTGGCGGTCCCAAGATGCAGGCATTAGGTTTTGAAAGCCTATTCGCTATGGACGAGTTATCGGTTATGGGGCTAGTCGAAGTACTTGGCCGAATCAGACGTTTATTACATGTCCGTAAAACCTTAATCGATTTTTTTATTACCAATAAACCTGATGTGTTTATTGGTATTGATGCGCCTGATTTTAATATCGGTCTAGAATTAAAACTTAAAGTACAAGGTATTAAAACCGTTCATTATGTTAGTCCATCAGTTTGGGCTTGGCGTGAAAAACGTATTTTTAAAATCGCCAAAGCCACTGACATGGTCTTAGCCTTGTTGCCTTTTGAAAAAGCTTTTTATGATAAGCACAATGTTCCTTGTACCTTTGTCGGTCATCCCCTTGCGGATGATATTCCTATGCAAAGTGACAAAACTGTAGCCAGAGATAAGCTTGGTTTACCACACGATAAAAAAATTCTTGCGCTCATGCCAGGTAGTCGTGGTGGTGAGTTATCACGTTTACTTGAAGATTTTTTTGAAAGTGCCAAACAATTACAAGCACAAGATAGTGAACTACTCTTTGTAGCACCCATGATCAGTGAGCAGCGGGCCGAACAATTCAATTCCCTTAAAGCTGAATTTGCGCCTAATTTAGTTGTTGAGATTATTCTTAATCAAACGCAAGAGGTTATGGCTGCCAGTGATTGTTTATTAACCGCTTCTGGTACGGTAACCTTAGAAGCTGCTTTAATTAAACGACCCATGGTTATTTGTTATAAATTTAGTCCTGTAACTTTTTTCTTAGGACGTAGATTTGTTAAGTTGAAATGGTTTTCTTTACCTAACTTATTAACAAATAAATCTTTAGTACCTGAATTATTGCAAAAAGAAGTTTGCCCTGAAAATATTGTACCTTTGGTTAAAGAACGTCTGTATCAGGATCAGAGTCAATTGAATGATAGTTTCACTGCAATACATCAACAACTAAAATGTAATGCGAGTAAACAAGCAGCCAAGGCTGTACTTGATGTACTCTCTAATGCCAATAGCACTAACCTTTAGACAATAAAAAATAATAACTAACAATAAGATAAGAATACCTTATCTCGAGTAAATAATATGGCGAGTAAGCAAACTTTCCCTGATTTTGAATACCCTATAGCATATTGCATTGCAGGTGTTGATGAAGTTGGTCGTGGTCCTTTAGTGGGTGATGTGGTTACAGCGGCCGTTATTTTAGATCCCGATAACCCTATTGAAGGATTGATGGACTCTAAAAAGCTGTCAGAAAAGAAGCGTAACTTGTTATCAGTAGAAATAAAGGAAAAGGCAATCTCTTGGTCGTTAGGACGTGCTAATCCTCAAGAAATAGATACTTTAAATATATTACACGCGACTATGCTTGCTATGCAGCGCGCTGTTGCAGGACTGAATGTTGAACCTGACTTTGTTCTTGTTGATGGTAATCGTTGTCCTACATTCTTATGTAATGCCAGTGAAAATAACCAACAAAGTTTGAAAATAGCTAGCCAAGCGATAGTGAAAGGTGATGCTAGAGTTGCTGAAATAAGTGCTGCATCTATTATTGCTAAAGTAGCTCGAGATAATGAAATGATAGCCTTAGACAAACTTCATCCTGAGTATGGATTTGCCAAGCACAAAGGTTACCCAACTAAACTGCATTTAGAAAAAATTATCGAGCATGGCGTACTTGATTGTTATCGACAAAGTTTTAAACCTGTCGCTAGAGTATTAGGTACATACCATGACTGAAATACTTAGCGGAGAAATAGTCATAGAAGCAGAACCAAGCGTTTTTGTGCCGCCTAAATTTGTTCATTTACGCGTACACAGTGATTACTCCATGTGTGATGGTTTAAAGAAAGTTAAGCCGATAATTGCTAGAGCTGTTGAGCTTAATATGCCGGCACTTGCTTTAACTGATCAAACTAACTTGTGTGGCTTGGTGAAATATTATCACGCTGCTCATGGCGCAGGAATTAAACCTATTATTGGTTGTGATTTTTGGGTGAAAAGTGATGAGTTGGAGGATGAACTGTCACGTATAGTTGTACTTACCACGAACAACGTTGGCTATAAAAATATAACCGAACTTATCTCCAAAGCCTACATGCGCGGACACGTACAAAACAAAGCTGTTATAGACAAATCATGGCTGATTGAATACAAAGAAGGTTTGATATTACTTTCTGGTGGCCGTGAAGGTGATATAGGGAAAGCTTTGTTAAAAGGTAATACTGAACTTGTTTCAGAAATGGTTACCTTTTATCAACAACATTTCGATCGTTGTTTTTTTCTTGAGTTAGTGAGAACAGGTCGTAATGATGAAGAAAATTATATCCACCTTGCCGTTGCCCTAGCCGAACAAGAAAACTTGCCCGTGGTTGCCACGAATGAGGTGATGTTCCTTTCTACTGATAACTTTGATGCCCATGAAATCCGTGTTGCTATTCATGATGGCTTTACCTTAGATGATAAACGTCGTCCTAAGCGCTATAGCCCTGAGCAATACTTGCGAAGTGAAGAGGAGATGTGCGAGCTTTTTAGCGACATCCCTGAAGCCTTAGCCAATAGCGTTGAAATTGCTAAACGCTGTAATGTCACGGTTACCTTAGGTGAATACGTATTACCAGACTTCCCAACGGAAGGTTTGGAGATAAATGACTTTTTTATCAAAGTGTCTGAAAAAGGTTTAGAAAAACGACTTGACCAATTATTTGACCGTCAAGCTGATGACTTTGCACAAATAAGAAAGCCTTATGATGAACGTTTAGCTATTGAGCTGGAAGTTGTTAACAATATGGGCTTCCCAGGCTATTTCCTGATTGTTATGGAGTTTATTCAGTGGAGTAAAGATAACAATATTCCCGTGGGACCTGGTCGAGGTTCTGGTGCTGGGTCGCTTGTTGCTTATGCCCTTGATATTACCGACCTTGATCCACTTGAATATGATTTACTTTTTGAGCGGTTTTTAAACCCAGAACGTGTCTCTATGCCTGATTTCGATATCGATTTCTGTATGGACAGACGTGATGAAGTAATCGATCACGTTGCTGAGCTTTATGGTCGTGATGCAGTTTCGCAAATTATTACTTTTGGTACCATGGCGGCAAAAGCGGTTATCCGTGATGTTGGTCGTGTACTTGGCCATCCTTATGGTTTTGTTGATAGAATTTCAAAACTGATCCCGCCAACGCCAGGTATGACCTTAGCGAAAGCGTTTGAAGAAGAGCCAAAGTTACCTGAAATCTACGCGCAAGACAGTGAAGTAAAAGATCTGATTGATATGTGCCGTATTCTTGAAGGCACCACGCGAAATGCGGGTAAACATGCGGGTGGTGTTGTCATTTCGCCAACCACTATTACCGACTTTGCACCACTGTATTGTGATGATGAAGGTAAAAACCCGGTTACTCAGTTTGATAAAAATGATGTTGAAGATGCGGGTTTAGTTAAGTTCGATTTTCTAGGATTAAGAACACTAACTATTTTACAATGGGCCATAGAAATGGCTGATGTAAAATTGCTTAAAGCCGGCAAAGAGCCGATTGATATCACCAAAATAGATCTTGAAGATAAAGCAAGCTTTAAGTTATTACTTGCCTCGAAAACTACGGCAGTGTTTCAGCTTGAATCTAGCGGTATGAAATCTTTAATTGAAAAATTAAAACCTGATTGCTTTGAAGATATTATCGCACTGGTGGCTTTATTTAGACCAGGACCATTACAGTCAGGCATGGTTGATAACTTCATTGAACGTAAACATGGCCGTGAAGAAGTCAGTTACCCTGATGCCACATGGCAACATGAAGATTTACAGCCTGTGCTTGAACCAACTTACGGCATTATCTTGTATCAAGAGCAAGTAATGCAAATTGCGCAGGTACTGGCGGGTTATTCACTCGGTGGTGCCGATATGCTTCGCCGCGCCATGGGTAAGAAAAAACCTGAAGAAATGGCTAAGCAGCGAGCTGGTTTTGAACAAGGTGCGAAAGATCGAGGTGTTGATGGTGAGCTCGCCATGAAGATATTCGATTTGGTTGAAAAATTTGCTGGTTATGGTTTTAACAAGTCACATTCAGCGGCTTATGCATTAGTGTCTTATCAAACATTATGGATGAAGACACATTTTCCTGCACCATTTATGGCTGCAGTAATGTCTGCAGATATGGATAACACTGAAAAAATTGTCACCTTAGTTGATGAATGTGGCAATATGGCAATAGATTTATTGCCGCCTGATGTTAATGCAGGACAATATAAATTTACCGTTAATGAAGATAACCAAATTGTTTATGGTATTGGTGCGGTTAAAGGCGTTGGTGAAGGTCCTATTGAAGCTATTATTAGTGCCCGACAAACAGATGGTCCTTTTACTGACTTATTTGATTTTTGTGCACGTCTTGATCTCAAAAAAACCAATAAACGTGTTTTAGAAAAGTTAATTAAATCAGGCGCTATGGATAGTCTGGGGCCTAAGTATGTACAAGGGAAAGCCAAAGAGCAGGGCGCGAACCGAGCAGCACTCTTTGCAACCTTACCAGAAGCAATTAAAGCAGCAGAACAACATGCAAAAGCTGAATCTTTGGGGCAAAATGACTTATTTGGTTTAATTAATGATGAAAAAACTGATTCCAGACAAACTTTTAAAGAAGTAAGAGCTTGGCCTGAGGAAAAGTGGTTAGATGGCGAAAAAGAAACCTTAGGGCTTTATTTAACAGGTCATCCCATTAATCGCTACCTGACTGAAATAAAAAAATATTCTTCGAGCCGACTAGTTGTCATGCAACCCACGGGTCGAGATAGGCAAGCGGTTGCTGTTGGTTTAGTGATAGGCGTGCGCGTCCTAGTCAATAAACGCGGGCGTCGTTGGGCATTGGTGACTCTAGATGATAAGAGTGCTCGTATGGATATTCGCCTTTTTCCAGATGACTATGATCGCTTTGCAGAGATGCTGGTAAATGACGCTATTTTGGTTTGTAGTGGACAGGTCAGCTTTGATGATTATTCTGGTGGTAATACAATGACAGCTCGGGATATAATGACAATCACTGACGCGCGAGAAAATTATCTTAGCTCTATTGATATTCAAGTTGATAACAGCTTGATAGCAGATGATTTTATCGAACAGTTTACTCAGGTATTAACACCTTTTAAAGAAGGTACCTGTCCAGTGAGAGTTTTTTATCAGCGCGAAGAAGCCCAAGCTATGCTTGAGTTAGGCGTTCAATGGCGAGTAACGCCAGCCGATATGTTACTATACGAATTAAAAACATTGCTTGGTGAAGAACGTGTCGCCATGGAATTTAAATAAGACCATTTGGATTAGCTAAGGTTACAGGATTCAATGAGATTGAATTTTCAAGAACGAGATGCTTGATTGAGCAATAGCTTGCTATTGGGATTGAAAGCAACGTCATTATTGGATATTCAGGCCATTTGAAAGTGAGCACTTAGTTAGTACAATTGGTATAACAACTACTTAACTTAAGATATTGAACAAGTGTACTTTATTTAAAGTATTGTTTAAGATACTAAATTCAAGGTGTTTTGGTTAAGTAGTGAAAAACGATTTTAAAAAATTAACTAGATTTATTAGGTAAAAATAAGCATGTCATTAAACTTTTTAGATTTCGAGCAGCCTATTGCTGAACTTGATGCAAAAATAGAAGAGCTACAGTTAGTAAATAACGGCCAAGAGCTTGATCTTGATATCGAAGATCAAATCTCGCAATTACGCGAGAAAAATAAAGAGCAAACTAAGAAAATTTTTTCGAACTTAGATGCGTGGCAAACTGCTAGAGTAGCTCGCCATCCACAACGCCCATATTCGTTAGATTATATACCGCGTATTTTTACTGAGTTTGATGAGTTAGCCGGTGATCGCGCTTATGCTAATGACAGTGCTATTGTTGGTGGTACAGCACGTTTGGACGGTAAACCTGTTATGATTATTGGTCATCAAAAAGGTCGTTCAACTGCTGAAAAAGTTAAGCGTAATTTTGGTATGCCTCGTCCAGAAGGTTATCGCAAAGCGCTACGCTTAATGGAAATGGCAGAACGTTTTAATATGCCTATCATCACTTTTATCGACACTCCGGGTGCTTATCCAGGTGTTGGTGCAGAAGAGCGAGGTCAAAGTGAAGCTATTGCTCGTAACTTAAAAGTGATGGCGCGTTTATCTGTGCCTATTATCTGTACCGTTATTGGTGAAGGCGGCTCTGGTGGCGCATTAGCCATTGGTGTAGGTGATAGAGTAAATATGTTGCAATATGCAACATATTCAGTAATTTCACCTGAAGGGTGTGCGTCAATTTTATGGAAAACAGCCGAAAAAGCTCCTACAGCTGCGGCGGCAATGGGCATTACAGCACAGCGCATCAAAGAGTTGGATTTAATAAATACTATTGTGGAAGAGCCATTAGGCGGAGCGCATCGCGATATGGACGTCATGGCAGCACAGCTTAAACAAGCAATCAAAAAAGATCTGTCGGAGCTAGAAGGCTTAAGTAAAGATGAGCTTATCGAGAAACGTTACGATAGATTAATGTCATTTGGTTACTGCTAAATAGCATAGCCGACAGCAGTTAACTGCTGTCGGCTTTTTTCTATGAATATTATAACTTCAGCCCTTCAAAATACCCTCAAGACCCTTTTCGAAACACACGGAAATATTGAGTTAATTATTGCCTATAGTGGCGGTATCGACTCGCAGGTGCTCTTACATGCTTTAGTGCAATTAAAGCAAAATAAACTTATCAGCAACGAAATTACTGTCTGTCATGTTAATCATGGTTTGAGTGACAATGCCGAGTCTTGGCAAAAACTTGCCGAACAAGAGTGTATTAAGCTGTCAGTTAAGCTTATTGTTAAGCGTGTTAATCTGCTGTCAAAAGCACAACAGTCACTGGAAGCACTAGCACGTGACGCCAGATATAATGCCCTGAAATCACTGAGAGATAAAAAGTCTATTGTGTTAACTGGGCATCATAGCGATGATCAAAGTGAGACCTTTTTATTAGCACTTAAACGCGGTGCGGGTTTAAAAGGCTTATCAGCAATGTCTGTACAAACAAAGCTTGGCCAACATTTATTAGTACGACCTTTACTGAGCGTTTCTCGACAAGAAATAGAAAGTTATGCTGAAAATCATCAGCTTAGTTGGGTGGAAGATGAATCCAATCTTAATACTTGTTTTGACCGTAACTTTCTCAGACAAGAAATAATACCACTGTTGCGTGAGCGTTGGCCCAGTATTAATAATACCATTAACCGAAGTGCTAGCCATTGTTTAGCAGGGCAGGAGTTATTAGATGAACTTGCCGAGCAAGACTTAAGCGTTTGTAAGTCCGCAGATTCGGGTTTACATGTTCCAGCGTTAACTACTTTATCACCAGCACGCTTTAATAACCTAATTCGCTTTTTTATGGCGCAACAAGGTTGCTTAATGCCAAGTACAGAGCAAGTTAACCAAGTAAGGCAACAACTGCAGGCTGATGAAGATAAAAACCCTCAAATTAAAGTGGCAGAGCAGGTCTTTAGACGTTTTAAAAACACATTGTTTCTAACGCCCGAATATAATGATATCAGCAGCTGGCAAGGCCAAATTGAATTGTTCCAAGATACTCAGATGCTTGGTAATAATTTATTGGTTTTACCGGATAACTTGGGCGAGCTGATTTTTAATACGGATGCCGTGACAAGTTCTAATTCGAGCACAAATTTACCTCGCGTTTCTTTACCTACTCACGGACAGCAAGTCACTGTTCGCTTTTGCCATGAAAATCCAAAATGCTTGCCTCATTTTAGGCAACACTCCCGTACTGTTAAAAAAGTACTGCAAGAGTTAAATATAGCACCATGGCAACGTAAACGTATTGCATTCTTGTACTACGACAATGAATTGGTAGCGGCGATAAACCACTTCATTTGCCAACCATTTATTGAGAGTGACCCTAAGCTAGGTATGCAAGTAGAGCATACTAAGTTGACAGATTGAACGTTTAAATAAATGAAAAGGCGCATAGTACCAAGAGTACTATGCGCCTTTTTTATAGGGGCTGCTTATGTTAGTTATATCAGCTCCGATATACTTTCGTTATTAATTCTTAGTTATATGGTGTGATGCTGCAGCTGAAAATACAACATCAGTAGAGCTGTTTAAAGCCGTTTCTGCTGAGTCTTGGATAACGCCAATAATAAAGCCAATAGCAACCACCTGCATAGCGACATCATTATCAATACCAAATAAGCTACATGCTAACGGAATGAGTAATAGTGAACCACCAGCCACACCAGAAGCACCACAGGCTGAAATGGAAGCCACCACCGACAATAAAATGGCTGTTGCAAAACTAACTTCAATATTTAAGCTATAGGCAGCAGCCAAAGTTAATACGGTAATTGTAATTGCTGCACCCGCCATGTTGATGGTGGCACCTAGTGGGATTGAGACTGAGTATGTATCTTCATGTAAATCTAATTTCTTACATAAGGCCATATTAACGGGAATGTTTGCGGCTGAACTACGGGTGAAAAATGCGGTAATACCTGATTCTTTAAGGCAAGTAAAAACTAAAGGATAAGGGTTTTTCTTAGTGATGATAAAGACAATTAAAGGATTAACTAACAAAGCGATAATTAACATTGCGCTAAGTAGTACTGCAACCAAATGACTATATTCGCCCAAAGCACTAAAGCCCGTTGTTGCAATTGTATTTGCGACTAAGCCAAAAATTCCCAGTGGTGCAAAACGAATTACAATGCGGACAATACTCGAAATAGCTTCGCTTAAATCATGCACCATTCCCTTGCTTGATTCACTTGCATGCTTTAATGAAAAACCTAAGCCTAATCCCCAAGCAAGAACAGCAATAAAGTTACCGTCAGCAACAGCCGTCACTGGATTTTCAACAACTTTAAAGGCAAGCGTAGCCAATACTTCTGTTAATTGTTGTGGAGGATTTGCAGTGGCTCCAGCAAGGTTTAAGGTAAGCTCTGTTGGAAAAGCAAAACTTAATAATACGGCAACAAAAGCGGCACTTAAAGTACCTAAAAAGTATAAGCCAACAATAGGTTTTAACTCAGCACTGCTATCCATTTTTTGGTTAGCTATCGCTGAAGTAACTAATACCAGCACGAGAATAGGGGCAACTGCTTTTAGGGCGTTAACAAATAAGCTGCCGAGCATACCAAATGCTTTGGCTGTTTCTGGTGATATTACCGCGAGTAAACTAGCTAATATAATCGCGACAATTATTTGGCTCACCAAACTGGTTGACTTAATTTTCTGAATAAAAGATGCGTTAAGTGTATTTTCGCTGGTCATAGGTAAGCCTGCTAATGAAATTTTTAATATGAGCGAGTTTTATCATTGAAGAATAGCCATTGTCTAGAGCTATTCGATAAACAAGGATAATTAAGCGTTAAAGCGAGTTTTTTCATAGAAATATAAGTCTATGCGAGTATAATTGCGCCATTAAAACAACGATTATTTTTGGAAAAACTATGCCTACAGAACAAGCATTAAAAAACCGAAGCAACAATAGCTGCGAACTTTGTACTAGTACAGAAACCTTGGTAGTTTATCCGGTACCACCAACGAGTGATCTAAGTGCCCAACAATCTATTTATTTATGTCAAAATTGTTTATCGCAAATTGAAGGACAAAATGAGTTAGATCTTAATCACTGGCGTTGCTTAAGTGACAGTATGTGGAATCAGGAGCCAGCAGTACAAGTTATGTCTTATCGTATGCTGCACAAACTTTCTTCTGAGAGTTGGGCTCAAGATGCTTTGGACATGATTTACTTAGAAGATGAAGTTAAAACGTGGGCAGAGCAGGGTATTGCTGCAGAGCGTAGTAATGGACCAACGCGCGATAGCAATGGTGCAGAATTACAAGATGGCGACAATGTCACTTTGATTAAAGATTTAAAAGTTAAAGGGGCAAACTTTACCGCCAAGCAAGGTACCATGGTACGAGGTATTACCTTAACTGATAATCCTGAGCATATCGAAGGAAAAGTTAATGGCACCCGTATTGTCTTAGTATCAGCTTATTTGAAAAAGGCTTAATCTTAACGATTCGAGTTATTCAACGAGTAAAAATAAGACATAAAAAAACGCTGTGATAGTTATATCACAGCGTTTTTATTTATAAGTCTATTTACATAACACTAAATTAAATTGAGCTAATTAATATATCAACTCAACGGATAAATTTTTGTTATTGATTCTTTTTTCTAAAAGATTCACAAGCTACTTGGTCTTCACACTCACCATATAGGTACAAGCTATGGTTGGTCAGCTTAATTTTATGTGCTACAGCAATATCACTCTGTCTTTGTTCAATGACATTGTCTTCAAACTCAACAACTTTACCACATTTTAAACAAACTAAATGATCGTGGTGAGCTTTATGAGCTAATTCAAATACTGATTTTCCGCCTTCAAAGTGATGGCGAGTAACAATGCCAGCATCATCAAATTGGTTTAATACTCGGTATACAGTCGCTAAACCAATTTCTTCATTTTGTTCTAATAATATTTTATAAACATCTTCTGCACTGATGTGCTGATTATTTGGCTGTTGAAGAATACTGAGGATCTTTATTCTAGGCAGGGTGATTTTTAATCCAGCTCTTTTAAGTTCTTCGTTTTGTTCAGCCATATTAACTCTCTAAAGTGATAAGTAATTCAATAGCAAAATTATAGGGGGTTATAGAGGAAGAGAAAAGCTTTAGTTTTATTCTTTGAACAAATTGTTCGCTTTGACTGTAAAAGTGAAAAAAAAAGCCCAATAAATGGGCTTTTTTGACTATAACCTTGTTATATTCAAGGTTATTAGGCGAATTCGGCTAAACACATTTCATCATTTAATTGAGCAAGCCATTTATCAACACGTGCTTCAGTTAATTCGCTTTGTCTGTCTTCATCAATACATAAGCCAATAAAAGTGTTTTCATCAACAAGGGCTTTTGATGCTTCAAATTCATAACCGTCGGTTGACCAGTTACCAACAACGATAGCACCTTTACTCTCAACTATATCGCGTAAAGGCTCCATAGCGTCACAAAAGTATTCGGCGTAATCTTCTTGGTCGCCTAAGCCAAAGATAGCTACTAATTTATCAGTAAAATCTATTGCTTCTAAATCAGGTAAAAAATCATCCCAATCACATTGGTTTTCGCCATAATACCAGGTAGGAATACCTAAAATAAGCAAATCGAACTCTGCAATTTCCTCTTTAGTGCTTTTGGCGATGTCTTTGACGTCAACCATTTGCTTACCTAATTTTTTCTGGATCATTTTACCAATTGCTTCAGTGTTACCTGTATCACTGCCAAAGAATAAACCTACGATTGCCATGAAATATTACCTTATTATGCTTTCATATTACTTAATGTGTGCTGCTAATGATTCTATTAGTAGCGACTCTATTAATTCGCTACGACTCATTTCTTGAGTTTCAGCTAATTGTTCTAATTGTTCGAATAAACTGTGATGGACTTTAAACTCTACTCGTTTTAAACCCTTGTTTTTATCACGTTTTACTTGATTTCGTTTGTTGATTTTTATCTGTACGCTACGCGAGTTAGGATTTGTTTTCGGACGTCCAGGACGCCTTTCATCGCTAAATAGGTCAATAGTGGTTAAGTCAGTAATTTCTTTTGCCATGAGTTAACCAACACCCTGACTTTCCCAGATAAACTGGATAATACCTTTCGCAATAAAGCCCGCACAGCCTAAAAATAAAACAAAATAAACGACCACTTTACCCATTCTTGGTACATCGTTTCTATTCATCACATCATAAATAGAAAGGCCGATAAAGCCAAAGATAAAAAGGAAAAATAAATTAAGGCCAATTGCCTCAATAAGTTCTAAATGTTCTGCTAGCATAGTGGTTGCTTGTTTCTTATACACTAAGGCCAAATAATACTAAGGCCAAAAAAATTGGCCGCATTATAACACACCATTCAGCCATACCATTAGCATTTCTAGCTATTAGGTAAATAATAATAGCGTTTGTTGGTAGTTAGCATTTTGATCTTTATCAATGATATAGAAGTCGTCCGTTATAATTTCTCTATTTTATGGCTATTCAGTCTTAATAAAGTCGGCGACAATTTTATTAAAGGCAATTGTCTTTTCGGCATGAAGCCAATGTCCCGCGCCTTGAATAATTTTTGCTTTGCTGTTGGGTAATAGTGCTGCGATAGCTGCTCTATGCTCAGTTTTAATATAATCAGAATTACCTCCCTTGATGAACAAAGTTGGTCCAGCATAAGCACTTTTATTATCAGGAATTTGATTCGCTTTCATTATCTGCGGGTAGCATAAACTGATACTTTCAAGACTACATTTAAAGGCAAATTTTCCATTCGAATTCAATGCTAAATTACGTAATAAAAACTGCCTAACACCTATGTTATCGACAAAGGGAGCTAGCTGAGTATCAGCATCCTTGCGTTTCATCACTTGTGATAAATCGATAGCTTGCAAACCGGCTATAATTTTTAAATGATGAGGCGGGTAACTAACCGGAGCAATATCAGCAACCAATAACTTTGTAATACGATCTGGTTGTTCTAACGCTACTTGAATGGCAATTTTACCGCCCATTGAGTGACCTAATAATAGGCAAGTATCAATATTTAAATGGTCTAATAAATTAATAATATCTTGTGCTAATTCGGAGTACTCCATGGTACTACCATGAAATGAATCGCCATGATTTCTAACGTCGACACTGGTAACACAATAGTCCTGGGCTAATGGCTTTGCTACCATATTAAGATTTTCTAAACTACCAAATAAACCATGTATCAATACTATATGTTTGCCAGTACCAACTTGTTTGTAGTTCAGTATTTCAGGTTTTTTTTTCATTATATTATTCATTTTTATTTGGCAATTATTGGCAATATTGTCATGTTTTTAACAACTATTTGCAAATATACCTGTTAAATCATCAAACCATAGAATAACTATGCCAAAATTAATTATCTTGCCTAAAGTCATGTTAGTTCCAACTGAAATTATGAAATTTGAATGGTAATCGGTATAAATGAGTTCAACACACTGTCATTTCCCTATATAATCTTTCGCGAATTATTTAAGTTAAGGGTAACAATGAAAAACATCGAAATAGATGAAGAGCTTTATCAATATATTGCCACTAATACTCAGTTTATTGGTGAGAGTGCTTCTGCCATTTTACGTCGTTTGTTAAATTTGGGTGTCGAAGCCAAGCTTGACACCGTTACCGTTAATGAACCTGCAGCTGTGGTTGAAGTAAGTACTCTTCCTGAATCTGAGGATGATGCAGTGAAAATTGAAACTGCTGTGGTTGAAGAGCCAAAAAGTAAAACGGTTGTTAAGGTTACAGCTGCGAGTCATGAAACAGTGTTTAATTTTATCAATAGAGAAGAGTTGGCAATGCAGCGTGGTGCTGTGGGGCGGTTCTTATTAATTCTTGCCGCATTATATCGTGCTCACCCCGAACAGTTTGGTGTGGTAACTGAAATAAGTGGACGAGATCGCTTATATTTTGCTAATAGTGAAAATAAATTAGCAGAAAGTGGCAGTAGTACTAAACCTCGACAAATACCAGAAAGTCCATTTTGGGTCATAACCAATTCGAACACTACACGTAAAAAAATGATGTTAACTAAAGCCTCAATCTCATTGGGTTATAGTGATAGTGATGTAGAAAAAATTCGTGAGCTACTTTAGCACTGACTATTAAAGTGGCTTATAATAATACTTGTAATAATTAGGAAGATGACATGAGTATCCACCCTTTTGCGGGTAAACCAGCTCGTCCGGAAGATAGAATTAATATTGGTCAGTTAGTTAGTGACTACTTTTTGCAAACGCCAGATGTAAGTTTAGCAGCTGAACAAGTAAGTTTTGGCACGTCTGGTCATCGAGGTTGTGCAAATAAACGCAGTTTCAATGAGCAGCACATTATCGCTATATGTCAGGCTATTGCTGAATATCGCCAACAAAATGCCATTAATGGTCCACTCTTTTTAGGCAAAGATACCCATGCGTTATCGGAGCCCGCATTTGCTAACGCAATATCAGTACTTATTGCTAATGGCGTTAATGTCGTTGTCCAAAATGACTCTTTATCAGGAAAGGGTTTTACCCCTACGCCAGTCATATCTCGCTTAATCATTTGTCATAATAAATCAGCTTCTGAAAAAATTGCTGACGGCATTGTCATTACACCTTCACATAATCCACCGAGTGATGGTGGTATTAAATATAACCCGCCTCACGGTGGTCCTGCAGAAGGTGGCATTACCAAGCAAATTGAGCAGCGCGCTAATGAAATAATTACCGCAGGCTTAACTGATGTTAAACAGCTATCTTATCCTGAAGCGCTACAGTCATCTTTGCTCACAAAAGAAGACTTTATTAGTGATTATGTTAGCCAACTTAATCAAGTAATTGACATGCAGGCGATTTCAAAAGCAGGTGTCACTATTGGTGTTGATCCTTTAGGCGGCTCGGGCATTGCTTATTGGCCAGTTATTGCTGAGCAATATAATCTGAACATGACTGTTGTTAATGAAGTGGTCGATGCCAGTTTTTCCTTTATGCCATTAGATAAAGATGGCAAAATTCGCATGGATTGCTCGTCAAAATATGCCATGGCAGGACTTATTGCCATGAAAGATGATTTTGATATCAGTGTCGGTAATGATCCTGATTTTGATCGCCATGGCATTGTCACGCCAAGTGGTGGTTTGATGAATCCTAATCATTACCTCGCTGTCGCTATTCATTACTTAATGACCCATAGAGATTGGCCAAAGAGTTGTAAAATAGGCAAAACGTTAGTATCAAGTTCATTGATTGACCGCGTAGCCGCTCAACTCTCTCGCCCGTTATCTGAAGTACCCGTTGGATTTAAGTGGTTTGTCGATGGTTTAGCTGATGCAAGTTATGCCTTTGGTGGTGAAGAAAGTGCTGGAGCATCTTTTCTATCCCGTAATGGTAGTACGTGGACCACAGATAAAGACGGTTTTATATTGGCTTTATTAGCGGCTGAGATTCTTGCTGTTACCGGCAAAGACCCTTATCAATATTACCTCGAACTAACTAAAACACTAGGTCAACCATGTTATGGCCGAGTTGAAGCTGTTGCGTCATTTGAACAGAAACGCGTGCTAACAGCGTTATCATGTGACGACGTTAAAGCACAAAGCCTTGCGGGTGATAAAATTCTTCATGTACTTTCACATGCACCAGGGAATAATGCCGCGATAGGTGGCATAAAAGTAGTAACTGATAACGGTTGGTTTGCTGCTCGTCCTTCAGGTACTGAAGATATTTATAAAATCTATGCTGAAAGTTTTATTGATGAAGATCACCTTCAAATCATCATTAGTGAGGCACAAGCCATTGTTGGCGCTTCATTTAAAGCTGCAGGATTGTAAGTTATTGCTATTAAAGAGTTATTACTAATTTTAGTGGTAACTCTTTAACTCCTATCTCCCCCCCTCTATTTTTTATTCTAATACCACTGTAAAGAATGTTGCTCACTTCTTGTGACTTGCACAGCAACTCATTGTCTCTGTTTATTGAATGTAAGTTAACGCAAAGGTAAAGTTTAAATAGGTTATTACGGCATACCTTACTTAGGTATAAATTGACTATACTAAAAATTAATAAGCCTAGCTAATACCCATATAATTTATTGACACCTCACAGTTACATGAGCGTACTTAAAACAAAAAAAATTTGTTAAATATAGTTTTATATTTAATCAACTTTCGCAGACTTTAACCGTAGCACCTTGCGCGTTAAGGTAATAGAAGAGAACATTATGAGCACAGAAATTTATGATGATGGACCAGTAGTACATCAACCTACTTTTATCGATGGGACCAGTGTTGAAATTCCTGAATTGAGAATTTTAGACCAAGACGGTGTCACTTATCCCAATGCTGACTTACCCGATATAGACCAAGCGTTGGCGACCAAAATTTATCATAGCCTTGCCTTTCATCGCGTATTAGATGAACGCATGGTGGCTTCACAGCGCCAGGGTCGTTTGAGCTTTTATATGACCGCATTAGGCGAAGAAGCTACTAGTGTTGGTGGTGCTGCGGGACTAAAGCCTCAAGATATGATCATGATGCAATATCGTGAACAAGGTGCCTTAATATATCGTGGTTTTGATCTTAAAGATCTAATGAATCAACTTTTTAGTAATGCTGGTGATTTAGGTAAAGGCCGTCAAATGCCGATCCATTATGGCTCTAAAGCGCTGAACTGTATGACAGTGTCTTCGCCTCTTGCGACACAAATCCCGCAAGCGACAGGTTATGCTTACGGGCAAAAAATGCAAGGTATTGATGCGGTAACCATTTGTTATTTTGGTGAAGGTGCAGCATCAGAAGGTGATTTTCATGCAGGTCTAAATATGGCTGCAGTGCAAGAAGCACCGGTTATCTTTTTCTGTAGAAACAATGGTTATGCTATCTCCACACCTTCAGATGAACAATTTAAAGGTAACGGTATTGCTTCTCGTGGTGTCGGTTATGGCATTAAAACAATTCGTATCGATGGGAACGACATCCTTGCGGTACTTAAAGCAACACAAATTGCTCGCGCTTATGCAATAAAAGAAAATAAGCCAGTATTAATCGAAGCGATGTCTTATCGTCTCGGTGCACATTCCACCTCGGATGATCCATCGGGTTATCGTACTAAAGAAGAAGAGGCTAAATGGCAAAGTCATGATCCTATCTTACGTATGAAAAACTGGTTAATAAACCAAAACTGGTGGGATGAAGCACAAGAAACTGCGTTATTTGAAAAATATCGAGAAGAAGTGTTAGCGGCAGTTAAAGTAGCAGAAAAAATTGATAAACCACATATAGATACCATGATAACTGATGTTTATGATGTGCCATCAGCGCAGTTACAAGCGCAATTAGATGAAGTCAAAGCTCACGTTAATAAATATCCAGAAGCTTACCCATTTACCGCAGGGAAATTTTAATCATGGCGCAAATCTATATTGACCAAGTGTGTAATATCAACACTGACTTCTTTAGAGCTTACCCAACTACAGCAGCAGGGAAATTTTAATCATGGCGCAAATAAACTTATTACACGCTATTAATAGCGCACTTGATATTGCCATGGCTGAAGATAAAAGCGCGGTATGTTTTGGTGAAGATGTTGGTCATTTTGGTGGAGTATTTCGTGCCACAAGTGGTCTACAAGAAAAATATGGTAAAGCTCGCTGTTTTAATACTCCGCTAGTAGAGCAGGGAATTATTGGTTTTGCTAATGGTCTAGCTGCCCAAGGCAGTATTGCTATTGCTGAGATTCAATTTGCCGATTATATTTTCCCTGCTTTTGATCAAATTGTTAATGAAGCGGCTAAATTTCGTTACCGTAGCGGTAATGAATTCAATGTTGGTAAACTTACCATTCGTAGCCCATACGGTGGTGGTATTGCGGGGGGCTTGTACCATAGTCAATCACCAGAAGCTTACTTTGCCCATACTCCAGGCTTAAAAGTAGTTATTCCACGTAATCCATACCAAGCGAAAGGTTTATTACTTGCTTCTATTCGTGATGATAACCCGGTGATATTTTTTGAACCAAAACGTTTATACCGAGCATCAGTTGGTGAAGTACCAGAAGAAGATTATCAATTGCCTTTGGGTAAAGCTGAAGTAGTACAAACGGGTACTGATATCACTTTACTTGCTTGGGGCGCACAAATGGAAATCATTGAAAAAGCAGCGCAAATGGCTAGCAACGATGGTATCTCTTGTGAAGTGGTAGATTTACGTACTATTTTACCTTGGGATATAGAAACTATTAGCAATTCTGTTATGAAAACAGGCCGTTTGCTCATTAGTCAAGAAGCACCATTAACAGCTGGATTTGCCAGTGAAATTGCTGCGACTATTCAAAGTGAATGTTTTTTACACTTAGAATCGCCTATTGCTCGTGTATGTGGTCTCGATACGCCATATCCATTAGCGTTAGAAAAAGAATATGTTAGTGATCACTTAAAAGTATATGAAGCAATCATAAAGAGCGTTAATTTTTAACGATAACCCTTATTAGCAGGACACAGAACATGAGTATTGATTTTATATTACCTGATATTGGTGAAGGTATCGTTGAGTGTGAACTCGTCGAATGGTTAGTTAAAGAAGGTGAAATAATTGTTGAAGATCAGCCTATTGCTGATGTGATGACAGATAAAGCCTTAGTACAAATTCCTGCAATGCATTCAGGCGTTGTGGAAAAGCTTTATTATAAGCAAGGTGAAATTGCCAAAGTGCATTCGCCTCTTTTTGCTATGACTCCAGAAGGTGATGACGGCACTAACGATATTGCTGCTGAAGCTAACGCACAAGTTGATACCGTCAAGGCGGATCTTGTAGCAAAAGAAGTGGCAGCACCATCAGTTGCTCCATCACCACTAAAAGACGAACCTGCTGTTAGTAATACTAAAACCGACAGTGGTAAAGCATTAGCAAGCCCTGCGGTTAGACGCGTAGCTCGTGAACTAGATATTAATATCCATCAAGTTGAAGGCAGTGGTAAAAAAGGGCGAGTCTATAAAGATGATGTCGTCGCTTATAGTCAAAATGGCTCGAGTGTTGGATCTACTGTTGGCGGTGTTGCTGCTGGCGGTGCTGTTATCGGTGGTACCAGTGTAGAGCCAATTCGTGGTATTAAGAAGATTATGGCAACCGCGATGCAAAATAGTGTCAGTACTATTCCGCACTTTACTTATTGTGAAGAAATCGATTTAACAGAGCTTATTGCTTTACGTGGTGAATTAAAAGAAGTCTACGCTAAGCAAGATATCAAGTTAACTATGATGCCGTTCTTTATGAAAGCTATGTCATTAGCGATTAAAGAATATCCATTGGTTAATACAAAAGTAAATGATGATTGTACCGAGCTGACTTACTTTAATGATCATAATATTGGTATGGCGGTTGATTCTAAAGTGGGCTTACTTGTACCTAATATTAAACAGGTACAAACTAAGTCAATATTAGATTTAGCTAACGACATTATGCGCTTAACAAATGATGCTCGTAGTGGACGTGTTGCCAGTGAAGATCTAAAAGGTGGCACTATTACTATTTCTAATATTGGTGCAATAGGCGGTACTGTGGCAACACCTATCATCAATAAACCAGAAGTGGCTATTGTTGCATTAGGGAAATTACAAAAATTACCACGCTTTAACGATCAAGGTGATGTAGAAGCACGCAGTATTATGCAAGTGAGCTGGTCTGGTGATCATAGAGTTATAGATGGCGGCACTATCGCGCGTTTCTGTAACCTATGGAAGTCATTCCTAGAGAAGCCAAGCCATATGTTAGTGCATATGAGCTAGATTGTTTGAAATAGATAGTTAAGTATAAAAAAAGCCCCGTTATCATTAGGTAATACCTAAGATAGCGGGGCTTTTTATTATGTGGACTTTTTAATTATTAATTATTAAAAACCACATTGTTTACCTTGGTTTTTGTTTTTCAACCAAACATGTAATGGTGCAAAGTAATCTAATATAGCGGTAGCATCCATTTGCTCATTACCCGTTATTACTTTATAAGCTTGCTGCCATGGCTGGCTTGAACCCATTTCTAACATGGTATTAAGCGCAGTACCTGCTTCTTTTGAGTTATAGATTGAACAGCGGTGAATAGGGTCAGTATTACCTGATATCTCACATAACGCACGATGGAATTCAAATTGTTGAATGTGTGCCAGGAAGTATCTACTGTACGGAACGCCTGCGGGAACATGATACTTAGCTCCGGGGTCGAATGCGTTAACATCACGATCTATAGGCGCTGCAACACCTTGGTATTTCTCACGTAATTCCCACCATGAAGTATTGTAGTTTTCAGGCTTAATTTCACCTGAGTAAACTTTCCAACGCCATTGATCAACCATCAAACCAAACGGAATGAAAGCGATTTTATCAAGCGCTTGTTTCATCAATAAACCAATATCTTTTGATTCATCAGGAATGGTATCAATTAAGCCAATTTCTTTTAAATATTTAGGTGTAACTGATAGGGCAATGGTATCACCGATTGCTTCATGGAAACCATCATTAGCACTGTTTTGGAAATAGACTGGCTGGTCTTTGTAAGCACGTTGATAGAAGTTGTGCCCTAATTCGTGGTGAATAACGTTAAATTCTTCACCTGTTTTCTGTATACACATTTTGATGCGAATATCGTCTTTAGCATCAAGATCCCATGCGCTGGCGTGACAAGTTACGTCTCTATCAGCAGGTTTAGTAAACAATGAACGAGTATAAAAAGTCTCTGGTAAAGCATCAAAGCCTAATGATGTGAAGAACTTCTCAGCGCCTCTAACCATTTTTATCTCATCGTAGTTATGCTCGGCTAATTGCTTAGTTACGTCATAACCAGGATCTGCATCTTGTGGAGCGACTAAATCATAGATGTTACCCCAAGACTGAGCCCACATATTACCCAATAAATGCGCTGGGATAGGTTTGTCTTGTGCAACTTTATCAGTACCGTAAGTTTCACCTAACTCAGTTCTTACATAACAATGTAAGTCATCATATAGAGGCTTAACTTGTCCCCATAAACGATCGAGTTCTTTAGCAAAATCATCGGCAGGCATATCATAGTTAGAGCGCCACATTGCGCCTAAATCTTGATAACCCAAACCTTTGGCACCTTCGTTCGCAAGCTCAGCTTGACGAGTATAAAGTGGTTTCATTTCTGGGCTGATTTCACGCCAACCGGTCCACATTTCAAGTAATTCATCATAATCACGAGAGTTAGCCATTTTCGACGTCATATCACCTAAGCTAAGTTTTTCACCTGCTTTAGTGGTGTAGCTACCCTTACCGTAAATACTGCCCAGCTTAGCGCCTATTGTCGCTAATTCAGCTGACTTTTCTGGATCTTGTGGCGCAGGCATAACCAAACTTTGCTTTAAGACATTTAATTGACGACGTTGTGTCGGATTAACGTCTACGTCGTCAAAAGTTGCAGCTTGCATGGCGTATCTTACACCAGCATCAGTGGACTTTTGATCGGCTTCAGCAGCTAATGATGCGGTATCTTCCGTGATAAAATTAGCGTAAATCCATGCAGCACGTGAACCTTCTAAGTTTAACGTCACCATTTCTTTAGCAACATTATCTAAGAACTGTTGGGCATCTGTTGCCGTTAATGCTGCTTGTGCGCTAATTTTTGTCGCTTTTTCTACCGAAGCTTGTTGTTTTGGTTCTTGATTACATGCAGTTAAAGAAGCGGCAATAACTAATGCGAGACCTGTAAACTTAAATGTTTTCGTAATATATTTCATTTTATAATAATTATTAAAGTGAAGTTGTTAGGTGAGGCTAGTATATAAAATTGTTTGCTTGATACAAAGTTTATAAGGAAAATAGTTACTTAGGATTAAACAGATTGAATTTTTGGCAAAAAAAAGCTCATTCAAAATGAATGAGCAAACTACAACATGAAACTGGATTGAGATATAAAAACAATAATAAACAAAAACAATGATATATAAGGGAGTTAATAAGAACAGAGAGTTTTAAAATCACTGCTTGCTAGAAACTGAGATAATAATAAATGCTCGCCCTGTGTTTTACTGTATAGATACCGTAACGATTTGTAATAGTGGTGATGTACAGTGCATTTTGAAAAAAATCTGGTATACAGCTTAAATTTTTGGCAAAAAAAAGCTCATTCAAAATGAATGAGCAAACTACAACATGAAACTGGGTTGAGATATAAAAACAATAATAAACAAAAACAATGATATATAAGGGAGTTAATAAGAACAGAGAGTTTTAAAATCACTGCTTGCTAGAAACTGAGTTAATAATAATTGCTCAGCCTGTATTTTACTGTATAGATAGCGTAATGAATTGTAATAGAGATGATGTACAATACATTTTGAAATAATCTGGTTAAGCGGTTTTTAAAAGCTTGACCTATTTACAAAGAATACGCTATTTTAAACAGGTGTTTAAACTAGTTGTTTAGTTTATAGCCATTACCATTTAAATGCACTCATCTGTCTGAAGTCTGCATCTTGATTGGTAAAGGGGATATATGCTAAATCATTAAATAATTAAAACAGCAAGCAGTTAGAAGTTGACGTATGAGTACCAAAAATAAAATATTAGATGCCGCCGATGTACTTTTTGCCAATAAAGGCTTTAATGGTACGTCCTTAAGAGAAATTACTAGTCAGGCTAATGTCAATTTAGCGGCAGTAAACTATCATTTTGGCTCTAAAAAAGAGTTAATTAAAGCAGTTATGTCTCGCTATATGGATGAACTATCTCCTCGATTGGAGTCTGCACTTTCACTCATTTGCCAAGCTGAACTCAAACCAACCTTACATGAAGTTTTTTCTGCTTTTATAGGGCCACTGTTACACCTTAATGAGTTTAAAGAAAATGGTACCAGTACCTTTCTGCAGTTATTAGGACGCGGTTATACCGATAGTCAGGGTTTTTTACGATGGTTTTTAACAACTCAATATCCTGATGTTTTTACTAATTTTACCAAAGCAGTTAACATTGCTTACCCTGAGTTAAGTGCAGAAGAAATATTTTGGCGTTTGCATTTTACTATGGGCACTATAGTTTTTACTATGTCATCAAGTGAAGCTTTGATTGATATTGCTCAAAATGATTTTGACAATAAGTTAGATATAGCTGGCGTTATCGAGCGAGTTATTCCTTATGTTGCTGCAGGGGTTGGGGCGCCAATTACTAAAAATGAACCACTTTCTCTAGTTTGATGCTGTTATCATAAACATCAAAATACGACAGTAAACTTCTCATCAATTCCCTGTGAATGATGTAATCAGAATAGAGCATTACTTACCTTGTTCACTCGTACGTAGTGCGAGAACTTAGGCTAAGTAGTCGCTCTATTATGATAAAGCTAATGCAGCAAACCATCTCTTAAGTAGATTTAGGTGTGTTGACCAAAAATACTAACTTATCAACCTAAAAAATTACTCTTATGAGTAAATATGCAAACTAATTTTTTTCAAGACTAGTTCTGCTTTTAACGACAATTTGTATTATAATCCGCGCCAATTATGCTATTTCAGTATTTTACAAGTTTATTTAGGGTTCAGGTGACATATGAGTGTTGATTCAATTGGCTTATCAGCGGATTTATTAAAAGCGGTTAAGGCGTGTGGTTATAAGAATTTAACCCCTATTCAACAAGAAGCAATTCCAGTTATTCGCCAAGGCGTTGACCTTTTAGCAAGCGCACAAACAGGCACAGGTAAAACAGCTGCTTTTAGCTTACCAATTTTAGATGCAATTGCTAAAGCAAATCATGCGGCCAAGAGTTCGGCTATTTCTACAGATGAAAATTCTGCAGATGAAAAAAGCGCTTCAGGACAAGCAATTCGAGCGTTGATATTGACGCCTACCCGTGAGCTTGCCAATCAAGTTGCTGATAACATCAAACAGTTTAGCCAGTACCTGCCAATAAAAAGTGGCGTGGTTTATGGTGGCGGTAAAATGGCATCACAAACAAAGATGCTAAAACAAGGTCTTGATGTACTTGTGGCGACACCGGGTCGTTTGTTAGAACACTTAGCTTTGCGCAATGTTGACTTATCACAAGTGAAATTTCTTGTACTTGATGAAGCCGATCGCATGTTAGATATGGGTTTTTTAACCGATATTGAAAAATTACTGCTAGCTGTTAAGCATAAGCATCAAACGTTGATGTTTTCTGCAACTTTCTCAGACCGCGTAAAATCGTTAGCAAATCAGTTATTGAAATCACCAAAAACAATCAGTGTTTCTAAAGAAAATACAACTTCGGGTAAAATAAAACAAGCCGTTTATTGGGTTACCGAAGAACGTAAACGAGAATTACTTTCAGAACTTATTGGCGTTAATAATTGGCAGCAAGTACTTGTGTTTGCCGGTACAAAAGAAAGTGCAAATACGTTAGCAAAAGAATTAAAGCTTGATGGAATAAAAGCGGCGTTATGTCACGGTGATAAAACGCAAGGCGCAAGAAATAAAGCATTAGAACAGTTTAGTGAAGGTAAAGTGCGTGTATTAGTCGCTACAGATGTGGCAGCTCGAGGACTAGACATACCAGATCTTGCTTATGTTGTTAACTTTCACTTACCATTTTTACCTGAAGATTATGTCCACCGTGTTGGTCGTACGGGGAGAGCGGGTAAGTCAGGTACAGCAATTTCTTTAGTAAGCCCTAAAGATGAACGCTTTTTAGAAAACATAGAGCAATTAATTGAACGTAAGTTTGAACGTATTGTTGCTCCTGGTTATGAGTTTAATCGCCTAGAAGCTAATGAGTACCAAGAAGCAGTAGTAAAGCGCGATAGTAAAAATAGGTATCGTGCAACCCAAGAAAAGAACCAAAATTTAGCGAAAAAAGATGTAAAAATTAAAACCATTAGTAAAAATAAAACGGCTCGAACAAGCACTAAATACAATAGTAAGATTCAGAAGAAGCGTTAAGTTTTGCTAGAAAAGCTCACTAATAGTAAGATAAAAAACCAGTGATAAGACCTATAGTTATTACAGAAACGCCTTTTAATAAAAGGCATTGTTGCTGGTTTTGTGGTGAGCCTAGTCATGTTGTTTTTATTTTCCCTTCTTATAGTTCTGCCTTTTCTGATGAGAGTGATAAGTACTTATCACTCTCTAATTCCCATCCATTAATCTCTCTTCCTAGTTGCAGAGAGTGTCAACAATTTGCGAATAGAGCCAAAGAAAATACAATTTTGGCAGTTAAAGGTTATGTAAAGCAAAAGCTATTAAAACGCTATGCTAAAGACCTTGCTATTGGTGTCAATTGGACAGAGGAAGAGTTAGCAACAAGTGAATTTGAGCAAGGAAATTTTGCTGGCTTTGCTCGAAGTGCCTGGTTTATGTATGAAGTGGCGAAGGCGAGAGTAAACTATTTAGGTTGGCCACTGATAGCTAATGGTATTGAACTTGAAGAGATTGATCTAGAGGATTTACAAGTTGAGTCCTTTAACTTTGACGGTGTTTTGTACCCTTCTTTATCTGATGCTATTACTCATTATGCAAAAATATTTTTATTAGATGAACACTATGTTACCGCTGTTTTACAACACTTGGGCAACGGTGGTATTGATGAGAAATCATTTGCCCAAGCGGTTCGTTTTTGTCGGTTATTGGTTAATGCCAGTACAAACGAGCGTAAAGTCGCTTTTAAGGCGCTAGTCGCTAAAAATTAGAGATTACTTCTCGATTACTTGGTCATTGTAGAAGCTTAGACAACGCTTAAGTGCGTAGATACTTGCATCTTACGACGGTAAAGTATTTCGTCTGCACGCTCAAAGAAGCTGAGTTCATTATCAGCTCTATTCATAAAAGTTGAACCTATACTGCAACCTAGTTGGTATTTATTCAATTGTACATTACTAACCAACGCTAGATTTATTCTGTTTTCAATGATGGCTAAAGCGGTATCGTTAGCATTTTCGACGATTATGGCAAACTCATCGCCACCAAATCTAAATAAGCTGTCTGAATCACGAGTACATAAGCGTAGTACATTGGCAAACTCTTGTAAGACAGTATCTCCAGCAATGTGGCCATGAGTGTCGTTAATAGCCTTAAATTTATTTAAGTCCCCTAGTACTAAACCAACCAAACTATGATGTCGGTTGGCGTTATGCATAGATCGTTTTAATTGTTCGTCAAAGTATCGGCGGTTACCTAATCCAGTTAAACCGTCCTGCATAGCAAGTTGCATTGCTGTATGATAAGCAATGGCATTTTTAATCGGGTGCAATAGGCATTGGTGAAGTTGTTCTAACACTTTAAAATTAGTTAAGCTGATAGGACTATTAATACCATAGCTGAGTGTACCAATAAAAATATCATCAACCCTTAACTCAAAACATTGTTCTTTTTTCGCCTTTCTACTGCCAAAAAGTACAGTATTCAAATGCTGACTTTTAAAGTACAGCCCCGAGAAGTCAACATATCTTGTAGCTTCTATCGCAAAAATACTTAATAGTTCATCAATATCAAGTGTAGTTTGTAGTTGCGTCATCAGTGATAGGATCTGACGTTTATCAAAAACAGTATTAGTAAAAGTTTCAGCAACAAGTGCATCAGTGCTTAATGTACTGTAGGTATTAAATGGTGAAAACCTATTATCAAGTACGTTTAGTGTTTGCATACGACAACCTCATTAACTTTATCTTATAGCGTCAAGTGATAAATTATGGTCACTCTAAGAGTATATTTTGACGCTATTTTTTAACTATTGAGATAAAAGCAATAAACGTACCACTTCATTAAAAATCGTTCTTTTTCAGATTAATGCTGTTTATTTTCAATGAAATATATCTACTGATTGAATTGTGATTTATTTTTGTTGTTAATATTCTTTAAGGCTAGGTAAACTATCAATAGATTATCAGTTTTTCTCTTGAGTCATAATGTTGGCGGCAATAGTTTGTCGCTTGGCAAATAAGCCTAAATCTTAGCAATGTTATTGACCACATCTATAAATTATCAAAGTAAACAAAAGGAAGTTGTGTGAGCGGTTATTTTGAAATACTTGCAATATTAACCTGTGCTGTTTTTGTAGTATGGCTATTTCGTCGGTTAAATTTACCGGCGATTTTAGCTTACTTAGTGGCAGGTATGATCGTTGGCCAACATGGTTTAAATCTAGTGCATGACCAAGTCGATTATGATCACTTTGCCGAGTTGGGTATTGTATTTTTGCTCTTTACTTTAGGGCTTGAATTTTCATTACCACGATTAATGTCTATGCGCCATCTAGTGGTCTCTGTAGGTAGCTTACAAGTAGGGATTTCACTACTTGTTTTTATAATTGCCGGGTTGTTTTTTGGCTTAAGTTTTTCCGAGGCTTTTGTTGTTGGCAGTATACTAGCACTCTCTTCTACCGCTATTGTTATCAGGCAACTAAGTGAAACTGGTGCCATGAAACGAAAATCGGGGCAGCTATCGGTCGCTATTTTACTGTTTCAAGATGTTGCTGTTGTTCCGTTATTAATCATTATTCCTATGTTGGCTATGGATAGTCAAACCTCTATGGTCTGGGCGTTAATGCTAGCCATGGTCAAAGGTGTTGTGGTTGTCGCATTGTTATTACTCATTGGCAAGTGGTTACTACCCAAAGTATTTAACATTATTGCGCAAGTACGTACTGATGAACTCTTTGTGTTAACCACATTATTAGTGACTTTATTAGCTGCAGCTTTCACCCAATGGTTTGGTTTATCAATGGCGTTAGGTGCTTTTCTTGCTGGTATGATGTTAAGTGAGAGTGAATATAAACATCAACTTGAAGCTGATATCAGGCCTTATCGAGATATTTTACTCGGCTTATTTTTCATCACTGTCGGTATGAAACTCGACGTGAGTTTATTAATCTCATCACCCTTTAGTTTATTAGGCTTGATGCTCTGCTTTATGTTAGTAAAAGTTATGGTTATCAAAATCCTTGCGGTTAAGGCTGGCGAATCAAGTAAGGATGCTTGGGCATCGGGGTTAATGTTGGCGCAAATGGGCGAGTTTGGTTTCGTGTTAATAGCGTTAGCAAATCAAAGTCAAATATTGCCGCTAGATGTTGCTTCAATGTTACTTGGCGCAGGCGTTATCAGTATGGCGATTACTCCTTTTATGATCAACAACGCCAGATCTTGGGCACTATTTTTGAGTCAGGAAAAATCACCAGAATCGCTTGATTTATCACAATTACCTGAAAATAAAGTATTAGAAAATCATGTTGTCATTTGCGGCTTTGGCCGAGTAGGGCAAACAGTCAGTCGATTTTTAAAACAAGACGAAATTGATTTCGTTGCCATTGATGTTGATCCACTTCGTACTCAAAAAGCGAGAGAAGCAGGTGAGAAAGTACTCTTTGGTTCATCTAGGCAAACTGAAGTCCTTAATGCTGCTCATTTATCTGAAGCTAAGTTAGTTGTCATTGCTTTTGGTGATGATAAACAATCACTAGAAGTGATTCAAAAAGTTAGAAGTATGAATGAAAATGTCCCTATTTTGGTAAGAACCCGTAATGATGACCAACTTGATGCTTTGCAAGCGGCGGGCGCCAATGAGGTTGTACCGGAAAGCTTAGAGGGGAGTTTAATGTTAGTTTCGCAAGTGCTATCACTTACAGGCGTGCCATTTTCTCGCATTATGCGCCGTGTACAAAAAGAGCGTAAAAATCATTACAACCATTTGCATGGTTTCTTTCAGGGAGAGCATACTGATATGAGTCCTGAGGCTATTGATAGAATTGAATTTGCTCACGCTATTTTAATAAACGATGATTCTTTTAGTTGTGGTAAAAGCATCGAGTCATTAAATCTTGGAAAAATGCGTGTGAATGTCATAGCTTTACGCCGTGGTGAAATTGAATGTGAATCACCAGAGGAAAATACTGTATTACAAGCACAAGATACACTGATTATTCGCGGAAAGCCTAGAGGAGTAGAAAAGGCAGATCATTATGTACAAGAGGGTAAGTAATTTTTAATAGAATAACTATTATCTTCTTTAGCAAAGACACAATATTTTGAATAAGAGCAATATCTTTTAATAAGTGAGAGTTGCTCTTAAAATGATTAGCTCTAAGAAGATAGGCGCTAAGATGATGCCCTTAGGCTAATCGTTAAACTTCCACTTTAATGTCTATCTTAGTATGGTCATATATCAAGGAAGTTTCTAATGGCTTGTTCTTGCTCCATTGCATCAGCAAAACCTAACCTAATTAATTCTCCACAAAAATTTTTCTCAAATAATAAATAACTGATAATACTCGACTCAGAATCATTGCTTATTCCTGCGCTACGTAACAGCAAGCGAATTGATAAAGGTAAGTCATAGTAATATTGCGCAGCTATCTCATTAAAATCATGACTAGGATTTATAACAAAACTATCTATATGTTGTAATCCCTCGTTTTCTTTTCTATTTTGAGCTGATATCAATTTAAGGGTTTCGTTTATACGTGCCATACGTTCAAGATCGCTGTGCATGGTATCTGAAAAAATGGAATCGAGTAGATGACCCGCGATAGTTGCCGAACTTGGAGGGTGGGGCGTACTTTCTCTTGCATGTAGGGGCTCCTTTGGCTGATCAACACCAATCACAAAGATTTTTTTTGCGCCTAAATGTATCGCTGGACTCAATGGAGAGAGTTGATGCACTGAACCATCACCAAAGTGTTGGTTCTTAATTTTAACCGAAGGAAAAACCATTGGAATTGCAGCAGAAGCCATCAAATGTTCTGTGTTTAACTGGCATAATTCACCACGCCTTTTAACGCGGGACCAAGGTAGTGCTAAACCGTCCGATTGATAAAAGCTAATCGAATCACCATTGCTATAACTTGATGCTGTAATTGATACAGCTGATAAGTAGCCGCGCGCAATATTATTATCAATGCGATTAAAGTCGAGAATTTGGTTGAGTAATGCTCTAAGAGGGGCGTTATTAAGTAAACTACGAGGATTTTTGTTCGCATAATCAGCTTGAAAACTAGCGAGCATACCTTGGCTTATATGACTAAATACGTTGATCGGATCACTATGGTAGATACTTGATATATTGAAGTTTTTCCAAGCCCATTCCAGTTTTTTTACCCCTAATTGAAAGCATGATGCATAACAAGCTAATGAGGTAGTATTGATAGCTCCAGCAGAAGTGCCTGAAAGGATTGAAAAGGGAATACCATGGTTTCTAGGAATGAACTTTGAAATGGCAGACAAAACACCAACTTGATAAGCTGCACGGGCACCACCACCAGTTAACACCAGCGCGTTTTTATTATTAAGATAGTTTCTTTTTAGTGTCATAGATAATGATTTTTTTATTTTTAAGCAGTGTAAGCTGTATCTATTTATTAATCGGCTTCAATGACTTAAGTGTATGTGCTTTTGATTTACTTCGCTAGCTAGTTAACTCATTAATTACTTTATTCAGGACAAAAAAAAACCAGCAAAGCTGGATTTTTTAAAATGACATAGAATTATTAAATAGTATAGCTTTTACTCATCCGTTTTTATTGCTAAAAGGTATTAACATCTACTTTAAATAATTTTTAACTGCTAACGCGAGCGTTGGCAGCGTCTATCAATGGTTGCGATCCAGTTTGAAGAATCTCTAGGTTAGCCGAAACTACTTTCTTTGGTAATTTTGAAATCATCAAAGAACCAGTTTTTACTGAACCAGAGGTTGAAGCAAACTCTAATAAGTTCTTACCATTACACTGAATATTGTCGAAGATACGACGAATTTTAAGTTTATTAGTCTTTAAAAATGAACGCATGCGTTTTTTGTCATCGGCTGCTACGTACTCACATATACTTGTCGCAATGTCAGCAGCTTGTGCCTTTGGTGTAGTTAGAACAGACGTTAATGTTAAAGCTGTGATGGTTGAAGCTATTAATAATTTTTTCATTTTATAAACCTTAATTATGGAGTTAATAAAAGAAAAAACCACGGGATGTACCTGTTAACGAGGTGACTCCGCTGTCATAGATAAAGTAGAAATAATTAAACTTTACCCTTAGACCGGTGGTTTTGCGTAACACGTTTTCGCGTGCTTTGCCTTTTCTTTGTCAAAAATAAGTATCACGTAATTGTTACCAAAGTGCAAGCTAAATGGGCAAGAGGGGACAGCTAGTTAAAATGGGAATGGAAATAATACGAGACTAAACATGTAAAGAAAAAAGGTAATAGTTTGATTCCTATTACCTTTATTTTAATTTTAAAAGTAAGCTATCTCTTTGCTTTAGCTAGGAAATAAGGTATTACTTAGTTACAAAGTACTATAGAATTAAAAATTCATTTCTGGTATATCACCAGTAACAACAAGTTCGCCTTCAGTTAACTTAATTATTTCTTCAACTGAAACACCTGGTGCACGTTCAAGTAAATGAAATTTACCTTCTTTAATTTCAATAAAAGCTAAATCAGTTAATACTTTCTTAATGCAACCTTTACCAGTTAATGGCAAAGAACAGTTATTAAGTAGTTTTGATACGCCATGTTTAGAAGCGTGTGTCATGGTGACAATAATATTATCTGCGCCAGCGACTAAATCCATAGCGCCGCCCATGCCTTTGATCAATTTACCAGGGATCATATAGGAAGCAATATTACCGTTAACATCGACTTCAAATGCGCCCAGAACAGTTAAATCTACATGGCCGCCTCGTATCATGGCAAAAGACTCAGCAGAGTCAAAGACAGATGCGCCAGTTGCCATGGTGACTGTTTGCTTACCAGCATTAATCAGATCGGCGTCAATTTCTTCTTCAGTTGGAAATTGTCCCATACCCAGTAAACCATTTTCTGATTGCAACATCACTTCAATGTCTTGTGGAACATAGTTTGCAACGAGGGTAGGGATACCTATACCTAAATTAACGTAATAACCATCTTTTAGTTCTTGGGCAACACGTTGAGCTATTTGTTCTCTTGATAAGGCCATTATTTTGCTCCTTGTGCTGAAGATGGACGAACAGTACGTTGTTCAATACGTTTTTCGAAAGTGCCTTGAATCAAGCGATCAACATAAATACCAGGTGTATGAATTTGGTCTGGATCTAACTCACCCACTTCAACTATTTCTTCTACTTCAACGACCGTAATTTTGCCAGCAGTTGCTGCCATAGGGTTAAAGTTTCTAGCCGTTTTTCTAAAAACTAAATTACCGTATCTATCCGCTTTCCATGCTTTGACAATCGCGAAATCGCCGGTAATAGCTTCTTCTAAAATATACTGACGGCCATTAAATGTTCGTTCATCTTTGCCTTCAGCTACTGGCGTACCAACACCTGTTGCAGTGTAAAAAGCTGGAATACCAGCACCACCAGCGCGCATCTTTTCTGCAAGCGTACCTTGTGGTGTTAATTCTACTTCTAGTTCGCCCGCCATCATTTGGCGCTCAAACTCAGCATTCTCACCCACATAAGAGGCAACAATTTTTTTTATTTGTCGATCAGATAATAAAACACCTAAACCAAAATCATCAACACCACAATTATTAGAAACTAAGGTCAAGCCTTTAGTCCCTTTGCGTTTGATTTCACTGATTAAGTTTTCAGGGATACCACATAAACCAAAACCACCTGCGATAACGGTCATGTTATCTGTTAGCCCAGCCATGGCTTCCTCATAGCTTGACACTACTTTGTCGAATCCTGCCATTTTATTCTCCTCATTTGGTTTGATATTTTATAAAATTTAACAGAGAGAAAGAATAAAAAGTAATTCATCATTATATTAATTTACTTTATCTTCATTATCTCTGTGCGAAGAAATTACTATTCTTCTGAAACTTTTTCTTGTGCTAAATAGGCATTTGATACTTTAGATATAGGTGCTTTACCTAACTTATCGCTAATAAACCAACCAGCTTGCAGTAACTTTTTGAAATCGATGTCTGTCGCTATACCTAAACCATTAAGCATATAAACTACATCTTCAGTCGCTACATTACCTGAAGCTCCTTTAGCATAAGGACAACCGCCTAAACCAGCAATAGCACTATCGACTACCTTGACACCCAGTTGTAATGCAGCGTAAATATTAGTTAACGCTTGCCCATAGGTATCATGAAAGTGAACAGCTAGTTTATCTGTTGGTACACGGGCACTAACGGCTTGTATCATCTTTGTTACGCTTGCTGGGTTGCCAACACCGACAGTGTCACCTAACGAAATTTCATAACAGCCCATGGCAAAGAGTTTTTCTGCGACTAAAGCGACTTGCTCTGGAGCTATATCACCTTCATAAGGACAACCCAATACACAAGAAACATAACCACGGACTTTGATATTGGCTTTTTTAGCCGCTTCCATAATAGGTGCAAAGCGCTCAAGGCTCTCCTCAATAGAGCAGTTTATGTTTTTTTGGCTAAAGCTTTCTGAAGCAGCACCAAAGATAGCGACTTCATCAGCATTGACTGCCATTGCTGCTTCAAAACCACGCATATTAGGTGTTAATGCTGCATAGGTTACCTTCTGATTGCGATTGAGTTTTTCAAACACTTCAGTAGAGGTTGCCATTTGTGGCACCCATTTAGGTGAAACAAAGCTGCCACTTTCAATATAACTAACACCAGCATCGCTGAGTTTTTCTATCAGCTGAATCTTATCGTTAGCACTAATGGGCGTCGCTTCATTTTGCAGACCGTCTCTAGGACCAACTTCAACAACTTTAACCTGTTGTGGTAATTTGTTTGATAACATGATTACTCCTAATTTTCACTGCTATTTTCTTGTTCAGTGAACGCTAATAACTCAGCACCACCATCTACCATGTCACCAACTTGGAAATATATCTCATCAATAGTACCGTTGCTTGGTGCTTTGATAGTGTGTTCCATTTTCATTGCTTCCATGATTAATAATGGTTGGTCTTTACTAACCTGTTCGCCAGATTTAACCAACACACTAACCATGGTGCCATTCATTGGTGCTGCTAAACCACCATGATTGTCATCTTCGTTATGCTGACCACAGTCTGGCAGAATATGAGTAAAGTTAAATACGCCATTAGTCCTATATAGACTTATGTTATTTTCAAAGTGATTAAAGGTAGTTTGGCTACGATGACCGTTAATAGTCGCTACAATAGTGTCATCATTATGAGGTGTAGTTAATATTTCGCCTTGGCAATCAAACTTTTCACCATTTACAATAATTGAATAATAGGCATCATTCCCTTGGCGTTTTTGTTCAATCGTTACCGTGTGCTCGGTATCATTGTGCGCGAGTACTAGGGTATGTAAATTTGCTTCATTTAGGCGCCATGCATTAGCATTATACCAGGGCGAATGAGGGTCGTTACTTTGTTGCGCTTGCTGTTTTGCCTTGCTTTCTTTAGATAGAACAAGGAATAAAGCGGCAATAGGTAACTCATTAACTAGTGGTTTTTCATCGTTATGAAAAATCAGGTCATGATTTTTTTCAATAAAACCTGTATCAATATCAGCGGCTTTAAAAGGAGCTGATGTGGCTAAATTATAAAGAAAATCAATATTAGTCGTTACACCATTAATACGGTACTCACTCAATGCTTTTGCTAAACGCTGGAGTGCCTTTTCACGGTTTTCATCCCAGACAATCAATTTAGCAATCATGGGATCATAATACACACTAACGTCATCGCCTTGACGAACACCGGTATCTATACGAACATGTTCGCTCTCAATAGGTGTTTTTAATAGAGTCAACTTTCCTGTTGCGGGTAAAAAGTCGTTATTAGCATCTTCTGCATAAATACGCGCTTCAAAAGCATGACCGTTAAGTACAAGTTGTGCTTGTGTTTTAGGCAGTAATTCACCAGCGGCTACGCGTAACTGCCATTCTACTAAATCTTGTCCACTGATCATTTCAGTAACAGGGTGTTCAACTTGTAAGCGGGTGTTCATTTCCATAAAATAGAAAGAGCCGTCGATATCAAGTAAAAACTCAACAGTACCAGCACCTTGATAGCCTATTGCTTGGGCAGATTTAATGGCTGATTCGCCCATTTGAGCACGTAATTCTTCACTCATACTAAAAGCAGGGGCTTCTTCAATTACTTTTTGATGGCGGCGTTGTACTGAGCAATCACGTTCAAATAAATAAACAGCATTTTCGTGATTATCACAAAATACTTGGATCTCAACATGGCGAGGCTGCGTTAGATACTTTTCAACTAACATAGTGTCATCACCAAATGATGACATCGCTTCACGTTTTGCAGCGGCTAAACCCTCATCGAATTCTGCTTCGCTCCAAACTTGGCGCATGCCTTTACCACCGCCACCAGCTGTGGCTTTTAATAATACAGGATAGCCCATATCATCAGCCGCTTTTTTGATGATATCACGTGACTGATCATCACCATGATAACCAGGCACTAATGGCACATCGGCCTTTTCCATAATGTTTTTAGCGGCAGATTTTGAACCCATGGCTTCAATGGCGCCAACAGGAGGGCCGATAAAAGTGATGTTCTCAGCTGCACAGTTACGACAAAAACCAGCATTTTCAGACAAAAAGCCATAACCAGGATGAATTGCTTGTGCACCTGTCTGTTTGGCGGCAGCGATGACTTTATCACCTAACAAATAACTTTCGCGTGATGGCGAAGGGCCAATGTAAACGGCTTCATCGGCCATATGAACATGCAACGAATCTTTGTCGGCATCTGAATAAACGGCAACGGTTAATACACCCATTTTCTTGGCTGTTTTAATAATGCGGCAGGCAATTTCACCACGGTTGGCAATTAAAATTTTACTGAACATTTATCTATCCTTTTATTCTTTTAGTATCACTTAGTATCACTGAGTAAGGGGTAAATCGACGCCTATTTTATTTACCAGTTAGGCGTTCGTTTTTCAAAAAAAGCGGTTAAGCCTTCTTGTCCTTCAGTTGATACGCGAATTGCTGCTATACGCTCACTAGTGTCTTTGAGTAAGTTGTCATTAATTGTTTGAAAGGCGACATCTTGGCTGAGTTTTTTTGCCTGTCGTCTAGCTTGGCTACCATTAGCTAATAATTTAGCTACCATCGAATTAACTTCATCAGTTAACTCTTCAGGCGCTACCACTTCATCCACTAAGCCAAGTTGCTGTGCTTTATCAGCAAAGAACCGCTCGGCAGTTTGAAAGTAACGGCGACTCGCTTTTAAACCAATGGCATCTACTACATAAGGGCTGATAGTTGCAGGTATTAAGCCCAATTTAACTTCACTCAAACAAAAGCTTGCTTTAGTACTCGCGATAACAATGTCGCAACAGCTAGCTAAACCAACAGCACCACCAAAAGCGGCGCCTTGAATTTTGGCAATAGTCGTTTGTGGCAAAAAATTTAATGCTTTTAACATTTGTGCTAAGGCGTTGGCATCTTTCAAGTTATCTTCATACGAGTAACTTGCCATACGTTTCATCCAACCTAAGTCAGCACCTGCACTAAAACTCTTGCCGTTTGAGGCTAAAATCATAATGCTAATGTCATCGCGCTTACTGATGTTATTAAAAATATCAGTTAACTGTTTAATGATGCCATCGTCAAAAGCATTATGTTTATCAGGATTGTTCAAAGTAACGGTGGCAATACCTTGCTCATTAACTTCTAACAAAACCATGTCGTTATTGGTATTCATAATAAGTACTTTTCACCTTTTATTTATACGGTTACATACGGAAGATACCAAACTTGGTCTCTTCAATTGTTTTGTTTAATGAGGCTGAAATAGCTAAACCTAAAACTTGTCTAGTATCAGCAGGATCGATAATGCCATCATCCAATAATCGCGCAGAGGCGTAATAAGGATGACCTTGGTGTTCATAGTTATCAATGATAGGTTGCTTAAAGCTTTGCTCGTCGGCTTCGCTCCAACTTTCACCCAGTTTCTCTTTTTTATCACGTGTTACTTGCGCCATAACGCCAGCAGCTTGTTCGCCACCCATCACTGATATACGTGAATTTGGCCACATAAATAAGAACCGAGGATCGTAAGCGCGGCCACACATGCCATAATTTCCTGCACCGAAGCTGCCACCAATTAAAATGGTAAACTTAGGCACTTGTGCCGTAGCTACAGCAGTAACCATTTTGGCACCATGTTTAGCTATACCACCTGATTCGTACTGTTTACCAACCATGAAACCGGTGATGTTTTGTAAAAATACTAGGGGGATTTTTCGTTGTGCACATAGTTGAATAAAGTGTGCACCTTTTTCTGCTGACTCACCAAATAGCACACCATTATTGGCAACAATACCGACAGGGTAGCAATAAATATTGGCAAAGCCACAAACTAAGGTGTTGCCATAAAGCGCTTTAAATTCGTCGAACTCGCTGCCATCAACGATACGAGCAATAACTTCACGTATATCATAGGGCTGACGGGTATCTTTAGGGATAATGCCGTAAATATCGTCACTTGGATATTCAGGTTCAACAACTTGTTTGAAATCTATCGTTACCGGTTTTACTCGATTTAAGTTTTTAACAGCAGAACGTGCTATTTCAAGAGCATGGTGATCATTTTGTGCATAATGATCGGTAACACCTGAAGTACGACAGTGGACATCCGCACCACCAAGATCTTCAGCACTCACTACTTCACCTGTAGCTGCTTTAACGAGTGGAGGCCCCGCTAAGAATATAGTCCCTTGCTCTTTAACAATAATAGACTCATCTGCCATTGCAGGTACATAAGCACCTCCTGCAGTACAAGAGCCCATGACAACAGCAATTTGAGGAATGTTTTTGGCTGACATATTCGCTTGATTAAAGAAAATTCGACCAAAGTGCTCTTTATCTGGAAACACATCATCTTGATTTGGTAAGTTTGCGCCACCAGAATCAACTAAATAAATACAAGGCAGGTTGTTTTCTTTTGCAATAGATTGTGCGCGAAGATGTTTCTTTACTGTAAGTGGGTAATAAGTACCCCCTTTAACCGTGGCATCATTGGCAACAATAACACACTCTTGTCCAGCCACTCGGCCTATACCTGTGATAATACCGGCACTAGGCACGTTATCATCATAAACCTGGTAGGCGGCAAGTTGCGATAACTCTAAAAATGCTGAGCCATCGTCTAGTAAAGCATTGACTCTATCTCTTGGTAATAACTTACCACGTCCGACATGTCGCTCTCGAGAACGTTCGCCACCGCCAAGTTTGATTTCGCCGAGTTTTTCTCGTAAATCATTAACTTGGGTTTGCATATGAGCAGCATTGTCAAGAAAGTCTTGGCTGCGAGTGTTTATCTTACTTATTATTTTTGCCACGGGAGAAAGCCTTTTATTTGATAGTAATAATTTATTTTATTGCGGTTTAACTCAACTACTTCGTTTAAAACAGCACATTGACTAACGTCAACTGTACTTTTTTGTCTTGTATTTGAACTAAACCGCTGCAAACTAAACAATTACTGGTTAACTAATTGCCTGTTTAAATACCCACTACAATAGTTATTTGAGTAATGGTTCAGTTTAAAACTGAATTACTAGTTAGATTCGTTGAATAATTCACGGCCAATCAGCATGCGACGAATCTCTGAAGTACCAGCACCAATTTCATACAATTTGGCGTCACGAAGTAAACGACCGGCTGGGAATTCATTGATATAACCATTACCACCAAGTAATTGAATGGTATCAAGTGCCATTTTAGTTGCTAATTCAGCGGCATAAAGAATAACGGCGGCTGAATCTTTTCGAGTAGTTTCACCACGGTCACACGCTTGGGCAACCATGTAGGCATAAGATTTAGCTGCATTCATTTGAGTGTACATATCAGCTACTTTGCCTTGTACTAATTGAAATTCACCAATGGATTGGCCAAACTGTTTTCTGTCATGAATATAAGGTACGACTAAATCCATGCAAGCATCCATAATACCTAAAGAACCACCAGATAAAACGACACGTTCATAATCTAATCCTGACATTAATACACGGACGCCTTTTCCTTCAGCACCTAAAATGTTTTCCGCTGGTACTTCACAATCCTGAAAAACTAACTCACAGGTATTTGAACCACGCATACCTAACTTGTCTAATTTCTGATGGCGAGAAAACCCAGGGTAATCACGCTCAACAATAAATGCAGTAATACCTTTTGAACCGGCACTAGTATCTGTTTTAGCATAAATGACAAAAACATCAGCATCGGGACCATTGGTTATCCACATTTTATTACCATTAAGAATGTACTTATCACCTTTTTTATCAGCGCGAAGTTTCATGCTTACAACATCTGAACCTGCATTTGGCTCACTCATCGCGAGTGCACCAACATGTTCACCAGTACAAAGCTTTGGCAAATATTTTAGCTTTTGCTCATGAGAGCCATTTTTACGTAACTGGTTTAAACATAGGTTTGACATTGCACCATAGCTCAAACCTACAGATGCCGAAGCTCTGCTGATCTCTTGCATAGCAACGATATGTTCTAAATAACCTAAACCTGAACCGCCATATTCTTCTTCAACGGTCATACCTAATAGACCCATATCACCGAATTTTTTCCATAAATCAGCAGGGAATTCATTATCAATATCGATTTGTTCAGCGCGTGGAGCAATTTCATCACGGGCAAAAGCGTTAACAGTCTCGCGGATCATATCCACGGTTTCGCCTAAGTTATAGTTAAGTGAGCTGTATTTTGAAATCATGCTTTATCCTTTTTATGAAACTCAGTCCCGCTTGGCAGTGATGAGTTAGTAACGATTGAATGGGTTTAATTATATTTATATTATCGATAAATCTTGACGTTGCTATTAAATGTTCTCGAGTGTTTTGAGGGTAGTTTTACAATTATCCTCTAAGTCATCTAGTTCAATTAATATCGCGTTAATATCTTCAAGTTGTTGTTTTAAATCTTCTTTCTTGTTGTTTATTAAAGTCATTATGGTATTTAACTGTGTGGCACTGGTTTTATCAACATCATAAAGTTCAAACAAACGACCCGTTTCAGCTAATGAAAACCCTAGTCGTTTGCCACGTAGAATTAACTTCAGTCGAACCTTATCCCTTTGATGGTAAACTCTTGTTTGTCCTTTACGTGCCGGAAAGATTAGCCCTTGATCTTCATAAAAACGGATGCTGCGCGTAGTGATATCAAATTCTTTTGATAAGTCACTAATAGAGTATTTGGCTTGGCTAATTTTTTGGGTCATTTATTTACTCGTGTATCTAATCTTGATAACTATTTATTGATTTATCTTATATGAAGTTTACGTTAACGTAAAGGGTAAGTTTTGAAGAGGCTAAACAATTATATTTATTCGCTTAAAAGAAAATACAATTTTCCTTACTATCATCAAATCTAATTAAATCTAATCTACGTTAGCCAAACCTAAGACTAAAGTTCCGTTGACGTAAACTTAAATGTTAGGTTAGGCTAAGGTATCAATTTTTTCGAATTTATTTTAACTTATCATCATTTAGAAACTGGAGAGTTCAATGTCATTATCAGATCCTATTGTTATTGTTTCCGCTGTAAGAACACCTATGGGTGGTTTTGGCGGTTGTTTGTCACCGGTAACTACACCTGAGTTAGGTGCTACCGCAATTAAAGCCGCTGTATCCCAAGCTAATTTAGCCAACGATCAAGTTGATGAACTCATTATGGGCTGTGTTTTACCAGCAGGTTTAAAACAAGCACCAGCAAGACAAGCAGCAATTGCTGCTGAATTATCTTTATCAACTGTGTGTACCACAATCAATAAAGTATGTGGCTCAGGTATGAAAGCAGCTATGCAGGCGCATGACTCACTACTTGCAGGGTCTATCGATGTTGCCGTTGCTGGTGGTATGGAAAGTATGAGTAATGCACCTTATATTTTGCCGAAAGTAAGAACCGGTTTACGCATGGGCCATGGCCAAGTCATAGATCATATGATGTTAGACGGCTTAGAAAATGCCTATGACGGAATTTCTATGGGTTGTTTTGCTCAAGATACTGCCGATGAAGCTAGCTTTACTCGTGAAGCGATGGATGAATTTGCTATCCGTTCGTTGAGTCGTGCAAATCAAGCGATTGATTCAGGTGCTTTTAAAAATGAAATTACAGCTGTTACAGTAGTTAATAGACGTAAAGAAACGATTATTGATACCGATGAACAGCCAGGTAATGCTCGTCCAGATAAGATCCCATCATTACGAGCCGCATTCAAAAAAGACGGAACTATCACCGCAGCTAACTCAAGCTCAATTTCAGACGGCGCAGCAGCGCTGGTGATGATGAAATTATCAGAAGCTGAAAAACGTGGTTTGACACCACTTTGTAAAGTTGTAGCTCATGCGACACATGCACAAGCACCGGCAGAATTTACCGTAGCACCAGTAGGCGCTATGAATAAATTACTAGATAAAGCGGGTTGGACTGCAAGAGATGTTGATTTATTTGAGATTAATGAAGCGTTTGCTATGGTCACTATGCTTGCAGTTAAAGAAATGGATCTAGATATCAATAAAGTCAATGTTAATGGTGGTGCGTGTGCCCTAGGTCACCCATTAGGCGCAAGTGGAGCGCGTATTATGGTAACGCTTATTCATGCATTGAAGAATAAAGGTTTATCAAAAGGTGTTGCTTCCCTTTGTATTGGTGGCGGTGAAGCGACAGCAATCGCATTAGAAATGTTGTAATTACACATTTGATTGCACAATAGCTCACATTATACCGGCTCCATTTGTAGATGCTCGTTTCAGGAATTCTGAATCATGAATCTTCAAGTGGAATGGGTGTATATATATCAAAAGTACTCATTGATTATCATCAATGAGTACTTTTTTCTTTTAATAGCGTCATAAAGCTTGAACTAAACGCATGATCTTATGTGGTGAGAGCATTAATGTAGAAAAAGCACTACTATGGCTTTGGCTGAAAAATAACAAAAAAAACAGTCCAATAGCTGCAACTAGCTGCTCGTAAAAATTAATTAAAAAATCGTGTTATATCTATTGAACAAGTTTTACCACAAGAGCATTAGGCTTTTGTTGAGTTGTATAACTCACTAGACCAAAAAGAAGACGTACCAGCTTTTCTAAATAAGCGTAAGCCTGTTTTTCTAAATAAGTAGTTAGATATTTAAAATTAAACAGGATTAATAAAGGAAAAATTATGACAGATGTAGTTATTTTTCAAGAAGTTGATTGTAATAGTGGTAAAAAAATTGGGCTAATCACCCTCAATTCACCTAAATCACTGAATGCATTAAGTGGCGATATGGTAGCACTGCTTTATCCACAGTTGATTATATGGCAGCAGCAACAAGATATTGCCGCAGTATTCCTGCAAGGCGAAGGTGAGAAAGCATTTTGTGCCGGCGGAGATATCGTACATCTATATAGTGCTATGAAAAATAGTACTATGAAAAGTAAAACTAGTACTGAAAACTCAGCTGAAGAATTAAATGCAGATAATCAATTTGCACCAGAAATTGAAAATTATTTTACTCAAGAATATCAACTAGATTTTTTAATTCACACTTTTAACAAACCTTTTATTGTTTGGGGTGGCGGTATTGTTATGGGTGGTGGATTAGGCATGCTTGTTGCTGGAAGTCATCGAGTGGTAACTGAAAGCTCACGTATAGCCATGCCAGAAATCAGTATTGGTTTATTTCCCGATGTAGGCGCAAGTTATTTTCTAAATAAAATGCCTTCTGGTTGTGGCTTGTTCTTAGCGTTAACAGGAGCATCTATCAATGCAGCAGATGCCAAATATTGTCAACTCGCAGATTATTTCGTTGAGCAACAACATAAAGATAATCTTCTTACCCAACTTAAAATGATTAACTGGGGAGAGACAATCCCATTAAATCATGACAAAGCCTCACAATTGTTACAAGAGTTTGAACAAAGCTCGGCAAGTAAACTGCCAATGTCACCTTTAAAAGAACATCAACCATTAATAAGTACGTTTGTAGAAAAACAAGAGTTAACAGAAGTAATAACAGCAATCTTAAGTGTTGAAACTGAAGATAAATGGCTTAGCCGCGCGCAAAAGTCATTGAAAAATGGAAGCGCCTTAAGTGCACAGTTAGCTTATTCACAATTAGCCAAAGCGAAGGGCATGTCATTGGCTGATTGTTTTCGTATGGAATTAAACTTAGCGGTTAAATGTGGTCATTTTGGTGAGTTCCTAGAAGGAGTCAGAGCATTATTAATCGATAAAGATAATAGCCCTAAATGGCATTATTCATCGGTTGAGTTAATTGAAACTAAAGTACTTAATTGGTTTTTCGAATCTACTTGGTCAGAAGCAGAACATCCACTGGCTAAATTAACTTAATTACCTTGAATTTTAGCGCAGGATGCATAGCATATAGTTTATATGCTATGCATCCTGCAAACGTAAAGATAGAAATATTCCTCCAGTATCTTTAATGTATTTAATAAACAGAAAGTAGAGAACAATGAAATTACAAGATAAAACAATCGTCATCACTGGTGTTGGTCAAGGTCTAGGTCTAACTATGGCTATCAGCTTTGCACAATCGGGGGCGAATATCGCACTGATCGATTTAAATGAAAAGTAACTACAAGAAAGCGTGGAGCAAATAAAATTAGCTGGCGTTGAAGGAATAAAAATAGCTTATTACCTTGCGAATGTAAGCAAAGAAGCTGAGGTTGAAGAAACGTTCCAAAAAATTAATAAAGACTTTAACGGTATTGATGGCTTAGTTAATAATGCAGGAATATTACGAGATGGTATGTTTGTTAAAGCCAAAGATGGTGTTGTAAGTAAGAAGATGTCTTTAGAAAGCTTTCAATCTGTCATTGATGTCAATTTAACAGGTGTCTTTTTATGCGGTAGAGAAGCAGCTGTTCATATGATTGAAGGTGGAAAACAAGGCGTAATCATTAATATGTCTTCAATTGCACGTGGTGGCAATATAGGTCAAACCAATTATGCTGCAGCAAAAGCGGGTGTTGTAGCAATGACAACAACATGGGCAAGAGAACTTGGTCGTCATGGTATTCGTGTTGGTGCTATTGCACCTGGAGTTATACGGACTGCAATGACAGATGCAATGAAACCAGAGATGAAAGACAGATTAGAGAAGATGAAACCTGTTGGGCGTTTAGGTGAAGCAGATGAAATTGCCCATACGGCAAAATACATCTTCGAAAATGAATTCTTCACTGGCCGTGTCATAGAAATCGATGGTGGCCTTTGTATGTAGTGTTTATTTTAGCCAGACAATATGTTTTTACGCGCTTTTTTTAAACAACTTAACTCATTAGGGAATACTTTTGTTTGATAATTAATCGATCAAACAAAAAATTGATAATAGCGTGAAAAAACACTTGATCAAAACTAAAAACTCTCTACAATGCGCTCCAGTTCCAAGGGGTTCAGGCAAAAACCTTAACCAAGTGGATGTTTTGATAAGTTACTTACTACCTTATTAAGGTTGATTAGCTAACTTAACGTGAAGTTTTTAATTAGAAAATAAGTTTTTCAAATTAAATAAAATTAAACGTTGACATCAAAACTCGGAAGCGTATTATACGCATCCAGTTCGAGGCAATAGCAACGAACAACGCTACTTAGGTAGCTCAGGTGTAGAGCGAATGCGACTCTCACCTACGTTTCAATCGAAACGTTTTCTTTAACAATTAGTTATCATGCAATTTGTGTGAGCACTCACATTAATGTTGTTTTACATAGTTTTCCTTTCGGGGAGAACAAAAAAACGCTTAATGAATGATGTTCATGCAAATAAATATAGTTA
>NZ_VOLT01000028.1 GCF_007954275.1 Colwellia demingiae | reverse complement strand
ATAACAACACGCCCTGAGGTGGACAACAAGTTTAAATTAGCTATTTACCGCAAATTTTAACAGTGGCGAGCCTCTTCGTTTTAATGCCTTTAAATATTTTGATTCGTCGTAGGGTGTATTGGTTTTCCAGCACCTAAATAAGATTCTAATCCACTTGAAAGCTAGCGATCTGATGATGCTGTTATGTGGTTTTCCTTTGCTTTTTTGTTGTTCATAATAAGCCTTAGCCCAAAATGAATAACGTATCGAAAATCCTGCCCATTCAACGAAAGTTTGCCTTAAAAAGGTTGGGCAACTATATCGCCAATGTGTCCACATTTTCTTACCGCTACGTTCAATTACGGGCGCAATACCGGCATATTTCTGTAGCTCAGAGGCATCGTCATAACGGTTTCTGTTACTGCCAAATGCAACTAATAAGCGTGGTGCAAGTTGTGGCCCTGCGCCAGGAAGACTATCAAAAATAGGTTTGTCTTGCTGTACTTTGTAAGCTTGCTTTATCACTTTATCTAGTGATTCAATCCCCTTTAATAACACTTTGAATTGTGCAATGAGCACTCCAACTAATAATTGATTTGGCTCTATCACGCCCCTGTCATCAGTTAATGGCATCGCACTTTTTATACTGGCAATACGCGCTTCATTAACATGGACGTAATGTGAATTATGGCTATTAAAAAAGTCTAAGAGTGTTTGTTTTTTTGCTCTTTTAGCTTTGGTAAGTGAAGGCCATTTACTGATAAAGTCGCAGAAGATGGTGGTATCTTTTTCTTTAAACAATTCAAGTACTTGTGGGTAGTAGTTCTTTAGTGTAGCTGTTATTTTATTGGATAAATCTACACTGTCTTGTACCAAGTTACGTCGATATTCGACCAACTGTGTCAGTGAGCGCATAGCTGCTGACTCGGGTTCAATAACGGTTAGTTTGTCCATATGCAGAGTGAGTATTTCGACTTGTATTAGTGCATCAGAGGGATCATCTTTCGCGTTACTTGGCGTAAATGCTTTACGGTAATTGGCCACGGATGAAGGGTTAATGGTAAATAAAGTGAGATGACTATATTTGGCTAACGCATAAATGAGAGGACCTTTTTTTAGCTCGCAAGCCACTGCTATTTGTTGGTTTGGGTAACGTTGTTTAAGGCTCATTGCCCAATCATGTAACGCTTCAGGTTTACTCTTAATAATGCAATAGTGGTATTTTTTTGTGTGGTTAGGGTGTTCACAGATATCATGTTTTGTATCTGCCCAATCAATGCCGATTAATACAGCGAAATCATTGATGTTATATGCTTTCATTTTGCAGCTCCTCCGCGTAAAGTTACAGGTGGAATGTGCTTAAATCTCGTTTCTCGCAGGTCTTATAGATAGTCGTGGTCGGCGATCCCTGAGTATGCGTTTTGAAATCGAGTTGCTCTGTTGGCTCGAACGTCTTGTTAGAAACATTGGATGTTTGCCATTCAATATTCGTAACCAACAGAAGCATGTTCCACCTAATATAAGAGTAAGTTACTTTATTAAATAAGTGGCTTGGTCGAACTATAAG
>NZ_VOLT01000034.1 GCF_007954275.1 Colwellia demingiae | reverse complement strand
TCCCATAAATAGTTTGAACGCACAATGGTGGTATTACGCGCGGTATTACCGCCGCCCAAATAGCCTTTTTCAATCACGGCAATGTTAGTGATACCATGTTCTTTCGCTAAATAATAAGCCGTTGCCAGACCATGTCCACCGCCGCCTATGATCACAACATCATAGTGTTTCTTCGGTGTCGGATTACTCCAAACCCGTTGCCAATTCTCGTGGTAACTTAACGAGTGTTTTAATAAACCAAATCCTGAATATTGTTGCATGGTATACCCTTTTTCTAAATTGTATTATTGGCTAAACAAGGAGAGCTAAGCGGCTTATAAGCCACTTAGGTGTCCGTCAGGTTACCTAGCGGTAGACTGGATTTTTTTCACATAAGTCCAACACTTTGTTTCGAACCTCATCAATCACCTGTTCATTGGTGATGTCGTCTAACACATCACAAATCCAACCGGTGAGTGCTGCCGAATCCTCAAGTCCAAAACCACGACTGGTGATAGCCGGTGTGCCGATACGCAGGCCACTGGTGACAAACGGGGATTGTGGATCGTTAGGCACTGAATTTTTATTGACCGTGATGTTAGCGCGGCCCAGCGCGGCATCCGCGTCTTTACCGGTAATGCCTTTATCGATTAAATCCAGTAGGAATAAATGATTATCAGTACCACCTGAGACCACGTTATAACCACGTTGTTGGAATGTTTTTGCCATTTCACGGGCGTTATCGATAACGTTTTGCTGATACTCAACATACCCTTCAGATAACGCTTCTTT
>NZ_VOLT01000002.1 GCF_007954275.1 Colwellia demingiae | reverse complement strand
GCTCGACTTGCATGTGTTAAGCCTGCCGCCAGCGTTCAATCTGAGCCATGATCAAACTCTTCAATTAAAAATCGTTTGTGTAACCTCATCGCAAGCGATGTGTTACTGCTCAATGAATTCTGTCGTGATACCAACCGAAGTTGATATCGCATTACATAGTCGCTACACATCTAACTAAAGATACGTAACTATATTTATTTGCATGAACATCATTCATTAAGCGTTTTTTTGTTCTCCCCGAAAGGAAAACTATGTAAAACAACATTAATGTGAGTGCTCACACAAATTGCATGATAACTAATTGTTAAAGAAGAACTTCTTAACTAAGCACTTGGCTTAAGTAGAAGTAGATGAGAGTCGCATTCGCTCTTCACCTGAGACAAACTAAGTTGAACTTAATTTGCGTTGCTCGTTGCTGTTGCCCCGAAGCAGGATGCGTATAATACGCTTCCGAGTTTTGATGTCAACGTTTATTTTAAATATTTTAAAAAAGATTTAAAACTTGATGTTAACTTACGTTATTTACTGCCAAAGCACTTAGATAACGTATCAAAACAGTTCGTTGATGATTCATTTTGCGTGAACCCCTTGGAACTGGAGCGCATTGTAGAGATTTTTATTATTAGGTCAACCCTTTTTTACGGATAATCCCAATAAAAATTAGTTTGCTTAACTTTCATACAGCCCTTGTGTGTGTTTACCTCGATACGTTCAATACTTGCTCATATTAAATGATCTCATTTCAATTACTTAGTTTACTCTTTATAATTTTTTTAGTTACTAAGCCCTTCAAATACTGGTTTTATTAGCTAGCTATGTTATTTTTATTACTACTTGCCATTCAATTAAATTGCAGTATTGCAATAGGTGCTAAATGAGTACAACTAACATACGTCCTTATAAAGGTATTCTTCCTTCTATAGGGTCAGATAATTACATTGATGAATCAGCTATTCTCGTTGGAGATATTACTTTATCTGATGATATCAGTATTTGGCCGCTTGTTGCCGCACGTGGTGATGTAAACACTATTACTATTGGTTCTCGAACAAATATACAAGACGGTACTGTTTTGCATGTAACGCGAAAAAGTCCTGAAAACCCGCAAGGTAACCCATTAATTATTGGCAGTGATGTGACCGTTGGACATAAGTGTATGCTTCACGGTTGTCAGCTTGGCGATCGAATACTCGTTGGTATGGGAGCGATAATTATGGACGGTGCTGTTATCGAGGATGATGTCTTTATTGGTGCTGGTAGTTTAGTGCCTCCCAATAAAACACTGGTTAGCGGTTATTTGTATGTCGGAAATCCGGTAAAGCAAGCTAGACTTCTAAAAGAAAGTGAATCAGCCTTTCTCAAGCAGTCAGCCATAAATTATGTAGAGTTAAAAAATGAGTATTTAAAGGAGTAATTATAATAATTAGCGCATTTGTATGTGAATAGTATTTCCCTCTGGCTCATTTTTTTCGAGCCAGAGTTCAACTATTTCTTCTAAATCAAATTTAGTACAGCTGTCTATTTCTTCCAATTTCCTTAGCTGCATTGAGTGAAAGTAAATGCTAATAACTTGAGCTGATAACAATACAGTAAAACACCAAGCGTCTTGCTCTTCATCAAAGGCTAAATCATCATTAAACAGAATGGCTTGATTCATACAAATTTCTCTTTTTATTTTAAAGAAGCTCTTAATTTATCAATTACTGGTTGAACTTCGGGAGTAACTCCTCGCCAAACTTCAAAGCTAACGGCTGCTTGCCCTACTAACATACCTAAGCCATCAACCACTTTCATTGCCCCATGTTCTTTTGCCCATTTAAGAAACGGTGTTTCATCCTTTCCATATACCATGTCATAACAAACTACATTCTGACTTATAATTGATGTTGGGATCGGTGGTAAATCGCCAGATAAACTGGCAGATGTCGCGTTGATAATAAGATCGAAGTCTTGCTTTGCTAAATCAATATAACTAGAAGCACTAATTCGATTATCTGCAAAGTGCTGGCAAATCTTATCAGCTTTACTTACTGTTCTATTGGCAATAACAATGGATCGAGGGTTTTGTGCAAGTAAAGGTAGTAAAACTCCTCTTGCAGCTCCACCAGCACCCAATAGTAATACTCTACTTTCATTTAAAATGACTTGGTTAGTAATTAGATCTTGAACTAAGCCTTCACCATCGGTGTTATCACCGAATATCTTGCCATTTTTAAAGGTCAGTGTATTAACTGCGCCAGCTAGTGTCGCACGTTCAGTGAGCTCATCTGCTAACGTTAATGCTTGTTCTTTAAAAGGTACCGTTATATTTGCGCCTTTTCCACCTTGATGGATAAATTTTGCAATGGCATTGGAAAAACCATCAATTTCAACTAACTGCTTTTGATAATTGATACTTTGTTGACTCTTATTCGCAAATATATGATGAATATCTGGAGAGCGGGAATGTTCAATGGGATTTCCAAAAACGCGGTATTGATCTGGGCTATGTTGTGTCATGGTTATTGCAATAAATTAACTAATGATTACAGCCTATCTTAATCATTAGTTAATGAAAACAAAAAAGCAGTAACCCTTTCGAATAAGTTACTGCTTTTAATTCTGGTTAATAATTAGCTTAATTTAGAATGTGTAGCCAAGCATAACTGAATAAACCATAGGATCAACATCAACACTTGCGCTACCTTTGCCAACTAATCCTCCTGGTACATTTAAAGCATTATCAATATCAAACGTAGCTTTGGTGTTAATATCAATGTAACGAGCTGAAACATTAACAGACCAATTTTTATCTAGCTCATAATCAAGACCAAGCTGAACTGAATAACCCCATGAACCATCAAGTTCTAGATTACTGAAGCCTGCGGCTTGAGGCGTTGAAGTGAAATCTTCATCGAAAAATATCGTATAGTTCACACCAACACCAACATATGGTTTAAATGCAGTGCCCGTATCAAAATAATAGAGCGCACTTAGTGTTGGCGGTAAATGGCTTACTTCTGCTAACGTAGCAGCATTTAAATCGATGCCATAAATACTATTCGTAACACCTTGTGGGTCATGTAATATCACATCATGAGTAAAAGGAGTCGCCGCTAATAATTCAATCGCCCAATTACTATCAAAAAAGTACACTAGGTTTAAACCAAATTGGGTATTGTCGTCTACCGATATAGATAACGGTGTTGCAGATCCATCTAAGAGTACCGTTGCTTCATTACTACTTGGTGATACCATAGTAGCACCACCACGAATGAGGATGTCGCCAGCTTGGTTTGCAAAAGCTGCAGTTGAAAGACTTGATAGTAAAGCTATGGTTAATAAAGTTTTTTTCATGATTTTTTATCCTTAAAATAATTAAGGGTATAATAATCATGTTGCTTTAATAAAACTTGATTTAGCGCAAGGTTTTGACCGCTAGAGATGGAGCTAATCGATACTTTGATCTCGATCAAACTCTTTTGAAAATCAAAAAGAAAATTGTATTAAATAGCTTTATTTATGAATAGACTAGCCGCGATATTCCCTCAACATTACCCTGTCTAAAAATTCATTTAATTTCTGATGACTTTACCTGTTAACGCATCAATAATTTTTGACGGTGAGGTATGACCTAAAGTCACTCCCTCAATAATAAAATCCACTTGCTTAGATAATGCAGGGTCTAATGTTTGCCATTTTTTAGCCGGTTCTTGTCCAGATAAGTTAGCACTTGTCGATACTATTGGTTTATTTGTTTGTTTACATAAGGCAACTACATCTGGCTGAGTGGTGATTCTCACCGCAATGGTGTCAAAGCTTCCAGATAAAAGCGATGAGATATTATTATTTTTTGGCACCAGTTGAGTGATGCTATCAGGCCACCTTGCTAACAAGGTAAAACGCTTATCTAGTGGAATTTTACTGTCATCTATATAAGGAAGTAATTGAGAATAGCTACCTGCAAGTAAAATTAGTCCCTTTTCAGGAGATCTTTGCTTTAACTTTAATAATCGCTGGAGTGCTTCTTCATTATCAGGATCACAGCCAAGACCGAATACGGCTTCTGTTGGATAAGCAATAATGCCACCTTCTTTAAAAGCATCAACAACATTTTTTTCGCTCACAGATAACCCTTCTATTAATAATCATATCCATCACAATATTACCAAACACTACTCATAAACGCCTAATGATGGATTAATTTATCAATAGAAAAGTTCTATATTCCGTATTTCGTTAAACAAGGTTATAATTGCAGCTCTATTTTTACTTTCTTCATCTATGAAGAACATTCTATTTTTAAAGGGCATAAATTCATGACAGTCGGTATCATCATGGGATCAAAATCAGATTGGCCAACAATGCAACATACAGCAGACATGCTTGATTCTTTAGGTGTACAGTACGAAACTAAAGTAGTTTCTGCACACCGTACTCCTCACTTACTTGCTGAGTATGCTGAAAGTGCAAAAGATAGAGGTATTAAGGTAATCATTGCAGGCGCTGGTGGTGCAGCTCATTTACCAGGTATGGCAGCAGCTTATACTTCATTGCCTGTTTTAGGTGTTCCAGTGCAATCTAAAGCGCTTAATGGACAAGATTCTTTATTATCTATTGTGCAAATGCCAAAAGGTATCGCAGTAGGTACATTGGCCATTGGCAATGCCGGTGCTGCCAACGCAGGTTTACTTGCAGCACAAATTATTGGCACTCATAACACTGAGATCCAACAAAATATCGAAGAGTTTCGTCGAAAGCAGACAGAAACCATACTTGCTAACCCAAACCCGGCAGAATAAAAACCCTCATGAATAAAATTCTCATACTTGGCGCAGGTCAATTAGCTCGAATGATGGAATTAGCGGGCACACCTTTAAACTTAGATATTAAAGCACTAGATGTATCAAGTAATAAGGTTGTACAACCACTTTCACCTGAAAACATTTGTGGCGATTTAGAAGCAGGCATTAAAAATGCTGATGTAATTACCGCAGAATTTGAGCATGTTGCCCATGACATACTTGCTGAGTGTGAGCAATCTGGGAAGTTATACCCGACAAGTAACGCTATTAAAATTGGTGGCGATAGACGGTTAGAAAAAGCATTGCTTGAATCTTGTAATGCCGCTAATGCCAAACATTACTTTGTTAACTCTAAAATAGATTTTGATAAAGCAATTGAGCACTTATCTTTACCTATTATCTTTAAGACTGCACTTGAAGGGTATGATGGAAAAGGGCAATGGCGATTAAAGTCAGCTGCTGATGCCGATGTAATCTGGCAAGATATGGCAGACTTTCTTGCGGCTTCAAAAACCACTGTTAAGCAAGGTATTGTTGCTGAGCAAATGGTGCCTTTTGATCGCGAAGTGTCCCTTGTTGGTGTTCGTCGAGTTAATGGTGACGTTGCCGTATATCCTTTAACAGAAAATCATCATACTAATGGCATTTTAAGTGTATCAGTGGCTGCGCCTGTTAATGAACAATTACAGCAACAAGCCGGTACAGTATTTAAGGCCTTATCAGATAAGCTCGACTATGTTGGTGTTATGGCTATTGAGTTTTTCCAAGTTGGCGATCAACTATTAGTTAATGAAATTGCACCAAGGGTTCATAATTCTGGACATTGGACCCAACAAGGTGCTGACACTTGTCAGTTTGAAAACCACTTAAGAGCCATCTGTGATTTACCTTTGGGTAGTACATCACTTGTTCGCCCAACAGCAATGGTTAATATTATTGGTGAAGATACTGTTCCTAATGAGGTGCTTGCGATATCAAGCGCAACTATTCATTGGTATAACAAAGGTAAACGTGTGGGTCGGAAAATGGGCCATATAAATGTTAGTGGTGAGAATGAATTACAACTTGCTCAACGTTTACAACACTTAGCTGATATCCTTTGCAAAGAAGCGTTTCCTGATCTTAGTGAATTCGCAAAAAACTATTTAGAAAAACATAGCTAATAAGTTTTAGTAAAAAAAAAGACGCTATTTAGCGTCTTTTTTTATGAGTAGCATTATAGATATTTATAATAATTTTTGCATGTGAGAACATTTTTTATCTGCACACTGGTATTTAATTCCAGCAGCCATATTTCTTTTTAACAACAGAGGAAATTGACACTTTTCACATTGCCCTTCTACCGGCTCATGATTAACGACGAATTTACACTTTGGATAAGCATCACAAGAGTAAAATTTCTTGCCAAAACGACTGGTTTTTTCTTGCAAGGAGCCATGTTTACAGCTTGGGCATACCACGTTCTGTATGAGCTCTTGTGCCTCATGTTCAATATGGTGGCATTGTGGAAAGTTACTACAGCCAATAAACATACCATAACGACCTTGCTTAACTGCTAACACATGGGAGCATAATGGACACTCACTACCCGGTAGTGGTTTATCTTCAACACGTTCATGCTCTACTACTGCCCGAGTATATTGACAATTAGGGTAATTAACACAACCTAAAAAGGTCCCAGACTTACCATGTTTAATGGTCAACTCTGATCCACAATCAGGACACACTTGATACTCTTTCTCTAAAGCATGTTCGTGTTGAGTAAAGAGTGGTTTATCAGATTCAGACATTATTGAAAATTGCGTTCAAAACAAGTGTAGCGCTATTATGCCACAAAAAAATTCTGAACAATACGATCGGTGATTGCTGGCTAAATATAGCAGATAGTTAGCCAGCTTTATTGACGTTGTTAGTGAAGAGGCCCTTCTTGTTCTTCGAAAATTAAGTCTTCTAATTGTGAATAAGCCGACTCTTTACCTGGTACATTAAATAGCACCATCAGGATTACCCACTTTAAATCATCCATAGAGAAGTACTTAGTATCAAGTTCCATTACTCGGTCAATAACCATTTCGCGAGTAGTAAAATCAAGTACATTTACTTGCTCCAGAAACAAGATAAAACCACGGCTTGGAGTATCAAGTAACTGCATTTCTTCGCTAGTATAAATCCGTACAGACTTACTGCCTACGCGCGTAAGATATGGATAAGCATCAGTGTCTTGTAATGCGGTAAGTTTTTCTAGCCAATTTAATGCCTTGTATATTTCATCCTGATGAAAGCCCGCTCTTGTTAACTCATCGGTTAACAGCTCATTATCCACCATGGCTTCTGATTCATTTTGGATATACGTTTCAAAAAGATACATTAAGATATCAAACATAATTAGCCCCTTATATACTTTATTGCGTTCTAATATAGCCACCAGGTACCGCAGATACCAGACCATTTAGCTCCAGCATTGTTAATCTAGTTAACACTTCCTCTACGGGAAGTTCGCTTCGTAAAACTACTTTATCTACGGGAGTAATTTCAAATCCCACACTATCCAACAACGCATCGTTACACAAGACTTTTTGATTTATTTCATCGCCTCCTTTGTGAGTAGCGTGTGTAGCTGACTTTAAAGGCTTTAACTCACTCTTTAAGTGTAGACTAGGTTTATCTGCAAAAGCGAACTCATCTATTATATCGGCACATTGCTCAACAAGTTTAGCGCCTTGTTTAATTAACCAGTGACAGCCTTTTGCTTGTTTATTTTCAATAGAGCTAGGAATCGCAAAAACATCTCTGTTTTGCTCTAGTGCACAACGCGCCGTAATCAAAGAGCCACTTTTTAATTCAGCTTCGACGACTAAAACACCTAAGCTTAAACCACTAATAAGGCGGTTTCTTTTTGGAAAATGCCCTGCCCTAGCTTGCGTACCAGGTACAAACTCACTAATGATGGCTCCGCTAGACACTATAATGTCCTGTGCCAAAGAGTGATGTCTGGCTGGGTATACCTGATCTAACCCTGTAGCAACTACTGCGATTGTGCTTGCAGGCTCACAAAGGGCTCCTCGATGTGCTGCAGCATCAATACCAAGGGCTAATCCGCTTGTAATAATAAAATTATGCTGCGCTAGTTGTTGGCATATTTTGAAAGCGGTATCTCTGCCTCCTACGCTAGCAGATCGACTTCCTACTACGGCTACCTGCGGCGCATTAAGTAACAATGGATTCCCCTGCATAAATATCACTAAGGGTGGATCATAGATTTGTTTGAGTAATTGAGGGTAGTAAGTATCGTCATAGCAAATGATGGCGCTATTACATGCAGCACTTGCATGGATAATATGAGTTATTTTTTGCCAGTCAGGCTGATGAAAAGCGTGAAGTTGTTTCACACTTAAGTTATTAGCTGAGCTAAGTACTGAGGATTTATTGTCTAACGAAAATAATGCTGTCAAACCAAAGGTCTCAACAAGTGCTATTTTTTTGTGAATGGCTAACCGAGGAACAAATTTTAAAGCTAACCAGTATTCAATATTACTTTTACTGTTATTAATCATTACTTGTCTTCTCCTTAAGAACAAGTCATACCTTTATTTTCCCTCTAATAAGGAGGGAAAATAAAATATTTAACAGTTGGTTATTCTGGTGTAGTAATCAAATCATTTATTCTTGCCGGCTTATCGGTATGTAGAATAAGTGCCATACTCGCTTTTTGGTAAACTTTAAAAACCATTAACTCACCTAACGGCTCTTCTGGCATTTTATAATCACTACCCGTAATTTTATTCCAACGTGAAGACTCCACACTATAAGCAGGACCACTGCCAGTATCTACCACGGCAGGACTTGTCCGTTTTATCGCCATAACATCACCAACGGTCACGTCATGCTCTATGCCACGATTAATCATAACAACTTCAAGCTTAGCAAATTCACGGCCATTGCTCGTGGCTTTAACAATAGAACCACGAAGTGATTTATTAGCTGCTTTCATAGAAAAAATAGCTGGTAACAATTGTCCTTCATTAACAGGTACTACATAATCCCCGGCATGGATTTCTCTTTTTACAGAGCCAACATTCATAGTAGAAGGCACATCATTTTCCATATCGCCACGTTTTATTACTTGCCCCGTTCCCACCAAATTGACATAAAAACCTAACGAATCCTCAGTTTCAGGATCAAAGATTTCTTCACCTTTATCATAAATCGCATAACTTTGTGCGACCTCGAGGTCTCTGTTTACGTAGACTTTAAAGTCTTTCGTTGTCATTCTATAGCCTTCATCACTACCTATAATGTGGGGTAGTGCTCCTAGCTCATCTTCGGTAAATAAATGGTCATATCTAACAAAAGGAGCAATAACTTCTAGCGGTAACAAAGTAATAGCAGAGTCTTTTTTCTTCTCTTGACGAATTTTTGGCGACCATTTGTAGCTTGGTTTTACCGGCTCGACCACTAGCATCGGCTCACCATTTTCATCAAAAACAAGTTTTAAAACATCACCGGGATAAATTAAATGTGGATTATTGATTTCTGGATTTAAACGCCAGAGCTTCGGCCATAACCAAGGTTGCTCGAGAAACAGGGCTGAAATATCCCATAAGGTATCACCTTTTACTACTACATGTGTCTTAGGCGCGTCCTCATTAAGTGTTATCTGATCAGCAAGGGCTACCAATGAACAAGATATTAAAGATAGTGAGAGTATTATTTTTTTAAGCATGGAGCTCATTCCTTTTCGTGCATACTACTGTAACGCACTATAATTATTAGTTATATCGAGTGACTTAAAAATGCAGGTTTCAGTTACAGTTACTTGAGTATATAATTAAAACATAACATTCTAGATTAATTATCGCTAATTCTTTTAATAAAATATGACTATTTTAACTGTTTTACGTTTTCCTGATCCGCGTTTGAGAACAAAAGCGCAGCCCGTTACTGATATTACTGATGCTACGGCTACAATTATAGACGATATGCTGGCAACTATGTACGCAGAAAAAGGCGTAGGTCTTGCTGCTACCCAAGTAGATATTCATCAACGTATTGTTGTTATGGATACTTCTGAAGATAGTGACCAACCCATCATCTTTATCAATCCCGAAATTATTGCTACCAGTAACGAAACATCGATCAATGAAGAAGGTTGTTTATCCGTACCGGGTACTTATGCCAAAGTAGACCGGCATGATGCGTGTACCGTAAAAGCACTCGATCGTCATGGTAACGAATTTACTTTGAACGCCACTGAATTACAAAGTATTTGTATACAACATGAACTTGACCACTTAAAAGGTGTTTTATTTGTTGATTACCTATCTCCTCTAAAGCGTCAACGCATTCAAAAAAAGCTTGAAAAAGAAGCAAAGATTGACAAAAACAACAAGTAAGTACTTACTCACTTACAATAATAGGAATTCCTTTGGTTACTCCACTAAATATCATTTTTGCAGGTACTCCTGAATTTGCTGCCCAGCATTTGGCAGCGTTGATTAATTCTGACCATAATGTTGTCGCCGTTTATTGTCCGCCTGATAAACCTGCTGGCCGCGGTAAAAGGCTGACCGCTTGCGCAACAAAATTACTCGCACTAGAGCACAACATTATTGTTGAACAACCTATTAATTTTAAAAATGAAGAAGACCAACAACAATTAGCTCAATATAATGCTGACATTATGGTTGTTGTTGCTTATGGCCTGTTATTACCTGAAGTCATATTAAATTCACCGCGCTTAGGCTGTATTAATGTGCATGGCTCAATTTTGCCTAAGTGGCGTGGTGCAGCACCTATTCAACGCTCACTTGAAGCAGGAGATGAGAAAACCGGTGTCACCATTATGCAAATGGACAAAGGTTTAGATACTGGAGACATGATTTTAACCGCTGAGTGCGAAATAGAAAACATAGATACGAGTGCAAGTCTTTATGAAAAACTTGCCAACTTAGGGCCAACCGCATTAGTTAATACATTAACTATTATGGCTGAACCTGATTACCAAGCCAGTAATCATAATGTCGCTCAAGATAATGAGTTAGCCACTTACGCTAAAAAACTTGATAAAGCTGAAGCTGAGCTTAATTGGCAATTAAGTGCCAACGAACTTCATCGAAAAATTCGTGCTTATATCCCTTGGCCAGTAGCTCAATTTACCGTCACAGAATCAGAGACTGAATCTGAATCTGAAGGTAAACAGCATAGATTACGAATATGGCAAGCATCAGTGCAAGGATATCAAGGCAATGCTGATCCAGGCACGATAATAAAAGCAGACAAAGATGGGATAGAAGTAGCAACAACCAATGGCTCATTACGACTCGAAGTTATTCAACTTCCTGGGAAAAAAGCATTGGCTGTGAAAGATATCCTAAATGGTCGCAGCGATTGGTTCGTTGTTGGCAGCCCTATAAACAAGCTTGGTTAAGAGAAACAATGACAATTAATATTAGAGCTCTTGCAGCAAAATGTTGTTACGCCGTTATAGATCAAGGGCGAAGCTTAAGTGATGAACTCCCAAAACAACAAGATAAGTTGATAGGTAAAGATAAAGGTTTACTGCAAGAAATTTGCTACGGAGTATTGCGGTACTTACCAGAATTAGAAAATGATGTGAGTCAATTGGTACAAAAGCCAATAAAAGGCAAACAGAGAGTCTTTCATTTTTTACTTTTAGTTGGGGTTTATCAAATAAGATATATGCGTATACCTGACCACGCCGCGGTGAGTGAAACTGTAGCAGCAACAAAAACGTTAAAAAATGACCATATGAAAGGATTGGTTAATGCTGTGCTTAGAGGCTTTTTACGTACATTAGAAGCAGAAAGTAAACAAGAAAACAAAACAGATAAAAAGATACCTGATCCAATAAAATACAATCACCCTGGTTGGTTTATTAAAAAAATACAACAAGCCTACTCAGATCAGTGGCAAGCGATACTCGATGCAAATCAGCAAAAGCCTCCTATGTGGTTACGTGTCAATCAACAACATCACACTAGTGAACAATACCAAGCGTTGCTCGTAGAAGCGGAAATTGAAATTGCTCACGTTGAGCCAAACTCCCAAGCAATTGCACTTGCTAAACCTCTCGATGTCGCTAAATTACCGGGCTTTGATGATGGTTGGGTTTCAGTACAAGATGGCGCGGCTCAGCAAGCAGCACGTTTGTTAGATTGCCAACCCAATGATGTTGTATTGGATTGCTGCGCAGCACCTGGTGGTAAAACCTGCCATATTATTGAGCAAACCCCTGACATTGCCTCAATGACAGCAATTGATATTGAAGAAGGCCGCCTCACTCGGGTTCATGAGAATCTAGATCGCTTAAACCTAACGGCTAACGTAATTACTGCAGATGCAGCGACTAAAGATTGGTGGTCTGGTGAACAATTTGATCGCATATTACTTGATGCGCCCTGCTCTGGAACTGGCGTAATTCGCCGTCACCCTGATATAAAGTGGTTACGTAAAGCTGATGATATTGATAAGTTAGTTGTCTTGCAGCAGCAGATCCTTGACAATATCTGGTCGTTGCTCAAACCGGGCGGTACCTTACTTTACGCAACGTGTAGTGTTTTGCCTGAAGAAAACTGTCAGCAAATATCTCGCTTTATTGAGCAAAACCAAGACGTACAACTAATTGCCATTAACTGTAATAACCCTGATACTGATGAAAATGCAATCGGTTGGCAATTATTACCTGATGCTGAAAACATGGACGGCTTTTATTACGCCAAATTGTTAAAACTCAAATAACACAAGCAGAAAAGTGACGCATGAAAATAATCATAGTGGGTGCAGGACAAGTCGGCGGTACGTTAGCTGAAAATCTTGTCGGTGAAAACAATGACATTTCGGTAGTAGACGTAGATGGTGAAAAGCTACGTGAACTGCAAGATAAAATGGATTTACAAGTCGTTACTGGTCAAGGGGGTCATCCTGATGTTTTGAAAAGTGCTGGCGCTGAAGATGCTGACATGGTTATTGCCGTTACTAGTGATGATGCCACCAATATGATCACATGCCAAATATGTTCTTCGTTGTTTAATACGCCAAAAAAGATTGCCCGTATTCGTTCGAATCAAATATTAAAGTATTCTGAGCAACTTTTTCATAAAAAGCACATTCCTGTTGATCATATTATCGCTCCCGAAGAATTAGTAACGCGAGATATTGCGCGCCTAATTGATTACCCCGGCGCACTGCAAGTATTAGAGTTTGCGAATGGGAAAGTAAGCCTAGTAGCAGTAAAAGCTTATTACGGTGGTTTACTCGTTGGCCACGCACTTTCAACATTAAGAGATCATATTCCTAATGTCGATACGCGTGTAGCTGCCATATACCGAAACGGTAAGCCAATACGCCCTCTCGGTACCACAGTAATTGAAGCAGATGATGAAGTATTTTTTATCGCTGCTAGTATACATATACGCGCGGTGATGAATGAGTTACAAAAACTCGAATCAGCTTATAAACGTATAATGATTGCCGGTGGTGGTAATATTGGCGCAGGTTTAGCTCGGATTTTAGAAAAAAATCATCAAGTAAAACTCATTGAGCGTTCTCCAAAACGTGCTGAGCAATTAACGTCTGAGCTCAATGATACGTTAGTTTTTGCTGGTGACTCTTCCGATCAGGAATTACTCACTGAAGAAAATATTGATCAATTTGATATATTTATAGCGGTTACCAATGATGATGAAGCTAATATCATGTCTTCACTGCTCGCTAAAAAGCTTGGCGTTCGTAAAACTATGGTCCTTATCCAACGAGATGCCTATATTGATTTAGTACAAGGCAGTACTATTGATATTGCTATATCACCACAGCAAGCCACTATATCTGCCCTATTAACGCATGTTAGGCGTGGCGCTATCGATAATGTTTATAGCTTACGCGGCGGTGCGGCTGAGGCTATTGAAATTGTTGCCAAAGGTGATGAAAAGTCATCTAAAGTGGTTGGTCGTGCAATCAAAAATATCAAATTACCACCTGGTGCTACTATTGGTGCTATTGTCCGTGGTAATGAAGTATTGATTGCTCATTCAAACACCTTAATTCATGAAGAAGACCACGTTATTTTATTTTTAGTTAATAAACGCTACATCTGTGATATCGAAAAACTATTCCAAGTGAGTGCTATTTACTTCTAATATTACTTTCATTAAGTTTGTGCTTTTGTTGTCTATAGAGAAAATACAGCCGCAGAGTATTTTATCCCGTACCAGTGAGTAATAATTTAATACGATTGGCATAACTATCTCCCTCCTTTGACATAAATATTTACAGCTAATCACTTATCCTACAAGTGATTAGCTGTAATAATCCCCTTGTTCACATAATAAAACTTATTATTATTTTCACCCGTTGAAACATATTATACCATTTACATTAATTTAGAGCTCAAAATTCAATGAGGATAAATCTTCAAATTCAAGGCGCGTGATTGAGCAATAGCTGGCTATTGGGATTGAGCGCAACGCAGAAAGTGTAGATGTAGACCATTTGAAGATGGACAATTAATTTGTGTAATTGGTATTAGATTAAGCCCACAATTTACAAGGATTTTTATGAAAGTATCTAAAGTACTCACGGCCATCACGCTAGCACTAAGTAGCATAGCTTTTAATAGCCAAGCAGAACTTGTTGATAATGCTAAAAATTGGCAAACTTTTGAAACTGAAAATTTTCGTGTCCATTTCACCCCAGAATACCGTCAGTGGGCTTTATCAAGTGCAAGGGAAATGGAGGTTGTTCGCCAACTCATTAAAGAACAACAAGGTCGTGTTATCACAGAAAAGGTCGATGCTTATATTGTCGACCCATACAATGCCGCCAATGGTTTTGCCTTTCCTCTAAGTCATCGACCTTATATGGCTTTCTTTGCTACGCCTCCACAATCAGACACTATTATTGCTAACTCTACTGGTTGGCAACAACTATTAGTGCTGCATGAATATGTCCATCTTGTACATTTAGGGCAGAAAAGTCGGAGTAATTGGCGTAATAACCTAGCCAATTGGTATGATTTTTATGATGCTTCACAAATTAATGGTGAGCGTTGGGTAAGTGAAGGTTATGCCACTTTGTTAGAATCTAAGCTGACCGGTCGCGGTCGATTATTTAACAATCAGGTAGAAGCAATCATCCAGCAATTTGCTCGACAAGGAGCTTTGCCTAGTTATAAACAACTAAATTCGGGCGATGACAGTTTCATGTCTGGCTCAATGGCTTATCTCGTTGGTGTACGCTATTTAAAGTGGTTAGAAGAAAACTACGGTCAAGACACTCTTGATGCGGTTTGGACTCGTTGGTCTGCAGTTGAACAGCGTGACTTTGAAAGTGCTTTTAAAGGTGTTTTCCCCGATACAGCGAAAAACCTTTATCAACGTTTTGTTGCTGAATACACTTATAAAGCAATGCAACATGAAGCTCAGTTAACGGCGCAAAGTAATGAGGATAATCGTTCAAAATTATGGTTAGATTTATCCGGCTATACTAGTGATCCGAGTTTAAGTCCGCGAGGTGATTACCTTGCTATTGTCGAAACTCAAAGAACTGAGGAAGGTAATACAACCGAGTTAAATATCTATAAAACGGGTAAAAATACAAAAAGCATTGAAGAATTTACCAAAAAGTCCAAAGAATTATTAGCAGATGATCCTCTAGATATTGCGGATAAAGCGCCTAGTGTTTTTAAACGTGAAGTAGCTTATACCTTAAATCAAAGAAATAACCGCGGTATAAAGAACCCACGCTGGCTTAATCAAGATACCCTTATTTACGGTTCCAGTAGCTTAGCGAAGAAAAACAGTTACCACCAAGATCTCTTTTCTTGGCACTTACCAACAAATACAATAAAACAGCTAACAACCAGTGCAAACCTCCGTCGTTTTGATATTAGTAACGATGGCCAATATATTATTGCTGAACGCAGCCGTGTTGGGTACTCACAATTAGTAAAAGTAAGTTTAGCTCCTGAATCTTTAGGTGAAATAACGGCTGAATTGACACCACAAAGCCTTGAACAAGTTTACGATTTCCCACGACTTCGCCCGACACTTAATGACTCTCCCTCTGATAGCTTTGCTTATGTAAATTCAAGTTTAAATAATAAGTGGCAATTAAAAGTTCGCCAGCTTGATAGTGAACAAGAGCAAATAATACCTTTGCCTGAAAACTATCAATTTCTATCTTTCCCTGAATGGTCTAAGGATGGTCAATCACTGTATTTTGTTGCCGGTTTAGATAGTGCAACGCGCTTATACAAGTATGATTTTATAAATAAAGTATTATCGGCAGTGACCTCAGGAGAACAAGTCATTACTTGGCCTATGGTTAAAGGAGATAATGAATTGCTCCATATGGCTATTAACACTCAAGGGCCTGATGTTTATCAGCTTGACTTGAGTAAAGCCAATAACCAAAGAATTACAAACACCACCACAACCTCGGCAATGACGGTTAACTTAGCCGACAGTTTAAAGCTTTCTGAAGCGACTATCGCTGTTGATGAAAGTATTGGCGAACAATCAGACTATGGCATTGGTCCTCAACAAGGAACAATAACGATCGCTGAAAGTATTTATTCAGCCAGTAGCAGTATGCTTGAAGTCGGTTATAAGTCAGGTGATGTACTTTCTCGTTTTGATTGGCAAGTAAATGCTAGCCAAGATATTTTTAGCAACATTATCTCCGGTGCCTCGGGGGTAGTTCGCTGGCAAGGATGGCCAGTAAAATTACTTGCTCACGGTTATGTATTCAATTTAAAAACAGATCAACAAGATAGTGATGCGTTAAACCTAGGTAAAACAACTGAAAAAGGTCTGTTACTTGAAGCTCGCTATCCCTACAGCATAGAAACGCTCGCTATTGATGTATTTGCACAAGTGCAAGCATCACAATATGAGAACAGCCAGCATGTTGACTTTTCTAGTCTATCTTTTTCTCTCGGTATTGAACAAAACTGGTCACACGACCAACAAAGCTGGGGGATTTCACAAGCAATAAATGCTCGATTAATTTCAGCTCAAGATGACCAAGCAGAAATCAATAGCAATGATGGTAGTTATACCGGTAGTAATGGTCTAGTTAACTTAAACGCTCATATATATGGCTTTGGCCTAGGGTTTAACTACCTATGGGCACAACGTTCAGATGATGCTGGCGATATCCTCAGTTTAGGTGGCTACTCTTCAACACTAATCCAAGAAAAAGCGCATATCAATAAGCAGTTAGCACCTGAATTGGCCTTTTATCGTCAAATGGGTAATGACTATCAAGCTTATCAAGCATATATGCCATTAGGCTTTGTGGAAGTATTTTATACTCGCCACGAAATGACTGAGCGAGATATTATCGATAGTTACGGTGTTAAAGGGTCACTCAACAATGACTTTGGTTTTACTGGAATAACTAACGTAGCGATTAATTATGGAATTGCACAAGTAAATCCAGAAAATGAGAGTTCTGATACACAGGGCTGGGTAGCACTTAGTTATAAATGGTAATTAACGCTTTAATATCATGATCAATAAATAAAATCGTGTAAACATTATTAGTCATATGTATACACGATTTATGAACGCCAGAAGGCAGGAGTAAATAGAACTAGCAGCGTAAATATCTCTAAACGACCAAATAACATGGCCATGATTAATACCCACTTGCTCATATCATTAATCGAAGAAAAGTTAGCAGCAACCTCTCCTAACCCTGGGCCAAGGTTATTGATACAAGCCGCAACGGCTGTAAAAGCTGTGATGTCATCCATACCTGCTGCCAACAGCAATAACATACAAATAACAAACACCGCTGCGTAAGCAGAGAAGAAACCCCATACGGCTTCAACAATACGATCAGGTAAAACTTTTCGACCTAATTTAATACTAAAAATAGCTCTAGGATGTACGAGTTTATTTAATTCTCTAAGACCTTGTAAATAAAGTAACACTACGCGTACTACCTTCATACCACCACCAGTACTACCTGCACAGCCACCAATAAAACTAGAAAAAATAAGTAACATAGGCAATAGCGTTGGCCAATCAGCAAAAGATGTCGTTGCAAACCCAGCGGTAGTACTAATTGAAACAGATTGGAATAGTGCTTGATCTAGTGCTTGGTCAGCATCTTGATAAGTCCCTGTGCTTAATAATACGGTAAAACAAATCACAACTAGTACGATTTGAATACCAATAAAAACTTTGAACTCAGGGTCGAAGAAATAACTCTTTAGTGATCTACTCTGTACAGCAGCGTAGTGCAATGCGAAATTCACCCCTGCAATTAACAAGAAGGTGACACAAACTAAGTTAATCGCAGGGCTATTAAAATAGCCCATACTGGCATCGTGCGTTGAAAAGCCACCTATTGCAATGGTTGAAAAGGCATGACAAATAGCATCAAATCCTGACATTCCCGCAAGCCAGTATGCCAGTGCACAAGCAATAGTTAACCCTAAATAGATGTACCACAAGTGTTTTGCGGTATCGGCAATACGGGGCGTCATTTTTGAATCTTTAACTGGCCCAGGTGTTTCAGCGCGATATAGCTGCATGCCACCAATACCAAGCATAGGTAATACGGCAACAGCTAAAACAATTATCCCCATACCGCCCAACCACTGTAATTGCTGGCGATACCATAATACAGCATGCGGTAAATCATCAATGTGATTTAAAATAGTGGCACCGGTAGTCGTTAACCCTGAAAAGGATTCAAAAAAGGCATCGGTGGTGGATAAATTAGGTGTCTCTAATAACATAAGAGGAATAGCAGAAAAACTGGCTAATACTAACCAAAAGAGCACAACAATTAAAAAGCCTTCTCGGGCTTTAAGATCAGTTTTTTCAAAACGATGAGGATACCAAGCCAAAAACCCTGTGCCGATACACCATAAAAAAGCCAGAATAAAAGGTAAACCACCACCATCGCGGTAGACTAACGAAATTAATGCAGGAGGCAACATAGTCACACTAAGTAACCCAACCAACAAGCCTAGAATTCGGATAATATTTTTATATTGCACGTTTTATTTTTCTTATTCGGTTTATTATTCGAGAGCAGTTAACTGTAATTGTCCTGATGACAATGTGTGTAACTTATCTTGCATGAATACCAATTTTTCTATTGGAATAGCGAGTCGAAAAATGACTGTTTGTTGATAGTCTTGAGTGACAACTTGACCTTCAATTTGCTTAAGCAAATGCAAAACATCATCTACTTGGCTATATTGACATGCTAAGGTTTTGTGCACCATAGCTATTTTAATTTTTGACTGTAAAAGTGCTAATGCTTGGCGAACACTACCACCATATGCTCTTTGTAAACCGCCTGTACCTAATTTAGTCCCACCAAAGTATCGAACTACAATTGCACAAACATGACCGATCCCCCCACCTTGCAATGCCAATAACATAGGCTTTCCCGCAGTACCTGTTGGCTCACCATCATCAGAAAAGCCATAACCTTGACTATCTTCGGCCGCTTTCGTCAAAAAAGCATGACAATGATGACTCGCTTGCGGGTGAAGTTGCTGTAGCTCTTTTAACATAGCTTTAGCTTGTGCTATATCGTCACAAGGCCGTAAATAGCAGATGAAACGACTGCGATTAACAATGCTTTCGTCTTCAACATCATTAATCGCAATAGGGTAGGACTTAGTCACAATAAATTTTACTTCTCTGAAATAGGGTTTGTTGATCTTTCAGTTTGTAACTCTGTTGCACTTGAAAAAGATGACAATCGAGGCGCTTCATTCAATATTTGGTTGTTCCAAATGCGAATGAAGCAACAAAGAATGACGCTTTTTCAAGGCAACCCGAAGGGCTATGGCTAATTTTCAACCCAACAGCGTTTAAAATCATTAAAGTAGAGTGACTACATAGCACTCTTTTCGCTTTGTTAACTTAAAAATTAGCCTATAGCAGAGACTAAAATGAAAGGTCAACAGACCCTAGCTTAAGCCTAAATCTCTGGTCATATTTTCATTGTGTGATTGATGTACAATAATATTATCTTCAATACGAATACCACCAAAGCAGCGCATTTCATCTATATTTTGCCAATTCACTTGATCTGCATTAACTGACGCTTTTAAGTCAGCAAGCAATGAGTCGATAAAATATAAACCTGGTTCAATGGTAAATACTTGGTTTGCTTCGATCACACGTGAAGTACGTAAAAATGGATGTTCTGCTGGTGTATTTACATGGGTTCCACGTTCATCAGCCATAAAACCACCAACATCATGTACCTGTAAACCTAAATGATGGCCTAAACCATGCGGGAAGAAGGTAGAAATAATGCCTGACTCTACAGCAGTATCAGCATCAACATTGATAAAGTTAAAGTCTCGCAATACTTGGCCTATGGCTCTATGCGTTTCAATATGAAGGTCAACATAACTCACTCCTGGTTTTAATCCAGCAACAGCATTGAGCATCAACTGATCCATACGGGCAATCAATTCGGAAAATTTATCATTTTTATATGAATAGGTACGGGTAATATCTGCAGAATAACCATTAAAGTTAGCACCGGCATCAATAAGAAATGATTGATGTACTTGCGGAGTCACTTTATCCAAAGACATATAGTGTAAAATTGAACAATTTTTATTGAGGGCTACAATATTGCCGTATGGCGTGTCGTTAGTGCCGTAACCAATAGATTTAAGATAGGCCTGTTGAATATCGTACTCACTATCACCTTGTAAAAAGGCATTACGAGCTGCTTGATGCGCTTTTACTGCTAAGGCATTAGATTGGCGAAGACATTCGTGCTCATATTTACTTTTATAACCACGATGATAATGAACGTAATTAAGTAATGGCTCAGGATTAATCGCTCCAAAGCCTAATGCCGTAGCAACTTCAATATGGCTACCGATATAGGCAAAGCCTTTTTTATCATAAGGCAATAATTTATCAACTTCGCTCGCTTTAGTTAATATTTTAATATTAAAAAAATCACCCCAATAGCTCTCTGCTAAAGGTGTTACCTTGTGCCAAAAATCAACCGGCTGATAATAAATTAATGTGGGCTTATCTTCACCATTAACCACTAACCAAGAGTTTGGAATATCAATTAATGGTAGCCAATATTTAAAGTGAGGATTTACTTTAAATGGATAACAGTTATCATCAAGAAATGCCTTAACTTCTTGTCCAGAATGGATAACTAAACCTTCTAAGTTTTCACGTGAAAGTACCGATTTAGTCATCTGTTGCAATTGGGCAATATGTGCTGGGTATTGGCTAGCCAACTTAGCATTAAGTGTTGTCATGTATTCTGTCTCCGAAAAACGGCCATCAAAAAATTTAACTTATGATAGCATATCCCTCAAAAGCCACGCTATTGACAATAGAAAGCGCCATTTTAAATGTGCTAAATTTGTGCATATAACTTTGCAAAGACAAGCGCAGTTTATCTTCTAGTGTTAAGTTATTTACTTAATCACCAATACTCATATTAATGACTTGCTCAAAAATCTGACTAACCTGCCCTGGTTTATGCTGATAAATCTCTTGATACGCTAAAACGCTTTTTACATAGTTACGGGTTTCTTTAAATGGAATAGTTTCTATCCAGATATCCGCAGGCATGGCATGACTATTATTTACCCATCCTTTCACCCTATAAGGACCAGCATTATACGATGCCGTCGCAAGGACTTGATTACCTTTGTTTTTATCAAGTAATTTACGTAAGTATTTTGTGCCTAACTTAATATTGTTATCCGCATTGTATAAATACTGTCGGCTAACACTGCCTCGTTTTAACTGTTTTGCCGTTTTGGGCATAAGCTGCATTAGCCCTTTTGCTCCAACCGGTGAACGGGCATCTGTCATAAAAGAGCTTTCTCGTCTGGCGATAGCAAAAGCCCATGCTGGGTTTATTTCTTGTTTCTTAGCATGTAAGTTAATCTTCTTATCAAATGCCTTTGGAAATCGCAATTCAACATCATCCAAATAACCAACTTGTGACAAGGTGAATATTGCTCGGTCAAACCAACCATTTTCATTAGCTAGTTTTGCTGCGACTAGTTTTTCACGCTTATTGAGCTGTGTAAGCCAATAACGCCACTCTCTACGCGCTTTGACATAACGGCCTAAATAATAAAATTCAAATGCCCTCTTGGCTGAGGGGTGCAACAATATAGCGTTTTTCTCCTGACTAGTGATTGCTAATGGACTATCTTGCAAACTGACGGGGGTTTCTAGATAGCTAGCAGCCAAAAAACCATAATAATGACGTTTACTTGATAATTCGTTCATTACATCTTGGCCATGTTCTAAATCATCAGTAGCAATCAATGCCCTTGCATACCAGTACCGCCACTGTAATTTTGCTTTATACTTTTCAGGCATTGTTGCCAGTTCTTTCAATACAAGCTGCCAATTTTGCTGCTTTAAAACTTCAGTTAACTGCCACTGCATAATATTACTGTCTATATTCAGTGGGTCTAACTTTTCTAACCAGTGCCTCGCTTGTGGATGATTTTTACTTGCTAAAGCCACGGCAAACTTTGCTACTATTTGCTGGTATTGTGTTGTTGAAAAAGTGAATGTTTGCTGTGCTTTTTTAAAACTCGCTAATGCTTTATTTGGGTCGCGCCAGACTAAGCGCTTAATACCATACGTATATATTTGGCTTTCTTTTGCTGACTTTTTAATAAACTTATATTGTCTAGTCACTGTTGCAGGATCACGTCTTACTTGATGCCACAGTCGGCCTAAATACTGCTGCTCTTTTGGCAGTAAATTAGTTAAATAAGGAATTAAGGTATGCTTTCCGCCATTTGCAGCTAACGCTATACGTTGCCATACAATTTTATCTGTTCTATAACCCGCTTGTTGCCACTGTTTAATTATCGGATCACAAACTTTATCTAAGGATTTACCCACTAACCATAACTTTGTCACTTGGGGTAACACTACGCTTGCCGGTAAACCTGCTTTTAGTGAAAAATTCAATTTGTGACAAGTAAGTACTTCATTACGCGTATTTTGATGAAACTCTAGAAAAAGTGTGCCTTCATTTTTTTTGGCTAAAAACGTTAACCATGCTTTTCGTAGGGGCCAGTCTAATGGCGAATGCTGATATTTTTCTAAAAATTCAGCAATTTCTCCCGCTGAAGATAACTGCATGTTTTCCATTAGACTGCGCTGATCTAAGTACGGCTGTAGAGGGTAATAATACAACTGGTTATAAAGGCTTTGATATTGTTGAGAATTACTTTTTCCTAATAGCTTTTCAGCTTTTAAGAATATTCGTTGTTGTCCAACATCTGTCAATATTTGCAAACTATCATTTGCTTGCGAAATATTAATTGATGTAAACGTGCAAGCAGACAGTAATATAACCTTTAGAATACTTTTCACTGGTACCTCTGGAGTCGGTAATAAAAATATTGGGGAGATAACCTATTTAGTTATTTCGATAAATTGAGTATAGCTGAAGCCACTTTTTTATACGTTGATCTCGCTTTATTTCTTATGTTGAAATACCTAAACAAGGTATAATTATTTATAAATCAATCTTGCTAATGTACATGTAATGACTACTACTATTTTTCAACAAACTGATCATATTTTAGATGCCATAGGCCTACGTTGTCCTGAGCCTGTAATGATGGTTCGTATGAATATAAGAAAAATTTCTTCCGGTGAAACGTTATTAATAAAATGTGATGATCCCTCTACCGCTCGAGACATCCCGAGTTTCTGCCGCTTTATGGAGCACGAACTATTGGCTAAGCAAACAGAAACGCTACCTTTTTTATACGTTATTAAAAAGAACTAACAAGTTGTAAGAAAGTATTTATCCACGGAACTTTCACTTTATTGTATTGCCTTATATTTATCAGCTAGCGATAGCTATTACACATGGAGCAATACCTTATGACCGATTCTAGTAATAATAAATTCATTTTCTTTTTACATAGTAACAAAAAGTTTCTTCTTTTTATCCTATTGATGTCAGTTTTTCGTAGCGCTGTTGCCGACTGGTACTCTGTCCCTACCGGGTCGATGCAACCCACCATTCACGAAGGTGATCGTGTTGTCGTTAATAAAATAGCCTATGACGTACGTTTGCCTTTTACCGATATAATGTTACTTTCCCTTGATACACCTAAACGGGGTGAGATTGTCGTGTTTGAATCTAAAGCAGCTGATATTAGATTGATTAAACGTATCATTGGCTTACCTGGCGATATCATTGAAATGAATAATGAAGTTGTTAAAGTTAACGGACAGCCATTATCTTACAAGATTGTGCATCCGCATATTAATCAAAATAATTCCAAAGGCATCACCACATCGATAGAAAAAATAGGAAATATTAAACACCACATCAACATCGATAGTACCGCAAGTAACCAGCTCAGTAATTTTCCCCCCGTAACCGTTCCTTCGGGTCATTATTTGGTATTAGGTGATAACCGCCGACACAGTGCAGATTCACGTGTTTATGGCTTTGTCCCACACCATGAGTTACGAGGAAAAGCCACCGCAATTGCGTTTTCTATTGATTACAATAATTATTATCTGCCTCGCTCAGACCGATTATTCCAAGATATTTATGGTATCTAGGAATTATTCTCCTTTACTCATAAAAAATCCCCAGTACCTTGAGGGTACTGAGGATTAACATGGTAACTTTTCAGAAACAACTATGCTGGCATTTTTACTTTTTTCAACATAAAAAATAACTCATCTTTTAGCTTAAGTCTTTGCTTCTTTTTACCTTCTAGATATTCATCACTGGTGTTTTCGACACCTTGCTCAATTCGGTTAACTTCGTGATCAACTTCATGATATTCATTAAAAAGTCTCAAAAAGTGATTATCATTTAATTTTAAGTGATGTATCTCGTCCTTTAGATCTGGAAATTCGTGGTGTAAATCATGTTTTTCTAATGTCATATTTTGCTCCAAAAGTTATTGTTAATATTTTATTAAATAGCGCACTTAATACATTTGGTCGTATAAGGTAATGCCGACAATCTATCAGGGTTAATGGGGTCGTCACACTCAACACAACTGCCGTATAAGCCATCTGTTATTCGTTTTAATGCTGATTTTACTAGACTTAACTCTAGCTTTGCCTCGTGATGAATTTCATCAAGCACACCATCATTTTCAGTTTCAGTTGCTTGCTCAGAAAAATCTTGTGATCTACCTTTATGAAAATCAGCTTCTATCGCACTAATTCGCTTTGTTAACTGTACTAATTTATTTTCTAATAATGTCGTTATTTCTTGGCTTGGCATAACCAGCTCCTTATTGGTCGGTATTTATATATACCCAAGCCACTTGAAGATGTGTGTTTCAGGATGCTTGAGCAATTCATGATCAAGGCGCCTCATTTTATTAAGGGTTATTCCCTTAAAAAAGGAGGCAACGAAGAACATGGTTTTCTCAAACACCCCCGTAGTGCTGCTTTATAAACGCTTTAAGCAACGTTATTGATGTCGACAATAGAATAAACTATTCTCTTCAATCAATGCCTTGCCTATAGGCATTTATAATTCCAGCTGAAATCTGCATCTTCAAGTAGCTTGGGTATTTACCCTTACATTCACCTTACGCCTATTTATGTTCTTGTTGTTGATCTAGCTCAAATTTTGCATGTCATTTATTAAATTTATATCACTTGAATTTTAGGCATAAAAAAAGGCCATGTTGCCATGACCTTTTTGTTTTTTTACTATCTTATTATTTACTGCAAGACAGATATATCCGCGATTGCAAAGAAGCTATTTCTAATTTCATTGAGTAATGTTAATCGGTTTATCTTAACCGCTTCATCATCACTCATCACCATAACACCATCAAAGAAGGTATCTATCGGTGCTTTAAGCTGAGCTAATTCAGATAGAGCTTCTTGGTAATTCTTATCAGCCATTAATGGCGCAACTTTCAAGCTTATTTCTTGGTAGATATTAGCTAAATCACGTTCCGCTTGCTCTGATGCTAAATCAGTATTAAACGATTGGTAAAGTTCCCCATCGAATTTTGCCAAGATATTACCAACACGCTTATTGGCAGCAGCAAGTGCTGCAGCCTCAGGTAATTCACCAAAGAAAGTTACGGCTTTAATACGCTTTTCAAAATCAAGTGGTGAACTTGGCTTTTTAGCCAATACCGCTTGGATTACATCAACACTAATACCCTGTTCTTGATAAAAAGCACGAAAACGACCCATAATAAATTCAAGTACGTCATTGGCAGTATTTTCGTTAACTAACTTATCGCCAAATAATTCAATACTTTTATTAATTAAAGTGGATAGGTCTAAATCGAGCTGTTTTTCAATTATGATACGAATACTACCAATGGCAGCTCTTCGTAACGCAAACGGGTCTTTATCACCCTTAGGAGCCTGATTAATACCAAAAATACCCACTAAGCTATCAATCTTGTCACTAATAGCTACGGCACAGCCAATATTAGCTTCTGGTAAAGAATCGCCTGCAAAACGTGGACGATATTGATCTTCCAATGCTTGTGCAATATTTTCATTTTCACCATCATGTAATGCGTAGTACTTACCCATAGTGCCTTGCACTTGTGGGAACTCTAAAACCATATCTGACATTAAATCCGTTTTACTAAGTAAGCCTGCGCGATAAGCATCTTGCGCATTCTCGTTTAATTGTTCGGCAATGAATTGAGATAATGAGGCAATACGCTCTGATTTAGCTTTTAATGTACCTAGTTGTTTTTGGAACAACACAGACTCAAGACTTTCAAGTCTTGACTCTAAACTCTGTTTTTTATCCGTTTTAAAGAAAAATTCAGCATCCGCTAAACGAGGACGAATAACCTTTTCATTACCGAAAATAACAGTATTTGGATCTTTAGATTCAATATTGGTAACAAAGATGAATTTATTAACTAATTGACCTTTTTTATCAGTTACCGGAAAATACTTCTGATGATCTTTCATCGAGTAGATTAATGGCTCTGCTGGAACATTTAAGAAGTCTTCATCAAAGGTTCCAACTAGCGTAACTGGCCATTCAACTAAGGCAGTAACTTCGTTAAGTAACTCTTCATCTATTAAAGCAACGGCGTTAATATCATTAGCAACTTGTTTTATTTGAGCAACAATTTTGCTTTGTCTTTCATTAAAGTCTACTTCTACGTAAGCTTTAGCTAATTCAGCCTGGTAATCATTAGCGTGATTAATTGTCACTAAACCCTCATGATGAAAGCGATGACCTTGTACTTGATTACTTGAGCTAACACCAAGGGCTTCTCCTGCAATCACATCACTACCAAAAAGCATAGTTAATGTATGTACCGGACGAATAAACTGAATACGTTCAGCTCCCCAACGCATAGGCTTGGCAATTGGCAGTTTATTTAATGCTGTCGTTACCATAGCAGGTATCAATTCAGTAACAGCTTTACCCGTTACTGTGGCACGATGAAGTAACCATTCACCTTTGTCGGTAACTAAACGTTCAGCTTGATCAACATCTATACCATTCGATCGAGCCCAGCCCTGTGCCGCTTTACTAGCATTACCCGCCTCGTCAAATGCAACATTAACTGCTGGACCGCGTTTTTCTACTGTTTTGTTTTCTTGTTTATCAACTAAATCAAAAACTTGAATAGCAAAACGACGAGGTGTAGCAAACCATTTTATGTCGCTATACGTTAAATTATGGCTATCAAGTTGGCTTTTCATATTGTCATAAAAAGCAGTTGCCAATGTTTTTAATGATTTAGGTGGTAACTCTTCAGTACCAAGCTCAATAAGGAGTGTTTCCGTAGTCATTATTTATCTCCTTTAGCTAATTTTTCATTAGTATTAGCTTCATTATTCTTACACATTGGGAAACCAAGCTCTTCACGTTTTTGGTAATAAGCTTCTGCAACAGCCTTAGATAAAGTACGTACACGTAAAATATAACGTTGGCGTTCAGTTACTGATATTGCATGACGAGCATCAAGTAAGTTAAAAGCATGTGATGCTTTCATTACTTGCTCGTAAGCAGGTAATGGTAAGTTGGCTTCAATCAGTTTTTGACTATCTTTTTCACATTGATCAAATTGCTTAAATAACGCATCTACATCTGCGTGTTCAAAATTATAAGTAGATTGCTCTACTTCATTTTGATGGAAAATATCTCGGTAATGAACAGTCCCTAACGGACCATCAGTCCAGACTAGGTCATAAATGCTATCCACATTTTGGATATACATTGCTAAGCGCTCTAATCCGTAAGTTATTTCACCGGTGACAGGCGTACATTCTAAACCACCTACTTGTTGGAAGTAGGTAAATTGAGAGATCTCCATACCATTTAGCCAAATTTCCCAGCCTAAGCCCCAAGCACCTAATGTTGGTGACTCCCAGTTATCTTCAACAAAACGTATATCATGAACAAGTGGGTCCACACCTAACTCTTTTAAAGAATTAAGATAAAGTTCCTGAAAGTTCTTAGGGGACGGCTTTAACATTACTTGAAATTGATAATAATGCTGTAAGCGATTTGGGTTATCACCATAACGACCATCCGTAGGACGACGGCAAGGCTGTACATAAGCACTGCTAATCGGCTCTGGGCCAATTGAGCGTAAAAAAGTCATAGGGTGGAATGTACCTGCCCCAACTTCCATATCAAGAGGCTGTACTAGTGCACAACCTTGACGTGACCAATAATCTTGCAATTGCAAAATTAAGCCTTGAAAAGTTTTACTATTGTAAGTTGTCATGGTGTTCAAATTCACTTTTGTATTATTTAACTGAGCAAAGAATACTTTCTGAAAAATACTTCGGTATTCTTTACCATATTATTCGGCTTATTAATTATAACCATTTTTAGAGTACTTATTCTACAAAAATGCCCGGATATGAAGACCGGGCATTTTATTTAACGATTAATAATCACTATATATCAAGGTTTGAAACTTTTAAGGCATTATCTTCGATAAACTTTCTACGTGGTTCAACATGGTCACCCATTAAGGTAGTGAATAGTTGATCCGCTGCGATAGCATCTTCAATAGTTACTTGTAACATACGTCGTGTTTCAGGATCCATAGTCGTTTCCCAAAGCTGCTCAGGGTTCATTTCACCTAGCCCTTTATAACGCTGTATGTATTGACCACGTTTCGATTCTGCCATCAACCACTCTAACGCATCTTCAAAGTTAGTTACTGGGTTAACTTTATCACCACGTTTAACGTAAGCACCTTCTTCCATCAAGTCATTAATTGCAGTATTTAATGCCATAATTGATAAGAATTCTTTTGATTGTATAAACTCATAACTACAATGATATTCTTTATCAATACCATGCTTTCTTACAATAAAGTTAGGAAAATAAATATTACGTTCTTGGTTATGTTTCACTTCAATTTTATAGATTGAACCATTACCATCTTGATTTTCAAGCTGAGTAATTAAATCTTTTGCCCAATCATTCACTTTAGCTTCATCTGTAAAGTCATCAGCAGTGATAGTACTGCTATAAAGCATTTTCTCTAGGATATCCGCTGGAATCTGTCTAGATAGGCGTTTAATGATATCCATAGTATTACGGAATTGATTTACTAATTGCTCTAAAGCAGCACCTGTTATTGCAGGTGCATCTTCATTCACATGAATAGAGGCATTATCAAGCGCAAGTGTTGTTAAGTATTCTGTTAAGCCATCATCATCTTTAATGTAGCGCTCTTGCTTACCTTTCTTTACTTTGTAAAGTGGCGGCTGTGCGATAAAGATATGTCCACGTTCCATAATTTCTGGCATTTGACGATAGAAGAAAGTCAATAATAAGGTACGGATGTGAGACCCATCAACATCGGCATCGGTCATGATAATGATGCTGTGGTAACGAAGTTTTTCAGGGTTATATTCATCACGACCAATACCACAACCTAATGCAGTAATTAGCGTGCCAACTTCCTGAGAAGATATCATCTTATCAAATCGAGCTTTCTCAACATTAAGAATTTTACCTTTTAACGGTAATATAGCTTGGTTTTTACGATTCCGTCCCTGCTTGGCTGAACCACCAGCAGAGTCTCCTTCCACAATATATATTTCAGATAACGCAGGATCTTTTTCCTGACAATCTGCTAATTTACCAGGTAAACCGGCAATATCTAATACACCTTTACGGCGAGTCATTTCACGTGCTTTACGGGCAGCTTCACGAGCTCGAGCAGCATCAACTATCTTCATGATGATGGTACGTGCTATCGATGGGTTTTCTAATAGGTATTCACCTAGCTTTTCACCCATAGCTTGTTCAACTGCAGTTTTTACTTCAGACGAAACAAGTTTATCTTTTGTTTGTGATGAGAACTTAGGATCAGGAACTTTAACCGATATAACAGCAGTTAATCCCTCACGAGCATCATCACCAGTAGCACTCGTTTCTGTAGCGCCACCCTTCTTAGTCTTATTCAAACCCTCTTTGGTCATATAAGAGTTCAGTGTTCTTGTTAGTGCTGTTCTAAAACCACTTAAATGAGTACCACCATCACGCTGTGGAATATTATTAGTGAAACAGAAGATATTCTCTTGGAAACCATCATTCCACTGCATTGCTACTTCAACCACAATGCCATCTTCACGCTCTAGATCAAAATAGAATATTTCTTCATTTACGGCTGTTTTATTGGTATTCAAATAATCAACAAACGCTTGAATTCCGCCATCATACTGGAAGTGATCTTCTTTACCTTCTTCACGTTCATCAATTAATCGAATTGATACGCCAGAGTTCAAGAATGATAATTCACGAATTCGTTTTACTAATATTTCATAGTGAAATAAAACATCAGTAAAGGTATCAGTACTTGGCCAGAATCGAACTTCAGTACCTGTTTTATCACTTACGCCAACTTCAGCTAGCGGAGCTTCAGCTACACCGATATGATAAAACTGTTCAAACAATTTACCATCACGGCGAATGTTTAACTTAAGTTTTTCACTTAACGCATTAACTACTGAAATACCAACACCGTGTAAACCACCAGATACTTTATAACCCGAGTCTTCACCACCAAACTTACCACCGGCATGTAGAACTGTCATAATAACTTCAGCAGCAGATATACCTTCTTCAGGATGAATTTCAGTGGGTATACCCCGGCCATCATCCTGCACTGACACTGAACCATCTAAATGGATAGTTACTATAATATCAGAACAATGTCCTGCCAATGCTTCATCGATTGAGTTATCTAGTACCTCAAAAACCATATGATGTAAACCAGTGCCATCATCCGTGTCACCGATATACATACCAGGTCTTTTTCGTACTGCATCAAGTCCTTTTAGTACCTTAATACTGGCCGAGCTATATTCATTTTCTACTGTCATAGTTTTTGCCTACTCAATCTTAACTGAATTATTCACAGGTAATATACCACCATGTTTCACGTGAAACATGTGATATTTATTTTTACTACTCTCTTTATTAGTAACTGAATCATTATTAATAAAAGGTTGTAATACACCCTCTTCTATTGCCGTAATAATTACTTGGCAATCCAAAACACTTAAAGCCGTTGACAAAGATTCTCTAGAATTAGCATCTAATTCAGCACCTATGTCGTCAATAAGTAAAATTGGTTTTACTCGATTAACTCTTGCAATCAATTTAGCCTGTGCAAATGTTAATGCCAGTAAAAACAACTTTTGTTGTCCCCTAGAAAGCTGACTTTCTAATGCCTGCTTTGCGATGAGAAATTTCACATCAAATTTGTGCGCTCCATAAATACTATAACCAAAAGCTTGTTCTCTTTCATGGCTATCACTTAACGCATCAATTAAATTCTTCTTTTGTGGCCAACCCTGCAAATATTGAACAGTAACTTTATCAGCAATACTAGGTAATAAAAGTTCTAGCCAAAAAGGTAGCTCCGCAATTAAGTTAGTTATATATTCATTTCTAACTTCAGCAACGTCTTCCGAAAGTTGGCAAAACAGACTGGTCCAGTAATCAAATGTCGCTTTATCTAAATTATGTCTAATGCAAGCATTACGTTGTTTTAGTACTCTGTTGAATTCGCGCCACTGTTTAGATGAATCATGTTTCACGTGAAACATACCTAATTCAACAAAACGACGACGTTCTTTCGGTCCACCAAAAAAAAGTTTAAAACTTTCAGGAGTGACTATTTGTACTGCTATATTCTTGGCTAACTCAGATAAACGAGCATGACGCTCTCCATTAATTTTAATGAGCGTAACACCTGTGTGCAAATGTTTACTTAAGCCTAGTTGTAAATTGTTTACATCCTTAACACTAACAACAAAATTATCAGTTTCATAACTTGCAAGATGCTCTACTTTACTCGTGCGAAATGATTTCCCATGACCCAAAAAAAATATAGCTTCAAGTAAGCTACTTTTTCCGCTGCCATTATCACCAACGAAAAAATTAAGTTTAGGGTGTAAGTCTATAGCAACAGATAATAAATTTCTAAAATTATACGTAGTAAGCCTAGCAACACTCATCAGTAAAAAAAACACCTATTCACTAAAATATATAATCTATAAACGCATCGGCATAACAACATAAAGCGCTTCACCGTTGTTACTACCTTCTATTACTACACTACTGTTTGCATCCGCTAAAGTAAATTTAACATTTTCGTCTTTGATAGCACTTAATACATCAAGTACATAACTAACGTTAAAGCCAATCTCTAGATCACCATAAGGAAAATTAATTTCAATTTCTTCCTCTGCTTGTTCTTGCTCTGGGTTATTGGCCGTAATTTTCAAATTAGTATTTGAGAAGTTTAAACGAACACCTTTAAATTTATCATTAGATAAAATTGAGGCACGTGATAAAACCTGGCGAAGTGCATCTTTGTTAGTTTCAAAAACCTTATCGCCATTTCTCGGTAATACTCTTCTGTAATCAGGGAATCGACCGTCGACCAATTTACTGGTGAAGGAGAACTCACTATCAATAATGCGAATGTGATTAGAGCCTAAAAACACTTGCACTGTTTCATCAACAGGAGCAAGTAGACGAATTATTTCAAGTATACCTTTACGCGGAACAATAACTTGTCTAGCTGGTAATGCTAAAGTTTCATTTGAAATCTTACAAATAGCCAGACGATGACCATCCGTAGCCACTGAACGAATTTCATTACCTTCACTTTCAATAGACATTCCGTTTAAGTAATAACGAACATCTTGGTTAGCCATCGAGAAATGAGTGCTTTCAATTAAACGTAAAAATTCAGATTTCAAAAGCTGAAATTCAACATCTCCTTTCCATTCTTCAATATTTGGAAAATCGACAGCTGGTAACGTAGAAAGTAAATATTTACTACGACCTGAAGATAACTTAATAGTTTCATCTATTACTTCAAAAGAAATTAAAGAACCATCTGGTAGACTTTTACATATATCTAATAATTTACGAGCCGGAATAGTGATCTTACCATCGTCTCCTTGATTCTGAATTTCAGCATAAGCAACCATCTCGAGTTCTAAATCCGTGGCTGTCAAAGTAAGTGACTGACCACTAACTTCAAAAAGTATATTACTTAAAATTGGCAACGTACTCTTACGTTCTACTGCGCCAGAAACCAATAATAATGGTTTAAGTAATAATTCCCTATTCAGTGAAAACTTCATTTTGGTACCTGCTTAAGTGCTGTTTTTATTTTTAATAATTAAGATGAAAGTGTTCTGATTAAATTTGAATAATCTTCTTTAATATCATGCGTTTCTTCACGTAAGGACTTAACTTTACGGCAGGCATGTAAAACCGTTGTATGATCTCGACCACCAAATGCATCACCAATTTCAGGCAAGCTGTGGTTGGTTAACTCTTTAGATAATGCCATGGCAATTTGGCGAGGTCGAGCAACAGAGCGATTTCGTCGTTTTGATAACAAGTCTGCTATTTTAATTTTATAATATTCGGCAACAGTTCGTTGGATATTATCTATAGTAACGAGTTTATCTTGTAAGGCGAGTAAATCTCGTAAAGCTTCACGGACGAAGTCAATGGTAATAGCACGACCCGTAAAATTGGCATTAGCGATAACACGATTTAAAGCCCCTTCCAATTCACGAACATTAGATCGAAGACGTTTGGCAATAAAAAAGGCAACTTCATCAGCCAAATTAATCTGACTTTCTTGTGCTTTGCGTTTTAATATAGCAACCCGCGTTTCAAGCTCTGGTGGTTCTATTGCTAAAGTTAAGCCCCAGCCAAATCGAGATTTTAATCTATCATCTACACCATTAATTTCTTTTGGATATCGATCACTGGTCAATATAACCTGCTGATTTCCTTCAAGTAAGGCGTTAAAAGTGTGAAAAAACTCTTCTTGAGTTCGTTCTTTACCAGCAAAAAATTGGATATCATCAATAAGTAATGCGTCAACACTACGATAGTATTGCTTAAACTTTTCCATCGCATTATTTTGTAATGCTCTAACCATATCTTGCACAAATCTCTCTGAATGCATATAAGCAATTTTAGCATTGGGTTTATTGAGCAAAATCCCATTACCGACAGCATGTAATAAATGCGTCTTACCTAAACCGGTACCACCATAAATAAATAAAGGGTTGTAAGCAGTACCCGGATTATCTGCAACTTGCGAAGCCGCAGCTCGAGCAAGTTGATTAGATTTACCCTCAACGAAATTTTCGAAAGTGTAATTTAGGCGTACATTGGTTTTCTTCGGAATATTACTTTCTGGCTCAGCAACTTTGGGCGCTGAAGTGGCTTTGGCAAATAGCGATTCATTGCCACCAGTATTTCTAGTCATTGAACTATTGGTAATGGAATTTTCAATAGTCGGTTTACTACCAACATCAAAACGAAGTAATAATGGATTATTTGATTCGTTAATTGTAAGAAGTTCATTTATACGATTTACATATTTGTCTCTAACCCAATCTAAAACAAAGCGATTAGGAGCATAAAGCGTCATAACATTATCATTTATAACGCATTGTAAGGGTCGGATCCACATACTAAATTGCTGAGCAGGCAATTCTTCTTGTAGAACAGATAGGCATCTTTGCCAAGGGGAATGATCCAACCAAAACTCCAGTAGTAACTAGGTTATTATTTTTCTGAACGCTATTATCTATTGAGTTATCCACAAGTGCAATATTGACTTTTAACTATTATAATTGTTTTTTAATTACATAAAGTTAACCTATTGTTAAACTTATATAAAACTAAAGAATATTAACAAAAAAAAGTATACTATTTATCAGTTAATTTTACTTTAAACCAGCATTTAACTGAATTAGTTATTCAGATAATAAAACGCTAATGTGATAAAACTGTGAATATCATTAGTGATACCAATGAAGATCACAATGATCCTTGATTAAAAAGTGAGGATCATTGTGAAAATAGCTGACATAAGTCATTGACAATTCCTCTCGTAAGCTTTAATATTCGGCCTCATTTTTTAGACATGTGTGCTCAATAGGCTGTTTTGCCAGGGCAACAACAACCGACGGATTAGCGTAATGAAAAGAACATTTCAACCTAGCGTATTAAAGCGTAAGCGTAACCACGGATTCCGTGCTCGTATGGCAACTAAAAACGGACGTGCTGTTATAGCTCGTCGTCGTGCCAAAGGCCGTGCACGTCTTAGCGCATAGTATCAAACATTGTTTACAATATTTGATATAAGGTAGTCAGACTATGACTACTTACAAATTTAATCGGGAGTCACGTTTGTTGACTCCCGGTCATTTTCAAACGGTTTTTTCTAAACCTATCCGCTTTGGCTCTCGCCACTTTACTTTATTAGTAACACCAAAACCTCATACCCTCGTCTCTGATAAAAATAATTCAATTGCCAAAAACCGTTTAGGCTTAGCTATTGCTAAAAAACGAGTAAAACTTGCTGTGCAGCGTAATCGCGTAAAAAGGCAAGTCAGAGAAAGTTTCCGCTTAAATCAAGATAATTTACCTGCTATCGATATAGTCGTCATGGTAAAATCTGGTATTGATCAACTTGATAACAAGGCGATAAATCAGGAATTAGAGAAGATATGGCGAAAAATAATTCAGCGCCACAAAAACTAGTAATAACTGGTATAAAAGGCTATCAACGCTTTATTAGTCCGTTACTAGGTTCTAATTGTAGATTCACTCCAAGCTGTTCTGTCTATGCAACCGAAGCCATTAATCGCTTTGGTGTAATAAAAGGTAGTTGGTTAGCAAGCAAACGTATATTAAGATGTCATCCGCTCAATGAAGGCGGCGAAGATCCGGTTCCACCAATAAAAAAGAGTAAATAGCCTACCTAGACTAAAAGATAGTAGGTTATCAAGCGAACCTATATTAATATGCCACGCACTTATCAAATTTAAATTATGCACGGGAAAATAATCCCCTGCCAACAAAGAAGAGAAGTTAATTTTATGGAATCCCAACGCAGTCTACTTTTTATTGCGCTTATGGTTGTTACCTACTTACTGTTTAGCCAATGGCAGCAACAAAATGCCGTAGTTCCTGAGCAAACAAGTATTAGCCAAAACCAGTCAGGTGAAAATGCCAGCGCAGACTTCGTACCTGAATCTTCAGATGCCCAGCTAAACTCAGTAAAATCAACCGATATTTCTGCAAAATTAATTACGGTTACCACTGATACATTAATCTTAAAAATTAATAGTCAAGGTGGTGATATTGTTGAAGCTAAGTTACGAAAATTTGATACTGAGCAAGGTAACGATATCCCTTTTACTATTTTACAAAATGGTAATCAAAAATATATTGCTCAAAGTGGTTTAACAGGCGCTAACGGTATTGACCGTACAATCAAAGGTCGCCCTATATACACAAGTGCGCAAAGCAGTTATGAATTAACAAATGACAATTTAATTGTTGATTTAGTTTTTCATGATGTTAGTGGTATGTCGGTAACTAAACGATTTACTTTTAATAAAAATAGCTACAGCGTTAATGTTGATTACTTAATTGACAACAACACGCCTAACAGCGTTTCTGTACAAATGTATGGTCAACTTAAGCAATCTTCAGTAGTAGAAACTGGTGGTGGCATGTTACCAACCTACCGCGGTGCTGCTTACTCAACAACAGAAGAACGTTATGAAAAATACGATTTTGATGATATTGAAGAAGCAAACTTAAATAAAGTAACTGCAGGCGGCTGGATTGCAATGCTTGAACATTATTTTGTTTCAGCTTGGGTACCAAACGCAAAAGACAGCAACCAAATTTATACAACATATAGTAATAACTTTGAAGCGGTCATTGGTTTTAAAGCTCCAGCAGTAATTATTGATGCGGGTAAGCAAGGTTCTACTTCAGCAATATTTTATGCTGGTCCTAAAGACCAAGAAGTATTAGAAAAAATAGCCCCGAATTTAGACTTAACCATAGACTACGGTTTCTTATGGATGATCAGTCAACCATTATTCTGGTTGCTACTAACTATCCAAAGCTTCGTTATTAACTGGGGTGTAGCTATTATCTGTATCACCTTAATTGTTAAAGGTGGTATGTATCCATTAACGAAAGCGCAATATACCTCAATGGCTAAAATGCGTGACTTAGCACCGAAAATGGCGCAACTAAAAGAACGCTTTGGTGATGACAGACAAAAAATGTCACAAGCCACAATGGAAATGTATCGTAAAGAAAAGGTAAACCCAGCAGGCGGTTGTTTACCACTAATACTACAAATGCCAATTTTCTTAGCACTTTACTGGGTATTCTTAGAAAGTGTTGAATTACGCCATGCACCGTTTGTATTCTGGATTCAAGATTTATCAGCAATGGACCCGTTCTTCGTATTACCAGTACTTATGGGTATAAGTATGTATGTAATGCAAAAAATGCAACCGATGACAATTCAAGATCCAATGCAGCAAAAAATCATGCAATATATGCCAGTAGTATTCTCAATATTCATGGCTTGGTTCCCATCTGGTTTAGTACTTTACTGGTTAGTAAGTAACTTAATTTCAATTACACAAATGAAAATTATATTTGCTGGTATTGCTAAGAAAAAAGCAGAAAAAGCAGAAAAAGCAGCATAACATTTGTAAAGAACTAACTTAAAAAACAAATTGAAAGGCGATTACTGATAACACAGTAATCGCCTTTTCTATTTTTGGGTATTTAACTTTTAGGCATTTACCTTTGAAATAAAGTAAAATAGTTAACAACCAATATTTGAATTAATTACCTCGCTATGACATCAATTTCTCAAACAACGACAATCGCCGCACAAGCAACCGCACCTGGACGTGGTGGCGTCGGTATTATTAGAGTATCAGGCCCTGAAGCTAAAAATGTTGCTCAAGCTATTTTAGGTAAACTACCCGAAGTAAGAAAAGCTGAATATTTACCCTTTTTAGATAAAACACAGGTATTAGACCAGGGAATAGCACTCTATTTCAAAGCCCCCAATTCATTTACCGGTGAAGATGTTATTGAATTTCAAGGCCACGGCGGTCCTGTTATTTTAGATATGTTACTCAAAGCAATACTTGCTCTACCCAAAGTTATTATGGCTAAACCTGGTGAATTCAGTGAACAGGCATTTTTGAATGACAAACTCGATTTAACCCAAGCAGAAGCAATTGCTGATTTAATTAACTCAAGTTCAGAACAAGCAGCCCGTTCTGCCCTGCACTCTTTACAAGGTGACTTCTCAAAACTAGTCAACGAAATGGTCGAAAGTATCATTCACCTGCGTATGTATGTGGAAGCTGCCATTGATTTTCCAGAAGAAGAAATTGATTTTCTTGCTGATAAGAAAATAGTCACCGATTTAAAAGCGATAATCAGCCAAGTAGAAGACGTTCGTAAGCAAGCCCAACAAGGAAGTATTATTCGTGAAGGAATGCGTGTAGTGATTGCAGGTCGTCCCAATGCCGGTAAATCTAGCTTGCTTAATGCATTAAGTGGCAAACAAACCGCCATAGTTACCGATATAGCAGGTACTACTCGAGATGTGCTAGCTGAACAAATTCATATTGATGGCATGCCATTACATATTATTGATACCGCAGGATTACGTGACAGTGATGATGTGGTTGAGAAAATAGGCATTGAGCGTGCGTGGCAAGAAATCAATAAAGCCGATCGTGTTTTGTTAATGGTTGATGCCAGTGAAGATCACGGTATCTTAGAAGATGAACAAGATATTAAAGATTACTACCCTGAGTTTTTTGCCAAACTACCAGAAAATATTGGTCTAACGCTTATCAGAAATAAAGCTGATGTTAATAATAGCAAAACTGGTTTTACCGAGTTTACCGACACCGATGGTACACAACATGCCATTATTACTTTGTCAGCAAAAACGGGTGAAGGCGTTAATAGCCTTAAAGAGCACTTAAAAACGATTATGGGTTACCAAGGTAGTACTGAGGGTGGCTTTATGGCAAGAAGACGTCACTTAGTGGCACTAGAGAATACACACCAGCATTTACTTGTCGGCTTAGATCAACTTGAATCTTACGTGGCCGGTGAAATATTGGCAGAAGAACTGCGTATTTGTCAGCAAGAATTAGATCAAATTACTGGGGAATTCACCAGTGATGACTTACTAGGTAAAATATTTAGCTCTTTTTGTATTGGAAAATAGCCAATATTAATACCCCTTTCGATTAAAATAAACAGAGGTAAGCCTTTTACCTCTGTTGTTATCACCAAAAATCCCTGCGTATTAATCCTTATTACAGTGCCTACAGTGCCCTATTCCGCGCTAGTAAATGTTATACCAATTTGATTAAATTTCTTCCCAACTCAGAGCTGTATTCAATGTTCAATAACAAGGCAGATTTGTTTAGGTCTAGTCATTCTAAACCACATAAATTTAACGATGTTAGTGGGCATTGAATAAGCTCCCATAGGGCGAGTTTAAAGGGTTCAGATGCTGCGTTATTGATTTTGACAAGGGAATAACCATTATCTTCAACCAATGCCTTGTTTCTAAACCCTTTAACTCTCGCTGAGTGAGAAAGAACTTAATCAACTTGGTATTAGTAATTCAAAACAATATTAAGTAAAAATTTAGTAAATATACTTATTATATTCGATCGAAAAGCTTATTTTTATCCATTATTAAGTAATATAATAGGGTAAATATGCACTATAAATTCCCCTTATAAACTAAAGAGACCCTCTATGAGCGCAATTCAAATCATTGTTGGAAGTATGCTTGGTGGCACAGAATATGTAGCAGAAGCTTGTGAAGAAACCCTAAAAAAACTTGATCATAACGTTGATATTCACCTTAAACCGGATCTTAATAACGTCATCAACAACACTTTTACTGCGCATAACGAACAAAATAACGACAGTAATTTTGTCAAAAATCCTATTTGGATCATTTGTACCTCTACACATGGTGCAGGTGACTACCCTGACAACATCAAACAATTTGTTAGTGATCTAGGTAATTGTGATCAAGATCTATCCACGGTTAGTTTTTTAACCATTGGGATCGGAGATTCTAGCTATGATACATTTTGTAAAGCAGCAATAGATTTATCAAGCCTATTAATATCAATGAGTTGCAAAGAAATAGTACAAATTAAAACCTTAGATATGTCAGAAGATATCGATCCAGAAGATCTTGCACAGCAGTGGATCAGTACAAATAAAGATCTGCTTTCGATCTAACGTGATCACTTACCCATAAGTTATCAACAGTTTACGATCTGTTTTTTAGCCATTGTGGATAAAACAGTTAATAACCAGTTAATTTACTATTATTATTCAGTTGATTAAATACATAATAAATCGTCCTGTGTATAACTTGCCATTTTGATCAAAGGTTATTTGCTGATTGATCAAAGGTTGATCACAAGGTTATCATTGTCGTTAGTTATTAATAAATAAAAGGAAAAAGCACTTACCCACAGAAAATAACGATCCTAATAAGTAATAATAATAAGATCTTTCTAAAGATCTCTTTTTATATATTAAGGATCAGCTCCGATCTTTTTTACACATTTGATCGTATCCCTGAAGAGAAAAAAGCGGTAAAATACGTTCCCTAATTTTTGAGTCTTGTAAATTTTGCAAATGACTTTAAATAAAAACTTTAACTAATTTTAATCAAGCAGGATTGTTATTTTATGTGGTATCAAGAGTCTTATGACGTAATTGTTGTTGGTGGTGGTCATGCGGGAACCGAGGCCTCACTTGCTGCTGCGCGTATGGGCTGCAAAACTTTGTTGTTAACCCATAACATTGACACGCTAGGCCAAATGTCTTGTAACCCTGCCATTGGCGGTATCGGCAAAGGTCATTTGGTTAAAGAAATTGACGCACTGGGTGGTTTGATGGCAACGGCCATTGATCATAGTGCTATTCAATTTAGAACTTTAAATTCAAGCAAAGGCCCTGCGGTTAGAGCAACTCGTGCTCAAGCGGATCGCATTTTATATCGTAACTACGTTCGTAACGTATTAGAAAACCAAGAAAATCTAACTATTTTCCAACAACCTTGTGATGACTTGATCCTTGAAAACGATCGTGTAGTCGGTGTATCAACACAAATGGGCCTTAAATTTAAAGGTAAAAGTGTGGTACTTACGGTAGGTACTTTCCTTTCAGGGCTTATTCATATTGGCTTGAATAACTACCAAGGTGGACGAGCAGGTGATCCTGCTAGTGTGAATCTAGCAGCAAAAATGCGAGATATGCCGTTTAGAATGGATCGTTTAAAAACCGGTACTCCACCTAGGTTAGACGCAAGATCATTAGATTTTTCTGTTATGGAAGAGCAAGCAGGTGATTCACCTCGCCCTGTGTTTTCTTTCATGGGATCACAAGCGGATCATCCTGAACAAGTATCTTGTTATATCACACATACCAATGAACAAACTCACCAACATATTCGTGATGGTTTAGATCGTTCTCCAATGTATACCGGTGTAATTGAAGGCGTAGGTCCAAGATATTGTCCATCTATTGAAGACAAAATCACTCGTTTTGCAGATAAAAACTCGCATCAAATATTTGTTGAGCCTGAAGGGCTAACTACCCATGAAGTATACCCAAATGGTATTTCAACTAGTTTACCTTTTGATGTACAAATGAATTTAGTCCGTTCAATTAAAGGCTTTGAAAACGCTTTTATTACCCGTCCTGGTTATGCAATTGAATATGACTACTTCGATCCTCGTGATTTAAAACAGAGTTTAGAAAGTAAATTCGTTCAAAATTTATATTTTGCCGGACAAATTAATGGTACCACTGGCTATGAAGAAGCGGGTGCTCAAGGACTTATCGCTGGAGCTAATGCTGCTAACAGAGTTAAAGAGCGTGATGAGTTCACACTTGGTCGAGATCAAGCTTACATGGGCGTGTTAATTGATGATTTAGCAACGCTAGGTACTAAAGAACCTTATCGCATGTTTACTTCTCGCGCTGAATATCGTTTATTGCTTCGTGAAGACAACGCTGATATTCGTTTAACAGAGGAAGGTCGTAAAATTGGCTTAGTTGATGATGCTCGCTGGCAACGATTTAATGAAAAGATGGAAAACGTTGAACTTGAACGTCAACGATTACGATCTACTTGGGTACAAAAGGATCATACAAAAATAGACCAAATTAATGCCTTACTGAAAACACCAATGAGTAAAGAAGCTAACTTAGAAGACTTAATTCGTCGTCCAGAAGTCAATTATACCGATCTAATGAAGATCGAAGGTTTAGGCCCTGCGATACAAGATAGACAAGCTTCTGAGCAAATTGAAATTCAAACTAAATATGCGGGTTATATCGACAGACAGTTAGATGAAATAGCCAAGAAAAAACGTAATGAAGATACTAAAATCCCGAGAGATTTTGATTATCAACAAATTTCAGGCCTATCTAATGAAGTTGTAGCTAAGTTAAAAGATGCTTGTCCAGAAACTATTGGTAAAGCATCACGAATTTCTGGTATTACTCCGGCGGCAATTTCGTTATTATTGGTCTACTTAAAAAAACACGGTCTTTTACGCAAATTAGCGTAAAAGCAATAGGTAGGGGCGATCCGCTAATTAACTTTTAACTTAACGTTAATTAGTCAGGCTCGTCTAAATAAAAATGACTTTATCACAGCAATTAACGACACTGATTAGTAAAACGCAGCTTGTCGTATCTCAAGAACAAATCGATTTACTTATTCAATACGTTGAGTTACTCAATAAATGGAATAAAGCTTATAATCTGACTTCCGTTCGTGATCCTAGTGAAATGCTAGTTAAACATATTATGGATAGTTTAATGGTGGGCGAAGTTCTTATAGGTAAGAACTTTATTGATGTTGGAACGGGTCCTGGTTTACCAGGCATACCACTGGCTATTTTGTATCCAGAAAGAAATTTTGTTTTACTAGACAGTCTAGGTAAGCGTATTACTTTTCTTAGACAAGTGGTTTTTCAATTAAAGCTCACTAATGTGACACCAGTCAAAGCAAGGGTTGAAGAGTATCAAGGTGAGGAACCTTTTGATGGGGTATTAAGTCGTGCCTTTTCTTCTCTTAATGATATGGTAAGCTGGTGTAAGCACTTAATTACCACAGAGCAAGGACGATTTTTTGCACTCAAAGGGCAATATCCTCAGGATGAGATCTCACAATTACCTGAAAATATTACTTTAGTAGATAGTCATGAAATTATCGTGCCTGACTTGGTTGGTGAACGCCATGTACTAGTACTGAAGAAGTTGCACTAGAAATAATACCAAGTCCATTAAGTTATTGGCCACTCAGCGGGAAATAAAAGGCTTAGAGGCAAGGCATTAATTGATGATAATGGTTATTCCCTTATCAAAATTAATAACGCAGCATATATGCCTTTTAAACTCGCCCTTTGGGAGCTTATTAGCAAACTAATAACTGCATAAAATTAATAAAAGATAGACTAACTATGTTTAACCAATTTTTATTGTTATAAGCTCGCTAATATAGCTCTGAGTTGATAATAAATTTAATGTAATTGGTATAACATAACATTAGAGGTGCTTGTGGGAAAAATCATAGCAGTTGCAAATCAAAAAGGTGGTGTGGGTAAAACTACTACCGCGGTAAATTTGGCTGCCTCGTTGGCGGCGACGAAACGCAAAGTTTTATTAATCGATTTAGATCCCCAAGGCAACGCTACTATGGCTAGTGGCGTTGATAAATACCAAGTTCACGCGACTTGTTATGAATTATTAGTTGAAGAGCAAAGTGTTGAAGACGTTGTCATTAAAGAAACGTCAGGTCTTTATCATTTAATTTCGGCCAATGCTGACGTTACAGCAGCTGAAATAAAGCTAATGGAAGTATATGCTCGTGAACAGCGTTTAAAAAACGCTTTAGCGCCAGTAAAAGACTTTTATGACTTCATCATCATAGATTGTCCACCATCATTGAATATGCTTACCGTTAACGCTATGACTGCAGCAGACTCGGTTCTTGTGCCAATGCAATGTGAATACTATGCATTAGAAGGTCTAACGGCGCTAATGGACACCATTACTAAGTTAACGTCAGTGGTGAATGATAAATTACATATTGAAGGCATTCTTCGCACTATGTATGATCCACGAAATCGCTTAGCTAATGATGTATCTGAACAATTAAAACGACATTTTGGTGATAAAGTTTATCGCAGTGTAATTCCTCGAAATGTTCGTTTAGCTGAAGCGCCAAGTTTTGGTACACCAGCCATGTATTACGATAAATCTTCAACGGGCGCCAAAGCTTATTTAGCGCTTGCCGGTGAAGTATTACGTAAAAATGATTATGCTAAAAAATCTCCGCAAGCTAAGGCCAGTGTTGCCAGCTAGCACAAAGGAAAATTATGAGTACAGCAAAACGTAAAGGCGCTAGTCGCTTAGGTCGTGGTCTTGATGCCCTATTATCACCAGCGATTCCAGCAGTAGAGCACCAAACAGATACTACTGAAGCAAGCAATAGCGTAAAAGCGACAGATAATGAACTGCTTAAACTACCTATTTCCAAGTTAACACCTGGTAAATATCAGCCGCGTCGTGAAATGTCTGATGCAGGTCTTGAAGAGTTGTCATTATCTATTCAATCGCAAGGTATTATTCAACCGATTGTTGTACGTTTGATCGCTGGGGATCAATATGAAATCATCGCCGGTGAACGTCGATGGCGTGCTGCTAAGTTAGCACAGCTTGATATTATTCCTTGTTTAGTTAAAAACGTACCTGATGAATCAGCGGTAGCAATTGCACTTATTGAGAATATTCAACGTGAAGATCTTAATGCCATGGAAGAAGCTGTTGCATTAGAACGCTTATTAATGGAATTTGATTTAACTCATGAAGAAGTAGCTATTGCTGTTGGTAAATCACGTACTACGGTGAGTAACTTATTGCGTTTAAATAAATTAAATGAAGAAGTAAAAAACCTTTTAGAAAATGGTGATATTGAAATGGGTCATGCCCGTGCTTTATTAGCATTAGAAGGTGAAGTACAAACTTCTGCAGCGCAAACTGTTGCGACTAAAGAGTTAACAGTAAGAGAAACTGAAACTTTAATTAAAAATATTCAAAATCCGGTAGTTGAAAAAGAGAAAGTTGAAAAAGCTATTGAGACGATAGAATTGGAGCAAGGCTTAGCTGAAAAGTTTGGTGCGAAAGTTTCGATTAGCCATAACCAAAAAGGTAAGGGCAAGTTAGTTATTTCTTATACCAATCTTGATAAATTAGATGAGATTTTAACAAAAATAAGATAATTTAACTTTGTGAAATATATCTCTATAAAAACCAGCCTAGTGCTGGTTTTTTTGTTTAAAAAATGTAAGAAGTGGCTAATATTAGTAAGCTTTATTAAATTTACTTGGTATAGTAAATTTATGTCTTAACTGTCTAAATTAGCTTAAGGATTAGCTTATGCTCAAGTTGCTTTCATCCCCCCTATTATCCCTTGCTATGTTTTTGACAAGTCTCTCCTGTTTTGCGGATGACGACGCCGCAGTACTATTACAAAAAATGGATGAGTTATTTCGCTCTAAAAGTTCCATTTCAACGATGAAAATGCAAATTATCACGCCTAATTGGCAACGTACCCTGGAAATGCAAAGCTGGACCATAGGTATGGACGATACTTTTATTCGGGTATTATCACCAAGAAAAGATCGTGGTGTGGCTACCTTGAAAAAAGATAAAGAGATGTGGAATTTTTTCCCTAAAATAAACAAAGTTATTAAAGTTCCGCCATCAATGATGATGGGATCTTGGATGGGATCAGATTTTACTAACGATGACTTGGTGCGTGAAGTTTCATTAGTTAAAGAATATCAAGTATCGAAAAGTGTTGAAGGTGAAAATTATCGTCTGACGTTAGTACCTAAAAAAGATACCGTGACTGTTTGGGGAAAAATAGAATTTATTGTTAATCAAAAAACCTTATTACCGTTGGAACAGAGTTATTTTAACGAAAAAGGTGTCAAAGTACGCACCATGACGTTTAGTAATATTAAGGATTTTTCAGGTAAAAAAATGCCAGCTATTATGACAATGATACCTTTAAATAAAACAGGCCATAAAACGGTTATTGAATACGTTGAAGCCGAATTTGATATTGATTTGGGTGATAATGTTTTCACGCTACGAAATTTACAAACGCGCTTTTAATTACTTTATATATTGCTTTTTAGCTTATTTTACTCTTGTTTTATAAGGATAAATATAAAGACTCATGCTGATAGTAAAACTTGCTTTTCGCAACATATTACGTAATTGCCGCCGCTCACTGTTAACTTTACTGAGTATGGGCGGAGGCTTCTTTTTGCTTTGCTTAACTTTGTCTATGTCAGAGGGAAGTTATAGCAATATTATTAATATATTTACCCAAGATCATACTGGTCATGTCCAAATTCATAAAGAAAACTACCTTGAGCGCCCTTCTTTATATAAAACGATCAACCATGCTGACGAGATCATTACTCAATTAGAGCAACAACCCTTAGTATTGGGTGTGGCCCCTAGAATTTATAGCCCTTCTTTAGCTTATGGTAAAAATAAAACCTTTCCGGCTCAAGTTATTGGTATTGATCCCGATCGCGAAGCTAAAACAACACGTTTGGAAAATAAAATTAGTGAAGGGCATTTCTTAACTAGCGAGGTAATTAATCAGGTAACTAATCTTGATGGTAATCAAATAAGCACAGACGGTTATTTCCCTGCTATGGTCGGATTTACTCTGGCTAAAAACTTGCAACTGACTATAGGTGACGAATTGGTACTTATCTCTCAAGGTATTGATGGCTCTATCGCCAATGATATTTTTGAAGTTGTCGCCATTGTTGGTGATGTAGGTTCATATGAGCGCATGAATGTTTATATTCATTTATCAGCCATGCGAGAGTTTTTATCAATGCAAGGTGATACCAGTAAAGTTCATGAGCTAGCTATAATTTTATCGAGTCAAAGCGAAGCAAGAAAATTCGCGGTTAACACTCAATTAGCGCTTAAAAATAAAAGTTTAAGTGTAGACCCTTGGCAAGTGGTTGAATCCTCTTTTTATAAGAGTATGCAGGCTGATAAAAAAGGCAGTTATGTCTCTATGGGCATTATTATATTTATTGTCTCAATTGGCGTATTAAATACTATTTTAATGGGCACATTAGAGCGAACACGTGAGTTTGGAGTCTTAAAGGCTATTGGTACTCGGCCTGTAGCTGTTTTTACCTTGATAATGCTAGAGTCTTTTGTGTTAGCTATTATCAGTTGTTTAATTGGATTGGCATTAGCCTTACCTGTTTGTTTTTGGTTAGCCGGTGTCGGTATATCTATGCCAGAGCCAATAGATATGGGAGGTATTATATTTGATACCATGCTAGGTGAAGTAAGCTGGTTTGTGGTGTTATTACCATCAATTGTTGTTATTAGCAGTACGTTAATAGTCAGTTTCATTCCTGCTATTAGGGCAGCTAAAATCTCACCGTTAAAAGCATTACAGGCGGTTTAAAGATGACTAGGGCAACAGAGGCACCTAAACTAGATAAAGCATCCTCACCAGCTACTTTAATTTCACGTTTAGCTAAACGCAGTATTTTTAGAAATACTCGCAGAACATTATTAACTGTATTACTTATTTCATGCAGCTTGGCGGCTATTTTATTTACTGATGCTTTTGTGCGTGGCATGGTTGAAACCATGGTGGAAATCAGCACACAAACCTTCTTAGGAGAAGGACAAATTCATCGAGTGGGGTTTCGTGAGGCGAACGATATAGACCTATATATCGAAGATACCACGACGCTTTATCAGCAACTTAATACCACCACAGCCATTCAAGCGTTTGCACCAAGGGTGTTAACGGGCGCAATGACCTCTTCCTCAGAAAATGTTGCCTCAGCAATTGTTTATGGCATAGATGCGATAAAAGAAGCACAAGTAAGTAAGTTAAAGTTGGCGGTAACTCAAGGTGATTATTTATCAGGAATTGATGGTGAAATAATCATAGGAGAACAACTTGCTGATTTATTAGAAATTAGTTTAGGTGACCGGTTAGTTGTTACTGTTTCAGAGGCAAATGGTGGCGATTTATCCCAAGCACTGTTTCGTGTTTCAGGTTTATTCAGTTTTAATGAAAGAAACATGGATATTGGCATGGCTTTTATAAACTTGGCACAAGGACAAAAATTATTAAATATTACCGGTGTGCATGAAGTTGCCCTACGATTACAACACTTACACCAAGCTGAAGATAAAAGTTTACCTTTTTGGCAAACACTCAATAATGATCAAATAGAAACCTTAAGCTGGAAAGAGTTAGTACCCCAACTGAGTAGTATGCTTGCTATGACCAAGTACTCGACACTTATCGTTTCAATCATAATGTATATATTGGTTTGCTTAGGCTTAATAAATACTATGTTTATGTCTATTTTTGAGCGACAAACAGAGTTTGGTATTTTACTGGCCATAGGAACACGTGCTAAGCAGCTTTTTTATCAAATAATGTTGGAAGGTTTTTTTATTGGATTGTTAAGCGTAACCGTTGGTTTATTAATGGCTTTTGTCTTGTGCTATTGGGGCTCTATTATCGGTATAGATTACTCCGAATTAGAAATGTCAGGGTTGACCTTAAATGAACCCATATATTTAATACTCGACGCCAGCAGTTTTGCCACTATGGGCTTAGCGACTTTAGCCGTTACACTGATTGCGAGTTTATACCCTGCTTTTCATGCATCGCGTTTACAACCTTCTTTTGCCATGCGAAAAACGCTTTAACTTTTTAACTAACCGTTAATAAATAACAAATTACTGAGTAAATAGGAAAAAATTTAAATGATAACTCAAGTAGATATTGTTGGTGCCCCTAATAAAGTGATAGCTAGCCAAAATACGATCATTGAAACGACTCATTTGTGTCGAGAGTTTGGTCAAGGTGATACGCTAGTGAAAGCGCTGACTGATGCCAATATCATTATTGAACGAGGCGAATTCACCGCTATTATCGGTCCTTCTGGCTCTGGTAAATCAACCTTATTACAATTAATTGGTGGTTTAGATAATCCCAGTTCGGGGGATGTGTTTTTAGATAATAAAAATATTAACCACATGACGGGCACTGAATTGTCAGATTTTAGACGTGATCATATTGGTTTTATTTTTCAAGCGTATAACTTGATACCCGTGTTAAGCGCCCGAGAAAACATTGAATATATTATGTTACTGCAAGGCGTTCCGGCAGCAGAACGAAACAAGCGGGTAGATAGGCTTATGCATGCGGTAGGTTTAGAAGGTCTGGGAGATCGTCGCCCTGCCGAATTATCAGGCGGGCAACAGCAACGAGTGGCTGTTGCCCGAGCTATGGTATCAAAGCCTAGTATTATTTTAGCGGATGAACCAACAGCTAATTTAGATTCGAAAACAGGCGCTGACTTGCTTGATATGATGAAAGAATTAAATGAAAAACAAAATATGACCTTTGTTTTTTCAACGCATGATCCGAAAATAATGGAACGAGCTAAACGTATTATTCGTTTGGTTGATGGGTGCATTGTTGATGATGAGCGCAGAAGTTAATGCAGGAATTAGTGCAAGGGTTATCCGCTAAGGCTTGTTTTGCGTTAAAACTATTTGGTGTTTTAATCTTACCTATGACCAGTTATGCGGATAGTTTTTCATTTAGTGGTTATGTGAAAAGTTATGCGCTGGCGCAAGACAGTGTTTCTATTGAAAACAATGATACTAAAAAGAGCACTACTGAAAATATTAACAGTCTAAATCAAACGCAAGCCATTCCTGGTAACTTTCAATCACAAAATGCATTACGTTTAATGGCATCATATTTGTCGACAAGTAAGGGCAATATCGAAATAGATTACGAACTACAGCCGTTGTATTTCTCAAACAGTGACATGGCTGGGTATTATACCAATGACAATATAGGCGCTATTGGCGGCACTGTTTCTTCGGCTAGTAATCAATACCGTTATAAAGATTTAGATGCCGTTTTGAGTGATGTAGGTAGTCATGGCGTGGTTTTACAAAACCTTGACCGATTTAATTATCAATACAGTAATCAATATGGAGATTTAACGATTGGAAGACAAGTCTTGTCATTTGGATCTGCTCGCTTTATTAATCCAACCGATATATTTATCCCTTTCGCTATTCAAACACTTAACCAAGAATATCGTGTTGGTATTGATGCTATTCGTTATAAAGCTGATGTGGGTGACTTCGCTGTGATAGATGTGGGTTTGGTTATCGGAGAGGACGGTAAAAAACAGAACAGTGCCGCATTTTTACGGGCTAAAAACTCTATTCAGGGTAATGATATAGAAGCTATCGCTATTATTATGGATGATGCCTGGTTACTTGGTGGTGGTATTGAGCGTTCAATAGGTGATTTTGGCTTTTGGTTTGAAGTCGCTTATATGGATTGGCAGCACAGCAATGATTATGAAAGTAACACTTCTGACAATAACTCAATAGAAAGCAACATTATAAAAAATAAGAAGGTAGAAAATTTTTCAGCTAACACCCTACCCTCAGCTGGCGCCTACACTGATAACTATTGGCGTTCTTCAATCGGCTCAGACTATGCGTTAAATGAAGATGTTATTATTATGATCGAGTATCACTATAATGGTGCGGGCAGTAATAGTGTTAAGGATTACACCGAACTTGCCACACAAGCGCCCTACCAGAAAGCTGGCGTGTATTTATATGGTGAGCACTATCTTATCCCCGCATTAACTTGGCTAGCCTCGCCTTTGATTTCTGTGAGCGCCAGTGCATTTTATAATATCAGTGATAGCTCTGTGTTTTTGACTGTCAGTAGCGAGACCAGCTGGAGTGATAATTTATACTCGGATTTTGGAGTGTATATAAGTCATGGTGATACCTTACAATATAATGCCAATGACGCCAATATTGATTACGCTTTTGGCTCTGAATTTGGGGCTTATCCGCTGAGTGTTTATGCCAGTCTTAGATATTATTTCTAGAGCCGCCACTTTAATAAAAGGTATGCCCAGCGTTATTATAAAGAGGATCTGGGCTTTGATTTACATAATTAATTGACGTAGAGTGTTATTAGTTATTACTTTCAAGGATGAAAATATGCAAGAACTACCACCATTAGCCCTCGTTAAAACTTGGCTTGAAGTTGTTCAACAACTCGACTTTCCCATTACCATACGTGAAAAACGGGGTAAATTACTTACTTATTATTTTGGCTCAATTAAACAAGCTCAAAGGTATGTAGAAGATAATGATGATTACTGCCAGCGAGCCTCTTAATTAACTTAATAAAGTATATATAGAATTAGTGAGCTTCAAAGTGCTAAAACATGCTCTTCGTAAGTTGATAAATTAAGTCTATATCCAACCCTCGAATAAATTTATCAATATACGTAACAAAAAGAATTAAGTACTGGTATTCGTTCGAGGCTTTTAATAGAATGCCATTTCTTATTTTCCACCCGTAGCTCAGCTGGATAGAGCGATGCCCTCCGGAGGCATAGGTCACAGGTTCGACTCCTGTCGGGTGGACCATTTAGAGCAATTTTATTATCTAGATTACAAAACACAACGCTAACAATTATATTGCGAATCTTAAATGTTATACCTGTTGTTTTTAAAATTTAGTCCGCTATAGATATGCGCGTTTTCGTAAATATTTAAACCCGACACTAATCGGGTTTTTTTGTGCCTTAAATAGCTATGAAAAAAACAGAACTGCAATAGCATCGATATATACCCAAGCATCTTCAAGTAGCTTGGGCATAGTAATTAATAACAGCCATAGCTTCACATAAGTAGCAATCAGGCCAAAACAGGAAATCTTCATGAAAAAAATTATCACCACCGCTTCAGCCATACTGTTGTTACAAGCCTGTACAACATTTGACCCTTACACTGGGGAAAGCAAAACCAGCAAGACCGCTATCGGCGCAAGCACGGGGGCTGGCCTAGCAGCCGTCGTCGCCTATATCAGCAATAAAGATGAAGATAGCAATACACGTAATAAACGTATTCTTGCAGCAGCAGCAGGCGGCGCGGCTATCGGTGGCGGTATTGGTTTTTATATGGATTCTCAAGAAGCGAAGTTACGTAAGCAATTGCGAGATAGTGGCGTAAGTATTCAACGTGAAGGTGACAAAATTAACCTGATCATGCCAGGTAACATCACTTTTGCTACTAGTAGCTCTAATATCAATACCAACTTTACTGGTGTGTTAAATTCTGTTGCCCTAGTACTTGAAGAATATAATAAAACACTTGTTGTTGTTTCTGGTCATACAGACTCTAGCGGTTCTGCTCAATACAACCAAAAGCTATCTGAAGATCGTGCTGGCTCGGTAGCCAATTACTTACGTGGACAAAAAATACTTAGTGAGCGTTTAGAAATAGTCGGCTTTGGTGAAGCACAACCGGTAGCAAACAACCAGTCAGCTGGCGGACGCGAGCTTAACCGCCGTGTTGAGATAACCTTATTACCTATTGCTGAGTCATAATATGATTAAAATAATGAATTTCAGTATCGTGGCGTTAACTGCAGTGTTGTTGACAGGATGCCAGACTAGCAATGCTATTAAAAATGCCTCATCTGATGGCATGGCTAATATGTTTACTTGCGATAAAATTGAAACGACCTTTGACGCTTACGACAAAGATAAAAATTCATTTCCCGCATTACAACAAATTACTGACATGGTAGGTATTGATAGTAGCAACTTCGACAGTTCAAATACTGCCAGCTATTTCGGTATGGTAAAAACTGGGGTTAATACTGCATTGATGCTGAAAGGCTGCCCAGCTATATAATAACTTCTTGTAACCAGGGTGAGCCCACTCTGGTTGCTTTTTCAGCAGCTCTTCACTGTTGATCTTCTGAACCTACTGAAAAATAATACATACCGCTCATAACATCATAATTCTTTATCACGCTAATTAATTATTATATCTGTTGATATGTAATTGATCTAATCCCTAATAATTATTAACATCTATAATGATCCATCAAGGTTCATCTCTTTGGATAAGTTCAATTTCAAGTAAATTTTAGGATAATAAATTAAAGGGAAATAAGATGAAAAATAAAGTTTTATTAAGTTTACTACTCTCAGCAATAGGTACTTATTCTGCCGGTGTGTCTGCCCAAGAATGGAGTTATCAACTAGAGCCGTATTTGATGGTCACTTCCATTAAAGGTGATGCAACCATTGGTCGTACTAACGAAGCTGATGTGGATGTTGATTTTGATACCATATTAGATAATTTGGACGCTGCAGCTATGGTTCATTTTGAAGCTCACCATGATTCAGGTTGGGGTGTTGTGTTTGATTATGGCTTTATGGACCTTGGCGGAGATAAAACCGATGCTAATGGCAATTCTACTGATGTTAGCGTTCGTCAAGGTGTACTTGAACTACAGGCCTTGTATCGAAATAAACTGGGTGATGGCTTTCTTGATTACTTTGCCGGTGTTAGGTGGTGGGATAACGATATAGACGTAACGCTTGATTTTGCAATTCGCCCTGAAAATAATTTTGAAAAAGAGGTTGAGGCTGATTGGGTAGACCCTGTTATTGGTGTTAGGTGGATAAGTAATATCGATGATAAGTGGACGTTTTTAGCTCAAGCAGATATAGGCGGTTTTGGTCTTGGATCTGACTTCACTTCTTCTGTTCAAAGTGGCGTTATGTATAAAATTAGTGATTTAATGACTTTGGACCTTAAATATAAAGCGACTTGGGTCGATTATGAAGAAGGTAGTGCAGGACAACAGGGATATTTTGGTTATGACACCATCACTCACGGTACAGTGGTTGGTCTAGCTTTTAATTTCTAACGGCAAACATGTCGTTGAATCCCCTCTGCGTAGCTGAGGTTAAAAGCTTTAGCTACGCGATATTACTGTCATCAATCAATAAAAGGCTAATTAATTAGCCCGTTTATTTGGTCGGTAAAACTTATGTTTACCATATGATTAATATTTATATACTTTACGGCTAAAACTGCCTAAAGTTATGAATCTCTTATTAAATTTGCGGTTATAACCCTACAATGAAACCACGCCTTTTCGGATTACTTTCTTTTTTATGCTTTATCAATCTGTTCTCAAGTGCGCCTGTTTTTGCGCAAGAACTTGAAACTAAAACAATTAAAGCTGAACCTATTGTTAAGAAAATCAATCGCACGGGCAAATTAACTTTTAAGCGAACGTTAAATTTATCTTTTAAAAGTAGTGGTTATCTCGAAGAACTGAATATTGATGAAGGCGATAGTTTTATTAAAGGCCAGTTATTAGCTCAGCTTGACAGCGAAGAACTGACCGCGGAAAAAAATGCTAGTTATGCCCGTTTGTTACAGGCAAAACGTGAAATTAGGCGTATTAATACGCTGCTCAGTAAAAAGTTAAGCTCACAACAAGCACTAGATGATGCTAAAACCTTAGTTGAAACGACCCGTGCTAGCCATAAAATTGCCCAATATAATCTTGTTAAATCGCAGTTGATTGCCCCTTTTGATGGTGTAGTACTCTCTCGATATACTGAGTTAGGTGAACTGCAAAGCCCTAACCAAAGCGCTTTAAAAATAGCCGCAGTAGAAAATAATTTAGTAGTACGTGTCGCTTTAACGGCATCGGAAGTCAATCTAGTTAATTTACAGCAAAGAATAGACCTGAATTTAACGCAATATGGCTTAGTTACTGGCACTGTGAGTAAAATTCCAGCTATTTCTGATCAACAAAGTCATTTATTTACTATTGAAGTATTATTGGAAAATTTAAAAGTGAATCAAGTTGTTGTTGGACAATTAGTGCATATATTAGCTGAGGTTATGACAGATACGTTTTCTTATCGACTACCTCTTGAGGCGCTTAATAGTGTTGATAGCCAAGGAAAAGCGTTAGTTATGGTGTTAGATACGAACTCAACAGAGACCAAAAGTTATCGCCAGCAAGAATTTTTGATTAAACAACTTTCAAATGAATATATCTATTTATCTGCTCAGCCAAGTTCTCCCCCATTAACTATTGTCACACGGGGCTGGCAACATCTAGCGTTAATTGAAAATAAGCCGCTAGATCAAGCTCAGTAAAGAGAAATAACCAATGAAACTCCCTAGATTAGCGATAGATAATGCACAATTCACCTTAACAATATTTTTATTGTTGGTTTTAGTGGGTGTTGTGTCCTATTTGAATATGCCTCGCTCAGAAGATCCTCAGTTTGATTTACCGGTCACCTTAATTGAAGTGGTTTATCCTGGTGCTTCACCCAGTGATATTGAAACCTTAGTGGTTGATCCGCTTGAAAAAGAAATTGCTGATATTGAAAATATTAAAAAGATTGAAGCCAAAATCCATAATGGTGCAGTTAGAATTACTATAGATTTTCTTTATGGCACAGACGGTGAAGCTGCGTTTAATAAAGTAAAGCAGGCGGTATCAACTGTAAGACCTAACTTACCTGCAGGCATTGCGGAGTTGTTGGTATTAAAAGCAACACCAAGCAGTGTTGCCATAATGCAGTTGGCTTTGTGGTCTGAGCCGACCAATTACAAAACGATGGAATTGCATGCCAAATTATTAGAAAAACGACTAGAAACGATAGCAAGTGTTCGCAAGGCGAGCATATGGGGATATCCAAGACAAATTGTTGCGATAGATATTAATCTACCGTTATTAAAATACTATGGCCTAGCGCTTACTGATATTACGCAAGTACTTCAAGGTAGAGCATTAAATATAACCCCTGGATTTGTTGATGCCAGCACACGGCGTTTTAATGTTAAAGCCAGTGGTAACTTTACTCAATTAGTTGATATTGAAAATACTGTTATTAGTGATAACAACATCGCTAGTGCGAATGGCGTATTAAAAGTTAAAGATATTGCGGGCGTTAGTTTTACTGATGCCGAACCGAGTTATTTAGCTTACTTTGATGATATACCGGCGATATTTATTACGGTAGAGCAGCGTGAAAAAACTAATATATTTGTCTTAACTGAGCAAATAAACCAAGAGGTTGAGCAGTTTAAACAAAGTTTGCCTAGTGGACTTAAACTGGCTAAATTATTTCAACAAGCTGACAGTGTTAATGTGCGTGTTAATGGTTTTTTTGATAATTTAACGCAAGGTCTGGTTATTGTTGGTTTGATGGCCTTACTGTTTTTGGGGTTCAGAGAAGCGTTAGTGGTGATCCTCGCTATTCCTATCTCATTCCTAATGGCTATTGGTTGGCTTGATTTTAGTGGTTATGGTTTACAGCAAATGTCGATTGTTGGTTTAATTATAGCGTTGGGTTTATTAGTTGATAACGCCATTGTAGTAACCGAGAGTGTTCATAGAGAAAGTAAGCTGGGTAAAGATATAAAAGATGCCGCAGCATCGGGCACAAGTAAAGTAGCTTGGGCTATAGCCAGTGGCACTATCACTACGATGCTAGCCTTTTTACCAATGCTGATGATTCAAAGTGATACCGGCGATTTTATTCGCTCAATGCCAGTAACTGTGGTGTTAGTATTATTTGCCTCGTTATTAGTGGCGTTAACGTTAACCCCACTTTTAGCCAGCAAATTACTTGTTGTTATTGAAAAAGACGCTAAACCTAAAAAGGTTAAATTTAAGACCCTGCAACATTACGCCAACAAGTTTGCTGAAAAGAGTTATACCAATACGTTAACGATTTTAATGCGTAATAAAACAGCTGTTATTATTGTTAGTTTATTGATGTTAGTTGCTATGTTTTCTTTGTTTGGGCAAGTAGGCGTGAGCTTATTTCCTAAAGCAGAAAAGCCGATGTTATTAATTAATGTTACTACGCCGGGTAATTCATCTCTAGCATATACAGATAAGGTACTGCAGCAAGTTCGTCTGCATGTTAAACAGTATGATTTAGTTGATAAAGTAGCGCTAAATATTGGTAATTCAAATCCACGTATTTATTATAATGAAGTACCCAAGCGCGGTATGATTCGTTTTGGCCAAGCATTATTAGTGTTAAAGGATTATCAAGCAGATGAAGTTACGGCGTTAGTCAAAAGCTTACGTGATGATTTTAATCTCTGGCAGCAGGCGGAAATCACTGTTAAAGAGTTTACTCAGGGTCCGGTGACCGATCAGGTTATTGCTATTCGCTTGTTAAGCGAATCCTTAACTGACTTAGAGCATGTTGCCAATGATCTTTCGGCTAAAATGCGACAGTTATCAGGTATTGTAAATATCGATAACCCTATTGGTATGGCAAATACTGAGTTGGCGCTAACGATTGACTACCAGCAGGCAGCATTGAGTGGCGTTAGTGTTGAACGATTAGATAAAACTATTAGTACCATTTTATCAGGTACGACTGTTGGCCAGTTTAATGATATAAACGGCGAAGATTATCCTATTATGATTCGTCAAAAAAATCCCAGTATTGATAGTTTATCAGCCATTGAAATTAGCAATAATCAAGGGGTTTCAATTCCCCTTGAGCAACTTGCTACCATGGAATTAAAAAAGGGTGGCAGTGACTTCTTTCATTACCAGAAGCTACGTATGGCTAAAGTATCTGCCGATGTTGAAACCGGTTATTCAGTTGGCGAAATCACTAAACAATTGATTAATTACCTTGAACAGTATGATCTGCCTGCAGGTATGCATTTTACTCTAGGTGGCGAAGAAGAATCTCGACAGAAGACTTTTGCTGGCTTAACACAAGTTATGTTGATTACGGCCATGGGTATTTTTGCGGTATTGGTGTTGCAGTTTAAATCTATTTTGCAGCCAATGATTATTTTTAGTTCAATCCCTTTTGCAATGGCAGGCTCTATTATAGGGCTGTATTTAACAGGGTTATCTTTTTCTATGATGGCTTTTGTAGGCTTGATCAGTTTGTTTGGCATTGTTGTTAACAATGCCATTATTTTGATTGATAGTACCAATGTTAATTTACGTTTAGGTTTAGACAAGCATTCGGCAGTATTAAAGGCTAGTGCTGTTCGTTTTACTCCTATATTGTTGACCACGCTAACGACCATAGGCGGTTTAATTCCATTAACATTATATGGTGGCAGTTTATGGCAGCCACTGGGTGTGGTACTTATTTCTGGTTTATGTGTTTCTGCACTTTCGAGCTTTTTATTGGTACCTATTTTAACTGAACTCTTTACCGAAAGAGCATCCGAAAATAGAGCTAGCTAGGCTGTTTTATTGCTATACCCATGATACTTCAAGATGCGAGTTTCAGGATGACTGTGCGATTTATGATCGAGGCGCATCTTTTTATTAAGGGTTGTTCCCTTAAAAAGAGATGCAAGGAAGAGCATTATTCTCTCAGACATCCCCGTAGGGCTGGTTTAGAAACGCTTTATGCTCCGTTATTAATTTCGATAAGGGAACAACCATTATCTTCAATCAATACCTTGCCTAAAGACGCTTCTAATTCCAGCTGAATCCTGTATCTTGAGGTAACATGGGTATAAATTAGGCCAATAAAGCTAAGACATCATGATGAATTACTATATAATAATTTCTATTCCAACAAAGATGTCACCTTAGTAATACCAACATTTTAGGATTTTGATAAATGGAAGTAATTGGCACCTCAGGTTATTTTTTAGCAGCCTGTGCTTATGCAGTTTTTATTTTATTGCTTTTAGCTGCACGTAATAAAACCTTAGCCGGTGGTTTAATGCTACTAGCGGCAATATTAGTTTTTTCTTCCTCTCTTAGTGCAGCACTACAACCTAAACAAGGTTTTTCATTGCTTATCGTCATGGCAATAGAAACCTTTAAAGTAGCCGTTTGGTCGCTATTAATTATTTGTACACAATCAAATATCACGTCTGTTAAAGCATTCATTTCCCATCCCAAAGTTAAGCAATACCTTCAAGTCTTTAGCGGCTTATCTGTGCTTTGTTGGGGAGCTGCGCTATTTATACCTGAAAGTATGAAGTTTCTGTTTTCATTATTTTTATTACTTAACTTATGGTTACTTGTTTTACTTGAACAGTTATACCGAAATGCCGATGTTAAAGTTAAATGGGCCATTTGGTCTTTAATTATTGCCTTGGGCATGGCCACTGTTTTTGACTTTGTGCTTTTTGCTCAGGCGGCCATGGTTAACCAATTAGATTTTTCTTACTGGTATGCGCGGGGTTTTATTACTGCCATAGGTATGCCATTAATCCTGGTAAGTACTCGACGCATTAAAGACTGGTCTGTGGATGTTTTCGTTTCACGTGAAATGGTTTTTTATAGTTCAATGTTACTCATTTCAGGTGTTTATCTACTCTTATTAGCTATAGCCGGTTACGTGATTAATTACTTTGGTGGTGCTTGGGGCGACGTTATAAGCGTTGCGTTCATTATTTTAGGTGGTTGTGTTTTAGCGGCCTTATTAATCACTGATAGATTACGTAGAGAAGTTAAGGTGTTTATCACTAAACACTTTTTCGCTAATAAATATGATTATCGAGTTGAATGGCTCAAGTCAATTGAGCAACTTGAAATTGGTGAAAATGATGATTGCTACCATACTGCAACCAATGTTATTTGTTCATCGTTGAACATTCATCAAGGTGCATTAATCAAAAAAATCTCATCGAGTCATTTTCAACCTCTTTATCAGAAAAACTTCGAGCTTGAGCAAAATGAATTAAATTTCTTAGTTTCGGTAGATGAATTCTGTCAACAACACGGTTGGATTATCGATATTAGAGAGTTGGCAATGGTTGAGGATAGCTATCCTGGCTTAGAATTAGATGCTCGAGCATGTGAGCAAAAGAATATTGATATAATCATTCCCATTTTTATGAATAAATCAGTTTACGGTTTTTTCTTGTTAGCACTCCCCGAAGAGCAAGGCGTATTAAATTGGGAAGACAGAGATTTACTCTTTTCTATCTCCAAACAACTCAGTAATTACTTGTCACTTAATGAAGCGAATGAGAGTTTGGCTGAAGCTAAGCAGTTTGATGCTTTTAATCGCATGTCAGCTTTTTTAGTTCACGATTTAAAAAATATTCAAGCACAGCTGGCGTTAATTAATAGTAATGCTAAACGTCACAGAGATAACCCAGATTTTATTGATGATGTTTTTGAAACCATAGAATCAGCAACGGGGCGACTTGATAAAGTATTAACACAGTTACGTAATAAGCAAGTGCTAGAGTCAACGAAAAAGAGTACAGACGTACAGACGTTAATTCAGACGGTAGTTGAGCAGCGTAATGTACAGTTACCACATATTTGTGTTCAATTAGCTATCAAACAAATGATTTCAATTGATGAGGAAAGGTTTTCTTCAGTATTAAATCATTTATTACAGAATGCACAAGAAGCGACAATTGAAAGTGGCTGGGTTAAAATAAGTGCAGAAAGGATAAACAACAATTTACATATTGCTATTGTGGATAATGGGTGCGGTATGTCGATTGATTTTATTAAAAACCGTTTGTTTAAAGCTTTTGATACCACCAAAGGTAATGCGGGCATGGGGATTGGCGTTTACGAAGCTAAGCAGTTTGTTGAAAGTATTGGTGGCACTTTACAGGTAACTAGCTTTGAAAATGAAGGTAGTATTTTTACACTTGTTATTCCTTGTGGTAACAATGATTAAAAAAGAATAAAAATAAAGGAAATGGCAGTATTATGGAAAAATTATTAATTGTTGATGATGACTTAGGTATACAAAAACAGCTTAAATGGAGTTTGGCTGACTATGAAGTAGTACTTGCTGATACTCGTGAAAGTGCTATTGCTGCAGTGAGACGTCATGAGCCTAAAGTGGTAACACTTGATTTAGGTCTGCCGCCAGATGCTGCTAATGCTAGCGAAGGTTTAGCGGCATTAAAACAAATATTAGAAATTGCTCCCCATACTAAAGTGATTGTTATTACCGGTAACGATGATAGAAGTAATGCCCTAAAAGCTATTGAAATGGGTGCTTATGATTTTTACCAAAAACCAGTTGATGCTGATGTTATTAATGTCATTGTTTCTCGCGCTTTTAGCTTAGCAAGGATTGAGACAGATAACCGTAGTATGAAGTCTATTGTAGGCTGTGATACGGGCATTATTGGTAGTAGTGAAAGTATTGATAGATTACGCCTTATGGTGCAACGTATTGCTCCTACGGAGATTACAGCGCTGCTTCTAGGTGAAAGTGGTACTGGTAAAGAAGTTACGGCTAAAGCTATTCATAAAGTGAGTGATCGTAGTGATAAACCTTTTATTGCGATTAACTGTGCTTCAATTCCTGAAAACTTATTAGAAAGTGAGTTATTTGGCTTTGAAAAGGGAGCTTTTACTGGCGCTCATAAAACAACTTTAGGAAAAATAGAGTGTGCTCAAGGCGGGACCTTATTTTTAGATGAAATAGGTGATATGCCTTATCATTTGCAAGCAAAATTGTTACGCTTTTTACAAGAAAAAATAATAGAACGCTTAGGTGGACGAAAAGAAATACCGGTTGATGTTCGTGTCATATGTGCGACCAACCAAAATCTTGAAGTGATGGTTTCAGAAAAAACGTTCCGTGAAGATCTTTTTTATCGTATTACAGAGATTACTTTAAATATACCTCCATTACGTGATCGTGATGAAGATGTACTAATATTAGCTAATTTCTTTTTACAGCAATATGCCGCTGAATATAAACGTAATGCAAAGTCATTTGCTGATGATGCTTTATATGGTTTACGGCACCATAAGTGGCCTGGCAACATTCGAGAATTACAAAATAAAGTTAAATCGTCGGTTATTATGAGTACAAGTAATCAAGTAACGGCTTTTGATTTAGGTTTCTTCGATAAAGAAAATGCAGAGTATGAATTGTCACTAAATTTACGTGCAGTGCGTGAACAAGCCGAAACTATAGCTATTCAAAAAGCCTATGCGCTTACGGATGGGAATATGTCGAAGACGTCGGAATTATTAGGTATTACCAGACCGACGCTTTATTCTTTGATTGAAAAATATCAGATAGCGATTAACGTTTAACTACCAAGTTGCTGATAGTTATTTACTATCAGCAGTTTTACTCTGTAATTCAGCAAATTCACGATTTTTTTGTTTTAATAGCTTATCAATATAACGTGTCATTTTAACTTTCTGTTGAATTGAACTTTCTAATATTTCTTCTACTTCGCGTAAAACATTTTTAATATTTTCAACATGTTCTGTTGAATTTATGACTAATGGTTGGTGTTGGTTATCATTTTCAAGGGCACTTCCGCTCAGTGAACCGGTCAGCTCAACAGACATTTCCTTGGCAACTTCATTGATGGCATTACAATCAATTTTCTTTAACTCCTCTAGAAAACCAAACAATAATAAGCGGTCAACAAAGATGTTTATTTTTCTTGGTACGCCTAGCGTTTTTTCAAAAATAAGCTGAAACGCTTCATCTGAGAATAAGGCTTCTCTATTGCAGTTAGCTTGCGCTAATCTATGATTGATATAGTTTTTTACTTCTTCGGCATTCAGTGGTTTTAAGTGCGCAGAAGCAATTATTCGTTGTCTAAATTGTTCCATATCCGGTGCAGATATAATGGCTTTTAACTCTTCTTGACCTAACAAAAAACTTTGGATAAGTGGTTTATTATCGAGTTGAAAATTAGATAACATTCTCAGTTCTTCTACCGTTTCAACGGGTAGATTTTGAGCTTCATCGACTAGTAATAAAGCGCGCTTACCTTGCTTATTCAAATTGATTAAGAACTTTTCTATACTTTGCAGGACATCAGCCTTACTGTTACCTGTTACAGTAATTTTAAATTCAGCTGCAACGAGCTCAAGTAATTCGTCGGGTGTTAATTTCGTGGTAACTAATTGTGCTGCTACAATATTTTCATCGGCAATGTTAGCTAATAAATTACGGGCTATTGTTGTTTTACCTGTGCCAATAGGTCCAGTAATAACAATAAAGCCTTCACCTTGGTCTAAGCCATATTGCAAATAAGATAAAGCACGCTGATGGTGATTAGTAGCAAAGAAGAATCGAGGGTCAGGGCTTAATTGAAAAGGTCGTTCACTAAAACCATAGTAACTTTCATACATGTTAGAAATCTTTTGTTAAATTAATGGAAGCACGTGCTTCTGTGTAAGTGAGAAGCTCAACATTTGATGCTCGATCAAGATATTGTAGCGTTAAAAAAGCATTGAGTGATGATGCTAGACTTCTATTGTAAGTAGTGGATAGTGTTTTATAAATATCTTCTTGTCTTGGACCTTCTGGTCTATCTTTATCAAAAACATTTTTGCTGTAGTCAACATAGACAGTAATATCACTTCTAGTACTCATACGGCGAGTAACACTAAAACGCGCATCAAGGTAATTATCAATGATACCAGTACTTAAGCTTTCTCGATCACGGTTAGATAGGTCTAGGGAAAAGGTAGTACGTGTTAAAGCTAACAGAGACGTCCAGGATAAGCGTTTGTTTAGCGAAAATTCATTGTTTTCAGCTAGCTCAAGTGAATTGTCAGGTGTATTTTGTTGAAAATTATTACGGTCAAAGACTTCAATGGTTTCATGATATGAAATGTTATTGGTTAATCGCCGTGTTCGGTGGGAAAAGTCTAACTCATAAGAATCACCAAAAAAACGCTTAGAGTACCCTGCTTTTAGTGATGTACGTGACGATGGTTGCCAATCTATATCAGCGGCTAGGTAGTCATCACTCGCTTCTGTGTTGTCGCGTACATAGTTGTACGATACATCAATGATGAAGTGCTTAGCTACCTGATAGCGAAAGCCCGGTCCCCAAGAGGGAATTGAATCAGGATTACTACCAGCTAAATTTCCTGTGACCCTTTCATTATATAAACGAATAAAAGGGTTTATTTTATAAGGCGTTATAGCACCTAATTTGGTTTCTAATTGGTAGTTTTCACTAGTAAAACCATCATTTTCTCTGTTAGAAAATGAACCATCTACTTGCCAAAAAACATAACGAGCAGCATTACCATTCTCACTATTGACTAATGCAGTGTAGCCATTACTTTCACCTATATTATCTTCCGTTTCTACTAGGCTGTAGATGAGAGAAGAGGAAAGTGAATAATCACTGTTAGCCGTGTTATATTGCAAACCAGCAGAATGGTTACGTTGCTGAACGGTATCACCACTAACTAAATCGGCTAAACTATTGTTGCCATCGTTTTGACTAACGTTAGTTATTGCTGAGCTGGCAATCATTTGTAGCTTGTTTTGCCAAAGTGAGTATGAAGTATCAGCACGTAAAGTCTGGTAATCATCATTAAGTTCACTATTATGACTGTAACCAGCAAGCGTTTCTGTGCCCGCAAATGAGAATTGTAATTTTCTCGAACTATAAATAGCATCAGCACCAATAATGAACTGACTCACTAGACTCGATTGTTTGTCTAGTTGATTCAGTTCAACATTATTGGTATATGTTTCGGTAAGTCCTAAACTAGGATTAAATTGCCATTCGCCTGCAAATGAGCTGACTGATAAAAGTAAGCCCGCTATTGCAAAACCTTGCAATTTTAGTTGAAATTTACTGATTTTTTCTGCCATAGCCATATCCATAATAGCCATATATATCCTTTTTAGATCTAATGGTCTTGTTCATTACTAAGCCTAAAGCAATGTCACTATTTAGCTGACTTACCGCTGTTTTAACATCATCAGTTTTAGTTTTTGACTCTTCAACCACAACCAGTGCTTGGCCAACAAGATCAGATAACAGAGGGGTTTCTGTCACACCAATTATTGGTGGGCAATCAAAAATAACGATTCTATCTGGGTAGCGCTCTGCTAATTCTTTAGCTAAGCTTTCCATGCGTTCACTGGCCAATAATTCATTCGTTAAATGATGTGGCTTACCGGCAGGAACTAACTTTAAATTATCGATGTTAGTACTGTAAATTATATCGGATAACGATGACACTTCAGAAAGAAGGTATTCAAGTAGACCTTTTTTACTCTCAAACTCTAGTTCTCTATGTAAGCTAGGTCTCAATACATCCGCATCTATCAATAGTACCGTTTTATTCTGCTCAAGGGCGATGCTTAATGCCAAGTTAATGGCTACATAAGTTTTTCCTTCATTAGGATGAGAGCTGGTTACCATAATTAAGTTACTGTTATGCAGTGTCTTTGAAGCTAAACCAAAAGCATTGTTTAGTAGTTTTCGCTTAATATGGCGAAATTCTTCTTGAATATGATGAGCACTGTCAGGGCTATAAATAAAACCACGTTCATTTAACCTATCACCATTTAATATTATTTTCTCTTTATTACTGCTTACTTTCTTTGTTGCCAAAGACGCCGAAACGCTACTTATTTCTTGAATATTACTATCAGCTTTAACTTCATGTTCAGAAGTATTGTCGACTTTTTCATGTTGAGCTAATTTTTGTTTAGCCAGGGCTTTTTCAATGGTACTCATGGCTAAAAGATCCTTTTTAATGGTGCTTGAATAATGTTAGGAAATACAAAGTAACTGACAAATAACAATAATAAACAGAGTAACAACAAGTTAGAGCCTATAAAAATGAAGGTTTTCTTCTGGTGCCATCGTTGTAAACCTAAGTTTTCATTGGCAGAGATAACACCAAAGATAGGTACGCCGGTAATTTTAGATAATTGAGCTGTAGAGGTTGCAACAGGGTTCAATTGACTCATTAACAATGACAAACCAATGCCAACACCAAAACCTACAAGAGTAACTACACCAAATAGAATAAAGCGTTTTGGCCCTGATGGTTTAGTTGCTTTACGAGGTGGGTCAATAATGCGAAATTGTATTTTATCAGTAGTTTCATCAGCTTGTTGAGCTAGCTGTGCAGTTTCTTTACGTGATAATAACTCTTCGTACTTCTCTTTTGTAATACCATATCCACGATTTAGCGCAATTAACTCAGCCTCAATTTCCGGTAAGGTATGCACTCTATTTTCAAGCTCGATAATACGCTGGCGGTAATTATCAGCTCTAACATTGAGTGAGGCTATTAAGTTCTCCAGTTGATTCACTTGAATTTGTACTTCTTGAATAACAGGGTTTGCACTTAAACGGTTTAAGCTACCAGAGTTTTGATTATTTTGTGCTAGGTACTTTTCAATCTCTGCGCTGCGCAATTTGTTTAAATGTTCTAAATTTCGGCTAATTTCGATGACATCTGGGTGTTTGTCGGTATAGCGAAGTTTTAAATTATCCAGTTGAACTTCTAATTCATTTATACGGTCATCGTAAGTGGTTTGTATTGAACTTTCACTTTTGATTTTATTATCACTGCCAGTGTCAGCAACAATAGATTGTTCTAGTTGCTTTTTAGCGGAATCAAGACGAGTTTTATTTTCTAAAAGATCTAACTCAATTGCTTTTAATTTTTCTCTATTACCATTAAGTTTTACATAATATCCACCTGATTGATCAGGTAAAATACCACTATATTTTTGTTTAAAACTTGTCAGTCTAGCTTCTGAGTTTGAAAGGCGGTTTTCATAATCTTTGATTTGAGTATTTAAAAACTTTTGTGCACTATCTGAGTCACTGCGAGTTTCTCCTAAAGTATTTTCAATGAAAACAGTCAAGGCTGATCGGACAATATTCTTGGCCATTTCAGGGTCTATATCTTCAATACTTAAGGTATAAATGTTCTCTCGTCGACCAACCCCTGATATTTTAATGTTATCTTTTAGGTTTTTGATTATTGCTTCATATTGAGCACTATTGCTCGCCTGTACATCTAAATCTGTCATACGCGAAATACGTTCTAAATTCGGACGGCTTAACAGTGTTTTTACCATAAGACGAATTTGCGTATTCGGATTGGTCTCAACAGTTAAACCTTTTAATAAAGGTCGTAATAAAGATTGGGTATCAACATATACTCTTGCTTCTGATTGATAAACATTGGGCATAGCAGCGACAAAATACCAGCCAATAGGGCAAATAAGCCAAGTTGCTATGATGATATAACGACGTTTTAACCAAATTCCTTTTAGATAATCAATTATCTCTTCAAATATGTCTTGCATTACTACCCTTTAATTTTGCGCTAAATTATTGATGTACTATGTGTTTGGTATATTAAAACCAAGCTTCAGGGATGATGATAATATCGCCCGGTAACATATCAACATTGGCACTTATTTCTCCATCTTTAAGTAACTGATCTATCATTACTTGATATTGACTTTGTGCTCCATTTTCAATACGTATGAGTACTGCATCGTTTCCATTAGCAAATTCGGTTAAACCGCCAACTTGAATCATAACATCGAGTAAGGTCATATGCTGAGTATAATTAATAGCTCGTGGCTGTGCTGCCTCACCAATAACACGAATTTGCTCACTAAAAGGACCAACGAAATTTTCAACTGTGACCGTAACAATAGGGTCTCGTAGATATGTAGCTAAGATTTCTTCAATAGAGCGAGCTAATTCAGTGGGGGTTTTACCGGAGACTTCGATATCTTCAACTAAGGAGGTGGTAATCATGCCATCTGGACGTACTACGAATGAACCTGAAACTTCGGGGTTGCGCCAAACAAAAATATTAAGCACATCGCCAGAGCCGATTAAATATTTATAGCTATTTATATCGGCTGTATTAGATGGATGCAAAGTTGCACTAGGTAAAGTATCGTGTGAACTACAGCCTGAAAGAAAAGTTGCTAACAATAGCAGACCTACTTTTAATGAGCTGGCAAAGCGATTATCCATAATTTATACCTTTTTAAATACAATTTGTTTGAAAAACGATGTGTAATTGTATGGTATTTTATTGTCTTTTAGCAATGTTAATTAACGTGTGTAAATTAAACGTTAACTTTAGTTGTTTTTTTGTTAGAATCAGCGTTGTTTTTTGTCGGTATAAAAGTTGCTGTTTATTAGCAAATATTAATTAAAGGAAACCTAGCCAGTTATGTCTAGTTCTAAATTTCGTGATTTATCAGCAGGTACTAAATCTTTAATTATTGTAGAGCAAATTTTATTTGTTGGTGCTTTGATGTTAGCTGTTCATTTGAACGGGGAATATCAAATTGTTGATTTTATGGTGGTATCTGATGGTTTCTTATTACTCTATGCTGTTATTTTTGCGCTACTTAATCAATTAAGTGCCTTAGCGCTAGGTTTGTACAACTCAAAACTGAGAGAAAGTTTTCGAGGTATTTTCCGTCGCATGTTGATGTGTGTTTCTGTGGGCTTTTGTGCAACAACACTCATCAATCCTTTTTATGGCCCTTATCATTTACCAATAGAATTATTGGCTATAGCCTCTTTACTTAGTGTTTTTCTCGTCAGTTCTTTTCGTTATTTTACCTTTAAAATAGATTTCTTTGGTTTTGGTAAGCGTAATATTTTGGTATTAGGTTCTGGCCAACGAGCATCAATTATAGAAAGACGTATGCGACGTGATGTTGATAGGCAAGACTTTACTGTACATGGTTTTGTTATCATGCAAGGTGATTCACCTGATGGAATTCAGCGCGAAACACGCATCACTTTAAATGAATCACTAGTTGAGTACACCTTAGCCCATGATATTGATGAGATAGTCGTCGCTAATGATGAACGTCGTAATAACTTACCTGTAGATGAGTTGTTTGCTTGCAAGATCCGCGGTATTGAAATTATAGATATATTGGATTTCATTGAGCGTGAAACCGGACAAATAGCCGTTAACCTTATTTATCCTAGCTGGGTCATTTATTCTAATGGTTTTGCCTCTAATAATTATTTACGTAATACCTTAGATTGGATATTTAATGCGGTAATGGCACTGATCTTGTTATTACTTACGTGGCCTGTGATGCTTATTACTGCGTTGTGTATGAAGATTACAGAAGGTTTTAATGCGCCAATCTTTTATAAGCAAGAGCGTGTTGGCTTAGATGGCGAACCGTTTAATATGATCAAATTTCGTAGTATGCGTTTAGATGCAGAAAAAAATGGTGCCCAAATGGCAAGCGAAAACGATAACCGTATTACAAAAGTTGGTCAGTATTTACGTAAATATCGTATTGATGAACTGCCACAAATTTGGAATGTTTTGCATGGCAATATGGGCTTTGTTGGACCAAGACCTGAGCGTCCTCAATTTGTGCAAAGTCTTATCAAGAATATTCCTTATTATAACGAACGCCATAATGTTAAACCGGGTTTAACAGGTTGGGCGCAATTAAAATATCCTTACGGTGCTACTGAAGCTGATTCATTAGAAAAGCTTAAATATGATTTGTATTACATTAAGCATCGCAGCTTTCTCTTGGACATATTGATATTGATTCGAACGGTTGAGATTGTGTTATTTGGTAAAGGAAGATAGCTTTACTTTAAGGCTAGTCTCTACACTCCTGATATTTTTTTGCACTTGGTTTGGTGTTTTTAATACAAAATATAGATGCTGTATCATCCAATATTTGCTTGATATAGCTGTTTTGGACTTTACTAACATATTCAACTCTGACTTGTAATCCACCGACTTTGCTAAACGCCTTACGTTGTTATATCAAACTCAGGACAAGCGGGGAAAGTTATTTATTCCTGCTTTTTTTATTTATCATTAAGCTGTTATTTTGATTTTGCACCTAAAATCATTTCTTTAAAGACTCTTTCATTAAAAGGCTGATCTATTGAGAATCGTCCTATTTCAAAACGATTTTCATTAAGGCTCTTATTTATTATGGCACTAAATGAAAATGCTAACTTATAACCGTTAGACGAAATAGCTCCATACATACTCTTATTGTAAGTTGTCGCACTACCAACGGGATAAGATAAGCTTTTGATATTTTTAGATAAATTAAGCTCTATTAAACGTTTTGATTCTTTAAGTTCAAAATTCAGTTCAGCCTCAGATAAACAAGAAAAAACTTTATGGGTATGCGAATGAGCACCAATTGTCATATTATTTTTAGCCATCTCCCCAACTTGTTGCCATGTCATAAATATATTATTACTTTCATTATTAGGAATACTTACCGAGGTCAATACTCTTAATTCATCCAATTGACTTTCAATTAAAGAAGGGTTGATTTTTATTTGTTGTAAAACATTACGTATGTTTTGTCTAGATGGCTTCTTATCAATAGTTAAGGCATGATGCCATGGTGCTAGTTTAATGGTTTTATTTGCTAACTGTCTTACATACCATGCAATTTCATCCCACCATGGAATAAGGTTAGAGTCTATTAAGCTGGTTGTGATAAAAAAAGTAGCGGGTAATCCTAACGATTTTAATAGTGGGAAAGCAGTATGGTAATTATCACTATAGCCATCATCAAAGGTAATCAGTGCTAATTTCTCTTTAATCGGAATGTTTTTTTCAGCAATATTATTAACTTCATTAAGAGTAACAACTCTGAAATTATTTTTTATAAAAAAAAGATAGATTTCAAAATTTTCAGCGTCACAAGAAAATACACAAGGATCATAGCTTGTTTCTTGCCATGAGCCAATACGGTGAAAGTTAAAGCAATATAAACCGTTTGTTAAAAAAGGCCATAAAACCTTTGATAAATTAAGCCGTTTAATGAGCTGATGCTTTATATTCATAGAGGACCGACTTTAAACTGGGGACGAGGGAGAAAGTAATCACGATAGTTATTAGGATCGCCTTTATTCCCCTCTTCAGCTGCTTTTATGATGTTATACATTTCTCTTGAATTGACATAATGTAAGATATAATTCTCACTATCATTGTATTTACTTTCTAAATACGAAAACATATCGTCACACGGTTTACCTAATAAAACGTCCATATCTTTTTCTTGAGTACCATGGGTATGTACTTTAATAAAGCGCCATTCAGGACGACCTTCAATGTGGACATTCGCTTCAACCCATAAATCAATACGATCTTGTGTGGGCTCCATTCCTTTACGGACATCTGAGTTTTCAATTTGTGGAAATAGGCCTTTTTTAAGCTTTTTCCAATTCAGCATTAAAGGTCCATTAACCATTAAAATATCGCCCCAAGGTTTGCCGCCAACTTTACAATTAATACCTGTATTGTGTGAGTTCGGTCTATTTGGATCATCTTTTGCGTAATAAATACTATTAATGGTATCAGGCTGAGTAGGGTGAGGTGCTGAAGGAAATGTAAAGTCAGCATAACAGCCTGTTTCTCTTAAAATAATCAGTTCGTCATTTACACCGCAATTATTACCGGTTGGGTCACTATTATCTAATGCCCAGTTACCATGGATAAAGCCGTAGTTTAGTTGGCCTGTATCAGGGTTGTGACTAAGGGCCCCATGGTTGTCATGCAATGTCTGGCAAAAGCCAGTAATAAGTGCTCGTAAGTTTTCAGAATTATCATTATGATGGTGTAGGTGTAATTCTATTTCCCCAAAACCATCTAGGCACATTTTTGCTATTTTGTTCAAATGCTCGAAACGGTATTCTTCTTCAGGATAATAAAAGGTATGTTGCGGGTGAAAACCATCGGCATCTTGGTGCTTTTCTGCCATTTTAGGGTATTCTGCTAACCATCGGTCAACTCTAGAGCGCTCAACATCAATGTCATTAGGTTTGCCCCATTGAGGTTCATAATGATCAACAAATGAAAAAATTATATGCGTAGGGCCATTAATTTCTATCGGTTTCTTTAAGCGCTGTTTAATATATTGGGGCAACCAACCTGACATATTCTTTTTTTTCAGAATAAATATAAAAGCAAAAACTAGTAATAGAAATAATAAAAGTAAGCTAAAAAAAATAATCATCTTGTTGTTCTTTCCCATGTGCCTTGGACGTTAGAGCTAAAATACCGAATAAACCCTCGCATTAAAGCTATATTCATAGAAACAAAAAAGGCAATTATTCCTATAATTGAACTAATGTTCTGCTGTTTTTTTTGTTTATTAATACCGTAAAAAGCAATGGAGTAAAAAAGAATTTGTCCAATTAATAATAATTGATATAAAGGGTTACTAATGAGTAATAAATTACTAACCAAGGCAATAAGCATCAAATGAGGTACAAACCATCGGCATACTTTATGGCTGATATAAGCTATAAACCGCCAACCTAAAAAAGGATTTAGTGCCCAAGGCATAGTGAATAATGCTTGATAATTACCTAAGCCAATACGAACTCTTCTTCCTTCCTCGGCTTGTAAATTTGGCGCTATCTCTTCAGTTGCAATGGCTTCAGGATCATAAATTAGTCGGGCCCCTTGTTTAGCAACATTCATTGCAATCTGAAAATCATCTACAATAGTGTTAGCTGGTAAGGGAATGAAAAGTTCTTTTCGAATAGCGTAAATTGCTCCGTTTGCACCTTGTAATGCATTTAATCGAGCTTCATGAAACTTTAAAACTTGTTCGTAGCGCCAATAAATATTGTCTTTATTATCGCCTGAATCAACATCTACTAGATGAAGCTCTCCACATACAGCGCCAATATCGTCATGATTAAAGTGTCTGACTAAGTAATCAATGGTATTTTTGTTAAAATGTGTATTTGCATCAGAGAAAACAATGTAATCACTGTTTGCCTGTTCAACAAGATCATTGAGCACACTCATCTTTCCACGATTTTCTTCAAATATATAAACTTTTAAATTCACCTCATCAAACGAAGTTAAAATATCTGCTGTATTATCTTGGCTGCCATCAGAGCCAATTAATATAGTCAATTTATCTTGTGGGTAATCGAGAGAAAGTAAGTTTTCTACCCTTGCTTTGATGCAAGACTCTTCATTGTATGCGGCTATTATTATAGATACAGGGGGGAGGTTATTTTTGTCTACAATTCTACGCTGGCTTTTTTTCCAAAGATAGCGTGTATCACTAATCGCTTGCTTTACTGCGCTAAAAATCATCAAAATCAGCGGGTAAATAAAATAGCTGTAAATGATAATAGCTACACTTAACCAAAAAATAATTACCATTATAAGTTTGTGCCTTTGTTATTTTTTAAATAGGCTTTTGCTGGAATACCCAGCATGGTTGAGCCGTATTTAGCATCTTTTGTTAAGACAGCATTTGCACCAATTTTCACATTGTCTTCAATGGTTAATTGGCCAATAATTTTAGCGCCAGAACCGATAAAAATATTATTCTCTAAGTAAGGTGACTTTCCCTTCTCATCACCAATGACAACACCACTTTCTAACGTAATATTGTGCCCACCAATTACTTTAGAATTAATTACAATGCCAACAGGGTGCATAATAACGAAACCAGAGGAAAATTTTGCACCACTGCCGATCACACAACCATTCATAAATTTATTTAGCCATTGAAAAAAATAGGCTACTAGGCCTAAACGATGTGTTGCACACCAGCGCATACATCGATAAATTATGTTTGCACTGGTGCCATCAGCCATCAAAATTCTTAACATGCTTACGTTAGCACCATCATCTGCAAAAATTTGTTGTTTACGCTTTAAATCGGCTATTATTTTTTGCATCAATCTTTCTCACTAGAAGTAACTAATGATAATAATTGTTCGGCGTTATGTTTCCATTGTCGCTCGTTTTCAATATAGACACGAGCATTCAGACCTACTTTTTTGTGGGCTTTTTTATCATTAACAATTTTAAAAACTTTGTCTATACAGGCTTGTTTATTACTTGCTGGAAACAACCAACTGGTCTCATTATCTTGAACAACCTCTGCAATAGGGCTGAAATCTGGTGCAATCATGCCTTTGCCCATTGCCATAAACTCAAATAACTTCATAGGTGAACCATAGTCATTTGAATCAGGCAAAATCCCCAAGTCCATTGCAGACAGAAAAGATGAAACTTCGTTATGTGGGACTTTACCAGGTAAAATAACTTGAGATTCAACACCTGCTTCAATTACACGGCTTTTAATGCCCTCAAAAGCGACACCGTCTCCTACTAGCAATAATACTAACTCAGGTGTTTCCTTTAATTTTTGGCAAGCTAAATCAACAAACCAATCAATGCCATGCCAATGAACGAATGCACCAACATAACCAAGCACTATTTTGTCTTCAATACCTAGTTTACTTCGTAATGCTAAGCCAGAAGTTTCATCAATGATAAATTTATCTAAATCAGCACCATTAGGTGACACAACAGAGTTTGCAATGTCACCGTATGCTTGCTCAGCTACTTCTTGAAAGCGTGTTGAAATAAACACTAGGCCGGTCGCATTTTTAAAAATCCAACTTTCAATTTTTGCAGCAAGCTTTTTAAAGGTCAATGAACGCACTCTTTGAACTTGGCAAGAGTCGTTAATTTCTAACACTATAGGTAAGTTATGACGTTTTGCCCACCAAACACTGGCAAACATAAATAAGGAATAACGCTCGTAAATAAGGGTGATTTTTTTTTCTTTAACGGTTTTACGTAAACGTATTACCGCGATTAAATTGAAAGCAAGCTCAAAAAGTTCGAAAACAAATTCTGGTACATGTTTGGTAAGATCAGAAAGTATAGAAAAACTACTTTTTTTAGTGGGTGCTTGATTAATTTTATCATCAGTCACCTTTGCTTCTTCAGCTTCAGGTTCTGCTCCGGGCAAAGATAATATACTAACATGATTACCTAACTGCCTTAACCCTTTGACTACTCCTCTAATATGAACGCCTTCGGCACCACGACCGCGAGTTCTATGATGAAATAGAATATTCACTTTTATTTACACTCCAATGCGTTGAGACTAAAACCTTGAGATTGCCAATGGGGTATTAATATTTTTAAGGCATCAATACAGCGAGAGTTATCATCATGAAATAATATAATATCGCCATTTCTTACTGGGTTATCAATAAAGCGCTTCACAATTTTTTCTGGTTGCTCTTTAAGAAAATCTACAGAGTCACGGCTCCAATGTACTGCCGTCATTTTTAAACGAAATAATTCAAACATCAACCTAATACTCCAGCGCCCTTGGGGTGCTCGAAACAACCGGCAATTTTGTTGGGTAGTTTCTTTAATAAGTTCATTGGTTGCAAATATCTGTTCAAGCATTGCTTCACTGGATAACTTAGTGAAATTAGGGTGGCTGTATGAATGATTTGCAATGGTATGTTTTTGTTCATGTATTTTTTTTAGTAAATTAGGTGATTTGCTAATTCGAGAGCCAATAATAAAAAAAGTAGCCTTTACTTGATATTGTTCAAGTAATTCAAGTAATCCTTCAGTAACACCTTGAACAGGGCCATCGTCAAAAGTTAAATAAAGTGATTTTGATTCTCTTTTTTCATTGATCAAAAATATGCTATTGGGCAATAGCTTAGATCGTATGAAATATTTAATTTTATTTCGCATTAAATTTCGAGTCCGTCGAAAAATGAAACTTTATAAAAACATTGTAACAGTAATTAAACCTTTGCCAATATAACTTTATCTTTCAAATTAGTTATTAACCGACAGTAACTCAATGAGTTGACGTTTATTGTTTTCCCATGTGAATTGATTGCTGTGTTGTTTGATAGTGTCCTTATCCCAAGCTTGATTGAGTATGTCATTTAAGCCATTCTCTACCGCTATTTCACAGCGAGGTTTAATTAACTTGCCACATGTTTTTTCGTCTATTACTTCCGGAATTCCGCCAACTGTTGTTGCTAATACGGGCGTACCACAAGCCATAGCCTCTAAAACAACATTAGGAACCCCCTCGTTATAACTAGGTAACACTAATGCTTTAGCGTGAGTAATCAGTGCGGGTAACTTATTATGTTCAACAGAGCCTAGTAATTGCACTTTATCAGCAATATTGAGTGATTTTGACAATTCAGCAAGACATTTTTTTTCTACGCCAGACCCTGCATAGACAAGATGTAACACAGGATAATTTTCACAGATGTTTGCAAAAGCCTTGATAAGCTCGACGACACCTTTGTCATGCTTTAAATTTCCAACATATAAAAGGTAGTCACCGTTTAATGGCGCTTTTGATTCTACACCGAATTTTTGGTGATCGACGCCATTATAGATAACCGATATTTTTTTTCGCTCAATACCCATAGCAACCATTTCATTTGCTAGTGCTTTTGAAACGGATAAAATACCCGATGCTCTTTCGGCTGCCTTTACTATTTGTTGAGCCCGTGCGGGAATTTTTCCGTGCAGGTTAATATCACTACCGTGAACTTTAAAAAAGAAACGACACCTAAATAACTCACTTAACCAACTTGCGGCAACAGCTTCAGGAAAAGCCCAACTAGCTAATATTATTTTTGGCTTTTTATTAATTAGCCACCAACACGAGTGCATCAAAATAGACAAAAACATAAAGACACTATAAAAACGCCGTCCAACTTTAGGTAAATAAAAATAAGGGACATATCTTAAGTTTTTAGTTTGCTTTATTTCCTTTCTATGAGAAAACCATTCAGGAAAGGCAACCGGAACTAAAATACTTTTGTCAAACTCTTCATCAAGTTGAGCGAATTGCTGACGATTAAAGGTTGCTCTATTAGGTTCCCAAGGGAGTGGAAATAAATTAGTAATTATTACTAAGGACCTTTTATTTATCGTATCAAACTTCACAAATAGTCACTCTATGTTTGCCACTGACCGTTAATGGGATATCTTCAACCAGTTCAAACTTCAAATTAAGTTCATTGGCAGCATATTTATTGATTTCAGCCGTAATGCTGATTTGATCTTCTTTTGAAAACTTCTCGTTGGCGATAATAAAAATATGCACTTCATCGATTTTACTTTGCTTGACTTGAAAGCGAGAAATGCCTTTAAATTCTTTAAATAAATGCGGAAATAATTCTCCAGGAATAGTTTTCCCTGAGGGGGTTTTTATAATGTCTAGTTTTCTTCCGTCTACGCTACTCATTAGAGGTAGGGGATTACCACAACGACATGGTTCATTTATCAGTGTTGCCCTATCACCATTCACATAACGAATGAGAGGCATGCCAAAATTATACAAATCGGTTATAACTAAATCACCACTTTGCTCGGTAACAGATTCACCCTGTTCAGAAAGCGTTTCAATCACTAAATGATCACTATTAGTATGTAACTTTTTATACTCGGTACACTCTGCAGACATTAACATAAATTCTCGACAACCAAAGGTGTCGTAAACATTACAGTTAAAAGCCTTTTCTATTTCAGTACGCTGGAAGTCGTGAAGAGGCTCCGCTCCGGTTAAAATAGTGTCAGGAGAAAAAACAGGCGTATTGTTTTTATTAATATAACAGGCTAGTTCATAAAGTGGGTTAACGTAAGACACTAATGCCTTGGGTTTATAAGTACGGATTTCTTTAACATATTCAATCATATTATTTTTATTCATCGCAAATGAATTGAGCATTTTACGATTATAAAACTTATGGTAGAGATTGGTTTTAATTGTTTTAAAAAGGGTGGGTTCGCCAACATCAGCCCCCCACAAATAAAGTGTTTTTTGTCCTAACCCCGCACCTAACCATCCATAGCCTCGCCACATTATGGCTTCGCGCCTAGTATTACTGTCGGTGTTTAATTCGAAGCTAAACGGTTGACCAGTAGAACCACCGGTAGATTTTTTTATATTATTTGAAAAATTATCAGCTAAAAATTCTTGATAATGTTCGGTGATGTCGGTTTTAGTAACCACGGGCAACTTGGCAAAGTCAGCCAAGCTTTTTATATCGTCAGTATTATGTATGCCAACTTTTGCCCACACTTTGGGGTAAAACTGTGTGTGTTCAAAGCAATGTTTCAATAGTATTTGTAGTGCTTGCCATTGTTGCTCTGCAAGTTGCTCTTTAGATAGCGCTAAATTACTTTCGTAATTTTTAAGGTGAAGCAGTAAATTTTTGCCTTTTATTTTTTCGTAAACAGGCATTAACAAGTGTCGTAAAATAAAAGCGTACATAACTGCTAAAATCCTAAAGTCGAATGAATGAGCATAAGTGCCTTTAATTTAACAAAAAATACAAATGAAAGTAACATTTTTGTAGTATCAACTGGAATATTTTAATAAAGAAGATAACGCATTTATTATATACTTCATCCATAGAATAGAATTGTTTTCTTTTCGTTGAAGTGACAACTGTCATGTTGTTAACCATTTTCTAATTTATCAATGATAAGAATCTATTTGTTTCACAACTTGACACAATATTTGTTTAATCAATCAAAAATCATTACAATTTGTTTTGTAAATAAACACTACGTTCAAATAAATAATTACAAAAATGTAATTGGCCGATGAATCTCATATCTAAAGCTTGAAGGACTCTAGCATTGAATTATAGAAGTGACATAGATGGACTAAGAACCATTGCCGTTTTTTTGGTTATTTTTAATCATGTGGGTTTTAGCTTTTTTACCGGCGGGTTTGTTGGTGTAGATGTTTTTTTTGTTATCTCTGGTTTTCTTATTACCTCCATAATTCATCCTCGTATTCAACAAAAAACGTTTTCGTTTGCATGGTTCATTAGCCGCCGAATTAAACGATTAATGCCTGTTCTGTTTGTTATTATTTTTATCACTATGGGTATTTTTACTCTAGTGATGTTGCCACAAGACCTTGTTAAATTTTATAAAAGCATTATTTGGGTTGTTTTTTATGCGGGTAATATATTCTTCTGGAAAGAGCATGGTGGTTACTTTGATGGGGGCTCACAAGAAGCGCCTTTATTACATACTTGGTCACTTGCCGTTGAAGAACAATATTACTTTATTTGGCCGTTATTATTAGCAGCTGCCTATAGGTATCTAGGGAAAAAAGTCGCTTTATATGCATCCATTGCCTTATGTATTGCTGCAACAGTGTTTTCTCAGTGGGGTACAGAAGTAACTATTGGAGCCGCATATTATTTATTGCCTACTCGCTTTTTTGAGTTACTTGTTGGCTCTTGCCTGGCTTTAATGTGGAACCAGCTCCCTAAAGCTAATCAAATTACAAGTCATATATTATCTATTGTGGGTTTACTTTTAATTATTGTTAGCGCGTTAGTGTTAACTGAACATCATTCTTTTCCTGGGTATAACGCACTTTATCCGGTTATAGGTACCGCCTTAATTATTTATGCTTCTTCAGGGGTAGTAAATAAACTTCTATCTTTAAAACCGATGGTTTTTTCGGGTAATATTTCATATTCACTGTATCTATGGCATTGGCCCATTTTAGTTTTTGCACGATATACCTCAGTTGACTTTACTTTAGTTAACCAAATATCATTTATTCTTTTAACGTATATACTCGCCATTCTATCTTGGCGTTATATAGAACAACCCTTCAGGAATTTTAACGCAGATTCATTCAAAGCCGTTGCTACTAAGCTATATATTGTTCCATCATCAATATTAATAGTATTGATTGGTTTAGGTGTTTTTTTTGATGGATATAAAAACAGATTTCCTACCACAATAGTAGCGATGGAACATGCATTACATACCCACACAAGTAAATCTAGAAAGGCTTGTCATTCACCCTATAGAAATAGCAAAAACCTACCTGAAGATGAATGTATCTTTGGCGAAAACACAAAAAATAAACAGCAAACGAATGTATTTGTTTTTGGTGATTCACATGCCAACCATATGATTCCATTTATTAAAATACTTTCTGGAGATGCTGGTTTGTTAGGTCAAGACTACACCTTAGATCGTTGTTTACCTATATTTGACCTTAAGTGGGGGTCAACGATTCATTTAGCAGAAAAGTGTAAATCACGAAATATATTGGCCGAAAATCATATTCAAGAAAATTCTTTTGATTTTGTTATCATGGCAGCATCGTGGCCTGGTTTTAATACACGTAGAATTTTTAATGATGAGCGTCTAGTAGACAATCAAAAGATTGCTGTTTTATTGCAGTTAAAGCTTACTCAAACAATTAGAGCAATTATTGATTCTGGTGCGACTCCTGTCATGTTTGAAGATATACCCACTTTGCGCGGGAAAAGCCCTAAATGTCCAATAAAACAAAAAGTTTTTAATGAAAAATTAAATTGTGAAATACAGCATGACTCTAATGAGCTATTCAATGAATTAACTACTTCGCTGAAAAGCGAATTTCCACAATTAATTATCATTAGTCCCCATAAATTAATGTGTAGTGGTAATAATTGTTTAATGACCCTAAATGATATCCCATTATATAGAGATGAAGACCATCTTAATGAAATAGGATCGGCTTTATTAGGACGTTTATTCTTAGAAAAAAATTCTAATCCATTTAAAAGTAAGTATTCTAGAAATATAAACAGTTTATCTATGGAAACTATCAAGTAAAACGATTACAGCATTCTATAGTGAAAGGTATTTTATTTTAATTTACCTTTTTCATAATGGTAAGGATAATACTTAACTAAATGCAATGTTTTTGTAAGTTTTAATACAAAAGAAAGGAAGTTTTGTGACTCAATCATTAGTCTCTATTGTTGTACCTGTGTATAACGGTGAGCAATATTTAGCAAAAACCGTTGAATCTATTTTAAACCAAAATTATCAAAATATTGAACTGATTTTAGTTGATGATGGTTCTAGCGACAAATCTGCAGAAATAATGCAGGAATTAGAAAAAAAAGATACCAGAATAAGATCTTTTTATAACCAAAATGGCGGCGTTGCCTGTGCTAGAAACTTTGGTATTAAGCAAGCGAAAGCAGACTTTATTGCTTTTTGTGACCAAGATGACTTATGGCTAGCAACAAAATTGAGCAAACAAATACCCCTCTTCAATAACCCTAAAATAGGTTTAGTTTATTGTGGTGCTATCGCAAAATATGAAATGTATAACAAGCAGTCAAAGCCAAGCTTTGATAATAAATATAAAGGAGATGTTTTTAGTCAGTTAGTAAAACTTAATATGTTTACTTGTTGTACCGCAGTTGCTCGAAAAACTTATTTAGAGCAAGTAGGTGGGTTTGATGACGATAGAGCACTCATGGGCGTTGATGACTGGCATTTATGGCTTAAATTAGCCATGGTTTGCGAATTTGACTATGTTGAAGAGCATCTAGCTGTTCATGTATTTCACGGGGATAATTACTCTTTAAATGATGAAAAAATGCATGAAGCAGAAATTGTTTGTTTAAATAAAATTGAACTTATAGCTAAACAATATGACAAAACGGCAGACTGGGCATTAATAAAGCAGCATTTGCATGTACGTTATGCTAAATCATATATATTTTCAGGTTTTTATAATTTAGCGGGAGATACCTTTATTCGCGCGCACCAAACTAAAAATAATTTACAACTTTATGTTAAAGGCATAGCTTTTAAATTGACTCCAAATATTGTTTGGAAATTATTACAAAATAGCAAACGTATTTTGTTTTCATCATAATGATTGTTATTGGAATTTTTTAGTACATATGACTGACTCATCAAATCTTAAAAACCAAGTACTTCACTCATTAAAATGGGTTGCATTAGGTAAGGTCCTTACTCAAGTGATTCGCTGGGCCATTACCTTTTGGGTAATACGTCTATTATTGCCAGAAGACTATGGCGTTGTTGCCATGGCTGATGTTTTTTTTAGTTTCTTAACCTTATTTATTGGCTCTTTATTCACACCGGCATTAATTCAATCGAAAGAGTTAACTCAAAAAACACTCAAGCAAATATTTGGTATGATTATAATGGTTCATGCCAGTTTATTTGTTTTACAAATAATTATTGCAGATGCTGTTGGTGCTTATTATCAGTCAGATATTGTTGCCAGTATTTTAAAAGTAAATGCTTGGTGTTTTCTCATTCTTGCCTTTGAGATTATTCCCGCGGCACTATTAGCAAGAAACATGGAATTTAAAAAAGTATCCATTATTTCAGCAATAGCAAACATTTCGGCAGCTATTACAACGTTAGTTATGGCTTATTTAGGGTATGGCTTTTGGGCGCTTATTTTTGGTGAAATAGTGTCCATAAGTTTACGAACAGCGATGACCTTATTTATTAGCCCTATAAAATACTTACCCAGCTTTAAATTCTCGGAAATAAGTGCTTTATTAAAATTTGGAGGATTGCTAACTGGGCATGCTACTTTAGCTTATATATTTTTACATATGGATGTGGCGATTGCTGGTCGGTATATGTCGGCAGTTGAAATTGGTTTATTTGCCATCGGTTTGCAATTTGCGCTTATGCCACAAAAAAAATTGTTACCCCTACTTAAGCAAGTCGCTTTTCCTGCATTTTCAAAAATTCAAGATCAACCAGAACGTATTAATAGCTATATCTTGAAAGCTCAAAAGTTTAGCTTATTAATTACGGTGCCTGTTTTTTGGGGGTTAGCCTCGGTAGTTGATTTAATCATACCTATTGTATTGGGCGAAAAGTGGGTTGATGCTGTAATTCCCACCATGATAATTTTATTGGTAATGCCTCTGCGTTTTTGTGAAGAACTTTTTGGACCTGCGTTAAAAAGTCAGCGAAAAGTTAAGCACATGATGATTAACTTATGGATAATGATTGCTATTATGATAGTGAGCATTTTTCTTGGCATTGAGTATGGGGCTACGGGTTTAGCTATGGCTTGGGCATTTGGGTTTCCAGTCGCCTTTATTATTGTGGTTTATCGTAATACGCAGTTATTTAATATTAAATTCAGTACTGTTGCTAGACTATTTATAGCACCCTGTTGTGCTGGTCTGTTGATGTTATTGGCAGTTTTTGGCAGTAAACAATTTTGGGTAGATATTTCATTGGTTAATTTAATCATTCAAATGATTGTCGGGGGAAGTGTGTTTTTATTTCTGCTCTTTATACTTGATAAAAAATCTATTTTTGAGTTAAAAAATATTATAAAATCAAATGATTAATTAAAAATAAGGAAGTTGTAAAGATGAAGCATGATATTATTTTGTACGGAGCTTTTGATCGCCATAATTATGGCGACTTATTGTTCCCGCTCATAATGGAACGTCTAATCTCAAGGGCTTTTCCCGAAAAATCGATTGCTATCGCAGGGTTAATTGATAGCGATCTTTCAGTTTTTGGTGCCCCTAAAACTGAAAGCATCAAAAAAGCCCTTAAAAACAGTAAAGATGATGCAACTATTCTTCTTGCTGTAGGCGATGTTGTAGCTTGTGATTGGCAATCAGCATATGGTTATCTATTACCGACGTTTATTTTTCCTTTTTATGAACGGGTCGCCTGCCGATTTTTTCCTAAGCAGACTGACTATCTTGTGGCAAAAATGGCAGGTTTAACTTCAGAATTGCCTTTTAATCTCAAACAAAAAAATACAGGTCCCGCGAGGAATATTATATATAACTCTGTGGGGGCAACAGGTGTTTCTCGTGTAGTTAACGATGAAGAGATAAAGTCGTTAGGAGAAGCGATGAATGATGCTAAATTTGTTTCTGTTCGTGATACATTTTCTCAAGAACAATTAATAAGGATTGGCTATACGAATTCAGTTCTAGCACCCGATTCAGCAACTATAATGTCTTCAGTAATTTCAATTGAAGAGCTTAATGGAAAATCGAGCCAATCAACGTTACAAATGATTGAAGAATTAAAAGGTGGATACATAGTATTTCAAATATCTCAAGCGCACGTTAGAGGAAAAGAAAAGGTATTTGCTGAAGAGCTAAATAAAATAAGTAAGAGTAATCAACTGCCTATTGTTTTTATTGCTATAGGCAATGCTGCTGGACATAACGATAAAGCGGGAATTGATAAAGTCATTTCATTTCTTGATCCTAACGTAACGTATAAAACTTATTTAACGGGTAATATATTTGATTTGATGAATATTATCCGTAACACATCATGTTATTGCGGCACAAGTCTTCACGGGCTAATTACTTCAATGTCATTCTCGGTGCCGAGAGTCGCTTTATTACCAACTCTCAGAAAACAAATTAATTATATGAAAACATGGGATCTACCTCATATGCCTCACGGAATTCTACCTAACGAATTGGAGAGCTCAATAAATATTGCATTGAGTACTCCTAAAGGTGATCTTGATGAGCTCGCTATAAAACTAACAAATACGTATATGGAAAGTTTTAATAAATTTTCTTCAATATTATAATAAATATTTATCAGCGTAATGTTGCAGTAAAATCTAAATACTCTAAGTGTAACATCGCTTGAGTTTCATGGTTGGCTTTTCAATAAGATGCCATGAAGTTATAGCAAAAATTAATGTTAGTATAAAAGTAGCAAACATCATTTCTAAAGGCTGAATACCAACAAGCGTTATCGCTAATGTTTGTTGGATTGGCCAAGCATATATATAGGTCCCATAAGAGTAATCTCCTACTTTGTTATATTGCAATATTTTCCCTTTTGGTAAATATGCGACACATAATATGATGTATGGGCTAATTAGCGTGAAAAATACGTAAAAAGCATCTTTACTGAATAACAGAGCTATCAAAAGAAAAAGCCCACACCCTAATAAAGCCTGTTTACTTAATACAATGTGATCTTTAATAATATAAAGGCAAGCCCCTAAGAAAAAAGTGGATAAGAATCGAGATGCCTTGCTATAAAACCAATGAACCTCATTATTTATATGATAATGAAAGTGATAAATGGTACTGATTAATGCAATAGCTATAATTGCAAATGGGATAATATTTACTCTAAATTTAAAGTGGGAAGATATTGAAATTAATAAACCTACTCCTAAGAGAACACAGTACATTCTTAGTTCCCAAGGTAACGTCCATAAAGAACCGTTCACACTAGCGTCATAAGGGGCTTGCTCAAAGACGCCGGGTAAGATTTGAAAATCAGTGATGATTATAGTGCTGTTATAAAAAATAAATTTAATGAAATTATTATCAGTAATATATTCATTAAAACTGAGGTTAGATATTATTATGCCTAATGTGGCACAAACTACTGTACAAGCAATGAGAGCAGGGTAGATACGTAGTGCTCTAGCAATAATAAACTGGCGTAAATTATTTCTAAAGCATAAGCTTCGAGTAACCAGTAAACCGCTGGTAATGAAAAATATATTAACGGCTATTTCACCTAAGCTCATCCCCAGTATGTTATTTATTGGTTCAAAGCCTCGTTCACCGAGAGCTAAAGCAAAACTATGACTAAAAATAACAGCCGTAGCAGCTACCATTCTAATTAAGTTGAAATTATTGTTTTTGCTGTCAATAACTGTTGTTAACCGTAACGCTTTTGAATAAGTCAACATGCTTATGTACTATTTAGGTTGTTTCTACTTAAAGCTTAGTCCATACCTGAGAATTATGCAGAAGCATGTAAGTCAATTTCGTTTACAATCCTAATTTTAAAGCAGCATAAACTGCCAGAATAACCACCCAGCAATAGGCCATGCTTCTTATCGCTATTTTTTTATCCATGTACACCTTTAAATGAGGCCTTATTTTTACAAGGCGCACGTGTGAGGCAAGTAACATACCCAAATAGATAAAAAGTAATAATGTAAACATTCTGCTGATAAAGAAACCAGTGATCATAAAGCCAATTAATGACATGAATAAGGTTTTATTTAAGGTTAATTCATTTTGAAAATTTTCATCAACCTCATCGGGTTCAGTAGTAATGTCAACAGTCTCATGTTGGGGCACTTTTCCATTTTTTATGAAAAAATATCCTGTTAATAAGGTAAATGTTAACATTCCTCCCCATAAAGAGTAACCAGGGACGCCTAGCTCTCCTGCGACGTGTATAAACGAATTATGTGCGACTAAGCCGTGTTCTTCAAAAAACTGCCCCATACCCACACCAAATATAGGATTGTCGAGTAGCATCAAAATACCCGCGTACCATGCTTCTAAACGGCCATCAGCCGATGAATCTATATTACTTTGTAAAGAGGCAATGACGGTTGCGGCTATTGGGGCCGAGACTACAGAGGTAATGAGGAGTTTAGGCCCAGCGCTTGTTACAAGAAAATACACAGCCAAAAGCCCGCCTGCCCCCAGAGCTGTACCACGAGAGCCGGTTAAGTAAATACCATATGCAATAGCAGCAAGTGCGCCAAGCATGGTGATTTTTGTCAAGAATTGACCTTTTTTATAAAAATAAATAACAAAGGGGATATTCATCACTAAAAACATCCCTAAATCGTTAGGGTCATTAAAAAAACCTAGGTAAGTTATTCTTCTATCGTCAGGCAATTCTGTGTGGCCAACGGCATGTGTGTCTAATGCCCAACCAAATACTTCAGATTGCTGTACATGGCCATTATGTATCATCAGCATCGCTGCAACTATGCACACAACCATTAAAAGATGCTGGCGTTTTATGCTGGTAATACAGGTGCTATATAGAAAAAGGGGGATAATGGAACTAATAAATAATCGTTGTGCTTGTTCTATTCCATACATGCCTGAGCCATTTAAAAAACCTGATATGGCAATAAGCGGTATTAAGCCTAGTAGCATCCAATGTTGTGGGTAAAGTTTTAGAGGGCGTTGTGAAGCAAGAGTTGCGATTAAGGCGATAATGGCAAAAACCTTAATGGTAACCCACTCTATACTGGTTAGAAACATCTCGTGTGGGCGTATCAGTACGGATGCGGTATATAGTACTAAAAAAAAGAAGGCAAAAGGTGAGTTTTGCTCAGTTGCTTTTTGCGGCAGATGAACCATGTTCTGAAAACGTCCTTTTATAATTTGAATTTAGAGCCTAATATATTTAGGTGTATTTTAATATGTTTTTAGCTAATTAAGAATCTTGTTAAACTGTTTATTCAAAAGATCTTATTTAATACTTTATTTAAAAAAACTTTTTTAGGATTACTGTTGATTTTTATATTGGTCATAGGAGTTTGTTCACATCCAAATTTTTTTTTATAACTGTCGTTTATACCTCCCATCATAAAATCGTAATAGCGTTTGTTATTATTTCTTATGCTCCATAAATGAAGAATCAAACCGGGTGATAGGTGTGAGTACCCGCCTTCATTCCAACCAGATTGATAAAAATATAATGTTGTAGAGTCTGAAAAATAATAATGGATGGCTATAGGTTCATCGTTAACCCATATTGCGCTCATAGCAACATTTTCTGGCGATTTATCTCGAAATTTAGCATGAGATTTATTAAACTCATCGCTACAAAAAGCGCCCTTTTTATTTTTACCGAGCCACCTTTGTTGGTGAAAATCTTTCATTAACTGCCAATAGTGGTCAAAGTCTCCTTGCTTTACCCATGATATTTTACCGTCAATTTTATTTAGTTGGTTTAACCCTCGACGGTAACGTGAACGCATGTTTTTGGACAAGTTTTCAGCTGACCAGTTTGAACCATCAACTACATACCTTGTTCCTTCAACCATTTGTGAATAATTATATGCATTCAATAAAAGCGTATTTATGTGGCTGTCTAAAAGAATCGCTCTCCAGATGATTTGATCAACATTTATTGTTTTAAGTATTTTGGCTAGTTCGGTTAATGCCTGGTCTGAAAATTCAGGTAATATTAAAATGTCATTATATTCCGATGAAATTTCTGAGCATTCGGGCTCACCTTGTCCTAGTGGATATAATTTTTTAATTCCCCATATAGTTTTAGCTGGTTGAATATAAAATGGAGCTAGAACAACTAATTTTCCATCACAACGTGCTGTAACGAGATAAAGTTGCCATTCACTTTGCCAGTATTGTTCTGTCCAATTAAGTAACCAATATGGTGAATTAAAAAGGGAAGAATGGGCTACTACATTATTTAATAAGTCCCATTCTTCTGAAAAAAGTGCTAATTTGTTAACATCACTTATTATACTCCATTTCAAGGGGGATTCATTATCCATGGTGACGTCTATCATTTTAGTTTTTATAGCCTTCTATGTCGTCTTAATGTTAGAAAAATTTTGTGTAATGTCCAAGTTATAATTAAAAAATTTATAGGGAAATTATGCATATTGAAAATATTATGGTTGTTTATGAAAATGACCACATTAATGTTTCTGCTCAAATAGGGCCTTATCCATTATGGTTCAAATTCAACAACGATTTTTTAATTGATCCTAATGACGCAACTTGTTTTTTGAGTAATGCTTTGATACCTGCAATGCTACTTGGAGAAGATATTGTTGTATCACCACAATACCATGTATCGCAAAAACTTTTGAAACATATAACTAAAATTCAAGACGTTTTTAACTTTTGGAATCCGATATTTAAAAAAATTAATATTACCGCCACAAGTAAAATTTTAAACAATGACGCTGCAGGTTGTGGATCTTTTTTTTCGGGAGGAGTTGATGGTAGCTATACATTATTGAAGTATAAAAAAGAAATTGAATATCTGATATTGATAAATGGTTTTGATTTTAATATGGATACAGATACTTGGAAAGCAATGGTTACCCGAACAAAAAAAACAGCAACATTAACTAATAAACAGCTAATTACAGTTGAAACTAATTTTAAGGAATTTACCTCTAATTTTGGTCTGTCAAGGTTTTCAAATTTTGGCAGTAATTTAGCTAGTATTTCTCAATTGCTAAATTTAAAACGATGTTTTATTAGTGCTGCTGATACATTCGATCATTTATTTCCTAGTGGTTCTCATGTTCAGTTAGATTATTTATGGTCAACAGAAACATGCAAAATCGAACATGTTGGTCTAGAAGCTAATCGAAAAGATAAATTATTTTTGATTAAAAACGAACCGAATGTATTAGCTAATTTATGGGTGTGTTGGGAAGATCCTAAGGTAAATTGTGGAAAATGTTCGAAATGTATTAGAACTTTTGTATCACTTTTGTTATGTAATATTGATGATTTCCCTTTTCAACAGCCAATTTTGATAAAAGATGTTAGCAATATGATTATTAATGGCAGTGAGGAGTTATTATTTGTTGAACAATTCTTTTTAGAAGCTAAAAAGCAAAATATTAAAGCACTTACATGGCAACTTGCAAAGTTAATATTTAAATTGAAGAGCAAGTTATTTTTAAAGGATATGGATCGCTATTTGTTTAATTCAGTTTTTGAAAATTGGAAACGTCGAAAAATTGCAATAAGTGATGATATGATAGGTATTAGCGTTCTACCAAGATATACAGACCATTATGTTTGTGAAGAAGTAAAACTAAATCATCTGAAGCAAAAATGCCACAAGAGTCAGGTCGGTATCGGAACTATATTTATAGAAGCTAAAACGAGTTCTTTGTAGGCTTTGTTTTAGGTGAGAATTTAAACTCAATAATAAAGTGCCGGTTTCTAATTGGTACTTTTAATTATTTGCCTAATAGACAAGTAAAAAAATTGGCTATATTACAACTTAAAAAATCTACGGTTTTCGATTATCTTTGGTGAGGTATTAACGTTGTCTTACTGCTTATTTATAAACGTTATTGAGACAACGACCTGAAAAATACCAATCAGGTTCGGTTTAAAGTTTTTGTTTGATATTTTTTAAAAAACCATTGAAAAATAAGTGGTCTACATGGTTCCAAAGGCCTCTTAGTTCATAATTTCTTTTTATTTTGTTTAACACTTTAATTAATACATGATCGTTTATTTTTATTGCTTCTTCTAAATTCTCTTCAATAAACTCCATATCATGCACATTATATATTTTTATTTTAGATAATTTAATCTTAACAAGCTGATCCGTTAGCGTTTGAAAAGTAGAAGTTTGTAATTTTAATACTCTTAAATTAGTCATGGTCCTTAAGCATTTTTCACAATTACCGCAATTATAACCATTGTCGTGCCAACAAACGCGCAATATGTTTAGAGCATTTTCATTTTTGGATATTTGTTTTAGTTTGTTAACCCTAGTTGATTCAGCTCCATCATGAATTATTTGAGTAAAACCATTACCCCAAAGGTGATCGGTAATAAAATTAGAACCTTCAGGGTGCATGCTTCCGTAAGTTACCCCTGAAGCGATATAACATTTCTTTGCTCCTGCGGCTAAAGCTATACTGGACAACCCACCACCAAAACAAGCACTCCAACCGACCCCATATTGGTGTCCTAAAAATCTTACGTTGGTTTCAAAAGGTATAACTTCCTTCCCTTCTTTATTTAAGAAGTCTTTGTTTTTTGATAGTGCCTTATTATAAAGATCATCACTCGATAATTGCATATCAATACCTTTTGCAAAGAGTAAGTAGTTAATTTCTTTTTTATGTTTTAAATAGGTAAAAGTGCCATCTACTCCGCCTGAAAAAAATGATATGGTTTTGTCCCAACCTGCTAACGTCTTAGTTTTTTTACCACCTTTAATTTTGATGATACTTAATTTATGACCAAGGTATTTCTCCCATGAAGAGAATATGACTTGTAGCTTTTCAATGTTTTCAAGAAGCTCGATAGAAACAGGGATATCTTCATCAATAATAATATCACTTCCTAATTTCATTGATGGGATTAAACACGCAGCAATAAAGGCATCTGCTCTGATCTCTGGTATTATTTCTTTTGGAAATTTATACCATAAATTAAAATCATCAATTTGAGCAGAGATTAAATTATGATCTTCACTTTGTTGTAGTTGGATATTACTTATTATCATGAACCTGACCTTCTTTATTGTTAGTTAATAATAGAAATGTCTGACCTGCAATTAATATCTTTAGTATCTATTTCAAGATAACTCATAGGTGTGTTTTAGCGCTTTTATAAAGAATTTTAATGTATAATTCTACGTATTCATCTGTCATTCTATCGATTGAAAAATATTCAAGTCCATCATTTCCCACATTCAATAAACTTTTATATTTTTTGCTGTCTTTTGATAAATTGACAATACTTTGTGATATCAATTCTGGAGTTAAACCTAATAAAGGAATACCTCCTTTACCTACTGTTTCAGGTAACCCTCCTCTATTTGCATATAGGATTGGTAGGTTAAAGCTTCTCGCTTCAAGCGCAACTAGAGGACAAGCCTCTTGGACTACTGTAGGTATAACTTGAAAATCTGCGTTGGCATAATATTTACTGGGGTCTACTTGGTAACCATGAAATATTATATTATTGGTTAATTGCTTTGAAACAGTGAATGACTTTAACTCATTTAGTAAAGCACCCCCTCCAACCACATGAAGTTTCAAATCGTTTTTATGATGTTGATTGACTAATATATCAAATGCTTTAATTAAGTTCCAAATACCTTTTTTAGGATCCAATCTTCCTACATATAAAGCTATTTTAGCTTCACTACTGTTTGATGTACTATTGGAACCTTCTAATTTAATTCCATTATGTATTCTTATTACATTATTTCCATAGAGTAATTTATTTCTGTTCGATACAGCGTCAGAAACAGCTATTACCTTCTTCGGCATTAATTTCAACTTCCTTAAAAATATTCGTAAAAATTTCTTCCACTTTTTTGGTGTGCCGTCACCTAATCTATGCTCAGTGATAACCCAAATTCTCTTTGTCGAAAATAAAGTTAACAGGTAAAGCTTTAAAGGAGGGTAATAGGAATGGGTATGAAAAATAACATTGTCGTAATCCTTGGCTAAATAATAAATTTCTAATAACCAAGCCCAGCTATTTGGTTTTACTAAATTTTGTTCTGATATAGGGTAAATACTATTTTCAGTAAAATCTCTATAAAAGCACTTATGATCTATGTGCTTATCATTAAGTTTAATTGTTATCTGATGTGGGAAGTCATCCCACCAACTAAATGAACCACTAGGAGTATTTAAAAATGAAAAAACAGCTAAAGATTTCTTTTTACTCATGGTTTATTTTCCTTTGTAATAATTTATAACTAAATCTTTTTATTCTCATAAAAGTTTATCGCTTCTTCATTTTGATTTTTAATAGAATCCCAAACTGCTTTTATTAGGGTTTTTATTTTTGCAAAAACGAGTGTTATTTGATTCGAAAGACTAATCGGAATATGCAGCCAGCGACAGTATAAGAATACTCTTATTCTAAATACCCAATGGTACATGGCTTGTTCGGCATAAAATTTATAGCTCCAGCGCTGTTCAAATAATCGAGATGCCTGTCAAGTCAGTAATTTATCCCATCTAAAGAACAATAATTTCATATCATCTAATTCCATTCTTGTGCCTAAATTATCAAAGAGCACAACAGAATTTGGTTGAGAGAAAACTTTATAGCCTAATTTTCTAAGTAGATGGTAATATCAATGTGTTCACGTATGACCATTTTTGGTAATTCAATTTCGTTTAGTATTTTAGTGTTAAATAATACGCCGTGAAGTTCAAACATTTCTGAGGGGACAACATTTTTGGGAATATCTTCAGTTAATGCTCTTCTAAAATGTTTTTCTTCAATAAGGTATTCACTGCCTTCTACACTTAATATTTTTATTTCATTAGTAAATAAGTGATTTCGTAATGGAGCACTAAGGTCAACACCTACTTTTTAACGTTAACGGGTTAACAATAGCAATGGTCTCATCTGATTCTATAACCTCTAAAAGAGGTGGCAACCAGCCCTCCGTTACATTTGAGTCATTATCTAGAAACATAGCGTAAGGTGTTGTTATCTCTTTACGAATATTACGCATTGCTTCCATGAGGATGATCAAACCCATTTCAATTAATTCAGCGTTTTCTTTATCTGTCAGTAAAGCGATTAGCTGCCGCTTAATATGTTTAGGGTAAGCTAAATCTAATACTTTTAAAAAGAAGGGCTCTTTAGTTAATGCATTCTATTACGCCAGAATATCTATCACGTTGGGGGTGTTACTATGGTTACTTTTACGTCTTTCATTATGAAATACCCTACTAAATTATGTATTTTTGATACGCTGAAATATTTTTATATATTGATCAATCATATGTGTAAGAGAAAAATTGGTAGAAACCCGCTTAAAGCCACTTTCACCGTATTTTGCACGTAATACTTTAGAGTTAACAAGTGTTGCTATAGCAATTGATAATTTTTCAGGAGCCGCAGGAGGGACTAGTATTCCGGTTTCATCAGAAATAATGATTTCTTTAATACCGCCAACAGCGGTTGCTATTACAGGTTTTGCTTTGGCTCCTGCTTCAACAAAAACTAATCCGAAAGCCTCTTCAATTGAAGGTTGAATAAAAATGTCACAAGCTTCGATCCAGGTTGGCGCGTTATTAATCTGGCCGAGAAAAGTAATATAGTGATTAATATCGAGTGCAGCTGTTAGATCTATCAGTGCTTTCTTTTCAGCAGAAGTGCCATCACCAGCAATATATAAGTGTAAATTAGGATTGTCTTTAGTTAAATTTGCTAAGGCTTTAAGAGTATCTTGATGTCCCTTGATTGGGCCTAAGTGCCCAATGCTTAACAGTGCTATTTCGTTATCTGGAATATGTAGTTCATTACGGGCGCTCTTAATTGAAGCTTCATTGGGTTTCTCACCAATATGAGCCCCACCATGAACTACTTCACATTTGGTTTTGGGTAACTGCAAATTGTTGGTTAGTAATGAAAGACGATCATGTGAAACAGCAATATAAAAGGATGCAAAAAAGGTAATTAATTTATTGACCACATTAGGCTGATACTTTGATAAATCTGAACGATGAAAAGTTGCCACAGTTCTTACACCATAGGTAAAACCGGCGATACTTGCGTACAGTTGACTAAACTCACAATGCGTGTGAATAAGATTGATATTATTTATTTTAATTATTTTTCTTATTTGAAAAACAAGCTTCCAGTTAATTCCTGGAGTTTTGTGTAGCACTGCTAAGTTGGGAATGCTAACCCAAGATTCGGGTTCGGAAAGACATAGCGGAACGATAAAAATTTTTTGTGCTCTTAATCCCGAAACTGTATCGGTAAAGCGAGTCGTTCTCCCTCCTTTTTCTAAACTTTGTACAACTTCCAATACTCTTAATTGAGTAGGTAATGTCATTTTATTTCCTTGACTCACGTCATTATTTTTTACAATGTTCGTATCAAAAATATTGAAACTCAATTATCATTTATACTAACCATTAATATATCTTATTTAGTTGTAGAAGTTAACTATGAAAAGTAGGTGTGTAAAAATTCAAGTGGCTCATATTGTTGCTAGCTTAAACATTGGTGGAGCTGAGCGTTTTGTTATTGATTTATGTAGTGTTCAAAAAAAATTAGATATAAAGCCTGCTATTATTTCATTAGGAAATCCTGATGAGCCTTTAGTGGGTGAGTGTAAAGTGAATAGAATACCTGTCGCTAGTTATGGTGGCGGTTCGTTAATTAAGGTTTTTCGTGTTTTCCTTGTTTTGCTAAAATTTGATGTTATTCATATACATTCGCCTCATGCGTTGAAATTTTTAAATTTATTATTGCCCTTTTTGAATAAAAAAATCATTTATACTCGTCACGGAGCCGCGCCTTTAACAGCAAAACATTGGTTAGATTTACATGTGAAAGCCAATAAATATGTTGATGCAATTACTTTTGTTTCTCAAGAGGGGTTGAACAACTTTCAGGCAAAGCACAAATGGCATAATACCCCTAGTTTAGTTATCGACAATGGTGTCATTATTTCGCCTGTTGCTAAAAAGCGTAGTGAGAATTTACGTATTGGCTCTGTTGGCAGAATGATTCCACTGAAGCATCAAATTAGTCTATTAAATGCAGCTCAGTGTTTACCTGTAAAATCACAAAGCAATATTGTTTTACACTTTTTTGGTGATGGCGAATGTTTAAGCCTATTAAAACAGTTTCACCAAAATAGTATTGCCAATGTTGAGGTGAATTTTCATGGCATGGTTAATGATAGAGAGCTTATTTATTCAAATATAGATGTTTTGGTTGTAACTTCTGAAACTGAGGGCTTGTCTATGGTGATTATTGAAGCCATGGCAAATAGAATACCTGTTATTGCAACCGATGTTGGTGGTAACCCTAAATTAGTTATTAATGAACAAACAGGCTGGCTGTTTAGCTATAACGATGATAAAAAGTTGTCTGAACATATTCAGTGTTTTATCGATAACTGCCAGTTAGTTACAGAATATGGTGATAATGCTTTCAAGTACATAAGTGCTAATTTCTCAATAGAGTCTGCCGCAAAAAAATATGGTCAGCTTTATAATGTTTAACTTGAAAAAATGGATAACTATTTATTTTTTTATTTGTATTATTGCCTGCATTGTCGTTACTTTACTGCCGTGGTGGCCAACCTTAAATGTATTAATAATACCTAAATATGTATTGTTATTCGGTCCCCGTTGGTTGTTGCTGCTGTTAGTGTTACCCATTGTCTTTGTTTGGCGCATGTTATCGACAAAACAAAAAGCAGTTTACCCTCTGTTGATTTTATGCTCTTTTAATTACCTTGATTTTCAGTTACCTAAACTTTGGCATTACTTTGCTGCCGACAATGTTACTGTTGATGAGCTTAAAGTGGTTAGCTATAATATTGGTGGTGGTGGATCGCAAAAAGAACTGAAATTATTGGTGAAAGATATCAAACCCGATATTTTACTTTTACAAGAAGCTAGTCGCATAGATTTAACCAAATTATCTCCTGATGACTATGTTGGTGAATGTATTTCAGGTTTATGTATTTTAAGTAAATATCCCTTTACCCGAACACGTACTTTAGGCCGAAAATTGTTCGGTGGCTGGGGGAAGTTCGCAGCCTTTTATCATATTGCCACACCAAGTGGGCAACTCTCATTAGCGAATATTCATTTAGAAACCCCACGCTCGGTATTGATGGGGGTTATTTATAGATATTTTGATCAGGTGTTTGCTGAGAAAATAGAAGAGAATCGCCAGTTTGAAGTTGACTTGATAAACGTATGGGCAACAAATAATCAACAAAACACAGTGATTGTTGGTGATTTTAACATGCCAGGAGATGAAAATTTATTTCGCCAAAGTTTTAGCGATTTACATGATGCTGTGGAAGTAAAAGGCTTTGGTTATAACGATACCAAGTATACGTCTTGGTTTGGTGTTAGGATTGACCATGTTTTATACACACCTGACATGTATTTGGTTGATGTTGAAGTATTCAAGTTATTAAAAGGCGATCATCAACCTTTAATGGCGATATTGCGAATGAGTAAGCAGTAATGATAAAACTAATTTTTCGGCTTGTTTTATTCTATCTTTTAGTTTTGTCATTAAACAGTTTTGGTGCTCAAACTGATTCATTGGTAAATATTGAACTTGAGCCGAAAATCGCAAAACAAATAGCAACAATTAAATTAACTCGATTGTTACTCCCTGTACCTAAAGAGCTTATTTCTAATGACGCTACGCTACAATTGATTGCTGGCATTGAAAAAATACAAGCTAAATTTTCCATAGTGAATGCTTGGCCTAAAACCGATAAAGTTAGCAGCGATAATTATATACGTTTATTATTAATTGAAGTTGAACAACAAACCCTTGCTTCTAAAAATTTAACTCTTTACTGGCACAATCATCAAAAAAATCAGCTTACTCTTACTAATGAGACTTATTTAAACCAAGTAGATGTTACTTTGATTTTTCCAACGCAGAGTTGGTTAGCACAGGCATTGTTATTGCATCCAGAATATAATCAAGATGATCATGATTGGTACATAGAACCCCAAAAAAAATATGCTTATTATTTTACAAATCAAGATCTATTAAGTAAGAAAGGCTATCCGGCTAATAAAGCAGGGCAATGGTTATATGATCGCCCGCAAGCTATTTTTCAACTGTTTATCATGAGTGGCGAACAACATTGGTTAACAGAGGGAAATAGACTGTCTTCTTTTTATCAACAACACATTGATGAAGAAGGGCTGTTTACGTTAAAAAAACGCTTTGATGTTAAATATTCGATGCCCAAAGGGTTACTTTATGATTTTTTACTCTCTGGAAGTGGTGAAGCTAAAAATGCGCTTAAAAAAATATATCAAGCCTCTTTAGCTTGGGATGAAAATTACAGCTCAAGACGTGGGTTTTGGACTGAGCGTAACCAAGCCGCGGCATTAAATACTGCGGTTTCTTATTGGGAAGTATCTAACGATGAAGCGGCATTAGTCCGTATAAATAATATTATCGATGCCACGGTAGAAATGACTTTTAATCCACAAGATGATTGGCAACTAAGAGGCTGCCCGCAGCATAGCTTTAAATCTCATGAGGGATGGGGAGATAATTCACCTGCTTGCTCTCCATGGATGATGGCGTTACTAGGGGATGCTTTGTGGCGATACTATCTATTAACAAATGATAAACGGGCGGCGGCATTAATTGATGCTTTCGGTGATTTTGTTCTAAACTATGGTTTGTTCTATGGCGATAAGCGTGTGAAAAATATTGTTATTCCTAAATATATTGTTGCTATAGAAAACTCAGAACAAGAAGAATTAAATCAATGGACTGATCCCCAACATGCATGTGATGTCGCGGGATTATTAGGGAAGTCTACTTATGTAAAAGAAGCATCTGGCCGAGATGGTTTTATGATGAAAACGTTATTTTCTGCTTTGCTTGAGCAATGTCAGCAGAGTTATGTTAGATTTATAAAAGAGAAAAACAAAAAACAAAATAAACCCTATTGGTCCTTAAAACCCCCAAGGCGCTTTGGCTGGATGTACTCTACTACCAGTGATTTACCTTGGTTAAACAGTTTACTGGGCGCCCAATTTTGAATAGGAAATGTAAAAAGAAAGGAATTCAAATATGACACAAAAAAAAGTGACTATTGTAATCTCTCCCAGAGATCGATTTAGCGGTTTATCTGAGTGCATCGATCTTGTTTATCGATATACCGATGAAAATTTATTTGACCTTGTTATTTTAGATCTAGGGTACCCAAAGTCGGAATTATCAAAAGCACAAAAAAGCATCTCTGGTAAGTCAAACGCTAGTATATTGTCTTATGGTTTAATGATACCAATGGAAGGTCTTTTAAAGGTCCAAGGGGAAATAAAAACACCTTTTACTTTTCTACTTGATAATGATTCAAGAGTATCTGAAAACTGGTTACCACCATTAATTGAAACTGGCGAAAACACTGGCGCAGCAGTTATTGCTCCTTTAATTTTAGAAACCGGTGGTGTAGATGGTGCTTATACTCGTAATCACTCATTTAATGTTGAAATTAGAGTTGTTGATGTTGAAGGTATTCCTTATTTACTTGAACATAAACTTTATCGTCGTGAATTGCCTGAAAACATGCCAACTGAAATTCAACCAACACATGCATTTGAGCTCCATGGTGTGATGTTTAGAACAGATGCTTTTGATAATATCGAATTACCGTACATGACTATACGGGAACATTTAGATATTGGCATGCAACTAACGGCTAAAGGCGAGCTTTTATTTTCTGAACCCAAATCAATAATCTATTTTGATAACCTAGGTACTAGAGGGGAGTTAAATGATCTTAAATATTTTAACTACCGCTGGAACGCTAAAATTGGTAAATATTCCCATGAATTATTCGAGAAGCGTTGGGGCTATAAATGGTATGGTGAACAAGCAATTTATTTTTGGTGCATACGTCGTAGAATATATATGTTACTGCGATGGCTGTATATCCCTATACCAGCAGCAAACTTTATTGACCGTGTGGCAAGTGGCCTTAAAAGACGTATTTCGCCTATCTGGGATCCAATTAGCAACCCTAATGAAGTCTCTACGTTGCTTTATGATAGGTTAGAAGACAAAAAGGCTGTGCCATTAAGTCATGATATAAAATTATAATAAGCGATATGAATGGAAGCTGGAAAATGAAAATAAGAAATGGTGCGTGCCTAGTTTGTTTTTTTTTATTATTTGCTTGTTCTGAAAGTGATGATTTTTTAATAAATAAAGTAAATGAAGAAAGTGCTAATCAATCTTATAGAGAAAATTTTGAAAGCTTCCCTTTTTCTGATATTCCAGCGTGGCGTGTTGATGCTGCAAAATACGAGGGTCCCTATTCTGAGTCGGGAGAATATTATCAACAACAAAATATTCTTCCGCCTGAAGCTTATAGAAATACTATTTCAATAGGTGAAGGGAATTGGTTAACGGCAGAGATTTATACTCGTACTGAAGATCCGATTCTATTGGATTATTTAGATGTTGTGTCAGATCCTATGGATGCAAGTAACCAGGTATTAAAAATATCAACCCCCGATCATACCGATGGCGTGGTTCTCCGATCTAAAAAACCTTTACCGCCAAAATATCGTATTAGTTTAAAAATAGGTTTTGCTAATTATGGTAATGAAAGTAAGCTTAATGGTTACAGCAAGGGTGATGAAAATGCGGGACCTTGGCGTAAAATGTCGAGTGTGGGTCACAATGGGTTTTATTGGTTAGCTATACTGGATAAACCACCTAAGCCACATAACAATATTTGGATTCATCATCATCGTAAATTTGTTATCGATAGTTGGAACAGGAAAAATTTTAATAACTCGGTAAATGTTATTGCGCTTGATGGAAAAAGTGAAACTCATCAAGCTTTTGGAAAAAAATTTATTAGCTACCTTGATAATAAATGGCAACATATTTCTGATGTACCTATGGATTCTTATCTCGACAATGAATGGTATACGGTGACGTTTGTTAGAACCGCACTTTTTTATCAATTTTCAATCACAGGGAATTTTAAAAATGGGGGGCTTACAACCTATAAAGATACAATCAATATTAGAAAGAATTGTGTGTTTCACTACAATCAAACGGTTGAAGAGCTAGATCCTGCTTGTGCTGATAATAGAAAGCAAAGCTTTTTAGAAAAAGACTTTATTTCCTGGCCTAAAGACAGTGCTTATCCTGAATACTTTATGCTAGGTGAACCGCATATTAACTATTATGAAGGAAATTTTTTAGTTGATGATATTACTTTAGAGGTTTTATAAAAATAAGGAGGACTCTATTTTAGAGCCTCTCCACCGATTGGTCATTATTTCGAACAATACTGCTCTTTAATTCAATCTTGATAACTACCGTCAATCACGCTTTGCCACCATTATTCATTATTACCGCCAATATTATAGTTTTCACCAACACGATCTTTATAAGTACTAAATCAATGCCGTGTGCATGATCTAACCAGTCGCGTATTTGTTGATATCACTAAAATATCGTTTATGCCTGCTTGCATAAGCGTGGTCAATGGGTCGTAAACAATAGGTTTGTCATAAATAGGCATTAACTGTTTACTAACAACTTTGGTTAGTGGATAAAGTCTAGTACCACTACCTCCTGCTAATATAATCCCTCTCTCATAATATAACCTTTTTGTGTGTGCATTCATTGCATTTAATCTAGTTGAAATTGCCAATGCAGTTTAGTTTTTGTTTGTCCAAACATTGCTTGCTTAAGCCTTTCAAGCTTGAATCGCGAGGAACTTCCAATTTTTAGTCCTGATATTTCATAACGGAGGGTAATAACAGCAGTTCTTTTGCCATTTTTTATTTTAATAACTTGCTCTTCATTGTTTATAACTTTACCAATAATAAGCCAATTTTTAGGAATAAAATTATTTTCAAAAAAAGTGGGTTTTGATTCTAAATTATCTTCACTAAAATTGTAAACTAATTGCGTTTTATTTGAGTTGTTAGTGATAACTTCAACCGTTGAATAGTTATAAATGATTGGTTGATTAAGCACATCTATAAGTTTTGTTTCAGGAGTTGTTGTTGTTGACATGTGTAATGAGGTAGAAGAAAACAATAAAATAGTAAACAAAATAATAGCTAACGGCCAACTAGGCGTATTCAGTTGTATTTTGGCTGAACTGTCAGATGTGATTGGTTTGTTATTTTCTTTATCAGCAAGATACCCACCAAACTTAAACAGTAAGAATATAAAGGGAATGTAAAGGTACCAACCAAACATATTATGATCGGTCATTAAGTCACTTGTCATTTCCGTCTGGTGACCAATGATAATTAAGATTGATATTCGTAACCAGTTTGTTAATAACGCACCAAGTATTGCCACTGAAATAAAGGTAGCGGTATTTTTGATAGTTCTAAGATATAGAAAGGAAAATAAAGTGCTAATTGCTAGAGAAGTAATCAAGTAGCGTAACCCACTACAACCACCAGCAATTTCAAATATCCCTGATGGAATGTGTACAAACTGCTCTTCAACAAATACAGGAATAGTAGTGAACCCCAAAAGGGTATTAGCAGCAAATACTGATAGGTCTTGTAGAGGAATGGTTAATATTCCCCACACAGGGAGTAAAAAAATAAAATAGGATGCGGCTGAAGCTATTTTGATATTAGCATTGAAAACAAAAATAATACTTGAACAAAGTAATAATAAAATGGCCAACCAGTATAACAGGCTAATTTGCGCAGTTGACGTAACAAAAAGTATATATGCACTTATAATTAGTAGTACTGAAGCAGGTAAAGATATAGTTTCTCTATACTTTAATTCTCCATTGTTATTTATCACATAAAATAAATAAGCAACAATAAGAGGAATAAAATAAGCGTGTGAATAAGTGCCATCATCAAAACTATAGCTCCATAGGGTCTGCATAATAGGAATATTTAACAGGGCTATTAATATTGTAATTGAAAGTATTAAGATGAAAGGTGAAAAATTATGTTTAAATATATTTGAATTGATTTTTTTTATATTCAAAGTATTACCCTTAATGATATTATTTTTCTATGTAGATAAAATTTTTGTAAATTACTTTACTTCTATGTTTTAATAAAAACAGGCTGCAGCTAAATTCAACGGGTAATAAATGGTATTAACAGTATGTAAATTATACATACATTTATATGTTATTGTCGTTAGTAAAAATTATTTTAAACGAAATAATACACATTTAGATAATATACCCGCTCCACTTGAAGATGCATGATTCAGCTGGAATTAGAAAAAGCTCTACTCTCCATAATTATTACTGTTGTTTTATCTGGAGGGCTATCAGGGTAAATAAGGTTCTTTCTAAAAATACCCAGAAGTAAAAAAATATTACATAAAGAGGTTTTAGTATCGCTTACTATAACCGCATTATTTTCTATGAAACTTCAATATCATCAACGGAATAAATATGAATACAAAAACAACGTCTTCTGCGGTATCTATTTTCCCTGCAATAATGTGTGGCGGTAGCGGCACACGACTTTGGCCACTTTCTCGTGCCCTTTTCCCTAAACAGTTTTTACCATTAGTTAATGATACTAGCATGTTGCAAGATACGTTATTACGCTTGCCTAAAAACAGTTGTGAACCCGTCTTCATTTGTAATGAAGAGCATCGTTTTTTAGTGGCAGAACAAGTTCGACAATTATCGCAAGAGCAAAGTACTATATTGCTTGAGCCCGAAGGACGTAATACCGCACCTGCGGTAGCGCTAGCCGCAATTCATGCCTTAGAAAAAGATGAAAACGCCATGTTGTTAGTTTTAGCGGCCGATCATGTTATTCAAGATACTACCGCTTTTCATAAAGCCGTTGAACAAGCAAGTCTTGCTGCAGAGCAAGGAAAGTTAGTTACTTTTGGTATTGTGCCGACTCATGCTGAAACGGGCTACGGCTATATTAAGAAAGGCAGTGAGCTAAAAGGATCTACCTTTGAAGTGGCTCAGTTTGTAGAAAAACCAGATGAAATTACAGCTGAAGGCTATTTAGACTCGGGTGAGTATTTATGGAATAGCGGTATGTTCTTATTTAAAGCCTCGCGCTATTTAGAAGAGTTAGCTAAACATCGAGGTGATATTTTAGACAATTGTCATCAAGCGATGAAAGGTGTTGAGCAAGATCTTGATTTTCTTCGTCCAAACAAGGCTGATTTTTTAGCTTGTGCTAGTGAGTCAATTGATTATGCCGTAATGGAAAAAACTGATTCAGCTGTTGTTGTGCCGCTTGACGCTGGTTGGAGCGATGTTGGCTCTTATTCTGCTCTTTGGGAAGTTTGCCATCAGAATGATGACAAAAATGTGTTAAAAGGTGACGTAATTGCTCAGCAAACGACTAACAGTTATATTCACAGTCAAAACAAGCTGATTGCAACAGTTGGTGTTGATAACTTAGTGATTATTGATACACCTGATGCTGTATTAGTTGCCAATAAAGATAAAGTACAAGAAGTTAAACAAATAGTTGAGCAGTTAAAGGCCGATAAGCGTAGTGAGGCAGTATTACATCGTGAAGCCTACCGCCCGTGGGGAAAATATGACTGTATTGATACGGGAGAGCGTTTCCAAGTTAAACGCATTACTGTAAAGCCAGGCGCTAAACTATCAGTGCAAATGCATCATCACAGAGCTGAACACTGGATCATAGTGTCGGGTACAGCGAAAGTAACGATAGATGAAAAAGCCGTGTTATTAACTTAAAATCAATCAGCTTATATTCCTGTTGGCGCTGTTCATGCGCTAGAAAACCCAGGGAAACTACCATTAGAAATGATTGAAGTACAATCGGGTAGTTATTTAGGTGAGGATGACATTGTTCGTTTTGAAGATAAGTATGGCCGTGCTTAGATAGTAAATTATGTGCAGGTTACTCTCCAACCTGCACATAATTATCGGCACTAGCAAAAGCAATCAAACGACTTAACTGTGTTAAGTTATAGCCACTTTGTTTTTGTAATGTATTAAAAAACGCTTGAATAGCGGTTAAGCTTTTTTTACTTTGCAAGCCGCCATCTATGATCTGCTGTGCCCTTAAATAAGCTTCAACATCACTGCTTAAAATGAAGGTATCTTTGCCTAATAATCTAAGTGCGTATGGCCCAGTATTACCGCCTAAGCGTTGACCATGCTTTTTCAAATAAGCCCATAAGCCAATGATATCTTCACTTGGCCAGTCATTAATAAACTGCGCAAAGCTGATGTTTTTATCTAGTGTGATATCAAACATCATCTGCGCATTGGCTTTAATCGTTTTGACTTTATTATAATTACGAATGATTTTCGGATCTGCCGCTTTTCGTTCCAACATTTCTTCAGGCATCATCAGCATTTTTTCAATATTAAAATTAAAAAAGTGCTCTTCAAAGTCAGGCCATTTGTTTTCAACAACTCGCCATACAAAACCAGATTTAAAAATCTGCTTGGTAAAAGCGGCTAAAACTCTATCGTCAGTGAGTTGAACAATACTTTGTTCTGCTGCGTTATCGTCGAGCAATTTCTTGCCCAATATTCTTTTACCTAACAATAGCTCTAGTGCCGGTGTGCCACCTTTTCGATCGGCGGCACGTTGATATAATGATTTAAACGATTCGTGTGTCATTGTGATGTATTTACTCAGTTAAGCTTCGATGCCAGAGTGACGTAATAACGCATCAATTTCTGGTGTTCTGCCTCTGAAGTTTTTAAACAACTCGCTTGGCTCTTCGCTGCCACCTTTCTCTAAAATATTGGTTAAGAATGACTGACCGGTTTCTTCATTGAAGATACCTTGCTCTTCGAATAAGCCAAAGGCGTCAGCTGATAAGACTTCTGCCCATTTGTAGCTGTAGTAACCTGCTGAATAGCCACCACCAAAGATGTGACTAAAGCCATGTTGGAAGCGGTTAAATTCAGGTGCGGTTACAACTGAGTATTTAGTTCTAACATTATCGAGCACTTGCTGAATATGTTTCTCATTGTTTAATGCTTTCGGGTCAAAGCTTTCATGCATAGTAAAATCAAAGATGCTGAACTCAATCTGACGTAACATTTGCATCGCAGATTGGAAGTTTTTCGCTGCCAACATTTTGGTTAACATTTCTTGAGGCAATGGCTCTCCACTTTCAAAATGGCCGGAAATAAATGCAAGTGCTTCAGGTTGCCAGCACCAGTTTTCTAAAAATTGACTAGGAAGTTCTACTGCATCCCAAGGAACGCCATTAATGCCGGCAACACTGCTGTCGTTTATTTGGCTTAACATGTGATGAATACCATGACCAAATTCATGGAATAGGGTAACGACTTCATCATGGGTAAATAATGCCGGTTGATTGCCTACAGGGCCGTTAAAATTACACGTTAAATAGGCAACTGGGTATTGAATAGATCCATCAGCTAACTGGCTTCGACCAACACAGTCATCCATCCAAGCACCACCACGTTTTTTCTCGCGAGCATAAAGATCAAGATAGAAGCTGCCTCGTCTTGCACCTGATTTATCAAATACATCATAAAAGTTAACATCGTCATGCCATACATCAACACCTTCACGATGTTTGATAGATAAGCCGAATAGCTTATGGACGACTTCAAATAAACCAGAAACAACTTTGTCTTTAGGGAAATATGGACGTAATTGCTCATCTGAAATGGCGTAACGACTTTGTTTTAACTTCTCGCTGTAATAAGCTAAATCCCAAGCCTGTAAGTTATCTTTCTTGAACTCACTCTTAGCAAAGTCGCTTAGTTCGTTAAAGTCTCGTTTACCTTGGTGTTGTGATTTAAGGGCTAAATTTTCAAGAAATGCCATTACTTCACTCGTACTATTTGCCATTTTAGTGGCCAATGAGTGTTGGGCATAGTTGTCAAAATCAAGCAAGTTAGCTAATTCATGTCTCAAGCTTAGTAGCTCATCCATGATGGCACTGTTATCAAATTTATTCGCATTAGGACCTTGGTCTGAGGCACGAGTAACAAATGCAGTATAAAGTTGTTCGCGCAAATCCGCATTATCACAATACATCATTACCGGTAGATAACTTGGAATATCAAGGGTAAAAGTAAATCCCTGTTGCTCTTTTGCTGTAGCGAGTTCTTTTGCCGCCGCTAAAGCACTCTCTGGCAAGCCGGTAAGCTCTTTTACATCTTCGATGGTAATACTAAAGGGATGGGTAGCATCGAGCACATTATTGCTAAAGCTTGAGCTGAGCTCTGATAAGCGAGTAGCTATTTCACCATAACGCTTCTTATCATTATTACTTAAGGCAATGCCTGATAGTTTAAAATCACGAAGGGCATTAGTGATAACTTTCTGTTGAGCTACGTTGAGCTGTTCAAATCGCTTACTGTTTTTAACGCTAAAGTAGGCTTGATATAAACCTTCATGTTGACCAACAAAGGTGCCATATTCAGATAACAGAGGCAGACAAGATTCATAGGCATCACGCAATGCATCACTACTAACAACTGAATTCATATGGGAAACCGGTGACCAAAGTTTAGATAGCACATCATCAACTTCATCAATGGGTAAGACTAAATTCTCCCAAGTAAATACATCATTATTAGCGAGAACTTGCTCAATGATTTTTTTGCAATCACTAATTGATTGCTCAACAGCAGGCTTTACATGTTCAGGTTTAATTTTTGAAAAGGCAGGTAGTTCGCTAAATACTAATAATGGATTGGTCATAATGCTTAAAAATTAGTTTATGTTATAAGAGATGTAAGACCTAGAGAGGCTTTATTCAAGGCAATTTAGACAATAGTTATAAAATATTCATCAGATGAAGTTATAAAAACACTTGTTAATGTATTACTAGATTACTTATTGGTGTGATTTTATTGTATAGAGTAAGTAAACCTGTTGTTAGCAGTTGTATTTTTATTGATTTTTGTTTGCACAACGCCATCGTAAACTATACTTTATGGAACCTTTATATTTTTATAATTAATTCTGTTGTTGAGTGACGATGCTTAAGAGATTACTTATTTCCTGTCGACTAATGTTAAGCATTTTTTTGAGCGTTATTTTTATTGGCGGTATAGTCGCCCCTACTAATAGTTATGCTGCAATAGAAAACCTTTCCCTAGAACTTCTCTCTGTTGATGATGGTTTATCACAAGGTAGTATTCATTCAATTATTCAAGACAAAACAGGTTTCATTTGGCTAGGTACTGAAAGTGGTGTCAATGTTTATGATGGCAATGAAGTTAGGCAATTGCCAGGACCAAAAAACAGTTTTGAAAATGTTGCTATATACAATGTACTTGAAGATAAAAATGGTTTGATTTGGTTAAATGTTGATGGTCGAAAACTTTATTGTTATAACCCTAAAACAGATAGTTACCGGCATATCCCAATAAAACTTGCACAAGGTTTTGATTACTATATTACTGACTTGATTAATGATTATGACAATAAAGTATGGGTGTTAACATCAAAAACGCTTGGTGTTTATAATCAAGTTACCGGTGAATATCAGCAAGTAATAGACTTGGAATTAGAGTTAGCAGGTAATTTATCACTATTTCAAATGTCATTTTATGATGGCGTAATCTACCTAGCTTCTAAGATAGGTGTTTTTGCCTATGATATTGAGAAAAACGATTGGAAAAAATTACCTCAAATACAAGCGGATCATACCAAGCAGTCGAATAGCGAAGAACTGAATAAAATATATACAGTACATGCTGATAATAATCATACCTTATATTTAGGCTCTTTCGATGGGTTTTATACTATAAATGTATCGCAGATTAAGGCATATATTGCGGGAGAATCGAAATTACCAGACTACCAACAGCTTATTGAAAATATGGCTGCATGGCAGACATTACTTGATGGAGAAATACTTTACGTAGCCTCTGATAAGGGCTTGTACGCAATTAATACGTTGAATAATACTAGTGAGTTCCTATTTGGCTTTAGTGATTATTTTGATGATATTACCGATGATAATATAAAAGCACTCATTAAAGATAATCAGGGTATTTTCTGGCTAGGCTCAAATACCGTAGGGGCTTATCAATGGGACCCTCAAAAAGAATTAGTTAAAAACTATGGTTATAAAAATAACAATATTGCTAGTTTGAGCTATAACGAAGTTTGGCATGCTTTACCTGATAGCTTCAATACTGATTTGCTTTGGGTTGCCACTTCAAATGGCTTTAACCTAGTTAATTTGGTAAAGCAGCGTGTGACCCCCTTTTTAGTGAATGATGATTCTAAGAGTATTTATACGAAAAGCCATATTTATAGCCTAATAACTTTAACAGCAGAGCAATTACTTGTTTCTACTGCCCAAGGTGTACTTCTATTTGATAAAAAACAGGAAAAAATATTAGCATTACCCTTCAATGATGAAGTTAATCAGCTACTTGCCCTAGAGCAATTTGACATCTTAAGAGAAGATGATTTTTTATGGCTAACGAATGAAAAAGGTATTTTTAAAATAAACTTAATCACTTATCAAGTTGATACGTTAAGCGAAATTACGGCGCAATTTTCTCCTGAACGTTTATTGTATTTCTTGGGCTCATTACCAAATAGTGATTGGTTTTTACTCACCAGTAATGATGGTTTATGGGGATTTAATACCCATACACGAGAATTTGTACAGCTTTATCAACTAGAAGGGATACTCGCAGGTGAAAATGTTTATATCGATAATTGGGCGATTGATAAAAACCAAGTCCTCTGGTTGAGCTACAGTGGTAAAGGCCTCATTGGCTTAACATTACCTGATTTTAAAGAGAAATATTATTACCATAAAGCTAATTCCATTATTGAGAATAACGTTTATGGTGTCATGGCAGATGACTCTGGTGACATCTGGTTCTCTAGCCATAACGGTGTATTTATGTTGGATTCAGATAACCAACATATAAGTCATTTCACCCGTAAAAATGGCCTTGGAGCGACGGAGTTTAATGCTAAGGCTTATGCAAAATTAGCGGATGGCTCATTTGTTTACGGCTCTATGGAAGGCATTAGTATTTTTGATCCTTTAGAGTTGAAAAAAATACATGATAATGAAAATGTTACAGTCAAAGTTACTGCCGTAGAATTATTGTCTCGAGAGTTAATCTTACCTTTAGTCATTGAAAATAATGCCGTTATTAATCTTAACCATGATGATGTAGGTATCCGTATTAATTTTTCTACTTTTTCTTACGGTAATGAGAAAAGTATCATCTATAAATATCATTTAACGGGACAAGACAATATTGATTTTCCGGCAAGTCATGAAGCTCATGTCACCTTTCCTAGCCTCGCTTCAGGTAAACATACTTTATCTATTCAAGCTAAGTCTCCTTATACGGGAGAGTACTCTTCGCCCGTACATATTAAATTCAACGTAGGCTTTGCTCCTTGGCGCTCACCATTAGCGATATTACTTTATTCTATCGCCTTAATGTTAATTACGGTGACTTGGTATCGTTATCGTAAAACCCAGCAACAATTATTACTTGATGTTCATGAGCAAGTGAAATATCGAGAAAATCGCTTACAACTAGCCTTAACTGGAAGTAACAGTGAGGTCTGGGATTGGCAAGCCGATGAAGACTTAATGTTTGGAAAGCGTATTGCTTTAGATTTAGGTTACCGAGAGAAGGCGCTGTTTTATAGTTTAGAAGAGCATGTAGCGCTTATTCATCCTGAAGATCATGATAATTTTATTCATTGTTGGCAGCTATTTATTAGTAGCGCTAATCTAAAGGATAACTTTTCCTGTACCTATCGTTTGAAAACATCAGATGGTCACTGGTTTTGGTATAAAGATTTAGGAAAAATTGTTGCTGTAGATGCTAATAATCATCCTGTCAGAGTGACAGGATCTTATACTAATATTACCGAGTCGCGCGCTAATGAAGAGCGCGCTCAGTATTACGGAGATGCCTTTCAGCAAACCCAAGATTGGGTATTTATCATTGATGAAAAAATATCCCGAATCACGGCAAACCAGTCAATGCGTGCTGTTTTTGATTGGCCAGAAGAAGAGTTTGATTTTAGTGACAAACTCTTAGGCGTCAGCCAGAAACGTCGCAGTTTTTATCGTAAATTAATGCTTTCGCTAAAAGAGGGAGAGCATTGGCGTGGAGAAGAGTTGATAGTTACCGCCAATAAGGATGAATACCACGTCATTATTAACGTCACTGTAGGGCTAAGTTCAGTAACTAATGCTTTACATTACTTGTTTGTATTAACGGATATTAGCGCGCAGAAAAGTGCTGAAAGTGAATTACGATTATTAGCAAATTATGACCATTTAACAGGATTACCCAATCGAACGTTATTGCTTGAACGTATTAAACATGCGATAGATTTTTCTAATCGACGAGACACCTCCATTGCGGTGTTCTTTATTGATCTTGATCGATTTAAGCAAGTTAATGATTCTTTAGGACATGATTTCGGGGATTTATTATTACGAGAAATTACTAAACGCTTGCAAAGTGCATTACGCATCGATGATACGGTAGCACGTATTGGAGGTGATGAATTTGTTGTGTTACTAGAGAGTTTCGCTAATGAAAATCAGCTGGGGCGAATTGCAGAAAAGGTCATTAATACAATCGGTCAATCCTTTGATTTAGATGGTAATTTAGTGAGTGTTGGTGCAAGTATAGGTATTGCATTATACCCCAATGATGGTATTAACTCAGACGAATTATTACGCCATGCTGATGTTGCTATGTATCATGCGAAACAAGCCGGAAAAAGTAACTTTAAATTTTATACTGCACAAATGAATATTGAAGCAATGGAGCGCTTGAGTCAGGAATCAGCATTAAAATTAGCAGTAAAAAATAATGAGTTTATTAATCACTACCAACCTATTATTAATGCTTATACGGGTAAGGCTGTGGGAGTCGAGATGTTAATGCGTTGGCAAACATCTACTGGCTTAGTGCCACCAAGTGACTTTATTCCTTTATCAGAAGAGCTAAATTTAATCATCACGATGACAGAAATGGCACTTGAGCGAGTATGTAAGGATCTAAAAGAATGGCACACCATACGACCTGAATTTTATGTGTCGATAAACTTATCAGTACAACACTTTGTTGAAGCAGACATAGTCTCATTTATTAGTGAATTATTGGCACGTTACCAATTACCTGCAGCAATATTACGTGTTGAAGTAACAGAGAGTTCGCTAATTTTACAACCTGAAAATGCCATCACCACCATGCGTAAATTATCTTCACTAGGTCTTACTTTAGCGCTTGATGATTTTGGCACTGGTTTTTCGTCATTGTCTTATTTAAAAAAATTACCTTTAGATATTATAAAAATTGACCGTAGCTTTGTTGCTGGTATTGGTATAAATGAAGCAGATGAAGCGATTGTTGATACCACGCTAGTATTAGCAAAAAGACTTAACATGCATTGTATTGCAGAAGGTGTAGAAACGGTTGAGCAATTAAATTATTTAGTCGCCAAACAATGCCAGTATATACAAGGTTATTTATATAGTAAGCCAAGACCAGCGGAGAATATTATGAAAAATTTGCTGATAGATAAAACCGAACTTACTTATACCGATAGCTAATTTGATAAAGCGGACAGCCAATTACTGAAAAAGTTATTAAATATTATTATTTTAATACTTGAATAAAGTGTAATTTGCGCCCACATTCTATTTAAACAATACGTTAACTAATGAGTGAAACCATGACACAACATTTTGATTATCTTGCCATTGGCGGTGGCAGTGGCGGTATAGCATCAGCTAACCGCGCGGCAAAGTTAGGTAAAAAGGCAGCAGTTATTGAAGCCAAGTACATTGGTGGTACTTGTGTAAATGTTGGTTGTGTACCTAAAAAGGCGATGTGGTATGCCGGACAGATATCTGACGCATTGAAATATGCTAGTGATTACGGTTTTGCTCAACATCTTACTCAAGGCACTCCTCAGTTTGATTGGGCTAAATTGGTCGCTAACCGAGAAGCTTATATTGAACGTATTCATGCGGCCTATCAGCGTGGTTTTGATGCTAACGATGTAACCGTTATTGATGGCTTTGCCAAATTTGTTGATAAAAATACTGTTGAAGTGAACGGTGAGTTAATTACTGCAGATCACATCACTATTGCTACTGGTGGTCGTCCATCTTTCCCTAATATTGAAGGTGCAGAACATGGCATCGACTCTGATGGCTTTTTCGCCTTAACTGAGCAGCCTAAAAGTGTTGCTGTCGTAGGTGCCGGTTATATAGCTGTTGAACTGGCGGGCGTATTTTGTGCCCTAGGTAGTGAAACACATTTATTAGTGCGTAAAGAAAAGCCATTACGTGGTTTTGATGACATGTTAAGCGATACTTTGGTAGAGCAAATGGCAAAACATGGGCCAACGTTACATAACCACAGCACGCCAGAGCGTATCGAAAAATTAGCTGACGGTACCTTAATCGTACATCTAACTAGTGGGAAGACTATTGGACCTGTTGAAACCTTAGTATGGGCAATTGGCCGAGAACCAGCGACTGATAATATTAATTTAGCAGCTGCTGGCGTTGCGATGAATGAACGTGGTTTTATCGAAACAGATAAATATCAAAATACTAATGTTGACGGTATATATGCAGTAGGTGATAACACCGGTCGAGCACAATTAACGCCGGTAGCTGTTGCCGCGGGTCGTCGTTTATGTGAGCGTCTATTTAACAATAAACCGGAAGAACATTTAGATTATTCAGGTATTGCTACGGTAGTATTTAGTCATCCAGTTATCGGCACCGTTGGATTGACTGAAGACGAAGCTATTGCGCAATACGGTGAGGAAAATATTACCGTTTATAAATCGCAATTTACAGCACTGTATCAAGCTATCACTGAGGACCATCGCGATCCGACGCGAATGAAGTTAATTTGTGCAGGTAGCGAAGAAAAAGTAGTTGGTTTACACAGTATTGGTTTTGGTAGTGATGAATTATTACAAGGATTTGCTGTAGCAATGAAAATGGGCGCAACGAAAGCTGATTTTGATAACACAATTGCTATTCATCCCACCTCAGCAGAAGAGTTTGTTACTCTGTAATTATTACTCTGCAAATTGACTCGCAAAAAAAAGTATAGCTACTAACGAAAAGTCAGTAGCTATATTCATTACCATTAAAAACTCTGGTGACTATACCAAGCGGACTAATCAATTAACCCAGAGGGTATATTACTCAACAGTAATGGTGATCTTCTTTGAAACAACCGCAGGCTTATGAGGGATATGGTGATGATCGCCTAAAATAAGCTGTAAAGTATGCTGTCCTTTAGGCAACGTTAGCGTTGTCTGTGTTTGTCCACCGCCAAAGTGCTGAACATCGCCGCCCATAGGCATGTCAAAGGCAGGCAGAGAGTCTTTGTCGACTAATAAGTGATGATGACCGGTATGCTTTTTCTCGATACCTGCCGGAGATACGCCCATATCTTTTAAACCAAAAGTTACTGTGAACGTACTTTTCACTGTTGCGCCATCTACAGGTGAAATAATGTATACCGAGGCATTAGCTGGAGATACTGATTGCGGCATGCTATTGGCACTGACTAGCTCAGATGCTAATAGAGCAGGGGCTAAAGCCAAAGTGAGTAGTGATAATTGAACAAATTTTTTCATAATATAACTCGTTAGTGGGTATATAGGTAAGGCTAAAAGTAGCTAGAGCCCAGTTTACTGTTAATGATTCCTATTAAAACGGAGAATCAAGTTTGAACTTAAGTAAGTGTTAGAATAATAAGTACTTTACTTAGCAAGAGGAACTGCGACTGATGAATCCTTTAGAAACCTCATAGACAAATATAGCAAAATTATATGGTTACCTAAATAATAACACTTCTTATTCTTAGACTTTATTACTTATTAGTCTACCTACGATTATAACAAAGTAAGATAAGCCAATTTAAACAGAACTAACGTAAGCAGATTTTACAATCAGTAAGTTTGTTTAAATAAAACCTCAACGAAGAATCTCGGCACCACTATTATTATTCACAATAAGGGCGAAAATACTCTTTTTTTATCTTCAAAAAAAATATTTTTTACTATACAAAAAATTATTTAACTGGTGGATCTCTTGCTAGCTATTGCCCTTACTCGCTTATGTTTTTTTGTTATTTAAAAGTGTCAAAAATCGGTAAAAAAAGTTTAATAATGCGCTGGTAATCACGCCAAATTCTGATAATCTCTTACCACGTTATTTTCTTTAGCCGATTTTTCGTACAGCTAAAAAATAACTTGATAATAAAATTATCCACATATAGTTAAAATAAAATAATTGCGTATTTAAAGGCCCTGGTACGACACTTTTTTTAAATAAAATCAAAGCACTATATTGACAAAGCCAGATTTGCCACTTGCAAATCTCTGGCTGTTTTTCGTACTTGACCACAAGGTTATCCACAAGCAACATCAATAAAGCATACTGATAAAGTGGAGCCTACTTGCGCTTTGTGGCATGATTAGCCATCTTTAGCTTAATTTAGTCGCTTCGCGTATTTCTTATGACAATTTCTGCAACTTCTCAAGACTCTAATAACACGCAATCACCCTTGATCTTAGTCGATGGTTCTTCGTATTTATTTAGAGCCTATCACGTACCCTATTTACAAGCTCTTTCAACCGCTGACGGTCAACCAACAGGTGCAATTACCGGCGTATTAAATATGTTTCGTAGTTTAAAAAAAGACTACCCCAATGGAAATATTATCGCCATATTTGATGCCAAAGGTAAAACCTTTCGTAATGACATGTATCCAGAATACAAAGCCAATCGTCCACCTATGCCAGATGATTTACGTACTCAAATTGCACCAATACATGAGATTATTACTGCAATGGGTTTACCGCTTTTAGTTATTCCTGGTGTGGAAGCCGATGATGTTATCGGTACATTGGCAAGACAAGCTGATGAGCTTGGTATTGAAACTGTTATTTCGACCGGCGATAAAGACATGGCGCAGCTAGTTACTCAGCATGTTCGTTTGATTAATACCATGACAGATGTAGAAATGGATGTTGCTGGCGTTAGTGAAAAATTTGGTGTTCGACCTGACCAAATTATCGATTACCTCGCCTTGATGGGTGACAAAGTTGATAACATTCCTGGCGTTGTTAAGTGTGGTCCCAAAACTGCCGTTAAATGGTTAGCAGAACATGGCACCATGCAGGAAGTTATTGCCAATGCTGATAAAGTAAAAGGTAAGATTGGTGAGAATCTTCGTGATGCATTAGAGCAACTACCATTGTCTTATCAATTAGCCACCATTAAATGTGATGTTGAATTAGAACAAACGGCTGGAGAATTAGCTGCTAGTGAACCAGATGTAGACGCATTAGCTGAGCTTTATCAAAAGTTCGAATTAAAACGTTTGTTAGCTGACTTAGGTAAAGGAGATAGTGGTACAAGTACCACTGGGGCAGCTAAAAAGTCTAAAAAAGCTAAAGCAACGAATGCAAACGACTCAAGCAATTTGGCAGGTGAGCAGGTCGTAGAAATTAAAGCGGTAGAAGTTGAAGAAACTCAATACGATATTATTTTAGATAAAGCACTTTTTGAACAGTGGCTTAAGAAACTACAAACGTGTGAAGCTTTTGCTTTTGATACTGAAACAACTAGTGTTCATTATATGAAAGCTGAAATAGTAGGCGTATCTTTTGCTATTGAAGTGGGTAAAGCTGCTTATGTGCCATTGACGCATGATTATGTTGATGCACCAGAGCAACTTGATAAAGATTGGGTCTTAGCGCAATTAAAACCGTTACTCGAAAGTAAAACCATTAAAAAGATTGGTCAGAACCTTAAGTATGATGCCAATGTACTAAGTCATTATGATATTACTTTGCAAGGCATCGATTTTGATACCATGATCGAGTCTTATTGTTATAACAGTGTTGCTACTCGCCATAATATGGATGCATTAGCACTGAAATATCTTGATTATCAAACCGTACATTTTGAAGATGTGGCCGGAAAAGGTGCTAAGCAACTTACTTTCAACCAAATTGAAATTGAAAAAGCGGGTCACTATGCCGCGGAAGATGCGGATATTACTTTACGATTACATCACGCCATTTTCCCAGCGCTAGAGCAAACAGCGTCGATGTTAAGTGTGTTCAATGAAATAGAGATGCCACTCTTACCTGTGCTTGCACGCATGGAGCAAACAGGTGTATTAATCGATAGTGATATCTTAGCTGAACAAAGCTTTACCTTAGGACAGCGTTTAGATGAGCTAGAAATTGAAGCACATAATTTAGCAGGTAAAAGTTTTAATCTGGCATCACCGAAACAATTACAGCAAATTCTTTTTGAAGAACTACAAATCCCGGTCATCAAAAAAACACCCAAAGGCGCACCTTCAACCGCAGAAGAAGTACTGCAAGAATTAGCGTTGGATTATCCATTACCTAAGGTTATATTGGAAAATCGAGGTCTAAGTAAACTGAAGTCGACTTATACCGACAAGTTACCGTTAATGGTTAGCGATAAAACGGGTCGTTTACACACTTCTTATCATCAAGCTGTTACGGCAACTGGGCGTTTATCCTCGACCGATCCAAACTTACAAAACATACCAATTCGCAGTGAGCAAGGTCGCAAAATTCGCCAAGCCTTTATTGCACCAAAAGATCATAAAATAGTTGCAATAGATTACTCGCAAATTGAATTACGCATCATGGCACATTTGTCGAACGATAAAGGCTTAGTAACCGCCTTTAGCGAAGGCAAAGATATTCATAAGGCAACCGCGGCAGAAATTTTTGCCGTTGAACTTGATGAGGTAACAACCGATCAACGTCGTAGTGCTAAAGCGATTAACTTTGGTTTGATTTACGGCATGTCAGCATTTGGCTTAGCTAAGCAACTACATATTGGTCGTCAGCAAGCACAAGAGTACCAAGATAAATATTTCCAGCGCTACCCTGGTGTATTAACGTATATGGAAGATACCCGTCAACAAGCGAGTGAGCAGGGCTATGTTGAAACCTTATATGGTCGTCGGTTATATCTACCTGATATTAATGCTAAAAATGGCATGCGTAAAAAAGCAGCAGAACGTGCGGCTATCAATGCACCAATGCAAGGTACAGCGGCTGATATTATTAAAAAGGCCATGTTAGCGGTAGATCATTGGTTACTAGAACAAAATGATGACCGTATCAAAATGACTATGCAGGTTCACGATGAACTGATTTTTGAAATTCACCAAGATATCGTTGAAGAAACAACGGCTAAGCTAGTTGAGTTGATGAATAATGCCGTTGAATTGAGCGTACCATTAATTGCAGAATCAGGTATTGGTGATAACTGGGACGAAGCGCATTAATTTTCTTCTTGAATTAGCACAGATTAATCTGAGCTAGGTTAGTGCACGGATAAGAAAAAACCATTAAGCGAGTTAAAGCTTAATGGTTTTTTTATGACTACTTTTTACTGTAATTGTTCACGATGATTTTTCATTTTTCGTGTTTTAGGTATCAGATTTTAGGCATTAGAGTAACGCTCTTTATTACCTAACCAACGTTGAATTAATGCTTGAGCACATTCAGGTTGCTGGCGTGATAATAAATAGGCTTTTTGTTTTATTTCAGGTATTAAGTAACCATCACGCAATAGGTCGGCAATTTTAAGGTCCGCTAAACCTGTTTGCCTAGTACCGAGCAATTCACCTGGTCCTCTAATTTCAAGATCTTTTTCTGCAATAACAAAACCATCATTACTTTCTCGTAAGACTGCTAAGCGTTTAGTGGCTGTTTTTGATAATGGCGCTTTATACAATAACACACAAAAAGAGGCGACAGAGCCTCGCCCAACACGACCACGTAATTGGTGTAGTTGGGCTAACCCTAAGCGTTCAGGGTTCTCTATAACCATCAAACTTGAATTAGGTACATCAACCCCCACTTCAATCACAGTAGTAGCAATCAGCAGGTGTAAATCACCCGATTTAAAGGCATCCATCACTGTTTGTTTTTCAATTGCCTTCATCCGGCCATGTACTAAGCCAATTTTCAATTCAGGTAATTGTGCTTGTAATAAAATCGCAGTATCTTCAGCAGCTTGGCATTGTAATACTTCGGACTCTTCGATTAAGGTACATACCCAATAAGCTTGCCTACCATCATTAACGCAACCTTGGCGAATTCGTTCAATGACATCCCCGCGGCGTAAGTCAGGTAAGGCTACGGTGTTGATTGGGGTACGACCGGGTGGAAGTTCATCAATAATTGAAGAATCTAAATCGGCATAAGCTGTCATCGATAGAGTACGCGGAATAGGTGTTGCCGTCATGATCAGTTGATGAGGATATTTATTATCGAACACGCCTTTTTCACGTAAAGTGAGGCGCTGATGAACACCAAACTTGTGCTGCTCATCAATGATAACCAGGACCATATTTTTAAAGACTACATCAGTCTGAAAGAGCGCGTGCGTGCCAATGACCATTTGCATTTCGCCACTGGCAATTTGTTCTAACGCGAGCCTTTTTGCTTTTACTTTAGTTTTTCCTGCTAGCCAACCGACGCTAATATCAAGTGGTGTAAACCAGTTAGCAAAATTAATAGCATGTTGTTCAGCCAGAATTTCAGTAGGTGCCATCAAAGCGACTTGATAACCCTCACTAATAGCGGTTAATGCGGCAAGGGCAGCGACTAAGGTTTTTCCTGACCCAACATCTCCCTGCACTAAACGCATCATAGGTTGGGTCTTGGCTAAGTCAGCTTTTATTTCAGCAACAACGCGTGTTTGTGCGTTAGTTGGCGAAAATGGTAATGCGTTAAGAAACTTCTCACTAACTTTGTCATCACCAATAAGTGAAAGTGCATCATGCACATCACTATTTTGTCTGAGCTTAAGCATACTTAAGTTATGAGCAAGTAATTCTTCTTTAATTAACCGCTGCTGAGCAGGATGACGACCTTGTTCTAATTGCTCAACCGATACGTTCGGTGGCGGACGATGAATGATAGTTAACGCTTCACTGAGGGAGTATTGCTCGTTAAATATATTGGCGGGTAATAACTCTTCTACTTGCCCTCGCTGCAATCGAACCAACGCTTGTTCGGTTAAACTGCGTAGGGAAATTTGCCTTAGACCGTCGGTGCTGGGATAAACAGGCGTTAAGGTTTCTTCAACGGGTGTTAACTCTATATCGTCATCAAGAGATTTATATTCGGGGTGAACAATTTGATAGCCACGTGGGCCACGTTTTACTTCACCGTAACAGCGGATAGTTTTACCAATAGCTAAACTATTTTTTTGACTGGCGGAGAAGCTGAAAAAACACAGTTGAATACTGCCAGTGCCATCATGGAGAGTAACCACCAACATTCGGCGTTTACCGTGGGTGATTTGGCTATCAGTTATTTCACCAATAATATTAGTTGAGGTACCGACTAATAAATCACGCACCGTAGTAATACGCGTTTTATCTTCATAGCGTAAAGGCAGATGAAAAAGTATATCTTGCACTGACAGCAAGCCAATTTTCTCTAGTTTTTCCGCTAAACTAGGTCCGACACCTTTGAGTGTACTCAGGGGAACTTGTGATAATCGGCTTAATGCTTCCAGTGCCATTGTTAACCTCAGATCAGCTTAATAATTGTCATCTAGATAATTAGTCATCGAGATGTTGCCAAGCTTTTTTGTTCATTTGCATTTTTTGCCACCATTTTTCATCAGCAACAATTTGACCTGCTTCATCAATTTCAGGATAAGGTAATCCCTTACGCTGACAAGCTTCTGCAAAGATAGGGTGACCGCCTTCAAATAAAGTACGTTGACGACGTTCATTACTTAGACGAGGTTGATCATACATACCCGCTGCAGCGCGCTGGCGTTGTGCTTCGTATAAAACGACCGAACAAGCAACCGAAACATTCAGTGATTGCACCATGCCGACCATAGGAATAACAATATGCTGATCAGCTAGCTCAAGTGCTTCTTCTGAGGTGCCAAACTTTTCCTGCCCTAAAATAATGGCGGTGGGCTTGGTATAATCAATTTCGGTAAAATTAACAGCAGTATCAGATAAGTTGGTGACCAATACCTGCATGCCCTGTGCTTTTAACGCTGCAATTGCATCGGCTGTTTTATGGTAATTATGGACATCAATCCAATTTTGGCTGCCTGCGGCACTACCACCACGTACTTCCGCCTCTTCACTCTTCCATACCGCATGAACATCACTAATACCAATAGCATCACAAGTGCGTACTACGGCGGCTAAGTTATGAGATTTGTGTAAGCCTTCCATGCAAACCGTTAAATCAGGTTGGCGTTTGTCTAACATGGTATTAATACGTTCTAATCTTTCTGGAGTCATTTTGGTTAATCTTTTATTTAATTTTGAGCTGATACGTGGCTTTTATTAGTCACTTAAACTTAACTTGGGGCAACCAAATAGGCAAAATGAATGTTAGTTAGGCAAAGCCGTCAAGCTGTGAGTCTATTGAGCTTATATCTATAAGTGATTTAGACGAACAGCGCAGACAATGCCGACTAATTTTCATTCATGAAGCATATCTTTAGTTAACGCTAGGAAGTTCCATCACACCGTCAATTTCAATATCAACATCTTTTGGTAACTTAGATACTTGTATTGCCGCTCTTGCTGGGTAAGGTTGGCTAAAGTAACGACTCATAATATCGTTAACTGTGGCGAAGTTACTTAAATCCGTTAAGAATATATTCACTTTAACCATATCGTTAATGTCGCCACCCGCGGCTTCACATACAGCAACTAGGTTTTTAAATACTTGTTCTGCTTGTTCAGCAAAGCCACCTTCAATTACTGTCATTGTTTCAGCAACAAGTGGAATTTGGCCTGATAAATAAACTGTATTGTTTACTTTCACTGCTTGGCTATATGGGCCAATGGCGCTAGGTGCTTTGTCTGTACTGATAATGCTTTTCATAATAGTTCCTTTGGAGAGTCTTTGGAGACTGCTGTAGTAATTGTTTTGTTTATTTATTTCGAATGACGCGTTGAACATCAATCATTACTTTAATTTTTCGGATAATATTCGCTAAATGAATACGATCTCGACAGGTTATTTCCATGTCGATCACGTATAAGCCAGCTTCTTTTTCACCAGAATTTAGGTTGTGAACATTAGAGCCACACTTTGCAACTGCATTAGTTAATAATGCTAATGCACCTTGATGGTTAATGATTTCTACCCGTAATTTAGCAATAAACTCTTTATCAATATCGCTATCCCATTTGACTGGGAATAAGCTGCCTTGGTCGTGGCCTTTAATGTTTCGACAACCTTGCTGATGTACCATTAAACCCTTACCCGGGCTTAAGTAAGCTAAAATAGCATCGCCAGGGATAGGACGACAACATTTACCGTAACTGACTAACATGCCTTCGGTACCTTTTATCGGCATTTTGGTCTTGGAGCTGGTTGGAGAGGCTAGTTCATTATCTTCGGTAAAACCATCGGTTAGTTGTCTAGCAATACCTATACTCAGGGCATTACCTAAACCGATATTAGTTAATAATTCTTCAAAAGTACCATTGCCACTTTGTTGAACTACTTCATCAATTTTTTCTTGCGCTAAATCTTCAAGTTTGGTTTTACCTAAGGCGTGGCTTAATAAACGAATGCCTAAAGCATGGGACTCATCTTTTTCGCAAGTTCTTAAGTAAGTTCTAATTTGTAAGCGAGCTTTAGCCGTAACGACAAAGTTTAACCAGGTTGCATTGGGTCTAGCTGACGCTGAAGTAATAACTTCAATGGTTTGGCCTGAATCAATGGCGCGGCTCATAGGATAAGGCTTGCGGTCAACCTTAACGCCGACACAAGAATTACCAACATCAGTATGCACCGCATATGCAAAATCTATTGCGGTTGCGCCCATTGGTAGCTCAATAATACGACCATCTGGAGTAAAGACATAAATTTCTTCAGGAAACAGGTCAGATTTAACGTTTTCAATAAACTCAAAAGAACTACCGGCACTTTGTTGTAGCTCTAATAAACTTTGCATCCAACGACGGGCTTTCATTTGTGCCGTTGTACCTGTGTTGCTACCGTCTTGCTTGTATAACCAATGCGCCGCAACACCTTTGTCGGCCATTTGGTCCATATCATAGGTACGGATTTGAATTTCTACTGGGATGCCATGAGGACCAATTAACGAGGTATGCAGTGATTGATAACCGTTAGTTTTAGGGATGGCGATGTAATCTTTAAAACGAGTTTCAATCGGTTTAAATAGGTTGTGCATCGCGCCTAAAGCACGGTAGCAGTTATCAATTTTATCATGCACGATAACGCGGAAAGCGTAGATGTCCATTACTTCATTGAACATTAATTCTTTATTAAGCATTTTACGGTAAATAGAATAGAGATGTTTTTCTCTGCCCATAATTTGCGCATCAATACCGCTTTCTGCTAAACGTGCGGCAATTTCTTTTTCAATATTATCAATAATAGCTTTACGGTTACCACGGGCCTTTTTTACTGCTGATTTTAAAGCACGTGAACGCATAGGATAGAGTGCTTCAAAACCGAGTAGTTCTAACTCATTTTTTATATCCTGAATACCTAAGCGGTTAGCTATCGGCGCATAAATCTCTAAGGTTTCGCGGGCAATTCGTCGACGCTTATCTGGTCGTAAAGAGCCCAATGTACGCATATTATGCGTACGGTCGGCAAGTTTGATTAAAATAACTCGGATGTCTTGCACCATGGCAAGTACCATTTTACGGAAGTTTTCCGCTTGCATTTCTTCTTTGTTATTAAATTTAAGCTTGTCGAGTTTACTGACACCTTCAACCAATTCAGCCACGGTATGACCAAAAAGTTCAGCTAATTGATCTTTGGTAACTTCTGTATCTTCAATAACATCGTGTAATAAAGCTGCCATGAGGGTTTCATGGTCTAGGTTCATCTGGGCTAAATTAATAGCTACAGCAACGGGGTGAGTAATATACGGGTCACCACTAGATCGCATCTGACCATCATGTGCATCACGTGCAACAACATAGGCGTGTTTCAGCAAATCAATTTGTACTTTTGATAGGTAAGTAGAGCTAAGCTCTTTTAAAGGTTCAAATAAGTACACCTAAAACTCCAAATTGAAGGGGGCAAATGGGGGTAATTCGAGTATATACCCTAGTCTGTACTAATGTTACCTCGAAAAGCACGGTTCAGCGAGCATTAAAAGGGCTAGAGGGGAGGCATTGATTGAAGTTTCATTAGTTTAGATAGAATACGCAGCAATACGTTCTATGTACAAGGAAAAAATAAAGCTTCAGCAATAAAAAAACGCGTGACCTATTTTCTGATATAAAGCAGAAAGAGGTACGCGTTTTTAAGGGCTTAAATTAATTTCTTCTCAAAAGAGAAGAACTAACTTTAGCTTAATTCGTCTTGTTGACCACCAACAATCGCTGCAACAGCATCTAATTCAGCAGTATCTTGCTGGATTTGTTGTGCACGATCAGAAGTGTTCATAATGTCTGTAGTAATTAAGCCTGCTTCGATTTCACGCAAAGCAATTACCGTTGGTTTGTCGTTTTCGACATCAACCAATGGATCTTTTCCACCCGTTGCAATTTGACGAGCACGACGTGATGCAACTAGCACCAAATCAAAACGATTGCCGACTTTATCTACGGCATCTTCAACAGTTACGCGAGCCATCTGGGCACTCCAACTAATAAAACAACTTACAAAATAGCTGCGTAGTTTACTGCCCACTTACTAATTAAGCAAGCGATACCCTATACAACTGGAGAGATTTTTGCCTATTCGGTTGGCTCTACGGCTTCAATGTTTAGCAACTTACTAAATAAACTTTGCTGTGCGATGCTTTGCTGACGACATTTAAGGCGCTGATTATTTACAATGGTAGTGAGATCAAGCAAGGCTTGGTCGAAGTCGTCATTAACAATGACGTAATCAAATTCATTATAATGAGAACATTCAGCTTGCGCTTGTGCCATACGACTAGCAATTATTTCATCACTGTCTTGTCCACGACCTCTTAAGCGACTTTCTAACTCTTCTTTAGAAGGTGGGCTAATAAAGATAGTTGTTACGCCAGGTTTTTTCATACGAACTTGTTGAGCACCTTGCCAATCAATATCGAGAAAAACATCAATACCTTGAGAAAGTTGCGCATCAATAGCTGCTTCAGAAGTGCCGTAATAGTTACCAAATACTTCAGCATACTCATAAAAGGCGTTGAGGCTGATTTGCTTTTTAAATTCAGCAACACTAACAAAGTGATAATGTTCGCCATTATTCTCACCAGGGCGGGCATCTCGAGTGGTATGAGAAATAGATACCTGCATGGCTCTTGCGGAGGCTTGATTATCTGATCTTAGCAATGCATTGATAAGGCTTGATTTCCCTGCACCACTTGGTGCAGAAAGAATAAATAAATTACCGGGAACAATCACAGGGGTTTCCTTGAATCACATATTAAGTTGTACCAAGAGGAGTCATTAATCAGCCAGCTTGGGAATAAATTGCAGCCAATAAAAAAGGCTAAGCCATATTTTACTCTATTAGAATAAAAAAAGCTCAGCCAGATTTTTTGCCATTTTAGCAGATGACTTTTGAGAGTGCTAAAGCACCTTAGCAATAGATTTTGCTAAGTAATCAACATTGCTATTGGCAATACCAGCAATACTCATACGGCTAGAACCCACTAAATAAATGCTGTATTCATCTTGTAGCTGTTGAACTTGCTCAGGAGTAAGACCTAAGAAAGAAAACATACCACTTTGACGACTAATAAAGCTAAAGTCACGAGTAACGCCATTTTCTACTAACTTATCAACGATTAACTTACGGTTGCCATTAATGCGATCACGCATTGCTTTTAATTCAACATACCACTCGTTGCGTAACTCATCTGAACTTAAGATAGTTTCGACAATAGCGGCACCATGTGCTGGTGGCATAGAGTAGATAACGCGCACAACGTAAAGTAAAACAGAGTTAGCAATATCAACAGCAATGCTTGATTCACCAATGATGGTACAAGCACCAATACGTTCTCGGTATAAGCCAAAGTTTTTAGAACATGAACTACAAACAATCATTTCTTTAACTGTTTCAGCCATAAGACGTAAACCGTAAGCATCTTCGTCTAAGCCTGAGCCAAAACCTTGATAAGCCATATCGATTAATGGTGTGAAACCAACATCTTTAGCCACATCAGCAACTTGTTGCCATTGTTCATTGTTTAAATCCATACCGCTTGGGTTATGACAACAAGCGTGTAATAACACCACGTCATCGCTGCTTACTTCTTTAAGGGCATTTAACATACCGTCAAAGTCTAAGCTTTTGTTTTCATAATCGTAATAAGGATATGTTTTAACGTTTAAACCAGCAGCTGCAAATAAACCAGTATGGTTCGCCCATGTTGGGTTACTTACCCAAATAGTAGCACCTGCTTTGCAAGACTTAATAAATTCCGCTGCCACACGTAATGCGCCAGTACCGCCAGGTGTTGATATAGTGCGGGCACGATTTTCATTTAATACTTTATGCTCACTACCAAAAATAAGTTTGGCCATTTCGTCATTAAATACAGGAGAGCCTGTAGGGCCAATGTAAACTTTACTATCTTCAGTATTGGTACGATGTTGCTCAGCTTTTTTTACACAATCTAAAACTGCAGTATGACCAGCTTCGTTCTTGAATACGCCAACACCTAAATCAATTTTATTTGGGTTGTTATCTTTTTTATATTTAGCTAATAATCCAAGAATTGGATCGGCAGGCAAAGCCTTTAAACTACCAAACATGACAGAAGTTTACCTTATGGTTAGAGGAGAGTTACGTCAATAAGGCATCATCGCGCTTATGAGTTCAAACTCTCTAATTTTTAATCACTCAAGCATAACGTAAAGTTAGGGCGTAATTAAAGTGATTTTTATGCCATATGGTGACAAAAGTAAGATTAATTTGTATGGATGTTGGTCTTTATTTTATAAGTATAAAATTATTCATCAAATAATTAATTTTATTACTTAGAGAGCGAACTAAAAATTATTCGTAATCGCAGCAACTACGCCTATGATACCGCCAAATATACCTCCCCAAACAACTAGCCAGCCAAGATGTTTTTTTATCATCTTTTGAACAATTTCTTTGACTAATTGTGGGGTTAATTCATTAAGACGTTTTTCAATAATATCGCTGACTTTATCCCGCATGCCGGAAATGATATCAGGTTGCTCTAATTCTTCTCGTAACAAGGTATTAAATTGTTCACTTTGTGCGATATCTTGTATGGAAAGTTTCATTTTCTCAATAAACGGCTCTCTCATCGGCTGTAAAGCTTCACTGCCACCCACCATGGCAAGCATGCTACCAAAAGAGGAACTTTCAATAACAGAAACTAAACTGTCAAAGGCGGGGGAGAGGTCAATTTTATCAATGACGGGGGCCAAATTAAGGGTACTGGCTTTTCCTGAACTATCAGAAAGAAATCGGTCAATGTTTTGCTCAGTGAAAAATTGCTCCATCATCAACTGACGAATAGCAATTTTGAACTCTTCAAAGCGCGCAGGAATTACACCTGAGCCATACAATAATGGCACCTTTTCAAATAGCATATACACAGCAAGCCAGTTAGTGATTGCGCCAGATAAGGCAAAAAGGCCTAAGGTAAAAAGAATATGATGCTCGCTGACATAGCCCCCTATTGTACAAGCTAATGCAATAAGGTTAGTGATAAGGCTTTTGTTCACGAAATACTCCAAGATGATTTGGTTAAATTTTAAGGCGGCTATGATAGCATTTAATTTACATATACCAATTCCATTAAATTTATTGTTAAGTGAAAAATAACTTAATGGACTTGGTATTACCTTAAAATAGATAAAGGCTCTGTTATGAAAGCTTCTTTAAAAAGTGCGCTTACGCTCACTGCGTTATTCTTTATTAGCGCATGTGGCGCGGAAAAACCTACCGATTCTACCTGGCGCAAATTAGCACTTCAAAATACGGTATTATTAACCTTGCCCCATGGCAAAGTGGTCATTGAATTAGCTCCTCAGTTTTCCCCAAAACACGTAGCCCAATTCAGCCAGTTAACGCAACAAGGTTTTTATGACCAGACAAAATTTTATCGTGTGATCGATGGTTTTGTTGCTCAAGCGGGCCCAAAAGATGGCAGTAAAAAAGATCGTTCTGTACCCTTGCTGGTAATGGAAGCAGAATGGCAGACCGATAAAAGTTGGTCATACACACAGGTACAGGAAAAAGATTTATTTGCAGAGAAAACAGGTTTTAAAGACAGCTTTGCTGTTGCTTATCAAGCAGATAATGATGATGGTTTAGGTAAGGCCTGGTTAACACACTGCCCAGGTACAGTAGCAATGGCTAGAAATAATGAAGCAGATTCAGCATCGAGCCACTTTTATTTTGTTATTGGCCAAGCACCACGATATTTAGATCGCATTATGACTATTTTTGGTCGCGTGGTTTACGGTATGCAACATATTCAAGCAATACAGCGAACGGAAGCGATGCAAGGTGATTATGCTGTAGATCATCGTGATTTTACTAAAATAGTCAGCATGCAATTGATGAGTGATGTGGCAAAAGCAGATCAAATTCATATTGAAGTTGAGAACACAGAATCAACGGCGTTTGGCGAACGTTTAGTAAAACGTCGTGCGCGTGAAGGTGATTTTTTCTATAAAAAACCACCACCAGTTCTTGACGTTTGTCAGATCCCCATTAGAAGTCGACGAATAAAATAAAAACAGTTTAAGTAAACATTATTTAATGTTGGCAGGATTACTATGTAGAGTTGTTATGACTTTGTAATTGAACCTCTTTACAAGTGTCCGGTTGTTGGCAATATGTTAATGTAGGTTATTAATAATACAATTAGCTATGGTTAAACGCTAAACAAGGACGATATTTTGCCATTTTTTTCATTAATATTATTAAAAAAACACTTCCTTGAAATAACCGTTAAGCGCAATAGTTTAGCCGCTGTAATGACTTTTCTTAGTCTGTCAGCATTAAGTGATATTGCTTGGGCTGATATTCAACCACGTAGTGCGAGCCTTAATTATTCGCAAAAATCATTATCAAATGCCGGCAACCCTGCAGCAGCGGCATTAATTGTTGCTCGTAAAGACCCTCATGTAATGACCGGTGGATCTATTGAAATAGGTGGTGGTATTGAATATGGCGATTTAGATGAATTATTTTACAAAATAGATGAATTATCATTACTGTTTAATCCTCCAAGTGAAGGTGATAACGGAACGGGTAACGAATTACCTCCTACTCCAGAAAATCCCATCAGAAATTACACTTGGGAAGATCTCTTCAGCGAGTACCCAGAGTTAGAAGATCGCCTTGATATTGTTAAAAAAAAGGTAGTTACCACTGCAGGCCTGCTCGCCTTAATTGCGGCTGAAGGTTATGGCAAAGCAGAAGCTACCAGTGAAGCTAGTTTTGTTTTGAATGAAGATTTATTCGGCGGCACTTTATTATTTGGCATGGCATATAAAGGTAACTCCAAAGCGATTGGCATTTTTGAAGAAATTACCCTTGATTCAGACTATGCAAAAGCACAATTGAAAACAATTCCTGATTTTGATGAAAATGATCCGATACAAGAGCTCGATTTATCTGGCGGCATTACTTTATTTTATGACCCTGCGAATCAGAGAATTAAAATGTCTGTTGAAAATGACAGCTTATTACTGATTAAAGCAACAAAAATAGCTCAGTTTTCTTTATCTTACAGTCGTAATGCAATTCATAGCGATGCTGGCGATTTATATTGGGGTATCAAACCTACCTTTTACCGGGTTGGTTTAACCCATGCCAATACCCGTATTGGAGACATTACCGATACCGAAGAGTTGTTTGATGATATTAACAATGCTGATTTTATTTATGAAAATGGTTTTGATGTCGATTTAGGGCTGGTTTGGGCGGCAGAGCATTATCAATTGGGTGCTTCAGTAAATAGTCTATTTGAACACAGCTATAAATTTCCTGAATTTGATAGAGAATCATTTACGTCATTAAAAATCTTGAGTCAGCTTAATGAGCAAAGTGTTTATACTATGGAGCGTCAGTTGAAGTTAGAGGCAGGTATTTTTACTGACCAACGTAATTGGAGTTTAAACGTTGAATTAGATGCTAACCCAGTTGAAGATCCTATGCATGATGATTACCAATGGTTCACATTAACAGGTGGATATGCGGCAGATAGTTGGTGGCTGCCAAGTGCACGCTTAGGTTTCAGTCGAAATTTAGCGGGTTCCAAGCTTGCCTACATTAATGCAGGAGTTACTGTGATGAAATTCATTAATCTTGATGTGGCAACGACTCTAGATACGGTCACATTAGAAGGCAGTGAGATGCGACGCGGTGCAAATATTAGGTTAGGCGTACAATTTGATTATTAACTTTTAAAGTTAAAATAGTTAATTAAATCAGTTATTAAATTTGATGAAAAACGACTAGATAACTAATCGTTTTATTCCATTAATTTGTAGTTAATGTTTACAATATCAAAGACGCGCTCGCCTTCAGGCGCGTGTACTACTATCTCATCATCAACGGCTTTACCTAATAACGCACGAGCCATAGGAGAATCAATACTGATTTCTCCTCGTTTAACATCCCATTCATCAGGACCAACTAAACGATAAACCACTTCGATGTCATCTTCATTAACTAAGGTGACCCAAGCACCAAAAAAAACTCGTCCCTCTTGCTGAGGATTTGGATATACTATAGTTAAATCTTCAGTACGCTTCATCAAAAATCGCACGCGGCGGTCTATTTCACGTAAACGACGCTTGCCATAAATATACTCAGCATTTTCACTACGGTCACCCTGTGCCGCAGCTTCACTGACTGAGCGAGTAATTTTAGGTCGTTCGTCTTTCCATAGAAACTTGAGTTCTTTATCTAAACGATCCCAGCCTGCGCGGGTTATATAATTTGATCTTTTCATAATGTTATTTTACATAATAAATTATCGCTTTGTTAGGGGCTGTTGACCTTTCGCGATGAAATTTTGTTCGAGATAAAAACGTTTTAATCGCGGCGGGTAGTGTATAGCCTAGTCATTCTAAGTAAATACTAATCAACAAAGAGTAAAACGTTTTTAGCCGAATCCTTCGGACAGCGTTTGTTGGTCGTTTTTACGGCGTTATCGCCTTTTTATGTGGAACAACCACATTACAAAGACTCTGCCTTGTATAAACCCCCAACAAACTGCTGCAAAAACAATCTCGAAAGATCAACAGTCCCTAATAATATCGAAAATAATCTATACAGTGCATTGAGTCATAAGGTTGGATACTGCAGTATAATTTTCGTCACAACAGTTTTCTGTTATTATGCTGTCCAACATATTATCCTGCTGGAATTGCCTTTCAATGTTAACTATTGCCGAGCAAATAGCTCAAGAACTCAATGTTAACGCGGTACAAATTAATGCCGCTATTACCTTACTTGATGATGGTGCTACTGTGCCGTTTATTGCCCGCTACCGTAAAGAAGCCACCCAAGGCTTAGATGATAATCATCTTCGTCATTTAGCGCAGCGTTTAAGCTATTTACGTGAGTTAGAAGATCGTCGACAAGTTATCTTAGTTAGCATTAAGCAACAAGATAAGCTTACTGTTGAACTTGAGAAATTAATCACTCAAGCAGATAACAAGACTCGCTTAGAAGATTTATATTTACCTTATAAGCCAAAGCGTCGTACTAAAGGTAAAATCGCCAGTGAAGCCGGTATAGCACCTTTAGCGAATAAGCTCTTTAATAACTGGCAACTCTCTCCAACAACCGAGGCTAAATATTTTATCAATGAAGCCGCTGGTTTTTCTGATGTGAACGCCGTGTTGGAAGGTGCCTGTTATATTTTAGCGGAACGTTTTAGTGAAGATGCAAGTTTACTCGCGAAATTACGTGCATATCTATTAAAACAGGCGCACTTAACCAGCAAGCTTGTTAAAGGGCAAGAGAAGGCAGGGGCGAAATTCCGTGATTATTTTGAGCACAGTGAAAAGCTAAAATTAGTACCTTCTCATCGTATGCTTGCCATGTTACGTGGTAGGAATGAAGGTTTCTTAAAGCTTAATATTGATGTTGACCCAGGACAAGAGACCGCTACTTTTAATAGTGCCGAGCGTATTATCATTGAGCACTTAACGTTACGTTGTCTATCTACCGGCAATAAACAACCCGCGACAGAGTTTTTAACTAAGCTTGTGCAATTAACATGGAAAGCCAAACTACATGTTAGTTTAAGCAGTGAACTTGTCACTAGTTTACGCGAGCAAGCAGAAACACAAGCGATAGACGTGTTTTCAAATAACCTTGCTGATTTATTGATGGCAGCACCTGCTGGCGCACAAGTGACATTAGGTTTAGATCCAGGTTTAAGAACGGGCTGTAAAATTGCCATTGTTGATGGCACAGGAAAGTTATTACATACCGCTACCATTTTCCCACATGTCCCGCAAAACCATTGGGATAAATCGATTCGAACTTTGGTAAATATTTGTCGCCAGCATAAAGTTGAATTAGTGGCTATTGGTAATGGTACTGGCTCACGCGAAAGTGATAAATTAATTGCTGAAGTTATCCAATTTTTCAAAGCAGAGGAAAGTAAAATACAACTTACTAAGATGATCGTCAGTGAAGCTGGCGCATCTGTCTACTCTGCTTCTGAATTTGCCGCGAACGAGTTTCCTGATTTAGATGTGTCAATTCGTGGCGCAGTTTCTATTGCTCGACGTCTACAAGATCCATTGGCTGAATTAGTAAAAATTGATCCGAAAGCCATTGGTGTTGGCCAATATCAGCACGATGTTAGCCAAAGCCAATTAAGTAAAACCCTTGATGATGTTGTTGAAGATTGTGTAAATGCGGTTGGTGTTGACTTAAACAGCGCTTCAGCGGCGTTATTAACACGTGTTTCAGGGTTAAACAAAACCATGGCTAGCAATATTGTTGCTTTTCGAGATAACCAAGGGCGCTTTACCAACAGAAAACAGTTGAAAAAAGTAGCTCGTTTAGGGCCTAAAGCTTTTGAGCAATCAGCAGGTTTCTTACGTATCACAGATGGTGACAATCCGTTAGATCAATCCGCACTTCATCCTGAAAGTTATCCTGTAGTTGAAAGAATCCTTAGTCTACTAGAGCTTGATGTCAGTAAAGTACTTAATAACAATGAGCAATTACAATCACTTGATATTACTCAGCTAACCAATAATGATATTGGTGAAATAACCATTAAAGATATCATCAAAGAGTTAGCTAAACCAAGTAGAGACCCTAGGCCTGCATTTAAAACAGCCAGTTTTGCTGAAGGGGTCAATACCATGGCAGATTTAACTACGGGCATGATACTTGAAGGCGTAGTCTCCAACGTGGCGAATTTTGGTGCTTTTGTTGATATTGGCGTGCATCAAGATGGGCTAGTACACATTTCATCAATCACTGATAAGTTTATCAGTGATCCGCGTGAGATTGTTAAGGCTGGGGATATTGTGAAAGTGAAGGTGGTCGAGGTTGATGTAGCTCGTAAGCGTATTAGTTTAACTATGCGATTAGATGAACAGGTTAGCGAAAAAACTAACAAACCTTCCTCAGTTAAAAGTGACAGTAAACAGGATAGCGATAAAGCAAAAAATAACGAGAACAGGAGAAATAATCAAGGGAAGCCACCAGTAAAGCATAATAAATCGAAAAGTAAAAAAGTTGATAATGCCGTTATGGGTAACGCTTTCGCTGATGCTTTTGCTAAGTTGAAGAAATAAAAAACGACTATTAGAAATTAATTGTGAAAATAATGTTGACTATAGTAATGAGAATGATTATCATTTGTTTCGTTGCTTAGGCAGTGAATGCTCTCTCACTAAATAGGTAACAGCAAAGCAGGGAACTTAGTGGTTATGTTCCAGGACGCATAACCACTAAGTGCCACTTTGAGGTTCTACAGTTTTCATTCGACTTTAAAATTTTTTGATGGTTTAGCCAGTAACACTTTCTTGATGGTAAGTGTCACTGGTTTTTTTATGCCTGTAAGTTATTCCTATTGATTGTTCTTTGTTACGCTATTTTAAAGCGACCGACTACCTCAGACATATTATTACTGCTTACTTTCAATTGTTGGCTAGTTTCACTGAGTTGTTGTGTTGTTGCCAAAGACTCATCAGTCATACTTGCTAAATCATTAATACGTAAATTAACCTCATCAGCGGCTTGGCTTTGTTGCTCGGTAGCTCGAGCAATTTGAGTGTTCATATCTGAAATAACTTGCATTAAGCGGTCTATTTCAGAGAGAGAATCATCAGCTTTGGCCGTTTGAGCAACCGTTTGTAATGAGATATCTTGGCTCTCTTTCACTGCAGAAACAGCTTCTTGTGCACCAGTTTGTAGTCTTTGTATCATTTGTTGAATTTCATTAGTACTTTGTTCTGTACGATTAGCTAAAGTGCGCACTTCATCAGCGACTACCGCAAAACCACGACCTTGCTCACCAGCGCGCGCAGCTTCTATAGCAGCATTAAGTGCCAACAAATTAGTTTGCTCTGCTATGCCTCGAATCACATCCAGAACTGAGCCAATATTATTACTCTCAGATGCAAGACTGGCGACCACATGGCTTACTTCATCAATATTAGTCGACAGCGACTGCATTTGTGTAATGGTACCCGAGATAATTTTTTTACCCTCAGTGGTATTATTTCTCGCATCATTTGCTGCTTGTTCCGCGGAGCTGGCATTGTCACTTACTTCCTTTATTTGAGAAGTCATTTCTTCCATCGCAGTCGCTACTTGAGTGGTAATGTCATTTTGGTTTTGGATAAGAACTTGGGCACTATCACTGGCGCCAGAAACGGCCTGTGCATGGTCTAAAACTTGTGCGGTATTGTTAGATACATCTTGTAAAGATTGACGCATTTTGCCAGTAAAGTTATTAAAATAGTTAGATAATCGAGAAATCTCATCGTGACCGGTGTCATCTAAAGAATTAGTAAGATCACCATCACCTTCGGCAATATTTTTCATTAACTCTGCAGCTGACTTAGTGGGTAATAGGATACTTTTTCCGATAACGTAACTTAAAATAATGATAATCAAAGCGATAATGAGGCTATCAATAATGAGCATATTGCGTTGTTTAGCAAAAGTAGCTGCAATATCATCGAGGTAGGTACCTGAGCCAATAATCCACTGCCATGGGGTAAAGCCTTTAACAAAGCCAATTTTATCAACAGGACCATCAAAACCAGGCTTAGCCCATTTGTAATAAACGAAGCCATCACCTTTAGCTTCGACAGCCTTAACCATATCGATAAATAAAGGCTTACCATCGGCGTCTTTAATGCCCGCTACATTTTTACCGTTAAGCGCTGGTTTGACAGGATGCATTATCATGTTGGGCGTAAAGTCATTCACCCAAAAATAGTTATTTGTGTCGTAGCGTATACTGGCAAGGATACTCAACGCTTGTTTTTTTGCTTCGCTTTCATTGATCTCACCTTTTTGTTGTAAAGCATAGTGGTGTTCAATAATGCCGTAAGCACTATCAACTAGCTCTTTGGTTGTATGTTTTTTTTGCTCCATCAACGATTTGTATTCTTCTGACAAACTCATAACATCGAGTACTGAAAGACCAATAATAATTAATACCACCAGAATGGATAACCTTTTCTGTATGGTAAATTTCCGTAAAAAATCCATAAAATTCCCTTTTAAATTAGTAAACTGTATTAATTAGTTTAGTCTAGTTCAATCTAGTACAATGTTAGTTTAGCTCAATTTTTACGATAATCACGAATAAGCTAAATAAAAGTATTTAGTTGAAAATTAAAAACTAATCAATCACTTTTGATCAAATATTTTACACTATGCTGCCATTGGCCTAGGTTATATTTTAGAAAGATAAAAAGAGTAAAATACGGTAAATAGACAGCGGGAAATTAAGGAGTTAAATGACAGGAAATGCTATTTTTTGTTTAGATCGAAAAATAGGGGAGATTGTTTTACTTTAATCTCTGGTAGGTTAGCAGCAGTAAAATCAGTATCGTGAGAAAACCGCATTTAACTTTTTTATAAGGCACCTTAAGCGCCTGAAGAATGCATTTTGATCGATAATATAAGCATAAAAAAAGGGAAGCATATGCTTCCCTATAAAATAACCCCAACAGAGGTTAACTAACGCAAGTTGTGGGACTAAATTTATGCTTTAGTCGCGTGTGGAACTATAAAACGTATTTTGCTGAGAATTGTAAGTAGTTCGAGTCTTTACTTACTTCATTCATTTCAAAATTACCTACTTCAACACCAAAAGAAAGTTGCTTGGTAAAGTTTTTAAATAAGTTAACAGCAACATGATTACGCTTTGTATTGGCTACGTCAGCATCTGTGCTGCCGTAAAATACGGTTGAGCGCATTTCTTCGGTCCAAAAGTGACGGTAAGCCACCATGTACGAGGTGGTTTCTTCAACTTCTTCACCCACTAAGTCTCTCGCTGCAACTACACCCACGTAACGACCAGTTTCGCCACCGTGCACTTGAAAGCGGAAATCATCTTTACCGAAAGTTTTAATACGACCAGCAATACCACCACCAATCGCTGTTTCCGAATTTCCACCAACAGTATTTAACTGACGGGCTAAACCGGATACTGAAACATTACCCCAGTCGCCTTTGAAGGTATATTTGGCAATAAAATCAGGAATGGAATCTTGACTGCTGTCACCTTTATCTGAATGTGGATTTTCTAAAGAAAGTTGTAAACCACCCATGGTATAACGAACTTGTCCTTGTCTAATAAACGCAGACGCATTTAAAGCACCACCAAAGTTAGCCGCTTCTGCAAGCGCGCTAGTATTCATAAAGGTTGTCCAAGTTTGGCCAACTAAAATATTTTTATATTTGATAAAAGCGTGGCGTAATCTTGGATGTGATGAATTAGATACGATTTGGTTGCCGCCGCCGCCGTAAAAATCTAATTCAATAAAGCCGGTCACATCGCCATGAACATACTTAGTATTGAAGCGAGTTTCATTGGCTGAAAATTTAGTTGTGGATATATCATCAACTACTGCGGCGTGACCAATCCAGTAATCATCATTGGTTACAGGTGAACTAACATCACCACTGATTGAACGAACGTCTGCTTTGATGTAACCACCAAAAGTTATAGTATCACCGTCATCTAATTTAACAGTGTAGCCAGCATTTGCGGCACCAGTAACAGCTAATAAACTGGTTGCGAGTACTACTTTTTTTAATTTAAATAATGAATTATTAAACATTGTATTTCCCATTTTGTTTTATTTGTTTTTAGTGTGACTTATTATTATGAGGTCTTAAGTGCCTCTTATTATTTTCTTTTTAGTTTGCTTGGTTGTTACTTTTTGTTATCGAATAATAAGTTAGTGTGTAAAGTGAACAAAAGGAATTAGACCTAAGTCTACATTGCTAAAAAAAGGGGGTAGACTTTAGTCGATTTCAAGTACATTTTTAGATGTTTCGATACTTATTTGGCTTTAAAACCAATTCTAAAACCACCCCAATGTTTACCTTGAACAAATATTGGCGCTGAAACATCATGCATAATTTCACCGGTGTCACGCTTGTATGTTTGCAGTAAAAACTTATCAGTGTGCTTGCCACAACGAATGCCTGTAGGGTCATCAAAGAGTCGTTTAGTACGGTTATTGATAATATCTGTTGCTGCATTGCCCGTTAGCGGCTTAGAGAAACATCTATTATGGGTAGGGAAATAGCTGTTGATATCTACAGCACCAGCGTAAATCATCTCAGGAAACTGCACTAACAAGGGTTCTTGAATTTTAGGTAAATGCTGGTCGGTAAATTTATCAAAAGAGGTACTGTATTTCTTCGGCTCACAGCTGCCTAGTTGTTGATAGTTAAAGTTAAATAGTTGTTGCTGAGTAATAAGGTTTTTTTCAATACTTTGCTCAAATAATTGACCTACTTGACTGGCGGAAAGCTGCGCTTGTTGACACATATTAGCAATGAGAGAGTTACTTTCAAAAGAGGAAATGTGGACGAAAATTGATTCTGAACTATTGGACAGCGTTTGTGCCTGAATTGACGCGTTCTGAGTTTCGCTACTTTTATCCAATAAAAAATCATGTAAAAGTACTACAGAAGATGAGATTTCTTCTGCTGCAAAATCTTGCTCTGTTAACGCATGACTTATTTGATCGCTTGCTGCAGAAGAGTCTGTCAATAACTGATCTATTTCAGCAAAGCCGTGTGATAATTCCGTCATGGTGGAAACGACACTATTGGTTTGTTCAACAATCTGTGACATAGCCAGGGTGGTTGCACTGGTTTCATCACTCGTTTGCTTGAGCATCTCACCAATTTGAGCCGTTGCATCAGCTGTTTTTCCTGCTAAAGCCCTAACCTCATCAGCAACGACGGCAAAACCACGACCTTGCTCTCCAGCACGTGCCGCTTCTATTGCGGCATTTAATGCTAATAGGTTAGTTTGTGCAGAAATCCCATCAATTACATCAGTAATACTTTGAATTGCTAGGGCTTTCTTTTCAAGAGAACGTATTTTTTCTGCTGCACTATTTACCGACACATTTAGCTGATTAACGATATTAATATTGTTACTTAGTTGTGCTGAGCTTGCGTTACTAGATGACATAGCATGACTCGCTTGCTGAGAAGCAAGTACTGCATTGTCGTTAATTTGTTTGGAGTTAGCAGACATTTCTTCGGCTGCTGTTGCTAACCGGTCAACATCTTCACTCGATTGTTCAATTGCGCCACTAAGTTGCGCTAAAAAATAGCTTATTTCGGCTGAGTTAATCGCAAGTTCGCTTGCTTTACTACTGATTTCGCCTCCAATGACGCCAAGTTCATCATTGCTATGAATTTGCTCATGCTCAGCTATTAGAGCAGCATCTTGCAGGGTTTGTTTGTGTATTATGTTGGATAAAAACAAGAGGGTACAAGCGCTAAGAGTGAACAAACAAAGGCTATAAAGTTGTGCTGAAACTAAATAGGTATGGCTCAAGTAAGCCAGCAAAGTGAGTAATGTTGATAGTAAAAAGACAGTAGAGAGTAACTTCTTATTCATGGGATTCTCATTAACAGTTTAGTGCATAAAACACTGTAAAATAGGGGGAAATAATTTCCAGAGGCGGTTTAACTATATCTAATAATAATCCCTTGAAATTTTGGTAGCAACTCGCCGACTAGTTTAACATTACAGCACTAAAAACAATGGTTCAGCTATTAGACTTTAGTGTTGCAAGCGCTCAACTTTATGATGGTTTAACTATAACTGTCAGCAGTCGTTTACAGTTTTAAGTTACTGAGTAATAACGGAATCGACAAAGTGTTTTTATTAGTAATATGCGTGTTAATCTAGGTGAGAAGTCAACTTAATTAAAGTATTTATTAAGGTAAATATTAAGGTATTCAAAGGACGTGTTATGAAAAAAAACATTATAGTATTTATGTTGTGTTTATTCGCTTACTCCGCTGTAGGGAAAGCGGCATCATTTGGTTTGGGTGATCGGGTTTCTATTGACTCGAAAGTACTATCAACCGATCGAGAGCTGCAAGTCCTACTGCCTGAAAATTATTACGCGAATACACAAGCCACTTACCCAGTTATCTATTTGATTGATGGAGATTATAACTTCCACGGCGTTTCAGGCATGTTGGATTTATTGGCTAATAAAGGACAATTAATTCCTGATGTTATTTTAGTTGGCATTGCCGATAAAGGTACAAGTCAATACCATGAATATATGACACCTAGTGCCTTTGATTCAAAAGCGAAACCAAGTAAGGGGAAGGCTGCCGAATTTATTGGTTTTATTACTGAAGAAGTAAAACCATATATTGATAATAATTACCGTAGTGCAGACAGCTCGACGTTGGTTGGACATTCAATGGGGGGCTTATTTGTGTTAAATATGTTGCTCGAAAAGCCGTCTGCTTTTAATAACTACGTGGCAATTAGCCCTTCAGTATGGGTGGCTGATCAAGGCATAATTGCTAAAGCAAAAGAAAAACTAACAAAAGAGCAACACCAACCAGTATCATTATTTTTGTCACTCGCGGATGAAACACGGATGGGGCAATATGATTTTATTAATACCTTAGATCTAACTCAACCCAATAATATCGATTGGCAATTTAAACATTATCCTGATGAAAATCATAATTCTGTAGGTATTATTGCTTTACGAGATAGCTTAAAAGCCATCTATAAGCCTTGGTATATTGTTGAAAATAAACTCTCTACATTTAAAACATCAGAGTCGATAGTAGAACATTATCAAACAATAATGACAGAATTTGGTTTTAGTCAGTCGATGCCATCAACGAGCGTTCAAGAAATATTTAGGCGCCATTATCGTAATAAAAAAATAGCGTTATTACCTCAATTTATTGAAGAGACAATCAAAAAACTACCCGCATCTAAACAAACTTTTATCGCTATGCAAGCGAAGTATATCGCTCACTTCGATTCACCCAAGGCGTCATTGCCGATTTTAACCGATGTAGAAAAAGAGTTTTCACAATCTATTGACCACTTAAAAGCGATAGCGAGTACTTATGAGCAATTAGGGGATAAGGATATGGCGCACAAATATTATCAAAAGGCGCTAGTGGTGGCAGAAAACCAAAAAGCCAATCAGTGGCAGTTTAATATTATTAACGCTAAATTAGTGGCAACCAAGTAGGCACAGATAGTGTTAAATCTGTGTTGCGTTAATAAAAAAAGCAAAAAAAACCTAGGTATAAGCTGTTTATACTTACTTAAATCCTAGGATTTTTTGTTGTCACTTTTGTGCTACTACTACTACTTTTTATCTCTTAAAAAGCAACCTGCATAGCAAGACGGAAGCTTCTACCATCGCCAACGGTCACGTTAGATGTACCACCACCAGCAAGGTAGTCGGTATCAAATAAATTTTGCACGTTAAAACGTAAGTTAATATCAGTATTTTGTAAGGCTATTTTATAAGTAGCACCCACATCAACACGAGTATAAGCATCTTTTACTATTGTATTATCGGTATTAGCAAAACGTTCGCCTTCATAAAAAGCACCGGCATTAATAGCAAAATTTTCAGTCAATTCATAACGTGACCAAACTGAGGCTGACCACTCTGGCGCATCTACAGGCGTTGCCCCATTAAACTGACCATCTGCACCATAGGCAGCATCCAAGTTCATCATAGATGCCATGACAAATAGTTTATCGGTTACTGCGCCTTGTGCCGCTACTTCAAAACCTTTGTGGCGCTGTTCACCTGCTTGCGTAGTAATTTTAGTTATACTCTCATCTACACCTTGATAGTCTTCAGTTACCAATACACCAGATTTAGTGATGTCGAATAGTGCTGAAGTTAACAGTAAGCGATCATCGAATAACTGCCATTTTACACCAACTTCGTATTGCTTCGAAGTCTCGGCATCTATCTCCATACCGTGGTTGAAATCATCTTTATCATTGATGGTTTCACTACTTTGCGGCTCAAAACCTTCACTATAACTTCCATAGAAGGTGGCACTATCATTCGGGTGATATAGTAGACCCGCTTTAGGTAATACCGACTCATTATCAGCACCCGTTTTACTCTGTTTATCGTAACGACCACCAATCATAACTTGCCACTCTTGATTAATAGTGATCAAATCTTGGATGTAAATACCATAATAATCATATTCGCTGGTATATAGGCTGTCATCTGTTGCATAACTGATATCAGGGCGCGATGGTTCAACTTGCCCAGCAGAGTATTCAAACGAATCTGATTTATTCTTTGTTCTTAGTTGGCCATAATAATAGTCAAGGTAGTTAGCACCAATAAGTAAACTATGCTCTACACCTGCCAGTTCAAATTCACCGGTAAAATCTATAAACGTAGTAGTAAATTGCCAATCATCATAACGGTCATATGGGTTTGAGGTATAGCTATCGCCCTCTACGAAGTCGCTCGGTTTCTTTGGAGCAGATTCAAAACGCTGACGTTCAAAAGATTGCTCGTTATACCCCACTTTTACTTGCCATGCATCACTTAAAATATAACTAACATCAACACCGTAATTTTCTACTGTGATGTCGGTAAAAGCCCATGACATATCACGAATAGTTTTATCATCACCAATAACATCGCCGTTATCATCAAGCCAAGCACCGGTATCTAAACCCGCTTTGTCATTGGTTCTATCGTAATGAAAGCTAATGAGTAAATCTTCATTCACATCATAATCAACCACAAGTGCGCCAAGGAAACGTTCACGTTCTCTTTGTTCGCCGTTTTGATATTCACGTTGGTAAGTCACATCTTGTTTAACTAAATTAGCGCGATAACGCAGCGATTCATCTTCTGTTATGGCTCCACCGGCATCTACCGTTATGCGAGATGAACCTTCTTGATCAAAATCGACACCTAGGTTAAAAATACTGTTAGCGGTAGGTTTTTTTGTCACCATGTTAACTAAGCCACCAGGGCCTGATTGACCGTATAATATGCTTGAAGGACCTTTGATTACTTCAATACTTTCCAGTGTTTCAATTGGTTGTTGATAATGAGACCAATGCTGGTGGCCATCACGTAAGTAGCCATTTGATGAGCTTAATTCAAAGCCACGTAGATTAAATACTTCACGGTTACGTTGTTTTGAACCAGCGGTTAAACTAGCGTCATTAACAAGTACTTCGCCTAACGTAGTGGCTAGTTGCTCATTTATTACGGTATCAGGAATAACGGTGACCGATTGTGCTGTTTCTAATAAGGAAAAATTACCGCGCATAGCGCCATTAGCCTCATCAACTTTATAACCATGAAAATAACTACCTTTTACTTCAATGACTTCCATCGCCTGTTTATTTGATGAGCTGTCAGTTGCGCTGTCGGCTGTGTCGGCAAGAACTGCTGTTGAAGAAAGAACCGCACTTACGGCTAAAAAGAGTGGAGAAAACTTCATAAATAACTCAAACCTTAATTAATAGAAGAGTAAACAAGTGTGCAATAAAATAATTTGTGCGAATTCTAATGATAACTATTATCATTTGCAATCTTTGTTTTGTTTTTATTTGAGTTATTTTTAAAATGTTTGATTTAGCGCATATTTATCGACTTGTTTTTGTTTTGTAGGGTAATAAAAAAGGCCAGCTAAGCTGACCTTTTTATTATGATTTTGTAACTAAAGCGACGGTTGATTATTTCTTATCAGCTTCTTTTTGTGCTGTTAAGTTAACTGCATGAGGTAAGTCATGAGCTGGCATCGGTTTGTTATCATGTTTTAAATAGTTATCCATCCAACGCATTAAACGCAAGCTGTAATCGTACTTGGCTGCAGCACGTTTATTACCGTGCCCTTCGCCTGGATAATAAACTAAACGTACTGTTTTGCCATGGACCTTCATATAACGGTACATCTCCATAGATTGTGCAGGATGTACGCGAGGATCGGCTTTACCGTGCATAATTAGTAATGGCGTTTCAGATTGCTCTACCCAATAAATAGGACTGCGCTCCAGGTACCATTGCCATTTATCCCACGGATATGAACGAGCATGAACTAAATGCATTTCGTTAGAAATATCGGTAGTACCAAACTTTGATAACTGATTAGAAATACCAACAAACATAACACTGGCGGCAAAATGCTTAGTTAACTTAGTTGCGCCCCAAGCTGAAGCATAACCACCATATGAACCACCGGTAATACCCACTTTTTTCTCGTTGACTAAACCAATGTTAACTAAATGATTTTTAAGGTCTACTAAATCATCGAATTCCTTACCAGCGTAATCGTTCTGACCCAATTTAGAATAATCAACGCCTTTACCTGTGCTACCACGGTAGTTTGGATAAAACACAGCGTAACCTTGTGCTGCCGCCAATTGACCAGGACGAGAATATGCTGTCATCCAACCATCTTTATCATGGCTTTCAGGGCCACCATGTACTGACATGATTAATGGGTAACGTTGACCTTTTTTGTAATCTAGTGGGTAAACTAAAACACCTCCAATCTCAACACCATCACGGGCTTTAATGGTAAGACTTTCTTGTTTAGCTAAAGCAATATCATTTAACCAAACATTTGAGTCAGTTAAACGTGTTTGTTTTTTACCGCGTAACATAAACACTTCGTTAGGATGTTGGGCAGTGTGGCCTTTTACCACAACAGTTTTGTCTGAGTTGGAGATACTTAAATTACCGGCAATAAATTTACCCGCATCGACAACTGTTTTGTATTTGTTAGAACCAGGTTTAATTTTGGCAACAACTGATTGCGTACCAATATTAGCGATAAAGAATAATTCATTACGCTTATTTGACCATTCAAAGTCACTGACGTGACCTTTAAAGTTTGGGAGCCAGTTACTTATTTTTCCAGAAGCCACATTGGCAATAAATAAACGACCATTTGCTGGATCATGTTTATCTTGTGCGCCGTGCAGGGCAACATATTTACCATCGTATGAAAATTCTGCAGCGCCTAATTTTCCTTCAGTAGCAAAAGACGTTTTAACTGCTTTTTTAGCGATATCAACAATGTGCCATTGTGACTTCATGTATTTGTCATCAATTAACGCTGTTGGTTGAGTTTTAATTAATAAGCCTTTACCGGTTGGTGAAAAATGTACATCAGAAACATAACCTTTGATGTCCCATGCTTCAGGCGTGATCGCTTGATCAGACTGTGTAAGGTCAGTTACGTATAAAAGTTGATTGGTTAGTTCTTCTTCGAAAACTTCTGCTTTAAAGCCTAAGTCTTTTAGTTTTTTAATAGATTCGTCTTTTGCTTTTTTAGCTAAAATGGCGATTTTTTTATTATCACTGCTAAGTGCGTAGCTACTAATATTAGTATCTTTTAACACTACAGTTTTTTGAGCTTGGCCACCGTTTGCTGGTATTTGATAAAGTGTGGTGAATTCATCATGGTTCATTTTTGCTAAGAAATATATCAATGAGCCGTCAGTAGACCACTGAATGTTTTTAACATTTACTTCACCAGTAATATAAGGGCGCTCTACGCCTTTATCGTCTACTAGGTAAAGTTCACCCCAGTTTTTGCCATCTTTTTCAACATAGATTTCACGAGGAACTGAGCGAGTATAAGCAACGTATTCACCACTCGGGCTTACTTGTGCTTGACTGACTGATTGCAGAGTAGCAAGGTTTTCAGCAGTGATAACTTTGCTTGCATGCTCAGCCATTGCGACAGAACAAGTAAGCAAACCTAAGCTGATCGCTAAGGCCCGCTTTAATGAGTTTATTTTTAGTGTCATTTCTAGTCCTAAAGGTCTATTCGAAAAAATTTCACTCACGAGTTTATGTTTTTTTGCAGGGTAAACCAATGAAAAGTGTCTTAAATTCGATGAGAGGTGTGAAAACTGGGATTAAATAATTGAGTGAGTAAACACTCAATAGAAAAAGCCTGCGTATTATCTAGAAGATATATACCCGTTCCACTTGAAGATGCATGATTCAGCTGAAACTGACCTCTTCAAGTGGAGCGGGTATTAAGTGCAGGCTTTTTATTTGTTTAACGCAGAATGTTACTTAGTTAAGTAGTCTTAGTTAAATCTAGCTTCTAAGTAATCAAACACGGCACGAATACCAAAGGCTTCACCACCTAATGGACGCCCTGACAAATGGCGAATGTTAAACGCCATTACATCAAAATGTACCCAATCTGTTTTTTCGACAAAACGTTGTAAATATAACGCTGCAGTAATAGCACCGCCAAAAGGCTGTGTAGGACAGTTAGTCATATCAGCAATGGTGCTGTCGAACATATTATCGTATGGGCTATAAAGTGGCATACGCCAAACTGGATCGTTAATTTTGCTACCCGCTAAGGTAATACCTGCGGCAACTTCATCATTGGTAGAGAAAAAACCAGGTAATTCAGTACCTAAAGCAACACGCATTGCACCCGTTAGCGTGGCAAAATCTATAATTAATTCAGGTTCATCATTTTCTGCCTCGGCTAGCGCATCACATAAAACTAAACGACCTTCAGCATCGGTATTGTGAATTTCAACAGTAAGACCTTTGCGTGTAGTAACCACATCTCCTGGGCGAAGTGCGTTGCTTGATACCGCATTTTCTACCGCTGGAATTAACACACGCAAATTAATTGGTAAGTTATGCGCCATGATTAATTGTGCTAGACCTAACACATGTGCAGCGCCGCCCATGTCCTTTTTCATGTTTCGCATGCCAGCAGCTGGTTTCATATCTAAACCACCACTATCAAAACAAACACCTTTACCGACTAAAGTAACTTGTGGATTTTTACTATCGCCCCACGTTAAATCGACTAAGCGGGGTGTATGAATGCTGGCACGGCCGACAGCATGAATGGTCGGGTAATTCTGTACTAAAAGTTCATCACCAATTATTTGCTTAACATTACCGTTAAATTGCTCTGCGAGTTCTAATGCCGCTTGAGCAATGTCTACTGGCATCATATCGGCAGCAGGCGTATTTACTAAATCACGAGTCAATGCGGTCGCTTGAGCAAACTTTATTGCGCTTTCTACAATATCAACATTGTTAATTGCTAAACTCGCTAATTGTTTAGTTGATTTATGACTGATGTATCTATCATATTGGTAAGCACCCACTAACCAACCAAAGCTAATAGGTTCAACATGCTCCGGCTCTGTTTGTAATAAATACTGACCTTGTGGTAACTGCTTAATTAAGTCGCCACAAGCAAAAAAGTCACTCGCATCAGTAACTACAAATAACACCTGGCTGAGTTCGCCTTGATTATTAGGGATAAGGGCTAAGCCGTTACCGCTAAACTGCGTGTTTAACAACCAAGTTTGGCTTTGTTGAGTTTGGCTTTCAAGCCAAGCTTGATAGGCTGATTTTTCAATGATAATTAATGGTGTGCCGTTGTTTTGTGCGTTCAATAAGTTATTCATGAGCATCCTTTTTGTAGAGGTTCTACTAACATTTTATGATTGTAACCTAAGCACGGTAAAGCGGAAGAGCTACAGCTCAAAAGCACATATTATTTAACAAAAGAAATGAAGAAGTTGTATTGTTGTTATTAGGGACTGTTGAACTTTCGGATTGTTTTTGTAGCCTTTTGCTGGGTATTTATACAAGACAGAGCCTTTGCCATGTGGTTTTTCCACATAAAAAGGCGATAACGCCGTAAAAATGACCAACAAACGCTATCCGGAGGATTCGGCTAAAAGCGCTTTACTCTTTGTTGAGTAATATTTGCTTAGAATGACTAGGCTACACACTACTCGCCGCGATTAAATCGCTTTTAACTCGAACAAAATTTAACCACGAAAGGCCAACTGACCCTACAATAAAACATCTTTAAGTGGTGTTTTACCATCTTTATTGGCTTTACTCATTTGTGCCATAAATAATTCAGCGGTGGCAATCGCGTCGTATAGTGCATTATGGGCATGGTGTTCTGGGAGCTGAAACTTACGTCGTAAGTTAGTCAAGCGTAACTCTGAGGGGTCATAGGAAACATCACGTTTATCTAAACGGCGCTTAGCAAGTACAAGTGTATCTATCATGGGAAAAGAGGGTGCCATACCATATAACTCATAACACGCTTCAGTCAAAAATTGCTTTTCAATACGGGCAAAATGTACCAGCATTACTTTACCCGCTAAGGCTTTTAATAACTCTTCAACCACTATCGCTAATGCTTGTCCCTGTTCTTTTTGGCTGTCGGTAATGTGATGAATAATGACATTACTTTCTTCAAGTTGTGCTTTAGTTTTGATAATTTGGTGATAGCTTGTTTTGAGTGATATTTGCTGCTTTTTCAGTGTAACAAAGCCAACACTGAGTAGTTTATCTTGTTTGGCGTTAAGACCGGTTGTTTCAAAATCGACCGCTAAAATTTCTACCTTATCAATGAGAGTATTTATATCAGGTAAGGGTACCGATAAATAATCTCGTAATGCGCCTTCAGGTGCTTTTTTTAACAACTGTTTACGCTTGGCTTCATAACCAAGTAACCAACCAAAAATATTTGAATTTGCTAAGGTTGTACTGGTCATTAGTAACTCGATTGTCTAGCGTCTTGTAGACTTTTGATCACCTTGAATGCATCTTTAAGGTGTTCACGTTCTAGCTTAGAAATTTCTTTTGGTGATAAGTAGTTGTCAGGGCTTTCGCCTCGCGCTAACTCTTTCGCTTGGTGTTCAACTCTGAGCATACCTAAAAACTCGTAGGCATCAATTAAGTTTTCTGCGGAGGCTTTTGTTAATGAAGGTGTGCCAGCCGCTTGTTGAATTCGCTCTATGGTATTCACCGAGCTGATGCCTTCTGCAAGTGCATAAATTCGAGCTAAATCGACCACAGGCGCGATACCATTATGTTTTAAATCTAATGTGGCTTTATGCTTACCATTTTGTTTTAGAACAAAATCACGGAAAAAGCCAAGAGGTGGACGTAAATTTAAAGCGTTTTTAGATAAATGTGCGATAAATAACGTACTTTTTTGAGTTTTTATCAGTAGTTGTTTTCTAACTTTGTTCAGTAGGGAGACGTCACCATATATGGTTTCTAAATCAAAGAATACACTACTATTTAACAAAGCCTTCGGACTAGGAGTTTCCACCCAACCAGTAAAGTAGTTATGCCAGATTTTTTGGGGCTGTCGCCATTTTGGATTGGTTGCCATAATATCGCCGGGACAGTATATAAAACCACACTCGGCTAAACCATCACAGACGAAAGTAGCAAGACTTTCAAACCAAGCATCATCATAAGGTTTCATTGAATCGCAGATAATAATGGCATTATCTTGATCTGAATGAGCCAGTTGCTCTTGCCGTGCTTGTGAGCCCGCAGCAAGCCATGCATATGGCACTGGAGCTTGGCCAAACTTGTATTCAGCCATCTCAATCAAACGTTTGGTGAAAGCCATGGTAATTGCGCTAACACTTTTACCAACATGGTCGGCACTGCTACCTAATTTTGCTAATCTAATTTGTAGTTTAGGTAACAAGTGGCTGATTTCTTTTAATTCAGATAGTGTATTAGCTTTGTTAATAATGCCGGATAAGTTTATGGCATTATGGCCTTCATTATTAATCAAGTCTGTGACGGTAACCATACCGACAAGGTTGTCATGTTTGGTGACCGGTAGGTGGTGGATATGCTTAGCTGTCATCATCATTAAGGCATCATAAGCGTTGCTTTTTGCATCAATAGTACACATGTCGCGTGTCATAATTTCGCTAATGACTTCACTGGTTGCTAACCCCTCGGCTACGCAGCGTCGGCGGATATCTTTATCCGTAACAATACCAACAGGATTCTCATGCTCAAGTACAACTAGGCAAGAATAGCCTTGTTCAGTCATTTGCACCGCGGCTTGCTGAATCGTTTGTTCAGCATCAATAGAGGCGACAGGACTCTGATAGAAGTTACTGACCGAAGTATTCATCAAGGTAGAAGATAAAATAGCTTCTTCATTAACTTGACTCATTTTAGTTTTTAAACGTTGTGCTGAATTTTGGCTAAAATAGTCACTAATACTAGGAAAACGCTTACCTATCTCATGTAATACGCTTGCTTCGACACTGTAGATTAAGCAGTCTTCATCAGTATGAACGTTGAGCTGGCTTGTTACAGTGGATTGGCTATTACTGAGCGCACTGGCATCGCTATGATAAAAGGCGTCACACAAGTCTCCTTCACCGAGTCGACTGACTAATTCACCATCTGGTGAGAGGCAGCTGATAGCCCCTTTTCGTAATATGTATAACCTGGGTTCATTAATGCCTTTTGGCGGTAAATCATCACCTTTTCTAACATAATTGATATTTAATTCACGAACAAGCTGAGCAAGCACTTGTTTGGGTAAGCTATCAAAAGGCGGGATGCTGTGAATAAAAGTGCTAATTTCTGAAAGTTCAGTATCCATGCTATTGCCTCTTCCTTTAGGAATTTATGACCAAATATCGAGTGATATCGTTAATTTAGAACCTTGTGAGCTAAGAGACAAGTGTTATTGCTTAAACCTAGACTAAAGTTCGAGACGTAATTGCTATAAAGGGTGTATAACTTTGGTTTTTTAGTGAAACCTAACTAAATCATGATTAAATAGAGGGAAATTTAAAAATAGACTATTTACTCAGTTAAGCTACTGTTTTTAGGATTTTTTTGTGATCTAGACTAAAGGCTAATACCCCGTTAAAACAAAGCTTGGTAGTGTATTTAACAGTTAAAAGTTGAATATGGATTTTTGCCACTGTTAGCTCCTAGGAGATATTTTGACAGAAATCTATATCCACACTTTTACTACAATGTTCATAAATTATTACTAATTCTTTTTTAAGAAAGGCGTAATGAAGCGAAATAAAAAAATAAATCGCTAAATACGCTATGTCGCTAGGAGACTATTGTGGAAAATAAAGAAACATATTGGTCGGAGAATATTCGAATTATCTTGATCTGCCTTGCAATCTGGTTTGTTGTTTCATTTGGTTTTGGTTTACTTCTGGTAGAGCCGCTAAATGCAATTAGTATAGGTGGGTACAAACTTGGTTTTTGGTTTGCACAGCAAGGTGCTATCTATGCATTTCTTGGCTTAATTTTTTGGTATGGCCACAAAATGAATAAGCTTGATATTAAATATGCAGAGGGGAGCAAATAATGGATGAGTTAAAACTCTATACTTACATCGCAGTATTTAGCACGTTCGCTTTATACTTCGCTATTGCTTGGTGGGCTCGTGCGGGTTCAACCAGTGATTTTTACGTAGCGGGCGGTGGTATTACCCCAATGCAAAATGGTATGGCAATTGGTGCCGATTGGATGAGTGCAGCGTCATTCATTTCAATGGCAGGCTTAATTGCTTTCTTAGGTTACGGTGGCTCAGTTTTCTTAATGGGTTGGACAGGTGGTTATGTATTATTGGCAATGCTTTTAGCGCCATACATGCGTAAACACGGTAAGTTCACAGTACCTGAATTCATTTTTGATAGATATTACTCAAAAACTGCACGTATTGTTGCGGTTGCTTGTTTAATCATCGCTTCATTAACTTACATCATCGGTCAAATGAAAGGTGTGGGTGTTGCTTTCTCTCGTTTCCTAGAAGTTGATTACGGTTTAGGCTTAGGCATCGGCATGTTCGTTGTTTGGGTATACGCTGTACTAGGTGGTATGAAAGGTATTACTTATACGCAAATCGCTCAGTATGTAGTAATGATTTTTGCTTATACAATTCCAGCAATCTTTATTTCATTACAACTTACCGGTAACCCAATTCCACAACTAGGCTTAGGTAGTACTTTAGCTGATGGTAGTGGTGTTTACTTACTTGATAAGTTAGATATGGTTGTTACTGATTTAGGCTTTAAAGAGTACACAACGAGTAACTTAGGCGGAACATTGAATATGTTCGCTTACACTATCTCTCTTATGATTGGTACTGCGGGTCTTCCTCATGTAATTATGCGCTTCTTCACTGTTCCTTCAGTACAAGCAGCACGTCAATCTGCAGGTTATGCACTTGTTTTCATCGGTTTACTTTACACAGTTGCTCCAGCAGTTGGTGCTATGGCTCGTCTTAACTTGATGAATACCATTGAACCTACAGCAGGTCAGAACCTTGTTTATGATGAACGTCCACAATGGTTCAAAGACTGGGAAAAAACTGGTTTATTGAAGTTTGAAGATAAAAATGGCGATGGTAAAATTCAGTATACATCTAATGCAACAGATCAAACTGTCACCAAAATAAATACAATGACTGGGAAAGAAATAGTAGTGGTTCCAAATGAAATGGTTAAAGTTGACCGTGACATTATGGTACTCGCTAACCCTGCAATTGCGAATTTACCAAACTGGGTAATTGCTTTAGTTGCTGCTGGTGGTCTAGCGGCTGCGTTATCTACTGCGGCGGGCTTATTGTTAGCAATATCCTCATCTATCTCACATGATTTAATGAAAGGGGTATTAACACCTGACTTGTCAGAGAAAAATGAGTTACTTGCCGGTCGAGTTGTGATGACTATAGCGATATTAGTCTCTGGTTATCTTGGATTACATCCTCCAGGGTTTGCTGCAGGTACGGTTGCACTAGCCTTTGGTTTAGCAGCATCAAGTATCTTCCCAGCATTAATGATGGGTATATTCTCTAAGAAAATGAGTGGTACAGCAGCAATTTCAGGTATGGTTGCAGGTATCGGTGTAACAATGATGTATGTGTTCCAACACAAAGGCATTATGTTTATTCCAGGTACTTCATTCCTAGGTGACATGGGTAAAGATTGGTTCTTTGGAATCTCTCCTAACGCTTTTGGTGCAGTTGGTGCAATAGTTAACTTTGGTGTCGCTTTCATCGTTCTTCAGTTTACTGGACCATGTCCAGCTAATATTGTAGCTATGGTAGAAAACATGCGTTCTCCAGGTGACTGTGCTGCAGCACACGATCACTAGAAAAATGATGAAGTGTTAATGGTTTTATCCAATAACACTTAACGTAAAAATCGTAAAACTAAAAGGCTAGACGACCCATTTTAAAAGTCGCCTAGCCTTTCTTTTTCTAGGGCAATTTGTTTTAATGAAATCAAAAATAAACAACCCAATATAACTTAAAGATAATCTTATGAATAAACACACAAAACTTGCCTTTATGGTCGCACCTATTCTTGCCGTTGTGGGCTTTATTGCTGCCGATTATTATGAAGAGAATGAAGCTTCAGCAAATAAAATAATACAACTAGTGCCAGAAGGGCATTGTGATATTGCCAATAAAAATTGTGTACTTATCTCAGGCGAATTTAAAATAAATGTCTCTGACGAAGCTGGGGTTACTGAAGTTAATTCAACTTTTCCACTAGATAGTGCGACCCTGTTTTTAGTCGATAAGAGTGACAAGATGACACCGTATCCTTTAGGCATGAAAAAGAGCCCTTATTATTGGCGTAGTAATACACCTTTAGGTAATTTAGTGGCTAATAAAGGAGATAGTTATAAATTACGTTTAATTGCAAAAATTAAAGGTGGCCAGTACATAGGTGAGTTTTACACCCAAACAGTGAAATAACTGTCCTTACTTCGTCGCTTATAATGATTACTGTCAGGAGTAAAGCTGGCAGTGATAAGCTTAATTTAAGTCGATAAATCAACTCGTATTACCCAACGATCACCTTCTTACTGTATTGAATCTCCTGCACTGTCTAGGTGCGGACCCCCATAAAAAGTGCATGCCACACCTTCTCCCCTTAGTATGATTTCCACTAACTTCATGATACTTAAGCTTATAAAAAATTATTTATTACTGGCATTTTGCTTGCTCTATAAAGTTATATAAACTTTAAGGAGTAAACAATGAGTAGTGAAATTGGCATTAAATTATGGTCATTTACTGGGAAAATGAAAATCCTACATTTAAGTTGGATGGCCTTTTTTATCACCTTTATGGTGTGGTTTAACCATGCCCCCTTATTAGCGGTGATTGCGGATAGTTTAGGGCTGAGCAGTAGTGAAATAAAAACGCTGCTTATTTTAAACGTAGCACTAACCATACCAGCGCGCATTATCATTGGCATGTTAACGGACAAGTATGGCCCTCGGTTAACCTTTGCAGTGCTGCTAGCGGTATGTAGTTTGCCTTGTTTTATGTTTGCCTTAGCGCAAAATTTTGAACAAGCAGCCTTGGCTCGTTTTTTACTGGGCTTTATTGGGGCTGGTTTTGTTATTGGTATTCGTATGGTCAGTGAATGGTTTCCTGCCCATGAGTTAGGCACTGCAGAAGGTCTTTATGGTGGCTGGGGGAATTTCGGTTCTGCCGCAGCGGCAATGTCGTTACCCTTAATCACTCTCTACCTAGGTAAAACGTTCGGTATTGAAGATGCTTGGCGTTATGCTGTTGCCTTAACGGGTTTGATGAGTTTACTTTTCAGCTTCATCTGGTATACAAATGTTAGTGATACGCCTAAAGGAGCTACCTACTTTAAACCTAAGCAAACTGGCGCGATGGAAGTTACCAGTGTTGGCGATTTTTACTTATTATTGTTGATGAAGTTACCTATGTACGGTGCTTTAGCCTTGCTTACTTGGAAATTGTCACCGCAAGGTGTGAGCTTGTTATCGAGCAATCTGACCATAATTGCTTATGTATCTTTGGTTATATTATTTATTGCTGAAGTTTGGAAAACCTATCAGGTAAATGGTCATTTATTTACCGAAAAAGTTCCTGAAATTCATCAGTATCAGTTCAAGCAAGTGGCTGTGCTTAATGTTTTATATTTTGCTACGTTTGGCTCTGAACTCGCAGTAGTTTCTATGTTGCCATTATTTTTTGCTGAAACGTTTAGCTTAGACATGGTTTATGCAGGCATGCTCGCATCGCTTTATGCTTTTATGAACTTAATGTCTCGACCTGGCGGTGGTTGGTTAAGTGATAAATATGGTCGTAAGAAAACGTTGTTGATATTAACCGCAGGTTTAGCACTTGGTTATCTTGCCATGGCGTCAATTGATAGTTCCTGGCCGCTAATATTAGCCGTGATTACCGCAATGGCTTGTTCGTTCTTTGTACAAGCAGGAGAGGGGGCAGTATTTGCTGCAGTGCCATTAATTAAACGTCGACTGACAGGGCAAATAGCAGGTATGACTGGGGCATATGGTAATGTCGGTGCTGTGGTTTATTTAACGGTATTATCTATGGTCAGCTATCAAACTTTTTTCTTAGTGATTGCAGCAACAGCAGTATTAGGTTTTGTTACCTTGCTCTTTATGCAAGAGCCAAAAGGTTCTATTACCGAGATTCGAGAAGACGGTACAGTAGAGTTAATTAAAGTTAACTAAAGTTAATTAAGGGTGAATAACTCAATTGTTACCCGTTTAGTAAGCTTATGGTAACCAAAGCCATTTATAGGAAATAAATGAAAACTGATAGTAATGCACAAACACCGCAAGCAACTCATACGCCTAAGGTAACACCGGCAAAGTTACAGGTGTTATTGGGTGGTTATAGCAGCGCAGGTATAAAAGCAACCAATGAAGATGCTTTTGCATCCTTAGTGCCCAGTGATGCAGAATTGACTGTTAAAGGTGTTGTTGCGGTTATTGCTGATGGGGTATCCAGTGCTAGTAAAGCAGCAGAGGCGGCACAATTATCAGTGACACAATTTATTAACGACTATTACGCAACACCGCAAACCTGGTCAACACAAAAGTCTGCCAGTAAGGTGTTATCTAGCTTAAATCAATGGCTGTATGCGCAAGCTGATGCGGTATCGGGTTATACATTGCAATGGTTAACAACCTTTTCAGCACTGATAGTCAAATCGTCCACCGCTTATATTTTTCATGTCGGCGATACGCGTATCAGCCAGTATCGACAAAATGAGATCGAGGTACTGACTAAGGACCATCAACAAAAGCGGGGACCCTCTCATAGTGTGCTAACCCGTGCACTGGGAGCAGATCATCGATTGCAAGTTGATGTGCAGCAAGTTGCTATTCAAGCGGGTGATATTTTTGTACTTACTTGCGATGGCGTTCATGAATATTTATCGACACAACAAATTAAAAAAAAATTAAGCACATTAACGCAGTCACCTAGTACAAAAGCGTTAGAGAAAATGGCGCAATTACTTACGGAGTTGGCAATAGCAAATGGCAGTGAAGATAATGTCAGCTGTTTATTAGTTTATATCGGCGGTACGCCTAATAGGGCGTTAGTCGAAATTGAACGAGAGCTTTTAAATAAGGCGATACCACCTGCGTTAGCGGTTGGTAACAATATTGATGACTATGAAATTTGTAAAGTTATTCATGCCAGCATTCGGTCACATTTATATTTAGCGAAACACCCTAATGAATCTGAACCTTGTGTTCTTAAGGTTCCTTCACAAAACCTCGCTGATGATAGTAGTTATTTACAAGGTTTCATACGTGAAGCTTGGCTAGGGGAAAGGCTGAGTAATAGTCATGTGATGAAAATAAAACGCGGCAGCGAGAATAGTCGCTTTCTTTATCATATTTGTGAATATATTGATGGGCAAACTCTGGGGCAATGGATGTTTGATAATCCAAAACCTAATCTTGCCCAAGTACGCGATATTGTTGGGCAAATTATTATCGCCTTACGTTCATTTCAGCGCTTAGAAGTTATTCATCGGGATTTAAAGCCTGACAACATAATGATTGATGCCTACGGTAAAATTTTTCTCATTGATTATGGCACCGCACTTATTGCATCTCTTGCTGAAAATGATGATGTTGTTACCGAAACTGTGCCACAAGGCACATTGAATTATATCGCACCAGAAACCTTATTAACTTTACATGCAGACCATCAAAGCGATTTATTTTCCTTAGGTGTTATCACTTATGAAATGCTTTGCGGAGAATTACCTTACAAGCCGATGCAAAGAGCTGATATGCACAGCTACGCTGTTAATGACGAAAAAAGTCGCGTGGAAAATTATTCACAGTGGCAGTATCGTAGTATTAGACAATTTCGCAGCGATTTACCTTTTTGGCTTGATATGGTGCTGTCAAAAGCGACCCAAGCCGATCCTAAATTTCGTTTACAGGCGTATTCTGAATTTAAAGCTGATTTGAGCAAACCCACCGTCTCTGCATTGGAAGAATATAAAAGCCAGCCTATTTTGCAGCGTAATCCGGTACTTTTTTGGCAAGGTGCTACCGTGTTCTTCTTTATCTTATGGTTATCAGTGATATTTTTTTAATGGCAAGATTGTGATTATTTTAATCATTAATCATTAATCATAAATCATTAGGTATAGGCCTAGGCACTAGGTATTAGTTACTCTTTAAATCAACAGTTCTCTATTTCCTGACTTTAGGAGCGCCACTGCTCGCATCAATAAAGTGATCCCTACTAGCATTACAATCACAGTAATTATCAGTCCATCCGTGAAACTTCCACTTTTTTCGGCAATTATCCCAACCAGCGCTGGCGCGATAACCTGTGCGAGTCCGTAACTGAACGTGAGGTGACTCATCGCTCTGGACGCATTTTCCGGATAGAGGCGTCCTACCATCGACAGTGTCATACTAACAATGCCAATAAAGCTGAAACCGTATAGTACAGCACTGATAAAAACCACCGTAGCAGACGGGTCGAACAAGAGCAGAGCAGTACTCACCATGTTTAGGATGTAAGCTTGAAACAGTGATGACCAAAGGCCAACCTTTCTTACATAGATGTCCCACAACCAGCACCCTGGTGCAGCAGCAACCCCAACCACTAACCAAACTGCCCAGCCAAGGCCTCTCATTCCGGGAAGCAATTCAACTATTGCAATGAGGAATGTTGCCGTCACCACATACCCAAATCCGGCGCAAAAGTAAGCCGACTGTAAGGTTAGAAAAAACTGTTTTGAGGGAAGGGATTGAGCCTCCTTGTGCGCTGTGTGTTGTGTCCCAATTGTTGACTTAGCAAAGTCTGGAAACCAGAGCAATACAGGGATAATGAGGATAAGAGCAAATAGACCATAGATTAACCACTGCTGATCCCAGCTATATTCAATTTTTATGAGTTGGGCAGTAATCGCTGTCAGAACAATTCCGATCCCTAGGCTTGAAAAAAAAATACCAAGTTCAGCTTTTGCGTGATTGTGTCTGAGCCAGAGCATCAACAGCCCACCACCTAATAAAATACCAGCGGCACTGCTTAAGCCTGAAACATAGCGTAATAGATACCATAACCACTCATTTGTTGTCGCAGCCATGCACAGCGTAGTCGCGACAGCTGCTATTAAACCATAGCGATATAATTTAATTTTTAATTGAAGGTTATGCATGAAAGAAATGAGCAATGCTCCGCACAGATACCCAGCATAATTTGCGGCTGCCAAAAACCCCGCAACAGTCTCTGTAAGGCCAATTTCTTCGACCATTTCAGGCAACATGGGTGTATAAGCAAATCGAGCTATACCGACAGTGATCACACCTCCTGTCACACAGGCAAGCTGAACCTTGGATTGTTCTGATAATTTAATACGACATTACTCCTCAATTCGACAAGGAAATAATTATTCTCGTCAATCAATGTCTTGCCTAAAGGCGCTTCTAATGCCAGCTGAATCATGAATCTTCAAGTGGAATAGGTATAACCCTTAGGATATCTAATAATCGAAAGACAATCTCTATACACTATGACAACATATACATATAAAACGACAAATTGTGAAGTAGATGCCACATTATCCGACTGAACTTAAATTACTTAATTTGGAAAGCCTTCCTCGTGAGGTTTTTGCCCGCCAGCAGTATATGCCAGCAAGGCACTATTTCGCTTCGCATAAACATAGGTGGCATCAACTTTTGTATGCTATTTCCGGTGTGCTAACTGTCGACGTCGTTGGTGAAAGACTTTTCATCCCTCCTGAAAATGCTGTATGGCTACCCTGTGGGTGTACGCACAGTGTTTCAACTGAATTTGGCGCTGAATTAAAAAGCTTATACATTGATGACAGATACCAACAGCTGCCCACTGACAAAAGCTTGGTACTCAAAATATCCCCCATCATAAAAGCGCTGATCATAGAAGTTTCTACATTTGATGTTGAATACTCTATTTCAGGTTATGAAGAAGACGTTGTTTCTCTAATGTTGAGTACGCTGCCACGTTTAAAGCATGTTACTGAGCATCTTCCTTGGCCTAAATCATTTGAGCTTTTGAAAATGTGCAGTCAACTTTATGAGCGACCTGGAAGTAAGCAAACAACGCTGATGTTAGCAGAGGATTTAGCGATGTCGAAGCGAACTTTGGAGCGAAAATTTCATAGAGAAACAGGTATGACTATTCAGGCATGGAACCTCAGGCTCCGTTTTCTTAAAGCGATAGAATTACTGACTGCTGGCCATAGTACGACAAGTATTTCTTTGGATTTGGGGTACAGTTCTCTATCTCCCTTTATTTATATGTTCCGAAATATATCTGGCATGAGTCCTGGAGAGTATGTAACAAGCCTTTCTAATACAAAGGTAAAGTAATGAGCGTGTTCAACATAATTTCGAAATCATGAACCTAGTTATAGCTATTCAGTGACACCTTCATAATACTCAAATATTTACAGGTAACAGACTTACCACTTTCTATAACATATCGTGATTATCTCTATTTTCATTTCTCTTTCTTAAGCCCCTGCTCAGTTTGCTTACATTTTGTGATAATGCTGCACCGTCCGAGTGCTAAATAATATTCAGCCTAGTGCAAAGGGGTAACTCTTAATGATATTAAATTAGTTAAGTTATTGTTATAAATGTAAAAAAAATATTGGCATCTAGCTTGCTCTATTCAAAGCATCTTGAATAAAACCTTGTTAATAGTGTTTTTTTGCTAAACGGTTTTATTTTATTCCCGCATTTTGAGTAGGATCGTCCTTATGAATACAGATAAACAGCTATTAACTAAAACTAATATTGTTGTGGTAGGTAATGGCATGGTTGGCCATCACTTTGTTGAGGAAATGGCTAAAAATCCAAATTACCAAATAACAGTGCTCTCAGCAGAATCACGCTTGGCTTACGATCGCGTTCACTTATCAGAATATTTTGGTGGTAAAACTGCAGACGATTTAGCAATGACTACACCAGAGCATTATGAAGAGTTGGGTGTGAACTTTAAAACCAATGCGAAAGTGATCTTGATTGATAAAATAGTTCAATATGTCACGACTGAAAATGGTGAGACTTACCACTATGATAAGTTAATTTTAGCAACTGGTTCATACCCATTTGTTCCGCCTATTCCAGGAAAAGACCAAGATCACTGTTTAGTTTATCGCACCATTGATGATTTAGAAGACATCGCAAATAGCGCTAAAGTAAGTAAAGTTGGTGTGGTTATCGGTGGTGGTTTATTAGGGCTTGAAGCGGCAAATGCTATAAAGCAACTTGGTCTACAAACACACGTTGTTGAATTTGCGCCACAATTGATGGGCGTGCAAATTGATGGTGGCGGTGGTCGTTTACTCAGAGAAAAAATTGAAGACTTAGGGGTTAAAGTTCACACCTCTAAAGCCACTAACGTAATTGAAAAAGGCGATACTAGTCGTTATAAGCTTTGTTTCAACGATGGTAGTGAATTAGAAACCGATCTGATTTTATTCTCAGCGGGCATTCGTCCCTATGACAACCTAGCACGTGAGTTTGAGCTTACTTTAGGTGAACGTGGCGGTATTGTCGTTAACAACCAGTGTCAAACGTCAGATGAAAACATTTATGCTATTGGTGAGTGTGCTTTGTGGAATAACTTCATCTTTGGCTTAGTGGCTCCGGGTTATGCGATGGCTAAAGTTGTCGCCAAACACATAGATGGCATTACGGGCGAAAATGGAGATATTGCTGAGTTTACTGGTGCTGATATGAGTACTAAATTGAAACTGATGGGCGTAGAAGTAGGCTCAATTGGTGATGCTCATGGTAAAACAGCAGGCTCATTAACTTATACCTACGAGAATCAACCAGAAGGTGTTTATAAAAAAATCGTAGTATCTGCGGATAAAAAAGCCTTACTCGGTGCCGTACTTATTGGTGATACCAGTGAATACGATACCTTATTGCAATATATGCTTAATGCTATTGAATTACCTGAGTCCCCTGAAGGCCTTATTCTTCCTATGGCGGCTGATAAACCAACATTAGGTGTTGATGCTTTACCTGAATCAGCAACTATTTGTTCATGTCATAACGTCACTAAAGGCGACATCATTGCTTCTATTGACGCTGGCGCAACAACGGTAGGTGATGTTAAAAGCTGTACTAAAGCTGGCTCTGGTTGTGGTGGTTGTGCCGCTTTAGTTAAGAGTGTTGCCGATAACGAATTTGAAAAACGTGGTGTTGAAGTTAAGAAAGACATTTGTGAGCATTTCGCTTATTCACGTCGTGAAATATTCGATATTGTTAGCGTAGAAAAAATAAAAACTTTTGATGAGTTATTAGAGAAACACGGCAAAGGTTTAGGTTGTGAAATTTGTAAACCGGTAGCCGGTTCAGTTCTTGCGTCAGTATGGAATGATTACATTCTTAAAAAGCCCCATTTATCACTACAAGATACCAATGATACTTACCTAGGTAACATGCAAAAAGATGGGACTTACTCAGTGGTACCGCGTATTGCTGGCGGTGAAATAACCCCGGATAAACTTATCGTATTAGGCGAAGTTGCTAATAAATATAATTTATACACCAAAATTACCGGTGGCGCGCGTGTGGATCTCTTCGGAGCACGTGTTGAGCAATTACCGCCAATCTGGAAAGAATTAGTGGATGCCGGTTTTGAAACGGGTCACGCATACGGAAAATCATTACGTACTGTTAAATCATGTGTTGGCTCTACGTGGTGTCGTTACGGCGTACAAGACAGTATGTCTATGGCAATCGATTTAGAAAATCGTTACAAAGGCTTACGTGCACCACATAAAATTAAATTTGGTGTCTCTGGTTGTACTCGTGAGTGTGCTGAAGCACAAGGGAAAGATATTGGCATTATCGCCACGGATAATGGCTGGAACCTTTATGTCGCGGGTAACGGCGGTATGAAACCACGTCACGCTGATTTATTTGCCACGGATTTAGATGATGAAACCTTAGTAAAATATGTTGATCGCATTTTAATGTTCTACGTACAAACGGGTGACAGATTACAGCGTACTTCAGTTTGGATGGATAATTTAGAAGGCGGTTTAGCTTACTTGCAAGACGTGGTGATGAAAGACAGTTTAGGCATTACCGATGTGCTGGAAACGCAAATGGCGTCAATTGTTGGCTCTTATCAATGTGAATGGAAAACAACGATAGAAGATCCAGAAGCATTGAAACGTTTTAAACCGTTTGTTAACTCTGACAAAGGCGATAGCAATATCCAGTTTGTTACTGAACGAGAGCAAATTCGTCCGGCACGTGGCCAAGAAAAAATCGAAGTAACCCTGATCGATACTATCGAAAACGACACTGAGACAGCCGATGCATTAGCTGAAGAAGCTTAAGAGGAGCACAACAAAATGACTACAACAACGAACAAAGCATGGCGCACTATTTGTAACGCAAGTGATCTAGTAAAAGACTCTGGCATAAGTGCCTTAATTGCTGATGCTACAGGTGAAGATGAGCAAATAGCCATCTTCCATATTCCTAACAGCGAAGAGAAAATATATGCCGTTGGCAACTATGATCCTATTGGTCAAGCCAATGTATTATATCGCGGTCTTGTTGGCTGTATTGATGATGAACCGGTAGTTTCCTCTCCTTTATATAAACAACATTACTCTTTAAAAACAGGGCGCTGTTTACAAGAAGAACAAACTATTTCTGTTTACGATATACGGATCGAAAACGAGCAAGTACAACTTTTTTACTAGCGTCTATAGCTAATTTCCAACCTAACATTGTTGGGAATAGTTGAAGTAGGAAACTACATCAAACTTTTCCCGTCTTGTTATCTTGAAAATTATTCTATAGCCCAAGTTAATTTTTTTGGAGTTCAGTTTGAGCGATTTATTACCGACATCACCGCTTACCTCACCTGTAATTAAAACCGGTGAACCGTCACTTATTCAAAGTACTTGTGCCTATTGTGGCGTGGGTTGCGGTGTTGATATCAGCGTAGCAGATGGCAAAGCAACGTCATTAATTGGCTCAGCTGCCCATCCTTCAAACTATGGCAGACTATGTGTTAAAGGTAGTAATTTACTTAATACTATTGATTTAACGGGTCGCTTGTTAGCCCCTGAAATTGCAGGTGAGCAAGTAAGTTGGGATAAAGCGACTGATTATGTCGCTGAGCAATTTAACGACATCATAAAAAAACACGGTAAAGATGCGGTGGCTTTTTATGTGTCAGGACAGTTATTGACTGAAGATTATTATGTAGCCAATAAATTGATGAAGGGTTATATCGGTTCTGGCAATATTGATACTAACTCTCGACTTTGCATGTCGTCAGCGGTTTCTGCTTACAAACGGGCGTTTGGCGAAGACGTAGTGCCATGTACTTATCAAGATTTAGAGCAAACTGACTTATTATTACTCACAGGCTCAAACGCAGCGTGGACGCATCCTGTTTTATATCAACGTATTGAACGAGCTAAAAAAATAAATCCCGCAATGAAAGTGGTGGTGATTGATCCGAGAAAAACGGCTACCTGTGAATTAGCTGATCATTTCATTCAATTAAAGCCAGGGTCTGATGGCGCCTTCTTTAATGGACTCTTGAATTTTTTAAGCGAAAACCAAGGCTTAGATAGCGATTACATTGAACAACACACTGAAGGTTTTGACCAAGCACTTAGACAAGTAGTTAGTTGGACAGTAACCAAGGTTGCAGATTTTTGCCAAGTGAACGTTGAAGAACTAACTGCCGTTTATCATCTGTTCTGTAAAAGTGAAAAAGCGATAAGCTTTTATTCTATGGGCATCAATCAATCCTCTTCAGGGGTAGATAAATGCCAAAGCATTATTAACTGTCATTTAGCCAGTGGTAAAATTGGTAAAGCAGGCAGTGGCCCTTTCTCTATCACAGGACAACCTAATGCCATGGGCGGCAGAGAAGTTGGCGGATTAGCCAATCAACTTGCTGCGCATATGGATATCGATAATCCACAGCATCAAGACAAAGTTCAACGTTTTTGGCAATCACCTACCATCGCTAACAGACAAGGCGCTAAAGCGATTGACCTGTTTGATAAACTTGCCTCAGGTGAGATTAAAGCTGTATGGATAATGGCAACCAATCCAGTGGTAAGCCTACCTGATCGCGCTAAAGTCATTGCTGCGTTGAAAAAATGTGAGCTAGTAGTGGTGTCGGATTGTGTTGAGCAAAACGATACCTTGGCTTTTGCCGATGTAAAATTACCTGCAACGCCGTGGTTAGAAAAAAATGGTACGGTCACTAATTCAGAGCGCCGTATATCTCGTCAACGTAATGCAGTATTACCAGCAGGACAAGCCAAACATGATTGGCAAATTATCCAAGACGTTGCGACCAAAATGGGTTTCAGTGGTTTTGATTTTGATGACGTTAGTGATATTTTTAAAGAACATGCACAACTAACTCAATTTGAAAATAACGGTGAGCGATTGCTTGATTTAAGCGGTTTAAGTCAATTAACAACCAAAGAATATAATGAACTGGCGCCAATACAATGGCCCATTAATGAGACCTATCCTGAAGGTTGTGCTCGCGTTTATGCTGACGGAAAATTTAATACCCCATCAAGTAAAGCGCAATTTATTCCGGTGACACCACAATTACCGCTACAACGCACTTCAGTAGAGTTCCCGTTTGTATTAAACAGTGGCCGACTGCGTGACCAATGGCACACCATGACACGTACCGGTAAAACAAATAAGCTTTCAGCGCATACTGACAAGCCTTATTTATATTTACACCCTAAAGATGCGCAAGAATTAACTGTGAAAAATGACGATATGCTGTCGATCACCGCAAGTACAGGACAAGCCATAGCGCATGTGAAAGTCGATGCAAAGCAGCGCTCAGGTGAATGCTTTATGCCAATTCACTGGAATAAGAACTATGCCTCACACGGTAATGTCAGTGATTTATATCAAAGTATTGTTGATCCTCTTTCCGGTCAAGCTGAGAGTAAACACGGTGCAGTCGCCTTATGTAAAAAAACGTATAAGCAATATGTAAGCGTACATACCACCAGTAACGTTACACTCAGTGCTGACTTTTGGGTTAAAAGTACAACCGCTTATGGTGATTCTTATCAAGTTGCTTTAGATGAACCAACTATTGATGCTTTGCTATGGTGTCAACAAACAAGTGCTTTATCAGGGGAGTGGCTAACCTTTAACCAAGAAGGACAGTCTTATATTGTTTGTTTACAAGCAGGTAAACTTGTCTTTTTAAGCTATTTTTCAATAAACTGGCCTGAAATAGAGCCGGCATGGCTTGAACATGTTTTTAGTGAAGAAAAGCTAGCGTTTGCCACCATTCAGTCGTTATTACTTGGTATTGCTAGTGATGAGTTCAACCAAGGAAAGCAAGTCTGCAGCTGTTATAATGTTGGCGAAAAAACCATTAATAAAGCAATAGCGCAAGGCTGTAACAGTGTTGATGCTTTGGGTGAAAAATTACAATGCGGCACTAAATGTGGATCTTGTAAGCCTGAATTAGCCAGTTTAATTAGCCAATACAAAGCAGAGGCTATTGAAGCCGTCACACTATTAGCCGTAGGTTAATGCCTTTATCGTTAAGTTAGTAAACAGCTATAGAACAACTATTTTAATGCTGTAAGGTTAACAACCACTAGCCTAAGCAGTACAAACTTGGTTACAATACGCGCTCTTAAAATGCTCAATGAATGGATTTATCATGTCACTTTCTGTCGTTATTCTTGCCGCGGGTAAAGGTACCCGTATGCGCTCTTCTTTGCCAAAAGTACTTCATAGCGTAGCTGACAAGCCTATGGTTGGTCATGTTATCGACAGTGCTCGCCAACTTGGCGCAAGTAATATCTATGTAGTGTATGGATTTGGTGGCGATGTATTACAACAGCGTATTACCGGTGACGATTTAACGTTTGTTGAGCAAGTTGAACAACTTGGTACAGGCCACGCCGTAGATCAAGCTTCACCATTTTTAACGGATGATGAAGATGTATTAGTACTTTATGGTGATGTGCCGTTAACTAAAGTCTCTACGTTAGAAAGTTTATTAGCCGCTAAACCAGAAAATGGTATGGCGCTATTAACGGTTCATCTAGCTAATCCAATGGGTTATGGCCGTATCGTTCGTCAAGAAATCTCAGGACAACAGCAAGTTGTTGGTATTATTGAGCAAAAAGATGCCAGCGCTGAGCAACTAAAAATTAATGAAGCCAATACCGGTATTTTATTAGCCAACGGTGGTGATTTAAAACGTTGGTTAAGTAATTTATCTAGTGATAATGCTCAAGGTGAATACTACCTGACTGATATTATTGCAGCTGCTCATGGTGAAGGTAAGGCTATTGCTACTGCGCACCCTGAAACAGAAATAGAAGTTGAAGGCGCTAATAATCGTGTGCAATTAGCCACGTTAGAGCGTGCTTACCAAGCAAGAATCGCAGAAGAGCTGATGATAGCTGGCGCCAGTTTACGCGATCCAGCACGCATTGATGTCCGTGGGTACTTAACCACAGGCACTGAAGTGAGCATCGATATTAACTGTATTTTTGAAGGTGAGGTTAGCCTTGCTGATAACGTGCAGATAGGTGCGAACTGTATTATTAAAAACAGTAGCATTGGTGCTAACGTTGAAATTAAGCCAAACAGTATTATTGAAGATACGGTTATCGAAGCCGATTGTTCGGTAGGTCCTTTTGCTCGCCTTCGTCCGGGTTCAGTAATGAAGCAAGACTCACATGTGGGTAACTTTGTTGAAATGAAAAAAACCACCTTAGGTGCTGGTAGTAAAGCAGGTCACTTAAGTTACCTTGGTAATGCAGAAATTGGCACTAAGGTGAATATTGGTGCGGGCACTATTACCTGCAATTACGATGGCGTAAATAAATCAACCACCGAAATTGGTGATAATGCTTTTATTGGCTCTAATAGCTCATTGGTAGCACCAGTCACTATTGGTAATTCAGCAACTGTTGGTGCGGGTTCAGTGATTAGCAAAGAAGTAGAAGATAATGATTTAGCACTAACTCGAGCCAAACAACGTAATATTGCTGGTTGGCAGAGACCTGTTAAAAAGAGTTAATTACCAAAAGAGTTAACCCCCGTTATTGAAGGCGTTATTTTTATAGCGTCTTTTTTATGACTAAATTTTGTGCGTGATTTATTACGAAAAGCGAACTATAAATTGCATTATCTTTCGGTATGAAACATAATACGGCCAATAGCGAAACTAAGTTACGCAATTCGAAACTATTCGAGATAAATTAATCATATAAGTAAAACATAAAATCCTATGTCGAAACGAAATACCCAACAACGTCGCCATAATATAATTGCTGACTTAAATGCTCAGGGTGAAGTGAGCGTTGACAGCTTAGCCAAGCAGTTTGATACTTCAGAAGTCACCATCAGAAAAGACCTCGCAGCCCTTGAAACAAGTGGCTTATTGCTCAGACGTTATGGCGGTGCGGTTGCTTTGCCAAGTGAAATAACTGAAGCAAAGGTAGATCAACTTTCTCAACAAAAGTTACATATTGCCAAAAAAGCGGCCATGCTTATTCGTGATCACAATCGTATTATTATCGATAGCGGTCAAACTACGTCTGCTTTAGTGAGCGAATTAGCGAATAAGAAAGGTTTAGTCGTTATGACTAATGCACTTAGTATTGCTAATGAGATTCATGCATTAGAAAATGAACCAACATTATTGATGACCGGTGGAACTTGGGATGCTACCTCTGAAGCTTTTCAGGGACAAGTCGCGGAACAAGTTTTACGATCGTACGATTTTGACCAACTATTTATCGGTGCTGATGGTATCGATATCAAGCGCGGAACGACTACTTTTAATGAGTTAATCGGCCTGAGTCGAGTAATGGCTGAAGTGGCTCGTGAAGTTATAGTGATGGTTGAATCGGCAAAAATAACGAAGAAAATCCCTAATTTAGAACTCAATTGGCAGCAAATTCATACAGTGATCACAGATGATGGTCTCTCAGACGAAATGCGAATAGCCTTAACTGAGCAAGGCGTAAAATTAATTATCGCCAAAGGTTAACGCTCTGACTTATGAAAGTTAATGACGTTAACCAAGCTCAAACAATCAAATACGTAAAAATGAAAAAGGAATCAATATTATGTGCGGTATAGTCGGTGCAGTAGCACAACGCGATGTAGCAGATATTTTAGTAGAAGGTTTAAAGCGATTAGAGTATCGCGGTTATGATTCTGCCGGTGTTGCAGTGATCAATAACAATAACGAACTACTAACAACAAAACGTTTAGGTAAAGTACAAGAACTTGCCCAAGCATTAGAGCAACAACCTGTAACAGGTGGTACCGGGATAGCACACACACGTTGGGCCACTCATGGTGTTCCAAGTGAAGTGAATGCTCACCCACATGTCTCTAATAATACTATTGCGGTAGTACATAATGGCATTATCGAAAATCATCAAACCTTACGTAGTCAGCTACAGGGTTTAGGTTATGAATTTCTATCGCAAACTGATACTGAAGTTATTACTCACTTGGTTCATCATGAATTAAAAACCAGTGATACTTTATTATCAGCAGTACAGAAAACAGTTAAGCAGCTTGAAGGTGCATATGGCACTGTGGTAATGGATAGTCGCGATCAAGACAACATTATTGTTGCTCGCTCTGGTAGCCCGTTAGTTATCGGTTACGGTTTAGGCGAAAATTTCATTGCTTCAGACATTATGGCATTACTACCTGTAACGCGTAAATTCTCTTACCTTGAAGAAGGTGATGTTGCACAAATTAGTCGATTCAAAGTAAGTATCTTTGATACCAATGGCGAGCCTGTTGAGCGTGAAGCGAAAGATGCTAACGTTTCCCACGACAGTGGTGACAAAGGTGAATATCGTCACTACATGTTAAAAGAAACTTACGAACAACCTACTGCTATCCGTAATTCATTAGAAGGTCGTTTAGTGAATGGTATGTTAGATATCAATACATTTGGCGAAGGCGCCGATGAGATATTTAAAAATGTAGAGCATGTACAAATTATAGCTTGTGGTACTAGTTACCACTCAGGCATGGTTGCAAGATATTGGTTAGAAGAGCTTGCCGGTGTTTCTTGTAATATTGAAATTGCCAGTGAGTTTAGATACCGCAAATCTTTTGTACCTAAAAACTCTTTATTGGTTACTATTTCGCAATCTGGCGAAACCGCTGATACTTTAGCTGCTTTGCGTTTAGCGAAAGAAATTGGTTATCAATCTAGCTTAGTTATTTGTAATGTTCCTGGTTCATCATTAGTACGTGAATCCGATCTTGCCTTTATGACTAAAGCGGGCGCTGAAATTGGCGTAGCATCAACCAAAGCGTTTACTACTCAGCTTGTTGGTTTATTAATGATGACCGTAGCTATTGGCCAGCATCACGGTATGTCTGATGAGAAACAAACCGAAATTACTCAATCATTAATGTCGTTGCCGGCAAAACTTGATGAAGTATTAGCACTTGCTTCTTCAATTGAAGATTTGGCTGAAGACTTTGCAGATAAGCACCATGCATTATTTTTAGGTCGTGGAGACCAGTACCCAATCGCAATGGAAGGCGCACTCAAGCTTAAAGAAATTTCTTATATTCATGCTGAAGCGTATGCTGCTGGTGAATTGAAACATGGTCCATTAGCGCTTATTGATGCAGAAATGCCGGTAATTGTTGTAGCACCAAAAAATGATTTAATTGAAAAACTTAAATCGAACGTTGAAGAAGTACGAGCTCGTGGCGGCTTAATGTATGTCTTTGCGGATAGCGATGCTAACTTTGCTAGTGATGACACCATGAAAGTGATTAACGTGCCTGTGTGTGATGATATTATCGCACCTATCGTTTACACCCTACCATTACAGCTACTTTCTTATTATGTAGCGATAATCAAAGGTACGGATGTGGATCAACCACGAAATTTAGCAAAATCAGTTACTGTAGAATAATAGCTTCACAATAAAATGGTGGCCGAATTATTGATAATTTTTAATACCAGTTCTCAATAATTCGAATTTAACAAAGCGACTTACTCACAGAGTAGTCGCTTTTTTATTCTTTGATAAATGAAAAAATTTCCAATTCAATATTTGTAGTTGTGTATAAACGTTTGCTCTGTAGTGACTAAATTATTTTGGTCACTAATTTATAGCTTCTATTTCACTTTGGGGCATAAAGTGTCTTCTAACTTTTACGTGTTCTCAAGTTTAAAGCTTGCTTAGATTTACAATCTAACTATAGTTGTGCTTTGATATTCTTATATTGTAATCACAAATGCTAGATTGAATCGATAGTATATTCATTACTTGTATTATGTCGAAGCTACTTTGCGGTGATCCAGAGAATTTTCGCGTCATTTTCACTTACAGAAATAACCAAATGCCCCATCATGGCGTCATAATATACGCTATCCCCCTCTACTAGGTTCACTGGCTCATAAGATTCTGTAAGCAATTGGACTTCACCTTCAAGTACCAATAAGTATTCTTCACCACTATGGCGTACCCATTCACCAAAATCATCAAAGCTACGAGCATGAACTCTACTCTTGTATGGAATCATTTTCTTATTGCTAAATTGCGTAGAAAGCAATTCATGTTTATAGGTTGATGTGAAATGATATTCACCTTGATTATTCATTGTTATATCACGGCGACCAGAAGCTAAAGTCATTTCGGGTTTAGAGAATAATTGTGGTAATTCGATATTCAAACCCGTTGCCAATTTTTGCATCACGGTAAATGTTGGAGATATTTGTTCATTCTCAATTTTAGATAAGGTAGAAGGCGCCAATCGAGTAAGATTACCCGCTTCTCTGAGGGTTAGTTTATTCTTCATCCTGATTGACTTTAACTGGGCTCCGATACCAGAATAGCTTACCGGACGTGCTTCATTGCTCCTCTTCGCTAACGTTAATAGCATATATATCCCCTTTATCTATTTACTCTTTATTATTTTTAATCTTTTTGATGTATAGGTTTTATTTATGCTAAGAAAAAACTTCATAGTTTGATTAAACCATTAAAAGCCGAGGCTCACTTGGATCCTCGGAAAAAGTGCATTTCGGAAGATACTCAATTTAAGTTCAAGAAGTTAACAGTTTATCAATCGGAAAGTATCAGCAACCAAGTGACATCCTTCTAAAACTAATTGAATAATACTTATATAAAAGATGACTGCAAATACAATTAGATCTTGCAATATAATAGTATTGGAAAAGCTAATACCTACGATACTTTACCGAGTGGGGGGACATACATTAAGCTTTATTATATTTAACAAAAAGTCTCTACATACTGATGTTCAGCTCTTGTATATTTAAATATAGGGAAGATATTTGGGGTGATTAAAACTAATCTACAATTAACTTAGTCCCCTAGTGTAAGTAAATTTTTAAGCCATGGTTTTTTATCAGACATCTCCGAAAGAAAATCTTTTTCTAATGTACCTATGATTTCTCTGGCCATTTTTTTAGGAAGGTCTCCCAGTTCACCTTTACGGGCAGTTAAAGTAATGGAACGATAAAGCGGGTCTACTGGTAGTGGAAGAATCTGAATCTGATGTAGTTTAACACCACTTTGAAATAGACATAATGGTGTCGTAACTGTCCAACCCAGGCCAGCTGAAACAGCAGAAACTACAGCATAGGAATTGTCAAGTTGCAGTCGCTCAGGGGGCTCTACATGCATAGAACGAAGATGGCGCTCAACTGATCGCCCAATTAATGAGTTAGAGGAGTAGCGAATAAAGTCTAGCTCTGTGAGTAATTTACTTAAATCTCTTACCTGCTTTGTGTAATCATTGGGCAGAGCGAGTATGAAAGGTTCACGTAAGATACGGAAACGGCATAAATTATCAGAATCTTCAAGGGCATCATCAGATATGATTATATCCGCATTTCGAGAAAGTAATGAATAGCCATGAAGATGAGACCGTCCAGTGCTTATTGACCAGTCTTTTGCTCTCTTTGATACAGTATCTACTAATGCTCGACCAACAGAAGTTACCATGGAGTCTACTACTGAAATATTAATATGGCGTAACTGTGAGTAATCAGCTTGCTTGATCGCGAGGCTTGTTTTTCTAGCTTCTTGAAGCAACAACTCGCTGCGGTCATAAAGAAAGCGGCCTGCGGTGGTAAGTTCTATAGGGCGAAGAGAGCGATCCAATAGTTTGGTATCTAGCGAGTCCTCTAAATTAGAAATAGTTTGGGAGATAGAGCTTTGAGTTATACCGAGTAGATCTGCTGTCTGGCTCATATTGCCACTTTTAGCAACATGAGAAAAAATGTTTAAAGCACGAAGATCAAATTCGAAAAATGAAGCCATATACTTTCCTATCAGTAAAATTTAACTAAACGGCAGTCTATCACTAGTTAACTAATGAGTCTCAGGAACCTTTGCGTATGTCTGAACTTGGAAGTGTTTTGAGTCAAGTCTTGTTGTAATCTCAGGTGCCTTACTCTTAAATAAATTTCCACTATCAAAAATATTCCATTATAACCGATTTTAATTAAGGACTACTTTAATAGTCATTATGTTATTTTTAGGCTGTATTTTAGGTTATGTGACAATTCTCATACCATCGGACAATCCCCTTGTTGCAGGGGGCGTTTTTAAGTCGTACATGAATTCAAAAGGATACTCAAATAATTTACCTCTTTTAGTTTTTCGGAAGCACGTACTGAGAAGTAGTAATTTACATAATTACTACTTCTAATAGTGTTTGATTATCATAATTGATACGTGTTGAAAAGTGCAGTTTACCAACATATAAATACACGCTCGTTGGTAATATCGTCATCGTTGAAGTACGCAGGTTTAATATGCGTTTGGTTAAACACTGTGCACATTAAGAAAAATAAAAACTATAAAACAGAAATAAAACAATAAGGTGAAAAAAAATGAATATCTTTAAAAAATCATTAATTACTCTATGCTTACTGGCAGGTACTCAATCAGCACTTTTTTCTACTCAAGCATTAGCAGTAGAAGGCTTATCTGCAAATGTTGCTGCCACTTCTAATTACTTATGGCGCGGCCTTGAACAAACTGACGGTTCGGCCGCTATTTCAGGTGGTATTGACTATGCTGCTGACTCAGGATTCTATGCTGGCACATGGGCTTCAAATGCTTCATGGGGTGACATGAAAACTGAACTAGACCTTTATCTTGGTTTTGGTGGCGATATAAACGAAAACGTTTCTTATGACATAGGTTATGTTTATTTTGCATTTCCTGATTCTATTGCTGATGAAAACGATTTTTCTGAAATTTACGCAAGCATCTCAACTGGTGGTTTTACTTTTGGTGTTGCTGTTTTAGCAGACTCTGAAGCTGGTGGAGACGGTGCTGAATTTGGTGATTCTGTATACGCCAACCTCGATTATTCAATAGCTCTAAAAAATGGTGCTGAAGTGGCTTTACACATTGGTGACTACAGTGGTGATTTCTCAACTGATTCTATCGATTTTGGCGTATCAATCAGTAAAGATGGTTTCACTTTAGGTGCAACTAAAACAGATTATGATGATGGTGTGGATAGCAATGACATTAAATTTTATGTTTCTTATGCTGTAGATATTGATTTATAACCTAAGCCTACTAGATTTAAAAAAAGCCTAAATGATTATTTAACCCCAGATCGGGTTAAGCGATAACCATTGATTTACACTCTACACCAGTAATATTAAGTGTTGGCTTATTGTCCTTTAGGCAATAAGCCACTACCCAGCAAGTAAATTCAGTATTAATCCATTAGGGCTACGATGAAGAGAGTGCTCTATTTGAGATATATTCCTTAGTTGGACATTTATTCTTTCAATGATGAACCTTCTCGAAAGCATAGCACTATCCCATAAAGGCATCGCTTTAGCGTTCATATTTCTTGATTAAGTATTGTTAGCCATTTCAGTTGTTAGAAGGAGGTACTATTTTTAGATCGTAATTTGAAAATATAAGGCTGTAACACTGTTTTTAAAATTGGTCAGGTTAGTGCTTGAATACGAGCATTAACCTAACTTTATTTTGAGGATTTACTATGAAAACCATTGTTATTGTTGGAGGCGGTGCCGGCGGGCTTGAATTGGCTACGCAGCTTGGTCATAAGTATGGTAAAAAAAAACTGGCGAATATTATTCTGGTTGATCGTAATCGATCTCATATATGGAAACCATTATTACATGAAGTAGCAACGGGAACGCTTGATGTTAACACTGATGGCGTCGAGTATCGTGCGCACTCCAGTGCGCACTATTATCAATTTCAGCTAGGCACCATGATCGGTCTGAATCAGCATTCTAAGCATATAAAGTTGCAAGCATTGATCGATGAAGAGGGTGAAGAGGTTCTACCTGAGCGGGAACTGATGTTTGATACTTTGGTTCTGGCTGTTGGCAGTGTGAGTAACGATTTTGGCACGCCTGGCGTTGCTGAGAATAGTTATTTTTTAGATTCACCTCAACAAGCTGAACGTTTTCAACGGGCGCTGTTCAATAAGTTTACACGTATGAATCACCAGTCTTCCGATAGTGAACTAAGGTTGGCCATTGTTGGTGGTGGTGCGACCGGTGTTGAATTAGCGGCAGAGCTCTATCGCGTTGTGGGTCTGTTAAATATTTACGGCATGCCAGATATGTCTACCAAACGCCTTAAGATAGACCTGATTGAGGCGGGACCGCGTATATTGCCTGCATTACCTGAAAAAATATCCAAAGCAGCCAAGCGTGAATTGATAAAGTTGGGGGTGGTGGTTCAAGAGCATGTGCGTGTAACAAGTGCAGATAAAGATGGGTTCATTACCAACGGAGATAAACGCATTTCGGCAGATTTAATGGTTTGGGCTGCGGGAATAAAAGCGCCGGAGTTCATTCAAAAGTTGGATTTATTTGAAACTAACCGCAGCGGTCAGATTATTGTTAAGCCTACTCTACAAAGTAATTGTGATGCTAAAATATATGTGATTGGTGATTGTTGTGCCTGCAAACAATTGAATGGTTCCTGGGTTCCACCACGTGCGCAGTCGGCACACCAGATGGCTAGTCTGGTATATAAGAATATAGTACGGTCAGAGCAGGGGAAGCCATTGCGTGATTATATCTACACGGATTACGGCTCGCTGGTTAATTTGAGTAAATACAGTACGGTTGGCAGCTTGATGGGTAATCTCACCAAAGGCTCGATGTTTATTGAAGGACGAATAGCTCGACTAATCTATATATCATTGTACCGAATGCATTTAATCGCTATTCATGGCTGGGTGAAAGGGACTGTGGGGATGTTAGCGCATAAGATTGGTCGCTCAGTAAAGCCGAAAATAAAGCTGCACTAGGGTACAAACCTTAATTTTGATTTTAGTTGATGAAGTACACTATGGTGACTGTGCCGTTCAATACTAATATACTTCTACGATAACTATTAATACTCCCCTAAACATCAATTCCTATTCTTTAGGGGAGGTACTTTTGCTGGTTTACTCATCTTTTTTTACGACTTTTTATTTGTTAGGTTAATTCCTTGAGCTCTTTAGATAAGAGCTCTGATGAGTTGCTTAGTTCTTTTAATTGTAACGCAGTGTCAGCATTAAGTTTACTTTGATTATTCGTTTTTTCGACTAATTTACTTATGTCCTGTGTAACATTATTTTGCTCTTCAGAAGCTATTGCTACTTCATTCATTTCATCCGATATATCTTGAAATGACTGTGATAATACAATAAGTTTATCCGAGGCTAGTTGTGCGTTAATTAATGTTTGTTCTGAAGTTGTTAACCCTCCTCTAATTGCTGTGACTGCATTTCGTGAAGCGTCTTGTAATTTTGAAGTCATTGTACCAATTTCGTTCACAGATTCAGATGTTCTTCCTGCCAAGGTTCTCATTTCATGAGCAACAACAGCAAAACCGCGCCCATGTTCACCAGCTCTTGCTGCTTCGATAGCCGCATTTAATGCTAATAAGTTTGCTTGCTCTGAGATTGATTTGATCACTTCAAGAACGGCCACTACTTGTTGGCTATCATTGTCTAATTGTTCAATAACTTCGGATGAAGTTTGAATCAAAAAAGTTAACTGGGATATGGCTTCAGCAGTATTAGTTACTAAAATGCGCCCTTCTTCAGCATTATCCTTCGCACCAATAGCGGTCTTGGCTGTGGCAATGGTTTTCTCCGTTACACCTTCTGCACTGTAACTCATCTCTGTGATTGCCGAGGCAAGCAAATTGTTTTGGTCAGCTTGCAAGTCAGAACGCTGGCTCAGTAATGATGATAAATCATTAATTTCATTTGAATTGTTTGCTATTTCGTTAGATACCCTTAATATTTTCATAAACATTGATTGTAATGAATCTCCATATTCATTAACTGCACTTCTAAGCTTATCAAGTTCATTATTACTCGAAATAGACAGCTTTTCTATGCCGCCTTCGGCTAAACGATTAATTTGAATTGTCGTTTCAGATATGCCATTTAACAGCCGTTGGGCGAACCAATAGGCAATTAAAAGTAAAATGAAAAGTGTTGGTATAAAAACAATATAAAGTGACCAGCTAATACTTTTTGATGTTTGAGATGTGACTTTATTAGGTAGTACTAAGCCAATACCCCAATTAATCCCATGCATTTTTTGAAAAATCATGGTCGACTTATCATCTTTGATTACACCTTCTTCCAGAGTCGTAATAATCATATTATCGTTATCGGTAATACTGTCAGTTAGTACATTTACAAATGCTTGTAGGGAGCTATCTTTTTCAGACAAGGTATTAATATTCTGCATTTTCATATCAAAATCACGCAGTGTAGGCATGGTTACGATTTTACCGAGTTGGTCCATAATAAATAGATGTCCATTAATTTGATGGCTGGCTTCAAGCGAAAACGTATCTAAGTTAGAAAGTAAAACATCAACTGTAGCAACTCCCCAAAACTTATTCTTCCTATTAATACCTACAGAGCAAGTGACCATTTGTGCTTTTGACACAGGATCTTGATAAGCACCGGACCAAGCACAGATACCATTGGGTAAGTTTTTTACTGATTTATACCATCCTTCGTTATGGTAGCTAGAACTATTTGGTTGGTTATAATCATTTAAAAAAGATAGCTGACCAGTACTGTTTCTACCCCAGAAAAAAGAGCTTTTTTCTTGTACTTCATTAAAAGCATAAGGTTCCGGCCAAATACCACCACCAGCAATATTTTTTTGACCAAACTTATCAATCAAAGATGGAAATATTTTGTGAAATTCTTCACTGTCTAGCGTTAATTTTTGCGTAATCAGCGCCATACTTTGAGTTAAACTGGCAATATCTCCAAGTTCAACCTTCAACTCATTACTTTTCGAGTTTACTTGTTCAATTGCAAGTTTTTTGGATGCGGCAGCAAGCTTAGGCAGTGCTTGTGAGTTCATCACAAAGAAGATAACTAATACTGAAGCGGTTAATAATAATAATGCTCCAATCTTAAATTGGTTTGAAATTTTTGATAAATACATACTAGCTTTCCATTATAATTATTTGGTGTTGGTCATTTCCATCACGATTTCCAGTAGGCTGTAATAGTGTTTCCGTACATTCTAAATATAACTAGGCCATCAACTAACAATATGTATCACAGTGTGCTCTTTATATTGGGTACAGCTAAGTTAGGGGCCATAAGGCTCAATCGTTCTTTTTACGACAAAATTTGAAAGGTCTTACATAAAATTAATTTTAGAGTACAAGGTCATGATGCCTTGATGTGGTCAATAACTAGTTCCTAAAAAAGCCGAGACTCATTGCGAGTCTCGGCATGAAAGGTAACTCAAATTTTGTATTTCAATACGGTTAAAATACAAAAATTTGAAAACGTCCCCCTAAAAAAGTCTCATTTCTGAGTGTATAGAACTAATATAGTGACCTAGGAAAATATTATAAAATACTCCTTTTAGCAAAATCCATAATCCATTGAGCAAACTCATGGTTATGAGGTGTTTTTTCTAGTGATGCTAAAGCTTCCTCAATGCGTTTTCCCGAAATGATGCTACGGCGATCATTTATGAGCGTTTCGGAATAAGACTTACTCCACTCTGGGTGTCCTTGGACACTTAGCATGTGCTCATCCCACTGAACCATGAAATAAGGGCAGAAGTCACTTTCAGCAATAACCTTTGTTCCTTTTGGCAAAAGAGTTATCTGGTCTTGATGGCTCACAATAATATTTAGGCAACTATTTTGTGTATTCATCCAATCGGGTTGAGTAAGAATTCGGTTAGATGAGATACCAATCCCCCAGCCCTTATCAGATTTCTCCACCGATCCGCCTCTTGCTATAGCTATAGCTTGATGGCCAAAGCAGATGCCAATCAATTTTTTTTGAGCTACATCAAGCTGTTGGATAAACGCTATAAGAACTTTAATCCAGACTTCATTGTCATTCACACTGGCTTTACTTCCTGTAGTGATGAAAAGATCCCAATCGTCGATATACTCTGGATATTTACCCTTTTGAACATTAAAGAATTCAACTTCCAATTTATCTTCAACGCTAGTCAATAAATCAATGATCATTTGTGGATAATTACCAAAATCTTTCTGGAATTTATCCAATACGCTGTCACATTGTAAAATTGCTATTCTCATTTTACCTCCAGGTGTTAGTTATCTCGCAAGATTCATCGAAAGTAACTAATCTAATTGACCCTTAACCGCATTTAGAAAAATTTCTGAATATTGCTCTGCAGAAAATGTAATTGGATTACCTCCAGCAGATGGGTCAACTGCGGACATTTTCCCCACCAAAGCGGCTTGGAGTTCATTGATATCAATCAACGATAATGAATGTGGGATGCCAAGGTTCACTCTCATTTCCAACACCCATGCCATAAAACCATCAAAGCTAGAATCTTCTAAATTTAAATACCGGCTAAGACGCTCAATACGTTCTTCAACTTCAACTCTATTAGCCTTAAGCACGTAAGGCATTAGAATTGCGTTCAACAATCCATGATGCGCACCATAAAGAGCGCCAAGTGAATGAGCAATAGCATGCATTCCTCCTAGCCCTTTCTGGAATGCGGTTGCTCCCATACTTGAAGCGACTAACATTTGAGTACGTGCTTCTATATCTGTCCCGTCAGCTACCGCGCGAGGTAAATATTCTTTCACCAGTCTAATTCCTTCAATAGCGATTCCTTCGGCCATAGGGTGGTAGAAAGGAGAGCACAGTGCCTCTAAATTGTGTGATAAGGCATCCATTCCTGTGGCAGCGGTAATATGAGGAGGAAGACCTATGGTTAGTGTTGGATCGAGGATAACCACGGATGGCAACATTAATGGATGAAATATAATCCGCTTTACGTGACTGTCTTCATCTGTGATCACTGATGCCCTGCCAACTTCTGACCCTGTACCTGCGGTGGTAGGGACGGCAACTATTGGAGCAACACCTGCTTCATTTACTCGTGTCCAGTTATCACCAACGTCTTCAAAATCCCACAGTGGTGCATTTTGGCCAACCATTAGTGCCACGGCTTTAGCTGCATCAAGTGCTGAACCGCCTCCAAATGCAATAACACCATCATATTTACCTGCTTTATAAGCAGCAACGCCATCTTCTACGTTTTTACCTGTTGGGTTTCCCTGAATGTTACTGAAAAGACCACAACGTAGTCCTGATTCATTACAACTATCAACGGCTTCACCGATCATCGCCAAAGCAGCTAGACCTGGATCAGTAATTAGCAGAGGAGCTCTCATTTTCAAGCTTTTACAGGTTTCAGCTAGCTCATTTATTCGTCCTGAGCCGGTTAGAATACTATTAGGATAATTCCAGTTAGCAGTTAAATTATTCATTTTAGACCTCTTAAATATTATTTTTGATATGGAATGATTTAGCTCGAGTAAAGTTATCAAAGCCTAACTTTGATAATGTACAGCCACGGCCAGTGTTTTTAACTCCTGTCCATACTAATTCAGGGTCAAGGTAGTCACAGCGATTAACAAAAAATGTACCTGCTTCCAATTCTTGGCCGAGTGTTACAGCTCTTTCTATATCTGAGCTAAAGATTGATGCAGTAAGACCGAATTCACTATCATTCATCAACCTTATTGCTTCTTCATCTGAAGACACCTTCATAATGCCCACAACAGGGCCGAAGCTTTCTTCGGTCATTACTCGCATAGTATGATCAACGTCAGTTAGTACCTGAGGTGCCATATATGGTGTACCCACTTTATTCAAATCAAAATCAGAAGGGGTAATATGCGCTGTTGCACCTTGTTTGACTGCTTCGTCAATTTGGCCACGTACAAATTCAGCAGCAGAAGTGCGAACTAGTGGACCAAGTGTTGTTTCCGGGTTATCAGAACGACCTAACTTATACTCTTTAACTAAGGCTACAAAGGCAGCTAAATATTCATCATAAATTGCTTCATCTACGTAGATACGTTCTATGCCACAACAAGATTGACCAGAGTTAAAGAAAGAACCATCTACTGTACTTTCAACAGCATGTTTGAGGTCAGCATCTTTACGAATATAAGTAGGATCTTTGCCTCCAAGCTCCAAACCTACATTAATGAAACGTCCCGCTGCGGCTTTCTCAACTATTACACCTGCAGGTACAGAACCGGTAAAAGATACAGCGCCAATTTCAGCAGATTTAATGGCCATTTCCGTATTTTCATGACTCATATGTAAGAACTGGAGTACACCCTCAGGTAAGCCTGCTTCAGTAAAAGCTTCAACAATACGCTCAGAACAAAGTGGTGTTTGTGCTGAGTGCTTAAGAATGACGCTATTACCGGCAAGTAAAGCAGGCATAACAGCATTAATAGGCGTGTGTAGCGGATAGTTCCACGGAGCGATCACTAAAACTACACCTACAGGCTCGTGTGTTATGTAGCGCTCAAAGCCGGCTTTCTCACTCGTTTGTATTGGTGCTAGTACCTCATCTGCAATAGAAATTAAATAACGTCCGCGGTCTGCGAAACTACCAACTTCTCCAGCGGCATAACGGATAGGTCGACCCATCTGCCAACAAAGCTCTTGTGCTATATTGTCTTTATTCGCCTCAAACGCTTCTACTGCTCGACTACAAATAGTCTTTCTTTCTGCTAGAGTAGTTTTACTCCAAGATTTTTGGGCTTTATCTGCTTGCGTAATAATATTTTTTACTTGATTTAAATCAGCTAAAGGACGTTCTACGTATGTAGACCCATCTATTGGCGATAGTGTTTTTTGTATTTGACTCATTTTTATACCTTAACAACTGGCCATAGGAGACCCCTACGGCACATAATTTGCGCTAAATTAATTTAGATAATTTCAAAATATCGGTTCATTTCAAAATCAGAAACGTGTTTACGATATTCAAGTTCTTCCCACTCTCTTGAAGTGGCGAATTGATCAACAAATGCATCGCCAAACATCTCTCGAGCAGCATCAGAGGTTTTTAAAAGTTGAGTTGCATCCCATAAAGTAGTCGATAATTTTAAATATGCAGGATGATCTTGTTCGTAGGCATTGCCTTTTACTTGTTCTTCTGGCTCCATTTCATTCATGATGCCATAAAGACCTGATGCTAATGCCGCCGCTAAGGTTAAGTAAGGATTGCCATCAGCAGAGCCTAAACGATATTCAACTCGTTGAGATTTTGCACTACCAGGAATTACTCGCAATGCTGTGGTACGGTTTTCTACACCCCAAGTGGCATCAGTTGGAGCCCAAAAACCTGGGATTAATCGCGTATAGCTGTTAATTGTAGGGGCAATAAGGCTTAAAAATTCAGGCATCAAGCGCTGTTGACCCGCTAAGAAATGTCGTTGAATTTTACTCATGTTGTATTTTTGTGATGGATCATGAAAAGCGGAGCCAGATCCATCGCGATTATTAAGAGAAATATGAATATGACCACTTTGTCCAGGATAATCCATTGACCACTTAGCCATGAATGTAGCCATTAAGCCATTTTTCTGAGCGAGTACTTTCATGAATGTTTTGAATAAGGCACCTTTATCTGCTGCATTTGCAGCACTGTCTACCGCAATAGCAGCTTCAAGTACACCAGGTCCAGTTTCTGAGTGAATTCCTTCAATAGGGAAATCCATTTTCTCAGACATATCCAAGATTTGTTCATACAAATCAGAGTGTACTGAACTACGTAAAACTGAGTAGCCAAACATATCAGATGTTAGAGTCTCTAAGTTTTTATACCCCTTTTCGCGAGCACTTTCTGGTGTTTCTTTAAACATGAAAAATTCATATTCAAGTGCAGCAAAAGCATCGAATCCCATATCTTCAGCTTTCTTAATTACTCGATGAAGTAGCCCACGTGGACAAACTTCTGCTGCTTTCTCTTCAAATTCACCAATAAATAGCAACATACCATTTTCAAAAGGGATCTCTCGACAACTTTCAGGCACAACACGAACTGGTGCATCAGGGAATCCAGTATGCCAGCCTGTAAAGCTCTCTTTAGTTGCATTTCCATAAAGTTGATCATTAGAATCCCATCCTAATACAACATCGCAAAAAGCAAAGCCGCTATCTAATGAGGAAAGAAACTTTTCTTTACTCATATATTTTCCACGCATAACTCCGTCAAGATCAAAAATCCCTACCTTTACATGACTAAGACCGCGTTCATTGACAATATTTCTAGCATCTTCGATGCTTTTAACATCTCTTGGATTCATCATTTTTCGTACCTTTATATATTATTTAAATGTTTTTATTTCAGTAAATATGGATTATTACGTTGGAATTGGTGTTTTATACCCTATATTTTTCAAAGGTATTATTAATAGGAGGGGGACTTGTTATCAGTCCCCCGTTATTACTTATTTCAGACTGGATTCAGCTTGAGCTATTGCTGCAAACTCTTCCTCAGGTGCGTTGTGTACCAAGTGATGGCGACTATAGAAAACAAAGTACGCTAGCATAATTACGTAGAACACTGCAGACCACATTGCAGCTTCGAGACTTACAAGGAATGTACTAGCAAACGCTATTATAGATAATATAAATGCGATACCTGTTGTTATCACACCACCTGGAGTACGGTATGGGCGGTGCATATCAGGTTCTTTAATACGTAATATGATGTGTGAAAGCATCATCATAGCGTACGAGATTGTTGCACCAAACACTGCCATGGTGATCATTAAGTCACCTTCGCCAGTCAATGAAAGTAAAAAGCCAATTACACCTGGCACAATCAGCGCTAGGGTAGGTACTTTTCGTTTGCCTGTTAAAGACAACCATTGTGGAAGATATCCAGCACGCGATAATGCAAATACCTGTCGAGAATAGGCAAAAATTATAGAAAAGAAACTAGCAACTAATCCTGCAAGTCCAACCAAATTAACGAACATAGCTAACGAACTGCTTTCACCGTAAACATGTTGTAGAGCACCTACTAAAGGAGCAGCGTGGTCTTTCATTAAGTTGGCACTTGAACCACCAGGTGCAAGGAATAAAATTAAACCACCTAAGACTAAGAGAATGACCATAGCGGTAATAAGTCCTTTAGGTAGATCGCGTCCTGGATTCTTTGTTTCTTCTGCTGCAAGAGGTACACCTTCCACAGCAAGGAATAACCACATAGCAAACGGAATAGCAGCCCAAATACCGAAATAGCCTTCAGGTAAAAATGCACTAGCACCAGCTACAGTCTCATTAACCGGAATGTCAAGTAAGTTGCTAAGTTCAAAGTAAGGGATCATACCGACAATGAATGCAAGCAGGGCAGTTGCAGCGACAGCAGTGATAACTAACATAATTTTCAGTGCTTCTCCTGCTCCCCAAATATGTATTCCGATGAAAATAGCGTAAAATGCCGCATAAACAAGAGGGCCACTGAAACCGAAGAGTTCACTTACATATCCCCCGATAAAAATAGCGATTGCTGCCGGTGCTATAGCATACTCTAACAAAATTGCAGTACCGGTCAAAAAACCACCAAGAGGACCCATTGCACGTCGAGCAAAGCCGTAACCACCGCCTGCTGTAGGTATTGATGATGATAGTTCAGCAAGTCCGAACACCATTAGAGTGTACATCGTTGCCATCATCAAAGTAGCGATAAACATGCCACCGAAACCACCTTGTGCAAGCCCAAAATTCCAACCAGCAAAATCACCAGAAATCACATAGGAAACGCCTAGCCCGGCAAGTAAAATCCAGCCTGCAGTTCCTTTTTTTAATTGCCGTTTTTCTAAAAAATCATCCGGAGTTTCCTCATAGTCTACAGAGCCTGAATTCCCCACATCAGTTAAATAGCTATTTTTTTCAGTGTTTGTCATGGTCATACTTCAATACCTCTTTATAATTTTATATATATTTTTTAAGGTTTGTTTCTGGAGTAATTATCTCAAAAACATACAGTCGCAGTGTCAGCTGAAACCTATAAAGGTATTAATGCTGACTCCTAATTAACTAACTAACTAACTAGCTAACTCATCTGAATTCAATATAAGTTGCTAAATAACAGCCTTCAATCACTATCACTTTCCGCCATCCACTACTATTAGGTTTTCTTATACTGCTAATTAAAGTGATATGGTTGGGCGCTAAATTTAGACTATTTAGTTTTTTAATTATTAAATTTAGCTACTTGTACAATAATATTTAACATAATGTGTTCGATTTTATAAACTTTAAATAATTAGTTAAGAACACTATTTTGTGATCAGCTTTTTAATATCAAGTGTTTTTTGATCCTCGTTTTTTGATCCTCGTTGTTTGTTCCTGTCGTACCTTTATTCGAATTAGCTTGGTTTGACTTATGTTTGCTTTGTTGATTATTCATAATTTTCTCCTGTTGAATGAACAGCAGAAACTATACGTGGGTTAGTTAAGTAAGGACGATGATAGAGAGGTGATTATTTAGTGATTATGAGTGAATATAAGTGATTCTTTCGTTTCCAACTTTATTCAGCGGTATTTTGGTAGTATTTGAACGTAAAAAAGCTTGGTACCAAGTTTGTTTCGATCTTTATTTAAAGAAGCCTATTTTAGCTTAACGGCAAAAATAGCCCTGTAAGAGAAAAATGTTTCCAACTTTATTTAGAACCCACAGGTGGCGGAATTATTGATAATTTTTAATACCAGTTCTCAATAATTCGAATTTAACAAAGCGACTTACTCACAGAGTAGTCGCTTTTTTATTGGTATTAAACGTTTGCTTTAGCTGCAATATCTAGCACTGTTATTTTCGTTTGATTTCGACCATTATCTTTAGCATCGTAAAGGCACTCATCAGCAACGGCAAACCAATCTTCCTGTAGATTAGAATAACTCGCTTCTCCTACCGCTATGCCAACTGAAATGGTTAATGTGATAGGCCCTTTACCATCATCTTTAAATGCATAGGCAGCGACTTGTTGAAGAAAACTCTCCATTCGCGACCTAAGTATTTCAACATCATCACATTGAGAAACAACGACAAATTCTTCCCCACCAAAGCGAGCAACAAGATCAGAATCGCGATTAAAAAATGTCTTAAGCATGTTTGCCACGGTAAGCAAACAATAATCACCGAACAAATGTCCGTGTGTATCATTAATGTTTTTAAACAAATCTAAATCAATTATTGCATACATCAAGTTCGACTTATTTCGAGAAAAAATTGATTGCATCATTTTAAAATTCTTTTCAAAATATCGGCGGTTATAGAGTCCTGTTAACGTGTCGGTATTGGCTTGTTCCGTTAATTTACGGTTTGCTTGGTTAAGTTCTTCTGTTCTTTTTAAAACCTGCTTTTGTAATTCTTCTTGATTATCCAGCAGTGCAAGACGGTTAACTTTTAATTCTTGGTAAAGTTTTTGAATTTCGGTGGGCGTTTCGTAAGGAACATCTCTGAAATCACCTGTTTTTTTGCCTTTTGATAATTCATCCATAACGAATTTCAGTGGGCGACTTAAATGAATGGCGAATCTCTTTGCAAAAAAGCTGGCTGTAAGTAAAGTAACAAACAGTGTTAAAAACATAACTAAGTACAAGTCTTCTATGTTTTTCAAAGAAAACTTATGTTCTATCAAGGAATGTATTTTCCAGTCATTCATTAATTGCGTTTGCTTGTGAATGAACATTTCACCTTCATTTTTTTCTGATTTTAAACTGATTAAATTTGATGAATTTTTATAGGCACGATCTTCATAGGTAAATCCCGATAAGGCCTCTAGTTGCAAACTATCTGAAGAATAGATAATTCGGTCATTTTGATCCGTTACAATCGTTTTGATTAGCTTTTCATCGTGGCCTATTTTGTCATAAAGGCCAAACTTTCCTAAATTCAAGGAGCCTTCAACAATACCTGAAGGGCCATTTACTTGACCACCTTGATAGAGTGGAGCACTGATGGCAATAATGGGGTCAGCACCAAAACCTCTACCTAGAAATACGGCAGAAACGAATAACTTTTGTTCTTCCATAGCATGAATGAAGTAAGGGCGGTCGATTACGGAACGTTGGTCAACAGCTAATTTTTCCATAATGGAATTTGGTGATGCGAGTTCTATTTCGCCTTGCTCGGTGGCAATCAGCATGGTTAAAAAACCAGGGTATAAATGGTGAAATTTTGACAGGGCTTTTTGCCTTTCTTCAGGGGCTGTTATGCTAGAAAGTTGGTAGGCGATATTTTCAATCGCTTGTTGATGTTCATTTAAATAACTATTGCCAATATGGGTAATATAGTTATTGTTAATTTCTAATTCTTTTTCAAGTTGTGCCTTCTGAAACTCGCTAAAATTAGTACTGAGTACCAATGAAACACAAATAACAAAAAAGGCAGAAATACTCCAAAATGAATACAAAAGCCATTTGGGTAAACTTTTAACTAATGGCGGTTGACTTGATTTTATCGATTGGAAATAATCATTAAAAGTGAACAGAAAAATACAAGCTAAGGAAGTATAGAGCATTGCATTGATAGCTTGTTTCAATACACTAAAGAGCATGAAACTTTGGGCAAACTCCATGTTGCTCCAGATAAGCAAAGCAGTAAGCGGCATACCAATAACTAACCAATAAAGTAAGTCAGCAGTAAGTACATACCAACCCCTTGCTCGTAACATTGAAATGAACCACGCTTCAAGGCCAAAAGTAAGGAAGCCAAATGGATGACCCCAATAGAAATAAAGTGGAATAACGCTGATGAGAGCGCAAAGTAATGTTAGACCGGGACGTAGAAATGAAGCGGCAACAATGTAGGCGGTATTACCAACAACAAGTGCAATACTAAAAGCTAACTCTATTGGATATAGATTGACTATTGCCCCTATAACTCCAAAGAGCAGCGCTAATAAGTACTGATTGGAGTGAAGGAATGAACTCGCTTTAGTGGATATGTTTGCCATTGCTCACTTAAATATGTAGTTGTTTTAACTTTGACGCTGAAAGTACATTACTACGCTTTTCAAAGCATCGAATCATCTATTAACTTACTTGGTTAGCTAATATTATGGGTTGAGCATAAATTGGAGTGTCTTGAATATTTTCTTTTCGCTCTAAGAAGACCTTAAGCTTTTCATTACCTTGCGTCAACTAAGTAAAAAAATGCTAATTTTAACTCTTATTAACACAGTCAAAATTTAAAGCAGCCGACTAAATTAGCAAATGCAGAAAACAGGTTATTTATAGAACCGCTGTGGTTAATAAGTAAGTACTGAGATGTTTCAATGGATAGAGGATAATGAGGGAAAACAGCACTCATATAGTGTAGCTATGGCTACTCGCTCTTTGATGAATACTTTATTTTAATTTATAAATAACTAATCTTCAGAAACAAAAAAACACTGATCATTATAATCAGTGTTTTATAGAATCTATACCATTTGAATGCTTAAGATTACTTCTTAAATTGACGAGATGCTAAGCCAATAAGACCTAAGGCAAAAATAGCAATTGTTGAAGGCTCTGGAATCTTAGTGCCAAAAAACTCAATTTCACCTAACTGATGATTTGAACCACTTACAACAGAAGTCGATTGGTAGCGGAAAATACTGTATGCGGTATTAACGTTATAATCAGCATTATTTGAAAATTGAACCACTTCAAAACGATCTGAACCCCAAATAGACTGGCCAGCTACATCATAAGAATAAAGCGCAGTGTAATTAATGCCATCATTAGAGCCTAAAATTCTCCATTGATCAGAATCTCTACTCGGTACGTCATTTGCCGAAGATAGTGTAAACATGTCTAATATATAACGGTCTGTACCAAAGTCTGCTTCGACCCAAACGTTTCCACCACTACAACACCATTTACCGTTGCGACTTGTTAAGGTGTTATCAAATACATTGAATGCAAATTCACCGCCGCCAAAACCAGGTTCTACACTTGAACGAAATGTTGCATCATAGTTAACGTTAGAATTAACCAAACCATCATTTTCAGGGTCAGTTAAATCGCCACCAACTAATGCCGAAGTACCTGTACCAAGAATTAAACTTGCATTAGCCGTTGGCGTTAGAAAAGTAAGAGTAGCTGTGAGTACTAAAAGTGGGATAAGTTTTATGTTCATATTGAACCTCTTTAATAAATTTAAAATAAATATGAATGTAAATATTAATTATAATATTTGTATATAGAATGATTAAAGCACTAATCGTACCAGTTTGGAAAAGTTTAGTTATTTCAATAAAATGGAAGTTGAAATTTATAGAGTTAAAATAATCTGTAAATTATTTTGACACCAGTTAACTCGTCAACCAGTTGTTTTACTTAGTAATATTAACAATAGTCTATTTCGGTTTTTATTAACAATACAATAATACAATGTGAATACCGTATCTATTTCATGTAGTTTTGTTTTATTAAATGGATACGCTTTAAAGTTATAAAGCGTATCATTTTGCATTATTGCTTTTTAAATTGAAAATAACTGAGCACTGACAGAACAATGAAAAATGCAGGATCACTCCAACCAAAACCGACAAATATTCCTGTCGCACCCGCATATAGGGTAATTACCACACCTAAGATATTTGTGATAAATAGGGCTAAGAATAATTTTTTGGCCGTTTCACCTTCTTCAATATCTCTTAATAGCAGACTGATAGCGCCTATTCCACCTAAAAAGATGCTTGTATGTTGTGACAGGAAATAAGCATATTGGTCATTTATTTCTACACCGTACATTGGCCAAACAAGATGAGGAATGAAAAATAAGACAAAAGCAAACACACTATTGATCACGCCATGTAGTGTTAAAAAGGTTCTACTATTCATCATTATTTCACCTCAGTCATTGGGGCATGGTTAATTGTTGACAAGGGCAGGTTAATATCAAAGATATGCCCTCTAATTTTCTCTACTCCCATCTCTTTTAAACGCGCTGAGTGCATTTCTAAATATGCTTGTGCATAGGCTTCATTTTCAAATAAATAAATGCCTCCTCCTAATTGTTCTTTAGGGTTTTCAGTCCAAATTTTCCAAATCATTCCTGGTTCATTGTTTATTGATTGTGCTAAATCCATCAACAGGGTCGACATTTCTTCACCGAATGGGCCAGTAAAATCGAAATCTACTTGTAATAGCTTTTTCATGGTATTTCTCCAATAGGTTTGTTGTTTATTAGTTAAGATCATTACAAAGCGTTGTGCTTTGTTTAGGTGATATATGCTATGTTACCTATAAAAATTACACATTAAAGTTCATAAAACTGCGTGTAACTGTGGAATAAATAGACCAATGAGACTAAAAACAACGCTAGACCAATGGTTAACCTTATTTGAGGTAGATAAGGCTGGCAGTATTCAAGCGGCGGCAACTGCGCTAAATAAAAGTCATACCACATTGATTTACGCCATCAAAAAATTAGAAAGTCAGCTAGGTATTTCTGTTGTAAAAGTTGAAGGACGTCGAGCTGTATTGACAGATGATGGCAAGTCTTTATTACGACGTGCACAATCGATGATAGAGCAAGCTCAAGCCTTGGAAGAGATCAGTATTCAGTTAGCACAGGGAGTTGAATCAGAAATTATTATTGCTATTGATCACTTGTGCGACCGTAAATGGTTATACGAGCCTCTGGCAATTTTTCTTGAAGGAAATAGCACAACTTCAATAAAAGTTATTGAGACCTCATTATCGAAAACCTCTAGTATGGTAGAGCAAGAAAGTGCCGATATTTCAATCATAACTCTTCCTATAACTAACTATCCTTGTGAGTCGTTTGGTACAGTAAATATGTTACCTATTGTGATGAAAAGTCACCCATTAGCGAGTAAACCTGAACTTTGCATGGCTGATCTGGCAGTAAATAGACAAATAGTCACTCGAGATTTAGGAGAGTCAGTAAAAAGAGATGTTGGATGGTTGAAATCGAATCAACGTATCACGGTAGATAATTTTGACCATGCTTTGCAAGCGGTTAAGCATGGTTTGGGTTATTGCCGTATACCTGAACATATTATCAAAAGACAGAATGATCCGGACTTAGTTATTCTCAATGTAGAATATTCAAATTGTTATCATGTCCCATTGCACCTAGCATTGCCTAAAGCGGATAAAACTGGCTCTGCGACTAAAAATTTGTATCGCTTGTTATTGCAGTCAGTAGATAAGAGATAAGTTTTTTTTGTTAAATAAAAATGAGTGAAGTTGTTTTTGATATTGTTCGTCATAATATCTGCAACGATTTGAGGAAAAGCACTTCAAAAATATGAAGCGCTTTGATTTTATATTTATTTAATTATGGCTGCTGTTTAGTTGGTGCTAAAACAATCTCACGAATACAAACGTTTTGCGGTTGATTATATGCGTACGAAATTGCGTTAGAGACATCAATCGGCGCTAAAACACCGCCCATCTCTTTTTTCCAAGACTCATAGCCTGAAACGATATCACTCGAAGTGGTGTGTGATAATAATTCTGTTTCAACAGCACCCGGGGCAATAGTGATGACTCTGACGTTGTTATTAGCTACTTCTTCTCTTACGTTCTCAGAAATAGCATGAACAGCAAATTTAGTCCCACAATAAGCGGCATGGTCACCAAATGTTTTTCTGCCAGCGACCGAGCTAATATTGATGATCGTGCCAGTATTACGTTGCTTCATAGACGGTAGTACGCTTTGCATACCATTTAACAAACCTAATACATTCACGTCATACATTGCTTTCCATTCAGCTGCACTTTGAACATCTACTTGGCCAAGTAACATAAGACCAGCATTATTTACCAGTAGGTCGACAGGACCATACTTATCAGTAGCTGTGTTTATCGCATTTTGGAAAGCTTCTTTATCAGTCACATCCACTTTCATGCATAAAGTATTTGAAAGCCCAAGGGCTTCAAGTTTTTCGACTCTTCTTGCTAGCAACAATAAAGGGTGACCTTGTGCATTCATTTGTTTCGCTAACTCTTCACCAATACCTGAGCTTGCGCCAGTAATAACCACTAAATTTTTCATATTAATACCTCGTCATAGAATTTTTTCTGTTGAGTTAATAATAAAGAAACCTTAGGTAATGATATATGGCACTTTACTCACATCATTGATGACTAGGAGTTACCAATCTATTGCTTTATAGTACATTGTATACCTATCTACTCACTCCCTGAGATAGTTATAGTTGCAATTTATAGGCTATTTTATCAATGGAATAACCAACGACTATCACCGTTTTACTTTGCTGTTTTTTGGTGATATATATGCATCAACAGTCATATCTGTTTACTCTAAGTTGACAAAGAGGTCGTATGAAAAAACACGTGAGTCTTTCTGATATCAGAACTTTTGTTGTGCTGGCTGAGCAAGGGAGCTTTACTAAAGCGGCTGAAGAACTAGCGTGTTCAAGGTCACATATTTCCAAACAGTTAGCTCAATTAGAATCTAGCCTCGGTGTAAGTTTATTGATAAGGACTACCCGCACGCAACATTTAACACCGCAAGGTGAAGCATTTTATGAACGCTGTAAACAATCACTTAATGGTATATCTCATGCTATTGATCGAGTGCTCGAAAGTGCTGATTCTTTATCGGGCAATATTCGCATTAATTGTGTTGGTGGTTATATTGCAGAAGAGATCATTGCTTCGTTAATTAGTGATTTTATGGTTCAGTACCCTGATATTAATATCGAACTAGACTTTTCTAGTCGGCGAGTCGATCTGGTCTCAGGAGAGTTCGATTTCGTTTTTCGTATGGGAGAATTAGCCGATTCATCACTTATCGCAAGAAAACTTACCGATATAAAGATAAATACCTATGTGAGCCCTAAGTACTTAGCAAAAAATGGTGAACCGAATGACCCAAAAGGATTGGTACATCATCGATGTATTGCTGGCAGTTTAAAAAACTGGACGTTCATTAATAGCGATAATAATAAAAAAGTTGAAGTGATCGTAGCGGGTAATCTTACGTGTAAAAGTGGCAGAGTGATGGTCTCTTCAGCTATTTCAGGTAACGGTATTATTAGGGTGCCAGAGCTTTATTGTAAAACAGAACTCGAACAAGGAGTACTGGTGCCATTATTTGATCAATGGCAGGTAGCATCCACTCCATTTTATTTAGTTTATGTTCAAGATAAGCATCAACCACTACGTTTAAAAGCGTTTAAGGATTATGTGGTCGAGAATTTTTCGAAGTATTTAACATCATAATATTTGATATGGATTAGACGGTTGGTAATTGAAAGTTAAATCATTATATTTAAAGCAAGTGGAACGGGTATATACCCGTTATCAATCAAGATGCAGGTTTCAGAGTACTTGAGTAATTTCAATTCAAGGCGCTGTAATGAAATAATGATTGTTCAGGAGCATGTTCTCCTGAGTAACCATTCTCTTCAATTAATGCCTTGTCTCTAAGCCGTAATAGCTTCTTTTTGGGAGGGAACTCTGGGTACCAGAGCACGCACTAAGTCTTTCATACATATAGTCCCTACAGCTTCATCTTCTTTCTTGACTAAGTACACCTTGTTAGTGTCGCCACCTGATTGAGAGATCACATCTTCTAGCGTAGCGTTGACGTCTACACTGCCAGCTGTATCTAAGGCTTTATCAAGTAGCGGTTGCATCACTGAACGTACTCGCAGTACTCGTACTCGGTTAATTTCGCTGACAAAACTTTCAATGTAAGGGTCGCAAGGGTTTAATAGAATATGCTGGGGTTCACCTTGTTGAATTACTTCACCATCTTTAAGAATAACCAGATGGTCGGCTAGTTTAAGCGCTTCATCTAGATCATGGCTAATAAAGATAATCGTTTTGTGCAGCTCTTTTTGAAGAGCTAGCAGTAGATCTTGCATATCATTACGGATCAATGGATCCAGTGCTGAAAAAGCTTCATCCATTAGCATCACTGCCGAGTTTGAGGTCAGCGCTCTGGCGATACCTACTCGTTGCTGCATACCACCAGAGAGCTGATGTGGATAGTGTCCTTCAAAACCGGTCAGACCTACTCGGTCGAGCCATTTTTTAGCTTCGATGTCGGCCTCTTCTGCTGAGATCCCTCTGACTCGCAGAGCTGTACCTGCATTTTCCAATACTGTTTTATGAGGCAGTAGGGCAAAATTCTGAAACACCATCGACATATCTGATTGGCGCATTTTACGTAGCTCTTCATCAGATAAGTCCATCACATTAATACCGTCGATCAAAATCTGACCATCAGTGGGTTCTATCAACCGATTAAAATGGCGAATTAAAGTAGATTTTCCAGAGCCAGATAAGCCCATAATCACAGTAATCTGGCCATCTAACATATCGATGTTGATATCTTTCAAGCCCAATACATGACCGTACTGTTCCAGAAGATCGGGTTTTTCAATGCCATTTTTAACATGTTGCAGTGCCATTTCTGGCTCAGGGCCAAATATTTTATAGAGCTTTTTGATAGATATTTTTATATTAGCTGTCATTGTTCACTGCCTCAGGTGTTAGATTGAGATACATCAATCCGTGCTAACGTTGCTTTACTTACACGGTCTAACAATATTGCCAAAATTACGATACAGAAACCAGAGACTAGTCCCACACCGAGCTCAAGGTTATTAATTCCCCGCAATACCAATACACCAAGACCCGGTGCAGATACTAGTGATGCGATAACCACCATCGCCAGTGACATCATAATAGTCTGGTTAATGCCGGCCATGATGTTAGGTAGTGCCAGTGGCAGTTCAACATTGAACAATTTTTGACGGGCGCTCATACCAAAGGCATTAGCCCCTTCAATAATATCTTTATCGACTAATCGTATACCCAGATCAGTGAGTCTAATTACTGGAACTATCGCGTACATAATAATCGCAATGCCATATAATTTGGATTCGGTGACACTGAACAGAAAGATGAGTGGAATGAGATAGACAAAGGAGGGCAAGGTTTGCAGCATATCAAGAATCGGAATGACCCCTTTTTGAAACCTATCGTATTTTGACATCGCTATGCCGATGGGAACGCCGAGTAAAACACTGATCCCCGTACAGACAAAGATAATCGCCATTGTTTGCACAGCGTAAGAGTAGTGGTCGATAAAGGCAAGGAAGAACCAAGTAATAGCGGTCAACAAGGTAGCGCCTTTTGAACGAGTCACCCGTTGCACAGTGAGCAGTGTTAATCCGATCAAAAGCCACCAAGGCGTAGCAACAAATAACCAGATAGAACCATCCAATAGCCAGCTCAGAGGCTGTGTTAGGGGATCAAGTACAAACTGAAGGCTGCTTTTAACATTGAGGAAAAGCTGCTCGACACCTGAAGTCATATCTCGCGTACGAGGGATACTGTTGCAAGCGCCATGGAGATTATCGAGTGACGGGAAAGGCATATTCCAGAGAGAAGTCTCTTCGGTTACCGTAGAGCTTTTGCTTTTTGCTAAAAGTTCAGCCATGGTCATTGGGCCGGCTTTAGCTTCGTTACTGCACCAGTCCTGTAATCCAAGTGAATCGAATAGCGAGTCATAAAATGACATATTAAATATTTCCTATTTATTTTACCCTGTTCGGATAACTCCTTATCAGGGTAACTGCTGTTGCTTTGTATTTAGGGCATCTTGATTTTGTTGCAATATCTGCTGTCAATATGTGTGTGAGAGGGGAGGACCAGTATCAATACTTACTTACTGGTCCCATCGTTAATGCAGTTTATTTCAGCAGTGGTGCAAGGTTTTTACGGGCATCTTCGCTGAGCCACGCTGACCAGACACCCTGCTGGGTGGTAATAAAGTGAACGGCAGCCTCTTCAGAAGAGGCTTTATTAGCTTCTTGCCAAGCCAGTAATTGACTCATCTGCTTGTTAGTAAAGGAGAGCTTCTTCATCAGGTTCAGCACTTCCGGCTCACGTGTAGCCAGATCGGTTGTTATTGCAGTCACTACGGTGGCGCTTGGCAGAGAGGTCTTTTTCGGATTAGCACATTCTTTACTTTCAGCGCAGGCATAGGCTTCTTCATCGAAAGATCCCATATCTACGGCAACCATTTCATATTTACCTAAGACAGATGTCGGTGCCCAGTAGTAGCCGAACCATGGTTCATGAGCGTCGTAAGCTGATGCAATAGAGGCGGCCAGTGTTTCACCTGAGCCATGGTTGAAAACATCCATCTTATTGCCAGCAAAGTCGAATGCCTTGATCAAGTTGTCGTTCGTGGTTCGCATGCCCCAGCCATTTGGTGCATTATGGAAACGACCGCCAACCAGTTCTGGGTTAGCCAGGACGCCTTCTATGGTTTTCAGCTCCGGATGTTTGTCGGCAAGGTATTTCGGAATCCACCAACCGTTAGTACCACCATCAGAAAGAACTTTAGTTGCCGTTATTACTTTGCCCTGTTTTTCAAGCTCTTTATACAGAGGCACTGCGGTGATCCATAGTTCGGTAATGATGTCAGGTTTACCGGTTTCAGCAAGAGATACAACGTAAGGAACGGTAGATGTTGGGATGGTTAGAACGTTACAGCCGTACCCCTGTTCTAAAATGAATTTGGATACCGATGTTACCAATTGTCCTGAGGCCCAGTTCATTTCACTTATTGTGATGTCCCCGCAATCTGACTGTGCCGTAGCTGGCATTATATAAGTACTTAATATTAAAGCGGCTAATGGTAGGATTAATTTTTTCATTATTATTATTTCCTTTAGTTTTTATCAAAGAGTCTTGTTGCCGTTCAGGACCAGATTACATCAAAAATGAATAAATATCATTGCAATGGTTCAGATCGAAAACTTTTATTACCGATACTAGAACGAGGGGAATGCAGTTGTTAAATTTATAATCATTAAAAATAACTTAAATAAAACTTATGTATATACCCGCTCCACTTGAAGATGCTCGTTTCAGGAAGCCGGAGCGAATCATAATCAAGGCACATTTTTTTGTTAAGGGTTACTCGGGAAAATGTGCTCCTGCATTCTCTAATAAGTTACATCCATGTTGCGTCCTTAAAAACAAATGTAACGATGAATGTTTTTTGCTCAGGTCTCCCCAATGGGCTGGTTTATAAACGCGTTATGCCACGTTATTGATTTCGACAATAGAATAACTATTCTCTTCAATCAATGCTTTGCCTAAAGGCGTTTATAATTCCAGCTGAATCCTGCATCTTCAAGTGGAACGGGTATAGTTAACTATTTCATTAGTTTGTAGTGACGTTGAGCTAATGATAAGTTACCTTCAGCTCATTATTCTTAATGTTGCTTGGCGTTAGTCTTATTCACTCAATTAAAAATTAAGTTAATCTAGAGCTAACTTCACCTAGCATTGAAAAACTCTTGAAAATAACCGTTAAAAGCAGATTATGAACCAGACCAATAAAACTCTATCGTTATACCATAAACTTGAAAAATACCCTTTTGGGAATAAACTATTTTCAATTATGGTCAGCCGCATCGCGCCTTATTTTGCGACTATTAGCCCTAAAATTTCAGAATTAGTACCTAACCAGTGTACTTGTCTTATCAAAAAAAGAAAAAAGGTTTTTAATCATATAAAAACGGTGCATGTGATCGCTATTTGTAATGGTTTAGAAATGGCAATGGGGGTAATGGCAGAAGCATCTGTACCTAAGCACCTACGTTGGATCCCAAAAGGAATGACCGTTGATTACACCGCAAAAGCAGGTAGTGATATTCGATGCGTAGCTAAGGTTAATGCAGAAGATTGGAAGCCTGGTGATATGCTTGTTAACATCACTGCTTATGATGAAAATGATGTTGTTGTGGTTAAAGGAAATATTAAACTTTGGATATCTGAAAAGCCAAAAGTATAAGGTTTTTCTTTTTAACTGAATTTCGATGCGACACGTCATGATACAAAGCATAACTGCTTAATGTTATCGAAATGTTTTACAATTCTAACTGGCGTCATTAATAAATGAAGGTGCTTACCTGCTAATGATGATAATTTTCTGAGTTACAAACTGTCGAGTAGAAGCTGGACAGTTCATCCAACCATTTTTCCTTAGTGGAAAATCCTATGATATAAAGAAATAACTATGAAAAATAATTTTATTACCAATATTCATAATCGATTATTCTACAGTGCTCCCCCCCAAAAAAAGCCTCGGTATACGGTAATAAAATTAACCTGTTGTTTTTTAGCGTTCGTCGCGACGACTAGTGTCGCCACGACACCAGTCCAGCAAGTTAGCACAGCAGAGCTTCCTCGTTTATGGCAATTGGTTGATTATCATGATGTCTCTCACCCTGTTATCGGCAGAAAAGGCATGGTTGTTAGTCAAAAACGGATCGCCAGTGAAGTGGGTGCTGATATTCTAAGGCAAGGTGGCAACGCGGTTGATGCTGCGGTCGCGGTAGGTTTTGCATTATCTGTTGTTTTACCACGCGCTGGAAATTTAGCGGGTGGTGGTTTTATGCTGGTCCATTTAGGCGATAAAAATAAAACAATTGCCATTGATTATCGAGAAACGGCTCCTGCTTTAGCATACAAAGATGTTTTTCTTGATGAATATGGTTACCCGATAGTGAATAAATCATTGAAAACATTATCCGCCTCAGGAGTACCAGGCACAGTTGCTGGTTTACACTATGCCCTTGAAAAATATGGTTCAATGTCTTGGTCTGAGGTCATTAAACCCGCAGAAAAACTCGCTAGAACTGGCATTATTGTTGACGATGATATGGCGCGATTTTTTTACAAAGAACAAATGTTTTTATCAGTTAACGCTGAAACATGCCGAGTATTTTTAAAAGAAAATTGCCAGCCGTATCTAGCTGGCGAAGTTTGGGTACAAAAAGATCTCGCGAATAGCTTAGCGTATTTGCGCGAGCAGGGTAAATCTGGATTTTACCAAGGGGATATTGCAAAAAAAATTGTCGCTGCAATGGAGCAGGGTGATGGCCTCATTACTGCAAAAGACTTAGCTGATTATAAAGTTAATGAAGTAGCGCCGATTCGTGGCACATTTCAAGGATTTGAAATTTTAACTATGCCACCACCAAGCTCAGGTGGCGTTCACCTTATCCAAATGTTAAATATGTTTGAAACACTTAACTTAGAGAACATTCAGCAAGGCTCTGCAGCAATGATACATCTGCAAACTGAAATCTTTAAGCGCGCTTATGCTGACAGAAGTACCTTTTTAGGCGACCCCGCTTTTGTCAACGTACCGAGTAAGGGCTTAACCAGCAAAATATATGCAAAAGAACTCAGTAAAAATATTAAGCGGAATAAAATAACTCCTTCAAGTGATATTAAAGCCGGTGAACCCAGCAAATATGAAAGCCCTGATACAACACATTTTTCTGTAATGGATGCCGCGGGTAATGTGGTTAGTAGTACTTATACTTTAAATCACAACTACGGTAGTGGTATTACTATTCCAGGTACAGGAATTTTACTGAACAACACCATGGATGATTTTTCGGTAAAACCAGGTAGCCCAAATAGTTATGGTTTGATTGGCGGGGAAGCTAATGCAATCGAAGCCAAAAAACGGCCACTAAGTTCAATGACGCCAACGATCGTTTTAAAAAATGGTGAGCCATATATTGCTACCGGTACACCTGGCGGTAGCAAAATAATCACCTCGGTATTTCAACAATTGGTGAATGTTTTATATTTCGAAATGAATATTGCTGAGGCCACTAATGCACCAAGAGTCCATCACCAATGGCAACCTGATGTGTTGTCTGTTGAAAGGAATATTCCTGCTGATACCGTTGATATATTAAAAGCGCAAGGCTATAACGTCAAAGTATCGAGCTCACTGGGCAGCCTACAAACCATTATGAAACATAATGGTGTATTTTTAGGGGCGTCAGACCCAAGAAGAGCCGGTTCAGCAGCAATTGCTGTTGATGTTATTGAGCAACCAGTGAAGCTAGCTAAATAAGTTATCGCAATAAGAATGACAGTAGAATAATGATGACCGATTAATTATTACTGTTTATAAAAGTTAACGAATACGATTGGTATAAATTAACTAAAAGAATAATTAAAACAGCCTCTAGTGAGGCTGTTTTTTGTTGAATTGATTTCAATCACTATGTGGTACATGAAAAGAGCCGCTAGATAAAAGGGAGTAGCGGATCTTCTCAGGTTTGTGAGTTACTGTTTGAGTATAAACACTGCTAATGCCTCAGCTTGTTTATCGTTAACATTCATCGGTGGCATGGTCATATTTCCCCATTTTCCGCTACCGCCGCTTTGAATCGAGGCGACTAACTTCTTAATAGCATCAGTTTCGGCCTTATATTTTTTGGCAATACTCTTAAATGCAGGACCTACGATTTTCTTATTAATATCATGACAACCCGTACATCCATTGTTCGTTAGCAACACTTGTACGTCGAGTGCTTCACCAGAAGGTGGAGCACTAACTGGAGGTTTGGAAGCATCAATAATTTCTGGATCATCAGCTTTGGCTGAGCCGTATACAACGGATAGATAAGCGCCAATACTGCTTATATCGCTTTCACTTATTGGTGCGCCATAAGAGTGCTGCATTTTTAACACTGCATTTGTCCATGCTTTTTGATCCATGCCTGGGGGCTGATGATGTATGTAATCAACGGAGTGGCAAATAGTTCATTTTTGCAGGGCTAGGTTATAACCGGGTAATTCTGATTTTGGTAGAGAAATGGTACTTGCTGGCAGCGTAATCTTTTTTATAGTCTTGTCGACTGATGCATATGCCTGGCTGACTGAAGGTGATATGCCAGAAAAAACGACAATAGTTAGCAAGGTACTTACAATTGTAGGGCTCAACAAAGTAGCAAATGATGTGTTGTTAGACATGGGGTACCTCTATGTAACGTTAATGGCGACTGATTCAATAGCATGGCGTATATAGCCACCATGATTCCAGCTTGCCCTAAGTGGTTGCACTTCACCGTTTTTGTTACTGGCTCGTACCATGACTAATGCATTTCCTTTTTGTGTAAAACTGACAGTAAGCTTCCATGGGCGAAAGGAGAATCGTCCCAAGCTTTCACCTAAAGTACTGGTGAGCCAAGTTATGCCGCCATCGATTGATATATCGACATTTTTTATGCCAGAACCATCGTCAAAGGCAATACCTTCAAGTTCAATGGGCTTAGCTGATGGCAGGGTATCTCCAGCAGCAATATTAGTCATAAAGCTGCGCACAGGAAGTGTTGAAATCGGACGGCTTTTATCAGCGGTACTGCCTGGGGTAATACATAGACAGTCATTGTCGGGCAGTTGATAAGCGGTATTCATGAAATAGGAATCGTGGCCGGTGAATTCAGTGTCTAATACGGTTATTTCAGATAAATGTTTAACCCAATACGTACCGAAATAGCCAGGTACAATAAGCTTCAAAGGATAACCGTTTAAAAAAGGTAGATCTTCACCGTTCATTCCCCAAGCTAGTAATGGTTCTGCGCTTAGAGCGTGGTCAATATTTAGTGCTTTCTTAAAGTCAGGAGTGGTTGGTAATACCGGCTTATCAAGGCCATTAAAAGTAACGTACATTGCTTCAGGTGATACACCTGCTTTTTCCAACACAGTTCTAAGGGGGATACCGGTCCAACGTGCATTTCCCATTGCTCCATTACTGAGTTGGGCACCAAAAACGCGTGGCGATGAATACCCTCTGCTGTTGCCTGAACATTGATTGACAGCAACAACTTCAACAGGTTCTGCCATTGACTTAAGTTCTTGAAGGCTAAGCTGAAGTGTCTTTTTAACGGCACCGTTAACGTTAAGTTTATATGTGTTTAGGTCTATTTCGGTAGGAAAGTTTGCAAGGTGATAACGAACATAAAATGCATCATTTGGGGTAATAAGACTTTCATTAAATACAGAAAAAGGTGTTTCTAAATGGGGTGGCCTGCTGTGAACTAAAATCAAATCCCGTTTTCCAGGATATTTAACTAAAGGTCTCATGCCTCCGGCAAGGCTAACGCCTTCATTATTGTCGGTTGCGGCTAAGCTAAGAAGCGGAGAAGCTCCTAGCGCTAACATGCCTGCACTGCGTAAAAATTGACGACGAGATTTTTGTACAAGATGGACTTTATTGTCAGCCATTGATTAATTCCCTTTAAGTTGTATCAATATTTCCATGATACATACCCTATCAGGTGACGTAATAGTAATCAAAATGTTTATATTTTGGTTTTATATATATAAAACAGTTTTAATTAGCGAGGCTAAGTAAGTTATTGTAACGTTCATTTTGAATTACCGTACATCTTTTCCAACCCAGGAATACGTGACTCCCAAATGGGTGTTTTATCCCCAACAATATCCTTTAACATCTCGATAAAAAGCCTTGTTTTTAATGGTGAATCTCTATGAGGATAAACGGCGTAAAACGAACCATAATCCATTAAATTTAGATGGGTCATTATTGGAATCAGTTTGCCTTCTAAAATTTCATTTTCGATCATCTGCGCCGTGGTAACCGTTAACATCTGACCTGCTAACGCAGTATTAATTAACATCTCAACTTCATTAACTTTGTAGGCGATATTGAACTGTATAAAAGCATCTTCCCCTTTACTATCTTGGTATTTTATTTTATCAATTAACAAACCTTGAGTTGAGTAAACAACCGCAGGCAAGCTTTCTAATTTTGGCACTGTAGTTGGCAAACCATATTTTTCAATAAAGCTCGGCGCGGCGACAATTAATAGTCGATTTCGAGCTATTTTTTTAGAGATTAAATTTGACTCTTTAGGCTCGCCAATACGAAATCCTATATCAAATCCTTCGCCTACTATGTCCACTTCGCGATCTTCTAATAATAATTCAATGCGAATATCAGGATACAGTTGTTGAAACTTCAGAATAACTTGTTGCACGTATTGGCGACCAAATAATGTTGAACTAGATATTTTAAGTTCTCCTAAAGGTTCATGATGGTAGTTCTGTGCAAGGCGTTTTGAGTTATTGAGTAACGCTCTTAAATGAATTGCCTGATTAGCCATTTCTGACCCTGCAGCAGTTAGCGACAACGAACGCGTTGTCCTATTCAATAGGTGCACGCCAAGCTCTTGTTCGAGTTTAGTTATCTGTTTTGATATAGCAGATCTGTTGACATTCCTTTGCTCTGATACTTTGGCAAAACTGCCTAATTCAGCAACTTCTAATAACAGTAATAATCGACTAGAGAGATCCATAAAGACTCCATTGGTTCCGTTTTGGAATCATTATAGTTCAAGTTAGTCTGTTTATTGATGCCTAATATACTTTTAAAGTAGCTACATGAATTCGAAGTGACACAAATAGTGTCGCTGTAATATCTACCCTAAGAGGAAATAATGATGAATAAATTAATGATAACTAAAGAAGCTGGCGTGGCTACAATATTAATCAAAAACCCTCCTGTGAATGTTTTAACTATTGATTTAATTAATGAAATTAACGCTTTTGTTTTGTCGCTAAAAGATGACAGAGAAACTAAAGCAGTTGTTTTTAAATCATTTCATGATACATTTTTTATCGCTCATCTGGATTTGAATGTAATCAATGGTAGTCAAGGGGGACAAGCAGCTTCAATTGAATTCAACCATATGATTGGTAATATAAAAGCGATGAAGCAACTTTCAGTTGCGATAGTCGATGGTGTAGCTCGCGGTGGCGGCAATGAATTTGTTATGGCATGTGATTTAGCATACGGCACTGAAAATTCGGCTTTTGCTCAACCAGAATTACACATTAATATTCCAACGGGTGGTCAAGGTGCAGTTCAGTTTGCACGTCGTTTAGGTAAAGGCAAAGCACTGCAAGCATTGTTAACAGGAGCAGACTTTACGGCTCAACAAGCAGAAGCGTTAAACATCATTACTCAGTTTGTTCCTAAAGTAGAACTGGATGCTTTCATTGAACCGTTATTGCAATTAGTAAGTGCATGGGAAATTCGCGATATCGTTATGTATAAGGAAATTATTGCCGCTTCTATCAAAGATGAGGATGTGGGTAGTGAGCTAGAGTTACGCTATTTTCTTGAACGCGCGAAAGAAGAAAAAACACAAAAAATTATTGCTGCATTTCTAAAGCACGGCGGTCAAACAGAAAGAGAAGCGAAAGATATTCAAGGAATATTTGTTGATACGGCAGCAGAGCTTTCAAAGTAAATACACCTTATACCAATCGGACTAATTTATTGATCCGTTAGTGATAATTAAAAGACAGCCGGTTACGAAAAGGCTAGGCTGTCCCATTTATTCACAGACATTATTTCTTTCAATTACTTATATTACTTTCCATTTATCTAACCACTGGGCAGAATTTAGAGGCTTAGAAAAGTAATAACCTTGTATAACATCACAACCATGGTCAGCTAAATAATTGAGTTGTGCTTTAGACTCAACACCCTCAGCGACCACCCTGAGTTTTAATGACTTGGCCATTTGTAATATGGTATTGATGATAGGTACATCATCGACTGCATTTTTTATATCATCAACAAAACATTTATCAATTTTTAACTCTGTGATTGGCAGGTGATGAATATAGTTCAAGCTTGAATATCCGGTACCAAAATCATCAATCGAAAAGAGAATACCTTTACTTTTTAATAATTCCATTTTACTGACCACGAGTTTCAAGTCGGTAACCAGTGCACTTTCGGTTAATTCAAGTACAAGCTCAGAGTAGGGAACTTGGTAATTATCAAGGCTAGTTAACAGGTTATCGACAAAGTTTGGCTGAGCAATTTGCTTAGCGCTTATATTGACAGATATAGGGGATGATTCTTTTGAAAACATACGCCTTTGCGCTAACAAGCTACATGCTTTATCGATAATCCAATTACCTAACTCAATAATAGCGCCATTTTTTTCTGCTAAGGGTATAAATTCAACGGGTGATATCCCTCCTAGCGATGCCGACTGCCACCGCACCAATGCCTCTGAACCAACAATTTTGCCTTGTGTGGAATATTGAGGCTGTAACACAATATTGAGTTCACGGATGAACAGGTTACTTTTCATTGCTAATGACAATTCTGAGTGCCTTTTAAGCGAACAGGTATCATTATTACTAGCGAAGACATAATTATTTCCGCCCTTATTTTTAGCATTAAAGACGGCTAATTCTAGTAATGGTTTGATATCGATGTAGTCTATTTCTTTAGCAGGAATATTTAATATCCCTATACTCGCTTGCACATTAATTACGTGCTGATTGACGATAATAGTTTGATGAATCTCTTTAAGAATTTGCTCGGCTAAGTCTTCATTAGTCATTATACGGGAGTCATCTAAACCAACAGCTGCACTTGGATTGATAAGCACATAAAAACTATCTGCACTGCTTCTATAAGTAACTACCCAAGAAGGTAACCGTTCATTTAGTCTGGTCGCGGTTTCTTTTAGAATGACGTCGCCGGTATCATCACCATGAATTAAGTTAATTTGAGAAAACTTATCTAAGTTTATTAACATTGCGGTGATATTTTCGTTCAATAGTAAGGATTTATCGAAACATTTTTTTAAATCACGATCAAGAGAGTATCGATTCATCACCCCAGTAGTGTCATCATAATAAGCAAGTTGATGAATATCTTTTTCTGCTTTTTTTCTCTCTGTGATGTCTCGCACTATGCCAATAAAGACTTTATCATTTCCGTGCAGTACTTCTGATATCGATAATTCCATCGGAAAACTAGTGCCATCTTTTTTCATCGCAGGAAGCTCTCTTCCTATGCCAATGATTTTAGCATGACCTGTTTTGAGGTAGTTCTGCATATACTTATCATGCTTAGAAACAAAGGGCTTTGGCATTAATATTGAAACGTTTTGGCCAATCAGCTCTTGCTGTAAATAGCCAAATGTTTTTTCCACCATCCTATTGGCAGATAAAATAATGCCTTTACTAGAAATAGTGATAATACTATCGTTTAAATTATCAACAATTGTTTTTAAGTCTTCACTGGTCGATCTTTCAGAGTCGAGTAGTTGTTTTTGTTCGGTTATGTCTTCGAATACACCGTAAATATGGGTTGCAACGCCTTGAGTATTACTTCTTATTTGCCCTGTTGTTTTTACCCACTTATGGTTGCCCTGAGCATCAACAAAAGGCAACTCTACCTGATAAGGTATCAACTGACTTACGGCTAACTCAAAGACATCTTTTATCGTTTTTTGAACTTCTGGACTGTAAAATTTAGTTGCCTGTTCTATTGTTATTTCTTCATCAGGCGATAAGCCATAAATCCGATATGTTTCTTCTGTCCAATGTGTTTTTCTTGTCGATATTTCGTAGTCCCAACCACCAATTTTGGCAAGCTTCTCTATTTCATTCATCAACTGGTATTGATGCTGGAGTTTAGTTTCAGCGACTGTATTATCAAGTGCTAATAGCGCTCGTTCAAAGAGCTGCACTAAAATTCTACTGGCAAATAGTACATCGGTAGACCATTCGATATTTTTTTCACTGTCACCTAAAAATATAAAACCTCTATTTTTGCCTTTAATTTGCAAGGGAATAAGCAGAAGTGAACATAGCTGAAATCGAGATAATATTTTGCTGGTATTTATACCAAATGATTCATAGGTGAAATAATTATTGATAATTATTTCAGAGGTGTTTTCTAAAAAAGAGAAAAGCTCAGCATCTTCTTTTTTAGCTAACCGTTGAGACGATCTGTGATTGATCATGCCATCAAAAAAATCAGCTTCACAAAGGTAAGCTTGTTCGTCTTTATCTAATACCCACAGCCCTGCACGGTCGATAGAAAATAAAGAAGGTGTAATATATAGCCCTTCTTGTATTAACTGCTCCATACATCCAGAATCTACTGCGGAACTACTGGTTAAAGACATTAATAGGCTTGCATAATCAGTCATCATCTTTATCCATTAAAAGCCTGGCCTAAAGCCCCAAGGGAGTTTGCTCTTGTTTTAATGTTTATGGTCTCGCTTTCTACGGTATTGGCTTGATGAAGATTATTTTGAGAAGCGTCACTGATGTTCATAATATTGCGACTGATTTCTTGCGACACCATACTTTGTTCTTCTGATGCTGTTGATATTTGAATGGCTAAGTCAGAAATGTCAGTGATTGAGGAATAAACTTTCTCAACAACATTATGAGCTTCTGTTGCTTTTTCAACACAACTCTCAGCAGACTCTTTACCTTTAGTCATTGTTTGCACCCAAGACAATAGAGTACTTTGCATTTCTGATATTGAGGTTTGTATTTGCTCTGTTGCTGCATGGGTTCTGCTTGATAATGCCCGAACTTCATCGGCTACAACTGAAAAGCCACGGCCATGCTCTCCGGCTCTCGCAGCTTCGATCGCAGCATTTAGCGCTAATAAATTTGTTTGGTCTGCAATACCTTGAATTTCGTGCATAATGCTACCAACTTTTTCTACTTCGCTAGCGAGCTCTGTTGCTGAAGATGCTGAATTAGCGACGTCTTGAGCTAATAGGTTCACTTTTTCCATGGTAAGGTGCATGGCTTTTGTGGCGATTTGACAATCTGAATGTGCTTGATTCACTTTTTGTGAAGTGAAAGTGGTATTTTGCGCAACTTCATCGATGGTGGCAACCATCTCCTCAACGGCCGTCGATACTTGATGTAGTTCGGTAGTTTCTTGCTCAGCGCCTTCTTTAGCTATTTGGGCCGCCTCTTCAAGGTTACTAGCACCAGAACTGAGTAAATTACTACTATCGATAATGCGTCCTAAAATTGTTTTTATTTTACCTTCAGCAATCTTTAAATGAAAATCTGCAATGCCTTGAGGTTTAGTTCCACAATAAATTAAGCGTGAAACACTGTCATAATCAAGCGCTAGCTTTTTAAGATACTTAGGTGTATCTATAATTTCATTTTTATACGTTATAAAGGGTAAGAAAGGTAATAAAAACACCATATATGGGTAATACATGGCGCTTATTAACGTGGTAATACTTAAGGTCCAGTATGCTAAGTTTTTAACTGTCGCATTTTGGTACCATTTAGTTAATGACTTGCCGCTTTGTAATGTTTGATAAGATGAAATCGCATTTTTCTTGGTTTCATCATCTAAACGTGTTCTGACAGATTGATAACCTACGAGCTCACCAAGTTCAAAAATTGGTGTCACAAAAGCGTCTACCCAATAATATCGGCCATCTTTACAGCGATTTTTAACGACTCCACGCCAAGGTAAGCCTGACTGTAAATTTTCCCATAAATCTTTAAATGCAGCGGACGGCATATCGGGATGTCTTACAATATTATGATGTTGTCCGATAAGTTCATCGAGAGAGAAGCCAGCAATTCGACAGAATTCTGGATTTGCATAGGTAATAACGCCGTTTTTATCCGTGGTAGAAATTAATTCCACACCCTTTTGAAAATTAACTTCCTCATTAATGATCGGTTGGTTTCTTTTTGTCATTGTGAATTCCTTTTAGATAAATTAATGATAATTACATCCGAGTAACAAAAATATATCGACCTATTGACAAAAACGACAAAAGCGACAATATCGGTGGAATATAGCTGAAATTCAATGTGAGCTCAATAAATAAAATAACTACATTGATCTAGGTTAATATTAGGGGGTGGGATACTGCTATAGTGAAATCGACTTGTTTTTATTAAGGATTATTGGATTGGATATCAGTAAAAAGTCTCTGTTAACACCCGCAGAGGCTGCTAAATTATTGCATGTAGCACCAACGACTATTCGTCATTGGGCTCAAATCGGTCGATTACCTTTTATCTCTACTCCCGGTGGACATAGACGTTTTGATAGAGACGACATCTTATCCTTAATGTCTAAACCTAAATCTAATGTCAAAAAAAATATCTCTATCTTGATCATTGAGGATGATAAAGCGTTTGCAGACATGCTCATTCAGTTTTTAGAAAATCTTTTTCCGCACGCGAAAATTCAAATAGCCTACAATCCTTTTGATGCAGGTGATTTACTGCATACTTTTAAGCCTGATGTAGTAATGCTAGATTTAATGATGGTAGGGATGGATGGATTTTCTATTTGTCACCGTATTAAAAGTACGCCCGCAACCGCAAATATTATAGTTATTGCAATGACTGGCGCATTAACTGATGATAATGTGAATAGGATAGTTAAACTCGGGGCTGAAACTTGCTTTGGAAAACCGCTAAACTTTACGCTTTTAAAAAAGACAATCAAACAACTTGTCGAGCAAAAAAAGTCGATCCCTTAGCTATAGCGGACATCTTATACGACTATTAATAACACTAGCTTTTATAGAGTTTTAACGATGCCAATCGAAGCAGAACAGAATATCTACGAGAAATTCTTTAACCTATCTATTGATATGTTATGTGTAGCTAATACAACGGGGTACTTCCAAACCATTAACCCCTCATTTACCCAAGTTTTAGGCTATAGCGAAGAAGAATTACTATCAGCGCCAATCCTTGATTTCATACATCCAGATGATGTCGATAAAACAGCACAAGAATTTGCCAAATTAAACTCAGGACATGATTCTTTATTTTTTGAAAATAGATATCGGCATAAAAACAATCACTATCTAACTTTTGCCTGGAACGGTTATATTGAGGGTGATTCGGGGCTTATCTATGCCGTTGCTCGTGATATTACAGAGCAAGTTAAAGTGCGAAATAAACTGCAATACTTACAGCGCGCATTAGCGCAAGAAACTATTTATGCTGAAACCGATATAAGCGGTGTCATCACAAAAGTTAATGATAATTTTTGTGAAATATCGGGATATTCAAAAGCAGAATTAATAGGTAACACACATAAATTAATTAATTCTGACCATCACCCTACCTCTTTCTTTAGTGAGATATGGAGAAAAATATCATCAGGAAAGATTTGGTCAGGCGCAATAAAAAATCGCAAAAAAAATGGTGATTACTATTTTGTACAAAGCATATTAGTCCCTATATTTGATAATAATGAGAAAATCACTAATTACATTGCTATAAGGCAAGATATAACCGACAAAGTTAATAGTGAACATGATCGTTTAAAGGCGCTTGAGATCCTCAGTGAAACAAGTTCAGCTGCAAAAGTTGGCGGTTGGGAAATGGATGTTGCTAGCGGCGCGCTAACGTGGACCAATGAAACCTTTAGGATATTAGACGTTGAACAAGTGGACGGATTATCGCCGATGTTACCCGAAGGATTGCAGTTATTTATTGCTGAAGACCAGCCTATCATTGAAAAAGCAATTCACAGGGCTATCGAATTTGGCGAATCTTATGGCTTAGAGCTACAAGCGAGAACACCAAAAGGTGATATAAAATGGATATATACCAATGGGAAAGCTAACTATATAGATGGTAAAATCGAAACAATATCAGGGACTATTCAAGACATTCATCAACGTAAAATTACCGAGATAAAGTATAATCAAGAAAGACAAAAAAGTATTATGAACGCAAAGTTTGCAGCACTTGGCGAGCTATCAGCAAGTGTTGCCCATGAGATAAATAATCCACTAGGTGTTATATCTGGCTATGCTGAATTATTACAATTAACCAACACCACTGCATCTCCAGAAGATATTTTAGCAAAATCAGCTATTATTTTAAGGTCTTGTGATCGAATTACTCATATCGTTAAGAGTTTGAAAAAATTCTCCCGAAGCGATGAAGCAATCCAACATACTACTTGCTCACTTAAAAATCTTATTAGTGAAGCGATAGTACTCACTAGACCCAAACTAAAGCTTTGTATGATAGAGCTGCAATGTGAGTATATCGAAGAGAGTAATATTCTGTGTAATGAAATAGAAATTGAACAAGTTATTGTAAACTTAATTAATAACGCTATTGATGCTCTTTCAGAATTGTCTGAAAAGTGGATTGATATCTTAGTCACAGAAACGACACAAGATTACATCGTTTCAATCACCGATGCTGGTTTCACCATTCCATTAGATAAGCAGTTATCAATATTTGAACCATTTTTTACTACAAAAAATACGGGAGAAGGTACAGGACTTGGTTTATCTATTGTAAAGGGGATTTTAGATAATCATGGAGCCAAAATTGCGATCGATAATAACAACAAAAATACATCTTTTGTTATTCATTTTCCGAAATTAAACAACAAAGTGAATCAGGATTAATATGCCAATCAAGGTTGTTTATATTGATGATGAAGAAATGTTATGCCAGATGTTCAAAGAATATCTACACTCAGATGAAATTAACCTTGCGGTTTTTACTGACGAAGAACCAGGCATAGAATATTGCAATAATAACAACCCAGATTTGATCTTTATTGACTACCGATTAAAAAAACAAAATGGGGTTGAGGTCGCTAAGGCGATTGCCAGTGATTCGATAAAAATTTTAATCACTGGAGAACTCGATGTAACGATGGATGCTTGCTTTGACCATAAAATTGAAAAACCCTACCGACTGGCTGATATCAAAAACTTCATTATTGAAGCCGTTAAGATGAAGGCATTACCTAATCAATAAAATGATTCTGCAAGTTAATGAGGTTATTGAGAAATAAATGAAAAAAAATGAGAGCGTAGCAATTGTCTAAATTAACCCCCAAGCTACATAATATCGGTGAACTATATGATATTAATGAGCAAATCATGCCTTTAAAAGCACTAGCCGATAGAGAGCGAACCTCTATTTATGGCTTAACTGGCATGGTTTACACCCCACATATAGATGACTATATGCAGGCCAGTATAAAAAAAGCCGAGATACTCGCGTGTTTAAAAAAACAGGGGATAATACCATTAACAGAGGTAGAATTAATTAGTACAGCATTGGATTTTTTACATAAAAGAGCTAAGAATAATGCTGTTGTTGAATATGACGGTAATTCTTATCAACGCCGATTCTCTCCACTAAAGTTAAGCAAGTCAGGGAAAGTTGTTCGAACATGGGCAAGATATTGGTTTTTACAGTTACCGAGTGGCAGAGTTGACCCCAAGTGGGAATCTCAGGTACGAGAGATTTGGCCAACTTATTTTTTGATCAGAGCAATAGATATTTAGCTCGATAAGCTTTCGATAAATAGTCCGATTGGTCTTTAAAACTATTTATCAAAATATTGCTGAGTAAAGTTGAGGAAGGTTGATATTCTTTTTGACTGATGAATACGTTGTGGATGTATCAGATAAATCATCGAACCGCTTGGCATTTTCTCTTCAAATATCGCCTTAAGTTTGCCTGACTTTAGTTCCTTGTCTACTAAATATTTAGGCACTCTAATAATACCTTTACCCGCTAAAGCGAGTCTTTTTAGCATATTGTTATCATTAACTTCTAACCAACCCTGTGTTGGTACTGCTTCTTGTTGAAATTGCCAGGTAACTTGTTCTTGTCCCCTGAGGCATTCATGATTTATTAAATCAGTTGGAGTTTTTGGTGTGCCTTTTTCCGCAAAATACTCAGGAGATGCGCAACAGCAATGTTGATAAGACATTAAATGTTTAGCGACCATGTTTTGGGGTGGCTCATTGGTTGCTCTAAAGGCTAAATCAAAATCACTTCTGTTTAAATCAAACCGGGTGTAACTGCAATTAATTGAAAATTCGATGGCAGGGTGTAATTGCTTAAACTTTGAAAAAACATCAAATAAAAATCGTTCGGCAAATCCGCCAGGAGCGGTAATTTTTATTCTTCCTTCTATTGTATTACCTTCATGTTCAGCACTTCTTTCTAACTCTAATAGGTCATGGCGGATCTTATTCATACCGGTCAGAACACGCTCACCCTCAGGTGTTAAGCGGACACTTCTTGTTGAACGAATCAACAAAACCATCTCCATATCTTGTTCTAAACGCCTAATTTGGCTAGAAAGGTGGCCACGAGAAATATTTAGTTTTTCAGCTGCAGCAGTAAAACTTAAGTGCTCAGCGACTTCACTAAACAGCATTAAACGTTCAAGTTTTTTGTGTTCTTTCATCATTAGTTTAAATCAATAATCGGCCATTGTTTTTTATACTAAACAATGATTATTTTTTTGTCATATTTTATTTGCTAATGTTTTAGTGAAGAATGCACATATAAGAGAGTCAATTCTCATAAATAGCCATGATTCTAGCAGCCGTTTTCCATAGGAATGTAAATGAATAGTAATAAATACCCGTTATCGCGCTCAATAAAAAACAATAGCTCACTTGTCTTTGGTTGCATGGGATTAGGCGGTACTTGGGATAAAAACCCTATTAGCGTAGCAGATATAAAAAAAGCCCATGAGGTTGTTGATACTGCTATTGATTCAGGTATTAAATTATTTGACCATGCAGACATTTATACTTTTGGTAAAGCTGAACAAGTTTTTGGTGAAGTATTAAAAGCACGTCCCGAATTACGCGAGTTAATATCTATTCAATCAAAATGTGGCATTAGATTTGAAGATATTTTAGGACCGCAACGTTATGACTGTTCGCCTGAGTGGATTATAAATTCAGTTGAAAATAGTCTGTCTCGGTTAAACATAGAGCAATTAGATATATTAATGCTTCATCGCCCAGATCCCCTGATGGAACCTGAATTAGTTGCTCAAGCTTTTGATACGTTATCTGCTAGCGGAAAAGTCAAAAACTTTGGTGTTTCGAACATGCAGCACCATCAAATGGCCTTTTTATCAGCAGCATTATCACAGCCTTTAGTCGTCAACCAAGTTGAACTCAGCTTAAGCCATTTAGCTTGGCTAGAAGAAGGCGTAACGTCAGGGAATTCTGGAGAACCGTCGGTAAACTATGGTGCAGGTACCATTGAATATTGCCGACAAAACAATATACAGCTGCAATCATGGGGCTGCTTAAGCCAAGGTTTGTTTACCGGACATGATATTTCTCAAGAACCGCTTCATATTCAGCAAACGGCAGAGCTAATTACTAAGTTGGCCGCTGAGTATCAGGTGAGTAAAGAGGCCGTAGTATTATCGTGGTTAAAGCGTCATCCTGCGAATATTCAACCCGTTATTGGTACCACCAATGTTGAACGTATTAAAGCCTGTGCAGAAGTTGATAACATCAACCTAACGAGAGAGCATTGGTATGCATTATGGCTTTGCGCAAGAGGGCACGCATTACCATAAAGCGTTAATTAGTCGTTATTGTGCTATGACATCAAAAAGTAGACAGGGGTTTTCTTCACTGGTCCAAGGGAAGCCATCAATGGCACAAATAGTATAGTAAGTACTGGAGGTAACAGAGAAGGTAATACGACTGGACGAATTCTCGTATAAGGCGCCATTAATGTAATAACGTAAGTTATCACCATTTTCATCTGATGTTTCTGATAAATCAAAGGTTAATTGAGAGTCCTTTATGGCTTTGATAACAATAGGCATATCCTTGTTACCTTGGTATCGAGTTGCATCACCATCTATCATTACGACTAAACTTGGTGCTTTTTGATTCGAGTTTAGATCTCTAATAGCAACAAAATCAGATAACGTTTCATAATTACCAATGGTGTTAGCATCAAGCTTTATTTTACCGTAGAGACCATTCGATACGGAACTAAAACCACCTTCAAGCTGAACAATATTATCATCGACAACGACCTTGATATTGTAATTATTATTGTCCAATGAAACGGGTAGTTTTAGTTTGTTTTCTGTAGTTAAAATATCAACGAGCTTATGATGTTCGCCAGTCCAGTCATGAATGACCCAGCGATAGGTATAACCTGCAGTGTCTGCATGGTTTTTTTCGGTAACGGATAAATATATCTCATCTTCGGGATGGAAACTAAGGACATGAAGTGCGACATTTAACTCTTTTTTTGTGTTTGGCATGTCACTATAGAATTGAAAGCTTACTAGACATTCGCCCGTAACGGGACACCAACTAAGACTATATCGTCCGTCAGTAGGAGGTAAAAACGTTAAAGTAGAGTCTGTTTTATCAACGCCAATAACGGACAGCATAATTGGGCGAGCACCCCCATTTTCTCCTGTCCATATAGCCCAAGAACTGCCGTTATTTAAACTTGAGGCATCGACACGAACACAGCTTCCTTCTGGAATATGAGGTAAAGGTTGATTCACTTCGTTGGGTACTAGATCGATAATAGTTCTATCATCACAAACGGATGTATTCGGTAGTCCGGTGATGGTAAAGCTTAAATCATAAGTATTATTCTCTTCTTCACCTAAAAGTGTTACTTGGATTGTTTCTTGAGTTGTCTCTCCTTCCTGTAAGTAATCAAAGCTATTCATTGCTTGATAAGTTAACTTTTTTAGATCAGGGCTTACTACTACACGGCCTCGAGTCGGTTGATTAACTATTGAATACCTAGCATCATGATCAGTGCTCAACTCGTGAGCAAATTTAGTCAGGTTACTATGAGTGGTCACGGAGAAAGTCTCACTAACATCTCCAATAGTGATGATCACGTCACTAGATGTTGAATAACTTGCTGAGGAAAGGAGTCTCACTGTAACTGATTGTTGATCGTTAACTGTGCTTGTGATATTTGAAAAAGTACCACCATCGATAGAATACTCCCCACCAGTTATACTAATGGGACTTGATGAATTGATACCTGTAACCTTAACCAAGTTAGAAGTGATTAAAGTTGTTAAAGGTTGCTCTGTTTTATGTTCAAAATTGAAGGCTTCTGGTGAAGTATCAATCGGTGCGGGCGTATTACTTTTTGGAACTTCGGTACTATCACTATCACTACCGCCACCGCCACATCCTGTAAGTCCAGCAAGAGCTAATAATAAAATTGCCCATCTATTTACCTGAAGTCCTTTCATAACAAAGCCCTAAATTAAATGAGTCTGTAAAGTACAACGATTAAGCTAAGTTGTAAGCTGCGTAAGTGTAACTAAATGTAGCTGCGACTATGTTTGAATCCTATATTTAACAATATAAATGAATAATATATACAATGTAGAAAGTTTAGTATTAATTTTCAATGCTATGCGAGATAGTTGGGAGTCTTGACTAGTAAATGAGAAAGGGGCAATGCTGGCTGTGTGATAAGTACCTCAGCATTATTCATCATTTATTCTAGAACTTAGCTTAAAGCCACTGTTGCGATATTGCTGTGGTGTTTGCTGAAATAATTTTTTAAAGGCAAAAATAAATGATGAGTCGGCGTTATAGCCGACTTTAAAAGCGACTTCTTGCACTGAAATCGTAGTTTCAAGTAAGTTCAATGATGACACTAATCTAAGGTGCTGGCGCCAAAGCGGGAATGTCATACCGAGTTCTTTAGTGAATAACCTTGAGAGTGTTCTTTCTGATGCTCCCACCTGCGTGGCCCAGTCAGATAACTTGGTATCCAGTTGTGGATCTGCCATCAATGCATTGAAAATAATCATCAACCGTCGATCACTCGGTAGTAACAATTTCATTTTGTATGACTCTCCACTCGATATTTGATCAATCAACACTGCCACTAATTTAGATAGTTCCTCCTCTGAAGCGATCGAGTTACTGACACAATTATTGATATATAAGACCAATTCTCTTAGAAAGGGTGTCACAGATATGGCCTTAGCTTTTAGTGGGAATTGATCATGAAATTGAGGGTTGAGGTAAATGCCAATAAATTTGGTATCAGTCACGACAAATGATTCATGACGTGTATTGGCAGGAATAAACAACATACCACTATGAGGAATAACAAACTGACTATCCGCAACTTTGGTTTGCAGTATGCCTTCAAATGGAAATGCAATTTGGTGCCATGGATGTTGATGCCATTTATCAATATAACCTTTCGCCATTTGTTCTACTTTCGCCGTTACTTGAAAGTCAGTGCGTTCACTAATTAATAAGTTAGCTTCTTTTATTTGGCGGGTTGTCATTGTTTACTGTCTTAATGTAGATATTGTGATTATAGAAGTAATGCTAGCATAAGAAGTCAGTTAGGCAATATGAATTCAAGCGCTATGAGAGAGAGCAATCCATGAAAGTACACTTTATTATCCATGAAGCATATGAAGGGCCAGGGGCACTTTTAAGCTGGGCGGAAGAGCGAAATTATAGTGTTACTCGTAGTAAAATTTATCTGGGTGAAGCCTTACCCCTAGTTAATAATGCTATCGATTTACTCATTGTGTTAGGTGGACCGCAATGTCCTGCAACCACAGTAGAAGAGTCCCCTTACTTTAAAGCGAATGAAGAGACTGATTTTATCCGTCGTTGTATTGAAAATGGCAAAGCGGTATTAGGAGTTTGCTTAGGCGCTCAACTTATTGGTGATGCACTGGGGGCTAAATTTGAACAAAGCCCACACAAAGAAATAGGTTATTTTCCCATAGCGTTAACTGAATCAGGTAGACAACACTCTAACTTATCACACTTTAATGCCACGGAAATTGTTGGTCACTGGCATAATGATATGCCAGGTTTAACGCCAACGAGTAAGATCTTAGCAGCAAGTGCAGGCTGTCCGAGACAGATCATTGAGTACTCACCGTTGGTTTATGGTTTTCAATGCCACTTAGAATTCACTGCTGAATCGCTGGCGGATTTAATTCTGGTTTCTCATGATGAATTTGAAAAAATCGGTCACCATAACTACATACAAGATCCTGAAAACATAATGGCGAGCAGTAGCTTAGCTATGAATACCTTATTGTTTGGATTTATGGATAAATTAGTACTTTCATATGAAACGAAATAAAAATCAGTTAAACAGGTCTTATTGGCACTTATTATTTTAATACACTCAGGATCTATATGAAGACGCTACACCTTAACTTTACTTTACTCTTAATTGGAATTTCTACTGCGCTGTTAGGGTTAAGTATATTACTGTTGGGTCCCCATAAACATATAACCCTAACGACTGATTTTTATCTCATTTCCGATATATTACCCGCCAAAGTATTTAATTCAATTGCTGCATTCGCTTTTATTTCTAGTGCGGTATTGGCATTTTTATCTATAAAGCAATATAACTTTCGTTCAGTATTAGGCTATTTACTTATCGCGATAAGCATAGTGCCGTTAGGTTCTTTGTTAAGTGATTCTATGTGGATAGCCTCTATGGGGGGATTTCCTGTTATTGGCTCTGGCCAGGGTGTTATTAAGTATTTCGCCTTATTATCGATAGGAATACTGCTAGTCAAACGCACGTTTTCTCCGCTGGTTACAGCTTGGATTAGCATCATGCCGGTGTTACTCGTTTTACTGTGGATTGGTGGCATGAAATTCACTTTACTTGAAGCACAAGGTATAGAAGGATTAGTAAAAAGTTCTCCTTTTATGGGTTGGTTGTATAATTTTTTCAGCATACAAACAACGTCAAATATCATTGGCGTGTATGATTTAATTGCTGTGGTTATGTTAATTTTAGCTATGTATTCTCCAAAACTGACTGTGCCTGCTATTCTGATGTCTGGTATGGTTTTTATCGTAACTCAGACCTTTTTAATAAGTTTTTCTGGTTCATTATCAAGTGAGACATTATTATCAACGACGGGACATTTTCTAATTAAAGATTTATGGTTTTTGGCGTGTTTATTTTTCTATTATTCAGCAGTAAAAAAATCATCACCAAAAGCATAATTTAACCAAGGGTTAGCGCATGAAAATCAAACACTATCTAACGAACATTTACTGCGGAAAAGTGGCGGAGCGTTACGGTATTGAAACTGCGATAGATAAGCATCCAGTTAACACTAGCTTGTATTTATCAGTTGACGGATTAGCAGGTGATGAGTGCGCTGACAAACTTCATCATGGTGGACTAGAGCGTGCGTTACATCAATATCCGGCTGAGCATTATGCCTATTGGCAACAGAAATATAACACAGATAATTCTTGGCAAGCTGCGGGTATGGGTGAAAATATTAGTTCAATAGGTATGACAGAACAGACTGTATGTTTGGGCGATCGCTACCAATGGGGAGAAGCTATTATCGAAGTGAGTCAGCCTCGCTCACCTTGTTTCAAACTAAATAAACGTTGGGGCATCGAAAATTTATCGGTCGATATGCAGGATATTAGTCGCAGTGGTTGGTTATATCGCGTTATTCAACCTGGAATGGTCAGTGTGAATGAACCACTTGAGTTAATTGACAGAGTTACCAATGCCATGACAATTACTGCGGTGTGTGAGACATTTTTTGGTGACCCACTCAATAATGAAAAGCTGTTGGTATTAAAAAAACAGAGCCGATTATCTGATAGTTGGATGGAAAAAGTTGTACAACGCTTAGTAAGCAACGAAGTAGAAAACTGGAATTTTAGATTGTTAGATCATGCTTAAACGACATACTCTCTGCAGATAAGCATGATGTCATCGCTGCTTAAGGCTTCTTTAGTTAAATCACATAAAATACCATCACTAGTCTTGCGGTTAAATTTACAATGTTGGCAGACCCCAAAGGCAGTTCGACCCGTAGCATGTTGATAGTTACTCAACACTTTTTTAAGTAATGTTTTGGTCTCAAACTCTTCATCAACAGACAAACTGGTTATAGCATCGGTAAACTTTTGCGGTGGGCAGGTTTTCGTCAAAAAATTTCGACCTGCCTCAGTCACTTTTAAATGGGTAATACGCTTATCTTTTTTGTCTTTTACTTTAGCAATTAAGGTTTTGCTTTCCAGGATTTTTAACGACTGTGATACCGTGCCTTTAGTTAATCCTAAAAATTCAGTTACCGCTAAGGTGGTATCTGAATAACGATTACAGGTCGATAGATAATACAAAGCCTCTTGCTGTATAGGTTGTAACCCTAAGCTTTGCCCTTCCAGTCGCGTTTCTTGCCGTAATAAATTGGCTAAACGCTCGATTAAATTAAATAGTTCATCATTCATCCCTCAATAGTATCGAGTCAAAACAGATTTTACAAGCAGAGTTTTATTATGCTTAAATATAAATGGTTTCGAATCGAAACTATTTTGAACGTAATAAGACAAATTAAGTGTTAAGCACTTAGTTAAATTAACTAAAAGGATTAATCATGAAAACTTCACACCTATTTATCGCAGCAACCTTGAGCACAGCGCTGCTGACAACAACTACATATGCTCACAATAAGCACAGCGGTCATATTCAAGCACCCGTCTCTTCGGCCATTGCAACTGAATTTGATATTGTTCATGCCAAGGTAATTACGCAAGGTAGTCATTTAATCTTCCAACAAGCGGTAACCGGTAAAGTGGGTAATAAACAGCCCCAAAAAAAGGGTCAGTTAGCAGGCGCCGAGGTCTATAGTTATGTATGGCCAACGTCACTTAATAGTTCTGCAGTCGGTTTTGAAGCGGATCAAGGCATTCTCTCTTTAGCTTTAACTGTGCATCCTGACTTCGATGATACTCCTTTATATGATGAAGATGGTGATGGCAACAAAACCAATGACGGAGATAAATGGCATAGCCACTGGGTAGTTCTTGTGCCAGATAATGCTTGTGGTGAAGGCGCTTTAAAAGTTAAAGATATTGCTCAAGGTAGTTCACCTAAATTACCGGTGACTTGGCCAAATTTGCCCATCTTTATTGACAGTCCTGGATTTGATTTTACTTTAGCGCAATCTGAAGTCTTAGTGCGAGTGCCGCTATCTTCACTTGGTTTTCCAGAAAGCTTTTCTTTTGATGGTGTTACCGCAGGTTTAAAAATAAACCAGCAAGTACATGCGCCTTTACTGTGTGTTACCGATGTATTTGATGTCGCATCTGGTGATTTAAGTTTACCCGGCAAAAGTAAATAATTTAGTAGGAGCAATGAGTATGCAAATACATGTTTTTGATACCCATGTAATGACAGCGTCAGGTGAATATATCCATTTTGATGTTTTGGTGAACAATGAAAATATTAAAGAGGTAGAGCAATATGCCAAACAGTATCTTGATGGTTTAGGTGTGGCAATAGATAATATTAAGCAAAGCCGTTGCAATTTTTGCCATAGTGAATTGGCTAACCTTGAGGTGGAAGGTGATATTGCTAGTCAGGGGCATAGTATTATTCGCTTATAATTTAGCTAATACCGATGAAATAGCGATTTAAGTGTTAAGTTGTAAGGTTTAAGTAAAAAGGAGGGAGTACTCAATGAAAAATAAGATAAGTTGTGATGCCCATGACTATTTTGAAATTGTCTGTATGCGTCGTAGCCTAATCAAGGTGACCACCAAAGACAATAAAATTTACCATGGCATAGCAACAGATATTAAACTTGTTGAAAAGCAAGAATATCTACAAATTAGCGATGATATTAAAACCCAGCAACTGCTTTTAAGTGACGTAAAAACACTCGAGGCACTAGGCAATAACATTGCTCAGCATAACTTTTCGATTACATGGTGAGCTGGGATGAAAGTGTGGGCAGGACAAATGATGATATAAAATAGCAGTGCTACAGTGAATCAACGCCACCATAAACATCGATGGTAAAACCCCGTTGTAGGGCATAATCTTGTGGTGTTAATCCGAGTTGTTTTTTTAAATATCGAATTAGGTGAGGTTGATCGCTAAAACCAAATTGATAAGCAATATCTACCCAGTCAATCTCACTTTTTTCTCGCTGATAGAGAAATTCTAAAATGGCTTCTAGCCTGTTCATTGATTGGCATTGCTTAAGTGTTAACCCCGTGACTTTTAAAAAGCTACGCTCTAAGGTGCGTTGTGAACAAAAGAGGGTATTTCCTAATGTATTAATTGCAGTTTTAGCCAGCAGTGGCAGTATTTTCCTAGTCAGTTCACTATGATTATCCTCATGGCTTTTTGTCAACCAAGACAGGCATAGGTTATCTAGCATTTCAGCGCAGTCATCAGGGGAATTTCGGGCTAGAGTAACTAAGCCATGTTCATTTACTTGATTATTATCGCTTAACTTACGGTCATCAAAACTACTCTCATCAATATTAATGTTGTCAAAAGAAACGGCTTGAATAGTATCGACCACTGCTTACGGTGTTTTACTTTGCAAGGCTACAAGATTTGGTAATGAATATAGCGCGCCGACATGGAATTTAATGCCAATACACGCAACAGACTTAGCGTGATCTAATTCATAGGTTTTCCCATGAGGGTGTAGCCAATGACAACCCTGCATTTGAGTAACACCATTGTCACTCTTGTATAGAAAGTTTTGCTTTGGCAGCGCCAAAATTAAGTGTGTTGCTGGATCAGGATTAAGTTTCGGATAATCATTATTCCCTTCAGCGTTAGGCAATTTTTCAAGGAACCAATAACAGGCTATATATTTAGCAATTTCTGGGTTATTAGGGACTTTCAACCAATGTATCATCACACACCTTAATCGTTTTTTTGATCAATCTAACTCAACCACTTTATGTTAACTATATTATGAGTATAGTCATTTTTTATACGTGCTTGAACTCAAACTGTACTATACGATGAGCTGAGGTAAAGCCAGCATGGGCGATGGCTTTTTGAGCGGCCACATTATTGCTTTCGGTAGAACAGATAGAGCTTAATCCTTGAGTAGAGGCATGTTTAGTGAGGAAGGCTAATACTTTTTTAGCGATACCTTGTCCACGGATAAATTGCGCGACAATCATGCCTAAGTCAGCATATTCAGTTTGATATTGATCGAATAAACGACATTCTCCAGCCGCTAATAATTTCCCTTCATGCCAATAACCAAAAAGTTCTTTGCGAGCAATTAAATTGCCGTAATATTGCGTTAGCCATTGCTCGGGAGCACCAATATTGTCTACTGCAAAGCTAACAAAATCGGTTAGTTGCTCAGTACCCGCTATTTGCATATCAATCATCTCAAGGTTTTCATCAGCCAACTTAGTGTTGTGCTGGTACATCAAGGCATTCACTTTAAATGTCGCTGAGTTATCTAAACATAAAGCCTGATAATTCGGCTCTGAGGTGCTAACAAATGCGCCTTTAACTTCACCTATTATTGAACTATTTTGCTGGGAAATTAAAGTAAATAATTTCTGGGAAAACAGGTGGAACTCTGGCTGAAGATAAAATTGCAGCAGGTATCCATCATCATTAACGCAACAAAATCCTGCTAGGTTTTTATTTACATAAAAGCCAAAGTGTTTAGCCATAGGAACGAAGCCAAAATGCCACATGCCATCGAGTGGCACAATCGAGCTGTCAAAATATGCTTTTTTTAATTCTGTTAATTCTGTTAATTCTGTTAATTCTCTCAGCGATTTAATCGTTTTAATTTTAAACATTGTTTACTACCTACTACCTACTATCTGGTGATTGTTATTTTAGAGATTCAATTTTTTATAAGTTAGACACCTATACCCGTTACCATTCAAAGTGCAGGATTTCAGTGGGAATTAAAATGACTTTAGGCAAGACAAATAATTTAAATATAGTCATTCTATGGTTTGATTATTTAACGCAGTTTACAGTCATTTTAAACCCATCAAAGAAGCGCTTGAGCAACATCACTTCATCGTTGCTCTGATTTGTAAGGGAATAACCATTATTTCATCACAGCGCCTTGAATTGAAACTGCTCAAACACTCTGAAACATGTATCTTGATTGGTAACGGGTATATATTTGTATGATTTGTATAGTAGGATTTAAATACGTTGAGGGATTGAACAAAAGCGACAATGTCATTTTTTTATGCCGGTCAGCACTATTTCTCATCAGTAGGTCTTACATCTACATTTTATATGTTACTCATCATCATTGGTGATTTACTTATTTATCTCAGTTGGTTATACACTGCAATATATCGCAAGGAACATCTTTATGGAGCAATATGGCGCACTTCAACCGAGAAAGTAATAATGCAATTTTATTGGCAGGTATATTAGCCCTTGTTGTGGGTGTTGGTGTCGCTCGTTTTGTTTTTACTTCACTTTTGCCCGCAATGTTAGAAGACTCAATCAACATAGCTTTTGCTGGTGTGCTTGCCTCAATAAATTACTTCGGTTATTTAAGCGGATCCGTTTTTTCTATTTTTATTAAAGATATCTACACCAAGGTAAAATATTTCAGATTCGGGTTAGTGCTTTGTGTTATTTGCTCTTTTGTTTTAGGTCTTACTGAAAATAACATCGTTTGGGTTATTGCCCGATTCTTGGCTGGCTTTGGGGCTGCAATGGCGCTGGTTGTCGGATCTGCTATTGTCATGCTGAAACTACAGTCGACCAATAAAACTAAAGCAATGGGCATACACTTTAGTGGTTTAGGCTTTTCAATCGTCATTACTGACCTTGTGATGCGAGGGGTATTTAGTTATGGCGGAGATTGGAAAGATGCATGGCTTATATTGGCGATTATTGGTGGTTTCTTTTCATGTTATTCCGCTTATATTTTACGCTTTGAGAAACAACCTACCAATGAAGTTGTTAAACATAAATTTGATAAATCACTTTTTTCACCTATGGTCATCATTCTTATTTTGGCCTACTTCACCGAGGGTGTAGGTATGGTCGTACAATCAACCTTTTTGCCTGACATAGTGAACTCATTAGAAGGTTTGTCAGGCTATGGTGGCTGGGTATGGTTAGTAGCAGGTATTGCCGGAATTCCGTCTTGTATTATATGGATGCGATTAGCACATCGTTTTGGCAGTATTAATATTATGGTAGTCGCCATGCTGTTACAGATTATCGGGATTTTAATCCCTGTATTTTCTAACAATATAGTTATGAATCTTATCAGTGGCATTTTCTTTGGCGCTACATTTATTGGTTTGGTTGCCTTGTTTATGAATTTTGGCGGTCAACTATCAAAGAACAATCCAGTATTTATTATGGGAGCATTAACATCGGCTTACGGGGTAGGCCAAATTATCGCGCCATTATACAGCGTCGCATTGATCGAACAATTTCAGACTTATAATCATGCTTTATATTTAACCGCGTTTATCGTTGCCTGTGGCATTTTGTTGCTGACTTATGCCAAATTCAATTTTAAGGAAGCAAAACAATGTATGCAGTAACAATGCGTCTGAAGGTTTATTGTTGACACTCTAATGATGACCACCTTTTGATATCTTTAGCATATTTCTTTGACCATTCAATAGCGGCGGCCTGATCCGAAAGCTTTTCAATAACAGCTAAAGAAGACGCATCTGTAATCATACGATTGGTAAAGCTAATGTTTTGAATTAAGTGATACACACAAGGAAACTTTTGCTTTAAGTTGAGAGACGCTGCTTTCTTTAACCATCCGCCTCTGCGGTTGCCACAGTCTTTAACTAGTTTTTTGTTGAGCCCCCATTCGGGTACTTTTTCACATTGCTCTGTATAAAGTGGAAAATTGACAAATTCACCTTCGATATTATTGTCGGTCCAATTAGGACTCCAATTTAGCATCAGGATAGGGCGCTTTTTTTCAATTGCATTGGTAAGCTCTTCCCACAATGCTGATTCATCAGGTAAACGTTCGATGGCAAAATTTAGCCCTAATGCTCGAATAATATCAGCATCACCATAATTCCATGGGCCACCAAAATACACACCTTTCTCAGTTTTTTTGGATCCCTTAAAAAGAGCTCTACATTTATTTAAAGCCTGCCATTGGGGTAACTCTGGACATAAATCTTCAACATATTTTGGGTACCACCAATCTTCTATCACTTTAGCTTCATGTGTGCCTAAATCAATAATGTCACCGTTAGCGACAAGCTTATTAAACTCTTGCCCCATTGAAGGTTCCCATACTTCTATCTGAAAATGAATAACCCCACGTTTTAGTGCCCCCCATTGGCGGTCAGCACTGATGTTTATGTACTCGACAGGGGTGCCTAAATCTTCAATCAACTGACCAACAACATTCGACAATACCCGTTGGCTTGACCAGTTATTTGTTGGTATAACGACTTTATCTGAAAGGTGAGACGGTTTGGACCATAATGTGCTGGAAAAAAATATTAATGAGAATAAGGTCTTAACGTAATAACTATTGTTCATTTTTAGCCTAAGGATTAAACGGGGTTAGGTGCGCTTCAAATAATATGTAATAACACTATGGCTAAATTTTATTAGGAATAATTAATAAAATTCACCAGTTATTACTACCTCCAAGGGGCTAGTGCTGTTGAGTTTAATATATATTTGCTGTGATGTCCTATTTCGAATCAAAGTAAGCACGTGGCTGGGTGATTTCGACTCGCCAATTACGCTGTAGTTATGCTTTAGTGAGCGCTAACTTCAGCAACTGTTACTCATAAAAAAGTCAGTTTAGGGCATGTAAACTGACTTTTTAGAGGTTCGCTTGATTTAATCAGCGTCATACTTATTAAATTTATTGAACTTTATAATTGAAATAAGCTCTTCACCATAAAGGCTACCTTTTTCAGAATAATGGTCCAATTTAGTAACCAATATAAAAGGGTCATTTGTTTGCATTCTCGCTTGCCTAAACGCAGCGAAAGCACCACTGCGTCCCAAAGTGCGATAATAATCGTATATTGCATCTTCAATGGAAGGATATTTTTTCACCCAAATAGTTTTGTCGCCACGTTTTTTTAAAGCTGCAACTCTAGGTTCATCTTCGTCAAAAGACCATACACCGAAGATGTTATTAGCGACTCTAAAAAAACGCGAAGTAGCCCAGGAGCTTTCTATTGCAGCTTGTGCGATGGTAATACTTTTTGGCGAAGGCTTAAGTGCCATGAGCAATTTTTCATTGGTAGTCACTTTGTATTCCACTTTTAATCTTTCAATCTCAGCATTAGTTTTACCCGCCTCAAGTGTTGTTTTAACCTCTTCATATCGAGCCATTAGTTTCGTGTAAACAATGTTAACGGCAGGAACGATTAACGCTCTAAATCTTGCTTTTTTCTCTGATACTGTCATTTTAGGAAGCTCAGGCTCCTTTTGAGTAACACGGTAAATAACCGAAGCAATAGTAATGAGCAGTATAATAGCGAGAATAATTTTAATTTTATTTGAAAGGTGTTGCACTAATATATTTCCGAAGTGATTGTTAAGCTGAGGTATTAAGAGTAAATAGTAGGATAGTTCAGTCGAAAAAACAAAATTATATATGGGCAAGGATTACGAAAGTAGGTGTCATCATAATAACTGGCTATCTACCTGTTATAAGAGGTATTCTGGTCAGTCATGATAGTGGCAAAAGTGAGTCTACTGAGACGAATACAGTTTTGAGTGTAAGCTCACTTTCGCCAGATTAGTTAGCCATAGGTTTTACTAAAACTATCAACACCTGCTTGTGCACAGCCTAAATCTTGCTCGGGTGAACCTGAACTCACGCCAATGCCACCAACAACGCTGCCATTAAAGGTGATAGGCAAACCACCGCCAACAATACACATACGGCCACCTAAAGCAGTATGAATACCAAATAAATTATTTTTATGTCCTGGAATACAGGCTTTATTAAATTCGTGGGTACCCTTACGCGCTGATGCCGCGGTAAATGCTTTGTCTTGCGAAATGGTAATGCTGTGTACTTTACCGCCATCCATACGTTCAAAGGCAATTAAATTACCTGATTCATCTACTACGGCAATGCACATAGGTACGCCGAGTTCATTGGCTTTATTCACCGCGCCGTCAATTATCGTTTTTGCTTCCGTTTGGTTTAGTCTATTTATTGTCAACATAGTTTCCACTCTTTAATTTTAAATCTGGTATATACCCAAGCCACTTCAAAATGCTTGTTCAGGATAATGAGCAACACATGAGCAAGGCGCATCTTTTTATTAATGGTTATTCCATTAAAAACAGACGCAACGAAGTTCATGAATTGCTCAGAAATCCCCAAAGGGTTGGTTTAGAAAGCTTTTTGGCCGCGTTATTAATTTTGAGAAGGGAAGAACCATTCTCTTCAATCAATGCCTTACCTAAAACGTTTATAATTCCAACTGAATCATGCAGTTGGAAGTGGTTTGGGTATAAACCCAATCTCCATTATGATGGGGGGTGGGTATGCCGCAGAGATAAAATATTAGCGGTGAGAAATACCCTTGCTGGTGTAAATTTATATATTTTGCTTAATTGGTCTCTTTGATTGGCTGTTGGTTTTTAACAAAGCCAAGTTCAATGGAAATTGATTTACCTGCTTTGACTAAATGTTTGACCCATTCATCTTTACGTCTATCAATCGGTGCTGACACTGATAATCCGGCAACAACTTCACCGTATCTGTCATATAACAGCACACCAATACAACCTACACCTATTTCGGCTTCTTCATTGTCATAGGCGAAGCCTTGTTCAACACAGCGCATACATTCACGCTCTAAGCTTTCTATTTCTGAAAATGTTTTACGGGTATAGGTTGGCAAGTTTGTGCGATGAGCATATCCACTAATGCCTTCACTTCCTTCCATGCCTAACATCATTTTACCGACACCTGTTACATGAAGCGGCGCACGGCTACCAATAATTTGTTGAACATGCATCATTCTGTTGGGAATGGCCTTTTCTACGTAAATAATCACATCACCTTCACGCGTGGTGAGGTTAATGGTTTCACCAAATTTATCTCGAAGTTTTTCCATGTAAGGTATTGCTACTTTACGAAAATCCACGTGTTGAGATTGATAATTGCTGAGCCTAATGAGTCGGCCACTTAACTGGTACTTGCCTGAATTGTCCCGATCAACAAAATGATTATCGATAAGGGAATGTAATATGCGAAAAGCAGTAGATGGCGCTAAGTTAGTATCAGCACTAAGCGCCTTTAATGTTACCGGCATGGTATAGCGTGATATAGCGTCTAGTAATGTGGCTGCTCTATCTATTACTTGAATGCGAGATTCTGGTTTAATTTTAGTCATAATATTACCGCTTATTTACAGGCTCAGTTTTAATACCAATCAAACTAACTAAGTGATCTTTTTAAATGGTCTAAACATCCAATAACATTGTTGCTCTCAATCGCAGTAGCCAGCTATTGCTCAATCAAGCGTTTTGTTCTTGAAGGTTTACTCTCATTAAAATTTGACCCATTACTTATTTGAATTGCTATAACATCTCTTTTCTTGACTCATGTGTCAACTTTATATTTTACAATTTTTAATATAGAGCTAAAACCGACAAAAACCATCATTAATTCGAGTTTGTCGATTTCACATCGTGGAATCTGTAGATTTCCTTGAACTCAGTATTCATATAGCCCCTTATTTATCAGGGGTATGCATAGTGTTTTACCATAATAAAAAACTGATATTTCACATGGTGGAATTCATCTTGTTTGCCTGAACCAGCTGTTTTCCATAAGGTGAAATTGAAGCAAAAAAATTAGTTACAGATTAAACATCATCTACAAATTAAGAGTCACCTTGAGACTCATATAGATACATACGACTTACCACACGATTAATGTCACGGCTAAAACCACGACTAACATGACGGCTAATACCGCAAGAGATATTAAGAGGAACCTATGAGCAGTTCACCTAAACCAACCATGAATATTCCAAGCTATGAGGATGTACTCGTTGCCCACGAACGTATTAAACCCTTTATTCACGAAACACCCGTATTAACCTCACGTTTCCTAAATGATTTAACAGGTGCTGAGCTGTTTTTTAAATGTGAAAACCTGCAAAAGGCAGCTGCTTTTAAAGTGCGCGGTGCCTGTAATGCTGTTTTTGGTTTAACAGACGCTGAAGCAAAAATTGGTGTTGCTACACATTCATCAGGTAACCATGCTTTATCGTTATCTTATGCAGCCGGACGACGTGGCATACCCGTTACCGTAGTGATGCCACGTACAGCGCCGCAAGCTAAGAAAGATGCTGTCATTGGCTACGGCGGAATCATCGTTGAATGTGAGCCTTCTACTAGCTCACGCGAAGCCGTATTTGCTGAAGTTGTTGCCGAATCAGGTGCTGATTTTGTTCATCCTTACAATGATCCACGCGTTATCGCAGGTCAAGCCACTTGTGCTAAAGAACTCGTTAATCAAGTCCTTAATTTAGATACTGTGGTTGCGCCAATTGGCGGTGGCGGCATGATCTCAGGCACCTGCTTAACACTATCTACTACTAATCCGACAATAAAAATTTATGCGGCAGAGCCTTTGAATGCTGATGATGCTGCGCGCTCATTTAAAGCCGGTCATATTATTGCCGATGATGCTCCAGAAACAATTGCCGATGGTCTAAAAGTTCCACTTAAAGATCTAACTTGGCATTTCGTTAAAAATCATGTCACCGATATTTTAACGGCAACCGAAGACGAAATTGTCGCGGCAATGAAGCTTATTTGGATCCGCATGAAAATTGTAGTGGAGCCAAGCAGCGCGGTAACCCTAGCTATTATTTTGAAAAACCCCGAAGTATTTAAAGGCAAGCGTATTGGGGTAATTCTCACTGGCGGTAATGTCGATTTAGATAAATTACCGTGGATGAATAAATAAGCCGACAAGTACCACAGTAAAAAATAAAACGAATTCAAATTTCGGTTCAAGTTCAAATTAAAAATCATACAAAAGCTCAATCTAAAAATTATCTAAATATTAATTAAAATTATGGAGAAGAAGATGACAACAGTAAACGATTTAGAAGTAGGTTATGACGTTCCGGCACTTCCAGGTATGGATGAAGCGGACATTCAAACACCTTGTTTGATTGTTGATTTAGACGCTTTAGAGCGCAACATTACTAAGATGGGACAATTCGCTAAAGAGATGGGTGTTCGCCATCGTGTGCATGGCAAAATGCATAAATCTGTCGATATAGCACTTCTACAAGAGAAACTGGGTGATAGCTGTGGTGTATGTTGTCAAAAAGTATCAGAAGCCGAAGTTTTTGCGCGTGGCGGTATTAAAGATGTTTTAGTGTCTAACCAAGTACGTGATCCAGCAAAAATAGACCGTTTAGCACGTATACCTAAACTTGGTGCTCGCACTCTTGTTTGTGTTGATGATATTGAAAACGTTGCTGAATTAGCGGCTGCGGTTAATAAACATGACACGCAAATTGAATGTTTAGTTGAAATTGACTGTGGCGCGGGTCGTTGTGGTGTAAGTGAAGGTCAGCCAGTAGTTGATATCGCTAAAGCGATTGCCGCAACACCGGGTTTAACTTTTTCTGGTATTCAAGCTTACCAAGGCGCTATGCAGCACATGGAAAACTTCCAAGAACGTAAAGAGAAGATCGATATCGCTGTTGGTATGGTTGCTCGTACAATCGACATGCTTAAAGCAGAAGGGCTTGAGTGTGACATCGTTGGTGGTGGCGGTACAGGTTCATATTACTTTGAAGGCAATTCAGGTGTTTTCAATGAATTACAATGTGGTTCTTATGCATTTATGGACGCCGATTACCAACGAATTCATGATGAAAAAGGTGAACGAATTTCAGAATTTGAAAACTCATTATTCATCTTAACGTCTGTTATGAGTCACACCAAAGCTGACAAAGCTATTTGTGATGCGGGTCTTAAAGCGCAATCAGTAGATAGTGGTTTACCGTACATTTTTGGTCGTGACGATGTTGAATACATTAAGTGTTCTGATGAACATGGTGTTATTTCAGATGCTAACGGCGCATTAAAAATTAATGAAAAGCTAAAACTAGTACCAGGGCATTGTGATCCAACGTGTAACGTTCACGATTACTATGTTGGCGTACGTAATGGCAAAGTTGAAACCTTATGGCCAGTTTCTGCACGTGGTAAAGCGTACTAATAAGCTATTTATGCCCTCAGTCTTTGTTGAGGGTTTTGCTATTTTTCTAGGACATTAATTATGAGTGATTCAAAAGAAAACCATTTACCAGAAAGCTCTTTACCAGTTAAAAAAGGTGTATCTGTAGTTTCAGAAGCGGTATGCCAAGAAGTGATGGGTAGAGCCGATGCTTTTACTGCGGTAGAAAACGTGTTTTCTGCTATGGCTAAAAATACCGCCTACAATTTTCCGGTAATACGTGAAGCCATTGGCCATGCGGATGCTCTCTATGGTTTTAAATCAGGCTTCGACCGTGACGGTATGGTGCTAGGTTTAAAATCAGGGGGGTACTGGCCAGGTAATGTGCAAAAAGACCTGACTAACCACCAATCCACCGTGATTTTGTTTGACCCTGATACATGCCAGTTAAAATCCCTTGTTGGCGGCAACTACTTAACTGCCGTGCGTACTGCTGCCTCTTCTGCTGTTTCTATCGCGCATTTAGCCCGTAAAGATTCAAAAGTGCTAGGTATGGTAGGTGCAGGTCATCAATCTACTTTTCAATTACGTGCTGCTGTTGAGCAACGTGACTTTGAAAAAATTGTTTGCTGGAACTTCCACCCTGAACAAATACCTAACCTTGCCGCAGTGGCTGAAGAATTAGGTTTACCGTTTGAATCAGTAACGCGTGAAGAACTTTGTGCTCAAGCGGATGTCATTATTACCATTACTTCAGCTTTTGAAGCGTTAATAGATAAAGACTGGATCAAGCCAGGCACTCACATTGCGTGTATGGGAACCGACACTATAGGTAAGCAAGAAGTTGATGCTAAATTACTGACAGTAGATAAGGTCTTTACTGATGAATTAGCGCAATCAATTATGCTGGGTGAAGCCCAACATGCGATTGCACAAAAACTCATTCATCAGAGCGATATTGTGCCAATTGGTGAAGTGATTAACGGCACTAAAACCGGCCGTACTTCAGCAGAAGATATTACCTTGTTTGATGGTACTGGTGTTGGCTTACAAGATTTAGCTGTAGCCTCAGTAGCTGCTGAATTAGCTGAAGCTAAAGGGCAGGTTACTTACTTCAACTTATAACACTACTTTTTAGCCAGATAAATTAATAAATAAGCCTTTTCAAGGGCAACAATTCACTATGGCTGTTTATTCATTTAAACAGTCATTTTTTGCTGTCTAAAATTAACTCGTTAACAACATAATCCTAAAAAAGTCCTGAAATAAAAGTGATGTTAATTATGTGAAATTATCAGCCATTAAGTTAACGTAGTAATAGACTTTGATTTTCTTATTAGAGCGTACAATTACGCTCGCTAGAATAAATGGAGATGACAGTGTTAGCAGATAAATTTTGCTTAAAATTAGAAAGCCCAACGGTTGCAGACTTTTTGACATTACGCAGTAGAGTGGGATGGGGCGATCTTGATGCGAACCTCGCCGAAAACAGCTTAAATAACAGCTTGTTCCATGTGAACATTCGACACGAGAACCAACTTGTTGGTATGGGAAGAGTCGTTGGTGATGGCGCTATGTATTTTTACATTCAAGATGTGATTGTAGACCCAAGCTACCAAAAAATGGGTATTGGCGCGGCGTTAATGGATCAGATAGAAGACTATTTATCTGATGCCACTAACCAAGGTTCTACTATTGGTTTGTTGGCTGCACAGGGCAAAGAGGCCTTTTATAGTCGTTATGGTTACACCCAAAGACCTAATAGTTCTTTAGGTCACGGCATGTGTAAGTTTATATAAAACTCACCAAACAGAACGGTTAGGGCGAAACTTGACGGTATCTAGACTATAAATTATGTGGGATATCGCTAGAATACTTAGCTATAGTTAATCATCCATTGCTAACCACCAATGAGCAATTCATTAATTAAGGTTCATCATTATGTTTAAGCCGTTCACATTAGTTGCATTACTCTTCGTAGGTCTTTCATCAGCCGTTTTCGCAGAGACACTTAAATTATCTAGCCAGGATATTGCTGATGGAGAGTTCATGTCTAAAGCCCAAGAGTTTAATGGCTTTGGTTGTGCCGGTGGTGACTTATCGCCACAGCTAACATGGTCGGGTGTACCTGAAGGCACGAAAAGTTTTGCGATTACGGCCTATGATCCTGATGCACCGACAGGCAGTGGTTGGTGGCATTGGCAAATAGTGAATATTCCTCATACTGTGACCGAAATAGCCGCAGGCGCCGGCAGTGCTAAAAATGACTTAGCACCCGAGGGCAGTGTGCAAATAGCCAATGATTTCGGTTACCGAGGATTTGGTGGCGCTTGCCCGCCAGAAGGTCACGGAGTGCATCATTACCGCTTTACCGTACATGCATTATCGGTAGAGAAGCTAGAATTGCCAAAAGAGGCGTCAGGCGCGTTAACGGGCTATATGATTAATGCGAACACTATTGCGACAAGCACAATAGAGTCTTTATATAAACGCGACTAATACCACCATTTAAGTAGAGCCACTTAAGGATCTACTTATACCAACCTTATTAAGTCATAATTAATTTACTTGCGCGGATACAGTGCCACTTACTTTTCGACTATTTTTCCAACGTCTCCAAGAAAGCATCGCGCCGGTATACACTAACAAGCATGCAAACAACGAAGCCAAACCTGCAATAGTTTGTCCAAATGGCCCAAAGACTTCACCAGTATGAAGAAACCTAATATAGCTGCGTAGCTTGCTATAGTTAGATAGTTGTTCAAATGTTTGTTCTTGAACCACATCACCTGTTGAGGAATCTAATAATATCGAAACACGTTTTTGTGGTTCACCACCATTGCCCATATCCACACGGTAAATTTTGCTGTTAGTCGGGGCATTATCCAATGAGAATTGAATGCTTTGCCACTGTGGGTAATATTGTCTTATTTTGGTTAATTGCTTAACAATAGGCAGAAGTAATTCACCTTGTTGAGCTGAAACTTCTACAGGCTTAGCGAGCGAAACTGATTCGGTAGATACATAGTTTTTAAGCGTTTGACCTGGCCATTTGTATGAAAAAAATACCGCAGTAACCACCACTACAAAAAGTACCGGCGCGATATAAATACCAAAAACATTATGCCATTGATAATTTCTCGCACTCTTGTTTGGGTAATTTCCAGACAAGGTTAACCTTTGCTTGAATGCTCTGTTGTTAAATCGTTTAGGTAGCCATAAATAAAGCCCTGAAAGAATTAAAACAATAAAAATGATATTGGCAATACCATTAACCTCTCGCCCGGTTTGACTGAATTTTCCATCGAAGGTTAGCCAACGATGAAAAGCTCTTAATTTACGGAAAAAAGTTTTGGTGCCTTGACCGGGTATCGCTATTTCTGCCCCCGTATAAGGATTAAGATAAGCTAATGTTTTTCTGCCATCTTTAATAATAATCGGTGCATTGGGCTGATTTTCTACCACAACTTGAGCGACTTTTTTGCTTGGGTATTGTTTAGCTATAATTAAAAGCTGTGACAGGGGCAATTTTTTATTTGATGCGATTGGTGCTTCAGGATAATCGCTACGTTCGGCGGTTTTAATCATCTGACGTTCATAGGTTAATGCAACACCCGTGAGAGACATTAAAAAAATAAAAATAGCAGCACTACAGCCTATTATTAAATGCAGCCAAAAAAAAGTTTTTCTTATATTCATGAGTTTACCTAAAGCTAGCACTGAAAAGCCCTGATATATCCCTGAGCTAGAAAACAAGGTAAGTCTTTTATGGACTTAATACGCGTTTAGATAACATTGCAGGGGGAGCTTTGTCAGTATTGAAGTGACATTTTGAGGATTGTAAAACATTTTTATAAAATAAAATATAATTGGATGCGAATGATTCGTTATTAGATGTGTTTTTTGCAGATATCATGATCTAGTTATAAAAGATGGCTATAAAAGCCGCTAAAAGTAGCGGCTTTTTCGATTAAATGAATTAAGGCAGTAGTTTAGATTTCATTCATATAACCATCAGGTAAAGGCAGTGCAGCAACGCCTGAGTCAACCGCAGCTTTGGCAACGGCTAAGGCAACGTTTTTGCATAACCTTGGATCCATCGGGCGAGGGATAATGTAACCTTTACCAAAGGATAATTCCTTTTCATTACTTGCTTTTAAAACACTTTCCGGTACATCTTGCTTGGCTAGCTCTCTAATCGCATGGACCGCAGCTATTTTCATTTCGTTATTAATCTTACGCGCTCGTACATCTAAAGCACCGCGGAAAATAAAAGGGAAACATAAAACATTGTTCACTTGATTTGGGTAATCAGAACGACCTGTTGCCATAATTAAATCACTTCTAACACTGTGCGCTAATTCAGGTTTTATTTCAGGGTCTGGGTTAGAACACGCAAACACAACAGGGTTGTCTGCCATTTTCTTTAGCTGATCAGTGCTAAGTAAGTTAGGACCAGAAACACCAATAAAAACATCAGCGCCTTCAATGACATCATCTAAGGTTCGTTTGTCGGTGTTGTTGGCAAAACGGGTTTTATATTCAGATAAATCATCACGGCGGGTATGAATAACGCCTTTCGTGTCGAGCATGTATATTTTTTCACGCATTGCGCCACATTGAATTAGCAACTCCATACATGCAATAGCAGCTGCACCGGCACCTAAACAAACGATATCAGCTTGTTCAATTTTCTTATTTTGAATTTCTAGGGCATTAATCATGGCAGCAGCCGTCACGATAGCAGTACCGTGCTGGTCATCATGGAATACCGGTATTTTACAGCGCTCATTTAATGCTTTTTCAATGATAAAACACTCGGGTGCTTTGATATCTTCTAAGTTAATACCTCCAAAACTATCCGCAATAGCAGCCACCGTATTGATGAACTCTTCAGGTGTTTTATGCGTTACTTCAATATCGAACGAATTAATGTCTGCAAAGCGTTTAAATAATAAGGCTTTACCCTCCATTACTGGCTTAGATGCCATCGGCCCTAAATTACCTAAACCTAATACGGCAGTACCGTTTGAGATAACGGCAACGGTATTGCCTTTTCCTGTGTATTTATAAACATCGTCAGGATTTTTGGCGATTTCTCGACAAGGCTCAGCGACGCCAGGACTATAGGCTAGTGATAAATCAGCACTTGTTTCGGCGGGTTTTGTGATAGCAATGGCAATTTTTCCAGCCGTTGGTAAGGCGTGATAATCCAGTGCTGCTTGTTTAAAATCAGACATTATTGACCTACTTCTTATAGTGTTAAGGTTAGAAATTAAGACGGTAATCAACGCTTTCTTTGGGGAACATGTTGAATACCAAAATTAATCCGTTTGGTATGAGTTGTCGTAAAGTTATATCGTTGTTTTTGTTTTAATAAGCTTCAGATAAATCAGTGAAATGCACCTTTCATCAAGAAAGTCCCCTAAGACCTGTTAGCAAGGGTATAAGTAGGGTTGAAGAGTGCAAAATACTGCGCCACAGTAGTGGGGTTCAGTATGGCGTTTTCAAAAAATGTGGATAGTAAAAAGGCTGCCAATAAACACAATGAAATTGGCAGCTTATTTTAATTTACGGGTATAAATAAATTAATTTGGTATTAGAAACGCCATACAGCAAGAAGTTGTGCAGCGTTATCATCAGTACCTTTCTCACCTAGTTTGTTTTTCCAGTATTGGTATTCAACACCAACGAATAAACGCTGTGCTTTATGGCCTAATACTTCACCTAAATCTAAGCGAATTTGTGGTTGAAATAGAATCCATGATTCGAGCTCTGTTGTGCCAAAATTATTAACTTGAGTACGGCCGTCAATGTATTCTAAATGACCTTCAATGCTCCAGCTTGTTGAACCAATTTTAAAGGGATATGCCCAAGCAAAATCAACCATAAAGCTAGAGTCTTCATCAACTACGGTAAATACAGGAGAATCTGCACTGCCACCACCTTGATGGATATAACCAGTAACATCAATTTGCGCAAAGGCAAAACCGGGTAAATCTAAGGCGAATCTCACACCAGGTAATACCCAAGCACTGTCTACTTCAGGAGCGAAGTTAAAACCAGCAACAATACCAATATCTTTTACTGGGCCAAAGCTAAGATCATTACCACTAATTGCGCCTAAGCTAAAGTTTGAATACCACTCGCCGTAAAGCTCACTTGAATCTGCTACTGGGAAGTTAGCATCATTATTTACGGAGTAACGAGAATAATCCATAAAGAAGAAGTTATCGCCGTATTCCCAGCCACCTGCATGTTGGAAAGTGATGATAGTAGTGTCAGCGGTGCCACCGGTACCTACTCGTTCTAATTCACCTAGTGCTTGTAATTGTACTTCTGTATTTCCCCAGATCTCTGCTGAAACCATTGGCGCATTTAACGCAGCGGTTAATGCGAGGGCGGTAAGTGGTGCTGAAATTTTCATATTGTCTCTCTCAATGTAATTTTAGTTATGATTTTAATTTTAATTTTAATTTTTTTCAATATGTCTATGTTTCATTGTTTTTCGTAACTTGACACATGTGTCAGGTTGCGATTTACTACGATACATCAGGTTGTTTTATAAACACAACTAAAAATTAAAACTAAAATAGAAGGTAAAGCAATTATGACATTTAAATCATTCAATCCACCACAAAGAATTTTAATGGGCCCTGGTCCTTCAGATGTAAGTGCACGAGTATTGTCCGCATTGGCTAGGCCAACGATTGGTCATCTTGATCCGTTATTTATCAATATGATGGATGAAGTAAAAACGCTACTTCAATACGCGTTCCAAACCAAAAATGAATTCACTATCGCCTTATCAGCACCGGGTTCAGCCGGGATGGAAGCATGTTTTGTGAACTTAGTTGAAGCGGGCGACAAAGTGATTGTTTGTCGTAATGGTGTTTTTGGTGACCGTATGATTCAGAACGTTACCAGAATAGGTGCAGAGGCCGTGGTTGTTGACTCTCCTTGGGGGCGTGCAGTTGAAACGCATAAGGTAAAAGCCGCGTTACATGACCACCCAGATGCTAAATTCTTAGCCTTTGTTCATGCAGAAACCTCAACGGGTGCGCTGTCAGATGCTAAAGCCCTATGTAAAATGGCTCAAGAGCATGATTGCTTGACGATTGTCGATGCAGTGACATCATTAGGAGGCGTAGAGCTGAAAGTGGATGAATGGGGCATAGACGCTATCTATTCGGGTACGCAAAAATGTATGTCTTGTGTACCAGGCATATCGCCCCTTTCCTTTAGCCCTAAGGCTGTAGCAGTCGTACAGAATCGTAAAACTCAAATACAAAGTTGGTTCTTAGACCAAACGTTAGTGATGGGCTATTGGTCTGGTGAAGGTAAGCGTAGTTACCATCATACTGCCCCAGTAAACTCTTTATATGCCTTACATGAAGCCTTGGTAATGCTTCATGATGAAGGCTTAGAAAATAGCTGGGCACGTCATAAAACACAGCACGAAGTATTAGCTAAGGGACTGAAAGAGTTAGGTATTGAGTTCATCGTACCTGAAGAAGAGCGCTTACCTCAGTTAAACGCTATCTACATTCCTGATGGTGCTGATGATGCTAAAATACGAGATTACCTATTAGAGCACTACAATCTTGAAATAGGTGCTGGTTTAGGTGCTTTTGCTGGTAAAGCATGGCGTATCGGTCTTATGGGACATGCGGCTAAAAGCGAGAATGTTGCCTTATGTTTAACGGCTTTAAAAGACGCGTTACACCAATAAAACCTTAGAAAAGAGTTTTATTAATGAAAAAAGACCATCTTTCGATGGTCTTTTTTTTCATATAGTGAAAATCAAAGGGCTTTTTTATAAAAATTTACGCGTTAAGTTTTCACTATGTGAAACATAAAGGGCTTTTTTTTGTGTTGAATCGGATGTTTTTATAGGAAGAAGTGCCACGTTTTTGCTTTTTCTACTGGTTGAATTACTGAATGTCTGTCATCGCAGCTTAGTTACGAACATCATAATCACGATTTTGAGGGGGACACGGCAGCGGTTCTATTAACCACACGCCGTTTAGTACCATAAAAGTTAGGGTCTGTTGACCTTTCGAGATTGTTTTTGCAGCTATTTGTTGGGTATTTATACAAGGAAGAGGCTTTGTCATGTGGTTGTTCCACATAAAAAGGCGATAACGCGGTAAAAATGACCAACAAATGCTGTCCGAAGGATTCGGCTAACAGCGTCTTACTCATTGTTGAGTAGGATTTGCTTAGAACGACTAGGCTACACACTACTCGCCGCGATTAAAACGCTTTACTCTCTTTAAAAAAGCGAACAAAATTTAACCGCGAAAGATCAACAAACCCTAAGATTTAGGTGAGTTTACTTTACTATAAAGCCACTTAATTATGTCTCGAGACGTTATAACTCCGACAGGCTGATTATTGCTATTGATTACGGGAAGACAGGACATGCCGGTATCATGAAAGGTTTTTATTGCTTCACTAAAAGGGCTGAATTGTTTGATGGCGACTAATTTTCTCGAGACAATTTGATGAACGCGTTTATTTAACATCGCCAAATCTTTCTCATTGGCGGTGGGTAACTCTATATTTGAATTTGTTGCTTTTAAATAATCTCTTTCGGAAATAACAGCTACCAGTTCATTTTTACTATCTGTAACCATTAAATGGTGAAATTTATGCTTAATAAATAGTTCTCTAACAACAGATAATCTGTCATCTAAATCTATACAAGTGACTTCTTCACTCATTATCTCTTCAATTTTCATAGGTTAGTTTCTATTATTTATTCGGGACTGTTGAACTTTCAAAACTAAGATGACAGTAAGCTTTTCAATAAATCATGTCAACAATGCCAGTAAAGTTGTTAGTGCAGGTGAAGCACTCTTTTAACTTTGTGAAAGAAACGCAACTATCCGGCTTAAGATAAACCACAGCCTTTGAGGATGATTGAAGTCAGAGACTGAACTACATCATCAAAATCATCATCGTTCATTGCCTCTTTACCAAAACCTGCCAATACTTGCACATTAAAGTCAGCATAATGCTGTGTGGAACTCCAAATAAGGAATAACAAGTGATGTGGGTTGATTACGTCTATTTGGCCTTGTTTAACCCAGGTTTCAATGATGGTGATTTTTTCATCTAACCATTGCTTAAATTCGGTATGTAAATAGTCTTTAAGAATAGGCGCGCCATGAATTACTTCACTGGCAAATATTTTTGAACCATCGGGATCATGCTTGGCATGCATGATTTTTTCATGAATATAAGCAGTAAGAATTGTTTTAGGATCATCATCAATACTTAAGGTATCGAAACTCGTATTCCAACTGACAATTATTTCAGAGAGTAATTGCTGATAAAGATCAGTTTTGTCATCGAAATAATAATGAATATTTGCTCGAGGAATATTTGCACGTTCAGCAATGCGCTTAATTGACGCGCCTTTAAAGCCATGTGTAACAAACTCTGTTTTGGCCGCCGTTAAAATAAGCGCAACATTCCTTTGGCGAACTTGCCCTACAGATTCTTTTTTTACCGACACAAATACCTCATGACTTCATTGATGATGCAGGAAATAATTTTATAACAAATGTTATCTGGCAGCTATAGTCTTGATGATAAATACTTTGACTTAATCGCGCTATTAGTTGATTGAGGCTATTTATGATTTTTATTATCTCATCAATGAAAAAGCCACATTACCTGCGTTGCAAATAATGTGGCTATTAATATACCCGTTCCACTTGAAGATGCAGGATTCAGCTGGAATTAGTAACGCCTTTAGGCAAGGCATTGATTGAAGAGAATAGTTATTCTATTGTCGAAATCAATAACGCGGCATAAAGCGTTTCTAAACCAGCCCCTTGGGGAAGGCTGAGCAAATCATACTCTGCGTTACATTTCTTTTTAAGGGCGCTACATGGATGGTGTTTTTAGAGAATGCAGGAGCATATTCTCCTGAATGACCCTTAATAAAAAAATGCGCCTTGATTATCAATCGCTCAAGCTTCCTGAAACGAGCATCTTCAAGTGGAGCGGGTATATAACTTTTAATAAAACGATTACACGGCTTTAACTTCCTGTCGCCTTTGATGTAATAACGGTTCGGTATAACCACTTGGTTGTTCTTTGCCTTGGAAAATAAGATCCGCGGCGGCTTTAAAAGCAATACTTTCACCAAAATCTGTCCCGATAGCAATGTAGCTGCTATCGGCAGCATTTTGTTGATCGACAACTTCAGCCATGCGCTGTAGTGATTCAAGTACTTGGCTTTCACTGATCACACCATGATGAAGCCAGTTGCAAACATGTTGACTTGATATTCGTAAGGTTGCTCTATCTTCCATGCGGGCTATATTGTCGATATCAGGTACTTTTGAGCAACCAATGCCTTGATTTACCCAGCGAACCACATAACCCAGTAAACCTTGAATGTTGTTATCTACTTCTTTTTGAATTGCCGCTATTGATAATTCAGTTTGATTTTTCAGTAAAGGGATAGTCAATAACTCGCTTAAATCATCAATGGTTCCCGGTAAAGAAAACTCGGCTTGCATGGCACTTTGAATCTCTTGCACATTGACTTTGTGGTAATGCATTACGTGTAACGTAGCGGCAGTAGGTGAGGGAACCCAAGCACAATTTGCGCCTGATTTTGGATGGGCTATTTTACTGGTAACCATTTCCGACATTTGATCCGGTATTGCCCACATGCCTTTACCAATTTGCGCCTTACCTTGCAGGCCTGCTTGCAAACCAATTCTGACATTTCTATTTTCATAGGCTGTTATCCAGGGTTCATCTTTCATCAAGGCTTTTTGAGCCATAGCACCCGCTTGCATACTGGTATGAATTTCATCACCGGTGCGGTCTAAAAAACCCGTATTAATGAACGCAAGGCGTGTTTGGGCAGCGCGAATACACTCCTTTAGATTGGCAGAAGTGCGGCGTTCTTCATCCATGATTCCCATTTTTATGGTGTTTTGGGCTAAACCCAAATGACGTTCAATGGCACTAAATAAATCATGACTAAAGGCGACTTCTTCAGGGCCATGCATTTTAGGTTTTACAATGTAAATGCTGCCTTGTTTAGAGTTCTTAAATTTCGAGGTGCCCTTTAAATCGTGCAGTGAAATTAAACTGGTGATGAGGCCATCAACAATACCTTCAGGTACTTTTTCATCCTCCGCTGTGACAATAGCATTGGTGGTCATTAAGTGGCCTACATTACGAATGAATTGCAGGCTTCTTCCCGGTATGGTGATTTCTTTTTGGTCAGGCGATAAATAGTTGCGGTCATGGTTTAAGGTACGGGTGATGGTTCTAGTGCCTTTTTGAATAATCTCAGCAAGATCACCTTTCATTAAACCTAACCAGTTACGATAAACCGAGGTTTTGTCCGAGGCATCTACCGCGGCAATAGAGTCTTCACAGTCTTGAATAGTACTTAACGCGGACTCTAACACCACATCTTTAACAGCAGCGGCATCGGTTTTGCCAACAACATTGTCTTTATCTATTTGGATTTCAATGTGTAAACCATTATGACGGCAAAGTAGCGTAGAGGGATCACCTGTTGAGCCGTTGTAGCCAACAAACTGTTCGGCATCTTTTAACTGCACTTGTTCACCCGTGAAAAGGGTCACAGTAAAGGTTTTTTTTACGATATGGTACTTCACGGCATCAATATGACTACCACGGGTTAACGGTAAGGTTTCATCTAAAAATCGGCGCGCGTACGCTTGTACTCTACGTCCACGAACAGGATTGAAATCTTTCGTTTGTTTAGCGCCATTATCGTCACCAATAACATCGGTACCATATAAAGCGTCATACAAACTGCCCCATCGAGCGTTCGCGGCATTCAGGGCAAATCGTGCATTCATCAAAGGCACTACAAGCTGAGGGCCCGCGATAAGGGCAACTTCATCATCAACATTTTGAGTAGAGATAGTAAAATCTGCTTTCTCTGTGACCAAATATCCTATTTCCTTTAAAAACAACTCATAGCGCTGTTGGTTAAAAGGTTGGTTTGCTGAGTCAGTATGCCAAACATCAATATGCGCTTGTAAACTAGCTCTTGTCGCTAATAGCTGTTGATTACGCGGAGTAAACTCAGCTAAAACTTCAGCAACAGAATCCCAGAAGTCATCGGCATGAATATTAAGACCAGGCAATATTTCATGATTGACTAAATTCACTAAACAGCCTGCAACCTTATAACCGTGCTTGATTGTTTTTTGCTTCATTTCTTATCCTTTATCTTTTTCTTTACTTAACCAAAGAGCCAACGTTAAGCGTTCTTCCTCTGTCATTTGGGTTTTGTTCATAAATGGCATGTCTTTAGAGTTAACAACGCGCGCTTCAATTCTTGGTGCCCATTGTTTGATAGAAGCAATGTCTGAAAAAATAACGCCACCTTGAGGAGATTTAAATACATCATCAGTTGGTGCTTCTGAATGACAGGCACTGCAACGGGTTTCAATAATATGTTGTACTTGCGCATTACTAACACCTTGCTGTTTTTGTTCAGCAGATAGTTCAACTGTCTTTGGAGCAATAGCATAGGCAAGCACAATAGTGGCGAGAATAGAGCTCATTAATATCATAGGTTTTTGCTTACCAAAATGACGTAAAACAAAATACTGACGTATGGCTGCAGTGATTAATATGATGGCCATTAACACTAACCAATTTGCACTATGGTTATAGGTAATTGGGTAATGATTTGAAATCATAATAAACAACACGGGTAAGGTGATATAGGTGTTGTGCGTTGAGCGTAACTTGGCGTTAAGGCCATATTTAGAGTCAGGCGTAGCACCTTCTTCTACCGCTTTTACTAAGGCGCGCTGTGATGGCATAATGCCGAAAAATACATTGCCAGCCATGATGGTACCTAAGATAGCACCCATATGCATGTAAGCACCACGGGCACTAAATACCTGGGTTAAGCCGTAAGATAAAGCTGTAGCAATAGCGAATAAAATAACGGCTAACACTAACCCGTGGTCTTTAAGTTTTGTTCGTACTAATAACTCATAACTACCGACACCAATAACAATCGAGCCTAGCCCTAAACCAATAGCTTGCCATTGAGTTAAATCTTTCACGCGCGGATCAATTAGGTAAGACTCAGCGCCAACATAAAACATAAGCGAGAGTAGTAAGAAACCTGTGATCCAAGTGGTGTAAGCTTCCCACTTAAACCAATGTAATGTGGTTGGCATTTTAGGTGGTGCTAATTTATATTTTGCTACTTCATAGAAGCCACCGCCATGAATGGCCCAAAGATCACCTGAAATGCCTTTTTCAGCTTTTTCTTCGGGTGGCTTTTCAAGATGGTTATCTAACCAAACAAAGTAAAATGATGCACCGATCCAAGCGATACCAACGATAAGATGTGCGAAGCGAATGATTAGATTTAACCACTCAGTGATATACGGGTCCATAGTCTTTCCTTTTGTACGCTTACCTTGGGTAAACGTTTTATAATTTTATGATTAACTAGTTAATTATGTTGTTGAATAATTTTCCTTTTAAAAAATTATTCTTCTTAAGCGATGTTGCCTTAGACCCAGCTAGGCAACCGTCTGTTATAGGTAGTACTGGTATTTTTATTAGCTTCTTAGCCTTTAATAAGTGAAGCGTTTTATAATTTAAAAATTAATATACCATTAGTGAATTAGTTGATGACTGAAGTTTGTGAGTACAAAGAAGAAGCACGGAATTTATAACTATAAATGAGTACTTCTGATGCCGTATTCGCAGCTTTCAGGTATTAAATAATTTATTAATTAAACTTTTTCGCCCATGATATGGGTAGCTTTAACGTGTCTATCGTCACCTAGCATACTCAACACGAACAATTTCTCGGTTAAAGTGTTACAGCGTTTGATGCGTACATCCATTAAAGGGGTTGCTTGATAATCAAGCACGATAAAGTCAGCTTCAGCGCCTTGGACGAAGTTACCAATAGTCCCTTCTAAATCCAAGGCGACAGCGCCACCTAAGGTCGCTAAATATAATGATTTGTATGGGCTTAATTTATCGCCACGTAATTGCTGGGTTTTATAACCTTCGTTAAGTGTGGTCAACATAGAGAAACTACTGCCTGCACCAATGTCGGTGCCTAGCCCCACATTCACATCAAATTCTTCCGCTTGTTTCAAGTTAAAACAACCGCTGCCTAAAAATAAGTTTGAGGTCGGGCAAAAGGCAATTGCTGAATTGGTATCACTTAAACGCTGGCATTCATGATCGTGCAAATGTACACCGTGAGCAAAAACGCTACGGCGACCTAATAAACTGCTTTTATCGTACACATCAAGATAACCGTCACTGTCTGGAAATAATTCACTGACCCAAGCAATTTCATCTTTGTTTTCAGATAAATGGGTATGTAAATAAACACTAGGATATTCTTTTAATAACTCACCGGCTTTATTCAGTTGATCCGTTGAACAGGTTGGGGCAAAACGTGGCGTTATCGCATATTGTAATCTGTCAGTGTTATGCCATTTTTCAATGAGCGCTTTGCTGTCGGCATAGCCTGATTCAACAGTATCTGATAAATCGACAGGACAGTTTTGATTCATCAAGACTTTACCGCAAATCATGCGTAATTTTTTCTGCTGAGCGACTATAAAAAAGGCTTCAACAGATTCTTTATGTACTGTGCCAAATACTAATGCGGTGGTGGTACCGGCATCTAATAATTGGGTTAAGAAAAATTCAGCAACACGTTTACCGTGTTCAATATCAGCAAATTGTTTTTCTTCAGGGAAAGTGTAGTTTTCTAACCACTCGAGTAATTGTTCGCCGTAAGAGGCGACCATTTCGGATTGTGCATAATGTACATGAGTATCAATAAACCCAGGCATGATTAGGCCATTGTCATATTGAGTAACGATAACGTCGGCGGGTAACGTTATCAGTAAATCCTTGGCGTTACCTAAAGCTTCAACTAAGCCATTGTTGATGACTAATAGTCCATCTTCAAAGTACTGATAACTCTCTTCTTCTGATACTTTGGCAGGATCCGCTAAAAAGTGCAGTACTTCGCCACGATATGCTTTGCGGCCGGTACTTGTAGCTTTACTTATTGCTTCACTCGTTGAAGAAGTGTTTGCAGTGTTGTTCGACATATTTCTTAACCTATTACTTATTGAATTTTACTATTACTGGGTGTTTTACTGTTTTTCACGGCCTAATACCGTGCTATCTATTTACTCTTTTACGAATGAAGTTTTCATCGCTTTATTGCTTATCTGCTAATTTGATCACAAGCGAACCGTCGAGTTTTTCAACATCACAATTATCACCTTCTCCGCCGCGATCGACCACGAGAAAGTCACTGACTTCATTAAGCGCTAAACAAAAGTGATGCCAAGTACCTTTGTGGTAATTTACGCCTTGCTCACCGCTTGCTAAAAACACTTTAATGGCTGATATATCAAGCTCACCTGCGGGTGCAACCACAACCACATAAGGTTGCTTGCCCATAGGTATAAATGCTTGGCTGCCTAAAGGATGGCGCTCCATCATTTCGACAGGTAAAGGAAAAGCCAGCGGGGTGGAACGAAAAATATTAATTAAGGTTTTACCCTGTTGCTCAGCAACATCAACATCAGCAAGATTATGATAACGCATAGTATGGCCATCATTAATGGCGAAATGTTCAGCACTTTCGGACACTGAAATTACATCCCCATAAGCGGAGAAATTCTCTGCCGTTAGCTCTTGGGGTACAACATTAATGATTTTACTGGTCATCTTAATCTTCTCTGTTAACTGTTAATATTTTTCTACTGGCTAGAAACTATTGTTCTTTATTACTTCGTGCTTACTTGGGTACTAATACTTAAAGGCAAGTTAGCTACCACGATAAGTAGAGTATCCATATGCTGTTAGCAATAATGGAATATGGTAATGAGTACCGCTGGCGTCGATTTCAAAAACAATATCAACGTATGGGTAAAAACCTGCTTCGTTGTTCGCGTTAAAATAAACTGCGGTGGCAAAATGCATACGGTAAACACCCGCTGGTAATTTTTCGTCATCAGCTAATAAACCCGGTAAACGACCATCAACATTAGTGACTCCGCCGTTGACTTCTTTCCAACTATCACCGTCTTGAGCAAACAAAGTAATAGGGACATTTTGCGCAGGTAAACCACGGGTAGTATCAAGTATATGGGTAGTAATTTGACTCATGTTCATTCCTTTTATCTTAGCTGTTACTGTGAATTAGCCTTCAGCTAATGTCTTTTCGAAGGCTTTGGTAATGCGCAGTTGGAAAATTTTACGCTGTTCTTCAGCGGCATTTACAAGTTCTTGAGCTTTGTTATTTGGTAGACGTGCTTGTAATAAATCAGACATTTGTTTAGCACTTTTACCTGTAGCACAAACAATAAAGATAAAGCCAAATTTTTCTTCATAGTCGCTATTACCTTGAGAAAGTACTTCAAGTACATCGTCGTCGGCTTCTTTCACTAGACCTTGCTCGTTACCGGCTAATTCTTTGGTATTTGCATATTTAGCACGTAAGCTACTTACATCACCAATTTTTGGGTGACCTTCAAATGCTTCAAAATAATCTTGTTCGGTTAAACCTAACCATGCGTCATCAGCTGCTTGTGTTAATGCAGTTTCACTAGCAAATGGACGGGCATTAACCATTTTGTTAACCCACGTGCTTGAAGTACAACACTGCATGAACGTATGGCTAGCATCTGCTGCTGGTAATTGGTTTAAATCTGCTAATATCATGTTCGTTTCCTTGTTCTTTATCTTTAGCAATAGCATTTAAAAAATGCCATTGCTAAGCGTGTTAACTAACCTTGGCGGTTACCAAAAACACGCATACGAGAAATACCACCATCAGGGAAGATGCTTAAACGTACATGAGTAAACGGTTGTTCTTTTTCAACGATGATCTCTTTAGTGAATAAGTGTTCACGATGAGCATATAACTTAGTGCTTGGAATTATGGCTGTCCAAGTTACAGGTGCTGCATTTACTGTGAAATCATCACTATCACTGATACAACCTTCAAGCATAAAGGTATCAGGGAAGTTACCTTTAAAATGACAAGTATCAATGATTACCTTGTTGACACTTCCTGTTGCAGCAAGTTTAACAATTGACCAATCTGGACCTGGATCACGACGACGTTTAGTTTCCCAGCCATCACCCATGTTGGCGCCACGGCCAGGCATGATTAGGTTGTTTTTATCACTGAAAAACATATCGCTTACTAACAATGCTTTTGCACCATTTTTAATCGAAGCTAAGTCAATGAGTTCACCGTCAACAAAATCATTCCAGTTTACATCTGCTTCACCATAAACACGGAAACGGGCAATACCACCATCAGGGAACATGGTTAAACGCACATGGGTGAAAGCAGTATCATTCGATATTTCAAAAAGATTTTGGCTATGCGCTTTAACGTCAGTCGCTTCAAAAATTGTCTGCCAAACGGTATCTGCATTGGGTTGTACTTCACTTACACAAGCTTCAACAGATACTTTTTCTGGCGCGTTACCACGGAAGTAGTTAGTGTCGATATCAAAAGCGCGAATAACACCGCTAATGCCTAAACGGATAATACACCAATCAGAATCACGACCATTGTTACGGCCATAACTTCTGCGTGATTCCCAACCGTCCATCCATTTACCACGTTCAGTAAATTTCTCTTCGATAAAAATACCACGGCCTACTTTTAATAAGTTTTCCATTTCAGCGAAGAAATCATCACTACATGACAATGTTTCGCCACCTACTTTTTCACTGGCTAAATCTACATAATGAGTTTTTAATTTTTGCTCTAATACCGCTTCTTCTGCCGACAATTTGTTTTGTGCTAACCAATCTTCAATCATTTTTTATCTCCAGTTACTGCATTGTCAGGCAAGCCTTTGTCGACTCTGATACATTGCGTGTATGTTAAATTTTTTATTAATAATTTCTTTTAATACTTATTATTAAACGTTTTTTTAAAAGCCTTACAACTGACCTTTAAGTAACGGTCGACCTATAGGCGAATTAATGAATTCATCTTGCTGATAAACATGAAAGCCACGGACAAAGGTATGGTTTACTTGACCAAAAACCTTTCGACCTGCATAAGGAGTAATGTTGTGCTTGTGCTTGATCATTTCGGTGGTAATGGTGTATTCGAACTTTTCATCAAATACACAGAAATCGGCATGATTACCCACTTTAATTGCGCCTTTAACACTGTCTAAACCAGCAAATTTAGCTGTTTCCTGCGACATTAAACGCGCTAGATCTACCAAGGTAAAACCGCGATCTTTGGCTTCAGTCCAAATTAAAGAGAGGCCAAATTGCAGCGCTGAAATGCCACCCCATGCTTTTTCAATATCACCGGTATCAATATGTTTTAATTCTGGTGTACAAGGAGAGTGATCAGAAACGATAAAATCTAAGCGGCCATCGGTAACGGCTTGCCATAAGTGTTCACGGTTTTTGTTTTAACGAATTGGCGGACAACATTTGAATAATGTTTTGCCATCTGGAATGTTTTCCGAGGCAATGGTTAAATAATGAGGGCAGGTTTCAGCGGTAAAGCGTAAACCTTCAGACTTTGCTTGAGCAATAGTACTTAATGCTTCATCAGAGGATAAATGTACGATATGAACTTTACAGTTATCACCGGCTTCTTTTGATTCACGGGCCATATCAACCATTAACGAGATAGCATTGTTTTCCCAGCTTTTTGGCCGTGATTCTAAGAAAGAGTCGTATTCTTTAGTGATTTCAACGTCATCAAAATGACCACAATCAAGTTCTGCGTGGATCAAATAAGGCACATTATGTTTAGCTAAAATAGGCATAGCAGCGCGCATATCTTTTGCTTCAACAGGGGGAAACTCTTCGATACCTGAATCAATTAAAAAAGATTTAACACCTAAAACTCCTGCGTTGAGTAAATCATCAAGTTCATCAATATTGTCAGGAATAACACCACCCCAAAAACCACAATCGACCCAAAGTTTATCGTCAACAGAATCGAGTTTTTCTTGAAAAGCGGCTTTCGTTGTCGTAACTGGAATACAGTTTAACGGCATATCTACCAAGGCGGTGATACCACCAGCAGCTGCTGCTTGAGTAGCAGTATTAAAACCTTCCCACTCAGTACGACCAGGTTCATTGATATGAACATGGGAGTCGACCAAGCCAGGCATAATCACTTGTTCGCCAAAGTCTTTAACTTCGCAACTTAATTCTTGGCCATAAGCATGAATAGCATGAATCAGCTGGTCTTTAATTTCGACGCAGGCTGCGATCATTTTTCCTGCAATGACTACTTGTGTACTTTGTAGAGCAAAATGAGACACTTTGCTACTCCTCTAATGTAATGAACCTGAACTTGTGGAATACGTTTTCTATTGGTAAATATGTGCGAGCATATTTTTGCTTTTTTTGGCTTGCTAACTGACTATCTCTTCAGTCATTAAGCTTTTTAATTCTTGCCAAGCGATACCTTGTTTAGTGCTTTGTGGTTTGGCATCTTTTTGCTTATTGGCACCGGGGTTCGCTAATGCTTGTGACGCTAGCGCTGCTTGATAAAGTTGAATAATTTCACCTGCAACTGACACGGCGACTTCCATCGGCAACTTACCTTGTACTTGCGGTAAACCAATTGGGCAGTTCATCTTTTCTACTAGGCTTTTAGCAATATCACGATGCTGGAACCTTTGTTGAAAACGGCGCCATTTGGTATCCGAGGCAATCAAACCTAGATAAGCAAAGTCAGCACGTTTTAAAATATTGTGACTAATCTCAAAATCGAGTTGATGGTTATGCGTCATCACTATGTAATAACTGTTCGCTGGCATGAGAGAAACTTCTTCAGCCGGATTATCACTGACCAGTGTGGTGACATTATGATAATTGCCCGAGTCATCGGGAAATTGCTCTGCACGGCTATCAACCCAAGTAATGCTGCATGGTAAACCAGCAAGAATAGGCATGAGTGCTTTACCCACATGACCTGCGCCAAATAGCATGATATTGACACCACTGGCGCTAAAACTTTCAAACAATACGCTGGCATTACCACCACAACATTGACCAAGTTGTGCACCTAACTGAAAATGTTCTAGCTGTTGGCAATCATCACCAGCCATTAACAGCTGATGTGCATGTTTAATCACTTTATGTTCAAGATGACCGCCACCTATGGTGTCAAAAATATCATCATGGGTTATCACCATTTTGGTGCCACTATTACGTGGCGTTGAACCAGTTACCCCAACAATTGTAGCTATAACATAGGCTTTGCCCTGTTTGTTCAATTGATGTGCTGCACCGGTCCAATTAATTTTCATGATGATATTCCTATTACTTCGTCGCAGTTGCGTTATTTTCATGAGCGGCTTTAAGTGCTTCAACAGCAAATAACACACGTTCAGGTGTCGCAGGTGTGTCTAGCTTAGGACTAACTTTGTAGTCCGCGACACTGGCAACAGCATCTTTCAATGCCGACCAAACAGCCATACCTAACATAAACGGTGGCTCACCTACTGCTTTCGAGTTGTAAATAGTACGCTCTGGATTTGGAGCATTAGGTACTAACGCTACACGGAAGTCTTCAGGTGCATCGTTAATCGCTGGAATTTTGTAGGTTGCAGGGTTGTTTGACAGTAAACGACCTTGTTCATTCCATACTAATTCTTCTGTCGTTAACCAACCCATGCCTTGAATGAAAGCACCTTCGATTTGACCGATATCAATGGCTGGATTAATTGAAGCACCAACATCTTGTAATATATCAGTACGTACCGTTTTGTACTCACCGGTTAAGGTATCTATGATGACTTCAGAAACACAAGCACCTGTTGCGAAGTAGAAGAACGGACGCCCTTTACCACTAGCACGATCATAATGAATCTTAGGTGTTTTGTAGAAACCGGTAGAAGATAATGAAACACGATTCATGTAAGCAATTTGAGAGAACTCAGCAAAGCTAAAAGTTTGCTCACCTACGATGACATTGTTGTTTTCAAAGTGAACTTGCTGCGCTTCAACGTCATATTTCTCACAAGCAAAGTCAATTAAACGTTGTTTGATGGTTTTAGCCGCTGCTTCAGCCGCTTTACCATTTAAGTCAGTACCTGAAGAGGCTGCGGTAGGCGATGAGTTTGGCACTTTATCAGTACGGGCAGCAGAACAAGCAACGGTATCAACATCAACTTGGAATTCTTCAGCAACAATTTGCGCTACTTTAGTATTCAAACCTTGTCCCATTTCACTACCACCGTGGCTTAAGTGAATTGTGCCATCAGTGTAAACATGAACAAGGGCACCGGCTTGGTTCAAATGCTGTACCGTGAATGAAATACCAAATTTTACCGGTGTTAAGGCAATACCTTTTTTCAGTATGCTGCTAGTAGCATTGTATTCAGTGATCGCTTTACGACGGGCTTGGTAATCTGAACTTTCTTCTAACGATTCAATGATCTCGCTTAAGTTGTTATGCTCAACGGTTTGATCATAATGAGTAACGTTACGCTCTTCTTTACCGTATAAGTTAATTTTGCGGATTGCTAAGGGATCTTTGCCTAGATGACGAGCAATTTCATCCATGATCAGTTCGATTGTCATCATACCTTGAGGACCACCAAAACCACGGTAAGCAGTATGAGAAACCGTGTTTAGTTTACAACGGTTACCGGTAATCGTTGATTGATCTAAGTAATAAGCATTATCTGAGTGGAACATCGCTCTATCAACAATCGCATCAGATAAATCTGGTGAGTAACCACAGTTACCATTGACTTCGATGTTAATGCCTTTGATTTGACCATTTTTGTCAAAACCAACGGTGTAGTTGTTTTCAAATGGATGACGTTTACCTGTCATGACCATATCGTCTAAACGCGCTAACTTAAATTTAACAGGACGTTTGGTTTCATTAGCAAGTAAAGCGGCAATACATGCCCAAGGAGCCGCTTGTGTTTCTTTACCACCGAAACCACCACCCATACGGCGCATATCAACTAAAACTTTGTTTAGTGGAATATCAAGTACTTCAGCCACTAACTTTTGTACTTCACTTGGATGTTGTGAAGAGGTGTAAATGTTCATGCCACCATCTTCAGTAGGCTCTGCTGTTGAAACTTGCCCTTCAAGATACATATGCTCTTGACCACCAACAACTATTTCACCTGATAATTGATGCTCAGCACTGGCAATAGCTGATTCAGAATCGCCACGTTTCAACGTATGTGGAGGACGAACAAAACTTTGCTTCGCTAAAGCGTCTTTTACGGTAAGTACTGCTTCAAGCTCTTGATACTCAACTTTTGCAAGTTTAACGGCTTTACGCGCAAGGTCGAAGCTTGTTGCTGCAACGGCGAAAAGCGGCTGACCAACAAATTCTACTTTACCAATAGCTAGTACTGGGTCACCTGGGAATACCGGACCAATATCAGTATGACCGGGTACATCTTCAACGGTCATTACTTTTACCACACCTTCTGCAGCTTTAACGGCAGATAAGTCCATTGAAATGATGTTAGCGTGTGCCATGGTTGATTGACCAACCGCTGCATGTAATTCGCCACGAAGAGCTGGACGGTCATCAACATAAATGGCTTCACCAGCGACTTGCTTGTCAGCACTTTCATGTTTTTTAGAACGACCTACGCCACCTAGGCCAATATTTTTTTGTCCGTTAACTACATCTTTGTCAGCGTTCGTTTTTACCTTTTGGGTATCGGCTTTTTTTACATCAATTAAAGTACGCATTAGTAATTCACCACTCGTGTTTCAATAACTTCTCTTGTATGGGCACTTTGTAGCTCTAAATAGCATTTCTCGATAAGGTTTTGAGCTACGGTCATACGATACTTGTCAGAAGCACGTACATCAGTCATAGGCTGAAAATCGGTCGCTAACGCTGCTTTTGCTTGGGCTACTGATTCTTTTGTTAAGTTTTTACCTAATAATGCAGCTTCTGCCGCGGGGCCACGCTTAGGAATACCAGCCATGCCACCGAACGCTAAACGGATATTGGTAATTTTTTGGCCGTTTTCTGTAGGTGTTTGCTCAATGAAAAAAGCGGCTAATACCGCAGAAATATCATCATCTAAGCGCTTAGAGATCTTGTAAAGCTTCAGTGTTTGACCAGCAACGGGCTTAGGAATGGTAATAGACTTGATGAATTCAGAGGTTTGCAGAACCGTTTTTTTGTAATCAAGGAAAAAATCTTCAACTAAGATAGTACGCTCTGTGCCGTTAAGGTGCAGCGTCATCGTTGCGCCAAGTGCGATTAATGCAGGAGGCATATCGCCAATAGGTGAAGCGTTACCTACGTTGCCGCCTAAAGTACCGGTATTACGAACTTGTTTCGCACCAATACGCTCAATCATGTCACCAAGATCTGGGTAGTAGTGGTGTAAAGTATTGATAAAGTCACTGTAGGGTAATGCAGAGCCGATAATTATTTCAGACTCAGTTTCTTCAATAGTGGTTAATTCGGCAACGTTACCAACATACACAAGCTTTTTGACAACCGCTAAGTTTTGAGTAACTGACAGGGCTAAATCGGTACCACCAGCCACTATCGTTGATTTTGGTTCGTTAGTTAATTCAGTCGCTAGCTCATCAATGTTCTGCGGAGCGATATAAGTATTACCATTACCATGTAATGTAGGGGTTGGTAATTTCTCTAGCTCAGTAAGTGTTACTAGCGTTTGTTGGTAATGCTTAGCAAATGAATCTTCTTGATTACCTTCGCTAGAAGTCATTGCCGCTTCAATAATTGAACGGTAACCGGTACATCGACATAAATTTCCTGCTAATGCTTCTAATACCTCAGCGCGATTTGGTTTGTTGTTTTGTTTATGCAAAGCAAAAGAAGACATAACAAATCCAGGGGTACAGAATCCACATTGTGAACCGTGATTATCAACAATCGTTTGCTGGGCGTGATGTAGCTGAGCGCCTTCTTTCAAGTCTTCAACGGTAATCAATTGCTTGCCATTTAAATTACCGACAAAGGTAATACAAGAGTTAATTGATTTATAAGTAAGTTGACCAGAATTTTCAGTATCTAGTTCAGCTAATACTACGGTACAAGCACCGCAATCACCTGAAGCACAGCCTTCTTTTGTGCCAGATTTAAATTGCTCTTCACGTAAGTATTGTAAAACAGTCGTGTTAGGATCTAAGTTTTCAATCTTTACTAGCTCGTTGTTTAACAGGAATTTTATTGTATTTGCTACCATTATTCTTTCCGCTTTAATTTTGATTTTTAGTGTCGAGTTGAATATTCGTATGGATTCACTATAGCAGAATGGATAGTTGACACAAGTGTCAGCTTTGATTTATTTGTTACTTTAGTCGTTGTACTAGGGCACTAAAGTTTACGGAAATCTCTTTAAATGGCGGCAGAAAATGACTCATAGTTAGCTATGAAAGTGTGGCAAAACAGGGCTTTGCTGAGCGATTTTAAGTGGAGTATTTAATTACCCAAGGACGTGTATATCACTACGAGGCTTTAATAAAAATTTCACCATGTGAAATTAACATGAATTGAATATTGCTTTGTCGGTGCTTTGTAGAATACCAAGTTGAATTTAAAAATCTTAGCCGCAGGACTTGTCAGGATCTATTTAACTGGCATTATGTACTCAGTCCTAATGCTATTTGTTTTAACAACCATTCTTATCACTCAATATAGGCTGAAATCAGCGGAGTAATTAATGTTTCCTCGAAGTAGTCGCCTAGCCTTAATTACTATGGTATTGAGTATGGTGGGTTTACTGTCTTTCAATGCTATGGCTCATGGCGTAGATGAAAGTACCCGTCTTTTTTTACAAAACAATACCGGGGTTCAATTTTTCCCTTTTATGTATATTGGCGCTAAACATATGGTGACCGGATACGATCATTTGCTGTTTTTAGCCGGCGTAATATTCTTTTTATACAAGAGCAAAGACATTTTATTGTATGTCAGTATGTTTACCTTGGGGCATAGCTTAACTCTACTCTTTGGTGTACTGGGTGACGTGCAAGTTAATGCTTATCTAATTGATGCTATTATCGGTCTGTCGGTTGTTTATAAAGGCTTTGATAACTTAGGTGGTTTTCAGCGTACCTTAGGCTTTAGCCCAAATGCTAAAATGGCAGTACTGATTTTTGGCTTGTTTCATGGCTTTGGTTTAGCGACAAAATTACAAGAATTTCAACTACCCAAAGAGGGTTTATGGGAGAACTTGATTGCTTTTAATATAGGGGTGGAGTTGGGGCAGTTTGCTGCGCTAACATTTATATTACTGGTCATTAGCTTTTGGCGAAAACATCATTCGTTTACACAGTTTTCAACGGCAAGTAATACCTTATTAATGAGCGCAGGTTTTATGCTGATAGGTTTTCAGTTAACCGGTTATTTCACTAGCTAGCGTTATTATTAACAATAAGAAAAAGAGACATCTACCCGCTCGACTTGAATATGCTCGTTTCAGGAAGTCTGAGCGATTCAAAATCAAGGCGCATTTTTTTATTAAGGGTCATTCCCTTAAAAAGAAATGTAACGTAGAGTATGATTTGCTCAGTCTTCCCCAAGGGGCTGGTTTAGAAACACTTTATGCTGCGTTATTGATTTCGACAATAGAATAGCTATTCTATTCAATCAAAGTCTTGCCTAAAGGCGTTTCTAATTCTAACTGAATCATGCATCTACAAGTAGAACGGGTATATATGCAACATACGTTATCAAATAATGCTTTACTCAAATCAACGATTATCGCTCTGGTGATTGCGGGCTTAGTACTAATTAGTTTTATATTACCAGCAGAATACAATATAGATCCTACGGGTATTGGCGCTAAGCTTGGCTTAACGGCTTTAGCAAACCCAGGGGGGACTGCGTCAATTAGCATCAAAAAAAGTGATGAACTCAACACAGCAAATCAGCAAGAAACCGATATTATTGAAGTTATTGTCCCTGCAGGGCGCGGTGTTGAGTATAAATTTGCTATGGCACAGTTTAAGAAAATGGAATATCAATGGCAAACTGATGGTACTGCACTTTTCTTTGATTTACACGGCGAGCCTGAAGGTGATACCACAGGTTATTATGAAAGTTATGCTATTGCGACGTTGACGGAAATGAAAGGTAGTTTTACTACGCCATTTGCAGGTGTTCACGGCTGGTATTGGAAAAATACATCAGATAAACCGGTAGTAGTTAAACTCACTGTCGGTGGCGAATATAGCATTGTCGGATTAAAAAAATAGTCGTTGAGTATTTTATTTAAAGCATAGATAAGTTGAAAGCTTGTGAAGAATAGCTGCTGTTTTCTAAAGTGGTCCTCTACTGTGATTGCTTAAAGTTATTCCTTAAAGTATTTAAGGTATTAACTCAATCGAACGTACTTGTAAAATAGCTTCTCCACCGTCTGTATCTGTCATGCTTGGTGTCAAATAAATTGCATCAATATGTTCAGGTAATAAACCATAATCTGTTGCGCTGGCGGGTATCCATTCTGGTCGTGAGAAGTCTTTTAAATCAACTTCCTTAGTTGACCACTGGTTTGTCGGTGGTAACTCTATTTGGTAATGAGCATAACTTTGATCGCCATTTTTACCGTATTCTCGCTGTGATAATTTAATAATGAGAGCAATATCACATTGGTAGGTTAAACGTATTTTCTGGCTACCAGCCAAAGAAGCGCTAGGTAACCTGTAAATTAATTCAACCCATGAATTACGCTTAGCATCAACGCGGGGCACTCGCTTAAATTTGATCCAAATACCGCCATGTCTAATAAGCTTTTCGTTAATAATGGCTTCACTACCATACGGGTCTGTGTCATAGCTCCATTGGTATTTATCTAAAGGTACCTGAGTGATATCTGCACTGGCAGACACAACAAATATGGTTAGAAAATTAACCAAGCTAGTAAGTATTATTTTTTTGAAAAAGTGCATTTATAGTCTTAAAATTAATGTTTAGGGTAATAATGAATCAGGGTAGCCTTTCAAAAAAGACTTTATCCCTCCATTAATAGTGATGATTCTTTATCTTGAAGCGTAACAGATTGCTGATGCCAATCTCTCACGCCATATTTTGCTAAAATTCTGTTTAACTGCCCATTTTCTCTAAGGTTACTTAAGCCATAATCGAAAATTTGTATGTATTCTTTACTCAGTAAAGGTGAAAACCCTAAAAACAGCGGAATAAAAATTCCTTCAGTGCCGGCATAAACGATTGTTGGATCGGACGTAGTTGATGTTTTTAACTGTGATGTTTTTTGTGACAACTTAGATAGCTGATATTGCACAGTAAATCTTGAGTCCAATAAAATATCTAATCGCCCTAAACGCAACATTCTCAATTGTTTTTGCAATGGGGAATTACCACTAGCAGAGAATACATGTGCAGCATTATCTTTAAGTAAATTCTCGATTTTTTCGCCGTACTCATAGCCATTGATAGTACCAAAAACAGCATTGTTTTTTAACGCGCCTTCTAAGTCAGTAATACTTTGAAAGCGCCATGGGTCAGTAGCACGTACATAAAAATCATTATATAAACCACCAAAGCTTAAGTGACTTTTTTGCAGCTGAAAGTCACTTACATGCTGTGGCGTTAAACCAAGAACTATGTCTATTTTACCCTTTTCAGTGAGGTCTAGTGCTCTTGCTAAAGGCGTTAAAGCAAACTTTACTTTAAGGCTGTTTTTAGCCGCGATCTCTGTCACTATTTCAACTAAAAATCCTGGAAGATTCGCATTATCACAGACATAAGGACACCATTCATCAGAAGCGACAACTAATACTTTTGCCTGGACAGGCTTAGTAAGAATGCTTGCGCATATAACCAAGAATGCGAGACTAAGTGGTATAAGATTTTTAGTATGTTTTATCATGTTATTTTTCTTGAACTTCAACCGTAGTCGTAGGTAAATTGGTAGAGCGCCACAAATAATAGAGCGCGGGTAAAACGAGCAAGGTCAACAACATAGCGCTTGCCATACCACCTACCATAGGTGCAGCAATTCGACTCATCACTTCTGAGCCGGTTCCTGTGCCATATAATATGGGTAATAAGCCAACAATAACCGTTCCTCCGGTCATCATAACAGGTCTTACTCTTAAACCTGCCCCATGAAGTACTGCCTGTGAAATATCTGCTTTTGTTATCATTTTTCCTGTTGTGGCATTATCGGCCAATAAAGCATTATACGCTTGATTTAAGTAAACCAGCATAATAACGCCAATTTCTACTGCAACTCCAGCTAGGGCAATAAAACCAACACCTACTGCGACAGAGAAGTTGAAACCTTGTAAGTACATTAACCAAATACTCCCCACCATAGCAAGTGGTAGCGTACCTAAAATCATGGCGACTTCAATGACATTACGAAAGTTTAGATACAGTAATACAATGATAATTGCCAGCGTTAATGGGACAACATAAGTCAGTTTGGCTTTCGCCCTCTGCATGTATTCATACTGACCTGCCCAAGTAATAGAATAACCTGTAGGAAGTTTCAATTCCTTATCTAGTACCGTTTGTGCATGGTTCACGTAACTGCCAACATCAACCCCTTTGGTATCAGCCAAGTCAATGAAAGCCCAGCCCGTTAATCTGGCATTCTCTGATTTAATACCAGGCGGACCATCTTCAATAAATATATGGGCAACATCGCCTAACGAAATTCGCTGACCATTGGGCGTAACAATAGGTAATTGTGAAAGCTGCTCTGGTGAGTCTCGGTAATCTTGGGGATAACGTAAACTAACAGGATAACGCTCTAAACCTTCTACTGTATTGGTAACATTCATACCGCCAATTGCGGTGGCAACCACTTGTTGAATATCACTAATATTTAAACCATAACGAGCCGCTTTGCCGCGTTGAATATCAACTTTGATATAGCGACCGCCAGCAACACGCTCAGAATATACTGAAGCTGTACCAGGTACTTTGGCCAAGATACTTTCAAGCTGTTGACCAATGGATTGAATCGTTTCAAGTTTTGGCCCCGATATTTTAATGCCTACAGGTGTTTTTATCCCTGTAGCTAACATATCTATACGGGTTTTTATTGGCATAACCCAGGCATTTGTGACACCGGGGAGTTTTACTATCGCATCAAGTTCTTTTTTCAAACTAGCGCTAGTCATACCTTCTCGCCATTCACTTTTAGGCTTAAATTGAATGAAGGTTTCTATCATAGTTAACGGTGCAGGATCCGTTGCTGTTTCAGCGCGTCCCATTTTACCAAAAACGGTTTTTACTTCAGGTACCGTTTTAATCAGCTTGTCGGTTTGTTGCAGTAACTGTCTTGCTTGACCGATAGATATTCCAGGATAAGTGGTAGGCATATACATCAAATCACCTTCATCAAGAGGTGGAATGAATTCACTGCCTATTTTATCTAACGGATATAAACCAATGATAAGCACGACTACGGCGGCAGTTAAGGTAACTTTAGGAAAGCGTAATACTGTTTTGAGCGCAGGTAGGTACAATGCAGTTAAGAATTTATTCACTGGGTTTTTATGTTCAGCGAGTACTTTACCACGAATAAAATAACCCATTAATACTGGTATCAAGGTAATAGCTAACGCCGCCGCCGCAGCCATTGCATAGGTTTTGGTGAAAGCGAGTGGTGAAAACATTCGACCTTCTTGCGCTTCAAGGGTAAATACAGGCACAAAGCTGACCGTGATAATGAGTAAGCTAAAGAATAATGCCGGGCCTACTTCGCTAGCGGAATCAATCACAATCTGCCAACGTTTATCGTTTGATAAGGGCTGATCTTGGGGTAAGCGCTCCATGTGCTTGTGCATGTTTTCAATCATCACAATCGCACCATCAACCATAGCGCCAATGGCAATAGCAATGCCACCAAGAGACATGATGTTGGCATTCAAACCTTGTGCATGCATTACGATAAAGGCTGTTAAAATACCGACAGGAATGCTAATGATCACCACTAAAGAAGAACGGAGATGAAAGAGGAAAATGACGCAAACTAAAGCGACAACACCAAACTCCTCTAAAAGCTTCATCGCTAAGTTGCTCACTGCACGCTCAATTAACGCCGATCTGTCATATACAGGAACAATTTCTACCCCTTCAGGTAAGCCTTTTTTCAATTGTTCTAGTTTAGCCTTTACGCCGTTAATGACCTGCTGAGCATTTTCACCAAAGCGCATCACCACAATGCCGCCAACGGTTTCACCCTCACCATTAAGCTCGGCAATGCCACGGCGCATTTGTGGACCAGTGCCTATTTCTGCAACATCTTTAAGTAACAATGGTGTACCGTTTTTATTGACACCTAAGGGAATATTTTCAAGGTCTTCTACGCCTTTTAGGTAGCCCGTTGCCCTTACCATGTATTCAGCTTCGGCCATTTCTACTACGGAAGCGCCAATCTCTTGGTTGCCTTGTTTAATGGCAGTTTGAATAAGAGAGAGTGGAATGCCAAAAGCACGTAGCTTGTCAGGGTTAACTTGCACTTGGTATTGCTTAACCATGCCGCCTAGTGCGGTTACCTCTGAAACGCCTTTTACAGTTTGCAGTTCATATTTTAAAAACCAATCTTGTAAGCTACGTAATTGACTTAAATCATGTTGGCCAGTTTTGTCGATCAAGGAATATAGGTATACCCAACCAACGCCTGTAGCATCAGGGCCTAATTGTGGTTTTGCATCACTAGGCAGGTTAGAAGATACCTGACTTAAATATTCTAATACGCGAGAACGAGCCCAATAAAGATCAGTATCCTCTTCAAAAATAATATAGACATAAGAATCACCAAAAAAAGAGAAACCACGCACAGTTACCGCGCCAGGTACTGACAACATGGCGGTAGTAAGCGGATAAGTTACCTGATCTTCAACCACTTGCGGTGCTTGTCCGGGATAACTCGTTTTGATAATAACTTGCACATCAGATAAATCAGGCAATGCATCAATAGGCGTATTTTTTACTGAATACAAACCTACGCCCACTAAAATCATAGTGGCTAGTATGACAAAGAAACGATTGCCTACTGACCAACGAATAATGGCAGCAATCATTATTTCTCTCCCTGAGTCATGTCGTGCAACATGCCTTGTTTCATTGCCATAGCGCTAACAATGGTAAATTCACCGTCTTTAATTTCGAAGGTAAACATTAAATAAGCATCAACAGTAAATAGTGCCATATCAACGGATTCACTTACCATGAAATCTACACTAGCAGGCTCTCTATTCCATTTTTCAATTGCTTCACGATTGATAGTGACCATGCGGTGACCGGTCATTACCGAAGTAACCGTGCCATGCACAGTTGCTGAAGAAACGTCGTTATTCGTTTCGGCTGTTGAATCATCAGGCTTAAATTCTTCAATATACATACGGTTAAAGTCAGACGTTTTGCTAGATTCAGAGTCGAGAAGAAATTGTGCAGAACTGACCACTTTCTCTCCAACAGAAAGACCAGAAATAATCTCGATATTATCACGATCAAAACGACCAATTTTCACCGCGATCGACTTAAAGTAACCATCGCCTAGCGCCAAAACAACTCTGTCTTGGTTACCAGTACGAATAACGGCTTCTTTTGGTACTTGCAAAGCAGATTCGTTGTCGTTGATCGCTATTGAAATTTGCGCGAACATATTAGGTCTTAAATCACCATTCTGGTTATTAAAATGCAGCCTAACAATACCGGTTCTAGTTTTTGGGTTTAACATGGGATGCACGTGTTCAACTTTACCGAACCATTGTTTAGAGGGCAAATAATCTAAACGCATGCTAGCACTATCGCCCATGACAACTTTAAAGACATCGTGCTCAAAAACTTCTGCTTTCACCCATACCTGCGTTAAATCTACTATGGACAACATCATGGTTTCTGGTTTGACGTAAAAACCTTGTCTGACAAATAAGCTCTCTACCACACCATTTTGTGGTGCGTAAAAGGTGACATTTAGTTGTACTTTTTTATCTTTTTTTAATGTATTAATGGCGTTACGAGGAATTTGTAGCGCGATAAGACGATTTTCCGCCGCGATAATTAAACGTTTATTTTTTCGATCTAGCGCGAGCAGTAATTCTTCTTGAGCATTGACCAATTCAGGAGAATAGATGTCATAAAGCGGTTGTCCTTTTTTAACCGGATCACCAATAGCGTTGATGTAGAGCTTTTCAACCCAGCCTGCAATACGTGGGTGAATATTCACTAATTTGTCTTCATCATAAGTGACGTAACCAACGGTTTCTATCGTGGTTTTTAGTGGGCGGTAAGTTGCCGTAGTAGTACGTACACCTAAGTTGTTAATAACACTCGGCGATATTTTTATAGTACCAGGGCCTTCATCAATCGTATTATTTTGACTACCGTAATAAGGGATCAAATCCATTCCCATAGGGGATTGACCAGGTTGATCACGTCTGAAATTTGCATCCATTGGCGCTACCCAGTACAAGGGTCTATTTTCTTCTGTACTATTATCAACAGTGGTTGGTTTTGAAGGTAAAAAAGTTATCACTGTTAAGGTTATTATTATCCCTAAGACTAAACTTGTTAACGCAACTAGTCCGGTTTTTAACGGTGGACGTTTTACTGAGTTGTTGGTTTCTTTATTGATAGTCATTATTTTTCCTCACCTATAGCAAAGTCTGCCGGTGTATTGTTCGTAGCCAAATTACCGACAAAGAGGTAATTCAGTTCTAAGATTATTTTTTGCTGTTCAACGGCAATTTTTAGTTGTTCGATCTCAGCGTTGAGTACGGCAATACGTGATCTTACTACTTCTGAAAAATCGCCATCATCATTGGTATATGCTGTTAATGAGGCTTCTGCTTGGTCGTTAACTTGCGGTAACAGTCTTGTTTGGTAAAGTGTTTTACGATTATTCAATCGTGATAAACGTCCTTGCGCACTAGAGAAAGCACCGAGTAATCGGCGTAGTAATAATACCTTTTCTGTTTTTACCGCTTCTGTCGCTGAAACCGCTGATTTTACGGTCATATCTTGACGGTTATCAGTAAACAATGGTAAATCGAAAGTAACCCCAACAGAAAATAAATCTGCTCGATTATTACCCATGGCATCATCATCACGATAGCCATAACTTGCGTTAATGCCCCATTCTGGTTGATAGGCTTGTTCTGCCAAATTTATACCTGTTTTTGTCGCTAGTATTTTTTTATCTAAGGCAATAATTGCAGGGTGCTTAGCAAAAACTTGAGTCAGTTCTTCAACAGATAACCAAGGGTTATTACTCAGATCATTACTTTTTAAATTTGAACGGGCTGAACCCGATTGGAGCAAATCTTTATGAAGCAAATCTAACTGAGGCAGTTTTTTAGCCAATTTCATATTATGTAGTTGACCGACCTCACTCATGTTTACTTGCACTGTATTAGCAATAAAAGCAGTTGATAGCCATTGCGATAACATACCTAAATAAGCATTTTGCTGTTGCGCGAGTATATCTAGTCGATCATCGAGTTGCGTTAACTCTAGCTGTGCACGAACAATATCTTGTTGACGTGTTTTACCTAAGGTTGAAGAATAGCTGGCTTGGGCAACATCAGCTAATTGCTCGAACAAGGAGCGGTTTTGTTCAATCAGGATAATACTTTGTTGAACGTTATAAGCATCAAGCCACAAACTGCCAACCGTAACCGCAACTTTGGCTTCTCTGTCGCTACGTTGAAAGGGATAGGCTTCACTTTGAATACGTAATTGCTGATTCTTTATTGTCAGGCTATCACCACGAGGAAACATTTGGGTAATACCCACCTTTAGCTGTGTCATACCTTCTTGAGAAAAATCAAAACCATCGGTAGGCAGGTTTGCAAATGCGACTGACATTTTAGGGTCAGGTAAACTTGAAGCTGCATTGCTCAGGGCCTCAACGGCTTGTTGCTGGTGTTTATTGCCCGTGAGCCAAGGGTCGTTTTTTTGTGCGGTTTTCACTGTGCTATTAAATGACCAAACTTTTTGATTATCAGCAGCTTGAAGAGTAGGGCTAACAACACATAACAAACTTAATGTGATGATGCTGGCAACAGTTGTGCGAGCTTGAACGGGAAAAGAAAATAAAAACATGACTCCCTCCTGAGGGAATACTTTACGGTAATGACGAGACGGTTTTTTGCATCAGCGATACTTTTTAAGTGATCAACTATAAAATTTATACAGCAAAATGTAGACGCAATGAGACTGTGATTAGCTCAGAATTGGTGGTCTATAAAGGGAGGTAAGTGTTTGACTTGTGGTAATGGTATTGAGTGACTTTATTTTACTCGGTGTTGCAAATACAGGGGTGTAATTGATAATCATTGAAAATGCCGATACAGTTGAGCATCCGCTTGTTAAACAATCACATTCTTGTTCACAACAACTTTCAGAAGACATAGAAGAACAAGTTTTTTTTGTCATCATTTCTTCGTCACAATCAGACATGGCACTCATGTCGTGGGCAGTGTTGTTTCTCTGTGTGCTGTGATGATTTGAACCTTTCATCGATGACATTTTAGTCATCATTTGCTCACTTTGTTGCATACTTGTCATGCTATAAAACATAGTCATTGATGCCATTGATTGACCGATAAAGATCAAACAAAGCACTATTACCATCATTGTTTTATTTATAAAAGTAGGCACAAGCAACACTTAGATTATGAGTGAGTTACTATTAGCTAGGTATTAAATACTTAATAACTAGGTAATAAGATTTCTTTTAATTCTAGCATCAATGAAAAGAAGATAGCAATAATACCAAATCTATTAAATATATTTCCAATGTCGAGTTGTGTTAATGGACTTAAAACACTAACCATTGATGATAACTTTTACCAATAAGTTGATCTGTCTGGCTGGTAACTCAGCCAACTTTGCTGTCGTTCACATAATAGCATTGGCATGGCTTAATGAGTAAAGCGGAATAAAAAATTTAAATTATAATTATCTTTTAATGTCATTTAAAAATGGCTGAGATTTTTTGGTGATTAGGAATAACAATAAAAACGAGCGATAGAGTGCCAATAGGTCGAAACATATGACTATGCACATATTCATAATAATTGCTTAGCTCATCGGACTAGTCTTTTCCGTCCATCGAACCTATAATTTTTAGTACTTTTAACATTGACAGTCTTTTTTCATGCCATACGCCTATCATTACTGGGAGATCTATATATGTCATCATCATACGAACGTCGTGGGCGCGTCACATCAAACGAAATGTACAATGGCCTCTCTTTTGTCCAGCATTTCGAGGTCGACCATTTACAGCGCTGTGGAGCGAGGCTTCTGTTTGTGCGTAATGTCTACCGTGGCGATGTGCTCGCTGTACTACTAAACCATAAAGAACTGATGGCCGTTGATTTTGACGGTAGCGTCGAGTTACAACCTAAACTTACTCTGCGTTAATAACGCTATACCTCATTGTTATATTCAATAATAAATACAGATCCCGCGCGACAATCTTTGGATAAAAACCTTCTAAACAGCACCGAGGATCTTCAGTCTCATGCGATCCAATTGAATTAGAAACGACTAAGAGAAGTTGTTAAGGCATATCGGACACGATTTCGTAATATAGCCAAACATAAACGTTCATATAGAGAAGACGAACGGCAGGAATGAGTTGAAGCAGTCAAAGATATTGTTCTAGTTCTATTACTGTATTTTGTTTTTTGATAATGAAAGTAGTCTCAAAACCGATTTTGAGAACGTCCGCTATGCCAATGATTATTAAGTTAGCTGTCGAGCTGTTTAAGTCAACTAACGGGTGTACAGTCGACTTCGACTAACACAAACAATTTAAAAATTCTTCTCCCGCTTTGCGCACAGAGCAGCCTTTATTTTCTAACAATTTTTTCAATATCTTTGTTACTTTTTCTTAACTCATACATCTATTAATTACACTTATTAGAAAATATGAGAGCAACATGAAACATACAAGCAAGATAATTACGCTCATACCCCTGATATTATTAGGGCTGTCAGGATGTAATGAATCATCCAAAAAAGAAACAATGTTAGATCCTGAACTGGTTTCACAAGGCAAAGAAATATTTCGCTTTGATACCTTTGGCGATGAGCAACTATGGACAGATACGTTGCAATTACACAATGTAGTTGCTGGCGCAGTCGATCCGGTAACTGCTTTATCAGTCGGCCTTAAAGTTGATTCTGAGGTATTACCTGAAGGGGTATTACAAACGGTTGATCTTACTGACCCCGCCACAACTATCACCTTATTAAAGCTCAATGCAGTTGTTGGTTTACAAGGTGATGTTCAAGAAATTAATGGTAAAGATACCTTAGTTAGCCTCGGGGCGACTTGTGCCTTGTGTCACTCAACAGTTGATGACTCCGTTGCTCCAGGCATTGGTAAGCGATTAGATGGCTGGGCAAATAGAGATCTAAATCCTGGTGTTATTTTGTCATTGTCACCAGCTTTACAAGATCAGGCGACGCAAGACGTACTGCTATCTTGGGGCGCTGGTAAGTATGATGCGTATTGGAATCAAGATGGTCTTAATGATCCTACCGTAATACCACCAGCTTATGGCTTAAAAGACGTCGCATTAGCAACCTATACGGGTGAAGGAAGTATTTCATATTGGAATGCTTATGTTGCCGTGACACAAATGGGCGCACAAGGTAATTTTATTGATGAAAGGTTAGGACTCAATATTATGCACGATCCTGATTTACTTACCGAAAAACTGCCTGCCTTAGAAGCTTATCAATTTTCCTTAAATGCCCCTAAAGCCCCTGAAGGGAGTTTTGATAGTGATGCGGCTACGCGAGGCAAGGTGGTCTTTAATAATCAAGGCAACTGTGGTTCTTGTCATAGCGGCGATAAATTTACAGATGCTGGCACACAGCTTCATTATCCAGACGTTGTCGGTACAGACCCAACGTTAGCCAGCCGAAGTCTTACCGGAAAATACCGTACTACGCCATTGGCAGGCGTGTGGCAGCATCCGCCATATTTTCATGATGGTAGCGCCGCGACCTTACTTGATGTAGTCGAGCATTATAATAATCACTTGGCTTTAGGGTTAATGCCTTCTGAAAAAGATGATTTAGTACAATATTTACTATCATTGTAAATAGGCTCAGGCTGCATACTGCCATGTATTAAAATACCATGGCGGTAATCTTAAAAAAATGAAGTAAAAAAAGTTAACTTAAACGTGATTTACAGGCAAACACATGACCGAAATGGATTCTTTAACGACAACAGAAGACTACCAACTCATTACGCATATTTTAGCGGGCAATATTAATGCGTACGAAGTCGTAATACGTCGCTATAACCAGCTTATGTTTCGCATAGCCAAAGGCATTTTTGCTGATGACGATGAGGCGATGGATATTGTGCAAGAAGCGCACATTACTGCTTATCAAAAACTCGCTACCTTTAAGGGACCAAAAGGTTTTATGACTTGGATTGCCACTATAACGCGAAATATTGCTTTGATGCGTTTAAGAAAATCTAGTCGCTTAAGCTATAAAGAGGAGAAAGAAGTGTTTAATTTAATTGAACTTGATACTGCCGCCGAGCCCATTCATGACGCTATTGCGAATCAACAAACTAAAGCTACGCTAGAACAATTAATTAACGCATTACCTATAAATTATCGTGCGATCTTTATTTTACGTGCCATTGAAAAAATGGCGATAAATGACATTGCTCAAATACTTTCACTTGAATATAACGTTGTAAAAGTACGCTTTCATCGAGCTAAAAAAATGTTAAAAATCGAAATAGGGGAGGTACTCACCGAACAGAAGCTTAGCTTGTATGAATTTGCTGGTGATCGCTGTGACAACATAACGCGCAATGTAATGGCTGTTATCAAACAGGAAAGTCGATAAAGTTTAAAAACTAGGTTATTGCCTGAAACAATGACATATGAGTGTAAATATACATTTTATCTTGTTTCCACGGTCTGGTCGAAAAATGTATGATCAGGTTGAATAGCAGTTAAATATCTTTGATATTTAACTTATCAGTAGTTCGTATAACCCAAGCTCAACTCATTATTTAACCAGAACTCTGGATAATGAGTGCTTGATGTTTATTTAAAATCAATAGATTAGGTTGTAACACAGAAAAATTAGCAGGAACAATGTAGTTAAATGTCCGATCAATGTTTCAATTTCTGAGGTTATCAAGGCAAAAAGTTTATGAATAGCTGGCTATTTATCGACGTTTTAACGATGAGAACCACAAAAATGGGAATGTTGAGCAAGTGCTGCTTATCCAGAGTTTAGGTTATTTATGACGTCCAATCAAAGTCTTGCCATTATTACCTTTGCTCAGGTACTATCTATAAAAAACACAATAACTAACATAGTGAAAGAAGAGACTTTATGCGCGGAGCAGGTGGGACATCAGGTGGTTTAGGACAGTTTTTTATTGGATTGATCATGATGTGCGGTGGTTTTTACCTGCTGCTTAATGCAATTACGGTAAGTTCTAGTTTTGGTATGGGGATGCGTCTTTATGGCTTCTCTGCTATGGGCGGAAATTATAGCGTAACGAGTGGTATGGTTATGATCCCTTTTATGTTTGGTGTCGGGATTATTTTTTATAACAGTAAGAACCCTATTGGTTGGCTGTTAGCGCTAGGCTCTATCACAGGTCTTATCTTTGGCGTAATTTCCTCTATTCGTTTTAGCTTTAGAACTATGACCTCTTTTGACTTAATTGTTATTTTGATACTGGCTATGGGCGGATTAGGTCTATTCTTACGGTCGTTGAAGAAAATTGATGCGGCTATTCCAGCTAAGTAATACTTAAAAGAAAAGAGCCAATAAAGTATCAACTTTATTGGCTCTTCTGCATTAATTCAAAAATGTCTGATAAGCGAGGTTGTCAGTTTCTTCTTGCCACTGATAGCCAAGGTCATCAAGATGTTGGAAGAATTCGTTCTGCTGACTTTTCTCAAGATCGAAACCAGCAAGTACCTGACCAAATGCTGCGCCATGATTACGGTAATGAAATAAGGTGATATTCCAGTATTCCCCCATAGCGGCTAAGAATTTTTCTAACGCTCCCGGATGTTCAGGAAACTCAAAACTAAAGAGTCGCTCATCGTTACCGTTCTTCGCTGAATGAGGCGTTTTTCCACCAATCATGTAGCGAACGTGCAATTTAGCTAGTTCATTATCAGTAAAATCTCTCACTTGATAATTTGCGCTTTCTAGCCCTTGCAGTAACTCTTGACGTTCTTCCACACTGCCGCCAAGACGAACACCGACAAAAATTTCAGCACTAGGTTTACCAGAATAACGATAGTTGAACTCGGTAATGGCACGGTTACCTATAGATTGGCAAAACCGTTTAAAACTTCCTTTTTCTTCGGGAATAGTAACCGCTAATATCGCTTCTTTCTTTTCACCTAATTCACAACGCTCCGATACATAGCGCAAGGTATGAAAGTTCATGTTTGCGCCTGAAAGTATTGCTGCTAAAGATTCATTACCTTTGCTGGTCAGACAATATTTTTGTAAACCCGCTAAAGATAATGCACCAGCTGGCTCGGCAATAACGCGTGTTTCTTCGAAAATATCTTTAATAGATGCACAAATTTCATCGGTTGAAACTGTGATCACTTCATCACAAAACTCTTGAATCAAACCAAAGGTATTTTCACCAATACGTTTAACGGCAACGCCATCGGCAAACAAACCTACTTGAGTTAAATCAACGGGCTCTCCTGCTTCGAGTGCTGCTTTTAGACAAGCTGAATCTTCAGCTTCTACACCGATAATTTTAGTTCTGGGGTTTAGCTGTTTTAAGTAAACCGCCATACCCGCAAGTAGACCGCCTCCGCCTACAGGTATAAAAACCACATCAGCTTGGGGTAATTGTTGTAACAGTTCTTTAGCCACAGTACCTTGGCCAATTATGACTTCAACATCGTCAAAGGGATGAACCAGGGTTTTGTTTTCTGCTTTGGCATATTCGATTGAAGCGGCTTGTGCTTCATTGAAACTATTGCCAACTAATCGTACCTCACCACCAAAGCGTCTTACATTGTCCACCTTAATATCAGGGGTCGTTTTGGGCATGACGATAGTTGCCTTAATACCCAGTTTTTTAGCGGCTAGTGCTAAACCCTGTGCATGATTACCAGCAGAAGCCGCGATAACACCATGAATGCATTGCTCTTCAGTTAAACTATTGAGTTTGTTGTAAGCGCCACGTAACTTAAACGAATGTACGGGTTGCTGATCTTCACGTTTTAAATAAATGTGGTTATTTAAACGGGAGGATAATTTGTTGCAAGCCGTCAGTTCGGTTTCAACGGCTAGGTCATAAATAGGGGCAAGTAGAATACGACGTAGATAATCTAATGGCTCTTGGGGTGATACTTGTTTGAGTGTTTCTGTCATGGTTTTGCCTAAATTACTGTCAATCACTTGAAAAAATGCAGCTAACCATGAAATTGTCATGCTCGAGTTGATTATATCGAGCATCCATTATCTGAAAGCTAGATTCCCGGTTAGAAAACTCGGGAATGACGAAATCATATTAGCTGAGCTTGAAAGTTCTTTGTCCTTTCTAGCACAATTATTCAGTTTGACTTATCAACTAGACCATCTAATAAGTCACGGTTACGCACAGTACCTTTATCAGCACTAGTTACTCTTTAGCAGTATTGTGCGCAGTTTTTTTGTTACTAATCGACTAAACCATCAAGTAACGCACGGTTACGTACTGCGCCTTTGTCTGCACTGGTTGCCAACATTGCGTAGTTTTTAAGTGCGTAGCTAATTGGACGAACACGATCAGCAGGTTTCCAAGCACTTTTACCCTTAGCTTCCATTGCAGCACGACGTGCATCAAGTTCAGCTTCAGATACTTGTAAGGTAATTTCACGAGTAGGAATATCAATATGAATGATATCGCCTTGTTCAACTAAGGCGATTGTGCCGCCGTCAGCTGCTTCAGGAGAAACATGACCAATGGATAACCCTGAAGTACCACCTGAGAAACGACCATCAGTTAATAAGGCACAGGCTTTACCTAAACCCATAGACTTTAAGTAAGTCGTTGGATAAAGCATTTCTTGCATGCCTGGTCCGCCTTTAGGGCCTTCATAACGAATAACAACCACTTCACCAGCGACTACTTTACCGTCTAAAACACCGGCTACGGCATCATCTTGGCTTTCAAAAATGTGTGCAGGACCGGTAAATACAAGATTGTCGTCACTTACACCGGCGGTTTTAACCACACAGCCGTCGACGGCAATATTACCTGAAAGTACCGCTAAACCACCTTCTAACGAAAAGGCATTTTCAAGGTTACGAATACAGCCATTTACTCTATCATCGTCTAAGGTATCCCAACGACAATCTTGGCTAAATGCTTTAGTGGTACGAATGCCAGCAGGGCCAGCACGGTAGAATTTTTTAACGTCTTCATCATCAGTCAGCGTAATATCATATTTGGCGATCACATCGGCTAACGTGGTACCTAATACATTAGGCACATCTGTTTTTAATAAACCAGCACGTGATAACTCACCTAATATTGAAATGACACCACCAGCGCGATGCACGTCTTCCATGTGATACTCAGGCGTTGAAGGCGCTACTTTACATAATTGCGGCACAATGCGTGATAATTTATCCATGTCATCCATGGTGTAATCAATTTCGGCTTCTTGTGCTGTTGCCAATAAATGCAAGATAGTGTTGGTTGAACCACCCATCGCAATATCTAAACACATAGCATTGTGTAAAGCCTCTTTACAGGCAATATTACGTGGTAGTGCAGACTCATCGTTATCTTGATAATAACGCTTAGTTAATTTGACAATCTCTTTACCAGCATCTAAAAATAATTTCTCTCTATCGGCATGTGTAGCCAACATTGAACCGTTACCCGGTAAGGCTAAACCTAATGCTTCAGCTAAACAATTCATTGAATTGGCAGTAAACATACCTGAGCATGAACCACAGGTAGGACAGGCAGAGCGTTCGATTTTATCACTGTCTTCATCACTTACTGTTGGATCCGCGCCTTTAATCATGGCATCAACTAAATCAAGCTTGATAATTTGATCTGAAAGCTTTGTTTTACCGGCTTCCATTGGACCACCAGAAACAAAAATTACCGGGATGTTTAAACGCATTGCAGCCATCATCATGCCTGGAGTAATCTTGTCACAGTTTGATATACAAACCATGGCATCGGCACAATGTGCGTTAACCATGTATTCAACTGAGTCAGCAATTAAATCACGAGAAGGCAGGCTATAAAGCATACCTGAGTGACCCATTGCGATACCGTCATCAACCGCAATAGTGTTGAATTCTTTGGCAACACCGCCTGCTTCTTCAATAGCGCCGGCAACTAATTGGCCCATGTCTTTTAAATGCACATGACCGGGTACAAATTGAGTGAAAGAGTTCACTACCGCGATAATAGGTTTCCCAAAGTCGCCGTCTGTCATGCCTGTTGCACGCCATAAAGCACGAGCACCGGCCATGTTACGGCCTTGAGTAGAAGTTGCAGATCTTAATTTAGGCATGATTTTTACATTCCAATTGGTGAGTTTGAGAACTTATTTTTTAATAATATTATTTTGGAAATTCACTTTGTTATTACTAAGCTAAATGAACTTTTAAAATAACTTTATATAAAGAAGGTTAATAAAATTGTATTTTGACTCTAGACAAGTCAGGAGCACGGAGCCTATGAATATAGGTGAGTACTCCTAACGAGGAACTAGAGCCGAAAGGCATTTTATTTTACAGGATCTAACCAGCTTTCTGGTACGCTGGTAGTGCCATCAAAAATACCAAAAAAGGCTTCTTGAAGTGCTTTAGTGATAGGACCACGAGAACCAGTACCTACAGGTAAACCATCTACCGATTTAACCGGTACTACTTCAGTAGCTGTACCACACATAAAGAATTCATCAGCAAGATATAGTGCTTCACGTGCAATAGATTCTTCACGTACTTCATAACCTAACTGCTTAGCCAAGTAGAAAACAGCATCTCGTGTTAAACCTTGCAAAATAGAAGCTGTGCCCGGTGGAGTATAAATAACACCGTTACGTACTAAAAATAAGTTTTGACCTGCGCCTTCACTTACCATGTTATTCACATCAAGTGCTACACCTTCGGCATAACCATGGCGAGCAGCTTCAGTAGATATAAGCTGTGAAGACAAATAGTTACCACCTGCTTTTGCTGCAGTAGGCATTGTATTTGGCGCTAAACGGTTCCAACTAGAAACGCCCACATCAACACCATTCTCAATGGCGTCTGCACCTAAGTATGCTTCCCAGCTAAATGCGGCAATCATAAGGTCAGCTTTAGCATCGATAGGTGGACGAAGACCCATACCGATATCACCTAAAAAGGCTAATGGACGAAGATATGCTGATTTTAAATCGTTTTTTACAACAGCATCTTTACAGGCTTGTACAACTTCTTCTTGCGTGTATGGAATATTCATTCGGTAAATTTTTGCTGAATCAAATAAACGCTTGATATGCTCTTCTAAACGGAAGATACACGTGCCTTTATGTGTTTCATAGGCACGAATGCCTTCAAAAACTGATGAACCGTAATGAAGTGCATGACTCATTACATGAACAGTAGCATTTTGCCACGGCATGATTTCACCATTGAACCAAATATAGTCTGCATTTACTTTAGCCATTATCTTTTCCTAATTTTGTTGCTCTTGAAAAACCAACAAACCCCGACGCCAATGTCAGAGTAATGTAAATTTGTAGAGAGCGAATTTTTATTATATTACTTGTTGTCTAAGCGCCGTGTTATTTAAGCGCTGTGTTGTTGTATTTGCACTTCACTATTGTCCACTTTGACACCCTTGATGTCGATCAATTTGTTTATTTGATCAATAAGCAAAGAAATAGGACGTTCACTACTAACACTCATAGTAATTGTGGCAACATTGTTACCGGTATTTACTTCGGCATTCATACCATTGATTAGAAAGCCGCGATAGCGAGTGACTTGTAAAATTCGCTCCAATACTACCTGCTTATCATCAGCCATAATGATTAATTGATACTTATTCAGCGTCATAGAACTCATATTAAACACTCTCCATCATTTTATCGTTTGCTGTATTTGGCGGTACTAGCGGCCAAACATTTTCCGCTGCATCTATTTTTACTTGTAATAAATAAGGGCCATCATGATCTAGCATCTCTTCAATGGCAGCTTTAACTTCACTCTTTTTAGTAATCAGCTGTGATTTTATGTCGAACGCTTGGGCTAGCATGACAAAGTCAGGGTTGTCAGACAAATCAGTTTCGCTTAATCGGCCGTCAAAGAATAGGTCTTGCCATTGACGAACCATACCTAGTTTAGCGTTATCAATTAACACGACTTTCACGGGGATTTGGTAGCGTTTAATCGTAGCTAATTCTTGTACATTCATCATAATTGAACCATCACCCGATACAGCTATTACTGTATCGTGAGGTCGTGATATTTGTGCACCAATTGCTGCGGGTAAACCAAATCCCATAGTACCCATGCCGCCACTGGTTAAAAAGTTGCTTGGATCATCAAATGTCATATGTTGTGCGGCCCACATTTGGTGTTGACCAACATCAGTGGTTACACAGGTGTTGCTCGGCATAAGGTCGCTTACTGTTTTTAATACGCCAGGGGCAAAAATACTATCACCGGGGTGATCATATCGCCAAGCAAAGTCAGTGTTCATTTGCTGCAATTTTTGTTGCCAATCTGCTATGTCTAATTCAGTCGTTAATAATGGTAAGTTACCCTTTAAGTCTCCTAAAATAGCAGCGTCAGCATCACGACGTTTATTAATTTCAGCGGTATCAATATCAAAATGAATAACTTTAGCATTCGGAGCAAATTCATCTAGTTTGCCAGTCACTCGGTCATCAAAACGAGCGCCAACTACCACTAATAAATCACTTTGCTGTACCGCAAGGTTAGCTGCTTTTGTACCGTGCATACCTAACATACCAAGGTGGTTTTCATTATCCGGATTTATTGCACCCAATCCCTTTAATGTCGAAACACTAGGCATACCTGTCTTTTCAGCAAAATCGCGTACTTCTTCTACCGCGTTAGCCATACCAACACCACCACCTACATACAAAATAGGTTGCTTAGCATGCGTCAGTAAATCAAGGGCTTTGCTGATATCTGCAAGGGGTAATTTTACTTTATTCTTTAAATGAGACAGTTTATCTAAACGCTGAGTTACTTCTGCTAATTGAATGTCTTTTGGAATATCAACAAGTACGGGTCCATGACGACCTTCTAAAGCAATTTCAAAGGCTTGATGCAATACTTTTTCAAGCTCATTAATATCAGTTACTTGAAAAGAATGCTTAGTACACGCAAGAGATAAACCAAAAATATCAATTTCTTGGAAGGCATCACTACCCATCGCAGCAGTAGGAACTTGTCCTGTAATAGCAACAACTGGAATCGAATCGGCAAGCGCATCGGCAAGACCGGTAATCAAGTTTGTTGCCCCTGGACCTGAGGTCGCTAAACAGACACCAACAGTACCTGCAGCACGCGCATAACCTACAGCAGAAAATGCTGCTCCTTGCTCGTGACGACATAGAAAATGCTTTACATCACTATCGTATAAAGCGTCATAAATTGGCATTATGGCACCGCCGGGGTAGCCGAAAACGTGCTGAACACCGTGCTCTTGTAATACTTCAAATAATAATGCGCCGCCTGTTAGCGTTTTACTCTTGGTCATGATGATTCCAATTGTTATATTGTTAATGTCTGTATTTCCAGCATCTTCATCTTTAATAAAAAATCAATTAAAAAGAAACTAAAAAGAAAACCCTCGGTTCTTGCGAAGCGAGGGTTTGTTATTTGATTGAATGCTTTTTTTTAGCTCAACAAAACCCTCGAGATGATTTAAGAATCACCACGACGAGAAGGTTTATAATAATTGAGTTAAATATTTGCATTTTATCTCTTTGCTTGTTTATTTTGCGCAGACTGATTATTGGTTTTTTTATGTTCAGCGTCGCTTACTTATTAAATTAGTACCATAGCTCTAATCCTATGTGCAAGGTTTTTTGTTATAGTATTTTTGTACAGTAATCGACAATCAATAATAAACCAATATAAAAATATTTGAACTACACTGGAAAAAAGGAATCAATTAAATGGAATTTATATGTCACTTTCTTGTGTGTACAGTCGCGCTCGTATCGGCCTTGAATCTCCCCTTGTTTCGGTTGAAGTTCATCTTGCTAATGGTTTACCCGCATTCAATATCGTTGGTTTACCCGAAGCCTCGGTAAAAGAGTCAAAAGACAGGGTGCGTAGCGCCATAATAAATTGTGGTTACGAATTTCCGGCTAAACGTATTACGGTTAATTTGGCTCCTGCTGACTTACCGAAAGAGGGTGGCCGTTTTGATCTACCCATAGCGGTGGGAATTCTTGCCGCGTCTGAACAACTACCACCCGTTGATCTATCTCAGTATGAATTTGCTGGAGAGCTGGCATTATCCGGTGAACTAAGGGCTATTGTCGGGGAAATTCCTGTTGCTATGGCAAGTAGTCAAAGTAAGCGTACTTTGATTATTCCCACACAAAATACCGAACAGGCTAGTTGGGTTAAACAAGCAAAAATTCATGGCATAAGTCATTTAACACAACTGTTTTCTCATTTTGCCGGTCAACAAATTTTACCGTTAGTGACTGAGAAAATAATGGCAGAGGAGTTGACTGAGGAAGAGCAAGAATTAGATATGAGTGATGTTATGGGGCAACCCTTGGCAAAGCGGGCGCTTGAAATTGCTGCCAGTGGTGGTCATAATTTATTGTTCATCGGGCCTCCGGGCACGGGTAAAACCATGTTAGCTAGCCGTTTAGCGGGTATTTTACCGCCGATGACCGAGAACGAGGCACTTCAAGTCGCTGCCATTCAATCGATTAGCCATCAAGGCATTACGCGTAAGTCGTGGTTTACTCGACCTTTTCGAGCACCACATCATACTGCGTCATCAGCGGCTTTAGTCGGAGGTGGCAGTCAGCCCAAACCAGGAGAAATAACGCTCGCGCACAACGGTGTATTATTTTTAGATGAATTACCTGAGTTTGAACGAAAAGTGTTAGACGTGTTACGAGAGCCAATGGAATCAGGTGAAGTTACTATTTCCAGAGCTTTGCACAAACAATGCTTTCCCGCACGTTTTCAATTAATTGCAGCGATGAACCCGAGTCCAACCGGATTCTATAACGACAAACGTAGTACGCCAGAACAAGTTTTACGATATTTAAATCGTTTGTCAGGACCTTTTCTTGACCGGATTGATATTCAAATTGAAGTCGCAAGGCTACCCCGAGGGACATGGGCGCAGAGCAGTAAAAAAAATGAATCAAGCGCACAAGTACAACAGCGAGTGCGAGTATGTCGGACTATCCAGCTGCAAAGACAAAATAAAGCCAACGCACATATCAGCAGTAGCGAATTGAAGCGTTATTGTGATTTAAGTGCTGATGATAATGAGTTTTTAGAACTTGCAGTGGAAAAACTTGGCTTATCAACTCGAGCGCACCACAAAATTTTGAAGATTGCCCGTACGCTTGCAGATATGGAAGGAACCTCAAATATTTGCCATAAACATCTAATTGAGGCCTTATCTTACCGAGCTATGGATAGGTTGTTACGCCATTTAATGAGTGCTGTTTCGGTCTAGTGCAAAATGAAAATTAAATAATTGACGAAAAAAAAGCTTTAATTAGTGGTTGTGCTTTTGATTGATTCAAACAACAGACCCCCAACTCAAAGGGCTCTATATCACCAATATTTTCGAGATTGCTAACCCTATCTTTCACTGGGCTGTTATCCACTACGACCTGCGGCACTATGCCAACACCACAACCTAAAGCAACCATGCTTACCAAGGCTTCGTGACCAGAAACAGTCGCGTAGATGGTAGGTTTTCCTTGTTGCTTTTTACGATACCAAAGCTCAAATCTTTTTCGGGCAGCACCATGCTCGGGCAGAATTATCGGAATTTCAGACCAACTTAAAACTTTTTGACTCAGTTGTTGCTGCACCTTGCAAGTCATGGTTGGCGCAATAACCGTAAGCGCTATGGTATCAAGATGGTGGAAGTAAACACTACGGGGTAAGTTTTCAGGCGCAGCAGCGATAGCAAAATCAACGGATTGATTTTGTACTTGTTCAAGGGCGTCAGCGGCATCCCCAGTGGTCAGCATAATTTCTACTAAAGGATGTCGAGCACGAAAGCGTTCAAGTAACGGCGGTAAATGACTGTACGCGGCAGTAACGGAACAATAAATATGTAGCTTTCCAGTTAACGCCACTTGTTTATGGTCAAGTGATTGTTTGAAGCTATGCCACTGTTCAAGCTGGTGCTCGGCATAAATTTTGAATTTTTTGCCGACATCCGTAAGGACCACCGTTCGATTATCGCGATGTAATAATTCACCGCCAACCTCATCTTCGAGTCGTTGAATTGCTCTACTTAGCGTGGACGGACTGATGTGGTGTGCTTGCGCAGTTTTGCCGAAGTGTAAGGTTTTGCTCAAATGGGCAAACATCGACAGTGCTTTTTGATCCATAATTTATTGCCCTTGTGTAGATAATTATCTTTGTATTGCTAAAAACGCAACGTTGCAGTGCGAATATATCACTTCTTGCAACATGATATCTAGGGTATGGTATTTTCATCGTCAGAAAATCTGACCCATTAAATTTTAGATATTCCAAGGATCCCCATGAGCAATTATTTTAATACTTTAAGTTTACGTGAAAAATTAGGTCAATTAGGCCAATGTCGTTTTATGAAACGTGAAGAGTTTAGCGATGGCTGTAATTTCATCAAAGACTGGAACATTGTTATTGTTGGTTGTGGTGCTCAAGGTTTAAACCAAGGTTTAAACATGCGTGATTCAGGTTTAAATATTTCTTATGCTTTACGTGATGGTGCAATTAGCGAAAAACGTCAATCATGGCAGTGGGCTACAGAAAATGGTTTTACAGTGGGTAACTACGCTGACTTAATTCCTCAAGCAGATTTAGTTTTAAACTTAACACCTGATAAGCAACATACTTCAGCTGTTACTGCGGTAATGCCGTTGATGAAGCAAGGTGCTACGCTTTCTTATTCACATGGTTTCAACATCGTTGAAGAAGGCATGCAAGTTCGTTCTGATATCACGGTTGTGATGGTTGCTCCTAAGTGTCCTGGTACTGAAGTACGTGAAGAATACAAACGTGGTTTTGGTGTACCAACACTTATTGCAGTTCACCCAGAAAATGATCCACAAGGTAATGGTTTAGCTATTGCTAAAGCTTACGCTAGTGCAACTGGTGGTGATAGAGCCGGTGTTTTACAGTCATCTTTCATCGCAGAAGTTAAGTCTGACTTAATGGGCGAGCAAACGATTCTTTGCGGCATGTTGCAAACAGCTGCGGTATTAGGTCACAAGCAATTACTTGCTCAAGGTATGGACGCAGCTTACGCTCGTAAATTATTACAGTACGGTTTAGAAACAACTACTGAAGGTCTTAAGCATGGCGGCATCACTAACATGATGGATCGCTTATCAAACCCTGCGAAAATTGCAGCGTTTGATATGTCTGAAGAATTGAAAGTGATTTTACGTCCATTATTTGAAAAGCATATGGATGACATCATTGAAGGTCGCTTCTCTGAAACTATGATGGCTGATTGGGCAAATGATGATATTAACTTATTAACATGGCGCGCAGAAACAGCAGAATCTACTTTTGAATTAGCTGCTGATTGTGACACTGAAATTACTGAACAAGAATATTACGATAAAGGCATTTTCGTTGTTGCCATGATCAAAGCAGGTGTTGAATTAGCCTTTGAAGCAATGGTAGCTGCTGGAATTGTTGAAGAGTCAGCATATTATGAGTCACTTCATGAAACGCCATTAATTGCTAACTGTATTGCGCGTAACAAGCTTTATGAAATGAATGTAGTTATTTCTGATACTGCAGAGTACGGTAACTACTTATTTACTCATGCTGCTGTACCATTACTTAAAGACTTCACAGCTAACTTATCGTTAGAGCAATTAGGTGAAGGCTTAAAAGAAAGTTCAAATAACGTTGATAATGCTCGTTTGATTGAAGTAAACGAAGCTATTCGCAGTCATGGTGTTGAAGTGATTGGTAAAGAACTTCGCGGTTATATGACTGACATGAAAAAAATTGCTAGTGCAACATAATAGCGACTTAGAATGACAGCCTTGGGGTTGTCATTCCCGTAGTCACTAAATCGGGAATCCATTGCTCAATAGATGCTAATGGCTTCCCGTTTTTGCTTTTAGTCTTCCTATTTTTAAATCATCACAATATTAAAGAGAATTATCAATGTCAGAGTTTAAAGAAGTTACCGTTACTAAAGCAGCCAGCGTTTATTTTGATGGTAAAGTTACCAGCCGAAAGGTTACTTTCAACGATGGAAGTTTTAAAACCTTAGGTATCATGATGCCAGGTGAATATAAGTTTGGTACTAATGAAGAAGAGTTAATGGAAATTACTGCCGGTGAATGTGAAATTTTACTGGCCGGTGCTACTGAATGGCAAAACATTAGCGGCGGACAATCTTTTGGCGTCCCTGCAAATAGTTCTTTTGAAGTTCGCGCGAAAACTTTAATTGATTATTGTTGTACTTATATAAGCTAACTAATTTACTGACAAGTAAAGGCCGGTTATTGAACAAGACGTTATCACTAGTGATAATCCTGTTTCAAAATATTATTGGCAAAACTCAAAAGCACCACCTTCTGTTGGTGCTTTTGGCATTTTATCTAATTGAAAATATCCCCATATTGCTATAGCGACAAATAAAATCGGTGCTGCAAGGTGCCCCAAAGTTTTAAATGTCACTTTATCCCCTTATTATTTTTTGGCTGATACACTTACCTCTATAGTGGGAAAATACTGGTCTTCCAGCGCCTTGATGTAATGCACTCTCTCGGCATACAAAGATATGTAGAGAAGCTGTTATTTTATTCCTGAAATAATTTTAACTCGATCGTTCTTGCCGCCGTGCAATCAATAACCTTGGTAAAATAACTTGCTTTGCCTTTAACAGTCTATTAACGTGTTGTTAAAAATAAGTCTCAATTGAATTTAGATTTTATATCAAACGTAGATTCAAATAATAAGGAAAATATATTTATGGAAAACATTGTTGAAGGTATTCTTACTAGTCCGGTTTTATGGCTGACTATTGTTATTTTATACACGCTCAAAAAGGGCATTTATTTTGTACCACAAAACCGAGGTTATGTTATTTATACCTTAGGTAAGTACAGCAAAACCCTCTCTGCGGGCTTAAATTTTATTATCCCTTATGTGCAATCAGTAGCTGCTGATCGTAATTTAAAAGAGCAGTCATTAGAGATTATTTCACAGCCGGCAATAACTAAAGACAACATTACTTTAGATATTGACGGTATTTTATTTATGAAAGTCACAGATGCTTCAGCGGCGACGAATAACATCACCGATTATAAAATGTCGGTAGTACAACTTGCTATGACTAGTATGCGTAATGCTATTGGCTCAATGGAGTTAGATGATTGTTTTCAAAACCGTGATGCGATTAATGCTCAAATCTTAAATTCAATGACAGAAGCTACTGCCCCTTGGGGTGTTATGGTAACTCGTTATGAAATAAAAGATATCACGCCACCACAGACTATCCGTGAAGATATGGAAAAACAAATGACTGCAGAGCGTGAAAAACGCTCAGTGATATTAACCGCAGAAGGGGTTAAAATTGCAGCGATCACCGAAGCTGAGGGTCAGAAACAAGCGAGAGTATTAGATGCTGAGGCAGCAAAAGCTGAGCAAGTGCTTGCAGCAGAAGCATCAAAAGAGTCACAAATTCTTGAGGCAACAGGTAAAGCGGAAGCGATTCGCTTAGTTGCGGATGCGGATGCTAATGCGTTAGAGGTCGTAGGTCATGCGGCAAATAGTGAGGAAGGTCAATCTGCGGTAATGCTAACACTAGCACAAGATGCTATTTCAGCTCATCAAGCTATTGCTAATGAAAGTACAGTGGTACTGACAGATGGTAAAACGGGTGACAATATTGCTAATACTGTTGCACAAGCCATTGCTGTTTCAAGTAGTTTGAAGCTGTCTAACTAGTACTTAATATAGATCTAGCGTTTAAAAGGTCTATGTTAATTTACTAAAGAGGTTTTATGGAATATTTTTTAGAAAACCCTGATCATTTATGGTACTTAATTGCGGGTATTAGCTTTGTAATTGAACTCAGTATTATGGGGTTAAGTGGTCCGTTATTCTTTTTTGCTATTGCTAGTTTGACTACCGGTATTTTAGTTAGTATTGGTTTTGTTGATGGTTGGCAAAGTGAAATATTAACGGTTGGTTTATTAACGGCGGTTGTTACTGCTATTTTATGGAAGCCATTCAAGACATTACAGAATTCAAAAGATAAAACAGATAACTCCAGTGACATGATTGGATTAACCGTCTTAGCAAGTACTGAAATTAATGTAAGCAGTGGTAGTATTCGTTATTCTGGTATTGATTGGCAAGCGCGTTTAGCTGAGGATGCGAATGGGGAATCCATTAGTGCACAAAGTCAGTGTTTAATTGTCGCAATAACAGGAAACATTATGTTAGTTAAAGCGCTTTAAATTGAATGGATTTTAGGGCTGAAATATTTACAGCCGCTAACTAAAACGACGCATGGAGCGTCGTTTTTTTTACTTTAATTTACTCAATTTACCAGCGTTTAATTATTAACAAACTAAACGTTAAATTGATTATTGATATATTTTCTCAGCCCAACGCGCCAAACCTGAAGTAACGCTTCCAAAATGATCTCCAACAACAATTGGGATATTAGGCATTTGTTGCTGTAAAAACTCACTCAATACAGGAGATTTTGCGGTACCACCAGTGACAAAAATCACTTCAGGTTGACACTGGGCTTGTTGGACAGCTGAGTGCATTATATTAGCAATGCTTTCTAAAGTACGTTTATTGGCTGAACGCAAGGTTTCTTTGGTAACTTCAGCACAAAGTCCATCAGTAACATCACTTAAGTCAATCGTTTGCTTAGTTTGCTCTGTTAGTTCGATTTTTGCTTGTTCAGCGGCATTGACTAATTGATAACTAAGTTTATGGTCGTGCACGGCTACTAAGCGTTCAATAATAGCGGTTTCTTTGGCATCACGAGATAATTGAATCAAATTACGTCTATTTTTGGCACTGTAAAATTCTGTTTGCTCGTTAATGTTATTAATTGCTAGCGCTTGGTAAAAACTACTTGTTGGCATGGGTTTACCCGTCTTCAATAAACTATTCATGCCAAAGCTCGGCATGATGCCTTGTAAGGCTAATTGAATATCAAAGTCATTACCTGCCACACGAACACCGGTATGAGCGAGCAGATGATCGTTACGATTATCGTTGTCAGTGAAATTTGGGCTCATCAGAAGCATTGAACAATCACTCGTTCCGCCACCGATATCAACAACTAATACCCGTGTTTCTTTTGTTAGTGAGCTTTCAAACTCGAAACCTGCCGCAACGGGCTCATACTGAAACTCAACGTCTTTAAAACCAACACGTTTTGCCGCATTAGTTAATACGCTGATGGCTTGTCGGTTACTTTCTTCACCATGTAAGCCTTGGAAATTAATAGGTCGACCGATAACCGTTTGTGTAACTTCTTTTTGCAGTACTTGTTCAGTGAGATTTTTTACATTACTCATCATACAAGCAACAATATCTTCAAAAAATTGAATCTGTGCCGTCGCTAAACCACTAGCACCAAGAAATGACTTAGGTGATTTGATGTAATAGCCTTCTTCGGGGTCTTCAAGGTACTGCGCTAAGGCAGCTTTACCAAAGAGTAATTCACTGGAAATACCGTCAAATTTTAACTCTCGCAGCGCTGCTTGACCTTTTTGTAACTGACTTTTTCTCTCAGCGATAAAGTTTGCTTGTTGTGGGCTAGCCAACTGTTGAGAAAGCCAATTGGCGATAACATCGCGACTTGGGGCATATAGATTTGAAGCAATGTATGATTCATCACCTAATAGCGGAATAATGTGGGGTTGGCCGTTACGCATAGTGGCGACACCACAGTTGGATGTACCGTAATCAAAACCTATCATCATTAATACCTACGAGAATGCCTACAAGAAAATGGCCGCGTAGCATACTCAGTAACTAAGAAAATCACAAGCATTAATCCGATTGGTATTAGTCGGTGAATTTTACTTTTTAGTGGGTTTTAGTCAGAAGTAGAAAAATTTAACGTAAACGGTTTTATTGTGTTCCCTTTTAGGCACAGTTAAAATGGATAAAATTGAATTGGTATGATAATAATGATGAAATTAAGCAAAACGAATCAAAAAATTGATAATAACGTCTGCAAGGCATTAACTATAGCGTGTGAGTCATCTTTGCATGAGGTGGCAGGTTTTGTTTGGTTAACCCATAGAGCCAATTACACTAACTTCCCCGGTAGTTTAGTTGTTACGTGTGTATTTAATACCGATGAAGAAATTGACGCAATGAAGGCGTTGCAACAAGATGAAATAATGATCGCGACTATCCAGAAGCAATTGTTAAAAGTAGGGGTTGTTGTTAAAAATATTAAAAAAAGCGTTCGCTTTGATAGTGAACAAGCTTGTCAGAATAAACATGACGGGCAATGGGCAGACCGTTTAGCATTGAGCATTGTGAAACAAAAACCAAATGCACGACGTGTTCATTAAGCGTTAAATTTAAGTAAAAAAAGCCTAAGATCTTTTGAATCTTAGGCTTTTTTATTTATCGTCATCGTTTACTAAATATAAGCTTCTCACTTCTATGCCTAATAAGAGTTCCATAGGCATATTGTTATAGTGACTCTATTGTCTATAGTCGAACTTGACCATCACCAAAAACAACAAATTTCTCAGTGGTTAATGCTTCTATGCCTAATAAAAGTTCCATAGGCATATTGTTATAGCGACTCTATTGTTTATAGTCGAACTTGACCATCGCCAAAAACAACAAATTTCTCAGTGGTTAACGCTTCTATGCCTAATAAGAGTTCCATAGGCATATTGTTATAGTGACTCTATTGTTTATAGTCGAACTTGACCATCGCCAAAAACAACAAATTTTTCAGTGGTTAACGCTTCTAAGCCCATTGGACCATAAGCATGTAGTTTACTGGTAGATATGCCTATTTCCGAACCTAAGCCTAATTGGTTACCATCTGAGAAGCGTGAAGAGGCATTCACCATTACTACTGAGGAGTTTATTTGGCGAATGAATTTTTGGCTGCGTGAAATGTCTTGGCTGATAATTACTTCAGTATGATCAGAGGTAAATTGATTGATATGACTAATTGCCGTATCAAAGCTGCTCACTACCTTCACCGCAATTTCTTGCGCTAAATACTCCGCTTGATAATCTTCTTCAGTTGCCAGCTCAGCATTAGGAAAAAACCCAACACTATTTTGACACGCATGAACTTTAACTTGTGCAGCATCATTGAGTGCTTTAGCTGCTAGGGGTAAAAACCTTTCACTAATATCACTATGTACCAAAACGGTTTCAAAGGCGTTACAAGCACTTGGTTTTTGGGTTTTACCATTAACTAAAATGTTGATAGCTTTATCTAAGTCTGCGTATTTATCAATGTATAAATGACATACGCCCTTATAATGTTGGATAACAGGAATACGACTATTTTCACTAACATAGCGGATCAAGCCTTCACCGCCACGTGGAATAACGAGGTCAATCGTGTCGCTTTGTTGCAATAGTTGTTCAATAACACTGCGGCTAGTATCAGGAATAACACTAACAATATGCTCATCAACATTATGAGTCGTTAATACCTGATGTAAGCAGTGAGCGATAGCTAAGTTGGAATGAATTGCTTCTGAGCCACCACGTAAAATCACGGCATTACCCGATTTAATACATAAGGCGGCAGCTTCTGCTGTAACATTGGGACGCGCTTCATAAATCATGGCTATAACGCCAAGAGGGATGCGCATTTTACCGACTTGAATGCCATTCGGGCGTAATGATAGTTTATCAATATCTCCAACCGGATCCGTTAGAGCAACAATTTCACGGATAGCAGAACTCATATCCTTAATGCCTTTATCCGTTAGCACTAATCGGTCCAACATGGCTTGCGACAGGCCTTTTTCTCTACCTGCGGCAATATCTTTACTGTTCTCTTTGATAATGGCATCACTATTATTTTCAATTGCAGTGGCAATGTCATTTAATAGCGCATTTTTTTCACTACTGTTAAGTTGTGCAGCCACTCTGCTGGCTTGTTTAGCCTTTTGTGCCATAGTGGCGATATTAAAATCAGTCATTTTGCTACTCTTGTCAAAAATTGTTTAAGTGGTTTTAATCTATTTACTATAACTATTTTAGTCTAATCATAAAATAACCATATCATCACGGTGAACTACAACATCGCCTTGGTCATGCCCTAAAATATCGGTGATATCATTACTGTGTTTGCCCATAATTCTTTTTAAGTCATAGTGACTATACAAAGTAATGCCTTTGGCAATCACCGCATTATTTCTTGCATCAACTAAATCGATGGCATCACCGGCTTTAAATCTATTAGTCACTGATTTTATACCCGATGGTAATAAAGAAGCACCTTTGTTAACGACGGCATTAACAGCACCAGGGTCGAGTTTAATTTTACCTCGGCTTTTTAAAGTATGTTTTAACCAATGCTTTTTAGCGGTAATAATATCTTTATCTGCGGCAAAACGAGTACCTGGATTAACTTTTGCTAAAAGTGAGCTAAATACCTCACTTTTAGTGCCGTTAACGATATAAGTATTTATACCGTGTTCAACGGCTTTTTCAGCGGCTTGTATTTTAGTTTTCATGCCTCCGCTCGCTAAAGGATTACGACTAGTGCCAGCCATGGCATAAATTTCATCAGTAATCTTATCGATATTTGGGATTAATACGGCATCGTCATTGATATTTGGGTCTTTGGTAAATACACCATCAATATCACTTAATATGAATAAACTGTCCGCTTCACATGCCTGAGCAACTAACGCGGCTATATTGTCATTATCGCCGATAGCAAGTGCTTTGGTGGTGACGGTATCATTCTCATTAACAATGGGTAACACGCCATTGGCTAATTGAATTTTTATTGTTTCTTGAATGCTTATAAAGCGTTCTCTGTCCGCTAAATCATTTTGGGTAATGAGTATCTGGCTACAAGGAACATCAAAGAAACGTTGCCAATTAGCCATCATTTGCATTTGACCAACGCTTGCCATGGCTTTTTTAGTGGATAGTGAGAGTTTGGGGGAGCCGTGTTGAATGATAGTACGGCCAGCAGCGACACCACCGGATGAAACTAAAATAATTTCCTTACCTTGCTGTTGGCATTTGGTAATGAATTGTGCAATTGCTAAGATATATTGGCCACTACAACCATCGCGACTGGGTGCTACTAAAGCACTACCGACTTTGATTACAGCTCTATTAAAGTTCATTTTATCTCCTATTATTAAGCTAGTTCGAGTATGCTTGAAACTGATTAAAAACTCAATTATTAAAGGTAATTATTCACTATTAGAAAACACTAAAAAGTCTATTTTCAATCGTTTTATAAAGTATTTGCATGTAACCATGTGTTTTACACCCTTATATTCACGTAAACAGCGTTATTCTTGGATGATAAAAAAAAAGAGATCACTTTTTACCCAAAATAATAATTTAACGATTATTTAACGAATAGTGTGATTTTAAAATGAATTGCGTGATAGAGGAGTAATAAAAAAATTTAATTATTAGCTGAATCATGATTAAATGACGTTATCCGTGTTACTTATCTATTATTATTAGTTATTATCAAGATATGCTAAATTTCTTACCAGCCAAATTGATCGGTTTTATATCCTTTTCCCTTTATATCCTTAATACCATATTTTGGCTGTTACCTATTTTAGTTTTTTCACTGTTTAAAGCATTAATTCCATTAACTTTTTCAAAAAAAATATTCAGCTACTTACTTGATTTAATGGCCAGTAATTGGGTTGCAACAAATAGTATAATTCAAAATATATTTACTAAAACAAATATCGTGGTGACAGGTTTAGAAGAACTTAAAATTAATGATTGGTATTTGGTGTTAGCAAACCATCAAAGTTGGGTTGATATTGTCGTTTTACAACGTGCTTTACACGGAAACATTCCATTTTTAAAATTCTTCTTAAAAAAAGAACTTATTTATGTACCTCTGCTTGGACTCGCTTGGTGGGCTCTCGACTTTCCTTTTATGAAACGATATAGCCAAGCTTTCTTGAAGAAGAATCCTCATCTACGTGGTAAAGACTTAGAAACGACTCGAAATGCGTGTGCTAAGTTTAAACACAAACCCGTTAGCGTGATGAATTTTATTGAAGGCACGCGTTTTAGTCAAAAAAAGCATGATAAACAAGGCTCTCCTTTTCAACATATGTTGAAACCTAAGTCAGGCGGCATCTCTTTTGTATTGGATGCTATGGGTGAGCATTTGACTAAAATTGTTGATGTTACTATTTATTATCCCGATGGAATTCCAAATTTCAGTGATTTTATCTATGGGCAGGTGGAAAATGTACACATTGATATCCATACATTCGATATTGCTAGTGAGTTGGGGCATATCAATTTTTCAGATCGAAATGATAGAATTGCTTTTCAAAAATGGTTAACGCAATTTTGGCATGATAAAGATGCAAGACTTGAGAACATGAGACAGCAACATAATGCTCAACGTGATGACTAAATTTAAACGCGTATTGTCCCTTAACTAAGCTACTTGCCAATAAGATGGCAGGAGAAGTATATGAATGAACTGATCAGTATTTGGCTGAGTGAGCAAGGCATTAGCTTGAAATATTTAGCCAGTAGCGCAACAGCTGTAGGTATAGGTGTGATCTTGTTGATTTCTAGCCTAAGTTATTATGTTGCGAAATATCAAGTCTTGGGTTTAATGAATAAGGTCATTATTAATAGTAAAAACACCTGGGATGATGCATTGATGGAGCATGGCGTGCTCAGTCGTATGGCTTTACTGCTGCCGTTTGTATTGATGCTCTTCTTAACGCCACTTATCTTAGAAACCACCAGTATTGCCAGTACTTTACTCATTTTATTGAGTAAAGTGTTACTTACTTTTCAAATATCACGTTGTATTAGCGCCTTACTTAATGTCAGTCGAAGCATCTATAAAGAAAGTGCCAAACAACGCTTTTTACCATTAAGCGCTATTATTCAAATCATTAAATTAGCTTTATATTTAGTGACCAGTATTATCATTGTTTCGCTTATAATTGACCGTTCACCTGTTTATCTATTAAGTGGTCTAGGTGCTTTGACCGCGGTACTATTGTTGGTTTTTCAAGACACAATTAAAGGCTTGGTCGCTAGTATTCAAATCTCAGCGAATAGAATGGTCGTTGCAGGTGACTGGGTTGAGTTACCCAAATATGGTGCAGATGGCGATGTACTAGAAATAGGTCTAAGTACGGTGAAAATAGAAAATTTTGATAAAACTATTACTACAGTACCTACTTACGCGCTGATTAGTGATTCTTTTAAAAACTGGCGCAATATGTATCATACGGGGGCACGACGTATAAAGCGTACCGTTATTATTGATATTGCTAGTATTGATTTCTGCAGTACTGAAAAAATAAACCAATTAACAAATGCATATTTATTACAAGATTACCTTAGTGATAAAAAACAAGAGTTGGCGCTGAGTGAAGAAGACAATAATAGCGATGAAATTGCCCAATCGTTTACTTCCTTAAATAGTCGACAATTGACTAACATAGGAACGTTTCGTGCTTATATTACTAAGTACTTACAACAAAATAGTCATATTCGTGATGATCTGACATGTATGGTTAGGCAGTTAACCGCTACGCAAACTGGCTTGCCACTGGAAATATACTGTTTTGCAAACACCACAGATTGGAGCGCTTACGAGACAATTCAAGCTGATATTTTTGACCACCTTTTTGCCATTGCACCACAGTTTGACTTGCGTGTTTTTCAACATCCTAGTGGTCATGATTGGCAGAAAAATTCATAGCATAGGGTATTTAAATGAAGTCAATTGAAGAGCAATTAGCGCGTTATAAAAGTGTGCATTTGAATCAGAAAAACATCAATACCCATTTTGTTGGAGTACCTTTGATAGTGTTAGCAGTAACACTGATGTTGAGTACCATTACATTTGAAATAACCATGGATGATGTTTTTAGTACTCAAGTGACTTTGCACTATACCTTAGCGATGGCTATTTTTTCTGTAGTCGCTATTTACTATATTTTTTTGCATCGTTTATTAGCATTGGGCATGCTGATATATATATTAATTAACTTGTTTATTGCGCAATTATTGAGTGGTACAGCGGGTTTGATTTATATCGCACTAGGTTTATTTGTTGTTGGATGGATTATTCAGTTTATTGGTCATTATTATGAAAAAGCCAAACCGGCTTTTGTGGATGATTTGAGCCAGTTTCTGATTGGGCCATTATTTTTAATGGCTGAAGTGTACTTTATGTTAGGTTTAGAGCCGGTATTAAAAGCGCGCGTCACTTCACTAGCGGTTGAAAAACGTAAAGTATTAGAAAAAAGAACACGTGCTATATAGCTGTCATTTACTTGACTGCAAAGCAACTTGTCTAAAAAGTAACGTGACTATAGATTTATAACCACGTTACTAATAGTTATCGTTGCCTAATCACACCTTCCTGCATGGTAGAGGCAACTAACTCCCCCTGACGATTATATATTTGTCCTCTCACTAACCCGCGACCATTACTCGCAGACGGACTATCCATACAATAAAGTAACCAATCATCAAAGCGAAATGGACGATGGAACCACATAGCGTGATCTATAGTGGCAATTTGGAAGTTTGGTTGCCAATGACTGGCACCATGAGGTAGTAATGCCGTCGGTAAAAAATGGAAATCTGACGTGTAAGCTAACATATAGGTATGTATGCCTAAATCATCAGGTAAATCTCCATTGGCCTTTATCCACATTTGGCTTACAGAATCTGTTGGTTTTGGTTGCAACCAGTTATATTGCTGAACAGGACGAACATCAATAGGCTTTTCAGCAAGAAACTTTTCGCGCAATGACTTAGGTATATAGTCTTGGTTGGCTTTTATATAATCAGTGAATGATGGAAGATCTTCGGGAGCAGTCACCTTTGGCATTGTATCTTGGTGGTCAAAGCCTGTTTCAGCATGTTGAAAAGACGCTGTCATATAGAATATGGCTTTACCGTTTTGCACTGCTTGCACTCTACGGGTGCTAAAACTCGAACCATCACGAATGACTTCTACTTCATAAACAACAGGTAAGCTAGCGTCACCAGGACGTAAAAAATAATAATGTAGCGAATGAACAGAGCGATTAGCAGCAATCGTTTCTTGAGCAGCTGAAAGCGCTTGGCCCATAACTTGACCACCAAAGAGAGCTTTATAGCCTAAATCTTGGCTTTGTCCTCGATAGATGCCTTGTTCAATAACTTCTAGTTTTAATAACGCTGATAATTCATCTAATACACGTGTCATTTTTTACCTTAACTATCAAAGACTATTTGGTTAAAAACCAACTAATTCAAGGTAACAGTGTAATCGCTATTGATGTTATATGTAAAGTAGGTTAAATTTCATTCAAAATAGTAATAATAATAATAATAATAAAAACTTATCTAAATCATAATTGGTCTAGGGAGGGGGAATTATGGCTGCAGCAATGCAAAGAGAATACCTGTTGGAGCGCCGGCAAGAAATGTTGGGCGATACAGATAAACTTTGGGAAAGTTTAACGTTGGCACAAAAATTTGCTGCCAGTAGCTTAGCGCAATTTGGCTATAAGCTTAACTTTATTAGAGACTTTCATGATACTCATGTGGCAGTACTAAGCTGCAATGATAATATCGCTACTATCTCTAAAAGTGGCGAAATCAATACTGACCCAAAGATTAAGATGCGTCTTTAAAATAATAAGACATAAAAAAAGCGCCGATTGGCGCTTTTTTTGTGTCTTTTTTCTGCTTTTTAAGGTTTTTAAGCCATTAATAACGTAAAATAGCTGACATTATTAGTAAAAAAGTAACTGTATCTATGTCTCGTTCAAAAAAATCTAGAAAACCAGGTGGAGCACCGACAGCTAAACCTAAGTTAAGTAAGCAAGAATTAGAAAAAGTTGAGAAGCGTACCCGCAAAACAACGGGTAAGGTGGCGGGCAATCGTCAGAAAGAAGCAATGCCAGAGCAAACTGATAATAATCAGCAAGGGGGCAATAAAGATCCGCGTCTTGGCAATAAAACCCCGATTGTTTTAGGTAAAATAATTACTAAAGCCGAAAAAGCTAAAGCAGAAAAATCTAAACAAGCAAAAGCGAAACTAGCCAGCCAAAAATCGGCACCTATTGCGAGTATTCGTTTTGTTGAAGATACAGTCGTTGAGAACATCGTTATTGAGTTATCGCCAGAGCAAGAATTAGATGCAATTGAACAAGATGAAACGTTGCAAACAATTTTAGCTAAGCAAGAAGATGATACTGCCTTAACAGAGCAAGAAGTTGATTACTACAATGAGAAGATGGAACGTCATCAAGCATTATCGGCTGAATTAGGTCTCGATGAAGATGACGACGCTAGTGATAGCGATGAATCTAATAACGGTGATAGTGAAGATGACTTATGGGATAAATTAGATCGCCCAGACTTTTCAGATTTTGAAGAGAAAGAGTAACTTCGATGAGTGATTTTTGGCTTTATGCTTTGTTGTTTGGCGTTATTATTGTACTTGCCTTAGCATTTTATGCAGGTAAGTTATTAAAAAAAGTAGCCCAACAAAAAAAACAACAAGCACAAGCAAAATTGGCACAACAGCAAGCACTAAATAAGCACGATAAAAAAGTATTTGATAGTGTGCTATTAATTACACGTGCTATGCAGGAAGAGCAATGTGAGTTTGATGAAGGTTGCTGGCGTTTGTCAGTATTGTTGTCTTCATTGAAAACATTGACGGAATTATCTGAGAAATTTCCGGCAATTTTTGGCTTGTATGAAGAAATTAAAAATCTTTCCATTCTTGATGCACGTAAAACGCTAACGAAAAAAGAGCGTATGCGTGAAGATTACCAACGTATAACGGCTTTAAACAAAAGGCATGATGGGGTTGTTACTGATTTGGATAAGCTTTTTCAATTCACTACTGAGCAACTTACTCACCTGACCCCTTAGCGCTAGTTCCAGGCCTTAATTCCAATAACAGAGCTTATTAAGGTCTGTTATTGCGCTTGATCAATGCGTATAAATTATAAAAGGCTATAATATTTTCGTTCACTAAATAAAACGGTATGAAAATATGAAAGTAAGTCAATTCTTCGATAATGCGCTATTAAATAAATATAACACCAGCGGACCAAGATACACCTCTTATCCAACAGCGTTAGAGTTTCATGATAATTTTAAACATGATGACTTTATTAAAGCGATAGAAAACTCGCAAAACCGCGAATTGTCACTTTATGTGCATATCCCATTTTGTCATACGCTTTGTTATTACTGTGGTTGTAATAAAGTCATTACTCGTCATCGTGGAAAAGCAGATACTTACCTTGAATATTTAGCACAAGAAATAGCGCTACAGGCACCCTTGTTTGAAGAGTATACCGTTAAGCAACTGCATTGGGGCGGTGGTACACCTAGTTTTTTAACTCACCCACAAATTACTCAACTTGTATCTTTATTAAAAGAGAAATTTAATTTCTCAGATGATTTAGAAATGAGTATTGAAATTGATCCTCGTGAAATTGAAATGGACTTAGCTGAGCATTTATATTCATTAGGTTTCAATCGCTTGAGTTTAGGTGTGCAAGATCTTGATTTAAAAGTACAACAAGCTATTAATCGTGTGCAGTCAACTGAGTTCATTGGTGACTTTATTCAGCACGCCAAAGATGTTGGCTTTAAGTCTATTAATATTGACCTTATTTATGGTTTACCGCATCAAACACTTGAGAATTTTACTAAAACGTTAGTAAAAGCGCATGAGTGGGATGTTGACCGTATCTATCTATTTAGTTACGCCCATATACCAAGCCGTTTTGCTGCACAGCGTAAATTGCGTGATGAATGGTTACCAAGTACGCAAGAAAAATTCGCCTTAATGAAATTGGCAATAGAAACACTTTGTGACTTTGGTTATGACTTTATCGGTATGGATCATTTTGCTAAACCAAATGATGAATTAGCTATCGCGCAAAGTGATGGTACCTTGCATCGTAACTTCCAAGGATACACGACTAAAGGTGGCTGTGACTTATTAGGCTTAGGCGTGTCATCAATTAGCTCTATTGGTAATAGCTTTAGCCAGAATATAAAAGATCTGAAAGAATATTACCAAGCAATTACAGAAAAACAGCATGCCCAAATTAAAGGCGTAAGTTTATCTGAAGATGACATTTTACGTGGTGAAGTTATTCAAGAATTGATGTGTAATTTGTATCTAGATAAACAAGTTATTAGTGAAAAATATAATATTAATTTTGATGAGTATTTTGCTGAAGATTTACCATTATTAAATACTTTCATTGATGATGGTTTAGTAGAAAATAATGCTAAACATATTAAGGTAGAGCAAAAAGCCCGCTTATTAATTCGTATCATTTGTATGAGCTTTGATGCTTATATGAAAAAGCATGTTAATCAGCAACGTTTTTCTCGGGTGATTTAATTAACACTCTATAAGCTTAGTTTTTTTACGATATTTATCCCCGAACGTTAACGTTCGGGGATTAGTATTATTCCGTTTTCTTACTTAAATAACCCCAAATTTCTATCACTTATGGCATCTCGCCAACCACCTAGCCATTGAGATTTAGTATCAATATCCTGATAAGGGCACTGCTCCTTAGTTTTGCCGCCAAGGCCAGCCTGATATCCATTAGAATGCGCTCTACCTAATTTATCCCTTTTTTGTCTTTTCATTTATTCCACCTTATAAAAATTTTATAATTGTTTTATAAATCAATTAATAAACAAATTTAATGTGTCTCGTTTTCCTGAGGTAATTCATTACTTAAAACTACAGAGTGCTCGATTATCGAACTTTATCTTGACTAAAAAAGTATGAAATTTCATCAGTTGACAAGTTATTTAAGAGGATTTTTTGTAGTGATGCAAGCGAAAAAATGTAATTTGAAAGAGGAGTGAATAGGATAAAATAAGGAAAAGAGCAGGCAAATTTTCCTTATGAAAGTTTACTTTGGCAAAACAATTTGTTAGCAGCGCATCATGTTAAAACGTTATGGCGATATATAATAAAGAGCTAACTTGATAGACAAAATTACTCTAAAAAAGGTTCTTGCTGTTGGTTAGGGATCGCTAAATAAACTTCTTTGAGAAAACACTATGTATTTTAAGCTATTAAGTACGTAATAATGGTTGCAGCATGGTTTCTAAACCATTGAGTTTCACTTCATACATCAAGGCTAACTGTTGTCCTAATTTACCTTCAGGAAACCCTTTGCTATGAAACCAAACCAAATACGGCTCAGGTAATTGCAATAATTTTCTACCTGCATATTTACCAAAAGGCATCGTTTGATTAATCGCTTCAATCAGGGCTTGTTGATCGTTTAACAAATTAGGTCCTTTTACGCGTAAATGCTTGTCATATTTGTGACATATTTATGTCACAAAAGCTTCATCGGCACTCATTATACTGCTCCCATCGTAAAAGGTTAATAAATTTAGGGATGAAGATGTCAATTATTAGAAAACGAAGTGCCGCTCACAAAGCTTACTTACCTGGTAATGTGCGTGATAATCAATATATCTTAGCCGAGTTTACGTTGACCGATGAATTGTTTCAGCAGTTGTCAGGAAAATACAGCGATTTAAAGCCACAGCCATATTATGATTTTTATCAGCAATTATCGGTACTGTTTTTTGAATTGACTGATGAAGTAGAGCTAGAAAATTGTCAGTTTATTGCCAATGATAAACTTGCACGCGTAAGATACAGCCAAGAAATGCATCAGTGGCAAACTAACCAGCAAATTTTATTTTATTACAATCCAGAAAGCCACCACCTTAAAAAATCGTTTTTTGATGGTAGTAAAAGGGCTAAGAAAGTGTGTTTACTCTTTTTAGCTACTGGGAGTGAAATCAGGGTTAACGCTGCTCATTTTCATAGTAAAGTTAGTCAAGTGGTGGAAAAGTTTTGTGAAAAAATTAAGCTAGATAAAAGCGATATGCGTTTGAGAGATCATCAGCATTTGACTTACGATCTGTTTTCTAAGAATAAAGGTTGCACCATTACCCAAGCCCATAAATTACGTGAGATTGATAAACGCTATGCTAGCCAAAAAGTGACAGTACCAAGTCACCATAGTGCAATGAATTATGCTGTTGTTACCTTGAAGATCAGTAATGAGTTATTGCAACAAGTAGAAATAGATAGTCATTCAAAAGATCCTTACAATCCTTTGTATATGTATTTAACAGATGTTTTTACTATGGCGGCAAAGCGCTATAACCTAAACAATGGTGCGCTGATTGCCAATGGGCTAGTACCTATTGTTAGATACAGTATTCATGAGATCGTATCTCGAGTGGGTGAGTTGCAAATGTTAGGGTATAACCCTGAGCAGAGTCCATGCGGTATTGTTAGCAAATGGAATGCAGCTGAGCTTACGGATAATGTGCAATTAGTCTTTGTGGCAACACCTGAAAATAATAGTGGCCATGGCTTTGGACGATTTTTAAATCAGATAGAGCAAGCAATGCAATTAATGGCAGTAGAACTGGAAATAGAACCGACTAAAGAAGAAATGATGGTTAGATTTCATCAACACCTGGCATATAACTATTAAGTCCTCTTTAAGTTGGCGTGTTTAAGGCGATTGAGGTCGCTTTTGTAACTTACGTTGTAACGTTCTTCGGTGCATTGAAAGCTGCCTAGCAGTTGCCGAAATATTACCTTGGTTAGCTTTTAACACTTGTTGAATATGTTGCCATTCAACTTGCTCTGCAGATAAAGTTTGTTCGCTTTGGGTATCAACTTTTATGGTTTCAGCTTTGCTGCCTTTAAGCGTCGCAAGCAGTGTTTGGCTATCGACTGGTTTAGAGAGATAATCATCTGCCCCTAATTTTATTGCGTCAACTGCGGTAGCAATGCTAGCAAAACCAGTAAGTAGCACAATACGGCTATCTGGGCGTAATTTACGTAATGGTGTAATGATTGATAAGGTGTTTTCTTCTGCTAATTTCATATCTAGCAAAATATAATCGGGTGTGTGGCGATGGCATGCGAGTAACGCATCATTGTTATTATCTACTTGAACACAATCAAAACCGTGTTTAGTCAGTCGTCTATTAAGGGTGTTGGCAAAAATAACATCATCTTCAACGATTAATAATTTTGATGGCACTGTAGCTATTGCTGAATTAGGCATAATCATTTCCTTATAGTTGATTGTGTGATGAAATTGGCAGGCTTAAAGTGACTAATGCACCGCCCTCTTGATGATTTGTTAAAGCTAACTTACCACCAAGGCGTTCTAAACTTGCGTGACTTAAAAAAACGGCCATGCCAAAACCTTGATCACTATTGACCGGTTTTACCCCTAGCTCATTAAGTTTCTTTAAAGTAAATCCTTTACCATAATCACGAATAGTGAATTGCCAGTTATCCTCAATAGTTTGACAAGTGAGGCTAAGTGCATTGCTGTTATTGGCCTTACTCGCTCTAATCGCATTATTAATTAAATTGAGAATAGCAGGTAACAAGGCAGCATCACCATCAATGGTGACATCTTTAGCGTGTTCGTCACTATTCTTTAATAATTGTAAGATGACTTCTGGATTATTTACTCGGACATTATCGGTTATTTCATCGAATAAATCTTGGCAATTAATGGCTTTAATGACCTGTTCTTTTATATCGAACACCATCGCACGAAATTCAGATAAGCTGTCTCTACAACGAGTAAGTTGGCTTTGCATATCAAGCACTATTTCGTTGCCAGGTAAATCTTCACTTAATTCATCAGCCAGCAGTTGCACTGTTGCTATAGGTGTCGCCAATTGGTGAGTTACCTGAGCGGAAGCAACACCTAAAGAGGTCACTTGCTCTTGTTTCAATAAATTTTCACGATAGGCAGCAATAGCAAGCTCTTGTTGATTAATACTACGTGCCATTTTACCAACGACAATAGCAACCACGAGTGCTGAAAATAAAAAGTTGATACCCATGCCAATAAAGTGACCTTGCATATTACCGTGCATAACACTCATGGGTAATGACCATAATAAAATGCTGTAAGAAGCAATCGCAAGGAAGGCAACTACCGTCAGTAATAATGGTGTTAAAGTGACCGCGGCTATCGCGATAGGAATGAGTAATAAAGAAACAAAAGCATTGGTTGCTCCGCCACTAAAGAATAGTAATAGTGAAAGAAAAATAATATCAGCGCATATTTGAACTAAGATTGCTTTTTGACTGGCCTTCTTTTCACTTAAATGATTGCGGCTATAATAAAGATAACTACTGAATGTAAAAAGTACTTCTAAGCTGATAACACTTACCAATGGCATCCATGGTAACTCGTACGCTAAGCCCAAATTGACGAAGAGAATTAACAGTAATTGAATCGCGATAGCAATGCTACGCAACGCAATTATAGCTTGAATTTGGCTCGTTCTTTTGAAGAATTGTGGCATATATTTCTTACTGGCTAAATATGAGTATAATAATAATGGTATATATCCAAGCTACCTGAATATGCAGCTTCAAGTGGCTTGGGTATAGATAAATTAACGATAATATCTTAGCCTATTTAACAACAAAAAAGGCTGAGATAAATCATAAAAGAAACAATGATTAAGGCAGTGGATAAAATGACAGATCAACTTAACGAAAAGCCATTACAAAAAGCGACTTTAGCCGGAGGCTGCTTCTGGTGTATTGAAAGTGCGCTCAACTTGGTCAAGGGCATTATTACAGCAAAGCCAGGTTATATGGGAGGGCAGAGTACAGCGCCAACTTATGAAGAGGTTTGTACTGGTCGTAGTGGTCATGCTGAAGTAGTACAGCTTCAGTTTGATAGTGAAGTGATTGGCTATAGAGAAATATTAGAGATATTTTTCAGTTTGCACAATCCAACGCAGTTAAACCGACAAGGAAATGACATAGGAACACAATACCGCTCTGAAGTTTTTACCCATGATGAGCAACAGCAAGAAGTTGCTTTAGCTATAATCGATGAAATTAATCAAGAGCAGTTATTTGATGACTCTATTGTCACGCAAGTGAGTCCAGCGGTTACTTTTTATTGTGGTGAAGATTATCATCAAAATTACTTTAAAAATAATCCAGAAAATCAATATTGCCAAGCCGTTGTATCACCAAAATTAGCCAAGTTTAGAAAAACGTTTATTGCTAAGTTGAAATAAGCGGCGACTTTTTCAGCATAATATCTTCTACCGGACTAAATTAATTCCACTATATTTAACTTAGGTGTGGGTAATTTTTTCGGTGGTGTTGTAATGCAAAAGAAAAAATTTATATTATCTACTCTCGCTCTGATTGCCGTTTTAGTATGGCTTTATCCTTCTGAACAACCGTACAAATATCGGCAAGTTAAGCGGTTAGCCACAGCAGAGGATAATTATTTACTGCCAATCTCTCCGCATATCAGCCTAGTGACTCGACCAAAAGAAACATTCCACTTTCCGGTCATGCTCGGTGATGTTGGACCCAGTAATTCTTTATATTCAGGCTCAAAGCAATATCCGTTCTATTGCATGACCATAGATTCCCATATAGGTCAGCCCTTGGTAGATAACCAAGAAGGCTTTGGTGTGCCTGTTTATGAAAATATAGCGCAGCGTAGTAAAGTTATTGGTTATTCGAAAGATTGCCTATTTAAAAGTCATCTACAGTTTTATTATTTAAATCTTGATGAAAAGCTAATTAAAATTGCTACTGAGCAGTTTTCTCAATTAACGTCTTTAAGAGATGCCCAGCTACCTTTGCAATTGTTTCGCGCAGAGCAAGGCAGTATTAATCGTTTTATCTACACTATTGTTATGGCAATCACCCCAGAGGAGTTGGGTACACGTACGTTAAGCTCACTGTGGAATAAAAAACTAATCTATCAGTTTCATGGCGGTTCGGGCATAGGTTTTAGACAAGGTAGGCAAAAAGCGACACGAACCATTTCTCGTCGTTTAGAAGAAGTACAAAAAGGCTATGCGATTATTAGTTCAAGCGGTAATCGTACTAGCTATACCTATAATATGTTATTGGCAGAAGATACCGCTCGTAGGGTTAAGCTCCATTTCATTAGTTTATTTGGCGAGCCGTTATACACTGTTGGTATTGGCGGATCAGGTGGAGGGTTAGCACAATATCTTATCGGTCAAAATAGCCGTGGAATTCTTGATGGCTTAATTCCTCAATATTCTTATCCTGATATGTTAAGCCAAACAATTTATACCTTAGATTGTGACTTATTTAATAATTACTTTACCTTTCGATCAAAAGGCAATAGCCGTTGGCAACAGTGGGAGCAACGACAACTACTTGAAGGTATGAACAGCTTACAAGACTTTCCACAAAAAATTGCTTTTCTTCAACCTGTCGCTCAATTGATGGCGGGCATGGTGCCGAGTTTCCCTCAAGGCAATAGCGAATGTATTAACGGTTACTTTGGCTTATCAACCTTTATTCATAATCCTAGGCAGGGGTTTTTAAGACACTTTTATAGTGACGATGTGGTTGAGCAAACGAATTGGAATTACTGGGAAGATATGGCTTGGCTGTTCAGCCGTGATAAGCACGGATTAGTAGAGAGTACTTGGGATAATGAAGGGGTTCAATATGGACTACACGCTTTAAAACAAAATAAAATCACCTTAGCTGAATTTGTTCATCTCAATAAAAATATAGGCAGTTGGAAAGCGCAACACCAAATGAGAGCTGAAACAATTATTACTCCTTTTGGCCGTAAAATGCCATTTTGGATTTCGTTATGGGGCAGCGATAATATAACGCAAGTGATTGATAATGAAATGGCACCTCGACGTAGTGCTTCAGTTAACGCGATTGAAGCAGCCTATCGAGGAGGACAGGTTTTTATTGGTAAACTTGATTTACCCATTATTGATGTTCGCCATTACTTAGAAGAAAAATTGGACATGCATCACATGTCGGCATCTTTTAGCACGCGTTTACGTTTACAACAAGCGAATGGACATTATGAAAACCAGGTGATTTGGGTGGCAAAGCGTGATTTTGATCCGACAAATCAAGCGTTTGACCTTATGGATATATGGCTATTGAAACGTAATGAATTTCCGAAGCTCAATGCGGTTCAAAGCAAACCTACACAATTACAAGATACTTGTTTTGATGATAAGGGTGGGGTGCTGGCGGAAGGAAGAGATGTTTGGGATGGTAATTGGAACGATGTTGGTTATGGAAATGAAGCGCTAAAACGAGGAGCATGTGCAGAGCATTATGCTATTTTTTCAAATAGCCGTATTCAAGCCGAAGGACCTTGGCAAGGCAGTGTTTTCAAATGTTATAAAATTCCGTTTGAACAAGCAATTAAGCAAGGTATGTATGGTGGCATAGAGCTAGCTGAGCAGTTAACGTCTTTACGAGCAATCTTTTCTCAAGGGGTGTGTGATTATAGTCAAGGGGATGCAGGTAGACCGAGCGACCTTTAGCAAGAACAGTTTAAGTAGAGTTAAGATAAGAAGGTAAAGAAATGACAAAGCAAATGCTTTGCCATTTTGATAGCTTAAAGCCAATTCTACTCTTATAGAGAAATCGTTTTAACGGTGTTTACTTTAAAAAACAGAACGAAATGAAGAACGGCCACTTCTTCTCGATGAACGACGACTTCTCATTCTACTATGTAATTCGTGACGTTTTGACTCTAACCACTCTTCACGAGTAATAGTTGCATCTCCGCTTCGACCTTCTTCACGTTGACGGTATGCGCAAAACTCTTCAAAGGCTTCAAAATCATCTTTAAATTCTTCAGCAACAAGTTCGATCATAATCGCATCATCTAAAAAGCCTAATACTGGAATATGATCAGGTACTAAATCTTCAGGATCACTAAAGTAAGCTAAAGCACTTAATACTTCGGTGCGCTCGTCACTTGGGATCTGCCATTCATCATCTTCAATCATGGCAACAAAAGTTTCTAGCTTTTGAATTCTTTCACGAACAAACTCGGGTACATTATCCTTTATATTTTGACTAATCTTTTTAGCATTAGCTAAAATTTCTTGCTCGCTAAGTTGTTTGGCACCTGCTTGCGCTTTACGCATAACATCGCGGAAATGATCTAAGTCTGATTCGGTTAATTCAAATTTAACTTCAAACGCCATTATAATTCTCCTGCTTTTGGCTTTATTTTCAATATTGTTTTTTGGTGATTATGTCTAAGCATAGTTGACCAGTCTTAATAGAGTTAGTTGAAATATATTGATTTGATCTTTTATCTCAATTATCAATTTAGCAGAATAGATCAGTCTCGACATCTTATTTTCTTAAGTTTTTTAATTACTTTGTAACTTTATATTCACATAGTGTTATGCTTTTATTGTCTATTGCTATTCAATAATTATTCATTATGCAAACAACAGAGTTAACCGAAGTCGAATCTACAAATAATGTGGTAACTGTTCCAATTGAGGACAATCAAAGTTGTGAAAATTGCCATGTTCCACTAAGTGGACCTTTTTGTGCAAATTGTGGACAAGAAGCCGAGTCGAAATTGAAATATTTTTGGGTGGTTATAATGCACCTACTAGATGATATTTTTAGTTTTGATTCTCGCGCAAGTCGAACAGTTTTTCCCTTACTAACAAGACCCGCTTTTTTAACGAATGAATATTTTGCTGGTAGGAGGGTGCATTATGTACCGCCACTACGATTATATTTATTTATTAGTATTGTTTTTTTTATAACCTTGAAGTTCTTTGTTGCGGGTGATGATAACGTCATTAATATAAACGGCAAACAAGGTCTGATCACTGAAGTTAAAAGCCATATAGAAACGCTGAAAACAGAGAAGAGCACGTTAGAAAATAAAGAAGAAAATAATGTTGAAGTTATTGCTAAGGCGGATAAGTTAACTGCTGATTTAGCAAGGTTTAACATTTACCTTAACGATTTAAACAGTGACTATACCCAAGGTAATAACAAAGATATTATAAAACTGACTCGAAAACTTGTCGAGTTAGATTTTGAGCAAGTTAAAGAACCTTTACCTACCGATAAACAAGCCCGTTTTGACGCATTGATTACCAGTTTATTGAAAGAGAAGACCGGTGATGAGGACGTTAATACTAAGAAAGACTTAACTATAGATGATAGTGGCGACGAAAAGGTACAACTTGATTTTCTTTCTAAAGAAAAGAATAAAAAAGTTAATGTCTTTGTTAAAGAGTTAATTACAAAAGCTGAAAAAGCTTTTAACTCAGATACCGGTCCACTCATTGAGCAAGTTATTGGTAAGCTTCCTCAGTTGATGTTTATTTTACTACCACTTTTTGCGGTATTACTGAAAGTGATGTTTATTTTCTCAAAACGATTATATATGGAGCATTTAACGGTGGCTTTGCATAGCCACAGTTTTATTTTCATCGCACTACTACTTTCTGAAATACTCGATTTATTAGAGGCTAATATAGAAACCAACAGCCCAGAGATCGCAAATTTTGTTGGAATAGTTGCAGGCGGTTTATTGCTATGGATACCCATCTATTTATTTTTAATGCAGAAGAAAGTATATAAACAAGGCTACTTTTTTACCTTTGTAAAATTTAGCTTTATTGGCACTATATACAGCATCATGATAGCAGTAACGGCCCTTGTCGCTGTGGTTTGGGGATTAATGGGAACCTAATTAAACCTAATGTATCTGAAAGATACGATAAGTTTTTCATAAAAAAAGCGGTAAGCATAAAATGCTTACCGCTTTTTTTATTTATAGTAGTGCTTATTTAAAACGCATCGATAAATCAATAGCATTAACATGTTTGGTTAGTGCGCCACTTGAGATGTAATCGACGCCTGCTTTGGCGTATTCCTGCAAAATTTCAATGGTCATATTGCCAGAGACTTCTAGTTTTGCTTTACCGCGTGTTGCCTTGACGGCTTGCTCTATCATTTCAGGGGTGAAGTTATCAAGCATGATAATATCAGCACCAGCGTTAAGCGCTTGTTCAAGTTCATTGAGTGACTCTACTTCTACTTCAACAGTCTTATCACTGTGATTGCCTTTAGCTGTAGCAACTGCTTGGCTAATGCCACCACAAGCGGCAATATGGTTTTCTTTTATTAAAAAGGCATCGAATAAACCAATTCTATGGTTTACACCGCCACCGCATAACACGGCATATTTTTGTGCACTACGTAATCCCGGTAACGTTTTACGGGTATCAAGAAGTTTAGTATCACTGCCGGCTAACTCTTTAACATAATGACTTGTTAACGTGGCTGTTCCTGATAATGTTTGTAAAAAGTTTAAGGCGACACGCTCACCCGTCAACAAAGTACGAGCATCACCCTCAAGTTCAAACAAAGTGCTGTTAGCGGCAACAGATTCGCCATCATTAACGAACCAAGTGATTTTGGTCGCCTGTTCAGCGTTTCTATTTAAGGAAGCATCAAGTTGCTTGAATACTTCATTCACCCATGCTACACCACAAACGATACAATCTTCACGGGTAATTACAGTGGCAACTGCTTGCTCATTTTCGGGAATTAACATCGCGGTAATATCTTGGCTCGCTTGAGGCATAACATTATCAACGGCACCTAAATCTTCACAAAGGGCCCAAGAGATTGTTTTGCTAATATCTTGCTGTAATTTTTCTAATTGTGAACTAAGCATTGCTTTCTTCCTATTACAGGGGGTCCCGTAAGATTAATTGTTTACCCGTTTGATAAAAGTCTACTTGTTTTAGTGCGCTCATGCCTAAAAGTATTTCATCTGCTTTCATTGCCGGATTAATGTGAGCGGCGACATTATACAAGAAAATATTACCTAAGCTCAATTGGGCAATTTCAGTTTTATAAACGGTAATACTGCCATTTGCAGTTTGTACTCGATAATTCCCTTGTGCGACTAGACCTAACTGCTCAGCAATATGCGCGGGTATGGATACTTGAGTTGCACCAGTATCGAGTAAAAAGGTAACAGGAGTCTCATTTATTGTGCCACGGGCAACATAATGACCTTGCCTATTTTGATCTAAAATCACCTCTGCTTGGCCATTCTCCGTTAAGCGCATTTCCGGGCGGCTATTCGGGTTGAATTGCTCGTCTAGAACATCCTGAAATACGAACATTAATAGTGCTAAGCCAATTATCCAGGCTAGCCAAACGAATATCTTTGCTATTTTGTTTGTTGGGTCAACTTCAGCCATACTAAGCAACCTTTGATTAAGGGTATCGATATTGTATGTTAGCAAGTAATAAAGTACAAAGTGTAACCTTACGACCAAACGCATTAATCACTATAAAAATGAGAAACACATGCTTTCAATTTCCTCTGGCTGGTTAGCTCAGGCGGAACACCTGCCGTCACCGTTTTTTTCACCCCGTGAATTGGATGAAGAAATTAGTTTACTTGTTGTTCATAATATCTCATTGCCTGCTGGGAAATTTGGCGGTAATTACATTAGTGATTTATTTCTTGGCCAACTAGATTGTAACGCCCATGTTAGTTTTAATGACTTAAGAGGCGTTGAAGTTTCAGCACACTGTCTCATTCGGCGTGATGGTCGTGTGATTCAGTATGTTGCTTTTACTGACAAAGCTTGGCATGCAGGGGTCTCATCATTTAAGAAAAGAGATCGTTGTAATGATTACTCCATTGGCATTGAATTGGAAGGCACAGATGATATCTGTTATACAGCAAAACAATATCAGCAATTAATCTCTTTAACACTTTGTTTGCAAGACCAATTTCCTGCTATTATTATGGACAATGTTGTTGGTCATTGTGATATTGCCCCGGTTAGAAAAACCGATCCCGGGTCGGTATTTGACTGGCAATACTTTCGTCAGTGTTTGACTGAACAAGCGACAAGGAACAACACCTAACATGAGTTTATTAAGTTTATTAATTGCATTAGCAGCCGATCGATCTTTATCTGCAAAAGTATGGCAATTTAATTTTTATTACCAACATTACCTAGATTTCTTTGGCAAAAACTTTACCGCTAAGCACGGCACTACTGCTAGTGCTGTGTTTATTCTCTTGCCTGTTATTGCGACATACCTGTTACTAGAGATTATTGACAACTCTGTACTTCAATTACTGCTTTCTACCGTGATACTTATCGTTTGTTTTGGTTGCACAACCACTAGAAAGAGCTACAAGAGTTATTTACACTCTGCTTTTCGTGGCGAAGAAACGACGACCGAAATGCATCACGAGCAATTATTATCAGACAAAAACTTGCCGGAGATGGGCTTTGGCCAAGCACTTATTTGGTTAAACTACCGTTATTACATTGCTATTATGCTGTTCTTCACCGTTTTTGGTGCTGCTGGCGCGGTATTTTATCGCTTGTTAACTACAGTCATTGAACATAAAAAAGCAAAATGTATGGCTAGTGCCGCTGAAAATGAAGCTCAAGCAGAAGTCAGTTCAGTAGATAAAAGCGACATTGAAACTGAAGAGCAGCATGAAACTGCTCATGAAGGGAATGTTGCTCCAAATATTATGAATGGCTGCCAAAACCATCATGATGTTCTTTTTTGGTTAGACTGGTTACCTGTGCGTATAGCTTCTTTTGGTTATATGTTTGTTGGCCACTTCTCCAAAGCTATGCCTGTTTGGCTAGAAAGTTTGTTTGATAGTCAAAAAGCAACCCATCAAGTTTTAATTGATGTTGCAGAAAAATCGGAAGACCTTTTGGTAAACGAAAACGATTGCACAGCAGAGCCTTGTTTACTTGTTAGACTGGCAAAACGCAATGTTCTACTTGTACTTGCCGTTATTTCAATCTTGACACTTAGTGGCTTACTTAATTAAATCTAGTTAAAAACGATTGGTCAGACCAATCGTTTTCCTCTCTATTAATGCGCTAAAATAGTTAAAATAATTTGTTTTAGCGCATAAAAAACTTGCATAAATACTATCCATCAACTAAATTTACTTGTCAAAAGTAGCTAAATTTGCTACTTTATTACCCAGAAAATGATTGGTCTTACCAATTTACCATGTGTTTGGCGAGTGATTTTAAGCCTTATTGTCTTTTTATTATCATTGAAATAATTATTTAATTTACTTTTATGAATACAAACGTAACGACAAATAAATCAATTCTAACAGCCAAAAACACTGGGCGAGTAAAGCCACAGAAATTAGCTGATATTATTTTAGCCCAGCTTGAAGGGATGATAATTGAAGGCAGTTTGCAGCCAGGTGAAAAATTATTACCTGAGCGAGAACTGGCACTGCAATTTGAAGTTTCAAGACCATCATTACGTGAAGCGATACAGAAGTTAGAAGCCAAAGGTTTGGTGACACGTAAACAAGGTGGAGGCACTTTTGTTTGTAACAATTTACTCAGTGGTTTTTCTGATCCCTTTTTTGAATTAATGTCCAATAATAATGAATCACAATTTGATTTATTAGAGTTTCGCCATGGTATCGAAGGTATGGCGTCTTACTATGCAGCTATGCGAGGTACACCAGCGGACTTTGAACAAATTCAAGCAAAGCATAATGAAATTGGTAACAGCCAATTAGAAGATGACTTTCGAGGGGAAGCTGAAGCGGTTGTTGAGTTTCATTTAGCCATCTGTGCAGCGTCACATAATGCGGTTATTTTACAGCTTGCTCGCAGCATGTCGTCATTATTAGCAGATAATATTGCACAAAATTTAACAGTATTAGCAAAGCGTCCTGATATCTTTAGCAAGATTACCGATTATAGAAAGCGCTTGCTTAATGCCATTCTCAGTGGCCAACCCCAAAAAGCTTGGGGAGCAAGCCATAGACACTTAGCGTTTATCGAAGAAGTATTATTAAAATCGACACAAGAAAATAGTCGCATGGAACGTTCAATGCGCAGAATGTAGATAAGTCAGTGGCGAACCTCAAAATGCTTGGGGAGCAAGCCATAGACACTTAGCGTTTATCGAAGAAGTTTTATTACTCTTTAAAGAAATGTACACAAGAAAACAGTCGCATGGAACGTTCAATGCGCAGAATGTAGAAGAATTATGCGCACAGCGCACAGAGTTAGAAGAAAGAATTAATGAAGTGAAATAACGAATAGTTAGAGAATTTAATTTTAAACATTTAATTAAAACTTTTTATTAAATAAAAAAGTATTGGAGACTAAACAATATGTCAGATCTACCAAATATCGATATTGATTCAGCAGAAACCCAAGAGTGGTTAGAATCAATGGAGTCAGTATTAGAAAATGAAGGCCCAGAGCGCGCACATCAATTATTAGAAACGTTAATTGAACGAGCTCGTCGTGGTGGTACTCATTTACCATTTGATGCAACTACTGCTTATGTAAATACTATCCCACCAGGTCAAGAACCAAACATGCCTGCGGATCAGACTATTGAATCACGAATTCGTTCTGCAATTCGTTGGAACGCTTTAGTTTTAGTATTACGTGCCTCTAAAAAAGATTTAGAGCTTGGTGGACACATTGGTAGTTTCGCCTCTTCATCTACTTTATATGATGTGGGTTTTAACCACTTCTTTAAAGCTGCATCGGAAGCTGACGGTGGCGATTTCATTTTTGCTCAAGGTCATATCTCTCCAGGTATTTATTCTCGTGCTTTTATGGAAGGTCGTTTAACTGAAGAGCAAATGAATAACTTCCGTCAAGAGTGTGATGGTAAAGGTTTATCTTCATACCCGCATCCTCATTTGATGAAAGATTTTTGGCAGTTCCCAACAGTTTCTATGGGCTTAGGTCCATTACAAGCTATCTATACTGCACGTTTCTTAAAATACTTAACTGACCGTGGCATTAAAGATTGTTCAGGCCAACGTGTTTACTGTTTCCTAGGTGATGGTGAAACAGATGAGCCAGAATCATTAGGTGCAATCGGTTTAGCTTCACGTGAAGGTTTAGATAACTTAACGTTCATTGTTAACTGTAACTTACAACGTTTAGATGGCCCGGTACGTGGTAACGGTAAAATCATCCAGGAGCTTGAAGGTACATTCCGTGGCGCAGGCTGGGAAGTAGTGAAAGTTATTTGGGGTTCTTATTGGGATTCTCTTATTGCACGTGATACGTCAGGTAAATTACTACAGTTAATGAACGAAACAGTTGATGGCGAATACCAAAACTGTAAAGCGAAAGGTGGTAAGTACACGCGCGAAAACTTCTTTAACAAGTACCCTGAAACTAAAGCTATGGTTGCTAACATGTCAGATGAAGATATCTGGCGTTTAAACCGTGGTGGTCATGATCCAGTTAAAGTTTATGCGGCTTATGAAAAAGCGAAAAACACTAAAGGTCGTCCAACAGTAATCTTAGCTAAAACAGTTAAAGGTTTCGGTTTAGGCGCTTCAGGCGAAGCATTAAACATTGCACATAACGTTAAGAAAATGGACGTTGAGGCAATTAAACATTACCGTGATCGTTTCAATATCCCAGTAAGTGATGATGATATTGCTGATTTACCTTTCTACAAATTCCCTGAAGATAGCGAAGAATTCAAGTACATGAAAGCCCGCCGTGAAGCATTAGGTGGTTCATTACCTGCACGTCGTAAGCAAGCAGAAGAGCAACTTGAAATTCCAGCACTTAAAATATTTGAACCGATTTTAAAAGGTTCAGGTGAGCGTCAAGTATCATCAACAATGACATTTGTTCGTGTACTGAACAGCTTATTAAAAGATAAAAAAATTGGTAAGCGCATCGTACCAATTATTCCAGATGAAGCACGTACCTTTGGTATGGAAGGTTTATTCCGCCAAGTAGGTATTTATGCTAGCGAAGGTCAAAAGTATATTCCACAAGATGCTGACCAAGTTGCTTATTATCGTGAAGATAAACAAGGCCAAGTTTTACAAGAAGGCATTAACGAATTAGGCGCTATGGCCTCTTGGGTTGCTGCCGGTACGTCTTATTCAACGTGTAATGCAGTAACGATTCCATTCTATATTTATTACTCAATGTTTGGTTTCCAACGTGTTGGTGATTTAGCATGGGCAGCTGGCGATAGCCAAGCACGTGGTTTCTTATTAGGTGCTACTGCAGGTAGAACAACGCTTAACGGTGAAGGTCTGCAACATCAAGATGGTCATTCTCATGTACAGGCAGGTTTAATTCCTAACTGTGTGACTTATGATCCAACTTACGGTTATGAAATTGCAGTTATCGTGCGTGAAGGTTTACGTCGCATGTACGAAGAAAATGAAAATGTTTTCTTCTACTTAACGTTAATGAATGAAAACTATCAACATCCAGCAATGCCGGAAAGTAAAACGGTTGAAGAAGAAATCATTAAAGGTATTTACCAACTTGAACAAGCCGCACCTGCTAAAGGTAAAGCGACTGCTAATGTTCAGTTATTAGGTTCAGGTACTATTTTAGAGAAAGTACGTGAAGCGGCACAAATTCTAGCGAATGATTACAATGTTTCTAGTGATGTTTACTCAGTAACTTCATTCAATGAACTAGGCCGTGATGGTCAAGATGTAACACGTTGGAACATGCTTCACCCAGAAAGTGAACAGCGTGTACCTTACATTGCACAAATCATTACTAAAGCAGCCGGCCCAGCAATTGCTGCAACGGATTACATCAAAAACTACTCTGATCAAGTACGTGCGTACATTGATACTGAATACCGTTGTTTAGGTACTGATGGTTTTGGTCGTAGTGATAGTCGTGCAAACTTACGTACACACTTCGAAGTAAGTGCAGCTTATGTAGTTGTTGCGGCATTATTTGAATTATCAAACCGTGGTGAAATCAAACGTTCAGTAGTAACTGAAGCAATTAAACGTTTTGATATTGATACTGAAAAACTTAACCCACTTTACGCTTAATTAGCGGCTAGATAAGGAAAATATTATGTCTATAGAAAAAGTTCTAGTCCCTGATGTGGGTGGCGATGAAGTTGAAATTATTGAAATTTGTTTTGCTGTTGGCGATACCTTAGAAGCAGATGAAGGTATTGTTACTGTTGAAACTGATAAAGCTTCAATGGATATTCCTGCTCCATTTGCGGGTGAGCTTGTTAGCTTAAACGTAAAAGTTGGCGACAAAATTAAAGAAGGCGATATTATTGCTGAAATGAAGGCGGCTGGTGCAGTATCTGCTCCAGCTGAAGAAGCGCCTACTGCAGCCGTAGTTGAAGCGCCTGCAGCACCAGTTGCTGCAGTTGAAGCTGCTCCAGTAGTCGCTGCTGTTGCTACTGCATCGCAAGTGATTGAAATCGCAGTACCTGATATTGGCGAAGACGGCGAAGTTGACGTTATTGAAGTATTAGTTAGCGTTGGTGATGTGATTGAAGAAGAAGATGGTTTAATCACACTCGAAACAGATAAAGCAACGATGGATGTTCCATCAACCCACGCCGGTACAGTGAAAGAAGTCTTTATTAACAACGGTGACAAAGTTAAGCAAGGTTCACTTGTTATAAAACTTGAAACTTCTGGCGGCGTAGCACCTGTTGCAGCAGCACCTGCAGTTCAAGCAGCACCAGTAGCAGCTGCTCCTGTTTCTGCTCCAGCGGCGGTAGCTGCACCACAGAAAAGTGCACCTGTTCCACATCACCCACAAGCGGGTAATGTAAATAAAGGTACTATTTACACCTCACCTTCAATTCGTCGTCTTGCACGTGAATTTGGTGTTGATTTAACCTTAGTGAAAGGCACTGGTCGTAAAGGCCGAATCTTAAAAGAAGATGTGCAATCATATGTTAAATATGAGTTATCTCGTCCAAAAGCGAATGCAGGTAGTTCAGTTGCTGCGGGTGAAGGTGGTTTACAAGTTGTTAGTGCTAAAGCGATTGATTTCTCTAAGTTTGGCGAAATTGAAACGAAAGCATTAACACGTATTCAGAAAATTTCTGGACCATTTTTACATCGTAACTGGGTAACTATTCCACATGTTACTCAATTCGATGAAGCTGATATCACTAACGTTGAAGCGTTCCGTAAAGAACAGAACGTTGTTTGTGAAAAACAAAAGCTTGGTTTTAAAATTACACCATTAGTTTTCATTTTGAAGGCGGCGGCAGATGCATTACGCACTTTCCCAACGTTTAACTCAAGCCTAAGTGAAGATGGTGAAAGCTTAATTCTTAAAAAGTACATTCACATCGGTGTTGCGGTTGATACGCCAAATGGTTTGGTTGTACCGGTAGTTCGTGATGTTGATCAAAAAGGTATTCATCAGTTATCTCGTGAATTATTAGAAATTAGTATTAAAGCACGTGATGGCAAACTAAAAGCGCAAGATATGCAAGGTGGTTGTTTTACTATCTCTAGCCTAGGTGGTATTGGCGGCACGGCATTTACGCCAATCGTTAATGCACCAGAAGTGGCTATTTTAGGTGTTTCTAAATCAGAAATGAAACCTAAGTGGAATGGTAAGGATTTTGAACCTAAATTAATGTTGCCACTATCAATGTCTTACGATCATCGTGTTATTGATGGTGCATTAGCTGCACGTTTCACTGTGCATTTAGCGGGCGTTATGTCTGACATTCGTAAGTTAGTACTTTAATCTGTACGTTCAAACGTTAGACACTCAGACTTTAGTCGGCAGTGGTTAATTAATATTGGCGAAATTCAACGCATAGGCGTAGAATTTCGCCACAAGAAATTATTATAAATAAAAGCTGATACAGAAACCCTATATCAGCTTACATATTCAATGAGGATAAGCATGAGTAACAATATCAAAACTCAAGTAGTAGTATTAGGTGCAGGCCCTGGTGGTTATTCAGCGGCATTTCGTGCAGCAGATTTAGGTTTAGACGTAGTATTAGTTGAAAGCCGTGAAACATTAGGTGGCGTTTGTTTAAACGTTGGTTGTATCCCATCAAAAGCATTACTTCACGTTGCTAAAGTTATTGATGATGCAGCTGCAATGGCTTCTCACGGTGTTACTTTCGGTAAGCCTGAAATTGATTTAGATAAAATTCGTGGCTGGAAAGAAAGCGTAATTGCTCAACTTACTGGTGGTTTAGGCAGTATGTCTAAAGCCCGTAAAGTAGCTACAGTTTACGGTTACGGTAAATTCACTTCTGATAAAACTATCGAAGTTGAAGGTAATGACGGCGAAAAAACGACTATTACTTTTGATAACGCAATTATTGCAGCGGGTTCTTCAGTAATTGACTTACCATTTATCCCGAACGATGACCCACGTGTTATCGATTCAACTGGCGCACTAGAGCTTAAAGACGTTCCAGAAGAGTTATTAGTACTTGGTGGCGGTATCATTGGCCTAGAAATGGGTACTGTATACTCTGCTTTAGGTTCTAATGTATCTGTTGTTGAGTTTGCAGACCAATTAGTTCCAGCAGCTGATAAAGATATCGTTAGAGTTTATAACAACTACAACAAGAAAAAATTCAACATCATGTTGTCTACTAAAGTTGTTGCTGTTGAAGCAAAAGATGACGGTTTATACGTTACTTTTGAAGGCAAAAAAGCTCCAAAAGAACAAGTACGTTATGACAAAATTTTAGTTGCTGTTGGTCGTAAGCCAAATGGTCACTTAGTTGCTGCTGATAAAGCGGGCGTAAATGTTGATGAACGTGGTTTCATCAATGTAACTAATGAACTTCGTACTAACGTACCTCACATCTTCGCGATTGGTGATGTTGTTGGTCAACCTATGCTTGCGCATAAAGCCGTTCATGAAGCACATTGTGCAGCAGAAGTAATTTCTGGCAAGAAGCATACTTTCGAACCTCGTTGTATCCCTTCAATCGCCTATACTGATCCAGAAATGGCTTGGGTTGGTGTAACTGAGTCTGAAGCGAAAGAGCAAGGTTTAAACATTGAAATCGCTAACTTCCCTTGGGCTGCATCTGGCCGTGCTATCGCTTCTGCACGTACTGAAGGTAAAACTAAGTTAATCTTCGAAAAAGAAACAGGTCGTATACTTGGTGGCGCTATCGTGGGTATCAATGCTGGCGAAATGTTAGGCGAAATTTGTTTAGCTGTTGAAATGGGTGCTGATGCAGAAGATATTGGTTTAACCATTCATGCTCACCCAACGTTAAATGAATCAATTGGCTTAGCAGCAGAAATCTTTGAAGGTTCAATCACTGATTTACCAAATGCTAAAGCAGTTAAAAAGAAAAAATAATAACGTTTACTTTCGCTTAGCGAATTAAATATTATTTAATAAAACCAATTATAGTGACTAATTTTAGTTATTTATAGTTGGTTTTTTTATGTCTGTAGATTGGTAATTAACATTCTGTTAACCTTAGGTAACTCTAAAAAAAAGGATTTCATTATGAGTCATAAAATATTCTATATCGGTGTAGTTGCTCTTCTAGCAGCTAGCACTTACGGCCAAGTTGCTGCCAACGAAATTTCTCAGCACCTATCAACGATTATCACTCCTGAGCCGATTGAACGTATTCAACCTAAATACCCTATTGACGCGGCTCGGGAAAGCCGTGAAGGGTGGACAGTTATTAGTTTTGTTATCGATGAAAAGGGCAACGTTTCAGATGCATTAGTTAAAGAATCTTCAGGTAGCGAAGATTTTAATAAGGCAACGCTAAAAGCCGTGACTAAATGGAAGTATCAACCAGCATTTGAAAATGGTAAGCCAATACAGCAATGTGTTAATACAGTACAAATGAATTTTCGTATGGGCAAGAACGTTGGAACTAAAGGAGTGTCTCGAAGATTTAAGAAAAAATATGAAATAGCTACCCAAGCTTTGAAAGATAAAGATTACCAGGAAGTAGAACATCAATTAGCTAAGATGAACGCACGAAAAACAATGCACCTGAGTGAAAATAACTACATGCACATTCTTGCGGCAAATTATGCAAGAGAAATAGGTAATGATACCTTACAGTTATATCACCTTGATCGAGTGACCCTTGATAGCGGAGTAAAAAGTGAGAAGTTAAAATTTTCAGTGCTGTATCAACAATTTTACTTAGAGGCGACGTCAAATAAATTTCAAAGCACATTTAATACCTATAAAAAGCTTATTAAACTTGAAGAGGCAAAGCCGTATTTGGCAAAACTTGAAAAGGTTATGGCAGATATTGATTCAGTAATCAGTAGCGACAAAGATATTATGATTAAGGCTGCTATCGATAGAGATTACTGGTATGCAGACTTAGTAAGAAATAAGTTTTCGTTAACCAACATTGAAGGGTCTTTACATACTTTAGATGTTCGTTGTGCTAATAAGCGCCATGTTTATACGGTAGAAAATGATAATACTTGGACAATTCCTACTAGTTGGAAAAATTGCAGTATTTATGTTTATGGTGAGCCAAAAACGAGCTTTAATCTGATTGAGCACCCTATCGGTACTTAATTTCTCTTAAGTAACTGATTCAGCACTATTGCTGTCATCATTTGCTATTTGATAGACTAATAAGACAACAGTTAAAAGGATAATAACTATGTTAAATTTCACCCTAAAACCAGTACTTCACTATATTACTTTCTTGTTATGTGTTTCATTATTAGCTGCTTGTGCAGGACCTAGTCAAGTCGTTCTAGGTAAAGCCCAGTCAGAATGGGACTTTGATCACAAACTACAATTCAAAAGAACTCAATTTGATGACAGCCATTATCAGTTAGAAGTTATTTCTAATAATAAAGTTAACTTTGAGCGTTTATCTGCATTTTTATTGCGTAGAAGTTACCTAATCTGTGGATCTTATGGTTATAAATTGGAGTTAATCAAAGGTGTTGAAAGCTTCGATTTCCCCCGTGCGTCACCTAATTTAATTATGCCAAACTTAACGGCTAAACTTGAGTGTCCAATAAAAGGGTAATACGAAAAGCGACTTTGTGAAGTGATTATTTACTTGAATCAAATGGCACTTTAGTAAATTTATATAGTGAATAGCAAAGCATAAATTAAAGGATAAAAAAAATGCGGATTACTTGACTTAATTAAGTTAAGTAATCCGCATTTTTATTTAGATAGTAAAGTAGAAGTTCTACCCACTAATTATCTATTATACCACTTTAACCGGTACTGCTTGAGCAGTGTACTTAGTAGTCATCTCATGCGTAGGAGGAGCGAATCGAGTTAAATCGATACCTTCTACTGCTGACTTGTACTCTTCGATTGAAGGGAAACGACCAAGCATAGTTGAAAGTACCACTAACGGTGTAGAGCCAAGTAGTGATTCACCTTTCTTCTCAGGAGTATCTGCTACAACACGACCTTGGAATAAACGCGTTGATGTTGCAATAACCGTGTCACCTGGTTCAGCTTTCTCTTGGTTACCCATACATAAGTTACAGCCTGGGCGTTCTAAGTACATGATGTTTTCATACTTAGTACGGGCAGCGTTTTTAGGCACAGCATCATCAAATTCAAAACCTGAATACTTCTGTAAAATATCCCAATCGCCTTCAGCTTTAAGCTCATCAACAATGTTGTAAGTTGGTGGCGCAACAACTAATGGTGCTTTAAATTCTATCTTGTTACCTTGTGCTTCCATATTACGGAACATTTGAGCGATGATTTGCATATCGCCTTTGTGAACCATACAAGAACCAACAAAACCTAAATCAACTGATTTATCAGCGTAGAATGAAACAGGGCGAATAACGTCATGCGTATAACGTTTAGAGGCGTCTTCGTTGTTTACATCTGGATCAGCAATCATTGGCTGGTCGATAATATCTAAGTCAATCACTACTTCTGCGTAGTATGTAGCATTATCATCTGGTGCTAATGCTGGATTAGTACCTGTGTTAATGTCATTGATACGTTGATCAGCTAATGCGATTAAACCGTTAAGTGTTTTCGCTTCGTTTTCCATACCCTTGTTGATCATGATTTGGATACGGCTCTTAGCAAGCTCAAGTGATTTAATTAACGTTTCATCTTCAGAAATACAGATAGACGCTTTAGCCTTCATTTCTGCAGACCAATCAGTAAATGTGAATGCTTGGTCAGCTAATAAAGTACCAATATGCACTTCAATGATACGGCCTTGGAATACGTTCTCACCACCAAATTGTTTAAGCATTTGGGCTTGAGTTGCGTGAACTACATCACGGAAATCCATGTGGCCTTGCATGTTACCTTTAAAAGTAACTTTTACAGACTCAGGAATTGGCATGGCCGATTCACCTGTGGCTAGCGCGATTGCTACTGTACCCGAGTCAGCACCAAAGGCTACACCTTTAGACATACGAGTATGCGAGTCACCACCAATGATGATTGCGCGATCGTCTACTGTGATATCGTTTAGTACTTTATGAATAACATCAGTCATTGCATGGTAAACGCCTTTCGGGTCACGTGCAGTAATAAGACCGAACTTATTCATGAATGCCATAAGCTTAGGAATGTTAGCTTTAGCTTTGCTATCCCAAACTGACGCTGTATGACAACCTGATTGGTATGCAGCGTCTACTAGTGGAGAAATAGTAGATGCTGCCATCGCTTCAAGTTCTTGACATGTCATAGGACCTGTCGTGTCTTGAGAGCCAACAATGTTCACTTTAACGCGAACATCTGAGCCTGCATGTAATGGTGTTTCAGACGTTACACCAACAGCGTTGTTATTAAAGATTTTCTCAACGGCCGTTAAACCTTGACCTTCATGTGAAATTTCTTTTGAAGTTGCATATACAGGTGTTGTTGCTACGCCAAGTGTTTCAGCAGCGAACGTTTGTAATTTCTTACCAAATGTTACCGCGTAAGAACCACCTGCTTTCATGAATTCTACTTTCTGTGGTGTAAAGGCTGAAGAGATATCCGCAAGCTCTTTGTCACCGTTGTATAATTTCTTCGCTTTGGTATCAATAGTTAACACAGTGCCAGTTGCTACTGAGTAAGCTTCTTCTAAAACTGCATCACCATTTTCATCAACAACTGCGTTGCCACTTGCATCTACTTTCTTAACCCAGTTTTTAAGGTCAAGACCAATACCGCCAGTTACATCAACGGTTGTTAAGAAGATTGGAGAAATACCATTAGTACCAGCAACTACCGGTGCAATGTTAATAAACGGTACGTATGGGCTTGCTTGTTTACCTGCCAATAGTGCAACGTTGTTAACACCCGACATACGAGAAGAACCAACACCCATAGTGCCTTTTTCAGCAATTAACATCACTTTCGCATTAGGATGCTTAACTTGTAATGCTAGTATTTCTGCTTGGGCTTCTGGTGTGCTCATGCATTGGCCATGTAATTCACGGTCAGCACGAGAATGGGCTTGATGACCCGGAGAAAGTAAATCAGTTGAGATATCACCTTCACCGGCAATATAAGTCACTACTTCAACTTTTTCTGCTACTTCAGGAAGCTTAGTAAAAAACTCTGCTTGGGCGTAGCTTTCAAGAATATCTTTAGCAACAGTGTTGCCTGCTTTAAATGCAGCTTCAAGGCGAGAAGTATCAGCGTCATATAGGAATACTTGAGTTTTTAATACGTCTGAGGCTTGAGCAGCTAATGCAGCGTCATCACCTAATGCAAGGTCGAGTAACACTTCAATTGAAGGACCACCTTTCATGTGAGATAACAATTCAAAAGCAAATGCAGGGGTGATTTCAGCTACTACTGATTCAGCAAGAATAATCTCTTTTAAAAATGCAGCTTTAACACCTGCAGCACTTGTTGTACCTGGTAAGGTGTTATAAATTAAAAAGTTAAGAGACTCTTCGCGATGCGCATTACCTGAGTCTTTAATCTGAGCGATAATCTCAGATAATAAATCGGCAGAATCAATTGGCAAAGGTGCCAATCCTAGATCGGTTTTACGACTTTCTATTTCTTTAATGTACTCTGAATATAAGCTCATCTGATACTCTCTCTAGCTATAATATGGCTAATAATATTGACATTATTAGCAAGGACAAATTTTTGCGACTATTTTACCTGATTTTCTGCTAACTACTAATCATTTGCTTAAATAAGCACTATTCATAACAATAATGACAACTAGAAAATATAGTTATGTGACTTATATTGGATTGTTGGCTACACTGGAAATACTCTTTTCAAGGTGATGTTTAGTTCTAAAGCCTCCTATACCCATGCAATTTTGCGACTAAAATACGATTATCTTGGCAGATTTAAAATTCCTCTAGTCGCTGAAAACCATCTTATCTCCTATACTATAACTATGATCAAGCTGCCTAAATCAACACACCATGCAGCCATCTTAACAAGCCTAATTGTTAACTTTTTGCATAAGAGAATCTTAAGCAAAATCGAAACATTTCCGACAATATAAAAAAAGAAGAATAATAGACTAGTATAATAGTCGTACAAATTAAAACGTTAATACACGTAGCTGATTGAAAAATAAATACTATAAATAAAGTGAATATTGAAAATAAACACTGTAACTAATTACAGATGACAAAAAGTGTCGACAATATTGTATTATTAAGATGAATTTTTTAATCCTAGATACTTAAAAGCTTTGTCCTAAATCGGCTCTATGTTATCGAGTCATCTCTAAAGTGACTAGTGTCTCCAAATAAAAAGGTGAATGTCGTGCTTCAAGAATATCGCAACCACATAGCAGAACGTGCAGCTGAAGGTATCGTACCTAAAGCTTTAGACGCTGAACAGACAGCAGCATTAGTCGAATTAGTTAAAAACCCACCAGTCGGTGAAGATGCTTTTTTAATTGATTTATTAACAAATCGTGTACCAGCGGGTGTTGATGAAGCAGCTTATGTTAAAGCGGGATTTTTAGCAGCAGTGGCTAAAGGTGAAGCGACTTCATCCATCTTAAGCCCTGAAAAAGCCACACAATTATTAGGCACCATGTTAGGTGGGTATAACATTCAGCCGATGATTGACCTTTTAGAGTGTGACACGTTATCAACGACAGCAGCTAAAGGCCTATCAAATACATTATTAATGTTTGATGCCTTCCATGATGTTCAAGAAAAAGCTGAAGCGGGCAATGTTGCTGCTAAGCAAGTTATGCAATCTTGGGCTGACGCTGAATGGTTCACATCAAAAGAAAAAGTAGCTGAAAAGATCACAGTTAAAGTTTTTAAAGTGACGGGTGAAACTAACACTGATGATTTATCACCAGCACCTGATGCTTGGTCTCGTCCTGATATTCCATTACACGCTAAAGCAATGCTTAAAATTGCCCGTGAAGGTATCAACCCTGATGAAGATGGCACTATTGGTCCTATCGTTCAGCTTGAAGAAATGCAAAAAGATGGGATTCCACTAGCGTACGTTGGTGATGTTGTGGGTACAGGCTCTTCTCGTAAGTCAGCAACTAATTCAGTTTTATGGTTTATGGGCGATGATATCCCTTGTATCCCTAACAAACGTGGTGGCGGTGTCTGTTTAGGCGGTAAAATCGCTCCTATCTTCTATAACACTATGGAAGATTCAGGCGCATTACCGATTGAATTAGACGTGCAAGCGATGCACATGGGTGATGTTATTGACATTTATCCATACGAAGGCGTTGTTAAAAATGCTGCTGGCGAGGTTATTTCAACATTTGAACTGAGCCCGGTACTGTTTGACGAAGTTCGTGCTGGTGGACGTATTCCTCTTATCATTGGTCGTGGTTTAACAGGTCGTGCTCGTGAAGCATTAGGTTTAGAAACGACTGATTTATTTGCAACGCCGGTTGATCCAGCGGCTTCTGCTAAAGGCTTTACTTTAGCGCAGAAGATGGTAGGTAAAGCATGTGATGTTGATGGCGTTCGTCCTGGTCAATATTGTGAACCTAAAATGACGACTGTAGGCTCGCAAGATACTACTGGTCCTATGACACGTGATGAGTTGAAAGATTTAGCCTGTTTAGGTTTTTCTGCTGATTTAACTATGCAGTCTTTCTGTCATACCTCAGCTTACCCTAAGCCTGTTGATGTTATTACGCATCATACATTACCTGATTTCATGATGAATCGTGGCGGTGTTTCATTACGCCCAGGTGATGGTGTTATCCATTCTTGGTTAAACCGCATGTTGTTACCTGATACCGTCGGTACTGGTGGTGATTCTCATACACGTTTCCCATTAGGTATTTCTTTCCCTGCGGGCTCAGGTTTAGTTGCTTTTGCAGCGGCAACGGGTGTTATGCCACTTGATATGCCTGAATCAGTATTGGTTCGCTTTAAAGGTGAAATGCAACCAGGTATCACGTTACGTGACCTAGTTCATGCTATCCCTTACTACGGTATCAAAAAAGGTTTATTAACTGTTGAGAAAGCCGGTAAAATCAACGAATTCTCTGGTCGTGTACTAGAAATTGAAGGCCTTAAAGGTTTATCAGTAGAGCAAGCGTTTGAATTATCTGATGCCTCAGCTGAGCGCTCTGCAGCAGGTTGTTCAATCAAGCTCGAAGAAGATTCTGTTGCTGAATACTTAAAGTCTAATATTGTTATGCTTAAGTGGATGATTGCTGAAGGTTACGGTGACGTTCGTACTATTACCCGTCGTATTAAGGGTATGGAAGAATGGTTAGCTAACCCTTCATTAATGGAAGCCGATTCAGATGCTGAATACGCTCACATTATTGAAATTGACTTAGCTGATATCAAAGAGCCTATCGTTTGTTGTCCAAATGACCCTGATGATGCGAAATTATTATCAGATGTTGCTGGTGTTGCAATTGATGAAGTATTCATCGGTTCATGTATGACTAACATTGGTCATTTCCGCGCTGCAGGTAAATTGATTGAGAACTTTGGTGGTTCATTGCCAACACGCATGTGGGTTACACCACCGACTAAAATGGATAGCGCACAACTCAAAGATGAAGGTTACTTCAACATTTATGGTAAAGCCGGCGCTCGTGTAGAAACTCCGGGTTGTTCACTGTGTATGGGTAACCAAGCACGTGTAGGTGATAATACGACGGTATTGTCTACTTCAACTCGTAATTTCCCTAACCGCTTAGGTAATGGCGCGAATGTTTACCTTACTTCAGCAGAGCTTGCTGGTGTTGGTGCTATCTTAGGTAAACTTCCAAGTCCTGCTGAGTATATGGAGTATGCATCTCAAATCGATGCTACTGCTGCTGATACCTACCGTTACTTGAACTTTGATAAGATGGAAGAATACACCAAGAAAGCTGATACGGTGATTTTACAAGTAGAAGCCTAATTTGATATTTTCTTATCGTTAAGTTTCACTCTTTTGTTGTTGGAAGTACTCACCTATAGTCATAGGCTCCGTGCTTCCTCCTAGAAAGAGCATTACTTCACTTAAAGAAAATACCAAATAGTTAAATAAAAATGCCAGCCTGTTAAAACAGGGTGGCGTTTTTTTTGGCGTTTATGTTATTAGCATAATCCTAGTTTTTGATGACGTTAGGCCATAGTTCGTCTACTGAGTGAGCTATTTTAATTTTAAGACAACTCTGCTAAAATACGCCTCCCTAAAAACGTGATTAATGATCCGTTTATTATTGATTTTAAAAAATTTAATCTACAGCACTGGATTTACGTTCCAGTTAGCTCAATGGAGAGACCATGAGTACATCAGAAAAAGAGTTATCAACATCTGTTACATCACAAATAACATCAAAAAAATCGTCAACTAATAGTATTACTATTTGTGCGTTATATAAGTTCGTACGTTTAGATGCATTTGAAGCATTACGTGAGCCATTATCAAATAAAATGACCAGTGTTGAGGTTAAAGGTACCTTATTATTGGCTGCTGAAGGCATCAACGGTACCATCGCTGGCCCACAAGCTGGTATTGATGCAGTGTTGGCATTCCTCGGAGAACAGCCGGGTTTAGATAACATTTCTCATAAAGAATCTTACAGCGAAGAAAACCCATTTCATCGCACTAAAGTGAAATTGAAAAAAGAAATCGTTACTATGGGTATTGAAGGTATTGATCCTAACCAAGTAGTTGGCACTTATGTGAAGCCTAAAGATTGGAATGCTTTAATTTCTGATCCAGAAGTGGTCTTAGTTGATACCCGTAACGATTATGAAATTGAAATTGGCACTTTTAAAAATGCCATAAATCCAAACACTGAAACGTTTCGTGAGTTTCCTGATTATGTTGCAAAGAACCTAGATAAAAATAAACACAAGAAAGTTGCCATGTATTGTACTGGCGGTATTCGTTGTGAAAAATCTACGGCATACTTAAAAGAACAAGGTTTTGAAGAGGTATATCATCTTGAAGGCGGCATCTTAAAATACCTTGAAGAAGTGCCAAGTACCGAAACCTTATGGGAAGGTGAATGTTTTGTTTTTGATGGTCGTGTTGCAGTTAATCATGAACTAGAGCAAGGACAATACGATCAATGTTTTGCCTGTCGTTTTCCGTTAACTGACGTTGAAAAAGAAAGCGAACATTATGTTAAAGGCGTAAGTTGTCACCGTTGTCATGATAAAGTTTCTGAACAACAACGTAACCGCTATGCTGAACGTCAACGTCAAATATCATTGGCTGAAGAACGTGGTGAAAGTCACATCGGTGGTGACATTCAAAGTATTATTGAAGAACGCCGCCAAGAGAAAAATGATAAAAAAGCGAAACAAGCAAATAAGTAGCTAACTTATTCATTTCACTTGAAAGACTTACTGATACAGCCCGAGTTATTGAACATAACTTCGGGCTGTTTGTGTTTATAGCTCCATTACCTTATCAAAGGTAATACTATTCATCATTATCATGGTCATGGTCATTAGGTTTACTCTTTCGTAGATTAAATAATCCGGTGAAAAACTTCACTACCCGATGTCGAGATTTATAAGCAACTCGTATATTGGGTGCTAACGTAACTTGTCCCCCTTGGCCTAAATGTGAAAAAGGATCGTCTACTACCCACTTAGGCTCTAATCGATCCCAGGCATGAAAAGCTCTTTTATAAACATTAACTTTAACAAGTGATTGATCATGTTCAGAGAGGTTATTTACTAATGCTGGGCAGGTTTCTGGTAAATCATAATCATCTTTGGCGCCGGTTTGAATGAGAACAGGTGCGCCAGTAAAGTTGTCAAACTCAAAGCCAGGTGCATAATTAAATAACCAACAAAGAGGATAGTGAGCTACATGTCCGGCAAAACGATAGGGTAAACCAGACATTGACATATACTGCTCTGTTGCGGTTAACATAGATAAAATACCTCCCCAAGAAAAACCAATAACACCAATGCGATCTTTATCAATGCTAGGATGCTGAGCTAAGTAAGCGAGAGCGGCGATAACATCAGGCAAGGTTTCTTGTGGGGACTCAGGTCTATTCTCGCTGCCTCCATCTAAGTCACGCGCACCCCATAAATCAAGCTCTAAGGTTGCAATACCACTATTATTGAGTGCACGGGCGTAGAAGGAACCTGTACTGTCGACACCGGCAGAGCTATGTAAAATAACGACTGCGGGGATTGCGGAATTTGAGTTTCTTGGGACGCGTAATTGTGCAGATACTTGCCAGCTTTGTGTAGGGGTTACGACAGGAATGGCAATATACGATATTCTTGTGGGTAGTTTTTTGGCGTAAACAAAACCTTGGCAAAATAGTAATATTAAAATTACTAAAGATAATTTTTTAAACATAATAAATCCATTAATTTTGATTGTTGTATATGAACCATACTCATTTACTACAGATCGCAAACATCACTATCAAGAGATGGCCTACTTCCATGAAGTGCTTTAATAATAGCTGTATATTATTTAAACGTCTAACTTGTAATATTCAAAATTAATTGAGTCATTCAGTCAGAATAAACATCATATTTATGCCTTAGCGTAAAAAACAGTGTACGTCGTTGTCGAATTTTATTGTTCTGTTGCCATAGCTTTACAGTTAAGTAATTGTGTAACGCATGCGGATTGTATATTCTTGCTGAGTTTACAATTATTCGAGACTCGTATGAAAAAATTACTTAGCGTTGCAGCGCTGTCATTATTGACTGCGGCAACTACGGTAAAAGCAGCGGACTCAGCGTCTGAAGTGTTTACCGTTGAAAAACTTAATGAATTAAACCAACTGCATGATGTCACTTTATCTCCTCAAGGTGATGTACTCGTTTATGGTTTGAAAAAAGGCAGTAGCTCTAAAGACAATCACTTATATAAACAAAATATTAAGACTGGCCAAATCAGTCAACTTACCGAACATGAGAACTCTGAAAGCAATGTTGTCTGGGCGGATGATGGAAAATCTGTGTATTTCCTCTCATCACGCAGTGGAACTAACCAAATTTGGCAGCAAGATTTACAGCAAAAAACAGCGAAGCAAATATCGGATTTTCCGGTAGAAGTTAACGGCTTTAAATTTGCTAAAAATGGTCAAGTGTTCGCGCTGTCTTTTACTGTTAAGCCAGGTTGTGAAACGTTAGCTTGCACCGTTGAGTCAAAGAAAGCGGATGAAGAAAAAAAATATAATATCCGTGCTTATGACCAATTGATGGTTCGCCACTGGGATACATGGACAACAGAGTATAAAGAGCATCTATTTATTGCTCATGTCGATAAAAACGGTCAGCTTCAGCATGCCCAAGATATTATGCCAAATTGGGTAAGTGATTTTGCAGGTCTTAGCCAGGTAAGCATTCATCCTGATGCGACGTCTTTAGCATTCTCAGCGAAAGACTCATCAAGTAAAGCCGCAGCCAAAGATCATGCTTGGAGTACTAACTTTGATATTTTTGAAGTGTCTCTTGCTGAAGGGCAAACGGCTTTTAATCTCAAGAATATTACCGAAAAGAATCAAGCATGGGATTCAAGTCCTGTTTATTCACCTAACGGTAGATATCTTGCTTATAAAGCCATGAAAATACCAGGCTATGAAGCGGATAAGTTTACGCTACAGTTACGTGATAACAGAACAGGAAAAACCCGCGCAGTTGCCAGTGACTGGGATCGTTCAATTAGTAGCTTAGCTTTTGCACCGGATAACAATTCTGTATATGTTGTGGCGCAAGATGTTGGCCAAAAAAGTATTTTCTCTATTACACCTGAGTTTGATGAAGTACGTAGCATTTATAATGTTGGTAGTAATGGTGATATATCAAGCCACGGGAATAAAATTTATTTTACTCGCCATACTTTAAATTCACCGCAAGATATTTTTTCTATTGATAACCATGGTGATGATTTAACGCAATTAACTCATATCAATAAAGATAAGCTGGGCGAAGTAAAGTTTGCTGATTACCAACAATTTAACTTTAAAGGTTGGAATGATGAAACCGTGCACGGTTATTGGTTAAAGCCAGCTAACTTTGAAGCAGGTAAAAAATACCCTATAGCCTTTTTAGTACACGGTGGCCCTCAAGGTAGTTTTGGCAATATGTTCCATTATCGTTGGAATGCTCAATTATGGGCAGCGCAGGGATATGGAGTGGTGATGGTCGACTTCCACGGCTCTACTGGTTATGGGCAAGAATTTACCAATTCAATCAGTCGTGATTGGGGTGGTAAGCCATTAGAAGACTTACAAAAAGGTTTAGAATTTATTGTAAAAGATCAACCTTGGTTAGATGGTGATAATGCTTGTGCTTTAGGTGCCTCTTACGGTGGTTACATGATGAACTGGATTGCCGGAAACTGGCCTACTCGTTTTAAATGTTTGATTAATCACGCGGGTTTATACGATATGCCAAGTTTTTATCAATCTACTGAAGAGTTATGGTTCCCTGAGTATGATATGGGCGGCCCTTCATGGGGCAAAGAAAGTGGTAGTGCTAAAGGCAAGGTAAGCCCTGATTACACTAAATTCAACCCATATGCTTATGTTAATAACTGGCAAACACCTATGTTAGTGATTCAAGGTGAGTTAGATTATCGCGTACCTTACGCACAAAGTTTAGGTGCATTTACCACCTTACAGCGTAAAGGCATTGATAGTCGTTTAGTGATGTTTCCAGATGAAGATCACCATATTCGTAAACCGGACAACTTAGTGGTTTGGTACGACGAAGTATTTAAGTGGTTAGAAAAATATACCAAGAAGTAATGACAAAAAAGGCACATTAACTTAAGTTAATGTGCCTTTTTCATTTAAGGAATGATTAAAAATAAGGACTATCGGAAGAGAGGATTAAGTTAATCTTGCTCAGCAGCTTCTTTGAGATAGGCAAGTCGGTCTTGCTCCTGCTCAAAAGCCGCTTGAATTTCGGCTAGTATCGTCTCTACATCGGCACTTTGAGTGTCTTCAGCAAATAAACCGGTTAATTTAGTGGTATCGCTTAATTCACCTGCTTCATATAAAGCCCACATTTCTTCACCAAATCTAGTTAATGCTAAATTTGGAACAAATTGAGCATAATACGTAGTGATATTGTTGACATCGCGCAGTAACATCGCTTTGGCATTGTTATTAGCCGAAGCATCAACTGCTTGAGGTAAGTCAATAACCACGGGACCATAAGCATCAACTAAAACATTAAATTCAGATAGATCACCATGAACTATACCAGCACAGAGCATGCGCATGATATAAATCATCATTAAGGCATGATCTTCCATCGCTTGGTCTGCAGGCATTACAATATCGTTAAGTCGAGGAGCAACATCACCTTGTTCATCGGTGATAAGTTCCATCAATAACACGCCGTCAAAACAGCCATAAGGCTGAGGTACGCGGACATTATGTTCAGCCAGAGTATACAAGGCTTCCACTTCAGCATTTTGCCAAGCTGTTTCTTGTTGGCTCTTACCGTACTTAGAGCCTTTCTCCATTGCTCTAGCACGTCGACTACTTCGGCCTTTTCGACCTTCGGTGTACTGTGACGCTTTTTTAAAACTACGTTGAGTCGCTTCTTTATAAACTTTCGCGCAGCGAATTTCATCGCCGCAACGAACACGATAGACAGTGGCTTCTTTACCACTCATTAATTGGTTGAGCACTTCATCAATTAAGCCTTCTTCTACGAGAGGCAATATACGCTTTGGAATTTTCATTGCGCTGTTATACATCAGATAGGGTAAGGAAGATAGTAAAACATAGTTTGTTATTTTGATGGAGACAATAGGCTGGCGTTTTCTCTGGTTTTTAGAGGGTCATACCTCGTATAAGAGAGTCTTGAAATTGCACTATTTCTGTTAGTAATCTTGAACAATTAAGTCTAAACATTTTACTAAGAAAATATCCTAAAGGAAAATTTTATACCTAGCTGTAAATACTCTGCCTAAAGGGGTTAATTTATTAACTCAGCCAGCCAAGAAAAATTTGGATAACAAACGCATTAGCTATATCAATAAAGAAAGCACCAATGAGTGGTACAACGATAAATGCCTGCGGTGAAGCCCCATACTTTTTTGTCACTGCGGTCATATTAGCAATGGCTGTAGGTGTTGCTCCCAACGCTAACCCTGCATAACCCGAAGCCATAATGGCTGCATCGTAATTTTTGCCTAATACTCTAAACACCACAAAGATGATGAATAATAAAACCATAATAACTTGCGCGGCTAGTAGTAATAAAATTGGTAAAGCGAGATCGATGAGTGTCCATAGTTGCAAGCTCATTAAAGACATGGCCAAAAATAACCCCAAACAAAAATCAGAAATTAACGCTAATGTGGGTGTTCCTGTTGGCCAAGGTAACTTTTTCCAAACTAAAGGTATCGTATTGGTAAGAATAATACCGCCAAATAAGCAAGGAACAAAAATAGGTAAATTAATACCGAAGCTGTCAATTAATTGATGTAAGTGTAAACCTATACCAACGGCAATACATAAAATTAATAACACGCTATAAACACTATGAACTGTTATTTTTTCTTGTTCGTTTTTAGTTCCAACAGAAAGGTGTTCTTGGCAACTTGAGCTAAGTTTATGACGTTTTATTAAATAGCCGGCGATTGGTCCACCACATATTCCCCCCAAAACTAAGCCAAAGGTGGCACACGCGATACCTATTTCCGTCGCATTTTTAATACCAAAATCACTAACAAAGGTAGGAGCCCAAGCAATAGCAGTTCCATGTCCACCACTGAGAGATATAGAGCTGCCTAATACACCGACAGGCGTTGCTAAGTCGGTAGCCATTGTGACTGCGATACCAGTGAAATTTTGAATAAATAAGTAAAAAACGGCCATAAAAAGTAAAGTGACTAGTGCCTTTCCCCCTTGCATTAAGGTGGAGAATTTTGCAGACAAGCCAACACAGGTGAAAAAAACAACTAGTAATATATCTCGTTGTTTTAAAGAGAAATCGATGCTTTGATCAAAAATGAAATAAATAACGCTAAAGAAAATTGAGGCAACAATACCTCCAGTGACAGGCTCTGGAATATTGTACTGTTGCAAAAAAGTTATTTTATTATTTAATAATCGTCCTAAAAAGAGGACCATTACCGCCAAAATTAACGTTTGTCTTGCATCAAGTTCCATGGATTATCTTGTCTCTTTATTAAACGCTTCTAACTTATCTTCTAATGCGGTTAATTTTTGATAAATCTTATCATTTTGTAACAGGATTTCTTCATTTTGCTGTCTAAGTTCTCGATTTTTTATATTGGTATCAGCAAAGCCAAAAATCTTATTGGCAAAAACAGCGCCTACACCACCTAATATGCCGACACCTAAAATGAACATAGTAAAAACAGCAATACGACCCTCTAACGTAATTGGATAGACATCACCAAAGCCGATGGTGGTTGATGACATCAGCATCAGCCAAAAAGCATCAGCATAATTCTTTACGGGTGATCCCTCTACGGCGGTTTCTGCTACAAAGGTGACATAACCTAAGCTGATATTAATAAATGCAAATAGGACGAAGGAAAGTATTGCTAATATGCCATAGTTGTAATTTTTAACGCCAAATTCATCAACTTTATATAAGTTACTTTTTTCCATGGCGTTTTGCAGAATAATCATCTTGCTCTCTTTGCTTTTACTCAGAATATTTTCGATGATATTACAATCTGGGACGATAGAAAAGTGTTTGCTTGGGGATAATCAGCACTATAGATTATAGACAGGTCGTACTGTGTACTATTAGTTTCCTGTTATTTGGCAATTTTACTGTGATGACATAAACTTAACTGTATATTTCATGTTTTACAATCAGGTGTCACTCATGGGTAGATGTTACAACAATATAGTCATAGACGCGTCAATTGAAGCAGTTTGGCAACAAATAGGCAACTTTCATGATATGTCGTGGGCGGAAGGAGTGATCACCTCTTTAGTTAAAGTAGGTCCTGCTAGTGGCACTGAAGTGGGCGCTAAGCGCATTCTAAATGATGCAATTCACGAAACCTTAGTAACACTAGATACAAGTAATTATACTTTTACCTATTCCATTGATGATGGACCAGATGCTATTGCTAAGTCAGCGGTAGATAACTATCTAGGTATGGTTAATTTGTCTGAAAGTAGCACGGGTGTGTTGGTTGAATGGAGCTCTAGTTTCACTTCCGATAATGAAAATGCTGTAACTGAGTTTTGTGATCCAATTTATATGGCATTACTTGGCGCATTAAAAAGTAGTTTACGTTAAGTCTGACTTACGGCAGCGGTAAATTGACTTGCAATAGGCAAGCTAATGACACGTAAACTTTCCTCAGAATAATAGCACTGACATCTTCCTATCTCTTAAGGTTGTTTGAGATTACCTACCTTTTTACAGTCTGACTTCAGACAAGTCTCTTGATGCTAACTTGCTTTTTTTACGGGCTTCTTCTGAAAGGTTCTTTTGCCGCGCTTAGGTTTAAAAGCAACCTTAGGTAAACCAGAAAAAGATTGCTGACTGGCACCTTGCACCATCTCATTGACAATAATTGTTAATGGTTGCATAAAGCTTAGATAGTTGGCATTTTTCTCACTGATTGCTGTGAGAGTTGCTTCCCATTGTGCTGTCATATCTGGCAAAGTAGCCATGGTGGGTAGGGCGTTGATTAACGCAACACCAACCTCAGTTGCGGTTATTGCTTTGCCTTGACGTTGTAAAAAATCACGTTTAAAAAGTAAATCAATAATGCCGGCGCGAGTAGCGTCTGTACCTAGACCATCAGTTTCTTTCAGTACTTTTTTAATGGCCGCGTCATTGACGTAACGCGAAATTCCGGTCATTGCACCGAGCAGCGTTGCATCAGTAAAAGATTGCGGTGGTGAGGTGTGTTTTTCTATTAATTCGCCTTGTTGGCAATGTAATAGTTGCCCTTTTGTTAAAGGAGGCAATGTTTGCTCTTGTTCTTGCCCATGTTCTAACTTGTTTTGGTTTTTCGTTTTATTACTTTTTGGGAATAATACTTGCCAGCCCAGTTGTTTCTCTGTTTTTGCTTGGCTTACAAAGTGTCCGCCAGCAATCAACAAATTCACTTTGGTTTGCTGATAAATATAGGCAGGATAAAACTGTACTAAATACTGACGTACAATAAGTAAATAGACATTTTTTTCAAAGGTATTTAAGTTGATGTTTTCAGGTGATTTCTCGGTAGGGATAATCGCATGATGGGCGGTTATTTTTTTATCGTTCCATGCCTTACTTACTAAAGAAGTATTTGCCCCTTGAGCGGGTTTATTACAAGGTAATGATGATTTGGCGAGTGTATTAACAATGCCACTTGCTTGCTTTAATTGCTCTTTAGGTAAATAACGACAATCTGAGCGTGGGTAGGTAATTAACTTATGTCTTTCATACAAAGCCTGACACACATCAAGCACAAGCTTGGCATTCATAGAAAACTGCTTAGCAGCACTAATTTGTAATTGTGATAAATTAAAGGGTAATGGGGCGGCTTGTTGTTTTTCGTTACTGTCAATATTACTGATTTTTGCGGGTTGGTTAGTAATGCGTTTAACGACATTTTCAGCTAATGCTTTTACCAAAACCCGACCTTCTTCATCGCAATATGGTTGACAGTTTTCACTTGGCTGCCATTTGGCGGTAAAAGCGACGGCTTCATTTGCAGTTAGCGCAATATGGGCCTGCACTTGGAAGAAAGGCTTACTGACAAATTCTGATATTTCTTGCTCACGTCTAACCACTAAACCTAACAAAGGTGTTTGCACACGACCTACCGATAATACTGAGTTATAACCGGTTTTTTGCCCTTGTAAGGTATAAGCACGGGTAAGGTTAATACCATAAAGCCAATCAGCGCGAGAACGAGCTAAAGCAGAAATAGATAACGGCATAAAATCACTATTAGGTTTTAGTGACGTAAGTGCTCGCTTAACGGCAGGTAAGTTTAAATCGCTGATCAGCAGGCGCTTAATGTTAGCTTTTTTGGTTTTTGATAATTTAAAGTAATCAATTACTTCATCTACGAGTAATTGACCTTCTCTATCGGGATCGCCAGCGTGAATAATTTCATCAGCTTGTTTTACCAACTTTCTTAGTACTGTCAGTTGTGCACGAGTACGGGGAATGGGTTTTAATTGCCATTGCTGTGGCACTATTGGCAAACTTTCCATGCGCCATTTTTTTAATTCGGCATCATAATCTTCAGGGTCTGCTTGCGCCAAGATGTGTCCGATACACCAACTGACCACATCACCGTTAGCGAGCTCAATATGTGTTTTATGGTTTTTTTGTGGTTTAGGTAATGCGGCAGCAATAGCGCGACCTAAACTCGGTTTTTCGGCAATATAGAGTTTCAAGCCATGTCCAAGTGTTAGTTATTAACAACAAAGACTTAAGTATAATGCGTTTACTGGTTTTATGTACAGCTTTATTGGTTGGCTTTGACTCGGTAAGGAAAGTACGCATAATACTTAAGGTTGAGCGATAAAAAAACCGCTCTAAAAGAGCGGCTTGAATCTTAGCTGCAGCGACATATTAGCTGCTTAAACAGTAAATATTAAAACTCGTAACGGGCAACAAATGATACATAACGTTCTGTTTGACGATCAGTAATACTTCCGTAATCTGCATTTTTAACTAAGTTACCATCATCATTAAGGGACGTTCTTGTTTCATTAATATTGGTCGCTGAATCGCTATCAAATACATTATAAACTGTTGCTTTGAATGATAAATCACCCTCCATTACTTCAGTAATATAAGTTAATGATAAGTCGACATTAGTAACCCAATCAAGGTTACCTTTTGAACCACGCTTAGCCGGTTGTTCGTTTTCATCGTAAAAGCTCTCATGACCAGAATTGCCATAACACGCTTCCCATACATTACCAGCAGCACAGCTATCTACGCCTGTTGGATGACGGCCAAGGTAACTTTGTGGACGACCAGAACTGATACTCGAAACGAAACCAAAAATTAAGTTTTCAGTAATGTCGTAACTACCGTTAAATTTAAATACATGGGTGTGATCGTTTGGTAACAAGCCATAGCCGTGGTCCATAACATCTCCGTAATCGTATGAAGTTGTCCAACCTGGATCTGCTTGGTTATTATCTGTTTTAACTAGACCTTCTGTATTACCCCAGTTTTTAGAGTAAGTGTAAGAAGAGTTAATGCGGAAGCTATCCGTGATCGAACCATCAAGGGTGAATTCCATTGCAGCATAATGACGTTCCATCTTAGGCAACATCATTTCCTCAGCAGATAAAGTTACTGCTTCAACGCCATTATCAGGATTACCATCAAAATCTTGTTCAATCGTTAAGCTTTCACCCGGGTTGTGTAAGAACCATGTACCACCGACATCATTATACCCAAGTTCAGCCAGTTTCTTATTCAGCGGTGATTGGATATCACTATCTTCTACACCACGGCCAAGTTCACGCCAAATAACGCGTGTACCAAAAGTCATGGTATCAAATACTTCTTGCTGAAAGCCTACGGTGATCTCATCTGAGTACATAGGCTCTAACGTAGTCGAAGCAATACCACCAGCTGCTAAGTTAGTGCTGTCTTGACGAATATCAGTCTCGCGATATGCTGAGCCATGGCTAGGAGAACCGTCAGCCAGTAAAGCGGGATAACCATCGTTGTCTAGTTGGTCTGTGCGGTAATAATCACGTACGTCTGTTGCTGAACTACCTTGAGTAATGTTCATGTTAGCTGATACTGGCTGAAAGAAACGGCCATAAGTGGCATAAACTTTTGAACTTCCATCACCAGATAAGTCATAGATGGCTTGTAAGCGCGGTGCTATTTGACTATCAAAATCAACATAAGCTTCACCACTGTTCATGGTATTTTCAGATTGGGTATAACGTACACCCATGTTTAATACTAAATTGTCAGTTGCTTGCCATGAGTCGTTTACATAAAAGGCTAGTTGACTCACATCAGAATCAGTAAATCTATTACGGACACGTTTTTCAATATAGGTATCACCTGCTGGCGCACCAGAAACACTGCCATCGCCGGCAGTATATACTGTCCACCAAGCGGCAGCGTCACCTTCACCATTAGGGAACTCTAAATAATCAACGGCTACATTGGTATAATCAACTCCAAAACTAATTGCATGTTCTTCAAGATCTAAGCTGAAATCGATACGTGCTTGGTCACGGGTGTATTCTTCATTTTTTAAAGTGCTGTCAGTGTCGTTACTTAATTTCACCCAGCCATCAGTAGCATCCCAGACACTTGGTGCTGCTGAACCAGGAATAGTATTAACTTCCTCAACCACACGACCAATCACTGCGTTTACACTGAAGTTATCCGTTAAGTAACCGTTATAATTAATGCTATATAATTGACCGCCATCTTCACCGGGTGAGTTCACACCCAGTTTTTCACCAACAGTATTGGCTTGCGAGTCATAGGCGTAATTTTTCTTGGTCCATGTGCGTTTATTATTCATCGCCATAAAGCCAAAAGAGTGATTTTCGTTAACAAACCAATCTGCTTTTGCAAACCAGCGGTCTGATTCTCGTACACGATCTGTCGTTACGGTTTGTGTTGAGTATGTTTCATCTTCTTTACGTGGCTCATATAAACCATAGAAGAATAGTGAATCTTCGATAATGGCACCACTTACCCAAAGTCTTGCTTCGGTAAATTGGTAACTATCTTGTCCAGTAGCTCCATCACTAGAAACATTGCCGTTGGCAAGGTAAACAGTGTCTTGGCTTGCGCGCATTGAAGAGGGATCAATACGTATTTGTCCGCCAAATTTAAATTCATTATCACCAGACTTTGATACGGCATTAACAATACCACCCAAGGCACCACCAAATTCAGGGCTTACACCACCTGTTTTAACTTGTGTCTGCGAAATAGCTTCCCATGGTAGGGATAACGCGCCTAAACCTGTTTTAATATTAGTGATATTAAGACCGTTTAAGTAATAGGCATTTTCCGCAGAAGATGAACCTCCAAAGCTAGAAGCACCCTTAAAATTTGAACCACCTGCAGAAGAGGTACCGGGGGCTAATAAAGCAATATTTTCAAAACCATTATCTACTGGCATTCTATCAAGCTCTTCCTGATTGAAGGTAACACCTGAAGTTGAAGACGCTAAATCTACACGACGAATACTACTACCGAGAATATCAATGCGTTCAATCTCTTGCGCTGTCGCAGAGCTTGACAGTAATTGACTATCTATAATAACAGGTTGACCAATTCTCAAGCTGATATTAGGTTCTTCTGCGCCGTTGTAGCCATCTTTTGTGATGGTAATATTATAGTCACCTACGGGAACATTACGCAGTGAGTAATTACCTTTATCGTTGGTTTTAACCGTGAATACTAAACCTTTGGTTTTATGTTTTAAGGTGATGGTCGCATTGCTGAGGACAGTGCCTTCATTACTGATGATATGGCCTTTAACCGTACCTGTGTCGATAGCCAATGCGCTAGGGGCATTAAGTATTAGTGCGGTACCTACGGCAATAGCAGCGAGAGATTTACGTGCCTTTAAGCTTGATGTAATCATTTGGTTTTACCTATTTTATTGTTGTTTTATATTATTATTGTTTTGTTGTGTCCTTTAAGCTGACTTAGCTTCCCTTGTATTTTTACCTGTCAGCAGCGGGGATTTCTTAAGCGAATAACCCTGAATGACGGACACACTTATATACGTTATATTGTATATTATCTACAATTATTTGATGTGTAATCATTACAAATAGAATAAAAAACGAACTGAAAAAATATGTTGGGAAACGAAAGTTCAGTAAAAACGCTTGTTGTGGGTGATGTGAAAAGCCACTGTATAATATAAATACAGCTTAAGAATATAATGCTATTAGCTTAGAATTATTTTGAATATCATGCTGTATTTAGCGAATTATCAAAATAAAATACAGTTTGTTGGCGGTACTGAAGTTATTTTAGAATGGTTATCTGTTGTGAAGTAGTAGCTACAACAGGGTAAGGATGAAAGTTGGTGAGATGTCATTCTCTTATTGTCTTTAAGGTAACTCTAGTTATTCAATGCCTTGTCGTTATGCTGGTGGCATTGAAGAGCTAAAATACTGCTAGTGCTTACGTTTAAACGTAAGCACTAGAATAGTACCGATTAAAATAGTCAGAGAAGCGAATACAATGCGTAATGTGATGGCCTCATTGAGCAATAGGGCACCCGCTAATGTTACCAATAGTGGGACACTTAATTGCACAATCGCGGCTTGAGTGGCTTTAAGTTCAGGTAAAACACTATACCAAATAATATAGCCGATACCAGAAGTAACAATACCTGATAACAATGCATAAATAACGCCTATGTTTGCTAAATCGATAGTGTTATTTGAGGAAAGGTAAACTATGAGCCATAACAGTATTGCCATGGGGGCAGCTTTTATGAAGTTACCGGCAGTACTAGCTGCGGGGCTACTTGCACCTCTGCCTTGCAGTGTGTAAATACTCCAAGCGACTCCTGAAATACACATCAAGAATGCTCCCATAAAGGAAGGTGCGCTTATACCGGGTAGCATCAAAATGACTAATCCAGCAAGTGCTAAAACAAAGCCGACTAGTTGTATTACGTTTAGCCGTTCTCCTTCACGGTAACCCGCAACGGTCATAGTAATTTGTACTGAGCCAAAGAGTAATAAGGCACCTGTGCCAGCCGCAATCAATCCGTAACCATAGGTAAAACTGACGGCATAAATAAACAAAGCAAAAGCAGCAAACCATGTACCGCCTTGTACTATTTTTTTATCTTTTTTTATCGCTAAGAATAACCACAAGAATAGAGCTCCTGAGACAACTCGAAGCATAATGAAGCTGGCTTCATCAATAGTCGTTTTTTCTAAAGCAAAACGAGTGATCAGCGAGTTAGCAGCAAAGGCTGATAGTGATAGGAATGTGATGAGAATGATGCGAAGCCGAGACATACTTTGCCTTATTTTTGTTTGGGAAAACTATAAGTAGGAGGAGAAGTGACTCGATTTTACACTTAAAGAAAATGCAACAGCATTTCAGGTGTTAGCTTACCAATTTGGCAAGCTAACACCATACTAGATAAGGTTAGACCATATCATCAAACGGGTTTTTGCTCGGTAGTGCAATGCTATTTTTGAATTCAGCAAAGGTTAAACTGTCGCTAGTTAACTCAATATCAGCTTCATTAATCAGACCTTTACCAAACTTATAAATTAAATCAAATTGACCATTGTTAGCGTTATCGCGATAAACTTGTTGAGCTTGTTCTACCTCAGCTAATTTTTGTTGGTAAGTTTCCATTGCCTCAGCGCCATAACGTTTTTCCATCATGGTTAAACTGACTTTTGGAGAAAAAACAGTAGCAGTTGCATTATTGCCACCAAAGCCTTTTGAATTGATAAACGCTATATCCATATCAGGGCAGTGCCAATGGTCAGTTGCAATATTAAGGTGTTCGTTATGAACATCTTCAGCAACTTCATCAATAGTGGTAATACCTGGCATAATGTTATCGCTAAAAATACCTAATGCCATTGCCATTTGATCGCCACTAGCGGGAGCTAACGTGTTACCAACATAAGCTTTAGGCGCAGCAACAGGCCAGTTTTTGATATCAAAACATTCTGCGACTTTATGATAAATTAATGATTCAGTAACGCGATTTTGTGGTGTACTTGAACCATGCGCCAAAATAAAACTACGCTCTTGTAGCGCTTCTTTACCTAAAACTTGTTCCGCTAAAGCAACGGATTTGGCCATAGTAATATAGTTACCAGGACCAGGTGCTGTAATCGATTTTTTATAACCGTCAGCATTAATGAATACGTCGGCAACAGAACCAAGTATTTTTGCGCCCATTTCTAACGCAAGGGCATCATCCATTAATACAACAAAATGAGCACCTTCACCCATAGTAAAACCGCAGTTATTACCAAATGGACGGCTAGTTCGGCGATGATCAGCAGTATCAGTACCATCAAGTTTCTTTAACCCTTCTTCATTGGCTAATGCACTCATGTTGCCAAAGCCTTCAATCATTTCTGGTGTGATAGGTGTTTCACTACTACCCACAATAGCGATACGAGTACGACCAGCTGCCATGTCATGTGCCGCTGCGCGTAAATTATATAAGAATGTTGCACAAGCACCTGAGCTAGTAAAGGTGGTGCCGACATTACCAGTAACATAAGCATTGATAAAATCAGTAGACATAGTATTAAGTCCCAGCGCTAATTGCTTAGTACTGACACGAGAACCCGTTAAACGGCTTTTAACTAAGCCACCAAAACCCTCATCATGCATTTGTCCTGCAATGGACGCTGAGTATGTCCCTACTTCATCAGGACTAATTTTAGCTAAAATGTCATCCCATTCGAACCCAGTAGAGCGTATAGCATCCGTAGCAGCAAAAATAGTTGCTTGTAAACCGCGAGGATGATTTCGACTGTTGTAAAGCTCGGCAGGATCAAACCCTGTTGGAAACTGACCTGCAGCCTTAATCGGGTTATCACGATACGAATCGTGCGTAATCGTTAGTTGTTCAGGAATTTCGACAGAAACTCGGCCTTCACCTATATCAGTTACCAACCATGAATTTGGTACTGGTTTAGGTAATTCTTTGGCACGTAATTCAAATGTTATAGGTTTATCTGTAGCGCTGAGATTCATTTTTTGATGCCAGTGAGTCGCATCAGGATCAAAATGATTTTTTTCAATTTTACGAATTAAGGTACCGGCAAGAATTTGTTGCCCAAACTTGCTTTCGATTTCATTCGCTAAAACAAGATTACCGTCAGCATCAACTAAACTGCCATCTTTTTTTGTGACAATTTTCATTAAGCTTGCTAAACCGACAAATGTTTCTTGGCGCGCTTGAGCAGTTAATTTGTCGATTACTATACGTCGAAATCCTTGATGAAATGAGGTACGGCCTGAAGCATTAATACCGCCCATGCCAATAATTAAAGGTAAACGTGTCATGTAATAATCCACTTAAAGAATTTGAATAAATGCAAAATAGTAGTATTGCGTTTGATAGTGTCTATTCTAATGACTCCTCAAAATAATAATAAGCCAAAATGGCCTTATAGTGTGTAATAATGGCCATAAGTGGTGAGTAGGAAAGAAATTATGCCTAATAAGCGTATAAAAACAGATTGTTTAACAAATAAGTTAACTGTGAATTTAGTTATATATCCGCATGTATTAGCCACGGGAGTGACTTTACCTATTGAGATGTTACTTGCTGGAGAAGCTTTTGCTAGGCGTTATGATAAATCAGTATTAAAACTTAACACGCAATTTTTAAGTGAGTCGTCAGTTAAAATAAAGTCACGTGCAGGCATTACTATGGTTGCAGATATCACCCTTGATAGTGAATTATTAGTTAAATCAGCCCCACCTGATATTATTATTGTGCCCAGTCTGTGGCGCAATCCTCGCCCTGTACTTAAAAGTCATCAAAAATTAGTTGCTTGGTTAAAGCATTGCTGGCAGCAAGGAAGTACTTTAATTGGTGTTGGCACCGGGGTGTGCTTTTTGGCAGAGTCAGGTTTACTAGACAATCACTCGGCGACCACACATTGGCATTATGTTGACCAATTTAAACGAGATTACCCGCAAGTTGATTTAAAACCCGATTTTTTTATTACTCAATCTGAACGCATTTATTGTGCTGCTAGCCTAAATGCATTGGCTGATATCATTGTTCACCTAATTTCTCAGCACTATGGTAAAGAGGCAGCACAAAATGTAGAACGGAATTTCTCTCATGAGATACGCAAGCCTTATGAGGAACAACGTTATTTGGAGGGATCGGGCGATAGGCATGCGGATGAATTGATTGCTGAAATTCAATTTTGGCTACGCACGAATTTGAATACGGAATTAACCCTGACAGAGATCGCCAAGCAATTTGGTATGAGCCAACGCTCATTTACCCGTCGATTCAAATCAGCTACTGGAGTACGTGCTACACAATACTGGCAACAGTTGAGAATAGAAACAGCAAAAGAATTATTGGCATCAAGTAATTTAACCATACAAGAAATAGCCGATCAGGTGGGTTATCAAGATCAAGGGCATTTAACGCGATTATTTAAGAAAGACTTACACTTAACGCCGAAAGCCTATCGCGCTATGGTAAGAAAAAAACTGTTCAGTTAATGAGTTAATATCAAAGAGTATGGTTCGATCAATAAATTGAAATTTCATGTTACCGAACGATAGGTCACTGTATTTTTTCCATGTGACTTTGCTTCATAAAGTAAATTATCAACTCGCTTAGCGATAGAGTTGGGGCCATCACCTGTGGTTACTTCACAGATACCTAAACTGATGGTGATATTAATATTCGAATGAAGAGTTTTAGATGCAACAATTTTTCTTAATTTTTCGGCTAACTGAATCGCATCAACTTTGGTTTTTGACTCCGATAAAATGACAAATTCTTCACCACCAATTCTAAATAGATGGTCAGTTTCTCGAATGTTTTTTTCGATAAGAGCACCAAAACTGCGTAAGACCGTATCGCCAACATCATGACCAAAATTATCATTAATGTTTTTAAAATCATCAATATCTATGCTGATAATTGAGAAAGATGTTTGGTAACGTTCAAAAACAGCCAGTAAAGATTTAATTTTAAGATTATACGCTTTTCTATTTTTTACCCGTGTAAGTTCATCCAATAACGTTTGTTGCTGTAATTGCTGATTGGCTTTTTCTAACGAAGTGATATCTCGACTAATGCCTAAAATTCCCGTGTTAATACCATCATAGACAAAAGGAATTTTTTTAGTTAACAGATAAACTTTTTTGTTATTAGGATAGATAACCCATTCTTCATTGGATCTAACACAACCTTCAGCGAGCATAAGTTTATCGTGCTTTCTGAATAGGCTAGCCAAGTCGTGATCAAATATCTCAAAATCATCCTTGCCTATCAGGTCCTCAGATTTTTTACCGACAAAGTAGAGGAAAGCAGTATTACAACCAATGTATCTGAAGTGTTTATCTTTATAAAAAATCAAGTCATCAATTAGATCAATGACGGAGTTAAGTAGTAGATTATTTTCTAAATACTTCATAGGGCTTTCCTTGAGCTAACTCGTTTGCTTGGTGATGTGGTAACAAGAAGCAGAGGGAAAAGAGTTTTACCTATCTAATATAGTCATAAAGTCACTCTTAAAGCAAAACAAACAGCTAATTGTAATCTGACTAATGTAGGGCTAAGTTGGTCAATAAATTAATCCGTTTGGTATAATACTTGTCACAAGCTATCAGCTACGGCAAAATAACGGTACTAACATTATTATTTGAGAAATACATGAGCGAAAAACTATCAACTGCACTCTCTATAGCCGAGAAACAAATTAGCCAAATGCTGGTCATGCAAGATGCGATGAACAGTCGTGTTAGTGATACATGGCGTGAAAATGGCTATGAATGGTATCGTGCAATTTGGGTAGAATGTGCTGAGATGTTAGACCATCATGGTTGGAAATGGTGGAAACACCAAGAAATTGACATCGCTCAAGTGCAATTAGAACTCGTTGATATTTTTCACTTTGGTTTGAGTTTACGTTTAATGTCTGGTGATAGCGCCGAATTAATTGCCAGTGAACTTTCAAAAGAATTACACCAAGGTACGGCAGAAAGTGACTTTAAAATAGCGCTAGAAAATTTAGCGTCAGCTGCTGTTACAAGTAGAGCTTTTGATGCTAAGGCTTTAGCTGACTGCATGTCTTTAATGAATATGGATCTAGATGAATTATTCAGACAATATGTTGGTAAAAATACACTAAACTTTTTCCGCCAAGATCACGGTTATAAAGAGGGGAGTTATATTAAAGAATGGCACGGTGAAGAAGATAATGAAGTATTAGCAAAACTAGTCACTACTTTAGATACTGGCGCAGAAGATTTTCAGCAGCAATTATACCAAGCGTTAGAAGAAAAATACCCCGCCTAAATTAATGCCACTATATATAGGTGCAGCATTTTGACGCTGCATCTATTTCTTAAATAAGCACTATTCAAAATAATACCTCAGTAATAACAACGTACTCATAGATAAAATCGGATCTTAATAAACCTTTGTGTAATATAGAACTTCGGCACATATTTTGCTTAATCAAGGTTAAGTAGTACGTTTATTCTCTAATATAGAGAAAGCGTCAAGAATTTGAATCGCTGGAGAAATGTATGGAACTGATATTATTTGCCTTGATTACCTTAGTGGTAATTGTTGCCGTGTTAGCTAGTCGTTTAAATGACAACAGCTTTCCTTTTCCTTTTGATAGTAAAAAAGCAATTTTTACCCCCGCAGAAAAAAACTTCCAAAACCTTGTTGAACAAGCATTAGGTGCAAAATACCGAGTGTTGAATCGCGTCAGACTCAGTGATGTGGTAACTATACGCAATGGTGTTTCAAGTCGGGCCAGTCAAACGGCAGCAAAAAGCGCCGAAACCAAGTACTTAGATTTTGTGATTTGTGATCGTAGCAGTATGAAACTACTGGGCGCCATTGATTTAGTAGATACGCAGGGCCGAGGTTATAAAATTAAAAAAGATTGGTTTGTTAGTGGTAGCCTAGAAGCAGCTTCAATTCCACATCTTCGTATTAAAGTAAAAGCTAATTACACCCTAGAAGAAATTAGATCGTGTATCCATACTCGTCTGCTGGGTAAATCGGCGGCTAACTTTGCCCCAGAGCCAAAAGTAAAGGGCCGTATCATCCCAGCACCTATGGTGAGAGCACGAAATAAATCAGTTGGCGCTTTAACAGCGGCAGCGGCTAGAGCACAAGTGGATCAACAAACACCGATAATGCCACAAATGTCAGCAGGACAATTAGGCGGAATGCCCGCTTCTTCTTTATCACATTAAAACTTGGTACTGAATTAAGGAATAACAGGACTATATCTAGCAAGAAATATAGTCAAGAAAATGTCCTAGCAAAGAAAAATAAAGAGATCCGACATTTAATAGTGTCGGATTTTTTACTTTAACCACCAGTAACAAGCCGTTGAGCAGCAAAAACAGTCTTTCTTTGAATGAAAAACCATCAAACAATCAATAAAGATGAAAAAAGTGCAAAATATTTGGATTTAGCTATTGCAAGGCGTAAAACATTACACTAGAATTCGCACCACTTAATGTAGTGCCGACTTAGCTCAGTTGGTAGAGCAACTGACTTGTAATCAGTAGGTCGCCAGTTCGATTCCGGCAGTCGGCACCATTAATACTTATTAAAGCAATGCTTATATAAGGTACCTTTTTAAAAGGTATAGGCTTTAAGTGGAGGGGTTCCCGAGTGGCCAAAGGGATCAGACTGTAAATCTGACGGCTCAGCCTTCGGTGGTTCGAATCCACCTCCCTCCACCATCTTTCGATTTATGCTTATTGCAAAATAAGGATAAATCAAAAAGAGATATCTGATAGAAAACGCGGGCGTCGTATAGTGGTAATACCTTAGCCTTCCAAGCTAAAGCTGCGAGTTCGATTCTCGCCGCCCGCTCCAATCTTTGTATATGAATGCTGATATGGCTCAGTTGGTAGAGCGCACCCTTGGTAAGGGTGAGGTCGGCAGTTCGAATCTGCCTATCAGCACCATTCCTAGATTAATCTATCCTTATCTCAAATTAAATATCAAACTTAAATAAACAGTAAATAATTACTATACCCAGAGGTATCTTACAATGGCTAAAGAAAAATTTGAACGTAATAAACCACATGTGAATGTTGGTACTATTGGACACGTTGATCACGGTAAAACAACTTTAACAGCCGCTATCTCTGCGGTATTAACTAAAGTTCACGGTGGTGAAGTTAAAGATTTCGCACAAATCGATAACGCTCCTGAAGAACGTGAACGTGGTATTACAATCAATACTTCTCACATCGAATACGATACTGAAGTACGTCACTATGCACACGTAGATTGTCCTGGTCACGCCGATTACATCAAAAACATGATAACTGGTGCTGCACAAATGGATGGCGCTATCTTAGTAGTTGCTGCTACAGATGGTCCTATGCCACAAACACGTGAGCACATCTTATTGTCTCGCCAAGTTGGTGTTCCTTTCATTATCGTTTTCATGAACAAATGTGATGTTGTTGATGATGAAGAATTACTTGAACTAGTAGAAATGGAAGTTCGTGAACTTCTTTCTGAATATGACTTCCCTGGTGATGATTTACCAGTAATTCAAGGTTCAGCTTTAGGCGCTCTTCAAGGCGATGAAGCATGGGAAGCGAAAATTATCGAACTTGCTGATGCACTTGATACTTACATTCCAGAGCCAGAGCGTGCAATCGACGGTGCATTCATCATGCCTATCGAAGATGTATTCTCAATCTCAGGTCGTGGTACAGTTGTTACTGGTCGTGTTGAACGTGGTATCATCAAAATTGGTGAAGAAGTAGAAGTTGTTGGTATCCGTGATACACAAAAATCAACTTGTACTGGTGTTGAAATGTTCCGTAAGCTTCTTGACGAAGGTCGTGCTGGCGAGAACTGTGGTGTTCTTCTACGTGGTCTTAAGCGTGAAGATGTTGAACGTGGTCAAGTACTATGTGCTCCTGGTTCAATTTTACCACACACTAAATTCGAATCTGAAGTATATGTTCTTTCGAAAGATGAAGGTGGTCGTCATACTCCATTCTTCAAAGGATACCGTCCACAGTTTTACTTCCGTACAACAGATATCACAGGTGCTGTAGAGCTTCCTGAAGGTGTTGAAATGGTAATGCCTGGCGACAACCTTAAGTTTGTTGTTGAGCTAATCAACCCAGTAGCGATGGACGAAGGTTTACGCTTCGCTATCCGTGAAGGTGGTCGTACTGTTGGTGCTGGTGTTGTTTCTAAGATTATGGCTTAATTTGTCTTTAACATCGATTTAGCTTCGTTGTTGGTACTCATTGACTAACGTCAACTCCGTGCCAACGTCTTGTTAAATTATCTGTTAAAACACAAATTCATATTAGAAATAATATCGAATAAAGAAGGTCGCTCGCGCGGCCTTTTTTGTGCGCGTCATTAATAGCTTGAAAGAAGTCTTTAGTTTTATAGAGTAGGATTTTGAAAAAGTGACCGGACTTCAATAATGCGATATGCCATTTCTTAATGGCTACTGAGTATCGATTGTGTTTTAAATAATCATGTTCTGACGATTCGAAGATAGTATTGCAGAGAAACGGCTTATCTTAGCCAATACATCAAATACTTCTTGAGTAAAACACTGGGCTGAGTATAATAGCGCCTCACTTCTCGAGTATCTCTTATTTCCCAAAAAACTAAGATTCACCTGATAAGTGTAACCATTGCTTTATAAGCAATCTGTAGGGGTGTAGTTCCAATTGGTAGAACAGCGGTCTCCAAAACCGATGGTTGGGAGTTCGAGTCTCTCCACCCCTGCCATTTTTGAGTAAATATAGGTGAATTCATCTATGTTTTAGCGACTTGTGATAACAAGTCGTGTTATTAGAAAGTAGATAAATACGGAATAGAATTATGAATGCAAGTACAGAAGAGCAACCAAGCAGTTCTTTCGATACAGTAAAGTGGGGAGTTATATTCTTACTTTTAGCTGGTGCTGTTGCGGGTAATTACGTTTACGGTGAAGAATCAGTATTAATTAGAGCCGTTGCTGTTGTAGCAATGGTCGGTATTGCTGGTTTAATTGCATTACAAACTGAAAAAGGTCGTAATGCCGCTATATTTGCAAAAGAAGCGCGTACTGAAGTACGTAAAGTTGTTTGGCCAACACGCCAAGAAGCCGTACAAACAACAGGTATTGTGTTAGTAGTGACGTTATTAATGTCATTGCTACTTTGGGGATTAGACTCTGTTCTATTCTGGTTAGTTGGTTTAGTTACAGGTATGCAGGTTTAGTTATGTCAGAAGAAAATAACCCAGAAGAAAATAACCCAGAAGAAATTTCAGCGGCAGAAAATGCAGAAAATCAAGTCAATAGAAACCCGAAATTGCGTTGGTATGTAGTACAAGCATTTTCAGGTTATGAAGGTCGCGTTCAAAAGACATTGAAAGAGCACATTGGAATCCACGGCTTAGAAGATAAGTTTGGTGAGATTTTAGTCCCTACTGAAGAAGTAGTAGAGATGCGTGCTGGTCAAAAGCGTAAAAGTTCACGTAAGTTTTTCCCTGGATACGTTTTAGTTCAAATGGAAATGGATGTTGATGCTTGGCATTTAGTGAAAAGTGTTCCACGCGTTCTTGGCTTTATTGGTGGTACAAGTGATCGTCCTGCACCAATTACCCAGAAAGAAGCGGATCGTATTTTACAACGCCTTGAAGAAACTGATAAGCCGAAGCCTAAGACATTGTTTGAACCAGGTGAGGTTATTCGTGTTATTGATGGACCATTCGCTGACTTTAATGGTGTGGTTGAAGAACTTGATTACGAGAAAAACCGTATCAAGGTATCAGTACTTATCTTTGGTCGTTCAACGCCAGTTGATTTAGAATTTGGTCAAGTTGAAAAGGGTAGCTAAGTAGTCGCTCCTTCTCACTTGATATAAAAACGCTTGCCTTGTGCAAGCGTTTTTTTTTGTGATTAAATCGACACTTCTAGAGAAATTTAAAAAACATCCAACGGATTAATTTATTGATCCGATTGTTATCACTTTACATATCAGCATATCAGCATATCAGCATAACAGGATCGCTATAATAGATTAATCATCAGCTGGTTAATACTCGTCTGTGTAAGTTCAGTAGTAGAGTAAATGTTAGATAAACCTATTCACTTATGGCTGCTTGATGAAAAGGTTCTAGTGTAAAATCTGTACTTGAAGAGATATAAGGTAGTTTTGCTAACGGACTAAGTTAAATAGCTCAGTCCGTTGATGTTCATTACTCAGTCATTGCAGTCATAGCTAACAAATACCAGGTTGAATTTTGTAACCATTGCTCTACCCAGCGCCTATTATTTTCATCAGGCCCTTCAGCCCAAGTAATGCCACGGCCATTTTGGCTTGATGTTGCACCAGTGATACCATTTGAAATACCACCATTTAACATAGTACCCGCACTTTTAGCATGCGGTGGGTTATTAACGCCAAAGCCGTATAGCATACTTATTTGGTAAGGATTTTTACCCATGATCCAATCCATTTGGCTTTGTGCAAAATAACCGAGTTCATCATTGATACCAAAAGCACCAGCTTTATCAATGTGAGTAATTTTACCTCCCCATATTGCTGCGGCGGTTAATGAGGCCAAGCGTGAACTTTCACCTTGCCATGCATGTTTAGCTTCACTGGCATGCGGGATAAAAAAGCCTTCTTGTTGTTTAGAATACAAGTGATCTTTGTAGCTTCTAAATGTTTGGCGTGCCAAATTAAATGGATTGGCGACCTGAGAATTTAAGGCGAGTTGATAATCAAGCGATAGTTTAATAGTACGTTTAGTTTTCGCTTTAATTTGTCGATTACGCTCTATTGCTAAATAATCAACTAAGGCAATTACAGGTAATCCTGCTTCAGCCCCATGATAAAAAGGTCTTTCGTCATCATCACTCACAAACCAACCTTGTGAAGTCATTCTATTATTTAAGTTATGAGCACGGTGGCGTGCGGCTTTTAAGTATTTAGATTTTTTAGTTATGCGATAAAGTTCAGTTGCTGCAATGAGTGCAGTGTAATCATCGATAATGTTTTCTTTACCATTATCCACATAACGTAGGTTGTTCTTTTGTAAATGGGCAAAAGCACGCTCAGCATCGGTTAAATACTGCTTTGCAGAAAACTCACCTTGAACGCCTGTTTTATTACTCAGTTCATGTGCTCTTACTAACGCGGCAATAGCCATACCCCCACCTTCACGAAAAGCGGCTTTGAAGTTAGTATTATAATCACCGTCAGGTCCTTGATAGCCCGTGACCAAACGTTCTTCTGCAAAACCGCGCTGATCGAATATACTGGTATAGAAGTAGCCTTCACTGTCTAATATTCTATGTAAATAATCGGCACCCCAAATAACTTCCTCAGCAAGCTCCAATGTTAAGGCCCTTCGGTCATACAATCGATTTAAGCTATCATAAGATTTTGCCATTGCCCACGCAGCTATTGCGCCTTGCTGAGATACTAAAAAGTTAGACTCAGTATGCTGACTTAAATGCTTGCCTTGATCGCCTCCTGCATCTACCCAACCACCAGAAACATTAACGTAACGTTCAGTACCATTTATGCGAAGAGATTGATCTCTCGGGTTAGTATGACGACTCGCTTTAAAGTAATTGACTAGTGATTTGGCTGTAAGCGCGAAGTAAGCATTATGTTTAATCGCGAACGTTGATGAAGCTAGTTGCTGCTTGGGTGTATTTACTACAATATGAAATTCACCTCGTCGCTTTACTTGAGAAAAATCAGCGAGGTAATAGTGAGCACCTTGGCCCCATTCAGTAAAGCTGGGCTGAGCAGTAAGCTTACCTTGATAAATAATGTTTGAACTTTGATAAACGATAAAGCGACTTGCTGTTTCACCTATGGGTAAAGCAATCACTGCTTGTTTTGGCGCTTGAACGTCAAAAGCCAGCTGGTTAATATAAATATTAGCCTTGGTTAGGGTAGGTGGGTTGCTTGGTTGTGGTTTGCTGCTACAAGCGGAGAGAAGTATCACCAGAGCAAGTAGCATTCGTTTACATAAATGAGAATAAAGAGAGGCCGCTGTCATTTTTTTACCGTAAGGTTATCTTTTTTATAGAGTTAACCTTAACTTATTGGTATCAATTTGGTAATACTTTAATCACATAAGATAATTTTTTTCTGCTATTTAATTGGCTCAGATTTGTTTTGTAGTAATTGATTTAGCTTATCAATTTTTTGTTCAAGAATTAACATATCTTCTTTAGTCGCTATGACTTGTTTAGGTTTACCTTCTTCTTCATGCATGACTTGCATCGCATCAACAATAATACCTATAAATAAGTTAAGGACCGCAAAGCTGGTAATAATAATAAAGGGTACAAAGAATACCCAAGAGAGAGGAAATAATTCCATGGTTGGACGAACTATTCCCATAGACCAACTCTCTAATGTCATTACCTGAAATAGCGTGTAAGCAGAAGCACCGATGTTGCCAAACCACTCCTGCATATTCGCATCACTATGAGTGCCAAATATTTTAGTCGTTAGTACTGCAGACACATAAAATATAATACTCAATACACCAACGACTGAAGCCATTCCTGGTAATGAATGCCCTAGCGCGCCTATTACACGACGCATTTGCGGGACGACAGAAAGTAAACGTAAAACCCTCAAGATTCTGAAGGCGCGTAGTACCGATAATGCACCGCTTGTAGGTGCCCAAGAAATGGCAACGATTATAAAATCAAACCAGTTCCACCCGGAACGAAAAAACTGACTTCTATACACAATGAGTTTTAATAAAAGCTCTATTGTGAATAATACTAATATGGTCGTATCTATAGTGTGTAGAAGAGCAGCATTTGCTTTACCAAACGTGGTTGTTTCAAGACCCAGACTAATTGCATTAAAGAGGATAAGGAAAATAAGAAAGCTTTGAAATCTTTTACTTTCAACAAACTTTTGTAGTTTGTAGCTGTGTGCAGATATAGACATATAAGACCTAGGAATAATGTGACTGACATTTTTATGAAAGCATTATAACTAAAATCAAAATGTTAAATGTAAGAGACTTTAGCCAAAACAAGGAGGTTAAGCCCTGTGCAGCACGAAATACTACTCATAAATGTGTTTTGGGTAACAATATGAAAGGTATTTTTACAATTTAATAACTAAATGCTGCAACATAAAGGAAAAACGATTAAAATATGCGCCGTAAAAAACCAATCATTGGACTACATTCATAGGGATAATATGTAATGCGCTACTTATCAGTTTCAAAAATAAGCCAGTTTATCGGTTTATCAATTTTTTCTTTATCGTTATCAGCTGCCGAGCAGCCAAGTGCTGAGAGTTTAGTTGGCAAGGTGTATCTTGGTGGCCATGCCATGTATTTAAAAACAGATGAGGATCGTCTTTTTAATAGCAATGCCAACTCATCAATTGACCATGCTTCAGGTTTAGGTGTTGAAGCGGGTTACCGTATCTCAGAGTTATTTGAAACTAGACTTTCTTATACTCACTTTAATCCGGTTGCTGAAAATCATAATTATGATTTGTCATCAGGCAAAAGCATTGCGTTAGACCTATTATATTTCCCATTTAAAGAAAGTTTCTATGTTGTTGGTGGTGCAGATGTTTTAGATGTTGAGGAATCGAACCTTTCTGCAGCGTTAGGTGCTGGCTACCGCCATTATTTAAGTAAGAATATGGCGCTTTATTTTGAAGGAAAAGGCCATTATCAATTTGAAGATAATTACACTGACCTATCTGCTAAGTTAGGTTTTATTTATTTCTTTGGTACTCAAAAAGCTGAAATAAAGCGTAGTGAGCCGGTTAAAGCCGTTGCGGTTGTTGCGCCGGTTGCGGTTGTGGCTCCTATCGCAGAATTAGATAGTGATAACGATGGTGTGTTAGATAGTAAAGATAATTGCGCTAATACTCCTGCAACGGACAAGGTAAATGAAGTAGGTTGTACTGTTTTTACTGAAGGGCAAGATACAGTTGAGTTACTTATTAACTTTGATAGCAACAAAGCCGTAGTTAAAGAAAAATATAAACCAATTATGGTTAAAGTCGCTAAATTTATGGAAGCTTACCCAGATCTTAGTTTAACAATTAAAGGGCATAGTTCAGCTAAAGGTAGCGCAAAATACAACCAAACGTTATCAACTAAACGTGCTCAGGCGGTTGTTGATGTGCTAATTAATGAATTTGGCATTGATGCAAGCCGACTTAAGGCTATTGGCTATGGTGAAAGCAAATTATTAGATAAAAATAATACTGCCGCTGCACACGAGAAAAACCGTCGTATAGAAGCGACTATTTCTAGTACTAATAAAGTAGCAGAAAAACGCTGATTTTACAGAGGAAATAGTGGTGTGAAGCAAATACATAACACGACTATTTTCTAGGTAACAATAAAAGCGCTTGAAATGATATGGCTGGTTAATATATAATCCGCTGCCGCTTATTTTTAGCGCGCACTAAATGCGCTTTATTCTGTTGTGAAAACAATTGTTTTTAAAGCGAATTTTGTAAACAGGGAAGCGAAAACTTTGCTATAAGTTGGTGAATTCCACCTTAGTGTTAAGTGAATTGCGTTAACTACCCAAACAAAAGGTATTTTAAAATGGCTAAGAAAGTCCAAGCTTTAATCAAGCTACAAGTAGCTGCTGGTGCAGCTAACCCGTCACCACCAGTTGGTCCTGCATTAGGTCAACATGGTGTTAACATCATGGAATTCTGTAAAGCGTTCAACGCGAAAACAGATTCTTTAGAAAAAGGCGCTCCGGTTCCAGTAGTAATTACTGTATATAGTGACCGTTCGTTTACTTTCGAAACAAAAACTCCACCTGCTTCTTTCTTATTGAAAAAAGCAGCTGGCATAAAAAGCGGCTCTGGTCGTCCTAACACTGATAAAGTTGGAACTGTTACTACAGCTCAACTTGAAGAAATCGTTAAGACAAAAGAACCTGATTTAACTGCTGGTTCTCTTGAAGCTGCAGTGCGTACCATTGCGGGCTCTGCTCGTTCAATTGGTTTAGTGGTAGAGGACTAATCAATGGCTAAATTATCAAAACGCGCTCGTCTTATCCGTGAAAAAGTAGACGTAACAAAAGAATATGATATCAATGAAGCAGTTTCTTTATTAAAAGAATTTGCTACAGCTAACTTCCGTGAAAGCGTTGATGTTGCTGTAAATCTTGGTATTGACGCTCGTAAATCAGATCAAAACGTTCGTGGCGCTACAGTATTACCAAATGGTACTGGTCGTGAAGTTCGTGTTGCTGTATTTACACAAGGCGAAAACGCAGAGAAAGCTAAAGCAGCTGGTGCTGACATCGTTGGTATGGAAGATTTAGCCGCGCAAGTAAAAGCTGGCGAAATGAACTTCGACGTTGTTATTGCTTCTCCAGATGCAATGCGTGTTGTTGGTCAACTAGGTCAAATCTTAGGCCCTCGTGGTTTAATGCCTAACCCTAAAGTTGGTACAGTAACTCCTGACGTAGCTGGCGCTGTTAAAAACGCTAAGTCTGGTCAGATCCGTTACCGCAACGACAAGAACGGTATCATCCATACTACTATCGGTAAGGCTGATTTCGAACCTGCACAATTGCAAGAAAACTTAGAGTCTTTGCTAGAAGCGCTTAAAAAAGCTAAACCTGCAAATGCTAAAGGTCAATACTTGAAGAAAGTTTCTCTTTCTACAACTATGGGTGCCGGCGTTGTCGTCAACCAAGCAACACTAACTCAAGCTTAATATTACTGGTAATTTATTACCTGTAAATATTGTTGAGTAAAGTTTTGTGTATTGAATCTTTACAAGGGCGAAATTATAATCTATAATTTCGCCCCTTAAATTTTGGTAGGAGTTGTGCTGTTTTTAGGCCTATTTGTTCGAGTAATATCGAGTGATGCCTGATAAATACACAACCCCCGTCCAAGACCGTAGGTGTCGTTATTTCTTCTGATTTAACGACTTAATTTATCCTACGTAGATGGTGATTACCCAGATATTTCCTAGATTTTTCTGGTCCTCGCCGTTATGGCTTAGCTAGTAAGTAATTAGTAGCTAAGGATTGTAAATACCGGTACTTTACCGGTCTGAACCAGGAGTTAAAGCCAATGGCTATCAATCTTGATGACAAAAAAGCAATTGTTGCTGAAGTTCAAGAAGCTGCTAATGGCGCTCACTCAGTTGTAATCGCGGATGCCCGTGGTGTTACAGTTGAAGCAATTACTGTATTGCGTAAGCAAGCACGTGAAAATGGCGTATGGATGAAAGTTGTCCGTAACACATTAGCACGTCGTGCAGTAGAAGGTACTGAATTTGAATGTGTTTCTGACGTATTCAAAGGTCCTTCATTAATTGCTTTTTCAAGTGATCACCCAGGTGCTGCTGCACGTTTATTCACAGATTTCGCTAAAGCTAACGAAAAATTTGAATTAAAAGCAGCTGCATTTGAAGGTAACGCAGTAGACGTAAATATGTTAGCTAAGCTACCTACTTACGACGAAGCGATTTCACGTTTGATGAGCGTTATGAAAGAAGCATCTGCAGGCAAATTAGCCCGCACGTTTGCTGCTATACGCGATCAGAAAGAACAGGAAGCTGCATAGGTTACATAAGCTTATTGCTTATAACCCAGCTTTTTGTATTTGTAGTTATTTCAAACAGTGCTTTTTATTACTTTCATAAGAAAGTAAATATAGCCTGTTTATTAAAAATTAGGAAATTATAGTATGTCTATCTCTAAAGACGATATCTTAAACGCAGTTGCTGAAATGTCAGTAATGGACGTTGTTGCTTTAATCGAAGCAATGGAAGAAAAATTTGGTGTTTCTGCTTCTGCTGCTGTTGCAGCTGCTGGACCTGCTGAAGCTGCTGAAGAGCAAAGCGAATTTGATGTTGTTATGACTAGCTTCGGTGAGAAGAAAGTTGCAGTAATCAAAGCAGTTCGTGGCGCTACAGGTTTAGGCCTTAAAGAAGCTAAAGACTTAGTTGAAGCTCTTGGCATGGTTAAAGAAGGCGTAGAAAAAGCTGAAGCTGAAGAACTTAAGAAACTTCTTGAAGAAGCTGGTGCTTCTATTGAGATCAAATAATCTGTTTTTAAACAGATTGTTTGCCTGAAAAGGCATGGCTGGTGATTTAAACGTCACCGGCCTTTTTGCGCTTTTGTTGTTAGTGAATAAATATTTCTTTATTTGTTAACAATTTACTATTAAGCGTTTAGGTGATTATTTTAAATCATCTAGTAGTATTTAGACGTAAATATTACAGCATAACCTGTCTAACTGAGCGTTGCTCAGTGGGCAGATTTGGCCATAACCAGCAAGCTGAGGAACCCCATGGCTTACTCATACTTTGAGAAAAAGCGAATTAGAAAGGACTTTGGTAAAAGTGCACAAGTAATGGAATATCCATTCTTGTTGTCCATTCAACTCGATTCTTTCCGCAAGTTTATTGATATTGACGCAACAGGTGAAACCGGTCTAGAGGCTGCTTTTCGTTCTATTTTCCCAATTAAAGCATATTCAGGTAGCTCAGAATTACAATATGTTAGCTATCGTTTAGGTGAACCATTATTTGACGTTAAAGAATGTCAAATTCGTGGTGTGACTTATTCTGCACCATTACGCGTAAAATTACGCTTAGTGGTTTACGATAAAGAAGCCGCAGCAGGTACTGTTAAAGATATCAAAGAACAAGAAGTGTACATGGGCGAAATCCCGTTGATGACAGATAACGGTACTTTCGTAATCAATGGTACTGAGCGTGTTATCGTTTCACAATTACACCGTTCTCCTGGTGTATTCTTTGATCACGATAAAGGTAAAACTCACTCCTCAGGTAAAGTATTATATAACGCTCGCGTTATTCCTTACCGTGGTTCATGGTTAGACTTTGAATTCGATCCAAAAGATAACTTATTTGTACGTATAGATAGACGTCGTAAATTACCAGCGTCAATTATCTTACGTGCATTAGAATATTCGACTGAAGAAATTTTAGCGATGTTCTATGACACAACTGATTACACCATTAAAGGTGATAAGTTGATCATGGATCTTATCCCTGAACGTCTTCGTGGCGAAACAGCTATTTTTGATATTTCTATCAAAAAAGGTGAAGTATTAGTTGAATCTGGTCGTCGTATTACCGCACGTCATATTCGCGCTTTATCAAAAGCAAAATTGGAAAAACTAGAAGTACCAGCAGATTATATCGTTGGTCGTGTTTTATCAAAAGCTTACATCGACAAATCTACGGGTGAAGTAATTGCTGAAGCAAACGCAATTATCACTTTAGAATTATTAGCCGAGCTTAGCCAAGCGGGCCATAAAGTATTATCTACTTTATACATGAACGAATTTGATGTTGGTTCATATATGTCAGATACACTTCGTGTTGATAGTTCAACTAACAAGCTAGAAGCTTTAGTTGAAGTATACCGCATGATGCGTCCAGGCGAGCCACCAACGAAAGACGCTGCTGAAGGATTGTTCTCTAACTTATTCTTCGCATCAGAACGTTATGACTTATCAACTGTAGGTCGTATGAAGTTCAACCGTCGTGTTGGCAATGCTGATGATGTTGGTACTGGTATCTTGTCAAAAGAAGACATTATTTCAGTAATGAAAACCTTAATCGGCATTCGTGACGGTAAAGGTGAAGTTGATGATATAGATCACTTAGGTAACCGTCGTATTCGTTCTGTTGGCGAAATGGCTGAAAACCAATTCCGTGTTGGTCTTGTTCGTGTTGAACGTGCAGTACGTGAGCGCTTAAGTCTTGGTGACTTAGATGCAATCATGCCACAAGATTTAATCAACGCTAAACCAATTTCTGCGGCAGTGAAAGAGTTCTTTGGCTCATCACAATTGTCACAGTTTATGGATCAAAACAACCCGTTATCAGAAGTAACGCATAAGCGTCGTATTTCTGCCTTAGGGCCGGGTGGTTTAACCCGTGAACGTGCTGGTTTTGAAGTACGAGATGTACATCCAACGCATTACGGTCGTGTTTGTCCAATCGAAACGCCAGAGGGTCCAAACATTGGTTTGATCAACTCGCTTTCATGTTACGCACGTACCAATGATTTCGGTTTCTTAGAAACACCATACCGTAAAGTAATTGACGGTTTAGTGACTGACGATATTGATTACTTATCAGCGATTGAAGAGGGTAACTTTGTTATCGCTCAGGCAAACGCTAAAAGTGATGATAAAAACATGTTAACGGAAGATTTAGTTAACTGTCGTCATAGAAACGAATTTACGTTAAAAGCTTCTGCTGAAGTTCAATATATGGATGTTTCACCACAACAAATTATTTCTGTTGCGGCGTCACTTATTCCATTCCTTGAACACGATGATGCAAACAGAGCCTTGATGGGCTCGAACATGCAACGTCAAGCTGTACCTACTTTACGAGTTGATAAACCACTTGTTGGTACGGGTATGGAAAAAGTAGTTGCTGTTGATTCTGGTGTTACTGCCGTTGCCAAACGTGGCGGCGTAGTAAGCTATGTTGACGCATCACGCATCGTGGTAAAAGTTAATGAAAATGAAATGCATGCTGGTGAAGCCGGTATTGATATTTATAACTTAACTAAATACACACGTTCTAACCAAAACACTTGTATCAACCAACGTCCAGTGTGTCGTATGGGTGAGCCAGTTGTACGTGGTGATGTATTAGCTGATGGTCCTTCTACTGATATGGGTGAATTGGCGTTAGGTCAAAACATGCGTATTGCTTTCATGCCTTGGAATGGTTACAACTTTGAAGATTCAATGTTGTTATCTGAGCGTGTTGCTATAGAGGATAGATTTACTACTATTCATATCCAAGAGTTAACGTGTATTGCACGTGATACTAAATTGGGTAGTGAAGAAATTACGGCAGATATTCCAAACGTAGGCGAATCAGCATTATCTAAATTAGATGAAGCGGGTGTTGTTTATATTGGTGCTGAAGTAAATGGTGGCGATATCTTAGTAGGTAAAGTGACACCAAAAGGTGAAACACAACTTACGCCAGAAGAAAAACTACTACGAGCAATTTTCGGTGAGAAAGCTGCTGACGTTAAAGATAGTTCATTACGTGTACCTAACTCTGTTAAAGGTACTATCATCGATGTTCAAATATTTACTCGTGACGGCGTTGAAAAAGATGCTCGTGCAGTTGAAATTGAACAAATGCAACTTAAAGAAGTTAAGAAAGATCTTGGCGATGAATTAAGCATTTTAGAAGATGGTATTTACGCACGTACTAAGAAGTTATTGTTATCTGCTGGTTTAAATGAGTCTGACTTAACGTCAATGTCTCGTGACAAGTGGTTAACACAAAAATTAGCTGATGAAGCGCAACAAGCTGAACTTGAGCAAATTGCTGAGCAATTTGATAATATCAAAGAAGATTTTGATAAGAAGTTTGAAGTTAAGCGTCGTAAGATCACTCAAGGTGATGACTTACAACCTGGCGTTTTAAAAATCGTTAAGGTTTACTTAGCTGTTAAACGTCATATTCAGCCTGGTGATAAAATGGCTGGTCGTCATGGTAACAAGGGTGTTATTTCAAACGTAGTACCTGTTGAAGATATGCCATACGATCAATTCGGTGTACCAGTTGATATCGTATTGAACCCGTTAGGTGTTCCATCACGTATGAACATTGGTCAGATCTTAGAAACTCACTTAGGTATGGCGTGTCGCGGTATCGGTGAAAAGATCAACCGCATGTTAGAAGCGCAACAAGAAATTCATAAACTACGTAACTTCATTCAAGAAGTTTACAATGTTGGTGAATCTCGCCAAGTAGTTGATGTTGCTAGTTTCTCTGATGATGAAGTTTTACGCTTAGCAGGTAACTTACGTGCTGGTCTACCAATTGCTACACCAGCATTTGATGGCGCTGCAGAGAAAGAAATTAAAGAGTTATTCGTGCTTGCTGATATGCCACAAAGTGGTCAGTTCGTATTAACTGATGGCCGTACCGGTCGTGAGTTTGAACGTCCTGTTACTGTTGGTTATATGTATATGTTAAAACTAAACCATTTAGTTGATGACAAAATGCATGCTCGTTCAACTGGTTCTTACTCACTAGTAACTCATCAACCACTTGGTGGTAAAGCTCAGTTCGGTGGTCAGCGTTTCGGTGAGATGGAAGTATGGGCACTTGAAGCTTACGGTGCTGCTTATACCTTACAAGAAATGCTTACAGTTAAGTCTGATGATGTTAACGGTCGTACTAAGATGTATAAAAACTTAGTTGATGGTGATCATCGCATGGAACCAGGTATTCCTGAGTCATTCAACGTATTGTTGAAAGAAATCCGCTCGTTAGGCATTAACATCGAGTTGGACAAAGACTAGGTTTCAAACCATAAGTCAACTGCGCTTATCCTGATGGATAAGCCGGTAAGCGAAGAAGGCAAATTATTTTGCCTTCTTCTCAAAGTTTAACTCCGACAGGAGAAGTGTGTGAAAGATTTACTTAAGTTTCTTAAGCAACAGAATCAAACCGAAGATTTCGATGGTATTCGCATCGGATTAGCGTCGCCAGATTTGGTACGTTCTTGGTCATTTGGTGAAGTTAAAAAGCCAGAAACCATTAACTACCGTACTTTTAAGCCAGAACGTGACGGCTTATTCTGTGCGCGTATTTTTGGCCCTGTAAAAGACTATGAATGTCTTTGTGGCAAATACAAACGCTTAAAGCATCGTGGTGTTATCTGTGAAAAATGTGGCGTAGAAGTTACATTGACTAAAGTTCGTCGTGACCGTATGGGTCATATCGAATTAGCAAGTCCAGTGGCTCACATTTGGTTCTTAAAATCATTACCATCACGTATTGGTTTGCTCCTTGATATGACGTTACGTGATATTGAGCGTGTGCTTTATTTTGAGTCATATGTTGTAACCGAACCTGGTTTAACGACATTAGAAAAAAGCCAAATTCTAACGGAAGAAGAATATCTTGATGCGTTAGAAGAGCACGGTGATGAATTTGACGCCTTAATGGGTGCTGAAGCGGTATTAGCTTTACTACAACAAATCGATTTAGACGGTGAAGTAGCGCAAATGCGTGAAGAATTACCAGAAATCGGTAGTGAAACTAAACGTAAAAAAATCACTAAGCGTTTAAAATTAATGGAAGCATTCGCTGCCTCAGGTAACAAACCTGAGTGGATGATTATGAATGTTCTACCAATTTTACCGCCAGATTTACGTCCGTTAGTACCACTAGATGGTGGTCGTTTTGCGACTTCTGATCTTAACGATTTATACCGTCGTGTTATTAACCGTAACAACCGTCTAAAACGTCTTCTAGACTTAGTTGCTCCAGATATTATTGTACGTAACGAAAAACGTATGTTACAAGAATCTGTTGATGCACTTTTAGATAACGGTCGTCGTGGTCGTGCAATTACGGGTTCTAACAAACGTCCTCTTAAATCTCTTGCCGATATGATTAAAGGTAAGCAAGGTCGTTTCCGTCAGAATTTACTAGGTAAACGTGTTGATTACTCTGGTCGTTCAGTAATCACTGTTGGTCCTACGCTTAAACTACATCAGTGTGGTTTACCTAAGAAAATGGCACTTGAATTATTCAAGCCATTTATCTACGGTAAATTAGAAGCACGTGGTTTAGCGACTACAATTAAAGCGGCTAAGAAATTAGTTGAACGTGAAGGCGCTGAAGTTTGGGATGTACTTGATGAAGTAATCCGTGAACATCCAGTTATGCTTAACCGTGCACCAACACTTCATAGATTGGGTATCCAAGCTTTTGAACCTGTGTTGATTGAAGGTAAAGCAATTCATCTTCATCCACTAGTTTGTGCGGCATACAATGCCGATTTCGATGGTGACCAAATGGCGGTACACGTACCGTTGACAATCGAAGCACAAATGGAAGCACGTACGTTGATGATGTCAACGAACAACGTTCTAGCACCAGCTAACGGTGAACCAATCATCGTACCATCACAGGATGTTGTATTAGGTCTTTATTACCTAACAAGATTCCGTATTAATGGTTTAGGTGAAGGCATGTACTTTACTGACGAGAAAGAAGTAGAAAAGGCTTACCGTACAGGTGTTGCTGAACTTCATGCTCGTATCAAAGTTCGTATCACTGAGCACGTTAAAAATGCTGACGGTGAATGGGAACCAGTAACTAAATTACGTGATACTACCGTTGGTCGCGCAATTATGTGGCAAGTATGTCCTAAGGGCTTACCTTATGACCTAATTGACAAGCCACTTGGTAAAAAACCAATTTCGAAACTGATTAACCATGCTTACCGTAACTTAGGTTTGAAAGAAACAGTAATGTTTGCTGATCAAATCATGTATACAGGTTTCCATTACGCGATGATTGCAGGTTGTTCTGTTGGTATCGACGATATGGTTATTCCTGAAGCTAAGTATACGATTGTAGAAGATTCAGAAGCTGAAGTTGCTGAAATTCAAGCCCAGTTTGACCAAGGTCTAGTAACTGCCGGTGAGAAGTACAACAAAGTAATCGATATTTGGTCATCTGCTAACGAAAAAGTTTCGAAAGCGATGATGGATAACCTTTCGAAAGAAATGGTTAAAAACCGCGATGGCGAAATGGAAGAACAAGATTCTTTCAACTCAATCTTTATGATGGCTGACTCGGGTGCTCGTGGTAGTGCTGCACAGATTCGTCAATTAGCGGGTATGCGTGGTTTGATGGCTAAACCAGATGGTTCAATCATCGAAACGCCAATCAAAGCTAACTTCCGTGAAGGTCTGACTGTATTACAATACTTCATCTCAACTCACGGTGCGCGTAAAGGTCTTGCCGATACGGCACTTAAAACAGCTAACTCGGGTTATCTAACTCGTCGTTTAGTTGATGTTGCACAAGATTTGGTTGTTACTAACCATGACTGTGGTACACATGACGGTTTATTAATGACGCCACTAATCGAAGGTGGTGATGTTGTTGAGCCATTACGCGAACGTGTTCTAGGTCGTGTCGTGTGTGATGACGTGTTAATTCCAGGTACTGAAGAAGTATTACTTCCGCGTAATACACTAATTGATGAAGCACTTTGTGATGTTATTGAAGATAACTCAGTAGATCAAATCAAAGTACGTTCAATCATTACTTGTAAGACTGACTTTGGTATTTGTGCTAATTGTTACGGTCGTGATTTGGCTCGTGGTCATATGATCAACCAAGGTGAAGCTATTGGTGTAGTTGCTGCACAATCAATTGGTGAACCGGGTACACAGTTAACAATGCGTACGTTCCATATCGGTGGTGCTTCATCTCGTGCTACTGCTGAAAGCAGCGTACAAGTTAAAAATACAGGTACTTTGAAATTACAAAACGCTAAGTTTGTAACAAACTCAGAGAAACATCTTGTAATTACGTCTCGTTCATCAGAGTTAACAATCATTGATGAAATGGGCCGTGAGAAAGAACGTTATAAAGTTCCTTACGGTTCTGTACTTTCTAAAAATGACGGTGAAGCAGTGAACTCTGGCGATACTATCGCTAACTGGGACCCACATACTCACCCTATCATCACGGAAGTGGCAGGTAAGGTTCAATTCGTTGATCTTGCTGATGGCGTAACTATGGTTCGCCAAACTGATGAGTTAACTGGTTTATCAAGTATCGTTATTACTGACGCTGCACAACGTAATGCAACAGGTAAAGAAATGCGTCCAGCATTGAAACTTGTAGATGCGAAAGGCAAAGAAGTAATGATTGCGGGAACTGAAATTCCAGCACTTTACTATCTTCCAGGTAATGCGATTGTTAACCTTGAAGATGGCGCGGATGTTGGCGTTGGTGATGCACTAGCTCGTATACCACAAGCAAGTTCAAAAACTCGTGATATTACCGGTGGTCTTCCTCGTGTAGCTGATTTATTTGAAGCACGTAAACCTAAACTTCCTGCGATACTTGCAGAGAAAACAGGTGTTGTTGCTTTCGGTAAAGAAACCAAAGGTAAAGTACGCTTATTGATTACTCAGCCTAGCGGTGAAGTTTACGAAGAGATGATCCCGAAAACGCGTCTATTGAATATCTATGAAGGTGAGCCAGTAATCAAAGGTGAAGTTATTGCCGATGGTCCTGAATCTCCACATGATATCTTACGTTTACGTGGTGTTGCACCAGTTGCTAACTACATCGTTAACGAAGTTCAAGAAGTTTACCGTCTACAGGGTGTTAAGATTAACGATAAGCACATTGAAGTTATCGTACGTCAAATGATCCGTAAGTGTGAAATTCTTGATGCAGGTGATTCTACTTTCCTTAAAGGCGAACAAGTTGAAGTGGCGCGAGTTAATATCTCAAACCGTGAACTTGAAGCTGAAGGTAAGCAACCAGCTGAATATGAAATGCAGATGATGGGTATTACTAAAGCATCACTTGCAACTGAATCATTCATTTCAGCAGCATCTTTCCAAGAAACAACACGTGTACTTACTGAAGCTGCAGTTGCAGGTAAGAAAGATGGTCTACGTGGCTTGAAAGAAAACGTTATCGTTGGTCGTTTAATCCCAGCTGGTACAGGTTATTCGTACCATCAAGAACGAGCAAGACGTAAAGCTGCTGCTTTAGCACCAGCTGTTGAATCTACCGTTTCAGCGGATGATGCAGAAAAAGCATTAACTGATGCGTTAAATTCAGATTTACTGTCAGGTAATCATTAATAACTTGTTATATGGGCTAGTCCTCTACTCCATATAGTAAAGCGTTATTATAAAACCGTACCTTGAAAGAGGTGCGGTTTTTTGTTTTTATAGTTTATAAATTTTACCTAGAAAACGAATACCAACGTCATTAAGTAAGGTCAGAGCTTTCACTTAAAAATAAGCAACAAGAATAATCTATCAATAACAAGACGTTTGTTTGAGTGATAGCGAACGATTGTTAGTTAAAGCAACGAGGTTATAGGATCGTTTGGCTATTTTAAAATGATCACTTAGTTAGTGTTATTGGTATAAATACTTGACAGCTCAATCATTGACCTATAGAATTTCGCGACCTGATATTCTGTACCCAGTGTGCATAATATAAAAGGTGTGATGATTTTCACGTCTTTATAAGGTAAAAGATATATTACGAGCGTGTAAGCTTTTCCCATTGATTTAAAGCTTTCACAATAATTTATCAAGGCTACTTTCCTTGGTAACAACTAATCAGGAGCTATAATGGCAACTATTAACCAACTAGTACGCAAACCACGTGTTAGACAAGTAACAAAAAGTAACGTTCCAGCGTTACAAGCTTGTCCACAACGTCGTGGCGTTTGTACTAGTGTGTATACTACTACACCAAAAAAACCTAACTCAGCTTTACGTAAAGTAGCTCGTGTTCGTTTAACTAACGGCTTCGAAGTAACTTCATACATCGGTGGTGAAGGTCACAACTTACAAGAGCATAGCGTGATTTTAATCCGTGGTGGTCGTGTTAAAGATTTACCAGGTGTGCGTTATCACACTGTTCGTGGCGCGCTAGATTGTTCTGGTGTAAGCGATAGAAGACAAGGCCGTTCTAAATACGGTGCTAAACGACCTAAATCTTAAGTTTTCCCTCCTTTACCTACTTGATAGGTAAAAGATAAAAACGTTAAGTAAGGCCAAATTAAGAAATTTTTAAAATTTATATATTTTGGATTTATCCTGAATACTACGGAGAATTAAGATGCCAAGAAGACGCGTCGTTGGGCAACGTAAAATATTGCCAGATCCTAAGTTCCATAACGAACTTTTAGCAAAATTCATCAACATCCTTATGGTTGATGGTAAGAAATCTACTGCCGAAAAAATTGTTTACGGTGCATTAGATATTTTAGCTCAGAAATCTGAAAAAGATCAATTAGAGCTTTTCGAAGAAGCTTTAGATAACATCCGCCCATCTGTCGAAGTTAAATCTCGTCGTGTTGGTGGTTCTACTTATCAGGTTCCAGTTGAAGTACGTCCAGTGCGTCGTAATGCTCTAGCCATGCGTTGGTTAGTTGAAGCAGCTCGTAAACGTGGTGAAAAATCAATGGCTCAGCGCCTAGCTAACGAAATGTTAGATGCGTCTGATAGCAAAGGTTCAGCGGTTAAGAAACGTGAAGACGTTCACCGTATGGCTGACGCTAACAAAGCATTCGCTCACTACCGCTGGTAAGCTAGCAGTATTGACTGATTGTATTATCTACTTTTGGGTTTACTCAAAGGTAGATACATGGCTAGCAAGAGTTACTCTTGCTAGCCATACTCATTTTACGGACTAGTGCTTTTACCACTAAGTTAGAAATATGAGTCAGAGTTTTATTAATTAAGTGTTTGGCTGTTGTGATTTACTCAACAACGAATATTTAATTAATAACACTAAATATATATTACTTGTTTACTGACCAGTAATAGTAAGAGGATTTCATTTTGGCCCGTATCACTCCTATAGAGCGCTACCGTAATATTGGTATCTGTGCGCATGTAGATGCAGGTAAAACGACAACCACAGAACGCGTATTATTCTATACAGGTCTATCTCATAAAATTGGTGAAGTGCATGATGGCGCGGCCACTATGGACTGGATGGAACAAGAGCAAGAACGTGGCATAACCATAACCTCTGCAGCAACTACGTGTTTCTGGAAAGGAATGGAAGGTCAATTTGATGATCACCGTATCAATATCATTGATACCCCAGGTCACGTTGATTTTACTATTGAGGTTGAACGTTCTTTACGTGTACTTGATGGTGCTGTATTAGTGTTATGTGGTTCTTCAGGTGTTCAGCCGCAAACCGAAACGGTTTGGCGTCAAATGGAAAAGTATGCCGTACCACGCATAGTGTTTGTGAACAAAATGGACAGAACAGGAGCTGACTTCTTATATGTAGTTGAGCAACTTAAAACTCGTCTGGGCGCAAATGCAGTTCCAATACATTTAGCTATTGGTGCAGAAGACGATTTTGAAGGTGTTGTTGATCTGATAAAAATGAAGGCCATCAACTGGAATGCAAGTGATCAGGGCATGACTTTCAGCTATGAAGATATTCCTGCAGATATGCAAGAACTTGCTGAAGAGTGGCGAGAAAACCTCGTTTCTGAAGCTGCTGAAGCCAATGAAGAGCTAATGGATAAATACCTTGAAGAAGGTGAGTTAACCGAAGCAGAGATTAAAATAGGTTTGCGTGCTCGTACATTAGCGAATGAAATTATTTTGTGTAGCTGTGGTAGTGCCTTTAAAAACAAAGGCGTACAAGCTGTACTTGATGCTGTTATTGAATATCTGCCTTCACCAACTGAAGTGACAGCGATTACTGGTATCAATGATGATAAAGATGAAACTGAAGGTACTCGCTCCGCAGATGATGAAGCACCTTTTTCAGCACTCGCTTTTAAAATAGCAACAGACCCATTTGTTGGTACCCTGACATTCTTCCGTGTATATTCAGGTGTAGTGCAAACAGGTGATAGCGTTTATAACCCAGTTAAGGGTAAAAAAGAACGTTTTGGTCGTATAGTACAAATGCATGCCAACGACAGGCAAGAGATTAAAGAAGTTCGTGCTGGTGATATAGCGGCTGCAATTGGTTTGAAAGATGTCACTACGGGTGATACGTTATGTGATATCAAAAATGTTATTACGCTAGAACGCATGGAGTTTCCTGAACCGGTAATTTCAGTTGCCGTAGAGCCAAGAACACTCGCAGCACAAGAAAAAATGGGTGTTGCTTTAGGTAAACTTGCAGCAGAAGACCCCTCATTTAGAGTGGCCACTGACGATGAAACTGGACAGACCATTATCTCGGGTATGGGTGAGCTACACTTAGATATCCTTGTTGAACGTATGAAACGTGAATTTGGTGTTGAGTGTAACGTTGGTAACCCACAAGTTTCTTATCGAGAAACAATTCGCGGTACTGTTGAAGTTGAAGGTAAATTTATCCGTCAATCAGGTGGTAAAGGTCAATTTGGCCACGTTTGGTTGAAAATGGAACCGAATGAAGAAGGTGCTGGTTTTGAGTTTGTTAACGAAATCGTTGGCGGAACCGTACCAAAAGAATTTATTCCTGCAGTAGAAAAAGGCTGTAAAGAACAGATGGATAGTGGTGTTTTAGCTGGTTATCCGTTATTAGACATAAAGGTTACCCTTTATGATGGTTCTTTTCATGATGTTGACTCAAATGAGATAGCATTTAAAGTTGCTGCTTCTATGGGCTTTAGAAAAGGTGCGCTTGAAGCAAACCCTGTTATTCTAGAGCCAATGATGAAAGTAGAAGTTACTACGCCAGAAGCCAATATGGGTGATGTTGTAGGTGACTTAAACCGTCGTCGCGGTATGATTGATGGTATGGACGAAGGTCCTGCAGGTTCGAAAATTGTAAATGCATTGGTACCCTTAGCTGAAATGTTTGGCTATGCTACCGACTTGCGTAGTGCTACTCAAGGCCGTGCATCTTACTCTATGGAGTTTCAGCAGTATAATGAAGCACCGAAATTGGTAGCACAAAAAATTATGGAAACTCGTTAGAGAATCCATTACTCGAATATTTACATCTGGCAAGGTCATTTTGACTGCGCCTTTTAATTTATATAGTTTACTAAACTTAAAGGTAATTGAAAAATGGCTAAAGAAAAATTTGAACGTAATAAACCGCACGTTAACGTTGGTACTATCGGTCACGTAGATCACGGTAAAACAACTTTAACAGCTGCTATCTCTGCTGTATTAACTAAAGTTCACGGTGGTGAAGTTAAAGATTTCGCACAAATCGATAACGCTCCTGAAGAACGTGAACGTGGTATTACAATCAATACTTCTCACATCGAATACGATACTGAAGTACGTCACTATGCACACGTAGATTGTCCTGGTCACGCCGATTACATCAAAAACATGATAACTGGTGCTGCACAAATGGATGGCGCTATCTTAGTAGTTGCTGCTACAGATGGTCCTATGCCACAAACACGTGAGCACATCTTATTGTCTCGCCAAGTTGGTGTTCCTTTCATTATCGTTTTCATGAACAAATGTGATGTTGTTGATGATGAAGAATTACTTGAACTAGTAGAAATGGAAGTTCGTGAACTTCTTTCTGAATATGACTTCCCTGGTGATGATTTACCAGTAATTCAAGGTTCAGCTTTAGGCGCTCTTCAAGGCGATGAAGCATGGGAAGCGAAAATTATCGAACTTGCTGATGCACTTGATACTTACATTCCAGAGCCAGAGCGTGCAATCGACGGTGCATTCATCATGCCTATCGAAGATGTATTCTCAATCTCAGGTCGTGGTACAGTTGTTACTGGTCGTGTTGAACGTGGTATCATCAAAATTGGTGAAGAAGTAGAAGTTGTTGGTATCCGTGATACACAAAAATCAACTTGTACTGGTGTTGAAATGTTCCGTAAGCTTCTTGACGAAGGTCGTGCTGGCGAGAACTGTGGTGTTCTTCTACGTGGTCTTAAGCGTGAAGATGTTGAACGTGGTCAAGTACTATGTGCTCCTGGTTCAATTTTACCACACACTAAATTCGAATCTGAAGTTTATGTTCTTTCGAAAGATGAAGGTGGTCGTCATACTCCATTCTTCAAAGGATACCGTCCACAGTTTTACTTCCGTACAACAGATATCACAGGTGCTGTAGAGCTTCCTGAAGGTGTTGAAATGGTAATGCCTGGCGACAACCTTAAGTTTGTTGTTGAGCTAATCAACCCAGTAGCGATGGACGAAGGTTTACGCTTCGCTATCCGTGAAGGTGGTCGTACTGTTGGTGCTGGTGTTGTTTCTAAGATTATGGCTTAATTTGTCTTTAACATCGATTTAGCTTCGTTGTTGGTACTCATTGACTAGCGTCAACTCCGTGCCAACGTCTTGTTAAATTATCTGTTAAAACACAAATCCATATTAGAAATAATATCGAATAAGGAAGGTCGCTAACGCGGCCTTTTTTGTGCCTGAAATTTGATTAAATTCAAAACCATTTATTGAGAAATATATTAAGTAAATTGATTGATTACCTCGCAATAGACTATAAAGTATCAGTCGTCATTTCCGAGGTCTATTGTCGGAAATCTATCTGTTTTCTCGCTAAACTTCAAAGGAATTTCAATGAACTGGCAAAGTACACTGACTTGGCAAAACGCACAAAAGCGCGCGGCAGTCTTACAGCAGATAAGACAATTCTTCGCTGAGCGTAAAGTTATTGAAGTGGAAACCCCCGCACTATCCCAGGGCACAGTGACAGATGTTTATTTGGATGCACTCTCCTGCAATTATGATTTTTTAGCTGATAGTCCAGCGGGTCACTCTACCGAATTATTTTTACAAACCTCACCAGAATTTCATATGAAGCGTTTGCTTGCTTCAGGTTATGGCTGTATTTTTCAAATTGCTAAAGCATTCCGTCATGAAGAGTCAGGTAAGAATCATAATCCTGAGTTCACAATGCTTGAATGGTACCGTATTGGCTTTGATCAGTTTGATTTGATGTCTGAGGTGGCTGATTTACTACAAGTGGTTTTAGGTGGTAATAAGGCATTATTTACTAGCTATCAAGATATCTTCCTTAAAACAGTCTCTGTTGATCCGTTAACAGCAAGTTTTGATGAGCTTGTTGAGGTACTAAATCAGCATGAAAAAGCTGCTGATTGGCTTATTGAAATGAATGATGCTGACTTATTATTGCAGTTCATCTTCACTGAAATTATCGAACCAAGCATTGGTATTAACGAGCCACAATTTATCTATGACTTTCCGATAGCTCAAGCCTCATTAGCAAAAATATCAAGTGAAGATCCTCTAGTCGCACAGCGATTCGAATGTTACTTCAAGGGTATTGAATTGGTAAATGGTTTTAATGAGTTAACTGATGCTAACGAGCAACAAGTTAGGTTTGAAGAAGATAATGCTAAACGAGCAGCTCAAGGTTTGCCCGTTAAACCCATAGATAAAAACTTTATTGCGGCATTAAGTCATGGATTACCACAGTGTTCAGGTGTTGCACTAGGCATTGATAGACTGGTGATGTTAGCGCTTGATATCAAAAAAATAAGTGAAGTGCAGAGTTTTTCAATAGAACGAGCTTAATGGTAAATAATACAAACCAAGGCATAGCCATGTTGAGATTGCTCTAGCGTTTGTAAAGACAGTTTCGTGCGCATTGTTGACGTTTTCAAAAATTTAGATAAAGACAGGTGTATGATCATAAAGCGCTCGTTCGGAGGTTACAGGTTTAGTTTTTCAGCTAGACGTAATTATCGCGTCCATTTTTATGGGGCTAGATCAGAATTTCAAATGAATTAGTAGAGTTATATAAATGAGGGCCTCGGCGTTATTTAAGTAAGCCTGAATATAATTTCCTATGCCAATAAAATTATATTTCGTATAAAGCTTATCGTAAAAACTGTGAAGACTATACTAGAGTCAAACGTACATATTGAGTCCATTATTAAATGGGCGGCGATAGGAGGAAGGCTATGAAATATAGACCGGGCTTATTAACCTTCTTAATAGATTAGATCAGATATAGTCACTATTTTTAATTGGTCAACACGGAAAGGAAACCTCATGTTCAAGAATCCAACCCTTCTGCTCTCATTGATTTTAACCGGTGGAATCGCCGTGTGGGGTATCGCTGATACGGCTGGCTTGGCGGCATTTTCTGCGACGGTGGTCGGGATCATGTTCAATAGTCGAGGTTGGTTCATCATGCTGACCGTCTGCCTGCTGGTATTCTTGTGTATCTGGCTAGCTTTTTCCAAGTACGGGAGCATAAAACTGGGCAAGGATGACGATGAGCCTGAGTTCTCTACAGTGAGCTGGCTTACAATGCTCTTTGCCGCAGGCATGGGAGTTGGGCTTCTATATTTTGGTAGTGCCGAACCTCTGTTCCACTATAAATCCTTTTTACCCTACATGAGCGAACCAGACGCGGCACAGAATGCACTTTTTTCCACGAACTTTCACTGGGGGCTGCATGCGTGGTCCATATACGCCACGGTTGGCCTTATCATTGCCTATTTCAGTTTCCGTAAGGGAACGCCTAATCTTATCAGTGCTCCCATCCGGTATGTCTTCGGAGATAAAGGCTGGCCGAAGTTGGTGGGTGGTTTCAGCGACCTCATGGCTATCACCGCGATCGCCATTGGTGTAGGCGGATCCATCGCCATTGGCGTATTTCAAGTCCAGGCCGGCGTGGTGTCTCTGTTCGGACTGGAAAAGCCTGGAATGACCCTCAGTATGATCATTTTTGGGCTGCTGCTTATCGCCTACCTCGGCCCGCTGACCGTTGATTTGGGCAAGGGGATGGCTCTGCTCTCTAATACGGCTATGACCATCGCGGGCTGTTTGTTGTTCTTCGTCATCCTCGCCGGACCTACCCATTACATTATGGGTGGGATTATGGGTGGGGCAGGCGATTACTTATCAAGAGTCCTTACCCAGGGTTTTCAAACACTGACCTTTTATGATGAAGTAGCGGGCAACTGGTTTCAGTCCTGGACCCTCACTTACATGGTATGGTGGCTGGCCTGGTCGCCGTTCGTAGGCGTATTCATCGCTCGTATTTCTAAGGGAAGGACCATCAAGGAATTTATTCTCGGTGTGGTTGTGGTACCGTCGGTTTTCTCGATTTTCTGGTTCGGGGCTTTTGGTAGTATCGGGTTTTATGGGGCCTTGGAAACGGACATAGCAATTCTAGATGTGATTGAAACTAACATCGATAGCACCACGTTTTTTGTCCTCGAAAAGTTGCCGTTTTCCGTGCTGACTATTAGTGCGACTGTTATTGCAGCCTTTCTCTTTGTAGTGACGAGCGTAGTCAGTGCAGCGTTTGTACTCTCAATGTTTTCCAGTGGTGGTAACCTCAACCCATCCACGAATACTAAACTGATCTGGGGGGGTATTTTGGGGGCACTTGGGTTAGTAATGATCTTCTCCAACAGCATCTCCGCTGTCAAAAGCATTATCGCCTTAGGTGCCTTGCCGTTCATTTACATCATTTTGTTAATCGTCGTCTGTTTTATCAAAGAGCTAAAAAAGGAGACCTTCAAATGAGTATGCAATTGGTGGATACCTTGCTAAATATTAACGTTTTTTTATTCGTCGGCGTCCTTGTCTGGCTGTTTCTCAAAAAGGATACCTAAGCGTGAAATAGAGTGTGGTGGGCGATAACTCTTTTATGTCTTGGGAAAGTTAATGACTTGTTGAAATCTGTGAAGCTTGCCAGCGTCTCCTTTGGGATCTTATTCCTGACCTTACCCCAATTTTTGCTTTTGTCGCCAAAGTGGTATGAGAAGGCATTATGTCAGTGAATAAATAGAATAAGTATCTACTAAAATGATTTGTCGCGGTGGCGACGACACCCAGAAGAAAGAGTGAGACTGCCTCCGGCCTCCCTTTGGAATCCCTCGGAGCTGCTAACAAACGTATTCTTCAATTCACTCAAGTGTTATCGACGTAACAGCGCTGATGGCACATCCATGTGCCGACAGCGCTTTGTTCATCATCCCTGATGAACATACGTGAACACTTTCATTCATTTCAGCGTTTGTTCAAGCAGACTTGGTGGTTGTTGATAAGCCGGAAAGTCCACCGTCATTCCCGAAGTGTCTTGTCGGGAATCTATGTCACTAAGAACTGGATCCCCGACTAAGTAACCACGGGGATGACAACTGTTATGTCAGCTATCCGTGCTAAACACTCCAAATCCCATCTCAGCAATTCAATCTCCAACTAGCAATGGTTGAGGACGTCGAGGGCTGTCGTTGTTCATGGACGACTTGTACCATGAGCTTAGCGGCAGGAATCGTGGTTTACGCTAGTTGAAATTGAAAGCTGAATGTTCTGCTGAGTAGGGCGTCGCAGGGGTTCCAAGGGGAGACGCGGCGGTACGTCGCCCCTTGGGTGTGGTCGCCACCGCGACGTCAAGCAGAGAAACAAAACTGCAAGCCATCAAGTAATCACCAGAAATCTCGTGCTTGTTTTGAATGAATAAGTCGATTAACAGGCATAAAAAAAGCTAAAAGAGTGGCTCTTTTAGCTTTTTATTTTTACGGCTAAGATAATAAATTAACTGGGTAATTAAATACCATCACCGTCAGTATGTAAACCACACTCACGTTGACCACCACCAAAGCGTGTTTCTTCTTCGGTCATACCCAGTGTTAATGGTTTAGTGCTGTGAACATCACCAACCGATACATAACCCTCATCCCAAAGTGGATGGTAAGGTAAATTGTGTTTAGTTAGGTATTCATGCACGTCTTTATTACTCCAATCAATAATTGGATGTACTTTATAACGACCACGCAGTGTACCCACGACAGACAAACCTTCTCGGTGAGCCGATTGTTGACGACGAACACCAGAAAACCAAGTATTAGCATTTAAGTCAGATAACCCGCGCTCTAAAGGCTCAACTTTATTACGTCGGTTATACGCTTTAAGTGCATCATCACTTTGCGCCCATTCATCACCGTACTTGGCTTGTTGCCATGCGGCACTTTCTTTTGCTTGATAGACTTGTAAGTTCAAGTTCAAACGATCAGTCAGTTGCTCAATGAATCGATAGGTTTCAGGAAACAAATGTCCTGTATCTGTAATCAACACTGGAATATTACTATCTACTTGAGTAAGTAAGTGCAACATCACAGCAGACTGAATGCCGAAGCTTGAAGATAAAACAAACTGACCTGGCAAGTTTTCCATTGCCCACTCTGCACGAGCAATCGCTGTTTGTTTTTCCAAAGATTGATTCCACTCTCCTATAGCAGGATGAGGAAAGGCTACTTCAAAAGGGCTGGTAAGCTCTTTATCGGCAATACCTGTTGTGGTATTAAGCATGGTGAAAATCCCTAAAGCTCACAATAACTTGTTCAACGATACCTGCACGAATAACAAAATCACCAAATGCTTCACCGTCATTACGTTCTGCAGACCAACGAGCACTTAACGCATCAATTTCACTCAATACGCCAGCCTCATCAACATTTTCTTTGTATAATTTTGGTACACGACTACCGGCTAAATCACTACCTAAGTACATATTGTACTTACCAGGACCTTTACCGACTAAACCGATTTCAGCAAGCATGGCACGGCCACAACCATTTGGACAACCCGTAACACGTAAGATAATACTGTCGTCTTTCAGGCCATTCTTTTCAAGAATAGCTTCAACATCATCGACTAAACCAGGTAAGTAACGCTCAGCTTCAGCCATAGCTAATGGACAAGTAGGAAAGGCAACACAGGCCATTGAGCTCTTACGCTGATTAGAAACACCGTCATTAATTAAACCGTGCTCACGAGCAAGTTGTTCAATAATAGCTTTATCTTCTGCAGAAACACCGGCAACAATTAAGTTTTGGTTTGCAGTTAAACGGAAATCGCCTTTATGTATTTTGGCGATTTCACGCATACCTGTTTTTAACGCTTTACTACCAGAATTAGCATCGTTGAAATCAAGAATACGACCATTTTCAATGAATAGGGTCAGGTGGTTTTTACCATCAATACCTTCAACCCAACCAAAGCTATCGCCACGGTGAGTAAATTCATATGAACGAGATTCAGAGAACTCAATACCTGCTCTGCGTTCCACTTCAGCTTTAAACGTATCAGCACCAACTCTATCTAAAGTATATTTAGTTTTAGCGTTTTTACGGTTAACACGGTTACCCCAATCACGTTGAGTAGTAACAACGGCTTCGGCAATCGCTAATGTATGTTCTTTTGGAATAAAACCAAAATCATCGGCACAACGAGGGTAAGTTGCTTTATCACCATGAGTCATGGCTAAGCCACCACCAACAAGTACGTTAAAACCAATTAACTCACCACCTTCGCTGATAGCAACAAAGTTTAAATCATTGGCATGTACATCAATGTCGTTATTAGGTGGAATTACTACGGTTGTTTTAAACTTACGTGGTAAATAATTACTACCTAAAATAGGCTCGATTTCATCTGCTTCAGTCGTTTCAACTTTCTCTTCATCTAACCAAATTTCAGCATAAGCACGCGTTTTTGGTAATAAATGCTCACTGATTTTAGTTGCCCATTCGTAAGCTTCTTGATGCAAGGTTGATTCAACAGGGTTAGAAGTACAAAGTACGTTACGGTTAACATCACCCGCAGTCGCAATTGAATCTAAACCAACGCTGTTCAGTGTTTGGTGCATCAATTTAATATTTGGTTTTAGTACACCATGAAATTGAAATGTTTGACGCGTTGTTAAGCGAATACTACCGTATGAAGTATAATCATCAGCAAATTTATCAATAGCCAACCATTGTGTTGGATTGATAATACCACCTGGTAAACGCGCGCGAAGCATAACGTTATGTAATGGTTCAAGCTTTTGCTTTTGACGCTCGGCACGAATATCACGATCGTCTTGCTGATACATACCGTGAGTACGTATCAACTGGAAGTTATCGCTGGTGAAGCCACCCGTCATTCTGTCTTGCAGGTCTTCTTTGATCGTACCACGTAAGTAATCACTTTCCGCTTTCAAGCGTTCGTTATCGGCCTGCTTACCTTCAACAACCAATACTGGGTTTTCAACTTGGGTGAAATTGCTGCTCATTAGTAAACATCCTTCTGGTAACGCTTATTAGATCTAAGTGATTTTAAATAGTCTTCTGCTTGTTCTGCACTTAATTTACCGTGCTCTTGGATGATTTCCACCAAGGTTTGATGAACATCTTTGGCCATACGATTAGCATCACCACAAATATATAAGTGTGCACCACGTTCTAACCAAGCAAAAATATCACTTGCTTGTTCTTTTAATCGGTCTTGTACGTAAACTTTTTCAGCTTGGTCGCGAGAAAAGGCTACGTCCATGCGTGTTAATAAACCTGATTTCAAATAATTTTGCCATTCAACTTGATATAAGAAGTCTTGAGTGAAAGTTTGATCACCAAAAAACATCCAGTTATCACCGTTGGCATCACGCGCTTCACGTTCTTGCATAAAGGCTCTAAATGGCGCTACACCTGTACCTGGTCCAATCATAATTACTGGCGTATCATCGGATTGTGGTAAGCGGAAGTTGTCATTGTGTTCAACAAAAACACGTACTTTTTGACCTTCTTCCAAACGTTCAGTTAAGAAACCTGATGCACCACCAGTACGTGTATCACCGTTAGCATCATAACTAACGACACCAACAGTTAAGTGAACTTCTTCTTCAACTTCAGATTGCGCTGAAGCGATTGAATACAAGCGTGGTGTTATCTTACGTAAAGCATCAACAAAAGTTTGTGGCTCTACATCAGCTTTTGCCAAGCTAACGACATCAATTATTTGATGCTCACCGGCAAATTCACGTGCTGAATTTTTATCACTAGCAACAGTAACTAATTCTGCATTCTTTGAAAGCTCAGCCCAAAATTCGATAAATGATGGTGCTGTTTGAGTAATTTCTAATTGGCTAATTAATGCATCTTTTAAAGTAAACTCTTGTTCGTTACCAGATACTTTTAAGCTGATTTTTTCATTGCCAGAAAAGCTAAGTTCATTCAGTAATGTTGATACTAATGCTTCGTCATTTTCAAACCAAACACCTAATGCATCACCTACTTGATACGTTAAACCTGACTCGCCTAAATCAATTTCAATATGGCGTACATCTTTGGCTGAATCTCGGCCAGTGATCTTTTGGCTTAATGAAAACTCTGCCGCGAACGGGTTTTGCTTTGAATATTGACTAGCAGCGCCTGCTGTTGGTAAATCGACAACATTATCTGAACCTGAAGAGACTTGGGTAAGCTCATCTTTTAAGGATTCAACAATACTTAAGGTCCAGCTTTCGCATTCGCTGTCATAATCAACATCACAGTCAACGCGAGGGGTAACTTGTTTAGCACCTAACGCTTGTAGACGTTCGTCAAAGTCTTTACCTGTTTGGCAGAAGAACTCATAACTGCTGTCACCTAACGCTAATACGCTATAGCTAAGGTTAGGTAATTTAGGTGCTTTTTTACCTAATAAATATTCATGAAATTCAATGGCATCATCTGGTGCTTCACCTTCACCATTAGTACTGGCTACTATCAACAGATGACTTTCATTTTTTAAGCCTTTGGCTTTATAGTCAGCAATGTTTTTAAGTACAACATTAATACCTGCTGCTTTTGCGCTTTGCCCAAGTTTACTAGCAACACCTTTAGCATTACCTGTTTGCGAGGCATACAAAATAGTTAAGGTCTTTGCAGCAATAGCTGGCGCAGCTGGTGCGATTTGGGCATTATGGCCTTGTTCGCTTTTCGCTGCTAAATAACCACTTGCCCAAGCAAGTTGTAGTGATGAATAATCAGCAACGGTTTGTTGTAGTGAAGCTAATTGATTTGCATCTAAGGCACTACTATTGTTTGCTGAATTTGATGTATTTTGATTTAATAAGCGCTGCTTTGGCAACATAACTATTTTCACCCATGACAATTGATGGATGAAGAATAGACAAATTTCATTCAGATCAAAAGGAATAGATAGCGATTTTTTATTCCAAAATGGAATATAGAATTATGAAAGGATTTTAGTCTATGTTAAGTGTATTGAATAAGGAGGGGTGATGAGACGATTTTCAAGGGAACAATTTCAATGTTGCCGCTTAGGTTTGTTCCTAATTTTAGCTACGTCTGTAAGCGTCAGTTACGCTTTTGAAAAAAAAGCAGCAAATATTTATACCTATAAATCAACCTCAGGGGTAACGTCTTTCTCTGATATCGAACCACTTGATGTTGATTTTAGTCGTTATCGATTTGATTGTTATGCCTGCGAAGTTGATTCATTAATTGACTGGCGCAAAGCAACCCTTTATTTACAGCCTTATAAGAATGATATAAATAAGGCTGCGTTGAAATATGATATAGACCCTGCTTTTGTTCGAGCCGTTATCCATGCAGAGTCGCATTTTAATCCCCAAGCTGTATCTAAGCAGGGCGCTCAAGGCCTAATGCAATTGATGCCAGCCACCGCCAGAGAATTAGGCGTGAAGAATTCTTTAAGTGCTCAGCAGAATATTAAGGGTGGGGTTAAACATTTGGCACGCTTACTCAGAAAATATAAGGGTGATAATAAATTGGCTTCAGCAGCTTATAATGCAGGAGAAGGCGCAGTTAAACGTCACGGTGGTATTCCGCCCTATAAAGAAACCCAAGTGTATGTAGAGCGGGTCGGTATTTTACACCAGCGTTATGGACGATTTTCTCATCTTAATAGATAGTTGCTACATTTATTTGCACATAAAAAAGCCGTTGATATTTATAATATCAGCGGCTTTTATTTTATGTTTGCTTATATTGCTTATTATGGCTAAGTTCTAAAAATGAACTACGGCACCAGCAAAGAAACCGTCATAAGTTAAATCACTGTAGAAGTTATCTAAATCATCTAATTCTATTTTGACAGTGCGGTAACCAAGTGTCACATCAAAATCGACTGCAAGGTTGTCTAACACGGCATAGCTCACGCCAATTTGGGCATCATAAACAGTTTGGTCGTCATAACTAATAAAGTTAGCATCGGCGAAAATGTTTAACCCGGTAAAAGGTAGACCAACAATAGTTGATACATAAAACATTGGGATAATGCCAGAGACATCTAAATCACTTTGTAATCGAGTTTCAGGTTCTATGACTTGAATGTTAGCGTCTAAATCACGCGCAGTTAAACCAAAATCAAAGGTTAACAAATCGTTGTCAAATACTTCATAATAAAGAGTGTAATCAACGAAGCTGGCATCTAACGTAGTATCTAAAGTTGCGTTAGCATTATAAGTAATACCATCAAACTTAAAGCTGTCATTTAATGTAGTACCACCAACCGTATCAAGTGTTGTTGATGCTATTTTAATATTAGGAATTAATGGAATTGGGTGCTCAAAAGCGACGTAGAAGCTGCCTTGGTTTTCATCATCAAATTCAAAAACTGATTGATTATCAGCTCCTTCACCAAAGCTACCGCTGGCTTCGTTAGACCAGATTTGGCCGCCGATATATAAACCTAATAGAGTATCGGCTTGGGCAGCGCCACACATTAGTGCCGCTAAGCTGCCAGCGAGTAAAGTCTTTTTCATGTCATTATCCTTTGGTTAAAAGTTCATTTAAATCGATTAATGCTGCATTTGCGCGAGAAATATAGTTAGCCATTACCAGTGAGTGATTGGCAAGAAGACCAAAGCCACTACCGTTTAAAATCATTGGGCTCCATACTGATTCTTGGCTTGCCTCTAGCTCGCGAATAATTTGCTGTAAGCTAATTTTGGCATTTTTGTTTTCTAACACGCTATTAAAATCTATTTCAATGGCTCTAAGTAATTGCAGTAATGCCCAAGTAGCACCTCTAGCTTCATAGAATACATCATCTATTTGCCACCAACTTGTTTGCAGTTGCAAATGAGAGTCACCTTGGCTTGATTGCTCTGCGGGTTTATCACCAGCTAAATCAGTATTGACCTGTTCACGACCTACGCTCAAGCTTAAGCGGTGAGAGTAACCACCTAAACGCTTTTGAACTTCTTCAATATAGGCACGTAGGTTATCGGCACGAGCATAAAACTGAGCTTTATTACCATTAGTGCTAACCAATGCCGAACGATAGGCATAAAGTTGCTTAATAGCTTCTCCATATTCAGACTCTGCACTCGGTACAGCCCAACTTTCACTATCGATATTAAAACGTGGTTGTGCTTCGAGTAAGTGCTTGTTAACAAGGGATTGTGATTGAGAACGGCTAAAGTCTTTACGCATAACTAATGCTATATCACGGACCATCTCTAATACACCGAACTCCCAAGCAGGCATATTATCTAAAAAGAGTGAAGGAGGCATAATGTCATTTGATAAATAACCACCAGGCTTATTTAATAGTGCTTCACTGACTTTTATCAATGCAGTGGTGGTGGTGTAGCCAACAACAGGGGCAACATTTTCAGCTTTAGCTGCTTGTGTTACTTCAGCGTGAATATTGATGGACATAGGAGCAGTGCTCCAATAAACACCAATGCCATATAGAAGAAAAAAGATGCCAGTAAAGGCCCAGACAATTGATTTTGTAGAAAACATTGTTTTCATATCCACTCCAAGGATGAGGTTGTTGGTATTGTACTATTTAAAACGATAAACAGGTAATTGAATATTAATGTTTGTTTTATTTGAGAACTTTAATGTTAATGGAATAACACTTTTTTCTTTCATTGGATGTTTTAATGAAAAAATCATGAGGTGTAATCCTGATGGTTGAAGAATAACTTTACTGTGAGCCTTGATGGTAATTTCACCGACCTCACGCATACGCATCATACCGTCAGCCATGCTGTGTTCATGAATTTCAATACGATCAGAGATTGTACTGCTGACCTCTTGTAATGTTATCGCTTTATCACCAGTATTACTTATAGTCATATAAGCGGCGGTAATGTCACTGCCAGGTATACTTGCTTTAATATATCCATCGGTCACTGTAATCGGGCTTGTTGCGTAGACATTAGTTATCATTCCGAACAATAAAGTGAAAAAGATACCGATTTTTCTATAGTGAATATTTCTCATTGTACCTATACATCCCTGATAACAAGTATTAGAGTTTGACTATACCGTATTGATAAACCTATGTAACTAAACTGGTGGCAAATGGATAATTTGATTTTAACGACAGAAAACCAAGGTGTTTTTACAATTACCTTGAATCGTATTGATAAAAAAAATGCATTAACTAACGATATGTATAAACAACTCTGTCAGTATTTCGCTTATGCAGAGCAAACATCAAGTATTCATTGCTTGGTCATTCAAGGAAATGAACAGTGCTTTTGTGCCGGTAATGACTTGCATGATTTTATTCAATGTTCAGCTGATGACGAATTAGCCGCCCTTGCTTTTGTTAAAGTTTTGTCAGAATTTACTAAACCTCTAGTTGCCGGTGTTGCTGGCGTTGCGGTGGGTATTGGTACTACTTTATTATTGCATTGTGATATGGTTATTGCGGCTAATAATAGTAAATTTAAACTGCCTTTTACCCAACTAGGTTTATGTCCTGAAGCGGGCTCTAGTTTGTTATTAACTCAAAAAGTTGGCCCAAATAAAGCCTTTGAATTAATGGTGCTTGGTCAAACGTTTAACGCAGAGCAAGCATTGAGTTATGGCATTACTAACCAAACGTGTCAGCCAGATGAGCTATTAGCGCTAACATCCGATGTTGCCCAAGCCATTGCCAATTTGCCTGTTGAGTCAGTAATGACTAGTCGACGATTAATTCGTCAAGGGAACAAATTAGCATTGAGCCAGGTTCTTAGTGAAGAAAGCCAAGCGTTTTCTCATTTAGTTAAGTCGGATGAATGTAAAAATATTCTAGCTAAATTTTTCAAATAAAGTTGAGCGATATTATTTAAATCTACCTTGTTAGATTATTGCTGCTTTTACTGGGTATTAAGTATTAAACACTAAGCATACTGCTTAGTGTTTTTATTTCGACTACTTTTATTTCGAGTAAGCAGCCAGATAACTACTGCCATTAACAGAATTGGCCAAAATATGCCTACAGTCACCATGGCAATGCTTCCAAAGATAACCAAGCCAATAAATATCATGCCACCAAAAACACTTAATACAATTCCTAGTGCGGCCACAACTAATACCACAACAATTAACGCTGAAACTCCTATGGCTTTTAGTGGTTCAACGGCTTCACCGTCCATCATCACATGCAAGTCCATTAACTCCAACATGCCAACACCAAAAACATAGGTTAAGAAGATAGTCGCGAAAATTGCCAGTATTAAGGACTTAAAGAAGCTCATAGTTTCCTCACTTTTATAGAGATGAAAAATTATCTAGATTAATAATATTTGCTGTTAGGTAACAACATACTTGCTACGACATACGCAACACCCGTGACTACGGGTAACATAATCAGTGCGGCGATAGCGGCAATGCGCACAGCTAATCGAGGAAAGTCATAATATTTGGCAATACCTGCACAGACACCAGTCAATTTTTTATTTGCTACGTCTTTACATAAGGTCTGGCGAACACTTTTTATACTTGAATATTCTCTGTCATATCTCATGGGAACTCCTTAGTTTTGCACTCTAACTTTTACACTGTTACTTTTATAAAATGACTGCCCTCGCCTAAACGAGGGAGTTGCTATATTAAATCGTTAACCGTTAACTACTTTCTTTTTCATTTCAGCTAATTCCGCCTCAATGCTATCGTCTTGCTCAAGATCAGATATCTGTGTTGATAAATCTTTATTCTCTGTTAAATCATAAGATTCAACTTGCGCTTCAAGATGATCAATTTTTTGTTGGTAACGTTCAAATTTGGCCATTGCTTCATCAATATTGTGAATCACAGCTTTTTCCCGCACCTTTAATCTTACTTCAGCTGACTCTTGACGAAGTCTTAATGCTTCTTGACGACGTTTGGCTTCGTTAAGCTTATCTTGCAAACGTTGTGCATCTTCTTGTATGGCGGTCAACAAGTCAGTTAATTGTGCGTTTTCTGTATCTAATTGAGTTAATTCAGCTTGGCATTTATGTTTTTGTGCCAGTGCTGATTTTGCTAAATCTTCTCGACCTTTACTTAACGCGATCTCTGCTTTGTCATGCCAATGGGCTATGCCTTCTTGAGTCGTTTTAACTTTTCTTGCTAAGGTCTTTTGTTCAGCAATATTTTTGGCTGCAGTTGAACGTACTTCAACTAATGTTTCTTCCATTTCGCCAATGATCAAACGAATCATTTTTTCTGGATGCTCGGCTTTGTCTAACATGCTGTTTAAATTTGCATTAACAATGTCGGTAAAACGGCTGAATAATCCCATAGTTTTCTCCTGCTTATTTTTGATACTTAGTTTAAATATTTAGTTTTGTAATTTAATAACATGCAATTTAATTACATGTTATTAAGTTGGTTCAAAGCTATGTTAGCTTCTTAATTAGCTTCTTTGCTATCGTCGTTAACTGCTGGTGTAGCTTGCTTCACTTTTTGCTCTGCTGCTAACCAAGTTGACGCATTCTCAAATGAAAAATTAGCTGAGAATTCTTCAATTTCGATATCTATTGATTGCTGTAATTGCGTATTTAATTCAGTAATCATTTTTTCTCCTTGGGCAACAATAAAGTCGCTTACGGCTTTTTCAACATCAGGTAAAGGTGCTGCATTAACGCCAGTGCTTAGCGTGGCGCCCATTAAAGATCCGATAAGTACTAATGCAAGGCTTACATCTTTAATTTTGCTGCTAGTATTTTTAGTCATGTTAAATGTGCTCATAATAAATTCCTTCTTCTCTTTGTATTTGTTGGTTACGTTGTAGTGCTATTTTTCTATTTGGATGTTAAACATCGTCTGGTATGTAATAGCTATTACAAGTGCTGTGCCAAAGATTAATAATATTTTAAGTTGTTGATAATTATTGAATATATTATTTACTATTACTTATGTGAAAATCCCGCAAGGGAAAATATTTTAATTTTTTAGTTAAATTGACCATAGATATAGTCTATTTGACCATTTACTATACGGCTGGGTTTATTGCCTTGTTTATTATTTATACAAATTAATGCTTGCATTTAAATAGACGATCGGTCTAATATTGATTTATGCAATTAGATACTATTAAAAAACGAAGAGGCAGGCCTGCAAAGTCTGGCCGAGATACCACTAATACCAAAACTGAATTAATCAGTAGTGGCGTTGAGCACTTTACGCAATTTGGTTTTGCTTCATCGGGTTTAGATCAGATATTAAAAAAAGTGTCTGTACCTAAGGGATCTTTCTATTATTACTTTGCCAATAAAGAAGTTTTTGGTTTAGCGGTAATTGACTATTATGATGACTATTTCTGCCGCAAATTGGATTCACATTTAAAAAATGAACAGTTAGCGCCTGAACAAAGGTTAATAAGTTTTGTTGATGATGCTAAAGCGGGTATCGAACGATATAACTTTAATCGTGGTTGTTTAGTTGGCAACCTAGAGCAAGAAATTGCCGTTTTACCTGATAGTCACCGTGATAAATTAATCATGGTGATGCAAGGCTGGCAGAGTAAAATCTCTGATCACCTCAATGTACTTTGCCCGGATGCTGAACAAGAAGAGCGTCACTCGTTAGCAGAGTTTTTTTGGATTGGTTGGGAAGGTGCGGTAAGTCGCTGCAAATTAGTACAAACAACTCAGCCGATTGATCTTTTTATCAATCATTTTTTACAGTTGTTGAAAAAATAATTTTTTATTAATTAATAGACGATCGGTCTATATTGGAGATTCATATGTTTAAATGTTTACTGGTAAATAAAGATGAAAATGGTTACAAAACATCGATCACTGAATTACCTGAGGAAACTCTATCCCAAGGCAATGTCTCAGTAAAAGTCCTATATAGCACGCTTAATTATAAAGATGCCTTAGCTATTACCGGGAAAGGTCCCGTAGTAAGAAGTTTTCCTATGATACCAGGGGTAGATTTCAGCGGCATTGTTGAGCACAGTGAGAGTGATGAGTTCAAAGTCGGCGATAAGGTATTACTTAACGGCTTTGGTGTTGGTGAAAAGCATATGGGTGGCTTATCACAAAAAGCGAAAGTAAATAGTGACTGGTTAATTCCTTTACCAGAAGCCATTTCACCTCTGCAGGCAATGTCAATTGGTACCGCAGGTTATACTGCCATGTTGTGCATCCAAGCATTAGAAAAAAGCGGCATTACACCTCAAAGTGGTAAAATCCTTGTGACGGGTGCCACTGGTGGTGTTGGTAGTTTCGCGGTGAAACTACTTTCCTTAATGGGTTACTCAGTTGTAGCTTCAACAGGTAGTAGTAAACAACATGATTATTTAACTAATTTAGGCGCGACTGAGATTATCGATAGAGCAGAATTATCGGCTCCAGGTAAACCGTTAATGAAAGAAAAATGGGCTGGCGCAATTGACTCTATAGGCAGTCATACTCTTGCCAACGTTTGCGCAAGCATCCAATATGGTGGTGCTGTTGCAGCTTGTGGTTTAGCACAAGGCATGGATTTACCAGCAACAGTTGCTCCGTTTATTCTTAGAGGTGTTTCTCTATTAGGTGTTGATAGTGTTATGCGTCCTAGAGCAGACAGAGTGGCAGCATGGAAAAAACTATCGGAAATTTTACCCGCAACGGAAATGGAATCGATAGCAGAAGTGATTAGTTTAGAAGAGTCCATTGACGTAGCAAGTAAGTTACTTGATGGTAACGTTACTGGTCGTGTTGTAGTTGACGTAAATAAATAGCCTCCAAATGAAGTAATACTTCTGCAATAAAAATGGTCGCTAAGGTTAAAGTTAAGTAAAAAACACCTTAGCGGCATTGAATATCAATGTCATAGCTACTACCTTATGTTGATATTACTTATCTTGATGGAATCACTATGACTCACCCGATTATCGAAGATCTTGCTAACCGCCATACGGTAAAAAAATACGACGCAACGAGAAAAATCCCACCGGTAGATTTAGATGTCCTATATGAAGCAATGCGTCTTTCAGCTTCGTCTATTAATTCCCAGCCATGGAAGTTTATTGTACTTGAAAGTGATGAAGCAAAAACCCGTATGAGTAAAACATTCGCCAACATGCATCACTATAATCTACCGCATGTATTTGATAGCTCACAGATGATTTTGTTTGCTTATAATCCTAAATATAATCGTGAGGATTATGCCAAGGTGGTAGATAAAGGCATTGCCGATAAGCGTACATCGCATGAAAAACGCGAAGCGGCGTTTGGTGGTTTCCTTTTTGCAGAGCTTAATACTAGCGAATCTGGCGATACCAGTACTTGGACCAAAGCACAAACTTACTTAGCTTTAGGTAATACTCTTCATATACTTGCTCGACTGAAAATTGATTCCACACCAATGGAAGGTATTGATATTGAGTTAGTGAATAAAGAATTTAGCAAAGAGCTTGATGGTTATCAATGTGATGTAGCATTGGCTATTGGTTATCATCACCCGGAAGAAGATTTTAACGCCAATTTACCAAAATCTCGTTTAGCCCTTAAAGATGTTTTAGTACGCATTTAGTCTATGTGAAGAGTAAATAACTCAGAAAGTGCGAGTAATAAATAAAATAAGTCATTCATGTAAATAAGGTAACAAGAAATTCTTTGTTACCTTATCTTGGTTAATCGTTGTGAATAATTGGAGTTAAGTAGATTTTTCAGTACAATAATGATTCTTTCATTTTTCATTTTCATGGCTATGCACTCAAACCAAAATTACTCCCTAAAAAGCAGTAACAGCTTTAATATTAAGGCGAGTTGCTCGCGCATCTATTTCCCAAGCTCCTTGGCAGAATTACAGCAATTACCTGATTTATCGGCTGGCAATACCTCAGACAAGTTTTATATTCTTGGTGAAGGTAGTAATACGCTGTTTGTAGAATCTCAAGCGCCCATTATTATTCAGCCGAAATTTAACGGTATCAGTATTCTTGAACAAGATGATCGCTTTGTCGTCACAGTTGGTGCAGCAGAAAATTGGCATGACCTTGTGTGTTTTTGTCTAGAACAGGGTATTTATGGCTTAGAGAATTTAGCCTTGATTCCCGGCAGTGTTGGTGCAGCGCCAGTGCAAAATATTGGTGCTTATGGGGTAGAGTTTGCTGATTTTTGTCAAGAAATACAGTGGTATGAATTTGCCAGTAAAACACTGCAGTCGCTCACTAAACAAGCTTGCCGATTTGCCTACCGAGATAGCATTTTTAAGCAGGAACGTTATAACAAGGGTTTAATTACTCAAGTGACCTTTAATTTTCCGAAAGCATGGCAAGCAAACCTTTCTTACGCGGGACTAGATATTCTTGCAAAAGATAGCACGGCTAAACAAGTGATGGCGCAAGTCATTGCATTACGCAGTAGCAAATTACCTGATCCTAAAGAGTTACCTAATGCAGGTAGCTTCTTTAAAAACCCCATAGTTAATGATGCAGACTTTGCTCAATTACAGCAGAAATACCCGAAAATCCCCCATTACCCTCAGAAAAACGGTGAGATAAAACTGGCCGCTGGTTGGTTAATTGATCAAGCGGGATTAAAAGGATTTCGCCATGGCGCCGTTGGTGTTCATCAACAACAAGCCCTAGTTCTGGTTAACTATGGTAGTGACTTAGGTGCAGACATTATTAGTTTAGCTAAGTACATCCAACGAAAAGTAGCAGCAAAATTCTCAGTATCCTTAATACCAGAAGTACGCATGATTACCCATAAAGGTGAGAGATCATTCTCATCGTTGAGTGATTCAAATCCTATTGAAGATATTAATTCTATTAGAGGGAATCGCGATGACTAAAACAGTTAAAGAGCACTTAGTTAAGTCATTAGCCTCAGGCCAATTTGTTTCAGGACAATTGCTTGGTGAGCAGTTAGGGATCAGCCGTACTGCTATCGCTAAACATATTAAAGTATTAACTGAAATAGGCTTAGATATTTACAGTGTCACTGGCAAAGGTTACAAGCTGGCGCAACCGCTGTATTTATTAGAGAAAGAGATAATTATCAATCTATTGGCCGATGAAGCGAACCAGCAGGCTGCAAAGCAAAGCGACTTGCCATTGATTGAAGTGCATAGCTTAATTGATTCCACCAATGACTATTTAATGAGGCGTTTGCCCAATCAAGTATCATCAGGACAGGTTTGTTTAGCTGAATATCAGAGCGCTGGTCGAGGTCGTCGAGGTCGACAGTGGATTTCACCTTTTGGCTCACAAATTTACTTGTCTATGTACTGGTACTTAGAACAAGGCTTATCAGGGGCAATGGGATTAAGTTTAGTCACGGCACTAGCGGTCAGCGATGCAGTAAAAGCTCATAGTAACGTACAAGTTCAATTGAAGTGGCCTAATGATATTTATCTTGATGGCGTAAAGCTCGCAGGTATCTTAATTGATCTTGAAGGGCAGGCGTTAGAGCCTAGTCACTGCGTAATTGGCATTGGCTTAAATCTGCATATGCCAGCAGCAGCAGGTAAATTAATTGAACAAAAATGGACAGATTTGCAATCACACAGTAAAGTCAAAATTGATAGAAATGGGCTCAGTGCACAATTAATTAGTTGTTTACGAAAGCGATTACAACAACATCAGCAAGTGGGTTTAGTGCCTATGTTAGAAGAGTGGCATGCTCATGATTCTTTTTTAAATAAGCGGGTAAAATTGATGACCGGCGAACGAGTAACTCACGGCATATGTCGAGGGGTTAATAACCAAGGTGCTTTATTGTTAGAGGTAGATGGGCAAGTTAAACCAGTCTACGGCGGTGAAGTCAGTCTTAGGATGGACGAATGATCCTATTAATTGATATCGGCAATAGCCGAACGAAATATGTGCAGCTCATTAATGGTGAGTTATCAGCGACTACGCAGTTAAATAATAATGAATTTTCTGCAAAATATTTTACAAAATACTTCAGCCAAGCTAGCCAGTTAATAGTTGCCAATGTGGCTAAGTCGGCATTAACCGATGAACTTGCTACTTGGTGTGCAAGAGAAAAAATTAGCTATAAACAAGTGCACAGTGAACAGCAAAAAAACGCGTTGATTTCAGCGTATCAAGAGCCAACAACCCTAGGCATAGATCGCTGGCTCGCCCTATTAGGGACTATGCATCTTTACCCACAGGAAAATGTATTAATAATAGATGCAGGCACTGCGACCACTGTTGATTTATTGGCAAGTAATGGTCAGCACCAAGGTGGTTGGATATTAGCGGGTATTAACGCACTGTTTACTAGTATTTTAAGCCATAGCACTTTGGTTCATGCAAAAAGCAAAGTAATGCCTAGCTTAGCATTTGGCGCTAACACAACTGATAATGTCAATAACGCTTGTTGGGCAGCAACTTTGGGTATGGTTGAACAAGCAATTGAACAAGCAAAGCAATTAGGTGATATTAATCGCATTATATTGACAGGTGGCGATGGTAAGGCATTAACAACGTTATTGTTAGCACAGACAACTGGAATTACCGTTGCGGTAGAAAACATCCAATTTATCGATAATTTGATTTTCTACGGTTTGCAGGAATATGCATAAAACAAGCTATGACCTTGTCATAGTGATATGAGCAGATATCATCTGCTTAATTAAATTAAACACAGTTAGGAATTATCATGAAAGCAGGAATTATTGGCGCAATGGAGCCAGAAGTTGCCATTTTAAAAGCAAAATTAACCGATGCCAAAAGCACCGACCATGCAGGTTACACTTTTCATCAAGGTCAATTAGACGGTAGTGATGTTGTTATTGTTCAATCAGGTATCGGCAAAGTAGCTGCGGCGTTAGCAACCGCGATATTAATTGACCGTTTTCAGGTTGATTATGTTGTTAACACTGGCTCTGCTGGTGGCTTCGATGCGACCTTAAAAGTGGGAGATATTGTCGTGAGCTCAGAAGTTCGCTATCACGATGTAGACCTTACTGCCTTTGGCTATGAAGTTGGCCAATTACCAGCCAATCCTGCGGCATTTATGCCACATGGAGATTTAGTGGCAGCAGCAAAAAAAGGCATTGAACAATTAAGCCAAACAGCTGGGCAGAGCATTAAAGCGGTAACAGGGTTGATCACTACAGGTGATACTTTCATGACTAAAGAAGAAGATGTCGCCAAAGCACGTGCTAATTTCCCCACTATGGCAGCGGTTGAAATGGAAGGTGCTGCGATAGCACAAGCGTGTTTACAGCTTAAAACTCCTTTTGTTGTTATTCGCTCGCTTTCTGATATTGCTGGTAAAGAATCACCACATACCTTTGAAGAGTATTTAGAAACAGCGGCGGTCAACTCATCGCAACTCGTACTAAATATGTTAGAACAACTTAAAGGTAAAGCACTTAGCGCAGCCTAAGCACGTTACTTAAAACTAGAAGTTGGCAACTGAAAAGGGATAATTAATGACAGTACTCACCGAGTTAGTGCCTTTTACTAATCATGTGTTAATTCTCATGGTAGTGCTGATCATTAAGTCCTTAGTTAGCCATTTCATTGCTCATGAGCCACTACGTTTTTTCCAATTTTATTGCTTACAGTTAGGTAATAAAGTTAATAACAGTAAAAATAGTACTCAACATCAAATCATCGCTGGTTTATTAGCGCTATTAGTCACTTTGGTACCGATAGTTATTATTTTATGGCTCTTCGCTGACTTTATTGCGGTTGATTACCTGTGGCAAGGGTTATTACTTTATCTTGCCCTAGGCAGCCTCAATCTAGGGCAGGTAAACATAGGTATTGCACAAGCTTTAGTTGCTAAAAAAAACTATTTGGCAAAGCAAACCCTCAAGCCACTACTCTTGCGAGAAACAGATCAACTCTCACCAGTGGGGTTAAGTAAAGCGGCTATTGAAATGCACCTACTTCGCAGTTTGCAGCAAATTTATGTGGTTAGCTTCCTCTTTATTACCTTTGGCCCGTTAGCGGCTCTTAGCTACCGATTAATGTTAGAAATGCACTATTGTTGGAACACTAAATTAGGGCAATATAAACATTTTGGCTTTTACAGCCAGCTGTTTACCCAGCTTATTCAATGGTTACCTAGCCGGTTAATGGCATTATTGATATTACTAAGTACTGTAGGGCAGGGCAGTTTATTATTTTGGCGCTTAACACGAGGCCACTTCTTTAAGCTCAATAATGATTTTTTTATAGCGGTACATGCTTTTTCGCTTACCGTGAGACTCGGCGGAGTCGCTATGTATCAAGGCGAAAAATTACGTAAGGCCGCCTTTAATGATCTTGGCAAGCAACCAGAGCCACGCGATATTATTAAAGCAAGCCGAAAAGTTAATTTCACTATCTATAGCAGTTTATTTTTACTCGCGCTGTCAGCTCTATGCTGGCAGTTAGTCACGTAAAGCTAACCCCTTTGTTGATTTGGACTTTACATGAATGACTTTTTATTTTATTTAGATATTTTTGGCGTTATTGTTTTTGCTTTATCAGGGGCGCTTATGGCAGGGCGCTATCAACTTGATCCTTTTGGTGTCGTTGTGTTGGCCTCAGTTACGGCTGTAGGTGGCGGTACCATTCGCGATGTCATTTTACAAACGCCAGTCTTTTGGGTGGAAAAACCCTATTACCTCTATGTTATTTTAGTGACAGCGATACTCACCATCGTACTCATAAGACAACCAAAACGGATCCCTAAGCGTTTCTTGCTCATTGCCGATGCATTAGGTTTAGCCTTGTTCGCCGTTTTAGGCACGCAAAAAGCGTTATATTTGGGCGCACCAATCCCGGTGGCTGTTGTATTAGGTACTATTACGGGTATTGCTGGCGGTATGATTCGAGATGTTTTATGTAATGTAATTCCGATGATTTTACGTGAAGAAATTTATGCGCTGGCGGCCATGTTAGGTGGTAGTTTATTTATTATATTGCATGGGTTAAATTGGAATGATACTAACGCGATGATTGTCTCAATTTCTGCAGCATTGGCCCTACGCTTAGCTGCTATCTATTGGCATGTTTCATTACCGGCTTTTCATATTGTTGAAAAGCCAAAAAAAGATAAAGGTAAAGATAAAACTATAGAGAAATAATAAAATTACCGCTTTACAAACTCTCTATCTGATTCCTCATATCATGTAATTAAAAGTAAAAAATCCAGTACTATCAATAAGTACTGGATTTCATCATAAATGCTAATGTTGCCTCATCAAAGGCTAAAAGCTAACAGAGACCTTCACATAACCACGTCGGCCATGTAAGTCATACGTCATCACATCAGTATTAGCATCATTCCATGAAGTTAAGAACGGTGCCTTTTTATCAAATATATTATCGATACCTGCAGATAGGCTGACATCGTCAGTTAAATAATAACTGCCTTGAATATCATGATAAAAAATACTGGGCACCGAACTACCAATAGGACCGCCGCCATTGGCATCATCCGCGGTACCAATGTAGCGAATGGCATAATAAGTGCCCCAATCCTCTGCCTGTACGGTAAAGCCTAGATTAGCGCGCCACTCGGTATAACTGCCTTGATCTTCGGTAATAAGGCCTAATAATTCATGGGTTGCTTGTCCTGGTAATGGCTTATTCTCATGATTAAGTAGATGAGTTGCCTCTAAATCAACCTTGGTTGTTAAATTAAACAGCGACCCTTGGTATTGCACGTTGAAGTCTAGCCCGCTGACTTTCTCCCAAGCCGCATTAACAGGACGTTGATTAAGTGTAGTCACCTGTTTACTAATACTATGGCGCTCAAAGCTATTACAATACTCACTGTAGGCAACAGGGTCGCTATAACAAAGTTTAAGTACATCAGAGCCATTGACCGAGGTAATAGCTTCTTCAACTTCTATATCAAAATAGTCAATGGTTGCCGATAATCCCTCAACAAAACTTGCTTGCCATACCACGCCTAATGTTAATGTTTCAGCAGACTCGGGCTCTACTTCAGGATTACCGCCGACAGCGGTTAATACCGTAGTACCATCTTGCACAAAATCAACAGCGACACCATCAGCTAAACAATTAGCTGCAATGGTACCCGTGGCATTTTCACAGGGGTCAATAGTGCGAAGATTTTCAGAGTTGGTGCCACCAAACTGCTCGGTTAACATCGGCACTCTAAAGGCGGTCGATTTAACACCACGCAACATTAAACTATCAACAATTTGCCAAGTTAAGCCAATTTTGTAAGTGGTCTTATCGCCAAAGGTACTGTAATCAGCATAGCGAGTGGCTACTTCAGCATTAAGTGATTTAACAAAGGGTAAGCCAGCGAGTAAAGGAATCGAAAATTCAGCGTAGACTTCATTGACGTTATAATGGCCATTAATGCTATCTTCTCCACCATTACGTAATACAGTTGAATCTGGATTACGCCAGCCACTTTCGTATCTACTTTCAATTCCTGTCGCAAAGGCTAGGGTACCCGCAGGTAATTGAGTAATGTCACCCGTTAAATTTAAAGTAAATGATTTGAGTTCATTGCCGCCATTACCTTCACGACGATATTTAACGTAATCAATAACCTCTGGACTTAACTCACCGACACCAAACCAATCACCACAAGGAATGCTCGCACCAGCATCAGCGCTACAAACGTTCTCATCAAGGGTCTGGCTCGCTCTTTCCTTATCTAAATCGAAGGTCCAGCCATCGTTACCAGTATTACGGCTATAGTTGTAAGCCATATCCCAGTGCCAGTCGTTACTGAACTCACCATTAAGCCCTAAAACAAGGCGTGTAGTATCAGTTTCTTGAAAAAAGAAAGGTGCGCCCAGTTCGGTATTACGACGTTTTGTTAGCTCAAGATCTTGTCCTGTTGGATTATAAGCAAAATCCTTGGACACCATAATGCCACCAATGCTTCGAGGTGTAACAATCTGTTCAGATTGGCGATTGCTATACATGGCTTCGGTAAATAAATTAATTTGGTCTGTTAATTGATAATTGAGCGTTGTCGCCAAGTTAATCCGTTTACTCGGACTAACTGCATTTAAGTAAGGTATCCAAGTAAAAGCATGCTTATTACTGTCGTAAGTTTCATAGCTATTACCATCACCTTGAGGATTTTGATTAAATTGCACACTTTGGCCATCAGCCAATAATGCACGTCCACCCTCGGTAGAGGAGCTACCAAAACAAGCTAGTTGGCTGGTGCCATCATCGTTAACAATTTCTTTTTTTGCACAATCAATTCTATCTGATTGTCTGACCGCCTCAGTGTTTACGTAATTAGCACTAAAAACAAAATTACCACGGTCAAATGAAGATCCAATGTTTAAACTGAGCTCTTGATGTTCGCCATCACCTTCATCAGATGCGCCCGCTTTTGCAGTAAAAGTAGCACCTTCAAGATCATTCTTGGTAATGATATTAACCACACCAGCTACTGCATCTGCACCATAAATGGCAGAAGCGCCATCTTTTAGAATATCGATACGCTCGATCAACCCGGTGGGAATCGTGTTCAGATCTACTGAACTATTTGCGCCAGTGCCCCCATTAACCATGCGTCTACCGTTAAGTAATACCAGCGTCCGTTTAATACCCATACCACGTAAATTGACTTGCGCAGTACCATAACCGCCACTGGTCCAGTAAGCGTTAGTGGCATTACCAGCAACACCGGCTGAAAAAGGCATACGTTGTAATAAGTCTTCGACATTGACTATGCCGGTAAGTGCTATTTGTTCGGCAGTGAGAACACTAATAGGGCTGGCTGTTTCAAAATCTGCTCGTTTGATATGAGAACCGGTAATGGATATTTTTTCAATTTCTTCCGCTAAATTTTGCTCAAGCTCATTAGCATAAATATGAGGGCTGTTGAACGCCATAAATATAGCGGTAAATAAGAGGGATTTTTTCATTGGGAAGCACCAAGCTAGGTATAACAACTCGTTGTTGTAACGAGTTAAAAAGGTGCCGAGATTTTATCAGTTACAAACAATTACGTAGTGTGACATATTGCCGCAATTAGTGGGTCTGATGGCTAATTAGCCGATGCTGTAAGTTATTTGCTAAACGTTTTGTTCATTTGTTGTTGTATGTCTTCGTACCAATTATCAGTAATGGTGACTGCAGGTAAAGCTTCTATCTCAATGGTACCTGAAGTAGCTGTTTTATCTGACTCGTTATAAATATCTAATATGTTTTTAATAACAACGGGTTGCGCTTTCAGCTTAAGCTTTTCAACCAGTAATTTTGCACCTGCTTCAAAAGGTTCAATTTTTCCTGATTGTGAGCGTGTTCCTTCAGGAAAGATGATGACCTTTTTACCTTTGCAAATTTTTACGTCTTTTAATAACTTGATGATGGCACGACTGTCTTTTTGATCGACGGTAATATGGCCAACCCTATCGACAATTCGAGAAACGGGCCATTTATCCATAATACCGGTTCTACCGATAAAACGAGTATCCAAGCCTACGGCTTCTTCAAGAGAGAATATATCAAACATACTTTGATGATTAACAATTAAAATATCGGTATCGGCGTCGATAGTGCCAGTAAGGTTCACTCGAGCACCAACACTGCGCACAATCCTAACAACAAAAAATTGGCGAAAACGATTGAACATAGCACCGTGGCGTTTACACAGAGAGAGTGCAACAGACTCGGCAGCTATGAAGACATACATAGAGTATTTTTTTAGATAAAAGCTAAACATGAGTATTATTGTGAAGCGATAATTAAGCTTCAATCCCCCAGCCATCGGTATAACCAGAAAACTGGGTAACGATTTTATCAAAAGCTTCTTCTTGTTTAACAATCGCTTCATGTGATGGCGTCATAACAACGGTACAATCTACATCCCAAACATTAGGGGTTTCATCTGGGTGTAAGTTGCATTTTACTTCGGGCAAGTGTTCTTTTAAATGTTGGACCATAGCCTGTGCCTGGCTTTCTTTCTCAAACAAATGAAAAAATACCACATCATGTGATTGGCTCAAGTCTATACCTGCTTGGTGCATTTCGGCTAATACTTGGCCTGTTTCGTCATCTGGGTAGTTCATATATGGGTAAAATTCTTATGTTATTTAATGGGGCATTATAAATCGGTAAAAGCGCCTTGAATAGAGCTTGGGATAAATAAATATTTTTATGGTTGGTTTTAGTTTCCAGGATACTGAGTCAGCATAACATCAACCGCTTCCATTGTTTTTTCATTTTGTGTGGTGCTGTTATCTTTTGGCTTGAAATCTAGAGGATATATACTGCGCCACACAGAACGATTACGTTTAGGATCGACTAAATCAATAATCAAACCACCTGGATAAATAGACCAATCATCGTTGTCTTGTTGCCACGTATTGGCTTTTAAACAGTGCGGGCAAAATAACACAACTTTATTATAATCTTGGTAATCTTGACGTGTACCCTTAACTAGGTGATAGGTAACGATGATATCTGCATTCACAAGGTCACTATAATTAAAATCTTGTGCGTTAAGGCTCTTTTCTATTGCTATTTCAATACGATTTCGCTGTGCATGGCTTAGGCTTTGGCTATCAAAAAATTTTGAGTCACTCGGGTAAAAGCTATAGGTTTTTACTTTAGAAAAATCAAAACTAGTATGATAGGTCACAGGGTTGTTCATTGAGCTACAACTAGATAAATTTAATACAAGTAGGTAGAGTAGAAGTAATTTTATCGGCAATGTTAATACCATAAGTTAGCCAACACAGACTAAAGAATGCGCTAGAAGTAAAACGCTAGCCTAACAACTGGCTTAAGGTTTGAACAGGGAAACCGACAATATTATAGGTTTTATACCCGTTACCATTCAAAGTGCTCTTCGAAACAGGTATCTTGATGGGTAAAGCTTGATTACAGCGCTTTTTAACCTTGAGCTGCATTATTTTACAGAAAAGAATAAGGATATTTAATGATTAAAAGTACTTATAAGCATCTATTTATTGGTGCATCACTTATTGCAATGAGCTTTGTTTCTTTAACCGCGCAAGCACAATCATCCGTTTGGAAAGTCAGTAAAGGCAATGACTACATTTTTATCGGTGGTACAGTGCATATTTTACCACCGTCAGAATTTCCATTACCAAAAGAATTTGATGAAGCTTATAAACAAAGCGATAGCATAGTATTAGAAGCTAAATTACCTGATGGCAGTGATGCTGGCTTTCAACTGAATATGATGCAACAAATGACTTATAGCAATGGTAAAACTATTAGCAGTTTCTTATCAACAAAAACGCAACAAAAGCTCAGTCAGTATGTTTCTTCTTTAGGTGTCGATCTAGTGATGTTTGAACACTTTAAACCTGGCTTTTTGGTCACCATGTTGGCGTTATTAGAAGCGCAAAAAGCACAGTTATCAGGAGAAGGTGTTGATATCTTCTACAGCAAACAAGCAACTAGGGATAATAAAGACATAGCGTACTTGGAGAGTGCCGAGTTTCAAATGAATATGATTGCTAATATGGGTATTGGCGATGAAGATCGTTTCATCAAGTCAAACCTTGAGCAAATGACAGACTTTAAAACGATGTTTTTGGGCTTACTTAAAGCTTGGCGAGTAGGTGATGAACAGCAGCTTAATACCTTAGCTATTTTACCGATGAAGGATGATCCTAAAACATTTAAAAAATTACTAACCGATAGAAATCACACGTGGATCTCACATATTGATCGCATGTTTAGTAGCAATGGTAAAAGCACAGATAAAGAGTTTGTTTTAGTGGGCGTCGCGCATCTAGCGGGTGATAAAAGTGTTTTAGCATTATTGAAAGCTAAAGGGTATCGTGTAGAAAAGCTTTAACTTCAATAGATTTATTAAACTTGTAAAAAAGCTAGCTGAACATAGTTAAAAGGTTCAGCTAGTTAATACATCATATTCGCACCGAGTTACCACCGAGGAAACAGAGTCTCTACTTACCAAAGACTATCTTGATTCACATCTTTAAAGCTAAGTACTTTACCGCCAAATTCATCGGCAAAAGCTTGAGCATCTGTTTGTAAACTAAAGCTTGCTAACGTTTTTCCCATTGCCCCTGTTTTTTCAGAGCCAGTAACATACCAAGCAGTTTTAGCATCAATAAAATATTTATCATCAATACTGTCACTGCCCCAAGGCATTTTACTCATATCATGTACCAGTATTTGACTGACATTACGGGTATTTTCAGGGTCTAAATAATAGCTAAACATGTCGCGGGTAGAGCAGAACTTAAATACTTTATCGCCTTGTTCTTTTCGGAATACTTCGCCTTTAGGGCCATCAAAGTTGGTGATAAGCATGCCACATAAGTGACATTCATCGCTGCTTTCCATGGCAACCGCTTTATGAATAACGGCTTGTTGTGCTGAATTATCTGAACAGGCAGATATGACGATTAAACAAAAAATTGCACCGAGCGTTTTAAAAATAGCAAACATTAAAGTTTTTTCCTTTTGAAGATAAATATGGCAATGCTCAAGGGTAATGCAACCCAAGCAAGTAAAGCAGAGAACAACTGTCCTTGTGAAAGGCTAGCATTAATGGCAACAGCAAGAGCGCCGTTAACATCACTACTATCAAGCCCTGAAAGGTTTACTAAACGGAAAATGTCCGCTGGATTAAGCATCATCAATTGTGTTAAACCAGCTTGGGTAATACCTTGTTCAACGCCGACAAGTAGAGCTAATAACGCTAAATCAAAGGCAAGCGCAAACAAGAACCAAGTAATTAAAGCAAAACCAGCGGCTTTCGATTTTTCACTTACCGATAAGCTAATTAAATAAGAAATTGCAGTAAAGCTTAAGCCCAATAAAATTGCACTAACAATAAATACTGAGAAGCTTGTTAACACTTGTATGTCGCCGAGTTGGAAATACAATAATATCGCCGATGAGCCAAAACCAAGCAAGGTCGCTAAGGCGATAATACTGCCTTGACCGATAAACTTACCGAGTAATAATTGGCTTTTACTTAATGGGTAGGTCAATAACAACAACAAGGTACCACTTTCTTGTTCACCGACAAAGCTATCGTAGCTGAGCAGTAAGGCAATAAGAGGAATAAGAAAAACAGCTAAGCTGGCTAAACTGGCAACCGTTGTTGAAAGTGAAGCTACACCAACAGCACCAGAAGCTGCAGCGCCAAAGTAGGTTAAGCCAATAGACAGTAGTGCAAAAATGAGTGTAATAGAAATTAACCAACGATTTCTTAAACCATCGTGAAACTCTTTATTAGCAACGGTTAATATTTGTCTCATTATTTTTTCTCTCCACTTTCATGTTCCGACAGGAAGTGCTGATAAACTTGCTCTAAATTTGCAGTCTCTACCTGTAAATCATCTAAGCCTTCATGACTGATTAATTGTCTTAATACCTTCATTTTTTCCTGTTCAGGTACCAATAAAGTGTTTGGACAGTTGGCGGTTAAAAAACCATTTAGTTTGCTGTCATTCGCCACTGAACCATTAAGTCCAAAGGGTTTGATAGCAACAGGTAAAGCCGCCTGTTGACGTAAATCGGCTAAGGTACCCATAGCTAATAATTGACCAGTCGATAAAATCATCGCCCGATCAATATGTTGCTCAACACCTGGCAAAACGTGAGAACATAGAATGACACTAGAGCCATTAGACTTTAATTGATCAACTGTTTTATAAAAATCGCGGGTAGCGATGGGATCTAAACCAACGGTTGGTTCATCAAGTAATAATAATTTCGGCTCACCAATAAATGCTTGTGCTAAACCTAAACGTTGACGCATACCCTTTGAGTACGTTTTTACTTGTCTTTTCATCGCATGGGTAATACCCACTTGCTCAAGTAAATCAATAGCCTGTTTTTTATTGAAACCTTTTAATTTTGCAAAGTAAGTTAATACTTCTAAGCCGGTAAGTTGTTCATAAAAACTCACGTTTTCAGGTAAGTAACCAACTTTACTACGACAATGCCATGCTTCTTTTGAATCAGGCGCCATGCCCATTACTTCAACCGTGCCACGACTTGGAGAAATAACCCCTAGGATAAGTTTCATCATGGTAGTTTTACCGGCGCCGTTATGGCCAAATAAACCCATAACCTCACCTTGGTTCAAGTGCATTGTCACTGACTTTAAAGCATCGAGTTGCTGGTAACTTATACCTGCATCGGTGAGTGATACTAGTGGAGTACTCATAAAATTATTCCTTCAAGCTTGCGCTAGTGGTGTTTGCTGACTGCGCAGAATTACTTTTTGCAAAGGTAGGTGTTGTAACGGTTTGATCGTTCTTTGTTAAACTAGGGGCGCTCATTAATGGGAAGCTGTCTTTAACGCCCGGTGGTTTAAGTACTGGAAATTGTCTTTGTACCCAGCGCAAAATTAAAATTGCAGGGCTATCCATAATCATTTTCATTTCGGGGTATTGCCAGACGAGTTTATCTATACCGTCGTTGGGTTCAAAAATAGTATCGCCGATGCCATCATTCCCCATATCCCAGCCTAAATAATTACTCCAGTAATTACCTCGACCATCTTTACTCCACTCTTGTTTTTTATTGGAAACATATTTAACTTGGGTGGGATTATTGATAAAGCTATTACCGAATATCTTGATGTTTTCAGAACCAGCCGTAAGATGAATGCCTATTTCAGCGGTATCAATAATATTGTTTTTTACCGTATTGTAGCCTGAGTTATAAACAAATAAGCCTTTACCATCGCGGCCAAGCACTTTATTTTCAGGTTTTGTCCAAACGTTTTTAACATAGTTATGACTAAAAGTAGACTGGGTAATAAAATTCAGTAAAAAACCATAATCTTCGCTGTCGATTGTTTTATTACCGGTAATAGTTAATCGACGTGAACTCATTAAGGCGTAACCTGCACGAGTATTGTAAGCAGAATTATTTTTTACTGTATTATCATAAGAATACATATAATGAATACCGTAGCGTAAATGGTGCATGGTATTTTGTTCAATAATATTATTTTGACTGGAAATAACATAAACACCGTCTCGAGTTTCACTGACCTCATTAAGAAAAATATGGCTATTAGTGACATTGGCAACTTGAATACCGTTTCCTCTGTCAGCTGAACGTAATGTTAAGTTTCCTTTAACGCGGTTATGGCTAATAATCGCTTTGTCAGCTTGATTAAGCCAGATGCCAAAACCATCCCCAATTAAAATATTATTTCTAATGGTTAAGTTAGGTACTTTGTTGTTGTCTATTTTATCATGAGAATATATACCAGAATTTTGCTCGGTTAAGTCATTACCCCAGTTGGTTATGGTTAGGTTTTCTATGGTGATATGCGAATTTTTGAGCCATAAACCATGACCTTTACCTTGAGAGTCTATAATGGCTTCGCCTTTATTATTGCTACGAAGCGTTACTTGATTTGGGATGATGAAATTACCGAAGTAACTCCCAGACTCTAATATAATAACATCGCCATTCTGGCTATTATTAAGTGCTTGTTGTAAATCATCAGCGGGCGATAATTGAATTTCTTGCGCAGTGACTTGTTGAGCATAAAAGCTGCTGATGATGAACAAGATGGCAAGTGATTTTTTGAAGAGTAGCAAAACAATTATTCTATAAAAGGGTAACTAAATGCAGCATAGCATTATTAGACGAAAATCAGTTGATCTCGATTAAATAAGTTTCATTTATAGCTCATAATAGGCAATAAAAATATAAATATCCTTGCAATATCGTGGATAGCTGTTCTTATGTTTTTTGGGCACGGTATTTCGTAGGTTTATAAGATTGATAACCTGAACTGATGAGATGGAAAACGTATATCTTGCGTGTTGGTCTGGCTTCAATTCAACAAACATACGACCACGTATTTTCATGCTTGTAGTATATTAACTGCATGACAGAACCAGTTTCCTGTAATTAAGATCACAAAAAAGCCCGACATTTTTCAATGTTGGACTTTTGAATTCTTAATTAACTGTTTGTTAAGTTAAAGCTTAAGCTTAAGCTTCAACGAACAAACGACCACGCATTTTCATGCTTGTAGTATATTAACGGCATGACAGAACCAGTTTCCTGTAATTAAAATCACAAAAAAGCCCGACACTTTTCAGTGTCGAGCTTTTGAATTCTTAAATAACTGCTTGTTAAGTTAAAGCTTATGCTTCAACGAACATACGACCACGCATTTCCATGCTTGTAGTATATTAACTGCATGACAGAACCAGTTTCCTGTTATTAAGATCACAAAAAAGCCCGACACTTTTCAGTGTCGAGCTTTTGAATTCTTAATTAACTGTTTGTTAAGTTAAAGCTTATGCTTCAACGAACATACGACCACGCATTTTCATGCTTGTAGTATATTAACTGCATGACAGAACCAGTTTCCTGTAATTAAGATCACAAAAAAGCCCGACACTTTTCAGTGTCGAGCTTTTGAATTCTTAATTAACTGCTTGTTAAGTTAAAGCTTATGCTTCAACGAACATACGGCCACGCATTTTCATGCTTGTAGTATATTAACTGCGTGACAGAACCTTTTCGGTAACATCACGCATGAAGCTATTATTAAGCTTCAACAAACATACGACCACGCATTTCCATGTGTAGTGCATGACAGAACCAGTTACAGTAATACCACTGTACGCCAGGTTTGTTGGCAGTAAAGGTAATAGAAGAAGTCTGTTGAGGACCAATTTCCATTTGTACGCCGTGGTTAGTCATACAGAAACCATGAGTTACATCTTCTACTTGGTCAAGGTTAGTTATGATTACGGTGACTTCATCACCTAGTTTTACAGTAAACTCACTCATACCGTAGGTAGGTGCAACAGAAGTCATATATACACGAACTTTTTTGCCATCGCGAATAACTTTATTGTCACTCATTGGATTAACACCATCACGCTTCGCGATTGCTAATGTTTCTGCAAAAGTTGGCTCATCACGGGTATAAACTTTCTTAGGCTTAATTTTACTACGGTGTACCATAATACAGTCATGCGGTTCAGCAAATGTTGGACCATCATGAACAATTTTCATTTCATCACCAGAAATATCAATTAATTGATCATTTTCTGGTTTAAGTGGTCCAGTAGGTAAGAATCTATCTTTAGAGAACTTACATAGAACAACTAACCATTTACCATCAGCATCACGTGATTCACCTTGTGTTGTATGGTTATGGCCTGGTTGATAATGCACATCAAGTTTTTGACGTAAATAGTTAACTTTTTCGCCATTGTACGCTTTGATTGCGTCTTCAACATTCCATTTAGCAATTTGGCTATCTAGGAATAATGTAGTGTAAGCGTTACCGCGGCCATCAAACGCTGTATGTAAAGGACCTAAACCTAACTCTGGCTCAGCTACTACAGTGTCACGAGGTTTAATTTTGTTTGCAAATAAATCATCTAACTTAGCAATAGAAATTACTGTTACTGTTGGTGATAATTTACCATTTGCCATGAAGTATTTACCTTCTGGCGAAGTATTCAAACCATGAGGTGATTTTGGAACTGGAATATAACGTGTTAATTCAGAACCTTTACGACCATCTAGTACTGGTACATCATTACCGTTATAAGTTTTGAATTTACCCGCTTTAAGTGCTGCTTCACAAGCCGCTAAGCTGAATACAACAACGTGGTCACGCTCAGCAGAAATCATTTCGCCTAAGTTCATACCCATTTCTGAGTTGTAACATGTAGATGCGAAGTACTTACCATCAAAATCGGCATCAGTATTATCTAAGTTACCGTCAACCATTACTTGGAAAGCCATTTCCATGGTTTCTGCGTCAATTACGTTGTATAACGAACGGTAAGTGCTGACATCTCTCATGCCTTCTTTACCATCGTTATTCATTGGAATTTCAAATTCACCATTACAAACAACATATTTAGTATATGGTGCTTTTTGTACACGTAATCCGTGAACTGCTTGTACGTTTGGTACCGTAAGCATTTTGTCACACTTCATGATGTCACAACGAATACGTGCTACACGGGAGTTAGCTTTATCATTAATGAAAACATATTTACCGTTGTAACTACCATCGGTCATACTCATATGAGGATGATGAGAGTCACCCATCATGATATCGGCACTGTCGCCTTTAACACGTTTAGATTCTTCAGTTAAACCCCAGCCTGTTGCTGAGTCAGTATTAAATACTGGAATACGCATTAACTCACGCATTGATGGGATACCCATAATACGGACTTCACCAGAATGACCACCTGACCAGAAGCCATAATACTCATCTAATTCACCTGGATGTACAACAGGGCTCATTGCAATTTCTTTTCTTTGTGCTTGCGCAGTAGAGGCAAACATAGCTGCTGTCATTGGCGCTGCTACAACACCTGCACCGATTAGGGCACTTTTACCAAAAAACTTACGACGTTCTTCGCTTTCCAATGTAACTTCATTGGAGTCATTCGTTAAATTTAACTCTTCTTTACTCATTGTTATTCTCCACTTTACTTAAAATGTAATTAAATTTGTTATTTAGCTCGCTTGATCCAATTAAGCTACTTCGGTTATTTCTATTTCTGTTTCTTTAAACTTTGCTTTTTTTCTTGCTAATTTTTTCAATGGTGGACATTTTTCTTCATTAAAATAGGTCACTTGGCAATCAAGACAGTAATGGCACTCACGCATGTTAATAACACCATCTGGATCTATTGCTTGAATCTCACATTCTTTAGCACATGTTTTACAAGGCTGACCACATTCAGGACGACGACGTAACCAACTAAATAAACGAACGCTGTTACTTGTTGATAACGCAGCACCTAACGGACACAAGTAACGACAGAAGAATTTGCGGTTAAAAATGTTAATAATAAGTAGAATGGTGGCATACAATACAAACGGCCATTCACGATCAAACTTCAATAAGAAAGTGGTTTTAAATGGCTCTACTTCAGCGAATTGCTCGGCCAGTGATAATGACTCCATCGACAAACCAAACAGTGCTAATAAAATTAGATATTTAATGGCCCATAAACGTTCATGAACAGCCCAAGGTAATTCAAATTGTGGAATTTTGATGTAGCGTGCAAAAATATTCATTAATTCTTGTAACGCGCCAAACGGGCATAACCAGCCACAGTAAACCGCACGACCCCATAAAATCATGGTAACCGCTGCTGCGCCCCAAAGAATGAAAATCACTGGGTCAAGTAAGAACAAGTCCCAAGAAAAATCAGACATAAAGGCTTGTAAGAAAGTAAATACGTTCACTACAGAGAGTTGTCCGCCCCAAGACCAACCAATAAATACCACCGTAACAATTAGGAATAAATGACGGAAGTTATGCATAAATGTTGGATGACGTACAAGGATGTCCTGGAAAAACAAGCTCATCACAACAATAATAAGTAAGATAATGAGTACAATGACTTCAGCTTCTTTTTCTTTCCATACTTGCTGCGCTAGCGTTAATTCTGGCTCAGGCATAATGACAGCTGGGCGATCTAAATATTTGTCTAAGGTATGATAATCAGCTTTAAAACTTGTGAATATACTTTCTAGAGGACCGGTTTGACGACGAACTAATAACTCTAGCTGCCAATCAGAAGCGGGGTTAAACTTGTGGTGGTCACGGATAATAAAGATTGAACGCTCACTGAATTGTGGGGCTCCTTCAATATAAATATCGGGTACGCGACTGTGATCTAAATCTCTAAAGGCAAATGCATCGCCATTTTGTAATATTTGAAGACGATCAAAAATAGCACCACGAACATAACCAGAGCCTTTAAATGAATAACCTGTACCCATTAAAATAAGCGCGTGTTCGCCAGGTTTTAATGAAGAAATAACATAGTCATACTCACTATCACCAAGTAAGTTACGACCAACGGTAGGAATGTTTAATTGTGCAAAATAAACCTCGGCAAACATATCTTGTTTTTGTTCGCTACTCGCTTCTTCAACATGTTCGGCATCAGTATCAACAAACGCTTCATCAACAGTTTTTCTGTTGAGGTATAACTTACGGATAGAGCCATCACCGGTGAGGGTAGTCCAATCTGACTTGGCAAAAACGTCAGGGTAAATGGTTCCCATTGGTTGTATTACGTCTTGGCTAGCACTAATAATACCTAGCGCACGAGCAACCTTTGTTGCTGATTTTACAATACCAACATTCATCACCATTACCGTAACGGTTGCGCCAGAAAGGCCATCGATGTGAATAACATTGTCGGTTTTGTTGCCGCCAACTTTTAAACGGTCACTCACATGTAAACCGTCATATTGTTTGGTGAAATTATGTAATTTACTTTCGGGAATGCCCGCTAATATGATTGGTTCATGATGTTCTAATACTTTTGCGCCTAAATAAACGCCTTTAGTATCAATAGCCACTAACATATTTACTGGTTCGCCTGAATAGGCTGGGATTTTAGCTATGTCATTAGTTTCAAAGGCGTAACCTAAAATCTCATCGCCTTTAGAACCTTGTTTATAAACGGTCCAAACTAAGGGACCACCTTCTTCAGTAGCTTGTTTCTCACTAATTTTAGTTTGTTCGGCAAAGATCTCCTTAATTAACGGCATAGGATCTTTAGGAGGGCTAACAAAAAGGGCTTGTGCTGGCATGATGACACATAAAAATAGAACCAACGCTTGGGTAAGCGTGCTTCTCAGTGTAGAGACTGTTTGTTGGGATAAACCCATGAAGAAGTTAAAAAAATTATTTACTAACATGACATCGCCAAGGTGTTGTGTTCATGCAGTATGGCATAAAAATGACCAACTGCGACAATATGTCACAGTGTACGCTTTCGCTTTAAAGCCGTTATGATGTAGATCAAGCTATGTAAATAAATGTACTGTGGTTTGTATTCCTTAAATCCTTATATAAATTATGGGTATAAGTATCGATATGACGCTAAATCGCTTAATATCGAATCATTGCTTTACTTCAATTGAAAACACCCCTTTAATGATAAGTAAAGAGCACAACCAGTAAGTTTTATAGGTAAATTCATATGTTTGCAGTACACGGGGATTGGCGAATATTAGTAAAAAACAATTATGTATTGCAGTGGTTTAGTGGTTGCTGGAATGAAGAAGCGGCTATTCAATATTGCCGAGAATTTCGCGCTGAAACGGAGCATTTACAAGGAACGCAGTGGGCCATTTTTTCCTATTTTGATGAGTGGGAATTAGGCGTTCCTGAGATGGAATCTCATTTAATTGAGCATTGCCAGCAATTTAAAAATAGCGGCTGTATCAAAGACTGTCATGTTTATTCGCCATCAGCTTGGAAGAACATGCAACTTGAAAATATTGTCCCGCAAAGTGAAGGGAATTATGAACGACGCGTGTTCGTTGAAGCAGCAGAGGCCATTGCCTGGATGAAATCGTGTGGATTCTCTATTGAAGCGGATGAATTTTTAAATAGTTTGCCTAAGTGATTTTGGCTTAGACCCATTGTGCATTTTACAAAAAACCAGTCACGATGACTGGTTTTTTCTTGTGGTAATGAAAACTTTTCTGAGGCTTAGAAAATGTTGGCGTGTAATTTTTCGGCAATAAAATCAATGGCTTTTTGTGCTCGTATGCTATTACCTGCGGAATCAAGTTTGGGTGAAAATACAGCGACTGCAAATTTTCCAGGGGATACTGCGATAATACCGCCACCGACGCCACTTTTTGCAGGCAAACCTACTTGATACGCCCATTGACCGCTATTCTCATAAAGTCCTGCAGTTGTCATTACCGCCAACACCCGCGAGACATTATCACTACTCATTAAACGTTTATCTGTTAACGGGTGAACACCGTTATTGGCAAGCACCGATGCCATTACGGCAAGATCTTTGGCGGTAACAGCAACTGAGCATTGGCGAGTATAGACGGCAAGGTTGATATCGACATCACCATAAAAACGGTCATAAGAAGTTAATAACTCTGCAATTGCGCGGTTATGACCATTGGTGTCAGATTCAGATTTATAAACATCTTCTAAAACACTTAACTTTCGGTTGGCAAATTTATCATACCAAGCAGAAAGAGCCGACCACTTAGCTTTTTCGTTGTTACCATCAAGTAAGCTTACGGTAGCTATCGCACCGGCATTAACTAAAGGGTTCACACTGCGTGCTTTATTTAGTTCTATAGCAGTCACTGAGTTGAATGCTAAACCTGTGGCATTTACGCCTATTTTATCAACAATTGTTTGTGGACCTTTTTGTTCCATTGCTAATGCTAAGGTGAATACTTTAGAAATAGATTGAATAGAGAAAGGCTGATTGACGTCGCCTTTGGTATAAATTTTGCCATGAGGAGTGACTACCACTAAGCCAAAATAAGCTGAATCTACCTTAGCTAATGCAGGAATATAGTCAGCATTTTTACCTGAAGTATCATTTTTAAACTTATGATAAGCATCATCTAATATGCTTTGTATAACTGGCTGTTGCGGAGATTTTGCCAATACTGGGCTGGCACATGTTAATACCAGCAGTTGAACAAAAATTACTAAGTAGTTAGTTAACTTCATTAAATAGATTCCTTATTAATATTTAAAACCGACAGAGGCTTGAACTCTAAAGTTATCAGCTTCAAGGTTTGATTTACTTTGAACATCACCATATTGTAATTCAACGCCTGCTTTTACTTGACTAGCGGGATACCAAATAATATTTGCCGTTGAATAAGCACTATTTTTCATGGCTTTGTCTTTTTGCGTCACTAGATTATCAATAGTTAAATAACTATAACCAATAGCACTGCTCCATTTTTTACTCCATTGTTTATTATAATAGGCAAAACCGCCAGTCACTGGGATAGCTTTTAAACGGCCATTGCCGTCTAAACCTGCATCAACGCCACCCGTTTCATCACTGTAATAACTACAGCAGGTGTCATTAACATAACGCCCTATACCCTCACCATGTGCCAGTTGAAACTTTATCGAGTCTGCAGGCGTTAGTGTGATGGCACCTGAAATATTGAGTCCCCAACCTAGCGTTGTATCTTTAGTTGATAATGTTTCATAGCCAAGTTGTCTAAACACCATAGCCGACTTTATGTAACCAAAATCACCACTGTGTAAGTAAGATACTGTCAAGTCAGGTAACTCATTAATATCGTCATAATCTGCATTTGTAGACGATTTTGGCACGGCAAAATCACTGGCAGATTTTTCTATGGTAAACATTATTCGGCCACTTTTACTCACTGCTGTGCTATAGCGTACTTGGGGCTGACGGGTAAATACCATCGAGTTAGGACCCCAAAAATCTAAAATATTGGGGAAGGAATTAATATCCATAAAACCACTAAATGTTTGACCGGCACCAAAATCACCTATTTCTCCCCATAAATGGGTAAGGTTAAAATCAGCATTACCTTGATCATCAAACATATCAAACTCAAAGCGAGTGATCATTGCACCGTACTGGGTCGGAGTGTAACTTTTAAAGGATAAATTAGATTGACCAACACTAAGCAAAGTATTGTCTTTAGTAGTGTTTTTTTCATAAGCAATGGAAGATGTTTGGAAGCCCGCACGATTGGTCATTTCGCCATTATTATAAATAGCATCTAACCAAATCTGTCCGCCAATCTGCAAGGTGGTATCACTATTACTTAGTACAATACTTTTATCAGGTGCTTCAAAATCATGACTAGGTCGTTGTGTAGTTTTAGGTATGACTACGACATTTTTGCTATTACTTGATTTTTTTTGTCCATCTTTATCGGTTGCTGAGCTTTGGTTGTTTTGCTTTTGTACTTGTTGTTCTAGTTCTAATAAGCGTTGCTCTAAACTTTTGATACGCTCTTTATCTGTTTGTTCACTATAAGCGCTTACTGAACAAAGTGTGCTCAATGCAGCTAAAGATAGAGATAATGAACGGGCAGCGTTAAAACGTCGAGAAGATAGATATGTCTGGGCAGGTTTAGTCATTTACAATCTCACTATTTGAGTCTTACTCATTGATTCAAGTAATTTTATTTGGCTAAGTTTAGTTAAGTAAAATAAGTAGTAAGTAGCAAGAGATGAAGTGAGAATATAATCATTTAAGTGCCGTCCATGTGCATAATTATTGACCTCTACATTATCTCAATGACAGGATAAAACAACCAGTTATTGCAAATTATTTCTCCCTAGCAAGCAAAGAAAATAGTAGAAAAGGCATAAAAAAAGCCAATCACTTAAGTACTGGCTTGATATAAGGTAAGTGACTTTTTTGACTAACTTAACTGACGGTAATACGTGCAAATTTACGTTTACCTACTTGATAAACGGCAGTTGTGCCAGCGCTAACTACTAAGCTACGGTCAGTTACTTTTTCGCTATCAATTTTAGCCGCGCCTTGTTTGATCATTCTAAAGGCATCAGAAGTACTACCAACTAATCCTGCTTCTTTAAGCAAGTTAGCAATGGCTATTTCACCCTTTTCAGTCGTAATCGTTAATTCTGGCATATCATCAGGTAACGCACCTTTTTGGAAACGATTGATGAATTCATCATGAGCAGCTTGTGCTGCAGCTTCATCATGAAAACGAGTAATCAATTCTTTGGCTAAATCAATTTTGACGTCGCGGGGATTTTTACCTTCGCTAATTTCAACTTTATAGCATTCAATTTCTTCAAGCGGTTTAAAGCTTAGTAGCTCATAGTAACGCCACATTAATACATCTGAAATAGACATGATTTTGCCAAACATTTCAGTAGGCGAATCAGTAATACCAATGTAGTTACCTAATGACTTAGACATTTTTTGCACGCCATCTAGGCCTTCAAGTAATGGCATCATTAGTACTGTTTGTGGACGCTGTCCTTCAGACTTTTGTAACTCACGGCCCATCAGTAAGTTGAATTTTTGATCGGTACCACCTAGTTCAACATCGGCCTCAAGCGCAACAGAATCCCAGCCTTGTACCAGTGGGTACATAAACTCATGAATAGCAATTGCTTGACCATTGGCGTAACGTTTTTTAAAGTCGTCACGTTCCATCATACGCGCTACTGTTTGACGAGAGGCAAGTTGTAACATACCCGCAGCGCCTAGTTTTTCCATCCAAGTAGAATTAAAAGCAACCGTTGTTTTAGCGGGATCTAATATTTTAAAAACCTGCTCTTTATACGTTTCAGCGTTGGCTAGTACATCTTCTTTGGTAAGCGCTTTACGGGTAACATTTTTGCCCGTTGGATCACCAATCATACCGGTGAAGTCACCAATTAAGAAAATAACTTCGTGACCTAGTTGCTGAAATTGACGAAGCTTATTAATTAAAACCGTGTGGCCTAAATGTAAATCAGGTGCAGTAGGATCAAAACCTGCTTTGATTTTTAACGGCTTACCTGTTTTTAATTTTTCGAGTAATTCTTCTTCAACTAATATTTCTTCTGCACCGCGTTTTAGCTCGGCGAATGCTTGGTTAACTTCGGTCATTAGGACTCCACTGATTGGCTTTGAGTACTTAGTCTATTAATAAGTGATAACTACTGAGCGGTTGCACTGAAAACAAGGCGCAGCCTACTTTGATAAATGAGTGGTTATAGTGACTAGGTAAAGTTTATTTAATGGTCGAATTCTACTGCACTTTGCGGGTGGGATAAAACCTTATAATGGCTTTTTTAGTAAAGAAAGAGTGATCCTGATGATAAACAGACTCAATAAAGGGTTAACTTATGCGAGTTATGTTGATTTTTTTGTTTTTAAAAGTAAATCACGTCATTAAAAACTTAATAAGTTGTTGTGTTTAATCTTCGTGTTGAACGAAATTTAAACAGAAGTCTATTACTCAGTTTGTCTTTTAATGTGATTAATTACATTTGCTTACAAAGACAGGGATTCTCATTGACTTGTACCGTCAGTAATAGCATTATTTTTTCTGTAGTTTAGGGTTAGTTTTGATATAGTCGTTAGATTACCTGAATTTGTTTTTGATTTATCATTTCCCGCTATGAAAGTTTCGAGTCGTATTCTGTTGAAAAAATTATTAGAAATATTTAAAAACCTACCTAAGCTTCATCGCCGGATAATTATTATCAGTAGCTGTTTTATGCTGCTTTTATTGATCATTCCCTCGAATGATGAAAGTCTCGATGCTGAAGATATCCAAGTCGGTAAACGCATTCAGGTATCATTGCCAGAAGATATAGTGCCTAAAGGTACAGCGCCAAAGCAAAGTGCTTTACCACAGCGAAATATTAGTAAAGCCAACAACAAAATCACAATTGAACAGTTACCCTCGTTAGCTAAAAGCGGTAGTGCGCAAAATGAAGGCGGCTTAGTGAGTGGAAAATTAGAAAGAAAGGTCAAAATACAAGACTCGGTAGAAAAACTTGCCCAATTAAGCTGGCAAACCGTGAAGGTTCGAAATGGTGACTCTTTAGCATTGATACTAAAACGGTTAGGATTTAGTGCTCAAACAACCTATGCGGTGAGTACAGCTAAAGGTAAAGAGAGTAAATTATTAAAAAGACTGAATGTCGGTGATAAATTACGAATTGCCAAAAATGAAGAGCAACAATTAGCCGCGCTTGAATATCCTCTTTCTAAAACTGATACTTTATTCATTAATTTAGTGGGCGACAGTTATCAATCTCATCGGGAAAGTAAAGAAGTAGAGATACGAGAAAGTTTTAGTTACGGCACCATCAATTCTAGCTTTTGGAATGCTGGCGTAACTGCTGGCTTGAATGATAGCCAAATTATTAACTTTGCCAATATTTTTGGTTGGGACATTGATTTTGCCTTAGATATCCGTGAAGGCGACAGCTTTCATATTACCTATGAAAAGAAATATATCGACGGTGAATATATAGGTACAGGCGATATTTTAGCGGCAGAAATAACTAACCAAGACGAAGTCTTCCAAGCTATTCGTTTTACTGATGATGAGTATTATAGTCCTGATGGTAGAAGTATGCGTAAAGCCTTCTTACGTGCACCTGTAAACTTTAAATATATAAGCTCTAGTTTTAAACGAAAACGTTTTCATCCAGTGCAGAAACGTTGGAAAGCACATCGTGGTATTGATTACGCTGCTAAGACCGGCACACCCGTTGTTGCGGCAGGTAATGGTAAAGTGACACATGCGACTTATAATAAATACAATGGTAACTATGTCTTTATTCAACATGGTAATGGCATAGTAACTAAGTATCTGCACTTTTCTAAACGTGCAGTCAAAAAAGGTCAACGTGTCAAACAAGGGCAAGTCATTGGTTATGTGGGCGCTACTGGTTTAGCGGCAGGGCCGCATTTACATTACGAATTTTTACTTCATGGCGTACATCGTAATCCGCGTACCGTCAAATTACCTGATGCTAGGCCTATCGCTAAAAAATATAAAGCTAAATTCTTATTATTAGCTGATGAACGTCTAGAAGCATTATCAGGGGCTAAAAATGCATTACTTTCGACACAAGCAAGTGATATAGCGACTAATGATTAATACTGAAGCGGTAGCACGAGGAAAATACTATATTGGTTTGATGTCAGGCACCAGTGCTGATGGTATCGACTTAGCGCTAGTAGACTTTAGTGCTCAGGGGAAACAGCCTCGATTAGTGGCCAGTTTCTATAAAAGTTATAGCGCTGTTATTGCAGATAAAATTACCTCGCTTTATCAACCTGGGAATAATGAGGTTGATCGTGCATTTCATTTGGATGTTGAATTAGCGCAGTTATTTTCTCAGGCCATTAATGCATTACTTAATCAAGAAGACCTTAGCCCTAAAGATATTATCGCCATTGGTAATCACGGGCAAACCATTCGTCATCGTCCAAGTGGAGATAACCCATTTACTCTACAAATAGGTTGCTGCCAAACGTTGGCAACATTGACTGGAATTCGCGTGGTAGGGCAGTTTCGTCGTAAAGATATGGCGTTAGGGGGTCAAGGCGCACCTTTAGTCCCGATTTTTCATCAACAGTTATTTACTCAAACAAGCGCAGCTAACTTTGTGGTGAATATCGGCGGTATTGCCAATATAACTTTTTTGCCTGAGCAAGGCTCTAATCAGCCTGTTTTGGGGTTTGATACTGGCCCCGGTAATGCTTTGCTTGATGATTGGTTCACTAAACATCATTCAAGCAGTGCTGACACCTTTGATAAAAATGGTGCTTGGGCGAAAACGGGACAAATTATCCCATTGCTGTTAGAACAGTTGATTCAAGATGATTATATAAAGTCAGCAGCACCTAAAAGTACAGGAAGAGAGTATTTCCACCTTGAATGGCTTGAACAGCAATTAACGGCTTTTAAAGAAGTAACTCATTCGCAACCTGAGACAGTAACTAATCATAGTGCCAATATTCAAGCGACATTATTGGCTTTTACCGCACAGAGTATAAGCAATGCCATTAGGGCATTAACGCCACAAGCCAAGGTCTACTTGTGTGGCGGCGGTGTACATAATAACGCTCTAGTTGACGCGCTTAGAAGTAGGTTAACTGCATCCGACACTGCGTTTGAAATAAAGAACATGCAAGCACTGAACATTGATGGTGATATTCTTGAAGCTATGGCGTTTGCTTGGCTTGCATACGCTTTTGATCAAGGTTTAGATAGTAATCTGCCAGCAGTAACTGGAGCGAGCGCAAGTTGTACCTTGGGTAGTGCTTTTCTTCCTTAAATATTTTTTCATAAGTTTGAGTCAGTTACTTACGTTCAGCAGTTTCATGCTTAAATCAGACAATAATCTACTAGCATTTCATCACATCAATACTATACTTAATTACTGGGTGTTCAAAAAATGAACTAACTGGTCGTGCTGAAGTCAAACTCAGTACACCTTGGAAGTTAGCGTTGAGGAGGGCTTATGGAATTTAAAGATATTCATATTGGTATGAAATGTGGCAGTAAAAAAGGTAGCGGTACTGTTACGTGGGTTGATGGCTCAACACATACTATTTATATGGTTGATTGTAACAATAATGACAACTTTGAAGTTAACATCAACGATATTATCGAAGATCCACAAGCGCACAATAAAGAAGATGATTACTATTAAATAGTATTGAAATTTATCTTTGAAAAATAATTAGAAACCCGACAAATTTACAGTTTGTCGGGTTTTTTATTTCCACTTAGTCAATATACCCGTCCACTTGAAGGTGCAGGTTTTCAGTGGGAATTTAAATGATTTTAGGCAAGAAGAATGATTTAAGCATAGTCATTCTATGTTTTGATTATTTGACGCAGTATAAAGTCATTTAAAACTCATCGAAGAAGCGCTTGAGCAACATCACTTCATCGTTGCTGTGATTCACAATGGAATAACCATTATGTCATCACAGCGCCTTGAGTTGAAATTGCTCAAGCACTCTGAAACCAGCATCTTGATTGGTGACGGGTATATATTGAATCTGCCTTAGTTATTTGCCACACTGCTCCCTCTACGACTAGCTTGATTAATTGAATTAGTATAATCAAGCCACTCAATATCAAACTCATGCTTTAAGGTCTTTTATGGATTGGTTGTCAGTGCTACCTCCTTTGGTCGCTATTATTATTGTTATTTGGAAAAAAGAAGTCATTCTTGCTTTGCTTACTGCCGTATTTACCTCTGAGTTGTTATTAGCATCACAAGAGCATAGCAATGTCATTTTTCATGCCTTTATTGGCTCTCTCGAACGAGTTATCAGCGTGGTTAGCTCTGCTGGTAATGCCCGTATTTTGATTTTTAGTTTACTGATTGGCGCTTTATTGGCGTATGTTAGAGATTCAGGTGGTGTTACTGCAACGGTAGAAAAATTAGTTAATAAAGGTATTGCCAAAAGTAAGCGACAAGTAGGTGCTCTAACCATGTTTACTGGCATGGTCATCTTTATTGAATCAAATCTTAGTGTGCTTACTGCAGGTATTTTGTCTCGTGATTTATTCGACAAATTCAAAATGAGCCGTGCTCGCTTAGCGTATATTATTGACAGTACCAGTGCGCCAGTATGTATATTAGTACTGCTAAATGGCTGGGGTGCGTATGTACTAGCACTGTTAAATAACTATGAACTAGGGCAGTCTTCTGTGTCTATTTTATGGGGCTCAGTCGCTTTTAATTTCTACGCCATTATCGCTTTGCTTATGGTGGTTTATACGGTGGTGACCGATAGAGTACATGGCCCAATGAAAACGGCAGAGTTGGCATTGAATACAAGCGATAAAACGAAGGGAACAATAGAATCTGACGATTTATCACAGCGCTCTTCAATAGCGGAAACAACTTTGCAGTCGACAGTTTAACAAAAAGCGGCACCACAAGAAACACTATCACAAGCCATACTACAAGAAACCATGGTGCCAGCCACTAAAGCACGCTTTATGTTGGTACCCTTATTGAGCATGATTTTCGGTATGTTTTTCTTTATGTATTGGAGCGGAAATGGCGATATCACGCAAGGTGATGGTAGTAAATCTGTACTTTATGCCACCTGTTTAGGTTTGGCAGTAAGTTACTTTTTATTGCGCTTTTCTAATCGTTTCGAACATCAAGAGTTAGTAGAAATAGGTTTTAAAGGCATTGCTGAATTATTACCGTTAGTAACGATAGTGCTATTGTCATTGACCCTTGGCGCTAGCTTGAAAGAGCTGGGCACAGGTTATTTTATTGCAGGTATTGTTGGTGAGTATTTACCATTAATTTTAGTCGTGCCTATGTTGTTCATCGCAGGTGCAGTTATTTCATTTAGTACTGGGACTTCGTGGGGTACTTTCGCCATTTTAATTCCTATTGGCGTACCATTAATTCAAGCGCTCGGTTTACCGCCTTCATTAGTGATTGCTGCAATTTTAGGTGGTGGTATCTTTGGTGATCATTGCTCACCAATCTCTGATACCACCTGTGTATCAGCCATCGCATCAGGTTGTGATTTACTTGAGCATGTTAAAACCCAGATGCCTTATGCACTGTTTGGTGGCGCGTTAACACTTGTGGCTTATATTATCGCAAGCATTGTCATGATTTAACTTATATACCCAAGCCACTTGAATATGCGCGTTTCAGGACACTTGGTTATAACTCTTTTGCGTGCGATGAGTTGTAAAGCAGTTCAGTTACTGCCGATTAATTGTCTAAGATTTACAGTCTAAGAATAACGAGTAATAATAATGAAAATAACGCGACCGATGTTAACTTTTTTACTTGTATCAGCCTTTGCTAATACTGCATTTTCTAATACTGTCTTAGCAAAAGAACTTCCTTTTGCAATCGCCATTCATGGTGGTGCTGGTACCATTAAAAAAGACCATTTTACTCCTGAAAAAGAAGCCGCTTATCGCGCTAAATTAAAAGAGTCTGTTGAAGCAGGTTATACCGTTCTTGAACAGGGCGGCACTAGTCTTGATGCGGTAACTACGGCAATAAACATTCTTGAAAACTCACCATTTTTCAATGCAGGCAAAGGCGCTGTTTATACCCATGAAGAAACTCATGAAATGGATGCTTCTATTATGAACGGGAAAAATCGTCAAGCAGGTGCTGTTGCGGGGGTTAAGCATATTGAAAATCCGATAAACCTTGCTCGCTTGGTGATGGATGAATCAGTGCATGTCATGTTAAGTGGTGCTGGCGCAGAAACCTTTGCTCAAAGCCAAGGTGTTAAGTTAGTTGATAATAAGATCTTCGATACTGACCATAGATATAAATCACTGCAACGCGCTAAAGCCAAAATGGAAAAGGCTAAACAACAAAAGAAAGACTACCAAGCAGCTCACTTTGCTTTAGATACCGAATATAAAGTGGGTACGGTTGGCGCAGTGGCACTTGATAAGTTCGGTAATATTGCTGCGGGCACATCTACTGGCGGCATGACCAATAAACGTTATGGCCGTATTGGCGATTCACCAGTGATAGGTGCAGGTACTTTTGCTGATAATGCTTCATGTGCCGTTTCAGCGACTGGCCATGGTGAATTCTTTATTCGTTATAACGTAGCGGCTGACATTTGTGCCAGAGTTCAATATCAAGGTAAGAGTATTGACCAAGCGGGTAAAGAAGTTATTCATGATGTGCTCATGCCTGTTGGTGGTACGGGTGGTGTGATTATTATAGATAGTAAAGGTAATATCAGCTTACCATTCAATACTAAAGGTATGTATCGAGCCAGCAAATCTACCAGCCAAGTGACTTATGTTGGTATTTTTAAAGATGATTAATTAAATATCAAATATCAAATAACAAAATCGAATAGCTAGAATACCTGCTCGGTAAGTTGTTGGTTACGCGAAGATTAGTGACTTAACTTTTAGTTTTTCGTCGCTATACCCTTTGATCTAGATCAACTTTCTCTGTCCATCATTAACAATATCGGCTAAAATCCGCGCCATATTTTAGTTGTTTAACCGCAGTACAGGAAACTAGACCATGTCTCAGCACGAAGAAGATTTTAAAGATCCCTCCTCTTTCAAACACTTAGCAATGATCCTTGTGGCAATGTTTGCTATGCCATTATTACCAATGGTTATGGGTTGGTTTACGCTTTTGCGTTAAGCAATATTAACTATTACTGGCGAGGGGCACTTGCTCCTCACAGTAATTATTGTCTTCTGCACTACTTACTACTTACTACTTACTACTTTCTCTCTTTGCCCCTTCTAACAATACTCAGTATTCTAGTCGTCTCAATTAAAACTCAATATCATCGTTATCCTGTCGATTCTTGCATTTAGACTTTTAAATTCGATTATTCATCGTTATTTTCTAATCAATGATACATTTTATTGTTAAAGTGTCTGCGAATTGTCCCGTCTTCAACTTAAAAGTGAATCGAATGCCTGATATAGCTGTTCTTGCGGTTTTTATTCCTACTTTCTTTTTTGTCTCTATCACGCCTGGTATGTGCATGACATTAGCTATGACGCTTGGCATGAGTATTGGTGTGCGTCGTACAATGTGGATGATGATTGGTGAACTCATTGGTGTCGCAATTGTTGCTATAGCTGCGGTATTTGGCGTTGCTAGTATTATGCTTAACTATCCAGATGTATTCGAAGTTTTGAAATGGATAGGTGGTGCATACTTAGCGTACATAGGCGTTAATATGTGGCGCTCAAGGGGTAAAATGTCGATAGGTGACAATAAACCCAGCGATGTCAGTCGTTATTCATTATTCACGCAAGGATTTGTCACCGCTATTGCTAACCCAAAGGGCTGGGCTTTTATGATTTCTCTGCTTCCTCCTTTTATTAGTGTTGACCGCGCAGTTGCACCACAATTACTGATGTTACTAGGCGTTATCATGTTTACTGAATTCACTAGCATGATGGCTTACGCTACGGGTGGTAAGAGTCTACGGTTATTTTTAAGTCGCGGCGATAATGTTAAATGGATGAATCGTATTGCCGGTAGCTTGATGGTAGGTGTCGGTATTTGGCTAGCAGTTAGTTAGCATTTAGCTAGAGCATGGTTTTCTCTGTACATGACTGAACTGAGCTTAAGCTAACTGGGTTTAAGTTAAACTGATGGCAACATTTTTCCCTCACATAGGTGATGAAACTCGCTTTCATAACCTGATCATAATACCATAGCCTAACTCTCTGTTTTCTTATTAAAGGATAGGCCTTAGCTATGATTAAGTTGCGCGATTTAGAATATTTAACGGCTATCGATAAACACAAACACTTTGGTAAAGCGGCTCAATCTTGTTTCGTTAGTCAGCCTACCTTGAGTGGGCAATTAATGAAGCTGGAAGAGCAATTAGGTTTGCAGCTGGTAGAGCGTCATCGCCGCAATGTTATGCTAACCCCTGCTGGAGAACAGTTAGTTAAAGAAGCGCGAAAAGTACTACAAGCTGCCGGACAATTTGAGTCTTGTGCTAAAGCCCTGCTTGACCCTTTTGCTGGTGATTTACATCTAGGTTTAATACCAACACTAGCGCCATATTTGTTGCCACATATCATGGCAGACTTGAATACAGCATTACCTAACATCAACTTCTTTTTACATGAAAACCAGACCAAGGTGTTATTGCAGCAATTGGATGAAGGTAAATTAGACGTATTAATTTTACCTTATCTTGAAGAAATGGATAAATTTGAATCATACCAATTATTTGATGAGCCACTTATGCTGGCAACACAAAAAAATCACCGACTTGCCAATAAAAAAGATTTATCACTTTCAGACTTGCATGATGAAAAAATTCTTACGTTAGCGGATGGTCATTGTCTGAAAGACCAAGCGATGGGGTATTGTTTCTCTGCTGGTGCTAAAGAAGATAATAGTTTTCAAGCGACAAGCTTAGAAACTCTACGTCATATGGTGGCAAGCGGTATGGGCATTACTTTATTACCTGCTCTTGCTGCACAAGGCAATTTAGCCAGCGATACTATTCATTATGGGCAGTTTCAAGCCCCTGTGCCTGTACGTGGTATCTCTTTGGTGATTAGGCCTAATTACTCACGTATGCAATGCGTTAGAGCGATAGTGGCAAGTGTTAGAAAGTCCCTCAACGGAATCATTACCTAGCTATACCCATCACACCTCAAAATAGCTCACTATATTTTCTTACATTACCAGTGATAGGTTTTGCCTATCATATTTATAATTACTATCGATTATGATAATTGTACTTCTGACTCTATTATTACCTCGTCTTCAACGAAACGAAGTTTATAAACGTTTCATTTTAGCTTTTTAAATACTTAACATTTTATTAAAAAACGGGAACTCAGAATGAACCAATCAATTATTAATACTAAATTATTACCTTTTAACGCTACTGCTTTTCACAACGGCGAATTTGTTGAACTAAGCGAAAAAGACCTTGCTGATAAATGGTCAATCGTTTTCTTCTACCCAGCTGATTTCACTTTTGTATGTCCTACCGAATTAGGTGACATGGCTGACCATTATGACGAATTACAAAAAATGGGTGTTGAAGTTTACTCAGTATCAACAGATACCCACTTTACTCATAAAGCATGGCACGACACGTCAGATACGATTAATAAAATAAAATATCCAATGATAGGTGACCCAACAGGCGCAATTACACGTAACTTTGGTGTCATGATCGAAGAAGCTGGTTTAGCACTTCGTGGCACATTTGTTATTAACCCAGAGGGTGAAGTAAAAATTGCTGAAGTACATGACTTAGGTATAGGCCGAAGCGCTGCAGAGTTACTACGCAAAGTTAAAGCTGCACAATATGTTGCCGAGCATGATGGTGAAGTATGTCCAGCAGCATGGCAACCAGGTGCTGAAACTTTAGCTCCATCACTAGACTTAGTAGGAAAAATCTAAATATTTGATTAGATAAGTTCTCCTTAGATTCGTTTAAATGCTTACTGCTCTGCGTTACGAGGGCTTCACATAGGCAAGCTATGCTACAGCCCTCGCGCCTTGAGCAGAAAGCATTTAATTCAAATCTAAAGTCAAACTTCGGCGGAATAAGGATGTTTCGCACTTGCTAATTAATAGCAAAACTAAAGTTCCTTTCCCTTATCACTTTCCACTTCCCATTGAATATCTTTAGAGGTCATTATGTTAGACACAAATTTACAAACACAATTAACAAGTTATTTAGACAATTTAAAAACACCAGTCGAGCTAATCACCTTTACTGATGAAAGCCCTAAGGCAAAAGAACTTGCCCAACTCGTATCACAAATTGCTGGATTATCACCGCTAATCACTGAAATTAATGGTAATAATACTGAGCAAGCCGCTAATGAACGAGTGCCATCTATGTTAGTACGTAGTGTCGCGAGCAATAGCGAAATGCGTTTCGCTGGTTTACCCATGGGACATGAATTTACCTCATTAGTGATGGCGTTATTGCACAGTGGTTCACATCCCCTCAAAATTGAGGCTGAACAAATAGAACAAGTGCGCAACCTTGAAGGCGATTTTGTCTTTGAAACCTACATCTCCTTAAGCTGTCAGAATTGCCCTGATGTGGTACAAGCCTTAAATATGATGGCTGCCCTTAATCCGAATATAAAACACACTATGATTGATGGTTCGTTATTCCAAACGGAAGTATTTGATCGTGATGTGATGGCAGTACCCAGTGTGTATCTAAATGGTGAATCATTTAGTCAAGGCCGTGTGTCATTAACCGATATTTTAAATAAAGTAGATAAAAATGCTGGTGCTCGCCAAGCCAAAGCATTAGAGAATAAAGATACCTATGACTTTTTAGTTGTCGGTGGTGGCCCAGCAGGTGCAGCAGCAGCAATTTATGCCGCCCGAAAAGGTATTAATACCGGCTTAGTCGCGGACAAATTCGGCGGTCAGGTCAGTGACACCCTGGCTATTGAAAATTTTATTTCCGTCAAAGCAACACAAGGACCAAAACTTGTCGCCAGTTTAGAAGAACATGTTCGTGAATATGATGTAGATATCATGAACAGTAATAAAGCGAGTCAAGTGAAACGTAATGAAGTAACAGGATTGGTTGAAGTTAGCTTAGAAAATGGTGCAGTCTTAAAAAGTAAATCGGTAGTATTGGCAACCGGCGCACGCTGGAGAGAAATGAATGTACCGGGTGAAAATGAGTATCGTGGCAAAGGTGTTGCTTACTGTCCTCATTGTGACGGGCCACTCTTTAAAGGCAAGCCAGTAGCGGTTATTGGTGGTGGTAATTCAGGTATTGAAGCTGCCATTGATTTAGCAGGTATTGTAGAGCACGTCACTGTTTTAGAATTTGCAGACACGCTACGTGCAGATGACGTTTTGGTGAGAAAAGCTAATTCGTTAACTAATGTCACTATTATTACTAATGCGCAAACCACTGAAGTACATGGCGATGGTAAACGTGTAACGAGCTTAAGTTACACTGACCGAGGTACAGGAGAGCATCATTCACTGGCATTGGCAGGTATTTTTGTGCAAATAGGGTTGATGCCAAACACTGAGTTTCTACAAGGTGAGATTGAGTTAACTAATCGCGGTGAAATTATTGCAGGCAGCCGAGGTGAGACGTCCATTGCAGGGGTATTTGCAGCAGGCGATGTAACCAACAACCCGTATAAACAAATTATCATTGCTATGGGTAGTGGCGCAAATGCCGCCTTGGGTGCTTTTGATTATCTTATTCGTCAGGACGTTTAATTAATATTCATACTTTTCAGTACTGATTACTTTTAATTAGTACTCATCATTAGAAAAGAAACCGTTTAAAAACTATCATTTAAACGGTTTAGCACGGGGGGTAGCTTACGACAGTGCTTGGTTTATTTGTGTAGTAACATCCGTTGTTAAGATGAGAAGCTATCAAGCATCAAGGTTTGTTAGCGATAGTGTCATAAAAATAATGACTATAATTGGTATGTAAATTGCTTGTAATAAAAGTGTCAATTTATTGCGGTATTTACCAAATGATCAATAACCTAGGCCTGTATAGCGCCACTTTTAATAATAATTCAACTGTGAGTCAGCAGAATACTGCTGAAATACAAGCGATAACTGATAAACATGCTGACAGTAGTGTTAAAAGTGAAGAGTCAGCTGTCGTTGATAACAGTTTATATTTATCAAGCCGAGCTCAAAAAATAAATGCTATTAGCAGTGAATTTTTTAGCGGAGCAGAGCTGACATTTGATGATGTAGGCGCGTTAAAAGAAAAGCTTTATCAGTTTGGACTTATTTCAAAAGGTGAGTATGCGACTTTAGGTGGTACTACAACGGATGCGACAACCAGCGAATCTAGCGCGAACACATCTACTACCACGTTAACTAATTTCCTTGGGGACTTCATTGAACGTTTAAATAAAGATGATGATGCTGATGGAGATACAGACAGTGATGAAAAGGTTACTGAAAGCGAAACAATAGTGGCTTTAACGGGAGCGTTAACTACCGCAAAAAAAATATTGAATAACGTCGAAGAGCAGAAACTACAAACTGATTTTAAGACATCTCTTAAGGGAGCATTAGCCTTACTTAAGGAAACGATCAATGATAAGTCATTTGAAAAATTACCTTTAGATGACAAAATCGGACTCAGTAAAGTGCATCAAGCACTAGAAATAGTTGATCGCCTATCTCCACAACGACTTAATAATGATAAAGTTAATCAGTATATTAAGTTATCTTATAGATAATCGCTTAAGCGGGTTATTGATGCGTTAATAGATTGATCGCACAATACCCATGATTACACTATTTACTTCACCTAAAGTCATTTTGGTTCCCACTGAAATTGAGCTCTTATAAGGTAACGGATATACGCTCTATCACACTCATCTTGAAGGTAAGGGATTATTTTGCGGTTGTTTAAGTTTACCTTAGCCATATGCTTGGTTTTTGTTGTCACATTTAGTGCAGTATTTTATAGCCGAAGCTCGGTGGTGACCTCGATAGTAAATAATTACCTTACACAGCATAATAGCGCGCTAACGTGCATTGATTTTGAGATAAATAACAACTTTGATTTGCTAATTACTCGTTTATGTATTGATTCGCCTTATGCGGAAATAGAATTAATTAATAGTTTGGTAGAGTGGCGATTTGAACCTAGCAAGATAGACGTAGATAAACTATCAGACGCTATTTCAGCGATAAATATTGATGCAGTTACTGTACGAGCTAAAAGTGATATTCAATTCCCTGAAAATACTACTTCAAGCACAGTAAAAATTACTGAGTTACCAACACTTATTAGAAAACAACTTCATGACCTTGCGTTGCTCTCAATTCCGATTGAAGTTGATATTCAAACGTTTAGCTACCAACCCCTTACTAATAAAGAAACTAATAAACAAACCCATAAAAAAACGAATCAAAGCCACACTTATCAAGGCCAATTTTCAGTAAATGCCCAGAAGCTATCATTCTCTTTAGCTAATCATAAGAAAGAGAGCGTCTTTTCTTTGGCATTAACTAAAAATGGTGATGATCTCAGTGCTGATTTAGCAACTGATTTAGCTAAACTAAGACCATTTATCATTAGACATCAAACGGCTTTGCCTCTTAGTTTATCGACACTATTAATAAATGAGTCTTGGTCTGTTAAGGGGAATTTTAATAGTCAGCTAGACTGGCAAAAGAAAACCTTGAATATGACCAGTAAATTGACTGATTTTTCTTTTGAGGCTTCACAAGATTCTTCTTCATTAGGGCCGATTGAGCTAGACACAACCTTTACTTGGCAAACAGTCTTAGCGGGCGAAAACCTACACTTTGACTTTACTCATGAGGATAATCTAAATAATGGTAAGACGAGCCATCTTAAAGATTATGAGCGTAATAACATACAGTTAGCTTTTAATTCAGAAAAGTTAATTGATTTACTCACAGTAAAAGCAGTTGACCAGCAGATAATAAATGTCATCACAGACAATGCTATAAATTCCTTAACAGTTAAGCCATTGGGTTCGCTAACCATTGATTTTACCCAGCAAACTATAGCCAGTGATAGCCTTGATATCTCTAGCAGAAATTTATATGGGCCAATAGAACTCTCGCTAAGCGATTTACTCTTTAATTTTGATGATGATCCAGCAATAACAACGAACTTACAAAAAGCAAAATTATCTCTGACAGGACAAGCGAATATTGCTCAATTACAGACTTATAGCCAACAGCCAGTAAAGCTAAGTGTTATAGGGGGAATTGAGCAATATAGTAATAGTTGGCAATTAACACTTTCCCATGGAACGATATTCGAATTAGTTCAGCTAAGCTTGCCGTTAAATAAGTCAGCGAGTGAACCGACAAGAAAATCTAAACAATCGAGCCACAAAGCCCAGCCTAGTATGAAATCGTTAATCAGTCATTGGCAAGGTGAAGTGTCGATAGCCAAAAATGATAATCAACAGCAGTCAAAAAATAATGGCTTAGTGACTTTTGAACTAGATATTAACAGTCAAATAAGTCAGCTGAATTATCCCAAAACATTAAAAATTAATGGACTTGAATTAAAGACAAAACTCAGTGGCAGTGTCGATGATATAACGATAGGCACTAAAGTGGTTGCCGATAACGTTCCCATAGCGACCGCTATGTTAACGGGAGACTTACGTCATCCCAGTGTGGTTGTGTCGGCACAAGATGTATTGCTTACTGACTTATTAGCATTAAAGATAAAACTACCTGTCGAGTTGAAACTTATTGATGGCAATATCGACTATCACTTAAGTGGACAACTTAAAAATAGTGAAGACTTATTAGCTAACCCAATGACAATGACACTTGTAGTGCAAGAGGTCACAGGAGAGGTTGACGGCACTTGGTTACAGGAGCTGAACTGGCAGCAAAAACTTTTGTTGCAAAATGGCCAGATTCAATCGATACGTGACAAGACTGAAGCATCACCTAATCTGACTATTGCAAAGATAGAAACGGCGACACCAATTAATAATTTAGCAACGAGCACTTTTATCGACTTTTCATCAGATAATTTAAAGCTATTAGCGTATGACATTCGTGGAAGTTTATTGGGTGGGCGTTTTGATATAGCTAAAGCGCAGTGGCCTTTTAGTAAAGAGCTGCCAGTGAATGTAACATTAACTAAAATAGATTTAGAAAAACTACTCGAGTTAGATAAAAAGCAAGGTATAGTCGTTACAGGGAGAGTCTCAGGGGAATTACCTATTCATTATGATGGCGATAATTTTCTCATCAAAGAAGGTAATTTGAAAAATGTCGGTGATGGCATTATTCAAGTTTATAATAACCCTGCGGTTGAAGAACTTAAAGCCAGTAGCACTGAATTAAAGCTTGCGTTTAATGCCTTGGAAAACTTACATTATCACCACCTCTCATCGGAAGTTTCAATGGCGGATGATGGCTACATGTTATTAGATACCGCTATTAAGGGCAGAAATCCTGATTTGGATAACGATGTAAATTTGAATTTAAATCTTAGCTATGATTTATTAGGCTTAATTGAATCACTCAATATTACCGAAGACTTTGAAAGCAAAATTATCAAAGGCTTACAAAAAACAAAGAACTAAATAATTAAGGAACATTTATGGTTAAAATACTGGCACCACTGCTAGCTGTATTTTTATTTACAGCCTGCACTCATCGAGTTGAAGTAAGTGCTAAAGAGCCAATCACGATCAACTTGAATCTTAAAATTGATCATGAGATTCGAGTCAAAGTTGATAAAGAACTCGATGATATTTTCAGTGACGATAGTGATATCTTTTAGGAGCAATAATGAATAAATTTATAAAGCACTCAATTAGAAAAGTAAGCCTAGTGTTAATTGCTTCTTCCATAGCATTCTCGGCTTGGGCAGTAACTCTCGACCAAGCGAAGCAACAAGGGCTTGTTGGTGAAATGTCTAATGGCTACCTAGGTGTGGTAGTTGCAAGCGCTGAAGTGAGCGACTTGGTTGATATGGTGAATAAAAAACGTAAAGATATTTACCTGAACTTGGCGCGAAAAAATAAAATCACCATGCAACAAGTTACTAAACTAGCCGGTGAAAAGTCTATGGCTAAAACTCAGTCAGGACATTTAGTTCAAAACTCTGCAGGGCAGTGGGTTAAAAAATAACTTACGGCTGTTATTGAAAGCAATTGAGCTGTAAATAATAAAACCGTAGTCCTGAGTAAGTACTACGGTTTTTTTTGTCTATTAACTAATTGTTGGGGTTTAACCGTATTTATAACCAATACAAGTGGGCAATAATTTAATGGAGTTGGTATAAATTAAACTACACTTTAAATCGGCTTATAATCTCAGTTAACTGTTGATTAATATCATCAATACTATTGAGCTCTGCAAACGCTTGTTTACCATTATTATCTAGCTCACCGACAATTTCGTTAATTGCGGTCATATTTTTACTGACCTCATGTGTGACATTGCTTTGTTCTTCAGCAGCAGTGGCAACTTGTGTACTTAAATTATTAATCTCGGACACAATACCTGTCATTTCATCCAAACTTATTGAAACTTCACCTGCACCAGTCGCCGCTTTTTGACAACGCTCTTTCGTCACACTCATTGAGTCAACAACTGTTTGATTACCTTTTAATAGGCTAGAAAGTGCATTTTCAATCTCATCAGTACTCGACTTGGTTCGGCTCGCAAGGTTACGTACTTCATCTGCAACAACGGCAAAACCACGACCTTGTTCACCAGCGCGAGCTGCTTCAATAGCAGCGTTAAGTGCCAATAAGTTTGTTTGATCAGCAATGCCACCAATAACACTCAAGATAGAATTAATGCCATCGGTCTTACTACTCATCTCACTAACACTTTCTACCGAGTTCTCAACGTCAGTAACCAACTCTGCAATAGTCCCTTGCGCTTGGGTTACTGTTTTCATAGACTCACGACCAGCGCTGTTGGCGTTATCTGTCAGTTGAGCGACATTTGCAATATCGCTTGCCATAGAGCCGGCAGTCGCATTCATTTCTTCAATAGCCGTTACCACTTGCTCTGTTTCTTGAACATGCCCATTCAATATGGTCGTATTATGCTCTGATTGATTTTTCAATTTAGAGACATTGCCGTTTAGCGCTGTTGTTGCCTCTTTTATTTCTAACATCATCGATTGCAAGCTTTCTATAAACCGGTTAACGCCATCTGCAATTTGGCCTAAATCATCATTCGAGTGCACGTTAAGTCGCTGCGTTAAATCACCATTACCTTGAGAAAGTGCGGTGATTGTTTCTTTTAATACGAGTATTGGGCGATAAATAATTTGTAATAAAGTGAAAACCAACGCAACACTTATCAGTGTTGCTGCAAGGGTACTGATAATAGCGCTTTTTTTCGCTTCAACAAGACTCGCATAGGCAACTTCTGTATCTAGACCCAGAGTGTAATACCAATATTTATCAGCTATTTGAATTCGATGTGCAAAAAGTAATTTATCCACTCCGTCTAATTGATACGTATGTATGTCACTCTCGTGGCTAACAGCGCTTAACGCTGCCTCTTTAAACCAAGGATAACTCGTTGCTAGTTTTTTGGTTTCAACAGTTTTACTAGTCGAAGCCAAAACCGTTGTATCTTGATTAAAAATTAATGCTACAGCGCCAGGTATTTCTGCGGAGTTCTCAACTAACTCATTTAAAAAATCCAATTTCATATCAACAGAAATCATGCCATTTTTAATTTTATGAACGATACTGATCCAATAAGTCATTGAACCAAAATAAGGTTCACTTGTTGCAGTACCTGAGCTTCTTCGAGCTAATTGGTAGTATGATTCTTCTCTAACATCACCTGAAAATATATGTTCAGGCCAAGTATTACTCGTTTGATTCCAGTAGCCAATGCCATTTTCAAAACCAATGGCCGAGCTATTAAGATTCATCGAAAACGCAATGGTTTTTGTTAATTTAACAAAATATTCAGTACTACCTTCTTCTCCTTGATCATCATATAGTTTTGCAATTCTGGCCAAACCTAATGCTTTTTCATTCAATTGTTGTTCAATAAGCTCAGCTTGTTTTCGCACGAACTCACTGTTTTCTTTCATAATGAGAGCGGTTAGGGTTTTCTCCTCTTTTATATAGGAAAAATAGCTTGTTAAAGAAACGGAAAGTCCGACTAATACAGTTATTGTAATCAGTAACAGGTTTTTGAATCCAAACTGCACCATGGTGTATCCTTCTTTGTCGCCATCTTGGGCTGTTAATTTTTTATGGATTGAAATTGCTTTTATATATCAAGTAACAGTAATACATTTACAAAAATATATTTGGCTGCTCTGAATCTTTGGCATGAATATAAATTAGACTATTCAAAACGGTGTCCATTGGCTTAATTTAAAGCGACTATACTCATTGTTAAAAGCGACTTTACTCAATGTTATTCGTTTTTTTAATTACTGATTCGTAATTGGCATTTACTTTAGGATCATAATTGATCGAATTTGAGATACCTCACGTATTCATAAGAGTAATAGCCTTAAATGTAGCGGAGTGAATATGAAAATATTAGTAACCGGTGGTACAGGTTTAATTGGTCGACACTTTATTAGTGCTTTTAATCATAAATATCAATTCACTGTTTTAACGCGCAACACTCAAAAAGCACAACTATATTTGCCTCAAAACATTGAATTTATTGAACAGCTACCAGAGCAGAATAACTTTGATGTGATAATCAACCTTGCCGGTGAGCCAATTGTTGATAAACGCTGGACTAGTGCACAAAAAGAAAATATTTGTCAGAGTCGATGGAAAATCACTGATAAAATAGTTGAAATGATTGCACGCTCTAAAACTAAACCAAGTTGTTTAATTAGCGGCTCAGCCATAGGTTATTATGGTGAAACGGGTATTGTGTCAACGCATGAAGACGCACAAGTAGTACATCCTGATTTTGCTCACACTCTCTGTCAAAAATGGGAAGAACTTGCCCTTAAAGCCAATGAACATTGTCGTGTGGTGTTATTACGGACTGGGGTAGTGTTAGCGGATGATGGTGGTGCATTAGAGAAAATGCGTTTACCTTTTTCTTTAGGATTAGGCGGAAAACTTGGTCATGGTCAACAATACATGTCTTGGATACATATCGACGATATGATTCATGCTATCCACTTTAGCTTACAAATAGAGTGTATTGAGGGCGCTATTAATTGCACTTCTCCACAGGCAATAACGAATGAAACGTTTACGAAAGCATTAGGTAAACAAGTTAATCGACCTACTTTGTTTACTGTACCGGCATTTATGTTAAACATTTTAATGGGGCAAGGTGCAGAGTTATTACTCACTAGCCAAAATATTTATCCGCAAAAATTACTCAGTCATGGTTTTCACTTTAATCACTGTGATATAGAACATGCGCTTGCGGATTTAGCTATTTAGTCTTAAAAATATCACCTTGATAAATCAGGGGTAGTCGTTCCATCATCAACTTAGTTGCAGGTTATTGACAAATTTTTATTATCCTAATGACTGATTTCAGATGTGTTAGTTTCTAGAAATATTATTTGTCTTTTTTCTTCTGTCGTTAACGGTTTATAAAATCGAGGGTATGACCAACCATACCCCCATCGAAACGACGTAGGGAAATATGGACTTCCCCCTGCACGAACACCCATTAACATGAGCTTCGCTATTTGTGGTTCACCCACTTTAGCAACACATTGCTGAAGTTGTTCATCAGCGATTAACCTACCTTGATAGGTACCGCCTTGCCAATAAGCATAATCATGAGCGGTACAACAAGATAGCCATAATTCTTTCTGCTCAAATGTTCCATCAGGAAAAACGCTGCATCCGTCAGTAGTGAAGGGGGCAATTGTCTCTGCATTTACAGAGACAGAAACTAATGAAAAAAGTAGGTAAAATAGTATACGCATAGATTTTAAATTACTGAAGTTAAGGGCCACATTCAGCTAATTCCACATTAATGTACTCAATAAAGGCGGACTAAAATGTTGATAGCAATGATATTGCTAAACGGTAGCCACTCAATTTACACTATTTTATAAGGAACTATTAGCCAGCACTAGCCTGCTGTAACTTTTGCTCTAACAAAGCTTCAAGTTTACCTTTTTTCATCGCCAAGTCTACTTCAAGTGATTGGAGTTCTTTTACTGACGCTTTATCTTCTTTGTCTTGTAGCATTTGAACTTTGACACTTAACTCGAGGATCTCCATTGATAATTCTCGAATTTGTGTATCTAGATCACTTTCTTTAGCTTTCTCTGCGGCGGCGGATTCTTCTGGCGACATAGCACCATTTAAGCTACTGGCATCTATGCTTTTATTATCTTCACTTTTTTCTTTCGTGCCTGCCTCAGCTTCAGCCGACTTGGCTTTAGCTTCTTCAGATAACGCCAGTTTATCTGGTTGTAATTGTTTGCTTTTGTCTGGAATAGTCACGTCGACTTGTTGGGTGGTATTAACAATGGGTGTACTAGTGACTGGTACCGCTGCTGTCTGTGCTGAACGTGAAGTGTCTGCGCCAGAGAATTGTGTTGTTAAAACTGAAGTGTTAATGCTGTCCATGGTGACTTCCTATGTGACCGAATACTAAATTAAATGCTTTATTGAAAGCTAACTATAGCTATATATGTTCTTGTTCCCAAGTACTTTATCAGGGGATTGAATACTATTAATTTTTTTAGCCGACTTAGCTTATGATAATACTTATTCGTAGGGTCGTTATCTCTCTCTTATTCTTTATTGAGCCTTTCTTATTAGCTAAAAAATCCCTATTAAAATATCTGTTATCGCTAAAACGTTAAACTAAAGGTTGCGCCGCCTTCGCTATTGTTGCGCACAGCAACCTTACCATTATGAGCTAACATCACTTGCCTTGTTAAAGCTAAGCCGACACCAGAACCCTCTTTTTTGGTGGTGAAAAAGGGCACAAAAATTTGTGTCATATTTTCATTCTCAATACCTTCACCATTATCAGCAACTTCAATGACGACATGACCACGAACATTTAAAAATGCTTTCAGTGCTATTTTTGGCGTACTGATTTGCTTGCCTATTGCTGCTCCTGCGGCTATTAACGCGTGTTCAGCATTTAACAGTAAGTTAAGTAATATTTGTTCGACCATATCTGAATCAACATAAATATCTAGGGCTTGAGGAGCGATATTAGCGGTTAATTCAATGTCACTTTTTTGCCAATTTTGTTTTGCTAGTAAGGTTACATGCTCGAATATGGTTTCCACAGAGATTGTTTTTTTACTGGGTGGGGGCAGGCGTGTTAAACGGCGGTAGCTGGTGACAAATTGCATTAAGCCATCACTTCGTCTAGCGACCGTTTTTACTGCACCTAATACATCGTCTAACTCTTCGATTATTTCGTCGGTAATAGCGGGCAAGGTCTGTGTTTTTTCTTGTACATCTTGCACTAGATCAACTGCTGTTTTGGCCAGTGATGCGACCGGAGTTATACTGTTCATTATTTCGTGCGTTAAGACACTAACTAAGTCTTGCCATGCTTGCAGTTGAGCGAGGGCTAGTTCACTTTGAATATCTTGCATACTGAGTAACGTTTCTTGCTGTGTTGCTGTTGTTATCTCAGTCGCTGAGATTATGAGCTTATGTTCCATGTCATCAATGGTGATATGAACCAATGTACGCTCACCAGCTAAAATACTTTGCAATTTTTTTGGGAAATCTTCATTAAACTGTGCCATATCATCTATATGGGTGACAGCATTACTACCAAATAAGCGCCTGACGCTATTGTTCCATAAAGTGATTTTACCATTATGATCAATACTTAATAGCGGTACCGGTACATGCTCAATAATGGCTTTAATATGGCGTAGTTCAGCTTCCTGATTTGAACGAACACTCTGAATGCGTTTTAAAATATCAGTAAAGGTGGAACCCAATTCGTCAAAACCAGCACCAACGGCTTTTAGTTCAAATCGTTGTGAAAAGTCGGCATGGCGAACGGCATCAAAAAAGCGTACTAGTTCAGCATTGGTTTTAGAAATAAAACGTATTATTTCATAAAATTGTATGAGTAGTACTGCTGATAACAGCAGTACTGTTGCGTGATAACCATCGTTCATAATTGCTTGCGTAAGAAAAATCAACGTTAGCATGGCTAAAATAGTACGCGTGGCTATTAAGAGTGAAAACCGTTTAAAGTCCATGTTTTTCCATCCGGCGGTAGAGTGCAGCACGTGTTAAGCCAAGTTCTTTTGCTGTATGGCTTATATTAAATCGATGCTTTTTAAGGGCTAAGGCGATAGCATTTTTCTCTATCTGCTCTAAATTCAGATCCTCTGGCAGGGTTATCTCAGTGCTGGTTGTTCCTACCTGCTCTGCTTTTACCCTGTGTTCTTTTGTTGACGTCGACTTTCTTGGTTTTACATGACTAGGGACATCAAGCTGAAAGTCACCCGAAGTAAGCACTTCAGATTGGCTTAATATCATCGCACGTTCAATGGCGTGGCGAAGTTCTCGTATGTTACCTGGCCAAGAATAAGAGGAGATTGCCGCTAATGCATCAACACTCAGCTGTTTAACGGCTTTACCCTGTTGCTGATATTTTTTCGCGTAAAAGTCGACATAATGACTGGCAAGTAAGGCTATGTCGCTGCTACGTTCGCGTAAAGGCGGTAAATTAATTTCAACGGTATTGAGTCTAAATAATAAATCTTGACGAAAATGCTGTTCATCTTTTAGGGTTTCTTTAGACAAGTTGGTAGCTGATACTACCCTAACATTAAACGCTATAGCTTTATTTGCACCAAGGGGAGTGACTTTTCGTTGCTCTAACACGGTAAGTAATTTTGCTTGTAAATGCAGCGGTAAGTTCCCTAGCTCATCTAAAAATAAAGTACCGGCATCTGCTGCTTGTAACCGGCCGATTCTATCGTGCTGTGCACCTGTAAAAGATCCCTTTTTATGACCAAATAACTCACTTTCAAATAAAGTTTCGCTAATCGCGCCTAAATCAACAGACATAAATACTTGTTGAGCACGAGTGCTTTGTTGATGTATCTCTCTGGCAACCAACTCTTTACCAGTGCCGTTTTCACCCAATATCATCACATTAGCTTCGGTTGGCGCGGAGCGAGCGATTAACGATTGTATTTGCTGCATCGCTTGAGATTGGCCGAGCATATTTTGCTGACTTGCCGGGTTACTCGCTTGTACTAATACTTTATTGGTTTCGCGTAATTTTTGCATTTCACTACGGCTTCTGCCTAGCAACACTGCTGTTGATACTGTCGCAATAACTTTTTCATTTTGCCAAGGCTTGGCAATATAGTCTGTTGCGCCTAGCTTCATTGCTTCAACCGCAAGATTAACGCCACCATGAGCGGTGATCATGATAATGACGCTTTCTGGCTTAATTTCTAATATTTTTTGCAGCCAATAAAACCCCTGGGCACCAGAACTTTCACCCGGACCAAAATTCATATCCAAAATAATGGCATCAAAATGCTGATCGTTAATAAAGCGAGGAATGTGTTCAGGTACATTGCAGGTACTTACCTGTGAAAAGTGGCGTTTTAGTAATAGCTTGCCTGCCGTTAAAATATCTTCATCGTCATCAACAATAAGAATCTTGCCTTCTTTTTTCACGCTTAAATTTCCTCTTTATATGCTTGCGTTTAGCGAACGTTACAACGCAAAGTGTTCATTAACGTACACCTACTGTTCATAAACGTACAGTTCAAGTTGAACTTATTTTATCTTTTTATTTTAAACTACAATAAAAACAGTTGATTACAAGTTGGAACGATTATTGGATTGTTAAAGGTTAAGTTTATCTATTGGCTTACGCTAATACTTCTTAATGACAGGTTAATATGACCCAAGTAAACAAGACAAAAACAGATTCAACCAAAAATACCACACCACTCACTTCTGTAACTAATGCCGTTTCGGGGGCAGGAATGGATCGTAAAGTCACCACTAATACTAGTCCAATGAAAAAATGGCTAAGTGTAGTGTTGATCATTCTAATCGTTGTTTTTACGGGTTATATGATCGCTAGTAAAAGTACGGGGAAAGTATTATCAGTAGATAATAGCCGCGTAGTTATTTCAAAAGTGACATCGGGGGTTTTTGAGGATTTCATCCCTATCCGTGGTCGAGTTACTCCAGCAAAAACAGTTTATTTGGATGCCATTGAAGGTGGACGTGTAGAAAAGATTCTAGTGGAAGATGGCGCGAGTTTAACGGCGGGTAATCTTATTGTAGAGCTGTCAAATGCTTCACTGCAACTCAGTGTGTTAGGTAATGAAACACGCGTAGCAGAGCAACTAAATAATATGCGATCCATTGAGTTAAATTTAGAGCAAAATCGTCTACAGCATAAACGTAATATCGTTGATATTAAGCACCAAATTAAATTGTTAACTCGCCAAGTTGATCGCTCACAATCGCTTATCGCAACTGGCGCTATTACCAAATCTAAAATGGAAGATACTGAAGATACCTTAATTTGGTATCAAGACCGCTTGGCGTTAACCATTGAAAGTCAGCAATCAGATGCTCGTATGCAAGGTGAGCAACTCACATTTTTAAGAGACACTAGTCGTCGTTTAGAAAGTAACTTGGCTATTTCACGTCAAAACTTAGACAACATGAATGTTAAAGCGCCCGTAGCAGGTAAGTTATCTGGCTTTAATGTTGAAGTAGGTCAAAGCATTGCCCGTGGTGAACGTCTTGGTCAAATAGATACGCCTAACGATTATAAGCTAACTGCCTTTATTGATGAATTTTATCTAGGTCGTGTTGATATCGGCCAAACGGCGAGTTATCAAGATTATTCATTGGTTATCGCCAAAGTCTATCCGCAAGTACAAAACGGTCAATTTGAAGTAGATTTTAAATTCATTGCTGAGCAACCTAAAGGTATCCGCCGCGGACAAACCATTCAAATAAAACTGACACTTGGCGATGCCAGTGAAGCACTGTTGATCCCCAATGGCGCATTTTTTCAAGATACTGGTGGCAAGTGGATGTTTGTTGTTAGCCCTAATGGTAGCGAAGCGGTGAAGCGTAATGTGCGCCTAGGACGACGGAATAACCAATTTATAGAAGTTATTGAAGGACTTGAACTTGGTGAACAAGTTGTCACTAGCCCTTATAGCAGTTACCAAGATATGCAGCGTCTTAACTTTAATTAGTGAATAACATTTTAGCGACTGATTATCTGGCCGCAATAAACCGCCTTACATAACAAGTAATAAATATAATTCATAACTGAACAGAACATTAAAAGACTCATGAAGAGTAAAGGAATTTACCATGCTAAAACTACATAATTTAACACGCGTATATCAAACAGAAGACGTAGAAACATCAGCCTTGAACAATGTAAATATTGAAATTGCCCAAGGCGAGTTTGTTGCCATTATGGGGCCATCAGGTTGTGGTAAATCAACCTTGCTTAATACCATTGGTATGTTGGACTCACCCAGTAGCGGTGACTATATTTTTTACGGAGAAAATGTTGCTGGTTATTCAGAAAAGCAGCTTTCCGTTATTCGTAAAAAAAGCATTGGTTTTATCTTTCAAAACTTTAATTTGATTGACGAATTAACCGTTGCTGAAAATATTGAATTAGCCTTGATTTATCACAACATACCAGCAGCAGAGCGCAAAACTAAAGTCGAAAAGGTCATGGATAAAGTGGGTATTGCTCATCGTGCTAAGCATTTACCGAGTCAGTTATCTGGTGGGCAACAACAACGTGTTGCAGTCGCTAGAGCGGTTGTGGGTGATCAAAAAATGATTTTGGCCGATGAACCAACGGGTAATTTAGACAGTGCGCACGGTCAAGAAGTAATGGAAATGCTACAAGCACTAAACGATGAAGGCACCACTATAGTGATGGTGACACATAGCCCAGCACATGCTGATTACGCTAGACGTACTATCAATTTATTTGATGGTCATGTGGTTGCACAAAGTGTTCGTGCTGCTGAGCAAACGGCTTAATAGGCATTAGGAGAAGTTTATGTTTCACAATTACCTTGTTACCGCGTGGCGCAATATCATAAAAAACGGTATTTTTTCGGTTATTAACATCTTTGGTTTAGCCATTGGTTTGATGAGCTGTATTTTAATCATGTTATTTGTTCGCCAAGAGTCAGGTTTTGATACCTGGATTAAAGATCATGGTCAACTAGTACGCATGCACACCGCTTATTCTATCCCTAATCAAGAACCGTTTGATTCAGTACGATCGGCGGGTAGCATGATGGAAGCAATTCGTGATTATGCTAAAAATGAAATTGAAACGGGCGTACGCTTTATTCAGTTTGATATGACAGTAAGACAAAATGAAGATGCTTTTTCAGAGCAATTTACTATGGTTGATGGCAGTTTTTTTAATGTCTTTGATTTGCCTTTTATTCATGGTTCTAAAGAGTCTTCATTTAACAAACCAATGGATTTGGTTATCACGGAAGAACTCGCTTATAAATATTTTGGCAAAAGTGATGTGGTTGGTGAAACGCTTACTGTGTGTTGTGTAGCGGGAAATACAACCACCTTAACTATCACTGGGGTGATGGAAGATTTACCCGATGCCACGCATTTAAATACCGATATGGTGATTTACTTACAGCCGGCCTTGTTTAACGATAATGATGGCATGTTGAATACTTGGACTAGCTTAAATGTTTATACTTATTTTAAATTGAATCCAGGTATTGTTCCTGAGCAATTGCAAGAACGCATTACTTTTTGGATGAATAAAGAAAGTCCACTGGTTGAGATGCTCGTTAATATTTTAGGTGAAAAAACTTCAGGTAAGCAGGTTACTGACTTTGTTAAACAACGCGTAATGCCAGTAGCTGATTTACATTTACATGCGAAAAGCCAGGCGGGAAATGGTGGTGATTTAACGCCTATGGGCGATAGTAAAATGATCACTACTTTTATTGTTGTCGCGAGTTTAGTGTTACTTATTGCGTGTATTAACTTCATGAACCTTTCTACCGCAAAAGCCAGTAAAAGAGCGCGTGAAGTCGCAATGCGAAAAGTATTAGGTGCGAGTAGAACTCAAGTGGCTATTCAGTTTTTAGGTGAAGCCATCGCCTTAGTTTTACTGTCTTTATTGTTTGCTTTAGTCGCTGTTGAGTTGGTGTTACCACTATATAATGAAGTCTTAGGTAAAGAGTTAGCCTTACATTTATTTGATGATCCAAGTTTATTATTCACCTTAGTTGGGCTTGCCATTTGTGTGGGAATTGGTGCTGGCATTTACCCTGCATTGTATTTATCACGCTTTTTACCGGGACAAATTCTAAAGTCGAGTAAAAGTGTTGAATCGAAAAGCTCTGCAAAATTTAGAAACGTACTGGTGGTCTTTCAATTTGCGACATCTATTGTTTTAGTTATATCAACACTGGTTGTTTATGGACAAACCCTATTTTCTAATAACATGGCAGTGGGTTATGAAAGTGATAACAAGTTAGTACTTAATATTAGAATGGCGAAAGATAACTTGCCGAGCTTAACGCAAGAGTTATTAAATTTATCTGAGGTAACGAGTGTCACTTTTTCTTCTGAAGCGCCATCGCAAGATAATGAGAACAATAATAATTTCAAATTACTAGAACCACACGCTAATGGGGGCGCTAATGAAGCGGAACTGATGAATTATCATAATATGGGTTATGGTTTTTTTGAAGCCTATGAAGTAAAGCCGCTGGCGGGTCGTTTGTTTGATGAAAATTTTGGTTCCGATACCATTAAAGAGGTGGCGGAAGATTCCGTGGGTAACTCGAGTGTTGTACTTAACAGCTCAGCCTTGAAAAAGTTTGGTTTTAGTAGTGCGCAAGAGGCTATTGGTAAAACATTGGAAAGTAACATCCGTGGTAAGCAGCATTTAACCATTATTGGTGTCATCCCTGATGTTTATTTTCGTTCAATAAAATTTGGTGTCAGAGCTTCTGTATATACGCTTAATCCAGAACGTTTTCGCGTAGCAAATATCTCTTTTACCACTAACAATATACCTAATTTGATTCGTTCTATTGAAGCTGTGTGGCAGAATAATGTACCAATGCAGCCCATTAATTTGCAGTTTTTAAGTGAAATGATGGCGGCGCAATACCATGATGAACTTACTACAGCGCAGTTATTCTTAGTGTTCTCATTAATAGCCATTGTAATAGCGTGTTTAGGTTTATATGGTTTATCTGCTTTTACGGTAGAAAGAAGAACTAAAGAAATTGGTATCAGAAAAGTGATGGGAGCCAGTGTTAAAGATATTGTTGGCTTACTTATCTGGCAATTTTCTAAGCCAGTAGTGTTGGCGAATCTCATTGCTTGGCCTATTGCCGCTTATTTGATGTTAACGTGGTTAGAATCATTCCCTTATCGTATCGATGCTATTTGGCTGGTGCCAATATGCTTAGGCGTTGGTTTGTTATCACTCATTATTGCCTGGAGCACTGTCGGTGGTAATGCTGCTAAAGTGGCGAGAAAAAATCCAATCAAGGCACTTAGGTATGAATAAGAGTTTAGCTAATAATGAAAAAAGGCGAGTAATAAGTCGCTAATACCAAATGCTAAAATGGCAGCGGCAGTGAATATTTTTCATTGCCGTTTTTATGTTTTTATTCATCTCTAATTGCTAGTTGTTGATGGCTCAGCTAATAAGTAATCAATAAATGTTTGGGTTAACATGTTGTGATAGCTGTTTTTATTGGTTACTAAAGCAAAACGACGAGATAAATTTAATGGTGAGTGCAGTGCAATTAAACCGCCATTATTTAGCTCTTCAGCAATACTAAGTTGTGATAGGCAACCTAGCCCTAAACCGGCTTTGACTGATTCTTTAATAGCACTTTGTCTAGTTAGCTCTATACCTAAACTAATTTGGGCACCCATTTGTTCAATAGCAGCATCAAATATTGCCCGTGTTCCTGAACCATGCTCACGCAATACCCATGAATGTTGTTGAAGCTGTTCGAGATTGATAGTCGCTTTTTTTGCTAATGAATGCTCAGGTGAGCAAAAAACTTGTAACTGGTCTACTTGCCATGGCGTTATTTGTAAGTGCCGATGCACCGCGGGACCTTCTATTAAACCGATAGAGGCTTTACCTTTATCTAAATAATCTATCACCATCTGGGTATTACCTATGTGTATTTCAGGTACCACGTCAGGGTAAATTTTTACAAATTTTGCAATCAACTGAGGCAGTAAATAAGTGGCGATAGTAGCGCTGGCTACAACTCTCAAGACACCACTCATGGTGTTTAAATTAGCCAGTTTTAGGCTATCAAGTAAATCACTTATTTGACGTACTTTAGGGAGCGATTTAAGACCATTTTCGGTGATTAATAAATCTCGGCCAATTCGCTCAAATAGTGGATAACCTAAACTTTCTTCTAATTCTTTTAACGCTTGGCTGGCGGCAGACTGGCTTAAAGAGAGTTCACTGGCTGCTTTAGTTAATTTCCCTAAGCGTGCAGTTGCCTCAAACAGTTGAAGTTTTTTTATCGAGATACCCATAGCTTCATATACCTTAGGAGTAGTTGACCATAAGAAATGGTTAATTAACTCGGCTTTAATTAATTGTTTTTAGTTCGGTTTTTTGAATATTATACATCGAATTAATCCATTATTCTTATTTAAAACTTTCCGTTATATTATATTCCATAAAGTGATTACTCGTTAAGAGCCACTTATAAGTACATAGTTAGCGACTTATTAGCTAATAAGTCGTTCTTGGTTAGTCCTTCATTAGACAATAGATTCGTTATGCCCACTTATATATTTCTTCCCATCATTGCCTTATTGGCAATAGCCTTAGCAAAAGTAGAGCAAGTATCTGCTTTTGGCTTGAGTGCTTTACCATTAGCGATTGTTTTTGGCATGTTTTATGGACATTTTTCATTGAGAGTGGAAGATGAAAGAGATAAAATTTTTTCGAATTTTTGCAAACAAAAACTACTTAGGTTTGGCATTATCTTATTTGGTTTTGGCCTCAGTTTTCAGCAAATATTGGCCGTTGGCTGGCAAGCTGTTGTTATTGATTTAGTGATGATAAGTACTATTTTCACTGTGGGCACTGTTGTTGGTATTAAAGTCTTGAAGTTACATCGTGATGTTGCCATTTTAACTGCAGCGGGTAGTGCTATATGTGGTGCGGCAGCCATACTCGCCACCGAGTCGGTACTTAAACCAAAGCAGCAACATATTACTATTGCTATTGCGACTGTCGTGCTTTTCGGTACCTTAGCGATGTTTATCTACCCGTTTATTTATCAGTGGGTCGATATGACTGACCAGTCTTTTGGTATTTATATTGGTAGTACTGCCCATGAAGTCGCACAAGCGGTTGCTGCTGGACAGAGTATCAATAGTGAAACCATGCAAACAGCCGTTGTTGTTAAGCTTATTCGAGTGATGATGTTAGCGCCATTTATTCTAATGCTAAGTGCAGGATTGAATCGTATTGGCACTGATAGTAAAACTAAACGTGAAAAAAGTGTTATCGCTATTCCTTGGTTTGTTTTCGGTTTCATGGCTACTGCCCTGATTAATAGTGTCGTTATTTTGCCTGAATTGATTAAAACAGCATTGAGTTTTGCCAGCCAGTTTTCTTTAGCGATGGCAATGGCAGCTTTAGGCGCCCAAACCCAGTGGGCGACTATTAAGGAGGCGGGACCTAAGCCTCTCATCTTGGCATTATTGCTCTTTATTATTTTAATAATTGGTGGTTTTTTCTTAAGCTCGTGGTTAGTCTAGTGACTGAAGCATTTAATTATTATTTAAATGAAAATTAGATTTAAACCTTTTACTTCTTTATTGCATCTCACTTAATAATGACCAAAATTTGGCTAAGTGATCAGCAAACTCATTCACTTGTCATGAAGATTCTAATAAAGATATACGGAGATACCTAATGTTAAAGATGAACAATACTTTTAAATATGCACCTATCGCACTCTTGTTAATGGCTGGCGGTTTACAAGCGAAAACCATTAATAAGGAGTTTACTGTTGCCAATGGCGGTTTACTGAAAATTGCTACTGATGTTGGTGCAATTGATATTGAAACGCATGCAAAAGAAACGGTCTTGGTTGAAGTCGAAATTACTGGAAAAAATGAAGACGATATGGATGTCAGTTTTAAAAATAACGGCGACGATGTCACTATTAAAGGTGACTTCGATCGTAGTAGCCTTAGTTTCGGTAATAACCATATAAGAGTCACCTATAAAGTTACCTTACCGCAAACTTATAATGTAGATCTTAATACCAGTGGTGGCTCTATCGAAATTGAAGACCTTGAAGGTGAAGTAGACGCTTATACATCAGGTGGTTCAATTTCATTATAGGATATACAAGGGAATGTTGATATTAAAACTTCAGGAGGCAGTTTAGATCTGGATAATATTATCGGAAAAATTGATGCCCATACTTCTGGTGGAAGTATTGAGCTTAAATTACCAAAAAATCCAACCAAAGATAGCAAGGTCAAAACTTCAGGTGGATCTATTACTGCTCATTTAGCTAAAAATGTAGCCGTAAACCTTTCAGCTAAAACCAGTGGTGGCCGTGTATCAAGTGAGTTTACTGTTGATGGAAAAATAACTAAACGTTCAATTAAAGGCACTATTAATGGCGGCGGACCTGAATTGGTATTAAAAACCAGCGGTGGTAGCGTGCGTATAAAAGAGATATAACGTAGAAATTTATTTTCACCTTATTTTCAAGGCCATTTTAAAGCGTAATAGTTATCTATTACGCTTTTTTATTATCTATAACGCTATGACAGAGAGTCAATATAGTAGCTAGCTTATTAAGTTATTTCCCGCTCAGTTAACATTAACAGGAGAGGCATAGTTGTGATGTAGGAAAAAATTGCATTAAATAAAAACCAAACTAATATATATAAGTATAGGAATAATATATGTTATAGGTGAGTTCTCATCTTAAAAAAGGAATTACTTGGGATGACATTTTTAGATAAAGGATTAGCTCAAGATGAAATTGATACTGGCATATTGGTCTTAAACCTCAATGGCGAATTAGTTGAAGTAAATGAACAATTTCTCGCTATGACTGGATTTCGAAAAGAAAATGTACTTGGTCAAAATATAGATGAAATTGATAGCTATTCGAAAAAGAAAATATTATTAGAAAAAAGTGCTATTTATGGACATTATCATTCAATACTCACTCGTAAAGACGGTAGTAACCTCCCAATAGAAATTTGCTATTTTCGTCAGCAAACTCAAAATTCAGAACAAATATTGCTCTTTATTCAAGAAAGCAATAATGCCGAACAAACGAAAACTTCTATTATTGAACAAATATTCGATCATACTAATGAAGCGATTATTGTGACTGATAATCAAGGATTAATACAAACGGTCAATAAAAGCTTCTCAAATATAACTGGGTACAGCGAAGAAGACGTTATTGGTAAAACACCTGCCATTTTGAATTCAGGAAAACAGGATAAATATTTTTATAAAAAGTTTTGGCAACAAATAATTGACCAAGGCTCTTGGCAAGGCGAAATTTGGAATAAACGTAAAAATGGGGAGGTTTATCCTGAATGGCTAAATATCAGCAGTATTAGAAATAAAGAGGGTCATATTTCTAATTATATTTGCCAATTTACAGATATTACCAATCGAAAAAAGACAGAAGAAGAACTGCACTTTCATGCCTACCATGATTCATTAACTAGTTTACCTAATCGGCATTTACTTTTTGAAAAATTGAACCGTTTATGTGTACTTCACCAAGACCAACCGACCTATTTCGCTGTACTTTTTTGTGATTTAGATCGTTTTAAGATGATTAATGACTCATTAGGGCATGAAGTAGGCGATGAACTTTTAAAGAGTGTTGCTAGCCGTTTTGAAGCTAAGTTACGAGATAATGACATTATAGCGCGTACTGGTGGTGATGAGTTTATTGTTGTTATTGAAGGCGAGAAAGCACTAAAAAACCTAGATAAAATATGCTTGCAGATACTCTCTCTTTTTGAAGTCCCTTTTCAAACTAAATATGGTGAATTTAAAACAACAATTAGTATTGGTGTTAGCCAGTTTCCTTCAGATTCTGAGGATGTGAGAGAGCTTATCTCATTTGCTGATGTTGCCATGTATAAGATAAAAAAATCAGGAGGTAATCATTACTCATTTTTTGATGTTAAAGAGAAGGCTCTTATACAGCAAAGGCTAGAGCTTGAGAGTGAAATTTCCCAAGCGATTGAAAAAGATCAATTTGAAGTTTGGTACCAACCACAAGTAAATACAAAAACCTATGAAGTATATGGTGTTGAGTGTTTAATTAGATGGAATCACCCTGAGCAAGGGTTAATCCCTCCTGATTTATTTATTCCAATTGCCGAAGCTAATGGCTCTATTAAAGAGCTTGGTTATTTTGTTTTAAAAACCGCATGTCAGCAATTAAGACAGTGGCGTATTAATAATGTATTTACCGGGGTTATGGCGATTAATGTTTCATTACGACAATTTGAACGAAATGACCTTCTCGCCCAAGTAAAAAAAACATTAACAGATGAAATGCTGCCAGCGGAATCTATTGAACTTGAAGTGACTGAGTCACTTTTCTCAGAAGACAATAACTACCACACCCCTATTTTATGTGCCTTAAGAGAATTAGGGGTTAAAGTCGCAATTGATGATTTCGGTACTGGGTATTCCTCCTTGCAACGTTTGAAAAACTTACCTATTGATAATGTAAAAATTGATAAGTGCTTTGTTGATAACATTGAACATTGCCCTGAAGATGTTGCGATTGTGATGGCAACAATTTTATTGTCAAAAACCTTTAAGGTAGACGTGATTGCTGAAGGAATAGAAACACAAGAACAAGACGATAAATTGAGTGACTTAGGCTGCTTCAATCAACAAGGTTACCTGTATAGCAGACCCCTTAAAGCACATGATTTTGAAGTGTGGCTTGCTGACTTTTCCTTGAAAAATAAAGAAAGAAAAACACTTAAAGCGATGAACCACTCATGAATACCGTAAAACCACTGAACCATCCTGACGTTATTATGGTTTATCAAGACCGTGATAGCGTAGAACCAGCTATTCAACAAATTATGAAATTAGAGCTTTCATTTAAATCCTACAAATATGACCCCGAAAACTTGCATGATTTAACATTAATGAAACCCAAAGTTTTATTGTTAGCATCTAATAATGTTAAAAACACCATACAATTTTATATTGATTTCTTAGAAGAGTACGAACAAAAAATTGCGCCTCATAGTGCTATTTTACTTATTAATAACCGTGAAACATTCCGTGCTTATTTAGCATGCGAAAATGGCCTGTTTGACAATTATGTCATTATCAATCCGTTAAACGAACCTTATCGATTAAAGCTGGTTTTGTTACAAGAATTGCAGTTAATAGAAAACCACAAAAATAGTAGTTTAGAACAGCTTATTTTAGAGGGTGAAGATGAACTGGCATCGTGTATTGAACATGGCGTAGCCTTGAAAAAATCATTTACTCAGGATGTGAAGCAATGTGAAAGTGATATTTTATTGGCAACTAATGAAGCACTAGATAATAAGGAAGCCAAAGCGGTATTACACAATTTAATAGGGCTCTCTGTCGACGAAATGAATGAAAATGTTTCGAGCAGTATTCAAAAAATTGTAGATCAACTATTAAAACTAAAAGCCAATAATCAAACAATAAAGCAAGGAGTTAAAGAGCTCCATAGACCGAAAAAGAAAACAGTTGTTGGTGTTAATACCGAGCTATTAACTACAGAGGATGCTGAAAAGGCAAGTCTTAAAGTGTCTCGCTATAAAGTACTCATTGCAGAATCTTCTGATTTATTTACCAAAGTGATTGAGGAAATATTTGCTGAAACTGTATTTATATATGCCTTAGTCAATGATGGGCAAGCTGCACTAGAAAAAATCCGAACATTCAAACCTGATGTGGTGCTATTAGCCTATGACTTACCCATAATTAATGGTCTAGAAGTTACAAGATCCATTCGTGAAGAAGGTAATAAAGTACCTGTGATTGCTTATGCCAATCAGAAGGATAAATCGGTCATTAAGCGTTGGATCCCACTTGGATTAAGCGGCTATCTAATTAAACCATTAAAGAAAAGTGTCATTTTAAATAGCGTCACTAAAGCGGTTAAAAATCCGATAGAGATTATTTCTCATCATAAGGTAGCCGACAAAGATGGTATTCAATGGATTGCGGAATACTCTATTGGCAATACAGAAATTGATGAACAGCATAAAGTGCTCTTTACTATGATCAATGACTTCTTCCATCAAGATAATAAGGAGGCCGCAATTATGCTATTTCAAAGCTTATCTTCTTATATTGATTTACATTTTGAATCTGAGGAAAATCTATTAAGGCAAATTAATTATCCCGACACTGAATATCATATTAAAAAGCATGGTGAATTAAGAGAAAAATTTCATTTACTACGAGATAAACTCGATGATTATGATATTGATGTACACCATAAAATAGCCATGTTTCTTTATAATTGGCTAGCTCAGCATATCTTAAAAGCAGATATGGAATATAAGTCTTATGCTTTATCTATAGAAGAATCGAGCTTTACTTAATCGCCTGATGTAACGATTACAACGTACCCCATTGGCCATTTAATAGTAGATATTCTTGATAATACGACCCAGTAATTTTGTTGCTGTGCCGCAGGTTTACCCTCAATTGAAAATTTTTTGCATCTATCGAACAGTAATGATGTAAATATCTGAGAAAACTAGATTTTTATGGACAAGTTTCTATACTTGATTTCTTTTTCGTGTATAAGTGTACGATGCTCAGCTTATTAAACGCGGGAGAAGTTAAATGGCTTCTATTAGTAAAAAAGTCTTACTAGGTTACTTGTTAGTATTAATCGTCGCTATTGCGGCTTCAGTAACTTTATTTGGTGCTGCGAGTGAAGTAAAGCAACGGACTAGCCAGTTCATTGGTGCAACCTTACCTGAGTTAAGTGATTTACAACAAGTAAAACAATCATTAGATGCTATACAAATAGCGGCGTACGGCTTGTACGGAACTATGATTGAGGCGAGTGAATTCTCTAATGTAATAAGTGAGAAAAAACAACGTCTGGACCAATTGTTGATGGCAAATGGTACATTATCATCGTACCAAGAACACCGAGCAATAGTTGAAGAGATTAATGTATTGGTTACCGTCATGACTCAACTTCAGCGTGTTATGACCGCTGAAGTTGATTGGGATGGTGCGCGAGCTATCTTAGTTCAAGTTGATACACACTCAAGAAATGTCTCTGAAAAATTAACAAAAATAAGTAAAGATGTTAGCCAGGATGCGAGCAATAGCTCGACAGCAATCTACACTGAAATTACTGATATTCAGCGACTAGTCTTAGCTTTGCTTGCTAGCATAGTGACAGTTGCAGTGGTTGCTTATACCCTTTCCCATAAGAAAATAGCCCTACCTATTCGAGAATTGGCTGAAGAACTTGATCAGGTAGCAAAAAATTATGATCTAACAAGGGTTGTACCAACGCTCTCTAATGATGAAATTGGTCTTGCTGCACAAAGTGTTAATCGTTTACTTAAGGCTTTCAACAGTGGCATTACTGATGTCAGACATATCGCTAATAACATAAATGAGTTGGTTGATGTATTGGGTTCAACGTCAGAAAATGCAGACGTACAAGTTAATTTATTAAATGAAAAAATAGAATTACTGTTATCAAGCATGATGACCTTGGAGAGCCAAATCTCCAATGGTTTTGAACAATCAAATAGTGCATCTGAACAAGCCAAAGAAGGCGCTCAAGCTGTTGAAAACGGAGCACATCAAGTAGCCAAAACGTCGACAAGTATTTCTTCATTAGCGAATAATATTGAAGCGTCCTCTGAAATGTTAATTGAGTTACGTAAATCGGGTGATCAAGTCTCTACTGTAGTAAGCACCATTGCAGGTATTGCAGATCAAACAAACTTACTAGCACTCAATGCTGCAATAGAAGCAGCAAGAGCGGGTGAATCTGGTCGAGGTTTTGCTGTTGTTGCCGATGAGGTTCGAACCCTTGCTACACGTACTCATCAGTCAACGATTGAAATTAATACTATGCTGGCAGGCATTGTTGGCGCCATTTCTCAAATAGTTACTTCTATGGAAAGTAACCAAACACAGGCTGATCAAGCCGTTGCGTTGTCACAAAAAACAGTTGAATCTTTGTCACTAATTCAATCAAGCATCTTGAGTTTAAGCAATGTAAGTACTGAAGTGGCCAGTCAGGCCGAGCAATCACATCATCAAGTGGTAGATATGCGCTCATGGGTAGAAGATTTTAAAACCGTGGGTGATGCGGTGTGCCAAGGCAGTATGGAAAGCCGAGACACATCATTGAAAATGACAGAGTTAGCGATTAGCTTTAACAAATCTGTTGAACGATTCCGCACTTAATAGTGTTCTAAAGTCAGCAGTCACATAGTAATAATAAGGATATTAGAAGTACTCGGCCTGTCGTTGATAGCAATCCTTTATATGCTCAATTAACAGGCGCACTTTTTGAGACTGATGTTTGGTATAAGGATATACCGCATAAATGCCTAATTGACGACCATGAAATTCAGGTAATAATTGCACTAAGTCACCCCGTTGCATATCATCATAAACACTACAGCGTGGCACATAGACAATGCCATATCCTGCAAGAGCTGCTTTACGTAAAGCTTGTGAGTTATTAGTAGCAAAGTTTCCTGAAATTTTTACATAATAGGCTTCGTCTGATTGACTGAAATACCAATCATGCGCACCTTTGTCTTGATAGGTGTAAGCCATGCAGTTGTGTCGGGATAATTCTTGAGGTGTTTGTGGGGTACCATGCTTTTCAATGTAAGCTGGCGCACAACATACAATCCAATTTGACTGCAGTAGCGGTTTTGCTATTAAACTAGAGTCACTTAATACTCCAGTTCTAATTGCTAAATCTTGCCCTTCTTTAATCAAATCAACAAACTCATTTTCTAAGCGCATTTCAACACTTAATTTGGGATGAAGCTGACAAAATTCAGCAACCGCTTGCGCGAGTATTAATTCCCCTGAAATGGTTGGCACTGTCATTTTTATGGTGCCAGATAGGCCTTCACTAAAACTACTCACGGCACTAACTGCATCATTTACTTGCTTATTAATATCCTTAGAGTGGCTGTAAAGTATTTCACCTGCCTCCGTTAAACTTAATCGTCTTGTTGTTCTATACAACAATTGAATGCCTAAATTTTTCTCAAGTTTAGATATTTTTTTACTCAGTGCTGCTGGTGATATTTCTGCCAACTGGGCAGCTTTATTGAAGGATTTAGCTTCAACAATTAATGAAAACAAAGCCAATTCGCTAGCATTAGGCATCTATTACACTCTTTTAGTTAATAATGAATTCATTATAGCCCTATTCATAAATAATGTCGTTAGGGTTAGATTGAATAAAACTATAACAAAGCACCTACTGAAAATGAAAGTAGGGCGAGGATAAAATATGTCAATTACACTACAAGCTTTACTCGCGTTTATGCCGATTGCACTGTCGGCAATATTACTTATAGGGCTTCATTGGCCAGCAAAAAAGGCTATGCCTGTTGTTTACACCGTAACAGCAGCTATAGCCTTTTTTGCCTGGGAAATGAGCTTTAATCGAATCGTTGCCAGTTCCATTCAAGGATTAATGATCACCATTGCTGTTTTGTGGATCATTTTTGGCGCCATAATGTTACTCAATACCTTACAGCACTCAGGAGCCATTCTACGTATAAGGGCGGGTTTTACTAATATCAGCCCAGATCGTAGGGTGCAGGCAATTATTATTGCTTGGCTCTTTGGTTGCTTTATTGAAGGCGCATCAGGTTTTGGTACTCCTGCGGCAATTGCAGCACCTTTACTGGTGGCTATCGGATTCCCTGCAGTATCGGCGGTGATGATTGGTATGATGATTCAATCAACACCGGTGTCATTTGGCGCGGTAGGTACACCCATTATTATCGGTGTCAGCAGCGGCTTAGATAAGAGTAATCTTACTGAGCAGTTAATTGCTAATGGCAGTAGTTGGGAGCAATTTTTACGATTAATTACCTCAGAGGTTGCCATCGGGCATGCCATTGTAGGTACGTTAATGCCACTTTTCATGGTGGTGATGTTGACGCGATTCTTTGGTCAGAATAAAAGCTGGAAAGAAGGCTTCGAAATAGCTCCTTTTGCAATCTTTGCTGGCTTAGCTTTTACCGTCCCTTACGCATTAACTGGTGTTTTTCTTGGTCCTGAATTTCCTTCACTTATTGGCGCATTGGTCGGTATGGCTATTGTTGTTCCATTAGCAAAACGTGGATTTCTTATGCCAAAGAAAGCATGGGATTTCGCACCGAAAGAACAGTGGCCTGCTCACTGGTTAGGAAAAATATCATTTAAACAAGATAACAACCAAGCTAAAAAATCAATGTCTTTAACCAGAGCTTGGTTACCGTATTTATTGGTTGCAATAATCCTTGTACTTAGCCGAGTTTCAACTGAGTTTAAAGCTTTATTAAAGAGCCTTTCATTTGGTTTTAGTAATATTCTTGGTGAAGTAGGTATTAGCGCAAGTGTTCAGCCTTTATACCTACCTGGTGGTATTTTGTTTTTTGTTTGTATACTGACGTTATTCTTACATCAGATGAAATTTAAACAAGTAGTAGATGCTGCTAAACAGTCAACGACTACCCTAGTAGGTGCAGGTTTTGTGCTTATATTTACTATCCCTATGGTACGCATTTTGATTAACTCTGGCGTTAATGGCGCTGACTTAGCCGCGATGCCTGTTGCTATGGCAAGTTTTGTTGCGCAAACGTTTGGCAATCTATATCCATTATTTGCGCCTAGTATTGGTGCTCTCGGTGCTTTTATTGCGGGTTCAAATACTGTGAGTAATATGATGTTAAGTCAGTTTCAGTTTGAAGTTGCTAATGCACTCTCTGTTTCAGGTGCCTTACTGGTAGCTTTACAAGCCATCGGAGCTGCTGCAGGTAACATGATAGCAATTCATAATGTGGTAGCAGCTTCGGCGACTGTTGGTTTATTAGGGCAAGAAGGAAGAACATTGCGCAAAACCATATTACCAACTATTTATTATGTGGTAGCTGTCGGTGTCATAGGGCTTATTGCTATCAACGTATTTAACCTTAGTGATCCTTTACTCGGCTAAGTAATGGGCTAATTAAATAACTATCAAAAGCCGATAAAAACTTGCAGCCAGGTTTGTCCTAAATTATTCAGGGTTTGCAAGTTTACACACTACTTTGGCTATTAATACTCAACAGTTTTGAAATGATTGATTAATGCTATTTTTTGAAACTGTAATTTATACCAAACGGATCAATAAATTAGTTCGATTGGTATTACACTAATAGAGAGCAATCTATGCAACAACTTAACACTCAGCATCTTCGTGACTATCCTAAAAAGCCTAAGCAGGTTTATTTATTTGGTACTTGTATCGTTGATAGTTTTTTTCCAGATACGGGCATGGATGCTATTGAGTTACTTGAACGTGAAGGCATTGAGGTAATTTACCCACAAGGGCAAAGTTGCTGTGGCCAACCAGCCTATAACTCTGGTTATAAAGATGAAGCCAAAGCGGTAGCCCTGTCACAAGTGAAACAATTCCCTCTGGATATTCCTGTCGTTGTAGTGTCGGGATCTTGCGGTGGCATGATGCGTCATCACTACCTTGATTTGCTTGGCGATGATCCTGAAATCAATAATTTTTGTCAGCGTGTTTTTGAATTTACAGAGTTTTTGGTGCATGTACTGCGCTTAAAACCTATTGACCAAGGGCCAAAAGAACGCGTTGCGTTACATACTTCTTGTGCTGCCAGAAGAGAAATGGGCGTGCACATTACCGGTAATAAGTTGATCTCTCAACTAGCGAACGTTGAGTTAGTCATACATGATTACGAAAGTGAATGCTGTGGTTTTGGTGGCACTTTCGCGGTTAAGCATGCGGATATATCTGCCGCCATGGTAGCTGATAAAAGTAAGCACCTTGTGGCAACTGATGTCGTTAGGTATGTCAGTGCTGATCATGGTTGCATGATGAATATAAATGGCGCACTTGATTACCAAAAGCAGTCCTTACGTGGTGAACATATTGCGAGTTACTTACTTAATCGTATAAAAGGTAATTCGTCTAAGGGGTCACTATGAAACATATTATCGAAGAAGAAAGTAAATATGCAGCCTCTGCAAAAGCCTTTCGTGCAAACGTTACACGTGACCTCGGCAATGAAGAGCTAAGATCTAACTTTAGAGGTGCGATGGATTATTTGATGGATAAGCGTAAAGGCGCTTTTTCATCAGAAGACGAACTTGAAGTATTACGCGAACAGTGCAAATTAATTAAGCAACGTTGTTTAGCGAAGTTACCGCACTTACTTGAACAGTTAGAAGGTAACCTTGAAAAAAATGGCATCAAGGTGCATTGGGCTGAAACGATTACTGAAGCAAATGAAATTATTGCTCAGCTTATTGCCCAAAAAAAGGGTAAATCAGTCGTTAAAGGTAAATCTATGGTGTCAGAAGAAACGGCACTAAACGACTACCTAGAAGAACGAAATGTAGAATGTCTTGAGTCAGATATGGGCGAATACATTGTGCAATTGGCCAAAGAGCATCCGTCTCATATCATCATGCCAGCAATCCATCAAAACAAGAAACAAGTGGCTAAATTATTTGCTGATAATATTGAGGGGTTTGAGTACAGCACCGACGTTGACACCTTAATTCAACAAGGCAGAACAGTACTAAGAGACAAATTTTGTCAGGCTGATGTTGGCATCTCAGGTGTTAACTTTGCTGTAGCGGAAACGGGCACACTGTGTTTAGTGGAAAATGAAGGTAATGGTCGTATGTGTACCACCATACCTGATTTGCATATTGCGATAACCGGTATAGAAAAAGTGATAGAACACTTGGCTGACGTACCACCGCTGTTAAGTTTGTTAACACGAAGCGCTACCGGACAAGCTATTTCAACCTATTTTAATATGATCAATTCACCTCGAAAGCCAGGTGAAAAAGATGGTCCTCAAGAAGTGCATTTAGTTTTACTTGATAATGGTCGTAGTCAAGCTTTCGCGGATGAAGAATTAAGACAAACCTTGCAGTGCATTCGTTGTGGTGCCTGTATGAATCATTGCCCAGTGTATACCCGTATAGGCGGTCATGCTTACGGAACCGTTTACCCTGGTCCTATTGGTAAAATGATTTCACCGCATATGTTAGGGCTTGATGCGACGAGTAATTTGCCAACCGCATCAACCTTATGTGGCGCTTGCGGTGAAGTATGTCCGGTTAAAATTCCTATCCCTAAAATATTATTACGTTTGCGCCAAGAAAGCGTAAAGCCTAAATCTCAGCAACCTGAGGTGATGAAAGGGCAGGGTGCAGGCCGTAATAACGTGGAAGCGCTTATCTGGAAAGTATGGGCACAAGTGCATAAGTCACCAAAATTGTATGCTTTATCAATGTGGGGATTAACACGCTTTCGCTTTTTGATGCCCAAGAAACTTGGCGGTTGGACTAGTGTTAGAACGGCACCTAAACCGGCAGCAGCAACGTTACATGAGCGTATAAAATCCAAGCAATCACAGCATGGCCGAGGTTAATCTTATGACAAATACAAAAGCAGACATCAAAGCAGTTAGTAATACCGCGCGTGGCAATATTCTTGCTAAATTAAAAGCGGAGGTCAACGGTGCAGATTATGATAAATTACCCAAAGAAATTCCTTATGATTATCCTGAATTTAGTCGTGAAGAAAACCTAGCTCAGTTTATTTCTGAACTTGAGAAAAATCATGCGCAAGTGATCAAAACAACTAAAGATAATATGGCAGAGGTTATCAGTGAGCAACTTGCGGCGTTAAATATCACTAAATTACTTTATGGTGAAAATGATGCTCACCGTGAAGTTATTAATGGATTAGATAACAAGATAGAGTCACAAGTCTATGATTTTTCAATTGATAATAATAAAGAAATGCTTTTTAATGAATGTCCTGCGGCTTTATCAAGCTCGCGCTGTTCAATTGCAGCAACAGGCTCCATTGTTTTATGGCCAGATGAGAATGAGCCAAGAAGCTTATCGCTAGTACCGCCAGTGCACTTTGTTATTGTCGATGCCAATAATTTATATGCAGACTTTGCTAGTTTAATAACGGCGCAGCAATGGCAAGATAAATTACCCACTAATGTAGTGTTGATTTCAGGACCATCGAAAACAGCTGATATTCAACAAACTTTGGCTTATGGTGCTCACGGCCCGAAAGCATTGATTGTTTTATTATTAAATATTTAAGCACTTTATACCCGCTCCACTTGAAGATGCTCGTTTCAGGAAACCTGAGCGAATCATAATCAAGTGGAGCGGGTATAAACATTAAAGAACTAAGTTAGAGGGCATTATGTTATCTGAGCACTATCAATTTTTTGCAGAGCAAGTCGCTGAATTTCTTCCTAAAAAATGTGTTATTACGGACTATACTCGGCGTTTGGCATATGGTGTTGATGCAAGTTTTTATCGCTTAATACCGCAATTAGTACTTATTTTAGATAACGAATCTGAAGTGGTAAGGGTCATTAAAGCTGCGGCACAAGCAAAATTGCCGGTAACATTTAGAGCTGCAGGTACTAGCCTTTCGGGGCAGGCCCAATCTGACTCAATTTTAATTATGCTCACCAATAATTGGCGGGACCATGAGATATTAGATCTCGGCCTAAAAATAAAACTAGGTCCTGGTGTTATAGGGGCTGATGCGAATCAATATTTATTACCTTATGGGCGAAAAATAGGTCCAGATCCCGCTTCTATTAATACTTGTAAAGTCGCAGGTATTGCCGCTAATAATGCCAGTGGTATGTGTTGTGGTGTCGCGCAAAATAGTTACCATACGCTTGATAATATTCGACTGGTTTTACATGACGGTAGTGTACTTGATACCGCTGATGAGGCGAGTATTTCAGCGTTTAAAAAAAGTCATGTACCACTCTTAGATCGTCTAAATACATTGGCTGTTCAAACCCGTTGTAATGAAAAATTAAGTAAGTTAATTAAGCATAAGTATCGCTTAAAAAATACCACAGGTTATGCCATTAACGCCTTGGTTGATTTTGAGGATCCTATTGATATTCTTGCGCATTTGATGATTGGCTCAGAAGGCACTTTAGGTTTTATTTCTTCAATCACCTATAACACGGTAATTGAACATAAATACCGTGCGTCATCGATAGTATTCTTTCCTGATATGCAGACAACTTGTTCAGCAGTAAGCGCTTTAGCTGATGCGAATGTTTCCGCAGTTGAATTAATGGACAGAAGGTCGTTAGCCTCAGTTAGTGAGATGAAGGGTTTACCTGAATTCATCAAAACACTCGATAAAGATGTTGGCGCACTACTGATTGAAACGCGCGCTGCAAATCAACAATTATTAACTGAGCAAATTACTGACTTAGAAAGCTTATTAAGCGACTTTGAACAAACCAATGTAATCAAGTTCACCGATGTTGCAAGTGAATACTCACAATTGTGGGCTATTCGAAAAGGTACGTTTCCTGCCGTTGGTGCTGTACGTGAAACAGGTACTACCGTTATCATTGAAGATGTTGCTTTTCCTGTTGAAAAACTTGCTGATGCGGTTGATAAGCTACAGGGACTTTTTGAAAAATATCATTATGATGAAGCCATTATTTTTGGCCATGCTCTTGATGGTAATCTGCATTTTGTTTTCACACAGGATTTCTCAACGCAGGCAGAAGTAGACCGCTATCAATCTTTTATGGATGATGTTTGTCAGTTGGTGGCGGTAGATTACCAAGGTTCATTGAAAGCTGAACATGGCACTGGGCGAAACATGGCGCCGTTCATTGAATTAGAATGGGGTGATAAAGGCTTTGCTTTGATGCAACAAATAAAAGCCTTATTTGATCCAAGTAATTTACTCAACCCAGGCGTTATTATTAATGATGATCCATTGGCTCACATTAAAAACTTAAAAAACCTACCAGCAGCAAATGACATTGTCGATAAATGTATTGAATGTGGATTTTGTGAGCCAGTATGTCCTTCAAAAGGATTGAGTCTAACACCAAGGCAACGTATTACCACTTATCGTGAAATTAGCCGTTTAACAGCCTCAGGTGATAATCCTCAATTGTTAAGTGAACTTGAAAAAGACTTCGATTATTTAGGTATAGATACCTGTGCAGCAACAGGTTTGTGTGCGGATCGTTGCCCTGTTGGTATTAACACCGGTGACCTTATCCGTGATCTTCGTAACGTTAGGAATACTAAATACCAAGGGGTCTCGAAAAAACTGGCTAATAACTTTGCTACCATAGAAAAAATGACGCGGGTTTCTTTAGCTATTGCAGGCTTTAGTCAACGTCTAATTGGTAATAAAGTGATGGGCGGACTAACGGGCACTGTACGTAAACTATCAGCGAATAATATTCCACTATGGAGTAAGTACCTGCCAAATAAGGCTAGCTATCAACCCAAAACGATCTCAGGCAGTAATAGTGCTAAACCCAAGGTAGTCTATATACCCAGTTGTGCCAGCAGAAGTATGGGGCAAGCGGTTGATGCAACTGAGCAACGTTCATTAACTGAAGTGACCTATGCTGTTTTAGCTAAGGCCGGTTTTGATATTATTAGCCCTGACTTTACTGGTGAGTGTTGCGGTATGCCATTTAATAGTAAAGGTATGTTTGATGAGGCTGAGCAGAAAAGAAGTTCACTGTTAACCAAGCTAACTGAGATGAGTGAAAATGGTAAATATCCAATTTTAATTGATACTAGTCCATGCAAATCAATGTTACTTGAAAATACAGCAGCCACTGCTAATTTATCCATTTATGAACCGGTAGGTTTTGTTGCTGATGTCTTGGCTGAACATTTAGCTTTTAAGCCATTAAACGATACCATCATGCTGCATGTCACATGTAGTAGCAGGCGTATGGGTTTAACCGATAAAATGGAGCAACTGGCTAAGTTATGCAGTACTAATGTTGTTATTCCAGAACATATTCAGTGTTGCGGATTTGCTGGAGATAAAGGGTTTACTACCCCTGAGCTTAATGAAAATGCTTTAGCAACCTTGAAAGAGCAAGTGCCATCAGGCTGCTCTGTTGGTTATAGCAACAGCAGAACCTGCGAAATAGGTTTATCGCATCATGCAGGGATAGATTATCAATCCATTCTTTATTTAGTGGATAAAGCGACTACGGGTAAAACGATTTAAGTTTTATTGAAAAGTCATTACTGTTCTTAATGTCATTATGCAGATAACCCGATAAGGGTTATCTCATCTACAGTGAAATGAATAACCGAAACTTCATGAAGAGATGGCTTGATATCTCAGACTAGCGCATTGTTAATTAATTACTGATACTATCAAACCTATCCAATCGAAGTTTACTCAGAGGACGTCATGTCAAAACGTACTTTTTTGCCACACGGAAGTAGCAATATAACGGTAGATAATGATCTGATTACTGTGGATATTGCAGGGCCGTGCAATAGAGAGTTTTTTGAACGTATGGAAGAACAAATAACGTCCTTAAGACCACAGTTAAATATGAATAACTATACTGGCTTAGTCATACTTCGCAATGAAGCACTCGCAACACCTGAAGCAATGAACTACTTCACTAATTATTTAAAAGCAGTTCAAGTACGCGCTGTAGCCATCAATCTTCAATATGCCGATAGTCCTTCAATTACAGAGGCTATATGTAAAAAAGCGTATACAGACGCTGGCGTAAAGCATCGTTTTTTCCTTGATAATGTTAGTGCTAGTACCTGGCTAAGAAAATGTATGGCGACTACGTGATAACTTATTCTCTAGGATAGATTGAGAGGCGTGTTTAGCAAGATATTTCACATTCACTTCGATGCGAATACAAGAGGCGTAAATTTTAATAATATAATCAGGTAGGGGGTAGAGGTTGTAGATGGGAATCACAATTGCACTCAAGTCTGACTTTTTATAAGTCGGTAGATTAAAACTTTGGAAATATTTGATTTCTGCCTGAATTCTTTGCTTGATATAAGTATTTGTCTGCACTGTTGATAATCTCATCAATACTTTGATTGTCATTGAATTGTTCAATACCCATACTAACCGTTACTTTAATCTCTTTACCTTCGTAATCAACTAAATTATTTTGCAACTTTTCGTTAATTTTTACAGCAACAAGATTGGCATTTTTAGCCAGTGTCTGTGGCAAAATAAATAAAAACTCTTCTCCACCCCAGCGAGCAACAAAATCTTGTTCTCTTATATTGTTGGTAAATATTTTTGCCAGCTCTACCAAAACTATATCGCCAGCATTGTGACCATATTGGTCATTAATTTTTTTAAAATGATCTACATCACATATAATTATAGACAAGGGTTCTTTGCTACGTATCATTCTCGCTTGTTCTTGTTTTAAAATACAGAGCGCATCACGACGATTGGAAAGTTGAGTTAAAGGGTCATAATGAGCAAGTTGTTGGTATTTTTTACTTAATTCTAAGGTGTGTTTATAAGATTTATCTCTTGAATATTCATACAAAGCTGACAGAAAGGTAACGGTTAAAAAAGAATAGAGTAAGCGTAATTTAAACTCAGTGCTGTAGATAGCATGAGCAATAATATCTGTTGGCATAAACATTATGGTACTTATGATTGCAACGAATAGTGCAATATCAATCAAGCCACGCTTTAAACCATGAATAAATACTGAAACAGGGGCAACAATAAATATCCATAAAGGTCCGGTATTCTCAACACCACCTGAATAAACAAGATAGAACATTAATAAATAGAGGGAATAGAGAATAATCGCGGAGCTTAATTCTACATTGTTGTATTTCTTATAAACATAATAACCGAGGAAATAGACAAAAGAAGCGAAGAATAAACTCGCAGCTAAAATGAAATTGTTGTTGAATAGCGCTATGAGTCCCATGACAGCAGAAATTGACATACCCACCAAGGCAAATAAAGAGACAACATGCGCTTGTTGAAGTTCTTCATTTTCGAGACTATTTATTTGGGGGTTGTTCATGCAAAGAATTTAATCCTATTAATGAAATAATCAGATGTCACAGGATAATTTAACATAACACTTTTGTAATAAACACTAGAGTGCTCTTTTTATCAAAATACCAGTGTCCCTAACATTGTGGTGGAAGGTAATCGTGAAAATCTTAGACGTGGGCATAAATCACTAATTAACGAAATTTATCTTTGTCTTATTTACTTAGCGCGTAAGTAAAAAGTCACATACTCATTTAAAAAACTGTAGATAGTTATTGTTCAATGATAATTGGTAACACTTAATTAAATTGATTTGATTTAATTAGAATAAGGCAACATCAGCTAATCGGCTCGGACAACCCTATTTCTGCCATTTTTTTTACCAAGATACAGGGCTTTATCTGCACTCAAAATAATTGAGTCAACGGATGTTTTTTGCTCTGGAGGGATAGTAACAACCCCTATAGTTAAAGTGATAAAGGTACTCGTTTTAGATTTTTCATGAGGAATTTTCATATTCTCTATAGCAAAACATAAACGTTCAGCAACCAGAGTCGATTGTTCCACTGAGGTATTCGGTAGGATAATAGCGAACTCCTCACCACCATAACGACAATTTGCATCTGTCATTCTTGCTACGTTAGTACAAATGCATTGCGCCACTTGTTTTAGGCAACTGTCACCTTGCTGATGACCGTAAAAATCGTTAAATAGCTTGAAGTGATCAATATCGCAAAGAATGAGAGACAATGATTGCTTTTGACGATAATGCCTATTTATCTCTGTTGTCAGTTGTTTATCAAAGTACCGGCGATTATACAGCCCTGTTAACCCATCTTGATAGGTAAGCACTTCCAACTGCTTATTGGCAGCAATTAAGTCACTCGCTTTGGTATTTAAGGAGGCCGTTTTTTCTTCAACCTGTTCTTCAAGTGCTAAAACAAATTGCTTCTGCCTAGCTATTTCTGTTTGTTGTAAGCGGGTTCTGAAATAAATAAAAATGAATACAATAAGTAGTGTTAGTACTGAATATAAACTATATGCCCACCAAGTCTTCCAAGGCGGTGGAGATACATATAAGTTAATAGAGAGTATTTTTTCACCCCACTTACCACTACTGTTAGTTGCTTTGACCAAAAATTTATATGAGCCACCATCTAAATTAGTAAAAGAAGCGATATTTCGATTACCGATATCAATCCAATTGTCATCATACCCTTCTAGCTTATAAGCATACAGATTCGTACTCGGGGAAATGAAATCTAATACGGAGAACTCAAAAGAAAAAAAGTAATCAATGTAAGAAAGTTGAATATCAGTCACATAAGAATAAGGTGTTTCAAGTTTTACCGAGTGTCCCATCTTGTTGAACCCCGTTAAAATAATATTGAACTCACTATTATTAGCTTTAATAGCTGAAGTGTTAAAAAATTCAATACCTCTTTGGCTACTAGTGAAAAGCGTTTCATTTCCACCTTTTACCAGACTATTTGGATAGTAATTTAAACCTAATAAGCCATTATAACTGTCAAAATTGGTCACTTTTCCGGATAATGGATTTAGCCTTGAAATGCCTTTGTTTGTAGTCAGCCATAAATGACCACTATTATCATCTTCAATTGCACGTATCAAAGAAGTAGGTAAGCCATTTTTTCTATTAAAATGTTTAAAACTATTTGTTTCAGGAAGATATAAGTTGAGACCTTTTTGAGTGGCAATCCATATTTTTCCATCTTTCGATTGATGTATATCCTGAACTATTGTTCCCAATAAACTATCTTTCTTTTTATGATCACTTTTAAATGAAACAAATTGTTGATTATTATCATCCCAAAGGTTAACTCCATCGCCCGTTCCAACCCAGATGTTTTGCTGATTATCTTTAAATATCTCCAATATTTCTGGATGAGACAATCCTAAAGAATCATCTAAATGATTAAAAGATTTTGTCAAAGGATCGTAGCGATAGACACCATTTTTATAAGTACCAATCCAAAGGTTTCCATATTTATCAGTATTGAGTGCTCGTAATTCTCTGAATTCGTTATAGCTCGGATCAGACTCAGGATATTTTAATAAATCAACCTGTTTAGTTTTCAAGTTAAATTTTGCTAAGCCATCATCTTGTGCAATCCATAAAATATTATTGCTGCCTAGAAATATTATTGGTTTCTCTAATAGCCGGTTTACCCCATAACCATTTTCATTGCTAAAGATTGGTTTTGATAGTATTTCTAGGGTTTGCGAGGATATTTTCCATTTAAATAATTGAGATGATGACGAAACAATGAGCAAATCACCATTAGCATCAACTGTTATACCATTGGGTGCTGTTAGCGCAGAACTATTAATAGATTTAAATTTACGATGGGGCACTATTTTATATATACCGTGAGTTTCGCTAGTAACCCATATGGTTCTCGAACTATCTTCGAAAACTATTCTCAAACCGTTATTATGCTCAAGTACAAACTGTTCAATTTGAGGACCTGAGTTTGATTGTCGAAACAAGCCTTTACTGGAGACAAACCAAAGATAACCTTCCTGATCTTCAATCATAGAATTGACTTGACCTAGGTATTCATCATCGAGGGTTTTTAAAGGGGTAAAAAGGCCGCTTTGTTTATCGAAAGTAAAGGGGCCTTTTTGTGTGCCGACATAAAGTTTGTTTTTTGAAGTTTTTAAAATACTTCTGATTTCGTTTGCACCCGTGGGGGTAGGATTATCTGGATCAGGGAAAAAATGAGAAAAAGTTTTATTATTTTTATCATATAAATTCAAACCAAAACTAGTCGCAACCCATAAGCTTTGGCTATCATTATCTTCAATATCCCATATTCTATTATGAGATAAACCAAATTCTACATCGTCACTTTGCTCAATATGCTCAAAGGTGTTATTACCAAGATATCGATTTAAACCATGATCATAGGAACCTAACCAAATAGTACCTTCTTGGTCATGAAATAAAGATTGTATGCGGTTAGATGAGATAGAATCGATGCGGAGAGGATCATTAATAAAGTGCTGAAAGTTTCCTGTTTCTGGTTCATAAAGATTAGCTCCTCCTCCCCAAGTACCAACCCATATTCTCCCGTTACGATCTAACATGAGATTGCCAGCATCATTATGCGATAAACCATTTGAACTCATACTATCAAATTCAAAGAGAGTTACTTTTCGGCTATCAAAACGCATAACGCCATTTTCGGCAGTGCCAAACCAAAGTAAATCTTGGTTATCCTGAATGATCGAATATATCTCAGAAGAAACAAAACCATCGTCTTCAGTTAACATCTCTACAGAGTACTCATTAGTAAGCTCTGAAGGGCGCTCATTACTATAAGCTGGAATAAAAATACCAACAAGTAAGATAAAAAAATAGATAAAGCGATTAAAAAGCAATGAAATACATCTCATGACGTTAAAGCTAAGTGACAGCACAAAAAAGCAACACAGCATTATTTTAGTTTATTTAGCAGGCTATATCTATGATAAAAAATCTAAGATTAAGATAAAAATTGGTGCAGTGTCTATTACAAGGTTTTATTTTTAAAGTAAAAATAGGAAAGGTACAGTATGAAGATGCTAGCTGAAATCTTTTTAGTGTCTGATTTTGCTTCTTGAATGAGAGGAAAATTAATCAAAAGGTACAGGTAACTAAGCAACAGCTGGAATAGAGAGGTTGTAAATATTTTCAATAAAATAAACTTGGCTAAAATTTAGGGGGATTTCTGTAGAAGATAAAAAAATTTAGCCTGCTTTTTGACAAGCAGGCTAAATGTAAAGCAAACAGATATTCACGCTATGTGAACAAAGTGCTTAAAATGTACGTGAAACACCTAAAACAAATCGAAAATCTGCATTGTCAGCATCATCAATATCAGTATTTATAACGGCAGCAGTAAAATCAAAATCGTAAAATGTTTTGGCAACTGTTGCGCTGTAATCTACATACTCGGCATCGTCAAATGCATCACCCATGGTATAGCCAGCCTGTAAAGTTAAGGCATACTCTTTAGGTAATTCGATATCATAAGCTGCTGAAATATACTGTGCTGAATCACCGGTATTTACATAATCAGAGGCATAACCAAGCCCTAACGTGAATGAGTTAATATAAGCGTTAAAAAGTAATTCGCCGTAATCAGAGTCATCTGCTGAACTGTAACCTTGATATGTGTAGTAGTTATACATAACATCATAAGAAAAAGTGTCATTAATTTCGCCAAAGTAACCTGCATAGAAATCAATTTCTGCATTTGCATCGTCTTCGAAGTCAACATTCGACGCCCAGACGCCGGCAAAAAATCCACTCTCATGTTCGTAATCTAAACTAGCCTGAATAGCCGGAGAGCTATCTGTTTGACTAACACCTCGGAATACATAATCCGACGTTAATTTTCCTGTAACACTTACTTCTGCAGATACAAGAGGAGCTATAGCCGTAAGCGCGAGTGCTGCTGCTAACAATTTAATTTTATTCATGTTATTCCTTTTTTTATGGTTTTATGGTTTTTAAATTAAATCAAATCACATTAAATACAATCTAATGTACTTTCACTTTTTAATTAACCCCCATATGGGTGCTAAAAAATTAATAACAGCTCGCTTTACAGGCCATACCCGCTCCACTTGAAGATGCTCGTTTCAGGAAGTCTGAGCGATTCATAATCAAGGCGCATTTTTTATTAAGGGTTATTCCCTTAAAAAGAAATGTAACGCAGAGTATGATTTGCTCAGCCTTCCCCAATGGGCTGGTTTAGAAACGCTTTATGCTGCGTTATTGATTTCGACAATAGAATAACTATTCTCTTCAATCAATGCCTTGCCTAAAGGCGTTTCTAATTCCAGCTGAATCATGCATATTCAAGTAGAACGGGTATACATAGTTACGCTAAAAAGAAGGCGGCGTATGCGCACTAATAATTTTACAAACTTTTTTCGATGTATTTTTAAACTTATGCGGTAAGCTTGTCGAAAATTTGTAACTATCACCTTTAGTTAGCTTAAAACTACGTCCTGCCACTGTTATCTCAATACTTCCTTCGATCACCGTACCTGCTTCTTCACCGATATGAGTGATCATATCTTTGCCAGTACTTGATCCGGGTTGATAACGCTCAATCAAAAATGCAAGTTTAGAGTCTGGTTGTGGTGCACCCACCAAATGTAGCTCTACACCGTCACTCCCTACATCAACTAAGGTGTCTTTTTTAAAGACCACTTGCGACTCAGTGGGAATTTCTAAAGTAAAAAACTCAGTAACCGTTAAAGAAACGCCTTCTAAAATTTTCTTTAACGAACTAATAGATGGGCTTACAGCATCTCTTTCTATCATTGAAATAGTGCTGTTTGTTAAGCCAACGCGCTTTGCTAATTCACGTTGTGAAAGCCCATACATTTCTCTAACTTCTTTTAACCTTTTGCCTACGTCCATAATTACCCTTAATAAACTAACTACACTGACAGGCAGTACCTGCGTTGAAAAAGAGTTAGTTTATTACATTAATGGTATTAACTGTATGCTTCATTTCCTTTGTATTTTCTGCAAGCATCACCAAAACTTTTAAATATTTCGGTGTAAAAAGGGTTCTCAGCAATTTTCCACTCAGGGTGCCACTGCAACCCTAAATAATAACTAGCGTTATCGGCTAATGAAAACGCTTCAATTAATCCGTCGGGTGCGGTGCCTTCAACTTTTAACGTATCAGCTAATTTATCAACGCCTTGACCATGCAATGAATTAACTTGTTGGATTAACTCTCCGCCCATAAGCGAAGATAATATACCGGCCTCAGATAAGTTTAAGTCATGAGACACACTGTACTGCTCATCCATAGATACCGATTTATCTTCTCTATGCTCTGTCATATTATCGAGTTCAAATACTTGTTGATGTAATGTTCCGCCAAGTGCGACATTCATCTCTTGAAAACCTCGGCAAATACCTAACACGGGAATTTTCAGCTCTACAGCTTTTTTTAATAAGGTTAAATTAGTGGAATCTCGATTGGGATCACGTGGCATATCGACCCCTAATTCAGTGCCACCAAAATGATGTGGTTCCATATTCGAGTAACTACCTGTTAAATATATACCATCTAAATGCGGTAATATTTCTAACATTGCTTCACCAAAACTAGGAATTAAAACGGGGATGACATCACTACCGGCCATCAAGGCACGAATATATTTATCACCAACAACTTGTTGATGATGAATCCCGTTAAGGCTACTACAACAGGTAATACCGACAATAGGCTTCTGATTTTTACTAACCATCGAATCAATTCCAAATAAGTTACTGCTAAATTTCAATAACTCTAAGGTAAATTAAAAAACTTTGCTTTTCAATGAATATTTTTTACAAAAAGGCAGTAAAATGGTAATAAAGTCATTTTATGTAAAAAATATAGCTTATTTATTTGATTTTACCTTGACGTAGCTATTACAATTACTTACTAATAGATAGTGAAGCAAATATTCATCATTTTGTGATGGGTAAATTATATGTATCAATTTCGAAGGTAACTTTATGATAAAAGTTGGACAGACAACTGAGGTAGAAAATTTTCTCTCCAATCACCCAGAAGTTGAGGCTATAGATGTCCTCATTTCTGATTTAGTCGGCTTTGCTCGAGGAAAGCGTATTGAAAAAAGTAGTTTAGAAAAAATTTATAGCAGTGGTTTAAATATGCCCGCTACGATATTTTCCATGAATGTACTTGGAGAAACCATTGAAGAATGTGGGCTTGGGCAAGATATCGGCGAGCCGGATATGGTTTGTAAACCAATTGCTAACACCCTTCATATGGCCTCTTGGCATGAACGCCCAATAGCGCAAGTATTAATGAGTATGTTCAACCACGATGGAACTCCTTTTTTTGCTGACCCGCGTAATATATTAAGTAAAGTAGTTAGACAATTAGCGGAAATCAATTTATTTCCTGTTGTTGCCGTTGAATTAGAATTTTATCTGTTAGATAAAAACAAAGATAACAAAGGAAATTTACAAGCTCCGATCTCGCCTAAAACGGGTAAAAGAGATGAACATACTCAAGTTTACTCAGTCGATACACTGAATGATTACAGTGCGTTATTAGACGATATCAATAGAGTGTGTATTGAGCAGAATGTACCTGCAGACACCGCAGTAGCTGAGTGTGCGCCTGGACAATTTGAAATAAACTTAAAACATGAGGCCGATCCAGTAACTGCTTGTGATAATGCAATTTTATTAAAGCGTATTATAAAAACGGTTGCTGATAAGCATAATTTTGATGCGACTTTTATGGCTAAGCCTTATTCAAATGAAGCCGGTAGTGGTATGCATGTTCACGCCAGTCTATTAGATGAAAATGGCAACAATGTCTTTGCAGATGACAATAATGATTACAATGAAACATTAGAACACGCCATCGGTGGTTTGCTTGAGCTAATGCCAGCTTCTATGCCGTTGTTATGTCCTAACGTGAATTCTTATCGTCGATTTATGCCAGGGTACTATGTTGCGATGGCAAAAAATTGGGGAGTAGATAACAGAACCGTCGCACTTCGTCTTCCTCGAGGACATAAAAATGCAACACGTATAGAACATAGAGTTTCTGGCGCTGATGCTAACCCATATTTAGTGATGACTGTGCTCTTAGCCTCTATTCATCATGGTATAACCAATAAAATCAAGCCTATAAATCCTACCGTAGGAAATGCGTTTGATGACGACTGTGAAGCTCTACCATTAAAATTAGATAGAGCACTTGCAGAATTAGAAAAAGATCAAATACTTACAAGCTATTTAGGCGAAGCATTTACTAAAAACTATCACATTGTTAAACAAAAAGAGTTAGAGCAATTTGATATGCACATTAGTGAGCTAGAAGTTAAATGGTACTTATCTAATAGCTAATTATACCCGTTCCACTTGAAGATGCAGGATTCAGCTGGAATTATAAACGCCTTTAGGCAAGGTATTGATTGAAGAGAATGGTTATTCCCTTATCGAAATCAATCACGCAGCATAAAGCGTTTATAAACCAGCCCTTTGGGGGGAGCCTGAGCAAACCATACTCGTCGTTACATTTGTTTTTAAGGGAGTGACCCTTAATAAAAAAATGTGCCTTGATTATGATTCGCTCAGTTTTCCTGAAACGAGCATCTTCAAGTGGAGCGGGTATAAATAGTCAATAAATTTAAATTTCAGAGGCAAGTTATGAATCACGTTTCCCACACAGGCTCTTATTATGCGGCAAGTGCTAATGATAAAGTTCAGCGGTCAAAGCTGACAGAAGATATTACCGCTGACATATGCGTTGTTGGTTCTGGTTTTACTGGTTTATCAAGCGCATTACATTTGGCCGAAAAAGGTTTCAAAGTGGTGGTTGTTGAAGGCAGTCGCATTGGTTTTGGCGCTTCAGGTCGAAACGGTGGCCAGTTAGTTAATAGCTACAGTCGAGATATGGACTTTATTGAACGTAATTATGGCAAACATGTTAGTACTGAAATGGGACAAATGGCCTTTGAAGGTAGTCGAATAATTAAACGTTTAATTAACGATTACGACATCAAATGTGATTTAAGACCAGGAGGTGTTTTTGCCGCTTGTAACAACAAACAGCTTGATGAGATGGCTGAAAAGCAAAAACTGTGGGCTAAGCATGGCTACCATGAAACTGAATTATTAAGTGCAAGTGACATTCAAAAGCATGTCGGTACTGAACGTTACGTGGGGGGATTATTAGATAAAGCAGGTGGTCATATTCACCCTCTAAACTTAGCGCTTGGTGAAGCTGCCGCGTTTGAAAAGTTAGGTGGAATAATTTACGAAGACAGTATCGTTGTTGATATTGTTCATGGTAAAAAAGCGGTAATCAAAACGGACTCAGGTAGTGTAACGGCTGATTTTGTTGTTGTAGCTGGCAATGCTTATTTAGAAGGGCTTTTACCTAAGCAACAGAAACAATCAATGCCATGTGGAACGCAAATAATCACCACTGAAGTCTTACCAGAAGCAGTGCAAAAGCAATTATTACCGACCGATGTCTGCGTAGAAGATTGTAACTACCTGTTAGATTACTTCCGCTTATCGGGCGATGGTCGTCTTATCTACGGTGGTGGCACAACCTATGGGGCAAGAGAGCCTTCTAAAATTGAATCAATTATTATTCCTAAAATGTTGAAAACATTCCCTCAACTTAAAGATGTGAAGATTGATTATGCCTGGACAGGTAACTTTTTACTCACGTTAATGCGCTTACCACAATTTGGCCGTATAAATGACAATGTCTATTATGCTCAAGGCTATAGTGGGCATGGTGTTACTTCAACACACTTAGCCGGTAAAGTTATTGCCGATGCAATTAGTGGCCAAGCAGAGCGGTTTGATGTGTTTGCTGGCTTACCTCAATATCCATTCCCTGGTGGTAGGTTATTTAAAACGCCTTACACAGCGATGGGCGCTTGGTATTACGAGATGAGAGATAAGTTAGGTATCTAACCTTTTATACCCAAACTACATGAAGATGCAGGTTTCAGTTGGAATTAGAAACGTTTTTAGCCAAGGCATTGATTGAAGATAATGGTTACTCCCTTATCGAAATCAATAACGTAGGATAAAACGTTTCTAAACCAACCGTATAGGGACGTCTGAGTACTTCATGTTCTTCGTTGCCTCATTTGTTAAGGGAATAACCATTAAGAAAATGAAGCGTCTTGATCATGAATCGCTCAGGCGTCCTGAAACACGCATCTTCAAGTGGTTTGGGTATATGCTCATGTAAACAAAAAAAGCTAACAACTTGTTGTTAGCTTTTTTATTGCCGTTAATTTATGACTTATCAAATTAACTATCAAATCAGTGAACCGATGACTTAAAACTTAAATCGCCCGATGAGCTGTTCTTGATCTTGTCCTGAAACAAGCAGCTCTTCACTCACTTTTAAGGTCTGCTGAGCACTTTGTGCAAGCTCGTCAGTGGTGGTATTTATATTTTGTAAAGTACTACTGATCTCTTCAGAGACATGACTTTGCTCTTCAGCGGCAGAGGCAATATTTGCCGCCATATCAGTCATATTAGTGACTTCTTGCTCAATGACTTCAAAGATAGTTTGCGTTTCCTGTGCTTGTTCCGTGCAAGCCTCGGCTCTTTTAACGTTTTCACTGATGGTTGCAACCATTTCTTTCGTTGAAACTTGTAGCTCATTAATGACGCCTTCAATTTCAAATACTGAGCTGGCCGTTCTACCCGCGAGTGCCCTAACTTCATCAGCAACAACGGCAAAACCGCGACCTAATTCACCTGCTCTTGCTGCTTCGATGGCCGCGTTTAAGGCAAGTAAATTAGTTTGTTCTGCAACTGACTTAATCACGTTTAATACATTCACGATATTATCGCTATTGGTTGATAGTTTATCTACTTGCCCGTTTGAATACTGCATCTGTTCCGCCAGTTTCGAAATGGTGCTGGTGGTTTGCTTTAATTTAATAATACCGTTTGATGCGGCACTTTTAACCTCTTTAGTCGCATCAGCGGTTGAGACTGCATTTTGCGCAACATCGGTAGAGGTTTGTGACATTTCCTCTGCTGCGGTAGCGACCATTTCAATCATGAGTTGTTGGCTAGCTAATTGTGAGTTTGTCGTTGTTGATAACGCTTTACCTGTTTCAGAAGCAGAAAAGGTGGTTTTAACACCTTCTGAAAACTGACCTACAATATTCGCAAGCCCTTCTACAAACTGGTTAAAAGAATGGGCAAGCTGACCCGTTTCATCTTTTGAATTAACCTTGATACGTTGAGTTAAATCTGCATCACCACTGGCAATTTGTTTTAAAGCGTCTGCTACAGCCCTTAAGGGGACTGTTAATTTTTCAGCCATGATAAAGATTATAATACTACCGATGATTAACACCAACAAACTCATATAAAGTACACTGGTAAGTTGGTCTTTAGTGCCTTTATCTAATACTGTCATGGTCTGATTAACTTCATCAGTAATATATTTTTTAGGTACTTCGGTATAAATACTCCACTGAGCGATCCCACCTAAATGAATACGTTTCACCAAAGTAAAACTGCGATCATTTTCACTAATACCTTCATTTAACTCAGTGCTTTTAATTATTTCAGAAAATAAAGCCCCTTGATTAGCACTATTGTTAGAATCAGCTATCACCGCATTATCTTCAGACACAATTAATACTCGACTATTGCCATCAGCAATTTTAGTGGAGAATTCTTCTGCTTTTGTTTGAATATCAGCTAATGCGATATCAATACCCACAACCCCAACGACTTTATTAGCGAATTTAATGGGTATAGCTATTGAGGTCATTAATATGTTTTTACCATCAACTTTGTCGACATAAGGTTCTAATAAACAATTTTGTTGTTTTTCAATAGGGCAAGTAAACCAAGAGTTGTAGGGTTGTCCTGTTGAATTAGGACTCGTATCGTTAATCATCTCCTCAGGCATTATTTCTTCAACAGCCTCACCTTGTTCGTTAAACGCCCAATAAACAGCAAACCTTCCTGCTTCATTTGTTGCTAGATCATCTGCCCCTCTATTTACTTCATCTGCCCCATCAAGTGCATTGGGAAGAAAAACAGCATAAACGCCAACGGCTGATCGATTACTTTCCATAGCACTTTTGATATACATATTTAAAATATGGCGAACATCTTCAGCAGATAAAAAAAGTGCACGAAATTGCACACGTAAAAAAGCAATGTCACTTGCAAGACGGTTAGCTTCATTGATTACTTGACCAAAAAACACTTCATTTCTTGCCGTTTCAGCGTCTGCCGCAATAACCATTGGCATTAAACTACTTTCTTTAATTTTCGGCTTAAGGTAAGTGGACAAAGAGGTTGCGGTTTTATCAACGGAGATTGAGGAGACTATTAATAATGACGTTATTGTTATAACAAGTAATAGTAGAGTGGAAAATATAATTTTTGTTTTTACAGATTTATTCATGTAGTACAAGCCCATCTAGAGTAGAGGTTGTAAAGAAAAAAGGTTGTAAAGTAAAACGATACAACCTTAATAAATGATACTAACAATGAGAGATATTTAGAGTGTTGTTTCCTTTTTTCTCATTTGCCACATAGCTGCTACTACACCAATTGCGACAATTAATATCATGATTGTTGCCAGTGCGTTGACTTCAGGTGACACCCCTAGTCTTATCTTAGAAAATATAACCATAGGCAGAGTACTGTTACCCGGGCCGGAAACAAAACTCGCAATAACCAAGTCATCTAACGACATAGTAAACGCCAGTAACCAACCAGAAATTATCGCGGGAGAGATAATGGGTAAGGTGATTAGAAAAAACAAACTATGTGGTTTTGCACCTAAATCCATGGCAGCTTCTTCTAATGAGTCATCCATCTGTGACAAGCGAGACTGCACAATTACCGCAACATAGGCCATACAAAAGGTAGTATGGGCAATAATAATCGTGGTAATACCTCGTCCTGCGGGCCAGCCTATTAAGTTCTCTAAAGAAACGAACAATAATAATAATGATAAACCGGTGATCACTTCAGGCATAATAAGCGGTGCACTTATCCAACCTGAAACGATCAATTTACCAGGAAACTTACCCATTCGACTTAGCACATAGCCAGCCAAAACCCCGAGAATAACGGATAGCGTTGCGGTTATAAACGCAACTTTCAAACTCACTATGGCCGCATCAATAATTTGTTGGTTGTTAAATAATTCAGCATACCATTTAACAGACCAGCCACCCCATACCGTCACTAGCTTAGATTTGTTAAAGCTATAAATAATTAATGAAAGTATCGGCGCATAAAGAAATATAAATCCAAATAACGATGAGATTGATAAAAACTTTGAATTTCTAGTCATTATTCAACTCCTTCTTTTTTGCCATTACGTAAAAACATAATAGGAACAACTAAAATAAGTAACATCATGGTCGCCACTGCTGAGGCCATTGGCCAGTCTCTATTCTGGAAGAACTCATCCCAAAGCACTCGACCTATCATTAATGTGTCAGACGCACCTAATAAAGCAGGAATAACAAATTCCCCAACGGCAGGTATAAACACTAATAAACAACCCGCTAAAATACCGGGCATAGACATGGGTAAGGTAATCAAGAAAAAGGTTCTAATTGGACCTGCACCCAGATCTTTAGATGCTTCAATTAAGCTACCATCTAGTTTTTCTAAGGTGGTATACAAAGGTAATATCATAAAAGGTAAGTAGGTGTAGACAATACCAATGTATACGGCAAAGTCGGTTTGTAACATTTGAATAGGTTGATCGATAAGGCCAATGCCTTGTAAAAACTCATTCACAATACCGTTCTTTTTAAGAAAACCCATCCAGGCATAAACTCTTAATAAAAATGAAGTCCAAAAAGGTAAGATAACAAGCGTTAATAAAAGCGTTCGCATGGTGCCTGTTTTACTTGCAATAAAATAGGCCATAGGAAAGCCAATTAATAAAGTAAAAAAAGTAGAGACAGCGGCGATCTTAACTGAACTTAAATAGGCATCTAAATAAAAGGAGTCTTCAAAAAGGTATAAATAATTTCCGAGTTTTATTTTTACATCAATAATTGCATCTTCTACATTCCAAGCAAACATATCTGTATAAGGAGGTACAGCTATAGCAGATTCAGCCAGTGAAATTTTAAACACAACTAAAAAAGGAATAAAGAAAAATAAGGCTAACCATAATGAAGGGATAGAGATAACAGAATATCTACCCCAGCGAATTTTCTTTAATGAACTAAATCGAGTTTTGACTGTGTCATAACGACCGAGCCAAAAAGTGCCGGTTACTTTACTCATGATGTTAATACCACGCTGCTGTCGTCATCCCATGCAAGGTAAACAAAGTCATCCCATGTTAATGGATTGCGGTTTTCTCTGACAAGATTAGGTAAGGTGACACGAACAATTACGCCACTCTTCAACTTGACCCTAAAAATTGAAAGGTTGCCCATATAGGCAATGTCGATGATTTGACCGTGCAAGCAGTTATATTCTTGGTCTGGCTTTCTTCGGGTGACTTTCATTTTTTCAGGACGAACAGCAACGGTCACTTTTTGATTTGGTGCACAGCTAATGCCATGATTTACAAAAAAGTTACAGCCAGCTTCTTTTGACTTTATTTTTACATGCTCAACTTCATCTTCATAAATACGACCCTCAAATAAATTAATAGAGCCAACAAATTCTGCAACAAAACGGCTGCTTGGGTATTCATAAACATCGCGAGGTTCATCAACTTGGGTAATAATACCATTACCCATGACGCCAATGCGGGTAGCCAGAGTCATGGCTTCTTCTTGGTCATGAGTTACCACAACAAAGGTAACGCCTAATTTATCTTGAATATTGACTAGTTCAAATTGAGTTTCTTCTCTAAGTTTTTTATCTAATGCGCCTAAAGGTTCATCAAGTAAAAGTAATTTAGGGCGTTTGATCAGTGATCTAGCTAAAGCGACACGCTGACGCTGGCCACCTGATAGTTGGTCAGGTTTTCTATCAGCAAATGCTTCTATTTGCATCATGCTAAGCATTTCAGCAACACGTTGTTCGATTTCTTTTTTGGGAACATTGTCTCGCTTTAAACCAAAAGCAATATTCTTTGCGACGGACATATGAGGGAATAATGCGTATGACTGAAACATCATATTTATCGGTCGATTCCATGGTTCAATATTAGCCATATCAACGCCATCGATGAGTACCTGACCAGAGGTCAAATCTTCAAAGCCTGCCAATATCCTTAACAGGGTACTTTTTCCTGATCCCGAACCTCCTAATAAACAAAATAATTCATTTTCATAAATATCTAATGAAACATTATCTACAGCGGTAAATTCACCGAACTTTTTAGTAACGTTTTTTATTTGAATAAAAGGTTTAGCGCCATCTTGTTTCCAAAGAGGCATAGTTGTTTCTTGAGTCATTCGAGATTCCTAGGGATATTTTCTACAGGATTTAGATGTTTGTTATTGTTATTAGGTTCTGATGAATAAGAGCAAATTAATGCCTTAAAACATAAGGGCAGCCAATGCCCTTATGATCAATGATTAAAACTATCTACCTGTTTTTATTTGTGTCCACGCACGCGTTAATTTACGATCAAAACGAGAGGTGTGAGCAAGTTGAGAAAACAGGTTTTCTTTTGTTTCACCAACCGGATAAATACCGATATTTGATTTAATGTCGTCGTTAACAAACTTAGTAGCAGCTTCATTAGCAACAGCATAATAAACATAGTTAGAAATACCAGCACCTGTTTCAGCTTTTAGTATGTAGTTGATAAAGGCATAAGCTTCTTTCTTGTGAGGCGCATCAGCAGGAATTGCCATCATATCGAACCAAGCAATGGTGCCTTCTTTAGGAATTAAGTATTCTACTTTAATGCCTTGTCCAGCTTCACTTGCACGACTATTAGCTTGCAACATATCGCCGTTATAACCTAACGCTACACAAATGTCGCCATTGGCTAAATCAGCAATTAGGCGGCTTGAGTCAAAGTATTTATAATGAGGACGAGCCTTTTTAATCATCGCTTTTGTTGCTTTAAGATCTTTATCACTTTCAGAATTAGGATCTAAACCAGCATAGTTTAATGCGATAGACATAACTTCAGCGGGTGAGTCTAAAATGCCAATACCACAATCAGCTAGCTTCGCTGCGACTTCAGGCTTAAAGATAAGATCTAAGCTATTAAGTTCCACATCACCTAAGCGCGCTTTAACCATATCCGTATTAATACCTAGACCAATCGTTCCCCAAGTATAAGGCACACTGTGCTTGTTACCTGGATCATGAAGCGCCATTTTACCAGCCATTGCTTTATCAATGTTATTGTAATTGGACAGGTTGTTTTTATCGATTTGTGCGTAAATACCCGCTTTTGCTTGTCGTTCTAAAAACGAACCTGTTGGTACCACAACATCATAACCTGAACCACCGGCCATCAATTTAGCTTCGAGGATTTCATTAGAATCATAAACATCGTAGTTAACTTTGATACCTGTTTCTTTCTCAAACTGTTTAATCGCTGCAGGGTCAATATAATCTGACCAGTTATAAACGTTAACTACTTTATCTGATGCAGATGCGGCCAGTGAAGCAAGCATTGTTGTTATTAGTAATATACTTTTCTTTTTCATAGTTCATACCCTGTTTTTGTTTGTTATTTACTTAATAAAGCTCTTTTAAAACTCAGAATGATGCTTTCGTGTTAAATATATTCTTCAATCCTTACTTATAAAAACATAGTCAGGTAAATAAATCAACACCCTTTTAGGGGAAATTAAAGCTTCTAAGTAAATATAATTAAAATTTCAAAGACGAGGGTCTGTTGAACTTTAGCGGTTAAACTTTGTTCGCTTTTTTTTAAGAGAGTAAAACGTTTTATTCGCGGCGAGTAGTGTGCAGCCTAGTAACTCTAGGCAAATACTACTTAACAAAAAGTAAAACGTTTTTAGTCGAATTCTTCGGACAGCGTTTGTTGGTTATTTTTACGGCGTTATCATCTTTTTATGTGACGCGACATGGATGGTGTTATTAGACAATGCAGGAGCGTATTGTCCTGAACAACCACATGACAAAGACTCTGCCTTGTCTAAACACCCCAAAATCGCTGCAAAAACAATCTTGTAAGTTCAATAGAACCTAACGACTGGTCGCTTTAATTTCTAAATAATCGTCAAAGCCATAGGTTCCCCACTCACGACCGTTTCCTGATTGTTTATAACCACCAAACGGAGAGGTGTAATGATGTGAAGCCCAGTTAATCCTTACCATGCCGGCTCTCATCTGCCTTGCAACACGGCTCGCTTTTGTTTCGTCAGGAGTATTGATATAGGCAGCTAAACCATAAGGAGAATCGTTTGCTAACGTGATCGCTTCTTGCTCATCTTTGAAAGGAATGATCACCAGAACGGGGCCAAATACTTCATCTTGCGCGATGTTCATTTTATTGTTCACATTTGAAAATATTGTCGGTTTGGTGAAATGACCCAATTCAAAACCTTCAGGCTTACCGAGTCCACCGGCTGATAATGTAGCACCTGATTCTATGGCTTCTTTGATCATGCTTTGTACTTTATCAAAGTGGGCTTTGCTAACTAATGGCCCAATATGATTACCTGGCTTATCAGCACTATCGACTTTTATGTTATTAGCCACTTGAGTCGCTATTTTTACTGCATCATCATAAACGGACTCTTGCACTAGCATGCGTGTTGGTGCATTACATGATTGACCCGTATTTTCCATACAGCCGATAACACCTTTGGTCACGATAGCTTCTAGGTCTACATCGTCAAATATAATGTTCGGTGATTTACCGCCTAATTCTAATGCCACTCGCTTTACGGTATCTGCGGCAGATTTTGAAATTAATGAGCCTGCTCTAGTTGAGCCAGTAAAAGAAACCATATCAATATCTTGGTGAGATGATATGGCAGAGCCAACGCCCATTCCATCACCATTAACCAGATTAAAAACCCCTGCTGGGAAACCGGCATCATCAATTATTTTGGCAAAAACATGGGCCGATAAAGGCGCAATTTCACTTGGTTTTAAGACCACGGTGCAACCTGTAGCTAATGCGGGAGCAACTTTGCAAACAATTTGATTAATCGGCCAGTTCCACGGCGTAATAAATCCACAAACACCTATCGGCTCATGAGTTATGGTGGCATTTCCTGAGGTGTGCTGAAATTCGTAATTTTTTAAAGCATCTAATGCCGTTTGAATATGACCTCGGCCACAATCAGCTTGAGCAGCCGTGGCAAAATCGATTGGCGCGCCCATTTCTTGGGAAATAGCCTGCGCCATTTCGTCATAACGATTCATATAGGCACTTAATAGTTTCTCTAATAGTGCAATACGCTCTTCTCTTGAACTAAAACCGTAATGATTAAATGCGTTTCTAGCCGCGGTAACGGCTTTATCAACATCAACAGTAGTGCCTAGAGAAATAATACCAATTTGACGTTCATTTGAAGGATTTTCAACGATAAAGTCATTTGGTTTTTCTGGAGAGACCCATTGTCCGTTAATATAAAAGTGGCTTAAATTTTTCATAAACACATTGCCTTATAGCATATTTTAAATAATTCTAGTGTTGGATAAAATAAACAATAAAGCGTAAAACATCAATAAATATTAAAATTTTGTTGTAAATAACACTTCAATAAGGTTATAAACGGTTATGTAAAAAATGGATATGTTTCCTTTGAATTTGTAATCGACTCAGTGGATTTATCATGAGGTAAATGGTGCCTCAGTTTTTTAACTTAAAAGCGTAGTAATCATCACTCTCACTTAAGGAGCATTTAATGGCAGGCCCACTCACCGGAATTAAAGTACTCGATCTAAGCCGAATTTTAGCAGGCCCTTGGGCTACACAAGTATTGGCTGATTATGGTGCTGAAGTGTGGAAGATAGAACGACCTGAAAAGGGAGATGATACTCGCCACTGGGGTCCTCCTTATGTGAAAGATGAGCAGGGTGATGATACTGCGGAATCAGCTTATTACCTTGCCGCTAATCGAGGTAAAAAGTCGATTGAAGTAGATATGACAAGTCCTGAAGGACAAGCAGCAATATATAAGTTAGTAGAACAAGCAGATATTGTCGTTGAAAATTATAAGGTTGGCGGGCTAAAAAAATACGGCTTAGATTATGAGAGTATTAAAAATATCCGTAAAGATGTTATCTATTGTTCAATAACAGGATTTGGCCAAGATGGCCCGTATGCGAATAGAGCGGGTTACGATGCGATGATTCAAGCGATGGGAGGATTGATGAGCATTACCGGAGAAAAAGATTCGTTACCCGGTGGAGGACCACAAAAAGTAGGAGTCGCGACAACGGACTTAATGACAGGTATGTATGCTGTATCGGGTATTTTAGCTGCGTTATATCATCGAACTCAAACGAACGAAGGTCAACAGATAGATATTGCACTGTTAGATACGCAAGTAGCCTGCTTAGCAAATCAAGGCAGTAGTTATTTAGTAAGTGGGGAAGTGCCACAAAGATTAGGGTCGGCTCATCCAAATATTGTTCCATATCAAGCCATGAAAGTGCAAGATGGTTATATCCTGTTAGCCGTTGGAAATGATGTTCAATTTCAAAAATGTTGCAACGTATTGGGTTGCATAGATGTTGGCGATAATAAACAGTTTGCAACAAATGCATTACGAGTAAAGCATCGTGAAACACTTATCCCCTTACTTGAATCTTACTTTATCAAAGAAAAATTAGATTATTGGTTAGCAGCACTTTCAGAAGTACATGTACCTTGTGGTCCAATTAATTCAATTGACCGTGTGTTTGAAAATCCACAAATTAAACATCGTAAAATGGCTTTTGAGCTAGATCACCCGACCGCAGGTAAAGTGCCTCAGGTTGGCAATCCGGTAAGATTTTCACAAACACCCATTACTTATCACGCTGCTCCCCCTACATTAGGGCAGCACACCGATGAAATATTAAAATCAAAGTAAACTTAACTAAATCTACATTTATAACGGAGGAATAAGATGACAAATTCAGTACTAAACAATTGGGATGACATACTTTTACTTAACGACCAATTATCAGAAGATGAACGAATGGTGCGTGACATGGCGCATACCTTTTGCCAAGAAGAGTTAATGCCTGGTGTATTAATGGCGAATCGTAATGAGGACTTTGACCCAAATATCATGCGTCAGTTTGGTGAGCTTGGGTTATTAGGCGCAACCATTGATGGTTACGGTTGTTCAGGTGTTAACTACGTAAGTTATGGCTTGGTCGCTCGTGAAGTAGAACGTGTAGACAGTGGGTATAGAAGTGCAATGAGCGTGCAATCCTCATTAGTTATGCATCCTATTAATGCGTACGGTACCACGGAGCAAAAAGAAAAATATTTGCCTAAGCTTGCTACAGGTGAGTACATAGGTTGTTTCGGTTTAACAGAACCGGGTTCAGGCTCTGATCCTTCGAGTATGATCACTCGGGCGAAGAAAGTAGACGGTGGTTATCGTTTAACTGGGGCAAAAATGTGGATCACCAATTCACCTATCGCCGATGTCTTTGTCGTGTGGGCAAAAAATGAAGCCGAAGGAAATAAAATTTGCGGTTTTGTTTTAGAAAAAGGCATGGAAGGTTTATCGGCACCAAAAATTGAAGGTAAAATATCTTTACGTACCTCAATTACGGGTGAAATTGTAATGGATAATGTTTTTGTGCCAGAAGAAAATATGTTTCCTGAAATACGCGGTTTAGCGGGGCCATTTGGTTGTTTAAATATGGCGAGATATGGTATTTCTTGGGGGGCTCTGGGTGCGGCTGAATTCTGTTGGCATGGTGCACGTCAGTACGGTTTAGATCGTATTCAATTTAAACGTCCGCTTGCACAAACACAGTTATTCCAAACTAAACTCGCTAATATGCAAACCGAAATATCGTTAGGCTTACAGGCATCACTACGTGTTGGTCGTATTATTGATACCAAAAAGTGGGATCCTACTATGATATCAATGGTTAAGCGTAACAACTGTGGTAAGTCACTTGATATTGCTCGTATGGCTCGTGACATGCATGGCGGTAACGGTATTTCAGATGAGTTTCATGTGATTCGTCATATGGTTAATTTAGAAACTGTAAATACCTATGAGGGGACGTACGATGTGCATGGTTTAATACTCGGTCGTGCGCAAACGGGTTTACAAGCCTTCTACTAAATTAATATTATTTCCGCTAAAGAAGTAAACAGGGGTTATACCAATGGGTATAACCCCTGTTTTTTATACGCGAGGCAGATTGTTTCAGTTTGCATAGAACACGTAGTTTAAGTGGTTTGGGTATATTTACAGCTCAAATACCTCGGAAAATACACTTTTTAATAACTCAATTTTTTTGACTTCTCTGGGGGTTTTCTTACTCACTAAAGATAATCTAAATTGATAATGATGACTGTTGGGTTTTATTATTCTTATCTCGCCACGGTTTAGTTCTGCTTGAATAAAACTTTGTTGCATAAAGCCTATATAACAGCCAGATAGAATCATCGCTTTACGGGTATCAAATTGATAAGACTTTGCTGATAAATTAAGTTTTTCTAATTGTTGTTTACCGGCTAAATCTATATTGATGCCAGGGTGTATAGCAGCGGCTTCCCCTAATATTTCTTCAGATATAGCAGTATCAACTTGATTAAAAAAAGGATGTTGCTTGCCACAGCATAAATAAATGGACTCACTAAATAGCGGTTGGTATTGCAATCCTTCTATTTGCTGATAGCTCGGAAACAAAGCTATATGGGCTTTATCTTTTAGCAGAGATTTCTCTATATTTGAGATAGAGTCTCCATCTAACACTAAGTGTAAATTCGGTGAAACATCATTAATTTTTTTAATAACTTGCGCCATTTTATGCTGTTTGCTTTCGTCAAGTTGATCAGCACACAAAATTATTAATTCGCCACTTAATTCACTGCCTAAGCTATCAATTAATAAAGAGAAATCATCCATTGTGGCAAATAAATCAAGTACAGCTTGGTAAACAGCCTGGCCATCTTCAGTTAAAGAAAAACCACCTCGGCCGCGTAAACACAATTTTAATTTCATACGAGTTTCTAAATTAGACATATGCACACTAATGGTTGAACGCGTTATCCCTAATGCATTAGCTGCCGAGGAAAATCCGCCATGTTCGACCACGGAGATGAAAATACGCAGCAAACGTAAATCATATTCACTAACCGGTTTAGGAATAATCGAGTGTTTATACATGTTTTGTCTACTTCAAACTAAAGGTTTATTGTTTTGTATTTAACCTTAATTAAAACTAGGTTTCAATACCGTTATTGTTTATTAAATAACTAGCGAGATAAAACCATGACTGAAGTTACTTGTAATTTAGAAGCCGCGGGCATAAAAGACAGCCAGCTTATCAAACCATTTTCATATATTAACGGCAGTTGGCATAGCAGTGAAACGCAATTTCCAGTAATCAACCCATCGACAGGGGAAGTTGTTGCTCAAGTGAGTAATGCTGATGTAGCCGAAACTGAATTGGCCGTGTCTGCTGCCAAAGGTGCATTAAAAATGTGGTCTGCTAAATCAGCCAATGAACGTGCAACTTTATTACGTAATTGGTTTAATTTAGTGATGGAAAATCAAGATGACCTAGGGCGTATCTTAACGTTAGAGCAAGGTAAACCTTTGGCTGAAGCTAAAGGTGAAATTGCTTATGGTGCGGCATTCTTAGAATGGTTTGCTGAAGAAGGTAAACGCGTTTATGGCGATACCATCCCTGCGCTTTCGAGTGATAAAAAAATTGTTGTTATTAAGCAGCCAGTTGGTGTAGTTGCTTCTATTACCCCATGGAACTTCCCAAATGCGATGATTGCTCGTAAAGCCGCTGCTGCATTAGCTGCAGGCTGTACCTTTGTTGTTAGACCCTCTGAGTCAACGCCGTTATCGGCATTAGCGATGGCTGAATTAGCAGAGCGAGCAGGTATTCCAGCTGGCGTATTTAATGTTGTTGTTGGTAGTAACTCTCGAGGTATGGGACAAGTATTAACACAACATCCTGATGTTGCAAAATTCACATTCACCGGTTCGACAGGCGTTGGTAAATTGTTATTGACTCAATGTGCAACAACCGTGAAAAAAGTATCAATGGAATTAGGTGGTAATGCACCATTCATTGTCTTTAATGATGCTGACATTGACGCTGCTGTACAAGGCGCGATTATTTCTAAATACCGTAATGCAGGTCAAACTTGTGTTTGTACCAATCGTATTCTTGTACAACAAGGCGTATTAGAAGAATTTACAGAAAAATTCAAAAATGCAGTAGCTGAATTACACATTGGTGATGGTTTAGTCGAGGGCGTTAACCTTGGCCCAATGATTACAGACAAAGCGGTCTGTGATGTTGAAAAATTAGTTGCCGACTCTATCGCTGCAGGTGCAAAAGTTGCCTTTGGCGGACAGCGCTCAGAAGCAGGTGAGCTGTTCTATCAGCCAACTATTCTCACTGGCGTTACCAATGATATGCCAATTGCAGCCAATGAAATCTTTGGCCCAGTATCACCTATTATTGCTTTTGAAACGGAAGAAGAAGCGATTGAACTTGCCAACGATACAGAATACGGCTTAGCGGCGTATTTCTATTCTCGTGACATTGGTACGGTTTGGCGAGTTGCTGAAGGCCTTGAGTTTGGCATGGTTGGTATTAATGAAGGCATTATTTCTAACGCCGCCGCCCCATTTGGTGGTGTTAAGCAATCGGGTAATGGCCGAGAAGGTTCAAAATACGGTTTGGATGATTACTTAGAAATTAAGTACCTATGTATGGGCGGTTTAGATAAATAATTTCGTTTAGGCAATTTAACCCAATTTATATTATGTCGAGAGAGTTATACAAAAGTGTCTCTCTCACCATTTAGAAAAGAATTTAGAGACAATACAATGACAACATCAAATCAAGAGTTACAAAGCAGAAAGACTAAAGTGATCGCGCGTGGCCAAGGCAATATGTACCCAGTGTATGTAGAACGTGCAGAAAACTCAGAAATATGGGATGTAGAAGGTAATCGTTATATCGACTTTGGTGCGGGTATTGCGGTTTGTAATACTGGTCACAGCCACCCAAAAGTTGTCGCTGCTGCAAAAGCACAGTTAGATAAATTTAGTCATACTTGTGTCATGGTTAACCCTTATGAAGTTGCTGTTGAATTAGCTGAAAAACTGATCGATATCGCCCCTGGCGATTCTGAGAAAAAAGCGATATTTGTTTCAACAGGCGCTGAAGCCGTTGAAAATTGTGTGAAAATTGCTCGTGCTTATACTGGTCGTCGTGGTGTTATTGCCTTTAATGGTGGCTTTCACGGACGTACTAACTTAACGATGGCGCTAACAGGTAAAATCACACCCTATAAAAACTTATTTGGTCCATTTCCTGGTGATATTTTTCATGCCCCATTCCCAATCGAATGTCATGACATTACGGTTAAGCAATCTTTAAAAGCCCTTGAAAACTTATTTAAAGTCGATATCGCACCTAGCGATGTTGCAGCCATTATTGTTGAACCTGTTCAAGGTGAGGGTGGTTTTTATGCTGCACCTACTGAGTTTTTGCAAGCCTTACGTCAACTCTGTGATCAGCATGGAATTATGTTAATTGCTGACGAGATTCAAACGGGCTTTGGTCGTACAGGCAAAATGTTTGCTTTTGAACACTCAGGTGTTGAAGCAGACTTAATGACTATGGCAAAAGGCATTGCAGGTGGTTTCCCCATTGCTGCTGTTGTAGGTAAAAGTGAAGTAATGGATGCACCATTACCAGGTGGTTTAGGCGGAACTTATGGTGGTTCTCCAGTGGCATGTGCTGCAGCATTAGCGGTGCTAGATATTATTAAAGAAGAAAGTTTAGTTGAACGTTCAGCGCACATTGGTGAACAATTTAACCACCGTTTAAGTCAGTTAAAAACGGCATTCCCTGAACTCATTTTAGAGGTACGTAATCAAGGTTCAATGATTGCCATGGAGTTAATCCAAAATGGCGATGCAGAGCAACCAAACACTGAATTAACGCAAGCGATTATTGCTAACGCGGCCAAGAATGGTCTGGTATTACTCGCGTGTGGTTTTTACGGCAATGTTATCCGTTTCTTACCGCCACTTACCATTTCAGATGAAGTGTTAACAGAAGGCTTAGATGCATTCGAAAATATGTTCAAAGAACTCGCTCAATAAAGTGTAATTTTTAAAAACGTTTTAAACAGACCGCCCTCATAGGGCGGATAATTTATAATAAAAATTAAAAGGTTATGTTATGAAATCAGAATTTCAGCAAAAAAATACAGCACATCACTTCCAACCATTTAGTGATAATAAAGAGCTAGCAGAAAAAGGTATTAAATTAATATCTAAAGCTGAAGGTGTTTATATCTACGAAGATAATGGTAAAAAATATCTCGATGGCATGGCGGGTTTGTGGTGTGTAAATATTGGTTATGGTCGTAAAGAGCTTGTTGAAGCAGCAAGTCAACAAATGACAGAGTTGCCTTATTACAACTTGTTCTTTAAAACTACCACGGCACCAGCGACTAACTTAGCTGCAAAAATAGCCTCTCTTGCTCCTGCACATATGAATAAGGTGTTTTTTACTGGCTCAGGCTCTGATGCGAATGACACAAACTTTAGAATGGTGCGAAGATACTGGGACTTAAAAGGGCAGCCAACTAAGAAAACCTTTATCAGTCGTAAAAATGCTTACCACGGATCTACCGTTGCTGCGGCAAGTCTAGGTGGCATGGGTTATATGCATGAACAAGGTGACTTACCTATTGAGGGTATTGTGCATGTTGATCAACCTTATTGGTTTGCTGAAGGCGGTGATTTATCTCAAGATGAATTTGGACTTAAAGCTGCTCAATCGTTGGAAACTAAAATATTAGAGGTAGGTGAAGAGAACGTTGCCGCTTTTATTGCAGAACCTTTCCAAGGTGCTGGTGGGGTTATAACTCCTCCAGATAGCTACTGGCCTGAAATCAAAAGAATTCTAGCAAAGTACGATATTCTCTTTATTTTAGATGAAGTTATTTCGGGCTTTGGTCGTACAGGCGATTGGTTCGCTAGTGAATACTTTGATTTAAAACCTGACATGATTACTATCGCTAAAGGAATGTCTTCAGGTTACTTGCCTATTGGCGGCGTTATAATCTCAGATAAAGTTGCAGATGTAGTGATCGGAGAAGGTGCAGACTTTAACCATGGTTACACTTATTCAGGTCATCCTGTGGCGGCGGCTGTTGCGCTAAAAAATATCGAAATTTTAGAGTCTGAAGGTATTGTTGAGCAAGTTAAAGCTGAGACTTCACCTTATCTACAAAAACGCTGGCAAGAACTTGCTGACCATCCTATTGTTGGTGAAGCACGTGGTTTAGGTATGGTTGCAGCGATTGAACTTGTTAAAAATAAGGCAACTAAAGAACGCTTAGCACCTAATTCAGCGGGTGGTGGTGTTTGTCGTGATTATTCAATGGACAATGGTTTAATTATGCGTTCATGTGGCGACATCATGGTTATCTCACCACCTTTGGTTATTACAAAAGCCGAAATTGATGAGTTAATAGAGAAAGCTAAAAAGACACTAGACGATACAGCTAGGTTTTATAACCTTATTTAAAGTCAATTTAGTTTCGATTCTGTATCAATAAAGTCACTACTCCTCAGTAGTGACTTATACCAATAAAATTAACTAAGTGATCAATTTAAATAGCCTAAATATCCAGTAACATCGTTGCTTTCAATCCCAATAGCCAGCTATTACTCAATCAAGTGCCTCGTTCTTGAAAATTTATATTTATTAAAATTTGAACCATTAATTAATCTAATTGATATGAATTATTTACGCCTATCTAATTCATCGTTGTCTGCTGTTAAAAGTGCAATTAATCCATAGGCTCAAGCGTTGAGCTTAAATGTGTCATGAACGCTTTACTGGCTTTAGACAGGTAATGATTTTTTTTCCATGCCAAACTCAACTTAAATTCAATTTTTGGCTCAAAAGGTGTTGATGTCATCTGTTGTTCGTTTTGTAAAATACGCGATAAACAAGTAGTAATACCCACGTCATTGCGCACCAATGATTTTTGCAGTTCAATAAGATTGGTTTCCATACGAACATCTAAAGCTAAGTGATTTTTTTTGGAATATTGACCGACGACTTCACGTAAGAAATACCCTTCATGAAACAGCACCAGTGGCTGCTGACAAAATTGTGCTAATGATATGCTTTGCTCATTAGCTAGTGGATGAGAACTGGCCATAGCTGCAACGACTTCCTCATTAAAAAGCTCAGTGTAACGCAGTTGCGGATTTTCTGAATCACTACGTACTAAGGCTAAATCAAGCTCACCATTGAGTAACATTTTCTCAAGTGCAGCCGTGCCTTGATCAACTAAGTGCATTTTTATTTTCGGGTATTTTTGTTTAAAAGTCGTTAGTACTTTTGGGAAGTAATATGAGCCCATCATAGCGGAAACACCAAATCGAATAGTGCCTTGCTCTAGGTCTTTGAGCTCTTCTAATTCTAATTCAAGCTGTTTTGCTTGGCTTAATAGCTGAGTTGCCAGTTTATATAATACTTCACCTTCAGCGGTTAATAAGGCGTTCTTTTCAGCTCTATTAATCAATTTCAGCCCAACTTCTTGCTCTAGTTTTTGAATAGCAATGGTAAGAGCTGGTTGAGCAATGCCTATTTTATGTGCTGCCCGAGTAAAGTTACCCAGAACGGCTAATTGACAAAAATATTCAAGACGTTTCAAATTCATATTAACGCGACCGATAAATAAAAGTTATGAAAATTATAAAAACTATATATTATATTTATTCTCTCTTTCTAGATAGAGTAAACCCTAATGAAGACCAATAAAAATTACAGTGAAGCTAGCAGTAGTTAGCCATTTACTATCTAGGTTTTAAATCAAAAGCATAAGAGGGTGATAGAATGAATACATCAGCAATAAAATTGAACAATGAATCAATTCCACATGGCTTTTCGGTAGCTCCATTTGCAGCAAATCCACGTTTACAAGTAATAAAATTAACTTCTGAAACAGTGAAAGGATTTATTGAACAGGCATTGCCATTAGGTGTGCAGGCTGTCGAATATAAACCATTTTTGCGTTTTCATGTTGCTAGTATTCTTAATAATCTCACTAATGATACTTTAGGCGCCTTACTGCTAGGCATCATCAAGAATAGAGATACGGGTGCATTTATGTTGCAATGCGAACCTGTTGCGGCTGAATTTGATCAGCTTGAGTTTAATATCTTATTATCGACTGCCGTTTCTCACTTAATTGGTGTACCTAATTTAGATGCTATGTATGGCAAATTTTATGCCCGATTTAGTGTCAAAAATGAAGATAATAGTGATAGTTATTTACGTCAAGCCCATCGCCGCATGGAATTGCACAATGACGGTACCTATGTTGAAGAGCGTACCGACTGGGTTATTATGCAAAAAATAGCAGAAGAGAATATGGCGGGCGGTGACTCCTTGTTATTGCATGTAGATGAATGGCAAGATTTAGACAAATTCTATAATCATCCGTTAGCAAAAGAAGACATTCAATGGACATCGCCAGCGAGTAAAAACATTACTTATAAAATGCAACATCCGGTGTTTTTTGAAGAAGATGAGAATGGTCGACCTAAAATGTTGTTTATCGATCAATTTGCTGAACCTTTAAACATGCACCAAGGCCAGTATTTATATGAAATGGGCACATCATTAGAAGCAGAACAGAATACGTTTAATGTTCGTGTACCTGTGGGCAGTATGTTAGTGGTGAATAATCACGCTTGGTTACATGGTCGTGATAAGTTTGTTGCTGATAAAGGTCTTTATCGTGAATTGCTGCGTCAACGCGGTGCTTATTCTGAAAACGCAAAACTAAAACAGTAAAGCTAGGGTATTTATATGATCTATGACTACATAATCATTGGTGGTGGCATTGTTGGTGTATCGACTGCTTGGCAGCTACAACAACGATACCCAGATAAAAAAGTGTTATTGCTGGAAAAAGAAAGTGAATTTGCGACTCATCAAACTGGACATAACAGCGGTGTTATTCATGCTGGCGTATATTACGAGCCAGGCAGTTTAAAGGCTAAATTTTGTCGGGAAGGTGTGGATGCCACAATCAATTTTTGTCAGCAACATAATATTCCTTTTAATCAATGCGGTAAGTTGTTGGTTGCCACCAATGAACTAGAAGTAAAGCGCATGGAGGCTCTTTATCAACGCTGCCAAAAAAATAGTATTGAAGTGGAGTTATTAGACCAACAGCAACTTAAAGCTCAGGAGCCTAATATTACCGGGCTTGGCGCTATTTTAGTTAAATCTACAGGCATTGTAGATTACCAATTAATTACCATTAAAATGGCGCAGGAATTTAAAGCTTTGGGCGGTGAATATAGATTAAATACCAAAGTAACCCAGCTAAAAGAAACGGCAGAAGAAATTCGCGTGAGTACAAGCGAAGGTGAATTTTCTAGTCGTTACTTAATCACGTGCTCCGGTCTAATGGCTGATCGCGTGGTTAAAATGTTAGATATTAAAGTTGATTTTCAAATTGTGCCCTTTCGCGGTGAGTATTATCAATTACCAGCGAATAAAAATGCCATTGTTAATCACTTGATATATCCAATCCCAGATCCTACATTACCTTTTTTAGGTGTACATTTAACTCGGATGATTGATGGCAGTGTCACCGTTGGACCCAATGCTGTATTGGGCTTTAAGCGAGAAGGTTATGGAAAGATTAATATTAACTTACGTGATATTAAAGAAATGGTGATGTTTGCTGGGTTTTGGAAAGTACTCTGGAAAAACTTGAGTTCTGGCATTACTGAGTTTAAGAATTCACTCTTTAAAAATGGTTATTTAACCTTGGTGCGAAAATATTGTCCATCGATAGAGTTATCAGATCTTAAATCATATCCTGCGGGTATTCGTGCGCAAGCGGTGATGAATGATGGTAGCTTAGTGCATGATTTTTTGTTTGCTAATAGTGAGCGAACAATTAATGTCTGCAATGCGCCATCGCCAGCAGCTACTTCGGCCATCCCCATTGGTAGTTATATTGTTGATAAAGTAGGTGAACATTTCTGTTCATAATATATACCCGTTCCACTTGAAGATGCATGATTCAGCTGGAATTAGAAACGCCTTTAGGCAAGGCATTGATTGAAGAGAATGGTTACTCCCTTCTCAAAATCAATAACGCAGTATAAAGCGTTTCTAAACCAGCCCTTGGGGAAGGCTGAACAAATCATACTCTGCGTTACATTTCTTTTTAAGGGAATAACCCTTAATAAAAAAATATGCCTTGATTATGAGTCGCTCAGACTTCCTGAAACGAGCATCTACAAGTGGAACGGGTATAAATGAAAAAAGAGTAACTTGCTCTTTTTCTATTATTATTTAAGCGCCTAGCTTATTGAAGCCCCATAAGATTAACTCCTAGCTTTTGATAGATACTTTTCCATTTCTACTGCTGGAACCATGCCGCCACCTGTTGCCCACACAAGGTGTGTTGCGTTTGCCAATTTATCATTGCCGATGTCAATACGTTTAAGGTATTCATCACTATTCGCAACAATAATGGGACCTATCATACCAGCCAATGCGGAAGGCTCTAATTGAATACCTTCAACCTGATCTAATAGCCCAAGCAGATCATACATTCTCTGATCGCTGATGGTGTAAAAACCGTCTAATAGTCGTTCCATTGCTCGGCCAACAAAGCCAGAAGCTCTGCCCACCGCAAGGCCATCTGCAGCGGTAATGTTATCAATGCCGATATCTTGAACGGCAATACCATCATGTAATCCAGTGAGAATTCCAAGTAACATGCAAGGGGAGTGCGTTGGTTCAGCAAATACACAGTGGACGTTGTCACCAAAAGCCATCTTCAGCCCAAATGCCACGCCGCCGGGACCACCACCGACACCGCAGGGTAGGTAGACAAATAAAGGATTATTGTTATCTACCACTATGTGCATATCATCAAACTGTTTTTTCAGTCTTTCACCGGCAACGGAATAGCCTAAGAATAGCGTTTGAGAGTTTTCATCATCGATAAAAAAGCACTTGGGATCATTTTCAGCTTCCTTACGACCTTGCTCTACGGCCACGCCGTAGTCTTCACTGTACTCAACAACATTAACACCATGAGAGCGGAGTTTTTCTTTCTTCCACTGACGAGCATCTGCAGACATATGCACGCTAACTGAAAAACCCAGTTTTGCACTCATAATACCGATAGACATACCAAGATTTCCCGTTGAACCAACAGCGATGCTGTATTGGCTAAAGAAGCGGCTAAATTCATCGGTAAACAGCTTACTGTAATCATCTGATGTAAGTAGTAAGCCAGCATTTATTGCTAACTTTTCAGCATGAGTTAATACCTCATAAATGCCACCACGCGCTTTGATAGAGCCCGAAATAGGTAGGTGACTGTCTTTTTTTAGCAGCAGCTTGCCTTTAATTTCTACCTTATACTGCTGCTCTAGTTGCGATTTCATTGCTGAAATTTCAACTACGTCCGATTCAATAATGCCATTGGTTTCGGCCGTTTCGGGAAATGCTTTTACCATGTAGGGGGCAAAGCGTGTTAATCGGTCACTAGCATCTTGAATGTTATTCTTATCAAGTCCGACATAAGGAAGACCTTCTTGAAGCGAAGTAGCATTAGGGTTAAACCAGCTTACCTCTTTCAGAGCGACCATTTTTGGTATGAGGGGGAAATCAGCCATTAGCTTTGCAATGTTAACGTTATTCATTATTACCTCTCAATCTGTTCAGTGTTGTTTCGCTTGATGGTATTAAACAATAATCGCCACCCACTGACAAATGATGATAATTCAACTTAACATGAGCTAGATTTAAACAAGGAGATGATAATCACTATAAAAACATGAAATTATTCAGTTTGAGTTATTTTATGTTGTTCATAATGATATTGTTGTTGTCTGAATTGGTCGGAAATCGTCAAGGGAATAATCGGTGTTATGTACACTCACGACAATGTTATCTCTAAAAACAAACTTTTAAATAGTTTTCAACTATCTAAAATGCATACCTTTGAAGTGGCAGCCAGACACTGTTCTTTCTCTCTTGCGGCCGAAGAGCTGTCGATGACTCCAAGTGCAATATCTCATCGCATAAATGCGTTAGAGAGTGAATTAGGTATTGTGTTATTTAAACGCTCACACCGAAAAATAGCGCTAACCAGTGACGGTGAACGAATTTATATTGCCGTAAAATCCTCGTTCAGTAGCTTAAATCAGGAAATACTCGAGGTAAAAAGCAATGAAATTTCAGGTGAGTTAACTGTCTATTCTAGACCTTCTTTTGCGCAATGCTGGTTGGTACCTAGAATTGCCAGCTTTCAAAAGCAATACCCTGCTATTTCACTTAACATTTTAACGGGAAATGAAAATATCAACTTTCATGGTCATGGTATTGATGTAGCAATTTATTTTGATGAAAAACAACCGAGTAAGCTATATTGTCAAGATATTATGGCAGAGACGATAGTACCGGTATGTAGTCCTGAATACGCTGAGAAATTTGATTTGATAGGGAATATTAGTAATTTAAGTCAATGCACGTTATTGCATGATAACCAAGCATGGGGATACGATTCCAGCACAGATGAATGGGGATTATGGGCAAATAATTTCAATATTAACTGCTTAGGTTCTATAGCAAGTATCAGGTTTGACCGTTCAGATTTGGCCGTTATAGCAGCTATGAACAACGCTGGTGTGGCAATGGGTAGGGAGAGTCTTATCAGTAGTCAACTTAAGAGAGGAGAGTTGATAAAGCCTTTTTTTGATAAAAAAATGCTTTGTCCACAGCGATATTATGCCGCTATGTTAGCTAACAAGAGCAACACAAAAATAGAAACATTCATTGATTGGCTAAAAAGTGAAGTACAAAACGAAGAGATTGCACGTATGCTGTGATGTTTAATCACTAACATACGTATGAACTATTAATTAGCGCAAATTAAAAATTGCTTAAGCGATTTTTCCTACGGATAAGATACGATCGCCGACTTTATTCAAAATGGTAATTTCACCCTCGCATACTGCAATAATTGATTTACCCGTTTTAAACTCATCAGGTAAGACGACTCTTCCCTGATGATTCTTTGGAAAAGACTTCACTTCATGTAGTAATTCCAGGGACTCAACTTGATAATAAATGATAGTTACTTGGGTTAACGTTTGTTCCATACTGAACTCTTATAATTATTTGACTTTGATTTTATGTCGAAAAACTCGTATTAAGCAGCTAAAGATTATCCCATAGGCGCTATGTTTTTATTTAGATCTACATCAATAGGTGTTTATAGCTATGCTGATTAGTAATCATTATAGCCAAAAAACAAAAAACAAAAAACACCAATCATTACAATTGGTGTTTTTATAGAAACGTAAGTACTTTAAACTATTAAGATGGTTTCTCAAAGCGACGAGAAGCGAAACCAAGTATTCCTAATGCGAAAATCGCAAGAGTTGATGGCTCTGGCACTACTGATACAAGCGTTACATAATTAGATAGTAAAATGAATAAGCGAGTACAAGTCATCTATGATTAGTAATGTTAACAACAGTACGATATCTATTCCTTAACTAACATGAACAGCTCTGACCACAGATATACAGCTTTGTGTATTGAACATTGTTTGTTAGTTTAATATGTGAAGGAATGTCATTTTTCCTATTTAGGCTTTATAAAAAATATTACCTCAGCAGTTTATATTATTTGATGTAGTGAATTGAGGGTGTATGACAGAAATAGCTAACAAAGAAACACAGCTACATAAAGAGATTGAGCAATTACGTTCTGAACTTGTCGCAGCCCATCTAAGTAAAGACGTTCGTACCGCCGAGCTTCTCAATAGTGAAGAGCGTTTTGCTCTGGCTATGCGTGGTGCTTCGGATGGTCTGTGGGATTGGGATTTAGAAACGGATGAGGTTTATTACTCCCCCCGCTGGAAAAGTATGCTGGGTTATCGTGAACATGAGCTCGAAAGTACATTAAGCACCTGGGCTGCAATGGTTCATATTGATGATAAAGGCTTTGTTCTAGAAGATGTTCAGAAATTCTTATCCGGGGAAGTAGACACCTTTGAAGTTGAAATGCGTATGCGTCATAAAGCAGGTCATGACGTTTTCATTAGATCTCGAGCATTTAAAGTAACCCGCGGTGAAAATGATGAGACAGTCCGTTTAGTTGGCACCCATGTTGATATCACACAGCAAAAAAAATCAGAATTTTTCAATGAAAGAAATACCAAAATTCTTGAGCTCATTGCCAAAGGTAAACCCGCGTCTAAAATCTATGAGGAAATTGCTTTAATGTACGAAGAGCGTCACTCGGGATTACGCTGTTCAATGCTCGAATTAGATAACGGTAAACTGCTTCATGCCGGTGCCCCTAGTCTGCCAAAATCCTATTGCAAAGCTGTACATGGTCTTGAATATGGCCCAGAAGTTGGCTCCTGCGGTACATCTACTTATACGGGAAAACGTGTACTTGTCGAAAATATTGCAACCGACCCTAAGTGGGTAGACCTGAAGCACGTTGCACTTCCTTATGGCATGCGCAGTTGTTGGTCTGAACCTATCAAGAGCTCTTCTGGAAAAGTGCTAGGTGCTTTTGGTATGTACCATGACTACCCCACATTACCTAACGAAGAAGAATCTAATGATCTTAGATCAGCAGCCCGGCTTGCTGGTATTGTCATGGAGCGAGAACAAAATCAAAAACGCATTCAAGACTTAGCTTATACCGATAAGTTAACTAACCTTTCCAGTCGTCCCCATTTTTATATAAATATTGAAGAGTTAGTAAAAATATCTGCACGAGAAAAGAATAAATTTGCTCTGTTATATATCGACCTTGATAACTTTAAAACGGTTAACGATAGCCTTGGGCATGATGTTGGTGATTTACTCCTTAAGAAAGTTGCCCAGCGTTTAAAAAGTGCCTGTCGTGAAATTGACTACATTGCTCGTCTCAGTGGTGATGAATTTTGTATAGCCGTTAATAATGTGATGGATGATTATGGTGCTGCCCACGTTGCTAAACGCTGCCTTGAACTTATATCAAAACCTGTAGAGTTAGCTGGTAGAAAGTTCACACCAGCCTGTAGTATTGGTATTGCACACTATCCCGACGATGGCATCGACCTGCAAACTATATTAAAAGCGGCAGATACTGCGCTATATGCGGCAAAGGATCTTGGAAGAAATAGGTATGCTTTTTATAAAAAAGAGCTTACCGATAAAGCAGAATACCGTTTTAAAATAGAACAACACTTAAGAGAAGCAATAGAACAAGAACAACTGTCACTCGTTTATCAACCAAAAGTTGATATTAAATCGGGCTGCATCATAGGCGTTGAAGCTTTATCTCGCTGGAATCATCCACTGCTTGGTCAGGTTTCTCCGGTAGACTTTATCAGCATGGCCGAACAAATAGGCATGATAAAACCACTAACCGAATGGGTCTTGAAAACAGCCTGTAATCAGGCAACTCTGTGGAAGGAAGCTGGTTTTTCTTCAATTATAATGGCCGTTAATATATCACCAAGTCATTTTCTTGATAGTGATCTAGTACCACTGATCAAGCGTGTCGTTAAAGAAACAGGAATATTACCAAGTGATCTTGAATTAGAAGTTACTGAAGGGGTGATACAGACCAACCCAGAGAACCTTGAAATTTTTGAACATTTAAAAGAGCTGGGTATATTACTGGCAATTGATGATTTCGGTGTCGGTTATTCATCCTTCGCCTCCCTTAAACACTTTAATGTAGACTTCTTAAAAATTGATAAATATTTTATTGATGACATTCTTGTCGATCATAAAGCAAAACTTTTGGTTGGTTCGATGATTGAAATGGGGCATAACCTTGAACATAAAATTACAGCTGAAGGTATTGAAAGCGCGGAACAAGCCGCTATGCTTCAGGAGCTTGGTTGCGATTATGCTCAGGGATATTATTTTAGTAAACCGGTTAGTGCCAATCAAATTTCAAAATTATTAGGGAGAAAATTAACAGCACAGTAATGAGGATTAAGAATTTGTTAAGTCTTTAACTGATTTTGTTAGTTACAGTTCGCTAATTTATCCTTCTGCTGCGTTGCTCCTGTAATCATCTGAGTGATAAATCAATACTCACCAAGTTAGAAGCAACGCTGTGTCGCAGAATAAGAAGACATACATCATTAGCATTAATGAAAAACTTCATTACTAAAGCGCAAGTGTTTACTATTTGCCGTCATGATTTTAAAATCTTCATTGCTAATACGTAATAATCTTTGATGATCACCAGCTTCAATATAAACATAATCTAATTGGTCTAATAACTCGTCGCATATCATTTGCATATTGAAAGCATCACCTACGGGCGGAATAGCCCCATGCTCACAGTCACTAAACATGCGATAGACTTCTTTTTCTTTAAGCAATTTGTAACTGCCGAATAGTTCATCATTAATTGCAGATAAGCTTATTTTATTTTTAGCCGGTAATACAGCCATCAACTTTCTATCTTCATGGTTTTTTAAAATGACAGCTTTGGCTATTTGATTCAGTGGGACTTTCGCCGTAATAGCACTATCAAAAGAGCTTGTACTATGGTCATGTTCAATGGCCTGAAAAGATATATTCTGTGCAGTTAAATAGGAGTCAAGTCGGTTAGAAATAGTCATAGGAACCTCCACATTATATTTGGTTCATCTAAAGTATAGGTGGTGAGTTTTTTTTAACCAATGATTGCCAAGTTGCTTGAGTAAGCAATTTATGTGAAAGATAAATAAAGGGGTTGAATTTCAAGAGATTCACTACTGTAGTTAGATAGTAATGTGATCGTTATAGATTTACCTGAGTACAGGATAGGCACAGAAGTATTTTATGAAGTGAAGAGTTATTGTGTATTTTTAGGAGGAAATTAAATTTAAAAGTGGTCGGTGATGCAAGATTCGAACTTGCGACCCCTTGGACCCAAACCAAGTGCGCTACCAAGCTGCGCTAATCACCGACATTTTATAACTTTTTATTTTCTACTTCAGGGAGAAGTAAAAAATGGGGTGGCTAAAGGGACTTGAACCCTCGACAACCGGAATCACAATCCGGGGCTCTACCAACTGAGCTATAGCCACCACTGAGGTGTACTGATACACATTTAATGCTAGGAGCGAGAAATATGTATGCTGCTCTTTAACAGCGCGGCGATTGTATTGCATTTCGTTGCTTGTTGACAAGAAAAAAATGCGTTTTATGTTACTTTTTTAGTAAATAATTTTAAAAATCATAAATTGCTCAACTAAAGCGCAACTTTATCCGTATTTACCACCTGATTTTTCGTTTAATACCAGTTTAATCAAATTGGTATAACCCTGCTCAACGATAAGTGAAGAGCAGGAGATATTATCTAAGCTTGTGTAGCTATATTCTGTTGGTCGATAGGTGACTTTGATGAAAATAAGCTTTTTAAACGCTCGACAATTAAATAATTTACCGGCACTAAGATCAAGGTGATGAAAGTAGCAAATAAAATACCAAAACCTAGGGATACCGCCATAGGGATTAAAAACTGTGCTTGCGTAGATTGTTCAAATAACAACGGCATTAAACCAATAAAGGTGGTCAAACTGGTTAACATTACCGGTCTAAATCTAGCAGCACCTGCAGTTAACACCGCCTCCATTAACTCACCGCCTTCACTGCGCTTTTTATTGATAAAATCTACTAAGACTAGAGAGTCATTTACAACTACACCGATTAACGCCAACATGCCTAGTAAGCTCATGATGGTTAATTCCATTCCCATAATCCAATGACCAATAACAGCACCTATCATGCCAAAAGGTATTATGCTCATGACAATGATCGGCTGAATGTAAGACTTGAAAGGAATAGCTAATAACGCGTAAATAATAAAAAACACAAAGACTAGCGCCCAACCAAGCGAGCCAAAAGATTCACGCTGCTCTTTAGCTTCACCTTCAAGCGAGTGACTAACCCCTGGGTATTGCACTATTAATTCATCTAAATACGTTTTTAAATCAGCTTGTAGCACCGTCATGTTGGTATTTGATTTTTCAACATCAGCACTTACATTGGCTGTGCGGTAGCGATCAATTCTTGAAATGGTCGACGGACTTTTGCCAGGAATAAGCTTGGCAACATGAGATAGCGGTACTGAGCCACCCGAAGGCGTGACAACGAGAATATCTTCTAAATCTGCCATGGTACGGCGTTCATCTATTGGTAGGCGTACCATTACGCGTACATCATCTCTACCGCGTTGAATACGCTGTACTTGTGAGCCAAAGAAAGAGCGTCTTACTTGGTTTGAAATGCTTACTCGGGTTAACCCTAAAGCTTTACCTTGTTCGGTTAACTCAATTTGTAGTTCCTCTTTACCATTAGACAAACTATCAGCAATATCAAATACGGTAGGGTAGGTGGCTAATCGTACTTTTACTTTATCGGTTATCTCTTTCAATGTGTCTAGTGAACTGGCTTTGAACTGCACATGAATAGGGTCTGACGAACGGCCAATCTCCGCTCTAAAGGTAATACTTTCAGCACCAGGAATAGGCCCAATTAAATTTCGCCATTCACGAACAAGTTCACGAGAGCTTATAGCTAACTCTCGTGATTCAGGCGGGGTTATTTCAAAACGAACACTGCCAGAGTTTGATACACCGCCACGACCGCCTGTGGTGGCTAATATATTGATAATGACACTGCTGTTAGTTGATGGCTCAATATACTTCTGTTTCAGCTCATCTGCTTTCTCGGCCATTTTAATTACATACTTATTGGTCACTTCAAACGGTGTGCCTGCAGGCAGCGTTAGTGTTGCTCTTACAGTTTCACTAGGAATTCGTGGGAAGAAAATAAACTTAGTCCAGCCGCTCATAATAAGGGCAAGAATAACTAAGAAAACACCAACAAAACCAACTAAGGTAGTGGTCTTGTTGCTTATGGCGCGTTTTAATAAGGGCTGGTAAAAACGGATTATCGCTCGCTCGAAGCCATCGGCGAACGATTGTTGTAGTTGACTAAACTTTGATTGTTTTGCTTTTTCTGAACGTAGTTTCAAGTGTTTTAAGTGCGAGGGTAAAACGAATTTTGATTCTATTAAAGAGAATATCAATACCGGAATAACAATCACTGGAATTTGCGCAAATAAAGCGCCACGAGCACCTTCAATAAAGGCCAGCGGCAGAAATGCTGCTACGGTTGTTAACACACCAAAAGTTACTGGAGTAGCAACTTCTTCGGTGCCTCGAATAGCTGCCATTTCACCTGACTCAGATGTTTTTAAATGCGTATAAATATTTTCTCCGGTGACAATTGCATCATCTACCACTATCCCCAATACCAAGATAAAGCCAAATAAGCTCATGATATTTAAGGTGACACCAAATACAGGCATCATAATAAAAGCGCCCATAAAAGAGATGGGAATGCCAATAAAAACCCAAAAGGCAATTGACGGTCTGAGGAATAAAGTTAATAACGCTAGTACTAATATACCGCCTTGCAAGGCACTGGTTGTTAATGTCGAAATACGGTTTTTAACGATTTGAGAATCGTCATCCCAAAAACTTAACTCAACGCCAACAGGCAATGTACTTTGCTGATCATTAATATAGGTTCTTACGGCATCGGCAACATCAATCGCGCTTTGTTGACCGATTCGGTAAACATCGATAAAAGCGGCTTGTTTGCCGTTAAAGCGAGTGCGAACTGGGGTTTCTTCAAAATCATCTTTGATTATGGCAATGTCACTTAGGCGAATGATAGAACCATCAACGTTAGTTTTAATCGCTATTTTTTCAAACTCGTCTTTGCGATAGGCCTGCCCTTTTGAGCGTAATAGAATATCACCACCTTTGGTTTTTAAATTACCGGCAGAAATATCAGTACTTGAATCTGAAATAGCAGAAGATATTTTCGCTATGGTTAAATCATATTGGCGCAGTTTGTCTTGAGGCACTTCAATCGATATTTCATAGTCGCGGACACCACTGAGTTCTACTTGGGTAATCGCGGGTATTTTTAATAAATCATCTCTGACTTTTTCAGCAAATTCACGCGTTTCTTTCTCGCTATATATGCTGGCAATAGTCACGGCAATTACTTCACGTTTACGTGTCGCTAAAGAGACTACGGGTTTTTCTGCATCAACAGGAAAAGTATTTATTTCGTCAACACGGCTTTTTATATCTGCGAGCATCTCGCGAGGGTCGTAGCCTGACTCAACTTCAATATTGACCGCTGAAGAACCTTCTTGTGAACGGCTAGCAATTTGTTTGACGCCTTCTAAGTCTTGCACGGCCTCTTCTATGCGGATAGATATACTCTTTTCCACATCCTCTGGGGTAGCGCCGCGTAATGACACATTAACGTTAATACGGTCGGTGGCAAAAGAGGGGAACACTTCTAGCGGGATCCGATTAGATAAACTAAATAAACCTGCTATTAAAATGGTAATTAATAGTAAGTTGGCGGCAACATGATTTCGTGCAAACCAAGCAATCATTAGTTATTCACCTTAGTAACTGGAGTGGTGCTATTTTTTGATGCTTTACGTTCAGCAGCTCTTCGTTCAGCAATCAGGGCTTCAACACTGATACCTTTTTGTGATGCTATCTTTTCTAATTTTTCTCGACGCTCTTTAGGCATTTTTGATTTTTTTGTGTTCTGATCAGGTATTTGACCGGCAATGGCAACTGGTGTGCCTGAACTTACTTGCCCTAATGAGGTTAGCACTAACTGGTCACCAGTAATTAACCCTTGAATGACGATAGATTCAGTACCGTTTTGCCAACCTAATTTAATCTCTTTACGCATCAATAGGCCGTTTTCAACTATATAGACATAGCTGCCTTGATAAATGGCACTGCTAGGTATGACTAAAGCATTGTCAACTTCTCGGCCGGTAATTTGGGCAGTAACATATTGGCCCATTTTTATTTGCGCACCTTGATTATACTCACCATCGTATGGGCGAATAATTTGTGCTACTACATAAAGTTGCTGAGATATTTCATCTATGGCACTTTCAGTACGAACGATCTTTCCTTGCCATACTTGATCGCCCATCAGATCAGATGAAATAACAACATTACTAATCATGGAGCTGTTGTCATCAGTATTATCATTTTTAGAACGACTAGTTTCTGACTGCTCGTGGGCATTGCGGTACTCTTCTGGCAGTTTCATTAGCGGTAAATCTTTATTTTTTATCGGTAGGCGAATTTCGACATAATCAACAGCAAAAATATCGGCTAACTGGGTGTTACTTGATATCACCTGACCAATATCAACATTTTTCTTTAATATACGGCCGGCGTAAGGTGCAACAATACTGGTCCGTTCTAGTGATAACTTTACTTTATCCAGCTGAGCTTCTGCAGAAAGCACTTGCGCTTTTGCCGCTTCATATTGTGGTTGGCGCAATACCAAAGCATTAGGGGCTTTACCATTACCAAGCCTTTTCCAGTCTGCTTTCGCTTGTTTTACCCGTGCGTCTTCTTCTTGTAAACTTTGTTTGGCTGACATTAGACTTGCTTGTGCAATATTAACTTCAGCGCGATGATCTCTATCATCAAGTTGGATTAATATGTCACCTTGTTCGAAAAAACCACCTGCTCTAAATTGTTTACTAACGTAATTAATTTGTCCTGAAACTTGGGCGAAAAGCACACTTTGAGTTCTTGGTTTGACTGTGCCAAAACTTTGCACCATCACTTGATAGGTTTGAGGTGCAAGCGTGGTGGTTTCCACTGTCATTTGAGGTGCTTTTGAAGGCGTACCACGGCTACTTGTTGGTGGGTTTTTAAAAATAACCATCATTAATACTAGGGTGGCAATGATAATAATGACCGGCACTAATATTTTTCTATAGTTTGAGCTTTTCTTTTCAATGATGAGAGACATGGTTATTCGGCCTTATTTTCAAGTGACGGTGTGGTGAAGTCGCCACCCAAGGAAAGATGTAAATTGATTCTATTGGCAATGAGCTGATTTTTAATTTTTATCAGTGTCGATTGAGCTTCAAAAGAACGGTTTTGCGCATCAAGCACCGTGGTATAGGTAACTAAACCACTTTGGTATTGTTCGAAAGATAGTGTGGAGGCGATTTTTGCATTTTCTTGTGCGGCCAACATGGTGTCATAACTGTTCTTTAAGTTTTTTTCTGTGGTGATCGCATTTTCAACGTCACTAAAAGCATTGTATAAAGTATCAAGATATAACTGTTCACCTTGTTTAAGTTCTATACGGGCTTTCTCTTCATTTGCCTTAAGACGACCAGCATTAAAAATAGGTGCTGAAACACTGCCCAGTAATGACCATGCTAATGAAGAGCCAGACAGTAAATCACCAATGTCGGTATTAGAGTCACCGACTGAACCTGACAATACTATGCTAGGAAAACGTTGTTTATGGGCATAAGCTAAGCCGGCATCTTGTGATAATAATTGATACCAACTGGCTTTTAATTCAGGCTTTCGGCTGATTAATTCTGACGGTAATCCAACAGGAATGTCTGTGGTAAGTAATGGTAAGTTAGCATTGACTAAAAGCTGGCCTTTAGGGTATTCACCAATTAGACGTTCGAGCTGTCTAATTAATTTGGTTTTCTCAGTTTCTTGCTCTGATACTCTCGTTAACTCGTTGTTCAAATCGTTACGCGTTAAGTAGACATCAAGTGCAGCGGTTAGTCCTGAATTATAGCCTGCTTCAATGATGGCTAAATTTTGTTGAGAATTTGCGACTCTGCTGCGATAAAGGGCTAGCAATTTTTCGGCCTCAATCACGCGAAACCAAGTTGTTAATACGTTCACAACGAGCTGTTGTTTGTATTGCTCAAAAGTGGATTTTTGCGCAAGGTAGTTATAGTTAGTCATGCGATCAGCGTCAGATAACTTGCCCCAAATATCCACTTCATAGCTTAAATTCAAGTTAACAGAGTTACTGTTTGAATAACTGTCAGTTTGATTGTCTTTATTCCGGCCGCTACGAAATGCTAAGTCAAGTTCAGGCCAAAGTTGGCTACCCGAAACAATAAGTTGTTGTTCGGCTATTTCCAGTGAGTAAGCTTGCATGGCAAATTGGTGGTTAGCTGCTAATGCCTTTTTTACTAATTGATGAACTTGTAAGTTATCAAGTTCAGATAACCAATTATGTTCAACGGCCAAAGCTTGTTTACTGTCTTGCCAGTTTTTGGGAAGAGGCAGGTCTTTTAATTTTTCATCTACTTGTGAAGTGCTACTGCAAGCTAATAATAATAGGCTTGAGAATAATGGAAGTAGTAGTCGAAATCGACGTGTCATAAAGTGATTAACTCATGTTAAAAAATAACTCATGGCTATAGTGTAATCAAAGAAGCTTGATGATAATAGCGACATTACATAAGTTTACACAGTATACCCATGTTGCCCCAAAACGCAGGATTCAGCTGGAATTAGAAACGTCTTTAGGCAAGGTGTTGATTGAAGGTAGTGATTATTTTATTTTTAAATCAATGGCTTATTTTGAGGTATTTCTGAGCTAGCCCTACGGGGATGTCTGAGCAAATCATGTTTTTCGTTGCCTCTCTTTTTAAGGGAATAACCCTTAATAAAAGAGGCGCTTCGATCATAAATCGCACAGGCATCCTGAAACGCGCTGCTTGAAGTATCATGGGTATACTAGAATTGTCATTTTAAAGACGAATTAATCAATTTAAGGAGGTTTTATTGGTACTTTAATTGAATGTTTTCTAATGCACCTTGATCAATCATTTTACTGAATATAGCTTTTATTTTGTCGGCAGAAATATGACTTTTACTTTGTTTTGATAGCTGTAACCAAGGGGTGCGTTCAGAAACCACAAGAGGTTTACCAAAGAAACCTTTGTTAAGAGCTAAACGCTTGGCAGCACTCATAATTGGTTTCATAGGCCCTATGATTGCGTCAACACGCTTCTTTTTTAACATCAATAATCCTTGATGAAAATCCACCACAATTTGTTTATGAATCTTAGGATTATTATCTACCGCATCACTAAATTTTGCGCCATTTAGGTAAGCTATGTTCAGACCTTCTAACTGGGTAATACTCTGATAATCATGGCCACGACGACCAATAACAACATTCTTTAAGGCAGGAAGTGGGTAAATGTAATCAACGTAATTGGCGAGCTCTTTATATTTAAACATGATGGTGATATCTGTTTTACCCAATTTTAGTTCATGTATGATCCGGCCATAAGGGAATATATGATGTTCGGCCGCTAATCCACTCTTGATAAGTAATGAATGGGTTAATTCATAGTAAATGCCGCTTAGTTCGCCTGAATTATCGATACCATAGGGTGCAATTGCAATGGTTCTCACTTGTAGAGCATTAGAGGTATGGTCAGCAAAACTTTGATGACTGATGCAGAACATACTTATTAGAGAGATCTGGAGGATTGCCTTCATTGACACATACATAAGTAGTTCTTGGGTTGTATCAATATAAAGAATATTAATGCGAATGTCATTAGTAAAGGAAATGGCTAGGAAATAGTACGTGTAAGTTAAATTTGAGAAGTTAGGTACTAAAGGGAACTACCCTCACCCAACTATAGTCAGGTGAAGATAGTTTAAGTTAACTGAATTGATTAACTCTTGTTAAGCAAATCAATGAAGAAGCTATATTGTAAAGCTGTATCATGGATGCGTTTAAAGCGGCCAGAAGCACCACCGTGTCCAGCTTCCATATCAGTTTTAAATAATAATACGTTATCATCGGTTTTATAATCACGTAACTTTGCAACCCATTTCATTGGCTCGAAGTATTGTACTTGCGAGTCATGCAACCCCGTAGTAACTAGAATATTAGGGTAGTCTTGTGCTTTAACTTGATCATAAGGTGAGTATGACAACATATAATCATAATAAGCTTTTTCTTTTGGGTTACCCCATTCTTTAAACTCATTGGTTGTTAATGGAATGCTTTCATCAAGCATAGTGGTTACTACATCAACAAAAGGCACAGCTGCGGCAATGCCTTTGTATTGCTCTGGTGCCATATTAATAACCGCGCCCATTAGTAAACCGCCAGCACTACCACCAACAGCGAAGACATTTTCTTTATCGCCGTAACCTTGTGTCGTCAATTCTTTAGTGACATCAATAAAATCAGTAAAGGTGTTCATTTTTGTTAACTTCTTGCCGTCTTCATACCAAGGACGCCCCAGCATTTCTGACCCGCGGATATGCGCAACAGCATAAACAAAACCACGGTCTAATAGGCTTAATCGACTCACTGAAAAAGAGGGATCAATTGTGTGTCCGTATGAACCATAGGCATATTGATATAATGGGTTAGTGCCATCTTTTTTGAATTTATCTTTACGATAAACTAAAGAAACCGGTACTTTTTTACCATCGCGGGCTTTAACAAATATACGTTCAGAGGCATAGTTATTACTGTCAAAATCACCCAGTACTTTTGCTTGCTTTAATTGTGTTTTATTTAAAGTATCTAGATCCACATCATAATGGGTGCCAGGCGTGGTAAAGCTTGAATAGTAAAGCCGTACAGCGTTGTTGTTTATTTCGTTGTTTCCGTATAAATGTAAGCTATATGCGGTGTCATTAAAGCTAAGTTGCTGTTTTTTACCGCTTGATAATTGCTGAATGGTTACTCGGCTAATACCATTTTCACGTTGTTGATAAACAAGGTGATTAGCAAATAACTCGTAATCCTCAAGCTTAACTGCATCATTTGCAGGAATCACATCTTGCCATTGTGTTTTATCACCAAGGTGATCTTTATGCACTTTCATTAAACGAAAGTTAGTCGCTTGCCAGTTAGTATTGATGTAATACCAGTCATTCATTTTAGATATGGAGTATTCATGACCTTCTTCACGCTCAATGAATTTTTTAGGCATTGCTTTGGCATTATCAGCATTAATTACTGAAACACCGCTTGCTTCGGTACTTGAATGCCAAATAAAGACACTGCTACCATCTTTAGATTTAGTCAGCCCGGTATAATAGGCTTTATTGCTTTCTTCATAGACCATTTCATCGGTCGCTTGGGGCGTGCCAAGGGTATGACGAAAGACTTGGTAACCTAATAAAGTTTGTGGATCTTTTTTGATGTAATACACCGTTTTATTGTCATTACCCCAAACAATGCCACCACTGGTACCTTCAAGTTTGTCATCAAGTAACATATTACCCGCGATATCTTTGAATTGTACTGTGTAAATTCGACGGCTAACGGTATCTTCTCCGTAAGCAAGTAGTTTGCCATCTGGACTAGCACTTAAGCCACTTACTTGATAATAATCGTGTGCTTTGGCTAACTCATTTACGTTAAGTAATACTTCAAGATTACTGCCTGAAAAGTCAGATGATCTTACGTAAATAGGATATTCATTCTCACCTTGCATTTGACTTGCGTAGTAAAAATCACCTTTTTTGGTTGGTACCGAACTATCGTCTTTTTCAATACGTGCCTTAATTTCTTGAAAGATCTTTTCTTGCATTGCTTCTGTATGCTGTAGCTGTGCTTTCGTATAATCATTTTCTGCGGCTAAATGTGCTAAAACTTCTGGATTTTTACGACTATCGTCACGCATCCAGTAATAATCATCGACACGCGTATGATTATGAATAACCATTTTATGAGGAACTTTTTTAGCTATAGGAGCGGTAATATCGTTCATGGCATTTGTTGCTTCATTATTTTGATTGCTACATGCTGCTATTAGCAGGGCAGAAGAGACTAGTAAACTTAGCTTAGTCTTTGATAGGATTTGTGACATAAAAGATCTTTCCTTGTAAGATAACTTACGATAATTACTACAAATCGTAATACGTTAACGGTAGTAAATGTTAAAAAAATGTATCAAGGGTTAAGTTAGCACGATAATAGTTATAAGCAAATTTACTTATCGCTTAATACTGTTACCTTATCGCATTTGGAAAATTGAAGAGTTTGATCAAGGGGAGCATTATGTCATTGGATAAAATTTCGACTCAGTTAGGTGGAACTCACACAAAAATGCCACCGGTGGAATCATGGAATCCCCCGTATTGTGGAGAGATTGATATACAGATAAAAGCTAATGGTGATTGGTTTTATCAAGGCGGTATTTTTAAACGGCTAGCGTTAGTAAAACTATTTGCTTCAGTGTTGATTAAAGAAGTTAATCAAAATGTTGATGAGTACTTCTTAGTAACACCGGTGGAGAAAGTTAAAATAAAAGCTGATGATGCCCCTTTTGTGCTTACTCAGTGGCATTGGTCGGATGAAAACAACAACATTATGAAAGTTAGTACTAATTTGGATGACGAGTTTATTCTCAATGCAGAGCATCCGTTAATTGTTACTGAAGAAGGTGATTTGTATGTCACCGTTCGCAGAAACTTAACAGCGAAAGTGCATCGGAACGTTTATTACCAGTGGGCAGACATCGCGCAAGAAGTGGTGACTGAAAATGGCACTGAGTTAATTCTCTCAAGTGCCGATTGTCAGTTTAGTTTAGGTAAACTGTAGTGGGCTCTACAGCTTAATCCTTAATTTGAGCCACAAACTGTGCAGTTTTTTTGCTTTTTCATATTAAATTGTTGCCATTGATTTGCTAAACCATCAAGTAAGTTAAGCTGATTGAGTTGTACTTTATTACCTGTTAACAGCTTAATCGCTTGCAAGCTTTGCATACCAGCAATCATGGCGAGTACTGGGCCAATAATGCCTATGGTTTGACAGTTATCAGTGGGCGCTTTCTCACTAGCAGGAAAAAGGCAATGATAACAAGCACTGGTCTCATCACGAGGGTCTATAGTCAATTGTTGGCCATCAAAACCAGTAGCGGCGCCCACTATCAGTGGCACTTTATGTTGTACACATGCTTGATTAATTAAGTAGCGAGTTTGGATGTTATCAGAGCAATCAAGCACTAAGTCGACTTGTGGAAGATAATAATCACATAACTCTTCATCGAACATTTCATCAATAGCTTCAATAGTCACATCGGGAAATTGCTGTTGTAATTTTTCAGCGGCAACATCGGCTTTATTTTCATCAATATTGTCTTCGCAAAAGAGAATTTGTCGAGGTAAATTACTGATCTCTATACAATCACCATCAGCGATATAGAGTGTACCAACGCCAGCGGCAGCTAAATATAAGCTCGCTGGGTTACCTAGACCGCCCACACCTAAGATGAGTACTTTAGCGTTACGCAGCGCGATTTGTCCCTGACTACCTATTTTATCCAATATGATTTGGCGGGAGTATTTGAGTTGCTCTTGATTGCTTAACACGTAGGTTCCTCGTTTTTTTATTTGTTCTAATGGATAAAAGTGCGCACGGCACTGGCTTTGAACTGCAAGTACACTTGTTGTCTGCTGTTTAACGATAACTTTTGCTGAGAGAATGCACTGATCGTGACAAAAAACTCTTGAGAACCACAGTTAATGGTTAGTAGTACCTTGTTTTTTCTATGACTTATTTGTTTTATTGTGCCAAAGAGGTGATTAACAATGGAGCTATTACTTGGCTCTGTTAACGCAATACTAATATCACTCGCCAAAATAAAGCAACGTAGTTGAGTCTGGTTTTCGAAGGCTTTATCACTGGTTAGGTAAATGTCTTGTTCTGCATTTAGCGCTAATACCGCTAAACCATGGCCATTATTAAATTGCTTGATAGGTAATGACAAACTGGTTTGCTGATGAATAAGCGTAGGGTCATCAAAATTATTTAGCTGATGAATGATTTGGTGGATATTACCAAAATTAACGACCTTACCTTTTGCTAACACTAATAGGGTGTCGCAGACTTGCTGTAACTCATCTAATGAATGGCTGACATACAACATAGGCAAGTTCAGCTTTTTTTGAATATTTAACATCATCTTGAGTAATTGAGTTTTACTGTGTTGATCAAGCGCGCTTAATGGCTCATCAAGTAGTAATAATTTGGGTTCAGCCAAAATGGCTCTTGCTAGCGCCACTCTTTGTTGTTGACCACCTGATAATTGATTTACTTGGTGTTCAAGCAATGTTGTCAGCTCTGTCAGTTCGATGACTTCATTTAAGTCTAATTGTCTGTTTTTGCAGCGCTTAACGGAAAATTCTAAGTTGCCTAGCACTGATAAATGTCCAAACAAACGGCTATTTTGAAAAACTAAACCAATTTGACGTGCTTCGGGTTTGAGGTAATAACCTTGCTCACTGTTGACTAAGGTTTTACTGACTAAAGCTTTATCAGCAACGCCATCACTGGTTAAGGTTATGTCGCCAATAAGTGTTTTTTCCAAACCTGCAATCGCGCGCAGTAAGGTTGATTTACCTGAAGCTGAATGGCCAAAAATACCTGTGATACCTTTTAATGGTATTGGTAAGTTTATGGCTAATTCGAATTGCTGATAACTAACACGAATATTGATATCGAGTTGAGGACAATCACCTGCAGGCACTTTATTCAACTTAGCATTACTCATCATCATTTGATTGATCTTACTTGGTTTAAATTTTTATTGTTGTTTCTTTTCGGTAAATTTAACCAGTAAATAGCAGCCAATAACACCATTGAACCAATCAACAAACTGATGGCTAGCAAATGCGCTCTGGCATAATCAAAGGCTTCGACATGGTCAAATAGGGCGATAGAAAGTACCCGTGTTTCACCAGGAATATTACCACCAATCATTAATATGACACCAAACTCTCCTACTGTATGAGCAAAACCCAAGCTTGCGGCAGTAATAAAACTCGCTTTTGTTAATGGTAATACAATAGAGAAAAATCGATCGATAGGTCCTGCGCCAAGTAATGCGCCAGCTTCTAACAAAGAGTCACCTAATTGTTCAAAAGCTTTTTGTAATGGTTGAACGACGAATGGCAGTGAATATAAAACAGAGCCAATAACGATTGCGGAAAAACTGAAAGCGAGTTGTTGACCAGTAGTTTGTTGCCATAATTGCCCTGGCAAGTATTCGGGTGAAAAAGCGATAAGTAAATAAAATCCGAGCACCGTGGGTGGCAAAACTAGCGGCAATGCCACTACAGCTTCAATAATAACCTTAAACCGACTGGTCATTTTGGCCAGATACCAAGCGAGGGGAGTACCAATAATTAATAAAATGAGGGTGGTTAATGCTGCCATTTCTAGCGTGGTAACGAGTGCTTGCAAGTCTGAATTTATCATTTAGCCGTTAACTCGCTTAACTTTTTGTTTGCATTGTTTGCATTGTTTGCATTGTTTACTTGCTTAGTTTGCGCGTAGCCATAACTGACTATTCTGTTTTGACTTTCAATAGATAACAAAAAGTGACTTAGTTTTTCTGCGGCCGCTTGCTGCTTACTGCGACGAATTATAACCAACTGTTGCTCTATCGCTTGATGGTAACTACTGGGAATAATGACCCCTGATAAGTTATTTAACACTAATTGGCTATTGGCAACAATACCACGGGTAACGGCTTTACTACGCAACTTGGTAAAGGTCTGGCCAATATTAATACCTTTGACCAATCGAGACTCATAAGCCTGCCATAAACCCAAATGGGTTAAAGCTTCTTTGGCTGCCTTACCATATGGTGCTGTATCTGGATTAGCAATAGCAAAGCGTGCAGATGGCTTCCTGAGCTGATCAATAGATAGTATTTCTTCAATAGATAATTGCGAAAGCGAGTTTGCATTAGAACTCAAAGATGAGGAATAAAATGCTAACTGACCGGTAGCATAGGTTTTTCGACTACTTTTTAATGTATAGCCTGCTTGCTCAAGTTCTTTAGGGCGGCGGCTGTCAGCACTGAGAAAAACATCAAAAGGAGCGCCATATTTTATTTGTAAAAACATGGCACCACTAGCACCGCTGATTACCTGACTTTTTATACCTGTTTGTTTAGTAAAGTCTTCAAGTAATACTTTTAATACCGGCGTGAAATTGGAGGCAACAGCAATTCGTAGTGGTTTGCTGTTGTCTTCATTCTTACTGTCGTTGACGTTACTTTGGTAAGCTTGGCTACTGTTTACAGCCAGTAAATTCATAACCAAGATCGAGACTAACAGTATACGTAGCACGTTAGCTCCAAAGATCTGCTTTGTCGGTATCACAGTTTTTAGCATCTAACCAATTTTCAGAGGTTTGGCCATCATCGGTAATTTGTTCTTTTTTCCAAAAGGGGGCTTTAACTTTCAAATAGTCCATGATGAATTCATTGGCAGCAAAGGCATCTTGTCGATGTTTACTTGTAACACCAACAAAAACAATTTGGTCACCTATGCTGAGTTTGCCAATACGATGAATCACTTTTACTCGACCAATATTCCAACGTTCTTTGGCTTGTATAATAATTTTAGCGAGTAATTTCTCTGTCATACCAGGGTAATGTTCTAGTGTTAAGGTAGTCACTGAATTACCATTGTTGTTATTTCTAACCCTGCCGGTAAAAGTAACAATTGCACCATCCGTTACGTTATCTTTTTCAAGTAAGACAACTTCATCAGCTAAACTAAAATCATCAGCTTGGATCGATATCTCTTGTTTCAACATAAGTTATCCGCCAGTCACTGGAGGGAAAAAGGCAACTTCATCGCCTGACTTTACCAAGTGACTACCATCAACCATGTCATGGTTTACCGCAGATAACAGTGACGCATTGCTGAACGTTTGTTGCCACTGTTCATTTTTATCACTTAATAACTGCTTAATATCATCGACTGTCTTAGCATCATCTGCTGCTAAAGACAGTTCAGCACAGTCAAGTTGTTCTCTAAGTGCTGCAAAAAAAACAATTTTAATCATAAGGTTTTCTCTTAAAATTTAGTTTAATTAAATTAAGCTTAATGAAGTTAAGTTGACGGACTTTGCCAATGACCAGACTTACCACCTTCTTTGGTTAATACTTCAATTCCATGAATCATCATTGCAGGATCAGCTGCTTTACACATATCAAATAAAGTTAAACAAGCAATAGAAACCGCGGTTAATGCTTCCATTTCGACACCTGTTTGCCCTGTTAAGCGACATAAGCTATTCACTTGTACTTGACTGTTCTCGCTATCAAGGGTGAAATCAACTTGCACCTTACTTAGCATCAAAGGATGACATAAAGGGATCAAATCACTACACTTTTTCGCCGCTTGAATACCAGCAATTCGCGCAACCGCAAACACATCACCTTTTTTATGCTTACCTGTGGTGATTAATTCAAAGGTTGCTTGATTCATTTTAATAAAACCTTGCGCAGTAGCGGTACGTGATGTCATGGCCTTTTCGGTGACATCTACCATGTTTGCTTCACCTTGTTGGTTAAGGTGGCTTAACTCTGGCGCTTTTTCGGATGCTTGTGCTGCCTTGTTATCTGTATTCGTTGCCATTAGTTACGCGTCTCACATTGCTCGGCACTTAAATTCAAGTGTGGTACGAAGTTACAAGGACGGTGACTTGCATCAAGCTGTTCTTTAATGACTTTATCCCAAGCTGTTTTACAGGCATTGGTTGAGCCAGGCACACAAAGCACTACCGTTTTATTCGCAATGCCGCCAAAAGCGCGCGATTGTATCGTTGAAGTTCCTATTTCTAATAATGAGACATGACGAAATACTTCGCCAAAACCTTCAACTGCTTTATCAAATAAGGGTGTTAGCGCTTCAGGCGTATTATCACGCTCAGTAAAGCCAGTACCACCTGTAGAAATAATGGCATGAATAGAATCATCCGCTATCCATTTTGATACTTGTGCGCGAAGTTGATACACATCATCAATCACAATCGCTTTATCGGCTAAGTTGTGGCCTGCTTGTGTCAAACGCTCAACAAGCGCTTGACCAGAGGTGTCGTTTTCTTCGGTACGTGTATCAGATACCGTTAAAACGGCGATATTTAAGGGAACGAAAGTTTTGCCGCCATGTGCTGACATAGGTTTATCCTTTACTAAATCTGTAGATTAAAATTACTGTTCTTATGTGTTTGTTGCCACAGTTTTATTGAATTGATGTGTATTGTTACTTCATAAGTTACGTGTGGCTTAAAATTGTTGCTGTGCTTGTTGCCATTGCTCTGGCGTATTGGTATTAAATAGCACCTGATTATTAAGGCTAGCAATGGCTTGATGAGGTATTTGCTCTAACATGGCTCTAACGGAAGGACCATTTTTGTTATTTTTATTTTTACTGTTTGTTAGCAATTGTTCTCGGTGAAATGCTTGCATTAAAAACATATTCAAGAACGCATTATTGGGTAAGTATAAAGGGATATGATGCATGTTTTTTTGACTATCACTGAAAAAAGTTGCTTTGTGGCTAAGCTCACCTTTTAGTCGTAATTCGGTTAAAGCGCTGACAGTCATTAAAGGTAAATCAACCGGTAAGATTAATAAGGCTTTAGGTTGTAAGTGTTCAGGGCTATTTGCAAGGTAATGCGCAAGCACACTATAAATTCCACCAACCGGTCCGGCATGTGCCACACGGTCAGGAATTTGATGATTATCACCGCTGATAACAATATCTTTTATACCAGCATCAGCTAAAAGCTGTTTAGAAAAATCTAGCATGCTATGCGCTGACTTTGCTGATGGAGAGGTTGCATTTTGCTGGCGCGTTAGTTGCGCTTTATCTTGTCCCATACGAGAAGATAAACCGCCCGCGAGCACCACACCTAAACAATCAATTCTTTGAAAAGTCATGATTAACCTCCAAGCATAGCAAGGTGTTTAGTGGCACCCGTTAGTTTATCATGCAAATAGTGAGTGGCTTTTTTATCACCCAATAATGTTAATATTTTTTCTTGTAACGGCTTAATATCATCACTTTGCAATTCTTCTCGTAATGATAAACCTTCCTCACCAAATAAGCATAAATGCAACTTGCCACTTGAGCTTATGCGTAAGCGGTTACAGCTACTACAAAAATCTTTAGAATAAGGCATGATCAAGCCAACTTTACCTTGGTAATCAGGGTGGTAAAATTCTTGCGCAGGGCCTGCTGATTTATTTTGAATGACTGGAAGCCAGCCATCGAGAATTAAGTTTTGTTTAATGCGCGAGCCTTGTACATGTTGCGCATCAAAAAATTCTTGATTATCACCTGTTTGCATCAACTCAATAAAGCGCAAAGTAATAGGAGTATCTTTTAGCCAATCAAGGTAGCTTTGAATCTCTCTACCACTGTGATCACGCATCAATACCGTATTAACTTTAACTGAGGCTCTGCCGTCAGCCAATGCCATATCGATACCCGTGAGAATGGTCTTGAGCTTGTCGTGACCCGTTATCGCATGAAATTGTCGCGGATCTAAGCTATCAATACTGATATTGATTGCATCAATGCCAGCATCTAACCATTGCGGTAGGTGTTCTGGTAATTTAAAACCATTACTTGTAATGGCAACTGTTTTGATGCCGGGTGTTTCTTTACAAATTCGAATGATTTCAGGTAAGTCTTTACGCAAAGCTGGCTCGCCACCGGTAATTCGGATCTTTTCAGTTCCTAATTCGGCGAAAGCTTTTGTTATACGTTTGATTTCACATAGTGATAAAAAATCACGCGGTTGATCGCACTGATAACCATCAGGCAAGCAGTAAGTGCAACTAAAGTTGCAAACGTCGGTAATTGAGAGGCGCAGGTATGAGAACCTACGGCCAAAGTTGTCTGTTAACATGTCACCTTTCCAAATGTAGGGAGGCTAACGCGTTTCCTTGTTAACCCTGGCAACTAAAACCAATAATTACATGGATTTAGTCACGGCATGTCACAACATAAAGGCTTCGAATAAGTTGGCTTAATTTAGCCAAAAACAAAACAGTGTTAGCTGTGATAGCTCGGTGTAATAAATAAAATTCTGTTCTAAAATGAGTATATACCCATTGTATTGCGAGATGGTAATTTTTTTTGCCAACCTCATTATTGATTATAATCAATAAACGAGCAGTTAAATCACTATTAATTTAATCAGTAATTAAGCGATACTATCGTTATCGAATTTATCTATAATGACTTTACTAATCTTCCTCTAAACAAGCTTGAAAACCCATCTAGTTCAGAGTGAAATTTATCGTATTAAGTCATTGTAATATCAAATTAAGCGAGTTTTTTATGTCTGATTGTTGCTCCGCCCCAGGGCTTTTACCTTTTGAACAAGCAGTAGCTAATATGCTATCGCAAGTATCATCTATCACTGAAACCCTGACCTTGCCCATAGAGCAAGCAATGCACTATGTTTTAGAGCAAGATATTGCTAGTCCATTGAATGTGCCTCCACACGATAACTCAGCAATGGATGGTTATGCTTTTGCTATTGAAAGTTTAAAGGAGAGTAAAACGCTGGTCCAAATCGGACGTTCTATGGCAGGAGCGCCATTTCAAGGAACATGTCAGCCTGGCGAATGTATTCGAATTATGACTGGAGCGAAAATGCCTGATTGTTGTGACTCTGTCGAGATGCAAGAAAATGTCAAAGCTGATGGCGAGAACATTACCTTTTTACAAGAAAAGACGTTTGGATCTCATGTACGAAATGCCGGTGAAGATATTAAAATTGACCAGCAGGTGCTTTATTCTGGCCATAAATTAGCAGCGGTTGATATTGGCGTACTTGCTTCTTTAGGTGTGGCTGACGTCGTTGTTTATCGAAAATTAAAAGTGGCTTTAATCGCTACGGGTGATGAGCTTAAATTGCCGGGTCAAGCTTTGCGCTCTGGTGATATTTATGAGTCTAACAGTTTTGTTTTAGCCGCCATGCTTAAAACACTACATGTTGATATTATTGATTTTGGTATTATTGCCGATGACTTCGAGGCGATAAAAGCAGCCTTCGTTAGTGCAGATGAACAGGCTGATGCGGTTATTTCTTCTGGCGGTGTTTCGGTAGGAGACGCGGATTATACTAAAACAGTATTAGATGATTTAGGTGAAATTGGCTTTTGGAAAATAGCGATGAAACCAGGTAAGCCCTTTGCCTTTGGAAAGTTAGCTAACAGTGTCTTTTTCGGACTTCCAGGTAACCCCGTTTCAGCGTTAGTAACCTTTCATCAATTAGCGTTGGTAGCCTTAACCAAAATGCAGAATGCGAAGCCTCTAACGCGTACCAATTTATCAGTGAAATGTAGCAGTGACTTACGTAAATCACCAGGTCGACTGGATTTTCAACGGGGTGTTTTATCGATTAATGAAGCCGGTGAAAATGTTGTTGCTTCAACAGGTGCGCAAGGATCAGGTATCCTATCTAGCTTAGCACGGGCTAATTGCTTTATTGTTTTACCTAGCGAACAAGGCGCGGTAAAAGCGGGTGAAATGGTGAATGTACAGTTATTTGACCACTACCTTTAAGTTTATAGATAGAAACAGAGAATAAGATTCAAACACATGTTTGTTAAGTTTAAAATATAGGTCTAGTATTGTTGTTCTAAGTACAAAAACATGTGGGCAGGACGTTATGCAGAAATACCAACTTAGTTTTGCAAAAGTTAATGTTTTAAATGAGCATATTGCCGAAGTTATTGTCGGTCAAGATGTTGTCATATCTCTAGAAATGTCTGAAGAGTACGATGATTTTTTGACTAACATATTTTCAAATAATTTTGCTCTTCTGATTAATAAAATAAATCAATATGATTTTTCATTTGAAGCTAAGGTTAGTATGGCTTCGCATGACAACTTAGCGGCGATTGCTGTAGTTACTTATGATAACGAAAGCAAAACATCGGTAGGGAAAATTAGTGCGATACGTGAACGTGATGGTTGGAATTTGAAAGTATTTGATGGTCTAAATTTAGGCTGGCAGGAAGGCTTAGATTGGTTACAAGGTGAGTTGAATAGTGAAGCATTGAATAACTAATTTTTGGCTAAAAAATACCAACCAAATTAACTAAGTGATCTTTTTAAATGGTCTAAATATCCAATAACATCGTTGCTTTCAATCCCAATAGCCAGCTATTACTCAATCAAGCGCCTTGTTCTTGAAAATATATTCTCATTAAAATTTGCTCCATTAATTAATTTAATTGGTATAACTCAATATTGAACACTCTCTTGTACAAATAGCTTTGAGATAAAGACATAAAAAACGCTGCCAGTATTACTAAAGGCAGCGTTTTTTTATTTATAGACTATCGATTAATGTCTATCGTGATCTTGTTACAACTGAGCGAAACATTTATCGGCAGCAACTAACGTTTTTTCAATAATGTCATCGGTATGTGATGTAGATAAAAAGCCAGTTTCATAAGATGATGGTGCTAAATATACGCCTTCATCAAGCATTAAGTGGAAGAAGCGCTTGAACATTTCTCCATCACATTGGGTCGCTTGCTCATAGGTAGTAATAGGGTTTTTATCTTCAGTAAAGAAAAATCCAAACATGGCGCCAACATAGTTAACACTTAAACTAACGCCATTACGTTCAGCTGCGGCTTTTAAGCCCATGGCTAGCTTTTCTGTCGCAGAAGAAAGTTGTTGGTGTTTATTTCCTTGAGCTAATTCAGTCAATGAAGCTAAACCTGCGGCCATAGCAATTGGGTTACCTGATAAAGTACCTGCTTGATAAACAGGACCAACAGGAGCTATATAATCCATTATCTCTTGTTTGCCACCGAACGCGCCAACAGGCATACCGCCACCAATGACTTTACCTAAAGTCGTTAAGTCAGGCTTAATATTATAGAGTGCTTGAGCGCCACCTAGTGCAACACGAAAACCAGTCATTACTTCATCAAAAATTAATACGCTGCTGTATTGGTCACATACTTTACGTAAACCTTCAAGAAACCCTTCAACAGGAGGGATGCAATTCATGTTACCTGCAACAGGTTCCACGATAATACAGGCTATTTCATCGGCATATTTTGCGAAGATTTCTTTCACTTCTTCGATATTGTTGAAGCTAACAGTAAGGGTATGTTTAGCAAAATCTTCAGGAATACCCGGTGAATTTGGTACGCCCAATGTTAATGCACCAGAGCCCGCTTTCACTAATAATGCGTCGGCATGACCGTGGTAACAACCTTCAAATTTTAATATCTTATCGCGGCCAGTATAACCACGCGCTAAACGTATAGCACTCATAGTAGCTTCAGTACCAGAGCTAACCATGCGTAAAGATTCCATTGATGGTACTAACTCACGTACCTTTTCAGCCATGGTAATTTCAATTTCAGTTGGTGCACCAAAACTTAAACCATTTTTAGCGGTAGTAATAACAGCTTCAAGAATTGCTGGATGGTTATGGCCTAAAATCATAGGACCCCAAGAGCCAACATAGTCGATGTAAGCTTTATCATCAGCGTCATAAATATAAGCGCCTTGAGCACGTTTTATAAAGCAAGGAGTACCACCAACACCATTGAAAGCACGTACTGGAGAGTTAACGCCACCAGGGATAATCTTTTGAGCTTGTTCAAATAACTGTTCTGATTTATTCATAATTGTTTCTTCTAAAAGTCGTTACTAAAATATTGCCACTAGGCGTTTTTATTTGTGAACCAGTTTACTGGTTTTTCATAATCGGTTAATTGATCTTCAACACCTAACGTTAAGGCAAATAATGCCATTCGCACTAAAACACCATTTTGTGCTTGCCTAAAAATAGCTAGGTTGTCTAAGTCATTAAGATCGGTATCAAGTTCATTAGCTTCGGGGCGAGAGTCGCGTGGTAAAGGGTGCATAATTACCGTGTTTTCTTGACAATATTTTTGGTAAACACTCTTATTTAAACTGAAATGTCCGCGATATAACTCTGCTTCATCTTTGCTGGCAAAGCGTTCTTGCTGAATTCTTGTTTGATAAATTACATCAGCAGATAAATTACCCGCCATAGTCTCAGTCAAAACAACTTCATGACCAGCGTCGCTTAATGTTGAAATAACACTATCAGGCATTTGTAATGCTTTTGGCGCAACCATAGTAACTTTTACATTCTCATAGAGGCTGAGTAATTTTGATAATGAGTGTACGGTACGACCATGTTTTAAGTCGCCCATTAAAACAATATTTAAATCATCTAAACCTTTGTTAAAATGCATCATTTCAGACTGAATAGTAAATAGGTCAAGTAGTGCCTGAGTGGGGTGTTCATTCGCACCATCGCCACCGTTGATAACAGGGACTGAACTACCTTGAGCAAACTGCTCTACCGAGTGCATTTGTGGATGACGCATAGCAATGACATCAGAGTAACCACTGATCACTTGGGCAGTATCAAATAAAGATTCACCCTTACTTAATGAAGAGTTTTCTTGGCCAACAGTTTCGCGTACAAAACCGCCCAGCAAATTAAAAGCCGTACCAAAACTAACTCGAGTTCGAGTACTGGGTTCAAAAAATAAATTACTTAATATGGCGCCATCAAGCACATGACAACGTTTTTTTCGAGACGCATAAGGCGCCATTTGCGCAGAAACTTGCAGGATCTTTGCGATAGCTTCACGGTCAAATTGTGATACCGAGAGAATATGGTTACCTTGGAATTTCATCATCTTGATTTATTACATTGAAAGGGGACAAATTTGCCAAGAATATAGCATATACCCGTTACCATTCAAAGGGCAGGATTTCAGTAGAAATCAACATCACTGCATCACAGCACCATGAATTGAAATAGTTTAAGCCCTCTGAAGCATGCTTCTTAATCGGTAGCATTTATAATACAGCTACTTGCAAATGCTAAAGAGGATTTTACCTGCCGGCAAAGATGATAAGGTAAAAATAAAAAAAGACAGATAATGCTGCCTTTTTAGTTGAGAGCTAAAGTTTATATTAGCTGAGGTCTAGCTGTTAATAAGATAAGCAGGAACAAAATCAAATATACACTGCCACCACTCGACTTACTGTCTGTTGTACTTGGAGGCAGAGTTGCAGACGGAGAAGGGGGGGGGGCTGGAAGCGTTGTAATTGTCGGAGTGAAAATAACATTTTTTAAAGAAGCTTTGTCGGTTCCTTCACTTGTACCACCATCTTTCTTATATAACCAAGTTACTTGATGTTCCCCTACGGCTAAATCATCGATAGTTACCTTAGTGTAAGCAACCTCTCCTGATATCAAGTTGATTTGTTTATCATCAATAATTAAGTATAAGACACCAAAGGGCTCATCAGGGCTATCGGTATTTTCTTCAGAAGAAACAGACCAATCAAATGATAAGGTGCCAGCACCAGAAAATGTTAGTAAAACAGCGCTTTGTTGATTATCTCCAATGGCACCACTCATAATTGCTGGTTCGGTATTATCGAGCAGCCATGGTTGGTCACCACCACTAAACCAGAGTAATTCTGATGAGCCATTTGATAGCTGAGTATTGATATCACTATTGGAGGCAACTGCTTCAGCACTTATATAACTTTGGCTCGTTGGAATATTTACATCATTGCTATTGATGACAATCCGTACTTTATGCTTTCCTAGGATTTTGGCATCAAAATCAACTTGAATTTGACAACTTTGTTTTGCTGCTAATTGGATGCAATTACTGGTATTCAAACTAAAGCCATTGCTGTTTATGTTATCAGTTAATAGCGTGAAGCTTAAATTAGCGATCAGATTAGTATTATTGGTGACGGTTAGTTGTGTTGTTTGTGCTTTATTTTGTGGCGTTAAAGCAAAGTCATAACTTGACTCAATAGCAATGCCTTGGGTGATGTTATTAATCCAAGTAGTAAAACTTCCTATGCGGGCATAAACATCTGGGAAAGCTTCATTAGCACAACCAACACCAAAGCTAACGATACCTATTTGTTGCCAACCTTCATTGGTATTTACTAATAAAGGTCCTCCACTATCACCTTGACATGAGCCTTTTTGAACGCCACCTGAAAATGCAGCACAAATCATGTTATTGGTAATACCCACTTGATTTGAAGAATAAGTGGTATCATTTAAATCGCTATAAGCTTGGGCTAATTGGTCTTTGCATTCTTCATTGCTTAATAAATAAAGCTCAACTTGGCGTAATTGATTGGGTTGACTATTTATAGGAGGTTCGTCATTTGGACCGTAAGCATTTACGTTCCCCCAGCCGATAACTGTTGCGGGACTATTAGCAATCGCTAATTGTTTGCTGGTATTGTAATCGAGTAGTTTAACCGCAGTTTGGTCACTCGATTCCACTAACTCAATCAGTGCGATATCATTATTAAATGCACTGCCTTCTTCGTACTCGGGATGGATATAAATACGCTTGATAGCTTTAGCCTTACTCGCGCCATTACTTAAATCATATTCGCCAATATTAACTTTTAAAAATTCAATATTGGCACCTTCAACACAGTGAGCAGCGGTAAGTACCCACTTCTCTCCGATAAAGCTTGCTCCACAGCTAGCGCTTTGCGCAAGATCTTGTTTTACCGATAGATTAATTGTTGCAATACTGTCGAGTTCGTTGAGTAAAATTGCTCCGTCATCTTGGCTAATGGCAATTACCGGAATGTTGCCAATAAAACCTTCTCCTAAGGTGCCACTGATAACCCCTGCAATATTGTTATAGATAATCGCACCTATACCACCTGCAGCTTGGCAATTATCAACTTTCACCGAAAAGTCTATTTCACCACGGGCAATTAAACATATTTTATTTTCAGCTAAATTACATAAACCTTCACCAATTCCACAATCAACCATAGTGGCACTAGCTTGACCTGAAGGAGAATATGAAAACGGTTCACTCTGGTATTGAGTGCCAGCAACGTTTAAAGAGCTATCGACATCACTATAGGTAAAAACTAATGCTGACATCCAAGGCCAAGCACTTTGAGTAGCAAGTTCGCCGCCAACAATTTTAGGCTTTGCTATAAGCAAGGGAGGTTGATTGATTGCGTTTGCAGATGACAATAAGGTTGAAATCGCTAACACTGCGAATAAAAAGTACTTCATTAGGATGTTTCTCAATACAGTAAACAGAATATCAATGATTTGTTAACAATGTGACAAATCATCATATCTTGATTATAACGGTAAAGCTCGAAAAATGAAGTCTTCAAATAGGATGTTATGCTTTGCTACTAGCTTACAGCTTCTTGCTTGTTCAAGGGGAGATAGGCTATAACAAAGCACAGTATAAACACTATGGCGGTACCAATATTATATTGCTTTTCTGCGATTAAATTAAAGTAAGTTAAAGCATTTTCACTCAGTGCTATGATCACACCACAAAGAAGCAAAGGAAATCTTTTTGCATATCCTTTTGCCCCTAAAGCTTTAGCTAAAACATAACCCAACATGGGAATAAGGGACCAGATAAAAAATACTGCTATTGAAAAAATCACCGCACTTGCTGCAAGGGCGTTTCTTGAGAAAACATCAGCAATAGCATAAAACTGTATTGCTACGTAACCCAGATATAAGTACCACATAAGTTATCTTACCTTTACAATTCTTAAAAAATCTATAATTACATTGGCTTAACGTAAGCTAAAATAATAACAGCCAACAAAATGAGAACGGGGATTTCATTGAATATTCGATAGAAGCGCCCTGAGCGTCTGTTTTTATTCTGTGCAAAGGTACTGACTAATTTGAAGCAATAACCATGATAAACAAAGAGCACTATGACTAAGCTTAATTTGATGTGTAGCCATTTTGACGCAACAAACCAGTCATAGCCGTAGGCATATATTATTGTTACACCGAACAATAGCGTGAAAATGGCAAAAGGAGTGACAAAATAGAGTAAACGCTTTTCCATCCCTTTGAATTGTTGTGCGACTTCATCAGATTTGGTTTCGGCATGGTTAACAAATAAACGCGGTAAATAAAATATACCAGCAAACCAAGCCACCATGAAAAAGACATGAAATGCTTTAAACCAAAGGATATTGTTGATTAAAAACGTGCTCATTAATTGAGTTTTCCTTCTAATAAATAAATTCTAAGTTGTTCAAAAGTCACCAAGCCAATACAGTCATTGATATCTTTATGGTAAATATAAACCGCCCCTGACCTCTGCTCTACCAGTGCCAAATAAGCCTCTGCTAATGTGACTTGATGGCTCAGTGGGATAAGTTTGTGCAGTATTAATTTTTTAGCGAGATGATGTTCAATATCTTCACCTTCGTTTTCATCGTCAAATGCTTCTGCATCTAATTGCGCCCAATAATAATTATTTGGATCATCCGTTTGACTCGCAGGTTCTTTGTTAATGATTAATTGCGACTCATGACTATGCAGGAGCTCCCCAATAATAGTCCGAGGGCTTGCCTGGTCTAAAATGAGTAAATCATCTTTCATTACCGCCAATGCGCCAATATTTTGCAATGATTCTTCAACAGGGGGTTTGCGATAGAGCAAGTTTTGCGCATCTAATTGCATGATGAAGATAGATTCATTTTTACAAAGCTGTCTCGAGACTATGCTTGCAATGGTAATAACAATCATACCAGGCACAACCAGCTCAAGTTGACCTGATAGCTCAACAACTGCAAGCAAGGTGGCAAGGGGAGCATTTAAACTGGCAGCCATAAAACCAGCCATACCCATTAAAATAAAGTCACTGCTTACATGTTCTCCGGGCAATACTTGTATAATAATAGCGCCAACAAGAGCGCCAGTAATAGCACCAATACTTATGGTTGGTCCAATAATGCCACCAGGAATACCTAAACCTAGTGCGAACATTGTCATTAATAATTTAGCGATAAGTAAGCTGAACAGAAAACCTAACGGTAAATTGTTAGTTAAGGAAATATCAATTGCACTTGTGCCTGTGCCCATAGCGCCAGGTACTAAATAACCTAGCGTACCCGTAATAAGCGCAGCAAGAATTAAGCGTGGTACTATGTGGTATTTAACACTTTTTTTAATTATTACAACCAAATACTTATTAAATGCAGCCGCTAAAATACCTAAGACTATCGCTAATAACACTAAAGAGAAGTAATGCTGGTGTTCAAGCGCTACGGTATTAAAGTGTTGAAAATTATGACTGGTGCCAAAAACACTGCGGGTAATCAAAGAGCCAACAATTGAAGCGAGCATTACGGGTACAAAAACATGAGCTTTATATTCCCGCATAACCACTTCCATAACAAAAATAACCGCGGCTATTGGGGTATTAAATGTTGCTGCAATACCTGCTGCTATACCGCAAGCACATAAAGTACGAACACTGTTATGGGGGAGTTTTAGTGCACTACCTAAATAACTACTGCATGCTGCGCCAAGATGAACTGCAGGGCCTTCACGACCGACAGAAAAACCAGAAGCTAAGGCTACTGCACTCCCCCAGAATTGATTTAAGGTGTTTTTAAAGGGGATAATACCATGGGCTACTTTTAACCGGTGCAGAACAAAGGGGATGCCAGTACGTATGTATTTATAACCAGTGAGCCAAGCCATTAAGAGGATAATAAGTGAGCCGATGATAGGTAAATGAAAACGACTTACCTCATCTAAACTGTTATAGTTGTCGCGCTTAATTAAGTAGAGCTGTTGAATTTCTTCAATAGTCAGGGTAAATAGCACCACTAATAAAGCTGAAGCGGCTCCACCAATAATGGCAAGTAAGCATATTTGCCAAGAGGTTTTTGGCAAAGCTAAGTGTTTTCTTATTGTTGCGATTGATATTATCATTACGGGATTATAATACTTTACAAATGAAATGGTTAGCAAAAATAAATTTGGGTGTTGTTATTGAGCGCTTAGGTACTTTTAAATCGGCTTTGTTTTTAATAACAGTGATAAGTCTTTGTTTATTTACTGGCTACCGTGTGGGTAATTATTATCATCACTTTCAAGTGACCAACCTTGAGCAACAAAAGCTTAGGCTGGAGCAACTTTATCAGCAACAAGAAGAAAACATAGCGCGTATTCACACCTTAGAAGTTGAATTAACGGTCGAGCAACTTGCTAATATAAAGGCGCAAGAGTTACTAAAAGAAGCCGCTGAACAGAAATTTGAAGTGAAAAAGCAGTTGGCCTTCTACGAAAAAATAATGGCACCTGAAAAAGAAGCCGCAGGTTTATTTGTTGAAAATGTCAATATAGTAGCGAGTAAGATTCCCAATCAATATCATTTTCAAGTAACCTTAGTGCAGCAGCAATTAAAACGTCGTTATAGCAAAGGTTATATTGAATTAGTCTTTGAAGGTCAACAAAATGGCAAACCAGTAAAGCTCAAGTTGGCAGAAGTAGCAAAGCTGAGCAAAAAAGATCTTAAGTTCAGTTTTCAATATTTTCAAATTATTAATGGTGAATTTACCTTACCTCCTAACTTTACGCCTGACAACGTCTTAGTCTCAGCCATTTTGACTAAATCGCGCTGGCAAAAGTATGCCAAGAAAGAAAAAAGTGTCTCTTGGCAAATCAATCAATAGCGCTTAATACCAAGTCCATTAAGTTAGTTCCCACTCAGAGCTTACCAGCGGTTTGAGAACAAATAGAATTTTTTTGCATATAGTCACTCTATATGAAAGAAATTCTATGCCGTTATCGAGTCGCTGGAAAGCTCCAGAAGGGCGAGTTTAAAAGGCTTACATGCTGCGTTATTGATTTTGATAAGGACGCTACATGGATATAGCTTCTTAGAGAATGCAGGAGCTTATTCTCCTGAAAAACCATTATCTACAATCAATGTCTTGCCTCTAAGCCTTTTAACTCTCGCTGAGTGGGAAGAAACTTATTGGAATTGGTATAATACTATCTCCTCATAAATTATCGTTCAGTGAGTACTTTCTTATACGAATTGGTATCATTATGGTAAAGAATAATACTTGACTAAAATAGTCAAGTTTAAGATAATTAGCCTCGTTGTTACTCACCCACTTTGTAGCGTATTTTTTTGTACTTTGTTGTACTAAGTAGAGCACCATGTCAAACCCTGAATTACCCATTAAATTTACCGATTCTGCCGCGAGTAAAGTTCTATCGCTAATCACAGAAGAAGAAAACCCAGCACTTAAGCTACGTGTATATGTTACCGGTGGTGGTTGTTCTGGTTTTCAATATGGCTTTACTTTTGATGAAAAAGTTAATGACGGCGATATGACTATTGAAAAGCAAGGCGTTATGATGGTGATTGATCCTATGAGTTTGCAATACCTTGTTGATGGTGAAGTTGATTATCTTGAAAGTTTAGAAGGTAGCCGTTTTGTGGTAAATAACCCAAATGCAACAACCACTTGTGGTTGTGGTTCATCTTTTTCTATCTAGCACTCTCGTTACCTCCTAATTAGATAGAGTCATCACTTTGTCATAGCGCACAACGTTATGTTGTTATGACAACCAAATGCCGACACCTTGTCGGCATTGTTATTTTTTGTTTACGGACACTAACAAAAAATAAACAAATTGTTGCAACTTAGTTTATCTCCCCTTTATAAAACACGTTACTATATTCCGATAAAATGGAGATATAATGATGAAATTTACCCTAAAATCTAGCTGGTTAGCGCAACGTCCTTACCTTATTGCGGCACTAATCACCCTTGTTTTAGTACTATGGATGGCTTCGGGCCCTAGTGTTGCAGAGCAAAAGTCTGAGATAAAAGCACAAATTCCTAGCCATGACGAAAAGCAGGTGACTGCACAAGTTAAAGTTGAAACACGACTTGGACAATACATTCATAAAACAATCGAGCTTTATGGTCGTACAGAGCCTGATCGCATCACCACTTTAAAAGCTGAAGTACACGGCAAAATTATTCAAGTATTAGCAAAAAGAGGCTCAAAAGTTTCTAAAGGCGAAATTATTGCAAAAATTGCTTTAAATGATTTACCCGCTCAGTTAATCCGTAGTCAAGCATTATTGAACCAACGTGAAGTAGAATACGAAGGTGCATTAAAGCTGAATAAACAAGGTTATCAAGGTAAGGTGCATTTAGCACAATCATTTGCTGCACTCGAATCGGTTAAAGCTGAAATAAAGCGATTAGAGATAGACATTGCCCACACCATTATTAAAGCGCCCTTCACTGGTATTCTTAACACACGTTATGTTGAAGTTGGCGATTACGTTGCCTCTGGTGATGATATCGCCATGATTGCCGATCTAGACCCGCTTATTGTTAGAGCGCATGCCACCGAGCAACAAATAAGTCAGTTGTCTGTTGGTCAAGTGGCGCGAGTAACCTTATTAAATGGTGCACAAGCACAAGGTAAGCTGCGTTACATTGCTAGTGTCGGTAATGATGCGACCAATACTTTTAAAATTGAAGTGGAAATTGATAATAAAAAGGCGAATTTATTCGCGGGCTTAAGCAGTGAATTGACCATAGATTTAGCCAAAATGTCTGCAATAAAAATATCACCAGCACTGCTCGCTTTAGATGAGCAAGGTAATATCGGTGTTAAATCGGTAAAAGAATCCATTGTTCACTTTACGCCAATAGAGATCATTAAAAGTGAAAGTGATGGCATATGGTTAACAGGTCTTGGCGAGCAAGCAGATATCATTGTTTTAGGTCAAGGCTTCGTGCGTGCAGGGGATAGAGTGGAGGCCATCTTCGATGATGTAGATGGCAAAGCCAGCAAAAGTAAAGCTAAGCAAGCTGCTACTGTAACCGCCGCTACACTAAAATAGGAGCTATTATGTTAACGCTTATTGAAGCCGCATTGACACGTACTCGCTCTGTTTTGATGCTATTTGTACTACTACTTATTTCTGGCGCAGTGACTTATAACAACATTGCTAAAGAAGCCAATCCTGATATTACCATTCCAATTATTTATGTTTCTATGATTCATGATGGTATTTCTCCTGAAGATGCTGAGCGTATGCTCGTGAGGCCGATGGAAAATGAGCTTAAATCTATCGCGGGCATTAAAGAAATGCGTTCGAATGCAGGAGAAGGACACGCCTCTGTTACGTTAGAATTTATTGCTGGACTTGATCCTAAAGAAGCACTTGCCGATGTGCGTGATAAAGTGACTTTAGCCAAAGCTAAATTACCCAATGAGACTGAAGAGCCGGTGGTAAATGAAGTCACCATGGCTAACCAAGAAGCAGCACTAACGGTTGTGTTATCTGGGGCTGTTACTGAGCGAGGTTTGATAACAATAGCGCGGAATGTCAAAGACAAAATTGAAGGCATGCAAGAAGTGCTAGAAGTTGAGATCGGCGGTGATCGTGAAGATATGGTTGAAATTATTGTTGACCCTTTATTAATGGAAAGTTACGGACTTGACCAAACTGACATTTATAATCTTGTAGAGCGAAACAATCGCTTAGTACCAGCAGGTACAATGGATACTGGCAAAGGACGTTTTGCCATCAAAGTGCCTTCTGTTTTTGAAAATATTCAAGACTTACTTGAACTGCCTATTAAGGTTGATGGCGATCGCGTTATTACCTTTCAAGATGTCTCAACGGTGCGTCGTGCTTATAAAGATCCCACCAGCTTTGCCCGATTAAATGGTCATCGTTCTGTATCGATAGAAGTCAAAAAGCGTTCTGGTGAGAACCTGATTGAAACGGTTGATAAAGTTAAAGAAATTGTTAATGAAAGCCGTGTTAAATGGCCACAACAAGTCAAAGTAGATTATGTCGGTGATCAATCAATAGAAATTAAAAATACGCTGACAGATTTGCAAAACAATGTTTTTTCAGCGGTATTATTGGTCGTTATTGTCATTATTGCGGCTCTAGGTGGTCGCACCGCTTTATTGGTAGGTTTAGCTATTCCAGGGGCTTTTTTAACGGGAATATTAGTTATAGCCCTAGCAGGAATGACAGTAAATATTGTTGTGCTATTTGGCCTAATCATGGCTGTAGGCATGCTCGTAGATGGGGCGATCGTTGTCACCGAGTTTGCAGACAGACAGATGAATGAAGGTCATAGCAAAGCTGTTGCTTATGGTACCGCAGCTCGTCGTATGGCATGGCCGATTATTGCTTCAACGGCGACAACATTAGCAGCCTTTGCGCCATTGATGTTTTGGCCAGGTATCATGGGTGAGTTTATGAAGTACTTACCTTTTACCCTCATCGCAGTGTTATCAGCCTCCTTAGCAATGGCCCTCATTTTTGTGCCCACTTTAGGCGCTGTTTTAGGTAAAGCTCGGGTTGTCAGCAGTAAAGAACAGCAACAAATAGAACATACTGAAGCAGGAGAATTCAATAAGTTATCAGGTTTTACTGGTCGTTATATTCGTGTGCTGACAACGGCAATTAGACATCCTTGGAAAATAGTTGCAGGCACCTTTGCTATCTCTTTTGTGGTGATGTGGCTCTATGGCGCATCAGGTCTTGGCGTGAGCTTCTTTCCTGAGGTTGAGCCACAAAGTGCAACTATGGTGGTGCGCTCCCATGGCGATTTATCCATCAAAGAAAAAGACGTGATTATGCGTTCTATAGAAGCACGTATTTTACCGCTAGAGGAAATTGAAACCTTATATACTCGCACGGGTGGTAATAACCAAATAGGCACCTTTAAATTAAACTTTGTTGATTGGCAGATAAGACGTTCAGCGGATGACATAGTAGCCAATATTCACGAGTTAACGGATGACTTAGCCGGCGTTGAAATTGAAGTGAGAAAAAATGAAAACGGTCCGCAAAGTGGAAAAGATCTTAAACTTGAATTAAGCTCGCGTTTTCCTGGAGAACTAGATAAATCGGTGAAAATTATACGTGATGCATTGGAAGCATCTGGAAAATTTACCGACATAGAGGATACTGGCGCTAAACCAGGCATAGAATGGCAGCTCATTATTGATCGAAACAAAGCGGCTACGTATGGCGCTGATGCCGCGTTAGTTGGCTCAAGTGTGCAAATGGTTACTAACGGTTTAAAGCTTGGTGAATATCGCCCTGACGATGTTGATGATGAGCTGGATATTCGTGTTCGCTTTCCTGAAGAAAAACGTAATATAAGTCGACTAGACTCACTACGTTTAAAGACAACGTCAGGTTTAGTGCCTGTTGGCAGTTTTGTCGAGCGAAGAGCCGCACCTAAAGTTGATACTATTCGTCGTGTTGATGCTAAGCGAGTTGTTACGGTGCAGGCGAACTTAATTGCCGGTGCTCAACTACTGAATGAATTACCTATTTTGCAAGAGCAGTTACCGACACTTGGGTTACACCCGTCAGTGGATATTGATGTTAAGGGACAGAATGAGGATCAACAGGAATCTCAAGCGTTTTTAGTTAACGCCTTTGCTATCGCTCTCTTTGTAATGGCAATGATTTTAGTGACTCAATTCAATAGCTTTTATCAAGCACTATTGATTTTAAGTGCCGTCATATTCTCAACCGTTGGCGTATTTTTAGCACTGTTATTAGTTCAAAAACCGTTTGGCATCGTTATGGGCGGAATTGGTGTTATCTCATTAGCGGGAATTGTGGTGAATAACAATATAGTACTGATTGATACCTACAATGTTTTACGTAAAGAAGGCTACCCTGTGGTTGAGGCAGTTTTACGAACGGGCGCGCAGCGTTTACGGCCTGTTCTGTTAACCACAATAACCACCATTTTGGGTTTGCTGCCTATGGTATTACAGGTAAACTTAGATTTCTTTGAACGTACTATTGTCTTTGGTGCACCGTCAACACAGTGGTGGACACAGCTAGCAACGGCTATTGCTGGCGGTTTAGCTTTTGCTACGGTATTAACCTTAGTATTAACACCATGTTTATTGGTATTAAGGGATAAGCGTAAAGAAGATAAACAGGCAAAGGCAACAATCATTCTGCAAAAAGAAGCTAATCAAGTTAAGCAAGTTAAAGAAGTCAGTAGCGCTGCTTAGCTATTTGCTTAGTGTAACTTTCAATGCTTGGGTAACATATAACACGACGAGATTTTTCTCTCGTTGAGTTATACGTTTTCATATAACAATCATCTCTTATTAGAAAGTCTAACCTTCCATTAGCAACATTTCGACAATTTGCTTCATATCAAGGTCGAACTCTTCTGCCCTGACACCTTTTACAATTGAATCTTCACTGTCTGATAAATCAATTTCTTGTTTGTTGAGAAATTGATTTAGCTTGACGCTGTAAAAGGAGTGAACTTGTGGATTAATGGGATCTTTATCATTGCGTTCCTGCACCAATGCTAATTTATTTGATTTTAATTGCACCAATGAGCCAACAGGAAATACCCCGACACATTTGATAAATTGGTCAACCAACCTTGATTCTAACTGCCCTTGTTTTGCCAATTCTCGCAAAATGCTAAAAGCTTTACCGTGGGCATAACCTTCTTTATAAACACGTGTAGCGGTTAATGCATCAAAAATATCGCAAATGGCAATCATGCGACCATATTGGCTGATATCTTCACCTTCTACTTGAAAAGGATAGCCACTCCCATCAAGCTTTTCATGGTGTAAGGCTGCTACCTCGAGGCTAAGTGCACTGATGCCAGCCGTTTTTTTAATGATATCTATGGAATGATTTGCATGGGTTTTCATGATGGTAAATTCATCATCGGTCAATTTACCGGGCTTATTGAGGATTTTATCAGGTATTTTTATTTTACCAATATCATGAAGGAATGCCCCAATAGATAGTTGCTCGATAATGTGTCTCTCTAGGCCTAAATAGCGAGAAAAAATGGTGATATAAACAGAAACTGCAACAGAGTGTTCTAAAAGGTATTCATCTTTCTCTCGAATATTTAACATACAGGCAAGTGAGTCAGGGCTGTTAAATATTGCATCGATTGATTTATTTGTGACTTCCACTACGGGTGATAAGTCTAAGCAACTACCACTAAGTGCATCATGAAATAACTTCTTTTGAATGGATTTAGATTGGTCAAAAATTGCTTTTGCGTGCTTAAGTTCTTTGTTTTTAACAATTGAGGGGGCGTCTAAAATGACGATTTCCTCGGGGCTACTAGGCAGTAATGTTTTGCTATCATCAATTAGAACACGATAAACATTTTTGCTTTTGAGACGATTAATAACTGCTTTGCTTTTGATGTGTCCAGCGGCAGTTAACGAAAAGCAATCCTCTTGCTGAATAATCTTTACCACATAATGGCCTACGGTTAACTCAGAAAGCTCTTTTTCAATTAGCATATCAATCGCCGTGTTTAATAAATTATGGAGGAGTTATTATTTTTAAAACTCACTGAAATACGCTATTCGTAAATTGATACTATTAGTAAGTCCCTTATTATACGCTAAATAATAATGATAATAGTAAATTTCCAATTTGAATTAATAATAGTCTCAAAACACTATGTTGGCGCCAAAATTGCTTTACTATGGTTATATTATTTAAATAAATTTCATAGATGCAGTTTGCTTGCCGATACAGAGAAGTCAGCTGATTTAGCCTAGTTAGGATTTTTATGCGTATATTATTTTTCTTTGTTCTCTCTGTTATATTTTTGTTTTCCAGTTCTTCAGCATTGGCTATGAAGAAAAACTTGCAAGCCGTTCAGATTTATACCGATAATCAATTGCTTGATTTAATTAAAAACAACAAGCATTTAAGTCAAGTAGTGCTCGATGAATGCCAATTAGTACAAGATATTGAAGCGCGAGCGAATAAATCCAAAATGCCCTCATATCAATTTTTGTGGGGAGATATGTTGGCTTATGGTGTTTGTGTAAAAAAAGACATTCCGCTAGGACTTCATTATATGCATTTAGCCGCTGATCAGGGCTTAGCAGAAGGTTTGGAGCAGTTAGGTCGTTATTACCATATAGGTAAATTTATGCAGGTGGATATTGACCGCGCCATTGTTTATTTAAAAACCGCAGCAACTTTAAATAACTTAGCTGCACAGATGCGACTTGCTGATATATATGAGCAAGGCTATGGTAGCCCGTTAGACTACCCTGCGCTATATTCTCAATTACATCACTCTTTAACTGATGACAAGGTAATACACAAAAAAATCAGTGGCTTACTATCTGGTCTTGCCAGTAAAATGCCCAATAAAGTCATAGAAGAAGCGAAAAGAACCAGTTATACAAATTAAGCCAAAGCGTTAGCGTAGTAAATAATACCAATTCTAATAGGTATGTTCCCACTCAGCGAGATTTAAAAGGCTTAGAGGCAAGGCATTGATTGATGAGAATGGTTACTCCCTTGTCGAAATCAATAACGCAGATTATTAGACTTATAAACTCGTCCTTTGGAAGCTTGTCAGCACTTCAATAATCGCACAGAATTCCTTTAATATAGAATGACTATATATAAAAAATTCTACTTATTCTTAAACCGCTGACAAGCTCTGCGAGGGAAGTAACTTAATAGACTTGGTATAATAACTTTATGGTATACTGACAAGTAGTTATCCTTAAATACTGACCCATTATAGTGACCTATAACGATCCACACGCTAAACGCGAAGCCAAAAAATATGAAAAGCCAGTCGCCTCACGCGAATTATTGCTATCAATCATCGAAAAATGCTCGCCACCACCAAGTTTTAATAGCTTGGTCAAAACACTAAAGTATGATGAAGAATATCAACTTATTGGTTTGAAGCGTCGTTTACGTGCGATGGAAAACAGTGGTCAGTTGATCTTTAATAAATTCAAACAATACGCACTGCCGGAAAAAAATAGCCTGCTAAGCGGCAAAGTTATTGGCCATCGTGACGGTTTTGGTTTCTTTTCTCCTGATGACTCATCTATTACCGATAAAAGAGGTAAAGATTTTTATATTTCATCCCACGAAATGCAGCGTGTCTTTCATGGTGATATCGTGCAAGCCATTTTGGTTGACCGTACCGATCGTAAAGGCCGAAAAGAAGTCAAAATACTGGAAGTTATAGAACCAAGAAAAGCACCTATAGTTGGTCGATTATATATTGATCATCATGTTTGCTCTGTTGTTTCAGAAGACAGTAAAATTAAACAAGAAGTGTTGATTGACACGCAAACAAAAATGGGTGCTAGACACGGCCAAATGGTCGTCGTTGAATTGGTACAAAGGCCGACCAAACGATCTCATGCTATTGGTAAAGTGATTGAAGTTTTAGGAGATCATCTTGCTCCTGGAATGGAAATAGAGATAGCATTGCGCGCCCATGACTTACCCCATCAATTTCCTCATGCGGTACAAGCTGAAGTGGCGAGTATTGCTGATGAAGTGGAAGAGTCATCTAAATTACCACGTAAAGACTTACGTGACTTACCATTGGTTACTATCGATGGCGATGATGCTAGAGATTTTGATGATGCTGTTTATTGTGAACCAAAAAAATCAGGTGGTTGGCGTTTATGGGTTGCAATCGCTGATGTAAGTTATTACGTTCAGCACGGCACAGCTTTAGATGATGAAGCGATATCACGTGGTAACTCGGTGTATTTTCCTAGCCAAGTTATCCCTATGTTGCCAGAGAAACTTTCAAATGGCTTATGTTCACTTAACCCCGACGTAGATCGCTTATGTATGGTGTGTGAAATGACCATTAGCGCTACCGGAAAACTATCAGGTAGTAAGTTCTACCCCGCAGTAATGCGTTCTCATGCCCGTTTTACTTACACCAAAGTCGCTGCGATTCTCGAAGGTGATGAAGCACTTTGTCAAGAGTACCAAACTTTAGTTCCTGATTTAAAAAATCTTGAACACATGTATCATGCGCTAACCGATGCTCGCCTAAAACGTGGTGCTATCGCCTTTGAAACACAAGAATCTATTTTTATCTTTAATGAAGATAAAAAAATTGCCAGTGTCGAAGCGCTTATCCGTAATGATGCCCATAAAATCATTGAAGAATGTATGATTATGGCCAATGTTGCGACGGCCAAATTTATTGAAAAACATGAAAAGCCAGGCTTGTTCCGTGTTCATGATAAACCGAGTGAAGATAAGTACCGTAACTTTGTTACTTATTTAAATGAACTTGGTTTGTCATTGCCTTCTAAAGAAGCACCGGAGCCAAGAGATTATGGTGATATTTTAGCTAAAGTTGCAGGTCGACCTGATCAAGAGCTTATTCAAACCATGTTGTTACGCTCAATGCGCCAAGCTGTCTATCAAAGTGACAATGAAGGCCATTTTGGTTTAGCGCTACCATCTTATAGTCATTTCACCTCACCAATTCGTCGCTATCCTGATTTAGTGGTGCATCGAGTGATCAAAGCTATTTTAGAAAAAGAAGCTAAAAACGAAGCCAATGAAGGCAGCTATGAATATTCCTTAGAGGAAGTTATTGAGCTGGGTGAGCATTGTTCCATGACAGAGAGACGCGCTGATGAAGCAACTCGCGATGTTGCTGATTGGCTCAAATGTGAGTTTATGCAGGACCATGTTGGTGATAACTTTACCGGTGTTATTTCAACAGTGACTAACTTTGGTATGTTTGTTCGTTTACAAGATTTACATATTGAAGGTCTAGTTCATATCACTTCTCTTGGTCGTGATTTCTATCATTTTGATGATGTACGTATGTGCCTAACCGGTGAAAATAGTGGTAAAAAGTACCGTGTTGGTGATGAAATTCGAGTGCAAGTTGCCGCGGTAAACCTTGACGAAAAGAAAATTGACTTACGACTTGAAGGCTCTGAAGCGGAAGAAAGCCAAGGCAAGCCTAAAGGTAAATCGAAAGGCGAATCTAAAGGAAAAGGCACTAGACGCTCAACGTCAAAGTCAGTTGAGGGTAAACCAGAAACTAAGACTGGGACTCAAGCAACTACCGCTAAAAAAGACAAACCTAAAAGCAAGTCTAAAGACAAGCCAAAAGAAAAAAGCAAAGCGAAAAAGCGCAGTGCACGTAAAAAACGCCCAGGAAAAAATGCCCGTAAAGGTACGGCAAATAGTGCTTAAGTAATAGTTATACCCGCTCCACTTGAAGATGCAGGATTCAGCTTTAAGTCGCTTGGGTATAAACATGGCTTATTAGCCTCGTTGTTTATATAAATAGAGAAAGATCATGGCGAAAAATGAAGAGTTAGTTTTTGGTATTCATGCAGTTAATTCCTTAATTAACGCAGCACCTGAGCGTTTTATTGAAATATGGTTATTAAAAGGTCGTGAAGATGATCGCATAATGCCAATCATTAATTTATCAAGAAAATACGGTATCGGTACACAATTGGCGAGTCGTAAAGCGCTTGATGAAAAAAGCGAAGGTGAGCAACATCAAGGCGTTATAGCTCGTGTAAGACCTGGAAAAAGTTATACAGAAAATGATATTGATGACATCATTATTGCCGCAGAAAAAAAAGGCGTTCCACCATTCTTTCTTATTTTAGATGGTGTTACTGACCCACATAATCTAGGTGCTTGTTTACGTAACGCTGATGCTGCTGGTGTACAAGCCATTATTGTACCAAAAGATAATGCCGCACAAATTACGCCTACTGTTCGTAAAGTTGCGGTAGGAGCGGTTGAAAGTGTGCCTTTAGTACAAGTAACTAATTTATCAAGAACGATGAAGCAGCTTCAAAAACAAGGTGTATGGATTGTTGGTACAGCAGGAGAGACAGATACTTGTTTGTATGATGTAAAACTTTCTGGACCTATGGCACTTGTTATGGGCGCCGAAGGTAAAGGGATGCGCAGATTAACCCGTGAAAACTGTGATCAACTAGTGAAGCTGCCTATGGCAGGTACTGTTTCTAGTTTGAACGTATCAGTGGCAACAGGCGTCTGTTTGTTTGAAATGGTACGCCAACGTTCAATTTGATAATGGATAATTGAACTTAAAAATTATTTTAAAAGGGAATTTTAATAATGAAAAAAATATATATCGCTATAGTTTTAATCTTGGCTAGTTTGCTAATTGCGCCAAAATTTATTGGCTCTATGGTTGAAACAGAACGTCAACGAGTACTTGCAAAACTTAATGAAACGGATGGTATCACCTTAACAACCAGTCAATATACCGGTGGTTGGTTCGGTGCTGATGTCGTGTCAGAAATGAAAATAGCCTTGAAAGATAATAGCATCAATGAGGTGACTATTATCGTAGAAGAAGATCTCTCTTTTGGTCCTGTCATTATTACAGAACAAAATTGGCATCTTGGTTTAGGCTATTCAAGGGTGAAATTTAAGTTTACAGCGCTTGAGCTGGATGAAAGCATAGTTGATATTATCAACGAAAAACTGCATGTTGGTGCATTACTAAGCTTTAGTAAAGAAGTTACCACCTTCATTAATACTGATAAAATAAGTTATCAAGATGTCGATAGCGTGATTGTATCTGAACCATCTTCTGCGCAATTTACCTTAATTAATAATGAGCATATCAGTGGTGACTTTTCTTGGGGAGGTCTCGACGTTAAAGGACAGGATGAACGCCTTGTCATTGGAGCCGTCGGTATGTCTACTAAGCAAAAAATTGTGAGCGGTGATTATCTCGCAGGAACGGCAATCTTAACAGGCAATGCCACTTTTACAGTCGCAGGCCTAAATGTTTATAACGATAACAGTAAAGTTTTTTCTGTAGATGGAGCCGCTTTAACTAGTGAGGTTTCATTAGAGAATGATTTATTAGCGCTTGCGTTAAACTATCAAGCGAAAGAAATTAGCGCTTCAGGACAATACTTTAAAGAGCCGAACGTAGCGATATTGTTAGCTAATATTGATGTCCATGCTTTGCAAGAGTTAAACACGACTATGGCTAACTTGTCTGTGAATGCTTCAGGTCAATATGACTCTGAAGAAAGCCTAAAAGCGCTATCAGCAGTTGCAGAAAAAATACTCGCCAAAGATCCCAATTTGAAAATAACAGATTTAAGTGTTGTTACTGATGAAGGGAAGATCGCTAGTGAATTTAACTTTAATATTAACAAAGATTTATTTGATAGTGCTGATTTGAATTCAATGGCCTTAATTAAGGCGTTAGAAGCTGATGCTAAAGGTAAAGCACCAATGGCATTCCTAAGCAAATTAGGCATGGCTCCTATGGTGGATAACTTTGTTAAGGAAGGTTACTTAAACCGACAAGATAATGATATTACAGTTGAAGCCAAATATGTTCAAAGTCAACTAACTGTTAATGGAAAAGCATTTCAGTTATAACTTTTCAAAGTCTAACTAAACTGATTTATTTCAGTTAAAAAATTTAGTCATAACATTGTAATTAATGAATAAAAAAAAAGGCTTATTGTTTTAAACAATAAGCCTTTTTTATAAAATAAATTTATTCAGAAAAAATTTAAGCTTACTTATAGTAGCTTAAACATTTCTCAACTTCATTTTTAGAGCCCATAATAACTTCAACACGTTGATGGATGCTATCTGGTTCTATATCCATAATACGGCCTTCACTGGTCATTGCTAAACCACCCGCTTGCTCAAGTAAAAATGCCATTGGATTAGCTTCATACATTAAACGTAGTTTGTATGGTTGCTCAGGCTTTCTGCTATCGGCAGGGTAAGTGAAAATACCACCACGACATAAAACACGATGAATATCACCCACCATGGCAGCTATCCAACGCATATTGAAGTTTTTCTCACGTGGACCGGTATCACCTGCAAGTAAATCACCAATGTAATTTTGCATAGGAGCCTGCCAAAAACGCTGGTTAGACATATTGACGGCAAACTCTTGTGTATCAACAGGAACTTGTACATTACGCTCTACTAATAAGAAACCGCCATGGGTTCTGTCTAATACATAAAAGTGCGTACCACTGCCTGTAGTCATCACTAACATAGTTGATGGACCATAAAGTACATAACCAGCACATACTTGTTTATCACCCGCTTGCTTGAACATGTCATCATCACCAGCAGCAATATCTTTAGGCGCTTCATGAATAGAAAAAATAGTTCCAATCAATGAATTGATGTCTATGTTAGAGCTACCATCGAGGGGATCAAAAGAAACAATATATTTTCCATTTTCATCACCAGCAACTGAGTGATCTTCTTCTTCTGATGAAATCGCTTTAACGAAACCAGACTCAAGTAAAATATCTTTGAATAATTCATTGGCAACCACATCTAATTGTTTTTGAACTTCGCCTTGAATGTTTTCATCAAGAGTTGAGCCCATCACGTCACCTAAGTGGCCTTGGCTAACACGAAATGAAATCTCTTTCGTTGCAGCTAAAATAGTTTTTATTAATGAAATTAAATCAAGAGGTACATTGTCTTGACGTAAAGCTGGGGCTAGTCGTTGCATTAGGTTACCTAAATTACTTTAAAGTTGATTGGGTTGGTTCGAATTAGTATGGTTATTAATCTGCTTGCCAGTATGCTGGGCAATTTTTGTCTATTCATATCCGCGTAATAAGTTGTGTCATAATTAAAAGCGACGCGCATATTATAGCAAGTTTGTGCTTTGTTTTAACATGGTTAACGCGATTAATTTAACCCTATTTTTTGGGTATTGTTATGCTTTACTTGTTTTTAAATGCGTAATACCAAAGCGTTTTAGCATACCCGGCTTGGCTAGTACCACTAAGTTACCCGCTAACATCAAGCTTAAGCCTATAAAAGTATAGCTATCCCAGATAAAACCTTCGAAGAAACTTGAAAGAACTACCGCGACTGCGGGAAACATAATCGTGGCGTAAGAGGCTTTATGTGCGCCGATACGAGCTAATAATGTTAAATAACAGCCAAAAGCAATAACAGAACCGAATATTGATAAGTACAGCAATGAGCTGATGTACTCAAAGGTATAAGAAAAATTAAAGGTTTGTCCCTGAACAAATGCAACCACAAACATAAATATGCTGCCGTACATCATGCCCCAGGCTGTGGCGGGTAGCACCGGCATTTTGTCGTGCTGATTTTTAATAGAAATCATGTTGCCGGTTGAAGCGAACATTACGCCAATTAGACAAAAACCTAAGCCCAGTAAAGTACTGTCACCAAAATGCACATTACTTATTTGTGGCCAAAACAAAGTAACAATACCCATTAAACCAAGCGCGCCACCGTAATATACTTGGCTCGAAATGCGAGTTTTAAACCAAACTCGTGCATTAAGAATATTAACCATCATCAAAGTGGAAAATGCAATGCTGGTCAATGCTGAGTTAATATGAGTTTGTGCGTTATAAAGTAAATAATAATTAAAGCCGAACAAAGTTAAACCAAAAGCAAATAGTTGCACATGTTGTTTGGCTGAAAACTTCAGTGGTAATTTCTTGAAACGACAATAAGCGAACATAACTAAAGCAGCTAAACCAAATCGGTAAACAAGAGATACTTCAGCGGCGACTTCACCTAATTGGTAATTAATAGCAATCCAAGTTGACCCCCAGATGATGACGGTAATTACGTATAAAAGAGTATTGTTCATTAATTTTGCCACTCCATAAGTAGGACTTATACCCGTTCCACTTGAAGATACATCGCTCAGACTTCCTGAAACGAGCATCTTCAAGTGGAGCGGGTATATAGGATAAGCGTGACATTGTAATGATATTTTGATTTAATAACATATACAAAAATATAAAAATGTAACCTATACAGTTAGTGTTGGTATTCAAGGCGCTTACTCTGAGAAATAAATGAAATTATTAGATAAAAGTTCCTCGGCATATTTATATCAACAAGTAATTGATTTTATTGAACACCAAAAGAAAATAGGTGCGTTACACCCTGGTGATAAACTCCCTAGTTTACGTAAACTAAGTCGCCAGTTTGATATAAGTGTACCAACGGTTAAGCAGGCTTATATTGAATTAGAACGACAAGGACAAGTTTGTGCAAAGCCACAATCAGGCTACTACTTACAAGCAATGCAAGCACGCACGCTTAAGCCAAGACCTGCAAAATGGGCGCAATGCGCTCCTGTAGAAGTACAAGGTCGCAGTATGATTGAACAAGTTCATGCGGCGGTGCATTTACCTAATACGGTTGCTCTTGGTATTTCAAATCCAATTCAAGCACATCCACCTGATAAAGCCCTTGCCAGATTAATGCGCTCAGTCTTAAGTAAGGTCTCAGAAAAGGCGGTAAGTTATGGCCCAGTAACTGGCGATGCCAAATTACGCATGCAATTGGCATTTCGTTATCAAGACCAAGGTGTTGAGATAAATCCTGATGATATTGTCATCACTAATGGTGCGCAAGAAGCACTCTCTATTGCCCTGCAATGTGTAGCGAAACGCGGTGATATTATTGCTATTGAATCACCGTGCTTTTTTGGAATTATCGAGCTGATTGAAACATTAGGTATGAAAGCACTTGAAGTTTATACCTGTACAGAAGACGGTGTATGTGTCGAAGATTTAGCTGAGGCTATTAATCAGCATGACATCACTGCCTGTTTGTTTTCAACGGCGATAAATAACCCATTAGGTTCAATGAAAACGGATGAACAGCGTCAAGCGATGGTTTCTCTATTAGAGCAACATGATATTCCATTAATTGAAGATGAGGTTTATAGCGAAATATATTTTACCGATAACAAGCCAAAACCTGCTCAATTGTATTCTGAGAAAGGACTAGTGATGACCTGCTCTTCGTTTTCCAAAACAGCGGCACCTGGCTACCGCATAGGTTGGCTATTACCAGGTAAGTTCGAAGAACAAGCAAAACGTATTAAGCGGGCACAATCGGCCTCGACACCTATGTTGCAGCAATGGACCTTAAATGAGTACTTACTGAGTGGGGATTACGATCGCCATCTTTGCGTACTACGAAAGACACTTACATATAACTGTGAGCGTATGCGGGCGTTAATCGCCGAACATTTCCCACAAGAAGTCTGTATTTCAAAACCTTTAGGGGGCAGTGTGCTATGGCTACGTTGTCAATCACATGTAAAAACGGGTGAGTTTTTTCAACAGGCATTGGCACAAGGGGTTAGCTTTGCCCCTGGGGCAATTTTTTCTCCATCAGGAAAGTATCAAAATTACATGCGAGTAAGTTATGGCGTGCAATGGGGTGAGGATGTTGAAACGGCCGTTAAGGTATTAGGTCAATTGGTATACGAATACACGGGCAAGCAAAAAGCAGCACAATTGTTGGAAGAGAAATGACAGCATTAAACAAAAAAACATCAGATAAAGAAGTCTCGGGCAATAATACACCATCAGCGCAGCTTAAAGTTTCTTTAAAGTTATTATTACCTTTATTAGCATCAATATTAGCTGTTTCTCCCTTAGCAGTAGATATGTATTTACCCGCTATGCCAACGTTAGCTGAGCATTTAAATACACCCATGAGCATGGTGCAAAATAGCTTAAGCATTTATTTATTGGGTTATGCACTTGGTTTAATATTATTTGGTCCTATGGCAGATAAACACCCTCGTCGAAACCTTGTGCTGCTGGGAATAGGAGGATTCTTTATCGCCAGTCTACTATTACCCTTTGTAAGTAATATAGAACAATTTCTTACCGTTAGATTCTTTCAAGCTTTTGTAAGCAGTGCGGCAACAGTCGTTGTTCCGGGTGCAGTACGTGAGTATTACGGTAAGGATACTGCGAAAGGGCTTTCGTATGTCAGCATGATCATGATGTTAGCGCCTATGATAGCGCCGAGCATAGGCAGCATGCTGTTATTGGCACATAGCTGGCAGCTTATCTTTTATGTATTAGCCGCTTACAGTCTCATTGTACTGGTACTGGTCAGCTACTATTTACCTAATGCGAGTGATGTGGCCTTGCCAGAAGGACCAGTGGTTAAAAAAATTGAGATGAGTTTTATACAGCGCTATAAAATTGTATTAAGCAATGCTGAAGCACGACTAGATATCATTTCATCAATGATGATAGCACTGGCTTTTTTTACTTATATTACCGCCATTCCCTTTGTCTATTTAACCATTTTTGAAGTATCAGAATATACTTTTAGCTTATTGTTCGCTTTAAATATTTTAGCGTTAATGATGGCGCATTTTACTAATACACGATTTGTTGTACGTAAAGGCTCAAGGACGATGTTGCGCTTTGGTTTAACGCTAGCAACGATGGCAGCAACGGCATTGATGTTGGTGAATGTATTGGCATTACCATTAATTTATACTGTTGTGGCTATTTTTCCTCTTATGGGAAGTATTTCTATGGTAGCAGTAAACAGTGACGCCTTAATTTTAACTAAATTCCCCGCACATTCAGGGACAGTTACGGCGGTTATTGGTACCCTTCGTTGGGGAATATGCGCGTTAGCTGGACCAATTTTAGCGTTCTTTTATGATGGTAGTGCGAAGCCGTTTGCTTTGTTAATGTTCTTTGCTGTGCTGGTAGTATTAAGCTGTCAGCTAATGATATGGTTTAACAATAAAAAATAGTTAAAAAGAAAGGATTAAAAATGAAAAATATAGCAGTTATTCTAAGCGGCTGTGGTGTCTATGATGGCAGTGAAATTCAAGAAGCTGTCATTACATTACTCGCGATATCACAGCAGGGTGCTACTTATCGTTGCTTTGCACCGAATATAGCTCAACACCATGTTATTAATCATCTTACGGGTGAAGTGAGCGAAGATGAAAGCCGCAATGTACTTGTTGAGGCTGCGCGCATTGGTCGTGGCGATGTAGAAGATTTAATAGAACTGAATGAAAAAGAATTTGATGCCATCATCTTTGTTGGTGGTTTTGGCGCAGCAAAGAACTTAAGTAGTTTTGCGTTAGACAATGATAATTATAGTGTTAACGAACAGGTATTAACCGCAGCTAAAGCTTTTGCTAAAGTAGAAAAACCAGCAGGTTTTATGTGTATTGCCCCTGCCTTATTACCGATGATTTATCCAGCAGGCGTAAAAGGAACTATTGGCAAAGATAACGCAACGGCGAAATTAATTTCAGCAAAAGGTTTAACGCATATTGATTGTGATGTTGCAGACGTAGTCGTTGATGAAGCACATAAAATAGTGACAACACCAGCCTATATGCTTGCTGAATCGATCAGTGAAGTGGCAGTAGGTATTAATAAACTAGTAAAATATGTTCTTGCTTTTAGTAAGTAGGTTTTGTCTTTGATGAAGAATCGACCGAACTACTTAACGAGTACTTTCCTCGGTAAATTATCGAGTAATAAGCGAACTTACTTAGTGCCAAGTGCACTAATAATCATGGTTTCAATTGCGCTTAGCGCTTGTCAAAGTCAGGCAACCGAAAAAAATATGACCAATAATTCTACTAGTACTACAACATTCACTCAATTTGAGCGAAAAATAGCCCAAAGAATGTCTCTCGATATTCGATACTTTTGTTCGGATATAAATGGTAAAGCCAGTGTGCCAACATCAAAACATTGCCGACTAGCAGTGACTGAACTACCCGAAGAACTTGCGCAGATGATAAAAACCAGTAATGTCGGTGGTATCGTATTGTTTGCTGAAAATGTGCAAGAGATAGCACAAGTGGTTAAGCTAACCCATGATATTCAGCGTGCGGCAGTAAAGTCAGAACAAGGAAACCCTTTGATTATCTCAATAGATCAAGAGGGTGGTCGAGTAGCTCGTTTTGCTAAAATGACTGGTTTTGCTGGAAATATGGCCATTGGCGCTAGCTACCCTGAGCATGGTACTCACTTTGCTACACAAGTTAATGCAGTTATTGCTAAAGAGCTGAAAGCCTTAGGTATCAATAATAACTATGCCCCTGTCGTTGACGTAAATACCAATGTTGAAAACCCCGTGATTAATACACGATCTTTTGGTGAGTCCGCTGCCCAAGTTGCCGAACTTGGTGCTAGCGCAGTAACAGCTATTCAGGCTCAAGGCGTGATGGCGACATTGAAGCATTTTCCTGGTCATGGAGATACGCACGTTGATAGTCACTTAGGTTTACCACGCGTTGATCATGGCAGGGCGACTATAGATAAGGTTGATCTTGCTCCTTTTGCTTGGGCAATTGAGCACGCTAAGCCAGCCATGATCATGACGGCTCATATTCAATACCCAACGCTAGATAACAGTTTATTTGTCAGTAAAAGTGGCGATAAACTTATTCGTCCAGCTACCATGTCCCGTAAAATTTTAACTACATTGTTAAGAGAAGAAATGGAGTTTGATGGCCTTATTGCGACGGATGCCCTTGATATGGCTGGTGTAACTCACTTTTTTACTGACGTTGAGGCTGTGGTTGAAACCTTTGTGGCAGGTGCAGATCTTGCGGTGATGCCTTTTAAGGTTCGGACACCAAATGATATTGACAATTTTTATCACTTTATTAAAGACGTCGCGATAGCCCTAACAACGCGCATAAAGCAGGGTGATTATCAGTTAACTGAATTTGAACAATCTATTGCGAGATTAAACCGATATAAGCAGCAATATATTGAAGTAGCCAATGAATCAGTAGCACAACAACTGTTATCGGCTAACGCTTTAATTGCCAATACAAAACACATTAATACTGAGCAAGCGCTTGCCAATGCCGCCATAACATTATTGAAAAATAACCAGTTGTTACCTCTTACTGTAGCAGGCATTAAACGATTACATTTTGTGATCTCAAATGAGCAAGAACTCGCGGCGTTAACTTATGCGACCAATAAGGTATTAGCAAAAATATTGCCAGCAAGTGAAGTTGAAAAAATTAGTATTAGTCACTTCCTCGCCGGTAACACCGAGTCGGATAAAAAAATGGAGTTGCTGCTAAGTGAAGCGGATGTAGTCATTGCTACTGTTGATATTAAAACCGCAAGTTTAGTAGATTTAGGCGGAATGGATGATTTAACGCCAAGTTATGGTAGCGCTGCTCAGCAACAGAAAAAACTGACATACGCAACGTTATTAAAGCAGCAATTAACAGTAGCGCGTAAGTTAAGAACACCCTCAATTCTTATTGCTAAAGGCTCACCCTTTTTAATAAATGAGTACAGTGAACTCGCCGATAGTGTGTTGCTAAACTTTGACGATAGAATTTATGAAAATGAAAATAAGCAAAGTATAAGCCCAGGGTTTAATGCCAGCATGGCGGTTGTTTTCAATGAAAAGAAGGCGCTAGGTAAGCTACCAGTAACGTTAAAAAAGTAACTTATTTACATTAATAAATAAAAAAAAGCGGCACAACTATTAATGGTTATGTCGCTTTTTTATTTAACTGATAACGTGATTCATCTCGTGAGCTTATGAGTAAACTCTTAGAGATAACATACTTAAGATTCGTTTTGCTCAGCTTCAGCATTTACTTCTTCATTTTCAGGAGTATGACTTAACCAATCCATCATTAACTCATAACCTAACGCTAATACTACTGCACCAACAAACAAGCCAATAATCCCTGAAAGTAACATGCCGCCAATAGCGCCAAGTAAAATGACTAACATAGGGATACTCATACCGCGTCCTAAAAAGAGCGGTTTTAAGAAAGCATCACTAGCACTAACAATAAGACTAAAGATTAAAAAGGCGATGGCTGGAGTGGTGTCTGCTACAGAGAAGTAATACGCGGCAATAGGCCCTAAAATTAGAATAGGTGGTAATTGTGCGATAGCTAATATAAGTACAGCAATTGCCCAGATACCTGCGCCAGGAATATCAGCAATCATCAAACCAACACCAGACATTAGAGATTGAATAACTGCAACGCCAAGTACACCAGTAGCGACACTGCGAATAGTAGCAATAGTGGTACTAATTGTTCTATCGCCAAAGTCATTCATCAAGCGACGCATTAACTTACTCAAACCTTGATGTAATGGGGCTGACTTTGCCATAAACACTACCGCAATAATTAACGAAACAATAAACTGTAATATACCGCCACCAATACCAGCTACTGCTGATAATAAAGTGCTTGAAAGTGATTTCAATTGTTCAGGATATTGCCCTGCAACTTTTTGGATATCTTGTGAAGCATCTTGCCAAAAGTTGAACAATTTTTCACCCACTAGCGGCCATTCTTTAATGCTTTCGTCAGCAGCTGGAATTTTTAAGGTACCTTCTTCAATTCCTGTGTAGACATGCTGGGCAGAATCTATAGCAGAAGACGAAAGGTTTATTGATGGGACAGCGATAATTGATATCCCTACAATGGCAATAATGGTTGAAGCGAGTTTTTTATTACCTTTAAGTGCAGCAGTAAGTTTTTCATGTAAAGGATATAAAGCGACGGCTAAAATGGCAGCCCAAATAGTAATTAATATAAAAGGCCTAATAATAGAAAAACACCATAGGATAATCATCGCCATGGCGGCAAGCTTAATGGCGATATCAATAACCCGGCGGTTAAATGCCTGATCACTGGTTAACTCTTGTTGGTTTTTCATGGAAGTTTCCTTACGTTAATTACTTATTATTATGTTTACTTGGTGGATTAGTACTAGGAACCTGCATTAGGTGGTTCATTAGGTGGATTATTTATTAGCTTATTTTTAGGTGAACTATTATTACTCGAATTATGTTGAGGTGAACTACGTTGAGGTAGATTATGGTTTGCGCCGAAATTACTCATATGTGAACCCACTAAACTGGCCACTAATATCGCTAAGTAAAACTGTCCAACTATTGCTTCAAAATATACTAAAAATCTTGGAATAGGTAAAATGGGTGAAATATCACCAAAGCCTAACGTCGTAATAGTAACAAAGGAAAAATAGATAAAATCAGGGAATAAGGTAAACCATTCATTATTACTATTGATGTTAGTAAATGATCCAGGGAAGGTGAGTTGTACTAAGGTGTACAGTACCGCCCAAATTAGTCCCATTAATAAATATAAACAAATGGCCCCTAAAATTTTATTACCATCAATATCACCAGTAAATAATACCTGTTTAGCCGTGCGAAGGGCGCTTGAGATAAAGAAACTTAATAGCAACAATAAATAAACTTGGTCGAAGCCAGCATCATCAAGCCAAGCACTAAAAAAAGAAAAGAATAAAATAGCGATGGGGAAAATAAAGGTTTTACGCAGAACAAAATCTTTTGAATCCACCCCCCAAACAGCAACTAATAGCGTCACTATAGTGGCTGATTGCACTAAGCGCTGCACTGAACCTTCAAAAAACTGTTGAGCTAACGACGTACCAAGTAATAATAAAATTAAAGCAAAAGTGAGATAAATAAAATTATCTTGGCGTGTCATTATTTTCAAAAGTGTCTCTCTTCAGTCATGCGTAGCGATGGATCAAATAATATATTTAGACTAACGTCTCTTCGCTCTGGTAGGTCGAGAGCGGTTATTTCTAGCGGGTTTAACAACGACAACGTTTGTATGACGATGATAACCATTACCATAATACATCGGATAACCAGCACCATATCCCATACCATAGCTCATAGAGCCACTTACATGGGTATTTTCACAGGCGGTTAATAAGAAGCTACCAAGAACAACAGTAGAGGTAAGTAATAAGGTCTTAAGTTGTTTCATTATTCACTCTCCTGCTGTGTTAAACCCAGTAATGCGCCATTTGGATCAGAAATGATGGCTAAGCCTCTACCTGTTGGTTGATAAATGACAGTTGCGCCGTTGGTTGTGGCTTTTGACAATATAGTGGAGAGGTTGTTAACTTCAATAAAATTGACCCAACGGTCTCTTTGCTCAAATGATTCGGGCAGCTTTACAATACTGGCTTGAACCATTTCTGCTTGAATTAAAAAGAAGCTTTCTTTTTCGGTATTAATTGGCTCTAGAGTATAACCAAAAGTATCTTGATAAAACAAAGCAGCTTGTTTGGTATTGGTACTAAACAATTGCGCCCAATCCCAATTGTTGCTGATTTTTTTATGATTTTTGTTAGTAAGATCTAACTCAAGCAAGGCAATAACGCCGCCTTGTGGATCAGCTAAAACCGATCTTTTACCATAAAGGGTAAAGTCATGAGGAGCTAATATAATTGTGGCATTGTTTTTAGCGGCTAGTTCACTTCTACTCGATACATTATCAGTATCTATACTGCCAACCCATAAAGCATTATCTGTTTTATTACGCTTTGAATCACGAGCCAGTACGCCAGCAATGGCTTGGTCACCATCGTAAAGTAAATGATATTTGGTTTGCTCTTTAGCGAACGCTTTAACTGTCCAGCCAAAGGTATCGTGATAAAATTTAAGTGAAGCCTCTACATTTCCGGTGTATAGGTCAGCCCAGACTAACTTACCGTGTTGCTTTGTTATTGCTTCTTTGTCGGTTGTTGCTACTTCTGCTGCTACTGAAGCATAACCATGTAAAAGTAATGGTAACAATAGTGGTATAAAAAACTTACTAAACCCTTTCATTTTCAAATCTCCTTATATTTTTTAACTAATTGATATTGCTATATTGAATTACTTTTAACTAGCTGATACTACTACATTGAACGATTAATGATAGCCATAATTTAGACTGATATTCCAATACGTGGTATTGCGCCTTCACTGATGTCTATTTGAGGCTTACAGAACAAAATACGTGATGAATCAATCTTACCTTGTTCAATTAAATGATCTTTAAAGGCATGTTCACGTTGCTCGCCAATATCGAGTAGTTGTTTAATATCTGCTTTGTCTTCTACAGAAACGCCGGCTTTTAAGCCTATATCAGCTGGGGTGCTGATAGCGCAAATAGTTACACGGGTATCTTCTTTGTCTTGCATCAAGGCAATGAAGTCAGTTAAGTAGGCGTTTTGGTGATCATCTGGCTCAACTTGCTTTACTTGGTATTCTAAATCATCAAAGCGTAACTTTAAGGCAAATTCACCCGCCGTTATCGCAATAGATACTATATTGGCATAGGGGACAAAAGTGGTCATTAAATAATCTTGTGTTGCAGACATAATCGCTTTTTTGGTAATTAAAGTAACAATGCTACTTAAACCAAATTTTGGATCTGATATAGACCCACTTAACGGGACATCAAGCTCTACATTACCATCACCATCTTTTAGCATGCCCATTGCCATATTTAATGGCAATGCACCCTGATCAATTAGATTACCGGCTTCTTCACTATCAACTAAGCTTGTTTCTAGCGCTTGTAGCAGTACAATTATATTTCCCTCAACTTCATCACCAGTAAGACTTAGATCTAAAGCGGTATTGAGCTGGCCTGTTTTCACTTCAATACCCGTTGAAGCTTTCAGATACGAAGAAATAGCAGGTAATGAAAACTCTTTAAAATCGCCCTTAATATGATAAGTTGCAACTTCTGAAAAAGGTTGCACATAACCAGATAAATTGAAGTTGGCGTACTTATTACTTCGACCCACTAGGGTATAAGGGGTTTGGTCTTGCTGTTTCTTTTTACCATTACTTAAAGCACCAATATCTAAGGTGTCTAGAAATAACGTTCGCTGATAGATAGGGTCAACACTAAAATCAGTAAAAGCAAAAGAATTTTCATTAATAAAACGAAGCTCTTTGAAGCTAAAAACAAAGCCATCACGGTTCGCTTCTGCTTCTTTTGATTTAATTTCTGATTCAACGGCAGCGACTTCCTCAGTGATATTAGGCTGTGTAGATTTTTGTTCGCTTGCTTTATCATTCAACAGAATTAAGTTAGCAATATCTTTGTTTTCCTTAACAATAATCTCACCGACTAATGTGTCAAAAATAATACTATTGATATCAACACTTTTTTCGTGGATATGTATGTTATTTACCGTTAATTGTTTTAATTGCATGACGGGTGGTAGTTTTACAATTGCAGCAGCAGCGATATCAAGTCCATCTTCAGCAGAAAGTTTATTGATTCTATCCATAGCTTTTTGGGCTACAGCATCGGCTAAGGTGGCTTTTTTAGAAAAAAGTAACTCATCCAAAACTATATCGGTGATATCAATACTGGGCTCATCATCTAACACAAAATTGATGTCATCTAAACTAAGTTGTTTAAAAGCGGTAATGGTCGCTTTGCTTTCATTCTGGCTAAGAAGGGCATCAGTTAGCTTTATGCTACTATTACCTGCTAGGTGAGTAATTTTGTTGTCTTGTAGGTTAATAGCGACATCAGAAAAATCATGTTGCAAGGTTTGAAGAGTAAAATTTTGTTCAGCCAAACCTAACAATAAATCCTGTAACTTTAAGTTAGCTTTTTGTACTTTAAAATTCATACCTTGTTCAGCAATAGTCACTGTTTGCTGACTATTAAAAGAAAGAGAGCCTTTTAATTCAGTAAGTTGTTCAACATACGGTGCTAATTTCTCAATAGGATAATTATTGATAAGTAAGTTACTGCGGATATCACCTTTACCCGATATTAATTGGGTATTCGCTGTAAAGGTCAAATGAGTTTCATCAACTAAAGCGGTCAATGCTAAGTTACCTTCTTGCTTAGTTTGGGTTGCTTTTATTTGACTTAAAGCGAGTTGTTCAATGTTTATATAATGAGTTTTAGTCTGTTGTTTTTGACTAGCTACTTCAATTTCAATAGTAAATTGGCTTAAGAGAAAATCAGGTAACACTATCTGATAAGGAAGACTTGCGGTTGGCTTGTTAATCGACTCTTCATTTACTTGGTCGTTAACTTGCGCGTTAGTAAGCTCTTCATCTTCCGTAGAAGGAGGAATTGTTACGCCAGCAATAATCAAGTGGTCATCATGCTGCGTAATTTTTAATGTACCTTGGGTAAGTAAAAATTCACTCAATACAATTTTATCAAATGCTAATTGCCATAAAGCCACTTGTAACTTTAATTCTTTCAAGGCAAACACAGTCTTTTGTTGTTTGCTTTTTGTACTTGATAAGTCTATATCACTTAGGGTGATACGCATTAAAAAGGGATTAAATCGAATACTCGCGTCATCAGATAGCTGTAATTGGTGTTCAGCTAAAATAGGGTTGATAAAGTGTTTCGCTACTGGCGACGAAATCAGCCAAATGCATAAAAATAAGCCCAAGTATAAAGCGAGTAATATTTTAAAAAATTTGTGAGTAAAAAAAGATAGCAGGGTTGCCATAATAAAGGACGTTCCTTGTTAGGTTTTAATAGTTAATATGGTGAAATTTTGTGCTCGAAGGCTGAAAATAAAGCGGAATATAATTTACACCATTTTGCAGAAAGCTTACAATTGTAAATTAAAGGTTAACTTCAGCGTTAACTATTATTTAACATGGCTTAGGATATCATTTTCATGGAAATCAATATAGAAAAAATAGAACATTATATGCAAATGCTTGGTGAGATGGGACTGCAATTCGGCGTACAATTTATATTAGCCATCGTTGTTTATTTCGTCGGTAACTTTATTATCAAAAGAGTGCTTAGCCTAGTAGGTAAAGGACTAGAAAAGAAGAAGGTAGAAATTACCTTACACCGTTTTTTATTAAGTATTGTAGGTACTTTATTAAAAGCGATTCAAATCATAATTCTTGCTTCTATGCTCGGCATTCAAACCGCGTCATTTATTGCTATTTTAGGTGCTGCTGGTTTAGCGATAGGTTTAGCATTGCAAGGTAGTTTAGCTAACTTCGCTGGTGGCGTATTAATCTTATTATTCCGTCCGTTTAAAAATGGCGATGCCATTAAAGCGCAAGGTTATGTTGGTAGTGTTGAAGAAATTCAAATTTTTAATACCATCCTAAAAACATTCGATAACCAACGTATTATTATTCCAAATGGTTTGTTATCTAATGGTTGTGTGACCAATATTAATGTTAACGGTACCCGTCGTGTAGATATGGTGTTTGGTATTGGTTATGACGATGATATCGCTAAAGCAAAAGCACTGTTACGTACTATAATTGAAGCCGATGAACGTGTACTTAAAGACCAAGCCGTAGATATTTGGGTTGGTGAACACGGTGAAAGTTCAGTAAATTTATTTGTTCGTCCTTGGGCGAATGCAGAAGATTACTGGGGCATTTACTTCGATATGATGGAAAAAGTGAAAGTTGAATTTGATAAAGCAGGTATCAGCATTCCATTTCCACAACGTGATGTACATATACAACAAAAATAGTTAATTGCACGCTTATAGCACTTAATTTAATTGGTATTATTTAAAAACCTATTTCAGTTTAACTGAAATAGGTTTTTTCGTTTTAGTAGCATACTTACTTACAATTTATCTGATTTGAATCAATAAATAACTTTTTAATCTAATAAATAATACAAATGCTATTGATTCTTGTTTGTTTTGTGGTTTAATGTCGGAAAATAAATATAAGACACATTAAATAACATAACTCTCTGGATAAATAACATGAAAAAAACATTAATTGCCTCGGTTATTGCGACATTGCTTACGAGTAATGCAGCTATTGCTAGTGAAGAAACGACTGAGTTACGTAAAGTCATTACTCAACAACAAGAAGTTCTAAAGTCACTAGAACAACGTTTAAATGAAACAGAAAAAAAACTTGAAGCAACAGCTGATCAAGTTGAAGTAGTTACTGAAAGTTCTGGCAGTATGTTTGCTTACACTACAATTGGTGGCTATGGTGAGTTACATTACAACAACTATGAAGATCAAGATGCTAAGATAGATTTTCACCGTTTTGTATTGTTTTTCGGGCACGAGTTTTCTGATAGCGTACGTTTTTTCTCTGAATTTGAACTAGAGCATTCTATTGCTGGTGAAGGAAAGTCAGGGGAAGTTGAACTTGAACAAGCCTATGTTGAAGTTGATATTAATGAAGCGACAAGCTCTAAAGTTGGTTTGTTCTTAATTCCTGTAGGCATTATCAATGAAACGCATGAGCCACCAACATTCTATGGTGTTGAACGTAACGGTGTTGAGAAAAACATTATTCCTGCTACATGGTGGGAAGCGGGTTTATCATTTAACTATAAGCCAGTAGGCGGTGTAAGTCTTGATGGTGCAGTGACTAGTGGTTTAGAAGTTGGTGATGACTTTAAAATTCGTAACGGTCGTCAAAAAGTGGCTAAAGCAACGGCAGAAAATCTTGCTTATACTGGTCGTGTGAAATACACCGCAATTACTGGTTTAGAGCTAGCAGCGACGGTACAGTATCAAACAGATATTACTCAGGGTGGTAATAATTTTGACACACCTATTGATACTGCAGATGCAACATTACTTGAAGCGCATGCTGTTTATCAAGTAAATGATTTCACCGTTCGTGCTTTATACGCGCGTTGGGACATCAATGGTGATGAAGCAAAAGCGTTAGGTCGTGATGAGCAAACAGGTTGGTATGTAGAGCCTTCTTATAGAATAAGTGAAAAAGTAGGCGTTTTCGCTCGTTATGCAGAATATGACAACAACGCAGGTAATAGCGATTCAACAACGGTTGAATCAACAAATGTTGGTGTTAACTATTTTTTACATGAAAATGTAGTGTTAAAAGCGGATTATGAGGACTTAGGTGGTTCTAAAGACTCAAAAGGCTTCAACCTAGGCTTTGGCTATCAGTTTTAATTCAAATAAATAAACTGTTAAGCTAAGTGGCTCAACGCTGTCTTGTGCAGTGTTGAGCTTTTTAATTTATTAAAAGTTAAGAGTAAACTTGTGAAAAAGTTTTTATTTTTAGTACTTTTATACTGCGTTTTAGCGATGAATGTTATGGCTAAAGGGGTATATCAAACATCTGAGGAGTTCCTTAAGGGAATTTTTCATGAGCAAGTGCCTGCTGTGCAAGTCTTGTGGTTAAGTGCGGAAGATAAAAAAACTATTGCAGAAATTCTTAGTCATAAATACAGTCGTATGCGGGTTCGTTACTGGCAAGAAGCTAATGATAACGTCTGGATTCTAAATGAAGTGGGTAAAGAAAAACCTATCACTATTGCCGTTCACATTCATAAAGATGCAATTAAACAGCTCAAAGTGCTTACTTTTAGAGAAACCCGAGGCGATGAAGTGCGTCATGATTTTTATAGTGAACAATTTGCGCATGCAACACTGACAAAAGATAAAACGCTCAGTCAGCATATTGATGGCATTACGGGCGCAACCTTATCGGTTAGAGCAACCACAAAAGTCGCCAGACTTGCTCTGTGGTTAAATAGTAAAGTCACTCTTTAAAACAGATACTAGCTAAAATGAACATGCTCAGGCAAAATAACGACTTATTTTTTATTCCTAGCTTTAGAAGATTATAAGCCTTTATTTAGTTGCTGCATATTTATGAAAAAAACTGTTAAACCATTCTCTCAACAACTAAATCGCACCTTTAGAAAGTGGCATCGAAAACTGGGCGTTTTTGCTGCGTTTTTTATTGTTTTTTTATCTGTTACTGGAGTCGCCCTTAACCATACCAATGGTTTATCCTTGGCGCATCAACCCATTAAAAGTACTCTGCTACTTGATTATTATGGTATCTCTGTTCCCCAAGACGTTCGTTTTTATCAGCAACAAACTATTCAGGTAATTAATAACAGTGTCTGGCTTAAGGGCCATTTATTGTTTGAAAGCGATGCTAAAATTGTTAGTGTGGGTCAGTTATTATTGAAACATAATCAGCAAAAAGTGTTTGTTATTGCTACTCGCCAAAGTATTTTACTATACAACCTTAATGGTGAGTTAGTTGATATGCTTGGTACGGAGTCAGGTGTACCTGAAATGATAAAAGCAATGAGTATTAATAACGGCCAAGTAATAGTTGATAGTGCAGAGGGGTATTATCAAACTGACAGCGACTTTTTTGATTGGCAAGTTATTCAACCACTAATGGCACCCAAATGGCTGCAATCCGAACAGGTTTCTGGCGATATAATACAACAGGCTGAACTGGCTTATCGTGCTCAATTTCTCACTTTAGAACGCATTATTATTGATAGCCATAGTGGCCGTATTCTGGGCGATGTTGGCGTGTTTTTTATGGATTTTATTGCCTTATTATTGATTGTTTTATCAATAAGCGGACTTTACATTTGGGTGAAATACACCAAAAATACACGAAAAAAATAGACTATGAAAACAGCAGTAATGTTTGACAATATTATCCTTAGCTCAATTACTGCCTTCTAATCTGCATACTTATTATTGGGCTAATGCTTCTGATATCTCCTGTTCATACAGTTGTTGCTTTTTACCATTAAAACCAGTGTGGGCACTAATGAGTTTGCCTTGGCGATCAAATAAGTAGCTACTAGGCATACCTTTTAATTTAAACTTTTGCGCTAACTTTCCTCTTGCATCATAAATAATGGCAAAGTTAGCTGGTGTTTGTTTCAAAAACTCCTTTGATAATTTTTTCTCTGCATCTAGGTTAATGCTCAGCACGACAAGCCCTTGGTCTTGATGTTTTGCTTGCATGGTATTCATCCATGGAAAAGACTTACGACAAGGAATACACCAAGAAGCCCAAAAATCAACATAAACAACTTTACCTTTATGTTGCACCATCGCTTGTTCAAATTCATTGAGAGGATCATTAGCGTAGGCACTTTTACAAGTGACCAGTAATACTGAAGTTATTAATAATAGAGTCGCTAAGGTTTTTAGTGCGTTGGGCATATTACTTCCTACATTTTTTAAACATAAGTTAATTATACCCGTTCCACCTGAAGATGCTCGTTTCAGGAAACCTGAGCGGATCATAATCAATGCACATTTTTTGTTAATGGTCATTCAGGAGAATATGCTCCTGCATTCTCTAATAAGCTACATCCATGTAGCGTCCTTAAAAAAAATGTAACGACGGATATGTTTTGCTCAGTTTACCCCAACGGGCTGGTTTATAAACGTTTTATACTATGTTATTGATTTCGACAAGGGAATAACCATTATCTTCAATCAATGCCTTGTCTAAAAACGTTTATAATTCAAGCTGAATTCTGCATCTTCAAGTGGAACGGGTATATACTTAGTTTTAGCTGTGTTGCACAATATATCAAGAGAGATAAATCCTACTGTTAGAGCCTAGTTATATGAAAATACTGTTAAAATTGTTATTAGTCGTGTTTACTTGTTACGCTTTACCCAGCCAAGCATGGTGGCTTTATTCGGTAAATTCAACAAGCACTTCCGTTGATGTTAATCCTACCAATGAGCAGGCTCATAATGAATGGTTAAAAAAACGCTTTAGTAAACAACATCAACAATTAATCCCTATTGTTGCGGTTGCAGATATGTTTTTCATGTGTAATCAGGAGAGGAAGTTCGATAAAGTCGACTATAAGTTAAGCTACTTAATCACTGGAATGGATAAAAACACCTTGGCTGAAAAGCTTGGAAGCTGTTTAGGTGAAGATACTATGCAATCAGATGTGGCATTAAACTTTGGTTTATTTGGTTGCTTTCAAGAACAACTGGCTCATTTACCGAAAGCAGAGCGAGATCAAAAGATGACATTAGTTAAACAAGCGGTATCTTCCCTTTCACACAGTGAGCGCAAGAAAAGTTTTACTCAATGTGTAACAGAGCAAAGTATTCACTATTTAAAATAATCTACACTAAGTTAAGAATTACATAAATTGTAACAAATACTTAGGGTCTTTTACTTTTGCCAGTTTCTTATTGTAAGCAATATCACTTATAGTAACGGGTAAATATTTATAATAAAAAACAAACCGAGCAAGGTGAAATAACATATGACTCAAGAAACACCTAAAATTTTAGTAGTAGATGATGATATGCGTTTACGCTCATTATTAGAGCGTTATTTGGTTGAACAAGGGTTTACGGTTCGAAGTGCTGCTAATTCAGAACAAATGGATCGTCTTCTTGAACGTGAAAACTTTCATTTATTAGTACTTGATTTAATGTTACCCGGCGAAGATGGTTTGTCAATTTGTCGTCGCTTACGTCAAAACTCCAATAACATTCCGATTGTAATGTTAACTGCTAAAGGTGATGAAGTTGACCGTATTATTGGTTTAGAGCTAGGTGCAGATGATTATATGCCTAAGCCCTTTAACCCGAGAGAGTTACTTGCTCGCATTAAAGCCGTATTACGTCGTCGTACTCAAGAAGCTCCTGGAGCACCTGCTTTAGAAGAGAACATTATTAGCTTCGGTGGTTACCACCTGAATTTAGCGACCCGTGAAATGCAAAAAGACGATTTAAGCATGCCCTTAACCAGTGGTGAATTTGCTGTACTTAAAGCATTAGTTACTCATCCTAGAGAGCCATTATCCCGTGATAAATTGATGAATCTTGCACGTGGTAGAGATTACTCAGCACTGGAGCGTAGTATCGATGTGCAAGTATCTCGGTTACGTCGAATGCTTGAAGAAGACCCAGCTAAGCCAAGATATTTACAAACGGTTTGGGGCTTAGGTTATGTCTTTGTTCCCGATGGTAGTCCAGCTTAGTTCTTTCAAGTTAAGTTATATATATGAAAATATTGCCACGCAGTGCTTTTGGACAAACGGTTTTATTGATAGGTTTTTTACTTTTTATCAATCAAATCGTTTCCTACATTTCTTTTGCGCTCTATGTTATTGAGCCAAACCAGCAACAAATAAATCAACTGTTGGCTAAACAGGTACGTGTTGTTTTCATTGATATCAATGATGCCAAGTTAAGCCCGAAAATGGCAAAGGCATTTCATAATGAAACGGGTATTGGTGTTTATCGTGAAGAAGATGCCTACAAGTTTGGTTTAGCCAATGCGGGATTATATCCTTATCGCTCTGAACAAATGTCCGCATTGCTTGGTGGGCCTGCTGAAGTGAGAATTTCTCAAGGCGATGAGTATCTTTTTTGGATACGAGCACCTCAGGCACCACACCTCTGGGTAAAAATTCCGCTAATAGGTATGGAGAAAGGAAGTTTCTCGCCGTTAATATTCTTTATGGTTGTCATCGGTTTATTAAGTGTTATGGGCGGTTGGGTTTTTGTACGACAGCTCAATCGACCGTTAAAGTCACTAGAGATAGCGGCAGAAGATGTTGGACGAGGTGATTTTCCTGATCCACTTATTGAGCGCGGTACCTCAGAGGTTATGGCGGTAACGCAAGCCTTTAATCATATGTCTAAAGGCATTAAGCAACTCGAAGAAGATCGTAATTTATTAATGGCGGGTATTTCTCACGACTTACGTACGCCTTTGACCCGTATACGTTTAGCTAGTGAAATGATGAATGAGTCAGATGACTTTCTTAAAGAAGGTATTGAAACCGATATTGATGATATGAATAATATTATTGATCAATTTATTGATTACATTCGTCATGACTCAAAAGATAAAGCAGAACTCGGTGATTTAAACCTTTTAGTTGATGAAGTGCTGAACGTTGAAACACCAATTGATAGAGTAATAACTTTTCATCCGGGCGAATGCGCTAAAATCCCTTTACGTCACGTGGCCGTTAGACGCGCGTTGGCAAATTTAGTGCAAAATGCCATTCGTTATACCACTGATGAAATTGAAGTATTCACGGGAGTAGAAAAAGACTATGCCTTCTTCATTGTCAGTGATAATGGTGCAGGTATTCCTGAGGCTGATATTGAACGATTATTTCAACCTTTTACTCAAGGGGACACTGCTAGAGGAACAGAAGGCAGCGGTCTGGGTTTAGCTATTATAAAGCGTATCGTTGATACTCATGGCGGTAAAGTTAAGCTCTCTAACAAGCCATCTGGCGGCTTACAGGCAAAAGTTTACCTTCCTCTAGTGTTTAAATAACTTATCAGTTTACTTAATTTTAGGTAATAAAAAGCCAGATGTTAATAATTTAACATCTGGCTTTATTGTCTCTTGAATAAGGCTATTTCAGTAATAGCCTTGAACTCATTTCTTTATAACTGAGGACCAGCAGCAACAAGTGCTTTACCGTTATCAGTATCTGTAAACTTCTCAAAGTTATTAACAAAACGTTTCGCTAAATCCACCGCTTTATCATTCCAAATACTTGCATCTTCATAAGTATTGCGAGGATCAAGGATATCACCTTCAACACCATCAATTACTTTAGGTACTTCTAAGTTGAAAAACGGAACGATTTCAGTTTCAGCATTATCAATTGAACCATCTAATATTGCATCGATAATAGCACGTGTTGCTTTGATAGAAATTCGTTTGCCAGTACCATTCCAGCCAGTATTTACAAGGTAAGCTTCAGCGCCTGCATCATCCATACGCTTATGTAAAACTTCTGCGTATTGTGTAGGGTGTAAGCTTAAGAAAGCCGCACCAAAACAACTTGAGAAAGTTGGTGTTGGTTCAGTAATACCACGTTCAGTACCCGCTAATTTAGCCGTAAATCCTGAAAGGAAGTAATATTCTGTTTGCTCTGGAGTTAATTTAGCTACTGGTGGTAAAACACCAAAAGCATCAGCCGTTAAGAAAATAACTTTTTTCGCGTGGCCAGCACGTGAAATATGCTTAACAATGTTATCAATATGATGAATTGGGTAAGAAACACGTGTGTTTTCTGTTTTTGAATTATCATCAAAATCGATTTTACCATTTGCATCAACAGTAACGTTTTCTAGTAAAGCGTCACGACGAATGGCATTGTAAATATCAGGTTCATTTTCTTTACTTAGGTTGATTGTTTTAGCGTAACAGCCACCTTCAAAGTTAAATACACCATTGTCATCCCAACCGTGTTCATCATCACCGATAAGTTGACGTTTAGGATCGGTAGAAAGTGTTGTTTTACCTGTGCCAGACAAACCAAAGAAGATAGCAGTGTCACCATCTTCACCAACGTTTGCACTACAATGCATTGAAGCAATACCTTGTAATGGAAGGTAGTAGTTCATCATTGAGAACATACCTTTTTTCATCTCGCCGCCGTACCAAGTACCGCCAATCAATTGAATTTTTTCAGTTAAGTTGAAAGCAACAAAGTTTTCTGAGTTTAAACCTTGCTCTTCCCATTTATCATTAACTGTTTTCGCGCCATTCATTACCACGAAATCAGGTTCATAGTTTTCAAGCTCTGCATCAGTAGGGCGAATGAACATATTCTTAACGAAATGTGCCTGCCAAGCTACTTGAGTAATGAAGCGTACTTTTAAGCGTGTTGCTTCATCAGCACCACAATAAGTATCAACAACAAATAAACGTTGACCAGAAAGTTGTGTGGTTACTAAGCCTTTTAAGTGATCCCATGTTTCAGGAGTCATAGCTTTATTATCATTTTTACCTTGATCAGACCACCACACTGTATCGCGAGTTACATCATCGCGAACAATATACTTATCTTTAGGAGAGCGACCGGTAAATATCCCCGTGTCTACATTAACTGCACCAAGCTCAGTTACTATGCCTTTATCAAAGCCATCAAGGCCAGCTTTAGTTTCTTCACTAAAAAGTAACTCATACGATGGGTTATAAACAACTTCGTTAACATCGTCGATGCCGTATTGTGACAAATCAATTGAGTTTTTCGGGGCGGTCATAGCAAATTCACTCCTAAGTATGACAAATTTTAATTTAAGTAAGTCGATTAATGAAGCAAGTCATGAAAGTTTTCATGCTGTCATTATTGGGGGTATTTTAGGGTAATAGCGAACAAAACGAAAGTAAAAAATAGTTTATTGTGAAAGTTTTCACTATAAATAGCATGAATGGTTACCATGAAAGTTACGTTTATTTCGCTCCTTTATTCATCAAGTCAGGTAATTAAGGGGGTGTAGGGAGGGACTGGTTAGCTATTAATTATCACTTTATGGAATAAGTGATAATTAATAGTGCGGGTTTTGATTGATTATTGCTACAAAAAGGGTGCTTTTTTTAATGATTAACTTTCGAAATGAAACTTTTTAAGCTTAGTTCATCAAAATCATAAGTAGTGATACAGTAATCACAGGTCATCGAAATTTTTCCTTGCTCTGCTAATATCGCTTTAATTTCACTTGGTTCAATTTGCGATATTGCCGATAAACATTTATCAGCAGAACAGCCACACAGATAGCTAACCATTTGTGGCTCAAATATATTGACCTGCTCTTGGTGATATAAACGATAAAGCAATGCTTCAGCTTCTAATGAAAAGACTTCTTCACTTTTAATGGTATTAGTGAGCTGACACAAATGTTCAAAGTCACTTTGCTGTTGTTCTTTGTTTTCAGTACTTCCGTCGCCATCAGGTAATAATTGCACTAAAGCACCGGCGGCTAATTGCTGTTCAGTATCACAAAACAACCAAATTTTAGTAGGTATTTGCTCTGAAACATCAAAATAATGCGCTAAACAATCGGCAAGGCTCTCTTCATCTAAAGCAACAACACCCTGATAGGCTTCGCCAGCAGTAGGGCGAATAGTGATAATCATAGTGCCTTTACCAATTAACGTTTGCAGAGTATCAGCTGACGTTTCTTCTGCCATTTTGGCAATGCCACGCATTTGTTGCTTGTTGTTGCCGCTAACCGACATATAACCAACAGGGCCATCACCTTGCAATTGCACGGTAATATCACCCTCAAACTTGAGGGTCGCGGTTAATAGGCAAGTCGCACAAAGTAGCTCACCAAGTAGTTTTTCTACACCGACAGGATAATTATGGTTTTTAATAATACTTTCAAAGCTACTACTTAATTTTACGAGTTCACCACGGGCATGGGCATCGGTAAATAAGTAGCGATTTAATACATTGAATTGGCTCATGGCAATTAGATCCTTTCTTTAAATTCACGTAGTTTTCTACGTTGTTTTTTATCTGGTTTAGTAACACTAGCAGGGCTAAGGAGAATACCTTGCTTACGTGCTAGGGCATTTTTATCACGGGTTTCAATACTTTGTTTACTTTCTTGATATAAGGTTTGAGCAAAAGTAGCGTCACTGCGTTTGTCAGCTAATGCGATAACGGTGACTTCTTTTTCTTCAAATCCTTGTCTGATTTTTATTATATCACCGATTGAGACGGCTTTTCCCGACTTAGTACGCTGACCATTATAAAAAATTTTTCCGCCATCAATCATCTGTTTAGCAATAGCGCGGGTTCGATAGAATCTTGCAGCCCAAAGCCATTTGTCTAAGCGAATTGGCTTTTTTTGAGGATCTTGACTTGTTGACATAATAAACCTGAAAGCTGGAACTTATATGAAAGATATTGGTCTGAAAATTAACAATACAACCTTGTATACCCAACTGGCTTGGGTATATTTATCTAGCCTAAGCGACTTAATTACTATTTAGTTACGATTTAATTTGCTCAAAGAGCTTAAAAACTCGGGCTATGGCTTGTTGCTAACCTTGCGGTCAAGTATCATTCGTGTTTACTTAACAAAAATCTAACATATGGCTGCGGCTAAAAATGAATAGATTATTTAAAATAACAACAATATAAGTAGCTATGGTATTTCCCACTAACATGACAGCGCTCACATCATTATTCACTCAACTTGGTCATCGACGAGTTGCGCAAATAGTGATGGCATTATTATTAGTTTATATTGCTTATGTAAGCGCAAAAATAACTTGGTCACTTGTATCACAAACACAATCGAGTCAAAACTCTTCAATTAATAGCAACGCCAAAAACCTCAATCCTAATAAAGTAAATAAGACAATTGATGTTGCTAAAATTCAATCGCTTAATCTGTTTGGTCAATATAATGAAAGTAGTGGTGAAACATCTGAAATTGAAATGGCGAATGTGCCTGAAACCCAACTAAATTTAATATTGACGGGTCTGGTCGCAAGTGATGATAAATCTATCGCTGCAGCGATTATTGAAAATCAAGGTCAGCAAGATACTTATGGCATAGGCGATATCATCATTGGCACACGGGCTAATCTTGAACAAGTATTAATAGACCGCGTGATAATTAAGCATTCGGGTCGATTAGAAACCTTGATGCTTGATGGCTTTGATTATAGTCAGCCAGCAAGAGAAGTTGTTAATAAAACAAGCCAAAGAAAAACTCAATCTACTGTAGGACCAAAATCTTCAGGTTTGGGTGTTGTTGACCAAAGAAATAATAAAGCATTAACTGAAACAGCGAAAAATCTGCGCACTGAATTTTCTAAAGATCCGGCAAAAATAGGCGACTATTTACGAATTTCACCGAAACGTAGAGACGGAAATATAATAGGTTACACACTTCGTCCAGGTAAAAAACCCGAATTTTTCAAACTTTCGGGCTTAAAAGCAGGTGATGTTGCTGTTCAAATGAATGGTTTTGATTTAATTGCTCCGACACAGGCAATGCAAGCGATGGCAGAGATGAAAAAAGCGCGTGATATTTCATTACTGGTCGATCGCCAAGGTAATTTGACTGAAATACTGATTAGTTTAGATTAACATATATACCCGTTCCACTTGAAGATGCTAGTTTCAGGAAACCTGAGCAAATGATAATCAAGTGGAGCGGGTATATCGGTTAACCGAATTAATAATCGTAACAATTACGCTATACAATTATCGATTAATGATTAATGATTTTCTAATAAAGATTATCTAATAAAATAATAAAGCAGAGATACCCATAATGATGAAAAAGTTTTTACTCATTCTAACGACAGCGATAACCATCAATTGCTTATGTTTGGTTGGTCAAGCAAGTGCCGCTCAATACTCTCCTAATTTTAAGGGCACTGAAATTACCGAGTTTGTAAATATCGTTGGTAAAAACTTGAAAAAAACCATGATAGTGGATCCCAATGTACGCGGAAAAATCAATGTCCGTAGTTATGATTTGTTATCGGAAAAACAATACTATCAATTCTTTCTCAATGTCCTTGAAGTCTACGGCTATGCTGCCGTTGAAATGGATAATAATATTGTCAAAATTATTCGTAATAAAGACGCGAAAACAGCGGCTATTCCTGTTGTAGGTAATAAAAGTAATATCATCGGTGATGAGATGGTTACCCGTGTTGTTGAAGTGAAGAATGTTACGGTACGTGAATTAGTTCCACTGTTACGACAATTATCAGACCAAGCGGGTGGTGGTAATGTAGTTAACTACGACCCTGCTAACGTGATTATGTTAACGGGTACCGCTTCAACCGTTAATCGGCTGGTAAAAATTATTGAACGTGTTGATAGAGCGGGTGATCAAGATGTTGAAATTATCAAACTGAAGTATGCTTCAGCGGGTGAAATGGTACGTATCATCGAGGCGATGAACAAACCTAGAGGAGGTAAAGCAGGTCAACCTACTTTCTTAATTCCTAAAATTGTTGCTGATGACCGTTCTAACAGTGTCATTGTTAGCGGCGAAGTTAAAGCCCGTGAGCGAGTAGCACGTTTAGTTAAACGTTTAGATAGTGAATTAGAAAGTAACGGTAATACCCGCGTGTATTACCTTAAGTATTCAAAAGCTGAAGATTTAGTTAAGGTGCTACAAGGTGTTAGTGACTCAATTGCTTCAGAAACAACGACAGCGAAAACAAAAACACGTTCTAGTAAAAAACGTGATGTAAGTATTGAAGCGCATGAATCAACCAATGCATTAGTAATTACCGCACAACCTGATATGTTACGTTCTTTAGAAGCAGTAATTCGTCAATTAGATGTGCGTCGTGCTCAGGTATTAGTTGAAGCGATTATCGTTGAAGTGTTTGAAAGTGACGGCGTTAGTTTAGGTGTTCAGTGGTATAACGAAGCAGGTGGTTTTACGCAGTTTACTAATGGCCCTGCGAGCATTTCTTCGGTTGCTGCAGGAGTTCAAGCAGCAGAAGGAGAGCCAGGGAATACCGTTACGACTATTGACTCAAATGGTAACCCTGTAACGACAACAAACCCTTCGACTGACGGTGATTATAGTATCCTTGCACAAGTATTAGGCAATGTCAGCGGTATGATGTTCGGTATCGCTAAAAATGATTGGGGCGCTATTGTTAATGCGGTCAGCAGTGATACCAATTCAAATATTCTTGCTACGCCAAGTATTACTACCTTAGACAATGAAGAAGCCTATTTTATTGTGGGTCAAGAAGTGCCTATTATTACGGGCTCTCAAACGGGCAGTAATAACTCTAACCCATTTCAAACCGTAGACCGCCAAGAAGTCGGCATTAAGCTTCGTGTAACACCACAGGTTAATGAAGGTAATGCTGTTCAATTGGTTATTGAGCAAGAAGTGTCTTCAGTCAGTGGTACCACGGGTGTTGATATCTCAATCAACAAAAGAGAAATCAAAACCACCGTGATGGCTGAAAGTGGTGACACAGTAGTACTGGGTGGTTTAATTGATGAAGATGTGCAAGAAAGCGTTCAAAAAGTGCCAATCCTAGGTGATATTCCAATAATTGGCCACTTATTTAAATCAACCAGCAACAGCACACGTAAACGTAACTTAATGGTGTTTTTACGTGCCACTATTGTTAGAGATTCTGCGTTAATGACAGAAATAAGTGAATCTAAGTATAACTATATTCGTGCGGATCAAATCCGAAAACATGAGGAAGGTTTGTCATTAATGAGTAATGAAAATATGCCAATCTTACCGCAGTGGCAAGATAACCTAACCTTACCACCGTCATTTAATGAGTATCAGCAGAAGCTTGAGGACAAAGGTACAGAGTTACCTAAACCGCCAACATCAACAGAAGATAAACAATAATGTCCGATGAAGCTGAAGTAACTGCGATTGATAAGGCAGAGCAAGCACAAGTGAGTAGCACTTGGTTGTTGCCCTTTGCCTTTGCTAAGCGCCATAGTGTTCTCATCTCAGCCGATGAACAAAACGGTGGTTATATTTTACACTGCTTGGCTGACGTTAACTTTGAAATTGTTTTAGAAGTTCGTCGCATACTCAAAGCATCTTTTGAATTTGATTTCTTAGAGCTGCCAGCTTTCGAATTATTGCTAACGCAAGCTTATCAAAGAGACTCTTCTGAAGCTCAGCAAATGATGGAAGATATTGGCAATGAAGTCGATTTATACTCGCTTGCCGACGAACTCATTGAAAGTGAAGATTTACTTGAAAATGAAGACGATGCGCCAATCATTAAGCTGATCAATGCCATGCTCAGCGAAGCAATAAAAGAAAGAGCTTCAGATATCCATATTGAAACTTTTGAAAATACCTTACAAATACGTTTTCGTGTTGATGGTGTTTTGCGAGAAGTGCTTAAGCCCAATCGTAAACTCGCATCTTTACTTGTTTCTCGCATTAAAGTAATGGCAAAGCTTGATATAGCTGAAAAACGTATTCCACAAGATGGTCGTATTTCTTTGCGTATAGGGGGGCGTGCTGTTGATGTGCGTGTTTCTACTATGCCAACAGGTCATGGCGAGCGTGTGGTATTGCGTTTATTAGATAAAAATGCCGCTCGTTTAGATTTAAAACATTTAGGTATGACCGACACTAACCGTGTCAATTTTTCAGCGCTTATCGAAAAGCCTCATGGCATTATCTTAGTAACAGGTCCAACAGGCTCAGGTAAAAGTACCACGCTTTATGCCGGATTAACTCAGATAGATGAGAAAGAACGCAACATTTTAACCTGCGAAGACCCAATAGAATATGCGATTGAAGGCATAGGACAAACCCAAGTTAATACAAAAGTGGACATGACTTTTGCGCGTGGTTTACGTGCCATTTTACGTCAGGATCCAGATGTAGTCATGGTAGGTGAAATCCGTGATTTAGAAACCGCACAAATTGCCGTACAGGCAAGTTTGACAGGTCATTTAGTTTTATCAACGTTACATACCAATACTGCTGCAGGCGCTATAACGCGTATGGAAGATATGGGAGTAGAACCTTTCTTACTTTCTTCTAGTTTATTGGGCGTTTTGGCTCAACGCCTTGTACGTACACTCTGCCCACATTGTCGTGAAAGTCATTTACCAGATGAAGATGAAAGGCAGTTATTAGCATTACCTGAAGATAATACATTAGTGATTTATAAGGCTGTTGGTTGTACTGAATGTAGCTTTAAAGGCTACCGAGGCCGAGTGGGTATTCATGAATTATTACCTGTGGATGAAAAAGTGCGTGAGCTTATTCATAATGGTCAAGGTGAACAAGCTATTGAGAAATACGTACGACATTCCAGTGCCAGTATTCGTCAAGATGGTTTCGATAAAGTTATGCTTGGCAAAACTACTTTAGAGGAAGTCTTAAGGGTTACTCGTGAAGATTAAATACTTATTCACTGTAAACCCGATAGATTAAATATAAGTAACTAACATAAGCAACTGATATAAGTAATTATGGCAGCATTTGAATACCAAGCGGTAGATAGTCGCGGTAAAAATAAAAAAGGCGTTATCGAAGGTGATACGGCTAGACAAGTGCGTGGTTTGTTGCGCGATCAAGGTTTAATGCCAACTTCTGTTACTGCAACATTAGCTGACAACAAAAAAACTAATGAAAAAAAGGGGTTGTCGGCTAGTTTTGGCCAAAGCGGCGGCGGTAAAGTTTCTGCAGCAGAGTTAGCGCTTATCACACGACAACTGGCCACCTTAAGTGAGTCAGGATTACCCTTAGAAGAGTCGTTAATGGCGGTTGCAGAGCAATGTGAAAAAAATCGCATTAAAAGTATGATCATGGGCGTTCGTACTAAAGTGACTGAAGGCTATGGTTTATCTGAAAGCATGGCGGAATATCCCAAAGTTTTTAATCGCTTATATAGAGCGATGGTTGCCGCTGGCGAAAAATCTGGTCATCTTGATAAAGTACTGAATCGCTTGGCTGATTATACCGAGAAGCGCCAACAGATGCGCTCGCAACTTATTCAGGCACTTGTTTACCCGATAATCATGACGGTTGTTGCTGTTGGCGTAATTGCTATTTTGCTAACAGCTGTAGTACCCAAAATTGTTGGGCAGTTTGAACACATGGGTGAGAATTTACCGGGTACTACCCAGTTTTTAATTGCTAGTAGTGATTTTCTTCGGGATTATGGCTTAGTACTGGTAATACTCTTTGCAGCAGTAGTATTGTTGTTTTCACAGCTATTGAAAAAACCCAAATTTGAAATGGCATTTCATCAGTATTTATTGCAGATACCTGGTATTGGTAAAGTAGCACGAGGAATTAACACTGCTCGCTTTGCCCGTACATTGAGCATATTAACGGCCAGTGCCGTACCCTTGTTAGAGAGTATGAAAATATCAGGTGAAGTACTTGATAACTTATATATTAAAAAACAAGTGAAAGCATCAACCGACAAAGTACGTGAAGGCGCTAGCTTACGTGTGTCATTGGAGCAAACTAAGTTGTTTCCACCCATGATGTTACACATGATTGCTAGTGGCGAAAAAAGTGGTCAATTAGAACATATGTTAGGTCGTGCGGCAGACAATCAAGATAGAGAATTCGACGCGTTAGTGAGTATTACATTAAAGGCATTTGAACCTGCATTGATGGTTTGTATGGCGGGAGTAGTGCTCTTTATTGTCATGGCCATTTTAGAACCAATTCTACAACTTAATAGCTTAGTGGGTGGCTAAAGTTTTCTCGGCAGCATAGCTGTCATCATATATTTATCAGACGTTAGGAAAGCAATATGAACATGAAAAAAGTACAAGGTTTCACTTTATTAGAAGTGATGGTGGTGATTGTTATTTTAGGTATTTTAGCCAGTATGGTTGTGCCTAATTTAATGGGTAGCCAAGAACGCGCTAATATGCAAAAAGCCATATCAGATGTTACTGCGCTAGAAACGTCTTTAAGTTTATATAAAATGGATAATTATGACTATCCTTCGACAGAGCAAGGTTTGGAAGCATTAGTAGATCAAACTGATATTGAGCCAGAGCCTCGTCGTTTTCCTGAAGATGGTTATATAAAACGTTTACCAAAAGATCCTTGGGGCAATGAGTATGTTTTATTGAATCCAGGTGAACAGGGTAAAATGGATGTCTTTTCAGTGGGTCCAGATGGTGAAGCCGGAACAGAAGATGACATAGGTAATTGGAACCTAGGCGACTTCCAATAAGTAATAGCTGATCTTATTGCTGTAAATCTAAATTTAGGCGTCAAAGGTACTCATTGACTAACGTCAACTCCGTGCAATTTCCTTTAAATTTACGCTTACAGCTTCAAGTTCAACCATCACTGATCATCCTATGAGATATTTATCGGAATTAACAATAAAACAACGCGGCTTTACCTTGATTGAGGTAATGGTGGTTGTAGTGCTGATTGGTCTTATGGCCAGTTTGGTGCAATTTAACTTTTCCGGCAATAACCCTGAGGATAAGTTAAAGCATGAGAGTGCTCGTTTTGCTGCTATTTTTGAGGTGGCTGCTGAGTATGGCATGCTCAATAATATTGAATTAGGGTTGATTGTTAAAAAAGATAGTTATCAGTTTGTTGGTTATGACGGTACAAAATGGGCAGAAATTCCAGAACAAGATTGGCAAGCCAATGTCACCGTACCAGAAGAAATAGAGCTCAGCATAGAGTTGGATGACTTACCTATTGAAGAGCCGATGCTTTTTGATGCTGATACTTTTAAAGAAAAAGATGAAGACGACTTCACTTTGCTTTCAAAAGAAGAGCGAGAGGAAAAAATAATCCCGCAAGTGTATATTCTCTCTGGCGGAGATCTCAGTCCTTTTAGTGTTACTTTCCGTTTAACACAAGAGCTGGCCTATATCGAAGATGCTGAAGATTTAGCTTATCGTGTGACGGGGTTATATAGTGTGCCATTAACTATTGAGGGGCCCGTGCTTGATGATAATTAACTCAACTAAGCAGCATGGATTTACCCTTATTGAAGTTATGTTGGCAATGGCTGTTTTTGCTATTGCTGGTGTAGCTCTTCTCGGTGTTGCCGATAATAATTATCGTCATATTAGTCATCTAGAAGAACAAATGTTTGCTACTTGGGTAGCATCGAACCAACTTGTTGAAGTGAGTTTAGATAAAACTTGGCCGCCAAAAAATAACCGTAAAGGCAAAGTTGAGATGGCGGGCAGAACCTGGTATTGGCAGCAAAAGGTTATTAAAACAGCGAATAAAGAGCTACGTGCCGTGAATATGCAGGTTCGATTAAATGAAGACGATGAGTTAGTCAGTGCTAGCTTAAAGACTTACCTCGCGCAGGATAAACCCTGATGAAGCAAGGTACTTACCAGACTAAAACCTTTGATAAATCTGCTCAGCAAGGTTTTACCTTGCTAGAAGTACTGATCGCAATTGCTATCTTTTCAGTGGTAAGTTTGGCCAGTTTTACTATTTTTGATACTGTTTTACGTGGTGATGAAAATTCAAAAGCTCGTAGTGAAAGACAAAATGAATTGCAACGTGCATTTTTATTGATGGAACGTGATTTTACTCAAATAGCAAAACGTACAATGCGTATTAATGGCGAAGCACCAAGTAGTCGTTTTTTACAAACCTCAGATGATAGTTTTTTAGCCGATGAGCAGGCTATTGCTTTTGTACGAAATGGTTGGACTAATCCAGGGCTATTGTTACCACGCGGTGATATGCAAAGCGTTGCCTATCGACTGGTTGATGAAACCCTAGAGCGTTTACATTATAATTTTGTTGATGCAGTGGTTGGACAGGAACCAAGAATAAGACCCTTAATTACGCAAGTAACTAGTTTGTCGTTTGAATTTTATGACGGCAGCAAGTGGCAAAAAGCATGGTCAGGAAAAACCCTGCCTCAAGCGATTGCCATTGAAATTGAAACGCTGGATTATGGTTTAATTCGTCGTCAGTTTTTAGTGGCAGGTGACCTTGCTGCTGATGATAAGAGCAAGACTTAGCTGATGGTTATTAAACTCATATCATGTAGCCGCAATAGAAAAGGCCAGCGAGGTGTTGCTTTAATTACCGTGATGCTTATTGTTGCTCTGGCATCCATTATTGCGGCGCAAATGACGACCCGTTTGCAAACACAGATGCAACGAAGCACCAATATTAGTTTTAACCAGCAAGCCTATTGGTATGCACTGGGCGCAGAGGCGTTTACTAAGAGAGTCTTAATTAAAGCGTTTAAAGATGAGCAGGATGTCACTCATTTGGAACAAATTTGGGCTGAAGAAGGGAGTAATTACCCTGTCGATTTTGGTGAAATAAGTGGTGAAATAAGTGATCTGCAAAGTTGCTTAAATTTAAATGCCTTACACCCCAAAGCAAAGACAAAATCTGAGTCTGTTGATAATGGAACAGGCAATGCTGCAGGCTCATCAACAGCTAAAAGTAAGACGAAAAGCACAACAGCTTCATCAAATAATTCAGGCAGCCGTTCAGGTAGTAATAAACAGCTGCCAGCAGCAACTGTATTAGAAGGGCTTATCGTCAACTTAAATATTGAAGGTATTGGCAATTTTGAAGCTGAAGCTATGGTGAATGCATTAACCGATTGGTTAGACAGTAATGATGTGATAACGGGTTCAGGTGGTGCAGAAGATAATGACTATGCATCACGTGAGTTTCCATATCTTGCAGCGAATAGTTATTTAGGTAGTGTTAATGAATTAAGATTAATTGAGCACTTTACCCCTGCCGTTATTTTAGCGTTGACGCCCTATGTATGTGTACTACCCCAAAATGCTCAGCACTTAATAAATATCAATACACTTGATGCAGAGAAGCCTGAATTATTGCAGGCTTTGCTTGATTCAAGCTTAGAAGATGCGCAAGAAATACTCAGTGCTCGTGACAGTTCAGGTTATGACGATTTGGCAGATTTCTATAAGCTGCCTGAATTAACAAAGGTTAAGATGGAAAAGTGGCAAAAAGCACAGTTTGTTATTGATAGTGAGTTTTTTAAATTAAAAGCCAGTGCTCGTTTTAATAATAGCTATTTTTCTATGAGCTCAATAATGAAAGTTAGTGATACACAACAAATTCAAGTAATTAGTCGTACTATAGGGCGTAACTAGTGACAGAAACATTATTTATCCGTCTAGGAAGTCAAGCACACGATACCGTTCATTGGTTAGTGGTGACTGAAACTAGCAGCAATACGCAGGAAATTATCGCCAGTGGTGAGCTAAAAGGAGCTCAACAGCTCAGTGAACTTAACAGTAAAGCTGATAAGCGACAGGTGAAAATATTGGTGCCTGGCTGTGATGTACTTTTAAAATCGTTAAAAGTTCCAGCAAAATCTTCCAGAGCAATGCGCTTAGCAACCCCGTATATGTTAGAAGATAACTTAGCAGAAGAAGTTGAACAGCTATTTTTTGCTTATGCTGATTTAGCGAGTGATGAACAGGGAAATAATTGTTTTACCGCTATTGTTGCTCATAATCAGATGCAACTATGGTTATCATGGTTGGCGGATGCGGACATTGAAACTGACACTATTTTGCCTGATGTATTGGCTATGCCAATTACTGCCGGAGGATGGAGTGCAATTGCGCTTGGTGATACTAATCAAGAGCAAGTGATTGTTCGTCAAAAACTTTGGCAGGGCTTTGCTGTAGACGCCAATGCATGGCAATTACAATGTCAGATTTCTGCTAAGCAATCCGAGAGTACAGAGGATACTGAGCAGCCTCATAGTATCCTTATAGAGGCTTATTCTCCATTAGCTCATAGTGAACAATGTAATGTCAGCACAATGCCTGAAGAATTACCTTTAGCGCTTATGGCGACGAATTATGGCAGTAAATTAAGTCACTTTAATTTACTGCAAGGCCAATATAAGATTAAAGAAAATCGTAGTCATACTGGGCGACAATGGTTATGGGTTGCAGGCGTTGCGATGTTTGCTCTCTTGCTTAATTTAGGTCATAAAAGTGCGCAACTATGGCAGCTAAATGCAGAGCAAGAAAAGGTTAAACACAATATTGTCACCAGTTATAAAAAAGCCTTTCCAAAAACAAAACGAGTACGGATTTCAACAATAAAATCCCAATTGAACAGAGAGCTAGCCTTACTTGGTGGAGTTGGTGATAGACAAGGGTTTTTAGCTATGCTTGCTAAGTTACAACCAGCCTTTGCTAAAGTGCCCGCATTAAAACCAGAGTCATTAAAGTTTGATGGTAAGCGACAAGAATTACGTATTCAAGCAACAGCGAAAGATTATCAGGCTTTTGAACAGTTTAGTATTGCGTTAGCGACAGCCGATTTGCTTGTTAAGCAAGGTTCGCAAAGCAATCAAGGAGATCAAGTCACGGGCTCTTTTAGCATTACTAATAAAGGAAGCAATAAAAGAACGAATAAAAGGTCAAATAACAAAAAAGGGTCGGCCAAGCAACGAAGTAATACCAGTAATAAGGAAGCATCATAATGAAAGCATGGTGGCAACAATTAAACAGTAGAGAGCAGCGTCTTGTTGCAGTGATGGCTCTGGTTTTTAGTATATTTATTTTTTATAGCGCGATATGGCAGCCGATAAATAATAGTTTAACTGAGGCTAACAAAAAGTTAGCAAAGCAGCAGGAGTTGTTAACTTGGGTACAAGAAAATACCGCCTTGTATCAGCAAGCTAAGCGTTCAGGTGGTAAATCAAAGCTTAGTGGTAGTATTTCAAGTGTTGCAAATCGAAGTGCAAAAACTTATAAATTAACCATTACACGTATGCAGCCTCAAGGGGATGACTTACAGGTATGGATAGATAGTACACCTTTTACCCAATTGCTTTTTTGGCTGGAGCATTTAGCTAATAATGAAGGTTTGCAAGTGAAAGCCATTGATTTAACTCGAGGTGATAGTGCTGGTGAAGTTAAAGTACGACGCTTGCACTTAACAAAAACATAATAGCTATTATATCTATACCCGTTCCACATGAAGATGCATGATTCAGCTGGAATTAGAAACGTTTTTAGGCAAGGCATTGATTGAAAAGAACAGTCATTCTATTGTCGAAATCAATAAAGCAGTATAAAGCGTTTATATAACGTAATGGCAACAACTTAGCTTGGCCAATAACAGCTAAAGCAAAAACTGAGAGTTTTCATGAAGAAGTGGTTTGCCTTTACGGCAATTTTTTTAAGTAGCTATATCGCATTTTTAGTCGCAAATACTCCGCTAGCGTTGGTAATTAATAATATTCAATTGCCTAAGAATATAGTACTGCAAGGTGTTTCAGGATCCATTTGGCAAGGTGAAGTTGTAAGAGTAACGATAAATAACAATACTATTGAAAAAGTAAAAACAACGGTGAGTTTTTGGTCACTGTTTAGCCTTTCTCCAAGCATTCAAGTTACATTTGGTGATGCCATGTTGTCAGGTCCTGAAGGAAAACTTAATCTGAATGTTTCTTCTGAGCAGTTTGCTTTAACTGAGGTAGAACTCTTTATATCAGCTAATGATATTGCAAAGCAATTACCATTACCTATTCCTCTTAGTGCTCAAGGAAATGTTGAGTTGTTTTTATCAGAGGTAATTATAGTCACGGGTAATCAATTGTCATGTTCAAAAGCAGAAGGCGATGTTTCATGGTCGCGTGCTGGTGTGGTTGCTTTAGAACAAAATATTAAACTGGGTAAGTTTGCCGCTGAGATAAGTTGCGATGCAGGTAATTTGTTAGCCAAGGTATCTCCTAAGAATAACTTAGGTTTGAGTTTTGATGGCGTTTTAGCCTTAGCAACTCAAAAAGTATCAGGGAAAGGGTATTTGAAACCCGGTGCTAAGTTTCCTTCGCAACTCAGATCAGCCTTGTCTTTTCTTGGCCGACCAGATAACCAAGGTCGCTATTTACTAAGGTTTTAATCTTTAGTTTTATCTGGAGTTTTATCTGGAGTTTTATAGCAATATATAGGTCGTTACTAAAGTTAGTAAAGGTTTATGCATTGCTAACCTTGAGTAATGGCGGCCAGTCTTTGGCATCTAACCTATCTTGTTCTATCATGCCGCCCAGTCCTTGTAATCCACCGGTGTGCAATAAAACAATGCGTTCTTGCGGCTGAAAATAGCCTTGCGTTATTAAATCAAGCAAAGCTAATACCATTTTACCTGAATATACCGGTTCAAAGCATACGCCGGTTTGCTGGTTGAATGCTATGATTCGTTTGACATCATCCTCGCTGAACTTGCCATAACCACCACGATGAAAGTCGGTTAATAACTGCCAGTTATCATGTTTATTAGCTTCATGGGTAAGTAAGTGCTTAATGTCATTAACTAAATATTCCGCTTGTTTTAATACCGCAATCCCCAAAATTTTATGCTGTTTCTGGTTGGCGACAGTATCTCCTGAGATTAGACCTGCTAGTGTGCCACCACTGCCTACTGGAGTGATTAAAGTATCGAAGTCTGCTTGGCTATTTAATTCGGTCAAAATCTCTGCTACGCCTGGAATAGCAAGGGAATTACTACCACCTTCAGGAATAACAAAGTAATTAGGGTAAATAGTTTTTAGTTCATCGATAAAGCTTGTCTCAAAACGGCGACGATATGTTTTTCTATCGACAAAGTGACATTGCATGCCCCAATGCCTGGCCCAACTCAATGTAAAGTTATTCGCATAGTTTGCTTCCCCTCTAATAACGCCAATGCAGGGGATGTTTTGCTGCTTACATGCGTAAGCAAAAGCATGAATATGATTTGAGTAACTACCACCAAAAGTTAGTGCACCTTGGTAATCGCTAGTTTTAAGCTGCTCTAGGTTGTATTTTAGTTTGCGCCATTTATTGCCTGATATGATGTTATGGAGTAAATCATCACGCTTTACTCGAACATCAAGGTTATATCTATCAAAGAGAGGGTGTTCTAATTTTTGCAATATAGACAATGGCTTATGCATGATTTTTTAGTAATAAATTAATTGATAACAAGGTTGAAGACTATTGTAAACGATATAGCACCTTAACTTGGCTTTTCTTCTCGTCATTATTTTAGTAGAAAATACTTATTAAACTAACATTCACCAATAATCCATAATATCCTGCGTAGGATAAATGACTAATAAACTTAGTTAATCGTCATTAGTAATGCTTGCCCTTCATATGTAACAAAGGGTAGTATTGCTAATAATTTTAGCTTTGAGCGATATTGCCGATAAATGTCATTTTTAACGAAAATTAGCCAACTTTTTTCAAAAAATAATTCAAATCAGCGTCTTGGTATTGCTTTTCAGCATCAGGGTGTCTCCTTGTGCTCAATTCCCCAACAAAAATCCGATAATGCGATTGATGAAAGTACGGCAGCTAAAGTTATCTTTGAGCGCGAAAAAGCTAACTCTGCTAATTTTTCCAGTGCCATTCAAAAACTGCATAGCAATTGTGAGCTTGAAGGAGATGCTTGCTTAGTACTTAATGAAGCGCAATCTCAAATAGTGCAAATAGACAAACCGAGCTTACCTGACAGTGAAATGAACAGTGCATTGAAATGGCAAATTAAAGACTTGGTTAGTATTTCACCTAATAATATGGTGTTAGATTATTATGATGCGCCACTACTTGCAGGCGGCAAAGAAAAAATCAATGTCGTTTGTGCATCATTAGATGAACTAAAAAAATTAGTGGAAGCTACAGAACAAGGTACAGTGAAGGTAAGTGCAATCACTACCCAAGAATTTGCTTTCGCTAATTTATTAGCACCGCAAAATGATGCAAATTTATTGGTTTGCCAGCAGCCCAATGAAGAAATTGTTCTATTAATTATTAAACAGAAAAAAATATTCTTCCACCGTCGTTTACGTGGGTTTGCACAAATTGGCAATAAATCAGCAGAAGAATTATCTTTTTCCGTTATTGATGATATCGGCCTAGAAATTCAACGGTCTACCGATTACTTTGAACGTCAGTTAAAACAAGCACCGATAAAAGCAATTAAGGTGCTGCTACCAATTGAATTAGAAAATTTATTTATTGAAAAGTTAGCAGAGAATTCAATTGTACCCGTGAGCTTACTAGAATTACCTCGCCCGTATCATCAACATAGAGAATTCGCTGCGGCTATTGGCGCTAGTTTAGATAATATCCCTTACGATAAAGAAGAAGTGGTAACTGGGGTAAATTCATGACAACTAAGAATAATATTAATTTATTACAAGCTGAGCTTTTCCCTGAAAAACCATTGTTAACACTGCCAAGAGTCGTAGGTGTCTGGCTTGGGTTGTTATCACTTATGTTGATTTGGGTCGTTGTGACTGAACTAAATTACAGCCAGTCAGCAGCAACATATGATGGTTTGTTAAAAGAGCAACAGCAAAAACAAAAACTTGCTAAGCAGTTAGAATCACAATTGAAAAATAGGCAGATATCTCCAGCATTGAAAAGAGATCTCGATACAATAAAGTTGGTGATGCAGCATAAAGATGCATTATTAAATAAGCTTACTGACTCAAATGAGACCTTTGCAGGCGGCTTTGTCATGGCAATGAATGACTTGTCTGCTATGCACCATAAAGATATTAGGTTACAAACTATTAGCATTGATGCTAATAACATGAGTTTTACTGGACTAGCCCGAACACCTCAGGCAGTACCTGCATGGTTAGCTGGTTTTAAGCAATCTCGATTGTTATCAGGCAAGGCATTTATCCAGTTTAAACTTGCTAAAAATGAGCAGGATATAACCGAGTTTGTTGTTAGTTCCTTACCAGCAGGGGATCAAGGCTAATGAAACAGCAATGGAAAAGCTATAGCGATAAATTCCTTCAACTGACAAGCCGAGAGCAATTTTTACTGCTGCTCACAGGGGTAGTGGCAATATTTTTTATTATTTCATCTTTGTTTATTGATGATAAAAGTGCCGAAATAATCACATTTGATAAACAAAGCCGAACGATAACCTCAGCTAATCAGACTCTTAACTTCTCTATAAAAGAATATCAAACAGCATTACAGCAAGATCCCAACGTAAATACGGTTAAACAGATTGCTCAGCTTGAAACTAAACTAGCCAACATTGATAAACAGTTAGTACTTTTAACGACAGATTTAATTAGCCCTAGCCAAATGCGTGAAGCTTTACTTAAATTGCTTGAATTAGAGCCAGGTGTATCGTTACTTTCTTTTGAATTAATAGGCGCAGAGCCTTTATTAAATCTAAACGACGATCAAACGAACGCTGATGCAGAAGAGCATGCTCCAGCGGCGGAACAACTTGGTTTAAACTTATACAAACATGGTATTAAGATTAAATTGTCGGGTAAATATTTTCAATTACGTAATTACTTACAACAACTTGAGCAGTTATCATGGAAGTTTTTTTGGCAAAACTTTAGGTTCGAAGTCAAAGAATATCCACGTAGTGAAGTCGACATAACTATTTATAGCTTAGGATTGAATAAGGAGTTTATCGGTGTTTAAAACTCACTTTAATTCATTGTTAGCTACCAGCTTAGTTGCGGTGGTAATAGTATTAGCCTCGTCGGCAAGCTTCGCTGCCGATGTTGACCCTACCCGTCCATTTGGTGCTAGTGGTTCTGGCAGCAATAACCAGTTAAAGCCGGATGCTGGCTTTGTATTGAGTTCAATTATTCACGGTGATGGTATACATACAGCGGTTATTAATGGCAAAATTTATAAAATGTTTGACTATGTTGGTGAGTATCGCATCACCGCAATTAACAGTCATAGCGTGATCTTACGTAGCGAATCCAAACGATTAAAGATTAACATTTTTAAAAGTAAAGGTTTTAAAAGTAACATCGTAGAAGATACGGTAGCTAACTAATGATAAAAACAAGTCCCCCTATGAAAAAACTAAAATTAAACATTGCTTTGTCAGCGCTATTCTTTGCCTTAGTAGGCTGTCAATCAGTGCCTAATGATGCTGTTGATTTAAAAGAAGATTTAGATGCGGCGATAAAAGAAACTAAACGTTTAAATGGACCGAAAGCGTTAACGCAAGTGCCAAATTCAGTACAGCAAGAGCTAATGTTAAACAACATGGATCAGGCTAAGCAGGGCATGTTGGCTGAAAAACGCTTGGAGGTCTCTGCGACAGAAGTTGATGCAAAAGACTTTTTTCAAGCTATTGTTAGAGGCTCACGTTATAACGTAGTTATTCACCCAGATGTAACTGGTCAAATATCTTTAAGCTTGAATAATGTTACGTTATCAGAGGCATTAACTGTTGTTGAAGATGTATATGGTTATGAAATTATTCGCCGAGGCAATATTGTCAAAGTTTTCCCTCCTGGCATACGTACTGAGACGATTGCGTTAAATTACTTATTTCTAAAACGTTTTGGTTCATCTAGTACTACCATCAATTCTGGTGGCGTTTCTGAAAACGATCCTAACAGTGGTAATAGTAGTAACGGCAATAGTAGTAACGGTAATAACAGTAATAGTAATAATGGTGGGAATAACAGCCAAAATGGTAATAATGGCTCAAGTAACCAAAATAGCGGTATCAACTTATATACCGAAAATGAGTCTAATTTCTGGGATGAGTTGAAAGAATCATTAACCGCTTTCGTTGGTACCGGGGAAGGTCGTTCGGTGATTGTTTCACCACAAGCAGGTTTAGTGACTGTGCGTGCATTACCTCAAGAACTTACCGCGGTTAAGAAGTTTATAGCAGCTACTGAAAGTCATTTGCATCGCCAAGTAATTATTGAAGCAAAAATAATGGAAGTGACCCTTAATGATGATTTTCAACAGGGGATTAAGTGGAACAAAGTGCTTGATCAAGTAGGTAGTGCTGACATTGTTTACTCAACCACAGGTAATGTTGTAGGTAATGTTATTTCAAATACCATTGGCGGTGTTAATACCATGGCGTTTAGTAAACAAACCAGTGGTAGTGATTTTTCAGGTGTTATTGAACTTTTACAAACACAAGGTAATGTTCAGGTACTTTCAAGCCCACGAATTACCGCCACTAATAACCAAAAAGCGGTTATTAAAGTAGGTGAGGATGAGTATTTTGTTACTGAAGTTTCTAGCACGACAACGACAGGCACTTCAACAACGACAACACCAGAGGTTGAATTAACCCCATTTTTCTCAGGCATCGCATTAGACGTCACACCACAAATTAGTAAAGACGGCAGTGTTATCTTACATGTTCATCCTTCCGTGACTATTACTGAAGAGCAAAACAAAACTATTCAAATTGGTAGCGAACTACTGATATTGCCTCTTGCACAAAGTAGCGTTCGAGAATCAGATACCATTATCCGTGCTAATTCAGGTGAAGTAGTCGTTATTGGTGGTTTAATTGAAACCTATAATATTGATATAGAATCTAAAACACCGATATTAGGTGATATCCCTTATCTTGGTGAATTATTTAAGAACAAGTCGCAAAAGTCACAAAAACGTGAATTAGTTATCATGCTAAAACCTATTGTTGTTGGCCAAGATACTTGGAAAAACCAATTACAAGATGCACGAAGCTTGTTAACAAAATGGTTTCCAGAAGAGATCGAAGCATGTGAGTTATCAGATGAGGGTAAACTAACACAAGAGTGCCAAACTCAATGTGCGAATGCAGAATATGCAACAGAACATGATGTTTGCCAAGTGGCTGAACAAAATGCAGCTGGCAATGGCGAATAAGCGTAAGGCTTTTTTGTTTTACTTAGCTTAGTTAGTTCACTGAGTCGATTTTCTATGTACTTATATCATTTTGGCTTAGGCGAGTTACCTTTTACCTTAACCCCTAATACAAACTTTTATCTGCCAATGGCTATGCATGATGAAGCGTTAGCGGTGCTATCAACAGCACTGCAAACAGGGGAAGGGTTCATTAAAGTTGTTGGTGAAGTAGGTACGGGTAAGACCTTATTGTGTCGTAAACTGCTTAATGAAATACCTGATCACTTTGTTACGGCGTACATCCCAAATCCTTATCTAAATCCTGATGAATTAAGGCGAGCTGTTGCTGTAGAACTTGGCGTTAAACAAGCACAACGCATGTCAGTTCAATTACTTACTCAGCGCATTCAAACACGTTTGTTAGAGTTACATAGTCAGGGACATTCGGTAGTGTTGATACTTGATGAAGCACAGGCACTGCCCGAAGATAGCTTAGAAGCATTAAGACTGTTTACTAATTTAGAGACAGAAACACGTAAGTTATTACAAGTAGTGTTGTTTGCACAGCCAGAGCTTGATGTACGTTTAGCCAAAACAGAATTTAGACAATTGAGACAACGTATTACTTTTGCTTATAAATTAAGACCAATGAATGCACTGGAAGTACAGCAATATATTCAACATAGATTACAAGTAGCCGGGTATAAAGGAGCAGAGCTTTTTCCTGTAAGGATATGCCAAAATATCGCTCGCGTTAGCAAAGGTGTTCCACGGTTAGTCAATGTTTTGTGCCACAAAATGCTGATGCTTGCTTATGGTCAAGGACATTACAAAATGACGATAAAATTACTTAAAGCCGCAGTAAAGGATACTGAAAGTATCGAACAAAGCTCAAAAATAAGCTTGTTGGCTTTTTCACTTTTAGGAGGAGTAAGCGTTTTGTTGCTAGCTTATTATGTCTGGGTGGCTAAGTTATGAGTGTTATCAATCAGATGTTGAAGGATCTCGAACAACGCAGTCCTGAGTCTAATGCCCTCTCTACACAGTCAGGCAATACCCCTGTTGTCCAATCACCAATTAAAATTGCTGTTGTTACCGGTATTTGTGTATTAACTGTCTGTTTTATTAGTTTTTATATTTGGCAATTAATTAGTGAAAATAACGCTTTAAAAGCTGAACAGATAACTAATCGTGCTACTGTAATTGAAAGTGTTTCAGCAAAAAATAACCAAGTAAATACGTTCAATAAAATAAACAGCAACGAAAATAAAGCTCACAATACACCAATAAACGTACAAGTCTCCAAAGTTGATGTTCAACAAAAAAGAGTGCCGGTAAATGGCCAAAGCATTGAATCAAGTGATGTAAAATTATTGTCGAATAATCGTGCTGAGGCAGCTACAGAAGCAATAGCGGCAAAGCCTTTGGTAAATAATAGCGATAGCCAAGTAACGCCAGCAAAAAAAGCTGACGTTATAGCCGATACTCATAGTCATTCGGGGGATAGCTCAGGCCATAGCCATGACGTTGTTGATATCGTCAAATCTAAACCTGAGCCAAAAGTAAATAGAATGTCGGTATCACGACGTCAATTGTCGGCGGATGAGCTAGCAGAACAAAAATTAACCCTCGCTGAAAAAGCATTAGCGGCTAAGCAAATCGAGAAGGCTGAAAAACTACTAGAAGATGTGGTCATTATCAGGCCAAGTGATAGTCAAACGCGTAAAAAGTTGGCTGCTTTATGGTTTGGCCGACAAGCTTATCAAGATGCCGTGAATTTGTTATCCCAAGGCATTGCCATAGATGGTAAAGACAGCAGCTTACGTCAAATGAAAGCACGCATTCATTTGAAGCAAGGACAATTCAAGGCGGCGTTGAATACGTTAAAGCCTCTTGCTCAATTAAAAGATGAGCAATACCAAGTCATGCTGGCAAATACCGCACAGCAAGCTCAAGAAAATAAAATAGCCGTTGATGCGTATAAAATGTTAATAGTGATGAAACCGGATATAGGCCGTTGGCCATTAGGTTTAGCTGTTTTGTACGATAAAAATAGCCAGTTTGAGTTGGCCAGTATGGCCTATAAAAAAGCATTAACAAAAAATGATTTATCAGTTTCTTCAGAAAACTTTGTAAAACAACGCTTACAAGTAATAGGACAGTAGGACAGATTATGGCAGCTCCCAAATTAAATATGCGTTTAGGTGACTTATTGGTTGATAAAGATATCATTTCCAATGATCAACTCATGCAAGCGTTATCTAGTCAAAAGCAAACGGGTCGTAAACTCGGTGATACCTTAATTGAGCTAAATTACTTATCTGAAAGACAGTTATTAGAGTTTTTGGCACAGCAGCTACATGTGCCATTTATGGATATTTCTCAATATAAAATATTACCTGCTGTTGCCAGCTTACTGCCAGAAGTTCATGCTAGGCGCTTAAGAGCTCTTATTATCGAAGATAGAGGCGCTTCAGTATTATTAGGGATGAGTGATCCTGCTGATTTAAGTGGCTTAGATCAGTTAGAGCGAATGTTATCGCCTAAACGTATTGAGCTTGCGGTAGTGATGGAGTCTCAGATTTTTGATGCTTTCGATAGTTTATACCGTCGTACGGCTGAGATTGAGTCTTTTGCTAGTCAACTAGAAGAAGAATATGAAGAATCATCTAGTTTTGACCTTGCAACCACCTTTCTTGATGAAGGTGGTGATGCTACCGTAGGTAAGTTATTGCAATCAGTATTTGAAGATGCAGTGCAAATGCGCGCTTCAGATATTCATATTGAACCAGAAGAACATCAGTTACGTATTCGTCAACGTATCGATGGTGTCTTACAAGAAAAAATCCTCAAAGAAAATAAAATAGCTTCTGCCATGGTGTTACGTCTTAAATTGATGGCGGGTCTTGATATTTCAGAAAAGCGTATTCCACAAGATGGTCGTTTCAATTTAGATATTAGTGGTCATAACATTGATGTTCGTATGTCTACTATGCCTGTTCAATATGGCGAATCAGTTGTAATGCGATTATTGGACCAATCTGCGGGTCTGTTATCACTAGAGCAAACAGGGATGCCGGCAGATATTGTTAAACGAATACGTTTACAAATTCATCGCCCACATGGAATGGTTTTGGTTACAGGGCCAACAGGTAGTGGTAAAACTACGACATTATATGCTGCTTTAAGTGAACTAAATGAAGCCAGTAAAAAAATCATCACAGTGGAAGATCCTGTTGAGTATCGCTTACCTCGAATTAATCAAGTACAGATTAATACTAAGATTAATTTGACTTTTTCTAGCGTTTTACGAACAGCACTTCGTCAAGATCCAGACATTATGATGGTTGGTGAAATGCGTGATCAAGAAACGGTTGAAATTGGCTTGCGAGGTGCAATTACTGGTCATCTAGTTTTATCTACATTGCATACCAACGATGCTATCACAAGTGCTTTACGCTTGATTGATATGGGCGCCGCTGGATTTTTAGTGGGCAGTGCACTGCGCGCTGTGATAGCTCAACGACTTGTCCGGAGAGTTTGTGACTCATGTGCTATTGAATATCAAGCGGATGAACAAGAACTATTTTGGCTGACGAATTTAGCTGGCGAGCGGGCGAAAAGCACTCAATTTATGCAAGGTAAAGGTTGCCAAACCTGCCACTATTCCGGCTATAAAGGTCGAATTGGTGTTTTTGAAATACTTGAAATGAATGAAGGCATGATGGCTGCTTTAAAGCGTAATGATAGTGAATTATTTGCTAAACTATCTAAAGAAAACCCCAGTTTCACACCACTAGCAAAAGCAGCGTTCGATTACGCGGCAACAGGTGTTACTACGGTCGAAGAAGTATTACGTTTAGTTGAAACTATTGATATTAATTAATCAGCTAAATAGACATTTAAGCAAGTAACGTATGTTAGAGCATCGAGAGTTTTATGGCGTCATTTAAATATACAGGGCGAAATGCCAACGGTAGCCAAGTAAAAGACAGCATCGATGCTGCCAATGTAGATGTTGCCGCAGAAAAATTATTTAAAAAGGGTATTACTCCTATTTCTATTACCGCATCGAAAACAGGTGGTAATGCTGCGAGTACTGACGTCTTTGAGTTACTCAATAATGGACGAGTTTCATTAGAAGAGTTGATCGTCTTTTGTCGACAGATGTATGCATTAATGCGTTCAGGTGTACCTATATTGCGGGCGATTAATGGCATGGTTGAATCGGCGAATTCAACCTCACTCAAAAAGGCATTAACGGATATAGGAAAGCAACTTGAAGGTGGTTATACCTTTTCTTCAGCACTAAATAATCATCCTAAAATTTTCGACCACCTTTTTGTTTCATTAGTCCACGTGGGCGAAAATACTGGTCAATTAGATCAGGCTTTTTTAAAGCTAACCACTTATCTTGAGCGTGAATTAGATACCCGTAAACGTATTAAAGCGGCATTGCGCTACCCTAGCATGGTACTCATTGCGATTTCGGCAGCCCTGGTTATTCTAAATATTTTTGTAATTCCAACGTTTGCAGATATGTTCACTCGTTTAGGGGCTGAGTTACCACCGGCCACGCGATTTATTATTGCTAGTTCAAACTTATTTATAAATTATTGGCACCTCATGTTACTTGGCATTTTTGTGCTTTTAATTATGATTAAAGAGTCGCTAAAAACGAAGAAAGGGCGATACCAGTGGGATAGACGTAAGATAAAAATACCCATAATCGGTAGCATTATCGAACGCTCAATATTAGCGCGTTTCTCTCATAGTTTTGCCATCGTGTTAAAAGCAGGCGTACCCATGACCACCGGGTTAACATTAGTGGCTGAGGCCGTTGATAATAGTTACATGCAGGAAAAGATCTCTTCCATGCGTCAAGGTATTGAAAGTGGTGAAAGCCTATTACGTTCTGCTGTAGCCAGTGCCTTATTTACCCCTTTAGTATTACAAATGGTGGCTGTAGGTGAAGAAACAGGCCGAGTTGATGAATTACTCACCGAGGTGGGTGATTACTATGAAAGAGAAGTTGATTATGACTTGGCAACGCTAACGGCTAGAATTGAGCCGCTACTCTTAGTTGTAGTTGCAGCTATGGTACTGGTGTTAGCACTGGGTATTTTTACACCTATGTGGGATATGGCCTCGGCTATGCAAGGTTAGCAGAAAGACTTATGGAAAAAACACCTAACTATTCTGAGAAAAAGCAACGTTCCATTATTGAATTTTTAGTCGTTGTCGTGATAATTGCTATAATGATGAAGCTGTTAATCGATGTTTTTTTCAGCCAGCAAGCAAAGATAACGAATACCGCCTTTGTCGGCTTAGCACAAAGCTTTACTAGTAAAGTTAACGTGATACACGGGCAATGGCTGATGGATAAACAACCCAGTACAGTGGTGCTGAATAGATTAGATAGCAAAGTAAAAGAATTTATTCACGTTAACAATATGGGCTGGGTTGATAACGAACATGCTAGCTTGGCTTGCCATCAAATTTGGCAGCAAACATTAGCCATGCCATTACACGTGGTAAAATCAAAAGTAATAGCAATCGAAATTAAGAATAAAGCTATTAAAAACGGGCGTTTATGTCGTTATAGTATTGCTAATGGGCAATCTTTTGATTATCGTAGTGATACAGGTAAAGTAAAACAGGTAAATTAAAACAGGTAAAGTAAAACAGGTAAATTAATTTACATCGTACATAAGTAATGTTTGTACCTGTCAAAATAATAATTTTTTGCGTTAGTACAAGTAATTACGTTTATTCTACGTTGAAATATGGATAGCTCTGAATCATAATGTTAATATTCACGGCTAGATCAGTTTAATATTTGAATTTGAAACCTACACGTAGAATGATGAAGTTAAAGTGTAGGTTTATATAACAAGGTTATCTCATGATACAAAGCAATATTCACAGCCGCATTGTTCGAAATAGTAATGACCAAGCAAAGGTTCACACAACTAAGCAAGCTGGTTTTACCTTAATTGAGCTGGTAATTGTAGTCGTAATTTTAGGCTTTTTGGCGGCAACTGCTATTCCTAAATTTGTCGATTTAACTGAACAAGCTAAACAGGCAAATATAGAAGGTATGGCAGGCGGCTTTGCCACTGGCGTGTCATTAGCTCGTGCTCAATGGGAAGTCGAAGCTCGTCCAAAAGATACCGCTGGTATTAATATGGTTAATTATGACGGAACTATCGTATATTTAACCAGTGAAGATCGCACTACCTCTCCAACCATTAGCCCAGGTTATATTACTGGCACTAATAGTGGTTCAGGTATAAACGGTAAGACTATGGCTATTGCTGACTGTATCAGTGTATGGAATAGTTTATTACAACAACCGCCGTTACTTGCCAGTAGCGTTACTGATATTAATGATGATGGTAGTTTTCGATATTTAGCCAATGTTTCTGGCAGTGGCTCTTCTACTTTGTGTCATTATCACTTAAAAGAAACATTAGCACGTGACAGTGATGGGGTTTACATTGCACCATCACCCTTAACAGGTGTTGGTAATAGCTTTACTTATCAGCCTGCCAATAGCTCTGTAATTATTTATATAAATGTTAAACAACCGTAAAATTGACTAAAATATTTAAATCTAATCAAATTTAATTCGTTCGTAAATTGAGGAAGAAGTATGAAAAATAGTATGAATGTAAAAGCAAGCCAAAAAGGTTTTACCTTAATTGAATTGGTCGTAGTGATCGTTATACTGGGTATTTTAGCGGTAACAGCTGCACCAAAATTTATTGATCTAACTGGTGATGCTAAATCTTCTGTGGTACAGGCGGTTAAAGGCTCACTTAACTCCGCTGCAGATATGGCGCATGCTAAAGCGTTAATTGAAGGTACTGTTGATGGCGATTTAAGTATTGCAGGTCAAAATATTACGTTTAAATTTTCATATCCTGATGCAGCTTCGATCGATTTACTGATGGATATTGATACATCATCTAGTGATGCAGATTTTGATTTGGTTGAAACTGGTCCTGTAACATATAGTTATAAAGGTGTTACTGATCCTACTAAGTGCCAAGCAGTTTATAATATAGCTACAGATAAAAATGTTAAACCAGTGATAACAAGTAATACATACGACTGTTAATTGTTAGCTATCTATAGTTAAGTAATTTTAAGCCGAGCTAAGCTCGGCTTTTTTATGTTTATTACTTTTCCCCGAGTTAGCGCTATATTTTTAGCGCTATTTATCTGCAGATAAAATACTATCTTGCCAGTTAGTTTCTTGTGGGTAGGTGCGCTTGGCTTCTGAGAGTAATAGTTGATATTCCTTTTCTTCATTTAATTCTCTCAAGACTAGTAAACTGTTTCTGTACAGACTGGGTCTAGGTTTATGCTTTATCCGTTTGAGTGACCAAGATAGATAGCTTTTTAGTTTATGGACATCTTGCGTGTTTAGGCCATTAATAAGGATGTGGGCATATACTGCAGCATCCAAACGGCTCTGCCATGCTATTGGATTTATAATATCGTTTAATCGTTCTAAAGATTGTAAGTCGCTGGTATTCTTCTCAAGTTCAACCATAATATTGGCGGTATGCAGGGAAGTTAATAGAAAGGGAACAAAAATAGCTGGAATGAACAGCGCAAAAAACCGTATTAAAAAGGTTTGTGGACAAGTGATAAAGTTAAACTCTTTATTTTCAGCTAGTGCATATATATCGACCAGCCAAAGCATAATCAAAAATACTAACCAATGGCTCACTGAGCTATAAAAAGGAAATTCTAATTGGTTATGCAAAAGTATCGGGAATATTAAGGCTAATAGTGCTAGGCCTTGTATCTTGGGGGGGGTAAGCCAAGTAGTGATATACCCAATAGTTAAAAAAATAAAGGCGAATAAAGCTACAATACCGCCTTCAACCACCCAGAAAAGTACTTCATTGTGTGGGTGAGATAGACGGGTAATGGTATTGCCTATTTCAGGGTGTTTGATAGCATACTTATTGAAGTGATCTATGAAGCTACGTTCAAAACCACCATAGCCGTAGCCAAGTAGTGGTTTTTCTTTGAACATATCAATACTCACGGTATAGAAAGTAAAACGAATACTAATATTTCTTTTATTATTCTCCTCATCGCGAATGGGAGTGTTAGAGTTATTTAAGCATATGATCGAACTGAGTATTGCTAGTGTAATGATGACGAAGTTAATAGCTAATTTTTTTTTATTTATTTGGTAAAGATAAGGTGTAATAAGTACTATCACAACAATTGCAGCAACAAAACCAGTGCGAGACTGCAATAAAACAAGTAAAAAAGAACTAACAAAAAGGCTAATAATAATAAGGAATTTAATAGCTAATGTATTTTTAAATAGTTTCTTCTGGACTGAAAGAAACAAAGCAATAGCCAAACCGGTAGCCATAAAACTCGCCATAACATTGGGCTGTAAAAACACCCCGTGCGGACGACTAATACCAATTCTGTATCCGCCCCAGTCACCTTCTTCGAGTAGAAAAAATTGAACTAAGCCAAAACATGCTTCAATAACTACTGCTAAAAGGATTACAACAAGTAATTGTAATGCCTCTAGCCTAGAAAGATTAAATTGATAAAGAGAAAAGAGAAAAAGAAAACCGCCTACTAGGGCAAGTACCCGTGGAATGGCATGATCGGTAAATTCAAAATTGTAAAAAATCGGTACGATTAAACAAAAGCAACCCAGCGCCAACCAAAGCAGCATTTTACTATAGTAAATTTTCTTATTAAGGGTAATTTGCCATAGGCCCAGAGCAATGAGTATAGAAGTAATTAACCAAGCAATAACATTGTAAGAAAGATATAAACCGACACCACCAGGTGTATCTAAAATAATGTGCATTCCAACAAGAAAATATAGGACAAGGAAAAATTTAAAATAAGGGTATAAAGTCAAAATGGGTACTGGCAGTAAAATGCGATGATTGAGTATACAATCTATAGCTAAAGTGTTGTAAGATATTAGATATATTTTTTGATAATGAGTTTGATGAATTTGTTGTTACTTAGTTCGCAATTTATGCTTAGTAAACATTTAAAGTTCAAAAGAGATGCACGATGAATAATAAAGGCTTTACCTTAATTGAGTTAGTTGTAGTGATTGTTATTTTAGGTATTTTAGCTGTGACGGCAGCACCTAAATACATGAATTTAAAAGCAGATGCTCAAACTTCAACTTTGTATGGTGTGCAGGCTGCTATGCAAGGTGCTTCAGCACTTGTATATGGAAAATCTATTGTTAAGGGAAATCAAAAACTGTCTTCAACAAATAATCCTAAGCCGACCATTACATTAACTGATGGAACGGAATTAGAGGTTAATTATGGTTATCCTCGGCCAGTTATATCTGATTGGCAAAAACTCTTGGATTTAAATAGTGAGGACTTCTTAATTACGCTCACCCCAGATACCGTATTATTAATTTACCCAGCGAGCCTAGATCCTTTTGATGAAACAGAGGATTGTATTGTAACTTATACGCAAGCAACACCAACAAGCAAGCCAATAACAACAGTTAATCCCTGTGTTTAATTAAACTTGTATGGACTTTTATATACTCAATGAATATTTGTAAAACAAAGTATTTAAGTCAGAAAGGCTTCACTTTAATAGAGCTTATTATTGTTGTTATTCTAATATCAATAATGGCGATAACGGTGCTGCCAAAATTTTTATCCTCTAATGGTTTCGAAGAATACACATATCGTGATGAGTTAATTACTAAGTTAAAAGCAATTCAACTTCGCTCTATGCAGCAAACTAATGGCACAACGTGTAGACAGATACAACTTGAAACAAACCCTTCTAGCCTAGGTTTACAAAACACAGAAAATGACCCCCTTACGTCTGAGGTATGCACAGCATCCTATGCAGGAGATACCACCACAGTCACTGTCGTTAACAAACATAATGTCATTTTTACCCTTTCTGGTGGATTATCTCGATTTTCATTTTCTTCGTTAGGGCGCCCTGTAGCCTCAGGCTGTGGCGATATAAATACCTTATGTGAATTAATACTAACAGTGGTAGGTGAAACGTCATTAGAAATTGAAATAAATAGTGAGGGCTATATTCATGCTATTTAGTTACTCTCGTTTACCGCATAAAGGTTTCACTTTAATCGAAACAATAGTGGGTATTGTTGTATTAGCCATTTCTTTTTCTGTATTGACCACACTGATTTACCCTTTATCAAAGCAAAGTGCTGATCAGTTACACCAAATAAAAGCGGCAGAATTAGCGCAATCTATGCTGAATGAAATTCAAAACAAAGCCTTTGATCAAAACTCAGATATGGCAGGTGGGCTACGTAGATGTGGAGAAGCTACTTCTCCACTGCCTTGCTCTACCGCTATGGGAATGGAGATTGGTGAGGCTAGATCCACTTTTAATGATGTTGATGACTACAATAATTTGAATTATGACGCTGGAGAGATTGTTAATTCACAAGAGCAATTATTGCCTTTATATATCGGCTATTCAATGAGAATTAGTGTTTGTAACGATGCTAGCTATGATGGCAGTTGTCCAACCGATATATCTGAAGATGCAATATCAACCGCTAAGTTAATTACCGTAACCATTACCACGCCGACTGATTTTTCAATGCGCTTTTCAACCTATAGGGCTAATTTTTGATGAAGCCATTAATGAGAAAAAACGCTTCGGGTTTTACCCTTATTGAATTGATAACCGTTATTATTATTTTAGGGGTACTAGCGACGGCAATTAGCACTTTTATAAAATTTGGTACACAAATTTATACTGAAACAACCGCTCGAGATCAGCTAGTGTCATCAGCCCGCTTTGCTATTGAACGGTTAAATCGTGACATTAGAAACGCGCTACCTAATAGCTTAAGGCTCACAGATTCTGGTGAATGTTTAGAATTCACTCCTATTATTGAAAGCACTATTTATACCGAGATACCAGTAGCACCTGAGAGTTACACGAATGAAATTAGGGTCATTAGATTTGATGAGCCTTTCGATAGTAATAGTAGTAATTGGAACGCAATTGTTTACCCGTTAACGCCTAATGATGTTTACCCAGCTTCCTCAAGTAATGATGATAAAATACATGGGATTGACAGTATTAATGAAGTGGGGAATGAATGGGTTATTACGCTAGATGAATCAGTGCGATTTGCAGAAGATTCTCCCACTCAAAGAATCTATTTTATCAATGCTAATAGAAGTGAAACTGTTAGGTATTGTTTGTTTGGGGAAACGTTAACACGAAACGGCACTTTGATGGCGGAGGATATTCATAACCTAGGACCACCCTTTGTCCCACCATTCGAGGTTCTAGCCGCAACTTTACAGCGTAATGCCATGGTACAAATACGTTTTCTATTTGAAAAAAATAATGAAGAAGTCACCTTTAATAATGAAATACAGGTGCTAAATGTCCCTTAAGTCAATAAAAAAAAATGGAATGCTAAATAAGCAAAAGGGTAGTGCACTAGCACTTTCTCTTTTTATTATTGTTATCATGACTTTATTAGGAACAGCGCTTGTTAGAATGCTCAGCTCTAATGCAGAGACGATTGTTTATGAAGTATTAGGCACTAGGGCTTATCAAGCGGCTCAAACTGGATCGCAGAGAAAGTTGAGTGAAATATTTCCTCGTGACTCTGTTAGTGCTATAAGTTGTCCCGCTAATAATAGTGAGTGGGACTTTTCTGTTATTAATGGCTTACAGGGTTGTAGCGTAGAGGTTAAATGTACTTCCATTTTCTTTAAGGATGTTACTTATTATACTATTACTAGTACGGGACAATGTACTGTCGCAAGTGTTGTGACCTCAAGGACGATCGAAGTTAATGCTAGGAATTTATAGTTTTATTTGTTGAGAGACAATGTCTGATTTTTTTACAATAGATATTCTACCCGAAGCAGTAGTTTTTTAATGTGATGAAAGTAAACAATAAATAATTATGGGAACGTTTTTTGCATTCTAATTAGGATATACAGTTTTTTTTCATTATTAAGGTATTTAATGATTAAGTTATTTTCAAAAATAAGTTTTACTCTATGTTTTCTATTTATGGGTGTGTCACAAGCAACAATACTCCCGTTGAATAGCAACGCCCTAACATCCGATGATTATATTGTTCATAATTATGATGGCGTTGATTACGATGTCGTTTGGGCTTCAAAAGTAAATACTGAAAGATGGTATACAGATAGAGACTACAATTTTAATACGTTATTTGCACCTTCATATTATGAAAATAGTGGCTGGGCTTATGCGGGACAAGATGGCATTCCGGACCTATTAACTATTTTTTCAGGATTAGAGGGTTCAGAAATAGAATCGTTATTTAAAAGTAACAACACTTATGTTCACGCTTTCTCTCATTGGAATAGCGTGTTTGATGAAGTCACCAATAATAATGATATCTTAAATAAAGATATGAAAAGTACTTGGAGCTGGTTTGCCCCAGATGTAGACATAAATTCTATGAATCTTGATGATAAAAAATCACAACGTACTGATATCTCATCAACTTCAGGTACCACATATGATACTTTTTATGTAAGAAAATCAAATGTTTCAGTTCCTGTTCCTGAACCATCAACACTAATTATTTTTGTATTTGGAATAATTGCTTTGGCAAGTAAAAAAAGATTATTCAACTAACCTTATATTCAGAAGAACGACTACATAAAATCGACACTGAGCCTCGTAACTACGGGGCTTTTTTTTGTCAAAAATTCAGTATTTGTAGTCTTTATATTGCAAAAATAAGTGCTTAGCGTTACCTTTGTATTATCATCTGCCATATGAATTATAGCCCCAACACCAATATGTGTATTCCCTTTCAACAATTGCCTAAAAATAAAGCTCTGTGTTATTTATCCCACATAACAAAACCGCAAGGTGGCTCTCTAGTACCAACTTTACTTTTCAAAGTTAGATTAACTTTATTAGGGCGTGGTTTATGTACATGATTTTTATAAGCAGTGGAACTGTATCGGAACAGGTGCCGATGCATAGTTCAATCTCAATAGCTTACTCGCAGCAGACAAAATGAGGACCCATAATTAATGAATGTTCAAAATAAAAGTTTGCACTATTTCATCGTTTTCCTGCTGTGGGCTTTATCCATATTCTCACCGGCTGCGTTCGGCGTCACTGAACAGGTTAGGATAAATTCTAGTAATGATGCTGCTGAAGAGCTGATCAGCGATGGTAAAATGTACCGAAACAGTACTGATCTCGAATTTAGTTATGATAGTTTTGCTGGTGGTTTACAAATAATAGGTATGCGCTTCAAAAGTGTTGATATCCCAAAAGGGGCAACGATCAATTCTGCCTATATTGAGTTTGAAACAGATGAGAGGGATAGTGGAACTACTACTCTGATTATAGCCGGTGAAGATGCTGATAGCCCTAAAGAATTTAAGAATGGTAAGAGGGACATTAGTAAGAGAACAAAAACGTTAGCGTCTATTAATTGGACCCCCTCTGCATGGAATAGTACCAATGAACTTCATCAAACACCTGATATTAGTACTATTATTCAAGAGATTGTAGACCGTACTGGTTGGGCGGCCAATAATAATTTAGTACTAATTGTTGAGCCTGGTACCGGTTGTACAAGCAGTAGTTGTCAACGAACTGCTGAATCATATGATGGTGAGTCTGGTAGTGCACCGTTACTGGTTGTGGAATATACGGTTGTCTCTAGTAAGCTACAGGTGTCCACAAATAATATCATTCAGGAATACGACGTTTCCAGTTATGGCGGCAGCAGCCAAGATAAGACAGGTACGGTAGAGATTAGAGACGCAGGTTTAAGTCTATACCTTGAGGGTAATCGTTGGCAGAAGATCGATCTTTCTTACACTGTGACTACAGACACAGTGATCGAATTTGATTTTAAAAGTACAACTCAAGGCGAAATTCATGGTCTGGGTTTTGATGATAATTTAAGTATCAGCCAAGATAAGACTTTTAAGGTACATGGCACTCAAAACTGGGGGATTTCCGACTTTGATATGTATTCCGGTAGCGGCGTAACCCATTTTACTATTCCAGTTGGACAATTCTACACAGGTAATTTTCAATATCTATTTTTTGTAAATGACGACGATAGTAACCCAACGGGCAATAGTCTTTATAGTAATATCGTCGTGTATGAAAACACGCCACCAGAGACTGGTTATTGTGCCAACGTATTTGTCAATGGGGCAACCACCCATGCCAGCAACGGAAAGATTAAGAGTGAAAATAGCCCTACTATATACAATGATCCCACAGGAGTTCTGACAACAAAAACGCTTCAAGGTGGAAACTCTTTAACCTGTAATGGTTTTGCTAATTGTTCGGCAACGGGCATACCAACAAATACGTTAGATTTAGGTGCGTTTTTAGCAAGTTCTGAAAATAGCACACTGAATGTATCTACAACGATGACAATTGGCGATAGTGGTGAAAATAACTTTGGCACTATTAATATGAAAAATGGTGGAACATTAAATTTTAGTTCGAATTTTGACCAGTATTTGATTGAGAAGCTAACCGATGGCGATAAAAATAGCACGGGCACGTCAACTATAAATCTTGTAGCAGGAGACTACTATATTGGGAAACTCCAACTTTTTGCCAATACCACTATTAATATTGTTGGTGGAGGGCAGGTACGACTCTTCTTAAAGGATCATAGTGATTTTGGAGATAAGAATTCACCTGAGGGCAATATTAAAGTCAATATTGGGGGGGCAGTCGAACAACTGATAATATATGGCTACAAAGAGGTTCATATTAAAAAAATATCTAAGATCAAGGGATTGGTCTACTCCCAGTTCAAGGTTTCATTAGAAGGAGAGGCTGAATTAACCGGTGCGGCTTCTGGGGGGATTGAACTCAAACTTAAAAATACGGCTAAAATATACTACGAATGCAACGACAGCAAACCCGTTATTGATCACTTCGAAATAGACACTCTTGATGGTCAAGGTATAACTTGTGAAGCTGACCAAATTATCATCAAAGCCTGTGCTGATGCATCTTGTAATACCGTTAATCCAGATGCTGTTGATGTTCAATTATCAATTAATAATGTTCCATATAAAACGGTTACCGTATCAGGGGATAATGGCACCTCAACAAGTTACTCTTATACTACTATAGGGGATGCTGAATTAAGCTTAGATCAAACCTATGAGTGTAAGGAAACTAGTAGCACACCATGTATTGTTGATTTTAAAGATAGTGGTTTTATTTTCAGTGATATACCTATGCAAATATCAGGGAAGTCCTCTAACGAGGGTTTTAATGCTACAACGCTGTCGCTACGGGCTGTAGAAACTAATACTACTACAGGTGCATGCATTAATACTTTCCCTAATGATACCGATGTTGGGGTGAATTTATCTTATAGTTGTGATGGTGGTGATTGTAAAGATCTCTTATCGCTGAGCAATAATGGTAATAGTTATAACTTAACAGAAACGGCTACCGCACAAGATTTAAACTTCAGTACCGACTCAACGGCAATTTTTACCTTGAATTATCCTCATGCAGGAAAATTCATTATTAACGCACAAAAAGATGTTGAAGTAGAAGATAGTGACGGCAGTAAAATAATAAAAGATTTTAGTGCGAGTTCTAACGCCTTTGTAGAACGTCCTTTCGGTATTAAATTAGATTTTTCTAACGACAGTAATGGTAGCAAAGCATTGGCAGAAAGTTCTGGTGGCGTAATTGACACAGGCGGTACTCCGTTTAAAAAAGCAGGAGAATCATTTACTTTAACTGCTACAGCTATGCAATGGATAAACGGCCAGGATGAAACGGGAGCTGGTAGTGTTCCCGACGGTATTCCAGATGATTTTGTTGTTTTTAACCAAAATACCCTTAAGGCTGAGAACTTTGAGGGAGGAGGAATAACTATTAATAATGATCTATTACTCCCTAATCCAGGAAATAATCCTGTGTTAAACATTATTGAAAGTAATAGCTTTAATGCTAGTACTAGCTCACTTGATAACCAGTATAGTTTTGACGAAGTAGGTATTATTGAATTAAATAGCACTTTAGCTAGTAATGATTACTTTGGTGCCGGAGATATTTTAGGTAAGATTACTAACGTGGGTCGTTTTACCCCCGCTTACTTTACCCAAACAGTTGAAAGTCATGGAACTCTCAATGCCTATCATTACTCAAGTTGTGATCCTATTACCAATGACTGGACGTACGCAGGACAAACTAGAGAGCTAAGCGGCTTGAGTGTCGGGGCTATTAGTTATAAAGAGCTTTTGGCACCAATTATTCATATAACCGCATACAATCTTAAAGATGGTATTACCCAAAACTATACTGAGTCAGGTTTTATGAAGTTGCTTAAAGCAGGTATCGATATTACAAAGCCAGTAGCTGATGATGAAACGCTACGTTTAGAGCCAATTGTAACTGGCGAGAAAGTTATGTTGAGCTCTGTAATGACCAGAGGAGAAGAACCTGTTGTGACAACGACAAAGGGTGTAGTCAGTTACACTTTTAATGCCTTAGACGATTTTGTTTATGAGCATACTAAGCACTCTAAAATTGCCCCTTTTCCGGCAAAAATTCCATTTCTAGTGACTAGAGTAGAAGATGCTGATGCAATTAATTTATCAACAGAACCAGACTCTACGGAAAAAGTACTTACCCAAGGTGTCGAAATACGCTTTGGGCGTTGGCAGTTAGACAATAGTTATGGTCCTGAAACATCAAACTTGCCAGTAACTATGCGTACTCAACATTTTATTGACGATAAATTTATTGATAATGAAGTAGAGAATTGTCAGGTTCCAAAGGTAGCCACAAAAATATCTACGGGGGAAGTTGGTGATGGTGGTCTGAATTTATGGGACTACCGATTAGTTGACCTTGATGCGGGTGATAGTTTATTGCCCAGTAATACAGATGCCAGTGTAGAAAATAAGAGTTTTGTGAAGGGCGTATACCAGTCGTTATTATTTTCGGCTCCAGGTGAAAGTCGTCAAGGAAGTCTACAGTTTGAATATCAGGTACCACCTTGGTTACAGTATGATTGGAATAATGATGAAGATTTCACCAATAACCCAACTGCGACTCTAACCTTTGGTATTTACCGTGGTAATGATCGCATTATTTATCAACGAGAGATTCCTCGTTAAATGAGCCCACTTAATTGCTGGACTTAAAAGAAAATAAAATGAGATAAATCTTCAAAAGAGTAGCGGGGAAGAAGAAGGGTAATAATAGAAATACTTTATCGCTTCTTCCTCAAGCAAAGTGCTCTATTCTCCCGTCTTTCTAGCAAATTCTTCTAGAATACTGCTACCGAATATTTCTTTACTTTTTCTTTACTTTTTATTGTAAAAAAAGCAACACATTAGATAAATTCTAAGGTATGATTATCCGATCTGCTTTTCGCACATTGACAGCGTCTACTTAATTAGTACTTCACAGGACATTTTGAGCTTATGTTTAAAAAAATACGCGGCATGTTTTCTAACGATCTTTCCATCGATTTAGGTACCGCCAATACACTTATTTATGTAAAAGACCAAGGTATTGTATTAAACGAGCCTTCTGTTGTAGCTATTCGCCAAGACCGTTCTGGCGGCTCGAAAAGTGTTGCAGCCGTAGGTGTTGCAGCAAAAGCTATGTTAGGTAGAACGCCGGGTAATATTGAAGCTATACGTCCGATGAAAGATGGCGTAATTGCTAACTTTTTTGTTACTGAAAAAATGTTACAACACTTTATTAAACAAGTGCATAGCAATAATTTCTTGCGTCCTAGTCCAAGAGTTTTAGTGTGTGTTCCTTGTGGCTCTACCCAAGTTGAACGTCGTGCCATTCGTGAATCAGCGATGGGCGCAGGTGCTCGTGAAGTCTATTTAATTGATGAGCCAATGGCTGCCGCTATTGGTGCTGGTATGCCGGTGTCAGAAGCGACTGGTTCAATGGTTGTCGATATAGGCGGTGGTACTACTGAAGTTGGTATTATTTCACTGAATGGTGTGGTTTATTCTTCATCAGTTCGCATTGGTGGTGATAAATTTGATGAAGCTATTATTAACTATGTTCGTCGTAATTTTGGTAGTTTAATTGGCGAAGCAACAGCCGAACGCATTAAACATGAAATTGGTTCTGCTTACCCAGGTGAAGAATTAATTGAAATTGAAGTACGTGGTCGTAACCTTGCTGAAGGTGTTCCACGTAGCTTTACCCTAAACAGCAACGAAATTTTAGAAGCACTTCAAGAGCCATTATCAGGTATTGTTAGTGCGATTATGGTGGCATTAGAGCAATCGCCACCAGAGCTAGCTTCTGATATCTCAGAACGAGGTATGGTGTTAACCGGCGGTGGTGCTTTATTAAAAGACATTGACCGTTTATTAATGGAAGAGACAGGTATTCCTGTTGTTGTTGCTGATGATCCATTTACGTGTGTTGCTCGTGGTGGCGGTAAAGCATTAGAGATGATTGATATGCATGGTGGCGATCTTTTTTCCTATGAATAAAATCAATTTTTCTTCTGTGTCATTTAGCTCAATTACGGCGTTAATAGTACTCATTGACTAACGTCAACTCCGTGCGATTTCCTTGTACTTGAACTAAATGGCTATGAATAAATTATTGATTGAAAGTTAGGGTGCTGTCTTGTTGAACTATATTCTCTCTAAAGCGTCAGAACCTTATCCCTCAAGCTTGTAGTTTTATATGAACCCAATTTTTAATCAAGGCACATCCCCAGCGCACCGACTTATCTTGGTGCTTTGCTGTTCGGTGGCCTTGATTTTTTTCGACCATAAAATGGCGAGTTTTGAAACCGCACGTGGTTATTTACAATCCTTAGTTAGCCCGTTGCAATATATGGCTAACGCACCTAAGCAAATGATGACTTGGGCTTCAGAAAACATAGTTATTCGTCAGCAGTTGATGGAAGAGAATCAAAACTTTAGAGAAAATGAGCTGTTCTTTCATGAACAAATGATGCAGCTAAGTAGTGTACGTCAAGAAAATGGAAGATTACGGTCATTACTTTCGTCACCCGTTCGTGGTGAGATAAAAAAAATGTTTGCCGAAATATTGTCCGTTGATAGCGACCCATATTCACACCAAGTAGTAATTAATCGCGGCGCCAATGATGGTGTTTATGAAGGTCAGCCAGTACTTGATGAAAAAGGGATTGTTGGGCAAATATTACATGTGGGAGTCAGTAGCTCCCGGGTGATTTTAATAAGTGATATATCTCATGCTATTCCTGTTCGTGTTCAACGAAACGGCTTAAGGCTTATTGCTTCTGGCAGTGGCCAAATCGATCGACTAATTCATAATTTTGTTCCCCATAGTGCAGATGTGAAACAAGGTGACTTGTTAGTCACTTCAGGCTTAGGTGGTAAGTATCCAGAAGGCTATCCTGTTTCCCGTGTTGTTTTAGTACGTGCCGATGAGTCACGAGAATTTGCGACTATTTACAGTGAACCTGTCGCTCAAATTGACCGGTTACGTTATATGCTTCTACTTTCTAAGGACGAACCCGTTAAGCCTAAGTCTCCATCGACAACCAAGAAAACAGTGGTAGGTAAATCATAATGTTTAGCAATAATGGCTTTATTATTTTACTAACTCTGCTGATTGCATTGATGGCAAGTATTACCCCTATGCCATTGAGTGTTGACGCTTTTCGCCCTGATTGGGTGCTCATTGTTTTGGTTTACTGGTGCTTAGCGTTACCTAATAAAGTCAATATTTTTACCGCGTGGGTGATGGGCTTTATTCTTGATGTTTTACTCGGCTCCGTGCTTGGTGTTCATGCTTGTGCGATGGCTTTATCTGTTTATATTGTTGTAGTCAATTTTCAAAAAATTAGAAATTTCTCAGTGTGGCAACAAGCACTCATTATTGGTGTGCTCTCAGCGCAATACCACCTCGTTGTTTTTTGGTTGCAACGTTTCTTAAGCGATGTTGTATTCCTACCAAATTATTTATACCCAGTGATAACTACTATTGTGCTTTGGCCATGGGTGTTTTTGTTGTTACGCCGTGTTCGCCGTCACTTCCGCATTGAATAACTCCACACTTTCTCAAGGGCTAGCTATAACAGTAGTGAATAAGATTTTATGACTAACGTAATAGTTAACCCCACAAGTATTAGTCAGAAACTGATATTAGCCTCGCAATCTCCTAGACGAAAAGAGTTATTAGCGCAATTGGGCTATCAATTTTCTGTTCAGGCAAGTGATATCGATGAAACAGTAGAAAAAGCTGAACGAGCGTATGACTATGTACTACGCTTAGCAAAACAGAAAGCTCAACATGTTCTAGATCTATTACCGGAAGCAGAACGAGTAAATAGTTATGTCTTAGGTTCAGATACCAGTGTGGTATTCAATGGTGAAATACTAGGCAAGCCAGATAATATAGAAGACTGCATTAACACCTTATCTTTATTATCAGATAACCAGCATCAAGTATTAACGGCTATTGCGCTTGCGAGTCAAGCGGGCGTACAAGGTCAAGTTGTTACCACTGAAGTTGTTTTTAAGACACTAACGAAGGCTGAAATTTCAGCCTACTGGTTGACAGGCGAGCCACAGGATAAAGCTGGAAGTTACGGCATTCAAGGGATTGCAGGACAATTTGTTAAAACCATTAATGGTAGTTATTCTGCCGTTGTTGGTTTACCACTATATGAAACCGCTCAATTACTGGCTACAGCTGGTTTTGTTGGCAGTATTCATACGAAATAATTTTTTCAACTGATTTTTTGAACTACTGTTTGAAATAAAGGATATTTATGAGTGCTGAATTATTAATCAATGTTACGCCTAGCGAAACACGTGTTGCTTTGATCGAAAATGGCTCATTGCAAGAAGTGCATATAGAGCGACAAGCAAAACGTGGCATTGTTGGTAATATCTATTTAGGTAAAATCATTCGTGTTTTACCAGGCATGCAAGCAGCTTTTGTTGATATTAATCTTGATAAAGCGGCGTTTCTACATGCTTCTGATATTAATAGCAAACTCATTGTAAAAGAAGAAACTGATCAGGTACCTGACATTCGATCTTTAGTACATGAAGGTCAACACATCATGGTACAGGTGGTTAAAGATCCGCTTGGCTCAAAAGGAGCACGTTTAACAACGGATATCACTATTGCTTCACGTTATCTCGTATTAATGCCTCACTCCCAACATGCGGGTATATCCTTACGCATTGAAAATCCTAAAGAGCGAGATCGTTTAAAAGATATCGTTACCCCTTATTGTGATGAACAACAAGGATTTATTGTTCGTACTGCGGGTGAAGGTGCTGATGAGTTAGACCTCCAGCATGATGCTGAGTTCTTACGTAGAGTATGGCATAAGGTGTTAGCGCGTAAACAGCGTAAGCAAACTAACTTACCTCTTTATCAAGATCTCTCTTTATCCTTTCGAGTGCTAAGAGATTTTGTGGGTATTAATCTTGAGCGTATTCGTATTGACTCTAATCTGACTTTTCAAGAATTAACCGTTTTTACTGAAGAATTTGTACCTGAGTTAACACCTTTATTAGAATATTACCCAGGTGAGTTACCTATTTTTGATCTGTTTTCTGTTGAACGAGAAATTCAGCGAGCTCTACATCGTAAAATTGAACTTAAATCGGGCGGTTATTTAATCATTGATCAAACCGAAGCCATGACTACCATCGATATAAATACCGGTGCTTTTGTTGGGCATCGTAACTTAGCTGACACCATATTTAGTACTAATATTGAAGCAACACAAGTTATCGCTAGGCAACTGAGACTGAGAAACCTCGGTGGCATTATCATTGTCGATTTCATTGATATGCATAATGACGATCATAAACGTCGCGTATTGCACAGCCTAGATATGGCAATGAGTAAAGACAAGGTTAAATATAGTCTTCATGGTTTTTCAGCGCTTGGATTAGTTGAAATGACACGACAAAGAACACGTGAAAGCTTAGAACATGTTTTGTGTGGAGAATGTCCACTTTGTACTGGCCGTGGTCATCTAAAAACAGTAGAAACAGTGTGTTTTGAAGTACTCAGAGAAATAGTACGTGTCAATCGTGCTCATGATGCCGATAAATTTACCGTTTATGCGTCAACTGCGGTGAGTAATTCGCTGGTTAATGATGAATACCATAACTTAGCTGAAGTTGAAGTTTTTATTGGGAAGTTGATTAAAGTACAAGCCGAACCCATGTATAATCAAGAACAATTTGATGTTGTTATGATGTAATTAGCTTTGGGTAATCACATCATAACAAATATAGGACACACTAAGTTTTAATGAGCATTGTAAGTACTTCAAACCGTTGGCTAAACCGCCTTTATAAATCAATTGCTATTTTGTTAGTGTTGTTAGCGGTAGTCATTAGTGCTTTTCGTTTGTTTTTACCTTATGTCCATAATTATAAACTTCCCCTACAAAATTATTTAAACGAAATATCTCAAACCAATATCGTTATCGGTACATTAAGTATGACCTGGCAAAGGTCTGGACCCATCTTGATTATTGGTGATGTTCAAGTGCTTAAGACAGAAAGAGCTTCTGTATTTATCGAGCAACTTGAAATGCAAGTTGATTTTTGGAGAACACTCACCGAACGAAGTCTGATTTCAAAAAACCTTATTCTTTCTGGTGCAATAGTCAATGTCTCGGAAAAGTTGTGGATAGGTAAAGAGGATGAAGATACCTCAAATAAACCGAAAAATGATAATGAAGCTGATGATATTGAAGTTATTAGCGATCTTTTTTTAAACAGCATAAAGCGATTTTCTATACGTGATAGTCAAATCACAGTGCGTAATGAGTCAATTACACGCACTATAAGATTAAACCAGCTACGTTGGTTAAATACAGGTGAGCGCCATCAAGCAGAAGGCAGTGTGGTACTCAACGGCTTGAGCTCAAATAACTTGCACTTGAAACTAGACCTACAAGGGAATAAAGGCAGTGCACTCGCTGGGAAAATGTACTTACAAGCAAACCAGATAGATATAACGCCTTGGTTAGATGATGTTTTAGTGCTTGATGATGACAAAACCAAAACGGATATTAATTTTTCTGCTTGGTTATATATCAATAACAGTGATATTGACCGTTTAAAAGTTGATTTTTCCGATAGCAGCATGCAGTGGCAGTTTGAGAATAAAAAACAAACATTAACATTAGAGCAAGGGCAGTTATTACTTGTCAAAGGTAAAGCCGATCGAAGCTTGATACTCTATAGTACACCGTTAGCATTACGACTTAATGATACGCAACCACAACAATTTACGGTTATGTTAGCGAAAAAAGCAAATGATTTCTCATTACATTTATCTGAAATTGATGTTGCTATGCTGGCTCAACTAACACCTTTGATCGTTGAAAAACAAGAAATCCGCAATTTACTATCTGAGATGACCTTAACCGGGAAAATTGAAGATCTATATATTCGTAATCAAAATAACACTCTGCAAATTGCGACAAACTTTTCGGCATTTAATAATAGTTTTAGTCACGGTATTCCTGGATTAGAAAATGTGTCAGGAAACCTCAGTTTTGTAGATAGTTATTTATCGGTAGATTTTAATGCAGAAAAAGGTCAGCTGGATTTCGATAAATTATTTGTACAAGCATTCCCCTATCAAACACTATCAGGACAGTTAAATGCTGTGTTTAATGATGAAGGCTGGGCATTGACGGTTGAAGAGTTAGATTTCTTGTCAAAAGAAATTAATCTATCAGCACAAGTTAAGGTGGAAGCGCCTATTGATGGCGAGGTTAATTTAGCATTATTAGCTAATGTCTCTAATGGTAATGCTGGTTTAGTTGGGCGTTATTTACCTTTACCCATCATGAGTGAAAATTTAGTTAATTACTTAAATGCAGCGGTGGTTTCAGGCCGTGTTGAAGATGCACAAGTTTTAATTAATGGGCCGATTAGCCATTTTCCGTTTACCGACGGTAGCGGTATTTTTGTCGTTGATGCCGAGTTGAGTAAATCAGAGTTTAAATTTGTAGATAACTGGCCTGCGATAACGGATTTTGTCGCCAATTTGAATTTTACTAATAATTCGATGTTAATCACTGGCCGAGGTGGAGAGCTAACCGGCTTAGACGTAACAGGGGTTCGCGCCGGTATTGCTGATTTAGCCAATGGTCAAGTTTTAACGGTAGATACCGAAATAAAGCCAACTCAAACGCGTTATATTGGTGATTTGATAAATGAAAGCCCATTCAAAGACAGTGTTGGTAGTGCGTTAGAGCAGTTGCAAATTAGCGGTGAGGTCACTGGGGAGTTTCATCTAAACCTGCCACTCAATAATAATGAACAAGCATTGGCAAGCGGTATTATTAACTTTGATAATAACCAAGTTGCCTTGCAAGCCCCTCGGATGGATTTTACTGAGGTTCAAGGGCAGTTTATTTTTAGTAACGATAAAATCAGCACTAAAAATTTACAACTGATGTGGCAAGGACTACCCATTAACCTTGATATCTCAGGTATGGATAAAGCCGATTACTACGATACCGATATTAATTTAGCTGCGTTATGGCAAGAGTCTACATGGTTGTCCTTTGTCCCTGAAAAATTACGTCGATATACGCAAGGTGAATTGCCGTGGCAAGGTTCATTATCGCTGCATCAGCATCATCAAGGCGGCTTTTCTTACTCAGCAGGTTTTGACACTGAATTAAATAATACCCGACTGTTATTGCCAGCGCCCTATCAGCTTGACGCGAAACAAGAAAATGCTCTTTCTGTAAAAATTAATGGCGATAAAGATCAATCTAATATCGTATTAAATTACGGTGACAAGATGCATTTTTCAGGAGTGTTAGAACACCAACATATCGCGTTTACCCGTGCCAATTTAATGTTAGGTGAAGGCTCTATGGCTTTACCTGGGGATGGTTTTCATATCACCACCAAGCTAGCCCACGCTGATTTTTCGGCATGGCAGCCATTAATCAGTAATATTCTTGATAGCATTAATCAACCATCAAATAGTGTAGAACAAGCAAATTTAATTAATGTAGAACAAGTAAACTCAATTCCTTTTTTAGCTAAGCCAAAAAGAATTAGGGGGTCAATTGGTCAGTTGAGCCTATTGGGGCAGGAACTCAATAATGTTTCTTTTAATTTATTAGATAAGCCGAAATGGTGGTTATTACAACTCAATGCTAAAGAAACTCGTAGCCAAATAAAAATTTATCCTGACTGGTTAGTCGAAGGCTTGGATATTAATGCTGAATTTTTAACTCTTCCTCAAGAGGAAGAGAGTACTGAAATAGAGACGAGTGTTACAGCAATAAATCAACAGCCAGATAGAGCTGAAAATGATATTATTTTTGCTAATATTCCCCCTTTGAATTTTCATTGTGATCGTTGTTCGATTGGCCTGTTAAACTTAGGTAAGGTTGATGTAGCGGTTAAACGTATTGATCAGCAGACGATTGAATTTGCAAAATTCACAGCAAAGCGAGATAAAACATCATTAAATCTGGAGGGTAGTTGGCTTCATAATGAACAAGAATCAACAACTACCTTAGTCGGCAATCTGTCGGTGAATGATGTAGAAACAGAGTTAAAAGCAGCAGGTTATGAATCAATCATTAAAGACAGTGGCGCTAAAATTGACGTAAACCTAAACTGGGAAGGAGGTTTGCATGACTTTACGCTTAACCACTTAAACGGTTCGGTTAATGGACGACTTGATGATGGCTATTTAGCGGATGTAAGTGATTCAGCACGCATATTCTCAGTGTTAAGCTTACAATCTTTAGTACGTAAATTAACACTCGATTTTCGTGATATTTTTAGTGATGGTATGTTTTATAGTAATATCAAAGGTAGTTATCAATTAGATCAGGGATTGTTAACTACCGATAATACCAAAATGAATGGCACCGCAGGTAACTTGTTTATGACAGGTAATACCAACCTAGTCACCGGTGAGCTCGATTATGAAATGTCTTATAAGCCAAATCTAACGTCAAGTTTGCCAGTATTAGCTTGGATAGCTACCTCTTTAAATCCAGTAACATTTCTTGCTGGCGTAGCTATTGACCAAGTTGTTAGATCTCAAGTAGTCTCAGAATTTAAGTTTGAGCTAACAGGCACGGTTGAAAATCCTGACTTCAAAGAAGTTGATCGTAAAAGTAAGAATATTAGTATCGAGGGCGCAGTGCCGACCGAAGATGCTAAAGAAGAAGAATTGAATATAGAGGCACCACCTACATCTAAAAAGGATAAAGCAACCGATGGTTAAATTGAGTGCAATACAGTTATCCTCAGCGGCTAATGTCGAAACTAACCTTGCTAAGATAGCTGAACTACTCGCTGAAATTACTGCTACCCAAGAGGATACTCAACATCTAATAGTACTACCTGAGTGTTGTTTGTATTTTGGCAGTAAAGACAGTGAACAATTGGATTTGGCAAGAGAATCGGCAATAGATTCCTCAAAAGATGCTGCACTAGGCTCTTCACAAGTTTATCCACAAGGTAGTAACCTTTGTGTAGCACTTGGAGAGCTTGCCAGGAAATTTAAAGTTTACTTAGTTGCCGGCACTATACCTATTTTAGCTGCATCCTCGACAAAATTTACTAATAGCAGTTGTGTTTTTAATCCCGAAGGTGAATTGATAGGGCAATACGATAAAATTCATTTATTTGATGTTAATGTTAGCGATAGCACTAAGAGTTATTGTGAATCTCGTTATACCCAAGCAGGTAAAGAAATAAGCGTGGTTAATACCGAATTTGCTAATATTGGACTATCAGTGTGCTTCGATTTAAGATTCCCCAATTTATTTCAGCAACTATCGATTGCAGGTGCTGATATTATTACTGTACCCAGCGCTTTTACCAGAGTGACTGGCAAAGCGCATTGGCAAACATTATTGCAAGCAAGAGCTATTGAAAATCAGGTCTATATTATTGCAGCAGGGCAAGAAGGCGTTCATGAAAATGGTCGTGAAACTTGGGGTCATTCGATGATCATCAATCCTTGGGGCGAAATTGAAAATAGTATCGAAATTGGTGAAGGTTACATTAGTGTCGATTACCAAAAACAAGAAATAACACGGATACGTCAAAACATGCCTTTGAATTCGCCGCTGAGTAGTTAATTGCTGCAATTTGATTATAATTAAAGAACATAGAAGTAGAGCTAAGACCTAATGAATAGTGTTGAGAAATCCTTATTAAGTGATAGTCATATTGATGATGAAATGTTATCGAAAACTTTAAAAAGTATGATGGGAAGAAAAGTTGATTATGCTGATTTATACTTTCAAGCGAGTCAGCATGAGACCTGGGTTCTAGAAGACGGTATTGTTAAAGAAGGGTCATATAATATTGAACGTGGTGTTGGCGTAAGAGCCATTTCAGGTGAAAAAACAGGCTTTGCGTATTCTGATGATATAACCCCTGAAGCACTTCAGCAGGCGGCAGATGCGGCAAAAGGTATCGCTGATAGCGGTACTGGTGCAACCGTTAAAGCGTTTAGCCGTCAATCCCCCATTCAAGTTTATCAGTCAGTTGAGCCACTTGGCAGTTTAACACAAGAGCAAAAAATTGATTTATTGCATCAGATTGAAGCACATGCACGCCAAGTTGATAGCCGTGTTAAGCAGGTTATAGCTAGTATATCAGGGGTATATGAAACTATTTTAGTGAGTGCTAGCGATGGAACATTTGCTACAGATATCCGCCCATTAGTTCGCTTAAACTGCTCGGTTTTAGTTGAAGAAAACGGTAAGCGTGAACGTGCAAGTGCTGGTGGCGGTGCTCGTACTGATTACAGTTACTTCTTTGAAGTTGCAGCGGGAGATAACAAAGCACGTTACTTATCTTATGCTGAAGAATCTGTTAGACAGGCTTTAGTTAACTTAGTCGCCATTGAAGCTCCAGCAGGTACTTACCCTGTAGTATTAGGAGCAGGTTGGCCAGGCGTATTACTGCATGAAGCGGTAGGGCATGGTTTAGAAGGTGACTTTAACCGCAAAGGCTCTTCAGCATTCTCAGGTAAAGTTGGCCAACAGGTTACTTCTGAGCTTTGTACTATTGTTGACGATGGTACGTTGGTCGACCGTCGTGGTTCAATCTCTATTGATGATGAAGGTACGCCTGGGCAATATAATGTGTTAATCGAAAAGGGCATCTTAAAAGGCTACATGCAAGATAAGCATAATGCCGGCTTAATGGGCGTGAAACCAACAGGTAACGGTAGACGTGAATCTTATGCCCATTTACCTATGCCACGAATGACTAATACTTATATGTTAGCAGGAGAGTCTAGTCCTGAGGATATTATTAAGTCGGTTAAAAAAGGTATTTATGCACCAAATTTTGCTGGTGGGCAGGTAGATATTACTTCTGGTAAGTTTGTGTTTACCAGTTCAGAGGCCTATTTAATTGAAGATGGTAAAATAACGTCACCGGTAAAAGGTGCTACCTTAATCGGTAATGGACCTGAAGCGATGAAACGGATCAGTATGGTCGGTAATGACCTGAAATTTGATGCCGGTGTTGGTGTATGTGGTAAAGATGGTCAAAGTATACCGGTTGGTGTTGGTCAACCTACGCTTAAAGTTGATGAAATGACTATTGGTGGTACGCAGTAATTAGCGAGTATTAATAAATTACTGAATGGTAAAAGTTAGCAAGCACTATTATTAATAGTGCTTGCTGATATTCACTGCTTTACTTAGTTAAGCATTCGCTTTTAGGTAAGTGAAAAGGTTTTTATAATGCTTACCTAATTTTTCAGCTTTTTTCTCTTTCGCTGCATGGCGAATCAACTGCTTGATTTTTTGTCGCTCAATTTGTGGAAATTCAGTAATCAAGGCTTCAACAGCATCATTTCCCTGATCAATCAATTCATCTCTAATCGCTTCTAAACGAACAAACTTTGCTGTTTCTTGCTGATGTTTATTAGCCATAACCTCAATAGCACGGTGAATGGGCTCAAGGTCGGTTTCCAAAAGTATTCTAGCTGTATGACGAATGTGGCGACGTAAAGCTTCATGTTTGTTACTGATTTTATCAGCTAAAATCATAGCATCTTTTATGTCTTCACTTAGAGGTAAGCGACTTCGTTGATGCTTAGACATTTCTATTAAGCTCTGTGCGAAATCTTGTAATTGATGCATTTCACGCTTTACTTCGCTTTTACTTTTTAACTCTTCTTCCATTTCTTCTGAAGATTCGTCGATATCGTTGGCTGACTGGGGCATAATAATGTCTAATACCATGTTAAAATAAATTATAATTGTCCTTATTATATCATTAAATTAATTGAGGCTGTTGATCTTTTGCGGTCAAACCTTGTTCGAGTGAGAGTACTTTAATTACGACGAGTCGTGTGTACTAAGCAGAAACAATAAAAATAATCTCAAGTGTTCAACAGTTCCTTATATTCTAAGTCGCTGTTGAGCCTTATTACTCCTTAAAAAGAAAAGAGAAAGTAGAAACCAATATGACCCAAGCCTCTAAATCGCATGATCCAATTACTACACAACTCAGTGAAGTTAAAGCACGTGTTAGCACGGTACTTGAACTCGCCAAATCACTCGGCGCAGACGGTGCTGAAGTTGCTATGAGCCGTCAACAAGGCTTAAGTGTCAGTACGCGCATGGGTGAAGTGGAAAATGTTGAATTTACTAATGATGGTGGTTTAGGTATCACTGTTTACCGTGAAGGCCGCAAAGGTAGTGCTTCTACGGCTGACTTGTCAGAGCAAGCATTGATTAAGACGGTTACCGCAGCAGTAAATATTGCTAAATATACCTCGGTAGATGATTGTTCAGGTCTAGCCGATAAGTCGCTTCTGGCAATGCAGCCCATCGATTTGGATTTATATCATCCACATGAAATCAGTACTGAAGAGGCAATCGAGCTCGCCAAAGAATGTGAAGAAAGCGCCTTAGCTGTTGATCCACGAATTAGTAATTCAGATGGCGCCAGCTTTGATACCTTCGCCGGTTTTAAGGTTTATGGAAATAGTCATGGGCAGTTAGTGGGTTACCCAAGTACTCGCCACAGCTTAAGTTGTGTGATGATTGCGAGTGACGGTGACGATATGGAACGTGATTATGCCTACACAGTTAGTCGAGAGTTCTCTTTACTTGAAAGTGCTAAAAACGTTGGTCTACAAGCCTCACAAGAAGTTTTATCCCGCTTAAAACCACAAACAATCCCAACGGGTAAAGTACCTGTATTATTCAGAGCGGATATTGCCAATACAATATGGGGACACTTTATAGCGGCAATTAGTGGCGGTAATTTATACCGTAAATCGTCTTTTTTACTTGATGCGATTGGTAATGATGTTTTTCCTAAGTTTTTAAATATTAGTGAAAGACCCCATATTGCTAAGGCGCTAGCGAGTAGTGCATTTGATAGTGAAGGTGTCTTAACGCAAGATCGCGAGATTATTAGCCAAGGAGCATTACAAACTTATTTGTTAACGAGTTACTCGGCTCGCAAACTAGGATTAACTACAACGGGTCATGCTGGTGGTATTCATAACTGGTTGGTCGATGCCCAAGGACATGATGGTAGTTTTGACGCTATGTTAAAAACCTTAGGCACAGGTCTGTTGGTTACTGAATTAATGGGGCAAGGAGTAAATGTTGTTAATGGCGATTACTCACGTGGCGCGGCGGGATTTTGGGTAGAAAATGGTGAAATAGCGTACCCTGTAAGTGAAATTACCATCGCTGGTAATTTAGCTCAGATGTTCAAGGGCATTGTTGCTGTTGGCTCTGATGTGGATATGCGCGGTAGTATCCGTACGGGCTCAATTTTGATTGATGAGATGCAAGTCGCCGGACATTAGAAAGTAATTGATTCTGAATCCATTAATAAAAAAGCGTTATCAATTTTGTCATTGATGACGCTTTTTTTGTTGATGAAACTAGGTAACCATCACTAGGTAGATAGTACGAGGTAATAAGTACTCGGTAAAAGTACTAAGTAAGGAATAACGTAGCGGTTCCTAAAAATGCGAAAATACCTACAACATCCGTTACCGTGGTAATAATAACGCTGCCTGCTAGCGCAGGATCTATATTGAGGCGTTTTAATAACAAGGGAATACTTACACCAGCAAGCCCGGCTGCAGTCATGTTCATCAGCATAGCGAATGCAATTACGCCGCCAAGCATTAGGTCCTGCTTCCAAATAGCGACTACAGTAGCAATTAACGTCGCCCAAATAATACCATTTAAAAAACCAATCGCCACTTCTTTACTGAGTAGTGCACGAGCGTTACTGTCACCGACATGACCTAACGCCATACCACGAATAACAAGTGTTAAGGTTTGATTTCCGGCAACGCCGCCCATACTAGGGACCAAAGAATTTAACACCGCCAAAATGGCTAATTGCTGAAAAACACCCTCAAACATACTGGTAACGGCAACCGCCATTAATGCGGTAATAAGGTTAACACCTAGCCATAATGAACGCTGCTTTGTACTTTTAATAACAGGAGCAAAGGTATCTGCCTCATCATCTAAACCAGCCATACTCATCATGGAGTGCTCTGCATTTTCACGAATGATATCGATGACATCATCAATGGTAATACGACCGAGTAAGTGGCCTGCTTCATCAACAACGGGAGCAGAAAACCAATCATGGCGTTCAAAGAGTTGTGCAACATCTTGCTCGCCTAACTCTGCTTGTACCGCTTCAACTTCAGCATTGATCAAACTAGAGACAATGACCTCTGCTTTAGCTGTCACTATTGCCGCTAGTGATACTGCACCAATAAATTTATTGTTACGATCAACAACATAGAAGGAGTCGGTTGCGTCAGGAAGGTCACCCTTAAGCCGTAAGTACCGTAACACTACATCAACCGTTACATCGGGACGCAAGGTGATAGTATCGGTATTCATCATACCGCCAGCAGTATCTTCCTCATAAGATAATGCTGTTTCGACACGACTACGGTCTTGCGAGTCCATCGAGTTCAGTACTTCGTTATAAATACTGTCTGGTAGGGTACGGAAAACTTCAGCTAAATCATCAATGTCCATGCCTTCGGCAACAGCAGCGAGCTTTTCAGGTCGCATGCTTTTAAGAATACCTTTACGAACTTCTTCATTAAGTTCCTCAAGTACTTCACCGTGGAAATCAGGATCAATAAGCTGCCACAGCACTGGGCGACTTTTAGCAGTAGAAGACTCTAAAATAAGGGCTAAATCATAAGCAGGCATGTGCTGTAGTAGTTTACGCACATAGACGAACATACCACTGCCAAGTGCTTCGTTGACTTGTTGTAATCTTTGTTGGTTATACTTTTGTTCTGATACTTCTGGCATAGCGACTCTGCTTCTGTAATGTATAGTGCACAGAAAACCCTCTAAAGAGTGTATCGCTGAGAAAGTCGCGAAACGGAGGGTTGCTTAATGATGAAAATGAAAACAGCTTTCTTTGGAAAACAGCTGAAAGTCGACTTAAGTTTATCGTAACTTAGTGGTTTTATCAGCTTTTTTATCTTATGAGGGGAGCTTTTATGTAGGGTTTGTTATTCAGCTTCGTCGAACTTATCAGAAATTAGTTGGCATATTTCAGCGAGTGCCAACTGTGCGTCTTCGCCTTGTGCAGTGATATTTACCATTTTCCCTTGGCCGCCTGCTAATAGCATTAGCGCCATAATACTACTAGCGTCGGCTTCTTTACCGGCTAATTCGAGGGTAATTTTCGCAGCAAATTTTTGGCTTAATTGCGCTAATTTAGTCGCGGCACGAGCATGTAAACCCAGTTTATTACAAATGGTCACTTGTTGAGATATAACATTCACTATTGTGCTCGCTTTTTAAGTAGATTTAATCTCAATATCTCTATGATGTGTTTGAATATCTTCACGCTCTTTACGGAAATTTTTAGCTAACATTTCAGCGATATAAACAGATCTATGCTTACCACCAGTACAACCAATGGCTATAGTGACATAACTTCGATTATTTCGTTCTAGGTGTGGTAACCAAGTCATCATAAAGCTGTTAATTTGCCAAATAAATTTAGTCACAATAGCTTGGCTCGCGAGGAAGTCTTTTACCTCTGAATCGACACCTGTTTTACCTTTAAGTGACTTTTCCCAAAATGGGTTAGGTAAAAATCTAGCGTCAAAAACATAATCAGCATCAACAGGGATACCGTGTTTAAAACCAAACGATTCAAACACTAATACCATAGAGCCCGTCTTTTTTCCTAAAATCCGCTCTCTGACTAAATCAGCCAGTTGGTGAGGAGTTAGTTGACTGGTATTAATATATAAGTCGGCGTTAGTTGATATTGGTTCGAGTAATGACTTTTCTAGAGCAATGGCCTGATCAAGCGGCATATTCTCTTTAATAAGAGGATGTAAACGGCGTGTTTCACTGAATCGTCTGACTAAGTCATTATCATCGGCGTCTAAAAACAAGGTATTAACATCTACTGCTTTGGGTAAATAAGCAATAATTTCGGGGATATCTTCTGGGTCTTTAGGTAAGTTTCGAACATCAAGACTTACTGCTACGTTTTCATAGTCATTGATAACGGTATGGGTTAATGCTGGCAGAAGATTAATGGGGATATTGTCTACACAATAATAACCAAGATCTTCTAAAACTCTTAGTGCAACTGATTTACCTGATCCTGAGCGACCACTGACAATGATTAATTTCATTTATACTATTCCGAATCCTTTGCGGCAACTTTTCTATTGCTAGCTTGCTTGTTGAATTAAGTTATAGAGTGCCTGATTATCATTGCATTTTCGAACTTGCTTGATCATCTTTTTGTCACTAAATAATTTAGCAATATTTTGTAGCGTATCTAAATGTTCTTGGCAGCTATTTTCAGGCACAAATAAGGCAACAAAAATATCTACATCTCTATTATCTATGGCATCAAAATCGATAGCTTTCTCGGTTGTTATTAACACTGCAACCGCTTTACTTGTATTGGGCAATCGACCATGAGGGATCGCAATACCATTACCTATACCAGTACTACCCATTTTTTCTCTATTGAGTAAACTCTCCAATAGTTCATCTTGCTCTATATCAGTTATTTGAATCGCAGCGAGTTGACAAATTCTTTCTAGAATGCGTTTTTTACTGGTTACTGCTACATCACAACTAGTACAGCTTGTTGTTAATATTTCGGATAATTGCATAATCATGTTAATGGTTATTAGGCGCCACTTACGCTAAATCATTTAGCTCGGGACGCCTGCTTTAATATGCTTTAATTACTTTAAAGCGGTCTTTCGGATTAACTCAGCTTAATGATGAGATACCTTAGCTTTATACTTAAGGATCTGCCTATCGAGTTTATCAACTAAGGTATCAATAGAGGCATACATATCGCTGTTGACTGCAGAAGCAAATACTTCACTGCCATTCATATGGACATTAGCTTCAGCTTTTTGGTTAAGCTTTTCTACAGTAAGTACAACATGAACATTATTAATGTGATCAAAATGTCGCTCTAATTTTGAAAATTTTGTATCGACATATTCGCGTAATGAACTGGTTACTTCAACATGGTGTCCAGAAAGATTAATTTGCATAAGCATGATCCTTTTATTGTAGTCTTCTAAAGTAAACTCTTACGTTGATTTGACGGTGGTATCGCTAACGATTCTCGGTATTTAGCGATTGTACGTCGTGCCACTTTGATTCCCTGCTCAGCTAATAAGTTAGCCATTTTACTATCACTTAACGGTTTAGCAGGTGTTTCCGCTAAGATAAGTTTTTTAATTAAAGAACGAATTGCTGTAGATGAACATTCACCACCATTCTCTGTACTGACATGACTAGAGAAGAAGTACTTGAGTTCGAAGATTCCTCTTGGTGTGTGCATATATTTTTGCGTTGTAACACGTGAAATGGTGGACTCGTGCATATCAACAGCTTCAGCTATATCATTGAGTACCATAGGACGCATGGCCTCTGCACCGTGTTCTAAAAAGCCCTGTTGACGTTGAACAATGCAGTTAGATACTTTAAGTAAAGTGTCATTGCGAGACTCTAAACTTTTTATGAACCATTTAGCTTCCTGCAAGTTAGATCTAATAAATTGTCCATCATTAGTTGATGACTTCATTGTTTTAGACATTGCTGCGTATTGCTGATTGATAGATAGTTTTGGCGCTGTATCAGAATTTAATTCAACCACCCAACGACCATTTTTTTTCTCAACAGAAACATCAGGAATAACATACTGGTCATTACCTTTGATCACTGCATCACCAGGGCGAGGATTCAAGCTTTGAATTAAACGCATTACTTCGCGGAGTTGATCTTCTTTTAACTTGGTTTTACGCATTAACTGCCGGTAATCTCGATTACCAAGCAAATCAATATGGTCGTTGATTATTAATTTACTTTCTTTCAGATAAGGGGTGTCGGCACTAAATTGATTTAATTGAATAAGTAAGCAATCAGGAATTGAGCGAGCGGCGACACCAATAGGATCAAACATATTAATACGCTTTAACACGGCTTCTACTTCATCAAGCTCGAGTCCTTCAGTACCAACACTATCTAATATATCTTCTGGTGATACGGTTAAATAACCTGCATCATCAACTGCTTCAATAATAGCAATTGCGATGGTTTTATCTGTATCGCTGAACGGGGTTAATTCCATTTGCCATAATAAATGATCTTGAATGGAATCAGTGGTTTCACCCTGATAGGTATAGTCATCAGCAGGGCTACTTACTGCGCCGGTATTTGATACCCCTGCACTGTAGCTTTCTTCCCAAGTAGTATCGATATTGAGTTCTTCTGGTATATCACTTTTTTCCATCGCCTCAGTTGTACTGATTTCGTCAATACTTGCCTGCTGCTCTTCACTACCATCGCTCGCAGGTTGGTCCGATTTGTCTTCATTGGTACTAGATGAAAAGGCTTCTTCGAGATTATTTTGTTCACTTGAACTGTCACTTTGAGCTTTTTCATCAAGCTCAAGTAATGGGTTGCTCTCTAAAACTTCTTGAATTTCTTGTTGTAACTCTAACGTAGACAATTGCAACAGCTTAATAGCTTGTTGCAATTGTGGTGTCATCGTTAAGTGTTGTCCAATACGGAGCTGTAGTGTAGGGCGCATCTAGGTTATATGATTTCCTATTTATTATTCTTAGTCGTTACGCTAAAACAAGATGTAACGACTATTCTATTAAGTATTCTGACTAAATTTACTAGCCTATCGCTTTACTATAGCGTGAATTGTTCGCCAAGGTATACATCTCTGACTTTTTGATTAGCAAGAATTTGATCTGCATTACCTTGTGCAATAATTTCACCATTACTAACTATATAAGCATGTTCACAAACGTCTAATGTCTCTCTCACATTATGGTCTGTGATTAATATACCTATGCCTCGTTGTTTTAAGTGTAAGATGATTTTTTTAATGTCGCCAACCGAAATAGGATCAACACCGGCAAAGGGTTCATCTAATAAAATAAATTGAGGGTCTGCAGCGAGCGCTCTGGCAATTTCAACTCTTCGTCTTTCGCCACCTGATAAGCTCATGCCGGTATTGTCTTTGATATGACAAATATGGAACTCTTCTAATAAATTTTCAAGTTTCTCAGCGCGCTGGGCTTCACTAAGCTCTTTGCGTGTTTGTAATATCGCCATGATATTATCACTAACGGTGAGCTTTCTAAAAATTGATGCTTCTTGAGGTAAATAGCCAATACCGCTTCGTGCTCTTTCATGCATAGGAGCAAGAGTTAGGTCTCGACCGTTGAGCTTGATAGATCCATTGTCATTTGGCACTAAGCCAACGATCATATAAAAGGAAGTGGTTTTTCCGGCGCCATTGGGCCCTAATAAGCCAACTATTTGTCCTGCGTCAACTTGCAAACTAACATTTTTAACAACTTGTCTGCTTTTATAAGACTTCGATAAACCATCGGCAATAAGTGTATTTACCAGCGTTTTGCTCGTGGTTTTAATTGTCACGGCTATCGCCTTCTTTTTCTACTACCTTGTCGGTTGGTTTTTCTTCTTTAGATTTTTCGTAAGTCTCTTTCTGTTTTTTGAGAACGGTTGGTTGTAATATGGTAGTAACAGGTTGATTATTGGCACTTTGTGCTTCTAGTTTTTCACTTACAGTATTATAAGTTATTTCATTACCACTGACTTCACTTCCCGCTTGCTTGACTAGGGCATTACCTGAAATAGTAATCATATTTGAGCTAGGGTTATAGGTTATTTCATCTGCCTGTAAAGTGATTAAGCTACCATCTTCGAGTTGTTGCTGGAAAATAGCGGGCTTTCCTTTTGCTAAATAAGTATCATTTTTTGTGCCATTCTTTTCATCAATGCGGCTAAATACTTTAACTACATCTGCGGTAATAGAAATTGAGCCTTGGCGAATACTGACATTATCTAAATAACTTGCAATTTTATTTTTGAGATCTGCAGCTTGTCGCTGTGATTTAATGGTGATCTCTTGTTCTAAATCTGTTTTATCTGCATGGGCAGGACTGCAAAGAATTAGGCTACAAGTTAGCGCTATTACTTTGAATGTATTATGTTTGAAGGTACTACGTTTGAAGGTAATACGGCTTAAATTAGCTTTCATCATATTTTTTATAAATAGTACGTTCATGCTGAGTTAGGGTCATTTGTTTAGTGTTTAAATCTATAATTAATCCTGAGCCGTACATGGTGAAATCTTTTCCGACCACAACAACTGATTGCTCTGAACTAATGATATTGGTTTTTAAATCTAATGCTATTGTTTTGCAATGAATCTCTTTTATTAAGCTGTCAATTTCTGTTGCTGTAATATGTACTTGATTCTTTAGTTCTACACGGTTGTCTTTGTAAAGTGTCGCTTCTTGCGCACTGACCTTCCATGGCTGACCTTCTTTTTGCGGATATAATGTGTAATTCGGCAATTCAAAGTAACTGACTTCTAAATCAGAATAATGCTCCATTCTTTCTGCTTCAATAGTGTGGGAAAGTTGCCCTAAGTCACTATAGATTTTGCTTTGTAGCTGCTCAGCAATAAAATCCGGACGTTGCTCATCAACAATTAAAGTATCTTGCTCTATTGAAGCACTACGCCACTCAATAATGCCATAAATTAGCGCACTAAGCAGTAAGACAAATAGCGCTAGGCTATTTAATCGATTCATATACTCGCGCCTGATGCACTGTTTAAGTTATTTTGGCTTTGCATGATCAAATCACATGTTTCTCGCACTGCGCCAAAACCACCGGGAGTAAAGGTAGTATAATCGGCACCGCGTAATACTAGAGGATGGCCATCGGAAACACTAATGCCAAGACCTACTTCTTTAATGCAGCTTAAGTCGGGTACATCATCACCAATGTACGCTACCTCGTTAAGAGTAATGTTTAATTGTTGAGTTAACTCGATCAATGCAGGTAGTTTATCTTCTTGGCCTTGAATAATATGCGCCACGTTTAATGCTTTCATACGATTTGCTACGATAGCAGAATTTCTTCCCGTAATTATAGCAACATCAACACCACTAGCTCCTAAGGCCTTAATGCCGAAACCATCTTTGGTATGAAAAGCTTTTAACTCTTCACCATCATTTCCTAAATATATTCTGCCGTCAGAAAATACGCCATCAACATCGCATACCAGTAACTTTATTTGTTTCGCTTTGGCTAAAATGTCGTGTTCTACATTACCATATAGGGTATTCATTAAAGCACTCCAGAACTTAAGAAGTCATGCATATTCATTGCACCTACAGGTGTATTATTGCTATCGACAATAATAAGACCATTTATTTTTTTATCTTCCATAATTTTTAGCGCCTGAGCAGCCAGCATATCACTTTGCGCTACGCTAGGATTATGGGTCATTACTGTGTTAATACTCTCACTGTGGATATCTATTCTATTATCTAATACCCTGCGAAGATCACCATCAGTAAATAAACCGACTAGTTGTTGTTGCTCATTAACTATAGCAGTCATGCCCAAGCCTTTTAATGACATTTCAACCAAGGCATCTTTAATCAGTGCATGTTCTGAAATCATAGGAACACGTTCGCCTTGATGCATAATATCATTTAGGCGTAATAATAAACGTTTACCTAAACTGCCTCCTGGATGAGATAAAGCAAAATCATCCGCAGTAAAATCACGAGCATTGAGCAAAGCGACTGCTAAAGCGTCGCCCATTACTAACGTTGCCGTAGTACTTGATGTTGGGGCTAAACCAAGTGGACAAGCTTCAGCAGATACTTTAATGCAAACATGGGTGTCTGCTAATTTAGCTAAGGTCGATTCAGTGTTACCTGTCATTGAAATTAGTTTGGCACCTATGCGCTTAATAACAGGGATTATGGCAAGTACTTCACTGGTTTCACCTGAGTTAGAGATGGTTAAAACTACATCATTACTGGTGATCATGCCTAGATCGCCATGACTGGCTTCTCCAGGGTGAACAAAAAATGATGGTGTCCCAGTACTGGCAAGCGTAGCCGCTATTTTACCGCCAATATGACCTGATTTGCCCATGCCAATGACGATCACTCGTCCTTTGCAATGAAACATGAGTTGACAGGCAAGTTCAAAGTTATCATCAATAAACTGTACTAGTTCAGCGATGGCTTGCTGCTCAATCTCAATAACGTTTTTTGCTAACTGTTTGAAATTTTTCATAATGGTTAATTAATCTCAGTCTTTATATTATGACAATTGACTAAAAAGTAATACTTGATAAGCGGCAAAGCTTAGCAGTAATAATAGGCCTTTGGCACGGGTAATTCTAAATGAACCTAAGCGGCGACTAAAACATAAGATAAATAGCAGTAAAGTAATACCTAACATATAAGGTGCATCTCTACTGGCAGCTGAAGGATCAATATTACCAGGAGCAATCAGACCGGCTATTGGCAATACCGCCAAAATATTAAAGATGTTAGAACCTATTATATTACCGAGTGCTAAATCATCTTCTTTTTTGATTATGCTCATTATGCTCGCGGCTAGCTCGGGTAAACTGGTACCAATCGCAATAATAGTTAAACCTATAACTAAGTCACTTATGCCGTAAGCTTTAGCAATATATACAGAAGAGTCAACCAAAAAGCTCGCGCTCAATGGTAATAAAATGATACCAACACCCAACCAAATCAAAGATAATTTCATACTAACGGCAGCGGCAACATCCTGTTCTGCCTCAATAATCAAAGGATCATCACTAGGTCTACCCTTTGTTTTTTTCAATGTGATAACAAGGAGGGTAATAATGTAGATGGCAAAACCGGATATCAAGATAATACCTTCAATGAAACTAAAGTGATTATCAATAAGTAACCAATATCCTAAGGCGGTAACAGCCAATATAATAGGGATTTCACGCCTTATTGTTTGTGATGAAACAGTTAATGGTTGTAGTAAAGCTGTAATACCAAGTACCAAGGCTATATTGGTAATATTTGAACCAATAGCATTACCGATGGCTGTATCAGGGTTACCTTGCATCGATGCCGTTGCAGCCACCATCATTTCTGGTGCTGAAGAACCCATAGCAACGATAGTTAAACCAATTATCATTGGTGAGATACCTAAGTTTCTTGCTAATGATGAAGCACCAAAAACGAATTTATCGGCACTCCAAACTAAAGCAACAAGGGCAATGAGTAATATAAATATTTGTTCTAGCATTAATGACTCCAAGGTTAAGGGTAAATTGTCGCTGGTTGTTGAACAAAAAAGAAGTAAATAATGTCAACTGAAGGAAAATAATATTCTTTTGTCTTACTTTTGAGCAAAAACGATCACTTTCTTACAATTTAACCTTTAATTTTTACACTTATTGCGCTGTTATTTGTTAATTTCTAATGAAGAATTGTTACCGCTCAGGTAAAATCACCTGTATTAAAAGAATTCCTATTGTAGATTTAGACAATAAACAACAGTGACGTTGAATTATGACAAATCCCGCACCTGAAGAAAATTTGGTTGAAATTGAAAACCTGACCTTTAAACGAGGTGAGCGTGTGATTTATGACGATATCAGCTTGTCTATTCCTAAAGGGAAAGTTACCGCTATTATGGGGCCGAGTGGTATTGGTAAGACCACCTTACTTCGCTTGATTGGTGGCCAAATAAAACCTGAAAGTGGCAATATACTTTTTGCGGGTAAAAACATCCCTTTGTTATCACGTACGGACTTATATGAAGTCCGTAAAGATATGAGTATGCTCTTTCAAAGTGGTGCTTTATTTACTGAAATGAGTGTTTACGATAATATTGCCTTCCCCATAAGAGAACATACCCAATTATCTGAAGCCATCATTGAAAAAATTGTCTTGATGAAACTCGAAGCAGTAGGCTTGCGAGGTGCAAGGCACTTACAGCCAAGTGAACTTTCTGGGGGCATGGCTCGTAGGGTTGCACTAGCACGAGCAATTGCTTTAGATCCTGAACTCATATTGTATGATGAGCCTTTTGCTGGTCAAGACCCTATTTCTATGGGAGTTATTGTTCGGTTAATACGTTCATTAAGTGATGCGTTGGGGTTAACTTCGATAGTGGTTTCACACGATGTTCCTGAGGTCATGAGCATCGCAGATTATATTTATATTGTTGCCGAAAAGAAAATCATTGGTCATGGTACACCAGAGCAAATACGCCAAGATAGTTCTCCCTTGGTACAACAATTTATTCATGGTGAAGCTGATGGTGCAGTACCTTTTCATTATGAAGCGCCGGCTTATAGTGATGAACTCATTAAAACATCGTCAAAAAGAGTTGGATAAATGAATCAGTTTCAAGGCGGAAAATAGTGCAATATATACAGTTTTTAGGTAAGCAAACTCTGAATATGATAAGTGGTTTAGGGCGGGCAGTGATCTTGTTGATGTCAGCGTTAATGCATGTACCCAATATTCGTAAGGGCACGCCTTTACTGATGCAACAGCTATACAGTGTCGGTGTATTGTCTTTGTTGATCATTGTGGTGTCAGGTACGTTTATTGGCATGGTCTTGGCTTTACAGGGCTATACTATACTTGTGGGATATGGCGCGGAAGCTAGTTTAGGTCCTATGGTTGCCCTGTCGTTATTGAGAGAGCTTGGTCCCGTGGTTGCCGCTTTATTATTTGCTGGACGTGCAGGGTCCGCACTTACCGCTGAAATAGGTTTGATGAAAGCGACTGAGCAATTATCGAGTCTAGAGATGATGGCGATTGACCCATTAAGACGAGTCATCGCGCCACGTTTTTGGGCTGGATTTATTAGTTTACCCTTGTTGGCTGCTATTTTTTCTATGGTCGGTATACTTGGCGCCCACGTTGTTGGAGTTGATTGGTTAGGTGTTGATGGCGGAACTTTTTGGTCGGTAATGCAAGATCAGGTCGACTTTGAAAAAGACATTCTCAACGGTATTATTAAAAGTATTGTCTTTGCTTTTGTTGTGATGTGGATAGCCGTATACAAAGGCTATGATTGTGAACCAACCTCTGAAGGTATTAGTCGTGCGACTACCTCAACTGTAGTGCAATCATCATTATTGGTGTTATTTTTGGATTTCATATTAACGGCATTAATGTTCGTCAAGTAATTTAGGCTCGTAAAGCAATTACTGCACATTGTTATCCCGTTAAAATTAATTATTAAACTTTTATTATAAAGCGTTGGTGAAAGACATGGTGTCTAAGAAAATAGAGTTATTGGTAGGTTTTTTTGTTGCATTAGGTCTAGCTGCCTTATTGATGTTATCACTTAAAGTCGCAGACTCAGGTATTGGTGGTAATGGTGATAGTTATCAGCTTTTTGCTAAGTTCGATAATATTGGCGGCTTAAAAGTGCGCTCACCAATAAAAGTTGGCGGCGTTGTTGTTGGTCGTGTTAGTGATATTTCGTTAGATGAAGAAGACTATACACCCGTAGTTACTCTTGAAATTTATACACAATATAATAAATTCTCAGAAGCTACTTCTGTCGCAATATTAACGGCAGGTTTATTAGGTGAGCAGTATTTAGGCGTGCAACCTGGCTTTGTAGACGAATCCGTTGATACTTTGCAACCAGGTGATTTTATTGAAGACACTAAACCAGCTTTAGTACTAGAAGAGTTGATAGGACAGTTTTTATTTAGCCAGGGAAGTGGTGAGGAGTAGATAAGTGAGCTTAAGTAAGTTTTGTACAAATAATGTTGTTTTGAGTTTAGCTATTGGTCTGGCACTTAGTCTGACCATTAGTAAGAGTGCTCTTGCTAATAATGAAATAGCAGTAACTACGTTACCTTCTCAGGCAATTGAGCTATCGACAGAGCCAAGACGACAAATCGTTGACCAAAGTAATCCCTATCAGATGGTACAAGGTGCGGCTGAGCAGACGTTTAAACGATTCGCACGTGAACAACAAGCTATTCAAGAGAATCCAAACTTGTTGAAAGATATCGTTCGAGAAGAGTTGATGCCTTATATCAACTATAAATACTCTGCTTTTAAGGTGATTGGTAAGCATTTAAGAAAAACAACAGATGCCGAGCGTCGTGCCTTTGTACCTGTATTTCGAGAGTATTTGGTGAGCTCTTATGCACAAGTCTTTACTTTATATGATAATCAGGCGGTAGAGTTTTCTCCAGAAAGATCATTTGCGGGTAAAAAAATAGTCGCTGTGAATACACGGATTATTATGGTGGGTCGAGATAATATTGATGTGGCGTTCAAGGTTAGGCTTAATAAAAAAACTAAACAGTGGCAAGCATTTGATATGGTTGCAGAAGGGATTAGCTTACTTGACTCAAAGCAAGCTGAGCTAGGTAGTATCATTAGACAAAAAGGCCTACCTTACGTTACTGAATTATTAAAAAGCAAAAGTACTCGGAACATTGTTTTTAAAAATCGTGCAGTAAAAGATGAAAGTTCAGCGGAAAAAAATGAACAGCAAGGATAAATAGTGAGTAAAGCGAATATAGTTCTTAATCATGGTACTCTAGCTGTCTCTGGTCAATTGAGCCGACATAGTGTCGCGCATATCAAAAATAGTGAATATGTAAATTGGTTTGCACATGGCGCTATTAATGTTGATTTAAGCAAAGTTAGTAAGGCTGATACAGCTGGCCTTGCTTGGCTGTTTTACCTTTTAGAACAGGCTGCACATCATTCTTGTCAGTTAAGTTTTAGCAATATACCTGAAAAATTAACTAAACTAATCACCTTAAGTGGCGTAGATGGTTTATTACCTATAAAATGTGATTAGTATCATATATACCCAAACCACCTAAATATGCATCTTCAAGTGGCTTGGATATCAATAACGAACAAAGGAGACTCCCTTGGAAGTTGGTGAGATTGAACAATTAGTAAGTAAATTAATAAATGAAGCACTTGAGCTTGATGAAGTACATGTAAAATTTGATGGTTCTCAATGCCGAATTAATGCAGTAAGTGACATGTTTGACGATTTAAGTCGTGTTAAGCGTCAGCAAGCAGTACTTAAGCCATTAGCTGATATTATAAAAGATGGCACAATCCACGCAGTGACGGTGAAAACATTCAATAAAGCACAATGGCAACGCGATAAACTATTTAATAGTTAGTATTAATGAGTAATAGTGTTACTAAATTGTACTTTTAATGCCTAGTTTTTTAATGCTGGGCATTTTTGTGTATACTGGCTCGATATTTTTTAATCATTTTAAGTAAGTAGTAGTTATTTTGGACGCATTTAAAGTTATTGGTGGTAAACCACTTCGCGGCGATGTCGTGATTTCTGGAGCAAAAAACGCTGCTCTTCCTATTTTAATGTCGGCGCTGTTATCTAAAACGCCTGTTGTTTTTAGTAACGTACCGCAACTGAATGATATCCTAACAACGGTTAAGTTATTAGGTCAGTTAGGCGCTAAAACAAAGTGGCTTAACGAAGAGAAACTCATGATCGATGCTAGTAGCATTGATGTTTGTCGCGCACCCTATGATTTAGTAAAAACCATGCGTGCGTCAATTTTAGTTCTTGGCCCATTATTAGCTCGTATGGGACATGCTGAAGTGTCTTTGCCAGGTGGATGTGCCATCGGTGCAAGGCCAGTTAACCTGCATATCCAAGGTTTAAAGCTTATGGGCGCAGATATTACCGTTGAAGATGGTTATATCGTAGCTAAAAAGCAAGGTCGCTTAACTGGTGCGACTATTTTTATGGACACGGTTAGTGTTACGGGTACAGAAAACTTAATGATGGCCGCAGCATTAGCTGAAGGCATTACCGTTATTGAGAATGCTGCTCGTGAGCCTGAAATTGTTGATTTAGCCAATTGTTTAATAAGCATGGGTGCTAAAATCACAGGTGCAGGTACCGATACTTTAACCATTGAAGGTGTTAGTGAACTTTGTGGTAAAGAATACTCTGTTATGCCTGATCGTATTGAAACAGGCACTTTCTTAGTGGCTGCAGCTGTAACTCAAGGGCATATCAAGTGTTTAAAAACCGATCCATCTTCGTTAGAAGCCGTAATAAGTAAACTTCAAGAAGCAGGGGCTACTATCACTACGGGTGATGATTGGATAGAACTTGAAATGTCCGCGCCTGCGAAAGCGGTAAATGTTAGAACTGCTCCTCATCCAGCGTTTCCTACTGATATGCAAGCACAGTTTATGACTATGAATGTATTAGCAGAAGGCACGGCAACGGTCATTGAAACTATTTTTGAGAACCGCTTTATGCATGTTCCAGAATTACAACGCATGGGTGCAGATATCGCTTTAGAAGGTAATACCGCTATTGTTAAGGGAGTTACTAGCCTAAATGGTGCTCAAGTAATGGCTACCGACTTACGTGCTTCAGCAAGTCTTGTAATCGCTGGTTTAGTGGCAAAGTCACCAACCCAAGTTGATAGAATCTATCATATTGACCGTGGTTATTTGTGCATAGAGGGTAAGTTACAAAGCTTAGGTGCAGATATTACTAGAATCAAAGTTGATTAACACCTCGTTATGAGTTGAATTTATTGTCATAGTTATGGCTGTGTTGAAAAGGCTAGTTCTTTATAGGAACTGGCTTTTTTTGTGCCTTAATTTAGAGAATGTATAAATATATCCGTCACCATTTAGGGGGCGTGATTCATAACCTCTACAAAAGGTTGTAGGTTTTTACTGTAATCTTAGCTTTAATAACAACTAGGGTGTAGTTGTATAATCAGTCACTTGGATATAGTGTCAGTGCACTTTACCGGGGATCTTAGTCTAAACTGGGGGAGGCTAGTCTGTGTATCGAAACGTTTGGAGAAGGCAGGTAAATATGGGGGTAAAAACAAAATACATTTCAGACAGGCAATAAAAAAGGACATCCAATTAAGGTATGTCCTTTCTTTAACATCTTTAGGTTTGTTATCGAGTAACTAACCTAAATATTGCAAATTAAAGTGCAACGATGTTTTCAGCTTGAGGTCCTTTCTGACCGTCAGTAACTGTAAATTCAACTTTTTGACCTTCAGCAAGAGTTTTAAAACCGTCACCAACGATAGCGTTGAAATGAGCAAAAACGTCTGGACCATTTTCTTGCTCGATGAAACCAAAACCTTTAGCTTCGTTAAACCATTTTACTGTACCAGTTGTAGTAGACATATGTGTATCCTATAAATATTTAAGAGTAATTGTGCTAACAATCTTGGCATTAAGCTAAGCTGTTAGGGGTTTGCTAAAAAGAGTTGCTATTACTTATAAATCAGGACGTGTTACAGATATCTTATCTAAGGTAAGCATGAGATAACATCGAAATGGTGTACAAAAAAATAAAACTAACTTCAAGCTGGGTGCATTATATAGCTAGAATAATTCTTGTCAACTATAATACCTATTTCATTAAGTTATTACCCATTTTTACTGGCTAAAATACTCGGATATTGCGTTACTATCTATCCCAATAGCCAGCTATTGCTCAATCGAGTGCCTAACCTTGATTTATTTTTCCTTGGTACAACAAAATCAAAAACTTAATAGAATAAGTATCACTGCAATCTAAATGGCAAGTTAAAGGTAAGTTTAGACTTGCCGTTTAGATTGATTACTATAATTTAAATTTCTGTACTGATTGTTGTAACTCTTCAGCTAAACGAGCAACTTCGCTACTTGATGCTGCTGTTTGTTGTGAACCCGCGGTAGTTTGCTCGGCAATAGTCACAATAGACTCAAGGTTTTCACTTATTTCATGGGCAACAACACTTTGCTCTTCAGCAGCCGTTGCAATTTGCGAGCTGCGATCGAATGCCTCGTGTACAGCATGAGTAATAGTTTCGAGTGCTTGGTCAGCTTCCTCACTTTGATTTACACAATCACTGGCTTTAGATTTACCTGCATCCATTACTGTTACAGCTTTCCCTGCTCCTGTTTGTAGTGCTTCTATCATCGTTTGAATTTCAGACGTTGATTCTTGTGTTCTACTGGCTAGAGTACGAACTTCATCTGCAACGACAGCGAACCCTCGTCCTTGCTCACCCGCTCGTGCTGCTTCAATAGCAGCATTCAATGCCAGTAAGTTAGTTTGCTCAGCAATGCCACGAATTACATCTAATATTCCGCCAATTGAGGCACTGTCTTGTTGGAGTTGGTTGATAACTTGAGAGGCCGATTCTACTTCATTAGCCAGCATTTCAATGGTCTGACGGTTTCTGGCTGAAATACCTTTAACTCGTTCAGCTTCTTCATCGGCATGTTTAATTTCGCCTAAGGCATCATTTGCACTAGCAAGTACACTTTGTGAGGTGCTGCTCATTTCTGTTGTCGCTGAAGCGGCTTGTTCTACTTGATTACGTTGTTCTTCTATTGCGGTGGTACTTTGTGCAGTAACTGCAGAGGTTTGTTCTGCAGCAGCAGCTAACTGCGCTGAACGATTAACAATGCTTTCAATTAGGTTACGTAAACTATCAATTAATAAATTACAATTTTTTGATAACTGAGCGAATTCATCTTTACCACTTTCATCTAGTTTCAACGAAAGATCACCAGAGGCCACAATACTTAGCATTTCATTAACTCGTGCTAATGGACGTGTAATGCCAATAAGCGTAATTCGAGCAATTATGAGCGCAACAGCAATTGATATAAGCATAATAATGGTTGTATGCGTCGTACCATTGCTTACCGAATCTTCGATAAGTTGACTGGAAGTTATAGTTGTTTGGTTAGCTAGTTCAAGTTGTTTATCTAATATTTTGTTAGCTTGCTTAGCTACTTTCTCTTCCTTTGATAACATAAGAGAAGCTTGTCGATTAGACTTCAATTGCTTGCTTTTGTGAGCAATGATGCCATTTTCTTGTGATAAAAGACTTTCTATTTCATTGAATGCTAACGTAACTTGCTCAGAGATGTCTTTAACTTCATGGCTATTTAATTCAAAAGTAATATTATCAACTGAGTGTCTTGCATCACTGATACTACGAGTAAGCTCACTGCCGATAAATTCTGCAGTGCTTTCATTCAAGATATCACGATATTCTAGAGCGGAAGAGACAATCGAGTTCAACTGATTTTCGAAGTAGTCACTTAAGTTAATGGCACGTTGAAGCTTAGTATCCGCGAGTTCATGGTCAGCCAAATCAAGCAGTAACATAATGGTGTTATCGGCTTTTTCTTCTAAAATATCAATCTTCTCAGTTAATAACTGCTTTTGTTCGATACTAACTTTACGATGGTTAAACAATTCAATACTCGCATTATGAAAGTTCGAATAAAGCTGGTCTACTTGAGTCAAGTTAGTCAGTAAATCTTGTTCAGAAGCTACTATTTGCTTTAATTCCGATAATTGTTGCGTGAATACTGTATCTATCTTTTTATAATTATTAAGGTCACCAGCTAATAAAGCATGATCCGTTTGGTAATAACCTTTCAAGGTTAAGTTACTCATCTGACTGATCTCAAGGGCAAGTTTATTACTGGCTTTGAGTGTTGGAATAGCTAATGTGTTCTGCTGCTGAGTCGACTCGCTGATGGTGCTTAAATTAGATAACGATATGGTACTAATGACTATCAGTAAAGTTGAGATGATGGCAAAGCCACCAATTATTTTTACAGCTACAGTTAAATTCATTGAATCCACCCAATTGAAAGGCTACTTGCCTAGTTAATACGTTAGTTAGTTTTGATATATCAAGCTATGTTTGTATCGGCAGGTATTAGGAAATACTTAATTGCCAATAACTTTTTATTATACTCAGTGAGAAATAGTTATTGTTAATCACTCAGTTCAGAGCTTTGTATAAAGTATTTTTTATCATGCCAGCGAAGCATGGTCAATTGATTACCCCAAACACAGCCAGTATCTAAGGGATATATATTAGGATGCGAACTTTTGCCCATGAGTGAAGCCCAGTGACCAAATACCCAACTAGTATTATTGATAGTTTGAGATAGTCCATACCAAGGGACTATGTTAGTAACCGTAATATTTTCAGGAGAGTCTTTCTGTTCAAACTCTAGTGTCCCATCAATAAAACAAAATCGCATACGGGTAAAGGCATTAATACTGTAACGAAACTTTTCAATTTCAGTTATTGCTTGATGCCAATCGTTTGGTTTTTCACCATACATAAGTGCTAACCAATTATTACGATCGCTACTGGCTAATTTAGTTTGAATAAGTTTGGCTTGCTCTAGTGCATCCTCAAGCTGCCATTGAGGTGAAATTCCGGCATGGCTCATATAGGCACTGTTGTTATTAACTTGATTTACAGTGTTTGAATTAGAGCAAGTATTAGGTATTTCTTGTAATAAAGGCTGTTCTGCTAACCAGTCCATAAGCTCATCAACATCTGGAGCTGCTAATAGTGCAGATAAGTAATCTGATTTTTTAGCTTTCTTGATACCAGCGTGAACTGAGAGTAAATGTAAGTCGTGGTTACCTAAAACTACTTTGGCGCTTTTGCCAAGAGATTTAACAAAGCGTAAGGTTTCAAGAGAGTTCGGACCGCGAGCGACTAAGTCGCCCGCAAGGTAAAGGACATCGTTATTACGATCGAAGTTGACTTGTGATAACAAGGAGGTCAACTCGTTAAAGCAACCTTGAATATCGCCTACCAGATAGATAGCAATAAGTTATTTAACTTTGGGTGCAGAATTCTCGTTCACATTATCATTTGCAGCTTCAGCTATTTTATTTTTTGCCATGCGTCTTTTTTCTTTAACTGGAGCAACTTCTGGCGGATTATCAACAATAAAATCGGCAAGCTTTTTATACTCATCAAGCGATAAATTTTCTGGGCGTAAGTTAGCATCTATATTTAATTCAGCTAACTGTGCTTCAGTAATCAATTTCTTAAAAGTATTTCGAATAGTTTTTCTGCGTTGGTTAAATGCGGCTAAACAAACGGTGTTTAGTGCATTAATGTCTTTAACAGGGTTCTCAATATGTGCATGAGGAATTAAACGTACTATCGCTGAATCTACTTTGGGAGCAGGTTTAAAAGCTTCCGGTCCTATTTCCATTACGGGAAACACTTGGCATTGATATTGAGTCATTATTGACAAGCGACCATAGGCTTTACAATGTGGTCCGGCAGCCATACGTTCTACAACTTCTTTTTGCAGCATGAAATGCATATCTTTCACTTTATCTTTAAATGTTAAAAGATGAAAAATAAGCGGTGTTGAAATGTTATAGGGTAAATTACCAAAAATTCGCAGTGGTTTTTCTTCTGACGCTAACTCGGAAAAATCAAACTTCAGTGCATCGGTTTCATAGATAGTTAAGTCTTTAGCCAAGAATGGATGATGACGAAGTCTATGGGCAAGGTCTCTGTCTAATTCAACGACTGATAATTTACCTGCGCGTTCGATAACAGGTTCCGTTAAGGCGCCTAAACCAGGGCCAATTTCGACTAGGTTTTCACCAGGTTCGGGGTTAATTGCATCGACAATGTCGCTGATAACAGCATCATTATGGAGAAAGTTCTGTCCAAAGCGTTTTTTAGCTTGATTGCCTAAATGTTTTTTGTCGTTCATAACTACTTCTTTGTTAAACTATTTGTTACTAGCTAGGTTGATGGCGTTGTTCATTGCTTCAATAAAACTGCCTGAGTCTGCGGTACCTTTACCTGCAAGTTCAAGCGCTGTCCCGTGATCAACGGAAGTACGAATAAACGGTAAACCTAGCGTAATATTTACTGAGGATCCAAAACCTTTGTACTTCAGCACAGGAAGACCTTGGTCGTGATACATAGCTAAAATCGCATCAGCTTCAGCCAAATACTTTTCTTGAAAAATAGTATCGGCAGGTAAGGGGCCAATAATATCTATGCCCTCAGCGCGAAGTTCTGCAAAAGCTGGTTCCATGATTTCGATTTCTTCACGGCCAAGATGACCATCCTCACCTGCATGAGGATTAATTCCGCAAGCATAAATTTTAGGCGATTTGATGCCAAATTTATCTTGCAAGTCTTGATGTAAAATACGTGTGACTTTTTGTAAGCGTTCATAGGTAATTGCTTTAGATACATAGGCTAATGGTATGTGCGTAGTTACTAATGCTACTCGAAGACCTTTAGTAGCAAGCATCATTACAACATCGCTGCAGTTGGCTTGAGTTGCAAAGTATTCGGTATGTCCACTAAAAGCAATACCCGCTTTATTTATTAGTCCTTTGTGAACAGGACCGGTAACTATTGCATCAAATTCACCAGATATATTTTTTTCACTGGCAATTCTTAATGTTTCTACCACGTATGAGCCATTTGCACTATTAAGTGTTCCAGGCATGCAAGGTTCAGGTAGCTCAACATCAAGTACTGTTAAACTCCCTGCTTGCTGTGGTTTCGCTGGGGAATGTTGATCATAATCGATTATGGCTAGCGGTAAAGATAGCGCTTTTGCTCTCTCTTGCAATAATGCTTTTGAAGCAATGACAACCATTTCAACAGACCAATCTTGTTGAGCGAGTGTAATTATTAAGTCGGGACCAACACCAGCAGGTTCACCGGGGGTAATGGCAATGCGTTGTGTCATTACTTGTTATCCTGTTCAAAGATTTCAATATAAGCTTCATCACGTGTTTCTTTTAACCAACGGGTACTTTCCATACCATATTTACGGTTAAAAAGAATTTGATAAGCGCGGTTTTCATTCAATTGTGAAGTGGCATCAACCATACGGCGATCTTCTAACATAATAATATGCCAGCCAAAAGAGGAACGAAATGGTTTATGGTATCCACCTTTTTTCATGGTTGCGAGTGCTTCTGTAAAAGCAGGGTCATAGTTTTTAGGATCTGCCCAGCCTAAATCTCCACCACGAACTGACGTTGGCCCTTCAGAATGTTCTTTAGCTAATTCTTCAAAGGTAGCTTCTCCAGCATCTATCTGATTTAACAAGCCTTGTAATAAATTCTTAGCCTTTTCATCACTTAAAATAATCGATGGCTTAATTAATATATGACTAGCTTTTACTTCTTCTACCTCAACTACTTTTCTACCTCGAATATCCAAGACTTTAACTATGCTATAACCTAAACCTGTACGTATTGGGCCAACAATAGTGTCTTTAGGTTTATCGTTAATTAACTCAGAGAAGAGCGTTGGCATTTCATTGATATTTTTCCAACCTAAATCTCCGCCTTTTAACGCATTAGCATCACCTGAAGAGGTTATCGCAATTTTTGCAAAATCAGAACCATCATTAAGTAACTCCACAACCTTTGTTGCGCGAGTCTTAGCAGCGGCTAAATCTTCCTGGCTAGCATCGGCAGGGAATTCTATTAAGATGTGACCTAAATGATATTCGACATTATTACTGCTTTGCTCTTTCATTACTTTAAGTAAATTTGCCACTTCTTGTGGAGAAACAAATATTCGACGTCTAACACTATTACGGCTAACTTCACCTGAAACAAGTTCTATTCGAACATTCTCACGGTATTTTTCATAACTAGTACCCTCATTAATCACCTGTTGGCGAAATTGAGCTAAGGTTAATTTATCTTCTTTGGCCATGTTATTTAAGGTTTGGTCAAGTTGAGCATCACTAATTTGGATGCCCATGCGCTGACCCATTTGACTGAGTAGGCTGTCATTAATTAATTTATCCATCACTTGAATACGTAAAGCTTTATCGGAGGGTAAGCTCTGATTGTTTTTTTTAGCTTGTTGTTTAATATTGACAAGTAGGTCGTTAACATCCGATTCAAGTACTACACCAGTATTAACAATGGCAGCTACTCTATCAAGCAGCTCTTCTTTAGCTTGTACTGACGTGATAGTGGTAATCATAAGGCTAGAGGCTAACAGTAATGCTTTAATTCTATATTTCATATTTTTTATATCTTGTCTTATATTTTTAATATTGCGTATGGTGCTAATTTTGTAAGTAATAAGGGCGTTTATAACCAAATATGCTCTTATCAAACATCTCTTGCGTACCTATAGCTGATTGTTTGCCGTCTAAGCCTTTAATGATTAGTTTGATACTAATACCAGTATCAAACTCTTCACGACCATCACTAACAAAACTGGCGGCGTCTAAATTAGAGTTAATATGGCGCTGGTAGGCTATACGTACCGCCCAACAACAACTTTCATATTGAAAGCCAGCATATGATTCTAAACTTCTATCTTGCTGTAAGTCTTGTGTTAAACGACCGACAAAAGCCCAGTTTTCGTTAATAGCAATACTTGTTAAGAGGGAAGCTTGTTCTAAGCTATCTCCTGAGACATTACGAGTATAGCGATGGTTCAATTGAATTAGATTATATTTATTAATTTGATAATCAATATTAACTTGCCCTTTATTAGTAAAGTCTTCTAGGGTGTTATATTGAATATCTCCACTTACCTGCCACTGATGATTTATTCGGTAGAATAAGTCTGCTGCAACAGATGACTGTTTATTGTCAATGCCGCCATTATCAGTTAACAAGGCATCATTGGCAAGGTCGGTATTATTTTCACCAAGATATTGAATACGACCAAGACTAACACGTACTATTTCCAGATTCTCTTCATCAAGTAATCGACTGGTAATACCCCAAGTAAACTGGTTAGCTGCCGCTATTCTATCTAAGCCACTATAACGGGTATCACGAAAAATCCCGTGGAAATCGTCTTGTAAAATGGTGGTGTCATATAAGCCAATATTGGATTGATCTTTATCTGGCACATAAAGGTATTGTAACTGTGGCTCTAAGGTATGGCGATAGCTTTGTCCAAAAGCGAGAAGTTGTCTATCAAAATTAACACCTGCATGAATACGTACCTTAGGTAAGGTTCTTTCTACGGTTTCCTCTAATGAGCTGCCTGCAGTAATATTATCTTGTTGATAATAGGTATGCATTAATTTTACTTCAGAGTTTAAAAACCAAGCGGGTCTAGTAATCGGAAAAGTAAAGCCCGCTTCAACATGGTAGCGGTTTGCCTCTACTTGATCTTTCTCTGATGCTTCAAAACTAGTCATTTCAGAATAAAGTTCAAATTGGCCAGATAAAAAGTTTAACGGCTGTTGGGCTGATAGTTCAATGTGAGGTAATGTTTTATAGCTTGGCTGATGATCACCGAGTACTTCAAAATCTTGTAATTGCAATTTCGCTTGCCACTGCTCGCCAAAGTAAGCCAATTCTCCTATTTGATAAAGATAAGCATCGTTTGAATTATACTGTTTACTGCCGATATCAACTAAATAGTTATCATCACTAATGGTGGTGTAATCAATATAAGCGCGAAAATCTTCAGAAAAAGTACCTACATGTTGAAAACGAGCTAAGTATCGTGGGTCATCATTGGTTTTGATTTTCTTATCATTATTTAAATACTCAAGATCAATTTTACCCGATTGCTGATCCATTAAATAACGAAATTCAGTTTGTAGTTGCGTGCCGCGATCAGACATATAGCGCGGAGTAATCGTAGCATCATAGTTCTCGGCAATATTCCAATAAAATGGGGCGCTAAACTCTACACCTAAGTTGCTAGATGTACTTAGCTCAGGATACAAAAAACCAGTTAAGCGTTCTTTAGATATTGGAAAAGAAAAGTAGGGTACATACAGGATTGGAACATCTAATACTCTAAACTGTGCATGATAAGCTTCGCCAAAGTCGCCTTTTGAAGAGAGGTTAATTTCAGACGCCTTTATTTGCCAATCGGGTACTTCTTGTAAACATGTAGTAAAAGTAGAGTCGACTAAACTAAGCATGCCATCACTATTGATAGACAATTTTGCCGCGGTACCATGCCCTGGATTGCAATCAAGTTGATATGACGCAGCGGTCATCTCTGTTGATTTATCTATTTTACTTGCACTTAGCGTGTTGGCAAAAATATTGATTTGTTTACCTTGGTAATGAATATTTCCAATGGCTTCTATTTGCATTTTTAAACGATTAAAGGAAAGTTGGTCGGCAACGATTTTCTGACTCTTATCTACCAGAATAACAGAGCCGTTAAATAGTGCGATTTGGTCTTGTTGTATACTTGCTTGTAAAGAGGATATACGGATAGTGCTATCGACCACTTCAGGTATACCAATAGCAATATCATCAAATTCAGGTAATGGGCACTGCATCAATCTAGTTTCAGGCGATTGACTCTTTTGTTCGACGTTGGCGTGAGCCGTCTCTGAAAGGCAAACGACTAATAGTGCAATTAGGGTAAAACTTAATGTACGGGAAAAAAACATTTATTGTCCGAAAATGATGAAAGTATTTATAAATTGATTTTATAGCGATGAATCAAGTATTTTAACGACTAATTGCTTTATGATATAGCAATTTTTTCAGTTGGACTAACTTCTTATGTCATAGTTCATCTGTTGGTTAGATATTATTGTAAGGAATGCTTAAAAAAATGCATATTTGGGGTAAGATTTTAGGTTTTTTGTTTGGTTTTATGCTCAGTAAAAACCTGTTTGGGGCTTTATTAGGTCTTTGGCTTGGTCATATGTTTGATCGCGGCCGAGGTTTTAATTTCAATGGTAAAGCCGGCGGTAAAGAAGATGAGATAGCTCGGCAAGCTGCTTTTTTCTATACTACTTTTTCAGTGATGGGACATGTTGCTAAAGCTAAAGGACAAGTGACTAATCATGAAATTATGTTTGCTAGTGCTTATATGGACAAACTGGGACTAAGTAGCGAATTACGCGAGCAAGCCCAAGATGCTTTTCGTGAAGGTAAATCAACAGGTTTTCCGCTCAAAGATCGTCTTGTTAAATTTAAACGTTTGATGGGAAATAGACATGATTTGTTGCTAATGTTTTTAGAAATTCAAGTTCAAGTTGCTTTTAGTGATGGGGAATTAGATGACGCAGAGCGTTCTGTTTTGCACACCATAGCAAAACTCCTAGGTTATTCTGCGGGTGAACTTGATAAATTACTAGAAATGATTATTGCGGGTGCTAATTTCCATCAACAACAAGGTGGCCGGGGTTATCGTCAACAAGGATCAGGAAATATACCTGCTAGCGGTCAGCAATTAGATAATGCTTTTAAAGTACTCGGGATTGATAAAAACTCAGAAATGCGAGTAATTAAAAAGGCTTATAAAAAATTAATGTCTCAACACCACCCAGATAAATTAATGGCCAAGGGCTTGCCACCAGAAATGATGGAAAGTGCTAAACAAAAAACACAAGAAATTCAAGCTGCATATGACTTGATTGAAAAACAGAATAAATAACCCCTAAACATGCTTAAGGCATTACCTGTATGTTTAGTGTTTAATTCTGTTTAGAGCTCATAAGGCTATTCGATATTGAATAGCTCTTCTTTTTTATAATGGTATGAACTTTACCAACCAATCGCTTTTAGCCAACTATTAATTTGGCTCAATAACTCTTCTTCAGGATAATAACCAGTGACAGTATTGTTTAACTGACGTTGGCGGTAATATACTTTCATTTCTTGCTTCGAAAAGGCCTTCCTTTGTGCCGCCTTGTTTAACACGAGTTGATTATCGTGTTTAAGGTAAAGGTCGAGCACAGGCAGTTCAGTCGAAGCAACCTGATGTGCAAAGTTTTCATTTACACTATTAATGAGTGCATGGTTACTTTGTCGATAACTACTTAGCATGATGAGTGCATTGGGCTGTAGACTATCGTCTTGACTGTATATATCGACTAGTAAAGCGGCATTATTTCCTTGAGCAATCACTAGTACTATGCCTGGATATTCTCTTGCGGTATTCATGACAGCATTGAGCATGCTATTAAGTTTACTTTTATACTCTTTGAGGATTAATTGGTTTTCTTTTTTTTGCTCTGCTACCGTAATTGCCGTTGAAGGATAATTTTCTGGTTTATTACTCGGTTGTATTGCAATAGTGCTCCAGCCTTTAGCGGGCAAGGCATTACGTAAGTAATTTATGGCTTTTGGGTTGGTGGCGCCTTGCTGCCATTCAGGTAACAAAATCACAACACCTTTACTGTTCGCACTTGTATGTTTTTTCACTAACGTCAAATAATCATCAGGTCCTGCGAGTAATGGCTTTACCTGTTCACCTGCTAGATAATGCTTAAGGTCTTCTTTATGCTGTTTAGTTAACTCGATAGGCTTTTTTATTAGAGTAGCTTTATTCGCATTCTTTTGAGTATTCTCTACTGTCGCATCAGGTTTCTGTTCTTCTGCAAAGGTTGTTGAGCAAATAAAAGTAAGCATACAGATAAATAAAATCAATGGTTTTGAGTTGATTATATTTCGACTTCTTTTAGGCAGATTAACTTTATGTAGACTTGTCATCGGCAACTGTTTTCCTCAATGGGTCAAAGTCTCTATACTCTATATCGACTAGAAAGTAGAAAGCGTTAAATAAATGGGCATGGTGCACTAAACGTAATCGCTTGTTCAGTACTTGGATGAAATAAACTTAACTTCAACGCATGTAATTGTAATCTTTTTCTCATACTTAATGGTTCTGGGGGCGCATATAGTCTATCCCCTAAAATGGGATGACCTAACGCTAACATATGGACTCTAAGTTGATGAGAACGTCCAGTAATAGGAGTTAGTTCAAGCAAGGTGCTAGCTTGTTCGTCTATTGAATCATTATGGCTAAGTACATGATAATGCGTTAATGATTTTTTCCCGTTTTCATGATCAACTTTTTGTTTTGGTCTATTGGGCCAGTCAGATATTAATGGTAAATCAATACTGCCATCATTCAACTCAACTAAACCCCATACACGGGCGATGTAGCTCTTTTGAGTTTTTCTTTGTTCAAATTGACGGCTAATAGCAACATGTGCAGGTTTGTTTAACGCCATAATCATTATGCCTGAAGTGGCCATATCTAACCTATGCACGATAGTTGCGGTAGGTAAAACTCTTTGTACACGATTTTGTAAACAATCTTGATGTTCAGGCAAGCGGCCCGGCACACTTAAAATACCACTTGCTTTATTTAAGACAACAATATCATTATCTTGGTAAATGATATCAAGGTAAGGAGACATCGGGGGTAGATAGATAAAATCAGGGTTTGCGCTCATTAATTTCTCAGGAATAGAGGGCTATGCTCTGATGAACTTAGCCCTATAATTTGTTAGTGTGTAGCCCGTTAACGCCTAGACATTAGTGTGTAACTACTATCATGCGAATTGCTTCAAAGGTCAATTGCGCTTTATCAATATAGTGGCTTAATTCATCTTGTTGCTGACTAATAAAATCAATCTCTTCTTGGCGCACACTTGGGTTAATAGCCTTTAACGCTGTTAATCGCTGTTGCTCTAATGAGAGTTTACTTTGCATAGCAGTTAAAGATTTCTTTTAAATTTCAACAATATGTTGCTCGCCATGTACTTCTGCTTTTGCAACTAAAGGAGTTATTTGGGTCTTAAGTGCTTTGATAAGTTGTAATGCCATTTGTTTTTTAACAGGTGACAATTGTTTATCAAGTACTTTTTCACTGACTTTGTCGGCTAAATTATTGCCATTTTTGTCTACCAGAATACGAATTGGCGTAGTAGGTAAGTAACGACCTAGCTGTAAATGAGCAGGAGCGGTAGCTTCAACAGTAAATAAGCATTCAAGGAAGAATGTGCCTACCGGTAGCGCTTCATTTTTTAATAAACCAATACTGGCATTACCAATTTCATCGCTTAAGACCAAATCCATCACACCACGAACCATAGGATGATCCCACGTTAATAATTGATAGTTTTCATTAACTAAGGCTGTTTCTCTATCAAAAGTAACCGTGGTGCCATCTTCAGGTAAGCAAGGGAAGTTACTATTAAGCATGTGCTCGCTTTGATTTAAGGCAATGGCATTATCGGCTTTATCATCTTGCTGTACACCAAAAACATCGAGTGCTTGAAACATAAATTGAGGCAAGTCTATGTCATTATCAACTTGTTGAATTTTTTCAACTAGCTCATGAGCACGGCCTTGGCCAGATGAGTTCAGCTCTAATAATTTATCTCGGCCAGATTCTAATTCAGCTTTAATCGATAAATGTTTCTGCCAACTATCACTGATGAGTGATTCGGCCTCAACTGACTGCTGCTGGCAGGTTAATGCTAATGAGAGTAATTGTTCACCGAAGGTTTCGAAAACCACTCGACCCGTAATACAAGTATGCTCAAATGCTTGCATACCTTGTTGGTACCAATCAAATAATAACTGCTGTGCCGAATCTGCAAAGTAAGGCACATGAATACGGATTATCTCTGTTTGTCCAATACGATCTAAGCGACCAATGCGTTGCTCTAATAAATCAGGATTACTTGGTAAATCAAACAGTACTAGATGATGAGCAAATTGGAAATTTCGCCCTTCACTACCAATCTCAGAACAAAGCAATAATTGAGCGCTATCTTCATCTTGGGCAAAATAAGCGGCAGCCTTATCACGTTCAAATATCGATAGACCTTCATGGAAAACAGCACTGCGGATACCTTCTTTAATACGAAGAACTGCTTCTAAATCAATGGCTGTTTGGGCATTTGCACAAATGACTAAGACTTTTTCTCTTTTAAGCGACTGTAATAATTCAATTAAATAATCAACTCGAGGATCAAAGTCAGTCCAAGTGTCATTCTGTTGATTTAAGCCGTGGAGCATTTCTGGGGTGAAAATATATTTAGCCTGCTTTGATTTTGCTAAGGCTTCAGGGCAATCACTGAGCATAAACTCATTAATATTTTCTTGATATTGCTCTGGCATAATAAGTGCTGTAGGCACTACTTGGCGGGCAGGGAAACCTTTAATAGTATTTCGAGAGTTTCTAAACAAGATACGACCAGTACCATGTCTGTCGAGTAACTGTTTTAATAAACCTTGGCGTACTTTTGCTGATTCTTCACTGTCTGCTTGGTTTAACTCTGTCAGTTGAATGCTGATATCAGTTTCTTTCAATAAATCAGTGAGTGTTGTTTCTTGCTCACTAGAAAGCTGGTTACCTTCAACTAACGCATTGGCGGCATCAGCAACTTCACTATAGTGGGACTCTTCTTCGGTAAACTTTTGATAATCATAAAAACGGTCAGCATCAAGTAAACGCAAACGAGCAAAGTGACTTTCATGACCTAATTGGTCAGGAGTAGCAGTTAATAATAAAACCCCAGGGATAACTTGCGCGAGTTGTTCAATACACTGGTATTCAATACTAGGTTTATCTTGTTGCCAATTTAAGTGGTGTGCCTCATCGACAACCATCAAATCCCAATCTTCACTAACCAGTGCGTCAAACCATTGGGGATTATTAGTGATAAAACCTAGGTTAACCAATACCAATTGTTCTGAACTAAAAGGATTCGCTTTTTTGCCGTCAACATAGTTATCTTGGCTGGTTTCAACACAGCGCTCATTATCAAAAATACTAAAGTTGAGGTTAAATCGGCGCAGCATTTCAACCAGCCATTGATGCATTAAAGATTCTGGTACTATGATCAAAATTCTTTTTGCACGACCAGTGACTAATTGTTGGTGAATGATTAAGCCGGCTTCAATGGTTTTACCTAAGCCAACTTCATCGGCAAGTAAAACTCTAGGGGCAAAGCGATTACCGACTTCATCGGCAATGTAAAGTTGGTGCGGTATTAAGCTGACTCTACCGCCAGTCAAACCTGTTAAATCAGATTGCTGCTGTTGATATTGATGTTGTAAGCAATCTTTGCGTAAGCGAAACCAGTCTAAACGGTCAACTTGGCTATTAAGCAAGCGGTCGTGAGGTTTATTGAATTTAATAAAGTGATCTATCATCACTTCTTTTAGGATGATTTGCTCATTGGTATCTTGGCGTATGCCTTCATAGCTAATTATACCCTGGGCTTCACTATGTGAAATTACTTTTAAAGACCAACCTTCGTGGCTAGGAATAAGGTCATCTTTATTAAATATAACACGTGTTAGTGGGGCATTATCTTTAGCATATTTGCGAGATTCACCTGTGGCAGTGAAAACAATATTAACAAAGCGGTGTTCAACACCTGTTACTGTACCCAATCCCTGATCTGATTCACTGTCACTGATCCAACGCTGACCTACCTGAAATGGCATAAACTTACTTCTCCAACGATTGCTTAGTTATTACTTTATATTTGATTAAGAGCGATACTAAGCATTAAAAACTAGGGGTAAAAAAAAAGCGCTATAGTACTCCTAATCATAGACGGAATCATTAAAAAATTAAGCTTGCTTAGTGATAATTTAGATATTATTGTGAATAAGCTATACTTTAATCGGTATTGATTACGGATTGCTCTTTTATATTTGTTTTGTCAGTGAATCACGGAGATTAGCCATGACTAAAGAGAATATGAATAATGAGAATATGTTAAGTGATAATTTAACCCAAACGTCTCAAATCGACGAGACTATTGACCAACCTATTATCTATATATTAGATACCAATATCCTTTTGCACGAACCTTTCGCTTTTTTATCTTTTAAAGAGCACGATGTAGTTGTACCCATGACAGTGCTGGAAGAACTCGACTCAATTAAAGATAGGCGCAAAGATGTCAGCCGTGACGCTAGAGTAGCTATACGAGCGCTTGAAGATACTTTACGAGATGCCAGTCCTGAGCAAGTACTTGCCGGCGTAAAACTACCTCAAAATGATGACCAACATCCCAGTGGCAGCCTTGCCATTATTAATGATTATGCCCTTGAGAAAACAGCTCACACTTTATCTTTCAATGAAAATGATAATCGTATCATTAACGCTGCTTTGCATATTCAAAAGAAAACTCCAAATAAAAAAATTGTTTTGGTTACTAAAGATATTAATATGCGTTTGAAAGCCAAAGGAGCAGGGCTAGCACACGTAGAGGATTATAGAACTGATCAGCTTATTGATGACATCCAATTTTTAACTAAAGGCTACCATCAATTTGAAGGAGATTTCTGGCAACAAATTCAATCTGTTGATAGCGAGACGGAAGGAAGAAACACTACCCATTATGTTGCTCGAGAAACAGTACCTTTAACTTACATCAATGAATACTTACTTGATGAAAGTGGCACTTTTGCTGGGAAGGTTACTGGTTGGGATGACGATAAAATCTCTATTTTAGATCTTGGACGTGAACGACTGTTAGCGAAAAATGCTTGGGGCATTCATCCAAAAAATATTTATCAAGGTATGGCGATGGATGCGTTATTGGACCCTACTATTGATTTGGTTATCCTTACCGGTCCAGCAGGTAGCGGTAAAACGGGTGTCAATAAAGGAAAAACAACTAAATTCGTTAAGACCCAAATAATTAATGAAAGTCTGTGGAGTAATTGCAACCAAGCTAATAGCTTAACGAGTTCTAATCACATCTATCACCTAACTCTTTAATTTACTAAAACTACAAATAATTTATTTAAGTAGTAATTCATAAAAATAATTTCTATTAATAATATTAAATAATTAGTTGAAACTTTTTATTTTAGGAGATTAGCAATGAAAAATTCAAATGAAAACCGCAACCCTCGCGTACTTGATACATCAGCTTTAGTTCATGATCCAAAAAGCCTATTAGCATATCGTGACGATATATATATCTGTCTAACAGTCTTAGAAGAGCTTGATAATTTAAAAGAACGAACAGATAAAAACGTTAGTCAAGATGCTCGCATGGTTATCAGAATGTTGGAAGACATTATTAATGGTCATTCCAGTGAAGATATGGAAAAAGGTATCCAGTTACCTTCTACTGAAACAGCGAAACGAGGAAAGTTATTTATAGGCATTGATACACAGATAGATTTTGCAAAGGAATTGAAGCACGCAATCGGGAGCGATGCAGATAATAGAATAATAAATTATGCACTTCATTTACAAAATACGCTAAAGCAAGACGTTACGATTGTTAGTCGCGATATCAATATGCGTTTAAAGTCGCGAACCATTGGCGTTGATGCGGAAGATGTATTAGTCGATAACCAAATTTCAGATGTTGACTTACTTTACACGGGGGTACAGTCATTCACTGGAGACTTATTTGATCGATGTGAAGAAGAAAAAGACTTCGCGATGAGTGGAAAACTTTACCGCTTCAATCGGGATGTTTTTAATGATGAAGCTCAACCCAACATGTATTGGTATGACGAAATTGGCCATATTGGGAAGATAAAAGAAGTAACTGATGAACATATTTTTACAACATTACTTCAAAGAAAACCAGAAAAAATTTGGGGGATACTCCCGAAAAACCAGCGACAAGCAGTAGCGTTAGATCAACTAGTAGACCCAGATTTTGATTTAAATATCCTCCTTGGCCCTGCTGGTTCGGGTAAGACTTTTTTAGCCATCGCGGCAGGATTACATCAAGTGATCGAATTGAAACAGTATAAAAAAATCGTTGTGGTTCGTAGTAGAGATTTTATGGACGATGATCCTGGCTTTTTACCTGGGGATTTGAAAGAAAAGTCCATGCCATTATTGGCAGGAGTTACAGACGCTTTAATTTCTATGCATGCACATGACGATGAAGACGAAAAAAGCACTCGCGCAACGGTAGAACATATTATTGACCGAGCGAATATAGAGTTTACATCGATGGCATATTTCAGGGGTAGATCTATTGATGATGCTGTTCTTATCATCGATGAAGCTCAGAATATGACCAGAGCACAGATGAAAGGAATGCTTAGTCGAGGTGGTAAAAACTGCCGAACTATAGTGCTGGGTAACCTTGCTCAGATTGATGATAGGTTTGTTACACCAGCATCAAGCGGTGCTAGTGCAGCAGTGAATATTTACAGAAACTATGAAAAAGGAAGTGTTTTGATATTCGATGAAGTTGAACGTAGTTTGCTAGCTGAGTTCACTGAAAAGAACTTTTAGTTGTAAGTACGAATAAACCGCCTCAAACAATTATGGTTATTAATAGTCTCAATGAGAGGATTAATAACATCCTAGGTAATATTAGTCATCACTAATGTTACCTAGATAATATTCATCATCATATCAAGAGTGTCTGCGATAATTACCTTCTGAATAGAAGTGTAGTGGCTAAGTAATACGGGTCAAAAGTTTATAACTCGGTTTGGGGCACAAAGCGCCATAGAAATTATTCTCATGTTGGATCTTAGTGTTGGGCACTATAATGAAACATGATGGCACACCAAGCAAAATATTTCTGTTCAATGGTGCAAGTATCAACGTTAATAAATAACTAAGCTTTTGATAACAAAGTAAAATAAAGTTGGCTTATTTTTTGTATTGATATTATCTACTAAGTAGATATCAATAGGTTACAGATAATGGATTTTACAAAAAACACGAATAATAGCATCGACACTTTATCAATCGACAATATGTCGGTATTACTCATTGAAGATAACCCAGAACTTAGATCACCATTAAAAAAAGCCTTAAAATATTTTCATTATCATGTCATTAAGCAGCTTAAACTTGAAGAAGATATTATGAGTCAAATAGAGTCTTGTAATCCCGACTTCCTCATTTTAGCTATCGAGCAACCAATTGAAATCCTACTGAAAAATCTAGCTGAAATTAATAAGTTATTACCATTACCTATTATTATTTTTGCTGAAAATGATTCAATTACGGTGATTAAAAACGCCATTAAAGCTGGGGTTAGTGCCTACGTAGTGCATGAAATACTTCCTCAGCGCATTAATAGTATTATTTCTGTCGCGAAAGAACGTTTTCAAGAAGTACAAGCACTTAGAAATGAGCTTAAAAAAGCGAAAACACAGTTAGAAAGTAGAAAGCTTATTGAGCGCGCTAAGGGTTATATTATGGAAATGAAGAAGATCAATGAAAACGAAGCTTATGCAATATTAAGAAAGATGGCGATGGATCAAAGTTCACCAATCGCGATGGTTGCTAAAAATATAATTGATGTACATGAATTACTGTCATCCAAAACAACATGACCTTTTGTAGTGCATTTAATCTAAAAAGTGCATATTTTACGTGTCAGTAGAGTGTTAATTCAAACAAAAAAATATAAATACATTATAAAACAGTAACTTGAAATAGTGGTAAGGTATTTGCTTCTCTATAGTCAGAACAAATATATTCAGTACACGTTACAAGCTACTTTTATCAACGACGATAAAAGTAGCTAAAAAATTCTGCTGACAACGACGTTAACAGAGTAATAAAAGGCATACGCCTTTAATTATATGAGCAATGGCGCTCACCAATTTACTTCTTTATTAGGAGATCAATTGGTGGGCGTTTTTTTTTACTTTTTAAACTTTATCCACGAGGAAATACGATGAATTGGACACAATCGATAAACAAAGGCTTAAAGAAAGTATCTGTAGGCATTGCATTAGCAATTTCAATAACAGGTGTCGTACAAAGTGCTGAACTTGGTGAACCAGAAAAAGAAGAACTAAAATTTGGCTTTATCAAACTAACTGATATGGCACCTATCGCTATAGCTTACGAAAATGGTTACTTCGAGGATGAAGGTTTATACGTAACTATAGAATCACAAGCAAATTGGAAAGTATTACTTAACGGCGTAATTGACGGTAGTTTAGATGGTGCACACATGTTGGCTGGTCAACCAATTGCAGCAACAATGGGTTACGGCACTAAAGCTAACATCATTACACCGTTTTCGATGGACTTAAATGGTAACGCGATTACCGTATCCAACGACACATGGAAAAAAATGAAGCCAAACATTCCTAAAATGGCTGATGGCAGACCTGTACACCCGATTAAAGCTGATTCATTAAAACCTGTTATCGAAGAATATAAAGAGGCTGGTAAACCTTTTAAAATGGGCATGGTTTTCCCTGTATCTACTCATAACTATGAGTTACGTTACTGGTTAGCCGCTGGAGGAATTCACCCTGGATATTATGCTCCTCACAAAGGTGATACTTCGGGTCAAATTGATGCTGAGGCATTGCTTTCAGTAACACCTCCTCCACAAATGCCGTCAACAATGGAAGCAGGTACTATTGAAGGTTACTGTGTTGGTGAACCTTGGAATCAACAAGCGGTATTTAAAAATATTGGTGTTCCAGTCGTAACGGATTACGAAATATGGAAAAACAATCCTGAAAAAGTCTTTGGTATCACAGAAGCGTTTGCTACAAAATATCCCAATACCACTATTCGCTTAACTCGCGCACTTATTCGTGCTGCTAAATGGTTAGATGATAACAATAATGGTAACCGCCCTGCTGCTGTGAAAATATTATCCCAATCTAACTATGTTGGTGCCGATTATGAGGTTATTGCTAACTCGATGACAGGTACTTTTGAATATGAAAAAGGTGACAAGCGCGCCGTACCTGATTTCAACGTATTCTTCAGATATAACGCAACTTACCCTTACTATTCAGATGCTATCTGGTATTTAACACAAATGCGTCGCTGGGGACAAATCAGCGAAGATAAAAGTGACCAATGGTACAAAGATTTAGCCGCTAAAGTGTACCGCCCTGATATTTATGAAAAAGCAGCTAAATCACTTATTGCAGACAAAATAATATCAGCAAGTGAGTTCCCAGATTTTGCAAAAGAAACGGGTTACAAGCCACCACAACAACACTTTATCGACGATATATTTTATGACGGTAGTAAGCCAAATGCTTATCTAGAAAAGTTCGCCATTGGTCTTAAAAAAGGTGACAAGCTTTAAGTTTCACTAATCTGAACTTAGTCTAAATTAAAGACTTATTAAACTAAGTTCAGGTTTACTCAAAGCAATAAATAAAGAGAGATAGGAAAATATATGAGTTTAACAGCTGCAACAATCAACCGTTTATCGGTCAATGAGAAAATGATGAAAGCCTTAAAAAGTGTATTTAATAAAATTACCAACGCCTTACTTCTACCTGTTGTTGGTATCGCGATATTTTTGGCCTTATGGTCAATTACAGCGCAAAGTATTCATACCTCTTTAGGGGAGTTCCCTGGTCCAAATGCAGTTGTTAAACAATTCTATTCACTGTACGACGAACATACAGCCGAACGAGAAAAAGCAACGGCTTTTTACGAAAGACAAGAAGTACGTAACGCTAAAAAGCTAGAGAAAAATCCGGATTACGTAGTAAAAACTAGAGCGTACACGGGGAAGGAAACGTTTGTAGATCAGATACTGACCAGTTTAGTTACCGTAACCTGTGGCTTTTTATTGGCGGCTATTATTGCTATCCCATTAGGTATTTGGATGGGCTTAAGTGTAAAGCTAAACTCCGCACTCAATCCCATAGTACAAATATTTAAACCGGTCTCACCTTTAGCGTGGCTACCACTGGTAACTATGTTAGTTAGTGCCGTTTATGTATCAGATGATCCGATGGTGTCCAAGTCATTCTTAACCTCACTAATCACGGTAAGTCTTTGTAGTTTGTGGCCAATGGTTATTAATACTTCAATAGGTGTTTCGTCAATCGACAGTGATTTATTGAATGTAAGTAAAGTACTGCGTTTACCAACATTTACAAACATTAAAAAAATTGTCTTACCTGCTTCAATTCCAATGATATTTACCGGTATGCGTTTATCGTTTGGTGTCGCTTGGATGGTACTTATCGCCGCAGAAATGCTGGCTCAAAACCCAGGTCTAGGTAAGTTTGTTTGGGATGAATTCCAAAATGGTAGTTCCGAATCACTGGCTAGAATTATGGCCGCAGTGGTCGTGATTGGCTTCATTGGATTCCTGTTAGACCGGATCATGCTGCTATTACAGCGAAAAGTATCTTGGGACAAATCAAGCGCAAGCGTTTAAGGAATTAATATGACAACTCAAAACTCAGAAGTAAATACAGAAATCACGACAGAAAATGTATTTTTAAACATTAGCCGCATTGATATGGAGTTTCCTACACCAAACGGCAGTTTCACTGCACTCAAAGAGGTAGATTTACAAATTAACAAAGGTGAGTTTATTTCACTAATCGGTCACTCCGGTTGTGGTAAATCAACCGTGTTAAATATTGTTGCGGGTATTTACCAAGCAACAAAAGGCGGGGTGTTACTTAAAAATAAAGAGGTAAATGAACCAGGCCCTGAACGTGCTGTTGTTTTCCAAAACCATTCGTTATTACCTTGGTTAACTTCATATCAAAATGTGGAGCTTGCTGTTGATCAAGTATTTAGTAAAAAAATGTCTAAGACAGAAAAGAAAGACTGGATAGAACATAATTTAAAGTTAGTACATATGGATCACGCCATGCACAAACGTCCAGATGAGATATCAGGAGGCATGAAACAGCGAGTTGGTATTGCTCGCGCCTTGGCCATGCAACCAGAAGTCTTATTAATGGATGAACCTTTTGGTGCACTTGATGCGTTAACACGGGCACATATGCAAGATTCTTTAATGGATATCCAAAAAGAGCTAAATAATACGGTCATCATGATCACTCATGATGTTGACGAAGCGGTTTTATTGTCTGACCGTATAATCATGATGACAAATGGTCCAGAGGCTACGATTGGTGAAATTCTTGAGGTCAACTTACCCCATCCTCGTGATCGGTTAGCATTAGCAAAAGATCCTGAGTACAACCGTCTCCGATCAGAGGTATTAACCTTCCTTTATGAAAAGCAAAGAAAGGTAGAAGATATTAAAGACAAGAAGCCGGCAGTTAAAGCAGAAGCAATGACTATAGTCGAAGATGATATTAAAGAAGCATAACAACCACTAATTTTTCGTACTAAAAATTATTATAAAAAAATTTAATAGCTTTAAACAAATTTAAATTTACTCTAAAAGGAAAACCTACACATGACACCGAAAAAGATCGCTTTATGTTTATCAATTGCACTTGCAGGCAGTTGCTCTTCAATAGTTTTTGCAGAAGACACTATGAAATCGGTAAACTCAATCACTGACGCGTTAATTAACGGTAAAACCAGTGCAAATATGAACTTACGTTATGAAGGTGTTAGTCAAGATAATGCGTTAAAAGACGCTTCAGCCTTTACCTTAAGAACACGTTTAACCTATGAAACAGGTACTTTTGCAGGTTTTTCTTCTTTAGTTGAATTTGAAGATTCTAGAGTTGTTGCTGGTATTGATGATTACAACAATACTTTGGGGAAAAACGCTGGTGAGTATTCAGTAATTGCCGATCCGGAAACGACCGAACTTGACCAAGCATTTTTACAATACAAACAAGATATATTTTCAGTTAAAGCAGGTCGACAGGTCATTACAATGGATAATCACCGATTTGTAGGTCATGTTGGCTGGCGTCAAGATAGGCAGACATTTGATGCGCTATCGTTAGACTTTACTCCAATGAAAGGCATGACGTTAGATTACAGCTACATCACTCAACGCAACAGAATATTTGCTGAAGCTAAAGATATTGATTCAAACGATCACTTATTAAATGCGTCATATAAAACGGGTATTGGTAAAGTAACCGCTTACGGTTATTTATTAGAAGTCGATAATGATACCGATAATAGCTTAGACACATTTGGTCTGCGTTTAAATGGCGGTAAGGATATTACCTATTCTGTAGAATACGCTACGCAGTCATCTGAGTCAGGTGGTACATCATATGATGCTGACTATTTATTAGCTGAAGTAGGCACTAAGTTTTCAGGTATTGGTCTTAAACTAGGTTATGAATTACTAGGCTCTGATGACGGTAACTACGGTTTCTCTACTCCGCTTGCAACACTTCACAAATTCAACGGTTGGTCAGATCAGTTTTTAAATTCACCTAAAGAAGGTTTACAAGACCTTTACGCCAGTATTGGCGGTAAATTAGCTGGAGTGAAATGGGCATTGGTTTTCCATAAGTTTGATGCCGACCAAGCTTCTGCAACGGTTGATGATTTAGGCTCTGAAATTGATGCGGTATATAAATATAGCTTCACTAAAAACTACTCTGGGGGAATTAAATTAGCAGCTTACTCAGCAGGAGATGTAGGGTCAGGTAAAGTAGACACTGAAAAACTGTGGTTATGGGTAAATGCTAAGTTTTAATAGTTAACCTCAGCTCTGGATAAGAGGTTAGTCAATGTACGCACATAAGTCATTAACCTCATAACTCCTATAGTACTTGTTGTTATAGGAGTTTTTTAAACTTCAATATGAACCTACTTACAGCATTCTAAGTTACATTTATTATTTTTAAGGTCGAAGTAGTTTTAGATAATGGAATGCCAAAGGCTTTCTAATCGTCAAGGTTTATAGCATACATTAAACATCTGTTTTAGCTACCTCCTGAGTTTGCAATAATGGCAGTTACTAAATCATTTTTCAGTAACCATTAACCACAGGAGTAATTACTGATTCATCTATTGAAAAATAGAGTTAGTAATTATTTATGTGTATATCATCGTTAGGTATGCTGATAATTCAAGTATGAAAATATAAAGAATGGTACTAACCGTTGTTATTGTGATTACTTACATTTAATCACGAGCAAAGAAATATAAATTTAAGGAAATGTAATGGACTCCATACTTGTTATCATTGCCATATCACTAGCACTGGCAAGCATATTAAATATAGTACTAACGAAGTTTTCTATATCTCACATTATAGGCTACATCATTACAGGTATTGCAGTTAGTACTTTTTTTGACTTTAACGGCAGTCAAAACCTTAACTCACTAGAGTTAATTGGTGAGTTTGGTATTGTCTTTCTCATGTTTACGATTGGCCTAGAAATGTCTTACTCTAAGCTAGATAAGTTGAAATACCTAATATTTGTCAATGGCTTTATACAAATGGCACTCAGCTCAATTGCTGTGTTTTTAATCGCTTTCTATGCCTTTTCACTAGATGGCACATCATCTTTAGTTATTTCGCTTGCCTTTAGTTTATCGTCAACGGCTATTGTTCTACCTTATTTAAAAAAATCAAAAGATATTGTCACGCCTTATGGTGAAAAGTCGATGGCGATTTTAGTCTTTCAAGACCTCGCTGTAATTCCTATTTTATTGTTAATGGGATTTTTAGCTAATAATGAATTATCGATGGGGGATATATTATTAAATACAGTATTTTATGCTGCGATTATCATTATTTTTATGTTCACCATAGGAAAAAAAATAATAGGGTGGTTACTTCATTTTTCAGCTAATGCAAAAATGGAAGAGTTATTTTTAAGTTCCGTTTTTACCATTGTTATTTGTGCGTCTCTAATGGCTCATGAAATGGGGTTTACCTATTCTTTAGGGGCCTTTATTGCAGGAATGATTATTGCGGAAACTAACTTTCATATAAAAGTAGAATCTGACATTTCTTCCTATAAAGATTTGTTATTAGGTGCTTTTTTCTTTTCGATTGGGACAAAGATAGATATTTATTATTTTGCCACTAACTTGTATTTAGTGCTTGGTGTTCTTGTGCTTGTTATGGCGGTAAAGGCGATTATCATCTATTTTATTATTCGTCAAAAATCGAATAAGAGTGATTCTACAAAATCTTCATTGGCGCTATGTCAAATAGGTGAGTTTTCTTTTGCAATTTTTGCTTTGGCAATTAACCAAAATATTATACAAAGTGAGTTAGGTAATTTTTTAATATTGATCACCGTACTATCTATGTTGTTAACACCTTTCATTGTGAATAATATTTACAAACTTGCTTCAATATTTGTGGTTGAGTTTTTTGAAGCCGATAAAATATCGCCAGTCGATTTAAGTAATCATACCGTTGTTTGCGGCTTTGACATTTTAGGTCGAATTGTCGCGAAAGAGCTAACGAAGAGAGAAATTGTCTTTTTGATTATTTCAGACAATTTACAACATGTGTTACAGGCAAGGGAGCTAGGGTATAAGGCTTATTTTGGGCATTTAGATAAATATCCAGTATTAGAGTCACTTAAAGTTGAACAATCTAATAGCATAATTGTTACAGCTAATTCATTAAAAAATAAGCATATAATATGTGAGGCGGTTTTAGAGTATTATCCAGAGGCAAGTTTAGTTGTAAAAATCAATTCTTTGGAAGAAAAGGTTGCGCTGTCGAACCTTAAAATTAAGTCTTTTGTACATGCACAACATGAAACTGCCGTCTTATTAGTACAGCATTGTTTGGATTAATCCTTATTGAGAGAGAAAATAGTATTAATTAGAGGCAATGTCGACCTATATCCTGTAAATATATGAATGAGTAACGGATACAGAATTACTTCCCAACTAAAATAATTTCCTGTTGTTTATAGAAGTATTAATTTTTTTTAACTTCACTTAAATCTTTAAAATTATTCCTAGGTCTATGAGGCTTTATCTTCACTTCTATGGCGCTTAGGGGGCGAAACCGAGATAGAGTATATATTCTAAAGCAGTTTTCTATCTCGGAAAGGGGCACAAAGCGAAATAGAGATCTAATCTAGTTACTCCTGCATAATCAGATATAAACATAATAAAAAAGGCATTGTTTTTTATTATGAATAAGTTATTTATCAATAGTGCTTATTGTCCCTGACGAATGCGGCCCAACGACGTGAGTATATAATTGCGTAGTTTTCAAATTATTATGGTCGAGTAGTTCTTGTACTATTTTTATACCAGCCCCGCTTAATAGTACCTGGGTTGCGAAACTATGTATGAACGTGAGCTCATTACTATTACTATTACTATTACTATTACTATTACTATTACTATTACTATTACTATTACTATTAATCTTGATACACAACTCGGGCAAAAACCTGACTGTTTATAACTTAAGGTTACTACAATCGCTGCTTACTCTAATGTGTTAGATGTTAATTTTGACCCATTCAAGATCACTTTTCAGGCGCGGTAGTGTATTGAAACCACGAGGTTGTTGGGTAGCGAGGAGCTAAAATAGTAACACCTCGGGCTTCAAACTAGGTAGTAAACGTTAGGGGGCTTATTTACCTAATATTTGCCCGTCTCCAATTTCAGTCTTTGGCAAGAGAATCACTTTCGAATTTGCGGAACGTCGCCTCATCAAATGATAAAATAATGGTGTGAGCGCTAATACAAATATCGTTACTCCTAACATTCCGGAAAATACTGCAATACCCATTGCTTGACGCATTTCAGAGCCTGCGCCAGTCGCTAGCACCATAGGCAACACTCCCATGATGAATGCAAAAGAAGTCATTAGTATTGGACGAAGCCTTAGTTTTGATGCTTGCAAAACAGCTTCCATCAAAGGCATACCTTCCTGTTCTTTTTCTCTAGCAAACTCTACGATTAAAATGGCATTTTTTGTCGCCAGCCCTACCAACACTATCAAGCCAATCTGAGTGAAAATGTTGTTGTCGCCCCCAGAAATAATAACCCCCGTCATTGCCTAAAGCAGGGTCATAGGCACAATCAAAATGATTGCCAACGGCAGACTGAAACTTTCATACGTTGCCGCTAACACTAAAAATACAAGTAATATAACTAGCGGGAAAACCAACATAGCGGTATCACCTGCTAGAAGCTGCTGGTAAGTCAAATCAGTCCATTCGTAATGCATGCCGACAGGTAGTGTTTCATTGAGTATTTTCTCAATGGCTGCCTGTGCTTCTCCTGAGCTAAAGCCTTGTGCAGGCGCGCCGTTAATTTCTGCGGTGGTATAACCGTTGTAATGCATTACTCTGTCAGGTCCAGCCACATGGTTTACGTTGATGAATGAGCCAAGCGGGATCATGTCGCCATTTGCGTTGCGGACCTTCAACTGAGATATTTGTTCAGGGTCTTGTCTAAATGATTCGTGAGCTTGAACATTTACTTGATAAGTTTTGCCAAATTGATTGAAATCATTCACATACAGAGAACCTAAATAGATTTGCATGGTTTCAAAAATATCACTAATAGACACGCCTTGAGCTTTGGCCTTTTCTCGGTCAATATCCACATTCAGTTGTGGTACGTTCACTTGATAACTTGAGAAAACACTCGCAAGCTCCGGTGCTGATCGAGCTTTTTGCTGTACTTCTTGGCTTACTTGATACAATGCTTCGTAACCGCGGTTTGCCTTGTCCAAAATTTGTAATCTGAATCCACCAATGCTGCCTAAACCTTGTACCGGTGGAGGTGGAAAAATAGCAGTAAAAGCCTCTTTAATGTTCGAAAATTGTGCACCGAGTTGGCCAGCAATAGCCGTCGCAGACATATCTTGGGAAGTACGTTCTCCAAAAGGTTTTAAGATGACAAAAATAATTCCGCTACTTGGGCTGTTAGTAAAACCGTTAATATTCAAACCTGGAAATGCTACCGCTGATTCAACACCGGGATGCGCTAAGGCAATGCGTGACATTTCACGGATAACAGATTCAGAACGATCTAGAGATGCTGCGTCAGGGAGTTGTGCAAACGACACCAAATATTGTTTATCTTGGCTAGGCACATAACCTGTTGGCGTGGCGCTAAACTGAGAGTATGTGACCCCCAGTAAAACCACGTACAGTGCCAATACAATACCGCCAGAACGGATGATTTTTTTAACAGCAAAGCCATATGCTATTTCGCTCTTTGCAAATAGGCGATTGAAGGGTTTAAAAAGCCAAGATCCCAATGCCTTGTCCATCGCTCTGGACAGTCTATCTTTTGGTGATTTATCATCTTTGAGCAATAAAGCGGCTAAAGCGGGGCTCAAAGTAAGCGAGTTAATAGAAGAAATGATGGTTGAGATAGTGATCGTCAAAGCAAACTGCATGTAAAATTGGCCAGTCAAACCTGACATAAAAGCAGTTGGAATAAACACCGCTGACAGTACCAGTGTAGTTGCAACGATAGGACCAGTAACTTCCTTCATCGCCTTTTTGGTAGCATCCAAGGGATTTAAGCCATTTTTAATATTTCGTTCGACATTTTCGACAACAACAATTGCATCATCCACTACAATACCAATCGCCAAAACCAGACCAAATAGTGACAAAGCATTGAGCGAAAATCCTAGTAAATGCATGACGGCAAAGGTGCCTACTAACGATACTGGCACCGCAGCGAGGGGGATAATGGATGCGCGCCATGATTGTAAAAATAACACTACGACTACGACAACCAATAGTAAGGCTTCAAACAGAGTTTTGACTACAGCTTCAATCGAACCACGCACAAATACAGTCGGATCATAAACGATTGCATAGTCGACTCCCGCCGGAAAAGTTTCTTTTAGTTCTGCCATCTTAGCTCTGACGTTGTCAGATATTTGAATCGCATTTGAGCCAGGGCTTTGAAAAATAGGCAATGCAACTGCTGATTTGTTATTTAACAAAGACCGAAGCGTATAAGAATTAGACCCCAACTCAACATTGGCTACATCTTTCAAATGTGTTATCTGGCCCTGCTCACCCACTTTAATAATGATATTGTTAAATTCATCTTCACTTGTCAGCCGCCCTCGAACATTGATGAGTAACTGGAATTCATTGCTTCCTGAAGGTTGTGCTCCTAAGCTCCCAGCTGCAGCTTGTTGATTTTGTTCACGGATGGCGTTAGTTACATCGGTTGCAGTCAAGCCCAATGCTGCGACTTTTTCAGGATCTAGCCAAACACGCATGCTGTATTCCCCCGCTCCAAACAACCTTACGTTGCCAACACCATTGATACCGGCGAGTTCATCTTGCACATTCAACCGTGCGTAATTTGATAAATACAGGGTGTCGTATTGACTATTCGGTGACGTAAGATGTACAACCATGGTTAAATTAGGCGATGATTTTTGTGTTACTACACCTATACGTTGCACAATCTGTGGTAAACGAGGTATTGCCCGAGCAACACGGTTTTGTACTAACGTTTGCGCCTGATCTGCATCGGTCCCAATAGCGAAAGTAACGGTAAGTGTCATTTGCCCATCTGACGTGGCTTGTGAAGACATATACAACATGTTTTCTGTGCCTTTAATTGCCTGTTCAATGGGCGTTGCTACAGTTTCTGCTATCACTTTTGGGTTAGCACCAGGATAAGTCGCAGTGACCACTACCGTTGGTGGCACAACTTCAGGATATTCGGTAATAGGCAGTTGCCAAACGGCCAGTGCTCCGGCTATGAAAATCAGTATTGATAAAACACCAGCAAATATTGGACGATGAATAAAAAAGTTAGAAAATTTCATTTTTACTTCCTCCAACTAAAGGACTCGTTTCTTTATGGGCACGACTTCGTGAGGCATCGATTTTAGATTGTAATGATTTCAGTGCTTTTAGATTTTCAGTTGCAGTCATATCAACCACTTGAGGGGATACAAGCCCTCCTGGACGTACTCTTTGCAAGCCATTTACAACAATCAACTCTCCCGCTGACAAACCCGATTTGATAATGCGAAGACCATTCAAACGTTCACCTAGTGTGACTTTTCTATATTGGACCATATTGTTTTCATCGAGTACTAAAACAAATTTATTGCTTAAATCAGTGCCTATTGCTTTATCGTCAATCAAAATACCCTGGTAACTGGCGCTACCCAATAATTTGATACGTGCAAATAGCCCAGGAATAAGGCTACCATCTGTATTTTGGAAAACAGCACGGGCTCTAATAGTACCAGTGCTTTCATTTACATGGTTATCCACAAAGTCGATAACCCCGTGGTATGGAAAGTCATTATCAGAGGCTAGTCCCATTAATACGGGATTTGGTGTATTTCTTGAGCTTGGGCGACTGCCTTCTTTGGCTAATTGACTATACTTAAGGTGAGTTTGTTCATCAGCATCGAAATATGCATACACCTTTTCGGTAGATACAATATTGGTTAGTATATCTTGCCCTGCTGTAACATAATTGCCTGCAGTTATCAGCGCATTAGACACACGGCCGCTAATAGGTGCGGTGACATGAGTATAACTTAAATTCAATTTTGCTAGTCCCAACGCAGCCCTAACTGCTTCTGCGTTAGCTTGAGTTTGCTCTTGATTAGCGAGTCGGGAATCAACATCGCCAACAGCAATAGCGTGACTGCCAACCAAGTCTTGTGCTCTTTTATATTCTTTCTTGGCAAGTACTAGTTGGCTATTAGCGGTCACTAATTCCGCAATTAGACGCCTTACTTCAGCCTTCAAAGGTCTGTTGTCGATCAAAAACAAGGGATCGCCAGCGCTTACCATCGCCCCCTCTTTAAATGCAACTGCTTCAATATAACCGGACACTCTTGGCCTAACCTGTACCGTTTGCGGGGCTTGAATTCGTCCAGTGAACTCGTCCCATTCAGTTAACCTTTCGTTAATTACCTGAGCCACAACTACTTGTGGTGGTTGTGACAAATGTTCGTTGTCATTTGCCGCATTAGTTTGGCCTGAAAAAAAGACAACATTACTAATGAAACCGCTTAATAAAACTGTATTAAGCAATATTAATTTAAATGTTAAAGGGAATTTCATGTTTTAGCTCCTCAATTAATGACTTAAGTGGTTGGATAAATTTTAAGGTCTGATTTTAAGATGATCTTAAACAGACTTAGCTAGTTTTTTCATGATACTTAAAACAAAGATACACAGGGAATGCCGTCAGGAATGATAGACATCCACTGGAACTTTTGTCTTGTGTTTATTATTGATGTTTCATCAATCTTGTACTACTTCTTAGCTTGTGTTGAAATCGGAGTCATTTTGTCTCCTTTGCTGTATGTTGGTGCCACATGTCGGTTACGATTTTCCATTTACTACCATCTGGCCGAAGTACAAATAGGTAAGTGCCTGTTGCATCCATTCCAATTTTTTCCACTTTTGCCTCAACAGATCCAATCATAACGGCAAGGCTAGAATCATCTGCAACAAATAGGTTATCGACAGTGTGTGTTACTTTGCCTTTGTTGGATGTCACAAACTCAAACAGCTTACGCGGTTCTTCCAAACCTTGCGTTGCTGGCTTGCCTTGTTCAATCCATAAAGTATCTTCGGCATAGAGATCAACCAGATCAGCTGCGTCGCCAGCAATAACGGATGTATTAAATCGGTCATTAAAGGCCTGAAGATTACTAACTGTTTTAGACTGTTGACTGGCTATTGGGGATTGTAGTCCCTCAGTTTTATACTGTAGACCGCCTGTAAAAGCGGCTATCGAGGTAACTGCGATTAAAGCGATGACGGAAATTGTACGCATAATTTGTCCTTTAAATAATTAAGTTAAAAAAATAATGAATTGCTTTTGTTAAGCAGAGTTGGTTAATAAATATTGTGAATGATTACTTTTGTATCTTTCCAAAAATCATTCTTGTGAGTGTCTGGTCGCGATTGATAAAGTGATGCTTTAAGGCAGCACCAATATGAAGAAACAAAGCTGTAATGAAAGCGTATGCTACCCATTTATGAACTGATCTTGCGAACATCGATATAGAATCAATCTTCTCAATCGATGGAATGGTTACAAGCCCAAATACGTCAGTCGGATAGCCAGAAAATAAGGCCATTACAAGTCCCGATACTGGCATCATCACAACTGCAAGAAGTAGTAGATTATGGATAGCTTTTGAGGCGATTTGTTGCCATCTTTCTACAATGGATACAGGTTCCGCAAAGCCTTGTACTAAACGATATCCAACTCGCCATAAACCCCATAAGAAAAGTAGTACTCCCATAGCTTTATGAAATTTAAGTAAGGTAAAGTTATCGGCTTTGGAGAGCCCTCCATACTCGAGAGTTAGCCCTGCAATCAGCATTACCATGAAAAAAATAGCAACGCTCCAATGATTCAATCTAGAAAGTTTGTTATAGGTTTTCATGGCAAGCTCCCTTTTATTCCGCTTCAGGACGTAAGAAAATCACTTCGCGTAGTACCTGCCAACGTCCATCTTCGTGAACAAGATCGATACTGAGAAACAGGATCATGTTTTGACCACTTAAATCGTTTTTACGTGAGAGCAGAACATTAGCCGTATTACCGATTACATCAATGCGGTGAAACTTAGCCCAAGTGTTCATCGGTGGATCACCCGCATCACGCTTGGATTTAAAGAGATCTTTAAACGCTGATTTATCTGCCGTGTTCACATTGTCTGACGTATCGACCATGATCACTTCTAGGTTTTCATGGTAAATCTGATCAAGTTTTTCAACATCAAAACTAGTTGCAGTCTGGATCAAGTCATCAATAATTTGTTTTACTTCTTCAGTTGAATGAATTTTGTTTTTCATGAGTGTGTTCCTCTTATTGGATAGTTGTTTTCAGGGTTACGTACAAACTTTAATCCCATTAAAATCGAGCTAAGTTCAGGTCGTGCAAATGGTGCATTAGAAATATCGATAATTTGTATTTCTCCTTTTTCGTTGATCACAAATAATGCGGGTTCAGCAAAGGGTCGATCTGCTTCTTCAGAAGAACGTGGATTTGAGATATACAAACCCAGTTTTTTCATTTGTTCTGTTGTCAGTTCATAGCCCACATCAAAGTTGGGATTTATTTTTCCAATTTGAAGGTTCGCCTTTTCAGGAGAGTCTGAAGATACCGCCACGACATCTACTCCAATAGCATTGAATTCTGGCAATAGTTTCTTAAGTATTAGTAGATAGTCAGTACATAGAGGACAATGTTGGCCTCGATATACAATGACCATTCGCCAGTCATGTCCTTCATAAATAGTAGGCAGATGAATTTCACCACCTTCCAAACTAGCAACGGTTATATCTGGAAAAATCTGTCCTGCTGTTAATTTAATATTTGTCATAATTTTTACTCTTTGTTTTGTAACGATCATTATTAAACTAAATATTTTCTAATGTGTCAATGGTTTTGTATCGATCGACACAAAATAGATTATAGTTATGCACCCGATGTCATCTTTTTTACCTTTAAAGTAAAGGGATAAAGGTAGTACCTTAAAAGTCTCACTTGAGTTTTGTATCAAACAATATTAATATAAGATTTTTTTGAACGTATAAATTTTGTAGAACATAATGAAAAAGAAGACAGGTAGACCGCTATCTTTCGAGCGAGACAAAGCACTTTTGGCTGCAATGCATGTTTTTTGGGCAAAAGGATATGATGGCGCGTCGATGAAAGATTTAACCGAGGCAATGGGTATTAATAGTCCCAGTCTTTATGCGTCTTTTGGTGATAAGCATAAGCTCTATTTGGAATCCATTGACTGTTATGCAACCAATGACGCATGTGCGCCATTGGTTGCCTTTGAAACCGAACCTGATATTACTCAAGCTGTTCGTTCTTTTATGGAAGCTGTTATAGATTACAGCACTGAAAATAGTAGTGGTGCACGGGGTTGCTTTCTCAGCTCAAGTGTTTCGACAAGTGCTGGAGAAGTTGAAGGGGCACAAGAATTATTATATCGCGCTGTGATCGATACTGATGCTCGTCTGGCTAGGCGCTTTGAGCTTGAAAAGGCGAGAGGAGCATTACCGGATGATTTTCCGTCAATGGAACGTGCCCGTTTGATGTTCGACCTTCGTCAAGGTCACGTCTTTAGAGCTCGCGCAGGATTAGAACGAGATACCATGACTGCTGACATTGAATATAGAGTAAAGATGGTACTCTCAAATTCTTTATAAATTCAACGTCCAGTTACACTTAAATGTCCTGTGCATCAATGGAAATAATGTGTGCCAAATTTTAATTCGAAGATTATTTTTTTTGGTAAAGTAAGAAGTTAAACATTTATAAAAAAAGACACACTTGGGATGAGGCAGTTTAAATGAGTAAATTGACACAAGCATTGACCCTAATAAGGTAATACAGTCAACATACACAACTGACCATTCATGTGATGTTGTAGTGGCATAATTAATTTGGCCTCACTTCTTGAGATCTCAGTAAGGAAGCTCTATGGTGCTTTGTGCTCTAATAAGGTAGAGCTAAACGTCACTATTGCCATAGACTGGCCACATTACGGACCTAATTCATCGGTCTAATGATCTTGCTGACGCTTCACTAATTTAGCTTATATGATTTTTGTATGTTATCGCCATATAGCAACGAATGACTAAAAGAAACTTTATATTATAGGTAAATTAGATTAAAAATATTTCATGATAAATTTAAGCATTTAATCGTTTATTTTTATCTAATAAATAGTCACTTAGTCGTCACTCTGATACGAAAAATAGGCTCATCTGTCTTTTACTCTTATTTGGCAATATTGATCGCCATAGTAATTGTTTGAGTAGTTACACTTTACAACTTCATTTTTACTCTGAGTTGAATTAAAAATTTCTCTTATACTGTTAATAATATTTTTCATCTTGTTCACCTGCTTGATTTAAGATGGAATGATTGTGACTTATTATCTTGATTCAGTAAATTTCATAAAATCAAAGATATCATTCTATAAAACTAAACGATGACAAGGTGAGCCTAACCACACTTATTAGTGAGCTGTGCTGTAAAAATATCTTTGAGTAATGTTAATTCGTTGGTTCTAACGTAATTGGGCCTAATAACTAAAGCAATCGTTCTATGTGGACCAGGTTCATTTAAATGAATAGCTCTGAGTTCAGATTCATTATAAGTTAATTGATCTAATGCCATTTGTGGTACGAGTGTGGTGCCTAATTTACCTGCGACCATTTGAATGAGCGTATGCAAACTCGCTGAGCCAAAATCAGAGTCTTGCTTCGGGTTTTTCAACTGGCATGCGACTAATGCATGTTCTTTCAAGCAATGACCATCTTTTAATAACATGAGCTTTTCAGTTTCTAACTCTCCACTGCTAATTTCTTGCATGGTATTTGGGCATTCGTCTTTATGGCAGACCAAATAGAAGTCTTCTTGCCAAAAGTTAAAACTCATTAATCCATCTATTGGATAAGGTAAAGCGAGTATCGCTGCATCAAGCTCACCAGTTCGTACCATTTCCACGAGTGTATGAGATTGCTCTTCGAGTATCTTTAATTTAAAACTTGGATATTGATGTCTGACTTCGGGTAATACTTTAGGTAAAAGGTAGGGTCCAATGGTTGGAATAACCCCTATGGTCATAGAACTTGAAAATGGCAGGTTATCACTTAGCGGTATTTGCAGTAACTCGTCTAATTCCAACTTTACACTTTTGGCCTTTTTAAGTATCAATTGCCCTTTTTGGGTCACTAACACTTGTTTGTTGTTACGCTCAAAAATGATTAGCCCTAATTGTTTTTCAAGTTCATTGATAGCTGTGCTTAATGCAGATTGAGATACATTGCAGGCCTCTGCTGCTTTTTTGAAGTGCAAAGTCTTTTCAATTGCTAATGCGTAGTGCAGTTGTTTTATTGAGATCATGTTTCTAATGATTACTTTGCTAGAACGTAGATCATATTTTAAGAGTAATTATTGAATTAGTCATCTTCTTATTTAGTATTTTTGCTTCACATCCTACTGAGAATTTCTAACGTTAGATTAAACACCTATAACCTTTGTTCCGGTTAATTACTCATTATTTTATAGTTCTGTTTTTTAGAACATTAAAATCAATTTAATCAAATTTATTTATCAATCATATGAATCTACTATATCCACATCGAAAGCAAACATGCTTTTAAAACCCAATGAAACTTAACATTTATATTAAAAATAAAAGAGGAATTACACATGGCTCAAATAGGCAAAACTATCCCAGAATTCAAAGCTCAAGCATTTCATAACAACGAATTTGTTGAAGTAACGTCTGAAGGTACTAAAGGAAAATGGTCAATATTTTTGTTTTACCCTGCAGACTTCACCTTTGTTTGTCCGACTGAATTAGAAGATATGGCAAACCAGTATGAAGAATTACAAGGACTCGGTGTAGAAGTTTATTCGGTATCAACAGATACCCATTTTTCACATAAAGCATGGCACGACTCTTCAGATGCCATTGGCAAAATAAAATTTCCAATGATTGGCGACCAAACTGGCACCATTACTCGTGGTTTTGATGTGATGATTGAAGAAGATCACATGGCACACCGTGGTACTTTCTTAGTCGACCCAGATGGCGTTATTCAAGTGGCTCATATTCATGCTGGTGGTATTGGCCGAAGTGCAAAAGACATGGTCCGCAATGTAAAAGCGGCACAATATGTTCGCGAAAACGACGGTGAAGTATGTCCCGCAGCTTGGGAGCAAGGTGAAGCAACCTTAACACCAAGTTTAGACTTAGTGGGTAAAATCTAAGTCATACACCCCTGTATTGGCGGAAATTGGTATACGTTTTAGTTATACCTTTCCGCTTCATTTCACCCGTGCAGATGACTTGTCTTATTTAAGCAAAGTCATCAACGTAATAAGGTAGCACCATGTTAAGCAAAGATATTATAAACGCAGTAAAAACGTACACCCAAAACATGACTAACAAGGTATCACTCGTTTTACAGACTGGTGAGCATGAAAAACGTACCGAATTAAAAGATTTTTTAACACAAGTATGTTCAACATCAGAAAACTTAACCTTAGTTGAACGTGATGATAATTTACGTAGCCCAATCACCTTTTATGTAGAGGTTGAAGGAAACAATAACGGTATCCACTTTTCGGGTATCCCAAGTGGTCATGAATTTAATTCACTTATTCTAGCCATACTTCAATCATCAGGCACTGAGCTTAAGCTTGATAGTACCTTGACTAACATGGTGTCGAAAATAACCGAGAAATTACACTTTGAGGTGTTTATTTCATTAAGCTGTCATAACTGTCCCGATGTCGTGCAATCGTTAAATCAGTTTGCCTTATTAAATCAAAATATCAGTAGTGAAATGATTGATGGTGGTCTCTTTAAAGCATTAATCGATGAACGTAATATCCAAGGTGTGCCGAGTGTTTACTTAAACGGTCAATTATTTGCCAATGGTAAAATAGATACCGCACAGTTAGTTGATAAACTTATCGAACGTTTTCCTTATATTATTGGTGGTGATGAAAATGAACAGTTACCGCTACAAGATGTTACCGTTATTGGTGCCGGCCCTGCAGGTATTGCTGCTGCAATTTATGCGGCGCGTAAAGGCTTAAATGTTACTATGATTGCCGACCGAATTGGCGGCCAAGTTAAAGATACCGTCGGCATTGAAAACTTAATTTCAGTACCAAAAACAACAGGCACAGAGCTAACCGGTAATATGCAAGCTCATTTGAGCGATTACGATATTACGATAAAAGAGTTTTTACGGGTCGAGAAGATAGAGAAAGGATATCCTGAAAATAAAGCACCGAAAAAGTTACACCTTTCAAGCGGTGAAGTATTTGAGTCTAAAACGGTAATTATTGCTACAGGGGCAAAATGGCGTGAGCTTGGTATCCCTGGAGAGAAAGAAAATATAGGCTCAGGCGTTGCTTATTGCCCACATTGCGATGGTCCATTTTTTAAAGGTAAAGATGTTGCGGTTGTTGGTGGTGGTAATTCAGGTATAGAGGCCGCTTTAGATTTATCTGGTATGGTTAATCATGTAACCGTTTTTGAATTTTTACCGGAATTAAAAGCTGATAAAGTCTTGGTGGACAAAGCCGAAGCACATGACAGAATTACGATTATTAAAAATGTAGCTACTAAAGAAGTTATTGCTGAAGAGGGTAAAGTGGTTGCCCTAGACTATGAAGATAGAGCGACAGGTGAAATGAAGCAGCAAAGCTTATCGGGTATTTTTGTACAGATTGGGTTATTACCCAACAGTGGCTTTTTACAGGGGGTTGTTGAACTCACTAAACATGGTGAAGTGATTGTTGATGAGAAATGTAATACTACAGAGCCAGGTATATTTGCCGCAGGTGATGTCTCTACAGTACCTTATAAACAAATTGTTATTGCCATGGGTGAAGGAGCAAAAGCATCATTGTCAGCCTTTGATTATATTATTAGAGAAAGTTAGCTCTCATAATGAATAACACCTGAACTAACTGAGCAAAGGTTAGTTCGAGTGTTAATATTCTAAACTTATGTGGATGTAATTTAGTTTTAATACCTGTTATGAAAACTCGTTAGTAGAGTTAGTTTATGTGTCGATTTTTTACCAAAATTCATCAATTATCAATATTTAATAGCGTTACTCAAGTTTTATTTTTAAATTGAAAAGGGCATCTTTTAGGTAGTGCTAAATAACCTTTTTGTGACGCTATGGGGGCGAATGTATGGTCCGCCTCAATATTGCAAGTAATAATATCGATAACGTAGTTGGTTTGCGCTAATGTATTCGGAGTCTTTGTTGGTTACCCAATATATTAGGCCCAGCTCCACGATGAGATCCGCGCTAGATTGTCCTCAAAAGCGCCAAAGCA
>NZ_VOLT01000026.1 GCF_007954275.1 Colwellia demingiae | reverse complement strand
TGGGGTTTTGCCCGCGCTGCGGATGCCTTAGGCGTTGATTTATTACAGCAAACCGAAGTCACTGGCATTCGTCGTAAAGACGGCGCAGTAGAAGGCGTTGAAACCAATCGTGGTTTTATTTCTGCGGGTAAAGTGGCGTGTGTCGCTGCCGGTAACTCCAGTGTGATTGCCAAGATGGTGGGCATGGAATTACCCCTTGAATCCCATCCTTTACAAGCCATGGTATCAGAGCCGTTAAAACCAATTTTAAATACCGTTGTGATGTCAAACCATGTACACGGTTACGTCAGTCAATCCGATAAAGGTGACTTGGTCATTGGTGCGGGTATTGATGGTTATACCGGTTATGGTCAGCGTGGCTCATTTAATGTGGTCGAGCATACCATTGCCGCCATTATCGAAATGTTCCCCATTTTTAGTCGTGTGCGCCTTAATCGCGCTTGGGGTGGTGTTGTTGATACCTGCCCAGATGCGTGTCCTATTATTTCAAAAACACACATCAAAGGGCTGTATTTTAACTGTGGTTGGGGCACCGGTGGTTTTAAAGCCACGCCAGGTGCTGGGCATGTGTTTGCCCATACTATCGCTCACGATGAGCCACACCCGTTAGCCAAACCCTTTAGCATCGACCGCTTTTCATCAGGCGAATTAATTGACGAACACGGCGCTGCCGGTGTTGCGCACTAAGAGGAATTTATTATGTTACTTATCCACTGTCCTTATTGTGAAGAGCTGCGCGAAGAAGAAGAGTTTAGTCCTGCTGGACAAGCTCATATCGTGCGCCCACTACAACCCGAAGAAATTAGTGATGAGCAATGGGCGCGTTACTTATTTTTCCGTAAAAACCCGCGCGGGTTACATCACGAGATGTGGTTACATGCCGCTGGTTGTCGCAAATATTTTAACGCGACCCGAAACACCGTGACCTATGAAATCATGGAAACTTACAAAATGGGTCAACAACCCAGCGTCACCGCTAGTGAAGAGGGCCAATCATGAGCCAAGTTAATCGAATCGCTGGAAGCAGCAAACGCATTAATCGCAACCGCACCTTAACCTTTAGCTTTAACGGCAAAGAATATAAAGGTTTTGAAGGCGATACCGTCGCATCAGCCTTGTTAGCCAATGGCGTTGATGTGGTCGGGCGTAGTTTTAAGTACTCACGTCCTCGCGGTATTATTACCAGTGACTCGCAAGAGCCGAACGCCATTTTTCAAATTGGCTCGACGCAAGCGACCACAATTCCCAACCCACGTGCGACACAAACTGACCTGTATCAAGGCTTAACAGCAAGCTCAACCAACGGTTGGCCCAATGTTGATTTTGATTTAATGGGCACGGTTGGCAAGTTAGGTGGCTATATGATGCCGCCAGGATTTTATTATAAAACCTTCATGTTTCCACAGTCGTTATGGATGTCGTATGAGCATTTAATTCGCAAAGGCGCTGGTTTAGGGGCAAGTCCTCAACAAAGCGATCCCGACACGTATGATAAAATGCACCATCATTGTGATGTGATGATTGTGGGTGGTGGCCCAGCGGGGTTAGCGGCTGCCTTATCGGCTGCGCAAACAGGCGCACGCGTTATCATTAGTGATGAGCAAAATGAATTTGGTGGCAGTTTATTGTGCTCAACGCAGCCAATAGACGGTCAACTACCCAGTCAATGGGTGGAAAAAATAGTCGCACAACTTAGCGAGATGGATAACGTCATGTTATTACCTCGCAGTACGGTTTTTGGTTATTACGATCATAACCTAGTGGGTATCAATGAGCGTCGCACCGACCATTTAGGGGAGCATCAACTGCAAAGCACCCGTCAACGTGTGCACAAAGTCAGAGCAAAGCAGGTTATTTTGGCCACCGGTGCCCATGAGCGTCCGCTTGTGTATGGTAACAATGACGTGCCTGGTTGTATGTTAGCCAATGCTATTTCTACCTACATTAATCG
>NZ_VOLT01000025.1 GCF_007954275.1 Colwellia demingiae | reverse complement strand
CGTTTGCCATTCGCATTCGCTGTGGTGTAAATGTACTCAGCAATCGGTGTTGAGCCAACAAAACTAACCGCTTTAATGCGTTCGTCACTTAATAACACATCAACCGCTTCTTTATCACCGTTAACGACGTTCATTACGCCATCAGGTAAACCTGCTTCTTTTAATAGCTGAGCGATGTATAAGGTTGAACTTGGGTCGCGCTCTGATGGTTTTAAGATAAAGCAATTACCGCAAACAATCGCCAGTGGGAACATCCACATCGGCACCATGGCAGGGAAGTTAAACGGCGTAATACCGGCAACAACACCTAACGGCTGAAACTCACTCCAGCAATCGATATTTGGGCCAACATTTTTGCTGTGCTCGCCTTTAAGTAACTCAGGTGCACCACAGGCGTACTCGACGTTTTCAATACCGCGTTGCAACTCACCGGCGGCATCGTGTGATATTTTGCCGTGTTCTTCACCAATTAATCGACAGATGGTATCTGAATTTTGTTCTAATAATTCCTTGAAGCGAAACATCACCCGTGCGCGTTTTATCGCGGGGGTATTACGCCATTCAGGAAAGGCAGCTTGAGCGGCTGAAATCGCCTGTTCAACGGTTTGTTTTGACGCTAAAGCGACTTTCTTTTCTTCGATACCTGTTGCAGGGTTAAATACGGCTTGAGTACGCACATCATTATTAACCATTTCACCATTGATTAAATGGCCTATTACCTTTACTTCGTTCATAAAATTCTCCGCAGAGGGCCATAAGGCCCATTTAAAATTGTTTACGCTATTTCGTTAAAAGTTTCACCCAGTGCACTGAGCAAGGAATCTATTTCTTCGCGTTCACTGGTGAAAGGCAGACCAAGCTGGATAGTGGAGCCGCCATAACGGACATAAAATCCTTTCTTCCACATTTTCATGGCAATTTGATAAGGGCGTAATGCCGGCTCACCCGGTACTGGGTCGATAGTAAAACCGGCTGCAAAACCGTAGCTGCGAATATCGGTCACGTGTTTACACCCTTTGAGGTTATGCACCGATTCTTCAAAATAAGGACTATGGTCCTTAACGCGTTCAATGAGTTTGTCTTTTTGCAAAATCTCTAAGGCGGCCAGTCCGGCGGCACAGGCAACAGGATGGGCAGAATAGGTATAACCATGGGGGAATTCCACCATATATTCAGGGCCACCTTGCTCCATAAAGGTCTCGTAAATTTCTTGCTTGGCGATAACTGCGCCCATCGGAATGGTGCCATTGGTCATCTGTTTAGCGATGTTAATAATATCAGGGGTGACGCCGAAGGCTTCTGCCCCCGTATTTGCCCCCATGCGACCGAAAGCGCAAATCACTTCGTCAAAAATCAACAGAATATTGTGTTGGTCACAAATCTCACGCAAGCGGTTTAAGTAACCGATTGGCGGCGGAATGACGCCGGCAGAGCCAGCCATCGGCTCAACGATAACAGCCGCAATATTTGAAGCATCGTGCAGCGCCACTAAATCGAGTAATTCGTTCGCTAGCTCAACCCCTGTTTGGGGTTGACCTTTAACAAATTTATTTTCGTCTAACATGGTATGGCGTAAATGGTCTGCATCTACCGCGGGACCAAATAACGAACGGTTAGCGCCGATACCGCCGACAGAAATGCCACCAAAGTTAACGCCGTGATAACCCAGGCCGCGACCAATCAATTTTGTTTTGCTGGCCAAGCCTTTTTTTCGCCAATAGGCACGTGCCATTTTTAGTGAGGTTTCAGCGGCCTCAGAGCCAGAGCCCGTATAAAAAACGCGGTTTATCCCTTTTGGCATAAACTCAACGATTTTCTCGGCGAGTTGAAAGGCTTTAGGATGACCAAATTGGAAGGCCGGAGCATAATCCAATTGTTTTAATTGTTTACTCACCGCTTCGGTAATTTCTGGACGACCATGACCCGCGCCACAGCACCAAAGACCAGATAAACCATCAAAGATTCTTCGACCGTCGGCATCGGTGTAGTAATTTCCCTCGGCAGAAACGATGATGCGCGGGTCTTTTTTAAACTCACGGTTGCCGGTAAATGCCATCCAGTGCGCATCAAGTTGTG
>NZ_VOLT01000024.1 GCF_007954275.1 Colwellia demingiae | reverse complement strand
TTAGGGTTGTATGGTTAAGTGACTAAGCGTATGTGGTGGATGCCTTGGCAGTTAGAGGCGATGAAGGACGTGTTAATCTGCGAAAAGCTTTGGTGAGGTGATAAAAACCGTTATAGCCAAAGATGTCCGAATGGGGAAACCCACTTACCATAAGGTAGGTATCGTTACGTGAATACATAGCGTAACGAAGCGAACCGGGAGAACTGAAACATCTAAGTACCCCGAGGAAAAGAAATCAACCGAGATTTCGTTAGTAGCGGCGAGCGAACGCGAATCAGCCCTTAAGCTGTTTATTTGTTAGTGGAATGTTCTGGAAAGGACAACGATACAGGGTGATAGTCCCGTACACAAAAATGAATTTACAGTGAAATCGAGTAGGACGGAGCACGTGAAACTTTGTCTGAATATGGGGGGACCATCCTCCAAGGCTAAATACTACTAACTGACCGATAGTGAACCAGTACCGTGAGGGAAAGGCGAAAAGAACCCCTGTGAGGGGAGTGAAATAGAACCTGAAACCGCATACGTACAAGCAGTGGGAGCCCGATTTAGTCGGGTGACTGCGTACCTTTTGTATAATGGGTCAGCGACTTATATTCTGTAGCAAGGTTAACCGATTAGGGGAGCCGTAGCGAAAGCGAGTGTTAACTGCGCGTTTAGTTGCAGGGTATAGACCCGAAACCCGGCGATCTACCCATGGGCAGGTTGAAGGTTGAGTAACATCAACTGGAGGACCGAACACACGTATGTTGAAAAATGCGGTGATGACTTGTGGGTCGGAGTGAAAGGCTAATCAAGCCGGGAGATAGCTGGTTCTCCCCGAAATCTATTTAGGTAGAGCCTCGCACGAACACCATTGGGGGTAGAGCACTGTTAAGGCTAGGGGGTCATCCCGACTTACCAACCCTTTGCAAACTCCGAATACCAATGAGTGATATGCGGGAGACACACTGCGGGTGCTAACGTCCGTTGTGAAGAGGGAAACAACCCAGACCGCCAGCTAAGGTCCCAAAGTACTAGTTAAGTGGGAAACGATGTGGAAAGGCATAGACAGCTAGGAGGTTGGCTTAGAAGCAGCCATCCTTTAAAGAAAGCGTAATAGCTCACTAGTCGAGTCGGTCTGCGCGGAAGATGTAACGGGGCTAAACTAGTCACCGAAGCTGCGGATTTGAACTTAGGTTCAAGTGGTAGGGGAGCGTTCTGTAAGCCGTTGAAGGTGAATTGAGAAGTTTGCTGGAGGTATCAGAAGTGCGAATGCTGACATGAGTAACGATAAGGGGAGTGAAAAACTCCCCCGCCGAAAGACCAAGGTTTCCTGTCCCATGTTAATCAGGGCAGGGTAAGTCGGCCCCTAAGGCGAGGCGGAAACGCGTAGTCGATGGGAAACAGATTAATATTTCTGTACTTCTATATATTGCGAAGGAGGGACGGAGTAGGCTAAACAAGCACGGCGTTGGTAGTCCGTGTGAAAGTATGTAGGTGGTTAACTTAGGTAAATCCGGGTTTTCATTAACACTGAGATACGAGACGAGACTCTACGGAGTTGAAGTTGTTGATGCCATGCTTCCAGGAAAAGCTTCTAAGCTTCAGATATATAGGAACCGTACCCCAAACCGACACAGGTGGTTAGGTAGAGAATACTAAGGCGCTTGAGAGAACTCGGGTGAAGGAACTAGGCAAAATAGTACCGTAACTTCGGGAGAAGGTACGCTGCTCAACGTTAAACCCTTGCGGTGTAAGCGAAGAGTAGTCGAAGTAACCAGGTGGCTGGAACTGTTTATTAAAAACACAGCACTGTGCAAAATCGAAAGATGACGTATACGGTGTGACGCCTGCCCGGTGCCGGAAGGTTAATTGATTCGGTTAGTCCTCGGACGAAGCTGATGATCGAAGCCCCGGTAAACGGCGGCCGTAACTATAACGGTCCTAAGGTAGCGAAATTCCTTGTCGGGTAAGTTCCGACCTGCACGAATGGCGTAATCATGGCCACACTGTCTCCACCCGAGACTCAGTGAAATTGAATTTGCGGTTAAGATGCCGTATACCCGCGGCTAGACGGAAAGACCCCGTGAACCTTTACTATAGCTTGACAGTGAACATTGCTCCTACATGTGTAGGATAGGTGGGAGGCTTTGAAACCATGTCGCTAGATGTGGTGGAGCCAATCTTGAAATACCACCCTTGTATGCGTGATGTTCTAACCTAGGGCCCTTATCGGGCTTGGGGACACTGTCTGGTGGGTAGTTTGACTGGGGCGGTCTCCTCCCAAAGAGTAACGGAGGAGCACGAAGGTTGGCTAAGTACGGTCGGACATCGTACGGTTAGTGCAATGGCATAAGCCAGCTTAACTGCGAGACAGACACGTCGAGCAGGTACGAAAGTAGGTCATAGTGATCCGGTGGTTCTGTATGGAAGGGCCATCGCTCAACGGATAAAAGGTACTCCGGGGATAACAGGCTGATACCGCCCAAGAGTTCATATCGACGGCGGTGTTTGGCACCTCGATGTCGGCTCATCACATCCTGGGGCTGAAGTCGGTCCCAAGGGTATGGCTGTTCGCCATTTAAAGTGGTACGCGAGCTGGGTTTAGAACGTCGTGAGACAGTTCGGTCCCTATCTGCCGTGGGCGTTTGAGAATTGAAGAGGGCTGCTCCTAGTACGAGAGGACCGGAGTGGACGAACCACTGGTGTTCGGGTTGTCATGCCAATGGCATTGCCCGGTAGCTACGTTCGGAACTGATAACCGCTGAAAGCATCTAAGCGGGAAGCAGGCTTTGAGATGAGTTCTCACTGGGACTTTAAGTCCCCTAAAGGGTCGTTGGAGACTACAACGTTGATAGGTCAGGTGTGTAAGTGCTGCGAGGCATTGAGCTAACTGATACTAATTACCCGTGAGGCTTAACCATACAACACCCAAGTAGTTTTGCTGA
>NZ_VOLT01000023.1 GCF_007954275.1 Colwellia demingiae | reverse complement strand
TAATTGTTAAAGAAAACGTTTCGATTGAAACGTAGATGAGAGTCACATTCGCTCTACACCTGAGCTACCTAAGCAGCGTTGTTCGTTGCTATTGCCTCGAACTGGATGCGTATAATACGCTTCCGAGTTTTAATGTCAACGTTTATTTTAAACTATTTTAAAAACGTTTAAAACTTGATGTTAACTTACGTTATTTCTCGCTAAAGCGGGTAGATAACGTATCAAAACAGTTCGTTGATGATTCATTTTGCGTGAACCCCTTGGAACTGGAGCGCATTGTAAAGAGTTCTTGGTGTAGCACAAGCACTAATTTCACATTTCTGTTTGTTCGATTATAAATACTACTATTCGGTCGCTAAGCATATCAATATAGCTCAAAATTGAACCGAGCAACCGTGTTAGCTATGCTTTACCTTCTTCTATTTCTAGAATTTGCTCTTGGGTTTTTCGACTTATCACCATTTGAGAGTGCATTATTCCGCGCATTTTTTTTATTTATTGGTTTTTTATCTGACACAGCACCTTTTGTTACATCCGGCTCATAGCCAGGTAACCACTGTTGTAATAAACGAATATCTAATAATTCTTCAATCGCTGTTAATAGCCATTCCTCTCCTACACTTACTAAGGAAACAGCTAATCCTGAATTACCAGCTCTTGCTGTACGGCCTATACGATGAACATAATCCTCTGCGTTATAAGGAAGTTCATAATTAATTACATGAGATAAGCCTTTTATATCGATACCACGGGCAGCTATATCAGTCGCGATTAATGCGCGAACTTTTCCCTCTTTAAATTCGTGTAATGCTTTTTCACGTGCGCCTTGAGATTTATCGCCATGTATAGCTAATGATTTCACACCATCCTTTGTCATTTCCTTTGCTAAGTCATCTGCACACTGCTTAGTTCGAGTGAACACTAAAACTTGTTTCCAATTTTTTGATCCTATAAGGAACGAAGTCAGTTCTCTTTTACGATCGGCATCTACACCATAGACAAGTTGCTCTACATCATCTGCGGCTTTATTTTTCTCATCTATTTCTACCAATTTAGGATTTATTAAAATGTTTTTACTCATTTTGTAAATATCATCCGCGAATGTTGCTGAGAAGAGCAACGTTTGCTTTGTTTTTGGCAGATATTGAGTAATCTGGTCTATTTCTTCTTTAAAACCCATATCTAACATACGATCTGCTTCATCGAAAACTAATGTTTCTATGTTGGCTAGACTGACAGATTCAGTTCTAAGCAGATCTAATAATCTCCCTGGCGTTGCAATTAACACATCAACACCCTCTTTCAATTCACTAATTTGTCTTTTTGTACTGACACCACCATACGCAATACCAGCAACGACGTTAGTAAATTGACCATAATGACAAAAGCTTTTATATACTTGTTGAGCGAGCTCTCTTGTGGGAGTAAGTACCAATGCTCTTAGTTCTTGTTTACAAGGTTGACCTGATATCAATTTTTGAAGTATTGGCAATGCAAAAGCAGCGGTTTTACCTGTCCCCGTTTGAGCTCTTGCCATAACATCATGTTTGGCTAGAATAAGAGGGATACTTTGCTTTTGTATTTCTGTTGGTTCATCATAAGCAGATTCGGTTATTGCTTTAAGCAATGTTGAGTCCAAAGAAAAGGAAGAAAAGGTCATTCGTTTAGCCAATATATTTTTAAGTTGGTTAATTGTAGCAGAAGTCGTATATGACTATCCCAGTTATTAGCGTATTTGACATTAAGGATGTTATGGCAAAGTACAATTATCAAAATATGCGATTCTTGATTGTTGACAATATCAAACCATCGCAAGAAATCCTCAAACAATTTGTTATACGCTTAACGTCGAAACAAGTAGATAGCACTCATTATGCACAGGATGTTGCTTCAATTTGCCAGCAAAGACACTATGATGTGATTTTCTTGGGTTATGACCTAGGGGAGAACCAAAAGAATGGTCAGCAAATCCTCGAAGAGTTAAGAGTCAATGGTTATATAAATCGTCACTGTATCGTTATTTTAATCACTGCAGAAATATCGCAATCTATGGTACTAGCTGCGCTTGAACACAAACCCGATCACTATTTATGCAAACCTTACACATTGAATGAATTAGAAAAACGGTTAAACTTTTGTTTACATAAGAAAAAAGCGATGGCACTAATCTATCAAGCTCTCGATGCTGAAGATCCAGAGCTTGTTATTAAACGTTGTAAGCATGCTTTATCAATAAACACCCAGTATAAAACCGAATGCTTAGGTATCATAGCTAGACAATATTTTGAATTAGAAAGGTTTGATGAAGCCAAAACAATTTATTTGGCTCATCAAAACACTTCGAATTGTCAATGGGCTACCATTGGTTTGGGTAAAGTAGCCTTACATGAAAAGAAGTTAAATCAAGCGGAAAAACTATTTAAGCTTTTAATTAGAGACAGCCCGCTTTATTTATCAGGCTATGATTGGCTGGCAATAACTTATGAAGAACAATTCCATTATATACTTGCTGAAGAAATATTAGAGCAAGCTCTGCTTTTATCACCACGTTCTTTAACGCGTTTAAAAAAATATGCCCACCTTTGTATTCATAATGAGCATTTTGATAAAGCTACTGCAGCCTACGAGAGAACTTATAACCTAGCGCAGAATTCTATTCATCATTGTGCTGATAACGCTATCAAATATGTACAAGCCTTAATTGAGCATGCCCCCTCACTACCATTAGTCGATGCAAAGAAAATAAACAACAAAGCCTTCTCCTATTTAAAACAAATGGCAAGAGACTTCAACGATAGTGATATCAAAGTCCAATCGCATTTACTTGGTGCATGTTTATTAGAAATCACAAAAGAACGGCAACTTGCCAATGACGAAATTATTAGAGGTGAAAGGTTACTTAATAATGAGCATGGCAATATTGAAAATAATAAATTAATTGATATCTCATTAACATTAAAGAAATTGAAAAGAGATGATCTTGCAAGCAAAATACTCGTCGCCAGGGAAAAGTCTGATGTTCCTCAATTAGCGAATGAGATAAATAGACATAACTATAATATAAAAGATAAAGCTCAAGCGGATATTGAGCTTGGTTTAACTTTATATGCTCAAAAAAAATATCGAGAGGCAACTCTCAAACTACAAGATGCTTCTGCAATATTTCCAAAGCATATAGGGATAAAATTAAATCTAGCGCAGGTTTTGTTAGTTTCTTATGACCAAGACAAACAATCAGTTGAAGATTTACATAAAGCTAAGATCTTATTACTGGAACTAGCTCGATTAGATTTAAGTAACAATGAGTTGGAAAGACTGAAAAAAATGCAAAAAAAATACCAGCTAATTGCTGGTATTTAATCATTCTATAAGAATATGGTGGAGGGAGGTGGATTCGAACCACCGAAGGCTGAGCCGTCAGATTTACAGTCTGATCCCTTTGGCCACTCGGGAACCCCTCCACGGGGCCATTTCATCATCAATGCTGATGGAATTAGGAGTCTAGCAATGTCCTACTCTCACATGGGAACTCCCACACTACCATCGGCGCAACTGCGTTTCACTTCTGAGTTCGGAAAGGGATCAGGTGGGACCACAGCGCTATTGTCGCTAGACAAAAACTTTTATTTATTATGTCACTTACAATTTTTTGATAAGTAATTTAATAAATAAAAACTTCAGCAAAAAGCCCGACTCTATCGAATCGGGCTTCTCTAAATAGAAGTTTAGCAATGTCCTACTCTCACATGGGAACTCCCACACTACCATCGGCGCAACTGCGTTTCACTTCTGAGTTCGGAAAGGGATCAGGTGGGACCACAGCGCTATTGTCGCTAAACAAAAAAGGGACAAT
>NZ_VOLT01000022.1 GCF_007954275.1 Colwellia demingiae | reverse complement strand
TGCTTTGGCGCTTTTGAGGACAATCTAGCGCGGATCTCATCGTGGAGCTGGGCCTAATATATTGGGTAACCAACAAAGACTCCGAATACATTAGCGCAAACCAACTACGTTATCGATATTATTACTTTCAATATTGAGGCGGACCATACATTCCGCCCCATTCCGAGTTAGAAAAATAAATAGAAAACGCTTCCTCCAAACAACTTGGAAACCTATAGAGCGGTGTTCAGTTTCACTCTACGATAACAATCCCGTAAATAATTTAATACATGTGTATTCTGCGACTATAAAAAAATTGGCTATCTTGATATAGTGGGTAATGAAATTAGAGTAATCGCGGCGCAAGGTATAAGAAGGTTTATGGTTGTTTTCTGGCAGTATTTTCTCGTTGTTTTTACAGTATTACTATTGACCGGGTGTAATCCTTCGGGCAATACCCCTACACATAATATCCCCCCAGTTATTTATACGGTTGATACCCTTGAATTAAATGAAGGAGATAGTTTCACTTTACCTGAAATTTCAATAGATAACGACGGCGAAATCGTTTTGTATCAGTGGTCTCAAGTTTCAGGAGAACAAATATCTTTTGATAACCCAAATTCTGCCACTCCTACGATCACTGCGCCTTTAATAGAAGCAGACGTAATAATTCAATTAGCACTTACTGTAAAAGATGATCTAGGAGCAAGCTCTACCGGGGTTATCAATATTTTAATACTTAACAATATTAATACTTTCTCAGTTTATTTAGAAAATAACATCGATATTTCAGAAATAAAGGTCGAAGTAATTAAACCTATTGTAAATGACCCAAATAACGAAATAGTAGATTTTTCCTGGGAACAAGTTATTGAAAATGATGATATTGAATTGGATTATTCCATTCAAGATGATTTTAATTTAAGCATTACAACACCAAAAATAACGCTCCCAACAGTATTTATTTTTAAATTTTCAGTGTTCGACAAAAATAAAGAAGCAAGCTCGTTCTTTATTGATATTACTATCCATCCAACAATGTATGGGATAGTCGCTGGAGTGTTTGATAATCCCTCAATAGTTAATTTATATAAATGGGGAGATGTAATACCGGTAAAAACAGCTTCTACAAATGATAACGGTGCATTTGAGTTCCAACTTGATGGCAGAATTAGTGATTACAGAATCACGGCAACTAGAGCCGTTGCCGATAATTCAAGTTTTGATGAGAAAAGTAATATAATCAGAACGACCAAAAATACGGTTCTGAATAACAATCATATAAAACTTGACGGTGAACTAAGTGCTGCATGTTACTTTTTAGCGCGTTTTGAATGTAATATAACGCCTATTTCAACACTTATTGCCCAGTACGGATTAGAAAATGGTTTTGAAGAAATAAATAAAACATCTTGGCTTAGTATTATTGAAAATATCATAGGTTCTATTTCTCCCGACCCCTTTATTTATTCAAGAGAAGACGTAGATATTATTAAGTTGATGGCCTTTTTTAAATCCAACGACAGTAATATTAATGATTGGGTTCGTTTAATTCTTGATTATGTTGATAACCCCACGAGTTATGCAACTCAGAACCAAGTAATAACTTGGTTTAGCAAGGCAAATCAACCACCCAAGGTAAACCTTAGTTTCGATACTGTCGTTGAGTCAGGTAATAATGTTGAAATAACCTCAACAGCGACAGACCTTGAAGGTACCAAATTAAGCTATAAATGGTTACAAATTAAAGGTCCTTCGGTATCAATAAGTGGTCATAGTAACTCAACTATTCAGTTCTTAGCGCCACAAGTAAACAAAAATGAAGATATTCAAATAGAACTTCAAGTAACTGACGCTGATGGCCTGTTAACGACAAAAACAGCCTTAATACAAATTTTAGAAGAGAATACCCTACCTACGGTTAACGCAGGTATTGACCAGACTGTTGATAAACAAACCGCTGTATCGCTCAGTGGTAGCGCCGTCGACAGTGATGGCACTATCGTCAGTTATGCTTGGCTGCAAACAGCAGGCACGACAGTAACCTTAACCAACACCAATAGCGCAAGTGCTTCATTCACCTCTCCTGATGTGACTATTTCAACCGTATTATCCTTTGAATTAACGGTAACTGATAACCGTACTGGCACAGCTACCGACAGTATTGATATAACCGTATTACCGGAAAACATTGTACCAAGTGTTAACGCAGGTGTTGACCAGACTGTTGATAAAAAAACGGCTGTATCGCTCAGTGGTAGCGCCGTCGACAGTGATGGCACTATCGTCAGTTATGCTTGGACTCAAACGGCAGGCACCACCGTCACCTTAACGAATGCCACGACTGAAAGTACTTCCTTCACCTCGCCAGATGTCACCCTTTTAGCGACTTTATCCTTCACCCTAACGGTCACTGATAACCGTGGTGGCAGTAGCAGTGACAGTATTAATATCAAGGTCCTGCCTGAAAATCCACTCACCTTAAATTATCAACTTATTGAAGATTTCACTGATATTTCGTTTGAGGTTTCGAATGGTGATAATGCACCGATTTCAGACGCCATTCTAAATTCAGTCAGTAGTAAAACGTCATCAAATGCTACGTTGAAATGGCACTCTTACAGTGGCAACCCGGTATACGATGAGGATAATGGAGAGGGCATATTTGGTGATATGGCGCTCAGTTTTACCTTACAAAATATGCAGTGCTTAAGTTACCAACTTGATGTTAGCTATCAAAGCTCTTCATCGAGTGGCGTGCGTTCCCTTGCTATTAATCGTATCGAAGACCTATTAGCAATCCAAGAACGTATTGATATTAGTGCCATAGGGACAGGAATGGCGGATGTAATAACGGACTCATATACTATTGCATTAAATGATCCTAGCCTTGAAACACTTCAAATTATTGGTGAAAGATTGTGGGTTGGTCAACTAGAAATAACGGCAAGTTGTACGGGATTCGATAGCGATCTCGACGGTATATTTGACCGCATCGAAACAATTATTGGAACAGATATTTTTAACGCTGATACTGACGAAGATGGCATTTCGGATAGCCAAGAACTATTACTCAACTTTGACCCGCTTGACCCAGCAGATGGTACCGCAGACACTGACAATGATGGTTTGACCAATGGTCAAGAATTTACCTTTGGTCTAAATTATCAAGACGCTAACGACGCCTACCTCGATGCTGACAATGATGGCATAAGTAATTTCCATGAAATTCAAGCCGGGACAGACCCTAATGATGCCAATGATTTTGATCTAGCCTATATAGATACTGATAACGATAGGATCATTGATAGTGAAGAAATAACTAATGGCACTGACCCTTTTGTATCAAACCTGTTGCTATTAAACTATCAACTTATTGAAGATTTCGATGATATTACATTTGAAATTTCGGGTGGTGATAATGCACCGATTACAGACTACATTCTAAACGCAGTCAGTAGTAAAACGTCATCAAATGCTACGTTGAAATGGGACTCTTATAGTGGCAGCCCTTTTTACGATGAAGATTCTGGCAAGGCTATATATGGTGATATGGAACTCGATTTTACCTTACAAAATATGCAATGTTTAAGTTACCAACTTAATGTTACCTATAGCCGCGCTTCGTCGGATGCACAGTACGATCGGTCACTTGCAATTAATCGAGTCGAAGACTCCTTAGTAATTCAAGAAAGCATTGATATTAGTGCCGTAAATCCAGGAATAACAACCTCATATACTATTGCATTAAATGATCCTAGCCTTGAAACACTGAAAATTATTGGTGGTAAATTATCGGTTTATAAACTAGAAATAACGGCAAGTTGTCTGGGGTTCGATAGCGATCTCGACGGTGTGTTTGACCGCGTAGAAACACTTATCGGAACAGACCCTTTGAATGCTGATACTGATGAAGATGGCATCTCAGATAGCCTAGAACTATCACTCAACTTTGACCCCCTTGACCCAACAGATGGTACAGCAGACGCTGATAATGATGGTTTGACCAATGGCCAAGAAATTACCTTTGGCCTAAATTATCAAGACTATGATGACGTCTACCTCGATTTTGACAATGATGGCATAAGTAATTTCCATGAAATTCAAGCAGGGACAGACCCTAATGATGCCAATGATTTTGATTTGGCCTATATAGATACCGATAACGATAGGATCATTGATGGTGAAGAAATAGTTAACGGCACTGACCCTTTGGTTTCAAATCTGTTGACATTGAACTATCAGCTTATTGAAGACTTTACTGAGATAACCGCTCCAGACAGTACATTAATTTCCAATGAAATGTTTGATCAAGTGACCATTAAAAGGTCGTCAAACGCAAGTTTGCAGTGGCTCTCTTATGGCGACATTAATCCGCGATATAACAGTGGATTAGACATTGATGGCGTTGACGAAGGCACCGGCCCCTCAATCTATGGGGTGGCATATGCGGAAATTCTCCCTGAAACAATTGAGCTCAGTTTCATTGTAAGAAATATACAATGCAAGGCATACCAGCTACATTTGAGCTACAACCGTTCATCTGGATTTCGGGAGCGTAATTTGGCTATCAGTCGCTTAGAGGATGGAAAAGTCATACAAGCAGAGATCGATATCGGCGCTCAAATCAATATTATTAGAAAAACGTATGATATCCAATCACTCGATGATTTAGAAGAAACCTTGATAATTCGTGGTAATAGGCTAGCCGTCTTTCAAATAGAAATAACTTCAAACTGCCAAGAATTTGATAGTGACTTAGATGGTTTAAGTGATAGTAGAGAAGACTACCTTGGCACTGATAAATACAATAATGATACAGACGGTGATGGTATTGATGATGTGGTTGAGCTGAGTTTTGGTTTAGATCCCCTTGTTCCAACCGTGAATTTATTACCTGTTGTAGACGCAGGTACTGACCAAGCTGTCGATGAAGAAACAACAGTTTCGCTTAACGCTACTGCTAATGATAGTGATGGCTCTATTGTCAGTTACGCTTGGGTTCAAACAACAGGTTCAATGGTGACTTTAAGCAATGCCTCTAGCGCTACCGCCACTTTTATAGCGCCCGACGTATCGAGTACGACTACGCTAACGTTCGACATAACGGTCACCGATAATATAGGAGACAGTACAACCGACAGTCTTTCGGTTGATATAAATAATAACCTAGCGCCTACCGCTGTATTTTCAGTTGCAATACAGATAGAGAGTGGCACTTCTGCTGAATTAGATGCTCAAAGCTCAACAGATCCAGAAGCTAGTCCGTTGCAGTACGATTGGCGACAAACAGATTCCAGTGGCACGGGTATCACTTTAGATGATGACTCAATTGTCAAACCGAGTTTTATAGCCCCTACGGTGGGTGTTACCACCGTAGTTACGTTTGAGTTAACCGTGACAGATGTCGGTGAAAAGCAAGACACTTACGCAGCGACTTTTGTTCTCGTGCCGAGTAATAATAATCAAACGTTAGTTAACGATACGGGTTATAGCTTATGTGCTGATTATGCTTTTGGTGGGACTAGAAGTGGTATTCATCAAAATACAATCATTTGTCCTAACGCAGTCGACGCTGACGATAACGGTGTTGTTGATGGTTATGATGATGGAGAAGGTGAAACTGATGGTGATCCAATACCTTCCATACAAGATGCTCATAGTGGCCGTGATGTCACTTTCCCTGATGATACCGATGGCACATTAGGTTTTAGTTTTGTGAAACTTGGAGTAAACGGAGAAGTATTACCTTTTTCTGCAACCAATTGGAGTTGTACCTACGATACGGTCACCCAGCTAATGTGGGAAGTAAAAACAACTGATGGTGGATTACACGATGCTAATGATACTTACACTTGGTATAACAGTGATGGTGCTGTCAACGGTGGCAATTCAGGCTTAGAAAATGGTGGTATGTGTTCGACTACAGGAGAATGTGATTCCGAAAAATTTATTAATGCCGTTAATACAACTAATTTGTGTGGCGCAAATGATTGGCGACTTCCAAGTTACAATGAAGGGATTTCTTTATTGAATATGAGTCAATTAACAAACTCTATCGATACAAGTTTTTTCCCTAATGCGGTTAATATTCCTTACTGGAGTAGCTCTGTTCTTTCATCAAATACTTCAGCAGCCTGGTTAATATCAATTGATAAATCACCAGCATTATCTACAACACTGGATTTTAAGGCTTCTGCATACCCTACTCGCCTTGTAAGAAGTGCCAATTGAGGACTAAAATTATGAATATAAAAAACAACTTAACATTTATTTTTCAATCTTTTTTAATCACTAGTTTTGCGTCATCATTGGCTTATGGCGCAACTTGTCCTGCTAATATTGAAAAAACTACGCCGGATGCTCAGTTCTCAGATAACAATGATGGCACGGTTACGGATACGAAAACAAAGTTAATGTGGGCAAGATGTGCTGTAGGTGTTAATTACGATATAGCGTCATCACCTACTTGCCAAGACACTAATGGTTTTACCCCTAGCAATACTAAAAATTGGAAACAAGCTTTTAAATTGGCAACTCAATCTACACTCGCTGGTCATGGTGATTGGCGTTTACCTAATATTAAAGAATTACAATCGTTGGTAGAACGTGCCTGCTATTCACCAGCCATAAATGATACAGTTTTCTCTGTCGTAAACAGCCCAGGAGGAACCCCTGCTGCCTTAGATGTTGCTTATTGGACATCAACACCAGTAGTCGAAGACAACGACTCGGCTTGGGTTGTGAACTTTAGTAATGGCAGCTCAGCAATTAAACAAAAAGATGGCGATTACTCAGTACGCTTTGTCAGAAATATTACACCCTAAAGTTATTAATGATCATTAAAGTTTATTGTAGTAAACAGTGAAGTATTCCCTATAAAATATGATACTTTTCATTATCATGCTATATTTTATTCTATATATAGAATCTACTATTCGAGCCAGTTAAATCAATATATGGCAAAGCTTATTAGCTTTCGTACATAACAAAAACAAAGAGACCTTAAAGTTAATATGCCTAAGACTAAAGATTCCTTAATTGATGAGCGATACACGACTTTAACAGCACTTATTGTAGATGATCATATTCCGATGCAAAAAGTTATCAAAAGCCTGTTAACAACACTTGGCTTTTTTAAAATATTTATAGCTTCGAATGGGGTCGATGCCTTAAGTATTATAAAATTACATAACATTGATTTAATCGTCTCAGACTGGAATATGCCAAGAATGCACGGCTTGGAGCTTTTACAAACGGTTCGTGCTGAGATTAATACTGCCAATATCCCTTTTATCATGCTTACAGCAAACATTGATCAAGAAAATGTTAAACAAGCCATCCTATCGGGGGTCAGTGCTTACATCATTAAACCTTTTAACATGAATTCATTAAAAAGGAATATAAACCGCGCCTTTTCATCTCCTATCCCTAAAAAACCACTGATTGATGCAACTAAAAAATCAGCTTTAGATGTGACTGATTCAACAGAACATATTAAATTGAATAAATCGAATAATAGTATTTTAATTGTTGATGATGAACCTAATAACATCACAGTGCTTACCGAATTGCTTAAAGAAAAATATACCCTTCAAGCTTGTTTGTCTGGCGTTAAAGCATTAGCAATATGTAACCAAGAACAGCTTCCTGATCTTATCTTATTAGACATAATGATGCCTGAAATGGATGGCTTAACCGTTTGCCAACATCTTAAAAATAACCCCTTAACTGAACATATTCCTATAATTTTTATTTCAGCACTTACTCAAACAAAAGATGTAGTCAAAGGCTTATCTATCGGTGCTGCTGATTATATTACCAAACCAATTAGCCCTGAAATAACACTCGCAAGAATTAATATTCACATGAAGCAAGTGCTGCAACGAGAAGAAGTAGCGTTACAATTAGAGACCATGATAGAGAACATGCGCCTAAAAGAAGATATTGAACGCATTATTCATCACGATTTAAAAAATCCACTTGCTGTAATTATTTCTGCCGCGGATACACTAAAGCAACAAAAAGCTTATTCAAAAGAAGAAGTATCCCTCATTACAGAATCCGCTGAAACGATAAAAGAAATGATTGATGAGCAAATGTTAATTCATCAATTAGAAAATAACAGTACTGAACGTGAACTATTACCGATTAACGCGCTAGAGTTATTTAATAAAGTGGTTTACGGACAAAAAGATAAATGCCAGATAAACAATATATTAGTACAATACAAAATAGCCAAAAGCATCAAATTTTTCGGTAATCAATTATTGTGCTTTAACCTGTTTAATAATTTACTCGCTAATGCCATTGAAGCTTCACCAGCTAATGGCAATGTAAATATTACCATCGAGCAAGAGCAATCTTCCGATGTCATTATTTTCAACATTAGCAATCAAGGAATGATCCCTGAGAAAATTCAAGCAAGATTTTTTGACAAATTTATTACTGAAGGAAAAGAAAATGGTACTGGTTTAGGCACCTACTCCGCTAAACTTTCTGCTTTAGCTCAAGGAGGGGATGTTAGTTTTTCTTCCACTGAAGAAAATGGCACAACATTAACGGTTACCTTAAAAGCTATGCCATCATAATTACACTGTTTTACCACGCTTCTTTACCTTATTGAACCTCACCATCTTTGTCTGCAAAGTTTTTAGCTACTTGAGTAAACTCATCTGCTACGGCAAGAAAACATTCAACTAAGAGGGGTTCAAAATGACTACCCTTGCCTTCGGTAATAATATTAACCGCTTTTTCATGAGAAAAAGCTGGCTTGTATACACGTTTACTAATCAATGCATCATAAACATCGGCAACAGCCATTAATCGTGCTGATAAAGGAATATCTTCACCTGCTAATCCTTCTGGGTAGCCTGAGCCATCCCACTTCTCTTGATGCGAATAAGCAATTTCTTTAGCAAAAAGAAGAAAGTTATCAGCTGAATCTATTGACGTTTCGGCGGCGGCTATGGCGTCTCTTCCATAGGTTGTATGGCGCTTCATTTCTTCAAACTCTTCGTCCGTTAGTTTACCCGGTTTTAGTAAAATACTGTCTTCAACACCTACTTTACCAATATCGTGCAAAGGTGCAGATTTATAAAGAGAGGTGATAACATCAGGCGTTAAAAATGCCTTATATTTTCCATATTTAGCGGCTTCAACAGCGAGTACTTTTACATAACGTTGTGTGCGTCTAATATGGTTTCCGGTTTCAGGATCTCTAGATTCTGCCAGAGCGCCCATAGCAACCATAGCAACATCTTGAAGTTCAGACAATTGTGTGGTTCGCTCTAATACTCGCTCTTCCAATATTTCATTTTGACGTTCAAGCATTTTTTTTGATGCTTCTAATATTAGGTGATTTTTAATTCGTTCTTTTAAAATAGGCGGACTAATGGGCTTAGTTATATAATCAACCGCACCAAGCGATAACCCTTTAGTTTCGTCATCTTCTTGTATTTTAGCGGTTAAGAATATGATGGGAATATCTTGCGTTGATTGTTGCGATTTCAATATTTCACAGACTTCATAACCGTCCATGTCTGGCATCATAATATCCAGTAAAATCAAATCAGGCTTTTGTTTTTCAATAATCTTTAAAGCCATCTTGCCACTAAGCGCAGCTTGAACTAAATAGTCTTGAGACAAAACACCTTTTACGACGTCAATGTTGGCTAATGTATCATCTACAGCTAGAATCGTCTGCTTTTGGCCTTTAGACATACTGTAATTCTCCTAAATTCATTCGTTATAATTCTTTAAAATAAGATGCTTTAATTTGCTCGACCAACGCTTGTCCTGCGTCAAAATCATACTGGCTTAATACATCTCTCATTTTCTCTAACGTTGTGTATACGCTCGACTCTATTTCAAAATCAAGTAATTCATCGACAGTATCCACCACCGTTGAATCAAAATTATCTATTTGATGCTCAATAATAATTAATTGAGCAAGTAGTACGTCATCCTTAATAGGTTCACTACTGCCTTGACTAGCGAGTTGTTCTATTTCTTGCTCAAAAATGATTAATAGACTTTCTGCCCTATCAAAATCATATGCTTCAAGCGCTTGGTTAAGCTCATTGGCTGTACTTGATAAGTTATCTGCATTAACAAACGTTAAAATCTCTTGCAGAGTATCGCTAGCCGCAGAATCAAAGCAATCGACTTTTTCTTTTAAAACGATGAATAATTTTGTGACTTCTTCGGCATTGAACGATTGCTTATTTTCATGATTTTGCTGTGTTAATTGATCATTCTCAATCGTTACAATCATTTGTCTTAGTTTAACCTCGCATTCCAAAAACAACACGTCTAATTTATCAGCAACAAGCGCTTTTCCTTTCTCAACTTTTTCACTCAACAGTAACTCAAGTTTTTCAGCCGGTGGCACGACGAAATTAGCACCGATAGTCGCAGACACGCCTTTTAACGTATGGGCTGCTATTAAGGCTGTTTGGTAGTCCTCTATATCTATAGCCCCTTTTATGCGTTCAACAGCATTAGCTTCAGAACTTGCCACTTTTTTAAGGGTCTTGCGATAAGCTTTAACATTACCCGCCATTCGGGCTAAGGCAGAGTTAACATCAAACTCAGGCAGATTAGGTAAATCAACCTCGTCATGCTCCATTTGACTTAACTGAACATCACTCAATACTTTACCTGTTGGTTTAACCCATTGAGCTAATGTTTTATAAACATCTTGTGGATTAATGGGTTTTGGAAGATGGTCATTCATTCCTGCTGCTATACACTTCTCTCTGTCACCACTCATGGCATTAGCTGTCATTGCAATGATAGGTAAATCGATATGCTTTTCGTCTTTGCGGATCTCTTTTGTCGCTGTATAACCATCCATTACTGGCATTTGTATGTCCATTAATACCGCATCAAAGGTTTTATTTTCAACCGTTTCGACCGCAATTTTTCCGTTAGTCGCAGTAGTGACCACTAGACCCGCCATTTCAAGCAATTCAACGGCTATTTGTTGATTAATTTCGTTATCTTCAACAAGTAATATTTCTGCACCAACAATGCTTTCGGCAAATGAAATATCTAATCGCTTGTTTTGTATTTCTGGCAGTAAACTTTGCGTTTCTCCCATCACTTTTAACGTTGTATCAAGCAATGTAGAGGCGCCTACAGGTTTAGTGATCGAACTGGCTAAATTGATGTGTTGAGCAAGTTTCAACATTTCGTCACGGTCGTAAGCCGTGACAATGACAAACTTGGGTGGAGCAGATAAAAAATCTTTACTGATTATTTTTTCGCCCAACTCAATACCATCCATTTGTGGCATTTTCCAATCAGAAAGTACTAACTTATACGGTTGATTATTTTGCTCTGCAAGGGTTAATTTTTCTAATGCTTCAGCACCCGATGCTGCTAATTCAGGTTTAAAACCTAAACTTTCTGACATAGTAAAAAGTATCTCCCTTGCCGCGACACTGTCATCAACAATTAACACAGGTAAATCAACTAAGCTTGCTGGTGATGCTTGTATAAGCGCAGTATTTTCTTCAGCAAGGCCAAAGGTCGCGGTAAAGAAAAACTTACTACCTTCGCCACTGGTGCTTTCAACCCAAATTTCACCCTGCATCAATTCAGTTAAGGTTTTACTAATAGTTAACCCTAAACCAGTACCACCATATTTTCTGGTTGTAGACGCATCTGCTTGGCTAAATGATTGGAATAAGCGACCTAATTGCTCTTCGGTCATACCAATACCAGTATCACATACTGAAAACTCTACCGTGACATTGTTTTCATCTTGCTTGATAGGTTTTGCTCTGATGACTATCTCACCTTGGTCAGTGAATTTAATAGAATTATTCGCAAGGTTAATCAATATCTGCCCTAACCTTAGCGAATCGCCCACAAGGTCGAGCGGTAAATCTGGCGCTAAATCGATGAGTAATTCTAATGATTTCTCCTGACTTTTATGTGAAATTATTTGCACAAGATGGTCAATAGTATCATTTAAATTAAACGGTACCGCTTCAAGATCAAGCTTACCTGCCTCTATTTTTGAAAAATCTAAAATGTCGTTAATAATGCCGAGCAAGGCTTCCGCTGAACTCTGAATTTTGTTTACGTAATCCGCTTGCTTACGACTTAAACTCGTTTGCATTGCCAAATAGCTCATACCAATGATTGCGTTCATTGGGGTTCTAATTTCATGACTCATATTCGCAAGAAAGTCACTTTTTGCTTGTGTAGCTTCATCAGCAGATTTAACAGCAATCTCGAGTTGTCTGGCATTTTCTTTTTCATTGCTGATATCAATGAAGCTGCCAACCAAACCTGCGGGATTACCTTTACTGTCAGCATAGCCTGTTACCCAGTAAAGGGTGTCGTGTAATTTACCGTCAGCAAAAGGAATTTTCATTTCTTTTTTAACTGTTGTCTGTTGAGCAATGACCTCATTATCTTCTGCTTGATAAAGCAGACGATCCTCTTCTGGTAGATAAGTTAAATCGGTAACGGTTAAACCAACTAAATCAGCAGCCCTAACACCGAAGACTTCTTCATAGGCTTTATTAAACCCTTGATACTTGGCTTGTGCATCTTTATAAAATAAAGGAATAGGTACAGAGTCTATTAATAATTGCTGAAGCTGTGCCTGTTTAGCTAATGAGCGTGTTGCTTCTTTTGCTTCTAATATAGCTTTTTTAAGTTCTTGTTCTTCCTTTTTACGCTCTGTGATGTTTCTAGAAACCCCTATTATTCCAAGGCATGTCCCATCCTCTGAATAAAAAGGTGTTTTTATGGTATCTAGGAGAACCTCTGTTCCATCCGGATAGGTTACCCACTCTTCATTACTTACCGCCTGTCCTACTAACAACATTTGTCGATCTTTTTCTTGAAAAAATAACGCTATTTCTTCAGGGAATATGGCATGGTCATCTTGGTGAATAAATTCAGATAAAGTCTTATCTACCAGCTGCTCAAATCCATGATTACATCCGAGATAATGACCTTTCGCGTCTTTGAAAAAAACGACGTCGGGTAAAGAATTGATAAGGGAGGAAAGCATTGCCTGCTCCCGCTGAATGGCCGATTCATTTTGCTTTCGCTTGGTGATGTCTCGAACAATACCCGTAAAGAAACTTTCACTGCCAACCGAAGCTTCAGCAACTGAAAGATCCATAGGGAAAGTCTCTCCTGTTTTTCGCAGGCCTGTCACCTCTCGCTGCTTCCCAATAATTTTGGGGGATCCGCCACCTAAAAAATTGCTTAGATATCCATCATGCTCATCCTTATAAGGTTGAGGCATCAACATTTTGATGTTTAGCCCCATAACCTCAGCCGAAGTATATTTGAATATGCGTTCCGCAGCAGGGCTGAAATCCTGAATGATGCCTTGATGGTTGATAACGATAATGCCATCTGTCGCGGTATCAATAATACTACGAGTTCGCTGTATACTCGTTTCTAATGCTTTTGTCCGTTCACCCACTAACCCTTCAAGTTCAAAGTGCGATCGCGCCAACGCCTTTGTTGCTCGTGTGCCGACCTTCAAGGTAAAGAGTGTGCCACCAAAAAGTAATAGTAATGCAATCAATAAAATTGACCAAATAGTGTAACGGAAAATAGTGGTGACTTCATAGGCATCAACTAAATCGACTTCTGCAGCTATGCCCATATTTAAGGTGTCATCCCAAACCCAAGAACCAATAACTTCTACACCACGGTAATCTCGATAACCTGTTAAGTTATTCCCTGATTTACCCGCCGAAATATGGCTCGACATTAACGTTAATGGCCAGTCTGGATTTTGGCCTGTAACTCCTTCGGTGTTTAATAAATTTTTGCCTGGGTCAGTTATCTCCAAATTCATTGATGAGCGAATATTATTTTTTAACAAGCCTATAGTTTTTATTTGATCTTCAAAGCGTACATTCGACAGTAACGTTCCCGATTTATCGAGCGCATAGGTTTCAACACTGTTACCAATAGAGCCTGCCGTTAGTATTGATGAAAATATGCCTTCGAAATTTATCCGCTTGGTAATAACCGCTATGACTTCACCTTGAAGGTTAATAACCGGGGCGGCAAAAAACATCGTAGAAGGCAAATGCTTTTGATGGTCTGAATTTTCATATTCTAAAAAAACATCAGAACGCATGGGTGGTAAAAATAAACTCTGCCCTTCAAATACTTTTTGTAATAATTCTGGGCGCGCTTTATGTATGAAGTTTTCACTACCAACATTTGAGTCTCGTTGAGAAGCTAAGTTAATTTTTTCTGGGGATATAACAAAGAAACCTATACTACCAAGGTCACCTTCTCTTGCTTTAAAAAATTGACGTATCTGAGCTTGTAATGGTGTTCTTTTAAGTGCTTCAGCGTCTTTGGGTATAATGAGTATTTGTTCAATCAGCGAGAGTAATTCATGATTTTTGCCAAAACGCTCTAAGCTATTAAGCTCGTATGTCATCCACGTTTGTAAGCGTTGTTGAGACGTAGTTAACAAGGTAGTTAAATTATGCTCTGTTGCTTCAACATGTTTACCTTTCGCGTACCTTTCAGTAAAAAAGGCAATAGCAATCAATACAATAGAAAGTATAATTAATGCGGTTAAGATCATTTTTTTAAAATAACTTGAACTGAATTTCGCGGCTAGTTCTTTTTCGCTATTTTTTAGTATTAATGTACTCATTGAGCTGCCAAGAATAAACAATACCACTACAAAAATAATCACTAACCCAATCAGATAATTAATTTCGAAATCATCTTCAGAGATGTTTTGTTTTTTATTTCTAGCCGTTAACCACTCATTGTTTGAATTCATCAAATCGCTGGCTTTAATGGAGTCTAGGCCTTTTTGCAATATGCTTTGTAGTAGTTTTTCACTTTTGCTACTGTATAAATGTAAAGAAGGAGGGAAAACAACATCTTCATCTATCACTCTTAAGCCCTGCACATTATTTTGTGCGACCCAGTCATTAACCACAATTTGTGCATCTAATAATGCATCCGCTTCACCTGCTAAAACTTTATTGATAGACTCTTCAATACTTATGGTTTTGAGTACTCTCATCTCAGGGTATAAGGTTTTTATTTTATCAATAGAGGTAAAACCAGCTTGTATTGCAATAGTTGCTGTTGATAAATCTAAATTTGTTCGAAAACGAAAATTATTTTCTTTGACATAAAATAATTCTCTCACCATAAAATAGGGCGTAGAAAAATGCCCAAATTCTTTACGTTCTTCAATAAAATAGGCTGAAGGTAATAAATCAATTTCACCCTGTTTAAACTGAGTTAAAATATCATTCCAACTACCCGTAATATATTCTGTTTGCAGGCCAGATTTTTCGATAATTTGACTCAGTACTTCCCCTGAAAGCCCGCCGGGAGTTTTGTCGTTTTGCATAAAGACAATCGGCGGCCAATGTTCAATACCTATTCGTACTGTATTATCAGCTATCCAACGTTGCTCTTCTGGCGTTAAACCGAGTACGTTACTTTCAGCGTTAATTGATGCTGTACGTTTTTCTATTTGCGCTATGTAAGTTGTTAACGCGGACATTAAATCTTTTTTATATTGATTATATTCAGCACTGCTTATAATGCTTACTGCTGTTGTTCTGTCTTGTGCTTTTATTGCTTGTATAGCCTTCATTTGCATAACTACAAGTGAGTTATTCACTTCATACAGCTGAGCAATTAACAACTTATCTTCTTCAAGCTGTACGATTAATAGATCATCAATTAACTGCCTAAGTTTTGCTTCATATTCGATGTATCTATCGAGCCATTTCTCATCCCCTGAAAATACATAGGTTGATATTGAAGAAGTTAGCACCTCGTCGTAATACCTCACATTCATCGTCATCTGTTTTAATTGGTCTGCCGAAAGACTCGTTATTGGTTTACCTTTAACGACTGAAGCGGAAGATTGAGCAAAAACAGGTTGAGTAAATGAGGTAATGAGGAGTATAAAAGTGAGCAAACACACAGAAGAAATAAATTTCATTTTAAAACCATAATTATTAGAATTGATGAGAAGTATTAAAAACACATTTAATAAATAGTAAAGGTAGCCACAATATTAATAGTAGCCTAATTTGCATTTCAACGACCTTACAATAATATAATAGTAAAGTTATTGTTTTACCTAGTTTTTTATCAAAAAAGTCTTATTTAATTCACTTTACATTTGAATAGCTCTTTTTATTCTTGGATCATAAAAAGATAAGTTTGCTTCATCAAGTCGCTTAAACACAGCTTTAATATTTTTTATCTTTATTTTTTTATGTGAAAGCTGAAGAATTTCTTGTTGCTCTAGCGACTTTAACACCTCGTTTACTCTTGGCCGTGATAAGCCACAAATATCGCTAACTTGCTGTTGGCTGATATTTATCTTTTACTATTAATATCTCTGGTAGCGCGAGAAGAAAGGCCGCAACTAATTCAGGATCAAAATGTGAGTTTGCACTTTCCTCTATCAGCATCACAGCATCTTCAACGGACCAACTTTCTTTATAAGGGCGAGCAGTCGTTAAAACGTCGAATACATCTGCAATAGCTACAATTCGCCCTTCAATAGGGATATTTGATTGACTCAATCCTTCTGGATAACCACTACCATCCCACCTTTCATGATGTGTTAATGCTATTGACCTGGCTATTTTAAGTAACGATGAATCATGCTCGCCAATAATTTCAGCGCCAATTTCTGGATGCTTTCTTAACGATTTTTGTTCTTCATCAGTCAAATCGCCAGGTTTAAGTAAAATACTCTCTGCGATACCAATTTTACCAATATCATGCATAGGAGCTGCACCTTTCAGGGTTTCACACCAATTTGGGGGCATTCCAGCTGCTTGTGCAATTAACGCTGAATAATGGCTCATCCTTATTACATGTAAGCCGGTTTCGTCATCTTTAAATTCGGCAGCACGTCCAAGGCGTTGAATAATTTCCATTTGACTATGATTAAGCTCATGAGTACGTTTAATCACTTCTTCTTCTAACCGTCGATTATAGTTGTACATAGCTAAGTGCGTTTTCACACGAGCGAACACTATAGATGGGCTAATCGGCTTAGTGATATAATCCACAGCACCCAGTTCAAATCCCAATTGCTCATCATGCACTTCATTCATTGCGGTAACGAAAATCACCGGTATTCCTGCTGTTTTGGGGTTTGATTTTAGTCTATTGATTACATCATAACCGTCAAGGTCTGGCATCATTATATCCAAGAGGATCAAATCAGGTTGAGGGGATGATTGTGCGATTTTTATAGCATTCACACCATTTGTCGCAGCTTTTACCATATAATCAGAGCGTAATAACTCTCTTAATACTTCGATATTTACAGGTACGTCGTCAACAACAAGAATACTCTGTTTTTCATGCTTAGTTATCATTTAAGAACCTTTAAAAACTATCGATAAAGTCAATTTATTTTAAAGCCGTATCATCAAGACCTTATGTTATTTTGAGCTTAATATACTCGTTATTAATCCAAGAATCTAATAACAAAGGGTGAATTTAAAAAATTGCATATTAGATTTGATAAAATACTAACAATCATAGGTCAATATCAAATAATAACTCGCTGAACGTCAAGTAAGAAAATTAAGATTACGACAATATTAATACCTAAATTTATTTATAACATTTATTAATTTGGACTTAAAATCATTTTTTATAACATAAGTTTTAGGCATAAACTAAACAATAATTTTTTTGGCTAAGTAGGATGAGTCTCTACGTTATGTCTTTCTACACCGCTTGAGCGGGAAGAATACATCCTTTATATCTCGTTGTGGGAGGTAAACGCCATAGAGTATATATTCTTATGTCAGCTACCCTTGCAGATAGCTGACATAAGAATAATGCTAACTCTTGCAACAAAAAAGTTGGCTATTAAAATAGCACATCAATACCTCATTTTATCGAGCAGAAGACCTCAAAACAGCCTGTTGCTAATGTATTCTATGGATATAGAAGTCTAAATCAAAGTTAAAACTCTATGGCGCTAATAAGATGGTCCGCCTCTCCTAATCTACACTTAGGGCAGACGATTAAATGAGGAGAACCATCATGTCTACTATTAACATTCTTGGAATTGATATAGGAAAATCTACCTTTCATCTCGTTGGCCATGATTCATCTGGCAGAGAAGTTTTCCGTAAAAAGTGCCCCTTTCCGCCTTAGAAAGCTAAGGCGCTAATAAGATGGTCCGCCTCCCCTAAGCTACACTTAGGGAGATTATTAAATGAGGAGAATCATCATGTCTACTATTAACATTCTTGGAATTGATATTGGGAAATCAACCTTTCACCTTGTTGGC
>NZ_VOLT01000021.1 GCF_007954275.1 Colwellia demingiae | reverse complement strand
TGCTTTGGCGCTTTTGAGGACAATCTAGCGCGGATCTCATCGTGGAGCTGGGCCTAATATATTGGGTAACCAACAAAGACTCCGAATACATTAGCGCAAACCAACTACGTTATCGATATTATTACTTGCAATATTGAGGCGGACCATACATTCCGCCCCCATTGTGAGTTAAAAAACCATGAATTAGTTGCCACAGTTAGTTGCCTACAAACAGACTAAACTGACAAATGAGGTTCTTCTGGGGAATCACACCACTAAAAAGAGAATATACGTCGCCAATCACGTTTCATGCTCACTACATGCCATCCACCGGATTTTGCGGCGTTAAGGGAGGCATTATCCTTTTCAGCGTAAGAAAATTCACGGGCATCATCATCATGATTGATGAGAAGTTGAAAATTTGGTAATTCATTGGACTGGCTATAAGTGAGCTGCCCTATGTCTCCACCTGAACGGACATTTCCACCAACAAAAATCGGGATTCGGCCAATACGTAATTCAATTCCAACGGGTTTGGTGACTCCATCATGCATAAACATATTTTTTGAGCCTTTGATAATGCGCCACTCACCGTTAACCTGCTCAAATGAATTAATTGCAAAGCTACCAATTACGTTTTCCGGAACAATGCCATATGTGTCCATCGCTATAACTCTCATGAAGCTCACGCCACCACCATAACTCAAATAGGTTTTGAATTTGTTGTTACGAAGATATGTCAAAAGTTCTAACATTGGTTGATAAGCTGTATTGTTATAACTCTGCTTAAATTTCGGATGCTTAACCGTTTGTAAAAATTCAAGCACTCTCTTGTTGTAATCCTGAATCGACATACCCGTATGAGTCGCCATAATCAATTTAAACATCTCTTTGCCATGGTTGTTAATATAATCGTTAATCAGATATTCAGTGTCTCCTTCAAGAACAGCTTTATAAGGATTTTGGCTTTTCCACTCAGGATGCTGAGGTGACATTTTTTTTATTTGGTAAGAGGCATATTCAAGTTGTACAACAGGCTGCTCTGCCCAAAGAGTACCATCATTGTCAAACGCTGCTATGCGTTCTTCAGGGGCAACAAAATCTGGGTTGCCTTTTGTGGTAACACTTGCTACGAACTTAGTGATGGCTAATTTAACAGCTCCATTATTCCAAGACGGCAACGGGTCCACAGGTTTTTTTGCTGCAATGGCAGGAAAAATTATTGCAAAGCACAAAGTTAAAATAGCGTATCTCAGATGGCTTGTTTTCGTGTTTTTCATTAATTCGTCCTTATAAATTCAAAATACTGTTGTTTACATCCTGTTTGGTAATTCAATCGATTACTTGTATTTAATATTTGTTTATTATCTTTATATTATTATCCAACAATACAGTATCGGTTAATAATTAATATTTTGCGATTGCTTTAAACTTTATGATTGAATCTTAATTAATGGCAGCTTTCGTATCTTTACGGACCCTTTTCATGATCCAAAATCATCTTATCCAATGATCACTTTGATACTATAGCTGAGGTTTCAGGTTTTCGTTGACAGGACTGTTCGTGCCGTAAAGCGGTTGCTAGCAACTCGTTAATACTAACGTCCGCCTCAAGCTCAAAGTTGCTGCTCATATTCAATTCTTAAACGTTAACTATGATTTTTAATTGGCGATACGAAATTAGTGAACCTAAAGCTTACATTGAACGAAAGCGGAAATTTTACTATTTATTTTGGATTGCTCAGTGAAGGTTTGTTGAACATCAGTATCATGAGCTAGGTCGTGATAATTATACTCTATTCGCAACTCGCTGTTAGCGGGTGAGTTGATGTTTTTTTACCTAGAACCAATAACTTAACCCAAACATAATAAGTAATGCACCTAAATATTTACTGATAATCTCTCCTTTTGGCATAATTTTTTCTACAACAATTACCAGCGTTAAAATAAGAATCCATTTTAGATTCATTACCCCACTTACAAATAAGACTGTCATTAAAAACCAACAACAGCCTACGCAATAGCTGCCGTGTTTTAGGCCTAAGAGTAATGCACCTTTAAAACCTTCTTGCCAATCTTTGCTGAGCATAGACAATGGTGAACGACACAGATTTAAGCAGTTTTGCTTAAATGAAGAAAACTGATAGATACCAGCAATGATTAAAATTGACGCACTAAAGCTTGTGTTCGCACTATCCATCATTGGTGTCAGTAGATCTAAATGGTGTAGAAAATACTGTAAAAAAGTAATAACTAAGCTGTATAAGCACCAAATCATGATATAGCCAAAGGTAAAAATAATGGTTGGTGTGTAGGTTTGATTTGACGAAATACGTTGCAGGTTTAGTTTATTTACCAATAATATCACTGGAATTGCCGATGGCAGCATCATTCCTGCCATCATAATAGCCCACATGATAAACAGCATGAATACATCAGTCACAGACCAACTTGCGACCGGATTCATATTCATAGTCATATCAAAAAGCATGTAATGCCAACTCAAGTAAATGAGCATGCATACACTAATAATGATAAAAATTCGATTTATTAATACCATTTTGTAATCAGGCATTGAGGCATCTTTATTTAAGCATTTGGCCAATTCACAACAGCGTTTGCAGCAAAGGTATCACTATAATTAAAAGCTATATTGCCATGGTTAATTTTCATTAATTTGGTTTTTCCTGCAAAACCATCGTTCCACATAAAACCACCTTTAGGGAAGGTAATATGCACTTCATTAATGTCGCCAGTAACGGGGTTAATGTGTGGCTCTTGTTCAACCTCAATAATTCCCTCTATTGTGATCGTTGATGTATAGTCTTGCCTATTTAACTTAATATCAGCCATTATTGGTCCATCAAATTCACTAAACAAAGTACCTAGTATTTCAACAGGCATGCCACCTGCTTGTCCTGACATTATGGTAGCAAGCGCACCGACTTGTTCTTCGTTAGCATTGTTATCAATAAAAAGAGCTCCTTTGCCATTACCTTCATGCATGGCACTTGGCCAAGCGGCAGCAAATACCATTTTCAAACCACTTAAGTCTAAATCGTTAAAGTGACCACTGAGTACTTCAAAGCCTAATATTGCTTCACAGCCGCCATTTTCACTGGTTGGGAAACCGTCAAACTGACAGCCACATCCGTGACTACAGCTACAATTTTCAATTTGATTCATTGATAATGCCCAAGAATGTTGATTATTCATAGATAAAGCTCCTCTTATTGGGGTGGTTAAATTATAGGCTAAAATTTATTGTTTTTCCTTTTTGAGAGCAAAACGCTAAAGCAGACGTAATAATTCATTTACTGTATGGCAACAGAGAGCATAAGGGGTCGTAAACTGTTATTCAAAATAGCTATAGCTAATGATCACTTTGATACGATAGGGACGTTAGCCTTTGCTTATATACCGATAACGGGACATGAATTTTATGTGTATGTTCCCATTATTATCGAAATAAAAACACCTATGTTAAACAAAGGCGTTGTAGTTTGTAATTTCTGATTTAAATGAAAAAAGTCAGTGACATTTTTATCTTATAATGGCTAGTCTAAATAATGTTAAAGAACTAGCTATTCGTTAATCTGAAATTTTTGTAGCCACTGAGTACAGCGAGCATCATCACGATTCTCATAATGAAGGATAGCGGATGCAAGTCCAATGTTGAAATCACCATCGTTATCAGTTCCAATTGCGGTTAAAAGCATCGTGTACCATGCTGTTATTCCGCCAGAAGGTGGCGCTTCGAATTTAGGGAAGTCAGGCTCATTATTTGTGCCTGTTAGCCAATCATTCGCAATGTTTGGGTTAATGACTGATGCTCGCGCTAAACCTACAAAGTCGACAGCGCCACATTCCAGTGATTTTACAGCCTGATCGCAAGTTTTAAAGCCTCCTGTTACCATTAAAGGTATAAGCGTTAGACATCTTGCTTTTACTGCAAATTCGATAAAATATGGGCCATTCGAAGCTCCTTCTGAGCTAGATTTTGCTCCAGGGAAATAAGACCCTCCACTTAATTCTATTAAGTCAATCGAGGTGTTATCGAGAATACGGATAGCTTCTAAAGCATCTTCTTGTGTTAAACCACCTTCCAGCTGATCTGTTGAGTTAATCTTAATTCCTATAGGAAATGAATCACCAACCGCACTTCTGACCTTATCAATTATCTCCACAATAATTCTGCATCGTGCTGTTATGGAACCACCATACTTATCTTGTCGATGATTGAATAGTGGTGATAAAAACTGACTGAGTAAAAAGCCATGACCAGCATGGATTTGAACGCCTGTGAAGCCAACGTCTTTCGCGATCATTGCGGCCTTAGCATATATTTCAGGTAACTGAGATACTTCAATCTCCGACATTCCATCACACTGAAAACTACCAATGCTAAGGGCAGAAGGCCCTTTCGGTTTACTGATGGGTAAATGAGAGAGCCCTCCTGCATGTCCTAGCTGGGGCCATATATGAGCACCATTGATTGAGGCACTTGAGGCTAGAGTACGCAATGCTTTTAAATCTGCATCAGGAGCTAAAACCAGATTACCAGGCTTTTCAGGGAAACGTGGGTCTACCTGAACTTCTCCTATAATTGATAAGCCAAGTCCACCCTCTGCCCATCTTTCATAAAGTCGAGTCTGAACATTTGTAGCGTTACCTTCTCCATCAGCAAGCGAATCTGACATGGCTGATTTTATAAGCCTATTTTTAATAACAGCGCCACATGGCAGTTTTAGTGAACGATTAAGTAAATGTTCGAATCTAGTTGGCTTAGTCATAAGTACCTCTTGTTAATCAAAATATTTATAAAGAATTTAAGACATTATCAACCATTTTCTATAAACTAAAAACACACCAATATTTAAAACACTATTAAAAATAAGTTTATAATGAACACATCAGATCTAAGTTTATTTATTCGAATCGTTGAAACCAGCAGCATAACTGAAACGGCGAAACAATTGGGTGTAACGCCTCCTGCCGTCAGCTCCGCTCTTAGACGATTAGAAAAACAGCTAGATGTACAATTATTTATAAGAACAACGAGACAACTACGTATTACTCCACAAGGAGAACAATTTCTACACCATTGTCGACAGGCGTTGGATAGCTTAGAGCAAGGGAAAATAGCAGCTCATCAGATAGAAGGTAAGATAAGCGGAAAATTACGACTGTCTATATCATCAGATCTAGGGCGTAATATAGTTCTACCTTGGATTGATGAATTAGCAGAAATTCACCCTAGCTTATCAATAGATTTACATGTAGGTGACTCCCTTTCAGATTTTGTACTAGATCACGTTGATGTAGCCCTTCGTTATGGTAAACCCAAAGACTCAACAATGGTTTCATTTCTTATTGCAACTATGAATAGGATTACTTGTGCTTCTTCGGATTACTTATCTAAATATGGTGAACCTTCACATCCTGAAGATCTAAGAAAGCATAATTGTTTACTATATAAGAGAGATGGATATCTATTTAGCCATTGGGAATATATGGATAAGTCAGGAAACTATAGAGTCAAAGTTGGGAGTAATAAAGTAAGTAACGATACAGATATTGTTCGACGTTGGGCTATTAGCGGAAAAGGCATAATAAATAGAGCTCATATTGATGTATTTTCAAATTTAGTCGATGGAAAATTGGTACAGATCCTTGCCGATTATCAGTCACCACCAGTAGAACTCCACCTCATCTGCCCAAGTAGAAAACAAGTCAGCCCAGCAGTAATCGCATTAAGGGAATTACTTAGATACAAGTGCTCACAAATACTTACGACTTGATGTTTGTCTACTAGCTCAGTCAACAAGGATAAGTTAAATCATAAAGAGTTTATATCTTGTGATAGGTACTCAAATGAATGTTAGGACAAAAACGAGCAGATTTTTCAAGGTGTAACGACTATATCGTGCTCATTACAGCCAGTGGCATTAGATTTCTGGTATTTAATTATTTCCTAGTAGCAGACATTCGCTTTAGTTGATTTTTAGCATTATTTTAAGTTCAAAAGTGGTATCCAACGGTTGTAAAGCAATAGGAAAAAACTGCTAATTTTTTAACATTTTGTTCTTGGCAACCTGTAGTCTTTATTTGTCGCCCGCAGGATTGCAGGCGTTAGCAAAGAAAATTATGACTGAGACATTAATACTTTAATTTTTTCGTCTTGTATTAGCATTAAAATAATCGCTTTATTAACTTCACGACGTGTCTTTGATTTATGCCAACGATTCCAGCAACTAACATTATCCCAGTTGGTGATAATCGTTCTAATATTGGGGTTATCAACGTTGCTGAATGATGCACCAGAAATATAACCTTTTGCCGTCATTATTTCTGTCAAGCTTTTGCGAATTTCAGAATCGTATGTTGTTTGCATATCGTCAGCGAGTACACGCTCAATAATTACTTTTATCATTTTTATTTCAGTTTACTAATAATTAAACTTACACACATCACCATGAATAGCCTATAGATATAACGCATTTAACCAATCATTGTAAAGCAGGATAATAGATGACATTCATATCTTTAGCTTCAGCTATGCGCACTTAGTTGTCTGTATTTTCTAACGGCTTGTGAGATTTTTTATAATTTTTAAAGATTTTCACACAAAATCATCAATTAATTTACCCTTATCGAGCTACAGTCTAGAGAACATGTAAACAAGAAATCTCACTTTGTTTAAAGATCCACACATATATTTTAAAATATATAGGAATACAAATAACCAGCACCTACTGCCATTGATAATATTACAGTTAAGAATGCAATGACCATTTGGTTTTTGAATAGTGATTTAAGTAATATTACTTCGGTTAAACTAGCACCAGCGCTGCCAATAATTAAGGCCATCACTGCACCAAGTCCCATGCCTTTTGCTGCTAATGCCGCACTTAATGGTATTACTGCTTCTGCTCTAATATAGAGTGGGATACCAATCACTGCTGCGATAGGCACCGCAAATGGGTTGCTTTCGCTCGCTACACTTGCGACAAATTCTGTTGGCATAAATCCGTAAATCATTGAGCCTAATGCAATACCGGCAATTAAATAAGGCAACACTTTTTTAAAATCAGACCATGTGCTGTGCCAAATCTTTGTCCATTTACTCACCGTTTTACCATTGTTACCGCAGCTACTCGCACAGCCTTTATTTTCAGGGGTAATGTACGCTTCAGGTTTTATATATTTCTCAAAACCAAATTTCTCTAACAAATAACCCGCAGCAATTGAAACACCCATTGCAATGGTAAAATAGAATGCCGTAACTTTTAGGCCAAAGGTGACGGCAAATAAACCGATGATAATTGGGTTAAGTAATGGACTAGCAAATAAGAACACCATCATAGTACCAAAGCCGGCTTTTGCTCTCAGTAATCCTTTTAAGAAAGGAATCGTTGAGCATGAACAAAAAGGTGTAATAGCGCCAAGAAATCCTGCGACGATATAACCTCTACCATTCTTACTACTTAAAATACTCTGAATTTTACTCGGCGGAATGTACTCTTGAAGAACACCGACAATATAACTGATCAGTAAAAAAAGTACGGTTAGCTCTATGGCTAAAAAAGCAAACATGTTTAGGGTATCAAATACCATTTGTTGTGTAATTGTCATAATAAATATTCTCGGTAGTTATTAATTCGTTATTTCTAGATTGTTCGAATTATAAAGAAAAAAGTATCCGTGTCAATATATTTCTAGTAATATCGAATTATAGAAAAGTAACACCAATTTGGAGAGAATGTTATGGATATAGATGTTATTGCCAAAGCCTTAAAAGAATTAGGTCACCCAACTCGATTAGCAATATTTAAACGCTTAGTAAAATCAGGTGAACAAGGCATTGCTGTGGGTGAAGTGCAAGAAGAGCTAAAAATACCTGGTTCAACCTTATCCCATCACATCTCTAGTTTGGCTTCTGCTGGGTTAATTACCCAGCGCCGTGAAGGACGAGTTCTTTATTGCGTGGTTGAATATGACAAACTACTTTCTGTCATTGCTTTTCTTCAAGACGAATGTTGTATTGATGAGCAGTAACTCTCAAACGGCCGTTGATAGTATCGTTCAGGGATCTGTCTACAGTATCTCTTCAAGTTTTTTCCGTCGATTCATTGGTATCCCAACAGTTATAAAAATCAGCGATAGTGGCGTAGTTATCGACGTCGAAAATAATTTTACCCAGATAAAGTGGGAAGATCTAATCGTTCCTCCAACCTTTCATCTGAGTTTTTTTGGTCAAATAATTTCATTTAAAACAGAAAGCAGAAGCTATGTCTTCACCATGCTTGATTATAAGTCGAAGCGTAAGCACAAAAATAATTGTGAGCAACGTTGGGCTGCAGCTAACATTTCGCGTGTAGAAACGTTATTAACAGCCATAGAAAATTTCAAGATTAATCGATATCTGCGTCGTTCAACAATTGAACGTATTCAATTAGCGGCGAAGCAAGAATTAGTTCGCTGGTTGCCGTGGCTTTCATCAAATCGGTCAACTAAAGCAACGAGTTCACTAGCAAATGTTATTGAAATAATACAGCGGTTATCGACTTACCAACGTTGGAACGAGCATGGAATAGCTAATTGTCGTGAAAGCTACATCAGTGAGCAACTTCAAGTGCATAAAGCTTTCTTTGATAACGTTGAGTCTAATCCGTTAACACAAAGTCAGCGCAGGGCGTGTATTATCGATAATGACAATAATTTGTTGTTAGCTGGCGCGGGAACCGGAAAAACTAGTGTGATGGTTGGCCGAACAGGTTATTTACTCAATAGCTTACAAGCGAAGAGTGATGAAATATTATTGTTAGCCTACGGACGCAAAGCTGCCAATGAAATGGATGAAAGAATTAGAGATAAGTTATCGACTGATAAAATCAGCGCGACCACTTTTCATAGTTTAGGGCAGAGTATTATCGCTCAGGTTGAAGGGGGGAAACCCAGTTTATCGGTATTTGCAGATGATGAAAAAGCAAAGTCTAAATGGATTCAAAGCTGTTTTGAAACATTAATTAAAGAAGATAGGCAGTATCGCAAGCTCATCCTTGAGTATTTCGGACAGTACTATTACGTTGAACGCAGTGCTTTTGATTTTAAAAGCAAAGGCGAGTACTACCAGTACTTAACTGACAATGATATCCGCAGCTTTAAAGGCGAACTAGTCAAAAGTTTTGGAGAGCTTTATATTGCCAATAGCTTATTCTCTTATGGCATAGAATATCAGTATGAAGCTAAATACGCTTATGATGTAAAAACAAGTGAACGCAAACAATATCAGCCAGACTTTTTTCTGCCTGAATTAAATGTATATATTGAATATTATGGAATTGATGAAAACGAAGATACAGCCTCTTATATAGATAAAGATGAATACCATAAGGGTATTGAATGGAAACGTGACACCCATAATAAATTTAACACTGTGTGTCTTGAATTTACCTATGCTCAGCATAAAGCAGGTCAATTACTTAGTGCCTTAAAGGCGTCATTGATTGAACAACAAAAGCAATCTGACTTATCATCTGCTGACCCTTTACCTAGTGAATTATTACCTACCGAACTTATACCTACTAAATTAAGCCCAATTGAACTTATACCTACTGAAGTAATACTAGCAACACTCAATGAGAGTGGCAGAATAACCGAGCTTGCTAAAACATTTACTCAACTCGTGGGACTTTATAAAGCAGCTTGTTTAGATTCGACTTCAGACCGAGCTTTATCTGATACGTTACAGAGTACTTTGAAAGAGACAATCATCGCTAACTCTGTAGAGCCAAAACAGACAGAAAAAGCCTTAGCATTGCTTAACCCAATTTTAAGCGCTTATGAACAACATTTAACATATCACCATGAAATTGATTTTGAAGATATGATTAATAAAGCCTTAGCATATGTTCAAGCAGGTAAGTTTCAGTCTCCTTGGCGTTATATCATGGTCGATGAATTTCAAGATATATCTGAGCCGCGAGCGCGTCTCGTTAAAGCGCTACGTGATAATAATAAAGAATGCTCTGTTTTTGCTGTGGGCGATGATTGGCAGGCGATATACCGATTTAGTGGTGCCGATGTTACCTTAACGACTAATTTTTCAAATTATTTTGGGTCAACGACTCAATCAGCATTAGATCAAACTTTTCGATTCAACAACCAAATTGGCAAAGTTGCAACCGATTTTATTAGCAAAAATCCGGCACAACTTAGTAAAACAATTACCTCGTTGAAACAAGTTAATGCGCCTGCCGTGTCATTGCTGAAAAGAGATAGCAGTCAATTCCGTTCACGAAAAGCAACACTTATCGATGAAATGGCCAATGGTGCGATTGATGATGTGTTAGCGGCTATATCAGCTAAAGTATGTAAGCCTGTTACTGTTTATTTATTAGCGCGTTTTTGGTTTCTTTTGCCAAGCAATATAGACATTAATAGGTTGAATAATCAATACCCATTACTCACTATTGATGCCCAATCCTTTCATGCATCAAAAGGAAAAGAGGCTGATTATGTCATTATTGTTGGTCTGAAAAAGGGCGTTCATGGTTTTCCTTCTGAAAAAGCAATACCAGCACTACTTGATGCACTACTAGCGAAAAAAGAAGCCTTTGCTTATGCAGAAGAACGTCGCTTATTTTATGTTGCGCTAACTAGAGCGCGAGACAGAGTTTATATTATTGGAGATATGAGCGAATCCAACCACTTTGTTAAAGAACTTGTGAACGATCATCAAATTGAACTTAATGAATTTGAAAGTACAGCAAGTCAATCATTGGTAGATGATTTACATTGTTTGGCGTGCGAAACAGGGTTATTAAAAAAACGCACCGGCCGCTTTGGGCCTTTTTACGCTTGTTCACATTTTCCTCTCTGTGAATATAAAGAAAAGCCTTGTGTTAAATGTGAAAGTCCAATGACACATAAACGTTATCCTGGTTTTAAACTTTGCTTGAATGATTCATGCAAAAATTTGATACCAACCTGTAGTCAATGTAATGCAGAAATGGTTTTACGTGTTAGCAATAAGGGTGAATTTTGGGGTTGTCGGAATTATAAAGGCAATGATCCAATGAGTTGTAAAAATGGCATCGATAATTCTAAGGTTAACTGGCCTGAATTGGTGACCTAAAAGGGTATTATTCTCGCTGAGTGGTTAATAACTTAGTCAATTTGGTATTTAGTTTTCTCTTGCTCTATAAAGCTCAGCTATAACAGCGTAGGATCAGGCTACTTTAGATAAAAACTTAGGTTTGCACTTATACCCGTGGGTAATAGGTGCACTAACATAAAAAATTATGCAACTAACAGCAAAAGCATCACTTACTAACGCTTTACTTATTTCTATTTGTACACCTGAATTTAAAGGTGATGAAGCAACAGAATCACTTGCAGAGCTTGCGCGTTTAGTGACTACACTAGGATTTAAAGTAGTCGGCACCCAGTCTCAAAAGCAAAGTTCGACTAAAAGAGTTAATGTACTCGGTTTAGGGAAACTGGCAGAAATAGCACATCTTACGGGCAACCAAGGTGTGGTTGAAGGCGAAGAAAATGAAGACTTATTTGAAGAAATAGCTAATGAATCAGACTTTAGTGATATCCCATCAGATAATCTTCCGTTTGCTTGTGCTGATGTGGTGGTATTTGATTGTGATTTAAGCCCATCTCAGCTACGAAATGTTGAGAATCAATTAGGCGTAGAGGTATTTGACCGTACTGGCATTATTATTGAAATATTTAGTCGTCATGCGCGTACCAAAACAGCGAAATTACAAGTTGAAATTGCTCGTCTTAATTATGTAGCGCCACGACTTCGCGAAACATCATGTGGTGATAAAGAACGTCAAATGGGTAAAGGCGCTGGCGAAACTACGCTAGAGTTAAACCGCCGTGCAGTAAGAGACCAATTAGCAGAGCTCAAACGTGAGTTGGTCAGTGTTCAAAATGAAATGAAAGGCCGACGTACCCAACGTTCTGAGCTTTTTTGTGTTGCTTTGGTTGGTTATACCAATGCGGGCAAGTCATCAATGATGCGAGCAATTACCGGTAGTGATGTTGAAGGTGAAAACAAACTTTTTGCGACGCTTGATACCACGGTTCGTGCTTTATTTCCTATCACTCAACCGCGAATATTAGTGTCAGATACTGTCGGCTTTATTAAAAAATTACCGCACGACTTAGTCGCCTCATTTCATTCAACCTTAGCAGAAGCGCATGATGCTTCATTACTGTTGTATGTAGTCGATGCTTCTGATCCTTCATTTCGTGCGCAACTCGATGTAGTACACGGAGTACTGGAAGAAGTCGGTGTTGAGGACAGTAAAAAATTACTGGTACTCAATAAATCAGATCAACTAAGTATTGAGCAGCAACAAGCCCTGATGGAAGAGTTTCCTGATGCCATGCTGACATCTGCTCGTAATCCTGTTGATGTGAGTAAATTGCATAAATATATTGTTGGCGTTGCGCAAAACGAGATGATTGAAGAGGAGATTATTGTTCCTTATACCGCTAACGGTATCATAGGTGAAATTCGATCGAGAATGAGTGTTACTAAGGAAGAATATGAAAATAGTCATATTAAACTTACAGTTCGTTCAAATGCGATTGATTTAGCAAGATTGAAAAAACGGATGTTGAGCTTATAGAAAGGTACGAATTTTCTGAACCTACACAATGTTAAATATCTACTTATATGTCAATAGTAGGCTTTAACAAGTGGACCTGTTTTTTAGTGAGAACAGCTAGAATATTTGGTCCACTTTGTGCGTATCATAAATAGTAATAGACAAAAAAAAGAGATGATTTTTAAAATGGTTAAGTAATCGAACAATAGGGTTTAGCGTTCCTGTCGAATACTGATCAATGACATAAGTATATATCTGCGTAGTCTTCAGTACTATCAAAGCAATTAGGGTTTATGTTAAATTTAATCTTTCTAAATTATTGAAATGTTAAATATCAATTAATAAAAATCACGGGACTGATATTTCTGGGATGTCTCTATAACAAACTGTTTAATCAAAACAATATACAGCTAGCTGTTTTCAATCTGTTCAGCATTTTAGCAACCAATCTTTAGCCTGTTATTTGGGCGTTAACTGACAAACAAGGTTTATGAGTATAATTCTAGTTTCAGATGTTTTTGGTATTACTCCCGCTTTATTAAAACTAAAAGACAAACTTGGGGCAAATACTATTGTTGATCCATACAAAGGAAAAAGTATGGGTTTTAAAAATGAAGCTGAGGCATATTCATGCTTTATTACTACAGTTGGGCTTGATAGATACGTTTCACAAGTAGTTAAAACGTTGGCGTCACTCGACAGTCAAACAACCCTAATTGGTTTCAGTGTAGGCGCCTCAGCAATTTGGAGACTTTCCCTAAACAATGACAATAATATTATTAAACAAGCGTTTTGCTTTTATGGTTCACAAATAAGGAATTACACCAACATAGATCCTTGTTTTAAAATAAATTTAGTATTCCCTAAAAATGAATCACATTTTGATGTTTCTAAGCTTAAAGAAGAGCTTACAAAAAAAAATAATGTAATAACAACACAAGTGGATTACTTACATGGTTTTATGAATTATTATTCAAGCAATTTTAATCAAGTTGGCTATGAGCAACACGTCGCATTATTGCGTTCAAATGCCAGCTGACAAGTAAATAAACAAGGACACGTAACTGTTGGCTGCGTTCCACTTCGTTTCACATCTTAGCTAACAATTACTTAGCCTGTGCTATTTGGGCGATATTTTTCAAGGAATTTTTATGATTTATTCAACCACAGAGTCAATCCCAGGAAAAGAAATAGAAGAAATTGTCGGTGTCGTCACTGGCAACGTAGTGCAAGCAAAGCATATTGGACGGGACATAATGGCAGGCCTAAAAAGTATTGTCGGCGGTGAAATACGCGGTTACACGGAAATGCTAACTGATGCTAGAGATATCGCAATTCAACGGTTAGTTGAGAATGCACAAGAAAAGGGAGCTGATGCGGTTGTAGGTATTCGTTTTACCACAAGCGCAATAATGGATGGTTCATCTGAAATTATGGTCTTTGGAACAGCGGTAAAATTAAAAAAATAACCAGTTAATAAATGTGTCTTTTTTATCGGGAGGGAGATCACACATAACAGTTGTCGACGTTTCGGGGCACTCTTTTAGCTAATAATTTTTTCCTCTTAACGGGGTGTTATAAAAACGAAGGAAATATTGTGCATCTCTCAGATGAAAGAATAAAGCTATTACCATTTGATAAATCAGATCTGGAACTGTTCTTAGAAATATCAACTTGCTCAGAAATTATGAAGCATGTATCTAAACCTTTTACCTATGATGAAGCAAAAGCAGCATTTGAAGTTAGATCACAACCGTGGGATATAAAAAGTGATGGATGGTTCTCACTGTCTATCACTGAATTAGAATGTGGTGAAAAAGTTGGTAGTATTGCGCTTAAAATACTGAACCATGAAGCTAAGATTGCTGAAGTTGGTTTCCTTATAAAGAGTGGTACACAAGGGAGGGGTATAGCAAGTAGTGCATTAAGGATACTCGAAGCATATGCGTTTAACGAGTTGGAATTGAATAAATTAGTAGCATTTTGTTCAGTTGATAATACAGGCTCGTATAAACTACTAGAAAAACAAGGTTTTATTCGTGAAGGATGTTTTTTGCAAAACACTGTAATTAATAATCGATATGTAGATGATTATGCATATGGCTTGTGTAAGTCGGCTTATAACAAGTCATAAACATGGCCCGCTTTAGGGTAACTCCGATGCTTAAAGTTAAACAATTATTGATAATAGCTTCACAAAATTCAAATAAGACACGAAATATTGAATCTTTAACTCATCGTTAAACTTGAAAAGTAGCTCTAATGTGCGCTAAATGGAAGCGAGAGTTGAAATATAAACCTTCTGTTTAGCGCTATTAAATTTTTATAACAAGATGCGTTTCTATATAAATTTGTTATAGCAAAGCGCAACATTGTTATTTAAAAGTTATTTAAAAATGACTTTTCTTAATCGATATTCACCAGTTAACTCTCTAACCTCAGGGTATTTAGCTGAGGTTTCTTGAGAGATTTTTTGATTTTCTTCACCCCATATTTTCATAAATTTATCATATTTAGTTTTATTTGGTTCTAAATCTTGAGAGCTTTCAAACGTGACTGTCAAAACCAAATTAAAATCTCCACTTTGTGGTAATTCACTAGCCCATATATTCCAATCTTTTATGTGTCCTAAATCCTTTTGGATTTTTACTGCCTTTATCCAGCTCTTTGTTAATCCCGCTAAATAGATATCTTCCATGTTGGGATCTACTTTGACTGTAGTTACAGAAAGTACTTCTTTACTTAAGTCATAATCTTTAAATATTTCTAATCGGTCCTGAGCAACAACATTTAGACTGACTAATAGCATTAATAAAAAAATGTTAACTATTTTCATTGTGATTTCTCCGAAGGTTAGTTTCTTTAATACACAACTTAAATCGCATTAAACTCATGGAGTATAGGTTAATAAATGTACTTTATCCGTTCGATAAAGGTACAGTTATATCCACGGAACTCTTCTAACTGATGACTTCTGCAGTTAATTACATTTTGTTTGGACACATACAAAGAGAGTAATGAGTAAATATTTATCACTAAATAAAAAGTATTGGCACCCGCTAATATGTGTAGTGCAAATATTACTTATGAAATTAGGTCTTTGGGGTAGGGAGGCACATCACTCGAATTTAATGTAGCCAATAATTATACTAAATCGATTCTATTTTTGATAAGTAAGTAGACTTTTTTATTAGCGCTTAGTCAGTAAACTTGCTGGTAACAGTGAAGTCTAGTTCTAAATTAGTGGTCATCTTCACTGAACTACCATATGAGAGCTAGCCTGCATAAATATCAAAAAAGAAATAGAGCGTGGTAGCAATACTCGCCACAATAACAAATTGTCTAACATGCTTTTGAGGAAGTTGACGTGACACATTCGCAGCAACATAGCCTCCTGCTAAGGTTCCGCATAACACAATAGAACCTTCATACCAGGCAATGACATCATTATAAATAAACAGTGCGATTGCAATCAGTGACACTGTCGATGAGATTAATAACTTTAAACCATTCATGGTATTGATATTAGTGTGACCCGCTAATGCTAAATAGCTGAGTGTAATGATGCCCAGCCCGGCGTTAAAGAAACCGCCATAAGTCGACACACCTAAGAGTATAATTGACAGTAAAATTCCGCCAATGGATGAGGCGTGACGGTGATTAGATGCCATTTTTTTTAATCTAGCATTAATTTTTCCACCAAACACAAACAGTACAGTAGCAAATAAAAGTAACCAAGGAATGGCTTCACGAAATACCGCTTCAGGCGTTTTCAGTAATAACCATGCACCCGCAATACCGCCAATTAAGCTGATTATTATGATTCGGAACAGTTCATCTTTATGATCAGAAATTTCTTTTCGAAAGGCATAAGTACCGCTCATATAACCAGCGCATGACGCAAAAGTATTTGTCGCACTGGCTATAATAGGGGGAATGCCGACAAACATAAGTGCGGGAAATGTAATGAAACTTCCGCCGCCTGCAATTGAGTTAATAACGCCGCCAAAAATGCCTGCGAAGAAGAGAAAAACCAGTTCAAATATCATCTTTAATAACAAGCCTTTGAGCATACATATTGGCTAAACGATAACACATTTACATGGAGTCCAATAGGAACATATAGCCACTAGAACTCTTTAAAAGGCAAAGGGTATTATAGGTACTTTTATGTTTTATCGGGTGGTGGTGTGCTGGATATTAAGTTATGACTGATTGGATCAAAGAGCATTATTCCCTAATAGAAATAGCACTATTTGTTAATTTTTTATCTCTGTTTGGGGAACTTAACGCTATAGAAAACATGACCACTTGATGCGTACTAAAGGCGTTAGTGCTATCAGGTTAATTAAACATAATCGTAAGTTGAAGTTATATACATAAAACAGCAAGTTTTACTGTTTCTAATACACTTATATTGTGGGATATTAACGGTAATTAGATGATTTTTATGGTTCAGGTATTACTGATACATGTCCATAATAAGCGTCATACTTTCAGGAGACTTGTGCAATGTCCAAAATTATTTTACAAGGTCACATCGTTATTCCTGATGCTGATTTAGCTAAAGTACAAGAAGAACTTATCACGCATAAAATGCTGACACGGCAAGAGTCCGGTTGTTTAACGTTTGAAGTAACTCAAGATAGTGTTAATAGTAATAAGTTTAATGTTTATGAAGAGTTTACCGACCAGGATGCATTTGATAGCCATCAATTGAGAGTTAAAAATTCAAACTGGGGTAAAGTTACCATAAATCTGCAAAGACATTATCAAATGAGTAACCGTGTTTAATCGCCATTTGTTATTTATACATCAACAATAATATCGACAAAAAAACGTCAACGTTGGCTGCACTTTACTTTGCACTGGTTTAGTAAAATTATACTTAGCCCATTAATTTTCTGTTATCAGCCCTTCAAGGCTTGGAGTTACTCAATGGATTTAAGATACTGGATAGATTTTATTATTGTCTTTGCTCTAGGTGTTATTCTTGTTCAAATATATCATGGAAAATTTTTAGATACCGCCAAAATCAACCTCAACTTTAGTCCTAGTTTCTTGAAAATAATTCGGTACATGGGGTTATTTATTATTGTTTATAGCGGCTATGGTGTAATCATTGATTATGCTTTTACTCATTAGTCGCTTATTATAGCTAACAATTTCCAGCCCCTTTTTAGGGGATTATGTTTTTCTTAACCTTTGCCTGATTGAATAATAACGATGATGATTCTTAGAGAATTCAAGGAAGATGATAAAGCACAGCTTGTACATATTTTGAATGAACCAGAAGTTGTTAAATACTTATCATCAAAAATACCAAAACCCTATACGATGCAAGATGCACAATGGTGGATTTCGACTGGAAGCAAAATTGGGATCGTTAAAGCAATAGAGTGTAATGGTACTTTGATCGGGTGTATTGGGGCTGATAGAGGAGAATTTGAATATCAACGCTCTGCTGAAATAGGCTATTGGATTGGAAAAGATTACTGGAGACAAGGTGTTGCAACTCAAGCTATTAATGAATTAATACCACTGATATTTAAAACTACAGACATTGTTAGACTTTTTGCATCCGTCTTTTCGAAAAACACAGCTTCCATACGCGTTTTAGATAAATGTGGTTTGCAATTAGAGGCTATACACAAGAAAGCAATATATAAAGACGGTAAATTCTATGACAATCATGTATTTAGTCTTTTGAAAACATAATGATAAATCACAACGAGACAACTTACCGTTTGTTTGATTTTGCGGCAACGTTATAACCAACCATTACTTAGTCCATTAAATGAGCGAAATATATTAAGCAGGGTTCAATGAATAAAATCAATATCAGTGAAAAATTTGGCATGTTCAACGAAGTATGGACTCCAAAGGTTATAGCTGAATCAAATGGTCAGTTAGTTAAAATAGCAAAAGGTAGTGGCGAACTTGTCTGGCATAAACATGATAATGAAGATGAACTTTTTATTGTGTTTAGAGGGCAACTTACTTTGCAATTGAGAAATGAGAACATTGTACTTAATGCCGGTGAAATGTATGTCGTGCCTAAAGGTGTTGAACATTGCCCTAAAGCACAGCCAGATACACATTTCATGATGGTTGAACCTTCATCTACCGCCCATACTGGCGAGCATCAAAGTGAAGTAACCGTATCATCAGAAAAGCAAACGTGGATTTAGCATAATTAGGCTCGAACTATTTAGGACAACTTAATGCAAATATTGATAGGTGTGGTTTTAGTCGCAGTGAGCGTACTGCTATTTTTTATAAATATTCCACTGCTAGGTGCAATCTCACTTTTTGTTGGGTTTGGTGTATTACGAGGATATAGAAGGGGTAAATTATTTTATTTAATCGGTGGACGCTCAAGTGACGGTGACTGTTGTGGTTAAAAGATAATAAGTCATTAAACCGTTAGATGGGTTTTGTTAGGCTAAATATCTTAACCAACACTTACTTAGCCTGTTAATGAGAGTGTTAGCAATTTGGAAGCTAAAAGGTCGCGCAAAAGCCTAACAAGGCGTTGTGTTAATTGATTTACATGGAGTGTATATGAAAAAACTAATGGCTTTAATTGCTTTCGTTCTGATGAGCGTATCCATCAGTAGCTTAGCAAAGAAAATTTACGCGGATGTGCAGGTTACAGATATAAACCCAACGAGTAACTTTACATGGCAACGTGAAAATAAAAACACGCCTAAATATCCAATAGAACTTGCTCGAACAGGGGTAAGAGGTTGCGCAATCTTATCGTTTGATATTTCACAGTCAGGTAAAACTGAAAATGTAGAGATTATTAATTCATTACCTAAAAAGAGTATTGGTAAATATTCGCGTAGAATGCTGAAAAAATGGCAATGGGTTCCTGTTTCTACAGAGGGGAAATCTACTGTGGAAAAAAGAACACTAAGACTTGATTTTTGTATGGGGGGAGAGTCAACAGAACTTTCCCAAAAATACTGTATACAACAAACAAAATTAGCATGTAGCTAATTCACACAACAAGGCGATTAAACGGTTTGTTAAAGGCGAATATGAACATTACTGATGTAGAAAGAGATGCGTTATATAAGGTGATTTACTCACGTAGAGATGTACGAAAAGACTTTATTTCTAAAGCTATTCCCGACGAGGTATTAGCGCGTATCCTTAAGGCTGGACATCATGCACCAAGTGTTGGTTTTATGCAGCCTTGGGACTTTATATTGGTTACCGAAGAAGAGACAAAAAATGCACTTAAAAAAGGTTATGAATTAGCCAGCGTTGAATCAGCTCAGAAATTTTCAGAAGAAAAAAGAGAAGAATACCAAAGTTTCAAATTGGAAGGTATCCTAGAAGCTCCATTAGGAATATGTGTTACGTGTGATCGAGAACGAAATGGCCCTGTTGTCATTGGACGAACAATAAAGCCTGAAATGGATCTCTATAGCACAGTGTGTGCAATTCAAAATATTTGGTTAGCGGCAAGGGCTGAAAATATAGGCTTGGGCTGGGTGAGTATCATACATGATGATGTATTGAGAGAAACACTAGATATACCAGACAACATCGAGATAATTGCCTATTTATGTTTAGGTTATGTTTCAAACTTTAAAGATAAACCAGAACTAGAAACGTTTGGTTGGTTACCAAGAGAAAATATTAGCCAACTTATCCATAAAGAAAAATGGTCTAAGAAGGCATAATGCCTTTAAAAATTACTTAACTAACGACAACATCTCTTGTCTTGCTGCGGAATTTTCTCTCATTTCCCCTAACATGACCGATGTTGTCATTGATGAGTTTTGTTTCTCTACACCACGCATCATCATGCATAAATGTTGTGCTTCAATAATCACGCCTACACCAATAGAGCCGGTTATCTCTTGTATCGATAATGCGATTTCTCTGGCTAAATTTTCTTGAATTTGTAATCGCCTCGCATACATATCAACGATTCGGGCAAATTTTGATAGCCCTAAAACTTTACCACTAGGAATATAAGCGATATGACATTTACCAATGAACGGAAGCATATGGTGTTCACACATCGAGTATAATTCAATATTTTTTACCACAACCATTTCATCTGCATCAGACGTAAATAATGCTCCATTTACAACATCATTGATGTTTTGTTGATACCCTTGAGTTAAAAACTCCATCGCTTTTGCTGTACGTTTAGGAGTATCTACTAGGCCATCTCTATTAATGTCCTCACCAATTGTTGCGATGATTTCTCGATAGTTACTTTCTATGCTCACTTTACTTATTCCTAGAGTTGATAATACCCGTTACCAATTAAAGTACCGAATTTGAGTGTATGTTGAAATTGATAACGTTTATCAAGCGTTAGGTCAACGCTTTACAGCAGACCGTTTGCTTTTAATATTGACTCGTACACTCCATTATTTTTTATTTTCTCTAAGCCTTTATTAAAATCAGCAATGATCTTTTTATTTTTAGGGTTAGATAATCCACTGGTAATATGTAATTTATTACTCGATAGAGGATTAGCGGAAAATGCTATTTTATCTTTGAGTTGAGGCGCTTCATTTTTTATAAAAGCACGCGCTACTATTTCATCCTCTAACGTGAGATCTATTCGGTTATGCACCAACTTTTTCAAGTTATTAATAAATCTCGTCGTTTCAGGTTTATTGAAATTCATCGCTTTCTTAAAGTTATCACTGTAACCATAGTCACGAATAACTCCGACGTTTTTTTTATTTAAACTCTCTAAACCATCGTACTCAAATGAATCGTCTGCACGTTTGATAAATTTTATATTGTTAACGAGGTAATCATTGCTGAAATTTAAGAAGGTACTTCTTTTCTTCGTCCACCAAGTACCAACAAGAATATCAACCTTGCCTTCTTTGACCGATTTGATAGATCTTGTCCAAGGCACGAATTTCATTTCAACTTCATGGCCTTGCTCTTTAAACGCGGCCCGCACTATTTGTAATGCAATACCTTGGCCTGGCATGTCAGGAGAAAGGAATGGAGGCCAATCATCACCTATAGCGGTTATTTTTTCAGCATATGTTATACCTGAAAAAGCCAGTGAAAGAGAAAAAACTGTAGATAGTAGACGTTTCATATTTAAAATCCTTTGTAGTTGGAATGTGATTTTTTTTGTTATATTTCATATTGTTTTAAAAAGTGAGTGTCAGTATTCATCGGACTCAGTAGGTTTCATCAGAAACCTTGGACTTGCTCTACCGATTCCATTTTCTTTTGTTGACAATAAAACCACCGCCAACGGAGTAGTAAATTTGGCTAAGTAATAATTCTTCACCGTTATAGGCCCTGAGCTCCATCGCATTAGCATGGTCAGGTAACGTTTGTGGGCCATGAAAGGTAACGGCATTTTGGCGTGGAAAGCTACTGTCATGCACACCGAGTAATGATAAACGCTGAGTAGTTTCAACCTTCAGTAGGAATGCCTCAATAATATCAGGATCAATGGTTTCCGGTTCGAAACCGGCTAATCCTAAGAGCACTGCTTTACAGCTACCATGACTAATATCAGATTGTGCGAGAGAGCCAAATAATTCAGTTTTTACGTGACTTACACGGTCTAACACCTTTTTTTGTTGAAGCAATTTGCTAAAACGAAAAGCGGCGCGCATCGGGCCAACAGTGTGGGAGCTGGATGGATCAATTCCTATACTAACCATGTCAAAAGCACTAATCATAAAATTCTCTTGTAGCCTTGAGTTAAGTCGGAACAGTAAATTGAAACCGTAAGTTTGAATCACGCGGCACAAAGTTGAACTAAGTACCGCGCGTTCACAATACGATGATGTTGGAGAACAAATTTAAGTATTCACCGTCTCATCATTTTGATTAAAACTTAACATCGAAGTTGTAACGCATACCAACGGTTAGCTGGTCGCTATCGCTAACGGTTAGATTAACGTCGTCATTGTCATATTCGTTATGCTGGTATTCAACAAATAAGCGGAAATCTTTGCTGCCTTGCCATTCAAGCGTTGTATTAAAGCGTGCAACATCTTTTGAATTGACTTCAGCTTGCTCATCATCAAATTGTGATGCGCCAAACAATAACTTATATTCGCTATTGATTGCATAGGTCGCTACGACATCTATTGTCGTAATATCGCCATCAACTATATCGCGTGAAAAACCACCATAAGCGGCGGCAAAATACCAATCACCAATACTTTTAGACGCGGTTACAGCAATGCTATTTTCATCGGCACCTGTAAAGTCTCTGGTTAGATAAGCAAAACCAAGCGTATAATCACTGCCTGTATAAATTGCACCAGCATTGACTAGTTCGCTGCCATCTAGATCATCGTTTTCACCAGAGAATTGCGCTTCACCTCGTAATTGCAAGTTACCAAAAGATTTACGATAAGAAACTAATTCCTGCTTACGGAATACACCGATATCATCATAAGCTAAGGGGGTATTAGTACGGTTAAATATATCAACCACTCCCATTACTGCATAACTAGTAGTATCTTGTTTACCAATAGCAACTCGTCCAAAGTCACCTTTTATACCAACATAAGCTTTGCGGGCGTCACCAAAGTGAGCATCGCCTTGGATTTGGACTTTAAATTCACCTCTGGTAAAGCCAATCATGCCATTACTTAATTTATGCTCAGCAGTAAAGCCTATACGTGACAGTGCGTCGCCTACATCCCAACTATCGTTGTCATCGGTGCTAGTTACACCAAAAGTAGGGCGCAACGTGCCATAGAAGCTCATTTCTGTATTTGATTCTTGCTCTGCTGTGACTACTTTGCCTTGTTCTAGCTGCGCTAAGCGTGTTTTAATTTCATTAAACTGGCGTTGTAATTCAGCTTCAGTCGCATCTTCAGCAGCTTGTGCGGCGAAAATAGGTAACGCTAACGCTAAAGGAAGTAATACTGACTTTAATCTTGTGTGTTTCATGCTATACCCTTGTACTTATTGTGGAATTGTTATAATTATTCAAGAAGATGAGGGATGACTAAATGGAATCTAATCGCCAACCTTCCTGTTTTGCTTGGTGGTTTATACACCAGCGAACAAAACACTAACGGTACGATGTAAACCCACGATAAATAACATGTGCAAAGTTGTAAACAAGGTATGCAAAGGCATTTACAAGCTATCTTTGTGACTTGACGAGATGAAATTTATCGATATACTGAGCTAAAATAATAATAAGAAAAATAATTAGGGGGACACTAATAATGCTATCAGACACTAAGATTCTAATAGTTGATGATGATGAGTTGACTCGTCAGGTTTTGAGTAGTTACTTTGAAAATGAAGGCTATGACGTTTTATGTGCAACTACCGCTGAAGAGGCTGAAGAGTTATTGGTTCTTGGCACTGTAGATCTCATTTTGCTCGATATCCGAATGCCCGGAAAAGATGGCCTGACTTTAACCAGAGAGTTACGCGTAAATAACGAGGTTGGTATTATTTTAGTCACGGGAAGTCAGGACGAAGTAGACCGTCTGATTGGACTCGAATGTGGCGCAGATGAATATGTAACTAAACCTTTTAATCCTCGTGAAATCTTGGCTAGAGCGAAAAACCTTATTCGCCGTGTCAGACTTTGCCAACAAGTCAAATCTGCCGACAATGATGACTATATTTTAAAGGCATTTGATCGTTGGAAACTGAACCCAGTTCGACGTCAACTTATCGATGAAGAACAAACAACAGTGCAATTAACTGAAGGTGAATTTCAATTACTGAAATGTCTTATGGACCATGTTGGCCAAATCATGACTAGAGATCAAATTCTCGATCAGATCCGTAACCGAGAATGGGTACCAACGGACAGAACTGTTGACGTATTAATCGGTCGTTTGCGTCGCAAGCTTAGTGATGATTCTACCAATCCACGCTTAATATTGACTGTGCATGGCGCAGGTTATTTATTCACACCAAAAGTTGTTGATGTCGTATGAAACCATCCTGGTTAGCTCATTGTGTTTTGATAATCATTGGCTTAATGATGGTGATCCAATCACCCAAAGGTCAAACAAAAGAGCTAATCGCATGTGGTCATCCTTATTATCCACCCGTCTCTTGGGTGCAACAGGAAAAATTAGTCGGTGTGGCCCCCGCGGTTGTTAAGTTGATTTTCGGCGAACTTGGCTACCAAGTTAGGCTTGATACCGTTGGTAACTGGAAACGTTGTTTGTCGGAAGTTAAAACAGGACATGCGGATATTGTGGTAGCGGCCTATCGGATAGCAAGCCGAGAACCTGATTTTGACTTCAGTGAACAACATATTGTTGACGATCCCATTGGTATTTATGTCAACCCGAATAATAGTAAAATTTATCATTCACTCAATGATTTAAAAGGAAAAACTGTGGGCTTGCTATTTGGTGATAGTTTCGGTGATAGTTTAGATAAATTTATTGATGAGCATAATCAGGTAGAGTATGTTTCAGAGGGTCAACAAAATTTAAAAAAATTGGCTCAAGGCAGAATTGATTTCATACCATTAGGTATTGTTAGTGGTAAATTACAAACTCAAAAGTTTGGCTATACCAAGCAAATTATCGCGGCACCGTTTAAGTTAAAAACCGAGTACTATTATTTGGCACTTGGCTCCCACAGTGAGCTTAGTCAGCACCTACCTTATATTAACCAACGCTTAAATGAGTTGCATCAAAGTGGTAAAATACAGCAGTTAGTAACTAAGTACAGTAAGGCATATCTTGAGTCTTCAACTGAAGCGAATAACCCGTGAAATTCCCTAACATACTCGGCTTACGTCGTCTGATCCGTTATCCTAAGGACCATCCATTAAGTTATCGGATGATGGTTTATACCACCCTCTATAGCTTTGTGTTTATTATGTTATCGACCGCAGTACAGATCACATTGGACTACCGTCGAGAAATGCGCAATATCGACCAGCAGATCCAATTAATTAGTACTAGCTATATCGCCAGTTTGGCTCGTAGTATGTGGGATTTTGATCAGGCTCAGCTTGAACTACAACTTAAAGGTATTAAAGCGCTGCCAGATATCGCTAGCCTTGAACTTAAAGATCATACGAATAAAACACTTATCCGTTTGCCTGAGCAAGTCGTTGAGAGCAAGGTAATGAAATCAAGCTTTGGACTCAGCATTCCTAACAAGCGGGTTGGCAATAATGATAGTCAAAATGAACAAAGTAATAGACGTCAATTAGGTACACTGATTATTGCTACCAACCTGGCCACCATACACGCTAGATTATGGCAGACTGGTTTTAATATTTTATTAAACCAGACACTGCTGGTAGTCCTGATCATGTTAGTGATTATGTTCATTTTACAACGGCTGATTACTAGGCATCTCGAAAGCATGGCGGGTTACAGTAAAGCTATCGGTGACGGTGACCTCGAAGCTCCGCTGACGTTAAGCCGCCGACAACCAAATTTTCCTGATGAATTGAACCAATTAGTTAATGCGCTTAATGATATGCGACTGGCGATTCGTCTTGATATTAACCGACGAGAAGAAGAGCAGCAGGCATTACGCTATAATCGCGATCAGCTTCAACAAATGGTGGAGCGTAGGACCATGAGTTTGCAACAAGCGAAGGAAGTCGCCGAAGAAGCTAACAAAGCCAAATCACAGTTCTTAGCGACCATGAGCCATGAAATTCGTACGCCGATGAATGGTATGCTTGGCATGATTCAACTACTGCAAAACAATGAACTTACCGATCCGCAGTCTCATCGTGTGAAAATTTTACATGATTCAACGGAAGCTTTGCTTGAAACCTTTGACCATGTATTGCAATTCGCTCAACTAGAAGAGGGCGGTTATGTCTGCTCTGAATCTTTTTTTTCTTTGGATGAGTTACTACATAGTCTTATTAGCTTGATGCAACCTAAAGCGGATGAAAAATATTTGCACTTGAAGCTTGATACGCCAGTAGCGCGTGTTTGTTATCATGACGCGGCAGGTAGCTTACGCCAAATCTTAACCAATCTGTTAGCTAATGCGATCAAGTTTACCGATCATGGTGAAATATTACTCCGGGTCTCTTACCTTGAACAGAGTGAGCATCAACATCAATTGCGGTTTTCAATACAAGATAGTGGCATTGGCATTGAACCGGCATTGCAGCAGCACATATTTGAACGTTTCACTCAGGCCGATGAAACAATCACGCGTCGCTTTGGTGGAACGGGCTTAGGACTTTCAATTTGCCGTCAATTGAGTCAGGAAATGGGTGGGCAGATTGGTGTGGAAAGTACCGTAGGTCAAGGAAGTACTTTTTGGGTTGAAGTAAAACTTAAAGTTGCTAAAGCGAGTGAATTTAAAGCTAAAGCAGTATTACCGGAATTGCCTCTACTGAAAATTTTATTAGTAGAAGATGTCGAAATTAATCAACAGGTAGTGCTGGGTTTGCTCGAAAAACACCAAGTGATATTGGCTGATAATGGTCATGATGCCATAGAAACCGCCAATCGCGAGATCTTTGATATCATTTTGATGGATATGCATTTACCAGGAATAAGCGGACTCGATATCAGTGCTAAAATCCGCGAAAACGATAAATGCTGTAATTATAAAACTCCGATAATAGCATTAACCGCGAGCGTTCGCCCCGACGATATTCAAGACTATTTCAATGCTGGATTACAAGATGTTGTCGCTAAACCTGTCAAGCAACAGTTACTATTAGAGGCTATAGAGCGTGCACTCGACCCACAAAAACCTAAGTTATCTAAAGCTATTCAGCAAATAGATACCACTAGTGACATGCCGTTACTTGATGTATCAATGATCGAAACTCATTTACAGATTTTAGGTCCGGCTAAATTAGCAAAGCTCATGAAAAGTTTTTGTAAAACTCAACAACAACTTTGGCCTGCATTGAAACAAAGCTTAGCGAGTGACGATCATTATGAAGTAGAACATCAAGCCCATGCGCTCGCAGGTGCTTGTGATATGCTCGGTTTTGTCAAAGCCAGTAATCTATTGCGTCAACTAGAGCAGAACGCCAAGAAGGGCACCATTAAGCAAGTTTCACAACTGCTTTTACAACTAGACCCTATTATGGAACAGAGTTTAACTAAGGCAGAAACCTACTGCAGTTAAACCACATAAAAATGAGCTGCCTCTTAAATTAAGAAGAAGTTAATCTAGGTTGAAATTTTGTCTAACTATAATTTCAACCTGGTTTTTTATAGTTTAGACACAGTTACATCATAAATAAGACTACAAAAAACTAAACCTCCTTAATTGTCTATGTCAGCTGAACACCCCATTTACAATCACTTTCAATCAAACACCTCTATCAGTTTTTAGCGCATGTAACACCGCTAATAATTCTGTTTACATCTTTATACAAGTTGTTAATTCTGAGTTTACATCTAGCCTTTAGTGTTATCAGGGTGGTGAGAAATAGTTCAAATCTTTGAATTATTATTCATAACCGATAACTCAACAGGAGTAAAAAATGACTGAAAATAATATAATAAAACCCAGTTTATTTATGGCAATACTGCCGATAATATTGACACTGACAATTCTAGGCATTCAATTATTCTATTACGGCGACTTTACGCCTCATATTCCTCTCGCTATTGGGATCGCGATTACAGCCACTTTGGGATGGTTTCGTGGTTATCGCTGGGATGATATGGAAAAAGGAGTGATGCACGTTATTCGTGTCGGGCTTCCATCAATCGCTATTCTAATGACCGTTGGTATGATTGTCGGCGTCTGGATTGCCTCAGGTACTGTACCAGCTCTTATATACTACGGATTAAAAGTATTGAATCCAGAAATATTTTTGGCTGCAGCCATGGTGTTATGTGCCGTAGTATCTGTATCTTTAGGAACATCTTGGGGTACAACAGGTACCGTAGGCCTTGCCTTGATGGGTATTGGCTCTGGCTTTGATGTCCCAATGTACTGGACTGCAGGGGCTGTAGTTTCCGGCGCCTTCTTTGGTGACAAAATATCACCACTCTCTGATACTACCAATTTGGCACCTGCAGTAACGGGCGTCAATTTATTTGATCATATTCGTAATATGTTACCAACAACGGTACCTGCAATGCTTATTGCTTTGGTCATCTATATATTCGTTGGATTTAATCTAATTGGTTCGAATGAAGTCGACTTTTCTAAAATCGAGGCTATTACTAATGGTCTAGAAAGCAATTTTAACCTTTCTTTTTACGTATTATTACCACCCTTACTAGTCATTGCGCTTGCCCTTAAAAAAATGCCGGCTCTACCTTCGTTATTCGCTGGTGTATTTGCTGGTGCGTTACTCGCTCTATTTGTTCAGGGCGCTTCAGTGCATGAAATATTTAACTTTATGCAATCAGGATACAAGATAGAAACTGGCGTTTCTGAAATTGATGGCTTGCTAAATCGTGGTGGTGTTCAATCAATGACTTGGGTTATTACGTTAGTTGTCATTGCGTTAGGCTTTGGCGGTGTACTTGAGCGTACTAAATGTTTGGAAACTATTATTACGGCAATACTTAGCCGCGTTAAGTCATTTTTTGGCTTACAAGCTTCAGCTACGGGTGCTGCAATAGCAACCAATCTTGTTGCTGGCGACCCTTACCTCTCAATTGCGTTACCAGGAAGAATGTTTGCACCAGCTTATGTTGATAAAGGTTACTCGAAATTGAACTTATCACGTGCTGTTGAAGAAGGTGGAACCTTAATCTCTCCGCTAATACCGTGGAATGCTGGTGGTGCTTTTGTTATTACCGCATTAGGTTTGGGGATTGCTGAGGGGAATATTGAAAACCTACTTTATATTCCATTAGCCTTCGCCTGTTGGTTATCTCCATTAATTGGTTTGACCTATGCAGCGCTAGGACTCTTTTCACCAAAAATGTCAGCGGAAGAGTTAGACCGATATCAACGTGAAGAAGAGGAAATGACTGAAAATAAAACTGTAGAAGTAAGGAAAGGGGCGAATATGTCCGCCAAACACGCTTAGCAGCATAATTAATTACGTCACTGCTACATAGAATTTTTAATTCAATGCAGTAGTGGCATTAATGAAACAATTACTCGCTTGTGTTCAAACGAGTATTAAAATAAATCTAAAATAAAAACACGGCATGTTCAGCCGCGGAGAAAGAAATGTTTTATAAAAATGATCAAATAGCAGGCTTCGACGACAGTATTTGGCAAGCAATGGAGCAAGAAGACAAACGTCAACAAGATCACGTTGAACTGATTGCCTCTGAAAACTATACCAGTGCACGCGTAATGCAAGCACAAGGCAGTCAATTGACTAACAAATACGCGGAAGGTTATCCCGGTAAGCGTTATTACGGCGGCTGTGAACACGTCGATGTGATTGAACAACTGGCTATTGATCGTGCAAAAGAATTGTTCGGCGCCGATTACGCCAATGTGCAACCTCATTCTGGCTCACAAGCCAATGCAGCGGTCTTTATGGCCTTGCTCAAGCCTGGTGAAACCGTGCTGGGCATGAGCTTAGCCCATGGTGGTCATTTAACCCACGGCTCTAAAGTGAGCTTTTCCGGTAAAATATATAACGCAGTGCAATACGGCTTAAATGAAGCAACTGGTGAAATTGACTACGAAGAAGTTGAGCGTCTTGCAAAAGAGCATCAACCAAAAATGATCATTGCAGGCTTCTCAGCGTATTCTCGTGTGGTTGACTGGCAGCGTTTTCGTGACATTGCCGATAGCATTGGTGCGTGGCTTTTTGTCGATATGGCGCACGTTGCGGGTTTGGTCGCAGCCGGGTTATACCCGAACCCAGTACCTATTGCTGATGTGGTCACCACCACCACCCATAAAACCTTACGTGGCCCTCGTGGCGGTTTGATTTTAGCGAAACAAAATGACGAACTGGCTAAGAAATTAAACTCAGCCGTTTTCCCTGCCGGTCAAGGTGGACCGTTAATGCACGTTATCGCAGCCAAAGCGATTTGTTTTAAAGAAGCGTTATCTGAAGGGTATGTTGAGTATCAGCAAAACGTTATCGATAACGCCCGTGAAATGGCAAAAACATTCCAACAACGTGGTTATAACGTGGTCTCAGGTGGTACTGATAATCATTTAT
>NZ_VOLT01000020.1 GCF_007954275.1 Colwellia demingiae | reverse complement strand
GCCAACAAGGTGAAAGGTTGATTTCCCAATATCAATTCCAAGAATGTTAATAGTAGACATGATGATTCTCCTCATTTAATAATCTCCCTAAGTGTAGCTTAGGGGAGGCGGACCATCTTATTAGCGCCTTAGCTTTCTAAGGCGGAAAGGGGCACAAAACGCCACAGAAATCATGTTCACTTTGTGCGCAGAGTTATAAGGTGTCATCACATTATTTTCATGGCTGTAGCGCATTTTTAGTTAAAATTACTATTGTTTCTAGAGCTCGTTACTATTTTTTTGAGTAGTTCATGAGCTACTATAGGCATATGTAAACAAAAAAAGAGACGCGGTTCATTATATTAATCTCGTTTAAGTTTTTATTATTATAGGTAAATTAATTGTATCCAAGTACGTAGTTACTGGTATCATAATCAAAGTTATCCACGTTATTTTCTTGATTAATATCAAATTGAAACTCTTGTGATGGTTGCATTTTAATGTTTTTTTTGTTCAATTCTAATACTACTGTTTGTTCTTTATCGTTTGTTATAGTCATAATAGTTTCACTTGTTAAAATAAATAAATAAATTGTTTGTTCAATTCCTAATAGCCAAGAAAATATATAATTGAATGAATCACCTTGGCTATTTACAATGGCCTATTTTTTAATTTATTGTAATAATTGGGTCCATACTTTATCCACTAATTTTTGTGCTGAAGGTGAACAAGCGCGGGTAAATTTAATGAAAGCTGTCGGGAATATTTCAGGTGAATTTTCCTTTTTATGTATTGCTTTACTCTCATCAATGGCTACGGCTGAGGAGTGTGCATAATAATTGTACTCAATTGTGGCATTGTCTTTTTCACTCATCCAGTTAATGAACGTTTTAGCATTATCTGAATTACGTGAGTTCTTTGGTACTACCATAGAGTCCAACCAACCCACTAAGCCTTCTTTAGGTTGTGCGTATTCAATCGGTGCATTGTTATTTTTACGTGCACGCATTGAATCGCCATCCCACCAATTGTGCATTACAACCTCTCCGCTGGAGATGCGTGAGCTGATGTTATCTGAGCTGTAAACAGCCACATACTCTTTCTGTTTTTTTAACAGCTGATACACTTTTTTCATATCAGTTCTCTTTTCAGTACAAAAATCTATGCCTAAGTACAGTTGAGCGGCAGGTATTATTTCATCTGGAGTGCTAAATACAGCGATATTTCCTGCTGCGGCACCGGTAGGTTCAAAAAATTCTTTCCAGGAATTTGCAGGGCCTTCATATTTATCTCGATTAACGGTATAGCCCGCGGTACCGTAAACAAAGGGAATAGAATACTCTGAACTTTTATCCCACCACTTATTTTTCCACTTATCATCAACCTGTTTGAATGCAGCCATATTTTTGGCATCAATGTTTTTCAATAAACCTTCTTGAATCATTATTTTAACGAAATGTTGGCTAGGGAAAACAACATCATAATCACTGCTGCCAGATTTTAATTTTGCCAGTAAATATTCATTTGAAGTATAGCTGTCTAAAGTAATTTCGATGCCAGTTTCTTTTTGAAAGTTCTCGATCAATACTGGATCTATTGATTCTGCCCAGGTGTAAACATTAAGCTGATTATTCTCAGCTTTTGCTCCTGTCGAAAGAGAAATACTCAAAGCTAATAAACTAATTTTTGTAATATATTTCATAGATTTAATCCTTTTGTTTTAACTAATTATTTAGGTTTTCTAATTATACGTAACTACTTTACTTATCTGCTCCGTTTTGCAATTAACCAACAAGGAGTGGCTATCAGTAAAGATGCCACCATGATGAGTGTCGATATAGCATTGAGTTCCGGCGATACTCCCTGCTTTACCAATGAAAAAATATAGACAGGTAATGTTGTCGCTCCACCGCCAGAAACAATATTACTGGTGATGAAATCATCCATCGAAATAACAAAGCTGAGCATTGAACCAGCAAAGATACCGGGGGCAATCAAGGGGAGAGTAATACGGCGAAAAGTTACCAAAGGGGTTGCATATAAATCTTGGGCTGCTTGCTCTAAATTGTTATCCATTCCCTGCAATCTGGCCCGTATAGGTAAAAAAGCAAAGGGAATACAAAAGGCGCTATGCGCTAAGATCAGTTTTAACATACCGCTTTGAATACCCAGTTGAGAAAACAAAATTAAAATGGCTACCGCAAAAACTATCTCAGGCAGCATCAAAGGTAGATTGACGACCCCTTGCGATAATTTAGCATGTTTTACGTTCTGGCCTCGCTCTAGTACGAGTGCAGCGGAGACTGCTATCACAGTTGCAACCAAAGTGGCGAATAACGCCACGGTCAATGAGACTCGCAACGAATTGAGCAACCCTTCATTTTGCAGCGCACTGGCGTACCACTGCCACGAGAACCCTTGCCATACTGATACAATACGATTGCTGTTGAATGAATAGGCAATGATCACCAGTATTGGCAAATAAAGAAAAGTAAAAAAGAGTACACCCACAGCACCAAAACCTGGATAGTGTTTAGCGTCTCGGTTGGGCTTAAACATAGCTAAAATATTCATGATAACTCTCTCAATTTACTTGTTCGGTGCGCTTGAAACATTAAAAACAATAAGACAATACACAGTAGTAATACCGTTAAGCTGGCACCGAAAGACCAGTTTCTCGCTACGCCAAATTGGTTTTGAATCAGATTACCTAACATCATTGTCTTACCACCACCGAGTAGCATTGGTTCAAGTACTGTGCCTAGACAAGGCACTAGCACTAAGATAAATCCAGCGACAATGCCAGGTTTGCACAGTGGCAGAATAATGCTTCTTAGGGTGTTCATCCGGCAGCTATAAAGGTCACTCGCGGCCTCAATCAAACGGGTATCTAACTTTTCGATGCTGGCATAGATTGGCAAAATCATCAGCGGGATATAGGTGTATACCATCCCCACCATCATGGCAGCGTTGTTGTAGAGTAAACTGTCGATATCACCAATTAGACCAAAGAAACGCAGGCCGCTTTCCAGTACGCCATCATTACTCAAAATGAGTACACAAGCGTATACACGCACTACCATGCTGACCCAAAATGGCAAGGTGACCAAATAGAGCAAAAAAGTTTTCATGTTGTTGCTCTGGCGTGAAATATAGTAGGCAACAGGAAAACTAACTAACAGGCAGATCACGGCTGTTGCACCAGAGAGAAATAACGTTCTAGCGATAATTTTAAGATACTGAAAATTCAGTACTAAATTATCATCCCAATCAGCTGTATAAAAAATTTGACTGTATGATTGCAATGAGAATATTGCTTTGTATCCGCCATAGGCGTCAGAAGTCATGAATGAAACATAAAAAATGATTAATAGCGGTAACACCATCAATAGTGACATAACTAGGTAGGCAGGGAGTAGGCCCCAAAAGTTCCAACTTAGCTTTTTCATTGGCTTAACACCCTTACAGATGCTTTACTAAAGCCAATGTCTACTTGTTGACCAAGGTTATATTCAGTATCGTTACTAATAGTATTACGTTTAGAAATTCGTAATTCTGTGGCATTCTCAGTGCGTACTTTATAGTGGGTATAACCACCCATATAGGTTCTGTGTACTATCTTGCCTTGTAAATTTACCTCTAATCCTGGGGTGTTGATTGAAATCTTTTCAGGACGCAAGGACATCGTAGCTTCTTGTCCTTGACTAAAGCCCTTATTAGGTACATTTAACTCAATGCCCAGAGGGTTTGTAACTGATACCGTTGCATTGTCATGACTGTTAATAGTGACAGGCATAAAATTGGTTTCGCCAATAAAATCTGCAACAAACTTATTATTCGGATTTTCGTAAATTTCATTAGGGCTGCTTATTTGCTGAACAGTGCCTTCAGCTAGCACACAGATTCTGTCCGACATCGCCAACGCTTCTTCCTGATCGTGGGTGACGAAAATAAAAGTAATTCCTGTATCACGTTGTAGTTGTTGCAATTCATCGCGCATTGATTGGCGTAACTTTAAATCCAGAGCTGATAAGGGTTCATCTAAAAGTAGTACTTCTGGCTTAGGTGCAAGGGCACGAGCCAATGCTATTCGCTGTTGTTGTCCACCGGAAAGTGCTGAAGGCATACGCGATGCAAATGGTCGCATGTGAACTAACTCAAGCATTTCATCTACCCGAGCTGCGATCTTTTCTTTACTCCAGTTAAGCATCTGCAAACCGAAGCCAATATTTTGCGCTAAAGTCATATGTGGAAATAGTGCGTAATTTTGGAACACCGTATTAACACGACGTTGGTGGGCCGGCAGCGATTGAATATCTGTGCCGTGCAGTTTAATTACACCGCCACTTGGTATCTCAAAACCAGCAATCATTCTTAATAAGGTTGTTTTACCGCAACCACTAGGGCCGAGTAAGGTGAAAAATTCATTGTCTTGTATGTCAAAAGAGATATCTTTTATCGCGCGGTAATCGCCGTAAAATTTACTGACATTTTTTATACTTATAGCGTGATTCATAGATTATATTTCCTGTGGTTTACTTGAAAAAGTGATGCTAGCTTTGTTTTAAACCTTAAGCTGTTCACTTTTAATACATAAATACATTATGATTCCATCTGGTATTAGTAAAATATTAATTTATATGTTTTGGTATAAGAAAAATGTATGCAGAAAATAATACGCTCTCAAGTAAGTACTATTGAACTACTCCCAGGTTGGACGTAATAGGTATACGCCGAAAGAAAAATTACCTACGGCTATACTCTTTGATTCAAATCATAATGGCTTAATAAAAAGTAATAGAAGAGAATCCAGACACATATAATTTGGCTCAGATAGGGGGAGGTAGGTCAGTGTTAATTTATTTAGAAACGCAGAATTACTTGCGGTTTGTCGCCTGGTACGCCTAAGGTATCGCATTAGTTGGTAAGCCTGCATTTTCGGATGATAATTACTCCTCCATTCAGTCAACTCTGCTATGGGGGGTCTAGTGCCAATCAACAGGTATGTCGATTTATTTTGAAATTTTACTAGTAAATACAATGGAATATATTTTATATCGAATGCGATGTCTTTGGTGTGATGTTCCAGAAATATTTGGTGATCGGAGAGCCATCTATAGACGCTTTAATTTATGGTCAAATAAAGCTGCTTTAATGAGACTATTCAGTCATTAATATATGAGTCTAATCTAGAGTGGGAGTTTATTGATGGTAGTATTGTGAAAGCACATCAGCACAATACTGACGCTAGAACTGAGGATAATGAAGACATAGATAGAGTGTTGCAAGTAACACAACTAAAGTTCATATGGCGGTAGATAGTTATGGTTTATCAATTGAATTTGACATAACAGGTGATGAAATACACGACAGTAAAATAGCACCAGAGGTTGTAGATAAGTGGCTAAGTTCAAGTTATATTGTTACGGTTAGAGGCTATGAAATTGAAGCCTTTAGGAAGTAAGTACACGATAAAAATCGTTATTAAAATTAGCCCAAAAAGAAGAATCCCAAGGTAAGTAATGATGGTATTGATTGGTGTTTATATAATTACCGACATATTAGTTGAGAATGTTTTTGTTCGACTTAAGCTGTACCGAAGTATAGCGACAGGTATAATTAAAAAGAAACTATGAAAGTACACTCGCATTGGTATGCAATATGGTATGGCTGCCAATAGGAGTGTTAGAACTGTTAACTTGAAAAATCAACCGACTCTAATGATACTGAGTCGGATGATATCCTAATTGGAAAAGTAGGTAATAGTCGAATCCTTACTGATTATTACCTGTGTTCCTATGTGGACAGATATTAATCCTTAAGAGCATCTTCTATGCTTTCAGGCTCAAATAGGTTCTTTTTCATATAGAACTTAACCCAGAGCGCCGCAATGATTGAAACCAAACCAAGTACCGCTCCTGCTGTAACGAAAATCTGTTGGGTCATTTCCGGAGACGGTGAAACGTTATAGGCTGCGTAACCCATACCAATAATACCGAGGATCTGTGGTAGAGGATAAAAGGGGGTTTTGAAGGGACGATTTGCGTCGGGTATCCGATTTCTCAGCACGATAACATCGATGTGGCTAATGATATAAGCCAGCAACCAGCAAGCAGATGCAGCGAGTAGTAGAATCAAAACGGTATCAGGTTTGTCGCCCAAGACGACCATAGGGGCACCGATGATGACAGCCATGAATAAGATAGCGAAGGCTGGGGTATTAAAGCGCTTATCCAAACGCTTAAAAATTGGAAACGCCTGTTTATTTTGAGCCATCCCGTATAACATCCGTGGTACTGAAGCTAGGGTGGTATTTACTGTACTGCAGGTAGCGGTGATAGCAACGATGGCTAAAATTTCCAGTCCAGAATCACCAAAAACGGCAACGGCATAATCCAGATGAGGGAGTGACGAGCTGGCCATCTGATCAAGTGGCAGGTAGAAGAAAGCACCGATACAAAACAGTAAATAGACACCAAGAATAGTAAATAGCCCATAGAACATGGATTTAGGGATGTTTTTTTCAGGATTTTTGGTTTCTTCAACGAGTGGGCAAACGAACTCGGCACCGACAAATAGCCAGATAGCCAAGGCGATCAGAGAGAAGACCTCAGTACCTATAGGATTCCAATCAGAGAATAAGTCGAGGTTGGTCAGTTGCGGTTCGTTAGTGCCTAAGATGGCAGCAGCCCCAAGTACGGAGATTGATACAACCATGGTAAAAGCAAGCACTGTCTGTAGCTTGGCGAAGATGTCTACACCGACTATATTGAGTACGGCGAATATTCCAAGAATGAGCAAGCCTAACGCCATTGGCGACAAGAAATTAGGGAATATTTCTGACAGGATCAGTCCTATCAACTGAAGTTCTGCCGCTACTGCAAACATGGCGACCACGACATATCCTGAAAATGTAGCAACAATTGCCGGGAATTGCCCAATGGCTACTTGGGTGTATGTACTAAGGGTGCCTGCACGTGGCATCATTAAGGAAAGTTCAGCAAAACTGAAGGCTGCGAACAGGGCCAGTATAAAGGCTATTGCCATGGCGATAAAAAAGCCAATACCTGCAATACCTAGACCTTGCAATGCTAAAACCATTACCCCTTGAGTGACTACTAAACCGATAGCTACGGATAGCAATGAACGGAGGCCTAGAACGCGTTTAAGATGGCCTGTTCCGCCAGAGCCGTTGTCGAGGGCAGAAGTGCCTTCGGCTGTTGCTTGTATTTGCGTTGTTGTATTCATTTTGTTTTCCTTATTGTATTATAGTTATTCAATGTCAAAGCAGTCCCTTGCTCAGTATGTCTTTTCAATTAGAAGTCAACTAACCCAGTAAAAGCTGGGATAGTTGCCTCTATCGCTCAAAGTTGATCAACAATGTCATTTAGAACGATCGAGAAGCACTCAGAAGAACCATATCGTCGTTGCGGAATGCACCAGTAGAAACTTCATCGGCCTTAGTATCCATCGAGTTCATTAAGTAGGCAATAGACACATCTATGCCTGCAAAACTTGAAGAAAGCCCAATTGAATAATCCTGATAATCATTGAAATCTCGTATCCCGTCCCAATAATCGCCAAAAGCGTAACCAGCATGAAGATCAAAATTAATAGTTTCAGTGATAGGTAAACTATAGTCTAAGGAGGCGTAGTGAGCAGATTCTGAAGAGTTTACATAATCATTTGAAACAGCATACAGAAACGAGATGTTTTTATAATGAAGACCGAAATCGATTTCAAGAAAGTCAATATTACCTGTGTTATAGCCAGGGTATTGAAAATAGAAGAGCGTTGCGTCATAACTCAATTCTTCAGTAATACTTCCGGCATAACCGGCGTAATAATCAACTTCTAGATTGGCTTCATCCCCAAAGTCGACATTACTCCCCCAAACGCCGGCATATATACCATTTTCAAATGAGACGTCGAGGCTCCCTTGAACAGCAGCATCACCTGCCGTTTGAGAGATGCCACGAAACCGATAATCGTTAGTGAATGAGACCGAACCAGAAACTTCGGCAGCAATTGTGTTAATGCTAAAAGCACTAATCAAGGAAGTGAACAGAGCTATTTTTATCATGTTATATTACTCTTTTATTATGAATATAAAGCGTCCTTAATTACCTATCGGTGTAATAAGAAATCTAGACGCACAACCTGCTTAGCAGTCATACCAACCTACCCTCGGAAGAGTAATAGATAAAATAGTTTTAAAGGGTTTTTTAGATAGAAAATAGTTATGCATAGGTAATACGCAGGCTCACGACTATTATTCTACAACACTATGTTTGATATTCTTAAAGGAAAAATGTCGATGAAACCTATTCTCAAGTTACGGATGGGTACTAAATTAGTCTATATTCCATTTCATTGTATTTTTGTAATGGTGAATCAATTCACCACGTTATTGTCGTTTGATTTCAGCAATAATACAGGGTATTTTTAAATTAGCGCAGAATAGCGGTGTTTGCTTATCTTTATATTTTGCCCAGCCAAAAAAAATTGTTTAAAAGGATTTGGCTTTTGTATGAATAAAACACATACATAAGGCAATAAAATGTTATTGGTAGTTTTAGCCTGAGAAGATTAACTTAGTTATTATTTTTTACCTTGTAGATATGAAATAAAAAACAATAAAATCAATGGGAGGTAATTGTTTTTAAATATAAATAACGAGCATGCGTAGTTTACAATCAACAATTAAAAGAGAATACAATGATCGATTTATTTAGACAAAATATTATAGTTGAGAATAGGCGCGTAAGGCTTGTACCTTTTACTCATGAAAGTAGTGCAGGGCTTGTCGATATTGTATATGACGAAGAAACGTGGCTGCACATGCCTAATAATATTAAGAATAGAAAAGACTTTGAAAATTATGTAAATGAAACTGTATCAGAACGTGAAAAGGATATTTCTTATCCATTTATTGTTATTGATAAAGCTTCAGGAAAAATTGCAGGCAGTACACGCCTTGCTCTATTCGATTATGATGTAATGTCTCTTGAAGTTGGTTGGACATGGTTCTGCTCAGAATTTAGAGGGACTGGCCTAAATAAAGCATGTAAACATGCGCTTTTAAATTATCTTTTTAGTGAATTAGAATTTGAGCGCATTAGCTTTTGTGTTGAATCATCCAATACCCGCTCAAGAAAAGCCGTTTTAAAACTTGGGGCAACCGAGGAAGGTACTATGCGAAAGTGTTTTCGTCACGAGGATGGTAATTTGTATGACTATGTTATGTTTAGTCTTTTGAAAGATGAATGGCCTAAAATTAACAGGGAAACATTCTCTGAATTCAATATATTTTAATTTTTCACTATTAGCACTTCTTAGGTGTAACTTTACTAAAGCGTGATAACTTGCTCGGTTATCACGCTTTATTTTAATACGTCACTCTTCATGTTTATTTGGTTACTATTTATCAAATCTGTTGATTGGAGTTACTGATTGAATATTGAAATTAGTACTATGCCCAGGTTTAATTTTATAGAAAATGACTCGATAAAAGCAAAATAGGCTTATCAACAAGCATAAAGTTGCAAGCGTTAAATAAAAACCGGCTAAACCAAAGATATCCATAATAAAGGAAACAAAGATGGGACCAAGTGTTGCACCTAACCCTTTAATAATTAACAAACCACCACTAGCAGACATTACTTGGGATTCATTGAGAAAGTCGTTTGCTAAAGCATTAAATAATGAATAAAGTGTCAGACTTAGCCCCCCGAATACGAAAGCTAGCATGACTAAAAGGGAGTAATCTTTTACAGTCATCTGCATACTAATTATAGCCACTATTGCTGCAGATAAGGCCACAATAGCAGTCACAACTCGCCTATCTGTTATATCTGATAATTTACCCAGTGGCCATTGTAGTAACACACCACCCATCAAAATAGCAGCAATATAATAGGAAATTTCAACAACAGACAACCCTAGTTTACTAGCAAATACTGCCCCCATACCTAACGTAATGGCGTTAACCATACCGGTAATGAATATGCCAACAGTCCCAGCGGGTGTCAGTTTAAAAAGCTGCATTAAACTGATTGATTGATATTCTGTTATTTTAGGTGCAGTGATACTACTCATTAATATAGGAATTGCAGCAATACTGACAATAACGGAAATCAACGAGTATAATACAAATGACTGTGGTTCACTCACCGACAACATGAGTTGGCCGCCAGCCATGCCTAAGTTAATAATCATCATATAAATGGAGATTAAACTTCCTCGGTTTTGGTTATTAGTCGATTGATTTAACCAACTTTCAGAGACTACCCAAATACCTGAGACCGCAAGACCGGTTAAAAACCTCAGTGTTATCCACGAGATAACGTGAATATTTAACGAGTGCAATAAAATAGTAATAGAGAGTAACGCTGTTAATGCAGCGAAAACTCGAACATGCCCAACACGGTTGATTGCTTTAATGGTGTTAGCTGAGCCCACCATAAAACCAAAAAAATATGCCGACATAATAAAGCCAATTTGCTGGTTAGTAAAACCTTCAATCGATGCTCTTATCCCTAATAATGAGTTTTGAGAGCCTACTGCAATGCCAATTAAACCGACACCAAAGAGTAAGCTCCAGATTGAGCGCAAATTAACTTTCATTATATTTCTAATACACTTATTATTATGATGGCGATAGTGCTGTGATCAGTTTATCCATAAAACTCTCCATAGCGAGTACCTGTGCAACCTCAATAAATTCATTAGGTTTATGTGCTTGCTCAATGCTGCCAGGGCCACAAACCACTGTTGGTATATGTAGAGCATTGGTAAATAATCCGCCTTCAGTACCAAAGGTGATTTTTTTCAGACCTTTAACTTCCGTTAGCGTTTGCACAAACTCAACGACTTCTTTCTCTTCTTCTGTAAACATGCCTGGATAACCAGAAAGCGGTGACATTTCAATGCTACAGTTAACATCAACTGCTTTCATTTTTGGTTCAAGTACGTTTTTAGCATAAGCCATTACTTTATCGAGTAAGGGTTGTGGGTCTTGTCCAGGAATATTACGTATTTCAAAATCAAACTGGCAATGCTTAGGAACAATATTTAACGCTACGCCACCTTCGACTTTTCCGGTATGTAACGTAGTGTAGGTTACATCAAAGCCTTCTTCAAAAGGTCCATTTTCTGCTAACCCACATCCTAACTCTCGAATGAAAATTATTAGATCTGCGGCAAAATCAATGGCGTTAACACCTAAATGCGGCAAACTAGAGTGTGCTTCTAAACCATTAACTGTTATACGTTGTGCCAATTTACCTTTATGTGCATTAACGACTTGCAAGCTTGTAGGTTCACCAACAATGCACATCGCTGGTTTTATTGGCATGCCTGACATCATTTCTACTAAGCGTCTAGCACCAACACAACCAATTTCCTCATCATAAGAAAATGCTAAATGTACCGGGGTTTCAAGTTTTGCCGCAATCATTTCAGGAAGATAACTTAAAACAATCGCAATAAAGCCTTTCATATCGCATGTACCGCGACCAAATAACATACCGTCTTTCTGCGTTACGCAAAATGGATCGGTATCCCAAGCTTGGCCAGTAACAGGTACAACGTCAGTATGGCCTGAAAGCATCACCCCTGATTTATCTTGTGGGCCGATAGTTGCGTATAGGTTAGCTTTGGTTTTTTCTTTATTAAAAGCTAACTGTGAGCTGATACCGTATTCACTTAAATAATCCTGTATATACTCAATCAGGTCTAAGTTTGACTTGTAGCTGGTAGTATCAAAACTAATTAATTTTTCTATTAACGCCAAACTTTTTGGCGTTTGAAGTTGTGTAGTGTTCATTAGAGATCTCCAGGAACGCCGTAAGATTCTGATTCAGCAGGATCCACAGCACGGGTAATATAAGCTTGCATCTGTGGATGATACACATTCCATGTATCGCGTAGTTTGCTAATAGCTTGGTCAGGTTCATCTTCCCAATCAACTCGTAAGTCAATTACTGGCCAGTTTGCATTAGCCGCTACTTTTATGCCTGCTGAATGTATAGGCCCGGCTTCACCGCCAGCGGCTAAGCCCGCTTCAAGTGCGGCAAGTAACCGCTCAGGAAATTCAGCTTGAGTCTGTTCAAAAGCAGATATCATCGCTTGTGGTATTGCTGTGCTTTCCAGCATATTACCCATAGCGGCACAGTTTGTTCCCTCAGCAGTAGCGTGTATGCCCAGTGACTCATCACCAGAGAATACTGCTGTTTTACCATCAAGGTTAACTAAACCCAATTGACGCCACTGGATGTTAGGAGTGTCTGCAACAATTTTTGCCATCAATTCTTTAGGACTCAAGCCTGATTTGGCCATTGTTAACATCTGTGGGCCTAGATCAGGATCGGTTATGTTCTGGCTTTGCGCTGCGCCCACACCTGCAGCTACAAATGAACATCTGCTAGCAACGCAAATACTTGAAGAGGTTACCACTGTACCGACACGTTTAGTGGTTGGACAAACGGCTATAAGTGAAAATGTCATGACATTATTTCCTTCAATTTAAGTGAATATTTAGTCATCTGGGTTATTCAGGAATAACTGCAATAACGTCAATTTCCATCAACCACTCAGGTTGAGCTAAACCTGAAATAACCAAACCTGTTGAAATAGGATAAACACCTTTAAACCATTTTCCGACTTCTTGGTAAACCGGCTCACGATAACGTGGATCGGTAATATAGGTAGTGGTTTTAACGACATGACTTAACTCGGAACCAGCTTCTTCAAGTAATTGTTTAACATTTTTCATTGCTTGCTTAGCTTGTTCACCAGGGTCACCAAGACCTACTAAATTACCATTGAAATCTGTTCCGATTTGACCTCGAACATAGACAGTGTTACCTGCTTTAACTGCTTGACAAAGATCATTATCTAAACTTTGATTTGGGTATGTTTCTTTAGTATTAAACATACGAATTCTTTCATGTGTAATCATTATATTTTCCTATTTAAGTTATCAGCAGTGGTGCCTAAGAAAGCCCCATGTCCGCCAGCTATATTTGTTTTCTTTAGTTTGTTTGATTGAAGTGATTCGCTTAAGCCAGCGGCTTGACAGACAAGGTCTACAGGTCCGTCAAAATCAAAATGATGATATACCGATGCTAAATGGGCAAAACGCGGTGATTGAGCGAATTCTTGAAACGTTAAGCGATGACCTGCGTAATCGGAATTACATAAATCACGAGAATAGGCGAGTAATTTACGTCGATCTTCAGCAGACCATTGATCATTCAGGCTATAAAACTTATCTAGCCATGGCTTAACTTCTTTATGATTAAAGGTGTCAAAACTTGGAGTTAAACATACCTGTCCACCACCTAATTCACGGGCAATATTAATCATTTCATAAAGTTGAGAACAAGCAAAAACTCGACCAGCATAAAGCAATGATTGATTTGGCATGGTTAAACCTCCAGGGCTTTCTTCAGCCATCGCAATTGACGATATCAAATGGGCGTCAATACCCTCTCGATAACAGGCCAATTTGGCTAAACGTTCTTGTACTGCGGGTTGATTGTCGGTACCCGTTTGTTGAACATTAAGTATTGATGCACCAATTAATAATTCAGCGACTTTCAAGTTACGCTGTATATAAGCAAAGGCTGAGTAGCGATGTAGAGTTGAGCGGATAAACATTGCTGCTTTAGTGTTACGATAAAAAAGGACGTTTTCCCACGGGATTTCAACATCATTAAAAACAACCAACGCTTCAACTTCATCAAATTTTGTTGCAATTGGATAATCCATAGGATTTTTACCGGCAAAACCATCTCGGCAAATAATTTTGATACCTGCAGAGCTTAAATCGCAAATAAAGCCGACGGCATAATCTGAAAATTTCGTATCGGCTGCCCAGTTAGCTATTGTAGGCTTGGTAAAAGCTTGGTTTGCATAAGCCGCAGCCGTTTCAAATTTAGCACCTCGTACAATAATACCTCGATCCGTTTCTCGCACCACATGTAATAACATGTCAGGATCTTGTGCTTGTGGGGTTTTAGAACGATCACCTTTTGGGTCGGTATTAGCAGTCACGTTGAAAGGGTCATTAATGACAATATTATCGATATGATTTTTGATGTTATCTGCAAATTCGGGATTTACTTCATTTAAAGCAATTTGCGCATCATACAATGACCACATTTCGCCAGCAGTTTCATCACCAACACGGGTAACAACACCACCAATTTTATTCATCATCATTTCAGTAGCGTTTTTCTTATCCCACCAGTCTTGTTGGCTTCGAGGTAACTTTAAAGCTATTGCACACTCTTCATTATTATCTGCTTTATAGGTCATCACATCTTTTGTTGAAGCGCTATGCTGCATATCATAAATTTGCGCTCTAACATCTACAATCGGTTTAAAAGCAGGATGAGTGGCAACATCTTTAACCTTATCACCTTCGATATAAACTTCACGGCCATCTTTAATCGATTCACGGTACTCTTCACCAGTTCTAATCATGTTTGTGTTCCCGTTTAACCTTGTGACTGCTCTTTATTAATTAAGTTGAATTTTTATGGCATATCGATATTTTATAGCTATTTAAAAATAAATAAAATTTTTAAAATGTATTGATAAGATAAGTTTTATCTATACAGAACCAAGCTGAAAATGCCTTTATATCATAGCTAATTTGTTGGGACGTTTTTGACAACCAATCTGAAAATTGATGATTTGAAATATTTTATTGATGTCGATATTGGATAAGTTTTTTTTATTTAATCATTAAATTAATAATATTTTACCAATGCAGTTTTTCTTAATATGCTTCATTGGCAATCTGAAAAGGGCGATAGAAAGCCTTTCAAAAACTTGATAAGTCAGGCGGAAGATTGCAAGCCAGACAGAACATTTCGGCACCATTACCGAACGTAATATTGCTAGGTAGATAGGGTGTGAATGTAATGATGTTAAAATCCTAAAGTAACCTAATAAGTCATTTAGTTTTACTTCCAATTAGCATCTGGCTCAACAGTCCACTCAATGTGGAAAACATCTTGGCTTAACCATCAGCCCCTGATAAAGAAATAATAAGGAAACAAAAATGACAATTGAAAAAATAGATACGCTTGTTATAGGTGCTGGTCAGGCCGGTGTGGCAATGAGTGAACATTTGAGCAAGCAGGATGTACCACATCTTGTACTAGAACGTAACCGTATTGCTGAGCAGTGGCGCACAGGTCGTTGGGATTCATTAGTAGCCAATGGGCCAGCTTGGCACGATCGTTTTCCAGGTTTGGAGTTTGAAGAACATGATCCAGACTCTTTTGTACCGAAAGAAAAAATTGCGGATTATCTCGTCGATTACGCCAAAAAGTTTGATGCCCCTATCCGTACTGGTATAGAGGTTAAAAATGTAGAGCGTAATACTAACTGTCAAGGTTTTATCATTGAAACTTCTCAAGGCACTATAGAAGCTAAGCGCGTTGTTTCTGCAACAGGACCTTTCCAAGTACCTGTTATTCCACCTATCGCTAAAAATGAAAAAATCACCCAAATTCATTCAGCAGACTATCGTAACCCTGACCAGTTAGAAGACGGTGCAGTATTAGTCGTTGGTGCTGGCTCGTCAGGTGTACAGATTGCTGATGAACTTCAGCGCTCAGGTCGAAAAGTATTCTTATCGGCTGGGCCACATGATCGTCCACCACGTTCATACCGTAACCGCGACTTCTGTTGGTGGTTAGGTGTATTAGGTGAGTGGGATCGTGAGTCTCTATAACCAGGAACAGAGCATGTTACTATCGCGGTAACGGGGGCTCATGGTGGTAACGGTACCGTTGATTTTCGTGCACTTGCACATCAAGGGATCACACTACTTGGTATGACCAAAGAGTTTAATAATGGCAAAGTGACATTCCAAAAAGATCTTAATACGAATGTTGAACGCGGCAATAAAAACTACATGGATTTTCTAGATTCGGCTGATGCCTACGTAGAGCGTAATGGTCTTGATCTTCCTGAAGAGCCTTCAGCTCGCGATGTGTTGGCAGACCCTGAGTGTATGACCAACCCTATTCTTGAGCTTGATCTGACTGAAGCTGGTATTACCTCAATTGTGTGGGCAACGGGCTTCGCGTTAGATTACAGTTGGTTAAATGTTAATGCATTTGATGAAAATGGTAAACCAGCACATCAACGTGGTATTTCAACTGAACCAGGTGTTTATTTCGTCGGTCAAGCATGGCTGTCACGTCGTGGCTCTGCCTTTATTTGGGGGGTATGGCACGACGCGAAACATATTGCCGGACATATCAGTACGCAACGTACATACTCTGCTTATAGAGACGCTTCACAACGTTAATAAGAACATAAGTAAGTAACAACAAAAAGGGTAGACCAAATGGTCTACCCTTTTTTATAGCAATAAAACTTACACCTTCTGGAAGCTCCCTCTTGCAATGATAAAATACGGCAATGTCTCAAGCACACTTTGAATTTCAACATCAGGTTTACAGCGAGTTTTACTAATCTGTATCGTCATTTATATCTGAGTAATCTGAATTACTTTAATTCTTTCATTAAGCGCCTATGAACTAAGCGTGTGACAACAAAAACAATACCAATAACAATAGGTACCGCAAAGCCACTCACTAGTTCATGGTTATAGTCAATACCCAGTGTTGGTAAAGACGTTAACATGGTTTCAAATAATTGCATGCCGTAATAACTTATCGCGGCAACAGATAAGCCTTCGACGGTTTGTTGCAAACGCATTTGCACATGTGCACGGTGGTTCATTGACTTTAATAAGGTTTGATTTTGCTCTTGTAAAACCATATCAACGCGTGTGCGCAATAAATCACTAGCGCGGGTGACCCTTCTAGAAATATCTTCTAAGTGGTTAGAAGCCGTTTGGCAGGTTTTAACAGCAGGTGTAATTCTACGCATTAAGAATTCTTGCAAGGTTATATATCCCGGAATTTCTTCTTCTTTCAATTCTTCCATCCGTTGTAATGCTACATCGTAATAGGCATTAGTAGCAGAGAAGCGGTAAGTACTTTGACTACGATAGTCTTCCACTTTCGCTGCTATTTTAGATACTTGTGTAAGTAGCTCCCTATCGCTTTTATCAGTACCTAAAGCTATATAGGTGGTAACTTGTTGCAGTTGTAAATCTAATTGATTAAGTTCACTATTAATGACTCTAGCTAGTGGTAAACCCAATGTTGCCATCAACCGGTATGTATCAAGCTGTAATAATTGTTGTGTTAATCGTCCTAGCTGCGCAGCTGATAAATCTTGTTGGTATATCAGAAAACGACCAAAACCATCGTTATGTAATTTAAATGAGCTCCATACTTTCGCCTGTGAATTTACGGGAGCGCTGGCTATCAATGACATATTGTCAAAAAACTGTTCAACTTTGTGCGTTATTTTTTTATCAATATTTTCAGGTTCAATAATCAAATGCACTGCAGCAATGACTTGACCTGGCATTTTTTCGAGCCAATTACTGGGAACATAATCGATAGCATTTTTAATAAAAGGTTGATCCGTTAACGGAGCCTGATGAATAAAAGTATAAGTTGAATACTCTAAATGACGCTCCCAACGAAGGCTGAATAAACCAAAATCCTGATAAAAACACGGCATTGATTTCGCTGGCGAATTTACTTGAAACTTATTACATAACAGTGAAATAAAGTCATGCTCTTCTTGCTTTAATTTCCCTTGGTGTTGAATTGCTATATGTGTAAGTTGAGCCGGGGAAGATATTGATGGAAAAGGTCTATTGTGCAATTCGTTATAAAGCTTCTCACGTAACGGGTGAGTAGCTATTTTGCTCAATAAAGATGAAGGTAGTACATCATTTTCAGACAACTCATTAGATATTAATTTAGTTAACAAGGTACAACTCTCCATTCTATTTATATTTTTGTTTTATTTGATATGTCTGATTTTTTCACAGGCTACGTGCGTTATGAAATTATTAGTCAATTTTAAAAAGTTTCTTTTGAAAAATACAAAATATCTATACTTCAATGTACAAGCTATGAAAGCAAAATTACCAGGCGCATGTTAGCCTTAATATATATTCTTAAGCGAAGATAATAGAGAAAGAGTTTTAGCATTTTAGGCGATTTAGCTCTAATTCAATCCGTTCAACGACGCCTTTAGAGTAAGCACTATTCTCTTGTAATCGTTGTCCTAATTCAGCCAATCCTGTACTACTATCAGATACAGAAACTAATCGAATATTTATATCTTCAGCAACTTGGCTTTGCTCTTCAGCCGCAGTTGCTACTTGTTCTGTACTTTCACTCATGAGCTTGATACTTTCCAACGTTTGGGAAAGTTGTTCAAAACTAAGACTCGTTTTATCAACAGTACCAGTAATCGACTCTTTGTTTGCATCGAGTGTTTCAACGGCTTTATCGACCTCCAACTGTAAGTTTCCAATTAAATTACTGATATCCTGAGTCGATGTTTGAGTTCGCGCAGCCAAGTTTCTAACTTCATCGGCAACAACGGCGAAACCCCTGCCTTGTTCTCCTGCTCTTGCTGCCTCAATCGCCGCATTTAATGCGAGTAGGTTGGTTTGATCAGCAATAGATCTAATTGTTTCAACAATACCTGTTATATCTGAACTGTGAGCGGCAACTTGTGACATTTGCTTACTCGTTAATGACATGTTTTGTTCAAGTTCTTGCACATTCTGAACACTCGCTTCTAAAATATTCTGAGTTTCTTGTAGAAGTGAATTGGCATGCTTTCCACCATTTGCTGTTTCTACAGCAAGCTTTGCAACTTCACTTGACGTGGTGGCCATTTCAGTCATCGCAGTAGCAATACTGTCTAAATTAAGTTGTTGCTCTTGCGTGTCATTTTCAACTTCATGAGCAATGTTTTCTAGCTCACCAAACTTGCCGACTAATTCATTGGAGAACTTTTTAGATGAGCCAATCATTTCAGCTAACTTTTTAATAAACTTATTGAAGCCACCCGCCAAGAGTATTAATTCTTCATGACTTTCAACCGTTACTTTTTGGGTTAGATCGCCTTCACGATCTGCCAACTCTTGAATCGAAAAGGAAAGTAACTTGATGGGGGAGGTTATTGATCTCGCAAGCCAGATAGCAAAAAATAATGCGCATAATAAGAACAAGAGTGAAAAGAATAGCAGCTCAGTGAGTGCTTTATTATAGAACTCATTCGCTTTCTCTGTCATTTCTAACACTGAGGCTAAGGCTATTTTTTCAGGAACAGAAATAAGAAGAGTCCATGTCACATTTGCTTCACTAATAAAAACAGGCACTTTAACATGCCAGTCTGAGCTAGAGATAATTGAGTTTTTGGGAGTTCTTAATATCGCTGAAAGTTCTGAATTAGCATCACTAGCTTTTTTAGATAATTTATCAGGGTAAAGGCTTGAAGCAATAATCATATTTTTTTGACTGAATAAACTGATAGATACATTGCCTTGAAATAACGATTTTGCTTGTTCTATAATCCACTTTTGTACAATAGGTAAATTAATATCAACACCGACTAACCCCCTAAATTGCTTTGATACAATGATTGGTGCAGATAGTGTCGTCATTAACTCTTCGCGTCCAGGCTCTATCTCATACATATAAGGGTCAAGCGCACAAGGTTTTAGTGAATCTTTACTGCATAAGTAATATTCTGATTTACGAATACCATTGTCGTCTTTTTCACTGTTATATTTATCTTCCGAATTATCTGTAGGGTAAAAGCTTGCTTGCCCATTCTCTTTTATCCAATAGACTTCTAAGCTCCCAGTTGATGTTGAGTGTTGTCCAAAATTAACAAAAGTGCTATCAAGTCCATCATAACCATCAACTTCAAAGTGAGTGTAAATCGAACTAATAGTCGGTGTTGCTTCTAATGTATAACGATTTAAATTACTTACTACCTCTCTATTGAAAGGTGTACTTGGTTGGGCTGTTTTAGATAAGGTTTCAGCTAAAATTAGCACAGGTGCAAAGCTTTGTTTGAGCAGTTTGCTGATACGTTCGCTGGATAGTTTTCCTGCGTCATCCATGGATTTAAGTACAGAGCTTTGTATTAATTTTTTAGTTGACGATATTTGTTCATCAGATAAAGCTGATAATGTGTGAGAGGTCAGCACTGCAAAACCCAAAGTACATAGCAAAACAATACTAATAAATAATACTGTGACTTTTTTTTGAATTGAATGTCGTTTATTTAACAGCATAATGAATATTTCTTCTTATATATGAAAAATTCTATCGATAATTTATGTCTTCGCACACTGGCGACGCTACTTGAAATACATTAGGTAACTGTGATGGGAGAGTTTTAGTGTGCAAGTTGTTATAAAATTTTCACGAATGTAAGGGGAGCTATCTAACTCAATAAGGATAAAGGTTGTACAGCGCTTTCAAATAATTCATTAGAGATTAATTTATTTAACAACTTACTACTTACTACTCACCACTCTACTTATGTTTTCGCCAAGGTTATTATTACCGCATGTAATTATCAGGTAAGGGTAGCGCTGCAACGCCAGAATCTACTGCAGCTTTTGCTACAGCTAAAGCAACAGCAGGTAATAAACGCGAATCTATTGGTTTTGGAATTATATAGTTCCGACCAAAAGTTAACTCAGATTCACCTGATGCAACTAACACTTCATTTGGTACTTCTTCTTTTGCTATTGCTCTAATAGCATGTACCGCTGCGATTTTCATTTCATCGTTGATAGTACGGGCACGAACATCTAAAGCACCACGGAAGATAAAAGGAAAACAAAGTACATTATTAACTTGATTAGGATAATCAGAACGACCTGTAGCAATAATTGCATCAGCACGAGCGGCTAACGCCAATTCAGGTTTAATTTCGGGGTCTGGATTTGAACAAGCAAAAATAATTGGGTTCGGCGCCATTAATTTAACTTGTTCTTGACTCAACAAATTAGGACCAGACACACCAACAAATACATCAGCGCCTTCAATGGCGCCATCTAAAGTACGCTTGTCAGTATTATTTGCAAAAAGTTTTTTATATTCATTTAAGTCATCACGACGAGTATGCACTATACCTTTAGTATCAAGCATATAGATTTTTTCACGCTGAGCACCACACTTGACCAATAGTTCCATACAGGCAATTGCAGCAGCACCGGCTCCTAAACAAACAATTTTAGCCAGTTTAATATCTTTGCCTTGAATATCTAATGCGTTGATCATAGCCGCAGCGGTAACAATGGCAGTACCATGTTGATCATCATGAAATACAGGGATTTTACAACGTTCAATTAGGGCTTTCTCAATAGCAAAACATTCTGGCGCCTTAATGTCTTCAAGATTTATACCACCAAAACTATCGGCAATATTCGAAACTGTATTTACAAACTCTTCAACGGTTTTGTGGTTTACTTCAATATCAAACGAGTCAATGTTGGCAAAGCGTTTAAATAATAATGACTTACCTTCCATTACAGGCTTAGATGCCATTGGGCCTAAATTACCCAAACCTAAAATAGCAGTACCGTTAGTGATAACGGCAACAGTATTTCCTTTTGCCGTGTATTTATAGACATCATCAGGGTTAGCGGCTATTTCTCTTACTGGTTCAGCAACACCGGGGCTATAAGCTAGTGACAGATCATCACTCGTTTCAGCAGCGGTGGTTAATGCAACACTGATTTTACCCGGAGTAGGAAAAGCATGGTAATCAAGTGCTCGTTGTCGAAAATCTGTCATGGTAGCTCCCAAATGCGTTTGTATATTATTTAAAATGAATATTTAGTAAAAATTTAATCGTTAATTTATTGTATCTATCTATGACTATGACTATGCCTCAGGTCAGTTTTGCAAGTTGATTTGTTTTTTTACAATCAGTTAGCTATCTTTTACTTGATAAATGATCAAGCAAAAAATTTCATAAGTGGAACATAGTCAACACCGTAGTGAAGTAAGTTTTATGCTGAATTAAATTTTAGGAATAGTGGCTTATTGTCTAAAAAACTAAAGCCACGTATTAAGTTATCATTGAGTGAATTTGAGATGATGATGGTCTAGTAAAATGTCGATCTTAGGTAGGTATCAGGTTGGATACTCTAATACACTCATTACTCGAGCCCTATTCACATTAGAATAGCTTAGATTAGAGTTACTTCTATTTTCCCTAGTAAATTACGACCATATCTAAGTACACCAAGATCATAATATTACGATTTTTTATCGGAAGAAAATTGTCGTCTAGGCTGAGTCATATTTTCAGGATTAAGAATATCAGCAAGTTGCTGCTCAGTTAATAAGCCATCTCGTTTAATCAAATTAATAATATTCTCCCCTGTTGCCAATGCCTCTTTTGCAATGCGGGTTGATACTTCATAGCCCAAATAAGGATTGATAGCGGTAACAATCCCAATACTGTTATAAACCATTGATTTACAATGTTCTTCATTAGCAGTGATACCTGAAATGCAGCGTGTGGCAAGAGCATTAAATGCATTGGTTAAGAACTTTATTGATCTTAACAGATTAAAAGCAATTACAGGCTCCATAACGTTTAGCTGCAGTTGCCCGGCTTCTGCTGCCATGGTTATAGCCAAATCATTGCCTATAACTTCATAAGCGACTTGATTTACTACTTCAGGGATAACAGGGTTTACCTTGCCAGGCATGATTGAAGAACCTGGTTGCATAGCTGGCAGATTAATCTCGTTCAAGCCAGCTCTAGGTCCACTACTCATCAAACGAAGATCATTACACATTTTTGAAACTTTTATTGCTGTTCTTTTTAGCATACTCGAGAGAGTAATAAACGCCCCCATATCACTTGTGGCTTGAATCAAGTTAGTCGCTCTAATGAAATGTATGTCGGCAATCCAGCATAATTCTTCAATAACTAAGCTTGAATATTCAGGGTCAGTATTAATTCCCGTACCTATAGCGGTAGCGCCTAAATTAACTTCTCTAAAATTATCAGTAACCGCTTTTAACATATCCAAATCTTCTTTCAGTGTGGCGTAATATGCTTCAAACTCTTGGCCCAAAGTCATAGGCACAGCATCTTGTAATTGTGTTCGACCCATTTTAATCACACTGGAAAATTCTACGGCTTTTTGCTTGCACTGATAACCCAATAAAGCCATAGACTCGTAAAGCTCAGGAGTCGACATAATTAATGCTAAACGTAAGGCTGTTGGATAAACATCATTGGTAGATTGCGACAAATTAACATGATTATTTGGACTAATTATGTCGTAACAACCCTTTTCATGGCCAAGAATTTCTAATGCTCTATTTGCTATAACTTCATTGGCGTTCATGTTGGTTGAAGTACCAGCTCCGCCTTGGATCATATCGACCACAAATTGATTATCAAATTTACCACTGATAACTTCGTCACAAGCCTGTGTTATAGCTTCTGCTTTGTTATTTTCAAGTAAGTTTAATTTTTTATTAGCCAAAGCGCAGGCCTTCTTTACCATAGCTAAGGCTTTAACTAGAAGGGGAAAGTCACCTACACAAATAGAGGTAATATTAAAGTTTTCCGTTGCCCGTAATGTTTGTACACCATAATAGACATCTACAGGCAAACTTCTTTCACCTAGTAAATCTTTTTCTATTCGTTCTTTTGGCGCAGTTATAGTTTGAGCTTTAGTAACCTGTTTCTTAGACATCGTTCAATTCCTTACAAAATGACGTTTATAAATAAAATGAATACTCCGCCGTCAAACACGAGGTATAAGTGATGGGAACTAACTTAGCAACCAATGTCTAATGCATGACGAAGGGCTTTTTGATTCAAAAAATTCCGTTTCATTAAAAATAATTGCTAATAGATAGGTAACATCTATAGTGATTATGAATATAAATACAGCTTTGGCAGCATAATAATCATTGCACCTTGTGAGCTCTCTAAACTAATAGCAACCGCTGATAAAATTTGAAAACCTATCGTTAGTTTAAGTTACCGATTGCTATTATTAAAATTACTCATTTACTTTTAGTAAAATAACTATTATTCAGAAAACTTTATCCAAGTTGTTTTAGTTTCTGTATATTTATCAAAGGCATGAATTGATAGGTCTCGTCCAGTGCCCGATTGTTTGTAGCCGCCAAAAGGTGTCATTGGGCTTAAAGCATCTACAGTATTTACTGAAATAGTACCGGCTTTAATCTTGCGTGCAACGCGATGAGCTCGGCTTAAATTATCCGTCCAAACAGAAGCCGCAAGACCATAAGGAGTATCATTGGCAATAGCTATAGCTTCGGCTTCGGTATCGAAGCTGATCACTGACAATACCGGACCAAATACTTCATCTTGTGCGATTGACATGCTGTTATCGACGTTATCAAAAATAGTAGGTTCAATATATAAAGACGATCCACCAATTGTTACTCGTTTACCACCTGTAACTAATGTTGCACCTTCTTGTTGAGCTTTTTCAATTTTTGAGAAGATTCGACTCGCTTGTAAATCACTAACAATAGGACCCATAGTAGTATTAGTATTAAGCGGATGACCCATAATAACTTGCTTAGCACGCGTTATCATTTTTTCTACAAAGACATCTTTAATTGAGCTTTCAACTAACAATCTAGAATTAGCAGAACAAACTTCACCTTGGTTAAAGAAAATCCCCATGGCTGCGCCATCAGCAGCTTTATCTAAATCTTCACAATCAGCAAAAACAAGGTTCGGGCTTTTACCGCCAGTTTCTAACCAAACGTTTTTCATGTTTGATTGTGCGCTGTACTGCAAAAATAGTTTACCGATTCCTGTTGAACCAGTAAAAGTAAGTACATCAATGTCTTCATGCAAACCTAAGGCTTTACCGACTACTGCGCCGTGACCCGTTACTACATTAAACACGCCTGCAGGTAAGCCGGCTTCAATAGCAAGTTCAGCTAAACGCAGTACTGAGTGTGGTGATTGTTCTGCTGGTTTTACGATAACGCTATTACCCGCAGCAAGTGCAGGGCCTAACTTCCAAATAGCTAAATCAAGTGGAAAGTTCCATGGAACAATAGCAGCAACAACGCCTATTGCTTCTTTTGTAATCGTGGCAAGTGAACCTGCACCTGTTGGAGCAATTTCGTCATTAATTTTATCTGCTGCTTCACCATACCAAGCTAAAATAGCCGATGCGCCACCGATATCGATATTAAGTGCATCCATAACGGGTTTACCCATATCTAATGTTTCAAGCAAAGCAAGTTCTTCTTTATTATCCTGAATGAGTTGCGCTAATTTTAAGATAACTGCTTTACGTTCTGAAGGTGATTTATCAGCCCAAATACCAGATTCAAAAGATGCTCTTGCGCAAGCTACCGCATTATCTACATCTTGCGCATTGCAAGCTGCGACAGATGCAAGCACTTCCTCTGTCGCTGGATTGATTACCTGATAGCTTTCATTTGACGTACTATCAGTAAAAGTACCATTGATAAAAGCCTGGTTACGAAATTTAATATTTTGCGATAACTTTTGCCAATAGGCAGAATTCAAGTTTTCCATGAGCTAATCCTAACATTGAGGCGCAGAACCAGTTTTACATATGCCAGTTCTGTCACCATAATTATCCAATTACTGTTCATTAAGTATAATAAACAAACCTACCCGTGCCATAAACCTTCTTTAACCAGGTCATCTTGTACATCAAGAATAGCTTTGTGAAGTGTACTAACAATGAAGTCAACTTCAGCAACAGTAAGCGTTAGTGGTGGCGATAGAATGTTTTTATGCGCTAATGGACGAACAAGTAAGCCAACTGCTTGACACTTATCTGCAATACGATTACCAATAGCAATATTCGGGTCTAATAGTTCTTTGGTTTCTTTATTGGCAACACTTTCAATACACATCATAAAATGACTACCACGTACATCACCGACCAATGGTAAGTCAGAAAGTTTTTCAATTAACTGGTTCTCAAAATATTTACCTACTTCACGTACATGGCCACATAGGTCAATACGCTCCATAATTTCGATGTTTTTAAGACCAACAGCACAACTTACTGGATGACCTGAATAAGTAAAGCCATGAGTAAAACTTGCACCTTCAGCTTGAGGAACGCTAATAACATCATATATTTCGTCTGAGATCATATTAGCTGATAGTGGGATATAGCCTGAAGTCAGCCCTTTAGCACACGTAATAATATCAGGGGTAAAACCAAATATTTTTTCAGAAGAGAACATTTCACCTAAACGACCAAACGCTGTAACGACTTCATCTGATAAAATGAATACGCCATATTTCTTACATACAGCGGCAACTCGTTGATGGTAGCCTTCTGGCGGCACTAGAACACCACCTGCACCAGCAATTGGCTCAGCAACAAACATGGCAACATTTTCAGGACCAATGCTTAGTATTTTTTGCTCTACTTCGTTAACAAGGAAGTCACAGTACTCTGGTACTGTCATGCCTGCTGGGCGACGATAAACATTTGGTGCAGAAACTCGATGTACAAGATCTGGTGCTAAATCAAAGCCAATATGATCGTATTCAACACCTGTTAAGGTCATCGATAAATATGTACTACCGTGATAACCATCTGTTCTGGTAATAATTTGTTTCTTGTTCGGTTTACCAATGCGATTAAAGTAAAAGTGGACCATACGTACTGCAGTGTCATTTGACATTGAGCCACCAGTACCATAAAACACATGGCTTAATGATTTTGGTGCTAAACTAGCCAGCTTTGCTGATAATTCAACAGCAGGCGGTGTTGTTAAATGGCCAAAAGAAGAATAATAAGGAATACGACGAGTTTGATCTAACATCGCTTGGCCCATTTCTTCATTGCCATAACCAATGTTTACGCACCATAAGCCTGCAATACCATCAAGATATTTACGGCCATCAGTATCAAAAACATAAGCACCTTCTGATTCCGCCATTATTAGCGAACCTTCTTTTTTAAAAGAAGAAAAGTCAGTAAATGGGTGCATATTATGCTTAAGATCGTTATTCCATAACTCTTTAGTGTTGTACTTAGAAAAGTCTTTCATGGCTTCACCTGTTAAAATTGTTATTTACCTAGCGGTAGTTGAATTGAAATTACCCCTTATTAATGTCTTTTTTAATTGCATTTGTAAAATAGTATTTTGTACAGGATTAGATAAATTAAAGTTATGCTGTTGTTTTTTATTACTTCAGAACTTAATTTGTTCTATTGCATAACAATAAGCTATGCTATCAGTGATAGACATAAATTTTATTTACTGGTAGATTTTAAAACATGACTAATTACACCTTAAAACAACTCAGGTACTTTGTTGCCGTAGCCGATTCTGGCAACGTCACAGAAGCAAGTGAGAAACTATTTATATCGCAGCCTGCGATATCAAATGCAATTTCTCAACTTGAAGAAGCGTTAAATACCCAACTGTTGATTAGACATCATGCTAAAGGTGTCTCTTTAACGTCTGCAGGTGAAGAGATGGTATCTCATTGTCGTAACCTGTTATCCCATGCTGAAGAAATTAATGCTCAAATGACTCAGCATAGTACCTTAATTTCAGGCACGATAAATGTTGGTTGCTACGCAAGTTTAGGCCCTATTTATGCACCTAAATTAATTCAAGGATTTACTAAACTTTATCCTGATATTAACTTCAAATTATTTGAAGGGAATATTGAAGAGATAAATGAGGCACTTATTTCGGGTAAAATTGAAATGGCCTTGATGTATGACTTAAATAGTAACGGTCAAATTGAATCAATTGAACTAGCTAAAGTCAGTCCACATGTCTTGTTATCAATTAAGCACCCGTTGGCTAAAAGAAAAAAAATTAATTTAATGACGTTACAAGATGAACCTTTGATTTTATTAGATCTACCCAATTCAAGTAAATATTTTCAATCATTATTTGAGCAATATGATAAAAATCCTTTTATTAAACATCGCACTAAGAGTATAGAAATGCTTCGAAGTCTAGTTGCTAATGGAGAAGGCTACGCTTTAATGAACTCAAAAGTGAAATCAACCACTTGTTTCGACGGCTCTGAATTAATTAGTGTTCCATTGGCTGATTATGCCAAGCCCATATCGTTAGTCATCTCTAAAGTTTCAGGGATAAAACAACCAAAAAGGTGTGAGGCTTTTTTAGAGTTTTGTATCAAAAATTTTAATGTTGATAATAATTAATAGGAATTAGGTTAAAAAATAATGACTTGCTAAGTAATATCCAATTTCAGCACACTTAAAAGGCATGGCAACCTTATGAATATCAACCAATTTATTATGGTTTTATAAAATGAGAATAGAAAAATGATCGCTAATTCAAAAGTTGAATCTATTGAACAAATTATTTCAGAAATAGTTGAAAAAAAAGTTAAGATACCTGGTGCTTTATTACCGATCTTGCACGATATTCAACATCATTTTGATTATATTCCTAAAGCAGCTTTAGCTATAGTTGCTCAAGGATTACAGCAAACTGAAGCTGAAATTTATGGTGTGATAACTTTCTATGCTCATTTCCAGTTAAACAAGCCCGGTCGGCATACTATTGAAATTTGTCGTGGTGAAGCGTGCCAGGCAATGGGCTCAAATGCACTAGAGCAGGCGGTAAAAAGTCAGTTAGCAGTAGACTTTGGCGAAACCACGGCCGATAAAAACTTTACTCTTGAGCCGGTCTACTGTCTAGGTAACTGTGCTTGCTCTCCTTCGATTAAAGTGGCTGATAACGTTTATGGCCGTATGAATAGTGAAAAATTTGCCAAGTTAAGCGAGCAACTATCACTTTATAAAATATCATTAGGTGAGGAGCTTTAGCATGACCACTACCCTATATTTACCTATGGATACGACCGCACTATCTATGGGGGCCGACGATGTAGCCAAGGCGCTTGAATTTCAAACTTCAGCAAACGAGCAAACTATAAACCTCATTCGTAATGGCTCTCGTGGCATGTTTTATTTGGAACCCTTGCTAGAAGTAGAAACAGAGCAAGGGCGTGTTGCTTATGGACCCGTATCAATTGGCGATGTTGAATCATTGCTTGCTCAAGGTATGCTAAATGGTGAGTCAACACATCCGCTTTATTTAGGCTTAACAGAGAATATTCCCTATTTAGCTAAGCAACAACGGTTAACCTTTCAACGTGCGGGTATTATTGATCCGCTTAGCATAGAAGATTATATCAAACACCAAGGATTTATTGGTTTATCTAACGCTCTTAAACTTAGTGCTCAGGGTATTGTCGATGAAATGAAAATATCAGGGTTACGGGGTAGAGGCGGCGCCGCATTCCCAACAGGCATAAAATGGCAAACAGTACTTGATGCTAAAGTAACTTCTTCAGAGCAAAAAAAGTACATCGTTTGTAATGCCGATGAAGGTGACTCAGGAACTTTTTCTGACCGCCTAATAATGGAAGCCGATCCTTTTAGTTTAATCGAAGGCATGATCATTGCTGGAATAGCAGTAGGCGCAACTCAAGGATATATATATCTTCGTTCTGAATACCCGCAAGCGCAGAAAATACTTGAACAAGCCATCGCTAATGCTTATCAAGATAATTACTTAGGTGAAGCTATTCAAGGTACTGAACATCAATTTGACTTAGAAGTTAGAGTAGGAGCAGGTGCTTATATTTGTGGTGAAGAAACCTCTTTACTGGAAAGCCTTGAAGGAAAACGTGGTTTAGTTAGAGCAAAACCTCCTTTGCCTGCTATTACAGGTTTATTTGGTCAACCAACTACTGTGAATAATGTTATCAGTTTAGCTACAGTACCAACGATTCTAGCCAAAGGAGCGCAATATTATCAAGATTATGGTGTCGGAAGATCACGCGGAACCCTACCTTTTCAGTTAGCGGGTAATATCAAAAAAGGCGGCTTAGTCGAACTTGCCTTTGGTACAACCTTGGCCGATCTTGTTAATGATTTTGGTGCTGGAACCTATACTGGTGAGACAATGAAAGCCATTCAAGTTGGTGGCCCCTTAGGCGCATACTTACCCGAGTCCCAATGGCAAACGCCACTAGATTATGAAGCTTTTTCAGCTATAGGTGCTGTACTTGGACATGGTGGTATTGTTGTTTTTGATGATAGCGTTAGCATGACAGCACAAGCACGCTTTGCCATGGAATTTTGTGTCGTGGAATCGTGTGGAAAATGTACACCCTGTCGTATCGGTTCAACGAGAGGTGTTGAGGTTATTGATAAAATGATCACCGCGCATGAGCAAAGTGAACCAACTGAAGCGCTAAATGAGCTATTAGTCGATTTATGCGACACCATGATTGATGGCTCTTTATGCGCAATGGGAGGCATGACACCAATCCCTGTTCGTAGCGTTATGCAGCATTTTAGCGATGACTTCATCACTGACGCTACAGTTACGGAAGTTAATAAAACGATGGGTAAGGAGCAATAACAATGGTTGCTATTTATGATCCAAAAACAGCACAAAATCAATCAACTAAAAGTCAAAATATAATCGACTTGGGCACGCCTGAAGTAAAAACTGACGAACGCGTTACATTAACGATTGATGGCCAAGAAATTGATGTACCCAAAGGTACTTCTGTCCTTCGAGCTGCTGCCATGCTTAACATTACCATTCCCAAACTATGCGCCTCAGATAACCTAGAATCATTTGGTTCTTGTCGCTTATGTGCAGTAGAAATTGAAGGACGCAGAGGTATGCCAGCCTCGTGTACTACGCCAGCTGAACAAGATATGCAGGTTTGTACTCAAAATAAAAAAATAGCACGCTTACGTAAAAATGTTATGGAGCTATACATTTCTGATCACCCACTTGATTGTTTAACGTGCCCTAGTAATGGCGATTGTGAACTGCAAGATATGGCAGGCGCAGTGGGCCTAAGAGAAGTACGTTACGGCTTTGATGGTGAAAACCACCTTGATGCAGCCAAAGATACGTCTAACCCCTATTTCACCTTTGAACCAAGTAAATGTATTGTTTGTTCACGATGTGTACGTGCTTGTGAAGAAGTACAAGGTACCTTTGCACTAACCATCGATGGCCGAGGTTTTGATTCTAAGGTTTCTACTGGTCATGACAACGATTTTTTAAGTTCAGACTGTGTTTCTTGTGGCGCTTGTGTTCAAGCATGCCCAACCTCAACACTAATGGAAAAAAGTGTTATTGATCAAGGGCAGCCTGAGCGGAGCGTTACCACAACGTGTGCCTACTGTGGTGTTGGTTGTTCGTTTGAAGCTCATATGAAAGGCGAAGAAGTGATCCGTATGGTGCCAGCAAAAGACGGTCAAGCTAACCATGGTCATTCATGTGTTAAAGGACGTTTTGCTTTTGGTTATGCAACTCATCAAGACCGTATTACCAGCCCGATGGTGCGAGACACTATCGACCAACCATGGCGTGAAGTTAGTTGGGATGAGGCCATTAATTTTGCAGCTAAACGACTAAAATCGATACAAAAAAAATACGGTAAAGATAGCATTGGCGGTATAACATCATCACGCTGTACTAATGAAGAAACCTACTTAGTACAAAAGCTTATTCGAGCCGCTTTTGGCAATAATAATACTGATACCTGTGCCAGAGTATGTCATTCACCTACCGGCTATGGTTTAAAGGCTACCTTAGGAGAATCAGCCGGTACACAAACGTTTGATTCTGTGATGGAGGCCGATGCTGTTATCGTTATTGGTGCTAACCCAACCGATGCACACCCTGTTTTCGGTTCGCTATTGAAAAAACGCTTGCGTCAGGGAGCACATTTAATTATTGCCGATCCAAGAAAAATTGATTTAGGTAATAGCCCACACGTCAAGTTAGATCATCATTTACCTTTACGTCCGGGTACCAATGTTGCTTTTATTAACGCTATGGCACATGTCATTGTCAATGAAGGGCTGGAAGATAAAATCTTTATTGCCGAACGCTGTGAAACAAAAGCTTTTCAACAATGGTATAGCTTTATCAGTGATGAACGCCACTCGCCTGAGAACACAGAAACAATCACCGGAATTGACGCCGAGCAGTTGCGCCAAGCAGCTCGTTTATACGCCAACGTAGATAAAGGGGCCATTTATTATGGCTTAGGGGTAACTGAACATTCTCAAGGCTCAAGTATGGTAATGGGTATAGCTAATTTAGCCTTACTAACCGGCAATATTGGCAGAGAAGGTGTTGGCGTTAATCCACTGCGAGGCCAAAATAATGTTCAAGGGTCGTGTGACATGGGATCTTTTCCCCATGAACTACCCGGCTATCAGCATGTTAGCAATGACGAGTTAAGAGGCAAGTTTGAGCAGCATTGGCAAGTAGAGATAGATAATGAGCCTGGTCTTCGTATACCCAATATGTTTGATGCCGCCATTGATGGCAGCTTTAAAGGGTTATACTGTCAAGGTGAAGATATTGCTCAATCCGATCCAAACACCCATCATGTTGAAGCGGCGTTAACGTCGTTAGAGTGTTTAATTGTTCAAGATATATTTTTAAATGAAACAGCTAAGTTTGCGCATGTCTTCCTGCCAGGTTCTTCATTTTTGGAGAAAGACGGTACGTTCACAAATGCTGAACGTCGTATTAATCGAGTCAGAAAAGTAATGAGACCCCTAGCAGGTAAAGCTGACTGGGAAACTACTATGGCTTTATCTAATGCGTTAGGTTATCCAATGAACTATCAACATCCGAGTGAAATAATGGATGAAATAGCTGAATTAACACCGACTTTTTCAGGTGTTAACTACCAGAAACTGGATGACTTAGGTAGTATCCAATGGCCTTGTACCGAGCGTAATCCAATAGGTACGCCAACAATGCATATGGATAGTTTCCCAATCGGAAAAGCGATTTTCGCTCTTACCGAATATGTCGCAACTGATGAACGGGCAAGCCGAAAATTTCCATTACTACTGACTACGGGTCGAATTTTATCTCAGTACAATGTTGGCGCACAAACTAGACGTACAGACAACCAAATGTGGCATGATAAAGATTGGTTAGAAATTCATCCTCATGACGCCCAAGAACGAGGTATTCAAGACGGAGATGATTTAGGTATTAGTAGCCGTGCTGGAGATACAGTGCTAACCGCTAAAATTACAGAACGTATGCAACCAGGTGTTGTTTACACAACATTTCATCATCCAGAAAGTGGTGCAAATGTTGTTACTACCGATAATTCAGATTGGGCGACCAATTGCCCTGAATATAAGGTAACTGCAGTGCAGGTTGAAAAAGTATCTTCTCCTTCAAATTGGCAGTTACGAAATAAAGAATTTTCGAAAAAACAAACTAAATTTTTGCCAAAAAATCGTCCAGGTAAAGACCGTGTCAAACTCTAAAGTGTTGGTGGACCCACAAAAGCTAAATCAGAGCCAAGATATAACTCAGTATCTTGGCATAAAAAAAATCACCCGTAAAATCAGAAAAGATGATGGCCTAAATATCCCAAAAGATAATGATTGGGTAATTGAAGAAGAGGCTATCGCTCTTATTTATAATGGTATTTCACATGCAGTCATGATGGCAACACCTTGTGATTTACTCGACTTTGCTATTGGCTTTAGCCTATCAGAAAATATTATCAGACAACCTAGCGATATTGTAGACCATAAGATTATTCATACCGAACAAGGAGTAGAAATAGAACTAAGTATTAGCTCTCGTCAGTTTTCAGCACTTAAACATAAGCGTCGAAGTTTACTTGGTAATAGTGGGTGTGGTTTATGTGGAGTGGAGTCTTTAGCGCAAACAATTAAAGCACGCAAAAAATTACCTTTAACGGAAATAATAGATTTTCAGGTAGTCCGACATGCTCTGGCTCAATTTCGTCAACAACAAATACTTAACCAGAAAACTGGTTCAGTACATGCTGCTGCATATTGTTCTAAACGTACTGGAAATATCATGGCAATTAGAGAAGATGTCGGTCGTCACAATGCTTTAGATAAGTTACTAGGATCACTGGCAAAACAAAAAGAACAATTGACTAACCATAAAGATAAGCAAGGATTTATTCTGGTATCAAGTCGAGCCAGCTATGAAATGGTTGATAAAACGCTTGCCGCAGGCATTGATCATTTAGTCAGTATCTCTGCTGCAACAAGCAAAGCAATAACATGGGCGCAGCAACACCACTTACACTTAATTGGTTTTGCCAGTCGACAAAGGCATATAACTTATACCAACTATTGATTTAATACATACGTTTATCACTCTCTGAATTGAAGATGATTGAAGCAATTCAAAATGTACCGATTAAGTGATCACAATTGTAGCGAGCAATTCACTATTTGCTTTAGCGAAAAATCATAAAGAAGATAAAATAATGACAGTGAAATTAACAAATATTATAAAAATGAGTAACCAAATTGCAGACAACATTGGTTTGCATTTAGATTCAGATCAAGCCGTAGATAAAGTGGTAAATCACATTCAATTATTCTGGGCCAAATCGATGAAACACGACTTAATTACTTATTATCAAAATGATGGAAATCTACTCAATGAAATATCCCAACAGGCTACAATTAGGCTCGTTGAAATTGAACGAGAAAACGCTAAGTAGCTATGTATTATTTACCAAAGCTATAAATACTTTATTAGGTCAACTGATAAAGCTGCGGAGCATATTTACAATAGTTTCTAAAATATCCTGATTGGTTACTTTCATGAAACAATTAAGCAATTAAAGTATCATGCCGATGCTTTTGACAACAGAGGTGTCTTCATGACCAATAAAGTAAAAATTCATAACCTATCCGACATTAGTGTTGAACAGAGAAATAAGCTATTACAAAGAACTGAATCAAATTTAGATAGCTTTATCGATATTGTTAAACCCATAATCGAGAATGTACGTTTAAATGGCGATAATGCATTAGCTGAATATGCTCAGAAATTTGATAAAGCAAATATAGAAGCTCACCAAATTCAAGTGACTGAGGCAGAATTTGACGAAGCATTTAACATTGTTGATGAAGAAGTAATAAACACATTAAGTTATTCCATTGATAATATTAAAAAATTTCATGAAGCACAAATGCCCGAAGAAATGTGGATGAAACAAATCAGGCCGGGGTGTTATGCGGGTGATCGCTTTACACCCATTAATGCTGTTGCTTGTTATATTCCTCGCGGTAAAGGCTCCTTTCCAAGTGTTGCCATAATGACAGCCGTTCCTGCGATTGTTGCAGGCGTGCCTACAACAATCATAATTACCCCTCCTGGCGATGACGGAAAAGTAGATGCCGCGACATTAGTTGTCGCGAAATTAATCGGTATTGATAAAGTCTTTAAATGTGGGGGTGCTCAAGGTATTGCCGCTGTAGCTTACGGTACGGATACCATTCCTAAATGTGATAAAGTTGTTGGCCCTGGTAGCCCCTATGTGGTTGCCGCTAAAAAACTATTAGTTGATATTATTCACCCCGGTACACCTGCGGGCCCTAGTGAAGCAATTGTTTTAGCCGATGATACTGCAAACCCTAAATTAGCCGCTTTAGACTTACTTGTTGAGGCTGAGCATGGTCCTGACTCTTCTGCATTCTTAGTAACAAATAGCAAAGAAGTTGCTGAGCAAGCGCAAGTCGCTGTGAATGAGTATTGGCAACATATGGATTCATTACGTGTTGGTTTTTCATCAACCGTTTTAAGTGGCGACAATGGAGGCATTGTACTAACTTCTACTTTAGAAGAAGCAATCACGTTTTGTAATGATTACGCTGCCGAACATTTACTAATATTAAGTAAAAGCCCTTTTGATCATCTTGGTAAAATTACTAACGCGGGTGAAATTCTACTCGGTGAAAACACGCCAATTTCAATCGCTAATTACACTTTAGGACCAAATGCCGTATTACCCACCTCAATGGCAGCTAAAACAGCTTCACCGCTGTCGGTATTCGATTATTTGAAAAGTTGCTCAATTGGTTATTTAACTAGAGAAGGATATGAAGAACTAGCGCCACATACTTATAGATTTGCTAAATATGAGGGTTTTGATGCACATGCCAATGCAGTGTCTCATCTAAGAGATGAGGCAATAGAAAGTGAAAAATTGACAAAAGTTAAGTAACCTGATGTCTGCTTAAAAATAGTCTTTGTTTAAACAGCTATCAAACCAAATTCACTTGGTGATAGATTAATGTACGGCTTTTATTTTTCAGGCTGCTATTTATAGTTTATAACTCGCTCAGGGGGCGATTGCGCCTTAGAGTAGAGGTTCTAAAATTAATTTTCTATGGCGGTTTGGGGCACAAATGTATGGTCCGCCTCGATATTGCAAGTAATAATATCGATAACGTAGTTGGTTTGCGCTAATGTACTCGGAGTCTTTTTGGGTTACCAAATATATTAGGCCCAGCTCCACGATGAGATCCGCGCTAGATTGTCCTCAAAAGCGCCAAAGCATACTTAAAAAGTTGCTGTAGTGCCCCACAGGTCTTCAACCTA
>NZ_VOLT01000001.1 GCF_007954275.1 Colwellia demingiae | reverse complement strand
TCCCCTAAAGGGTCGTTGGAGACTACAACGTTGATAGGTCAGGTGTGTAAGTGCTGCGAGGCATTGAGCTAACTGATACTAATTACCCGTGAGGCTTAACCATACAACACCCAAGTAGTTTTGCTGAGAAGTGAACGCTGAGTGATTTGTATAAAGACTGACAGAAAACATCACGTACTTACGTGTTACTTGAAACTAAGAAAACCAAACGATATTTATAGCTCATTGAGCAAAGCTTTCTAAGATTGTACTTTTTTTGTTTAGCGACAATAGCGCTGTGGTCCCACCTGATCCCTTTCCGAACTCAGAAGTGAAACGCAGTTGCGCCGATGGTAGTGTGGGAGTTCCCATGTGAGAGTAGGACATTGCTAAACTTCTATTCAGAGAAGCCCGTTACGAAAGTGACGGGCTTTTTGCTTTTCTGAATATCTAATTTTCACTGCGATTATATTTGTAATCACCTCTGTGATCGTCTATTTGAACTGATGTAATACTGGAGTTTTATTCTCTAATGAGAAAGTTGTTATCTTCCCCTGTAAAAATGGCCTTAAGTGATGCTGAAAATGCTTCATACCAAAATTCTTTAAAATACATTACTGAAATAAGCTTAAACCTTATAGCCGTTAAAGTAGATAATAGACCTGAAGATTTTCTTGGTTGGTGTAAAGAGTTAATTGATGTCTGTCGTAACCGAATTAATATGGCGCTGCTAGAAGAACATCAACTACCTAGCCTGAAAAAACTAGAGCAAGTACTTGTACTTGGCGCAAGTGTTAGCCAATTTAAAATGGCACGTATTGCACCTTGGCCAATATTTACACTTTTTATCGAACAACAAGCAACTTTACATGCGCTAGAAGAAAGATTAGCGTTACTAGATTATATCGAAAGAATAAAAGTTAAACCTTTAAAAGAAATGACTGAAATAGAACGTCTTGCCTTTGCTGGTAAACATACCAGTCAGCATTGCCATACACAATATAACTTTGATGTAGAATGGTTTGCTTCAACCAAAGGCGCTAAAGTATTTCATACTTTATTAGCACAACAACCAGAAAGCTTTGATTTAGCCTTAAGCCATATCCCAGATACAGGTGATGTAACGCCAAAGCAGTATCAACAATTTGTTGATAGCTACAAAAGAATATTTAACGATTACAATGTCGATAAAGAAGCAGGTGAAAAAGCACCTCTAGCAGCCGCTACTCGTTTATTAGCGATGAAACGTCCAGATCAATTTATCGCATTAACCAATGCTAAAATAGATGTATTTTGCCAAGGCCTTTCGATAGCTAAGTTTAATGCTTTTGATTTTGAAAGTTACTGGCAGGATATGATTGGCACCTTAAGAACTTTTGCTTGGTGGCATCAAGATGCACCTGAAGATGAACGAGAACTAAAACTTTGGAAAGTTCGCGCAATTTTAGTCGACTTGTTTATGTTCGCTGATGAAGACTTTGCTTTTACCTCTAATTATTTACGTATTCGTGATAAAAAGTTGAATAGCGTTGAAAGTAGCTACAAGTCAGGTCGTCGTGGTCGTATTAAGCTAACACCAGAAGAAGTAGTTGATCAAGCTTTAGCAGAAGAGGGTGTACCTGAGTACATTCAAACTAAGCGAGATACCATTCTTAAGCAAGTTAAAGCTGGTAAGAGTGTTGAACACGTTATTGGATTGATGAGAGCTATCTTCGGTTAGAATGTTTTCTAAGTAAAGGGATAAAACATTTTATCCCTTTAGGTTTACACTAAGACAAGTACTACTTCCCTAAGATCTTTATTATCCTCTGGTATGGTTAAGCCTATAACTAGCGTGCTTACTAATGACCTTTATCTTACGAATATCACGTGCTCAGTATCAACGAATGTTCTAATTGAGTTACTGTCATATTCACTTAATTACTAATATGAAAGCCCAGTAAGACAAAATTTAAGCTTGTTTAGCCAAAAATTCAATAACATCATCCATATCAAGTGAAAAATCACTAGCCTTAACAGCTTTAACAATAAATTTATCGCTGTTAGATAGATCTATTTCTTCTGTATCTTGATATTCGTGTTTCTCAGAATCGAAAAATAGACGAACACCAGGACGAGTAGAGTCTGATTGATTTCGTCGTTCGACGATGGCGATCCTATTCGAGTTTAGCTGCACTAGAGAACCAATAGGATATAAACCAATTGCTTTAATAAAATGCTCTACGAGCCCACTATCAAGGTGATTATTCCCTTCAGCTAGATTACGTAGGATAGTAAATGCTTTTATATGAGTAAAACCATCTTTGTAACATCTGTTAGAGGTTAAAGCATCGAAAATATCGCAAATATTCATCATCCGACAATATTTGCTAATTTTATTTGCTTTAAGTCTGAATGGGTAACCCGTTCCATCAAGTTTTTCATGGTGAAAAGCCGCTACTTCGTAGCTCAAATTATTTATCCCCTCAATACCTTTAATAATCTCAGCAGAATGATTAGCGTGAGTTTTCATGATAAAAAACTCATCATCAGTAAGTTTTCCTGGTTTATTAAGTATGTCATCAGGAACCATTATTTTTCCTACGTCGTGTAAGAATGCGCCAATTGCCATATCGTAAACAATCGCTTTATCAATATTTAAATAACTTGAAAATAGGGTCAAATAAATAGAAACCGAAATGGAATGTTCGAGTAAATATTCACTTTTTTTACGAATGTTAACTAAACAGGATAAAGAATCGAGGTTATTAAAAATAGCATCGACCGACTTGTTAGTTACTTGAAGTATTGGCTCTAGTTCAAGGTCAAAACCATTTTTAGCATCACTAAATGCCCTATTCAGGATTGCTTTTGATTCGGTAAGAACATGCTTGGCTGATTGTAGTTTCTCTGGAGTCAGTTCATTTGCGGGAAGTTGAATAAAGGGCTCATTAATGATTTCAGTTATATTGTCGAGTTCAACTACAATAGTTTTTTCATCATCAATTAGTACAGTCTTTACTCCTTTGTGAATTAACTTTTTTAACACAGCAGTGCTTTTTATATGACTTGGTGATCGTAATTTGTGTTTACCATCTTGTTGCTTTATTTCAACAACGTAATGCCCAACTTTCAGTGATGAGATTTCCTGTTCAATAATCATAATTAATATCCAATCCATTGGTATAATTTAATTCTAAACCATATTTAATAGTATTTCTTTATTCACGGTCAATGAGTTGTGAGGCGGTTAATGAAAGTTTTTTATTAAATTATCTTGTTGGTTTTTAATTAATATACTATCAAATCATAAGTAAATATATGTTATTTGTTTAAGTTGAGTAGAACATTTAAGTCTCCTTATTTATATCTAGCAATGATTTTACAAGCGTTCTTTAGGACTATGAACTAAAGCATGCTTGTACATTCTAGTTACAATTGTATTGACAATAGTTACACTTATTGTAAGATGACGAAACGTCAGTGACGATTCGTCACACTTATAAAAGTAGACACTATGACACCACCTAAGTTACTCGATAAAAAAGCGCTAAAAGAAAGAGAGTTATTAATAATTAACTCAGCGGTGCTTCTTATCCAACAAAATGGTATTGAAAACCTCACCATGGATAAAGTGGTTGCTCAAGTGCCGTTTTCAAAGGGTACTGTCTATAAACACTTTATTGGCAAAGAAGATTTACTTTTAGCTATCAGTAATTACTCTATCAAAGTACTTGGCGATCTTTTTCATCGCGCATATCAATTTAAAGGCTGTTCACGTTCGCGAATGCTTTTATTAAATTTCTCTTACCTTATTTATGCGATGTTATACCCCGCCTTGTTTCAAACAGTGCTTTGCGCAAAATCGCCTAATGTAGTGGGAAAATCAAGTGAAAAGCATATTAATGAGGGGGAGCAATTAGAAGTTAAGTTAATGACGTCTATTCACGGCATTGTAGAGGACGGTTTAAACGATAATAGTCTCTCACTTCCTATGAATATGGATATACAGCAATTATGCTTTAGTAATTGGTCTATGGCGTATGGTGCTATCACTCTGCTTTCTGGTGAAGTTGAACAGTGCAGTGGCAGAACGAGTTTAATTGTTGAACGTGAACTTTTTAACCTTAGCAATATGCTTTATGACGGCATGGGGTGGAAACCTTTAACAAAAGACATAAGCCATTGTGCAGAACTCAAAATTGCATTGGCTGAATTATTTCCAGAAGAATTAGCGCTAATTAGTGCAAAAGGACGTGAGCTAAATTTTAATAGTTTTAGCTAAATAAATATAAATGATGTGCGGTGATTAACCGCATTTTTTTGACCTGTCAGGTGACGATTCGTCATCGATAGAATACTTCTTTTATAAAGATAAATAAGGACTTAGCAATGAGAGACAAACTCTACAATTTTGTCGGCAAAAATCCATTTTGGGTAATACTTGTTTGTATTACGTTTATGGTGCTGGCTGGAACGGGGGCACAAAAGTTAGAGTTTAAAAATGACTATCGCGTGTTCTTTAGTGAAGAAAACCCACAATTAACGGCTTTTGAATCGATGCAAAAGGTCTATAACAAAAGCGATAATGTTTCTTTTGTTGTTGTGCCTAAAGATGGCAATGTTTTTACGGCTGAGCATTTAGCGGCGTTAAAAGTATTAACTAAAGAAAGTTGGCAAGTACCGTATTCAACCCGTGTTGATTCAGTTACTAACTTCCAATATACCTATGCTGAAGAAGATGACATGATCGTTGAAGATCTTGTTATGTCGACTAAAAACTTAACTAGCGATAGGCTCGAAAAGATAAAACAAATTGCTATCAGTGAACCACTATTAGTTAATAAAATTATTTCTCAAACGGGCCATGTTTCTATTGTTAATGTTACGGTGCAGTTCCCGGGTGTTAACCCAATGGCCGAAACGCCAGAAGTTGCGGCTAGCGTTCGCGCTATAAAAACTCAATTTCTAGCGGAACACCCAGAGCTTGACGTTTATCTATCAGGCATGGCGATGATGAATACTTCATTTGGTGAGTCTTCAATTAGTGATAGTTCAACCCTTATTCCCCTGATGTTTCTTGTTGTTATAGTTACCATAGGTTTATTGCTGAGAACCATAACAGGTACTATTTCTACCGTGCTTATTATCATTATGAGTATTGTTACTACCATGGGGCTTGCTGGTTGGTTAGGCTTCTATTTAACCGGACCATCTTCATCTGCGCCTACGATGATTATGACTCTGGCTGTCGCTGATTGTATTCACATTTTAACCTCTATGTTTTATGAGATGCGCCAAGGCGCTGATAAGCGTACGGCGATTGCACGCAGTATTAAAATTAACTTACAGCCAATCTTCTTGACCAGTATTACTACAGCTATTGGTTTTTTAAGTATGAACTTCTCTGATTCACCACCTTTTAGAGACTTAGGTAACTTAGTTGCGATTGGTGTAATGTTGGCGTTTGTTTTTTCTATTACTATATTCCCTGCATTGCTAACAGTATTACCTGTACGCGTTAAAGTGCAGCCAGAAAATAAAAAAGACATCATGGCTAAATTAGCAGATTTTGTTATAGCCAAGCGTAAAGCCTTATTACCTTTAACCAGTATATTTATTATCTCCTCTATTATGTTTATTCCTAACAATGAGCTCAATGATGATTTTGTGAAGTACTTTGATGAAACAGTACCGTACCGCGTGGCGACTGATTTTATGCAAGAGAACTTATCAGGCATGATGATGGTTGAGATCTCGGTTAAAACGGGTGAAGCAAGCGGCATAAATAATCCTAAATATTTGAACAGTGTGTCAGACTTTAGTGACTGGTTACGTGCACGCCCAGAAACTGATCACGTAAATACCATTACCGATACGTTAAAACGTTTAAATAAAAATATGCACGGTGACGATCCTAATTGGTATAAATTACCAGACAGTCAGGAAATGTCAGCACAGTATCTATTGTTGTATGAAATGTCTTTACCTTATGGCTTAGATTTAAATAACCAATTAGATGTTGATAAATCATCATCAAGAATTGTTGCTACCTTTAAGAATATGACCAGTAATGAATTGATTACTGTTGAACGAGACATGATCCAGTGGTTTAGTAAGCATGCGCCGCAGTATGAAGTTGATTTTGCTAGCCCTAGTTTAATGTTTGCCCATATTGGCCAACGTAACATTACCAGTATGCTAATTGGCACAACGTTAGCGTTAATTCTAATTTCTATTTTATTAGGTGTAGCGTTAAAAAGCTGGCGTTTTGGCCTTATCAGTTTGTTGCCTAACTTGGCACCAGCAGCCATAGGATTTGGTATTTGGGGATTATACAGTGGGCAAGTAGGCTTAGGTTTATCGGTTGTTATTGGTATGACTTTAGGGATTGTTGTTGATGATACCGTTCACTTTTTAAGTAAGTACCTTCATGCAAGACGTGACAAAAATGCTAATACCAAAGAAGCAGTACACTATGCCTTTGATAATGTTGGTAGAGCACTTTGGGTAACCACTTTTGTATTAGTTGCTGGATTTACTGTACTGGCACAGTCGTCATTTAAAATGAATGCTGATATGGGGTTCTTAACCGCACTAACCATATTTGTAGCGCTTGTGGTTGACTTTTTATTCCTGCCTCCGTTATTGATGTTATTGGACAAGAACAAAAGTGAAGTAAAAGAGAATGCAGCAGTGACCGCTGAAGCAACAACTTAACAAACAATTAAAGCGGTTTAATAGAACCGCGGTTTACCAAACAATTTTATCAATTATGATGATAAATCTTTATAAGGATTTTTACATGTTAACTAAAAAATTACTGATTAGTGCTTTGTCTGTACTCAGTTTGCTGATTGTTTCAAATGTTTCTTTTGCGTTAAGTGCAGAAGAACAAAAAGGCTTGGATATTTCCCTGGAAGCTAAAAAACGTGATTTAGGCTGGCAAGACAGTACTGCTGATATGTTGATGTTATTGCGTAATAAGCAAGGTCAAGAAAGCATCCGCGAAATTAAGATGAAGTCATTAGAAGTTATTGATGATGGTGATAAAAGCTTAACAATATTTAATAAACCACGTGATGTAAAAGGCACCGCATTTTTGAGCTTTTCTCATCCGATTGACGCTGATGAGCAATGGTTATTTTTACCGGCATTAAAGCGTGTTAAACGTATTTCATCACGTAATAAATCGGGACCTTTCATGGGCTCTGAATTTGCCTTTGAAGATTTAAGTTCTTTTGAAGTTGAAAAATACACCTATAAATATTTAGGTGAAGAAGAATTAAATGGCTTAAAAAGTTTCAAAGTTGAGCAATACCCAGCGGATGAAAACTCAGGTTACACCCGCCGTATAGTATGGATTGATACAGAAGAGTACCGTGTTCATAAAATTGACTTTTATGACCGTAAAGATTCATTACTAAAGACTTTATCCTTTAAAGGTTATAAGCAGTATATAGCGAAGCATTGGCGTGCAGATATCCAAGAAATGATTAATCACCAAAATGGTAAAAGCACTGAACTTAAATGGACTAACTATGCCTTTAAAACCGGCTTGTCAGACAGTGACTTTAACCGTAACTCATTAAAACGCGCCCGTTAAGCTAATGCACTTATCTTTAAAAAATCCTTTAAATAAGCCTTCAAATATGTCTTTAACTAAAGCGCTAAGTAAAGTGTTCGGCAGCAGAGCCAAGTCGTCTGTATCTGCTATGGCAGTATGCGCTAGTTTAGTACTTAGTAACCCTCTATCTGCCAGTGAAGTAGCAACTGACGTTGAATTTGAGGCATCAGGTAATATTGCCCTCGAGCAGCGTTACTTTTTCAAAGAGGCGCTTTATTCCGAGCAATTGAGTCATAGCCAAACTTCTTTCTCGGTAGAGCCTGAGTTTTATTGGCAGTGGAATAATGGTAATGATAGCCTTTTATTTACGCCGTTTTATCGCGTTGATAGTCATGATGAGCAACGAACTCATGGTGATATTCGTGAACTTGCTTATATTCATGCGAGTGATGATTGGGAATTACGCGTTGGTATTCGCAAAGAGTTTTGGGGCGTTACCGAGTTTCAACACTTGGTTGACGTGATAAACCAAACTGATGGCGTGGAAGATTTTGATGGCGAAGACAAACTCGGTCAGCAAATGGTCAACTTATCATTGGTGAATGACTGGGGAATTGTTGATGTATTTTTACTACCAGGCTTTCGAGAAAGAACCTATGCTGGCGAAGAAGGACGTTTACGTGGACCTTTAGTAGTTGATGAAGATAACGTCAGCTATGAGTCGTCTGCAGGTCAACAGCATCTAGATTTTGCTCTTCGTTGGGCACATAGTGTTGGTGACTTTGACCTAGGCGCTTATTGGTTTCATGGAACCAACAGAGAGGCTTATTTAAGTCCATCACCACAAGCACCATCATCAAGTTTAGTGCAATATTATTCTCAAATGGATCAGTTAGGTATTGATGCTCAAGCTACCTTGGGTGACTGGTTATGGAAGTTTGAAAGTATCTATCGTAGCACTAGCTTGGAAGATTTCTGGGCAACGCAAGCGGGTTTTGAATACAGCTTTATTGGTGTGTTTGATACTAACCTCGACTTAGGTTTATTGATGGAGCATAGCTGGGATTCTCGTGGTGAAGTAGCCCTTGGTGCGCAAGGCTCATTAATGCAAAATGATTTGTTTTTAGGTGCTCGATTGGCATTTAATGACATGCAAAGTAGCGAACTACTCATGGGCTTTGGCAGTGATTTAGATCACAACGCTTTTAGTTTCTTAATTGAAGCTAGTCGTCGATTTGGTGATAACTTTATTGCGAGTTTTGATGTGAGGTTATTACAAAGTAACGAGCCGAATGATTTACTGTATACCATAAGCAATGATGACCATGCACAGTTGTCTCTAGCTTGGTACTTCTAGCATGTTAATTAACAGTGCTTCAAAATAAAAGCGGATAAATCATATGACTTATCCGCTTTTTTATTAGGAAATATCCTATAGAATGACAGTTGAAAGCAAATTAGTTACCAATCAAACCATTTACATGGGCAACGACACTTCTTCCTAACGCACTTGGGGCATAACCGCCTTCAAGCACAGAAACAATTCTACCTTTACCATATTCATTAGCGATGACTTTAAGTTCATCGGTGATCCAACGATAATCCGCCTCGGTCAAACTAACATGTGACATCTCATCTTCAATATGTGCATCAAAACCAGCTGAGATAAGGATCAGTTCAGGTTTGAATTTATGCAGGGCAGGTAACCAATGTGCCGTTAATTTTTCACGGAACTGTTCACTCTTAGTCGTTGCCGCTAAGGGTGTATTGATTATCGGTGGAGTATCACTCTCTTCAATTTCAAACGGGTAGAGTGGATATTGATAGCTTGAGCAAAATAGATAACCTTTGTCATCTTCTGGTGTTGCATTAAAGTGATTTCTTATAATATCTTCAGTACCGTTACCGTGATGAACATCAAAATCCACGATAGCTACGCGTTTTAAACCATACTTTTGTTTGGCATACGCGGCAGCCACGGCTACGTTATTGAAAAAGCAGAAACCCATGCCTTTATCATGCTCTGCGTGATGACCAGGAGGCCTTGTGGCACAAAATGCAGCACCTAAGGTGCCTTCCATCACTAAATCTACCGCATCAACAGCAGCGCCTGCTGAATACATAATGGAAGTGAGTGTTTTTTCATTCATCACAGAATCTTCACCTACAGTAAAGTTCTCTTCGCCTTCACTTGGTGCATTATCAAAAACAAAATCAATATGTTCTTGCGTGTGCGCTAAGGCTAGCAAGCTTTTATCAATAGGTTTTGAATCAAACTGACGCACGACATAGTCTAAGCCGCTACGAATTAATTGATCTGAAATGGCCGTTAAGCGCTTACCATTTTCTGGGTGATGCTCACCCATATTATGTTCACCACATCGATAGTGGCCTATTATTCCTACTGGCATAATTATCCCTTATTATTTTAGTGTTTTTCAGTATCACCCGTTTCCGGTGTAGTTAACGTTAGTTGTAAACTAACTTCATCAAAATCTTCACTTGGCTGGCGTACAAAGCCTGAACGTTCGAAGACTTTTAACATAGAGCCATTATCTCGTCGCACACAGGCAACTAAACTATCAAGCTTACGAATTTTAGCGATGGCGATCATCTCACCCAATAGGGTACTTGCCATGCCGCGACCACGTAAACTTTCTTTAATAACAAAAGCCACCTCACCGCTATTAATACTTTCAATATAATAATATCGAGCAACGGCTTGTATCGATTCACCTAAAGAATTTTTCTTGGTAAAACAGAGAGCAAGATCTGTGTGTTGATTTACGCTGACCAAATTACAGGATTTTTCACGCGTCATCTGGGTAATATGATGGTTGTAACGCATGATTAAAGTTTCTTTATTATGAGAATAGAAAAACTCTTGTAGTTTACGTTCATCAGCCGGCGCTAATGCCCTTAACGTGTAATTAATATCAGCAAAATTAAAGCGCTTCATTTCAATAGTGCCTAGTTCAGGCACAGAGCTAGGAGAGCTTTCTTGATACTCAGGCACCCAATAATGTTTACGAACATCGTTAAGCAATTTATCTCTAAATTTAGGGTGAGCGATACGAATCAGCTCTAGTGCACGTTCACGAATACTTTTACCTTGTAATGAGGCGATACCAAACTCGGTAACTACAAAGGCAACATGACATCGAGAAGTCACTACGCCACCCCCTTCAGTTATATGGGCAACTATACGAGAAGTTGTACCATCTTTGGTAGTGGAAGGCAGGGCTATAATTGCTTTCCCCCCTTTACTTAAAGAAGCGCCACGAACAAAATCTACTTGCCCACCAATGCCACTATAGAATTGATAACCAATAGAGTCAGAAACCACTTGTCCGGTTAAATCTACTTCAATGGCGCTATTGATGGACACCATGTTGTCATTTTTAGCAATTTTAACAGGTGAGTTAACATGTTCTGAAGGGTAAAATTCAATATGAGGATTACCATCAACAAAGTCATATAATTTTTGGCTGCCAATACAGAACGTTACTACGGCTTTGCCTTTGTGGTAGGTTTTTCTACGGTTATTGATAACCCCTTTTAGCATGAGATCAATCACACCATCTGAGATCATTTCACTATGAATGCCTAAATCTTTATGGTTACCTAAATAGGTTAATACCGCTTCTGGAATCTTACCTATACCAATTTGTAAGGTAGCGCCATTATCGATTAACATAGAAACATATTGACCAATTTGTTCAGTACGTCTATCCATTTCAGGGGCAAAAATTTGTGGTAAATCTTGCTCTGCATTTATCCAGCTATGAATTTGATTTACATGAACAAAGCTATGACCATTGGTACGTGGCATTTTAGGATTTATTTGGGCAATGACATATTTGGCTGCTTTTACTGCGGCAGAAACAATATCTACACTCACGCCTAATGAACAGTAACCGTATTCATCGGGAGGACTCACCATGATCAGTGCTGCGTCTAGCGGTAAGCTATTTTCATTAAATAAACGTGGTACATCAGAAATAAAGCAAGGGGTGTAATCTCCACGCCCTTCAGCGATAGCTTCACGAATGTTTTTACCACCAATAAACAAACTATTTACTTTAAATAAGTCTTTATGTTCAGGTTTCGCCCAAACATTCTCGGATAAAGTTAAAATATGAACGGTTTCAATATCATGTAGCCCTTTGCTATTGGCTATCAAATCATCTATTAAGGCATTAGGTACGGCTGCATTAGAGCCGATAAAAATACGATTACCTGATTGTAAGTAATCACCCCATTTGACACTATCACGTTGCTCGTCTTGTGCTGTCATGAATTTTCCTTGGCTAATATTTACTCGTTATGTGCTAGATATGTACTAGGTATATATTCCAGTATGCTCTCATAAATAAGGCATTTATTGATCACTGTCAATTGGACGTTTGTTATATAAATATTTATTGAATTTTGTCGATATTTATGCAGCTATTTACTTCTTTCTTATGCATGATAGCGTCCATACTTCTTACGGTACGTTCTAAAAGCAATTCATTCGAACAATTTTTTAATAATCAAAATCCAACAGCGCCAAAAAAATAAGTTATAATCGCATATTTTTAATGTGATTTTAGTGTGATTTTACTGAAATATACTTTACTTATAAAGGGTTTAGCTTAAGTGTCGACAGAGAAAATTTTTATTATTGGTTTACCGAGAACGGCAACCACCAGTGTGTGTTTAGCAATGCTAGAACAAGGTTTTAAAACGGCTCATAATGCTTATACGCAAGATTCCTTTTCTCAGGCACAGGTATTAGCCGATACACCAATATTTTGTGATTACCAACAACTTGATAAAGACTTTCCTAATAGTCAATTTATTCACTTAACGCGCGCTCCAGAACTTTGGCTTCCTTCAATTAAGCAGCTTTTACAACGCATGATGGTTAACCTACAACGTACTGATGGAGGGTTTAACCCCCATATAAAACGTTGTTATAGTGAAGTATTTTCGCCATTAACTGAGGATAACATTAGCAAGGATGAATTCTTGCTTGATTGTTATAGTCGTCATCAGCAAGGGATCTCTGACTATTTTAAAGAAAGACCTCAAGATTTACTTACTATTGATGTAAGTGATGAAAAGAGTTACTTGGCCATGTTATCTTTTCTTAATATTGATAGAGAAAAGGCACGAGAGGGCGGTTTTAAACAAATTAATATTGGCGGTAAAGTAAGAGCCTGGCAACACCTTAACAATGCTTTAAAAGTAGAATCTACTAATAAAGGGCGAATTGATAAGGTACTTTATTAGTCTCGATAAACTATTTGTTAAAAGGTGCAACGGTTAACTATTGTAGAGTGAAAAGTTCACAGGTAAAATCATGCCAATTTCGTCAATAAATTTCATTAAATAAATATATACGCCTTGATTATGAATCGTTCAGACTTCCTGTAACGAGCATCTTCAAGTGGAACGGGTATAGTCTTAGAGAGTAGTAAATATGTTTGAATTGAAACACCACACTGGCCAAGATTGGGTTGATGCTGTAATGGCTGACTTTAACAGTTTTTTACAAGACCATGCGGCGGCGGAAAAGAAAGCCTCAGGTATGGCAATGGCAATGTTATCTCATTATCCAGATAAAGCTAAACTTGTCCGTACTATGACTGATTTAGCTATTGAAGAGCTTATTCACTTCAAACAAGTATTAAAGTTACTTGTGGCTCGAGATGTGACATTAGGTCAAGATAAAAAAGACCCATACATTACTCAAATTCGAGCATTATTTCGTAACGGAACCAGCTTCTTTTTAATGGATAGATTACTAGTTGCAGCGGTAATAGAAGCCCGTGGGTATGAAAAATTCTGGTTAGTTTCAGAGGCATTACCTGAAGGTAAAGATAAAGACCTTTATGTAGCCATTGCAAAATCAGAAGAAAAGCATAAAAACTTATTTGTTGAGCTTGCTTATGAGTATTGTGATAAAAGCGAGGTTGATAAGCGTTTAGAAGAGATTTTAATTGCTGAAGCTGAGATCTGTGCGGGTCTTCCAATACGCGCTGTACTTCACTAATAGTCACTGTACTTCACTAATAGTCACTTATCTTATTGGTGTATTTCACAGTTAAGATGTATAAAGTACTCATTGACTAACGTCGACCATTTGAAAAATGAGTGCTTTATCTTTATCGCCGTCATACAGTTTTAAGCTAAATGATTATATTATCTCCCTGAATAACTTATTAAACTTTTTTAACTTTACCCCGCTTTATTCCCTTTATTTTGGTCAAAATAACCAGATAATTGTACTTACCTCATTCATATTTTGTTTTTTATTTTCAACTCATTGTATTTTATCGTTAATATTCTTGGCATTGTCATTGCTTCTTTATTTGTTACAGTGTTATTCATTTGTAACTAAGTAATCGAAAAACTTAAAAGCACAAGGAAAGTAAAATGACAGTTACCTTAAAAGACAGACCTATTGAAACAGTTCGTAGTGAAGTGATTGATCAATTGATCATGAATTATAGTCATGCTGAATTATCTTATGAGGCTTTTGAACGTCGTTTAGACCAAGCCATGGAATTGGCCAATCATCAAGACTTAGTCGATCTAACCAGCGACTTACCCTTAGCCGTTGATAAAGCTTTTGTGGAAAGTAAAAAGCAAGACTTAGCACCAAACTATGTGGCAGGTGAAGCAGAAGAATTAGATTATATGGTTAATATCTTTAGTGGCAGTACTCGTGGAGGTGTTTGGAGGGTTGCTAAAGAAACCCGTTATCTAAGTATCTTCAGTGGTACTGATATTGATTTTACTGACGCTCAGTTTAGCCAAGAAGTAGTACGTATTAAAATGTTCAGTTTATTTAGTGGTGATACTATTTATGTGCCTGAAAATGTCAATGTAGTATCAAAAGCGTTCTGCATTTTTGGTGGTATTGATAATATATCACCGAGTCAAACAAGATCTCATACCGTTAATCAACAGAGTCAAAACACTCCAACTATTATTATTGAAGGTGTTTCTATTTTCAGTGGCGTTAGTATTAAAGTGAGACGTAGTATGAAAGAACGCTTTGTTGAGCTAGCGGATAGTTTGAAAAATATGTTCTCCTAATAACTATATTGATTACCATAAATTAATACAACACAAACGGGTTTTAATTAAAGGCTCTACTTTTTGTAGGGCTTTTACATTTTTGTTAGCATAGTACTGACTTTATTGACGGTATTTAAATTTCGACCTGAAGCTGACTGGTCTAAACAAGCTTCTATATTAGCGACAAGTTTAGAGCGGCCAATGCCATTAGGGGCATGTAAATAAAATACTTTATCTTTTACAAAGTAGGCTTCTGATTCAGCGAGGTATTTAGCCATTTTTTCCTTGTTTAACTCAATGGCATTGTGGCAAAAATAAAAGTGAACGAACTTACCTTCGAATGTCTGATATGGATTGTTTTCCATCGCGCTATTAAATTGAGCTTCATTCAAGACGAATAGTTCAGGGGAAAACCCAAAATTATCTAACACAACTTTATTAATGACATCCGCTGGATTAGTTGAGTTTTGTACAACGACATTACCACTTTGAATATAAGATGATACCTCTTCAAATACGGTTTTCTGTAGCAGAGCAACAAGCTCCTTCATGGGTAATAAATTTTTACCTCCAACATTGACCCCTCTAAAAAATATTATATATTTTTCCATGGCAGTTCCTTAAGTACTTATTAACGGTCATAGGTATGAGCACTCCTTTGTATGAGAAAGCTACAGTATTATCTCTAAGATATCTTAAAGTATTTAATTTTCAAATCGTTAATTGAAATTTATATTTTTACCGTATTGATGACTTTTGCTTTGGTCAGTTTTTTAATAGGTTGGACATTTTTTGCAGTCAGGCAATAACTCCCATATCACAAGGAGGGCTTCTGTAAAAATAATATTTTTTATACTATAACTATAATTAACATTTGTTTCATACGCTATAGAGGGGGAGTCCAATGATTGAATGTAACGATGGTCTATCTGTAAAAAAATCTATATTGACTGCTATCATATTAAGTTTTACTTTTTTAAGCGGTAACCTGCTCGCACATTTACCCGCTTATGAGGGGGAAAGAGTTCGTAATGATAATCATTTTATTAAAAATGGTTTTGCAGAGCCGGTAAGAGGAAAATGTGATATTACTGCTGTTGGGCCTACGGATCCAAAAGCGGGATCAGCCAATATCTATCTTGGTCTTGGTAACACGCCACCTAATTTCTTTTGTGGATTTACGAGTCAGGATGACTGGAGCTTCGCTTCTCCTGTTGATATTATTGAAACATCACGAGTACCATCACCTGATCCGACTATATTAGGACTTGCGTTGGAAGAAGGATACATTCCTTGCTCTGCTGCAAGCCTAAATCCTTTTCAGTGTCCACGCGAAATAAAGAATCCAATGGATGGCTCAACAATCAATCTTCCTGGTCAATGTATAGATTTAGGTCAACCAGGTGATCCTAGTGCTTCGCCGTATCCTGATGGTGAATACCATTGCGCATTGCTTCCGGGGGCTCCTCGTCCGCGGGAAAGTTCAGTGCTTTTTAGTACTTTGACTGGGTCAAAAGACGTTGATTGGGGAGTCTATAAGTATGATCCCGTATTTTCCGAACAGCCCATAGTAGGAGCCAGTCAGGTGCCAGCATGTAAAGAGAACCTGAAAAACTTTGTGACTTTTGCCTATGCAGGGCCATTGGGCATGAAGGATGCGCGTAGTGGGGAATTACTTTTTATACCAGTGTCTGACGCAGGTAAACTTCCTCAAGAAATACAAGATAATTTACCTGATGGTTATGGAATAAGAGTTAAACGACCTAATACTTTCAATCCCAAGTCATATAATCCCCGTCTAGGGTATGCGAGTGGTTTTGCACAAAACGGCTGGTTACTGGCTCGTGATTCTGTGATCCAATGTATTGATGATTTTGAAGCTTGTTTAGCTGATGAGACAGGTGAGTTATCTAAGCACTATAACGATAATGATATATTTTTTGTGGATGAGAATGAGCCCGTCGACTTGTACTTAATGTGGTGGTCAGACAACAAAAATAATCGTTCAAGAGGTAAGAAAGGTCTTACTGATGCATCCATAACAACAGGTGTGGTTGATCAATTTATAATTGGTGATTTTAATAATATAGCTCAGTCAGGACCTTTCTCAGCAAACGGACGTTATATTCATGGCAAGTGTACTGATCCGCGATCAAATGGACGTGCAAATATAATTATTGAAACCAATTAAAATATATTTTTATTAAGGTCAGTTTTCGTATCACTGTGACCCAAAAATACCATCAAAACTTACCTATGCGAAATACCGCTTAGTGCCTTACTGTTCTCGTTTCGATAGTGCGCTAAGCGGAAGTTAGCTGTGATATTCACAAATATTCCGCTTCTCGCTAAAATAAGATATTTTTATTCCTTTTTTTTAAATATTTCCCGATGACGGCAATAAGCCTGAGGGTTAAATTTTTTTTAAATCATTCTCTAATTTTTTTTATAAATATGGTGAAGTTATAAGTGTAATTAATCGCAAACAACCAAAGGATCATTAGCGAGTTAAAGAGTAATACATTCATGTCTGCTTGAGAGAAAATGGCTGCGAGTACAACAGGTACAAAACAACTAACATATCTACATATGTTCAGTCCCCTGTGGTTCGAGTAAACGGAGCTTTGCCCTAAAATGAGCTGTAGTGTAGTGACAAAGAGTGTCAAAGCTGATGCTGTAAGCCAAATGATTACACCTTGATCTTTCACTCCCCAACTTGCAATTGCGGTAGAAATTACAATGATACTGATAAAAATCAGCAAGTTTGAGTAACCATGTATTTGACTATCTAAAATAGGATTATCTTCAATGAGTGGTTCAGATACTCTAAAGTACAGCCACCACATTAATGCCAAAATGGTAAATCCCGTGCCACTTAATACCAGATTTTCTAATGTTACGGTAGCGTTTTCTAAAAAGACTACCAATGCTACAACGACCTCACCCAACATGATAATGGTAAAAAGTCCTGTTCTTTCAGCCAGATGCTCAGCATGTGTTGTCGCATAAGCTTTGAGTGATTTTGAATTTAGCGCTAACACGATAATTTCAATCAAAATAGACAGTGCTAACATAGCGTACATTATTGTCGATTCGAATAATAATGACGATATCCATACGACAGAGCCTAAGCTAAATCCTACGATTAAGTGTCTTAATATTGTCCTATTTTCCACATTGAGTTTCCACTCGCGAATATACATCACGACTAAAAGTAGTCGAATGATGAAGTAACCCAAAATGAACTGCTGCGGATGCCCGTTAAATAAAGGGTTGATTGAAGTGATCAATACAGTAACAGCAAATAACTGAGCCAGAACAGCAATCACCTGAAAGGTATCATTACGTTCAAATCTATTAGCAAAGTAAGTATGGCCTGCCCAACACCACCAGATAGGAATAAAGATAATTAACCCCATAAAATAGTGGGACAAATGATCAGTATATTCAGGTAAATGGTGTACAATTTTTGCAATAACGGCGACATAAGCTAAATCATAAAATAGTTCTAACCAGGTTACTTTTCTAGTGTCTGATTCAAGCATCATTACTTACGGTACTTACATCAAAGAAGGGGAACCTTTTCTCACTATTATCGAGCCAATTAACAATGGGCCCTTTGGTTATGAGCCGAGAAGGGTTAATCTCAGGTTGCCCAGCAAAATAGGTTGTTTTAATAAAACCTATATGGAAGGTGGATCTGATAGCTTGGTAACTCATTAAATGAGTAAGGTATTTGTAAATATTTTCAAAATGGCTAAGCGGCTGATAGTTCAATTTAAAATGAGTAGCGTAAACCAATTCGAGTTGCACTAAGGTCAGAATAATCAATAAGTCACTCAAGCTTATGTCTACGCCATTATAGTATTGATGCTGAGCCAACTTATTATCTAATACCTTTAAGTTATCAAAAAACGCTAACGTTGCTGCTTCGTACTGATTTTGCTCGTTGGTAAAACCTGCTTTAAAGGGTAATGTATTGATATGAGTGTTAATCCATTGACATTGTTCTTCAATCTTCTCTTTATCTTGCTCCGGTATTAAGTCTACCCTAGAGCGCGAGACGTCCTGCTTCGCTAACCATTTACTTATTCCCAAAGAGTCATTGCTAACAATAATATTGAGTTTTTTATCCCATAATACTGGTACCGATACACGGCCAGAGTAATCTTGTTTGGCATCTTGATAAACTTGATATAAATAACGTCTTGATTTTAGTGGATCAGAATGTTCATCACTAAACTCCCAGCCACTATTATCTTTAAGCGGCGCAATAGAGGAGATTGACACATACTCTGCTAATCCTAGTAGAGAAATAACAAGCATGGTTCTATGAGCAAAGGGACACCCATACGAAACGTACAAATGAAATCGACCTTTTTCTAAAGTAGAAAACTCGTTAAAAATATCGACATGTTGCAGTTCAGATAAGTCACCTGATGACTGCCATAGCCCTTGTTTCATATAAGCCATTATTAATACTCCTATAATTGAGTTTCAAAGTGTTTTACAACATCGGATAACGCTTGAACAGCATCGGGGATTAATTTTCCATCAATCATTTTTTTAAAATAACTGCCAAGGCTATAAGTTCCTTTTACATCGCTGTCCCACCAAGGCATTAGCTCTGCCATTTATTGGTAAATAGGTACATATACTTCGTTTGTTAGGTACTCATAACTGGCAACAATGACTTGTTTTAAGGTTTCCATTTCTTTTTTATTTTGAGGTGCATAAACTAAAATTTCATTAACACCGTGCTTTTTGTATGGATGAGGCTCACCCCATTTAGCGTCATATACAGCATCAATATCTTTTTGTGGTAAACAAACATGAATGCTGCCATCTTTATGTAAATGAGCAAATTCACGACTTGCCGTTGGAGGCGGCATAAAACCATCTCTTGGTGTGTTTTTAATATTCTCATCAAGCCACATTGCTCTGCTTGATGGCACCGAAATCAAGGTTTTGTGCTCTCTAGATTTAGGGAAAGCATTAAACATCCAATCAGCAAGCGACTGATATATTTCTAGTGGACTATATTGGTCATACTGTAAATGTGGCGGTAATGGATTGGTTCTTGGTTTCACACCAACTCTTGTTGGTAATTTCAATGGTGACATTATTAACTCCAATTAATGATTAAGTTGGGACGAGTATAGGTAACTTGACTTTGTTTCTGAATACAGCAAAATAAGAAAATATATTTTCCAATATGAGAAATTAGATGGATAAACTAAAAGCAATGACCATTTTCAATGCAATTATTGAAGAAGGCTCTATGTCTGGGGCGGCAAGAAGACTCGGTATTGCTAATTCCGTTGTTTCAAAAAATCTAAATGAGTTGGAGGTCTGGTTAGGAAGAAAACTGATTTATCGTTCAACTAGAAGCCTAAAGCTTAGTATGGAAGGACAATCTTATTACGACAAAATCAAAGATATTGTCGTCGCTGTCGAGTCACTCGAACAACCCAAAAATGTAGATAATAGTGAACTTATCGGTTCAGTTAAGTTAACAGCGCCTGTGATTCTAGGGAAAAAACTTTGTGAATATGTATTGCCTAAATTTCATCTTGAGTTTCCTGGTATCCATTTAAATATATTACTTTCAGACGATTTCAATGACATGGTCGAAGAAGGAATCGATATTGCTTTAAGGGTAAGTAAACTTCCTGATTCAAACTTTATTGCCCGGAAAATAGGAAAACAAGCGCTTAGACTAGTAACGAGTCTTGCCTATATTGAAAAACATGGTGCTCCTTTGAGCCCAGAAAGCTTAAATAGACACGTATGTATCGTTGATAATTCAGTAGCAAATGCCAAAAGGTGGGGGTTTACTAACGCTGACGGGGGCATAAATAGTGTTCATGTAGATGGCCCCATGGAAGTTAATGATGCTGAATGCGTAGTTAAATTGTGTGAGGCCGGTGTGGGGTTAGCCCAATTACCCGAGGTTTTTGTTAACGAGGGTATTCGTCAAGGGCGATTAATTGAATTGCTCCCAGAAAAAACAATGGAGTTGGATATCTCAATTCTGTATCACCAGAAAAGTACTGGAAGTCCCATTATTAAATCGGTTATAGATTACTTATTCAATAATATTGAAGAAACATGCTTTCTTTAGATCTGTAAACTCTAGCACTGCTTTTCTATACCTTTTTTATAGAACTTTTATAGCACAAGTAACCATTTACACACTTCATACATGAATGTCTAAAGTCAGCGATTAAGTTGACTTTCTTGTTCGTCGTCCATCAAAATACTTTTAAATTCTTATATTGAGAAAAATACTTTCTCATTTATCACTATATAGAAAATATAATTCCTGACTTACACTTATCTTCAAGTTGAAAGCATAACGCTGTGGTAACACATTTATTTCAACAAACACCATTATGAAAACTAGGAGATAACGATGAAATCAATTAAATCACTATTAATATCAAGCACCGTAGCATTGAGTTTATTAGCCGGAAACGCTTTTGCAGGTGAATCCGTTGCTGAGCTCAAAGCACAGATCGTAAAGTTGGAGGCTCAAGTTGCCAGCCATAAGGCAGAACGAGCGACTACGGTCAAGAACCTGAAAACCTTCGATGAGCTGGATTTGGTCGCATTTAACAATCGCGATATAGAACTAATCAAACAGATTCATGCGACAGACGTTAAGGTTTACAACCCTGATGGCACAATTACCGAGCCGGCGGCTCCGCATGTCGAAGAACTTGAGTTTCTCTTCGAGACTTTCGATTTTAAAGTGGCCGAGCACATTTTGCAGTTTGGGTTTGGCGAATGGACCGCAGGTATTAGCATCTCAGAAGGCAAATGGATCAAACCACTAACTTTGCCTGATGGCACAGTGTTACAGCCTACGGGTAAAAAGGTTAGTCTCAAGATTGCAACCATCGCCCGTTGGGAGAATGGACGGATCGCTGAAGAGTATTTATTCTGGGATAACGCAGACTGGAATCGCCAAATTGGCTTGAAATAGGCTTAGAACTGGTCAAATTTAAAGCGTAATTAGTTAAGTAAAAGGTATCAGCCCATGTTGAATTCATTAAAAATTATTATATTTATAGGCACTATTTTTATATCGAATTCAGCTTGGGCTGAAGTGAACTCGGAAAATTGGGGAGAACGGCTTCACTTTTTCCGCTGGCTTGAAAATTATGATGATTTTGAGGCTAAGCAAGATGAAACATTGGCTGCGCTTAAGCACATAGCGCTAAATAAAAGCAATACAGCTTACTTAACAATAGGCGGTGACTACCGTGGTCGTTACGAGCACTATTCAAATCAAATGTTCGGCTTAGTATCTGATGACTCTTCAAACTCTCGATTACAACGCTTCATGTTACATGCGGACTTACAATTTGAATCTTCTCGGTTATTTGTGCAACTTGCCAAGTATACCGAGCAAGGTTTAACTCATGGTCCACGCCCATTAGATGAGTCAGCGTTAGATATCCAACAAGCATTTTATGAAAGTCATACTGGTTGGGGAGAGTTTAAGGTTGGCCGTCAAGAGTTTATTTTAGGCGGAGGTAAAAAAACAGGCGTAAGAGAAGGCCCGAACCAAAGAAGAGCGTTCGATGGCATTAATTTCACTGTTAACGGTGATTTAAAAAGCGCATTTGATGTTTTTTATATGCAAGAAGTACAAGCCGAAAAGGAGTCATTCAAAGACTCATCGACTTCAGCTATAAGATTTTACGGTGTTCATGCTAAAGCGTTGATCGCTTGGGAGAATGACGTATCGATGGATCTATTTTACTATGGTTATAATCATGACCGTAAAGTATACGAACAAGGCGTAGGAAAAGAAGAACGTCACAGTATAGGAACACGTTTTTATAAAACAACTGGGCCTATACAATTTGATTACGAGCTAACTTATCAGTTTGGCGATTTTGAACAATATGACATTTCCGCATGGGGGCTTGCCAGTGAAACTAGTTTGCTTATAGATAACTACCATTGGATAGATAACGTTGGGCTACGCATAAATTATGCTAGTGGTGATAGTGATCCTCAAGACGATAAACTGGGCACATATAATGCTTTATTTCCTAATGCCGCCTATGTATCCGAGTCAGCCTTGTTTGCACCAGGTAATGTTAAGGATATTCAGCCGTTTGTTAATTTGCGATTAGCACCTAATTTAACTGTATTCGCAGGTGTAGATTTTCTATGGCGAGCCTCAAAAGGTGATGGCTTGTATGTAAATCCTGGGGTTGTGTTATTAACATCTGATACAAGTAACGACAGCTTCTATGGAACACAATTTAATGTCATAGCAACTTGGGATATCACTCACTTTTTATCTGTTCAGAGCTTTTATACTCACAGCAATGTTGGTGACTTTATTGAAGAGAGTGAAGGTAAAAATTCAGACTTCTTTATGACCTCGATAGCATTTAAATTTTGAGCTATCAGTGACAAGTTAGATAAGCAATATGATATCAAATCTCCCTAGAAAACGATTAAAAAACTCATCCACAGAGTGCGGTAATGTAGGTGTCTATTTTACTTCTCACACTATAACTATTCCATTTAACGTTTATTTCTAGTTCATCCATAACACCTTTAGTGTTGCCTTAATTTACGCTTTATACAGCGCAATAAAATTTGTGTAGCGCTATTTTGCATACGTATTCAAATGTAATCAATTTGTACGGTTTGTCGATTTATTATTCCGATTTATTGGTGTTATGGATACATTCTGAACACCAATATTAATGGGATAGCGGCTCATTAATGCCAATTTAGTTTTAATATTTTTTACTTCTGTTTAATTATTTTTTGATTTTTACGTATTGTTGAATACGTATGCAAAACATATCTAAAGAAAAATTCGCCCCTTATATTAAGTTGAAATTATAAAAACGAAGTCAGTTAGAAAACTGATAATAAAAATATTTCATGGATGAATATGGGGGGAAAATTATGCGTAAATTTAAACCGAGTAAGCTTTCAATAGCCTTGCTTTCCTGTGGTGTTATGGTGTCTTCTGGGGGGATTTATGCTCAAGAAGCGGTTGAAACCACAGTAGAACCAGAAAAGATTGCTGCAAAAATTAGTGCAGAAGAAGAGATTGAAACAATTGAAGTGATTGAAGTTACTGGCTTTAGACGTTCACTTATTAAATCTATCAATCAAAAACGTTTTGCAGATACCGTATCAGAGCAAATAACTGCGGATGATTTAGGTGCACTGCCTGATGTTTCAATGGCAGATGCTTTAACACGTTTGCCTGGTATTTCTGCCGTAAGAACAGGGGGGCAAGCTGCTGAAATTAATATTCGCGGTATGTCAGGCGGTTTTGTATCCACAACATTAAATGGCCGTGAGCAAGTATCAACCAGCGGTCAGCGTAGTGTTGAATTTGACCAATATCCCTCAGAACTGATATCACAAGCTTCAGTATTCAAATCACCCAAAGTGTCACTTATTGAAGGTGGCGTGGCAGGTACGGTTGAATTAAAAACTGCCAGCCCTTTGAAAAATGAAGAACAACATTCTTTTAATGTAAATGCTCGTGGTATGTATAACGATTTGGCAAGTGACGTACCTGATGCCACATCAACTGGTCATCGTTTTAGTGTTTCTTACCAAGGTAAATTTTCTGATGACACCTTTGGTGTCGCTCTGGGTTATGCGCGTTTATTTCAGCCAAGTGCCACCACACAATTTGTTGGGCTTAACTACAGTAAATTAAGAGATGTAGACGGCTTAGCTGATGATATCAATGGACCAACCAAAGAAGAGGGAATTCACCTCGCTAAAGAATATGTCGGTGAAGGTTTTGAATTGCAACACAAAGGAGGGGAAGAAACCCGAGATGGTTTTGTAGCGACCCTTGAGTGGCAGCCCGCTGATAACTTTAGTCTAAAATTTGATAGTTTTTATTCGAAATTTGACTCGGAAGAGTTTGCTCGTGGTTATCGAGTGAAATTTGATGGTAGCCAAGCGGCAATAGGCAACCCGACTATTATAGACAACTCAGTAATAGGCGGTACGTTTAATAGAACTTCTAATAGTTCAACGCGTGTTGAAATCGTTAATGATGACAATAGTGATTCTGATGAAGTACAAAGTTTCGGTATAAATGCTGATTGGCAAATCACCGACAACTTTAATATGGCGGTAGATTTATCTTATTCATCAGCTACCAGTGATTTTAGAAACGGTTTAATTTGGTCATTAGTTGCTGACGATCCTAATGCTGTGCAGCCAGAATTTGATAATAACGTATCAATAAATTATTTATTAAATGGCTTAGATTTACCTGATGTTAGTTTAAATCAAGCGGATGCATTAACTGATGTAAACCGCGTTATGGTAACAAAATACGGTATTTATCCTTATGTGAATTCTGATGAAGTTATTGCTGCTCGTGTTGATTTTCAGTATTCCCTTGATTCAGATTATATTTCGTCTGTGGAATTTGGTGCACGTTATTCAGAAAGAGAATACAGCAGCGATCGTTCAGTATATGAATTTGGTAGTGATAGTGGTTTTAATTCGAAAGAAAAACCGTTAAATATCACTGAAGATATGGCTACCGTGGTTGACTGGAAGGGTGATTTTTCTTCTTTTCCAAGTTACTTAGCACTTGATCAAAACAAAGTATTAAATGCTTGGTTTCCTCAAGGCATACCTCAACCTGTGCAAACATGGGGCGGCTCTGCAAGCGGTGTAATAAATGGCGATCCATTAGGTAAAGATACAGCTTGGACCGTTAAAGAAAGTGGTCAAGTTTTTGAAGATATCTTTGCGGCCTATATCATGGCAAATATTGATGTAGAAATTGGTGATATTCCAGTAACTGGTAACTTTGGTGTTCGTGTTGTTCGAACTAAACAAGCGTCTACTTCATTACAAGATGTTGGTGAAACAGCGGTAAAAGATGCGTACGGACAAGATGCTATTGACGAAAATGGCGATGTTATTGTTCAAGCGAATGCCGACTTAGGTGCGCAGTTTATTACGGATGATGCTGGTCTAATCAATCAAAAATATGCACCGGGTATTATCGAAAATACTTACACCGATTACCTGCATCAAATGAATTTAAATTTTCATATAACGCCAAACGACCAAATACGTTTTGCTGCGGCTAAAGTAATGAGTCGTCCTAATATTGACCGACTTGCTTCTAACAGCAGTGTGAGCATCAACAAAGTGACAACTGACAGTGGTACTTATGCTGAAATCAGTGGTAACGCGAAAAACAGCCCACATTTAAAACCGTTTTATGCCAATCAGTATGATATTTCCTATGAACGATACTTTTCAGAATCTGATGGTAGTTTCGTTTTTGCACTTTTTTATAAAGACATAGAATCGGCCGGTATTGTTACGCAAACAATCAGTGAATATGACTTTGCCGGTAATGGCTTAATTGTACCAGACGAATTTATAGATCCGTTAAGTGGCGTGCCATTAGAAATTCGTAACGGTAATTTTGAAACGGCGTTTAATGATGATAAAGGCGGTTATATAAAAGGGCTTGAGGTGAGTTACACCCAAGTCTTTTCATTCTTACCTGATTTTTGGTCTGGTTTAGGACTTAGTACAAGTTACTCTCATACCAAAAGTGAAATTCAACAAATTTCACAATTAGGACAGCAAGACTTACCTATTACATTGCCTGGCTTATCTGAAAATGTTTTACAAACCACACTTTTCTGGGGTTATCAAGGTTTTGAAACACGTGTTAGTGCGCGTTATCGAGATGAGTTTGTGTCAGAGCAAGTAGCGGTTGAAGCACAAACGGTTAATTACGATGACGAATTGGTGATCGATTATCAGGCTTCTTATCAATTTAATGACAACTTAGGCATGGTTTTTCAGGTGAACAACGTAACCGACGAACCAACTAAAAGTTACTTTGGTGTACAAAGCCAAACAGGCACCATCCAGTACTTTGGTCGTCAATTCTTTTTAGGCATGACCTACGCGTTATAGCGGCAGTTAGTTTTGAGTTATTAGCCAGAATTTATTAGTCGGGAGTTATTAAAAATGAGTGAAATTAAATTTTCCAATAAAAAAAATCCAATAATTTCGGTGCTAATTCCGGTATTAACTCGCCAATTATTCATTTGGAGTAAAAGTTATGTTTAGTCAAAAATCGGTGTTAAGAGTAATTGTCTTAGCATCTGTATCTATGGTACTGGTCGCGTGTGGTGGCTCAGAGTCTACCGAGCCGGGTGAAGTACTACTTAGTTGTGATGTACCAATGGTTTCTGATGCTGCCGGCACAAGTTGTGTTGCGCCAGAGCCTATTGAATGTCCTGTTCCAACAGTGCCTGATGCGTTGAATGAAAGTTGTGTTGTTGGTATAGATCCCAAAGCACCAGAGCCTGTGATTTTTGCAGGCGAAAATCAGGCGTTACTGTTTTATAACCGTGCAGACGGTGAATACAGTGACTACAAAATGCATAATTGGAACAGTGCTGAATGTGATGCTTATGCTGCAGATTCTATAGCGCCTTCTTGGGATAATGGCTTAGCACATACTGGAGTTGATCCTGTATACGGTGCGTATTGGCTAGTAAATCTTAAAGACGATCACAACGAATGTGGTCATTTTATTATCCATAAAGGCACTGATGACGCAGGAAAAGAGTTTGGTGGTGGTGACTTTAAAATGCCACTGTTTCAAGATGATAAAACATACCAACGCATGAACTTCACCTTTTCAGGTGTCGCTTCTATTTTTGAATATCCCGTTGTAACTTTGGGTAAACAGGCATTAGCAATAAGTGGCTTTTCAGCGCATTGGATTGATAGTAATACCTTTACGTGGAATGTAAATTTTGATCTGGTTACATCGGTAAAATTACATCATTCAGCGACTGCTGGTATTGGGGGGGATGAAGCTAATGAAGATGTTATCACCGGCACGGTTGTTGAGTTAACAGAAGTTGATTTAACTGACGAACAAAAAACTGTCGCGCCTTTAGTTGCTGACTGGCCTGCTTTTTCTGGTAATTGGTCAATTGAAGAAGCAAAAACTCTCACAAAAAACCAATTGGTTTTAGTTGGTTATAACGCGGAAGGGTTAGCTGTTGCTGCCACTTATGTTCAAGCTGATTTAGTACTAGATGATCTTTATACTAAAGGCGAAATGGATGCTGATGAAGCAACGTTAGGTGTTGTTTATGATAATGGTAGCGTTAAGGTTTCTGTGTGGTCTCCAACCGCTCAAAAGCTTAAACTAAATATTTATGATGCGAATAAAGACATGGTTTCAAGCCATGACATGACTGAAGACTCCATGACCGGTGTCTGGAGTTATACAGGTGATGCAAGTCTTGACCGTCAATTTTATCGTTTAGCGCTAACGATTTACCATCCACAAAATAAAGCGATTGAAGAAATAGAAAGCACAGACCCGTACTCGTTAAGTTTATCAACCAATGGTGAATATTCTCAGTTTGTTAATCTATCTGATGAAGAATTACAACCAGAAGGTTGGGATGGTCACTTAGTATCAACCATTGAAAACTATGAAGATGCGGTAATTTACGAAGGACACATTCGTGACTTTAGTGCGCAAGATGAAAGTACCTCGGTTGAAAATAGAGGCAAGTTCTTAGCGTTTACTGAAATTGATTCTGCACCTATGCAACATTTACAAAAATTAGTTGCTAACGGTTTAACGCATTTTCATATGTTGCCTGCCAATGACATCGCAACGATAGGTGAAGATCCTGAGAAGATTATTGATTTGGATAGTACCGTCTTAGATTTGTGTAAAATAAACTTCCAAGCACCGCCTTGTTATCAAAATATCGATGACCAAACATTGCGTGCTGTTTTTGAAAGTTATATCCCTTTTTCAAACGAAGCAGCATTACTAACTAAAGCGATGAGTGATAATGATAGCTTCAATTGGGGCTACGATCCTAAACACTTTAATGTGCCTGATGGTATTTACGCGTCAAACCCAGACGGTGTAAGTCGAATCAAAGAAATGCGCGCAATGATTAAATCCTTGCATGACATTGGCTTACGTGTGGTTTTAGATGTTGTTTATAACCATACTAATTCTTCTGGTTTATGGGATAACTCGGTACTTGATAAATTTGTGCCTGGCTATTACCACAGTCGTGATGTTACTACTGGTGCTGTGCTAAATGGCACTTGTTGTAGTGACACTGCTCTTGAACATCGCATGATGGACAAGTTGATGGTCGACTCGTTAAAGCAGTGGACTGAACAATACCAGTTCGATGGATTCCGTTTCGATATTATGAGCCAAGGCTCTAAAGCGCAGATGTTAGCAGCACGTGACGCTGTTCAAGCGATTGACCCAGACAATCATTTTTATGGTGAAGGCTGGTACAAAGACTCTCGTGGTTTTGAGCGTGCCGACCAAGAAAATATGGCAGGTACTGAAATTGCTACTTATAACGATCGTATTCGTGACGGTATTCGAAATGCGACTTTATTTAACAACGAAAGTGATTCAGATTATCCATTTGAACAACAAGATATTGTTAAATTTGGTATGGCCGGTACGTTAACTGATTATGTATTGAAAACCTTTAAGGGGACTGACGTAATCGGTAGCACTTCGGGTATGTATGCAAAAGACCCTGCAGATATTATTAACTATGTTTCAAAGCATGATAACGAAACCTTATGGGACAACTTACAATTTAAGCTAAGTCCTGAAATGAATAACAGCGAACGTGTTCGCGCACAAAACATTTCTCAATCAATCGTATTGTTGTCGCAAGGTATTCCATTTTTGCAAATGGGTGGTGACTTCCTTCGCTCTAAATCGTTAGACCGAAATACGTATGACGCAGGTGATTGGTATAACCTAGTTGATTTCACTTTCGAATTAAACAACTGGAATAAAGGTTTACCGCTAGATAAAGGTGGTCGAAGTGATGATGACTTAGTTAATTTAGCCTCTAGTTCATCAAGCACTGTTGCAATGACAGATATATTATTTGCATCTAATGTGTTCAATGAATTTTTATCAATTCGTTCAAACAGCCCATTATTTAGATTAACCACAGCGTCGGATATTATTAACCGCGTTGGTTTTCATAATATTGGGAAAAATCAAACCCAAGGTTTGATTGTGATGAGTATCGATGATGGCACAAACCTTACTGATATTGATCCAAATTACGATGCAGTAGTGGTTGTGGTAAATGGCAGTAATACCGAACAGTCACATACTATTGCCTCAGCAAGTGATTTTATCTTACATCCATTATTAGCTGCCTCAGTTGACGGCACTGTTGCTAGTGCTAGTTTTGAGCAAGGTACAGACGAAGGTAGCTTTACTGTTCCTCCGCTAACTACCGCTGTTTTTGTTAAAGTTCAGGGCGAATCACAAGCAACAGGTTTATCAGCTTATGCAACAGCAGGCGCACCTGACGTGGTTCCTTATGGAGATACTGTTCCATATGTTCGTGGCGACATGAATGGTTGGGGTGAAGTTGACGGTTTGGTTTATCAAGCTGATGGCATATACCAAGCCAAGATTACTCTCGCTGCGGGAAGTTATGGTTTTAAGATTGCTTCAGGTGATTGGTCAACAATTAACTTAGGGGCAACAGGCTCTGGTGGTGAAGTATTAGAAGATCAAAACTTTAGTTTATTATCGGGCAGTAATGACAATTTAAGTATTACTGTTGCGATTGATGGAACTTACTTCTTTACCCTTGATGCTTCTGATATCAACGCACCTACTTTGTTAGTAGAAAATGAAGAACCATTTGTTGGAACGCCTGTGTTTATTCGAGGTGACATGAATGGTTGGAGTGAAGATAACCCACTAGTTTATATAGGTAATGGTAAGTATCAAGCCACCATAACAATTAGTGCATCAACACCTAGCTTTAAAATAGCTTCTGCTGATTGGTCTACCGTAAATATGGGTGCACCTGCTGATGATATGGAAATAACGGAAGGTGAAAATCAGTTATTATTATCAGGTAGTAGTGATAACTTCAGTATGAACTTTGCTGTAGACGGAGATTACACTTTTGTTTTCGACGCCTCTAATTTGGCTGAAGCTACATTAAGTATCTACTCAGCTGAAATGTTTGGTGTTACACCGGTATTTATTCGTGGCGACATGAATGGTTGGGGTGAAGTTGATTTGCTTAACTATGATGGCGCAAGTAGTTATTCAGTGGAAATAAACCTAGCTGCTGGTGATTATGGCTTTAAAGTTGCCTCGGGTGATTGGTCTACAATCAATTTAGGTGCGCCGGCGGATACTACAGTCGTAACCTTAGACTCTCCGTTGTTATTAGTGCAAGACTCGCAAGATAACTTGAGTGTAACTATTGTAGATGATGGTGTTTATATCGTTACGGTTGCAGGACCTAACCCGACAATACCTACTATAAACATTAGTAAGAAACTGTAATGCTTACTGTAAGTTAATATCAGTGGAATAAAGCGTTATAGTTAAACTGTCTCGTCCTAGAAGATGTTAAAAGCTCTCTACTTGTTAGAGAGCTTTTTATATGTGGGAAGTTAATTATATCAACTCTCATTATTTGTGACGATCCACAAATAATAAGTGAAACATGATAAGTATAACCGGGCATCAATTAGAGTTAATGCTCAGTAATTACTAGAAACTCTTGCTATAATAAGCCTTACTATTTTTGATACATATACTTAAAGGCTTTTTATGCGCTTTCTTTCCCGTCGTCTTGTTATGCCCAACGATTTAAATTACGCAAACTCTCTATTTGGTGGTCGCGCACTCGAATGGATTGATGAAGAGGCTGCTATTTACGCTATCTGTCAATTAGAAACCAACTGCTTAGTAACAAAACATATAGGTGCAATTAGTTTTGAGTCAGCAGCTATGCAAGGTGATGTAGTAGAGTTCGGCTTAGAAACTAAAAAAGTAGGTCGCACTTCTATTACTGTGACGTGTTTAGTACGTAATAAAGTGACTAAAAAAACCATTTGTTTGGCGGATGATATTGTTTTTGTACAAGTTGATGCGAAAACACGTTTACCTATTCCACACGGTAAAACACTGGAATCACTAGATCAGTAAATTATACCAAAGCTATTTTAAACTGAATCATGCAGTTTAAAGTTGCTTGGGTATAGCGTAAAACAAATACCCTTAATCGGTAGTATTCGTTTATATCCAGCTATTGCTAAGCTTCGCGCTTAGCAATACACTAGTAATATAATTTATTTACCTCCTATATTCATATGTCCTCAGATCGTTTTGGCACAAGTGCCAACTACAAACAACAAGAAAAAGGTTATCGTGACCGAGCATTAAAATTATTCCCTTGGGTATGTGGTCGCTGTGCCCGTGCTTTTGAGTTTTCTAACTTAAGAGAATTAACCGTGCATCATATGGATCATGACCATACCAATAATCCAAATGATGGTAGCAACTGGGAACTATTGTGTATTTACTGTCACGATAATGAACATGCTAAATATACTGATCACGCTAATTATAAAACGGAAGTAAAAGCGGGCGATACCAATCAAGATACTGCCACGTATAACCCATTTGCGGATTTAAAATCAATGTTGAAGAAGTAGGGATTACTTCAAGACATCTTCTTGCGTTAGATACTGCTGATAAGTCGCTATGCCAAAAAAACGAACGGATTTCTTCAGTTTTAATTTTTTGGCAATCAGCAGTTCACCACAATAAATTTTAACGACCTGCTTTTCTCCATTACTGTCGGTTTCAAAGTCATGCAGCGGATTGAGCCTGAGATTATCAAATTCAGTTTTCATTATTAGCTTCATTGCATCAGCACTCTGTCAATAATAGGTGAAGTTTGTACCTATAAGTTATGCCTATAATTTATAGCTAGTCTTAAAGTTTACCTTTTAGATTACTTTAAAGTTTATTAATGTCTTTTTGTACTTGGTAGCCCTCATCAGTGACAATTTTCTCTAACACTTGTACACGCTCGCTGAGGGATATAATTTCTTTTTTTAGTTCATCATTTAGTGAGTCAGTACTGTTATTATGACTAATCGTTTTCGCTTTAAATTCTAAATGTTTGTTATACATTTTATATAAAATACCGAATACGACACAGACAATAACAACGACCATAGTTGTTCCACTCATAATTACATCCTTCTTTTTTTATTGATTTAAGGTTCTCGACCATAATACTTTAATTCGATTGGTATAAATTATAGTCTTAATTAGTTTTCAGCATATTCAATGTTAACTTTTTCTGATGTTTATGATAAAAACCAACCACAGTAAACAGTACAAGAATAAAGGGGAGACTCGTTATCACAACCCAGTGCCAACCCGCATTAAACAATACCCAACCAGCTAATAGAGAAGCTACTGCTTGAAAAGCAAATAAGACAAAGTCATTGGTTGCTTGAACTTTATGACGCTCGCTGGCGTGATAACTCTCGGGTAATAACGACGTGCCAGTTAAGAATAAGAAGTTCCAACCAATACCTAATAAAATAAGCGCCCACCAATAATGCACCACTTCATGACCTGATAAGGCAATGAGAGCGACTACGGCATAAATTAAGGTGCCGATAAGCATCAGCCCTTTTAATTTTAGATATTTTACTAACCAAGGGGTGAATAATGACGGGATATACATGGCGGCAATATGGCTTTGTATGACCCATTTAGTTTCTTGTAAACTATGTCCTTGCATATGGTGCATGCTAATAGGTGTCGCGGTCATTAAATAACTCATTAATGCAAAGCCAATGGTCGCGGTACAAACAGCAATTAAAAAGATAGGCTGTTTAGCTATAACCTTTAATTCTCTTGGCTCGCCAATCGTCTCACTTGTATTAACAGGGGGATTTTTAAAGGCTAACATCACTAACATTGCACAAACGATCAGCGCTGCTAGGAATAAAAAAGATCCCGCATAACCATGAGGAGAGTTTAACCAGTCTTTACCAACGACAGCTACTTCAGGGCCTAAAAAGGCAGAAAAGACGCCACTTAACATTAAAATAGATAATATTTTAGGGACATCTTCCTTATTCAAACTACTTTCTATCGCAGCAAAGCGTAACTGTTGCGTGAAGGCTCCGCCGATGCCAATTAACATGCTAGCAAAACAAAATAGTTCAAATAGCGCCAGTTTTGCTGAAAATAAGGCAATAATTACTGCAATTAAAGAGCAACTTAATCCGGTATAAACGGCAAACTTTCGGCCTTTATTTTTAGCTAACATAGCCGCAGGTATAGAGCCCGCTGCAACGCCCAAAATCATCAAGGTGATTGGTAGGGTGGCGAGCGAAGGATCGTTGGCCATTTCACTGGATAAAATACCGCCAATAAAAACAATAATAGGTGAAGCAGACATAACTAAAGGTTGAGAAATAAATAACAACCAAATGTTTCTCGGCAAAATAAATATTCGAGAAAGAGCAAAGGCTGTTATCAATAACAACGTAATAGTAATCAGGATATTCGTTAGCATATTCTCGTCAGTTTAATTAAGGTCTGGTTAGTTCAGCTTCATTATTGTTTATTTAGTTCAACTCCGCTTAAGTTATGGTCAGTTAACGTTGGGATCAATTTAGCCAGAATCCATAGCAAGAATGGCTTTTATGTTGATTGTTTCGCTATAGCGAATCATATTTTCTTGTTGTTGTTTTCTTGCAAGTACAGCCATTCTGTCTGCTAGTTCATTACCTTCTATATTGGCGTGACCTTTAACATGACGAACAGTGATTTTTGTGTGCATGGTTTTATAAAGTGCATAACATTGCTGTATTAACGCTAAGTTTTTAATTTCTTCGCCTTTACCACGAGTCCAACCTTTTGCTTGCCAACCTTTAGCCCACTTTGTAATCGAGTCGATAGAGTATTTAGAGTCAGATAAAATACAAATACTTTGTTCACTGTTTTTATCGATAAAGTGTTGTGCAATTTGAAAAGCAGAAAGTAAACCGCTTAACTCGGCGGTATTATTGGTGCCATTAGGCAGGTACAAACCGTAATACAATGAAGTGACTTTACCTAACTCATAAACCGCAAGACCCGTACCTGATTTACCCGGATTAGGGGAGCAAGCACCATCACAATATATTTCAATATCGCTTGGGCCATTTGGACTGACAGTGGTAGTTTTAGCACTAGCACTTTTGCTCGTTTTTTTACTCGTTGCTGTGCGACTCGATGTAGGTGCGGTACTTGCCGTACCTTTCTTACTTAAAGAACGTTGCATTAACGCTTTTGTGTAGGTTGTTGCGAAGGCTTGCTCGGCAGCACTTTTTGATTCAAAGCCCATATACTGAGCATCAGAGCGACCCGCAGTATGTTGCTGAACCTCTGGCCAAGTGGTAAAGATACCGGTTTGGGCGCCTTTCCAGATCACGTAGAATTTTTTACTCATAACTTAATAGCTAACTCTTGATTGAAGATATTTAATGATAAAGATACTTAATGATTAGCATTATCAGCAATAAGTTAACGCTTAGCTACTAAAAATTAGGAAGAAAGGGGATTATATCTGGCCTGGTTATAATACAAAAAAGCCAGCCTAGTTATTTATTTACAGATGTTATTTTGCTGGCGTGCTTTAGCGGGGTAATTGCTGCTTTATAAAATACTTAAGAAGAGACTAATTGGCTTGCATCTTGGCAATATTGATGAGTAAACTTAAATTGTTGTGAACAATCCCTTGTTGGTTTTTATATATTGATTTTGAGCATACAGCATCGTTAGTGCCGTCGGATTATTTTAACCCTTTCATTAAGCGTTTATGTACTAAGCGTGTGCCAACAAATACGATTCCAATAACAATAGGTACAGCAAAACCACTGACTAGTTCATGGTTATATTCAACACCTAACGTTGGTAAAGACGTGAGCATAGTTTCAAATAATTGCATACCATAATAACTGATTGCGGCAACAGATAAGCCTTCAACCGTTTGTTGCAAACGCATTTGCACATGAGCACGGTGGTTCATTGATTTTAACAAAGTTTGATTTTGCTCTTGTAGCACCATTTCAACGCGCGTGCGCAATAAGTCACTGGCACGAGTGACTCTTTTAGATATATCTTCTAAGTGATTAGAAGCCGTTTGGCATGTTTTAACTGCAGGTGTAATTCTACGCATTAAGAATTCTTGCAAGGTCATGTAGCCTGGGATTTCTTCTTCTTTTAATTCTTCCATCCGTTGCAATGCTACGTCGTAATAGGCATTAGTAGCTGAGAAGCGGTAAGTGCTTTGGCTACGATAATCTTCTACTTTCGCTGCTATTTTAGATACTTGTGTTAGTAGTTCTCTATCGCTTTTTTCAGTACCTAAAGCGATGTAAGTAGTAACCTGTTGCAGTTGTATATCGAGTTGATTAAGTTCGCTATTAATTGCTTGTGCTAACGGTAAACCAAGTGTTGCCATCAAGCGGTAGGTATCAAGCTGCAATAATTGTTGTGCTAAGCGCCCGAGCTGTGCAGGCGACAAATCTTCTTGGTATATCAGAAAACGACCAAAACCATCTTCATGTAATTTGAATGAACTCCACACTTTCGCCTGAGAATGTACGGGCGCACTGGCGATCAATGACATATTGTCAAAAAATTGCTCAACCTTGTGTGTTTTTGCTTTATCAATATTTTCAGATTCAATAATCAAATGTACTGCAGCGATAACTTGACCGGGCATTTGTTCAAACCAATTGCTGGGAACATAATCAATAGCATTTTTAACAAAGGGTTGATCAGTTAATGGCGCTTGGTGGATAAAGGTGTAGGTGGAGTATTCTAAATGGCGCTCCCAGCGAAGACTGAATAAACCAAAATCTTGATAAAAACATGGCATTGACTTTGCGGGAGAGTTTACTTGAAACCTATTACATAACAGTGAGATAAATTCATGCTCTTGTTGCTTTAATTCCCCTTGATGCTGAATCGCGATGTGGGTGAGCTGAGCGGGCGAAGATATCGATTGAAAAGGTCTATTATGTAATTCGTTATAAAGCTTTTCGCGTAGCGGATGAATCGCTATTTTATGCAATGAAGACAAAGGTAGTACTGTATTTTCAGATAATTCATTAGATATTAATTTATTTAACAAAGTACTACTCTCGACGCTGTTTGTGTTTTTGTATTGAGTATATGTTAGCCGTTATACCCGTTTAGTTATATCCCCCTTAGGGAGGATTTTAAAATTACTGTCAACCGACATAGTAAGTCATTTTTCAATAACGAGGGTATTTTGGCGCTGAATAAACGGTATATGCGCTCAAGATGTTTTGAAATAACAGTACCATTATGTAGGGTAAATAACGAGTAACCTTGCTATATACTCCAGTAAACACATAGGCTGTCGGCTTAATCTGTAAATTGATGCTTTGTTGACTATTGGTCTAATGCATTTTATGGGCTTCATAATCAGTTACTTATTATGAAGCCCATAAAATGCATTATGAGCAATTAACCTTAGGGTATTTTTCACTTGATGAAACCAATATTGGTTATTTTAGTCACTGCTTTAATCTGTTTTACGGCATCAGAGCTGTCAGTACAAAGTACATTACTTCACCCGTTAATTAATTCGTTTGGTATTATTAACGAGTATGGCTAGCCACGTTAGCTAAAAGCTTGTTAAAATTGCGCCATTATAATAGTTACATTAGGATTTTCATGGCGATTAATTGGTTTCCAGGCCACATGCACAAAGCGCAAAAAGAAATAAAAGAGATACTACCGCAAATAGATGTGGTTATTGAAGTGTGTGATGCGCGTTTACCCTTTAGTAGTGAAAACCCTATGATCACTGAGATCAGAGGTGATAAGCCACTGATAAAGATCCTTAATAAAAGTGATTTAGCGGATCCTGAAAGCACCAAAGTTTGGTTAGATTATTTAGAGTCGCAGCATAATGTAAAAGCCATTGCTTTAACCACAGAACAGCCGAGTGTAGCAAAAAATCTGGTCAGTTTAATTCGTAAACTGGTGCCGAATAAGGATGAAGAAGGCAAACAAATTAACGCGATGATAATGGGGATCCCTAATGTTGGTAAATCCACATTACTCAATACGTTAGTCGGTAAAGCAAAAGCTAAAGTGGGTAATGAACCCGCAGTAACTAAAGGGCAGCAACGTATTCGCCTTGAAGAGGGGTTATACCTTTTCGATACCCCAGGTATGTTGTGGCCTAAAATTGCGAATGAAAATTCTGGCTATCGTTTAGCAGTATCAGGTGCGGTAAAAGATACCGCCTTTGATCATGACGATATTGCTTATTTTGCTGCAGATTACTTACTTAAGAATTATCCTAAACGTTTAATGGAGCGTTATAAGCTTAGCGAGTTACCTGCGCATGAAGAAGATTTAATCGAAGCGATTGGTCGTAAAAGAAGCTGTATTAAAAGTGGCGGTCGTGTTGATTTGCATAAAGCGTCTGTTATTTTGATAAATGAAATCCGCGATAAAACCTTAGGCGCTATTTCCTTTGAGTTACCGGATATTATCGATGCTGAGAACGCGCACTTCACTGAGCTTGAAGAGAAACGCATCGCTGCTAGAGAAGCAAAGAAAACTGCCCGTGGTCGTGGCCGCAAAAACAAACGTTAATTCGTTGTATGGCAAGTTTTTAACGGCTGCTATTTAACGGTAAATCATCATAGTCAATTTACATAATATGTGTTTATAACAAGGTATTTATAATGAGTGAAATAACAACATTTAGTTTACATCCTCAATTAGCAACGGATGGTATTGAGTTAGCTGATTTTCCTTTGTGTAAATTGCTACTCTGTAATGATAGTGCTTACCCTTGGTTTATTTTAGTGCCTAAAGTTGCCGATATTAGTGAGATTTTCCAACTCGAGTGGGAACAACAGCAACAATTTCTTAATGAGTCGAGCTTATTGAGTGAGTTATTGATGCAAGTTTTTGCTGGTGACAAAATGAATGTTGCTGCTTTAGGTAATGTTGTTGAGCAACTGCATGTTCATCATGTTGTACGCTTTAAAGATGATGCACAATGGCCGAAACCAATTTGGGGCCAACAACCATTAACGCCTTATTCTGATGAAGAAATAGCGACGCTCAAAGAAAAGTTGTTACCGCAATTAGCGGTTATTTTCTCTGATAAATAATTGAGCAGTCATTTATCAGGAATTGATAAATGGATAATGCTCAGTTGATATGCAATGACTAAAATCTAGATTGTTATTGAATATATAACTCATCAATATATCACTAATAAATGTAGGGTCTGTTGATCTTTCGCGGTTAAATTTTGTTCGAGATAAAAGCGTTTTAATCGCGGCGAGTGGTGTGTAGCCTAGTCACCCTAAGCAAATACTACTCAACAAAGAGTAAAACGCTTTTAGCCGAATCCTTCGGACAGCGTTTTTTGGTCATTTTTACGGCGTTATCGCCTTTTTATGTGGAATAACCACATGACAAAGGCTCTACCTTGTATAAATACCCAAAAAATTGCTGCAAAAACAATCTCGAAAGATCAACAGGCCCTAATAAAAAGCCTCAATAAGTTAAACGCTTATTGAGGCTTTTTTATATTAATTTATACACTCATCTGAGTGAATATCGATACAGCTAATTATGCTGCATTGCTAGCTGTAGCTATATTGGTGACTTTATCGCTGCTTGGCTGTTCTACTTTTGCTAGGGCTTGCGTTAAATCACTAATAATATCCTCGACATTTTCTAAACCTACAGAGATTCTAATTAAGCTATCACTGATGCCAGCATCAGCTCTTTCTTCAGGTGTATATGGTGAGTGTGTCATTGACGCAGGGTGTTGAATTAATGACTCTGCATCACCTAAACTGACCGCGATTGAAAAGAGCTCCATTGCATCAATAAAGGTTTTGCCACCGGTAAGATCGGTATTTAACTCAAAGGCAATAACGCCACCAGCGGCTTTCATTTGACTACCAATAAATTTGTTTCCTGAATGGCTTTTAAGACCTGGATAGTAAACTTCATCAACCATGGGATGTTGTTCTAAAAACTCCGCGACTGTTTGTGCATTACTACAATGTCTATCCATGCGAATTGGTAATGTTTTAAGACCTCGCATTATCAACCAAGCATCATGAGGACTAATTGTTGCACCGATATCTTTAAGAGTAGTCATTTTTATTTCATTGATCATTTCAAAACTAGCACACACGATGCCGGCGACAACATCACCATGACCATTAAGGTATTTAGTCGCGCTATGTACCACAATATCTGCACCAAATTTCGCAGGCTGTTGTAAAACTGGTGTAAGGAATGTGTTGTCTACTATAGACAATAATTTGTACTCTTTGGCAATAGCACAAATTTTTTCTAAATCTAGTACCACTAAATTTGGATTGATTGGTGTTTCTAAAAAGATCAATTTGGTATTTTCTTTGATGGCTGCTTTGATATTTTCAGGCTCAGTCATATCGACAAAAGTAACGTCGATATTAAATTTCTTCAGCATGTGGTTCATTAGTGCAAATGAACAACCATAAACTGCTTTAGATGAAATCATATGATCGCCAGCTTGCAGGTTAGTCAGTAATGCCGCTGAAACCGCAGCCATACCCGTTGCGGTTGCTGCTGCATCATCCATACATTCCATGGCAGCAACGCGCTGCTCTAATTGGCGAGTTGTTGGGTTACCTAAGCGTGTGTAAATATAACCCTCACTTTCACCAGCAAAACGATCGCCACCTTGTTGAGCATTATCAAAGATAAAAGTAGACGTTTGATATAAAGGCGTTGCAAGCGAGCCAAATTGAGTGTCATTAATTCTGCCGGCGTGAATAGCGTTAGTTTCAATATTTTTGCTCTTAAACTGGGTCATAGCTTCTCTTCTAAAGTAAGGTGTAATTATTATTATTATTGTTATGGTTTAAGTGGTAATAGAAAACACGCGTTTGATCGATATAGGGAGAATGATTTATCGCTAAACTGTCATGTTGACTTGTTTTTATTTCTTTCTTAATTTCAGTATGTTGCAACTATACTGCCAATTAAATAAAACGCTTATTTTTCAGATAGATACGTTATTATCAATATATTTAGTTATCCTGGTTGTACTAAAGTTATTACAATGAATGGTTGTGCTTTTCCACTGCTAACAGTAACGGCTGCTTATTCACTGTTTTCATGGAATAAATACAGGTTGTACTAATTTTATTACTGTGTAATATTTGTAGTACATCATATCTATAGACGTGCACTTTATGCGAGTTGTTATTGAATCAAGCGATAGAATCGGTATTTCTCAGGAAATATTAACTATATTTGCCAAGCAGGCTTGGAATTTAAAAACCGTAGAAATAACTAGCTGTTTCACCTATGTGCATGTTGAATATGCAGCGTTAACTTTATCCTTAATTCGAGAGTGTTTAGCCCCTGTTATTGGCGTGAAGAGTGTAGAGGTGATTAATTTATTACCTAGTGAGCAACGAGAAAGTCATTTACAGGCCTTATTAGATAAAATGCCTGAGCCTATCATCGATGTTGATAGTAATGGCCTGATATTGGCCATGAACAAAGCAAGTCATAAACTTAAACCGTCAAATGAAACAATCGAGCATGATTTGATTGCGACTGATTACATGGGCAAGTCAATCGAAACGTTTATTACTCAAATTAATAAAGCGATGCTCACGAATACTGCCACCAGCCAAGCGGTGACTATTCAAGGTAAAGCGTACATCCTTGATATAAGCCCGGTATTATCAAATAACAGCTCAACAGTAGAGCAAGATAAAGCTGGGCAGGTAAATGGTTCGGTACTACTTTTTCGTTCTATGAATACCTTAGGGCGACAAATTTCATTAATGCAAAGTCATCAAGAGCACAGTTTTGATAATATTATTGGCCAATCAAAAAGCATCAGTTTAATTAAGGCGCAAAGTAAACGTTTTGCAGAATTAGATTTACCGGTATTAATTAGTGGTGAAACGGGCACGGGTAAAGAGCTAATCGCTAGGGCTTTACATCAAGCTAGTTCAAGAGCTAAAGCTCCTTTTTTAGCAATTAACTGCTCGGCATTACCAGAACACTTGTTAGAAAGTGAACTTTTTGGCTATGCCAGCGGGGCATTTACTGGCGCGCAAAAAGGCGGTAAACCTGGGTTAATTGAGCTGGCAGAAGGCGGTTGTTTATTTTTAGATGAAATTGCTGAAATGTCATCCTATTTACAAGCTAAGTTGTTACGCTTTTTACAAGATCTAACTTATCGTCGTGTTGGTGGTACTAAAGAGCTTATTGCTAATATACGTATCATCAGTGCCACTCACCAAGATTTAGCCAAACTCATTAGTCAAAAAATCTTTCGAGAAGATCTATATTATCGATTAAATGTACTTAGTATTGAACTGCCACCACTAAGAGATCGCATGGCGGACATGAGCTTATTAGCTAATTTGTTCATTGAAAATGCGGCTAAACAAGTCAGTAACAGTCAACAAACTGAAATTACAAAGCCAAAAATTACCGAACAAGCACTTAGTTTATTACAGGATTTCTCTTGGCCAGGAAACATTAGGCAATTACAAAATGTTTTGTTCAGTGTCGTCGCTTTGAATAATGGCGATGATATTTGTGCTGATGACTTGCTGCAAGTTCTTAATAAACATGCAGGTAATCAACAACTCAGTAATGATACTGGTGTTCAAACGGTTAAAGATTGGTCTACCGCCCAGGCTGAGTTTGAAGCTAAATTACTTGAGCATCTACACCCGTTATTTCCAACAACACGAAAGCTAGCTGAGCGTCTCAATGTATCGCACAATAAAATAGCGATGAAATTAAGAGAGCATGGCATAAAATGATATTTAAAGGTTTTTATAGGGTCTGTTGACCTTTCGAGATTGTTTTTGCAGCGATTTGCTGGGTGTTTATACAAGGCAGAGCCTTTGTCATGTGGTTGTTCCACATCAAAAGGCGATAACGCCGTAAAAATGACCAGCAAACGCTGTCCGAAGGATTCGGCTAAAAGTGTTTTACTCTTTGTTGAGTAGTATTTGCTTAGAGTGACTAGGCTACACACTACTCGCCGCGATTAAAACGCTTTTATCTCGAACACAATTTAACCGCGAAAGATCAACAGACCCTAGCTTAACTCGACAGTAAAAGTAAAAACTAAAGTTTCACGCTAATCTTGTAGTTTAAATCAATAATGGGTAGCGTATTCATCAAGCGTGTTCTTGTTTTTAACTGAACCATTAACTGAAATGTTAATTGAGCTTATAATTTAAGCCCAAATTAATTATTTAATCCTACACCTAATTATAGAAACAACTTGTGACAAATAAAAAATTACAGCATTTCTACATTGCCCAAGAACAATCCATTTACTTACTGAGTCATAAAGATGCGACTAAGTTAAAACAATGGGTTGATTTGTGTCAGCAACAATTAAAGCAACTCGATTTTGAAGATGTTGCGCTTTTAGGTAAAGGAGCATACGGTTTTGTTTTCTCAGGTATTAAGCGTAAAGACAATTCAGAGACAGAATTACCTGTTGTTTTCAAATTCTCTCGCATTAATTTACCTCAACATGTACAAGACAGGTTGGCAGAAGAAGCAGAAATTCAAGGACAACTGAACCACCCTCAAATCCCACAAGTCATCGAGTATCAAAAAATAAAGCGGCAATCAATATTGCAAATGACGCGAGCTCCTGGCATCGATTTAGAACAGTTGTCACTGCAAGTAGGGCCATTAGCACCAGAGTTGGTGGTAAGTATCGCATTACAATTAGCCGATATATTATTGTATTTGCGACAAGCTAATAATCATCGGCAGTTAAAACCGATTGTGCATGGAGATATCAAACCCTCAAACCTCGTTTATGACAAAAGTACAGGAAAAGTGCAGCTTATTGATTGGGGCTCATCAGTTAGTGCACAACTTGATTGTGATAAACAAAGCACCAGTACTAATGTGATGGATCTGATGAGTAGTGATTTGCAACACAGCAATGCACGTTTAGGCGATGTTTACTTTATTGGGCCTGAACAGCTTAATGGTGGTCTATCTAGCCCTCGTTTTGATGAGCAGGGCTTAGCAGCGACTTTATATGCACTCGCCTCTGGTCAGTCATGCAGATATGGCGTAAAGGTGATACCACCTAATGCGTTAGGATTACCTAAGTTGCTCGCTCAAGTCTTAACGGGTATGTTAAGCGATGATGAAAAACTGCGAGGGCAAGCAGGGGATTACTTTTTTAATAATCTTACTTACCTTAAACAAGTTGTTCTTGCAGATAAACCAACAAACTATGAAGCCATTGCGCATATTCCTGTTTGGGTGAAACCACAAGGCGAGCAAATTGATACGGTAGTATATGGCTCGCGGAAATCTTTTTTACGTGAGCAAACAGGACATGATAGCTTATCGGATATTGATGACGCTCAATTGGACAAATACTATAAAAACTACCTTATGGGTATGGGAGATAATGAAAAAGCGTTCATTGCAGCATTAAGCAGACTCGGTAACTTTCCTGTGGTTGGCGGCATTGCTATTCGCTGGGCGAAAGAGGGGGTTTACATAGATTCTAACTTAACGTTATTTGATGAAGCTCTCAAAGCGGCTTTTACCAGTGCAGTGAACAATATTATTTTTTTGGCTCAGGGCATATTTCGTATTGGTATGTTCAAAAGTTGTTTGTTCAACGCTCGAAATACCTTACACGTTGAACGGATTAAAGAGAATCAGCCTTTTATTGCCGATGAAACTCAAGAGATAGTGTTCGAAGTGAGTGATGTGCCCGATGTTGATGATATAACTCGCCTACACTCATATTTTGAAGATGGTAAAGATCCCGATGAATACTTATATCTGCCTGATGAGTTGATGGCTGTTTTGGCTGAACTAAACTTAATTCATCATACTGGTTGTATTATTTTTGAAGTGCTACCTAAGCATTTAAAAATTCATAGTTATTTAATGTTGTTAAATCATGAGAAAAAAGCAGAATTTAAAGAGTGCCTAGCGAAGGTACTGACATTGTTACCCACTATTGATGGGGTGGGGATCTCAGGGTTTATGAAACTTCCTTATAAAGACACGCGTTTTTTTGAACACATTAGTAGTATGCCTGATAAGTTTTATCCGAAAAATCCTAAGCTGTAGATTAATACCAATCTTACTAACTATGTGAACATTTATACTTGCTAAAATTACTAACTAATTCGTTATTTACTTTATAATTAGAGCGACTAGTTATTAAAATAAATGCCTTGTATTTAGCCATTTTTTCTACGCATGAAATAGATCATCTAATTAGTGAAACTGGTATCAGTTAAGTGAATAAAGGGGATAAAAAAGCCAGCGAGGCAAGTTATGCAAAGCTGGCTTATTGTTTGATTTACTAAGTAACGTTAGAAGCTATAAGAAGCTCTTACGTAATATTCACGTCCTGCAAGTGAAAATGGAAAACTCGCCCAACCATATTTAAAACCAATCTCTGGAAAAATACCACCAGCATCGCCCCATTCATCAGGGTATTCATCCGTTAGGTTTAAAACACCGCCGCTGATGGCTAACTGATCTGTAACATTCCATCTAGCCGTTACATCAAATAAGTTTTTTGCGCCCCAAGTATTAGCTTCCGTACCATAAGCTGCAGTAGATACTTCACCATAATGAGTCATGCGACCCGTTACTGTCCAATTATCTAAATCCAACATGGCAGAGACACTTAATCTGTCTTGTGGCTGGCCTTTTTCGACTAATAATATCTGAGAAGCATCAAAAATAGTCTCATCAGGAACTATTGTTGATGAAGTATTAATGTTACTTACTTCGGTATTATTATGGTGATATGCAAGTTCGTAAACAACGCTACCTAATTCTTCTATATCTTGTGTATATGAGTTTACCCAATCAAGGCCGAAGGTTTCAGTATCAGTGGCATTGGTGAAGATAGAGACATTCTTAACTCCATCTAATGCTTCGCCAGCGCCAGAATGGCTATCAAAGAATGTATCGATTTCAGTATTAATACCGCGGGTAATATTGCCTGAATAAGCAATGCGATCATCAATATTTATTTGATAAACATCAAGGGTAGATGAGAAATTTCCACTGTTATATACCACACCAACAGAAATGTTGGTTGAGGTTTCTTCCTTAAGCTCTTTAAACTCAAGCTCTTGAGCAAGCGCATCATTTGGACGTAAAGTAACTAAATCAGCTAATTCACCATTATCTAATGAAATAGAGCGCTGGGTAAAGTTAGACTGTTGCATACCGGGTGCTCTGTAACCTGTTGAAGCAGAACCACGCAGTGATAGATTTTCAGTTAAGGTTAAATGTGTTGATAATTTACCAATAACTGTGCTACCAAAATCATCATAATCTTCATAGCGAACGGCTGCTGCCACTAACCAGTCTTCAGATAAATAGGTTTCAGTATCTAAGTAAATTGCAAAACTTTTTCTATCGGTATCTATCGCCATTTCTGGGCTGTAACCTTGGAAGCCTTGCATACCAGGTGCGGTAATGTCGTCACCAGAACATGCGATAAAGTCTGGATCACCAGTGGGGTTGATAGATTCACCACAAAGGGTATCGCCACGAGCATAAGTTACTTCATCCCCTGCTTCTTGTTGATAACCATCTATTCTGTATTCTACGCCAATAGCGATAGAGGTTTCATCGTAAAGTCCAAAATCAACGGCGGTAACTGCGTCTAGATTAAACGTGGTTTGACTAAAGACAAGCGCGCCATCATAAGCTGATGTTGGGCTGTCTGGTCCATAACTGGCATTAAGAGAGTTTAGGTTACTGAATTCGAAACGGTTTTCACCGGTCACAATACTGGCATCTATTTCCCAATCAGCTATTTCAGTTCTATAACCTACTGCCAATGAGAAATCTTCCGATTTAGAGCCTAACTGTGGTGTTACCCCCTCAGGAAATAATTCGCTCCATACTCGATTGTCAGCAGCACCACGGTAAAAACCGAGTGATTCACCTTCTTTCGCGGTAAAGCCACCAAAGGCGTATAATTGACTACCTTTACCTAAATCATAAGAAAAATTTGCCCATACGCTAGTCATTTCGGTTGGCGCTTCACCAACAAGTAACAATTGTTTTGGTTCTGCGATAGAGCCAAACCACGTTGTTGGTGTTGCTCTGTTCATTTCACCATTATCAGCATATTCCAAAGTAAGGTTTAACATGCCTTGGTCGCCAATTTTAAAGCCATAGTTAGCGCCTAGTTCAAAGCTTTCACCGTCACCTTCACTTGTTTGACCATATTGCGTCCAAGCAGTACCACCCTCATCACTCTTAAGAATAATGTTGATAACGCCAGCAATCGCATCAGAGCCATATTGCGCAGCTGCACCATCACGCAATATTTCAATGCGAGAAATAGCGGTCATTGGAATTGAACTTAGATCAGTACCGGCACTGCCGCGACCAACATTCTCTTGCACAGCAACTACTGCTTGCTGATGACGACGTTTACCATTGATTAATACTAATACTTGATCTGGTCCTAAGCTTCTTAGTGACGCTGGGCGCATTAAATCTTGGCCATCAGACGTGGTGGTATTGTTCATATTAAATGAAGGGGCAAGTTTACGAAGCATATCTGGCGTGCTAGTCGCACCTGAGTTTCTAATTGCTTCTGCTGAAATTATATCAATTGGTGCTGGGCTGTCAGCAACTGTACGGTTAGACATACGTGTACCAACGGTCACTATACGTTCTATATCTGACTTATCAGCGCCAGCAGAAGTATCTTTTTCTGCGGCAAAAGTTACCGTGCTACCTAAAGATAGGCAGACAGACAGTGCTAGCGTACTGTAGTTAAAACGTTTTTTCATGTTATAGACCCTTAAGTATTTTTATTAGGCTTGCTTTATAAGTGATAAATATTCATTTTTTGTAACTCGTTAGTACTTTGTGAGCTGTTCTGTTTGAATTTATTATCGCAAGTAATGTGTAACATAAATGAAAACTTTCATTGGCGCAACACTCATAGTTGTGAATTATTATTAAGTCTTACTGAATGGTTATTTAGTCAGCGATGAGTTAGTGCATATAGTGTTAAATTTTGATTACAGCACCTGGTCCGATGTGATGGGTGTTTTATGTGTCAGTGGCGTTTAAAAAAAAATCCCAGAATGAATGCATAGTGAATAACTAAACAAAGTGGGTTGCATGTACTTGTCTGTTTCAAATCCCGCTGACGTTTGAAAGTTTCATTAATATGTATAAGGATGGTAATGCGAATAGAGACGCAGGATAACAAGGGGGAGCAATGTGATTATTCTGTTATGCCCTCGGATTTAAAGGAGACCGAAGCGATAGAATAAAAATTGAAAGGAGGGGGATAAAGATAAAGCACGTAATCAAAAGCATTCAAATTCAATCGTTAAAATATTTTATATTAAAGGGAAATACAGACATGCTTGTTATTTATTCAAAAGATGAAACACAGCTAAAACCAAATTATAATTGATCTTATAATAGTGAATTATACCTTTGTACAATAATGATTACAAAATGGCGGATAGTAAAGTTTACATTTCTAACTTAATTCTATTTTGTTATTCTAAATCAATAAAGCTTTCATGAAAAAATGCTAGAGCTTTTAGCAAAACTAAAAAAGCCAGTATTACTACTGGCTTTTAAATTTTTTACTGCTTTTTCAGAAAGTCTTTTACACTTTCTCGCTAGACTACAGAAATGACAAGCTACTTAACTTCTTCACCCGCAGCTTGCTTATCAGCATGATAACTTGAACGAACCAGTGGACCACAAGCGGCGTGTTCATAGCCCATTTTTTTGGCTTCACGCTCAAACATAGCAAAGTCATCAGGGTGTACATAGCGCTCAACAGCTAGATGATCTTTACTTGGTTGAAGGTACTGACCAATAGTTATCATAGTTACACCATGATCGCGTAAGTCTTGCATTACTTCTAAAATTTCTTCGTTAGTTTCACCTAAACCAACCATCAAACCAGATTTAGTGGTTACGTCTGGATTTGCTTCACCAAAACGCTTAAGTAAGTCTAATGACCATTGGTAGTTAGCGCCTGGGCGAACCTTAGTATAAAGGCGTGGCGCGGTTTCCATATTGTGGTTTAGTACATGTGGCGGATGTTGGTTAAGTATTTCAAGCGCGCGGTCCATACGACCACGAAAATCAGGTACTAATAGTTCAACTTTAGTATTTGGCGCTTGCTCACCGATTTCTTTAACACAATCAGCAAATTGCTGTGCGCCACCATCACGTAAATCATCTCTATCAACTGAAGTAATAACAACGTACTTTAAGCCCATATCTTTAAGGCTATTAGCTAATTTTTGCGGTTCATCACTTTTTGGAGCTAGTGGTCGACCATGGCCAACATCACAAAATGGGCAACGACGCGTACAAATATCACCTAAAATCATAAAGGTGGCAGTACCGTGGTTAAAACATTCAGATAAGTTAGGGCATGACGCTTCTTCACATACCGAGTGAAGGTCATTTTTACGTAAATTAGCTTTGATGTTATCAATACGTTCACTAGACTTTGGTAACTTGATACGCAACCAGCTTGGTTTACGTAACATTGTCGATTTAGTTGAGCTAACAACTTTAATTGGAATGTGAGCTAATTTATCTGCATCGCGAAATTTTTCGCCAGCAGCACGATTGGCTGTTTTTGTTTCTGAGGTTAAATCACTACTCATGATGCGTATTATTCTCGTTTGGTAAACCCGATTGATAACTAACATTGTTAGCTTCAAGTAAGTTTATTAAATGTTTAACTAATGCAGTACTTGCACTAGCGGTATCTTTAGGGCCTTGTAAATCGGCCGTTTGTACCATTTCAAGACCAGCATAACCACAGGGGTTAATACGTAGAAATGGTGATAAATCCATATTTACATTCATAGCTAAGCCATGAAAAGAGCAACCTTTGCGAACTCGTAATCCTAATGAGGCAATTTTTTTCTCATCAACATAAACACCCGGTGCGTCAGCTTTAGCATAAGCGGCAATATCATAATCTGTTAAAGCCGAGACTATACTGTTTTCGATCAAGGTTACTAATTGTCTAACACCCATTTTTTTACGGCGTAGGTTAATCATAACGTAAACCACCAATTGACCTGGCCCGTGATAAGTCACTTGACCACCACGGTCAACTTTTACTACTTCAATATCACCCGGCACCAGTAAATGCTCAGCTTTACCTGCCTGTCCTTGGGTAAAAACAGCAGGATGCTCTACTAACCATAGTTCATCGGCAATACTGGCATCACGATTATCAGTAAAATCTTTCATGGCTTGCCAAACTTGGCTGTAATCCATGGTATTTAATTGTCGGATGACTAATGAATCAGCAAGGTTGTTGACACTTTTCTTGTTTGTTGAATTTGAGTGCATTCGGCAAACCTCGTCAATCTAGGGTTCTTAAATTAATCATTAATAAATGAGTGTTATAAAACGTACCGGACCTGCTCAATAGCAGTTAACGTTTTATAAATAGTTTCAATATGATCTTTGCTGGTAACCGTTACGGCAATAGAGACCGAATGATAGGTCCCCTTAGAGCTTGGTTTTATTTTAGGTACGTAATCACCAGGTGTATGCTTTTGTAGTTCAGCTATGATCAAATCAGGTAGTTCGTCACAGGCAACACCCATTACTTTAAAGTTTAATACCGTAGGAAATTCTAATAATTCGTCAAACTTGGTTTTCATTTTATTTACTTCTTTTAGAGCTAGGTTGAAACGTAATAACGACATTTTATCATTAAATATTCAGGGCTGATATTATTTTGTTTATAACTATTTATTAAAAAATATAAAAAAGCCTCAATAAAGAGGCTGTTTTGGAGGTATTCTCAACGTTTTTTAGTTAGCAAACTGTAACTTAACATAATCCACTAAACGACTAAATAAGCTACCTTCATTCACCTCTTCTAATGTTACTAGTGGGTATTGAGCTATATCTTCATCTTCTAGTTGTAAAAATAATGTCCCAACAACAGTACCTTTAGCTAATGGCGCGGTTAGTTGCTGGTTTAACTCAAAGTTAGCTTTTAAGTTTTTACGTTGGCCACGTGGAATGGTGATTGGTGTATCAGAGATAATGCCTAAATCTACATTCTCTTTGTCACCCATCCAAACACGGTTAGCAATAAATTTTTCACCTGCTTTATATGGTGTAATAGTTTCAAAAAATCGGAAGCCATAATTTAATAGTTTTTTACTTTCTACTTTTCGTGCGCGCTCACTTGCAGTGCCCATAACTACGGTAACTAAACGCATATCACCTTTAGTTGCAGAGGTAACTAAACTATACCCTGCATTTGAAGTGTGACCAGTTTTCATGCCATCAACATTTAAGCTTTTATCCCACAATAAACCATTACGGTTATACTGCTTAATACTGTTATATGTGAATGATTTTTGTTTATAAATTGCATATTCTTCAGGTACTTCGCGAATAAGCGCTATAGCTAGTGTTGCCATATCTCTTGGCGTAGTCATATGAGAAGTACTATCTAAACCATGACTATTTTCAAAGAAACTGCTCGACATACCTAATTGCTCAGCATGAGCATTCATTAAATCAGCAAAAGCACTTTCACTACCAGCTATATGCTCAGCCATAGCAACACAAGCATCATTACCAGAGGCAACAATAATGCCTTGATTTAACAAGCTAACAGGTACTTCAGTACCTACTTCAATGAACATTTTGGAAGAGTCAGGAAACTTTTTAGCCCAAGCCTTTTCACTGATCATAACTTTATCAGTGTTTTTAATATTGCCGCTCTCAAGCTCTTTACCAATAATATAACTGGTCATTATTTTGGTTAAACTTGCAGGGGCTAACTGGGTATCAGCATTTTCTTCAGCAATGATTCTACCTGTGGTGTAGTCAATTAAGATAAAACCTTTGGCATTTATTTGCGGCGCATCGGGAATAATAGTAATAGCGTGCGCAGTTGGTATAAGTACAATTGCTGCGCTAAATAGAGCACCACTTAAGAAGGTAAATATTTTATTGGTAGAATATTTGCCAGAGAATTTTATTTTTTTAGTCATAGTGTTAGTCGTATATGGGAAAATTAAGGAAAATCAACTGGACGAAAGTATACCACTTCTAAAAAGCTTGGCTATGGGCAAAAAATAGATATTGTGCATAATTTCGCAGAAAACACGTTAAAAATGTAACAACGTTTATAAATATACCCATTACCATTCAAAGTACAGGTTTTCAGTTGGAATTAAAATGACTTTAGGCAAGAAGAATGATTTAAGCATAGTCATTCTATGGTTTGATTATTTGACGCGGTATAAAGTCATTTAAAACCCATCGAAGAAGCGCTTGAGCAACATCACTTCATCGTTGCTGTGATTCACAATGGAATAACCATTATTTCATCACAGCGCCTTGAATTGAAATTGCTCAAGCACTCTGAAACCTGAATCTTGATTGGTGACGGGTATATTACTTAGAGTGACGCTATTGCCTTCTCTATTGAACATTTGTGTTTGATGTTTATTGTGGCGAAGTTCGCGGGTAAGCATTAGGATAGCCATTTTCTTTTAATGACACCAATAAGGCGTTCAATGTCGCAATATCTCCAATAGGACCTATTTGAATGCGATAAAGTCCTTGATGTTCAGGGTAACTGGTCTGTTGTTTATATTGTATTTTTAGCTTATTAGCCGTGTTCATAGCAAGTTCTTTTTTGCTAGTTGCCAAGACTTGAATATAGGGTGTGGTAATACCCATAGCTGTCTCTTTTGGGAGAGCATTTTTTCTTGAAACAGCTGATTTAACTGGGGCAGGCGCTACCGAACTAACTACAGTGGAAGCTAATTTTATTTCTGGGATTTTAACCTTGCCTGTTTTTGTATCAAAATCAGTAATTGCAGTGATTTTAACTTGTGCAGTACCCGTTTTTAACATGTCGAGCTTATAAGCTGCACTATAAGATAAATCAATAATACGTGATTGATGAAAAGGACCTCGATCATTAACGCGTACAATGACTGATTTATTATTCGCGGTATTGGTGACTTTTAAATACGTCGGTAATGGTAAGTTCTTATGGGCGGCGCTCATGGTATACATATCATAAATCTCACCATTAGAAGTGAGGTGACCATGAAATTTTTTACCGTACCAAGAGGCAGTACCCGTTTGTTCAAAACCTTGTGCACTAGCCAATACTTTATAGGGTTTTCCAAAAACTTGATAATCTTTATTACCACCGCGGCTATGAGGCTCTGCGCGAGCAAGGGCATCTTTTAGCTCTGCTTGGCTTGGCAAACGTGTTGGTGTGCTGTCATGCTTTTGTTGATAACGATCAGAGCTACAAGCACTTAATAAAGAGATCAATGCAATAAAGAAAAGGTGTTTAATAACTTGGTTCATAACTTTATATTTTTCACAGTAAAGGGATTGAATAAGGTTTTAGTTGAACAGACTAGTTTACTTTAGTCTAAACATGGAAACGTCGATGCGTACTAATAGCCATTAATATGCCAAAACCTAACATTAATGTCACCATTGAAGTTCCACCATAGCTAACTAAGGGAAGTGGTACGCCAACCACAGGTAAGAGACCTGATACCATGCCAATGTTAACAAAAACATAAACAAAAAAGGTTAGGGTAAGGCTACCTGCGAGTAATTTTGTGAAGGCATGCTGAGCATTGACCGCGATCCATAAACCGCGCATTACCACAAATAAATACACGGCAAGTAAGGCAGCAACACCAATTAAACCAAACTCTTCACTAAATACTGAGAAGATAAAGTCGGTATGGCGCTCGGGTAAAAATTCTAATTGTGATTGGGTACCTTGCAACCAACCTTTACCTTCAATACCTCCAGAGCCAATAGCTATTTTAGATTGAATAATATGGTAACCCGAGCCAAGGGGGTCTTGCTCAGGGTTTAAAAAAGTAAGCACGCGTTGTTTTTGATAACCCTTCATCAAAAACATCCATAAAATAGGAACGAATGCCGAGGCTAAACCAACACACGCGGAAATCAGACGCCAACTAGCTCCAGCCAGAAAAATAACAAAAATACCGGAACTGGCAATAAGCAGAGAAGTACCCAGATCAGGCTGTTTAGCAATAAGTAAAGTTGGCAATAGCACCAGGATAAAGGCAAGTACCACCGTGGATATTTTTACGGGTAAGCTATCTTGGCTAACAAACCAAGCAATCATAATAGGCACAATGAGTTTCATAATTTCAGAAGGCTGGAATTTTATAAAGCCTAAATCAAGCCAGCGTTGAGCACCTTTACCAACATGACCAAAGAGCAATACACTGACCAGCATTAATAAACCCAATACAAAGACGGGCACTGCCCATTTTCGATACACTAATGGCGGGATTTGCGCCACAATAAACATCCCTAGCAGGGCAACACCAATGCTTCTAGCCTTTCGATAAACAACGGCTATATCTTGACCACCTGCGCTGTACACAAGAAATAGCCCTAAAGCCAATAATGTTAATAGACCTAATAAGAGTGGTACATCGATATGAAGTCGTTGCCAAAGAGTGTGGGTTTTTTGTTGGTCTTGTCCGCTACTGCGCATCAGTCAGCCTCTTGATGTTTGGTTACTGTGGCTGTTTTTACGTTTACTTTAGCTCTATGTGTTTGACTGGTAATAACCCTATCACCGAAATACTGATCCATAACTTGCCTTGCTACTGGGGCAGCATTAGTAGCGCCACCACCTTTAGCTACATTTTCAATCGCAACGGCAATAACAATTTCAGGTTTATCAAAAGGAGCAAATGCAATAAACATAGCGTTATCGCGTTTGTTTTCTGAAGTGGCTTTTGCATCATATTTTTCGTCTTGTTTTATGCGTGCAACTTGAGCCGAGCCTGTTTTACCCGATGCATCATAGGTAGTGCCTTTAAATGGTCTATAAGCGGTAGCACCAAATTTTTGTACCGTATTATGCATCGCTTTTAACACAACATCCCAATTTTCTTCATTTTTAAGCGTTAATGGTGCACGTGGTTCATAGATGGTTGGTGTAATTTGATGATAAGCGTTACCACTGCTCTCAATGATCAATTCACTGTTCGCTTTTAATAAATGTGGCACCTTACGCTCACCATGATTTACCAAGGTGGTTAAAGCTTGTGTTAATTGTAGTGGTGTAACCGTCCAATAACTCTGGCCAATTCCAACTGAAAGCGTTTCTCCTGTGTACCAAGACTTATTGTATCGGGCACGCTTCCATGCAACGCTAGGCATAATGGCTTTACTTTCTTCATGGATGTCGATGCCGGTATAGTCACCAAAGCCAAACCTTTCCATCATATTACTGATTTTAGTGATACCTAATTTAAAGGCCAAATCATAAAAATAGATATTACAGGACTGCTCTATAGCCTTGGTTAAGTTGACCATGCCATGCCCCCAAGGTTTCCAATCTCGATATTTATTAGGCAAGCCATCTAGCTGATACCAACCTGGATCGTGAATTTCGGTAGTTGGCGTAACAACATTTTCTTCTAACCCTGTTAACGCAAGAAAAGGCTTAACGGTAGAAGCAGGAGGGTAACCTTGGACACTTCGATTAATAAGGGGTAAATCTTTTGATTCAAGCAATTTTTTATAATTTTTACTACTAATGCCATGAACAAATAAGTTACCGTCGTAACTTGGATTTGAATACATGGCTAAAATACCACCAGTACGAGGATCCATTGCTACTATCGCGCCGCGCTTACCTGATAAGGCACGTTTAGCAATCATTTGTAATTCAATATCTAAGGTTAATGTGAGATCTTTACCTGGCACTGGCGGAGTATAATTGAGCGTACGAATCACTCTGCCTTGGTTATTTATCTCAACCTCTTGATGACCAATGGTGCCGTGTAGCATATCTTCATAGTACCTTTCGATACCTAGTCTACCAATGCCATAAGTCGCAGCATAATTTTCAGATTTACCTTCTTGTTCTAATTTATTAGCATCTTTTCTGTTTATGCGAGCTACATAACCTAAGTTATGCGTGGTTAAGTCGGAAAAAGGATAATAGCGTTTCAAGCGAGCGCTAACAAAAACACCAGGGAATTTATGCTGATTAACTGAAAATAAAGCAACTTGTTGATCACTTAAACGCGAGTGTAATTCGACCGGTTTAAAACGACGTTTACTTTTCATTGATTTGAAAAACTTAGTCTGTCGTTCGGGACTGATATTAAGCAACAAACTGACTTGTTCAATGCTGTCTTTAATATCATCAACATCTTCGGCGATGACTTCTAAACTATATACCGGCTTATTGTCGGCGAGTAACACACCATTTCTGTCATAAATCAAACCGCGATTTGGCGCAACGGGAAGTAATTTAATACGATTAGAGTTAGAGCGTGTTTGATATTTCTCGAATGATTCAACTTGTAAGTTAAATACATTACCAAAAAGTATTAATAAGACTAGCACTACGCCAGCAAAAGCAATGAAGGTACGTCGAGCAAATAAATTTGCTTCAGCGGATTGATTTCTAATAACAACGCGACGTGGAGACATTAGCGCACTCTATTAAAAATATTTACTAAAAGTATGGCTAAGGTAGTCATTAACAAAAGTTATTCTCTATGATAAGGGTGGTTAGTGTTTACGCTCCAAGCCCGATACAAGCTCTCTGCTATGAGTATTCGAACCATTGGATGAGGTAGCGTTAACGCTGATAAGGACCACTTTTGTTCTGAAGCTTTAATACAAGCGGGCGCTAAACCTTCTGGTCCACCAACAAGCAACGCGACATCTCTGCCATCAAGTTGCCAGCTTTGCAGTTGTTTTGCAAGTTTTGGAGTTGTCCATGGTTGCCCTTCAACTTCAAGGGTGACAATACGGTTTCCTTTAGGGATAGCAGCAAGTAATAACTCACCTTCTTTAGCGAGTATACGACTTATGTCAGCATTTTTACCACGTTTTCCTGCTGGGATTTCAACTAAGTGAAAGCTTAAATCACGTGGAAAACGACGACTGTACTCAGCAAATCCAAGGGTAACCCAAGCAGGCATTTTACTACCGACGGCATATAAGGTGAGTTTCATAAATTTTTTTGATTGTCAGATTGAAGTCGACTAGATCGAAATGGCCTTGAAAAAATAACGAGAGCGATACGATTGATAGCATTACAGTTCGCAAGGGCGAATGAAACTAACGTGGCTCTCGTCTTTTTACTAGGCAAGGAGAATAAGTAAATTATTCAGCCCAAAGTTGCTCAAGGTTATACTTATCACGTTGTTCATCAGTCATAACATGAACGATGATATCGCCTAAATCGACTAATGCCCATTCGCCGATATCGTTACCTTCCATACCTAGCGGCTCAAGACCTTGAGCACGACACTCCATACCAACAGAGTTAGCAATAGATTTTACATGACGGTTCGAATTACCTGAACAAATAACCATGTAATCAGCAAAGCTTGCTTTATCGCTAATATTAAGAGCAATGATATCTCTGCCTTTCATGTCTTCAAGTTTTTCTATGACAAATGCTTTAAGTTGTTCAGTTTGCAAGGTGTTCTTCCTATCGTTAATCGTAACTTTTGATGTGCTCTTTAACGAGCGACAATAAATAATAGTGCGATATTAACACTTTTTACGCTCAGGGTTAACGGTAAAGCTTGTTTTTGTGAATAAATTCTGAAATCGAGGGTAATAAGTGCTGATTATAACCCTTTTTATGCGCTAAATGTTGTCGAATATGTGTTGATGAAATATCAAAAAAGCACTTGTTTGAAAAAAATATTTTTCCTGAATCAAACAATGTTAGTTCTCTGATATCAGTTGTTTGACAGTTACTGAGTAATGTCTTTGTTTCATCATTCAATACATCAACGGAATAATTTGGTCGAGTATTCACTACTAAGTGGCACAAAGATAAAATTTCTTGGTACTGATGCCAAGTAGTAAAATTTAGCAGTGAATCCATACCAATAATAAAATACAAAGATTGTTCAGGGTATTGTTGCTTCAACTCTTTGAGCGTATCAATAGTGTAAGAATGACCGGAGCGTTTTAATTCTCTAAGATCACAGCTAAAGATGTTACTTTTTTGACATGCAATTTCAACCATAGCTGCACGCTGCTCAGCACTAGCGTGGGGCACTAATTCAGGTGAAACTTTATGAGGGGGGATATGAGCGGGTATTAACAGTATTTCTTGTAAACCTAGTTCATTGGCAACTGCTTCGGCTGACTGAGTGTGACCCAAGTGAATCGGATCAAAGGTACCACCTAAAATACCTATACCTTCATTTATGTAGGTGCCAGCGCTTAGTTTTTTTGAGGTCATTACTTACTCCTATTAGCCATAATTTAGACTAAAGGCCGCAGTTTTTTCACCGTGATACAAGGTGATGCACAAATCAGCTAATAAAATAAAAATATTAAACTCGCTGCTGGTTTTACTTAATAAGTCTATATCAGCAATACGCATCATGGCACGCTTTACGTTATCAAGTTTGATGTGAGTTAATGCATGTTGGTACAAGGGTTTACGTTTATCCCAAATACGGTATTGTTTGTAAATATTAGCAATACTTTCACCTTGAGCTAATTGATTTAACATGGTGTATAACTGGTTTATTTCTTTATGAAACACCCAAATTAATTGAGCTGGCGCCATGCCTTCTTGCTGCAGTTGATCAAGCATAGTGATACATTTAGCACAATCACCTCGCAATAAAGCATCGATAACCTGAAAAGGGTTAAACTTCGCCTGTTTAATGATCAGCTGCTCAGCTTGTTCAATGCTAATAGCTTGTGAACCAAAGAGTAAAACAAGTTTATCTAGCTCTTGGGCGAGGGCAAGTAAATTACCTTCAAACAGTTCAATAAGTAATGCGTTTAATTCGGGAGAGATATTAAGTTGTAATTGTCTTGCTTGATTATTCAACCATTGAGGCATGACCTTCAGTTCAATATCATACAAGGGTAAATAGCAGCCTATTTGGCTCAGACTTTTAAACCACTTTCTATTTGCACTAGCAGCATCAAGCTTTGCGCCGTGGAATATAAAAATAACATCTTGTGGTGCATGACCACTATTGGCATCTTGTGTTAATCGCTCAGCTAAAGCTAATAAGGCCTTGTTTCCGGCATCACCAACTTTTACCGTTGTTAATTCTACTTCAATGATACGTTGGCTGGCAAAAAGGCTTAACGATTGATACTCATCAAGCAACTGCTGCCAATCAAAGCTAGTATCACTACTAAAACGAATAATCTCACTAAAACCTTGGCTTTTTGCATGATTTTTTATAACAGCTAAGCTGTTATCTTTTTGCCATGGTTCATCACCAAAAACCAACCAAACAGGTTTAAACCCCTGTCGAAGTGTACTATCTAGCTGGTTGTGATAAATTTTCATGAAGGCCTTTTATTTGTTGTAAAATATAAGCTTTACAGTGAGTTTGATATTAAAAAATTCTCGCTATAACTAGCGTTGAATTCTTGCCAAATCACGTAATATTTTATCTGCGGCCGACGTTCTCATCTCACTTAGCAATAAAGATAACTCTCGGCTTTTTGCCAAGGCGAGGTTAGGATCGTCTTGATAATCGCGATAAAGCTCAAAGCGAAAGTCTTTTGCATCTTCACCGGTAAAGCGTACTTGATAATGAACCGAATATATCAGCTCATACTCTGCAACTTGTCCATTAGAGAATAATGATAACGTTCGTCTATCTAACTTATCAGAAAGAATACGTAATTCAGGAATGTCAGCTTTCGAGTATTTTAATACGTTAACTTGGTTACGAGTCAAATTGAGCTTAACTAACCGTGTTAATTCACCGTGAACATCACTTGAGCTAACATAAAGCGTTTGTAATTCATCATCGAGTAAATAATCACCACGTAGTTGAAAACCACAAGCTGTTAATAAGCTTGTGGTTAACAGTGCAATAGCTAAATTTCTAAAGGTTAAGCTTTTAATGGTAAGGCTTAATTTATACATTCATCTATAACCTGTTAGTTGGCGACAATATTAAGTAATTTACCTGGAATATAAATAACTTTGCGTATGGTATTACCATCAGTAAATTTCAATACGCTTTCATCATTTAAGCCAAGTGCTTCAACATCTTCTTTACTCGCGTCAGCAGCAACAGTGATTTTTGCGCGTAATTTACCATTGACTTGTACAATGATAAGTTTTTCATCTTCAACTAAAGCACTCTCGTCTACTACCGGCCAGCTAGCATCTTCAACATTCACATCACTACCGCTAACTAAGTGCCATAAATGGTGACATAGATGCGGGGTAATTGGCGTTAGCATTAATATGACAGCGCGAACAGCTTCTTGCATTACCGCTTTATCTTCATCACTGCTTAGTTTAGCTTTACCTAGGTGATTCATTAACTCCATGACGGCAGCTATAGCAGTATTGAAAGTATTACGACGACCTATATCGTCGGTCACTTTAGCAATGGTTTTATGTAACTCACGACGTAATTTTTTATGATCAGCGTTCAATGTTAACTTTGTAATATCGACCACTGCGGTATTACTAGTACTTTCAACAAATTCATGTGCTAATTTATAAACACGTTTAACAAAACGATGTGCACCCTCAACACCGGCATCAGACCATTCTAAGGTTTGTTCTGGTGGTGAAGTGAACATGATAAATAAGCGAACCGTATCAGCACCGTATTTCTCGATAACTTCTTGTGGATCAATGCCGTTGTTTTTTGATTTAGACATTTTGCTCATACCTGCAGATAAAACAGGTTGGCCGTCAATTTTACTTATTGATGAAGTGATCTGACCTTTGTCATCACGCTCAACTGTGACATCCGTTGGTGCAAACCACTCTTGTGCGCCGTTGTCAGCTTCACGGTAGTATGTCTCTGCTAAAACCATGCCCTGACATAAAAGCTTTTTAAAAGGTTCGTCACACTTAACTAAACCGACATCACGCAATAATTTATGGAAGAAGCGAGAATATAATAAATGTAAGATTGCATGCTCGATACCACCAATATATTGATCTACTGGTAACCAGTAGTTTGCTTTGGCAGGATCAATCATTTGAGTATCGTCATTTGGAGAACAATAACGTGCGTAATACCAAGAAGATTCCATGAAGGTATCAAAAGTATCTGTTTCACGTAGTGCTTCTTCGCCGTTATAAAGGGTTTTTGCCCATTCTGGATCATCTTTAATCGGTGAAGTGGTGCCATTCATTACCACATTTTCTGGCAATACTACGGGTAATTCATTTTCAGGTACAGGTACTGATTCACCATTAGCTAGGTTAATCATTGGAATTGGCGTACCCCAATAACGTTGGCGAGAAACCCCCCAATCACGTAAACGGTAATTAGTAGTAGTTTTACCTTTGTTTTCGCTAATTAACTTATCGCTGATGGCTTTAAAAGCTTGCTCGAAATCTAAGCCATCAAATTCACCAGAATTGATTAAAGTAGATTTTTCTGTAATAGCTGCTTTGTTAATATCATCAGAGTCTTGCCCAGAAATGACTTGCTCAATAGCTAAACCATATTTAGTCGCAAATTCATAATCGCGCTGATCATGCCCTGGTACAGACATTACAGCACCTGAGCCATAATCCATTAACACAAAGTTAGCAGCCCAAACAGGGACTAACTTGCCGGTAAGTGGATGAATAGCTTTAAGGCCGGTATCAACACCTTTCTTTTCCATTGCAGCCATGTCAGCTTCAGTGGTTTTACTATTTTTGCACTCATCAATAAAAGCAGCTAGCTCTGCATTATCTTTGGCGGCATTTACTGCTAATGGATGCTGAGCAGCAAGTGCGACATAAGTAACACCCATTAAGGTATCTGGTCGAGTGGTGTAAATATCAAAGCTTTCAGTCGAGTTGGCAACCGCGAAAGTCATTTCAACACCTTGAGAGCGACCAATCCAGTTACGCTGCATGGTTTTTACTTGCTCAGGCCACTCGGTTAATTTATCTAAATCATCAAGTAACTCTTCGGCGTAAGCAGTAATTTTAATAAACCATTGTGGAATTTGCTTGCGCTCAACAAGTGCACCAGAACGCCAGCCTCTGCCGTCAATAACTTGTTCATTAGCTAAAACTGTTTGATCTACTGGATCCCAGTTTACCGTAGCATTTTTCTTATACACTAGGCCTTTTTCAAAAAGCTGGGTAAAGAACCACTGTTCCCAGCGATAGTAATCAGGTTTACACGTAGCTAACTCACGACCCCAGTCATAACCAAAACCTAGTGATTGTAATTGATTACGCATGTAGTCAATATTTTCGTAGGTCCATTTTCCTGGCGCTGTTTTGTTTTTAATAGCAGCGTTTTCAGCAGGTAAACCAAAAGCATCCCAACCCATTGGTTGCATGACATTTTTGCCTTGCATACGTTGGTAACGAGAAATAACATCACCTAAGCTGTAGTTACGTACATGACCCATGTGCAATCGACCACTCGGGTAAGGGAACATCGCTAAGCAGTAAAATTTTTCTTTGTCTGGGTTTTCAATAGCTTGAAAAGTGTTGTTATCAGTCCAAAATTTTTGTACTGTTGCTTCAATAGCTTGGGGATTATAAATGGCTTCCATTAAGACTTTCTCTAATGCTTTTAAGATGTTACCGAATTGCTTGTTATGCGATATAAAGTTGCATAAACAGCGGTCAAATCGATGTTAGATTATCGCTGTAGAATACCTTATATAACTGGGTAACAACAAGCATAATTAAGCGTAAACTATAACTTTTCCTATACTTGAACCTATAGTTAAAGTAATACCCTCAAGGGAGAATACTAATGTCACAACAAAATGATTACTTCGCCGATATTTATCAAAAGCTCAATGACTGGTTGGTTGAAGTAAAAGTTGAGCAAAAGCCACATATTGACGAGTTTATCAAGCAAGCTAAGTTATATGCGGGGGCTGCTGAAACAATGTCAGAGGAAAAACTGCAACAGTTTACCGATAATTTAAAGTATGATTTGCATGACTTTTATCAATTAAACCGATCACAAGCAAAAAACTCAGTCTATTTAGGTTTATTAAATGAAACATTATGGGACAACCTTGCTCAATTAACCGATAAATCGCAAGTAGAATGGGCGGAGCTTGTTGATGACTTTGATCATGATGGTGTATACAAAAGTGGCGACTTTATTGGTTTTGGTGAATTGCAATGTGAACAATGCGATGAAAAAATAACGATTATTCATTTTAGTGAAATTAGTGACTGTGTTCATTGTGGTTCATCAGATTTTGTTCGTCTCCCGCTCAACCCTTAACTTTACAATTACTTGTTAGCAGAAATGTTAGCAAGTACACTAGCGCCAAAATTCGATACGCATATATCGATACGTTAATTTCGATATACCCAGTTCGATACTTTCATCATTAGGAGCGTGACTCAATAACGCTCTTTTAAGGATTTACATGACTAAAATGCCTACTTACCTTGCCGATCAAACCCGTCTGGGTGTTGATGACCTTACTTCTTCTTTATCAGCTTCACTATTTTCCAATGGTATAAAACCAGTCAATAAAGGTAATGAATTTGACGCACAGGGATTTGTTGGTCATGAAAGAGCAAAAGAGGCATTGGAGTTTGGCTTATCTATGTCTGCTATTGGCTTTAATGTTTTTGCTATGGGTGAGCATGGCACAGGAAGGCAAACATTAATTAAACAAATGTTAACTTCGCTTGCTAGTGTGAAAACTGCACCAGATGAGTGGTGTTATACCAATAATTTTGACGAAAGTCATATTCCGTTAACGTTGTCAGTCAAACCTGCCGGTGGCAAAAAATTATTAATAAGCATGAATAAATTTATTGATGGCTTACTCAGTTTATTCCCAGAGGTTTTTGATAACCCAGGCTACCAAAGACAAAAGTCAGCCATTGATCGGGAGTTTAATCGAAAGTACGATCAAGCCATTTCAGTGGTTGAAGAGCTTGCTCTAAAAGAAAACGTGGTCTTATATGAAGAAAATGGCGAAGTAGGTTTTTCACCTATAGTTGAAGGTAAGCCACTGAGTGATAAAGAATTTTCTAATCTTAATGAAACCGATAGAGCAAATTTTTATAAATCGTTAAATGAATTAGAAAACGTACTGTCCGAGCAATTGTTAGAGTTACCATTATGGAAGCGTCTATCTTTTGATCAGTTACGACAACTTAAAAATGACACCGCTGAGAATGCCATCAAACCTTATATAACTGAATTAGAGAAAGAATTTAGTAATAATGAAGGTGTATTAAACTATTTAGGTAAAGTGAAAAGCCATGTAGTCGATGCAGTTTTAGAAATTTTAGTAACCGAATCTGATGATACCCCGACAGATAAAGAGTTACGTAAATTAATGGTTGAACGATTTTTACCAAACCTACTGGTACCACGCGATAACACGAAAGGGGCACCTGTAGTTTATGAGCAAAATCCTACTTATCAAAACTTATTTGGCCATGTCGATTTTGCTAGCTTTCAAGGTAGCAGCTATACCAGTTATCGTTTAATTAGACCGGGTGCTTTACATAAGGCTAATGGTGGTTACTTATTATTAGATGCCGAGAAAGTATTAAGCCAACCTATGGTGTGGTCACGCCTGAAGTTAGCGTTAAAAACCCAGCAAATTACCATTGAAAATCCTTATTCTGAATATAGCCAGCCTAGCGGTTATAGCTTACAGCCAGAAAAAATTCCCTTACAAGTTAAGGTCGTACTGCTTGGTGATGCCGAAATTTACTATACCTTACAAGATTATGACCAAGAATTTACCGAGCTGTTTAGAGTATTAGCCGATTTTGACCGTCATCTTGATAAAACGGATAGTAATTTAATTGCGTTTGGACAACTAATCAGACAACGTGCTGATAAACATAATTATCCTGAAGTTAGTGATGATGCAGTTTTAGAACTTGTTCGTTATGCCCTCAGACGAGGCGAACATAAATATAAAGTGTCAGCAAATATTGTACAGGTGAATGATTTACTCGATGAAGCCAATTACTGTTGGCAAAAACAGGGTAGCGAAGGTCCTTTAAAAGCTCAACATATTGCGTTAGCACAAGCTGCTAAAAAACGACGTATCGGTCGGTTAAGCGAAACATGGCTCAGTGAGATTAAAGAGCAACAAGTATTGATTCATACCGAAGGTGGCTTTATCGGTAAAGTGAATGGCTTAACTGTACTTGAGATAGGAGACAGTGTTTTTGGTACTCCTGCACGTATAACTGCAACCGTTTATGCCGGTAGTGAAGGCGTTACAGATATTGAACGTGAGGTTGACTTAGGTAAGTCGATTCACTCCAAAGGTGTTTTACTTTTAACTGGGTATTTGGGCCATAAGTATGGACAAACATTCCCTGTAAGCATTTCTGCCAACATTGCTATAGAACAATCTTATGGACATATAGATGGTGACAGTGCTTCGATGGCTGAGCTCTGTGCACTTATCTCTGCTATTACTTTATTACCCATAGATCAAAGTCTTGCGATAACCGGTTCAATTAATCAACATGGTGAAGTGCAATCCATTGGCGGTGTTAATGAGAAAATAGAAGGGTTCTTTCAGTTATGCCAAGATAAAGGTTTAACAGGGACACAAGGTGTTATTATTCCGAAAACTAACGTTATTAATTTAATGCTTAATGATGAAGTGATTAATGCTGTAGCTCGGGGAGAGTTTGCAATACATGCAGTTGAAACAATTGATCAAGCACTGGAGTTATTGATGAATGTTGATGCTGGCAATATAAGTAAGACCGGACGTTATCCACGTAAATCTATTCATGGCTTGGCGCTTGATAAGCTAGAGAATTTTTCCGATATACTTAATGGCTCTGAAGAGTAATATTACAACCTTTGCTTTGGTTGAAAATCAACCTGTAATGGTTCGAAAATTGCTCTTGTTAGTGCTTTTGTTTATAATAATAAAACAAAACAACAAGTAGCATGGTATTCAAGTGGAATTTTCGTCGGAAGAATTGGAATTTTTCAACAATATCTTTGCTGAAAAATCAACAGATTACATGACCAGTGACTCACATCATAAGATTGGTGTGAAAGCAGGCGTCCCTCAAAATTTAAGACAAGTTTTAGTGGGGAGTCAATTAACGCTATTAGCAGAAATTAGCCATTATCAATTATGGTTCCCTGTCTCTCTATCCATAAATGAACAAGGTGATTTCTCACCCAAATTAGGCACTCCTGAAGTCATTGACGTAAGAGGGCACGAGCGTAGTTGGCGAATAAAAACGCCTAAAAATGTAGCCGTCGTCGATATTTTTCATGATCAAAAAATTGAAATATTGTCACTTTCGGCGACAGGGTTAACGTTAAAAGTACCTAACTCAGGTAATAATTATATTGATCTAAAGCAGTATTCATTTGAAATGAGTTTAGCAGGTGAGGAGCCCCTCAAGCTTGAGCTAGACATAGTTAGACGTGATAAAAATATTGTTGCGGCTAAATTTAAGGATTTACAGGAGGGGAAAGAAGCATTGAGAAAATTCTTATTCAACTCCCATCAATTGAAGTACTCCAACCTTTATCAAGACGTTATTTAATAAAGTTCTTGTCAAATCATAATATCTCTGTATAATGCGCGCCTCGATAACAGGTTGAATGAATTTCAGCCAAAGTTAGTCCAATAAGCGACTTACTTATACTAACTAGCAATAGTTTAATGGATGTATAAGTATATTGAGATGAGTGGGGTTTTACCGCCCAATAGACTTCCCAGCTAATTCGCCCCTAGAATTAGCAAGAAATATAGCGTCAATAGAACGCTATGCGCCTTAAGTCTTCCTGGTGGTTTCCTCGTATATATTTTACGCAGGTTAAGACTTAGCAATTTAAATCAAATGCTATTAAGTGCAGCTAATTAACATCGTTAATTTGGCGGCAGCTTTGTGATTGATTTTTATAATTACGCCCAAGTAATTATGCTCAAGTAATGCGCCTGCCTTGAGAAGATGAAAATTATTTATGACTGATCAAAAAACTGAAACTGTAACTGTAACTGAAGCTGAAGCAGTAGCTTTTGCCTCTTTAGGCTTACCTGAAAACTTATTATCTGCCGTTCTTTCTATTGGCTTTACCTCTGCTACCGATATTCAAGCATTAACTATACCGCCATTACTTGCTGGTAAAGATGTGTTAGGTGAAGCACAAACAGGTACAGGTAAAACTGCTGCCTTTGGTTTACCTGCATTAGCAAAAATCGATACTTCAATTAAAAAACCACAATTAATGGTTTTAGCACCGACTCGTGAATTAGCAATGCAAGTTGCTGAAGCAATCGAATCTTTCGGTAAAGACATGAAAGGTTTACGTGTTGCTACATTGTACGGTGGCCAATCTTATGGACCACAATTTCAACAACTAGAGCGTGGCGCACAAGTTGTTGTTGGTACTCCTGGTCGTTTAATGGACCATTTACGTCGTAAAAGCCTTAAGTTAGATGAATTACGTGTTTGTGTGCTTGATGAAGCAGATGAAATGTTAAACATGGGCTTTTTAGAAGACATCCAGTGGATTTTGGATCACATTCCAAAAACTGCACAAATGTGTTTGTTCTCAGCAACAATGCCACCAGCGATTCGTAAAATTGCTAACCGTTTCTTAAAAGAACCTGAGCACATTAAAGTTGCCGCTGTTAAAAAAGCAAAAGCTAACATTACTCAGTACGCATGGAAAGTTAGTGGCATCACTAAAATGACTGCGTTAGAGCGTATTGCTGAAGTAGTCGAATACGATGCAATGATTATTTTTGTTCGTACTCGTAACGATACTGTTGATATTGCAGAAAAATTAGAGCGTGCCGGTTACCCTGCATTAGCACTAAATGGTGATTTGAACCAAGCACAACGTGAACGTTGTATTGACCAAATGAAATCTGGTAAATCATCTATCCTAGTTGCTACAGACGTTGTTGCTCGTGGTTTAGATATTCCTCGTATCTCTTTGGTAATTAACTATGACTTACCTGGTGATAACGAAGCATATGTTCACCGTATTGGTCGTACTGGTCGCGCTGGTCGTGAAGGTATGTCAATTGCGTTTGTACGTCCACGTGAAATGTACTCAATTCGTCATTATGAGCGTTTAACGAATGGTACTGTTCTTAACTACGATTTACCAAATATCCAAGATATTGGTAAAATACGTATTGAGCGTACACGTGTTGAAGTTGCAAAGATTGTTGCAGATAAAGATATCTCAAGCATGCGTGAAATTGTTGAAGGTATGGCTGCTGAATCTGAAGTTTCTATGATTGACCTTGCTGCTGCCTTACTTTACCAAAAGCAAATGAAGCAACCACTTCAACCAAAAGAAGATCCTAAACCTCGTCGTGATGCTCGTGAACGTACTGATCGCAACGACCGCAATGACCGTGGTAACGATCGTAATAGCCGTGGTAATGATCGTAATAGCCGTGGTAACGATAGCCGTAGCGCTGGTCGTGATTCACGTGGTGGTGAGAACCGTAGCAATCGTGACGATAAGCCACGTAAAGCTAAAGTTAATCGTACAGATGTTGATTGGCAAACTTACCGCTTAGAAGTGGGTAAAGAACATGGCGCACGCCCAGGTGATATTGTTGGCGCTATTGCTAATGAAATCTCGCTTGATAGTAGCTATATCGGTGCTATTAACTTACATGATAAACATAGTTTTGTTCAGTTACCTAAAGGTATCCCAACTGACTTGTTTAACCAGTTGAAAGGAGTGCGCGTTCGTCGTCAACCTCTTTCAATCACTACGTCAGATGAAGCAGTTGTTAGCCAACAACAGCGTCCAGCTCGTCGTACTGAAAAAGCACCACGTCATACTTAATTGATGTGATAGGTTTATAGCATTGCGCATAAAAGAGTGAATACTTTTTTATGTGAGATGATGTAACTTTAAAAAGCGCCTTATGGCGCTTTTTTGTTTTTACGCTATAAGAAAAGCTGTTTAAGGGCTTTTTATGCTAAAAAGTGTAAGTTTTTATCTCAGTCCCTTGTTTGCCTATTGCTTTATCTATTACTATAGAGCCACAAAGCACAATAAAAATAATTCTAGTAGTAATGTCTGAAATAACATCCGAATCAAACGTTGAATCAGCCCATCATTTCGCTATTCGTGTCTATTACGAAGATACCGATGCAGGTGGAATTGTCTATTATGCGAACTATTTGAAGTTTTTTGAACGCGCGCGAACAGAGTGGCTGAGAGAAATAGGTATAAACCAAGAAGTATTTTTGCAACAAAAGTTAGGTTTTGTGGTCAGAAAGGTTGAAATGGACAATGTTGCCTCGGCAAAACTTGACGATTTACTTGAAGTGAATTCAACTATCATAACCCTGAAGCGTGCAAGTTTAGTGTTTCAACAACAAATAACCAATCAAGAAAAACAAGTATTGTGTACCGCTAAAATACGTATAGCATGCGTTGATTTTAGTCAAAATAAACCCTGTGCTATTCCCGAATTAATACTAGGAGCGTTTAAACGTGTCAGCTGAAATATCTATTTTCCATTTGTTTTTAGAAGCAAGCATATTAGTGCAATTTGTAATGCTTGTTTTGCTTACTTTTTCTATTGTCTGCTGGGCGATGATATTTCAACGTAGAAAAATTTTGCGTACCGCCGCGGCAGAATTGAAAGCATTCGAAGATAAATTCTGGAGTGGGGCTGATTTAAGTAAACTTTATAGCGAAACCTGTGCAAAGTCACAAATACAAGGCATTGAAAGTTTATTTATAGCTGGCTTTAAAGAGTTTGCCCGTCTGCGAAAAAGTCATATTGATAACCCTCAAATAATTGTTGATGGTACACACAGAGCTATGCGTGTTGCTTTATCACGTGAAGTCGATGGTCTAGAAACGCATTTACCATTTATGGCAACAGTAGGCTCTATTAGTCCTTACATTGGCTTGTTTGGTACAGTTTGGGGCATCATGAATTCATTTATAGCTTTAGGTGCGGTAAAACAAGCCACGCTTGCTATGGTTGCGCCAGGTATTGCTGAAGCATTAATTGCTACCGCAATGGGGTTATTTGCAGCAATTCCTGCGGTAATTGCCTTTAACCGCTTTAGTCATAAAGTTGAGAAGTTAGAAAATAGCTACGGTAACTTCATGGATGAATTTTCGAGTATTTTACAACGTCAATCAGCCGCCGAGCAATCTACTAAATAGGGTATTACTATGTACCAAAGAGTTAGACGCCGCAAAGTGGCTGAAATAAATGTGGTTCCGTATATTGATGTGATGTTGGTATTGCTCATTATTTTTATGGTCACCGCGCCTTTAATAACCCAAGGGGTTAAGGTTGATTTACCGCAAGCAGATGCAGAGCCTCTAGATGAAGACAGTAAAACACCCTTGGTTGCCAGTGTAGATGCACAAGGGCGTTACTATTTAACCGTAGGGGCCAATGATAAAGAGCCAATGTCTGCTGAAGAAGTTGCGATATTAGTTAAAGCGCACCTAGCTATTGAGCCAGGTACACCTGTTGTTGTTAATGGCGATGGCGCCGTATCATATGATGCAGTTATACAACTGATGGTGATGTTACAGAACGTTGCAGGTGTTCCTTCAGTTGGTTTAATGACAGATTCGGTGGGGAAATAGCGTGATCCAGCAGTTAATTTCTCGTTTTAGCATGAAGTCACCTTATTTTAAAGCTGTGTGGTTAAGTATCGCATTGCATCTTATTTTACTGATAGGTTTATTGTCAGGCGATTTTTCTTCAGAGCCTAAACCATTACCTACGCCAACAAGCCAATCATCGGAACCTATTAAGGCTGTTGTTGTTGATAAAGCTAAGTTTGAGCAAGCGGTAAACAAGATTAAGAGACAAAAAAATCAAGAACGCGATGCCGAGAAAAAGCGACTTAAAGCTATTGAAAAACGTGCGGCAGATGCTAAAAAACGCCGCGTAAAAGAACAAGCTCGCATTAAAAAACTAGAGAAACAACGTAAGCAAAAAGAGCAAGAAAAAATTAAGGCGGATAAAGCGGCTAAATCATCAAAAGCTAAAGCAGCTAAAGCAGAAAAAGTACGTAAACAAAAAGAGCAGGAGAAACAAGTCGCTGAAAAAGCCGCTGCTGCTGCCAGAAGTAAACGTTTAAAAGAAGAAGCGGATGCAAAAAAAGCCGAGAACTTACGTCTTGAAAAAATTGCAGAACGAAAACGTCAAGAAATTGCTGCAAAAGAACAGGCTATTCAAGATGCTATGTTAGCGGAGCAAATGGCTGATGAAATGGCGACCCGCAATAAAGCGAGACACCAACAAGTCATGACAGAAGTTCAACGTTATTCCGCATTGATTCAACAAAGCATTAACCAACGTATGATTACAGATCGCAGCACCATGGCAGATAAATCTTGTCGTTTAACTCTCACGCTGGCGCCTTCTGGTTTTGTTATTGATGTTAAAGTAGGGCAAGGCGACAAAGTGGTGTGTGACGCCGCTAATATAGCCATTGGTAAAGCAGGTACATTACCGGTATCTAAAGACCCTGAAGTATTTAAAGAAATGCGAGAAATTGCGGTTACGGTAGAGCCCAAATTTTAACTGATATTATTTATCAGTATATTTTAATAGATATTATAGGACCGTGTTTGCTACATGGTTTTATTAAAATATTAAACCAGTTAATTTAATAGCAGTACATCAAGCTATTTAAAGGAAAAGTATTAAGAATATGAAATTATTATCAAACATTGTATTTGGTGCCCTGATTGTATTAACTTCTGTTAAGGCAATGGCAGCATTAGAAATTGTTATTACTGGGGGTGTAGATAGTGCAAGACCAATAGCTATAATCCCTTTTCATTGGACTGGTACCGGTGAACGACCAGAATTATTATCAAAAGTTATCAGTGATGATTTATTACGTAGTGGCAAGTTTAGCCCTATTGCACTGGATAAGTTTCCTCAAACTATTTCCGATGCAAAAAGCATTGATTACAGTGCCTGGGCAAATCTAGGTGCAGAAGCTGTCGTTGTAGGTGAAATTAGTGAAATTGCGCCAGGGCGTTACCGAGTCAGCTATCAGTTAGTTGATGTGATACGCGGGCAAATCACTGGCGGTGAGACCTCAATGCTCAGTAATGGTGAGCTAGTTAATACTAAAGATCATATATTGGCGCAAAGTAGCGCTAACATTCAACTGAATCAAGCACGTCGTTATGCGCATAGCATCAGTAATGTTATTTATGAAAAACTTACCGGAAGTAAAGGCGCTTTTTTAAGCAAAATTGCCTATGTTATTGTCCGCGATCAAGGAAAGTACCCATACCAACTCGCTTTTGCTGATTATGATGGTTTTAATGAACATGTATTGTTAAGTTCTAAAGAACCGTTAATGTCACCATCTTGGCATCCTAATGGTGATCAATTAGCGTATGTCTCATTTGAAAACCGTCAAGCACAAATCCACAGCATTGATATTTATACCGGAGTGAGAAAATCAATTAGCTCATTTAATGGTATAAACAGCGCACCTCGCTTTTCTCCTGATGGAAATAGTATGGCAATGGTATTGTCAAAAGATGGCAACCCAGATTTATATGTTATGGATTTAGTTACCATGAAATTACGTCGCATAACACGTAATCGAGCCATAGATACTGAGCCGAGTTGGACTCCGGATGGTAATTCATTGATATTTAGTTCAGAACGGGGTGGAAAACCGCAGCTATATCGCGTAGATTTAGCCGGGGGGAAAGTAAGACGTTTAACTTTTGATGGCGAAGTGAACCTAGGAGGTTCAGTAACACCTGATGGTAAACAATTGATTATGGTCAACAGAACGCGTGGTAAATATCGTTTAGCGAAGCAAGAATTATCATCTGGTTTATTTCAGGTGTTAACCGAAACTCGTTTAGATGAATCGCCAAGTGTGTCACCAAACGGTGGTATGATCATATACAGTACCTTACATAATAATCGACAAGTATTGGGTTTAGTGTCGGTAGATGGTCGCTTTAAAGCTAGATTGCCTGCACTTGATGGTCAAGTGAAAGCACCTGCTTGGTCACCATTTTTATAATAATAAGATAGACAAAATAATTAATTGAATTTTAACTTATAATTTTAGAACAAAGGAAAATAAAATGCGCTTTAATAACATAGTAAAAAGCTTAGCAATTGCTTTACCTCTTACCATTCTATCTGCTTGTAGCTCAAACTCTGACATCGATGAGCAAAGCCAAGTCGATACAAATGCCCAAGTAACTCAAAATGCGGAAGATGCTCAAAAAGCACAAGAAGCCGTACAAGTTACAGCGGCAAAACGTGCTGCTGAAATTGAAGAACAAAAACGTCAAGAATTAGCGCAGTTACGCTCAGAACACATCGTTTATTTTGATTTTGATGTTTCAAACGTAAACGACCAGTATTCAGCTATTTTAGATGCACATGCTAAATTCTTAAATGCTAACTCAGATGTAAAAGTATTAATTGAAGGTCATGCCGATGAACGTGGTACACCTGAATATAATATTGCATTAGGCGAACGTCGTGCTAAATCAGTAGTTACTTATTTAGAAAACATGGGTGTTGCTGCTAGCCAACTTACTGTAGTTAGCTACGGTGAAGAAAAGCCAATGGTTAAAGATCGTAGCGAAAATGCTTTCTCTAAAAACCGTCGTGCCGTTTTAGTTTACTAAAATTTGATAAGCCTCACATAAGCAGGTAACTGAATGAAACTGAATAAAGTTTTATTTGGCATGATGTTTACAGCTAGCGCCGTTAGTGCGCTGGCTGTAGCTAAAGCGCCAGTCATTGATGTTAACGCCAATTCTATCGACTCTTCTGCGTTAACAGAGCAATTAACAACCTTGTCACGTAAGTTAGACTCTCGTAATAAGGCACAAGTGAATATACAACGTCAGTTGGATTTTTTACAAAACGAAGTGAATGAACTTCGTGGCGTGACTGAATTACATACCCACAAATTAAGTCAAGTATTAGAGCGTCAACGAGAGCTTTATAAAGAAATTGATAGACGGGTGAATGAAGTACTTGAATCAACCAGTAAAACAGCCTCAGTTACTACGAGTCCAGTTGCGACAATTAGTACCGCAGTTAATGCGACTAGTTACAGTGATAACTTAACTGAAAATGAAACTTATGATCGTGCACTTAATCTCGTTTTAAAAGATAAACGTTACCAGCAAGCTATCGTTGAATTTAGAGCATTTAATAAAAGTTTTCCAAATTCAAGCTATGCACCTAATGCCCATTACTGGTTAGGTCAGTTACTCTTTAATCAAGGCGAACTTGCACAAGCGGACAAGGAGTTCCTAATTGTTGTTAACAAGCATAAAGACTCTACTAAGCGTCCTGATGCATTGTTAAAACTTGCTATGGTTGCTCAAAAGCAAAATAATGCTAAAAAAGCGATTGCGACCTATCAACAGTTATTAAAAGAGTACCCAGAATCAACAGCGGCAAAACTTGGCAAGCCACGCTTAGCCAGTTTAACTAAGTAAAGAATTTATAGGCTAACGGCATTAAATTGCTTTTTGTTGATGATAAAACTAGCGCATTGCTGACAATTTGCTCGAACAGTAAATTATATTCAGAAAAACGAAGTTTATTGTTGCACTTAAATAAATTATGAGTATTATATGCCCCGCATTGAGGCAGTGACTCAATGCATGTCGGCCGTTAGCTCAGTTGGTAGAGCAGTTGGCTTTTAACCAATTTGTCGAAGGTTCAAATCCTTCACGGCCGACCATTTTCTAACTTAAAATATTAACTTATTGAAGTGATATTTTAGTTTTAATAAAAAGTCTCCTTATCATAATCGGTTTATCGTTAAAGATAATGGAGCAAGTAAATTGAAAAAGATTAATCTTGAATCGGCCGTTAGCTCAGTTGGTAGAGCAGTTGGCTTTTAACCAATTTGTCGAAGGTTCAAATCCTTCACGGCCGACCAATTCAAGAATAGATATCATTTACTTAAAATTAGATTCGGCCGTTAGCTCAGTTGGTAGAGCAGTTGGCTTTTAACCAATTTGTCGAAGGTTCAAATCCTTCACGGCCGACCACCTTCTAACTTAGAGTAATAACTTTAAGTTTGAATAAAAAGTCTTCTTATCGTAATAGATAGTGGAGCAAGTAAATTGAAAAGATAAATCTTGAATCGGCCGTTAGCTCAGTTGGTAGAGCAGTTGGCTTTTAACCAATTTGTCGAAGGTTCAAATCCTTCACGGCCGACCAATTCAAGAATATTTATCATTTACTCATAGTTAGGAACGGCCGTTAGCTCAGTTGGTAGAGCAGTTGGCTTTTAACCAATTTGTCGAAGGTTCAAATCCTTCACGGCCGACCACTCCTAATGTAAAGAATACAATGTTAATACCAGTAAATATGAATCATCTCAATTATATTGATATGATTTAAGCCAAGGCTTTTAACAGCTTAAGCTAAATTTATTTGAAGGTTGAAATCCTTCATCAGTGACCAATAAAAGAATATTTATCGGTTATTCACAGTTAGGAACGGCCGTTAGCTCAGTTGGTAGAGCAGTTGGCTTTTAACCAATTTGTCGAAGGTTCAAATCCTTCACGGCCGACCACTCCTAATTTAAAAAATAACGATAAGCCTCATCATATATTTCTACAGAGACATAACTTCTTAGAATTAAAGCCAAGGCTTTTAACCGTTTAAGTCCAATTTATTCAAAGGTTCAAATCCTTCACGGCCGACCACTCCTAATTTAAAAAATAATGATAAGCCTCATCATATATTTCTACAGTGATATAACTTCTTAGAATTAAAGCCAAGCCTCAAACCCTGCACAGCTATCCACTTTTAATTCAATAACTATTCTAAATACCCTTTAAGATTCACATAACTCAAAACCAAAGCGTTTAACCGTTTAAGCTGACCATTCTCCACTACACATTAGTATTACTTTCCCTTATAATTACCGCGTTTTTACGTGTCCTGAATTAGAGAGAATCCATGAGTATAAGTAATACTGCGGTAGATTTTGATTTTCAATTTCCAGCCAAACCAAAACCTTTAGCCAATGATGAAAAGGCACAATACATAGAGAAAATTAAACTGCTCTTAATTGAAAAGAATGCCGTATTGGTTGCGCATTATTATACTGACCCTGAGATTCAAGCGCTTGCTGAAGAAACAGGTGGTTGTGTCGCTGATTCTCTAGAGATGGCTCGTTTTGGCAAGCAGCACTCGGCAGAGACTTTAATTGTTGCTGGTGTGAAGTTTATGGGCGAAACGGCCAAAATTTTAACACCAGAAAAAAGTGTTTTGATGCCTGAACTTGAAGCGACGTGTTCATTAGATTTAGGTTGTCCTATTGATGAGTTTTCTGCTTTTTGTGATGAGAATCCCGATCATACTGTTGTTGTTTATGCAAATACCTCAGCAGCAGTTAAAGCTAGAGCTGATTGGGTGGTAACATCGAGTATTGCGCTAGAAATAGTTGATATGCTTGAGAGTGAAGGTAAGCCTATTCTATGGGGACCTGATCGTCACTTGGGATCATACATCGAAAAAGAAACAGGTGCCAAGATGTTGATGTGGCAGGGCGCTTGTATCGTTCATGATGAATTCAAAGCAAGTGCACTTCGTGATCTCAAACTGCAATACCCTGATGCAGCGGTACTTGTTCACCCAGAGTCACCTGCTAATGTTGTTGAAATGGCTGATGCTGTAGGTTCAACCAGCCAGCTGATTAAAGCAAGCCAAGAAATGCCTAATACCCACTTTATCGTCGCAACGGATAAAGGTATCTTTTATAAGATGGAACAAGCTAACCCTGAAAAGACCTTTTTAGCAGCTCCTACAGGCGGTAACGGCGCAACTTGTAGAAGTTGTGCTAGTTGTCCTTGGATGGCAATGAATGGTCTTAAATCGATTCATGATGCGTTAGTGAGCCCTATTGGTAAAGAAATCAATGTTGATGAAAGTTTAGCTGCACAGGCATTAATCCCTTTAAACAGAATGCTTAACTTTGCCGCTGAAAATAAGTTAAAAGTAAAAGGTAATGCCTAGTTTTGTTCTGTAATCTATTCATTTTTAATATTTATGAATAAATAAACAGCACTTAAACCATTTTTTAACGATAAAATTAAAATAGCCTTGCACCAACAGGGCTTTTTTTCTACCATAGCGCCTGTTGACGATAAGGTACCTAGCTTAATGGCTGGTAAGATGATTTTACACGTATAGCGTGTTCATCAACGGAGTACTTAATTGGAAGCAACGATGAAGATAACATTTTAAATATCATACAAAATTTGGTGAGCTGGCCGAGTGGCTGAAGGCGCACGCCTGGAAAGCGTGTAAAGGTTTATCCCTTTCGAGAGTTCGAATCTCTCGCTCACCGCCATATTCTAAAACCCCTGATTTATCAGGGGTTTTTTCGTTCTGAACTTCGGTAAAACTCTGTCATATAACTCTGTCACAAAAAAGACAAGTTATATTGCTACTTCCAAATTACTTAGATAACCCCCTACTCATCAGTAAATCATGTATCTGAACCGATATGGTCATTTCACCGTATATTTAAATGATGCTTTGTTGACACCCGTCATATTAATAACCGAACTAGCTTGTTATATTGTATATCAAAGGAATGAGCCATCGGTGGGAAAGGGCTTTCTAAATAAAATATCCTTAATATAGTTCTCTTATAAAAAACTTATCTGAGTGAAAGATATTTATGAATGTTCATCGAATAACAAGTATCGTAGAAAGCATATCTAACATCAATAACGATAATTTTTTTGATGAAATTTGTGTGTCACTAAGTCGTGCAATTGAAGCAGATTTTGTTTTTATAGCGAGTATTGATGACTCCAAAACAAATGCAACCTCTATTGCTGTGGCTAATAGAGGACAAAAAGTAGACAACTTCACTTACTCGCTAAAATCCTCACCTTGCTCTGTAGTCTCTAATAATTCTATTTGTACTCATTGCTGTAATATTCAACATTTGTACCCGGACGATCAATTACTCGTGGATATGAATATTGATGGCTATGTAGGTATCCCTTTAAAAACGAGTAAAGGGGAAGTGAGTGCTATTTTGGTCGCTTTATTTGAAGAGAATATAAGTAATGTTTTGGAAGTGGAAACTTTCTTTCTCCTTTTTTCTGGCTTGATAGAGAAAGAATTACATAAAAGTAACTACTTAAAGAAAATAGAATTTTCTAATAAGATTATTGATAACACTCACGAAGCGATCATGGTTTGTGATAAAAACAAATATATCACTTATATCAACCCATCATTTACTCGTATGACAGGTTACACACTGGTTGATTTACAAGGCCAAACACCCAAAATTTTAAATTCTGGAAAGCAAACGAAAGCCTTTTATCAGACCATGTGGGCAGACATCGGAAAAAATGGCCACTGGCAAGGCGAAATTTGGAATAAACGTAAAAATGGCAGTGAATATTTAGAATGGCTTTCTATTACTGCTATTGTAGATGAGTCGAATGAACTGACACATTACACCGCTTTTTTTTCTGATATCACAGAGCAATATATAGCTAAAGAAAAAATAAAATTTCAAGATTCATATGATGAATTAACCAAAACAGCTAATAAAAAAACGTTATTCACCTTTATAGAACGTTCAGTAATACAATACTCTAATCAACTCGAGTGTACGACTCCTGCTGCTTTACTTGTTATTGACATCGACTTTTTTAATAAATTTAACAGTCTCTATAGTCATGCATTTGGCGATGAAGTACTTATGCAAGTATCTAGCAGGTTACAATCACTGATTAGATCAAGTGACATCGTCGCTCGCACTAGTGGCGATAATTTTGCATTATTTATTAATCATATAACTAACCAGGATTCGATAGTTTATTTTATCGATAAAGTAACGCACGCATTCTTAAAGCCTTTTGTCATAGAAGGTATTAATATAAAAATAACGTTGAGTATCGGTGTTGCTTGTTTTAGACAAGATACACAGGATGTACATCGGTTATTTGAAAAAGCAGAGCAAGCTATGTTTGCTGCTAAAGACAATGGACGAAATTCTTATGAATTTTATAGTCAACTGCTATCTGATAAAGCAAATAAAGAAGAGCAATTAAAACTATCGTTAGAGTCTGCTATTGAAAATAATGACTTTTGTGTGGTTTACCAACCTATCGTATCTCTGAAGTATAAATCGGTTACTAAATTCGAAGTCCTTATTCGATGGAACAATAATGGCACGTGGGTTTCCCCTATAGACTTTATTCCGACAGCAGAAAAATTTGGCCTGATATCAAAAATAGGGGATTTGGTTTTAAACCTAGCCTGTATCGAATTATGCCATCTCAAAAAAATGGGCTTTAATGAGATCGTTTTTAATGTAAACCGTTCTATCTATGAGTTCACTTCTGGTGTGAATGATAATTCATGGCTTGATACTATAAAAAAATATGACCTTAACCCTGAAAGCATATGTTTTGAGTTAACTGAAAGTGTTCTTGCTCCTGAAAATGACGGATGCATAACTTTACTCAATAAACTGCAACTCGCGGGCTGTAAAATAGCATTAGATGATTTTGGTACCGGCTATTCGTCATTAAACTACTTACGTAGATTCCCAATCGATACACTAAAAATAGATAGAGGTTTTATTTCTGAAATGACAAAAGTAGAAGGTGATAAAGTGCTGGTGTCAGCTATTATTTCAATGGCTAAAGCGCTTGGTATATCTGTTGTTGCTGAGGGAGTCGAATTAAAACAAGAAGTTGATATTCTTGTCTCATTAGGCTGTGATTATATCCAAGGTTATTACTTTTCAAAACCATTAGCACCTGAGTTACTTCCTCAATATTTAACTGACTTCCAATATGAGTAACTAGTAACTATTTAGTTAGATGATATGACAATGTTGGTTATTGAATACTTTTAGCGCAACCTCGTCCATTTGATTTAGCAGAATAAACTCCATCATCAGCGGCTTTTATCAAATCCTCAATACTTGTCATTTGTGTTATTTTTGTCGCAACACCTATGCTGGTACTCAGTGAAAGGTGATGGTCTGTTATATCAATAGTGAGTGATTGTACTTGCTCATTAATTATGTCGGCGATAAGTAAGCCACCTTTTAGCTCAGTAGCAGGACAAATTATAAAAAATTCATCACCACCTAAACGACAAGCAATATCATCCGTTCTTATCGCATGTTGAAAGACTCTGGCTAACTCAATTAACACCCTATCTCCTACGTCATGACCGTGGGTATCGTTAATTTGCTTAAAATAATCAACATCAATCATCAAGCAGGTAAGTGGTAAATTATTTGTTACTGATTCTTCCCATAATAACGATAACTGCTGCATGGCGTGACGACGGTTTGCCATATTAGTTAATGGGTCTGTTAACGATAAGATAGCTAACTCTTTATTACGTGCACTTAATTGCTGTGTGCGTGAAATAACTTTTGCTTCAAGGGTTTTATTAAGCTCAATTAAGTCTCTATTTCTTTCAGATATTTGAATAAATAATGCATTAAGGGCTTCAAGTAATGGCTCTGTCGACTTGTCTTTAATTTTCTCTTCAAAGTCATAAGCATCCTGAGCAGAGAGTCCTTCTTGTATTGCTTTCATTTGTTTCGCCATATTCATATCTGTTCCCAGAATATGATACACGAGCCAGTGTATTATGAGATCTAAAATGTAGCGTGCTATGGATAACTTATCAGTCACTTTATCTGATAATAAAGTAGATATTTCATCAAGGATATCACGGTGTAATTTTTCGTGATGAGTGATGTGGCGAGTATCTAAACCAACACTGTACATCAACTGTTCCTCATCCTTAAAATGAAACTTGGTGTAATCAATGAGCTTATTCAGTGTTAATTCGATATCATTTTCTGTTGTTGTATTGTTTGCTAGCAAGTGACTATATTCATTAATTATTTCAACGAGACATTGGTGTTGATCATCGACTTTAGTGACACCTGTTTCGTAATTACTATTCCAAATAAATGTTTTCATAATGACTGTGAATATCTCATAATTAATTAAGTATTTCAGTATACATAAGAACGTAAAATTAACGCTGATTTAAATCAACACTTTTAAAATCCTCCTAAAACATTGACTTAAATCAAAGCGCAGTGGAATTTCAATTTAAGTCTTTATCTTAGTGTTTATAATGTGCTCAAAGACATTATTGGAAGCAGCATGACACAGGTAATATGGCAAGATAGTTATTCTATTGGTATTAATACAATAGATACCCAACACAAGCAGCTCTTTGACATAATGAATAAAATTTATGTCGCTTCTGAAGACGATAGTGATATAGACGTTATTATGCCTCTATTTGATGAGCTTCAAGACTACACCAAATATCACTTCGATGAAGAAGAGCAATATTTTACTACGCTATCTCAGGGTAGTATTGAAAAGCATAAAAGTGAACATCAATTTTTTATCGATGAGCTTGATAAAATAAAGCAGCAATCATTAAGGATAGGAACTATTTCTTTGGAGTTACTCTACTTTTTAAATGACTGGTTAGTGAATCATATTCAAGTTGAAGATCCAAAATACCTTGACCATGAAAATATAAGTTAAAAGCTCAATTCAAATATTCCTCACTTGTTCGCAGTGTTATTATCTGAAATTTTGATTAGCTGAATTAACTTTTTGACAGGTGAGCACCGTAATACATTACAGAATTAATGTAGGTACTTTCTATCGAGTAAAACTAACGGTGGTTTACGTTACTCGCCAATAAGGTGCTGATTTAAAGTCACCTTATTGGTTTAGTGTAAGGAATTTATACTCATCCTAGCTGATAGGTGTTACTTCTCAGTGATTTCAGCGACTTGATGAACATGAACATCGCGTTGTGGGAACGGTATTGAAACACCTTGTTTATCAAACTCCTCTTTTACTTGGCGAGTAATATCCCAATAAACATCTAGGTAATTTTCTGTTTTCACCCAAGGACGACAAACAAAGTTAACAGACGAGTCAGCTAATTCATTCACTTTAACTACAGGGGCTGGGTTCTCTAGTACTAGCTCGTGCCTACTTACGACATCAAGCATAATCTTTTCAGCTTTAACCATGTCATCGCCATAACCTATACCAAATACAAGATCAACGCGGCGTGTTCTACTACCAGTAACATTAACAATAGTTGTACCCCAAATATTATTATTAGGCACTACCAAATGTTGGTTATCAAATGTTTTGATGGATGTAGATAATAAGGTCATGGAATGAACGGTTCCTGTCACACCATCAATTTCAATAATATCACCTACATCAAAAGGACGATAAATCAGAATGAGCATACCGCTGGCAAAGTTACTTAGGGTACCTTGTAGCGCTAAACCAACCACTAAACCTGCTGCACCAATTAATGCTAATACCGGGGCGACATTTATTTCTATTAAAGTCAGTGAAACAATAAAACCTATAATTAAAATGACTCGGCGGACAGATACTTTGATAAATAATTTTAATAACGTTGATAAGTTACTATTACGATTAAGTGCTGCATCAGTTATTTTTCCGGCGGTTCTAGAAAGTACGTATACAAAAAATAAGGCTAAAGTGAATTTGATGATATTTGCTAACCAACGTAAGCCACCATCTTGTGATAATAACCAGCCTTTAATCGTTAGCCAAGCTGCATCACTATCAGTTAAATCAACATTGGTACCTGATAGTGCATTGGCATAGAGGTGTAACTCAGTGCCATCTCCGCCTTTGCTTTCCCAACTATTTAGTACTACCTGAAAGCGCTCTAAAGCATCATTTTTTTCTTCTCTTAATTGTGTAAGGTTTTTGATTAGCAATTCACGTCTTTTCTGCATTTTTTCACTGTACACGTCGGCCTTTTTGGAAAGCTGGTTAAGAGATTCAGGTGTCTTTGATAGTTCATCTACCGCTTTATCTGCTTTTTTGTGCTTTATATCTTTGGCAAGCGATTTAATTTCCTCTAAATCTTCTTTTAATTCTTTCGCTGCCGCTTTATCGTTTTTACTTTTATCAAGTAGGATTGCACTTTCAGCGCTGATTTCAGAAATTTCTTGGGCAGCTAAAATCTTTTTCTGTTTTTGACTGACTAGAATTTCAGCTTCACTAACAATAGTGGCTCTTGCTTTTAAAATGGCTAACCAAGCATCTACCTCGATCGTTAATTCATCTTTAGTTAAGGGCGTAAGGGCAAACTCTAATTCGCCTAGGTCAATATTGGCATTTTCAGTTGTAACCGCTAGGTAATTTTCGTCATTATTAGCTGCCAAAGCATTTGGCACATTGACACTTAATAAAAGAATAACCACGCTAAATAAAGCGAAGTATAGCCCTTTAAAATTTTCTGAATGAGTGAGTTTTGTCATAATGTGAGCCTGATGATGTCCTTGATTTATTAAAGGGTTAACAACTTAAACGAGGTATTAGCTTAATTGAGAATATAGTAATTTTAATAAAACTTGTAGTTAAGGTTGTAAAACCCTATGAATTATTTGAGTTATAAAGGTAATCAATGACCTTTCACTATCGTTGATAAGGTTTTAGTCGTGTGTTCCATAACGGGCAACTAATGTTAGATGATACATAAGACCCATTGTCACCAATGCGCAATTAGTATCGCTTGATGTCCACATTTGTTAACAGTGAAGAAAGGTTTGAAAGTTATTATTTATTAAATTTGCCAAATAGCACTGCCAATAGAATGCAAAATGATTCATTTGAAGATGTTTTTAATTACGCTTCATTTGGTATAAAAAAGTCATCGCTAAGGCTGACATTGTAATTGAAGCCAGTAACATTAAATGTGGGAAGGTATTCACTTACTATCAAGTCAATAAAGGCAACTTCAGGAACTCTGCCACTATTCAGGTGACCGCTCCATAGGCAGTTAGCGAAGGTAAACACAAGCGTGGTTGACCTAACTTGTGTTTAACTTTCTATCATTGTTTCTACATTATTTGTTCAATTCGCTGGTAAACCAAGTGACAATGGTTGCTTCTAATGCATTATCACTATCTAGTAATGGATAGCCATGCATGCTGCCCTTGTAGGATATCATTTTGCTACTAGGATTTTTTGCAGTTGAAAACAACTGTTGGGCACTGGTGAACGTTCTACCATCGTCTTCTGAGGCGATGATTAAAGTAGGAGTATTAACTAGTGTTTTGCCGTAGCGAGCAATGTTTTCATCTCGTTGAGATGAAGAGAAGAAGCTGAGAGCACTGATGTTTTCTTTTTCTGCTAAGGTGATGGCTTGGCTTCCACCGCAACTAGCACCAATGATGCCTATTTTTCCGTTGTTGCCCACTTTCTCTTTTAAATAATTAAAAGCTAATTGCACGTCTTCAGGCCAGTGTGATGACATGTTTGACCAAGCTTCTCTTCGCTCTGCTTGCGGTAATTTTCGAACGTCTGCAACATTAAATTCGCTACTTATACTCTCACCAAAACCTCTGAAATCTAGACTTAAGGCATGGACAGATTGTTGTGCTAATTGTTCACCAATATTGTCATACATAGTGCGGTTGTAATTGCATTGATGGAGCATTAACACCGCACGGTTATTCGTGGATTTCGTGCTGTTTTTACTTGGATAATAATCAGCTTTGAGTGCGAAGTTATCTGGGGTGGTTAGCGTTATTTCCGCAGCAAAACTATTAACAGTGATAAGTAAGCTCGCTAACGATAAAGTGGTAATTAAACGTAACATGACAATTCCTATTGTAGTGATTTATATCTTAGACCCTCAAGCTATCTTTAATATTTCACTAATGACAGCTTAATACGACCAGTTGACTACTTAATGTGCTATATACCCGTTTTATGGGGGGACTATTTGAAGTATTAATCTTGTTTTTTTGTAGTTCTTAAGCGGGAAGTACTTTTATTTGAATAAGGTGAAAAATTTTCATAGTTATTAGTTATAAATCTGGCTCAACTAAAAAACACCTATCAAAGGTGCTTTTTATGTTTGAGTCATAATAGCTGGTTAGCTAGGTCTTACTTTTATTCTGCTTCGATAATGTTGGTAGGGTAATGATAACTTTAAGACCGCTTGATTCTTGGTTTTGTGCGATTATTTCACCCTGGTGAAATAATATGGCTTGTTGGGCTATTGCTAGACCTAAACCTGTGCCTCCGCTACTTCTCTCTCTGCCATCGGCAACACGAAAAAAAGGAGTGAAAAGTTTCTCTATCATTTCATTTGGGACACCTGGGCCTTGATCAGAAACGCTTAACATTATCTGCTCATTTTGCTGACTTAATTCAACCGTTACTACTTGGTCATTTGGCGAGTATTTTACTGCGTTATTCACCACATTACTGATAGCACTTGCTAGCAGTTTACTGTCTGCTAAAAGAGCACAGTTAGCTTGTGTTTTGAGATCTATCGTGACATTTCTGCTGGTCGCAAAGTATTGGCAGTCATTAACCACTTGAGCGACTATAGTACTGAGATCAATATCATCAGCAGCGAAAACATTTTGGTTATGTTCTAGTCTTGAAAGCGTAAGTACATCGGCTATCATTTCATCTAATCGCTCAACTTCAGTTTCACAACGGTTTAAATGTTTTCGTTGCTCAACGTCATTACCCATATTTTTTTCGGCTAAGGCAACGGCAAGCTGTAAACGAGTTAATGGTGATCTAAGCTCATGAGACACATCACCTAATAAACGCTGATGCGCAGTAATATTATTTTCTAGTTGTTCTGCCATTTGATTAAAGCTACGTGCAAGGGTGCCAAATTCGTCAGAACGCTGGTCAAACTTTGTTATACGCGTAGCTAATTTACCTTCACCTATACTCTCACTTGCTTTTTGTATGGCGATTAAAGGATTAGTAAAGCTTTTCGCCAGTAACCAGCATGATAGGAAACTAATCGTTAATAACATCAATAAGCGCAAAGCAACGGGCAGTTGATTGACCCAACTAACTATACGTTTACGGTGTAATTCATTGGCAATGAACAGTTGGAACTGCTCGCCATTAATTATTATGGGCTCAGAAGAAGTGACCTTGGTAAAAGCAAAGTCAACAGTGACGGGGTTTTTGAGCGGATGTTTTTTTAAATAATCTCTTACTTCAGACCAGCCACGTTTTCTTGGTGTATAAACTCTGTTGTTACTTATTTTTTTTATGATTAAATACTGATTATGCTTACGGCGGAACTTCTCCTGCACCTTTTTAAGTTTTACCTGACCCTCATCCGCTAGTCTTTGTGTGTATTGCTTTAATAGGGTTAATTGTTGTGGATTAGCTTGTTCTTGGACAGGACTATGCCGAAATTGCATCGTAACGAGGTAACTAATAAGCACAGAGGTGAGTATAACTAGCCAGAAAGCCAAAAATAGCTTTAAGCTAATACCCAAAGATAACTTCTTAGACCATGCAAGCGGTAACTTGAACATAACTATTCTTCTCCCTGTAAAAAGACGTAACCAGCCCCACGCACCGTTTTCATCTTATCTACGGGATCAATAACGAGCAACTTTCTACGAACATTGCCCACATGTACATCAACAGTTCGATCGTATGGGCTGAGTTTACGTTGTAGTACTTTTTCAGATATTTCAGCTTTACTAATGATTTTACTATGATTTTCAATCATATAAACCAGCACTAAATATTCGGTTCCTGTTAATTCAAGTAAGTGATCTCGACAAGTTATTTCACGGGTTGCTTGGTTAACCTTGACCTGATTAATAGTCAGTTGTTTGGTTGGAGTCTTCACTTCTGCCGCGCTTTGACTTTTAACAATGGAGATACGTCTTAATATTGCTTTAATACGCGCTAATAATTCACGATGTTTGAAAGGTTTTGCCAAGTAGTCATCAGCGCCTAATTCAAGCCCCAAAATTCGGTCATTATCATCACCTTTAGCCGTTAACATCAAAATGGGCGTTTTATGATTACCACCTAGGGCCTTTAATACCTCAAAGCCATTTAATATTGGCATCATGACATCGAGTAAAATCAAATCAAAACTATCGTCAAACGCTTTTGCTAAACCACTTGCACCATCTAAGCATGAAGTTACCTTGAAATTTTCGGTCTCAAGGTACTCGGTTAATAACTCAGCAAGCTCAGCATCATCATCAATTAATAAAATGTGTTTAGTTTGCACTGTGGATTGTGTCATAGGAGTGGCTGCTTTTTAGAAATAAGAGACTAAGTTTGCAATTGCTTAGTAGTAACTACCAACTAGTTTACGTGATTTTAGTGAAGCAGAAAATAACTTTACATAGCTTTACATAGTCTTGCACTGCTTTGCAAAAATGCTCGATATACTAAAGCTGAACTTAATTATCTTGTAATAAATAATGTACCCAAAAGGAACTATCAAATGAAAACCATATTCAAAAATATCGCAATAGTCACTTCACTATGTTCAGCATTGGTTTTAGCTCCTGTAAGTTATGCAGGTAATGGCAATTCTGACTATCAAGGTGGTAAAAGTTACCAGCAAATGAGTGAAAAGAAACTCGCCAAAATGACTCGTAAATTAGGACTATCTGAAAGCCAACAAGCAGAGATTAAAGCGCTGAAAAGTGAAGAACAAGTGCAGATGCAGGCATTAAAACCGGCAATGAAAGCTTTTAGAACGCAAGTGAAAGCTTTGATGTCTGCTGATAGTTTTGACGAAGCAGCTTTTGTTCAATTACAGGCAAGTAATCAAGATGTTTTTTCTGCGATGGCGTTGACTAAAGCAAAAAGTAAATTTGCTATGAAAAGTGTTTTAACTGAGGAACAATTAGCGACGTTTCGTTCAATGAAACATAAACGTTCACGTCGTTAATAAAAATTATGCTCATAAAATTTTTAGATAAGAATAAAAAATCCGATACTGAATCGGATTTTTTATATTATAAATTTACTATCAATCTTATTTATTCGGTAGGAATTACTTTACCAATATAAGGGAGGTGACGATATTTTTGCGCGTAGTCAATACCAACACCCACGACAAATTCATCAGGGATTTCAAAACCTATCCATTTAACTGCAACATCTTCTTCTCGGCGAGTAGGTTTATCTAATAACGTACAAATTTGAATAGAGTTTGGTCCACGTAAATTTAAAATCTGTAATACTTTACTTAAGGTATTGCCCGTATCAATAATGTCCTCTACCAACAATACATCTTTGCCTTCAATATTATCATCAAGATCTTTAAGTATATGAACATCACGAGAGCTCTCCATGCCATTGCCATAGCTCGATGCCGTCATAAAATCAACGCTATGATTAACGGTAATGACTCTTGCCAAATCAGCCATGAAAACAAATGAGCCGCGAAGTAAGCCGACCATAACTAAGTTATCGCTGTCTTGATAATGTTCACTAATTTGAAGTCCTAATTGAGCGACACGTGTTTTGATTTTTTCTTCTGAGATCATTACTTCAATTGTATGTTTCATAATTGCTTCTTTTAAGTTAGTAATTAAAGCTAATAAAAGGCTAAAGGATGTTAATACGAAAAAAGCCTTTGCGAGCAAAGGCTTTTATTCACAGTAAACTTAACTTGTGCTTATTGTATATTTAATTTAAAAAGATGAACTTAGCAAGAAATAATACGGTTAACGCCCAAACACCGTTAGATACTTGACTAGACTTACCAGCACCTACTTTTAATACAGTGTAAGTAATGAAACCAAAGGCAATACCATTAGCAATAGAGAAGGTGAATGCCATCATAACCGTGGTACATACTGCAGGAGCATATTCAGTTAAGTCATCCCAATCTAAGCCTCTAAGAGAGCTCATCATTAACATGGCCACATAAATAAGGGCGCCATCAACGGCAAAGCCAGGTAGCATTTGTGCTAGAGGTAAGAAAAACACACCAGCAGCAAATAACAAACCGATAGTAACGGCAGTAAGGCCAGTTCGACCACCCGCAGCAACACCCGCAGCAGACTCAACATACGAGGTAACCGGAGGACAACCAAAAGCAGTACCGATAACAGATGAAATAGAATCGGCTTTTAAAGATTTGCTTAAGCCTTCTATTTTACCATTTTCGTCTTGCAAGTTAGCACGTTCAGCAACACCCATTAACGTACCTGCAGTATCGAAGATGTTAACAAATAAGAAGGTGACGATTACAGGAATTAAGGCGACTTCAAAAGCGCCAACAATATCAGCTTTCCACAAAATAGGTTCAAGGGCAGAAAACTCAGGAACAGCTAGTAATCCTTTATAGGCAACAAAGCCAGAAGGTGGAGCAAATGATTTAGCGGCTTCAGCAACAACGAAGAAATCAGTAGGGAGTACCCAAGTCATTGCAAAGGCAATGAAGGTTGTTACAGCAATACCTATGAGCACGGCACCAAATACTTTACGGTAGCTAAGAACCGCAATTAATAAGAAACTTAGGAACCCTAATGCAGGGGCTTCAGGGCCAAATTGACCAAAGCCAAAGTGTGTCATATCAGCTAGGGCAACAACATTATCAGGGTTAGCCACAATAATGCCAGTGAAACGTAAGCCGATAAAACCGAGGAAAAGACCAACACCTGCAGTCATGGCAAGCCGTAAACTCATGGGGATGCTATCAAGCATCCACTCCCTAAGTCGAGTGACACTCATTAAGACGAAAATAACCCCAGAAAGGAATACTGCACCTAAGGCTATTTGCCAACTGTAACCCATGGAACCAACGACTGAGAAGGTGAAAAAGGCATTTAATCCCATGCCTGGCGCAAGACCTACCGGCCAGTTAGCGTACATACCCATTAAGATGGTAGCAATGGCTGCACCTAAACAAGTTGCTAGAAATAATCCATCAAATGGCATGCCAGTTTTAGACATAATGATTGGGTTTAAAAACATAATATAAGACATGGTCACGAAGGTGGTAAGACCGGCCATGAGTTCAGTTTTTACAGTGGTATTATGCTGTGATAGTTTAAAAAGACGCTCTAACAGACCGACGCCTTCAGTTTGCTCTTCAGCTTTATTGTCGCAAGATTTGCTAACCTGTTACATAACTACAGTTCTCTAGTTGATTTATATTTAAGGTCGTTTATTTGTGTTTTTTTAAGTTTGACCTGCTTGTAATAATTTTTAAAACTTATCTTTCCTATCGCTGCTCTATCAGTAAAGCCGATAATGCCAGCGGTTGCTAATTCATTGAAAGAGACTGTGTTGTATCCAACCTCAGTGAAGCTGATTTATTAATACATAAATACAAAGCAAAGTTAACAAGTAAAACACTTTGTCAATTCCATATAGTGAAACCTGTGTAGATTTTAAGATGTTTGCTATATCTTATAAAATTAGAGGTAACTAGAGAAAACGGTGAAAGATAGAATACTCACATTTCACATCGTAAGACCTTGTTAGCTTTAATTATATGTAATCTAAAGGTATCCGTACAGCTTCCTTAATCGTTTTACTTTACTAATATCTTTATTGGTATTTAATGTGCCTAACTAATGAACAACACATTAATCCTATACCTAAACTAGAAAACTTGTCAATAGTGTCAAGAAATGGTTTTTAGTGTACAGTAAGTGTCTGGTTCTCTCTGGAGAGGCCGTAATCTTTGTTGAATATTTTTTAACTGAGTATTTTTATAGCGCTTGTAATTTCGACTAAGATATCTAGCACGTAATATCTGAGATAGGATTAATAGTGTCATTAACTAAAACATTTAATTTAGGTAGCCATGCTTTCTTTATCACATTTTAATCGACGAACAATTAAAGGCGACATTTTTGGTGCCTTAACATCAACAATCGTTGCTTTACCTTTTGCGTTGGCTTTCGGGGTTACTTCGGGCGCTGGTGCAAGTGCAGGGATTTACTGTGCAATTTTAACCGGTTTATTTGCCTCATTATTTGGCGGAACTAATCAACAAATTTCGGGCCCGAATACCGGCTTAACGGTTGCCATGGTCGCCATTTTAACTAGCTTTGTAGCGCAGTCTCCAGATAACGGTATTGCGGCGGCATTTACTGTGGTGAGTTTGGCGGGGTTATTTCAAATGCTCTTTGGTATTTTTAAGCTAGGAAAGTACTTTATTCTCGTTTCGTACCCTGTTATATCAGGTTTTACCTCGGGCATTGGCGTATTAATTATCCTTTCCCAACTGGAACCATTATTTGGTCATTCATTACCAGATTTTCAGTTGTCATTAAGCACATTTACAAGTACCAATACGTTATTGGGGCTGGCTTGTTTAGTCATTCTATTTTTATGGCCACAACGATTTAGCCGTGTAGTACCTGCTAGTATTATCGCGGTAATGGGGGCAACTATATTTTTTGTTTTTTCGGGGGCTGAAATGCCCGTAGTTGGTGCTATTTCTAGCGAACTACCCTCGTTCAATATGCCTATTTGGGACAATGCCTTAGCCAGTGAAATGATTAAATCGGCGTTATTAATTGCGACATTAAGTACGTTAGATTCATTAATGACTTCGTTAACTGTTGACAGTATTACCAACGAATTACATGACTCTGACCAAGAGCTGGTTGGTCAAGGTATTGGTAATATTGTTGCGGGCTTATTCGGTGCATTACCCGGTGGTGGCGCAACAATGCGTACAGTGACCAATTTAAGGGCTGGTGGTACTACGCCGTTGTCAGGCATTCTTCATGCTATTTTTATTTTAGCGATTGTTCTGTGGGCAGGGGAATACACCGCGTATATTCCTGTGGCCGTTTTAGCTGCAATTTTGACTCATGTAGGCATAAGTATTATTGATTGGAATTTCCTTAAACGATTACATCAAGTACCGCTGTTTAGTGCTGGTTTGATGCTTTCAACTTTGGTTATGTCAGTTGCTTTTGACTTAGTCACCGCAGTATTAGTTGGCGTCTTTTTAGCAAACTTAGTGACTATTCGTCGTTTATCAGAAATACAGCTTGATAATATTAAGTTGTGTACGGCTAAAGAAGCGGAGCATTTATCGCCTCCTGAAAGGCAATTACTCGCTTCAATGGACGATAGCGTATTATTGCTAAATATCTCAGGACCCATTGGTTTTGGTGTAGCTCGCGGGTTAAAGCAAAGTGTTTCAGAGTCGGATAAAAATAAAACTTTGTTGATCGATTTAACTGATGCTCGCTTTGTCGGCATTACCAGTACTATTGCGATTGAAGAAATTATTGTTAGTTATCGAAATCAAGGGCGGGACATTTTACTTTCAAGTGTTTGCGAGCGAGTGAAAAATGATTTCGATAAATTGAAGTTACTCGATAAAATATCAGCTGATCATGTCTTTTCTACTCGCTTAGAGGCATTGACTTATTTATCAGAGCAAGTACAAAATTAAAGCTCTACGTTAATTGTTTGCGGTCGACTAAATAGCAATGATGAATCATAAAAAGCACCTTGGAATAATATGACAAGGTGCTTTTTTATTGGAGCTTTTGCTGCCTATCGACAAAATGTAAAATAAATATCACTTCATTGGCCGTTATTTGGAAAAATAATGCAACTTTTCCAAGACTATTGCGGTAAAAAATCCGATAATTAGCGCCATAAAGCTCAATGCGCCTATTGGCCGTAAATAACAGTGGAAATAATTCAATGGAAATCAAAGTTAACTTTCTCGACAACCTTAGACTTGAAGCCAAGTTTGACGATTTTAGTGTCATCGCTGATCAGCCTATTCGTTATAAAGGAGATGGCTCAGCGCCAGGACCTTTTGATTATTTCTTAGCGTCATCAGCTATGTGTGCAGCATACTTTGTTAAGGTTTATTGTAATTCTCGTGATATTCCGACAGATAATATTCGTTTATCACAAAACAATATTGTTGACCCAGAAGACAGACATAACCAAATTTTTCAAATTCAGGTTGAGTTGCCGGAAAGTATTTCTGAAAAAGACAAAAAAGGTATATTAAGGTCAATTGACCGCTGCACCGTGAAAAAAGTGGTTCAGCAGGGGCCAGAGTTTAAAGTTGAGGCTGTTACCAGTCTTGAAGAAGATGCCCAAGCTATGTTGATGCAGCAACCTGATGACGGTGTTAGCACCTTTATTTTAGGTAAAGATTTACCACTAGAAGAAACCATAGCTAATATGTCAAAGCTATTGGCTGATCTTGGAATGAAGATAGAAATCTCTTCATGGCGTAATATTGTACCAAATGTTTGGTCTTTGCATATTCGTGATGCGGCATCCCCTATGTGTTTTACTAACGGTAAAGGTGCAACGAAAGAGAGTGCTCTTGCTTCAGCTTTAGGTGAATTTATTGAGCGCCTTAATTGTAATTTCTTTTATAATGATCAATTTTTCGGTACTGAAATTGCTACCAGTGATTTTGTGCATTATCCCAATGAAAAATGGTTTAAAGCGGGCGCAGATGATGCGCTACCCAATGATATTTTAGACGACTATTGTTTAGCTATTTACAACCCAGAAGATGAACTACGCGCTTCAAACCTGATTGATACCAACTCAGGTATGACTGAACGCGGTATCTGTTCAATTCCGTATGTGCGACAGTCAGATGGTGAAACGGTTTATTTTCCGTCAAATTTAATCGAAAATTTATTTTTAAGTAATGGTATGAGTGCAGGTAACAACTTACCTGAAGCGCAAGTACAATGTTTGTCAGAAATATTTGAACGAGCGGTTAAAAAACAGATTATAGCGGAAGAAATTGTTTTACCCGATGTACCTAAAGAGGTTATCGCTAAATACCCAGCTATTTTAGCAGGCATTGAAGGATTGGAAGCTCAGGGTTTTCCTGTGGTAGTAAAAGACGCTTCATTAGGCGGCAAATTCCCGGTAATGTGCGTTACCTTGATGAACCCAAAAACTGGTGGTGTTTTCGCCTCATTTGGTGCACATCCAAGTTTTGAAGTAGCACTTGAACGTAGCTTAACTGAGCTATTACAAGGTAGAAGCTTTGAAGGCTTAAATGACGTACCTAAACCTACATTTAATAGCATGGCAGTTACTGAGCCTGAAAATTTTGTTGACCACTTTATTGACTCAACGGGTGTTGTTTCATGGCGCTTCTTTAGTGCTAAGCACGATTATGAATTCGTTGAATGGGATTTTACTGGCACTAATGAAGAAGAAAATGCCGGCTTAATGAGCATTTTAAAAGACCTAGGCAAAGAAGTGTATATTGCTGAGTTTAATCAACTTGGTGCAACGGCCTGTCGTATTCTAGTTCCAGATTATTCAGAAGTGTATCCAGTTGAAGACCTTATTTGGGATAATACTAATAAGTCCCTAGACTACCGTGAAGATATCTTGAACCTTCATCGTTTAGATGATGAGGCATTAACAAGTTTGTTTGACCGTTTAGAAGAAAGCCAACAAGATAATTATATCGACATTCGCACTTTAATTGGCATCGAGTTTGATGAAAATACAGTTTGGGGCCAGCTAACTATTCTCGAATTGAAAATTCTTATTTGCTTAGCCCTAGGCGCACTTGAAGATGCGACTGAATTAGTTGGAGAATTTTTACAATACAACGACAATACTGTTGAACGCGGATTATTCTATCAAGCAATTCATGCAGTACTTGAAGTCACTTTAGATGAAGAAATGGAACTTGAAGATTATATCGGTAACTTCAATAGAATGTTCGGTGAAGAAAATATGGCAAGTGTTGTTGGCTCCGTTTTCGGCGAGATAAGGTTTTTTGGCCTAACTGAAACTAGCATGAAACTTGAAGGGTTAGACAAACACCAGAGATTGATTGAAAGTTACAAGAAGTTGCATCAAGCGCGAAAACTCGCTGCACAAAAGTAGCAGGTTGATCTGCTCAAAGGCTAATTTCAAGTGTTGTTATTAGCTTTTGAACAGTGTTTTATGGATATATGCGTTACTCATTAACATGTATGTTGCAGCGTTTATGAAACGTATCTAATCAGAAAATATCTGAAATTGAGCTTTAGCAATCAACACCGTAGCAGCGGATTATACTACTTATGCGGAACAAGCGAATGGTAGGTTTATTGGGAGTAAGCCTGTTGGGTCATATCACCCAATGTACATGAAAGATCAACAGGTTAGATTGTTAAAACAAAGCAAAGTATCGGATTCAGATAAAGCAGCAACGACTGAATAGATTAGAATGCTAATAGTGGACTTGTCGTAGTTCGATAAGTCCATTATATTCCACTTACTACACATTTTTCTTCTTATTACTCATAGATCAAGACAAGAGTTATCAACACGAAAACTAATCTGAATTTCATTTTAGATTTTTACGCCTAATTTTTGCAATGTGAAGATCAACCCCGTTTATTAGATGAATATATTGAATTCTCAGTATACAATTTACCGGTTAAAATAAAGCTGTTGATAGCGCATGTAAACCAAGGTTATCATTATATTTAATGCTATAAATCTATCCATTTTATTAAACTTCGAGTTGAGCCTAACGATCTTATGATAAACATTACAAATTTTGAGCACACCAAGTTGGCGATTAAAAGCTGGCAAATACTTGAAAATGAAAGCTGGTGTGTTTTGGGTCGAAATGGCTCTGGAAAACAATACCTTGATCAGCTTCTAACGGGCACGTTACAGCCTGACTCGGTAGGTGAATTTAAAATACCCCATGCAGATAAAGTTGGAATGGTTTCTTTTGAAAGCCAACAAGACGTTTATGAGCACGAATTAAAAATGGATGCTTCAGACTATACCGATGCCAATGATATTGGTACTAAAGCTAAAGACTTTTTACCCAAAGATAAACTTAATGATGACCTGATCAGTGAATTTGGTTTGAGCCATCGACTTGAAAGTGGTTATCGTCAGTTAAGTACTGGTGAGGGGAGAAAGCTCCTAATCTTACAGGCTATATTTAATGGTGTAGAGCTCTTGGTATGCGATAACCCATTTGATAGCTTAGATGAAGCTTCCTGTGTCGCCTTGTCAAATGCACTAGAACGATTATCGAAAACAGGCATTACTGTTTTACTGATGTTAAATAACAGACAAGATATACCCGTATGGTGTAACAATATTGCCTTTATTGAACGAGGACAGTTTGATGTTATTGGTAAGCTTGAAACTGATGAAACCAAGCGGCAACTTGATGCTTTGTTAATGCCGATATCTGACAATGTTAGTTGGCCTACTAACATGCAAGAGCTGTGTGACTTCAAGCACGATTACCTAGTAAAACTATGTAAGGGCAAAGTTCAGTACAAAGGAGTGAGCGTTTTTGAAGATTTAGATGTTCACATTAAACCATTGCAGCATACCTTGATCACAGGTCCTAACGGCAGTGGTAAGTCTACCTTAATGCAGTTAATTACAGGGGATTGCACTCAATGTTATAGCAATGATATTCATGTTTTAGGTTATAAAAGAGGCTCAGGTGAAAGTATTTGGGAACTCAAGAAAGACATGGGTATTGTCAGTGCAGAGTTACACCGACAATATCGCGTAAACGGCGATTTATTAACGGTTGTGCTTTCTGGTTTTTATGACTCTATTGGTCTTTATCAACAACCTGAACAGCATAAAATAGAAATTGCGCGACAGTGGTTAGAAAAAATAGGCTTATTGGCGCATCAACAGAGTTCTTTTCGAAGTTTAAGTTATGGAGAACAACGGTTAGCTTTAATCGCTAGAGCTTTGGTTAAATCTCCGTATTTATTGATTCTAGATGAGCCGACACAAGGTTTAGATGAGCTTAATCGACACAGAGTACTTAATTTTTTAGAGCACTTAGCCGAACAAAAGCACAGTACCATGATGTTAGTTAGTCACCGTAAAGATGAGTACCTGTCAATTTTTGAGCAGCATATAAAATTGTAAGTTTGATCATTAAATAATTTTATTGCTCACATGGCGTTTAGTTAAGTTCATTGATTCTGTATTTTTGTAGTATTTCGGTCGTATTGTTCTCCCGTTTATAATAATGCTTCGAACAAATAGAGGCGTTATACGGGCTAATGCATGCACTAGGCAGTTTCAAAATGAGTATCAGTTAGCGAGAAAGTTAAGAGAGTAATAGCTCCCTTAACTTATGCCCTAATGCTATTAGAATCACAGGGTAATATTCGTTTAAGTGGTTATAGCAATATTTCCGCTAGTGTTTTTTGTGCAATCATTGTTTTCCTCAATTGAAATCTGATCTGAATAACTTGGATAGTCGGTATAACCACGTGTGCCTCCGCCAAATAATGTTGACGGATCAGTAATTTCGTTTAATGGCAAATCATGTTTAAAACGATACGGTAAATCAGGATTCGCCAAGAACTTACGTCCATAAGCGATGAAGTCTACTAAACCTGAATCGATTAATTCAGCGCCTGTTTTTGCTGTGTAATTACCAGCAACAATAATACCGCCGTTAAAATTTTCCCGTAAAGCATGTCTAAATTCAACACTGACTACCGGTGCATCATCCCAATCCGCCTCAGAAAGGTGAATGTAAGCTAAACCCAAATCATTAAAGTTCTTACTAGCAAGTAAAATGGCATCAATTGCTTCAATATCATGCATACCACGTTGCGTAATAAATGGGGCAAGACGAATGCCGACTTTATTTGCTCCAATTTCATCACTCACCGCTTCAATAACTTCCATAACAAAGCGTAATCGATTAGTGATTGAACCACCGTATTCATCGTCACGTTTGTTTGAACTACGACGTAAAAACTGATCGATCAAATAGCCATTTCCACCATGAATCTCAATGCCATCAAATCCTGCTTCTATGGCATTTCTTGCAGCGCGACGATAATCTTGAATAATATCCTTAATATCTTGTTTGGATAATTCACGTGGAGTGGGACAATCGACCATGCGTCCTACACCATCTTCACCTACTACCCATACTTGTGCATCAGGCGAAATTGCAGAAGGCGCAACAGGCAACCCATCAGCATGAAAGGAGGCATGAGACATTCTTCCTACATGCCATAACTGAGAGATAATTCGGCCGCCTGTTTGATGTACCGCTTGGGTTACCTTTTTCCAACCAGCGACTTGTTCAGTGGTGAAAATACCTGGCGTAAATGAATAGCCTTTTCCTTGAGAAGATATTTGTGTTGCTTCAGTAATAATAAAGCCTGCGCTGGAGCGCTGCGCATAATATTTTGCCATTAAGTCCGTTGGAGTATCACTAGGCTGAGCAGTACGTGAACGTGTCATTGGCGCTAAGACAATACGATTTTTCGCTTCAAAGGTACCTAGCTTCTTTGCGTTAAATAAAATTGAGTTTTTCATAATATTTTACCTCCTAAAAAGTTAAAGTTTTCATTAGTTTCATATACAAGTGTTTGTTTTTTTTCTGTTAGTTCCTGATGTTCATCAAGTGGAAAAAGCATTTCTACCGTTAAGACATCAGGGCCAGTAATAAATAGCTGTCGTTCGTTTGAAATAGGCATAACTTTTTCGGTATAGAAGTAAGCACTATTATCAAGTCGTTTTAGTAATGCGTTGTAATTAGCTCCTTCAAGCGCAACATGTGCAATTGATCCATTACCAAAAGATGAAAAGGCTTGTTCTGCAATATGTATTAGCGGTTTATCATCGCTATAAATCCATAGACCATTAAATGGAAAAGGTGGTCGTTTTCCTTCGTGTAAACCAATCAGATCTACCCAAAAACACTCCATTGCTCTAAGATCTGTTGTTAGAACTAATACGTGATTAATATTCATGTAATACCTTCTTAAATGCTCACCATGCGTTTTGTTAATGAAATAATAGGTCTTGCTCATAAACAAAACAATTGTCATAATTATTGAAACATTGTTTTCTATTACGGAATAATATGAGCGGTATAAGACGATATGGATAAGCTTGGTGATATTGATTTGTTTGTACGGGTTATAAAAAATGAAGGCTTAGCAGCAGCAGGTAGAGAGGTTGGGCTTTCACCGGCAAGAATGACTGCGCGGATAAATGGTTTAGAAGAAAGGTACGGCGTTCGATTGTTAAACCGTACAACTCGTCGGATCTCACTTACCGATGAGGGGCGTAAATTTTACGTTTCATGTGAGCGTATTTTAGCTGAAGTCGAGCAGGCTGAAACATCATTACAAACGGGCCAAACTAGTTTTACTGGTGCACTACGTATAACAGCGCCATCTGATCTTGGTCAACAACACATAGCACCGGTGTTATCAAAGTTTGTAGAAGAACATCCTGGTATTACACCATACCTCTACCTTTCTGACAGTGTTGTAGACCTGGTAGGAAACGGTTTTGATTTAGGCATCCGCTTCGGCAGTTTAAAAGATAGTACGCTGATAGCACGTCGATTGGCGAGTAATCACCGAGTATTGTGTGCTTCACCCGATTATTTGAAACGTAAAGGCATACCAGTGCGACCTGAAGAGTTAACACAGCATGATTGTTTGACCATGGTACGTATGGCTGAGCCACTAACTACTTGGCATTTTCAAAGTACGGATGGTAACAGTTCAATTTCAATTAAAGGGACGAGAGCGTCCAATGACGGTGCGTTGATTAGGCGCTGGGCGATTGAAGGGGCAGGCATTGCATTAAAATCATATTGGGATATTGCAGATGATCTAAAAGCTAAACGTTTAGTGACGATTATGGATAATTACCAATACGATTTTAATCGGACAGGAACCACTGGAGGGGCTGATCTCCATGTTATATACCCGAATAGAAAGTTCATTTCACAGAGAACTACCGCGTTTATTGAAGCATTGAAGCAGCATTTCTATTCAGTAGACAGTTAATTTATTAAACTAATGACTAATTTTTTCTTAGTCTCGTTGAAATATCTGTTAAAGAACAACCATAGCAAAGGCATATCAATTGGAGTAAAGGCGGCTAATTAGATTTGATGACGATGGAAATACTTGTTGAGTCTATTGAGTCATCAAATGCTGGTTTAGGCTGGTCATAGGTTGATAGGTGTATTTCAGGTAAAAAAAAGCACCAGTATGAATGGTGCTTTATGATTTACTCATTTTACTAAGTAATAAATAGAAATTTAAACAAATTGATTACTATTTTTTATTCGCTAATGAAGAGCGACGTGACGCTAAACCCATAATGCCTAATGCGAAGATAGCAAGAGTTGTAGGCTCTGGAACTGAAGTTCCACTTGTAACCCAGTTAGCTTGGTTAATGATATAATCGGTAGTTCCATTTTCATGGTAAAACGAATCATAGCCGCCAATTATTGCTCGACCTGCACCGAAAGAGGCTGTTGCCAAGTTACAATTACCGCTATTATTATCTAAATGACATGTCCAATCAGAAGATAGTGCTGTTATCGACATATGTGTATTACTAAAAAGAGCGTTACCAAAAAAATCATCATAAGTTGCTAAGTTATTAGATGTATTTTGCTCAGTAATGGTAAAACCCGTATTTGTTAAATCGCCAATTTCTCCTGGTGCTTCGAAAATTAATCCGCCACCTGCTTGAATAAATGGTAGTAGCACAGTATCCCAATCTAAATTGAATGAGCCAGTCCCTCTCCAACCAACCATTAATAGATCATATGAGCCTAATTGAATAGAAGATAATGCATTAAAACCAGTAGCGTTCATTTCAGTAACTGTGCCACCTTGCGCAGCAATTGTAGCATTCGCATCTGCTTGCCCTTGAGAATCTGATGTATATATTATATTTATCAATCCCGCATTCGCAAAACTACTAACAGATAAAACTAGACCAGCAACAGCCGCTTTCAACATTTTAATATTCATTATACTTCCTTAATAATACATTCCTGAGAATGGAAATTTATTTTTAGTTATTGTTATTGTTATTGTTATTGATGGTTAAGCATTAATTGTGCCATGTATTATAAAGCGATTTTTTTCAATGAGATACGATGGGCTGATAATGTTTGAATTCAATAGTGTAAAATAGATAGACACATGTACAATTATAACTTGTTGTTATCCTGATAGTTTATTCACATTTACTTAACAAGTGAAACTACCTCCATCCAAGAAAACACTTTTGTTTTCCACACGTACTAAAAGCCTAGCTGTATAGCTTTTGTTAGAAAGTAATTTAACAGCAGAAGTTCTTACTATCAGCACTATACTTTCTGTGTATGCTTTTTGTACTGTCATGATTTTATGCTACTTTTAATATAATAAAATAATGGCTAAGGCCTCGGGTAAATATTTTATGCTTGATGTCACTACTCAGCATTGATACGTAATAAATATTAGCTATTTAGATACAAGGTATACTCTGTTAACTAAGACTTGTTATGAATGCTATATTGTAGAATATACAGTTAGTCTTAAGGGAGCTAGTTATGAATTATTACGATAAATTTGAAGGGATAAGCCAAAAGGAATCTTACGACGAAAAAACATCATTGTCTTTAGCAATAGCTTGTGATTTGGCCTACGAAAAAGATGAAAATAAAATAGCTTTGATAGTCGAGAGTTGGGGATATCAATTTGATGGTGTAATTGAAATTGTAAAGAAACCTGATATAGATACTCAATGTTATGTAATGTCGAATGCAAATAATATTGTAGTGGTTTTTCGAGGTAGTGATTCTTTAAAAGATTGGTTCGCAAATTTTCAGGCTGTTTATGACCCTGGGCCCTTAAAAAATACTAAGGCTCATGAAGGTTTTCAAGACTCTCTATTTCCAGCAGTTATAGGAATTACTAACCTGCTAGATAGTGTGTTATCGAAAAATAAAAAAATATGGATCACAGGGCATAGTCTTGGTGGCGCGTTAAGCTCTCTTTATGCAGGTATGTTGATAGAAAATAAATATAGAGTATATGGAATATATACCTTTGCCAGCCCTAGGCCTGGGAATGAAGCTTTTAAGGCAGGATTAAATAATAAAGTTATAGGCCCTCATTTTAGAGTCGTAAATTTTGGTGATGTTGTTCCTCATATACCTCCTGAACCATTTTATAGCCACCCAGGTGCTCGGGTAATACTGAAAGAAGAGGTGAGAGAGCATTCTGATGAATCATGGTTCTCTCAGAGAATAGAGGCGCTAAGAGTATTTATTTCTAATGCAGCTGAAACCCTAGATGTTGCTGATAATCATAGACTTAGTTCTGACGAAGAAAGTTACATACCTAGACTATTAAAAGATTTAGAAAGATCTGATAATGAATAAATATTTCAAGAATAAAATCAGACGATTTTATCGCTCTATATTTTGGATATTGAGTTCTCCTTAATTGACGGAGGAAACTGACAATCTTAGTTGTTTACTAAAAAATAGGATATTTACAAGAACGAAACGAGAAAACTATAAACCAACTAACTGAAGAAATAATGCAAAGAATTACGATGTAAGTTTAAAGCCTATAGAATCAAAAAAGCACCAATTAATGGTGCTTTTTGATTCTGACTTTAGTTGTGTATTTATTTCGCTAATTCTAAATATTCAGCTTCTAAGCTCGTCGTTGTCCAGTCGCTGTCTACTTCAGCAGTAATTCTAACCTTATCATCAGATGATATTTTTATATTTCTAAAGTCTTCATCATCAATTTCTATTTCTACTTCACCACTATCATCTTTAAAAAGGTAAAGTTCATTCTTCAATTTTTTAACTAAATGGCCTTCTACTATCACTCTACTGTCGTCTGATAATTCAATCGCATTTTTAATTGTTGTAACTTCAGCTGTACCGCCTTCGCCTATAAACTCAGCATTAGCAGTTAATGATAATAGTAAAATAGTGCCGATTAATAATCTTTTCATTCTAGACTCGTTATATGTGTTAGTTAAGATGTGAGTATTATATATGTAACAAGTCTGTAGTCTGTATCAAGGTGTATGTGGTTTGTTTTTAATTGTAATTAGCGGTTTTTATTTAGCGATATGCCTAATGTTGGTACTTAATTAAGAGGCTAGTCATGAAAGGCAGGCAATAAAAAGCACCAGTATGAATGGTGCTTAATGATTTACTTATATTTAGTGGGTAAATCGGGGGCTAAAATAGCTTCTATTGCTATTTTTTGAATCTACGTGCTGCTAAGCCCATAATACCTAATGCGAAAATTGCAAGGGTAGAAGGTTCTGGAACTTGAGTAAAACCTGATTCTGTATAACTACCATCAAGATTACCTGTTCTCGTTCCTATTAAACTGGCATCCCCTGTAATATTTAATGTATAAGGGTTTGAAGGATTTTCTGCATTAACGTGAAGAAAACCCACCTCACTATTTGATACTGCAAATTCACCATTGATTAAAGCGTAATACCCTACATTTAAATTAATAGATATAAAAGAGCTCAGCCCAGCTCCATCATCGTCATCATTCTCAATAAATGCACCTAATACACCAGCTGAACTCGAAAATAGAAGATTCATTTCAGGATCATCTGTCGAAGTAAGAGTTATTTCAAAAAGACCTGCTGTTAACACTTCAAAAAAGGTGTGGTCTAATGTGGAGTTTGCTCCATCACTTTCAATAGCCCCGTTGACAATCAATCCTGCATTAGCAAAACTACTAACAGATAAAACTAATCCAGCAATTAACGCTTTTAACATTTTTATATTCATCGTATTTTCCCTTGTAATATATTCCTGAGAATAGAAATGGACTTTTAGTTATTGTACCTTTGATAAGCATTAATTGAGCCAGCTATATTTATTTCTTTATTTTCAATAATATAGGTGTGTTTTTGTTGAGTTAAACATCAAAAGTGTAAAGTTAAGTGACACTTAGATAATTATAAATTTTCCAGTTTATTGTTTACAATTATTTATCAAATGCTATTGGTTTTAGTATAATCCTATGCTGTAAAAATATCCTTAGCACCAATTCCTAGTAATAAAGTGAATTTTCAGTCAAAGCATTTATAACACTGTGAGTCAGCGTAATTATTAATAGTGACCATGGAAATAGTTTAGTGATATTCACAGATTTGAGGCAATAAAAAGCACCAGTGAATGGTGCTTTGTATTTTACTAATTTTCAATAGTTAGAAAGTTGTATGAAAAATTAGCTTATTATTTTTTGAATCTTCGTCCAGCTAAACCCATAATACCTAATGCGAAGATGGCAAGGGTAGATGGCTCTGGTACGTCAATTGATACACCAGGAGCAATATCGGTATAGGTAGCTATAAGGTTACTGTCTTCACCATAAAAGCTAACGTTGTATATATCACGAGAACTACAACAATCGGTACGGCCAAATATCTGTATAGAAGAAAGATCTTGCAATGAATCAAAAGTCACCGTAAGTGTAGAGCCCTTAAATTGTTCGTGAAAAATTTGCCCTAAATTATAATTACCTAAGGTAATACCGTCTATAGCTTTTTCAGGTCCACTGATTGCTGACCATTGATGAGGTGCCGTTGCGGTTGCAAAACCAGTAAGCGCCACATCATTATTAAACATATCATTTGCGATAACTTCACCAACTTGCAGCCAGTCGCCTTTCGCGTTAGTTATTTCTAAATAACTAACATTAATAAGACCAGCATTAGCAATACTACTAACAGATAAAATCAAACCAGCAATTACTGCTTTTAACATTTTTAAATTCATTATGTTGCCCTTTATAATACATTTCCGAGATCTGAGAATAGAGTAGAATTGTATTTTTGGTTGTTATATCTATATTAAGCATTAATTGAGCCAGATAAATTTAATTGTTTGTTTTCATTGTGATGTATGTGAATTGAATATGTATGATTCTATAAGTGTAAAATAAATGGACACTTTGATAATTGTAATTTTTTGATTTATTACATTTATTAATATTGGTTTTACAAGTACGATTATTACTATCTAAGAAAACATCACTGTCTAATCCCGCGAATTAAACAACTGCTTTAGTGCTAACTCTAAGTATTATTGAGTGTGCAATAAAAGCAGTTAAATCGCCATTTATGATGCTGCTTATTTTATTAATAAAAGGCGAGTAAAAGCATCAGTAACATTACCGTAATAAAATATAGAGCAAGTCGAGACAACCATGACAGTGAACAATTCGACCCGCAAACACCAAAGAAAAGCAGTAACTCTGCTGAAAGCCAAACAACCACGTTAGATATTCCCTCTAAAATAATTGAAGCGCAGTATCAATAAGTTTTTACATAAAATGCAGATTCAAATCGCGTTGTAAAGATAGGGATTGTCTCTCAAGGATGCCTAAGCTAATTAAACTGTTGCTTCATAGCGCAAACCCTCTTCCTATTAATTCATATTCAAATCTTACCTAATCCAAGTACTACCAATACGCCTAAGTAGTTTATTACTTGTTTCACCAGTAATTTCAATGTGTTTTTCTAATGGTACTTTCGCCAATGAAGCGGCGTAACACTCTCGTGTATTTTGAAAAAGCGAACAAAGGCTTCTGAAGAATTAAATGCTAAATGACATGCAATTTCATTAATTTTGTATGAGGTAGATTGGAGTTGTTCTTTAGCAAGGATAATACGGGTACTCGCAAGTATTTTAGAAAAATTAGTATTAAGTTTTTTAAGTTTGAGTTGAAGCATTCTTGGGTTAGTACCAAGAATTGAAGCAACATGTTCAATAGACACATCACCTGAATATATAATCATTTTTATAGTACTTTGGGTAAGTGAATCTGTAGTCACGTTACCTAATATTTCGCTATAGGTTTTCACCATTTCTTTATTTTTATCAACCTTCATTGATAGTTTTTTAAAAAGTAGTGATGAATCGAATTCAATAGCATTGAGATTTTGGTCGAAACTCACAGGAGTGTCATAAATACTAAAGTTTTTACAGGATCTATTGTTATTGGTACCCGAAACTAAGAATTTTTTTGGTTGCCAATTACCCTTTGAAACTTTTGACATGACAGCATTCCACATAACGAGTATTACTAACTTATAGACGGTGTTATCAGTATTACTAAGTATTGGTAACTTTATGTGATATGAGGCTATTCTACCTTGTTTTGCTAGTGCCAATTCAGGACCAGAGCCTTGTTCTTTGAGTAGCGCATTAAAAACCAAAGTCAGCGTATATAAATTGTCTTGCTGGACTAACGCCAAAACTTTCGCATCAAACCTATCCCACTCGTATTGCTCGACAAACGTTAAAACGAAAGTGTATGACCCTAACTCATCACAAGCTCTATTCAGTAATTTTATTAAATCAACAAGCGGCAAGTTACGTTCATTCGTGCTTGCCTTTTTTGGGTCGATGTTATATTCCGCAAGATATCTATATGGGTTCAATTCATGAATCTTAGCGGCTTCAATAAAGGCTGATAATGTCGGCGTAAGCGTTAAGTAAGTTGGTTCCATTTTAAGGCTCAGATTGAAAGTTTATTAAGTTAATTAATAGTACACATGTTCGTGAAATATCAATTTATGTTTTTATACGGATGTATTATTTAACACATAGAGAGATGAACGATTTATCGTGACGAGTTGATTACAGTATAGATGAGACTAAGAAGGAGTGAAATTTATGTTATTAAAAACAATGGAAAATAAGTGGACTGGATTAGGTATCGAAGATTGGTTTGTTTCTGTTCACCATTTTAGCTCAAGTAAACTTGCAAGCAAGCCATCAACATTAACTGCTTTTGTTAGTTATTGTGAAGGTAAAGATATTAGAGGTGAAAATGTTCAGACAGTAAAAAGAGCATTGAAAGTTGCATGTTATGTTTCTGAAGGAATAGGACCTAGCGATGCTATAAAAATTGCATGGAGAAGATATCCCTTAGTCGTCAGGTATTAAGGTGATAAAGCTTTATCAGCTTACGTATTGAATAATTGAGCTAAGGGATAATAAAGGTTGAAAGTACCGGCGTAAGCGTTAAGTAAGTGGGTTCCATTTATTATGTCTTTCAAGGAAGTACCTCAATATATATTTTCTAAAAATCAGATGGAGCTGGATGGTCGGTCAGAACATTCAGGTGCATCTGAGGGTAATATGAAACAAGGTTATCAATTAGTATGCCAGTTAAGTGTTATTTCTAGAGTGGATTCATTACACTAACGCCGATTAATGAAAATTTAGGTTGGATAAGTTTAGGGTTAATTAATGAGAGGGTGTATGACTAATAGTAAAGTTATGGTTTCTGCTCGGATGATAAAAACGATATTAAAGAGCATTGTTTTAACTATAATCACTATAGTTTTGATTGCTAAATTTTTCCTTGCGAGCTTTTTAGGATTGTTTGGCTATTCAGCGGTGGCGCTCGGTGATTTACAAAAGCTCACTACTTCAAAACAAATCGTAGATAGAATGAAAACTCGCCATCAAGCTAAGAAAGTTAATGCAACGAAGAAGTTTTATAAAAGAGCAGGAAAGAAGGTTAGTGCAACAGCAGTATCAGCAGCAACACTGGGTACTGTAGCTGTGGTTGGAACATTAACTTATCTAGAAGTGAGTCAGTACTGCGAAGAGCAAAAAGAACTTATTGATGATGAAAATATATTATTCTCAACTAACGAATCATTTGATAACGAAGCTTGCCTCAAAAGAGCTAAAAATGACTCAGTAGCAATTACTACTGAGGCAATAGAGGCGATTAAGGTCGGTGTGGTCAATACCGCGACTCCAATAATTGATGGTGCCAATGATTTGCTTGAGCCAAGTAGAAAAGAATTGATAAAGTTTTTTGAGTACATTGATGACACCATCAATTAATAAGCCTCGACAGACTTAAAACCGACCCATTATCTAATCGTTAACCTCTTTTCTAAGATCGGAGAGTATTTAGCTCTTGTTCGAGCTTAATCAGTGCGCTTAGATAGCACTTGCTACGCCCTAATAATATTTGACTAAATTGCTGCTTAGAGTGGCATCAGTTATTTTCATTAAGTTGCTGGTAAACATCAGTTAAAATCATGTTACCTCCTAGGGAAGTACTACCCATATTTATACATATTGTGTTTTATTTATCTTCTAAGGCAGAAATTACATTATTCTTGTGAAGTGCTGAACGGTTGATTTTCGCATGGTTAAAGTCGTCAAGAGACAACAAGAGGCAACAAGAGGAAACAAAGCAAAACCGTTAGTCCATTAATTATCATTAATGCCCATTACCACTATAAGCTTATTTCCTGTATAATCCCGCGCATTAAACAACTGTCCTATCAAACATTCTGAGTTTGCAATAAAGGCAGTTAAATCACCATTTATGACGCTGCTCCTTATTAGATAAAGCACCAGTTTCACAATATAGAGTTAGTTGAGAAAACACATGACCGTAGAACAATTCGACCCGCAAACACCTAAGAAAAGCAGTAACTCTGCTGAAAGCCAAACAACCACGTTAGATATTCCATCTAAAATGATTGAAGAGCAGCATCAAGCTGTTGTTATGGCTAATAAAGACTCAAATCGCGCTGCAAAGGTAGGCTTCGTAAGTCTCGGTTGTCCAAAAAACTTAGTGGACTCAGAGCGTATACTTACGCAACTTCGTACTGAAGGTTATGATGTAACCAATAGCTACGATGATGCGGAATTAGTGATTGTAAATACCTGTGGCTTTATTGATAGCGCAGTACAAGAATCTTTAGATACCATCGGTGAAGCGTTAGCCGCAAATGGTAAGGTGTTAGTTACTGGGTGTTTAGGTGTTAAGAAAGATGAAATCATTGAACTCCACCCTAACGTTTTAGGTGTTACTGGACCTCATGCATACAATGAGGTGTTAGCTCAAGTACATGAACATGTTGCGAAACCTGAACATAATCCGTTTATTGATTTAGTGCCTCCACAAGGGGTTAAATTAACGCCTAAGCATTACGCTTACTTAAAAATATCAGAAGGCTGTAACCACCGTTGTACGTTCTGTATTATTCCATCAATGCGTGGCGATTTAGACTCTCGACCAGTGGGTGATGTATTAGGTGAAGCAAAACGCTTAGTTGATTCGGGTGTGAAAGAGTTATTAGTGATATCACAAGACACTTCTGCTTATGGTGTTGATGTTAAACATAAGACTGATTTTTGGGATGGAATGCCGGTTAAAACTCACATGCAGCAATTATGTGAAGAATTAGCGAAGCAGGGCGTTTGGATACGTCTTCACTATGTGTACCCCTATCCACATGTGGATAAAATCATTCCATTAATGGCGGAAGGTAAAATACTGCCATATTTAGATATTCCTTTTCAGCATGCGAACAAACGCATATTAAAACTAATGAAACGTCCTGGTAGTTCAGATCGTGTATTAGAACGCATTGCTAAATGGCGAGAAATTTGTCCTGAGTTAGTGATTCGTTCAACCTTTATTGTTGGTTTCCCAGGTGAAACTGAAGAAGAGTTTGAAGAGTTATTAGACTTTTTAGAAGAAGCTCAACTTGACCGCGTAGGCTGTTTTAAATACTCGCCAGTTGAAGGTGCTACGGCGAATGATTTACCTGATCATGTTTCAGATGAAGTGATGGAAGACAGACTTCAGCGCTTTATGGAAGTACAAGCCAAAATCAGTGCAGATAAACTACAAGCACGTATTGGCCAAGAATATTTAATCTTAATTGATGAAGTTAACAGCCTTGGTGCGGTAGGGCGTTCATATATGGATGCACCAGAAGTTGACGGTAAAGTTTATTTGTCGGATGATTATGATGCAAAACCAGGCGACCAAATATGGGTACAAATTATTCATGCTGATGAGCATGATGTTTGGGGTGTTCGCGTAGAAGAATAACCCTTTTAAGTTAGGCTTAACTCAGCTTAAGCCTAACTATTATTGCCACTTGTACTATTGAAATACTCCAAAGCCGAGTTGATCTATACAGAATGGATTCACTTTAATAATTTATTGATGTTGTAGTGGTATAGTTACTTTAAACACTCACAGAAAATAAATTTAGGTATCAAGATATTGATAAGGCTACTATATGAAAGTTATAGCGTTTATTAGAGAAAAAAGAAAAAATTTGCAACACCAAAATGATCAATTTATTGCCAAATTAGAACCTAAGTTTAAAAACTTGTCAGATCTATTTAATAATAAAATCACAATGCCTTTTAGAAATACGCTAAATAACCCTTGGTTCTCTCAATTTAGCCCTGTTGATGCGGAAGAAAGTAAACCCGAGGAGGTATTGATACAAGTACCACAAGCAGAAAAAACCTACAAAAGCCTGCTTGAAAAAATCGATACAGTAACGTTTGTAGGTGATTGGCATGAAGTAGAGCAAGAGTGTATTGATCAATTTGCAGAAGTCACAGGTGATAAACAATGGATTCATACAGATCCTATTCGTGCAGCGAAAGAGTCACCCTTTAAAGCGACAATAGCACATGGGTTTTTAACCTTGTCATTAATTCCCAAGTTAACTAATTCAGTAGATTTAGATAGTAACCCTTATCCAGAAGCAAAGATGGTTATTAATTTTGGTTTGAATCAAGTGCGCTTTCCTTATCCGGTTAAAGCGGGTACTCGTGTTAGAGCTAGCATTAAATTAGTTAACTTAGTTCCTATGAAGCGCAGTATCGAAGTTGTTAATGAGGTAAGTATTGAAGTTGAAAACAGTAAGCGTTTAGCCTGTGTGGCCGAAACCGTTTTACGTTTATATTTTTAGTCCTTTTTAATAACAGTCTAAAGCTTGCAATAAATTATATACATCGAAATGGCAAACAGAGCGTTCTACCTCGGGTACAAACTATTGATGCCGATGAAAATGATATTTGGGACGCTCGAGTAAAACCCTAGTGCTGATTTAATTTTAATGACTCATTAGCGGATATAAAGAAACTCAACATAAGTTAGGCAATATGACTTGAAACGATTAACCGTTTCAAGTCACTCCATGCGACTGTCCAAAAGTAACATCTTTCTTTAAGGTCAATGCTATAGCTTACACTTTCATTGGCGACACTAATCCACTGGTGCTTTTTTTTTCACTTTCTTAGATTGTTTAGCTAACAATCCTATCCTTACGATTCGATATTACTGGCAGACAATATATAAAATTTAAGCAAGCTTTTGCCAAAGACCTCAAGCTTGAATTGATTAATCCTAAAGCAATTATTTACGTCTTAACCTTGTATTTAATTTTTTCATCCTCATTTTCAGTGTATCCAATGTATTTAGTTTTATCCGCAATAACGTTTTGTATTACTACTTTTGTTGTTATATCAACTTGGCCAATGTCTAGTTCTATTGTTAGAACTCAGTGAGACAATGAAAAGTAAATATGGGATAAAACTTATTTTAGTTTCGTTACTGCTTTATATGGCAGCGAGCTTAATCGATTTAATCAGGTTATAAATATGAAGTTAAATGAAAACATATCCGCAATAAGAGCACGGGTAAAATTAAGTATAAAAGATGATATTCCGGCAGAAATCATCAGCTTTACTGGTCTTGTTGATGATAAAGAACATATTGCAATAGTGTTTAATAGCGCAGACAAACAACAGAAATCCCCTTTAGTGAGAGTTCATTCTGAGTGTTTGACTGGCGATCTTTTCCATTCTTCTCGATGTGATTGCGGTGAACAATTAGATGAATCGATTAACATAATGAAAAATAATGGCGGGGTAATTTTATACCTGAGACAAGAAGGGAGAGGTATAGGTTTATATAACAAACTAGACGCTTATCTTTTTCAAGAGCAGGGGATTGATACCTATGAGGCAAATAGAAAACTAGGATTCAATGACGATGATAGAAACTATGATGACGCAATAAATATGCTTAAAGCGCTGAATGTTTCTAGTGTACATCTATTAACCAACAATCCATTAAAAATAGAAGCTATTGGAAAAGAAATAATTATCGAGTCAATTCAAAATACCAAAACCTATTTGAAAAAAGATAATAAAAATTATCTTTTAGCTAAATACGAATTATCAGATCATCAATTGGAAGCGTCATTAATTTAAGGGTATCAATGTTAAATTATACCTATCTAATTGATGTTAATCAGTTAATCAGTTAATCAGTTAATCAGTTAATTAGTGAGTTATTAGTAAACTTGAAAGCTAATGGCATGCTTTCACTTGGTGAGAATAATGACATTTAGTTAGATAGCCGTTGAAGTATTCTTGTAAACGCTTTGTGATGGAGTGAATAACTATTAGTTTATTATTAACTTCATCGGAAGCTATTTTACTAAGCATAGCAATCACAATACCAGTAAGCTCTTTTAGTCTTAAAGTGACTTCCAATTACAGCGATTAATTATCCTTTATAGTTATTAACTTCAGGGGAGGTGATCCTCTGCTGTCCAAATAATTTAGACACTAAACACTCTTAAGGCTTAGCGCATATTGCTGAAGAGATCCCTTCGATAATTGAGTTAATTCGTCAATCACAAGTAGTTGTGAAGCCGCTAGTTTATTATCTTCAGTGCTGATTTCAAGTTTGTGACAAAGCTGATGTAATCGAACCAAGCCTAAACCGATGGCAGCACCTTTAAGCTTATGTAACTTTGATTTTTGATCGATGGCCGATAAACTTGAAAAATCACTGTATTCGGTATTTATTTGTTGGCAAAATAGCTGAGTAAGTTGTATTACTTTATCATTACCTAAATACTCAATATCTTGATTGGGAATATTTGCATCAAATAATAAAAATTCACTAAGGCCCTGATTCTCAATTAGGGAGTCCTCATTAGCTGGAACAGCGACAATTACTTCAGCTATTTCAAGGCTCTGTTCAATTCCATTTTCAGTTCCCTGATTAACTAAACTTTCAACATTAAACATTACTTTGGCGATGGCTGGTTTTAATTTTTTCATTTGCACTGGTTTGGCAACAAAACCATCAAAACCTGACTTTATAAATTTAGCGATATCTTCATTAAAAACATGGGCAGACACAGCGATAGTCTTGAAGGGCGTCTGTTTTTCTTTAGCAATAATCTTGAGTTGTTGAGATAAAGTCACACCATCAATATCAGGTAGATTGATGTCGAGTAAGGCTAAATCAAATCGATTTTTGTGCATATACTTCAGCGCGCTAGTACCATCTTTGGCGGCTGCTACTTTATGACCCAACTTCTCAACCAAGGCGCAGGCGACATCAAGGTTAATTTCATTATCTTCAACAATGAGTACTTGATAACGTTGAGATAACGTTTGTGATGGCGAAAATAATACTTGCTGCGCGCTAATGGCTTCTGCTGAAGCTCGAGCTAATGGAATAGTAAAAGCAAAACAACTCCCACGATTTTCTTCACTTTCAAGGGATAAAGTACCTTGCATAGCACTAACAAGTCGCTGGCATATTGCTAGCCCTAAGCCTGTACCTACAGCACTTTGAAGATTATCTACCTGAGTAAACGCCTGAAAAACATCATCTTGCTTATCTTTAGCAATACCGCAGCCGGTATCAGTCACTGAAAATATTACCTCTGAACCTTCGGTATTGCTTTCATCATTAACATCTATTGATAAAACAATACTGCCCCGTTGAGTAAATTTAATGGCATTATTAATCAAGTTTATTAATATTTGTCGCAACTTACCTAAATCAGCAACGCGCCAGTTTTCAATATTTCCGTTTTTTTCAAAGTGCAATTGCAACGATTTATTTTGCGCTCTTGCTCGCATTAAATGTACGACATCTTCGCCTAACTTAGCTAAATCAATGGCGCGGTAAGAAAGCGCTATATGGCCAGCTTCAATCTTAGAATAATCAAGAATATCATTCAAAATATCTAATAAACTTTCTCCTGAATATAAAATAGTTTGAGCATATTTTTGCTGCTCTAACGTGAGATGAGTATCGGTTAATAACTCTAATGTGCCGATCATGCCATTCATGGGGGTACGTATTTCATGACTCATGCTCGCTAAAAAAACTGATTTAGCTCTATTAGCTTCGTCAGCTTGCTGCTTTGCTAAGGCATGCGCCTTAGATTCATTGTTCAGCTTTTCATTGGTAAACCTTAGCTCTTGCGTTCTAACACTTATCAATTGCTCAAGGTTTTCTTTATGCAAACGTAATTCTTGCTCAGTCTGTAGTTGCTCATACTCAAGCTGTTGCTTTTTAATCGCATGTTCGCGAAAAACATCGAGCGCTTCAGCTAAATTCTTTAACTCTTCATCATTTGATGACTCAACGGTGATCTCTAGATCACCCGCTGCTAATTTTTCTATTGCGTCAGTATGTTTTTGCAACTTAAAAACAATACCTTGATAAACTACTTTCCACATCACAAAAATAATGACAATAAGTGATAATAAAGTCGTAATTAAAAATACGTTCTGAGACCAAGAAACCAATTTCTGATGTTGTTGACTGGTTTTTTTAGCTAACTCACCCTGTTTTTCAACCAGAGACAATATCCCTTGGTTTAATTGCGTCAATTGATTGGAAATATGCTGATGTAGCAAGCTTTGTTTTTGATTTAACTCAATGGCTCTTTGTTGATTAACAAGTAAGTTATCAAATAAATTAAGCTTATTCAGTGCGACACTGGCCAAGTTAACTCTGTAGGGATCAGTAATCGAATCCACTAAGTTTGATATCAGTAACAAGTGTCTATTTTTATTTTGGGCTAGCTCATTAAGTTGCTGGTATTGTTTTGTTGTAATCACCAAGTTAGCAATTTGTTCTAACTCTAATGCGTGACGCTCCAACGCAGCCATCTTATCAAGTAAGTTAAGGTCTTCATCAATAATTAAATCAATGTCTTTTTTTGCTTGTTGCAGTTTACTTTTCTGTTCAATTAAATCATAAAGCCCTGACAAGCGAACTAGCGCAAAGGTACTCGCGTTGGCTACTTGTGATTGAGATAAGACAGAAATCTCATGAACCGAAGTTTTTACCACATTAAAAGCTTGATCAAGTTGTTGTTGATTAGTGATTTTATTTTTGGCGTAGACATCAAGTTGTTCAATGCCTTGATTAATCTCTTTCTTTAAATTAATTAACGAGGACAAACTTTTCTTGTTGAGATCGAGTAACGTAAGGGCAGTAAATTTATCTTCAACCGCTAAATGTAGCAATGTTAGTGTCTGACTTATTTCTTGGCGCTGATCTTCATCGGTGACATTTTTTAATAATGTCGTCTTATGGGTGATCTGCAAACTAAGGTTTGCTAATTCTCTTGCACTTGAAAGCGTAGGTAATGTTTGTTGAGTAATGATATCACCAGTGCTGGCAATAAGGCTGAGGCCGTTCCAAGCAACAATACTAACAAACAGCAGTAAACCCGCAACAAAGCTAAAGGCAAATAATAGTTTGTTACCTATACTTCGACGAAAGTGCAATGTAATATCCTCTTTTACACGACCCGTGTATTAATTTTAAATAGAGTTTTTTGTGAAAATACTTTTAATGTTTCTACTAATTATTATTCATTGTTTATTGCTGTTACCAACTGCAACTGCAGCTAATCAAGATCAGTTAAATAACAAACGAGCAACGAGTACTATACCAGTAAGCGACCTATCTGTAGGTAAAGTATCGGCAGGTAAAATTAAATTATGTGCGGTCTACCCTCATCTAAAAGATTCTTATTGGCTCAGCATTAATTTTGGCATGACTGAACAAGCAAAACAAAGATCAATTGAATTAAAAGTCCTAGATGCCGGAGGCTACCAGAACAAGGATGAACAGTTAAGACAAATTGAGCAATGTATTCACTGGCAAGCAAGTGCAATATTAGTCGGTTCGGTTAATTTTGAGGCATTAAATCAGAAACTTGCACAAGTTAACCAGCATACGCCAGTTTTTGCCTTAGTAAATGAAATAGCCACTAAGAATATTAGTGGCAGAACCGGAGTTTCCTGGTATCAAATGGGCTATCAGTTGGGGGAATATCTGGTTAAGCACCATAAAAATCACTTCAATGCGACACCAGCAAAACTTGCTTGGTTCCCTGGGCCTAAAAGGGGAGGAGGCAGTTTACAATCAACTAAAGGTTTACAAGCTGCACTCGTAAATAGTCTTATTGAAATAATAGCCATTGAGCATGGCTTAAACGAGAAGATAACTCAGTTTTCGTTGTTAAAAGACACTTTAAAAAAATATAACAATATCGATTATTTAGCGGGCAATGCCGTGATGGCTGAAATGGCAATAAATGAAGTAGGGGGATTACCTAAAGGGCAACAACCTGAGATCCTAAGTCATTACCTTAGTCATGGCGTTTATCGTGGTATTAAGCGTCATAAAATTTTAATGGCCAATTCAGATCAAATGGTACTGCAAGGAAAAATGGCCATTAACCAAGCCGTTGATTACTTACAAACAGGGAAGGTGAAAGTTTTGCAAGCACCTGAAATAATCACGATAGATCAAGAAACTATACATAAGCTAAATACTGGATTGTCGTTATCTCCAAGTAACTTTAAGCCTACTTATAGTGTTAAGGTTAATGAGGTAAAGTAAGCGCTAGCAGTATTTTAACTTGGTAATTGATTGCATTAAATAATTACCAAGTTAGGTAACATCAGCGGCGAATAAATAGCCTTCACCATGAATGGTAGTGAAAATCTGCGGGTCTTTCGGGTCATCTTCTATTTTATGACGTAAACGTCGAACAAGCACATCGATGGTTCTATCATTGGGGGCATCAACTCTGTGCTCAATTAAATTAAGTAATCGATCGCGGCTGAGTACACGGCTCGGGTTCGCAACAAAAGCCACTAAAATATCGTATTCAGCTTTGGTCAGCTTTATTGGAATATTATTTTTGAGCAACTTTCGTTTTGGAATATCAAAGCTGCATTGACCAAAATGAAATAAATCATCATCTTCCTCATCTTCCAGAGCTATGACAGACTTTTGCTCCGTTAAAGATATGCGCCATAAGATATTTTTAACGCGAACTAACAGTTCTCTTAGCTCAAAAGGCTTAGTGACATAATCATCAGCGCCCATTTCTAAACCAATAATTTTATCGATAGAGTCTGTTCTTCCCGTCACTAGCACAATGCCAATGTTCGAATGACTACGCAGGTTTCGAGTGATCATCAAACCATCTTCATCAGGCAGATTAATATCTAACATGACTAAGTCAATGTGATGATTTTCCAGTACCACCATCATTTGCGTTTTATTTTCAGCTTCACTGACCCGATAGCCGGCATGTTGAAAATAACCCACCAGTTTGGCTCGCGTTATCGCTTCATCTTCTACCACTAAAATATGTTTATCGTTCAAGCTTTGTTCCTATCCGACTGTTATCAGAAGTAAACCAACACCACCAAGTAACAGACTATCAATAAGTCATACCAAATCAAATAATTTTCGCTGAGTGAGAAAAACTGAATTGAATTGGTATTTATGCATTTTTACATATTGTGTTCATTTAACCACACAATGCTGTTCATAACTGAGCGATACAATAACGCCATCAAAAATAGTTTATCTGATTTATATCAATCTTGGAGTTCTAAGTTATGAATAAAGTAATAAAAACAGCAAACCGCGTATTAATTGGCACAATGTTACTATCTTGCCCTTTTTTAGCAAGTAGCGAACAAAGTAAAGAAGAACTATTTAATGGCACCTTCAGTGGCTCACTTGAAATGGCAACAGACTACGTCTTTCGTGGTGAGTCTGAAGTTGCTGATGGCGATATTCCAGCCATTAAAGGTAGCTTTACCTGGACTCATGAAAATGGTGTTTATGCTGGCGTATTTGGCGCAACCAATAAATTTGAATCCTCCCCTGATATTAGAGCCGTACTAGCGCCCTATATTGGTAAATTTGGTACTTTTGGTGACAGTGATATTAGTTACAATGTTTTTGTATTTCACTACACCTATCCAGGCGTAGAAGATATGGACTATACCGAACTTTGGATGACGGTTGCTAAAGACTTTGGTCCTGTGAAAATAGAGCTTGAAGTAACTCCAACCCTAAATGATTGGTTTGGTGTTGATGGCTGGAGCGGTATTAACTACGCTGTTCATCCGAGTAAAACGTTTGATAATGGTATAAAACTTTCTGGCTCTATTGGTTATCAAGAACTATCAGGAGAAGGTGCTGAAGGTTGGACTCATTGGAACTTAGGTTTAAGTAAAAACGTTTATGGCCTTAATGTTGATGTGCGTTATCACGACTCAGATGTAGATAGCTCACATAAAGTTTATGGCTCTGAACAAGGCCAAAGAATCTTCGATGAACGCTTTGTTTTTAGTGTTAGCAAAAGCTTTTAGTCACCTTTTTTAACCATTTACTTAAAGTCATTTTCTTTAAATAAATGGTTTTAAGTTAGCTAATTTAAGTAACTTAGTTTAAGTGACTTAGCTTAAGTAATAAATAAACAAAAGAGAGAAGGGCAGTGAAGCTTAACAGTTTTGCTGTTTTTATCATTTTAAGGTTATAAAAATTATCAGTACTTAAAGCTCTTCAGTTGTTTAGCTTATGTCTCTTCAAGTCGCTAGAATATAAACATTTCTGTTCATATCTTTTCACAACTTCACGCAAGCTGTCATTTCCTACTTCATGGTCATTCACATTCTTCAACTATAATTAGCTCATCAAAAAACTTTGAATGAAACGATAAGTCATTCAAAAAACATCCCAGATATTGATTAAACGAGGAGTTTCGACATGACCACGGAACAAATAAACAAAGAAACAGGTGAAAAGAAAAAGCGTAAAGAACTTAAGGCATTAGGATTCATTATTGTAGTGCTATTTCCCGTACTCAGCGTATTCGCTATTGGTGGTTACGGCCTAATTATTTGGTTAATTCAGGCATTTGGCGGCGTAATTCCTCATTAGGAAAGCCACTAATCAATATTCAAGAATAACAAGGATTATCAACATGAAATGGTTCAAAAACCTTTGGCAAACACTTAATACGCCAGCCAAATACCTAACATTAGGCTCCATCAGTTTAACCGCTTTTATTATGGGGGTTATGTTTTGGGGTGGTTTCAATACTGCATTAGAAGCAACCAATACCGAAGAATTCTGTATTGGTTGTCATAGTATGGAAAGTAAACCTTATCAAGAATTACAAAAAACAGTGCATTGGTCTAATCACTCCGGCGTACGTGCCACTTGCCCAGACTGTCATGTTCCACATAGTTGGGGTCGTAAAATTGCGAGAAAAATGGAAGCGTCCAGTGATGTTTGGGGTTGGGTTTTTAACACCGTTAACACCAGTGAAAAATTCGAAGATAAACGTTTAGAAATGGCGTCACGTGAATGGGCTCGCTTCGAGAGAGATGACTCGTTGGCTTGTAAGAATTGTCACAACTATGACTCGATGAAATGGGACACCATGTCTAAGTTGGCGCAAAAACAAATGAAGCGTGCTGCAGAAAAAGATCAGAGCTGTGTTGATTGCCATAAAGGTATCGCACATATATTACCCGATATGGGCACTGCAAGAGCACCACAATTAATTGCTGAAGTCGGTACTGGTCCGAGTAAATTCACCAATGAACAATACTACTTCAGTGCATTGACCAAACCACTATTTTTTAGCGCTAAAGGTGATGTAGAAGCAGGCACGTTAAATGTCGCAACCAAGGTTAAAATATTAGAGAGCAAAGAGAACAGAGTTAAAGTTTCAATTAGTGGTTGGCGTAAACAAATTGGTGCTGGCCGTGTTATTTATTATGACTTTGGTATCAATATGCTAACAGCACAATTATCAAAAGAAGCGGCAAAAACTGAAGGTGTCATCAATGGCTTTGAAGAAAAAGAAGACGAGATGACCGGTTTGAAATGGCAACGTGTAGAAACAACATTATGGACTGATGCTGAATACCTAATTACCGAGCAACAGCCACTTTGGGATTATGCTCGTACAACCTTTAGAAGCAGCTGTAGTGTTTGCCACACGCAACCAGACGAAGCTCACTTTGACGCAAATACTTGGCCAGGCATGTTCCAAGGCATGATAGCTTTTGTCAACATGGACCAAGATACCCAAGCATTAGTACAAAAATATCTACAACAACATTCATCAACTTTTGTTAAAAAAGAACATTAATCGGAGCTAAGTATCATGAAAAGAAGAAATTTTTTAAAAGGCATTTTAGCGACATCATTTACCGTAATTAGCACTGCTTCGGTTTTGACACCATTGACCGCTTTAGCAAAAATAGGAGCTAAAAACCGTGACGATTGGCTAACAACAGGTTCTCATTTTGGTGCCTTTAAAATGAAACGTAAAAATGGTGTTATTGATCAAGTAAAACCATTTGATTTAGATAAATATCCAACCGATATGATCAACGGAATTAAAGGCTTAGTTTATAATCCATCACGTATTCGCTACCCTATGGTGCGCTTAGACTTTTTATTAAAAGGTCATAAAAGTGATACCAGCCAACGCGGTGATTTTCGTTTTGTTCGAGTCACTTGGGATCAAGCATTAACCTTATTTAAACAATCACTTGATGAAATACAAACAAATTATGGCCCCTCTGGTTTGCACGCAGGACAAACAGGCTGGCGTGCCACCGGACAGTTACACTCTTGTACTAGCCACATGCAACGAGCTGTTGGTATGCACGGTAATTTTGTTAAAAAGATTGGCGATTACTCTACGGGTGCAGGTCAAACAATTTTACCTTATGTTTTAGGCTCAACCGAAGTTTATGCTCAAGGCACATCATGGCCATTAATTTTAGACAATGCCAAGACAATCGTATTATGGGCAAACGACCCTTATAAAAACTTACAGGTGGGTTGGAATGCTGAAACCCATGAAAGTTTTGAATATCTTGCTCAGCTAAAAGAAAAAGTAAAAAAAGGTGAGATACGCGTGATCAGCATAGATCCCGTGGCATCAAAAACTCAAGAGTACTTAGGTTGTGAAAAAATCTATGTAAATCCACAAACAGATGTAGCCTTAATGCTCGCTATTGCGTATGAGCTTTACACCAACGACTTACATGACAAAGATTTCATAAAAGGTTACAGCTTAGGTTTTGAGCGCTTTGTGCCGTATTTAACGGGCGAAGAAGATGGCATTGCTAAAACAGTTGAATGGGCAGAAAAAATTACTGCGGTACCTGCCGACGTAATTAAAGAACTCGCTAAAACCATGGTCGCTGGTCGTACACAATTATTAATGGGTTGGTGTATTCAGCGTCAGCAGCATGGTGAACAACCTTATTGGATGGCTGCTGTATTAGCGACCATGATAGGTCAAATTGGTTTACCTGGTGGCGGAATTAGTTATGGCCATCATTATTCTGGTATTGGTGTACCTTCTTCTGGCGCTGCAGCACCGGGTGCCTTTCCTCGCAATGTAGATGAAGGTCAAAAGCCGATATTTGACAGCACTGATTTTAAAGGCGCTAGTAGTACTATTCCTGTTGCCCGTTGGATAGATGCGATTTTAGAGCCGGGCAAAGTGATTGATGCCAATGGCGCTAAAGTGACTTACCCTGATATTAAAATGATGATTTTCTCAGGGAACAATCCTTGGAACCATCATCAAGATAGAAACCGTATGAAAAAAGAATTTCATAAACTGGAATGTGTGGTCAGTATCGATATCAACTGGACGGCAACCTGTCGTTTCTCAGATATTGTACTGCCAGCCTGTACTACCATGGAAAGAAACGATATCGATATTTATGGTAGTTATGCCAATCGTGGCTTGCTTGCCATGCAAAAAATGGTTGAACCATTATTTGATAGCTTATCCGACTATGAAATATTCACTCGCTTTGCCAAAGTGTTAGGCAAAGAAAAAGAATATACCCGCGGTATGAACGAGTTTGATTGGCTAACAAAATTATATAATGATTGTAAAAAAGCCAATGACGGTAAGTTTGTTATGCCTGAATTTGAGCAATTTTGGCAAGATGGATATGTACACTTTGGTGAAGGTAAGCCTTGGACTCGACATGCTGCTTTTAGAGAAGATCCTGAAATAAATCCGTTAGGAACGCCTTCTGGCATGATTGAAATACACAGTAGAAAAATAGAGCGTTATCAATATGATGATTGTAAAGGCCACCCAACATGGATGGAAAAATCAGAACGCAGTCACGGTGGGCCTGGCTCAGATAAACACCCTATTTGGATGCAGTCTTGTCACCCAGACAAACGTTTGCATTCACAAATGTGTGAATCAAAAGAATATCGAGATACTTACACGGTACAAGACAGAGAGCCGGTTTATTTAAATCCAGCAGATGCTAAGCACCGTGGCATTAAAAATGGCGATGTAGTTAGAGTATTCAACGACCGAGGCCAATTACTTGCTGGCGCAGTGGTAAGTGCTAACTTCCCTAAAGGTGTTATTCGGATTCATGAAGGCGCTTGGTATGGACCCGTTGGCGATGATGGTAGTATTACGGGTGGCGCAAAAGTGGGAGCGATTTGTAGTTATGGCGATCCTAATACTTTAACGCAAGATATTGGCTCATCTAAATTAGCCCAAGCTTGTTCAGCCTATACTTGTTTAGTAGATTATGAAAAGTTTAGCGGTAAATTGCCGCCAGTAACCTCATTTCAAGGACCATTGGAGATCGGCGCATGAGTCAAGTAAGTCAAGAGAGTCAGGCGAGAGCAATAGTTTATAATTTTCTCTCCTCACTCTTTGCTAAAGAAGTCACTAGTGATTTAGTGGCACAATTAACATCAGATCAAGGGCAAAGTTTTTTAAATTCACTTGCGCTTGAGCCCAGCTTGTCTGCTTCGGTAAATGAGATTAATGCTAAATTAGGCAAGCTTAACAGTAAGGAGTTATTACTTGAATTGGCTGCTGATTTTTGTGGCTTATTCTTAGTAGATGGTAGAACAAGTGTGTCGCCATATGCAGGTCAATACCTTAGCGCCGAGCTAGGTGGAGAACCAAGTGATAAACTAAGCAATGCCGCTAGAAATGAGTCAGGTTCAAAAAGAAAAACAAATAAAACTCAATTGTTTGGTGAGCTTCATCAGCAAATGACCGAATTTTTAACTGACAACAAGTTACAAATACATAGTGATTTTCCAGAGCCAGGCGATCATATTGCGGTTATCTTGGCCTACATTGCTCATCTGTGTGTCACCAGTGGGTCTGAACAACAACTTAGTTTCATTAATAGTTATTTAATGACTTGGCTAAGTGATTTTACCCAACAAGTAAATAAGCATGATCATGGTCTGTTTTATTGTTTCGTAGCTGATTTAACCCTAGAGTGGCTAAAAGTTGATACAGAGTTTTTGCTAAACGACTAGATAGAGGATGATCTGCTTACTTCAACATTAATGATAATAATCAATATTATCATTAATTGAAATGTTTACAGTGTTTAGCGAACTAGTAGAGTATCTTACGTTATTAAGGGATGGCATGTGCTATCCCTTCTTTTCATGCGCTGATAATGCGTCAACTAGACTAAATTGAAAGCTATTTGTTACTAACTTTTATTTACACGATTTAAACGCTGGTTCTCGCATCGTCTTCAAAATATAGCGCTAATATCAATAATTCTCCCCACATTATCAAACCCTACGCTTACAAAGCCTTACGCGCGCTTACAATAATGGATGAACTTTTACAGGATAATAACGTCTCAAGCTTACTTAATAATTATATCTTTAATTCTAATATGAAATAGTGTTAATATTTTGTTAACACCATTTTCTGAGCTAAAGACGATGGTGATGTTATTCAAAAGGCCAAAGTAGATAATAAGCGTAAATACCAACAATTAATCCTTTAGGTCAGTTATGCTAACTTCTTTTTAAATGATGATTAATAACTAGTTATAAAGCTGATTAATTCAAGTAAATAAACATAGAATTATTACCAACTACAGTGCTACCAAAGACTTCTCAATTAACAGACTATTTTTTAATATGACATTTATAAACGACTATTTTCTTCTACATCGACTTATTTTATAAGTGCTCTCTAACTGCTAATTGTCACAAGTACCTTTTACCCGACCGGTAATATATTCTGGAGTAAACTTAATGAAATTTAATAACTTTGTCATCGCGTTTGTTAGCTCAGCTATCACTCTTTATAGCCAAGCAAGTTCAGGGGCACCTGTCTCTGATTCAGGTGAGCAAGCAAAGAGAATAGCATCGCAACGAATTATCAATGGTGTACAAGCTAAACAAAACGATTACCCATTTATTACGGGCTTAATTGCATCATCGACTAAAGAAGGAGGCGACATATCACCATTTTGTGGCGCTTCTTTTATTGGCGGACACTATGTATTGACGGCATCGCACTGTGTTGATGGCTCTATCGCTTCAGATATTGATGTTGTTGTTGGAGAGCATGATCTGAATGACCGTACTACTGGAGTGCGTTATAAAGTCGCGCAAATTTACATGCATGAAGATTATGACTCTGTCGCAACTAATAATGATATTGCAATACTTGAATTAGAAACGGCAATTACCAATGTAATACCGATTAAACCCTTAACAGAAGAACTTGAATCATTGTTGAAGACTGGTGATCTACTAACCGTGATGGGCTGGGGAAACATGTCATTAAGTGGTCAGTCGTTTCCTACTGTTCTACAAACAGTAGATGTTCCACTCTACGATCGAGATAAGTGTAATGCCGCCTATGGCGGTGGGCTTACCGAACAAATGATTTGTGCCGGTTTTGAAGCTGGCGGTAAGGACTCTTGTCAAGGGGATAGTGGTGGCCCGTTAGTGGTAAATAAAAACGGGGAGTGGTATCAAGTTGGAGTAGTTAGTTTTGGAGAAGCCTGTGCTTCAGCAGATTTCCCAGGAGTGTACTCTCGTGTTTCACAGTTTATTGATTGGATTAAACAAAAGAAAGCCGGTGTATCATATCAACAAAAACCTACTCCGGGTTATGTTGAGAACGGCTATGAAGATGTTACCACGTTGAAATTTAAGAACTTAAGCGCAATTGAATATACGGTTACAGACATTAAGTTCACCGATTTAAATAATGTTGCACAGCCGTCAGTTGAGTCAAACAATTGTAATAGCGTAGCACTAAAACAAAATGAGACCTGTGAGCTTACTATTAAAGTGACAAGCACCCAATTAGGTAAAGGAGGGTTCAACATCAGCGTTAGTACTACGCATCCAGGAAATAGCATAGCAGAACAATTTTTTTCTATTAATGCCCTCGAAAAATCGAGTTTAGACATGAAAGCTTTGCTCGATATTGATAATGATAATATTGAATGGTATTCAGGTGGTGATGCTATTTGGCAAGCGCAAACCACTAAAGTACTTAAAGGAAACAATGCCATTGAATCGGGTGATATTATCAATTCACAAAATTCAGTATTACTAGCGATTATTAAAAATCCTGAAATCAATGGTTTTTCGTTTAATTATTTAGTACAAGCTGAAGAGGGTTATGATGGTCTAAAACTAGAACTCAATGGTCACAAGACTGAATTTTTTGCTACGGGTATAACTCAAACACAATTCAAAGAAGAAAAAGTTTCTTTAACAGAAGGCACTGACCGAATCGCTTTTATCTTTTCTAAAGATGATACTGATGATGGAGCTGACGTAGGTTTTAACAAAGCCTATATTGATTTTGTACAAAGCTCTACAACCAATACCGCACCCATTATTAATTTACCTCAGATTGTTTATGAAGTGAAAGTACAGAAGGAGCTGCTTTTAGATGCGTCTAAAAGTACGGATAAAGAGGGGAGTACTCTTCATTTTAGATGGGAGTTAGTTGGCGATAAACTCGGCTCTGTGATTAATAATGCCACTTCAGCTCAAGCAACGTTTGTTGCAGGTGACAAAGAAGGTAAAGTTACGTTTAAAGTCATAGTTACGGACCAACAGGGGGCTACTTCAAGTAAAGTGGGAAGTGTAACTATCACTAAAGATACTATCGAGACTCAAGCTCCTGTAGAGGCAAAAAAGAGTGGCGGGGCAGGAGGTTTTATATTGCTATTCACACTGTTATTTTTATCGCTGAGAAGTCGTAAGTAAAAGTCTTTCGTTAGAGTGGGTCGTTATTCGTTACTCACTCATTTATATATTTATTAAGGGAATTTATGAGTAAATCAATAAAGTACACTCAAGTCATGCTTCTGTTATTGCTTGTTATAACAACGTCAGCTTGCTCAGCAGTATCACCAGAAGAAAAGAAAGAAAATGTGGCCATGCAAGATAACACTCTTGAAGTCATTTATGGTTTTGATATTAAAACTGATGGCTTATGGTTTTTAGTGAAGTCTAATGGTTGTACTAACGAGAAAAACTTTAACTTACAACTTAAGAACATAGATAATGATACTGCAGAGGCCAGTCTCTTCCGTACAAAACGTGATTTATGCCGAGGTTTACCTAGGTTGGTAAGTATTCAAATGCCCATCAATGATAGCAGTATTACTGGCAAGCGCTTTATAGCGAATAATCCATTTTCGCTTAAACCAGTAAGGAAAAAATAAAAATATATAGTGCATCTAATTGAAATTATTTTACAGCTTTTGTACTGAAAGTTACTTGGGAGCCAATAGCTATGACTTTCGTTTAGATACCTAGGTGTTTTGGTAATATTTTCAGTATCATCAAAACACCTGGCCATCGAATATATTTTTTGTTGTTATTGGAAATAGACGCTTTTAAGCTCATACTCTATCCTATAGATAATTCAATAGGAGGTAATATGGACCTAGAGCAAAAAGATAAAGGAGTTATAGCAGTGCTCCTCAAACGCTTTGAAAATGAGCGTTATCCAAGAATTAAGCAACTCAAAGCGAAAGTTGATACTGGTGCTGTACTCGACCAGCAAGATCTAACTTACCTAGAACAGGTCTTAATGGATACCCACCAAGTAATCGCCATTATAACTCGACATCCCGAATATGGATCCTTGGCTAAAGAGAGTTTACTGATGTATGAAGAAATCATGAGTAAATCTCAACTAAACAGTAAAAAAGTCTCATCAAATTAAAGTGTTGTTAATACTTTTTAAGTTTTTTATTTGTATTAGTGCGCTTTATTATTTGTCCTTGTGTGCGCCTAAATCTCTTGGGAAAATTCATTTGTGAAATGATGTTTAGGCTAGCTAGGCTGAATTTTAAGACCAAGTTATTCAGCTAAACGAGCATGATGTTTTGAGTGTTTGGCTAGTATATCGGTCGTTATTTGTATGTATCAATATCTTCCTCAGCAGCGCTACTCTCAATATTAATTAATTAATTCCCTAGAAAATCTATTAATCAAAACGGTAAATGTTGCTTATTTTATATCCTTCTTAACTGCAGTTAATTTTCAAACCGTCCATTCAATAAACGCTTAAGTGCTTGTAATTACTATCTAGATGATAGAAAGTAGAGTCTATTATGAGCTTGATAAACACGGTAAATGATAGGTTATATAATGAAACAGAATTTAGTTTTACTGACAGTTTTAATAATAATTATAAATTTATCTAGCATGCCTGTTTTGGCTCAGAACTTCACCTTTTCCCAAGCATGGAAAACGGTACTGCAAGAGAGTGATGCGCTCGCGGCAGAGAAACAAAATATTGAGCGTTCTCAATACTTACAGGATGCTGCAAGTGATCTTTTACTACCGAGTATTTCTTTAGGTGCAAACTACACGCGTTTAGATCATGCCGTTCGAGTTAAGCCCTCTGAAGTAATAGCGAGTATGCCTATCGATAGTATCAATGAAGCTTTTGGTATAACGACAAATAACTTAGATAGCTTTTTCACTTCTACTTTATCCGAACGTGATATTTTTACTAGCTCAATCCGTGCATTATGGCCTGTTTATACGGGAGGGCGAGTTAGTGCTGTTCAAGGTATTGCTAAAGCCCAAAACGATGAAGCTAGTCACTTGCTAACGATGAAGCAGCTGGAAAAATTTGAAGATTTAGTGAAATATTATTTTGCAGTAGTGCTCTCTGAGCAAGTACTTAAAACTAGGATAGAGGTAGAACAAGGCTTAAAGACGCATTATGAAAATGCTTTAAAACTAGAAGAACAAGGGCAAATAAATAAGTTAGAGCGTTTACAAGCGCAGGTGTCATTAGATAAATCACAAGTAGAGCGTAAAAAATCACTTCGTGATTCTGAAATCGCACAAATCGCATTAGCTAGATTACTCAAAACCCGAGAAAAAGTGACACCGACAACAACATTGTTCATTAATAAATCATTACCTAAAATGTCTAACTATTTAGATAAATCATTAGCTGACTTTCCCGCACTAAAAATGCTTGATGCGAAACAGAAACAAGCAAGCGGTTTAATCGAGATCGAAAAAGGGAAGTATTACCCTGAAGTTTATCTATATGGTAATTATAATTTATACGAAGAGGATAACTTAGCCTCTCAAATCGCGCCTGATTGGGAAATAGGGGTTGGGGTGAAAATTCCTATTCTCGATACTTCTGGTCGTTCAGGCAAAATGAAAGCAGCCCATAGTTCAGTCATGCAAATCAAATATCTTAAAGCACAAGCCGTGCAAGATTTATCTGTTTTAGTGGAAAAATCTTACCGAGAAGCAAATCAATCTCTAGAAGAATATCAAGGTCTTGCATCAAGTTTAGCTTTAGCAAATGAAAACTTAAGGTTACGCAATAAAGCTTTTAAACAGGGGGTATCAACATCAGTAGATGTGGTTGATGCACAATTATTTGTTGCGAGTATAAGAACTCAACGGTTTGTTGCTGCGTATCAATACATGATATCCCTTTCTAAGCTACTTGCATTAAGCGTAGACACTCATAGTTTTAAACATTATCAATCTTATCAAGGTATAGAGGTTAAATAGTGATGCACAATTTGAACAAAAAAAGCAAAACTTGGCCAATAATTTTAATGATAGTCGCTTTATTTATTTGGCTAATTTATACCTTTTATCAAGCTTATCAGCCACTCCCAGAAAGAATACAAGGTCAAATTGAGGCGCAAAACTTTAGCATATCTTCAAAAGTACCTGGTCGAATAGAGCAAGTACTTGTCAGAAAGGGAGATACAGTATCAAGGGGACAAATGATATTCACACTGTTAAGTCCTGAGATACAAGCAAAGCTACAGCAAGCAAAAGCGGGTGAGAAAGCGGCTGGAGCGCTGGCTGAACAAGCGGAAAAAGGTGCCAGAATTCAGGAAATAGCTGCAGCTAAAACCCAGTGGCAAAAAGCAAAAGCTGCGAATGAGTTAATGGAAAAAACCTATAATAGAGTCAATAATTTGTTCAATGATGGCATTGTTGCTGAGCAAAAACGTGATGAAGTTTATACTCAATGGCAAGCAGCAAAATATAATGAAAGCTCTGCTTATCAAATGTATGCCTTGACTAAAGAAGGTGCACGAGAAGAAGTAAAAAGAGCGGCAAAAGAAAAAGAGAATATGGCTGCTGGCGCAGTAGCTGAAGTTGAGGCTTACATTGCAGATACTAAAATAGAGAGTTGGCACAATGGTGAAGTTAGTCAGGTATTACTGCAAGAAGGAGAATTAGCCCCACAAGGATTTCCTGTCGTTACTATTGTAGATATAAATGATGCGTGGGCTATTTTTCATATTAGAGAAGACAAATTGAAAGATTTCCCTAAAGGGCAAAAAATAGAAGTGGAAATTCCAGCGTTAGGTGAGGGGGATTTTACTTTTGAAATATCGCATATCTCGGTTATGGGTGACTTTGCTACTTGGCGCGCAACGGATAGCGCTCAAGGGTTTGATATGAGAACGTTTGAAGTTGAAGCGAGACCACTTGAGCACATTCCACTGTTAAGAGTAGGTATGACTGTATTACTAACCAGTGTGACTAAATAGTAACGTGAGGCTATTACAAAGCATAAAAAATGAATGGCAATTAATTTGCCATGATGCTTGGTTAAAAGCATTACTTTTTTGGATGCCAGTAATACTTGCTATAGTCATCTGGGGAGTCTTCTCAGCAGGCATTGCGCGTGATTTACCTATAGGGGTCGTAGACCACGACAACAGTTCAGTATCTCGTTCGCTCATACGAAATTATAATGCAAGTCCTACCCTAGCTGTTGTAAACCACTTTCACTCTATGGAACATGCTAATACAGCCCTTAGAGAAGGTTCTATTTATGCGTTAGTCATTATTCCTAATTCCTTAGAAAAAAACACCTTATTGGGCAAGGCACCCCAAGTGACAGCCTTTTATAATAGTCAGTTCATATTAATTGGTAAGTTAATTAATTCGGCCATGTTAAGTGCTCATGGCACTTATGTAGCCCAAATAGAAACCTTTAAAGACTTAGCAAGTACGCGTGGTAACGTGGAACAAGCGATAGGAGAAGCATTGCCTATTTCGTCACAAATATCGCCATTATTTAATGCTAATACGCATTATGGCCAATTTCTAGTTACTGCTGTCATTCCTGCCATGTGGCAAATTATTATTATTGCTACTATCGTGCTTGTCTGGGCAAGGCCTCTACAAAATACTTCTTTAGATGTTTGGCTTGCTCATCTTAATTTTAATGATGAACTGATAAAGTTAATCCCTTATGTTTTGATTTTTTGGATACAAGGTATCGTTTACCTCAGTGTGTTTTACGGTACGTTGCAGTGGCCCATGCATGGAAGTTGGCTATTACTCATATTGGCTCAATTTCTTTTGGTTTTAGCCTGCACAAGTGTTGCGACATTATTCTTCTTTATTACCCTAGATGTAACACGTGCAATGAGTTTAGTGGCGGGATTCGCAGCCCCTGCATTTGCTTTTATGGGCGTCACATTTCCAACGACTGATATGCCTCTTTTAGCGCAATTATGGCGAGCCTTATTACCTATTAGTCATTATATAAACGTGCAAATTCAGCAGGTAAATTATGCAACAACCTTTAGTCATAGTGCTGGTAGCTTTGTCGCATTAATTGTTTTTATTAGTGGGTTTTATATGGCTAAATTACTCGTTGAAAAACGAAAAAACTCAAGTGCTTTAAATGAAACAAAGAAAGAAACTGTCGAAAAAGGTTGTAATTAATGACTTGGAAACGATTAATAAGCAGCGAGTTTTACGCTATTTTTACTAATATACCTTTACTCGTTACCGTATTCGGCGGCGTGATCATTTATTCATTTCTTTACCCTTTGCCTTATATTAATCAAACACCAAAGGAACAAAGTATTGCGGTGATTAATTTAGATGACAGCCAATTAAGTCGCACTATTGAGCGTATGGCTAATGCTACTCCTCAAGTTAACATTATCGAACAAGTCTATAATATTGATGAAGCTAAGGCCTTACTCGTTGAGGGACACATAACGGGATTTCTTCTGATACCTCAACATTTTTATCGTGATTTATTGTTAGAAAAAAGCCCTCATTTGCTTTTTGCTGGCAACGCTTCGTACTTTTTAGTCTATGGTACTGTCATTGAAGGGTTAGTTCGTTCAACATCAACGTTAGCTGCTGAAGTTAAAGTGAGTCGAATGGTGATGCGAGGAGATAATATCGCTTTAGCTTCTTCTCAGTATTCCGCAATTGGCTTGAACCTTAAGCCAACCTTTAACGCCAGTTTAGGGTATTTAAACTATATTGTTCCTGCTGTGTTTGTCTTAATTTTACATCAAACTTTACTTATTGCTTTGGGGTTACTCACGGCGGGACAGTATGAAAACAAAGTGAAATATCATCCGGTAACAGAATTACAATCAAGTTACTGGCTTATTTATCCTGTTTGGCAGATTTTGCTTGTTCGCTCATTATTGATGCTCATTATTTATTTAATGCTGTTCAGTTTTTATTTTGGTTATAGTTTTGAAAGTTATGGTATTAATCGCTTAGCCACTATTCCTGATTTGATGACACTTGCTTTTCCTTTCTTACTCTCAGTTATTTTTTTAGGCACTGTAATCGGTTTATTAATACCAAGAAAAGAGCTAGCGACGCTTGTTGTGTTATTAAGCTCGCTTCCATTAGTATTCTCTGCTGGTTTCATATGGCCCACATCAAACATGCCTACAGTGATTAATGTCATTGCTCAGTTTTTTCCATCTACACCGGCAATTAATGGCTTTTTACGGTTAAATCAGATGGGAGATAGTATTGATAATTTGGTGCAAATAAAAATGCAACTTTGGTCATTAACATTATTGTATGCCATGATTTCTGGTGTTTTGATGCATAAAAAGCAACATGAACTTAACATGATAATTAAATCGAGTTGATGATATAGCGACTAACCTTGAAAGCTTAGTCGTGTATTTAAGGGCTAAAAACCTGTTTAGCCCAGCGCACTAAAAGCTGACTTGATCCCCACTAATAACATTTGAACGCCTATAACAGCCAAAATCAACCCCATTAATCGAGTAACAATACTCAAGCCACTGTTGCCTATAGCGGCTAAAATACGCGAACTAAATATAAAACAAATAAAGGTAATAAGGCATAAAACTGCAAATACCGAGAGGGTGATAATTATTTCCATCCATCCGTTAGAGGATGAATAATTCATTGCTGTGGCAATGGTTCCTGGCCCTGCAAGAAGTGGCACGGCCAAAGGAGATACTGCCACATCAGAACTATCATCATCTTGAGTATGATGAAGTTTAGAACCAGAGCCTTGAAGCATATGGTAACCGACAATAAAGACTAATATACCACCTGTTATGCGCAGTGCAGGAAGTGTTATACCGAATAAATGAAAGATTGATTTACCTAAAACGGCAAAGCTAGCGATAACTATGAACGTGATAATTAACGCCTTAGCTGCAATTTTTCTCTGTTCAAGTTTATTTTTATCTCCGGCTAATCCTGCGAAAACCGCCGTATTGGCAATAGGGTTCATAATTGCAAAAAAAGCCATGAAAACGGTTAGTGCATGTTCCAATAATAAATTCATTTAATCTCATTTTGTTAATAGGTATTGTGAAGGTTCGATAATAGAACGGCATCAATCAACCAGGTGACTACGTTGCAGTTTTTAATCTAGATAAAGGTACAATAAAAAATTAAGTGTTTTGCTCCAATACTTTCAATTTGGTTTGAATAAAGTCACTGTGAGGTACATGAAGTAAATCTGAAATTTGGCGAATGGAATGCTCTTCATAAATACAGATTTTTTGGTCGGCTATTGCTACCTCCCACAGTGTTTTTACCAGCTGAACTTTTTGTTGCGCACTATAGTGTTCATTAATTAATTTAACAAACGGGTACAGCGAAGTAACATCTGCATCTTGGGCGGTTGCGTGTTCAACAAGTGAATCAAGCTTTTGTCCTGATAAATTAAACGATTTTTCGAGTGCGACTTTAATCGCCTGTTGTTCAACCGATGATTTTTCTAAACTTGCTCTATTAACCTCTATTAGCAATGTAGCAGCAGCTAACTGGATTCTATCTTGTGTATTTTCTTGGTCATTTATTTTTAGCTCTTGGCTAAAGAAGTTTCTAAGTTTTGCTAACATGTGTATTCCTTATTTATTGGCAGCGTGAGCTAAGCTCTTAGCCCTTTCTATCAATGGGTTCTAAAGTGCTTACGAGAATGCCTTACAAAGGCAGATACGCACTGCATCATGGTTATGAGTATATAATTGCATTATCAGCGATATTTGCAATAACTTAAAATAGTAAATCACTATGATGGATGACTACCACTTCTGCGCCGCTTTGATCTAACAGCACAGTGCTTAACATCCCTATTTAGGCGTATAAGCAAATTCGATTCTGTTACCACTTGGCTCTGCTATCATCATATGTATAGTTGGACCATCACCGTTAGGCTCAGGTGGAAATTCGATAATTACACCGTCAGTTTTTTTGCAACGTTCATAAAGAATATTCAAATCTTCTAGACTTGCAATACTTAAGGCTAAATGGTGCAGACCAACATTATTTTTCCTATCAAATGCTATATTTTTTGATGGGTTAGTTACTTGCCAAAGCGTTAAGAATAGTTTGCCATCGGTTACAAATTTTGATGGGTAATCATCATAACCACCAACCACTTTCCAACCCAATGTTTCAGTAAAAAATTGAGTAGATTGTTCTAAATTGGAAACCGTTAAACCTAGGTGGTTTATGCCTTGTGTTATCGGATTATTAAGCGGGGTTAATGCTGAGTTGGCCGTTGCGGTATTGGTAGTAATAATTGTTATTATAAATAATAAGGCTATAAAATTTTTATTCATATTGAATTCCGTTAATACACTGTATTTCAATAGACCGTTGATAGCGTCAGTTGTTTCAAAAATTTTATTTATAAAATGATTTATTGGGTAGTCACAACATTATCAGGGTGCAATAATCAGGCTAAGACTTAACTTAATCAGATTTTAAGAATTTATTCATGTGCATTTTATTTATTGCTATCGAGCAACACCCAAAGTTTCCAATGATTATTTGTGCAAATAGAGATGAATTTCATCAACGCCCAACTCAAGCAATGCATGTTTGGCAACAGCCCAATATCTTGGCAGGAAAGGATCTACAAGCGGGTGGTACTTGGTTAGGTTTATCGTCAACGGGGAAGTTTGCGGCCTTAACTAACTTTAGAAAACTCCCTTTAAGTGAAGCCCCTAAAAAATCCAGAGGCGATCTTGTTTTACAGGCTTTAGCCGACACTAAAATAAACATGACAGATGAGTTAGCCCAGCAAGCAAGTCAATATCATGGTTTTAATCTCATTTATGGTTCATTGAACCAATTACATTGTTATGACAGCGTAAACAATCAAAACCATCAACTTTGTAAAGGAGTGCACAGCATCTGTAATGGTGCGTTAGATGATATTTGGCCTAAAATGGCAAGGGGCGAAAAGCTGCTAAGTGAGAATATTCGTTTACATGAAAACCTATCCATTGATGCATTATTTGATTTAATGACCAATGACAAACAAGCTTTACCTAATTTACTGCCTGAAACCGGACTTAATGAGGAGTGGGAACAGCTACTCAGTGCCATTTTTATTAAATCCCCATCATATGGAACACGAACAACCACTATTATTACTCAAGATGTCGAAGGTAAGGTTGAAATTTATGACCGCAGTTATGCGCCATCAGGTGACTGTGTTACTAAGCAACAATTTAATTTAGCAACGGTCTTTGATTAAATATTTAATAGCTTTCTTATTCATTATTTAAAGTAGAGTGCTATCAAGTTAACCCATTACCGCTCAATACATAGTAAAAGTAATGTATTGCTATGCTTAAAAGATTCTCATTATTCTACTGCTGGAATTTTAAACGTATAATTGTCAAAAAATATGCATATTTACCGACTGATGTATTTAATCCCCTAACCGATGCTTAAAAGCTAACTATTTTACTAAGTGAGCAGCCATATAACTCACTTGCTCCTCGTTATAATGAATAATGAACAGTTCCAAAATACCTATGTGTTTCGCTGTAACCCTTTAAAAGTGAGGTTTGCTACATAAAGTCAGCCTTCGATAATAGCTCCGTTCACAGAGTATCTTGTCATAAAAATAAAATATCACTCATTACTTAACAACTCTCATCATTAAAATAATCAACACTATTTATGTGAAACTTTGTAGTTTATAGGAAACTTTATTCACTAAAGTGGATTTTATTTCATTTAAAGTGTATTTTGTTGCGCTATCTCAACCTTTGTATCTTAGTAAACATGAATAATGAAAAGGTCAAATTATTAGATATATAAAAATCAGCTCAATAATCGATCAGATAGATAGTCAATAAAGCATTATTAATAGGTGCTAGATAGTAGTAAATATCTACGATGAATTATTAATGCTTCAACAATTACATGGCAATGTTAACAAGGGAACGCTCATCATTATTTGAGTTTTTCATACCTTAAAAAAACAAAACATATGCCACCTTTGCTTAGGAATATTTTATGGAATTACTTAAGGGTATAACCCTTCTTCTCGCTGCGTTAACCGCATTTTCTTTATTTAGTCGTTTTGCCCCCCAAGGCACAAAAGCCATGGGTGGACTTGCCTCCGCAGCGGTTGCTAGTTTTCTGGTGGAAGCTATTCACGCCTATATTTCAGGTGACTTTCTTGGTATTGATATCTTAAGAGAAACTGGGTTAGCTGCTGGTTCTATGGGAGGGCCTGCTGCGGCGGCTCTTGTCGCATTAGCCTTAGGCGCTAATCCTGTGTTTGCCATCGTTGCTGCTATTGCGACTAAAGGAACCGGTATATTGGCTGGCTTTATTGCAGGCTATATTTGTTACTTTATTTCCAAAGTCATTGAAAAACATCTTCCTGAGGGGATCGATGTTATCGTTGGCGCATTAATTCTCGCACCTTGTGCTTATGTTATTGCTCATGCATCCGGGCCTGTCGTCGGTAGTATCATGGAAATTATAGGCTCCGCTATTACCGGGGCTACTTCTGCATCACCTTATGTTATGGGCTTTTTACTTGGTGGCTTAATCAAAATGATCTGTACTTCGCCATTAAGCTCTATGGCACTTACTGCTATTCTTGGTTTGACTGGTCTTCCTATGGGGATAGCTGCTATTGCCTGTGTTGGCGGATCTTTCACTAATGGTATATTAATGAAGAGACTCAAATTAGGGGATAGAAACAAAGTTATTGCCATTATGTTGGAGCCACTCACCCAAGCAGATATTGTCACAAGAAATGCCTTTAAGATTTATTCTTGTAACTTTTTCGGCGGTGCATTATCTGGTTTAGTTGCTGTTTACTTTAATATCATCAACGATGCTCCAGTAACTGCAGCACCAATACCAGGCTTACTTGCTCCTTTTGCCTTTAATGAAGCAGGTACTGTTTTAATGGCCATTCTAGCTGCGTCTATCTGTGGTATTGCCGCAGGTTATATTGGCAGTAGCATTCATCTAAAATTAGATGAAAAACGTGCAAATAAACTTAATGGTGTTACTCCGGTAACCACATAAATTGATTGATGTGATAAAAGGTTGTAAATAGCCTTTTATCACTCATTTCGCAAGATAACTCTGCTAATTATGTTCATGTCAAAATAAAACTGATGGCTTACCTTTCAATCCTCATGTAATCCATACCATGCAATTAAATCATGGTAAAAAGACTAGGTATTCATACATTTCATTTCACACTACTAAATTGTGTTACAATTGGCATTTATTTTTTTCAGTGTTGATTTAGTTTGTTGTTTATTATGTTTTTATAATTAAAAACAACAAGTTAAGCTAAATGCAACTTCATTATATCTACCATGAACGATAGCCAAACGATGCTCATATTATTGTGTAATGTAAATATTTATGCACCAAATCCCTTAGGTTTTAAAGATGTTCTTATTGCAGGTAATAAAATTGCTGCAATTTATGACCATGGGCAAGGTAAAATTGCCATCCCTAAACAATGGAATGTTGAGGTTATTAATTTTGATGGTGCTATTTTAACGCCTGGTTTTATTGATAGTCATGCTCACATTACCGGTGGTGGAGGTGAAGCAGGTTTTGCGACGCAAGTTCCTCCTGTTGGTCTAACTGAATTTACTCATGCGGGTGTCACCACAGTCGTTGGTTTACTTGGTACAGATGATACTACCCGCAGTACTGAAAATTTATTGAGCCGAGTTTATGGCCTGCGTGAAGAAGGATTATCAGCTTATTGTTGGACAGGTGGATACCACTTTCCTCTAACGACTATCACGGGTAGTGCAAAGTCAGATATTGCTTTTCTTGAACCCGTCATTGGGATTGGCGAATTTGCTATTAGTGATCATCGCTCTAGCCAACCAACGTTTGAAGAAGTCATTCGCTTAGCGAGTGAAACTCATGTAGCAGGCTTAATCACTGGGAAAGCTGGTGTTATTCATTTTCATTTAGGTGATGGTGAAAGACGTTTAGAATTAATAGAACGAGCAATAAGAGAAACTGAACTTCCTGCACGAGTATTTAATCCAACGCATGTTAATCGCAATAAACCTTTGTTTGAAGATAGTTGTAAATTATTAAGTAAAGGTTGTCATATTGACCTAACAGCATTTCCGGCAGGAACCGCTCAGCCAGGTTGGGAAGCCTGTGACGCAATTGAGATGGCCGTTGAAAGGCAATTACCCTTAGAACAAATAACCCTTAGCTCGGATGGCGGAGGTTGCTTACCTTGTTTTGACCCTCAAGGTGAATTACAACATATGGATTTTGGTCGAGCGAGTACATTAGGAGAAACATTGGTAGCAACTTTAAGTAAAGGTTTGTCACTTGAAACCGTTCTACCTATGTTAACAAGCAATGTTGCTAATATTTTGCGCTTTAAAAACAAAGGGCAAATTGCCGTTGGGTTTGATGCGGATTTATTGGTGATGAATGAAAAATATGAGATTACTGATGTCATGGCACAAGGTGTTTGGCATAAGAAAAATAATCAAACAATGATTAAAGGTACATTCGAATAGAGGTAAATATGTGTCCAGCAAAAACGACTGACGGTCAACAACGGGGATTTGTAATCCCAATCGGGGGGGCAGAAGAACGCGTAAATGATCCTATCATTTTAAAACGTTTTGTTGAGCTTTGTGGCGGAGAGAATGCTTATATAGTTATTATCCCGACCGCATCACAACTCGATGATACAGGGTCAAATTATGAAACTGTTTTTCATGAATTAGGTGTGAAGAAAGCAGTTTCTTTGCCTATTAATGATCGTGAGCAGGCAAATAGCGATGACTATCTAGCTGAATTAAAGAATGCCACTGGCATTTTTATCACTGGTGGTAATCAATTACGCTTGTCTACTATTTTAGGTGGTACTCCGGTGGCTCAAAGCATTCGTAAACTTAATGCTGCGGGTGTTCATGTTGCCGGTACTTCTGCGGGTGCAGCTATTATGCCTGGCCATATGATTGCGGGAGGGCGCACTGGAGCTTTACCTAATGAAGAAGGGGTAACTTTTGCACCAGGTATGGGATTGATTAATAAAGTCATTATTGATCAGCACTTTAGCCAACGAAACCGATTAGGACGTTTGTTATCGGCCATCTCTTATAACCCCTTTGCTTCAGGTCTTGGTATTTGTGAAAATACTGCTGCCTTTATTGATCCGTCGGGGACTTTGGAAGTAGTTGGTCACGGTAGTATTACTGTCGTTGACCCTTCAGATTTAACCCATAGTTCAATGGCTGATGCTAATAGAGGTGAAGCCATAACGTTAATCGGACTAAAGTTACACGTACTTAGCCCTGGCGCAACTTACTGTATCAACGAAAGAATAGCGAAACCTGCAAGGTAAACCAGCAGGTAAATTATCCTTATCTTTAAAGCCTGCCACCTCTTTTGTTGTCAGGCTTTTATTTTATATTTCATCAATTTAACCATAACCCCACATTTTCATATCCCTTCTAAAAATATTATTTAGCAAGTAGTTTGCGCTTCAATAAAACCGTGTTATCTTTTCTAAACGACGTTTTATGTAGTTGTAATCGTAGTCTAGTTGTTATTGGATAATATAAAGTTCTCGTCAGAGTAATAAAGGAAATCACTATGAAAATACAATCTTCCAACGTGTATGTTGGCCCTAATGTTTATGCTCATTTTCCTGTGATTCGCCATATAGTAGATATCGGCATTTTGGAAAAATATCCCTCAGTTAGACTGGGTAATGAATTTATTCAAGGATTACTCACTCACCTGCCAAGTTTAGATCAGCACGGTTGCTCTTATGGAGAACCTGGTGGTTTTATCAGACGATTAAAAGAAGATGATGGCACCTGGATAGCTCATATTTGGGAGCACGTTACCCTCGAATTACAATGTATTGCAGGCACTGAAGTCACGTTTGGTAAAACACGTGGTACAGGTCAAGTCGCTGAATACAATATGGTTTTCCAGTACAAACAACGTGATGTAGGTCTTGAAGCCGCTATATTGGCTAGAAATTTATTAATTTCATTAATGCCCGCTACCATTCAAGTTGAGTTGCAAACCAAAATTGAAGACGACTTTGATTTTCAGCAAGAGTTGGCTGATTTTATTCGTTTTGCTCAACGTAAAGAGTTTGGCCCTAGTACGCAATCATTAGTTGATGCTGCAGAAGAACGTGACATTCCTTGGTTACGCTTAAACGAATACAGCCTAGTTCAATTTGGCCATGGTAAATATCAAAAGCGAATTCAAGCAACCATTACCAGTGAAACTAAGCACATTGCTGTTGAGATTTCTTGCGATAAAGAAGACACCCATAATTTATTAAATGACTTGGGTTTACCTGTTCCTCAGCAACGCATGGTGTATTCAGACACACAAGCGGTGAGAATGGCGAAACGCATTGGCTATCCAGTGGTATTAAAGCCGTTAAATGCTAATCATGGTCGTGGTGTTTCTATTGATTTAACCACCGAAGAACAAGTTATTACCGCTTTTGCCTTTGCCCGTGAACACGGTACCAGCAGAGCCGTTTTAGTTGAATCTTTCTTAACGGGACTAGACCATCGCATGCTAGTTATTAACGGCGAATTAGTTGCCGTTGCGAAACGTGTGCCTGGCCATGTAATTGGTGATGGCGTTAATAATATCAGTAAGTTGATTGATATTATCAACGAAGATCCGCGCCGAGGCGTTGGTCATGAAAAAGTACTGACTCAATTAGAATTAGATACCCAAGCCGAACGGTTATTAGAAGAAGCCGATTTCACACAAGGTACTGTTTTAGCCAAAGGTGAAATATTTTACTTACGTTCAACCGCTAATTTGTCTACCGGCGGTACCGCAATTGATATGACCGATGTGGTTCATCCTGACAATAAGACTATGGCTGAACGTGCAGTAAAAGCCGTTGGTTTATATATTGGCGGGGTTGACTTTTTAACGGCTGATATCACTCAATCTTACAAAGATATTGGTGGCGGCATTGTTGAAGTTAATGCTGCACCTGGCTTTAGAATGCATGTAGCTCCGAGTGAAGGAAAACCAAGAGATGTGGCTGGAAAAGTCATTGATATGTTGTTCCCGCCATCATTACCTAAGCGCATCCCTATTGCCGGTATTACCGGTACAAATGGTAAAACGACAACCTCTAGAATGTTAGCGCATATCTTAAAAAGTGCAGGGCATGTGGTCGGTATGACGTCTACCGATGGCGTTTATGTTGATGGTCAATTATCTGTGAAAGGTGATATGACTGGACCTGTTTCATCTCAGATTGTTTTACGTGATCCCTCTGTAGATATTGCTGTGTTAGAAACAGCACGCGGTGGTATTGCTCGCTCAGGTCTTGGTTATAATGAGTGTGATGTAGCTGCTTGTATTAATGTTCAAGAAGATCATTTAGGCCTTAGAGGAATCGATACGCTTGATCAACTTGCTGAAATTAAACGTATTGTTGTTGAAGTCGCCAAAGATAGTGTTGTACTTAATGCCGATGACCCTCAGTGTTTAAAAATGGCTGAACATACCAAAGCTAAGCACTTATGTTATGTGACTATGAACACAGGCCATAGTTTAGTGCGAGAGCATATTCGTGCAGGCGGTCGTGCGGTTGTATTAGAAAAAGGTATCAACGGTGACATGATCACTATTTTTGATAATGGCACTCATATTCCATTACTTTGGACCCATTTAATTCCTGCGACCTTGGAAGGTAAAGCACTACACAATGTGCAAAACGCTATGTTTGCTGCAGCCTTAGCTTATTGTTTGGATAAACCGCTTGAGGCCATTCAACAAGGCTTAAGAACTTTCACCACCACCTTTTATCAAGCTCCTGGAAGAATGAATGTTTTTGATGAACATCACTTTAGAGTAATACTTGATTATGCTCATAATGCTGATGGTGTGCGTTGCATGAGTGAACTGGCAAGTAAGTTAGAAGTTAAAGGTAAGCGTATTACTGTGCTGGCAGGCCCAGGTGATCGCCGTGATGAAGACATAGTGAATATTGCTAAAGCGGCAGCAGGACATTTCGATATCTATATTTGTAAGGCTGATGATAATAGACGTGGCCGTGAGTTAAATGAAGTTCCGGAACTCTTAGCGGCATCATTAAAAGCTGAGGGTATTGATGAATCACAAATATATTGTATTTCAGATGAAGTAGAGGCAATAAACAAAGGACTCGAACTCGCGAATACCGATGACTTATTGATGGTCTTTGGTGATGCTATTACACGCAGTTGGAAACAGATTATTAATTTCAATACTGGTCATGAACCAGAGCAAGAAACAGAAAAAACAGCCGTTCAAACTGTCGTTTCTATGCTAGAAACCAGCGAGCCAGATACCTTTGTTTTGGAAAGCGGTATGAAAATTGTTACTGATGAACGAGGTGTTCGTGTGGTATCTGAGCATGATGAAGATAGTGATTAATTGTCTATAAACCAGCCCTTTGGGGACGGCTGAGCAAAGCATGTCACTCGTTGTATCTATTTTAAGGGAATAACTCTCAATAAAAAGATGCGACGTGATCATACTTTTCTCAGACGTCCTGCACTTTGAATGATAATGGGTATATATGAACAAAGAAAATATAATACTGAGCCTAGATGATAACCGTCGGCTGACGGGAAAAAATTTATTATCCGATCGACCCGGCGCAATCATTGATGCTTTTGTATCAGGTATTGATAAAGTCACCGTGGTAAATGTTTGGTCTACTTATGCTAAACAGTTATTAAACGCCGTTAATTGGTTAGATGAAACAACCTTCTCTCGAGTTTTTGAAGATGGGATATCTATTGCGATTAGCGCACCTCTAGATGCGCTTTATGCGGCGTGCGATTTAAATGAGCTAGCGTGGCAGCTTACCTGTGATGAATTAACCCAAACACCTAGTGAAGAATCAATTTCAGCAGCAATAAGTCTTTTAAAACAAACGATAGTGGAGGAAGTAAATCCAAAGTTACTTGAGTTAATTAAACAGTCAACGTTTAATAATATTGTCTATTTGGTTGATGATGATGAATTTTCTTTGGGTTATGGTCCTTCTTCACAAAGTTGGCCAATATCAGCATTACCTGATGTATCAAGCCTAAATTGGTCGCAATATAAATCGATTCCACTTGCTTATGTAACAGGCACTAATGGCAAATCGACCAGTGTTCGCATCATGTCGCAAATCATCAAACAAGCGGGAAAATGTTGTGGTGTTACTTCTACCGACTTTATTCGGGTAGGCGATAATATTATTGATCATGGCGACTATTCTGGTCCGGGTGGTGCAAGAATGTTATTACGACACCCTGATACAGAAACTGCTATTTTGGAAGTTGCTCGGGGGGGAATTCTACGTCGAGGATTACCGATAGATAATGTCGATGCAGCATTAATCACAAATATTGCCGAAGATCACTTAGGACAATATGGTATTAATACTGTTTCAGCACTTGCTCAAGATAAAGCTGTTGTTGCTAAAGGGCTTCTACCTAACAAAGAAAATAAAGGACAGGAGAATAATAGGCTAGATAAAGGCAGGTTAGTGCTTAATGCAGATGATGAACATTTAGTTGCCTTAGCGCCTGATTTACCCGTTACGAAGTCATGGTTTTCCTTGCATGAAGATAATACGACATTACAGCAACATAAAAAAAATGGTGGCGCTGTTTGTTTTGTTAGAGAACAACAATTGGTTTATTCATACGGTAATGAAGAGTCGATAATCATTGCCGTTAACGACATTCCTATGACCCTAAACGGTGCGGCTTTGCACAATATTCAAAATGCACTTGGTGCTATCGCGTTAGCTAAATGCCTGAATATTGAAAATAAGGCGATTAAAATAGCATTATCAAATTTTGCTAGCAACGTTGAAGATAACCCTGGCAGAGGTAATCATTTTAGCGTTAAAAATGCAGAAGTGATTATGGACTTTGCACACAATGTTCATAGCATGGAAGCGATGGCGGTAACTACTGCGAATATGCGAGCAAAGCGTAAATTTTTAATGCTAAGTCATGCAGGAGATCGAACTGACGATGAGATCATCAATATGACTAAAACGGCGTTAAAAATGCAGCCTGATTTCATTATTGCTGCTGAGTTAGCGCCTTATTTACGTGGTAGAACATTAGGAGAGGTACCTCAGCTTATTGTTGATACGGCTCTTGCTTATGGCATGAAAAGAGATAAGATTTATATTGCTGATAGCCCTCATGAAGGAGCAAAGCACATTGTAGAACAGTTGCACGAGAAAGATTTAGCGTTATTAATGGTGCTATCTGACCGAGAAGAGATAATCGAGCTTTTGCTTGATAAAGCTTTTGTTTGATAGGAGAATTCTGTATCAGTCACAAACAAGACCCCCTATATTAAGGGGGGCTTATTTGACATCAAATGACTAAACGTTTACCGCGTCTTTTAATGCTTTACCTGCTTTAAAAGCAGGAACTTTCGCCGCAGAAATCTGGATCTCTGCACCTGTTTGAGGATTGCGACCAGTACGAGCTGCACGGTCATTTACTTTGTAAGTACCAAAACCCACTAATGCGACATCACCGCCATTAGCTAATTCAGTCGTTACAGAACCAATTAAACTATCTAAAGCACGGCCAGCTGAAGCTTTTGAAATGTCTGCGCCTTCAGCAATTTTCTCTACCAATTCACTTTTGTTCATTATTATTATTCCTTAATTATGGTTGTCACTAACATACTAAAAAATAACAGTGAATTGAGCAATAGAAATCGTCATTTTTGTGCGAAAAGTGGACATTTTGTTTGTTTTACCGTTACTTAAAGTTAGGCATCTGCTTATTAGCAATTAATATGCATGTTTCAGAGTGCTTGAACAATTTCAAGACAGGCGCATTGATGTTATGAGCAATCAGTATTTTTCTCGATAAATAGTTAACTTTTTCTATACTAAGTCTTTAGGTTAAACATTTCATCGACATAAATTTTTTGCCGCCTGATTTTAATTTCTCAGCAGCTCGAAAGTAGCATGATTAATGTACTATTGTTTCATGACATTTATACTTATGAAAACAATGGTAATTTACAGCATAAAATGATTAGATAGCGACAGTTTTTCACATCCAAACCCTTGTTTGAATAAGTATATTAAATGAGTTTTATTATGACCTTTGGGCAAAAGTTTTCTTTATTAAATAAGCGTATTAAAGCCATTATTTATAGTGGCATCGTCGTGTTACTTTATGCCATAACTGGCTTTTTTATCTTACCTCTTATAGTAAAGCCACTTATTATTGATACAGTGACGGAAAAATTAGAACGACAAGCCCAATTAGACGTTATCGAATTTAACCCCTTCACTTTATCCATTACCTTAAAAGGCTTCAGTATTAATGGGAAGCATACCGATAAACTGCTTGGTTTGGATCTGTTAACGGTAAATTTGCAAGCTTTTCCTCTTTTACAAAAAACAATTTCCTTTGACGAGATAATTATTAATAAACCAGAGGTTAGTGTTTTAATACTGGCCAATGGTGAGTTTAACTTTCAAGATATTATCCTTAAAAATACCGCTCCCGAGAGTGAAGTTGACAGTGAGAATACCAGTGACCCTGCTTGGATCTTATCTATAGACAAGTTTCGTCATAATGAAGGGATTATCAACTTCAGTGATCTGAATAGAAAAATAGCCTATCATCATAAAATTAAAGAAATTAATGTTGCATTGGATAACTTTTCCACTAAAGCAGGTGACAATAATACCCACCACGTGAAGGCCAAAACATCACAAGGTACTGAGCTTAATTGGAACGGAAAATTTAGTTTATCTCCGCTTAAGTCTTCAGGCGATATTAGTTTAGTCAGTCAATTACACGTTATTTCTGATTATTTACAAAAAAAAATATTATTCAGTATTTCTGAAGGTTCCTTAAAGGTTGATAGTCATTATGACTTTAATTTTGCAGGCGAAGAGCCGCAATTTACTATCACTAATTTAATCGCTACCATTTCAACGTTAGAGATTCGTCGCCAAGAAGACAACAAAAAAATTATTACCTCGGATGAGATTAGGTTAGATCTTGAACAATTGAGTTCATCAGATAAAAAAATAGTAATTAATAGTATTTCCCATAAAGACAGTTTCATTGCTATTAACAAAAACAAATCAGCAAAGTTTGATATTGAAGACTTATTTGTATTACAAAAATTAAATCACTCAGTTGGCTCAGCTAAAGCTGTTCAAACCGACAACGCAATTAAAAGCAATACAGCAGTCAATCCTAATGAGGGTAAGCGTGATAACTGGGATCTAGAAATAAAGGTTATCAACACAAGCAACAATAATATTGTGATTAACGACAGCTCGGTATCACCAACTGCCATTCATGATGTCACAATAAAGTCATTAACAATTGAACATTTAAAGCCTTTTACTAACGAAACAGCACTATTATCCTCAAATATAGGCTTGAACGATCAAGGTATTATTAACGTAAAGGGCACAATAAAACCTGAATCCAAGCAGTTGTCTCTTGCCCTTGATACAGAGCAAATATCGCTAAAAGATTTCCAGCCTTATATTAATGCTATTGCCAACATGAAAATACTTAATGGCGACTTAGCCACGAATTTAACTATTAATATCGATGCGGCTAAGCCCACGCCCTTATTGGACATTAAGGGTGATATTAAAATAAGCTCACTCAATGTCATCGAGACTACGTTAAATGAAGAATTTTTAAGCTGGGAAAATTTAGTATTAAAGGATATTCAATTTAATTACCCTGAGCAAGAGTTGACCTTGGCTGCTATTGACATAAATGCGCCTTTCTTACGTTTAGTCATTAATGAAGGCAGTACAACTAATATTCAACAATTAATGAAAGCTGAACCTACAGCTGCGCCAAACCCCGAGGCGAAAAAAGTTAAGTCTGAGACCAAAAACGAAGGCAGTTCAACAGCACAAAACTTTACCGCTGACATTAATAAAATCAATATTATTAATGGCAAGTTAGATTTTTCAGATAGCTCACTTACACCAAAGTTTAGTGCTGGAATTTATAGCCTAAACGGAGACATAACAGGGTTATCTTCTAATGAAGACAGCAGAGCAAAAATAGATTTAAAAGGTAAAGTAGATAAATATGCGCCTGTTATTATTAAAGGCGCTGTTAACCCATTAAGTCATGACGCTTTCACTGATATTGACATGTTATTTAAAGGAATTGAGTTAACGACATTTACACCATATAGCGGGAAGTTCGCAGGCTACGCAATCGATAAAGGCAAACTAAGTTTAGGGCTAAATTATAAATTGTCTAAAAACAAACTGGTTGCTGAAAATAATGTCACGTTAGACCAGCTCACTTTAGGTGATGTTGTTAATAGCGAAGAGGCCACCAGCTTACCGATAAAGTTTGCCTTATCAATGCTAAAAGACAGTGAAGGGGTAATAGAATTTAACTTGCCTATTCGAGGTGACATTGATAACCCTGACTTTAAGTATTCCAGCTTGGTTTGGGGGGCATTGGGTAATTTGATTACGGGTATTATAAGTTCTCCTTTTAAAGCTTTAGCTAGTTTGGTTGAGGGAGATAATGACAATTTTGATCATGTGACTTTTACCGCAAATAGTTTTGAACTTAATGAGGCAGAGCAGGGTAAACTCAATTCTCTCGCCAAAGCATTATTGCAACGACCTTCTTTATATATAGAAATAAGAGGGCTAAGTTCCAATTTAATTGATCATGACGAAATGGCGTATGCAAAAATATTAAAACAACTACAATTAGCGCCTAGAACCTTGGGCGGTGCACTGACCGACGATGAGAAAACATCGTTAATAACTTATTATCATTCTTTAAACAAACAAACAGAGCAAGCAAAGCAAAAAGAAGAAGCTTCAAATCAAGCAGATGTTGCTGCTACTTTAACTAAAGCAGAACAAGCACTAGAGAAAGAGAAATTCTTTAACGATGCGGTTAAGTTTATACTCGCTGAAACAGCTGTAACAGATGCAGAATACTTAATGCTGGCAAAACAACGTGCATTACAAATTCAAAAGCACCTGATTGAAACGGCTCAAGTGCCAACTGTTAATGTGTTTTTACTCGACAGTAGTATTGAAATTGAAAACAAGCTTGCCAATATTGAAAAGTCACAAATAACGCTACCGCTCAGTTTAAAAGCAAAATAGCCTTCATTGGATAAATCGATTACCAATGCCTCTTATTTCTAGGAATAAGAGGCATTTTTATTTAGTTGAAGAGAAGTCTTTGATGTTTAACTGATGTTTTTGCAGTTTTCTATATAAAGTTCTAACGCTTACTTCTAAGTTATCAGCGATTGTTTGTGGTTGGTTACCGTACTGATTAAGTAGTTTAGTGATGTGCTCTTTTTCGTTAGACATCAGATTGCTTGAGTGATGTTCGATTATGTTTAAATTGGTAATGTTGTCGGGTAAGTGTTCAACGTTTATTAAATCATCATCACTTAATAAGGCACTTCGTTGCACGATGTTTTTAAGCTCTCTTACATTGCCTGGGTAATGATAATGAGATAATGCAGTTAGCGCTTCAGGGGTAAACTTCTTCGAGGAGAATTCACTTTTTGATAATAAATGCTCTGCTAACAGCGAAACATCAGATTTTCTTTGTCTTAGTGTTGGTAAACTAATGGGAAAAGCGGCAATCCGATAATATAAATCTTCTCGAAACTCACCTTGTTCAACCATTTTTTCTAAATTCTTATGACTGGCACAAATTAATCTAAAGTTCGCCATTTGCTTTTCAACACTACCGACTCGTCGATAATGTCCTGTTTCAAGTAATCGTAATAATTTCACTTGTAAATTAAGTGGCACATCACCTATTTCATCTAAAAATAAGGTGCCACCATTTGCCATACACACTAAACCTTTCTTACTTGTGTTTGCTCCTGTAAACGCACCTTTCTCATGGCCGAATAACTCAGATTCAAATAAGGATTCATTGAGTCCGGTACACTCAACTTCAATAAATGGTTTATTAGCTCGCTTACTTGCTTGATGTATTGATAAAGCCGCGAGCTCTTTACCTGTTCCTGTCTCACCCTGTAATAATATGCTGATATTACTATTTGCACTGCGCGTGATCATTTTGAGGAGCTCTTGAAACGGCTTACTTTTACCTATTAATTTCAGATCGCTACTGACGCTGCTCGCAAAATCAACTTTTTCGAGAATCTCTAAAAAACCAATGGTCATGCCGTTGTTATCTTTAACGGGTTTCATCAGAATATTGCAATAAATATCAGCAGAGCCTGTTTTATGAATGTGCAATGCCGAGCTGTTCTTACCCGTTTCTTTACATGAAGAGAGAGGACACGCTTCGCCTTTTTGGTCACAAGGTTTAGAGAAATTATGTGACACCTCGAAACACTTACTTTTCCCGAGTATTACTTCTGTCGTATAGGTATCACGGTAAGCCTGATTCACCGCTTCAATTGAGTAATCATGGGTAATGAATATTGCTGGTTTCTCGACAGCTTCGATGATTGCTTGAATAGTTTGATGTACCACTTGCCGTAAACCTTTTGATTTTTACGTCATAATTGACGTTACGTGTCATTATTTAATGTCATTTATGACTTAAATAAAAGCTATTTTGAACCGTTTATTATATTTTCATTAAATTTTGTTATTTTTCAGCTGGTTAAGTGATTGGTTTTTATGGCGTGCTTATTGCTAAATAGACATTAAGTAATAAATAAAGCTAATTGATTAACTGTGGGGGAAGCACTCGATTCAACAGCAGGTTGTTTAACCGTTCGTTATTTGGTCGTAATTAAAACTACGGTGGTTATAACGATCAGCTATATTTACTTTAATCCAGTGTCATTCTAGAAAGTAGAATACTCGTTGAATGCACATCGGAACACTATTTTAATAACAAAAGAACAGAATTGAGAGTAATTAACATGATAAGTGAAGCGTTAGTCGAATTATCGCGGTGGCAGTTTGCTGTTACCGCACTATTCCATTTTTTATTTGTACCCTTAACAATCGGTTTAACATGGATTTTATTCATCATGGAAGCTGTTTATGTCATGACAGGTCGTGAAATTTATCGCGACATGACAAAGTTTTGGGGCAAGCTATTTGGTATCAATTTTGCGATTGGTGTGGCCACCGGCCTGACTATGGAATTCGAATTTGGCACTAATTGGTCATACTACTCACATTATGTCGGCGATGTGTTTGGGGCACCGTTAGCGATTGAAGGGTTAATGGCCTTTTTTCTTGAGTCTACTTTTGTCGGGATGTTCTTTTTAGGCTGGGATAGGTTAAGTAAACGTCAGCATTTAATGGGCACATTTCTGATGGCGTTAGGCACCAACTTTTCTGCGCTATGGATATTGATTGCCAATGGTTGGATGCAAAATCCCGTCGGAAGTGAATTCAACTACATGACAATGCGTATGGAGTTAGTAAGCTTTAGCGAAATTATTTTCAATCCGGTTGCGCAAGTTAAATTTATTCACACTGTCGCTGGCGGTTATGTTGCTGGTTCAATGTTTGTGTTAAGCATTAGCAGTTATTACTTACTCAAAGGTAGAGATATTGCGTTTGCGAAACGCTCCTTTTCAGTTGCTGCAGGTTTTGGTTTAGCGGCTATATTTTCTGTTATTTTATTGGGTGATGAGTCAGGTTATGAAGTGGGTGAAGTACAGCGAGTTAAACTTGCTGCTATTGAAGCGGAATATCATACCGAACCAGCACCAGCGGCATTCACTTTAATCGGCATACCTGATGATGAAGCTATGGAAACCCATTATGCAGTGAAAATTCCCTATGCGCTGGGTCTTATTGCCACGCGCTCTTTAGATGAAAAAGTTATTGGCTTACGGGACTTACAAAAAGCGCATGAACCTCGCATTCGTAATGGCATGATCGCTTACAAGTACTTAGTTAAATTACGTAATGGTGAAGACACACCTGAAAATATTGCTAAATTTAATGAAACAAAACAAGATCTTGGCTATGGGTTATTACTTAAACGTTATACCGATAATGTGGTCGATGCGACTGAAGCACAAATACAAATGGCTGTTAAAGATTCCACGCCACCCGTAGCGCAGGTTTTTTGGGCATTTCGAATGATGGTTGCTTCCGGCTTCATTATGTTGCTGTTATTTTGCTTAGCCTTTTATTTTAATGCTCGACGTCAAATAGAGCAAAAACGTTGGTTACTAAAATCAATACTTTTTGCACTACCACTGCCTTGGATAGCAATAGAAACAGGTTGGTTTGTTGCTGAATTTGGACGTCAGCCTTGGGCAATTAGTGAAATTTTACCAACCTTCTTATCTACTTCATCATTAGAGGCAAGCGATGTGCTGTTTTCTCTCATTGCCTTTATCGTTGTTTATAGCATTTTATTTGTTATCGAAATGTATTTGATGATTAAGTTTGCTCGTTTGGGCCCTAGTGCGTTACATACCGGACGTTATCATTTTGAACAAGTACCAGAGTTAACTTCTGGTCTTCGCAGCCAGAATTCTTAAGGGGAAATATGTGTTTGATTACGAAACATTGAAATTTATATGGTGGTGCTTAATCGGTTTTCTTTTCATCGGGTTTGCAATCACCGATGGTATGGATATGGGCGTAGGTGGTTTGTTACCCTTTGTAGCGAAAAAAGATGTCGAGAGTCGAGTCGTTATCAACACTGTCGGCGCGCATTGGGATGGCAACCAAGTTTGGTTTATTACCGCAGGGGCTTCTTTGTTTGCCGCGTGGCCTTTAGTTTATGCTACGGCATTTAGCGGCTTTTATTTTGCGATGATGTTAACACTCTTTAGTTTGTTTTTACGCCCACTTGCTTTTGACTATCGTAGTAAAATTGACTCATTAAAATGGCGAACTAACTGGGACAAGGCATTATTTGTTGGCTCTATGGTACCGCCGTTAGTATTTGGTGTTGCTTTTGGTAATTTACTACAAGGTGTGCCATTTGGCTTTGATTCATTAATGCGGGTAACGTATACAGGTTCATTTTTGGCTTTGTTTACCCCTTTTACTTTATTAACCGGTGTAGTGAGTGTAGCGATGATGTTGATGCATGGTTCAACATGGTTGGTAATGCGAACAGATGCTGATGTTGCCCAGCGTTCGGCTAATATTGGTCGTGTGGTTGCGGTGGTATTATCGCTTGCTTTTGCAATTGCTGGTTTGATGGTTTGGCAAAGTATTGATGGTTATTTAGTTGTTAGTACTATCGATACCATGGGACAAGCACAACCAACAATAAAAGAAGTAACTACAAGTTCAGGCGCTTGGCTAAATAATTATAGAGAGACTCCATTATTATGGTTAGTACCTGCTGTTGGGTTAGTTGTGCCATTTTTAGTGGCACTTTTATTGAGCATAAAAAGTAAGAGTACCTCAGTAAAAGTATTTGCTTTTATCGGCAGCTCTTTAACTATTATCAGCATTATTTTAACTGCTGGCATTGCTATGTTTCCCTTTGTTATGCCATCGAGCAGTGTCCCAAATCATAGTTTATTAATGTGGGATACCGTATCGAGTGAAGGAACGTTAGGGTTAATGTTCATGGTAGTCGCCTTTTTTATTCCTATCATTATTGGTTATACCCTTTGGTGTTACAAAAAAATGTGGCGCACTGTTACCATCGCTGAAATTGAGCAGAATAATCACACCGCTTATTAATCCGGTTGGCATGAAACTAAATAAGAATAGAGGAAAACATTATGTGGTATTTCAGTTGGATTTTGGGTGTATTACTCGCGGTCTCTTTAGGCATCATTAATGTGATGTGGTACGAGATGGAGCAACATGTAGACAATGTTGCTAAAGATCAAGATAGCGATGATCAATCATAAAAGAGCACGATCGTGCAGCATTAAAAATGAGCCAGTATTAAGTTGATAGAAATGACAGAGCAAACTGAACAACAAAAAAAGCAAGTTAATGACTGGCTCAAATATCAAAAAAGATATGCTCACGGTAAATTAAGCCGCGCTATTGCGTTAGGATCATTAAATGGATTATTAATGATAATACAAACAGCAATGCTCGCTTACCTTATTGATTTAGTGATATTTCCTAGTGAAGATCTGAGTTTAACAAATAGTTTAAGCAGCAGTGAAATCACGGATGGTATTCTTTTTTCAGATACCACCATGATAAGCATAGCATTAGTCGCACTTATTTTTTGTCGAGCTGCCTTAGGCTATTTTAGTGAATGTTATAGCCGTCGTGGTGCTATGGATATTAAAGCCAATATTCGTTCACGACTGCTTAATCGCTTATTTCAGTTTGGTCCTGCTTACACACAAACTAAGGGGAGTGCGAAGTTAAGTCACTTATTGCATCAAGGTATAGATTCATTAGAGGATTACTTTGCGGGTTATCTTCCGGTTATTGCTTACTGCGCAGTTATACCTTTAGCGATATTGATCGCGGTATTTCCTATTGATTGGCAATCAGGATTAATTTTATTACTTACAGCGCCCATGGTGCCATTTTTTATGATACTTATTGGTCATAAGGCACAGCGATTAAACCAAGAACATTGGGCTAAATTACAGCGAATGAGCAGTCATTTTCTTGATATTATCCAAGGATTAACACAACTTAAAATATTCAATGCTTCGCGTAGAGAAATAGCCGCCGTAAAAAAAATCAGTGATGACTATGGTGATGAAACCATGGGCATTTTAAAGATTGCTTTTCTGTCGTCATTTGTCTTAGAGTTTTTAGCTTCTATTTCAATCGCATTAGTCGCGGTTATTTTAGGTTTTCGTTTGTATTATGGCGATGTTGATTACGTTTTCGCTTTATGGGTTTTATTACTCGCTCCTGAGTTTTACTTGCCTTTTAGACAACTTGGTACGCAGTATCATGCAAAAATGGCTGGTGTTACCGCAGCAGAAGATTTGGTTGAAATACTGGGTCAACCACAAGTACATTATTCGCTAGAGGAAATATTTACTGCTCCATTTTCAATCAGTCTTGTGCAAGCAGAGTTTGCCTATCCTGACCGTAGTAATGCCTTAACTCAAGTGAATATTGAGTTTGCATCTCAGGGCTTATATGCCGTCATTGGTGAAAGTGGTTCAGGAAAATCAACCTTAATAGACATGGTGCTAGGATTTGTTCAACCAGATTCTGGACAGGTAATAGTCAACGATCAGCCGTTAACCTCAGCTAACCGTGATCACTGGTTGCAACATTGCGGATGGATTTCCCAACAGGCACAAGTTTTCTTTGGTTCATTAGCCTTTAATATCGCCTTATCGGACAATTATCAAGATGACCTGGTGATTGAAGCACTCGAAAAGGCGGGATTAGCAGATTTTGTGCAAACCCTTGAACTAGGAATTGAGAGTGAAATTGGCGAAGACGGTGCAGGGCTCTCAGGTGGTCAGGCGCAACGTTTAGCGCTTGCCAGAGTATTCTATCATCAACCCGATGTTTTGATACTGGATGAGCCAACAAGCCATCTTGATCAACATACTGAACAAATCATCACCGCTTCAATTAATGCGTATGCTAAAAACCATATCGTTATTGTTATCGCCCACCGTTTACATACGGTTATTGACGCCAAAAAAATATTTGTACTTGAGCAAGGAAAAATCATTGAATCAGGAACGCATCAAGAGCTGTTACTGCATGATGGTTATTATGCGCAGCAGGTTAACTTATGAGCTGCATCAATGAAGGTTTATATAAGGTAAATGTATGAAGGTCTTTATACGCTTAATTTTCTTACTTAAACCGCAATTGCCGTTAATGTTACTTGGCGCATTATTGTCAGTCATTACTGTGTTAGCCAACATTAGTTTACTAGCGGTTTCTGGTTGGTTTATTACATTGATGGCCATTGCCGGAACAACAGGTATTACGGTAAATTACTTTACTCCAGCGGCAGTCATACGATTTTTAGCCATAGTGCGCACCGCGGGGCGCTACGCAGAACGCATGTTAACGCATCGAGCAACGTTTAATGCCTTGGCACATTTACGCCATTATTTCTATCAACAGCTAGAGCCGTTATTACCTTATTACCGTATAAATTTACGATCGGGCGACCTGTTAGCAAGATTGCAGCAAGATATAGATAATCTTGATAACTTTTATTTACGGGTACTGTTACCTATTGTGGTTGCTCTAATATCAGTACCTATCGTTTGTTATGCTCTTGCCATTTTCTCACCCTCTATTGCTTGGGTAATGCTCGTTGCATTATTGATTGTTGGACTTATTTTTCCGGTGATCAGTTATTTAGCGTCAACACAACTCTCGCATGAAAAGTCTCATTTAGAAAGCCATCTCACTGAAGAATTAATCAATGGTATTGGCGCGATTAAAACACTCTTGGTGTATCAAGTAAGCATCAGTTATCAGCGCTCAATAGCAAACATTACCAAGCAATATTATGATGTACGTTATCGTTTAGTAAAAATTAATGCCAGATTGAATGCGATCATTTTTTTACTCATTCATTTATCAGCGTTAGCGTGTTTATTGTTGTTATTACCTCAGTTATCAATGGGTGAAGTTGATAGTAAGTCTTTAGTTGCCGTTATTTTATTGGTATTAGTGAGTTTTGAAACCGTGAGTAGCATGCCGTTGGCATTGCAGTTGTTACCGCAAAGTCTTGCCAGCGCGGCAAGGTTATTCGCTATTATCGATAAAGAAAAACCTATCGATATTGGTGTTGAACCAGTGAAACATGGCGACATTAATTTTGAAAACTTCACTTTTAGTTATCCAGAGCAAAAAACAGCTAGCTTAGTTGATGTTAATTTATCAATAAAAGCTGGCGAAAAAGTTGCAATCATCGGTGCTAGTGGAGCAGGGAAATCAACGTTAGTTAATTTACTGATGGGCTTTTGGCCAACAGGAGTTGCGCTTTCATCATCTCATTCCCCAACTAATTGCTCATCAAGTGCTGCTGAAAGTGAACACAGCAAAGGCAGTATTACTATTGCAGGGTGTGATTTGAGTTTGATAGAACGCGAGTCATTGCGCCAACATATTGCCTTGATGAGCCAACAAGGACATATTTTTGAGGCAAGTATTGCGGATAATTTACGTTTAGCTAAACACGATGCAACACATGAAGAAATGCGTAAAGTCTGTCAATTAGTGAACTTAATTGACTTTATTGAGGGGTTATCCAAAGGTTTCGATACTTGGTTAGGAACAAGTGGTACAGGGCTTTCAGGTGGTCAAGCTCAAAGATTACAAATTGCCCAATTACTACTGCGTTCTGCCAGTGTACTGATTTTAGATGAGCCTACCAAAGGCTTAGATCGTCACAATGAAGAACAGATAATGAGTAATATATTAGCTCATGTGAAGCAACAGCAACGAAGCCTACTGGTGATCACTCACAAACCTTTGATGCTAGAAAAAATGGATAAAATAATCGTAATGCAACAAGGAAAAATTGTTGCACAAGGCAACCACAGCCAACTGGTTAGTAATAACGATTATTATCAAAAATTACTTAATTATTTTTAAACACAACTCACACAATTAACACAACTATGGAGCAGTAAATGAAAACAATGAGCATTAAGGTGTTGTTAGTCAGCACATTATCGATATTACCATTGCTAGCAAATGCCGGAGAAAATGTAGCTAGCCAAGAGACTCTACAAGCGCGTTCTTTGGTAAAAGCGTTCGGCAGTGATTTAAAGCACGTATTAAAAACGTCGATGAAATCAGGTGGACCTATAAAAGCATTAGAGCAGTGTAATATTCAAGCTGGGCCAATTGCCGTAAAGAATTCTTCTTCATCAGGTTGGAACATAGCGCGGACTTCATTGAAAGTTCGAAACGAGAGCAACGCACCTGATGAATGGGAATCTACTACTCTGCGTCAATTTGAAAAACGTAAAGCTGCAGGAGAGCAATTAAAAACCATGGAATACTCTGAGACGGTGAGAGAAGGTGATAAATTAGTCTATCGTTATATGAAGCCGATTCCCACTGCTGGCTTATGTGTAACTTGTCATGGGAGCGATGTGTCTGAAGAAATCACCACGAAGGTGAAATCCTTATATCCTAACGACCAGGCGACAGGATTTAAGGTTGGTGATATTCGAGGGGCTTTCACGTTACAAAAAAGAATTAATTAATCATTAGCGAAAAATTAAAATATTCACCGCTCAGCTAGTATTAAAAGGTTTAAAGGCGCTTTTAATACTAGCGGAATACGGGTATAAATAAGGAACTATTTTAATAAATATAACATTGATGTTTTTAATTTCATCGGCTTAACGGGTTTATTTAATAATAGAATATCGCTATCTTTTACTTCTTTTTTCAGTTGCTTACTGTAGTTGGCAGTAATCATCATCACCGGTAATGGCTTATCTCGTAAGCTGTTAATTTCTTTTGCTACATCGAAACCATTTACGCCATCATCAAGGTGATAATCCACGATTAATATATCGGCATGATCATGACTGATATCAACTTGCTGTTGCAATTCCTTTAGACTGGTGGCAGTTATTACCACACACTCCCAGCCTTCTAGTAGTTGTGACATACCGGCACAAACACTGGCGTCATTATCAACAAGCCATATCTTACTTTTCGCTAATACTGGGGTATCCATAATATAATTAAGTGGGTCACTTGATTGAGGTAAATCACTTATTTTTCCAAGCGGAACTTTGACTGAAAACACCGAACCTTTACCTAAGGCAGAGTTAACATTAATTGGATGTTCGAGTACTTTAGAAATTTTATCTACAATGGCTAAACCTAAACCAAGACCATTACGAAACGCCGTTTGAGAAGCTTTAAGACGTTTAAACTCTTTAAATATTTCTTTAATTTGGTCTTGAGCAATACCGGTACCATTGTCCCATACTTCGATAGATACATGGTTACCTTGACGTCGACAGCCAAGTAACACTTTGCCATTATTCGTATATCTAAAGGCATTTGATAGAAAATTACGCAATATGCGGGCAAGCAATACACTGTCGCTGTTTACCACAACATCACTACTGACATAATGTAATTCCACTTGAAATTGACCACTGATTTGTTGGTACTCACTCACGAGGTTGTTAAGTAGTTCTGACAATTTAAATGAGCTTTTATCGGCTTTGACCACACCTGCATCAAGTTTTGAAATATCAACCAGTGTAGAGATTAAATTCTCTAAATCGTCTAACGAATTAGCAACCGAGTTAAGCTGCTTTTTAGTGTTATCTTCTAAAGGACGTTCCATTAATGAACTGGTAAATAATTGGGCTGCATTTAATGGTTGTAATAAATCATGACTCACGGCAGCAAGAAATTTTGTTTTTGAAACGTTGGCGAACTCTGCTTCGCTTTTAGCTTTGACTAGATTAGATTGCGCTTGACGGCGATCTTCTACTTCCACTTGCAGCTTGTCATTTAAACTTTGTAATTGAAAGGTTCGCTCTTGTACCCTAACTTCCAGCTGGTCATGGGCTTTTTGCAGAGCTAAGGCATTCTTTCTTCGTTCGGTAATATCTCGAATGAGCACGAAAAATCCGAGTACATCACCGTTAACATCACGATTAGGCACATAAGATTTTAATAAATAGCTCGATTCACCAAATTTGTTTTTTTCATCAATGGTAAAACTAACACTTTCACCTTCCAAGGCTCGATCAACGTAACGCCTTATTTTAGTAAAATTTGAATGGACTCGACTTTGTTCTAATTCTAAGCCATTAAGGCCACCTTGAGGCCAACCGTACCAGTCAACGTACACTTGATTAGTAAACTGATATTTTAGATCCTTACCGACATAAGCGATCATTGCGGGTACGTTATCCGTGATTAATCGTAACCAACTTTCACTTTTTCTTAATGATTCCGCGTAGCGATGACGTTCGGTAATATCGCTATAGGTTTTAATTGTTTTTCCGTTTTTAAGTCGATGACTTTTAATTTCTAAGACGGTTCCGTTAATCAATGTTTGGGTGTAAGAATAGTTATTGGTACTTGATTTTGGTGTTAAGTCGAGTTCCGTTAAATGTTGCATATTATCAGTCGTAGGCGTGCCTCGTAACAGGTGAGGGGATAATTGACTGATCTGGGCAAAACGCGTATTCCATACTTCGATTTTGTTATGACTGCTGATCAACACTACACCTTGAGAAATGTTATCAATCAAGTTTTGTAGTAACAGCGACTTTTGCGCCATGCCTCGCTCATAACGGGCACTTTCTGCTGTTTTTACCGCGGTAATGTCGGTATAGAGCATTACCCAACCACCTTCGCTGGTTTGGTGTTCGTTTAATTGAAACCATCGACCATCTGATAATTGATATACAGGGCTGGCAAACGCATCACCTGGAGATGCTCGTTGAATAATACCGCGGGTTTTGGCTAAATCTTTTAAGTCTTTGAGATTGACGCCTTCTGTAATGGGTAAACCTGAGTCGATCCAAAAATTGGCAAAATTACTGTTTTGTAAAATAATTCGACCTTTACTGTCGAGTAAAACAAAGGCTTCTGAAATACTTTCTATTGCATCAATAAAACGTTGTTTGAACAGATTACCTTGAGTATTTGCTTGTTTTAATGCGTGATTACTCCGCTCCAGTTTTGCCAGTGTTTCATTTAAGGTTTGCGTTTTTTCTCTTACTTGTTCAGCTAGGTGCACCGAATGCTCAAAGGCAGTATAAGGCGCATACTGATTTTCTCCGCTGTCTTCTACCCGTTGCATTAAGGCATCGTTAATTTTTTTTAATTTGATATTTTGTTTTTTTAATTGAGCTAACTCTTCTTCTAGGGATAGATCACTCATTAATACCTCCCGCAATGTAAACACCGGTAAAGGTTTGATTTAAATGCGTGCCATTAATGTGTTCACCATAGGTATTAAATCCAGCAATGTTGTACTTAGCATTTAATTTTTGTACTTTATTTTCTAAACCTTTTTGTTCTATTTCTAAGCGTCTTAAAAAGCAATCACAAGCGAGTACTAACTCAGGTTTACCGTAACGGTTTGAAATTTCATCTAACTTTTGAGTTACAGGATCAAATATGTCACCCATTTCTACCGCAGTGAGTACAATGCCAACATCAACAGCGCAGTAGAATGTTAGGCTTAAATCAGCTTCATTCACTTTTTGAATTGAACGAATATAGTATTGACCGCCGACTTTAACGGCTAAAGGATTGAGCGAAAATACTTCAGGACTTAAATCCTTTAAATCCATATTTAATAACTTTGCATACTCAAGTGCAGCAGGTTCGGCATTTAATTCATAGACCGTTCTACTATCAGCATCTGCGGCTGTTACCACTAATTTTTCCGTTGGTAGTGCGATATGATGACAATTAAAAACCTCGAAAGATAAAAGGGTGTTTACCATAATCACGATAGCGGCATTTTGATAAAAATTACCTTGGTAATACACATGCGTTTTCGCTAAATTAATATCGTCTCCAGCAGAGCCGCCAAAATGGGGAATACCACGGGTCGCTGAGTTTAGGGTAACCAGGAATTGTTCTTCGTTTGAGGAAAGGCCATCGAGTAACGTCAGTAAAAAACTGTTATTTTTAATGGGTGTTAAATTTTTTGAATGACAATCTTCTATTAACTCATTTATTGTTGATTGCGCATTGATGGTATCGAACTTTTCCATTGACTCGATAAGTTTGGCGCTAATAGCAAAGTAGTCACTAGAGAAGCCGATGGCAACAATAGAATGTTGTTCGTAACCTTGCTGAGTTACTTCTCCTGCGGTAGTACAGCCAACAATTTTGGTTTCTTTGAAGGTATCTTCCATCGTTTTTGCCAGTGTATCGAGCGCATAAGTTGAGGAGCAATAAAATAGCACAAAGCAGATATTTTCTTGGTTAAGTTGTTGGTACAATTCTTGGCTTGCAAGGAAGGGATCAGTCGCATTACTGACCGCGGTAATTGTTTTAATTGTACTCATATAATTCCCTTTGGTAGCCTAACAGCTACCTGATACATTTTTAAAATGAATGAAATATAGAATAACCATATTTACCCTAATTTGCATGTGCTAACTTTACTTCTAAGCTGTTAATTTCTAGGTAACTTATACCGTTAGTTAGGTTAGTTATCATAGTTCGTAGACGCTTTAATTTTATCGAGCACCTTTTATCAATTTCACTCGAGATTATTTATAAAATCAGTGTTCGGTGTTACCAAGATTACAGCTTTTCTTTTTTTCGAATATTTATCAACCACACACTCTTTTGGACTTTTGATGGTAACTAAACATTCTAAGCATTGAATACATTCACCATAGTCAATAGAGCCGTCTTTATTGATAGCATCAATACCACACTTTTTGTTACGGCAAAGTTGGCATGGAGAGCCACACTCTTTGCGTCGTGTCAGCCATTTGAAAAGTGGATATCGGCCAATAATGGCAAGTCCTGCGCCTAATGGACACAAATAACGACAGTAAAATTTGTGTATTTTCAAGCTAACGACAAGTAGTAATACTACATATAAAACAAACGGCCAATAACGAACGAAATTGAGTGTGATACTGGTTTTAAAGGGTTCAATTTCAGCCAACTGCTCTGCAAGCGTGAGTGAATAAAATGAGCTGCCAACCAATAAAATAAGCACTGCATATTTTATTTTTTGTGCGTTTTTATGGTGATGAGGTTTTATTTTTATTTGCTTTATTTTTAGTTTACTCGCCACTAAAGCGGCAAACTCTTGTAATGCACCAAAGGGGCACAGCCAACCGCAGAACAGGCCTCTTCCCCAGAGAAAAAGGCTAATAAAGACAAAGACCCATAAGATAAAAATTATTGGATCAAGGAGAAATACATTGATATTAAAACCTTGCCAGATTGACAGAAATAAGGTGTAAATATTGACCACTGATAATTGACCTTGCGCATAAAATCCTATAAAAGCAATGACAAAGGTTAATGAGGTAAATCGTATTTTGTGGGTGGCTTTAGCATTTTTGGCGAGTGTTTCTTGTTTGATAAATAGCCAAACTAAAAAGATAAGATAAATGCCAAGTATAATGATATCCGTGCTACGGCTTATCCAAATTTTCAACCACAAAGGTCGATTTTCTTCAGGGTTGATTTCGGGCTCTTTATGAATAAATAAACTGTCAGGTAAGGTGTTATTGATAGTAAAACTGTGTTGTTGCTTTGATAAGAACGACTTGTTGTAACTCAGCATTAACGATAATGAAAATTCTTTATTTAATTCAAAACCCGACTGAGACTTTATTCTAAACACCCTAATTTCATTAAAGTCGGGGACGGTGAGTGAAAAGGAAGGATCGTAAAAACTGTAAAAGTCGATATCACGAATATCCACAGGCAGAGTCGCTTGCTGTGCACTTAAACGATTAGGCACTGTTTGTGGGGTAAAGTCTTCACTAACAAAATGATACTTACCGTCACTAAACATCATTAACGCGTGTTCACCGGGTTTTAAGCTCTCAAGCAAGCGTTGGTATTCTTGTTCACCTAATAAATTTTTACCTATGATAGGGATATTGACGAAGGCAAAATACAAGTCGATAAATTCATCTCCCTCTTCAGTAACCTGGTTAATTTCATCCGCTAAGTTTGTCGGTGATGTTTTAGTCAACGCGATTGCTTGCTCACGGGTAAGCTGCCAATGCTTGATGAAGTTTTTGTTAACGAGTTCTTCAAAGTTGAGTGTTTGATAGTAGTCTGGATTAATGCTGGTTTGTGATGGCGCAACAAAGCCAGATAGCCTTTCTCGTGCGACTTTAAGTGCTGAAGCGGTAATGGTGTCGTTGATTACTAGTACTGATATTGTTGCGCGTGTGACGCCGTCAATATAGGTAGCATCAACAGATGTTTTAGACCGAGCGTTAACAATAAATCGCTCTTTAATTGAATGCCCTTGATATTGTTTGATAAATTTGAACATAGGCTGCTCGCCTAAGCCGTGCAAAAAAATCGGTTCATTATGATTGAGTATTTTTAAACCGGTAAAAACGCCTTGCGTATCCATACCTATTAGCAGGTTAATTGTTTGACCAGAAAACCCAATAAAATTAACAAAATCATCTGATTCAAAAACATAACCCAGTAGTTCATTTAATTGATAAATAGGGGTTACGGCAATTTTTTTATCAATAGGTCCAACGCGTGTTGCACTAGGAAATAGTTGAGCGACTTCATCTGAGATTGCGGTAACATTGGCATGAGTCGTTGTATTAAAAGCAACAGAATAAAAGGAAGTTGTTAACATTAAAAGTAGGGCAAAGATAACCCATGTTTTGAGGTTTTTTAATTGTTTCAAAGGCATGTTAACACCCAAATAAATCGTTAAAAGCGTTAGTAAGAATAAACACTAAGCTTGTTTGATTTTTAGCTTTACTAAAAAAAAATGAGTGTCTCTTATTGAGGGACACTCATTCACCTAAGGCCTAAGCGCTAAAATATAAATTTAAAGATAGCTTTAAAAGAAGCCTAAAGGACTTGTGCTATAGCTCACTAATAAGTTCTTAGTTTGCTGATAATGATCAAGCATCATCTTGTGAGTTTCGCGACCAATACCTGATTTCTTATAACCACCAAAGGCAGCATGAGCAGGATATAAATGGTAACAGTTAGTCCACACTCGTCCTGATTCAATACCACGACCCATGCGATGAGCAAGGTTAGCATCACGCGTCCAAACACCAGCACCTAAACCAAAAGCAGTGTCGTTAGCTATTTGTAACGCTTCTTCAGCATCTTTAAAGGTAGTCACAGAAATAACCGGTCCAAAAATTTCTTCTTGGAAAACTCGCATTGAGTTTTTACCTTTTAAAATAGTTGGCTGGATGTAGTAACCGGTACCTAGTGGACCGTCTAAACTTTCAGCTTCACCGCCAGAAAGTACCGTTGCGCCTTCATCTTTACCTATTTGTAGATAACCTTTAATTTTTTCATATTGCTCTTTAGAAGCTTGTGCGCCAACCATAGTGTTAACATCAAGCGGGTTACCTCGAACGATATTTTTAGTTTTCTCAAGAACTTTTGCCATGAACTCATCAAAAATATCTTCTTGTACTAGTGCACGAGAAGGACATGTACATACCTCACCTTGGTTAAAGAAACCTAAAGCAAAACCTTCAGCACATTTATCCAGGTAATCATCTTCAAATTGAGTGATATCACCAAAGAATATGTTTGGTGATTTACCACCAAGTTCTACAGTAGAAGGGATTAAATTTTCAGCAGCACATTTCAATATATGTTGGCCAACCGGTGTTGAACCAGTAAAAGCAATTTTACCAATACGGGTACTAGTCGCTAATGCTTCACCGGCTTCTTTACCGTAGCCATTAACAATATTCAATACACCATCCGGTAACAAGTCAGCAATCAGCTCCATAAACACAAGAATACTTGCCGGTGTTTGCTCAGCTGGTTTAAGAATAATACAGTTACCAGCAGCAAGCGCTGGCGCTAATTTCCATGCAGCCATTAGCATAGGAAAGTTCCACGGAATTATTTGACCAACAACACCGATAGGCTCATGGAAGTGATAAGCAACCGTATCATCATCTATTTGTGAAAGAGTACCTTCTTGAGCACGGATACAACCAGCATAATAGCGGAAATGATCAACCGTTAATGGAATATCAGCATTGAGTGTTTCACGTACTGGTTTACCATTATCCCAAGTTTCAGCTACCGCTATTAACTCAAGGTTTGCTTCAATACGGTCGGCAATTTTTAATAAGATGTTTGAACGTTCTTGTACTGAGGTTTTACCCCAGGCCACTTTTGCAGCATGAGCAGCATCAAGTGCTAGCTCAATATCTTCAGCGCTTGAACGTGGGATTTCACAAATTGCTTCGCCAGTTACGGGGGTGGTGTTAGTAAAATAATTTCCCTTTACTGGAGCAACCCATTTACCGCCGATAAAATTTTCATATTTAGGTTTAAAAGAAACGACAGAACCTTCACTGCCTGGGTTTGCATAGATCATATATCACCTCGTATCTAGACCAGCCAGAGTAAAACTCTTTTCCGTGGCCCTGTTTATATTTACTTTGATACTTATCAAATTGATAATTACCAAAGCGTTGTTTCATGTATCCATATTAGTAGCAGTACGGTAAGTAGACTATTCTCCCTTTGCATAGAAAACATCATACTTTAGAATGAGTTGAATTAAGTCACGTTGAGGTTTTTGTTTTAACTGTTTGAAAGTATTTGTTTTTTAAATAAAAAAGGCTTTTGAATAAATTCAAAAGCCTTTTGATAAGATTGTATAAACTACTTAGGTAGTTTAAACGTCCATACACTACCACCTTGGTTTAAGTGTTTGATACGCTTAGCAACATCACCGCCCCATAGAGGAACCGAGCCACCCCAACCAGATAGAACTGAAAGGTATTGTTCACCATCCATTTCCCAAGTAATAGGGGAACCAACGATGCCTGAGCCGGTATTAAATTTATATTTAACTTCACCCGTCTTAGCGTCAAGACCTAATAAGTATCCTTCAGGGTTCCCGGTAAAGACTAGGTTACCTGCAGTGGCTAATACACCACCCCATAATGGAGCATAGTTATTGTAACGCCAAACAACTTTACCTGTTTTAGGATCGATTGCTTTTAATACACCAATGTAGTCTTTATTGATTGCTGAAATGGTAAAACCAGCGCCAAGGTATGCAGCACCTTTCTTATAAGCAGTAGGTTCATTCCAGATATCCATTTCCCATTCGTTTGATGGTACATAGAACAATTCAGTATCTTGACTGTAAGCCATTGGCATCCAGTTTTTACCGCCTAAGAAAGCAGGAGCGGCTACAACAGTGCTACCTTTGTTGCCGTCTTTCGACTCGCTTGGATCCGATGGTCTATTACTATCGATATAAATTGGGCGTCCGTTTTTATCAAGTCCTGAAGCCCATGTTTGTTTATCAACAAACGGGAAACCTCGAATGAAATCACCATTTTCACGATTAAGTACGTAGAAGAAACCATTTCTGTCAGCTGTTGCTGCTGCTTTAATGGTTTTACCATTTTCTTTATAATCGAAAGAAACTAGTTCGTTAACACCATCAAAATCCCAACCGTCGTGTGGCGTAGTTTGGAAATGCCAAACAATTTTACCGGTATCTGGATCAATGGCTAAACGTGATGAAGAGAAGAGGTTATCACCTGGACGTAAATGAGAGTTCCATGGTGCGGGGTTACCGGTACCAAAAAAGAGTAAATCAACGTCTGCATCATAAGTACCGCCTAACCACGGTGCTGCTCCGCCTGATTTCCAAAGTTCCGCTGGCCATGTTTCACCTGCTTTACCACCAGAAATGCCATTCTCAACTTTTTTGCCATTTTTCCAGATGTAGCCCATGTGGCCTTCAACTGTTGGGCGTTCCCATACTAATTTACCATTTTTGGCATCATAAGCTCTTACTTTACCGACTACGCCAAATTCACCACCAGCAACACCTGTGATGACTTTACCTTTAACAATAATAGGTGCAGCAGTAATTGAATAACCCGCTTTATAATCTTCTACTTTCTTTTTCCAAACAACTTTACCTGTGTCTTTATTAAGCGCGACAAGTTTTGCATCAAGGGTACCAAAAATAACTAGGTCGCCGTATAGTGCTGCGCCACGGTTGATAACATCACAGCAAGGCATAATACCATCAGGTAATCTTGCATCATATTGCCAAAGTTCGTCACCTGTATGAACGTCTATAGCATACACACGAGAGTATGAGCCAGTAATATACATGACGCCATCTTTGACCATAGGCTGAGATTCTTGACCACGTTGTTTTTCCCCACCTAATGAGAATGACCAAACTGGACGCATTTCTTTAACTGTGTCGATATTTATTTTATCAAGAGGGCTGTAACGTTGTCCTCTTAGACCAAGTCCATAGGACACAACATCATTAGTTGTCATTTGGTCATTGGCAATATCTTTATCGGTTACATCAGCATTTGCTATGCCTGTTAATGATAAAGAAATTGCCATAGATAATGACAATACCTTAGTTTTACATGTTGTTATCATTGTTATTTCCTCTTGGGTTGTAAATTTGGTTAAAGATATTCTTCTCTATTTACCTTCCTGCATAACGTCCATGAATTCACACATCATCTAACGATATGAATAAAACATTAAAGCAGGCTATAACGATATTAAAACGTCTCTATTTACTTCTCTATTACTCGGCAGTAGCGTTTTTTTCATCATTTAGTATGATGAAAAAGGATGAGTTTGACTGTCGTTCATCACAGACTGCTATTTATCACTGACCGAGTACAGGTTTGGAATTTTGTAAACTGCGTTGTACTGTTTAAATATTTTCTTCATTTGTCCTTGGCTTACCATAGCTTCGACAATATCAGCAATGGCGTAACCTAATTGGCGATAGTCACTTTTTACCGCCATACCTATATCCCATTGTTGTTTTCCTAACATCGGAAAGGCATTGGTGGCTAACTGGTAAGTAGGGGAGTCAAGCTGATGTTGGTAATGACTTATCTGACTTCGAAGTCCCATTACGGCATCAATCTTCTGTTCAGACATTGCTGAAATAGCTAATGCTAGTGAAGAATACTGTTTGGTTTTGTTGCGCATTCGACCATTGAAGACTGATAGAAGGTAAAACTGGGGAATGGAGTCTACTTCGACACCTATGTCATGATATTGAAAGACTGCCATGGTGCTAACATCGTCAATTTTTTTAGTATTGAAAACGATTTTCCATGATTCTGTATGGTAGGGAGCGAACATGTGTACCTGTTCATGTACCCGTTCACCAATATCGTCTCGCAGCTCAGAATATTTCTTATCGTAGGGGACTCTGAGCATTAAGTCAGCAACACTACGCTTAAGGAAGTGTCCTTTCCATAAATTATTGCGTAAGTCATCTTCAACATTTTCATCGGCGGTTACCCACCTGAATCGAAGTGTCACGCCTAACTGTTTGGCAATATGTTTTGCGACATCAATATCAATGCCTTTGGCTTCCCCGTTTTCTCTGTATGAAAAGGGGATGAAATCGCTATAAACAGCAACGGTAATTTCATTGCTTTCAATAATATCATCATAAGATCGCGCAAAAGTTGTTGAGCACAATATGCTGCAACAACTTAACCACAAAAATAGAGAATAAAATTTATTCTTCATCACTTACTGACTCTAACCAAGTACGAATAGACCAAAGTGCTTCTTGGTTTAAATGTTCAGTCATTTTCGGCATGTAAACAGCACCATTACGTACCGCGCCATTTTGTACACGATAAATAAACCACTCATCACCATCATAATCTGCTGGTAATTGACGTAAGTCGGGAGCAATACCGCCAGATATTCCACCTAACCCATGACAGCGAGCACAATTTTGGTTATAGGCTGATGCACCAATACGTAAAATTTCAGTGCGTACGTCACCTTCTTTTGTGCGGTAAGGGTTAGTGTCTGCCCATTCTTCGCCCAATGTGGGCAATGTTGAGGTGTTAATTGATTGCGGGGTCACAGGGCCGTGAGCCGCTACGCCAAATGAACATATTGATATGAATGCAATTAAATGGCTACGACCTAAGTTAAGTTTTATCATCACTGTGTACCTTCTTTCACGTAAAAAATTGTGGTGTTTAATTCTAATAGAACCATCTTAACGAGGTTAGTGACCTTCAAGAATTGTACTTTAGCGCGGTTAAGCCTCATCCTTTAGTATGAATTTAGGGGTAGAAAACTGCATAATTAATTTTATTTTGTTATATATCAATTCATTATGGTGTTCTGATGGAATTATTGTCTTTTTAACTTTATGAGATTTTTCTATATGCTTATACATAAGTACATTCGTTTAATCTGTTGGGTATAACTGATAGTCATCGAGTTTTTTATTTTTGGGGTCGCCATGTTTATTGTGACAAGAGTAAGGTTTAAAAAGTATCTAGTGAAAAGTATTGCTAGCTCTATGTGGCTATTTTTTCTTAGTCTTTTTAGTTGTTTTAATGCATTAGCAAGCCCCATCACTCTTGATATCAGTTATGTAAAGTTAGCGCAGCAACAAGCTCCTGGCGTATCAACTCTTTTTAAAAAGCCAGAAAACAGTGGCTATATGGGCGCTAAGCTAGCTATCAGTGACTCTAATACCACCGGAAAATTTTTACAGCAACACTTTACATTAAACTACTTTATTGCGACGAAAACTGCGCAGTTTTTAGATTATCTGGAAGAAGAATATCAACAGGGCCGACGCATTTTTATTCTTGAAGCGCCCTTAACACAACTGGTGCAAGTAGATCTCTGGGCCAAAAACAAGCCAGTGTTGCTGTTTAATGTCAGTGAATCTGCTGATGAATTACGTAATACGCAGTGTTTAGCTTCTGTATTTCATACCATACCCAGTGATGCTATGAAATCTGATGCCCTTGCTCAGTGGTTGCTTTATCGTCGGATGAATAAAGTATTATTAATACAGGGTAGTAAAGCCGAAGATCTTCAGCTGGCCACTTCGTTTAAGCGGGCGGCGAAACGTTTTGGTTTGAAAATTATCGATGAAAAGCAGTGGGATTTTAATACCGACCTTAGGCGTAGTGCACAACAAGAAATACCTTTGTTTACTCAAACCGTAAAAGATTATGATGTTGTTTATGTTGCTGACCAATCAAAAGCTTTTGCTGAATTTTTACCCTTTAATACTTATTTACCTCGGCCTGTAATAGGCTCGGCCGGTTTGGAAGCTTTGGCATGGCATAGTGCGATAGAGCAGTGGGGCGCTACTCAACTGCAAAATCGTTTTATGCAGATGGCTGATAGAAAAATGAATGAAATAGACTTTGCTGGTTATCTAGCCGTGCGCAGTGTTGCTCAATCGGTACATAGACTTCATTCAAACACGAGTAGTGAGCTCATCAAATATATTAACTCGGTGGATTTTGAATTGGCGGCGTACAAAGGGCGCAAGCTTAGTTTTCGTGCTTGGAGCCGACAATTAAGAATGCCGATGGCTTTGGTACATCCTCACGCTCTGGTATCGCAGTCTCCACAGCCTGGCATGCTTCATCCCGTAACTGAACTTGATACGCTTGGTTTTGATGCACAAGAATCTCAATGCGAATTATCCCGGTAAAGATCACGCTAAAGAACACGGTAAATGTATAAGGTAAATGCTCAACATAAATGCTCAATATTTACTTTTAACGTAAACTTTTAATGGACGCGCTTAATAAAAACTCATAGTGGATATTGGGCTTAAGGTAACTTATGAAAAAGACACTTTATTTTAGAGAAAACTTTAGAAAACTACTTAGAGTATCGGTAGTAGCCATTTTGTTTAACGCTACCGCTGGCTATGCCACTGAATTTGCTTATGTCACCAATGAAAAAGATGACAATATTTCGGTTATCGATTTAAGCCTCAATAAAGTTATAAAAACAATATCGATAGGTGAACGACCTCGAGGCATTATTCTCAATAAGGAACAGTCACTTGCTTATATCTGTGCGAGCGAGTCAGATAGGATTCAAATACTCGATGTGGCAACTGAGCAAATCATCGGTGAGCTACCTTCAGGTGAAGATCCTGAAACGATTGCATTACATCCAAATGGCAAAATTATTTATACCTCTAATGAAGATGATGCCTTGCTTACAGTGATTGATATTGACTCTGCTACTGTTATCGCGCAAATAGATGTAGGGGTTGAACCTGAAGGATTAGCGGTAAGTCCCGATGGAAAAATTGTTGTAGTAACCTCGGAAACGACCAACATGGTGCATTGGATTGACACCAAAACTCATGACAACTTTGCTAATACTTTAGTGAGTGCACGACCAAGGTCAGCTAAGTTTACCGACGATAATAAATATTTATGGGTCAGCTCTGAAATTGGCGGCACTGTGGTGATACTTGATGTTGCCACGCAAAAAATTATTAAGGAATTTACCTTTGATATACGAGGTATTCATCATGACCGTGTTCAACCTGTTGGCATCGAATTAACACAGGATGGGCGATATGCGTTCGTGGCATTAGGCCCCGCAAATCATGTGGCCGTTATTGATCGTCAAAAAATGACGGTTGAGAAATATTTATTAGTAGGGCGTCGGGTGTGGCAGCTTGCTTTTAATCATGATCAAAGTCAGCTATTAACGACCAATGGCATTAGTGGTGATGTGTCAGTGATTGACGTGAAACGCATGAAAGTAACAAAATCAATTAAAGTTGGACGTTATCCGTGGGGCGTAGTGATACGAAATGAGCCATGAGTATTGTAACAAACGAGCTCACTTTTTATTACGGTAAAAAAGCGGCCATTGATGGTTTAAGCCTAAATATTAACAGTGGTTTTAATGTTTTACTTGGCCCTAATGGCGCAGGAAAAAGTACCTTATTCTCAATGCTAACGGGCCTTTATCAGTCAGCATCAGGAGATATTAAGATCAATGGTTATGACTTAAATCATGAGAGAGCAAAAATCATGCAGTCGATGGGCGTGGTCTTTCAGCAAAGCACGCTAGATTTAGATTTATCGGTTAAGCAAAACTTAACTTATTATGCGGCGCTACATGGCATTTCCTCATCACAAGCACTAGAAAATATCAGCGAGATCCTGTCTCAACTTCAATTGACGCAGCGACTCAATGATAAAGTAAGATCATTAAATGGCGGGCATCGTCGCCGAGTTGAAATTGCCCGAGCGTTAATTCATCAACCCAAAGTATTATTACTCGATGAAGCAACGGTTGGTTTAGATATTGATAGCAGAAAAATGATCACCGAATACGTTGGCTCACTTAGCCAACAATTAGGTATTTGTGTGTTATGGGCAACGCATTTAATTGATGAAATAGCAGCTGATGATCAATTAATTATTATTGATGATGGGAAAATCCAAGCACAGGGTATCAGTGGCGAATTATGTAAAAAGCATAATGTCGCCGATGTATATCAGCTTTATCGTTCGTTAACGGCTAGCGCGGAGATCAGCTGATGAACAATCGTTATCTTTACTGTTTTAATGGCATTGTTAAGCGTGAAATATTACGTTTTTTTCAACAACGTTCGCGGTTATTGAGTGCGTTAGTCAGACCACTACTGTGGTTGGTTGTATTTGCTGCGGGCTTTAGAGCGGCGCTGGGTGTTTCTATTATGGAACCTTACGGCACTTATATTACTTATCAACAATATATCACCCCAGGTCTTTGCTGCATGATCATTTTATTTAATGGCATGCAGAGTTCGCTTTCTATGGTTTATGACCGTGAAATGGGTAGTATGAAAGTTTTATTGATGAGTCCGCTACCTCGACCTTTTTTATTATGTTGTAAGTTGATTGCTAGTGCGTTGCTGTCACTTTTACAAGTGGTAATTTTTTTACTCTTTGCGCAGTTAGTCGACGTTGATATTCCTCTGATGGGTTATGTTAGCTCAATACCAGCCATTTTTTTAATTGCCTTTTTTCTCGGCGCGCTAGGGCTGATGTTGTCTAATCTAATTAAGCAATTGGAAAACTTTGCCGGTGTGATGAACTTTGTTATTTTTCCAATGTTTTTTCTTTCCAGTGCCTTATATCCGTTGTGGAAAATGCAAGAAGCAAGTTTGTGGTTATATTGGCTTTGTCAGTTCAATCCTTTTACCGCTTGTGTTGAGTTATTGCGGTTTGCGCTTTATGGACAAATGAATATCCTTGCTCTGACAACGGTGTTAATCGCAACAAGCATTGCATCGTTTTTTGCTCTAATGAGTTTTAAGCCCCTTCATGGACGTAAATAATCAGTAAATAATCAGTAAATAATCAGTAAATAATCAGTAAATAATCAGTAAAAGAGTACATTCCCCCCCTTAGATATAATTATTAATAGTATCCAAGGGGGAAATATCCGCAGAGAGTGTATGGGTCTTAATAAATAATGAGGAGTACGTTACTGAATAAAACAATTTAAAGAGAGGATCTTTTGATGAAGATACCGCTTTAATTGGTATGTTGCTGGTGTTCGTTACCGCTTTTAAACTAGCCTAGAATAGGACTTCGTTTGTACCTATTATAAGTAGGCCTAATAATTTTTAAGGCTACTTAGGACTTTTATTCAACTGAATTGTCTTTTCAATATTTAAATTACAAAGCTAATTCATTGAGCTACCTATAGATTAAAACTTACCATTCTCATTTTTCCATTCTGTACGAGATGGAATTGCTTCGACAGTATCCCAATGCTCAACAACTTTACCCTGTGCTACACGAAATAAATCATAGAATGAACAATGTTTTCCATCAAGTAGCCCCTCACTTATACTCAATACAAAGTTTCCTTCAGCTAATACACGATGAATTCTAGAATAGGATATTTTGTATTTTTCCTCTGATATATCGCTGAGTGCTGAGCGCAAAGCAGATATACCATCAGCAAGTAATGGACTGTGTTGGATAAAATTATCATTAGAAATAAAGTCTGTTAATAGATCCAGATTTCGTTTAATTAAAATCTCATTTACAAACAAAGTGATTCTATTCCGATTAAACTCTGTGAGGTCATGATCTTCTGAAATTACAGAGCCATCCAACATGCTTCTACCAGAAGCATTAACTTCTTGCATGGGTTGCATGTTGTCCCAATGCTCTACAGCAAAACCATCCTCAAAACGGAATACTTCAAACGCTACTTTTAAACTTGAAAAATGATACTCCATATGTGCGAAGACAAAATCTTCATCTTCAAATACCCGAATCATGTTTACGCGTGGTCCCGTCTTTGCTATTTGTTTAAATAGCTCTGCTAATCCAATGTTTCCTTCTTTTGTATGCGGATTATGCTGGATGTACTTATTTTCATTTACAACTAATGCTGCATCAGGATCACCAGTTTCTATACCTTTAAGCAGCTTTCTAATTTTATCTTTATTAGACAACAATAGTGATCCTTAATAATATGTATTTATACTTCATTATAACTAAAAATAATAATAGCTAGGCTTTTGTCTTACATAATGTCAGCTTTGGCATCACACAAAGCGTTTAGTTCCAACACGCTTTGGGGTACTTAGCTGCACAGTAATTATGATCACTTTGTGCGCATTGCAGACATTACAGTTAAAAATTTTCCCATGTATTTTCTAATGAATTAAGTTTGTTCTGTAACTGATTTTATGTACAGTTCCACCAGAAGTTTACACTTTTTGCGAGAAAGAAAGTATAGCGCCTTCTTTCAACTAAGCGTATAAAGCCTAGATCTTGTTAATGCCTTGAAAACCATTGGATTAATCGTTATGGTTGAACTCAATGAATTATAAAAGGAGGCATGGTGACTTATTGAAATAAGGTACCATGCCTCCCAATAAGCAGAATGGAGTATCTAATGAGTAATGGTGTTGTAGTTGAAAGGGATGAAGATCAAAATGATTTTAAAATAACACTTCCCTGTAAGCCCGATGAGTTTGCAGAGTTTATTAGTTCTTTGATTAGTAAAGGACAAACATTAGAGAGAAGTTTCGATTGTTTATTTGAGTTGAGAGTTGAAGACCTTCGTCAGTTCTATATATTACTTGGGCAAAGAGGACTGCAGAACTCAGGCGAAATTATATCTTTTCACGCTCAGATGTTTTTTTCAGGAGGAGGACACGTAAGTCTAAATTCTCCCGAGGAATTCTTTTCTTTCAATGAATTAAAAAAATCAACAACTCGAAATATATCTTTAGAATTTGTTTTCTTGATTCAATTTCCAAACAAAAAGAACCCAGAAAAACAGACTGTTGCCATTTCAATATCACCTGGCGTTCAAAAAGGCGATGAATCAATTTATTCCTATCGAACACCCGCCCCAGAAAGTAAGATTTCAATTTCAATTTCGCACACTGAAAGAACTTGGGCAAATGATATTGTAAATCTATTTGAAGATTTTCTAGGAAATCATACTATTCAATCGCCCAAGTTAGTTAGAGTATGGAATAAATTAAGTGGATATATAACGGGGGTTGCAGGATTTTTATGTTTTGGTGTTGGCTTATTGGGGATAATATTTGGTTATAACTTTTGGCAAGAAGGTCAGGTTGATTCCATATCTAAAATTTTAGAAATACAAGATAAAGATGAATTTATAAGGTCTGCCTTAAACCAACTCATTAGTGGTTCAGACTCCACGTCTTTGATCTATTTTATCGTCGGTAGTCTTTTTTATGTAGTGTTACTTGGGTTTGTTTCGGGAATGTTATCAGATAGGTTAGGGAGATCAGCAGTGATACAGTCTAGATCTTGGATGTTGGCTACTTCAGCAGACATTCAAAAACATGGTCAATCATCCGTAAGTCCATTTAGATATTTATTGTTATTTAAGGAGCTTTTCATTGGTATTTTTGTAGGTTTAATAGCAAATACAATTTTCTCATTAATTTGGATATAAGGGTAACAAGACCTTTAAACGGACAACATATAGCTGGCTATTTTCACTGCGTTCAATATTTTAGCCAGCAAGATTTCGCCGCTTAAGGTAGCGTTATCGATACAAAATCTAATCTGAATCAGCTTTAAACCTTCATTAGTTAATGTCCTCAATGTGGCAAAAGTGACCATTAGTTCTATCTCGCAAAGAGGCACAAAGCGACTTAGAATATTTTACTGATACCTCAACAAACATAGCCAAAGTTACTATTCTATTACAGCCAGATACAAAAAAGGCCACCATTAGGTAGCCTTCAAATAATTCGTTTAACGTGTGTTACGTTAAATCGATTACTCGTAATCAGAAGCGTAAGTTTCTTCATAAGAGTGCGAGTAAAGCTCAAATAAATTGCCAAACGGGTCTTCTAAGTACACCATTTTTGCTTGTTTACTGTCGTCTTCTGGATGGTAGCGCATAATGTCCATACGCACTTTACCGCCATATTGCTCAGTACGCGCAATAGCACCTTCGAAGTCATCTGTTTGAAGACAGAAGTGGAATATACCAAGGCGTGAGAAATCAACTTCGTGACGTTCTTGACGCTCTTTCATTTCAAACATTTCAACACCAATACCGTCAGTCGTTACTAGGTGCGCAATATTAAATCCTTTAAAGCCTTCACCAAAAACAGCCACACACATTCTGCCAATGGCAGTTTCACGCTCTTCTTTTACCTTAGTGTTACCCATTACAATTTTTAGACCAAGCGCTTTAGTGTAAAACTCAACCGCTTTATCCATATCACCAACCATGAGACCTACGTGATTCATTTTCATAACTTACTCCAAAAATTATATTGATTAGTTCGTACTTCGTTTCGATGAGGTAATCTTACGCCGAACAATTCATAATTAAAAATTATCAATTGTCATGATAATGATAATAATTTGTAATGGTTTGTCGTGTTAAAAATTGCTATTAATCATGTCATTTATTAACGATTTATTTTCTAGAGAATTAACAGTATGTTTTTGACTACAGATGAGTGCTTTGTGAACAGCTTTTCAATATAGGTAATACGATTTCTTTTCATCAATATGCTCTTTTGCATTAAGGATAGCGTTGCATTCACCATTTGAACTCAAGGCTATTAGAAATAATAAGGTAATCATTGATGCTTACTACCGCTTTTCGGATCGCTGCAGTTAGAAAAGCAATGAGTAACTATTAGCTGTATCAAGCATTTGTTGTTGGGGCCTTAAAAATTATTGTATTGGGCACTTTGGGGACATAAAGCGAGATAGAATTTCAGCCTTAATTTATACTTCTTTGTGGCTTTTTATACATTTTTGTATTGATGTTTATCAATACTTTTTCTAATGCGTTATTATCTATTTTTATAAAATATAACCTGACAAGGTGGCTAACCTTTCACGGTCAACATAATAAATTGTTAACTGCGTTAGACTACGGTGACACGTCAAAAAACACTTAATTATCTAGAGCTATAAAGCGATATTATGACAAGAAAAATATTAACACTGAATGTGAAAAGAAAAATAGTATCTAAGCCAGTAGAGGAAGTGGTTAAGGATGTATTTCATAAAGACCCACAAAAGCGTTTTTTAAATGGCATAGCCATCAATCCCGATCAGTGTATTAAACTAGAGTTAGGCTCCCAGCAACTCTCCACGCGAGCTATGGATTTGATAACGCCAATCGGAATGGGGCAGAGAGGTTTAATTGTTGCTCCGCCAGGTTCTGGAAAAACGACCTTTTTAAAACATATTTGCCAGGCTGTGGGCGAAGCTTATCCCGATATAAAGCTTTATGCATTACTCATTGATGAACGACCGGAAGAAGTGACGGATTTTAAACGTAGCGTGCCAGCAAAAGTATACGCCTCATCCACAGATGAAAACTATGATCATCACCTACGTGTAACCAACGAGCTTCTTAACATCGCTCGTAGAGAAGCTGGCGAAGGTCACAATGTTATGATTGTCATTGATTCTCTCACAAGGCTCACCCGAGTATATAATGCAAATCAAAAGAGCAGTGGTCGTACTATGTCGGGCGGAATTGATGCTCGAGCGATGGAAATACCACGAAAACTGTTTGGTACAGCCAGAAATATTGAAAATGGTGGTTCAATTACCATTTTAGCGACCATACTTGTTGATACTGGAAGCCGGATGGATCAGGTGATATTTGAGGAATTCAAGGGGACGGGTAATATGGAAATCGTTTTATCACGCGAGGCTGCAAATCAGCGAATTTTTCCCGCGTTGGATATTGCTAAAAGTAGCACGCGCCGTGAGGAGCTTCTTCTCAATTCGAACGATATCGAAAAGGTAAGAGTTTTACGAAGAGCACTTACCAGTCTTAAACCTGCAGATGGTGCTCGGACACTTGTTGAGTTGCTTGAGAAATATCCAACGAATGCTGAGCTGCTGAACCGTTAGTTGTGTTTGGAGCACAAAGGGTTTAATGATTGAGGCATTAGCGATTAAGTGCGGCGTCAAGATTAGGTAGCGTAACAACGTCACTGGCAATCATACTATCGATATGGATGTCGCCAATCCGCACTCTTACCAGTCTTAATGTGGCAAAGCCTACTGCAGCCGTCATTTTTCTTATCTGACGATTTTTCCCTTCACAGAGAGTGATAGAGATCCAGCTAGTAGGACCATGTCTCGGATCGCGGATTTTACGACCACGTGTGGGAAGTTGAGGTTCATGGTCTAACTTGGACGCTTTACAAGGTAGGGTTAGATATTTATCCCCATTAACACTAATCTCAACACCATTTTGTAACAGTAACATTGCTTCAGTAGTGATAGCTCCATCAACTTGAACGTAGTACTCTTTTTCTATGCCTTTACTTCTGACTTTGTAGCTCATCATACCGTCGGTAGTGAGTAACAATAACCCTTCAGAGTCGTGATCTAATCGGCCAATAGCCATCGTTTTATCGGGGAAGTTACATAGCTCGCCAAGAAGATGTTTCTTCTTTCGTGATTCGGGTAAAAACTGACTTAAAAAACCATAAGGCTTAAATATTTTGAAGTGCTGGTGATTTTGGCTTGGCTCAGCGAGTTCAGCTAAACTGGTTTGGTTAGTGCTTGGCATTAAACATGGCCTTGATCGTAAAGTCTGAGTGGTATCGCATTATACGGTTAATCTGGGCATTTTCGATTTAGCTTTCTTGCTGGTTTGGGGACGATTTCGCGTTAGAGTATATATGCTCGCTAGCCTAGAAGATAGCGGACATTAGAGTGATGCTAGCTCTTGCAACGAAAAGTTAGCAAATAAAGTTAACGGACCAATGTCAGCTTTTAGCGAAAAGAAGTCATAAGGTAATTCTCAATGTTAACGGCAACTGACCCGAACCACTACTTATGAATCAGGCTGAATTATAAGTAACTTTTGTTTCATAAAATCGATAAACATGCGATTTTTATTAGGCATATATTTACTTTGCACATACTGCAAACAAATATCACCTTGATAATTACCTTGTAACTGCCAATCTTCTAATAGCGGAATGAGTTTCCCCGTTTCAATACCCTGTTGCGCGATATAATCCGGCAAAGGGCCAACACCAAATCCCTGTTCAATCGCATCTCGACGCATTTCACTGTGGTTAAGTAAATATGATCCAGTCACTTGTATGGTTGTTTGTTGATTATTATTACTAAATCGCCAACGATTATCGGCCATGTTTTCGCCTAAACAAATACATGCTAAATATTTCAAATCATCGGGATGTGTTGGCAGAGTATGGTTTTTTAAGAAATCAGGACTGGCACATAACACCTGTTCAACGCGACCAATTTTAACATTTACCAAGGCTTCAATTGGATAATCATTAATATGAATCAAGAAATCGACACCGTCATGGATAGGATCCAGAATACGGTCGGTTACTTTTACGTGCAACTGAATGTCTGGATAGCATTTTAAAAACTCAACAAAGAGTGGTCGTAATACCTTATTTGCTAGTGATTTTGGCGCTGCTACTCTCAATAACCCACTAACCGTCGATGTTGCAGAGCGACTGGCATTAACCGCTTGATCCGCAGCTTCAACCATCTGTTTACAATAATCAAATGTTATTGTCCCTGACTCCGTTAACGCCAGTTGTCGCGTAGTACGTTGCAACAATTTAATGCCTAATGCATCTTCTAATCGGCTAATTTGACGGCTCACTGCAGAAGGTGTTACCCCAAGTTCTTTTGCCGCTTTACTAAAATTTCCCTGCTCAACCACAGTGACAAAAATGGCCATATCGGATAATAAAGGGATTAATTTATTTGTGTCCATGAGGCACAAGTCCTTTTACAAATAGATGTATTGTTTAAAATTACTCATAGATTAACATAGTTGCAAAGTAATAAATGAGTTGCTGTGAGCATACTTCAAATTGAGAGAAGAATATGGAATTATTAATAAATACTTATATGGCAGAAATTATCGCGGTGAGCACAATTGCTATTTTTATGGCTATGTTACCTGGGGCTGATTTTGTGATGGTGACGCGTACTAGCATCTACAATGGCCGTTTGGCAGGTTTATATATGAGCTTAGGTATGTGTTTATCCGTTTGTATTCATGCTAGCTATTCAATTGCAGGATTAGCAGTAGTCATTGCAAATTCACCAGAGTTATTTTCGGCAATCAAATATTTAGGTGCAGCTTATCTCATTTATATTGCCTGGCAGTTATTAACAACACGTGAGCTTTTAGATAAAGATCAAAAAAATACAACAGCCCAAATGTCACCCTTCATAGCGTTACGTTTAGGTTTTACTTGCAATATATTAAACCCAAAAACATCTATCTTCTTCTTAAGTATTTTTACTCAAGTGGTGTCGGTAGATACGCCCCTAATAATGCAAATAAGTTATGGCTTGATTATTATGTTGGCACATTTTATCTGGTACAGCGGTATTGCTTTACTGTTATCACACCCAAATATATTGCCTCGTTTCAATCGACAGAAACAAAAAATTGATAAAGTAGCAGGATTTGTATTGATGCTAATTGCTATAAAGCTCACCTTAGTGAGTTCTATTTAAGTTGTTTTAAGTTGTTTTAAGTTTTTATGTTTAAACTTAAAACAACAATACTGAAATTTTATTGAAAATACCGACAGCGGACATTCGATTGATATGCTTTTATATTCTTAACTCCTTAAATTATAAAACTATTTTTATAGAATCAATAATTACAATCTTCTATGTTGTTAATACTCCACATTGATAATACTACTACTAAGGTCTATATCGATACGTATTGACTCATTATATGTGTACCTGTAGTATCTTTAATTCGATACGTTCTGTCTCATTTTGACTGTTCGTAAGTTTTAATCAACCATCGGATTAGCAATTATGAATCAAATAAGTGAAACAGATGAAAAGCCAGGCCCTTTGTCTGGAATTACCGTCTTGGACTTCTCTCGTGTGCTGGCAGGACCCTATTGCACCATGGTTTTGGCGGATCTTGGTGCTCGAGTTATTAAAATTGAACGGTTTGGTACTGGCGATGATACACGTGCATTTGGGCCTTTCGTTGGCGTTGATTCAGCCTATTTCATGTGCTTCAATCGCGGTAAAGAAAGTATTTCTCTGGATATTAAATCACCACGCGACCGCGAACTACTAGAGCGCCTGTTGGACAGTTGTGATGTGGTGGTAGAGAATTTTCGACCTGGAGTGATGGAACGCCTTGGTTACGGGCCTGAACGCCTTGAAAAAACGCATCCCCATATTATTTATACGTCTATTTCAGGTTTTGGTCACAGCGGCCCATTTAGTGAATTACCAGGCTACGATATGGTGGTACAGGCCATGGGTGGGGTGATGAGTTTGACAGGCTGGCCAGATGAAGAGCCCGCTCGCGTTGGCACCAGCTTTGGTGACTTAGGTGCGGCACTCTTTGGTGTTATTGGTATCTTGTCGGCACTCTATAGTCGAACACGTGATGCTCAAGGAACTCGAGTCGATATAGGCATGCTAGATTGCCAGGCAGCGTTGATGGAAACTGCACTAGCAAGATATGACGTGGAAGGGATTGTACCAACACGTACCGGTGACAATCATCCATCACTTGCACCCTTTGAAACCTTTGCGGCAATGGATGGAAAGTTCGTGATCTGTGCCGGCAATGATACGTTATTCTTACTAATGATGGATGCTTTGGGTTCTCCTCAAATGGCCTTAGAAGAACAATTTTTAACTAACGATTTACGTGTGCAAAACCGTAAACAACTGGTTAAAGATGTCGAGGCAATAACACTCAGCGAGCCAATGCAGCATTGGATTGATGCGCTCAATGAAGCTGGAGTACCTTGCTCGCCGATAAACACCATTGATAAATTATTTACCCATCCACAACTTCTCGCTCGCAACATGATCGTTAAAGTAAAAGGGGAAAACGAGAGAGCTATACGAACGGCCGGTAACCCAATAAAGATGAGTTCAGTATCAGAAATTGATCCCGAGGTACCGCTCAAGTCCCCAGCGCTTAACGAGCATCGAGAGGCAATTTTAGCAGAATTGATGGCCAACAACGGTGCGTATGCGCCGACACCCCAACCTCAGGAAAATTCGGATGATAATGAGCTTGAGAATAAGCACGCCGAAGTCATTTCTGAAGCTTAACTTTTAATATTCCACGAGAGAGAATCTAATTATGAAAACCAAAAGCAGCGATAAACTTAAATCCGTCGACACTGAACAGGAAAGTAGAAAAACCAAAGAAAATGCCGAATCTGTAACTGCTGCTCAACCGACGGTTGCAGCGATGGAAACCATATTAGTCGAACGCCGTGAACGGGTAGGTATGATCACCCTTCATAGACCTAAAAGCCTAAATGCCTTAAGTAGAGAGCTTGCCAGAGAAGTTGTTGACACCTTAAAGGTCTTCGACGCCGACGATAATATTGGGGCGATTGTTATTACTGGCAGTGCTAGAGCATTTGCCGCCGGTGCAGATATTGAGGAAATGGCAAATCTGACTTATGCCGAATTTTATTGTGACGATATCTTTGCACCCTGGGATGAATTGCGTTCAATCAGCAAACCGATCATTGCCGCTGTTAGTGGCTATGCGCTAGGCGGTGGCTGTGAGTTAGCGTTGATGTGTGATTTTATTATTGCCTCTGAAGATGCTCAATTTGGACAACCGGAAATTAAGCTTGGTATTTTGCCTGGCATCGGTGGTTCACAACGCTTGGCCAATGCAGTCGGTAAGTCACTGGCGATGGATCTTGTTTTAACCGGTAGAACCATTGATGTTCATGAAGCAAAAGCTGCTGGGCTAGTAGCGCGTGTCGTGCCGGGTAAAGAGCTGTTACAAACCGCACTAGAAGCAGCACATACTATTGCAGGGTATAACAATCCTGCCGTACGTATGGCTAAAGAGGCGGTAAATGTAGCTTTTGAGACCAGTCTTACTGAGGGTATGCGTCATGAGCGTCGCTTATTTCAGGCTGCTTTCGCTACAGAGGGTCAGAAAGAAGGTATGCATGCGTTTATCGCCAAGCGAGCACCTGTTTTTCGCCATCGCTAGAAATAATAAATAAACGGGGGTGTTTATACCCATCACCACTCAATATGTAGTTTTTATTACGTTTCAAAAATACAGCTACGGCGTTACTCATTCTTGCAATAGAACGACGATTACTTCAAATGAGTGCCTTGTAGTTGTAATTTTTAATTCACACTAAATTACAGCATCTTGAATGATAACGGGTATAGGCTTTTGATATTGAACAAGCCACTTACTCACATAACCAAAAAATAGAAAGGAGTTGATATGTCTACTCAAGTTATTCTGCCACGTATTATGCAGATAGGTGAAGATGCTGCCCTGCAAATACCGAATATATTAGTTAGTCTTGGCTGCAACCGTCCCTTGATCATTACCGACAAGATGATGGTGGCACTGGGATATGCCGGTCGTATTCAAATTAGTTTAGGTGCACATAACATTTCTGCCCATATCTTTGATGATACTGTGCCAGAGCCCACGGTAAAGTCTATTCAAGCGGGTGTTGAAAAGGCACAAGAGGGTAATTACGACTGTATTATTGCCCTAGGGGGCGGAAGCCCGATTGATAGTGCGAAGGCAATCGCAATTTTGGCCAAACATGGCGGCGTGATGCAAGATTATCGTTTTCCACGCATGGTCATAGAACAAGGCTTGCCTGTTATTGCTGTACCTACTACTGCTGGGACTGGTTCTGAAGTAACGAGGTTTACCATCATCACTGATGAAACCACCGACGAGAAAATGCTTTGTGTCGGCATTGGTTTTATGCCCGTTGCGGCATTGGTCGATTATAAGTTAACCATAAGTTTGCCGCCAAGAATAACCGCCGATACTGGAATTGATGCATTAACCCATGCTATTGAAGCTTATGTGAGTAAAAAAGCTAATCCATACAGTGATAGTCAGGCGATTGCTGCGATTAAACTGATTGGACCAAACTTGCGAAAAGCCTATCACAACGGTGAAGACCAAAATGCACGTGAAGCCATGATGCTTGGCTCTACCTTAGCTGGCGTTGCGTTTTCTAATGCATCAGTGGCCTTAGTGCATGGTATGAGTCGGCCTATAGGTGCTTTTTTTCATGTGCCCCATGGCCTTTCAAATGCAATGTTATTACCAAGCGTTACCGCTTATTCGATCCCCGCCGCACCAACACGTTATGCCGATTGTGCACGAGCGATGGGTATCGCAACTGAGCAAGACAACAATGAGGTGGCTAACCAAAAACTATTAATTGAACTTCATGCATTAAACGATGAATTAGCGGTGCCAACACCACAGCAGTTTGGAATTAAGCGCGATGAATTTTTCGAGGTTTGTCAAACGATGGCTGAGCAAGCCTTGGCTTCAGGCTCTCCAGCTAATAACCCGATCGAACCGTCTATCAGCGATATGGTCGCTATCTATCAAGGGCTGTGGGATTAACCTCTGCTACTTATACTATTTTTTATAACATTAGGAATTATTTATGAATACTATTGGACACTTAATTAACGGTGAAATTTGTACCGACGCCGCTCGCACTCAAGATGTGTTTAACCCAGCAACGGGTCAGCCGACTAAACAAGTGGCACTAGCCTCTGTTGAAACGGTAGAGCAAGCAATTACTTGTGCTCAGGCCGCATTTCCGGCATGGCGCAATACACCGCCTATCAAACGTGCGCGAGTGATGTTTCGTTTTAAAGAATTACTTGAAGCTAATGCTGATAAAATCTGCCAGTTGATAGGGGAAGAGCATGGAAAAATATCACATGATGCGGCGGGTGAATTACAACGCGGCATCGAGAATGTTGAATATGCTTGTGGCGTGCCGGAGTTATTAAAAGGCGAGCACAGTAAAAATGTTGGGCCAAATATTGATTCATGGAGCGAGTTTCAACCATTAGGCGTTGTTGCTGGTATCACACCATTTAATTTTCCAGCGATGGTGCCACTGTGGATGTTCCCCATGGCGATTGCTTGCGGTAACTGCTTTATATTAAAACCATCAGAGCGCGATCCAAGCTCAACGTTACTTATTGCTCAGTTATTAAAAGAAGCGGGACTCCCCGACGGCGTAATGAATGTTGTTAATGGCGATAAGGTTGCTGTTGATGTGTTGTTATCTGATGAGCGTATTAAAGCAGTTAGCTTTGTTGGTTCAACGCCTATTGCTGAATACATTTATGCGACAGCCAACGCGAATGGTAAACGTTGTCAGGCATTAGGTGGCGCAAAAAATCATGCCATCGTGATGCCAGATGCAGATATGGACAATGCCGTTAACCAATTACTTGGTGCTGCATTTGGTTCTTCAGGTGAACGTTGCATGGCATTATCTGTTGCTGTTGCTGTGGGCGATGTTGCCGGTGATGCATTAGTTGAAAAAATGACCAAGGCAATGGCGGGTCTAAAAGTTGGTGCATTTAGCGATAGCAGCAACGATTTTGGTCCTGTTATTACCGCTCAGCATCGTGACAAAGTGGTTGGTTATATTAATCATGCTCAAGAGCAGGGCGCAACGATTGTAGTTGATGGTCGAAACATAGAGGTTGAAGGTTACTCTGATGGTTTCTTTGTTGGTGGTACGTTAATCGATAACGTTACTACTGATATGGTGAGTTACAAAGAAGAGATTTTTGGTCCGGTATTACAGGTTATTCGTGTGCAAACAATGCAAGAAGCCATGGATATAATTGACGCTCATGAATATGGCAATGGTACTTGTATCTTTACCCGTGATGGTGAAGCAGCACGTTATTTTTCTGACAATATTCAAGTAGGTATGGTTGGTATTAACGTGCCACTACCTGTGCCTGTGGCTTATCATAGTTTTGGTGGTTGGAAGCGTTCATTGTTTGGTGATTTACATGCTTACGGTCCCGATGCAGTACGCTTTTATAGCAAGCGTAAAACTGTCACCCAACGCTGGCCTTCAGCAGGTGTTCGTGAGGGGGTAGAATTTTCAATGCCAACGTTGAGCTAACCCGAGCACAATTAAATAGCTCTCACGGGTAAGTGTGAGAGTATACCAATTGAAATAATGAATCGACCAACTTAGAGTTACGTAGCGAACTTAGAACAAACAAAATGAGTTAAACATAGTTATTCTATATTTCTTTCATTTTGTGAGGTTATCAGGTTGCTACGAAACTCCCTAAGGGCGAGTTTAAAAGGCTTACATGCGGCGTTATTGATTTTGACAAGGGAATAACCATTCTCTTCAATCAATGCCTTGCCTCTAAGCCTTTTAATTCTCGCTAAGTGGTGCATTCATTAATTCAATTGGTATTAACTAGCCTTTCTAACGATGGGCTAGTTTTTTGTCTTTAAGATCGGTGTCTTTGAGTCCGTTGTTACTTGCCTATATGCGTTAGGCTTGCTTATAATGAGCACGAAATTTATGACAGGATATAAAATGGCAGCTCAGCGAAGAGAAAAAGGATCATCTATAACTCGGGTACTCGAAATAATCGAGGCTATTTCTCGTGCCGAGCGACCTATGTCACCTGCTGAATTGGCCTTTTTACTCGATATTCCTAAACCCAGCATTCATCGTTTACTTCAGCAACTTGAGGCTGATGATTATGTGCAAATAAATATGCGTGGCTTACTGGTTCCTGGTGACCGGATGCATAATATTGCTTTAGGGGTACTCCATAGCAGTCGATTTAAAGCTTTACGTCAGGCCATTTTAAAAAATTTGGCGGAAACCATTGGTGAAACCTGCGGCATTGCGATTCCCGATTGCACCGAGATGATCTATTACGATCGTGTTGAAACCAATTGGCCATTGCGGATTCATTTACCTGTCGGCAGCCATACGCCTATATGGTGTACTTCCAGCGGTAAACTTTATTTAAGTTCTCTGCCCAAAGAGCGCCGTCAACGTATTGTAGGTAAACTACCACTGGACAAATTGGCACGTAATACGTTGACTGAGCCAGAATTATTAGAAAGTGAGCTGTTAAAAATTCAAGCAAATGAGCTAGGCACAGATAACGAAGAGTTTGTCGATGGTATGGTTGCCTGCTCGGTACCCATTAAAGATCAGGATGGCAGGTTGTTTGCTTGTCTTTTCACCCATGCTCCTGTGATCCGCAAAAGCTTAGATGAATTACTCGATTTTGAACCAGTATTGCGCCAGGCAGCCATCGAGTTAGGTGAACTGCTCAAAGAACAATAATCGACCAGCGATTCACAACATCGCACTACTGACTAAGAAACCCTTACAATTAATTATTCAATGATTATTGGTTAACTCTTCTGGCTTGCTCACGTTTGAGCTAAGCCTTCTAAAATAGGACAGTCAGGGTTATCGTTACCATCACATTTATCCGCTAGCGTCTGTAACACTTCTCTCATTTGTTCTAGCTCCAATATTTTTTCATTTATCTCTTGTAAATGACTCAGTGCTAGTTGTTTCACGTTACGACTTTCTCTATCAGTATCGAGCCAGAACTTGAGCAGTGATTGAATTTCAGTCATGGAGAACCCTAAGTTTCTTGCACGACGGATAAATCCTAGTTGTTGTAATTGCGCTTGATTATATAGTCGATAGCCTGCATCAGTGCGACTCGCTTTTTTCAACACGCCGACTTCTTCATAGTATCGGATCATTTTAGCCGACACCCCTGATGAACTAGAGGCTTTGCCTATGGTGACAAGTTTATCCATGTTATTTTTCCTTCAATGTCCAACGTTGTAATAACAATGCGTTACTTACGACAAATAAGCTACTAAAGGCCATTGCAGCACCGGCAATAATTGGGTCAAGATAACCAAAGGCTGCTAGTGGAATTCCCACCGTATTAAAGATAAATGCCCAAAAAAGATTTTGCTGTATTTTACGATAAGTCAGCCTTGCAATGACCAGTGCCGTGGGAACTAGGCTTGGCTTACTGCGCATTAAAGTGAAAGAAGCTGCGCTAACCGCAACATCAGTACCAGATGCCATTGCCATCCCCAAATCCGCTTGTGCTAGTGCTGGAGCATCATTAATACCATCACCAACCATAGCAACCTGATAGCCTTGCTCTTGATATTGGAGAATATATTTAGCTTTATCTGCTGGAAGCACTTCAGCCTTAAAATCGTCCAAATGTAATTCTGTAGCCACCGATGTTGCACTCGCTTGATTGTCACCGGTAAGCATAGCGACCTTTATACCTTGTTGTTGTAATAACTTCACAGCAAGCAGCGCATCAGGTTTCAATTGATCACTAAAACAAAACAGGCCAAGTAATGTGATCTGATCGTGTTGCTGACTAGCCAACCAGGAAACAGAAGCACCCGGTATTTTTATTTTTTCGGTTGGCAGCTTTACACCTAACGCTTGCATCCAATGACTACTGCCCATCAATAGTAAACTGTCATCAATGTTGCCTTTGACACCATAACCTGAGACAACCTGAAATTCTTCGACAGGTAAAGGTTGTGTAGCTTTGGCTAATGCCTTTTCCACAACTGCTTTGCCTAATGGGTGCTCACTATTTATTTGTAAGGAATAGGCCAACTGCAACACAGCTTCTTCACTGCCACTGATGACAGTCATCTCATCTACAACTGGCTTGCCTTGGGTCAAAGTGCCTGTTTTATCAAAGACTACTAAATCGATTTCTTTTGCCTGCTCTAATGCCACGGCATCTTTAACCAATACGCCCAATCTAGCCGCGGTTCCTGTGCCGGCCATTATCGCTGCCGGGGTTGCCAAACCAAGTGCGCATGGACAGGCAATCACTAAAACGGCTACCGCATTGAGAATGCCATTGGTCCAGTCATCAAAGACTAAACCCGTCACCAATAAGGTGGTAAGCGCGACCAATAATACGACAGGGATGAAGATACTACTGACTTTATCCACTATTGCCTGTACGGGGGCTTTTGCTCCTTGGGCTTGCTCGACGAGTTCAATTATTTTAGATAAGGTCGATTCGGTACCAACATTAGTGGCACGAATCTCCAGAATACCGTCCAAGTTAAGTGAGCCACCCGTGACAATATCACCTTCTTTTTTACTTAACGGAATTGATTCTCCACTAATTAACGCTTCATCCAGATGACTACTCCCCTGTAAAATCTCACCGTCAATTGGCACTCTTTCACCCGGAATTACCTTCACTTTTTCACCTGACTGCACTGATGAAGCTGCAACTTTTTGCCATTTACTTAAGCGCTGCACTGTCGCCTCTACAGGTTTCAAATTTTCCAACGCTCTAAGTGCATCAGTTGTTCTACGTTTGGCTTTGTGTTCTAAATATTTACCCAGCAGAACTAAGGTTATTACTGCGCTACTACTTTCAAAATACAAGTGCGGCATGCCATGAGAGTTGTCAAAACTCCACCACAAATACAAAGATAGTCCGTAGGCTGCACTGGTACCGATGGAGACAAGGAGATCCATGTTGCCAATGCCAGCTTTTAATGCCCCCCAGCCTGCACGATAAAAACGAAAGCCAAAATAGAACTGAACTGGCGTAGCTAGCAACCATTGCCAAACGGGCGGTAACATCCACTGTTGAGTAAATAACATACCTAACATGGGTAAAACCAATGGCAAGGTAAGCAGAGCTGATCCCAATACCGGCCACCAGGCTTTATTATAAAAAGGTTGATGTTGACTGGATTGGTTTATCACACGGTCACTTTTCAACGCATTAAAGAGGTAACCTGCTTGTATAACGGCTTGCTCTAGTTGTGCATCGGTTACAAAGAATAGAGTCTTTATCTGTACGTGCTCGGTGGCTAAATTTACTGACGCACTGACCACACCAGTTATTTTTAGTAATGCCTGTTCGACCCGCGTCACACAAGATGTACAGCTCATTTGGCCAATGCCAAATTGCCTTACCTTTACCGGCACTTGATAACCCGCTTCGATGACAGCCTCAATTAATTCACTATGACTGGCACTACCTTGAATAGTTGCTATTTCCGTTGCTAGATTGACCGTGACATCTGTCACTCCAATAACCTTATGTAACGCCTTTTCAACACGACCTACACATGATGCACAGGTCAACCCGTCAATTTTGAATTGTGTAGTCGTATTCATAAACTTCTCATCTTAATTGATTTGTAGAACTAACCTGAGGTTAAAGCTTACCACGATAGGAAGGTCAATCTTTTTAGTATAAAAAGATGCTTTACCTAAAGTTGATAGCATGACGTGCAATCACAGTACTCGAAGAGGGGGGGAATCATTATTGTGAAGGCTTTGTCAGATCAGCGACTCGTAGATTTTCGAGCCACTCTCTATTTACGTCAGGTTGTGCAATTAACAACTCGATATTTTTGATGTGTATTTGATGCCTACATCACGATTTATTGATGTTGTTTTGACATCGCCTTAGTTGGTGAGTACAAAATGTTTTTTTATCCTATTGATATATAGGTGTTTATTTTGTTGGCTTTGTTTTTGCTATATAGGAAATATTAAACAAAAACTTAAGTTATAGGATACTTATATGAAAACAATAAAATCAATGCTTCTTATCGCAATGTTGCTAGTAAGTAGTTACTCAAATGCTGATGAAGTTGTGCAAAGCATACCTGATAATAGTGTCGGTCAAGTTATTGGGGGTTGGAGTTCCGTTTTAATTGGTGGGGTTTTAGGCGGACCCGTAGGTGCTATCGCAGGTGGGTTAGTTGGTGCTTGGGCAGGTGGTGGCGTGCAAGAATTGTCAGGTACAAGCGGTAACTCTTACGTAGTGAAGCAAGAAAATGATGAAGAAGTGTTAATTCGCTCGCCAAATTATACTTTTCAAGTGGGCGATAAAGTAAAAATAGTAGGACTTAGAGCTATACCGATTGAAACTAACGAATAGTAAAGTTTCGTTTTTTGGAGAGTATTAAATTTTCAGTGAAAGTATCAAGCTCAACTCAAGCTCAACTCAAGTTAAAGCAAAGGAAATTAAATGACTAATATTCTACTTTTTGATGAAATTAACAATGTACCTGCAACTAATAAGGTTTCCGAGAAAAAATTACCTGGTGATCTAGCAATGTGGATTTTCATTGTTATGGAGCTTACTGTTTTTGCGATTTTTTTTATTGCTTTTGCAGTTACGCAGCGGATACAGACTGAAATGTTTATCGAGGGCAGAGCCACACTTAGTGCTTCCACCGGACTATTTTGCACATTGGCTTTAATTATTAGCAGTTATTTTGTTGCGTTAGCCGTTGAGGCAGTGAGAAAAGGTAATAATGTTGCGGCAAGTCGAAGACTGATGCTCGCTATGTTTAGTGCTACCGTATATTTGGCATTAAAGCTGAACGAATATACAACTTTGCTTGAGCTTGGTTACGATATATCAACTAACACCTTCTATACCCTTTACTTTTTCATTACTGGTTTTCATTTTATGCATGTCTTATTGGGTATGATTATTTTGGCTTATATGGGACTAAAAGCACGAAAAGAGTCTTACATTCCAACGGATTGTAATGGTTTTGAAGCAGGGGCTTCCTATTGGCATATGGTCGATCTCGTTTGGATTATTGTTTTCTTTCTTATTTACATCATTCACTAGGAGAAATTATGAGTCGTTTACTTAATAATGTGCACTTTTCAGTAATTATTCTGATATTACTAACACTGGTAAGTACTTTATTGGCGCAATCAAATATTCAGACAAATGTAGTTGCGATATTAGTTACCCTGTCAGTGGTGATAAAAGGTCAGCAGATCGTCGATATTTTTATGGAGTTAAATAGAGCACAAGCTAAATGGCGCTGGCTTTTGTTAAGTTACACCATTTTAATTCCTTTAGTATTGGCTATCATTATATATAGTTAAACACGCTATAATCACTGAATTACTAATAATTTATTCTTTTTCCCACGTTGGAATATTGCTTGTGCTTGAAAAAACATTATTAAAAATAGCTTTAGATCTGAGTCTAAGTTTACCTAAAAAAGCCCATTATCAGCGTTTAATGCTGGCAGTTAATGAAGTGATGCCTTGTGATGCGGTAGCCTTACTTGTATTACAAGATGATTATTTGGTTCCTGTCGCGGTTGACGGTTTGTCACCAGAAGTACTTGGAATGCGCTTTTCTCCTGAAGAACACCCAAGATTAAAAGCTATATTATCTTCGCGTAAACCCATTCGTTTTGATGCAGACTCAAGTTACCCAGACCCTTATGATGGCCTGCTATCGATAGACCCCAGACGTGTGCTTGATGTACACGACTGTATGGGGTGCTGTTTATATGTTGAGGAGAATCTTGTTGGCGTTCTCACTCTGGATGCGTTGCAAGTGGGTGCATTTAGTAATATCGATGATATTACCGTTGCGACGTTAGCTGCGCTTGCAGCTGCAACGATACGTAATGCTAACTGTATCGCTGTGTTAGAAAAAAGAAATGAGAAAGCATTGTGCTTAACTAATGAATTAGTGAAAGACGCTCATAAAGCCAAAGGTGACGATTTTGTTGGTGAAAGCCCGAAAATGCTTGAGTTGAAAAATGAGATCAAAGTGGTCGCGAATTCAGAGCTTTCGGTATTAATTACTGGAGAAACTGGCGTGGGTAAAGAGGTAGTCGCGCGCACTGTTCATGCTCAATCACGTCGAAGTGAAGAAGCTATCGTGCAAATAAATTGTGCGGCTTTGTCAGAAAATATTGCCGAGAGTGAATTGTTCGGTCATGTAAAAGGGTCGTTTACCGGTGCCAATAAGGATCGCATGGGAAAATTTGAGCTCGCAAATCACGGCACGTTATTCTTAGACGAAATAGGTGAGTTGTCTTTAAATCTTCAGGCAAAATTATTAAGAGCGATTCAAGAAGGAGAAATTCAGCGGGTTGGGGCGGACAAAAATTTCTATGTTGATGTCCGAATTATTGCTGCCACTAATCGAGATTTATCCAAAGAAGTTGCGCAAGGACGATTCAGAGAAGACCTTTATCACAGATTAAGTGTATTTCCGCTTAATGTACCGCCTTTGCGTGAACGAATTGATGATATTCCACAGTTGAGTGGCTTTATCTTAAATAATATTAAAGGAAAAATTGGCACCAACAATGTCAGAGTGAGTAAAACGGCTATGCATCAACTAATGCAATACGATTGGCCTGGCAATGTAAGAGAGTTACAACATGTGCTTATGCGTGCAGCATTAAGGGCTGCCGCAAGCGCAGAAGGAAAAGTAGCTGTTATAGAACTTAAGCATTTAGGTTTGGACTTTGTTGCTGATAGTACGGATGAAATTGGCAGTATTGCTCCGCTAATTTCTACTGAAAATAAATCATTTAACGAAATAGTAACCGACTTTCAACGTCAATTGATCACTCAAGCAATGGAAGACAATGACCATGTGTGGGCAAAAGCTGCCCGTCAACTACAACTCGATAGAGGAAACTTATATCGTCAAGCAAAGCGCCTTGGATTAACCTGATTTATTGCTAATATAAAATAGAAGCCAATAATGATTATTGGCTTTATTTTTTATTCGAGATTACTTACTTTATACTGGCAAAATAAGCTGCAAGGTTATCAATATCAACCTCTGATAATGCTCCTGCCATCCCTTGCATCACAACGGCTTGACCACCATTTCTTTTCTTAGATTTATAAGCTTTTAAAGCACTTACCAAGTATTGCTGGTTCTGTCCTGCAAGGTTTGGGTAAGTGGGGATCATAGCTTTACCATTTGAACCATGACAGCCTGCACACATACCAGCTTTGGCTTTACCGGCCGTAATATCTCCAGCGAAGCTGTTAAAAGACAATGTTACTAGTGCAAGAGTGAGTGAACTCAAAAGTAATTTTTTCATAATTTTCCTTAGATTAATGTTATAGCAATTCAATTCAGTTTAAGTAATAGCAACCAATGTGCCATTTTATATCTAATTGTTTTTATGAGTTTTTTTTATTTGTTGGATTTATTTTGATGTAATAATGACATCTTTCATGTGTCTTTTTGTATGTATCTTAATACTGCTTTATTTTTCTTATTCAACAGTACGATTCGTTATTAACTGTTCATACTTATTAACCAATGTGACTTTGAAAGTTATTCTTTGTAAGCCTAATAATTGTTATCACTTGTACACGAAATAGTAGTGTTAAATTAACATCGTTTTTTGATCTTCATTAACTGAAACTTTAAAACTCCTTTATTTTCAAATAATTAAATTGTTGGTGTTATATTTGCTATATGGAGGTTTTCTAATGATAAGTGAGCCTTTATGAGTTCTGTTATAAATTTTGATACAGAAATGATCCGAAAATACGATAGGCAGGGTCCTAGATACACTTCTTATCCAACGGCGGTTCAATTTAACCGTGAAGTTGATAATGACATCTATATTGAAGAACTAGATAAGAGTAACCAAAGTAACAAATCATTGTCTTTGTATTTTCATATTCCTTTTTGTAATTCACTTTGTTTCTATTGTGCTTGTGCAAAAATTATTACGAAAAAGCCGGAAAGATCAATTCCATACTTGGAAAGAGTCTATAAAGAGTTGCACCATCAGGCGGAATTGATCAGCCCTAATCGTGTTGTTGAGCAACTGCATTTTGGCGGTGGAACACCAACTTTTCTCAGTGATGAGCAATTCGAAGAAATGTTTGAACATATTCGTAAAAACTTTACCTTGGCACCTATTGAAGACAGGGAGTTTTCGATTGAAATTGATCCCCGAGCCGTTAGAGCCAGTACTATTCCTTTATTACATAGCCTTGGTTTTAATCGTATCAGCTTAGGTGTTCAAGATTTTGATCCTAAAGTACAAAAAGCGGTTAATCGCATTCAGTCTGTAGAGCAGACTTTTGATGTAATCGACGCGGCTAGAGCTGTGGGTTATAAATCTGTCAGTGTTGATCTTATCTATGGTCTGCCATGTCAGAGCGTTGAGAGCTTTAAAAGAACGCTTGATTTGGTCATGCAAAAAAGACCCGATCGATTATCTATCTACAGCTATGCACATATACCGAACAAAGTTAGATCGCAGCGGACCTTAAATGCTGATGATTTACCCGATGCGTCAACCAAACTCGCTATTTTTGAAATGACTGTTAATTACCTACAAAAAGCTGGCTATGTATATATTGGTATGGATCATTTTGCCTTACCTGATGACGAACTGACACAGGCAAAACAAAACGGTACATTACAGCGGAATTTTCAAGGGTATTCAACACATGCTGATAGTGATCTTCTTGGTTTTGGTATGACATCAATTGGTCAAGTAAATGATTGTTTTATTCAAAATATGGCGACAGAAGAAGAGTATTTTAAAGGCATTGATCATTGCGGCTTGGCAGTGAATAGAGGGTATCGTTTAAATAAAGATGACTGTATTCGTCGCGATATTATTCAGGCATTAATGTGCCAAAATCGTGTGTCTATAGATGATATTAATGAGCAATATAACATCAATTTTTTTGACTACTTTGCTGATGAAGTAACCGAGTTACTCCCTATGGTTGAAGATAAGCTCATTACCCTAGGTATTGAAAACATTGTTGTTACACAAGCTGGTCAATTGTTGCTGCGCAATATTGCCATGGTATTTGATGCTTATATTGAACCGATTAATAATCAAGTTATATTTTCTAGAACAATATAACGCCAAGGCCGATTAATTGTATTCTCATAAAGCATCAAGGTGTCTACTTTCTTTATGTGTTTTTTATTGAAAAAAGAATGCAAGAACGATGTCATAGTGACTCATTTACATGAGTTATATGGACACGTTTATTTGGCTTTACATTTGTTTTTTTATTTATACTTATGATTTAGAACACTTTATTTTTATGGCATGTCTTCTGCAGTATCTATTACATGGGTGGACTCAACATTGTGGTAATGAACTTGATAAAAGCGAAGACGTACAATGAAATAACCCACATGTTTATTATTGAAAAAATACGAATTCTTCACGTTGCTGCGGCAATACTGAGAATATGCTAACTGTACCAAGGAGGTACTTATGAAAACCCTAACTACAGATGTTGCTATTATCGGTGCAGGCCCCGTTGGTTTATTTCAGATATTCGAGCTTGGCTTACAAGGGTTAAATACGATTGTAATCGACAGTTTGCCAGAAATAGGTGGCCAATGCAGCGAACTATACCCAGATAAACCTATATACGATATTCCTGCATTGCCTAACGCAAAAGCAAGTGACGTTGTAGATAACCTTTGGCAACAGGCCGCAATTTTTGACCCTACTTTTTTATTGGCTGAACGGGTTGAACATATTGAAAAAGTTTCAGATGATTCTTTCATCGTCACTACTCATAAACAGACAAAAATACATTGTCGCGCAGTCATTATTGCGGCGGGTAATGGAGCTTTTTCACCTGTTAAATTAAAACTGCCGTTAATCGAAAAATTTGAAGATAAACAGCTGTTTTACCGCATTAGTAATGTAGAACATTTCAGAGATAAAAATGTGGTTGTACTAGGCGGTGGTGATTCTGCTTTGGATTGGAGTTTAACGCTGCAAAAAACAGCTAAAAGTGTGCTTCTTATTCATCGAAGTACTAATTTTAAAGCAGCAAAAAACAGCGTTAATAAGATGTATGAGTTATGTGATCAACTAAAAATGCAGTTTTTATGTGGGCAAGTGAGCAATTTTCAAGAAAAAGAAAATAACCTAACGGGACTGACGATTACTTCAAAAGATGGCGTTAACCGCAGAGTCGCACTTGATGAGCTGGTCGTTCTTTTTGGGATGTCGCCCAAACTTGGACCAATAGATAATTGGCAACTTGAAATGCATCAACATCAAATAAAAGTCGATACGCAATCATTTCAAACATCCGTAACTGGCATTTATGCTGTGGGAGATATTAATTATTACCCTGGTAAAAGAAAACTCATTCTGAGCGGTTTTCATGAGGCTGCATTAGCCGCCTTTTCGATTGCTGAAACTGTATTAGAAAAAGATCGCATTCCCACGTTATACACAACGACGAGTCCGTTAGTGCATCAACGTATGGGAGTTGAACACACGCTGGAGGAAATGTTGAATTAGTCATTGATTACTGGCAGATATTATAAACGCAGATCAGATAGTCGCAGTGCTAATCTTTTCAAATCAAATAAAAACCCAACAGAATAATTTACTCAACCGTTCATTAAAACAATAGGAAAACATCATGTTTAATATTTTCAAAACTAACAAAGAGCAAACTAACGATGACGTATCAGCACAATCAAACGAACTTGAAAGTGCTGTAAAAAACAACTCAAATGAGGAGGGAGAGAATAAAAAAGTTCATGGCGAAGATGGCGTATGTTGTGGTGGTTGTGGAGGCGAATAGGGCAGAGTCCGCGATAGCAATATGTTTTCAATACAGCATTATTGATAGGTTAGCAGTGAAATCGTGATGAACGTTAACTAGCCTCAGGCGAAAATTAAACGGCTCATCACTTTCATGTTCTGCAATGTTAAAAGTATAAACATTGGGGAGTAAATCCATCATACTTTAGCATGATAACCATTAAATCTATATTTGCTATCTAATTGTAATGTAAGGCTTTATTGTGTTGCTGTTGCTTTGTAACTGACTTCATCCTGATTGATTTTTAACGAAGAGTGCAGCATCATCAGCGTTAATTATGACCTAAGGTATGATCTCAGGGATGTTTATGAAAAAGCGTATTTTAGCCTGTGTTGGTTTTTTAATTACCTTACCCGTATGCGGGCAAGGTATGGATGATGTTGAGAAAATCAGTGTTTATGGCCAAACGCCACTGTCGACTAGCACAGTTAGTGAATACAGTGCTTTTGGTAGTGTTCAGACTATTAATGCGCAAGCGTTGTCTCAATCACAAGCCATCTCTTTAGCTGAACATATGAAGAATCAGCTAGTAAGTTTGCATATCAATGACGTGCAAAATAATCCATTTCAGCCTGATGTGCAATATAGAGGTTTCACCGCTTCACCATTATTAGGGTTACCACAGGGGATATCTGTTTATTTAAATGGAGTACGATTCAATGAGCCGTTTGGTGATACGGTTAATTGGGACCTCATTCCGCTTGCGGCACTCGATACCGTAGCCCTTTACTCTGGATCTAATCCAGCATTCGGTCAAAATACCTTAGGTGGTGCGCTAGCACTACAGACCAAGAATGGCTTTAGCTATACTCAAAATGAACTTGAGGCTCGATTTGGTAGCTTTGGGCAGCAGCAATTCACTGTGCAATCAGGCGGTAATCAGGGGAATTGGGGCTATTATTTTGTCGCTAATAATTATCAAGAAGATGGCTGGCGAGATCATTCTGAAAGTGAATTGCAGCAGATGCTTGCAACGCTCTCTTATGCCAGTGACGTTCGTACAATCGACTTTACTTTCTCCGCTAATAATAACGAAATGCTTGGCAATGGCGCTATACCTGAACAGCTTGCTGAATTAGCGGGTAGAAATGCTATCTATACACAGCCTGATAAAACTGAGACGAGTTTTCAGCAGTTTAGTATTAAGACTGATAATGTTATCAATGAGCAAACGTCATGGCAGGCAAATATTTATTATCGCCAAAACGAAATTAATAACATAAATGGTGATGACAGCGATTATGAAGAGTGCGAGTCTGGTACGCTTTATAGCTTGTGCGAAGAGGGTGAAGATGACTCTTTAGAGCGAGTTCACTTTGTTGGTTATGATGAGGATGTCTGGTTAAGTGAGCTTAGCGATATTGATGCAGATGAGGTTGATGGCACTTTTAATACCGGCTTCACTGATAGTGAAAGTTATGGCGCTGCGCTGCAATGGGTTCGATTAAGCCATTTTGACGCTTCTGACTCTCTTTTCTCTTTTGATAATGAATTCATTTTTGGCTTAGGTGCCGACCAAGCCCAAATTAGTTTCACCAGTAATACCGAGTTTGCAATACTTCATAATGACAGTATCAACGATGATCGTTCAGTCACTGGTATTGGCTTATATGATACCGACTCCCGTGTAAGTTTGAAGGTGAAAACTAAACAGCATTACCTTTATTTTTTAAATGCTATTACGCTAGCGGAGGATTTTACCCTTAATCTCGCTGGTCGATATAATTACGCCGATGTGAGTATGAAAGATCAAATTGAGAGTGGTAAAGGGTCACTTAACGGTGAGCACGTTTTTCATCGCTTTAACCCTGCGATTTCTGTTAACTACCAGCTTAACCAACAATACGCGGTTAAATTAAGTTACAGTGAATCTTCTCGCACACCAAGCCCTGCTGAATTGAGTTGTGCGGATGAAGAAGACCCCTGCAAATTACCCAATGCTTTTGTTGCCGATCCACCACTTGAGCAGGTGGTTGCAAAAACAACGGAAGTATCTTTACATTACGATATTACCAATTTTTCAGCAGTGGCGACGGTATTTTCAACCTTGAGTTATCAAGATATTATCTTTCAACAGGCGGGTGAGAAATCCAATGAAGGTTACTTTATCAATCTGGATAAAACGCAACGTCAAGGCGTAGAGCTTGCCTTTTCGAAGCAGCTGGGTGATGTTGATTTTGGTGTTAGCTATAATTTATTAAAAGCAACGTTTGAATCCCCCTTTGTTTCTTTTAGTCCTGTTAATCCATTGGGACCTAATAGAGAAGTCAATCCAGGAGACGAGATCCCCGGTCAACCTAAACATCAGTTTAAGCTCCATGCTAATTGGCAATTTAATGATGAGATAAATGTTGGGACAGAGTTTTTATATGCCTCTTCATCGTATTATCGCGGTGATGAAGCCAATGAAAACAAAAAAATATCAGCTTATGCGGTTACCAATATTTATCTCAATTATCAAATCAATGAGCAACTACGATTGTCTGCTAAAGTTGATAACCTTTTTGATCGCCACTTTGATACCTTTGGTACTTACGGTGAAGCGGATGAAGTATTAGGTGAGCTATATCCTGATACAGAATTTACTGAATATTTTGTCGGTCCTTCAAGACCACGATCTATTAGCGTAAGTGTTAACTATCAATTCTAAATTGGCTAGTTTGGTGATGGCTCTAAGGCTTTACTCACTAAAAGACGAGCTTAGTCATACTAAAGGAGGAAAGCATTGTTGCAGTAGTCAGAATAGGATTAAGGTATGTATTTTGTCTCATATAAGAGCAAATCGATGTACCAGCAATCTTATTCTGCCTTTCTTCCTTATTTAGCCTTATCCCTAACTAGCTTTACTGGGCTAGCGCTTGCCGATGATGATAAAAAAATTGCTCAAAGCAATTCAACCAATACTGAAATTATTGTCGTTACCGGCAGTCGATTAGCGTCTGACTTGCTGAGTTTAGCGGGAAATATCGATCGCATCTCAACCGAAGATATCGAGAGGGTGAGCGCGGTTCATCCAAGTGATATTCTTAATCGTGCTACCGGTGTTCATATTCAAACTAATAATGGTATGGAGTCACTGCCTTCATTACGTTCCCCTGTGTTAACAGGCCCTGGAGCCGCGGGCGCTTTTTTGTTTCTTGAAGATGGCATTGCCACCCGATCCGCAGGTTTTGCTAATAATAATGGCTTGTCGGAACTCAACCTAGCACAAGCAAGTGAAATAGAAGTGATCAGAGGACCAGCGAGTGCTGTTTATGGTTCTAATGCCGTACATGGCGTCATTAACGTATTAACTAAAGCGCCTAGTGATGAAGGGGAAGTATCATTGCTTTTTGGCCCCAATCAAAGCTATCAACTTCAAGGCACTTTAGGTCGTGAAATGGGCGAGCATGGTCTCAGCGGTAATTTTCAAGCAATTGAAGATGGCGGTTATCGAGATGATAGTGGCTTTACCTCATTTAAAGTCAATGGTCGACATGATTACGAGCAGGGCGCTGATAAAATTAGCACACTGATTTCAGGCTTTGTACTTGACCAAGAAACCGCTGGCTTTATTTCTTCTGGTGACAACGGTAGTGATTGTTATAGCTCTGATTATACTGACGGAAATTTATACCAAGATCGTAATGCAATGGAAAAAAATTGTGATGATGATGCCTATCGTAAGTGGTCATCATTACGTATTGCGACGAATTGGCAACGTACATTAAGTGCTGATACTCATATCAGTATTACCCCTTACTTTCGGGTCAATCAAATGGAGTTTCGCCAACATTATTTACCATCTAAAGCGATAGAAGAAAATAGTCATTATAGTGTTGGGCTAGCCAGTAATTATTATTGGCAAATAGATGCTAGCATCGCTTTAGTGATGGGTATTGATGCTGAATGGACTGAAGGAGAGCTAACCCAAACGCAACAAAAGCCAGACACCTTTAGCTTTGGCAAGGCACGACAACAAGGAACACACTATGATTACGACGTTGATGCATCAACGATAGCGCCCTATGTTCAAGGAGACTGGCAGGTGAATGAGGCTTTAAAATTCACCGGCAGTTTCCGCTTTGATGCCACCGAGTATCGTTACAATAACTTAGTTGCTGATGGCACCACTAAAGCAGATGGCAGTAGTTGTGTTAACAATTCAGGTGACGCTGTACCTTGTTTATATCTTCGCCCGGGTGACAGTGATGATCAGTTTAATAATACTAGTACCAAGATTGGTTTTAATTATCAATTAGCGGGCGATACCGCGTTATTTGGTGCATGGTCTCAAGGATTTAGGGCGCCACAAACGACAGACTTATATCGTTTGCAAAAACAGCAAGTGGTAGGAGAGATTGACTCAGAAGAAATTAATAGTACCGAGCTAGGTTTGCGTGGTGTAAGGGACAAACTTCATTACGAAGCGGTTATTTATACTATGACTAAAAATAACGTTTTCTTTCGTGATGCACAGGGCTTAAATGTAACGGATGGTAAAACGTCACACCAAGGAGTTGAGCTAGGAATAAATTATGATCTTAGCGATAGCATAAATCTGGCGATTAATTACAGTTATGGCCAGCATGAATATGAATTCGACCGTCCAAGCAGTGGTGTTGTCAAAGGTAATCAGATTGACACAGCACCAGAACATCTTGCTAATACACGATTGCGCTGGTTGCCAACAACAAATACTAGCCTTGAACTAGAATGGTTACATATGGGTGATTACTTCCTAGATCCAGCGAATGAACATGAGTATGAAGGACATGATCTGTGGCAACTTCGCGGTGCTATTAACATAAATAGTCATGTGAATTTGTTTGCCCGTATTGAAAACCTAACAGATGAAAAATATGCGAGTCGTGCTGATTATGCTTTTGGCTCATACCGCTTCTTTGGTGGTCAACCGCGCGCCATGCATGTTGGCGTTAATGTTAACTTTTAATTTTTATTTTTCAATTAAGATTATGGCTAAAACATAAGAGTAGGAATAAGTATGAATAAGTGGTTTGTTAGCATAGTATTATGTTTTTTCTTTTCTTTTTATGTAGTTGCTGAACCTGAAGTACGCGTTGGTGTTTTAAAATACGGCACGGTTAACTGGGAAATTGATGTGATTAAACATCACCAGTTAGATAAAAAATATCAATTCGATCTAAAAGTAACGTCATTAGCCAGTAAAAATGCGTCTACGGTAGCATTACAAAGTCATGCGGTTGATATTATTCTCAGCGATTGGCTTTGGGTGAATCGTCAGCGTTTTGACCATAGAATGTATACCATGTTTCCTACCTCAATGGCGACCGGAGGACTTTATGTTTCGGCTAACTCATCAATTGAAACTTTAGCCGATCTTAAAGGAAAAAGAATTGGTATTGCCGGTGGATCTGTAGATAAAAGTTGGCTGTTATTGCAAGCCTACAGTCAAAAAAAATATGGGCTTGATTTAAAAAATGAAACTGAACCTACCTTTGCGGTACCACCACTATTAAATCGACTAATGCTGCGCGGTGATTTAGATGCAGCAATTAACTTTTGGCACTATGGCGCGAGATTAAAAGCGGCAGGTTTTAAGCCATTAGTGACCGTTCCTCAAATGCTGACTGAATTAGGCATCGAAGGAAAAATACCTTTGTTAGGTTGGGTCTTTGAACAAACATGGGCCAATGAACACCCCAAAGCGCTAACAAGATTCTTGCAAGCATCACTTGAAGCCAAACAACTATTATTTTCATCTGATAAGGAATGGCAACGTATTCGTCCCTTAATCAAAGCCGAAAATGCAGCAGTGTTCACCCTATTGAAACAAGACTACCGCGCAGGTTTATTGCGTGAATTTGGTAGCAAAGAAATAACGGCAAGTCAGCGGGTTTTTGAAATATTGGCAGAGCAGGGGGGCAGCGCTTTAGTTGGTAAAGCTACCGCGTTAAGTAAGGGGACTTTTTGGCAGAAAAATACCTTGGAAAACGCCAATAATACCAAGTCTGTTCAATGAAGCTCTTTTTATTCAAAAACTTTGGCGCATCAAAGGGCGGTACAGAAAACAATCCTTTAAATAAAGGCGTTTTTACTATGAGACTTCCAAAGGAACTATTTTCATTTTTATTGGTGAGACTCGGCGTTATTATCGCAATTTCTGCGTTGTGGCAGGGCATGGCATGGTTAATTGCCAGTCCAGATTTCCCTTCACTGTTTGCTGTGATCAAAAGTTTGCAGTTTCACTTCAATGAAGGTGAGATGGTTACTAATATTTTGATCACTCTTAGGCGTGTACTGTTGAGCTTTGTCATTGCGATGCTGTTAGGCGGCATCATTGGGATAGTGATGGGTGTTAATGCCTGGGTGAATAAGTTAACCGACTCGCTGCTCATTATCATGCTTAATATTCCTGCCTTGGTAACTATTTTACTTAGTTATATCTGGTTTGGTTTAGTTGAGTCAGCAGCCATTGCAGCCGTTGTTATTAATAAAATTCCTACGGTAGTGGTGATGATCAGAGAAGGTGCACGAACGGTCGATAAAGACTTATTAGCGGTGGCTAAAATATACAAATTATCGCCAAGTAAAACCTTCTTTGCTGTGTTTTTACCGCAACTATACCCCTTCATTATTGCTGCTGCCCGTTCTGGCTTATCTTTGATTTGGAAAATAGTGTTAGTGGTTGAATTGTTAGGCCGAAGTGACGGCGTAGGTTTTGCACTTAATACGCTATTTCAATTTTTTGATATTGCCGGAATTCTTGCCTATACCTTTGCTTTTGTGGTAATTATTTTACTGATCGAAACACTGATTTTTAAACCCTTTGATAAACTCGTTGCTAGAGGAACCCGCTTTGATTGAATTAAAGGTAGCTATTAAAGATAAGTATTACGCCAATAGCGAACAAGCGGTTTTAGCGCAACTGGATTTTACTGTGAAACCGGGTGAGTTTGTTGCCATCATTGGTCCATCGGGCTGTGGAAAATCGACTTTGCTAAATATGATTAGTGGCCTTGAAAGTTGCGAAGGACAACACCTTTCTTATAATCAAAGTGCTTATCAAGAGGGTATTGCTAACAATAAAGAATTACATCAACTTGGTTATATTTTTCAACAGCCAAGGTTAATGCCATGGCTTACAGTTCGAGAGAATATTGAGCTGATATTACAACCGGACCAGTTTCATAAAATTGATGGTTTATTAGCGCAAGTGGGATTAGAAAATGAAGGGGAATACTTTCCCAGTCAACTTTCTGGTGGCATGCAACTACGGGTGAGTATTGCTCGTGCTTTTGCTATAAACCCGCAGCTGTTGTTATTAGATGAGCCTTTTAATTCGCTTGATGCGCCAACGGCAGCTCGATTACGACAACTGTTAATTGATTTGTGCGCACAAAGAGGCACTACCGTCATTTTTGTCACACATGATTTGCAAGAAGCCATTTATTTAGCGGATCGCATTATTTTTATGAGTGACTCTCCTAGCACCATAGTGCATCAGAGCATTGTTGATTTACCTAGACCACGTAAAGAATCGGGTGTGGCTGAACTAGAATGGCAAGCACAACTTCTGGTAACATATCCTCAGTTACTTGCTGGACGCATTGATTAACTTGGGAAAAATTACGACATTGATTTGCTGTAGGCAATAACAAGTATTATTGAAAAGAGTCAACAATGAGTCCGGTAAATGCTGTCACCCAGTTATTACTTCTGCCTACTATTGTTTATATTTAAAAACCCTGACAACTCAATTAAATAAAGTCGTCTTTGTATTTCATATTTTTTACTTATTAGCGTTTTAGCTCTCGCTAAGTGTTTAATAATTTCCCCCCTAATTAGTCCCTTTAATTCTAAAAGTATAAACAATTACTCATTTCTCATCCCTGATCCCACTAAAGTAGTAAGCCTTTTGTATGCGACTAAGTAACAAGGTATTTGGGTAGGTCGACTCATTCTATTTTATTGCGAGGGTTTTATTATGGTTGTACTAAATAATAACGATAAAACAGGAAGCATGAAAATGACTAAACTATTTAAATTAAGCTTAATCACAGCAACATTGACTATGGCAGCATTTAACGCAAATGCAGCAGTTGAAATTTACGAAAAAGATGGTATGACATTTAGTGCTGATGGCCTAGTTAATGTCTTTTATTCTAATAGTTCAATTGACTCAACTAATGCTGCAGGCCTTGAAGAAGACCGCACTCAATCGCGTGTCCGTACAGGCTTCCTTCCGAGTAATATTGGTTTTAACTTCGCTAAGCAATTATCAGATGTGAAAATTGGAATGCGCTCTTCATTTTGGGTTTCTCTTAGTGATAGCGATAATAATCGTGATGCATCGCCTGCTGATTTAGGTACGGGATCATTAATTGATGTTCGTCAATTTTATGCGACTGTAGGTGGAAGCTGGGGTGAAGTATTACTTGGTAAAGATTTTGGTCTATATAACCGTGCCAATATCCTAGGCGATGAACTCTTACTTGGTTTTGGTCAAACGTCTGACTTTTTTGGTTTAGTCGATGGCGGTAATGTGTCTTTTGGTAACATTGCTACGGGTTACACTTATCCAATGCCAAAAGCACAAATTACTTATAGAACGCCTGATATGAGTGGCTTTAAATTAGCTGTTGGTATTATGGATCCTAATAAAACGGCGGGTGACTCATCTGAGGAATTACCGCGTTTTGAAGCTGAATTAATGTACAACACAAGTTTTAATGAAAATAGTTCAATGAAAGCCTGGGTTAGTGGTGTAGCGCAAACAAGTGAAATAAATGATATTGAACAAAACCAATCAGGTATTGGCTACGGTGTTAACGTTATGTTTTCAGGGTTATCTTTAACCGCTTCTGGTTATAGCTCAAAAGGTTTAGGTCATGTTGCAGGTTTAGATCATATTGTTGGGGTTGATACTATTGAATCTGATGGTTACCTAGTACAAGCGGCATACACAATGGATGATAACCGTTTTGTATTAACTTACGGTGAGTCTGAAACAACAAATTCTGGTAATGTTGAAGTTGTTGGTATTGTTGGGGACGCTGTACATAGTAATACCGGTGTTGCATATTTTAGAACAATTGTTCCCGGTGTAACTGCTGTATTTGAATATAATAATACAGAAGTTGATGCAACTAACTCTTTGGTAGCAGAAGATAATAACACCTTCTCAATTGGCGCAGTGGTAACCTTCTAACGCGCAGTCAGCACTGCTTCCTCGTTAGCTTAAAAAGGGGGAGGGTAGTGAGTATTAATTTATACCCAAGCGATATAATGAAGCAGGTTTCAGCTATAATTAGAAACACGTATCTGCAAATTGCTTGGGTATTTATTCAGCTGATATTGAGTAAGTGTTACACTAAAAGATGAGTTACCTACAACTAACGTAGGGTTAACTAAATACTCGTAACATGTTAAGTTTAAATAGTTTACTTAATCGCATGGTAGTTAGCCTTATGTATAAAATTTTAGTCGCAGACGATCATCCGCTGTTTAGAGATGCCATTGTAAATATTATTGGCATAAAGTACCCCGGTTCTACCACTTATGAAACCGAAGATGTTGAATCGACGCTCGCTTTCGTTAAAGATAATGATGAAATTGACTTAATACTGTTAGACTTGAATATGCCAGGTATGTCAAACCTAAGTGGTTTGTTAGATCTACGTAATCAATGCCCAACAACGCCTGTTGTTATTGTTTCAGCAGAACAAGAAAAACAGAAAATTTTACAAACCCTCTCTTATGGGGCTGTTGGTTTTATCGCCAAATCCTCTTCAAAAGATGTTATTGGCGATGCACTAGATAGTATTTTTCAGGGCAATGTATATTTACCATCGGATATCATGCGCTCTCAAAATGACTCAACGGTCACTAGAAACGAATTTCAAGCCTCACCTGAAAACATTTCTTTACTGACGCGGCGTGAATTGATTGTGTTACAACACTTAACTAAAGGTGAAGCTAACAAACAAATTGCCTTTAATTTACATATTTCAGAAACAACGGTTAAATCACATGTTTCATCCATTCTTAAGAAGCTAGGTGCATCTAATCGAGTGAAAGTAGTACTCGGGTGTAGTGATATCGATTTTAATCAATATTTAAAGCGTTAGCTTTATTTTACTTCGAATAATTGGACGGCGTATGTAGCTCAATTATTCGACGTCATAGTCATAAAACTAAGTTTCAGTGCTTTGCTAAATAGACAAAGCACCTTCTATTTCAGCCCCTAAATATTCAATTAGCTTCCCTGTCTTGCAAGGCCAAGCATAAGCCGAACGTACCTTTAATCATTTTACCTAAATAAAAGATGACTTATACCCAGTCCATTACGTTATTTCCCACACAGCGATAATTAAAGGGCTAGAAGCAAGGCATTGGTATTATTACGTTTGAAGGAGCATCTTTTCTGCAGTCTCCATTTAAATTAATCAATGCGTTGCCTTCTTAATTTTGTCTGGAATTTAATATATAAAAGAGCTACTGATTGAAGACATTAGTTATTGTTACTCTTTAGCTCAGCTGCTGGCTAAAAGTTGATGAATTTGGTTACATTGGCATTGTTATAACTCCCACACATGTGTCATTTAAGTAGTCTATTTACTGTAATATTTTGAAGTAGGTCAAAGTTTGTTCAAGTTTTGTGTGTCAAATTGATTATGTAAGTCTATTATAAAAGTAAAGGAATTCTTGGATTTAGCTTAATATGAAATCGAGCAATGTTGAAAATGGACAGACTCATCAATATGTTCTTAATGATTCACTTCACCAATTGTTTGATGCAGTAAATATTGTTTCTGTACAGGGATATGATGAACAGCGTCGGGTGATATATTGGAATGTAGGTAGTGAATTGCTTTATGGTTACACCCAAAAAGAAGCATTAGGGCAAAAACTGGAAGATTTAATCATCCCTAAGCCTATGCGTGAAATAGTGATTGGTGCGCACAGTGATTGGCTCAATAAAGGCATTGAAATCCCTGCTTCAGAAATTACGTTATGTCATAAAAATGGTAATGATGTAAATGTTTTTTCAAGCCATGCGCTGTTTACTAATCAATATAATAAAAAGCAAATGTATTGTATTGATGTCAATTTAGCTGATGTTAAGCATGCCCAATCTCAAGTACTATTTAAAGAGCATATGCTTGAGACCATCTTTGATGCAATACCTGATTTGTTTTTCTTGATGGAGGTAGATGGAACTATTGTTGATTATCATACGGGTGACCAAAAGAACCTCTACGTTGCGCCACACCAGTTTATTGGTAAACGTATGACAGATATATTACCTCAAAAGGTCGTCAGTAAATTTCAAGCCCATGTTGATAAAATATTAAATAAAGAAGGGATGATAACTTTTGAGTATGAGCTAATTATGCCTCATGGAGTGGTGCATTTTGAGGCAAGAATGAGTTATTTACCTAAGTATAATCAGATAGTACTTATCATTCGAGACGTTAGTGAACAATATAAGTCTGCCGAAATAATAAGGCATCAGGCTTATTTTGATACATTAACTTCATTGCCCAATCGTTTCTTAGCACTTGACCGTTTATCACAAATGCTGACTGAAGCGGAAAGAAATAATGAAAAAATCGCAGTGCTCTTTCTTGATTTAGATGACTTTAAGAAAATTAATGATTCATTGGGTCATGAGGTAGGAGATAAAGTACTAATACAATCAGCTTATAGATTAAAACAAGTATTACGAGAAGGAGATACTGTAGGTCGCTTAGGTGGTGATGAGTTTATTGTGCTATTACGCGGTGTAACTGAACATCATGATGCGTTAGTTATTACAGAAAATTTACTTAAAAGTTTTAGAGAGCCTTTTATAATAGATGGCAGAGAATTAATACTGACGTTGAGTATTGGTGTTGCCATTTCCCCTGAAAATGGTCGTTGTTCTTCTGATTTGTTGCGAAATGCAGATACTGCTATGTATCAAGCAAAAGACTTAGGACGGAATACCTATTCGTTTTTTTCTAAAAAAATGAACACCATGATGCTCCGCCGTTTTGAAATTGAAGAGCAAATGCATGGGGCCTTGGAGCGAAATGAATTTGTATTATATTATCAACCTCAATTTGATGTTAAAAAACAAAAGATTACAGGGGTGGAAGCTTTATTGCGTTGGTATAATTCTGCCCTAGGTAATGTAACGCCTGATGAGTTTATTCCCATTGCGGAACACACGGGTTTAATTATACCTATTGGACGGTTTGTTATTAAACAAGCACTAAGTTTTTTAAATGAATGGCAAAATGCTCATCAGCAAAAATTCACCATGGCAGTTAATTTGTCTCCACGCCAATTCAGAGATAAAGAGTTACTTGGCTTTATCAAAGATTCCCTGAGTGAGAGCAATGTGAATGCAGAATATTTAGAGCTTGAAATTACTGAAGGTGTCTTAATGAGTGGCCAATCCCATATTCATGATGCCTTGGTTGAAATTAGTGAACTAGGTATAAAATTATCAATGGATGATTTTGGTACAGGGTATTCATCCTTAAGTTATTTAAGACAATATGCTTTTGATGTACTGAAAATAGATCAGAGTTTTATTAGTGGTATACCGCTCAACAAGGCCGATTGTGAACTAGTTAATACCATTATAGCAATGGCACATAGTTTAGGGCTTACAGTGGTTGCTGAAGGTGTTGAAACTAAGGAACAACTTACTTTACTAGAAGAGTTGGGGTGTGACTTAGTACAAGGGTACTATTTTAGTAAACCTATACCGGCAAAACAGTTACTTGATTTTGCAGTTAGCTATAAATAACACCTTACTTCCAAGATTAATCTTTGTTTACTATAGTAATTGAACCATCAAGATGTACATCTCTCTGTGGGAAGGCAACAACAATATTATGCTCTTCAAATAACTCATCTAAACGGAAACGAATGTTACTTCTCATCACTCTCAAACCGCCTTCAACATTGGAATTCATCCAAAAGTTTACTTCAAATATTAAGGCGTTATCACCAAAATCTTCAAAAGTAACCAAAGGTTTTGGATCAGTTAATATATTTGATTGCTCTGTTGTCGCTTGCAAAATGAGTTCAGACACTTTTTTGGCTGACGTGCCATATGCTACCCCAACTCTTACTGTTGTTCTCATTAAGCTATTGACCAGGGTCCAGTTAATTACAGTATTTTCAAGTAACTTACTATTTGGGATCAATAAATGTACGCCATCGACACGCTTTATTCGCGTAGATCGTGTGTTAATTTGTTCAACGATTCCCTTAGCATCTTCGACTTCGAGAAAGTCACCTATGCGAATAGGGCGTTCCCACATTAATATCCAACCACTAATAAAGTTATTGATAATGTTTTGAGCACCAAAACCAAAACCAAAACCAATAGCAATAGCCCCCGATAAGAATGCAAAAGCAGTGATGGGCACATTGATAACGTCTAACGTTGTAATCACAATGATCGTTATTGCCACAACATAGAATACTCGTTGCAGTAAATGAATAATATTAGGATCTGTATTTTTGGTCGTTAGGCGTTGAGTAATTAATTTTACTAACCATTTTGTCAATAAGAAACCAATAATCAACAATGTGGGGACTAACAAAATATCCCCGATAGTAATAGGTTGCTCTGCAATTGAAGCGACAGAAATGTTTAAAAAATTTACAACTTGTTCATATGTCATCAGACACTTCCTATAGAATAATGATCAAAGAGGGTAAATAAAACTAAAAAATACTTTATTAGGTTAAATAATAAGTTTACGACCAATAATTTCTTGAGCAACTAACATTTAATAACTGATATCAGTCACGGTAGTTAAAAAATCAGTTAATAATGCTGGATTGTCCATGTCTTGCCTATTTGCCTATTTGCCTATTTGCTTATTTGAATAGCTAACTTTCTCTACGGATAATACCGTCAATGGGTTAAGCGTAGCATTGAATGAAAATATATTCAAAAAAGACAATTTTAACAAAGACTTGGTGGCTGATTTCTCATTGTATGTTTATCCCAGTTAGATTTATCTTATGAGTATATTAAAACATTCAACAAAAGTATTTTTGTATAGGAGGGCTGACTGGTAAAAGAGAAGAGAACCTAGTGCTTTATTACCAGGCTTTCATACTCATTGTTTAATACTTGCTAATTTTTAAGTCTTAAACAATGAGTATGATATCGATTTAATTTATGTGAAAGTTATTAAAAATTAATAACTTTCAACATTTATCTATAAAGCCAAAGACATTAAGAAATTTTGAATATAGTAGATATATCTTGTAATGTGACTGCTAATATCGCTTGTTCTTTTGCTGTAGTGGTAATTTGAGTTGAGCCTGTAGCTGATTCCATTGACTTATGTTCAATAGTCACAACATTTTTAGCCACATCTTGAGTAACCATTGCTTGCTCTTCTACAGCTACAGCAACTTGTTCAGTCATCGCAAAAATGGTACTGACTGAATGGGTAATAGCGCCTAATGTTTGTTCAACATTTTTAGAGTTTTCTACCGCACTCACTGCCATCTTCTGACTCTTTTCTATAACACTATATGCTGAATTAGCATCTGATTGTAGCGCCGAAATAAACCCTTCAATTTCACTGGTCGATTGTTGAGTTCTTTGTGCTAAAGTTCTAACTTCATCAGCAACAACTGCAAATCCACGCCCTTGTTCACCGGCTCTTGCTGCTTCAATTGCGGCATTTAAGGCGAGTAAATTAGTTTGTTCTGCTACTGATTTAATCACATCAACCACACTAGTGATATTGTTACTACTTTCGTGAAGGCTTGTTATTCTTAACGCCAAATTATTTATTTCTTCAGCAAGGAGTTCAATGGACAGGTAAGACTCTTGTACAACACCCGCGCCACCTTGTGCTTGTTCATCCGCTTCTTTCGCTGAATCAGCCGCTAGTTGAGTATTTCCTGCAACTTCTTTAACCGTTGCTGATAATTCCTCTATCGCGGTAGCAATAAGCGTAATTTCATCTTGTTGCTCAACTAAAGAACGTGAGTTATGCTCACATGTTTGTGATGTTTCTTCTGCTGCGGCTGCCAGCATTGTACTTGAAGTCGAAATCTCACTCATGGCACCAGCAAACTTTTCAAGCGTTAAATTTAATGCTGTAGAAATAACCCCTAACTCGCTCTTACCGGTAAATTTTGCTCTGGCAGTTAAATCATTTTCATCGCTAACTTTTGACATGACACAAGTAAGATCTGCCACTTGGTTATGCAGCTCTTTCATAATATAGAAACTAAAAATGGCAACTAATAACAGAATAGCAAGTGAAGATATTACGTAATATATTAATGAGTTGAATGCGTTCCCTTGAGTTTCTTTGGTGAGTTTTAATAACGAACTAGTTAATTTATCTTCAATATCCTTTAATACGCCAATTCTTTTAGTTGATTGCTCGAACCAAAAAGTAGCGTCTACATTAAGTTTTTCTGATGTAGCATTATCTATCGCTATTTTTCTTAGCTTCTTCACTTCTTTAATTGAAGGAGTATTTTGTTTTTGACTAAAATAGCTTTTATTTTCGTTACTTGCGAAGGCATTAAAGCTATAAAAGTACGTGTTTTGTTCAGAAAGAAAGCGAATGAATTTTTGGTACACACCTGGATTAAACTTACCTGAAGCAAAAGTACCTGTTAACACCGCTCTCTCAATACCAGCTCTTTCTTTACCTTGAAGGAAATTATAATAGGCCACCGTTTCTTTTGTTATTTCGGCATCAGTAGAAATTGTAGAAATGATAGTTGAAACACTCAACAGTAATTCATTGGTTTTGGTATAGAAGGCTAATGCATCCGAAATAGGGATTGATAAATCATCAACATTACTTCTAATTTGATCGAGCATATTTATACGCTGATTAATATTGTCATTTAATTGTTGAACCTGCCTATTATCAAATTGATTATTTTGCCAGTAATCTAATCGTTTCGCCGCAATACTGGAGGTGTTTTGTCTTTGACTTGGTAATTTATAAGCAAATTTCACTCCTTTTGAAGCAAGGAAACCTGCGGTCATTCCTCTCTCTTTTTGTAGCTCATGAACGAGCTCACTATATACAGAAGAAAGTTCTGTGTATTTGCTCAATTGTTCCATTTCATTATTTGTCGCAAGGGAAGAGACAATGGCGTTCAAGCCTATTCCTAGAAAACCCAATAGGGGGAAAAATAATAAAATAAAGATTTTCTTATTAAACGATATATCTACAAGTCTCATTAGAGCCTTCTGTGAATTCTGCAAGTTATTTATGAAAGTAAAGTTTACGTAATAGAACCATAAAAACAATGAAATTCGCAAAAAACGCAACAAACATCAAACTCGTTTGATGTGGATCAAATTTAATCAAATAAAGAATGATAAATTATTTAAAAGGTTAATCGGTTCTTATATGTTAGCGAATAATTATTACTCATCAATTATCAAGTAAGTCATCTAAATGTCATTGAAAAAGTCAGTAAAAAGCTATTTAACACCTAAAGAGGTCGCTGAATTGCTTATGGTTTCTACTGCTGCGGTTCGTTTGTGGGCAGAAAGTGGGAGTTTAAAAGCAAGAGTCACTGCAGGGGGCCATCGTCGCTTTAAACTTGATGATATTAAAGAATTCGCCACCCAAAAAAATATACAACTTAATACGAGTACTAATGAAAACCCTAAAGTGTTGATTGTAGATGATGATATTCATTTTGCTCAATTTCTCAAGGAGTTGCTCAAAATAGAGATTAAAAATGTTGAAGTTGAAATCAGTTTAGATGGTTTTGATGCGGCGAACAAACTTCACGATTTTACTCCAAATATACTGTTGTTAGATCTTAAAATGCCAGGTCTTGATGGCTTTCAAGTATGCCAAGCTGTAAAGGGAAACCCACTTCAAAATCATATTAGAGTGATTACGATTTCTGGAAATACTAGCCAAAAAGATGTTGAAAAACTAAAAGAAATTGGCGCAGAAACTTGTTTAAATAAACCTATAAATGTTGCTGTTTTATTAAAACAATTAGCCTTAAATTGATCGGGTTTAAGGCTGAGAGGCTTATAGTGAAGAAAACTGCATAGAACAAATAAAAACTTTTTTTATAAAAACAGTAGGAATACAGGTGAAAAATAAATTAAATTTAATTCTGTTTATAGGTCTCTTTAGCCTAGCGTTACTTGGGGGAGGGGCATATTTTCCCTTATTTGAATCTGCTTTAAGTATTGATGAAGGTTTTATACCAATGGATCCGTCAACATCTGCTTTATTTGTAGTCACTTTTTTAGTTTTGTTCGTTTGGGTAAACTATACGCGGACATTTTATCGCTATAAAAAGTCTATCGGACTAACGTTATTGTTCGTTGCACTCTTTGGGGTATTAGAGATTGTTGAGTATTTCACTGGTGTTGAACTGACTTTTGAAAGTTATCTGGTTCCGAATTTTGGAAACTTGAATGGTATTCCTCTTGCTCGAATGTCTCCTGTAACAGGGTTTTGTTTTTTTCTTACTAGTTGTGTTTTACTGATACTTTTGAATCAGGATAACAACAGTGAAAGTAGTGACTTCATCACTCAAGTAAAAACTCGAATAAAAAATATTTGTATCACAGTTATCTCCTTTATTTCATTGTTAATGATGGTGGCTTATCTTTATAAATCTCCCCTGTTTTATAATACACAAGACATTATACCAATGGCGCTATCCACCAGTTTAGGTTTTTTAAGTATTGCTGGCGTACTAATAATAAATGATAAGAACAACTATTTAATGAAAATGTTTACCCACATATCACCCTCTACTAGTTTGATTCGATTTATTACCCCTTTTACTGTGTTAAGTGTTTTCATAACAGGGCTAATTCAACATGTTATCTTTACCGTCAATCCGGTTAATAACTCTACTTTTTATGCTGCTTTTGTTCTGACATTGATTGCTGTCATGTGTGGTTACATGGCTATGTTTGTCACTAAAAAATTGATGGGTTTTCAAGACAAAAATAATAAAAATCTACATCAATATAAAGCTATGGTGACTTTATCTTTAGGCGGCCAAGCGTTACTTGATGATAACTTTGTCCATTTAGTCGTGAATCAAGCCTATGTAGAAAGACTTAATTTAACCATTGACCAGGTTATTGGTAAAAGTGTCAGTGATGTTTTTGGCAAAAAATATTTTGAGTCAGAGCTGAAAAGGGACTGTAAACGTTGCTTAGCGGGTGAAGTTATTAGAAAAAAAAAGTGGATCAAATTTCCTTCGTCACATGACTTTTATATGGATATTGAACTGTCGCCTTATTTTCTAAACGATGGCAATATTTACGGTATTATGGTGAATTCGCGTGATATTACCCAATTAAAGCATTATCAAGATAATCTTGAGAAATACCAGTTTGTGATTGAAAACAGTCCTGTCATTGCATTTCGCTGCCGACCAGATGAACATTGGTCAGTATAGCATGTATCACGCAATATTGATTTGTTAGGTTTTCAGGCAAATGATTTACTCACAGGAAAAGTTAACTATGCAGATATGGTGCACCCGCAAGATTTAGCGCGTGTGATAAAAGAGGTTGATTTTTTCACTGAAAAAGGAGTGGAACACTTTACGCAAGAGTATCGTATGCTCTCTCCTTCAGGACAGCTATTTTGGGTCGATGACAAAACAACGATTGAACGAAGTGACGATGGAAGTGTTGCTTTGTATCAAGGCATTATTATCGATATTACTGATAAAAAACAAGCTGAGATTGAATTAGAACAATCGAACACATTAATAAAGAACGTTATTAATTCAACACCTGATTTGATTTATGCTAAGAATACTGACCACCAATATATTTTAGCGAATAATGCTTTTGCCCACTATTTAAAACAGCCAGTAGAGTTTTTCATTGGAAAAACTGATAAACAACTCGGTTTTTCCAATGAACAAATAAACAAATTTAAAATAGAAGAACAAGAGATCTTAAACGGCAATAGTATTCCTATTTCGAGTTGTCGAACGTTTTATGATGATAATAAAGTGGTTGATGCCTCTAAATTCCCTCTAAGGAAAGACAATGGTGAGATTGAAGGTATCATATATGTCGGTCATGATGTCACAGAAAATATTGATAATCTTATTAAAATATCTGAGCAACAAAAAGAACTAACACAAACTATTGATGCTATATTTGATGCCGTTATTACCATTAATGATTTGGGTTTGATACAAAGTTGTAATAGAGCAACAGGGCTAATGTTTGGTTATAGCACAGAAGAATTAATTGGCAAAAATGTTAGTTTGCTGATGCCAGACAATGTAGCTTCGCAACATGATGATTATATAAATAACCATTTAAAAACGGGTGAAAATAAAATAATAGGTAAAGGCAGGGAGCTGGTCGGTATAAATAAAAATCAGATAGAATTTCCTTTACTCTTAACTATTGCAGAGCTGCCAGAAAACCTGGATGAACGAAAACGTTTTGTTGGGGTATGTCATGACTTATCTAAAATTAAACAGCATGAGAAACGACTGAATAGAACACAAAAGATGGAAGCCCTTGGGCAACTAACCGGTGGTATTGCCCATGATTATAATAATGTGCTGGGTGTTATTCTTGGCTATAGTGATATTCTCAAATCCCAACTACAAGAACAACCGGCATTATTTGATTTTGTTGACCAAATTAATCAAGCGGGCAATCGAGGTGCTAAACTGACCCGTAAATTGCTCTCGTTCTCTCGTCAATCACCTGAATCTAGTCAAGAATCAAATCTAAATAACATAGTCAAAAACAATAAAGATGTGCTGCGTAAGACATTACTATCGGTAGAATTAAGACTTAACCTTAATGATGATATTAGTCAGGTTGATATAGACCAAAACTCTTTTGAAGACGTGTTATTGAATATGGCTATTAATGCTATGCATGCAATGCCCGAAGGCGGCGTTTTAACCTTATCAACGCGTGAGGTGACATTATCAAAAGAGCAAGCCAGCAGTTTTAATGTTCATCAGGGCAAGTATGTTCAATTATCAATTGAAGATAATGGCTCAGGCATGAGTCAAACAGTGCAAGATAAAATTTTCGAACCGTTTTTTTCAACTAAAGGAGAGCAAGGTTCAGGATTAGGGTTATCTCAAGTATATGGTTTTATGAAATCATCCTTGGGCGCTATTAATGTGTATTCAGAGCTTGGTGAAGGAACGAGATTTTCACTGTATTTCCCCGTAGTTAAAACAGAAAACAAAACAGAAAATATAGACGAAAATATAAACGAAAACCTGAATGTAGCTGGTAATGAAACCATTCTTGTTGTAGATGATGAACCTCAATTGCGTACGTTAGCTCAAACGATATTAATGGAAAAAGGTTATCGTGTTTTAACCGCTGAGAATGGTATCGAAGCGTTAGATGTTCTAGAGAAAAACGCAATAGACTTACTATTTTCAGACATTATTATGCCCAAAATGAACGGCTATCTTTTGGTTGAAAAAGCGCAAAAGCTGTATCCTACATTAAAAATATTATTGGCTAGCGGTTTTCAAGGTGATCAAGTTGGTAATAAAATAAAGTTAGACGAAGCTATCATTGAAAAACCTTATGATAATAATTTTTTACTGAGTAGAGTTAGAAATTGTTTAGACAAACAAAACGCCGATATTATTGAGTATCATAAGCAGGAGACTAAGACGAATAGTAACGAAAACACTCAAAAAAGCGCTGAGATTTTGCAAGTGACAAGATTACTATGGACGGATGAAATGAGCATTGATGACGGAGGAATACTCGATACTGATCATCAATTTATGTGTATCTTACTTAATCGTTGTCAAGACTTGTTGACCGTAGAAGACTTTCACCAGCCGTTACAAGAAATTATCACTGAGTTAGTTGAATATACCCAGCAGCATTTTGCTAGAGAAGAATTGGCTATGAAACGTTGTCATTATCCTTATACTAAAAATCATTGTGATGTTCACCAGATGATTGTTAAACAACTGACCCAAAAGCTTAAATCCTGTTCAGACAAAGAAATTCTATTGTGGTTATGTACAGAAATGTGCGAATGGCTAATTGACCACTTTATAGTAATGGATAAACCATTACATAAGTATATTGTAAAAAGCAGAGAACTAGAGGGAAATGTTTTAAAAGCACATGTTGAAGGTGATGATAATGATCAATAGAGTCTTTATTGTTGATGATGACAGGTTAACCTGTAATTTACTGAAAACTATCATCGAGCCTATTTTTAATCTGGTAGAAGTATTTCAACATCCACGTGAATTTTTGACCTTAGCTCTATATCCCGAAGACATTATATTATTAGATTTGATGATGCCTGAAATGGATGGAGTAGAAGTTATTCGTCACTTAGCCCAGCAAAATTGTCCGGCAAGCTTAATGTTAATCAGTGGTTATGACAGCGGAGTATTACACTCAGCTGAAACGTTAGCGCTAAGTTGTGGCTTAAATGTCACTAAGACCTTTACCAAACCCATTAATACAGAGGTATTAACGTCCTTTTTGACCTCTCTGTCGAATAGGCAGGCACAAAGAGAACTTGTTAGCTCCAATAATGATAAAGGAAGTCAAGGTAAGTTTGACTTCATTCCAACGGAACAAGACTTACGTGATGCTATTGATAACAAACAACTCGTTTTATATTATCAACCTCAAATTAATATGGAAACGCAAAGTGTTCATGGCGCTGAAGCATTAATTCGCTGGTTACACCCTGAATTTGGCATTATTCCTCCTGATAAATTTATTGCACTTGCTGAGCAGACAGGCTTAATAGAACAACTTACTGAAGTAGTCATCCAATTAGCCATAAGTCAAAGTGTACAGTGGCAAAAAGTAGATAAAACTATTCGCTTGTCTATTAATATATCGGCACAAAATATAAATAGTTTGAAACTGCCAGAACAACTAAAAATGCTTGTTAAGCAGTACGAACTTGATCCTTCTCTGATTGTTTTAGAGTTGACCGAAAGTACCTTAATGGACATTGAAGTTACTTCATTAGATATTCTAACTCGTCTTAGGTTAAAGGGCTTTCAACTGTCGATTGATGATTTTGGTACGGGTTATTCTTCACTGTCGCAGTTACATAAAATACCTTTTACTGAATTGAAAATTGACCAGTCCTTTGTTGCTAATATGAAAAAAGAAAATGAAAGTAAGGCCATTGTTCAAACCTGCATTATGTTAGCGCATAAGCTTAATATGGAAGTAGTCGCCGAAGGTGTTGAAGATAAAGATACATGGGATTTATTATTAGCAGAAGGTTGTGATATAGCGCAAGGATATTATATTGCCAAACCTATGCCAGCGGATCAATTTGATAAATGGCAGTTTAAAGGATAATTCTTATTGGTTAATAACTCGTTTGATATGCCCACTACGTTGATTATTCGATTTTTATAGTGAGCATTGCCAGTATTTACCTGCCGTGTCTAGTGATCAGCTATCTCATCTTTAGGGAGATATTTATAACCATTGAACATCGCAGATACAATAGCGCTTCGTTCGCGTCTTTCAGCAACGATGACACCGATAATATGCAATGGAATAAGAAATAAAAGACAGTAAAAAGAATACACATGCGCGGTAATAAAGGGTTTTCTAAAATCTCTCATTGCTTGATAAGATACCTCATCGATATTTTCTTTTGAATAAGGTTTTATCACCGCTAAATTGTCTTTATCAATAGCGATGCTCTGGGTGAAATAGTTACCAAAAGGGGGGTAATAAATATCAGTACCAGCGATGACAAGACCTGAAACCATTTGAACACTCATTAATGATAACAGCGCTAACACCATTAGTTTACCTGCTGGGTTATGCCCCTTGTACGCTAGTTTTTTTTGTTGTTTGAACTCGATTAATTCCGCTATAAAACCTTTGTTAAATGGTAGCATTTTGCCCCACCTCTCATACGTTTTACCGATAAAAGCAATGATTAAACGGAAAATTAAGTTTGCAGAAAAAACATATCCAACAATCACATGTATTGTTTTTAATAGCACTTTTCCGTCAGTGCTTACGCCAAAAAGTTTGCCATTCAATATGACAACACCGATAACAATGAGTAATAAAATGGCGATAACATTTATCCAATGAAAAAGTCTAATTTTACCACTCCATACGAAAACCTGTTCTCTTTTACTATTCATAACAACCTCTCTTTTATTTTCTACAGGGTTAAAAATGTGCACTTTCTATAACGGGTGTAAGCCAATACCTTAACTTAGCCGGTTGGCAAATAGGATTGAGGCTTGCCTTAAGTTGTTTAATATCTTTTAAAAATATGAGTACCTCGATTTGATAAAAAGCTCTATATCCTTCAACTTGTTCAGCAATATCAAATTGACTATGTTCTTTACTGTAGCCATTTATTTTTTTTAAATTAAATCCGGTAATATTCGAAAAGGTGATTAATTTATCAACGACGTCATCTTTTAAACCCGTAGGTACGTTTAAGGTAAATATTACTTGTTCAGGCATTTCGTTTCTCCAACCAGCAATAAAATAGTGGTAATAGATATAGGGTGGTAATTGTTGATGTTATTAAGCCGCCAATAACAACAATAGCTAATGGTTTTTGAATTTCAGCGCCAGGACCTGTTGCAAAAACTAAGGGTAACAAGCCAAACATTGCTGTGGTTGCGGTCATTAAAACAGGTCTAAGTCGGCGCTTTGCACCGTCAATGATCCGGTTATGCAAACTTTCGGCAGCTTGTTTGGTTTGTTCAAAATAACTGATCATTACTATCCCGTTGAGTACCGCGATGCCGAGTAATGCGATAAAACCAACGGAAGCAGGTACGGATAAGTATTCGTTACTCACATAGAGCGCAATAACGCCGCCCATTAAGGCAAACGGAATATTGGCAATAATCAGGCTCGATTTAGCAAGAGAATTAAAAGTGGTGAACAATATTATAAAGATCAAAATAAGCGCTATGGGTATTAGAAATAGCAGGTTTTTAGTCGCGCGTTGCTGACTTTCAAACTCACCTCCAAAGGTTAAGGTATAGCCGCTAGGTAGCGCTATTTCATTTTTTATTTTCATGTTTAATTCATCAACAAAGCTAACAACGTCTCTGTTAACAACATTTGCACTCACCGAGGCAAATCGGTTGCCTTTTTCCCTTTCAATTAATAGTGGACCATTTTTCATACTGATATTGGCAACTTGCTCAAGGGGAAGTAAAACGTTATTAGGCATTAAAATTAGCTTTTGTTTTAGTGCATGAATGGACGATATTTCATCAGCAGTAGACGTTATATTTTTTGCGCTATTGAATACGATAGGAACAGCATGATTTCCATCAAGTAAGGATGAAATTTGCAATCCTTCTAATTGATATTTCAAGTAATGACTTAACGCTTGGGTGGATAAACCGAACTGACTTGCTACTTCAGGAATCAGTTTAATATTTACGTATTTCCCCCCTTCAATTAAGGCCATCTGTACATCTGAAGCGCCTGGTATTTTATTTGCCAAAGCCGAAATTTCTTCAGCAAGTGAAGTTAATGTGGCAATGTCATTGCCAAAAACTTTGATAGAAATATCGCCAGTTCCACCGGTTAGCATTTCTGATACGCGCATTTGAATTGGCTGAGTGAAACCTATGTTCATGCCAGGATAGTTGGCAAGTGTGTTGCGAATATCCTCGATAAGCTCGGTTTTAGTGTCAAAGCGCCATGTCGACTTTGGTGCTAACTCCATAAATACATCGGTCTCGTTTAATCCCATTGGGTCTAGGCCAAGCTCATCGGATCCTGTACGCGCTACAATCTGAATTATTTCAGGTGTGTTTTTTAAAAGCGCCTTCTCAATTTGTTCATCTATATCAACAGATGAAGCCAAAGAGATACTAGGCGATTTTTCGAGTTGAACGATGATGTCGCCCTCATCAAGTACAGGCATAAAGCTTTTACCTAACCCTTGAAAAAGTACAATGCTAACAATGAAAGTACTTATTGATAACACGACAATGGCTAGCGGCTTGTTAATGGTTTTACGCAGTGTCTTTGAATAAAAACGCTGCAAAAAAGTGACTAGTTTTGGTTGTTTAACAGGTTCGTTTTTTAATAATAATGACGCTAATATTGGAATAATAGTCAAAGATAGAAGTAGTGCGCTTAACATGGCAAATACAATCGTAAGGGCGACAGGGGTAAATAATTTACCTTCTAAACCAGAGAGCATAAGTAAAGGAGAGAAGACTATAATTATAATAATTGTGCCAGAAAATACGGGTGTTGCGACTTCTTTGCAAGCACGATAGATGACATGTAACCGAGGTAAATGTTGATTACTTGAGAGTCTATTTACAATGTTTTCAACAATGACAACAGAAGAGTCTACTAACATGCCTATAGCGATTACTAGCCCGCCTAAGCTCATTAAATTAGCGGATAAATCAAACTCTTTCATCAGTATAAAGGTCATTAATGCTGACATTGGTAAAGAAAGTGCAACAACTAATGATGAGCGTATATCACCTAGAAAAATAGCCAGTAATACTATAACCAATATAACGGCTTGGCTTAATGCATTGGTGATGGTATTAATTGCCGTATTGATCAGGTTAGATCTGTCATAGAAAACGTTGATCTTTGTTCCTGTAGGTAAAGATGCCTCTATAGTTTTCAGCTTATTTTTCACATCATCAACTACCTTAGCGGTATTACTGTTTTTTAACGCAATGATTAAACCTTGGACCGCTTCTTCACCATTCTTAGAAACGGCACCATAGCGGGTTAAACTACCTATCGATATCGTCGCTATATTGTGTAATTTAATGACCTTGTTTTTAGTCGTTTTTATAACCGCATTTTTTAATGAATCAATATTTTCAAATTTACCTTCAGTTCTAAGTATTAAGGTATCATTACCTTTTACCAGACGACCAACACCTCCATTTTGGTTTGTGGCTGTTATAGCGGTTTCTAACTCGTTAAAAGAAATGTTGTATTGTTGCATTAGCAATATATCAGGTGTTATTTCATAGGCTTTAACATGCCCACCCAAACTATTTACATCTGCGACACCTGAAACTGTTCGTAATAGTGGGCGAATATGCCAATCTAATAACTCTCTTCTTTGTGTTAGCGATAGCGTAGGGTTCTCTACGGTAAACATAAACACTTCACTTAGTGGTGTGCTCATTGGCGCCATACCGCCACTTATATTTGAAGGTAGGGAAGGGAGTATGTTTGCCAAACGTTCATTTACCTGTTGTCGTGCCCAATAAATGTCAGTTCCTTCTTCAAAATCAATAGTGATGTCCGTGATTGCATATTTAGTTGTGGAACGAAGCATTTCTTGTGATGGTATACCGAGTAACTCTGTTTCAATTACTCGTGTTACTTGAGACTCAATCTCTAAGGCATTCATTCCGGGTAATTTAAGTACAATTTTAACTTGTGTAGGTGATATTTCTGGAAAAGCATCGATGGGTATACTTAACCAAGACTTAGCGCCGACAAATAAGGTAAGTACAACAAATATGCAGACAAATAAGCGTTGGGTGAGAGAAAATTTAATAAGGAAGTTCAGCATCTACTCAACTCCTAACTCAAGTAACTTTCCTTGAAGGATACTTACTGAGCTAACAAGTGCTTTCTTATTACTGATATCTTGTTTAGCGGTAACGTAATATTCCTTATTGTTTGCCCCAACAATAAGGATAGAAATTAGTGACACTGTATTTTCAGATTTTATGGCAATATAGTCTTTATCATTAAGCTCAAAAATTGATGATTTAGGGACTTTATAACCATCAAAGTTGAGAATGGGGGTAAGCTTTACCGATTGACCCAGTGTTAATTTACATTGTTCAGACTTCGGTGAAGCCCATACTGTTTGGTGATACTTATCGACAATACTTTCAAAGCTGTTAATTTCAAGCTCACAAGAGGATGACATAATAAAATGGGAGAGGTTGGTAGCGTAGGAGAGTGGCGTGGTGATCTTTACTTGCACCGAGTCAGTATTTATAACATCAAAAGCAAGATCTCCTTCTGACTTTATATTCTGAAAATTAGCTATTTTTACGATCCCATTTTTAGGACTAATAAGCGTAATCTTTTCATTTTTATCAATATGTAAAAAAGACATTTGATGTTGGAAATGTTCAAAATTTAATTTAGCTTCGAAGTAACTTTTGGTAATTTCAATCCATTGGGTGCTTTTTATGGTTTTATTCTCAAAATAAGCTTTATTCGTTTGAAAATGATTTTCTGAAGCTTCCAATATTATTTTAGCTGACTCAAACTCGTCGAGGAAGTGATGGACATCATATCCTTCAACCGTAGCAATGGTTTCACCTTGCTCTACATAGCTTCCATTTTTTATATGGTAAGTAACTTTTTGAACATCAAACGGAAGTACAACAGAATAGTTTTCCCCAGGCTTGTAGGTTACTTCTCCAATTAAATTTTGACCGACTATGAATGCCTCTTTCTCTATTGTTGAAAAGCTAATCTCAAAATCACCCAGAACGGATAGCTCAATAGTTTCTTTTTTCTCAAACGCGAATACTGATGGTATCTGACATAGCGTAATAAAAAACAGGCATAATATTACAAAGTTGTGAGTAAAAACATTGGGTGTTTTTTTTAGCAGTAAAAACGGCATATAATAAGTTCAGTGGTAATTAAATTTTGTAGCGTAATTATTACTAAATTGACATGCTAGGTCATTGGGCATAGGTCGTAACCTAATGAATTTATGCTTATTCTTGCGTATGGTACATATGTCCATTGACTTCTCAATGGTCTGATTTTAAAGAGGTTTTATGAAGGATAAAGTTATACTGTTGGTTTTGATAATAATAATGATATTAAATTTTTTTGATGTGATCACCGATATATCGTTAGGCGTGCCAAATTGGCATATTGTTTCCGAAAGTCTCATTGTCATCGTTTCAGGTTTTGGTGCCCTGTTTTTAATTAGGGATATTCGTTTTCGAACATTAAATACTATTCAGTTAAAACAAGAGTTAGCATTTTCAGATAATAAGTTGAAAGATATCTCACAAGAGATGAAAAGTGCTCGTCATGAATATAGCAATGTTATTCATACACAGTTTGAACAATGGGTCTTAACGCCCAGTGAGCAAGAAGTTGCCATGTTATTACTGAAGGGACTTAGTTTTAAAGAAATAAGTGGTGTTAGAAATACCAAAGAAAAGACGGTTAGACAACAAGCCTCTGTTATCTATAGTAAAGCAAATGTAGAAGGACGACATGAGTTTGCTGCATGGTTTTTAGAAGACTTTATGGGGTAGATAAATAAACTATCGGTCAAGAATTTACTGTTAATAAAGTTTCATTACCTATAACGCTTGTAAGAAGTCTATTAAGTTATATCCCGTTCAGCGAAAATAAAAAGGCTTAAAGGAAAGTTAAATCGATTAAGCGAATCGAATAATCACGGATTTAACTATTCTTTAAATAAGCCGATAAATAAGTACATAATTGGACAAAACTACAACGACTTATTTTTTAAACGTTGAGTGAATGAAAATTTCGCACCGCCTAATGTAGATTCAGATACAGAAATATTGCCCTGCATTCTAATAGCCGCAGCTTTTGCTATTGATAGACCTAATCCTAGTCCCCCTGTTTTTCTGCTCCTACTTTTATCTAACCGGGCAAAAGGGATAAAAATAGTCTCTCTATCGTCAGGACTAATACCAATGCCATCATCTTCGACAATTAAGGTTATTTCACCATTGGAAATACTAGCGGTGAGTTGAATTTTTTCTTGAGCGTGGTTAAAGGCATTTTTAACAAAATTATCAATTAATAACCTTAAATAAATAGGGATGGTGGTTACTTCAATTAACTCATCAATTTCTACTATTATTTCTTTACTCTCTTTGTTTGTTAAAACATTGAGTCTTGACTCGACAAAAGCTTTTAATTCAATTGATTGGTAATGTTCAAATGACTCCTCTGCTTTGTCGGTATTTATTCGAGAGAATTCTACTATTTGTTTAATGAGTTCATTTATATCGACCACATAATTGTCGACGTCATCAACTAACTCCAAAATATCTGAATCCGTTGTTTTTTTGCGTATTAAGCCGGATGCTAATTGGATACGACTTAACGGTGTTCTCACTTCATGAGGGATAGCCTGCGAAAATATATCACGTTCTTTAACATTTGCAGCAATAGCCTGGGCCATCTCATTAAAGCTGTAAGCTAGTTCGTTCAAGGGTTTTTGAATTTTTGTATCCGCCTTAATATTCATGTTTCCCAAGCCGAATTGATAGTGAGAGTTAATTAGGGCTTTGATCTGAGTTTGTAATTTTTTGATAGGCCAATAAATAGTCACTCCTAGAAATAACGATGTGATGAGTATAATGAAGAAAAATAGCGTCTCATCGTGCTCGTCATCATCAACAAAAGACTCATCAGATAAATATACTTCACTTCTTTCACTATCCAACATTTCATAAATGATAAGGCTATTTTGTGATTTAGGTAAGCTAAACTCCGCCAAGCGCTCACCTTCTTCAAGTTCATAATAACGCGTATTTTTAATAGATTTTATAAACTGACATGATGTGCAAACACTGTCTTTGGTTTTTTTGGGGATAAATTTAGCTGTGAAATCTCTATTAAAAGGAAAAGGTAATTTAATGCGGCTTTGGTCTTTATTACTGTTAGCTTTAAGATCTATTTGCTCAAATATATAGTTGGCATCCCTTATAAAAAAGCTAAATTCTTCCTCTTCATAATAGATTTCCACAACAGTCTTTGTCAGTGCAACACTGATAAAAATCACTAACAAAATACTCAAATATAGCCGTGAAAATAGAGAAATTGACAATTTACTCATTGATTAATTTATATCCTTGATTTCTGATGGTCAGAATTATTTTATAGGGCATTTGGTTATCATCTAGTTTTTTTCTTAAACCAGATATTCTCATGTCGATAGACCTATTACTAAAGTCATAGTCTATTCCTCTTAATGCTTGGCAGCATTGATCACGAGAAATAACTTTACCTTCACTGTTTATTAGCATTTTTAACATTTCGTATTCCGCACCAGTAAGGTTCAATAACTCACCTTTGAATGTTATTTGATTACTATCCTCAATGATTGATAAGTTATTACTTAATTTAACATCATCAACGTTATTGGTTCGTCTTAAAAGTGCTTCTATTCTCGCTACAAGTACATGAGGCCGCAAAGGTTTCACTAAATAATCATCTGCTCCCATTTTTAATAAACTGACTTCGCTGACATCATCATCGCAAGCAGTCAAAATTAAAATAGGTTGATGATAAAACTTTCTTGCTTGCTTACAAATTTCGAAGCCATTCATCCCTGGTAGCATTAAATCAAGCACGATGAGATCTGGGCATTTATCTTTAATAGCGTCTAAAGCTAAAAGGCCATCGTCAACCACTTCAACATTATAGCCTTCGACCTCCAAGTACATTGCGGTTAATCGTGAGATCTCAGCATCATCTTCAATCAGTAATACATTGATTTTTTTCATTTCTCTTCCACTTCTTATCCTAATCACGATTCAAATTTAACGTAAAAGTTCCCTAAGTTAAACCCATGCTTACATGTGCTTACAAACCCTCTGCTCGACTTACACGTGCTTACTTTGTAAATGGATTCAAATTGCTAATCTCCATTTCAAATAATAGGTGCATTTTGACTAAGGGACTGTCGTTTCATCTACAACTCAAAACAGGTTATTGGTGAAAAGAAAATGTTAAAAATTCCTCAGCTGAATATAAATCAACTACTACTCACAACAGGGGTCTATTTTACCTTTGTTCTTAACTACCCATTTTTGAGTAGCTTTACTAAAGCGATATTAGCGTTAGAAGAATTTAACGTTTTATTTCTGCTTACTGTTCCTATTTTACTGTGTTCTTTACTTGTTATTTTATTTTCAGTTTTCTCAGTAAAGTACCTCGTTAAACCGGTACTGGTAATACTAATATTAGCCTCTTCTTTGGTTTTTTATGGTTCGCTACATTACGGCATCGTTTTTGATTACGGCATGATTCAGAACTCGGTTGAAACCAATAGTGCTGAAGTATTTTCTTATTTTAATATTGAACTTGTTTTATATTTTTTTGTTTTTGGTCTTATTCCCGCATGTCTTATTGCTCTATGTCCGGTGACTTACCAACCGCTATTTAGTGAAATTATATCGCGATTTAAATTGCTCTTATTGGCCATTATAACGGTTTGTGCTATCGGCTTTTTCTACTATCAAGACTACGCATCAGTTGGCAGAAATAATCGTCATTTAAACAAATTCATCGTCCCTAGCCAGTTTGTCTCTAGTGGATTTAAATATATAAAATACAATTACTTTGATGAGCCAATCACCTTTGTATCTCTTGATAAATCGCCCATTGATGCTAGTCCAAATGATAAAGAAGTTATTGTCTTAGTGGTAGGGGAAACAGCGAGAGCTAAAAACTTTTCAGCCAATGGTTATGAAAAATCAACCAATAGTCATACCCAAGCGTACCAAGTCGTTTCATTTAAAAATATGTATTCCTGTGGAACCGCAACGGCAGTGTCAGTACCGTGCATGTTTTCTTCATTGAGCCGTGAAAATTTTAATAGAAGAAAAGCTGATCATCAACAAAATCTGCTTGATGTAATGTCTCTTGCCGGTGTTGATGTGTTATGGGTCGATAATAATGGTTGCAAAGATGTTTGTAACCGAATTCCAACCATCAAAGTGGATGTTAACCAAGACAATTCGCTATGTGATGATAAATATTGCCAAGATGAAGTTTTATTAACGCCATTAAAACACAAGCTAGCTAATTTAAGTCAAAACAAAACAGTTATTGTGCTGCATATGATGGGGTCTCATGGACCTACGTATTTCAAACGATACCCAAACCAGCATAAGAAATTTATCCCCGATTGCAGCCGAAGTGATATCCAGAATTGTTCCTCTGAAGAATTAATTAATACCTACGACAATACGATTGCTTATACCGATTATGTTTTATCGAAAGTGATAGAACAATTAAAAATCCTGCCAAACAATATCAATAAATCAATGGTTTATATATCAGATCATGGAGAGTCTCTTGGCGAGTCAGGAGCTTATTTACATGGTTTTCCTTATGCTTTTTCACCAAAAGAACAGCGTCATATTCCAATGTTGGTTTGGATGTCACAGCAAAAACAACAGAAAAACAATAATCCTGAATGTTTAACGCAGTTAGCTGATAGCGGAAATTATAGCCACGACAACATTTATCACAGCATGCTTGGCTTACTCGATATTAATAGTTCGACCTACCAAAAAAGCTTAGACATTTTTTCAAAATGCCCCCGTTCAACGACAAACTCAGCGATTCAAATTGCTCAAGTCCAACCAGGAAAATCTCAATGAAATTTGACAACAACAATAAAAAAACAGGTATCAACAGAATTATTTCAGCTTTTGAAAATACGTGTAAAGGTTTTTACTGGTTAAGTAAAAATGAAGCGGCATTTAAACAGGAAATTATATTAACCATAACGTTAACCATTGTAAGTTTTTTTCTTGATGTTAATGCGTTAGAGCGCACGCTCTTAATCGCTTCTTTGTTACTTATTTTGTTAACCGAAACACTAAATACCGCGATAGAGGCTGTTGTTGACCGCGTAGGATTAGAGCTTCATGAACTATCGGGATTAGCAAAAGATTTAGGTTCAACTGCAGTTTTTATTAGTTTTACTATTGCTGTTGTCGTTTGGGGAGGCATTTTATGCTTTTAGCTCAAACTCATTTACTTAACGGTACTAGAACAAAAGTAAACTTTAAAAAAGTACTGGGGCCATTATGGGTCAGTGTTATATTTTTTCTTGTCGCCTTGGTCATATTATCGGCTTTTCGCTTAGGGTTTGTTATTTGGCAAGCGGATAGAGTTAGTACTATCCATGATTTTTTATCGATAATGATAAATGGTCTTCGGATAGATACTTCTTCGTTATGCTATTTATTTTTACCGCCGATTTTAGTTACTCTGCTTTGTTATAACATTAATAAAGGGCAGGCGTTATTGCAGCATTTTTTAATGTTTTGGTACACCAGTTCCATCGCTCTATTGGTTTATTTGGAAGTGATTACGCCAACATTTATTTTAGAATATGACTTAAGACCGAACCGCCTGTTAATTGAATATCTGATTTATCCTAAAGAAGTTTTTTCAATGTTATGGACTGGATACAAACTTGAAATTTTTATCAGTTTATCAATGCTGAGTTTAACAATAATAACGACAATTAAATTATTCAAACTAAGCTGGATAGCTAAAGCAGATACGCGGATTAAATATAAAGTATGCATTAGTATTGTTTTAGTCATTACGCTTATATTAGGCGCTAGGTCGTCACTGGGCCACCGTCCTTTAAACCCTGCAATGGTATCCTTTTCTACCGATCACCTACTTAATGACCTAACGCTAAACTCAAGTTATTCTGCTGCGTTTGCTATAAAACAAATGAGCTTGGAAAATCCCAGTTCAAAATATTATGGCAAAATGAACCAAAATAAAATCATTGAATTGGTTAGACAAAATACCTTAAGCGATATCAAAGACTTTAGTGATGATACTTTTCCAACACGAGCCATACGCCATGCAAGTTATTCAGGAAAACCTAAAAATTTAGTTATTTTATTGCAAGAAAGCTTAGGTGCTAGATATGTAGGTCACCTTGGCGGATTACCACTAACGCCAAATCTCGACAAACTAATGTCGCAAGGGTGGAATTTTACCAATTTGTACGCAACAGGTACACGTTCAGTGCGTGGTATAGAAGCGGTTATCACTGGCTTTACTCCAACACCTTCAAGATCTGTGGTTAAGCTAGATAAATCGCAACGAAACTTTTTTACCATCGCAAGTTTACTAAAACAAAGTGGTTACCACACACAATTTGTTTATGGTGGAGAAAGTCACTTTGACAATATGAAAAGCTTTTTCTTAGGCAATGGTTTCAGTGATATTGTTGATTTAGATAACTTTGCAAAGGTTGACTTTGAAGGTTCGTGGGGCGCATCAGATGAGGACTTATATGATCAAGCACATATCGAATTTGAGCAATTACAAAAGCAAAACCAACCTTTTTTTAGTCTAGTGTTCACAAGTTCTAATCATTCACCGTTTGACTACCCCGATGGAAAAATATCTCCTTATGATAAAGAAAAGAATACCCGAAATAATGCGGCAAAATATTCAGATTTTGCCTTGGGGCAATTTATTAAAAAAGCGAAGTCATCATCTTATTGGCAAGATACCGTCTTTTTAGTTGTCGCTGACCATGATTCAAGAGTTGCAGGAGCAAGTCTTGTACCGATAGAACACTTTCGTATTCCAGGGGTGATTTTTGGTGAAGATATTGAGGTAAAATCAGACAATAGATTAGTGAGCCAAATCGACTTAGCACCCACTTTATTATCACTTATAGGTATTGGCGGTTCGACCCCAATGTTAGGACATGATTTAACACAATACATACCTATCTCTAAACAAAGAGCGATGATGCAATACGATAAAAACTTTGCCTATATGACATCCAAGGATGTGACAGTGTTACAACCTCATAAAAAAGCTAGGGCATTTAACTATGTTGAAAAGAAATTGATTGAAACAACTGTTAGTACAGACATGTCAGAGCGAGCAAAAGCCCATGTCTTGTTTGGTAGCCTAGCGTATCAAAAACAGTGGTATCAGTAGGTTTTGAGGGAAAATACCAAGTTAATTAACGGTATTCTCCACTGCACGGTAAATAACTTGGTAGATTAGGTATTAGTTATTAGATTTGGTATTAGACTATAGTTAACTTGTTTGTTTGAGATTGATTTAGTTTATTTACATTGTTGGCGCTCAATTGTTTTAATTGCGCGATAGGCAAACTATTTAAGTGAGTGGCATTTAACTTATTTAATTGTGTGCTATTAAGCTTTTTAAATGTTTGGTGGATTATTTGTTTAATTCAATAACTGATAGTCCATTAATCGTCTACCTTGAGTGGTTATCTTGATTATCACCTAAGGTAGACGAATTGCATTTGTTCTCGCTATTAAGCGCTAGGTACATCCATCGTGGTGTCAGTAAATCTCATTTTCTCAATATCTGTTAGCGTGTTTAATCCGTCGCGGTTATCTTGTAAGTCTTTTACCGTTACTTGATCATTATCACGGGTAATTTGATACTCAGATGAGGGACCTGAAAATATCACTGTATTGACTACTGAGTTTCCAGTAATGTTATTATTAAGCTGGTTAACAACAACATTACTTTCATTCTCTCCGGTGAGAGTGACGTCTTTTAAATACTGAGAATGATTTGTATAAGACAAGCTAGTGCTAAATCTCAAGCTAAAATCACCAACAAAACTACCATCAATACGTGCGTTATAGGTTAAGTAGGGATGAAAAAATTTGTTATCCATTATGGCTGAGCCTGCAGGATCTTTTGTTGCTAGATCATCACGGGTTTTAGCAATGTACATGCCCCACATACCGTATGGACTATCAAATGCGCCCCAAAGGCCATAATAAGTATCAATTACAGAAGCTAAGTATTCTTGCGATAAGCTATTTTCTGCAGTCAGTTCTGTTATCCAACTAGCTTGGCTTGCTGGCCATGCCCAAAGTTTACCTGACAGGGCTGTGATTTGTGCAGCACGAATATCTGCTTGGTACTCAGGTAGAGCCCCGTTAAAGCTCGGGTTTTGGTCTACGCCTATGCCATTATCATGAACAAAATGTAAAATCTCTTCAAAAGATGCATCACGATGTTCGTAATTTTGATTAATGTACCAGTTACCACCCTCTACTTGCATTTCACCATAATATAATGGTTGACCATCAAGCTCTGACGCGGCATTAGTGCCATCATCTACACCATTTAATAACAACAGTACTGAGCCGCTAGCGGCTATTTTATTGGCAACAGCGCTTTTATCTGCACCATATACAGAAGCAGGGAGATCAGTTAAATAGTGTTGTAATATATTTCGAGCACGAACAATTTGATAATCAGTAATTCCATCTTGAGCAAGAATATTAATGGCGCCACCATTAGGTGTATCTACCTTGGTATGACGGTCAAATTTTAAAGCCGCGGTGTACATACTTTTTAATGACTCGGGTATTGCTGAGATACCTAAGTCATTTACTGTCGCAGTCGGGGGTGTAATAGGAGTAGTGGGTTTAATCGGTGCTGGAATTGGAGCTACCGTTGGGGCAGGAGCTGTTTTAGAGTCACTACCACAAGCTGAAAGTGCACCGGCTAACAGGGTAAGAGTAAAAATATTTTTAATGTTCATTATATAAAAGCCTTAATAATTCAAATAAGTAAAAACAGTTTATATTAGCGCTAGAGAGATATTTGTAAGGCAAAGTAAGCAGGAACCAACTTTCGAGGTATGGCTACAGATGTATCAGCCTTAAGTACTATTATAACTTTGATTATTAAGGATTTAATTTTGCTTACAAATGCTTACGTACATTTGCCTCTTTGAGATTAGTGATGTAGGTGAGGGCGTTTTTATTAATGACCCAGCAGCTAATGGCAAAGAGTGTAGTGGTAGGTATATTCATTTTTCCATTGAATGAAAGCGATGTAGGTGTGGTAATGTGTTTATAGCCTTTTACTTGAAGATGCATGATTCAGCTTGCTTTATAGTTGTTTAGTAAGGAATTATTATCACGCTTAGTTTTAAATACAGTTTTAAATACAGTTTTAAATACAGCTTCAAATATAGTGCTAAGTAACAACATGGAATAATTATCATAAATAGGAATGTCATGACTCTAACTAATGAAAATCAACCTTATGTTTTAGCCAACACAAATAATCATGTTCTTTGGTTATCTATGAATCGACCGAAAGAAAGAAATCCTTTATCTTCAGCTATGTTAAGGGCTTTATATGCGCATATAAGCGAAGCGAGTGAGAATGATGATATTCGGGTCATTGTTATAACGGGCGAAGGTGGTGTTTTTTCAGCGGGTCATGATTTAAAAGAAATGTCAGGCAGAAAAGAAAACTGTGAGCCTGATAATGCTAAACGAGTCAAAGCTGTTTTAGATGACTGCACACAACTGATGATGTCACTGGTTAAGTCTCCTAAAGCCATTATTGCTTGTGTACAAGGGACGGCAAGCGCGGCTGGCTGTCAGCTGGTTTCTATGTGCGATTTAGCGCTTACTCAAGATCAAGCTAAATTTTGTGCACCAGGCGTAAATATAGGTACATTTTGCACCACTCCGCTAGTAGGTATAGGGCGTAACATGCATCGTAAGCATGCGATGGAAATAGCATTAACAGGTGATATGTTCAGTGCAGAAGATGCTATGCGTTTTGGATTGGTAAACAAGGTTGTTAAAATAGAAGACTTAAAATATGAAACTGAAAAGTTAGCGAATAAAATAGCTCAAAAATCAGCGGTTGGTATTCATTCAGGCAAACTTGCTTTCTATCAGCAAATTGAAGAGCCTATCGAAAACGCCTATATTTCAGCAAGTCATGCTATGTTGCATGCCATGTTATCTGATGAATGTGAAGAAGGTGTCAGTGCCTTTTTTGATAAAAGAGCACCACAATGGCAAGGACTTTAATATGAGCATTGAGCTTATTCATGATAGGTATGATCTTGAAGATCGTAAGGTTATTGACACGTTAAAACAGGTCAAAACGATTGCCTTGATCGGTGCTAGTTCAAAACCAGAGCGCGATAGTTATAAAGTGATGGCTTTTTTAATGAATGAAGGTTATCAAGTTTTCCCTATCAACCCACTTCTTTCGGGAACAACAATCATGGATCAAAAGGTTTATGGTAGTTTAGGTGATATATCTTCACCTATCGATATGATTGACGTGTTTCGTCAGTCTAAGTACCTGTACGATATAGTTGTTGAGGCTAAGCAAGCCAATATTAACACGATATGGACACAACTCGGGGTAACTGAGGTAAAGGCTGAATTATTAGCGGTAGAAAGCGGTATTACTATGATTGTAAATCGTTGCCCCGCAATAGAAATACCTAGATTAAAGCTTGCGCTTAATACAGATTGATTACATAGCTCAAATAAACGTTAACGATGTCCAGATCCCTTATAAAGACAACGTTATAGTAAATTCAAAACATTGAACAAATAACTCTGATACTAGGGAAAAGTTATTTGTTCTGAGTATTTATTGCTTTCACTCAATTGCTGCATAGCAGTGTTGTAAAATTGTATATTATTACGGCCAGCTATTTTTGCCTGATATAACGCAAGGTCTGCGGCTTTTAACAGCTGAGTTGCAATACAGCCATCTTGAGGTGCAAGACAAACCCCCAAACTACAGGTGATTGAAAAAGTATGTTCACCGACATGAATAGGCTCTGATAAAGACTGAAGAATATTTTCCGCCACCCGCTGAGCATCAGATAGTATACTGACTTCCTGTAACAGTATTATAAACTCATCTCCCCCAAAACGAGACACGGTATCCTCTTTACGAGTGCACAAGAGTAATTTCCGTGCTACTTCTTTTAATATTAAATCACCTACGTCATGACCATAGGTATCATTAATATCTTTGAAATGATCAAGATCGAGCATAACGAGTCCAATACCGCTTCGATTTTGATAACTGATAATTTGAATAGCTTGGTTAAGGCGATCATCAAACAAACGGCGATTAGCTAAACCCGTTAAGGGATCTCTGAGGGCTAATTCTTCCATTTTTAAATGCTTGGATTTATGTTCAGTTATATCCTGACTAACACTAACAAACTGACTTATTTCTCCATTCTCATTCCTAATGGGTGAAATGGACATCATCGACCAATAAAATTCACCGTTTTTGGTACAGTTATAGGTTTCTCCATGCCAATCATCACCGGCAAGAATTGTTTTCCATAATTCGGTATGTAGTTCTGTTCGCGTATTCGCGGTACTAATTAAGCTTGGTGTCTGACCAATAACTTCTTGTTCACTGTAACCAGTTACCACGCAAAACCGAGGATTAACGTATTCGATAATACCGTTTTTATCAGTGATAATAATTGAGCTGGCGCTATGTTTTACTGCACTGTTTAATGTTCTTAGTTCTACTTCTTTAAGCTTGCGTTCGGTAATATCAGTAATATAAGTAAAAAAACCGTTACCATCGGCCATAACTGTCGCCTTGTATCGAATAAATACATGATGGCCATTTTTGTGCCTTAGGGTTAATTCGGCGGCTAGGTGCGAGTGAGAACGAGTCATAATCAACTGTTGACGTAATTGCTTACGGGATTCAGAGGTGACGAAGACTAATACTGATTTTCCCTGCATTTCAGTTAATGAATAACCTGCTAGTTGGCAAATAGCGGTATTAGAAAAGTTGATATCTAATTGTGGTGTAAGAATTAAAAATCCTTCAGAGGTTGTTTCTATAAATGAGCGGAATTTTTGTTCGCTTTCTAAAAGGGCTTTTTCGGCCTGACGCTGATCGGTAATATCATGGATAATTGAATAAAGTACCTTACGGTCAGCCATTATTATAGGGCCTGAATAGACACAAACATCCCTTATTTCGCCGTTTTTAAGTTGATGTCTAAAATTAAAATAGTCACGCTTTTCGGTTAGTGCTAGTTCTATTTCCGCTTCTATTTTGTCAACTGACAGTACATTGATATCGCTGATAGATAAGTTATTGAATTCTTGTTCGTTATAGCCGTAGAATATTTCAGCAGCACCATTTGCTTTGATGATTTTTTGAGTATTGGGATCTATCAGTAACTCAATCGCTTTGTTTTTATCGAACAACTGGTAGTATTTTTCTGAGGATTCGCGTAACTGCTGCTCTGCTAGTTTACGTTCAGTTATATCAAGCAGATAACCTTTAGCGAGAGTTGGCAATCCTGTAACCTCTGTTTTCAATATCGTTTTTTCATAGACCCAACGAATATCACCACCTTTGGTAAATATTCGATAGTCCTGTTCAAAATAAACGATATCGTTCTTTAAAAAAGCGACCATTTCTTTGACAATACGATCTAAATCTTCAGGGTGGACAATGTCAGTAAATGTTAGCTTTTTTGATAAGAACTCCGCTGGTTCATAGCCAAATTGATGAACATTATTCGTTATTTTTACCACAGGCCAACCCGGCGTAAGTTGCCAGGTAAACAAAATAACAGGTCCTTGTTCAAATAGTTCCTCATCAGAAAATTCCAAAGTATTTCTCCCCTTAGATACAACAATAATGAGCTTTATTATTATTAATTAAGTTTCACATTGTCATGTTGACCTTGATCAACCGCATAACTATAAAAAGCCAACAAAAGAGCAACGTCTGCTAAATTATTATCGCCAATTTTCTATAAAAACGATCGCGATTGAGGAAGTGTACAAATACAAGAACGACTGTTTTCAGCACGAGGAAATATCACTGGGTGTTTTGGATTTGAAAACTAAGTGAAACTGTTTATGATGGGTATGAAAATTGAACGACATAGAAAAGATTAGCAATCAAATATAGGTTTTTGATTGCTAAGAGTACTGTATTTAAGTTATCTATAAGATTGATGTTTGAGCATTGTTGAGCCTCTGCATTACTGCAACAATGCTGTGGAAACTATCTGTCTTAGCTAACGTTATTCAACTTGGCTAAAAACCATATTGGTATAATCAACCATACCAATAATGTTTTTATTTTCAATAACAGGTGCAAGGTGAATACTTAAACGTTCAAACAATCGAGCGCAATATCTTACATCCATGTCAGGTAATACACTGACCAATGGTTTTGTCATTATTTCATATAAGTTCACGCGATCTGGAGAACGATCTTTTGCCAGTACTTCTTTGGCAATATCAGCAAGCATGACTAATCCGTATTCATCTTGTTCATTACGTTTATTAATAATCAACGCGCTAATGTTGTGCTCTTTGGCTAATTTAATACCTTCAGCAACAGTCATCATACCATCAGCAAATTGATAGTTGTTGGTAGTCATTACATCTTTAACTTGTACAAACTTATGGGTCATAGCTCTTCCTCAATTTTACCTTTTAAGCGCTCCACCTGATGAGCTACTCCTACTGCATCTTCGACATTTAATTGAATAGCAATACCTTTACCTGGGTCTTCATCAAAACCAGCAATATTGCTAATTCGTTCAAGAATTTTTCTTGCTAAGTGCTGTTCAACAACAAAAAGCAATACATCTCTTTGTGTCTCAAGTTGCATGCCAAAAAAAGTGCGCTGGCGTTTAACACCTTCGCCTCGGGCATTATTTATTATGGTTGCGCCTGTTGCGCCTGCCATTCTTGCGCCTTTCATAACGTCGTCTGTTACAGCGTCGTCAACAAAGGCAACAATTAGTTTGAATTGCATGTGATCACCTGTTTTATTTGTCTTCTTAGACTCTTTTAAGGAGCCTCGTTATTTCTGTTTAAATTACGTTTTTCTTCTTTAATTCTTTTTCTTTTTTCTAATTTTTTATTCGTCCGATGTGTTTTGGCTTCAGTGAGCTGAGCATAAGCCATTACCGCAATGATTGGACATAAACTCGCGAAAGCGATTAAACCAAAGCCGTCAATTAAAGGACTACGCCCAGGAATGGTACTGGCTAGACCTAAACCCAAAGCAGCAACTAAAGGAACGGTTACGGTTGATGTTGTTACTCCGCCAGAATCATAGGCCAATGGCACTATAAGTTTAGGACAATAAAAAGTTTGAATGACCACAACAATATAACCGGCAATAATATAGTAATGAATAGGGTGACCAACGACGATGCGATAGCTCCCTAAAGCGATACCAAAAGCAACGCCAATAGCGACTGAAATCCTCAGGCTATTTGCGTTAATAGCACCACCGGAAACTTCTTCGGCTTTAAGGGCTACGGCAATAAGCGAGGGCTCTGCAATGGTCGTACTAAAACCAATAGCGGCGGCAAAAATATAAACCCACTTATAATCGGTCCAATGAATGCTTGTTAATACTTGCTCGCCAGCATGAATAAATTCGGGTGCGGTTAGCTGTTCTGCCATCATTTTTCCGAGCGGAAATAAGGCTTTTTCTAAACCAAGCAAAAACAGCGCTAAACCAATAAGTACATAAATAAAACCGAAGCCTACTTGCTTGATGTGCGGAATAGGTTTGCGAATAACCAACAGTTGAAAGCCTAAAATTATCGACAGAATAGGTAAAACATCAATAACGGTATTTTTTAAGGTGGTCAAAAATTCAAATAATAAATCCATTAACTGATCACCATGCCGTAAATCATCACAAAAATCATTGGTGTTAATGAGGCAAAAGCAATCAAACCAAAGCCGTCAATCATCGGGTTTCTACCTTTTATTGCAGAGGCTAAACCAACACCTAATGCTGTTACTAAGGGAACGGTAATCGTTGACGTAGTAACGCCACCAGAATCGTATGCAATGCCAATAATCCAGCTAGGAGCAATTAATGTCATCAATACCACAACAACATAGCCGCCCAGAATTAAATATTGTATAGGCCATCCACGAATTATGCGTAATACGCCAATAACAATGGCAAAACCAACAGCAAAGGCAACGGTAAAACGTAAACCATTGGCATAAGAAAGTTGTGATTCTAACGTATCAGCAATGATCCCTCCTGATGCAGCAACAATTGCCGCTTCTTTTGCTACAGCGATTAAGGAAGGCTCAGCCACCGTTGTGCCAAATCCCAAACAAAAGGCAAAAGTCAGTAACCAGCTAATGCTGCCTTTTTTGGCGAATGCTTGCGCCATTGATTCACCAATGGGGAATAAGCCCATTTCTAAACCGTAAATAAAGAACGTTAAACCCAAGACGACTAATGCTAGGCCAACTAATATATCGCCAATATTAGGCATGGGTTGTTGCAGCACGGCAAATTGAAAAAATGCAATAACGAGGATAATGGGTAGCAAGTCTTTACAACTACCTAATAATGCTTTTAGAAAAACGATAAACTGATGATTCATAAATAATAAATTAATGGGGATTACCTAATATTATAAAATTAATTAAAACAATTACTTTGATTCAACACAAGGTAATTGTTTAATTAACATTAAATATAAGCGTTTTTTGGGCTTTACTGTGAGCGACTCATTTAATGCAGCTACAATTTTGCTAAAACACTGTAATTGCATCATCTTATGAAGCTAATTTTTAGGGGGTGGGTGGAAAGAAAAACTGTTGAGATAACCTATATTTCATCAAAATACTCTCGTAAATTTTAAATGGCTTATCCTACCTTTCTTGTATAATGAATTCTTTCCCGTTTATTTGATTTAGATTGGGATAATAGGCAGATTTATCCTTGCGGTATTTTTTATCGCTGGTTATTATTTTTACTCTCCCATAATCATAAAGGAATAAAATGAAAGAAAATTATTTTAAAAAGTACCCGAACAAAGACGGATTTTTTAATGAATATGGTGGTGCATTTATTCCCCCAAATTTAGAAGACGAGATGAAAAAAATTAACGATGCTTACTTTGCTATCAGTAAGTCCCATAAATTTATTTCAGAGCTTCGTGATATTAGAAAATATTATCAAGGTCGTCCTACTCCTGTTTATCATTGCCAACGTTTATCAGAAAAATATGGCGGCCAAATTTATTTAAAAAGAGAAGATTTAAACCATACGGGTGCACATAAGTTAAATCATTGTATGGGCGAAGCCTTACTTGCTAAACACTTAGGTAAAAAGAAGCTAATTGCTGAAACGGGCGCAGGACAACATGGTGTTGCACTTGCTACCGCAGCAGCTTATTTTGGCTTAGAGTGCGAAATTCATATGGGCGAAGTTGATATTAAAAAAGAGTACCCTAATGTACTACGCATGAAAGTGTTAGGGGCAACTGTTATTCCCGTAACTCATGGCTTAAAAACTTTAAAAGAAGCGGTAGATAGTGCTTTTGAAGCGTACCTTAAAGATCCAATTTCAACCATTTATTGTATAGGCTCTGTTGTGGGTCCACATCCATTCCCAATGATAGTGCGTGATTTTCAACGTGTTATTGGCATTGAAGCGAGGGAGCAATTTTTCGAAATGACAGGTGAGTTACCTGATAGCGTTGTCGCTTGTATTGGTGGTGGCAGTAACGCGATGGGAATTTTCTCATCCTTTTTAGAAGATGATGAGACTCAATTGTTTGGTATAGAACCTGCGGGGAAATCTTTTAAAATGGGAGAGCATGCTGCCACGATGACTCTTGGTAAGCCTGGTCTTATTCATGGTTTTAAATGTTATATCCTACAAGATGAAAATGGTGATCCAGCACCAGTGCATTCTATTGCAAGTGGTCTTGATTACCCTGGCGTAGGTCCAGAGCACAGTATGTTGAAGGACTTAAATAAAGTTACCTACGACAGTATTACGGATAAAGAGTGTATTGATGCATTTTATGAATTAAGTCGATTAGAAGGAATTATCCCTGCTTTAGAAAGTGCCCATGCGGTTGCTTACGCTATGAAGCTTGCGCAGAAATTCCCAGAAAAATCGGTACTCGTTAATTTAAGTGGTCGAGGAGATAAAGATCTCGATTACGTTGTAGATACTTTTGGTTTACCTGAGTAAATAAACAACTAATATTTCCTAGAGAACAACAGGTGATGATTTTCATTATTGCCTGTTTTCATTTAAAAAAATCACCATTCATCTCTCTGATAAAATACTTCCATAGCCTGTTTATACCGCGTTAAATAATCAAACCATAGAATGACTATGCTTAAATTATTTGCCTTGCCTAAAGTAGTTTTAATTCCCTCTGAAATCCTGCACTTTGATTGGTAACGGGTATATTAATGACTATGAGTAAACTTATTGCTTTAAATTTTTCAATATTTCACATTCCCCAACAATATCATTTGAACAAGATTTTGCTAACGTATGTAGCGTTTTCTCTAATAATGATAACTCGTTTATCGTCTTACGAACATTCTCCAATTGTTGCTCAATAAGCAGATCTACTTCACTGCACGATGATGTTGTGTCTGTTTGTACTTGTATCAATATTTTTATTTTCTCAAGAGGAATTTGTAGCTCTCGACATCGACGAATAAAAATCAAGTTATCGACATCGATTGAACTGTACTCTCGATAACCATTGCTATTGCGAGATGCTTTAGGCAATAAACCAACGTCCTCATAATATCGAATGGTTTTACTGAGCACATTGGTTAATTTAGATAGTTGATTTATTTTCATAACGCTTGACCTTACTCCAACAGTAAGGTTTATCATGGCTCAATTAAATACCTTATTCAAGAATAAATGAGCTTATTATGTCAAGTTGTTGTGCTGCAGAAGCAAAAAATTCTAGTGAAAGAAAGCTACTCTGGATTGTACTTATCCTTAACTTTAGTATGTTTGTTATAGAATTTATTGCGGGTTGGTTAGCAAATTCTAGTGGTTTACTTGCCGATTCTTTAGATATGCTTGCCGATGCTGCCGTTTACTCACTCAGTCTTTATGCAATAGGTAAAAGTTTGTTATATAAAGGCCGTGCGGCCTTAGCAAACGGGTATTTGCAATTATCACTTGGTTTACTTGTGTTACTCGATGTCGCTAGACGCATCTGGCTTGGCAGTGAGCCTCAATCTGAGTTGATGTTTTCTATTGGCTTAATGGCCTTAATTGTTAATATGATTTGTTTTGCATTGTTATACCAATTTAGGGAAGGTGATGTGAACCTTAAAGCCAGTTGGATTTGCTCACGCAATGACATGTTGGCCAATATAGGCATAATAATCTCAGCCGTTTTAGTCGGTCAATTCAATACTGCATGGCCTGATTGGGTAATAGGTAGCGTCATTGCAGGTATCGTCATTCATTCTAGTATCGCTATTATTAGCGAAGCAAGAGTTTCAATTAAAGAAGATAAAAGTTGTACTTAATGAGTTTATTTTCCAAGAATTTTCAGCTAAATTTTTTATCGTTACACCAGTTTCATTAATTAAGTGATCTATTTTATACGTAGGAAAAAGCATCAAATACAAGGCATTTATTTTAGTAACTATTTGTTCTAATTATTAAATAAATAAATAACGACGTAGTTGGTGACTTTAACAAGTAGAAATGATCACATAGTTAGTGAGATTGGTATTAGCAAGTCGTTCGAACCGATATGTTTTATGACTTATTACTTCGTCCTCCAAAAGCGTATGTTTTATAAACTTTTTTAACTCCGCAGGTATTTTACAAAATACCTGCAATATATTTATCAAAAAATAGGAAATACAGATGCATTATTTTAGTAATGTGCCTTCTAAGACTTCAAACATGTCTTGGTTATCTTCATCGAGGGTTGTTTATCTTCAATTATTTATTCTTTTTTGTTGGGCATTTAGTCCTTTGGTGCACAGTAAAAATGAAATGAAGATGCCTGAAGAAAAGGTCTTAACACTTTCTTCGGCGATCAAACGAACATTTAAAGATAATCCCTCACTTAAGGTATTTAAGTTTCGCCAGAAGGCTCTTGAAGGTCAGTTGCAAAGTCAAAGCTTAAAGCCCGCTTATGAGGTTGGTTTTGAAATGGAGAATTTTGCTGGCACTGGTGATATAGGAGTTTTCAATAGTACAGAATTCACATTGTCGCTTTCTTCTATTTTAGAACTGGGGGATAAAAGAAAAGCGCGTGCTGGTGTTATTAGTGGCCGTAGTTCACAAATTGCGGCAATGCGTGAAATTGAAGCACTAAATGTGCTAGGTGAAGTGACTCGTCGGTATATTGACATAATTGCTGCACAAGAGCGTTTGTTATTAGCAAAAGAGGCAACATTACTGGCTGAGGACACGTTAACCGAAGTTGAAAAGCGCTTGAGAGCTGGTGTTGCACCAGCTGCAGAGATAAAACGAGCACAGGCCGCAGTAGGTAATGCCAGACTTACAACCTCGTCTGAGCAACAACAGCTGGACTACGCAAAAGTTGCTCTCGCCATGATGTGGAATGAAACTACGCCATCATTTACTCGCGTTGAGGGAAATTTATATCAGTTTGCAACGGATATTAAATTTGAAGTGTTACTAGCGAAAGTAAAGAAAAATCCTGAAATTTTAATTTATGCCACTCAAGAACGATTAAAAGAGGCTCAGTTAAGATTAGCACGCACAGAGTCCAATGCAGATATAAAGTGGTCGGTGGGTATTAAGCAAATCCAAGTGTTAAATGATACGGCGTTAACTGCTGGGTTTAGCATGCCGTTGTTTTCTTCAAAACGAAATGCCGGTGCTATTAGTTCTGCACAAGCCGCGCATGACGAAGTTATCGTTAAAAGAGCAGCCACAATGCTAGCGTTACATAACCAGTTATATCGAGCTTATGCGAACAGGAAACAGGCCATTTTTACTGCACAAAGCTTGAGGAATAGCATTGTTCCTACGTTAACAGAGGCGTTAAATGAGACTCAGATAGCCTACCAACGCGGCCGTTATAGTTATTTGGATTATTTAAGTGCAAGGCAGGAATTGCTCTTTGCTCGTCGCGCCATGATTGAATCTGCAGCAGCAGCTTTACGCTACGGCACACAAATAGAACAACTTATCGCTGAGCCATTATCTGCTTCACAGAGCAGTAATGCGCAACCAAGCAACTTCATCAATCAAAAAGCATTTTAAGGTGTTTTTCATGACAACTTTTCAAAGAGAAACTAGTCACAAAGTAACTGGTTACAAAAAAGCGATTAAAAATAGTGTAAATCCTAGTGTTATATTTTTATTAGCAACTGCGTTAGGCAGCATAGCCATCAGTCCCCATGCAATAGCAGCAGATGACCATGGTCATAAAAGTGAGCACAAAGATGAGCACAAAAGCGAACAAAAAGATGAACATGCTGAAGAAGAAGGGCATATTGAAATTACAAAAGCTAATGCGCAAAAAGCAGGTATCATCAATAGTACGGCAAATGCAGGTCAAATCAAAAAAATGATAACTGTCTATGGTCGAACGGTGATTGACTCAAGTGCAATAAGTCAGGTGCGCGCACGTTTTCCTGGGATGATCACTCATTTAACCGTTAACGTTGGCGATATTGTTACGGCGGGTGAAAACATTGTTCAAGTTGAATCAAGCGATAGTTTAACGCGTTATAACATTACCGCACCTATTTCAGGTGTGATAACCAAACGTTACGCTAACCCCGGAGAATTAGCTAATCAACAACCGCTACTAACTGTCGAAAACTATAAGCAGTTGTGGGTTGAATACAAAATCTTTCCAAGTCAACGACAAGTCATTAGCAAAGGTCAGCAAGTCACTATTTCTTCAACAGTTGCTACAACAAAATCAAACATTATGTATTTAATGGCCAATAATAAGCAGCCGTTTATAACCGCAAGGGTGGCATTAGATAATAGCACGGGTTTATGGGCACCAGGACAAATGCTAACGGGCAGCATAGTAACTCACCAAGTGGATGTCAGCCTAGTTGTCGATAATCGTGCCTTTCAAAAAATTGAAGGAAAAAATATCATCTTCGTGACAAATGAAGGCGGCTATGAAACGCGAGAACTACAACTTGGTCAAACTGATGGGCAATTTAGTCAAGTGATTTCAGGTTTAAAAGCTGGTGAACAGTACGCGCTTATTAATAGCTATTTGCTAAAAGCCGATTTAGGTAAAGCTGGCGCATCGCACGCTCACTAAGGAGATAAACATGATTGAATCTATATTGCGTTTCTCTATAGCGCGTCGCTGGCTAATGATGACCATGATATTAGCACTTATTGGTCTTGGTTATTGGAGTTATCAAAAGCTCCCCATTGACGCAGTGCCTGATATTACTAATGTTCAAGTACAAATTAATACCCGTGCGCCTGGTTACTCACCACTTGAAACGGAACAGCGCATTACTTTTCCTGTGGAAACTGCGCTTACTGGCATTCCAAATTTGTCTTATACGCGTTCCATTTCACGTTATGGTTTATCGCAGGTCACGGTTGTTTTCAGTGAAGACACTGACTTATATTTTGCCCGTAATCTGATTAACGAAAAGTTAAACACCATTAAGAATAAAATTCCCGCGGGCCTAGAGCCTGAAATGGGGCCTATATCAACGGGACTGGGGGAAATCTTTATGTATAGCGTGGTGGCATCACCACAAGCATTAAAAGCAGACGGTTTACCGTATGATTCAACGGATTTGCGTGAAATTCAATATTGGATTATTAAACCCCAGCTAGCATTGGTGCCTGGCGTTACTGAGATTAATACGATAGGAGGTTATGACAAACAATACCATATCACGCCATCACCTGAAAAAATGCTCGAGTTTTCAATCTCTTTTAACGATATCAATGTTGCTTTAAATAATAATAATAGCAATCGTGGGGCCGGTTACATAGAGCAAAATGGTCAGCAACTTACGGTTAGATCGCCGGGCCAACTCGCCAATATTAACGACATAGAACAAGTGATTGTCAAAGTCATTGATGATACCCCAGTGCAAATATCAGATATTGCCCAAGTTGCTATTGGTCAATCACTACGTACTGGCGCTGCAACATCTGCTGGCAAAGAAATTGTACTCGGCAGTGCCATGATGTTGGTGGGTGAGAACTCTCGCGTGGTTGCTTTAGCTGTCGCTAAAAAACTAGAGCAAATCAAATCGTCATTACCTGAAGGGGTTATTGTTGAGTCAGTATACGACCGAACAACGCTGGTTGATAAAGCCATGTACACAGTACAAAAAAACTTAGTTGAAGGTGCTTTGTTGGTCATTGTTGTATTATTTTTGCTACTCGGAAATGTTCGAGCAGCATTAATTACTGCTGCAGTAATTCCCTTAGCGATGTTAGCAACTATCACAGGTATGGTGAAAACAGGTGTTTCAGCCAACTTAATGAGTCTTGGTGCACTTGATTTTGGTTTAATTGTTGATGGTGCAGTGATCATTGTTGAAAACTCCATTAGACGATTAAGCGATGCTCAAAAAATCCAAGGGGGTATTCTTTCTCGAAAAGATCGGTTACATGTCGTTTATTCGGCAACGAATGAAGTGATCAGACCGAGCTTATTTGGCGTCTTTATTATTACCATTGTTTATATTCCGTTATTTAGTTTAACGGGTGTTGAAGGGAAGATGTTCCACCCTATGGCGGCGACTGTAGTGATGGCATTGATAGCTGCGCTTGTATTGTCATTAACCTTAGTCCCTGCTGCTGTTGCCCTATTTATGACGGGTAAAATCAGTGAAAAAGAAAGCCCAGTGATCAGTGCTGCTAAGTCTATGTACAAACCACTACTGGTTGGTGCGATGAAGCTGCGTTGGATAATTTTATTCGCGTGTGCTGCTTTGGTTGCTTTTTCAATTTGGTTAGCGACCACACTTGGCTCTGAGTTCATTCCGCAGCTTAACGAAGAAGATTTACTGCTGCAAGCTATCCGTATTCCAGGTACGAGTCTTAGTCAGTCAATTGAAATGCAAAAAGCACTGGAATTAAAAATACAGCAATTCCCTCAAGTTAAAAATGTATTCTCTAGGATTGGTACTCCTGAAGTGGCGAACGATCCGATGCCACCTAATATTGCTGATACCTATGTGATGCTAATACCACGGAGTCAATGGCCTGATCCGAGGTTAAGTCATGGTGAATTGGCAGCACAAATTGTTGAGTCAGTTTCAGGACAACCAGGTAACAATTTTGAGCTAACCCAGCCCATTGAAATGCGCTTTAATGAGTTGATTTCTGGTGTGAGGGCAGATTTAGGCATCAAAGTTATTGGTGATGATCTAGACCAGTTACTCAAATCAGCGAATGCCATTCGAGAAATTATAGAACAAATTGATGGCGCTAGTGACATTCAAGTTGAGCAGGTAACTGGATTGCCAATGTTATCAATACACCCCAAAAGGGTTGAACTTGCGCGTTATGGTCTTAATGTTTCACAACTACAATATGCTTTATCTACAGCCATTGGTGGTGAAAAATCAGGGGTGATTTATGAGGGGGACCGCCGTTTTGATATCGTGGTAAGACTGCCAGAGCAAGTTAGACAAAATGTTAATCAGTTAAGCGAGTTGCCAATTGCTCTGCCTAATGGGAATTATGTTCCATTGTCTGAAGTGGCTATATTGGAGCTAGCGCCTGCACCTAATCAAATTAGTCGAGAAAATGGTAAACGACGTATCGTGGTAACCGCCAATGTACGTGGTACTGATTTAGGCTCGTTTGTTAAAAATGCCAAGCAACAAATCCAAGATAATGTTGAGATACCTGCTGGTTATTGGCTGGAATACGGCGGCGCTTTTGAGCAATTAGAATCGGCAAGTAAACGCTTAACCATTGTTGTTCCGCTCACCTTAGCATTGATTTTAGGGCTGTTAATCATGGCATTTGGCAATCTAAAAGATGCTTTGATTATATTTACAGGTATTCCATTAGCGCTTACTGGTGGTGTTCTTGCTTTGTGGTTTCGTGAGATGCCCTTGTCTATTTCAGCAGGTGTCGGTTTCATTGCGCTTTCTGGTGTCGCTGTGCTCAATGGTTTAGTCATGCTCTCTTTTATTCGTGACTTATGTAAAGAACGAGGAGAACTTATTTCTGGGATTATTGATGGCGCGATGATCAGATTAAGACCTGTTTTGATGACTGCTTTAGTCGCGGGACTTGGTTTTGTTCCTATGGCGCTTAATATAGGTACTGGTGCAGAAGTACAGCGACCATTAGCCACCGTAGTCATTGGCGGAATTATCTCATCTACTTTGCTTACTTTATTGGTATTGCCAATACTCTATCGCATCGCGCACCAAGGTAGCTTTAAACGCAGCTAGTTAAATGAGCAATAACTAAAAGGGCATAGTTAATAGAGTAATAATTAATAGCGCAGTAACTGTTTGAAAACAGCTTACTGCTCTTTATTTAACTAATATAATGATGTTTAGCTTAAAGAAGATTCGTTAGCGCAATACCAATACCAAAGCGCTTTTGATTAATGTTGTAGTCAATTAAACTCTCGCCATAACCACTACTAAATTGGGCGTAGCCTTTTAATTTTCCCCACAATGGAAAGGTAGCGCCAACTTCAACAAAGCCATTGTGCGTAGCGAAATTTTCACGGCCCTTGAAAGAGAACTCAAAATTCTTACTATGCTTGTACACCATACCTAATTCAAAGTGACCCATATAATCTAAAATATCGGGATTGTCATCCCCTTGACCATCTGAAGGAGAAGACTTCTCACCTTCAGGAATACGATACCAAGGACGAAAAGATAGGGCGAAGTTACGTTTTTCATAGAGATAATTAATATAAACACGATTCCAACCTCTAGAGAGTAACTGTGAACGGCCATTTGATTGATGTTCGAAGCCAGTTACTAATGCCGAATTCCCTCCCCACGGGTGGTAATTAAACGGCGTAACATAGAAAAATTCAGGCTGGTAGTTGGTTTCTCGAAAAGGTTTTGAAATTTCATCTGCGTAGATTTGCCACCATGATTTCAAGGTGAAACCAAAAAACAATTGGTCACCCTCATTCAACCAATGCCCAGTCAGAAGGGGGATTTTAAGGCTTATTTGAAACTTGGCTTCAACATCTTTTAAATCATCAGCCCATGTTGAAAATTCTTGATAGGCTTCACGGTTAATATCATCAACAATGGAAAAAGGTAAGATATAATTCATTTTATGAGGCGAAAGCACATAAGGATCGGCTGCGGTTCTTCTTTCTTTAATTATTCTGTGGGACAGGGCACCTAATTCAATCTCTTGGTCGCTGCCATCTTTGAGAATACTACGGGCTATCTGCTGTTCGCATTGTGTTTCTATTTCCGCAAGGGTGGCATTTTTATCAGCACTTTTAATCGTCTTAAATAAACAGCGCTCAAAAGCTGTTTCTTGTGATTTAGCGACGGTTTTGTCGTTATCACTTTCTGGTGTAAAAGCTCGTGTGCTCAATGAAAGTGACAATAAAAGTAGGCAAAACCCAATTAAAAATACTGATCTCATAATAGTCGATTGTTTAAGCTGAAATTGGCGACGATTATAGCTTATTGTGTTACAAATCAATAGCGCTTCAACATTGTAAGTTCACAAGAGCGACCCAGTAAGTCAACAATCTATTAACATTTTACTTACTTATCTCAACACTCTCCCTAAATATGTCTAATTATGTCAGGTAATTTCAAAGCATTTCGCTTTGGTCATTGGTCGTGTATTTATCTCGATTAACCGCAACCGCACTTTCTTTATTACTGAGGGCTTGTATCTTGATTGTTAAATAATGTAACCCAACGTTGGTATCGCAATGAAACTCACCAAGAGCGCCTTAACTAGCCCAGCAGCCGTTGCTGTAGTTGTTGCCCTAACTCTGCTAGTCGGCATGCTCAGTTTATTTAAACTACCCGTTCAGCTTTTTCCTGATATTGAACGTCCACAAATTGCCGTACAAACTTTTTGGCGCTCGGCATCACCTAAAGAAATAGAGTCAGAAATTATTGAACCCCAAGAGCAGGTGTTACGGGGGATTCCTGGTATAGAGTCAATGAATGCTTTTGCCAATAGAGGCAGTGCTTACATTAATTTGTCATTTGGTGTTGGCACCAATATGGAGCAAACCTTAATTGAAGTGATAAGTCGAATGACACGTGTGGCCAATTTGCCGCGTGATGCAAGACCGCCACGAATAATGTTAGGTGGCTTTGGGGGGAATACTCCCGCGCTAACCTATTTCTTTTTACAAGCATTACCGGGCAATGCTCAAGATATTAACCAATATATCGACTTTACTAATGATGTGATTAGGCCACGCCTTGAAGCGGTTGAAGGGGTTGCTGGCGTGCAAACCTTTATGGAGCAAAATAGAGAAGAGCTACAAATCCGCTACGATCCTATTAAAGCGGCAGAATATGGTATCGAAATTCCAGAATTAATCGCGTTAGTATCTGCAAGTGATGACATTTCAGGTGGTTTTGTTGATGTTGGCAGACGTCAATATACCTTGCGATATAGCGGTAAATACAGTGTTGATGAGTTATCACAATTAATGCTTGAGTCACGTGGTGGTCGCAATATTCGTTTAAGTGATATTGCTACTGTTAAGGTGCGCCGCAACGATAGACAAGGGCTGGCAGTACAAAATGGTAATCCTGCATTTTCAATGCGCATAGACAGAGCCAATGGCGCTAATGTATTAGAAACGTTAAATCGCGTTAAAACAGAAGTAACATTACTTAATAATGAGTTACTTGCGGATAAAAAATTAGTGATGGTGCAATCTTTTGATGCGTCTGTCTTTATTTATCGCGCCATTAATCTTGTTACCAGTAACCTGTTTGTCGGCATTGTTTTATCGTTATCGGTTTTATGGTTCTTTATTCGTCGAGCTCGCGCTACGTTAATTATTGCTACTGCTATCCCAGTAAGCTTGTTAAGTACTTTTATCGTCTTGGAAATAACAGGGCGGTCGCTCAATGTTATCTCATTAGCGGGTTTAGCTTTTGCGGTAGGCATGGTGCTTGATGCCGCTATTGTGGTATTAGAAAATATTTTACGGATGCGTGATAAAGGCTTAGATGAACATGACAGCGCTGAGCAAGGTGCAGGGCAGGTTTGGGGCGCTTTACTTGCTTCTACAGCGACAACCGTTGCTATATTCCTACCGGTGTTTTTCTTAAAAGATATTGAAGGGCAACTCTTTGGTGATTTAGCCTTAACTATTGCCATTGCTGTGTCGGTGTCACTTATCGTTGCGGTAGTGCTGCTACCTGTTCTAGCAAAATATTTTCTCAAACAGCAAGAAGTGAACGATCCTAATAAAAAGCTGTGGCAGAGAATTACCCGTTTTGTGATGAACAGTACCAGTAGTCGAACTAAGCGCTTGTCACTCGCAGCAACCCTTTTAATATTACCGGTTGTCATCTCTATTATTGCCATACCAAAACTTGATTATTTACCGCCAGTGAAGCGTGATGCTATTGATGCTAACTTGCAATTTCCGCCCGGTGCAAATGTTAAAACCATTGAGAAGGAAATTATCCAACCAATTGTCGAGCGATTAAAACCTTATATGGATGGCACTAAAGAGCCTGCATTGAAAAACTATTATATTTTTGGTGGGCCCTTTGGTGGCAGTTTAGGGGTTAGGGTAAAAGATCAAGACCGAGTTGATGAGCTACTTGAAATTGTTCAGAATGAAATATTAATTGACCTACCCGATACGAGAGCGTTTGCAAGACAAGGTAACTTATTCGGTGGTTTTGGTGGTGGCAGACAAGTACAGGTACATCTGCAATCTAAAGATACCAAAGCACTGCAAGAAGTGGCTCGCCAAGGGATGGATTGGATAAAAGAAGCGATTGAAGGGGCTAATGTTAACGCCAATCCTGGTCTTTCAATGTCAGAGCCAGAGATTAACTTAAGTCCGAACGATCGTAATATTTTAGAGCAAGGCTGGAACCGTCGAGATGTAGGTCGCGTGGTGAGAACCTTGGGTGATGGTCTTTATGTTGGAGAGTATTTTAATGGCAGTAAACGTTTGAATATGATTTTACGTGCCGATGGCTGGGATGATCCCGATAACTTGGGAGATGTGCCTGTCGTCACGGGAAATGGTAGCGTCACACCGTTATCAAACTTAGTAGATATTCAACGTACTGTGGGACCAAGCCGATTAACGCGTATTGATGGACAACGTACCATTAGTTTGAATGTTAACCCGCCTAAAGGTTGGTCGTTAGAAGAAACAATATCGGCATTAAAGTTACAAGTAGAGCCAAAGTTGCGCAATATCATGCCAGATGATGGCAATATTCAATATGGAGGTAGTGCTGACCAGCTAGATAAAGCGATTAGTGTTATGGCAGAAAATTTTGCTTTCGCTTTAGTTATTCTGTTTCTATTAATGGCTGCCTTATTCAAGTCAATTAAGGATAGTTTACTGGTCGTTATTACCATTCCTTTAGCCACAGTTGGTGGTATTTTAGCGCTGCAACTTCTTAATCTCACTGTTTTTCAACCACTTGATTTACTGACCATGATTGGATTTATCATTTTACTGGGGTTAGTGGTTAATAACGCTATTTTATTAGTACATCAAACGCGTTTAGGCCAACAAGATGGTCTTGAACGCACACAAGCTATTGAGCAAGCGTTAACCTTACGTTTACGACCAATTTTTATGAGTACGGCGACTAGTTTTTTTGGCATGTTACCACTGTTACTTATGCCTGGCGCTGGTAGTGTTATATATCGCGGTTTAGCAGCGGTAATCGTCGGTGGTTTAGCATTTAGTACAATATTTACCATAGTGTTACTGCCATGTTTATTAAGGCTCTCTAAGCACGACTTTTTCTTAAGTCGAAGTAAAAACCTCAGTAATAAAAGTGAAGTACAACAAATACCAAACGCTCGAGTTAAAGCGTAATGACAACTCAAGAGATTAAGGAACACATCATGAATAATTTAATGCTAACCAATGTTGTACCACCCAAAATGGCACTTTCAATAAATAAGTCGAGTACAGTTAATTTGTATAGTTCAGCACTCATAACTTTTACGTTTATCTCAGTCATTGGTTTACTTAATTTTTGCCAAAAAGCCAATGCGGCGGAAACGCCAGAGAAGCCAGCGCACTTAGTCAGTGTCGAATCGGTTAAAAAAGAACAGGTAAAACCAAGTATTTGGTTGCCTGCCAATGTTATCAGCCGTAAAAATGCACCAATATCTGCTGAGCAAACGGGGCAGTTGTTGTGGATTGAAGATGTTGGTAGTCAAGTTAAAAAAGGGCAATTATTAGCTCAAATTGATGATCGCCATTTGAAGTTGCAATTAGCCGGTCAAAGAGCGGAAGTGAAACAACATCAAGCCGATGTGGATTATCTCACTGGACAAAAAGCACGTTTTCTAAAGTTACGCGAAAAAAACAATTCAGCGTTAAGTGAATTTGAACGGGTTAATAAAGATTTAACCATTGCGATTAACGAAGTTGCTGCGCTGAATATCTCCGTTGAGCAAACCTTACTTTCTTTAGAGAAAACCACGATTAGAGCACCGTTTACAGGAAATATTAGCCAACGTTTTGCCCATGTTGGTGAACTGATCTCTGTTGGCCGCTCATTAGTGCAACTCATTGATACTAAGAATCTTGATATTAAAATTGCTGCGCCAATTTCAATCGCACCATTTTTACAACGAGGCAGTAAAGTGATGGTCAAATGGAATAAAACCTTGCTTGAACTACCTGTACGTACATGGAGCCAAGCGGGCGATCAAGCTTCACGTACTTTTGATGTTAGGCTGGCTGCTGATGGCATAGCGATGTTAGCGGGTACCGCTGTGACTGTCTCTTTACCTAAACAAGCGCCTATAGAAGCCATTTTAGTACCGCGTGATGCCTTGATGTTGCGAGAAAATGAAACTTACGTGTTAACTATCGATGCCGACCAACAAGCACAAAAGGTTGCTGTGCTTGTGGGTCAAGGTGTAAAGAATTGGGTTTCAGTAACGGGCGCTTTATCGGTAAATGATAGTGTGGTCGTTCGTGGCGGAGAGCGCTTACAAAGTGGCGAGAAAGTTAGATTCATGAATGATCAAAAGGAAGAGGTAATTGCCAAGGTTAATTTATAAACAAATTAACCTTGGGATAACAGTAAAATTAGCAGAGAGACAATGGTTATAAAATATAAAAGTATTAACTAGTTTTGCTCTCTATTGTGAGCTCAGCCGACTCGTGTGGCCACTTGTCGGCTTTTTTATTACTATTTTTTACCTACTACTTACCTAGTAAAGTAAATATCTTTTTGGCAATATCGGTATTATCTATTTGCCCCATAAATTGTTCACTACCCTTACCAAAGGCATATACAGGTACATCTACTGCGGTATGTGTACCTGAATGACTAATTGAACCCCAGCCAGTGTTTGTCTTTATGTCTATAATTTTTTTAATTGCTATCAAAATCGCTCCTTCAACTTTAGGCGCCCATTTTGTTTGTCTTTGTTCTTTTGATAACTGTTGGTAACTTTCCAATATTTTAATACCTTCTTTTTTAGACTCTAATAACAAAGACATATCATCAGAAGATATCTCAAAATTTAATGTCTCGTTAACTTGTTGCAGAGTAAGGTTGTTGTTAGAAAAGTTTTTGGCAAACTGTTCAGGAGAAAGTGTTAGTGTTCTTAGTATCTCAGGTTGCCATAAATATTTACTGTGTATGTCTTTGTTAGATTTAGCTGTTTTTCTTCCAATACTGAGGCCACCAGTACTGTGGTCTGCCGTAAGGACAACTAAGGTATCTGGGTTTTTAGCAACATACTCTTCTAGAAAAGATATTGTTTGTGCAAGGTCATCCATTTCTGCCATTGCCGCGCCAATATCTCGTCCATGGCCACCCCAATCAATTTGACTGGCTTCAACTAGCATAAAATAACCGTTGGGATTTTCAAGCTGTTTTGTGGCCGCCTTTGTCATTAACGACAAACGATGCGTTTCTTTATCGTCTAGGGCCCAAGGTAAACCGCTATCGCCAAAAAGACCGAGTACCGGTTTATTTAACTCTAGTGTGGATAATTGTTTATAATCATCTATATATTGAAAACCCGCTGCTTTAAATTCGTTGACTAAATTTCGGTCTTCTCGGATAAAGTATTTCCAGCCACCACCAAAATAAACATCGGCTTTTATGCCATCATCGATATAACTATCAGCAATCGCATTATAGTTATTCCTGTTTTCATTATGAGAAAGATAAGAGGCAGGGGTTGCATGATTTATCTGAGAAGTAACCACGACACCTGTTTTTTTACCTTGCTGTTTGGCCCATTCTAAAACAGTCAAAAGCGGATTTTTATTCGTATCAACAGATATTGCATCATTATAAGTTTTTACACCTGTAGCCAGCGCTGTTGCAGCAGCAGCAGAGTCTGTGATGTATCCAGATACTTTTGCTGGGTAGGTACTACTTGAACCGACATAATGTTTATCAAATACACTTTGTTCAATTTCAACTGTTGTCGGGTCATCATTAAAATAACGATAAGCCGTGGTATAAGCTGGTCCCATACCATCGCCAACGATCATGATGATATTTTTAGGGCTGTTAGATGAATTTGAAGCTACTGAGTTATCAGATGAAACATCACTAGAATGTTCAGTGGTAGTACAAGCACTCAATGCGAGAGTGACAAAAGCGGCGGAAAGTAGTTTTTTCATTGTATTGGTTCTTTGTGGTTAATTCTTAATGGTTAATAGTGAAATATAGTCCGATCAATTCTTTGTAGTTAGTTCAAGCCAGACCAAACGGTGATCTGATGAAGCTTTTCTATCTTTTATTAACCGGTAGTTTTCGTCGGTTTCTGTAGGCCAAAAGATACCAGAATTGTTAATATCTAATCCGCTAACTGAGGGCAAGACATAATCGACTCTCATACCCCAATTCGAAGTATGGTATTTAGCATTAATATTATCAGGTTTATGTAATTTGCCAGCTTGACTGTGAGGCATAGCATCTTGAATTTTAGTATTGTTTAGTAATGAAGAAATTCCGGCTTTAATAGCATTACCATCAACAGTAGTTGCATTGAAATCACCCAACATAACAAAAGTTTGATCGGTTTTAATTCCGCCTTTTTGTCCATTATCATCATAAATATAGCCAGCTAACGCAGGGGTAATATAATCATGCCAAAAACGTATTTCATCATGATTTCGTTTGCCATTTCTATCTTCTGGACCATCAAATACAGGGGGAGTAGGGTGGTTTGCAAGCATGTGAATAGTTTTACCATTGACCATAACAGGTACATCCCAATGAGATTTTGATGATAATCTCAATGCTTGCCATGTGGCTTGACTATACCAGGGTGTGTTGGTTACGGGATCAATTGGCATGAGCGCATTAGGCATATCATGCCATTTAAAGTGTTGAAAGCTTCGAATATTATCAAAGTCTATTGGGTACTTTGATAACAGTGCCATACCAAAATGGCCAGGAAAATGACCATAACCATAACCATCTCCAGGCAACTTGCCCTTTACACCGTTACCATCTAAATCTAAACCCGAATTTACACCAGTGTTCACTGGAGCTTGATAAAAATAAGGGAAATCAATGGCCTTTTGGCCATGCTGACTTTTATTTAAGTAGTTATTAATAAAACCTTTTAAGGCTTGATTGTTATCGTTTAGGTAATCAAATTCATTGAGCAGAATAATATCAGGATTAATTCTTTGTATTATTTCGGCAATATTCTTTATTTGTTGATGATCACTCGCTAACGCATCAGCAAGTGTTTTAGTTGAAACATGGACTGGCTCACCACGTTTATGGGCAACGTAGTTTAACGCCTCCATACTAACATTGAAGGTCGCAATTTTTAATGTCGTTTCGTGTGCAATAGTCATAGTGGGGAACACCCAGGCAAGTAAGGCAATGATTGAATATTTTTTCATAATAGGTTTTTTCTTTACGTCAATTAGTTAAATTAAGCCGCAACCACGTAAAATAATGTCTGATAAAAACGCGATAACTTTTTCAACATCATTATCTTCGAAATCAGCTTGATTCATTATGGTTAATATTTGGGTGTCAAAATCAGCGTAATGCTGGGTAGAAGACCAAATAAGAAAAATAAGATGAACGGGATCAACATTAACCATTTCACCGTTGTCTATCCATTGTTGAAATAACTTAGCTTTTTCTCTTACCCATTGGCGTTGGTATGTACGAGCATAATCTTTCAGGTGTTGCGCGCCTTGGATAACTTCCATGGCATATATTTTTGATGCTTCAGGGTGCTTAAACGACATTCTTACCTTGGCGGCAATAAATTTTTCTATCGCAACTTTAGGTCCTTCATTTTGCTCAATATCTCCAATACCTTCGTCCCACATTTGAAGTGTATTTTCGAGTACAGCATGATAAATATTCTCTTTGTTTTTGAAATAATAGAGTACATTTGCTTTGGGTAGCTCAGCCCTATCAGCAATAGATTGAACTGTTGCGCCCCTATAGCCTTGCAGTACAAACTCTGTTCTGGCCGCTGAAAGAATCTTAACTTGACTCTTTACTCGAATATTACCTGTTTTTTTTATTAAATTAGCGCTAGTCATTCTTTAGGCTCGGTGTTCGTTAGTATTTTTATGATTGTTTTTATGCGAGTTTTTACGCATCGTATTGGTTTAGGTATAGATCACACATTACTTAAATTGCTATTAGTTAATTTATTCGTCTGTTTATAAAATTCTTTATATTATTTTTATTAACAATATTTACTGTGAATGTAATTTATTAAACTCAAAAAGTACATCATATCGTTGTTTGATTACATTTTTATGATGAGATGGCTAAAAATTAATGTTTCATAAATATTTTTATACAATTTTTTTATTACTTCAAATCTTATCAAGTGAACTGCTTTTTTCGTTTATTTTAAGTTATTGTTTTTATTGTATCTGGATTGTATTTTTTATTTATCTGACCGTATGGAAAGTTTTTATAACCAAATGTAATTAAAGTTACCTCTTTTCATAACAATATTTTATATATAAAATTTATTAATTTTATCTTCCACAACTTTATCACTGAACTTACATACTACCCATTGTTTTTAAAGGGTTTGTATTTTACTTGTTGCTTTTTTGTTACTGGTCTTACATCTCTATATATTTACATTCTTATCAATATGTAAATATTTGTAATGAAACTGACATAAAAGTCTGCTAATTTCAATAGAAATAAAAACAGAGCAAGTGGTTAACTTTTTATCATTTGTTTCCATAAGAAAAATAATTATTTTATAACATAACTTAGGAATAACAGATGAAAACTCATCGTATCTCACGCATTACGGGCGCGTTAATACTTGCGCTTGGACTCTCTACGGCGGCTATGGCTAATGTTACCACCTCTGCAATAAAAGGACGGGTTGCAGGGCCAAGTGGTAATCCTGCAGCTGGATCAATAATTACTATTGTTCACGTACCGTCTGGTACTACTAAAACGGCAACTGTTAACGAAGCAGGCCTTTTCGTTGCCAAAGGGTTGCGTGTAGGTGGACCTTACCGAGTTGTTGTTGATTCAAATAAATTTGAGGATACAACAGTAAAAGATATTTATTTAACCTTAGGTGAAACATACCCGTTAAATGTGGCGCTAAATTCAGAAAGCGCATTAGAAACCATTGTTGTTACTGGTCGCTCTATCAGTATGCAGTCAGGTGGTACCGGACCAGCAGCTCATTTTAATTCTGATGACTTAAAATATGCCCCATCAATCAATCGTGATCTGAAAGATATTGTACGCATTGACCCACGTATTTACATTGATGAAAGTCGCAGCGATGCTATTCAGTGTGGCGGTGGTAACCCAAGGTTTAACAGTTTAACTGTTGATGGCGTTCGTATGAATGATAGCTTTGGTTTAAATGATAATGGTTATCCGACTACACGTATTCCTTTCTCTTATGATTCAATTGATCAAGTGTCGGTTGAACTCGCCCCATTTGACGTAAAATATGGTGGTTTCACTTCTTGTAACATTAACGCAGTAACAAAATCAGGCACAAATGAAGTGCACGGCAGTGTATTTTACGATTACAGCAATGATTCATTGAAAGGTGACAGCATTGAAGGTGAAGACCAAGACAACGGTGATTATGATGATAAGCGCTATGGTTTTAATGTTGGTTTACCGTTAATTGCAGATACATTATTTTTATATACCTCTTATGAAAAATTAGATGGTGTGCAATTATTTGAGTATTCGCCAATGAGTGGTAGCGATCCTCAAGTTACACAAGCGGATATTGACCGTGTAAACCAAATATCAATAGATAAATATGGTTATAACGCGGGTGGTACTCCAGCAAGTAAAGCGGTTGATGATGAAAAAATACTTGTTAAATTAGATTGGAACATTAATGAAGATCATCGTGCTAGTTTTGTCTACAACTACAATGATGGTTTTAAATTAGACCAATCTGATGAATGGGGTATGACGTTAGATAATCATTTTTATGAGTCAGGTGCAGAATTAAATTCATTTGCAGGCTCACTTAACTCTGATTGGACAGACAATTTCTCTACTGAAGTAAGAGTAGGTCACACAGAACTCGAGAATAGACAAAAATCCTTAGATGCGGATAGCGGTTTTGGTGAAGTGCAAATTCGTCACAATGGTACAACTATCTTTTTAGGTCCGGATGATTCTCGCCAATCGAACGAAATGAACTGGGAAACCACGACATTTAAGCTTGCTGGTAGTTACTATTTAGATGAACACACCATTACTGCTGGTTATGAGTATGAAAGTTTAACGGCATTTAATTTATTTATGCAACACACTGTAGGTGAGTATCGTTTTGGTTCTATAGATGAATATGAGAATGGTTTAGCGGATCGTGTTTACTACAATAACTCTGCTGGTACTAATGTGCCAAGTGATGCTAGCCAAGAATTCACTTATGGTTTGCATACTTTCTATATTCAAGATGAATACACCTTACCTGATATTGATATGACATTAACGGTAGGTTTACGTTATGACCGTTATACCAGTAGCGATAACCCGCGCTATAACGCTCAGTTTGAAGAACGTTATGGTATCAGAAATGACAAAAACATGGATGGTATTGACTTAATCCAACCCCGCGTAGGTTTTAACTGGGCGGTTCAAGATAATTTAGAAGTTAGAGGTGGTTTCGGTCTTTATTCTGGCGGTAACCCTAATGTTTGGTTATCTAACTCATATTCAAACGATGGTTTAGTGAATATTGGTCTTAAAGAATGTATGAATATCAATCCATGGGATACCTGCTCAAATTCTGGTGTGAATTATGATGGATCGACGATAGATTTATTTAATACACCATCAGTTGACCCAAGAGGTCCTGGTTTTGGTGTGCCACAAGTGATGCATGATGAAATTGGCGCCTTAGATGAACTCAGTGGTAATGGCTCTGTTAATGCGACTGACCCTGATTTTGAAATCCCATCAGAATGGAAGTATGCCTTAGGTGCTACTTACACAACCGATAATGACTATATAATTTCGGCAGATATCTTACATAACCGTAAGCAAGACTCAGCGACAATTCTTGATTACAATCTTGAATATGGTGATAAAACCTTTGACGGCCGTCCGACATATAATTCAGTAACTCATCCTGATGGCGTTAAAAACGTGTCTAATGAATATGTATTAACGAATACTAAGAGTGATGGTAGTTCTACGATTATTTCATTAGCGTTAAGTAAAAGTTTTGATTTTGGTTTAGATGCATCATTTGGTTATTCTTATACCAAGTCTGAAGATGCTAACCCAATGACCAGTGCGGTTGCAGGCTCTAACTACGGAAACTTAGCGACAACTGATGCACTTAACCCGCCAATTACCACCTCAAATTATGAGATACCGCATCGTTTTACTATGAATATTAGTTATGGTGTTGAGCTTATTGGAGGGCTTGAAACACGCTTTAGCTTATTTGGTCAAGCAAGTGAAGGACAAGCTTATTCATTTACATATGATGATTCAGATGGTGCTTTTGGTGACAGTAACTGGAGTGGTGACCGTCAGTTAGTTTATATACCAACTGTTGATGATGCGAATGTTGTTTATGGACCGGATTTTGACAAAGCAGCATTTGACGCATTTGTTAGTGCTGAAGGACTGGCTCGTGGTCAAACTACTGGTCGAAACGCACAAAATGCGGACTGGCATGTAAGCTTTGATATTAAAATTAACCAAGAAATCCCTGGCTTAATAGAAGGACACCGAGGCAACGCATTCTTCATCATTAAAAACGTAGGTAACATGATAAATGATGACTGGGGTGTGATGAAACAAGGTGAGTTTGTTGGTAATCGCATGGTTGAAATGTCGGTTCAAGATGATGGTAAATACCTTTATGAGGCCTTCAATAGTGGTAATGAAGAGCAAAACTTCTACAAAGATGCTTCCGTTTGGGAAATGCGCGTAGGGGTAAGTTACGACTTTTAAAGACTTAATATTTAAGCGTGTTAGTTGACATTAGTTAACGCTATTTAGTCAATTAAAAGTAAAGCCATACTGAAAAGTATGGCTTTTTTTTTGGCTAGCAGTATGCCAGTGTATTTTATCTTATATATAACTTGACCATGTGGTCAGCAATGCTATATTAATATAATAAATACAGTTAATTATCTAAAGGCGTTTAAAGATGGATAAAAATAAAATAGAGCGTTTTGATGAGCTACTATCAGCTGCAAAAGAAGCTTACCAACGCGCTTATGCTCCTTACAGCCAATTCCATGTCGGTGCATCAGCATTAACTATGGATGGTAATATCGTTAACGGCTGTAATGTTGAAAATGCCTCTTATGGTTTGACCATTTGCGCCGAACGAAACTGTATTAGTCATGCTGTTGTTCAGGGGAAACAGACGTTTAAGTTCATCATGATTTACACAGAGCAAGACAAGCTGACTCCTCCGTGTGGTGCATGTCGACAAGTGATTGCTGAATTTTTCGAGCAATCAGCGCTAGTGGTGGCAGTAAACCACAAAAATGACCAAAAAATCTGGACGGTACAACAATTATTACCAGATGCATTCACCCCAAAAGATTTATTAGACTTATAAGGATTTAATTCATGTCTGTAACCGCTAAAATCATCCCTCAAGAGATTATTCGACTGAAACGTGATGGTAAAATATTAGATGAACAAGCGATAAATGGCTTTGTTTCAGGCCTTGTTGACGGCAACTTTTCAGATAGCCAAGTAGGCGCTATGGCAATGGCTATTTTCCAAAATGGCATGACTACCGATGAAAGGGTTAACTTTACTAAAGCGATGATGCACTCAGGTGATGTATTGAGCTGGGAAGGTTTTGATGGACCTATTGTTGATAAACATTCCACAGGTGGTGTAGGTGATAAAGTTAGCTTTATGTTAGCTGCTATCGTTGCTGCTTGCGGCGGTTATGTTCCTATGATTTCTGGTCGTGGCTTAGGTCACACAGGAGGGACGTCAGATAAACTAGAAAGTATTGCAGGTTTTAACGTAGAGCCAAGCATCGATGAATTTAAGCGCATTGTTAAAGACGTTGGTGTTGCTATTATTTCACAAACAGATAACTTAGCGCCTGCCGACAAACGTTTGTATTCAATTCGAGATGTTACCGCAACAGTTGAGTCAATCCCGTTGATCACAGCGTCTATATTATCTAAAAAACTTGCCGCTGGGCTTGATGTCTTAGTGATGGATGTTAAAGTCGGCAACGGGGCAATGATGAATAACTTAGCGGATGCTCAAGCACTTGCAGAGAGTATTACCAGTGTTGCTAATGGGGCTGGCGTTAAAACACAAGCTATTATTACTGATATGAATCAGGTGTTAGGTACCAGTGCAGGTAATGCCATCGAAATGTATGAAACAGTTAAATACTTAACCGGTAAACAACGAGAGCCTCGCTTACATCAAATTGTACAAGCACTCGCCAGTGCAATGCTTATTAACACAAACCTGGCTAGCGATGAAAAAGATGCTCATGCAAAAATTAATCGCGTGTTAAGTTCGGGCTTAGCAGCTGAAGTATTTGATCGTATGGTGTCAGCGTTAGGTGGACCGAAAAATTTTGTTGAAAAACCTTGGGACTCAATGAAGAAGGCGAATATTATTACCGAGGTGAGGGCATCACAGCATGGCTATATTGCGCAAATGGATACCCGTGCTATTGGCATGTCGGTGGTTGGTTTAGGTGGAGGGAGAACCGCCCCCACACAGCAGGTAGATCACAGCGTTGGTTTTGATCGGATATTACCCCTGGGTGTACAAGTGAATCGTGGCGAAGTGATTGCTCGGGTTCATGCCAAAGATGAAAACTCTGCAGATAGAGCCGTCGAACAATTTAATAATGCGCTTACTTACTCTGAAGAGAGTCCTGAGCTGCCACCTGTAATATATTAACCAACAGCAATGAACAACCTTAGCAAGCAACAAATGTTTGCTAAGGTTAACAATCCCTTGTTTTATTGCCAAACAAGTTGTTTAAAGTGAGCACGACAAAGGGGTTCATAGCGTTCATTACCACCAACCTCTACTTGCTCTCCACCTTGAACCACATTACCGTTTTTATCGCGCCTTACAACAAAGTTAGCTTTACGGCCACAGTGACAAATGGTCTTCAATTCAACTAACTTATCAGCCCAAGCAAGTAAAGCAGCACTGCCTGAAAAGGTTTGCCCTAAAAAGTCGGTACGAATACCATAGGCAAGTACAGGAATATGCAACAAGTCAACAATATCAGTGAGCTGCCTAACCTGTTCAGTAGATAAAAACTGAGCTTCATCAATCAAAACACAATCAATTTTGCTCGCGTTGTTCTTTTGCTGAACTTCTATATAAAGATTACTGTTACTGTCAAATAGAAAGGCATCTGCGTCTATACCAAGGCGAGACGCTACCTTACCTTGTGCAAATCTATCATCAATTTTAGCGGTATATATAGCGGTAGTTAAGTTACGCTCTTGATAGTTATAAGATGATTGCAGTAGATGTGTTGATTTACCTGCATTCATTGAAGAGAAATAAAAATATAGCTGAGCCATGAGATTGAATTACTGCCTTGTGTTTAATGACTATTGTTAATAGCTACTTGTTTTGTGATCGGTGCTTTGGTGACCTAAAGTGTCTAACAAACTAGTCAGTAAGCTGCTGGCACCAAAGCGAAAGTGGTTAGCTTCAGCCCATTCATTACCTAATATACTATCTGCCAGGTTAAGGTAAATAGCAGCATCAGCGGCATTTCTAACGCCTCCGGCAGGTTTAAAACCCACAGCGGTATTTTTATTTTTTATCACTGTTAACATGATTTTAGCCGCTTCAGGTGTGGCATTAACGGCTACTTTACCTGTTGAGGTTTTAATAAAATCAGCGCCGGCATTAATAGAAATTTCACTAGCTTTGCGAATAAGTGCTTCCGTTTTAAGTTCACCCGTTTCAATGATTACTTTAAGCTTAGCACTGCCGCTACATGCTTGTTTACATACTTTTACCATATCAAAACCGATAGTCTCATTACCTTGTATTAACGCACGGTAAGGAAACACTAAATCGACTTCATCAGCACCATAAGCGACAGCCGCTTTTGTTTCTGCCAGTGCAATATCAAGATCGTCATTACCCTGTGGGAAATTAGTGACGGTTGCTACTTTTATGTGAGGTGTTTGTTGCGCTTTTAGTACTTTTTTAGCCAAAGGAATAAAGCGTGGGAAAATACAAATAGCGGCCGTTTCGCCGGCAGGTGATTTAGCTTGATGACAAAGATCAATAATGTCTTGGTCAGTCTCTGTGTTGGTAAGGCTAGTTAAATCCATTAGTGACAGTGCTCGTTGGGCTACTGCTTTAATATCAGACATAATGTATTGTTCCTGTGTTAAATTCTCGTGTATCGTTTTTGTGTAATGTTGATATTTATACCCGCTTCACTTGAAGATGCTCGTTTCAGGACGTCTGAATCATGCATCTTCAAGTGAAGCGGATATATACTTCCTATAAGGAAATAAATATACCAGCAATTGCCGCGCTCATGAGATTGGCTAAAGTTGCTGCCATCATGGCTCGCATGCCTAATCTTGCAATGTCATGTCTGCGACTCGGCGCCATCGAACCTATGCCACCAAGTAAAATGGCTATTGATGATAAATTTGCAAAACCACATAACGCAAAAGTGACAATTGCTTGAGTTGCGGGGCTTAAGGTATCTTTGATTTCAACAAAATTAACATAGGCAAAGAATTCATTAACGACAACTTTTTGTCCAATAAAACTACCTGCTTGCAGCATTTCATGTACTGGAACACCAATAACATAAGCAAAAGGTGCAAAAAGGTAACCTAAGAAAAATTCAATGGTGATGTCTTCATAACCGAATAAGCCAAAAATACCGCCAATGAGGGAATTTAACAGTGCTATTAGCGCTATGAAGGCAAGTAACATTGCACCGACATTTACCGCTAATTTAAGACCAGATGCAGCACCAGAAGCTGCGGCATCAATAACATTTGTTGGTTTCTCATTTTCATCATCATAATCGACTGACTCGGTAACTATCTTATCGTGTTCAGTTTCAGGACAAATGATCTTAGCCATTAATAGGCCACCTGGGGCGGCCATAAATGAAGCGGCAATGAGATATTTTAGTTCAATACCGAGGCCAGCGTATCACGCTAAAATTGAACCTGCAACGGATGCTAGTCCACCAACCATGATGGCAAATAGCTCTGATTGGGTCATTTTTGCAATGTAGGGACGAATAATAAGGGGGGCTTCTGTTTGGCCAACAAATATGTTGGCCGTAGCTGAAAGTGACTCAGGTTTGCTTGTTTTTAAAAGCTTTTGTAATGCACCGCCGATAATTCTAATCACCCATTGCATTATGCCAAGGTAATAAAGCACAGCAATTAAAGATGAAAAGAAAATAATATTAGGCAACACTCTGATGGCAAAGACAAATCCTACACCATTGTCGAACATGGCATCGGTACCTAAACCACCAAAAAGAAAGTTAATACCTACTTTTGCACTATCAATAACATTTTGCACGCCATTGGTCATAGACAGCAAAACATCTTTACCAAAGGGAACATATAAAACAAAAGCGCCAAGCAGAACTTGTAGTGCAAAAGCTAAACCGACTGTGCGAATATTTATTGATTTTTTTCCACTTGATAAGGCGTAGGCGATACCTAACAAAACGAAAATTCCTAGTACACCTCTTAAAGCACCTAATTCCATGAATACCTCTTATATTATTATTCTGGTTATTGTTGTGGGGGTAATTGTGAAAGTTGTCGAATTTTTGCTTTGATCACCTCAATTGCCATTCTATTTTTACCGCCTCGGGTAATAACAATATCAGCCCAAGCTTTGGATGGTTCAATAAATTGATAATACATAGGCCTAACCGTTGCCAAATATTGGTTAGTGACCGATTCAATACTGCGGTTACGTTCAACTAAATCTCGTTTAATTCTTCTAATGAGACATATGTCTAAGGGTGTATCCATGTAGACCTTAATGTCAAAACACTCTCTTAATTCTTTGTTAGATAATAGTAAAATACCTTCCACTAGAATTATTTTAGTGGGGGAAAAAATTTTACTTTCATTGAGCCGCGTATGAGTTTTGTAGCAATAAACAGGGCTATTAATTGTCTGGTTTTTAGTGAGTTTATTTAAGTGCTCGGATAAAAGTTCGTGCTCAAATGCACTGGGATGATCATAGTTTGTTTGCTCACGCTCTTGCATCGATAAATGCGATTGGTCACGATAATAAGCATCTTCATAAATAATAGAAATACCACTTTCACCAAGCTCTTCAATAAGCTCATCATGTATTGTTTTGGCAAAAAGTGTCTTGCCTGAGGCCGAAGGGCCAGCGATAGCAATAATTGTTGGTTTAATTGGTTTCAATGTTCAGCCTGTAGTTAAAGCAAATATCAATAATTAAGAGTGTTTTTTACTATCTTGAGCTTTGTTAGTAATAGGCGCAAGATATTCTCTATAGTTTAGATAAATAATCAGCGACTAGATAAAGCTCTATTTACCCTTAATTGTAAAGATGATAAATTAACACAACTTGACCAGTTGGTCATAGTTTTTGACAAATTATTTTAATCATTGTGATTAAATGTAAAAAGGAAACATTATGGCTCGTGCAATAATTATAGTTATTGATAGCTTGGGTATCGGTTATTCTCCAGATGCAGTTGATTTTGGTGATGTGGGCGCAAATACGTTTGCTAACCTAGCTCGCGCCTATTATAACGAAACAGGTAAAGAGATTTTCTTACCCAACTTATCGGCACTGGGGTTGATAAAGGCTTGTGAACAAGCTTCTGAGCAAAAATTTCCTTATCAGGGTCAAGAACCAAATAAAGGCGCTTATGGTTTCGCACAAGAAATAAGTACTGGTAAAGATACACCTAGTGGTCACTGGGAGATGGCAGGAGTACCTGTACTTTTTGACTGGGGATATTTTACCGACAAAAAAAATAGCTTTCCCACATCCTTAATTGACGATATTAATCGTGAAACAGGCTTTGATGGCATGTTAGGTAATTGCCATGCTTCAGGTACTGAAATTCTTACCCGTTTAGGACAAGAGCATATTAAAACAGGTTTACCTATTTGTTATACCTCGGCCGATAGTGTTTTTCAAATAGCTGCGCATGAAGAACATTTTGGTTTAGATAACCTCTATAAATACTGTGAAACGGTTCGAGAGTTACTTCGTGATTTAAATATAGGACGTGTTATTGCCAGACCCTTTGTAGGGGATAGTGCCGATAATTTCTCTAGAACAGGTAACCGTAGAGATTACTCGGTGTTACCACCAGCTCCTACGGTACTTGATAAAATATCACAGGCAGGGACTAAGGTTATCAGTGTTGGTAAAATTGCTGATATTTTCGCTCATCAAGGTATTGATGAAAAAACAAAAGCGACAGGGCTTAATGCACTTTTTGATGCCACCTTAGATCATATCAATACAGCACAAGACAATTCACTCATTTTCACTAATTTAGTGAACTTTGATCAAGACTTTGGTCATCGACGTGATGCTATTGGATATGCCAGAGAGCTTGAAGCACTTGATGTTCGTATTCCTGAGCTATTTCATGCGATGTCTGCAGATGATGTACTCTTCTTAACTGCTGATCATGGCTGTGATCCAACATGGTCTGGAACTGAGCATACTCGGGAGTATGTACCTATTATTGCTTATCATCATCAGATTGACTCTGTAAACCTTGGTAACCGTAAGACTTTCGCTGATTTAGGACAAAGTGTCGCTGAATTATTTAATGTAGAAGCAATGGATTACGGCACAAGCTTTCTGTCAGATCTATATCGTAAGTAACAAAGTAATAAAGTAATAAGTACAGTGAGTAGTAGGGTAAGCCCTACTACAATTAATTTAATAACCTGTATAACTTCTACTACACTATAAAACATAATAAAAACAAAAGATAAAAAAGCATAAAACATAATAAAAAACAAAAAATCCTGGGAGTAAACAAATGAAAATATTTAAAAAAAGCGCATTGTCACTTTGTGTGCAAGCGTCAATCATAGCGAGTGTTACTGGTTTTTCAACTAGTGCCCTAGCAGCAGAAGAAACAACAAGAGCAAAAGTTGTTGGCGTTGAGGTTATAGAAGTAACCGCACGTAAAAGAACCGAGAATGTTAAAGATGTACCTATTTCAGTTTCAGCGTTAACAAGTAAAAAACTAGAAGTTTTAGGCTCATCAGGCATGGATGTACGTTCTTTATCTGCAAAAGTACCTAGCTTATTAATTGAATCTTCATTTGGACGAACTTTTCCACGCTTCTACATTCGTGGCTTAGGTAACACAGACTTTGATTTACTTGCATCACAACCCGTATCATTAATTTATGATGATGTTGTTTTAGAAAATGCCTTAACCAAAGGCATGCCTATGTTCGATCTTGAACGGGTTGAGGTGCTTCGTGGTCCTCAAGGTACTTTGTTTGGACGTAATACCACTGCAGGTATTATTAAGGTTCAATCAAAAAAACCGACTCAAGATTTTGACGCTACGGTTTCAGCTTCATATGGCAGCTACAACTCTACAGATTTACGTTTAGCGGTAGGTGGTGGTTTAACTGATACCTTGTCTGCTCGTGTTGCTTTTTTACAGCAAGATAGAGATGATTGGATAGACAATAAAGCGCCCGGTTTTGAACAAGATGATCAGCTGGGTGGTTACGGAGAAACAGCCGGAAGAATACAGCTTTTATGGGAACCAAGTGATAATTTTTCAGCCTTGTTTAATTATCATTTTAGAGATGCAGATGCCGATGCTCGTGTTTTTAGAGCGAATATAATTAAGCCAGGCACTAATGACTTAGTCGATGATTTTGATCGCGAAGTTGTATATCACGATGCGGCTTCACGAAATAATCAAACCATTGAAATGAACGGATCCAGCTTAAAGTTAGATTATGACTTTGGCAGCCATACAATAACCTCTGTAACAGGTTATGAATCTGCAGAAATGTTCTCGGTAGGTGATATTGATGGTGGTTACGGCTGTGGGATCACAGCTATTCCTGGTTGTGATCCAGCAAATATGGGGCCTGGTTTTATTCCTTTCACCTCAGAAACAGGTGCTAAAATGCCTGATCACTCTCAAATAACTCAAGAACTTAGATTGTCTAGTAACGATCTTGGAAAATTTGATTATCAAGTAGGTTTCTTCTATTTCAATGAAGATTTAACTATAAACAACCTGAGCTTTGATACATTGGGTGGTGGTAATCAAAATGGTATCGCTGTTCAAAATATGGAAACAACGGCTTGGGCTGTTTTTGCTTCGATGGACTTTGAGCTTTCAGATAAACTGAATTTAACCGCAGGTATTCGTTATTCAGATGATGAACGTGTTTGGGATGGTACGTTAGTTCAGTCGCCTTTCGGTGCTCCAGGATTTAGTGAAAATGCTACCGTTGATGATTCACAAGTAAGCGGTGATGTTAGTGTTAATTACCGTATGACAGACGAAACGAACCTTTATGCCCGTGTAGCAAAAGGTTATCGTGCACCAAGCATTCAAGGTCGTAGTTTACTATTTTCTGCCTCTCATACTACCGCTGATTCAGAGTTAGTAACGTCAATTGAAACTGGCTTTAAATCAACTATGTTAGAGAATACGGCGCGTATTGATGGCTCAGTATTTTATTATGTTGTTGATGACCAACAGCTGACAGCGGTTGGTGGTACTGGTAACGTTGCCAGTTTATTAAATGCTGATAAAGCCGTAGGTTATGGTTTTGAGCTTGACTCAGAAATTTGGGCAACTGAAGACTTGGTCTTTGGTGCTAGCTTAAGTTACAACCATACCGAGTTGCAGGATGATACTATCTCTGTTGCAGGATGTGGTGGTGGTTGTACAATTACAGATCCTATTAATAGTGATGGACAAGTTATTATTGATGGTAATTCATTACCACAGTCACCTGAGTGGATTGGTAATTTAAGCGCTCGTTGGACCAAAGAAATTGGTAATGGTGAGCTATATATTTATACCGATTGGTCTTATCGTAGTGAAGTCAGCTTCTTCTTATATGAATCTAAAGAATTTATGGGTGATGCTATAACGGAAGGTGGTTTACGCGTTGGTTATGAATGGTTCGCTGGTGATGCAGAATATGAAGTAGCTGTTTTTTCGAGAAATATTCTTGATGAAGAAAAGCTTACAGGTGCAATTGATTTTAATAACTTAACAGGCTACACCAATGAACCTCGTTTCTTTGGGGTAGAATTTAAAGCTAATTTCTTTTAATGGTAACTTTTTTAGTTAGATAAACTTAGTTATATTCACGCGAAGAAATAAAAAAGGGTTAGCAAAGTGCTAACCCTTTTTATTATGTTAAATATAACTGTATTTGAAAGCTTATAGTACGCTTTCTAGGGTAAGTTCCATCATATCTTTAAACGTAGTTTCTCGTTCTTCTGAAGTGGTTTTCTCACCTGTTTTAATATGATCACTAACGGTTAATACGGTAAGTGCTTTTTTACCATATTCAGCAGCAACACCATAAAGTCCGGCTGCTTCCATTTCTACCGCTAAAATCCCATATTTTTCCATGGTCGCAAACATTTCAGGTTGCGGCGTATAAAATAAATCAGCAGTAAAAATATTACCTACATGTACTGGTTTACCCATTTTTTCAGCGGTATCTACGACACTTTTTAATAAAGAGAAGTCGGCACAAGCAGCAAAATCTACATTATGAAAGCGTTGTCTGTTAACGTTTGAGTCTGTACTCGCAGCCATACCAATCACAATGTCACGAATCTTTATGTCATCTCTGACTGCGCCACAAGAGCCGATACGTATGATCTTTTCAACGCCATAATCTTTAAAAAGTTCAGTAGCATAAATTGATATGCTTGGTACACCCATACCTGAACCCATAACAGAAACACGTTTACCTTTATACGTACCAGTGTAACCAAGCATATTACGTACTTTAGTGATGCATTTAGCATCGTCTAGAAAGTTATCGGCAATAAATTTTGCTCTAAGGGGATCGCCAGGCATTAAAACTGTTTCTGCAAATTCGCTGGCTTGTGCTTCAATATGTGGTGTTGGCATAAGAGTTATCCTTTTAAGGTTAAGTATAATACCAAGCGAATCAATAAATTGGTCCGATTGGTATAACTCAGTAAGTTTCTAGCCAGAACAGAATCATTCATGCTGCTATCAAGGATTTTTTACTGATAATGGTGATGTCGATTTTATTTAACAAAGCACTTAATTAAGTGCTTTGTATTGTATTTATTTTACTACTTTTTGACGTACTGAGCATTGAGTACTTATTAATACACAATGCGCTGTTAATAATAATGCTAACTTAAGTATCGTTCAAGTAGACTATCTCATTCTAGTCTTACTATAGTGATTTTTGTTTAATATTGAGAAGTGCTTTCTTTTCTAGTTCAGATAAAAAACTCATTTGTACAGCATTTCGTTGTAATTGGCTGATTTGATCTGTATTCAATCCAAGTACTTCACGTGCCAGCTGAAATTCGCCAGCAAGCTCAATATTTTCAACCGCAGGGTCATCAGTGTTTAAGCAAACGGTAAGACCGTTTGCTAAAAATGTTTTCACTGGGTGTACTGCCAAATCTTTAATCGTTCCTGTTTGGTAGTTAGAAGTAAGACAAGACTCTATGCTTATTTGATTTTCTCGCATGTAGTCCATTAATGCTTGATCGCTAGCACAAGCCACACCATGACCAATGCGTGTTGCGCCTAGTGTTTTAATAGCATGCCAAACACTTTCAGGTCCAGCGGCTTCACCGGCATGGACACTAATATTGAGTCCCGCATCGTTTACTTGTTTGAAGTGACTTTCAAAAAGGCTGCCTGGAAAATTATATTCATCGCCAGCAAGGTCTATCGCAACTAAATCGTCTTTATAAGCGAGCAGGGCATTGAGTTCACTTTGGCAGTGTTCAACACCAAAGGTACGACTTAAAATACCCATTAAATTAATTTTAGTAGTAAACTTATCTCTACCCTGATTTACCCCTTCAATAATTGCTTCTACCACACCTTCTATTGGTAAGTTGTGCGCCATGGCGATGTAATAGGGCGAAAACCTTAATTCAGCATAATCAATATTAGCGTTATGAGCATCTTCAACATTCTCAAAACCGATTCGTACAACATCATCTAGAGACTTCAGCACACCAACACCCCAATCAAGCTTTTTCAAAAAGGCAAGAAGGTCAGCTTCACTATCAGTGATTTGTACATGAGGGATAAACGCCTCAAAGTTGTCTGTGGGTAATTTGATATTATTTTGTTGTGCTAACTGCCAAATAGTTTTTGGGCGTATATTTCCATCTAGATGACGATGTAAATCGACGAGGGGAAGTTGGTTGTTAAACATGATAAAAGTTTGTCCTAGCAGTGAAAATTTTGTGGATAAAGTTACTCCATTGAATATTGAAGGTTACCCACATTACATTCTTATTAATTATAGACTTCATTAGGGCCTGTTGATCTTTCGAGATTTTTTTTGCAGCGATTTTTTGGATATTTATACAAGGTAGAGCCTTTGTCATGTGGTTATTCCACATAAAAAGGCGATAACGCCGTAAAAATGATCAAAAAACACTGTCTGAAGGATTCGGCTAAAAGCGTTTTACTCTTTGTTGAGTAGTATTTGCTTAGAGTGACTAGGCTACACAATACTCGCCGCGATTAAAACGCTTTTATCTCGAACAAAATTTAACCGCGAAAGATCAACAGACCCTAGTCTGTTCTAAAAGTTAAAGCTTAACCTTTACTGATATAGGGCAATGGTCGCTTAAGTTTCGAGATAATTCTTTAGTATATTTGGGTTTAAAAAAAAGTTGTTCAAAGGAAGCTTCAACATAATTTTCTTTGGCTTTAGGGCTAAAAATAATATGGTCTATATATTCTTTATAATAACCGCCCCAACACCCTGATTCGGCAGTCGCGGTTGGCGTCCATAGCGCTTCTTGTCCCTCATCATTTAATGCTTGCCACAAACCTTTATCTTCAGGGTATTTTAAAGCAATATCTTGCGAAAAACGTCGATTAAAGTCACCTAGAACGATATATGCAGCGTCTTGGCTTGCATGCAAATCAATCCATTGCTCTAACGGGGATATTTGTTTACTCAGTTTGGTACAGGCCTCTTTACGTTTTTCTTCTTTAACCGATGTACTCGGCATTGCCTTAACACTTCGACTATCTAATGGCGAAGTGAAACAGCCAGATTTTAAATGTACGGCCAACAAATGCAATGTATTACCATTTTTTGTTAGCGTGATATCCATGCCATGGCGAACTTTACCTACATCTAACGCTTTATATTCTTTAGCTTCAACAGTAAAATGTTGAGACTTTTTAATCGCCACGCCCACACGTTGAACCCAGTCTTTGGTAGAAAAGTAATAATCATAATCATTGCCAAAAACTTTGCGAGCCCAAAACTCACTCTCAACCTCTTGTAAAGCGATAACATCAGCATTCAATTGTTTGGCATACCTTGCTAATTTTTTGTAATCGGCGTCGGTACGTTGATTGTACTCATGAGAGCCTAGCCAAGCGATGTTCCATGTGGCAACTTTTATCTCATTGGCCTGAGCTATAAAACTGCTGAATAGAATAAATAGCAGTCCAATTGTTGTTAATATTAAGTTTTTCATTAATAGTTCTCTTTTAAGTTCAACGTTTAGTTTGAATATGAACTATCAGTTAAATTTATAGTTATCACTTTACTTAACCATTGGGTCAAGATTTTGTTTTACAACATTACACTACTTTCATATTAGGGCACAACCTGTGTGAATAAAAAAGTATTGTCGCGAATACTTTCATTAATTTGAACAGCCAATATTGGGTAAATCTGGATTAATCAGACCGTTTATAATAAAGGGTCTATCAGGTGATTTCTTATTAAAGGTTACTTTAGTTGCATCAAGATATCGAAAGTCACCCGCCGCATTTAGATGCCATAAGTTACTGTCTAATTTCTCAAAGCAGAACTCTCCCGTATCACCATGGCTAATTAGTATTGGTTTATTGATCCGCTTGGCTAGATCTTTAAAGGCTTGGCGATACAAAGAAAAAGCGTCACAAGCTGTTAAGGATGAATTGTCGCAAGAGCCACTATCTACTACAGACTGCTGATAAATATCAGCTTGAAAGCCGATAATTAAAGCATCAAAATCTTTTGCCTTATCTTCAATGTTTTTTAACCAAGTAAGATTTATCTTGTCTCGCGCATCAACCTTTTTGATAGCATCATCTTGTTTTGATTTATCAATATTAGCTCTACCATTACTGGTTCCAACTATATGTAAAGTACTTATGGCTAAGCGGTCATTAATCCATAGTTTATTTTCTATTTGTGAGTGCTGCGTCATTATTGAGGGTAAATCGTTAGTTAATAGAGGTGGGGTCTTAAACATCAATTTAATTAAAAAATCGAGCCTTTCTAATTCATTAAAACTGTAAAGTAATGTCGAACGATCACAGTCAGTCCAATCATTATCTCCAGGGGTGTAGATAATTTTACCTGGATAGATTTGAGCTAACAGTGCTTTATGCTCTCTCAATAAGTCGTCAGTACAAGACTTACCACCACTTTTAAAATCCCCAAGATGCATAACTACAGTAGGGTTTGTTTCATTGATAAGACGATATAGTAGGCCATTGGGCCCTTGTAACATTTGTTTTTCTTTATCGCTATATGGCGTATCGGCCAATACAACCAGTGTTTGTGCCCAAAGTGTTGAGCTAGTAGCTGAAAGCAATAAAAACACTATGTGTAAATAACGTTTTTTCCATGAATATATGCTGAAAGTCATCAGTAGCCTTTTTAAATAAAATGAAAAACAAAGAGATAAAAGCTAACCTAGCGAAGAATGGGAATTGATGCAAGTTAGTAATCACCAAGTAAACGAACCATATGGTCAGGTTTTATCTTCCTGCTGTTGATCAAAATCGAGAAAAGAGTAAAATCTCAGTATTATTGACAAAGAGAAGTAAAATTATGCAAGTACTCGTTGTAGATTACACTGCAAAAGACGCGGCAGAAAAATTTGTTAAAAGTTTACATGAAACTGGTTTTGCTGTGCTTGTTAATCATCCAATAAAACAAAGTTTAGTTGAATCAATTTATAAAAACTGGCAGGAATTTTTCTTAAGTGAAGAGAAACATGCATTTGCTTTTGATCCTGCAAAGCAAGATGGCTATTTCTCATCTGAAATATCTGAAACGGCAAAGGGTCATAGTAAAAAAGATATTAAAGAGTATTTCCATGTTTACCCATGGGGACGTATTCCTGCGCAGCTAAATGATGAAATTCTTGAATATTACCGTTTAGCATCACAGCTCGCAGCCGAGTTACTTGACTGGGTAGAAGAGTACAGTCCGACGGACGTTGCAGGTAAGTATTCTGAAGCTTTATCTCATATGATTAAAGAGACGCCAAATACACTGTTACGCATCTTACATTACCCACCGCTTACGGGTGATGAAGAAGCTGGCGCTGTTAGAGCGGCTTCTCATGAAGATATTAATTTATTGACTATATTGCCAGCAGCGAACGAACCTGGTTTACAAGTTCAACGTCAAAATGGTGAGTGGATTGATGTTCCTTCTGATTTCGGTAATCTAATTATTAATATTGGTGATATGTTACAAGAAACATCAGGTGGGTATTTTCCATCAACAAGTCATCGAGTTATCAACCCAACAGGTAAGGGCAGTGATAAGTCTCGAATTTCATTGCCTTTGTTTTTACATCCACGTAGTGAAGTGATTTTATCGGATAAACATACTCAAGCCAGTTATTTACTCGAACGTTTACGTGAGTTAGGTGTAAAAGTTTAGCCTAATGACTTAACTTATTGAGATTGGTAAATTAAGCCGACAAGTGTAACCACTTGTCGGCTTTTTTATTATGAAAATAACGCGATAAATAAGTTACTATTTTAACCACTAACTTTGGGTATATAATATTTTATAAAAACATGTACGATTGATTATAAAATTCATTAAACACGACAATGGCGAGCAATAATTAAGATGAAATTAAACTGCGACTTAGGTGAGAGTTTTGGTGCTTGGACCATGGGACTTGATAATGAGGTCATGCCTCATATTGATCAGGCAAATATTGCCTGCGGTTTTCATGCCGGTGATCCTTTAGTAATGCAAAACACGCTGGCATTAGCTAAAAAATTTCAAGTAAGTGTTGGTGCGCATCCTAGTTATCCTGACTTAGTTGGCTTTGGACGTCGTTCAATGGCTTGTTCGTCAGAAGAAATAATAGCGCTTATCCATTATCAAGTGGCAGCACTTGACGGTATGGCAAGTGCCCAAGGGTTATCGCTAGATTATGTAAAACCCCACGGCGCACTCTATAACGACATGATGAAAGAGCCTAAAGTGTTTGAAGCTATTTTAACTGCGCTTACTCAATACCCCAGAAAACTTGCGCTGATGTTACAAGCAACGGCAGATATTGGTAAGTATAAGGATCAAGCAAATAAATTTGGTCTCGTTATTTATAGTGAGGCGTTTGCAGATCGTTGTTATGACGATGAAGGCCGATTATTAGCACGTAGTCAATCGGGTGCGGTGTTAAATAAAGAAGCTATGCTTGCCCAGGTTAAACAATTATCAGAGCAAGGCACAGTAACCACCATCTCAGGTAAAGTGCTGAAGCTTAGCGTAGATAGTTTATGTGTTCACGGTGATAATATCGCAGGTGTACAGGCTATTAGTGAAATTAAAGCGCTGTTGAGCTAATGTCAACGCTGATAAACGACGGTATTCGCCTTGAAGTTGCGGGTGAAAATTCTTTGATGCTTTACTTTTCAGATAAAGGACAAGAGTCGTCAGTTATTACTCCAAATATCAGCAGTAATGTTCAGCAAGCGGATCACCTTATCCGTCAGCACTTTTCAACTGAAATTATTGATCTTATTTCTTCGTATGCATCAATTTTAGTGGTCTTTAATTTACTTGAAATAGATCACCACGATTTGCGCAATAAACTAAAAAGTGTCTTGAAACAATGTGGCAGCGTAAATAACAAGCAGGGTCGATTAATTGAGTTGCCCGCTTATTATTCACTCGAATCCGGAGTGGATTTACCGCGCATTGCGAAACACGCCAAATTGACAATTGAGCAAGTTATTTACTTACATCAAGCGCAGGAATACCGAGTGTATGCCATAGGGTTTGCTCCAGGTTTTGCTTATTTAGGTGCAGTTGATGAGCGCATTGCCATGGCCAGATTAACTACGCCACGGCTAAAAGTTCCCAAAGGCGCCATAGCTATTGCCGATAGACAAACTGCCGTTTATCCAGCGCAGTCTCCTGGTGGTTGGAATATTATAGGTCTATGTCCTCTTGATATGTTTAACGCACAAGCAGAGCCAACGATGCCTGTTGAAGTAGGCGATAGGGTGAAATTTGTTGCCATCGATAAGGCAGAGTTTATTGAATTAGGTGGAAGATCACCCTGTACCGAGCTGGAATGTTAAGAGGTATTTATATGAGCAAACTAACGAGCATTGCTTGCAGTGAAGAGCATGCTCACGAGCTAGGATTTGTTGTTACCAATGCTGGCGTATTAAGTCTAATTCAAGATGCTGGCCGTTATGGTGCCTTTAATTTAGGGTTAACCAATGGCGGACCGGCTGACTCGCTTGCTTTTTATTGGGCGAATAAATTATGTGGTAATGAGCCAAATTCAACGGCCATCGAGATTAGTTTGGGTGGCTTGGAGCTAACAGCACAAGTTGATTGTGTTATCGCTGTTACAGGTGCGCCTATGCCGTTGTCCATTAATGGTCAACCTAAAGCGCTATGGCGAAGCTTTCTGGTTAAAGCAGGAGATACTATAAGTTTAGGGTTTACTCCGCTTGGCGTTCGTTGTTATTTAGCGGTAGTTGGAGGTTTTGATATAAAGCCAAGTTTTGGTAGCACAGCGACGGTATGTCGAGAGTCGGTAGGTGGCATCCGTGGCGATAAGCTAGTCGATAATGATATCTTACCTTGCCAAGCAGTGTCTAAATCGGCTAATAAACTAAAAAAACTTATGTTACCTGAACATGAGCAACCACAGTATGCTAATGAAGTATTATTACATACGGTGTTAAGTTATCAGCAAGCACACTTTTCAAATATAGAAAAAAGATTGCTTTTCTCAAGTGAATATCAAATTAGTAAACATTGGGATCGGATGGGTTATCGTTTACAAGGTCGTGCGATAAAGGCTGATGTTGATGGTATTTTATCGGAAGGAATTTGTTATGGTGCTGTGCAAGTACCAGCAGATGGTCAGCCAATAGTTTTACTTAATGATCGACAGACTATTGGTGGCTACCCTAAAATTGGTGCCGTTATCTCACAAGATTGCGCTAAACTTTCACAGTTACGCCAAGGTGATAAAGTACGCTTTGAGCCAATTTCTATGTCACAAGCTGATAATATGTTTCATCTTAATTTGAGACGATTAACACAAACGAAGCTCATTAGTTATTCCTAACCTCAACTTTTACAACGAGAGTTGAGGTTAGGCGTTGGTTAGGTAAATAAAGTTAATTGCTACTGAACATCAAGTGGCGATATATAGCCTTCAGGTTTTAACGCTAATACATCACAGTCTAATTGGTCAATGACATGTTCAGCAGTGTTACCAATAAGCGCTGCGGAAATACCAGTACGACCAATGGTACCTAAAATAACTAATTCAGCATCAATCTTTAAGGCTGCTTGTTCAATAACTGCTTCTGGTAACCCCTCTTCAACATAAGTATTACCTAACGGGATATCAAAGCTATTAGCATGCTTGCTCATAGCTTCCTTATGATGTGCCTGCATTGCACTATTATATTCACTAGCGTCAAACTCAGGGATTTCAATGGCAATATTTACCGGTGTGCCAGGGAAAGAATTAACTAAGTGCACATTAGCTGTGATTAATTTCGCAATGTTTTTTGCTTGCTTGGTAATTGCTTCATTTAAAGAGAGGTGCTCAGCTTCATCACTACCGACATTAACAGCGGCTAAAATATTGCCTTGTTGAGGCCATTCATGTTCTTTAACAAGTAATACAGGACAAGGGCACTTTCTCAAAATGTGCCAATCGGTTGGCGTGAATACTACTGATTTAAATTTATCATGTTGGTGGGTGCCTTTAACCACTAAATCATACTTATGCTCGATGACTTGGTTGATAATGGCTTCAAAAGGGCGATTATGCCAAACAACTTTGCTGGTAATAGCTATTGGGCTATTACTTACAGAAATGATGTCATCTAGCCATTTTTGTTTTTCTTTAATAACCATTTGGCGCATGGTGTCGCGCTCGCCACTGGATAAGATAGTGGTCATTTCATAAGAAAAATCAAAAATACTAAAAAAAGCAGTGATACTTATTTGCTGATCTGGAGCGGCAGTATTAATTCTTGATGCGAGATCAATGACTCTTTTAAGGGCTTTTTGTTCATCTGTTGTTGGATCTATCACAACAAGGATATTTTGATACATGTCCATGGCAACCTCTAGCAAACTAAATAATAACGTTAGTTTATTTATAGCAAAGTTGACGAATTAATGCTTGTTTTAAATCAAGTTTATTTTGTTATAGGGTCATTATCTTTGGGCGATAATAAACCTACAACAGGAAGGCAGAAAAACTATAGGGCAGCAGTATCACAAAGTTTGTCGATATCGATAATCGAAATTAATTTACCATCTACTTTAATTAAGCCACTTTTGTGGAAGCGATTTAATAAACGACTAATGGTTTCAACAGTTAAGCCAATATAATTACCAATATCACTTCGAGTCATAGTTAAGCGAAACTCTGTTGATGATAAACCACGGGCATGGTATCGCTCACTTAAGCTCACCAAGAAAGTTGCAACACGTTGCTCTGCATTTTTTCTATTTAGCAAAGTTAACATTTCTTGATCAGTTTTAATTTCATGACTCATTAATCGTAATACCTGCTTTTTAAGCTTAGGCATGGTATTAGATAACTCATCTAGGTTTGTATAAGGAATTTCACAGACCATTGATGTTTCAAGTGCTTGGGCAAAGCTAGGATGTTGACTTTCAGCAATAGCATCAAAACCAAGTAAGTCACCAGCTAAATGAAAACCAGTAATTTGCTCTTCGCCTTGTTCATTAACAGTAAATGTTTTAAAGGTACCTGAACGAATTGCATATAAAGCATGCATTTCTTGGCCATCATGAAAAATTTTATCACCTTTGTGAATAGGCCGTTTACGGTCAATAATATCGTCAAGAGAATCAAGTTCTTTATCATTTAAAGAGAAAGGCAAACATAGCTCGCTAATGCTACAGTTTTGACAGCTGATATGTTGTATCGTAGGACAACTTTTATTTTGCATGATATTACTCTGTGACGTAGCTATTTAGGCTAACTTTAAGACAAGTATATGTTATTAGAACATTACTTGATATGCAACAACAAAACTGTAGATACCGTAGGTAATAAGCGAAATAGCCATCATTTTTCGAAAGACTTTATTGACTAGTAGGTTTTTTATGCTATCGATTCCAAGGGATAATGCTATTAAGGCAGGTAAAGTACCTAATCCGAAAAAAAACATAATAGTTGCGCCAGTTAAACTACTTCCACTGGCAAGCGCCCAAGTCAGAGTCGAATATACCAAACCACAGGGTAACCAACCCCACAAAGCTCCTAAACCCAATGCTTTTTTAGGGGTATCTACTGGGATGACATGTTTAGCTAGAGGTGATAAATAGCGCCATAAACCTTTGCCCAAGGATTCAATCTTATTTAACCATAAAAGCCACTGACCTATATAAAGACCCAATAGAATAAGAAAAAGTGCCGCAACTAGGCGTAACCCTGCAATGGGTAAACCTACATTTTTAGCTGCGATAGAGCCGGTGAAACCTACAATTGCGCCAATTAAACAATAACTAGCAATGCGTCCAACATGATATAAGAAGACTAAATTCAAACGGGAAGCTTGGGGCGAGCAACTTGACGGTGTTGAGGTTACGTTGACAGGAATGTCGCCCTGCAGGCTTTCTTTAGTAGTTGGTAAACTTGACGGTTTATTAATAGCTGAAGTCAATAGGGTCGTAATGCCACCACACATGGCTAAGCAATGACCAGAGCCAAGTAAGCCGATGATAAAGGCGGAAAATACATCTAAACTCATTGGTTATCTGAGCTTTTTTTAGACTCTTCTATTTCTTCCTTTTCCTCGGTGACTTTGTTTTGTTGTTCATCATCAAAAAGAATACTCATGCCTTGCTTTTCTAGGTCTTCAAATTGCTCAGTTTTAACTGCCCAGAAAAATAGGTAAATGCCCAAAGCCGTTAATAATATGGCTATAGGAATTAGGATATAAATAATACTCATATTTTACTCATGACTAAGTTGGTTCGCTTGTTAAGTTTGTCTGTAGAGAAGCACTGTACTTTTAACTCATTGCTTAGTTGACTATTTAGCTTGTTTCTTCAGTAAACGTAATGAGTTGGTAATAACTAAAATGGAGCTAGCTGACATGCCAATAACAGCCATGTAAGGCGTTATATAACCAGCCACAGCTAACGGTAATACAATAGCATTATAACCAAAAGCCCATAAGTAATTTTGTAAAATTATTCGACGGGTTCGGTGAGCGACTTTTATCAAAGTATCGATGCTGCTCAGTTTATTATTGAGCAAAATAACATCTGCACCACTTTTAGTGATATCTGCACCACAGCCCATTGCAATAGAAATATGGGCAGCGCCAAATACTGGCGAGTCATTGACGCCGTCACCGGTCATCGCTACTTTATAACCTTGTACTTGGGCTTGTTTTATTTGCTGCATTTTATCTTGGGCACTCAGGCCGCCCCATACTGTATCAATGGGTAATGCTTGAGTAATATTGTCACAAGCGATTTGACTATCGCCAGATAACAATAACGTTTTATTTTGCTTATTAAGGATAGATATCGCTTCAAAAGCCTCATCACGAATCTTATCAATGAGATAAAATGCTGCAATAATTTGTTTATTTGCCATTAATATACAGCTAGCACCACTCAACATTTGTGCTTGGCCGTGTTCGAAAGAAAAACTATCTGCTAACCAAGTGTATTTACCAATGGCATAATCAATAGTATTAATGGTACCGGTAACACCTTGTCCAGAATGCACTTTAACTTGCTGTGCAGTTAAGTTGTAATCTCTATGTTCGGCAAATGGCTTAGCAATTGGATGCTCTGAATGGCTCTCTAACGCTGCGGCAATGGCAAGAATCTGCTCTTGGTTGTAGCGTAAGTCGTTATCGACTAACTCAACCCTGTCTATGGTAAATTCGCCCGTGGTTAAGGTGCCTGTTTTATCAAAAGCAAAACAGTTTATTTTCGGCATGGTCTCCATAACATGACCACCTTTGATCATTATACCTGCTCTATTTAAATGTGTGGTTGCACAAGTTAAGGCGGTAGGTGTTGCTAATGAAAGTGCACAAGGGCAGGTCGCTACAAGGACAGAGAGGGTGATCCAAAAAGCTTCTTCTGGCATATGCTGATGCCAATAAATAGCCGTAGCTATGGAAGTTAATAAAATTAGGGCAACAAAATACTGGGCAATCTTATCTGATAATTTTGCTATTTTAGGTTTGTGCGCTTGAGCTTGTTCACTTAAGCGAATAAGTTGGCTTAAAAATGATTGGTTTGTTGCTTGTTTTACTTGCACGGTAATATTACCGTCCCCATTGATAGTACCCGCAAAGACATTATCATTGACTATTTTATTAATCGGTAATTGTTCGCCGGATAGCATGGCTTCATTGAGTTGGCTTAGCCCAGCAGTGATGACGCCATCAGCAGGTACCACTTCACCTGGTTTAATGATAACAACATCCCCAAGGATGAGTTGTTTAGCGGCAACCAATATTTCTTTAGTTTGAGCCGTTTTAGTTTGGGTTGCGTGAGTTTGTGAGTCAGTACCTTGTAAATTACCGCTTTGTGCTTCTGTGCCAATACTATCGCTAGTCACAATGACTTTAGTTGCCGTCATCGGCATTAATTTTAATAAGTTGGCAGAGACTTGTGCTGCATGTGATCGGGCTCTAAATTCTAAGAACTTACCAATGAGCAGTAAAAAGGTGAACATGGAGACAGACTCAAAATACACCTCACCTTGCTGAGTAATTGTTGCCCAAGCACTTGCACTGAAAGCTAAAAGGATGGCAATAGAGACGGGAACATCCATGGATAAACGTTTTGCTTTTATCGCTTTTATCGCGCCAGTATAAAAGGGCAAGGCACCATAAAAAATAATAGGGATTGTTAAGATGAAACTAACCCAGCGAAGGTATACTTTATTGTGCTCAGCCATTTCAGAGAAGGCACCAAAGTAAAGGCCAAAGGCTATCATCATGATTTGCATCATTAAGATGCCACTGATACCTAGACGTTTGATAAAGGCTTTGCTTTGCTTTTTATTTCTTAATTCTGCTTCGTTGGCTTTAAAAGGCAGTGCTTGATAACCAATATGCTCAATAGCCTGCAATATCTCACTGAGTTTTACCGCATCATCTTGCCATCTCACCGTTGCTCTTTGGCTAGTCGCATTAACGTTTATCTTGATTAAACCTTTCAGCTTCTCCAATTGCATTTCGATAAGCCATGCACAAGCCGCGCAACTGATGCCATCAATAGTCAGTATGGCTTCTTTGCAATCATTGTCTTGATAAATGAATTCGCTCTGTAAGACCGCTTCATCAAGTAATTTATTTTTTTGTAATTGTTCGGGTATTAGGGATTGGCCTTTATGAGCAGGCTCTGTTCTTACCGAATAATATTGAGTTAGGCCATTATCAACGATAGTCTGCGCTACTGCTTGGCAACCAATACAGCACATAGGTTGTTGAATTTGGTTGATTTCAACCGACAGGTTAATTCCACGGGGAACGGCTTCATTACAATGAAAACATTTGCTGGTCATGGTTACTTTCTTAGGGCTGGGAGTCACTATGGTAAATTTATGGATGTCACCATAGTGATTAGAATGCTGCTAATTTATTTAAACGGTATAACTTATTGTGCTTTTATCGGGTTAGGGATCAAATCGATAAATTCACTTTGTGGCAAGTTAATAGTATCTTGTATTTTCCAGTTGTCTTTAAAAGAGGTCAAGGTAAGTTTCCATTTACCACTAATCTCTTGATCAAAGCGGTGTCTGAAATAGCCATTGCCATCAGGAGTTAATGCTAAATAAAAATCTTTTTCTTCAAGTGTAGGGTGAAAAAAACTGACATTAAGTAGGGGGAAAACTTTTTCAATACCCGTTGGTTTTATTATTAACTCATTATCCTTTAATTGAAGGGCAAAACGCATCCCCAACTTCTGGGCTGTTTTTACTTTACCTACTTCTAGGTTAATGGATTTTCCTTTTTTATAATAATCGCCAACCACTAACGTATCAGGGTTAGTATTAGCAATAATATAAGTAGCAATACCCGCTACAACAGCGGTAAAAGGAAGAATAAAAACTAACCAAGCCCAAGGCTCACGGTACCAAGAATCTTTCATAAAAAAGTACTTACGTTGACAGTAGAATATGGAGTGGGATTATACATTTATTCTCAACTGGCATCTACTTTTGTACTATTTAAAAGACATAAAAAAACCCTTGGTTACAAAGTGTAACAAGGGTTTTATATTCATGTTGAGGGATAGCTCAATCTGTCATGAATGACAAAGACTGAACTAAGCCGCTCAATAGTAGTATTATGATTAATTAATCTTGAGAAAGACTATAAACATAAGCACTAATTAGGTGAACTTTTTCTTCACCAAGAATATCTTTCCATGGTGGCATAACACCAGCACGACCATTACGGATAGACTCTTCAATTGCACGTTTTGAACCGCCATATAACCAAGTATTATCGGTTAAGTTTGGCGCGCCCATAGGCATACCTAATGCTAAGCTACCTTGTCCATCAGGACCATGACAAGCAGCACATAAAGCAAATTTAGCTTTACCCGCTTTCGCTAATTCAGGGTCAACTGAGCGACCACTTAAGCTAATAACATAAGCTGCAACTTCTTTAACACCTTGGTCGCCGCCTAATGCGCCTTCCCAAGCCATCATGCCTGATGCAATACGACCATTCATAATCGTCTCTTTAATCACAGCAGGTGTGCCGCCATATAACCAGTCTTTATCAGTTAGGTTAGGGAAGCCAGTAGTACCGTGAGCATCAGAGCCATGACATTGTGAACAGTTTTGGATGAACAAACGCTGACCCACTTTTAATGCCTCGCCATCAGTAGCCAAATCTTCAATGCTACGCGCAGCGTAAGCTTCAAAGATAGGGCCAAATTTAGCATCAGCAGCGGCAACTTCACGGTCATATTGAACTAATACACCAGAGTCTTTATCTAAATACTCTAATGTTTTAGCTTTTGATTCCGCAAGGTTTAAAATGCCTTGGTTAGAGCTTTTCCAGCCTAAAAGACCAGTCCAGTTACCTAAACCATAAAGTGCGATATAACCAAATGCCCAAACGATAGTTAATAAGAAAAACGTGCTCCACCATTTTGGTAAAGGATTGTTTAACTCTTCAATGCCGTCAAACGTATGACCCATTGATTCGCCTTCTTTAACGCCTGCAAAGTTCTTTAAGCACATACGTAGTAGTAAAAAACACCCTACTAACGAGCCAAGGGTAAGAACCCAAACCCATATATTCCAGAAGCTAGACATTATTATTCGTCTCCTGTTTGCTTTCTTTATCGGGATGACGCGTTTTATCTGCTGTATCTAATTTGTCTTCTTCAAAAATAGAGTTTGCGACATCATCAAATGAGTCTTTACGCTTTTTTGAATAGGACCATACAACGATGATAATAAACAACGCCAATATAAGGAGGGCAAAAAACCCTCTAAGTGTTCCGTAATCCATGATGCTCAGCTTACTTCAATGCGTGGCCAAGTGATTGCAAATAGGCAATCAAGGCACTCATTTCAGTTTTACCTTTTACAGCATCTTTAGCGCCGTCAATTTCTTCTTGAGTATAAAGCGGAATTGCATTGCCGTTTTCGTCTTTATGACTACGGTTACGTGTTAAGAAGTTAAATGTTGCTAGCTTCCTACCCGTTAACTCACCATCAAGTGTATCAGTGTTCAACCAGCTATAAGCAGGCATGTTTGACTCTGGCACAACTGAACGAGGATCTGTTAAATGGGCAATATGCCAATCATCACTATAACGACCGCCAACACGTGCTAGATCAGGACCAGTACGCTTAGAACCCCATAAAAATGGATGTTCCCAAACACTTTCGCCCGCAACACTGTAGTGACCGTAACGCTCTGTTTCTGCACGAAATGGACGAATCATTTGACTGTGACAGTTACTACAACCTTCACGGATGTAGATATCACGACCTTCCATTTGCAGGGCAGTGTAAGGTTTTAAGTTATCAACTGGCGTCGCTAATTCTTTTTGAAAGAACAATGGCGTAATTTCTACTAAACCACCGATGCTGATCGCAAAGACAGTAAAGAGGAAGAATAAGCCAACGTTCTTTTCAACTTTTTCATGTGAATTTTTCATATGGCTCTCCTTAAGCTACTTCAAGAGGCTTAAGACTATTGTCTTTAGCACCAATTGTTTTAAACATGTTGTAAGCCATTAATAAGAAGCCAGTTACCACTAATACACCACCTATGAAGCGGATAAAATAGAATGGATAAGAAGCAGTTAAACTCTCAACAAAGCTATATGTTAATGTACCGTCGCTATTTACAGCTCTCCACATTAACCCTTGCATTACACCAGAAATCCACATAGCTACGATATAAAGAACAATACCTGCTGTGTGTAACCAGAAATGAATGTTGATAAGACGCATGCTATACATACGACCTTGGTTAAATAAGATTGGGATTAAGTGGTACATTGCACCAATTGAAACCATAGCAACCCAACCTAGAGCACCAGAATGTACGTGACCAACAGTCCAGTCAGTGTAATGAGATAAAGCATTAACTGATTTTATTGCCATCATAGGGCCTTCAAAGGTAGACATACCGTAGAAAGATAATGAAACAATTAAGAAACGTAAAATAGGATCACTACGAAGTTTATGCCATGCGCCAGAAAGCGTCATGATACCGTTGATCATACCACCCCATGAAGGAAGGAATAACACGATAGACATTACCATACCAACTGACTGAGCCCAATCAGGAAGTGCAGTGTAATGTAAGTGATGAGGGCCAGCCCAAATGTATAAAGAAATCAATGCCCAGAAATGAACAATAGATAAACGGTAAGAATATACAGGACGTTCAGCTTGTTTTGGTACGAAGTAATACATCATACCTAAGAAACCAGCTGTTAATAAGAAACCAACGGCATTATGTCCATACCACCACTGCATCATGGCATCTATAGCGCCAGAATATAGTGAGTATGATTTCATTGCCGAAACAGGTATAACCATTGAGTTACCGATATGCAACACAGCAACGGTAACGATAAAGCCACCAAAGAACCAGTTAGCTACGTAAATATGCGAGGTTTTACGTTTAACTAAGGTACCAAAGAAGACGATGGCGTACGAAACCCAAACAACAGCAATAAGAATGTCGATTGGCCATTCTAGCTCTGCGTATTCTTTAGTAGAGGTATAACCTAAAGGTAACGAGATAGCCGCTGCAACGATAACAGCTTGCCAGCCCCAAAAGGTAAAGGCTGCTAATTTACCGCCAAATAGACGCGTTTGACAGGTACGTTGCACAACGTAATAAGACGTGGCAAATAAAGCACTTGTACCAAAAGCAAAAATTACAGCATTAGTATGAAGTGGACGAAGACGGGAGTAGGTTAACCAAGGTGTATCAAAATTTAACGCAGGCCAAATTAATTGTGCCGCGATAAGTACACCTACTAGTGTACCTACGATTCCCCAGATTACAGTCATTACAGTAAACTGACGTACAACATCGAAGTTGTAGTCTACTGCTGACGTATTACTTGTGGTCATGTTAAGGATTCCGCAGTGTTATTATTAATCAGAAAGTATTTCTTGCTGTAATACCTAAACATGAAAAGCCTTAGATATAGGACACAATTCATACTAACTCTGTGTGTTTGCTCTATGAGCTGTGATATATGTCACATCCGTGTAAGCAAATGTGTCTAAATCCCAGCAATTTTACCCTTTGGCAAGGATATAAATCAACAACTATGCGCGTTTAAATTTGATGTAGATCAATAAAAGAGAATTGCCCTTAAATTGCTTGTGGATATTAATTGAGCAATAAAAAGATAAAAGTAACTCAATGAGTTAGCAATGATTTATCAACTTTAACTTTTTTTCCGTTGATAAATATTACCAGAGATAGAGGGCACCTTACTTAGAGACTTTTTGACAGAATTAAATAACAGAATTATTTAGCTGTTTTCTCTATGAACTCTATTGATTTGAAAGCTGCTTTAAATGGTTTAGGGATAATAAGGTTAATTGTTTTCCATTGAGGCTAATTAGTTGTTCATGTTGGAATTTCGACAATAATCGGCTTAAGGTTTCACGACGCATACCTAAGAAGCAGGCAATATCCTGACGACTGATAGTTAACTCTATTGTTGTTTCATTGCCTGAATGTTTAGCATTACGCTGGCAAATATTGAGTAAAAATGCAGCCAATAAGCAATCAGCAGATTTTTTACCCGTTATCGCTTGAGCATTACGTTGCTGTTCGTAGCTTTGTTTCGTTAGTAACTGAATTAAGTTTTGCTGTAATTCTGGTGCTAATTGGGAACAGGCAGAAAGCGAGTCTACAAAAACCTCACAAACTGAGTTATCACCTAAGGCAACTGCACTGTAGTTATAAGTTTCTAAAAATAAAGCATCTTCAGCCATCAGTTCACCAGGAAACCTAAAACCAACAATTCTTTCAACGCCCTCATCATTTTTCTGACATAACTTGAAGGTCCCTGAACATACTGCGAATATAGCGGTTAGTGGCTTAGCTTGTTCAAATAATATAGCATCTGTTGATTGATTTAGCGGCAGTGATGAACTTTGTTCAGTGCTAACTTCAACACGTCTAGTTAGATAGTTATTGGTTAAATCAATAGCCTGATTATCAGAGCCAATCGGCTGACAGATGGCTTGCATCGAGCAGTTATCACAGTCAACGTATCGTGGATGCTTATGCTGTGTAGCATTTTTCTTTGTCGTTTTACTAGATAGGGTCATTACTTACAACGAGTATGTTATATCAATTAAATTAACTGATGGTTCAAACTTTAAGGTGAGTAAATTTTCAAGAACAAGGCGCTTAATTGAGTAATAGCTGGCTATTGATCGCAACAATGTTATTAGATATTTAAACTATTTATAAAGCTCATTTAGTTCGTTTTAATGATATTAGTTAACTAAGACTTAGGGTAGCTAGTTTACTGGCGTTAGTGGATAATAACAACTTTGCAGCAAAAGGTAGGTTTTTCAGTGTGTAATAATAGGTTTAATAACGTATTAAAGTGGCTTCCTCTTGTTGGTTGTTTATTATTCATTAGTGGCTGTAAACCAGTAAGTGAAAAGAGCTCTGAAAATATTGCTAGTGCCCTAGTTGCACAATGTATTGATAGTCAGAGTCAATGTGAAATCAATACAGAGTTTGCCAACTTTAATGTTAAATTTTCTCAGCATAAGTTATTGGACAAGGTTAAAACTGAGCTACCATTTTTTATTGAGCTAACACCAACTTCTCAGCAAAGTCCTATAAAGAGTATTACTAAAGTATCTGCTTATCTCGAGGGCAGAGATATGTTTATGGGTAAGGTACCGGTATTTTTTGAGCCTACTGAAAAAGATAATGTTTATTTAGCACAAAGCTTATTGGCAAATTGCAGTGAAGAACAAATGGTGTGGCGTTTGTGGATAACGGTAGAATTAAAAGATAAAACTCAAACATTTTTTGTCGACTTTACCAGCCAGCGCTTATAACGTTTATTTTACTCGGCAGGCAAAAAGACAATAAAAAAGCGAGCCTCGAGGCTCGCTTTTTTTAAATGTCTCAACTTGCTAGACCTAGCTAAATGAAAGTAAGCACTAGATCTTAAATATTATTAGTTACGTCTACAGAAAGCTTTAATCGCTGACCTGGCTGTAAGTACTTCTTTCTATCAAGATTATTCCAACGTTCAATATCACTAATACGAACATTAAACTTATCGGCTATGCGAGCGAAAGAGTCTCCACGTAGTACTTTATAAGTAATATTTCGCATTATGGCGTTTTCGACACGATTACCCGTTTTACTGTTGGCATAGTTCGACTTATTTGATTTGGTATTACTTTTTTGCCAAATCACTAATTTTTGACCGAGTTTTAAGGTATCTCTTGGGGCAAAACCATTCCATTTAGCAATACTTTTGCTATTTACTTTATATTTACGTCCAATGTCCCATAAATTATCACCAGATTTAACGGTGTGAACAAGCTTGCGACCCTTTTGTGGTCTATTTTGTTTTTTAGCAATACGTTGTTCTTGTGAGAAAACATAACTATCTAATGATTTAGCCGCGACAGGAATAAGTAAGTGTTTTCCAGCACGTATCTGATTACCTTTAATGTTATTCACTTGTTGTATCAAATCAACACGCGTATTAAATTTATTAGCAATAAGGCCTAAGTTGTCACCGCTTTTAATTTTATAGCGCTGCCAAGCGAGTCGATCTTTTTTACTCAGCTTATTCAGGCCTAGCTCAAACTTTGCCACACTATGAGAAGGCAATAATAAACGGTGAGGGCCGTCAGGATCAGTAGCCCAGCGGTTGAAACCAGGGTTTAAACGCTGTAATTCAGCTAATGATAAGCCTGCTAATGTTGCAGCTTTAGCTAAATCGAGCTGTGACTTAATATCTACTTGGCTTAAGACACTTTTATTATCGATTGAATAAAGTGATAAATTAAAGTCTTCAGGGCGCTTTACAATATCAGCCAAGGCTAATAGTTTTGGCACATAAGCACGTGTTTCTTTTGGTAAATCAAGCGACCAAAAATCGGTCGGTTTACCTAGACGTTTGTTCTTTCTCACGGCTTTTCTAACGCGACCTTCGCCAGAATTATATGCCGCTAATGCGAGCATCCAATCGCCATCGAAAAACTTGTGCAAATATTTTAGGTATTGAATAGCGCCTTCGGTTGAAGCAACGACATCACGTCTGCCGTCATACCACCAGTTCTGCTTCATACCAAAGCGCTCGCCTGTACCCGGCACGAATTGCCACATACCTGAAGCGCGACCATGCGAATAAGCAAAGGGGTCAAAAGCACTTTCTACAATAGGTAAGAAAGCCAGCTCGATAGGCATGTCATTCTTTTCTAACTCTTGAACAATGTAATAGAGGAAAGGCTCGGCACGTTTAGCAACACGTTTAAGGTAACTAGGGTGCTTTACATACCAGTTTCTCTGAGAGACAAGACGTTTTTGATTTGGAATATCAAACGTTAATTGGCTACGAATGCGTGGCCAAATATTATTCTCATCAATAGCTTTTTGATCTTTTAAGGTATTATTTAAAGAGAAGTCAACATCAGCAACAGGATGGATAACGTCAATGCTTTCATCTGCTAATAACGCTTGATTAATCTCAACTGGATGAGCAGTTTCAACTTGCGAATCTGAATTGTCAGTAATGGCATTACCATCACTTTGGGATAGGCTTTGACAGCCGGCTAAAAGAACTACAACGGGTAATAATAAATACTTCATGAATAACCAGTTAAAATCAGCAGGAATTAAAAATAATTGAGCAGATTAGCATGTTTAATACCAATCGGACTAATTTATTGGCTAGTTAGCAATAATGTAGCGGCTTAGAAGCAAGATATAGGTACAAGAGAATAATCAGCTTTGGCAGTCTGTTCAGGATAATTTCTACTACTTTTATAACAACTTATATCCATTTGGAGGCCCTTATAAAAATCATAATGCCCATCTAAGCCTTATTAATTGAAGGTTTAAAAATTATCCTTCCACGCCCTAATCGCTGAAAAAACTTCACTATCATTACCTTGAGTTTGTTTACTATAAGTTTGTGCAGCAAGTTTAATAGAGTGTTCATGGCAACGTAGAAAAGGATTTATCTGCAGTTCTAGCGCTATATTACTTGGAATAGTTGCTTGGTTTTGTTGACGCTTTACGTTTACTTGCTCTGCATAGTTATGCAGGTCAATATTATTAGGCTCTACCGCTAAAGCAAAGGCTAAGTTCGCTTGGGTATATTCATGAGCACAATAAATTAGCGTATCCGCTGCTAAGTTTGAAAGCTTAGTCAGAGAGTGATGCATTTGCTGAGGAGTCCCTTCGAACAAACGACCACAACCACCTGAGAATAATGTGTCCCCACAAAAAACCATCTTTTCGTTATAGTAAGCAATATGACCCTTGGTATGACCCGGTAAGTCGAGCACAGTAAACTGACAATTAAGATCCGTTAAGTCAACGGTATCGTTTTCTTTAAGTGTGATATCGAGTTGGGCAATATTTTCAGTAGCTGGCCCGTAAACAGTTACAGGCCAAGCTTTATCTTTGGAATACTCAAGGAGTTTTTCAATACCACCAACATGATCTTTGTGATAGTGGGTGATCAAAATGGCAGATAACGCCAAATTGTTTTCCTGCAGGTACTCTATGCATACTACAGCATCACCAGGATCGACTAGTGCAATTTTATCCTTGTTTTCGCTAGATATAGCCCAAATGTAATTATCATTAAACGCTTTAATTGCAGTAACAATTTGGTGAGAGTTAGTCATATGAGATTTTACCTGTAGTTCGTTATATACTTGAATAAGAATATACTTAACATCATTATACGCCTAAAAGAAGACTCTATGAAACCTGCGTTAGCTTTTCGACAGCCACATTACCCTAGCTCATGGCAGGCATTGCCTAATGGAGAGGTAATTAAAAAGGCAATAGAGCAAGAGCTGGCTCCTTGGTGGCAAAAGTTTTTTGGTTATCATTTAATTAAGCTTGGTGCATTAAGTAGTGAAATTGAGATACCTGACTGCACTATTAATCATCAAGTAAGTATTAGCATTAAGAATGGCTTAGCTAATGTAGTTGGAGATATTGATGATTTACCTTTGCAAGAGCATAGTGTTGATGTTTGTTTGTTAAGTCATGCATTGGAGTTTTCCCTTGATCCTCATCATGTGGTCCGTGAAGCTAATAGAGTTTTGATTCCTAATGGTTACTTAGTTTTAACCGGATTTAATCCACTAAGCCTTGTTGGGTTAAATCGTTTATTACCGTATAGACGAAGCAAAACACCTTGGAATGAACATTTCTTCTCGCCGATGAGAATCAAAGATTGGCTACATTTAATGGGTTTTGAAATTTTAGCTGACCAACGTTGTTTACATAGTAGCTTAACGGGCAAGGTCAGCACTGACAGCTTAGAACAAAGATGGCACAAGTTGGCAAAAAACTACCTGCCTGCTTTAGGTTCTGTTTATGTGATTGTCGCGAAAAAAAGAGTATTACCATTAACACCAATTAAACCAAAATGGCAGATTCGATCTGGGTTCCGGCCCGTAAAAGTTCCTAGTCTAAGTACACATCGAGAGCTAATGGACACTAAAAAAGGGCAACAAAAGAGATAAATTCCCACTAGAAAGATAGTGTCTGTTGCCTGAAAACTATATCGTCCCCTTTATTATCAACATTATTAAAAAGTAACCCAACCATGCATAGTAATGAATTAGAAAGCTATTTAACTGAATTGTTAAAACCACAACAAATAAAAGACTTCACCCCTAATGGCTTACAAATACAAGGATGTGATGAGATAAAAAAAATAGTGACAGGAGTCACTGCTTCAAAAGCCTTAATTGATAAAGCAATAGCAGAGCAAGCTGATGCCATACTGGTACATCACGGTTATTTTTGGAAAAATGAATCTTACGTTATTCGTGGCATGAAGCATGACCGTATTAAGGCACTATTGGTAAACGACATTAATTTATTTGCTTATCACTTACCCTTAGATATTCACCCTACACTGGGTAACAACGCACAGTTAGCTAAGTTATTTAATATTGTCGATGTAGAACCACTAGAAGTTGGCAATCCATTAAGTGTTGCGATGAAAGGGGGTTTTGAGCAGCCCTGTAGTGGTGAAAGTTTTACCCAGTTGATTAATAGTACGCTTGAGCGAGAATGTTTACATATCGCAGCACCTAGCAATAAACCAATAAAAACTATCGCTTGGTGTTCTGGCGGCGGTCAAGGTTATATTGAACTTGCTGCAGAGCAGGGCATAGATGCGTTTTTAACCGGAGAAGTATCAGAACAAACGACTCATATAGCCCATGAAATGGATATACACTTTTTTGCTGCTGGCCATCATGCTACTGAGCGTTATGGGATAAAAGCCTTAGGAGAGCATTTAGCAGAAAAGCATGGACTCGACGTAATATTTGTTGATATAGATAACCCCGTTTAAAAATTAAGGTATAAGCGAAGACAAATTACGTTCGTTAATTACTTGAATCTGCTTTATTGATTCAAGTAATTTAAACTATAAAAATCAGCTGAAGAGTGATTTAAACCATTGCACTATCAGCCCTAAACTCTCATACCAAGCAATAGTGGTTTGTTCTAACTTCTTACTATTAGGTATGTAATGCCCCCAGCTTTTACTACTTTCTGGATTCTTTACCCAATAGCCGGTTGGTGCAGCAATAGGGTATATTCCTTCTGCCTGGAAGTAATTGATAGAACGCGGCATATGGTCAGCATTTGTCACCAGTATCACTTGGGTACCTTGTACCCGCGGCGCAATGAGTTGTGCTTCTTCTTCAGTATCCTTTGGAAAATTTTCAGTAATAATTTTTTGCGCCGGAACGCCTAAAAGTACCAATGATTGCTTTACCGTTTCCGCATTAGATACAGGATTATATTCGCCGTAACCTGAGGTGATTATTCTGGCTTCTGGATGTAGTTGATAAATACGTAGGGCTTCAACCATTCGTTGTAACGAACAAGTTTTTAGTTGGCTAGTTACTGGCAACTCAGCGTTGGTATTATGGCCGCAACCTAATACCACTATGTAATCGACAGACACGTTTGTTTTAACATAAGGCGGGTAATCATTTTCAATAGCGGTCATAACCGTATCTGAAAAAGGTGCGAAGGCGCTGATAAGTAGAATGACTATAGCAGTTGATAGGCTCTTAATACTTTGGTTAGGCTTTGTACGATGAACAACGAGGGAAAAAATAAGTAATAACAGCACTATATTGATGGGCATGATCAATACAGTGATGATCTTTTTAAGAAGAAATAAATCCATATGATTCAGCTAAGTTACCTAGAGCATTGATATCTATTTACTATATCAAGTATTGCACTAGGCTGCTTAGCTAAATTAGACTTTGTTGGGAGAAAGCTAAGTTGTCTTAACTTAGTTTTTTATACTCTCTTTTTAATCCCAAGAATAAACCGAAACACATAACAATTAATAGTACGGTAAAAGGTAAACCTACTGTTATGGCTGCAGCTTGCAAAGCACCCAGTGCATCTTTGCCACCACCAAATAATAATGCAGCAGCAATAACACCTTCGATAGCTGCCCAGAATATTCTTTGTGGTACCGGCACATCTACTTTACCACCAGCGGTAATACTATCTATGACTAAAGAGCCTGAATCTGATGAGGTGACAAAGAAAATCAATACCAAGACAATCGCCAAGAAAGAAGTAACATTGCTTAAAGGCAAATTCTCTAACATTTGAAATAGTGCTAACGAACTATCACCAATGCCTTGAGCTAATTGACCTACACCATTTTGTACTTGCTCAAGACCCATGCCGCCAAAGGTCGCCATCCATACTGATGTAAGTAAAGTAGGAACAAATAATACTGCTAATATGAATTCACGTACTGTTCTACCACGAGAGATCCTTGCGATGAACATACCTACAAACGGTGACCAAGAAACCCACCAAGCCCAATAAAATACAGTCCATCCATGATAGAATGTTTCGTCTTCACGACCAATCCAGTTACTTAACGGAATAATATTTTCGGCATAGGCAAGTAACGTTGTGCCAACACCATTAATAATCACTACAGTAGAACCCGTAATAATAACAAATAACATTAATACAACCGCAAGTGACATATTGATATTACTTAATAGTTTAACCCCGCCATCTAAGCCTCGAGTCACTGAGAATATGGCGACCATGGTAACACCAAATATAATGGCAATCTGAGTGTTTATGGTATTGGGTATATCGAATAGGAAGCTTAAACCTCCAGCCGCTTGTTGTGCCCCAAAACCTAAAGAGGTAGCGAGACCAAAAATAGTAGCTAATACCGCGGTAATATCAATGACATTGCCCGGCCAGCCCCAAACGCGTTCGCCTAATAATGGGTAAAAAGAAGAGCGGATGGTTAATGGCATGTTGCAGTTAAAAGTGAAGAAAGCTAAAGACAAACCTACAACGGCATAGATGGCCCATGGGTGTAATCCCCAGTGATACATTGTTGCCGCCATCGCCATTTTAGCTGCCTCGGGAGTACCGGCAACCGTATTTAGGGGCGTTCCATACCAATTAGTGAAGTAACCAACAGGCTCTGCAACACTCCAAAACATTAAACCTATGCCCATTCCGGCAGAAAATAGCATAGAAAACCAAGACAATTTGCTAAAGTCTGGTTTTGCTTCAGTACCACCGAGTCGGATTTTACCAAAAGGTGAAACAACCAACGCTAAACAAAAAAGGACAAAAAGGTTACCGCTAACAATGAATAGCCAGTCAAAATGGTCGATAGACCAGCTTTTTGATGCATCGAATGATTGTTTGGCTAATTCAGGGAATAGTAGGGTTAATAGAACAAATACAACAATAAGTGTAGATGAGAAAAAGAACACAGGATTATGTAAGTCCATGCCCATTATTTCTACGTTATTCTCTCCAATCACGTGGTCAGATCGGTAAACGGACTTTTCAACAACAAGCTCCTTATCTTTATCTGTATCTTCTTTGTTTTTGCTCATTATTGCTTCCTGTAAGTAGTTTTGAATAAAAAGGGCTTTGTATACACATTGTTACTGTACAGTGTTTACCTAATAATTTCCCCCTTTGCAGAGTTTATTCAGTAAATAAACCAAAGACCTAAGTGAGTAAAATATGACCTTAGCTCTCGACAATGCTTTTATAAAGTAACTACTTAACAAGTTTTTTTACCTTAAGTAGATAAGTAATATGTAATGAATTACCTAGAAAGGTGCCTAACAAAGTGAATAATAACGGCAAAAAACTTGCAAAAACTGACTAATAGCCTGTTGCAATGTAAGGTTAAATCGGGTCTAATGATTTCGCATTGTGGTTTAGGGTCAATACTCTAAAGTATAATGTACCAGAAGAGGTGCGAAACTTAGGTAGAAAACGAGAGGAACCACATTCCAAATACCGTTTTTGAGGGAAGTTATCGCCGAGAGTATATAAGTGTGGATTTAAATACTCGGTCACTAAGGTTGAATCCTTATGGCTGTCACCTGACGTATTTGTTAAATGATACCTAACTAATTAGGTATCATTAAGCATTAAATAATAGGTGGAGAGCTTCTGGCTGAAAAATTTTCGTTTATTTGCTGTTTAAAATTATATCCCCTTATAACATGCAAAATACATCACTCGTTAACTACTCAGTCATGCTCTTCCAATAGTTAATTTACTCAGCAAAGAGCGCAGTAAATAACTAGTTTTTTTATGGGAGAAATTTGTGAATTCAGTTCAATCAACATCATCTTTAACTGTAGCCAAGTTTGGCGGTACTAGCGTTGCCGATTACCAAGCCATGTTACGTTGTGCCAATATTATTAAAAATGATAGCAGTAATCGCTTAGTGGTTGTTTCAGCTAGCTCAGGCGTGACAAACCTTCTCGTTCGTTTAAGTCAAAAAAATGTATCTGTAATCGAGCAAAAGGATATTGTTGAAAATATCCGTGCTATTCAAGTCAATATAACTCAGCATTTATCAAGCGATGTTGAAGCACAGCTTAATCAAGAAATAAATAACTTACTTGATGAACTAACTCAGCATGCATTAACTCAATTATTACAATACTCGACTAAGACAGGGGATGCAATTCTTGCCTTTGGTGAGCAATTCAGCTCGCGTATTTTCGCTCAAGTTTTACAATCTGTTGATATTCCGGGTGAATATTTTAATGTTCAGCAAGTGATGAAAACCAATAGCTTATATGGCAAAGCGGTAGTAGATCTTGAGCAATTAAGTCAGCAAAGCACTCAATTACTGGCACCTAAGCTGAGAGATAAAGTAATTGTCACCCAGGGGTTTATTGGTCAAGATAGCCAAGGGCACACAACGACGCTAGGTCGAGGCGGATCTGATTATTCAGCTGCGTTACTTGCTGAGTCATTAAATGGCAATAATTTATCTATTTGGACTGATGTTGTAGGTATATTTACCACTGACCCACGTATTACTGATCAAGCGCGTGCGATTAAAGAGATTAGTTTTGGCGAAGCAGCCGAAATGGCCACCTTTGGCGCAAAAATATTACACCCCGCGACATTGATTCCTGCAATGCGCCAGAATATTCCTGTTTTTGTCGGCTCAAGTAAAGAGCCAGAAAAGGGCGGCACGCAAATCAAACAAAAAGTTGAGTCTAACCCAACCTATCGTTCAATTGCGTTGAGACGTGAACAAACTTTGGTGACGGTAAAAAGCCCAGCCATGTTGCATGCTAGTGGCTTCTTAGCTAAAGTTTTTGGCGTACTAGCTAAACATGAATTGAGCATTGATTTGATCACCACTAGTGAAATTAGTGTTGCCTTAACCTTCGACAATCCAAGTGGTTCAACGCAATCATTAATTACTAATGCTGTGGTTGCAGAATTAGAGCAGCTATGTGAAGTAAGTGTTGAGCATGGGTTATCGCTAGTTGCTGTTATAGGTAATGGTTTAACTTGTGCTAAAGGCATTGGCCAAAGCATCTTTGAAACGATTAATGATGTGAATATCCGTTTAATTTGTCATGGCGCTAGTGCCAATAACTTATGCTTTTTAGTGAATGAAGATGAGGCAAACTATGTGGTTGAGAAATTACATAACACCTTGTTTTCTTAAACTTAGTCCTCTTAATATAGAGGTTTTAAGACACAGTGCTTGATACGTTTTACCTAAAGGCTAAAGCACTGTTAAAGTCATTGTTATAAAAAAGAATGAGAAAAGCTTCATTCTTTTTTTTCTGAGAGTTTTAGCTATTAGTCACTGATATTAGCAATGAGCTGATCGAGCTCTTGATTTAAGTGCTGTAACTTATCCGGTGTTAAGCCAGTTACTGCAAACATTTCTCCTGGAATATGCTCCGCGCTTTGTTGTAACCCAATTCCTTTTTTAGTTAATTTGATGATAACTACCCGCTCATCTGTAGATTGCCTAATTCGAGTTAGTAATCCTTGTGATTCCATGCGCTTTAGTAAAGGAGAAAGTGTGCCTGAATCCAAATCAAGTTGATTACCTAAGTCTTTAACCGAAATTCCTGCTGTGTTTTGCCATAGAACGAGCATAGCCAGATATTGTGGATAGGTTAATGCTAGCTCTTTTAAAACGGGCGCGTAAAGTCGACACATTAGTTTGTTCAAACTATAAAGCCGAAAACATAACTGTTTTTCTAGTAGTAAATTATCACTCATCTATTATACCAATAACTTTTCTATATCGGCTGTAATCGCTTCTGGTTTTGTTGTGGGAGCATAACGTTTAACGACTTCACCTTGACGATTAACTAAAAACTTTGTGAAATTCCATTTAATAGATTTAGAGCCAAGAATTCCAGGAGCTTCTTGTTTTAAGAAACTAAAAAGAGGGTGAGCATCACTTCCGTTGACGTCAATTTTATCAAACAAAGGAAATTTTATATTGAAGTGTAAATCGCAAAACTGTTGTATTTCTTCATTGTTGCCACTTTCTTGTTGCTTAAATTGATTACAAGGAAAAGCCAATACTTCAAAACCTTTTGCTTGAAATGAATCATGTAGTGATTGTAAACCTTGATATTGTGGAGTGAAACCACAGTTACTCGCTGTATTAACAATAAGTAATACTTTATCGGTAAACTGATTTAATTCAATCGTTTCTTCTTTATTATTCTGAACGGTAAACTGATAAATATTACTCATCTTAATTTTTCCTTTGAAGTAAATGTAAAGCTATCTAGGATGATTATACTGTCATCAACTAAGTTACTTGCAATTTAGTTGTGTACAACTAATTTAGTGATTGTAGTGTAAAATTGATGTATTGAAAAGATGCTAGAGCAAAATAAAAAACTGAAGTAGACTGATCGCATTAAATTAATGAATAACTTAACGACTTAAAAGGTTGGAATATGAAAGTAGCATTTATTGGTCTTGGCGTTATGGGTTACCCAATGGCAGGACACTTGACCAAAGCAGGTCATCAAGTTTGTGTATATAACCGTAACAATGATAAAGCTTTAGCTTGGCAAAAAGAGTTTGATGGCGATATTGCAACAACGCCTGCGCTAGCCGCAAAGGGTTGTGACATTGTTTTTGCCTGTGTCGGTAACGATGATGATGTCAGACAAGTATCATTAGGTGACGAAGGGATTTTTGCGGGACTGCCTAAAGGAAGTATTTTTGTCGACCATACCACGGCTTCTGCAGAACTTGCTGTTGAGCTTGGTGCAATTGCTGATAAAAATGGTCAACACTTTTTAGATGCACCCGTTTCAGGTGGCCAAGCAGGTGCGATAAATGGTGTGCTGACGGTAATGGTAGGCGGCGATGAAACTACTTTTGCTAAAGCAGAGCCTGTTATGGCTGCATTCGCTCGTTTTAGTCAAATAATGGGGCCTGTTGGCTCAGGACAATTAGCTAAAATGGTAAATCAGATTTGTTTTGTCAATACAGTACAAGGTTTGGCTGAAGGTTTGAACTTTGCCCAAAAAGCAGGATTAGATACTGACAAGTTACTTGATACTATAGGCAAAGGCGCGGCAGGCTCTTGGCAAATGGATAATCGTGGTAAAACGATGTGTGCACGTGAGTTCGACTTTGGTTTTGCCGTTGATTGGGTAAGAAAAGATCTTGCAATCGCTTTTGAAGAAGCTGAAAAGTTAGGTGCTGATTTAACGGTAACTAAGCAACTTGATGGGTATTATAAAGAGATACAAGAGAATGGCGGGAGCCGTTGGGATACATCAAGTCTTATTTCTCGCTTTAAGAAGTAGTACTCAACTAACTAATTGATTTGTATACCCAAGTTAGCTTAAGTACCAATTTTCAAGCGACTTGGGTATTATCTCTTATAAATTTTCTATCGAGGGAAAGATGAAATTAAATTTATTCACCTTATCATTATTATTGCTGCTTTCTGCTTGCGGCAGTGGTAGTGAAGGTTCACCAAAAGCAATGGTGAACCTCGATGCTAAAGTACCAGAGTCTGTTATTGTGTCTGAAAACTTGGCAATTCCAGATAATAGATCACTCGACTCGTATCAAATACTCGTTATTGGCAATAGCCACGTTCAGTCAATACAAAAGTTATTGGCTATTATTTTTCAAAATGGTCTCAAAGAAAAAGAGATAAGTATTGATACACGCGTAGGGGCTTTTCTAGATGTAATCGTCAATAAAGAAAGTTTGATCGATTTAGTTGAGGCAAGACCATGGTCTCATATTATTTTACAAGGACAGAAATACTCTCAAAGCCAGTCCGTACTCTACTCAACTGAAGCGACAAGAACATGGATTCAACGTGCGAAGAAGAAAGGAGCTACGCCAATCCTCTTTCCTGAACATCCGCAACGAGGGAATCCTCAAGAGGCCGATTATGTTCACAGTATACATGTTGATATTGCCGATGAAGAGTCTAGTTGTATTGCTCCAATAGGATTGACTTGGAATAAAATTTTAGCTATTGAGCCTGAGTTAGATCTTTACCAAGTTGACGGGAATCATGCAACAGAGTTAGGTGCTTTACTTAGTGCTTTAGTGCTGTATCAAGTCATTAGTGGTCAAACAGCAGATACATTACCTTATATTTCACAATTGCCCGGAACTGAACCTGAGCAGGCATTACTAGGGCAAATTGCGTCTCAGACTGTTGCCGCACATGTTTCCTGTGCTTTTTAATAAAATATTAAGTGTAAAATTACGCCGATATTGGTATTTTTATTGGGTAGTTGATAGCGATATTATTTTATCAGGTACTTTAAGAGGGCAGTCTAAGCAAGCAGTCTAAGGGAGCACGGTAGGGGGAGTGTTATTGCGTTTTGTATGAATATTAGTAACGTGATAAGTCATATCGTTTAGCGTGTTTTCTGATTGAGATTGGTCGAGACTGATTATAAGGTAGCGCGTAATTTAAACACCAGACTATTAACCTGGTGTTTAAATCGAGAGAAAATGACTTTATTTACAAGTTAAATACCATAGGCACTGTAGTTAACATCAATAAAACTATCATAAATATAGCTGCGATATTAAGCCAGAAACCTGCTCTAGCCATGTCAGCAATACGTAATTCTCCGGAGCTAAATACAATAGCATTTGGAGGTGTTGCCACTGGCATCATAAAGGCACAACTAGCAGCTAATGCAGCAGGGATAACTAACATTAAAGGTCCATCAGTTAACGTTACGGCTATTGGTCCAAGTAAAGGTAAAAAACTAGCTGCTGTTGCGGTATTACTTGTTACTTCAGTTAAGAATAAAATAGTAATAGTGACCACTAAAACGGCACCAATAACAGGAATGTTCGACGTTGCTTCAAGCTGAGTTGCTATGTAACCTGCAAGTCCCGATTTTTTAATCAAACTAGCTAAAGCTAAACCACCACCGAAAAGTAACAATACACCCCAAGGTAACTTCTTAGTATCTTCCCAAGCTAAAATACGGATATCTTTTTTACGGTCAACAGGTACAACAAATAATAATAAAGCAACAAACATGGCGATGCCAGTATCTGATATAGCTAACCCGGTCATTTTGGCTATTAGCGGTCTAAATATCCAACTTATGGCAGCAAAGGCAAAGAAAAATAGAACGAGTTTTTCGCCTTTATTCATTTCCCCTAATTCCTGAAGTTTCTCTTTGAACATGCTGTTGGTATCAACTCTTTCGCCTTTATTAACTTGGTAACAAATCTTAGTAAGAATAAACCAGCAAAGCACCAACAATACTGCACTTAACGGTACACCGATAATCATCCATTGTGCAAAGCCAATTTCAATGTTGTAACTATCAGCTAAATAAGCCGCCATCAGTGCATTAGGAGGAGTACCAATTAATGTCGCTAAACCACCAATGCTTGCAGAGAAAGCAATAGCTAATAGCATGGGTTTTGAAAAGTTTTCAGGGGTACTACCATTTTGTTTCTGTTTAACCATCTCGATAATAGATAAAGCGATAGGTAACATCATTACTGCAGTTGCTGTATTAGACATCCACATTGATAAGAAAGCGGTAACAAGCATTAAACCGCCAATTTGGTGGCTGGGTTTAGTGCTACATAACGACATCGCTTTTAAGGCAATGCGTTTATGTAAGTTCCATCGTTCCATAGCAATGGAGATAAAAAAGCCACCTAGAAATAGGAATATTAAAGGGTGTGCGTAAGACGACGTAGTTACCTTAATAGGAGCTATGCCAACAATTGGCGCAACTATTAAGGGTAAAAATGCGGTAACTGAAACAGGGGTTGCTTCAGATATCCACCAAGTGGCCATCCACAATGCTAAACCTAGGGTGTGCCATGCATCTGCAGACATACCTTCAAAGGGAGAAGGTACTAATAAGGTGAACAGCATTAGTGCTGGCCCTAATACCAGCATACGCAATGGCGTTGCTTTGTCTTGAATATCTGTCATAAATTTCCTCACAGTGTTGTTTATTATAATAGTTCTAATTTATGTTTTGCAAAGACACTGCCATGTTTTCATCTTATTGTTAATAAAGGTTATTATGTTTTTAACTCATTATTTTATCCTATGTTACGTATTGATATCCACCCATAAAAAAATGACTATGAGTGGAAAACCGCCTATTAGAATTACCGTAAATTATTTAATGGGTTTAATGCTAGGACCCTTTTAATTACAAGTAATCGTGGCTTATCGCTTGCCTTTATTCTTTGTTTTTTATGCCTTACTTTTCCCTAATGGGGGGATTTCTACATACACCAGTAGGCCTTGGGGGTGATATCCCACCCAACCAATGTTCCTACGAATTTTTTATTATTAATGTAAGTAATTGTTATCGTGTTGTTTATTTTTATCTGCAGCTTTACTCATAAATTGGCGTGAACATTGCGATAACAAACTGTCGGCTTAACGTAATCATCGTTGACGATTTATAAAGATAATAACTTCTTAAAATAAAGGGGAAATACATGAAACGTGTTCAAGTGAATAAAACAAGCAAACTAATTTTTTTAAACGTACTGTTATTAAGCTGTGCAAGTGCTAATGCAAGTGATGTCGAGAGCTCATTCTATGGATCGCTTCGTTTGGGTGCTGACTATGTTGATAGTGGTACTTCTGATGATGCGGCGAATGGTAGAGATTACTTAAGTCGGGTTGGTGTTAAGGCAGAAGTTCAATTAGCTGATGGTTTAACAGGTGTAGGTAAAGTTGAGTATGGTTTACGCGGCGATGATGGCGTTAATTTCAATCAAAACCAAAAAGCCGGAATGCGTCAGATATATGTTGGGCTTAAAGGTAATTTTGGCACCGTGACTTATGGTTCTCAAACCATTATATGGCACCAATATGTGCGCAGTGCGTACTTTTCTGATGGATTAGATTCGTTGCGTCAAGGTGCTATTCGTGATGATGATATGCTGCAATGGCAAAAAACTTACAATAATTGGAAATTTGGTGCAGCCATTCAAACAGAGAAACAAGATGGCGATTCGATTGATCAATACCAATTAGCGGCGCAATATAAAAACCAAAATTTAAAACTCCAAGCAGCATTAGCAGCAGACCAACAAGGTGAAAACACCGGTAACTTATATGGTTTTCGTGCTTGGTATGATATTTCAAAAGCGTTTACCGTGTCAGCCTTTTATCATTTGGCTGAAGAAGATTTTGACCTATACAAGGGGAACTCTTCTGGCAACGTTAGGTTAGTATCAGCAGAAGAGTCTGGTAAAGTAGGCGGCGTAACCGCCTGTGTTGATGAAGATCGCTCAACGGTGGGTTTATATGGGAAGTGGCGTCAAGGCAATAACCAAGTCCATGCGAGATATGCAGTAAACTCTTGTGAAATTAAAGGCGATGTTAGCTCTATTAAAGTTGAATATATTCGTTACTTCTCTAAAAAGTTTCGCATGTGGGCATCATTTGAGCAGTTAGATAATGACACGACTCGTTTACCTTCAACAGGAGAAGACATGTCTGAAGCACAAGTAGGTGTGAGATTTGATTTTTAATTATTCCAATATAAACTAATTTAGTCTGACCAAATGCAATATTTGATATGGAACGATGTGTTGTTTCATATCAAATAGCGATTGCATAACAGTAAACAAGGCGTTCATTGATAGCTAATAACTGATAAAATGAATAAAACTGCTATTAGTTTTATTGATAAGGTAAAATTTTGGTCTCTCAAGGAAAGTCAGAACGTAAAAATTATATTGTTGCCACTATTGCAGTGATTGGCTTAATACTGACTATTGAAGTAACTCAGATGATAGGTATGAGCAATGTCTATCAACAGATGCATCAACAATCGAGTCAGCAGTTATCTAACCTAGTGGGTTACATAGATAATATTCTTGGTCGCTTTGACCGAATCCCTAAAGTTTTATCCAAACACCCCTTATTGTCACAAGCGTTAATCTCACCTAACGATCAATCAAAAATAACCAAACTTAATCAATTATTATCAGATATCAGAACGATGACTCAGGCGTCAGATATTTACCTCATTGATCAAAAGGGTATCACTATTGGGGCGAGTAATTGGCAATTACCTACGTCATTTGTTGGTATGAATTTTACTTTTAGACCTTATTTTCAGGATGCGTTAAAAGGTAAACTATCCCATTACTATGCAGTCGGGTTAAGTAGTGGTAAACGAGGGTTTTATTATGCTTATCCTGTGATAATCGATGATGTTATTGCGGGTGTCATTGCATTAAAAATAAGTATTGCAGATATTGAAGAGCAGTATAAAAAAACGGTATTAAATGACAGCTTTAATTTCTTAATCGTTGCGCCCGATGATGTCGTCTTTATTTCAGATAGACCAGAATGGCGATTGAAAACTATAGGTACTCTATCTGAGGCTAAGCAGCTTAATTTAATTGCAGAAAAACGTTATACCGATAAAGAGGTATCTTCACTTAATGTGGTCGATATTTCAAATCACTATCTTCCAAACAATCTGGGTAGTGAATTATTGGAAGTTACTTCAAGTAAAGGATCTGAAGAGGTTTTTGCGCTGAATAAACTGATGAAAACGGCTAATTGGCAAGTTCATTTATGGAGCTCTGTAGTGCCAATGAAAAAACAGCAGAATTTATTAATCATTCTCAGTGCTAGTGGTTATTTATTGATGATGTTTTTATTGTTATTTGCTAATGAACGACTTAAAAATGCGCGAAGACTTAAGCAATCTCAACAGTTGTTAGAAAAAAAAGTTAAAGAGCGTACGGCTGATTTAAGTGCAAGTAATGTCAAATTACATGAGGAAATAGCGCAACGCCAGCAAGCACAAACTCAAATGAATAAAATGCAGGATGAGTTAATTCAATCTGAAAAACTTGCGCTCATAGGCAGTATGTCAGCAAGTATTAACCATGAAATAAATCAACCGTTAACGGCCTTACGAAGTTACTCAGAAAATGCGCTAGCTTATCAAGAACGTAGTATGACAGACAAAGTAAAAAACAACCTGTCACTCATTATTGGTTTAGTGGATCGACTAAGTGATATTGTCAGTCAATTTAATAGTTTCTCTAAAAAAAGCACGGGTATTGCTACTACCGTTGATGTTCAAATGAGTCTTATGGCAGCGATGAGTATTGTAAAGCATCAAGCCAAAGCGGCTAAGGTAGAATTTACCAATAAACCTTGTTTAGATCCTTTACATGTTTATGGTGATGCTATTCGTTTTGAACAAGTGTTGGTTAATTTATTAAGTAATGCAATACAAGCGCTTAGTGAGCAAGAATATAAACAAATAACGATTTCTGTGTCTGACGTTAAAGAACACGTTATCATCGAAATACGAGACAATGGACCCGGTATTTTAGTTGATAATATCGACAGAGTTTTTGAGGCCTTTTTCACTACGAAAGAAAACTTTGGCTTAGGTTTAGGTTTATCTATCTCGCACCGAATTATTGAGTCAATGCAAGGTCAACTTAACGTAAATAATCACCCCGATGGCGGCGCTATTTTTACCATTAGCTTGCCTGTAAACAGGTAATACCATTCCGCTTAATTAAATGATTAAAAATTACGCAGGGAAAATTGGTGAGAACAAGGCGGTTGATTGAGCAATAGCTAGCTATTGGGATTGAAAACAACGCAGTTATCGTCAGTTTTAACCAGCAAGATTGATCAGGTAGTTATGCGGATTGGTATAACGTAAGGAAAATAATATGGAAATGGAAAAATTGGGTGTCGTCTTTGTTATTGATGATGAAGAACATATTCGAAGCGCTATTGAGCAAACATTTGAATTACGAAACTTTGAAGTGAAAACCTTTTCACAAGCACATCAATTACTTAATCAGCTCAGTGATACTTGGCCTGGCGTGGTTATCAGTGATATTAACATGCCTAAAATGGATGGCCATCAGTTGATGGCAGAGGTAAAGAATATCGATCAAGATATATCAACTATTTTACTGACAGGTTTTGGTGATATTTCAATGGCAGTAAAAGCAATGCGTAATGGTGCTTATGACTTTATTGAAAAGCCATTTAATAATGATGACTTAGTTGATACGGTGAAAAGAGCGTTAGATAAGCGCTCTCTAGTGCTTGAAAATAGGCAACTCAAAAAAGAAATAGAAACACATTGTTTACCTGGACCCAGAATTTTAGGGAATTCACCCAACATAGTACAAATGCGCAATATACTCAATCAAGTGATGGATGCACCCGCAGATATTATGATTGATGGTGAAACCGGTACAGGAAAAGAGTTAGTCGCCCGATATTTACACGACCATAGTATCCGTAGAGATAGTAATTTTGTTGCGCTTAACTGTGGCGCTATCCCAGAAAATATTATCGAAAGTGAGCTATTCGGAGCAGAGAAGGGTGCTTACACAGGTGCTGATAAAAAGCGCATTGGCAAATTTGAATATGCTAACGGTGGTACCTTATTTCTTGATGAAATAGAGAGTACGCCAATGGCCCTACAAGTTAAGTTATTAAGAGTACTAGAAGAGCGGAAAGTGGTCCGTTTAGGCGCTAACGAAGGTGTAGATCTTGATGTCAGAGTGATTGCCGCTACTAAGGTAGATTTGTTAGAGTTATGTGAGCAAGGTTTGTTTCGTGAAGATCTATATTACCGTTTAAACTTGGTGAAAGTAGATATTCCTCCCTTGAGAGAGCGTATTGAAGATGTGCCTTTGCTTTTTTTACACTTTGCTCGAATAGCTTCGGCGCGGTATAAAAAAGAATTAATTCCATTATCACAAGAACATAAAGCTCAGCTATTAAGCCATGGCTGGCCTGGTAATGTAAGAGAATTGCGTAACTTGGCTGAGCGTTACATCTTATTGGGTGAGGCGGCAGCGTTTAATCTTAAAAAGAACACCAGTACCAATTCAATGCTTAGCAGTATGGGGCTCACTCAGCGGGTTGAGTTTTTTGAAAAATTTCTTATCGAGGAAGCGTTGGCAAGTAATGAGGGTTGTATTAAAGACACCATGGAAGAGCTAAATTTAGCTAGAAAAACACTATACGATAAAATGAAAAAATATGAATTAGAGCGTACAACCTATCAATAACCTTAATTAAAAGTTCAATTAATAGCTCAGTTAATAGTTTTGCTTCATAGTTAAAATTAGCTTTTGATTATTCTGCTCAAGCCGTAGCAGAATAATCAATAGTAAAAGTAATAGTTACTTTGAATGAGAGTTATCCTTGCAGGAATTCATACAAGGCTTTTAATACCGACATTTTTGCTTTATCAGTTTCATGTTCATGGGCAAGGTTTTCAATCTTCATCATAAACTCATCAAGTGATAAAATACCTTTGCCGCCATATTGTAGTTTGTTCTGACAATACTGCTGCCATTTTTGTTGTTCTTCTGTAGATAACGTGTACGGGTAGTTTCTTGCTCGATAGCGAAATAGTAATACGCTTAAACGCTCATCTTGAAATTGAAATGGATGATTAGCTAATTGCTCGGGTGATAAACCGCGTAGAATATCCATCTGAGCTTTATCGCTATGGCTAAAGAAATTACCACCATATAACGCTTGTTCAGCATCGACGTCATCATTATCAAAATCTGACGTGGCAAATACATCGCTTAATTTATCTCTTAACTCAGCATGTTTTTTCAATAAGGCCAAATTCTCTAAGCAAACATCACGTGGTATTGCTAAGCGCTCTGCGTTTTCAGGTAAAAGCGTTTTAGCTGGCGCTATAACAGGACATTTATTGACATGAATAAGTTTCACCGGTATTGGCAGCTCATCAGGTGCCAAATCATCATAACGGGTATATAAACGCGCTTTAATTTCTTCGCTGGTAAGCGTTAATAAAGGTGATATGTCACGTGCTAAATCGACACAGATTACTGAATTTTTATTTACTGGGTGGTAACTTATGGGTGCAAACCAACTTGTACACCCATGAACTGATGACACCTTACTAGAGGTATGCACAATAGGTGTCATATCTGCAGTATTGATTAAGTCTTTAACTTGGTTTTTATTCTTTAAATTAAAAATAAAATCATAAAGTTTAGGCTGCTTTTCTTTGATTAGCTTAGCCATAGCAATAGTGGCATAAACATCACTCATCGCATCATGAGCTGCTTCATGGCTAATATCATTTGCAGCCGTTAACAACTCTAAACGGAAACTGACTACTTCTTCACCATCACGCTCTACGGTTGGCCAATTAATGCCTTCAGGGCGAAGTGCATAACAAGCGCGAACCATATCTATAATATCCCAGCGACTATTTCCATTTTGCCATTCACGTGCATAAGGGTCGTAAAAGTTACGATAAAGCAGATAGCGAGTAACTTCATCATCAAAGCGAATACTGTTATAGCCAGCAACACAGGTATTGGGCTGAGTAAATAAAGTATGTATACGAGCAGCAAATTCAGCCTCAGACAAACCTTCACGTTGCGCCTTTTGTGGCGTGATACCCGTTACTAAGCAAGCTTCAGGATGTGGCAAGTAATCAACGGGCGGCGTGCAATAAAACATTTCTGGCTCGCCAATGATATTTAAATCAAGATCAGTACGAATGCCGGCGAATTGAGAAGGTTTATCTACCTTTGGGGATATTCCCCAAGTCTCATAATCGTGCCACAAAATTGTTGGTGTGTTTGAATTCAACTTATTCCCACTTTATCTTTTGTTTTATACTTTAATTTTCAATAATTAATACTAACAAATCGAGTTACATAAATCAGTTAACCTGTGCTAGTTAATGATAAAAATAGCCTTGTTATTAATGAGAACACATGAATTAGTCTAGTTTGAAACATCGGCTAACGATTTAAGAATAATCATTTTTAAAAAATTATGTATACTTCTTTTATAGTTTTCAAATGATAAGTTCGCTTAGCATCCAACGAGGCCTCACTTTTTGAATACAATTTTTAGTACGTTTACTTTTATTTTGATTCTTATCTTTACAGGTATTACCCTTTCAGGTGCTTGCTTGGCTGGGGAGAAAATTAATCAGTCATTATCGGTTGAAACAACAGGTATAGTTTATGTCAATATTCCTCGTGGTCTTGTCAACATACAAGGGTGGGATAAACCGAAGGTTATGATTCAAGGCGAGCTAGACGACACTACTAAACGGTTGATATTTAAGACTGAAAATAATAAAACCTTTATCAAGGTTGATACCGAAGGGCAACAGCATTGGGGCGACTCTAGTGTACTCAGTATATTTATCCCACAGCAATTACAATTACGTTTCAAAGGCATTGACACTTCCTTCATTCTTTCCAAGTTAAATAGCGATATTGAAGGGAAGTCTATTAATGGCGACTTAATGGTGAAGAAATCTCATGGTAAAATTAAGCTGTCAGTGGTCAGTGGTAATGTGACACTTATTGAGTCTTCAGGTTTTGCTAAAATAAAATCTGTTAGCGGTATGGTTAATTTTTCAGGTGATTTTGAGCAGGCATACCTTAAATCTATCTCAGGCGATATCAAAGCAGATGTTAGTGGTACAGATAAATTAACGATAAAAAATATATCAGGTGATACCCAAATTAGTGGTCAAGCTAAAAATAAGGCTCAACTCGAGCTATCTAGTGTTAGTGGAGACATTTTGTACAAGGTTACCGATGAGCTAAATGCTGAGTGTGAAGTGGTTAGTCAATTTGGTGGAGAAATTAATAACCAACTTACCGATGACTTGCCCATTGAGGGCAATTTAAATAAGAAAACACTAAGCTTTATTTCTGGTGACGGCTCCGGAAGACTAAGTATGAATACTGTTAATGGTTCAGTTTCCATAGAAAAAATTATTAATGAGTGAGTTAGTGCTTAACGAGATCTGGGAGAAAATAATTGGATAACTTCTTAGCTCAATTAAGACATCGACAAGTATTTAAGGTTGCCACCATATATGCGGTATCTGCTTGGCCATTAATCCAAATAGCCGATTTAGCTGTGCCAGCATTAGGACTACCAGACTCTGTAATGACGGTATTATTACAAGTCTTTCTAGTCGGATTTCCAGTTTCGTTGATTTTTTCTTGGTTATATAATTTTACCTCGAAAGGCATCGTAAGAGTTAAAGATGGAGGGACGCAAGAAAGTACTCCACAAGTCAATATCCAAACAACGTTGTCTATTGCAGGTACACTCGCATTGGCAGTAGTTGTTACTTTAGCCTGTCAACTATGGTTAGAAGGGCAAACGCCACAAAAATCAGTCTTACAGGCTGGCGAACAACAGCCCATAGCTAAAAATGTATTATCTAATGGAAAAAAAGAATCTATCGCTATTTTACCTTTTATTCCCTTTAGCAATGATGTTGAAGATGAGTTTTTTGCTGATGGTATGGTGGAAGAGTTATTAAACTTACTCGCTAAAATCCCCGACTTACAAGTTGCTGCTAGAACATCTTCTTTTGCTTACAAAGGTGTTTCAAATAAAACTATTGTAGAAATAGGTAGAGAATTAGGCGTAGATACAATCCTTGAGGGCAGTATTCGAAAGAACGACACCACTAATAGGATCCGAGTGACAGCTCAGTTGATTAAGGTCAGTACAGGTGAACACCTTTGGTCAGAAACTTATGATCGAGAGTACCGCGATATCTTTCAAATACAAGACGATATTGCCAGGGCAGTAGTTGATAAGATGAAAGTAACTCTACTTGGAATAACAACCCCATTTGAATCTGTTGCCGAAACCAATAATGTTGATGCCATGGTTGCTTTTGGTAAAGGTCAACAAGAGCTAGCGCATCGTACTGCGCCATCAATCAATAAAGCGTTACAGCATTTCAAGGATGCGGTGAAATTTGACTCAGACTATGCTCGAGCATTTGTCAGCATTGCTAATGCCAATATTTTACTAGCCTTGTACGGAAATTTGCCTGAGAAACAAGCCAATAGTGCGGCGAAAAAAGCCCTTAATACTGCTTTTAAATTGAACCCCAACTTGGCCGCTGCTCACGCTACTCAAGGATTGTTATTAACTGCGAGTGATTCTGAAAAAGCTGAACAATCATTTATAAAAGCAATAAATATTAACCCTAACTATGCGATGACGTATATGTGGTACGGCTCATTGTTACAAAGCCGTGGTGATGTCAGCGGGGCACATAAGCTATTTGAACAAGCGTACCTGTTAGACCCCAAATCTCCAGTAGCTGCATATAACGTAGCTTGGGGGTATTACCAAACGGGCTCTGAAAAAAAAGCGATGGATATATTTTCGCAAATTATTAGTAATGATCCGTATTATCCCGGAGCCTATAACTTAGTTGGGGATATTCTATCTACACGTGGCAGACTTGATGAATCAATTAGTATGTATGCAAGAGCACTTGATGTTGACCCGGTAAATAAAATGGCAATAAAGGGGTTGTTGATTGCTAATATGGACATGGGGAAAATTGAACAAACACAAAAATGGTTTGATTATGCGAACAAACAAGAATCTCAATTCTCAGCAGATGATGTTAATTTTATGAAAGCACGATTTTACGCTACTCAGGGAGATGTAAACAAAGCGCTTAATTCATTGAAAGATATTAAGTTCACCGGCGAAAAGGCAGCTATGAATGATTATATTGAAGGTGAAATTGCCTTTTATCAAGGGAAGTATGCACAGGCTATTACTGCTTTTAAGCGACTTCGCAGTATAACTTCAATGAAGCAGGACTTTTTTTATCACTTATCTGAAGGGCAATCCGCCATTCATTTAGCTTATGCTTATCTACAAATTGAAGACTTTGCACAGGCACAAACTATTATTGATGGTTTTATCCAATTTTTAGACAAGGATAAAAGCAAAAAATCTAACGAGCCTTCTTATTATTATAATATGGCCTTAATCAATGCTTTGCAAAATAAAGACAGTGAAACTTATCAATACCTTCAAGGGGCGATAGACGCTGGTTGGATAAGAGTATGGCAAGCAGATTTAGAACCTATTCTTGCGAAAATCAATAAAGAAGAGCAGTTTGGTCAAATGATGGGGGGTATAAGAGCTCGATTAGCTACTATGAGATCACGCTCAAAGGGCGATAACACCTTTCTACTTGCTGACAGTGACACTTTTTAATAGAAACATATGACTAATATCGGTTTTGGAGACAGTAATTTCAACTTTGCAGTATATATAGCAAATAAACCTAACATGCTTGAATATCAAAGTTTGGGTGAAGTTACGACACTTGTTGAAGGTGAGATTAACGTGATTAATCAAGCATGTGGTAATGGTTGGCGAAAAGTATTTAATGTATACGCTAAGTTACTTTATTGTCTAGATAAAAAATCTTATAACTTTTCAACATATGCGCCTACTTGGCAAAATTATCGTGACAAATACTTATTACAAGCACAAAGTAAAACAGCCTTGTTATTCTCAGTGCCACAATTAGTGACTAATAAAGTACCTAATAAAAAAACGAATAAAGTAACCAACAATAAGCATGCCGCTGATAAAGAAATTGTGCATATTATTTGTGGTAAAGGCCACGCCAAAGCGTTAATCAGTAGTGGTAAACTCGTTGCTAATTTAATTTGGCTAGATGATGAGTTTGCCATCGATAGCGAAAATAAACTTATCGTTTGTCCATATTTTGATTATCGTCAACTGAGTAATATAAAAATTGAACGTTTGGCAGGTTTATTACAAAAATTAAAATCAGTTTAGGACGGACTAATTCATTCAATTGCTTTTTATCTGTTATTGATAAATAAATCAAAATAGCCGTCATTCCCAACGTCTCTAATCGGGAATCCAAATTATTTTAGACCTAAACTATCCTTGTCTTCTCTGTGATTGAGCAGCGCCTCTGCATACTCTGAGGTGAATAAGTCTGTTTATTTTAAAACGTCATTCCAGTGATTCCTCAGCTGGGATCCCTGTTTTTCATTCCTAAAGGTTTATAACAAACGACCACTTTAACTTTGCCACTAATATTCGTATAATGCGGGAAATTTATTGTTGTTCGTTAAGTAGATTCGCCCAACAAATGCCAATCGGATATGGTGAAAAGTGTCAAAGTCAGTAGAAACCTCAATAGGAAACTCTCAAGCAATGCCAAATGATATGAATGCACAATTGTTACAACAGCAATTACTTCAGCAACAACTACTCCTACAAAATACTCAAAACCAAGATGATGAAATAGACTTGGCTGAACTTTGGCGTGCTCTATGGGCAGGTAAATTTACCATCATTATCATCAGTATGATATTTGCCGTAACTTCTGTTTTCTTCGCGCTATCTAAACCTGATATTTATAAAGCTTCAGCAATACTATCCCCAGCATCAAGTGAAGGTGGGGCTGGTGGTCTTTCTGGTCAGCTTGGCGGCTTGGCCAGCATGGCAGGTATAAATCTTGGCGGTGGTGGAGGTGTTGATAAAACAGCACTGGCTCTAGAAATATTAAAGTCACGGTCATTTATCGAAGCTTTTATTACTAAACATGATTTGTTAGTACCATTAATGGCATCAAAAAACTGGGATATGCCATCGGATACGTTAATTTTAAATGAAGAGATGTATGACAAAGTAAATAACAAATGGCTGCGAAAAGTAAAAGCACCTAAAATCCCAGAGCCTTCTTCATGGGAGGCTTATCAAGCGTTTTTACAGCTAGTGACTGTTTCTGAGGATAAAAAAACTTCAATGGTCACTATGGAAACATCGTTTTATTCACCAACCCTTGCTAAGCAATGGCTAACCTGGTTAATTCAAGATATAAATGAGTTTATGCTTGAGCAAGATCAAATTGAGGCAAAAGCTTCTATAGACTATTTAACTGAGCAGCTAGTTAATATTAAAGTGTCAACAATGGAAACAGTGTTTTACCAGCTAATTGAAGAGCAAACAAAAAACATGATGTTAACTATGGTTAAAAAAGAATACGTTCTTAAAACCATAGATCCCGCACAAGTACCAGATACCAAAGATAGGCCAAAACGCGCATTAATTGTGGTATTAGGTACTATGCTTGGTGGCATGTTATCGATATTAATCGTACTTATTCGATATTTTTCTAAGAAATAAATAAAGAGATAATTCAAAGCCAAAAGACTTCCACCATGAGCATTAATCACGTCTGTGTTCATGGTAATATTCTTATCTTTATAACTAGACTAATTACATAGTATTTTTAACTTATCTGTACAGCTTAGCCTCAGAGTACTCTGTGAAATATATAGATATTCTAAATAGTAATACTCTCGTCGCTGCCTTGTTTAAAGTAAAAGAATAAAAGGAGTTTTTTTACTGCAATAGTGCATAAACTCAAGTATAATTTTTCAATTAAAATTTTCAGTAACTAATTATTTAGTCACTAATAGGTTAAAAGATTAAAATAATGATATTACCAGTAATTATGTCTGGTGGCAGCGGGAGCCGATTATGGCCACTGTCACGTGCGCTTCACCCAAAACAATTTTTACCCTTAATCAGTGAAAATACCTTATTACAAGAAACAATTAATCGTTTAGATAGCAATTGTTTAGATCCTATTATTATCTGTAATAATGAACATCGTTTTATTGTTGCGGAACAATTACGTCAAAACAACAATAAAGCTAGCAGTATTATTCTTGAGCCTATGGGGAAAAATACCGCACCAGCAATTACCTTAGCAGCTCTTGCTGCATTAGATAACGGTGATGACCCGCTTTTGTTAGTGCTTGCGGCAGATCATGTCATTAAAAATGGTCAGGCCTTTCAACAATCTATTACTTTGGCGTCAATATTTGCAGAGCAAGGTAAATTAGTTACTTTTGGTATTGTTCCTACCCACGCAGAAACAGGTTACGGCTACATAAAACAAGGTAGTCTTCTTACTTCAAAAACTGAACAGGTAAATGCTGAAAGTTACACTGTAGCAAATTTTGTAGAAAAGCCAAACCTAGCAACCGCTCAAGACTATTTAGCAACAGGCGAATATTTATGGAATAGCGGCATGTTTATGTTTAAAGCTTCTCGCTATATAGAAGAGCTAAAAAAATATTCACCTGAAATATTATCAATCTGCGAAGATGCTTTTAATATTAAAACTCATGATTTAGATTTTACCCGTATTAGTGCTGATATTTTTGAACAATGTCCAGAAGACTCTATCGATTATGCGGTAATGGAGCATACAGAACATGCTGTTGTTGTGCCATTGGATGCCGAATGGAGTGACGTTGGTTCCTTTTCTTCACTTTGGGAAGTAAGCCCAAAAGATGAAAAGGGTAATGTTTCACAAGGTGACGTTATTTCACAGTCAACAACTAACTGTTATATAAATTCTCAAAACAGATTGGTAACAACCGTAGGTGTTGATAACTTAGTTATTGTTGAAACAAAAGATGCCATATTAGTTGCTAACAAAGATAAAGTACAAGAGGTAAAATCAATTGTTAATACGTTAAAGGCTGAAGAGCGCTATGAATATAAACATCAACGTGAAGTATATCGCCCATGGGGTAAATATGACTCACTCGACTTGGGAACCAGAGATCAAGTAAAGCGTATAACGGTTAAACCAGGTGCAAAACTGTCAGTTCAAATGCACCATCATAGATCGGAGCATTGGATAGTCGTTTCAGGTACAGCCAAAGTGACTAATGGAGATAAAACGTTTTTAATGTCTGAAAATGAATCGACCCATATTCCATTAGGTCAAATACACGCATTAGAGAATCCAGGTGTATTACCGTTAGAATTAATAGAAGTACAAACAGGCTCATACTTGGGTGAAGATGATATCGTTCGATTTGATGATAAGTATGGACGAAAATAGCATGAATGAAGTAGAACAATAGATATGTTACCATTAGCTACTTTCAAAACCGTTATAGCATCAACGCCTTTGATCTCAATAGATTTAGTGGTTAAGAATAGTGAAGGACAAATTTTATTAGGTAAACGAACTAATCGTCCAGCTCAACATTATTGGTTTGTCCCTGGTGGTAGGGTTTTAAAAGATGAACCTTTAGAAATTGCATTTAGTCGTATATTAAAAGCAGAGTTATCAAGTGACAAACGTGAGGCTAAGTTTTTAGGTGTGTATCAGCATTTTTATGAAGATAATGTCACTGTAGATAAGTTCACTACACATTATATCGTATTAGCATATGAACTCTTTTTTAACGAAAGTGTTATGAAACTACCGACTGAGCAACATAATGAATACCAATGGTTCAACAAAAGTGAGTTACTGAACCATGATGCAGTACATAAACATACAAAGTGGTACTTTCAAAAAGGCAAAAAAGCAGGTGAAGCCTTTAGCCTTTGAAGTAATAATAACAAATTGATAGCATCTGTTATTAAAAAATTGATAATATATTTAGGAAAAAATATGACTAAGAATAAAGTTGCGTTAATTACCGGTGTTACAGGCCAAGATGGCTCATATCTTGCCGAATTATTGTTAGAAAAAGGATATGAAGTACACGGTATAAAACGCCGTGCTTCATCGCTAAACACAGAACGTGTTGATCATATTTATCAAGATAATCATGAAAAAGACCAAAAGTTTTTCCTACATTATGGTGATTTAACCGATTCTTCAAATCTAACGCGTATTATCAAAGATGTGCAACCTGATGAAGTATACAATTTAGGTGCACAATCTCATGTTGCCGTTTCTTTTGAGTGCCCAGAATACACAGCTGATGTTGATGCTATGGGTACATTACGCCTTCTTGAAGCTATTCGTTTTTTAGGATTAGAAAAGAAAACCAAGTTCTACCAGGCATCAACTTCAGAGTTATATGGTGAAGTACAAGAAATACCTCAAAAAGAAACAACGCCTTTTCACCCTCGTTCTCCTTACGCTGTGGCAAAAATGTATGCCTATTGGATAGTTGTTAATTATCGTGAATCATATGGTATGTACGCTTGTAACGGTATTTTATTTAACCATGAGTCTCCTCGTCGTGGTGAAACCTTCGTAACACGTAAAATTACTCGTGCAATCGCCAATATTTCACAAGGGTTAGAGAAATGTTTATTTCTAGGTAATATGGACGCCCTACGTGACTGGGGTCATGCAAAAGATTACGTGCGTATGCAGTGGATGATGTTGCAACAAGAAATTGCTGATGATTTTGTTATCGCAACCGGTAAGCAAATCTCTGTACGTGAATTTGTCACTTTATCTGCTAAAGAAGCTGGTATTGAGCTTGAGTTTAGCGGTGAAGGTCTAAATGAAATTGCCACTATAACGGCTATCACTGGTGATAATGCACCAGCATTAAGCGTAGGTGATGTTATTGTTAAAGTTGATCCACGCTATTTCCGCCCTGCAGAAGTTGAAACGCTATTAGGTGACCCTACTAAAGCAAAAGAAAAGCTTGGTTGGGTTCCACAGATTACTGTTGAAGAGATGTGTGCCGAAATGGTTGAGAATGATCTTAACAAAGCGAAGCAACATGCAATTTTAAAAGAACACGGTTACAACCTTGCGGTAACCCTTGAGAGTTAATTCAAAATTACACAACCAAGTAAACAAAGAAAGTAACTAATTAGAGACTTTCTTTTTATTACTTTAAACCTTCTATCGGTGTAGCGAGGAGCGTCTCTGTGTTCTCGGTGGTAATATTGTTATTAGTAATTTTAGGTTAAATAATGAATGAAATAAAAAAGCGAATTTTTGTTGCAGGCCATAATGGAATGGTTGGATCTGCTATTGTGCGCCAGCTAAGTAAAGTTGAGAATATTGAAATAATTACTCGTTCACGCAAAGAACTAGATTTAACCAATCAGCAAGCGGTCCTCGAATTTTTTAAAGTAGAAAACATCGCTCAAGTCTATTTAGCTGCCGCTAAAGTGGGGGGAATAGTTGCTAATAGCACTTATCCCGCAGATTTCATTTATGAAAACTTAATGATCCAATGTAATATTATTCACAGTGCTCATTTAGCGAATATTCAGCAGTTATTGTTTTTAGGCTCATCATGTATTTATCCTAAGTTAGCAGAGCAACCTATGGCTGAAAATGCATTGTTGACTGGTACCTTAGAAGAAACAAATGAACCTTATGCGGTTGCAAAAATTGCAGGCATCAAATTATGTGAGAGTTATAATCGCCAGTATGGTAGAGATTACCGTAGTGTTATGCCTACAAACCTTTATGGTGCTCACGATAATTTTCACCCTGAAAATAGTCATGTTATTCCAGCATTAATTCGTCGTTTTCATGAGGCAAAACTAAATAACGATAAAGAGGTTGTTGCTTGGGGTAGTGGCAAGGCGATGCGAGAATTCTTATATGTAGATGATATGGCCGCAGCTTCAATTCATGTGATGGAATTAGATAAAGAAATTTATGATGAAAATACAGAACCTATGCTAAGTCATATTAATGTAGGAACGGGTGTTGATTGTACAATCCATGAATTAGTTGAAACAGTTGCAAAAGTAGTTGGTTTTAAAGGTCAAATTAATTTTGATATAAGTAAACCAGATGGAGCTCCGCGTAAACTGATGAATGTTGAACGTTTAAAGTCATTAGGCTGGGAGTCTTCTGTCAATTTAGAGTCAGGGCTGACTTTATCTTATCAGTGGTTCCTTAAGAATCAAAATAAATTTCGAGGATAGCAGAGGTTTTATATTCTGCATCATTATGTGTTTTAAAAGAAACTGAATGCTTTAATAGATATTTATACATTATGTTCAGTTACTATTTTGAGTGTTAGAAAGGGAAAAGAATGACTTCAGTTTTGTCTTTAATAGGTCGTGAAAAAGAATTATTTACGAGTGATATTGCAAAGAACGATTCACAGTTAATGGATATTGTTTCTAGTTCCAGTTTTCTTGTTTTAGGTGGGGCGGGTTCAATTGGTCAAGCTGTTGCAAAAGAAATTTTTAAACGCAACCCTAAAAAGCTACATGTTGTCGATATAAGTGAAAACAACATGGTTGAATTAGTACGTGATATTCGTAGCTCCTTTGGTTACATTATCGGTGATTTTCAGACGTTTGCGCTTGATATCGGCTCTATAGAATACGATGCTTTCATCAAGGCCGATGGTCAGTATGATTACGTATTAAACCTTTCTGCTTTAAAGCATGTTCGCAGTGAAAAAGATCCTTACACTTTAATGCGCATGATTGATGTTAATGTATTTAATACTGAAAAGACCATGAAGCAGGCAGCAGAGAAAGGAAGTAAAAAGTACTTTTGTGTTTCCACGGATAAAGCGGCCAACCCGGTTAATATGATGGGAGCTTCTAAGCGTATTATGGAAATGTTTTTGATGAGACGTAGTGCGGATATTGCCATATCAACGGCACGCTTTGCAAATGTTGCTTTTTCGGATGGTTCGTTACTTCACGGTTTTAATCAACGCATTCAAAAACGCCAGCCTATCGTTGCTCCTAGAGATATAAAACGTTATTTTGTTACGCCGCAAGAGTCGGGAGAATTATGCTTGATGTCATGTATATTCGGAGATAATAGAGATATATTCTTCCCTAAACTTAGTGAGTCATTACACTTAATAACCTTCGCAGATATCGCGGTAAAATACCTTGAAAATATGGGCTATGAACCGCACCTTTGTAAAACTGAAGATGAAGCAAGAGAGTTAGCCAAGACATTACCTCAAGCAGGTAAGTGGCCTTGTTTGTTCACTGATAGTGATACAACAGGAGAAAAAGATTTTGAAGAGTTCTTTACTGATAATGAAACACTCGACATGGAAAGATTTGAAAATTTAGGCGTAATTAAAAATGAGGCCTTATTTGATCCTCAGTTGGTTAAAGAATTTGAGCAAACAATTACTGGGCTTAAACAAGACAAAGCTTGGACAAAAGATGAAATTGTTGATCTGTTTTTTAAAATGCTCCCTGAGTTTGGGCATAAAGAAACAGGCAAATACCTAGATAGTAAAATGTAATAAGATTCAAGAAAATACTATGCATAATAAATTAGTTAACTTTGTTCAAGAGCTCTATCAAACAAAAGAGTTTATTCCACTTCATGCACCAACTTTTGGTGGTAATGAAAAGGAGTATGTAAATAATACCCTCGATAGTACATTTGTTTCTAGCGTTGGGAAATATGTCGACCAGTTTGAGCAACAAATTGAAGCCTACACGGGAACAGCCAAAGCCATCGCAACTGTTAATGGCACCGCTGCTTTGCATACTGCGTTGTATATGGCAGGTGTGAAATCAGGTGACCTTGTTATTACTCAGGCATTAACTTTTGTCGCGACCTGTAATGCTTTATATCATATGGGTGCAGAGCCTGTCTTTGTTGATGTGTCTAAAGTCAGCCTAGGTTTATGCCCTAAAGCGTTAGAATGTTACCTCGAAGATAATGCTTTTATTAATAACGATGGTTTAAGCCAGCATAAAGTTACTCAACAGGTCTTTCGTGCTGCAGTACCTATGCATACTTTTGGTCACCCCGTAGAAATTGATGAACTAGTGGTTGTTTGTGCTAAATGGAATATTGCCTTAGTGGAAGATGCAGCGGAAAGTTTAGGATCTTTTTATAAAGGGCAGCACACAGGCACTTTTGGTTCTTTCAGTGCAGTCAGCTTTAATGGTAATAAAGTTATTACCACAGGTGGCGGCGGCATGGTTTTATGCAAAAGCTATGATGAAGGTATGCATACTAAACATGTAACAACTACGGCCAAAGTTCCGCATCCTTACGAATTCTTTCATGATGAACCGGGCTTTAACTACCGTTTACCTAATTTAAATGCTGCGCTAGGTTGTGCACAAATGGAAGTGTTACCTACCTTTCTAAAGCAAAAAAGAGCCCTAGCACTGCAATATAAGAATTTATTTCAAAATTCAGACTTTGAATTTGTTGAAGAGCCAGAATATGCCAAATCAAATTACTGGTTAAATGCGATAATTTGTCCTGATGTGGTTAGCCGTGAAAATTTTATTAAAGAAACGAATGCAAATGGTGTTATGACTCGTCCAATATGGAAATTAATGCATAGGCTGCCAATGTTTCAAAATGCACTTAAAGGCTCTCTCGAAAATTCAGAATTTATTGAAGCTCGGGTGATTAATATACCTAGCTCTCCTACTCAAATTGGAAAAAATAATGCGTAAAATTGCCGTTTTTACTGGAACCCGTGCTGAATATGGCTTGTTATATTGGGTAATTAAAGGTTTACACGAATCCACAGAAGTCGAATTACAACTCTATGTGGGTGGAATGCACTTATCACCAGAGTTTGGTTATACCATCAACCAAATTGAAAAAGATGGATTTCCAGTTACGGAACGTATGGAGTTTCTTTTATCTTCCGATTCTCCTGTGGGAATCACCAAATCTATGGGTCTTGCGTTAATAAATTCAGCAGAGGTTCTTGACCGTAATAAACCTGATTTAATTGTATTGTTAGGAGATAGGTTTGAATCAATGACTGTAGCACAGGCTGCAATGGTTGCCTGTATTCCAGTTGCTCATATTCACGGTGGAGAAAAAACTGAAGGCCTTATTGATGAGGCCGTTCGTCATTCTATTACTAAAATGAGTCATTTGCACTTTGCTGCGACAGGAGCTTACCAGAACAGAATTCAACAGCTTGGCGAGCAGCCAGAGCGTACCTTTAATTTTGGCGCACCAGGAATTGACAGCATTGTTAATTTACAGCTATTAAAGCGAGAAGAACTCTCTGACGCACTTGATTTTGCACTAGAAAAACCATTCTTTATGGTTACTTATCATCCTGTTACTTTAGAAATCGATGGTGCATCGGAATCACTAGTTAATCTTTTGAAAGTACTCGATGATTACCCAAATCATCAACTAATTATTACATACCCGAATGCCGATACACATGGGCGTAAATTAATTGAAATTTTAGATGAATATCATAATCTTCATCCTGAACGGGTATTATTAACTCGGTCTCTTGGGCAACTCCGTTACCTTAGTGCTATGAAGTATTGTGATGCTGTAATTGGTAATTCTTCTAGTGGCTTAATTGAAACGCCGACATTTAATGTACCAACTGTGAATATAGGCAATCGTCAAAAAGGCCGGATTGCAGGTGAGACTGTTCTTCATTGTAACGAAACTTTAGAATCCATAAGAGATACAATCGGTAGAGCCGTCTCTGCTGATTTTACTACGTCATGTGAAACAGCAGTAAACCCTTACGGGATTGGCAACTCGTCTGAACGTATAGTTGATCAAGTGATTAATTACCCTCTTGAAGGAATTGTTAACAAGAAATTCTACGACTTGAGTTTATAAAATGAAAATAGGACTTATTGGCTGTGTTCAGTCTAGTCAAATGGCATTAAACACTCTTATAGGAATGAAATCTATCGGTGTTGATTTAGTGGCAGTTATAACGAAAAAAGAATCAACTTTTAATGCGGATTATGTGGAACTGGCTCCTATTTGCAAAGAATACGATATACCTGTGCATTTTGAAGATGTTCAACATAAAGATCGAAGTGTCGAATTTATGAAAGTTTATGAACCGGATATAATATTTTGCTTCGGATGGAGTTATTTATTAAATGACGATTTTTTAACATTGCCTAAGTTAGGTGTAATCGGATTTCATCCCGCAAAATTGCCTAAAAATAGAGGGCGACATCCCATTATCTGGACATTAGCTTTAGGTCTTAAAGAAACCGCATCAACTTTTTTTCAGATGGATAAAGGAGCCGATACCGGCCCAATATTGAGCCAAGTGGATATAGATATTGATTACACGGATGATGCCAATACTCTCTATAAAAAGATAATATCTACAGCGCAACAACAGATTGTTTATTTTACGGAACAGTTACTTAAAGGAACTGCAGAATTTAAGCCCCAAGACAATTCTAAAGCAACTAGTTGGAGGAAGCGCTCCCGTGAAGATGGCTTGATTGATTGGCGAATGTCAGCAGAGAATATATATAATCTTATTCGTGCGCTAACTACGCCATATCCAGGTGCGGAATTTAAATATAAAGAAAACTATTTGCAAGTTTGGAAAAGTAGAGTTAGTAGTGAAATATTTCCTGACAATATAGAACCAGGTTATATACTTGCAATCGATTGCATCGGTGTTTTAGTGAAATGTGCAGGCCATTCAGCGGTATGGTTATTAGATGTAAAATTAGACAAACTTAAAGTAGGTGACTATTTATGACTAAAATTTTAGTTGTAGCTCCACATGCAGATGACGAATCACTCGGTTGTGGGGGCACTATCTTACGCCACATCTCGGAAGGCGATGATGTACATTGGCTTTTAGTGACGGGGATGAGTCAAGCATCAGGGTTTACTGAAAGCCAGATAAATACACGGAAGGAAGAAATAGCTCAAGTACATGCACGCTATGGTTTCTCTGACCGACATGAACTGAATTTACCACCCGCAGCGTTAGAGACTCTCCCAATAGGCGACATTGTTAGCGAAATCTCTAAGGTTATTAAGAAAATAGAGCCTGAAATTGTTTATACAGTGTATAGAAATGATGCTCATAGTGATCATGAAATTGTATTTGATGGAGTGATGTCTTCAACAAAATCCTTTCGGTATCCGTTTGTAAAACGAGTATTAGTATATGAAACTATTTCTGAAACTGATTTTGGTATGAAGCCTGAAGATGGAGGTTTTCGTCCAAATGTATTTAATAATATATCTGACTTCCTAGAGGAGAAACTAGACATTCTCGAGATCTTTGAATCAGAAATGGGGGATTTTCCATTCCCTAGAAGCAGAAAGGCCTTAAGTGCACTTGCTCAGTTGCGTGGCGTTCAGTCTAATTGTGAAGCAGCTGAAGCTTTTATGTTAATAAAGGAGATTAATTGAGTATGAGTGTATTAATTATTGCTGAAGCTGGAGTTAACCATAATGGACAAGAAGATTTAGCTTTTGAATTAGTTACAGCTGCTAAAAATTCAGGTGCAGATGTAGTTAAGTTTCAAACTTTCAAAGCAAAAAATTTAGTAACGGCAACGGCTGAACAATGCGAGTACCAGATCAATAATACTGGTAAAAAAGAAACTCAACTAGCTATGCTTGCTCGTTTGGAGTTGAGTTATGAAGCACATCATAAACTGTTGGCTCAATGCAATGAACTGGATATTGAATTTTTATCTACAGCTTTTGATTCAGAAAGCCTTGAGTTCTTGGTAAATGACCTGGGTTTGAAAAGGCTTAAAATCCCATCAGGTGAATTGACTAATGCGCCGTTAGTACTTGAACATGCTCAAACTGGCTGTGATTTAATAGTCTCGACTGGTATGGCTACATTGGCAGAGATAGAAACAGCACTGGGTATTATCGCTTTTGGTTATACGGTTGATAGAGCTATTAAGCCGAGTGCGGAAGAATTTGAAAGAGCATATTACTCTGATCTTGGCCAGAAAAAGCTTAAGGAAAAAGTTGTTATTCTTCATTGTACAACAGAATATCCAGCGCCAGTGCCGGACATTAACCTTAGGGCTATGGACAGCATAGCATCTGCTTTTAAATTACCCATTGGTTATTCTGATCACAGTGCAGGGATTAATATACCTATAGCTGCTGTAGCTCGCGGTGCTCAAATTATTGAAAAGCACTTTACTTTAGATAAAAATATGCAAGGTCCCGATCACAAAGCATCATTAGAGCCAAAACAGTTAGCCGAAATGATCAAGGGAATACGTGACATCGAATTAGCACTCGGCGATGGTCTTAAAGGACCAATGCCATCAGAAATAAAGAATAAGTCTATCGCAAGAAAAAGTTTAGTTGCTGATGAAATCATTAAAAAAGGGACTGCTTTTAATAAAGCTAATCTCGCTATCAAAAGACCAGGTCTAGGGAAAAGCCCTATTCATTATTGGGATTTACTTGGCAGTGAAGCAAAGCAAGACTATCAAGTAGGTGATTTAATTGATGAGTGATAGTGTTTTATTAATTGGCTCAGGAGGTCATGCGTCTGTTCTTTTGGAGATGTTAATTGAGCATAAGATTAATATTATGGGTTATGTTTCTCCGTCTCCTGCAAGTAACCACATGTTATTTTCACAATATCGTTGGTATCAGAATGACGAAGATATTTTGCAGTTTGATAAAGCAACGATAAAATTGGTCAATGGTATTGGTTCATTGCCAGGAAATACATTAAGAGCTGACTTTTATACTAACTATAAAATATTAGGTTATAGCTTTGTAACATTAGTTTCTAAAGACGCGGGTGTGTCAAGGTATGCTACCCTAGACGAAGGTGTTCAGGTAATGCGTGGCGCTATTATCCAAACTGGGGCGAGTGTTGGTTACAATAGTATAGTAAACACAGGTTCAATAGTTGAACATGATTGTTCTATAGGAAGTAATAACCATATCGCACCTGGGGTTACTATTAGCGGGCAAGTGACTTCTCAAAAAAATGTTCATTTTGGTACGGGATCGTCAGTTATTCAGTCAATCAATATTAACGAAAATGTTATTGTTGGTGCGGGCTCAACAATCACTAAAGATGTAGAAGAAAACTGTATTTGTTTTCCTGCACGTATTACAATAAAGGTTAGAAAGTAAAATGAGTCATAATTGGAAAAATATACTAGTTTCCCCTTCAAGTAATATACAAGATGTTCTGAAAGTTATTGATAACGAAGCCCTCCAGCTTGCCCTGGTTGTTGATATTGATAATAGACTATTAGGAACAGTAACAGATGGTGATATACGTAGAGCATTAATTAATGATCTGCCTTTATCTCACCCAATTTCTGGAATTATGTTTACATCCCCAACTGTTGTGAATATCGATACTTCTAAAAAGCAAATATTAGATCTGATGAACGCTAAGCAGCTTCATTCTATTCCTATACTAGATGATGGTATAGTGGTTGGTTTAGAAACAATTCATCATGTAACTCAAAAAACAAAACATGATAATCCTGTATTTTTAATGGCAGGTGGTTTTGGAACAAGGTTAAAGCCTTTAACGAATAATTGTCCTAAACCACTATTGAACGTGGGTGATAAGCCGATATTAGAAACAGTACTATTAAGTTTTATAAAGGCAGGATTTCATCAGTTTTACATTTCAACTCATTATTTACCCGAAATGATCAGAGAATATTTTGGAGATGGTACTAAGTGGGGAATATCTATAAATTATGTACATGAAGAAAAACCACTTGGAACGGGTGGTGCTTTAGGGTTGCTGCCTGCAGATCTAGTAGATCTCCCTATAATCATGATGAATGGAGATGTACTGACCAAAGTAGATTTAGAAGCTTTACTTGTTTTTCATAATGAAAATAATGCTGATGCAACCATGTGTGTTCGTGAATATGAATACCAAGTACCATTCGGTGTTATTGAAAGTGATGGGTATCACATTAAAAGTATGGTGGAGAAACCTATACAGAGTTTTCATGTTAATGCCGGAATATATGTTGTTGGTCGAAAAATTATAGAAGAAGTTAATGATAATGAAGTAGTAGATATGCCAACTCTTTTGGAAAGGTATCTAGAAGACAAAGTTCTTATGTTTCCATTTCATGATTATTGGTTGGATATCGGCCGGATAGATGATTTTAATCGTGCTCAAGTTGATATTCATACATTAGGATTTGACTTGAAATGAAAAAAGTTGCAGTAATTGGTTTAGGCAATATCGCTACCCGTCACCGACATAATTTGAAGTTTTTGTATCCAAATGTTGCATTATTAGTAATGTCAGCAAGTGGACGTATACCGAATGAAAATATAAGTGATTCTGATGGTATTGTTACATGCATCGAAGAACTCATTGAAGCACAGGTAGAATTAGTGATTGTGGCATCACCTGCACCTTTTCATGCTCAACATTCAATTCCTTTCATTGAAGCTGGTATTCCCACTTTAATTGAAAAGCCAGTGACAACAACAGTAGAAGATGCAAAAGCTATTAACCGAGCAATTGAACTACATCAAACACCTGTGTCTATAGGCTATTGCTTACGATACTTACCTTCAGCTCTGCAATTAAAGATTTTGTTGGATAAGTGTAAGATTGGTATCCTCTACAATGTGCATATTGAAATTGGTCAATATCTTCCTGATTGGCGTCCGAATAAAAACTTTCTGGATAGTGTTTCTGCTCAAAATAGACTCGGTGGAGGAGCATTATTTGAACTCAGTCATGAATTAGATTACGCCCAGTGGTTGTTAGGGCCATTATATGTAAAGCATTCAATTTTAAGAACTTCAGAAGAATTGGCTCTAGATGTTGAAGATATGGCTGATATTACAGCATTGACTGAATCAGGCGCTGTAGCGACGATTCATTTAGATTTTTTACAACGTAAATCTCATAGGAAATGTAGCTTTGTTGGTAGTAAAGGTCGTATTGAATGGGATCTTATGCTAAATCAATTGACGTTGATTACGGCGACAAAAACATCTGTGTTATATAGTGAACCAAAGTGGGATAAGAACCAAATGTATTTGGCCATGATAGAAGATTTTGTGCAAATGATTGGAAAAAACAAACATACTTGTATTAAGTTTAGTGAAGCCATAAAAACGGTTTCCTTAATTGACGAGATCAAACAGCAAGCCAATGGTAATAGAGATATCACATGAAAAATTTTGCATTCATTTTTGCTCGAGGTGGCTCAAAGGGGTTACCAGGTAAAAATATAAAACCTTTAGCTGGTAAACCCTTATTACAGTACTCTGTCGATACAGCATTATTATCGCCATCGATTGATAAAATATTTGTCTCAACTGATGATGCTGAAATAGCTAAAGTGGCAGTTAAGTCAGGAGCAATCTTAATTGAAAGGCCGGCCGAATTAGCAAGTGATACTAGCCCTGAGTGGCTTTCTTGGCGCCATGCTATTGAATGGGCGAAAGTGGAATATGGAGAATTTGATGGTTTTGTTAGTTTACCAGCTACGAGCCCACTTAGAGGGATCGTTGATGTGGAAGCTGCAATTGAGCAGCGTATAAATGTCGGAGCTGATATCTGCATTTCAGTGACACCTGCGAACCGTAGTCCATATTTCAATATGGTGGCTAAAACTAAAAATGGATTGATTGAACTAGTCAATAAGCCTGAAAATGATGTCACTAGGCGACAGGATTCTCCTGAAGTTTTCGATATCACAACGGTTGTCTATGCCTCTACACCGCAATTTATATTGGATAATTATGGGCTGTTTTCTGGAAAAGTGACCAGTATTGAAGTTCCTAAATCTCGCGCCGTTGATATTGATGATATTTATGACTTTCGGTTGGCTGAAGCTATATTGAGGATTGAACTATGATGCAGTATGTACTAAATGACGATAAAATATTAATTGCAGGCGCTGGGGGACTTTTAGGCGCTAAACTTGTAAAACAGGCCTTGTCTCAAGGTGCGCAAGTTATTGCTGCAGATATAAATCTGGATTTGATGCGAGAAAAATTAGAAACTCTAAATGTAGACCTTTCAACCACAGTATTAAGATTGGTACAATTGGACCTGACTAGTGAAGAAGCAGTAAAGGAGTTCTTTTCTAAGCAAACAGGAATTTCAGGAGCGGTAAACAGTACGTATCCCAGAAACAAAGCTTACGGAGCCCATTTCTTTGATGTATCTCTAGATGATTTTAATGAAAACTTAGCTTTACATCTTGGTAGTGGATTCTTGTTTACTCAGCAATGTGCAGCATATTTCAAGAGAAATAAAAGTCCATTCTCGTTAGTGAATATTTCATCTGTTTATGGCGTAGTTTCTCCAAGATTTGATGTGTATGAGAATACCTCAATGACTATGCCTGTAGAATACGCGGCTATAAAGTCAGCTGTTTTACATCTAAATAAATATGCAGTCGCTTATGTCAATGACAGTCGGTTCCGGGTTAATAGTGTAAGCCCAGGTGGTATTTTTGACGATCAACCTGAAGTGTTTTTAAACTCATACAAAAGCTATACTCATGGGCAAGGTATGCTAAATGTAGAAGATATACTGGGTTCAGTCTTATTTCTTCTTTCTGAACAATCAAAATTTGTCACGGGGCAAAATATTATTGTTGACGACGGTTTTTCTCTATGAATTTTGATATTTATATTAAATGGAAATTTGATTTATCTTGTGATCGGTTAGGTCCAGATATGCCCTTTACTCATTGGCGCTTATATTTCAAAAATAAAATGTTTACTCTTTGTAAAGAAAAATTTAAATTTTTTTCTAATACTTCTGAATTCAGAGCTGGGGCATACGCTATAACTTGTTCGAAAATATCAATAGGTGAAAATGTTATTATACGTCCCAATACAATGATTTTCGCCGACCCATCAACAAACGAAGCTGGTAGCGTTTATATAGAAAAAGATGTGATGATAGGCTCAGGTGTACATATATACGTTTCCAATCATCGTTTTGACAGAAAAGATTTAAACCTTATTGACCAAGGGCATTCAGCTCCAAGGAGTGTTACTTTAAAAGAAGGTGCTTGGGTTGGTGCAAATGCAATAATACTTCCTGGTGTAGTTGTCGGTAAAAACTCTGTAGTTGCTGCAGGTAGCATTGTAACAAAAGATATCCCTGACAGAGTGGTAGTGGCAGGGAATCCAGCAAAAATAATAAAAAACCTTTCAAAGTGATTTTTTTATTATGGATCTATTAAGTTGTTTTATAAATTTCAGCTCTTTTTACACTTTGTTTTCGGTGAACCATATTAAAGTAAATAAGTTTGGATACCAGCCCCAGAGCTTCTATTTTAACTAATATCCTAATATCCTAATATCCTATTTCATATGTGCAAGAGCTCTAGCAATTTAAATTCTACGCTACTCTTACAGAATTTCTAACTGTAAACTAATTTACCAGTATCACACAAAAGGTTTCAAGAATATGCTCAATCTATTAAAAGGGAAACTTGATAGTGGGACTCGTGAATTTTTTAGGCACGGAAAAAACTATTTAACAGCTAGTGTGTTTATTAGAGGTTTATCAGTTATAAGTATACCTGTAATGACTCGATTGTTAACACCAAGTGAATTTGGCTTAATAGCTGTTTTTCTGTCAATAGTCACTACACTTTCTATTATATATGGCTTAGGTACTCAAACAACAGTAGGCAGATATTTCTTTGAAACTAACGATGACTTCGGCGACTTTTTAGGAAGTAACTTTCTCTATTTATGGGGAGTAGGCTTTATTTTGTCGCTAACCACTTATGCGTATAAAATTGAAATTTCAGAATTATTAGACTTACCTTTACCTATGCTTGTTTTTGCAATTGTTATAGCTTTTACTAGTGCAACATATGCAACAGTGGAGGCCTACTTACAAGTAACTAAACAAAGCTTTTTATTTACTCGGATATCAATGTTTAGAGGAATATTTAGTTTAGTAATCACAATAACCATAACTTATTATCTTAATGAGCATAGGTATCTCGGTACTGTTTATTCTATGTTATTATTTTCTTGTATATTTTTTTTTTATAGTCTTTATTTAGTTAGGAATATTGTGGGGTTTGATTTTTCATGGAATCATATAAAGTATTCTTTTTTATTAGGTGGACCAATAATTCTCCATCTTTTATCATCGCATATTATTAATACTTTTGACCAACTCATGATTAATAAAATGGTTGGTGCGAAGGAAACAGGTTTTTATTCGTTTGCTTACAAAGTTGGTATGATTTTTCAGATGATTGTCATAAGTTTAACCCAGTCGTGGAACCCTATTTTTTTTGAAAGTTTGAAACATAAAAATTATGATAATATAGACGTTATCTCTATAAGGTTTTCTTTTATCATTTCTGCTCTGGCATTAATTATAGTGATGTTTACTCCTCAAATCTCTCAGATACTTGCACCTGAAGCTTATAGCGAAGCTATTAGTATAATCCCTGTAATCATTATTGGCTTTATGTTTCAGTTTTTATATGTGTTATATATCGGTTATGCTTTTTATGCTAAAAAAACTGCCACAATAGCCCTTATTACTTTGTTATGTGGTGTATTTAATATTCTTATGAATTATATTTTTATCCCCATTTATGGTTATACTATAGCGTCGTGGACGACATTGGCTACTTTCTTATTATTTTTTATTGCCCATTATATAAATGTACGACTATTTATAAAGCCTGAGAGGGTGATGGCGTTTAAAGGAGTTGTGTTGCCGGTCTTAATTTCAATGCTACTCATATTAGCGTATTCAGTAGTTTAGACTTTTAACTTAAATTTAGTTATAAGTGTTATTAAAGTGCAATTATAAAATAGTATTGGTGTATTAATGAAAAACAGTGAAATCTTAGATAGATTTTTTAAATTAGAAAAAAAATATAATTTATTTGAATCCAATACAAATGGGGGTATTAAGTGGTGGGATATTGTAAGGTATGATGTTTATATTCAAATCCTATACTTAACGGTACGTAAACCCGCCCCTAAATTAACAAGGATAAAAAATAACCGTTTTAATGTTTTTACTTTGTTATACCAAGATATTAAATACCTTTTGAAAATGAGAAATAGAAGGGTGCGTAACTTTTTTTACACGTATCCTAGAGGCGTGGATGAAAATGGATTTTCTGTTGACCTTATATCACAAGATTGTCTCTCTATAATAAAGTCACAATCATTTGTTGTTGATGGATTGCAGACAGGTTCTACAAAGGAATGTTCATACAATAATACAGCTTTATTGATATTTAAGAAGTTGTTTAAGTTGACGGCAAAAAAAAATATTTTAAACGCAGATATAAATTTAATTTTAAAGAATGAATTTAAAATTGATTTTGATTTTGATAAGAAAATTAATGAGCTACTAGGTAACTATAATGCAGATCGACTGTATTATAATAAATTGTTACACTTTTATAAGCCGGAAATTGTTTTTTTCTTAGCTACTGGGGGCGAAAAGGGATTAATAGCTTCAGCAAAGCATTTAGATATTAAAACTGCTGAACTGCAACATGGGCAAACAAATAGATACCACATGTATTACTCATATCCAGAGGGCGTTGTGTATAACAAAAATTTAACTATACCTGATACATTTCTGTCATTTTCAGAACATTGGCATACGATAAACTATCCAGTAAAAAATAAAATATCAATCGGAAATAGTTTATTTAAAAATATGAACATGAATGATACACCTAGAAGTGGTCAAAGCTTACTAGTAATAAGTAACGGAACTTTTGCCCCCGATCTGATCCCTTTAATTAAATCATTAGCTACTAAACTTCCAGATATTCCAGTGGTATTTAAACTTCATCCTCAGCAAAAGGGACATGAAAGAGAAGAAGCAAAGCAAGTTTTCTTAGGATTACCTAACGTCGAAATAATTTGCACCGAAAAAACAACCCCAGAACTGTTGAATGAGGCGTCTGCCGTGATTGCTATTCAGTCAACAGTCGTTTATGAAGCATTGCAATTAGGAGTTAAAGTATTTTTGTACGCTAAACAAGACTTTGAAAGTCATGATGATATATTTATAAATCCTAATGTATATGTGATTGATGAAGCTAAAGATATTGTTGATAATGTTACTCGACCCTTTGTAAAAACAGATCAAGGTGTATTTTTTAAAGGGTTTAATAAACAAAAGTTTATTGATTTTTTAAATGACTCCCATTCCAGTAGTAATTAACCGACATGGATAAGATAAATAGAATGAAAAATTTTTTAAAAAAGAGTAAAGTTTTAAGAAAAATATACAATAATTTCAACTTTGCTTATAAAAAAAGATACTCCTCTTATGTTATAGATAAAAGTAACTACTTTGACCCATCAATTCATTATATTGGACTTAAGCATATTCAATTTGGTTACAATAATGTGGTCAGCGAAGGCACCTGGTTTAATGTTAATAAAAGAATTGATGCAGAAATCGGAATTGAAATGGGTCATAATTGTTATATAGGCAAACGTAATTTCTTTAGTTCTGGAAAAGAAATTATTATTGGTGATTTTTTTATGAGCGGGATTAATTGTAGTTTTTTAGGTAGTGATCATAAGTTTGAAGATCCTCTGGTACCTTATATGTTTACTGGAACGACTGACTGTAATGCTATTATTATTGGTGATAATGTATGGCTGGGTGCTAATGTGACGATCATTGGTGATGTTACTATAGGTCATGGGAGCATTATTGGAGCGAACAGCCTAGTTACCCGTACCATTCCGCCATTCTCTCTCGTCGTAGGGTCTCCGGCCCGAGTGATAAAACGCTTCGATTTCTCAAATAACATTTGGACAACCGACTTTTCTGAATTAAGAGATTTTATTTCAGAAAGTGAATACAAAGAACAACTTGCTCAATTTAAAGAGCGTGAAATATCACCTTTCCCATCAGGGAAAAGTTTTGGAGATTTGTTTTCGTGAAGAAAAAAGTATTAGTGACAGGGGCTAAAGGCTTCATTGGTTCAAACGTTGTTAAGTTTTTTAAAACGTTAGGATATGAAACTTTTGGCATTGGTCATGGGCAGTTAAGTGAACAAGAGTGCAAGGTGATTGACCTTGATTACTGGTTTCAAGACGATGTATCAATTGAAGCATTACGAAATATCAATGAAAAATTTGACGTTATTGTACATTGTGCAGGTAGTGGCTCAGTTGGTTTTTCTGTTAATCATCCATACCAAGATTTTAAAAAAACCGTGGATGGTACTTTGGAACTACTCGAGTATATTCGCCTATTTAATAAAAACACGTACCTTATTTACCCATCGAGTCCTTCGGTACAAGGTCAAACACAAAGTACAAAAATAAGTGAAACTGATGTAGGCATACCAATATCGCCTTATGGTTATCATAAAAAAATTGCTGAAGAATTATGTGATAGTTATTCAAAACAGTTTGGTATAAGTGTTGCTATTATTAGATTATTTTCTATATATGGTATTGGATTACAAAAACAATTACTTTGGGATGCATGTAGCAAAGTTTACAGTGACAAAAAAGGGATCGTTGACTTTTTTGGTACAGGTGAAGAAAGTAGGGATTTTGTACATATTTCAGATGTATTAAAACTTATTGAATGTATTTTAAAAGGTAAAAAAGAACATGTTGTTGTTAATTGTGGTACCGGTTACGGTGTCACTATTCACGATGTTGTGCATATGGTTAACTCAGCAATGGATAAAAATCCAAGTGTTATCTTTAATAACAAAGTAGATTTAGGTAACCCTAAACATTATTGTGCTGATATTTCCACATCGCAATCACTTGGTTGGATGCCTTGTGTCAGTTTTCAAGAAGGTCTGACAGAGTATGTGGATTGGTTTATGGAGCAAAAAAATGACTAGAATTGGATTTTTGATTGATTACCCTCATTATATTGGAGGCATGAATTATATTTATAATCTTATTTATGCTGCAAAAATGGCCGATGAAAAAAATGAGTTCGAGTTTATTCTATTTGTTCCTGAAAATGTCGAAGATACTGTTTTAGACAGATATAAGGTATTTTCTAAGGTTATTCGTACCCGGTTATGTGAAAGAAACAGTGTTGAGTGGCTTACTTACAAAGTTTCATTCAAGATATTTGGTAGCACATCACGTATGGAAAAATTCCTACATGAGCACGAAATTGATGTGTTATCACACTCGAATTTTTATTCCAGTAATTTAAGCGTAAAAACAATTGAGTGGCTTCCTGATTTTCAATTTACCAGGTTGCCGCATATGTTCACATTATTCGAGCGATATCGTCGGGGGAGATTATACAAAGGCATAATAAATTATGCCGATAGAGTTGTTGTTAGTAGTCACGATGGTGCTAAGGATTACCTTGAATTCACTGATGGAAAACCTTCCAAGAAGTTAAAAGTATTACAGTTTGTTACTCAACCTAGCTCTGACATTTTAGATTTAGAATATAGTCCAAAATTGATGACCAAATACGATATTGAAGATGAGTTTTTTTACCTGCCTAATCAATTATGGAAACATAAAAATCATTTAGTAGTTATTAGGGCATTAAGAATATTGAAAGGACGTGAAATTAAAGTTCAGGTGATTTGTTCTGGATCATTAGATGACTTTAGAGATCCTAATTTTAAATCAACTATTTTTGATAAAATAGCTGAATACGAACTCAGTGATAATATTAAATTCTTAGGTTTAATACCCTATAGCGATGTACAGTATTTAATGAGATATTGCTTGGCAATATTAAACCCATCTTTATTTGAAGGATGGAGTTCAACTGTAGAAGAAGCTAAGAGTATTGGTAAGGGGATGATTATATCTGACTTAGGTGTACACTTTGAACAAGCCCCCATGGATTCACTATTTTTTTCTCGTGAAGATCCTGTAGAATTAGCTGATTTAATTGAGAGTATTATAAAAAGTAAAAAACCAGGTCCAAACCATAAACTTGAGAGCGAAGCTAAAACGTTACTAACTGAAAGAACAAAGCAGTTTGGTGTGAATTACCTAGATTTGATCAAAGATGTTGTCAAATAAATCTTTATGTAAAAAGCATGCGGTTATTTTTTTTACTTTGATAATAATACTCGCATTTGGAAGGGGAGCAGTTCAACAATATGGGGTTTTGATTTCTTCCTATATATTAGTTTTAACTTTCTTTATTTTCAACAAGTCTTTTCCAAAAATAAAACGAGTATATTTTAGTTATTGGGATTTTTTTCCTGCTATATTTCTACTTGTTTGGTTATATGGTGTATTACTCGGATTAGCATTGGGTAATAAGTTGAGTTACATCGTAGCAAATTTTGCCGGTATGGTAGGTTATTTTTTCTACTACTTGTTGTTGATTTCCAAAATAAGAAAAGAGTCGTTGTATGTAATCGTTATTTATATCTCCATATTTATACTATTCCAAAATATAATATTATCCATTTTATTGTATGTATTTAATGTGTTTATATACTATGGAGAAAATTTATTAATAGCTGTTTTTTTTGGTTACTTTAAAGGTGGCTCAAGTACCGGTCAAATTAGAATGCTTGCAGCAAGCCAAATGATGGTTTTTCCATTATTTGTTTTGGCATTAAGTTATAGCTTAATACCAAGTTTGAAATATGCTGAAAAATTAAAATTATTAAAAAGTCATCATTTACTATTTGTTTTTCTGGCTACTTATGTTGTTATTTTTCTTCCAGCTTCAAAAGGATATGTTTTAGCAGGGATGATTTTATTACTATATATCTTTATATTTAGCAGTGCAAGCTCTGGTAAAGTTAACGTTAAGAAAACAATAATACTATTTACTTTACTCACTCTAGTTTTAGTCATTTTATTATCGACAGGTTATATAAATATAATTAGCTCAATGTTTGCTAAAGATGACGAATCGAATATTGCACGGTATGCTCAGTTGTATTCTCTGTTAGAAGATATAGATGTATGGGGAAAAGGGCTTGGTGCTACGGTTAAAAATGCTAGTAGAAACCCTGAAAAGCCGTACGGTTTTGAATTAACATACATTAATATGATTCATAAATTTGGCGTAATGTCTTTGTTGTTATTTTTTTCTTATGCTTATACGATGATAAAAATATTTAAGGAATATAAGGCAAACGTGATTGAAAAAAAGTATATATTAACAAGTCTCGGGTTAATGTGTTTTATATTCCCATCAATAGGTAATCCTTTTTTATTCAGTGTTCAATGTGTTTTGATGCATGTTATCTCATTGTATTTTTTGAGGAGAGATAATAAATTTAGTAGGAAAAATTATTATGAAAAGTAAATCTGTCAGTGTTTGTATTGCAACTTACAATGGTATTGATTATTTAAATGAACAGTTAGAGTCTATTCTTTATCAATTATCGGCGCACGATGAAGTTATTATTTCTGATGATGGTTCTGACGATGGGACAATAGAGTTGATTAATTCTTTTCAGGCTAACGATCAACGTATTAAGTTTTTTCAAGGGCCTAAAGAAGGTCTAATTAAAAATTTTGAAAATGCGATTAATCATTCTATAGGAGATTTCGTTTTTTTATCCGACCAAGATGATATTTGGATTGATGGTAAGGTAACAACAATGAAGTCTGCTCTATTAAAAAATCACCTGGTTGTAAGTGATTGCCTTGTTATTGGTAAAGATGAGTTAGTTATTTATGATTCATTTTTCGCCAATAATGGTTCTAAAAAGGGGGTTGTCAAAAACTTAATAAAAAACTCCTATTTAGGTTGTTGCATGGCTTTTCGTCGTGAAATTTTAGAGTTGGCGTTACCTTTTCCAAATACAATTCCAATGCACGATTGGTGGTTAGGCCTAGTAGCCGAGTCATTTTATAATACGTCATTCATCAATACTAAACTGCTCAAGTACAGGAGGCACGGAAATAACGCTTCACCTACAGGAGAGAAATCAACCACTACGTTTGGCACTAAATTTATTTATAGGCTTAATCTTATTAAGCCTATATTGCGTCTTTCTTTTATTAAATGGAAAGGATGAGTTTTATGAAAAAATGCATAAGTATCACAGGACAAGATGGCTCTATCTTAGCTGGGTTAAAAGTGAATAATCACAAGTTTCAACTTCTATTTTCCTTAAAAATTCTATCAGGTCTAGTTTTGTGATCTAGAACGGTTCATAATCTTACTCTTGGACTAGATTTTCTTTAAAAGTCTTAACTAATATGCACTTATTTAATCATATTAAATAAGTGCATATATTCACCTTCAATAAAATTTTAGGTATTCATTTTGATGGGTACTATTTCTCGGAGTAATCATGATTTTAATCACCGGCGGGGCCGGATTTATTGGCAGTGCAGTTGTGCGTCATGTTATAGAAAATACAGATGATTCAGTTGTCAATCTAGATAAGCTTACTTATGCTGGTAATGTCGAATCTATTGCATCTGTCTCAAATAATGAGCGATACCATTTTGTACAGGGTGATATCTGTGATGCTCAAAAAATGGCTGAGGTTTTTAAAAAATACCAGCCTGAAGTTGTGATGCATTTAGCTGCAGAGTCACATGTTGACCGTTCTATTGATGGTCCAGCTGATTTTATGCAAACTAATATAATTGGTACATTTACTTTATTAGAAGCCACTCGTAACTATTGGTCTACTTTACCTCAAGGTAAAAAGGAGGCTTTTCGTTTTCATCATATTAGTACAGATGAGGTTTACGGTGATTTGGATGGTACTGATGACTTGTTTACAGAGGAAACATCTTATGATCCTAGTTCACCGTACTCTGCTTCTAAAGCATCAAGTGATCACCTTGTCAGGGCGTGGAACCGAACATATGGCTTACCTGTTATTGTAACTAATTGTTCAAATAACTATGGACCTTACCATTTTCCAGAAAAACTTATTCCACATGTTATTTTAAATGCTTTAGATGCAAAACCATTACCAATATATGGAGATGGTAGTCAGGTTAGAGACTGGTTATATGTTGAAGACCATGCTCGCGCACTTTATAAGGTTGTAACAGAAGGTATTGTTGGGGAAACATATAACATTGGCGGTCACAACGAGAAACAGAATATTGAAGTGGTTGAAACACTATGCGCCATTCTTGATGAATTAAAACCTATTTCAGATAACTCTGCTTTTAGCCAATCTTCTCTGGTTAATTACAATGAGCTAATAACGTTTGTTAATGACCGTCCTGGTCATGATATTCGTTATGCCATTGATGCCTCGAAAATTGACAAAGAGCTCGGTTGGTTACCAGAAGAAAGTTTTGAAACAGGTATTCGTAAAACAGTTGAGTGGTATTTAAATAACGAAAACTGGTGGAAGCGTGTATTAAGCGGTGACTATCAACTTGAACGTATTGGAGATAAATAAACATGGCTAACTATAAAGGTATTATTTTAGCAGGGGGGTCGGGTAGTCGTTTACATCCTATAACGTTAGGTACTTCAAAGCAGTTATTGCCTATTTACGATAAACCGATGATTTTTTACCCGCTCTCAGTTTTGATGCTAGCAGGAATTAAAGATATCTTAATCATCTCTACACCCGAAGATTTACCCAATTTTGAGCGCATGCTTGGAAATGGTCATCAGTTTGGTATTGATATTAGTTATAAAGAACAACCAAGTCCAGATGGATTAGCACAGGCTTTTATACTTGGTGAAGAGTTCATTGGTGATGATAATGTCGCATTAGTCTTAGGAGATAATATTTTCTATGGGCAACACTTTTCAGACAAGTTACTTGCTGCTGCGAAAGTGGAAACAGGTGCTTCTGTGTTTGGATATCATGTAACTGATCCTGAGCGATTTGGTGTTGTTGAATTTGATAAAAGTGGTAAAGCATTAAGTATTGAAGAAAAGCCAGAACAACCAAAATCAAACTATGCAGTGACAGGTTTATATTTTTACGATAATGACGTTGTTGATATTGCAAAATCAATTATACCGTCACACCGTGGTGAGTTAGAGATCACTGATGTTAATATTGCCTATTTAGAACGTGGTGATTTAAATGTAGAAATGTTAGGCAGAGGTTTTGCTTGGCTTGATACCGGTACGCACGACTCTCTATTGGAGGCCAGTCAATTTGTGCAAACTGTTGAGCATAGGCAAGGTTTTAAAGTGGCATGTTTAGAAGAGATCGCTTACATACAAGGCTGGTTAAATAAAGATGAATTGCTTGTGCAAGCTGAAAAACTAAAAAAAACCGGTTACGGGCAGTATTTATTTAACATTGCTAACGGAATGATTTAATGAAATTCATCGATACTGAGATAGAAGATGTAAAAATTGTTGAGGTGAATGTATTTGGTGACGAACGTGGTTTTTTTATGGAAACTTTTCGTGCTGATGAATTTATGGAAAAAACAGGTGCTAAGCCATTTGTGCAAGACAACCATAGTAAATCTACTAAAGGTATTTTACGTGGTTTGCATTATCAACAAACACAAACGCAAGGTAAATTAGTACGAGTTACTTCTGGTGCTGTTTATGATGTTGCGGTAGATATGAGACAATCATCTCCTACTTTTGGCAAGGCTGTAGGTGTCATACTTTCAGCTGAAAATAAACGACAATTATGGGTGCCAGAAGGCTTTGCTCATGGTTTCTATGTGATGACCGATTCTGCTGAGTTTGTTTATAAATGTACTGATTATTATCATCCTGCGTCAGAGGCTTCGGTACGATGGAATGATATCGAACTTGCTATTGAATGGCCCTTAGTTGAAGGTGAACCTCCACAATTATCTGATAAAGATGCCACTGGTTTCTCTTTTCAAGATGCCCCTAAATTTGATTAATAAGCAGAAGTAATATGAAAGTAGTTATAACAGGGAAAGGAGGGCAGCTAGCTTCAGAATTAGAACTGTTGGTACCTCAGGGTTATCATATAATTAGTGTTAATAGTAGTGAGTTAGATATAACTAATGAATCATTAGTCTCGGAATTTATTACTAGTAATAAACCTGACTTAGTTATTAATGCAGCTGCTTATACCGCAGTAGATGAGGCTGAAAAAAATGTAGACGCAGCGTATGCGGTAAATGAACTTGGAATAAAGTATTTGGCCAATGCTTGTAAAAGTATTAATGCTCGTATTTTGCATGTGTCTACAGATTTCGTTTTTGATGGTTCAAGTACTTCTCCTTATGAGTCGTATTCAACTCCAAACCCTATTAATGTGTATGGCGCTTCAAAATTGTCTGGAGAAGTCGCTCTTCAACAAATATTACCTGAAGCCAGCGTTATTGTACGTACTGCCTGGGTTTATTCTGTAAATGGGAATAATTTTGTGAGGAGTATGTTGCGTTTAATGCAAGAAAAACCAAAGCTAAGCATTATTTATGATCAAGTAGGTACGCCTACATGGGCCAAAGGTTTAGCCCAATGGTTGTGGATTATTGCAGATAAACCTGAAGTGAAAGGTATCTATAATTGGACTGATGGCGGTATTGCATCTTGGTATGATTTTGCCATTGCTATTCAAGAGCTAGGGATTGAAAAAGGTTTATTGAAAGAAGCTATTCCTATTTACCCAATTCCTACATCGGAATACCCGACTCCAGCTAGACGACCTGCTTATTCAGTGATTAACAAAGCCAGTGCAGAAGAAGTTTCTGACTTAAGGACAACGCATTGGCGTAAGCAGTTATCTAGTATGATGGATAACTTAGTCTAGATGTATATGAACATAATTTGATAGTGATTAAAAAATGAAAGTTTCAATAATAACAGTTTGTTATAATTCAGAAAAAACAATTAGAGACACGTTGGAGTCCATTAAGTCACAAACGTATACTAATATCGAACATATTGTAATTGATGGTTTATCTAAAGATAGGACGAATAACATAGTCTGTGAATATAGTGATACTGTAAGTATCCATATAAGTGCAAAAGATAATGGCCTCTATGATGCAATGAACAAAGGTCTGTCTTTAGCGACAGGAGATATTGTTGGAATTTTAAATTCAGATGATGTGTTAGCAGACAAATCTGTAATAGAACAAATTGTTGCCGGCTTTGACGGAGATAATGTAGATGCTGTTTACTCTGACCTTATTTATGTATCTGAACATGATTTAAATAAACCAACACGATTATATAGCTCTAAAATTTTTAGTAAAAGAATGATTAAATTTGGACTAATGTTACCGCATCCTACATTTTATGTTCGTAAAAGTTGTTATGACATATTTGGAGGGTATAAAACGAATTATCGAGTCGCTGCCGATTTCGAACTGTTAACAAGGTTTATTAGTAAAGGAGTTAAATCAATTAGATTACCTATAATCTCTGTAAAAATGCGAGAGGGAGGGATAAGCTCTAGTGGATTGTTGTGGCGGATACATCAAAATTTTGAGATTGTTAGGGCTTGTAAAGAAAATGGTATTTATTCAAATATATTATTTGTTATGCTAAAGCTTCCCTATAAGTTATTAACTCTTTCTACACGTTGGTTTGTTAAGGCTCCATCATGAAGGTATTAGTCACTGGCTCAAGTGGTTTTATTGGAAGTATTCTCACTCAACAACTCGAACATAAGCACTCGGTTATAAGGCACGGAAAACAAGATATTACTGAGTCTGTTAGTAATTCATTTAGCGTTAATATCAACAGTAATAGTAATTGGGGGCAGTGTTTACAAGATGTAAACGCAATAGTCCATCTTGCTGCTGTAGCTCACAATAAATCAAATGATCCAGACTATATTAATGAAGTCAATGTTAAAGGGACCATTAATCTTGCTCAACAGGCAGTTAACGCGGGTGTGAAGCGCTTTGTTTTTATTAGTTCAATCGGTGTATTAGGTAACGGTACTACTAATGCTCGACCATATGATGAACATTCTAATGTATCGCCACACTCGGAATATGCCCAGTCGAAGCTTGATGCTGAAAGAGCACTGTTGAAAATAGCAGCAGAAACAGATCTTGAAGTTATTATTATTCGTCCTGTCTTAGTTTATGGAAAAGGCGCCCCTGGAAATTTCGATAAACTTGTTAATTTAGTAAGTAAAGTCCCTATGTTGCCTTTTGCTTTATGTGATAATAAGCGTAATTTTATTTCAGTAGATAATCTAGCTGATTTTATATCTGTCTGTATCGAACATCCAAATGCTACAAATGAAATTTTTTGCATTTCAGATGGTGGTGATATATCTATAAAAGAATTTACCAATGAAATTGCTAAAGGTTTAAATACTCCTTTATTACAATTTCCTGTACCAAATTTCATATTTAACCTGATAGGAAAAATTACTGGTAGGCAGGCTCAAATGGATCAATTAATTGGTGATTTACAAGTTAATCCAAATAAAGCTAAAGTTTTACTTGATTGGACACCTCCTTTTACTATGGCTGACACGCTTAGTCGTTTAACTAGATAGAATTAAATATTTATGAATCTCATTCTTATTCGTACACTTGATTTTTTAATGGCTTTTTTTGGCCTAATAATCACCTTTCCAATTTTACTAATGGTTACTATTATCGGCTATTTTGATACTGGTCTGCCAATATTTATTCAGCAACGTGTAGGTAAAAATAAAAATCCATTTAACCTTATTAAATTTCGAACAATGTCGGTTGATACAAAATCAGTTGCTAGTCATCTTGCAAGTACAGCCTCTATAACTAAATTAGGTGGTTTTTTACGTAAAACAAAAATTGATGAATTACCACAGTTAATCAATGTATTAAAAGGGGAAATGAGTTTTGTCGGCCCTCGCCCAAATTTATTTAATCAAGAAGAGTTGATTACAGAGCGTGATAGTCGTGGTATTTATAATGTATTACCGGGTATAACAGGCCTTGCTCAAGTAAATACTATAGATATGTCTACTCCTAAATTACTGGCTGAAACTGATCAAAAAATGATTGAAACACTTACTCTTAAAAGTTATTTCAAATATATTATTCAAACTGCCACAGGAAGTGGGTCTGGTGACCGCATAAGTTAAACTTGATTAATTCCAATTAAAATAACCTTTAAAATGTCATAAATAGATATGCTTGTGTATAATGCCTGATACTTATATCTAATAATTAAAAAAATGATTAGATATCTCATCGGAAAGTAAGCAATATATTTATATGAATTTTTTATTTCAAGCATCCAGACCTGTGAAGCGTGCTATTTCTCTTTTCTCCGATCTTATGTTCGTTAGTATTGCTTTTTGGGCTGCAATGCTTGTTCGTTTAGATACAATAGCTATTTTGTTTCATTCCCCTTCATGGATACTTCTTGCTTTTCTGCTGCCTGTTGCCTTAATTGCTAATGTTAAACTTGGGCTATACAGGGCTGTTCTACGATATATAAATGGTAAAGCCGCTGTCAGTATTGCTTTGTCAGTATGCTTTACTACAGTGGCTTTAGTTTTTTTATCTTTCTTTTTAAATATTGATTTACCTCGTACTGTCCCTGTAATATTTTCGGCTTTTTTATTGGTTTTAGTCGGAGGTAGCCGTTTTTTGATGCGAACATTAATAGCATCCTCACCAGTAAAAAATAAGCATAAAGAAAAAGTTATCATCTATGGTGCAGGCTCTGCGGGGAGACAACTTGCACAATCTTTGTTACATGGAGATGAATACTACCCAGTTGCGTTTATTGATGATGACGTTAGAATTCATAAACGAATTATCCAAGGGATTACTGTTTATAGCCGTAATGATCTTTCTCGTTTGATTGAAAACTCCTCTGTTTCGCGTCTTTTACTTGCAATGCCAAGAGAGAATAAAAAGCGAATTGCTCGAGTGTTAAGTAAAATTGAAGCACTGCCTGTTGAAATCCTTTCTATACCGGGCTCTGCTGACTTAGTTAGTGGTAAGGCTAAAATTGATGAACTACGTGAAGTTTCTATTGAGGACTTACTTGGACGTGACCCAGTTAAACCTGATCAGTCTCTATTAAAAGCTAATATCTGCGAAAAAGTCGTTATGGTTACAGGAGCTGGTGGATCTATTGGTTCAGAACTTTGCCGTCAAATATTAAAACAAAAACCAATAAAATTGATCTTATTTGAACTATCAGAATTTGCTTTATACCAAATTAATGGAGAACTGCAAAAGCAAGCTGATGAATTAGGTTATGACTGTCAGGTTGTACCTTTACTTGGTTCAGTGCAGAGAAAAAATAGAATGATGACTGTTATGCGTACTTTTAATGTGCAAACTGTTTATCACGCCGCAGCTTATAAACATGTCCCAGTCGTTGAACACAATGTGGTTGAAGGGGTGCGTAATAATGTTTTCGGGACTCTTTATGCGGCTGAAGCTGCTATGGAGGCCAACGTTGAAACATTTGTGCTTATATCAACGGATAAGGCTGTACGCCCAACCAATGTCATGGGTACAACTAAACGAATGGCGGAGTTAATTTTACAAGCGTTAGCTCGGAAAGAATCTAATACACGTTATTGTATGGTGCGTTTTGGTAATGTTTTAGGCTCGTCAGGCTCTGTTGTACCTTTATTCAGAGATCAAATAAAATGTGGTGGACCTATTACCGTAACTCATCCTGATATTATTCGTTATTTTATGACAATACCGGAAGCTGCTCAGTTAGTTATTCAGGCAGGAGCTATGGGAACTGGTGGTGATGTATTTGTGTTAGATATGGGTGATCCTGTTAAGATTTCTGATCTTGCAGTTAAGATGATACATCTAAGCGGAATGAATGTTAAGGATAAGCATAACCCTGATGGTGATATAGAAATTGAGTACACGGGTCTGAGGCCAGGTGAAAAGTTGTTTGAAGAATTATTGATAGGAGATGATGTAACTCAAACTGATCATCGACGGATTATGTCAGCGCACGAGACTATGTTGACATGGGAAGCTCTAGAAAAATTACTTATTCGACTTGATGATGCCTGCCACAATTTTTCACACGAAACAATTCGCAGGTTACTGTTAGAAGCTCCTACCGGCTTTGTTCCCAAAGATGGTATTTGTGACCTAGTTTGGCAAGCAAAAGCAAAAGCATAATATTAATAATTTTAGGTTGAATATGTTTAATAACAAAATAACGAAAGCTGTAATCCCCGTCGCAGGCTTGGGCACTCGCATGCTACCAGCAACTAAAGCAATCCCAAAAGAGATGCTTCCTATTGTTGATAAACCGATGATTCAATACATCGTTAATGAATGTGTTGCGGCAGGTATTAAAGAAATTGTTTTAGTTACTCACTCATCAAAAAATGCTATTGAAAACCATTTTGATAAATCTTTTGAATTAGAAACTACCTTGGAGAATCGTGTAAAGCGTCAGTTACTTGATGAAATTCAAGCGATTTGCCCTAAAGATGTAACTATATTGCATGTACGTCAAGGAGAAGCTAAGGGCTTGGGACATGCTGTGCTAAAAGCACGCCCAATAATTGGTAATGAACCTTTTGTTGTTGTCCTTCCTGATGTTATTTTAGATGATTCTACCGCTGATTTAAAAACTGAAAATCTAGCTGCAATGTTAACTCGTTATCAGGAAGTAGGTGGTTATAGCCAGATAATGGTTGAACCTGTACCTATGGATAAAGTGAGTAGTTATGGTGTGGTGGATTGTGCTGGATATGATTTAGCCCCTGGTGCGTCTAAAGCGATGACTGCTATTGTAGAAAAACCTCCGGTTGATGAAGCTCCTTCAAATTTAGCGGTTGTTGGTCGTTATGTTTTGTCTGAAAAAATTTGGGATTTATTGAAGTTAACACCACCGGGTGCTGGTGATGAAATTCAGTTAACAGATGCTATTGCTATGCTTATGGAAAAAGAAACGGTAGAAGCGTTCCATATGACAGGTAAATCACATGATTGTGGTTCTAAGCTAGGTTATATGAAGGCGAATGTTGAGTATGGTTTACGTCATCCTGAATTAGCTGATGAATTTAAAGCATATTTACAAGAAATAGTGAAAGGTTAAACAGAAGTGTTAAAGAGTTTGCTTTTTAGTAATCTTGACTCGTAAGAAAGTGCTCAGTGATAGTGACACATCACCACAGAGGACACAGAAAATTCGGGAATGACGTTACTAAAGGAAACTGGAGCTTCGTAAACAGGGAATGTAAACACACTATGTAAGAAGATAAAAAATCGCTTCATGAACAGATTCTTCACTACAGAAATTAACAATATTCCCTCTAAATAACTAAATTGATTGACTGACACCTTTTATTAGCTGAATAAAACAAGCTGAAGTAAATACGGTGAGGGTCCCTTTTATTAAAATGATAACAGAGCATCCTCTAGTTCCTCAGATCTAGATTGCGCAATAAAATTAGTAATTTATGAATATTCAGAAGTTAACCTCATTAGCCCATAGCGCTAAAATGCGTTCAATTGTTTCATTGTTTGATCAAAAAGAACGAGTTGATGATTTTTCTATATCTACACCTCATTTACACCTCGACTATTCAAAGCAAAATATTACCGATGTTGAACTTGAACAGCTGATAGAAATAGCTCAAGGGGTAAGTTTATCAGAAGAGATAACAAAACAATTTAGTGGAGTGAAGATAAATAATACTGAAGAACGGTCAGTCTTACATACAGTATTAAGAGCACCTCAGGTAGTTAAACAACAGATACTTGGTGAAACACTTGCTAATGAGGTCGAAGCAGCTGAACAACAAATGGCTAATGTAGTTAATAATGTACAAAACGGTATTCTAACTGGTCATACTGGTAAGCGCTTTACCGATGTTTTAGCCATTGGTATTGGCGGCTCATATTACGGTGTGAAAGTAAGCTTATCAGCTTTAGAACATTACCGTGACTTGCGTCTAGCTGTTCATTTTATTGCTAATGTTGATGGTGGGGCACTTGAAGAAAAGCTTAAGAAACTAAACTCAGAAACAACACTCGTTGTCGTGATTTCGAAAACCTTTACCACACAAGAAACCATGCTTAATGCAAAAGCCGTGAAGCAGTGGATGTTATCTTGTGCGTCTGTAGAAGAGCCAAAGCTCAATAATGTAGCTGCGATTATTGAAAAACATTGGTTTGCAGTGAGTAGTAATATTGAAGCAGCAAAAGAATTTGGAATTAATGTAAAGCATATTTTGCCGATGTGGGATTGGGTCGGAGGACGCTTTTCACTTTGGTCAACAGTAGGCCTGCCTCTTGCTCTTGCTATAGGTAATGATAATTTTAACAAGTTAAAACAAGGTGCATATGAGATGGATATGCACTTTAAATCGACTGATTTTAAACACAATATGCCGGTTATTATGGCATTGCTTGGTATTTGGAATCGAAATGCACTTGAGTACCCGACTTTAGCCATTTTACCTTATGCTCATTCGTTAAGAGCTTTACCTGGCTATTTACAACAAACCGACATGGAAAGTAATGGTAAGTCTGTATCAAAATCAGGAGATAAACTGTCTTGGTTAACCGCTCCTGTTGTATTTGGTCAAGAGGGCACTAACGGGCAGCATGCTTTCATGCAGTTAATGCATCAAAGTGATGACATCATTCCAACAGACTTTATTGTTGCCTTAAAAGGTCGAAGCCAATATACCGAAAATCATAAAGTGCTTGTAGCCAATTGTTTTGCGCAAAGTGAAGCATTAATGCAGGGAAAAACATTACAACAAGTAAAAATCGAGCTAGAGATGAGTGATTTATCTGCCGATGAAATATCACTGATTGCTCCTCATAAAACCATGAAAGGTAATACTCCAAGTAATACGCTAGTTATGGACTCATTAACTCCTGAGACCATCGGATCTTTGTTAGCGCTATATGAACATAAAATATTTGTTCAAGGAGTTTTATGGCAAGTCAATTCCTTTGACCAATGGGGCGTTGAATTAGGGAAGCAGTTGGGAGCCAGAATCTTATCTGCAATAGATGGTGCTGAAGATGATTTACTCTCTGCTTCTAGTCAGAGTCTAATTGCCAGATTTAGAGACCGCTCAAAGGTTACTCCTTCGGTGTAATACAAACAAGGTGGTAATCTTCGGGGAAAATATCAAGGATTACCGATCAGATACTTCGGGAATGATTGATTACTTTTTGGAATGACGACGGCGTTGAAACTACGGCTGAAATGCCTTTATCTTCGTTATATCCTGCTTGATCACAAACTCATTAAAACATTCGGCTAATTTATCTGTTTCCTTTAATACTTTTAACCAATATTTAATCCTTGTTGGTGCATCAAGCTTGGTAAAGTCTGTTCTATCGGGGATTTTCCCATAAGGCAGTGATTGTATAAATTTCTCTGAGGGCGCTAATAAAACCGTGTCGTCATAACTACTGGCTAATACTTTTCTGCTTGAGTTTTTATCAAACCATCCTGCTTTCGGCTCGGAGCTAAAGTGTGGATAAAGGGTGAGTTCGTGCTTTATTGCAATAGTACTATTTTCTAGAGTGTATTCACTGGTGCTTTGTTTATCAGATCTGTTGTTGCCTAATGAAAAATCAAAATGATAATCAATTATACCGCCATCTCGGTAGGTACCACTTTTTGCACCCTCAATATCCTTGATACCTGACATCACCATAGGAATTGAACCTGAAGCGAGTAAGGCACTTTTTATATTATTAGGGGTTAGAGGTTCGTAAAAATTGCTGAAATTGTAGGGGTCGTTTATGACCAAATTACTGTTTGGGTGTTGAAAAATATAGCGTTGATATTGCTTGCCGAGTAGCCTTCTATCTATTTTATTTAACAACATACTATTAATTAAGCCAGCGCCTTGCATAATCTTATTATCAAAAGAGGTTAAGCCATTACATTTAGCGACTAGAAAATGTGCCTTGAAGATATTATTGTTAATGATCTCTCGAGCGCCATTTTCAGCAAATAGCTGGTCAACAATAAAAACAGCTTGGTTGGATATCTCTTGTGGACTCGGTTTTCTTGAGTAAACTGTATTTGCATAGGTATAAGCTAAGCGTTCAATAGCTTGTACTGGATCATTTTGTGATAATGCTGCTGCGCGAAAGGCACCAGCACTTGAACCGATTAAATTTAGTTCTGTACTTCTATTTTTGAAAAAATTCCCAAAGAGGTATTTATCCAAACCAAATAAGATGAACCATTTTGGCCCACCGCTCGCGCCAAGAAAGTTAGTAAATAGCTCTTGTTTAAAACCTTGTTCTTGAATTGTCTTTAAGGCATTTTTTCCAGCGTATATCTCTAGCATTACTGCATTAATCTCATGTGTTTATATTATTAGTAAGTCTTACTTAATTTAATTGGTAATCTGACGCGCCATGGGCATTAAACAGTGATTGATAAAGTCTTGTGGCGTAATCATCTGTCATACCAGCAATATAATCGGCTATTATTCGTTGAGAGTTTGTTTTGTTATCTATTGCTTGTTGCCAGCGTTTAGCGCTATTACTGGGTAGTAAACGGTTAGGATCGGATGATAATGCTTCAAAAAGCTCCATCACTATTTGTTGACCTCTATATTCCAAACGCTGAAGGCTGGTCAATTTAATGACATAAAAGTAAACGAAATCTTTAAATATTTTTAGTGCTTCTGCTGTAGATGCAGATAAGGTTGCATTATAACGGAGCAGTGGCTCTTCAAAATCTATATCATCTTGCTCATTTAAATCAGTTAATTTAATCGCAGTAATTAAGTAGTTAACTAAGCCGCCAATAGCGTCTTTTTGCAAATGATGGTGATCACTAAATAGTTTGTTTGTTAAGGTCATACTGTATTCTTGCAACCAAGCATCGTCTATTTGTTGTAACTTCTTTATTACTTCTCGGTCAAAATCATCACGGTTAACCACTTTCGTTACTATGGCATCTTCGAGGTCATGAATGCCATAGGCAATATCATCAGCTAGCTCCATGATAGAGCAGTCGAGTGATTTGAAACGGGTTTTATGGTGTGTGTTTTTGTCTTGCAATCGTAAGTTTTGGCTGCCTATATTTTGATAATTCATACTCTGAAACAAGGTACGGTCACTTTTCGATAATGGTTCAAGTACCCAGTCAATAATATCTTGATCGTCTCTATATAAGCCTTTGGCTGGATGCCACTCGTCGGCTTTAAGTTGTCGAAAGTTACCGACACTGGCTGGTTTTGACTCTTTGCTAAGCGTTTCTATTAATTGTGGGTACTTCATTAAGCCAAGTAATGTCCTTCTGGTTAAATTCATACCAAAGTGTTCACTAAATGTTTCTAAGCGCGCCACAATGCGCAATGTTTGGCCGTTTCCCTCAAAGCCACCATGATCTCGCATCATATAGTTAAGTGCTATTTCACCACCATGGCCGAAAGGCGGATGACCGATATCGTGGGCTAAGCAAATGGTTTCTATTAAGCTATCGCTAGTAGGAAAAAGAGCGTCACATAAGTCGGGGAATTTGTAGCGTAGTTGTGCGGTAATACCTGAACCAATTTGTGCTGCTTCTAATGAATGCGTTAAGCGAGTACGGTAAAAGTCACTTTGTCCGCTACCCATCACTTGGGTTTTAGATTGCAAACGACGAAAAGAAGCAGAATGCATAATTCTAGCTCGATCTCGCTGGAAAGGGTCACGGTGATCTTGTTGCCGTTTAGTCACCTTTTTAAGTCGTCTTACTAACCAAACATCACTCATAGCCTTCCTTATTTTAATTTAACTGCTTGGGCTTACCTTCGCTTTAGTACTACTGCTAGTTTTTGTACTAGCACTAGTTTTATAAGTTACACCAATTAGTTAGCCATTGGTAGTTAGGTATGAGTTGTCAGGCATTAGCAATAAATATGGCGCGTTTTGGGGCAGGGTAACCCTCAATGGTTTTACTGTTATCATTTGGGTCAAGAAAATCTTGCAGCGACTCAGTATCAATCCACTCGGTTTTTCGTTGTTCGTCTAATGCCGTAATATCAGTATTTACCACGCGAACATTGCTAAATCCACATCGTTCTAACCAAGCACACATGGCTTTTTCACTGGGTAAAAACCAAACATTGCGCATTTTTGCATAACGTTCACCAGGCACTAGTACTGTATTTTCATCGCCATCGACAATGAGTGTTTCTAACACCAATTCACCGCCTTTAACTAGCTGTGCTTTTAATTGATAAAGAAAATCAATTGGCGATCTACGGTGATAAAGCACACCCATAGCAAAGACTGTATCAAATGCTTTTAGCTCAGGTAGTTGTTCAACACCTAAAGGTAGTAAATGCACTGGGCTATCATCTATAAAGTGTTTTATTGCATTAAACTGCATTAAAAAAAGCTGAGTTGGGTCAATACCAACAACAAATTTTGCCCCTGCACCGCGCATTCGCCATAAGTGATAACCGCTTCCGCAACCAATATCTAAAACATACTTACCTGATAAATCACTAATATGCTCAGCTAAACGATCCCATTTAAAGTCACTCCGCCACTCAGTATCAATGTGTAAACCATGAATATGATAGGGACCTTTACGCCAAGGTTTAAACTTTTTCATTAAATTTTCAAGGCGTTTAAATTGTCCCTGATCTAAATCACCTAATTCGCCAACTTTAACGGTATTCGTTATATCAATCGCTGAATTAGAATCCACTATGGGTAATGCATCAAGGGTTTTCTGCCAATGCTTGAATTCACCATGTAGTTCATTTTCGTGCCAATGGCTCAATTGTGCAGGTAGGGTGTTTAGCCAATGGCCTAAACGATTGGTAGCAATTTTTTGGTAAAATTCGTTGAACTGTTTCATAGGATTCTAATTTGTCGTTTTAAAGGGCGTACTTTATATTTTGCTAACTTTTAATTGAGTGTAATGACTTAATCACACGCAATTTAAAGGTATATGCATAAATACATTTTTTGATAGTTTTACTTTATTGCAATCAGAGAGGTGAAATTAAAACACTGAAACCATAATGAAACATGTTGAAAACCAGCTTGTGTTAAGCGCTGTTTATGTACATCAAGAGAATCTGTCAACATGACTTTTTCCAATGCGCTACGCTTTTGAGCAACTTCCAATTCACTGTAGCCATTATCACGTTTAAAATTATGATGTAAGTTAATTAATACATCGTCAATAACGTTATCATCGCTGGATATTTTTTCAGACAAAACCAGTAAACCTCCGGGCTTTAGACCTTGCGCTATCTTACTCAGTAATGCTTGGCGCTGTGATTTTTCGATAAACTGCAAAGTGAAATTTAGCACTACCATGGAAGCATTTTCTATGTCGATATCTTGAATGTTACCTTCAATAATCGTCACGGGTGTATTTCCTTTAAATGCATCTACATGCATTTTACAGCGCTTTACCATATCGATAGAATTATCCACACCAATAATTTTACAATTGTTAGCGGTAATTCCTTTGCGCATGGCAAGCGTTGCAGCACCTAGAGAGCAACCTAGATCATAGATATTGCTATCTTCTTGGGCGAAGCGTTGGCTAAGACGGCCTATAGTGTCGATAATAGTTTTATAGCCCGGCACAGAACGAGATATCATGTCGGGAAAAACTTCAACGACTTGCGCATCAAAGGTAAAGTTTTTTACTTGGTTATGCGCTTGTGAGTAAATTAAATCGGTATCAGAATCATGCATTTTCTTTGTTCTATTCACTTTTATGTTAAGTTAGTAACTTGATTGCTAGCGGGTATATAATGGCTTATTTTAACCGATCTTATTAGCAACGCTATATTTATAGGGTGTTTTTTTGAATTTTTTTTATAAACAGACCAGTTACATTCTTTTAATTACTTTGTTTTTAGCTATTTTCAGCCAAACAGTGTTTGCAGAAAAGGCAGTTGCGAAGGTCGTCACTAAAGTTAAGCAACCATTAACAATTGCTATTAATGAAACTTCTTTCCCGTATCACTCTATTGATGAAAAAGGTATTGCTATTGGTTTGATGGCAGATATGTGGCGTTTATGGGCAAAAAAACAACAAGTTGAAATACAGTTTATTGTGCTACCTTGGCTAGAAACACTAAATAAAGTAGCAAAAGGAAATGTTGATATCCATGGTGGTTTATCAATTATTGATTCGAGACGAGAAACGCTACAGTTTTCCCAACCCCTGTTTTCTATTTATACCCATCTATATGTAAATCAACAACTCAGTAATGTTAACAGCCTAGCTGATTTAAAACCGTACAGCATTGGTGTCGTGAAAGGCTCAGCTCATATTGAGAACTTGCAAAAATATCACCCTGATTTTGCATTGAAAACTTATGATAATCGGCATGATCTGTACAGAGGGGCATTAAATAACGAAATTTTAGTGTTTACTGGTTTAGAAAAGCTCGCTGATAATTTTCCTGATTACGATACTTTAAGACAGCGTTTTCCACCTCATAAAGTTTTACGCTATCAGCAAGGTAATTATGGAGTAGCAGTGGCGAAGGGGAATAATTCGCTACTTAATTTAATTGAACAAGGTTTTGAACAAATAACAAGGGAAGAGCGAGCAGCCATTGAGCGAAAATGGTTAGGTTTAACTAAACAAAAAGACAGTTTATTGGTCGCATTTTCATCACATTACCCTCCTTATATGGGCGTTAGTCCTTCAGGTGAACCGCAAGGATTATTGATTGATGTCTGGCGCTTATGGTCTAAAAAAGTAGGCATTAATGTTGAGTTTGTTCCTCGTGATATGACTGAAGGGTTAGATCTTATAACAGAGCAAAAAGCAGATATACTCTTGGCTTACCCTGATCATGTAAACACATCAGAAGATATATCTTTTGCCAATCCAATATACACCTCTAATGTACAATTTTATCTAAATAAAAGAGTTAAAGACATTGAGGGTAGGCGAATTTCTTCATTGGATCAATTTAACCAACAGCTCAGTGACGGTGTCATTGGTATTTGGCAAGATTCTACTTTTAAAGACCAATTGTTAGCAAAGTACCCACAGTTGAAAGTTCGCTATTTTAGTAGTTTGACTACGATGTTAAATGCCGCAGAACGAGATGAAATATCAGGCATTGTGGGATTAGTTGATTTAATTAGTGCAAGGTTAGTGCAAAATAACTTGCAAGCACTTTTTTATCGCTTAGATAGTCCTGTTCTCACCTTAAAACTATCGCCTGTTATCCATCATAAAAATAATAAACTAGTGGAGATCGTTAATAGAGGTTTTAACGAGTTAGATATTAATAGCCTTATTAGAATTGAAGATAGATGGTTGAACGGTAATACGGGCGAACACTATTATAAACAACAAGCACAAAAAATTATGTTAAGCGAAGCCGATAAAGCCTTCTTAGCATCCCATGGGAAAATTAACTTAGGTATTATTAAGAACTTATCGCCGATTGAGTTTATTGACGAGCAAGGTAAATTTTCAGGTATTAATCGCGATATCACCCATCTAATTAGCGATAGCACCGGTATTGAGTTTAATTACATGCCTTTTGATAGTTGGCAACAGTTATACAAAGCATTATTAGATAATAAAATAGATATGCTTGGCAGTATTACGCCAACAGCAGAGCGTGAAAAGCTGCTGATATTCACAGAGAGTTATTGGCAAATGCCATGGGTAATGGTACATCCTCAATATTATGGTAGAAAATCCAAGCTTGAAGATTTTTATGGTAAACAAGTCGCTATCGTCAAAGGCTATTATTTAATTGCCAAACTAAGGAAAAAACATCCCTTAATCACTTTTAAATTAGTGGATAACCGAGAGCAAGCACTCGTTGCGCTTCAGCAGGAACGTGTTGATGGTTTCATCACGACTATGGCCTCGGCCACACAATTATTAAAGCAGGAAAATATTGTCACTTTGATGATATCTATGATGGAAGATGTCAGCTTAGAGAAAAGTCATTTTGGAATAAATAAGCAGTTGCCGCTATTGAGGGGAATAATTAATAAGGGCCTTTTATCGATAACTGAAAAAGAGAAACAAGCTATTTACGATAATTGGTTTTCCCTCGCAATAAATACAGGGCTTGATAAAAATGTGGTGTTACAGGTTGGAGCACAAATTGGTGTCATTATTTTATTGGTACTCGGCGTTATTGTCATGTGGAATAGACGGTTACAAGTTGAAATAAAACACCGTGAGCAACTCGAAAAAATCATGAAACATATGGCAACTCATGATGAATTAACGGGGCTTGCTAACCGAGTCTTGTTAAAGGATAGATTAAGTACTGCGATAGCGTTTCATCAACGACAATCGCTTAAAATGGCCGTATTATTTATTGATTTAGATGGTTTTAAAAATATCAACGATACTCATGGGCATGGGGTAGGCGATGAATTATTGCAACAAGTTGCGCTACGTCTGCAGGGGTGTGTGAGAAGTTCAGATACGGTAGTACGCTTTGGCGGCGATGAGTTTGTTTTGTTACTTACCGGTTTAAATAGTCCTAATGAAGCTGCCTATGTAGCCGAAAAAGTATTAAGGATGATGCAAAAAGAGTTTGAACTATCCAAAACCAATGCCTTTATCGGCTGTAGTATTGGTATAGCTATGTACCCAGATGATGGTGATAACGACACCGATCTGCTTAAAATTGCTGATACCATGATGTATAAGGTAAAAGCAGCCGGTAAAAATCATTATATTTTTAACTAATCCTTTCCGTTCAGCCCTTTAATTTAACCATCCGCTTGTTCTAGGGTGACATTAACAATCTTTGCTTTATAATATGCCCAAAATTATCGTAACAAACGTAAAGTAGCGTTTGTTAATAAGTTTAATAGAATTGGTATAAGGCAAAAATACATGCGTAGTCTTTATTGTGGTGAGGTGAACGAATCTCACATTGGACAAGAAATAACTTTATGTGGTTGGGTTAACAAACGTCGTGATTTAGGCGCCGTGATCTTTTTAGATTTACGTGACCGTGAAGGTCTTGTTCAAGTTGTTTATGATCCTGATTTACCTGAGGTGATTAAAAAAGCCAACACCTTACGTAATGAATTTTGTGTACAAATTAGAGGTAAAGTTCGCGCTCGTCCTGAAGGCCAAGTAAATAAAGGCATGAAAACGGGTGGTATTGAAGTACTTGGTCTAGATCTTACCATTCTCAATAAGTCAGCGCCTTTGCCATTAGACTCTAACCAAGTCAACTCTGAAGAACTTCGCCTTAAATACCGTTATTTAGACTTACGACGTGTTGAAATGACTGAACGTTTACGTTTTCGCGCTAAAGTAACTTCTGCAGTACGCAGCTCATTAGAGTCTCAAGGCTTTTTAGATATTGAAACACCCATTCTAACTGCGGCGACTCCTGAAGGTGCTCGTGACTATTTAGTACCAAGTCGTACGCATAAAGGTCAGTTTTTTGCTTTGCCACAATCACCACAATTGTTTAAGCAATTGCTAATGATGTCAGGTATGGAACGTTACTATCAAATAGTTAAATGTTTCCGTGATGAAGATTTACGTGCCGATAGACAACCTGAATTCACACAAATAGATATTGAGACCTCGTTCATGAGTAGTGATCAGGTTATGGAAGTAACGGAAAAAATGATCCGTGAATTATTCCAAACAATGTTGAATGTTGACTTAGGTGAGTTCCCGCGTATGCCTTATTCTGAGGCAATGACACGTTTTGGTAGTGATAAGCCAGACTTACGTAATCCACTCGAGCTAATTGATGTTGATGATATTTTAAAAAATGTTGAATTTAAAGTATTCTCAGGACCTGCTAACGATGAAAATGGTCGTGTTGCAGTCATTTGTCTACCTCAAGGCGCAGCTAAGTTCTCACGTAAGGGCCTTGATGAATTAACAAAATTCGTTGGCATTTACGGCGCAAAAGGCATGCCTTGGTTAAAAGTTAATGATATTGACGCTGCGCTTTCAACAGGAGTTGAAGGTTTACAGTCACCAATCTTAAAATTCTTATCAAGTGACGAAGCCATCGCTTTATTAAAACGTACTAATGCGAAAACAGGCGATATCATTTTCTTTGGTGCAGACAAATATAATGTTGTTACTGAATCTTTAGGTGCACTTCGTCTTAAATTAGGTGAAGAACTTGATTTACTTCAAGGTGAGTGGAAACCTCTTTGGGTAGTTGATTTCCCAATGTTTGAAGAAGTAGATGGCCATATGCATGCTATTCACCACCCATTTACAGCACCAACTAATTTAACTGCTGAGCAGCTAGAAGCAAACCCTGTTGGCGCTTTATCAGATGCTTACGACATGGTCTTAAATGGTTGTGAACTTGGTGGTGGCTCTGTACGTATTCACAATCAAGATATGCAAACAGCAGTATTTAGAATTTTAGGTATTAGTGATGAAGAAGCAGAAGAGAAATTTGGTTTCTTACTAGAAGCGCTACAATATGGTGCGCCGCCACATGCTGGTTTAGCGTTTGGTCTTGATCGATTAGTGATGTTAATGACCGGTGCTAGTTCAATCCGTGATGTAATGGCTTTCCCGAAAACCAATACAGCGGCTTGTCCACTAACCAACGCGCCTGGTAAAGCTAACCCTGAACAGCTTAAAGAGTTAGGTATAGCAACACTGGCTGTAGAAAAGAAAGACGAAGAACAAGCATAATTAGTTAGCCATTTATTAATAGATAAATGGTAACTACTGCGTATTGTGATTACTACTATATTAGTAATGTTAATGCAGCTATAACGTATGTTTTAGCTGCATTTTTTATGGCATTAATATAACGTAACATACCATCAAAGTTAAAGTATCAATCAAGAGGCGAGCTGTTGACAATAATATTAGGCATTGATCCCGGTTCACGCTTTACGGGTTACGGCGTTATCAAGCAAGAAAAGCAACGCTTTACCTACCTTGGTAGTGGCTGTATTAAAGCGATGAGCCAAGGGGACGATTTTGCATCACGCTTGCAAACTATTTTTGCTGGCGTCTCTGAGTTAATTATTCAATTTAAGCCGGATATGTTTGCCATTGAGCAAGTTTTCATGGGAGTGAATCCTGGGGGGGCTTTGAAACTTGGCCAAGCACGAGGTGCAGCTATTGTTGCGGCAACTAATTCAGGGTTAACCATAGCAGAGTATTCAGCAAGACAAATTAAGCAAGCGGTTGTAGGCACTGGCGCAGCAGATAAAAGCCAAGTACAACATATGGTAAAAAGTATTTTAAAATTACCAGGCACTCCTCAGGCTGATGCTGCCGATGCTTTAGCGGTAGCGCTATGTCATGGTCATAGCCATACCAGTATTGCCATCTTAGCCGGTCAAGCCACTAAAATCGTTAGAGGGCGTTTACGCTAACCCGCTTTTTTATAAATCCCCATCAGCATAGCCGTCATTCCCGAAGTTTCTGATCGGGAATCCAGAAAGAGTAGTTTTCAGTCGTTTTTTGTCTGTGAAGCTAGCCTCTGTGTTCTTCGTAGTGAGTTATTTCGTTTTAAATCTTAGGCAACGTCAGCAAAATTCAACTAGGTCACTTTACTGTATAAATATATAGTGGTAGTATCTGATTCATTAATAATAGCCTTTGGTACTTGTTGTGATTGGTCGTTTACGTGGCACGCTTGTTGAAAAAAACTCTCCTGAAATATTAATTGAATGTGCTGGCGTGGGCTATGAAGTCACCATGCCAATGACGAGTATTTATGCCTTACCTGAGCTTGAACAGCAGGCAACTATTTATACTCACTTTGTTGTACGTGAAGATGCTCAATTGCTTTATGGCTTCGCCAATAAAGTAGAACGTAAGTTATTCCGGTTATTAATTAAAGTTAATGGTGTAGGTCCTAAATTAGCGTTAGCTATTTTATCAAACATGTCTGCTGATCAATTTGTTAGTTGTGTTCGTCACGATGATATTAGCGCTATTGTAAAAATCCCGGGTGTTGGTAAAAAGACAGCAGAGCGTTTGCTTATTGAAATGCGTGACCGTTTGAAAGATTGGCAAGCACAACAAATACACTTAGTTAGTGATGATGGCGTGATACCAGAACAACTCTCTGCTGAATTGAGCCAAGAAACTACTTTTGTTAATGATAATAAAGGCGATGCTATTAATGCTTTACTTTCACTTGGCTATAAACAAGTACAGGCAGATAAAGCGGTTAAATCCGTATATAATCGCGGTATGTCTAGCGAAAACATTATTCGCGATGCATTAAAATCAATGATATAGCCAACGGATTAATCACATTTTGAACTTAGGTAACCTATGATAGAAGCAGATCGCTTAATTGAACCAATTGCTTCAGTAGAAGATGAAAGGGTAGATCGTGCTATTCGTCCTAAAATGCTACAAGATTATACGGGGCAGCAGCATGTTAAAGCGCAAATGGAAATATTTATTCCAGCCGCAAAAAATCGTGGCGAACCTTTAGATCACTTACTCATTTTTGGCCCTCCAGGTCTTGGTAAAACCACTTTAGCTAATATTGTTGCCAATGAAATGGGCGTTAATATTCGCACTACTTCAGGGCCGGTATTAGAGAAAGCCGGCGATTTAGCGGCGCTGCTAACTAATTTAGAAGAAAACGATATTCTTTTTATTGATGAGATACATCGTTTAAGTGCTGTGGTAGAAGAAATACTTTATCCTGCGATGGAAGATTATCAATTAGATATTATGATTGGAGAAGGACCCGCAGCGCGTTCAATCAAGTTAGACTTACCCCCATTTACACTTATTGGCGCTACCACACGAGCAGGTGCATTAACGTCACCCTTACGTGACCGATTTGGTATTGTTCAACGGTTAGAGTTTTATAATGTTGCAGACTTATCAACTATTGTCAGCCGATCGGCACATTTTTTGAACTTAACAATAGATGAGGAGGGGGCATTTGAAGTTGCACGCCGCTCTCGCGGCACGCCACGTATTGCTAATCGTTTATTACGCCGAGTACGTGATTATGCCGATATAAAATCGCACGGGGTGGTTAATCAACAAACTGCCGCTGCTGCGTTAGACATGTTAGAAGTTGATAGTGAAGGCTTTGATATTATGGACAGAAAGCTATTACATGCCATTATTGATAAATTTATGGGTGGACCTGTTGGCTTGGATAATGTTGCTGCAGCCATTGGTGAAGAACGAGAAACTATAGAAGATGTAATAGAGCCTTTTTTAATTCAACAAGGCTTTTTGCAACGTACTCCGCGTGGCAGAATAGCAACAGATAGAGCTTACCAACATTTTGGTATCACTAAAGATCAAACTAAAGACTAAGCCCCATAGTTTTTGCTCTTCCTTATAAGTTGTTAGTTTATCCGTCAGTGTCTATGCTGGCGGAGACTACTTCGACTCCCCTTCAAAACTCCGTAACCGCTTTATCATTAACAAACTCCCCTTAATAAGAAGAACTTTCCCATGAATGGGAAAGCAAAAAAACTGTATTTTCCCATTCATGGAACATTAGTTTGTATGAAACCTTTCAAAATGTAACTTTAAGTGATATTTATCAAGTGGTTATTAATTGTGGTATAGAGACTGCAATAAGTCTTAGTAAGAAGATTTGTTGGAGAATTACCCTTGGATATTGCCGTTAAAAAACAAAAGAAAACCTTACTAAAAAGAGTGTGGCCGTTGGCTCTAGTCATAGCCATTCTCGCTATAGCCTTAAACTATAGTGCCTTTTTGCTACAAGCAGACTACGTTATTGATAATGATACCTTGGTATATGGCGAAGTTAAGCAGGGACCGTTCTCTATTTCAGTTCGAGGTGCTGGTTTACTGGTGCCAGATAAAATTAAATGGTTAGCAGCAAGTGTTGATGGCCATGTTGAACGTGTTGTTGTAAAACCAGGGAAATCGGTGAAAAAAGGAGAACTAATTATTGAGCTTAGTAATCCAAGATTAAAACAATTGCAGGAAGAAACTAAGTGGGAGCTTGAAGCTATTATTGCAGAAAGCAAAGCGAGTCAGGCTGAGCAAAAGTCGGGATTACTTTTTCAAAAAGCACGCATGCTTGATGCCAAGCTAAACTATCAGAGTAGTAAGTTAAAGCTCGATGCCCAACGCGAGTTATTTAACAATAAAACCGGCGCGGTTTCAAAAATTGATTATGAAAAAACTAAGTTAGAAACCCAACAGTTTAATCAACGCTGGAAAATTCAAGAAGAAGTGCTGGTTAGCATGACCGAGAATATTGTTGTTCAAGACAATGCCCATAATTCACGTATCAATAAAATGCGCAAAACACTTGAGCGAGCTGAACAACAGGTTAAAGACCTGATGATTTATGCCAGTCTAGATAGTGTTGTTCAAGATGTCTCTGTTGAACCAGGGCAGCGCGTAAATATGGGCAGCAATTTAGCTAAACTTGCTCAACAAGACTCACTTATTGCCGAATTACAAGTTGCAGAGCTATTAATTGGCGAAGTCCGTATCGGCCAGCTAGTCACTATTGATACACGTAATAACACAGTAAGTGGCATTGTTGCTCGCGTAGACCCCGCCGTTGTTAATGGCAATGTACAAGTAGATGTAACCTTCACAGAAGCATTACCCAGTGACGCAAGACCCGATTTGAGTGTCGATGGTGAAATCATGATCACCGATATTGCCGATACCTTGTATGTGAGTCGTCCTATCTTTTCGCAAAGACAATCAAACACAACCATTTACAAGTTAAATCAAGATGGCAACTTAGCACAGCGTACACAGGTTAAATTAGGTAAAGGCTCTATAAACCAAATACAAGTCATTGAAGGGTTAGCTGTTGGAGACAGAGTGATCATTTCAGATTCAAGTAGTTGGCAAAAATATCAAAAAGTTAGAATTAACTAATACTAAGCTATAAAAACACTTACCGAACACTTTTCTTTTTAAGGGAATAACCCTTAATAAAAAAATGTGCCTTGATTATGAATCGCTCAGACTTCCTGAAACGAGCATCTTCAAGTGGAGCGGGTATATATGATAAATAACAGATCATAAGGACAGATTATGAGTGATACATTAATTAAATTAGAAAACATTCAAAAAGTATTTTTTACCGATGAAGTAGAAACCCATGCGTTAGCAGACATAACGTTAACTATTAATAAAGGTGAGTATGTCTCAATTTCAGGACCTTCTGGTTGTGGAAAATCTACTTTGCTTTCGTTATTAGGCTTATTAGATGCTAGTACTGAAGGTTTGTACCAATTGGCTGAACATGATGTTTCTAATATATCTAAAAAAGAGCGTGCCCGAATTCGTAATATGGAAATTGGCTTTATATTTCAATCTTTCAATTTGATCAGTGACCTTGATGTTGAAGAGAATGTTGAATTGCCACTTACTTATCGTAAAGATCTAAGCAAAGACCAGCGTAAGGCAATGGTTAAGGAAGCATTAGAAAAAGTGAATATGTCACACAGATCTAAGCATTTTCCTTCGCAACTTTCTGGTGGCCAACAGCAACGTATCGCGGTAGCACGTGCCATCGTTGGGAAACCTTCAATTATTCTTGCTGATGAACCTACCGGAAATTTAGATTCGAAAAATGCTGAAGCAGTAATGGAGCTTTTAGACTTATTACATGCAGAAGGTGCCACTATATGTATGGTTACACATGATCCTCGCTCAGCGCAGCGAGCTTCTCGTAATATTGATATTTTAGATGGACAGGTGATTAGTGATAACTCATTAACCAAAGAAAATAAATCAAGTGACACTGTAGCAGCTTAGGGAGAATGATTATGATATGGCAAGATTTTAAATATGCGATCAGGTTGTTATCAAAAAAGCCTGGCTTTACTGCGCTTACTACTTTAGTAATGGCAACAGGCATAGGTTTGAGTGTTTATATGTTCTCGTTTTTTCACACTATTTTGTTTAAAGACTTAAACTTTCAAGATGGGGCCTCTCTCGTCATGGTCAGTGGCTCTATAAATGGCAAAGAAGATGCTTATAGAATTAATGCCTTAGATTATGCTGAAATCAAAAGTAGCGTAAAGGGTTTAAAAGAGTACGGTGGTTATAACAACGCTAATGTTGTTGTTTCAGCAACTGAAGGGGCGATAAGATTTCCGGCGATAATGGCACAAGCGAATATATTTCAACTGACTCGAACAAAGCCTATTTTAGGACGAGAATTTAGGGCTGAAGATGAAAAAGCTGGCTCTGAAAAGGTTGTTGTTATTGGTTATGAGCTTTGGCAAAACCAGTTCAGTGGCGAAAATGATGTACTCAAACAAAACATGCGCATTAATGGTGAAAAACACAACGTGGTAGGTGTGATGCCACAAGGATATTTGTTCCCTCGAAATGCCCAGATATGGTTGCCTTTACAAATTGATCCTAAACAATTAGTCCGAGAAAATAGCACAACTTTACATGGTTTAGCACACTTAGAAGATGGCGTGACTATGGCTGAGGTAAATCGTGAACTAAGCGTTGTTATGAAACGAATTGAGAATCAACACCCACAAACAAATACTGGTATTAGTGCTCATGTCACATCAATTCCGGGTGTTGGTGGCGCTGATGGTGCTCCGGTCATTTATACTATGCATACTGTTGCCTTGTTAATTTTGCTGTTGGCGTCGATAAATGTTGGAAATTTATTATTATCGCGCGCATTAGAACGTGGGAAAGAAACAGCAATTAGAGTCGCGTTAGGCGCACCTAGGTCACGATTAATTAGTCAGATGTTATGGGAAAGTACCATAATTTGCACGCTTGGCGGAATGATAGGTTTTTTAGTTATGGCCTGGGGCTTGGAGATTACAGAGCCAATTGTAGCTACTTTCTTTGCAGACCCATTAGCATTTTGGTGGGACTTTGGCATTGATACTTATACGGTAACACTGTTTTTAACCATCCTTATTAGCACTATTTTTGTCACCGGATTTTTGCCTGCTTGGAGAAGTACAGGGGGTGACTTTAATGCCGTACTACGCGATGGTACTCGAGGCGCACAAGGGAAGAAGGCAGGTCGCCTGAATCGTTTTCTGGTTATTAGTGAAATATTTATTTCTATGACGGTATTAATATCTTCTGCCGTTATGGTGCAATCTGCTTATGAGCAAACCAATAGTGATATGGGGGCTGATACCGAAAATAGTTTAGTGGCAAGTGTTTTATTACCTGCAGCGAATTATGATACGGATGCTAAAAAGGCACACTTTGCCAAAACGTTGCAATCACGTTTAGAAAACAGTGCTTCAATTGAAGCAGTAATGTTAGCAACGTCGTTACCAGGGCACTATAGTTCAATCTCGAAAGTCATTATAGAAGGTAAAGAATATAGCAAGGATAGTAACAATAGTTATCCGAGTGCTAATGATATTGCCACTATGCCAGGCTCTTTGGCAAAGCTGGGCGTTGAATTACGCCAAGGGCGTTATTTTAACAATAGTGATGATGGTTTGGCTAAAGCGACAGCTTTGGTTTCAGAAAGCTTTGCCAAGCGCCATTTTCCAGAGCAGGGTGCTTTGGGGAAAAGGTTTCGTTTAGCGAAGACAGCGCAAGACAACATTGAATGGGTGACTATTGTCGGCATAGTTGAGCATACGATTCAAGGTAACAGAGACGGTGATGCAGCAAGTATGCCTGCAATCTATAGACCGTTAACTCAAGCACCACGAAATCAGCTTACTATTGCAATGCAATTAAGTTCAAAAGGAAGCCTTGCTGTACAGCATTTGCGTAAGACTTTACAAGGTATTGATAGTGAACTAGCTTCATACCGCATTGAAACTTATCAAGCAAGTAACGATAGAATTACAGCGCCGGTAGTTTTTATTAGTAGCTTAACGGCAATATTTGCTATCGCAGGTGTGGTGCTAGCAGCAAGTGGTATTTATGGTGTTATGGCAAATATGATAAGCCAACGAACGCAGGAAATAGGCATTAAACGTGCGTTAGGTGCTGATGAGCAAAGAATCAGCAGAGAGTTTGTCTTTGCTGGTGTGAAATTATTACTTTGGGGTGGTATACCCGGTATTTTAGCCGGTGGTTTTATGGGCTTTGCTATGGCGCAAATGTTTGGTACTTCATATTCGTCACTAGTATTAATAGTCATTATTATGGTGAGCATAGTGGTTGCTACTGTGCTGGTAGCGACTTACTTACCAACAAAAAATGCGTTAAGGTTAGAGCCAAGCCAAGCATTACACTATGAATAATGGTAGATAATACCTACTTTGAAAATTAAGCAGCTAATAGTATATATTAACTGCTTAATTATATTTTTTTTAGTGTTTTTATTTATGTAAGACCATGGAATTTAAAAGAAAGAAACGATGAATAAAAACATTCTATTAGTCGATGACGACCTCGATATACTGTCAGCCTTAAAGATTTTACTGGTACCGGAAGGTTATGGCGTGAACCTTTGTCAAACACCAAGCTCAGCTTTAGCTGCGATTAAAAAAACGCAATTTGATTTGGTATTAATGGACTTAAATTACTCTCTTGATACCACCTCTGGGGAAGAGGGACTGACACTCATTGCGGACATTAGAAAACTTGAAGACGACTTACCTATAGTGGTTATGACTGGCTGGGCAACAGTTGAGGTAGCAGTAAGTACTATGCAAAATGGTGCAAATGACTTTGTTCAAAAGCCTTGGGATATTGAACGTCTTATCAGTATTATCAATAATCAACTGAAATTAGCGAGTAGCGAAAAGAACTCGCAAAGGCTCACTCAACAAAACCAACTATTGCAGCAACGCCTTGATAGTGAATTTAAAGGTGACATCATAAGTCAGTCACCTGTTATGCAAAAAGCTTTAGCTTTGATAGAGCAAGTAGCACAAAGTGATGCCTGTATTTTGCTGACAGGGGAAAATGGTACTGGCAAAAGTATGTTTGCCCGTTATATCCATCAACAGTCAAATCGAAAAGACGCAAACCAGATTTCGGTCAACATGGGCGCAGTGAGTGAAACCTTATTTGAAAGTGAGATGTTTGGCCACGTAAAAGGGGCGTTTACTGACGCTAAATCGACACGCATTGGTCGTTTTGAATTGGCCGATTGTGGCAGTTTGTTTTTAGATGAGATAGCCAACACTCCCTATTCACAACAAGCTAAATTATTACGTGTTTTAGAAGATCAGCAATTTGAGAAAGTGGGTGCGAGTAAAACCCAGTCGGTCGATGTGCGTTTAATTTGTGCGACTAACGCTAACTTGAATCAAATGGTAGCAGCGGGAGAGTTTCGTAAAGATTTATTATATCGTATTAATACTATTGCCATTGAAATTCCAGCATTAAGACACCGAAAGGAAGATATTGTTTTGCTTGCTGATGCTTTCTTAACTCAATGGGCAAATAAGTACGGCAGAAATAAGTTGGTTTTAGATGAACAGGCGAAAAATGCCTTAGTTAGTTATGATTGGCCAGGGAATATCAGAGAGTTAAACCATGTGCTCGAACGAGCACAGATATTATGCCAAGGTGTTTTTATCAATGTAAATGACTTAGGTTTATCAGTTAATGCTACGCAAACTGATACCGCTAAGGTAGATGTTAAGCAGGGAGAGTTTATAGAAAAGCAGACCCTAGATAGTTTAGCTGATTTAGAATTAACCATAATTGATCAAAGATTGAAGCACTTTGATGGTAATGTACTTAAAGCAGCTAAGTCACTGGGCTTAAGCCGTAGTGCTCTTTATCGACGATTAGATAAAATTTAAATCAGCTGCTATAAAAGGTAATGAAATAGTCAGTAGCAGGCAAAGTAGTCGAGTGTAACAAAGACAATATGAAACAGAATCAACAAAATAAGAAATCATTTGAAGTACAGCTAACTCAGCTATTTTTATTTACCTCTTTGCCGCTATTTTTCTTGCTAATTGGGGTGATGATATATGCGAATATATCGCTATATTTGATTTTATTAACTGTGCTTATTAGTGGTTTAGTGATTGTTTATAGTCACAGTAAACTTCACCAAAAGTCAGCTTATCAATTTCGAAGTTTAAGTAATTTACTCGATGCTATGGTACAAGGCGATTATAGTCTGAGAGCCCGTATTAGTGATGGTGATGAAGCATTAAATGAATTAGTTGATTCGATAAATAGCCTTAGTTTACGCCTTAATAAGCAAAGAATTGAGACGACAGAAAGTCAATTGTTACTAACTACTGTAATTAACCATATTGATGTCGCTATTCTCGCTTTAAATGAGAATAATGAATTGGTCTTGACTAACCCCGCCGCAAAAAAATTATTGCAAATACCTGCTGAGCAGCAAGAATTTGACTTAATTGAATCATTCTCACAATTTAGTCAAATCGCTGCAATGAACAGTGGTAATAGCCAAGTAATGTCGCTTTCTTTTGCTAATCAGCAAGGTAAGTTTAATGTTCACCTTGAAGAATATCGCGAAAATGGCAAACCACAAAAGTTAGTATTTATTACTGATGTTAGCACTATGCTTCGTAGTGAAGAGCGAAATGCATGGCAAGCGTTAGTGCGGGTTATTAGTCATGAAATAAACAACTCTTTATCTCCTATCGCTTCAATAAGCCAAAGCTTAAGGCGTTTACTTGCCCGACAAGAAAAACTTGAAAACCATAAAGACTATCTGGTTGAAGGCTTATCTATCATTTCACAACGCAGTAATAGCTTAACTGAGTTTGTTAATAGTTATAAGCAAATAGCCAGTTTACCTGAGCCAAAAAAACAGCCCTGTTCGGTACTTGAATTAGTTAATAAGACGGTAGCCTTATACCCGGATGAATGCATTGAAGTACAAAAAATAGACGACATCACTTTAGTTATTGATGCAGTGCAATTTGAACAAGTGCTTATTAACTTGGTTAAAAATGCGGTAGAAGCGGTAAAAAGTGCTGGCGAAGAAGGTAAGGTTGTAATTAGCGGGCAAGTTAATGGAAAGGTATTTAGTTTGTCATTAGTGGATGACGGCACAGGTGTAAGCAATCTAGAGAACTTGTTTGTGCCTTTTTATAGCACAAAAAGTAAAGGCTCAGGCATAGGTTTAGTCTTATGCCGACAAATTATTGAAGCACATGGCGGCAAGATAAGTTTAACAAATAGGTTAGGTGTCAGTGGTTGCATAGCAACCATAGAATTAACCCTGTGATACTTCTCTTAATGTCTTTTTTATTATTATTAACGCTTTATTTTGGCTGTTCGGTAAATTCATCGAAAGACTTAACGGTGCGGACGACTTTTCCATGCTTTAATTGTTTGGTAACGCCAAAACGAATGTATTATGAAATAACCTAATATTGAAGCAATAACAGCAAGAACACCGCAGCCAACTAAAAAGGCAGGGCCTATGGTTGATAAGCTATCTAATACCCATTGCCAGTTTGCTTGAAAGGCAAACTCTTGCTCAGGTACCGATAATACCCAGACACCTACCAAATAACAGGCATAAAATATAAAAGGCATAGTCAACGGATTTGTTATCCACACCAATGCAATGGAGAGCGGTAGGTTTGCATGTACTATAATGGCAATACCAGCCGATAAAACCATTTGAAATGGCACTGGAATAAAAGCAAAAAATAAACCAACAGCAAAGGCTTTAGCGACAGAGTGACGATTTAAGTGCCAAAGATTGGCATTGTGGAGTAAATTGCCAAAAATTTTCAGATATTTGTTTTCTTTTATCGTTTGATGATCTGGCATCATACGTTTGATGGTTTTTTTGGGCATATACTTCTATAGGTCCCTTAGCTAAAAGTTAATGTGGTAAATAATTTACTTAGCAACATATATATTTACGTAATATATATGTTGCTAAGTAAAGCAATCGGTAATGTCAGTAAGGCGTTAGCTCGATAATTTAACCACTAAACATAAAAGGATTTATATCACTATGGATTGGTGGTTACTGACATTTTTTCTTGGTGCTATATTGTCCCTATTTTTGCAGGAAGTGCCAGCGCTTTTTCAGCTATTTTTACTTCTTTGTCTCGCTATTGGCTTTTATTCCCATAAAAAACTACGTTATAGCTCCGGATTATGGTTTGGTGCTTTATGGATCTTAGCCCAAGCTTACCTCTATCATAACCTGTTACCGCCCCCTCTTATTGAACTAATGGAAAATAAACAACCATTTTTTATTGAAGGTGAGGTACTTAGTATCCAAGTTAAGCCACCGAACATGTTGAGCGAACATATAAAGGAAAGCGCTGTTCAACAGAAAGCTAATTCCACTAAACGCTTTAATTTTCTCGTTAATAAGATAAATCAACAGCTACTTGAAAGCCCAATGACTCTTAGGCTAAGTTGGCAAAAGTCGACTATTGACCTTGCTCAAGGTCAAAGACTTTCTCTTAACGTTAAAGTAAAACCAGCCCATGGATTAGCAAATATAGGCACGTTTAATTATTTAAGTTGGCTCAAAGCACATAACATTGTCGCAACAGGATATGTGGTTAATCCGAGAAAGAAGAAAGATTCAAATTATCAAGAAGCGGAATACTTAAAAAGCTTAAAAGCGAATAAATTGCTAATAGCAGATATCACTATGAGGCAAACGCTATTTGAGCACTATCAAAGCCTTACCCCAAATCATAAGCTTACCCCCATTTTATTGGCATTAGCCTTTGGGGAGCGTAGTTCACTTAATACCGACCTTTGGCAGACACTACAAGTGACAGGTACTAGTCACCTTATTGCTATTTCGGGTTTACATGTAGGCTTGCTTGCCGGTAGTGCATTTTTTATTGTGATGTTGTTTGTTCAATATATCCCGTTGAGAAACCCTGGCTGGCAGCGTATCAACAGCCGTTATATTGCTATTGCTGTGAGTTTGTTACTCGCAACTGCATATGCTTATTTAGCAGGTTTCTCTCTTCCAACAAAGCTTGCTTTGGTGATGTTAAACTTGTACTGGATTAGTCGCGTAGTTGGCATAAAAATATCAGCTAAACGTTTAATTCTCATGACGATTTTTATTTTGTTGATTATCAGCCCTTTTAGTTTATTAACCGCTAGCTTTTGGTTATCTCTTTATGCTGTGGCTATTATTTTTGTATCACTATGGCGATTTAAGTCATGGATGAATAAGGGCGGTTATTTTTGGCGTTTCTTCAAAGCGCTATTTATTATTCAAGTAGCACTTACCGTGATGTTAATGCCGATTACTGCATTATTTTTCCAAAAGGTATCACTAGTTAGTTTATTGGCAAATATCATTGCTGTGCCTTGGATGAGTGTTTTTAGCATACCTACAGCGCTCATGTCAGTGGTCTTGATGCCAATAAATGAGTCATTAGCGCAATGGTTTATGATGTTATCACTGCAGTCGTTAACCTGGTTGTGGTATTACCTTGATTTACTTAGTGAGCTCCCTTATGCAATTATTTCACTTTCATTAACTCAACAATTGATTGTTCTGGTAGTGGGTAATGTTGCTTTTATAATGCTTTATCTTTCGCCGTTTCTCTGGACTAGTAGGGGGGTCAAGCAAGTCACTTTTGTTCTGCTAGCTTTAGTTCTTAGTGTGAGTTTGTTTAATTTTTATTATCCAAGTATGTCCTCTGTAAATACCAACTTTTGGTCAAAAAAAGAAAAAACTCCAAAGGATGATATTGATTTCCAAGCAGCGTTTGGCTTTACCTCATGGGAAATAATTTTTTTTGATGTTGGTCAGGGAACTTCGGTATTACTTAAACGAGATAACCAGGCCATTCTATATGATACCGGTGCAGCTTACCCCAGTGGTTTTACTATGAGTGATGCGGTGATACTGCCATTTCTACAATATTCAGCCATTGAGAAGCTCGATAAAGTGATATTAAGTCACAGTGATAATGACCATGTTGGTGGCCTTGATACCCTGATAGAGAATATATCGATTGATGAAATAATCAGTAATGATAAAACACTCTATAATCCAACTAAGGCCTTATTACTTAATGATTTATCAACTACTGAGAACTTAAACCCTAGCAGTATGCGACTTACGGATTGTCAGCCAAATAATAGCTTTTCTTGGCAAGGATTGAGGTTTGACATTTTATGGCCTTTAGCTTGGGATTCTTCAGATGAAAGTATTAATAGGGGCAAGCAAAAAAATGATGATTCTTGTGTCATCTTAATTAGTGATCAACAGGGAACTACACTGCTTTTAACCGGGGATATTTCCTCGAAAGTAGAACAGAAGTTACTAAAAATTTATCCGCAGCTTAGTGTTGATATTTTACAAGTACCTCACCACGGCTCTAAAACATCATCAAGTCAGCCGTTTCTTAGTCAACTATCGCCTAAAATTGCGTTAGTTAGTGCAGGTTACTTAAATCGTTGGCATATGCCAGTCCCAATTGTTAGTCAGCGTTACCATGATAGTAAAATTGAATTGTTAAATAGTGCAGAGCTGGGGCAAATCATCATAACAGTTGATGAAAAGGGCATCACTACTCAAAATTATGTCAATGATTTACGGCCATTTTGGTTTAGCCATTAAAAACGTAAAGCCATTTTAATTCCGACTGAAAAACAACACTTTGAATGGTAACGGGTATAGTTATAGTTTTTGTTGGTTGTATCGCTAATTCACGGTAAAATACTATTTCGATAATGTAAGCATGATAAAAGCAACTATAATTAACGTAAGTATTGTTAATGTTTTATCAACGTTTCCTTTAGGCAATTAAAATACTTGAGTAATCTTAACTAATGGCATCATCTTCAAAAACAAGCGCCTTACCTTCTTCTGACTCAGCCAATGCAACTACATGGCAAAATTTTAAACGATTGGTTAGCTACGCCAAACCTTATAAACTCGGTTTTGTCGCCGCAATCATTGGTATGCTTGGTTATGCAGCCATCGATGTATATTTTTTATCACAATTAAAACCGCTTGTTGATGAAGGGCTCGCTGGGGCGAATGCTAACTTTATGAAATGGGCGCCATTGTTTATTGTTGTGGCCTTTACTGTTCGCGGTATAGCTCACTTTATCGCTAATTATTGCCTAGCTTGGGTAGGTAATAATGTCGTCGCGGACTTAAGACAAAAGCTCTTTGAACATATTATGTCAATGCCCGTTGCTTTTCATGATCAAACATCTACCGGCTCATTGATTTCAAAAATAACCTTTGATACCGAGCAAGTTTTAAATTCGGTGAGTAAATCTATTCTAGTCATAGTGCAACAAAGCGCCTTTATTATTGGCTTACTTGGCTTGATGTTTTATTACAGTTGGCAGTTATCATTAATCTTTTTATTGATAACCCCTATTATTGCAGTGATTGTCAGTGTGGTATCAAAGCGCTTTAGAAAAGTGAGTAAAAATATTCAAGGTGCAATGGGTGAAGTTACCACAGCGGCAGAACAAACCTTTAATGGCCACAAAGTGGTGTTAACTTTTGGTGGTCAACAACGAGAGTTCTCACGTTTTGCCAAAATAAATAAACATAACCGCCAACAGCGCATGAAAATGCGGGCAACAAAATCTGCCAGTGTACCCATTATTCAAGTAATAGCCTCGTTTGCTTTAGCCTTTGTTTTCTATGCCATCACTTCAGATAGTTTACGCGATAACATATCCCCAGGTACTTTTGTCAGTATTATCACTTATATGACTATGTTACTTAGACCTCTGAAAATGCTAACTAATGTCAATAGTGAGTTTCAACAAGGCATGGCGGCTTGTGTCAGTATATTTTCGATACTCGATCATGAAAAAGAAAAAGATAATGGTGACAAAAAACTTGATAGAGCCTCAGGGACTTTGTCTTTCAAGCATGTTGATTTTTCTTATACAAATACCGATACCATGGCAGCAAGTGATAAAGAGCAAGAAACTAAGCTAGCGCTACGTGATCTTACTTTTGACTTAGCGCCAGGCGAAACTATGGCGTTAGTTGGACGTTCAGGCAGCGGTAAATCAACGGCAAGTTCATTATTATTACGCTTTTATGATGCCACACGTGGTGAGATATTAATCGATGATACTAATATTGAAAAATTTCAGTTAAAAGATTTACGTAAACAGTTTTCTTATGTATCTCAACAGGTTGTATTATTTAATGATACTTTAGCCAATAATATCGCCTATGGTAAACCTGAAGCGACTGAAGCTGAAATCATCGCCGCGGCAAAAAGTGCGCATGTTATGGAATTTGCTGAGCATATGGAGCAAGGGCTTGAAACCAATATTGGTGAAAATGGGGCTTTACTTTCAGGTGGTCAACGTCAGCGTGTAGCTATTGCGCGAGCTTTATTGTGCGATACGCCATTCTTAATTTTAGATGAAGCAACCAGTGCGTTAGATACAGAATCGGAACGTCATATTCAAGATGCGCTACAAACATTACAGCAAAATCGTACTTCAATTGTTATTGCCCATCGATTATCGACTATTGAGAATGCAGATAAAATAATAGTTATGGACCAAGGTAAAATTGTGGAGCAAGGTAACCATCAAAGTTTACTTGCCAAACAAGGTGCTTATGCCCAGTTGCATAGTTTCCAATTTGAATAGGGAAGAGGTGATATGCGCTTAATTGAGAAAGTTTGGTTTAATCATCATCCGGCTAAATGGCTGTTAGTACCAATGTTACTGCCTTTATCAGCGTTATTCTGGCTGATTAGTACATTAAGACGTCTCAGTTTTAACATTGGTTTATCAAAATCATGTCAATTAAGTAAGCCTGTTATTGTTGTTGGTAACATAGGTGTCGGCGGCAATGGTAAAACCCCGATAGTTTTATATTTGGTTGAACTGACTCGTTTACTCGGTTTAACGCCAGGTGTAATCTCGCGAGGTTATGGCGGTAAAGCGCCTCACTATCCCTATTTGCTTAATGAAAACTCTACTTCATTAGAAGCCGGTGATGAGCCTATACTTATTCAGCAACGTTGTCAGGTTCCTATTGCTGTTGGTAGTGATCGCATCGCTAGCGCAGAGTTACTTATTGCTCAAGGTTGCGACATCATTATCAGTGATGATGGTTTACAGCATTATCGTTTAGCCCGTGATTTAGAACTAGTGGTTGTCGATGGCAAACGTTTATTTGGTAATGGTTTGTTATTACCTGCGGGCCCATTGCGAGAAGGGCAGTGGCGTTTACCTAAAAGTGACTTAGTTATCTTTAATGGTACAGGTTATAATGGTAAAAACGCGCAGGACTACCAGAAAAAACCTTATCCGTGTATGCACATGACATTGGCAGCAACAGAGTTGTGTAACTTATTTACCGGCGAACGCATTAATTTAACGGATTTTATTAAATTAAATGACTCGGTGAATGCAATTGCAGGCATTGGCGCACCACAGCGATTTTTCGATACGCTAAAAGAGCACCAACTTAAGGTAATTAATCAGCAAAGTTTTGTTGATCATCATGCTTTTGTCCTTGATGACTTTAAAGAATTTGATGATAATATACCCTTATTAATGACTGAAAAAGATGCCGTTAAGTGTCATGGTTTTTGTAAAGAAAACTGGTGGTATTTACCTGTTTATGCCGTTTTTAGTGACGAAGACAGACAGTTAATAATCGATAAAACTCAAATAGCAATTCAATCAGCTATACATTAAACAATATAAGCGGCAATACATTCACTAGTACATTCAGTAAATGAGAATATTGCTCATCTATTAAAATATTAACCAGAGAGAAGTTAACATGGCTTTTGATACAAAATTAATGGAAATCCTTGCCTGCCCAGTATGTAAAGGTAAGTTAGATTATGATAAAGCAGCCCAAGAGCTTATTTGTCACTTTGATCGTTTAGCTTATAGCATAGAAAAAGACATACCCGTATTACTCGAAAATGAAGCGCGTGAAATTAATGCTAACCAGTCTACTGAGCAGGATAGCTAATCATGGCTGTTAGTGAACCTTCAGTATTGAGCAAGCCAACAATTAACAAGGGCACTGGCGATACTAGCTTTGTTGTTGTTATACCTGCTAGATATCAATCATCACGTTTGCCCGGAAAGGTATTAGCCGATATTAATGGTAAACCTATGATCCAATGGGTTGTTGAAAAAGCGCAATTGAGTGGTGCTCGCCAAGTGATTGTTGCGACAGATAATGATGAAGTGGCTGCCGTGGTTAGTAGTTTTGGCGCTGAAGTGTGTAAAACTCGCGCTGATCATCAATCAGGCACTGAACGTCTTGCAGAGGTCATGGAGCAATACCAATTTAGTGATGATGAAATCATTGTTAATGTGCAAGGTGATGAACCTTTTATCCCGCCAGAGAATATTGCACAAGTAGCTAATAACCTAGCTAACCAGCAACAAAATAGTCGTGTAGCACGCATGTCGACCTTGGCTATTAACATTGATTCTGTAGATGAAGCCTTTAATCCTAATGCGGTTAAAGTCATACTTGATAAAGATGGTTATGCTTTATATTTCTCCAGAGCAACTATTCCTTACGATAGAGAGCGTTTTTTAACTGCTGATGCTAATACTGAAGAAAACATTCGCGCGATAGGTGATTTTTACTTAAGACATGTCGGCATTTATGCTTATCGTGCTGGCTTTATTAAAGATTATGTCAATTGGCCAACGAGTGAGTTAGAACAAGTTGAAGCGCTAGAGCAGCTAAGAGTTTTATATCAAGGTGAGAGAATTCACGTCGCTGTAGCAAATAGCCATGTACCAGTTGAGGGGGTTGATACACCAGAAGACTTAGCCAAAGCAAGAGCGTATGCAGCTAGTTTAGCTTAACCTGCTTTGTCTTTTAATAGGTAGGCTATGTAATATCTCTGTTAGGCCATTAAGCGGCCCCAACCTATATGCTTTTATCATAAAAATCATATAGGTTGCCTAGTAAAACAATGACGACTATAAAATCAAAGCAACCCACCATACCATTGATATCGCTAGTATCTTACTCTGTCTAGAAAGTTAAACGAGCGTTGATAGCTTGGAAGAAAAGGTATATTGATCACGACCCTTTTCTTTTGATTGATACAAAGCTGAATCTGCTTGTTTTATTAATGTAGCAGGATGAGCTTTAGGTAATACATTTACCGTCGCAATACCTATGCTAATGGTGACATGTTCAGCAGTGTCTGAAAATTGATGTGGAATAGCTAAATCCCTAATCCTGTTCAAACAATGTTGTGCAAGAAGTTCAATCGAACTTTTATTTGACGTTGTCATTAGAATGGCAAACTCTTCACCCCCATAACGAGCGACAAAGTCATTTTTACGTGCGACTACAGAACTCAATGCTTGAGCAATTAACTTTATACATGAATCGCCTTCAGGGTGTCCGTAATTATCGTTATAGTCTTTAAAGTGATCTATATCTATCATCATCAATGTTAATGAGCCCAATTCTCTAGAAGCACGACTCCATTCTTTGTCTAAGGTGGTATCAAACTCACGGCGATTAAAAATACCGGTAAGACCGTCTTTAATCGCTAATAAATGTAATTCTTCTGTACGCTGCGCGACTTTCTTTTCTAGTGTTTCATAATGTCGTGCGTTAATTAAAGAAACAGCCGCTTGTGCTGAAATAAGTTCAACCGTATCTTTATGCTTTTTAGTAAAGGCGTGTTCTGTGAGATTGTTTTCCAAATAGACGATAGCGATCAATCGACCTTGGGCTGTAATAGGTAGACATAAGACCGATTTAGGATTATTTATCCGTAAGTAACTATTATTAATAAAACGAGGATCTTCACTAGGGTTATCTATGAGCAACGTTTTCATAGTTTGTTGCGTATAACGAATTAAGGTATCAGGTAATAAAGGTTGTTCTGCCGCATCAACATTGTCAAGGTTGATGTTATGTAATTGGCTGTCAATACAGGCAGAAAAATCATTGATAGAACCGACTATCTCCACTATCAATTGTTCTTCTTCATTAATTATAATTGCACCATGTTGAGCGCCTGCATTTTCCATCAGTACTATCATCATCTTTTCTAATAATGAATTGACATAAATTTCTTCAGATAAAAGCTGATTGGCTTTTAGCAGTGAATGTAAATCAATAGATTGAGTTTGATCAGTGACTATGTTTGGTATTGAACTTTGTAAACTGCCGCCAAATGGAACAGTACCGCTGATTATATTGAAACGTTGTTGCGGCCACTGTTCTTCTAACTGAGTACATTTTGCTGAAGCCCCCCAGTGAGCATAAAGATAATGCGCATCTTTAATAAAATTTGCGGCGATACGTTTTTGTCCTACATCAGCCCAATATTTTGCGTAACGTTCATTAATCAGTGCTTCACAATGACTGAAATTGGCTATTTCAACCGCATCAAGTGCTTTAGCGTACAATTGTGTCGCTAGAGTATCTTGTTTTTTTACTCGCGCTATCTCTGCGGCAATTAATAAATATTTATGTGAATAGTTTTCGGAACTATGAAGCGACCATGTTTGAAACTGGTCACAAATTTCTTGTGCTTTCATCAGGTTTTCTATGCTTAGATTATCTTTGGAATTCTTATCAGTAATATTCTTATCAGTAATACTGTCATCCAGTAAAATTAATGCCAAATAAAACAAGCTCTCTGTCATTTCAGGAGTGTCAGGTAAAAACATGCAGACAATATCAATATTTTTAATACATTGCGCTTGTAATGCTTTGTTATTCATAAGGTAAGCATATCGGATAGTTGCAAAGGTATAAAAAGCCATATCCATGGATGGGGTATGGAAATCATCATTAAAATATTGTCCAACGTTAAACGTTTCTGTGTTTAATGCTTCTATGTTCAATGATTGTGGGGTAAGTGTTTTACCTTGTAAGGCTAATAACGATTGATAAGCACCTAATAAAACAAAATTTACAGTGGCTGGTTGTTGTTTTTTATTTAAAAAAGCTAAGCCATGTTCAATGTCTTGTTGTAATTCTTCTAACTGTACGCCTTTAATGAATTTGTTACAGGCTTTAAATAAAACACCATAACCAGCGAAAATAAGATTAGTACCTTCTTCTCCCCAAGCTATAATCTGTTCTTGAAAAACATAGCTGTTTTCGATAGGTTCACACCAATGTTGGTAGCTTGAAGCAAAATATTGATAAATAGTGGAGCGGTGATATTTACTTTCCCATAAGTCTGAAACACTTTTTGCCAGTTTACTCATTTGGTAACAAGCGGGGTATTTTTCACCCATCATAGACATTGCTGTGGCATAAGCAGCATAACCAATTGAGCTAAGTTCACATTGGCCATATTCTAAGGTTAAATGCACCATATTACAGGCGTTAGTCGCGTATGAACGGGCGCAGCCAGATAAGTAAAAAGCGGAAGCTAAAGCATTATGTATTTCCATTCTCAGTAAACAATGCTCATCAGTCATCTTTTCTGCGGCTAATAATTGCTCGTCAGTATATTGATTACGTAACTCTTGCGTCGTGGTAAAAGTTGCAACTACTTGTTGTTCGGCTTCATTTTCGTTTGCTGGGAAATCAACATTTAAAAGGGCTAGGCCACCCATTAATATTTCAATGGCATCAGGAAAACTGCCTCGTGATTGAAATTGCTCTGCTTGAAATAAAATCAGGGCTACTTTTCCTTTATTTGTAGGAGCATTATCAACACTCTTAAGGTATAAAACTCTTGCGGTATCAATGTTTCCTGCTAAAAACTCTGTTTCTATTAGCCCTTTATATACGGCTAAGGTTTGCTGTGGATCATCTTCCCATGCATCAACCGTTAAATGTTCTTTAGCCATTCGTAGATAATTGGCCGCGGCATTATAAGTTGCGGCATCTTTGCTTTTTAATCCAGCTCTCAAATTTAAGGTGACGATCTGTTTTAATTCATCATTATTTTCTATGATATTGATGGCGCCATTAAGCACACGTAGAAGTGTAAAAAGGTTAAGTTCTAACTCTTCTTCTGTTATGTTTTCTAGCCAATTTATTCCTATATGCAGCAACAATTGTTCGCGACCTGCTTCAGGCGTTAATTGGTAAGCGGCTTGTTGAACTTTATCGTGTAAAAAGTAATAGCTTGATTGGTTTAAGCTCGCTTCATCATCGATAAATTGATAGTACTCATCTTGCGGCAATATGAAACCTGCCTCGAGTAGTGGCCATAAGGTTTTTGCGGTTGTTATCGTGTCGTATTTGCATGCCGATGATAATTGGCGGAGGCTAAAACTATGCCCAAGGTGTGCAGCTATAGACGAAAGTAACTGTGTTTCACTATTAAGTAGTGTAAATTTCTCAATCATTAAATCAACAACATTATCGGTCATTGAATGTTGGTTTATTTCTTCAATACGCCACTGCCACAACCCTTTTATATGGTTATAATTAATGGTGTCTTTTTGATAAAGTGCCAATAAAAATTGGTTGAGGAAAAAGGGATTCCCCTGTGTTTTTTTCAAGCATAACTCAGCCAAAGTCAATACATCATCAAAATCGCACTGTAGTGTATTACACAGTAATTCTTGAACGTGGCTTAGCTTTAGCGGGAGAAGATGTATTTTTGTTAATGCGTTTGCCTGTTCTATCTTCTGTAAGGCAATCGCAAGGGGATGTGCTTCATCCACTTCGTTATCGCGATAGGCACCAATAACATATAAACCATTTTTATTACTATCGTTAACTTGCTGTTGTAATAGAGTCAATGTCGGCATATCAACCCACTGCAAGTCGTCAAGAAATATAACCAGAGGTTGCTCTTTAGAATACAGCACACTCACAAAATCAATAAACACCATATTCAGACGCATCTCAGCTTCAGCAGGTGGTAATAAGGTTAATGCGGGGGGAGCGCCAATGATTAAGGCTAAATCGGGTAATAATTCAGTGATAATGGCAGCATTGTTACCAAGGGCTACTTGCAACTTAGTTCGCCATTGGCTGAGTTTTTCACTACTTTAACTTAACAGATGTTGTAGTAACTGTTGTAGCGCTTCAATTAAGACTAAAAAAGGCTGCCCACGGTTGTATTGATCACATTTACCTGTGATAAATAACCCATCAGTGGCAATAATGTTTTTTTGCAATTCATGCACTAATGCTGATTTACCCACACCAGAATAGCCGCTAACCATAGCTAACTCGGTATGCCCTGTGCAGGCACGTTGATATGCTTCTAAAATAGTAGCAAGTTCACTTTCTCGGCCATAAAGTTTATTCGATACATTGAAATGAAGAGATACATCAGATTCGGCTAAAATGAAATTTTCAATAGTGTTGTTCTTGTTCCATTGCTCGAAGCATTTATCTAAATCAGCTTGTAGGCCATAAGTACTCTGGTAACGGTTCTCTGGCGATTTATCCATGAGTTTCGTGACAATCGCTGAAACTACCGCTGGAATACCTTGTTTTATATCGGCTAAAGACTCGGGCGTACGAGCAATGTGGGAGTGTAATAAGGTCATCGCATTTTGTGAAGTAAAGGGTAATCGCCCGCTGAAAAGTTCATATAGAGTGACGCCTAGCGAATAAAAATCACTGCGATAATCTACCTTGATACTAGTACGCCCTGTTTGTTCAGGTGAAATATATTCAAATCTCCCCCACAGGTCATAATTAAGTAATTTTATTTGTTTATGACTAAGTCGTGTGGCTAAAGCAAAATCACACAATTTTAATTGCAGTGTCGCAGGGTCTATTAAAATATTACTTGGGTTAATATCTCTATGGATTAATTGTAAACGATGCACATCAGCTAAGGCGGAGATTAACTGGCAAGCTATATGTAAACGTTGACTAAAAGTTAGTTCGTTCGTCGTTATGAGATCACTTAACGTAGTTGATGAAAAATCTTCTAGTACCAATATGTGACTGTTCTTATGTCGCTTTAAAGCGTGTGCTTTAATCACCCATTTTGAGTCAATAGCACGTAAAATTCTGTATTCATTTTTCCAACGAGAGTCTAATTCTGTTGAAGGGTAATCGGTATTTTGGTATTTAATTATAACGGTTGGCTTTTCAGAGGTTGTATTAGCAAACTCATCATTGTTAGGGATAACACGTGCAACCACAGTATCTTCGTAAGAATAGAGGATGTTCTTTATTTCACATTGGGATAAATTCATTAAGACTACTAACCTTTAATTACAGCATTTACACAGCCTAATAATTCAATCCGATATATCCCTTACGAATTAATGCTAGCACTGTGTTTTTTATTCTATAGCGATGATAACCCTGACGAGTTATTACGAAAAGTTACTGTAAACTATAGTTTCTATTCTATCAAATATCCGTTTAAAATAATAAAAAGCTGTTTCAATGACCAATACGGAAATAAAAAGGCGTCCGTGGCTTCCAATAGTGCTAAGGAAGCTAAGTGTTGATTAGCAGGTATGTCGGAGTAGGTTATCGCGCAGAGTAATAATCACCCAGCCACTTTGTCAGTGAAGTTGACAAGTGAGCGTATGTTACTTGGTTAAAGCAAGTGATTAATTTAGAGTGGTTCGGCTATTTTTATAGGTGTTTTTTAACCCTGTACTAAAGCAAGTTCATCATGGGTATTTTGTAAAAAGCTGGCACTAAAGTCTACTAAATCATGAATAGAACTCGGTAATTGCTCAATATCAATGGCATCAATTAAGTTTTTTACTTCTAACCCTAATTCAGTATCGCCTTCAATTTTCAATCGACGTTGGAAAAATAAGGTATCAGGATCTTGTTTGCGACCTGCAATGAGCACCAAGTCATCACCGTTAGCACTAAAACTTACATCTTCAGCAATATTATCTTTGGGCGATGCCATGATTAATTGGTCTTGATCAAAGCTTAACCACCAATTGAGTTGTAAATCGATGATAGAAATCTTTAGCCATTTACCTTGTAAAAACTCAAAGTCACCGTCTGTAATTGCCTCACTAAAAATAGAATGTAGTGCTGGAATGAGTAGAGACCTTTGCGCACTAAAAGGCACAAAGCGTAAACTAGGCTGTAAAATTTTTGGCATTACCTTGATTAACTTTTCCTTTAATCGTAACGGTATTTTTTTTTCAACTAGCGATAAAGAGGGAATTAGACTTGCCGTTATCGATTGTGTAAGGGGTAATACCGTAGGGACTTTTAGCACTTATATTTACTCTGATGCTGCTTATTGATTGGCGAACATTCTAGCAAGGCTTAAAAATAAATTAATATTGCAGATCAAGTTTTCTTTAATACACATCAATAAATAAGAATGATGAACAACATACACTGCTGAAAATTTTTATTTCTAATAACAATGACTATTTGGAGTTGATGTGGAGTTACTTTGTCCTGCTGGAAATTTACCCGCACTAAAAACAGCTATAGATAATGGCGCCGATGCGGTTTATATCGGTTTAAAAGATGATACCAATGCCCGCCACTTTGCAGGTCTTAACTTTAATGATGGTAAGTTGGCTAAAGCTGCAGATTACGTGCATCAACGGGGTAAAAAACTGCATGTAGCCATTAATACCTTTGCGCATGCTGGTGGTGAAGAACGTTGGCAAAAGGCCGTTGATAACGCTGTTGCTATAGGTACAGATGCTTTAATTATCGCAGATTTAGGTGTGTTAGATTACGCCGCTACAAAATATCCTGATGTTGAGCGTCATGTGTCAGTACAAGCCTCAACAACGAATCTGGAAGCGATCAAATTCTTTAAAAATAACTTTGATGTTCAGCGAGTAGTACTGCCACGAGTTTTGTCTGTACAACAAGTTAGACAGTTAGCTAAAAGTAGTCCTGTACCTTTAGAAGTCTTTGCTTTTGGTAGCTTATGCATAATGGCAGAAGGGCGCTGTTACTTATCTTCTTATATGACGGGAGAGTCTCCTAATACGGTAGGCGCGTGCTCACCGGCGAAATATGTTCGATGGCAAGAAACAGATAAAGGCTTAGAGTCTCGCTTAAATGGTGTACTTATCGATCGTTACCAAGAAGATGAAAATGCGGGTTATCCGACACTATGTAAAGGTCGTTTTGAAGTTGATAATAATGTTTATCATGCCCTAGAAGAGCCTACCAGCCTTAATACTTTAGAGCTTATCCCTGACTTAATTGCTATGGGGATAGTATCGGTAAAAATTGAAGGCAGACAACGTAGCCCTGCTTATGTTGAACAAGTGGCTAAAACTTGGCGAATGGCATTAGACAGATATCAGCAGAATCCAGAAAATTTTGCCGTTGAAGGTGCTTGGATGAATACCTTAGCCAATTTATCTGAAGGCTCACAAACCACGTTAGGTGCATATCACCGAAAGTGGCAGTAATCGTCACTTATTCTGTCGCTGTATTGTCCAATTTATTTGTCATAAGTACTCACACATTCTTCGGGAAATATTTAAACACCCGAAGTATGACCTGTAAGGCGAAGTATTGCATGTAAAGAGCAATGACTAACGTCAACTCCGTGCTTTGTCCTTTGAATTGAAGCATACAGCTTAACGTTGAATAACTATAAAATTAGCGATAGCAATAAAATTTAGGAAAAATCATGAAATTCTCTTTAGGACCTAGTCTATTCTTTTGGCCGAAAAACGAGGTGGTAGACTTCTACCAACAAGCGAAAGAATCGAGTGCTGATATTATTTATTTGGGCGAAACGGTTTGTTCAAAAAGACGTGAACTTCGCGCTAAAGATTGGCTAGGCTTAGCGCAAGACGTTGCCAAAGACACCAAGAAACAAGTGGTTGTTTCTACGATGACCTTACTCGAATCTCCTGCTGAAATACAAGTGTTAAAGCGCTTGTGTGATAATGGTGAATTTCTGGTAGAAGCCAACGATTTAAGCGCAGTGCAAATTATGCATGAGCTGAAAATGCCTTTTGTCGCTGGCCCTGCGATTAATTGTTATAACTTATCAACCCTCAAAGTTTTGTTAAAACAGGGAATGACGCGTTGGTTGATGCCAGTTGAACTCAGTGGTGATTGGTTAAAAATATTATTAGATCAAGCGACTGAAGCAGGTATTCGTCAGCAGTTCGAATGTGAAGTTTTTTCGTGGGGATACCTACCGCTAGCCTATTCTGCCCGTTGCTTTACTGCACGCTCAGAAGATAAAGCAAAAGATGATTGTGAGTACTGTTGTATTAAGTACCCAGAAGGTCGTCGAATGAATAGTCGCGAAGGAGAACGAGTATTTGTGCTCAATGGTATTCAAACTTTGTCGGGTTACCAGTATAATCTCATCAATGAAATGCCAGCCCTTGATGCAATGGGGGTGGATATTGCCCGAATTAGTGCAGATAGTACCGCTGCTTTTACCCAACTTGACAACTTTAGAGAACAACTCGTTAACCCAACGAGGAAAGAGCTCGATGGTATCAGCGAATGTAATGGCTTTTGGCATAAAATTGCAGGCATGTCCGTGGCTTAATACCAATTGTACTAATTGAAATAAATTAAATGAGAGCACTATGTATACCTTAAACTTGAACCAAATGACTCAGCAAGAATTCTTAGACGAATACTGGCAAAAGAAACCTGTAGTAATACGTGGAGGGTTTAAAAACTTTGTTGACCCTATTGCTGCTGATGAAGTCGCTGGCCTTGCGATGGAAGAGCAAATAGAGTCTCGTTTGGTTCATAAAAAAGATGGGCAATGGCAAGCTGCTTTTGGTCCATTTGAAAGCTATGAACATTTAGGTAATGAGAACTGGTCTTTAGTGGTTCAAGCCCTTGATAACTTCTCTGAAGAAGCGGCAGAAATGATTGAAGCATTTCGTTTTATCCCGCACTGGCGTTTAGATGATTTAATGGCTAGTTTTGCGACACCAGGTGGCAGTGTAGGCCCCCATATTGATAACTATGATGTATTTATTTGCCAAGGCTCAGGTAAACGTCGCTGGCGCGTAGGATCGCGTGGAGAGCATGTACAATTTGCTGCCCATGAAGCTTTATTACACGTAGAGCCTTTTGATGCCATTATTGATGAAGAGCTTGAAGCCGGAGACATCGTTTATATTCCACCAGGCTTTCCACATGAAGGTATTACCCTTGAAACGTCGATGAGTTTCTCTATTGGTTTTAGAGCCAACTCCGCGGTAAGTTTATTAAGCGCTTTTGCCGATCATTTAATTGATAGCGAACAAGGTGCTCAATTACTTGAAGATCCTAACAGACAGGTTGTTAGCAACAGTGGTGAAGTGAGTAATAACGATTATGCGAGTATTAAGTCGCAAGTTCAAAATTTACTTGATGATGAAACAAGCTTTAAAAAATTCACTGGCCAGTTTTTAACTGCGGCGAAACACGAACTCGATATTTTAATACCAGATGAGCCGTTTGAACTTTCAGAAGTGAGCAATCTCCTCAATAGCCATGCTATTAAACGATTAGGCGGCTTACGTGCTTTTTACTTTGAAGATACTGTTGAACAGGGTTTGTGTTACATCAATGGAAGTGAATTGGCTTTCTCAGCTGAAATTGCTAATGGTGTTAAACTACTTTGTGACAAAGTGATGTTGTTACCTGATGATCTTAGTGACTGGAGTCATAATGCAGCTTTTGTTGAGTTAGCGACAGAGTTGTTGAACCAAGGTTATTGGTATTTAGCTGAAGCAGAATAGGTAACTTGGCTTTAGTCAATTAAGCTGAGCTTGCCCTTCAAAAATAGCAGTTACCTGATTATGTTGTACCTATGTTACTTCAATATGCGGGTTCAGCTGGGATTAAGAAACGTCTTCAGGCAAGGAATTGATTAAAGATAATAGCTATTCAGTAAAATATGCACCAGCATACTCTAATAAACTACAGCCGTGCTGCGTTATTGTAGAACAATAACGCAGCACAAAGCGCTTCTAGACTAAACCGGTAGTGATACCTCCCCAAAAGTGACAGGCATGATTTGAACTGATATCGAGTTGCGACGAGCCTTTGTCAACTATCGATAACGGATAAAATTTAATCTTCAGTTTTAACTAATCTGATCCCACCTCAGCGCTAACTAGAAAAACGCCATACTTATGCCTTTGATTCTCGCTATAACATAAAAATCCATTCTGCACGTCTTTCGAATCAAGATGCCAAACTCAAGCTCAAAATGAATGTCCCAAAAAGTGCCTAGCGGGGAAAGTTGATCCTTTGAATATCCTTTTTACAAGAAAAAAGCAAAAGGTTAATTTAAGGTGATTTTTTAGTGAATTTAATGTTACATATTGCGTGCTTTATACATTCACTAACACTATTTTAGCGTGTATATTACTACAAACAATTGGATATTAGTGGCTACAAAGTCATTAGCACAAGGATAATAATGAGAAATAACAATTATACTTTAATCGCAGCCCTAGTTGCCGCAGCCTTAGGCGTTAGTACTCTTAGTGGTTGCAACACTACTGAGTCTACTGCTAACACTCAATCGGTATTAGCGAATCAAGAAACGGTAGTTAAAAGTCAAAATGATCAACGCCAATACCGTTATGTTGAGCTTGATAATGGCTTAAAAGTGATACTTGTTTCTGATAGTAGCGCTGATAAATCTGCTGCTTCAATGGATGTACATATCGGCCATATGGCTGATCCTAAAGATCGCGAAGGTCTTGCTCATTTCTTAGAACATATGTTGTTTTTAGGTACCGATAAATACCCGAATGTGGGTGAATACAATGAATATTTAAAAGCGAATGGCGGTTGGTCAAATGCGGGAACAGGTCAAGAGCACACAAATTATTTTTTCCAAGTAAATCAAGATTCTTTAGAAGAAGCAACGGATCGTTTTGCACAATTTTTTATCTCACCTAGTTTAGATACGCAATACGTTGACCGTGAAAAAAATGCGGTTCACTCTGAATACAGCATGAAAATTAAAGATGATGCTCGCCGTATTAGAGAAGTATTAAAAGATACTCGAAACCCTGAACATCCATCGAGTCAATTTTCGGTAGGTAATTTAGATACATTAGCGGATCGCGAAAATGATGCACTTATTGATGACTTAAAAGCGCTTTATAAAGAAAACTATACGGCTAGCCGTATGTCACTTTCATTGGTAGGTCGTGAAGACCTAGACACATTAGAGAAATGGGCACGTGAAAAATTTACAGCCATTCCAAATAATGGTTCAAAATCTACACCAGCAAAAGTTGAGCCTTATTTACCTGAGCAGTTAGGCGTAAAAATCAATATAGAGCCGATGAAAGATATAAGAAAGTTAACGTTGGCATTTCCTGTTACCAAGTCAACTCAGTATTTTGAAGAAAAGCCACTTACTATTATCTCGTCTTTATTAGGTCAAGAAGGCAAAGGCAGCTTATATAGCCACCTTAAAAACCAAGGGTTAATAGAATCTTTAGGTACTAGCGCTTATGGTCCAGATGATTTTGAGCGTTTTACTGTAAGAATTACACTGACACCTAAAGGTTTAGCTGATTATCAACAAGTCACTGAAGCAGTATTTTCTTATTTACAATTGTTATCAAATGAGAAATACAACCAACAGTACTTTAAAGAACAAGCGGCTATCTCAAAAAATAGTTTTGATTTTGTAGAGAAACAGGGTGCAGCAGATACCGCTAGCAACCTTTCAAGACAGTTACAGTATTTTTCACCAAAAAATATTTTAAATGAAGGTTATTTGTATAATGACTATTCTCACCAATTAATTACAGAATACTTGGCGCAGATAACACCTGAAAATATGAGATTAGTGTTAGTTGCTAAAGGGTTAACAACGGATCAAGTGCAACCTGAATACAACACGCCTTATGCAATGAGTAAAATCAATGCAGAAGAGATGAGTCGTTATCAATCACCTAAAAGCATTGATGCCTTTTCGTTGCCAGCACCTAACCCATTTATTGCTACTAACCTAACAATGAAAAAAGTTGAGTCTGATGCGAACAAGCCAGTCATCGTTTTTGAAAAGTCAGGCTTTACATTATGGCACAAGCAAGACACTGAATTTAGAGTGCCTAAAGCATCTGTTAATGTACAAATTTACTCTGACCAAGCAGGAAAAAGTGCTCTATCTCGCGCTAAAAACTATCTTTATAGTGCGTTATTACAAGACAGCTTAAATGAATTTGGTTATCCCGCTAAAGAAGCTGAATTATACTATAACGTTTGGTCTACTAGTGCATGAATGGGCTTTGGCGTAAATGGTTATGATGAAAAGCAAGCCATGCTATTAAGTACGATTAATAAACGCATTCGACATTTGGATATCGATGAAGCGGCTTTTAATTTACACAAAGAGCGCTTAGTACGTAAATGGAACAATGCTAAGTTTGATCGCCCATATAGCCAAGCACGTTCAGCGTTAAGTCAAATGCAGCGTACTAAAGTCTATTCAGCTAAAGCATTAGCTAGTGCACTTTCTACGGTAACTCCAGCACAGTTAGCGCAATATATTAACGATTTCCATAAGGAGATTGAAGTCGAAGTATTGGTACACGGTAATATGCTCAAAGCAGAGTCGGTTCAATTGGGCAAAACGCTTCATGCACTTAATATGACCAACTCTGTAGCTAAAGAACGTGCTAATAAAGTTGTTAAGATAAACAACATGAGTCATGCATTAGTTCAAGAAATAGTGGTAGACCATAACGATTCAACCATCGTTGAAAGCTATATTAGTAATAATGACTCATTCACCAATCGCGCGAAATATGGCTTGTTGGGTAGTATGATAAACGCTCCTTTCTTTAAATCTATCCGTACCGATCAGCAACTTGGTTATATTGTGAGTGGACGAAATACTAAGTTAGAAAACCTACCTGGATTGTCATTTTTAGTTCAATCGCCCAAAGCAGGGCCGGTTGAATTAAAACGCCGTATCGATCAATTCATGACTAATTTCAAAGTGACATTAAATGAGATGACCGCTGAAAAATTTGATGAATATAAGCAAGGGCTGATTAAAGATTTACAGGCCAAAGATAAGAACTTAAATGAGCGAACACGCCATTACTGGTCAGAAATTAATGAAAAGATGTTTGATTTTAATAGTAAAGAAAAAATTATTGCTGAAGTTGAAAAGTTAACTCATAGCGATATGAAAGCGTTTTTCTCTTCAATAATAGAAACAACTCAACCTATTATTGTGCGAAGTTTTGGTACTGCCCATCAAGGTGATGAAGATTACAAACAAGCCTTGAACGATAAGAGTATTTGTCGCACTGAGCAGTGTTTTACTAATGAACTTAGTAAGGTTGTTAGATAACTATTATTGAATAATAAAGTGATGTAGTTTCTTTAATTGATCAAAGGCTTCTGAATTAATTCAGAAGCCTTTTTTGCAGCTATCGACCGTATTATAACAAGTTTTTTAATTGTGTAACTGAGCTCCACAGCCGTAATAGGGATTGTATGCCCTGATATTATTAAACAAGGCATGTTATCACTTGGTGTTGTAGCCAATCTACGCAAATCGAAATTTACTTTGCAAACCTCAAACCTCAAACCTAAAACCTAAACTTAAAGGTTGTTAGTCTACTTTCAGGTGACATCCTTACTTACTACTTATACTCGCAGATATTTAGTGATATCAACCTCGTCAATTTGTTCGCTTCTCATGTATTTATTGGCATAGGTTAAATAAATACCAGAAGTTAAAAATAGCTCGAATAAATCAATATCGATATGTTGATCAAGGGCGAATTTATGCAAAATATTAATTGATACACTTAAGGGCTTTGCTTTTTTATAGGGCCTATCAGCCGCAGTTAAAGCTTCAAAAATATCAGCAATCACTAATACTCGTTCAGGGACAGTTAATTCCTCAGCAGTTAACTGTCTTGGATAACCCGTGCCAATAAGTGTTTCATGGTGTGTTGAAGCAAATCGAGGAACATTAGCAAGCTCAGGAGGAAAGGGCAGTTGCTCTAACATTTTGATCGTACCTATAATGTGCTCATTGATAATATATCGGTCTTCTGCTGTTAATGTGCCACGAGAAACAGATAAGTTATATAACTCACCCAAATTAGCCTGATGTTCAGGAGCAGACATCTTTATAGCAAGTTTTTCATCGAAATCGACAGGATTATCTCGTTTAATAATATGTTCTGCTTTGTCTGTTAATAACTGTTCAGTTACAGGAAGAATTTTTGATTGCACATCCGTTTGTTGTTGGTCACCTTGCTGTTCGTTTTGTTTAGCTAAATGTAACTCTTCTACTGGAGATAAACCTAAGGTATCGTCAAAGTGACGTTGCCAAGTTTGCTGAGCAATGAGATGTAATTGCTCAACTTTATCTTCAGCCATAAACTCACCACCGACATTAGCATTGGCTACAAAAGCAAAGTCTTGTGTTAATTGTCGCTGTTGCTCTGTGAGTAATTGACCTAATTTTTTTTGTTGTTCAGGTTTTTCTATTAAAGCCTGATAATAATTCACTTCAGCATCTCGCCATAACACTTCAAAGCGCATTCTTACTTCGTGAATACGGTTATAGATGCTTTCAAGTTTACTGCCTTTATCAACGATATGTTCAGGAGTAATAATTTTCCCGCAATCGTGTAACCAGGCAGAAATTTTAAATTCACGGTATTCATCATTGGACTTGAATGAGAAATCTTTAAAGGTACTATTATCTTTAACAACTTCATTCACTAACATTAAGCCTAATTCAGGCACTCTATTGCAGTGACCGCCAGTATAAGCCGATTTATCATCGATAGTTTGTGCGATAAGCTGTATAAAAGAGTCCATCAACTCTTGCTGCTTTAGCTCATGGTCTTTAATCGCAACAGACATTTCAACTAATGAAGAGGCAAGGTCATCAATTTCTTTAATATTACTTTTAACTAAATCGACTTCCTCATACTTTCGGTTTTTAATTTTCTCATTTTCTAAGGCAAGTAACTTAATAGGCTTCACTATTGGGCTGGAAAAAATCCAGCTCACCGGCAGCACGAGCAATAAACAAATTGTTGTGATGATAATTGACAACTTTACCTTTGCAGCACTGGGGGCCCAAATAGTTTCACGCGGTACTATTATGGCTAAAAACTCTGTTTCGCTGAGATTAATAGGTGTTAAGTAGATAAAACTCTCGATATCATTTATCACTAATGGTACGAGTTTCCCATGAAGCGGGGCATTATCAGCTAACGCAATTAACTCCACATAGGGGACTACTCCTTGTTTGGTGTTTTTTTTATTTTGAGTAAACCATTTAGCTTTAAGTGAATTTTTTTGTTTTTCCGAAATATTATCTATAGCTAGATTAATAATGGCCATTAACTCGGTTTGTGACTCATGCAGCATGAAATGTAATGAGTTTTTTAAATCTGCTGGATAAAAGTTTATATCGGAGTGATATTGAATGTTTTTAATAAAAAACTGCTGTTGAGTGTAACGAAAAATAACTTCGTTATCAAAGCCGGCAAAAACCTCCCCTTGTGCCACAGCTGTTAACATAGCTTTACTTGAAGGGTATTCAATAATATTAATTGTGGGAAAATGTTGTTTAAGGGTCTTTGTGTTTGACCAACCTTGAGTAATTGCTAAATCTTTCCCCTGTAACTGGCTTAATTTGCTTATTTTATCTACATTTTTCTGGGTTATAATTGTAAATGGTAAGTTGATAAATGTTTTAGAAAAGATTCCTCTTTGATTGTTTTCTTCTGTTTTGAATACCGGTTGAAGTAGATCAAGGCTCTTGCTTTCAAACTCTTTAACTAACTCAAGCCAAGTAAAACCATTGGTATATTCAAATGTTAAGCCAGTCATCTGAGAAACTAAAGAAAGCATTTCAATGCTATAACCTCTTGGTTGCCCTGAGACTGAAAAATCCATAGGGGCCCAATCAGTCTCATTAGATACTTTTAGCGGGGGGGTGTTTGCAATCAGTTGCTTCTGTTTATCGGACAGTGCTATTTTATTGACTTTTATATCAGCAGTCTTAGTTATATTGCCTTGGTTACTTGAAATTATCTCCCCTGACTTTTGAAATAAATAGACTTCTTTATCTCTATTACCGTGCTGTGCAGCTCCTTGATTCGTTAAATATTGATCAACAGAAGATAATGCAATATCTACTGCAAGGACAGCATCAGAGCCAGGGATTTTAGCTGAATAGGTTTGCCCCGGGGCTTGCAAATTTTGGAACATATAGGGGGCAGTTTTATACACCTCTCCCATTTTAGCGTTTAAATACCATAGCCGAACACTCGCGTCATAATCACTGTATTCTTCACGGGCTATTCGTACAGTAAAGTCTTCATTAAGATAACTAAAGACTCGTTTCCTATTACTTGCTTCGCCATTAACTTCAATGATAAGCCAGCGGTCGGAAACTGAAGCATCGACTTGTGCACGAATTAGTGGACTAGCGTCTAAATTGATTAATTCATAGAGATCACCATTTCCAAAACCTATATATACTGCATAAAAGTCACTACTAGACTTTAGCACTTCTGAAAAAACAGGCCCGACAGAATTACTTACCTTATTACCTTCAACAAGGTCTCCAAATTTAGCAAACATGCGAGTAATATTTTTAGCTCTTTGATCAAGTGATTGTAAATGCTCTTGTGTTTTTTGACTCGATAATGAAAATAGTTGGCTAGCGGATTCTGTCGCCATATTTTTGCTGAAGTGATATTGCAAACTGATAGCAATAACGGCAGTAACAACCGTAGCTAAAATGAAAATACTCACCACGGTAAATCGAATAGTGTGCTGTGCTAGCTTTGGTATAAATTTCAAGATGCTATGTCCCTACAACAAAATTATATTTAATAATAACAGCTTAACTTATAATCAATTTTTTTTTATAGTTAATAATAGTTATTTATTTTTTTCATTTTTACAACTAAATGAGATTAGTTATTGCTTGTTGATAAGCAATGCGGATAATAGCGGCTTATTTTCATTGATAGTAAGGCCTTGCTTGCCAATATGCGCTTAGATAAATTTATTTGTAAAAGTACTGAACTCACCCGAACCGAAGCTAAAAAAGTGCTTAAAAGTGGTGAGGTACGTGTTAATAATGAAGTTGCTAAAAATGCGGCAATGCAAGTACATGAAAACAATATTATTACTATCGATGGTCAACAACTTAGTGCACGTGGCTCTCGCTATTATATTTTACATAAGGTAGTAGACACCATTTGTTCAAATGTTGATGAAGTCTACCCGTCAGTATTACATTCTCTTGAGGTAGATAAAGCTTTCGATTTACACATCGCGGGCCGATTAGATGCTGATACCACTGGTTTGGTATTGATCACCGATGATGGTCGCTGGTCGCATAACGTTATTTCGCCGAAAAAGCAGTGCCAAAAAACATACCGTGTATGGCTACGCAGTGAAATTGATGATGATAAGTTATCAGCTTTAGTTGCTAGGTTTGACAGTGGACTTCAGCTTCAAGGTGAAGACTCGCTTACTCGACCTGCAATATTAACGCGGGTAGAAAAAGAGAACTTGGTTGATGAAGCTTCTTATCGAAGTGAAGTACTACTTACTATTACCGAAGGTAAATATCATCAAGTTAAACGTATGTTTGCAGCGGTAGGTAATAGGGTAGTGGGTTTACACAGAGAACAGATAGGAGACATAACCTTGGGTGATTTAGCACCAGGAGAATGGCGTGACTTAACTGAAGATGAAATCGCTCAGTTTTCATAGTCTTTGGGTTTTATAGCTATGATACTTCAAGACACTGAGTCCTGCATCTTGAGGTGACGAAGAGTATATATTACAGCAGATCGCATCATAAAGTGTAGTGGCTCAAACTCGAACTGACAGTCGAAAAAGGCACATTGCGGTCGTTCACGTATTTGCATTGGCATGACTTCAAAAGTGCGAATTGCAGACACTAGGGACTGTTATGCTAACGTCGGCCTCTACTAATAAAGCGGACTTAAGCATTTATGATTACCTTATAACTTCTTCTCATTAAAAATCAGTCATTGATGTGTTATTTTAATTACGAACTTTTGTTGCAATAGCTACTAAGGTAGAGGCTAATCTGACCTGCCCACTACACTAAGCTTTGTTTCATCTTTAGCCAAAATTAATACTGAGTAGCTAGCGAGACTTCGATATATTTTAACGTAAATACATTTCAATCTAGCGATCCCTTTAACCTAACAATTATTAAATATATAATTGAATCAATACGTTTTTTAACATCGGTTACACACGAAAAGTAGATAACATTTTCAGTCATAAGGGTAATAATGAAATCTAAAACCAAGTCATCAAGCGAATTAGATGCAAATGAATTTGAAGAGGTTCTGACGCTTTTTTTTAATGCGCTTCCTGATCCTATTTTTGTTATTGATCAAACTGGCTTTGTTATAAAACAGCTTGGCGGGAATGCTAATGAAATATATCCTTTTCTTTATCCTTTTAAGGATAAATTAGAGGGTAATAACTTATCGACGCTATTGCCTAGTCATCTGTTCAGCACTTTCATGGATACCATAAATAAAACGATTAATGATGATAGTTTGACATGTGTTGACTTCGAGATTGCCAATGAAGGTAATATATTAGGTATTAAAAATCAGTGGTATCAAGGCAGAGTATTCCCACTAAAACAAAGAAGAGATGATGTTAGGGTAGTTTTATGGATAGCAATAAATATTACAGAGCAGAAGTTACTTGAATTAGAACTTAAAAATCTAGCAGAAAAAGACGGATTAACAGGTTCATATAATAGACGTTACTTTACAGAAGTGATTCAACGCTCTTTTTTACTTTATCTTCGAGATAAACTCCCTTTTTGCATACTAATGCTAGATATAGACTTTTTCAAAGCGGTAAACGATAACTTCGGTCATGATGGTGGTGATAAATTATTAATAGCGCTAACTGATGTATTTAAAGACTCCATACGAGATATTGATTTACTGGCTAGATATGGCGGTGAAGAGTTTATTGTATTATTACCCAATACCACGACCCAAAAAGCGATGGTTGTTGCTGAAAGAATTAGAGTAGCAACTCAGCAGTGCAATATACTTCACGATGAAAAAAGTATTACCGTAACGGTAAGTATTGGTGTTAGTGAGATTACAGTAAATGACACTTCATTTGAGAACGTGACCAAACGAGCAGATATTGCGCTGTATACGGCAAAGACAAGTGGACGTAATAAAGTCTGTATTGAATAGGTTTTGTGCAAGTCACTGCGAATTAAGTAATAGGACTCTTTATAATATATTTGTGTGGTAGCTTTTATATTACCTCACTCTTTAGGGGGGGGAGTCCAATTATCTGTAACGTGTCCTTGTTGATTTTCTTATGTTTCAATGTTATTTGGTGAGTGCCAAACTCGCATTAATGGAGGATAAGACACTACTAATTTAATATTTATTTTTTAAGTACCAGAATTAACTGGATTTCAAAGTGTAAGCGGGATTATTGTTCCACTTTAATTAAAAAATTAAGCTTCCTTGTTAATTTTATTAATCCAGTAGTAAGCGAAAGCACCGTTGCCTACTAGCGTAACCATTGAAGTTACGGCTTCAAACACTGTAATTGGGTCAATAGTAACCGCTAATTTCAGTATCAAGTATATTTCTAACATATATATTCCTTGTTCCGAGAGCTAGCATAGCCACTCAGTACAAGCTGTGATTACCTGTTAAGATTATTCCTCTGTTCGTGGGTAATTGAATTCCAGCAACCTAAATTCTGGGACGAAAAAATTAGTGAACACCTATTTATGAGGTGCGAAGAAGCATATCGCTTTGCTAAGCGCCTAAAACAGCTGGCTATAATATCGAGGAACGATCTCAGCTAGCTGTTTGTGCCTGTTTAAGAAACTTATAGTGAGCTTTTAATCACGCATAAATGATTCTTTAGAATGGGCATCTGATGATGCTTGACCTTCGCAACTTTCACAGTATTTACCATCATTCTGATAATACTCAACAAGATCTTGATCATCTAAAGTGGCTGGGCACTCACGTGGAACCTCTTCACATTCATGATTATAACCAGAGCATTGAACATCTTCGATTAGGGGTCTAATACAATTATCAAAATGATATTTTTGTGGGGGAGTTAAGCTATCGTAACCGTTGTTTGCTGCAAATAAGGCTATACCTGTTACGGTACTTTCATTTGCATTATTGTCTCTTGCTGATTGTTCTAATATCTCAGGGTTATTCGTATTTATTTCTTTTAGTGCATCTAAGTTCATTTTAAACTCCTTGTAAAGTTTGATGGTATATCAGGAAGACTTGCCCACTAACGCCAATCTAACCAGCGGTGTACTGGAGCAGTTTTTACGTATATTTTGCGAAAAATTCGACAGTGTCACTGTCTGGTTTAGGTTTTTTTATGCGCTGTTTGAACCAACATACAACTCTCTGTTATACGAAGCTGTATCAAATTTCTTAATATTTTGAATAATATCAAGCGTCGATTTACTTATTGGTTCTTTTTGCTTTGCAATACAATTTACGAAATAAACTATCCGACACCAAGCTTTAAAATGTTCATTCGTCAATTCTGAGGCAACTGGTAAAAGGTTATCTAAAGTACTTGCCTCTCGAACGCAATGCTCTTGAATCGACAATATTTCTTTCTTTGAAAGTTTATTATTGCTGATATACTCACGAAGTGTGTCTAACTCTTCCATATTCTTATCGTGATCAATACCAAAAAAACGACCAACTCGTAACTCTTTTGGGAGGGTTTTAAAGTTATGTTTCAAAAAGAAAATCAAATACTCACGAAGTCTTCGCTCTAGTGAGATTAATTTTTTTTTCTTACTCTTCTCTTGCCATCGATCAAAAATCCATAATATAACAAGAAGTTCGAGACAGACGCCTGTTATCTCAGGGGTTAAGTTTCCGACAAAGTAACTATTTTTGTCTCCGAAAAAACCAATTGCTAAAAATAAAAACAATAAAATAACTAATATTACACTAAATTTTTTTTGATCTATTTTATGGAACCATTTCATACTACGAAGTCTGCCTCTATTGTGTATAACGAGGCTGTAGAATTTATCATTGATGAAAAACAGCCATTAAATTTTCGATTTATTTGCGTTAAAAACGCGTTTCTACGTAAATATTGAGGCGTATATCAGGCTATTTCTTCAATAAATTACTCAGTACTGCATAGTTTTTGATTATAAAATTTAAACTTTATAAATTATACAGTTAACTGTATTTTTCCGTTTGAAGTACTTGTAAGCTAACTTTTACCACACCATCGAATCTAACGCTTTTTTGGTTCTAACTGAAAAATCGCCTTTTACAATGTACCCTTCAAGTAAATAGGAGGCCATTAATAAGAGACATGATAGGAAAAAAACAACAGCGATTGGTTCCAGTTTAACTAAACTGTTAAAATATCCAGCCTGTAGTATTTTAAATAATGAAAAAACTACAGGCGATAAAAAACCAATAGCTATAATTGGCTTTAAAATATGTCCTGCACAACCAGTAGCTTTAATAACAGTAAATAAGGCTAATGTAGATAATGGGCTGAAGCTCCAAAGACTACTAAGATGCTTTCCTTTATCTTTTGGGTATACTGCAATATGCAACTCTTTTACTTTTTCAATGTAAACTTGTGTACCTAAAAGACTAAGAGTTCTACATACGAAACAAAAAACGCCAATTACAAACATGATAACCAGAGCCATTGAAGACTGAATATTTAGCCCGTTTATCTCAATGCTATTATTGGTTAAGGCTACGAGTGAAGCTAAAGAAAAGAATAAAAATGCCGATATCGAAAACTTCTCAATTCGTGACTCTAAAACCCGTAAGGACGTGATTGCTTCTTTTAATGAAAACTCTTCAACTGTTAAATCTGGCATACAACCTCTTTTAGTTGCGAACTAAAAACATAGGTAAATACTAAAAAAAAGGCCGTACTTTACGTGTTAGCCCTTTAGGGTTAATTAGGATTTAGTATTAAAAAAGAACAGGAAAAATATCTTCATTGACTAACGCTCGCTACTTTATTTGTTATATCAGTAATATATAAGTGCCAGTCCCTTATTTCATTTTTTATGGCACCAATAGTTGGGATAACGCTGGCAGCATAGAAGCGAAAATAGTTAAATGAGATGCAGCAACACTTATAAAATTATTGTATTTTTCTGCAAATCCTTCTGTTTTAACGGATTCTTCCATTTCTACAATAGACTGAGTAATTGCCTCACGTTCACTAATATCTTTTACATTATCTAAAACCGCTCTTAATTCTTGAAAAACTTCTGGGAAAGAATCAGTTTTGATATTAATCGAATTATCAATTGAGTTGACAAGCACCTTGTTGTTATCTCCAGTAGTAACTACGTTGTTCACAATTTTTTTCTCCGGTATTGATAAATTATATCTATTTGCAAATATTGCTAATTGCCAATGAAGGTGTTCTAGAATTCCTTTAGGCAGTCCAGCATAATCTTGCTTCCAGCTATCACTATGAGAAAGAGGTATTACAACTGCGAAATCTCGATTCGTAAGTTGAAACTTTTTTATCAAATAATTACAATAAATTTCACAATTAGTAGTTGTTAAACTAAAAGTCGGCAGATCATGAAAGCTAACTTTGTCAATACTTAACCCTACACAAGGATCTCCTTGGATTTTATCTCTAATGACTAAAATCACATGTTCATCGGTTAAATGTGCAGTGCCGTCATAGCTACGTAACGTTGGCCATACTTGTAAGCTGTCAGGATAAGTATCTTTAACTATTGATTCCATCACGTGAACTATGAACATTAAGGCATTCATAGAATACGTATCTTTTTTATTGTGGTACATAATTCATCCTAATAATTAAAATCCTATATGTTAAACCTGAATTTTGATTTAAAAAAATCGTGGTAGAGCGATCCATTACTGAGCCATCACCACATAGAGCCGGACGTGCAGAACTACCACCTCCGGCTTCCAGTTATATAATCGCGGGCTGATGAGAATAAGAACAGGTTAAAATCTTCGTTGACTAACGTTCGTTACTTGATGATATATCAGTAATATATTAGTGCCAGTCCCTTATTTATTAGACGCAATTATAAAGAGTGTGATCTTATTAATATGTCCGCTATAGGACACAGCGGTATATTATTTTGATAAACTTAGTAAATTCAAAATTAGAGCATTAACATTTTGAAATTTTTACATTTATTTTTAGTTTGAAAGGTTAATTAAGTGATTGAAAAAAAATATATTGATGGCATTCGTTGGGCTAGTTCATTATCAGATGAATTCAAAGGTAAATTGGCAACTATTGCTCAACATAAAATAATTGTTCCAACAGACCATGTTAGTCTTCAAAAATTATCATCATCAGGTGTTAGCTATATTATTAAGGGGACAGCGGTTGTAACGATGCAGACACCCAGTTTAAAGACAATAAACAGTATGGTGTTTGGCCCTGGAGATTGGTTTGGTGATTATCAGTCACAGAAAGACAGTATCCTCTCTTTCAAATTCTCATTGGTGGGAACAATCGATATTATTACTTTTGATAATGAGAAGCTCCAACACTTAATCCATGAAGATATGGAAACATTCCGTTGGCTTTATTATATTTCATACGAGTCGAAACCTAAATGGTTACAGTCACAACTACTCAGTTCTGAAAAAAAGGAAGTAAAAATTGTCTATTTATTATTAGAGCTAGCTGTACATCAATTGAGAAACAGTGCTGCAAATACTAATTTATTCATATCACAGCAGGCGTTAAGTGAAATGATAGGCATATCCAGACAGCGGGTTAATGAAGTTTTGATCAATTTACAATTAATGCACTATATTTCTTTGGAACGAAACTGCATTAACTTGCTAAACCTAAAAGGCTTAGGTTATTTATTAAATGAGGTAGATTTGAGTATTCGAGATCCTAGAATACTGCTTTTGGATGTCTAGATTTATTATTTACAATTTATCCTCTACGTGAAATGTTCAACTAATTTGGTGTTGCTTCACCTTTATAGCTGATGTCGCAGGAGTGCACGTAAGTTCAGCTGGGCGAGGTGTGTAAATATAGATACACGAATCATAACGACTCTTCATTTACGCTCTGAAAATTCAGAAAGAATAAGTCACAAGGTAATTCTTGAGCTAGCGTCCGCTTTAAGATTGTTAGCAACCCTTTTGGCATTAAGGTCTTGTGTCTTCTTTGGTGGCATTAGTTAGCGTTAAGAGGTGAAATACCAACGGCAGTTTAGATCTTAAAACTGCCTGCCAGATATAATGTAAACCTAATATTTATAATAGTTAGCTCTAGTCTGAGCTAATACACATAAAGTTACTCATTTCATGCTAAACAAAATGTCTACTTTTTATTTAGCTCGTTAAATTTAGCCATCTGTTCATCTGTTGCTGGCAATTGATGTTTTTCTTTCCATTCACTGTAAGGCATACCGTATACCTGCTCACGCGCAGTATCTATATCAACGTCTACACCTAACTTTTCGGCTTCACTCACTGTCCATTTACTAAAACAATTGCGGCAAAAACCAGCTAAATTCATTAACTCAATATTTTGTACGTCTTTACGTGAGTCCAAGTGTGCTAGTAAACGACGAAATACTGCTGCTTGAATTTCTATTTCTTTATCCATTTTATTAACCTTTACAGTGATTTTTTGTTGATAATAAGTTCGAGTTTTGTATTTTTCAGAGTAAGTATTGTTACTTTATTTTTTCGACTGGCTAACCGCTTCATCAGCAGGTTTTGTCGGATCAAAACGTCTAATTTGTACTACCATGCCGATGTGTGGATGGTCAAAATAATGAATCTCTCCGGTGATCACTCGGCGATCTTGTTTAAAGGAAATTACTTTATTTCGATTTGATGTTTTATTCTGTTTCGCAGTTAGTGTCGATGAGTTATTAGATGAGTCAATAATATTTAATTCGGTATCGATATACAGATAATGATCTAAGTGCACCTTAAAAAGCCCATCTATTGACCAAGGTTGTAACGGTGGTGTGGTTTGTTCTTGATTTTCTGTTGCGCTATTTGCACTTAATGGTCCATTTTTTACCGTTATATCAGATGACAGCTCAGCAACAATACTTTTGATATTCTCTTCGTTATTAACGGATTCATTGGTGTTATCTACATTTGTGCTGCTAGAGTTACTTTTTTGATTGTCCACTAACGACAGTTGTTGAAATATAGTATCAAGCTGTTGCTGTTTTGCTTGCTGGCGTAATTCTTCTGCTATTGACAACTCATTGAACGATTCAGAACTCTCTATAGCATTGTTTGTAACACTATCAGGTGTAATGGTAGATGTTGCGTTTGTAGTTACTTGTGCAGTTTCATTGCCAACTAAATTAATTTGACTACGAATCAGCTCTTCAGCTTGTTTTCTTTGTTCTAAAATAACTTGTATCTCAAGTGCCTGTTGCTCAGATTCTTGTTTAGCCATTGCTTGTTGGTAGCGCAAATCTAAATGTTCACCAGCATAAAGCTTCATGGCTTTTGATTTTCTTTTACTTTCACCAATTTGTCGCCAGCCTAGATGCAATAACGGTGCGTAATTACGTGATCGTTTGATGCGGTTAGCAATAGATTTCAAACGCAGAGAATCTTGACCAATTAAGTAAGGAGTATCGCTTGCCCAGGTAATTTCACCATTGTCATCATCGCGCCATTGTTCAAGCCCATTGATTGTGTTTGTTAGTTTATCTATGGGGAAGCCATCGATATTAAAGCTTTCAAGTTGCTCTGAAGTTAAGTGCTGTTGGAAAAATTCATCAGGGATCACACATAACGGCATTTGGCGATTAATCGGATATTGGTTATAAACCGGTACATCAACCGCGACATATTGTGGTTGCTCGCCTTGCTCCGTTATATTATGTTCGGCTATAGCTTCAGTTGTTTCATTGATAACTTCTGGAAGAACAGTTACAGACATCTTGGCTGAAGACTTTACATCTTCATTATCATCAAGTTGAGCCTTATTGATCTTTTGACCGCTTTTGCTTTCTGATAGAAGAGCTGCTTCTTCAGTATCAGTACTCTCAGGCCAAAGGTTGTATGGCTTAATGGTTATGTCATACGGTAATTTTGTTTGTTGCTGCTCACAAATTGGCAGTAATTTTTTTAATGAGGCTATATCCGGTTGTAAATAAGGTGCTAATAAGTCAATAGCTTTTCTTTTTTTAGCCGCTAGATCACTAGGGGAAAATTGCTCGGTATTTTTTGAGTTATTTGTAATTTGCTTAAAAATAATAACTTCAATTTCAAACCAACGAGCTTCCTCAACTGCTGAGACATTAGCGCTGTCGGTTGCCAAAGCAATACAACTTGTTAATAAGCATAATGAGGTTAATGCAGGGGTAAGAATTGAATGGTATTTCATTAAAAATCCGTATGTTAAGACAAAAGTATATCAGTTGAGCTAACTCAATTTTATTTTTACATTAAAACTGTTTAGAGGCTTGAGCAAAGTAAGTTTAGCGAAAACGTTACTTGCTCAAGTTTACCATTATACCCGTTACCACTCAAAGCACGCTAAAAACATGCATCTTGTTTGGTAACGAGAATATAGGTCATTATTTTGCTAAGTCATTTAAGATATTAGAAATTAAGGTAAAGCGTTTTTGAGTATCATCGTTGGCTTTTACAAACTTCAACTTACTCGCTCCAGCCATGCTATACACTGCTGGATTTTTTTGAATTAAGCCAATAATTAGCATAGGGTCAACGCTAGTGTCATTACTAAATTCAATGGAGCCGCCAGTAGCACTTGCCTCAATTCGTGAAATACCAATAGTCTGTGCTTTAAGACGTAGCTTAGCAATTTGAACTAAGTTTTTACTTGGTTGAGGTAGTAAACCAAAACGGTCAATGAGCTCAACTTGAATATCATCTAACTCATTTTTGTTTTTACAGCTGGCAATACGTTTATATAAACTTAAGCGTAAGCTAACGTCAAAAATGTAATCATCAGGTAGCAGCGCCGGTACACGTAACTCTATCTCAGTCTGCGTAGACATTACTTGGTCTAATGATAGTTGTTTACCTTCTTTTAGTGCTGCAACAGCTTGATCGAGCATTTCCATATACAAACTAAAGCCAACTTGGCACATTGAGCCACTTTGGTCTTCACCTAATAACTCACCCGCGCCACGAATTTCCAGATCGTGGGTCGCTAAAGTAAAACCTGCGCCTAAATCTTCCAATGAGGCGATAGCTTCTAATCGTTTTTTAGCATCTTTAGTGATACGTTTTTCATGTGGCGTTAATAGATAAGCATAAGCTTGATGATGCGAACGACCTACTCGGCCACGCAGTTGGTGTAATTGTGCCAAACCAAGATGGTCTGCTCTGTCCATTATGATCGTATTGGCACTGGGTACATCGATACCCGTTTCAATGATCGTAGTACAAACAATGACATTAAATCGTTGATGATAAAAATCACTCATGATGCGTTCAAGCTCACGCTCACGCATTTGTCCATGGGCGGTAACGACACGCGCCTCAGGTACTAATTTTTGAATGTCTGCGGCTGTTTTATCAATAGTATCTACATGGTTATGTAAGTAATAGACCTGACCACCACGTAAGGTTTCACGTAAAATAGCTTCTCTGATCAAGGCTTCATCGTGTTCGCGAACAAAGGTTTTTACCGCTAAGCGTTTTGCAGGCGGAGTGGCAATAATAGATAAATCACGCATACCGCCCATGGCCATATTTAAGGTACGTGGAATAGGGGTTGCCGTTAGCGTTAAAATATCAACGTTACTGCGTAGTTGTTTGATTTTTTCTTTTTGTTTAACACCAAACCGGTGTTCTTCATCAACAACAAGCAAGCCTAAGTCTTTATATTTTATGCTGTTTTGCAGTAACTTATGGGTGCCGATGAGGATATCAACTTGGCCAGATTCAACTCTAGCGATGACTTCTTTTTGTTCTTTAGGTGTTTTAAATCGTGATAATACTTCAGTGACTACCGGCCAGTTGGCAAATCTATCTCTAAAGTTTTCATAATGTTGTTGAGCCAGTAATGTTGTGGGGACAAGTATTGCGACTTGTTTGCCATCATTTACCGCCACAAAAGCAGCACGCATAGCGACTTCAGTTTTACCAAAACCAACATCACCACAAACAAGTCTGTCCATGGTTTTAGGTGATAACATGTCGCTTACTACGGCATTAATTGCTTGTTTTTGGTCGAAGGTTTCTTCAAAGCCAAAACTGTCACTAAATGCTTGGTAGTCTTGTTTATCACGTTTGAAACTATAACCATGATTACTGGCACGTTTTGCGTAAATATCGAGTAATTCGGCGGCAACGTCACGAACTTTTTCTGCTGCTTTTTGCTTCGCTTTACTCCAGGTATCATTGCCTAATTTATGCAGAGGGGCATGATCACTATCAGCGCCAGAATATCGACCTATTAAGTGTAAAGAGCTTACTGGTACATAAAGTTTGGCTTCGTTCGCATAACTAAGCACTAGGAATTCGGTAACTATGCCGCCATTTTCAATCGTTTGCAGACCTAAATATCGTCCAATACCATGTTCTATGTGAACAACTGGTTGGCCAATGGTTAACTCAGCAAGGTTTTTAAATAAGGCATCAGCTTGTAAATCTTGCGCTTTGGTACGTCGTCTGGCTTGAGATACATGATCACCCAATAACTCGGCTTCAGTAACCAGTGCAATCGCATTTTTCTGGCTATTACCTTTCGCTTGAAAAGCAAATCCTTGAGTTAAGCTATTTACGGTAATACCAATGGTATCCGTTGCATTGATAAAGTCATCGATGTTATCAAACTGAGCAGGTTTAATGTTGTCACGTTCGAGCAACTCAAGCACACTTTCTCGGCGACCTTGGCTTTGCGCGATAAAAAGTACTTTGTTGGGGGTTTCTTTGCTGAGGATGAATTTATTGATTAATTCGAACGGCTGCTTCAATTTATGGTTGATGGTTAAATCAGGTAGCGGTTTAACATCAAAACATATTTCACTGCTTTTGCTTTTTACCTCTACACTTTCATCAATATTCTCTGTGATAAGAACATCTTCACCAGTTTGATTGATATCACTTTGCGTTTGGCTCTGCTCTGTTGAGGTTTGCTTGGCAATGGTGATACGATCAAACGGCTTTAACGCGCCATAAAGCGTATCAGCGGTTAAAAATAGCTGTTCTGGCGGTAATAAAGGCCGAGTAGGGTCGTAACGTCTATTTTCATAACGATACTCTATATCAAGCCAGTATTGCGTTAAAGAGTGTTCAATATCACCGCTAATAACGACCAGAGTATTATCAGTTAAATAATCACAAAGAGTATTGCTAAGTATTACACCTTCTTTTTCACTGTCCTGTTTGTTATCAAAAAACAGGGGCAGGTAATACTCGATACCAGGCGGTAAAATACCATTACTGACTTGGTGATAAACAGACTCTTTATGAATATTGCCCTGAAATTGTTCACGAAATTGACTACGAAATAAGTTGATACCTGCTTCATCTATGGGAAATTCGTGCGCGGGCAGTAAATTAATTTCCTCAATCTTCTCTTTTGAACGCTGACTCTCAGTATCAAAGAGTCTAATTTCATCAATTTCATCATCAAAGAAATCTAAACGAAATGGCTTATTACTTCCCATAGGGAAAAGATCTAAAATAGCGCCTCGAGCAGAAAACTCTCCATGTTCTAATACTTGATCAACATTACGATAGCCACTTGCTTCTAAGGCTTGTCGCATTTGATGTAAATCTCTCTTATCACCTTGTTTTATTATTAAGCTGTTTGCTTCAATGTATTGTTTAGGAGCAAGCTTTTGTACTAGGGTGGTTACCGGCACAATAATAATGCCAGAGTCCATACGTGATAATTGGTACAAGGTAGCAAGGCGCTGAGAGATAATATCTTGGTGAGGTGAAAAATTATCGTACGGTAATGTTTCCCAATCAGGAAACAAGCAGATATTAGCCTTATTTTGGCTATCACTCTTAGCTAAACTGAGTAACTCTTGCTCAATTTTAAGTGCCTGGGGAGTATTACTGGTGATCAATAATATAGGCGTTTTCGCTGTTTTCGCTGCTTGATAAAGGGCAAAACTGCTGCTGCTGCCATGTAAATTATGCCAACTCTTCTTATCGGGATTTTTGCCACGGCGCTTGGCCAATACCGGCGTTAACAGGCTGCTTGCTTTGCTCATGATTTCCTTACACTAATGATACCAGTCGTATTAATTAACTGACCAACTTAGAGCTACATTAGCGAGCTTAGAACAAATAAAATGGGTTAAACATAGTCATTCTATATTTTATTCATTTTGTGATGTTATCAGTTTGCTAATGAGCTCCCGAAGGGCGAGTTTAAAAAGGCTTACATGCGGCGTTATCGATCTTGACAAGGGAATAACCATTCTCTTCAATCAATGCCTTGCCTCTAAGCCTTTTAATTCTCGCTAAGTGATCACTTATTTAATCTGATTGGTATGACAGACAATAATAATAATGACAGCTATTCTAATTAAGCTATGAGCAAAGCGCTAGTAGATACGTATTTTTGTTTTGTTTGTTGGAAAATAGTTGAATTTAGGGTTAAATACTAGGTAGTTAACCTGAACTCTGTTTATTGGATAGTTAAAGTATTAAACCAAGTTCAGGTTTGTTAACAAAATTCAATTTATTTAGGGATATTTTTCATGGTTAAAACCACTGAGAGTAAATTAAAACGTTTATTTTTTATCGTTAGTTTAACGATTGTTTTGTCTGCTTGTCAGGCTATGCCATTGAACCAATCGCAAGCTATAGTGCATGATGAATATGTGAATTCGGGCGACTTATTACCCATTGAAACTATTACCACTATTGACGGTGAAGAACTGGATTTACAGCAATTAGGAAAACGTAAATTGGTTATTTTGTTTGCCACTTGGTGTCATGATTCTAATCGTTTACTTAAAGCGTTAAATAGTTCACCTTTACTCGAAATGGAAGATATTGAAGTCATTGCTATTGCTCGAGAAGAAGATATTGAGACGGTTACGGCTTGGCGTGATAAGCGTGGTATTAAGGTCGCATTAGCGGTTGATAATGACCGTAGTATATATAGACGCTTTGCTTCGGGTGGTATTCCTCGTTTGATCACCATTGGTGAAAATAATAAAATTATCAAAATGAACTTGGCCGAAGGTGAGCAGCAACTGGCTAAGATCGTTTGGAAATAAAATAGTCTAACAATAACTTAGCATAAGATAATCATTATTAGCTTGTAACGAACCAGCCAATAATAATTTGAATGTTTAAAGTGTATTTTGACAAAAGCGAGTTATCGATCTAAACCTAGTAATGACTGTTCAGTTGCTACTAGGTTTTTTATTAGACGCTATTCAGTTGCTTTTTTAATGGATAACTTTACAAGGAATTAAAGATGAATATTCAGCCAAAACACCTCAACAAAACCCTTTCAGCCTTAACTTTAGGCATTATTTTACTTGTTAACTCTTCATTCGGTCTTGCTAAAGAGACCAATGTTACTCAGGCTGCACAAGGACAAAGTGCGCAATCAGTAAAACAGCAAGTTGTTAACTTGAATAAATCAACATTTGAACAGTTGGTCACATTAAAGGGCGTCGGGCATACTAAAGCTCAAGCCATTATTGTTTATCGCCAACAAGTTGGTGCCTTCAAATCGGTCAATGAGCTAACTAATGTTAGTGGTATTGGTGAAAAGATTGTTAGTGAAAATAAGGCGAGGTTAAGTATTTAGGCTTGGTATAAGCTCAGATCCATTATTTAAAAGTCAGCGTTATGCTGACTTTTTTTTAATTTTGCATTTTTTAGTATAATCTTTCATAAAATGTAGCGGTAATATCACAATAATTATATTAGCTTTAGGGCTCTATATTACTTTTGGTTATATCGAATACGTTTCTTATATGGAAAATATATCTATTTATGGCATTATAAGCTTATTAATTTTTCATAAAGTTTGTATTAGCAATGAATTTAACCCATTTAAAAACACTTGAAGCTGAATCTATCCATATTTTTCGTGAGGTAGCGGCTGAATTTGATAATCCCGTGATGTTGTATTCTGTCGGCAAAGACTCGGCTGTATTACTACATTTAGCTCGCAAAGCCTTCGCTCCAGGTAAAATACCTTTTCCGTTATTGCATGTTGATACGGATTGGAAATTTAAAGAGATGATTGCTTTTCGTGATCAAATGGCTAAAGACTACGATTTTGAGTTGCTAGTACATAAAAATCCAGAAGGCATTGAAATGGGCATTGGTCCATTTACTCACGGTAGTGCTACGCATACTGATGTGATGAAAACTCAAGGCTTAAAACAAGCGTTAAACAAATACGGTTTTGATGCTGCTTTTGGTGGCGCACGTCGTGATGAAGAAAAATCACGTGCGAAAGAGCGTGTTTATTCATTCCGTGATGAAAACCATCGTTGGGATCCAAAAAGTCAACGTCCAGAATTGTGGAATATCTATAACGGTAAAGTAAATAAAGGCGAAAGCATTCGTGTTTTCCCTTTATCAAACTGGACTGAACTTGATATTTGGCAGTACATCTACTTAGAAAGTATTCCAATTGTGCCGCTTTATTTAGCTGAAAAACGTCCTGTTGTTGAGCGTGATGGAACGTTGATCATGGTTGATGATGATCGTATGCCCATTGGTGACGATGAAGAAATACAAATGAAGAGTGTACGCTTTAGAACCTTAGGCTGTTATCCATTAACGGGCGCGGTTGAGTCAACGGCGAATACCTTACCTGAAATTATTCAAGAAATGCTATTAACGAAAACCTCTGAACGTCAAGGGCGCGTGATAGATCACGATAGCGCTGGTTCGATGGAAAAGAAAAAGATGGAAGGCTACTTCTAAGCCCCAACTTTACTTTATAGCATTTTATTGATGAAAATTTTTGCAAGGAAAACCTTATGAGTCACCAGTCAGAGTTAATTGAAGACGATATTCAAGCTTATTTAAAGCAACATGAAAACAAAGAACTAGTACGTTTTTTAACGTGCGGTAGCGTAGATGATGGCAAAAGTACCTTAATTGGTCGTTTATTGCATGACTCAAAAATGATTTTTGAAGATCAGCTTGCTGCGATTGAAAAAGATTCCAAAAAATCAGGTACAACAGGTGAAGCAATCGATTTAGCACTGCTTGTTGATGGTTTACAGTCTGAACGTGAGCAAGGCATCACTATTGATGTTGCTTATCGTTACTTCTCAACCGATAAGCGTAAGTTTATTATCGCCGACACTCCAGGCCATGAACAATATACCCGTAACATGGCTACTGGTGCTTCAACCTGTGATATTGCAATTATCCTGATTGATGCGCGTTATGGCGTGCAAACACAAACGCGTCGTCACTCGTTTATTTGTTCGTTATTAGGTATTAAGAACATTGTTGTTGCGGTAAACAAAATGGATTTGGTTGATTACTCGCAAGAGCGCTACCAAGAAATCAAAAAAGAATACCGTGAATTTGCCGAATCGTTAACGTTTAGTGATGTGCGTTTTGTACCTCTGTCAGCGCTTAATGGCGATAACGTGGTAGACGAAAGCGTAAACATGCCTTGGTATCCAGGGGCTACGTTAATGAAGCTGCTTAATACTATTGACGTGAAGAAACAAGAAGAATTCACCCAACTGCGTTTCCAAGTGCAATATGTTAACCGACCTAATCTCGATTTCCGTGGTTTTGCCGGCACTATTGCTTCAGGTCATGTACTCGTTGGCGATACCATTGTTGCGTTGCCATCAGGCAAAGAAAGTGTGGTAAAAGAAATCGTCACTTATGATGGTAATTTAGAACGTGCTGATAAAGGTATGGCGGTAACGCTAACCCTTGAAGATGAAATTGATATCAGTCGCGGCGAAATTATTGTTAAAAAAGGCTGTTTACCTGTATCAGCCAAAGAGTTCAGTGCAACCGTAGTATGGATGCATGAGAATGAACTTGAGCCGGGTCGTGAGTACTTTATCAAACACGGTAGCAAAATGACCACAGGTCATGCGCAAAGCATTGTTAGCAAGTATGACGTTAACACCATGGAAAGTTTACCTAGCTCACAGCTAGCGGTTAACGATATCGGTATCGTTAACTTTGTTGCTGGCGAAACCTTACATTTTGACGCTTATGAAGATAATCAAGGCACGGGCGCTTTCATTATCATCGACAGATTAAGTAATGTTACCGTTGGTGCGGGCATGATAAATCATGCTATCGATGAGAAAACACATGAGTACTCAGCGTTTGAATTAGAGTTGAATGCATTAGTTCGCAAGCAGTTCCCACACTGGGGTGCTCGCGACATTACGAAGTAGCGTATTAAGTAAAATACTTAATAAAGTACTGAGTAATAGTATCAATTTAGCGCGATATAATGTCGCGCTACCTTTTACAGCACAAATACCGCCATAAACTCTTTATACCTTTTGGTAATAGTGTTTGTGGCGTCTTTTTTTGAGAATAAGGAAACTAAATGGCAATAGAACAGTGGTTGATGATAAGTGTGTTTGTTGCCACTTTTATCAGCTTAGTTAAATACAGCCATGTACCAGAGCGGGTTTTCTCTGTGACGGTCTTGTTGTGTTTGGCACTGTCGTTTGTCAGCGTTGATGACATTTTAACGAATGCCGTTAACCCAGGTCTTGTCACCCTGGTTTTGTTAGTCTTGTGTTCTTTTGCATTTGAACGAACCAGTATTTTAAGACGCTTATCAGCCGGTGTTTTTAACGGCTCAAAAGTAAAGTCGACCTTACGATTATTACTCGGTACTGCTTTGGCTTCAGCGCTTATGAGCAACACTGCGGTGGTAGCAACGCTCATCAATACCGTGAAAAAAAATAAACTCATTAATCCTGGTAAGCTTTTATTACCCTTGTCGTTTGCCGCTATCTTAGGGGGAACGCTAACGTTAGTGGGCACCTCTACCAATCTTATTGTAAACAGCTTATTGATTAAACAAGGTCATCAAGGTTTTGGTTTTTTTGATTTTACCTTAATTGGTCTATCGGCTTTTGTTTTATGTTTATTTGTTATCTTAGTGCGCAGCCGAACTTTACCTAACTTAGTTGATGATGATTTAGCGACCAATGAGTATTTGCTCGAAGCCGAAGTAGCAACAGCATCTGCTTTAATTGGTAAAAGTATTGAAGAAAATGGCCTGAGAAATTTAAATTCTTTATTTCTCGTTGAAATAGTACGTCAGGGACGATTAATTTCACCTGTCTGCCCTGAAGAATGCCTCCAAGCACAAGATAAGCTCATTTTTAGTGGAGATATATCAAAAGTACTGACATTACAGCAGTTTGATGGTTTGAATTTGTATGCAGAGCAAGATGACTTATTACGTGATAATTTAACTGAAGTACTAGTAAAAGCTGATTCAACCATCGCAGGAAAAACCTTAAAAAAAGCCGGCTTTCGTGCGCGTTTTGATGCAGCTGTTGTTGCTGTTCGCCGAGAGGGTGGAGCATTATCAGGGAAATTAGGCGATATCGTACTACAACCAGGAGACTTTTTGGTGTTAGCGGTAGGGCAAGATTTTGCCACTAGACCTAATTTGTCAAAAAACTTTTTCATATTATCAGGCCATCAGGCTGAGAATATGCTCAATGGTTGGCGTGATTACACCACGGTATGGGGTTTTATTACCAGTATTTTAGTGTCAGTTTTTACGCCACTGCCTTTACTTAGCTGCTTATTTATCTACCTAGCTTTTTTAATTTTCAGTGACTCACTCTCAGTGAATGAAATAAAGCGCCGTTTTCCCTTAGAAATTTGGATGATTGTATTAGGTGCATTAACGTTAGCTTCAGCCATTGAAAATACCGGCATTGCCGTTATGTTGGCGCAAAATATTGAAGGATTTTTACACGGTCAAAGTATCTATATCGCTTTTGTTAGTATCTTTCTTTTAACGCTGATAATGACTGAGTTGATTACCAATAGCGCTGCAGCAGCATTAGCCTTTCCTATTGCTTACAATATTGCCCTCGGCCTTGGCGTAGACCCAACGCCCTTTGTAATGGCGGTAGCTTTTGCTGCAAGTGGTAGCTTTATCAGCCCTTATGGTTATCAAACCAATGTTATGGTGTATAACGCGGGTAATTACCAATTAAAGGATTTTGTCAGTTTTGGTTTACCTATTTCACTGATTTATAGCGCAACGGTAATTTTGGTTATTCCCATTGTTTATCCGTTTTAATTTTCCTGTTAACTTAGTCGTTAATTATATTGCTTAATTTAATGCAATCTAATTAGTGACCTTGATTACATCCCAATATAGAGCTTACTTAGCATGACAACAGCCAATGAGAAAACAGCCAGTATGAAAACAGAAAATACCGTGTGGCATAATCAACAAATCAGCAAAGAACAACGTGCTAATTTAAAACAGCAAAAACCAGCACTGCTTTGGTATACCGGTTTAAGTGGCTCAGGTAAATCTACCGTAGCTAATGCCGTGGATTCGTTGTTGTTTAAATTGGGTTGTCACAGCTATTTACTTGATGGTGATAATGTTCGTCACGGTCTGAATGGAGATTTAGGTTTTAGTGATGAAGCGCGTATTGAAAACATTCGTCGTATTTCAGAAGTGGCTAAATTATTCCTTGATGCAGGCCTAATTGTTTCAACCGCGTTTATTTCTCCTTTTGCTAGTGATAGAGCATTAGCCAAAGCTAAGCTTGAAGAAGGAGAGTTTATTGAAGTCTTTATTGATACCCCTATCAGTGTGTGTGAACAGCGCGATCCTAAAGGGTTATACAAAAAAGCGAGAGCAGGTGAGATAAAAGACTTTACCGGTATCGATTCAACGTACGATGTACCAACGTTGCCGCAAATTCACGTAAAAACGGCAGAGCAATCTGTTGAGCAATGTGCAGAGCAAATTGTTGGTTACTTAATATCGCAAGGCTTTATTAGTGAAGCGACGCTAGGCTAATAATTAGTTAACTATCAGTTACCTTTCAATTAAATATTATAAACTGAAAAAGTCAGGGATATTTTATCATGCATTATGATGTGTTTAATGGCGATGCAGACGGCATTATTGCTTTACTCCAGTTACGCTTAGCCACGCCTAAAGATTCGTTGTTAATTACGGGCGTTAAGCGTGATATTGGCCTGCTAAAACAAGTTGATGTAAATAAAGCAACAGCGGTAACTGTGTTAGACATCTCTTTAGAAAAGAATAATCAAGCGCTTCAAGCACTAATCAATAATCAAGTTGATGTGTTTTATGTTGATCACCATAGAACGGGTGATATTCCCAAATCAAATAAACTAACGACATTACTTAATACTGATGCAAATACTTGTACCAGTTTGTTAGTTAATGATTTGTTAAAAGGTCAATATAGCTATTGGGCCATTGCCGCAGCTTTTGGCGATAATATGCATGCCAGTGCTAGCGATTTAGCGCAGAAAGTTGGTTTATCAGAACGGCAGAAAGATCAACTCAATGAGTTAGGTACTTATATTAATTATAATGGTTATGGGCAGGAGTTAAGTGACTTACACTTTCATCCCGCAGCGCTATACCAGTCATTACTTGAGTATCCCGACCCTTTCGTATTAATTAATCAAGAAAACTCTATTTTTAGTCAACTCAAAGCTGCTTATTTAGCTGATATGGCTAAAGCGCGCACCGCAGATGTTTTGAGTGATAATGACATTGTCAAAACGATAGTGCTTGAAGATGCAGCGTGGTCTCGTCGAGTCAGCGGTGTTTTTGGTAATGACCTAGCCAATCAAGCACCAGATAAAGCCCACATTGTGATTACGCTAAATCCAATTGAAGTTGATCTTCAATCGAAAAATAAAATTCAAAATGAGCAAAGTTATACCTTAAGTTTACGGGCACCGTTAAATAATAAACAGGGTGCTGGTGATATCTGTGCTCAGTTTCCAACAGGCGGTGGCAGAGCAGCTGCAGCAGGCGTTAATGCTTTGCCCAAGGGTAGATTAGTTGAATTTATAAAGCAGGTTGAAAGCTATTATCGACATTAGAAAAAAATTGTAACGTTAGAACCTACCATCAAAAATAGAAATTAGTATCAAAGTCAAAAACTAAGCGCTAAAATAGTTAGTATCAAGTTGAACTGTTTTACTTTATTTCAACAAATTAATTCAACGAGCTATTTCAGTCAGTTAAAGAAAAGAGTAGGGATGCAATGAGTTTATTAATCACAGGCGGTACAGGCTATATTGGTAGTCATACTGTTGTTGAGTTACTACAAAGTACCAATGAGCAAGAAATTGTTATAGTTGATAATTTATCGAACTCGTCAACTAAAGTACTTGAACGTATTGAAAAAATCACCAATAAAACCGTTACCTTTATTAAAGCGGATGTTTGTGATGCAGATGCCTTAGACCAAGTGTTTAATCAGCATAAGATAGAAGCGGTAATTCACTTTGCTGGACTAAAAGCGGTTGGTGAGTCTACTGAAATTCCATTAGCGTATTATCAAAATAATGTTTCAGGTACGATTACGTTATTGCGAGTCATGGAAAAACATCAGGTAAAGAATTTAGTTTTTAGCTCTTCAGCCACTGTTTATGGGAATAACGTTTCACCATTAAACGAAACCATGGCTACTTCAGCAACTAACCCTTATGGTCAAACCAAGCTGATGGTTGAACATGTTCTATTTGATTTAGCCAAAAGTGATGCCTCTTGGTCTATTGCTTGTTTACGCTACTTTAATCCTATTGGCGCACACCAATCTGGGTTGATCGGTGAAAACCCTAACGGTATTCCTAATAATTTATTGCCTTACGTAGCGCAGGTGGCAGTAGGGCGTTTAGCGCAGTTACAAGTTTTTGGCGATGATTATGATACGCAAGATGGCACCGGTGTACGTGACTATATTCATGTGGTTGACTTAGCACAAGGCCATGTAAAAGCGTTAGAAAGTCTAGGTCATGCTAAGGGCATCGTTAAAGGTTGTCAGGCAATTAACTTAGGTACTGGTAACGGTACATCTGTATTAGAGATAGTTAATACCTTTAAAGACATTAGTAAACAAGATATCCCTTATCAAGTAGTGCCACGCAGAGCTGGGGATTTAGCTACTGTGTACGCTGATGCATCTTTAGCGAATGAACTATTAGATTGGCAAGCTAAGCTCGATTTAACTGCCATGATCCAAGATACTTGGCGTTGGCAGTCTGAAAACCCGAATGGTTTTTAAATACTAATCAAAGTTAAAGTACTGACTGATATAAAAAGTAAAAAAAGACTAAGGGTTTATACTTTTGGTCTTTTTTTCGTTTTTTAATGTTCATTATTATTTGATAAAACTTTCTCTTTAGTTACCACCACATAACAACAGCTAAAGAGTAATCCACCCACAGCTCCCCATAAATGCGCATCGATCGCTACATTAGCATTAATTAATGTCGATACTTGCTCGCTTGCTCCGTAAAATTGTTCATGTGCTATTTTTAGCCATACTCCGACAAATAATAAGTAGCCAGTTTTATCTTTATGTCGAATGTCCATGATGGCGCCAAAAACGAAAATTCCGTGTAAAACACCTGAAAGTCCAACATATTGACGAATTTCAGGAGAGAAAAAATACAGTCCGGCACTGCAAATTAAAGCTGATGTGATAAAGAGTAAACTGTAGCTTTTAAAATTATAAAAATGGCCATGTAAAGCCCACAGAAGAGCTAATGCAGCTAAATTTAATAATAAATGAATTCCGTTGGTGTGAAAAAAATGTCCGGTGAAAGTACGCCATAATTCACCTTGGCTAATTAATTGGTATTGATAAACGAAAAGCCCACTTATAGCATCATTGAAAAAATAGGCGAGAATAGCGAGCATAGCGACGATTGTAACGACCATGCTGTGTTGTTTTTTCAGTGGAAGGTTTTTAAATGTTAGTGTCATGCGCTTAATTGTTAGTTATTGAATGTATACCCGTTATCAATCAAGATGCAGGTTTCAGAGTGCTTGAGCAATTTCAATTCAAGGCACTGTGATGAAGTAATGGTTATTTCCTTATAACTCACAGCAACGATGAAGTGATGTTGCTCAAGCGCTTCTTCGATGGGTTTAAAATGACTTTATACGGCGTCAAATCATCAAAGCATAGAATGACTATGCTTAAATTATTCTTCTTGCCTAAAGCTATTTAAATTCCCACTGAAAACCTGCACTCTGAATGGTAACGGGTATAAATAGTTAAAAGTTATCAGTTAGTGATTTATAAAAGAGTGATAAAGTATACAATGACTGCCTAATTAATTGCGCTTTATTTTACTACTCTATGTCTCGAACACTTTGCCCTTGTTGTCAACGGCCCCCAAAAGCTTGTATTTGTACTTTTATTGCAGATATCGAGAATGATATTCATCTTGTGGTACTACAGCATCCTAGTGAAGTATCACAAACAAAAGGGACAGTTGCGTTATTAGCAAAATCATTACAATCTTGCCAAGTTATCGTTGGTGAGAGTTTTGATGAGGAAGCTTCTTTCTTACAAATGATGGAGCAGTATCAGCTCGTTTTACTTTATCCTGGTGAGCAAGCACAAACTCTTGATCAAAACTTAGTAATGAAATTGACTAATCATGATCAAAGTAATGAAAATATAGAGACCCATGCTAAATCCAATACTAATACTGAAGCCAAACCTCTTTGTTTACTTATTCTTGATGGTACGTGGAAAAAAGCTTACCGCATGTTTATGCTATCAACAAAACTTCAACAATTACCGCAAGTATGCCTACCTGATTATCTAGCGAATACGGGGCAATATCTTATTAGAAAAGTAGCGAAAAAAAATGCCTTATCTAGTTTAGAAGCAAGCTGTTATGCTTTAGCCCTTTTGGAACAGAGTACAGAACAAATTTATGACTCAGCAGAGCAGGGTAATGATTCTGTGCCGATTACGCCTGAACATGCGGGAAAATACCAGCCGCTACTTGAAAAATTTCAACAATTTAACCAGTTCCAATTATCTTTTAGACCTGCGAACAAATCCCTTAAGGAAACTTAATGATTCATCATTCATTTTTATTACGACTTTCTACACTCGCATTTATTGTCACTCACCTTTTAATAAGTCAAACAGCGCTGGCTAAACGTGAAATCCGTGAACCCGAAGCCGCAACTGGCTTTAATCAAAAAAAAGCCGTTTTTGCTAAGCAATATATGGTGGTTGCTGCCAATCCCTATGCAAGTAAAGCAGGATTAGCAATGCTTGATAAAGGCGGTAGTGCTGTTGATGCTGCTATTGCAGCTCAACTCGTACTTAGCTTAGTTGAACCGCAATCCTCGGGTCTTGGTGGTGGTACTTTTATGCTACATTGGCATAATAAAGATCAAAAGCTAACTACTTTTGATGGTAGAGAAACTGCGCCACAAAATGCGACAAGTGAGTTGTTTTTAGATGGAAATGGCAAGCCACTTAGCTGGTCTGATGCCGTTGTGGGTGGTAAATCTGTTGGTGTACCAGGATTACTTGCCGCGCTTAATAAAGCGCATGAACAATTTGGTGTATTGCCATGGAAAGTGTTATTTCAGCCTGCGATTGAGTTAGCTGAAAACGGCTTTATTGTATCGCCGCGTTTAGAAAAGTTACTGGGTATGAATTTCAATCCAGGCATTCATATTTTACCCGAGATTAAAAATTATTTTTCACCAAATGGTATCGGTATAAAAGCAGGAGATACCTTAAAAAACCCTAAGCTTGCTAAAGCATTTCGTAGTATTGCTAACGAAGGAGTAGACGTTTTCTATCAAGGTTGGATAGCAAAAAAAATAGTTGAAAAGGTGCAAAATTCAGCCATTTCACCGGGGTTGTTAAGTCTCGATGATATGAAAAAATATCAGGCGATAGAGCGAGCTTCTGTTTGCGGGCCTTACCATCAATATAAAGTGTGTGGCATGGCACCGCCAAGCTCGGGTGGTATCAGCGTTATTCAGATTTTAGCTCAACTACAATCATTTGAACTTGCTCAATACCCACCAAATTCTTTACATGCGATACACCTGTTAACACAGAGCTCACGATTAGCCTTCGCTGATAGAAATAAATACATTGCCGATAGCGATTTTGTCAGCGTACCCGTTAAAGGTTTATTAGCCGAAGATTACATCGCTAAACGTGCCACTTTAATTAATGAAAAAAGAGATATGGGGCAGGCAATGGCAGGCAATCCTCAAGATAGTTTAGTGTTAGGCAATGATAACGCTATTGAAAGACCATCAACCACCCATTTGGTGGTTGTTGATAAACAAGGTAATGCCATATCAATGACCAGTAGTATTGAAAATGGTTTTGGCTCAGCGTTAATGGTGCAGGGTTTTATTTTAAATAATCAGTTAACTGATTTTTCACTGACGCCAAAGCGTGATGGAAAATGGGTAGCTAATCGAGTAGAGCCGTTGAAGAGACCACGCAGCTCTATGGCACCCATGATGGTATTTAATGAAGATAATTCATTACGTTTGATTGTTGGTGCACCCGGTGGTAGTCGTATTATTAATTATGTTGCGCAAACAATTATAGGTGTTTTAGATTGGCAACTTAATGTGCAACAGGCTATTAACTTGCCTAAAGTAACTAATCGAAACTATGTTACTACCTTAGAGCTAGATACCGATGTTGTTAAACTCAAACCTGCGCTTGAAGCTAGAGGGCATAAAGTTAGCGTTCGAGCGTTGAATAGTGGCTTACATGCGATTGAAGTTATTAAAGATGGCCTTGTTGGCGGTGCTGATCCACGCAGAGAAGGATTAGTGCTAGGGCGTTAAGTCATTTATAGCCGTTCCACTTCAAAATCCTGAGCAGGGATCTTGAAGTGGAACAGGTATAGTCAGGCTTGTTTGTCTAGATAAAGCAAACTGGTTCTAATAAATGAAAGCTTATCCGTCAATTTATCGCCATTATCTGTACTAGTCCCAATCCAAACCTTCTTACCTTTACTCCCAATCACTAGATAACGTCGTTGCCACTGTAGTTATTAAATAAGTCTGAATTAATTTGGTGTGATAATTGCTTAACTCTATTTATCAGTAGTTCCTTAAAACCGACAAAATGTTGGCAGGAGTGTAAAATAGTGACCTCGAAAAAACTTCCGTATATTGCTCAAGTGTTATGTCTTTTTATTGTTATTTTGACAAGTCAAAGTCATGCATTAGAAAGCTCAGTACAACTGCATAAAGTTGATCAAGATAAAAGCTTTGGTTATAGCCTTTCAATAGGTGATGAGTTCTTTAATCAAAAAGCGTTTAATTGGCAGGTTAGTTATAATCGCCTTGAAAATGTAGCGATTAGCGACTTGGATGAAACAAGTGAAGTGTGGGATAAAGCAGGTTTCGATTTTACTCTCCAAACAATAGACTTATCTTTAGCTTATCGTTATTACCCTAAATCTTATGATAAATTTATCAGTAGCCTTATGCTTGAATTTCAATTGGGCGCATCTATTAACCTCAGTGAAAATAAACTAATTCCTGATCCGAGCCTTAATTTAGATGATGTTTACTTTGCAGAGCAAGGTGATATTAATCCTGTTATGTCTATTTCTTTACAAAAAAGCTTCACCAAAAACTCTGCTATGCATATAGGTTTCAAACACTATCCTAGCTATTCTGATTTTGGCAGTATCAGCACCGTATTTATCGGCTTTAATTATCGCTTTGGTCGTCAAGTTGGCTACTAACGTTACGAGTTAGTAACACTTTAATTATTCAAGTTAGATGTACATTGGCCGTTATAAAGAAAACCTGTAAACGGATTGTTGCAGTTAAACTTATTCTATCCCTTTATGCCTTATAGCTTTGCTAAAGTTATTTGACATAAATATCTGGTTTCAATTCCAGATAATACTCTCCGTGGAGAAACGTGTGTTGAAGTATAAAATACGTAGCTTTAAATTCTTAAGCATACTTACACTGGTCATTAGTACCAGTGCTTTTGCCGTAGATACTGATCTTGATGGCTATGACGATGCTGTTGATTTATTCCCTAGCGATCCACTTGAATGGATTGACACTGATCTCGATGGCCAAGGTAATAACAGTGATCCCGATATTGATGGCGATGGCCTACTCAATGGTTTATATGGTGGCGATGATAATAACGATGATGGCGACTTAGCTCTCAATATATATGACCCCCTGCCTAAAGATCCCAGTGAATGGCTTGATACCGATAATGACACTATAGGTAACAATACTGATACTGATGATGATAATGATGGTACGCCTGATTTACTTGATGTATTCCCGCTTAACAGTCAAGAAAGCTTAGATTCTGACAATGATGGTGTAGGTAATAATGCCGATAGTGATGATGATGCTGACGGTGTTCTTGATGTTTATGACCAATTCCCACTTGACCCCCTTGAAACTATCGATACCGATCTTGATGGCATTGGTAATAATGCTGATATAGATGATGATGGGGATGGTGTCAATGACGGCAGTGATGCTTTTCCTTTAGATTTTAATGTCAATGCTGATTTGGATGCAGATGGTATTGGTAATGCACAAGATCCAGATATTGATGGTGATGGCATTGTAAATACCCTTGATATTTTCCGTTATGACAATAGTGAATGGTATGACACCGATGGGGATATGATAGGTAATAATGCCGATACCGATGATGATAATGATGGTGTTCTTGATGTTGATGATGATATGCCACTTGATCCATTAGAAACATTAGATACGGACAATGATGGTATAGGTAATAATGCCGATGATGACGATGATGGTGATGGTGTACAAGATGGTACTGATAAATGTCCATTAGATCCTCTTGAGCGTTTAGATACCGATAATGACGGGACTTGTGATGGACCTGACACTGATGCTGATGGTGATGGTGAGCTAGATGCTACAGATGCTTTTCCTTTAGACTCGACTGAGAAATTTGATTTAGATGGTGATGGTTTAGGTGATAACAGCGATGCCGATATAGACGGCGATGGTATTACTAATGCTAATGATGACTTTGATTTTGATGCTGGTGAGTATATAGATACTGACGGTGATGGCATCGGCAATAATGCTGATACAGATGATGATACCCATAACGTTACACTTATTGGTGACGGTATACCTGATGCCACAGATGCCTTTCCACTTGATCCTGCAGAATGGTTAGATACTGATGGCGACGGCTTGGGAAATAATACCGATGCTGATGATGATGATGATGGCATTAATGATCTTTTAGATTCTTCACCATTAGATTTACTGGAAACGCGAGATACTGATGGTGACGGTACGGGAAACAATGCTGATCTAGATGATGATAATGATGGTGTACTTGATGGGCTAGATGATTTCCCATTTGATTCACTAGAATCAGTTGATTCAGATGGTGACGGTATAGGTAACAATAGCGACTCTGATGATGATACTCATAATGTCACACTAGCTGGCGATGGTTACCCTGATAGTGTCGATGCATTCCCTCTTAACCCTGCTGAATGGCTTGATACGGATAGCGATTTAACGGGCAATAATGCTGATACAGACGATGATGGTGATGGCGTTTTAGATGGCAATGATATTTATCCGCTAAATGCCAACGAACAATACGATAACGATGGTGATGGCGTTGGCGATAATGCGGACAGTGATGATGATAATGATGGTTTTTCTGATGCGATAGATGCTTTCGATGATGATCCGCTAGAATGGTTTGATACTGACCGAGATGGCACAGGTAATAATGCCGATACCGATGATGATGGCGATGGTCGTCTCGATAGTATCGATTTATTCCCTCTGGATGCAACAGAATGGCTTGATGCAGATAATGATGGCTTAGGAGATAATAGCGATAGTGATGATGATAATGATGGCATCAGAGATATAGACGATGCATTTCCTAATAACCCAGTTGAAGCGTTTGATACTGATGGTGATGGTTTAGGTAATGTTTTTGACAGTGATGATGATAATGATGGTGTATCAGACTTTCAAGACCAGCTGCCACTAGATGCTAGTGAACAGTTTGACACTGACGGCGATTTAATTGGTAATAACGCGGATTTAGATGATGACGGTGATGGTATGAGTGATGCATTTGAACTATTGCATAACTTTGACCCACTTAATGGTGATGATGGACTTTTAGATACCGACTTTGATGGTGTTACCAACGTAGCCGAAGCTTTAGCGGGCAGTCACCCATTGCGGGATGATTACGCGCCAATTATTACGCCGCCACAAGCTGTGCATATAAATGCCAATCATACGTTTACTTTATTAGATTTACAGCGGTTAATCGACTTAACCAATATTACAGTACGTGATGGTCTCGATGGCAGAAACTGCTGTGGTTTAACGGCATTAGGTTTTGAAACAGGTGCTAAAAATGTTAGCTCTGGTTTGATCCCAATATTATGGCGAGCAGTAGATAACGCCGGTAATATTGCCAACGTATCACAAGTATTAAACATTCATCCGTTAGTGAACTTTGCATCGGCACAAATTGTTGCTGAAGGTGGCGTTGCCCGAGTAGAAGTGGTGTTATCTGGTGAAGCGCCTGCTTATCCAGTGACCTTGCCACTAACAATCACAGGTGGTGTCGATAATGCGGATTACAATATTGCAGATAACAAGATCGTAATAGCGCAGGGTACTGCAGGCTTTATCGATATTAATATTAATAGTGATTTTCAACTAGAAGGTGATGAGCAGCTGATTGTTAGTCTTGAACAAGGTGTAAATGCTGGCGTTCATGCGAAACATATCATTACGATTACAGAAGATAATGTTGCGCCAAATATCGACCTAGCAATCTGGCAAAAAGGTATACAAGTGCCTAGCATTGCTATCAATGACGGTGAAGTGACAGTTGTTTTAAGGATTAAAGACTCTAATGTTCAAGATACCCATCAAATTGATTGGCAAATTCCTGACTACTTAAGTGCTGTACTTTCAACGGATAAATTACAACTTGTCTTCCCCGTCGATGGTTTGAATCTACCTGAAGAGAATAAAAGCCTTATTAATCTTAGCGTCACAGTCACTGATAGCGGTAATACCACCAATAGCGGTACAGAAGAGCTGTCACAAACTAAGCAGGTTTACCTAGCTTTATTGGCGACTCAACGAACATTACGTGGTTTAGATAGTGATAGAGACGGCATTAGTGATTTGGTTGAAGGCTTTAGCGATGCAGACTCAGACGGATTGCCCGCTTACATGGATAATTCAACAATTCCATACTTACAGCCATTACATATTAATGCGGCATTAGTGAAGTTAGCGGAAACTGAGCCAGGCTTGCAATTAAAACTGGGTAAGTTTGCGCTGCTGCAAAGCTCTGATGGTATAGAGCTTTCGCAACAAGAAATTTTGGCTACAGGTTTAGTTGAACAAGATAGTTTAACGAATACAATGGGCTATTTTGATTTTGAAATACATAACATAGCCCCTTTTGGTCGCTCAGTTGCCATTATTTTGCCCCTATCAGCTGCTATCGTTGAATACTCTGTCTATCGTAAGGTAAACGCTGAACAGCAATGGGCAGATTTTGCTGAAGACAGTAATAACGTAATTGCCACCAGTAAGGCTGTTAATGGTGTTTGTCCGCCACCACATAGTGAGCTTTATCAAGCAGGCCTTAATGTTGGAGATACTTGTTTAAAATTATTCATTGAAGATGGTGGCGCAAATGATGCAGATGGCATTGCCAATGGTGTGATTGATGATCCTGGCGGCATAGCCGTGGTTGACAACAATACTATTTCACTTGAAGTTACCCCTGAAAAATCAAGCAGTGGTAGTTTCGCCTTCTTTACTTTGTTCGCTTTATTTTCATTATTTATATCGAGATTACAGCGACCAAAATACTTAGCTAAAGAGTAGCTAAAAAGAAAGCTAAAACGTGAACTAAGCAGCAATGTTTATCTTGAATTATTTATACCCGTTGCCATTCAAAGTGCACTCTGAAACATGCATCTTGATTGGTAACGGGGATAGGCTCTTATTATGAGTGCCTAGTTAATTTATTATCATGACATAGCCTAATTATGGTTAACTTACGATAACTTCAATTAATTTACCCTAATTTCGCGTAGATCATCGATAAATCATGTTTTTGGTTGAATCCTTGGCATATTCTTGCTCAAATGGCGACCCAGAGTCATAAATAATTAACATTGGTTACTTAGTTCGCATGTTTCCTCAATACATCGATGGATTTAAAATTGTATTGCTACAGATAACCTAGACATAATAAGCAACAGTCACATAAATGAAATATTCCCGCGTCTTTATTAATAGCTTAGCGTATGAACTGGCCCCTGAAGTGGTAACCAGTGCAGAGCTTGAATCTCGTTTGACCCCGTTATATCAAAAGTTTCGTATTCCAATGGGGCAACTCACTGCGTTAACTGGGATCGAGGAACGCCGTTGGTGGCCAACAGATCATATTCTTTCAGATGGCGCTATTGTTGCGGCTCAAAAAGCAATGAACGAAACCGGTATTGCTGCGGCTGATATAGGCGCAGTTGTTTACACCGGTGTATGTCGTGATCAGCACGAGCCGGCTACTGCCTGTCGTATAGCCGCTAAGCTTGGCGTGTTAAAAGATACGGCAATTTACGATATCAGTAATGCCTGTTTAGGCGTGCTATCAGGTATTTTAGATATTGCGAATCGTATTGAACTTGGACAAATTAAAGCGGGTCTTGTTGTTTCGTGTGAATCAGCACGTCATATTGTTGATGTAACTATTGATGACATGCTTGCCGATCCTACAATGCAAAATTATGCTCGCTCTTTAGCGACCCTAACGGGTGGTTCAGGTGCTGTTGCAGTGTTACTTACCGATGGTAGTTTAAATCTAGATACTGACCGTAATCATCAATTATTAGGAGCCAGTCACTTATCGGCACCCGAGCATAATAATCTGTGTCAATGGGGCTTAAAAGAAGTCGGTCCACAATTGTTCCGTGAATTTATGCGTACTGACGCTGTAAGTTTACTTAAAGAGGGTGTCTCGTTAGCGAAAGATACCTGGGAACATTTTTTAGAACAACGTCAATGGGTTGAAGAAAACGTTGATAAAGTTATTTGCCATCAAGTGGGCGCCGCGAATCAAAAGAAAGTGCTAACCGCCTTATGCATTAACCCTGAAAAAGAATTTCCAACGTTTAAGCTACTTGGCAATATGGGTACAGTTTCTTTGCCGGTAACGGCAGCGATGGCTCATGATCAAGGCTTCTTACAAAAAGGCGATAATGTTAGCTTTTTAGGGATAGGCAGTGGTTTAAATTGTATGATGTTGGGGCTTAAGTGGTAGTTATGTTAGAAAGTATGTTAGAAAAGAAGTTAACAAAACTATTTCCCTTTACCCGCAATTTTATCAATCGTAATGGTCATCAATATCATTATGTTAATGAAGGGCAGGGCTCTCCAGTTGTAATGGTTCATGGCAATCCAAGTTGGTCTTTTTATTACCGTAATTTAGTTAGCCAATTAAGTAAGAATCACCAATGTATAGTGCCAGATCATATTGGCTGTGGTTTGTCTGATAAACCCGATGATGACGGTTATGATTACACCCTAGCGAATCGTATAGATGACCTAGAAGCATTACTTGAACATTTAGACGTAAAAGAAAATATTACGCTAGTGGTACATGATTGGGGCGGAATGATTGGTATGGGTTATGCTGCGCGCTATCCTGAACGTATCAAACGTCTGGTTATTTTAAACACTGGCGCTTTTCATTTACCTAAAGCTAAAAAGCTACCACCTGCTTTATGGTTAGGCCGTAATACTTTTGTAGGAACTGCACTAGTGAGAGGCTTCAATGCTTTTTCAAGTGTTGCTTCATATATTGGTGTAAAGCGAAAAGCAATGTCTAAAGAAGTACGCGAAGCTTATGTAGCACCTTTTAATTCTTGGACAAATCGTATTTCAACCTTGCGCTTTATTCAGGATATTCCGTTAAAACCAGCGGATAGAAACTATCAATTAGTCTCAGATATTGCGGGCAGTTTAGCGCAGTTTAAAAAGCTACCGGTATTAGTTTGTTGGGGCTTAAAAGACTTCGTTTTTGATAAACACTTTTTAGATGAATGGCAACAACGTTTTCCTGATGCACAAGTTCATGCTTTTGATGATTGTGGTCATTATATTCTAGAAGATGCTAGTGATGAAGTCGTTCCCTTAATAGATGACTTCTTAAAAACAAGCGAAGCCAAATTAGCGTAGAATAAATTAGTCCGATTGGTACCATTTAGTAGGACTTATTTAATAGGTAAAGTGTTAATGACAGAGACCATGGATAAGTCCAATCAAGCTAATTTATGTCGCCATCTCGCACATGCAGCAATAGCAACGCCCAACGCGTTAGCTGTTGCGGTACAAAAAAGCCAACGAGGCAAACTTAATTATCAAGAAATTGATTTTGTTTCTTTACACCAACGTAGTGATGAAATTGCCTATGCGTTAAATGCTTATGGCCTAAAGTCAGGCATGAAAGCGGTGTTAATGGTCACCCCAAGTATTGATTTTTTCTCCTTAACGTTTGCGTTATTTAAAGCAGGTATTATCCCTATTTTAGTTGACCCAGGCATGGGCATTAAAAACCTTAAACAATGTTTTGTTGAATCTGCTCCTGATGCTTTTATTGGTATCCCTAAAGCCCATATAGCTAGAATATTATTTGGCTGGGGGAAAGCTAGCGTTAAAAAACTCTTAACGGTTACACCAGCTGGTTCTGGCGCTGGCGCAAATGTATTCTCTTCCCTTATTGGTGGTATGAGTTTAACCAAGTTATTAACTCGCTACCCGATACAAAATACTGCTTTACCAAAAGAAAGTAGCTCTTTTGACATGGTGAAACTTAGCGATGATGCTATGTCTGCAATTCTATTTACCAGTGGTAGTACCGGTACACCTAAAGGTGTGGTCTACAGCCATAAAATGTTCGAAGCACAAATTACCGCACTAAAAGATGATTATGCCATTAAGCCAGGCGAACGTGATTTAGCAACGTTCCCATTATTTTCATTATTTGGTCCTGCACTAGGCATGGCCTCAATTGTTCCTGATATGGATGCCAGTAAACCGATTAAAGCCAATCCTGCTTTTATCTTTGCGGCCATTGAAAAATATCAATGCACAAACTTATTTGCCAATCCAGCGCTGATAGAAGTATTAGGGCAAGCCGGAACTAATAAACCCGTTGTTAAGTTAAAGAGTTTAAAAAGAGTGATTTCTGCGGGCGCACCTGCAACCCTGACCTCTATAGAGCGATTTACCCAACTACTTAGCGACAATGTACCTGTGCTAACGTCATATGGCGCTACCGAATCGCTACCGCTGACTAAAATAGCCAGCGCAGATTTACTTGCAACGAGTCACATAACTGACAATGGCGGTGGTATTTGTGTAGGTACTCCTGTAAATGGCGTAGATATCAGTATTATTGACATTAACGACAATGTGATTGAAACATGGCATGACGATTTAGCCTTGCTTGCGAACACCATTGGTGAAATCGTCGTTAAAGGCGATATGGTTAGCCAACAATATTATAATCGCGAATCGGCAACTGCACAGGCGAAAATTCTTGATGCTGGTTCTAATGATGCTCATTCTAACTGTGCTGATTCTACTGGTCAGGTAGTTCGTCATCGTATGGGCGACTTGGGCTATCTTGATGAATTTGGTGCTCTATGGATGTGTGGACGTAAAGCGCATCGGGTTGAAACCGATAAGAAGGTTTTATTTTCTATCCCTTGTGAGCGAATATTTAATACCCATAATTTAGTAAAACGCACTGCTTTAGTAGGTGTTAAAATTAACCGTAGAAGTGTACCGTTACTTTGTGTTGAATTAACGGATGAAGCTAAAAACAATAAAGATTTTGATGAGGCAATCCTCTTCTCAGCGTTAAAAGTATCTGCACTTGCTCATAAACAAACATCCGTGATTTCACACTTTTTAATCCATGAAAACTTCCCTGTGGATATACGTCATAACGCTAAGATATTTCGTGAAAAGCTTGCCGTATGGGCACAAGATGAACTTGACTAATTTAGCGTATAAATAGAGCTCAACCATGATTGAACATTCGCAAAAAAGCGCTATTCCAGCTCATTCCAAAGCCAAAAGTAATAGCCATAACAACATCGATGTTATAGCCAATTTTACCGAGGCAGTTCAACAACCACTAAGCGAGCTAGCAGCACAAACTAACCATGTGTTTGTTACAGGAGCTGGCGGTTTTTTGGGGAAAGCTATTTGTCGATTACTGCGTTTAGCTGATATTAAAGTGACGGGTTTTGCCCGAGGAAGTTATCCTGAACTGACCCAAATGGGCGTTAATATGGTGCAAGGCGATATAACAGATTTTGTTCGCCTTAAAGAGACAATGAAATCATGCGATCTAGTATTTCATGTAGCAGCCAAAGCAGGCGTTTGGGGTAGTAAAGATGATTACTTTAAACCGAATGTGCAAGGTGCCAAGAATATTATTCAAGCCTGTCAAGAACTTGCCATTACTCGCTTGGTTTATACCAGTACACCGAGTGTCACTTTTGCTGGCGTTGATGAGGCTGGTATTGATGAATCGCAACCTTATGCTGATAATTTTTTAAATTTTTATGGTGAGTCTAAAGCGTTAGCTGAGCAACTAGTGTTATCTGCCTCACATGGTTTGAAAGAGAAGACTTTAAAAACCGTGGCGCTCCGTCCGCACTTAATTTGGGGGCCAAACGATCCCCATCTTGTACCTCGAGTATTAGAACGTGCCCGAGCAGGTAAGCTAAAACTTGTTGGAAAAGAAGATAAACTGGTCGATACCATCTTTGTTGATAATGCCGCTTATGCGCATATATTAGCTGCAGTAGCATTGAACAAACCCAAAGCGACTTGTATAGGTAAGGCGTATTTTATTAGCAACGATCAGCCAATCACTATGGCCACCATGCTTAATAACATTCTTCATTGTGTTGATTTACCACCGGTGACAAAAAGAGTACCCAGCGCTGTTGCTTATGCTGTTGGTACGACGTTAGAGTGTTTTTATAAAATATTGAATATAAAAAAAGAGCCAATAATGACGCGGTTTGTTGCAAGACAACTTTCTACTAGTCATTATTTTGATATAAGCGCTGCCAAAAAAGATTTAGGCTACACACCGCTCATATCAATAGAAGAAGGCATGAAGCAACTTAAACTATCATTAGTAGTTAGTAGTTAGTAGTTAGTAGTTAGTGAGTCGGTAGTTATTTTTGAGCCACTTTTGATCAAAATATATGGAATTTAAATGAGTAAAATTTACCATCATCCAGTACAAATATATTATGAAGATACCGACCATTCTGGTGTCGTATATCACCCCAATTTCCTCAAATATTTTGAACGTGCGCGTGAACACGTGATTGACAGTGATAAATTGGCAACATTATGGCAAGAAAAAGGGCTAGGTTTTGCCGTATATAAAGCCAACTTAACTTTTCAAGATGGTGTCGAATTTGCTGAAATTTGCGATGTTCGTACCAGTTACCAATTTGAGGGTAAGTATAAGACCTTATGGCGACAAGAACTATGGCGTCCCAATGCGAGTAAACCAGCTGTTATTGGTGATATTGAAATGGTTTGCTTAGATAAGCAGAAACGCTTGCAACCCATTCCTGACGAAATACTTGCTCCTCTATCTATAGGATAGGTGCTGGGTTTATTTCATGATTTATTTTATGATAATGTCATCGTGAGTTGCAAGGAAAGGCTGGCTAAATAAAATTTATAAACCACCCGCTAAGTCTAAATAATTACCGGTGGAAAAAGATGACTTCTCGCTTGCCAACCAATAAATAGCCTCGGCAACCTCTTCGGGTTGTCCGCCTCTTTGTAATGGAATAATACTCTTTAACCTTTCTATACGTTCAGGCTCTCCGCCGTCGGCGTGCATATCGGTATAGATTAGTCCTGGGCGAACACAGTTAACTCTAATGCCTTCTGCAGCAACCTCTAGCGACAAACCTTTGGTTAAGGTGTCTATTGCACCTTTTGATGCAGCATAATCGATGTACTCATTGGGCGAGCCTGAGCGGGCAGCACCAGAAGACACATTGACAATAACACCACCTAAACCGCTGTGGCGAGTCGACATGCGTTTAACTGCTTCACGACAACACAAAAAATAGCTAGTGACATTATTAGTTAGTATTGAATTAATACGCTCAGCTGTCATATCTTCTAATCGTGACTGTTTTTTCAAAATGCCTGCATTATTGACCAATACAGTTACTGTGCCCAATGCTTTATCTACGGTAGAAAATAAGCGCACTACATCACTTTCACGCGATACATCGGCTTGGACGGTAATACATTGACCACCATCAGCGGTGATAAGCTTAGCTAAATCATTAGCCGATTTTTCATCTGATTTGTAGTTAATACAAACCGCATAGCCGTTATGGGCAAATAGCTTTGCGGTTGCCGCGCCAATGCCTCGCCCAGCGCCAGTAATTATTGCTACTTTTGCTTTACTCATTATCTATCCTTTTAGAATTGACTAATACTATTGTGCCATATGTGTGATTTATTTAGGGGTAACCAAGTTAGCATTTTATTAACGGTGTTAAGCCGTGACTTGGTCAAACCATCATGCCTACTTGTTAATAATCCCTCAAACATGACTATCTTTAATTAACTTCTTCAATCATATTTCAATAACGTCATATTGTCGACAATTATCGAGCTGATTCCATTTTGGTATTGATATTTAGAATTTAACCTGTATTATTGTCGACAATGTGGTTTTTTGGAGATTGAAATGTGGTATAACTTTTTTGGTGCGATAAATACGCTGTTTATTTTTGTCAGCTTATACGGTGTCTATTTACAGCTACGTAAACTGTGGTTAAGAAAAGCAAACGGTAAGGAAAAGGTGACTGATGTATTATCACAAAACCAATTCACCATGAGTTTTTTGGCTTATTTTTCATTCTTTGTGTATGGCTATAGTATTGATATATTTAATCATTATATTGTTTGGCCAAGGCTGATTGCTTCGGTTTTGGTGATGTTGATATTGGTTGAAATGTGGAAAGACAGAAAATCTACGGCCTCGGTTACGAGCCTAGTATTGGTGAGTGTGTGTTTTACATTAGGAATAATAGGTCTAGCTTTTAATGAGAGCTTTGCTGATCACAGTAAACAAGTGTCGACAATTCTTATTATGATCATTACCTTGTTACTTGCTCAAGGATACACTCACCAAATAAAACTTATTATTAGCTCTGGCAAAACAGGGGCTATTGATATTCGTATGAGCCAATTCATTTTAATGATGGATATGTCTACAATTGCTTTTGCAATGACAATGGGCCTTGCTCAAGGTTGGCCGTTAATCGTTTTGGCTACAGTTAGCGGTACAACAAAAATCATTATTATGTATTTATTTCATTGGGCGAGGGTGAGCCCTGTAGCGAAAATTCGTAGTGAATGCGATTAACTAAAAAGTAATGCGCAATTCTGCCAAGGTTATACCCGTTACCATTCTCTCCATTCTTCTGTGACATCACCAGCAAACTCGACATTTGCAGCAGATATTACCTTTTGAATGAACTGACAGATATCTTCACGTTGCTCTGTTTCTATCAAACAATCACCACATTGGTGATTTAACGAATTCAGAGACAAAACTACCTTTTCAATATGTCCTTTTGCACTTTCTACTGTCTGTACTTCAGACTCCATAGATGACATGAACTCTAGCAGACTTGTTATACAAAGCGTCACATCCTTTGCGGTATAATCAGTCTCGTTTTCATCATCACCTTCAATAAAATCTAACATGTCGTACTGAATGACTTTAAGTAAATTTCTCATCTAACTTTCTCTGCTCCCGACCATAAAGCCTCTTATATTCTACTTAGCTATCATTATTTAATAAGCGCAACACCAGCAACTTCTACCACTGTTTTTGCATCTGCTCGCTCGATAATTTTTAATAAGGTCGTTTGAATCGTTTCGTCTTTTCTCGCATCGTCTTTACTGGAAAATGTTTGTTCCTGAGCAGCTGCGCCTTCTTCTTGGATAAAGCCTACAACAACTTGGGTTGCGCAGTTCACCGATTCACCAAAATAAGCGAGTGAAATTTGTGGATAACCCTGAAATCCCTTTTTAACTCTCTTTGCTATACGTTTTGTCGATTTATCTAAATTCATAATTGGTTCTCTGAAAAATATAATACCTCAATAAGAGGTTAAATAATGGCAGCTAAAAGACATGATAAATGAAGATAGCCAACTGTTTTGTATCTGTTTACTGGTACTTTATATGAATTAGTTACAACACGCCCTTTTTTCTTGAATGGGAGGGCATTTTACGGTTCCAAATGAGCAATAAACACAACAATCTCCGGCTAGGGGTTTAATAATAACGTGACATGAGGTGCATTTATAAAAATACTGACACGCATTTGTAAGCATAACCTCTTTTTTATTAAAACCACATTCAGGACAAGTAATAACTGACTCTAGAATTATATTGCTCATACAAGGTCTCTATCAGTAGATTTTATTATGTTTATTTCAATGACACTAACTGAGTTTACGTTGTGATTCAATATTTTGATCAAACAGCCTGATTAGTTTTACGAAAAGCATTATAATCACCGTAAGATTTTTATGAAAAATATAAAGTAAGGTAAATCATGAATACAAAAATATACAAGCACGTGCACTCGTTAGCTAAAGACTTAATGCAAGCGGTTCATAGAAAAAACCAAATTCGCTTCGATGAATGTTACGCTGAATTAAAGAAAGTATGTGAAGATAATGAAAGTAGCGATAAAGATCATCCGGTACAGTGGGAAACACTTGCTGATTTTACTGATGATCTTGAATTAGCCATTTCGATTTATGACAAAGCGTTAGTTAAAGCTGAAGCGATTAATTCTAAAGATTTTCTTTCATCAATCGCTTTTTCAATTGCGTCATTGCAAATAGAATTAGGTGATAAAGCGAGCGCTATTGAACATCTAAAAAATGCTAAAATTAATAGTAACAAAATTGCGGATAAAGATTTAAAAGCTGAAATCAGTGATTTATTAGAAGAGTTAGGTGTCGTAACAGAAGTAGCAGAGATTGTTGAAGTGCCAGAAGTGCCAGAAGTCGCAGAAGTAAAAGAAGTGCCAAAAAAATTGAAAGAATGGAAAGACTTGTAATAAACTACTCCGTTTTGTTGATTTGTTTTAAGGTTGATTAAGCTCTACCTAAATTGAAGTAGAGCTATAATCAATGCCAAAAATATTAACCACTAAGTCAATTAATTATTGGTTAATATCTTTGTCACTTTCATTATTCTTGAAGTGCAATAGATGCCATTTTCATAGTGCTTTCAAATGATTCTGCACCCGCAATAAATAAACCATTATGGCAAAACATAGCATCATCAATGCCAGTAACTTCTTTAAGCGCATCATCAGATAAACCAGCCCATTGTTTAGGTAGCGGTTTTCTGTCTTCGAATGAACCAGGTTCAACAGGTACGGTTTGAATTCTCCATTGGCCAGAAGGTGATGGGTAAACCATATATAAAGCTTCTTCAGATAAGGCATGAACTGTTCTTTTCCAAGGAGTATACTTTTCTAACACAATTACTCTTGAATCTTCTGCATTATCGATGGCTTTAGCCACAATATCTTTCGCATTGATACCGCCGCTAGCAGAGGCTATGAATCGTGTTAATACGCGTGATGCAAATTCAACGGCTTCATCAAAACAAGTATCAAAGTGGCTATCTTCTTGCCACGTTGGGTTAAACATTGAAATAGTTTGGCTAAGGCTGATACCTTGTGAAACACCTTCGACATGACCACAATCGATAGCATCAATCGTTGATACTAGACCAGCATCAACACTATTAGCTACTTCTTGGTTACCTTGGCATATTTCTAGGCCATATTTCTGCCAAATTAAACCAAATGAGGAATAAGGAATACCATTTTCGCGCTCTCCAGCACCGCCACGTTGATGGTGATCAAAACGGCCTGTTTCGGCATCATATTCACCACCTACATCTATCACAATATCTGCCTTACCAATAACCTCTAAATCACGCGTACGTATGAGCTTAAAAGAAGGGAAAATATTCTTAAGTGCAGCGATACTGAAAACATCATCTGCATGAAAATTACCATTGTGAGTTGCTATTACTTTATCATTCATTTGTTTATTATCATTTTAGAAAGGGATAAGAAGGGGCGTTCGTTTACTTTTACTGTTTGAACTTCCCCGTTTGAGACTTCTCTGATTTGGAGAATTTTACTAAGTAAAAATTATAGGGCGAATTCTATACGAAGACAGCTAACAAAAACAGATGATTTTTAATAACTAAACTATCAAAGAAAACGCCAATACATGGGCTGATTATTTTTACTAAGGTCGATTTAGCGTTACATAGTGTGAAGTAGGGCTGTAACCATCGCCACCCATTTTACCCACTGAGTCAATTAACTCTTGGTTAATGCCTTCATCAGTGTAGAGATCATCTCTTACATACACAGACTTTACATCTAAAAGTACAATAGTGCCCCCTGCGGGTAAATCACCAACAGAAATGACTTCTCTTAAGGTACATTCGTATCGAATGGGTGATTCAGCAACCGAAAAAGGAATGACATTACAGCTATTGCTTTGCCTAACCTGTGCTAGGTCAAACTCACTTTTATCAATGGCGATGCTGGCACTGGTGGTGTTCATTTTTTCCAATAAATGAGAATTAACAATGTTAACCACACATTCGCCGGTTTCTTTTAAGTTTTGCAAAGTGTCTTTATCAATGCCGCTTCGCTGAGTCACCTGTGTATAAATAAGTACAGGAGGATTACAGCTTGCCACAGTAAAAAAGGAATAAGGTGCAAGGTTGTCAATCCCGTCTTTTGAACGCGTACTAATCCAAGCAATAGGTCTTGGGGTTACACCGCCATTTAAAAGACGGTACTTTTCTTGAACGCCTAGTTCTGAAATATCAAAGTTCATCGATTACCCGTTTTTTCGTTTAAAAGTCATATAAAAGCCATACAAAACTATATACACCTAGGTTACCTAAAATGCAGAATTCAGCTTACATTAGAACCGGTTTTAGGCAAGGTATTGATTGTCTATTTTGGGCAGTTGACACTGACTGTTGAGCTCTATTGAACCAGTAAATATAGTCCAACAACTAAACCGAAATACATCATTAATGAAAAGACACTACCAACAATATTTAACGCAGTTGAGATACCAAAAAATTTGAAACTCAACACGCAAGATAGGGCTTTTGGACGTGATTGAAATGAATGAAAGTATTTAAACTCGGTTAACTTATTCGCTAATTCTTGATTACCTTTGATCTCATTATCAATTGTTTTGTCATAAGCAAAAGCAACCAAATAAAACAAGATTAAAAAGGCTAAAATGGATTCCATAACTAAAGTTCCTGATTTGTATAATGCCCAAATAAGGGGCTAAGTAATAGTGAGCTAAAATGTGAAGCGCTTCTTTGATGGGTTTAAAATCACTTTATACGGCGTTAAATAATCAAACCATAGAATGACTATGCTTAAATTATTTACCTTGCCTAAAGTGGTTTTAATTCCCACTGAAATTCTGCACTTTGATTGGTAACGGGTATATGTGAAATAAGCTGCTGTTGGTTATTGAAAAATGTGTTCATTAAATAGCATTTGTTTTATTGCACAAATAGAAGCCACCAGTCTCATAGCTTGATCAATTGCAGCATCCTTTTGTGAATCTGTTTTAAGGCTACTTATATGACTGTTGAAGCATACAAAGCCATTATTGATTAGTGATATCGCGATACAGGCATAATGGTAACCTTGTGAGTTTTCAATATTAAGATCTTGAAATGGTCTCATCATTAGTGAATCTAGAGTTCCCCCAGCTTTCAATGGATGAGCATTTCTACTCATGAAGTAAGGGTTTGTTACCGCCATTCTGCTACTCGCGCTAAGAACAATCTTTTTATCTGAATCGGACAACTCACCAACTTCAGATTTAATAAAATTTGTTACTTCTTTAGATTGGCTAGCAATAGCTGTTGCCCATGCGACTATTTTTCTATTCTCTTCTGAGAGGTGATTTTCTTGGGTGAATGTTGCTTTGAACAGATCTACTTGGTCTTTGAGTTCAGGTATGAGGGCTAATGATTTTTCAATGTTCATTAATATTCCTAAAAGTTTTATATTTTAATTAAATAAGTCTCACGCATATTTCGCATATTCCTCTTGGAACACCGACATCATGATGAAAAGTTTTTTCGAGAAGTTAAGTGGAGGCTTTATTTACCCAGTGCACTGATATGTATACCGACTATTCAAGCAGATAAATGTGGCGGGTAAATCCAGTCGGCTTAAATATTGTATAGAAGCGATAACAGTCAACTGTATCTATGTTTATTTAACCATTTATCATGTGTTAACTATACAGATTTACCATACGCCATCGAAAGCCATTTAATGACTTCAACATCAATATCAGCAATGTTTTTTAGTTGTATTCTATGAGTGCACATAGTTCCAAAAGGACCTGAATTCTCAAGGCGGCCTTGGACTTCAACATCTTTTAGTTTTAAGCCTAAATCTATTCTTGTTTTGGTTGCAGGTTTTATTAAGGCAAATTGTTTTTTTCTAATTAAACTCACACTGCCTTTTTTGGCGTAATTATAACATCGCTACCAAGTTTTACGATGGTAGAAATCAGCAGGTTATAAATTGGTGTAAGTGACTCTTTACCAATATATTGATTTACCACCAAGTCTTCAGAAGATTCATTTTTTTCTTTTGATAAAGTGACTATTGTGTTGGCAAATCCATGCGTTAATCCGTATTCAGTTTTCAAAAAACTCACAGCCATTGAATGTTTTTCTAGGTTTTCTTTATGCAAGATTTTAAGCCACTCTTCTAACTTCTTTCCTGTTTTCTCAGGCATATTATTAATCATTGTTTGAAGTGCTTTATCCATCTTCTCCACCTTTTGATTCAAAATAAAATGCCCGTTTAATGAGCTTTCTGGACTATGACGTGCTTACTTAAGTTAAAACACCTTATTGATTACTTACACTAATACTTGTCGTGTATTCTTGATGTAGTGATGGATATGACGCTCAATTTTAGAGTCAATCATTTCTTCTGGTCGACAACCATTGGGGCAGGGCATATTCGGTGTTGTGCCAAATACGCGGCAGATCAACGGACGTTCGTCATAAACTTTACAACCATTAGGACCCAAATGTACGCAATTATATTGGTCTAATGCGGCCTCATGCTCAGCGTCAGTTTTCACCGGCAGGCGAGACATTTCTTCTGAAGACGTTGTTACTGGTCCGCAACAATCGTGACAGCCGGGTGTACATTTAAATGTCGGAATACGCTCACGCAGACTGTCGACTATCTCTTTATTATTGTTCATGAATACCTGATTCTTTGTGCAGTTCCTGACAATTATAGTTCTATATCTAATCTAATAGAAGCTGACAATGCCTTTAAATTTAATGTGGTTGTTATGAATCTGTTACTCTTTGACTTCTTTTATTCTCGCTACTACAAACAGTGAATCATCTTCTTTAAATTCTTGATAACTCAGCGTAGAGAGTATGTCGTATGATTCTGAAATAATACTGATTAGTTCGGCTCGATTATAGTAAGTAAATAACAAACCATTCATTTCTTCATCTTCGTCACCCAGCCAGAATGAATGGGCTATAAGACCTCTAGAAGATAAAAACTTTGTTTGTTGTAAAAGAGACTCTTTTAATTCTTCTTTAGTGAAATGGTGAAGTACTTTATTTGAATAAATACAATCATATAGTTCACTCAATTCAAGATTTTTCGCATTGAGCTTTATAAAAGGGACTTCAGGATGTTTTTCTTTACAAACGTTCAAGAAGGCTTCTGATAAATCAGATCCCGTAATTGAATAAACTCTCTTTAAATACTCAATATCCAACCCACCACCTGAGCCTAACTCAAGTAATGTCGAGCCAACTGGCAATGACTTGCTCAGAAGCTTATAGATATTAGTTCCATCATAACCGTTGCACATTTTAATGTACTTTTTGACATTTACTGGGTCATCATAAAAATTCATGAAGCCTCCTGTACTTATAAAGCTTAGCGATCTAGCTTATGGACAAAGTTTAATTGGCTAGAGTAAGTGACGAAGGAAAAAGCCAACAGTATTTTGTGCTAGTTTATTAGTTTGTCGTTACGTAAGTGGTTCGTTATTTTTACTATCAATAGGTCAATGACTCAATAGCATCAGAGACAGTTAGAAAGTGAATTTTAGTGAGGCAAAGACTAGCCTTTTTAAACTCATGAGCGCGTATTAAACTCGTCACTTCGTTTGCAACTAATATCCGCTTTGTTTTGATTAGCGATAGCTTCCCTGAAGTTGACTCGATTAAATAGCTATTGCCAACAGAGTCAATAACATAGTCGTTATCACACAGGAGTAATTCACGGCATTCAGAAATAAAATCTTGCTCAGAACCCAAGTAAATCAACTCGTCATCGCCATCTAACTTTAGTGTGCATGGCCACGAAATCATAAGAATTCCCTCGATAAATATAATGCCCAAGAGAGGGCTTATAATAGTTGGCTACAATGTAAACTAAGTGGAAAGTAACCAACAGCTACGTATTTTTACTTATCTTTTGTAAGGTTTATTTATGACTACCATCACACAATGGTTGTGATGCCGTGAGCTTACAACCACAAAAAAATAATTTTGTTGACTCTGTTGCGGTAAATCTTACCGGCGAGAATTCAGAGCCTTTATGAGAACCATCACAAAATGGTTGTTTCTCACTCTTACCACAAGAACACCAAGAATATTTTTTACCTTCTTCAACTTCTATTGCAAAGGGGGTATTAGATGCTCGTACTGGTTTAGTCATGATAATTCTCCATAATTTAATGTAAACATAACGCCGCAGTATGCGGTATTTAATTGTTTGATAAAATGGTGAAACAAAGTGGAGCCGAGAAATTTGCTACGAATCCAACTAAATTGCCTTGTTAACTAGTCGTCCTGCTCTACGTAGATTATATCTTCTACTTTAAAACCACGTTCTTTTGACATAGTGATAAATTTTTCAAGCACCTCAGCTTCAACAGTAGGCGTTCTTGATAAAAGCCAGAGATAATCAGAGTTTGGTCCTGAAATAAAAGCATATTGATAGTGTTCATGATCTAACTCAAAAATAACATAAGAGCCGTAAAATGGCCCAAAAAATGATACTTTTAAATATCCCTCGGTGTTTTCATTGATAAAATAAGCCTTTCCTTCGGCTTCTTGCCACTCATTATCCGAGGCGGAAAATCCACGGTTGAGAACTGAAACACCACCATCATTCTTTGTGCTATATTCAGCGGTAACTTGACTCAATCCTCTTTCAAAAGAATGGTCAAGCCGAGCGATTTCATACCATTTACCCAAATAATTATTTAATTCAAAGTCTGATACTGGCTTGACCAATTTAGGCATGCCTAAGCAGCTACTAAGAAGAAAAACGCCTATAATTATTAGTGCTCTATACAATCGAAGCTCCATGGATATGTAACGCCCATTTAAGGTAGTGATAACAGTTGGCTAGATATTAAACGGATCTAAAGCAGCCAACTGTATTCTATCTCGGTTGAACAACATGTTATTCGCTGTCGGCACCCTCAGTAGGCTGAGATTCCTGCGGTTGTTCATTGTCCACACCTGCTTTCTTCAAGCGTTTCTCTTCTTTCTTTTTCTTTTTAGCTATTTCTTTCTGGCGTTTTTCGAAAGAGTAATTTTGCTTAGCCACTAGTATTCTCCTAACTTAACTTCAAGACTTAAGCCTTAGAATACGGTATTTCCCAGCAGAATGCGCTACTCATTGCATCAACAGTACCCGTAACTGCTTCAGAATAGGAACAATAAGGCGTGCACAGAGCACTTAAGGCAAATAACATTTTACTAAGAGGTAAATAATAGAGTGAGTAAAACTGTGTAGTGAAATAGAATGTAGCCAACAATTTATTGTTGTGTTGAACTGTTGGTTATGTGAATTAACTTCTTTTATTCAATGACTTGAATGTTTTTTTAAGGACTGAATAAACAAGTAATAATGTACCTATAATTATTGTTAAAACACCCAGTGGCAAAAATAAACTTTCATGAAGAACAAGATTTTCGTCAAGGTATTGATAAAACGTGTTTTCTACAGTTAGAAAGACAATGCCTATAAATATAAAGAATAAACCTAGGGTTACGATGGTATTTTTAAAGCTAAGATTCATTAGTTTATCCATAAATTTAACGACAGATACTTGCCATACTGTTAATGCCTTGATAACTGGTTAAATAACAATGGGCTGAATTATTTGTTATGTTTCTATTTTCTAGTCTTAAGTAATATTAAACGGATTGCAAAAGTTAATAGAAATAGAACAAAATATAAACTGAGTATTAACTCATGGAATATAAAATTAATAATGAATTCTGGCGTAAAAAATAACGTTATAGAACCGCCTTCATTAAGTTCAAATCCAATTTCAATAAAAAACATTAACACCGTTAATGGCACTATAAAATAAAGAGTATTCTTAATAGAAAGTATTAATATTCTATAATAATCATCCTTTTTTAGGGAACTCACCGATAATAATTCCTTTGTGTAACGTTGAACGATTGTTTTATTATAAAACTAACGTCCTAGTAAGAGCTGGCAGTCCCGTTTTATTATCTTGTCATATGAAAATTAAGTACCAGAACAAGTACAAGCTAAATCACCATTTTTTTGGAATCATTCACTATACACGCCTCGTATACATTCTCTTTGAACCTGAGAGCAGTCTTGGCTATTAACGCCGCTACCTACAGGAGAATAAGTACAGGCCGATATAAATAAAGCGAGAAACAAACCGAAAATTTTCATATAAACTCCATTTCATATAACGCCCACTAAAGGGCACATAATTGTTGTCAAAGTATTGAGCTAGGCGAAAACAGCAAGCTGTATTTTGTCCCGCCTGAATTGATTGTTATAGCGCTGATTCCACCGACATTGCAAGTTTTTCAATGCCATGAGATGGAGTCCACCTTTTGAATTCAACAAAGCCATGTTTCTTGTATAAATTGATTGCTGGAGTATTTACAACAGCTGTTTCTACAATTGCCTCTGAAAAATCGAATTTCTCTAGAACATAGGTTATTAATTTATCTGCGATACCTTTCCTAAAATAATTAGGGTCAACAGTGAAACTATTAATTTCTAAATGCTGATTTTCTATAACAATCTCTATAACTGCAGCGAGACATTCATTCTCACTAAAGCCATAAAATAATGTTTTTGAATTTTCTATATCTTTAGCACTTCTCGATAGAGGAGGAAAATCGAGAGTACCTATAAGTTGAGCTTCAATTTTGTAAGAATTTTGAAATACAGTGAAAATTTGGTTTGCTACTTCTTCATTCAAATTATCAAGTTGATTGATCATACTACGCCTATCCTAAAAATTTACATTACTCGGTAAGCCCTCATTTAGGGCAATAATATTGTTGACTAAAATGATCGACGCAACAGCTAACAGTTATTTTTTAATAACCGTTTTGCGCTCTTTTTCATACTCTTCGTAAGACTTACTCTTAGTATTGGTACATTCTACATGTTGCTCTTCAGTTTGAGCTTTATTGACACACTCACTTTTTTGGTAGTCTTGACCTACTTGGTATAATTCTTTGTTACTGCAAGCTGTTAGTAAGATTGCAAACAAGAGGGAAACAATAAATTTATTCATAGAATTACCTAAAATGTTTGATGCTAATATTTATCAGTAATAGAGTGATTTATTACTCATAAAGTTCAACAAAAATGAACGTTGATGAAAACTTAGCTCCCTCGTTAATGAGGGGGATTTAGTTTGATAAAATGTTGAGGAACGAAAACAGCTAACTGTTAAGTGCCTCGTCTGAATTGGCTTGTTATAACTCTTTAACTAAACAATATGTAGTATGGCCTTTTGGATAATCAGGTAACTCACCAAATACCTTGTAACCTAGCTTTTCATAAAAAGGTTTTGCTTGGAAGCTAAGAGTTTCAGTACGCATGTAGCCAAACCCTTTATCTTTAGCAAATTTTTCAGCTGCTTCCATTAAATTGCTACCAAGCCCTAAGCCTCTAATTTCTTTAGATAACCAGAGCAACTCAATAGTGCAGTAGTTCCAGAATGCATTTGCTCTAATGCCTCCTAAGACTTTTCCATTTTCGTCTTTAGCAATGACAGCAAATCTGGTGTCTTTTTCAAAGCCAACTTCATCAGGTAGGTAATCTTTATTAAAAGAGCCAATACCGACACTTAATGCTTTAAGATCTTCCTCAGTAGGTGAAGTAGTTACTACAAGATTCATATGTTTCGACATCCAAGAGAGTTATAACGCCCAAATAATAGGCTAAGTAATGGTTGGCTAAAATGTGCGAAGAACAAAACAGCCAACTGTTACGTGTCCTTGTTTATTTTCTTGTTAGGTTGTTTAGCGTGCAGAAAAACCGCTTGGAAAACTGCAATAGACTCTTTGATAATAAAAATCCGCACTACAAAGTACTGATGAAGTGCGGATTTTTAATTTTTATGCAAGCGTTTAACGCTCTTATTCGCTAAGCTTTCTTAGTTTTTATGTAGTCGTTAACTAGGTCAGTTAAGACGTTAAGCGGTACTGGACCGTTCTTTAATACTACGTCATGAAACTCACGGATATCAAACTTATCACCTAATTGAACTCTAGCATTTTCACGTAATTCAATGATTTTATTCATACCAATTTTGTAAGCTGTCGCTTGTGATGGCATAACTACGTGACGTTCTACCATTTTTACGGCATCAGATAAGGCATTAGGCGTATTAGTCGCGTAGTACTCTATGCCTTGTTCACGCGTCCATTGTTTAGTGTGAATACCAGTATCAACCACTAAACGACATGCACGCCATAATTCCATAGCTAAACGGCCAAAGTCAGAATAAGGGTCTTGGTATAAACCAATTTCTTTAGGGATCATTTCACTATAAAGACCCCAACCTTCAGTATGAGCGGTATAGCCACCAAATTTACGGAACATTGGAATGCCAGTTAGTTCTTGCTTGATAGCTAACTGCATGTGATGACCCGGAATACCTTCGTGGTAGGCTAGCGCAGCCATTTGATAACTAGGCATAGCTTCCATGTCATAAAGGTTGGCGTAATAAATACCCGGGCGTGAGCCGTCTGGAGCAGGGCGCTCATAAAATGCTTTACCCGCAGATTTTTCTCTAAAACCTTCAACCGCTTTAACTTTTAGTTTTGCTTTTGGTTTGGTTAAAAACAAGGTGTCTAAGCGGCTTTGCATATCATCAATAAGTGCTACCGCTTCTGCTAAATAACGCTGTTTTCCTTCGTCAGTAGCAGGATAGTAAAACTGCTGGTCGTTACGCATGAAATCGAAAAACTCGTTAAGGCTGCCGTCAAAGCCAACTTGTTTCATAATCACACGCATTTCATTATGAATACGTGATACTTCACTTAAACCAAGGTTATGAATTTGCTCTGAGGTTAAATCAGTTGTGGTGGTGCGTTTTAAAGCATTATTGTAAAAGGCTTCACCGTCAGGGAACTTCCAAGCACCATCACGGGTGTCTGCTTTTTTCTCAAGCGTTGCTAAGTAAGTGATTAATTGTTCGTAACCTGGTTTTAAGTTATCAATTAGTGCTACTTTTATGTCAGTAATTAGAGTTTTTTTCTCGTCATCACTAATACTTAGTTCATTAATTTTTCGAGTGAAGTCGGCAAAAATTGTACTGTTAGGTTTGTCATCAAACGGGGCACCAACAAGAATATTTTTTGAGTCTCTAATAACATGTGGGAAGACAAATTTAGGGGCAATGATTCCTTTTGCTTCACGCAATTTAAGCTGTTCAACAAGTTGTTCTAGTAATTTTTGAGCACCGCGAACACGAGCAATATAATCTTGTGCTTCTTTAACGTTACTGATTGAGTGCTGGTTAATTAAAAAAGCAGGTATTTGTGAATGGGTGCCATGCATTTGATTAACAGGGTAACTATGAAAGCGCCATTTATAATCTGCGATATGATTTTCTAGGTTTTGAATGAATAAGTTAAGGCTTATTTTAGTTTGTACATCAAGCGTAGTAGCGTCAATAGCTTGAATTCGTACAAGGTTTTCTTTAGCGATTGCTAACTCATTTGCTGCGTTTGATTCTGAAAGATCATTCCATTTATCGTAATCTGTTTTAATACCTAAATAGGTTTGTCTAACGGGATCACGGTTAACCCCTTCTTTGAAAATAGTGTCAAATAACGCATTGGCCTGTTCTGAGGCTGATGTTGCTTTAACTGTGGTTACCTTAACAGGGGCAGTTGTTTGTTCGTTATTTTGAGGTAAAGCTTTTTCTTCTGAACAAGCACTGAGTAAAGCTGCGGCGACAGCGACAACTAACAGGGATTTTTTAAATGTCATTCTATTCTCATTTCACTTATATGTTATGCATTTTCTTCAGTGTGCCTTAATGCATGTTGCTAATTCAATGAAAGCTCGACAGAATGCTATAAAATTACGACCAACAGGTGTTGCCCACCGTACAAAAGAAGTAAACTTAGCGGTAACATTATGTACATGGAAACCCCGTAAATGAAATTTACCGTTGGCTTTAGAAAAGTTAAGCATGAAGATATAGATTTTTTGTTGGAGTTACGTAGAAAAACGATGACCCAACATTTGCTAGCGGCGGGTATTCGTATGACAGACGAGCAACATTTGGTTCGAATAAAAGAACACTTTTATGAAAGCCATATTATTTTAGCAGACCGTAAACCTATCGGGCTGGTTAAAATGGGCGTGTTATCACTTAATAATACGGGTAAAAGTTTGCATATTAGACAGATACAAATTATGCCTAAGTATCAGGGCAAGGGCATTGGAAGTAAGGTACTTACGGTGGTGAAAAAACGTGCGTTACAATTGTGCTTACCGATCACCCTAAATGTTTTATTGAAAAATCCGGATCGGGGTTTGTACTTGCGTCATGGTTTTCAAGTTGAGAAGAAAACCCGGTTAGAATTTCAATTACGTTGCCCATTAGAAGTAATTGCCGCTTAACTAGATATAACCTAGGGCGACAATCATTATCATCGAATTTAGTCAGTACTTTATCTAATAAATAAGTCCGCTGCGTTTTACTTTGTTCGGGTCAATACGTGATGGCGTAATAGAACCATCAACCAATGGCGTTGTTGCTATTGCCAGCATTTTAATCACTTGTAACATTGAGGGTAAGTTCAAGCTATTAATATCATCTGTGACTTGATGATAATGTTGGTCTTTATCAAGCTGCGTGCTACTAAAGCTATGAGCAGGGACTCCTAACCTAGCTAATGTTGCATTATCTGAACGATAGAATAAGTTTTGCTTAGGGTAAGGATCAGCATAAACTTTCAGGTTTTGTGGCGCTAACGCTTGGTTTAGCTGTTCACCTAGGTTTGAGCGATCCATACCTGTCATCCAAACAGTGCCATCACCAAATACAGCAGGTTTACCGACCATTTCAATGTTAATCATGGCAGCTATTGTTGTTGGTTCTACGTGAGTAGAAAAGTGTTTTGAGCCAAAACCACCGATCTCTTCGGCGCTAAACGCGGCAAACATTAACGTTCTTTCGTTATTGTCCATTTTAGCAAAGTGGTTTGCTAAATTGATAATGGCAGACACGCCAGAAGCATCATCATCGGCACCATTAAAAATATCACTACTTTGTTGTGCATTACTATTAGGTGCTTCATCAATGCTAGGTTTAATACCTAAGTGATCATAATGAGCTGAGTAAAGTACAATTTCGTTAGCTTTGCTTTTACCTGGTAAAATACCGACTACATTACTTAAAGAAGTACTGGTAACCTTGGCATTGCCTTTGACGTTAAATTGTATCACTTTACTAATATCAGTTAACGCAATAACGATAACACCACCTTGCTCAGTGGCGCTTTCATTAACGAGCTTAGTTAAACCACGAGCAAAGTAACTTTGATAGCGTTTAAAGCTCTCTTCATGTTTTGGATGAAGTAATACTAAATGCTGACCGCCTTGATTATTTAACTCACTCAGCGATTTTCGCATGTTGTCGTCTTCACCAACCATGACAATATTTACGGGGAGATTTTTTATTGCTTGATTGCTTAATGTTTGAGTAGTGACAGACGAATCATTTTTTTCAACAGTACTATTCCATTCAAAATCTGTCGCTGTTGTAGCCATCGATAATGATTCGCTATCAAAGGCTTGACCATTAATTTCAACCGTAAGCGTATTTGGCGTGATTCTCTGCACCAAATATTGTTGTTTGAAATTTAGATCGCTTGGTGCTGGCGTAAGACCTACTTCGTTAAACCGTTTAGCAATAAAGTCGGCGGCTTGGCGGATATTAGGCGTAAAGTTATTTCTCCCTTGAAGATCGTCACTAGCTAAGTAACTAACATCTTGGGTAATTTGCTCTAAAGTAATAGTGTCATCTACAGTAACAGGGACGTTTTCCTTCGCCTTTTCATCAAACCCTAAATGCATATTGCTACAACCGGTTAATGATAAACTGGCTAGTGACAGCAGTGTTAGAGAAGCAGCTAAGGCTACTGGCTTTAAACGTTTGTCAGTCATATTTTTAGTTGTTTTTAATGTCATAAAGGGTAGTCTCTTACTTGAGTTTTTTTGTTTCAATCAATAGGGTTTCTTCACCTGAAGTTAACCACAATTGACCATCTTGGATGCTGCATTGAAATTCCATATTACGGCTGAGAAGTTTTACTAATGCTTCGCAAGTACTTGTCTCGAACTGCTCTATGGTTAAACGCTCAAATTTATTCAGGTTTTGCTCAGCTTGAGACCACCAGGTATTTACGCTACTGCCATAACAATACAGTTTTACCGCTTTTGCTTGGTTACAAGCTTTTTTAAGACGCTTTTCATCTAGCTGACCAAGTTCAATCCATAGGTTGATTTCACCGCTGTAATTTATTTGCCAAAGGGCTGCCTCGGTTTCATCACTAACGCCTTTACCAAATTGCAAATCTTCGTGGGCATTGAGGACATAAGCAATTAGACGCACCATTAATCGTTGTGGTGTTTCTGAAGGGTGTTGAGCAAGGGTAAGTTGCAAGCTGTCGTAATAATTACGATCCATATCGGCGAGTTCGATATTGGCTTTGTATATAGTTGCTTTAAGGGCCATGTGTGCTTTGAGGTGATAAATAATGGCGGTATCATAACAGTATGGGGCTAACTTGCAAAAGCTTGCCAAGATAAAGTAATCCGTTTGGGTTTACGATGATTGTAAAATAGGCAGTATTTATCAAATGAATAACTAGGATAATGTTAATTAATTCTACTTATGGTGAGATTTAAAGCATGATAAAGTCACAGAAATAAATCTACTCATTTATCTTTATTCTTTAAGAGGCTCACATGACAATTCAATCTTTTTTTCCGCCACAGCGCACTTTGATGGGACCGGGTCCGTCAGATGTTAGCCCGCGTGTTTTATCTGCCTTAGCAAGACCTACCATTGGGCATCTTGACCCTTGTTTTGTTGCCATGATGGATGAAGTAAAAGAGTTACTTCAATATGCCTTTCAAACTACAAACAAGTTTACTATGGCTGTATCGGCTCCTGGCTCTGCAGGTATGGAAGCTTGTTTTGTTAATTTAATTACCCCTGATGATACTGTTGTTGTTTGTGTTAATGGTGTATTTGGTATGCGTATGATTGAAAATGTTAATCGTATTGGTGCTAAGTTAGTTGTTGTTGAAGGTGAATGGGGCAGAGCAGTTGACCCGCAAGCATTAGAAGCATCACTTAAAGAAAACCCACAAGCAAATTTTGTTGCGTTTGTTCATGCTGAAACATCTACAGGGGCATTATCCGATGCCAAAACATTGTGTGCTATCGCCAAAAATCATGATTGTTTAACTATTGTTGATGCCGTAACGTCCTTAGGTGGTGTTGAGCTGCGTGTTGATGAGTGGCAAATTGATGCAGTGTATTCAGGCAGTCAAAAATGTTTATCTTGTGTACCTGGTTTATCACCCGTAAGTTTTAGTGATAAAGCTGCTGAGGTGATTCAAAATCGTGGTATTCCGGTACAAAGTTGGTTTCTTGATCAATCGCTTGTTATGGGGTATTGGTCGGGAGAAGGTAAACGTAGTTACCATCATACTGCTCCTGTTAATTCTTTATATGCATTACATGAATCGTTAGTTATGCTAAAAAATGAAGGTCTAGAAAACAGCTGGGCTCGACATAAAACCATGCATGATAAATTAAGTACAGGGTTAGCTGAGTTAGGTCTAGACTTTATAGTGCCAGCAGATGAGCGATTACCACAGCTAAATGCCGTATATATCCCAGAAGGTATCGATGACGCTAAAGTAAGACAATTTTTACTTAATGAATATAACTTAGAGATTGGCGCAGGTTTAGGTGCTTTTGCAGGTAAAGCATGGCGTATAGGCCTAATGGGTTATGCTGCACGAAATGAAAATGTTACATTATGCTTAGCAGCGTTAAAAGAAGCGTTAAAGCAATAACTGCAAAAGTAAAACAGCTGAGTTGTAATAGCTAAATAGAAAAAGCCCTGTACTGATATTTATCGGTACAGGGCTTTCTTTTCTATGAGTTATTCATTAGCGATTTATTGTGAGCTAATTTTACCAACTACCGCTATTTTCCATACTTAACCACGGCTCTTGTGGCTCTAAGGAACCATCTTTTTGTAATAACTCTATCGAGATACCATCTGGTGAGTTAACAAAAGCCATATGACCACAACGAGGCGGTCTGTTAATTGTTATGCCGCCGTCTTGTAATTTTTGACACGTTTGATAAATGTTATCAACCTCGAACGCTAAATGACCGAAGCTACGCCCCGCAGTATAATCTTCAGTAGAACCCCAGTTGTAAGTCAGCTCAACTTCAGGTCCGCCAATCTCGGTAGCTAAATAAACCAATGTAAATTTACCTGCAGGTACTTCAATACGTTTTGTTTCAATTAGGCCAAGTTTATTTATATAAAAATCAAGTGATTGGTCTAGATCACGTACACGTACCATAGTATGTAAAAACTTCATAAGGCTCTCTTTTTCTTTGTTTATGGTTAGGGGAAATAAAATAGGTAGCACCACGTTGCGATCAGGCTGAAGTTTATCTATGCATATAATTTGCATAGTTTGTGCGTAAAACAAAAAAATTTTCAGTAATACAAACGCCACATTGAGCTTTTAACAGACCTTAAGCTTTTGAATTGTTTACGTCAACCTAGTGAGCTTATTCACGTTTATCTGTCTTTAACATTAAATAAGCGATTACTTTTTTGCGTAATCAGTACTCTTGTACAATAATTAATCCCTTATGAAAGAAATTAAGTCTTGGGTTGTATGTTTTCCTTGTTTTCTTTTTGAAATTTAATTTGAGGAAATAAAAATGAAAAGTATATTTTTAACAATTATTATTGTGATGATTAGCTTTAACGTTTATGCCGAAGACAAACCTTATACTCTGGGGACTGTCTGGGAAGTATCCTATATAAAAGTTAATGACGGTAAACTTGAAGATTACTTAAAAAACCTTAACAGTGGTTATTACCCGATTTATGAAGAATTCAAGAAGAAGGGCTGGATAACATCATACAAAGCAATCAGCTTCAATCGTAACAACCCCGATGATTGGAATTTAATGCTATTAACGGAATACCCAAACTGGGCAACCTTTGATAGAAAAGAAGCAGAATGGGAAGCTGTCGTTGATGCAGTCTTTAAAAATAAGGAAGCTCAAGAAGACAGTGATGAAGATAGAGAAAATATTAGAGTTTTATGGGGCTCAAAAGTGGGGAGAGAAATGATACCTGTAATCTAAATGGTCTATATAAAATAGACTGAATAAAAATTATCTAAAGAGAGTTACCGCGCCAATCTTATCACATGAGTTGGCGCTTTTTTATTGAGTTTTAGTTGTTAGGTCTTAACGCAACCAATAGGTAAAATTAATCACCGACTTTATCTTTAAACTCACATAAATCTTCAATGATACAAGAGCCACACTTCGGTTTTTTTGCTGTGCAGGTGTAACGTCCATGCAATATGAACCAATGGTGTAAGTTAAACATAAACTCTGTTTTTTTCGGTGTTAATTTTATGATATTTGCTTCAACCTGATCCACTGTTTTACCTGGGGCATATTTAGTTCGGTTAGCAAGCCTATATATATGAGTATCTACCGCTAAAAAATAGTTACCTTCATTATCTTTTAGCCAGCCAAAAGCGGTGTTCAAAACCACATTAGCTGTTTTACGTCCAACGCCTGGAAGTGCTTCTAGCGCGGCTCTATTTTCCGGAACTTCACCACCATGTAAATCGACTAACATTTGACACGTTTTAATGGTGTTTTGTGCCTTGGTATTAAATAAACCAATAGTCTTTATATAGCTTTTTAAGCCATCGAGACCAAGATCTAAAATTGCTTGAGGCGTATTGGCAACAGGGTAAAGTTTGGCAGTCGCTTTATTCACCCCTACATCAGTTGATTGAGCCGAGAGTAGCACGGCAATGAGCAATTCAAACGGGCTAGAAAAGTTTAGTTCTGTGGTTGGCTCTGGATTCTCGTCACGAAGCCGGGTTAACATTTCTATGCGTTTTTCTTTATTCATGACTCGACTCTTTTATTCTAGGTTATGTGTAAAGCTCTACGTATAAAGCGTCATCTGCTTGGCCACACCTAGGTTTTATCTTTAAGAATACTTATGGTTAAGAGTCAAAATTTACGCGGACTCTTTCTATTACTTGTTCAGTATCCACTACTTTTTTGGATTTTATATGGCTATCGATAGCATTTTTAAGTGCAATTAAAATACCCATAGCGATAAATGCACCGGGCGGCAAAATAGCTAATAAAAATTGACTATCGAGTTGCATTACTTCAATTCGAAGGACACTAGCCCAATCGCCAAGTAATAAATTGGCACCATCAAAAAGTGTTCCTTGCCCAAGGATCTCTCTTATTACACCGAGTAAAATTAAGATAATGGCAAAGCCTGAGCCCATCATTAGCCCATCAAAGGCTGATTGTTTGATGGGATTTTTAGAAGCATAGGCTTCAGCTCGACCAATAATGGCGCAGTTAGTCACGATTAACGGCAGGAAAATCCCTAATGATTGATAAATACCGTAAGTAAAGGCATTCATTAGTAATTGTACGCAAGTTACAAAGGCAGCAATAATCAAAACAAAAATAGGTATACGAATTTCTTTGGGTACCCAATGACGGATTGCTGATACGGTAATGTTAGAGCAGATGAGTACTAACATCGTTGCAAGGCCAAGGCCTAAGGCATTCGTTACGGTTGATGTTACGGCGAGTAAAGGACACAAACCAAGCAGTTGTACTAAGCCAGGGTTGTTCTTCCATAAACCTTGTATGGCTAACTCTTTATACTCTGCCTTCAGTTCAGCTTTGAGTACTGCAGCAGCTTCTTGCTCATCAATGTTGTCAGTAATATCAGCTTCATTACTATTTGGTGGTGCTATTTCATTGCTCATTAGCAGCCTCGCTAATTGGTGATATCGATTTAGTTGTTGATGTTGATAAGGCTTCGCCACAGGCATTTGGACGAGGTATTAAACTGCCTTTGTGTTGATTAAAGTAATTTAGCGTGCTTTTAACGCCTTTTACTACCGCGCGCGGCGTAATGGTCGCACCAGTAAATTGATCGAACATGCCGCTATCTTTACTAACTGCCCAGCGTCTATCATTTTCTGAAAGTATTCGTTTTCCGGTAAAGCTTTTTATCCAATCACTTTTTCTAATTTCTATCTTGTCACCTAAACCGGGGGTTTCTTGGTGCTTGAGTACTCTAACACCACTTACAGAGCCGTCATTGTTAATAGCCATAATAAAATCAATATTACCATTATAGCCTTGTGGCGCAGTACTGGTTATAGCAACGGCAACGACTTCTCCCGCTTTTCTCGCAATATAGGCCGTTTTAACTTTATTTGAACCCAGTTCAGGCGCACTCATCATAATACAATCATTGGCGATGTCGTTGTCATAACGACTGGGTTCAATAATGCTATGCAATGTTCTTAATAGCTGTTGTTGTTCCTGAACTTTAATTCGATCTTTAGTTAGTTCACTCACTAAACTAACCGCCAAAGTACAGGCAATAGCAAAGAGTGCAAGAATTTTGGTGTTTTTAGATATGGCAATAGTCAGTGGTGACTTTAGCGTATTATCTTTGTTAGCTTTATCGCTATTATTACCGTCAATGGCATCATTTTTTTCACTATGTACATTATTTTCAGAGCCTTCAGGCTTGGATTTTCCTTGTGACGAATCAGTGTTATCAGACATTACTTATCTCCCTTCTGGTGACCGTAAGTGCGAGGGCGAGTGTATTGATCAATCAAGGGAGCAGACATATTGCAAAGTAAAATAGCAAAAGCCACACCATCAGGGTAACCACCTGAAGTGCGGATTAAATAAACCAATAAGCCGGCAAGTAAACCTACAACGATACGACCTTTATTACTGGTAGCACCGGTAACAGGGTCTGTCAGAATAAAAAATGCACCTAGCATAGTCGCACCTGAAAACCAGTGAAACATAGTTGAAGCGCTACTGTCTGGGCTGATGCTATAACCGATAAAAGAGCAGATAAATAAGCTTAATAAAAAGCTTACAGGGGTCTGCCAAGCAATGGCTTTTCTTGAAATGAGAAACAGTCCACCTAATAAAAATCCAGCATTGACCCACTCCCAACCTAAAGCAAGGTTTTCACCAAAGACGGGACTTTTAATGCTTTCAAGTACGGTTAAACCTAAACCTGTGTTAGTTTTTAGCGTATCAAGCGGTGTTGCCATCGTGATACCGTCAATACTTGTGCGTACTTGTTCTACTGAATAACCTTCAACGGTAAAGCCTGTTAAAATTGTTGTTAATGTATTGCTAAAGTTTAGATCCACAGCCACCAATGTTAGTGGTGGTTGCCAGAGTGTCATTTGCAAAGGAAAAGACACTAACAACATAACATACCCAGCCATGGCAGGGTTAAATGGATTATGACCTAGTCCTCCGTACAGTTGTTTAACTATGACAATGGCAAACATTGTTCCAATAACAGTGATCCACCAAGGGGCTAATGCCGGTAAACATATACCGAGTAATAAAGCAGTTAAGAATGCACTACCATCAAATAATTCATGAGAAATAGGCTTTTTACGTAGCGACAATACGGTAAATTCACAAATAATTGCTGTTGTCATGGCTAAGCCAATGTGAATTAAATTTCCCCAACCAAAAAAGTACCATTGGGCCAAAACGCCAGGTAGCGTCGCGTATATCACCAAACGCATTAAGTTAGGTGTTTTCGTGTGGTTATGGTTATGTGGTGAACTTGCTATCCAAAATGCCATTAATTATGTCGACTCGTCGGGTTGTTTCGCTGATAGATTTCTATTTGAGTGTTTTTATATTGACTCATAACTTATACACCATCTCGGTCATTTTCTTCAACTGTGTTGGCTTCTTTAAGTTTTTTCTTTGCTTTAGCTTTAGCAATGGCAGCGGCAATTTTTGCTTTTTTATCGGTTGCTGCGACAGGTTTGTTTTCACTTTCAGCAATATTATTTTGTACCATTTTTTCTGGCTGCAAGGGCTTACTATCTATTTCTGTTGCGTTGTTCGTAGAAGTAAGAAGACTTGTTTCGTTAACTTCTACTTTTCCTTCGTTAGCTTTTGCTAGCGCTTTATTTTTTGCCTTAGCAATGGCGGCAGCTATTTTTGCTTTTTTGTCATCCGAACTTACTGTCTGTTCAGGTAAACTATCTTCGGAATCTTTTTCTAAGCCTGGAACCTCAGCAGATTTACTGAGTTTTTTTGCCTTAGCCTTAGCAATTGCAGCAGCTATTTTAGCTTTTTTATCATCCGAACTGACTGTCTTTTTGGGTGAAGTATCATCGGAGTCTTTTTCTAAGTCAGGAGCCTCGGCAGATTTACTGAGTTTTTTTGCTTTAGCCTTAGCGATGGCGGCAGCTATTTTTTCTTTTTTATCATCAGTGCTCGCTTGCTGAGTTGAAGCAGACTTTTCTTCTATTGCATTATCTACAATACCATCACTAGTTGACGGTTTCTGAACGGCTTCTTCTTTAAGCTTTTTCTTTGCTTTGGCTCTGGCAATAGCGGTTGCGACTTGAGATTTTTGATCAACAGCGGTATCTGTAGGCAAATCATTTTGAGAGTCTGATGTGTTTACTTGGCTTTGACCTTTTGAAGCTTTCTTAGCTTTTACACGCGCTAGTGCTGCTGCAACTGCAGATTTAGCCCCTGTAGCTTCTGGTGTTGCTTTATTCATAGCGGCTTTACGTGCAGCCGCGGCTTTTTGATGTTTTTCTTGTCGAGCTACTTTTTCTTTTTCTAAGCGTAATTTACGTGCTTCAAAACGAATTTTAGCTTTTTCTGCTTTTAAGTCTAGTTGTTGCTGTTCACGTATTTCAGCTTTAGCAATACGGTAGTAATGCACCAGCGGAATTTGACTTGGACAAACATAGGCGCAGGCACCACAATCGATACAATCACGTAAATTAAGTTTTTCTAATTGTGAATAATCTTTAGCTTTTGCGCTCCATTGCAACTCTTGCGGAAGTAATTGGCTAGGACATACATCGCTACATTGACCACAACGAATACATTCAACCTCTTTACTTTCTTTTTCAAAAGCACTCGGCATTTCTTTTTTACTGGGTACTAAAATACAGTTACTGGTTTTAACAATAGGAACAAGTTCACTAGATACACTAAAGCCCATCATAGGACCGCCCATGATCACAGTCTGCTTTTCATTCTTAATATTTTCCACACTACATTGTTCAAGCAAGAAATTAATTGGCGTACCAAGTAATGCCCAAACATTTTGTGGTTTATTTAATGCTTGTCCAGTCACAGTAACAACACGACGTATAAGGGGAGTGTCATGTCTAACCGCTTCATTAATAGCAAAACAAGTGGCAATGTTTTGCATCACAATGCCATCATGTATGGGTAATCGACCTGAAGTGACTTCTTGACCAGTTAAAATTTGAACCAGCTGCTTTTCACCACCCGTAGGATACTTAGTAGGCACGATGCAAACTTTGATTTTTTCTATAGCAGCGGTGGCCTGTTGTAGTGCTTTAATAGCCTTGGGTTTGTTGGCTTCTATGCCAATTAAAATAACGGCAGGGGTCAACAGTCTATCAATGATTTTTATGCCATCTACAATGGCATTACTTTGTTCCATCATTAATAAGTCATCAGCGGTGATGTAGGGCTCACATTCTGCGCCGTTAATGATAAGAAATTTAATATCGGGCTTGCTGCTTACTTTTATATGGGTAGGAAAACCTGCACCGCCCATGCCAGCAATACCAGCATCAGCAATTTTTTTAATTATTTCATGGTTAGATAGCTGTGCTAAATCCGTACAAACGTCTCTTTTACGCCAAGTGTCTTCGCCATCTACATCGAGAAAAACACATAATTGACTTAAGCCAGATGGGTGGGCGATTACCGACATTTTAATAGCACTGATCGTTCCACTAGTAGGTGCGTGAATTGGCACTACCATAGGATTAGTACTTAGCGTTAGGGCTTGCCCTTTTAATACGTGTTCACCGATGCTAACGAGTAAATCACCTTCTCGGCCGATATGCTGCTGCAGTGGAATAATTAACTGTTTTGGTAAAGCAAGCTGCTTGATCGGTTTGTTTGAAGTTAGAAATTTTTGTTCAGGGGGATGAATGCCGCCATGAAAGTCCCAAAAATGTCCACGCGTGATACGCTCTATTACTGATTCCACCATATTCTCCTAATCCAGTTGCTTTACTGGAATACTGGTTAAATCCCATTGCCAATTATGAATAGTATCTGGCAATTCACGCATTTCAATACAATCTACTGGGCAGGGAGCAACACATAAGTCGCAACCGGTACACTCATCTATGATAATGGTATGCATTTGCTTTGCTGCACCAATAATGGCATCAACAGGACAAGCCTGTATGCACTTAGTACAGCCGATACAGTCTTCTTCAATAACAAAAGCAACCTTAGGGCGGTTACTTTTTGGAGCATCACCGCTAACATGACTATCATCAATAGGTTGAACTTCAACGCCCATTAAATCTGCTATTTTCTTGATAGTATCTTCACCACCGGGGGCACATTTATTAATCGCCTCTCCATCGGCAACGGCTTGAGCGTAAGGCTTACAACCTGGGTAGCCGCATTGGCCACATTGTGTTTGAGGAAGTAGTGCATCAAGCTGGTCAACTATGGGATCTGCATCGACTTTAAAACGTACGGAGGCAAAACCTAATAGGGCACCAAAAACGGCAGCAATACTGCCTAAAACAAGGATGGCAAGAAGGATGTTCATGTTAAATTTTCACCAAACCGGTAAATCCAAGGAAAGCTAATGACATTAAACCAGCGGTTATCATCGCAATAGCAGTCCCCTTAAAAGGTGCAGGTACATCGGCATTGGCTAACTTTTCACGCATGGCAGAAAACATAATTAATACCAAGGAGAAACCTAGCGCGGCTCCAAAGCCATAAATAATCGATTCAAAAAAGCCATGCTGTAATCGTAAATTAAGTAAGGCTACACCTAGTACTGCACAGTTGGTGGTGATCAACGGTAAGAAAATACCCAATAAACGATAAAGGCTAGCACTGGTTTTGTGAACAACCATTTCAGTAAATTGTACAACGACTGCAATCACCAATATAAAACTCATGGTGGTTAGGTATTCAAGATTTAGTGGTACAAGCAGGTATGTGGTAACTAAGTAACTCAGCAGAGAGGCTAAAGTCATTACGAAAACAGTGGCGAATGACATGCCTATAGCGGTTTCAGTACGTGACGAGACCCCCATGAAAGGGCATAAGCCAAGAAATTGTACTAAAACAAAGTTGTTTACAAGTACAGTGCCAACGAGAAGTAACAGATAATCAGTCATTTACTTTAAAGGTCATTAGGTTATTTACGATAATTATGCCGCTATTATCCGTGTTTTTAGTTTATTTAACAACACACCGGCAGTAAGGGTATTACGCTTTTATTCATTTTCTTTGCTTTGAAATAACAAATGTTACTTCTGTAAAAAAGCCGAATGCTTATGATACATTCGGCTTCATGAAATACAAAGGGGCAAGACTAACTATAATTGAGCAGGTTTTCCAACATAATAGCCCTGACAACCATCAATAAAGAGTTTTTCTAACGTGTGCTTCTCTTCTTGGCTTTCGACACTTTCAGCTAATACGCTAATGCCAAGTCTATGAGCTAAATCTACCATTAAGCGTAAGAAATATTGATTGTTCTTATCATCGTCAATATCACGAGTGTAAGAACTGTCCATTTTAATGTAGTCAGGTGTTAGATCTCTGAAGAACTTAAATGAAGTTAAGCCTACACCAAATCGCTCTACAGTAACTCTTGAGCCAACACGATGTAACATGTCAACTAAGCGTTTAGCGGTTTTAATGTTCTGTTGAAGACCTAATTCTGATATTTCAAACACTAATCGAGAGGCTGCGCTTGGTTCGCGCAGTAACTTACGCTCTAGCCAAATCATAAAGTGCTCATTGTTAATACTCCGAGGACTAATATTGATACCATAGCTACTGTCTAGCATATTTTTGCTGGTTATTTCTTTAATGGCCGTATCGATGATAAGTCGGTCTACATCGGTTATTTTGTCTAGTTTCTCTGCCATAGCAATGAATGTTGCCGTAGGTAACATGTCATTATTAGCATTAAGGAAACGCGCTAATATTTCTCCGTAAACGCGAGTATTACGACCACTTGGTTGGATTGGTTGTAATAATAAACTAATGCGGCCAGCACTTAAGACGCTATCTATCTCTTGTCGCCAGTTTTGATTGCCAAAGTTTGCGCTAGTATCATTTAAAATATCAATATCTTTTTGCGAATACCATGAATTTACTTTTTGCGTTTGAGCAACACTTACACCGGTATCAGCTAGCGCTAATAATTCACCTAATGGCTTTGATTTATCAAAATAGACTAAACCAGTGAAGGCTACAGAATCTAATTCATTAACTTGTTGGTAGTCATTAAACTTAATTGTTAATTCACTCGCATAGTCTTCAGCCATCTTTAATTTCACGTTAGGCAATATAGTGGCAAAATCAGAACTGTTTAAACGGAAGATTTTTCCAGTAGGTCTTGAGATTAAAGCCGTTTTTATTATCTCAGCAACTTTTACAATGTAATTATCACCTGAGTTATAACCGTGGACTTGATTAATGGTCTGCAACTCAGAGCAGCGAGTAATTAGAAGAACACCAAAATTAACTGGGCTGTCATTTACAATTTCATTCTCATAAAATTGGACAAATCGATTTCGATTCTCAATGCCAGTTAAACTATCCACATGAGCTTCTATTTCCAGACTGGTCGTATTCTTAAATTGCTCTGTCATCATCGACTTGATTTCAGCAATACCTTCTTCTAAAGCAGGTATCTCTAGTAGTTGTTGATTATCCTGTTCCTTAGTAATGAAATCTGAATTATTAATTTGTGCTAGTTCATTACTAATTTGCTTGCTAATAATACTGAAAATAGACAGTTGTAATTTATAATTTAATCTTGCTGAAATAAAAACAAATAAAATGGATAGCGCAGTAACACCTATAAACAATTGCGTTAAAAAAATAATTATTCCGATAAAATCTAATTGGTACTGAACTTGTAAATTAAGCTCACTTACCGAAACTGTTTTTCGTTGTGCTAAAAATGAATCAAGAGGGTGAATATAATCATTTTGATAATCAACGAGTATTAGAGAGTCACGTTTAATAATTAAGGTTTGGTAATCGTCGCTGGCATTTAAGACAGTTGATAACTTAGTGGACAACTCTTGCACAGAAACATCATAGTCAACAAATTGTTGACTAATAGTTTGAATGGTTTTTTGTTGTGATAGCGTTTGCTGATTTACATAAGTGGAAAGCAAGAAGAGTGCAATAGCGCCTAAAGCGATTATGAAAACTAATGCAAACAATATATTTTTGATAAATAACTTAGAAAACTTATACATAATGAGATTAAATGCTCCGTTAGAAATCTATCAAGGGGAATAGACATACTGTATATATCAGTGCTATTTTTTATATAAAATGATAGTTATATTAATAGCTGCATTATAAGGGCAATACTAACATATTGTAAAATATAAATTAATTTTAGCAAATATTTCCTCGATATTGATAAGACAGATATTGCACAATAAACTACTTTTCTAGTGGATAATGCTTAATCCCTCTTGCGCTTGCTGGCGAGCCATTATATAATTTGCCGCAATAGAGCTTAATAAGATGCCACTGAATAAACTAACATGTTTTATGTTGTTTATATTCTTATTAATATTATTGGTAGCTTAGCTATTAATAACCAGATTAAACTGATTTTTTGTTTAATCTAGGGGGAAAACAGTGAAATAAGCCCCTGATTTGGGGTTTTTTTGTTTTTTTACGCGTCTAAATCACGTAATTAAAGACAAATACAGTAAAAATCTCGCTGGGCTATGTGCCCTTTTTTTATATCTAAAATTTATACTGTACTGCTTATGCATTTATCATGAGGGTAGAGTAACAGGAGAAAACGCTTGGCTAAATTTGAGCAAAAACTAACTGACTTATTAAGACCTGCAGTTGAAGAAACTGGCAAAACTTTGCATGGCATTGAGTACATCAGTGCAGGCAACAACTCAGTTTTACGTTTGTTTATTGACCATGAAAATGGCATTAATGTTGACGATTGTGCGGAAGTAAGCCGTCAAGTTGGTGCAGTATTAGATGTAGAAGACCCTATTAGCAGTGAATATAGCTTAGAAGTTTCATCACCAGGTGTTGATCGCCCATTATTTGAATTAGCACATTTTCAAGAAGTCATTGGTGAAACTATTAATGTAAAAATTTCGATGCCTTTAAACGGACGTCGAAAGTTCAAAGGGCCATTAGTTGCCATTGAAAACGATACCTTAATAGTAGAAGTTGATAGCATCGATTATGAACTTGCTATCAGCAATGTAGATAAAGCGAATCTTGTCGCAAAGTTTTAAACCTTGAATAGATTAAAAACAGTTAACATAAATTAAAGGCTAAGTAGCATGAGTAAGGAAATATTACTGGTTGTTGATGCGGTTTCTAATGAAAAAGCATTACCACGAGAAAGCATTTTTGAAGCAATGGAAACTGCTTTAGAAACTGCTACCAAGAAAAAATACGAAGGGGACATCATTGTACGTGTCAGCATTGACCGTATAAGTGGCGAGTTTGAGACTTTTCGTCGTTGGTTGATCATTGAAGATGGCGAACCGATGGAAAATCCATACGCTGAAATTGGTTTAGCAGCAGCGCAATACGATGCTCCTGAATTAAATGTAGGCGATTATTCGGAAGATCAAATTGAGTCAGTAAAATTTGACCGTGTAACCACGCAAACAGCTAAACAAGTTATCGTTCAAAAGATACGTGAAGCTGAACGTGCTTTAGTGACTGAAGCTTATCAAGAACACTTAGGCGAGATTGTTACTGGTGTTGTTAAAAAAGCTAGCCGTGAGAGTGTCATCGTCGATTTAGGTAATAACGCTGAAGCCGTTATTTACCGTGATGACATGTTACCACGCGAAACATTTCGTCCAGGTGATCGTGTACGTGGTTTATTGTATGAAATTAAACCAGAAGCACGTGGTGCACAATTATTTTTAAGCCGTACTAAGCCTGAAATGTTAATTGAGCTTTTCCGTGTTGAAGTGCCAGAAATTGGCGAAGAAATGCTAGAAATTAAGGGTGCCGCTCGCGACCCTGGTTCTCGCGCTAAAATTGCCGTTAAAAGTAATGACAAACGTATTGACCCTGTTGGTGCTTGTGTTGGTATGCGTGGTTCACGTGTACAAGCCGTTTCTGGCGAGTTAGGTGGAGAGCGTGTTGATATCGTATTATATGATGACAACGTTGCTCAATATGTAATTAACGCTATGTCACCTGCTGAAGTTGCTTCAATTATTGTTGATGAAGACAAAGGCACTATGGATATTGCCGTTGAAGAAGCTAATTTAGCTATGGCGATTGGCCGTAGTGGTCAAAACATTCGTTTAGCAAGCCAATTAACGGGTTGGGAACTAAATGTAATGACTGTTGCTGACATGAAAGAAAAACATCAGGCAGAAAACGATAAAGTATTAAACTTGTTTATTGATAAGTTAGATCTTGATGAAGATTTTGCCACATTACTAGCAGAAGAAGGTTTCACTTCATTAGAAGAGATTGCCTATGTACCAACAGCTGAAATGCTAGATATTGATGGTCTTGATGAAGAAATCATTGAAGCGCTTCGTGAACGTGCTAAAGAAGCATTAACTACACAAGCGCTAGCTAGCGAAGAAACTTTAGAAGGGTCTGAGCCAGCTCAAGATTTACTTGACCTTGACGGTTTAGAGCGTCATTTAGCATTTGTTTTAGCTAGCCGAGGTGTTCGCACACTTGAAGAGTTAGCTGAACAGGGTATCGATGAAATTAGCGATATTGAAGAATTAGATGAAACCAAAGCGGGTGAGCTAATCATGGCTGCGCGTAACATTTGTTGGTTTAACGAAGAATAATAACACCGGAGAATAATATAGATGGCAGATATAACTGTAGCAGAACTTGCCAAAGAAATCGGAACACCGGTGGATCGCTTAGTCACTCAATTAGCTGACTCAGGCGTGAATAAATCGGCTACCGATGCTATTTCGCAAGATGAAAAAGAAGCCTTATTAGGACACCTTAAAAAACAACATGGTGATGAGTCGGAAGCAAAACCGAACAAACTCACTTTAAACCGTAAAACTAAATCTACTCTGACCATGGGTCACGGAAGTAAAGCTAAGTCGGTTAATGTTGAAGTTCGCAAAAAACGTACTTACGTGAAGCGTAGTGAAGTTGAAGATGAAAAATTAGCTGAAGAAGCAGCGAAAGCTGAAGCTGAAGCGGCAATTTTAGCCGAAGCAGATGCTAAAGCGAAAGCTGAAGCGGCAGCTAAAGAAGCTGAAAATGAAAAAGGCGTAGCAGCAGCTAAAGCTGAAGTTGAAGCCGAGCGTAAAGCTGAAGCTAAAATTGAAGCAGCAGCTAAGGCAAAAAATGCCGCTGTAGAAAAAGCTAAAAATGTTGAACAAGCACCAGAAAAGGTAGCTGAGACAGAAGAAGCGAAAAAACTTCGTTTAGCACAAGAAAAAGAAGCGGCGGCAAAAATTGAAGCCGAAGCGGCAGAAGCGGCTGCAGCAGCTAAAAAACTTGCTGAAGAAAATGAAGGCCGTTGGAAAGAACAAGAAGCTGAACGTAAAGCGAAAGAAAAAGAAGTTGTACATTTAACGTCTTCTGTTTATGCACAAGAAGCTGAAGATAAAAGTGACTCTGCTGATGAAAGTGGCCGTCGACGTAAGAAGAAAAAAGCACCAGATCGTAATGCTCGTGGTCGTAATAGTGGCCGTGGTAAAGGTAAAACCTTGTCTTCACCACAAAGTTTAAAACATGGTTTTACTAAGCCAGTTGAAACTAAATTACAAGACATTCGTATCGGTGAAACAATTTCTGTTGCAGAACTTGCAAATAAAATGTCTAAGAAAGGCGCTGAAGTTGTTAAAGCTATGTTTAAATTGGGTGCTATGGCAACCATTAACCAAGTAATTGACCAAGAGACCGCAGCACTTGTTGCTGAAGATATGGGTTTTGAAGTTGTACTTGTTAAAGAAAATGCTTTAGAAGAAGCGGTACTTGCTGATCGTAATGATTCTGGTGAAGAGATTACTCGTGCGCCAGTTGTTACTATTATGGGTCACGTTGATCATGGTAAAACATCACTACTTGATCACATTCGTGAAGCGAAAGTAGCTGACGGCGAAGCGGGTGGTATTACTCAGCATATTGGTGCTTATCACGTAGAAACGGGTCATGGTATGATCACTTTCTTAGATACTCCTGGTCATGCTGCCTTTACTGCTATGCGCTCTCGTGGAGCAAAAGCAACAGATATTGTAGTTATTGTTGTTGCTGGTGATGATGGTGTTATGCCACAGACGATTGAAGCAATTCAACATGCTAAAGCCTCTGATGTGCCTATTATCATTGCTGTTAACAAAATGGATAAAGAAGGTGTTGATCCAGAGCGTGTTAAAAGTGAATTGTCACAACACGATGTACTTTCAGAAGAGTGGGGCGGTGAAGTTCAATTCTGTCATGTATCCGCTAAAACTGGTTTAGGTATTGAAGAGCTTCTTGATTCTATATTGTTACAATCTGAAGTATTAGAACTAACAGCTGTTGTCGATAAAATGGCAAGTGGTGTTGTGGTTGAGTCTAAATTAGATAAAGGCCGTGGCCCAGTAGCTACAGTACTAGTACAAGAAGGTACTTTAAAGCAAGGTGACATTGTACTTTGTGGTTTAGAATATGGCCGTGTACGTGCCATGCGTGATGAAAATGGCAAAACTATCCAATCAGCGGGTCCATCTATCCCAGTTGAAATTATTGGATTAAGTGGTGTTCCAATCTCAGGTGATGAAGCGACTGTTGTAAAAGATGAAAAGAAAGCACGTGAAGTTGCTTTATTCCGTCAAGGTAAATTCCGCGATGTGAAGCTTGCTCGTCAACAAAAAGCTAAACTTGAAAATATGTTTGCTAGTATGGCAGAAGGCGATATTTCAGAAGTAAATGTTGTTATTAAGTCAGATGTTCAAGGTTCACTTGAAGCAATCAGTGATTCACTACTTAAGTTATCAACTGATGAAGTTAAAGTTAAAATCATTGGTTCAGGTGTAGGTGCTATCACTGAAACTGATGCAACGCTAGCGGCTGCTTCTAATGCCATCGTAGTTGGTTTCAATGTTCGTGCAGACGTTTCTGCTCGTAAAGTCATTGAAGCAGAAAACATCGATTTACGTTATTACAGTGTTATCTACGCTTTAATTGAAGAAGTTAAACAAGCCATGAGTGGCATGTTAGCACCAGAATTCAAGCAAGAAATCATTGGTCTAGCTCAAGTTCGTGATGTGTTTAAGTCTCCAAAAATCGGTGCTATTGCTGGTTGTATGGTTACTGAAGGTATTATCAAGCGTAGTGCACCAATTCGCGTATTACGTGAAAACGTTGTTATTTACGAAGGTGAACTTGAATCATTACGTCGCTTTAAAGATGACGTTCAAGAAGTTCGTAACGGTGTTGAATGTGGTATCGGTGTTAAGAACTACAATGATGTACGTGTTGGTGATCAGATCGAAGTATTTGAAACAATCGAAATAAAACGTTCATTGTAACTAGTATCTCATTGCTAGTAGGCTCAATTATTGCGTTGGAAATACTCATTGACATGCGTCAACTCCGTGCTTCCGCCTTATATTTGAACCAACTAGCTTCGAACTAATAGTTAAATATCTTTAAAAGGGGCTTATGCCCCTTTTGTGTTGATAATTTATAAATATAGGAAGCTGTCATTTATTAATAACAGTTTCATAGGAGTATACGATGGCTAGAGAATATGCCCGTACTGACCGAGTTGGTCAGCAAATCCAAAAAGAAATCGCGACTATTTTAATGCGCGAAATTAAAGATCCTCGCCTAAGCATGACGACAGTATCTGCTGTCGAAGTCACTCGTGACTTAGCTTACGCTAAGATTTTTGTAACTTTTTTTAATGATAATCAAGATGAAATTAAAGCCTCGTTAGAGGTATTAGCAGAAGCTGAAGGTTATATCCGTTCATTGCTAGGTAAACGTTTACGTGCTCGCATTATGCCGCATTTACGCTTTGTTTATGATAGCTCAATGAGTGAAGGGGTTCGCATGAGCGCCTTAGTAGACCAAGCTGTCGCTAGTGATAAGAACAATGATACACAAGTTGACGATGCACAGGTTGACGATGAACCAAGTGATGATAGTGAGAAAGGCGAATAAGTAATGGCAAAACGTAGAAAAGGCCGTCAGGTCAATGGTGTTTTGTTATTAGATAAGCCCCATGGACTGTCATCAAACCATGCTTTGCAAACAGTTAAGCGAATTTACTTTGCTCAGAAAGCAGGTCATACGGGTGCATTAGATCCATTAGCAACGGGTATGTTACCAATTTGTCTAGGTGAGGGAACTAAGTTCTCACAGTACCTACTTGATACAGATAAAACGTATCAAGTTACAGCCAAACTAGGTGTTCGTACTACGACAAGTGATGCTGGTGGTGAAGTTGTCAGTGAAAAAGCGGTTGATGTTTCAAGTGAACAGCTAGCGGAAGCTTTAGAAAGCTTTCGTGGTACAACCAAACAAGTTCCGTCTATGTATTCTGCGCTAAAACATCAAGGACAGCCTTTATATAAATATGCTAGAGAAGGTATTGAAGTACCGCGCGAAGCACGTGATATCACGGTATTTAACCTTGAATTATTACGTTTTGAACATGATGAAGTTGAACTAAATATTCATGTTTCCAAAGGGACTTATATCCGAACTATCGTTGATGATTTAGGGGAATTATTAGGTTGTGGTGCTCATGTGGCTCACCTTAGACGTTCTGCTGTTGGTAATTATCCGATAGAAAAAATGATAACATTACCTGAGCTTGAAGCCTTACTTGAACAAGCTATTGCAGATGAAATTACACCTTCGGATGTTCTTGACCCATTATTGTTACCTATGAATAGCGCAGTAGATGGTATGCATTGTGTGTATGTTGATGACATGTCTGCCAATTTCTTACGTCATGGTAACCCAGTACAAGCTTATAACCAGCCTGAAGCGGGCAGTGTTCAAGTGTACCTTGGCGAAGATGAAAATGATGCTGACGCTGAATTTATTGGCGTAGGTTTTATCAATGATGATGGTTTAGTTGCACCTAAACGTATCGTTGTTTTAGAACAGTACTAGCGAGTTAGATTGTTATATCGCCATCGTAACTGAAAATCCAGAATTCAGTTGGAACGGTTATTATGGGGCAGGTGAATTAATAAAGCTCAGGATTGAACTAATCACTTGCTTTTTAGTTATTGGCTGCTAGAATACGCGCTCTTTCGTCATCAAGGCTAAATTAGTGTTTGGCTTGATGCGTATTTTAATCACTCTTAACTCAATTAATATTGAGGGTAGGGTTAACACACTAAGGATTTTATAATGTCTTTAAATGCTACAGAAAAAGCTGCAATCGTTGCAGAATATGCTCAATCAGAAGGTGATACTGGTTCTCCAGAAGTTCAAGTTGCTTTGTTAACTACACAAATCAACCACTTACAAGGTCACTTTAAAGCGCACATCCATGATCACCATTCACGTCGTGGTTTATTACGCATGGTTGCACAACGTCGTAAATTACTTGATTACTTAAAAGGTAAAAACGTTGACCGTTACGGCGCGTTAATCGGTAAATTAGGTCTACGTCGTTAATAGCAACTTGCTAACGACTGTAAATTAAACGACTAAAAGGAGCCAATTGGCTCCTTTTTTGTTTTCTGTCGTTTACACTTTTACCATTAGTTTCTAAAAGGGTGCATAAATTTGTGCTTTAAAGTAATAATTGCCCTTTGAAGCTAGCATTCATACGCTCAGTTAGTATAATGACCGTGAAAATTTACATGTACTGATTTTTATAAACATTAAAAGTGGTATGTATATCTTTTCAAACACAAACCAATCCAAACTGTATAATTTTTTGTTCCACTTAGTTAGGCATGCTATTCGTAGCGTTGACCAAAATACTCAGTGAATAAATAATTGTACAGATTGGTAAATATTATTAATAAAGACAAATTTAAGGAAATTAATTAGATGTTAAATCCAATTACTAAAAAATTTCAACTAGGTAAACATACTGTAACACTTGAGACTGGTGCAATTGCACGTCAAGCATCAGCAGCAGTTATGGCAAGCATGGACGATACGTGTGTACTTGTTTCAGTTGTAGGTAAAAAAGAAGCGAAACCAGGACAAGATTTTTTCCCACTAACAGTAAACTACCAAGAGCGTGCTTACGCTGCTGGTAAAATCCCTGGAAGTTTCTTTAAACGTGAAGGTCGTCCTTCAGAAGAAGAAACACTTATTGCACGTCTAATTGACCGTCCAATTCGTCCATTATTCCCAGAAGGTTTCACTAACGAAGTACAAGTTATTATCACTGTTGTTTCAGTTAACCCTGAAATCGCACCTGATATTATTTCTTTAATTGGTACTTCTGCTGCATTAGCTATTTCAGGTCTTCCATTTAGTGGTCCTGTTGGCGCAGCGCGCGTTGGTTATACTGACGGTCAATACATCCTTAACCCGCTTCAATCTGAATTACCAACAAGTCAATTAGACCTAGTTGTATCAGGTACTGATTCAGCGGTATTAATGGTTGAATCTGAAGCTGACGTATTGTCTGAAGAAGTAATGCTTGGTGCTGTTGTATATGGCCATGAGCAAATGCAAGTAGCTGTTTCAGCAATTAAAGAATTTAAAGCAGAAGTTAACACTCCTTCATGGGATTGGGTTGCTCCTGTTAAAAATGCTGAATTATTAGCTAAAATTGCTGAACTTAGTGAAGCACAAGTTAACGAAGCATACCAAATTACTGAAAAAGCTGTTCGTTACGAAAAAATTAAAGAAATCCGTAGCTCAGTACTTGAAGCGTTATTAGCAGAAAATGCTGATGTTGACGTTCAAGAAGCTAAAGATTTGTTCCATGATTTAGAAAAAACTGTAGTACGTGGCCGTATTACTGATGGCAACCCTCGTATCGATGGTCGTGATCCTGAATCAATTCGTGCTTTAGACGTGATGACAGGTGTATTACCAAGAACTCATGGTTCTGCAGTATTTACACGTGGTGAAACTCAAGCATTAGTTACAGCTACGCTTGGTACTCAACGTGATGCACAACGTCTTGATACGTTAATGGGTGATAAGACTGACCCATTCATGCTTCATTACAACTTCCCTCCTTATTGTGTAGGTGAAACTGGATTTGTTGGTAGCCCGAAGCGTCGTGAAATTGGCCATGGCCGTTTAGCGAAACGTGGTATGTTGGCAGTTATGCCTTCACTTGAAGAATTCCCGTACGCAGTACGTGTTGTTTCTGAAATCACTGAATCAAATGGTTCATCTTCAATGGCTTCAGTATGTGGTACTTCATTAGCACTTATGGATGCTGGTGTTCCAATTAAAGCTTCTGTTGCTGGTATCGCAATGGGTCTTGTTAAAGAAGGCGAAAAATTCGTTGTTCTTTCTGACATCTTAGGTGATGAAGATCACTTAGGTGATATGGACTTTAAAGTAGCGGGTACCACTGGTGGTATTACTGCACTTCAAATGGACATTAAAATTGAAGGCATTACTCAAGAAATCATGCAGATTGCTTTAAACCAAGCAAAAGCTGCACGTACTCACATTTTATCTGTAATGGATGAAGCTATTGGTGGACACAGAGATGATATCTCTGAATTCGCTCCTCGCATTCATACAATGAAAGTTAGCCAAGATAAGATTCGTGACATCATTGGTAAAGGCGGCGCAACTATTCGTCAACTTACTGAAGAAACGGGTACTACTATTGAAATCGAAGATGACGGCACAGTTAAAATTGCTGCAACTTCTGGTGAGCAAGCTGAAGATGCAATCAACCGCATTAAAGCATTAACTGCTGAAATTGAAGTAGGTACACTTTACACTGGTAAAGTTGTTCGTATCGTTGATTTCGGTGCATTTGTTAATGTTCTTCCAGGTAAAGATGGTTTAGTACATATTTCACAAATCTCTGAAGAGCGCGTTAATAACGTGAGTGAAGTATTAACTGAAGGTCAAGAAGTGAAAGTTAAAGTACTTGAAGTTGACCGTCAAGGCCGTGTACGTTTAAGTATCAAAGAAGCTATGGAAAAACCAGCTGCAGAAGCAACACCAGCCGCTGAGTAATTATGTAAAGTAATAGTTTAGTAAAAAACTTTTACATTTCATTAAGTAAAAAGGAGCCACATGGCTCCTTTTTTGTTTATAATGAAATGATTCCAGTTGTTAGTTATTTATTTATAAGGCATTTTTGTGCATTCTTTTATCAAATCAATTATTCTAATTTTACTCTTAAGTAGTACGCTGTTAACACAAGGTTGTGCTTCAAGTCAGGGAGAGAATAACAATAATATTTCTTCATCAATAATGAATAATATTGTAATTGCCGAACCACTCTCGATTAACTATAAGAGTGAAATAGCAATTGCACGTTTAACTGAAGTGATAAATAGAGCGAAAATATCTGACGTTCAAAGAGCACAATTATTTTATGACCGTGGTGTTTTATACGATAGTGTTGGCTTACGGTCATTAGCGAGATTTGACTTTTCTCATGCATTGCAATTAAAACCTGACTTAATTGACGCTTATAATTTTTTAGGTATTCATTACACGCAATTGCAAGAGTTTGCTCAAGCCTATGAAAAATTTGATTCGGCATTAGATTTAGCGCCTGATCATGAGTATGCGTATCTTAATAGAGGTATAGCACTTTATTATGGTTCTAGACCAGAACTTGCCAGTATTGACTTTAAAGCCTTTCATCAAAAGCAGCAAGATGATCCATACCGTTTATTGTGGTTGTATTTAACTGAGTATGAGGTTGATCCACTTGCGGCAAAATACTCGTTGAAACAACGAGCAGAATTAGTTGATGAACGTACTTGGGCTAAACAGGTTGTTTACCTGTATCTCGGCGAAATTTCACAAGGAGATTTTGTTAAAAATTTAACAAAAGATATAAAATCAAATAAAGAGCTGACTGAGCGTTTATGTGAAGCATATTTTTATTTAGGTAAATATAACCAAACCTTAGGATATCGTGGAAGTGCAGCTAATTACTTTAAGCTTGCATTAAGTACCAATGTTTACGAATTTGTTGAACATAGATATGCAAAGCTTGAACTAGATTTAATGCGTACTAAAAAAGTCGCAAAAACTCAGCCTTAACTATTAAGCCTGATCTAGTCAGGCGAAATTATTTAGCGATCTAAATGCATATTAGTAAAGTTTTCCTTTTGATATTAGTAATGAGCTTGACGATGTCTTTGTCATCAAGCTCATTTTTTTTGTCCCCGTATTTAACTGAGCAATTGACCAATAATAATTATCGAGTAGGCCAATTAACTTACGCACTTAAACATAATCATATTACCGCGCTAAAAATTGCAGAACGTAAAACTGAACTAGGCAGTACTCAGTGGCTCACTCTTAATCGAAAGTTAGCAAAAAACGAAACAAAAGCAGCATTGAATCTTGGCAGTTGGTATCAACAAGCAGCAAAGCAAGAATCAAATACTATGTCGATTAATAAAGCTATTATGTGGTTTGAACAAGGCATTCGTTTAGGCTCAAAACAAGCCATTTTCAACCTAGCACAGTTATATTATCAACAAGGGCAGGTTGTTAAAGCACAAATGACATTAAGGGCCTTACCTGATGTATTGATTAATAATGAGTTAATTGTCGCCGTGATTTTATTGCGTATTACTATGGCTATTGAATTGGGTGATATTACGCGGGTTAAATCGTTATTAAAATCTGATTCGATTAAGTTATATGGTAATGCTCAAACTAACCGTTTATTAACTGATATAGATAAGTACTCAGTAACAGGTAACAGTAAAGTATTAGCAAGAATGGCTAAAAATAAAACTGATATGAACCTCAAAAATTCGGCAACTTGCATTACCAGTTTACAACTTTTTGCCACAAATCTAAGTCATTTAAAGCATCTTGAAAAGCTGATTAATCGCTTTAAACAACAGCAAAAATTAGCAAAATATATATGTCTCCCGATACCTCGATATATTAGTATCAAAAACCTTGATTGTACGGCCCAAGCTCAACAAGCTATCTCTTGTAATGAATTGCGTTGGGAGAGTGTTGCTAAAGAAATTAATACTCGGCATGTAGGATTAATGTTAAAAGAAGGAGGTGCTAACGTACATTTAGGTATTTTATATTTTGATGTTAATGATAATACTGATGTATTTAGCCATGAAGTAAGTCACCTGCTCGGATTTGTTGATGAATACCCGTTAATTAAAGGTCACGCTAAATGCCAAGGAATACAGAAAAAAACTTTTGCGCATAATATAACGGTGTTAAATAAGTTTTATCATGGAGAACAGAAAGAATTAAGGGCAAGTATATTGATGAATATACCATGGGCTCATAGTATTAACGCTAGCACTCCTATTATGCAAGAAGTGAGAACGGGTTCAAATACAAAACAGTATTGGCGTTTGGGTACACCGACAGAATATAAAAATGAAATAGGCATTTATCTTTCAGAAAGTTGTCAAAAATCTGTTTCAATCGACAACTCAATCGCTAATTTCACATCAAGTAATATCGAGTTAGCTTACAATTCTTTTAAGCCGTTAAATCGACATACGCAATTACGATATTTTGAGAATGATTTTCCTGAAGAATACCTTACTTTACTCAACATAAAACCATACGATTATTTGATGCCAAGCTTTCATTACAACATCGCATTGGCTTTATACAATCAAGGTCAACTTGCTAATGTAAAGTATTGGATCGACCAAGCGGTAAAATGGGAAGAAGATCCGGTTAGAAAAAAATATATATTGGAGGGAGCGTTTTAAGGAATGCTATCAAGAGAGCTCTACACTATGGGAGCTTCTTTATTACCACAACTTTGTTAGCCAGATTTCCCTTATCCATAACATTGATTACTTTACTTTCGGTATGATTTTTCTGTGTAAAAGCGGGTCTTTTTTTACGGGTAACATCTAAATAGATCAAAGAGTGTTTTATCGCTTCTTTTTTATGTTTAGCTTCAGTTATTGGCCAATGCGTAAAATTTTCTGTATATCGAATTTCTTGAGCTGCTCTTCTACATTTTTTTTTAAGGTTATATTTTAAATTAGCATTCATTTCTTGATCGTATTTGGTCTTTTCTTGCTTGGGCGTTATAGTTTTATTTGAATTGAAAAATTTATTGAGGCTGGCTTTGAGTTGATAAAAATAGGTAAAAAAACTCATTATAGAAACCCTTCATAGAGGACACCCTATTAGTTATAGTCCAAATCCAACCCTTTACCCAGCACAGTACAGGTTTATTTTCCTTATCTAAACCAGAGAAAATAATTTCTCCTAAACTAACTGCTTAAATTCCTAAGGGAAATTGAGTTATAATAAATGTGTATTTATTAACTTACTTTTAAGCTGCATCACGCTTAGCATGAGCCTTTTATGAACATTTTTTCACCTAACTTATTTCGTCAACAATTTCCACTGATAGAAAGTCATGATCAATCATTGATTGAAAAAGATGATTTCATGCCGTCTTTAATTTACTTCGATAATGCAGCGACCACACAAAAACCACGACAAGTTATCGATTGTCAGCAAGATTATTACCGAAATTTTAATGCGAATGTACACAGAGCTTCCCACCAGTTAAGTAGTAAAGCAACGTTTGCTTTTGAAAAAGCGCGTAGTTTGGTACAAGGATTCATCGGAGCTAAAAGCGTTAAAGAAATTATCTGGACCAAAGGCGCAACTGAAAGCATAAATATTGTTGTACAAAGTTTAGCTAGAAATACCTTATTACCAGGAGATGAAATAGTTCTTTGTGTTAGTGAACATCACGCAAACATTGTACCTTGGCAAATTGTTGCAGAACAAACCGGTGCAGTAATTAAAGTAATACCTATCACGGAACATGGCTATATCGATATTGATGAAATAGAGAATATCATTAGTGATAAAACAAAATATGTAGCTTGCGCCCATATCTCTAATGTTTTGGGGCGAATAAATCCGATTGAGCAAGTGATAGCTAAAGCAAAAGCTGTTGGTGCAATTAGTGTGATAGATGGTACTCAGGCTGTGGCCCATTTTTCTGTAAACGTACAGTCACTCGATTGTGATTTTTATGTTTTTTCAGCGCATAAAATGTATGGCCCAACAGGTATTGGTGTACTTTATGGAAAAAAGAAGCACCTAGAAAGTATGCCTCCTTATCAAGGGGGAGGGGAAATGATTAAAACAGTGAGTTTTACACAAGCAACAACATTTAACTCCTTGCCCTTTAAGTTTGAGGCAGGCACTCCAAATATTGCGGGTGTCATTGCTTTTGCTGAGAGCATTAATTTCCTTAGTCCTCTTTTAACTGATGTTAGTAATAGCTATGGTTTATTTGAAAAAAAACTCGTTAACTATTGTTATCAAGCGTTAGCTAATATAGCGCAAGTTAAATTTATAGTTGGGGGATCCCCTGATATTGGCGTTATCGCTTTTACCTTAACAGGGCACCACAATCATGATATTGCCATGTCTCTCGATACTCATGGTATTGCTATTCGCTCAGGCCATCATTGTGCAATGCCATTAATGACTCATTTAAAGATTGATGGTTGCTTAAGAGTCTCTCTGGCTGCCTACAATACCGTTGCAGAAATTGATTATTTCATAGATTGTTTAAAAAACATTTTATTGGAAGGAACTATTGAACAAACAAATAAACAGGTGAAAGAAGAGGTATTACTAGAATTATCTGCGAAAGAGATGGTCGATATTATTACTCTATTTTCAAGAACAAAAGGCTGGGACAGCCGACATAGAGAAATTATGTTGCTAGGAAAAAAACTGCCACGTTTAGATAAAGCATTACGCGATGAAAATACGCTGATATCTGGTTGTGAAAGTCTTGCCTGGATTAAAGCTGAGCACAGTGTTCAAGGCTTATATTCGTTCACTGCAGATAGTGATGCAAAAATAATTCGTGGCTTATTAGTGATTGTACTCGCTGCTTTTAATAATCAAACAGCGCAACAAATACACCAATTTGACATTAATGATTACTTTGAAAAATTAGGTTTAATGCAACACTTAAGCCCTTCACGCGGTAATGGTGTATTAGCTATTGTTGAACAAATTAAAATAATGGCAAAATGATAGGTAGTTAACTTGGATTCTCTTGATAAAAAGTGAATCCATTTAATTTTAATACATCACCATAGACCAAGGAGTCAGGCTATTGTTAACATTATTTTTGATGTTTTATTAATAGTTTGTCAATGGCTCTACCAACGGCAAAAAATGCAAATGTTGCCGTGACATGCGTTGTTGCACCAAAACCACTTTGACAATCTAACCGTGTTGCACCTTGCTCGCCATTTCTCTTATCAGGTTTAGCCAAACAAACCTCACCTTGTTTACCATCAACAGGATAACGAAGCTGCTCTATTGAATATACGGCATCGATTGAGAACTTTCGTTTACCTGCTGTTTTAAGATCAGCACGTGGAAAGTTAAATTCTCGACGTAGCTGATTTTTTACTTTAGCAAGTAACGGGTCTTGATAAGTTTTGCTCAAGTCTGTGATTTCAATTTTGCTTGGATCCACCTGTCCACCGGCACCACCAATGGTAATAATAGGTAATTTACTGCCTCTGCAATAAGCAATAAGGCGCGTTTTGATGTCTACAGAGTCAATGGCATCAATGACATAATCAAAATCTTTGGTAATTAAACTTGAGAGATTTTCTACCGTTACAAAGTCTTCAACGATATTAACTTGGCACTCAGGGTTAATTTGTTTGATGCGCTCAGCCATAACATCAACTTTACTCATGCCAACCGTATCGGTTAACGCATGTATTTGACGATTTATATTCGTGGTGCAAATATCATCTAAATCAATCAGGGTTATTTTACCTATGCCATTGCGGGCTAGGGCTTCAGCTACCCAAGAGCCAACACCACCGATGCCAATAACACAAAAATTTGCTTGTTTTAAAATATTCGCGCCATGTTCGCCATATAAACGGCTAATGCCACCAAAACGTAAAGAATAGTCAGACATAATGAATTTTAAGAGTCTTGTTGAGTAATTGAGAAGGGAAAGCCGTTATTATAACGTCTAGTTCCTGTGAGTTAAATACAATTCTGGATCAAAGCTTGAGCGATAATCTATCGTGATCATGGTGTTTAAAAGCGCACAAGGTATTTTTTATGTGAATAACAACTATAGGTAGGCGTTATGAGGTTTAGCTATTTTTTACGATAAAAAAGCACAAAAAAGGCAGCGTAAGCTGCCTTTTATATTAATTCATTGATGCTTAAATAAGCATTAAATCATTATCTTTTATTTAATGGTACGAATTCACGGTTAATTTCACCCGTGTATTTCTGGCGAGGACGACCGATCTTCTGACCAGGCTGAGACAACATTTCATCCCAGTGAGCAATCCAACCAACAGTTCTAGACATAGCAAAAATCACGGTAAACATGCTTGAAGGAATACCAATGGCTTTTAAGATAATACCTGAGTAAAAATCAACATTCGGGTAAAGTTTCTTTTCAATAAAGTATGGGTCTTCAAGCGCAACTTTTTCTAATGCCATAGCAACATCAAGTAAAGGATCGCTGATACCAAGCTCATTTAATACTTCATGACAAGTTTCACGCATTACTGTTGCACGAGGATCGAAGTTTTTATAAACACGATGACCAAAGCCCATTAAACGGAATGGGTCATCTTTATCTTTCGCTTTAGCTACATATTCAGCAACGTTTTCTAAGCTACCAATTTCTTCAAGCATAGTAAGACATGCTTCATTAGCGCCGCCGTGTGCAGGACCCCATAAAGAGGCAACACCAGCTGCTATACAAGCATATGGGTTAGCACCAGAAGAACCGGCTAAACGAACAGTAGACGTTGAAGCATTTTGTTCATGATCAGCATGCAAAGTAAATATTCTGTCCATAGCGTTAGCTACGGTAGGGCTTACTATATATTCTTCAGCAGGTACTGAGAACATCATGTGAAGGAAGTTTTCAGCGTAAGAAAGCTCATTGCGTGGGTAAACAAATGGTTGACCAACACTATATTTATAAGCCATTGCAGCGATAGTAGGCATTTTAGCAATCAATCTATGAGCACTACGTTTACGCTGTGCTGGGTCAGTGATATCTAAGTCACTGTGATAGAAAGAAGACATAGCACCAACAACACCACAAAGCATAGCCATTGGATGTGCATCAGGTAAGAAACCATGGAAGAAATGAACTAACTTCTCATGCACCATAGTATGTGTGGTAATGATTGACTGAAATTCTTCATACTCTGATTGAGTTGGCGCATCGCCATTCAATAATATATAACAAACTTCAAGGTAATCAGCTTGCTTAGCTAAGCTATCAATAGGGTAACCGCGATGTTGTAGAACACCTTTGCCGCCATCAATGTAGGTAATAGATGATTCACAAGAACCCGTTGCTAAAAAGCCCGGGTCGTAGGTGAAATAGCCATGGCTACCTAAAGTTCTAATATCAATTACGTCAGTACCAGCGGTACCTTTTAAAACTGGAAATTCACCAATTTCTTTGCCATCAATACTCAGCGTGGCTTTTGATTCAGCCATAATGTTTTTTCCCCTATCAATTATAATTTATGTACATTTACTGACATTCTACTAAGTTGCTTAATACAAAGATTAAAAAGCGAAGTGAATAAATCGTCAGTTTTTGTGACTTTTCTGGGTTTTTTAAACTGCCGACATTCTACCCTGAAATGAATTTAAAATGTAAGAGTAATTATACTAAAGTTTAATGCAGCGAAAATTACTGTTCAAAAAACGCCCTATATGTAACTTAGGATACGGTAAAATTGTAATTCAATGTTATCGACTATATAATCGCTGCGTTCTGTAACTTTTTATGAAGTTACCTGCTTTTTTTGCTTTTGTATTTGCTTTTGTAAAATTGAATAATATTACAAAATCTCACTAGAATCGCATAATGAAGTTAGTTAGACTTATGTCCGAATTGGTACATGAGTTTGTAAAGTTGTAAAAGTTACCGTTCACTTTCGGGAATTGCTTTTGTTTATATTGATTTTTAAGTTTTAATTAAGATTTTAAGTCAGCTAAGTAAAGGCAGTTCATGAGTAACAATAATAAAAGTTGAAGGCTTTCGAGCTCTTTAGGCAACAATTGTGAAAAAACAACGTCCTGTAAACCTAGATTTAACTACGATAAAAATGCATCCAGCAGCTAATGCTTCTATTTTACACCGTGTATCTGGTGTGATTATGGTTTTTGCTATTGGTATTTTATTGTTTACCCTTTCTACCTCTCTTTCTTCTGCTGAAGGATTTGCTCAAATTCAAGGTTACCTTGATGGCTTTTTCTTTAAATTCATTATTTTTGGCTGTCTTTCTGCCTTGACCTTTCATGTTTTAGCCGGTGTTCGACACTTGCTAATGGATCTAGGCCATTTTGAAGAACTCGCTTCAGGTAATGCCACTGCCAAATTAATCATGGTTGTTTGGTTAGCAGTATCAGCAGTTATAGGAGTTTGGTTATGGTAAACGTCGTCACATCAGCAGGCCGAAATGGCGTGCATGATTTTATTCTTTTAAGAGCTAGTGCAATTATTCTTGTACTATATACTTTACTTCTCGCAGGTTTCTTCATAGTAACACCTAGTGTTACTTATGATGTATGGCAAGGTTTCTTTGCTTGTATGAGTGTTAAAGTAGCAACAGTAATGGCGTTATTAGCATTACTTGTTCACGCTAAAATTGGCGTATGGCAAGTTCTTTCTGATTATGTAAAACCTGCGTTCTTACGCGGTGCATTACAATTTATTTTTTCTGTTACTTTATTAGCCTACTTAATGTTTGGCTCTTTAACTGTGTGGGGTGTATAAGTGAGCGTTCCAATTCGTGAATTTGACGCCATTGTTATTGGCGCAGGCGGTGCAGGTATGCGCGCTGCATTAGCAATTTCAGAATCAGGCAAATCTTGTGCCTTGATTTCTAAAGTATTTCCAACTCGATCTCATACTGTATCGGCTCAAGGTGGTATTACCGTAGCTTTAGGTAATGCCCATGAAGATCACTGGGAACAACACATGTACGATACCGTTAAAGGTAGCGATTATATCGGTGACCAAGACGCCATCGAATATATGTGTAAAACAGGCCCAGAGTCTATTATTGAATTAGAGAAAATGGGTTTACCGTTTTCTCGTACGGAAGAAGGTAAAATTTACCAACGTCCATTTGGTGGCCAGTCTAAAAACTTTGGTGGCGAACAAGCCGCTCGTACTGCTGCCGCAGCTGACCGTACAGGTCATGCACTACTTCATTGTTTATACCAACAAAACGTTAAAAACAAAACGAATGTTTACTCAGAATGGTATGCATTAGATTTAGTTAAGAACAGTGATGGTGCTGTAGTTGGTACAACTGCAATCTGCATTGAAACTGGCGAAGTTGTTTACTTTAAAGCACGTGCTACCGTACTTGCTACTGGTGGCGCTGGTCGAATCTTTGCTTCTACAACTAATGCTCACATCAACACCGGTGATGGTGTTGGTATGTCTCTTCGTGCTGGCATCCAAATGCAAGACATGGAAATGTGGCAATTCCACCCAACTGGTATAGCTGGTGCTGGTGTACTTGTTACTGAAGGTTGTCGTGGAGAAGGTGGTTACCTTCTAAATAAAGACGGCGAACGCTTCATGGAGCGTTATGCACCAAATGCTAAAGATTTAGCTGGTCGTGATGTTGTTGCTCGTTCAATGATGACAGAGATTCGTGAAGGTCGTGGTTGTGACGGTCCTTGGGGTCCACATATTAAGTTGAAGCTTGATCATCTTGGCCGTGAAACGTTATATAAACGTTTACCTGGTGTTTGTGATTTATCTAAAACTTTTGCACATGTTGATCCAGCTGAAGAGCCTATTCCAGTTATACCTACATGTCACTACCAAATGGGTGGTGTACCTTGTAATGTTAATGGTCAAGCCCTTAACATTGGCAGTGATGGCAAAGAAACTATAGTTGAAGGTTTATTCGCTGTTGGTGAAATTGCTTGTGTATCAGTACATGGTGCAAACCGCTTAGGTGGTAACTCACTACTTGATTTAGTGGTATTTGGTCGTGCAGCAGGTAACTTCTTAGGTACTTACTTAAACGAAACACAAAATGCTACAGAAGCATCTGAATCTGATCTAGAAGCAGCACTAGCGCGTACTAATCGTTGGGAATCATCTACTAAAGGTGAAGACCCTGTGCAAATCCGTAAAGATTTACAGATGTGTATGCAAATGAACTTCTCAGTATTCCGTGAAGGCGAAGCCATGGCGCAAGGCATGAAAGAGCTAACTGAAATACGTGAACGTTTAAAAAATGCTCGTTTAGATGACAAGTCATCAGAATTTAACACGCAACGTATTGAGTGTTTAGAATTAGATAACTTGATGGAAACAGCTTTTTGTTCTGCAAAAGCAGCAAACTTCCGTACAGAATCTCGTGGTGCTCATGCCCGTCAAGATTTCACTGAACGTGATGATGTAAATTGGTTATGTCACTCAGTCTACACACCAGAGACTGAAGAAATGACTAAACGTGATGTTAATATGAAACCCGTTCACCGCGAAGCTTTCCCTCCGAAAGCACGTGTATATTAAGGAGCATTGTAATGAAACAGTTATTTTCGATTTACCGTTATAACCCTGACGTTGATAATGCGCCATACATGAAAGACTATGAGTTAGAAGTTCCAGAAGGTTCTGACTTAATGGTACTTGATGCACTTATTCTTTTAAAAGAAAATGATTCAAGTTTATCTTTCCGTCGTTCATGTCGTGAAGGTGTTTGTGGATCTGATGGTTTGAACATGAATGGTAAAAATGGCTTAGCTTGTATTACGCCTTTATCAGAATTGAAAGCCGATAAGATTATTTTACGTCCATTACCGGGTTTACCGGTAGTACGTGATTTGATTATTGATATGACTCAATTTTATCAGCAATATGAAAAAATTAAGCCATACCTAATTAATGATGCACAACCAGCTGCGCGTGAAAATATACAAACAATTGAAGAGCGTGATAAATTAGACGGTCTTTATGAGTGTATTTTATGTGCATGTTGTTCAACATCTTGTCCATCTTTTTGGTGGAACCCTGATAAGTTCATCGGCCCAGCAGGTCTATTACATGCGTATCGATTCTTAATCGATAGCCGTGATACTGCAACCGAAGAACGTTTAGATGGTTTACAAGATGCATACAGCGTATTCCGTTGTCATGGCATCATGAACTGTGTTGATGTTTGTCCAAAAGGATTAAACCCAACAAAAGCGATTGGTCATATCAAATCAATGTTATTAAACCGAGCGGTTTAATAAATACCAAACCTAGCTAAACAGAATTTAACTACTGCTTTAGTCTAGGTTTATTTAATTGGTTTTTGTGACAGAATAAGCAGAGTAGTTTCTTTGTTGAGCACTTTAATAGTTTCTTATAAAAGCGTCTCAGTAGATGAACACTCTGTATTTTTATAATAATTTTAAACATTGTAATAATTTTTATAAGTAGTTTGTTTTCTTTACTGCAAAAGTGTTGATTTATTCTATAAATAAATACTTCAATAATAAGTTTAACAAAACACATAAAACAGTTATTACGTATTTTTTTTTGCTACAGACAAGCAAAGGAACACGGCAATGCCAGAAGGTGTAATGAAGGCTTGGCTAGAGTCTTCCCACTTAAACGGTGGCAACATCGTTTATATTGAAGAATTGTACGAATCATACTTAGATAACTCCGCCTCTGTATCTGCAGAATGGCAAGATGTCTTTAGTCAACTCCCGAAAGTCGAAGGTAGTGAGGTTGAATACCGCCACTCTGCCATCCGTGAAGAATTCAAAGCCCTAGCAAAACAAGCCAATAAACAAGTAGTTGTTTCTAGTGGCAATGATGCTAAACAAGTCAAAGTTTTACAGCTTATTAACGCGTTTCGATTCCGCGGTCATCAAAATGCTAATTTAGACCCATTGGGTTTATGGCAACGTGACAAAGTACGTGACTTGCAGCTTTCACATCACGATTTATCTGAAAACGACTTCGATAAAGAATATAACGTTGGCTCTTTTGCCATCGGCCAAGACACCATGAAGTTAGGTGACTTATATAAAGCATTAAGAAACACGTATTGTGGTTCTATTGGTGCTGAATATATGCACATGACAGCAACCGATGAAAAACGTTGGTTACAACAACGTCTTGAGTCCGTTCAGTCTAAAGCGGCACTTTCTGTTGATGAAAAAACTAAACTCCTTCAGGGCTTAATCGCTGCTGACGGCTTAGAGAAATACCTTGGAGCTAAGTTTCCAGGAGCAAAACGTTTCTCTCTGGAGGGTGGTGATTCACTTGTCCCAATGCTTAAAGAATTAATCACTCGTGCTGGCGCTGCTGGTACTAAAGAAGTGGTTATGGGTATGGCTCATCGCGGACGTCTAAACGTACTTGTTAATGTTATGGGTAAAAACCCGTCGAAATTATTTGATGAGTTCGCCGGTAAGCATGATGAAATACTTAGTTCAGGTGATGTTAAATATCATCAAGGGTATTCTTCAGATTTCGTTACCCCAGGTGGTACCGTTCATTTAGCGCTGGCATTTAACCCGTCACATCTAGAAATCGTTAACCCGGTTGTTATTGGTTCAGTACGCGCTCGCTTAGATAGACGCGACTGTGATCAAGGTGATTTAGTACTACCTATTACCATTCATGGTGATTCTGCGATTGCAGGCCAAGGTGTTGTACAAGAAACCTTCAATATGTCACAAGCGCGCGCCTTTAAAGTAGGTGGCACTGTACGTATTGTAGTAAACAACCAAGTAGGTTTTACCACATCAGTTGCCGAAGATACTCGCTCAGGTGAGTACTGTACTGAAATTGCTAAAATGGTTCAGGCCCCAATTATCCATGTAAATGGTGATGATCCTGAAGCAGTTATCTTAGCAACGCAGATTGCACTTGATTACCGTAATGAATTTAAACGTGACGTTGTTATCGATTTAGTTTGTTACCGACGTCATGGACATAATGAAGCTGATGAGCCAAGTGCTACGCAGCCACTTATGTACAAAATTGTTAAAAAACATCCTACACCACGTCAATTATACGCAGATAAATTAGCTGCTGAAGGTAGTTTAACTAATGCCAAAATTGATGAATTAACAGCCTACTACCGTAAGTTACTTGATGAAGGTCAATGTACGGTTGATCAATGGCGCCCAATGACTGAGCATTCAGTTGATTGGACTCCATACTTAGGTCATGAATGGGATGACGACTACGACAAAGAAATTTCGCTTGAGAAGCTAAAAGAATTAGCACTTAAGTTATCAACCTACCCAGAAAATCATCCAGTGCATTCTCGTGTTAAAAAGATTTACGATGATCGCATGAAAATGGCAACAGGTGAGAAATTACTTGATTGGGGTATGGCTGAAAACTTAGCTTATGCATCGATTGTTGATCGCGGTGATCGTGTACGTATTACAGGTCAAGATTCTGGTCGTGGTACTTTCTTCCATCGCCATGCCGTGTTGCATAATCAAGAAGACGGTAGTACCTATTTACCACTGCAAAATATCAGAGAAGGCCAAGGCCCATTTGATGTACATGACTCAGTGTTATCTGAAGTTTCTGTATTAGCCTTTGAATATGGTTATACAACGGCTGAGCCTGCAGGTTTAACCATTTGGGAAGCACAATTTGGTGATTTTGCTAACTGTGCACAAGTGGTATTTGATCAATTCATTAGTTCAGGTGAGCAGAAGTGGGGCCGTTTATGTGGCTTAACTATGTTGTTACCACATGGCTATGAAGGTCAGGGTCCAGAACATTCATCAGCCCGTTTAGAACGTTTCTTACAACTTTGTGCCGATCACAATATGCAAGTATGTGTGCCATCAACACCAGCGCAAGTATTTAATATGCTGCGTCGTCAAGTTGTTCGTCCTATGCGTCGTCCACTTGTCGTTATGTCACCTAAATCACTGTTACGTCATCCATTAGCTGTTTCTTCATTAGAAGAAATGTCTACGGGTATATTCCACAGTGTTATTGGTGAAGTTGATGAGCTTGATGCAAAAGCTGTTGAACGTGTTGTTTTCTGTAGTGGTAAGGTTTATTACGAACTACTTGAACAACGTCGTAAAAATGAGCTAAATAATATTGCTATTGTTCGTATTGAGCAACTTTATCCGTTCCCTGAACAAGAGCTACAAGCTGTATTAAAAGAATACCAGCATGTGAAGCAATTTGTTTGGTGTCAGGAAGAGCCGCAAAACCAAGGTGCTTGGTATTGTTCGCAGCATAACTTTAGAGCAGCTATCCCTGAAAATACTACTTTGACTTATGCCGGGCGTAAGGCTTCTGCAGCTCCAGCTGTTGGCTATATGTCAGTTCATGTTAAAGAACAGCAAGCGCTTGTTACTCAAGCATTAACAATAGATTAACTCTTTGGTGCGCTTACTCAAATAGTGAGCGCAAAGAAAGTTTGAAAGGATTAAAAAAATGACAACCGAAATCAAAGTTCCGGTATTACCTGAATCAGTTGCTGATGCAACAGTAGCAACTTGGCATGTACAAGTTGGTGAAAAATTTACTCGTGATCAAGTACTTGTAGATATTGAAACGGACAAAGTAGTATTAGAAGTTCCAGCAACTTGCGACGGTGTTATGACCGATATTAGCCAAGCTGACGGCGCTACTGTACTAGGCGACCAAGTAATTGGTAGCTTTTCAGAAGGCAGCGCAGCTGCTCCTGCACCTGTTGCAGCAGCAAGCGCTCCAGCAGCAACAGCTGGTGTTAAAGTAATCGACATCGTAGTACCTGTTTTACCTGAATCAGTTGCAGACGCAACCGTTGCTACATGGCATGTAGCTGAAGGCGATACCGTATCAGTTGATCAAAACTTAGTTGATATTGAAACCGATAAAGTAGTACTAGAAGTTGTTGCTCAAGATAATGGTGTAATTGGTAAGATTATCCATGTTGAAGGCGATACCGTCTTAGGCGCTCAAAAAATTGGCGAACTTAATGCGGGCGCTACTGCAGGCTCTGCTGCAACAGCTGCACCGATTGAAGATGCAGTAAGCTCAGATGATCTTGCTAGTCCTTCAGTACGTCGCTTGATGACTGAAAAAGGCTTAACGGCAGCTAATGTTGTTGGCACAGGTAAAGGTGGTCGCATTTCAAAAGAAGATGTTGAAGCTGCTGCTAATAAACCTGCCGCTGCACCAAAGGCAGCTGCTCCTGTAGCAGCACCAGTGCAAGATTTAGGCGAACGTACACAGAAACGTGTTCCAATGACACGTTTACGTAAAACGATTGCAACACGTTTATTAGAAGCGAAAAATTCTACGGCTATGCTAACTACGTTTAACGAAGTTAACATGAAGCCAATTATGGATTTACGTAAGCAATATAAAGACTTGTTCGAAAAAACTCATGACACACGTCTTGGTTTTATGTCTTTTTACGTGAAAGCCGTTACTGAAGCATTAAAACGTTTCCCTGGTGTTAACGCTTCTATTGATGGTGATGACATTGTTTATCATAACTTCTTTGATATCTCTATCGCTGTATCTACGCCACGTGGTTTAGTTACACCAGTATTACGCGATTCTGATCAATTAAGCATGGCTGGCATTGAAAATGGAATTCGTGAGTTAGCAATTAAAGGTCGTGACGGTAAATTGTCAATGGCTGATATGACTGGTGGTAACTTCACTATCACAAACGGTGGTGTATTTGGTTCACTATTATCAACACCTATTCTTAACTTACCTCAAGCAGCGATTTTAGGTATGCATAAGATACAAGACCGCCCTATGGCAGTTGACGGTAAAGTAGAAATTTTACCTATGATGTATTTAGCATTATCTTATGATCACCGCTTAATAGACGGTAAAGAATCTGTTGGTTTCTTAGTAACAATCAAAGAATTGTTAGAAGATCCAACTCGTCTTCTTTTAGACGTATAAGTGTATATCTACCCGTACAAAATAATATAGTTAGTAGACTATAGTATTAGCTCTTTTGGCTACCGTCACTAGAGCTTTTGTACTATAATCGATGAACTTTCACAGGCTGTTACTTAGTTTTACCTTTTTAAAAAGGAAAGGTAAGGGTAAAAAACAGTCTTCATTTACAGATAAATGGATAAAACACCATGAATTTGCATGAATACCAAGCGAAACAATTGTTCGCTGAATACGGTTTACCAGTTTCTGAAGGTTTCGCTTGCGATACACCTCAAGAAGCTGCCGAAGCGGCTGATAAAATTGGCGGCGATATGTGGGTTGTTAAAACTCAAGTACACGCAGGCGGACGTGGTAAGGCTGGCGGTGTTAAGCTAGTTAAATCAAAAGATGAAATCAAAGAGTTTGCTCAACACTGGTTAGGTAAGAACTTAGTTACTTACCAAACAGATGCAAACGGACAGCCAGTAGCTAAAATTTTAGTTGAAAGCTGTACTGACATCGCTAACGAATTATACCTTGGTGCTGTTGTTGATAGAGCTTCTCAAAGAATCGTTTTCATGGCATCTACTGAAGGCGGTGTTGACATTGAAAAGATCGCTGAAGAAACTCCTGAATTAATTCACCAAGCTGAGATTGATCCATTAGTTGGCGCTCAACCTTACCAAGCACGTGAATTAGGTTTTAAACTTGATTTAAACCCTACGCAAATGAAGCAGTTTGTTAAGATCTTTATGGGTCTTGCTAAAATGTTTGAAGATTGTGATTTCGCCTTATTAGAAATCAACCCGTTAGTTATTACTGACGAAGGTAACCTTCATTGTTTAGACGGTAAAATTGGTATCGATGGTAATGCTATTTACCGTCAACCTAAAATGCGTGCTTTCCACGATCCATCTCAAGAAGATGAACGTGAAGCACATGCAGCACAATGGGAGCTTAACTATGTAGCTCTTGATGGTACTGTAGGTTGTATGGTTAACGGTGCAGGCCTAGCAATGGGTACTATGGATATCGTTAATTTACACGGCGGCAAGCCTGCTAACTTCCTTGATGTTGGCGGCGGAGCAAACAAAGAACGTGTTTCTGAAGCATTCAAAATCATCCTTTCAGACGAAAACGTTAAAGCTGTTTTAGTTAACATCTTTGGTGGCATCGTTCGTTGTGACATGATTGCTGAAGGTATTATTGGCGCGGTTAAAGAAGTAGGCGTTAAAGTACCAGTTGTTGTACGTTTAGAAGGTACTAATGCTGAATTAGGTCGTGAAGTTCTTAAAAACTCTGGCTTAGACATCATTGCTGCTGAATCATTAACTGATGCAGCAACTAAAGTTGTAGCAGCTGCGGAGGGCAAATAATGTCTGTATTAATTAATAAAGATACTAAAGTTATCTGTCAAGGTTTCACTGGTGGTCAAGGTACTTTCCACTCAGAGCAAGCTATTGATTACGGTACACAAATGGTTGGTGGCGTAAGCCCAGGTAAAGGCGGTCAAACGCACCTTGGTTTACCAGTATTTAACACAGTACGTGATGCTGTAGAAGCAACTGGCGCAACAGCAACAGTTATCTACGTTCCAGCTCCATTCTGTAAAGATGCTATTTTAGAAGCTATCGATGCTGGCATCGAGCTTATCGTAACTATTACTGAAGGTATCCCAACTTTAGATATGGTTGACGTTAAAGCTAAGCTTGTTCAATCTGGCGTTCGTATGATCGGTCCTAACTGTCCAGGTGTTATTACTCCTGGCGAAACTAAGATTGGTATCATGCCTGGTCACATCCATTTACCAGGTAAAGTTGGTATTGTTTCACGTTCTGGTACGCTTACGTACGAAGCCGTTAAACAAACTACTGATGCTGGTTTTGGCCAATCTACTTGTGTAGGTATTGGTGGCGACCCTATCCCAGGTACTAACTTCATCGACGTATTGGAAATGTTCCAAAACGATCCTCAAACTGAAGCAATCGTAATGATTGGTGAAATTGGTGGTACTGCTGAAGAAGAAGCTGCGGAATATATCAAAGCTAACGTTACTAAACCTGTAGTATCTTACATTGCTGGTGTTACTGCACCAGAAGGTAAGCGTATGGGTCACGCTGGCGCGATTATCGCCGGTGGTAAAGGTACAGCTGATGAGAAATTTGCAGCATTAGAAGCGGCCGGTGTTAAAACTGTTCGTTCTTTAGCTGACATCGGTGTAGCACTTAAAGAGAAAACAGGTTGGTAGGTTAACGCTTACAACTTGTAATTCTTAATAAAAACCCGCTATCTAGCGGGTTTTTTTTATTTAAATTCTTTTATATCAACACTATAATCTTCAGTATTAGCTTTCGCAATATAAAGCTCGAACCCAAATTTTTCAGATAATGTTATAAGTAATGTTTTATCGACTTGAGAAATTTTAGAGCCCATTATTATTGCTTTTAACGAATTTTTCTTGAGTTTCTTTAAAAAACCCAGTTGATCTATATTGTCATTTACTTTGAAAGATACTGACCTGAATTCTTTTTCATAAGTCCAGCCAGTGTGTTTAGTGAGTAAAAATTTTCCTAACTCCATTTCTTCGTTATTTTTGTGCTTTATATATCGGTCAAAAAAATCTATTTTAGGAGGAGTATTTCCATATTCAACCTTTTCAAATTCTAATGAACTCCTTTTGAGTTCATCTTTATCAAACATTAAGCAAACTCCTCTCATTCCATCACTGTAGTGTGACCACATCAATGGTTCATCATATGCTTCAGATAGACTACATACGCATAAAGTTTGCATTTGTCTTTTTAATAACTTCTCATGCTCTATTAATTTATTTATTATCCCAGAACGTAATTCATTCTCTTTGGATAAAGCTAATAATTGTATAGCTGCTTCTCGTTCCTGAACTATTAAGTGAGGCTTGACCCAATAGTTTGAATCATTCATTAATTTGCACAAATCATCCGTCGAGTTAGGGAGTTCTTTTATAAAATTAAAATAGAACTCGAACGGATCATTCAGGGTATCGACTCTAGCGTGCCACAAATTATTTTCATATATAGAGTTGATGATATTTTTGTTCAGTGTTGCGAACTTGCACAAGTATTTATCTTTCGGAATGTTTAACATTGTATTCTTGCATTCTAAAATTTGGTTTACAGGTTAGAGCTAATTTCATTGCTAGTCAAAGCTATTGTCGCGGTGGCGACGACACCCAAAGGGGGCTAAACGCCGAACCCCCTTTGGAATCCCCCGGCGCTGCTAATCAAGTTTGAACCTACATTCAAGGCAATACCTTCGACGTAACAGCGCTGAACGGGCATCCATGCCCTACATCGCTTTGTTCATCATCCATGATGAACATACGTGAACACTTTCGTTCATTTCAGCGTTTGTTAACGCAGACTTGGAGTGTGTTGATTGGTTAGGAAAATATAGTGTTTATTTTTTATTTTTGAATGTTAACCAAACCATCTCAGCAATGAAATGACCAACTAGCAATAGCAAGGCTCGACCCGAGACATGGATGTCGAGAGCTGCCGTTGTTCATGGACGATAAATTGGCAGGTATCGTGGTTTGCGCTAGTTTGTTATTTAATGTTCTGCTGAGTGGGCGCTCTGGGGATTGGAAAGGGGAGCGGAGCGGTCGTTCCCCTTTCTGTGTTGTCGCCACTGCGACGCCAAGCAGTAGAGTAAACTCCAAGCTCCCTTTGGTAATTACCGACGCTGCGATCCAAACGTAATCTTACATTCACTCAAGTGTTGTCGAGGCTCTTTATTCGATAGGAGCGCAGAACGGGCATCAGGACAATATGCGTCCTGCATTGTCTAATAAGGTACGTCCTGTACCATCATGCCCTACATCGCTTTGTTCATCATCCATGATGAACATACGTGAATATGGCCTTTCATTACGGCACTTGATTCAAGCAGACTTGGTGCTTGTAGATAGGGGAGGTGATTGTGTTGTTATGCCACTGGTATTTAAAGTCGTCATTCCCGAAGTTTCTAATCGGGAATCCAGTGAACTAAGGTCTGGAACTTCGACTAAGGCACCACGAGGCTGAGAGTGGTTAACTAACCTAACGATGCCAAACACTCCAGTCCTATCTCAGCAATGAAATGACCAACTAGCAATGGCAAGCCTCGACCCGAGACAGGACGTCGAGAGCTGCCGTTGTTCATGGACGATAAATTGGCAGGTATCGTGGTTTGCGCTAGTTTGTTATTTAATGTTCTGCTGAGTGGGCGCTCTGGGGATTGGAAAGGGGAGCGGAGCGGTCGTTCCCCTTTCTGTGTTGTCGCCACCGCGACGTCAAGCAGAAAAATTAAGTACAAACAGTCGCTGTAGACTCTATCTATTCTAATTTAAAACATTCAACCTCATCTAACATTATGTTAACTTGACCTAAAATTACCCTAATTAACTATCCTATGTCGCTCACACAAGACCTTTTCCCATCGGTAACCCCTTGGTTATTCTTAGTGATTACCTTGATGACTGCTTTTGTAAAACCTAAGTTATGGACACTTGGCTTAGTCTGTACTTTAATTAGCGGACTGTTTTATAACGCGATAGATTTGGTTGGTCTTGGTGTTATTACGCTTTTATTAGCAATGTCTTATTATGCGAATAAGATATCTACTAAGCCCTCAAGCAATGCCTCAAATAAGTTATGGAATCGAAGAATTAAAACGGTCATTACGGCATTAGTTATTATTAGCTGTATTGCATTAGCTGCGCATTTATTGCCAGGTTTTAATAATTTACAAGTATTAAGCAATGTGGAAAAAAGCATTAATAGTATGCCTTTTACACTGTACCTAAACTTTGATAAACCGATGATTCTATTTGCTCTTTTGGTGTTGTATCCAGCACTCTTAATAAGTAAAAAACCTATCACTCTTTTTAAAGCGCAGAATAGCTTGCGGTTAAGTGCTCTAGTAATGCTAGTTTTTATTCTACTATTTAGCCTTGCCATTTTATTATCATTAATTAAATATGATCCCCAGTTGCCAAGCTGGTGGTGGTTGTTCGCGTTAAATAATTTGTTATTAACGTGCATTATTGAGGAAGTGTTTTTTAGAGGGTTCATTCAGCAAAAATTAACAAGCCTAATAAACCCTTTAGCAGGGCTTATACTGACAAGCTTATTATTTGGTATTGCACATTTTTCAGGTGGCTATAATTTTGTGATCGTTGCTACCTTGGCTGGGTTCTTGTATGGCTTGGTTTATCTAAATACAGGTAAGATTTGGTATGCAATTTTACTGCATTTTTGTTTTAATATGGTTCACTTAGCTTTATTTACTTATCCTTTACTTAAGGTTTAACTTAAGGCAGTAACTAAGCTTTACTGGATGAGGTTTTAGCTTCTTCAGTTATTGGTTTTTTATTTTGTAGTTTCACCAATGACTGATAACCCTTAGCGGTAACATTATGACCTGCTATATAGCAGTTATAGCCAATGGTACAAAAGATACAAGGTAATAGCTTGAACGCTTTCTTTTCCATCATAGTTCTCCATTTATACAATAGCCCTGCTTATAAGACCGTGTTTACCCAATTAATATTTCTGTGGTGTTACTTAGATGAAATAGCTATAGCGAAAACAGAAGCAAGTAAAATTAATAATGTTATATTAATTTATGGTGGTGTAGAGGCGTTGGAGAGTAAGTGAGATTATTGTTATACCTTTGTTGTTTGCTTCTCAGCAGTTACAATAATATGTCGTTCGCCTTATCAGTAGATCATGCGGTATATTCAAGTGTTCAGTCCCAAGACACATCAGCTATTCAATCAGCAACAAAATCTAAAGATAATCCCCTCAAATCTTCTTCAGGTAAACACTATGATTTTGCTTCTATTGAATTATTGATAGAGCAAGAAGTAGGGCGCATTGTGCTCACTCAAGTTTATGAAAATATTGGCATTAACATTACTATCAGTCCTTTACCGGGTAAACGCGCGCAGTATGTTGCTAATACAGGTATGAAAGATGGTGAGATCATGCGTATTTGGACTTATGGTGACGAGAACCCTAATACCATCAGAGTGCCTACCCCTTATTATTACTTGGAAACGATGCCATTTGTCTTGTAAAAATCTGAAATATTAATCCTGAAAAAGCAAGATTTGGCTAAGTACCGTTTAACCAAAATTCGTGGCGTTAAACATACCAATAATATTACTCAAGGGCTTACTAGAACTTATGAAATGAGTTCAACTGACGATATGTTTAAGTTATTGCTCAGTGGAAAAGTAGATGTGGTGTTAACGAATACCCTTGATGGAAATATTGCGCTTGAAAGACTTGGTTTAAGAAATGTTATAACCATGGACAAGCCATTAGCGCAGTTATCTTTGTACCATTATATCCATAAAAATAATAAAAACTTGGTTCCGCTTGTTGATAATGAAATTCAACGGATGAAAAATAATGGTCAGTTAGCTGCTCTCATCTTATTAGCTGAAAAACGTGTTATTCAAGAAAATCAGTAAATTTTTCTCTAATGAATAGATAAATGCCTGATGAGAGTAGAAAGTATAGTAGAGCGGTAATTGCCTTTTGGTGCAGCATGCTTTGCTGCAATAACCCGAAATGTATCTTATTAGTTATCAGTTATCAGTTATCAGTTATCGATAATGGGTGTGATTTCAAAGATGAACACTTTATTCTGTTTGCTTAACGACTTCTTGTATCTCTCTGCCTTCTTCAATTATTTTTTCTCGCATTTCAGCCAGTTTTTCTAACGCTAATTCTTTTTCTTCTGGGCTCATATTTTCATTGTTGGCAATTTCTTCCATCAGCGCTTCAAGCTCTTCAAGTCTTTCTCGGTCTATACCTAATCGTTTATCTAATATATTTTGCATTATCTCACTAAAACGATTATCAACGACAACATCTTCTTTGGCATCGCCAACTTCAGCTGTGTTTGCTGCTTCGCTTTTAGATAAAAGTGATCTTGCCGTTTCGGGTCTTACGTAAGTGAGGGCGTTTTCTTTAATCTCATCACCGTTCATCATGGCTAAGGCTTTATCAGAGAAAGTCACGGTATCTTTTTCACCGGGGATAGGTTGAACTGCGGGAATGGAGTTATCAAAATTGACTATCGAGGTATTATTAGACTTCGCTTGCGCTACTTGTTGAGCGTAATTGCTGTTGATCATCATAAAGAGCGTCCTTACTTTAATTGTCATGCACTCTTAGAGTGTTATACCACTCCAATTGCACACTTTGTGCCACAGTTGTAAAGCTTAGGTAACTAAGGTGAAGCCTCGCATAACTGAGAAGTGTCAGGACGTAATATATAAAACCATCAGAATCTAAGGACTATACAGGAGTGTAAAATGACAAAGCCGAACACCTTTGTCATTTAAACGGCAAGTTATTGCCTAAGGGTTGTCTCGAAGGTTATTACTGTGGCAAAACAGTATTTCTCATTTAAAATGATGGGATCTCTTTGGATAAGGCTAATGATTTTTCTTTGTTTAAAGCGACAGAGGTTATCATGGTTTTATTTTGCATATTTACTATGGGAATTTTACCTTTATTTTCATTAAAGAATTTTTTATCTCGCACTTGGAAACGTTTCATCATTGCGGGAATTAATTCTGTTTCTGAGAACCAAAGTAATGCTGCTACAGGCAGTGAAACTAAAGCTCCTGCACCAAAAAAACCAAGACCCAATACGCGTTTTGTTTTTGAGCCGACATCTGCACTTTGGCCAAAAAGAGTTGATAATGCGAGCGAATATGCTTTAGTGGCTTCATCTAATGCTTCTTTCGATGTTTGCCCTACGCTGTATAGTGACATGCTTTGTTTATAAGTATTCTGTAAATCGGCAATGTCACTGAATGGATCGACAATTTGTTTCCACAATTCTGGTTTGTTTAATGGTAAATTTTTTGGAATATTTAACACAGGCATTTCTGTTAAAGATTCTTGCGGGGCAATGTTAATTTCCATGAATTCATCAAAAGCATGACTGTAACGGGTTTCAACTATAATATTTGCTCTATCAAGGGCACTAAAGTTACTTAAACAAATACCAAAATTATAATGATAACCTTCACAAGATAGCCCGATGAGTTCTTGTATTTTTTGTTTATCATCCTTAGTGTTTGCTACTGCCTTTAATACTGCATTCTCCCAACGTGTACGGGTTGCTTCTTTATCGTGTTGATTTTGTAAAATATAGTTGTCAAAGACACGCAATAAATCATCGTTTGAGCTATGGGTTAAGCCGAGTTGCTCTGGTGATTTTTCATGTAAGCGCATCATAATGGTATCAAAGCCATGGCTAATATGTTTTTTGGGCCAAGCAATGAAGTTTTCTGTTCGATGAAGCTTAGGTTGCCACTTCCTCAGCATAGATTCTAAATCAGACCATTCATTATTCTTTTTGAGCTGAGAAAAGCTACTGACACCTTGTTTAGCCATGCTTTCTGGCATCGCTATAAGGTCATTGTTTCGCGATAAAATACGAACGAAGTTAGACTCGATGAGCGCTTTTAAGGGTGAGGAATCAGGGTTTAATAATGCATGTCTAGCGGCAGGTAGATTGAGTAAATACCCATCATTTATTAGCACTTTTTCACCTAATAGCGCTTTACGCATCAGCATATTATTGAAATTTTCTAAATTCATTTCAATTTGCCAAGGGTAGCGTTGTACTAGGTCATCAGCGGTGCCGAGATAAGTATAATTTGCCAGTGTCATTATTCGCTCCTTTTTTTACTAAGCTTATATAATTTCACAAGATATTTAAACTGATAGTTATCAATTACTGCTTTGTAAACCAACCATCCACATCAAAATTTCAGTGGATAGCCTATTTCATATACGAAGTCTATTATCAAGAGTTACCCGTCTTGTGCAAACACTGAACAATCCACTGCTTCATTTGCATTTCACTTAAGCCACCTGAAATGCGATCAACTTCTTCACCCTGATGAAAAAAGACTAAGGTAGGTAAGCTACGAATATTCGCATCAGCAGAAATCTGTTGAACTTGCTCGGTATTTACTTTGGCAAACAGTAAAGAGGGTGATGATTGCGCTACTTTACTGTAAACAGGTGCCATGTTTTGACAGGGTCCACACCAGCTGGCCCAAAAATCAACAATCACAGGTAATTCATTTCGTTCTATAAAGGGGTAAAAAGTATTACCCGTTAATTCTGTCGGCTTAGGAGAGTAGACCCCTTGTTGGCATTTACCACATTTGCCTTTGTTATAATCTTTATCATCGGGGATGCAGTTGGTGGTAAAGCAGTTTGCACAAACAATATTCATAAACTTCCAACAAGTGAAACTATACCCATGATATTTCAAAATACGAGTTTAAGGATGCCAGAGCTATTGATGTCCAAGGCGTTGCCAATTCCAGCTGAATCCTGTCTTTTGAAGTAATACGGGTATATATATTTTAAAGTGAGTTAATGTTACCTGATTAGCTTTTAACAGTTAATAATTATCTTAGTTTTGTCATATCAGTGTATCTATTACGTTGAAGCTAATATTCCCTATTTAATTAATTACCTAATGTATGTCGGTATATTGTATGCAATAATGCATTTATAATATAACAATAAAGAAAACGCTATGAATAAATTATCAATGTCACTTACGGCACTTGCCATCTGTTCAGTTATTACGGCTTGTAGTCTGAAGGTGGATGCTGATGCTGTTGAATCTAACCTACCTGTCTCAGTGCCCACAGTTAGCCCAATGGTAACTCAATTGTTAGCGACTGATATAGATCAGTTATGGAGCCAAGATTTTGATCATTATCAACAAGGACTACTAAAAGCTGTTGCAGATGGAATATCAATGGAAGCGTTAAAAGGTGACTTAACTAATGATAAATTAAAGAAGCTTACTTTTTATCTTAGAATTTACAGTAGTTTTGGTACAGATAAGGATTGGCCTGAGCAAACCGCAATATCTGTTAATACCGCATTAGTAAATTTATACAATATGCCTGGTTTTTTTGAAGTGAACTCTACTACGGCACGCTTGCATGAAAATTATGCTGTCGCTTTGTATCGTTTATATTTCTTAGCACCTTTACAACCATTTATCGTGGAGCAGGTTAAGCCGTTAAGCCAGTTAATTAACCTTTATGCTTCCGCTGATCTTTCTAACACAACAGCAGTGATACCTAAGAAAGACAAAGCGATAGATTACGCACTGTGGGAAGTATTACGTGCTGGTGCTATTTTACCCTATGAAGCCCGAAGAAAGAATACAGCTCAATTCATGAAAGGCGTACATGGCGAAGGTGAACTTCAACAGGCATTAATTCAATTTATCACCGCTAAAAATAATACGTTAGTCGGTAGCAACTGGCCAAAGCAACACGCTCTTTGGGCATTGGCACAGTATTATAATTTATATTCGAAAGAATACTGGAATGAATATTATGAGCATTCAGTTGAGGATCAAAAACGTTTAGATGATGATAAATTAACCCTCAAGGTTGAAGGTGATATGGATGCCCTGGATAACAGTGTTTGGGAGGCGTTAACCAATAATAGCTCAATGTCAGTAGAGCAAAATAAGACACTTTTTAGTGTGCCTTATGTCGTCAATACTTTTCGTGGGAAGTCTGAATGTGAAGAGGGTACGCTAGCAGAACGTTGTATTTCCCCTTCAATTGAACAAGCATTGCCTATTAACCATGTGTGCTCAAGTAGGATTTATATTTTAACCCAAGCCATGTCTGCAGCACAGTTAAGTGATTCTTGTCAGCAGTTAATCGCTCAAGAAAGTAATTTCCATGAAATTTTAGCGACCAATAACCAGCCGGTTGCCAATGATTTTAATGATAAATTACGGGTTGTTATTTTTGATAATCACGCAGAGTATAATAAATTCGGCCAGTTAATTTTTGATATTAATACCGATAATGGTGGCATGTACATTGAGGGAACGACACAAGATCCTGACAATATTGCGACTTTTTATTCATTTGAACATTTCTGGGTACGACCTGAATTTGCTGTTTGGAACTTAAATCATGAGTTTGTTCATTATTTAGATGGTCGCTTTGTTAAATACGATACCTTTAATCATTTTCCAAGTCATATGGTGTGGTGGTCTGAAGGACTCGCTGAATATGTTGCTAAGGAAGATAATAATCCAAGAACCTTCAGGTTGCTCAATGAAACTATTCCAAAAGATTGGCCGAGTTTAACGGAAATTTTTAATACCGAATATAAAGACGGTACCGACAGAGTATATCGTTGGGGTTATTTAGCTGTGCGTTTTATGAATGAAAAACATCAAGATGAATATAGGAAGATGGCGCACTATTTAAAAACTGACTTCTTTGATGGCTATAAAAAATTAGTAGACGACTCAGGTAAAAAGTATGCAGTAGAGTTCAGTCAATGGTTAGTCGAACATAATGCTAACTATGTGGCGAAAGAACAAGAAAATAATCCACATAAACCACGTCAATTCTATCGTTATACTTATAAAGATTACTTACAGCCAAAGCATTTAACGGAAGATAAGTTACACATGCACTGGCAGTATTGGCATGAAAATGCTTTAAAATCGTTAGATGAAACATTGGCTAAAAAAAATATTGTCACTAAATAAAGTATTGCTGACTTATTAGAGTACCCATTAAGAAGAACGTCTATATCTAAAAACTTAACGTTATACTCAATTTTGCTTAGTGTGAACATTAGGTATAGCGTTTTTCATTCCATTGGGTAAATTACTGGTGAGGATAATCAGACAATGACGACATCACTACTACTTCTCATAACGCTTAAGTTAATTGCATGATTTAACTCCTAACTTGCGAAACCTGTGTTGCAAAATGATAATGTAATTATCAAATTTATATATTTTAAATAAAACATATAAAAATCAATGCTAAATTTATAAAAAATTTTGGCATCCTTGATGCAATGTACCTTATTAGCAACGCAAAGCTGCGGAGCCATTTATTAAGTGAGGGTAGTTATATGTTAAACAATTGCAATATGAGTAATAGACGAATGATCATGTCAGCAGAAATGCTGAATGTTTACCAACAAGGTGCTAATCAAACTAATAAAGATGATGAGCAGGTTAATGAACGAACCAGACAAAATACTGATGATTTATACGAGCATGATGACAACCCTATTTATGAATTGGGGTATAACTAAATAGCACTAAAATTGATTGTTACAGCAAAAAAAGGCTTGGTATTTTTAATAGTTCCACTATGATTAAACTCTATTTTAGTTGTAAACGTTGAGTTATTTACTCTCTGACAATCTCTAACTAAAGTAATAAATAAGCGCAGCTCTCTTTATTTATTACGTTAGTTTGTCGATTACAACTTACCGATTAATCACTTTTTAAAGAGTAGAGTTTAATTATTATGGCGCTCTTTTTATGGATGTCAGGTGCACTGGCTTCATTTTGCATTCTTGCTATTGGTGCACGTGAATTAAGTGGCGAGTTAACTATTGCTCAATCATTATGTATTCGCAGTGCTATTGGCTTGGTATTTCTCTCGGTTGTTTACTTTATTCGGTCTCGAATTCTTAAAGATAAGCAGCTAAAGTCACTAACAAGACAGCCACGAGTTAATGTGTTTAAACTTCATTTGTTCCGCAATGGTTTTCACTTTATTGCTCAATATGGTTGGTTTTTTGGTATCGGCTTACTTCCGCTGGCGGAAGTTTTTGCCTTAGAGTTTACTGTGCCAATATGGACCCTGTTAATTGCTAGCTTTTTTCTCGATGAAAAAGTCACAATGAATAAGTTGATAGCGATATTTCTGGGTACCTTAGGTGTACTTGCCATAGTCCGGCCGGGATACGCTTTAATTGATTATGCATCGATTATTGTTTTGGGCTCAGCTATTTGCTTTGCCATTTCGCATACGACAACAAAGTCCTTGGCAAAAACTGAATCTCCGTTAACCATTTTACTATTTATGTGTCTTGTTCAATTACCTATTGGATTATTTTTATCTTTATCAAATTGGGTTTGGCCACAAGGTGAACAATGGCTTTGGCTTACTGTAATTGGGTTGAGTGCGTTGTCGGCACATTATTGTTTAGCAAACGCAATGAAATATGCTGAAATAACTACCATTATTACCCTCGATTTTTTCAGATTACCTCTAATTGCGATGGTAGGCGTATTTTTTTATAACGAAGCGTTTGAGCTTCCTTTACTTATCGGTGGTGCTTTAATGTTAATTGGTAACCTCGTTGGCGTGCGAGATTTAACAGCGAAAAGTATTAAGGTAAAGCATAATACTTAGTGCAACCTTTCACCTAAATAGGCTTTTTAAGCTCTTCATAATGAAAGAAAAAGAGCAGGATTGCTTTTGTCTTATTTTACATCAATATCTAGAGTTGTTAGTTAGGCTAATATCATAATTAAATTATATTAATTATATGAGTTATTGGTGGATATTGTGTCAGAGTCTTCGAGCGTATCGCGTTTATCAGGTGAAAAAATCATCAGTTACGGTTTGGTGTTTTTCGCAAGTTTAGTGATCTTTTTTATCTCGCAAATTATTCAGTTTTACCTCGGCACGTATGAACTTACTACCATGTACATATCTTTTTGTGCAGGTTTTATTTTATTCATTCCTTTAGTGAGCCTTGTTTTACATCCACTATTACTAAATAAAGAGGGTAAAAGTGATACCTTTCACTTTAGAACATTGTTCGCAAATATCGGCTTAGTGTGCGTGGTACAGTTTTTATGTTTTCTTATTTGGATGACTGATGCCATTGCTCTGTATAGTTTATATGTAGATCAAAATTCATTCCTTTCGAAAGTCTTCGATATACAAACACAAGCGCGGGGGGATATGACTTTTGAATTTTATGCTTTTAACTTTGTGCTTGCCTGGCTATTTTCGCTGTTGTCTATGATTGTCGGAGTACTACCCTGTTTGATTGCTCGCTTAGACAATCGTGGCGTAGTCGGGGATTTTGTTGCTTCTTTCGCCTTTGCTAAAGCGCATAAAGGCTTGATGTGTTTATATGCCTTGATAATTGCTAGCTCAGTGCTGTTAACTTTGTTATATGCAAAGTATCTTTTCTTAGTATTGTTCCCCAGCAGTTTAGTTTGGGTTTTTATTCAGTTAAATAAAAAATACATACTGTCGTCAGTATCAAAATAAACACCACAAGAATTAGGTTAACTGGCAGGAAAAAACAAATAGCCATGTTATGCAGAAATGACCCAGATGATAAAAGGGTCATTTAGTGGATATAACGGATTCATCTTGTATTGTTTAAATACAGATTTTCTCACCTAGGTAAATGGCTGTTATTTTTCGTTTTTATTTCTAAAATCGAAGGCTTTCTCACAAGCAGGTAACTCATAAAACAGTGGTGCGCCATTTATTCTGTTACCGTTATATGCCTTTGCTTCACTCAAACAAACAGTTTCATCTTTTTTAAATTTTTGAACACATTCCTGATAAATTTCTTTTCTTCTAGGCTCGAGCGCAATTTGTCTTGCGTCTTCGCAAGCTTGATCTAATTTTACTTGTTCACCTTTATGGGCAAAGGCAGTCGTGCCTATGCTGTAGACGACAATGACTAGTATAAAAGGCCGAAATAAGTTGCTTGGCATATTGAATTCCTTGTGATAATTCTTATCGTTGGATGATTGTTGTTCAATAAGGTCCTTAAGTCTACTATTAAAATTTAAACAATATCTTAATATAGTTTTAATAAAGAGAAGCAAAAATTGGTTTTTTTGCAAAGGCTTATCTACAGTTATTAATAGTGCAACCGAGGTTTTTATAACAATGAAAAACTAAATAAAGATTTAGTTAAGGGTTAAAATGGAATCATTAAAAATAAAAGAATATATGAATCACTACCCAGTAACTTTTACCGAGACTATGTCTGTAGAAGAGGCCACATTACGCTTCTTAAAAACGAAGCAAATTGGCGGACCAGTAGTTGATCAAAACTATAAGGTACTTGGCTTTATTTCAGAAGGGGATGTTTTAGAGAAAATGTTAGAAACCATCTATTTCAATGAAAACGTTGCAATTATTAAAGATATTATGAGCAAAAATATACTTTCAGTGAAACCTTATGACAGTATTATTGAGCTAGGGCAAACCATGCGAAAGGATAAACCTAAAGTTTACCCTGTGATTGATGACGATGGTAATCTACTCGGTACTATCTCTCGTAATGAAGTTTTACAAGCTTGTTATAAACACGGTAAGGCAAGGACCTCTATTGAGAAGGAACATGCATCGGTGTAATAAATAGTGCTTAACGGATGTATCAACCGTTATATTATTTTTTAAAGGAGCTGTGAAGCTCCTTTTGTGTATTTAACGGGCTATTTATAATGCGTTACTCGCTGCCATTTATAGTGTATTACTGTTAAAATATTTCTTTTGATTTTCTATCCGAGTTTGTTTTGTCTGTTTTGATTGAGTCTGCTATTACTTCATTTTCCCATTTACAAAAACTTTTTGAATTATTGCCGCAAGCAAAAAAAAGCGATGCGGTACGCTTTAGAAAAAGGTTAATAAACCTTAAAAAAACGATTACTAAAGAGGTTGGACAAAAATCACCGACTGAATTGGCGATGCTGTCATTATCAGAAAAGCAAATTAAGCTGGTTGAGCCATTACAGCAAAATATTCTCAAATCAATTCAAGATAAACAGCAAAAAATTAGAAGCTTACCCAAGATAACTTATCCTGAAGGTTTACCTATTTCAGAGAATGCTGCGCAGATTTCAGCGGCTATTGATGCTAATCAAGTGGTTATCATTGCAGGTGAGACAGGGTCAGGAAAAACCACACAAATCCCCAAAATTTGTCTTGAACTTGGTCGTGGTGTGGATGGTCTGATTGGTCATACTCAACCTAGACGTATTGCCGCTAGAACAGTAGCTAATCGTATTGCAGAAGAATTAGGCACCAAGTTAGGTGAGCAAGTTGGCTATAAGGTTCGTTTTAATGACCAAGTCAGCGAGCATAGTTATATCAAATTGATGACTGACGGTATTTTGCTGGCGGAAATGCAAAGGGATAGGTTACTACTTAAATACGATACAATTATTATCGATGAAGCCCATGAGCGTAGTTTAAATATCGATTTTATTTTGGGCTATTTAAAGCAAATACTGGTAAAACGACCTGATCTTAAGTTAATTATTACCTCAGCGACAATTGACCCACAACGTTTTGCGAAACACTTTTCTAGTAAAAATGGTGAGCCAGCACCTATTATTGAAGTATCAGGTAGAACATTCCCTGTTGAAATGCGCTATCGACCTTTAAACGATCGTGCAGTGAATGATGATGACGACCAATCACCGCAAGAGGTTGATATTATCAGTGGTATTTTGTCGGCGGTTGATGAACTAAGTGATTGTGGTAATGGTGACATTCTGGTTTTCCTCAATGGTGAACGGGAAATACGCGATACTGCTGCTGCGCTAGTCAAAGCTAATTTACGACATACTAATATTTTACCTCTGTATGCTCGTTTAACGGTTAGTGAGCAGAATCAAATATTTAAACCCCATAGTGGGCGAAATATTGTATTGGCAACCAACGTTGCTGAAACGAGTTTAACAGTACCTGGTATCAAGTATGTAATTGACCCGGGTACGGCACGTATTTCACGTTACAGTTATCGAACCAAAGTACAGCGTTTACCTATTGAAGCTGTTTCGCAAGCAAGCGCTAATCAACGCTCTGGTCGTTGTGGGCGTGTTTCAGAAGGTATCTGTATTCGTTTATATTCTGAGGATGATTATAAAAGTCGTGCTGAATTTACAGATCCTGAAATTTTACGTACTAATTTAGCCACTGTTATTTTGCAAATGCATGCGCTGGATTTAGGTGATATTGCTAATTTCCCGTTTGTTGAAGCACCTGATAATCGAAATATCACCGATGGTGTTCGTTTGTTGGAAGAAATAGCAGCCGTTGAAAGCTTAGACAACCCTGATAAAGACGCTAAAGGTAAAACTTCGTCAACGGCAACACAGTTGACGAAATCAGGACGTCTATTAGCAAAGTTCCCTATAGACCCGCGTTTAGCCAAAATGGTCATCTCTGCTATAGAGTTTGGTTGCATTGAACAAATACTGATTATTGTTAGCGCCTTAAGTATTCAAGATCCACGTGAAAGGCCACATGAGAAACAACAACTTAGTGATGAAAAGCATAATCGATTTAAAAATAAGTCCTCTGACTTCATAAGCTTACTTAACCTTTGGCAGTATATTAACAATCAGAAAAAAGACTTAACGCAAAATCAATTCAGGAAGCTATGTCAGCGCGAGTTTCTTTCTTATGTCCGTTTACGTGAATGGCAAGATATCTTCAGTCAATTGAAGCTGACGTTAAAAGAACAGCAAATACCGTTAACGTCGATTGATTATCAGTTTTCTATGCCAAGTGCTCAGCAAGGTCAAGAAGCAGGCTCAGCAGTAGATAAGGAAAAAGAAAACGAGCAAGATTCCGCGCTAATTCCCGTGCATCAAGCATTGTTGTCAGGTTTGCTTAGTCACATCGGTCAACAGGATGAAAACCGTGAATATAAGGGAGCGCGGGGCATGAAGTTCTTTATCTTCCCAGGCTCAGCGTTAACTAAAAAATCACCCAAATGGTTAATGTCTGCTGAGCTAGTAGAAACTAGTCGATTGTTTGCTCGTATGAATGCCAAGATTGACCCTTTGTGGCTTGAACCGCTTGCACAGCATTTGGTTAAGCGAAATTACAGCGAACCGCATTGGGAGAAAAAACAAGGTGCTGTAATGGCCTTTGAGCAAGTAACTTTATACGGTCTCAGTATTGTCAGTAAACGTAAGATCAATTTTAATAATATTGAACCTGTCACTTGCCGAGAAATATTTATTCGCGAAGCACTGGTCAATGGTGATTGCCTAATTAAAGAGAAATTTTTAAGCAAAAACCAGCAATTGGTAGAAAGCATTGAAGAGCTTGAGCAAAAAGCGCGTCGTAGAGATTTTTTAATCGATGAACAGCACTTAGTTGATTTTTATAGTGATAAACTTCCTGAGACGGTTAACTGTCAACGTAGCTTTCTCGCTTGGTGGAAAAAAGCGAAGCGAGAGAATGAGCAGTTATTAGATTTTAGTAAAGCCTTTTTGTTGAATGAATCTTCGGATGAATTAAGTGCTATTGAGTACCCTGATTTTTGGCAACAAGATAGTATTACCTTACCGCTGACATATCATTTCAGTCCTGGTGATATTGATGATGGTATTAGCGTTATATTGCCTATTGCCTTATTAAATCAAGTGCAAGAGGTTGGTTTTGATTGGCTAATTCCTGCATTACGAGATGAGCTTGCTATTGCATTAATTAAAGCCTTGCCTAAAACATTAAGGCGTAACTTTGTTCCAGCACCTAACTATGCGCAAGCTTGTTTAGCGGCTATGCCTGCAGAGCAGGGACATTTACAAGATGCGCTAGCAAAGCAATTATTACGAATGACAGGGGTACGGTTACCCGAAGGTGCTTGGCAAGATATTACTTTACCAATTCACTTAACTATGAATTTTCAAGTTGTAGATGACAAAGGCAAGTTAATAAAGCAAGGCAGAGACCTCAACGAACTTAAAGCTGAACTGCAAGGTAAAGTAAAAGCATCAATTAAGCAGGTAGCAGAAAAAGGTATTGAGCAAGCTGATTTAACTCAGTGGAATTTTGGTAAACTTCCTAAAGGTTATGAAAAGAAAGTTGCCAATATAACTATTAAGGCATTCCCTGCATTAGTCGATCATAAAAACAGTGTTGCTATTGAGCTTTTTGAGCAAGAGCAACATGCCCAAGAAGCTATGTTGAAAGGGATTAGCCGACTTATTTTATTGAATATCCCAACACCATTAAAATATTTGCAGGAAAAACTGCCGAATAAAGACAAATTAGGTTTGTATTTTAATCCTTTTGGTTCAATCAATGAGCTATTACAAGATTGTATTCAAGGCGCTTGTTTGTCTTTAGTTCAACAATTTTCTCAACATCAAAATGATGGGCTACTTCCCCGAGAAGAAAAGCAATTTGCGCAGTGTTGTGATTATGTTAGGGCTGAAATAGCTGATTGTGTGTTAGCGGCAGCCATTAAAGTTGAGCGTGCGTTAACGTTACGTCATGAAGTCACTAAAAAAATGAAAGGTAGTGTGCCTTTAAATGTTATCCAATCTCATGGTGATATTAAGCAACAATGCGAGCAGTTAGTGTTCAAAGGATTTGTAACCTACTCAGGCTTAAGTAAGCTTGATGATATTATTCGGTATTTACAAGGCATGTTACGCCGTTTAGAAAAACTACCAAGTGATCCTAACCAAGATAGGTTAAAGCTTATTGAGGTGTCTAAAGTTAACGAGTTGTACCAAGTGATTATGAGTAAGCAACGAAAAGATAAACCAGTAGATAATGAGTTACTCGCTACACGATGGTTGATTGAAGAGCTAAGGATTTCATTGTTCGCACAAAACCTAGGTACCTCAGCGCCAATATCGGTTAAGCGTATTTTAAATTATTTAAAAGGTTTTTCTTAACTGAGCGTATACTGAGGTAAGGAGTTAGATTTTAGATGACTAATAAAGCTAACATTCAGCTTATTAGTCAGGTGATTAATTTGAGCAAGTTATTACTTCTTTTTGACTGCTAGTTGACAGGTCAGCCATTGCTCAGTATAAATAAAAGAGTTAAAAATAGTCTGCTTGGGAGAGCTCATGAAAGATTTTGATGATAAGCGCGATTTTTACCGCATGATGTTGAATAGTGAGGTTGTTGTTACTGTGATAGATGACGAAGTAAATAGTCAACTATCTGCGACTTGTCGAGATTTAAGTGCGACAGGAATGGCGTTTGAAATTGAACATCCATTAGCAATATCGACCCATGTAAAAGTGAGAGTTGATTCTGCCAGCAGTCAAATACAAGCGCTTGATATTCGTGGCCGAGTAGTTCGTATTGAAGAAGAGAGTAAGAATTGCTATCTCATTGGTATAACCATTGAAGAAATAGATTAGCATAAAGTTTTTATATATAAAAAAAGCCAGATTCAATTCTGGCTTTTTAGTGTTTGGCATATGATTTTAGGATTTTATTTTCTGTCAGATAAAGCCCTTAACCCTATTGGCATAATTCAGCTTAATTATTCTACTTGGCAAACTAAACCTTTCAAATAATACCCTTCAGGATAATTAGAAGAAATAGGGTGATCTGCAGCTTGTTGTAAACGTTCAACGAAGTAAGCTTTTCTTTTTGCATCTAAAGCGGCATCAGCAACAACTTTTTGAAATAAACTTGCTTCCATCAACCCAGAGCAAGAAAATGTCAATAATAAACCACCAGGGTTTAATAACTGCATAGCTATCATGTTGATGTCTTTATAACCTCGACAGGCTCCGGTTAATTGCGCTTTTGACTCAACAAATTTAGGTGGGTCAAGAATGATCATATCAAAGGTGCGTTTTTCTTCACGGTATCTTCGCAATAATTTAAAGACATCTTCTTTAACGAAAGATACATTAGCATCCGATAGGCCGTTTAAAGCAAGGTTACGTTCACCCATATCAAGAGCATCTTGTGATACATCTACATTAATCACTTCTTTGGCATTATTTGCCGCACAGTGTAATGCGAATGTACTGGTATAAGAAAAACAATTTAAAACTGTTTTGTCTTTGGCAAATTTACCTGCAGCAAGTCTCGAGTCACGTTGGTCTAAGTAAAATCCTGTTTTATGACCCGTTGCGATATCAACATGGATTTTGATCCCGTGTTCTTCAATGATACATTCAGTTGAGTCTTGCGGCTCGGTTAACCAACCCGTTACCGGCTCTAAACCTTCTTTTTTACGTACATCAACATCAGAACGCTCATAAATATGACAACCCGGGTAAAGCTCGGTTAAGCAGTTAACAATGGTATATCGATGGAAATCTGCGCCGGCGCTAAGTAACTGACATACGACAAAATTATCATATATATCAATAGTAACGCCCGGTAAACCATCTGATTCACCCGCGATTAAGCGATAGCCAGTTAATTTTCCCTGCTCAATAAACCAATCACGTCTTGCTTGAGCACTTTGTAATTTAGCAAAGAAAAAATCACGATCAATTTCTTCATGCTCGTCAAAGCTCCACACTCTAATTCTTATTTGAGATTCAGGTGAATAAGCACCTTTAGCTAACCAATTACCTTTACTATCGAATACATCAACAGTATCCCCAAGCATAGGGTTACCTTTGATTTTGTTCACTGCTTTCGAAAAAATCCATGGGTGTTTACGTAATAAAGATTTTTCACGACCAACATTTAAAGAAATTCTTGCTGACATAGGTCTATACTTACTTTTAATGAATAAATAACGTCGTAAAAAACAATATCATTTATTCTGTGAAAGAGAAATTTGTGCCGATTTTAGTCAATGACAGGCTTAGGTGCAAACTTTACTGATAATAATACTAATTTAAGAAGAGAAACATGTATGAATGTTAGCTATATTGCGCATATTTCAGGTAGGGTACAAGGGGTTTACTTTAGAGCCTCGTCTCAGCAACAAGCTATTGAATATTGTTTAAGTGGTTATGCGCGTAATCTAGCCGATGGTGATGTTGAAGTATTACTGTGTGGTGAAGAAGATAATATTGAAAAAATGCTGCTGTGGTTGGCCCACGGACCAGAACAAGCACAGGTAACAGAGATTCAACACGAGAAAGTACCTTGGCAAGAGCATCATTTTTTCTCTATAGGCTAAAGCTATTACTCAAGGTTTTTATCTTTTTATATACAAAGACTAACGCGTTATGGCTTTACAAAGCTAAAGCGTTTTAGTGTTTTACCCTCTTGTTCGATAATCTCATCGAACATGGCTAAAGGACGTAGCCAAATATCTTCTTTATTATCTGCAGGGTGATATACCACCATATATTCTTCAGTTTCGCTATGTCTAGCAATATGAAGTACTTGGTAGTAACTACCTTTAAAGTGTTGGTAAGTGCCTATTTTTAACATTAATTTATCTTATTAGTTATACCAGTCCGCATAACTATTTGATCAATCTTGCTGGTTAAAACTGACGATAACTGCGTTGTTTTCAATCCCAATAGCCAGCTATTGCTCAATCAAACATCTTGTTCACATCAATTTTCCCTACGCAATTTTAGATCATGTAATTAACTGGAATGGTATTAGTTAGAATGGAGAAGTTTAAAAGGGGTCTTTTAATACTTTATCAATAAACCACTTACCGTCACGCTGGATAATAGCCAAGCGTTTAACGTCCTTCATACGATTGTTTTGGTAATAGCCATCAAAATAGATGGTGATATTCGCACTGCCTTTGAATTGCTCACGTACTTTAACTCCGGCACTGTCTGGCTTTATTTCAACTTTGTCGTAGGACATATTAAATAAGTGACGAGCTACTGCTCCAGGCGAACGGTAATGAAGAATAAGACGTGCTAATTGAGGATTACAAACAGAGGCCGCTTTTTCAACGTTCTTTTCATTATAAAGGGCGTCAAAGAAGGCTATAGCAACTAGCTCTGGATTATCAACCGTGGTTATTTTCTTCGAATTATCTTCACCGCACGCTGTTAATAAAGTGATAGAACATAATAACAGTGCTAAAAGACTGTTTTTTAAATAAGGCATGCAAGTAAGTCAAAAAAGGTGGGGTTATTATTCAATAATAGCGTAATTACTTTGTTAAAGTGAAGCTAAATATTAGCGCTAATTTCTAAAAAATAAAAGGCACCTAGGTGCCTTTTATAAAATAGAAGTATAAATTTATGTCAGTAATACCAAATGAAATAATGAATGAGTCAATTCAGAGCTGTGTCAGGGAAGTTAGAACAAGCAAAATTTGTGCGTATATAGTCGTTCTATATCAAAAAAATTTGTGACGTATCACTTTCCTGACAAGCTCCCAAGGGCGAGTTTAAAGGTTTATATGAAGCGTTATTGATTTTGATAAGGCAATAACCATTATCTTCAATCAAAGCCTTGCATCTAAACCTTTTAATTCTCGCTGAATGATCTATTCATTACTTCAATTGGTATGTTACTGAACAAGTTCTTTATCGCTAAAGGTTTCAGTAAAAAGTGCACTTGATAAGTAACGTTCAGCTGAACTTGGTAAAATCACTACGATATTTTTACCTTTGTTTTCAGGACGTTCCGCAAGGCGTTTTGCTGCAACAACAGCTGCTCCAGATGAGATACCAGCAAGAATACCTTCTTCTTTCATCAAACGGTGCGCCATAGCAAAAGCATCTTCATTTGAAACCAGTTCAACTGCATCGACCATATCAAGATCTAAATTGCCAGGAATAAAACCAGCACCTATACCTTGAATTTTATGAGGGCCAGGTGTTAATTCTTCACCAGCAAGTGCTTGAGTAATCACTGGAGAGTCTGTAGGTTCCACTGCTACTGTTGTAACTGCTTTACCTTTGGTTAACTTGAGGTAGCGACTTGTACCGGTAAGAGTACCACCCGTTCCAACACCGGCAACAAAAATATCAACATTACCATCGGTATCATTCCAGATTTCTGGGCCAGTAGTTTCTTCATGAATTTTTGGGTTGGCAGGGTTATCAAATTGCCCTAATAATACATATTTTTCTGGATCTGAATCTTTAAGCTCTTGCGCTTTAGCAATAGCACCGCCCATGCCTTTAGCACCATCGGTAAGTTCAACCTTAGCGCCTAAAGCAGATAATAATTTACGACGCTCTAAGCTCATAGTGCTAGGCATAGTCAAGGTGATGCCGTAGCCACGTGCTGCAGCAACAAATGCTAATGCGATACCTGTATTACCACTTGTTGGTTCTACAATTTCTTTTCCAGGGCTTAATAACCCTTTTTCTTCAGCATCCCAAACCATGCTAGCGCCGATACGACACTTAACGCTGAAGCTTGGATTTCTTGCTTCAATTTTGGCATAAACATTAACGCCATTTTCAGCATCAATCACGCGGTTTAATTTAACTAAAGGTGTATTACCTATAGCAGTAGTGTTGTCTTCGAAGATTTTAGACATAATGATTCCTGTGAATTAGTTACTTTAATAGCTTAATGGTAGCTAGTTGTTATGAAAAAAGAAGTGATATTTTGTTATAACTTATATTGCTATATAGCAAAAAGGTATAGAAAGCTCATTTTCTGATATTACACAAAGGCAGCATTAGTGCTAGGTTCTTTTTGCTTTTAATTGTAACGAACCTTGCTGGTCGAACAATGATAACTCCCCATTATGGAGTTGAAAGCGTTTCACTTTACTAAGCGACTGTAACAAAATAGCTTCTTGAGTCATTAAAGAAGGTGAACACATCTTTCGAGTGGTTGCTATTGGGGCAATTTTCAACGTGTTATTTTGTGAGCTATAGCTGGTTGAAATACCATTACATGATGCAGAGCCTGTTAGTTTATTATCTTCAGTAAATACTAATTGAGCCTTACTGTTGGTAATAACCGGTTTACCTTGAATCGAACTAACAACCCAGCTCCCAGGTAATTTCTCTGGAGATGGCAGAGCAGAAGAACTATTACAAGCAGTTAGTGTTGTTGATATAGCGACTAGTAGTACTAGTCGTTTGATATATTTCATAGAAATTCCTGTATTGCGCTATGATTCTTAAAATATCAAAACGCGTAGATTATTATATCCCCGCTCCACTTGATTATGAATCGCTGAGACTTCCTGAAACGAGCATATTCAAGTAGAACGGGTATAGTGCCAGTGTTATTCAATTACATATAAAACTCAAGTGAGTAGTTAGTTATGCACTGAGATGAATTATTCTGAGCTGAGAGGCTAAGAGTATTAAAAAATACATTTTACGAATCAAATGAAGTTGTTGGTCAATAAAAATTGTTGGCGTATAATCTTATTTTTTGTTATCCCCGCTACCTATTAAGGAATAGACTTTGCCTTTCTCTCTAATCGATATTTTAGCTTTATCTGTTTTTATTGTCACTTGGTATGGCTATACCGTATTTGCACGAAGAAAAGCGAAAACAACGGATTGTATTGCACGCTCATTACATCAGCATAGAATCCATTGGATGTATGAGGTTATCTCACGTGAAGTGAGGGTCTCAGAAGCAGCTTTATTAGCCAACTTAGAACGTAATATTGCTTTTTTTGCTTCTAGCACCTTGTTAATCCTTGCCGGTATTTTTACTTTGTTTGCCAAAGTGGGAACGTTAGAGATAGTTATTTCTTCATTACCTTTTGCGGCAGAGGTAAATCACTTAGCAATACAACTAAAACTCAGCTTATTAGCCTTTATTTTTGTACTCTCTTTTTTCCAATTTACCTGGTCGATGCGCCAATACGGATTTTTGAATGTAATGATAGGTGCCACGCCTTTTGATCTTTCGGGTAAAAATGAGAATTTAACCGCTTATGCAAAACAAATGGCCATTGTTCAAGACCAAGCGGCTCACTCTTATAATTACGGATTAAGGTCTTATTACTTTGCATTAGCTGCTATGTGTTGGTTTTTCCATCCATTTTTACTGATATTTATGAGCTTATGGGTTGTTTATACTTTATATACTCGGGAGTTTAATTCTAAAGCCGTTAAAGCTATCACTGCCGCTCAGAGTTTGTTACATCAAGAACGTCAGTTAAAAAATGAGAAAACACCAAGTGCCTAAAAAATATCAAGAGTATTCCATTGAAGACTTTGATAAATATGATTGCTTAAAGTTATCAAAGCGTTTTTATTTGGTATTGCTATTTGTCTTACGTGGTTATCTAGTGTGGCTTATGTCTGTAACAAATATGAAAGATAGAGTGTCAACCATGCAATGGATATACCCTGAAACAAGCTTGTTTTTTCTTAGCTTAGTATCAGGCATTATTGGTTTATGTGTTGTTGTTATTATCAGTTTACGTCGACCAAATGCGCCTAATTGGGTAAAAGTAATTTGGCCTTATTGTCGAGCAATGTTGGTGATGGCACTCATTTTTGATTTGAGCATTAACCTCATTGGTTTTTTCTACTGGCAATTAACTTCAATGGTATGGTTAGTTTACCAAGGACTTATTGTATTTATATTAATTGGGTTATGTTTTACCAGTAAACGTATGCAGATTAACTTGGTCGAATTTCCTCAAATGTTACCTGAAAAATGATACTCAATAGCTCATCAAATAAAAATTTAATCGTGACTAATATTACAGAAAAGGCTCGTCAGTGAATAATATAACCGATACTCAAAATTCAGAGAAAGACAAAAGATTAATCATTTTAGATACAGAAACTACAGGTATCAATCCCAGAGAAGGGCATCGAATTGTAGAGATTGGCTGTGTCGAAATGATAAATCGTCAACTAACTGGACGAACCTATCACGCCTATATCAAACCACTTGATCAACGTGGTCAAGTATTTGTAATGGATCAAGAAGTTATTAATATTCATGGTTTAACTAATGAATTTCTTAATGACAAGCCTATTTTTTCTCAAGTTGTTCATGAGTTCATTGATTTCATTCGTGGTGCAGATCTGGTTATACATAATTCCAAGTTTGATGTTGGTTTTATGGACCATGAGTTTTCTTTGTTTAATTCAATGGGACGAAGCCAAGATAAAGTCCCTATGACAGAAGATATCTGTACCATTACCGATACCTTGAAAGTATCAAAAGATGAATTGGGCTCTCCAAAAACTTTAGATTACTTAGCGAGATTTTACCGAGTAGACAAGTTAGTAGACCGTACCTATCACGGGGCCTTGATAGATGCGCAATTATTGGCATATGTCTATATTGAAATGACGCGTAAGCAATCAAGTTTCAATTTGTCGGCTGGTGAGGGCGGTAATGCAGATGCTAATGCAATTAGAAGAGTATCCTCGGCTAGGAATAAATTAAAGATTATTGCTGCTTCGGCCGATGAATTAGAAGCACATACAGAGCGAGTAGCTGTAATCGGTAAAAAAGGAGGGGACCCACTTTGGAAATAAATAAGCATCATTGTTTTAACTTACCATTAATTAAAGCATCAAAGCTGATTGTTTTTATGTTGACGTTTATTACTGCATTTAATGCTTGGGCATTTGTTAATAGTGATGTAGAAAGTAAGACTGAAAATAATAAGCTTAATAAAACTACCGTTGAATATTATCAAAAAGATAATATAACTAATCAAATACCGTATTTTGATAACCGTTTTCGTCTTGATGCAGATTTAGAAGAAATAACGTTAATATTTTATCGTAAAAGCGGCAGTACTCCCATTATTCTCATCAGACCTGATGGTAGTAAAATCAGGGTTAATCAATTTGATCATGAAAAAGTACAATGGTTTGATGACAGTACTTTTGACATGATTAAGATTAAAAAGCCTATGCCGGGTCCTTGGCAAGCAGTAGGAGATATTTTACCTAATAGTCAGATATTAGTAATCTCAGATGTAAAAATTGCAGTCGAGCCTTTACCTGATATAGCATTTTCGGGTGAGACACTAAAAGTTGAAGGTAAACTGTTCAATGGCAATGATGCGATAGAAAGTCCATATTTTAAAAATGTTGTCAAACTAGATGTTAACTTTTACAGCACCAATAATTCAAATCACGAAAATTTTGGCGCTGATGCTATTAAAGTCACTTCTTTTCGTGATGATGGTCATGGCTTAGACGAATATGCCAACGACAATACCTTTACGGGGGAATTTATCCTAGATTTTGCCCCAGGAGAGTGGCAGCCCGTTTACTTGGTAAAACTGCCGATGACAACGCGTGAACTGAGACAGACACCAATCTTATTACATAAGATACCGGTTGAACTCAGTGTTGTTAAATCTGAAGACCCGGACAAACCTCATCAATTGCTCTTAGCTATAGATCCTAGTCATGTAGACCCTAACAGTCTTGTGTTCCAAGGCAAGTTGACCTTTCCAGACAGGCAAACTAAACCTTTTTCTATTATGGAAGAAAGTGGGGAAAGTAGAACTACCACTATTACTAATACAGAGCCTGGTATATATCGAGTAAATGTCAGTGCCTTTGGTAAAACCATTTCAGGACGAGAGTTTCGTCTAGTAGTACCAGAATTCAGTTTTAATGTAGAAGAAAATAATTACCTGCTTAATACCGCTGGTGACGTGAATGCTGATGGAACAGTTACAATAAATGAAACTGCCGATGAATTACGTGTTAAAGCAGAACAAGAACGCGAAGAGGCTATGTTGGTACAACAACAAGCACAAGATGCAGAAGATAAAGAAACTATTATAATTATCGCCGCTGGTAATAGTGTCATTATCCTAATTGCTGTTGTTTTGTTTTTTACTTTACGGCGCAAAAAAACAAAAAGTAAATAAATTTATAACTATATGCAAATATATTGAGCAAAACGATGAAAATAAGCTTGGATTTTCATCGTATTGCTCGTCAAATGTTCAAGCAGTGATTTATATTAAAAAAGTGGTTGACTGCGCCGCGTCATAACCGTATTATCTCGCCGCATTCAACGACATGTTGTTGATGTAGACAAAAGATCGTGGAGTGGTAGTTCAGTTGGTTAGAATACCGGCCTGTCACGCCGGGGGTCGCGGGTTCGAGTCCCGTCCACTCCGCCAATTTTGTTAAAATCATCATAATTGATGCGAAGAGAGCTTCGTTAAAAACTCAAAATGAAATACAGCGGAGTGGTAGTTCAGTTGGTTAGAATACCGGCCTGTCACGCCGGGGGTCGCGGGTTCGAGTCCCGTCCACTCCGCCAATTTTGTTAAAATCATCATAGTTGATGCGAAGAGAGCTTCGATAAAAACTCAAAACGAAATACAGCGGAGTGGTAGTTCAGTTGGTTAGAATACCGGCCTGTCACGCCGGGGGTCGCGGGTTCGAGTCCCGTCCACTCCGCCAATTTTGTTAAAATCATCATAGTTGATGCAGGTTGTAAGTCCTGCTAAAATTTACGTAGTAAAAGGTTATAATTATTGAACGACGTTCAGTTAATATGACTTGTAAACAAAGATCGCGGAGTGGTAGTTCAGTTGGTTAGAATACCGGCCTGTCACGCCGGGGGTCGCGGGTTCGAGTCCCGTCCACTCCGCCAACTTTGTTCAAATATATGAATATTTCATCTTAAATATTATCTTCAATACTTTATCAATCCACTTGATATAACCTCTCTATTTATTTCCCTTAAAATTATTTTATTTAAAACCTTAAAACCTTTTAGCTATATAAAATTGAAACTAAGCCACACTCTGTTTTACTGAATACTCTACTGTCATATCTAATGCCACCTTTCTCTTTATCAATCGCCTCGTATTTCAAAGCTGATTCTTGTCGAATTCTGTGAGTTTAATTAACTAACTTAATTTTTTACTTTCTCTTAAAGTTAAAAAATAAGTATATTGCGATCTGATCAAACAACTCCCATTAAACTAAAACTCTTGAATTAATGGCCATTTACTTATGATCTACAGTAATAAAGTATCTTTAATCTATTAAAAAACACTAATGATATTTATTTATTTTTAATATATTCAACGACTTAAATAAAAACACAAAAAACGCTTGAATTAGTGGTATGACCAGTGCTTTAATCTACTTATATAATTATAAGTAGAACATTAAAGTTGTGGAGTAAACAATGCTAAGTTATAAAGCACCGATAGCCGATATTAAATTTTTGATTGAAGATGTTTTCAATTATTACGATCATTATAAAAAACATGAAGAATTTGAAGAAGCCACTCCTGATTTAGTTGATGCAATTCTACAAGAGTGTGCAAAATTCTGTGAAAATGAACTACTGCCTTTATACCAAAGTGGTGATAAAGAGGGATGTACGTTTGATAATGGCAAAGTAATAACACCAAAAGGCTTTAAAGAAGCTTATCAACAATATGTTGACGGTGGTTGGTCTGCATTATCACATCCCTTAGAACATGGCGGCCAAGGGTTACCACCTTCATTAGGACTGGTTCAATCAGAAATGACAGGTACAGCCAACTGGTCTTGGGCAATGTACCCAGGCTTAAGTCATGGTGCAATGAATACCATTGATACCCACGGAAACGAAAAGCAAAAAGAGCTGTATTTAACGCGCTTAATTGAGGGTACTTGGACTGGTACAATGTGTTTAACTGAACCTCAATGTGGTACTGATTTGGGGCAGGTTACCACGAAGGCAGAGCCAAACGGCGACGGTACTTATAATATCACCGGAACGAAAATATTTATTTCTGCGGGTGAGCATGACTTAACAGATAATATTATCCATATTGTACTCGCAAGATTACCTGATGCACCCAAGGGTACTCGTGGTATTTCATTATTTATTGTACCGAAGGTAAAAGCTAGTCAAGACGGTACGTTAGGTGATAGAAACAATGTTGTCTGTGGTTCAATAGAAGACAAAATGGGTATTAAAGCGTCTGCAACAGCGGTGCTTAATTTTGACAATGCCGTAGGTGAGCTTATAGGCCCTGAAAATAAAGGTTTAGAATGTATGTTCACCTTTATGAATACCGCACGTCTTGGTACAGCGTTACAAGGTGTTTGTTCATCAGAACTTGCTTTCCAAAACTCATTGATTTATGCGAAAGAGCGTTTATCTATGCGTTCTTTAACGGGTAAAAAACATCCTGAAAAAGTTGCGGATCCAATTATTGTTCATCCAGATGTACGTAAAATGCTGATGACACAGAAAGCGATTTCAGAAGGCGGTAGGGCGATGATTTATTACACCGCCAAAATCGTTGATGATATATCTATGGCAAAAACAGAAGAAGAGCGTCAAGCTGCAGATGATCGTTTAGGTTTTATAACACCGATATTAAAAGCTTTTCTAACTGAACTTGGCTCTGAAAGTGCTAATCATGGTTTACAAATATTTGGTGGTCATGGTTACATAAAAGAATGGGGCATGGAGCAAATAGTGCGAGATGTAAGAATCTCTACACTTTATGAAGGTACTACCGGAATACAAGCACTAGATTTATTAGGCCGAAAGATATTAATGACGCGTGGTAAGTCTTTAAATGAATTCTCTAAAGAAGTACTCGGTTTTTGTAAAAATAATAGTTTAATTTCGAATAATCCGCATAAACGTCAAATGAATCGCTTTATTTGGCCGTTAAGTAAGTCTATTGCTAATTGGCAACAGTACTCAGTACGTCTAGGTCTTAAAGCTAAGTCGGATAGAGATGTTGTTGGCTCAGCTTCTGTGGACTTCCTAATGTACTCTGGTTATGTCGTTATGGCTTATTTTTGGGCACAAATGGCACAATCTGCCTATGAAAAATTAGCTGGGGATGTCGAAAATCGTGACTTCTATCGTGCGAAAATTAAAACAGCTGAGTTTTATTTTGAACGTATGTTACCTAGAACAAAATCTTTAGCAAAAACTATGATGGCTGATCCAAAAAGCTTAATGCAACTGGATCAAGAGCTAATGTCTTTTCTTTAATATTAAAGAAAACTAGTAAGCGTTAATATAAAAAATGCACGGTTTTAACCGTGCATTTTTGTTTTTATTTTACCGACATAACCCAAGCAATAATTCTGCGTGTTGTTTGTTCAATTAACTCACTATCTATACTTATTTGCTTTGTGAGCTGACCATATTGAAGTTGAGAGAATACGGTATACATTATTTTAGCATCAAGCTGAGGGTTAATTTTGTTGAAGAATTGGCATAGTTGCTCGTAAGGTAATAGTTGTACTGATTCATGCTCATGAACAAGTACACGTAATACCGGCGTTACTTGAATCTCGGTCAGCATCAATTGCTCTACAGCCAATGAAATAGCTTGATGTTTAATATTTTCGATTAAATGTTCACAGGCCATTTTACTTAATTTTAAGCACAATTTTTCTTTCACTATCGTTTTTCTTAACTCACTTTTTTCTATGTCGGTGAGCACTATAAATGCAGCTTCTAAGAAAGTATCTGTACGGGATAAAATACGTTCGGAGTTTAACCTAAAAGCGTGATGAATAAGCTCTTGAATATCTTTAAAATAATAGGTCGTTAATGATAATTGTAAGTCAGCGTGGCTGGCAATGGCACGATGGGTAGTACCTTTAATGCCATTGAGCGCTAAAACTTCAATTGCCGCGATAAGGATCTTCTCACGGGTTATTTCGCCTTTGGAAAAGCGTTTTATTGGTAATTCATTTTCAGCCAGTTTTTGGGTGTTTATGTCTACTACGGGCATCTTGTACTCTATTTCATTATTATACTGTTAACCTAATCGTAACATCTTATTAACTAATGATGATAATGATAATGAAAATGAATTTATTTGCCTTTAGCACTAAATAAGTTAATTAGTGTAAAGGCAAGAATGTCACCTAATTAATTGTAAGGGCTCTCTACAGTGATAAAGCTATGCACTACTTGAGGATGCCGTCATATCCTTATTATCAAAATCATCAACGGCAATCACCCACTGACGACCAACCTCGGCAGTGGTTAATAACTCAGCCTCTGCTTTTGAAATGATATTATTACTAAGACCTAGTTCTGCTACTATATCGAGATGATAAAAAGGTAGTTTTTGATTTAATTTCAAACAAATTTTTTCATAAATTGGCTCGCAATTAATGATGTCTTCAAGTACTTGTTCTAATTTACCAAAAATATTATTGCCATCGCGAGTTAAGTACTGTCCTTGTCCTAAACGAGTACGGGTAGCACAAGGGGTTTGTAATAATTGTGCTACTTTATGTGATGTTTCATCGTTAGGTTTTTTTAACCAAGTTCCTAGAGGGAAGATGATCACGCGTAATACTTTTCCTACAATTTTGTTAGGAAAATTACTAATCAATTCATCAATAGCATGTTGAATATTGTAAAGGCAATCCTCAACGGCCCATTGTACTAGCGGAAAATCAGTAGTATTTCTACCTTCATCATTATAACGCTTCAAGGTCGCGCTGGCTAAGTACAGCTGACTTAGCACATCGCCTAACCTTGCTGAAATTCGCTCTTTACGTTTTAAATCTGCACCAAGTGATAACATAGAAATATCTGAAAGCATGGCTAGGTTGGCACTAAAGCGCGTGAGTAATTGATAATATCGTCGAGTCTCATCATCATATGGACTGCCTAAGAAACGTGAACCAGTAATTGAGCACCATAAACTACGGCTCATATTACTGATGCTAAAACCTATATGACCAAAAAGGGCATGGTCAAAATCATTGAGCGCTTGTTCATTATCGCTATTATTTGCTGCTTCTAACTCTGCTAATACGTACGGATGGCAACGGATGGCGCCTTGGCCATAAATTATCATACTGCGGGTAAGAATATTGGCACCTTCAACTGTCACGGCAATAGGCGCACCTTGGTAACCACGCGCTAGATAATTATTCGGTCCCATGCAGATGCCTTTCCCACCATGAATATCCATCGCATCAATAATCGAAGAGCGCATTTTTTCGGTGAGATGGTATTTAGCGATGGCTGATATGACAGAAGGTTTTTCCCCCAAGTCGATTGCACCTGTAGACATAGTTGTGACAGCGTCCATTAAATAGGCATTAGCACCGATACGGGCAAGTGGCTCTTCGATACCCTCCATTTTACCTATTGGCATCTTAAATTGGCGTCTTATACGGCTATATGCACCTGTAGCTAATGCTGCAGTTTTGACACCACCAGTGCTATTTGAAGGTAATGTGATCGCGCGTCCAACAGATAAACACTCTACTAACATCCGCCAACCTTGGCCGGCCATATCAGGACCACCAATAATAAAATCTAACGGTACAAAAACGTCATTACCCTGCGTGGGGCCATTTTGAAAAGGAATGTTTAGGGGAAAATGCCTGCGGCCAATGGTAATACCGGATAAATCTGTTGGAATAAGAGCACAAGTAATACCTAAGTCTTCTTGCTCAGAGAGAAGATTATCGGGGTCTTGTAATTTAAAGGCTAATCCTAACACAGTAGCAATAGGGGCAAGGGTGATGTAACGTTTATCCCATGTCAGTTTCATCCCTAATACATCTTCACCCTTAAATTGTCCATGACATATAACACCATAATCAGGGATAGATCCTGCGTCGGATCCTGCCTCTGGACTTGTTAGCGCAAAACAAGGTATTTCTTCACCTTTGGCTAGGCGAGGTAAGTAATAATCCTGTTGTTCTTTGGTACCATATTCTTGTAATAATTCACCAGGACCTAATGAATTTGGCACACCAACGGTACTGGCTAAAACAGAGCTTACGCCAGTTAGTTTTTGTAATACTCGAGATTGGGCATAAGCTGAAAATTCTAATCCTCCATATTGCTTTTTAATGATCATGGCAAAAAATTTGTTTTCTTTTAAAAATTGCCATATTTCTGGTGGAAGATCAGCTATTTCATGCGTAATATGCCAATCATTAACCATGGCACAAACTTGTTCGACAGGTCCATCTAAGAATGCTTTTTCTTGAGAACTTAATCTAGGACGAGGGTAATTGTGAAGTTTCTGCCAGTCAGGATCACCACGAAATAAATCAGCATCGAACCAAGTGGTACCAGCATCGATAGCTTCTTGTTCTGTTGAAGACATTTTCGGCATTATTTTTTTAAAAATAGCCAATAAAGGCATACTAATAAACTGCTGACGAATAGTATCAATATTTATCGGCAAGGCTATGACAGCAAAAAGTAACCAAGAAACTATGCCAATGATGTTAAATAAAGACCCTAACGCCATTAGAGCGGCAAAACATAAGGTAAAACTTGATAATGATGCCCTCGTATAGCTCATAAACCAAGTTAGAGATAGTGCGGCAAATAACCAAATAATAATATCCACAAGGATTTCCTTTTAGTGTATGTTTTTATGTGAAGAGAAATGAGAGAAAAAGTATTTGAATTTAAAATAATTTTTAGTCAATGATATACTCTATTTATAGAATAAATTGTAGGTTTAGCCAAGCACATTCTACTTTATAAGTGCTTGGTTGTTTTAAGAGGTTAAAAAATGTGTGAATTGTTAGCGATGAGTGCCAATGTACCAACTGATATCTGTTTCAGCTTTAGTGGTTTAATGCAACGTGGTGGAAATACTGGGCCTCACAGAGATGGCTGGGGTGTAACGTTTTATGAAGGTAAGGGCTGTCGTAGCTTTAAAGACCCTAAGCCAAGTGCGCAATCTCCAATTGCCGAGCTTGTTACTAAATACCCGATGAAAAGTGAAGCGGTGATTTGTCATATTCGACAAGCTAATTCAGGTAAGGTTTGTCTTGAAAATACTCATCCATTTGTCAGACAAATGTGGGGAAGAAACTGGACTTATGCACATAATGGTCAATTAAAAGACTTTGAGAAAAAGCTGCCCATTGAATTTCATTTACCTATTGGTACAACCGATAGCGAACATGCTTTTTGTTGGATACTTGACCAATTGCACCTTGAGTTTGGCGCCAAACAAGTTGATGCTAAACTACTGTTTGATTTTATTGCTTCACTGGCGGCAAAAATAGATAAGCTCGGCGTTGCGAATATCATTATCACTGATGGAGAATATTTATTCGCATATTGCTCAAATAACTTACATTGGCTTACTCGCAGAGCACCTTTTGGTCAAGCAAGTCTTATTGATGCTGAAATGGCAGTCGATTTTCAAAAAGAAACCACCAGCAATGATGTTGTTACTGTGATTGCGACCAAACCACTGACGGATAATGAAACTTGGCACAAGATGTCAGCAGGACAATGGCAATTATTTTGTTTAGGAAAACTGGTTGCTGGTGATATTATTTGCCAAGAAAAAGCTTAACGAATAAAAAGAATGCTACGCAAATATAGGGTCTGTTGATCTTTCGAGATTGTTTTTGCAGTGATTTGTTGGGTATTTATACAAGGCAGAGCCTTTGTAATGTGGTTGTTCCACATAAAAAGGCAATAACGACGTAAAAATGTCCAACAAACGCTGTCTGAAGGATTCGGCTAAAAGCGTCTTACTCTTTGTTGAGTAGAATTTGCTTAGAATGACTAGGCTACACACTACTCGCCGCGATTAAGACGCTTTTATCTCGAACAAAATTTAACCGCGAAAGATCAACAGACCCTAATGTTTAGCATTCTTTTAATTAATGTCATAAAAGCTCCAAGCGATAAAACGGCTTATCTTCTGCCCTTGAGCCATATCAATGACCTTAATTTGCTTAGCATCAGACTTCTTTAAGCTAAGTTTAAGCTTGGACAAATGATCTTTCTTCGAGACCAAACAGGTAAACCAAAGTACTTGTTTTTGAAAAGTTTTGCTCTCTTTAATCATTTTTCCAATGAAAGTTAGCTCTCCGCCAGGACACCAAAGTTCAGCTTTTTGCCCACCAAAATTGAGTGTTTTTTCCTGATTTTTTGAAGAATTAATACCTTTATTTAAATTCTTTAGCTTTCGCGTCGTACCTTTACTGGCTTCAGCCAAAGAACTATGAAAGGGAGGATTACATACGGTTAAATGATAAAACTCATTTTCAGCTATTATGCCGTTGAATATATGATTACTGTTAGGCTGTAGTCGACAGTTAATATTTCTATCTAATGATTTATCAGATGAAATGATGTGTTTTGCTACTTTAATTGAAATAGGATCCACATCTGAGGCGACAAAGTGCCAGTCATATTCTCTTTGACCTAAAATAGGGTAAATACAACTTGCCCCAGTACCTATATCTAACACGTTGATACGTGTTTTATCAGGTAGTAACGCCTTGGGTGTTACAACTAACAAATCGTGAAGATGGTGTATATAATCGACTCTTCCGGGAATAGCGGGGCATAGATAACCATCCGGTATGTCCCAAAATTTCACATGGTACTCGCTTTTTAATAAAGACAAGTTAAGCGATTTTACTGCCAGGGGATTAGCAAAGTCGATTGTATCTTGATTATTATATTGATTTTTTATAATAAATTGTAATAAATCAGGGTGAGCTTTAACTAAAGCCGTAAAATTATACCCCTGTTTGTGGCGATTATTTTTATGCAAAGTAGAACCGTTGTAGTGAAAGGATTATTTAAATAGCAGCTTGTTTAATTACTATTTGGCTTTTGGCCAACTTTAAAAAAACCATTACTGGTAAATTGCACTGCTTGTTGGCGTTTCTTACCTAATAATATAGGGCCATCATCCATAAACAAAAAGTTTTTCCAGCATCGTTGGAATGTAAGCCAGCTTGTTTCAATAACGTTATCTCGAGAGCTACAGTAGTAAACAACTGTATTTTGATCCCAGTCTAAATGGCTTTCTATTAGCTGTGGAAGTGCCTGATCATTACTGTCCCAAATACCTTCCCACTTTCCTTGTTCTAACCAATTATTTTTATCTGAAGGCCAATCACCTTTTTTGAAAAAATCAGGATGATCTACCTGACGAGAAATAAAGGTGTCCCATAAAATATTTGCTCGTTCAATACTCATAGGTTTTATTTTAGCTAAATCATTTTCTGCAATGGGTAAACTTTTATGCTTGAAAATCCAGGCATTTTTTAAACTATCTAGCGGTAGGTAATTCATTAATATTGCTCTAAAAAGGAAACAGCTTAATTATACCCAGCAATAGCCAAATAAAAAAGCGATACATAACGTGACAGCAAAGGATAAAGCGTTATGAGGGATAAAAGGGAGTTAATTAATCAGTTTATTTCTTATTTATGATGACTGTTCAGTAATATTATTACTGCTGTTATTTGAAATTCTATAGGCATCGAACGCTGCGAGTACCCAGATGATTAATAGTATATAACCAATCGTCGTCAAATTAGGATTATCTAAAGCGCCATGATCAATTAAGGCTTGGCGAATGGCTGAAACTTGCATGGGTATTTCTCCTCGAATCATACTTTCTATCACTTGCTGAGTTTTATCATGTATATCTTTAACTAAGCCCAACAACAAGTATGCAAAACTAGCAATAAAACCAATCGCTATAGCATATTTCTTTAAAACTAAATGGCCAATTCCAGGGAAAACTAATAATGATAATAAGATAACTTTGGTGGTTTGTTTCATGTTTAATCGCAAATAAGACTATCGAAGTAAGTCGTATCTTATCCTGATAAGTTAAGCTAATACATACTAACCATAATTTTATAAAATAATGACACAGAGTTTTAGCTGTTAAATATGAATTCACGGCCAATAATCAAACGGTCGTTTTAATTTTAATGAAAACATGTATACTCGAATTGTTAAAATAAATAATATTTTGTCTAATGATTATTTAAAACAAAATTAGTTAGTTACGATTTGAATGAAAGTTATTACTATTGGGGTTCTTAGCTCATTGGTGCATAAAATCTACGTAAAAAAGAGATATGTTAAATCCTAGTAACATAAAATTAACGCTTGTTTAATTTTTGTTCAAATGGTAATTTTTAAAAATAATAATAAAAATAAGAATAAAAAGGATCAGTAATGCCACAAGCTGCCATTCGCCAGGATGATGAAGATGAACATCTGCCCGAAGAAAAAGTTGGTCAAAAAACTATATCACTCGCGGGATCTGAAGAAGCATTAGCGAGTGTGAATTCTCCTATCGTCGCAGATAAACAAGAAGAACCCTATTACCATTACACAGTCGATACCAAGGACCCCGATCCTTGGTTGATTGTGCACAGAGTCAAAATCATTATTTTTGTTATTTTGGCTGCTGCAGCAGTAGCAGGTAGCATTTTTTATAAAGACCTCAAATTAAGTGAACAAACGAATGCAATGGTCGCTGAACCACAGCTAAATGATCTTTATTATGTTGATTTCCGTGTCATTAAAGATAATCTTCGGCCAACCGAAAAATTCCGTATGGCGAAAGTTACAGATATTACTGGGAATGTGGTAACAATTAACTTTAGTAGTTATTTTTATCTTCAAGAACATGAACTAAATGAAGCTATTCGATATGCGCAGCTAAGGTTTGAAAAATTTTTCCAAGAGAAACGTCATAATTATACTAAGGCTGAATTACAAGCGTTAGTTGGATCAGGTGCAATTGTTTTAGCCCGTAGACCTGTAGGCAATATGCTTGATGGTAATGTTGTTGTTCCTGACTCTCACTTTAAATCTAGCTCTGTCTTTATTCCGGGTAAAAAAGAAAACTTTGCTGGTTTGGAGTATTTAAAGTTTGCTAAAGATGGCAATAAAGCGACACTGGCCTTAGAAAAATTTCAAAAATCTGCTGAATTAGGCTTTGCTCAAGGACAAGTGAGCCTTGCTCAAATGTACCTTAACGGTATTGCCGTAGAAAAAAATCTACAGAAGTCACTGGAATGGTTTAAGAAAGGTGCTCTACAAGCTTATGAACCAGCAATATTGAAGTATGCGATTGTTTGTCAGCAAGTTAGAAGTTGTGTAGTTAAAGACTTTTACCAAGAACTTGTACAAACAGGGGTAAATATTGAATTTACCAAGCAAGTCGACGTACGAGCCACGACAAAAGCATTTGAAAAAGCATTAGAAGAAGCTGAAGTTAAAACGTAACAATACTTTTAGTATTGATTAAAGGCTTAACATTTATTTTAAGCCTTTTTTATGTCCGAAGTATAAAAACTTAGCTTCAACTTAACTTCAACTCAGCTACTTTTCAAATACTCTGCTAAAGGGGGGAAGTGAATCGAGTAACTGTTTTCCATAACGCTTAGTCACTACGCGTTTATCCAACAAGGTAATAACCCCTTCATCCTTTTCATTTCGTAATAACCTTCCACATGCTTGTACCAATTTTTTTGATGTGTCTGGTACCGATAATGTCATAAATGGATTACCTCCCTTGGCAGTGACATATTCTGCTTGTGCTTGCTCAACAGGGGACGTAGGCACCGAAAAAGGTAATTTGGTAATGATTAAATTATTAAGGTAATCTCCAGGTAAATCGAGTCCCTCAGAGAAACTTTGAGTGCCAAAAATAATACTTTCTTTGTTGTCATCACATCGTTTTTTATGTAACGATATTATTTGTTGGCGCGATAATTCGCCTTGAACCATGATTTCAAGTTTATGTTCTTCTCTTAATGCCTCTGCAACCTTATTCATTTGCCAATAAGAAGAAAAGAGTACTAAACTTGCACTACCTTGCTTGAGATACTTTGGCAACTTTGTAATCACTTCATCCGTAAAGTCAGGAGCACTTGCTTCATTATCCATCTTTGCTATCACGAGTTGTGAATTATTTTGATAATCAAAAGGGGAGTCGACTTGTTGATATTGACTACCATCATTATTTTTTAAACCTACTTGAAAACGGAAGTGATCAAAGGAGTTTAATGCACGTAATGTAGCAGAGCAAAGTACAGCGCCTTCACACTGACTCCACAACATATTCTCTAGCGTAAAACCAACTTCAATGGGCGATGCACTTAATAAATAATCTTGACGTTTGAGGGTGGTTTTTTCCAACCAACGCGCCATGGGCGCACCTTTATCACTATCTGATTTGGCATACATAAACCAAAGTGCTTGAAGATTTTCTAAACGCTGAAGCATGAATCCAGCTTCTGCAAGCAATGGCTCAGCGACATACATTTGTGTATCGCCATCCTTTACCGCTTCAATAAGTCCGTTATAAAGTTTATTTAAATGTGATAACGATTTTTTACTCAGGCTTTGTAAATCTTCAGCCCAGTTTTTTAACGTTTGAGGAATGATGCCATTTTCAAAACGGTAGACTTGCTCATCATTTTTTGAATTTTTAGCAAAGTTACTACTTTGTGAAGATGATTCATTTTCCAAAAAATATACATTCGCATTAGCTTCAATGAAATTAAGCACTTTTTTCATTTCCACTAATAAATCTTGGCAATCATCACCCAACTTTAATGCGGGAGAAATAGCGTTTTTTGATTTAATCAACTTAGCCATTTTGTCGCCGGTATCTCTGAGCTTAGTTAACCATTCAATTGAACCCTTTAAGGTGATACTAGCACTTGAAAAATCACGAGTTACTTTAGGTAGATGGTGTGCTTCGTCAATAATATAAAAAGTATCCTCAGGTGCTGAGAGTATTTTACCGCCACCGAGCTCTAAATCGGCTAACAACAAACTATGATTTACTACTAATACATGAGCTTGGTCCATGGTTTCACGTGCTTTGTGAAATGGGCAGTGGGTATGTTCAGATAAGTTTTTTAAACAGCTATGCTTATCACTTTGAACTTGATGCCAAATATGCTGAGGTAAGTGTGTTTCCCAAGAATCTATATCGCCCAGCCAGCTTCCATCGAGTAATGCTTTATGCATTTTATTGAGGGTTCTAATATCTTTAGCATCTGGCTTTTCGGCAAAGGTAAATCCAGCTTGTGCAGGTTCATTACCAGAGCCTGTTGTAACAGCTTGCGTTAATTTTTGACGACAGACATAACGCTGTCTACCTTTTGCTAAGGTAAAGTCAAAATTAAGTCCGGCATATTTTTTGAGAAACGGTAAATCTTTATCAACTAATTGCTCTTGCAGTGCGACAGTAGCCGTTGAAATACAGACCTTTTTATCACGAGAAAGCGCAAGAGGAATGGCTCCAAGACAATAAGCCAGTGATTTACCTGTTCCGGTGCCGGCTTCAATGGTTATTATTTTTCTGTCTTTGCTGTATTCACCTGCTAAGGTCTTCGCAATTTCAGCGATAAGTAACGTTTGCTGCCTACGGGGATTGAAATGCGTTAAATTCTCGCCTATGGCTTTATATGCCTGACGAATTGCTTGTTTTAACTTATCAGATAACATTGTTGTTAGTTTCCAAAAAACAGGAGATCGGTTACACTGCTGTATATATTAACAGGTTTGGTCGTGTCGCACGAAAAATTTAACCATAAAATGACAAATTTTAAAACAGCAGGCATACAGAATGGTTTTTTATTGACCCGACAAGTGCAAGATAAACGCACTGGGTTAGCAATAACCTTATGGCTGAAGACTGATGCAGGACCCGTTAAGTTAGAAGTAACTAATGAATTAGCGGTATTCTTTGTAGAGTTAGAGCAACTAGATACGGCTAAATCAATCTTAGTAAACCAAAGGATATCGCTTGAAAAGCATCAAGTGTTATCGTTAAAAACCTTCACTCAACGAGATGTTGCTGCCTTGTATTTTACCAGTATGCGAAGCTTCTATCGTGCTAGAGATGCTTTAAAGTCTCGAAATATCAAATGTTATGAAGATGATATTCGTCCTGATGATCGTTTTTTAATGGAGCGCCATATTACTGCAGACATTGATTATCTGGGTAATCATCAGTTGTGCGGAAGCTACCAGATCACCAAACAAGCTAAATGTAAGGGAGCAGCAGTAAAGCAACAACATAATTTAACTATGCTTTCTATCGATATAGAGTGCTCTATGCAAGGTGAATTGTACTCTATTGGTTTGTATGCAAATAATAACCAGAAAACATTTAAACGAGTGTTAATGATTGGCGAACCCCAGCTAAATACTGAAAATTATATTCATTGGCAAACGGATGAAAAGCAGCTATTACAGCAATTTATTCGAGAAATTAACCTATTCGATGCCGATATACTTATTGGTTGGAATGTCATTAATTTTGATTTCATGCTTTTACAAAAACGATGTGACCTTCATGGTATTCCCTTTTCAATAGGCCGCGATAGTACATGCCCTTTCTGGCGAAAAAATGCCAACAATACCGATCAGAACTTTATCGAAATAGCGGGGCGTGTGGTTCTTGATGGTATCGATTTATTAAAAACCGCTACTTACAACTTTTCTCGCTTCTCATTAGATAATGTCGCCCATACTTTACTTGGTTTAGGAAAGAAGGTGGCGGATGTAGAAAATCGTGTACAGGAAATTACAGATAATTTTAATCATAACAAATCTGCATTAGCTGCATATAACCTTGAAGACTGTCGTCTAGTGTGGCTTATTTTTGAAAAAACTCAGTTACTTGATTTTGCTAAATTAAGAGCGCAACTTACTGGCTTATCCATTGATAGAGTAGGTGGCTCTGTTGCAGCCTTTACTAACCTTTATTTACCTAAATTACACCGAAGCGGTTATATAGCGCCCAATATGGGCGATGGTGAATCTGGCTTAGTGTCTCCCGGTGGATATGTCATGGACTCTAAACCGGGCTTATATAAAAATGTACTGGTACTTGATTTTAAATCACTGTATCCGAGTATTATTCGTACTTTTAAAATAGATCCTATGGGACTCATTGAAGGGCTTAAAGCGGTAAGTGAGCAAAAGTTAGTTCATGATAAATCCAAAAAATTAAGCGAAGATTGTTTTGATCATGTCATTAGTGGCTTTGATGGTGCTTACTTCTCCCGAACTGCGCATTTTTTACCTGATATTATCGAATCTCTTTGGTTAGAAAGAGATAAAGCAAAACTGCAAAAGAATGCCGCCTTATCCCAAGCTATCAAAATAATTATGAGTAGCTTTTATGGTGTTTTAGGTTCAACAGGCTGCCGTTTTTTAGATCCTAGGTTATCAGGGTCAATAACAAAAAGAAGTCATGAAATATTAAAGAAAACCAGTGTTTGGATTGAAAAGCTAGGGTATCAAGTCATTTATGGCGATACCGATTCTATTTTTGTTTCAATAGGTGCCGATAAAACTAAAACCCAGGCAAAGCAATTAGGTGCAGAGTTACGGTCATATATAAATGATAAGTGGCAAAATCGACTAAAGCGCGATTTTAACATTGAAAGTCAATTAGATATCGAATTTGAAACGCATTTCACTAAATTTTTGATGCCAACCATACGTGGACTTCATACGGTAAAAGATCAAAATAGTATTGGGACTAAAAAACGCTATGCAGGTGTTTCTGATGGTGAACTTGTATTTAAGGGCTTGGAAACTGTACGCAGTGACTGGACTGACTTAAGTAAAGATTTTCAGCAAGAGTTATACCGGCTGATATTTAATGATAAACCTATTGAGGGTTACATTAAAAAGATAGTTGATGAATTAAAGCAAGGGCTTCATGATGATAAGCTAATATATAAGAAAAAAATCAGACGAAAACTAAGTGATTATGTAAATACCCCGCCTCACATCAAAGCAGCATTATTGGCCAATCAAAAGCTTAAAGAGCTTGGCGATAAGCCAACATATAAACACCGCAGTTTAATTCGATATGTTATTACCCTTGATGGGGTTCAACCATTAGAATTTAATACCAGCGTGCTTGATTATGATTTTTATGTAGAGAAGCAACTCAAACCGATAGCGGATGATATATTACCTTTTATTGGTAAAGATTTTGAATCGATTGCTGGCGATCAGATGGGACTCTTTTAAATAGTCACTAAACGATAACTTTGTAATTCATATTAATTACGAAGGTAGTGTTTATTTTCAAAATTTATCTAACAATACCTAGCCAGTTGCGTTGATTCAGGTTATAAATACATTATAAAGTTTTAGATGGCTAGATAGCTGAAAGTAACATTCATGCCGCTAAAGCTAAAACCCTTTAATGGAAGTGAATATGAAACAAGATACTAAAATAGTAAATGCTGGGCGTAGTGCTAAATGGACTAATGGTGTAGTTAATCCTTCGGTAACTCGCGCATCTACCGTGGTATTTAATACGGTTGCAGAAATGAATAATGCTGTGGCCAACCGACATAATCAAACCATGGTTTATGGTCGTCGAGGCACTACGACTTCTTTCGCTTTTAGCGATGCCATGACTGAATTAGAAGGCGGAGCGGGTTGTGCATTATATCCTTCAGGTACTGCAGCTATTACTAATGCTATTTTAGCTTTCGTTAAGCAAGGCGACCATATTTTAATGGTGGATAGTGCTTATGAGCCTACGCGTGACTATTGCGATAAGATATTAGCTAAAATGGGTGTTAGTACTACCTATTATGATCCTATGGTTGGTGCTGATATTGAAGCATTGATTCAAGATAATACCTGTCTAATTTTCTTAGAGTCACCAGGTTCTATTACCATGGAAGTACAAGATGTTCCTGCTATTAGCGCCGTGGCACATAAGCATGATTGTATCGTTATGCTTGATAATACTTGGGGCGCAGGCATTAACTTCAAACCGTTTGATTATGGTGTTGATGTAAGTATACAAGCAGCAACTAAATATATTGTCGGTCATTCTGATGTGATGTTAGGCACAGCAACAGCAGTAGAAAAATATTGGCCTCAACTGAGAGATTACAGTTATTTGATGGGACAATGTACGTCTCCTGATGATTTATACCTAGCGCTTCGAGGCATTCGTACTCTTGGAATAAGATTAAAGCAGCATCAACAAAGTGCAACTAAGGTCGCTCAATGGTTACAAGAACGTCCAGAAGTCGCCAAAATATTACACCCTGCGTTTGAGTCTTGTCCAGGTCATGAATTTTTCAAACGTGATTTTGAAGGCTCTAATGGATTATTTTCTTTTGTACTTAACTGCGGTAATAAAGAAGCATTAACTGCATTTTTAGATGGTTTACATCATTTTAAAATGGGTTACTCATGGGGAGGCTTCGAAAGTTTAATTTTAGGTATCACTAATGTAAACGCTATTCGAAGTGCTACAACGTTTGATTGTGAGTTTCCGTTAATTAGACTTCATATCGGTTTGGAAGATGTAGATGATTTAATTGAAGATTTAATGAAAGGATTGGAGCGTTTTAATAAAGTACTTGCCAATTCATAACGTATAACTCGCAGTTTTGGCAAACTGCTTAGCTAGTTAAATTGCACATTACATTTCGAAGTAATGTGCAATAATTTAACTAAGTCACCCATTTCAATCATAGCTATAGCTGCATCGGTGAATATGTTATATATCAGCAGAAGATAGCTTCACAACATAAAATAAGCAGTCATTTATCGCAGTATTTTTATTGGTTGTCGCCTTAAACAAACGCAGATTATGAAGGCAAACTAATTGATTTTCTCTAGCATAAAAGTATTGGTCAAGGACGTCTTTTCCACTTTTATCAATAAGCTGTAGGTTATCAAGACCATTACCGTCAATCCAGCCTATCATGTCATCTTGATGAGCACTGCCAAAGTTGAAACATTCGATATTGTCTTTCAGTGTAACCCCACTATAACCTTCATCATGTTGAGCATAAGAGAGTTTAATTTCTTGCTTTAATTGCAATCTAAGTGGTCGATAAATGACTTCTACCGGTTTTTCTTGATGGATATAACCAATATTATCACATTGGGCAACTTGGCTAATTCCTGAAAAGGCAATTTCATGAGCTTGCTCATCTTGGCAACCGCCGCATTCAATAGTGATAAAAGGGCAATCAAAATTTTGCTCCATTATTGAGCCAATGTTCAAATCAGATAAAATTAAGGTTTGACAAAAAAGTGATGCTAATGACAATGTTTCAGTAGTTACGACTGAGCTAACTGCAAAAGTAGGACCTGAGCTTGAAGAATTGTGAAGATCGATCACCATTTCAGGGGTAACCTCTCTGATCGCTTGTTCAATCAATGCTGCTCGCTGACAATAGCCTGTTTGCCCAACATCTTGACATTCAAATGAACAATCTTTACCAAAACAGCGATTAATGTCGATGCCCCCATTGATAAAGCGTTGGCTAAATAATGGTTTACTCGCGGCGGCTTCAACCGAACAGATAATAAAACGTAAATTCGTTGTAGGTTTATCTTCCGGTAATATTTCCGTTAAGTAGCGATGCATAGCAATTATGCCAGAAGGCTCATTACCGTGTAGTAACGTAGTAAATACTCGACATTTTGTTTGATCCTTCCCTGATACATCAATAACCGTTGGACCTGTCATTGATAGCAGAAATTGTTCATAATCAGCATGTAAATCTTGCCATGTCGGATCTTTTAAGTAGTTGATTTCGCTAAAATCTATATCCATGATGCTGCCTAAGTAATTTTTGTTTGATGTGCATATCCTTTATGAGTGGTAAGGATGTCACACTTGCAGCAACTACCATGTTGATTGAGGTCAATAAATTGTAGTAAAGAGGTGATTTATATTTATTTGGAGGTAAACTACTTGTATACCCAAGCTACCTGAAGATGCAGATTTCAGCTGTAATTAGAAACGCCTTTAGGCAAGGCATTGATTGAAGAGAATAGTTATTCTATTGTAGAAATCAATAACGCAGCATAAAGCGTTTCTAAACCAGCCCTGCGGGGACGTCTGAGCAAACCATGTTCTTCGTTATCTCCTTTTTTAAGGGAATAACCCTTAATAAAATGAGGCGCCTTGATCATGAATTGCTCAAGCGTCCTGAAACTCGCATCTTCAAGTGGCTTGGGTATATATTAAAAAAAACCTATATAGAGATACTACTATGAGTGAAGAAACTATTTTTTCTAAAATTATTCGTCAAGAAATACCAACACCATTGTTATACCAAGATGAACTTGTAACTGCCTTTCGAGATGTTGCCCCCCGTGTTGATAGTCATATATTAATAGTTCCCAATAAACACATTGCTACTATTAATGATGTCACTAGTGAAGATGAATTAACCTTAGGCCGTATGATTACTGTCGCCAAAAAGCTTGCCAAAGAAGAGGGGATTGATGAAAAGGGCTATCGCTTAATTATCAATTGTAACAATGATGGTGGGCAAGAAGTTTACCATATCCATATGCATTTATTAGGGGGCCAGCCTTTAGGTGCTATGTTGTCTTTGTAAAGAAAATTTTGGTAGTTTTATACAGTAAGTATGCGATAAGCCGCTAGATTACTAAGGTCAAAGACAATGAAATCATTTAATTATTAGCGCATACTTAGTTATAGCATTAATTAAATGGTTATTTTTGTGAATTGGAAAGAATTGCTAGAAAATAGAAGTCGTTTGTTTTGGCTAGCCCACACCGCGGGCTGGTTTGGGTTTGCTTTTGTGCATTATCTTGGCTCATTGCAACATGACTCGCGCGATATCTTCGTGGTAATTATCTTTCTGAATGCTTATGCCGGTTGGTTGTTTACTGTACCGCTGCGTTATATTTATCGAAAAGCGTGGAACTTTCCCCCGATTAAGATTGCTTTAGTCGTCATTCTTTCCTCTTATTTTACTGGTGTATTGTGGCAAATAGTTAAAAACATCAATTACTGGGAAATATATAAGCATGGTTATGAGCCAGAATCTTGGTTTATGTACACTCAAAATAGCTTAGGGTCTTTTTATATTATTTTAAGTTGGAGTGGTCTATATTTTGGTAGTAAATACTATCAAATGTTACAGATAGAAAAACAAAATGTTTTAAAAGCAAATGCGGTTGCTCATCAAGCGCAACTAAAAATGTTGCGCTATCAACTTAACCCGCACTTTTTATTTAATACCCTCAATGCTATTTCAACGCTTATTTTGATAGAAGAAAATAAAACGGCAAATACCATGGTAACTAAGCTTAGTGAGTTTTTACGGTATTCTCTTGATAAAGACCCGATGAAGAAAGTAACTTTGGAATCTGAAATACAAGCGTTACAGTTGTACCTTGCTATCGAACAAGTCCGTTTTGAAGATAGGTTACAACTTGATTTTCAAATAAATGATAATTGTCAGCAAGCCCTAGTCCCCAGCATGATTTTGCAACCCTTAGCTGAAAATGCGATTAAACATGCGATTGCAGTACAAGAGCAGGGCGGTAGAATTACTATTTCCGTTAATCGTTTTGCCGATGATTTGTTGATAGAAGTTGCCGATAATGGCCCCGGTGCAGATATTATTAATGGAAACTTACATCGTGAAAGTGGTGTCGGTTTAGTTAATACGCGCGAACGTTTACAAGCGTTGTATAATGAAAAATTTTCCTTAGTTGTTTCCAATAACCAGCCGACTGGTGTTAAAGTAAATCTACGTATGCCATTTCAGCTAAGCTAAAATTCTGTTTCCTGATCTGAGCGTACCGTTACCATTTATGAGAACCAATTAATTAGGGATTTTTTATGTCACTATCAACCATTATCGTTGATGATGAACCGCTGGCTCGTAAAGGTTTAGCGATACGTTTACGAGCGCATGATGATATTAATGTTATTGAACAGTGCTGTAACGGTAGAGAAGCATTAGAGGCGATACGAGCTTACCAAGTTGACCTAATGTTTCTTGATATTCAAATGCCAGGACTTAATGGCTTTCAGGTAATAGAAAGTATTATCGAGCAAGGTTTAGCTATGCCTGTCGTTGTTTTTGTTACAGCCTTTGATCAATACGCTTTAAAAGCTTTTGAAGTACACGCGCTGGATTACTTATTAAAACCAGCAGATGAAGAAAGGCTTGAGCAAACTATTGGTAAAATACAACACTACTTTAAAAGCAGTGCAGATACGGCACATAAATCGAAACTGGTTCGATTAGTTAGTGACGTTACCGGTAATGATTATCAGAAAATTTTAACCGAATTAGACAATGATCAAGAATTAACGCTATCTAGCTATTCAGATGTCTTAGCGATTAAAGATGCTGGCGAAGTGAATCGTGTCTCTGTAAAAGATATTCTTTGGATTGATGCTGCAGGCGATTATATGTGTGTGCATGCCTTAGAAACTAAGCAAAATACCAGACAAGAAAACACCTATATTCTTAGAAAAACTATGAAAGAATTGGAAGCCTGTTTAGACCCTAAGCAATTTATTCGTAATCATAGATCGACCATAGTTAACAAAAATATCATTGATAAATTTTGTAGCCAAGTAAATGGCGAGTACTTTTTAGTATTGAAAAATGGTAAAGAGTTAAAAGTGAGTCGTAGTTATAAGGATAAAGTTAAACAAGCAGTCAATAGCTAAAGTTTCACTCATAAAGAGTCTAAGCTAATAAAAAAGGCCATATGTGAATAACATATGGCCTTTTTAACGTTAACTCTCAGGGCATTTCTTAAATAAAATTGAGATTACTTAAGGTGTCTTTTAGCAATAGTTAAAATTTTCAAAGTATTTGAAGCGCCAACGGTTTCCATCATATCACCATGGGTTAAAATCAGTTTATCACCTACAGCTAAATCAATTTTACCACTTACCACTTTTAACATCTCATCAGATAAGTTGTCATTGTTTACGTGAGTTGAATCAAATTCAATTGGGTAAACACCACGGTATATTGCGGTTTTATTTAATGTTTTTGGATGGCGAGATAATGAGAAGATAGGTAAACCGGAAGTGATACGTGACATTAACTTACTTGTTTGACCTGATTCGGTTAAAGATATAATCGCTTTAACACCCTCTAAATGGTTTGCAGCGTACATAGCGGATAGTGCAATTGTTTCTGACACTTCACTAAAAGTAAGTTCCATTCTATGGTTTGAAATATTAACGGAACGATGCTGCTCTGCACCGACACAAACATTAGCCATTGCTGTCACTGTTTCAACAGGATACTTACCCGCGGCAGTTTCCGCTGATAACATTACTGCATCCGTGCCATCTAATACAGCGTTTGCAACATCCATAACTTCTGCACGTGTTGGCATAGGTTGTTCAATCATGGTTTCCATCATCTGTGTTGCAGTGATAACAACACGATTTAATTGACGAGAGCGAGTGATAATATGCTTTTGCTTACCAACCAATGCAGCATCACCAATTTCAACGCCTAAATCACCACGGGCTACCATAACAACATCTGAAGCCAGGATAATACCATCAAGAATTTTGTCATCATTAACCGCTTCAGCGCGTTCAATTTTAGAAACTAATCGAGCATCACAGCCAGCTTCTTGCGCGAGTAAACGTGCTTCACGCATGTCTGCTGCATCACGAGGAAATGAAACCGCTAAAAAATCAACATTGATTTTCGCTGCTAATTTAATGTCTTCTTTATCTTTCGCTGTTAAAGCTGGTGCAGTTAAACCACCACCTTGACGGTTAATACCTTTGTTATTTGATAACGGGCCACCAACAGTAACTTCAGTGAATACTGAATTATCAGACGTAGATAATACTTTTAATTGTACACGGCCATCGTCAAGTAATAAGATGTCTCCAGTGTTAACATCTTGTACTAATTTTTTATAATCAATGCCTACTTTTTCTTGACAGCCTTCACCTTTTTCTAAGGTTGCATCTAATTCAAACTTATCACCAATGGCTAATTTAATTGGACCATTTTTAAAAGTAGAAACACGAATCTTAGGGCCTTGCAAGTCACCTAATATACCAACATAAATACCAAGCTCTTTTGCTATTGCTCTGACATTGTCGGCTCTATCTATATGATCTTGTGGAATACCATGAGAGAAATTGAGTCTAACTACGTTTACACCTGCAGCTAATACACTTTTTAAAATTTCACGATCGTCAGTTGCAGGACCTAAGGTAGCAACAATTTTTGTTCTTCTAGGCATTTTAATCCTCTTATATTTTAAATTACGTTCTAAATAGGTTTATCGCTAGTGTTAATAATGATTGAAATACAGTTTCAAACATTAGCGACTAATCATTAATCTTTTCTCTCGAAGCGTGAACTCCTTAAACTATCTTTTACTTTTTTCAGGTTGTCTCTAAATTTGCTACCGCGACGTAGAGTGAAGCCTGTCGCTAAAACATCAATTAAAGCTAATTGTGCAATGCGTGACGACATTGGCATATATAAATCAGTATCTTCACTCACATCAACCGAAAGCACTATGCTACATTCTTTAGCTAGTGGAGTATCAGTGGTGGTAATCCCTATTACAGTGGCATCGTTTTCTTTCGCTAAACTAGCAACTTCAACAAGTGACTTTGTACGTCCAGTATGTGAGATAACGACAACTACATCCCCTTGGCGACTATTTATAGCACTCATACGTTGCATTAATATGTCATCAAAATAAACAACAGGGACATTGAAGCGAAAAAACTTATTTTGAGCATCATGGGCCACAATGGCAGAAGCCCCTAAACCAAAAAATGAGATTTTATTGGCTTGGGTTAATACATCGACAGAGCGATTTATATCATTAGCATCTAAACTTTTACGTGCTAATTCAAGACTGGCCATAGTCGATTCAAATATCTTGGAGGTATATTCATCGGCAGTATCATTTTCATCTACATGGCGATTAACATAAGGCGTACCATTGGCTAAGCTTTGTGCTAAATGTAATTTAAAGTCCGGGTAACCCTTGGTGTCTAATCGACGGCAAAAACGGTTAACGGTTGGCTCACTAATATTGGCTTGCTTGGCAAGTGCCGCAATACTTGAGTGAATAACGGTATTTGGTGACGCTAAAATAACTTCTGCTACTTTGCGCTCAGATTTACTGAGCATGTCTAGTTCGTTAGTGATCTTTTCTAATATATTCATTATGGCCTGATCCTAGATCTTCTTTATCTAAAGTTATAACGATATTTCAATGATAGCTTGCGTCAAATAATAGGCTATTTTGACTATACTGTAATTTATTTTCTGCTTAAGGAACAGAAAAAATGAAATTTTATTTCATAATGTAGAGTTGGAATAATAAAAAATTGGCAGATTATGTAAACATTTAGCACTCAACAATACTATGTTCAGTACAGTCATAGGTACTTTGCAGTATATAATCCATAGAAAACTCTTTGATGGTTAAAACTGAATACAAGATTAATTTATGTAGTAAAATTACAAAAAGTTCTTTACTGTCGTCTAAACAAGCGCTAAATTAGGGTTATATGTAGTTTAGTTACAACTATTTTTAACTGATAGCTCATGTGTTTGACGGATGAGTAAAGACATTTACCCGTTATCATTCAAAGTGCTGAATTTCAGTAGGAATTAAAATCACTTCACTGCTGCTATGACTTATAATGAAGTAACCATTATTTCATTACAGCACCGTGGCGCGAAATAGTTCAAGTACTCTGAAACATTTATATTGATTGGTAACGAGTATGAGCAAAATTAAAGCAATAAATTTTATATAAGAGAAACTCTATGAGTAATTTAGATTGTCAATCAGCAAGTGAAATCGTCATTTTTGGCGCTTTAGGTGACTTATCTCGCCGCAAGCTACTACCCGCATTATATCAATTAGAAGTGTGTGGCTTAATCAATAAAGATAGTCGTATTGTTGGTGCGGCAAGACCAAAGCATAATATTGAAGAATTTAAAAATATTGTTTTAGAAAATTTAACTACTTTTGTTAAAGAGACAATAGATGAAGAGGTGCTTGCACGTTTTATCAATCGATTGGTTTATCAAGAACTAGATTTTAAAGAGATCAATTCATTTAATAACTTAAGTGATGCACTAGCAGATGGGAACGATACACGTGTTTACTATTTTTCAACGCCTCCTGCTCTATATGGCGATATCTGTAAAGGTTTAGATCACGCTAACTTAATTACCGATGCTGATCGTGTTGTGATGGAGAAACCTATTGGTCACTCACTTGAATCTTCTATTGAAATCAATAATCAAGTGTCTGAATACTTCATAGAAAACCAAACTTATCGCATAGATCATTACTTAGGTAAGGAAACGGTATTAAACCTATTAGTATTACGCTTTGCCAACTCGCTATTTACTAATAACTGGGATCGTAACAGCATTGACCATGTGCAAATAACGGTAGCAGAGAGTGTTGGTATTGAAGGACGTTGGGGCTTTTATGACGAAGCAGGACAATTGCGCGATATGGTACAAAATCACCTATTGCAAATATTATCTCTTTTGGCGATGGAGCCACCCGCGGATTTAAGCGCTGAGAGTGTTCGTGCAGAAAAGCTGAAAGTCGTTAAAGCATTAAAAGCAATCAACAGAGAAAATATTAAAGATAAAGTTATTCGTGGACAATATAGCGATGGTTTCTTAAATGGTGTTTCAGTACCCGGATATTTAAATGAAGAAGGTGCTAACGCTAATAGTAATACCGAAACATTTGTTGCGATAAAAGCAGAGATAGATAACTGGCGCTGGAAAGGCGTACCATTTTATCTTCGTACTGGCAAACGTATGCCGAAGAAGCATAGTGAAATAGTCGTGCACTTTAAGCAGCAGCCACATAATATTTTTAAAGATAGCCACAGCGATTTACCCGCTAATAAACTAACTATCCGTTTGCAACCTGATGAAGGGGTTGAGTTACAAATGATGAATAAAATACCAGGTATTGCTTCACAGATGCGTATTCAAGAAAATAAATTAGATTTAAGTTTTTCTGATACCTATAACGATGAGCGTGTTGTTGATGCTTATGAACGCTTAATGTTAGAAGTGTTAAATGGCAATCAATCATTATTTGTGAGTCGAGATGAAGTTGAAGCTGCTTGGATATGGGCTGATAGTATTATTGAAGCTTGGAAGACAACAAATGAAGCACCTAAACCTTATGCTGCAGGTTCGTGGGGACCAGTTTCCTCTATATCTTTAATTGCGCGTGATGATCGCCAGTGGGTAGAGTAACTATGCATAAATTAACGGAATTTACCGCACGTAACGATTTAGATAATGAACTAGCAAAAGTGGTCAGTGATATTTTAGCTAAAGCGATTATAGAAAATGGTAAAGCAAGTATTGCCGTATCAGGTGGTTCAACGCCTAAAGGTTTCTTTAGTGTGCTATCGCAAAGTGATATTGATTGGTCAAAGGTTACTATTACCTTGGCAGATGAACGCTGGGTTCCAATCGGTAGTGAGGCAAGCAACACCCGTTTAGTACATGAAAATTTACTTCAAAACAAAGCACAAAAGGCTAAGTTTTTTCACCTTAAGCAAGGTGATGAGTTAACAGATGAAACCCTTGCGGACTTAAACATGGCAGCAAGGAAAACATTATTACCGCTTGATGTATTAATCCTAGGAATGGGAGAAGACGGACATACGGCTTCGCTATTCCCATGTAGTGATGAAATTGCTTCTGGTCTTGATAAGAAAAATGATGCTGTGCTTATGAAGGTTCAACCTAAAACAGCACCAAACCAGCGTATCAGTTTTACTTTTGCCAGTTTAATTACTAGCAAGAACATTTTTCTTCACTCATGTGGAGAAGGAAAGAAGACGGTATTAACACAAGCATTAAATGGTGATGATCCGTTTGAAATGCCTATTCGAGCATTTTTACAACACCCTAACTTAAACACTCAAATTTTTTGGGCACCATAACTCACTTGTCAAATAAGTTTAAGTATTAGATAAAATTAAAAGTATATAAGTTGAGAGAGTAAATGAAACAGCAAATAGTAGATATTACCGACAGAATCATAAAACGTAGTGCAAAAACGCGTGCTGAATATTTAGCAAAAATTGATGCCGCGAAATCAGACACTGTTCATCGTGCAGGCTTATCATGTGGCAACTTAGCCCACGGTTTTGCTGCTTGTGGTAAAGAAGATAAAACGTCTTTACGTGGCATACAACATTCAGATATCGCTATTGTCACCTCTTACAACGATATGCTCAGTGCACATCAACCTTATCAAGCATATCCTGATATCATTAAAGCGGCAGTTAAAGATGCCGGTGGCGTTGCACAAGTTGCTGCAGGTGTACCTGCCATGTGTGATGGTGTAACTCAAGGTCAACCAGGCATGGATTTAAGCCTGATGAGCCGTGATGTCATTGCGATGTCAACATCGATTGGCCTATCCCATAACATGTTTGATGGCGCATTAATGCTTGGTATCTGTGATAAAATTGTCCCAGGTTTATTAATTGCAAGTATGACTTTTGGTCACTTACCAACAGTATTTATTCCTGCAGGCCCAATGCCTTCAGGCCTTCCAAATAAAGAAAAAGCACGCGTTCGTCAACAATATGCTGAGGGAGAAGTAGATGAAGATGCATTGCTTGAAGCAGAGTCAGCGTCATATCACTCTGCGGGTACTTGTACTTTCTTTGGCACAGCAAACTCCAACCAGTTAGTGGTTGAAGTGATGGGTTTACATTTACCTGGTGCCTCATTTATTGCACCAAATACACAACTTCGCGAAGAACTAACAAAGGCAGCTGCCAGTCAAGCTACTCGTTTAACACAGCAGTCTGGTAACTATATGCCAATTGGCAAAATGGTCGATGAACGCTCGGTTGTTAATGCTATTGTTGCGTTACTTGCGACAGGCGGTTCAACTAACCTAACAATGCATATTATTGCTTTTGCCAAAGCGGCCGGCATTATTATTAACTTCCAAGATTTTAATGACCTTTCTGAAGAGGTTCCACTATTAACACGCATATACCCTAATGGGCATGCAGACATTAACCAATTCCAAGAAGCAGGCGGTATGGCGTTATTGTTCCGTGAGCTTATTGAAGGTGGACTAGTTTACGAAGATGTGGAAACTATTTGTGGCCGTGGTTTAACTCGATACACTAAAAACCCAGTATTAGAGAACGGTGAACTTAAGTGGGTCGACTGTGTTGAGAAATCACTTGATGATGAAATTATCGCTACCGTTGCTAAGCCATTCAGTATTCATGGCGGTTTACGTGTGATGAAGGGGAATTTGGGTGTTTCTGTTATTAAAACGTCGTCACTTCGAGAAGGTAGTTTTGTAATTAAAGCACCTGCTGTTGTTTTTGAGGACCAACATGAATTACAAACTGCATTTGATGCAGGGGAACTAGAAAAAGACTTTGTTGCCGTAGTAAGATTCCAAGGCCCTAAAGCTCGTGGTATGCCTGAATTACACAAATTAACGCCATTGTTAGGCGTACTTCAAGATAAAGGCTTTAAAGTCGCATTAGTTACTGACGGACGCATGTCTGGCGCTTCAGGCAAGGTGCCTGCAGCCATTCATTTATGCCCGGAAGCTCTTGATGGTGGGTTAATTGCTAAAGTTAAAAGTGGCGATATGATCAACTTAGATGGCGAAACGGGTGAACTTACTCTAGTAGTTGATGAAAATGAATTAGCTGCTCGTGAAGTCGCTCAGTTTCAAGTAAATGGCCATCATGAAGGCATGGGCCGTGAACTATTTGGCTTTATGCGTCGTAACTTGAGTTCAGCTGAAACAGGTGCGTGTTCGTTATTCGACTCATAATCAATAAGAACAGATAACGAATAAGGAGTCGCATCTTGACTCCTTATTATAATTAATAAGATAAAGAATTCAGCGGCTATTTACCCTTTAGGTTAAGTATCACCAAGAAGATAAAGAGGAATTATGACAGTATCAAAAAATTGGCAAATTATGCCAAAGGACCTTTTCAACATGGGGCCTATTGTTCCTGTATTAGTAATCAATAACGTTGAAGAAGCGTTACCGATTGCAGAAGCACTATTGACCGCGGGTATTAAAGTATTAGAAGTTACTTTACGTACATCGGCAGCACTCGATGTGATCAGTGCCATTGCAAAAGAGTTACCAGAAGCCATTGTTGGCTCAGGTACAGTTACCAATCGTCAGCAGTTACAACAGTCTTATGATGCGGGAGCTAAATTTGCTATCAGCCCAGGTTTAACAAAAGATTTATTACAAGCGGGTAATGAAGGTAATATCGCGTTAATTCCAGGTATATCTTCTATTTCTGAGCTTATGGACGGAGCAGATTATGGTTATGACCATTTGAAGTTTTTCCCTGCCGAAGCTTCGGGTGGCGTTAATGCTATTAAATCAATTGGTGGACCTTTCCCTGACATTCGTTTTTGTCCGACAGGAGGCATAAACTTAAATAACGTTCGTGATTATTTAGCCCTACCTAATGTTGTTTGTTGTGGTGGTTCATGGTTAGTTTCAAATAGCATTGTTGAAAACAAAAATTGGTCTGAAATCACCAAATTAGCTAACCAAGCATTAGCGCATGTAAAATAGATCATTTGAAAATGTAACTTATTGCTCGTTAATAAGCATAAAAAAGGCCAGTCATTAAAATAATGACTGGCCTTTTTGTTTTGGTAACTAAAGAACTACCTATAAAGATGAGAGTTATGTTTTTAGTGGTTGTTTTGCGCCATTTTTAAACGATCAGCCATTGATAATGGTTGATCGTTGCTTTTATTGACTTCCACTGTTTTGACTTCCACTGTTTTGACTTCTACTTTTTCAGGTTTCTTGGCTTTCTCTACTTTATGGTCACCTTTGAAGACAGATTTCATCATGTTTTTCATGCTGTTAATACTGTCATTTGCCATTCTATTACCAAGTTCAACGTCGACTGTCATTCGATTGCCATATTGTATATCAACGTCAGGTGGTGCTATTTTTTTATCTGCTTTAGGAATAGCCTTTTCACTTTCAATTGATTTTTCATCTTTGGCTTCTTCTGTTTCTACACGCTTATGCGGTGTTGCCAGTTTTTCTTGAGCCAGTTTAGCTTTACTAATTTGTGCTTCTTCACTTTCACTAGTGCTGATGATGTCTTGCATGACTAGTACACTAGGCTTACAAGAAGGCATAAAGATGTCATTAGAGCTCATTCTTTGATCAAAGTCATCGACAACTTCAGTCATTTCTTTACCGGCAATATGAACAGCATCTTTAACTTGCGATAACTTACGATTTAAGCTTTTATGTTTTTTCTCAATGTTATCAATAGCATCCTTAACATTATCATTTAAGTTTTGTGTTAAGGTTTTATAGCTTTCAATTTGTTTTTCAAATTTACCTAGAGATGACTGACTATGATTGATGCTATCGTCAATTGAAGCCAATTTTGATAATAAGCGTTGCTTTTTAGCTATAAATTTATCAGAAATTTCTTTTGGAATTAAGGGAGCCTGGACTGTAGCTGGTAGTACATCGGCAAATTCACTAATACAATTGACGGGTTTCCATTGAGTAAATGAAGGGTGCCAGCCATAAACATTTGGGTTACTCGCTAAATAATCTTTTGCCGCGTCTAAGTCTAATGGGGCAGTTACTTCGCCATTATTTGAAAAAAACCATTTTTTCATCGTAAATACTCTTATCTGTGAACTTTAGTTTATATAATTAACATGATGAACCACTTAGCGGGTAAGTAACCAACGAGTAGTGATTAATATTCAGTTTTAATTACGTTAGCTAGATTTTTCTGTAATGCCGCATATTGCTCTTCAATTGTTTTAACCACGGCTCTAACTTCTTCCGTTAAATTATGAGCAATTTTGCCATAATTATCTAACTCGGCATCAATTTCATATAAAGAGTCTGAAGTGATTTTAATCGTTTTATCAATACGATCTAATGTAGTTATTAATTCTTTTTCTTCACCAATTAAACCATCAATTAGATGTTTTGGGATCTCTATTGGAGGAGGTGGGGGAGTAATTGATACTTCAAACTCATCAATGCAACTGACTGGAACCCAATGGGTATATGAAGGATGCCAAGCATATAAGTCAGGATTCTTTGAAACTAATTCATTTGATTCTTTTAACTCTAAAGGACCTGTTACTTTACCATTGTCTGAAAAAAACCATTTTTTCATAATAATTATTACTCTCTTTGAAATCTATTACGCCACTATTAAATTAAGTAACGATAACGACCTATCTTATTTATTAACAGCGAGTTTTCAACTACCCACCATTTAACGCCAGCCTAAGGCAACAGTCAAGCTATTTTGTTAATGATAAGTTATAGCCTTGTATCGCGTTTCCTGATCATTAGGTAAATAATTTTTAATGGAGATGCGCTGTTATAAAGCTATGATTTCAAAGATAATTAATATGATTTTCACATGAATTGAATAACCTGACCTCAAACAACAATCGTTATCAAGTAACGTAAAATTTAGACAAAAAAAAGCCAGTTATAATATTTATAACTGGCTTCTAAGTTTGACGTACGTTTTTTTCTATGGCTTAGTTGCCTGCGCACTACTACGGTTTACCACATCAGCAATAATAGCCGTTCTACCTGATGACTGATGAACATGTCGTTCATTGTCAGCCATAAAGTTTGTTGGTATATCTTTAATAGTGGTGATTGTTTCTGTTTTGGTCATTGGTGCTTTTGCATGACCAGATAGACGGTTAGCTTTTTTAACTTGTCTTGCTAACTTTTTATCTTTAGGAGCAGCTTTCTTGGCTGCAGGAGCAGCTTTCTTAGCAGACTTAACAGGAGCAACAATTTTATCTTCTTCCGTTGCAATGACAGTGTCAGCAGCTTCAATATTTTTAGCAACCGGCGCAGTATCATTCACTGTTACTTGCTCAACAGTTTCAACAGTTTCAACAGTTTCAACAGTTTCAATTGTTGGACTTGTTACTACAGTTTCAACTGAAGCGGCGACATCCACTTTTACTTCAAGAGATTCTTCTGTCGTTACAACAACGTCTTCCTTTTGCTCTAACGGCAACTCTTGCTGAACTTCAGTCACTTGCTCAGCAATATTTACTGTGGAAGTTTCTTCTTCAGTTTTAGCTATATCAAGCTCTTTTGTGTCACTTAATGGCACATCAACAACTGTCTCAACTGGTTTAGCTTCAACAGGTGCAGTTGCAACTTTTTCAACCACTACATCTTTAGCAAATTCTTCAGTTGAAGTAACCGCTACTTCTTGTTGTTCATTGACAGACTCTTCAGTAACAGCAGTTGCAGGATAACGTGCCTCTACTGATTCATCGGTAGTTTTATTTTCAGCAGTCAATGCTTGGTCTTGTTGTGTCGCTTCAGAATCATTTTCAGCATTATTACGACGACGACGTTGGCCATTTGCTCTTAAGTGTCTTGGAGAACGTCTGTTACGTGGTTTATCATCGTTAGCCGCAACAACTTCTACAACAGGAGTGTTGACCTGCTCATTACTAGTAACATTAACATCAGTAGTATCAACGGCTGCCAATGTTTCAGTAGTCTTTATTACTGTCTCTACCGGTGTTATACGTATTTTTTTGCGATTGTTTCTACGTTGACGACGCTCAGTATTTTTCTCTTCTTTAACAACTTTTTCTTTATCAACATTGTTGTTTTTACGAGGCTGTCTCTTAGGTTTATTTACTTCTTCATCGCGACTTGGACGGGTATCTATTGATTCATTTTCTTTTTGAATCGGACGGTTAGTAGCTTCTTCGCCATTACGATCGTTGCGGTTACGGTTATTACCACGATTGTTGCGACGTTTAGCTTGCTGGTTTCCGCGTCTTTCTTGTGGCTTTTTAGGCTGTTGGCTAGTACTTGTTTCTTTAACTTCCTCTACCACTTCTTCAGCAACAAAAAGGCTCTTTAACCAAGCAAAGAATCCATTAGGTTTCGTTTGTTTTGATACAGTAGTCTTTTCAGTTATTACTGGTATTTCATCAGGTTTAGGAGCACGTGTTGGTGAAGTCATTCCTTGAATCAAAGGTTCATCACGTTTAGCAGCAACTTTATCAAACTTAGGCATTTTAGCTTCTTCAATTTCAGCTTGTTTTACCGGTAATTCATAACTTGCTTCTACGACAGTTTCATCATTCTTAACACGTAGTACTTCGTACTGCGGAGTATCCATATGTGGATTAGGAATGATTAAAACTCTCACATTATGATGTTTTTCAACATGCATAACTGAACGGCGTTTTTCATTTAATAAGTAAGTTGCAACCGGTACAGGAACTTGCGCTTGTACATGCAACGTATTGTCCTTTATGGCTTCTTCTTCCATTAAACGTAATATAGATAGCGCTAAAGATTCAACACCACGAACATGGCCAGTACCACTACAACGAGGACATACACCTTGGCTTGTTTCACCAATTGAAGGGCGTAAACGTTGGCGAGACATCTCTAGTAAACCAAAACGAGATATTTTACCAAGTTGAATACGGGCTCTATCTTGGTGAACTGAATCACGCATTCTGTTTTCTACTTCACGTTGATGACGAACAGGTGTCATATCGATAAAATCAATGACAACTAAGCCACCTAAATCACGTAAACGTAGTTGACGAGCAATTTCTTCAGCAGCTTCTAAATTGGTATTAAAAGCAGTTTCTTCAATATCACTACCTTTAGTTGCACGCGCTGAGTTAATATCAATAGAAGTCATGGCTTCAGTAGGGTCAATAACTATTGAGCCGCCAGAAGGCAAACGTACTTCACGTTGAAATGCTGTTTCTATTTGAGTTTCAATTTGGTAATGCGTAAATAAAGGAACATCACTAGTATAAAGCTTAATCTTATTTAAGAAGTCAGGACGAACGACTTCAATGTGCTTTTTAACACTTTCAAACGTTTTAGGACGATCAATTAATACTTCACCAATATCACGACGTAAATAGTCACGAATAGCACGTAATATTAGATTTGTCTCTTGATGTATCAAGAAAGGAGCAGGGCGACTTTTTCCAGCATCACTAATTGCTTGCCAGTGATGTAAAAGGACACTTAGATCCCATTTTAATTCTTCGTAATCTTTACCTACACCAGCAGTTCTGACAATTAAGCCCATGCCTTTAGGTAAATCTAGTTTACTCAACGAAGTTTTCAACTCAGTGCGTTCATCACCTTCAATACGACGTGAAATACCACCAGCACGAGGGTTGTTTGGCATTAATACTAAATAACTTCCAGCAAGACTAATAAAGGTCGTTAAGGCTGCGCCTTTTTGGCCACGTTCTTCTTTATCTATCTGAACGATAACCTCTTGGCCTTCGTGTAATACTTCCTTAATATTAGGACGGCCTTGGAATGTATAGCCTTTAGGGAAATATTCACGTGCGATTTCTTTCATTGGTAAGAAACCATGGCGATCGGCACCATAATCAACAAAAGCAGCTTCTAGAGAAGGCTCAATACGTGTGATTTTAGCTTTATAGATATTAGATTTTTTTTGTTCGTGACCTGGACTTTCAATATCTAAATCGTAAAGTTTTTGGCCATCTACTAGTGCTACGCGCAATTCTTCTGATTGGGTAGCGTTAATTAACATACGTTTCATAGTTTGTCGGACTCATTTTTAGTCACAACACACCATTTGCTTAGGACACAAAGCAATCTGTTTTTCTGGTAACAGCAATTTGTCAACCTCACGGTTGTCAGGGTTAACCTGTCATAAAACCAGGTTAAGCTGTTATAAATTCTGATTGTTTTTTATATCACCGCCTTTTATTTAGATAGGCAGTGCTAATATATTTCTTTATGTGCTCAGCTTGTGTGCTGTGCAAAATACCAGCGCATTTGCTCCGGTATTATTTTATAATAATTGCTTTATGGTGCTGGGCTAATAACAAATTAAAATCAAAGTGTTAAAACTGTTTATGCTTCGTTGACAATCTACAACGGGTAAATTATCAAAAAGGTGATAATTTACTGTGTCAATTAATGCAATAGGCCGTACTATCAATATGTCTTTTTTCTATTTTGTTAACGCGTCATAGGTGCAGTTATCAAAAGGAAGTTTCGCATATGGATGTGGCCGCAGTTTGCCTCTTACGTCTCTCTTTAAAGCTTCTAAGGTTAAAATTGTTACGTTGATTAGCCTTGTATGATTCTTTCATATGGCTGCTTAATACGCTGTTAGCGTTAAATATCAACTAATAACCCTTTTATTATCCCACTATCCTTGGTGTTTAGCCAACAAAAAAGGGAGTTAATTGCATTATTAGCTAAATAAAGTGTGTTAAACTGCAGCCATGAAAGAAACTAAGACTCAAAAAGCCAATCACGTGCCTAAAATTAAATTAAACACAAAACATCACTCAGCTGTAAAAAAGATCCAGCAAAAAAAAATTACGCCTGAAAAGCCCATTCAAGAGAAAGTCGCTCCTGAGCCTGAAAAGCCAAAAGTGCGTTTTATAACCATAGATAGTGAGGATGCAGGGCAGCGTATTGATAATTTTTTATTAAGAACACTTAAAGGAGTTCCTAAAAGTCACCTTTATCGTTTAATGCGTAAAGGCGAGATAAGAGTTAATAAAAAGCGGATAAAACCTGTCTATAAATTAACAATTGATGATGAAGTACGTATTGCTCCCATTAGAGTTTCAGAAGAAAAGGATGCAGTATCAACGGGATTACACATCGTTGCTAATCTAGAAAAACAAATTCTTTTTGAAGATGAGCGATTAATTGTTATCAATAAACCATCAGGTATGGCTGTGCATGGTGGTAGCGGTTTAAGTTTTGGATTGATTGAAGCACTGCGTGCGTTAAGACCAGAAGCGAGAATGTTAGAACTCGTCCATAGATTAGACAGAGATACCTCTGGTTGCTTAATGGTTGCTAAAAAACGTTCAACCTTGCGCCATTTGCATGAACAGTTTCGTGATAAAAATGTACAAAAATTTTATCATGCGTTAGTGAAAGGTCATTGGCCGACCAAGTTAACTCGAGTTACTGATGCACTAAAGAAGAATGATTTGAAATCAGGCGAACGAGTTGTTGTTGTTGATAATCAACTAGGTAAAGAGTCTGAAACACGTTTTAGAGTGTTGGAACGCTATCGTGGTGCAACGTTAGTGAGAGCGTTTCCTGTAACAGGAAGGACACATCAAATACGTGTTCACTGTCAAACGAGTGGTCACTCCATTGCTATGGATGCAAAATATGGACATGAGGAGTTTGATGAGCAAATGAAAAGTAAAGGTTTGAAACGCCTTTTCTTGCATGCAGCTAGTATTGAATTTACTCATCCAAATACGGAGCAGCGATTAAAGATTGAAGCCCCACTTGAAGCTAGCTTAGAGAAATTATTATCTAAGTTAGTTAAAGAGTAATCCATATGACGATGTACAAATTAGTTATCTTTGATTGGGACGGTACTTTGATGGATTCAATTGCTCGTATCGTCTCTTCAATGCAAGCAGCGGCCGATCATTGTCAGTTAAGTATACCTACAGCTAAGTGTGTAAAAGATATCATTGGTCTAAGTTTACCTAAAGCACTTGATATCTTATTCCCTGGGGCCTCTCAAAGCCAAACGACAGCATTGATTGAGCAATATAAATTTCAATATGTTGAAGGTGATGATACTCCCGCACCATTATTTGAAGATGCTCTTTCGTTATTAAAAGCACTTAACGATAATAATAGGTTATTAGCGGTAGCAACAGGTAAAGGTCGTGAAGGTTTACAACGTGTCTTTTCGGCTACCCAAACGGAACATTTTTTTCATGCGTCACGCTGTGCAGATGAGGCTCTTTCTAAACCAGACCCACAGATGCTATTGAGCTTATTAGCAGAGCTGAGCGTTGAACCAGGGCAAGCGGTTATGATTGGAGACACTAATCATGATATGCAAATGGCTCAAGCGGCGGGTATTGATAGAATAGGTATTACCTTAGGCGTGCATGACCGTGAGATATTAAACGGTTATCAGCCAGTAGCCATTGTTGACTCCCTTATCGAGTTACAACAATTATTATTACCAGTAGTAGAACACGGATAGTGCTTTAGCATTTATAAAAGAGGTAAGTAGCACTTTATGTTACTTACCTCTTTGACTCTATCAAAAAGCCAGTTTTCCTTGCTCAGCTAGTACATCAATACCATGTTGCTTTAATAGCTCCACGAGCTTGATCAAAGGTAACCCTATTAAGGTATTTGGATCATCACCTTCAAGTTTGCTAAATAAGCAAATACCTAAGCCTTCACTTTTAAAACTTCCAGCACAATTATAAGGCTGTTCAGCATTAAGATAATTCGCTATATCTTTTTGGCTCAGTTGATTGAAATGCACGGTAAAAGGTTCAACTAAAGCAATGGTTTTATCCTTTTCACTGTCATAAACACATAGACCTGTATAGAAAGTAATACTTTTGCCACTAAACTTACTTAACTGAACAACAGCATTGTCAAAATTATGAGGCTTACCTAAAATCTCTTCTTCGCATACTGCTACTTGATCTGATCCTATAATTAAAGCGTTTGGGTATTCTGAACTAACCGCTTTTGCCTTTTCTATGGCGAGGCGTTCAACTAAAGCTTGGGGAGATTCATCTTTTTTTTCAGTTTCATCAATATTAGGTTTTGCACAGTAAAAAGGTAGTTGGAGTTTTTCTAAAATAGTTTTCCGAAATGGAGAAGTAGAGCCAAGTACTAAGGTTTTCATATTTATCCTTTAAATAAATTCTTTTACTAAATAGTTTAAGACTAATCGAACTAATTTATTGAATACTTAGTGAGACTTAAAAGACTTAGAGGAAGGTATTGGTTGAAGAGAAAAGTTATAGTATTCTATTCAATATTAATAGCGCAGCATATAAGCCTTTTATGTTTACTTAAGTAATATCTCCTTATTAAAGCTCAGTAGTAAACTGATAGCATCACAAAATGAATGAAGTAATAACTATGCTTACGTTTGTTGCTTATTCTAAGCTCGTTACCCAAGTGCTAAGTCGAACAATAAATTAATCTGTTTAGTATAAATTGCGGCATTGTTCATTTAAATAGCAATTGTTGTCGAAACAAACAATTATTATACAATTATTGTTAATATTGAGTCTATCTTGAGCTTTTAAACAAAATAGTGCAATTTTCTTTTGACACTTGCCTGTAGGGACTATAATATGCGCGCCTTATGCAGAATCTTAAACTTCCAATAACAATTAGTCCATCCCGTAGCGCGCAACGTAGACTCGTGTGCAAAGGTGTATTTAAATTAGCGGATATGACGAGACTGCTTGCAGAATGCGAAAGCAGAAGCGAGCATGTTCAAGTAAGTGTTAAGTTTGATGTGGATGAACGTGGTTTGACAGTAATGTCAGGTACGGGATCGGCATTAGTTGCATTAACTTGTCAGCGGTGTAACGAAACTTTTGATCAGTCACTTGAAGTAGAGTTTACTTTTAGTCCTGCCAAAAATGAGGAAGCAGCTGAAAAAATCCCGTCATATTATGACGTAGTAGAATTAGATGAAAATGGTGAAGTAAACTTACGCGAATTAGTGGAAGAAGAGTTAATGCTCATGATCCCATTAATTCCACGGCACAACATTCAAGATTGTTCAGCTGATGCTGATTCAGTTTGGGGTGAGTTGCCAGAAGAGCTTGAGAAGCCAAATCCATTTGATGTATTAAAACAATTCAAGTAGTTAATAAGCATACAGCTATTTAACTAATAACCGATTTAGGAGTAACTCATGGCAGTACAAAAAAGCAAAAAGTCTCGTTCAAGACGTGGCATGCGCCGTTCACATGATGCAGTAACACCGGAAAACTTATCAGTAGATCCAGTGTCAGGTGAAACGCATCGTCGTCACCATATAACTGCTGATGGTTTTTACAAAGGCGTTAAAGTAATCGCTGTTTAAGCGATTATATTTTAGGCTTACCTCGTTTGAGCTTAAATACTGATCTAACCATCGCGTTAGATGTTATGGGGGGCGACCAAGGCCCCCTTATAACAATTTCTTCAGCAATCAAGGCTATAAATCATCAGCCAAATTTGCACCTCATTCTTTGTGGTGATGAAATCATCATTACAGAAATCCTTGCTCGTTTTAAAATCACCCAAGAAAATTTAACTACTCATAAACAGTTAAGTATTTTTCCGACCTCTCAAGTTGTTTTAATGTCGGATAAGCCAATTGTCGCACTCAGGACCAAAAAAGACTCATCAATGCGTAAAGCACTTGATCTGGTTCATGAAGGTCGTGCACAAGCTTGTGTAAGTGCCGGCAACACCGGGGCATTATTTTCTATGGCACATTTTGTGTTAAAAAACATACCGGGAGTAGAGCGCCCAGCACTTATTTCATCATTACCTACCCATGATAAAGATAAACATGTTTTTATGCTTGATTTGGGCGCCAATGTATTTTGTGATTCCCATGTATTATACCAATTTGGTGTGATGGGTTCAGTAATGGCCGAACAAGTGGATGGTATTAATAAACCACGAGTTGCTTTACTTAATATGGGTGAGGAAGCAATTAAAGGCAGCGATCATATAAAACTCGCAGCACTTGAATTGACGGAAAATAAAGATATTAATTATGTTGGTTTTATTGAAGGTAGCGATATTTTTTCCAATAAAGCCGATGTTATTGTCTGTGATGGTTTTGTTGGTAATGTCGCATTAAAAACCTGTGAAGGTGTTGCACGGTTAGTTTATCAAAAATCTAAAACCGCTTTTAGCGCGAGTTTAGTGGCTAAATTATTTGGCTCATTACTTAAACCAAGCTTCAAAAAACTGTTTAAAACCATGAACCCCGACCAGTACAATGGCGCAAGTTTGATAGGATTACGCGGTATAGTGGTTAAAAGTCATGGTAATGCTAATTCAAGCGCTTTTTTATCTGCAATTGAAGAAGCCGTAAAAGAAGTTGAAAGGCAAGTTCCTGAGAAAATTAAAACCTCATTAGAACACGGTTTTACTTGTCGTTAACCATGCTTTATCTAGTGAAAAATATTTTTACTATAATAACTTTTCCTCAATTAATAATACTAAAATCAACGTGTTTAACCTGAACTCACTTTAATAGATAGTTAATGTATTGAATTATAATGCTTAAGTTGCTTTAATATCGTTAGCTTGATATTTTTCTTAATTCAAGGCAAATTTACGTGTCAATAGCTCGCTTATTGCAAGTAAATTTAACGAAGAAGTCAGTAAAGTAGCTGCTAAAGAAATCTTTATTAAGTAGCGTTCAGGTTATTTATTAACAAAAAATTTAAATAGAGTATCAATATGCAAAATAAATTAGCATTCATTTTTCCAGGACAGGGCTCACAAACTGTTGCCATGCTCAGTGACTTTGCAGAAAACAGTATCGTACAAGCAACCTTTGAAGAAGCTTCTAAAGCTTTAGGTTATGATTTATGGCAATTAGTTAGCCAAGGTCCAGCAGAAAAACTTAATCAAACTAATTTTACTCAACCAGCATTGTTAACGGCGAGTGTTGCCTTATGGCGTGTTTGGCAAGCAGAGTCGACAGTAACCCCCGATATTATGGCTGGCCACAGTTTAGGTGAATATTCAGCGCTAGTGTGTGCAGGAGTGTTCTCCCTAAGTGACGCGGTAGTATTAGTTGAAAAACGTGGTCAGTTCATGCAAGCCTGTGTTCCTGAAGGCGTTGGAGCCATGGCAGCTGTTATTGGCTTAGCTGATGAAGATATTATTAATGCCTGTAATGAAGCAAAGGATACACAAGTTGTTTCAGCAGTTAATTTTAATTCTCCCGGTCAGGTTGTTATTGCTGGCCATAAAGAAGCTGTTGAGCGTGCTGGAGTGCTTTGTAAAGCTGCAGGGGCAAAACGTGTTTTACCGTTACCTGTTAGCGTGCCATCGCATTGTGCTTTAATGAGCGATGCAGCAACTAAATTGGCTATAGAGCTAGAGTGTATCACTTTTAACCAGCCGAAGATTGCCGTAGTAAATAATGTGGATGTCGCTGAAGAGGTCTCAGGAGAAGCAATAAAAGCTGCACTAGTTAAGCAATTATATTCGCCTGTACGTTGGAGTGAAACTATTACTCTGCTAGCAAATGACGGTATAGAGAAAGTGGTTGAAGTAGGCCCTGGTAAAGTATTACAAGGCTTGAATAAGCGTATAAATAAATCACTACGCAGTGTTAGTTTTAATACAACGGATTCGTTACAGCAAGCAAAAGATTTAGTTACTGGTGAAATATAACCGTTGTTAAGTAAACGATTATATTCTAGCAAGATATACCCGAACCACTTGAATATGCTCGTTTCAGGAAGTCTGAGTCGCTCAGACTTCCCCAAGGGGCTGGTTTAGAAATGCTTTATGCTGCGTTATTGATTTCGACAATAGAATAACTATTCTCTTCAATCAATACCTTGCCTAAAGGCGTTTCTAATTCCAGCTGAATCATGCAACTTCAAGCGGAACGGGTATAAAATAATTTAATATAAATGATTCGTTACCTTATTGAACAAGGTAACGTTATAAAATAAAAAGAGCAGGTAAAAATATGTTTTCTTTAGAAGGTAAAGTCGCTTTAGTTACTGGCGCAAGTCGTGGTATTGGTAAAGCAATAGCTACACAATTACAGTCACTTGGTGCAACGGTAATTGGTACCGCGACATCAGAAAATGGTGCCAATAACATAACTGAGTATTTAACTGCTGATAACGGTAGTGGTATGGGTTTGGTACTAAACGTAACAAGTGATGAATCTATCGCTGAAATGTTTGTAGCTATTAAAGAAGCACATGGTTCCATTGATATTCTAGTAAATAACGCTGGTATCACCCGTGATAATTTATTTATGCGTATGAAAGATGATGAGTGGTCAGACATTATTGAAACTAACTTAACGTCTGTTTTCAAAGTAAGTAAAGCTGCCATTCGTCCTATGATGAAGAAGCGTACAGGCCGTATCATCAATATTGGCTCTGTTGTAGGTACAATGGGTAATGCTGGTCAAGTTAACTATGCAACAGCTAAAGCGGGTTTATTAGGTTTCACTAAAGCCTTAGCACGTGAAGTCGCTTCTCGTGGTATTACGGTAAATACAGTTTCACCAGGCTTTATAGATACAGATATGACACAAACGCTAACCGATGAACAAAAAGAAGGGATTTTTTCACAAGTTCCTGCTAATCGTTTAGGTAAGCCAGAAGAAATTGCTAGTACTGTCGCGTTTCTAGCATCAGATGCTGCAGCTTATGTTACGGGTGAAACAATCCACGTTAATGGTGGTATGTATATGGTGTAAGCCTTGATTTTTAAGGCTTACATTGTTTTTTAATCATATTTTTCAATACTTCAACAGGTTAGACCAGCTTAAAAAAGTGAATTAGTTGCTTGCATGGCAAGCTGTTGACGAATACACTACACGCAATTTGAAAAAATGCACTTTCAGTAAAGGAAATAAAATGAGTAATATCGAAGAACGCGTAAAAAAAATCACAGTTGAACAGTTAGGTGTTAGTGAAGCAGAAGTAAAAATTGATTCATCATTTGTTGATGACTTAGGTGCTGACTCATTAGACACTGTTGAATTAGTTATGGCGTTAGAAGAAGAATTTGATACTGAAATTCCTGACGAAGAAGCTGAAAAAATTACAACAGTTCAAGCAGCAATCGATTACGTTACTGCTAACCAGTAATTGTTAATAAGTTCGATGTTATCGAGCTTAGTCAAATAATAAAAGCGGTATACTTAATTGTAAGTGACCGCTTTTTTTTTATCTATAAGATGACGATATTATTCAATAAAAGACTATCATTGAGTAATACATTTAATTTTTCGGAGGCCGCTCTGTTATGAGACGTGTAGTAGTTACTGGCATTGGCATGCTTAGCCCATTAGCCAACACCGCAGAAGAAACATGGCAAAACCTGCTACTTGGTAAAAGTGGTATAGGTAATATTGATCATTTTGATACCACAGATTATCCCACTAAATTTGCTGGCTTAGTAAAAAACTTTGATGCCCAAAATTATATGGAACGAAAAGAAGCCAAAAAAATGGATCTTTTTATTCAATATGGTATTGCTGCGGGCGTACAAGCTTTTAAAGACTCAGGTCTTGAAGTTACTGAGCAAAATGCACCCCGTATTGGTGTTGCTATTGGCTCTGGCATTGGCGGTTTAGGTTTAATTGAACAAAATCATAACAAGCTAATCAAAGCTGAAGGTAATCCACGTAAGTTATCGCCATTTTTTGTGCCTTCAACAATTATCAATATGATTGCGGGTCACTTATCAATTATGTTTGGTCTGCAAGGTCCTAATATTGCGATTACTACTGCGTGTACTAGTGGCGTGCATAACATTGGCCATGCTGCCCGTATGATTGCTTACGGTGATGCCGACGCTGTTGTTGCCGGTGGTGCTGAAAAAGCTTCCACAACACTGGGTATGGGCGGATTTGGTGCTGCTCGCGCTTTATCTCGTCGAAATGATGACCCTGAAGCGGCATCTCGTCCTTGGGACAAAGATCGCGATGGTTTTGTTCTTGGTGATGGTGCTGGTGTTATCGTTGTTGAAGAATATGAACATGCAAAAGCCCGTGGTGCAAAAATTTATGCTGAGCTTGTTGGCTTTGGTATGAGCGGTGATGCTTATCATATGACTTCACCACCTGAAAATGGCGATGGCGCAGCGCGTGCTATGCAAAATGCTATTAATGACGCGAAAGTTGATATTAGCAGAATTGGTTACATCAATGCCCATGGTACTTCTACACAAGCGGGTGATATGGCAGAAACTAATGCGGTTAAGACTGTATTTGGTGCTGGTGCAAAGAATGTAATGATGGGCTCTACCAAGTCTATGACGGGACATTTGTTAGGTGCTGCAGGAGCTATTGAAGCTATTTTTAGTATTCAAGCATTAGTAAATAGCCAAGTTCCTCCGACGATAAATTTAGATAACCCTGATGAAGGTTGTGATCTAGATTATATTGCTGGTGCAGCACGTGATGTTGACCTTGAATATGTACTTTGTAATTCATTTGGTTTTGGTGGTACAAACGGCTCATTAATCTTTAAGAAGATTTAGTTTGTTCTAGTTTACTTTTGATTAGTTATCCGCAATTAATGTAAACCACTTGAAAAGTAATGAGTAAGCCTGAATACTAACCTCTATGCAGAGGAAGTCTTCAGGCTTTTTTATGTCAATAAATTTTATATTATTACTAATGTAGCGACACTCAATGAAATATTGCTCGGTAAATGGTCAACAACAAACAGATATAGCGGTAACCGATAGGGGACTAGCTTACGGTGATGGGATATTTACCACGGCTAAAGTCGTTAATGGCGAAGTGGTATTATTAGAAAAGCATATTGAGCGATTAACTCATGGCTGTCAGCAATTAAAACTGCTGCTACCATCAAACATAAGTTTGAAAGAACAATTAGTATCGGTGGTCAAAGGTTATTCGCTAGCGGTACTAAAAGTAATGATAACTGCAGGCAGTGGTGGCAGAGGTTACTCTAGAGTTGGACTAAGTGATCATGCTGCAAACATAATCATCATGATATCTGATTTTCCAAGTCACTATGAAACGCTAGCTCGACAAGGAATTAATGTAGGAGATAGTAAGTCTCAGATTGGAACTAGCTCAATGCTTGGCGGGATTAAACATCTCAATAGACTTGAGCAAGTATTATTAAGAACTGAGCTTGATGAGCGTAGTGAGGACGATCTTATTGTTACTAATTGCCAAGGTGATGTTATTGAGGCTACTAGTTCAAATTTATTTTATTGGCGCAATGAACAGTTATGCACCCCTGAAATATCAACATCAGGAGTGGATGGTATTATTAGACAAGTGATTATAGCCAATAACAGTCAAATAAAAGTACGCCAAACCTCATTTGAAGATCTTAAATACGCACAAGCTATGTTTATCTCAAATTCTTTGATGGGCATAATGCCGGTAAAAACGTACAATAATCGTCTACTTGCTGTTGATCTTGTATTGAAGCTTCAAAGACAAATGAAAGGATTTATTTAAACGATTTTTTTGTCGTTTTTCTAGTAAACTAATTAAGGACAAAGCGTGCTCAAAAAACTTATTATTATTATTATTTTGGCATTACTTGGTACGATAGCTACCTTAAGTTATCAATTTGAACAGGCCTTACATACCCCTATAGCAATCGAAAAAAATACTTATCTAAAAGTAATGCCTGGCAGCTCTGTTAGCTCCTTTGCCAAAAAATTAGCGGATAAAAAATGGATACCAACCCGTTTTTGGCTGAGAAATTATGGTCGCCTATTTCCACAAAAAGCAAATATTAAAGCGGGTACCTACCTGATAACCAAAGGTTCAACCTTAGCGCAACTATTAGTTCAGCTTGTTGATGGTAAAGAGCACCAATTCTCTGTCACCTTTATCGAAGGTACGCTTTTTAAAGACGCATTAATTATACTCGCAGGTCATCCTTATATTAAACAAACGATTGAAGATAAATCGATTAATGAAATAGCGATAAAACTGGGTATTGACTCAGTAAACCCTGAAGGGTGGTTATTTCCTGATACTTATGCATTTACAGCAGATACTAAAGATATAACACTATTGAAACGTGCTTACGTAAATATGCAGGCACAATTGAATGAGTTATGGCAGAGCAGAGCAGAAAACTTACCTTACAAAACACCTTACCAAGCATTGATTATGGCCTCGATCATAGAAAAGGAAACAAGTTATATTGCCGAACAGCCAACAATATCATCGGTTTTCGTTAATCGCTTACGAAAAAAAATGCGTTTACAAACCGATCCAACGGTTATTTATGGTTTAGGTGAGCGTTATGCTGGAGATATAACCCGTGCACATCTACGAGAAAAAACGGCTTACAATACCTATAAAATTAATGGTTTACCGCCAACGCCTATCGCAATGGCTGGTTTGTCAGCTCTACAAGCTACACTAAACCCAGTAAAGAGTGATTATTATTACTTTGTTAGCGGCGGTGATGGCAAACATGTTTTTAGTAAAACGCTAGCTGAACATAACTTTGCTGTTAAGCGTTACTTAAAAGCGCAAAGGAAAAATAAATCAAAGTAAATATATGACTGAATAATATAAACTATATAATTGATTACATTTAACGATACAACTGTCAAAAGGTAAAAGCTCAGCTATGTCTACAGGAAAATTTATTGTCATTGAAGGCATGGAAGGTGCTGGTAAATCATCGGCTATAACTGTCATTGAAAGTACGCTAAATAAACATGGTATTGAGTATATTAATACCAGAGAGCCCGGTGGCACACCTTTAGCTGAATCCTTACGTGATATGGTTAAATCGGTAGATCATCAAGAAAAACTTACTGTGGAAACAGAGTTACTACTTATGTATGCCAGTCGAAGTCAATTACTTGCCAACAAAATACTACCTGCTTTAGCCGCAGGAAAGTGGGTAATAGGCGATCGTCATGATTTGAGCTCGCGCGCTTATCAAGGGGGAGGTCGAGGATTTGACGAAACTATAATGAATACCATCAGTGATATCACTTTAAAAGGCTTTCGTCCTGATATTACCCTTTATTTAGACATAGACCCGCATATTGGTTTATCTCGTGCTAAAGCTCGGGGTGACCTTGATCGAATTGAATTAGAAAAGATGGAATTTTTTATTCGTGTTCATAATAAGTATCGAGAGCTCGCCGAACAAGATGATTCCATTATTACCGTTGATGCAGCACAAACAATGTTACAAGTGCATCAAGACGTAGAGAAAGCTGTTATTGGGTTTATTGCTAAAACGGATAAGGGTTAGAAAACGAATATGCTACAAATTTCCCGCGAAAAGCAAGTGCAATTAAGCCGACAATATCAACAAAATACCTTAGCACATGCCATTATCATTCAGGGTATAGAAGGTGCTGGTCAGGGGGCATTGGCAAAGTGGTTAATTGAGTTGTTGATATGTCAAAATCCGTTATCAACAACTAAAGCTCTTGAGTCTGAGACCATTAGCGAAGCCTGTGGTCAATGTAAAGCTTGCCTGCTTAGGAAAAGTGATACCTACCCGGACCACTTATTGTTGAATACCGAGAATAAAACCTTAGGAGTTGACGACATTCGTCGTGGTAATGCATTTCTAGAAAAAACAGCTCACCTAGGCAAGGTGAAAACAATATTAATTCCACAAGCTCAGGTAATGACGATTGCTGCCGCTAATGCATTATTGAAAACATTAGAGGAGCCAAGTGCAAATAGTTATATTGTTTTAATCGCAGACGATCTTGATAGCTTATTACCGACAATTGTAAGTCGGTGTGCTGTATATGCTATTAGGCCTATGATAGGTGAGGCCTTGTTGGCGCAACTCAATGTCTCGAACTTTGATGATACTCAACTATCAAGTAGTTCTACTTTGTCTAAAAAAGCTAATGATACAGCTTACATTAATTTATCTCATTTACCTGAATTAACCGATAAAATTGTTTATCAAGAGTTTCAGGTTTTTAATCAATATTTATTAGATTATTTATTACATGGCCAAAGTGAAGATAAGTTACTGAGTCAGATTGTTGATAATAAGCACAGTTTACGTTGGTTAGAAAAAATAACCTGTAATCTAATGAGAGAATATTACCTTGCTAATGCAACGGATCAGACCTTATTGCTTGTTAAACAGAAAATTTCAGTGCAAGTGCTTAATCAAATATATCAAGCTATCATCACTAGTAATAAACTGATAAAGTCTTATCTACAAGCTAATCGACAATTCGTCGGTGAACAGTTACTTATGACGATAAATGATATCGTTAGACCATCGATATAGGAGACCAACTTGGTTCCATTAAACGTAGAGTTTTATTCAGACCGTGATTTATATCTTGGTTTTATGCCTTTCCTTAATGAAGGTGGCATTTTTGTACGTACACCCCGTCAATATGATTTAGGCGATGAAGTTGAATTGCATATATTACTGCCAGATGCGTTAGAAGAGTCTATCGTTCAAGGTGAAGTTTGTTGGCTGACTCCCGTTGGCGCACAAAATGGTACACCTCCTGGTGTTGGTATTACTTTTGTTAAAGATCCGGAAAAAGTTCGTCATCAAATTGAGCAAATAATTGCTCGACATTTAAATTCTTCAGAGCCAACACTAACTATGTAGTTTGGCTTCTTGTCACAACTTAGTAAGTGACAAACGTTCATTATTAAAAAACTATTTTAAAAGCACAGGAGCTCCTCGTTGTTTATAGATTCTCATTGTCATTTAGATCGACTTAACTTATCTCTACATGATAATAATTTGGATAATGTTATTGAGGCGGCGAAAGCGGCTAAGGTAACTAAACTACTATGCGTGAGCGTTACATTAGCTGACTTTCCTGAAATGGCAGCCAAAACAGCTCATTATGACAATGTTTTTCTTACTTGTGGTGCTCATCCTTTAAATCAAAAAGATGAAATTATACCTGAGCAACTATTAGCATTAAGCCAAGATGAGCGTGTTATAGCGATTGGTGAAACGGGATTAGATTATCACTATGCTCCTGAGACAAAAGCTCTACAGCTTGATTCATTTAAAAAGCATATTCACGTAGCCAAACAATTAAATAAACCAATGATCATTCATACTCGTGAGGCACAGCAAGATACTTTAGCATTACTTCGTAGTGAAGGGGCAGATCAGGTAGGCGGTATACTGCATTGTTTTACAGAAAGCTGGGAGATGGCTGAACAGGCGATTGCATTAGGCTTTTATATCTCCTTCTCAGGTATCGTTACCTTTAAAAATGCCACTGCATTAAGAGAAGTAGCAGCTTTAGTACCTGATGATAAATTTTTAATTGAAACTGATGCACCATATCTTGCACCTATTCCTCATCGTGGTAAAGAAAATCAACCCGCTTATGTCGTAGAAGTTGCCAAGCACTTAGCAAGTATCCGAGGTCAATCGGTTGAAGAGATAGCTAAGCTCTCAAGTGATAATTTTAACCGTCTTTTTAAGTTATAAATCGCTCTTTTTTAAGTAAATCTAAATAAATATTAATAAATTGAATAAAAAAAAGCCCAAACAATCGTTTGGGCTCAAAGATTGGCTCAGGGGTTTGAGCCGTGCGCTAATGAACCATTATCTGGTCATTAAGATAAAAACAAAAATAAACTAGGTTGTAACACAATTAACTTACATCTTAGCAACAAAAACATTACGTCATGCCAAGCTTGTGTAATTAAGTTTAGTGTAAGTTTTTTAAATTGCTAATGTTTTTTTGTTTATTTATATTCAGCTTTTAATACAATTGCTTAGCTTGTTTGTTGCGTGGTTTATATTTCTTTTATGCTGGTAATTCTCATGGTGATGACAATGAGAATTACCAATATTGCATTGGCTGTGTACTTATTTTGAACTAGCTGATTTAATCACGTAAATGGCTATGATATTTTCCTGTTTATGGCATGTTTTTAGGTAATAAAGCTAGGCTTTCCTCAGCAAAACCTACCCCGGCCTCAGTATAAAAGTTAAAGACTTTATCAATACCAAATGCTTCTAGTTGTTTACGTTCATCATCGTAGCGTGCTACAGCGGCAATTTTTCCTTTATAATTTGCTGCCCTTAACTGCTTAGTAATGTTGATAATATCTTGTACTGAAGGTAACGCGAGTAACACAAGTTCAAGCTGTGATAGATCGATACTTTCCCAAAAGTAGATATCTTCTGCATCACCGTAATAGGCTTCCATCCCTTTACTATTTAACCACGTTATTTTTTCTTTATCAGCATCTAAGCCCCATGCAGGGCTAGTACCATGACTATTTATTGCTTGATAAGCCCCCATTCCAACACGGCCCATACCGATTATCACGATAGGGCGCTGGCAAGGTTGACAAAAATTGTCTTCTTCGAGTTTGGTTTGTCGTTCAAAACGCGATAAAAATCCTCTATGTTTGGTAAAAAGCGTATGGGCGAACCGATAAATGATATTTGTTAAAATAAAGGATATAGCCATGCTTAATGCAAGGATCACCAGCCAATCATTACTTAGCCATCCAGAAGACACGCTTAACGCCCCCACAATTAAACCAAATTCACTAAAGTTACTCAAAGATAGCGCGCTTAAGAACGCAGTTCGACAGCGTACTTTTAATAGGGTAAAAATACCGTAGAACATCACAAATTTAATAGGGACCAATAACATTAATAGTGTCGCTAAACCTAACATTTCCAATGTAGGAATCGCAGTAAAACCAATAGAAAGAAAGAAGCCAATTAAAAATATATCTTTAAAATTCATTAATGCTTTATTAATTTCAGTCGCTTTAAGATGAGAAGCTAAGAACATACCAACAAGCAATGCTCCTAAGTCACCTTTAATATTGACCAATTCAAATAATTCATAACTACCTAGAGCGAGAAAGAAACCCATTAATGTAATTAGTTCACCATGGCCAACATGATTAATAACCCTATTAATTAAGGGTTTAATTAAAAATAAACCGAGTAACGAAAATGCCCAAACTGACGGTATTTTACCTGTCGCAAAAACTAAAAAAGCAACAGCAATGATGTCTTGAATAACCAGAATACTGATAGCTAACTTGCCATGGCGAGTACGCATTTCTCCATTTTCTTCTAACAATTTTATTACACAAACAGTACTACTAAAACTCAAGGCAAAAGCGATCAATGCAGCAGTCATTATGTCTAAATCACTGAAGTAACTCACCGATATTAAAGCGAGTAATTTAACAAAGGTTATGGTGACAACAATCCAAAGTAGAGTATGTAAGGAGCAACCCAACCACACTTCTGTTTTGAATAGGTTTTTTACGTTAAGTTTTAAACCTATGGTAAACAACATGATGGTAATACCTAAGTCACTTAATACACTTAAGCTTTCATCAGCTTGATAACCAGCAATGTTTAGGATAAATCCCGCGGCAAGGAAACCGATAGAGGGGGGCAGTGAGATTGTTTTTGCCGCCAAGCCGCAAATGAAAGCGAAAAGTATCCAGATAAAGTCCATAGTATTGCTCTAGTTTACGTTGATTTACTAAACAGAAATGTTTTGGGTATTTTGAAAATTATGCAGGTATATATTTTGATAACTATAAATCAAGCAGCTGTTATTTTTACCGGTGAATACCTTAGAAAGGACTCTCCGTGTTGAAGATAAGTTTACCCTAAAAACAACCTGTTAGACTAGCTTGATTTAACTATTCTTGGCGATTTAACCGATACCCGTTACCAATCAAGATGCATGTTTCAGAGGGCATGAGCAATTTCAATACAAGGCGCACCTTTGTAGTAATGGTTATTCCCTTACAAAAAGGTGCAACGATGCAGTGATGTTGCTCAAGCGCTTCTTCGATAGGGCTAAAAGTGATTTATGCGGCGTTATTCATTTGAACAAGGGAGTAACCATTGTTTAAAATAAATGCCTTGCCTAAAGCACTTTTAACTCGCTCTGAAATCATGCACTTTGAATGGTAACGGGTATATATTACTTTTGTAACCACTTATCAATTTCGCTATACATAAAATCACGGATGATAGGTTGTGCTTTTGCATTGGGGTGTAAGTTATCATTGAGCATTAGCGAAGAATCAACGGCAACATCTGTCATAAAGTAAGCCATAAGATGGGCTCCCGTTTGTTCGGTCACTTTGGTATAGCTATCAGTAAACATTTTACGGTATCTTGGGCCTAAATTAGGGGGAATTTGAATTTCCATTAAAGCGACTTTCGCGCCATATTGTTGGCTTTTGGTCACTAGCTCAGTTAAATGTTTCTGCAGTAACTTCACTGGAAAACCTCTGATACCATCATTGCCACCCAATTCAATTAACACATGGCTAGGCTGGTGTGCGTTAAGCCAAGCATCAATTTTCAATAAGGCATTATCCGTAGTTTGACCACTGATAGCTGTATTTATGATGGTGACAGGTTTATTATCTTCTCTATATTTATTTTGTAACAAATGAACCCATGCTTGTGCTTGCTCAAGTCCATAGCCAGCGCTTAAGCTGTCACCAATAAGTAAAATTTTATCATTTGCCAAGCTGGTAAATGATAGGTTTGTCAAAATTAAAATAATAATAGATTTTAGGAAACAACGAGTCATGTCAGTACTTTCTCAGTTAAATGTTATACAAGTGTCAGGGCTTACTAAGCGTGTTAGTACACTTGAAGGAAGCCTTACTATCCTTAGCGATATAAACTTTTCTGTCAAGTCGGGAGAGTCAGTTGCTATTGTTGGTGCTTCAGGCTCAGGTAAATCTACGTTATTAAGTTTATTAGCTGGATTAGATGTTGCCAGCCAAGGTGATGTGCATCTCGATGGCGAAGCCTTAAGTACACTTGATGAAGAAGCGCGTGCTCAGGTAAGGGCAGAAAAAATTGGTTTTGTTTTCCAATCATTTATGTTGGTTCAAAGTTTAACCGCACTTGAAAATGTGATGTTGCCAGCAGAGCTCGCTGGCGATCATGATGCTAAGGCCCAAGCAATTGAGTTACTGGAAAAAGTAGGGCTTTCACATCGGCTTGAGCATTACCCTTCACAATTATCAGGAGGAGAGCAGCAGAGAGTTGCAATTGCGAGAGCTTTCATTGGTTCACCTAAAATACTTTTTGCAGATGAGCCCTCTGCGAACCTCGATAGTAAAAATGGTCATCTGATTGAAAAATTATTATTTGATTTAAATAAGCAAAACGGTACTACGCTAGTACTCGTTACTCATGACGAACAGTTAGCGAAGCAATGCCAGCGCATTATACATATTGAAGGCGGACAACTGGAAAAAATTAGTGAAGGAGCAGCTGTCAATGTGGGTTAAATTGGCTTTTAAGTTATTTTCGCGAGAGTTTAGGCGTGGTGAATTAACTATCATCTTTGCAGCGATAGCGCTGGCAGTACTTACTGTCTTTAGTCTGTCTGCAATTACAGAACGAATTGGTTTAAATATCGCCCAAAAAAGTAGTGACTTTATTGCCGCGGATCGTCGTTTGTCTAGCAATCACGCTTTTGATCCACAACTATTAACAAAAGCAAACGAACTTGGGCTTAAAACAGCTAAGGTGCTCTATTTTGATTCTATGCTGTTTGCTAATGATGAATTGGTACTAGGCTCAGTGAAAGCAGGAACTAACACTTACCCTCTCAAAGGTAAGCTTACTATTAAGGATAGCTTAACCAGCCAAGCATATGAAGTTGCTACTGGTCCCAAGGCAGGCTCAATTTGGCTTAGCGAAGGTTTATTTTATACGCTTAATGTCAAGGTCGGCGATAACGTTGAATTAGGTGCTGGAGTTTTTAACGTTAGTAAAGTATTAGTGAAAGAACCTGACGCGCCCTTTTTCTCTTTATCTGGTAATAAACGCGTACTTTTAAGCTATGAAGATATCCCTGTCACTAAAGCTGTTCAAGCGGGCAGCAGGGTATTTCATCGTCTACTTTTCTCGGGAAATGAACAACAGCTTAGCGGTTATTACGCTTGGCTTAAGCCACAACTTAAAAGTAATCAAAACTGGGAAGGGATTAAAGATAGACAATCCCCCTTGGGTAATAATTTAGACCGAGCAGAGCGATTTTTATTACTCGCTGGTTTATTTGGCATTATGTTAGCGGCAGTTGCTATGGCAGTTTCAGCGAAACGTTATTGTGAACGACAATATGATCCCGTCGCAATGATGAAAACGCTTGGCGGTAGTCGTAGAGTTATTCGTAATATCTTTCTTTTGCACCTTAGTTTAGTGACCGGCTTTTCTATTATCGCAGGTTTACTGATAGGCTTTATTCTGCAAACTATTGGTGCTGATTATTTAGCAAATTTTATGGGCACTGAGTTACCACAAGCAGGCATGCGTCCTTGGTTATTATCTGGCTTTATTGGGCTAATTTGTGCGTTAATGTTTTCCCTTAAACCCTTATTAGATTTATTTGATATTCCTCCTCTGCGTGTCTTACGTCGCAATTTGGGTGATACGATTGCACTGAGCCGACTTCATCTTGTCCTCTCCTTTTTGACCATTTTTGTTTTAATGTGGTTATTTAGTGGTGAGATCGTTACTACCTTAATTTTATTCGCATCGACTTTATTAGTGATTGCTGTTTTATATGGTATATCTCGATTATTATTTGCTGCTGGCCGCAGTTTAGGGCTTAGACCTGGTTCTAGTTGGTCGTTAGCGATAGCTACATTACAAAAAAGAGCTAATGCTAATGCGATTCAACTGATCAGTTTCGCGTTAGCAATTAAGTTAATGCTATTTTTAGTTGTTTTAAAAAATGACATTATTACAGACTGGCAAATGCAAGTTCCACCTAATGCACCTAATATGTTTATTATTAATATTAGCGAGCAAGAAGTCGATCCGATTACGCAATTTTTTACAGATAATAATATTGCTCATGAAGCGTTTTATCCTGTTTTTAGCGGACGAGTTGATGCGGTTAATGGTGAAGAGTTTGCTCGAAGCGTCTCAAAACAGGAAGGTGAAGAAAAAGATGAAGATGCCAAAGAAGGGGTCAACAGAGAGCCTAACTTAACCTGGTTAGAGTCTTTACCTGAAGGTAATGAAATAACGGAAGGACGATGGTTCACTGATGGAGGTACGGGTGGCGATGAAATTGAAGTGTCCGTTTTTGACGGTTGGCGAGAAACACTTGGTTTAAAGCTGGGCGATACCATAACACTTTTAGTTAATGAACAACCAATAGAAGCTAAGGTTACTAGTTTTAGGAGTGTTGACTGGGGAACATTAAAACCTAATTTTGTTATGATTTTAAGCCCCAATATGGCTGGTAAGATACCGGTAACCTATTTCAGTGCCGCGAAATTACAAGATAAACACACCAAGGATATTAGTCATTTATTACAACGTTACCCAACGATAAGTATGATTGATATCAAGTCTCAAATAGAGCAAGCCCAATCGATTATTGCACAAGTCTCCTTAGCTATTGGCTTTGTTTTATCAATTGTGTTGATAAGCGGAGCTTTAGTGCTTATTTCACAGGTGCAAGCAAGTTTGGCTGAGCGTATGGAAGAAGTGGTGATATTACGAACGCTAGGGGCTAAAGGTCGACTGATTAAACTAGCAACGCTTTATGAATTTATGCTATTGGGGGCAATTTCTGGCCTAGTTGCAGCAATAGTAAGTGATGTGGCTTTACTGGTAATTCAACAACAACTGTTTAGTGTTGAAGGTCGAATGCACCCTTATATTTGGCTGTTAGGACCATTAAGTGGAGCTATTTTTGTATCTGCTATTGGTTATTTTATGGTGGCCAGCACTATGAGACAAAACACCCAAGGCCTATTAAGAAAAATTGCTTAACCTAAGTGATAAGTGCTCTCAACTGATTGCTGAGGGCACTAACGGCAATCTAATAATATATTCGATTTAAAGTGAGTACATAACTAATTGATTACTTGGACTTAAGCATAAGTAAATTAGTGTAATTTACTTATATAAGGTATATTGAAACGATAAAAAGTTAAGGAATAATTTTCATGGTTTCAAGTTCAAATCATAGCTCTATTGCAAAAGCATTTGTAACAGTTGCCGCTATTTTTATCATTTTTGCGGGTATTAAAACCGCGGCTAATATTTTAGTACCGTTTTTACTATCAGTATTTATCGCAATCATCTGTAACCCATTAATCAATAAAGCCAGTGAGTATAAAATACCAAAGGCTGTTTCTATCATCTTTGTTATCGTTGTCTTTGTTACTATGGCTGTGTTTTTAACGGGATTAGTAGGCAGCTCTTTAAATGAACTTTCACAGCAGATACCTCAGTACCGAGTACAGCTCAAAGAACAATTTACTTGGTTAACAAGTTTCCTTAATAGTCATGACATCCAACTTTCTTCATCGATAGTGACTGAATATTTTGATCCTGCTGCAGCGATGGGGTTAGCGGCTGATATGTTATCAAGTTTTGGCTCTGTGATGACAAACTTGTTTTTGATTATTTTAACTGTTGTTTTTATGTTGTTTGAATCATCGACGATTCCACATAAATTACATTTAGCATTAGATGATCCTCAAATGCGTTTAAAGCAAATTGAACGGTTTTTATCTTCGGTAAATCAATATATTGCCATTAAAAAACTAGTTAGTATTGCCACGGGTTGTATTGTGTCACTGATGTTATGGATCTTTGGTTTAGACTTCTTCTTACTTTGGGGAGTGTTAGCTTTTCTACTTAATTACATTCCAAATATCGGCTCTATTATTGCTGCAGTTCCGCCAATGACGCTCGCTATATTACAATTAAGCATAGGTGAGGCTGGTGCTATCGGTTTAGGCTTTGTTTTAATAAATATGGTGATGGGTAATATTATTGAGCCTAGATATCTAGGTAAAGGTTTAGGGCTATCTACTTTAGTTGTTTTTTTATCTCTAATCTTTTGGGGATGGTTGCTTGGTACTGTAGGTATGCTGTTAAGTGTGCCACTGACCATGATATTAAAGATAGGGTTAGAAAGCTCACCAGAAGGTCGCTGGATGGCTGTAATGCTAAGTGATGAAGTTGAACTGGTTGATAAAACCGAGCAAGCTTTACTTGATTGATAGCTGATTAATAGCTTGAATAAGGCGTTACTCGGCTAACCTACTAAGGAATGGGGTTAGTCGTTATAATTTTACTGAGTTCGGTGATTCTGCCCTGACTTGATTGCACATAACACGTTTTATAGACCAAGTCCGCACCTCTTTCGGGGGACACAGCTAGATATTGCCAACGACAATCATTTTCCCTATAAGTAATAAAGTTACTTTGCGAACGCTTAAACATTTTTAAGGCAGAGTAACGTCCATTTACTAAGGCTTTTTCTTCTAAATTAAAGGTATGTAAATTCACCCAAGTTTGTAACTCTCGATCTACAAGGGATATCACACCATCTAAACACCTAGACATTGGAGCCGAGGATATTTTTTCAGCATTTTGTTGCTGACACTCTTTAATGTTTTTTGCCGCGTGAACAGGGAAAATCATCAATAAAGGACATAAAAGTGCTGATGCTAAAAGTATTTTATTACGGATCATTTTTCGGTTATAAGCTCTAGTTGATATGAGTTTAATTACGCTAAAGTGCTAATTCTCTTGTAAGTGAACTAGCAAACAGTAGGGCTAAGTTTAACTGTTTATTCTATTTGTTAAGCAGGTAATACTTTTTTATAAGGTTTAACCGTTACTTTTTTATAAACACCGGCACTGATATAAGGATCTTCATCTGCCCATGTTTGTGCGGCAGTTAAGCTATCAAATTCTGCAACAATTAATGAACCAGTAAATCCAGCTTCACCAGGATCTTCACTATCAATAGCAGGGCATGGGCCGGCTATTAACAACTTCCCTTGAGCTTGTAAGTCTTTTAAACGCGCAATATGCTTATCGCGAACAGATAGGCGTAAGCTGAGTGAGTTTTCAACATCTTCACTGTATATAACATAAAACATGGAATGTATTCCTTTAAACAATAGGTTGAGTTAGCTCATTTTAAACAGAGCTGTTAAGTAGATTTATTAGGGTTCTCATTATTAACGATATCTGTATCATTTACCTCTTCCTCTTCTACTTCTAAATACTTGTATAGAAACAAAATAGAAGTGATAGAGAAAAGAAACATTAAGCTGGTTAAGCCAAACACTTTAAAGTTTACCCAGGTATCAAGATCGTAATTAAAGGCTATATAATAATTTAATCCCGAGCAAAATAGGAAGAACAAAGCCCAAGCGAGGTTTAGTCTAGACCAAATGTTTTCTGGTAGTGATAACGACTCAGCTAAAAATTCTTTAATAATATTTTTGTTGAAAAAGGTATTACTCACTAATAATGCACCAGCGAAAAAAGCATTAATAATGGTCACCTTCCACTTAAGAAAAGCATCGTTTTGCAAATATATTGTTAGGCCGCCAAAAACAACAATCAAACCAAAAATTATCCACTGTTTAGCGGGGATTTTTTCTTTTTTGATTTTATAGTAAAAAATTTGCACGAAAGCGGCAACAATCAAACTTCCAGTAGCCCAGTAAATCCCTGCGATTGAATTAATAATAAAAAAAAGCAGAAGGGGAAAATATTCAATAAACAGCTTCATATAGTACCGAAATTAAGGATGAACTTAGAGCGATATTAAAAATAATCGCCTACGAATAACGTGATTTTAACGAATGCGAGTTTAATAGCCAAGCTTATATTTGCTTATTGCATAACGATAATGATTATTTTTTGCCATTGTCATTGATCTTTATCAACGAAGCGGCTTTGGGTAATTGTACTTTGGTCAATAGCAGGGTACTTTAGCATCAAGTTTAATAACCACAGATAATCGTCTCCCATGGCAACTGACAAATTATTTTATCAAGAACAAAGCAATGAAGTGTCATTGTTTAACTATGCTTTTGAACACCAACTTCCTGTATTAATCAAGGGCCCAACAGGCTGTGGTAAAACACGTTTTGTTGCCCATATGGCCGAAAAACTTAATAAACCATTATACACAGTGGCTTGTCATGACGATCTCACCGCAGCAGATTTAGTCGGTCGACATTTAATTGGTCCAAATGGTACGTATTGGCAAGATGGTCCATTAACACGTGCCGTACGTGAAGGCGGCATTTGTTATTTAGATGAAGTCGTTGAAGCACGTAAAGATACTACTGTCGTTTTACATCCTTTAGCTGATGACCGCCGGATATTACCTTTAGAACGCACAGGAGAGCTGCTTGAAGCTGCTCCAGGCTTTATGTTGGTGGTTTCTTATAACCCAGGCTATCAAAATTTATTAAAAGGCATGAAAGCCAGTACTAGACAGCGTTTTGTTGCGCTACGTTTTGAATACCCTAGTGCAGAGCTTGAACAGCAAATACTGATAAAAGAAGCTGGCGCTGAACCTCACCTAGCTTTTAAATTAGTTGAGCTAGCTGGTGCATTACGCCGATTAGAACAAAATGATTTAGATGAAGTCGCTTCAACACGCTTGCTAATTTATGCTGCCAGAATGATGAGCTCAGGTATGAACCCGTTAGATGTTTGTCGCTGCTGTTTGGCTGAGCCATTAACGGATGACCCTCAAACGGTGCAAGCTTTGATGGATGTTGCTAGAATTTACTTCGATTAGTTATCTAGAAATTATATGACCAATCCATCAATAGCGATTGAACTCCCAGATAAAAAACTGCCTGGTGATTTAGCCATGTGGTTTTTCATTTTGGCAGAGCTAACTGTGTTTGCCATTTTTTTTATTGGTTTTTCGGTAAGTGAACAGCTAAACGCAGAAATGTTTAGCCAAGGTAAAGCTCAGTTACATCAAACGGCAGGTTTAATTAATACCATAGCGTTAATCACAAGTAGTTTTTTTGTTGCTATCGCATTGACTAAAATACATAAAGCGCAAGCTAAACAAGCTGTGCTTTTATTATTAACAGCTAAAGCTTTTGCTATCATTTATATTTCGGTCAAAATTTGGGAATACCTTTCATTATTTGAACAAGGTATAACAATTGAAACGAATACTTTCTTCACCTTATACTTTTTAATAACTGCTTTTCATTTAATGCATGTTTTATTGGGAATGGTAATCCTAGCTTTCATTGCATACAGCGCTTGGCATGGTAAGTATCAGAATAACGAGATTTCTGGCTTTGAAGCCGGTACTAGTTATTGGCATATGGTAGATTTATTGTGGATTATTTTATTTCCGTTGATATATGTTATTTAGTCGAATCTGATTATTAATTTTACACAACTTAAATTATGCGTAAGGGTAATGTAGTGAAAAATAATAAAACCGTTAATATGGCGGCGGCAACAAAGAGTTGGCTTTTACTTATTGCTTTGAGTGTTATTGCCATTTATTTACCTGAATTTGTTGATCATAAAAGCTTTTATACAATTGCAGCGTTAGTTATTGTCGTCATAAAAGGTCAACAAATTGTTGATATATTTATGGAACTTAAAAACGCTCCTAAGTTTTGGCGTTTACTATTTTTAAGCTATATTACGCTGTTACCTTTAATTATTTCTGTCATCTATTTAACTTAGGGTCCATTGAACTTTCTAGGTTAAATTTTGTTCGCCTATTTAAAAGAAAGTAAAGCATTTCAATCGCGGCGATGAGTAGTGTAAGGTTGTTAGCGTATTTACTTTCACTCGATCATTATATCAAGGATGGGAGTATGATTAATCGAAGTCCTAACCCAAGTGGAAACTTCGCGGTAATCTGTCAATCTTTATACCTAGCAAATTTACTGTTATTACCCGGCATATGTTTTTTAGTCTTACTTTACTATTATCGTCAATATCAGCAAAAAAAAGTCTACCACGAAAGTGTAGAAGGCCAAGTTGATGATAAAATAAGAATACGAAATCTAGGTATCGGAAAAATTCACCTCATAAGAACTATACAACTTTCTATTTTAGCGGGTATTTTACTTGCTGTAGTGCCGTTAGTGGTTATTTATTGTACCTCGCAACTACAAATGTCGATCATGGTTGGATTAATTTATTTTGTGACTTTGCATGCTGGGTTTATTTTGATCGGCATGTTAAATCTTTCTCGAGCAATGGCGAGAAAAACACCTCTTTTTTAATTCCCTTTCTTCGTTTACCCCTAAAGGTTATTTAACTATTTAACTATTTAACTATTTAATCTTATTATTTATCATAGAGTCGAAGCAGGAAATGACAAAATCATAAGATTTAAATCGTATTTTTTTGTTACGTACAAGAGCATATTGAAATACACAAATAGAGTTTAGCCATACATTGCTTGGCTCTACGCAAGTAAAAACACCTTATAGCGGGAAAGATCTGCTACTTTTTACTGACCCCATTTTAAATTTTGATAAAGCAAAGTAACTTCTGTTGACCCACATCACGGCAAAGGGTCATTTTATTGATACAATATAACTACTATTTATTTAAATGAATGTATTACGGTTATGGAAGAGTGGGTTGGTGGACTTTGGCATAAATATATTACTCGTAAAGCAAATCCTGAATTTGACGATGCACGAGTAAATTTTGATCAAGTAAGTAAATCAGTCGCGATGGTTTTTCGAGCGCTAGGTGGTGATGTTGTTAAACGTGTTGAAGCGGCAACAGGGCGAGAGTATTTAACTCGTAAAAGTTTTCTGCAAAAAATATCGGGTGATAACCAACTCGTAAGTCTTGCCTGGCAAGATGAAGAAAGCTTACGCTTACCTGAATCATTGGCTGTATTTAATGACAAAGCACTTAATTATGATCTTTATATTTGGTTAGCTGTTCTAGCGGCCCATCATAGCGGTAGTTTTCGTCACTGGGCTAAAGACAATCAAGCTTTAGTGGTCACCGTATTAGAAAAATTCCCTGCGCTACATAACCGATACCGACGTTTAGCCAAAGCATTTGTTGATATGCGTCTACCGCTGGATCAAATGCCTGCAATAGAAAGAACGATGGAGCAGTCAATCAGGGATGCCATCCTAACCCCTGGTTCCGTTAACGAATTCCCTGTGGTAAATTTTGCTCCACAAGCGGTATATTTATGGCTTTATCCTTCTGCTAGCAGTGATGATGTACTGATGGCAGATATTGATGAAGATGAGCTATCAGATGATAACGAAGATCAAGATGACGAGAAAAAATCAGTTAAAAAAGCACAGAGTTCAAGGAAAAAAGCTGAACGTGTAGATTCTGATGATAGTCGCGGTGGTATGATGATCTTTCGTCTTGAAAGTTTGTTCTCTTGGAGCGAGTTTTCAAAAATGGATCGTGGTAAAGATGACAGTGATGAAGATGAAGAAGATTATCAAAGCACCATTGATGATTTAGACAAAATCACCTTAACCAAGAAACAAGAACATCAAAAAAGTGGTCAAATAAAAATAGATTTAGACTTACCTTCGGCGTCGCAAGATGATATTCCGCTAGGTGAGGGGATAAAATTACCGGAATGGAATTATAAAACGCAAACATTGCAAGAAGATCGTTGTTTATTACAACCTATGTTACCTCGTGATGCCACGCCAACAAAACTACCGGTGAAATTGCAAAAAACCGCAAGAATGATTCAAGCACAATTTGAACAGTTACGCAGTGTTAAATATTGGCTAAAAGCTCAACCTCAAGGTGAAGAGCTTGATTTAAATGCTTGGCTCGATTTTCATGTTGAGAGTAAAACGGCAGCAACAGCGGAAAAAGGGTTGTTTAAATCATATAGAGGTAATAATCGTGATTTGTCTTGTTTATTATTAGCTGATTTATCAATGTCGACGGATTCTCATTTAGATAATGACAATCGTGTTATTGACGTAGTGCAAGACAGCCTATTACTGTTTGGTGAAGCATTACAGTCGGTTGGTGATAATTTTGCTATGTACGGCTTTTCTTCGGTAAAACGAAGCAATATTCGTTTTACTATGTTGAAAAACTTTAACGAAAAATATAGTGACCATGTAAGAGGACGCATACAAGCGATTACGCCTGGGTTTTACACAAGAATGGGCGCAGCAATTCGTCAAGCGACCAAGGTTATTAGTGAACAAAAAACGGCAGACAAACTTTTGCTAATTTTAACCGATGGTAAACCCAATGATATCGACCACTATGAAGGACGCTTTGGCATTGAAGATACTCATCAGGCAATTAATTAAGCAAAACGACTAGGTATCAAACCTTTTTGCATAACAATTGATGTTGATGCACAAGAATACCTACCCTATTTATTTGGCAATGATGGTTTTACTCAAATATTAAGACCAGCTCAATTACCATTACGTTTACCGCAATTGTATCATCAGTTGACTTCACAGTAGCTGCTCACAAATGAATAATAAAAGGGAACTAGTATGAGCCAAACAACTAAAACGTGTTTGTTTTGTCAAACTGAAAATACCTGTGAAGGCGAAAACAATCAATGTCAGCATTGTGGTATGGAATTGCCCGATAAACACCCAAATGATAGAAATATAGGGGTAAGATTTTTTTTTAAAGCTTTCTGGCTTATAGCGTTATTTTGCTTAGTGATGGTCTTTTATCTACCACGCTAAAATCTTTATCTTCCGGCTGTAGTGTTAAAAAAGTCCACTCGATGACTTCTTAAAAAGTGTAAGTGAAATTATTTTCTTACGCTTTTTTTTTTTGCAAAAAAAACAACCTTTTCACTGCTATATTTAATTAATCTAACTATGTTTTTCAATGCAGTAAATTTAGATAAACTTAATATTGTGTTTCTTGCATTCATTTAAATTCGTCATATGTTATAGCTCACAAGGTAAAATAATAAATAGGAATATTTTGTAAAATGATCAATTCCTCAGTGACTTAACTATTGCTCAAATTGACGAGTACCCAGCTCAAATTATTTCACTTATAGATGATGAAGATGTAATCACTATCGACCAGAGTGATTTAGTGCAGATTGATGCAATTGGTATGTAATTCATCCTCGCTGTTGTTACCTACATTATTACTCAAGATAAAGAAATTAAGTGGAAATCAAGGTTTATGGCAATAAGTCGAATGGTATTAGCGACTTTTTTTGTAGTTATCATCAGGGCTAAGCAGCGAGTGATGAAAGTATTCGTATGGGGTTGGTACTATTCGTCTATTAACAGGGTAATATCAGTTACAGGTACACAGCAGCAGGGTAAAATTTCATTGTCTCCGACATAAGCTAAAGGCTCACCTAAAGGGTAGTTAATTTCTCCTTCTAGCAAAGTTACTCGACATGCACCACAAAACCCATCACGACAATGATAATGTACTTCTACATTAGCCGACTCTAAACAATCGAGTAAAGTCTGTTCATTATTTTCATAATGAACAACTTTTCCCTGAACGTTAATTTTTGGCATCAGTTTAATAGCATTTTTCAAATTTTGGGGCGCATGTATTACTTTCATAGTTATTAAGTAGCGTTAACTAAGGCAAATATCATCTGCTTGTATTACAAGTCAAAGCCATCAAAATCATCTACATCTACGGATGAATCAACCTGACCAACTAGGTAGCTTGATATCTCAGTTTCTTGTGGAGCTACTTGCACGTTATCGCTAACAAGGTAAGAATTCATCCAAGGTAACGGATTGCTTTTAATGTCATAAGGGGCATCAAAACCGATAGCGGTTAAACGTTGATTAGAAATATACTCAATATATTGATTTAAAATTTCGGCATTAAGCCCGATCATTGAGCCATCTTTAAATAAATATTGAGCCCATTCTTTTTCTTGCTCAACAACATCTAAGAAAATTTGTAATCCTTCATCACGAAGTTCTTCACTAATAATCTTCATTTCAGGGTCATCTTTACCTGATCTCCAATTATTAAGAATATGTTGAGTGCCGGTTAAATGAAGTGCTTCATCGCGCGCAATTAACTTTATAATCTTGGCATTGCCTTCAAGTAGCTCACGTTCTGCAAAAGCAAATGAACAAGCAAAACTCACGTAAAAACGGATTGCCTCTAGTGCATTAACAGAGCAAACAGCAAGATATAAACGTTCTTTAAGTTTTCTTGTACTAACTTCTACTGTTTTACCTTCTACCTCATAAGTACCTTCGCCCTGAGATTGTAATAATTGCGTAGTAAGAATTACATCGTCAAAAAACTTAGCGATACTAGTAGCACGTTTTAAAATGGCAGGATTAACGATGATATCATCGAATATTTCACCGGGGTCCGTAAATAAATTACGTAAAATATGCGTGTAAGAACGAGAATGAATAGTTTCACTAAAGGCCCATGTTTCTACCCATGTTTCTACTTCGGGTAAAGAGACTAAAGGAAGTAATACGGCATTAACAGAGCGTGCAGCCATTGAGTCTAATAGTGTTTGATATTTTAAGTTAGAAATAAAAATATGTTTTTCAGAATCAGTTAGGCTCTGCCAATCAGCTCTATCTTTAGATACATCAACTTCTTCTGGACGCCAAAAAAACGATAATTGTTTTTCTATTAATTTTTCAAAAGCAATATAACGTTGTTGATCATAGCGAGAAACGTTAACGCTATTACCTAAAAACATTGGCTCTAAAAGAGCGTTATTAGGTACTTGATTAAACGTGGTATACGTCATGTTTTTATTCCTTTGGGACTACACTGCTGTAGTAGCAAAAGCCTAGAACATTGCTAGGCTTTATATTGATATATTAAGTTTGAGATTTAGGAGGGTTAAGTAAAATTATTAAATTTTATTATGTGCTGAGAAAATATGTCTCACTGGGTGGGTGGGTCGGTTGGAAGCCAGTGCTGTATTATTATTTCTCATTTTACTATCCACATTGTTTGATTATATTGTTTCATTGGCGAATTGTATCACCAAAAATAGTGTTGTTAAATAAGAAAAAGCACTATATGTAGTGTTTTGCCTGTTAATTAAGCACTGTTAGATGAAACATTCATTTAGACGATAAGTTAACACATTTGAGGTGGATTTGGACAAGAATATCTATAATTTTTTTGGAATTTGAATGGCTATCAATTAAAATAAGTTCAAAAATTCCTACATTCTCAGAACATAGATCAACTTGATCCGTTTTACATCTAGGGCCTAATCTTTCTCTTTTTTGGGTAACCCCAGGTTAGTGAATAAGGAGCTTCTGTGCCATTTGTCATGTTAAAACGCTTCTGTATTGTATTGATTGAGTTTGGCTAGTGATTGATCTGATATGAGTAAATTCTCAAAACCATCAATTTCAAGCTCTTTATGAGAGAATTGGCCAAAGATCCCCATCATGCTGTTATGTGATTCAACAGGGGCGTGAATATCTAAAGGTTCAATATCCTCTATAGTATCAATGGTGTCATTATCAGTATCATTAACGTCAATTATTGGTTTATCAATGAGGTGTTCTTCCGGTTCACTTAGAATATCCACTTCTTCTGTTTCAACTATGTCAATGTCATCAACGGTTACTTCTTCATTAATTTGTGCAAACTTTACTGCTGTTAGTCCTTCTGGTATGTCTTGCGATAAACGATAGGCGTATTCGACCAGCTTAGGCTCTGCGGGCATGAATAAAGTGGCAGTTTGATTTTGAGATCTAGTGACTCTTAAAATACGACCTAATACTTGTCTGTAGTACATTTCCGTTTTTACATTTGATAAATAACAGCACACTTGCAGTCGTGGAATGTTAGTCCCTTCAGATATCATACCCACACTAATAATCCACTTGTTTGAATTGTAGCGGAAGTTTTTAATCATACTATTGGAGTCATCTTCGTTACTTGTTACAACGAGTGCTGTCTCGCCTATCATTTTCTTTAAAATCAATTGTATCTCCCAAGCATGTGAAATAGAGGAGGCTACAATTAATCCCCCTGCATTTTTGTTTACTTGACGTATCTCATCGAGTTTGGCAATAGCATTATTCAAGAGCTGTTTAATCACCATTTTATTGGTGACGATCTGAGAGTAAGGGATTATCGATTTTGATAAAAGATCTAAAAAGCTGTTGAAGTGTTTGGTTTTGTTGCCCTCAATTACAGTTATTTGATCATTGTCTAAAGCAATAACTTGAGGTACGCGACAAACATTGTCTTTAATAGCTTCCTTAAGACCATAACTATAGTCACATTGAATTTCACCTGATATATCACAGTATTCAGCAAGCACGATTGGCAATGCATCAGAGCGCCACGGAGTACCTGTTAACGCTATAGTGTATGTCGCAAAATCTTTAATTTTGTTAATTATTGCTTCACCCCATACGTTAGAGTCTTTGGCATTAGAACCAGCGCAATGGTGAATCTCATCAAAAATAACGAATACTCGGTATTTATCAAATAATCGCCAGACTTTTTCATCTAACTTATCAAGTATTTGGTATGTATAAGAGTTTCCAATTGCTCCAATCGTGCCATCAAAGTGCATATCAAATTGTTCACTCAAAGTATCACTAAAGTCGCATGAGACTATTGATGATGGTGAAAAGCAAAGTACCAAGTCAATCTCACCCAGGTCATATAATTTTTTAGCAAGCACTGATGCCATAACTGTCTTACCAGCTCCTGGTGTCGCAAGAGCCAAAAAGTGTTTTTTTATATTTTTATATTTTGAAATTGCTGCATCAATGCAGGCAGACTGCCAATTTCTTAATTTCATTAATTATGTCTCTTTATGTTGGTTGATTAGATCATCTAAAATCTTTATTTTGCCTATTAACATGTGGTTTTGTTCTTTTAAAATGTCATGTTTTCTTTTTAAAACAGTGTATAGTTCAGGGTATATACCTCGTAATCTGAGACACTCTTCAACAGAGCCAAGCCCTTCAATTAACTGTTTTTTATATTGATTTACCTTAAAACAAAACTCTTTTTTTATTGAGTTAGTTGGCACTTGTATTATTTTTGATTTCACAAAATCTAACTCATTACTTTCTAAAAAATTAAAGCTCTCAGTTTTAGAATAACGTGTTACTTTTCTTTTTATTGATGTCACTTTTTCTATCCAACCCCTTCTTTCTAACTTTAATAGCTCTTCATATATGAAGCGGCGTACTTCAGCAGGAACTAACTTTTCATCTTTAGTTACTGCAATATATGCAGTTCTAATTTCAACGGCTGAAAAGTGGTTAATATTAGGCATAGATATGATTTTGATGAATGTCTTATTTAATTTGATAGTTTCCATGCATAAATCCCAACTAATATAGTAAAATGCCCATAATTATGCATATAAGCATAAAATGTGGATTATATGCAATCGTGAAAGTCAAAGCAATGTGGGATATTAACTCTTTTATCCCAGAGACTTGTAAATGGATGATTTTGCGAAAATTATAGGTAAAAACATTAAAGTAATGAGGGTGCAAAAAGATATGAGTCAAGCTGATTTGGCTTTCTCGGCAGATATTGATCAAAGTTACCTAAGTAGGGTCGAAAATGGCACTGTTAATATTACGATAATCAAATTATATAAAATGACAGTTGTGATGAACTGCACAGTACAGGAATTACTGCCAGAAATGGATTTGAGCCACGGTAATAATGATTAACTGAAATTGTTTAGAATTTAAGGATGAAAATGAGCACCCAGTCTAAGATTAAATTTATTTCTTCGGATATAAAAAAGGATAATGTTTCTGGTATTCGAGAGCCTCTTGAGATTGATTTAGATAATGAAGAGGAAAACGATGGACTAAAGTCGTTCTTTCGATTTATTAATAAAATTCTAGATATCGATAATTTAGTGATATTAGCGGGTTCAGGTACATCTTTAACATTTAATAAGCCCAATGTAGTTCCACCAATAGCGCCTAGTATGTGGCACTTGTGGGAATATTGCCGATTAGCTGACTCAAAACTCTTTGAATTAACGCTTAATGCTACGAATTATCATACACTGCAATTATTAAAAGAAGCTGATGGCAAGGCTAAGCCTGACATTGAGCTTTTATTATCTCTATGTGATTCAGCTCTCGCTGTAGGAAATTTATCTGATACAAGAACGGCTCAAGTAACTAAATTTTTAGAACAAGCTAAACAAATAATACTCGATAAAACTAACTTTACTGATCTTATTCAAGGTCATTCAGAGTGGGTAAGTCACGATAAATTTATTCGTGCTGTTGGCAGAAGAAGCGCCCAACAACAAAGGTTAAAACTTTTCACTACAAATTATGATTTAGCATTTGAACATGCCGCTTCAAATACAGGGTTTGTTGTAATAGATGGTTTTGAATATTCAAGCCCTTCTTATTTCAATCCTATGTGGTTTAACTATGACATAGTGAATAGAGGGCAATCATTAAATAGCGAAGGGGCATACCTTCCTAATGTATTTCAATTATATAAAATGCATGGTTCTGTTGATTGGCGTAAAATAAATGGTCGGATTCGAAAAACATCTGCGGATAGTAAAAATGGTGATCCTGTTTTTATTTATCCTAGTAGCAGCAAATATCAAACCTCCTACGATTCACCATATCTAGATATGATGGCATCATTTTTAGATGCAGTTAAAAAACCTAGAACAGGTGTGCTTTGTTTAGGTTTTGGTTTTAATGATAAACATATCAATAATGCATTAACGATGGCATTAAGAACTAATCCAGAGTTTATGTTGATGGTCGCGACTAAAGACCCCTTTAATGAAAGTGGTTCTTTTAATAGTGATATTAGGCAGCTGCTGATGTCAGCAATAGATCATGGGGATGGCAGAATAGCGATTTTAGATTCAACCTTTGAACAGTTTTCAAGTTTATTACCAGATCGAAGAACAAAAAGCCCTGAAGATGATTTATTTAAATTATTTGAAAAGCTCGCCGCAAATGTTAAATAAGGTGCTAATTTAAATGGAATTTCAAGAATGGTTTTCACCTTACGATTCTACTAGAAGAATAGGTAGTGTTATTAATGTTTCAGCGACTGAAATAATCGTTAACTTATCTAAAGCAGGATCTGGAGAGCCGAGTTGGTCATTTGGTAACAGAATTGCCGCAGGCGAAGTTAATGAGTTTGTGTTTATAGACGTTGGTGAAACAGCTGTTTTAGGTCGTCTAGTTAAAGTTTGGATTGAAGGGGGTGAACGTCTCAGCGTTGATGGATTGGCAGATAAGCCAACTGAAAATCATCCTATTGGATTAGTTCAAATCTTAGTAAGCTTAAACCCTTCTAATGGTCGAAATTACAAAGGTATAAAACAACATCCTCGTTTAGGTAGTCAGCTCTATTCTGCACATCCATATTTAGTGTCATTACTTGCAGAGGGTAAACAAGAAGATTTGGCTAATCAAATTCATCTTCCTTTAGCTAATTTACCTCATGATGATTCAGTAACGATTCATGTTACACCGGAAAAACTTTTTTCCCGACATTGCGCTATCCTTGGCGCAACAGGCGGTGGTAAAAGTTTTTCGATGATGAATATTATCGAACAGGTGCAAGAGGCAGGTGGTAAAGCGATCATCATAGATCCAACGGGAGAATATAGCTCTCTACCTTGCTTAAGTTATTACGTTGGTGAGCATCCAAGCGCAACAGCTCAAAATAAGGTAACTTTTCCACATTGGCAATTTACTGATTCTGATATCCGTGCTTTTTTAAGACCGTCAGCACAAAGTCAATCACCTAAATTAGAAGCTGCAATTTTAAGTCAAAAAGTTGTCACTCAATGTTGGCAAGCACCACCACAAGGACTTAATATAACAAGTGATTATTTAATATGTAAAGCGGAAAAAATCAAAGCCCCATACGAATTAATTGCACAAAGTATAAATGCTCAGAACAAACCAATTAATTGGGGGTTTTCACGATTAGCGGATCAAATTATTCACGAATGTGTTTATCCTACGGGTTATAGTAATAGAATGCCAGACCCTACAATCTGGGGTGGAAAAACGGAAGTCGATGTAGGTCATTGCCTCAACCTTATTTCTAGAATCAAAGCTTATGCCGATAATCCTAATTTAAAATGGATGATAGACGCAGATCCTAAGCTTTTAACCATTCCAGACTTGATTGATAGTTTTTGTTCACCTCAAAATAATCAAAAAATAATTCGCTTAGATTTATCTGAAGTGCCCTTTGAAGCAAATTCTCGTGAAATATTAGTCAATGCTATTGGTAGAAAACTCTTATCAGTCGCAAGAAAAGGTATAATCAACCATAAAGAACCCTTATTAGTATTCATTGATGAAGCACATCAATTTCTTAATAAGAAAGTCGGTGAAGATACTAGTCGATTTGAACTTGATGCTTTTGGTAATATAGCTAAAGAAGGGCGAAAGTACGGCTTGAACACTGTAATTGCCACACAAAGGCCACGCGACATACCTGAAGATGTTCTGAGCCAAATTGGTACGCTTATCGTTCATAGGTTGACGAATCAATTTGACCAAGAAATTGTTAAAAAAGCCGTTGGTGCAATAGACCAACGCTCAGCTTCATTTTTACCTGTATTAGGTCAAGGAGAAGCACTATTATTAGGTGTTGATTTTCCATTTCCAATGACCGTAAAAATGAAAAAACCAAAGAATGAGCCAACATCAAAAAGTGCAGATTTTTCCTCAAGTTGGCAATAAATAATTCAATCCGTTTACGGATACCAAACTAAAGAAGTTGAAATAAATGAATCAGCAAGAAATCAAACAACTAGAAACCGATTTATGGGATAGCGCAAATACCTTACGTGCTAATTCAAAACTTACCGCTGCTGAATATAAAGATCCTGTATTAGGTTTAATTCTTCTTCGTTATGCACAAAATAGATATGATCAAGCAAAAGGCGCAGTCGAAGCAAGTATTCCTGAGGGGCCTCGTGGTAAAAGATCAGCAACTAAAGATGACTTTTTAGCTCAAGGTGCAATGATGTTACCTGAGAAGTCGCAATATGATTATTTAGCTGATTTACCTGAGGGTGAAGCCATTGATGAAGCTATTAATGAAGCAATGCGTTTAATAGAAAATGAGTATCCAGACTTACAAGGCGTTTTACCTAAGAATTATCAAGAAATGGATACAGATCTTTTATCCGAACTTATACGTGTTTTTAACAAGGACTCGGTTAAAAATCTAACGGGCGATGTTTTTGGGAGGATCTATGAGTTTTTCTTAATGAAGTTCTCTATGGATGGCGCGGGTGCTCAAGAAGGCGGCGAATTCTTCACTCCACCGTCGTTAGTACAACTTATTGTTAACCTGATAAAACCAGATCACGGCATTATTCACGATCCTGCTTGTGGATCAGCGGGTATGTTCGTACAAACAGGTCATTTTCTAGAAGAAAATAAATCGGTTAAATCAATTAATGAAGCCATTACTTGTTACGGAACCGAGCTTAAATCTAATAACACCCGTTTAGCTAAAATGAACCTTGCAATACATGGTATTGAAGGGAAGATTATTGAGGATAATAGTTTTTATTCTGATCCGCACAACCTGGTAGGTAAATGTGACTTTGTAATGGCTAACCCGCCATTTAACGTAAAAAAAGTTGATAAGAAAAAAGACTACGTTAAAAATGATGTACGTTTGTTTAAAGATGTAGGTATTCCAAATGCAGATAATGGTAACTATTTGTGGATTCAATATTTTCACAGCTATTTAAATAAAAATGGGCGGGCTGGCTTTGTTATGACAAGCTCAGCTACTGACGCTGGAAGTACGGAAAAAAATATTCGTGAAAAACTGGTTGAAACAGGCGATGTCGATTGCATCGTTTCTGTTGGTAATAACTTCTTTTATACCCGCTCATTACCATGTCATGTTTGGTTTTTAGATAAAGGTAAACCTAGAGTAAATAAAGATAAAATATTAATGATTGATGCTCGAAATACTTTCCGAGTAGTTACCAATACCATTAATGATTTTTCACTAGGTCAATTGCAGAACTTTAGTACAGTTATGGAATCATACCGTGGAGATAGTAGGGCTATTGCCGATGGTAACGAAAAACACCAGAAAAATGCAATAGAACTAGCAACTGAAATTTCTAGGGAAGTAAATTTACTTCGTCAACAATGCCAAGAAATATTAGATGAGCACAAATCCGTATCGTTAGATTTTACTGACGTAGTCGATGAGCTTGCTATTTTTTCTAAAGTACCAAGTGAGCCTGAGTTTGACGAGTGTAAAACCCTGATACATGTATTTGAAAACCCAGTAGAAAAACTAACCCTTCATCTTGAAGAATATCAAACTGCTTTAGAGCAAGATAAAAAAGAGCTATCTGCGCTGGATAATAAAAATACGGATAAAAATAAAGCTAAGAAAAAACAACTTGATGAGCATGGAAAGCTTTTACGCTCATTAGTGATCATTATTAAAGAACATCGACAAGTGTTAAAAGAGTCATTATCAAACTATAAACAGCAAGTAAAAGATTGGCAGTTTATGTTGGAGAATTTCCCTGAAAATGAATATCAGGACATTGAGGGATTCTGCAAGATAGTTAACAAAGATGAAGTGAAAGAAAATGACTTTAGTTTAACGCCTGGACGTTATGTGGGCTACAAAATACAAATTGATGAAGAGTTTGATTATAAATTTAGAATTTCTGAAATCAATAAAGAATTAAATTCATTAAATCATTCTGCCAATGATTTAATGAATTTTATACAGGGTGTAAAACTATGATTTGGGAATCAAAACCAATATCAGAGCTTTGTATTTTAGCAATTGATTGTGTCAATAAAACAGCACCTGTTGTGGATTATGTAACCCCTTACAAAATGATCAGAACAACCAATGTAGGTGGCGGTTTTATAGATTTGAATACCGTTAGGTATGTTGAAGAAGAAACCTTTATAAAGTGGACTCGCCGATCAAAGCCAGAATATGGAGATGTTATATTTTCAAGAGAAGCACCAGTAGGTAATGTTGGCCGCTTTACATCTAATGATAAAAATGTATTTCTAGGCCAAAGACTATTTCATTATAGACCAGACCCTGCGTTACTTGATTGGAAGTACCTCGCTTATATTTTACAAAGCGATGCGATTCAAGGCTATGTGCATGGTATTGCTTTTGGAGCAACAGTTCCTCATATAAAGGTTGATGATGCCGAAAATTTAAAAATCCCGTGTCCTCCAATTGATGTACAGCTCAAGATTGGCAATATTTTATCAGCTTATGATGACTTAATAGAAAATAATCAAAAGCGTATAAAACTACTTGAAGAGACAGCTAAAATTACATACGAAGAATGGTTTGTTCGCTGTAAATTTCCAGATTACAAAAATACACCTATTGATTCTGAAACAAAATTGCCAAAAGGTTGGGATATTTGGAATCTAAATGACGTAGTAACTATAAAACATGGATATGCGTACAAAGGTGAATTTTTTAGAGAAGAGGAAACATCTAAAGTATTATTAACGCCAGGTAATTTCAAAATTGGTGGGGGTCTAAAGCTTAATAAGGTTAAATATTATGATGAGACCGCAGAAAATCCCAAAGAGTATATTTTGAAATTACATGATTTGTTAGTAACCATGACTGATTTGAGTAAAGAAGCAGACACGCTTGGTTATCCTCTGTTGGTTCCTGAAAGTAGTAAAACGTTTCTACACAATCAACGACTTGGGAAGGTGTTACCCGTTGACAAAAATTTTTTTCCTAAGTATTTCTATTATATGCTTTTTCAAGACCAGTCTTATAGAGGTTTTGTTGTTGGCTCTTCTTCTGGCGCAACAGTAAAGCATACTTCACCTTCAAAGATCTTATCTTTTAAGCCAAAGTTACCGTCGAGAGAAAATGGTTTGATTCAAAAGTTTGATGAATATGCTCGACCAATTTTTGAAAATATAAATAATCTTCTTAAACAAATTCAACTTTTGAATGAGTCTCGTAATATTTTACTTCCTCGACTAATGACAGGAATGATTGATATCGAACAAGTTGAATTACCTGTAAATTTGTTAGAAAGGTTACAGAAAAATAATTAATAAGGACATTGCTGATATGAGTTATGAGTATTCTGAAGATGGTTTAGTAGAAAATGCTGCACAAGAAGTGCTTGAAGACTTAGGTTGGAAAGTAGTAACAGCTTGGCACAAAGAATCATTTTCCGTAAAAGGCGATAGAAGTGATGGTTTACTTGGTCGTGCTAATAAATCGGAAGTTGTTTTAGTTCGTGATCTCACACTAGCATTGAAAAAATTAAATCCCAACTTACCTGAGCTTGCCTATCAAAGCGGTATAACAGAAATTATTCAAGTTATCGCTGATAAAAGTTTAGGGGCTATTAACAAAATCAAGCATCAGCTACTGACTAAAGGTGTACAAGTTAGTTATCAAGATGATAAAGGCATATTGCAAAAAAAACGTTTAAAAGTCTTTAATTTTAATGAACCAACTAAAAATGAGTTTTTAGCAGTTAGGCAACTCGAAGTAGTTGGTAAATTGTATAATCGCCGTCCTGATATTGTTGGTTTTGTTAACGGAATACCTCTCGTGTTCTTTGAGCTTAAAGCACATCATCAAGACCTGCGACATGCTTATGACGATAATCTCAGCGATTATAAAGATACTATATCTGAAGTTTTGCATTGTAATGCATTTATTATTTTAAGTAATGGTACAGACGCCTGTGTAGGTACTGTAACGAGTAAGTATAAGTTCTTCCTAGAATGGAAGCGCATCGAAGAAAATGATGAAGGTGTTGTTAGCCTAGATACTATCCTTCGAGGTACATGTGATAAAACACGTTTACTGGATTTATTTGAAAATTTTTTGTTATTTGATGGTGAAGGTGATGATGTTATTAAACTTATGGCAAAAAACCATCAGTTTATTGGTGTAAATAAGGTTGTTGATCAAACAAGAAACATTGAAGATTTAAAAGGTAAATTAGGTGTTTTTTGGCATACGCAAGGCTCTGGTAAGTCATATTCAATGGTGTTTTTGACTCAAAAAATACTCCGTAAATTTGGTGGAAGTTATACTTTTTTAATTGTTGTTGATCGTACTGAATTGGAAAATCAATTATACGATACATTTTCTGGCTGTGGAGCCATACCTGAACAACTGCCTAAGCGTGGCATAAGAGCTAAAAGCCGTGATCATTTACGGGAATTAATGGCGGAAAATCATCGATATGTATTTTCACTTATCCATAAATTTTCAATTGATCCTAAAAAAGAAACCGAATATCCAGAATTATCAGATAGAAAAAATATTATTGTTATTTCTGATGAAGCGCATAGAACTCAAGGTGGTAAATTTGCTCGCAACATGCGTTTCAAAGCAATTCCTAATGCTTCATTCTTAGGGTTTACAGGTACGCCACTCATTGCTGAAGAGGTAGAACTGACCAAAAATATATTTGGTGAGTATGTTTCTGTTTATGATTTTAAAATGGCAATAGCTGATGGTGCGACGCTACCGCTTAGATATTTCAATAGGGGTGAAAAGCTAGATATAGAAAACCCTGATTTGGATCAGCGGATGGCCGATATCATCAATAACGAAGATCTCGATCAAGACCAAATAGCAAAGCTGAAACGAGAGTTCGCTAGAGATTACCCCATTCTAACTTCTGATGATCGGTTAGATAAAATAGCTAAAGATTTAGTCTGGCACTTTAATGATAGGGGCTATCAAGGTAAAGCAATGTTTGTGGCGCTTGATAAGCCCACAGCCGTGCGTATGTACGATTTGGTAATGTCATACTGGCCTGAGTATTTAAAAGAGCTAAAACAGCGTTTAATGGACGCAGAAGATGAACAACAAGCACTTACTATACAAAAACACTATGACCGAGTAAAAAATACTGAAGTATGTGTGGTAGTGAGCAGTGAGCAAAATGAAGTTAAGAAATTTAAAAAGCTTGGCTTAGATATTGAAACTCATCGCAAGAAAGTTGTTGAACGAGATCTCGAAAAAGAATTCAAAGATGAAGATAACCCATTTCGTTTAGCCTTTGTATGTGCAATGTGGATTACGGGTTTTGATGCACAGTGTGTATCAACGGTATATCTTGATAAACCGATTCAAGGCCACACGCTTATGCAAACAATTGCTCGTGCCAACCGTGTTTATGATGATGAAAAAGAAAATGGATTAATTGTTGATTACGGTAATGTTTATAAACAATTAGAAAAAGCCTACTCAGTATACGGTGAAGGTGGAAAGTCTAAACCAGGTGGTAAAGGTGGAGGGAGTGGTAATCCTGCGGGAAAATTAGAAGAGTTAGAAGCTGAACTTGTTTTAGCCATTGTAGCGGTTAAAGAGTTTTTATCTGAAGTCGATTTTAATTTAGATGAATTGGTTAATGCACCAACAGCAATGGAAAAATTGGGACAGTTAAATAAAGCAGCAAATGCAGTGTGTTTGAATGAAACAACACGTACTCAATTTGAAGTCGCGGCAAGGGATGTTTTCAGAAAATACTTGGCACAATATCCTTCAGATTGGATCAAGCCTTACACAAAAGAATTTAACGCTATTGAAGCGATTTATACTCAATTAAACCAAAATACCAAGTCAGCAGATATTTCAGACATTATGCGTAAACTTCAACAAGAAGTGAGTATGAGTGTTAGCACTAAAACAACAACAAAGTCTGATGACGATTATGTTGATTTAAGTACATTAGACTTTGACAAGTTACAAGCCGCGTTTGCTAAATCAACTCAAAAAAATGCTATAGTTTTTAATTTGCAAGAAGCCATAGAACAGCAATTACAAAAGATGATTCAGCAGAATCCTATTCGTTTAGAGTTTTATGATAAATATAAGCAAATCATCGAAGAATATAATGCAGGAAAGGACTTACAAGCTGTTCAAAAGGCATTTGATGATGTTAAAGACTATTGGGCTAACGTGATTACCCCTGAAGTAGAAAGAGCCGCTCGTGAAGGGTTAAATGAAGAGTCGTTAGCCATCTTTGATCTACTTAAAAAGTCAACGCTCTCTAAGAAAGAAGAAGCCGAAGTTAAAAAGGTTGCCCAGAAAACTTTAGAGATTTTAAAAGAAGAAAAGCTAAAAGTTGACCGATGGCGTGAAAGTACGCAGGTTAAATCACAAGTTAAAACAATTATCGGTGATAGCCTTCAATATTTACCTCAAGCACCATATCCTGATGATGAGTTAGCTGATATGGAACTGGTTATTTACCAACATGTTTATAGTAACTATCAAGGTGCGGGTATGAGCACCTATGGTGGTTTTTAGCATTTAATAACAAAGCTTTACACAAATTTTATTTTACAAAGAGTAAGTTAAATATTTTAAAAATTTCGGAGTAATGGAATGCAAATAGTTTGCCTAGACCCGTTGGGTATCAATGGATATGAAAGAAAAGCAAATGATGTCTTAGAAGAACACCTGCCAAACAATTGGAAAGGTTACTCCTCCTTAGAGATGATTGGACGTCAGAGCAATGAATTTGAAGCTGACATAATTCTAATTACAGATGACAGAATTATCGTAGTCGAGTTAAAGAATTATACAGGTAAACTTTATTCTGATAATCGTGGTTGGGTTCAGGAGTACAGTGATGGACATCAAGAAACTAGAAGAGATGGTGTAAAGCAAGCTAGAAGAGCAGCTCAGATACTTTCCAGCAAATTAGATCAAAAACTCAAAGGAAAATTTAGACCTTGGGTCGATTTTTGTGTTGTTTTATGCGGCAGTGCCGACAATTCAAACTTACCTTCAGATGAAAGGGAGTATGTCTTTACTCTTGATGAGTTTAAAAAAATTGGTGATGTAAATCATTATGTTAAATGTTTTGGCAAGAAAAAATCATTTAAACGAAAAGAAGACTTTCCAAATAAGAATATAACGATTTGGGATAGAATTTTTTCCAATAATAGTGCAGATTTTAAAGCGAAAACATTCTCAGTAAATAACTATATTCAGAAAAGTACGGCCTTATTTCAGCATAAAGATCATCTTTATGCTGAGTTTCAAAGTGAAAGAGCTAATAATCATAATTACAAAGCCTTAATGAGACGTTGGGATTTTACAGCCCCATGCATTGTTGAAAGTGCTAGAACACCGGAACAAAGAGCACTAATAGCGCATCGTGAATCTAGTGTTCTGGGATATATTGATACGCAAGAAGACGATTTGAAGGATTTACATTTATCTCTCTTACACCTTCCAACGGATTTGAGTTCAGATTTTGTTGAGCTATATGAATGGCCTAGTAGAAAAGAAAGGCTTGAACAATTCATAAGAAAAAACAAATCCAAGTTATCAGATGACAGTAGACTTGATTTAATTCAGGCATTAATCAGCCAACTTGCAAGACTACATGATATAGATGTCGCACATAGAGATATTGGCTCGCACAGCATCTGGTTGTCTTTGCCAAGTAAAGTCGTCTTGTCAAACTTCTTAACTGCTTCTTACCCTGATCCTCAGAATAAGACTGTTTCTAATGTTCGTTCAATTTTGCAACATGGTCGAGTTGTTACACCTGAAGATTTATTTGATGACAGTGACGGCACAGCTTTTACGAGGGATGTATATCTTGCAACGGCTGCGAGTCACTATATTGCATTTGGCTGTTGGCCCAATAAACAGGATGGAATATATTCTTGGTCGCCTATTAAAAATAATAAGTTAAGTGAATTACTTCAGACATGGTTTGATAAAGGGTTAGAGTTAGAATCAGGTCAGAGATTTCAAGACCTTAGAGAGTCTTTAACAGAGTTTAATCGTCTTTTAAAAGGTGACAAGCCTTCAAATAACGGTGCTTTAGAAAGTATCTCACCATTCTTGTCAACGAAAAATATATATGCTGATTTTGGTGCTATTCCTGAACAAGTTAATGGAACTTGTCATTTGTTAAAAACGCCAGACGAAAAGCTGGGAGTGAAGGCATGGTTCGGTGTATCGGATACAAATAAGGGCGGTGGTATTAACCATCAACTATTAGCATTTTTACATCGTGTACAAATTATTTCAACTGCGAACTTAAGCTGTATTCAAGAAATATCAGAATTTGGCTTTAATGCACAGATGCAAAATGTGTACTTTGTCTTCGAGTGGGCTAATGGAATAACGTGGGATACATTTTTAACTGATGCCGAAAAAGGGATGGGTACAATAATAGGTAAAAGCCTTTTAAAGTCGTTATTAAAGCTTCACAGTGCTCATTTATTTCATGGTGATATACAGCCAGGCAACATTATCATTAATGATTCAGAAGTTACTTTTATTGACATTGTTGAATATAATCATACATCCGAGTCAAGATACACACCATCATATGTTCCGGATAATTTTGAAAACATCTCTATAAATGCAATTGATAGGTTTGCAACCATTAAACTTGTTAATGAACTGGCGAATAAATTTGGTCTGATTCACCTTATTAACCACACTAAATTATTAATGGAACAACCTGAAATATCAGTAGCAGATGTTGAGAAACTTCATGATGAATATGATGCTATCCTGAATCCTCCTCCTCCTAAAGAAATTGAAAAATTTGAAATAAACCATAAGAACTTCTCTTCAATTACCTCAAATTTTGTATCTGATGATGGTGTGTTTTATGTGCTAATTAAACTTAATGCAGGGAAGAATAAAGATTTAGTAAGAATAATTTTATCAGGAACTAAAAATCAAGTAGATTTGTTGGTCAATCCAGAAAATAAATTTGTTGTAACTGCGTATATAAAGGAAATTAGACATGATCAATTTATGTGGAATAAAAGGGATTCTGATATTGAAATTAAAGGGGATATATCGCTAGCTAACTCTTCATACGATAATAATATAAAGCTACTAAATGCAGTTCTAGAAAGCCCAGTTTTTCATGAGTTAACCAAGAGATCAGAAAATGTACCATTAATTAAAAATGAAACATCCCGTAGTATTCTAACTCTAGCTAAACCAGATAAACCTAAGATAGGTTCCGCTAGCGAAATTTGGAAAGTGCTAGTTGAAACTGAGCATGAAAGTAACCCTAAAATTCAAGTAACAACTGAGCCTAAAAGAACTGAAACAGGTCGATTTACTTTCAACTACACAAGTGAAAATAATAAACTTGATTTTGATCTAAGCAAAGAAAATGTTGCTCTGAAAACTGAGTTAAGAGGAGAGTTAAGAGAGATTGGTAGGATTGAGGATTTTGGCTCTGATACCATCTTATATAGACCTAAAGGGAGAAACACCCCGCGTGTTGGCGATAGTATTGTTTTGGAAGGAAGTTTATCAGCTGCTTCTTTAGCTAAGCGGGAAAAGGCTGTATCAAACCTTGTCATGGGCAGGGGCGTAATTTCGAATATTACCGATTATTTTTCACCAGGATTATCTATTGAGCCAACAGTTTCAAAAATGGAACCTTCAGATGAAGAGTTGGAAGAATACACGGAATATGGTGCAGACAAGGAAATTTTATTTGAGTTAAATGAACTTCAAAGAAAGGCGTTTAAAGATATATATCGCTATGGCCCTGTTACCTTATTACAAGGCCCACCAGGTACAGGAAAAACTGCATTTATAGGTTCATTTATCCATTACACCATATCAAAAGGTGCTAAAAGGGTTTTATTAGTTAGCCAATCACATGAGGCTGTTAATAATGCTGCCGAAAAAGTTCGCAGTTTATTTGGTAAAGTTGATAAATCAATCGATATTGTCAGACTTGGTGATCAAAGAAACTTATCTATGAATTTGGATGATGTTGGTGAAAAATCTTTACAAGAGCATTATAGGGATAAATTTAGAGCTGAATATAAAGAACGAATTTGTGCTTTAGTTGATAACCTTGGCTTAGAACATGAGTTTGTTGAAATTGTGACTGATTATGAGCTGTCTTTTGGACAGAAAATTGATCGTCTTATCTCTCAATCGAAAGACTCTGAATTATTAGAAAATATGGAGTTTAATCAAAGGGTAAATAAGATAAAAGATCAACTAAGTTCTTTTATCAATAGAACTATTGATATCCAAATGGATTTCGAAGGTGTTGCTTTATGCGATATTAGGGACAAATTGTATGGGAAGCTTTCTCTGAATTTTGAAGTTTACTCCCCCGAACTTATTGATAAGCTCAAAAATATTATATTCATATCAAATGAATGGCTAAGTGTTATGGCATCTAGCAAAGCCCAATTTCAGAACTTTTTAGCTAAAACTAGAACGCTAGTTTGTGGTACATGTGTTGGAATCGGAAGGTATCAATACGGCATTCAGGAAAACATTTATGATTTAGTTGTTATCGATGAAGCAGCCAGATCTCCAGCTAGTGAATTAGCTATTGCAATGCAAGTTGGCAGAAAAATATTACTCGTAGGTGACCATAAACAGTTACCACCGTTATTTGATGATGAGCATATTAAAGCTGCTAAGAGGATTTTACCTTCTATTTCTAGTGATGAGTTTAAGCGAAGTGATTTTGAGCGTGCTTTTCTGTCTGATTATGGTCAAGTAGTCGGACAGTCCCTGATGATGCAATATCGAATGGCACCAACTATTGGTGACTTAGTATCTCACTGTTTTTATGATAACGCGTTAGAAACAGGCAGAGGTGAGCCAGAACCTGAGTATGCTGATCTTCCTGCATCATTAGGTAAAACTGTAACCTGGTTAGATACTAGCAGTAAGGGAAAAAATGCGGAAGAGTCAAGGCCTAATTGGAAGGGGGCAAACACACATAGCGCTATAAATTCGGGTGAGGCGGATGTAGTAATTTCTTTATTGTCGCAATTGATGAAAGCAGATAATAACTCTCAAATCTTTAAGGAGTCTGAAGAACCAACCATAGGAATTATATGTATGTATGGTGAGCAGAGTCGGCTCCTGATTAAGAAAATAAATACTTTAGCCTGGGCTAGAACTTTACTTGAAAAAAGAATTATAAAAGTTGATACAGTTGATAGTTATCAAGGTAAAGAAAACTCAATCGTGATTGTTTCGTTGGTCAGAAGTAATAAGCATTTCTCACAAGGGCATGTATCTTCAGAAAATAGGGCTAATGTTGCTTTATCCAGAGCGAAAGAAAGACTATATGTTGTTGGTGACAACAGAATGTGGAGTAGACAAAATCAAGAGTCTGCTTTTGGTCGAGTATATAGTTATATAACATCGGAAGATAATGATGATTGTTGTGTAATTGATGCTGTTAGCGTGGAGAAGTTGTAATGGAAATACAAATAAACAAAATTTGTTTCAGTTTGCCAACAAGGGCTTTTCTTATAGATTATGCTGTCAGTCAAAAGCGTCAGCTTCCGGTGGTAAAAGAATTTATTGTAAGGCTAGTATATTCCTTAGGGGGATGTTCAGTTGAAACTATCCAGAATTATTTTGGTTTTAGTAATGCTGAAATTAGCGCAGTGATTGATGACTTGTTAGAAGAACGCCTTATTGAATGGGACGAAGAAAATATATCTTTAACTCATTATGCATCTGAAAAATTTGTTGCTGTTGAGGGACGAATGTTGCCTCGTTTTTTTGAAGTAGTAGATAAAGCTGAAACTGTAAATTTTGACCTTCAGGAATTCAAGGTGTTACCTAATACATTAAAAAGAACAGGGCAAAATGTTCTTGGTGTTAGCATGGCTTTACCAGATGATAGTTATAAACTATTGAATGAAAAAGCTCAAGGTGCCTTTGATAGTGATTTTCAACATTACAGGGAAGTGGTTAAGGGCGAAGATATATACTCTGAGCGGCAAGAACTTTATAAAATAAATCACGTTTCTAGTAAGTATGATAGTTTAATTCCAATAGAAGTAAGCTATTACATTGATTCAAGCTCGCCTACAGAAATTAAGATGCGTTATGAGTCATCAGATATTGATGACTGGGATGAAGAAAAAAAACTGTTTACAACAATGGATAACTCTATAGAGCAGAATACTCAAGCTCTCAATAATTCCAAATCCTTTTGTGAATATTTAGATATTACCAAAGATCCTTTTTTGCAGAAATATTGGAATGATCAAGATGAGCAACTAGGTGTTAATGCTTTTATTAGTCACTTTGCAACAAGCTCAATTCATCAAAGTCCAGAAACACAAGTATTAGTAGGTAATTTCTATACTAAATTCAACTCTGATGCCATCATGGAAAGGCTTAAAGAAGCATATGAAAGTAAACCTTCAAGCTCAGGACTCATTTGGTTTACTAACTCTAATTCAAAATCATGGGCAAGAACTTCAAACTTTGAAAATTTAATTGATAGTATTACAAGCCTATTTGATAAGCGTAAATCCACCTCTAAAACTGTTCTAGTTATGAATTGCCAAAGTAGGCCGGAAGCATTTTAATTAGATAAAGTTTACGGACAAGTAAATGCTGGAATTGTGGATTGTAAAGCAAGTTTTGGCGGTGACAACACAGAGATGTTACTTATTCCCAATGTCATGGTTGCTTGTCTTTATCATGATAAACTAACTGATAGCCGAAACCTTTCTTTACCTGTTGGTTATATTAGTTTTGATCCAAAAATGGTTTCTTATGTCACGGACTCTGCATTAAGTTGGGCAGCACAAGACGGACAATTTAATCATTATTTTGAGAAACAACATACTGAAGATAAAGATAAAATTTTGAATAAGTACCTTAGTCCAATTTTGATGCAAGATTCAGGAATGGATAAAAAAAGAACAAAGTAGTAGGCAGTTTGACATTCATCTTAATATTCAAGTAATCGGATGATACTTTACTAATATATTTTGAACAAGGTAGCACAAAATTTTGACAATTAGCTCCTGTTTATAATGGAGTCATTAGAGTAGAAGGTATTTCACCTTATATTTCTAGTTATTTAAGCCATCATTTTTATTATGAATATTTAGGTATTATCAGTAAAATTTATGGGATGCATGAATATGCACAGTCATTTTTGAGTTCTTTTATACTCTAGATAGGTGTGACGTTAATCTACAATTGTTTGAAAAGTATATCGAGCACTATGCGGGAAGAGTTAGTGTTAAATAATTGCTTAACTCATATGCAATAGATTTTTATCTATTGATAAAAACAAATAATATAATAAGGTATCTAATGCTAAAAGTCGCATCAATGGCAAGGTTTAAATTTTTATATATTTTCTTAGGTTTACATGTGCTAACGGTAGTGTTCCTTATATATCCTGTCAGTAATAAGTTGTCTTTTGAAGACTATGCAGAAAAAGTATATTTACAGAACGATAATGTACAAGTTATGCGGCAGATCAGTTCAAGTATTTTTAAGCCTATTACTAATGTATATAAGTACGCAATTTTTCCGATTGTAGCGGAAGAACTTAATGCCAGTTCAAATTCTGATATTTCTTTAATATGGTCTGAAAAGTGGACTTATTTAGGTTTTCAGAAAAGTATGTTTATTGACGAGACGCAGATAGTAAATTTCGTATTAAGTGATAGTGAGTTTAACGCTTTTGAAAAAGCAGCTATTAATTCAAGTCAAGAAGGCAAAAAGGTTAAAAATTTATCTCGAAAAGTAAAAGCAACGTTAAACGGAATAGATTTTAAAATCTCTAAACAAGAAGAAACTCAACTTTTAAAAGACAAAACAATAAACTATTGGACTTGGACAATACGGCCAGAAAGAATAGGAATGCTGAACATAAATGTTATTTTTACTAGCTACTATATCGATGAAGCTGGTAAAGAAATTCCTGACGTTAAACTCAACTTGAATAAATTGATTAATGTGGAGCAGCGAGGTTCATTTACCAACATTGTAAATAATTTTATTAATACTAATATACCAATGCTTTCTTTTCTTACATTGATATTTACCGCATTAGCAGCTCTAAAGGCCGCCTTTTTAGTTAAGACATGACATAACGTGTTGATTAGGTAATTACTAATAAATTAATCAGTTTTGGATTTAAATAAATATTTTAATAATGTTAAGCGCTTTAAAGAATTAGATCGTGAAAGAGCGTTATAAAAATCTGCTTTATCGCCTATAAATACGACTTGTTCTATGGCTCTGGTTACTGCCGTATAGAGAAGGTGTCGGTCTAGGTTTCGGCCTTCTCTCACCACCACAATGACCCTTGTAAATTGACTTCCTTGGGCTTTGTGGACTGTCATTGCATAAGCATGTTCAAGGTCATTTAAGTCAGAAGAAGTAAGAGTAACGATATTGCCAGAAAAATTAACAATAATTCCGTCACTAAATTCATCCTTATCAATTACTTTACCAATGGAGCCATTTCTAAGATCTCTTTGGTAATCATTTCGCTTATACAAAACTAATTCGCCAGTGCGAACTGCTCTTCCTAATAGACTGTGGTTTACCCACCCAAATTCTTCATGCTCAAAGGTTAACCTCTTACCCCTTATAAAGTTGTCGTGAATTAAAGCATTTAAATTTTGTGTCCCACCATTAGCATGTCGAACAGGGGATAGGATTAAAACTTCATTATCGCTGCCGTCGCCGCCTAATTCTTGGTAAGTTTTGAGAACATTTGTTTGTAAATCGGTTTTGTTTGAATCTATAAAGCTTACACCAATACCTTTGTCTTTATAATTTGAAAAGGCAATTGAGCTTGATTGTTCGCTCCATAGTCGCATTTCTGTGGAAATTAAGGGAATTCCTGAGCTTTCTGACTGGCGTTTATTTTCACTTAGATGCGAATGTGGAATACTTAGGTTAACTAGTGTGTGTAAGGTCAAACCTATGCCAACTGGCGGAAGTTGTTCTTGATCACCTGTTAATATCAAGCGTCCTTTCTTAGGGAGCTTTCTTAGAACTTGATAAAGAGAAAGAACATCAACCATAGATGCTTCATCTATAATAATTACAACATCATCAGGTAAGTTATCAACGTTTACATTATGCAAGAACCCAGCGATTGTCATCGCATCTCTGCCCGTAGTTTCGGTTATGCGCTGAGCTGCTTTTCCTGCTAAGGCCATCAATATAATTTGAGATGTTAGTTTTAGGTTTTCAAGTGTAAAACAAATAGCTTCTAATACTGTTGTTTTTCCACAGCCAGCTCCTCCTGTTAATATTGTTAATCCATGCGCAAGGCAAAGTTTTACTGCATTCTTCTGTTCATATGTAAGAGGAAAACCAGCAATCGATTCATATTTTTTAATATAATATTGTGATTTTTGTTGCGTTGGTTTCGGGTAGGTACGATTTATTAGTTGGTTTGTAAAATCAACTATACCGGATTCAATGATATTCATACTTTTTACTTGAACCATATCATTTAATATAACGACTTCGCCTTGTGCAATTGAGTGCTGTATTGCTTTTTCTGTTTGTTCAGCGTTACCTAAAAGCCTCTTTAATTGGTATCGCCATTTTGAAGTGTTAATACAAGTATTTCCGCCTTTGAATGCATTAAATAATATAGACTTTGCATATGCTGCTAACCTATCAGGATCTGTCGGTTTTCTTTTAAGACGATCCAAAGCAAAAGCATCAATAAGATTTAAGTCTGCTTCAAATGCTGTTAGAAAATAAGGATTTTTAGTAATTTGTTGGTATGCATCAATTCCCCATATTTTTAGAATGGAATCACCAATTCTTGGAGGTACACCGAGTTTATCTAGTAGTTGAAGAGTTGCTAATTCTTCATATTCTTGAAGGCCGATGATTAATCGTTTTGCAACATTTTCACCTACGATAGGTAATAATCGTTCAATGTTACCGTTCAAAGCTATGCTGATCAGTTCATCACCAAAAAATGAGATTAACTTTTCTGCCTTAATTTCACTTATGCCTTTAAATGACGGGGACTCTGATAACAGTTTCTTAAGGTTTTCGTGTGCTGCTTTAACGAAATCAAGCGTCTCTGGAATGATCACTTGCTCAGTATGCTTTGTGCCATCTTTCCATTCTATGACTTGTTGTGAAATTTCTCCTTTCACTTTCCAAATATGAAATTCTTTGAAAAGCTTTGGTGAGCGAGTGACTTTATAACTCGCCTTTATAACAAATCGTCTAGGTGTAGGCTCCAGAGTAATCGACGAAAAAATAATTCCTCCTGCCCCCCCCCGTTTTCTTATTTTTCTGACCTGTATTTCACCTTCGAATATTGGCATTATAGCTTACCTGTTCTCATCATATATTCTTCTAACATCTTCAGCTTTTCAAGCTTTTTATTAGCATCTATTAGCTCTGATTTTATGTCATAAAGCTCTTGTTCAAGGGTTGCGTTTTTTTCTTGCTGAGCTTTAGAACGGCGATTCTCAATAGCTTGTTTAGTTATAGTATTGGCATTATTAAGTTTTTGAGATGGGGTTTTATTATCTTCTTCTAATATTCCTTTTTGGAGAAGTTCTTCTTCGATTTGTTTCCAAACTTCATATATCTTTCCATTTCCGGTAATTCTCTTTCGATCAAATTCACATTCTCTGGCAACCATTTTCTTATTTAAACCTAATCTATTTGATAATACATAGTCTTCCCAGTCACACAGCTCATCCCGTTGCTGCTTCCATTCAATGAACTTGTTAAAGTTTATTATTGATTGAGGATTACTCATGACTAAGCCTGTCTATGCTTCATTAATTTGTTAGGGTATATAAATTGGGGGTCAATGCCATGATCTTCTAACATTTGGTAGCAATCATTAAGACGTAACTGAAGTTCAGATTTTTCTAGCTCTAACCGTTTTATTTTTTCAGCTTGTGTTTCTAATTGAGTCTTTTCGCCTGTTGTCTTCGCTGGGCCATATATTGGGTTGGTGGATTTGTAGTTTTTTAAGAATTTCTTAACTTCTTGGAACTCTTTTAAATATGTTTTATTTCGATTTAATGTTGCTCTACCCAAATCTAGATTATCCATGAAGTATTTATGCCCAAATTCAGATTTATATTCGGGATTATCTCTAAAAAACTGTAAGGATAAAAGAGCCTTATTCGTCCAATCATCTTTAGCCATTTAATCTTTCTCCGGTACAAATACTTGAACTATGTCTATTTGACCTTTCTGGTTCTTTTTAGCTTTGTTATATGATGAAATGGCTTTTTCACAACCATTAATAGTATCAATACAATATTGAATATGTTGATCTAAAGGCTCTTGTCTATTTAGCGTACTCATTAACTCTTTATAATTTGGTAAAAGAGCACTCAGTTGGTTTTCGTATAATATTTTTGTGTTTTGTATGTTAATCAAAGCTTCGTGATCATCAGTATCAATACCGAAATGTTGGCATCCTTCACCATTTTCACCTCTTAAACACATCATACCTTTCTCACAAGGATTAATGTCCAAATCGCGTTTGCATGTTCCCCAAGGTGTGAAATGTAATACTGATAGGCTATGAATCACTGCACTTTCAATTTCATCGAGTGAAACGTTGTTATCTCTCATTCTTTTTATTCTGGCCCCTAATGCATCATCAGGGGGAGGATCACTTAAATATTTTCTTCTTAATACTTCAGCCCGTTCTTTAGCTGTCCTATGATCGTATTGTCTTGATTGCCCTGGCTGTCGTGCCATGAACTGATCGATCATCATTTCATTTTTACCTGATCTTTTTAAAGCGGTTGTGAGCCAATGCCTAAATTGATGCGAAGCAATGGAAATAAACTTACCATCTTCATCTTTTACATCGTAACGTTCAAAAACGGTTTTACTTCTTGAACTGTCGCTACAAAACCAACGTGAAATGTTTCTAGGAGTCATAGGTCTAGGGAGTAGACCTTGCCCAACATATTGACCGCTAAATGTAGCTTCAAATGCACAAAATAGGTGTTTACTAAAAGGTAAATTATATTGATAGCTTTTGGATTTTACCTTCGTCTTTAATACGCCGTTTTCAGTAATGTTTTCTTTAAATACGATGCTATGAGACTTATTCCATCGACTAATTAATGCTTGAATTACCATTTTCTTTGAATAAATTACGGTATATATTTTTGCTCTATCTTTTGTATTTTTTACTGAAATTTTGCCTTTAGCGGCATAATCGAAGTCTTTATGGCGTAAAGTAGACCAAGGTAATGTGGTATCTGATGGTGCGGGCTTTTGATTTATCTCACTTCTAAGAAAATAATCGTTTGGAGAAAAACCTGCTGAAGTAATTGCTTTAGCTATTTCCTGAGAGCGTTCATTAAAACTTAAAAGTTTAGCTAGAGCTAATTCTGAATTTTTCTCTATTTCAACAGATCTTGCTCTTGACGGTTTTGTTAACTCTAAAATTCGTTCAAAAGATGCTTTTATGACGTCTTGCCAAATTCTAGGGCATGGACGAGCAGCAGCTAGTTCACCTTTTTCTGTTAATACCCGTAAAAAATATTTTTCATTTACTTCATCATACCCTAAGGCATTTTCAGGTAAACGGCACAATTCCCCAACTCTTAGCCCAAACGCGAGAAAGAAAGGAGTCGCTAATAATCGCAACTCGTCGTAACCTGGTTTTGGTTCTCCATATATTGGATTTTTATTAGCCTTAATTAACTCAATATCTTTGTTAAACTTACGTTTGACAATCCCAACATACTTATCAATATCTTCTAAATACTTGCTATCACTTCTGTCCTTGTATTCATCAGTTGTGACATCAGTTTGCGAAACAGCAGGGTTTACCATATTAATTTTAGGATCAAATGAGCTTACGAGTTTGGTTGGTATTAATAACTTCTTTATAAATGAACGGGTAATTCTTACTCGTTCATATGGGCCACGCTTAACAAAAAACTCTTGCATCAGTGGTATAAATGAATCAAGTTTATCTTGATTTGCTTTAGGGATATTTTCTAATTTAAAATTTAGATGGTGGAAAAACCAGGCTATTGCTCCTACTTTTGTTGATGTTGCTTTAGCAGATGTTCCCTTTTTCAATGAACGAATACAATATACTTTTAATAAATCAGAAAATAGATCTGGGATGATAACTCTTTTATTCTCATGTGTTTTACTTGTCACTACATTTTCATCTACATCGAAAGGTTTAGTAAAATATATTCGCCTACCATTACACTCCCAATAGTAGTGACTCCAATCACCCAAAATATCCCCTTTGATTTTTAATGAGTTGAACGAATTTTTTTCATCATCAGTGATGCTTTTTATGCGTTTGCTAAGCTGTATTAGTTTTAGAGATGTCTTAGTTTCTGAAATATCAATTATTTTAGTCATTGTTTGAAGCCTCGATAATTCGTTGAGCTTCGACTATTTCTAACGCACCTTGATATGCTTCATCCAATTGGTGCTTTACAGGGCCTGTAGAATTATTTTTTAAAAACTCTCTTTGCTCAGTTATAAAAATAAGTTGGCCTTTATGGTTTGCTTTTTTATAAGGTCGAAACCTAGAACAACCGTAACAACTAACAGTGGGGTGCATATCACAAAGAGATTTTTTAAGACACTTTCCAAGTGATATGATATCTGTAAGTTTTATCACTGAACCGTCAATCGAATCATCGGCTTCGTCAATCAAAAAACCTTGCCAACGTTGAACAGAATTTTTCAATGTTATAGAAGAGTCAAAGGTGTCATCTATAAAGTCTATAACGTCACGATTGTATTTAAAGTAATGCTTCACAGAAGCTGTTGTACTGTGATCAAGGGCAATGGCAACTTCTTCAAGTGTCTTGCCGTCCATGACCATTCTAGTACCAAGAGTATACCTGAACCGATAACAATTCATTTTTAGGATAGCAGGACTACCATCATCGTTATTTATATGTTTTGATTTTATTCTTAGTTTGATCCCCAAACTTCTAAAGGATTGATAAACCCTAGATGAATCAATGTGCCAAGCATAATCAGCTAGTTTTTTATGTTTTAATAGCTCGTCATTAATTGTTTTACTTTTAAATAAAGGTCTTGGAAGTTCTTCTCCATCGTTTCGATAAAAGTATTTTGATTTGTCTGATTCGATTAAAACATTTAAATCTTGCGCTATTTCAAGTGGTAGCTCTCGAAGTACAAAGTTATTTTCATTACGTCTTAATTGAGAAACCCTTCCTTTTACCCTCGCTATATTTATGTACCAAGCTAGCTTTTTTGTATCAAACCATATATCTGACTCTCTAATTAAAGCTAATTGTAATGGGCGTAATCCATATTGTTTTGCAAGTTTTACTAAGCAACGCTCAAAAATAGAAATGTTTTTATTTTGTATTAAATGACATATTTCAGAAATTTCTGAACGAGTAAATGGGCCATTTTCATGATCAAGTAATGAAACATTAGCCTTATTACCAAGAGCGGGGATTTTTATTTCATCTAACTTAAAAATTAGTTGTTCGTTGAACCCCCAATAATAATTTTCAATCAGATAGTTAGCTAACATCCTCAAAGATAAATATATGCTTTGGGTGTCTGAATACTTTAGAACTAGTGATGATAACTGGTTATTAAACTCAGTTTTAAAAAGAACTTCATTTTCTAAAGCTTTTTTACTTAGGTATATTTCTGATAGGGCTTTCAGGCCAATGGTTAAATGATTTACACTGGCTGGACTTTGCTCAATAGCTTTGTCGATAATGCACATTATTGCTAAAAAATTGAGATATGGATAATCACTATAGTTATCGCTAAAAGGATAACTAACAATATCCTTTGCCAAATTAACTATACGAATAGATTTAATTAATTTACCGTTGCTTTGTCTAATAGTTATATTTTGTCCATGAAATGTTTCAATTGCATAAGGAATATTCTCATAGTCGCCGTTTAACCTTAATACCTCATCGTACATGTATTGATAATAATCAACTCTATCTTCAGGTAGGTAAACTGTATGAGCATGCGCCATTTTACTTCTCCTTTCCTGCTAAATAATCACGAATCTTCTTCTGTATATGGCTATTAGTGTATCGTTTTGGCATAGGACTAGTGCTAGACCACCCCCCCCAAGTTGTTAGTGTATCTTGCATATCACCAGACTTTATTATTGGGGAGTTACTATTCTCATATTCACTATCTACAGCTTCTCTTATGATGATCCCACGAGTAACCCTTAATTGATGGGAGGCGATAGCATCCTTTAATTCAGGAACTTTTTTATATAGGGAGTCCAAAATATAGTCCACACCAGAAGTGGTTAATGCACCACCATCCTTCTCACTGAGAAATAAGTAATCAGAAACTAAAAAACTTTGAGGCTTTTTCAGAGTAGGGCGATATTCTTCAATGTAAATAATTAATAGATCTTTTAAACCTGCACTGATGGGAAGCTCTCGGTTCAGGGTTTTATGTGATGCGCCGTCTTTTCGATTACGACTTGGGGCATCATCATTGTGTTCAATGACAATGGTGGCGTTGGTTGTTAATTTTAATTGTTTGTCGATATTTCTAATTAATACTAACTCAGATTTTCTACAACCTAGTTCAAAAAGTAACAGGATAATGCAAGCATTTCTGACTTGTAGTCCTGGTCGAAACGGATTTATTTCATTAACAATAGATTCATCAGATGGACGTATTATATCTTTAATAAGGTTGATTTGATCCTCATCAATAGGCTGGGTATATCTTGTTGCATTTTCTACTTCAGCCTTGCTGAATTTCTTTTTCTTTATTAGTTTAAGAACTCTTACTAATTGTTTGTTGTAAGCATTAATCTTATCAATGTCATTTAATCGCTCTATGTAGCGAGTATAGTTAAAGCGTAAAAAGGAGGTTATAGAATCTATTCGGCGATTAAAAGTGCTGGGTTTTACTTTCACAGCATCTTCAAAGTCGTATTTAAAGTTTAATAAAAGAGTAGATATAAGGTCAGTTAATTGTCTTTGACCCAAGAATTTAAGTTGTGCAGCATCATCAAGAAATAATGGATAATGCCTATCTACGTATTCATAGAAAACACTTAAGTCTTCTAAGCGCGCTTTACAAGTATTGTATTTTGAAGATAACCATAGATGCCAACCCCACAACGCAGCGGATGGTAAAGGTAAGTCAAATTGTTCACTATCTACTAATATTGGTATTAGCTGATTATTATATTGGGGGTGAGGTATGCTCTTTACAATATATCTCATAATGAAACAAAAATAACACAAGGAAGATATCTTAAAGATAGTACAAAAAAAGGATGTGTCAAGCACATACTTTAACTAACTTAAATATATGAACTTTTTTAAGTTATCCACAAAAATGAGACATTATGGATAACTCAGGAACTATATTTTACAAGCTCCGCCAGCACAACTATCGTCTTCAACTTCAATATCATCACTCGCACCATCACGGGTGTTATGGTAATAAAGTGTTTTAACGCCTAGTTTATAGGCCGTTAGTATATCTTTTAAGATTTGTTTAACGGGTACTTTACCACCTTCAAATTTACTCGGGTCATAATTAGTATTTGCAGATATTGCTTGGTCGACAAACTTTTGCATTATGCCAACCAATTCTAAATAGCCTTGGTTGTCTGGAATATTCCAGAGTAACTCATAATTGCCTTTAAGCTTTTCATATTCAGGAACAACTTGCTTTAAAACACCATCTTTACTGGCTTTAATGCTTATTAAACCACGAGGTGGCTCAATACCATTAGTTGCGTTAGATATTTGTGACGATGTTTCTGATGGCATTAAAGCAGATACTGTCGAGTTTCTTACGCCGTATTTTTTAATACTTTCTCGTAAGCTTTCCCAATCGAGGTGAAGCGGCTCACCAGTGATATCATCGATAGCTTTTTTATAAGTATCAATCGGTAAAATCCCTTGTGATAAGCGAGTTTCATCAAACTTAGGACAGGCACCTTGCTCTTTTGCTAATTGGTTAGTCGCTTTTAATAAGTAAAATTGAATAGCTTCAAAGGTACGATGCGTTAAGTTATTTGCACTACCGTTTGAGTAGTAAAGACCATTTTTAGCAAGATAATAGGCATAGTTAATAACACCAATACCTAGAGTTCTACGCGCCATACTTGCACTTTGTGCTGCCGCAATAGGGTAATCTTGATAATCTAATAAGCAATCTAAAGCGCGAACGGCTAAATCAGCTAGTCCTTCTATTTCATCTAAAGAATCAATAGCACCTAAGTTAAACGCAGATAAGGTACAAAGGGCAATTTCGCCGTTTTCATCATTAATGTCATTCATTGGTTTAGTCGGTAACGCTATTTCTAAACACAAGTTACTCTGACGAATAGCAGCTTTAGTCGGTTCAAATGGACTATGCGTATTACAGTGGTCAACATTTTGTAAATATATACGACCGGTACTTGCACGTTCTTGAGCAAACAAGGTAAATAACTCAATGGCTTTTATACGCTTTTTACGAATAGAGTCGTCGTTTTCATACTGCTCATACAAACGTTCAAATTTTTCTTGGTCTTCAAAGAAAGCATCATATAATCCAGGAACATCACTAGGACTAAACAAAGTAATAGAGCCGCCTTTAATTAAGCGTTGGTACATCAGCTTATTAAATTGCACGCCATAATCTAAATGACGGACACGGTTTTCTTCAACACCACGGTTATTTTTAAGTACCAGTAAGCTTTCTACTTCAAGATGCCACAGTGGATAAAATAATGTAGCAGCACCGCCACGAACGCCACCTTGTGAACAACTTTTTACAGCGGTTTGGAAATGTTTGAAGAATGGAATACATCCAGTGTGAAATGCTTCACCATTTCTTATAGTACTACCCAAGGCACGAATACGACCTGCATTTACACCAATACCAGCACGTTGAGATACATACTTTACGATAGCGCTTGAAGTAGCATTAATTGAATCTAAACTATCGCCACACTCAATCAATACACAAGATGAAAATTGACGTGTTGGTGTACGAACACCAGCCATAATAGGTGTTGGTAACGATATTTTAAAACGAGAAATAGCGTGGTAAAAATCTTCTACATAAGTTAAGCGAGTATCGGCAGGGTATTTAGCAAATAAACACGCCGCCACTAAAATATAGAGAAACTGAGCACTTTCGTAAATTTCACCCGTCACGCGGTTTTGTACTAAATACTTGCCTTCAAGCTGTTTCATAGCAGCATAACTGAAGTTTAGATCACGGCTATGATCCATAAAACTGGCCATGTGTTCGAAGTCATCTTTAGTATAATCTGCTAACAGGTGTTGATCATATTTACCTGCTTCAACTAATTTTACCACATGATCATAAAGCGCTGGTGGCTCAAATTGACCATAGGCTTTTTTACGTAAATGAAATACGGCTAAGCGGGCTGCTAGGTATTGATAATCTGGAGTTTCCTCAGATATCAAATCAGCAGCGGCCTTAATAATTGTTTCATGAATATCTTCAGTTTTGATACCGTCATAAAACTGAATGTGAGATTTTAATTCAACTTGAGACACTGATACTTGTTCTAAGCCTTCAGCAGCCCAAGCAATTACACGGTGAATTTTTTCTAAATCAATGGTTTCTTTTTTACCATTTCGTTTAGTTACAGAAAGGTTGTTATTCATGAAATACCTGCAAAGCGATTATTGTTATTGTTTCTTATTCCTAATAAAAGGATCTAAAACGTCCCTAATAAAAAATCCCACATACGTATTAGAAATAAATAACTAAAATACGTAGTATTAAAAATAACCACTGAGCATCAAATGCACAATATCTAGGGTTTTTTATAATTCTAGACACAAGATAGTGAGGTTTGACCTGTTTTGCAAGTGATAAAAAGAGTTGATCTTTGTGATTATTTTTGCCGTAATTTCAGGGTTAGTGATGACTAACCTAGTAAGACAATTTGATTTTGGAATTTACTAAAAGCAACGATTATTTTACTTTTTTTAAGGGAAATTATTTTTATAAATTATTTTTGTTCAATATTTAAGTACGCTATAGTGAATTAGTATAACCAAATTAAATTCGTTATTTTACAGTATGTTAAAGAATCAAGGTAAGCACAGATTAATGTTTAAACAACTTGATTGTTTATACAACAATTATTCTGCACGTACCTGAACCATCGAATTTACCAAGTTTTGAACTTTATAAACAACTAGGGTTAGTTATTTTTAAAGCTTGCGGCAACACAATATATAATTAACATCGAGTGAATCATTGAGCTTATGATTTCCTGTGATCGGATTGTAATGGATACCACTGGCATCTATACACTTTAATCCGTGTTCTTCTGCCCAACCAATAAGTTGAGAAGGTCTAATAAACTTATCATGGTCATGTGTACCATCAGGTACTATTTTGAGAAGTTTCTCTGCTGCAAGTATTGCTAGTAGATAAGATTTAATACTTTTATTGAGGGTTGAAAAGAATATCAAGCCTCCAGGCTTAACTAAAGTAGAGCATGCTTGAATCACTGATGCTGGATCAGGAACATGTTCTAGCATTTCCATACAAGTAACTACATCAAAAGTGCCTGGATTTTGCAGTGCTTTTTCTTCGGCAGTAATCTTTTGATAATTAATGGATACGCCAGTTTCTAACGCATGTAATTTTGCAACATTTAGTGGTTCGGTGCCCATATCAATGCCCGTTACGTTGGCACCAAGTTTTGCGAGTGATTCTGATAAGATACCGCCGCCACAACCAACATCAATAATTTGCATATCATAAAAGCCATTCTTCGGATGAATGCCTTCGCTTTGAAGAGCAATATGCTGACTTATAAATTGTACTCTTAATGGGTTAATTTGATGTAAAGGTTTAAAGTCACCAGTTAAATCCCACCATTGGCTAGCAACTTGTTCGAACTTTGCGATTTCATCTTCATTTACGTTAAGGGGTTGGCTTGACATACATTCACTACTTTAAATTGACTTTCAATAATTCGATTCTAAACGAAAGTCATTTTTAAGCAAAGGGGATAGATCAAATCTAGGCTTTTTAGATGCTTTTTTAAGCTGATTATTACCCCTAAAAAAACCTTTAAATAAAGCTGTATGGCATCAACAATTTTTATGCTAGTATGCTGCGTTGATTACTATTATTAGTGTCTATTAGATAACAATAAAATCTTTAAAATACCGTTTATTTACTACTAAAAATTAGCCTCGCTATATTGCTAGTATTGTTAAGCAAAAGAATTAGTTAAGGGATACCATCGATTTATGTCCGATCTGGCCAAACAAATAGTTCCAGTTAATATTGAAGATGAACTAAAAACCTCCTATTTAGATTATGCCATGAGTGTAATAGTTGGGCGTGCATTGCCTGACGTTCGTGATGGCTTAAAACCTGTACATCGCCGGGTGTTATTCGCCATGGATGTATTAGGTAATGATTGGAACAAAGCCTATAAGAAATCAGCCCGTGTGGTTGGTGATGTAATAGGTAAGTATCACCCTCATGGTGATACTGCAGTTTACGATACAATAGTTCGTATGGCACAGCCATTCTCCTTACGTTACATGCTTGTCGATGGACAAGGTAACTTTGGTTCTGTTGATGGCGATAGCGCAGCAGCAATGCGTTATACCGAAATTAGAATGTCTAAAATTGCACATTCTATTCTTGCCGATTTAGATAAAGAAACCGTTGATTTTGTACCTAACTATGATGGTACAGAACATATACCAGCGGTTATGCCAACCCGCGTACCTAACTTATTAGTTAACGGCACCTCAGGTATTGCTGTTGGTATGGCAACCAATATTCCTCCGCATAATTTAACTGAAGTAATCAATGCCTGTTTAGCGCTTATTGATAACAGTGAATTAACGTTTGAAGAAATTTTAGAACACATCCCTGGACCTGACTTTCCAACGGCAGGTATTATTAGTGGTCGTGCAGGTATCGAAGAAGCGTACCGAACGGGTCGCGGTAAAATAAAAATTCGTGCACGTGCAAGTATTGATGTACATGAAACCACGGGTAAAGAAACCATAATTGTTCATGAACTACCTTATCAAGTAAACAAAGCACGCTTAATTGAAAAAATGGCTGAGCTTGTTAAAGATAAACGTCTTGAAGGTATTTCTGCTTTACGTGATGAGTCTGATAAAGATGGCATGCGTATGGTTATTGAAATCAAGCGCGGTGAAGTGGGTGAAGTTGTTTTAAATAACTTATACAAACTGACGCAAATGCAGGTCTCTTTTGGTTTAAATATGGTGGCATTAACCAATGGCCAACCTAAAATATTTAATATTAAAGAGATGTTAGAAGCGTTTGTTTTACATCGCCGTGAAGTTGTTACTCGTCGTACTATTTTCGAATTAAGAAAAGCGCGTGATCGTGCTCATATCTTAGAAGGTTTATCAATTGCATTAGCAAATATAGACCCAATCATCGAAATGATTAAAAATTCTAACAACAGAAAAGAATCTGAAGAAAAGCTTATTTCTCAAGGTTGGGAACTTGGTAATGTTGCAAACATGCTCAGCGAAGCAGGTAATGATGCAGCACGTCCTGAGTGGTTAGAACCTGAATATGGTATTCGTGACGGTTTATATTACCTAACCGCCGAGCAAGCAAAAGCAATCGTCGACCTACAGTTATACAAACTCTCTGGTATGGAACACGATAAAATTCTAAGCGAGTACAAAGCGTTATTAGACCTTATTGCAGAATTAATGCATATTTTGGCTACGCCAGCTCGTTTAATGGAAGTGATTTGTGAAGAACTTGTTGCTATTCGTGATGAGTTTGGTGATGAACGTAGAACTGAAATTACTAATGCTTCACATGATTTGTCTTTAGAAGACTTAATCACTGAAGAAGATGTTGTAGTGACACTATCGCATGAAGGCTATGTTAAATATCAAGTCTTAAGTGATTACGAAGCTCAGCGTCGTGGTGGTAAAGGTAAAGCAGCGACTAAGATGAAAGAAGAAGATTTCATTGAACGTTTACTCGTGGCTAATACACATGACACTATTTTATGTTTCTCAGATCGCGGTAAATTATATTGGTTGAAAGTTTTCCAATTACCACTAGCAAGTCGTACAGCAAGAGGTAGACCTATTGTAAACATCTTGCCATTAGAGAGTGATGAACGAATTACCGCTATCTTACCAGTGCGTGATTATGCCGATGATAAATATATCGTTATGGCAACGGCTTCTGGAACGGTGAAGAAAACCCGTTTGGATGCCTACTCTAATCAACGTGCTAACGGTATTATTGCGTTAAACCTTCGTGATGATGATACCTTAATCGGTGTTGATATTACTGATGGTACTAACGATATTATGTTGTTCTCTGATGCTGGTAAAGTTGTCCGCTTTAACGAAAAAGTGCGTGATAGTGAAACAGGTGAAATAAAACTTGATCCAGAAACGGGTGAACAACGATGGGCGTTAAAACCAATCGGTCGTACCGGTACTGGTGTTCGTGGTATCAAGCTTGAAGGTGATCAAAAAGTTGTTTCTCTCATTATCCCTAAAAATGATGGCCCTATCTTAACCATTACTGAAAATGGTTTTGGTAAACGTACTGACTTAGCAGAATATCCAGCTAAGAGTAGAGCAACGAAAGGTGTTGTTTCTATTAAAGTGAGTGAACGTAATGGTAAAGTTGTTGGTGCGGTTCAAGTAGAAGATCTTGATGAGATAATGCTAATTACTGACAGTGGTACTTTAGTCCGTACTCGCGTCAATGAAGTGAGCGTTATTGGTCGTAATACTCAAGGTGTACGTTTGATACGTACTGCTGATGATGAACATGTGGTAGCACTACAACGTATTGATGAAATTGAAGAGCCAGCAGAGCTTGAAGAAGTTGCTGAAGGTGATGAAGTCATTGAAAAAAGTGTGGAGCCCAATCCAGAGCATAGTGCTCAACAGGATGAAGCTGATAGCACACAAGACGACAATCAAGAGTAATTGTTGCAGTAACATTTAAAAGGGCGGCTAATAACCGCCTTTTTTAATGTGTTTTTTTAACGAAATAATATTTCAAATAGCAGTTAGTAGGAATGATAATGTCAGAAGTTTTTAATTTTTGTGCTGGTCCAGCGATGTTGCCGACACCTGTAATGGCAAAAGCACAACAAGAGTTTATTAATTGGCAAGATACGGGTAGCTCTGTGATGGAATTAAGCCATCGTAGTGGTATTTACATTGCAATGGCTGAAAAAGCAGAAGCTGATTTACGTGAGCTAATGTCAATTCCTGATAATTATAAAGTGTTGTTTTGTCATGGTGGAGGACGTGGACAGTTTTCTGCTGTTCCATTGAATTTATTACCCACAGGACAAACTGCTGATTACATTGTTGATGGCTCATGGTCTAAAGCAGCAGCAGCCGAAGCAAAAAACTTTGGTGATATTAATGTTATTAACATCACCAAAGAAGATAATGGCAATATTAGTGTCCTTAACCCAACAGAATGGCCAATAAGTCCCAACGCGGCTTATGTTCATTATTGCCCTAATGAAACCGTTAACGGTATCGAAATTAATGAAATACCAGAAACTAATGGTGTGCCTTTAGTTGCTGATATGTCATCAACTATTTTATCCCATGAAGTCGACGTCAGTAAATTTGGCTTAATCTATGCTGGTGCTCAAAAAAATATCGGCCCATCAGGCTTAACCATTGTTATTGTTCGTGAAGACTTACTGGGTCATGCTCAAATAGCCACACCCTGTATTATGAATTACAAATTGGCTGCAGATAATGACTCAATGTATAATACTCCTCCAACGTATGCTTGGTATCTTGCGGGTTTAGTATTCCAGTGGCTTAAAGAGCTAGGTGGCGTAAAAGCTATTGCTAAAATTAATCAAGCTAAAGCGGCGTTATTGTATCAAGCTATTGATGATAGTGACTTCTATCAAAATACTATTGATACAAAATATCGTAGCAAGATGAATATTCCTTTTTGGTTAAAAGATGAAACTTTAAATGAAAAGTTTTTGAGTGAGTCTGAGGCTGCTGGTTTAACAGCGCTTAAGGGCCATCGAATTGTTGGTGGTATGCGCGCAAGTATTTATAATGCAATGCCTATTGAAGGTGTACAAGCGCTCGTAGACTTTATGCAAAAGTTTGAAAAGAGGAATAGATAAAGTGGAACAGTTAACATTAAAGCCAATAGGTAAAATTAATGGAGAAATATTTTTACCTGGTTCTAAAAGTTTATCTAACCGTGCCTTGTTAATTGCGGCGTTAGCTAATGGTGTTACAAAAATCACTAATTTATTAGTGAGTGATGACATCAACCATATGCTAAATGCGTTAAAAAGCCTTGGTATTGAATATACGTTAAGCGATTGTGGTACTGAGTGTACTGTTATTGGAAATAGTGGTTTTTTCAATACTAAAGAGCCGTTGGAGCTGTACTTAGGTAACGCAGGTACGGCGATGCGCCCATTGTGTGCTGCACTAGCGGCAAGTGAAGGTGAGTTTATCTTAACGGGTGAAGAAAGAATGAAAGAGCGGCCGATTGGTCACTTAGTTGATGCTTTAACCCAGCTTGATGCCGATATAGAATATTTGGAAAATAAAGATTATCCACCGGTAAGAATTAAAGGTAAAGCATTAACGGGCAATACAGTGACCATCGATGGTTCTATATCCAGCCAATTTTTAACTGCAATCTTGATGATTGCACCTTTATTAGAAACCAATACTAGAATAGAAATTGTTGGTGAATTAGTTTCTAAACCTTATATTGATATTACGCTTGATATTATGTCTCGGTTTGGTGTTAGTGTTCAAAATAATGACTATAAGTCTTTCAGCGTTAACGGTAATCAGGCATATCAAGCGCTAGATAAATATATGGTGGAAGGTGATGCATCTTCTGCTTCATATTTCTTAGCTGCAGGTGCTATTAAAGGTGGAACAGTCACTGTTCATGGTGTCGGTAAACTCAGTGTTCAGGGAGATAAGCATTTTGCCGATGTTCTTGAAAAAATGGGCGCAGAAGTTCATTGGAAGGATGAATCAATCACCGTTATAGGTAAGCCATTGACCGCAGTAGATATGGATATGAATCATATTCCTGATGCGGCAATGACTATTGCTACCACAGCACTATTTGCGACAGGTACAACGACCATTAGAAATATATATAACTGGCGAGTAAAAGAAACAGACCGATTAAATGCAATGGCTACGGAACTAAGAAAGGTTGGAGCTGAGGTTGTTGAAGGCAAAGACTATATTTCAATTACTCCACCAAAATCACTGAAACATGCAGAGATTGATACCTATAACGATCATAGAGTCGCTATGTGTTTCTCTCTTGTTGCTTTGAGTGATACACCCGTTACTATTAATGATCCTAAGTGTACGGCTAAAACATTTCCTGACTATTTTGACAAGCTAGCACAAGTTTCTTGTTAATAAAGTTAGAGACAAACATTTTTACGCGATATTATATCAATTAAATTAGTCCGATTGGTATTACTCTATAAATCCCGTATAATTGCGCCGATTTTGATGTTAGGAGAAAAAAAGTATGCAGGAAAGCACTCCAGTTATAACCATTGACGGCCCAAGTGGGGCTGGCAAAGGAACCGTTGCAAGGATAGTTGCGGATCAATTAGGTTGGCACCTTCTTGACAGTGGGGCTATTTATCGCGTCTTAGCAGTTGCTATTCAGCATCACCAACTTGCATTAGATGACGAAGAGCCTCTTATCCCTATGGCTGCTCATTTAGATGTTCAATTTGAAATTAATAGTCAAGGTGAAGCTAAAGTTATTTTAGAAGGTGAAAATGTTACTGAAATTATTCGTACTGAAGAAGTTGGCGGATTAGCATCGAAAGTAGCAGCATTTCCACGTGTTAGAGAAGCACTATTGCGAAGACAACGTGCTTTTAGCGTTAGCCCTGGCTTAATTGCAGATGGTCGCGACATGGGAACCGTTGTTTTTCCGAAAGCACCAGTGAAGATATTTTTAACTGCTAGCGCGGAAGAACGGGCTGAACGAAGATTTAATCAGTTGAAAGAAAAAGGGATTGATGTTAACATCGTGCGCCTTTTGGACGACATACGTCAACGAGATGAGCGAGATCAAAACCGCAAGGTAGCTCCACTTATCCCGGCAGAAGGAGCGTTAACTATTGATTCTACGGATATTTCTATTACAGAAGTAGTCAATAAAATCCTTATGTTTGCCAATGGCAAGTTAACGTAAACAACCAGTTTTAAGCTAGCTAAATCATTAATATCTGCTAGCATTAAAGAACTTTTAATAGAAAGCCTACTGTATGGATGCACTGGGCATACTTAACCACCCCATGAAACAATGACGTTGAATGGATTAATAGCTGAGTTTATAACAAGTTATGACTGAAAATTTTGCGCAACTTTTTGAAGAAAGTTTAAAAGAAATCGAAACACGTCCGGGTTCAATCATCCGCGGAACAATCGTAGCCGTTAACAAAGACAATGTAATTGTTGATGCTGGCTTAAAATCTGAGAGTGTTATCTCAATTGATCAATTTAAAAACGCTGCTGGTGAAGTTGAAGTAGTTGTTGGCGATGAGATCGACGTAGCCTTAGATGCAACAGATGATGGTTTCGGTGAAACTATTCTATCTCGTGAAAAAGCAAAACGTCACGAAGCATGGCAAGTGCTTGAAAAAGCATACGAAGAAAAAGAAACTGTTATCGGTGTTATTAACGGTAAAGTTAAAGGTGGTTTCACTGTTGAAGTTAGCGATATCCGTGCTTTCTTACCAGGTTCATTAGTAGATGTTCGTCCAGTACGTGACACTGCTCACCTTGAAGGCAAGCCTCTAGAATTTAAAGTTATTAAGCTTGATCAAAAGCGTAATAACGTAGTTGTTTCACGTCGTGCTGTAATCGAAGCTGAAGGCAGTGCAGAACGTGATGAATTACTTGAGTCATTAGCAGAAGGCCAAGAAGTTAAAGGTATCGTTAAGAACCTTACTGACTACGGCGCATTTGTTGACTTAGGCGGCATTGATGGTTTACTACATATCACAGATATGGCTTGGAAACGCGTTAAGCACCCAAGTGAAATCGTAAATGTTGGCGATGAAATACAAGTTAAAGTATTGAAATTCGACCGTGAGCGCACTCGTGTATCTCTAGGTATGAAGCAGTTAGGCGAAGATCCATGGGTAGCAATTGCTAACCGTTACCCAGAAGGTTCTAAACTTTCTGGTCGCGTAACTAACTTAACTGACTACGGTTGTTTCGTTGAAATCCAAGAAGGCGTTGAAGGTTTAGTTCACGTTTCTGAAATGGATTGGACTAACAAAAACATCCACCCATCTAAAGTTGTTAACTTAGGTGACACAGTTGAAGTTCTAGTATTAGAAATTGACGAAGAACGTCGTCGTATTTCTTTAGGTCTTAAACAGTGTATTGCTAACCCTTGGGAAGAGTTTGCTAAAAACTTCAACAAAGGCGACAAAGTATCTGGTAAAATCAAGTCAATCACTGACTTTGGTATCTTTATCGGTCTTGACGGCGGCATTGATGGTTTAGTTCACTTATCTGATATTTCATGGGCTGGCGGTGAAGAAGCTGTTCGTGATTATAAGAAAGGCGATGAAATCGACGCTATCGTTCTTCAAGTTGACCCAGAACGTGAGCGTATCTCGTTAGGCGTTAAACAAGCTGAAGACGACCCGTTCAATATGTATCTTGCAGATAAGAAAAAAGGTGCTATTGTTAACGGTAAGGTAACTGAAGTTGATGCTAAAGGCGCAACTATCTTGTTAGCTGAAAGTGTTGAAGGTTACCTTCGTGTTAGCGACATCTCTGTAGAACGTATCGAAGATGCATCTACAGTATTAAAAGTTGGTGACGACGTTGAAGCTAGATTTATGGGTGTGGATCGTAAGAACCGTACTATTAGTCTATCTATCAAAGCAAAAGATCAAGCTGATGAACGTGAAGCAATGGATAACCTAAACCAAGTAGAAGAAACTGGTTTAAGTGCTATGGCTGCAGCGTTTAAAAACGCTAAAAACTAATTTTCCTTAACCGGAAATAGTTTTACTTTGCAATGGTGCTGTAATTAATACAGCAGGTGAAAAGAGTATTTATCACTATCGTGGTGATACTCTTTTCTTATTTTTAACGCCATTGGCGGAGCCAATTTTTACTATAATTTTATACTAGTTAGTAATAATTGCGCGGTGCTAGGTAAATACTGAGAGGTCAGAATGACTAAGTCAGAACTTATTGAAAAATTAGCCGATAAATTAAGTCATTTATCCGCTAAAGAAGTGGAAAAATCTATAAAAGAAATTTTAGAATTGATGGCGCAATCCTTGTCAAAAGGAGAGCGTATTGAAATTCGAGGTTTTGGTAGTTTTTCATTGCATTATCGCGCTCCACGAGTTGGCAGAAATCCAAAAACTGGTGAATCGGTTGAGTTAAGCGGTAAATACGTTCCTCACTTTAAACCAGGCAAGGAGTTACGCGAAAGAGTTAATCTTTCTGTAGCATAAATTGCAAAGCTAACTAAAAAATTAGATAATAAACGGCATGTTAACCATGCCGTTTTTTTTGGGCAGAATTTGATAAGGCTGATGAAAGTGCGATTATATATAACACTCTTTTTTATTTTAGTTTTACTTGCCGTAGCGTTTATTTTCGGTAGCCAAAACGATCAATTACTCACATTAAACTATTTGGTTGCGCGTACAGAAATAACTGTAGCTGCCGCCGTAAGTTTATTTACCGGATTAGGTTTTGCATTAGGCCTGCTTGTTACTATCCTTTGGCGTATAGTACGAAAAAGTAAAAAGGCACTTGCGAAAAATAAATCCCAGGAAAAGTAGATAATACTATTTTTCCTAATCCTCTTTATAACTTGTCTCAAGAGCGCTAATGATTGAATTACTCTTTTTATTATTACCTGTTGCCATGGCCTATGGCTGGTTTATGGGCCGTAATAGCATCAAACAAAACCAACAAATTGCAAAACAAGATTTATCGATAAAATACTCTACAGGGTTGAATTATTTATTATCTAATCAACAAGATAAAGCTATCGATTCACTCCTTGATGCTTTAAAAGTTGAAGACGATAGTGTTGAAGCCCATTTCGCTATGGCCAATTTATTCCGTAAACGTGGCGAATTAGACCGTGCATTAAAAGTTCATGAACATCTTGTTAGACTTAATCACTTGCCTACTAAAGATAAGCAGCAAGCGGTCTTTGAGTTAGGAAAAGACTTCCTAAGCGCAGGTTTATATGACCGTGCTGAAACTATGTTTATTAAATTATTAAAGTCAAAGGACTACGGTCTAAAATCTTTAACCTATTTATTAAAAATATTTCAATCCACTAAAGATTGGCAGCACGGCATAGATAGACAAAAATTAATTGTTAAATATAACGATAAACGTTCATTACATACACTAGCTAATTTTTATTGTGAATTAGCGACAACTGCCTTTGAAAAAGATCAATTTATTGAGGTGATCGAATTATTAGAGCAAGCGCTGCTACTTGATCCCAATTCATGCCGTGCTAATTGGTTGATGGCAAAGATTTATGAAAACCACGAACAATGTGAGTTAGCTGCTAAGTGCTACCAAGCTATCTATCATCAAGATAATGAGTTCTTTCCTGATGTCATTGATCAGATGTTAGCTTGTTATACTCGATTAGATGCACTGGATGAATTCTATGCCTTTATTAAAAAGGTTTATGACGAGACAGCTAGCTCTAGTGCCTTAATTTGTTATCTTAGCCATGTAGAAAATAAACACGGTAAGAAAAAAGCATTAGATTTTATTTTGTCAGCACTAAAGCGTAGACCGACTATTCGTGGCTTTGAACACTTCGTTAATATGCAAATCAATCAAGTTCAAGTCGATGTCAATGATGATAGTTTAGACTTAATTAAAGAATTAATTGGCGAATATTTGAAAGTTAAGCACAGGTATGATTGCCGTAGCTGTGGTTTTAATAGTCAAATTCATTACTGGTCTTGTCCATCGTGTCATGAATGGGAACAGCTCAAACCCATTCGTGGCCTAGAAGGGGAATAATAATCCCTTTCTTTGTTGTAAAACCCAATAGCTTCATCGAAGGTACTCACTGACATTCGTCAGCTCCGTGCTTTCTCTTTGCTCTTGCACTTTACAACGTTGAAACGAATCATTATTAGTTTTAATAGCTACCAATAGCAAACTTATTATTATTCTCGACATTGAGAGCGGGAATTAACTTATTGTCATTCCTGAATTTTCCATGTAAAGAGTTGTCGGGAATCTATTGTTTTAAATACAGGAAAAACCATGAACGATCCAAAAGTAGTAGTCGCTTTAGACTTTGATAAAAAACAAGATGCCTTATCTTTTGTTGATAAAATTCAGCCTGCTGATGCTCGCTTAAAAGTCGGCAAAGAAATGTTTACCTATTTCGGTCCTGAATTTGTTAAGCAGCTTACCGGCAAAGGTTTTGACGTTTTTCTTGATCTAAAATTTCATGACATTCCTAATACAGTTGCAAAAGCGGTTACTGCTGCTGCTGATTTGGGTGTTTGGATGGTAAACGTGCATGCTAGTGGTGGCAGTCAGATGATGACTAAAGCGAAACAGGCATTAGATAATTATGGAAATGATGCTCCATTGTTAATAGCCGTAACCGTGCTAACAAGTATGGGACAAGAAGATCTTTATGGCTTAGGTATTAATAAAACACCGGCAGAGCAAGTTAATTTTTTAGCTAACTTAACTAAGCAAAGTGGCTTAGATGGCGTTGTCTGTTCAGCTTGGGAAGCAGAACAATTAAAGGCTGACTTGGGTAAAGAATTTAAACTGATTACTCCAGGCATTAGACCTGCTGGCTCAGCACAAGATGATCAACAAAGAATCATGACGCCAAAACAGGCAATTGATGTTGGCGTAGATTATTTGGTGATCGGACGTCCAATTACAAAAGCTGTTGATCCTCAACTAGTATTGCAACAAATTAATAGCACAATTCGCTAGATAGTAGATTATTTACTATAACGCATAAAAAAAAGCTAGGTCACTGACCTAGCTTTTTTGTTTATCTAACTTATTAGACAAGTATTATTTATTTTTCATATTGGCTGATGAAAGCAACAAGATCTAACACCTTGTTTGAATAACCAATTTCATTATCGTACCAAGAAACAACTTTAACGAAAGTATCAGTTAACGCAATGCCTGCCTTAGCATCAAATACTGAAGTGCAGGTTTCACCAATGAAGTCATTAGAAACAACAGCATCTTCAGTGTACCCTAAAATACCTTTTAACTCGCCTTCAGCGGCAGCGCTCATCGCTTGACAAATTTCAGCGTAAGTTGCAGGTTTAATCAAATTAACGGTTAAATCAACTACAGAGACATCAGGCGTTGGAACTCGAAATGCCATGCCAGTTAGTTTACCATTTAACGCTGGAATGACTTTACCTACCGCTTTAGCAGCACCAGTAGTTGAAGGTATAATGTTCTGTCCTGCACCACGACCACCGCGCCAATCTTTAGTTGATGGGCTATCAACTGTTTTCTGAGTGGCTGTTGTCGCATGTACAGTGGTCATTAAGCCATCTTGGATGCCCCAATTATCATTTAAGACTTTAGCAATAGGTGCTAAACAGTTTGTAGTACATGAAGCATTAGAAACTATTTCTTGGCCTTTATATTCATTTAAGTTAACACCACAAACAAACATAGGGGTATCATCTTTTGAGGGTGCACTTAAAACAACTTGCTTAGCACCAGCAGTAATGTGTTTACGTGCAGTCTCATCAGTTAGGAATAGTCCCGTAGCTTCAACAACAACATCTACGTCGATATCATTCCATTTCAAATTTTCAGGGTTACGTTCTGCAGTGACACGTACATGATTACCGTTAACAATTAATTTTCCGTCAACAACATCAACAGTACCTTTAAAACGGCCATGTGTTGAATCATACTTCAACATATACGCCATGTATTCAATGTCCATTAAATCGTTGATACCAACAACTTCAATATCATTTCGCTCTACAGCAGCTCTGAATACAAAACGACCAATACGGCCAAAACCATTTATACCAACTTTAATTTTCATGGATAACCTCTCAAATTCATTATGTAGTAAAATTACACCATTTTGAGATTAATACAAGAAAAAGATGGTGTTTATGACGGCTATTTTCATTTATATGGTAATATTTTGACTAAATTACGAAAATACCCTTATTGAACTTAATTATTTATTCATTTTGTACAATACTTTTGAAAATAGATGGTAGAATGCGAAAAATTTTGAAGAATAGCTGATTAAATGAAGCTATTGACCTTATTTGATATAGGATAAACATTTATGACACAAGATAAAGTGTTGTGTGACATTGGCTTTATTGGCCTAGGCGTTATGGGTAAAAACCTGGTGCTTAATTTAGCTGATAATGGCTTTAATATTGCGGCATTCGATTTAAGTGATGAAAAAGTTCAAGGGGTCATTGCTCAAGATGAAGCTGAAAATGTAACTAGTACTCCACGTGTTTATGGATGTTCGTCTTATACTGAATTATTGTCTCAACTTAAAGCTCCACACCTCATTGTGTTAAGTGTTCCTGCAGGAGCACCGGTTGATCAAGTATGTGAAAACCTTATTGGTGCAGGCATTCAACCTGATGATATTATCATTGATACAGGTAACAGCCTTTGGACCGATACGGTTGCTAGAGAAAAGAAGTACAAGAGTAACTTCTTATTGTTTTCTTCTGCAGTATCAGGGGGCGAAGTTGGCGCTCGTTTTGGGCCATCATTAATGCCAAGTGGATCTCCTTATGCGTGGGCTCGCGTTAAACCTATTTGGGAAGCTATTGCTGCTAAAGTTGATACTAAAACAGGTAAACCGATAGACCGTACTAAGCCAGGACAAGTTATCACTGAAGGTGAGCCTTGTGCTGCTTATATTGGACCAGCGGGAGCGGGTCATTATGTCAAGATGGTCCATAACGGTATTGAATATGCTGACATGCAAATTATCTGTGAAGCCTATCATGTATTAAAATCAGGGCTGAATTTAACATGTGATGAAATTGCGGATATTTTTGCCGAGTGGAATGAAGGTCCATTAGACAGTTATTTGATGGAAATATCCGTTGAAGTATTACGCCACAAGTCCACTGATACCAATACGCCACTTGTTGAGTTGATTTTAGATAAAGCAGGGCAAAAAGGTACCGGTCTTTGGACTGCTATGAGCAGTTTAGAAGTGGGCTGCCCAGCTCCAACTATTGCTCAAGCGGTATATGCACGTTCTATTTCTTCATTTAAAGAATTGAGAACTCAAGCCTCTTCGTTATTGGACGGTCCTCAGCAAGCACCTTTATCTGCAGCTGAGCAGCAACAAGTTATTGAACAATTACATGATGCAATGTACTGCGCTAAAATTTGTGCTTACGCACAAGGTTTCCAGTTAATGAAACTTGCGGCTAAAGAACATGGTTGGGTGTTAGATTTTGCTAGTATTGCTAAAATTTGGCGTGCTGGTTGCATCATAAGAGCCGCATTCTTACAGTCGATAACGAATGCATATGCGCGTAATGAAAATTTAGATAACTTATTGTTAGATGACTATTTTGTTAAGGAACTTAATAATCGTCAGCTAAATTGGCGCAAGGCTATTTGTCATGCAACAATGCAAGGCGTACCTATAGGAGCATTGTCTTCATCACTTGCTTATTATGATTCCATGCGTAGTGAAACATTACCTGCTAATCTATTACAAGGCCAACGAGATTTTTTTGGTGCTCACACTTTTGAACGTATAGATAAAACCGCTGGCAAAAAATATCATGTTCAGTGGTCAACAAAGGGCAAAGAAACCATCTTAGTTGATGGTTAAAGGTAAAGACCATGAACAATAATGATCAATATAAAGATAAGCTAACTGATGCCGCTTATAAAGTATGTCGTTTAGCGGCTACAGAACAACCCTTTAGTGGCATTTATAACGATCACTGGCAACAGGGCATATATCATTGTGCCTGCTGTGAACAGCCCTTGTTTAGTAGCGATAGTAAATTTGATGCTGGATGTGGCTGGCCTAGTTTTTTTGCTGCAATTGAAACTAAAGTCGCTTATAAGTCAGATGAGTCACACAGTATGCAACGTGTCGAGATCCAGTGTGATAACTGTCAGTCTCACCTTGGACATGTCTTTGATGATGGACCAAAACCGACAGGTAAACGTTATTGTGTTAATTCACTTAGCTTGAAGTTCTATTCAGAATAGCCCTTTATATGAGTAAAGAATAAGTACCAGTGCTTATTCTTTACCTTTCTTATCCTGTTTTTATAAGAGTTAGTAACTCGGGCTTGTGAATTTTCCTGCTTCAATTTTAGCTAAGGTAGTGCTCGCTACTTTATCAAGAAAATCAGCATCTAATATTTTTGCTTGTTGATAGCTATTCAAACTCGTCTCGATCATGTCATCTGGTTTATCTAATAAAAGCTGATACATGCGTAACCAAATATACGCCTGCTTATATTGTTTTTTCTGCGTGAAGATTGTTGCCAATGTTTGTAATACTTCAGGAGAGATATAAGTGCCTGGTTGGTGAAGCTCTAACGCTCGGTATAATAACCCCAATGTTTTTTTCGTATTACGTTTTATATAATATGTTGCTAAATGATACTGTGCGGTTGAATTTTCAAGAATAGCCGAGCCTTCTAATTGTAGAAACTCTTCTAAAGCCAATTCGTTAGACTCCCTTGACCAATAATAATAGAGTAGGTGAGGGTGTTTAGAGTCTGCACTTTGCTCAGACAACAGCGATAAATTGGCTTTAGCTTTTAATAAATTGTTTTTTCTAAGAGTTGTTTTCTCTTTTAATTTTATGTGTTGGATCTGTGAAGCCAGTGACATGCATTTGATGTAACCTTCATACGCAATAAGTAACTTATATTTAGCGGTATCAAGGTTGTCATCTTTAACTTTTATTCGATTTAATGCCACATCTATCCGTTGGCTTTTACACCAACTATCTTGACCAAATTCATTACATATCTCTTCATTATCTTGGCAAAGTTGCGCTAAGTTAACATTATCTCCACAACCAGTTAGAAATAGCGCTAAGAAAGCTGTTCCACACTTCATGCCATAAGAGGATTTTAGTTGCTTTATTTTTCGAAAATTAATCATAAAAATACCAAAAAGTTTTTTGTAGACTATAGAGAAATATTTCATACTGAATTACAATACGCCTGTAAATCTACTCTCCACTAGTTATTATCACTTTTAGTACTCTGAGATAATAGCCTAATGTTCAATTGACTGAAATAAAAGGTTTAAGTAATGACTTCTCATCTTGAGGAAAAGTATCAAGCAAGCTGGCAAGAACGTCAAACGTTCGCTGAAAATATGCAACCAATTATTGGACAGCTTTTTCGCAACAAAGGCATTGAAATTTTAGTTTATGGTCGCCCATTATTAAATTCATCTTCTATTGATATCATTAAAGCGCATAAGTCTGTTGCTTTACATGAAGAAAATAAATTGCGTTTACGTGAAAGTTACCCTTTTGTAGAAGCAATTAACAAAATGGATTTAGCCCCTGCACGCATCGATGTAGGTAAGTTAGCTTATAACTATTTATACCTTGGCCAAGCCAATGATCTTTCTATTGAACAATATTTAGATAAAGAATTATCAGCAGAGAGCCGCGAAAACTCAGATAAAAAAAGCCAAGACGTAGTACTTTACGGCTTTGGTAGAATCGGTCGTCTTTTAGCGCGTTTATTAATAGAACGTGCTGGACCAAATGCTAAATTAAATCTTCGTGCTATCGTTTTACGCCCAAGCAAAGGCGGTGATGACCTAGAGAAGCGCGCAAGTTTATTACGTCGTGATTCAGTTCACGGTGCTTTTAACGGCAGCATTTCTATCGACAAAGAAAATAACGTAATTAAAGCTAACGGTGCTTTTATTAAGGTTATCTATGCAAAATCACCTGCTGAAGTAGATTACACTGAGCATGGTATTAAGGATGCATTAGTTGTTGATAACACAGGTATCTGGACTGACGAAGATGGTTTAGGTCAGCATTTACAATCAAAAGGTGTTGCTAAAGTATTATTAACTGCTCCTGCTAAAGGCGATATCAAAAATATCGTTTATGGTGTTAACCAAGACATGATTTTAGCCACTGATAAAATTATCTCTGCAGCTAGCTGTACTACCAATGCGATTACGCCGGTATTAAAAGCGCTTAATGATGAATACGGTATTCGCAATGGTCATGTTGAAACTATTCACTCATACACTAATGATCAAAACTTAATTGATAACTATCATCCAGCACCTCGTCGCGGACGTAGTGCTCCATTGAATATGGTTATCAGTACTACAGGTGCTGCAAAAGCAGTTGCTAAAGCATTACCTGAGCTTAAAGGCTTATTAACGGGTAACGCTATTCGTGTTCCAACGCCAAATGTTTCAATGGCTATCATGAACTTGAATTTGAAAAAATCGACTGATAAAGAAACATTGAATGACTATTTACGTAATATCTCATTAAATTCTCCTTTGCAAAATCAAATTGATTACACTGCTTCAACTGAAATTGTTTCTACTGATTTAGTAGGTTCACGTTACGCAGGTGTTGTTGATTCACAAGCAACAATTGTTGATGGTGATCGCGCTGTATTATACGTTTGGTATGACAATGAGTTTGGTTATAGCTGTCAAGTTGTTCAAGTTATGCTTGAAATGGCTGGAATTACAGTTCCTAGCTTACCGTTAAAATAAAGTTCGCTTAATTTAACTAAGCGAATTTAAAAAGCGCATATTACTTAGTAATATGCGCTTTTTTTTGGTTAACAACCATATTAAGGGTTTACAGGCTTAAGTTATTAATCATTTTGCCGATAGAACTATATTGAAATTGGTATCACACGAAGAGTAGAGTTTATGTCAGTTAGTTTAGGTCAAAATAGTTCTGTAGCATCGAAAGCTACGTCTGGTGCAGAATTTCTAAGCGCAGCGGTAGCTAAAAGTCAGCAAGAATTAGAAGGGCAAATGGCATTACTGCTTATTCAATCAGCCAACCCTACCAATTTACCAGCACCAACAGGTAACAGTGGCTTCCAGGTTAATATTAAAGTGTAAAAGTAATGGTTATAGATATACCCTTACTTGTGAGGTATTTAGTTAACGTTTAGATACAGCGAGCAGGCTTTGGTAAACCGGCGTACTTAGTTGCTTGTTTCGCGGGGCCTTCTGGAAATAACTTATATAAATAACGACTGCTTGCCTTAGCTTCACCAAATTCGGCCTTCATCGCCTTAGTCAACGCACGGATAGCCGGCGAAGTATTATAAGTTAAGTAAAACTGCCTAACAAATTTTATGACCTCCCAATGTGCCTCTGTTAGTTCAAACTCATCATTTTCAGCCATAACCAGTGCTAATTCTTTCTGCCACAGTAGGTGATCAAGTAAATAACCTTGTTTATCTGTCGGGATTATAGTGTTTTCAAAAGTTAATGTTATTGCCATGTGATCACTTTCTGATGGGTAAAGGTAAGCTCAACTACGTCATTCATTTTGATTTGTTTCACCACTGCTAGCGTTTCAATAGCTCTAGCCTGTGCATGATTAGAAATAACATTAATTGAAATCGTACTATTCGCTCGCTTGATTAAACTATCCATCAAAGGGTGCTTAAGGTTATAACAACCATCATCCATCAACACGATAGAGTCTTGTTGGTCTAACACACTTAAGCATTGTGCGAAGTCATTGGTGGTAAAAGCTGATTTCCTTACTAAATGTAAAGTGCTCATAGTAACTATCCTTAAAACCTAAGTACATGTTGGTGGCTATTAAGTGCTTTACCAAACTCAACACTCGCTAATACTTGCACATCATTAATATGAAATGCCTCGTCAAGCTGCCTATTCACTAACGACTGTTGGCAAACATAGATGTCTTCAATATCGTAGAACTCAAACGCTGAAAATGTTTTTAAATAGTCTTTAATGGACACTAAAGTGGCATCTTGATCAGCAATTAATTGATAAACACCATCACCTTGAAAAAATAGCGACACTTTTTGCTCAAACGAGCCAAATATTAATGCAACATCTAGGGCATCTTTTCCGTAGTCACTGCTAAAAGGGGCTTTGCTGTTTATGATTGCTAGACCATTCTGTTGGGATAAATTATCTTCTATTTGTGTATCTGATGAGATCATTAAAACTGCACCAAGCGTGTTGCTTTTGTTGTTAACTCTACCAATTCACCTAAGCCCGATACGGTAAATGCTTGGTTTATTTGTTCGTTATCTATCGAATCACAGGCTATACCGCGTTTTTCAGCAGCAGTAATACAAATATGTAAAGGTAACTGATACTGTTGCTGTAATCGTTGCCAGTGCGCTATTGCCTGATATTCATCACTGGCAATACTAATATTTTCATTCGCATGCATTGCACCATCTTGATAAAAGAATACACCAATAACATTTATGCCAGCGACTAAGGCTGTCTCAACATACGATAATGCTGTTACTGTTAAAGGGCTATATGGGGGAGTAGTTACTACTACAGCAAGAGTTTTCACAACACATCCAAACTATAAAAAAGATAATAAAGGGCTATAAAAGGGTAAAAAAAAGCCCCGCAATCGCGAGGCTTTTATTATAAAACATTATAAATGAATATAATGTTTTTTAGCGTAAATTTTTAATATTTACTAATCATCGCCGCCGAATACACCAAGTAACGATAATAAATGTACAAAAATATTGTATATGTTTAAGTACAAAGAAACTGTGGCACGAATGTAGTTACGTTCGCCACCATTAATTATACGGCTTGTATCATACAAGATTAAACCAGACATAATCATGATAACCGCAGCACTTACCGCTAATGAAAGAGCAGGGATTTGAAAGAAGATGTTAGCAAGACTTGCAACAACAACAACAATCAAACCAACCATTAAAAAGCCACCCATAAATGAGAAGTCTTTTTTACTCGTAAGCGCATAACCTGACAGTGCGAAAAATATTAATGCAGTACCGCCAAGCGCTTGCATAATCATCGCAGGGCCACCATCCATTGCAGCGTATGCGCTAAGCATAGGACCCAATGATGCGCCCATTAAACCGGTAAAAGCAAAAATCCAATAAACACCACTAGCAGAATCAGCTTTTTTGTTCACAACAAACATTAAACCGAACGCGACTAACATCATAACAAGTGCAACACCGTGTGATAGGTTCATTGCCATTGAAACGCCAGCTGTTACGGCACTAAACGCAAGTGTCATTGATAACAACATATAAGTATTTTTCAATACTTTATTAATTTCTATCGCCGAACTTTTACTCGCCGTTTGAAAACTCATATTAGATTGCATAAAACTTCCTTAAGAATGTAATTCTATTTACTTGTTATAAACTAAGATAAGGTCATTTTAGATAAGTTCAAGTTTTTCTTACTTTTCATACATAACTGACTTACGCTAACTTAGTTCCTTATGACATATTATGGCATGGAGATTTTTAAAATACTACGTTTAGCTTGGTTTAAAAGGGGCAATTATTTGTTATCTTTTGTAACAAGCATTTAATATAGTTTTTCCTTTTGACCATGTAGAGTACTAAAAACGCGCGGCACGAGTAATAAAATTATCAACATTAACGCCACTTTAACTCTACTACTTGGCAACGTTTATAATTTATTACTCTATTTTGTGCAGTAATCAGCCTGATTATTAGTCAAGTATGCTGCCTATTACGGGTTTTACATGTACATTAACTGCGTTCTTTCTAAAGCAATTGTTCGAATGATCGTTGATTAAACCTGTCGCTTGTAAATGTGAATACAGTGTCGTTGAACCTAAAAACTTAAAGCCACGTTTTTTTAAGTCTTTAGCTAACGCATCACTAATAGGTGAGGTAGCAACATAATCTTCAATGGTATTAAAGCTATTTACAATAGTTTCATTATCTACGTATGACCATATAAATTTAGTGAAGCTACCGAATTCATTCTGTATTTCAATAAATCTCTTCGCGTTATTAATCGCTGCTTCTATCTTACGTCTGTAACGAACTATTGAAGCATCTTGCATTAAGCGCTCTACATCATCATCAGTGAACTTTGCTACTTTGGTGACCTCAAAGTCTGCAAACAACTTACGATAACCCTCACGCTTCTTTAGGATGGTGTACCAGCTTAAACCAGCCTGCGCTGATTCCAATACAAGTGATTCAAACATCTTTTTGTCATCGTATACTGGAATACCCCATTCTTCATCGTGGTATTGAACATAATCTAACTTTGTTGTGTCTAACCAGGGGCAACGGCAGGCGTTTTTTTCTGACATCGTGTTATTCCTTCTTCTAACTTTTATAAATTGCTGAAAAACAAAGCAAGCTGGCTGTTTTTCTAGCAAACAAACTAAAAACAAGCATAAAAGCTAAAATAGTGCTTTACAACTTATTAGAGAGACTTTAGTATTCGCCTCGTTCTCAAGCAAGCATTGTTTTTAATGCTTATTTGTTAACTTCAGGTGAGATGGCTGAGTGGTCGAAAGCACCGGTCTTGAAAACCGGCAAGGGTTTGTAGCCCTTCTAGAGTTCAAATCTCTATCTCACCGCCACATTAAGAAAAACTGCTAATTGAAAGATTAGCGGTTTTTTGCTTTTTAAATATTAAAAGCAAAAAGGAGTGTTTTTAGCTCCTGTATACTTGTACAACTTCAGGTGAGATGGCTGAGTGGTCGAAAGCACCGGTCTTGAAAACCGGCAAGGGTTTGTAGCCCTTCTAGAGTTCAAATCTCTATCTCACCGCCACATTCTAAAAAACCGCAACTTTAACTAGTCGCGGTTTTTTTTCGTCTGTAATTTGATGATTGAGAAATAGGATGGGTTTGTAACGCAAATATTCTAAAAGAGTTCACACCTCTATTTCACCGCCACATTAAAAATGAATAAAATCGTTGATATTAAACGGCTTTTTTATATTTAAAAATTTTCAAATCAGTCCAGCAGGATTGACTGAGACAATGTACTATATTTTTTATTATGTTAGATTTTTTTACATTAATCATTTGAATACCATGCTTTTTAGGGATATAGGTTTCAGCTAAAGCCTTTGAGAATATCAAAAACTTTAGCTCAAGACTGAAAATGGTGACTATTCGCAGGTAAGTGCATCAACGGGTTTGGCTGTTGCTGCTTTAAATGCGACTGCCATTACAGTGATATAGGCAATAACTAAACAAAATAACGCGCTAAGTAAAAAGGCGCTGTAAGGCATAGTAATACGATAGATAAAACCATTTAACCAATCTTGTATCAGTAAGTAAGCCAAAGGTAATGCAATGAGGTTGGCTAGTAATACTAAACTTGAAAATTGGTTTACTAACATAAAGCATAGCTGGGCAGTGCTTGCACCGAGTATTTTTCGTATTGCAATTTCTTTAATACGTCGTTGGGTATTAAAAGCAGCCAAGCCAAATAAGCCAATAGCAGTTACAGTAATTGCAATTAACGTAAAGATATTTAATAAATTTGTTTGCTGGTTTTCATTGCGATATGAGGATGAAAATAAGTCTGACAACCAGTTATATTTAAAGGCTAATTTACCATCTAAGCTCAACCATATTTGTTCAAGGTCTTTGACTGTTTCTAAACTGGCACCTGCTTTTAAGCGAATAGAGACCCAACGCAAAGGGCGTTGCTCTGGCTTAGCAGATAATATATAGGTCATCGGTGGTACAACATTTTTAGCATTAACATAATGGGTATCTTCTACCACCGCGATAATTTGATGATTATGTAATCCTTCGTTGCCGCCACCTAAGGTCAACATTTTTCCCACTGCTTCTTCGGGGCTCCAACCGAGTGTCGTGGCTAAGGTTTGATTAATGATCAATTTCCCTGTTGAACTTTGCCAGTCATCTTTATTTTCTTGATAAGTATCATTTACATAAGCAGTAGAGAAATCACGCCCAGCTAAAATCGTAATGCCAAAGGTTGAAAAGAAATCATAATGAATAGGATTGTTACCTGTCCAAATCTCCGTCGTCATATCGTCAAGTCGTCTTACTGTGTTTGAAGTACGCGTTGATTTTGTTGGCACTGTGTGCGACATCGAAGCTGAAATAACATCAGGATGACGTTCGACTTGGTTCTTAAAAGCAGGATAGATTTTTTCACCATAACTAACGATTAGTACATTTTCTCTTTCAAAACCTTGTGGCATGTCTTTAATAAACTGCATTTGCCAATTTACAGCCAGACTAGTGACTACTAAAAATGCGGCAATCGCAAATTGTATAATGATCAGGGATTGGCGTAAGAGTACACCTGACTTTGATGTTGTCACTAAACCTTTTAATACATGGGCAGGAGATAAGTTACTTAAGAAAAATGCTGGGTAACTCCCTGATACCACACCAACAAAAAGTGTTAGCCCGCTTATTTTTGTGATAAAAAGCATTGAGTATGTCAGACTTAATTCGACGTTCATCAGTTGATTAAATGCAGGTAAACATAACGTTATAACGACTAAGGAAAGTAGTGTAGCTATTGCTGTTAATAACACTGCCTCAACTAAGTATTGCGTTATTAATTGCCCTTTACTCGCACCTAATGCTTTACGTACACCAACGTCTTTTCCTCGGCGCATGGCGGCGGCTGTTGATAAGTTAGTAAAGTTGACACAAGCAAGTACTAAAATCATGTATGAAATAATACTGAACACATTCACCATGGCGGCACTGCCGGGTGGTACTAGGCTATAACTAACGTTGCTATTTAGGTAAAGCTCGCGTAAAGGCTCGAAAGTGATCCGACGGTTTTTATAAGATGATAGACCTATTGTCCGGCTATCGTAATAACGACTTACATCGCTAGCGACTGTTTGTATATCTGTCTCATCTGTTATCTTAGCAAAGGTTACTGTCGCTGCATAATTCCAACGTTCAGCCCAATCGACAGCAGGTAATAGTTCATAGTAATTTTTCATTGGTATCAATAGCGTGGTAGGCATAGTGCTGGCGGTAGTGGTTTTTTTCACTACAGCAGTGATTTGATGTTCTTTCCCATTAATGGTTAACCGTCTACCAATAACACCGCTACTACGCGCGAAATACTTAATGGCTAACGCTTCGTGTAACACTAGACTATCTGGTGCATCAAGTGCTGTATTAATATCACCTTCGATCAATTCAAAGTCGAAAAAATTAAAATAATTACTATCGACATAGAGGGCACGCTCCGAAAAAACATTTTGTTGATGCTTAACAGAAATATTATTACGTGCTACTCGAGTGACTGAGTCCACTTGTTTAAAATTACTATCAAGCGCTTCAGCTAGTGCCAATGTGGTATAAGCTTGTGGTCTATTATCATCACGTTGTAAGTTAATGCGATAAATAGACTCAGCGTCTGTAAATTGCTGGTTATAACTTTTTTGTTGGTTAACATATTGTTGGATTAAGATAAAACAGGCAATACCAATAACCAATCCAATTAATTGAATAGCACTGGTTATTTTATCGCGGCTGAAGTTGCGCCACGCAACAATTAATAATAATTTAAGCACACGTCACCTCCACAGTAGTTAGCTTAATTTCAGACGTTATTTGTTTGTCCTTACAAATATTTCCATCGAGCAACTCAATCACACGAGTACCATAATCAACATGTTCAGGAGCATGAGTCACCATAACAATGGTTGAACCTTCTTGGTTTAGTTGCTGGAGTAACTCCATCACCTGTATCGAGTTTTTTGAGTCTAAATTCCCTGTTGGTTCATCGGCCAAAATCAGGTCTGGTTGAGTAACAATAGCGCGCGCAATAGCAACACGTTGTTGCTGTCCGCCTGATAATTTCGCGGGCAAATGGTTACGACGATGAGCAATATCAACACGATGTAATATTTCATCAACTAAACGTTTTCGTTCGGCCTTTGCCACTTTGTGATAATAAAGTGGTAATTCTATGTTTTGCTCAACGGTTAATTCATCAATTAAATTAAAACTCTGGAAAATAAAACCGATATGTTGTTTTCTTAATTGTGCGCGCTGGCTTTCAGTTGATTGGCCTATATTGTTTTTCAAAAACGTAAACTGCCCTTGGTCGATATGGTCTAACATACCAAGTACATTAAGTAATGTTGACTTACCGCAGCCCGACGGCCCTAATATTGACAAGAACTCGCCTTTTTTTATGGTCAAGCTCATGTCGTCAATAGCGACAGTTTCTACTTCATCGCCGATAAATGAGCGGCTGATATTGTTTAATTTGATCATAATAATTCCTTTGGGTATCTGTTTATTGTTTTCGACCGATTTTTGTCGAACGACCATCGTTATTTGATTTGAAAATTCGTTATTTATTTTTTTTATTCGTGCTTAGTTACTGAGATTGAGTTGTTGTGCATCAGCAAAGCTGGCGTAGGAAGAAGTGATCACGCGATCACCGGCTAGCAAACCAGAAAGAACTTCAATACTTTGTGGGTTTTTTCGACCTAAACGAATATTGCGCTTACTGGCGGTAGCACCAGAGGGGTCAACTACAAATGCCCAACTTCCGGCACTACTCTGTATAAATCCCCCATTGGCGAGTAGCAGTTTTGACTCACTTGATGACAAATTAAACTTCATTTGTAAACTTTGACCAAGGCGCAACGTTTGAGCAACTTGTTGGCTTTGTAATTTGAAATCAACTTTAAAGGTGCCGTTATTGATACCGGGATATACTTTACTAACAATTAGCTGATAACTTTGTTGGGCTGATTCAAAAGACGCAATTTGTCCTTTGGCAACGCGGCTGACATAAAATTCATCTACTTGTGCACTGACTTTAAATTGGTCAATTAAATCCACTTGACCTAACCTTTCGCCATCACGTTTTGACTCACCGACTCTGGCATCTAAAAATGTTAACTGCCCAGCTCTGGGGGCTCGAATAATTAACTTATCTAAACTGGAGCAAGAAATAGCGAGATTGCTTTGTAGTGTTTTAATACTTTGTTCAAGTTGGGCTAATTGTTGGCTTTGTAATATGGCTTCTTTTTCTTGGCTTTCTTTAACTATTTCTCGATATTTAATTTGAAAAGCTAATTCATCTTCTACTTGTTCAAAAGCTTGTTGTGAAATTATATTTTGTTCAATTAAGGTTTTATGGCGATTAAAATCTTTTTGTAAACGTAGTACTGAAAAATCGAGCTCAATTACATCTCTCTTAAGTGACAATTGATTCTGTTCTAATGCTAAACGTGTATTGCGCATATTATTAATTTGCTCTGACACTTCAGCTTCTCGTGCTAGAACATTCAATTGTAAATTGGTATTACTTAATTTGAGAATGGCTTGACCTTGTTCAACCAATGCTCCTTCTTGGACAAAAACTTCTTCAACACGCCCCCCATCAATAGTGTCTATAAATATTGTTTCTTTAGGTTGTACTAAACCACGCAAAGGTAAAAATTCAGTAAAAGTTGATTGTTTTACGGTATCTACAACTAAGTTTTGTTTCTCAACGTTATACGTTTTTCCCGTATCAATACTTGATTTGGCAATGGTAAGTACAACGGCCGCTATACAAATAGTTAACGCAAACAATAAATAGTGACGGTAGTTGTTTTTTTTTATTTTGTTGCTGATGGGCTTGTCCATAATGACTCCTGCTTAACAATGTGGTGCCAGTGTTAAGCAAATAGCTATTGAAGAAAGGAACAAAGCGGGAAAAAGAAGTGATTAGTTTGGAATAAGTTGTGACCATCTAAATGGTCACAACTTTATGTTAATATAAACAATGATTTATGTTATGAATTGTAGGTGAGTATTTGGTGGTTATTACTCGTTAATGACTTTTTGTTTGCATAATATCAGCCACAGATTGTTTTAACTGAGTGAAAATAACACCCTTGTTATTTATTTGATAATCAAACAATGTTGGTAACTTTTGCCATGGAGAGATAGATTTATCTGCAAAAGAATAGTACTTAAGTTCTTGTATATTATTGTTAACATCAGATAAACAGACTAAGCCATTAGGTGTTAATGTTAAATTCAGCTGGCGGTTTATAAAGCCTGGCTCACAAATTAACCCTGTTGATTGAGGGGCTTGTATTAAGTCATCCAATATCATCACTTCATTGCTTTCATCGGCTAAAAAGTAAAAGCGTTGATTTTTTTGATCATATAGACCTCCCTGATAACCATTTGGCATGGCGGTTAGTATTTTAGTTGCGATATTGTATTGCATTAATTGCCAATCGCCGTTACGAATAGTCGAGAATAATAATGTATGCTGATCCAGCCAACTGATGCCACTGATAGCTCTATTGCCTAAAGCCAGATTATTTACCTCGCCTTTATCTATATCAACAATAACAATTTGATTGTCAGCTAAAACCATAAGTTGACTGTCATCAGGTGAAAATAACAACTGATAGAGTCTCACCGGGGTATTAAAAAAGGTGAGCTGTTTACTCGTTGCGACATTATTATTCTCTGTAGGTAATTGTGCTAAATATACTTCTGCTGTTGTTGAACGTTTGGAAACAAAAGCATATTGACCACTATTATTGGCAAGCGCGGGCAGATAATCCATTACCGAAGAGTTATCTAGATTCATCGGCTGGTTGTCTTTATTTATGTCTTTAAAGTGAATGTCTCGGTTTATTAAATAAGACACAAACGTAAAATCTTGCTTGTTGTTAATGCGTGAAAGTTGTTTAACCCGTGAGGTATTACTGACAACCACTGCTAATTTTTCTCCAGCCAAATTACTTTGCCATAACTCATAGGCTGGGTGTGGAGAAGGGTGCACCAGTGTCATATTATCATGATGCCAAACGACAGCGCCCATCAAGTAAGGTAATTTTGCTGTTAGTTGCAATTTAGCTTGGGCGATATCTAGCGTATAAATACGAGTTTGAGCAGTGAACTCACTATTTAACATGACTAAGCGTTTACCATCAGGAGAAATATCGAAAGCGTAATTTCCCTGACCACTGGTGATTGGCTGATTAATAATGTCTTTTTGTTTATTGAGCAAATCGACACGAAAAATTTGATAACCATTAGCTTTTGATTGTCGGTCATTAAAGTATAAATATTGCCCATCAGGTGAAAAAACTAAATGAGGCCAACTTTCACCGCTACACTCTGTAATTTGTTGCCAGTTATCTTTGTTTTTAATTTCTTTTTGATCAGCTAAAAAAATAATACAAACCTGTTTATGCTGATATAAAAAGGCAATTTTACTCTCCGTTGGCGACCATACCGGACGAGATAACTTTGCTCTAGGGTGACTGACACTCATTTTGGAATGATCAGACAAATTTTCAATATTAATATAACTTGGTTTACCACTCACTACTTTGGTATAGGCAAGTTGACTTAAGTCTGGAGATATATTTGGATGTTGTTCGTCAGCTATCTCTCTCGTTAGTGGTTTTAGCTGCTTAGTGGTAATTATTTCGATATTCTGTTGAGTTGAAAAATAAAAGGAAACTGTCACTATTAATAATGCGCAAGAGAGCGAAAACAAGGTGATTAACGTTTTTTTTTGTTTGTTTTTAGTGCTATTAAGTGAAGAGAAAGACGGTGTTACCGTATTATTGTTTTCTTTGTTTATACTTGTTTGCTCAGTCGTATTTTGATCATTGTATTGGCATTTATCATTAGCATTAAATTCAGTAACCATTCTATAGCCTTTACGCGGCACAGTAATGATAAATTGCGGGCTTTTAGGATCGTCCCCTAATGCTTTTCTTACTTTAACTAGAGTACGACTAATGGCATTTTCGGTCACCAATGTACCTGTCCAAACTTCATCCATCAACTCATCTTTAGTTATTATTCTTGCTGGATTTTTACAAAAGAAGATCAATAAGTCATACACTTTAGGTGCAAGGATAATACTTTCACCATCACGGATCAGTAATTGATTCTGAGTATCTATCGTAATGTGATCAAATTCGAGATAACGCAAAGTACATCCTATTAATACGGTAAATTTATTGGTTGGTAGTTGTTATATTTTAACTAACATTATCATAAAGTATTTAATCAAAATAATTAATGAAAACCTTCAAAAAAAGTCAGTTTTTTTTAAGATGTATTTACACCCTAACTATTTGATTTTTATATAAAGTCACGATTAAGTCACAAGTTTTTCCTTAATAAATCCTAACTAATCCGTTCTTGTTCATTTTTTATATCCTAATTGCCAGTACCTTTGTTATCAGAAAAACAATCAATGACTATACACAGGGATTAATTATGAACGCACTAACGCAATGTAAATCGATATTAACAATGATCATTTCACTTTGGTTATTTTTTACTTTTGCCACGACTGCAAATGCTATAGAGATAAATGACAAAGAGAAAAAGGATAAAGTGCTAATCATAATTTCCAGTGATCAGCATGGCTTTTGGTTGCCTGAAGTTGTTGAGCCGTATAAATTATTGGAACAAACCGGGTTTGAAATTGATATTGCTAGTCCTAAAGGAGGTCAGGGAATTGCCAGTGGTAGTACTCGTCTATCTGGCAAAGACCGCAGTTGGTTTAAGCAATCTTCGCTGCGGGCAAAACTTGAACATTCAATTGAGCTAAAGCAGGTAATATCAGAGCAGTATAGAGCGATATACTTTGCTGGCGGTGCAGGACCTATGTTTGATTTAGTTGAAAATCAAGAAGCACAAAGGGTGACTAGAGAAGTATATGAAAATGGCGGTATTGTTTCAGCAGATTGTCATGGCCCCGCCGCACTGATTAATGTCAAACTATCTAATGGTACTCGGCTCATTTTAGGGCGAAAATTAACGGCAAAAGCTAACATTGAAGAAGGACGTTGGGCTAGGAATAACTATCCTTTTTTATTGGAAGATAAAATTGTTTCGCTTGGCGGTATTTATACATCAGCAACTAAAGGTAAGGAACATGTGATTGTTGACGGAAGGTTGATCACAGGTCAAAACCCTGCTTCGGCCGTACTTATGACCAAGGCATTAATCCTGCACTTAATTCCCAAAGAAAAACATCCAGAGTTTAAAATTTAAAACTCATTATCTAAGGTGACGGTTAATTCTCTCTCGTAAAGGGAGCAAAAGCGCCAAAAAGTCCATATTCTTATGTCAGCTATCCTTGCCGATAGCTGACATAAGATTGATGGTAGCTTTTGCAATAAAAAGTTGGCTCTTTAAATAACACATCAATGCCTGCTAATAGCGAGAAGAAGTCATAAGGTAATCCTAACGTCCGCTTCAAGGATCAAAGCTGCCGTTTACATTCAGTTATTGAACCTTAACGAAGGAGACATTTGCTTTTACTGCTAATTGGACCGGTTATATTATATTTTGTATCGATAACGCTCTATTCAGCGGGCAATGGGGCGTAGCGAGTCTTGCTCCGCTGAAGTAGCTTGTTATATGGTTTGCTATTTGGGTCGGAGTGTCTCAATAATCTGAGCATCCACCCAATAGATAGTCACATCTGTGTTTCCGCGTTTTGTCCGACGATCAAAGAAAATAAACTTGCCATCGGGTGATACACTTGGATTTTTTTCAGAGGCATCGGTATTTATCTTGTCTCCCAAATTGATGGCAGGACCCCATGCGCCATCAGCCTTCCGAAAGCTGATGTAGAGATCAGATGAACCCTGTCCGGCGTCTCTTACGCTATCAAAAACAATATAGCTTTCATCTGGCGCAATGTAGGGGTGAGCATTATATCTGCCTATGCCAAACTGAGGGCCCAGTGATTTCGGCGTCTCATATTTGCCGTCAACCAAACGTGAAAAGCGCAGAGGCGTATCCAACTCTTTGGTATAGGTATCAAAATAAATGGTTCCATTCGAGGAAATAGCAGACCGCATAATGCCGATACTTGCGAAAGGTTCACCAAGACTTTTCATCTCTGACCAACCGTCGTTTGTGCGTTCTATATATCCATTTTTGAACAAAATGGTATTTCCATCGGGAGAGATAGATGGTTCGCTCGCAGCCTTCGCGACAACAGACTGCTGCCATTTATTATTTTTATATTCAATGACTGCCAGCCCATAGGAAACTTTATCTCCTTTAAATGCTCCAACTTTAACTACGCCGCCATATTCTTCACCTTCTCTAACGAAGTAAAAGGTATTCATGTCTAATCCGAACATGCCCTCAAGATCGGTAGATTTTTCTCTATTAACAATACCAGGTGCAAAAATCTCAGGTGTTGAGCCGGGTGGCGTTTGACCGAGATAGGGACCATCTGGGATGGGAAACTGATCCTGACTATAACTATAACTATTGCTACTGCAAGCTAGAATAGAAAACAGCAGAGTAATTGAAACACCAATATATTTCATATTATTGTCCTTATTTCATATTTAGCAGAATGCTTAACTTCTGCGCTCTAATAATACCTATTAATATTACGTCCACATGATTAAGGTCAACATAGTCGTAGTACAAACAAGACCAAAGTGGCAGAATTCAAGTTGAATAACTTGTGAGCTTGTTATTGGTACTAAAAAATGGTCATTGCTAATTCACCTTGGTCCAAAAACGAGTTAGAACGAATGACAGTAATGTCGGAGCAACTGCCATTAATAATAAAAACTTCAATGACCGCTTTGGTGGTAAAGCGGACTATTAATTAAGATAAGTTCACGTCTCAATTAGGTCTCATTTGTGGCAAAAGCGAGTTAGCTTTCTAAGGCGGAAAGGGGCACAAAGTGAGATAGATTTTATGACAAGTTAATCCTTTAAGCGGAAGCTTCGAGAGGCTAAATTAATACTTCGGCTCCTAGCCAATAGCCGACATTAGCTTTTGTAAAATAATAAACATATCAGGGGCGGTTTCAACCAAAAATAAATACATGTTTGAGGAGCTACTGTAAGCTCATAGCCGCCAGTGATCTTCCATCTAAGAACGCTAACCTTTGCCACAACATAGTCTTTATTTGTTGTTTAAATTCATCCGTTCTAACGATCACTTTGATACGAGAGTGGATCTTAGCCTTTGCTTAGTTATCGGAACCTGATCCGTCAAAGAAGCCTACATGAAGTGTTAAACATATTAAAATAGAACGCTATAGTTCTTTGTACTCTTTAATTGATAATAGTTTTTCATATTACATTTAATTTTCCTCTCTTTCTATTTTGCTAGGTGGAACAGTATAAAGCCTTCTATCGTAGGCGATAGAACCAAAAAGTGCATGGGCCAACGCTTTTTCACCTAATTCAGGCAGTGATTTTGTCGGGGATAGCGTCTTAGATATAATATCCCACGACCAGTACGTAGCTTTCTTATTGGGTTGTAGGATTGTTACTTTTTTATCTTCCACGTAAGCGAAATTCTCGTGGTATTGCATCATGATACGCTCATTTGAGTACTCATTACTCAAATCTCTTCCTAACATTGGTGTTGCATCCTTTATCCCCAATAAAGATAACATGGTAACGGGTAAATCGATTTGACTCACAACTCTATTGTCTCTTTTGTTAGGAAAAGAACTATTCAATATGACAGCAGGAATATGAAATGCATTCAATGGCACTAAATCATGCCCAATGGTTCGACTATCATGATCTGCAACAATCAGAAATACCGTATCCTCCCAGAATGGCTGCTGCTTAGCTTCATTGATAAATTTACCTAAGGTAAAATCAGCATAGCGTATTGCCTTTTCTCGGCCACTTTCATCTTCAATAATCGGAATTTTATTTGCTGGTATTTCAAAAGGGGTATGATTACTCGAAGTAAAGATTAAACTAAAAAATGGTGAGTCCTTTTTATCAAGTGTATTAAGTTCCTTTATAGAATGGGAAAAGAGATCACCATCACTGGCGCCCCAAGAACCGACAAACTCAGGACTATCAATGTCATCAAAATCAACTATATCGGTAAAACCATTGCCTAGAAAAAAACTTTTCATGTTATCAAAATGACTTTCACCACCGTAAATAAATTGCGTTGCATAACCATTATTCTTTAACGTTTGTGCAATGGTGTAGAAATTACGTTGAGACTTATCGAGCTTGACTACAGATCTCGATGGCGTAGGCGTAAATCCAGTAATGACAGCTTCAATGCCTCTAACTGATCGAGTACCTGTTGCATACATTTGATTGAATGCCCAACCTTCGTTAATTAATTTATCAAGATTTGGCGTTAGACGCTGCCCCCCAAGAGCACCTACATGTTTTGCTCCAAGACTCTCTTCTAACACGATAACTAAATTTTTAGGTTTACCTTTGAAGTAAGGAGCGCGTTTTACTAGCGTAGGTATTTGAATAGTTGAAATATTATTATCAGCTATCAAGGTTGATTTTTTGACAAGCCTAAAAATGTTTTCTTCCGACATGTTTCCATACATTTTTGCCGCATTTTTTTCATCTCCAAACTGCTTTAAAGCAAAGGCAACACTGTACATTGAATTAAGAGTTAATGAATTAATAAGTGGATCATTTGAGAAGTAGACTAAGGAAGGGTTAATAGGTCTATGTCCGACGGTACCTCTAGCCGCAAGAATAGTTAGCATAATTATAGCAATCGAAGTAAGTAGCTTTGCATGTAATTTGAGTTCAACAATAGGTAATATTTTAGCAAATATCACTTTTTGAATTTTTAAGTAAATAATTGTAGATACTAGAACACCTACTAAGGTAAATATCATGGCAAAAAGGTGCCCTTCTAAAAGCATGCCAAATACTTCTTTTGGAAAACTAAGGTATTCTATAAATAGCCTATTAGGCCTAGTACTGTATTGAACAATAAATTCTACGGTGGCAAATTCAAAAAAAGCAAATAATACGAAAATTAATAAAAAGTAAGCTTTTAAAAAGATGAACCAGTATTTATTAATTTTTACGTTTGTCGCCACTACGCAATGTAATAATAAAGGGATAGCCAGTAGATAAGCTAAAGAAGATATATCAATTCTTATACCGTTTATCAAGACTGCCAAGAAGTCGCCAATATTTGTTATTATCTCTTGTTGCCATAGCATTAACAGGCAGCGCCAAGCTGCTAAAAAAAACAATACTGATAAAGTGTAGGCAGCAAAAGGCCTGAATAGCTTGATAGCTTTCATATTTATCTCTCTGGATTAAATTAGGGAATGTGTTCGCGTTTATAAAACGAGGGCTTTTAGCCAAATGAGTATTGCAGCAATCAGACTAAGCATTACGGCAAGAGAGCCTAAATCTTTTGCAAGGCCTGATAGTGGGTGATGTTCAAGGCCGACTCTGTCCACAACGGCTTCAATTGCCGTATTAACAACTTCGGCAAATAACACCAGTATTAAGGCTAGCCATAAGGTTATTTGCTCGGTTAAGCTAATATTAAGAAAAAATGTAAAAATAAAAAGCACAACTGACAGTACAGTTTCCTGCTTAAATGCGGCTTCGTTTTTTATTAACCACTTAAACGCTCTGAGTGAGTGACCTGTTGCCAAATATACCCGCTTTAGCCCCGTTGCTTTACCTTGATAGTTCATAATAAATCTCTGTTATTTATTGTTCGAATTGATTGTTTGAATTGATAATTGAAAAAGTAATGAATTGTTGAACTAACGCGGCTACAGTGCAGATTAATAGCCATGCCAACCCCATTGTAATTAACGTATGGCTAATAAAGTGATCGCCAATTATCATTTTGTAGCTCCCCATTAATCCTCCTATAGAAGTTGCAAAAACAATGGCAACTTTTTGATTTTTTTTTGTAGTAAAAATAAAAAACAAAGACAGCAAAGCAAAGCCTCCACTGGCATGCCCAGCGGGAAAACATTTTTGGTTCTTTGATGGAGTCTTGTTTGGGGGGTATGAAGCTAAAACTTTGATATAGGGGATCTCTCCTCCATAATTGTCTAGCGCAACGGGACAAGCAGAATTTGTTGTCGCTTTTAAAAATCCAATAACAGAAGGCACGATAATTAAAGATAATAAAACAATAACAAGACCCTTTTTATGCCGGGTAACTAGATTCCGTTTACGAAAAAACAGTAGTGAAATAATGATACCTAGTGCAAAAAATGCCAGAGCAATTTTTGGTGCATCATAGAGAAATAGCTTTAATACATGCTCTTTTTTTGACCATAACCAAACGTCTTTAACGTTATCGTAAAAGTAATCTTGTATCGTAATATCTAGGTTAGTTAGTTCAAATAAACTAAAAACTAAAACCAAATAAATAACACTCAGTAAAATGTGCTTAGTTAAATTAATATTATTCATCACTATTCGACTTCAGTGCTATGGCTAGTGGACTCACTTGCTAGTAGTGTTTCTTTTTTAGGAAATAAAAGAGGGTAAGGTGAGCTGCTATTTGCTAGAGATATATCAAAAAGATCGATTAATGAGTAAGACAGAGAATCATGAGTTAACGCTTGCTGACTAAAATCATTACTCATATCTCTACTGAGACTTGAATCAACGCCAAACCAAGCAACCATGGGAACATGGGTTTGATTTTTTGGCGCAATAAAATAAGGTAACCCGTGTAAATAAACGCCATTTTCACCTAAGGATTCACCATGATCACTGACATACAGCATAGTTGTATCGTAAGTAGGATTATTCTTTTCTAAAAACTTGATTGTTTCATTGAGGAAAAAATCGGTATAAACGATAGCATTATCGTAGGCATTTATAATTTCTTGTTGACTACATTGTGATAATTCATTGGTTTGACAAGCAGGCTGGAAAACTTCAAATTGTTTTGGGTAACGCTTGTAATAGGCGGGCCCATGATTACCCATTTGGTGTAAAACAATTACGGTGTCACCCGTATTTTCTGCAAGATAAGTATCTAAACCGGCCAGCATGCCAATGTCACGGCATTCAATATCGCAAACTGTATTAGCTTTATTTGATTTAAAATCTTGATAGTTGACTCTGTCAGCTACACCTTTTGAACTAGAGTTATTATCACGCCACAAAACATTTACATTAGCCTTCGCTAAAATATCTAAAGCATTTTCTTTATTTTTGGCTTCACTGACATCAAAGTTGTCTTTACCATCAAAAGAAAACATACAAGGTACTGAAATCGCGGTTGAAGTTCCGCATGACGAGTAATTACTATAATTGATAATATCATCACGTTTACTAAGCAAAGGGGTTGTTGCGCGTTGATATTGGTTTAATTGAAAGTTGGTTGCCCTGACAGTTTCACCTACCACAACAATCACTAATTTGTCTTTTATTCTATTGGTGGTCTTTTTGGTAAAGTCATAAGTTGTTAGTTCGGATAAATCTTCACTTTTAAAGTGAGAGTTTATAAAAAAACCAAATGAGTACACAGGATAAATAGGGTTAAGATAATACCGTAGTGGTTTATGCTCTCTAAAAAATGTAGTGAAATGACTGCTGAAGGTTGCCAACATTAAGGAAATGCAAACCATTGAAAAGAACAATAACTTAGACTTTTGAATAATAGTGGCTTTTAAAGGTTGCTGTGGCAGCTCGATAAAATATAAAAATAAAGAAGGCAATAAGAAGCATAGAAATATTCTAATAAACATAGTCACAGAAAATAAATCGAACGCTTCATCTGTGTTTGTTTCAAATAGGCTTTGGACCATGACATCATCAATAATAACGCCAAAGCTATCAACAAAATAACCAGCACTTGCTGAAACAAAAAGTAAAATAGCAAGCGCTACTTTGGTTGGCATAATCAGAGAAAGTAGCGTGGCTAAAATAACAATAACAAAAATAGCGACTATAGATAATGCGATTAAAAAGCCTAAATTGTCATTTACAGGATAAACAAAACTTACTTGTTCTAGGAAACTTGAATTCCCTAGAAAGAAAATAAATAATGTTATAAAAATCACCAAAAAGTGAAATTTAAGTTTGATTGTTGGCAGGGTTGTCATTTAATTCGAATACCATTATTACTAAAACTGGTATCGATTTTATAGTCCCGTAAGTCGCTAAAATGTATGTGACATTTATGTGACATTTATCTGGCTATAATATGACTGAAATAACGATAAACGCTAGTCAATGATAAATAAGTGTTTATTGCGAATTGATTTATTTAGGTGTTATATGAAATTACTATTAATTGAGGACCATATTGAAATATCGAAAGTTATATTCGAATATTTTGAAATTAAAGGATACGATCTTGATTACGCAAGCAATGGTGAAATGGGGTTAGACTTAGCCAATAATAATCAATATGACTTCATTATTTTAGATATTATGCTCCCAGGAATAGATGGCTTAACTGTTTGTAAAAAGCTAAGAAGCCAAGGTATTGATACTCCAATACTTATGCTCACAGCAAGAGATGAAAAAGAGGACATATTGAATGGTTTTGATAGTGGTGCCGATGACTATTTAATTAAGCCATTTGATCTACATATACTAGAAGCTAGAATTAAAGCTATCTATCAACGTAATATGGGAACACTGGGTTGTAGAACATTATCTTTTGAAGGCTTAAGCTTAGATATTAAAACCCATACGGCAACTCGTGGTGAATGTACTTTTCAGCTTAATAATGCGCAATTTATTTTATTAAAGCTATTAATGCTTAAAGCACCTGATGTTGTAACGCGAGACGAAGTGATTAGAGAGATTTGGGGAAATGATTCGCCAGATGAAGATTTATTAAGAAATCATGTGTATCGGCTAAGAGCATTAATCGATAAGCCATTTAAAAACACTTATATCAAAACCTTGCCTAAAGTTGGGTATCAACTTAAGAGTGAATAAAATTGAAAAAATTATACCCTGCAAAATTTATCACTATCTTTTATTTTTCATTAATCGCGATTGCGCTTGTTACCATTCACTTTTCAGTTTATGAATTTACTACCGGTGATTTAGAGCATCTTTACACTACTAATCGATTAGACAAAATTGAAAGCTATACCAGCGACTATCTGTCAGATAAATCAATTAAAGGGATGACAAGCCTTGATTTGCAACCTAGAGGTAGCACAATCCTTGATGAAAACATTGTTTTATACTTTACTTCTGAAATGTTACCTCTGGGTTTTCCGAAGTTTGAAGAGATTCCATTTGATGAAGTAATAGAAATAAGATCAGCAAGTGACCATCAAGCTTATTTTGTCAGTAAAAGTAAACTTGATACATTGGACGGAAAAGTAGATGTTTATTTTTTAGTCGGTAATAGTTTATTCGAATTAAGTGAAAAGCAGCTATTTTCCTTACATACTAAACAAATAATAATATCAATCTCCTTGTTAACTCTAACATTATTTGCTGTATTTAAAATATCGACAAAATTAACCAATCCTATCTCCCATTTAGTTAAGACGCTTTCTACTAGTTCTTCTGATAATTTGTCACCTATTCCTATTACTGAAGAAGTCTCAACAATCGAACTAGCAAAGCTTATTAACACATTTAATGAGTATCAAGAACGAATAAAAGCATCGATGGAAAGGGAGCGTTCTTTTAATCGTTACGCTAGCCATGAGCTCCGATCTCCGCTAATGGTGATGACAGGAGCAATTAATATACTTGAAACCACTTCCGATACAAAAGTGGTTTCTAGACAACGAGAGCGATTAAAAAAAGCAATTAAAGAAATGGCCGAGTTTGTGGAAACATTGCTTAGTTTAACTAAATCTAAAACGACTATTGAGTCAACCGCTCGTTTAATTGATAAAGAAGAAATAACTAATATTGTGTTAAGTCATGAGTATTTAATCAGTAATAAAGAAGTAAGTTGGCGAGTGAATATTCAAGGTAGCATAACAATTCTTATGCCCGAATTTGCCTTTCATATATTGCTTGGAAATATTATTAAGAACGCCTTTGCTTATACCCAATACGGGGAAATTGTTATTAACGTAATGCCTACTTATATTGAGGTTTTAGATACGGGCAAGGGAATTAATGGTGAAAATATAAGAGAATCTGCAGATGGCTATGGTTTAGGCTTATTGTTGGTTAAAGATATCTGTCATAGATATGGGTGGACATTTACTTTAGATAACAATTTGCAAAACGGATGTACAGCCAAAGTTGAGTTTGGCTGATTAAATAATTGAAAATCAGCAGGAAGAAGTAGAACAAATATACTTTTCAATACGGTTGATTGAATTGACTGTATTTTCACAAGAACACTAACAATAAGTTGAATATTGTTAGTGTTCTTGTGAATATTTTTGACATTATTACGCGACAGTAAATTGTCCCATCATACCCATATCCTCATGTTCAAGCATATGACAGTGGTACATAAATGGAGCTGTTCTATCAGCTGTTTTATTTATTTTAACCAGAATTTCTACTGGACGCTTACCACTAATAATAATGGTGTCTTTCCAACCTTTTTCCCATAATGGAACTTCTGAATTATCACGGTTAATGACTAAGAAAGAGCATCCATGAACATGAAATGTATGTCTAGCTCCTTTTCCGAAAATTCGCCAGACCTCAGTAATACCCAGAGGTACTTGCTCGTCAATAACTTGCATATTCATTTTTTTGCCGTTAATTGTCATATTTTCGCTTAATTTAAACGTTCGAGTTACATTATTTTTTTGATTAAGTGCTTTTGGAACATTCGCGAGGACAGTTGGTAATAGAGCTTGCGAGTTATCATAAGTATTTAAATCTGCAACCAGTGATAAAATGTTTCTATTTCCTACCATTAAATCTAGCTGTTGATTTTGGTTCATATTTAGCATAATTTCATATCGCTCTCCAGGGCCTATAGGTAAAGAGGTTGTTGAAACAGGTTCACTAAGTAAGCCGCCATCACTAGCTATAACATAAAATTGTTGTTGATTGCTAAAAGACAAACTATCCCCACGCTCATAAAACCTAGCGTTAGAGCCGTTAAGAATACGAAGCCGAATCCACCCTAAAGGAACAGATACATCAGGTTGAATTTGACCGTTTACTAAGATGCTGTCACCAAGGTAGCCTCTTTTACCATAAGATTTTTGCGCGTCGTACTGAATTGAACCATCAGTATTAAAAGACTTGTCTTGAATAATAATAGGGAAATCGTTCACTCCATAACTTCGGGGTAGATTAGGTAATGAATTGATTTCTTCGGGATCTTGTATAATGATTAGTCCCGCCAAGCCTTTAATGACTTGTTCACCTGTATTTCCATGAGGGTGAGGGTGATACCAGTGAGTCCCTGCGGGCTGATCTATTTCTAATACATTAGTTCTCGATTTTCCAGGCAATATCCTCGATTGAGGGCCACCATCATTCATACCCGAAACATGTAAGCCATGTTGATGAGCGGTAGTTTCGACACCTAATTCATTAATAAAATTTAAAGACGATGTCATATTTCGTTCCATCAATAGAGTCGGCCCTAATAACCCAAGAGAATCTACTGCCGTATTATAGCTATATGTATTAGTCAGTGTAGAGTCAAGAATATTTGCTTCACTATTCCTGATCCAGATATCAGTGGTTGTATTTCTTGTATCGATTAAAGGAGGTACAAACAGCTTGTTATTTGTAGTTAAGTTTTTTGGTATTGGGGGATTGGCACCTATTGAAGTTTTACCTTTATTTTTTCCACCACACCCTAAAACAATTAAAGATAGAGAACCCAACGAGACGTTTTTAACAAAATTTCTTCTACTAATCACTTAAAAATCCTAGTTTGGAATAAACTGAGTCTAGATAATAAATGTGTAAGTGTAATAAAAAAGTGTGTCACATTTTTGAGACACATAACATAGTAAAATCAGATGTCTTTAAATTGATAATGGAAATAATAGAAATAATGATGGAATATAAAATTGTTCTCGTAGCAGTATGCACAACACTGATTATGGGCAGCTCAATAGCAAAGGAAGCTGAAGTTAATAGCCAAGAAAAAGTCAAGTATTCAAAGCACTGGCTTTTAGATGAAGGAGATAAAACAAAAAGGATTAACAAGTTAGAAACGTACCTTAGAGGGTTTGATCAACCTATGCTGGAAGTTGGCCAAAGATATGAAAGTCTTTACCAAGCATTACAAGACGAAAATTATGATTTTGCGGCATATCAATGGAAGAAAATTAAAAAAACTATTGATAATGGTCTTATGAAACGACCCGCTAGACGGAAAAGTGCAGACCTTTTTTTACTTAATCAAACATGGAAAGAAGTATTTGATAATATTATGAGTAAGGATAAAAGCATCGCATGGAAGGGCTTTGATAAAGCAACTGTAGCTTGTTTGTCATGTCATGCAGCTGAGGGGGTTAGCTTTGTGAATAATCAGCCATTGTTTAGGTTGAGAGTTAACGACAAAAAATAATTTTATTAAAACTAACTCGTCATTTTGATTGATTTCCTTCTGCAATGAGATCTTTACCAGTTTAACAATGAATGAGCGCTTTGGTGGCTTTGTTCACACTCAGACTGGCAAAAAGCCATCATCAAAAGTCCCATATACTCATCTGTGGGGAACGTCCGCTATCGTATCAAAGTGATCATTAAGCTATGTGATTTTGACCTATAAAATAGGTCTTCAATGCGGAAAGTGATGGTTAGTTTCTATCTCACTGTGGGGCACAAAGCGAGTTAGGAGTGTAATCATAATTTGGAATTATCTATGCTCAAAATCGATGGAGCCCCATAAAGGTAATAATTATACAGATCGATATGATGCGAGGCGTTAGAGTCTAATATTAATTGCTATAGATAGACTTAGCTATTTCTCACCTAATAATACTGACTTAGGCATATTTAAACTTGTTAGTAATTTATCATTCACCTCTTGCGCTTTTAATTGCTCTGACAAAGTAAACATTGCCGGGCTTAATAATAAAATAGTGGCAATAGAAAATACTGACCCAAAACTTAAACTAATTACCATAGGTACTAAATATAGCGCCTGTGTTGACGTTTCAAATAGCATAGGAAATAAACCTGCGGCTGTTGTTACTGCCGTTAATACGACAGGTCTGAACCGATTCAATGATGCTTCTATTACCGCATTTTTATAATCCATACCGTCCTTTATCAAGGTTTTAACTTTAAGTAGCAAAACAAATGAACCATTAATGACTAAACCCGATAGCGCAATCATGCCAAATAAGCTCATTACACTAAACGAATAACCCATAACAATATGCCCTAATATGGCGGCGGCTAAGCAAAAGGGAATAATAAGTAGCACTAGAAAGGCATCAAGATAATTTCTAAAAATTATCGCTAACATGGCGAAAATAAGAGCAAATGCTAGGCCTATTCCTTCTATTATTCCTGAATTAACTTTCGACTCAATTCGCGCCTCACCACCAAGTTCTACATCAAGTTCAGGATACTTAGCGCTTAACTTTGTTAATAAGTCGTCTTCGACGGTATTGAGTATTAAGGAAGCACTGGCTACTTGGCGTAATATACTGGCGGTAACTTCTACCAGTTGAATACCATCAACACGGTTAATACTTGTGGCAGCCTTAGTCGTGGTAATATTAGCAACTTGTCCTAATTCAACCATATCCCCGTTAGGCGCAGTGATGATTAATTGACTGAGTTGATTAGCATAATACTGCTGACTTCTTTGCATCATCACCCTTACTTTTATTTCATCACCGGCAACGATTTGACGAATAGCTTCTCCGCCAAAAAAGCGCAACCGAATTAACTCTCCTAAATTATCACTGGTAAAGCCAAGGTTTTCCCCCAAAGGTGTTGGCGTAAGGTTATATTGGAGTTTGCCATCCATAAGCGCGCTATCAATGTCAGTAACCCCTGATATTCTATTGAGTCCCCTCATTAATTCATTAGCAGCTAAGGCTAATATTTCAGCATTTTTGTGACCTAACTCGATCACAAGCTCTTTACCTCCACCTGGACCTACTTGATAGTCAAAGAAAATAGATTTCACTCCAGGGACATCACCAATATTGGTTCGCCATCGATCAACAAAATCCTTTGCGGTGAAAGATCTTTGATCATCAGGGACAATCATAAAGGTAGATGAACCACTATTAGAGCCGATATCTTGCATACGAAAAGTATAATCGTCTTGCCCATTAAGGCTTTCAATAGATTTTATTCCAGCACGTTCTATATAATTAATAATGGCAATTTTATCTTTTAACGGCGCGCCCGTGGGGAATTCAACTTCGGCATCTATACGAGTAGATTCAATTTTAGGTACAAAACTTGAGTCTACTCGTCCACTATAAACCCATGAAAATACTAAAGTAGCGAGCGATATAAAGATGATGATTACCGTAACAGGGTTATTACAACTGGCGCGTAGCCAACGAGCATAAACCTTATTTTTAAAGGTATCAAAGCGTTTGAAACAATACCCTTGAACGTTAGATATAGCATGAAAGCGCATCGGCTTATCAATATGTCTTAAATGTAGGGGGAGAATCAATAATGCTTCAATAAGAGAGACAATAAAAATAGCAAAAATTAGTAAAGTCATAGGTTTATACATAACACCCAGTTCGCCGGGCACATAAAGCAATGGAATAAATGCAATAATATTGGTTGCCACAGAAAATACCACAGGTAATGTCATTTCTTTTACCCCTTCTTTAAGGGCAACATCCATAGTGATACCTTGCTGTACTTTCAGGTAGATGTTTTCGGCAACAATGACAGCATCATCTACCAGAATTCCTAAGGTAATAACAAAAGCAAAGAGCGTTATCATGTTGATAGGAATACCAAGGATGGGCATAAGGCCTAAAGTGCCAACAATCGAAATAGGGATGCCCATACTGACCCAAAAAGCTAATCTTAAATCAAGAAAAAGTGATAGGACGAAGATGACCAATAGCATACCAATAAGTCCGTTACTGGTTAATAAGTTAATACGTTGGCTAAAAGGTTTCGACGCATCTTGCAGAATGGTTAAGGTTAAGCCCTGTGGAATTTTTGATTGGTATTCAGTGATAAAGTCCTGAATATCACTGCTTATATCTATCGGTTTACTACTTTTGTTTTGATAAACCTTTAACTCTAATGCTGCTTCAGCGTTAACGTTGAACGGCCTTTTTTGCCCTTGAAAACTATCACTAATCGTTGCAATTTCAGCGAGTGTAACTCTGTTGCCACTGTTGTCATTAATAATCGTTATCTCTGAAAACTGCTCAAATAACTCTTTTCGACCCAAGGTTCGAATTAAAATCTCACCACCTTGAGTATTAATGCTTCCCGCAGGTACATCAGTCACTGAGGCTTTCACTTTGGCTAACACTTGCGCTAATGTGAGCTGATATTGGCGTAATTTTTCTTGATTCAGTTCAATTACTACCTCCGGGGAACGTGCCCCTTGGATATCAATCTTTGCTAAATTAAGTGCGTCTAGCATGTTCTGTTTTAGCTGAGTTGCTTCACGATAGAGCTGTAATTCAGATAAATTTCCATGGAGTCCAATTTCAACAATACTGTCCAGTTCTTCGACAAAAGTAACGGTTGGATTTTCCATTTCAACGGGAAAGCTATTAATACCGTCGATACTATTTTTTACTTGAGACAATACCGTGTCAGGGTTAACGCCTTCAATTAACGCCAAGGTGATTTCAGCAGAGCCTTCATAGGCATTGGCATTTATTCGATCAATATTAGGATTGTCTCTTAACTGATGTTCAATGCTTAAAATGATACCTTGCTCAATATCTTTGGGCGTAGCTCCGGGGTAACTTGCTGCTATTAATATTTCATCAATTTGAAAAGAAGGGCTACTTTCTTGGTTGATGCTGTCAAACGACAATAATCCCAGAATAATAATTGCAAAGGTTAATAAACTGGAGGCAATAGGGTTATTAATCATCCAAATGGAAGGTACTGATAGCATACTATTATTTGATCTTACGTTCTTTTGAGTCATTACAAAACTCCCGAAACAATATTAGCGATCATGCCTTCCTTTGCACCTGTTATTGCACTAGTAACGACAGATTCACCTTCGACAATATTATTATTAACGATGGCATAGCCTTCGTTTTGCCAAATAATTTTAGCATCTCTTGCCGATAATTTTTTGTTTTGATCTACAATCCAGAAAATATCATCATCAATCGAGCTCAGTGGAAGTTTAATGGTGTTTTTTTGTGGTATTAACGTTAATTCTGCGGCAATGAACTCGCCCAATATGAACGATTTTCTTGGGTTGCTAATACTCAAATAAACTTGCTGTAATTGACTACTATCGTGTAATTTTGACGACAATTGTGTGATTAATGCAGGATAATTTTTATGACTATCACTTGAAATATTAACTTGTTGGTTAATTGTTAGTAGTGTTGCAACATTACTAGGTACCGCGAGTGAGACACGTAGTTGTGAAAGTTGTGCTAACTCTCCCAAACTGTCGCCTTTGTTAACATAACTTCCTTGATAAATTACTTTCGTTAATACGGTGAAGTCACTATTACTGACAACGGTACATCTTTGCAGGTTTTTTTTAGCAAGATTGACATTACTTTGTGCGATAGTAACATTCGCTTTTGCTGTCTCTAATTGTGGTTGACGTAACATCAGCGCTTTTTGTAGAACAATGTTTTCGCTGCTGAAATCATCAATAATTTGTTGATACTCTCTTTCTGCAACTTTTTGCTCTCCGAGTTCAAGTTGTAAGTTCGCTTGTGCTATTTTCAAATCACTTGTACGTTGGTTTAACTTGTGCTGATAATCACTGTCATCTATTTGATAAATTATATCGCCTTCTACAAGTTGGCCACCCTCAATAAATGCTTTATTAACATACTTTATTTCTCCTTCAACTTGAGCAGTCAATAATAAAAGGTGAGGGGATTCAATTATCCCAAAGGCTTGATAGCTGGGTGTAAATTCTTGTGGCGATACATCTATAACACTCACCGATAATACTTTTTCTGTTTGTGCAGATAACTCTTGGACAGGAGCCGTAGCTAAAATGGTGGCAGAGCTAATAAGTGTGACTAAGGCGACTATTGCTGTTTTTAGCTTGAAATTGAAATTATTCATGCGGTGATCCAGTGTATTGTGGTGGTGGATAGTAGGATTAAAGTAATAAAATATTATAATGCTGCTGAGGTCTAATTTATGTCACTAACCGATCAGTATAATTCGATAACGACATGAATTAGGATGGGGAATTAATATTCTAAATAAGTATTAATACTATTAGCTAAATTGATAGTTCACTTCTAATAACACCGTTTTAGGGAATTGATGTCTAATTGTCTCAGGTGCTACCTTAAATCTGAGTTTTGAAAGTAATACCTTAACGCTTTTATTGATATAACGACTCTTACAAGACTTAACTATTTTGGATTCTGATACCCGGCCTTCGGCATCAATTATAAAGCTGATGGCCACACTGCCTTGGTGCCTTCTGATTTTAGCTTCTTTAGGGTATCGTTTTTGTTTGGTAATATAATCACGCACTTGCGCCATGTACGCCTGCATAGCTGATTGAACACCCGATCTTTGAAAGCTTTCAACACTCTGGGTATTGTTAACGGTAGCAGCAGACTGTGATAACTCGTTACTCTTTTCAATCGCTGTAGCTTTGTTATTCTTTTCAATATAATCATCATTAGATTTTGTGTTGTTGTTCTTAGTCAGTGCTACCTCGACCTTTTTTACAGGAATAGGAATAGGAATAGTTTTTTTTACTGGTACAGACACTAAGCGTTTCACTGGTTTTTTAATTTTGGCCACAGGGGATTTTTTAATTGGCTCTGGCGGTTTACTCACCAGTTCGGCTGGCACGTTTTGCGGGATTCTTTCTGTACTTTTGTTTACTGGCGTGCTGGAAAACGTTAGATTCATATCAACTACCTGCAAGGTTTTATGGTTATTCCTTCCACCTCTATCGACTTCTTCGCAGAAAATCACGTTGAAATAAAGCGTAGCAATTAATCCAGTTATCAATGTCGCTATAGGCTTTGCTTGCCAGTTCATGACTTACCCTCTTTTGTTGGAAGTGATAGTTGCGTTACTAATTTGATGTGTAGAACACCAACCTTACTTAGCTCATTTGCAATTTTCTCTAACATGCCTGTCGTTATCTCGCTATCAGCGAGTAATGATAACGCTTTCCTATTATGAAACTTGATTGCTAAGGAGGAAAAAACTATGGTTTTTTTCTGGTAACTTAACGCACCGTCTTTGCTGACAAAAAGCCATTTGTCTTGTGAGTTGTTGTTCTGCTCTAAAGCATTTTCTTTGGACTGGTTAGGTATTGAAATACCGGTAATGGGCGTTGCAATGTGCGCAGAGACCATAAAAAATATCAATAATAAAAAGATAATATTGATTAATGGCAGCATGGGCTCTATTACCGGTGTAGCGGTTGTTTTTTTAGTTAATTTCATAGCCAATAAATTCACTGTTAATTTTGTTTATGCCTAATGTTGATAAGCTTTCTTTGACCGTGATAAAGGTTTGTAAGCTTATATTGGCTTCGGGCATTAATAAAACCTCAGTTACCTTATTTTCTTGCAAATACGCGTCTACTTGTGACCGGCTCATTTCTATATTATTAACGCGATAACTAATAGCATTGGATGTGTCATTTTTTTTGATACGAATACTGATACTGTCAGTATCAGTGACGGAAATTTCTTCTGTAGCAGCTAACGGTAAACTTTGCTTTTGTAGTTGCATGAATTGGCTGACTAACATAAAGAAAATCAATAAAATAAACACTACATCAATCAGTGGCGTTAAACTTACTATCGGTGATTTTTTAGGCTCTTCGGACAGTTTCATTCTGAATTACAGCCATTGAGTTCTGATCGATATATCAGTTAAAACGGTCTCTATTTGACGTTGCGCTTTTGCTAGCATACGTTCAAAAAGGTGCCAAAGTGAAAGAGCAGGTAAGGCGACAATAAGCCCCGCAGCTGTAGTTAATAATGCTTGAGAAATTCCCGCAGACAATACACTTGGATCAACTTGCATGCCTGAATTTTTTAATTGGTCAAAGGCATTTATCATGCCTAAAACGGTACCTAAAAGACCTAATAATGGCGCAGTCATGCTGATCACTTCAAGGGTTTTTAATCCACTACGCATATGCTCTATTTTATTGGTCGCGTATTGCTCCATCACTCCTTCAAAATCATCTTTGTTATTATGATACTTTGACTGCTTAAGTGCATGATTTGTAATCTCGTTAAGTAAATATCCGTCACTGTTTTTTTCGCTATAACTTTCTACAAGTAAATCAGCACTAAACTTTTCTAACCATAATGCGTAATGGCGACTATTGGCGACACCAAACCAGATAAATTGTGCCAATTTATAACTGGCAATCGACACTGAAATAATAGAAAGTGCGATTAAAACCCATAAACACCATCCGCCTTGAACTATCCACTGAGGAATCATTTTATTTCCTGAAATATTTATTATTGTTGGTGAGTTTGATGCCCGACAGGTATTCGCTGTAGGACAATTTTAATTGTGTTGCTTAAAGTAAACTAAAAGGTTGTATTGCAGCTACGCGAATTAATCATTGTGATTAAAAGGGGTGAGCTAGGTGATATCCTTGACCATAAACGGTATCGATAATAGGTTGTTGGAAAGGTTTTTCCATTGCCATGCGTAAGCGATAAATATGTGTTCTTAGGGGAGAGCTTGCGGGTGATTCTTCACCCCATATTTCTTGTTCAAGCATTTGACGTGAAACGATATTTGGATAATGTTGCACTAACACTTTTAGAATATTCATTTGTAGAAAGTGAAGTTTCACCGTGGTTTCATCGCAAGTTACTGTTCTCAAGTTATAGTCAATTTTAAGTTTTGCTACTGTTTGTTTACCAATGTCTCTTCGTGGCCCACGTAGTGTTAATGCTTTAATACGACAATGTAGCTCTTCAAATGATAACGGTTTGTTTATAAAATCATCGGCACCGGCATTAAAAGCCGCTATTTTGTGTTGGGTATTATCTTTTTCACCTAAAAAAATAATGGGTGTACTAATAAAAAGTTCATTCCTGAGTCGATGGCACAAGGTCAGAGAATCTAGCTTATGAATGTCATAGTTAATGACAATGACTTCATAGCTATTTATTGACGCTAATGCTAAAGCAGAGATGCCATTGAATGCATAATCAAGTTCAATGTCATGTTTAGTTAAAAAATCCCCCATAGTTTCTGCATACTGCACGTTTTGTTCAATTAGTAAGATCATAGCTTTAACCGTAATGTGAATTATTATCAATCGTATTTGTGGTTTGTTATTTTACTCGGTTTATTGTCTACAAAATGTCTAAGCATAATAATTCAATAGCATTGATCTTTGGGTGAAGTTGTTAATGTTATATTCCACTCTTTTATTTATTAGTCTTTTTTATAAGTCATATTTTATGAAAGTAAAGAACAAACACCTTCGGAAGCTGCATATTTATTGCTCCTTAATTTGTTGTACTTTGTTATTGTTTTTTTCATTAACAGGGATCAGCTTGAATCATAGGATGACGCTTGAAGCAACACCAAAACAGAGTACTAACCAGTATGTAATTCAGGGCGTAGAAGCACCAAGTATTAAATTACTCTTACGCGAAGTTAATATCTCTTTGACTGTTAAAGAACTTGAGCAATTACTATCACAGAAAGAATTATCTTTACCAAGCCCAGGGAAAAGGCTTGAGTTATACATTGAAGATCAGCAGTTATTTATTGACAGGATAGATTTTGGTTTAGTGAGTCAACTCAATGAGTTGCACCAAGGACGGTATACTAGTGATCTGTGGAAACTTGTTTCAGACATTACTGCCATTGTCTTCATTTTTATCGCTCTTACAGGCGTTTGGTTAGGTCTTAGAGATGCCAAACAACGTCGAAATTACCTTTTGTTTCTATCGCTGAGCTTAGCTACTTTTATATTACTAATGGAGTAACAAATTGAAAATAACATCGAAGTTTTACATAACCATATTGTGTGGAATACTCTTTATAAGTCAACCCTCAGCCAAAGCAGCAAACTTACTAACACACAAATTAGTTGTCCAAATTGAATTAACACCTTTTCAAACAAAACATCAGAATCCTTATTTTTCTCTTTGGTTAACTAATGAGAATAAAGAATATAAAGCACTGGTTGTCTTGAGAGAAAAAGTTAAATGGTTAAGGGATTTAAAAAAGTTCTGGCGTAATATTGCGCGAGAAAATAGAAATGAAAGTGACGCTGTTACCAGTGCAACAAGTAAAAAGAAGCAATTTAACTATAGCTTTGAAATCGAAAGTCTTTGGCAAGATATATCACTCGAGGTGGTGCGTGAAAATGGTAATAGGGAGTTGGTATACTTTCCACTTTCAACAAATAAAGAATGTGTTGAAGGGAAAGTTGAAATAGTCAAACTGTGCGCTCAATTGATTGTTAATGAGTAGCAAGTTACTTCTTAGGTAATAGTTTATTGACTAAACGTTGTACCAGCGGTTGTATAAAGAAGGCAGTGGGAAATGCAATTGGCCAGGCAAAGAAAAAAGCATCTCGCCAAGCAGATAAAAATATGATGTCTCTTATATTGTACTGGGTCGCCATGATACAGCCACTCATCACTGTCGCCATAAAAAAGACATTAAGATTGAACTTAACAGCTTATATTTCAGTTGATAGCGCATTGTTATCCTTATTTTAGTTAATTAACTTCGCTAGTCTACAATGTAAGGCGTCTAAAAGTTGTCATCTCTACGTGACAATTCAGTGATAATCATTACGTAATAATGAGAGTAGTTATCAATTAAAGGAAATACTCGAATGAAAAAATTTATACTAGCAAGTACTTTGTTATCTACCTGCCTTTCAATACAAGCACATGATATTTGGATAAAAGCAGATACTCATGAAATAAATAATGATGAACAAAAGATATTTGCTTTAGATGTATCTCGTTCTGCTCAAGCGTATGTTGCTGAAGCGAACCATGAAATAAAACAGCTTAATATGACAGCGCCGGATGGACAATCTAAAAAAATTACGGCTGATTATTCAGGCAAGGTAAAAGAAGTATTTGAAGTAGAGTTTAATGAAGCGGGCACGTATCATTTTGAAAGTCCTATGACGCAAGTTTTTCTTTCTTTTTATTTTGATGAGGAAGGTAAAAAGCATAAAATTCGCATGCCAAAAACAGAGTATCATACGTTACCTAAGGGCTCTAAGCCTGAAAAAACGGTGGAAAAGCAAATTACTACAGAAACGTACATTAGCTATAATGGTTTTAGTGATGTGAAGCAAACGAATCAGCAAGGTTTGCAAATAGTGTTAATGCAGCATCCGAATAAATTAAGAGTGGGTAAACCTTTACGCTTTAAACTGACTTTTAACGGTAAGCCTATACCCGAAGCGGAAGTTGCACTGAAAAGCTTGAATGAATTTTATTATCAGGACAGTGATAAAGTTGAAGTTGACATAACGTTAAAAGACAAAGGCCTGGTAACGTTTAACCCAAAACACCCAGGACGTTATTTATTGGGCGTTGAATATGGTTTACCTCTAAAAAATAACACGAAAGCTGATTTTAGATCGATTGAAAAATTTTTAACTTTTGAGATTACTCAATAAAGAACATTTAGTGTAATAAAATGAGGAGTGCAACCGTTGCACTCCTCATTGACCCCTCTAGCATTATCCCAGTTATCCCAGTTATCCCAGTTATCCCAGTTATTCACGCTCGAGAAGCGCCGTTGTGACATTTGAGTTACAGGATCTAAATCATAATGATTCTTATTTGTAATGTAGGAATGTAAACATAATGAACACATCCAAAATTTCTGTGGCTATTTGCTTGGCCTTGAGTAGTCAAATAGCTATAGCAGCAGTAACAGATGAAGATAAATATTTACTCGATAGCATAACCGTTATCGCCAGTGATGCCGACGTAGATGAACAAGACTCGGTTAGAGCCCCTCAAGCAATTTCAACGGTTAGTGAGGCAACAATTAAAAATATTGGTAGTAAAAATATCCCAGCGGCAATACAAATTTTACCGAATGTTGATATTTTAGGCGGGCCGTCAACGGGCAGTGAAAACATATCAATTCGAGGTTTACCTCAATCCCACGCTTATATATCTATCGATGGTATTTATCAAAGTAACTATGCGAGTAAAAAGGGAAGCTGGCAATTAAATCCCAACTTTGTTAAAAATATTAAAGTAACTGCCGGCCCAACGTCAGGCGCTGCAGCAGGTAAGATAACCATTGAAACCTTATCCGCCCTTGACTTATTAGCCGTGGATGAAAGCTTTGGTGCTAAAGTTGACTTAGGTTACCGCAGTAACAATGCTCAGCAAGATTATGGTTTATCGTTATATGGAAAGACAGATACACTTGACTATTTAGTCGCAGGTCAAACAAGTGAACGCGATGGTTATGAGATTGGTGGTGGTGGTATTAATGAAAGAACTCGAGGTGATCAAACCTCGGGCCTAATTAAAATAGGTAACCAATTCAATGCTGACCAACGCTTGGTTTTTACTCTAAATCATGATGATAGCCGTACTTTTCAAGTAAGAAATGATGTTGGTTATCGCGATACTAAATATGTCGGTAGTTCATTGGTATGGAGTGATGCAGCCAGTGATAATGATTTAGTCGATTTGCAAGCGTCAGCGTATCTTAACTTTGTTGATTCATTCACATGGGAAGAAGAACGAGGCAATACTGAAGGTATCCAAGATATTCAAGATGAAAGTTGGGGCTATAATATAGCTAATAATTCATTAATGGATTTTGGTTTATTACATTATGGTACTTCAGGCCATTTCACTACCCATACTGGCGCTATTATTAAAACTGACGCTGACACGGGTGAAATCATCGAAGATGAAAGTGCCGGTAGTGAAGCATCGAGTAAATCATATAAACTTGCTGGTTGGATTAATATGCAATTACCTGTAGGTGACTCTTTTGAGGTTATTCCAGGTGTTCGTTATGATTCATTTTACGTTGAGTCATCAAATGCTATCGGCTTAGATGGCGAACCCTTATTAAGAGAGGGTCGTACAGAAACTCGCACCTCTAAGTCACTTAATATGATTTATAACTTCAATGATGAAATCAAATTTTTTGCGTCTTATGCTGAAGCCTTGAATGCGCCTAGTAATGGTTCATTGTTTACTTCTGGCAGAGGTTTTAAACCTAATCCAGAGCTAAAGTCTGAGCGAGCCGATAACAAAGAATTAGGTGTGGTTTTTGACTACCAAGGTATTTTTTCACAAGGAGACTCTTGGGTTAGTCGAGTGAATATATTTCAAAATGATATTAAAGACTTTATCACCGATATCTATAGTGCGGAGTGGCCAGACGGTGAGCGGGTAAATATTGGCGAAGCACAATTAAAAGGCTTTGAAGTGAGTACAAATTATCGCTTAGGGGATTGGGATTTGTCTGCCAGTTACGGGAAAACTAGGGGAATCGATAAGAATACGGGCTGGTATTTAACTGATATGCCATCCGACAAAATTAATCTTATTAGTAACTATAGTGTTAATGATGAACTCGTTTTTGGTACGAGTGCAACATTTGCTTTTATTCATGATAAAACACCGACACAGCAAGTTATTGAAGGTGGTGAGATTGAAGATATTCCCTCTGAAGGTGTTGGAAGCTGGTTTACTATGGATATATTTTCTACTTATGAACCTAAAAATGTACAAGGTTTAAAAGTTAATTTATCAATTACCAACCTTTTTGATCGTGGTTACGCACAACGGATGGACTTTGAAAGAAATGGCGATCCTAAAAATCCAATCGAGTTTTATGAAGAAGGTCGTAGTGTTAACGTAAACATAAGTTATGCATTTTAAATTGGTAACATAAAATAGTAGATATATACCGCTGTTCGAATATTATTGAATAGCGGTATATAAAATTATTTTTTGTGCTTTGTTCTTTTTACTGAAAGTAGAATAATTTAAAATTGAGATATTAAAGGGGTTCGAGAAGAGGTTGAAGTACTTTAATATTTTTATAGCCTAATAAGATCAATCCCTGCGATTGAAGGCTATTGAGTTGTAAGCCTACTGCTTCTTTAGTTACACCCAGTAATGAAGCGAGATCTTTATGGCTGATTACTAAGGTTGAACTATCTTGCCATGAACATAACTGGCAAAGCATTGCTTTAGTTCTATCGAACAAGGTATCGAAGACTATTCCTTCAATGGTCGAGTAATAATGCTCAACATAATGAGCCATTTGTTTGATTACAGCTGGCCACAGGTCGGGCTCAGTATTGGCTAATGTTATAAACTCGCTTAGCGATATCTGGCTGAGCTGAGTGTCTTCAAGCGCAACAGCGTCGTTTGGTCTAATACCGAGACCAAAGCAACCAATAAAGCCAAACCATTCATTTTCTTGTAAATCTTTAAGAATTAATTCTTTACCTTTTTCACTGACTTTACTGATCCTTACCACTCCTTTGTTTATGAAGTAGAGATGCTTAGCGGTATCACTTGCATGGTGAATGTATTGTCCAAGACTGTACGATTTAGTCAGTGTTAATGCGGTGATTTTGTCTTGAGATGATTGACTCAACTGGTAAAACCAATGTTCAGCTGAAATATTTATCACTAAAAGTAATCCTGATTGTAGAGTTGGAGACATGAAAACAAGTATAAATGGTTCTCTAAATAATTAGGAGATAAACATGAATAAGAAAAATTTTTTAACCTTAACTTTAATGGCTCTAAGTATCACTTCGGTAAATGCAGCTGAGTTACCGAAGAAATATTTTCTTCCTACCGCAATTGCAGAGTCTATTGCTAAGGCAGCTATTGCCGAGTGCAACGAAATTAATATACCGGTATCAGTGTCGGTAGTTAATGATCAAGGTAGACTCATTTACTTTTACCGCGGTGAAAAAACGGGTACTAACTCTATCCACACTAGTTTTAGAAAGGCCTATACTTCTGCAACATTAAAGATACCTACTTCTCAACTAAGTCGAGCACCAGAATCACCTGGCTTTAGTCAACTTGGAAAAATGGAAGATGATATCTTGTTGTTAACGGGAGGCTTACCTTTAATGCACAATGGCGAATTAGTGGGTGCTATTGGCCTATCTGGCGCTCCAAATCCTATTATAGAAGAAAATTGTGGTAAAAAAGCGATTAGCAAAGTCTTTAACTAGTACTCTGGATAGATACCTTCGTGATATTCAATATGGGTTATACTTAGCATGATGAGGGTGTCTATTATGAGAGTCTGTAATGTTTTTAGAGCATGGTTCATTTGAATTTGAAGTTATTGGGCAGGTTTTGATAATGCGCCCTGATGGTGCTTGGAATTTTGAGACAGCTGTTAGGTGTTGTCGAGAGTATAAGGAATTAGCTAATACAATTAATGATTCTCCATGGGCCTGTTTGGTAAACTTATTGTCTTGGGAATTAGGAACACCAGATATTTGGCCCGAGATTGATAAGGTGAATGCTTGGGCTGATAAAAATAATGAGAAATTTGAAGCAGTAATTTGTTCGAATAGCTTACAAAATATATTGTTAGAACAAACCTATGATAAATTTACAAATGTTCAGACCGCTTTTTTCGAAACGGAAGTAGAGGCCTTTAAATGGCTAAATAGCAAATTGTTAGCTCATAAAAAGTGAGACATTTTATATCACTACAAGAAGATTAAAACTGTAACGATTAATTAGACATTTTGATTACATTACTTAAGTTATTCTCTCAGAATAACTTAAGTAATAGGTAAATCGTAATGAATAAATCACATAAGCAGTTCTTATTGATAGTGCTTACAAGCATTATAACTTTCTCTTCGAGTGCCGATAATCAAATTTCAGGAGCACCTTTATGGTCTACTCCTGAGCGTGGCGTTGCAATAGACTCAACTGATAAAATCTATAGTAGCAACCCTATGTTATTTGAGGTCATAGCAAGTACTAAGCGCTACTCACAGCAACAAATAGACGATAAATTTAGTGCGCCAGATTGGTTTCCAAACCAGCATGAAAAAATGCCTGCTATTGTACAATATGGTAAAGCACCCAAAGTTTGGGCGTGTGCTTCTTGTCATTTAACGTCAGGCTCAGGACATCCCGAATCAGCGACGCTTGCTGGTCTTGATAGCCAATATATTCAAGCTCAAATGTATGCGTTTGCTGATGGCTCTAGATTAGATTATTCAGGTCATATGAACCGAATGGCTAAAGAGCTAACTAATTCAGAAATAGAAGAAATTAGTGATTGGTTTTCCAATTTAACGCCTAGGAATGTCACTACGGTTATTGAAACGTCTCAAGTTCTCAAAACTTATATTGATGATACTCGTATGATACTCGTATGAGACTTTTTGCAGAGCCTCCTACAACAGAAGCTATTGGTTATCGTATTATTGAGATCCCTAATAACTTAATTGAAGTTAAAAAACGTAATCCAAATAGCACTTTTATTAGTTATGCACCGATAGGTAGTTTAGCGCGAGGTAAGGAATTAGTCAGTACAGGTAATGGTAAAACTATTCCTTGTGCTAGCTGCCACGGTACGGAGTTAAGCGGTAGTACCATTGCCCCAGCGATAATAGGTAATTTTGCTAGTTATACAGTACGTCAATTACATGGTTTTAAAGGGAAAAGCAGAAAGGGTAGTCAAACCATTATGATGCAAGGTGTTGTAAATGACTTAACAGATGAAGATATTGTTGATATTTCTGCTTATTTAACGTCTTTACCCGTGAATTAATATTTGGTAAAAAATATAAAAAGTGAAATCCAATAAGCGGGAGTGGCTATAAAATATGTAAACCACTGCCGTTTATTTTAACTCTTTCAGTGAATATCGCCGCCAACGGTTAAACCACTTGGGACAGTATCAGGTATTCCCCGATAAAAATCATCAGTATTAAGTGTTTTCAGAAAGGCTTCTATTTCTCTGAAATCATCATCACCAATGTTAACTTCAATATCACCTCTATTTTCATAATCAGCTATTGCGTCAATCAATCTAGCGCGAGATCCATCATGCATATAAGGGGCAGTGTAAGATATATTTCTTAATGTCGGAGTACGAACCACATCCTCACCTATAATGGCCTCTCCAACGTGTAAAAGATTATCAGAAAGCATAGGTCCCATATGACATCGAGTGCAGCCGCCATCAATAAATGTATTGAGTCCTATTATTTCTTGTTGAGAGAATAATGTTTGCTCTCCAGAAAGAAATCGATCGAAGCGCGTGTTTGGCGAAGTAATCTTTCTTTCAAATGTTGCTAATGCTTTGACTATGTTTGCACTGTTAATAGCGTTACTTACAGCAAATGCCTGTTCGAATAATTCCACATATTTAGGAATGCCTTGCAGTCGAGCGACAATTTTTGCCATAATTTCTTGTGCACTAATGTTATAGCCAAGCATTTCAACAGGATTTTTAATGGGTCCTAAAGCTTGATCTTCCAAGGTATTTTCTCTTAAGTCCCAAAAATATCCGCCTGAAACAAAATCACTACTCGTTTCATTATTAGCGGTGCCGGTAAAAGCAACATTCATTATAGTGGGACTATGGATCGCGGTTATTTCGAAGCCATATCTTGCGGGTCCTAAACCAATACCATCAGAGCCTATAGAGAATGATCTTCCGTCAGCCCAGCCTAAATCTGGGTGATGACATGAAGCACATGAGGTATTTTGATCGCCGGATAGGATAGGGTCCCAAAAGAGAAACTCGCCTAACTGTTCTTTTGTGTCATTGTAAGGATTATTATTGGGGTAAACTGATTTTGATGGTAAAGGGCTAAAAATATTAGAATAGTCTCTAATTTGAATATCATTTTCTATACCCTCAGGGTTTTCGCAGCTCATTAAAAAGGCACAACTTAATGTGACTAAGCTAATTTTCAACAGTTTCATATATAACATCCGCATAGTTTATTTAAAATGAATTGACCCTTAAATAAAGTCAATAAGAGGTGACATTTCCGGCGAGTCTGACATGTAATATGTCGCTGAAATGTTTCATGATCTGCCCGTGAGAGCATTAATTAGAGGTCTTTATAAAAACTAAACGATTAGAAAAAAAATAATTACTAAATAACCCAGCCAAAATACCCAAACAAAAAGCAATAGGAATAGCCGTTATATCTTTCATGAACCAAAATAGTAGTAGATTTATACTGCCCGATAAATGAGCGACAAACATATGCTTGCACCATTGTGGGATAACACGAGTAAACTGTTGATGACTATAGGTATAAATTCTATTACCAAGCCAAGTGGAACTAGCGGCCACCCAAAATGATAACAATCGGGCTAGCATTATATTGTCAGATATATAACTTAAAAATACAAAAAATAGACTATCAACAATAAAGCCTAGGCCACCGATAATACAAAACCTTTTGAACTGCTGCATAACTTCCACATCAATGACTTTCAATAAAAGATCAGCTTATCGCGAGTAAGGTCTAAAAAGTGTCACTATGATCACAGAAAAGTGGTGACTTTTTTTAGACCTTACTTGGTTTAAAGTAACTCCAGAATAAATATTTGGAGTTACAAATGCAGCTTGTAAATAATGAATCACCAATTAAAAATGAAATAACGCTAAGTATCATAGTGCCTGTTTATAATGAGCAAGAAATGTTACCAATATTTCATCATCAACTTGAAAAAACACTGAGTACACTCTCTGATCACAGCTTTGAAATTGTTTATGTTAACGATGGTAGTTCTGACGATAGCTGGGATGTCATGCTTAACTTAAATAGTCATTATGCAAATATTGAGTGTATAAATTTGAGTCGAAATTTTGGCAAAGAAGCTGCGATGACTGCGGGGATAGATAATGCGAAAGGGCAAGCCATCATTTTATTGGATGCTGATTTACAAGATCCGCCGGAGCTGATCCCTAAAATGTTGGTAGCATGGCGCCAAGGCTTTGATGTAGTGAATATGAAACGTAGTGCACGACTTGGTGAGTCTAGATTTAAATGTTGGACAGCACACGTTTATTACCGACTACTTGACCATTTATCTGAGGTGCCACTACAAAAAGATGTTGGAGATTTTAGATTACTCAGCCGAAGAGTTATTGAAGATATCAAGCAGTTGTCTGAACGAAGCCGATACATGAAAGGCATTCTTTCTTGGCCAGGATATAAACAAACCACTATAAGTTTTGAACGCCCGGAACGAGTAGCTGGAGAAACTAAATGGTCATTTTTACAATTGGTTAAATTAGGATTGTCAGGTATAACCGCATTTAGTGTTAAGCCATTAAGAATAGCGACTTGGGCTGGTGCGTTAATTTCAGCTTCTGCTTTTTGTTATGGATTTTGGATTTTGATAAAAACGTTGGCTTATGGTGAAGTCGTCGCTGGTTACCCCTCTATGATGTTGATACAGTTATTTTTAGGCGGAGTACAATTATTAGCAATTGGTATTTTAGGAGAGTATATAGGGAGGATTTATGCTGAAGCTAAGGCTCGTCCAATCTATTTAATTATGGATAAAGAAAAGAATGACATAGCTCATTCGATGGTAGAAAAACATGGTTGATTCAAATATCCGTGATAGTAATATAATTTCGTCATTAGTATTTTGGGCTGCAACAATAATTTTATCATTAATAGTCATTAGGTTTATCTCATTAGGCCTATTTCCGCTTTATGACACAACAGAAGCACGTTATGGTGAAATGGCTCGGATAATGTATGAAACCAATAATTGGGTGACTCCTCAATTTGATTATAATGTTCCTTTTTGGGGGAAACCGCCATTTCAAACATGGATAAGTGCTTTAAGTTTTTCTTGGTTTGGTGTTAGTGAGTTCAGTGCACGTTTACCACATTTCGTTTGTGGTTTACTAACCTGTTACTTTGTTTTTCGTTTTACTAAATCACTTACCAACAAAAATAGTGCAATTTTTTCTCTATTAGTACTTACTTCAAGCCTTGGTTTTATCATTGCTATAGGTATGGTCATGACAGATAGTGCTCTGTTAATGTCATACACTCTGGCCATGGTTTGTTATTGGCAATGCTATAGCCAAGAAGATAAAGTGGTATCTGGGCATTTGTTTTTTGTCGCTTTGGCATTGGGTATGCTCATTAAAGGCCCCGTTGCAGTTGCACTGATTGGCATAGCACTAGTTATTTGGAGCGTCTGGCAAGGTTGCTTTAAAGTTGCAATAAAACGGTTACCTTGGCTTACCGGTATGCTGGTATTTTTGGTGCTAACCTTACCTTGGTATATTTGGGCTGAGATACGTACGCCAGGGTTTTTAGAATATTTCATACTGGGAGAGCATATTCAGCGGTTTCTTGTTTCAGGATGGCAAGGTGACTTATACGGCACAGCCCATGTTAAGCCAAGAGGCATTATTTGGCTGTATTGGCTTGCTTGCGCTAGCCCATGGTCCTTTGTCGTTATAGGCTTAATTGTTAATAAGTATCGTGGAATTGCTTTACCTCAAAATAAATTTAAAGCGTTGGGAATTAATAAATACCTAATATGTTGGATAATATCGCCATTATTACTATTTACCTTAGCTGGCAATGTTTTACCTATTTATGTATTGCCCGGTTTTAGCGCGCTAGCAGTACTTGTTGCTTTAAACTGTAGATTAACAAAATGCAGTAACTATTTAGCTCTCATTTCATTAGCGATCATAGCGTTAGTTATTATGATATTAAGTTTGGGGATAGTTAATAAGAAGAGTGAATCTGAATTACTTGGCATTAATCGAACTTTCTCGCAATATACGCCACTGTATTATTGGAATAAAAGACCTTTTAGCGCACAATTTTATTCCAAAGGACAAGCTCAATTGCTTGAACATAAAGACAAACTAAAGATGTTATTAAACTCAGACGAATCGTTTTTTATTGCGATAAGTTTACGTGACTTTGAGCTCTTACAAAGTGCTTTAACGCCAGTTTGTGTGGTAACTAATCAAACAAAAAATCGTTTGTTGTTTAAGTGCAAATAACGTAATCAATGTAATTAGTACAATTAAGGATCATCTTTTGAAAATTTTATTGGTAGAAGATTGTCAAAGTGTTGCTGAAGTGATTTTTGATTATTTTGAAGAATCAGACTTTGAGCTAGATTATGCTGCTACGGGAAATTTAGGATTATCGTTAGCACAGTCACAAAAGTTTGACTGTATTATTCTCGATATTATGTTGCCAGGGCTTGATGGTATTAGCCTTTGTAAGCAGCTTAGAGCCGAGGGAAATAACACCCCTATTATAATGCTGACAGCACGAGATACTAATAGTGATATGTTAATAGGGCTCAGACACGGAGCAGATGATTATATCGTAAAGCCTTTTAATTTGGAGTTATTAGAGGCACGTATCCACAGTGTTACTCGTCGACATTCTGGTTCAGGTTTTATTACTCAATTGACTTGTGGCCCTATTACTCTAGACATAAACACTCATCAAGTGTGGCGTGGGAAGCAAGAAATAAAATTAACACCAATTTGCTTTAAAATATTAAGCCTCTTAGTTAAAAAATCACCTAACGTTGTCTCGCGTCAAGAGATAGAGGAGCTGTTATGGTCTGATGATTTACCTGACCAAGATATATTACGCAAACATGTTTATCAGCTTCGCCATAAGGTAGATAAGCCTTTTAAAGAAAATATTATAGAGACAGTACCTAAATTAGGTTACCGCTTGGTGGTAGGACAATGAACAATGCTAAACCAATGAGTAGTAAAATTATCCGAGTTTACTTATTGGGAGCTATGGTATTGTTAGTTTTTTATGGTGCAATTTTTAATAACGCAATTCTATACACTGAAAATAAAAGTAGTGAACGCCGCTTAGCATTAATTTCACCCTACCACTTTAAGTTATTTAGCCAAGGTTTAAAGGGCGAAATCCAAATTGACCCTATGTTAAAAATATATGATCAATATGATATTTTACCCTCTTCGATAAAGCGAAGAATCAATGAAACCTGGCAGGGAAGTATCATCTTTCATTTTGAAGATGATCATGAATATAGTGTGTTTGCAATGCAAGCTATGACAGAAAAAGGTCTAACTATTGTTTACGCGTTGGAAGATATAGATGCGATTGAATGGGGCGATACAGAATTCGCCATTTTTCAAACTGCGATATTTGGATTTGGATTATTCATTTATATTATTGCAGCACTCTTTATTATAAAAATGGCTAAGCGTATTAGTATGCCATTTTCAAGCTTGGCTGATAAATTAGAAAGTAGTGATAATGAAGAGTATACGCCATTATCTGTTGATGGAGAGTTATCACAAGAGTTAGTGCAGATGTTAACGAGTATCAATAGTTATCGTAGTAGGATCAGAGATACGTTTATGAGAGAACAAGCTTTTACTCGTTATGTCAGCCATGAACTACGTACTCCTATGACGGTCATTCGTGGTGGCATAAGTATCTTAAGACGATTAAAAGATGAAAAAGTCCAAAAGCAATCTAACAGAATTGATAATGCTGTCATTGAAATGGAACAGTTAGTTCATACCTTTTTGTTACTTGCGAGAAATGAAGATGCCGCGACCACCAATGTTGATATTTCAGATGTATATATTAAAGAAATAATAAAAGACCTTGAATCAACCATACAAGCTAACCAAGTTAATTTTAATCAACATCTACAAAGTGACTTTAGTCTTAACGTTCAGCCTTTATTATTTGCGGCAGTCATTAACAATTTATTAAAAAATGCCATTAATTGTAGTGTTGAAGGACAGGTTGATTTATTTATCTCTCCACAAAGAATAGATGTTATTGACAATGGTGTTGGTCTTGATTCGCAACCTCGTGGTTATGAAGGTTTTGGTATTGGCTTAAATATTGTTCGGGATATTTGTGAAAAATATCACTGGGAATTCAGTATCAAAAATAATGAAGGTGATGGTTGCACAGCATCTGTCATTTTTCATAAAAAATATGATGCTTTACATAACATCGACTAAGCGGTTATTCGAACTAACTTATTATATTAATAACGTATTCTTACTAAACTACGTATCGAAGGTCACGATATTGTGAATTCGGATAATGATATGGAACTAGTCATAGTAATTAACCGTGATTTATTTGATTTAGTAGTACATGGACATGTTACTAAATTTGTTGGAAATATTTACTCATTTGTATACTGATACCATGGCCTTAGATTACTTCGAAGCATTAAACTTATATGAAAGTATGAGTAGGTTGTAGTCACCACTGAAAGTTTTTATCATTTTGTTACTGCGAAGTGCCTAAATGATTTTGGTCATAAATTTGTAGTTTGTAACTCTATTGGGGGCGGAATGTATGGTCCGCCTCAATATTGCAAGTAATAATATCGATAACGTAGTTGGTTTGCGCTAATGTATTCGGAGTCTTTGTTGGTTACCCAATATATTAGGCCCAGCTCCACGATGAGATCCGCGCTAGATTGTCCTCAAAAGCGCCAAAGCA
>NZ_VOLT01000019.1 GCF_007954275.1 Colwellia demingiae | reverse complement strand
TATCATTTATAGGTAAGTATGACAAACATGATATCCGTGTTGCCTATTTCTTAAATGATGAAAAAGGTGGTGTTGACGGGTATTCAGGTGACAAAACTCATCGCTATTCTTATGATGTAGTTGGCATCCGTGACTATGCTAGTGGTGAAGGTATTTACAGCGCACCAGCACAACAAATGGGCGAGAGTAATACCATAAACTTAAGATATACTTATAATTTCTTCTCTAATACAGAAGTGGGTGTCTCATTATTATCAGGTGATCTTGAAGGTGGCTCTGGTGTTGGCTCTGTAGGCGATCACACAGCATACGCTTTTCATGTAAAAAGCAAAATTGAAAACATTGGTATTATGTTTCAAGCTTCAGAGTATGAATATGACCTAGATAACGGCTCTGATGCTGTTGCTGTAGGCGCTTGGGCATTCTATGACACAATTCCAACGGAAGCTACGTCATATAACCTTAACCTATCTTATAGCCAGTCAGTGTCTCTTGGACCTATCACTAACTTGACTTACTATAACGATTACAACTTAATCACTGATAAATCAGCTGGTTTAGACGATACTACAATGAACGTAACTGGTGTTGCGATCAGTGCTGGTGGTGTTTACGCTTATGTTGACTTTGTTATTGCTAAAAACCAACCATTTATCGGCGGTACTTTAGTCGGCAATGCTGATGATTGGAATAAGCGATTGAACATCAATATCGGCTATTACTTCTAAGCTAAACCTTTTCTATTTATGCCGTATTTTAGCAGTAATTCGCTTTAATACGGCATTACCTCTTTCATTCCTTCTCTTTTATCCTTTCTATTCATCTTCTTTTACTCCATTTTGCTCCATTTGAGTCAATTCAAAACATAATCATAACCAAAAATCACTTCTAGTTGATCGCTCATCACAGCATTAAAGCACTTGGTATTGCATCAGACTCTGACTCCATCATATCGACAATTCGTTGCACTGAAGAAAGCAATTGGTTTTGTTCCCATGATCCCAACCCTTGAAATTGTGTAATAAAAGTAGTCGGCAATAATTGTGGCATCTGTAGTAACAAGCTTGTCCCTTTGTCAGTTACAAACAGCTCTACCCTGCGTTTATCATAGTCACTGCGTTTACGTTGCACTAATTTGTTTACTTCTAAACGATCAATAATGGTGGTAACCGTGGCAGGGCTAAGATTAACTGCTTCCGCTACCATTTTTGCCATGGGTCCCTTTAATTCGACTATTTTTTTTATGACTAATAACTGAGGACCAGTTAAGCCAAACTTCTTGTTTAATTGTTTAGAGTGCAAGTCAACTGCACGATTAACTTGTCGTAAAGACAATATAAGCTGCTCATATATTTCCACTGTATCAATCCAACTATTAATTAAATAACTAAATAACTAAGTGACTAAAAGATAAACCCCTTCGCCTAAATCAAAGGGGTTACTAATATCTATCCTGATAATTTACGGGTCAATAAATTATCAGTCTTGATATAACCATTTTTGCACTCAGGTAATTTAAAAACCAAACGTTCTTGATACTGATAACACTACTCGACTGTCTGATGTTTCCCAATCCATACTGGTATCTTCTGCCGCTAGGTTAAAGTCAAATCCACTGAAGCTGGTCATGTATTCGATACGGTAATGGTTATATGATTTCTCATCAAAGTTATTACCCCAACCCCACTTACTCACATCGTCTGACGTTGAACGATCGATACTTACGCGGACATTATGACCTTCACTTACTGTGAAAGTGTGGGCGGCCATCATAATATAATGACCTGCACCGGTACCAAAATAATCCCAGGCGTACCAAAAGTTTAATTCGGTATCACCCACAGATGAGTTATAGCCAAACTTGGTATATGCTTCACCGTATTTGTACTCACTTGAGCCATCATCACCGTGGTAGGTGTAATAAGCTACGCCTGCATCTAAACCAATTTTTTCATTCAATTGCCAATAATTACCAACATAAAAATCCCATTCAATATTGGTATCATCACTGCCGCCAAAATCCACATTACTCGCCCAAGTCCCTACATAAAAACCACTATCGCCGGCATAATCTAGACTTGCTTGTAAAGCTGGATCACTGTCAGTTTGACTGACCCCGTTAAAGGTGTAATCCGAGGTTAGATTTACCGTTGATGAGACATCAGCATGCGCACTACCTGCGGCCAATAAACAAGTAGCAGCTAATGAGATTACTTTTTTATTCATTATATTCATCGTAAATTCCTGTAATAATTATTTTAGTTTTTATTTTATTTTATTTTATTTTTGAAATTAATCGGCTAAATCAATCTTATGAAAGTCGACTATATTTGCTGATGGCGATTCATCTATTGCTTTTACTACTTTGAATTTTTTGACCAAAATATAGCCCAGACAACTAAAGAACAGCCCGATAACTACAGCCCCAACCCATTGTATTTGTAAGAAATCTAGCTTGAACGATAACGTTAACAAACTCAGCACAACGATATTGCCGACAAGATATTTTACTGTCCCTAGTTTCTTTACACTCATACCAAGGTTGTCGGTATATAAACGAACCAGAGAATCAAGAGAGTTAATAACAAAAGTGATGCCGACGATAATCATCGCTAAGTTATAAAATCCGCTGGTATCAATGCTGTTGACGCTGTAGTAATACAACACCGCAAACCAAGCAGCTATGGGTAGTGACGGAATAACCAGCATCGCAGCCAACACTTGGTAAGTACGCAAGCCGCCAACGAAACGCGAGGTAAACTGACCGATCATAATGCTCCAAGCAAACCACCAGTAAAGGTAAAATTCATGATAGTCATTAAGCGGCAGCACAAATTTATCTAGGTTACCGAAATAACCGCCAAGTAGACCTATGGTTGAAACAAATTCACCAACATTTGAACCTTCTCCCATGAATGCGCCAGCCCACATAACAACAATTAACCCTAAAAATGCCCAGGTAGTTGCCAAACTTAAGATACGCACGTAACGAATGTGAGTGCTTGAATAAACCGAGGCACAGATAACGGCAAACACGATTAAATAGAAGCTACTGACCAGCGTTTCGCCATCGCCCAGTTGCGGCATATACCAAGGTAAATTGGTTAACAACAAATAGGCGGTAAAGGCACAAGTACCAATAATCACGAAGTTATTAATAAACTTTATCAATGGCAGTTCAAAAAACTTAACGCGTGGCTCTATCACACAAAAATAGAAACAAGTCAGGAAATAAAAGCCCCAAATAAGGAAGGCCCAGAATCCGAACTCAATAGCGAGTGGATTGGTAAAGCCATATTCCGGACTGGCCGCTAAATCGGCATAGCCTGCGAACTCAGTCAATGGAAACATGATAAGTCCCACATCAAGTCCTGAGGTGAAAAGAATGGCGATGAAAGTAAAGGTATGCACCGGAGTCACCCCAATGCATTTTACGTTACCCCAACGTATTAGAATAAATACGATTGCAACAAAGGTGAATATTAATCCTGCCGATAACCAAGCTGTCATGATAATTTCTCCCTACTGTGTTGCTGATTTAAATAATTCATACTTTTCTCCTTAACTAATGTTTAGTTTTTATTTTAATTTTAATTAATTTTAAAGTTTTGTAATATATTTCAGATAGTTATTTAATATTTCGTGTTGCCTCCTTAGGACGTTGCTGCGCTTGCCAGTTTGGTGTGATTTCTACTTTTGCAGTCGACGGGGCAAGCGTATCCAAGCCGCGAATAATATCGGCAGCACGTTCCGCTACCATGATCGTTGGCGCATTTAAATTTCCATTTGGGATGGTTGGGAAAATCGATGAGTCAACAACACGCAAGCCTTTAATGCCTCTGACTCTGGTTTGCGGATCAACCACAGCCAAATCATCAACACCCATTTTGCATGAACATGATGGATGATAGGCGCTCTCTACGGATGAACGTACAAAGGCATCAATTTCTTCATCGGTCTGAATATGAGCGCCTGGTTGAATTTCTTCACCGCGGTACTCATCAAGTGCAGGTTGATGAATAATCTCTCGAGTTAAACGCACGCAGGCTCTAAATCCAGCGCGATCTTCTTCATGTTCAAGATAGTTAAAGCTGATTTTAGGAGGAGCTTTAGGATCACTAGACACAACATTGACGCTGCCACGGCTCTTAGGTTTGTTATGGCCAACATGGACTTGAAAACCATGACCAGCAAAGGCTTCTTTACCGTCATAACGCATTGCAGCAGGTAAAAAGTGATATTGTAAATCAGGCCATTCAACATTAGCTTTAGAACGAATAAAGCCGCAAGATTCAAAATGGTTAGTGGCACCTAAACCGTCTTTATTTAAGATCCAGCGTGTGCCGATCAAAAACTTGTTCCATAAGCCTAATTTGCCATTCAAGGAGATTGGCTGATTGCATTTAAATTGAAAGTAAAATTCCAAATGATCCTGTAAGTTCTGACCTACACCGGGTAAGTCATGCAATGTCTCAATGCCAGCTTCGGTTAATACTTTCTTTGCACCTATGCCTGAGAGTTGCAGTAAGTGCGGAGAGCCAATAGAGCCCGCAGAGAGAATAACTTCTTTGTTAACCTTAACATCGAGGATTTTACCTTTGCGTTCATAACGAATTCCAACGGCAGTTTTATTTTCCAGCAACACCTTATGTACTAAAGCATGGGTTATCACGGTTAAATTCTTACGCGACATAGCGGGGCGTAAATAGGCATTAGCTGTCGAACAACGCACGCCGTTTTTAACCGTCATGTGCATGGCACCAAAGCCTTCTTGTTGACTACCGTTATAGTCATCAGTGGAAAAATAACCCGCATCAACTCCCGCATCAACAAAGGCTTTATAAAGTGGATTAGCCATTTTATTGCCGTTATTAACGCCTAAAGGTCCTTCATTTCCGCGATATTCATCGCCGCCAAAAGCCCAAGTTTCGGCCTTTTTAAAGTAAGGTAAACAATGGGCATAATCCCAACTATCAGCACCATACTGCTGCCATTCATCGAAGTCTCGAGCATGTCCACGAACATAAACCATGCCATTAATCGATGAGGAACCACCCAAAACCTTGCCTCGAGGACAGTGCATACGTCGATTATCAATGAAAGGCTCTGGCTCTGTTTCAAATTGCCAAGCATATTTACTGCTATTCATCGGAATGGATAAGGCTGTCGGCATTTGGATAAAAATACTTTTATCGCTGCCACCTGTCTCTAACAACAGTACATTCGAGTTGCCGTCTTCAGACAGACGGTTAGCCAATACACAGCCAGCAGATCCAGCCCCAACAATAATGTAATCATATTGATGTGTTTTCATTATTTTATTACCAAGTAAGTTCAAAAGGACTAAACTCAAAAAGGACCAAGTTTAAAAAAATCAACTTTAAAAAGGACTTTCAAGTGGTTCTAAGCCAACATAAACCGCTTTAATTTGGGTATAGTGATTTAATGTCGCCAGGCCATTTTCTCGGCCAATGCCCGATAGTTTATAGCCGCCTACAGGCATTTCGACCGGTGAAAGTCCGTAGCTATTGATCCAACAAATACCCGCTTGAATTTGATGTATAACCCGATGAGCACGACTGATGTCTTGGGTGAATACCCCAGCAGCTAATCCAAACTCAGTCCCATTAGCACGCTTGATCACTTCGTCTTCGTCATCAAAGGTCAACACCGACATTACCGGACCAAAGATTTCTTCACGGCAAATGCTCATCGTATCGTTACAATCGGTGAATATGGTGGGCTCGACAAAATAGCCGGAGTCACAACCGATTGGGTTTAGCGCAGCGCCACCTTGCAACAATGTCGCGCCTTCTTTTAGGCCTAAGTCGATATAATCGAGCACTAAGCGTTGATGCTTGGCTGAGATCAGTGCACCAAAGTTAGTATCAGCATCCATTGGATCACCGATAATAATGTTGTTTTTAGTGCGCTCTACTAATTTTTGAATAAAGGTTGGATAAATTTCTTTTTGCACAAAAACACGCGTGCCATTGGTGCAAATTTCACCTTGGGTATAAAAGTTACCTAACATCGCCGCTGATACCGCATTATCAACATCAGCATCATCAAAGATAATGAGCGGTGATTTTCCACCGAGTTCCATAGTGATATCTTTTAAAGTAGTAGCGGCACCCGCCATTACTTTCTTCCCGGTACCTACTTCACCAGTAAAAGAAACTTTAGCAATATCTGGATGATGGCTTAACCACGAACCGACATCCCCCGCTCCCTGCAATACGTTAAAGACTCCATCAGGTAAACCAGCTTCGCTAAAGATTTCTGCCAGTTTCAAAGCCCCTAACGGTGTTTCTTCTGAGGGTTTAAATATCATTGCATTACCACAAGCAAGCGCTGGGGCAGCCTTCCAACAAGCAATTTGCAACGGGTAATTCCATGCGCCAATACCGGCACAAACACCTAAAGCCTCACGGCGTGTGTAATAAAAATCAGCGCCAACTTGTTGCTGATTACCTTCAATGCCAGGAGCCAAACCTGCAAAAAACTCAATAGAATCTGCGCCAGACTGTACATCAACTACGCTGGCTTCTTGCCATGGCTTGCCCGTATCCAAGACTTCAACTTTTGCCAGTTCATCATTACGAGAACGCAGTAAGTCGACCGCTTTTAATAATATTCGACTACGCTCGGTCGCGCTCATCGCAGACCACACGGCAAATCCTCGCTTAGCGCTATCAATGGCTTTTTCTTTTATCAGTTCATCAGCAATTTCTACCTGATAAATTACCTGACCTGTTGCTGGGTTAGTAACGTCGAACGCTAGCCCTGTGCCATTGCTTGTATATGCGCCATCAACATAGTTTTTATATTTGATTAGAGGCATTAGATATCTCCTGTTTAATAACATTATTAATAAATTTTTTGCAGAGCAGTTCAGCTGCTATAAATTCTTGTTCAGCGTTTTCACTCAAAGCACTTCTAAGCCAAAAACCATCAATCATCGCTGCCGTTTGCTTGGCTGCGTTAGCCGCAGAGTCAGCGTCAAGCAACTCTTTAAAAGAGAAAAGTAAATTGCTATATAGACGGTTGCTATTGATAGATTGTAATCGCGCCATTGCAGGGTCATGCATCGCCATTGCCCAAAAACTTAACCAGGTTTTAGTCGCCAGTATAGAACGCTGAAATTCGGTAAAATTGGCTTCAACAATTAAATGCAGCCTGATATGTGCTGGCGGATTATCTTGGGTAATACGTTCTAAAAGAGATTGCTGTAATTGATCGAGTAAATAACTAACAGTCGCCTCTATCAATTCTTTTTTCCCACCAAAATAGTGACTGATAATGCCTGACGACATACCAGCAATTTTGCTAATAGACACTATGGTAGTATTTTGCAAACCACGCTCAGAAATAGATCTTAACGTTGCATCAATAAGCTGTTGCCTGCGTAACGGTTTGATACCTAATTTCGGCATATTAACTCTCTTCTCGTTTTTAATTGAACGTTCAATTAATAACAAAAGTAATACTTAGTAAACGAACTGTCAAGCTTACACTCAGCTTCTAGAATCATATTTTTTGCCATTAAAATTTGATTTAAATCAAATTAACGAACTTAAATTAGACAATTCCCACCAAACAATTACTTAGCACACTAATTAAAACTCATAATTATTGATCCATAACTGAACAAAAAACTGCTTATTATTACATCGAATTAAAAAAACCGACGTTATTGGCAAGAATTATGTCGGCATTAGTTAAGTTATAGATAACGACTACTCACTAACTATTTTTAACCTGAATCGATTTCAAGAACTATTAAGGTAAACTGCCCTATGTCATAACAAGGCAAGTTACCCAAATTTTGAGAGGATTTAATTTTAAAATAATTAAAAATAGTTGAAAATAATTAATTTATGAGCAAGTTCATGAGTGATTTTCATAAAAACTAGAGTTTTTTACATTAAGTTCGAGCAAAAAAGAACGATAGTGTGGAGTTCATATAAACGATGATAACGCTAGTTTAGGGGTTGGGTAATCTAACTGATATTAGCTATTTTGATACTCAAGTATCATGCCTAACACAAGATTAGGTTTGGCCTATTGTGGTGGTAATCGTTATACCATGGTGATTTTTGACTATTTTAAGACGCATAAGAGAATTTTGGTGTCAGTTGCCTGGCAATAGTCCAGGTATAACCGCAAAGTGTGGCGTGTATTTGTAATTCATTCATGTAGGTACTAAGCCAGTTGGCAAAGGGCATAGTGGAAACCCCAAGCAACAAGCTCACAACGCATGAAAACAGTGCGGTACGTTCTCGCATTAACCAACTGGTTTATTTTCGCAAACCACGTATCCAGGTATCTGCGCAATGCTGTTTGTTGTCTGGGATCGTCATAAACTTAGTTACTATGATGTTATTTCGAGACTTTAACAGGGATCTTTTTAATGTAACTCATAGCAAACCGTAGCAATAACCAAGTTAGGCATAAAATAATTGGTGCTGCGAACCCTTTGATTAGAATTTTATTCAGATGAAAACCTGAAAGATTAACGGCGTCAAGCATATAGTCGAGCAAACCTATCAAGTAATAAGCCATTGCCGCAATAGAGACACCCTCAACCATTTGCTGTAAACGCAATTGCACTTCACCGCGCTGATTAATCGCAGACAATAATTGTTGATTTTGCTGCTCTATCGTTAAGTCCACACGCGTTCTGAGTAAACTGCTTGCACGCGCAATACGAAGGGTTAGCTTTTCCAGACGAATAGACAATGCTTGACAGGTGCGAATGCCAGGGCTTAATCGCCTAGTAACAAATTCATTGATCCGTTCAATCCCTTCAATATCGGTTTCTTTTAATTGTTCAAGTCGCGAGCAAACCAGTTCGTAATAAGCGTTTGTTGCGCTAAAACGATAGCTAATATCGGAAATAAGTTGCTCGGTTTTTCCGGCCAAATAGGAAAGTTCATCGAGCATTCCACTGTCATTTCCCTTACAAAAACCCGCCATTTTTTGATTGATTTCAACTAAATCAAGTTCCATTTTAGCCACTTTAGGTGATAAAGAACGAGCCATTGGCAAACTAAGTAATGCCATCATTTGATAGGTTTCTATTTCTAACATTCGTTGTATTAATCGACCCGCTTGATAGCTGTTTAGCATGTTACTTTGAATGATAATACGTCCAAAACCATCACTATGCAGTCTGAATGAGGCATAAACTTTTGCTCGATTATCAGCAACATTACTACCAAGCACCTGATGACCTTCAAAAGCATGATAGAGCTCTTGTTCTAGCAGTTTATCTTGGCTAATAACCAGGTTCACCGCACTGACCAGTTCACCAACAATGTTGTCAAACCATTCTTGGGGCACGTACTCTATCGCATAACCATCAAATAACTGTTTCCCTAAGCCCTTGCGAATAAAGCTATAACTTGAAAATTCTAGATGGCGTTCCCAACGCAATTCAAAGCCACCAAAATCTTGGTAATAGCAACTTGCCTCAATACTGGGAGGATTAACATTGTAGCGCTCACACAAAGAATATAGTTGTTGGTACTCTTGGTCTCGCTGCTTTTCAGTCAAACGTACAGCCATATGTGCGATTGACGTAGGTGCATTTACTTGTGGCGACGGCCTGTTATGTAACTCTTGCGATATTTGCTGTCGTAACGACGATACGGTAATACGTGACGGGTCAGCATGAGTAGGATATTTTGATTCTATAGGACAAATAACGGTCACTTGTTCACTCCAATATATTAATAAATGTGCGGGTAAGTAAATTGGGAACCTAGCCATGAGTTCCGCTTGCCATTTAGTTCAGACACACTCAATTCTTTGTGTGGTCTAGGTAAATTAACAAAGTTCTGGTGGGTAACTGTGCTAGGAGAGTCAATCAAAAATATAATACGATTTGGTAAATAAATTCTTGTTGCAAATAGTGAGTGACCAAAACTACGGTAGTGCTTCTTTGGATGGTGAACAACTGTGGTGGCTGTGGCAATCAAGAGCCACTGCACCACAAATTGCTGAATCTAAGCTTGTTACTTTATTGCTGCCATCATTTTCTGCCCTAAATCAACATGATGTTGCATAGTGGAAAATGTCTTAGTAATATTCTTGGGACCAAAAGCGTAAACGGCAACAGGTGAAGCCGTATGCGTACCAGTACCCCAAACAATGTTTTGTTGTGCGGCTATAGCTCGGCCTATCAAGTCGGCATGGAGATCATCACCGTAAACATAAAATTCTTTGAAATCTACTATTTTTGGAAATTCTGAAGCACCTAAATAAGGATGACCATCTACTTGATATTCATTGACTTCACGCTCAGCAATAGCTGCGGCTTGGTCAACAGTAACTTTATAATCACTGTATTGGTTAACAACGTCAGCCCACTGCTGCCCTGTGGTATTGCTAAAGTCCCAATCAGCATTCACCGCAGTCATCATGTCGTAAAATGTAGCTGATTGCTTATATATGCGGTCTAAATTATCTAATGGTCCAAAATTATACAAAGGCTTGTATGCATTACCAGCCATGCCGTCACCATCTAATATTTTTTCTTCTGGTAAGTCTTTACGAGAATAACTAAAGCCAAAACCACCAGTTTCATGATCTGCAGTAACCACAACTAAAGTATCGTCGCGATCTTTTACCCACTCATAAACAGCTTCTACAGCTTCGTCGAATTTTACTAATTCATGCAACATCCAACCCGCATCATTAATATGTCCTGCCCAGTCAATTTGACCACCTTCGATCATTAAAAAGAAACCATCTTCATCTTTGGACAAAATATCTAACGCTGTTATGGTCATCTCACGTAGCGAGGGTTGTGTACAAGTGTTTGCTTCCTTACAAGCATGATAAGCAATACCATCACTCATCAGTGAGTTAGCAAACAAGCCTAATACTTTATCACCAGTGACTTTCTGCAATTGTGCATTATCAAATGCTAAGCTAAAACCATAATCCTCTTTTGCTTCGAGAATAAGGTTGCGACTATCTTTACGTTTTGATTTTTTATAAATACTGCTAGACGCGCCTAAATCACTCATTAGTTGCTGAGTTGCTGCGTTCTCTTTTATATCAGCGGGCAAAAACACTCTTGCGCCGCCAGAAAGTAAAACATCAACATTACCTGACTCAATTAACTCTACAGCTATTTTATCTTCAAATGATCTATGGGCTTGGTGAGATGCAAATGCGGCAGGTGTTGCATGAGTAATACGAACATCTGAAATTAACCCTGTCGCTTTACCTAATGATTTAGCTTTTTCTAAGATTGTTTGAACAATATTACCATCATTGTCTAAACCTATCATTTCTGAACCCGCTGCAATGCCAGTGGCTAATTGTGTAGCAGAGCAAGCAGAATCAACCACTAAACTGCCGTTACTACCAAATGGTGCAGTTAATGATAAGCCTATGTCTCCTGCATCGGCTATTTTTGAAAGCGCTGTTTTATTGCCGGTACTATTATAAATAGAGTTAGGTGCACGACGTGCATATTCTTCAAGTAAGCCAACTTGTTGCGGACCCATACCATCGCCAATCATTAAAATAACGTTTTTAACGGTACCAATATTTTCAGTCGTTGGTTGTTCTGTTTTCGCTTCAGTTCTTATATTTTCGTCTTTATCATTATCATCATTACATCCTGATAAAAACAGTGATGAGATAACGAAAGCCAACATCATTTTCTTGTGCATAGTGAAGTTTCCCATAGTAATTTTAATTGTTGTGCCAATTTTATTATGTACATGACCTATTTTAAATTTAGCCATTTATTTAATTGAACGATTGTTAATTGAACGATCAATTAATAACAAAAGTAATGATTAGTAAACGAACTGTCAAGCTTACACCCAGCTTCTAAAATCATATTTTTTGCCATTAAAAATTGATTTAAATCAAATTAACGAACTTAAATCAGACAATCTTCACCAAAAAATTACTTAGCACACTAATTAAAATTAATGATTATTCACTCATACCCAAATGAAAAACTGCTTGTTCTTTCATCGATTTGACAAAAAAGACGCTATTGACAAGAATAATGTCGGCATTAGTTAAGTTATAAATAACGACTACTCGCTAACTATTTTTAACCTGAATCGATTTCAAGCAGTATCAAGGTAAACTACGTTGTGCCATGACGAGGAAAGTTACCCAAATTTTGAGAGGATTTAATTTGAAAATAATTAAAAATAGTTGAAAATAATTATTTTTTGAGAAAATTTATGAAAGATTTTCATATAAATCGAGAGCTGCTACATTCTGTTCGAGCAAAAAATAGCAATAGTGTAGAGTTAATTAAAACGATGATAACGCTAGTTTAGGGGGTGGGTAATCTAACTGGTATTAGCTATTTTGATACTCAAGTATCATGCCTAACACAAGATTAGGTTTGGCCTATTGTGGTAGTAAGCATTATACCATGGTGATTTTTTACTATTTTAAGACGCATGAGAGAATTTTGGCGTCAGTTGCGTGGCATCAAAGGTATTTTTAATCGGCGTATATACCCTAAAGATAATCATTAATGACGTAGCATGGCTGGTGCGACCGGCAATAGTCCAGGTATAACCGCAAAGTGTGGCGTGTATTTGTAATTCATTCAGGTAGGTACTAAGCCAGTTGATAAAGGGCATAGTGGAAACCCGTGGCTAACAATTTGATTCAAACCAAAAACAGCAGCAACGTGAAATGTGAAATGATTACCGTATCAAACCTATAGGCAGACATATTTACCGTATAGAGCAAACAGTTGCTTTATACCCAAACTACGCTGATCAATTTTCAATCAACGTAGTCTCGATACAAAATTTCGCACTTAATTTATTTAATACCAATTACACTAATAAATTGATCAACTTAGAGTTATATTAGCGAGCTTAAAACAATCAAAATTACTTAAACATAGTCATTCTATATTTCTTTAATTTTGAGCGGTTTATTAGTTTGCTAATGAACTCCCAAAGGGCGAGTACCTAATAAAAGGTAAAGGCTTACATGCGTCGTTATTGATTTTGTGAAGGACGCTGCATGGATGCAGCTTATTAGAGAATGCAGGAGCATATTCTCCTGAATAACCATTCGCTTCAATCAATGCCTTGCCTCTAAGCCTTTTAATTCTCGCTAAGTGGTCAATTAATTAATGTACTTGGTATGATTAGTCTTACACCAAGCCTTCTTCTACCAGTAAATCTAAAATAGCTTGTGCCGATTCTTCAACGCCATGTACCACTTTACCACCGCCACCTGATGCTTTAGCCGTAGCGGCTTTAAAGCGGTCTGCTGCAGTTTTCGCCTTGATTATCTTAAGGCGTTTAGGACGTTTTTTAGCATCAGCTGTTTGCCATTCTGAGGATTCTTGATCCGTAAAGCTAGTACCCAATATCTCTTCAAATTGACCACGCCTCGCTGGGCCAAAAGCACTTTGCCTTGGAAGTGCAGCAGCCATGTCAACACTCGCGATAAAGGGTAAATCAACTTTGAGTTTACGGCGCTGACCACGCGGTAAGGCTTGTAATACTTCCGCTTGTTTATTGACTTCATCTACGGATAAAATCTCAGCAATCGACGTAACCATGGCCATGCCAAGCTGCTCTGCCAATAAGTAAGGCAACATGCCCGAAGACTCGCCATTTTCAGCACGTACACCAGTCAAAATAATGTCTGGCTTTTTCTGCTTTAAATGCTCAGCAATAACCAGAACAGCGTCTGAATTTTCTGGCATTTCTAATAGGTTTATCTCCGCAAGCCCCATACCTAGATAACTTCGCAATGCCGTTTGCTGGCTATCATCGTCAGACAATTCTCCAGCGTGCAAGGTTTGTAAGTTATCGCCTACGAGTTTAATACCTAACTCTATCGCTCTAGCATCTTGCTCAGCACGCCTTGGTCGACGTGACGTTGGATGTTCACCAATAGAAACTAACGATATCACCGACAAGTTATTGTTACTCATTTGTCGTCCCCTTCATTATTTGTTTGCTTGGCCTGCTTTCTTTGCTCAACGAGTTCAACCAATCGAGCTAGTATTTCAGTACTGTCCCCAATGGCACTTATGTCGGCACGTTTAACCATGTCACACCCCTCATCAGTATTGATCGCAACCACTTTGTCACATTGACCAATACCCTGCATGTGCTGAATAGCGCCAGATATACCGACCGCAATATAAACTTGTGCCGTTACCCAAGTACCTGTGGCACCCACTTGTCGCTCGCGTGGCATATTGCCATCATCAACAGCGACTCGACTCGCACCTTCAGTAGCACCCAATACACTTGCCGTGTGATGAAATTGTTCCCAGTCGTTAATACCGTTACCACCGGAGAGAATAAAACCAGCTTCTGCCAGAGGAATAGCATTGGGATCAACACTAATATTGCCTTGATCAAACAATTTTCCGTTAGCTAATGGGCTTGACGCCTGCGACATTAATATATTCTCATGTCGCGTTTCACTAATGGGTTCACTACATTCTTCCATGACCAACAATAACTTGCTTAAAGGGCGGGTAATATCTCTCTTGCCTGCACTACCACGACAAATAACGGTGTCATCATTTAGTTTCCATACGCCACACGCAGGTCGCTGTTGTAATGCAGCGGCCAAGCGACGACCTAAATCGCCGCCACCATTAATGCTATCTGGCAACAAGATGTGTTGTGGTTCTAACTCACCAATAATGCCTTGAAGGTCATTACATCGTTGCTCAGGGTTATAATGGGCATATTGTTCATCGTTAATGTGAATTAAACGGTCAACACCCGCTTTATTTAACGAGTCATCTTTTAGCTCACCAAAAGCAATGGCGACTACTGCGCCACCACCATTGTTACGATTCGCTAATTGCTGCGCCAGACCCAAGGTATCTTTGTCATGGCCGTTCAAACGTCCTGAAACTAAGTCAAGTACCACCACAATATAAAATGCGGGTTCTACCACTTGATGCAATGGCAATATCACTTCACTTGCAGTAGCTGAGCGACGTGAGCCTTGTTCACTATCGTTAGATGCGCCAGAACGGTCGATACGTTTCAGACCATTAGGACCAATAAATCCTATGATATGCAGGTTTTTGCGCAGCAATCCTGAAGGACCAAATACCGGACCAATAACTAATGCTTGATGCATTGGATGTAGACGATTACGTGCTATCCATTGCGCTCTTGGATCACGGCGGAATAATTCACTCATACTGCACCTCCGACCATGTCTTCGACCACAACTTCGGCCGTATCTTCAACTACACCTTCAATGAGTGCATCTAACATTAACTCAGCGATGTCTTTCACTTCTGGTCTTGGTTCAACCACACCTTCAAGCATCGCACTACACCCTGGACAGGCCACCGCAACAATTTCAGCCTTAGTCTCAATAACATCCGCCATGCGCATGTCTGGAATACGTTGTTTGCCTGGAATATCGGTAACCGGTGCACCACCTCCACCGCCACAACAACGTGCGGTTGATTTACTGCGATCCATTTCTTTTATTTTGACTCCCATACTTTCTAACAAGAATCGAGGAGCATCATACTCACCGTTATAACGACCTAAATAACAAGGGTCGTGATAGGTCAGTGCCAGTTCTTTACTGTTGTCTAACTTAATTTTCTGTTGGCTCACTAACTCAGCAAAAAATCCGGTGTGGTGCATTACGTTATAGTTACCACCAAATTCACCATATTCATTCTTAATACAATGAAAGGCATGCGGGTCAGCGGTAACAATGGTATTAAACTTATATTTATTCATGGTGCTAATATTACTGTTGGCTAAGCGCTGAAAAGTAGCTTCATCGCCCAAACGTCTAGCCAAGTCACCACTGTCACATTCAGCATCCCCTAAGACAGCAAAATTAACCTTAGCAGCGCGTAATAATTTAATCATTGCCCGCAATGTGCGTTGATTACGCATATCAAAAGCCGCATCACCAACCCATAAAAGTACATCAGCCTGAGTAACTTCCTGCTTTTTCTCATTATGACCAAACACGGTAAGATTTTGATCTGCCGCCCAGTTCATCCGAGTGCTCGGAGCAAAACCGTTCGGGTTATCAGTCGCGCTCAGGTTTTCTAAAATCTCACTACCCTTGCCCGGAGTTTGTCCTTTTTCCATTGTTTCAAAACGTCGCATATCGACAATCGCATCAACATGTTCAATCATCATAGGACAGGCATCAACGCAGGCACGACAAGTAGTACATGACCATAAGGTATCGCTTTCCACCAATACGTTAACAATAGGAATGATCGCACCGCCTTTATGTGTACCTACTTTAATACCAGGATAAGGACTGCCTGCAAATTTTGCGTCATCGCCCCCAGCCATGCCAATGACCATATCTTGGATCAGCTTTTTCGGATTTAACGGTTGCCCTGCAGCAAAGGCCGGACAGTTATTTTCGCAACGTCCACATTCAACACAAGCATCAAAACTTAATAATTGATTCCATTTAAAGTCGATTGGTTTTTCTACGCCAAGTTTCTTCGAACTTAAATCTATCGCTTTTAGTCCCGTTGACTGGCCACCACCAAAACGTTCTTGACGTCGATGTAAGCCCAAATGCAAAGCACCAGCAAAAGCGTGCTTCATTGGCCCACCCCAGGTCATGCCGCAAAACATTTCGCCAATTCCCCAGATAATGCCCGCAACTAACAACAGTGCGAGTAACCAACCACCAGTATCACTAGGTAATATTCCCGTTGCTGGTAAGGTGAGGATAAAAAAGCTCAATGAAAAAACCATCAAACTTTTTGGTAATCGTTGCCATTGACCTAATGATAAATTAGGCGGCGGGTTACGACGTCTGATCATGACAAAGATGCTGCCAACAAACATTAATAACGAAGAACCAAGTAATGCCCAAGTTAATATCTGTAGCTTTAGCTGAAAGACATAAAGCAGTACGATTAATATCGAAGACAGAACAAAACCACCCGCCGTAGCGACGTGGGTATTGGACATATATTTATCACGGGCAACCACATGATGTAAGTCAACCAAATAGCGGCGAGGGATCTGTAATAACCCTAACCAATGTATCGTTGATGATTGCCCCTGTGACCACAGCAGCATACGTTTAACTGCACCAACTAACATCAGTAGTAGGGCAAACGAAATAAGGGTAAACAAAAATTGGGAGAGAAATTCGGATGATGACATAATAAGACCTATTAATTATCCTAGGCATATACCACCGCACAGAAAGTACGGTGGCATACATTCTAAAAGCAGCTTAAGCTAGAAATCCTTACATAAACGTAATGCGTCATATATTGCCGCATGAGTATTACGCTGCGATACACAATCACCAATGCGATATAACAAGTAACCTTCGCCTTCTTCAGACAATATTGGCTGAGGCAAAGCCGCATAAAGCGCTTCAATATCGATTTGCCCTTTGTTACGAGAATCGCTTTTCAATTGCAGATAAATTTCTTCATCAGGACGAACGCCATTTTCAATTACAACTTGATCAACTACACGCTCTTCTTGCTGTCCGGTATATTCATTCTCTAACACTGCCACCAGTTTATCGCCTTCACGATAGACTTTTTCTAGTATTAAATCCGAGGACATGATCACGTCTTTTTCATACAAGCTGCGATAATAAGTCGGGAATGTTGTTCCACCCACTGCAGCACCTGGTTTAATATCATCGGTTACCATCTCAACCAATGAACCATTTTGTGCTAAAAAGTCAGCGGCAGATAAACCACTAAATTCACAAATGGTGTCATAAACTAAAACATTTTTACCTGGCGCAACCTTGCCACTTAAAATATCCCAAGTGCTTACTGATAAACCTTCTTCAACACCCCAATGCGGGTTTTGTCCTAAGAAAGGTTGACCACCAACAGCCAAAATGACCACATCGGCATTAAGGCTACGGATCAATGCTTCATCAGCGGCGGTATTAAGACGAAGATCTACACCTAAACGGTCTAGTTCTAAGGCAAACCAACGGGTAATACCGGCAATTTGATCACGCTGTGGCGCTTTTGAGGCAATAGTGATTTGCCCGCCAAGTTCCGGATTTTTTTCAATTAAAGTAACGTCATGGCCACGCTCGGCAGAAACACGTGCAGCTTCCATACCTGCAGGACCGCCACCAATGACGACAACTTTACGCACTATCCCTTCAGTTTTGGCGATAATGTGTGGCATCGTCGATTCACGTGATGTAGCGGCATTTTGAATACACAATACATCTAAACCTTGGTATTGACGATCGATACAATAGTTAGCACCTACACATTGTTTTATTTGATCAATTTGGTTCAGTTTTATTTTAGCGATCAAATGTGGGTCAGCAATATGTGCACGTGTCATACCAACGAAGTCAACATAACCCGCTTCAAGAATACGCTGGGCCTGATTTGGATCTTTAATGTTTTGAGCATGCATTACCGGCACATTAACAACTTCTTTTATGCCTGCCGCTAAATGTAAGAACGGTTCAGGTGGATAGCTCATATTCGGGATAACATTGGCCAGTGTATTGTGAGTATCACAGCCAGAGCCAATCACACTGAAGAAATCGAGTAAACCGGTGGCATCATAATAAGCAGCAACCTGTTTCATGTCGTCATGGTTTAGTCCATCAGGATGAAATTCATCACCACAAATACGCAAGCCCACAGCAAATTCACGACCCACTTCTGCACGAATAGCATGGAGGACTTCCATACCAAAACGCATTCTATTTTCGAAGCTACCGCCATATTCATCGTCGCGCTGGTTAACCCGTGGGCTCCAGAATTGATCGATTAAATGTTGGTGTACTGCTGATAGTTCAATACCATCTAAACCACCGGCTTTTGCACGTCCCGCAGCTTTAGCATAATCACCAATAATGCGTTGCATTTCTTCAATTTCAATAGTTTTACAAGTAGCGCGATGAACAGGTTCACGAATACCACTAGGGCTAACTAATGTTGACCAATTACCACCATCCCAACGAGAGCGACGTCCCATATGGGTGATTTGAATCATAATTTTACCGCCGTGCTTATGTACTGCATCGGCTAAGTTTTGAAAATGAGGGATGATCCTGTCAGTAGACAAGTTAACCGACTTCCACCAGTCTTGTGGACTGTCAATCGACACTACGCTGGAGCCGCCACAAATTGACAGACCAACCCCACCTTTGGCTTTTTCTTCGTAATACTTAACATATCGTTCGGTCGTCATGCCACCTTCGGTAGCATATACTTCGGCGTGTGCCGTACTAACCACACGATTTCGTATGGTAAGTTGATTAATTTTTAATGGCTGAAATAGTGCATCGAACTGTGCCATGATGAGCTCCTGATATTAGTTCTTTAAAAAAGCTGTTTGTAATAAAAAGTTAGCGTGGTGTTACTTCAAAATAACCAACATCGCAACCATCTTCAGCGGCACATTGTGTCTGTTGCGCTTGGGTTTTCACTGGGTAGCCTAAAGTTGCAGCAATTTGATCCATCGCTCCAGCAAACCAACCAGTAAACATATAATCGACTTTACGATTAACTTTGCCGTATTGATAAACAAAGGCAGAATTTTCTAATCGAACTTTTGCTGTACCCTTTTCAAGATCGAGTTCTTCAGTGATGAAAAAACCCCAGCCGCGTTGTGATAAACGTTTCATGTAATGCTCAAATAAAGCTTCACCGCCAATACCGTGCTCTTCGGCTTCTTTTTCACACCAATAAAAAGCAGATTTATAACCGGCTTTATATAAAACATCGGCGTATTTTTCTGCACCAAGTTCTTCTTCAATGCCCATATGATTATTGACAAAAAAGTGACGTGGTACATACAACATAGGTAAGGCATCAGTGGTCCAAACGCCAGTCTCATTGTCGACTAAAATCGGCATATCAGGACTGTGGCTCGCGGTATTCAGGTTATTTAAATTATTCATTGTCTATTCTCCCCAGACGTCTTTTAGAACGCGAACCCAGTTCTCGCCCATGATTTTTTTAATTTTAGATTCTGACCAGCCGTGTTTTAACATCGTAGCGGTCAAGTTAGGAAATTCACCTAAAGTACGAATGCCCTCAGGGTTAATAATTGTGCCAAAGTTAGTTAAATTACGGGCATAACCTTTGTCATGAGTTAACATGTCAAAGAATGCTTGATCATGGCCTTGAGTAAAATCGGTGCCTATGCCAACACAATCTTCTCCAGCAATATTAATTACATAATCAATAGCTTCAACGTAGTCATCAACCGTAGAGTCAATGCCATTTTTCAAGAAGGGGGCAAACATGGTCACGCCAATAAAACCACCGTGTTCAGCGATAAAGCGTAATTCTTCATCTTTTTTATTGCGTGGATGTTCTTTTAGCCCGTAAGGTAAACAATGTGAATAACACACCGGCTTAGTTGACGCTAAAATAACTTCTTCTGAAGTTTTTGGGCCAACATGAGATAAATCACACATGATGCCAACTCGATTCATTTCAGCAACGATTTCAAGACCAAAACCTGACAAACCGCCGTCACGTTCATAACAACCAGTGCCTACTAGGTTTTGCGTGTTGTACGCCATTTGCACAATGCCAACACCCAATTTTTTGAATATTTCGACATAGCCAATTTTATCTTCAAAAGCATTAGCATTTTGAAAGCCTAAAATGATGCCAGTTTTGCCCTGCTCTTTCGCTTTAGCGATATCAGCAGTAGTATGCACAGGCATAATTAAATCGCTGTTATCACAGAAAAATTGATTAAATTCGGTGATGTTGTCGATGGTATCTTTAAATCCTTCCCACACTGATACGGTACAGTTGGCGGCAGTTAAGCCCCCTTTAGCCATATCTTCAAATAAATCTCGGTTCCATTTTGCGATGACTAAGCCATCGAAAATGGTTGAGCTTTTATGTAACGCTAAAGCTTGATCTGTATTCATTAAATTAACCTCATCTATGCTGTGATCTATACTGATCAATCACAGGCAAATTTAAACTAAAGTCAGTCTAACAAAGGCAAATAGCTTGGTTTGGGAGAATGCGACATCGACCTTACTAAAAACGGCGTTGGTGTCGTTAATTGGATAGCTAAGTTAAGTTTGGGAGAAGCTCAGAAAGTACTGGTAACGTTTACTAATCAAGCTTTGGGTAGCAGTGAACTAGCGTTATTTCAACTCAAGCGGCTGTGGTGAAATGATGTTATTAAAGTGCTGTTTCGATGGGTCAAAATAACTTCAATTGGTATTCTTCAGCATTAAGTCATCAAAGTATAAAGATGACTATGCTTAACGTATTTTCTTTTTAGAGGCACCCTTTTAGAGCTAGCCTTTTTTGCAGTGAGGGTTATAAATGCTCTCGATACAATGCTAACGTTTTACGCCACAAAAATTTAACCTCGGGGATCATCAATGGCGAACGAGGTTCAAAAACATTACTCGATTGTTCGCCTTGTTCATTTTCGTTGTAGTAATCAATAACATGTTGTTTATTCATACCATAGGTTTGATGCATAAAGTCGAGTTCTTTCTCCCCTAAACAAATACCATAGTAACGATGTATCGCTTGTGCCATCTGCTCAGATGCCTTAACCATATCTTTTTGCACTTCTTTGGCTACCGACTCGCCCCAGCCAACTTTGGTGGTGGTACTCAAACCAGGTTCGAAGCTACCTAAATCGACCGCATTAGAGGAATATATGGCGCGCTGCACCTCAGGTAAACTAATAAAAACACAGGGATTTAGGGCCAATGCCAAGTCTATTGCCAATTGTTTCGCAGCCCGAACATGTTGATTACTTACATGCCAATTGCTTTGTTGCGTGCGGTTTCTTAATCCCTTTGACAATATGCTTTGACTATTAAAGTGATGGGCTATTTTTTTCACGACCGTAATTTTATCAGCATCCGTTAACTGTATTTGCCGCTCGATAATATTTAAGCCCTGCTTACCGGTAACCGACACCTTAGTATTAGCATCCGCATATTTTAGATTAATGCGCTGCCAGCTATTAATATCTTTTAAGAAATCAGCATGTTCACTGATCACCATAGCACTGCTTCGATAGGCTTGCTGATAAAGTTCCATAGCCTTAATCAATATACTATGATCAAGCTTTAATGCACGCATATCGACGTTTTCACGCTTTTGTACGCGCTCAATATCACTGCAAATATTCTGGCAAAGCCGATCTAATGTTTCGAGACAAATTTGTAATAAGTCACTGCTTGGCAAACGTTCAGCCACGGTTGAGTAATCAAGTAAATTGCTGTCACTTAAAAAGTTAGCCAAAGCCAATAGCTGACTGTAACCACGGGCTCTAGCAATGCGATATTTGGATCGCTCTTTTTCCAGTTTTTCGGTGGCAATGGTCAATTGTGATGAGCCAACACAGCTAACTACCAACATTGGAATTCGTCGCCCAGACAAAAGTTCAAAGGCTAAGGTTAATACTTCTTCAACATCGCTTAAGCCCATGATGTCTTAGTCATCTTCCTCAATGGCCGAAAATATACGCTCAATGAAAAAGGGTTCTCGCTCTACACCGCTACGCAGGGTATTTTTTTTACCTTGGAGACGTTGCTCTAACAACCGAGCCAATCGTGGGCGATCTGGCTCTAAACTTGCCAGAGCGGCCAACACTTCAGTAGAAAGTTCTTGGTTAATATCGTGGATGCGACTATACATACCCGCGCGCCAATAAATTTCAATATTAGCCACGGCCTGCGCAATTACAGGTGAATCAATGATGCTATTTACCGCAAGCGTTAACCATTGCGGGCCAAGATCTGATTTTTGCAACAGTATACGTGCCGATTCATAACGCCTAGACTCAGGCTCCATACGACTTAGAGTGAGATCTCTGACCGATAGAATGAAATCAGGCATACTGCCAATAACCAGCAACAACTGCTCCTTGGCATCTTCAAGTACTTGACCTTTTGTCGCTTTATAAATGAACTTTACCAAGACGGCAATCAGTCCCATTAATACGGTGTAACCAACAAAAAATATTAAGTTTTCGTTGGGCAACCAAGTACCAAACCCTAGGTAATATCCACCTTGGGCAGCTAAAAAGGTTACCGGGCCAGCCGTCCAGCCAACTTCGGCGAGACCCCATAGTGAAGATTTACCTACACCTGATTGCGCCATACGATCAATACGACGTTGGCCACTCTGTTGAATTTGAAGATGATTTTTTTCTGAGTTTTCAGAATTTAACAAAGAGGATAATTTCATATCGGCAATTCTATAAGATAGGTGTACCGCTTAACCCTAAGGAGTAAGCGGTAGTCTGTTGTGGTTTGTCAGTTAATGATGTTGCTGATGCTGATGCTGAACCTTAATCGACCCCAAACTGGACTCTTTACTGGCAGCAAATTGCTTGTTTTTAGCTAAAACGTTGCGTTCATCTCGTGGCGGGATGCTAAACGAATTACGATAACATTTACTAAAATGAGGTGTAGAGACAAAACCACAGGCTATCGCTATTTCAATAATAGACATATTGGTTTGCTTTAATAGCTGACGAGCTTTTCCCAATCGTAGCTGTAAATAATAACGATGCGGCGAACAGTCTAAATATTTTTGAAACAGTCGCTCTAACTGGCGTCGAGATAAATCAACATAGTTAGCTAATTCATCGAGGCATAATATTTCTTCAATATTTGCTTCCATCAACGCGACTACATCTTGCAGTTTTGACTGAGTTGCACCAACAATATGTTGCAGTGGTATGCGTTGCTGATCGTTTTCATCACGAATATTTTCATGAGAAAACATGTCTGAAATAGCCGTTGTTAATGCTTTACCATATTCTTTAGAAATGACTTGTAGCATCATGTCAATTGGGGCAGTACCGCCTGAACAAGTCATGCGATCGCGGTCAAGGATAAACAGTTGATTGGAGCTTTTGACTAAGGGGAACTCTTCTTGACAGCTCGCTAATAACTCCCAATGAATGGTGCTCTGATAGCCGTCTAACAAACCGGCTTTTGCTAATAAATAACTGCCCGTACAAATACCACCGAGCACTATATTACATCGAGATAAATGGGTTAACCAGCTAAGTACTTTTCGCGTTACAGTGCCTTTTATATCAACACCACCACAAACCAATACCGTATCAAATTCAACATAATTATTGATACAAGAATCAACCTCAACCTTCAGCCCATCACTGGCAGTAACAACACGGCCATCTTCACTAAGAATAGTCCAACGATATAAGGTTTCTCCAGACAATTGATTGGCCATTCGCATAGGCTCAATAGCCGATGATAGGGCTAACATGGTAAAATTAGGTTGTAATAAAAAACCAACGTGTTTACATTTTATCTGTCTCTGACTGCTATTTGATGGTGTTAATGGCATGTGATTCATTCCTATTGTTCTGATTGCAGTTCTTATTATTATTATTATTGCAGTTTTTATTAAAAACCAGCGTGTCGATTCCCCTAATAACTTTACTCTTCTCTCTTTTGAATCTAGCCAGTTAAAAATTACCATCTAGGAATTGATGTAGATCAAAAAGCCAGATTTTAATTAATAACAATGCATGATTTGAATCAATAAAAGTTAAAAGTTCAAAGTTAAATCTCTGCATACAATAGATTTACAGTACTTTAAAATCATCCTAATTACGACGCTATTCATGCCTGTTAACGACACCGCTTAGTAAATGTTTGATTTATCGTTAATTACTTAATTAATTTTTCAATGATGTTAGAGGTAACGAATGTCTTTATTAGCTATGAAGATGTCTTAATCGACTATATTTATTGTAATCACTTATTTGTATAATGGTATTAATGTAAAAAAGTCCAGAGGATTATTATGACTGCTACCAACGAGCAAGGCCTTCAACAGATCGCGACTATTATCGAGCAACACCAAACGTTGCCCGGAGCGATGTTACCAATATTACATGCCATTCAGAATGACTTGTCTTTTATTCCGTCCAATGCACTACCTTTAATCGCCAAGGCTTTAAATGTCTCTAAAGCCGAAGTTCATGGCGTGATTAGCTTTTACCATCATTTTCGCACTGAAGAACCAGGTGCTCATGTTATTGAAATCTGTCGAGGAGAATCATGCCAAGCCATGGGTTCTCGCGCGTTAGAGGAAAATATCAAACAAAATTTGTCAATTGATTATCATCAAACCAGCAAAGATAGACAATATACTTTAGAACCCGTTTATTGTTTGGGTAATTGTGCGTGCTCACCAGCGATTCGCATTGGTGATGACATTCATGGTGAATTAGATCTACAAAAATTTGAACAAATTATTGAATCGTTAAATACTTATTCGTTGGAGTTAAAATGAATCACTCACCTTCCGATGACAGCTCAATACCAGTAGCGTCACGAAAAATTTTCGTTTCTTTAGATACTACCGCCCGCTCCCGCGGTAGTGATAAAGTAGCAAAACAGGTTGAGAGTATACTTAACTCGCAACCAGAACTAGCTGCAACATTAGTAAGAAATGGCTCTCGCGGCATGTTCTGGTTAGAACCTTTATTAGAAATTAATACACCTAAGGGTCGTGTCGCTTATGGTCCGGTAAAAGCAGAAGATGTAAACGACATCATTAACCTACACTGTTTTGATGATGTTATTGAACACCCTTTATGCCTCGGTTTAACCGAAGAATTGCCCTGGTTTAAATCTCAACAACGGTTAACGTTTGCCCGAGTTGGCATTATCGATCCAATCGATGTTGATGATTATATTAGTCATGGCGGATTTGTCGGCTTAACCAATGCCTTCGCAAAAACCGCACAACAGATAGTTGATGAGGTTAAAGAGTCAGGCCTAAGAGGCCGTGGCGGTGCTGCATTTCCTACAGGCATAAAGTGGCAAACCGTATTGAATGAACCAGAGCAACAGAAATATATAGTCTGTAATGCTGATGAAGGTGATTCAGGTACTTTTGCCGATCGTATGTTAATGGAAGGCGATCCGTTAGTGCTGGTTGAAGGCATGATTATCGCTGGCCTTAGCGTAGGAGCAGACCAAGGTTATATCTATTTACGCAGTGAATACCCACAAGCTCACGACATATTAAATAAAGCGATTAGCAATGCAAAAACAGCCGGCTATCTAGGTGATAATATTTGTGGCACTGAACACAACTTTCATTTAGAAGTGCGTTTGGGCGCTGGTGCTTATATTTGTGGTGAGGAAACATCATTATTAGAAAGCCTTGAAGGCAAACGTGGCTTAGTTCGCGCTAAACCACCACTACCCGCTATTGAAGGCTTATTTGGTCAACCAACCGTGGTAAATAACGTAATATCACTCGCTTCTGTACCTTATATTTTAAGCCATGGCGGTGACAGTTATCGTGATTTCGGCATGGGCCGCTCTCGTGGCACCTTACCCATTCAATTAGCGGGCAACATTGCTCAAGGTGGCTTAGTTGAATTAGCTTTTGGTATATCGTTAAATGAATTACTGCAGCAATATGGTAATGGCTGTAAAAGTAAGCGAGCCATGCGCAGTGTGCAAGTCGGTGGGCCGTTAGGTGCTTATTTGCCAGCAGAGCAATGGGATACCGCGCTTGATTATGAAGAGTTTGCCAGCATTGGTGCCGTATTAGGCCACGGCGGTATTGTTGTCTTTGATGACACCGTCGATATGGCTGCACAGGCTCGTTTTGCCATGGAATTTTGTGAAGTAGAATCTTGTGGTAAATGTACCCCATGTCGTATTGGCGCAGTACGTGGCGTTGAAGTTATTGATAAAATTCTCAATAACGAAAGTGACGAACAAGGACGACAAGACAGCGTAGAGTTATTACATGATTTATGTGACACCATGGAATTCGGTTCTTTGTGTGCTATGGGTGGCATGACCCCATTCCCAGTGCGCAGTGCACTTAAATATTTTCCTGATGATTTTTTGCCACAACCGTCAACACAAAAGGCTCAATAAAATGATAACTTATTATGATCCCAAAACAGAGCCTGCTGTCAATCAATCAGCTGATCTTAGTAAAGACTTAGGCACACCGCCCTCTAAATCTACCGTACAGGTTAGCGTACAAATTGATGGCGTTAATATTGTCGTACCTGAGGGAACCTCGGTATTACGAGCCGCCGCTATTGCCGATATTAATATTCCCAAATTATGTGCCAGTGATAATTTAGAAGCCTTTGGTTCATGTCGTTTGTGTGCGGTATAAATTGAAGGCATGCGCGGCATGCCAGCGTCTTGTACCACCCCCGTAAGAGAGGGGATGAAAGTACAAACGCAAAATCCTAAAATAGCCAAATTGCGTCGCAACGTTATGGAACTTTACATTTCTGACCATCCGTTAGATTGTCTTACTTGTCCAGCCAATGGCGATTGTGAGCTGCAAGATATGGCGGGTGCCGTCGGTTTACGTGAAGTACGTTATGGTTTTGAAGGAAAAAATCATCTCGACGGAGCAACTGATTCATCAAACCCTTATTTCAGCTTTGACGACTCTAAATGTATTTCCTGTTCTCGTTGTGTCAGAGCGTGTGAAGAAGTACAAGGTACCTTTGCCTTAACAGTTGAAGGTAGAGGTTTTGATTCGCGTATAAGTACCGGTCAAGATAATAATTTTCTAGAATCTGACTGTGTTTCATGTGGTGCCTGTGTACAAGCGTGCCCAACAGCTACACTAACTGAAAAGTCAGTGATCGATAATGGCCAGCCAGATCATAGCATTATTACTACTTGTGCTTATTGTGGTGTGGGCTGCTCGTTCCGCGCTGATATGCAAGGCGATAAAGTACTAAGAATGGTGCCAGATAAAAATGGCAAAGCGAACCAAGGACATTCTTGCGTTAAAGGCCGATTTGCTTTTGGCTATGCCACTCATCAGGACAGAATAACCAGCCCGATGATCCGCGATAATATCGAACAAGATTGGCGTGAAGTTAGTTGGGAAGAAGCATTAGCGTTTGCTGCTAAGCGCTTAACCGATATTCAAGAAGAACATGGTCGCAACAGTATAGGTGCGATAACATCATCTCGTTGTACCAATGAAGAAACCTATTTAGTACAGAAACTAGTACGTGCTGTTTTTCAAAATAATAATGTTGATACCTGTGCCCGAGTTTGTCATTCACCAACAGGTTATGGCCTAAAAGCAACCTTAAATGAATCAGCAGGAACACAAACCTTTGAATCGGTGATGAAAGCTGATGTGGTGCTTATCATTGGCGCCAATCCTACCGACGCTCACCCGGTATTTGGTTCATTGCTTAAACGTCGTTTACGCCAAGGAGCTAAGTTAGTGGTTGCCGACCCGCGCAGCATTGATCTTATCGACAGCCCGCATACCAAAGCACAACATCATCTTAAACTGCGCCCAGGGACTAACGTGGCATTAATCAATGCCCTAGCCCATGTCATTGTTGATGAAGGTTTGGAAGATGCTGATTTCATTCACAGTCGTTGTGATGATGCTAGCTTCCAGCAATGGTATAAACATATTCAAGACCAACGCCATTCTCCAGAAAACACCATGGAAATCACGGGTGTCGACGCAACAGAATTACGCGCAGCGGCAAGACTGTTTGCTAATGCAGGCAACGGCGCCATTTATTATGGTTTAGGTGTTACTGAACATTCTCAAGGCAGTTCATCGGTAATGGCCATAGCTAACTTAGCCATGGTTACCGGTAATATTGGCCGAGAAGGTGTTGGTGTTAACCCATTACGCGGCCAAAATAACGTACAAGGCTCATGTGACATGGGCTCATTCCCACATGAGTTGCCAGGATATCGCCATGTTAGCGATGAAAGCACACGTAATCTATTTGAGCAAGAATGGGACGTTTCATTAGATTGTGAGCCAGGTTTGCGCATTCCAAATATGTTCGAAGCAGCAATACACGGTGACTTTAAAGGTTTGTACTGTCAAGGTGAAGATATTGCCCAATCGGATCCAAATACACAACATGTACAAAAAGCGTTAAGTTCGATGAAATGCATCATTGTGCAAGATATCTTCCTTAATGAGACGGCAAAATACGCCCATGTATTTTTGCCTGGTTCATCGTTTATGGAAAAAAATGGTACCTTTACCAATGCTGAACGACGTATTTCTCGTGTACGTAAACTGATGCCAGCCTTAGCTGGTAAGGAAGATTGGCAAGTGACAGTAGCTCTTGCCAAAGTACTCGGTTATGAAATGAATTATGAGCACCCAAGTGAGATAATGGATGAAATTGCCCGCTTAACGCCAACATTCAGTGGTGTCAGTTATGAAAGATTAGATCAGCTCGGCTCTATTCAATGGCCGTGTAATGAAAAGTCTCCTCTAGGCACACCAATCATGCACACCGAAGATTTTGTTGGTGAAAAAGGCAAATTTGCTATTACTGAATATGTAGCTACACCTGAAAAAGCGAATAAGCATTTTCCGTTGTTATTGACCACAGGTCGCATCTTAAGCCAATATAATGTCGGCGCACAAACAAGACGTACTGCCAATCAAGTTTGGCACGATGAAGACGTATTAGAAATCCACCCTAATGACGCTGAAGATCGTGGCATCAATGATGGTGATTGGGTCGGCATTGCCAGTCGTGCAGGTACTACCGCACTTCGCGCACTCATTAGCCAGCGCGTTCAGCCAGGAGTTGTTTATACTACCTTTCATCATCCGTTAAGTGGCGCCAATGTGGTCACCACTGACAACTCTGATTGGGCAACTAACTGTCCTGAATATAAGGTAACAGCGGTGCAAGCAACTAAAGTGGATGAGCCGTCGCAATGGCAAGCAGAATACGCACAGTTCAGTCAGCGACAAGCAAAATACTTAAAGAATAAAAATGGGGGGGAAATTGTTAAAACATAACATTATAGCAGCAGACACCGACGTTAATGTGCCTACAGCACAGCAGCGTCAAGTGCTGCGCTATACCAATGACTCCCTAACAACAGCGATGGACGACATCGCTGAAGAAACTGCTATTGCCTTGGTATATAACGGCATTTCTCATGTGGTGATGATGAGTACACCCAATGATTTGTACGACTTGGCAATCGGATTTAGTTTAAGCGAAAAAATTGTCGATGACGCCAGTGAAATACTTGATATTAGTGCGACTAAACAAGCATTAGGCATTGAAGTAAATATCACGGTTTCCAATCGAGCAGTTTGGCGGTTAAAACAACAACGGCGTAATATGACGGGTCGCACTGGTTGTGGTTTGTGTGGTGCAGAGTCGTTACAACAAGCGATGAAAAATCAGCAAACCTCGATAACTGATGGGCAAAAAAATAAGCAAGCACCCCGCGAATTAAGTGAGTTAACCAATTTGTCGATACAAAAAGCAGTGGTTGACTTGCAAGCCCACCAGCCATTGCAACAGATGACTGGTGCGGTGCACGCTTCTGCTTGGTGTGATGAAAATGGCAATATTAAACTCATTCGCGAAGATATTGGTCGGCACAACGCATTAGACAAACTTATTGGCGCACTCAGTGCGTCAAACATTGTCATTAACCATAGCAGTTTTTTGCTGATATCTAGCCGTGCTAGCTATGAAATGATTAGCAAAGCACAAGTTGCTGGTATTAGTATGTTGGTAGCCGTTTCGGCCCCAACAGCTTTAGCGATAAATATAGCAAAAAACACAGGCATGACCTTAGTGGGTTTTGCCCGTAACGGTCGCCATACCATTTACAGTTAAGCTAGTCACAATGAAACTCGTTACAATAAACAAATTACAGTAAAACTAATTACCGTAAAACAAAGAAGCAAGAGAGCAGCATATGTCAGATGATCGTTTAAAATATGTGGTAGATATGGCCAATCAAATTGCGCTTAATTTATTACATGGTAAAGAGCAACAACAGTGTGTGACGGAGATTAGTCATCACATCAATCGTTTTTGGGCGCCAAGCATGCGCGCACAACTTGCAGAAGCGGCAAATAATGACAACTATCAGCTCGAAGCTATGGTTATTTTGGCGCTTAAACAAATAAAAAACGAGCAATAACACACTAGATATCACAGTATTAATGGCGATGATAATCGCCATTTTTTTCATTCAAACTTCCGCTGTTAATTGTCAAAACTATCCAATCATGCCCCTTTTCATCCAATTCCCCGTATTACCAATAGTAGAATTCACAAAGCTTTAAGCAATGATATATTGTCCAAAACAACGTCGTTATTTATTTAATAATTAACACTGCATGAATGCAGCTTATTAGACAATGCAAGAGCATATTGTCCTGAACAACTAGTTATTAAACTGAACTACATACCAGCTAAAGACAGTAGGTTCTTTTGCGGACTGAAAGTCCTATAGTGATCGTTGTACTCATATCCTTCCAAGTTAAATTGTCGGGCCTCGCTTCGCTCGTGCCGACCTACAAAAGCTAAGCTGGTTTATTCCGTAGGTCGATGCTTGCCTCGACAAAAAGAATTATACCAGGACTTTCGCCTATCAATTTTTCATTGACGACATAAATTCGGACCTGCATCGGCATGTTCTTTATATATCTTTTCGGTTAACTCAGTTGCCACTTAACAATGTGATTTCTTTCCTACTGCGTTCTAAAATCAACGGCTAGCTAAAGCTACTCATCTAAAGATGTGGATTTTAACTCACGTTCGGACTAATAAATGCCTTGTATTTGGCCATTTTCCCTATGTATAAAGTAGATCACTTAATTAATGAAACTGGTATTAATCTCCCTTTAATTTTTCCTTTACTTAAAGTAATAAAACCTCAACGGCCAGTTACAAAAAAGCCAGAGCATATTACCGCTCTGGCTTTTTTAATTAACACTCGTCTTAATTTCTTACTAGTTAGTCACTAGTTTAGTTGGAGCGTAAACCGCAGGACTCAAATGTTCCTCTTTTAGTGATCTCATTAAACCCCACATCATAACTATCATGACTAATGAGAAGGGTAATGCGGCGGTAATCGCGGCTGTTTGCAGCCCTTTCAGTCCGCCTACCATTAATAGAATGGCAGCTACAGCGCCCTCACCTAATCCCCATGCTACGCGATGACCAACCGGTGGGTTTTCATCACCCATTGATAAGATAGTGGTAACCACTAACGTGCCTGAATCTGATGAGGTAATGAAGTACGTCGCAATAAGTAATGTTGCCATAAACGCTGCGATAGTGCCCATGAAACCGGCATCAAGCTTGTCTAATGTTACATATAGCGCTGAAGTTACATCGGCCTTAACAGCATCAACAATCCCCGCTTGTCCAACAGCTGAAACCAGTTCTCCTGCTTCATTAGCTACTTGATGGAAGAGCTCAAGGTATATCGCAGTGCCACCGAAAAGTGTTAACCAAATAAAACCTAACATAGTTGGTACTAACAATACGCCAACAATAAACTCACGAATGGTACGACCTTTAGAGATACGCGCAATAAACATACCTACAAATGGTGCCCAAGACATCCACCAACCCCAATAAAAGGCAGTCCACCAAGATTGCCATTGACTATTTTCGTTAGCATCAGTCCAGGTACTTAGTGATAATACATTACCTAAATAATCACCGGTACTTTGCAATACCGCGCCCAATAAATAACGAGTAGGACCAAAACAAAGTAAGAAAACCAAAATACCTATGGTTAACCACATATTGACTTCAGATAATATTTTCACACCTTTGCCAACACCTGATACCACAGAAAGTGTCGCAATAGCTGAAATAACAGCAATCAGTATAATTTGATTACTCAGGGAAACCTCCATACCAAACATGGTATTAAGGCCAGTATTCATTTGAGTAACACCTAAACCTAACGACGTTGCTACACCAAATACAGTACCAAACACGGCAAGCACATCAACTGCATGCCCAATTGGACCGTACATTTTTTTCCCAATTAATGGGTAAAGTGCTGAACGAATGGTCAAAGGTAATTTCTTTCTATAAGAAAAATAAGCCAACGACAAACCAACAACTACATAAATTGCCCATGGGTGAAGCCCCCAATGGAAAAAGGTAAGACGCATTGCTACTTGTGCCGCTTCCGCCGTTAATCCTTCAGTAATAAATGGATTACTTTGAAAGTGGTAAATAGGCTCTGCAATAGACCAGAACACTAAACCTATGCCCATTCCTGCACTAAATAACATGGAAAACCACGAGAAGTTACTGTATTCAGGTCTTGAGTCATCATCGCCTAAACGTAAGTTACCGTAGCGACTAAATGACAGCCAGATACAGAAGAACAAAAATATTGCAACAATGCCAATGTAATACCATTTAAGATAAGACAGTATCCAACCCGATACCGCCGTAAATAATGCTGCTGTTTGTTCAGTGAAAAACACACCGCACAAAACAAACAGAGTAATTATAGCCATTGATACAAGTGTTGTAACTGGATTCATGCCTTTTAACAGACCATGATTCGCTACCATGAGAAACCACCTTTTTTTTAGTTGTTATAAGTAAAAGTATAGATTTCTATAAACTGTTAATTTAGGTACCAGTTTATAAGGATCTAGATGAAAATTTTGCATTTACATTTATTATTAATAAGTGACTTACTTATAATTTGAGTTCACTTAAAATAATTTTCTGTCAAGTTAATTGAAAAAATCAACTTATCCCATTAAGTCAGAGTTGATTTAGATCAAGGTATCTAATCACGACACGAAAATAACATGTACCGACTTATAGCCGTTCCACTTGAAGATGCAAAATTCAGCTGGAATTATAAACAGCTTTCGGTAAGCTTTTTGGTTGTCGCTAAGTGGTTAATAAGTAAATTTTATTGGTAGAATTTATTGAAATTAATATGATTTTAGCTAAAAAAAACCAGCGATAAAAATCACTGGTTTTAGGGTGAAGAGGTATTTAACTCTACAACATCGTTACAAAATAGTTAAAAATCTATCAACAACTATTTAGTTAAAGACACTTTTAAATGCCTTATTTATTATTCTTTTTCAGAGGACGCTTTAATATTTTTTTGCATCGTATCGCTGAACCAATCGATGAAATTAACAACACCAAATTCAAAGGTAGTTGAGTAAGGTCCTGGTTGGTATGCCTTAGAATTAATACCCTTTTGATTGTTCTCTGCTAGCGTTCTGTCTTGTACATTGGTTGCATCCCATACCTGGCGTAGGTGAGCAACATCATAATCAACACCTTCTACAGCGTCTTTATGGACTATCCATTTAGTGGTTACTTGAGTTTTTTGTGCTCCTAACGGTATCACCTGAAAGGCAATTAAATGATCTCCCATCGCGTGACTCCACGAGTTAGGTAGATGTAAAATTCGCATTGATCCCAGATCTGGATTTTTAATGCGACCCATTAATTTTTTACAACCCGCTTTACCGTCAATTGTCATCGATACGGTGCCTTCAAGTAACGGCATGCGAACAATGCGATTACGTAAGCCATGGCCATGGGAAACATGCTTGTAAGGAATACCTTCTTCTTCCCACATCGCTTGTTTAGCGGCTACCTGTGCCTTAAATTCATCACTAGCACGCGGATCTTCGGTATCATCCCATTCTAATAAGGTATTCAATAATTCAGGGTGATTACCGCTACAATGATAACATTCACGGTTATTTTCAATCACTAACTTCCAGTTAGCATCTTCAACTAAGGTGCTTTCTACCGCGACCTTACAGTTATCTAAATCATAAGGTTCCAAGTAATGAGTTAAGTCATCGAAGAAGCCGTCGATATTAGTTGGCTTTTCACTTAGAGAAACAAAAATATAACCACCAGCAACGCGACAATTAACTTTGTGCAGACCATAATCATTCTTATCGAAATCATCGCCCATTTCAGTGCCAGCAAAGAGTAAATTACCATCTAATTCATAAGTCCATTGATGATAAGGACAGACTAGTTTAGGTACCTTGCCTTGCTTAACTAAACAAATTTTAGAACCACGGTGACGACAAGTATTATGAAAAGCGCGTACTTCACCATTTTGATCTCTGATAACAGTAATCGGATTATCACCAATATCTAAGGTGATAAAATTACCATTGTCTGGAATTTCGCCTGTGATGCCTACGAACAACCACTCTTTATAAAAGATTTGTTCCATTTCTATTTGAAAAACATCAGCATCGCTATAAAACTGTTGTGGCAAAGAAAACGTTATAGGGTGTTTTTCTAATGCATCAGCAACGGCCTGAACCGATTTATTTTCTGAAGTAACCAATAAATTTTGATGTTCATGTGTACAAGTCATGGGTAATTCCTTTGTGCTTCTAATCGACAAACTAGATGTCGCTTTTTTTATTTAAATAATGAACAGCTTTAAGCAATAAAGTGCTCACATTGTTTGTTGTTAGATATTGAATCTCACGGCCTTAATCGGTTTACCTAAAAACGACCAAAAAGCTAATTAATACCGACTCAAAAGCTAATTAATACCTGCCAAAAACAGTAATTAATAAATAAATTGATCTAGATCAATTTTAGTACACAAGGGATAATTTTTTGAGCTGGCAAAAACGACTACATTCATGTCGCTTTTAGTTAAGTGGTTGATAAGCAGTTAGCGCATCGTATTGCCATAACTATAATATTCGGAACCACTCATGATAAACACCTCCCAGTACTCTGTTAACACGCAAACATGGACCAATGGGCGTCACGATGTTCAATGCGTTAAAGTGATTGACGAAACCATTGATGCACGTACCTATTGCTTTACCAGCACAGAGCCTGTAATGCACTTTTTCAAACCTGGCCAATTCGTTACGCTAGAATTAGAAATTGACGGTATGCAAGTATTGCGTAGTTACACTATTTCATCATCTCCTTCAGTGCCATACAGTTTTTCAATCACTGTAAAAAGAATGCCTGGAGGTCAAGTATCAAATTGGCTGCATGACAACCTTAAACAAGGTGATCAAATCGCGGTGCATGGCCCGGTAGGTATATTCAATTGCATCGATATTACGGCCGAAAAAGTTTTATTACTCTCTGGTGGTGTTGGTATAACACCAGTGATGTCAATGGCCCGTTGGTGGTTTGATACCAACGGTGATGTTGATATGGTTTTTGCCCATAGTGCCCGCACCCCTAAGGACATAATATATCGTCGCGAACTTGAGTATATGGATTCTAGAATAACTAACTTCAATCTCAACTTTATTTGTGAGAGGTATGACATTGGCGATAGCTGGAGCGGTTTTTGTGGCTTCTTCGATGAACAAAAGCTTCGAATGATAGCCCCTGATTTTCTCGATCGCACCATTTATTGTTGTGGACCAACGCCTTATATGACTGCTGTCAAAAGTATGTTGCAAAATATAGGCTTTGACATGGCCAATTACCATGAAGAAAGTTTTGGTGCGCCACCGGAAGAAGCACAACTCGACGCCGAACAGCAAATGGAAGATGCCGCAGGCGAATCAATCGATGACGATACTTTAATAGAAGTAGCATTTAGCAAAACGGGTAAATCAGTCAAGATACAACCCGGTGGCACAGTGCATTTAGCTGCTTCACAAGTTGGCCTTCATATTCCTAAAGCCTGTGGTATGGGCATATGCGGCACCTGTAAAGTGAAAAAAATTCATGGTGAAGTGATTATGTCGCATAACGGTGGCATCACAGATGAAGATGTTGCTGATGGGTATATTCTGAGCTGCTGTAGTGTTCCTCAAGGTGATGTTTCAGTTGAATATTAAGAATTATACCCATTCCAGCTGAATCCCATATATTCAAGTGAGACGGGTATTTTAACTGGCTAAGCGTAATAGTTGATATTTATTACAAACAATTGAAGATGATATTTTAACTAAAATATCATCTTTTTTTTTTATGTCGTAAATAGATGTAAAAAAGACGTTAGCTGAATGGTTACACACTATTTAGCAAGCTAATATCGAGTCAATCCAAAACTAAAGAACAACAGCGGGTTCACCCGTGGAGAAAGAAATGTTTTATAAAAATGATCAAATAGCAGGCTTCGACGACAGTATTTGGCAAGCAATGGAGCAAGAAGACAAACGTCAACAAGATCACGTTGAACTGATTGCGTCTGAAAACTATACCAGTGCACGCGTGATGCAAGCACAAGGCAGTCAACTGACTAACAAATACGCGGAAGGTTATCCCGGTAAGCGTTATTACGGCGGCTGTGAACACGTCGATGTGATTGAACAACTGGCTATTGATCGTGCAAAAGAATTATTCGGCGCCGATTACGCCAATGTGCAACCTCATTCAGGCTCACAAGCTAATGCAGCGGTCTTTATGGCCTTGCTCAAGCCCGGTGAAACCGTGCTTGGCATGAGCTTAGCCCATGGTGGTCATTTAACCCACGGCTCTAAAGTGAGCTTTTCCGGTAAAATATATAACGCCGTGCAATACGGCTTAAATGAAGCAACCGGTGAAATTGACTACGAAGAAGTCGAGCGTCTTGCAAAAGAGCATCAACCAAAAATGATCATTGCAGGCTTCTCTGCGTATTCTCGTGTGGTTGACTGGCAGCGTTTTCGTGACATTGCCGATAGCATTGGTGCCTGGTTATTTGTCGATATGGCGCACGTTGCAGGTTTGGTCGCAGCCGGGTTATACCCGAACCCAGTACCTATTGCTGATGTAGTCACCACCACCACGCATAAAACCTTACGTGGCCCTCGTGGCGGTTTGATTATCGCTAAGAAAAATGACGAGCTGGCTAAGAAATTAAACTCAGCCGTTTTCCCTGCCGGTCAAGGTGGACCGTTAATGCATGTTATCGCAGCCAAAGCGATTTGTTTCAAAGAAGCGTTATCTGAAGGGTATGTTGAGTATCAGCAAAACGTTATCGATAACGCCCGTGAAATGGCAAAAACATTCCAACAACGTGGTTATAACGTGGTCTCAGGTGGTACTGATAATCATTTAT
>NZ_VOLT01000018.1 GCF_007954275.1 Colwellia demingiae | reverse complement strand
AGAAGCCCGTTACGAAAGTAACGGGCTTTTTGCTGTCTGGGATTTGAAAAGATTCAGCTGATGGGGAATGTGACTCAAACTAGTTAAGCCCATGTGAGAGTAGGACATTGCTATACTTCTATTTAAAAAAGCCCGATTCGATAGAGTCGGGCTTTTTGCTGTCTGGTATTTGAAGAACTTTGCCATTACGTAAGTAAATTCAATGACGCCGATGAGTAGTGTGACTCATGTAAGTTAAGCCCATGTGAGAGTAGACATTGCTATACTTCTATTTAAAGAAGCCCGATTCGATAGAGTCGGGCTTTTTACTGTCTGGGATTTGAAGAACTTTACCGTTACGTAAGTAAATAGAATGACGCCGATGAGTAGTGTGTGTGACTCATGTAAGTTAAGCGGATGTGAGCGTAAGATATTCTCAATTTCACTTTAAAGAAACCCATAGCTAATGCTACGGTTTTTTTGCTGTTTGGGATTTGAAAAAGTTCCTATTAATGGTTAAGCATATGACAGTTACGCCGATGGTTGTATGACTCAGGCCTGTTAAGCCTATTTGGGCATATGATATTCTAGACTTCACTCTCTAAATGATACACAAAAGCTAGATTTGAAAGAGTCGGGATCTTTGCTATTTGTAATTAAATAAATATAAAATTCGTAACTAAATGTTTTTTGATGGTTATGGTGGTTAAAAGTCATATTTTATATGGGGTTAGGGTATTGTTTTACACTTGGTTGTGCGAATACATATTCAATTAACTTGCTTAGTTATGCTAAAATGTACTAGTATATTAGAAATAAACTGTTTGTATTACTTACGCTATAAGGTAATGTGAACCAGTTAATAAATTGTGGTTTACTCCCTAAGCAACAAATTAATAACTGCATACTTATTGGTAAACCTGATCTGTCAATCATTTATCGCAAGTATACATTTCCGGAGTAGGGCAACCTACTCCGGTATTTTCCCTTTAATGTTGAATTTTCCTTCCTATCTTAGATAAATACTAGTTTTGATCATGCTTAGTGAAATAAAAATAAATAAATTAGCTTTAACCATGAAGTTGAATAGCCATTAGTTTATTACTTTTAGTATTATCAATTGATCAGCATTTATAGTTATCCCTTGAATTTTCTATCCTCAGCCCCACATACTTTCTAACAACTTTTTAAAAGTACATTAATAATTTTTCACCGGAGATATTTTAGATGTCAGAAACTAATCAAGTACAAAATCATGCGTTCGCATCGGACAACGCCAAAATACTACAATTAATGATCCACTCACTATATTCAAACAAAGAAATATTTTTGCGTGAGTTAGTTTCAAATGCTGCTGATGCTGCAGATAAGCTTCGTTTCAAAGCATTATCAGATAATGCTCTTTATGAGAATGATGGCGATTTACGTGTACGAGTTAGTTGTGATAAAGAAAATAATACGATTACTATTTCAGACAACGGTATAGGTATGAACCAAGAAGAGGTTATTGAACATCTTGGTACTATTGCTAAATCAGGTACTGCTGAGTTTTTCTCTCAGTTATCTGGTGATCAAGCTTCAGACTCGCAACTTATTGGTCAATTTGGGGTTGGTTTTTACTCTGCATTTATTGTTGCTGATAAGGTAACTGTTCGTACCCGTAAAGCTGGCAATAGCTCTACTGATGGTGTTGAGTGGATTAGTGCAGGTGAAGGCGAATTCACTACGGCTCAAATTGAGAAGACTAATCGTGGTACTGACATTATTCTTCATTTAAAAGAAGATGAATCAGAATATGCGGATGACTGGCGTTTAAAGTCTATTGTTACTAAGTATTCAGATCACATTTCTGTTTCAGTTGAAATGTTAACTGCAGAAGTTCCTGCTGTTGATGCAGTACCTGAAGTAACAGATGAGAATGATAAGGTAACAAGACCAGCTGTCGAGGCAATTGATGCTATCCCTGCTGTTTGGGAACCTGTTAATAAGGCTACTGCTTTATGGACGCGTGAAAAAGCTGATATTACAGATGAAGAGTATAAAGAATTCTATAAGCACGTGTCTCATGACTTCGGTGACCCTTTATTGTGGGAACATAATCGAGTAGAAGGTAAAACAGAATATACTTCTCTTTTATATGTACCAACTAAAGCTCCATTTGATATGTACAACCGTGAAAAACAACATGGTTTGAAGTTGTTTGTACAACGTGTATTTATTATGGATGACGCTGAACAGTTCATGCCGACTTACTTACGTTTTGTAAAAGGTCTTTTAGATTCTAACGATTTACCCTTGAACGTTTCTCGCGAGATATTGCAAGATAACAAGATTACTCAAGCGATTCGTAAGGGCTGTACCAAACGCGTTTTAAAAATGCTTGAGAAATTAGGTAATAAAGATGCAGATAAGTACCAAGGGTTTTGGGATGAATTTGGTCAAGTATTAAAAGAAGGTCCAGCTGAAGACCATGCAAATAAAGAACAAGTTGCTGGTTTATTACGTTTTGCTTCTACTAATGAAGATTCCACTACGCAAAATGTATCGTTAGCTTCATATATAGAACGTATGAAAGAAGGTCAGGACAAAATTTATTTTGTTGTTGCTGATAGTTTTGAAGCGGCAAAAAACAGCCCTCATTTAGAAGTTTTCCGTAAGAAAGGCATTGAAGTATTATTAATGTCAGATCGTATTGATGAATGGTTAGTAAGCCATTTAACAGAGTTTGATGGTAAGCAACTGCAATCAGTTACTCGCGGTGGACTTGATCTTGGCGATATGGATGATGCAGAAACAAAAGAGGCTCAAGAGAAACTTGAGAAAGAATATGACTCTGTTGTTAAACGCATTAAAACGAGCTTAGACGGCAAAGTTAAAGAAGTTAAACTGTCTCAACGCTTAACTGATTCTCCAGCGTGTATTGTTGCTGATGATGACGATATGAGTAGCCAAATGGCTAAGCTAATGGCATCGGTTGGTCAAGAAGTACCTGATACCTTACCTATCTTTGAGATTAATGGTGAACATGCGCTGGTTAAGCATGTAGCTGATGAGCAAGATGATGATATGTTCAACCAGTGGGTTGAGGTATTATTTGAACAAGCGATGTTGGCCGAACGCGGCAGTTTAAAAGATCCAGCAAGCTTTGTTTCACGCTTGAATAAGTTAATGTTAAGTCTAACTAAGTAAATTATGTAATCTTAACGTAATTTTTTGCTAGTACTTTAGTCTTAAAAAGGAGGGTTTCATGCATGAAACACCTCCTTTTTTGATCAATCGGCCCTTTCACCACTTGTTTGCACATAGCCTAACTTGTATAGTGTCAGCGACTTTATTGTAAAGACAAGAAATATTACCTTTGTTCGATCAAATGAATATTTATGCTATTGAGCAAAGGTAATATTTACTTCCACACTTCAACCATCAATTTAAGGTTACATAATATGCGCATTGTTTTATTGGGTGCTCCAGGCGCTGGTAAAGGCACACAAGCACAGTTCTTAATGGCTAAATTTGGTATTCCACAAATCTCAACAGGCGATATGCTACGTGCTGCTATTAAAGCAGGATCGGAGCTAGGTAACAAAGCCAAAGCCGTAATGGATGCTGGTCAATTAGTCTCTGACGATTTAATTATCGGATTAGTTAAAGAGCGAGTAGCTCAAGAAGATTGTAAAGCTGGTTTTTTACTTGATGGCTTTCCTCGCACTATTCCACAAGCAGATGCAATGAAAGAAAGTGGTATTGTTGTTGACCACGTTCTTGAATTTGATGTACCAGATGAAGTGATTGTTGAACGTATGGCTGGCCGTCGTGTACATTCTGGCTCAGGTCGTGTTTATCACCTTGTTTACAACCCACCAAAAGTGGAAGGTAAAGATGATGTAAGCGGTGATGATTTATCTATTCGTCCAGATGATGAAGAAGCTACAGTACGTAAGCGTTTAGCTATTTACCACGAGCAAACTAAGCCATTGGTAGATTTCTACCAAACAGAAGCTAAATCAGGTAGCTGTAGTTATTTAACAATTGATGGCACACAAGCCGTTGAAAAAGTTAACCAGTTATTATCAGCTCAACTGGCTTAAGTTATAGCCATTTAGTTAATAAAAAACTCGCATAAGCGAGTTTTTTTGTTTCTATGTTAGCTCATGCTTAACTACATCGTCGAATCATAGCTATGTGCGGTATGTCGTCTTCTAGGTACATTTCTGATACCTGAGTGAACCCATGTTGCTGGTAATAGGCTTTTAAATGTTGCTGTGCTGAAATTTTTATATTTTCATTAGGAAAATGTTGCTGGCACCGCGTTATACCTTCTGTCATCAGCTGATGACCTAAACCACCACCTCTTGCTTTAGTTGCTGTTACAACTCGTCCAATGCTTACATTATCAGGGTAATTTTGCCCCTTCGGTAAAATACGGAGATAAGCAACAAGTTGCTCTGCTTGATAACCCAATAGATGTAGTGTTTGAGGATGCCTATCTAGCAAATCTCTATCACTATCTAAGTCAGGATAGAAACAAGTCTGCTCAACAACAAAAATATCTACACGTAATTTTAGTACATCATATAATTGGTTAAGGGAGAGTTCTGTGAATTTTTTAGTTTGCCAAATAGTTTTTATTGTCATAATTATTACAGGTTTAAAAGTTTAAGGTAACCATAATACTTACGGTCACTAAGGTAGTCTTTGATTTCTTGTTTGTATTTTCTCATACACAGTTCAGGGAATTCAGTCGCAGTGACTTTATTTAATGCACACGAATCAAGAAAGAGTAGATAACCAAGTGGCAAATAGCTCGGATTGAAGTTACATTGATAAATGGTCGATCTGACTTGGCTGGCATTATAAAAAGTTTGTTCGCCATAACGTTTTTGTAGCTTGGGTAATAGTTGATTTCCGTACTTTTTAATTGCTCTACGCTTTAACATAACCCCTCCTTAGCACGTAATGTTCCATGTAAACTATCCGGCTATTATAATGAAGAATGATTTAGGTTCAAGAGATAATATGTCTGCCTAGTTCACAGCATGTTGTAGCTGTTCAATGTAGATCTCATCAAGGATATAAATAAGAATAATAATTAACTTAGAATAGGAATATTTGCGAGGAAAAATGGTAACAATGGGTAGTGTGTTAGCTAATCACACAAAATAAGTATCATGGGATAATTTACAATAAAGGAACGCGATTAGATTATAAATTTTTTACTGGTGATAAATACTAGCATCCTTGTTCTATAAAGATATCAAGGATGCCGGCATATAATAAAGTAACTTAGAAGTTCAGTAAAAAAACTAAGGTATTATTTGTTATGACGTGTTTGCAACACTTCCATAACCTCACTGAGTTCAATTTTTTGATCAGCCAGCAATACCAAGGTGTGATAGAACAAATCCGCACATTCACCTAGTAAATCTTCTTTAGTTTCAGCGACAGCAGCAAGTGCTACTTCAACACCTTCCTCACCTACTTTCTGAGCCATTTTAGTGGTACCGCGAGAGAATAAGTGAGCAGTGTAACTCTCTTTAGGATCATCATCTTTTCGTTGTTGAATCACTTGCTCAAGTTGGCTGAGAAAATTTTGTTGAGTAAGCTTTTGCTCAGGGAAACAAGACTCAGTCCCTAGGTGGCAACTTGGACCAATAGGTTCACAAGCAATAAGTAAACTATCGTTGTCGCAATCAGTTAATACTTGTTTAACTTCTAGAAAGTTGCCGGAAGTTTCGCCTTTTACCCATAATGCTTGTTTTGAACGGCTAAAGAACGTTGCCTTTCCCGTTGTTAGGGTTGCTTGTAAAGAGGCTTGGTTCATATAACCTTGCATTAACACTGCACCTGTCGCGGCATGCTGAATAATAGCAGGAATAAGGTTATCCATTTTCTGCCATGCCAAATCATTTATATTATCGTTAGTTACTAACATGGTCTTACCTCAATATTTTGTTCTTTTAAGTAGGTTTTTAAATCTTTAATCGGAATAATACCTTTATGGAAAACAGATGCAGCGAGCGCACCATCAACATCGGCTTGTTGATAAACATCACTAAAATGCTCAATAGTACCAGCACCACCAGAAGCGATTAAAGGCACACTACATTTTGCTCTAGCTTGTTTTAACTGCTCAATATCATAACCTTGACGAACACCATCTTGGTTCATGCAATTTAATACGATTTCACCAGCACCTAAGCTAACAACCTTTTCAATCCAGTCGAATGTGTTCCAACCTGTTTGTTGAGTGCGCTTTTCATCACCAGTAAATTGATACACCTGATATTCATCAGTGTCTTTGTTATAAAAGCTATCAACGCCAACTACAATGCACTGCTGACCAAAAACATCCGCTAAACGTGTGATTAAGTCAGGATCTCTCAATGCAGGGGAGTTGATACTAATTTTATCAGCGCCCATCATTAATATTTCTTTGGCGTCGTTTTCGCTTTTTATACCACCGGCAACACAGAAAGGAATATCAATAACTTCTGCGATACGGCTTACCCAGCTTTTATCTACTACACGGCCATCACTGCTTGCGGTAATATCATAAAAAACTAATTCATCGGCTCCTGCTTCAGCATATTTTTTTGCTAAAGGCACGATATCCCCAATAATTTCATGATTGCGAAATTGTACACCTTTTACTACCTTGCCATCACGAACATCAAGACAAGGAATAATTCTTCTGGCTAACATTATTTATCACCTGTCTTACTTACAGCGTTATTTGCTGAGGTAGTTGGCCAACAAGCGATTGCTTCTTCAAGCGTGAATTTTCCTTCTAACAATGAACGACCTAAAATAACGCCGCTAACACCGGTAGGAATCAGGGCTTTAATATCATCTAAGCTACCAATACCACCTGAAGCTTGCCAATCAATCTCAGGATATTTAGCGCAAACCTCAGAGTATAAATCAACATTAGTACCCGTTAACGTACCGTCTTTACTAATATCAGTGCATAGTACGTGCTTGATGCCTGCATCTTGGTATTGCGCAAGTAAATCTTCTAGGTTCACACCGCTATCTTCAATCCAGCCATGTGTAGGTAATGTTTTATTGCCTTGTGCATCAATTTTAATGTCTAGCGCTAATACAATTTTTTCACAGCCGTAGGTTTTCACCCATTGTGTTACTAGTTCAGGTTGCTTGATAGCTAAACTACCGATAACAACGCGATCTGCGCCGAGCGCTAATAACTGCTTTACATCATCTTCACAACGAACACCACCACCTACTTGAATAATCATAGAAGGGTGGTTAACAACTGTTTTTAAGGTTTCTAGTTGACGTTTCGTGCTGTCTTTGGCGCCATCTAAATCAACAAAGTGCATAACAGTAGCACCTGATTTAGCATAGGCTTGCTGACGTTCTTGTACCGTATATTGGTAATTTGTTTTTTGAGCGTAATCGCCTTGGTATAAACGAACAACTTCACCACCGATGAGGTCAATTGCTGGGATCATCATAAGTTTACAAGCTCCTGATTGAGTTCTGTAGAGTCTAACTCGAGAAAATTTTTAATTATTTTACTGCCTAACGCACTAGAGCGTTCAGGGTGAAATTGACAACCGATAAAGTTATCTTTCGCGATAGCAGCAGAAAAAGTACTGCCGTACTCACAACTTGCAATGGTGTATTCACTTACGGGTGCTGCAAAGCTATGCACAAAATAGAAGTAATCGCCTTCAGATATCCCCTTAAAAACAGGATGATTGCTTACTTGGGTGAGTGTATTCCAGCCCATATGTGGCAATCTATTTCCTTGTGCTTTTAATGGTTCAACGTTTGTTGGGATCAAATTTAGGCAAGGAACTATGTTGCTTGCATTGTCATCACTGTTACCTTCGGTTGAGGACTCTGTCATTAACTGCATGCCCAAACAAAAGCCAAGTACTGGTTGAGTTAAGCCTTGTAAAACAGTCACTAAATTTTTAGCTTTAATGTTTTTCATGGCATGCTTAGCGCTACCAACACCCGGGAATATAACTTTTTCAGCTTGTTGTATTATCGTTACATCATCAGTGATAGTTACCTCAAAGCCAAGTCTCTCAATGGCAAACTTAACAGAATATAAATTAGCACAGCCGGTATCTACAATGACATTTTTTGCTGAAGTCATTACCTTTGTCATTATAAACTACCCTTTGAACTTGGCATTGCATCCCCATCAACCTTGATAGCTTGACCTAATGCGCGACCAAAAACTTTGAATAGACTCTCAACTTGGTGATGACAATTACCTTTACTTGTTGATAAGTGTAATGTTATTAACATTGCGTCAGCAAGAGAGCGGAAAAAATGAGGAACCATTTGTGTCGACATGGTGCCAACCTTATCACTGGTAAAGTCTGCATCAAACTCCAACCAAGGACGACCAGAAAGGTCGATGGCACACTCAGCACGACATTCATCCATTGGTATTACAAAGCCAAAACGGTTAATACCACGTTTATTGCCTAGTGCTTGCTTTAATGCTTGGCCTAAGGCAAGCGCTGTATCTTCAACACTGTGGTGTTCATCAATATGATAATCGCCACTAACGTTACAGGTTAAGCTAAAGCCGCCGTGAGTCGATATTTGATCCAACATGTGGTCAAAAAATCCTAAACCAGTGTCTATGCTGCTTTGACCTGCTTTGTCTAAGTTTACCGTAACGGTAATATCAGTTTCTTTGGTTGTACGCGTAACAGTGGCTATTCTTGGTTGTTCTAACTGGGTAATAATTTGATCACTAACTTGAGCCCAATTTAATGTCTCGGGATCATATTTGATGCCAACGATACCCATGTTAGCAGCAAGTCCCATATCTGTTTCTCTATCGCCAATAACAAAAGAGTTAGCGAAATCTACACGACCTTGCTGAAGGTACTCACTCACTAAACCAAGCTTAGGTTTACGGCAATTACAGTTGTCTTCATCAAAATGAGGGCAAAGCAATACATCTTGAAAATGTACACCTTGAGAGCTAAAGAAGTCCATCATCTTGTTATGAGGTAAATCAAAGTCCGCCTGTGGAAAGCTTTTTGTTCCTAGCCCATCTTGGTTTGAAACCATCACTAGTTTAAAACCTTTCGCTTGCAGTTTTAATAACTCTGCAACGACATTAGGTTCGAATACAAGTTTCTCCAAAGTATCAAGCTGCTTATCGATAGCGGGCTCTTCCACTAAGGTACCATCACGGTCGATAAATAATATTTTCTCTTGTGTATTACTCATAAAATGCTCTTCATTATGTTTGTTACGCCACTTGTAATGCCGCGTTAACTTTACTTATAGTGTGTCTAATAGCTGCTTTAGCTGCGTGATTTCTTCTTTACTGCCAATACTTATTCGAAGGCAATTATCAAGCTGTAGCTGCTTAGACTGATCACGAATTAAGATGTTATGTTCTACCAATAAGTTAAATACTTTGTTTTTCTCATCGATATTATTACAACGAAATAATACAAAGTTAGCATCGCTGTTAAAAACATCGCTACACCACTTTTTTTGCTTCAGCCATTCACTCAACTGCTCACGTAAACTATTGGCAGAATTTACTCTAGCTTGCATAACGCCTAAATCATTCGTTAATGCCTTGCTGGCAATTTCAGCAACAGGTGCTGCAATAGGGTAAGGCGCAATAACCTTACTTAGTAGTGTGATAACTTCTTTACTCGATAAGGTAAAACCACAGCGTAACCCTGCTAGGGCAAAAGCTTTTGATAAGGTTCTTAGTATAATCACGTTATCACATTGGCTAATGAGTTTATTATTTACTTGCTCAGCACCCAATTCTTTATTGGTATATTCATAATAGGCTTCATCTACAACAACCATGGCGCTGTCTTTAAAAATCTCAATTGCAGCTTTAATTTGTGCTGATGGTAAGGTGTTACCTGTAGGGTTTCCTGGTGAGCATAAAAAGACAACTTTTGCTTTTCCTACTTGTTGCTTCAACCCTTCAAGGTCTAGCTGACACTTTGCCTCTGCGGTATTAACTAAGGGTACGCTAATAATACCAGCACCGTGGTTTTCTGCACTGATAGCATACATACCATAAGTGGGTGGGCAGATAAGGACGCTATCTTGATAAGCACGACAGAAACTACGAATAATTAATTCAATACCTTCATCTGCGCCGCGAGTTGCCAGTATATTATCAACAGGCAAGTTACAATAATTACTATAAGCATTTAATAGTGCTTGCGGTTGAAAGTCAGGGTAACGATTGATATTCTCGCTGCTTAATTGATACTGACCTTGACCGGGCGCTTCATTGGCATTCAACCAAGTTCTGCTATTAGCTTGCTCATTATCACCGCTTGCAAAAAGACGTCTAGCAGATTGATAAGGCACCATATCTACTAACTCTTCTCTTGCTAACTTATCTATCAAGGTATTAGTTTTTAATGTATTACTTTCTGATGCGTCATTTACTAGCGAGGTCATAACTAACTACCTTCTTCTAAGCGAATGGTTACCGCGCGCTGGTGCGCGTCTAAACCTTCAGCATCCGTTAACTCAATAATGCATTCAGCTAAACTTTGTAAACCCGCTTTCGTTATCTCTTGTACAGTAAAGCGTCGAGAGAAGTCAGCTAAAGATAAGCTCGAAATAACTTTTGAGTAACCATAGGTTGGTAAAACATGGTTAGTACCACTGGCGTAATCACCCGCAGATTCTGGCGTATAAGCACCTACAAATATCGAACCTGCATTGCGTAATTTACTGAGTAATGTTGGAGCATCTTCTGTTTGAATGATCAAGTGCTCGGGTCCGTACTCATTAGATACTTCAACAGCCTGCGCTAAGTCTTTAGTCAGAATTAAGCGAGATTGCTTTAATGCTTGTTCTGCAATTTTACAGCGAGATAATAAGGTAAGTTGCTGCGTTAATTCAGTTGATACTTTTGTGATTAAAGACTCACTATCACTGAGTAATATTACTTGGCTATCTACACCGTGCTCAGCTTGTGATAATAAATCAGCAGCGATAAAGGCTGGGTTTGCTTGCCCATCGGCGATTACTAATACTTCAGAAGGACCTGCTGGCATATCAATAGCGAAACCTGCGACTTGTTGTGATAACTGAGTTTTAGCTTCAGTAACATAACGATTTCCCGGTCCAAAGACTTTATTCACTGCAGGAATTGTTTCTGTGCCGTAAGCGAGTGCAGCAATCGCTTGTGCACCACCAACGGTATATATTTCTGTAATACCACAAAGATCGGCAGCCACTAATATTTCATCGGCTAATTGGCCATTTTTATCCGGAGGACAAACAAGCACGGTACGTTGACAGCCAGTAAGCTGTGCAGGTACACCTAACATCAATACTGTAGAAGGTAATGGTGCAGAGCCTGCTGGAATGTATAAACCAACACTTTCAATAGCTTCTGTTTTCAATGTGCATTTAACACCAGGCATTGTTTCAACGGTAATGTCAGAAGCTGTTTGCGCGCTATGAAATGATTTTATTTGCTTATACGCAGTATGAATAGCTTTTAAGCGTTTATCTGTTAATGCTAGTTTTGCTTGGGCAACTTGCGCTGAGCTTACGGATAAAGTACTAAGTGCTATACCATCAAACTGCTCAGTTAACGCAAGAATAGCTTTATCACCTTGATTTTTAACTTGCGATAAGATGTTAGAAACTTGCGTTGATAATAGTGCGCTATCGGCAATAGCCGGTCGAGCAAGGGCACTATTTTTTTGTTGCGGTGAAAGCTCTTGCCACTTGATAAGTTGATTTATCATAATTATGTCTCGGTATTAATATTTTCAATATAATTGTCTGAGAAACTAAGCTAAATAATTGTGACTTCAGCAAAGCTGTCAAGTTGTGAGTTGCCTGAGCTTAGTGTACTAAGTGATGGCAACGAACAACGCAGACAATACCGCTGAAGTTTCAAGTATACTGCTTATTTAGCCCATCATCTTCTCAATTGGCATCACTAGGATAGAGTGACAACCTAAAGCTTTCAATTGTTCCATAGTTTCCCAAAAGAATGTCTCTGTTGCTACTACATGTACAGCAACCATATTGTCACGTTCAGCAAGTGGCAAAATAGTTGGTGTTTCTGTGCCGGGCATTAATTTGCTGACTTCAGCTATTTTATCTTTTGGCGCGTGTAGCATAATATATTTGCTTTCTTTCGCTTTCATTACGCCATGAACACGTGGTAATAATGTATCTAAGATAGCTTGTTTTTCTTCACACAATGGATCAGCTCGTTGAATCAGTGACGCTTTTGAACGGAAAACTTCAGCTACTTCTTTCAAGCCATTAGCTTCAAGCGTTGCGCCGGTTGAAACTAAATCACAAATACCGTCAGCTAAGCCAACGCGAGGTGCTACTTCAACCGAGCCTTTTAACAAACAAAACTCAACATTAATACCGTTAGCTTTAGCAAAACGATTTAATAATTGCGGGTAAGTTGTGGCAAAACGTAAGCCGTCTAAACATGCTAAACCCGTGTATTCAAATTCTTCAGGCATGGCAATTGAGAAGCGACAGCCACCAAAATCTAAAGAGGTAGTGCGAATGTAGTCAGACTTATTGCCTTTTAATTGACGATCTAATTCTTCTTCTTCGAGTGTGTTATCACCCACAATGCCTAAGTCACAAACGCCGTCCATAACTAAACCGGGAATATCGCTACTGCGCACACGCATAATATCAATAGGCATATTGCTTACATGAGCTAATAATCTTCTATCGCTCAAATTCAACTTTAATCCACAAAGCTTAAGTAGTTTTTGGGTGTCTTCACTTAGGCGTCCTGATTTTTGCATGGCAATGCGTAAACGTGGCTCTGATGTGCTCATAATGTTAATTCCTATCGTTTTTAATCTTAAAATTCGTCATGTATATACAATTTATTATTCGCTAAAATGCGAAAACCCCCGAGAGAGTCGTGACTCTTTCGGGGGTTTAGCAATTATAATTACTTCTATTAAGAGGATATATTATGCTTTTTTAAACCACTGAAAGGCCAGTTGCCCTTCAGTAATTTACTTATTAAGTAAACCTGAATGGGCTAGTTGTAGTGATGGTGATGATGTCGGCGATTCAGGTTAATAATCATGGTTAAAAAGTCTCTAATAGTAGGTCATTTGCTGTTAACTTGATGGTAATCTAAAATTAAATTAACAGGTAGAAAAATAATTTGTTTTGATGCTGTTTACACTACTGTTTAATTAAGGTACCTGCAAGTAATAAATAAGGGTTTTTTATTATGATTTGTTATATGAATCTTGCTTAAAGTTATTACTCTAAATTGATTGTGTGGACCAGTTAAAATTTATAGCCTAAAGATTTTAAGATAATAGTCGATAACATGGTATTGCAATATATACTCAAGCTACCTGAAATACGCATTTTCAACAAGTTTGGGTATAGTTATTTATTTGCGACTTTTAAATTGCGGAGGAACTAAGAATGGATATTTTTACTACTCAACTAACACGTGTAGTCCCTGTACCGATTAAGCCAGCAAGCTTAAAGGTTAAGGCATTACTCAAAGAAGCTGCTAACAGTAAACTTAGCCAAGACTCTGATCATATTGAAAACCATGAGTATTATTTTACTTCGGAAGACGATCAATACCACTCCAGCGTGCAAGGAAGTGAGCAAGAGCAGCATGCCAAGCAAAAGCAAGATGAGAAAAAGAATACTGATTGCATAAATAATGAAGTTGCTTCAAAGCAGGACGAAAAAGAGATTAACGTTGAAAAATCTAACAATGGTAATAACGACGATACTAAGCACTTAGATCTTTATGCTTAAGCTGTTGTTAAGTATACTCTCTGCATAAATACTCATTTGTGTCCTCTCGTTTTACATGACCGAAAACAACGTTAACCAAGTTAGCCAAGCCTTTTCTCAAGAAGGCGCTTTAGCTAAAGCCATTAAAGGCTTCTCGCCGCGTCAGGCACAAACTGATATGGCGCTTGATGTTGCCCATGCAATAGACAAGCAATCATCGCTTATTGTTGAAGCAGGAACAGGTACCGGAAAAACTTTTGCGTACTTAATCCCTGCCTTTTTATCGTTAAATCCGAAAAATCCGAAAAAGATCGTGGTTTCAACCGGGACTAAAAACCTGCAAGAGCAACTCTTTCATAAAGATATTCCCTTAATAAAAAAGGCGCTAGCGAGTAATGCGCAAGTCGCTTTATTAAAAGGTCGTGCAAACTATTTATGTAACTATCGGTTAGCACAGTATCAAGATAGTCGAGGTCAACTTGATGCTCAAATGTTGCAAGATTTAGTTAAAGTAAAAACCTGGGCAAATGGCACGCAAAGTGGCGATATTGGCGAACTAGTGAATGTCAGTGAAGACTCCAGTATTTTTCCTTTTGTAACGAGTACCTTGGATAACTGTTTGGCAAGAGACTGCCCAGACTATGAAGCATGTCATTTAGTTAGAGCTCGTCAAAAAGCAAGTGATGCCGATATTATTGTGGTGAATCATCATTTGTTTTTTGCTGATATGGCCCTAAAAGATACTGGTTTTGGTGAGCTTATTCCTAAGGCTCAAGTGATGATTTTCGATGAGGCGCATCAAATTGGAGATATCGCGAGTGAATATTTTGGCGAGGCATTTTCTAGTAAGCAACTCGTTGATTTATGTACCGACGTATTACAAGTACACCGCAGTAGTTTAACTGATGTCAAACAGTTAGGTCTAGCAGCCGAAAAGCTACAAAAGACTTGCCAAGAATTTCGCCTCTTATTTAATTATGATCCGGAACGTGGCAATTGGCGAGAAAAATATAAACAAGCTCAATTTCAGCAAAAATTCGCTAACCTAAAAATTGATTTAGATTTTCTATATCAAGTGATAAAACTGTGTGTTTCAAGAAATGAAGCCATAGATAATTGTTTTGACCGTGCTGTTAATTTACTTGCTCAATATGACGTGATGGCAAATGTTGAAGCATATGGTATGAGCTTCTGGTATGAAACCACTCCGCGGAGTGTGGTATTACATCAAACACCCTTAAATGTTAGTGAAAAATTTAATACCTTTGTGAAAGAATCTGGTGCTGGTTGGATTTTTACCTCGGCAACATTAGCTGTAGATAATAGCTTTAATCATTTTGCTAAACACTTAGGTTTACAAGACGCTAAACAATTATTACTTGATAGTCCGTTTGATTACCAAGCACAATCGCAGCTTGTTGTGCCGCGTTATTTGCCGCAGGCCAATGATAAAAATCGTGCCTTAAAGTTAGCTGAGTTAGCTGAACCGTTGATTAAAGCCAGTAAAGGTGCCTGTTTCATGCTTTTTACCAGTTATCGTGTAATGCACCAGGTTGCAGAAATTTTGGCTGAAAGTATTGATAACCCCTTATTAGTGCAAGGTAAAATGGCTAAGCGAAAGCTACTCGAGCAATTTGTCGAACAAGGCGATGCTGTACTGCTGGCTACGGCTAGCTTTTGGGAAGGTATTGATGTTCGTGGTGATAAGCTCACTTGCGTGATTATTGATAAGTTACCTTTTGCTTCGCCGGACGATCCTCTGTTGCAAGCTCGGTGTGAAGATGTAAGGCGTCAAGGTGGAGAGCCTTTTACTCAAATTCAATTACCTCAAGCGGTTATCGCGTTAAAGCAAGGGGTAGGGCGACTTATTCGCGATGTTAGTGATCGTGGTGTGCTAGTTATTTGTGATGATAGGTTGGTGAATAAACCTTATGGTGAAACTTTCTTAAAAAGTTTACCTGATATGAAACGGAGCCGAGATATTAATAAAGCCGCAAAATTTTTGGAAACTTTATCCTAGGATAGCCTCTTAGAGAGTAGTACCCCCTTATTTATTAACTATTGGCAAGTAAAATAGACATAAAAAACGAGTGCTTATGGCACTCGTTTTTGATTAGCATACATTTAAATTAAAGGTTGATAGCACAGCCGTCTTACTAAGCACTACTACCTAGAAACACTAGCGGGAAATATCTACCATCAAGTCATCTGCGATTTGCTCTAATGCACTGATAAGGTGATCCACAGATTTATCATCAATAGCAATTTGTACTTTCGCTTTAAAAATATCTTGGCCACTATGAGCCGCGCTATCATTTGAGCTTACTAGCTTGATTAAGTTACCATTTTGATGATGAATAACAGAAGATACTTCTTGTACAATGCCTGCTCTATCATTAGCCGTAATCTCTAGTACTAAATTACTAATAACGTCGGGTATGTTAGGCTCTGCCACTTCAATTTGGCAACTTAATCCTTTAATGCCTTTTAATGCACTGATTAAGCTTTCACTTTTTTCACTTGCCACGGCTACTTCAATTACGCCGGCGAAAAAGCCAGATAAATGATGCAGACTACTCACTTGCCAGTTGCCTTGATGTTTGGAAATAACTTTAGATAAAGTGTCTACTAGACCTGTTTGATCAGGGCCAATACAAGAGATGATTAGATGATTCATTAAGACTCCTAAAAGGTTTGGGTAGAAAAGCTGGAAAACTTTTACTAATTTAAATTTAAACTAAAATGTAAGTATAATCAATAACTTAATTTAAGTTTATACGTGATAACTGACTTAGTTCTTTATTCAGTTGTTCGCTATTACCTAGATTGAGTTCAACCAAACGACGTAAATGAGTAACACTGTCAATATCAATAGCATTACATTGCAAACCTGTTTCGTTTTCTTCTTCGTGAACAACCGCAATGTTCATGTTCACTTCTGATTCATTGTCTGATAATAAAAAGTGTAAGGTGCCTACTTTACCTTTTAAGGGTTGTTCACTCTCAATGGCAGTAACTAAGGCACCATTAAGTGATATATCATGAATAGACACATGGTATATATTATTTTCAATTGCTATCTCTGCTTTTATTGAAAATAAAATACGAGTAAATTGTCGTCTATTTTCCATGTCTATTTTCCAACCGGGATAATGACTTTTGTCATCGATTGGCTTCAGCATAGCCTTATTTTATTGAAAAGTAAAAAATTACAGGGCACAAAAAAGCCAGTTAAAATCAAGTTTTAACTGGCTTTTATCGGTAAACTCATTAACAAATCACAGCAAAATTACTAACGTACTAGTAACGGCTGTTTTTATTTAGTGTTTACCCTATTTTTTTGTATTTAATTCTGTGTGGTTCAGTTGCTGCAGGGCCTAAAGTTTTCTTCAACCATGCTTCATAATCTGTAAAGTTACCTTCAAAGAAGTTGATTTGACCTTCATCTCGGTAATCTAGGATATGAGTAGCAATGCGATCTAAGAACCAGCGATCATGGGAAATAACCATGGCACAACCAGGGAATTCTAATATCGCCTCTTCCAATGCGCGTAAAGTTTCAACATCTAAATCGTTGGTTGGTTCATCGAGCAGTAATACGTTTCCACCTGTTTGCACTAACTTGGCTAAATGCACACGGTTACGTTCACCACCGGATAACTCACCAATGATCTTTTGTTGATCGTTACCTTTAAAGTTAAAGCGTGAACAATAAGCACGGCTTGGGATTTCAAAATTACCAATTTGTAAAATATCATGGCCTTGTGAGATTTCTTGGTAAACGGTTTTGCTGTTATCCATGTCATCACGGAATTGATCGACGCTGGCAAGCTTAACTGTATCGCCCAATACTACTTCACCAGAATCAGGTTTTTCAGCACCAGACATCATTTTAAAGAGTGTTGATTTACCTGCACCGTTTGGTCCGATAATACCAACAATAGCACCTTTAGGTACGCTAAAGCTTAAGTCATCAATAAGTACTCTATCGCCAAACGATTTGGTTAAGTTATTAACATCAAGTACTTTATCGCCTAAACGAGGTCCAGGTGGAATGTAAAGCTCGTTAGTCTCGTTACGTTTTTGATGATCTTGGCTATTAAGTTCTTCAAAACGAGCCATACGGGCTTTACTTTTTGATTGGCGTGCTTTTGGATTTGAGCGTACCCATTCAAGTTCTTGCTTAATGGTTTTTTGTAATGCACTTTCGGTTTTACCTTCTCGCTCAAGACGAGCATCTTTTTGCTCTAACCAAGATGAGTAATTACCTTCATAAGGAATACCGTGGCCTCTATCAAGCTCTAATATCCAGCCAGCAACATTGTCTAAGAAATATCTATCATGGGTGATAGCTACCACAGTACCAGGGTAGTCATGTAAGAAGCGCTCTAACCATGCAACAGATTCAGCATCCAAATGGTTGGTTGGTTCATCGAGTAATAACATGTCTGGTTTTTCAAGTAATAAGCGACAAAGTGCGACACGACGTCGTTCACCACCACTTAGTACTGCAATTTTTTTATCCCATTCTGGCAAACGTAATGCATCAGCGGCACGTTCTAATACGTTATCAATATTATGACCATCTTGCGCATTAATGATATCTTCGAGGTCGCCTTGCTCTTTTGCTAGGGCGTCAAAGTAAGCGTTTTCTTCAGCATACTCGTTATAGACTTGGTCTAAACGTGCCATAGCATTTTTAACTGTCGAAACCGCTTCTTCAACAGCTTCACGCACAGTTTGATTCTCATCAAGTTGAGGTTCTTGTGGCAAGTAGCCAATTTTAGTACCTGCTAATGCAACCGCATCACCTTCAAATTCAGTATCAACACCAGCCATAATACGAAGCAAGGTAGATTTACCTGAGCCATTTAAACCTAAGACACCGATTTTAGCGCCTGGGAAAAATGAAAGAGAAATATCTTTTAAAATAGTGCGCTTGGGTGGAACTACTTTAGAAACTCGATTCATCGACATGATGAATTTATCTGGTAGTGGCTGAGCCATGTAGATACCTTTTTATTTGGAGGAAAATATAATTGCGGTTATTTTAGGGCAAAGCTGGATTGATTAGCAAAGTAAACTTTGTTTTATTGTCCTAAACACTGAAAAAGGAACTCATTAAGTAATAGTTCTTTTAAATAGAGGGATTGAGGTAGTTATCGTCAGTTATCTAAAATGAAAAAATTAGTTTTTGTGAACGAAACTTAATACTTTTAATGGAGATGATAATTTAAATGATACAATTTATTATATTGATTTCACACATTAAACCTAGATGTAGAGTTGCAATGAAAAATTCACTGTTAATTATATTTTTACTTCTTTCTTTTACTGCACGGTCCAACGAAGAGGAACTAAAAGTGGTAACAGAAGACTGGCCGCCTTTTATTTTAAAGGGCCAGGAAGTCTCAGGAATAGTTACCAGTAATATAAGGGAAATACTGGCATACACCGATATTAAATATTCGATAGATGTCTATCCATGGGCAAGAAGTTTTCATTTAGCAACAACCAATCCTAATATACTTATTTATTCCATTTATAGAACAAAGCAGCGAGAGTCAAAATTTCATTGGTTTTGCCCCCTCTATAAATCCACCCCAATTCATGTGTATAAACTTGCGTCGAATGAGATCAATATAGATTCTTTAGAGGCATTAAAAACAAGTGTAGTAGGTATCATGCGTGGAGATAATAGCCACAGTTACTTTCTACAACAAGGATTTCAAGAGGGAGTGAATCTAGATATATCTTCTAATGAAGAAACAAACCTGAAAAAATTAATTAAAGGGAGGATAGATGTTGTTATTCAGTCTAAAGAATCACTAAACTATCGCTTAGGTTTACTTGGATCAGAAGATTTGAATCTTATGTCAGGCTTAGAAATATCAAAAGGTGAAAGTGCTGAACATTGCATGGCACTAAGCCTTGGAACTAAAGCTGAAACAATTAAGAAAATAAAAAAAGGATTCGAGCAGTGGCAAAAAACTCAATAATGATGTTTTGATTAATTAATCTTTCATTCTTTACTACAGTTCTTTACGCCAAGGTTACGATTTTCAACAGTTACACTCTTTTGTGACGCTAGAATGGTAGTCATTATCAGTGCCTAGTTAATGTGAGAATAAAATTATTACCTTAACAGTGCGTCAAGACTCAATATCATTTTAAGAAACGACCATGAATTCGAATATTGCTATAACTATTACCGCATTATCACTATCGAGTTGCGGCTCCATAGGTGGATATACAGAAAATCATACGGAAACAAAGGTGAGCTTTTCTGAGTACAGCGCTCACACGAATAATTACCTTAACAAGCAAACCCGTTTAAAAGTGGCCCAAACTGGTTTAGTTTCTGGCAGCACCTTATTATATTCAGCTCAGGGCAGTAGTTCACCGATTAGTACTAATAACAGTAGTTTCAATGTAACTTATCCTTTGTGGATAAACGAGTCAGAAGTTGATGATGTTGAGTATGCTATTGATAAGTACCGCCAATGGCAAAAACAGGAGACTCCTGATAAATACCTCTTAACTTTACCAATCAATGAATATGTCTCTGAATGGATGAATGGTGTTACTTTCAAATTTGGTTTGTATAGCACCAAGCAAGGAAGAGACTTTCTCAGCGTTTGTTACGAATTTAGTGAATCAGGGATTTGCACTTTTACTTACATGATTGATGAGCAAAGTGTTGAGCTGTTATCTAACGATTTACAGAAATTTAAGCAGCATTCATTTGAGTTAGGCAGCTAAAAATTTTGGCTGCACAACTCATGAGGCAATTAAAAACTATAAATAAGTACTGCAGAAGTTTCCGTATTTAAATTTTCTTTATCATCATCAACTTTTGAGTTGTAATCGATAACGAAGTTAAGTTTAAGTTGCAGCGAATCAATTAACCTACTAGTAATTGAACTTTCAGCTTTGTAAATGCTGTTTTGCCCCTGTTCTATCGCGTGTTTTACAACGAATAGTTGTTTAAACTCAATATGCTCATTCATCTTTCTTATATACAGTGCTTGTGCTTGTAGAATAAGAGTGTCTTGAGTTTTATTTGTCATACCTAAAGCTATTTCTTCAGTCGTAAGTTGGGTAACGTCCCTCTTAAAACCGGGACCTACATCGGCATCAAAACTAGCATCTTTGTTTTCAAACCAACGGCGCCCCCAACCCATTGATATTGACGCTTGTGAGTCAAAACCAGAAAAACGATTTTCTTCATAAAAGACACTACCATAGATGTAGTTTTGCTTTACTGCATCAAGGGTGTAGTTAGTTTGCGAAGTAATACTCCACTTTTGATCGGTAGTTTCAAAGTTTTTTTGGATGTCATTGGTACTTACTTCATCTTCAGTTTCAGTTTTTTTAACTAATAAATCAAAAACAAAGAAACTTCGCCAAAGGCCTCTTTCAAAGCGTAAATCCAAACCTGTTTTGATATCGGCACTACGGGTGTTCCCCGTTAAGTAAAGCAAACCAAGTTGTGCTGAGGCGGTAAACAAAGTGCCAGATGAAGGTTGTTGAGACTCGTCAGCTTTTTCAAGACTAAATAATATGTCTGAAGCATTAGCAGAATTTGTCTCTATTTTTTGCTCTTGAGCATTAGACAGCGTAGGTAACGCGCAATAAATTGCAAAAATGGGTAGTAGAATGAAACGAGAAAACATCTTGAAAAAATTACTTAATAGAAATGAAACGTGATTATATTAAGTCGATTATACCTAACTAGCTTGTTTATTTCGAGCATAAAAAAAGGGCCTAAGCCCTTTTAATTAATAGTTATACCAATTCCAATAAGTTTCTTCTCACTCAGCGAGAGTTAAAAGACTTAGAGGCAAGGCATTGATTGTAGAGAATGGTTATTCCCTTCTCAAAATTAATAACGCGGCATATAAGCCTTTTAAACTCGCCCTTCGGGAGCTTTCCAGCAATTAGATAACCGCACAAAATTTCTTTCATATAGAGTAACTATATGCAAAAAAATTCTATTTGTTCTCAAACCGCTGGTAAGCTCTGAGTGGGAACAAATTTAATGGACTTGGTATTATTGTAACTACTTTGTATCGATGATGTTACTTGATGATAGCTTTAAGCTCACCACGTTGGTAACGATCAAACATGTTATCAAGACTTATTGGCTTGATTTTGCTGGCATTACCAACAGTATTAAATGCTTCATAACGTGCTTTACAAATGTCGTACATAGCATTTGTAGATACTTGTAAAAATTTACGTGGATCAAATTCACTTGGATTTTCTGCTAAGAAACGACGAATAGAGCCCGTAGCAGCAAGGCGTAAATCTGTATCTATATTGATTTTACGTACGCCATTTTTAATACCATGTTGAATTTGTTCAACAGGTACACCGTAAGTTTCAGGGATCTTTCCACCAAACTCATTAATAACAGCTAACCAATCTTGTGGTACAGATGAAGAGCCATGCATCACTAAGTGAGTATGTGGGATACGTTGATGAATTGCTTTAATACGATCAATCGCTAAAATATCGCCTGTAGGTGGACGTGTAAATTTATAAGCACCATGAGAAGTACCACAAGCAATAGCAAGTGCATCTACCTGGGTTTTATTTACAAAGTCAGCTGCTTCTTCAGGGTCTGTTAACATTTGTTCTTTTGTTAAAACACCTTCAGCGCCAACGCCGTCTTCTTCACCAGCCATGCCTGTTTCAAGCGAGCCTAAACAACCTAATTCGCCTTCAACAGAAACACCACAAGCGTGTGCCATTTCAACAGTGCGACGTGTTACGTCAACATTGTATTCATAACTACTTGGAGTTTTGCCGTCATCCATTAATGAGCCATCCATCATTACTGATGAAAAACCTAATTGGATTGAACGTTGGCAAATCGTAGGAGAAGTCCCGTGGTCTTGATGCATAACCACTGGAATATGTGGAAACTCTTCAATCGCCGCTAAAATTAAATGGCGTAAAAAAGGCGCGCCGGCGTATTTTCTGGCACCTGCAGATGCTTGCATGATGACAGGGCTATCAGTATCACTAGCGGCAAGCATGATTGCACGTACTTGCTCTAAGTTATTTACATTAAATGCTGGAATACCGTATTCAAATTCTGCCGCATGATCGAGCATTTGGCGCATTGAAATTAAAGCCATTTACTTACTCCTAGATAAGTTTTTGTTGCTAAGGTTGAAAGTTTTTATTCAGATAACAAAATTATAGCAAATAGCACCTTTATCTGACAGGATAATTTGATTAAAGTTGTTTTTTAAACACTAATAGATGTAAAAGCTGAATTTTGTACGAATATTACAAGATACACTTGTTTAACAAGCCATATTAGTGACTTTTTCGAGATTGTGATTGTAAGTTTACTACAATTGCATTGCAAGATGTTTCGTTTGTATTTCGGTTTTATTTCGTTCTTGTTTCGTTTTGATGTTTCTTGTCTGTTTTGAATTTCGTTTTACTTTCTTTTTCTTTTAACATTGATATTTTAGCTATTAAAAAACGAGTACCTTGACTAAGGCACTCGTTTTTTGATTTAGTCCCACTAGCAGTTAACTGCTAGTGAATAATGAATAGTAGCAATATTATGATTTAGCGCGTTGCTCTAATATTTCTACAGCAGGTAACTTTTTACCTTCTAAGAATTCCAAGAACGCACCACCACCTGTTGAGATGTAAGATATTTTATCGGCAATTTCATATTTATCAACAGCGGCTAAAGTGTCACCACCACCAGCTATTGAGAAAGCTGAGCTATCAGCAATGGCTTGTGCGATGACTTTGGTACCTTCACCGAACTGATCAAATTCAAATACGCCAACTGGACCATTCCACACAATAGTACCCGCGTTAGCGATGATCTCAGTGAGTGCTTTTGTAGAATCTGGCCCGATATCAAAAATCATTTCATCAGCAGTGACTTCATTGACCGGCTTTAATGTTGCAGTTGCAGAGGCTGAAAATTCAGTGGCAACAACGACATCACTAGGAACCGGGATATCACCGTTGTTCGCTTTCGCTTGCTTAGTTAAGCGAGTTGCTTCTTCAACTAAATCAGCTTCATATAATGATTTTCCGACGTTATGACCATCTGCTGCAATAAAGGTATTAGCAATACCGCCGCCAACAACAAGTTGGTCAACAATGCCCGCCAAAGAATCAAGCACAGTCAATTTAGTTGATACTTTAGAGCCACCAACAATTGCGACAAGTGGTCTTGCAGGATTATCTAAGGCCTTGCCTAATGCTTCTAATTCACCAGAAAGCAATGGACCAGCACATGCAGTAGCAGCAAATTTTGCTACGCCATGAGTACTTGCTTGCGCGCGATGAGCAGTACCAAAAGCATCCATAACGAATACATCACATAAAGCAGCTAACTTTTTAGCTAGAGCGTCATCATTTTTCTTTTCACCAACATTAAAGCGAATATTCTCAAATACCACTAATTCACCAGCAGCAACGTCTACGCCTTCTAGGTAATCAGTGACTAAGCGTACAGGGTAATTTAATGCGGCACTAAGGTAATCAGTTACTGGTTTAAGTGAAAACTTCTCTTCAGGCTGGCCTTCAGTTGGACGACCTAAATGAGACATAACCATCACTTTTGCGCCAGCTTCTAGTGCCAGTTTAAGTGTGGGTAATGCCGCGCGTAAACGAGCATCTGAGGTGATTTTACCATCGGTTACAGGTACATTTAAATCTTCACGAATTAATACGCGCTGGTTAGCTAATGTTAAATCAGCCATTTTGATAATCGACATTGTTGTCTCCTGTTTTCACTGTCTGTGAATTTTGTGAAATATTTTCTATAAAGTTTATTTTCAATTTTTCTTAGTTTTCTGCTTGATGCATTGCCATGGCAGTGTCTAACATACGATTGGCAAAGCCCCATTCGTTGTCACACCACACAAGCATTTTAATTAAGCGCTTATGGCTGACGCGTGTTTGGTTACCGTCGACGATACAAGAATGAGGGTCATGATTAAAATCGACCGAAACCAAAGGCTCTTCGGTATACGCCAATACGCCATACAAATCATGATTACTGGTCGCAGCTTGTATCGCTTGGTTGATGTCGCAAATGCAGACATCATTATTAACGGTAAGGCTTAAATCCATTGCGGTAACATTGATTGTAGGTACACGTACAGCAATCGCTTCAAAGCGGCCTTTAAATTTTGGTAATATTCGTTCAATACCCGCAGCAAGTTTAGTGTCTACTGGAATGATTGATTGGCTGGCTGCACGAGAGAGACGTAGGTCTTTATGATAAGCATCAATGACTTGTTGATCATGCATTGATGAATGTATGGTGGTGATACTACCACTTTCTACATCAAAGGCCTCATCGATGACTTTAATAACCGGCACTATACAGTTAGTCGTGCAAGAGCCATTTGAGACAATACGATCACCTGAAGTTAATGTTTGATGATTAATGCCATAGATGATGGTTGCATCAATATCTTGGCTACCCGGATGCGAGAATAACACTTTCTTAGCACCTCGATTGATATGGCTTAAACCATCAGCTTGATTGCCATACTTACCGGTACAATCAAGGACAATATCAATATCTTGCTGCTGCCAAGGGAGACTATTTAAGTTACCGATATGCGTTAGTGCTATTTCATCACCATTGATAACTAATTGGTTGTCTTTTTGGCTAACACTGAAAGGAAATCGACCATGAGTACTATCATATTTCAATAGATGAGCTATGCCAGAAGCAGGTGCTAGTTCATTGATTGAAACTAAGGTAAATAAATCTGTCTTGCCACTTTCATATAGCGCTCTAACTACGCTGCGACCGATACGGCCAAAGCCATTAATGGCAATTCTAATTGTCATAACTTCACTGCATTTACGGATTGTTTTAATCGATAAGCTAGTAATAACTTACAGGAATAATGCGGAGTATGGGCTACAACGAATTTTTTCAGACGTTGTAGCCCGCTTAACTCATTTGCTTAAAGCTTGTTTACAGTATTTACAACATTGTCTACAGTGAAACCAAAGTGCTCAAGTAATACATTACCTGGAGCTGATTCACCAAATGTTGTCATACCAACAACTGCGCCACTAAGACCAACATATTTAGCCCAGAAGTCAACATGTGCTGCTTCAATAGCTACACGCTTAGTTACGCTAAACGGTAATATTGCTTCTTTGTAATCGCTACTTTGTTTATCAAAGACATTGGTTGATGGCATAGAAACCACACGTACTAGTTTACCTTGCTCAGTTAATGCTGTTGCTGCATTAACTGCTAAAGCAACTTCAGAGCCTGTAGCCATTAAGATAACATCAGGAGTGCCAGCACAATCAACTAAAATATAAGCGCCTTTTTCAATATCGCTTACTTGCGTTTGAGTACGACTCATTGCTGGTAAACCTTGACGTGAAAATATTAACGCAGTTGGAGCTTTTTGGCTTTTAACGGCAGCTTTCCATGCAACAGCAGATTCTGTTGCATCACATGGGCGCCAAGTCGTTAAGTTTGGTGTAGTTCTTAAGTTAGTTAACTGCTCAATAGGTTGATGCGTTGGACCATCTTCACCTTGACCAATAGAGTCATGGGTATAAACAAAGATATTTTGAATACCCATTAGTGCAGACATACGAACCGCATTACGCGCGTATTCCATAAACATCATGAAGGTCGCACCGTAGTTAACAAAACCACCATGCAATGAAATACCATTCATAATACTACTCATACCAAATTCACGTACGCCGTAAAAGATATAGTTACCAGCAGCATCTTCTTGAATACCTTTAGAACCAGACCATAACGTTAAGTTTGAGCCAGCTAAATCAGCAGAGCCACCTAACATCTCAGGTAAAACACTACCGAAAGCTTCAATCGCATTTTGTGATGCTTTACGTGAAGCAATGTTTTCACTGCTTTCGTGACATTGTTGAATGAAGGCATTTGCTTTTTCTTCAAATTCAGCAGGTAATTCACCTTTAATCACGCGACGTTCATATTCGCTTGCAAGACCAGGGTGTGCTGCTTTATAAGCGGCAAACTTATCATTCCAGCTTACTTGGCTCGCTTGACCTTTTTCTTTTCTATCCCATTGTGCATAAACGTCAGTTGGGATCTCAAATGGTGCATGTGGCCAGTTTAAAAACTCACGTGTTGCGGCAATTTCGTCATCACCTAGTGGTGCGCCGTGACAGTCATGAGTACCTGATTTATTTGGAGAGCCAAAACCAATGATAGTTTTACAACAAATCATACTTGGCTTATCAGTCACTGATTTCGCTTCTTCGATAGCGTGAGTAATTGCTTGAGGGTCATGACCATCAACACAAATAACATGCCAGCCGTAAGATTCAAAACGAGCAGGGGTATTGTCAGTAAACCAACCTTCAACTTTACCATCGATTGAAATGCCATTGTCATCCCAAAAAGCGATAAGCTTACCTAAACCTAAAGTTCCGGCTAGTGAACAAGACTCATGAGAGATACCTTCCATTAAACAACCATCGCCCAAGAAGCAATAAGTAAAATGGTCAACAATCGCATGATCTTCACGGTTAAACTGTGCTGCTAACGTTTTTTCAGCAATAGCCATACCCACGGCATTAGCAATACCAGCACCTAATGGACCCGTAGTTGTTTCAACACCTGGCGTGTAACCATATTCAGGATGGCCAGGGGTTTTTGAATGCAATTGACGGAATTCTTTCAAATCTTCAATAGATAAATCATAACCCGATAAATGCAATAGTGAATAGATAAGCATTGAGCCATGGCCGTTTGATAAAATAAAACGATCGCGGTCGGCCCAGTTTGGGTCGGTTGGATTATGCTTTAAAAAATCACGCCATAATACCTCTGCGATATCGGCCATACCCATAGGTGCACCAGGGTGCCCTGATTTTGCTTTTTGTACGGCATCCATACTTAATACACGGATAGCATTTGCTAACTCTTGACGCGATGACATAGTAGCTCCAGATCTTATAGTCTTGAAAGAATAAAAATTGCGCGTATTTTCGCTTACCAGAGCACGTAGCGCAAATTATATTATGGAATTCTTTATATTATTTTGTATGAAGGTTAATTATTCAGATACTATAGTGCTAATATCGATTAAAACTTAAGATGATATATTTACAATTGATGAACGGACTCACTCTGCCGATCTTAAATAATTACTTATGATGCAACTCCACTTACTGCGTATTATTATTTCTGCCATTTTATATCTTGCCGTTTGTTTTGGCGCGATATGGTTAATCAATCCACAATCACTAGTAAACTTTGTCGGTCCTTCTGCGGCGCTTATTAGTGGGCTACTGCTTATTTGGGGGATTACACCACTCATTGCTGTATTGCTGGTGAGCCCTCTATTGGCATTTGGGCTGGGCTATTACTTTCATCTAGATGCAAATTTAGCGGTGATGACTATTGCCGTACTAGCCATCATTTTACAAGGGTGTTGGACTAAACAACTTGTTTATCGTTTTATTCATTATAAAGAATGGTTAACATCAAGAAAGCAGCTATTTTTCTTTATATTACGTATAGGCCCCATTGCAAGTTTAGTGTCTGCAAGCTCGGTATTAGTTATTGCCATGCTTGATAACCAAGTAATGACAGGTACTTTCTTCTATACCTTTGTTAACACTTGGTCGACGAGTATGTTAGCCGCGGTATTTTTTATTCCGTTATTGTTACTGATTAAAAATGCTGAACAGTTTAAATTGACTAAACGGCTCTTTGTTAGTTTTACCTCTATTTTAGGTGGTTTAGCTATTTTATTACTGCTTAAAACCTCCCAGCACGAACAGCAAGACTATAGGCAAGCACTTTTTAAACAATCTAAAACTGAGGTAGAACGTTTAGTGCTCGCTGAAGTTGATGCCGTTGTGAACAATATTAATAGCCTTGCCGCATTATTTAAAGCCAGAGATAAGGTTTCATTAACAGAATTTAACTTATTTAGTGAAGGTATTCTTGATCAGAGCTCAAGCGTAAGGGCGCTAGAATGGGCCCCAATTGTTCCCTTTGCCGATAAAGCAGGCTTTGAACAAGAAAGCAGAAAAGTGCTGAAAAAGGACTTTTCTATTATAGAACTGTTAGCAAATGGCAATACGATCTCAGCTCAGCCCCGTACTCAATATGCTCCTGTGTATTATATTTATCCTCAATACAACAACCAGGCCGCTTTGGGTTTAGACATTTATAGTAATCCTAAGCATATTTTGTCTATGCAAGTTGTTGTTAATAGCAAAGCGGTGATTACTAGTGCACCAATCACTTTAGTACAAGACGAGTTAGCTAAGCCCGGTATGCTCTTTAGTAAGGCCGTTTTTTTACCGCCCGAGGATAACGAGCGTACTAGTAATGACGCTCAGCAGAAGTTATCAATAATTAAAGAAGGTAAATTATTAGGTTTTGTGGTGGCCGTCGCTCAGTTTGATAGTTTTTTTAAACGCCTTGCACAGCAAAAAAATCAAGAGGTCAGTTTTTTTATTCAAGATGTTTCAGGTAGCCAACCTCTTTCTCTATTTGGCCAAGCTTTTCCTACGGTGAATCGCCATGTTGATACTATTACGATTGAGGTGTTTTCTCGACTTTGGCAAATAGACATTGCGGAAAAACAACCTTGGTTTAGTCAGGCTAAAAGTTGGCAAGCATGGGCGGTCCTCATTGGAGGAACGTTTGGCGCAGTATTATTTCAAATGCTGGTATTAATGATGGCAGCCTACTCGAGTGAGCTAGGCCAGCAAGTTGATATTAAAACCAGAGCACTTATTTTAGCTAAAGAAAGCTCAGAACAAAAAAGTTTAGCTAAAAGTAATTTCTTACAGAGCTTGAACAAAGAGTTGCGGGTGCCATTATTAGCAATGAAAGCATTTGTTGAACAGCTAAAGAAAAAAGGCATTAATAATAAGCAAGTTACAGGAATAAGCCATGCAGGTAGTAATGTTGCACTATTACTCGATACTATGATGGACTTATCTAATATAGAGTCAGGAAAAATAACAGCTAAAGAAGACTGTTTTGATTTTTATGGCTTTTTACAGCGCACAGAATCGTTATTAAAAGCAAGCAATGCTTATGAAGGCAAATCCATTTTTTTCCTGATTGATGAGAGTGTGCCTCACTACCTCAATAGCGATGAGTTATATATACAGAAACTGCTCAATGCTTTGATTGAGAGTGCACATCATTTATTGAAAGTCGATTCACTGCGATTATCGGTTAAGCTTCACAAACATAAATTAGCCGATACTAGCTTATTTTTTACTTTATCACCGCTAAACCCAGCTTCAACTAATTCAAATGAACAACTGTTCCACGCGCAAAGTCATGATGATTTGACTGCAGATAGCACGGCATTAGCTATGGCCATTAAATACAGTCAATTACTCGGTGGCGATACCAGTTTAGGTGCTTTAAGTTCTGGCGCTGGTGTATTAAATGCTTCTATTCGAGTCACCATATCATCAAGCAAACAGCAAGAAATTCAGCAAGGATTAATATTTGATTTAATGAGTTAATAACCTTGTTAGCAAAACCTAATGAAATAACTTGTAAAAAAAAAGTTAATGGTTTAGTGTCATCGTGCCTGTTCATAAATAGTACAACTTAATAATAAATCAAACAGGCAGCGACAAAGGTAAAACAATGAATAGTTCGTCTTCGCGAGGTTTCAAATTAACAACCGTGATATTTGCAGTAATTATCATGGCTGTGACCGCAATACTGAGTGGAAACTCAGTCGCTGATGACATGGATGTAGAAATAACACAATCAGAGGAATAGTAATTAAATCAATATTGATTTCATTACTATAGAAAATTTAAGCCTCACTACTGAATCAGTAGTGAGGCTTTTTCTTTAGTAACGCTTTAAGCTACATTATTGACCTCGACAATAACGCTACACGGATGGTGTTATTAGAGAATGCAGGAGCATATCCTCCTGAGTAACTATTCTCTTCAATCAATACCTTGCCTCAAGGCGTTTCTAATTCCAGCTGAATCCTGAGTTTTTAAGTGTCATGGATATAGGCTGTTATATTTTCTCGATTGATACCGCAATAGATTTATAAGTTGGTGTCCCACAATTATCAGCGACACTCTCTAATGGTACTAAGGGATTGGTTTCAGGATAATAAGCGGCTACACATCCTGAAGGTATTGGGTATTCAATAATTTTGAAATGAGATAAAGAACGTTCGATACCATCGTTTGATACGGTTGTTATTTTTACATAATCACCATTGTTTAATGCCTGCTTATTAATATCTTCAAGGCTCATAAATATAATGTTTCGTTCACCATAAACGCCTCGGTAACGATCATCCATACCATAAACTGTGGTGTTGTATTGATCGTGAGAACGCAATGTTTGCAGCGTTAACACGGGTTTATCGGTCAGTGACTGTGCGCGTTCATGCGCGAGTTTTTCTGGTAAGTTAGCATCACAAAACGTGGCCTTTTTCATCGGTGTAAGCCATTGACGTTGTGAAGCAGGGTTTTTCAGGTGGAAACCTCTACCTTCTTTTATGCGGGCGTTATAATCTTCAAAGTCAGGAATAACGGTACTGATTTCTTGCCTAATTAAGGCATAATTACTCGCTAATTTATTCCAATCAACTATTTTATCGCCTACTGATGCCATTGCTATTCCAGCTACAATGGCTGTTTCTGAACGAAGCGCGTCAGATGCCGGTTCATTTTGCCCTGTTGAGCTATGCACCATACTCATAGAGTCTTCTACCGTGATACATTGTTCGCCGCTATTTTGACGATCGATTTCTGTACGGCCAAGACACGGAAGGATTAGCGCGCGTTTTCCTGTTACCACATGGCTTCGATTCAGCTTAGTACTGATTTGTACCGTTAAATCACATTGTTGTAAGGCTTGATAACTACGTTCTGTATCGGGTGTCGCCGCTGCAAAATTACCACCTAGGGCAATAAATATTTTAGCCTTACCCTCAAGCATGGCATGAATAGAGTCAACTGTATTAAAGCCATGAGCACGTGGGACATTGAAAGAGTAGTGTTTTTCTAACGCATCAAGAAAGGGCAAGGGCGGTTTTTCATCAATACCAACGGTACGATTTCCTTGTACATTTGAGTGACCACGAACAGGACATGCACCAGCACCAGCTTTACCTATATTGCCTCGTAGCATTAGTACGTTTAGTAATTCTTGTACTGTATCGACAGAATGACGGTGTTGAGTGATCCCCATCGCCCAAGTGAAAATGACTTTATCACTGCTGGCGTATATCGTGGTTATTTGTTCAATTTCTTCTCTACTTAGATTACATTGACCAAGAATTTTATCCCAAGCACTCGATGTTACACTGCGTTGATACGCTTCAAAACCATGGCAATGTTCTTGGATAAAATCAGTATCAAGTACCGATTTGTCCTGTTCAAATCGCTCGAATAAACATTTAGCCACCCCACGTAATAACGCCATATCTCCGCCTAACCTTGGCGTGAAATAATATTGACTAATATTTGTACCGGTTAAAAATATCATTTCTTTTGCGCTTTGTGGATCTGAAAATTTTTGTAACCCACGTTCTTTTAAGTTGTTTATTGAAACAATTTTAGCGCCTCTTTTACTTGCCTCTCTCAAGGTTCCCAGCATGCGAGGGTGATTGGTACCAGGGTTTTGGCCAAAGACAAAAATGGCGTCAGCTTTAGAAAAATCGTCTATTGTTACAGTACCCTTGCCAGTACCAATACTATTTGTCATGCCAATACCTGAGGCTTCATGGCACATGTTAGAGCAATCAGGAAAGTTGTTCGTTCCCAGCACTCGGCCAAATAACTGATATAAATACGCCACTTCATTACTTGCTCTACCCGAGGTATATAATAATGCCTCATTGGGCGAAGAGAGTTGTTGCAGGCCATTACCAATTATTTTAAAAGCACCTTCCCAGCTAATGGGTTGGTAGTGATCACTTACACCGTCGTAAAACATTGGTTCGGTTAAACGACCACTCTTTTCCAGTGAATGACCATCCCATTGTTGCAGTTGCGTTATAGAATATTGTGCAAAAAACTTGCTGTCGACTCGTTTGCTGGTCGCTTCCCATGCAATTGCTTTAACACCATTTTCGCAAAAATCTACTTTGCCAGCACTTCTTGAGTCTCCCCATGCACAACCCGGGCAGTCAAAGCCACCAGGCTGATTTGCCCTGAGTAATGTTTTAACGCTTTTAGCTGCATTTTCACTTTGGATTAAATGTTTAGCTGAGCTTCTTAGCGCACCCCAACCGCCAGCAGCTGAAGAGTAGGCAGGCTTTCTTTTTGAGGAGCAGGTTTTTGATGACTTGTTTTTTACTGACGTAGACATGTGATTTCTCTTGTTAAGCGTAGCGTTTTAGTTGCCCGTGTTGGAAGCAAAATAAGGCTAATTGTGTTTTACGGGCCGAACTCAATGCTAAGTCAGTTGGTTGCGCTAGTGTGACTAAGGTTGTTAGAGATAAACGGGCGGCCTTGGCGATTAAATCGTGGCTACAACGACTTGTTATTAAGGCAAAGCCCTCATCAATCGCTTGTTTTTTATCGGATAAACAACCAAGTAATTTATCCAATGCTGAATGGCGACCAACATCTTCTCGAACAGCGAGCATTTTAGCTGATAAATCAAAAAAGGCAGCGCAGTGATTTCCTCTTGTACCCCCCGACTTTTTCAATAGTGCAGGTAAGGCATCTCTCGCTTGAATGATCACCTGCTCGGACGGTAACTTGAGCGATTTAGTGGTTTGTTCTTGAGGCAGACTCAATGACATTGCCGCTTCAATGGAATCCAATCCACAAAGACCGCAACCACTTGGTCCCGCCATAGTGCGACGACGTTGTTTTAGTTGGTGTTGAACTCTTGCTAAAACCTGCAGATCAACTTGCCATCCACATTGATGAGAATGAACAATGATATCCAAAACGTCGTTGCTTGAATTAATTAACCCTTCACTTAAGCTAAAGCCAAGTGCAAAGTCTTTTAAATGCTCAGGAGATGCCATCATTACCGCTTGGCTAATGCCATTGATACTGATGGCAACCGCTACTTCCATAAGTTGTGCTTGGTGTAGCTTTTGCTCAGAAGGTTCAGTAATAGGTAAGATACCGTTAAGGTGTTCTATTGCTAGATTATGCAAAATATTGGCACCTTAAACGGGAAGTGTTTAAGGTATTGTCGACAAACATATTGTATCTGTCGACGGTACCTAAAGGCCTTTTAATTGCCACCGGCATCTTTTCGTGAACGCTCGGTATTTTCAACTAATACGCCCAAGCCTATTTTATTAATCTCTTCCCAAACACCAGTATCAATTTCAATACCATGTTCAACTGTATGTTCTTTGTTGCTTTCAACTTGTTTTGGGCTAATAAAATGACTTTTACTATTTTGTAAAGAAGAGGTTAAGTCTACTCGTGAACTACAAATAATAGTAAGCGCTTGTTTATCATTTTCACTGCTTGTTAGATTAGTAACCCCTTCGCTGTAACTTGGGTAGCGTTGACCTGAGCGAATAGCAGCAGTATGTTCGGTCACGGTATCACTACCGTTTTGCCAATAAGCTGCTGCACTAATGCCGCTACGACCACGATCTGTCAGTGCTTTTAGAATAAAAATTCTGTTGTGGCAGTTATGCACTGTGACTGTGGCTATACCACTTTCTAATGCTTTAGCATGGGCTAGATCTACCGCTGCAGCAATACAATTAAGGGCACTACGATGGTGAGCATCAATAATTGCTGAGGTACTATCTTCATAAATTACATTACTTAATGGTTTGTTTTTATCTTCACCAATATAAGGCAAGGCTAATTTGAATTCACTCAAGCCATTTAAGCCATGCTTTTCTAACCATAGCACCATGTTGGCTGCATCTTCATAATTACCGACAAAGTAATCACTTGCTTCAAAGCATCTGCGCAGAGCTGCTTTTAATTCATTCATTGAAATATTCACGGAACTCTCCTATTGCTTTGGTGCTAGTGGCATAAACCAATCGTCATTAAATGCTTGGCCAATTTCTTCTAATAGTGGGGCGCCCTGAAACATGGTATTACGTACCCATAAACGAGAACGAGGATCAAACTTGCTTACACCAAAAAAAGCTAACTTGGCGCGCAATAAGTGCATGGGCAATACTTCGCGATCTAATAAGTTTGCTTGAATATCACCATAAACACAGCGGTTCATACCCTGAATGCGTCGTACAATTCCGCGTAATTTTGGATGCGAAACCATAAATCGAGCCGTGGTGTCATCTGGATTTTGAACGATATAATCTATTAATTGGTTATAACATTTACGTACGGCATAACCGACACCCAGTGCCATTTGCTTCTTTTTGCCTTCAATATCAGCAACACTACCTAGACGAGGTTCCATTTTTTCTTCTGAACGGTACCAGTAAGTTTCTCGAGCGCCTTCCGCGTCAAAATCGATTGCTAATGCCCAGTCATAACGTTTTTCGATGATATCTTTAAGTTGTCCAGCAGGCATGAGTGGGTCAAGGTCTAAAAACTCCTCTGCACTGTGAAAATCTTCTAATTCGTCGACGAGTTCGGGATATATTTCTAACATGCAAGACACTAACATTTCTTGGCCCTGCAATGAGCAATGTTGTTCACTATACTCAACCAACTCGTTCCATGAATCAAAACCACGTTCAATCCGGCTTTTAAGGCAGGCCATATCTTCAATAACAGCTTTATTATTGTTGGTTTGCCATTCATCTTCGGTCTGTGTTTCAAGGGTGTGTCGTGCACTGCGGTCGATCAGTTGACTAATCGTTTCACGCACTTGGTCATTAACGCTGCCAAGCGCACGAACACGAGCTAAAGCCAATTCACGCATTTCTATCCATTGGTTGATAAGAAGCGGATGATTGACCAAATACGGCGCCATGCCTAAACCGGTTGAATTACCAATACCAAAATAGCGCTTTATTTCAGGCTTCATTGGAGTAAATGTTTCGGGCGTTTTATGACGAGCTATATGTTCGACTTGTAATAGACTGAAGTTGCGTAGCATCAGACAAACAAACATTTCACCGGCAAATGGTCGGGCAAAATCTTTATGCTTTTCTCTGACTTTTTCCCAATCAGCCATGCCGAGTTTACCACTGCCATAAACGGCTGTGGTTCGATACAAATAACCCACTTCAACAATTTTAGCCACATCAGGTTGTTCACCTGCAGCAAGTTGATTGACCACATAATCAAAGTTACGTGCACTGCGGTTGGCACGAGATAAAACAAAAACACGGGCATCTACGCGTCCAGCTTCTTGTTTAGGCACGTTTTCACGCAGTTGTTCAATATAAGTTTGGTCGACCTTACCTTCAACTAGGGCCATAGTCAGGTCCCATTTTGTGGCAATAACACGGTCATTACGCTCATCATGTGAAAGGTAATCAGAAAATAAAACAAAGCTGAAAAGGCCATGTGGTGCTTGGACTTCATAGACAACTGTGCCGTAGCCATCATCGTCAAGATTAAAAACGGAAGGTTCAATCTTCCAGCGTTCACGAAATATTCGACGTACTAAGGTACGCATGAAACTTAGGCGACTTTGATGGTACGCGCCAAGGCGTTCCAATTTCATCACCTGACTTGCAGGGCGAAGTGGTAAAGAATTCTCACCCCAAAGCGATGAGTGGATAGCTGCATTTGTTGTCATTTACTGATCCTCATTTGCTATACAAAATATGTTATCTGAATTGACTTCGATTTTCTTGTTGTTCTTGTACCTGTATTGAAGCCAATTCAGCATTAACCCGTTAAAATTTTATTATTTCAGCGTAATTATTAAGAAAGTCTAAAAAATGACCTCACTGAATGTGATGTTATTTTTCGCCCATTAAGCCATTTTATACAAGGCAATAAGGTCTATCGTCTGATAAGAAAAACTTATGTGCCATATCTAGTTATTTGAATAATATCGTTATTATTTTTTTTCTACTTACATGTAGTCATATTGTTTGTTTGAAGAATGTTAAGTTTAATGAAAAGACAATAGTAGAAGTTATTGATGAATTGGAGGGCTAAAATTTATTGCCGCTATTTAATTTAAAATACACCAATAAGTTTTTTTTATCGTTGTATATTATTTATTAATTTTTATTATCAAAAAATGCTCACTATAATCATTGTATATTCAACAGCGGTACTTTTAAAACCGCAAAAATTGATAGAGGTGCACAATGAATTCAGCAACCAATAACGAGAGTAATTATTTCAACGCTAGAGATATAGAACATAAAGAAGTGACTGTTAGTGAGAATAAACGCCCATCTACTAAAAATACACAACAGCGTATAAGTAAGCATGAGCAAACACTTTGTAATGATGTTAGTACGGCAAGTTATGTGCGTGGTTACAATTGATTTTATTTCGCCACAGCATTTGTGGCAATGGAATCTCTAATACCAATAAAAACCATTATAGCCAAAGGCAACCCTTGCTTTGTTTATAATGGTTTTTTAGTATGCGTTATGGTTAAACGCTGTCAATTCGACAGCTTATTCAGATTCCACATCCTTGGTCTTATCTTGATTTGTATTTTTCAAGATGAAGCTTGCCAAAGCTTCTGCTGCTGGGGATAACGATTTGTTTCTGAGTTGAACTATCCCAATATGACGGACGATTTTAGGCGTTGTCAGTGGAATAAAGCGAAGCTTGCTATTATTTTTAGGGAAAGCAAACCAGGGTAAAGTGGTGATGCCAAGACCTTCTTCAAGCATAGCGATTAATGACAACATATTAGAAATAAGAAATTGCGAGTCGCTCAATAAAGGCTCTGCTTCAGTATCTTCGAGTAAGCGAGAAGTACCATTTCTGATCAATCGTTGTTTACGTAGCTCTTTCCAATGTAGTTCAGTGACTTCGGCAAACGGATGATCCTCACGACAAACTACACCAAGTTGATCTTCCCAGATAGGGGTAAAAGTGATGTCGGCATGCTCATGTTCATGAGGCAAACTGGCGATACCAATATCTACTTGTTGTTTTTCAACCTTTCTTAAAACTGCCTCGGAGTTATCATCGTAAAAACTGATATGAAGCTCTGGCACATCAGCGATAAATTTTGACAATAACTCGGGTAACATCCTACACGCAATAGAAGGTACTGAGGCAAGACGCAAATGACCTGTTTTATGCTCACTCATTAAAGCCATATCTTGAGCAACATTGTCATGGTGGGCAATAAGTTCTTTTGCCTTAGGTAGAAAGTATTGACCAAAAGGCGTTAGTTCAGTATTTGAAGTCTTCGCATTGCGTTTTTCAAACAATACCGTACTGAGTTTATTTTCTAGATCTCGAATTGATAAAGATATTGCCGGTTGAGTTCGACAAGCTTTTTCTGCCGCCGTATGAAACCCCTTCAATTCAGCCACCCAGACGAAGTGACGTAACTGAGCTATTTTAAATTCAGGTAGTGCCATAAGGAATCCTTATCAATAGATATTTTTTATTAATTTTTATTATTAAAACATACTGCCTATAATAAATTCAATTATTTTATGGAGGTATTTATGTCTGAATCAATTTTTTGTAATTACATTAACGGCGAATGGGTTGAAGGGGCAAGTTCACTTGCTAATATCAGCCCTGCGGACATCAGTGATGTTATTGGTCACTACGCACAAGCTAACAAAGAACACGCATAAGCAGCTTTAGATGCAGCGGCTAAAGGTCAACTTGAATGGCAAGAGAGTGGCTTAGAACAACGCTATTCAGTATTGATGGCCATTGGTGATGAGCTTATTGCGCGTAAAGATGAATTAGGTAAGTTGTTAGCCCGAGAAGAAGGTAAAACGTTACCTGAAGGCGCTGGCGAAATCTATCGTTCTGGACAATTCTTCCATTATTATGCCGCTGAAGTATTGCGTCAAATGGGTGAAACTGCTGATTCAGTTCGTCCAGGTATTGAAATTGAAACCCGCAGAGAGCCTGTTGGCGTTGTGGGCATTATCACACCGTGGAACTTCCCTGTGGCTACAGCCGCTTGGAAAATTGCACCGGCATTGGCCTTTGGTAATTCGGTTGTTTTAAAACCAGCAAACCAAGTACCGGCGAGCGCTTGGGCATTAACTGAAATCATTTCACGTCAAGGTTTACCTGCAGGTACGTTTAATCTGGTAATGGGTCCTGGTGCAGAAGTAGGTGATTTGTTAATTAACTCTAAAAAAATTAACGCACTAACTTTCACTGGCTCTTTAGAAACAGGGCGTAAAGTTGCGATAGCAACGGCAACAAACTTAGTGAAATGTCAATTAGAAATGGGCAGTAAAAATGCGCTAATCGTACTTGATGATGCGGATCTAGAAAATGCTGTTGAGTGTGCTGTTGGCGGTGCTTTCTTTGGTACGGGTCAAAAATGTACCGCTTCATCGCGTTTAATTGTCACTGAAGGTATTCATGATCGTTTTGTTGATGCGGTTGTTGCAAGAATGAAACAACTTGTTGTCGGTCATCCTCTACGTGAAGGTGTTCATATCGGCGCGGTTGCCGATGCTCGTCAAATGAAGCAAAACCTTAACTATCTTGAAATTGCCAAAAAAGAAGGCGGAAAGTTAGTCAGTGGTGGTGATGTTATTACTGAAGAAACTGAAGGTTATTACTTAACACCAGCCTTATTCACCGAAACCACCAATGCAATGACGATTAACCGTGAAGAAGCTTTTGCGCCTATCGCCTGTGTGATCAAAGTGAAAGATTATGACGAAGCGTTAGCCACACTGAACGACACCAATTACGGTTTAGTTGGCGGTATTTGTACGCAATCGCTTAAGTTTGCAACGCACTTCAAGCGCAATGCTCAAACAGGTTGTGCGATGGTTAACTTGCCAACTGCAGGTACTGATTATCACGTACCTTTTGGTGGCCGTAAAGATTCTAGTTTTGGCTCACGTGAGATGGGTAGCTACGCAAAAGAATTTTACACTATCGTAAAAACCACTTATATCCGTTCATAAATCGAGTAGTCATTATGCATAACGATCTTATTGTCATTGACGGCCTGCAGTACTCAAATTGGAACCGGGCTATTTTTCAGCAGCTTAAAGAAGGTGGTGTAACTATGGTGCATGTCACCGTTGTTTACCACGAACAAATTAGAGAAACACTATTGCGAATAGGTGAATGGAATCGCCAGTTTGAGATCCATCATGATTTGATCATGCCGGTGAAAAGCACGGCGGATATTCGTCTTGCCAAGCAATTAGGTAAGGTCGGTATCATGTTTGGTGCGCAGAACTGTTCACCCATTGAAGATGATATAGGAATGGTTGAGATCATGCGTGAACTCAACTTGATGATTATGCAGCTCACTTATAACAATCAAAGCTTATTGGCTTGTGGTTGTTATGAAGCAGAAGACAGTGGCGTTACTCGTTTTGGTAAACAAGTAATCAAGGAAATGAACCGTGTTGGTATGGTGGTAGATATGAGCCACAGTGCAGAGCGTAGTACGTTAGAGGCGATAGAAATATCAGAGCGTCCTATTGTGATCTCACATGCTAACCCGAACAGTTTTCATGAAGCTAAGCGCAATAAGTCGGACACAGTGCTAAAAGCATTGGGAGAATCAGGTGGGTTATTAGGTTTTAGCCTTTACCCGTTTCATCTTAAAAATGGCCCTGATTGTAGCTTGGATGATTTTTGCGACATGGTGGCAAATACCGCCGATTTAATGGGCATTGATCATATTGGTATCGGTACAGATTTGTGTCAAGAACAACCCTTATCTGTACTTGAATGGATGCGTAATGGACGTTGGTCAAAGGAAATGGATTATGGAGAAGGCTCAAAAGCAAATGCTGATTGGCCTCGCCCGTTATCTTGGTTTCGTGATAGCCGTGACTTTCCAAATATTACAAAAGGTTTACAAAACCGAGGCTTTAGGACGGAAGATATCGCCAAAGTCATGGGCATGAACTGGTTGAACTTACTCGATGAGGGGTTAAAACCACAAGTGTGAAAGCGCTAGTTTGTATTGAATTATACCAAGCGGATTGAATAGTTGACCATTTGAAGTCGATCAATAAAGTTAGTTTTCTTGGTATAAAAATCAATACAAAGGTAGTGACGTATATACCTAAATCACCTGAATATGCGCTTCAAGTGGCTTGGGTAATAATTATAACGATAAGTGATCTATCAGGAGACTATAATAATGAATACTTCTAAAGCTATTGCGGAAGAGAGCGAGGTTAAAATGCCTAAAATCAAATTCCTAGAAGGGGTAGATATACCCGTATTTTTGATCAGTGGTGGCGCGCTTGTGCTATTTTGTATCCTAGCATTGTACGATATCAAAATGGTGTCTAACTGGGTTAATTCAACCTTTGCAGCATCAACTAAAATCTTTGGCGCTTACTGGCAAGTACTCCTGCTCCTGACTTTTGTTATTGGGATCTTTATGGCGGTAAGTCGAACTGGTGGCGTTGTGTTAGGGGGACTAAAGTCGCCTGAAATGTCGACCTTTAAATGGATTTCTATCATCATGTGTACGCTACTTGCGGGTGGCGGTGTCTTTTGGGCTGCTGCAGAGCCAATGGCGCATTTTACTTCCCCATCTCCTTATTTTGGTGGGGAAACAGGCACAACTGAAGCGGCTTATAATGCGTTAGCACAAAGCTTTATGCATTGGGGCTTTTTAGCTTGGGCCATTCTAGGTAGTTTGACTGGCGTAGTGCTTATGTATTTGCATTATGAAAAGGGCTTACCGTTAAAACCTCGTACTTTGCTTTATCCTGTTTTTGGTGACAAGGTAATGAAAGGAGCTTTTGGTACTATTGTTGACTCTTGTTGTGTACTCGCTGTAGTGGCAGGTACGGTTGGACCTATTGGTTTCCTTGGTTTACAGGTAAGCTTTGGCTTAGAAAAACTGTTTGGTATTCCTGATACCTACGTAACACAAGTATCCATATTAGTTGGTCTTATTTGTATCTATACTATTTCTGCTGTGAGTGGTGTTACTAAAGGCATCCAACTTTTAAGTAGTATCAATATTATTTTAGCAATTTTCTTAATGGCATTTATTTTAATATTTGGCCCTACTGCTTTTATATTTGACAGTTACTTGCACTCTTTTGGTCTTTACCTAAATAACTTTATTCCAATGGCGACTTATCGTGCAAATACTGCATGGCTTGACTGGTGGACTGTGTTCTTTTGGGGATGGTTCTTAGGTTACGGTCCGTTAATGGCGATGTTTGTTGCGCGTATCTCTCGCGGCCGTACTATCCGTCAGATGATCTTAACTATTTCAGTGGTTGCGCCAGTTATCACCTGTTTTTGGTTCACTATTGTAGGTGGCAGTGGTTTAGCATTTGAGTTAGCGACACCAGGTGTTATTTCAGAACCTTTCACTGGTTTTAATTTACCAGCAGCATTACTGGCTATTACAGAACAATTGCCATTTGGTTGGATAATATCATTCTTGTTCTTGATATTAACGACTATCTTTGTTGCGACAACGGGCGATTCAATGACATTCTCAGTATCTATGGTAATGACAGGAACTGATTCTCCACAGAGTTCTTTACGTGTGTTCTGGGGCGTAATGATGGGGATTATGGCAGCTTTGCTTATCTCTATTGGCTCAGGTGGTATATCGGCATTGCAATCCTTTATTGTAGTAACGGCAGTTCCGGTGTCCTTGGTGTTGTTACCGTCCTTGTGGAATGCACCGCAAATTGCTCGCAAGATGGCTGATGAGCAAGGGTTATAAGTCAAATTAATTAATCATGGTAGGTACCTTAATTTAAGGGGGCTTATCATGATGGTTAATCCCCGCATTATGAAGACAAACGCTCCCTACGCTAATAAGCTATTTATTGTTAAAGCGTTAGTTATCGATTAAATTTAATTACAGAGTAAAATTATGAAAACACCAGTAAAAACAGAACTATTTGCTTCGAAAGCACCGTTAGAATGGGCAATTATTGCTAATAACACTTTATCAACAGCTCAGATCCCAATTAATGCAGAAGGGCAGGTAGTTGAAGGTGGTATTGAAGCGCAAGCACGTCAAACAATGGAAAACTTTAAGCACACTATTGAAGCTGCCAATTTGACTATGGACGATGTGACGCAAGTACTTATTTATGTCACTGCGCGCGACCAATTACCGGTGTTTAACAAAGTATATGCTGAGTACTTTCAAGCACCATATCCTAACCGAGCCGCAATGATTGTTGCCGGTTTGGCACGTGAAGAAATGTTGTGTGAAGTTGTTGCTTATGCGGCAGTACCACAATAAGTATCTTTAAAAAGTGTGATTAATATTTTGAATCGCACTTAGATTAAAATAAAAAGCCGGCACTTGCCGGCTTTTTTGTTATTAAAATCACAAGACTCAAGGAAGATTTTTCTTAGTGTCGAACTTTTTATATCGCTGTTCTGTTAGGTGCAGCTTGGTGCAGTTTAGTTTTTATCAGCTTAGCTCTCTGTGTTTCTCAATTGTTTTTCTTGCTACTCTATTTATCCCCTTTGTGGAAACAGTCTATTCAATTCGCCTTTAGTTACTTATTTAGTTACTTATTTAGTTACTTATTTAATAAAAATATTCTTTAGTCCTCCCTTTATAGAAACCTTCGTAAAACCTTCGTAAAACCTTTAGTAAATGCTTCAATAAAAGAAGGCTTTCAGCAAAATAATGCCACAGGACGTCAGCGAAAGCGTAGCAATTAATGGCTTTAAATAACGCTGCCCTAAGTACTTATCCAAATAAAATGAAGATGCAAACCCTACAAATAACGCGGGGATCAAAGGTAAGGTCAGTTGCACTTGAGCATAATTTATATTGCCTGATGCGAGTAACATAGCCAGGGATACCAGTGTTCCAATAAGAAAAAATAGTCCAAGTTCTGCTCTTAGCGTACTGAGTTTACTATTTTGGTAAACCAAGGCAATAGGTGGACCACCGACTGACGTTGTGGTGCCCATGAGTCCTGAAAAAAATCCCGCTAACACTAAGTTTCTCGCACAATGGTGGATATCTACACGTCGATAAGTCAGTAACACTGAGAGCATAATAAGGAGGGAGAAACCGACGGCAAAGAATATTGGCGGCAATAACGCTAACAATAAAATCCCCAATACAGAGCCTGGAATACGCGCCAGTAGTGCTATTTTTATATTGCTAAAATGTAATTGCTGTCGATAACGAATACAGTTTAACAATGACAAAATACAGCCCAATGCCAGTATAGGCGCAGGTAGGAAATTAGGATTAATGATGACTAAAATAGGTGAAGCGACAACCGCTAACCCAAAGCCTGACATACTTTGAAGAGCAGAGCCTGTTATGACGGCGATTAAAGCCACTACTAATAAGGATGGTTCAATGAGCATGGTGGTATTTTAGTGGAAAAATATTTTTGTTAGGCATGATGCAGGTAAAAAAATCCGGTAATAAAGGTGGTTACCAAAGGGACCTTCTAATCAAGAACCCTATGGAAAATCTAGTTATACCAAGTCCATTAAGTTATTTCCCACTCAGCGAGAATTAAAAGGTTTAAAGGCAAGGCAAGGCATTGATTGAAGAGAATGGTTATTCAGGAGAATATGCTCCTGCATTCTCTAATAAGCTGCATCCATGCAGCGTCCTTATCAAAATCTATAACACAGCATGTAAGTCTTTACTTTTTTATTAGGTACTCGCCCTTGGGAGCTTGTCAGAAAAGCAATAACTGCACAAATTTGTGAGATATAGAATGACTATACCAGCAAAAATCTTGTTTGTTATGACTCTTCTGACATAGCTCTGAGGTGGGGATAAATTTAATGGAATTGGTATTAGTATTAATGATTGGATCATCGCAGTCTAATGAAAATATATTACTGGTTGATAAGTATTTTAAATAGCCTAACTAATTCACTAGTCGCCTGCCCAACAATCTGAACTGTGAGTCTTTTAAAATCAGTGAGAATGCTTCGTTATAAAGTCGCGATATGAATAACTCACGGACGAAATATGGGTAGTTTAGAGGACATTCTTAATTGAATATAATTTATTTCCATCATTTTATATATTTTTACAATGTAACGGTTATGTGGAGATAACCTTTGATAACAATGGTTTAGATGGTGTTTTTACTGTTGATTTTCATTAGCAATAAGATTCTCTTATTGAGTGATTAAGCTAATTGACTTCAATATTAGTTGATATCTCCTTAGTATTATTTTCGAAGTTAACAAGAACATATTGAAGCAGTTTTAACACTGTTAAGTACTCTGAATATGTTCTAAAAAATAACAGCATGAAAACGTAACTAAATATAAAAACAAATGCGAATTATCTTTTGGAGAATAACTAATGAAAACATCCATCCCATTACTTGGTTTATTGTTAGCAAGCTCAACAACAGCTTGGGCGGCCACAGAAACCACTAAAATTGAGCGACTAGAACAACTTGAGAAGCAAGTTGCTGAGCTTAAAAAAGAAGTTAATACCAATACTAAAACCACTACAGATTTAACACCTAAAATCAAAGTTGGCGGTGCCGTACGTTTTCAGTATAGCTATGAAGATTACGATGATGACAATAAAGATCGTGGTGGAGATTTTGATTTTGACGTCTTTCGTTTAGATGTAAACGGCAGTATTGGTGATGTTAAATTATCAGCTCAATACCGCTGGTATCAATACATGAATGTAATTCATCACGCCGATGTAGCCTACC
>NZ_VOLT01000017.1 GCF_007954275.1 Colwellia demingiae | reverse complement strand
TCCCCTAAAGGGTCGTTGGAGACTACAACGTTGATAGGTCAGGTGTGTAAGTGCTGCGAGGCATTGAGCTAACTGATACTAATTACCCGTGAGGCTTAACCATACAACACCCAAGTAGTTTTGCTGAGAAGTGAACGCTGAGTGATTTGTATAAAGACTGACAGAAAACATCACGTACTTACGTGTTACTTGAAACTAAAAAACGATATTTATAGCTCATAGAGCAAAGCTTTCTAAGATTGTCCCTTTTTTGTTTAGCGACAATAGCGCTGTGGTCCCACCTGATCCCTTTCCGAACTCAGAAGTGAAACGCAGTTGCGCCGATGGTAGTGTGGGAGTTCCCATGTGAGAGTAGGACATTGCTAGACTTCTAATTAAAGAAACCCGTAGCTAACGCTACGGGTTTTTTGCTGTCTGGGATTTGAAACGTAACAGCACCGATGGTAGTGTGACTCATATCGAAGTAAAGCCCATGTGGGCGTAGGATATTATCCACTTCTAATTTGTGCTGCGGCACACGAGAAGCCCGTTACGAAAGTAACGGGCTTTTTGCTGTCTGACATTTAAAAAGCGTTGCCATTACATAAATAAATACAATTCCGCCGATGAATGGCTACTTTAGACTTGATAAGTGCTTACCATTAATGGCTACTCCCTTCAAAAGTGCGACGGTCGTCATGGTCCTAGCCTTGTTAAGCCTTCACCTTATAGTATTCATATAAATATACTCATTGCACGTTAGGCCACTACCGATTCCATACTTTAGATATAACTATTGTGTAATTGTTTATAAATACTGAACTCAGTTAAGGTTTTAAATTTTTTAAGATTGGGACTAATTGTCTGGAAGATTTTAAATTTAGCGAAAGAACCCTTCTATCATCGAGTGAATAAATTATATTTTCATTAATTGTCGACAATTAATGAAAATATAGCACTAGATTTATTATTATGGTGTGGGTCACTAGTTTTTGTCAGTATATTAAAAGCATAAAGTATTTTTAAATCGAGATAAATAATCTATAAAATGTAAAAAATAACACTTAATTTTCTTCTTATGAAGAATGGATCAGTTTTATTCTTTATTGTCGACAATATATAAACAATTGAAATTCAAACTTACTATTGTTGTGGTTGGCTCCTGCTTTGTTGTAGTAGCATTTTAAAGCTAAAAAATAATAAACAATGCATAGGCTATATTAATTAACTTTGATCGCCTTATTCATCAACTAGAGGCTTATTTTGATCGTTTCAAATTATAATTATATAAAACAGTATTTCTTTGGTGAATATGAGATATTCGCACAAATATAGTGCGCGTATTGCCCTTATATCTTGCAAAAAAAGACAAGTTAAGTATACTTGCGCAAACTTTTTAAAGTTAAAGTTTTTACTTTAAAAAATCAGTGTGTCATACGAATAACGTCGTATAAGAAAACTTAAAAAATATGAGAAATGAACTGACAAAGCCAGGCCGTAAATTTGCCTATCAACAGAGTGCTTTGATAACGCTAATTACACTCATTTTTACACTGTTAATATATTTTATTTGGGGATTTGAATCCGCAAAATCAGCTGCTTTAGGTGGCATAATTGGGATACTGCCCAATTTATTTTTCGCATATAAAGCATTTAGATTTGCTGGAGCGAGAGCGTCAAAGATGGTTGTTGAATCATTCTTTAGTGGCGTAAAGCAAAAAATGGCGTTAATGGCGTTACTACTTGGTTTAACAATCAAATTTGTAGTGATAAGCCCTCTACCATTTTTTAGCATGTTTTGTTTAGTTATGGCTTTGCCAATAATAACTCCGTTTATTATTAAGCAGCAGCGGTAATTTACTTTTTTATTTTTTAAACTTTAATTATTGGGAAATTAATATGTCATCAGGCGCTGTGTTAACCAGCCAAGAATATATTACGCACCATTTATCTAATTTGAAAGTGGGTGAGGGCTTCTGGGCTGTTCACTTAGATTCATTAGGATGGTCTGTATTCTTGGGTTTGGTCTTTTTAACGATCTTTCGTTCCGTTGCTAAAAAAGCAACTTCTGGCGTACCAGGTAAACTGCAATGTGCAGTAGAGATGGTTGTTGGATTTGTTGATGATAGTGTTAAAAGTACTTTCCATGGCAAAAACGCGTTAATTGCACCATTAAGTTTAACCATTTTCGTATGGATTCTATTGATGAACTCTATGGATTGGGTTCCAGTTGATCTTTTACCACACTTGATTCATTGGGTTACAGGTATGCCTTTAGGTGATATCTATATGAAACCTGTTCCAACAGCTGATCCAAACATCACTTTTGGTCTTGCGTTAGGTGTATTTATCCTAATCATCTACTATTCAATCAAAGTAAAAGGCGTCGGTGGTTTCATGAAGGAACTTACTACACAGCCTTTTGGTCACTGGTCTTTATACCCAGTAAACTTTATCCTTGAAACGGTAACTATGCTAGCTCGACCATTATCACTAGCTTTACGTTTATTCGGTAACTTATATGCAGGTGAGTTGATTTTCTTACTTATCGCAACAATTGGTGTATTCCAATTGCCAGTACACTTTTTATGGGCAGCTTTCCACTTGTTGGTAATCCCATTACAAGCGTTTATTTTCATGATGTTAACTATTGTATATCTTAGTCTAGCGCATGAAGATCACTAAATTTGTCGAAGAAAGTTATAAGGCCCAAGTGGGTAAATAACTTTCTTCATCAAAACAGAAATTTTTAAAACTTTAACTTTAAACAATCGGAGATAAAAATGGAAAACTTTGGCTTAATGTATATTGCAGCGGCTTTACTAATTGGTTTAGGTGCTCTTGGTACTGCTATCGGTTTTGGTCTTTTAGGTGGCAAATTCTTAGAATCTGCTGCTCGTCAACCAGAACTAGCACCACAACTACAAGTTAAAATGTTCATCGTAGCTGGTCTAATCGATGCTATCGCTATGATCGGTGTTGCTATTGGTTTATACATCTTATTCGTTAAAATTGGTTAATTTTACCACTTTTTTTTTAAACGAATAATTGATAGGAGGTACGCACAATGGATATTAATATGACCCTAGTTGGCCAATTAATTGCGTTTGTCGTATTTGTAATATTCTGTATGAAGTATGTATGGCCACCAATTATTGGTGCCATCGAAGAACGTCAAGCAACTATTGCTGACGGACTTGCTGCTTCTGACCGTGCTGCGAAAGATCTTGAGCTTGCTCAAGAAAAAGCTACAGCTCAATTAAAAGAAGCTAAAGTTCAAGCTGCATCTATCGTTGATGCTGCTAAAAAACATGAAGCTAAAATTGTTGAGGAAACTGCCGGTAAAGCACAAGCTGAGAAAGAAAGAATCTTAGCCACTGGTCATGCGGAAATTGAAACTGAACGTAACCGAGCTAGAGAAGAATTGCGCAAAGAAGTTGCAATCCTTGCTGTTGCCGGTGCCGAGAAGATTCTTGAGCGTTCAATTGATGGCGCTGCACACAGCGACATCTTAGATAAACTCGTCGCTGAACTTTAAGAGGAAAGAGCTATGTCTGAATTGACAACTGTCGCTCGTCCTTACGCTAAAGCAGCGTTCGATTTTGCTGTTGAAGCTAAAGCAATTGATAGCTGGTTAACCCAGTTAACATTTGCAGCTGAAGTAGCCAAAGATACAACCATTAAAGGTTATATCTCTGGCGGCGCTTCAGCAGAGCAAGCACAAATATTATTTTTAAATGTTTGTGGTGAACAAGTAGACAGCAAATGCCAAAACTTTTTAAAAGTAATGGCAAGTAACGAACGTTTGTTGGTGCTACCACAGGTTCTTGAACAATTTATAGCGTTAAAAGCTGATTTTGATCAAGAAGTTTCTGTGGATGTAACCTCTGCTGTAGAAGTAACTGCAGAGCAAAAAACAACATTAAGCGCCGCGCTTGAAAAGCGCTTGGCACGTAAAGTAAAGCTTAATTGTTTTGTTGATGCGAGTATCGTTTCCGGTTTAGTAATTAAAGCTGGTGACATGGTAATAGATGGTTCAATCAAAGGTAAACTGAACCGCTTAGCAACAACACTACAATCTTAGATAAGGGAACAGAGCATGCAACTGAATTCCACTGAAATCGCTGAACTGATCAAGAATAGAATTGAACAGTTTAACGTTGTCAGCGAAGCTCGTAACGAAGGTACTATCGTTTCTGTAACAGATGGTATTATTCGTATAAATGGCCTTGCCGATGTAATGCAAGGTGAAATGATCGAACTTCCTGGTAGCCGTTTTGCTATCGCGTTAAACCTAGACCGTGATTCGGTAGGTGCGGTAGTAATGGGTCCTTACGCTGATTTAGCGGAAGGCCAAAAAGTTAAAGGTACTGGTCGTATTTTAGAAGTACCAGTAGGCCGTGGTTTATTAGGCCGCGTAGTAAACACTCTTGGTGAACCAATTGATGGCAAAGGCCCAGTTGAAAATGATGGCTTCTCTCCTGTAGAAGTTGTTGCACCGGGTGTTATCGAACGTAAATCAGTAGACCAACCAGTTCAAACTGGTATCAAGTCTATCGATTCTATGATTCCAATTGGTCGTGGCCAACGTGAATTAATCATTGGTGACCGTCAAATCGGTAAATCAGCGATTGCAATTGACGCTATCATCAACCAAAAAGACACTGGTATTAAATGTGTTTACGTAGCTATCGGTCAGAAAGCTTCTACAGTAGCGAACCTTGTTCGTAACTTAGAAGAGCATGGCGCGCTATCAAATACAATTGTAGTTGTTGCATCAGCTTCTGAAGCTGCAGCATTACAATACCTAGCACCATACGCTGGTTGTTCTATGGGTGAATACTTCCGTGACCGCGGTGAAGATGCACTAATCGTATATGATGATTTGTCTAAGCAAGCAGTTGCTTACCGTCAAATTTCATTACTTTTACGTCGTCCGCCAGGTCGTGAAGCATACCCAGGTGATGTTTTCTATCTTCATAGTCGTTTATTAGAACGTGCTGCTCGTGTAAACGAAGCATACGTTGAAAAATTCACTAACGGTGAAGTTAAAGGTAAAACAGGTTCTTTAACTGCATTACCAATTATTGAAACGCAAGCGGGTGATGTATCTGCTTTCGTACCAACAAACGTAATCTCAATTACCGATGGTCAGATTTTCTTAGAATCTAACTTGTTTAACTCGGGCATTCGCCCTGCAGTTAACGCTGGTATTTCAGTATCTCGTGTTGGTGGTGCTGCGCAAACGAAGATCATCAAGAAACTTGGTGGCGGTATTCGTTTAGCTTTAGCCCAATATGCTGAATTAGCAGCATTTGCTCAATTTGCATCAGATTTAGATGACGCGACTCGCGCTCAATTAGAGCATGGTCAACGCGTTACTGAATTGATGAAGCAAAAGCAATACAGCCCATTGTCAATCGCTGAAACAGCAGTATCATTATTTGCCGCAGAAAAAGGCTATTTAACTGATGTTGCAATTAACAAAATTGTTGATTGTGAAGCAGCGTTACATGCATATGTAAACAATGAGCATGCTGAGTTGATGGCTACTATCAACGAAAAGGGTGACTACAATAAAGATATCGAAGCTAGTTTGAATAAAACACTTGAGTTATTCAAGTCTACGCAAACTTGGTAATCAGTCTTTAATTAAGTAACGTTTTCGGAGAAGAGTCATGGCCGTTGGTAAAGAAATAAAAACCAAGATTGCGAGTGTTAAAGGCACTCAAAAGATCACAAGCGCTATGGAAATGGTTGCCGCTAGTAAAATGCGCAAAGCGCAGGATGGTATGGCAGCCTCTCGTCCATATGCAACAAATATACGAAATGTGATCGGTCATATCGCGCTTGGTAACTTAGAATATCGTCATCCTTATATGGAAGAACGTGAAGCTAAGCGTGTTGGCTACATTGTCGTCTCAAGTGACCGTGGTTTGTGTGGTGGCTTAAATATTAATTTATTTAAGAAAGTACTTGCTGATGCTTCTGAAAAGCAAGCATCAGGTGCTGAAGTTGAATTTTGTGTAATTGGCTCAAAAGCTACTACCTTTTTCAACAATATGGGCGCTAAAGTATCTGCACAGATATCGGGCTTAGGTGATTCCCCTTCACTAACTGACTTAGTTGGTAGTGTCGCGGTAATGCTTAAAGCTTATGATAACGGTGAAATTGATAGGCTACACGTTGTGTATAACAAATTTGTTAATACTATGACGCAAGAACCGACAATTGATCAATTGTTACCTTTACCTAAATCAGATGACAAAGCAATTAGTCATCGTTGGGATTATATCTACGAACCTGATGCTAACTCTTTGTTAGATCAATTATTAGTTCGTTATATTGAATCTCAAGTATACCAAGGTGTTGTTGAAAACATTGCTTGTGAACAAGCATCTCGTATGGTTTCGATGAAAGCCGCAACAGATAATGCGGGTGATTTAATCGACGACCTACAATTGGTATACAACAAAGCGCGTCAAGCAGCAATCACTCAAGAATTGGGTGAGATTGTTGCAGGTGCAGCTGCGGTAGGGTAAGCAGAATATTTCGGTAACGAAGTAATCTGATAACAATTTTCGTAATTTAACGAAAAGTTAGCTAAAGCGAAGCTTAGCTAACTTAAATTAAGAGGAATAAACATGAGTACAGGTAAAGTCGTCCAAATAATTGGCGCAGTTGTGGATGTTGAATTTCCACAAGATGCCGTACCTCAGGTATATGACGCAGTAAAAGTAACCGAAGGTGACCTTGAAGGTTTAGTACTTGAAGTTCAACAGCAGCTTGGTGGCGGCGTTGTACGTACTATCGCAATGGGTTCTTCAGACGGTTTGCGTCGTGGACTGAATGTAGAAAACACAGGTCAAGGTATTCAAGTTCCTGTTGGTGTTGAGACTTTAGGTCGCATCATGAACGTACTTGGTGAGCCAATTGATGAAGCTGGTCCTATCGGCGAAAAAGACCGTTGGTCTATTCACCGCGAAGCACCTGCTTACGCTGAACAATCAATGTCTAACGAATTGTTAGAAACTGGTATCAAAGTAATCGATTTAGTTTGTCCATTCGCTAAGGGTGGTAAAGTTGGTCTTTTCGGTGGTGCTGGTGTTGGTAAAACAGTAAACATGATGGAACTTATCCGTAACATCGCAATCGAGCACAGTGGTTACTCAGTATTTGCTGGTGTTGGTGAGCGTACACGTGAAGGTAACGATTTCTATCACGAAATGAACGATTCTAATGTACTTGATAAAGTATCATTAGTTTACGGTCAAATGAACGAGCCTCCAGGAAACCGTTTACGTGTTGCCTTTACTGGTTTGACTATGGCTGAAAAATTCCGTGACGAAGGTCGTGACGTATTATTCTTCGTAGATAACATTTACCGTTATACTCTTGCAGGAACTGAAGTATCAGCACTACTTGGTCGTATGCCATCAGCCGTTGGTTACCAACCAACACTTGCTGAAGAAATGGGTATATTACAAGAGCGTATTACTTCAACGAACAAAGGTTCAATCACTTCAATTCAAGCGGTATACGTACCTGCGGATGATTTAACTGACCCTAGCCCTGCAACTACTTTTGCTCACTTAGATGCAACTGTTGTATTAAGTCGTGATATTGCTTCGCAAGGTATTTATCCTGCGATTGACCCACTAGATTCATCTTCACGTCAACTAGATCCATTAGTAGTTGGTACTGAACATTATGAAACTGCTCGTGGTGTACAAACAGTATTACAACGCTACAAAGAACTTAAAGATATCATCGCCATCTTAGGTATGGATGAGTTATCTGAAGACGATAAGCAAACTGTATTCCGTGCACGTAAAATACAGCGTTTCTTATCTCAGCCGTTCTTCGTTGCTGAAGTATTTACAGGTTCTCCAGGTAAGTATGTTTCATTAAAAGACACCATCGCAGGCTTTAAAGGCATTTTAGCGGGTGATTTTGATGATATGCCTGAGCAAGCATTCTATATGGTAGGTTCTATTGAAGAAGCCGTAGAGAAAGCCAGTAAGATGTAATCATCTAGTAAGTACTTATACTTAGTGTAAGTACTTACAGTAAAAGAGGTCGAGTCAAATGGCATTATTAACTGTAAATCTGAATGTAGTAAGTGCAGAAGAAAGTTTATTTTCTGGTAGCATTAAATCATTACAGATCACAGGTAGTGAAGGTGAGTTAGGCATTATGCCTGGTCACGCACCTTTACTGACCTCACTAAAGCCTGGTATGGCACTAATCACCAAGCAAGATGGTAGCGAAGAAGTTATCTATCTTTCTGGTGGTATGTTAGAAGTTCAACCAAATAACGTTACCGTGCTAGCTGATATTGCTATACGTGCTGCGGATTTGGATGAGCAAGCAGCTCTTGAAGCTAAGCAACGTGCAGAAGATAACATGAACGCCCATGGCGCTGATGTTGACTTTGCCGCAGTTGCCGCTGAGCTAGCTCGTGCAGTAGCGCAATTACGCGTTATTCAAGCGACTAGCAAAAATAGCTAATATCTAATTTAACTAGCGAGTTAAATTAGATAAGTACCTTCAGGTTTAGTGACTTCTTATTCTTAAAAGTAAGAGTTAAGAAGTAAATACAGATACTGATTATAAAAGCCACTTTACTATTTTAGTAAAGTGGCTTTTTTGTGCCTGTAGTAAAATTGAATGCTTTGCATGAAAGGAATTAAAATTAGATTAGGAAGGGATTAACTTATTAACAGCATTAATTTGGGTATATCTATGTGATTTTTGACTGCGAAATTATCAAAAGCTGACCATTGATCAATAGCTAGTGACTTCAAATGACTGTTAACTTTTGAATCATTTGTATTATCTAAATACCATAAGCCATTAATAAAGTAGCTATAAAGAAGGTAGTAAGTTAATAACGTATTATTAGGCATATAACTTGAGTTTAATACCGTATAGCTATTAACAATATCACTTATGTGACGAGGTGAAATATTATTGACGGCAATGAACATTGATAAGTCGAATTCTACCGGTGCTAAGTGGCTACATTCAAAATCAATTAACCAAGGCTGTTGAGCTTCATCAATAAGGATGTTGCTGTAATTTATATCACCGTGGCAAAGAATATTAGGAGTATTCAAGCGCTTCTGTTCGGCATCAATCTTTAAAGTCAGCGTCTTAGTGATATCTGCTAAGAAAAGTCTTTGTTGTGATGGTATCGAGCTAGGATTAGTGAACAAGCGCTGTACTGACTTTGAAGTCTCTAAATCGGGGATAGTTTCATTATTCGGTTGTGGCATTAACTGATGTAATTTAGCCATGAGAGATAGGGCAGTATCAATACATTGACTACCAGTAAATACCGTTTTATCCAGTGTTATACCGACAATATAGTCAGTGACTAACCAATAGTTGTCATGGTAGATAACCCTCGGGCTTAGGCCATGTTCAGCCGTATATCTGCTAGATAAAACTTCTTCTCTAGCTGTTTCACTATTTAATTTTTTTACAAAGAAAGTCTGTAAAGCGGTCGTGACTTTAATGCAGGTATGACTCATCCCATCAATCAACAATAAAATATCTACTACCTTTTCAAAACAAGGTAGAGATCTGAGTGCGTTAAGTTCTGAAGAAGTAAGCGACATTAAATTATCTAGGGTTAGCCATCGCAGAAGGTTGTAAATTTATTGAAGACTTCTGATAAATTTTTAACCACTTATGATAGCCGTAACCAGCAACTACAACGAATACAATGAATAAAACCGTCGTCGGAATTAAGTCTTTTTCAATGTATAAATAGATAGAAGCTAAATCAATAACAATCCAATAAAGCCAGTTCTCTAACACTTTTTTAGCCACCAAATAGGTAGCAAAGACCGCATACACTGTGGTGAAAGTGTCTAAGTATGGGAAGTGGGCGGGGGAAAAATTATCCATAAGGTAGCCTAACCCAAGGGCTAGCAGTGCCAAGGCAACACAAACCTTAATATGCCAACTTAGTTGCCAGCTAACGATCGTTAGTTGGCTATTTTCATTTTGGCTTTTATCAGATTTTATAGACCATTGCCAATAACCATAAACAGCCATCAACAGGTAATAGGCGTTCAAAGCACTATCCATTAATAATAAAACATCATAAAAGATAACAGTGTATAACGCTGTACTTATAAAGGCTGCTGGCCAACACCATCGCGAGCCTTTAGCGGCAAGAATCACATATGCTATAGAAAGCAGCATAGCAACTAGCTCAAGCCATGGCAGCTGTTGAAAGTAGGCTGATACACTGTTCAATAATTCAGTCATTAACTTTCAGCTTCAACTTGTGAACGATCACCATTAATAAATTTACAGACAAAAACAGCAGCTCCCGTTGTTTTATGAACGTGCTTAATTTCAGCCATTACATGGTTTACAGCAAGATCATAATCACCAAATACTTGCGTACTCATACCATTGGTTACTACTTGTAAGCCTTCTACACCTCTCAGTCGTTTTATAAACGCCCAAATTTCAGTTTTATACTGTTCTTCTGCTAGTGGGTATAAGCTCAGTTCGATGGATATTTTCATAAGTTACCTTTCAAGGTTTTTGGAAGTGAGGTTAGTCACTTCCACGTTTAATATCAGTAGTGATTAGAATTGATAATCTAGCGTAGCGCCAAAGACTAAGGGTTCTGAAAGCTGCGTGTATTGTTTCGCAGTATAACCATCACGAGGGTCATTACCAAAGTAAAAACCACGATTTGCATAGTCTTCATTTGCTAAGTTTCGGCCCCAAATTTTTATCTGCCAATTATCTTGTAAATATGTAACTGAGGCATTTAATAGTGCAACGGCTTCAGATTGTTCGTCATGACTATCGGAAAAGTAAAAACTATCTTTACCATCAACTGACAAATTAATTAACCAATGGTCAGTTGGTTGAATATTCATACCGACGTTAAATTGGTAATTAGGCGCATGGGCCTGTTCACGCCCACTTAATGAAACACCATCAGCATTAACAAAATCATTGAACTCTGTCTCAAGTAAACCGAGTGACCCGTACACGTTTATTAAGTCATTTATATGCCAAGCACTTTCAATTTCAATACCATAGTTACTACCTGTAGCGGCATTACCTAAGTAGCTAATAAACTCAGAACTACCATCTTCACGTACTATGGTTTTAGAACTCTTAACTTGCATGTCTTCGCGATCCATATAGAAAACCGAAGTTCGAACATATGCACTGTTCTCGAGTAAAGAAACTTTGTAGCCGATTTCATAATTCAATAAATACTCAGGATCAAAGGTACGTAAATCTTCAGGTAAAGTACCATCAGTATTATGCCCACCCGCTTTATAACCTCGGTTAATTGATCCGTACCACATACTTTCTTGAGTTTGCTGGTAACTAAGCACTAACTTACCACCCACCATTGTATCGTCAATACTGTCATCAAATAAATCTGAATTATTATAGTCAGCACTGCGATTTTCAATGCGTAAACCTGACATTAATGACCATTTTTCCGCTAGTTGAGTATCTAATTGGCCATATAGCGCTACACTCGTGCTTTCGTTAATTGAAGTAAAGTCACCACTGGCATAAGTGTATTGGCGTAAAAGGTCTTCATCGTCTTGTTTAAAGTAAACACCCGCAACCCAGGCAGTACTGCCATTAAAAATTTCTTGGCCTTGGTTAGATACTGCACGTAACTCAGTTGTTAATACGGCTTTATCACGGTAATAATGATCAGTCGATGCATAGCCATCAAAGTCAGCTAAACAACCTGATGGTGTAATACAAGGGTCAGGAGTATAAACCGGGTCATCACTACGCCATTCATATTCGCCAAAGGCCCAATCTTCATCGTAACCATAGCCTAAATCTGTATCTGAATGGCTAACAATGGCTAATAGGGTGGCGCTTTCAAAACCTTTATAGGTAAATTTTGCCGAAAAGGCGGCTGTTTCTTGTTGGTCAAAACCAGGTTGATCTGAATAGGTTTCTCTGGTGTTATCTAAAGAAAATACATCATAACCATTATCAAAATCGAAATAGAACCCAGCAAGGTCAATGGTTAGATCATTACTTGCTTCTATGGCTAACTTTCCACGTATGCTTAATTCATCACGGTTGTTGGTATCATCGCGTTGTAAATGGATGTTTTCGGTAAAACCGTCACTGTTATGTTGGTTGACGGCTAAACGGTAATTCACTGAATCACTAGCAGGTCCCGCTAAAGCAACACCCAGATCATAGCTATTATAATTGCCAGCGCCAAACTGTAGGGCTCCTTCAAAATCTTCGGTGGGTTCATTGGTGGTAATATTTATCATGCCAGCAATCGCGTTAGCACCAAAACGTGTACCTTGAGGACCTCGAAAAATTTCAGCTTGCTTCACATCAAATAAGTTAGCGATGCTTCCAATACCAGTAAAGTCGATATCGTCAATAATCATACCTACAGAAGGATTAATCGGCTCCTGAAATTGGCTGCGTTCACCAATGCCACGAATTTGATAATAACGTGCGCGCTGTGAGCCACTGGCAAAGTTAACGTTAGGGCTAACGGCAACTAATTCTTCGAGATGACGAGCATTTCGTTGTTTAATTTCAATATCGGTTAAAACCGATAACGAAGCAGGAGTATTTTGTAAGTTTTGCTGGCGAAAATCACTGGTGACAGTGATGGTTTCAGGATTGCCTGTGTCATTACTAGTTTTCTGTTCAGCTATAGCAGTAAAGTTAAATATACTTGCAGTGATAGCTAAACAAGTAGCAGATTTGGAGAACGTCATAAAATCTCATCAAAAAAAAGTAGGAGCGTGTGCAAAGAGGATAATTTTGATGAATTTTTTAGATTTATCTACAATACCAATTCCATTAATATATTAACTATTCAGCGAGAATTAAAAGGTTTATTAGGCAAGGCATTGATTGCAGAGAATGGTATTCCCTTGTCGCAATCAATAACGCTGCATATAAGCCTTTACCTTTTATTAGGTACTCGCCTTTGGGAGCTAGTTAGGAAAGCGATAACGGCACGAATTTATTTGATTTAGAATGACTAAACTTTCACAAATTCTATTTGTTCTAACTTCCCTAGCGTAGCTCTGACTAAGTCATATATAAATGGACTTGGTATCCACCATCCCTATGCCAAAAAATTAAATAAACTAATTTTCTGCCCAGGTTCAAAGAGTATATTTCTCAGCGACAAATCAGTTAAAAAAGATTAAATGACAGCGCACCCCTTGGTTCAACGCTATTCTAGCAAATAAATACACTATAATCTTTTTATTGTTAGGCACCTTAGGTATATTGGGGAATCCACATTGTGGTAACTTCTTATAATGCCGATTGGACTCATTTTTCGTCCACTTGGTATAAATCCAACGTAGCGAGTGTTTATGTTTCCTAATTGGCAATTAGTGCTGTTAAGTTTGGCTTATATTGGCCTATTATTTTTAATTGCTTTTCTAGGTGACCGATACCGACACCAGTTGGCTAGAAAGGGACAGAGCATTATTTATGCACTGACCTTGGGTGTTTACTGTACCTCTTGGAGTTTCTTAGGTACAACAGGGCAAGCATCGACCAGTTTACTGTCTCACTTACCTATTTATTTAGGGCCCATTCTCTTATTCGTCTTTGCTTGGCCATTTATCCAACGTATTATTCGCGTTAGTTTAAAGCTTCATTTAACCTCAATAGCTGATCTACTGGCAGCTAGATTTGGTAAGTCGCACAATCTCGCTATCATGGTCACAATTGTTGCGCTATTTGGTACCATGCCTTATATCGCTCTACAGCTTAAAGCGATGGTGTATTCTTTTCAGCAACTTCAAATTGATCAAAGCTTAAATAGTTGGCACATCGGTTTAGTTGTCAGTCTAGTTTTAGCCGTGTTTACCGTTTTATTTGGTATTAGACATATTGATGTTACTGAACGTCACCCTGGCGTCATGCTCGCAATTGCCTTTGAGTCTTTAGTGAAGTTATTTGCCTTTTTAGCGGTAGGCATCTTTGTTTGTTTTGTGTTGTATGATTCACCAGCAGATATTTGGCAACAGGCTAATGCTAATGATTTACTAGAACAGCAATTTACCCTAGACAATGTCACGTCAATGTTTGCCATGCTGGTAATTGTGATGGCCGGTTTCTTGTCATTGCCGAGACAATTTCAAGTCATGGTTGTTGAACTAAAGGAACAAAAAGATACTTGGTTAAGTCGTCGGGTTTTCCCGCTATACCTACTGGTTTTTGCCTTTTTTGCAGCGCCGTTGGGTTTAGCTGGTCAAATGCTTCTTGGTAATACCGTGCCTTCAGATACTTATGTATTGTTTCTTCCTGATGTTACTAATCAAACATGGTTAACCTTATTTGCCTTTTTAGGGGCAGTCTCAGCAGCAAGTTCTATGGTAATTATCTCTTCTATTGCTTTAAGTACCATGTTAAGTAATGAAATTCTCTTTCCACTACTTTATCGACATCAAAAAGTAGCACAAACTGATTATGATAATTTTCGTAAGCGATTGTTAAATATTAGAAAGTTCTTAGCATTGTTTGTTATTTTGTTAGGTTATGGTGTTTTTCTCATGGCCTCGCCTGATACACTCTCTTCATTAGGATAAGTGGCCTTTGGCGCTTTCGCACAATTAACACCCGCCCTAATTGCCGCCTTTTATTGGCGTCGCGCGAGTTTAATGGGCGTTTATGCGGGAATATTAGTTGGTTTTATTCTGTGGTTTACCCTTAACTTTTTACCCCAGTTTGGTTTATATGCATCACCTTTTGCGGAAGGTTTTTTACCGGTTAAAAGTACGGCAACCTTATTTAGTTTAGGCGCTAATATTATTGTGATGTGGGCCATGTCTCAAATCAGTAGACAAAGTGTACAAGAGCGGGTGCAAGCTTCTTTGTTTTTAGAATGGAAGTCACCTAAGTTATTAAAAGTAGAGAAAAAAAGACAGCTCGATGTACAAGAGTTAGAATTATTAGCTTCGCGTTTTGTTGGCTTGGAAAAAGCGCACGCTAACTTTAATTCCTTTTTATCGTCGCATGATAAAAAGGAACTGGGTAATGTCATTTATAATCAACAATTAATTCAACATACCGAAAATACCTTAGCAACGGTTATGGGCTCATCTTCCGCGCGACTAGTGCTCTCTTCTGCATTGGATGGTCGTGATATTGCACTTGAAGAACTGGCGGTACTTGTTGAAGATGCCTCGAGTCAACAGCAAGAGTTTTCGCAACATTTACTGCAAAGTGCTATTGAGAATGCGAGTGAGGGCATTTCTATTGTTGATGATGAGTTGCGCTTAGTTGCTTGGAATAAAAAATATTTAGACTTATTTGAGTATCCCTCAGAGTTGATCTATATGGGCAGCCCTATATCTGCACTCATTCGTCATAATGTTCAACGAGGTTTGTGCGGCTCTGGCGATATAGAGTCACAGGTAGAACGTCGTTTAGACTTCTTACGTAAAGGCAGCCCACATAGCTCGGAGCGTCAACAAGTGAGTGGCCAAACTATTCGCATTGAAGGTAATCCGCTTCCCGGTGGCGGCTTTGTAATGTTGTTTTCTGATATCACTGCATATCGACAAGCGGAGCAAGTTCTCAAAGAAGCAAACCTTGATCTTGAAACCCGCGTTTATGAACGTACGCTAACCTTAGCTAAAACGAATGAAGCGCTAGCAAAGGCACATGAGAAAGCAGAGCAAGCGCATTTGAAAAAGAGTCAGTACCTGAACGCTTGTAGCCATGATCTAATGCAGCCGCTTGAAGCCGCAAGATTATTTACTTCAGCACTGTCAGAACAAAATAATTTAACCACGGTTCAGCAAAGGCAAGTAGATAATATCGATCGATCCCTTAAAGCGGCTAATGATTTATTAGCCGATTTAGCTGAAATTGCGCGATTAGAAAGTGGCAATATCAAAGCCAATATTCAAGCATTCGCACTGAATGAATTATTTGAAGATTTAGCTCAAGAGTTCTCAGCCCTTGCAATCGAGAAGTCAGTAGAATTTCGCTTGGCGGTGAGTAAAGTCTGGGTCAAGTCAGATAGGCACTTATTAAGACGTATCATTCAAAACCTTGTTGGTAATGCATTTAGGTATGCCAGCCCAGGCAAAGTTTTATTGGGCGCCCGAGTCTTCAATAATCAAGTAATCATACAAATTTTAGATAATGGACCAGGTATTCCAGTTGAAAAGCAGGTAGTGGTATTCGAGCAGTTCACTCAACTTAATACCCCAACTAATCATGCGGGCAGAGGGTTAGGTTTAGGGCTGAATATCACGCAAAGTTTGGCGCAGTTATTGGGACACACCTTAAGTTTACAATCAAAAGCGATGCAAGGCTGTAAATTTTCTGTGCAAGTAGAACAAGCTGAAGCGGTAGTGCAAAGTCGTATTGTTAATAACCCAAGCTTTATTGTTGCTTTAAAAGACATTACCGTCTTATGTATTGATAATGATCCTGATGTACTCAGTGGTATGGTTGAACTACTTTCGGCATGGCAATGTAATATCCTTGCGGCGGATTCTAGAGAAACAGCTTTGGAAGAGTTTGCTAATCACAGTAATGAAATTGATATATTATTGGTAGATTATCAATTGGGTTATCAAACTGATGATCCTCAAGGCAAACAAGTTGATGGTTTAACCTTAATTAGTGATTTACGCAGCCAATGTCATCATTCATTACCCGCAATATTAATCACGGCAACAACTGAGCCTGGCATTGAAGATAAAGCCAGAAGTTTAGATGTAGGGTATATGCGTAAGTTAGTGAAACCAGCAGCGTTAAGGGCGATGATGAGTGCCATGCTTGCTAAGAAACTACAAGCGGATTACGTCGGTTATAGTTAGCTCTGTATAGTAAATAGTTTAGGATGCTTACCGTGATTTAAGTAAGCGCAAAAGCATTAAATAAAGCTGCTACATATTATGTAACAGCTTTTTTATTGCCGTAGCACTTGGCTATGTTATACATACCAGTCACTGATTAGGATGCAGGATTAAATCGAAGTTATAAACGTATTTAGTTAAGGAACTCTATTTGTTTTTAATGTTCTAAACACATCACTACGTTGTTGTACCTTGTATTGAATAACCCAAGCACTCTGAAATATGGATCTTGAATGGGTATGTATTTCTTAGAAAATAGTCATGACTTACGATATGGAACTCACTAAATGAAGCTTACACTATGAAAAAACCTTTACTGTTTAACTACAGAATCTTCTATGGCCTACTTGTTACCCTTAGTTGTGTGACTTCTTCGCCAGCGTTAGCAAGCAAGTCAAAAGCCGTCGAATTTAATGAAGTTGTTATTAATTCGCCTTATAAGCTCATCCAAGAAATTATTGCAGCAGATGTACTGCCAAGTAAGGGTAAAGAGCTCGTTACTTTTTCTGTAGATGAACAGAGTAATCGTTGGTTAATCATTTATCAGTTAGACCATACCGCGAATCAATATGTTGTCGCGGAAAAAATTATCGTGCCTAAAGCATTTTATCGCTTTGATTTAAGTAAACAAAAGCACGAGAAACAACAAAGTATTTATTTCCTTTCTACTGATTCTTTATTCCTTTATCAAAAAAATAAATTTAAGCGGTTGGCAAAGATAGAGTCGCTCTATATACAAGAACAGGCAGACTTTATTAGCCGAGGCGATTTTATTCAAGACTTAAATAATGATGCTTTTGATGATGTCATCATTGCTGATTTTAATAAGACTCATGTTTTTATGGGACAAGGATTGAACACTTTTGCTAAACAAACACTGCCCATAAAACCCAATGTAAGTATTTTATCCGCAGGAGCAAGTTACCTCGAAAGTAAACTATATTTTAGTGATGTTAATTTTGATGAAAAAACAGATATTTTATTGATGGGTGATGGTGAAATGGTTATTTACCCACAATATGGACATAGTAACTTTGCTACAAAAGCAACCCGTCTACCGATCAATGAAGCCATCACTGGAACTGACTGGTGGAATGAACGTGATGAAAGTGGTGAACAATTAGATCAAAGTAATTTGGAATATCGGAAGTTAGAAGAACTGCGTGATGTTAATGCTGACGGTATTACCGATATGGTAGTGCGCTATACCAAGGCTTCAGGTGTTCTTGACCGCGTGAATGATTATGAAATTTTCTTTGGTAAAAAAAATCAAGGGATGTTGAGCTATGCACAAGAGGCTGACAGCGTGATTCACGCCGAAGGTACGTTAACAGGTTTAGAGTTTGTTGATATTGATAATGATGACAAGCTTGAGGTATTACTTGCGGGCTTTGACATTGGCCTATCGCAAATTATTGGTGCGTTAGTGACTGGTGGTATTGACCAAGATGTCTACGTCTTCAAAATGAATAAAGAAGATAAATTCCCAACCAGGCCGGCGATTAAAAAAGGTGTAGAACTCACCTTTAGCTTAACTTCTGGGCAAAGTGGTAGTGCGATTGTTAAGTTAGCAGACTTAAATGGTGATGGCTTAAAAGAGCTTATTTTGTCGGATGATGACGATGAATTGAGGATATATCTAGGTAGAAAAATTAGTAAAAAGAAGAAATCATTTAAAAAACGCAGTGTTAGTTACAGTACTCAATTACCAAAAGATGGCAATCTGGTTATGGTTGAAGATTTAAATGGTGACGGCAAAGATGATTTACTAATGAAGTTCTCTCGTCTTGACGGTGAAGATAAAGCTAAGCAGTTTAAAGTGCTTTTTTCTAAATAATACCAAACCCGTAGTATTAACGTAGTGAACTCATAATGAAACAAGCAATTTGTGGTTACCATCAAGATGAAGAACACCATTGGGTGGCACAACTTGCCTGTGGACACTTTCAACATGTTAGACACAATCCACCCTTTACTAACCGTCCTTGGGTGATTTCAAAAAATGGACGTCAGGGTATGCTGGGCCACCTGTTAAAATGTAAAAAGTGTGATGAAGCAGCCCCTAAGGATAAGCTTTAAGTAGGTTATTGTTGAGTGTTTACTTGGTTAGTAACAACGCAACAATAACCTGAGGTTGTTTATAAAGAGTTTGCTTTTGACCACATGGAATCAGCTGCTTGAAATTGCCCTTGTTTACTATGGACTTGTGCAAACGTTTGTAAATCCTGACGGTCATATTGCGCACCATACTCCTGATCTTCTAGCTTTAATAGGCTACCAAAAGCTTTCTCTGCCATAGAGTATTGTTCACTTTTCATAGCTAAATGGCCTAAACAACTAAGCCATTTACCACTATGGATATTCTTATGGAGTTGCTTTTGAACTATCGCAATTAACTCATCGGCGCGCTTAATAGGTAAGTTACGGATTTGCTTTAAAAAGTCGCTACTTGGTGATTTTTTAAAAAGCGGTACCAATAACTTATTTAACGGTTCGATGATTTCGTTTTCGGCTAATACTTTACAGTAAGCAAATAACACGGCTTCTCGTTGTTTAACCTTACGGCTCAAACCATTCCAATTATCGTGCAATGCCTCACTATCATGCTGTTTGATACTTTCATTAAAACTACCATAATAGGCGAGTCGCTCCCAAGCTTGAACAGCCTCATCGATAATTGTCTTCTCTTTACGCGCTGCTGCTATGTACTGTACGGCTTGTGAAAAGCGTTGCTCAATGATGCATAAATCTATTTCAAGTGCCAATAAGCGGGCGTCATGGCCAATTTGTTTATGATTTTCATCAATGAGCGTACGGGCTTTCGCGTAGGTTTCAGTCTTATCTTGGTTCATTAACAGTTTAATATTAACAATGACACTTTCTAAACCAACGTCTTTGAGTTTAACGGTTTCTTTTTCAAGTAATGTTAAATAGTGGTTGGTATTACTGTTTAGGTCTAGCTTTGCAGATGCCGAGGCAGCAAGTAGGTAAGCGCTTTGTTTTCTTTTTGATGGAATAGCACTTTTAGCGAATAATGCTTCAGCTTGGCTATAATCCTCTAACATATAAGCAGCAAGGCCTTTATTGAAGTTGGCAATACCGCGACGTTGTCCGGCGAAAGCAAGCTTATTCCAGGTACCAAAGCTAAAATTTAAACCTCCGCGTAATAGTTTTAAACTAATAACTAGCGCAATAAAGAGTAGCGTTAACATAATACCCGCGGATAATACGGTTAACTCAATGGTGGTGTTACCCATAGCAATAAGAATGTAACCTTTTTCATCAATTAAAAAAGGGCTTATTGCCATCACACTGAAAAAGATGATTAAGGCAATGATAATGCGGATCATAACTGACCTCCACTCGCTTTTTCACTTTCAGGTTTAGGGCTGTCTTTTGGTACTGATATGGGCTCAGCAATTTGTTCAATAACCTGTTTTTCCGCTTGTTCAACTTTTACACTTTCTGACTTGGACGTTTGCGGTTTTGTTACTTGCTTGGAATCTTGTAACAAACGTTTTATTGCCGCCAATGAACGCAAATCACTTGGGTAGTCATAATGAATGGTTTGTTGTTTGAGTTGCTCTATCGATTCATAGAAGCTTTTGTTTACAGGCAAGTTCATATCAAAGAATTCATTTAACCATTGCTGAATATCAAGCAGAGTTTGTTGGTAAATTTCTTCTTTTTGTTCACTAGCGGCCCATTGCACAAGTTGTATTTTTAGACTTAAATTTTGCTTTAAGTGTTGTTGTTGCTCAGGAGCCATTAATGGCTCAACCATGCCTGTTCTTCTGCGAACAGTGATAAAATCGTTGAGGAATTTATGCCAGGTTTTGGCTAAATTTTCTTGCCAATCCCCGATATTATCAGACAGAGCAAGATCTTCTGTCGTTTGATCGAGTGCTTCAGCCAAGTTTACACCGGCTAGCATTAAGGTTGGCACCTGTTTGTTAAGTGCCATCAAGGTTAAAATAGCTTCTTGATTTTTCAGTGTAGGCATCAAGGCTAAGCTTTCAATATCTTCATTAATTAATGCTCGTACAGGCAAAAATTTAGGTTGGTCCAATTCTCTAAGGCGATTATCTGCATCACGCAGTAAGTTGATAGCCGCTTTAGTGTCACGCTCTAACCACATGGTGCGCGCCGCTACGCGAACTAGGTATTCTGCTTCATGTATTAGCCAGTCATTAGGTTGGCGCAGGCTCACTTGCTGCTCTAACTGCCTTATTTGAGTAGTTAGCTGTTGTAGTTGAGTATCACTATCAAGATGTGCTTTTTTAGCACTCTCTTGTGATTGACTAGTGTTTCTATGCTGTTGCTGTAACTGTCGGCTAAATTCCGCTGTTAAGCTATTTTTCAACTGTACTTGGCTTTGTTGTATAGCTTGCTGGTTTTGTTGATTCAGCGTTAAAAATTGCGCGCTATTTTGCTGCTGTTGCCAAACATAATGGCCAATAGAAACGAAAATACTTACTGAGGCAATCACCAATGCAATAGTTGCGATTTTATTAGAAGGCTTATCAGCTGCTACTTGTGTGTTTGAAGGGGAAGATTTCCTTGTACCAGTGCTTGCTGCTGATTTTTTCGGATCAGGCTTTGAAAGCGTAGCTTTTTTAGTATCAACGTTATCATTCTCTGTTGCTGAAGTTTTATTGGTATTACTACCAGATGATAGTGTATCGGTTTCTTTTTTCTCGGTGTCGCTATTATCCGATAGTTTGTTTTTAGGGATTTCATTATCCGACATAATTCTATATTCCATCGTTATTTACTTTATAAATAGGCTTACGAACAAGAGAGAGCTTGCAACGTATTACAGAGTATTTGAGAGCTAGCGCCATGGGTATTAATGATCCGTGTTAAGCCTAACGCTTTGGCATTTTTTTCAATACGATCACTGACCACGACCCACAAACATTGAGATTGCCAATAATTATCTGTGCTATTTGTTGTACTGGCTAAGTACTTTAGTAATGCTAATAATATATCGTTACTGGTAACGACAATACAGTTAATTTTTTGTGCCCGCCATTGCTCAGCAATAATTATTGGTAATGTTCGCCATACACGTTGGTAACTTTCGATATATCGAACCTCAGCACCTCGTAGCGTTAAGCTGTTAGCAATGTGCTCTCGTCCACCATTGCCACGAAAGATTATTATCCTTTTACCTATAACTTTAGACAATTGTGGCAGTTTAAGTAAACCTTCACTGTGCTCTTGTTGAGGGGATGGCGATAAAGTGGTGGTAATACCTATTGCTTGTAATGCTTTTTTGGTGGCATTACCAACAGCAAAAATGGTTTGAGATAAGTTGTTAGGCAGAGGATAGCTGGCGTGAGCAAATTCAACGGCAGCAACACTAACAAAGATCAGTATATCTGCGTTTTCTAGCGCTGTAGCTATGTCGTGAGCGCTGGCGTTTTTTTGATAATCAAATAGAGCTTGGCTGGTATTAACTATGCCTTGTTGATTAAGTAACAAGGCAAGTTGCTGAGCTTTAGCTTTAGGCCTAGTAATTAAGACCTTAAGGGGTTTACCTGGCATAAGTAAAGCCTGCTCATTTATAGGAGTCTCAAGTGGTATCACTTGAGACGTTTTTTTAGCAGATTTAGCTGTTTTTGATATCATTTTCTGAATAAACTTGCTGTAAGATTTTATCTGCACCTCGGCTTAGTAACTCTTGCGCGAGTTTATTGCCGAGCGCTTCACCTTCTTCAACAGGGCCGGTGATTTCACTTTCGATCATTTCACTACCATCGACAGCGCCAACTAATCCACGTAGGTGGATATTTTTGCCATCAGCCGAAATCACACCATAACTACCAATTGGTACCTGACAACCACCTTCAAGCGCTTTATTCATCGCACGTTCTGCTAGAACACGAATACGAGTAGTCGCACATTCTAATGGCGCTAATAATGCTTTGATTTTTGCATCATCATTACGACACTCAATGCCAACAGCACCTTGGCCATTTGCAGGAAGCATTTCTTCTGGTTCGATAAATTGTGCAATACGCTCTTTCATTTTTAAGCGAATTAGACCTGCAGCAGCTAAGATGATGGCGTCGTACTGACCTTCATCTAATTTTCTTAGGCGAGTGTTTACATTGCCACGTAAATCACGAATATCTAAATCAGGGCGGCTTGCTTTTAATTGACACTGGCGGCGTAAGCTTGATGTGCCAACAATAGCGCCTTTTGGTAAATCACTTAATGATTTGATGGTATTAGAAACAAAAGCATCACGGGGATCTTCACGAGGACAAATAACTTCTAATCCTAAGCCCTCTGGAAAATCGACAGGAACATCTTTCATTGAATGAACCGCAATATCAGCACGATCTTCAAGCATTGCTACTTCAAGTTCTTTAACAAATAAACCTTTACCGCCGACCTTGGCTAAAGGCGTGTCTAAAATGATATCGCCTTTCGTTGTCATAGGCACTAATTCAACATTAATACCGTCATGAAAGTGCTCAAGTTGCGCTTTAACATATTCTGCTTGCCATAAGGCGAGGGCGCTTTTACGCGTGGCAATTCGTACTGTAGTGTTATTCATTCGATTTATCCAAATATATAATATTTATACCAATAAAATTAACTTACTGATCTATTTAAATGGTCTAAATTTGACCCCTTAATTAATCTCAATGGTATTACTGTGCTGAAAGCGTTAATTCAGTTTCAGCTTGTGTGCTTACGGCATTTGATAAAAACTGCCAAAACTCTTCACCACTGCGTTTGTCTGTCCAACTATCATTATTAAGGACAAAATGGTGACCATTGAATTTTGTTGCTACCCATATTTCATGCAAGGGTGCTTGCTTGTTTATTATCACTTTAGTGTTATTTTTAAAAGTCAGCGTTAATAATCCGCCAACTCCTTCGTAATCTATGTCGACACCAGAGTCTTCAATCGCCTCTTCTATAGCGAGAAGAAGTGCTTCGGCGATCAAGTTGTATTGGCTATCGTTCATTGCTTATCCTTTAAATACATTATTTGTCTAAGTGAGTATAATTGTTGATAAGCATGTGAGTATAATAGCAATCAGACAAAATAAATATAGATACAGAGCGGTTAAGTTACGCTAAAAAGCTTGATTTAAACGACTTTCATGGCAAAAAAGCATCATGCGTACCAATAGACTTCATTACTTACATCAAAAGCCACATCAAAAAGTAAAGCTTAAATCAATTTTACTGACCTTTATTGCTGTCACTTTATTATCTGCGTGTGGCATTAAAGGTGACTTGTACCAAACACCTGAGCAAGCTGTTGCTCCAAAAGCTGAAACCGTAGCGCAAAGTGATGAAAGCCAAGAAAAAAGTATAAGTAAAAGCGTTGAGTCGCAAGAGCAATCAGTGACTACGCTTGATGAATCACAGCAACAACAAGCAGTTCAACAGCCAATTGAGCCAATAGAACAAGCTACTAACCAGTCAACAGTTCAAGTTAAAGAGCAACAATAATGTTAGTCAATTTTTCTAAAATGCATGGTTTAGGTAATGACTTTTTAGTGCTTGATAATGTCACACAAAATGTTTTTTTATCGCCAGAACAAATCACTAAGTTTGCCAACAGAAACTTTGGTGTAGGCTTTGACCAACTATTAGTGGTTGAGCCTCCTTATGATCCTGATTTAGACTTTCATTACCGTATTTATAATGCAGATGGTAGTGAAGTGGGACAGTGTGGAAATGGCGCTCGCTGTTTCGCAAAGTTTGTCCGTATGAAAGGTTTATGTAATAAACATAAGATAAAAGTTTCTACCAGCACAGGTAAAATGAATTTACATATAGAGCGTGATGGTAATATTTCAGTCACTATGCCAGTGCCACAATTTGAACCCAAAAAGATCCCTTTCACGGCACAAAAAACAGAAGGCACGTATATTCTGCGTAGTGAAAGTGAAACTGTATTATGTGGCGCTGTATCCATGGGAAATCCCCATTGTGTGGTGACTGTCGATAGTGTTGCAGAAGCTGATGTTGAATCACTTGGGCAAGAATTATCTATACATGAGCGTTTCCCTGAAGATGCTAATGTCGGTTTTATGGAAATTGTTAGTCCTAATTATATTAAATTAAGAGTGTATGAGCGTGGCGCAGCAGAAACTTTAGCTTGTGGTAGCGGTGCGTGTGCGGCTGTTGTTATTGGTTATATGCAGAAAAAGCTAGCGAAACAAGTTACCGTAGAACTGCCAGGTGGAAAACTACGTATCTTTTGGCAAGGACCGGGTCATCCAGTGAAAATGTCTGGGCCAGCAACACACGTATTTGATGGTCAAATATCCATTTAAGCCTAAGCGGCTACTTTTCCCAATTCTATTAGCGACCGCATATAATGAAAGAAGAACCTAGCAAGATGAATGATGTACAACAAGCTATTAATAGCGATGATATCCCATTAACGGACGAGTTAGTGGTAAGTTACTTACAAGATAACCCTGAATTCTTTAATCGCAATAACAGCTTAATGACTAGCTTACGGCTCAATGATGAGCAACGTGGTACTGTTTCTTTAGTGGAACGTCAGCAACAGCAACTTCGTCAAAAAGTCTATGGTCTAGAAGATGAGATTACTCAGTTAATGTCAGTAGCTAACCATAATGAGCAGTTATTTGTGCTTTATAGTGATCTGTATTTACGCTTACTGGATTGTCAATCAGCGGAAGAATTACTCGATTGTTTACATCAAGCGACAACAGAATTGTTATCTTTATCTTCGTTTAAATTGTGGTTAGTTCCAAGTGATAACACCGAGGTTGCTCACCATAGTTTGTCGACTAATGACTGTGCTGGTGTTATGCAAAATCGCTTAACTAACGACGAGTACTATTTTGGCCGCTTACAAGAAAGTGAACAAACCCTGATTTTCTCCAAACCATGTTCAGGCTCAGTAGTGTTGATTAAGCTGACTCATGATGAGCAAGCTGTTGGGTTTTTAGCGATTGGTAGTGAAGACGCTCATCACTTTGACCCACGTATGGATACTTTGTTACTTACTCAGTTCAAGCGCTTAGTTGCTAAGTTATTACATCAACAGTTAGCACTATAAATACTTTGCTGATTCAGCCAGTTTAAACGACCGTCTCCAATTAGCTAAGTTAATACCTCGACGGTTAGCAATGTAAGAATTCTAAGGATTATGTGAGACTATGCAATTTTACCGACGTTTAACCGCGATTAAAGCCATCAGTTTTGATTTAGATGACACCTTATATAATAACCGACCAATAATGCAGTCGGTTGAACAGCAAATGGCGGATTACTTTACTGAAAAGTTTGCCATTTGGGCTCCCAAGCTACTACTTGAGCCAAAGCAGGTCTTTAATCGACGTTTTTGGGCTCCATATCGACAACAAGCGATAAAAGCACATCAGGATATTTCTCACGATGTGGTAAGACTGCGTTTTGAAAGTTATCGTTTAGGTTTGCTGGCGCATAACCTCTCTGCAGAAGAAGCGAGAAAAGAAGCACAGGCAGGTTTAGATTATTTTATTAACTTACGAAGTGATTTTACCGTACCCAAAGCAAGCCATGAACTCTTAGCGAGTTTAAGCAAAGTGTTTCCGTTGGTTTCAATCAGTAATGGCAATGTAGATACCAAAGCCTTGGGCATTGATCATTATTTTAAACATATTTATCATGCCGGTTTTCAAATAGGTAATTGTCATGATGAAAGTGAACATTTGCTAAAACAAAAGCCTGAAGCAGATATGTTTTCTTTAGTTTGTCAGCAACTCGATATTTTACCTGAACAGTTATTGCATGTTGGTGATTGTGGTTTTGCCGATATTCATGGCGCATTAAATGCCGGTTGCCAAACTGCTTGGTTACCGCAATACGGTGTGGGTAAAAATTTACAGCAAATACCTCATATTGAATTAAGCCTAGTAAGCGACCTGTCACAACTCATTCGAAAAGCTTAAGTATTAGATAGGTTACCAAATGAGTGGGTACTGTAATAATAAACAGTAAAATGAACGCCTGCTCATAAATGGTGATATACTTTTGCTTTTTATGTACTGCTATCTCCTTCAATAAATTACGCCACCTCAACTTCGCCACCTAAATAAAGGTTATTCCTATGGACGTTTCAGAATTACTCGACTCTCTTAATGATAAACAGCGTGATGTTGTTGCAGCCCCAAAACAAAATATGCTTATTTTAGCTGGCGCAGGTAGTGGTAAAACTCGAGTGTTAGTGCAACGTATCGCCTGGTTAATGCAAGTTGAAGGCGTCTCTTCGCACAGTATTTTGGCAGTAACCTTTACCAATAAAGCAGCAGCAGAGATGCGTGCTCGTGTAGAACAGGTGACCAATGGTAATACTCACGGTATGTGGATTGGTACCTTTCATGGTTTGGCGCATCGTTTATTAAGAATGCACTTTCAAGAAGCCAATTTACCGCAAAGCTTTCAAGTATTAGATAGCGATGATCAATTACGCCTAATCAAAAGAATCGTTAGGTCACTAGAACTTGATGAGAAAAAATGGCCTCCTAAACAATTTGTTTGGTACATCAATGGTAAGAAAGATGAAGGTTTGCGTCCTCAACATATTGATGCTCAGTTCGATCCGACTGAAGAGTTGTTTGTTAAAGTTTATAAAGCCTACCAAGAAACCTGTGATAGATCCGGTTTAGTTGATTTCGCCGAGTTATTATTACGTGCACATGAGTTGTGGTTAAAAAATCCTGCCTTATTAGATCACTATCAGCAGCGTTTTGGCCATATTTTGGTGGATGAGTTTCAAGATACCAACGCCATTCAATATGCTTGGCTTACTATGCTGGGTAAAGCTCGCAGCAAGGTCATGATTGTCGGTGATGACGACCAATCAATCTATGGCTGGCGTGGCGCTAAAATTGAGAATATCGAACGTTTTTTAAAAGAATATGATGACGCGAAAACTATTCGTCTTGAGCAAAACTATCGTTCAACTGCAAACATTTTGAAATCAGCTAACCAATTAATCTGCAATAACAATAATCGCATGGGTAAAGAGCTCTGGACTGATGGAGAAGCGGGCGAAAAAATCTCAATTTATACGGCTTTTAATGAAATTGATGAAGCACGCTTTATCGCTGGCCGCATAAAACAATGGCGTGATGATGGCGGTAAACTTGATGAAATAGCCATATTGTATCGCTCAAATGCACAATCACGTTTACTTGAAGAAGCGTTATTGCAAGGACAATTACCTTATCGAATTTATGGTGGTCAACGATTTTTTGAACGACAAGAAATAAAAGATGCGCTTGCTTACATGCGTCTAATTAATAATCGTGATGATGATGCAGCCTTTGAACGTGTTATCAATACACCTACGCGTGGCATTGGTAATCAAACATTATCACTAGTGAGAGACGCAGCAAGGGGTTCGGAAGTAACAATGTGGCAAGCTTGCAAGCAAATGTTACAAGCAGAGCAATTGAAGGGTAGGGGCGCTAAAACGATTACTGCGTTTATTCAACTTATCGAACAATTAGAAGATGATACAACCAACTTAGATTTAGATCAGCAGGCGAATTTTATTATCAGCCACAGTGGTTTAAAGGCTATGTATCAGGCCGAAAAAGGTGAACGTGCCGCACAGCGTATTGAAAACTTAAACGAGCTAGTCACGGCATGTCAAACCTTTGAAAGCGATCCTGAATTAGCGGAAGAGCAAACCCCATTAACGGCATTTTTAACGCACGCGGCATTAGAGTCAGGTGAATCTCAAGCAGACGAATTTGAAGCCGCAGTACAGTTAATGACAATGCACTCAGCCAAAGGGTTAGAATTTCCTTTAGTCTTTATTGCGGGTCTTGAAGAAGGCATGTTCCCTTCGCAACAGTCGGTTGAAGAAATTGGCCGCTTAGAAGAAGAACGCCGCTTGTGTTATGTCGGCATGACCAGAGCGATGAGAAAACTCTATTTATGCCACGCCGAAAGTCGCCGTTTATATGGACAAGAAAAATTCCACAAAGCTAGTCGGTTTTTACGAGAATTACCTGAAGATTGTATCGAAGAAATTCGCATGCAGTCTCAAGTAAAACGACCCAGTAAAGTGGGAAAGTTTTCAAATACCTTTACACTTGAAACCTTTGAAAATACAGGCTTTAAGTTGGGGCAGCAGGTTAAACATGCTAAGTTTGGTGAGGGTGTGGTACTTAACTATGAAGGTAGTGGTGCTCAATCACGTATTCAGGTGAATTTTGCCGATGTTGGTAGCAAGTGGCTCGTGGTGGAATACGCTAATTTACAAGCGGTTTAACTGTTGAGAGAGTACTCGTTTATTTGAGAACTTGTAGAATATTGGATCTATCAGCCAAAAATTAGTCCGATTGGTATTTTTAAAATCAGAAGGTGGCATGATGTCTCAAAGATTATTAATAGTAGAAGACAGTAAACCTATAGCGACTGTAATCAAACAGATAGCACGTTCGTTAAAATTTGATGTGGTCATTGCTACTGATTTAGCGCAGGTGGAAAATATCTTATCAACAGATACTGATTTTTTTGCAGCGACTATTGATTATGCCTTACCTGATGCGCTTGATGGCGAGGCGATAGCTTGTGTCTTATCCCATGGTATTCCTAGCATCGTTATGACCGGAAAAATGGATGATGAAACTCGGCAGAAAATATTATCACAGCCAGTTATTGATTATATTCCAAAAGAAAATAGTCAAGCCTTCCTCTATTTAAAGCGTGTTTTACATTGGCAACAAACTAATAATAAAAATACCATTTTGGTGGTTGATGACTCATCTTCTGCGCGAAACCATATTGTCGAGTTATTAAAACGCCGTAATTTTAATGTGATTACCGCTAATAATGGTGTGCAGGCTTTAGAAAAACTGGCGCAGCATAAAAATATTAAAATGGTCATCACCGATTTAGAAATGCCGGCAATGGACGGTATTGAGCTGACCAATGAAATTCGTCGTGTTTATACCCGTGAGCAATTAGCCGTAATAGGTATTTCAGGCGCGAGTAGTGGTATTCATTCAGCGCGCTTTATAAAAAATGGTGCCGATGACTTTTTACGTAAACCTTTTTGCCCTGAAGAATTCTATTGTCGTATTACTCAAAATATCGAGAGTTTAAATAACATTGCTAAAATTCAGCATGCAGCTAACACCGATTATTTAACCGACCTCGCTAATCGCCGTGCTTTTTTCCGTAGTGCTGAATCTCGCATCAAAGAATATATCAATAAAAAAGTACCCTATTGCTTAGCTATGATAGATGTCGACTTCTTTAAGAAGGTAAATGATACCTACGGCCATGATATTGGTGATCAAGTATTAAAAGTTATTGCTCTTTATATGCGTAAACATTTTGGCGCAGGACTTACCGCTCGTTTGGGCGGTGAAGAGTTTGCAGTACTGTTACATGGGTTAGATACAGACTATTTGCATAATAAATTAGATGATTTTAGACGAGAAATTGCGGTATCGGCTATTCCTGCTGGAGATACGTCAATATCAATTACGTTAAGTTTAGGCGTGGTTTTTGATAGCCTAGATGAATTCTCTAAGCAAATGAATGAAGCAGATAATGCGTTATACGCAGCAAAAGAAAATGGTCGCAATCAGATAGTCGTCTTTGGTGCGGAACTAGACGATTAGCTAGTCTCGGACGAATAATACCAATTGGATCAATAAATTAGTCTGGTTGGTATAAGACAGTGAATAAAAAAATAGCGCTTTTATAAAGCGCTATTTTTTTACGTCATGGATAGCCGATTTAAGCACGCTTTTTAAATGAGTCTAGGCTATAAAGCGCTAATGCTGCCCAAATAAATATAAAGGTGATTAACTCAGCACTTTTCATGGTTTCTTGATAATAAAATGTCGCCAATAAAAACATAATACTTGGCCCCAAGTATTGAAAAAAACCTAGGGTCGACAGTGCTAACCTCTTAGCCGCGATAGTAAAAAACAATAACGGTGCCGTTGTCACTATGCCTGCCATGATCAACGTAAAGTTTAAGCTGGCGGCATTTATCGCCATATTACTGGTACTGCTTTCGACAAAGAAAAACCAATAAATGAGGGCTATAGGTAGCATCAACAGTGACTCAATGAATAATCCGATGAACGAGTTAATAGGGAGTTTTTTTCTAATTAATCCGTAAATTGCAAAGGTAGTTGCTAAAGCAAGTGAGATGATTGGTAAAGTACCTAAAGCAATGAGTTGCACCAATACTCCAACAAGCGCTAAACCAACCGCGATTAATTGGTTACGACGCAAACGCTCATGGAAAAATATCATGCCGAGAATTACATTAAACAAGGGGTTAATGTAATAACCTAAACTGGCATCAAGTAAATGATTGTTGTTTACCGCCCAGATAAATAGAAACCAGTTCACTGCAAGAAAGCTAGCCGATAAAGACAATTGCAATAATATTTTAGGTTGCTTAAAAATAGCCACTAGCTGTGACCACTTCTTCATGACTATGATCATCACCAACAAAAATACTGTTGACCAAATCACTCTGTGCATCATTATTTCACCGGGCTCAATTGCGGTGAGTAATTTAAAATATATTGGCGCAAAACCCCAGAGCAGATATGCACTTAGCGCACTTAGTGCACCATTGCGGTTGCTGTTTTCTTCAAGTTGATTTGTAGCAGATGCACTCATGAGTATTTAGTCATAGTTATAAGGTATAAAAAGAGCGAGGATAATAACACGACATGAAGCGGTTCAAGTATTTAAAGCTAAGTGGTGATTCTTCACAGCGTAAACTTGTTAGTACTAATACCAAACGGATCAATAAATTAGTCCGATTGGTATAATGCGTTTACCTCTGAACAAGCACATGATTTTAGGTGAGTTATAAATATATTTTTATGTACTAGGTTTTCACGGCTGCGCTGAGTTAAAATAGCGGTATTACTCATAAGAAAATTAGTCGACACCTTCTTGAATTCTTCCGTTGCCAATGACCAAAACAGTGCCGAAATTAGTACAGAACTCAGTACTGAAAATAATGCCTTACTGCTCGATACTTTAAAGCACTATTTTGGCTATGATAGCTTTCGTGAGGGACAAGCTAAAATTATCAATAGCTTGTTACAAGGGCAAGACTCATTGGTCTTAATGCCTACGGGTGGTGGTAAATCTTTATGTTATCAGTTACCCGCGGTACTGTTACCTGGTGTTACGGTTGTTGTATCTCCGTTGATTGCCTTAATGAAAGACCAAGTCGATGGCTTAACTAGGCAAGGAATCTCAGCTGCCTTTATTAATTCAAGTTTGGAACAAAGCGAAATCAGCGATATTTTCGCTCGGTTAGGGCGAGGTGAAATTAAACTGCTTTATGTTGCCCCTGAACGCCTAACTAATTATTACTTCTTACAAAGCTTGAACCAACTGCCATTAAGCTTATTTGCTATTGATGAAGCGCACTGTATTTCTCAATGGGGCCATGATTTCAGACCTGCGTACACCAAGCTACAATGCTTAAAACAAAATTTCCCCACAGTGCCCGTTATGGCGTTAACTGCGACGGCAGATGTGACGACTCGTAAAGATATTTTGAACCAACTTGCGTTACCAAATCCTTATATTCACCTTGATAGTTTTGACCGACCCAATATTCGTTTTACCTTAGCGCCTAAATATAATGGCGAAAAGCAGTTGTTGGGGTATATCAAAAAGAAGGGTGAAGACAGCGGTATTATTTATTGTAACAGTCGTTGGCAAGTGGAAAAATTGGCTAAGTATTTAGCCGCTAGCGGCATCAACTGTGCTGCTTACCATGCGGGGTTAGAGAACGAAATTCGTTCCCTAGTACAAGAGGGTTTCACCAAAGATAATATTCAAATAGTGATTGCTACTGTTGCTTTTGGTTTAGGAATCAATAAACCTAATGTGCGTTATGTCATACATTTTGAGCCACCACGTACTTTAGAGTCTTATTATCAAGAAATTGGTCGCGCTGGTCGAGATGGCTTAAATGCAGAAGCCTTATTTTTGGTTGATGAGAAAGATGTTAATCGTATTAAGAAGCGCATTAGTGAAGGCGATAATCCGCAGCGAGTGAATGTTGAAATGCAACGTTTTGCTGCCATGGATGCTTTTATTGATGCACAAACTTGTCGTCGGCAGGTAGTACTGAATTACTTTGCCGAATATACCGAAAAAGGCTGTGGAAATTGCGATATTTGCTTAGACCCACCAAGTCAGTTTGATGGCACCATAGAAGCACAAAAAGTATTGTCATGCGTGTATCGTATTGAGCAACAAGGTGATATTAATCATGTTATTGCCGTATTGCGCGGTGAACTTACTGAAAAAGTTAAACAGCTAGCGCATGATAAAGTCTCTACCTTTGGTATCGGTAAAGGAAAAACGGTGGGTTACTGGTTCTCAATTATTGGACAGCTAATTCATTTAGGTTATTTACAGCAAGATATCGAACAACAATCTATTTTATGCTTAACACAGGCGTCGGGCGTGGTATTAAAAGCGCAAGAGCCTTTGATGTTAGCTAGCCCTCGTCTGCAAAAAGCCAGTTACTGGCAAGAAAAAAGCCCTCAAAAAAGCTATGATCGTGTTTTATTTGCAAAATTACGCGAACTTCGTAAAGCCATTGCTGATGGTGAAGACATTGCTCCTTTTATTGTCTTCAATGATGCCACCTTATCTGAGCTGGCACGTGTAAAGCCGAAAACATCGCGTGAGATGCTGAGCATTAGTGGTATCGGAGATGTGAAGTTATCCCGTTACGGACAACCCTTTCTCGCGTTAATCAAAGAGCATAAGTAATTAGTTCGTTTGTTATCTCACTAATTAATAAATATTTGCATAAAAAAATGCCGATTAACTAACTAGGATAGTTGACCGGCATTTGTACAAACTACAGTTGATAGAGAGTAATACCAATCGGACTAATTTATTGATCACTTAGCGAGAATTAAAAGGTTTAGAGGCAAGGCATTGATTGAAGAGAATGGTTATTCCCTTGTCAAAATCAATAACGCCGCATGTAAACCTTTTAAACTCGCCCATCGGGAGCTCATTAGCAAACTGATAACATCACAAAATGAATGAAATATAGAGTAACTATGTTTAACTCATTTTGCTTGTTTTAAGCTCGCTAATGTAGCTCTAAGCTGACCAATAAATTAATCCGTTTGGTATCAATTACTCTTTTTCAGCAGCTTCAGTTTGTTCAGTAGATTTATCTTGAGCTTGTTCTTGCTCTTTTTTCTCATCGTGACCTTCGCCACCACAACCACCACAACAACCCATAAATTACTCCAGATATTTAAATTGAATTCATTAAACTTGTTGAAATAGTACCTGAGTAATTTACTCAAGTACTTGATCAAGATCAGCTTTTTTCAGTTAACATCAAAAATAACTAGCGCGTTGTTTTACTGTTTTACTTCGGTAAGGAAGTAAAACCCATGTTAAACAAGGTAAAGGCATAGATGTCAGCGTACTGTTCAATAGTTTTAGAAACAGGCGTACCTGCACCGTGACCTGCATTGGTTTCAATACGAATTAATGTTGGAGCGTTACCTGCTTGTTTAGCTTGTAACTCAGCAGCAAACTTAAATGAATGTGCTGGCACAACACGGTCATCATGATCGCCTGTAGTAACCATAGTCGCTGGATAACTAACACCGGCTTTAACATTGTGAACAGGTGAATAACCCTTTAAGTAAGTGAACATTTCTTCACTTTGCTCAGCTGTACCATAATCGTAAGCCCAACCTGCACCAGCAGTGAAGGTGTGATATCTAAGCATGTCTAATACACCAACAGCGGGTAAGGCAACTTGCATAAGATCAGGACGCTGAGTCATAACTGCGCCTACTAATAAACCACCGTTAGAACCACCATTAATCGCTAAGTAGTCACTAGAAGTATAATCTTGCTTAATTAAGTATTCACCGGCAGCAATAAAGTCATCAAAAACATTTTGTTTATCTAATTGAGTACCCGCTTTGTGCCATGTTTTACCGTATTCACCGCCACCACGTAAGTTAGCAACAGCATAAATACCACCTTGTTCTAACCATACTGCACGCGAGACACTAAATCTTGGTGTTAAGCTAATATTGAAGCCACCGTAACCATATAAAATAGTTGGATTTTTACCATTAAGCTCAATACCTTTTTTATAGGTAATGATCATAGGTACTTTGGTACCATCTTTTGAAGGATAGAATACTTGTTTTGATTCATAAGCATCGCTATCGAATTTAGCGCCTGACTTACGGTAAACGTCACTATTACCTTTATCTATGTTGTAGCTATAGATAGTACCTGGCGTTTTGTAGTTGCTAAATGAGTAATATAACGTACTTTCGTCTTTATCGCCTTCTAGGGCTGAAGAACTACCGACACCTGGTAAGTTGATTTCACGTACTTGTTTACCTTGATAATCATATTGATAAACTTTAGAAATGGCATCAACCATATACTCAGTAAAGAAGAAGCCGCCACCCGTTGAAGCGCTTAACACATAATCCGTTTCTGCAATAAAGTCAGTCCAGTTTTTACTGGCTGGTGCTTTAGCATTTACCGTGACAATTTTCTTATTTGGCGCATTTAAGTTTGTCACTAAAAATAACTTGTCACCTTCATTTTCAATAACGTAGGTATCAGCATCGAAGTTATCAGTAATTGTTATAAGTGGGCTATTTGGTTTAGTTAAATCTTTTAAATAAAGATCATTACCTGATGTTGAAATGGCGCCAGAAATAAGCAAGAAACGATTATCTTCAGTGACATTACCTCCTACATAACGACGTTTTTGCTCGGCGATATTACCAAAAATAATTTTATCGTCTTTTTGTGGTTGACCTAATACATGGTAATAAAGTTTATGTTGGTCAGTCTTAGCCGATAACTCACTGCCCTCTGGTTTGTCATAACTTGAGTAGTAAAACCCTTCATTTTTAAACCAAGAAATACCTGAGAATTTAACATCTACTAGAGGTGTCTCTAATACTTTCTTAGTTTCTACATCGATGATGATGATTTTACGCCAATCACTACCACCTTCAGAAATAGCATAAGCGGCAATAGAGCCATCTTTTGAGAAGCTTAGCTGTCCCATTGAGGTGGTGCCATCTTCACTAAAGGTATTTGGATCTAAAAACAACTCAGCAGTGCCGCCTTCTTTTTGACGATAAACAACATATTGATTTTGTAGACCATCATTTTTGTAAAAGTAGGAATAATCACCCTCTTTAAAAGGCGCGCCTACTTTTTCGTAGTTCCATAATTCGGCTAGACGCGACTTAAGTTGTCCACGATACGGAATTTGTGACAAGTAATCGAATGTCACCTTGTTTTCTGCCTTAACCCAAGCGCCTGTTTCTTCACTGCGATCATCTTCTAACCAACGGTAAGGGTCCGCAACATCAGTACCAAAGAAATTATCAACTACGTCACCTTTTGCTGTCACAGGATAATTGATTTTTTGTGCTTGCTGTTGAGCTGAAGCCATAGGTTCTGATGTTTGCTCAACACTATTACCAGTACAACCGGCTAATACGCTAGTGACCAAGATACTGGTCAAGAAAAGGCTTTGTTTCTTCATTTGAGTCTCGCTTGTTGAAGTGACTATTAGGTTAGTGAATTCATTTAGATTCGTACTAAGTATTTACATTTATTTTACAAATCGTTCTGCAGTGTATCAGAAGAGGGTTTAGCAAGACTATGGCTTACCTCATTGAGTATTGAGGTAAGCGGCAGTATTTTGTTACAGGGTATTACCAATCGCTATTCAGTTAAGAGTCTAACGATTTTCCAAGCGATTAAAATCAAGTAAGCCCGCTGATTTAGGTTGATTGGTTTTATACCAAGCGTGTAATTCATCTGCAAAAGTCCAGAATTTAGGATTTGTGCGGCGAATGGCAAACCGGTCTTTAAGTTTACGGTAATCTTGCTCGGTTTTTATTGCGTTCAAGCTACTGACAAACTCACTGAGTTGCGCTTGATCTACTTTAAAAAAGGCATTGGGGTAAGTACCCACGACTCCGCGTAAAATGGCTAAATCATCTTCTTTGGGGAGGCGTCTATTTGCTTCTGAAAATAAATGGGCAACATTACTGTGTGCGGAGTTGTTAATTAAGCTATAGACTTGGTTTTTATCGCCATTTGATACCATGATATAACTCACTTGTGGTAACAGAGTGACGCTTTCATTAGGTAACTGGCTGATGTTTGCAATGACTTTGTCGGCACTGTTTTGTGCTAATGAATTGAGGTTAAACTGGCTAACATTGGTATTTTTGGTATGTTGGCCAACCAATTGAAACAGTTCCTCTTGATGATTACTGCTTTGATAGTTAATACCTGTTTCGGGTAACTGATAAAAATCATCAGAGAAAATATAATCTTTAATGTCGTCACTGGTATCACGATACCAATACTCGTGTATTGCTTTTCGTTCATCTTTAGGTAAAAAGCTAATGAAATTACTTTCGGCTTCCATCCGTAAAAAATCCATATATAAACGTGTTTTTAATTGATGACCCACACTGCCATAAACATCAAAACCAGCCACTAATAAGTAATGAATTCGTTCTAATAATGGATAGCTAATTAACCATGCTGTTTTAGGAGTAGGACCAACAAAACCTTGCAATACAGAAGCACTATCAAAGTGTCTGAATACGGTAAGGCTAGCATTTGGGTTTCCTTTACCCGACCAAATCAAATCAAGGTTTAGTTGATTGGGCTGTAAGTTAAGCTCCTCCACATAAGCTAATTTATTTTTTACGTATTCTTGCTGACTTTTCGCATATTGTCGCCAGTAAAGTAATGATAGGGTTTTATCACTCGTTCCAGCCGGTAATTGTAATAATTCTGCATTAGCTTTAATGAATTTTTCACTGGGGTAATGATCAAAATTATCAGGACTGAGGAAAAATACCCAAAAATTATCTTCAATCACATTCAGCGCAATTTGACCTCGACAAACAGGACCTTTAATAAAGTTCATAATAGAGAACTGCGCTTGGTCTAATAAAAACTGATAGCGTGCTTTATCTGGAATCGCCTGAAAAGTCTTAAAGGGATTAGAGGCGTTTGCTAATTGGTAATCAGGCAAGGTAGTTACTGTGTAATCAGGTTGATAGAAAAGCGCTGAAATACGCGCCAATTTAGCTTCACCAAACGGGTAGGGCATATGGCGCTTGGCAATAATGGTGTCGTTGTGCTTAATTAATCGATAGTACACTTGCGGCTTATCGACAATGGCATCAGTGCTGCCATCTGCATAAGGTGAATCAAAAGGACGACGGGTAGTAATCACCGCTATTTTTTCACCACTAGGCGTGCTCGAACGCACCAATTTAAAGTAACTAGATCGTGCTTTATCAAAATATAAATTGGCTAAGTATAAGTGTTCAAATAAATAACGGGCAATCAACTGTTCTTTAGCAGAGCTACCATTAAGTAACTTTTCCCAACGGGTGATCATTTGTTGTTCTTTAGCATTGGGTGGTAAGGCATCGGGCATGATTGCACCCTGGGCTATCCAATCAGTTAATTGATCATGCTCAGTTGTTGAGAGTGCCGGCAGTGCATAGGGCATGCCCCCAAGAGGGTACTTATCCTTATATTGCTCAAACTCTTCTATTGTTGGGCATTGTTGGCTTCTATCGAGTGCGACATCAAAACTCTCATTAAGTATTGGCTCACTGGGTAAAGGGTGTTGCTTTTTGAGTTGTAACATTTGATAGAACAAGCTGCTCTGGGTATTGGCTTGCTCTGTTTGCTGGCGCTCATTAAGTACCGGAAAATATCCTTGCTGGCGAAGTGGCTCTAAGTTATCCCGTTTCAATTCAGTTAATTTGCTAAGGCTTGCACTGATATTAGCAGTAAGTAGGCGCTCACCATTGTAAACCATGGTTTTATTAGCACCACGTTCAATACCTGCGCGACTTTCCATTTTCAACTGGCAAGGGGCATCGTAACAACCGTGACAAACAACACAGCGGTTTTCAATAATTGGTTGTATCTGTCTATTAAAATGAATGGCTTCTGCTGTAGTCGCTTTAACTTGAGCTAATCTATTTTCAACATTGCTTGGACCATAAAGCTTGTCGAATTCCATAACCCCTAACGTGGCACAACCTGAGAGAAATAGAAAAATAAATAGCCATTGAAACTTAACCATGAGAGTCCTTAAATTGGGGGATAGCCCGCTAAGTTTAAGCTATGTTGATGAATACTGTAAAGTTACCATGCGTTCTTACCCAGTTTTCTTCAACATTGAAGTGGCTATCATTGATAATTAATATCGATTTCTTAGTTCAGGCAAGTCAGTGTGGTACTGAACAAATTCCACTTCATAACCATCAGCATCAAGAAAATAGATATTATCTCTATACTTATCTGGCATACCCTCTTTGTGAATAGCGAAGCCTGCTTGTGTTATACGGGCTATAGTGCCTTTAAGATCGCTGGTAACATAAGCAAAATGCGCCAAACCTACTTGATGACCAGTTAAATCTCTATTGTCACCGACGCCATTATCGGCAAAGGCGATATATTGATAATCATCACCAAAGTGTAACCAATTTCTCGGTTTTCCAGACCATTCACCTTTATCACCGCCTCGTACATGCCAATGTGGAAAAGCTGCGCGGTAAAATTCTAAGCTTTTTTCTATGTCTTTAACGACTAAATTAATGTGTTCTAAAGTAATCATAAGTGCTCTCCTGTACGTTTTAAAAACGTATCTATCAATAGTAGTGTAGTCTTTTTTACTCGTGGTATTTTTTCTCAACTCGCCAAGGTGGATTTAAGCGATTCTCTCCAGCCCAATAGAGTTTTATTTTGTTGCCGCTAGGGTCCGTTAATATTGCTTCACGCCATAGGTAAGATTGTGAAATAGGCAGCTGTTCAAATTCAATACCACGGCTTTGGACTGTTTTTACCCAGTCATCTAGTTTTTCATGCTCAAAATAGATGGTTGTGCCAGATCTCAGTTTATTTTGTGTATTAGTTAGCGATTCAGTTTCAGCTAAGCTTAATGAAAAAGTAGCGCCCTCATCAGGACAGGCGAAGCGTGCATAATGTGGCGTATCTACAATCTGTAAAAAACCTAAACGACGATAAAAATCGGTACTTTCATCCATGTTAATGACGGTAAGGGTGACTTGATTTAAATTCATAATATTGCCTCGTTTACTTAACTTAGGTCTGCAGTGTGCTTACATACCGTATTGATATAAGTGTTCATTGTTATACGTGCTGACCTGCAAGGTTTCACGTAAAGATTTCATCGCTTGGCCATAATGCAATAAGGTATGTAAGCTATAACCAATGCGATGACGAATGCGTTTATCACGACGAGTTATGGCATTATCATGCTGGAGGTTGTTCTCATTGGCTGTATTTAGAATCTCTTCAACATTTCTAATAATAAGGTGATCGGGTATAGCGACTAATTTGTTATTTGAAAAGGCATTCATTCTTAATTCTGCAATGGGATAAGCACCGCTAATGCCATTGACTACAGAAACTAATAACACGGGTTTGTGACCAATATCGGCAGCCTCAGACATCATTAATAAATTTTTCAATAATGGCGAAGCGGTCCCGCCCCATTCTGGGGTGATAAGTATTAATGCATCCATTGTTTGTAATTGGGTATTGATGGCCAACCAGTCACTATTGTCATTTTGCTTACTACTATCATCGCCGTCCCATAGTGGTAATCGCTGTTTACATAATTCAATATGACTAGTTTTACTAAATTGACTACTGCTGTTAGCCAAGTAGTCAGCGACTTTTGCACTTTGTGATTCGGTTCGTTGACTAGCACTGATAATGAGTAAATTCATAATATTTCCCGTCGTTTTCTTTAGTAAAGCGTTTTACTTATTAAGTAAGGTAAATGCTTTACTTAATAAGGTCAAGTTAAATATAAACAAAAAACTTTACTAAATATTAGTCTCAGCGATAAAAATGCGTAATAATAAGGGTATACCCCTTTTTCCTGCCGGAGATTTAATGAAGACACATGAAAAAATAATTCAGTTATTAAAGACTCAAGGGCCTTTAACAGCAAAAATACTGGCAAGTGAATTGGGTCTAACGACAATGGGAATTCGCCAGCATGTACAAGGGCTGGAAGATTCTGGAGATGTGGTTTTTAAAGATGAAAAAGCGGCTCGAGGCAGACCTACCCGATATTGGTCATTAACTGATAAAGGCAATAGCCGTTTTGCTGATCGTCACGATGAATTAACCGTGCAGCTACTCGACTCTGTTATCACACTCTTTGGTGACGATGGTATGGAAAAGCTGATCAGTCACCGAGAAGAAACAGCGATGACAAACTATACCTTAGCGTTAGCCGATCGTTATGGTGTGGAAGAAAAACTACAAACCTTAGCTAAATTGCGTAGTGATGAAGGTTACATGGCAAGCGTTGAAGAGCATGATGGCATTTTTTGGTTAATGGAAAATCATTGCCCAATCTGTGCTGCAGCAAGTAAATGTTTGAGTTTTTGTCGTTCAGAATTACAAATGTTTCAAACACTAATGAAGGACATTGCTGAAGTGAGCAGAGAAGAGCATATTATTGATGGAGCAAGGCGTTGCGCTTATAAAGTCATGCCTGTTTAGTAGCAATAAACCTTGTCGCGGTAAATCTCAATGAATTCGTCAAAAGTATTCATTGATAGTCATCAACTCCGTGCTTTTTCCTTTTCATTGAGGCATACAGCTTAAAGCTTTAAGCTACTTGAACAGGATGTAAGAATAAACAAAGTACGAAATAATGGGAGTTATTTCGTACTTAAAAAAACTCTGCTTATTAAGCACTTTCTTTATGATAGTGACGCAGAGCATGTTCCTTTTGGCGGCCCTGACTAAAGGCCGTAACTCGTTTTAAATAACCAATAACGCGCGTTCCGTGATCAATGTTTTCACTGCCGCAACTCGAACAGAGATGTAAAGTGCGCTTATCGATTTTGTCACATTCATTACAAATCGTAATCTTCACATTGATACAAAAATAATTACACCCTGTAGCTGCAGCTACATTGAATAGTTTCAGGTATGCATCAGTAGAAAGCGATTCATCTAAATTTAAATGCAGTGCTGAACCACCATCAAGGTATTGCGTCATTTCTTGACCGTGCATGACAAACTTATCGATATGGTTAGTTTCTTCGTCTTCCACGACATAAAAATAAGAGTTATAACACTCGCGGCTTACTTGGTAACCGTCTTTCTTATCCCATTTCGCATTTTTAATGCCGAGATTTTCAGCAGGCACAAATTCGGTATTAAACATATAACCAAATTCTTTCTTAGCGGCTTGGTTAGCTTGGTAAATGACTTTTAATTGTTTACTAACAAACTGCTTATATTCTTCATTATTGCCGACTTTAATTTGGGCAAACTCAGCAGCTTCAGCCATACCATTAATACCTATGGTAAGAAATTGCTTATCAAGTGAGATAAACCCTGCGTCGTAAACGGATAATGCTCCTTGTGCTTGATAGTCTTCCATAAGCTTTCGATAGGCTACTTGGTATTTTTGCACTTTTTCAATTTCTGTTTTCAAGTCTCGACCGTCTTGCACTAAACGGTTCATATTAACCGTGATTACATTAATCGAGCCAGTGGCTACACCACCAGCGCCCAAGGTATAAGAAAAAGTATTATCAGAAATTTCATTACGTAATCGACAACATGAGGCTAGTGAATCTGCACTATCAGATAAGTAGATAAAAAAGGAATTGCCCTCAGCTTTTTGTTGAGCGAGCTTTCGAGCAAAATCCAAGTCTTTACATTGGCCATTTGCAGTTAGCATTGCAGCGGTAACTACGGGGAAGGTAAGTACTGCTTGTTCACGCTCTTTATTGATCCAACCGAGGAAAAATTGTTGTAACTGGTCAACGGTCTGCCAATTAGGCTTACTAAAATCAGGGAAAACAAATTCACCAAACATTGAAGCAAAGTAATGTTGATCAAATAGTGAAATATTCCAAAATACACTCTGGTATCCACGAGCAGCCGCTGGTTGGTTAATAGCATAGACCACATGTTGTAAGTGATTTTCTATCTCAGATTTATGCGTACTTAGATAGTCATTACCGTATTCAAGGCGGGCAAAGTAATCAAAATAGGTGAGAAACTCAACAGTTGCAACGGCACCGGCAAATTGAGCCGATATAGCAAAAATCAAATTAACAAAAGAACCGCAGAAAGATTCTAAATGCTTAGGTGCTTTAGACTCACCGCCTAGCTTAGTTAATCCGTCTAATAAAAAGGGATACATGCTAATTGAGGTGCAATATGGCTTTAAACTGGTCTCATCGTGCACATAAATTTCATGATCTTCAATTTGGCGTAAATACTCTTTGGCCAAATCAGCATCAAAAGTATCACGTATTTTGTCATGTACTAACGCGCGATTAATTTGTACAAAACAATCTTTTAATAACTCAGCTTCTAACGTCGCAATGTTTTTATGACTGACGTTGGCATTGGCATCCATTTTTGAGCCGTCAGCTGCATTTTTTGCTGAAAAATATTGTTTGATAAAATCTTTTTTATTAGTGATTTGTTCTTCGTTAAGCCGCAACATTGTTAGCTCCTTGATTAAATTGATAAGGTTTGAAAGTACTAATTTCAAAAGCACTAATCTCTAAAGCATTAGCCTTTAAAGGATTACTCTCTAAAATAGTAGTTTGGGAATGATCAGCATCGACGGTGTTAGCATTGAAGGTATTCGCATCGATATCTTTGATAAATAAATGGTTTAATTTCTCTGCTGAAATGACATCACGAAAAACTTGATTGGTTATCGGGCTATTTAGGCCACCTAAAGCTTCATGCCAAGCACCCGTTTTTAAAAAATTAAGGTGTTGAGAAATCTTTATATCAATATGTTTTTCACCTGAGTAGAGGCAAGTTTTAAGACCATGATTTTTAGCGATGATCAGCTTTTCAATTAAAGCGTTGGGTTGCCATTCGCCACCAAAAAAAACCACGCAACTGATTAAGCCTTGATACTTTTTAAGCCACTGGATGAAGTTAGTGTTGGTGAGCGACATGCCATTATCTTCATGCCATAACTCAGTACTGTGGCAGCCTTTGCAGCCGACCTTACAACCAGTAATACTAAAGCACAGGCTAATTTCATTAGGCACTTCTTGGAAGACCACACTCGGAGTAATACAGTTAAAATTCATGGGTCACCTATATATAGATGTTATTGTTTTAATAAACACAATATATAGTATTTCAGGGGGTGGCTTTGTTGATTTAGATCACAATAACTTGTGGTACTGAAATAATTAAGCACAATATGTAGTGTTTTTTTTAGGTGTTAGATCAATATATAGTTATTGGTGACAGGTTTACAGTGCAGATTCAGCTAATGATTAGTGAATAAAGGTCAGAGTTATTATCAGAAGTAAGGGAAATTAATGGGCATAAAAAATAGTATCTTTAGTACCCATTGATTTTAGATTTTAGATTTTAGATTTTAGATTTTTCTATTTCAGTGCCGCTGTCTGATCAAGCGGTCTGAGTTCTGGTTGTTTTTTCCGATCACCTAACTCTGAGACAAGCATTCCAGCAAGAATTAACCCCGCACCAATCATGCCTTTTTCACCAAGAACTTCGTCCAAAAATACCCAAGCGGCAATGCAAGCGAAGACGGGTTCTGCAGCAAAGATAAGCGCTACTTTATGGGGTTTGAGCAATCTCTGGCTTACCGATTGAGCCCAGAAAGCGTAAGCAGTACCCAAGATCCCAGAAACTAAAATGGCAAACATCATCAAGGGGGTAAACAATTGCTGATGCCAACTAACGGGTTCGGCATTTTGATAATAAAAAGCAGGATCAGGGCCAATAAATATAGCTATCGTACTATAAAGTGATACCGCAAAAATTTGTACAATACTTAATGGAATGATGGGTAAGTTATCGACGAAGCGATCGGTCATAATGATGTGCCCGGCAAAACCAAAGGCGCAGATCAACACTAGAATATCGCCTTTATTAAAGACCAACTTGTCTCCAACGGTTAACATATAGAGACCCGCCGTTGCGGTAACAACGCCTATCCATACCGACTTAGGAACAACATTTCGAAATATTAAAAAACCTAATACAGGAACAAGAGGCACACACAGACCGGTAATAAAACCAGCATTAGTCACCGTGGTAAAACGCATTCCTTCAGTCTGGGTATAGAAACCAATAAAGAGAAAAAATCCCAGCAACATACCCGATCTTATTAATAGGACATAGTCGATAGGCTTATCAGTACCTTTACCTTTCTTTTGCACAAACCAAAGCAGAGGTAGCATCGAAAGTGTCGCAACAGCAAAACGGATAGCATTGAAGGTATTCGTTGGCATAACTTCAATAGCGAGATCAATGGGGACAAATTCTACCCCCCAAATAAAGCAGACTATAAGCAGCAACAGGGTTGCAATACGAGGTGATATAACTGTCATAGATAAGCTCTTTTTGCTCCCACTTAGGAGCATATAAATTGAGGGCCGTATATTATACAAAATTGGGCATTTAACAAGTGAAGCCTAGGTTAAGCATATCTAAAAGTTTAAGCCATAATCCACGTTTACCACCATTAGCATCAGCTTTTTCTAGCGCCTTATGAGTCAGGTATACACCAATCCAACGAAGTGGCTCTGGTGCCCATGGTATTGGTTTCTTTTTCACAAATTGCATATCGAGGATTTCACTTGGCTTATAGCCCAGTAGTTCGATACCTATTCTGGCACCAAATCGAGAAGCGCCAACCCCCAAACCGGTGTAACCGATAGCCCATGCAACGCGCCCATCATAAGCTACCCCAGGCACCACACAAAAACGAGTGGAGGTTGCAATAATACCGCTCCAGCGATGAGTAAATTTAACGCCTTTAAGTTGAGGGAAAGTTTCAAAGAACTCTTGGGACAATTGCGCAAAACGTTCAGGAACGTCAGCATAACTTTGGTCTATGCCGTTATTAAAATAATATCGAACAGCGCCACCTCCACCCCAGGTAATACGATTATCTTTAGTGAATCGATAATAGTGGAACATGTTGGCATGATTAGAGATTGCATGGCGAGACTTGTGCCAGCCAATAGAGTCCAGCTGTTCTTGGCTTAGTGGCTGGGTTGCAATTTGGTAATCCCATACTGGAATGATTGACCGACGAGCTTGACCTATTGGGTTACGGTAAGCATTGGTCGCCATCAACACTTTATCGCTAACAATCACGACGTCAGAGCAGGTGACTTCCATTTTATCTCGGCCCAGTTTTTTAAGGCTTGTTAGTGGTGTTTCTTCATAAATACGCACGCCAAGCTCTAGGATAACTCGCTTTAATCCCCAACATAAACGGGCAGGGTCTACTACGCCGTCTTGTCCTCCGCGATACCATAAACCGGCTAAATAGGTTGGTGAATTTACCTGTGCCTGCATTTCATCTTGGTTAAACCAGACAACATCCTCGCCTTTCTCTTTTTCTGACTCGTAAGTTGCACGCAGTGCATCTACTGATGGTTGGTCAGTTGCAACTGAAGTCTCACCAACTTTTTCATAACGGGCATCAATATTATAACGTTCAAGTGTCTCGATAAATTCTTTGAGATTTTGTTGTCCCAATTGATGTAGTTTATCCGCCTCGCCGGGGAATTGATGGTCGGTATTGGTTTCTCCGTGGGCCAGGCTCGAACTTAAAAACCCACCGTTCCGTCCGGAAGCACCGTCGGATATTGTTGTTTTCTCGATCAAGATAATATTTGCGTCGGGCTGGCGTTCTTTGGCTTGAAGGGCGGCCCACAGACCGGTAAAACCACCACCAACAATTAATAGCTCGCAGCTTGTATCTGCTGACAAGGCTGGTAAAGTTTCTGGTCGAATATCCTGATCATGCCAAAGGGGACAATATTTCGAATCTTTTAATGCATCAAGGTGCTGTTTCATCATTCACTCTCATAAGAATTTTGTTATATTTTGGAGTCTGTACGTCAAATCATAGTATTATTTGATATACCATCCCCAGGGTTCTCTGCTGTCAAAGCGGGTAATTTGTTTGGTTTCAAGGTAGTTATTTAATCCCCATTGACCGAGTTCTCGACCGATACCTGATTGTTTGTAGCCACCCCATGGCGCTTCAACAAAGGTAGGTTGTGAACAGTTAACCCAAACTATTCCAGCGCGAAAGGCTCTGGCCACTCGCTCACAGCGTTCTTCATCTTTAGACATCACCGCAGCAGCGAGTCCAAAACGTGAATCATTGGCTAAACGAATAGCTTCGCTTTCAGAGTTAAATGGTTTTATACATACAACAGGACCAAATATTTCTTCGTTCCATACCCAGCTATTTTCATCGATATCGGTCAATATTGTTGGTTCAAGATAATAACCAACATTTAGCCCTGGAGGTCTTCGACCGCCTGTCACTAGCGTTGCTCCATCGCTAACGCCCCGCTCAATTGCTGCTATTACCTTTTCGTATTGATCGCTATTTACCAGAGGCCCCAGTAATACGCCATCTTGATCCCCCGGGCCGATAGTGATTTTTTTCGTTTCTTCAACCAAGCGCTCAAGCAGCGCTGGATATATTTCTTTTGCCACTAAAACACGCGATGTTGCTGAGCAAACCTGGCCCTGGTTCCAGAAAATACCGAACATGATCCATTCTACGGCTTTTTCAATATCACTATCTTCAAAAATAACAAAAGGGGATTTTCCGCCAAGTTCTAGACTGATATTTTTGATATCTCTGGCGGCCGTAGCCATAATTTTTGATCCTGTTGGTATCGAACCGGTAAAGGCCAACTTATCAACGTCAGGGTGCTCAACTAACGCCTGTCCGGCATCTTTACCCAAACCTGTTACTATGTTTAACACACCAGCAGGGAGCTGAGCTTCATCAGCAATCTCTGCCAGCGCTAATGCTGTGAGCGGCGTTATTTCAGAGGGTTTTAGGATGATGGAACAACCTGCTGCCAGTGCAGGAGCAACTTTCCATGCCGCCATCAACATTGGGAAATTCCAAGGAATGATAGCTCCTGCCACGCCAAGCGGCTCTTTTATTGCTTTTGAGCTAAAGCCCGACACTGGTAATTCAATGGTTTGCTCTGATGTGTTATCGAGTTGTTCGGCTAAACCAGCGTAAAATTCAAAGGTAGCGGCGGTATCCTCAATATCCCATTTGGCTTCAGGATAGGGCTTACCATTATCGAGTACTTCTAGTTTGGCTAACTCATCTAAACGTCTGGTAATAATATTAGCAATTTTTCTGAGATATACTGCGCGTTCAGCGCCACTTAAACGAGGCCATGGCCCCTGATCGAATGCTGTTCGAGCAGCTTTCACAGCGGCATCAATATCAACGCTGTTCCCTGCTGGAATCTCAGCAATTAGTGCTTCAGTGGCAGGGTTAATCACCGAAAATGTTTCACTTGAAGCCTGTGAAACCCATGTCCCATTGATATAATGTTTATTATTCATTGTTGAAATACACCTTGATGCTAAATATTTTTAATATGTGATAAGTCCGATTGCTTTTAGATTGATTGTAAAATCGCATAAAATGTACGCACGTCACCTGTTGCTTTCCAGCTGCATAAAACGCCCTGAGGGACAAAAAAAGCATCGCCAGCTTTAAACTCCTGCTCATCACCTTCTTGTTCAGTAATGACTATTGAGCCTGATTGTAAATAAACAAACTCATTGCGTGGGAAGGGCTGAATTTCAGTCTCGAATGCTTCACTCTGCCAGCTGCCAGCAATGAATTTTCCAGTATGATCTTTATAATAAGGCAGATATTTTTGCACTGGTTCGTTTCCTTTGATCACAAAAGGTATTTCCGTTTCTTCAATCTCAATCCCAGCACTATTCTGAATGATTGTCTGAGTAGAACTATTAACTTGAGGCTTAATGATGCACTCAACAACGGGTGTAGCGGGGATTTCTTCTTTTGGATGCTCTGAAATTACGAAAAATTTGCGCAGATAACCAGTCTGATGCCACTGACAATCGTAACCTTTAGGAATAACAAAAGCTTCGCCTGCTTGTACTTTTTCCATCGTACCCGTTTTACTATTCTTTATCTCTACTTCACCCTCAAGTAAATACATAAATTCGTCACAAGGATAGGGGCCAGCGGCTTCGACCATTGTTGAGGTATCCCATACACCAATATAAAGACCTAGCTTATCGTCTTCATAATAAACATGAGTATGCTGAACCGGTAATGCTGAAGCGAACATTTGGGGATCTAATTCGTCACGAACATGGCCAAAGCCTTGAGGATTAGGACTTAATCTAGTAACTTTTTGGTTCGACATAACTTGTATTCTCTTGTTGGTGAGTTGCAAAGGGCGGCGCTGAAATATTCCGCCGCTCTTTGTTTTATATTGCTTCCGCCAAGTTAACTAAGCAAACGCGAAGCTTGCTCCTTCACGCACACCGCTTGAAGGCCAGCGTTGGGTGATGGTTTTACGCTTGGTGTAAAAACGAACGCCATCAGGACCATAAGCATGTAAATCGCCAAATAATGAACGCTTCCAGCCACCAAAGCTATGATAAGCAACAGGCACAGGTAGTGGTACATTAATGCCAACCATACCCACTTGAATGTTATCAGAGAAATAACGCGCCGCTTCACCATCACGGGTAAAGATACAGGTACCATTGCCGTACTCATGGTCGTTAATTAACTGCATTGCTTCTTGCATGGTTTTAACGCGCATGACTTGCAATACTGGACCAAAGATTTCAGCAACGTAACTGTCCATTTCAGGCGTAACACCATCAATTAAGGTTGCGCCAACAAAGAAGCCGTTTTCATAACCCTTAACGTGTGGCTGGCGACCATCGACAACAATTGTTGCTCCCTGATTTTGCGCGCTGGTGATGTAACCTTCTACTTTTTCTTTGTGTGCTTGTGTAATGACGGGGCCAAAATCATTACTGGCATCGTCATGAGCGCCAACACTGAGGTTTTTCATCGCTACCGTCATTTTTTCCACTAAGGCATCCGCCGCTTCGTCGCCTACAGCAACAGCGACAGATAACGCCATACAACGCTCTCCAGAGGAGCCAAAGGCTGCACCCAACAATTGATTTACCGCGTTGTCCATGTCTGCATCAGGCATAATGATGGCGTGATTTTTCGCGCCGCCCAGTGCCTGACAGCGTTTGCCATTCGCATTCGCTGTGGTGTAAATGTACTCAGCAATCGGTGTTGAGCCAACAAAACTAACCGCTTTAATGCGTTCGTCACTTAATAACACATCAACCGCTTCTTTATCACCGTTAACGA
>NZ_VOLT01000016.1 GCF_007954275.1 Colwellia demingiae | reverse complement strand
TACTGCTCAATGAATTCTGTCGTGATACCAACCGAAGTTGATATCGCATTACATAGTCGCTACCCATCTAACTAAAGATACGTAACTATATTTATTTGCATGAACATCATTCATTAAGCGTTTTTTTTGTTCTCCCCGAAAGGAAAACTATGTAAAACAACATTAATGTGAGTGCTCACACAAATTGCATGATAACTAATTGTTAAAGAAAACGTTTCGATTGAAACGTAGATGAGAGTCACATTCGCTCTACACCTGAGCTACCTAAGCAGCGTTGTTCGTTGCTATTGCCTCGAACTGGATGCGTATAATACGCTTCCGAGCTTTAATGTCAACGTTTATTTTAAACTATTTTAAAAACGTTTAAAACTTGATGTTAACTTACGTTATTTCTCGCTAAAGCGGGTAGATAACGTATCAAAACAGTTCTTTGATGATTCATTTTGTGTGAACCCCTTGGAACTGGAGCGCATTGTAAAGAGTTCTTGGTGTAGCACAAGCACTAATTTCATTTTAAGGTTTGTTTGCACAATAAAAAAGCAATTGCATCGACGTTTTCTCATACTGGTGAATATGTCAGGTTTCTTTACAATACATTAACATTCACCAACAACATCACCAATTAAAATCAAAACCAACAAATACAATAAGATAAGTCTTATTTTATTTTTTAATTATCAATTAAAGTAACTGTAGTAATTATATTTACAGATTACTCCTACTAATTATGTAAAATAATTTTACATAATTTACAATTTTATTAACTAAAAGGTCTTGAAAATCTTATAAAAACGGCTACACAGCTCGAATGTTAACACTTTTGCAACAAAGGCATTATTATTGCTTGTAATAACTACTCGCTATTTTTCATTGACGCTTTATCAATGACAATAAAGAAAGTGTAATAAATATGCACAGCGACGACATAATAATAAAACGGAGATAAACATGCATTTTAAGAAATCCTTAGTAGGGAGCCTGATTACTTTAGCAATCACAGCTACCGCTAGCACAACTGTTGTTGCCAACGAAGTATCAGGTGATATCAGTAAATTCAAGTCAGTGGGAAGTGAAGTTAATACTAAACAAAAAGCAACAGGCTATATTGTTCAACTTAAAGGTAAGACTGCAATTGCTCAAGCTCAAGATATTGGTGAGCTTTTACCTACCAACCAATTAGTTGCCAATACAGGTAATCGTTATAACGCTCATACTCCTGCAATGAAGGCTTATACTAAAGCACTTGAGAATAAGCAAAAGCAAGTGGCTAGCTCTATTGATTCAATCAATATTTTGCATTCTTTCAAGCATACTTATAATGGTTTCACAGCCAAGTTAAATGCAAAGCAAAAAGCTCAGTTAGAATCTCACCCTGATGTTATCGGTGTATATGAAGATAGATTGGAAGTAGTTAACACTGCAAATACTCCTGAATTTCTTGGTTTAACAGGTGCTGGTGGTCAACACGCCATGAACATCAAAGGTGAAGGCGTCATTATCGGTGTTATAGATACAGGTGTTTGGCCTGAAAACCCTAGTTTTGCTGACGATGGTTCTTATTCAGACCCTGCAGACTTAGGTTGGTTAGGTGCATGTGATACAGGGACTGATGAAGAGTTTGCCTGTAATAACAAATTAATTGGCGCAAAATATTTTGATTCAAGCTTTAGTAGCCAATATGATATTCAATATGACCTAGGTGAATTTGATTCTCCTCGCGATGCTGATGGTCACGGTAGTCATACTGCAAGTACAGCGGGTGGTAATGAAAATGTAGCCGCTATGCTTTCTGGTACGCCGGTAGGTACAGTTTCAGGCATGGCGCCACGTGCACGTATTGCTGCTTATAAAGTTTGTTGGAACAGCGATTATAAAAACCCTGAAGGCGGTGATGAAGCGGGTTGTTTCGGTGGCGATACTATGGCAGCAATCGACGCTGCGGTTACTGATGGTGTTGATGTAATCAACTATTCTATTGGTGGTAGCAGAACAGATTTAACAGTACCTGCTACTGCAGCAATGTTAAATGCAACGGCTGCAGGTGTATTTGTTGCTGTTTCTGCTGGTAATGATGGTCCTGATAAAGAAACTGTCGGTACTCCAGCTCCTTGGGTGACAAGTGTAGCAGCATCTACTTATAATGGTACTTCAGCTATTGTTGGTAAAGCGCTTGATATTACTACAGGTTCTTTAGCTGGCACTTCAATCTTATCAGTACCTTCTGGATTTTCTCCAGCAACAGTAGGTCTTTCAGCTGAACTTGCTTTAGCAGAACCAGTACAAGCATGTAATGATGCCCCATTGACTAACGGCGATGATTTAGCCGGGAAAATTGCTCTTATTGCTCGTGGCTCTTGTGCTTTTACTGAGAAGTTTCTCAATGCACAAAATGCAGGTGCGGTAGGTGTTGTTATTTATACTACAGAAGGTACTTCTCCATTTTCTATGGGCGGTACTGATCCTGCAGTAATTATTACTGGTTCAATGATTTCTTTTGCTGATGGCCAATCGTTAACTGCAAGTATTGAAGATGGAAGTACATCGGTTGCATTTACTGATAATACAGCCGCGGGTGAAGCGGTAGAAGTTGGCAATACCATGGCTGATTTCTCTTCACGTGGTCCAAACTTAAATACTTACGATATTATCAAACCTGATATTACCGCTCCTGGTGTTAAAATTTTGGCGGCAACAACTTCTGCACCAATGTTCGGTACTCAAGGTGAGACATTCAAGTATCTACAAGGTACTTCAATGTCTAGCCCACACATTGCCGGTTTAGCTGCACTGTTTAAAGAATCAAACAGTTCATGGTCACCAGCACAAATTAAATCAGCAATGATGACAACAGCTCGTCAAAACTTAACTAAAGAAGATGGTACTACACAAGCAGACCCATATGACTTTGGTTCTGGTCATGTAGCTCCTGTTTCTGCTTTAGATCCAGGTTTATTGTTTGATACTAATCTTGCTGATTATTTAGCATTCCTTTGTGGTCAAGACAAAGAAGCTTTTGTTTCTGGTTACGACACATCTTGTGCTGACTTAACAAGCACTGGTTTCAGTACTGATGCTAGTCAATTAAACCTAGCTTCAATTGCTATAGCTGAGTTGCTAGATCCTGAAACGATCTTTAGAACTGTTTCTAATGCTACGCCAGTTGCTTCATCTTACACTGCAACAGTTGAAGCTCCAGCTGGTTTTGACATTAGTGTTCAAACTTTTGATGCTAACGGCGATGAAACTGAAGTTTCAACATTAGATGTTGCTGCTGAAGGTGGAAAAGCGAGCTTTGCAATTACGGTTAGTCAAACTGATACGACTGAAATCGAAGCGTGGAAGTTTGGCGCTATTACTTGGACAGACGGCGCTGGTCATTCAGTACGTTTACCTCTAGCTATTAAAGCGATACCAAGCGTTCAAATTGAAGTACCTGAACTAATCGCTGGTGACCTTAACCGTGGACGTTTCCGCTTCCCTGTTAAAATGCTTTATTCTGGAAGAACAAGTATTGAACATGCTGGTTTAGTTGCTCCATTTGGAACAGCGGGTACTGTTGAAGCTGATCCTGCACAAGAGTTTGAATTCTTAGGTGCTGGTACTAATTACCACTTGTTCCATATTCCAGAAGGAACACAAGTAGCACGCTTTAGCTTATCTGACGCTTTAGTCACAGAAGAAGGTAGCGACCTTGATTTATACGTTTACCGATGTGATAAATGGAGTTGTGCACAAGTGGCTAACTCATTAAACGGTGGTTCAAACGAAGATGTTGTACTAACAAACCCTGAACCACGTGCAGATGTTGATGTTGGTGACGTTTATGTAACTATGATCCACGGTTACTCAACCGGTGATGCTACAGAGACTGATTATACTATGGTAGGTTGGATTGCAGATCAGGCTGAGAAGACTACTCGTGTAATTTCAAGCCGTAGAGCAATTAAAGGTCGTTTTAACTACACCACAATTCTGACAAGAGGTTTACCTACAGGCACTACATATATGGGTGCGGTAACTTACTTTAATGGTGAAGGTGAAGCTGAAGGAACTACTGTACTAGAATTAAAGAACTAGTATTAAAATCATGTCATACTAAAAATACGTTATGTTGTTAGTCACATAATAGAATTAAAGCCCGCTTAGCATAATTTAAGCGGGCTTTTTATTGTCCTTTAATCAATGGAACTGATTCATATTTAGTTATTATTCAACGTCTCTCCTCAGCCCCACTCCAATTTTAATTAGCTAGTTAAGCTACGACATATTAAAACAACTTAGCGAAGGGTTTTAATCAATCAGTAATACCTTTATCAACTCAGTAAATAACATGTACTTATAGCAGTACACTACCCTTTGTATTTCCTAGTTTCAGTTTATTCCTAAATTAAGCTATGTAGAAGTAAATTAAAATTCCTTGGTATTAAATCAAAAATAAGTAATGGTAAATATATTCAATGGTGTCAATTAACATATGTTATGTTCAGGTTTAGTAAGGACTAATTAGAATTGCCCTGAGCTATTAACCCGATCGACAATATTTATGTGAGTATCCGTCTTTAAATAGTTACTCAAAGATAAGGCTGAGAATTAAAGCAAGATAACTGATCCAAAGTACAAATATCATAATTGCTACAGAGATTAGTTTTGACGCTAGTAAAGGTAGCTTTTGTTATTTAGTCGGAGGGAATTAATAAATACTAAAAGGAGGGTAGCTAAACTTGATCCCTTATACTTTCTTTTAAAAAGTTATAATAGACATAAAAAAGGCCTTACCTAAGTAAAGCCTCTTCGTCTTATTTTAATAGCTCACCAATTAATACGAGAAACTATTAAAAAATAAGAGTTTGAAATTAGCTGTTTTTACGACGTGCCGCTAAACCAGTAAGAGCAGTTAAAAACAATACTAACGTAGCTGGAGTAGGTACTGTAACATTACCTAAAGAAATCTGCTCAGAGTAAATAAAAACACCGCTATTGTCAGATATGGTAAGAACATTGTCATTGAATCCACTAAATATATCTCCTGCCCAAGCAAAAAAACCAAACTGTTCAGTAAGCTCAAAGTTTAAAGTATCTAAACCTACTGCTAAATCATCATGAAAGTAAGTAGCATCAAAAGACAAGAAGTCAAAAGTATAAGCAGTTAAATCATATCCATAAATTTGAAAATCTGTAAAATCTTGTACAATTGATATTCCTTCAATTGCATCCCATACAAAAGAATCGTCAGTATCTATAGTGACATTACCAATTACTGCACCATTATCAAGAATATCTTGGCTAATTAATGTTGCATTAGCAGCACCAGCAAAACTAAAGGCTAAAGATAACGACAATAATGCGTTTAAAACTAATTTATTTAACATGTTATTTCCTATTTATAATATGGCTGTTTTATTTTTATTGTAATAATAGCGGCATCACTTAAAAAGTAATCAACGACTTTATAAGTCTTTGCCGACATTGCATTGTATAAAGCAATAATCACGCCCAAATAAACATAACCCTTAATTACAGTAACTTACCACCAAATAAACAATAAAATTACATTTATTTAACATACACAGATAGGAGTGTAAAAAAAGTTGACACTTTACTAAATAAGCCAGTAATATTAAGTATTTGTTATTATATTAATAATTTGCTAGCTTATGAGCATAAAAATAGGGCTATACTAATTACAGCCAAATTTGCTCGATATATGAGCTAAGTATTCGTTTTACTATTACCTATACGTTATCAATAAGGTTTTTCTATGAAAATAAAAACATTATCTTTTACTGCAGTATGCTTAGTAGGTGCGCTACTCACCTCATCAGTTGTTAACTTTGTAAATGCAAAAGAAATAGCCATTTATCGTTGGGTTGATAAAAACAACATAGTGCATTTTAGCCAAAACCTCCCAAAAGGTGATGAATATAGAGAATTTAGTACTATTTCATCTTATAAGGCATTATCTAAAACTGAAAGAGAAATGATTGCTGAAGAAGATAAAGTGGCACAGAAAGTTGCAGTTCAAGAAAAGCAGCAAGATGATGTTATCGCTAAAAATAAAGCTACATTTGAGAAAAACTGTAAAGCAGCGCGGCTTAATATTAAAATGTTAAATTCTTTGAATGATATACATATTAATGAAGAGAAGAGTGATGGAACTATAGGCAGTCGTCCATTAACCACTCCCGAAAAAGCAGAAAAGATGGCATTAAGTAAAAACCACGAAAATCTTTACTGTGATAAGTAAAAGACTAAATTAACTTAGCCCTACTGACAATACAGTAGGACTAAGTAACAGTACTATTAACCTTATTATCCAAACTATCAATAAGGTTATTTAGCAGAAAAAACTAATTGTTCTTCCTCAACACTCACTTCAATTGTACAACCCTTAGTAAATTCATTACCAAGTATCTTTTGGGCTAATGGGTTTTCAACACCTTGCTGAATTGCACGTTTTAATGGCCTTGCTCCGAATATAGGATCAAACCCCGCAGAAGAAATGAGTGAAAGTGCCTCTTCACTTATAGTTAAATTTAACTCTTGCTCGATTAATCGACCTGCTAACGCTTCAATTTGTATTTTTGCAATTTGCTTAATTTGTTCGGCAACCAACGGATGGAATACTACCGACTCATCAACACGATTAATAAACTCAGGTTTAAAGTGCTGGCCCAATATGTTCATTACTTGCGCTTTCATTTGTGTGTACTCACTATCGCCCGCAAATTCTTGGATAATATCTGAGCCAATATTTGAAGTCATGATGATAACGGTATTTTTAAAATCTACTGTTCGGCCTTGCCCATCTGTTAATCTGCCATCATCAAGCACTTGTAATAATATATTAAAGACATCAGGGTGGGCTTTTTCTATTTCATCGAGCAATATTACTGAGTAAGGTTTTCTACGTACCGCTTCGGTTAGATAACCGCCCTCTTCATAACCAACATAACCAGGAGGTGCTCCTACTAGGCGTGCGACCGAATGTTTTTCCATAAATTCTGACATATCAACACGAATTAATGCATCTTGTGAGTCAAATAAAAACTCTGCAAGTGCTTTAGTTAACTCAGTTTTACCAACACCCGTTGGGCCTAAAAATAAAAACGAGCCTATTGGCTGATTAGGATCGCTCAAACCAGCACGGGATCTCCTAATAGCATTAGATACTGAGGTTACAGCTTCATGTTGACCAATAACATTTTGGTGCAAATAATCTTCCATATGCAATAATTTGTCACGTTCTTGTTCCAACATTTTAGCAACAGGAATACCGGTAGCGCGACTAAGAACATCAGCGATTTCAACATCGGTAACTTTATTGGCTAATAAGGTCATTTCTTGCATTTCAGCTTGGCTAGCTAAGTCTAACTGCTTTTCTAATTCAGGTAATCTTCCGTATTGTAGTTCAGACATGCGATTTAAATCACCGGTTCTTCTTGCTGCTTCAAGCTCAATACGTGCTTGTTCAAGTTCTTCTTTTATGGTGTGAGCGCCATAAAGTGCAGCTTTTTCTGTCGTCCAGATTTCATCTAATTCATCATACTTTTGCTGATTATTAGTGATTTGCTGTGAGATGATTGCCAAGCGCTTGATAGACGCTTCATCATCATCTTTTTCTAGCGCCCTTTGCTCCAATTTTAATTGAATTAATCGCCGTTCAAGTCTATCTAAATCTTCTGGCTTAGAGTCCATTTGCAAACGAATACTGGAGGCAGCTTCATCAATCAGATCGATAGCTTTATCTGGTAATTGTCTATCGCTGATATATCGGTGAGACAACGTTGCTGCTGCTACAATAGCAGGATCGGTAATATTTACCGAATGATGCAGTTCATAACGTTCTTTTAAACCACGCAATATTGCAATGGTATCTTCGACGCTAGGCTCTTCTATTAGCACTTTTTGAAAGCGTCGCTCAAGTGCTGCATCTTTTTCAATGTATTTTCGATATTCATCAAGCGTGGTAGCACCCACACAATGTAAATCACCACGAGCTAATGCAGGTTTTAACATATTACCAGCATCCATTGCACCGTCAGACTTTCCAGCACCTACCATAGTATGCAGTTCATCAATAAAGAGAATGACTTTCCCTTCCTCTTTTGACAGTTCATTTAACACCGCTTTTAAACGCTCTTCAAATTCACCTCGATATTTTGCCCCTGCAACAAGAGACCCCATATCCAGTGACAAAACTCGCTTATTTTTCAATCCTTCTGGCACTTCATGATCAACAATACGCTGAGCTAACCCTTCAGCAATTGCCGTTTTACCAACGCCAGGCTGTCCAATTAGAACGGGATTATTTTTAGTACGTCGTTGTAAGACTTGCAAGGTCCGACGAATTTCATCATCTCGGCCGATAACAGGGTCTAGTTTTCCTTGCTCTGCAAGTTCTGTTAAATCAACTGTATATTTATTTAAGGCTTGGCGGACGTCTTCTGCATTTTGATCGTCAACATTTTGACCTCCTCGTATATGATCGATTGCTGACTTTATCCGTTGCTGGTTTGCGCCTAATTCAGCGAGGATTTGACCTAAAGGACCTTTATCATCGATAACCGCGAGTAAAAACATCTCTGAGGAAATAAATTTATCTGACATTTTTTGCGCATGCTTATCGCAAAGATTTAAAATTCGACCAGAGGCTGCTGATAGTTGTACATCCCCAGCGCTGTCTTGCACTTGTGCTAATGAACTTAAAGCTTCTTCAAGTTTCTGACGTAAAGAGCGCACATCAATACCTGCACTTTTCAATAGCGCAATAATTGAGTTGCCGTTTTGATTCAGTAACGCCATCATTAAATGAACGGGTTCTATGAACTGATGATCTTTGCCGAGGGCAAGTGATTGCGCATCCGCAATGGATTCTTGAAATGACTGGGTAAAGCGATCTAATCGCATTTTAACTCTCCTAACTTTCCCTATTACATAGTTAAGTTATAAGGCTAAAAGATTATTTTTCAATGAAATTTCAGATATATGATTGATATAAGTCAATAAGCTGTTCGTTATTACTTTGGTTAATGAACATAAGTATTAACGTCTACAAATAAGACTCGCCATTCGACCCGTTATTTGTTTTTTTCTATATGAATAATATTTTTCTGTTTCTTGGTAGGTGCACTCTTCGAGACTAGCAATTACAGTGACACCTAAAGATGCTAACTGTAGTCGTGCAATTTGATGTAAATCGGCTAAGTATTTTCCGTTTTCTTGCTTTACAAAAGCATTATTAAAAGCCACGTCTAGTTGAGTAAATGCTAGTTTTACATCACTACCTACTTCAAAAGCATCCTTACCGATGCAAGGGCCAAGCCAAGCAACAATATCAGAAGGCATGCTGTGCATTTTTGCTATTGTTTTAGCTATTATATTAGCAGCGAGCGGACGCCAACCGCCATGGATTGCAGCAACTTCACTGCCAGTCTTATGACTTAATAATATTGGCAAGCAGTCTGCTGTCATTATAGCCAAAACTATCTTTTTCTGACGAGTGATACTGGCATCAGCAACCATAGCTTGTTCATCTACGCTAGTGACTGTCACTACTTCACTACCATGAATTTGCTCTAACCACTGAATTTTTACGTCATCAATTAGTTCTGTATTCGACTTTACCGTCTTATTGAAGAGCTGTTGACTAATAAAATGTTTTAACACATTGCGATTGTGGGAAACTCGCTCCGCGTTATCACCAACATGCATGCCTAAATTAAAATCACCATAAGCTGATGAAACTTGTTCGCTTAACGATTGATTTAATGACAATTGAGGATAGAGACGTGATGTTTGTAGCGCGAGGACTTTATCATCGAGGGAATGTGATGGGTTTAATGGCCATTTTACCAACTCAACAGTAGCGTTGGTAAAATTAGCCAATTTACTATTACAAGTATTCGTCTTTGGCATTAAGCTTATTATCTTCTTGAAGAAGTTCAATTAACTCAACAAAGTCTTCTGGTAACTCTGCATGCCATGTCATTTCTTCTCCTGTAATAGGATGGAACAAAGATAACATAGCCGCATGTAATGCTTGACGTTTGAAGCTACGCAACTTCATTAATAACGCTTCTGTTGAGTTTTTTGGTGGACGAGGACGACCGCCATAAACAGGGTCACCTACTAGTGGATGTGTAATATGAGACATATGAACACGAATTTGGTGTGTTCTACCTGTCTCTAAACGTAAGCGTAAACGCGTATGTAAACGATATTTCTCCATAACTCGGTAATGTGTTACCGAAGGTCGGCCAATGTAAGAGACTGCCATTTGCGTTCGCTTAGTAGAATGGCGTCCAATAGGCTCATCAACTAAACCGCCTGCGGTCATCACACCGTTTGCCACTGCTTCATATTCACGCGTGATTTCACGTAATTGTAAAGCATCAACCAAGTTGGTTTGTGCTGCAATGGTCTTTGCCACAACCATTAAACCAGTAGTATCTTTATCAAGACGATGCACAATGCCAGCTCTAGGGACTACGTTAAGAGCAGGATAATGATGCAACAAAGCATTAAGCAATGTACCGTCTGGATTACCAGCACCAGGGTGAACAACTAAACCTGCTGGTTTATTTATCACTAAAATATAGTCATCTTCATAAACAATATTTAACGGGATATTTTGTGCTTCAAAACGTATCTCGGCTTCAACTTTTGCATTAATATCAACCTCTTCACCGCCGTACATTTTTTCACGAGGAATGAGTAGAACCTCTCCATTTACTCTCACCTGCCCGGCTAAAATCCAATCTTTTATCCGCGAACGTGAATAATCAGGAAACATTATCGCTAATGTTTGGTCAAAGCGTTTACCTAAACACGATTCAGGTACGGTATCTTGATGTTGGATGATCTCTGGCATTAAATTCTCTTTAAACTCGATTAAACCTAGCGTATTAATCAAATTACCATTTGCACTGTGCAAGGTAAGATTGCTAGGGTAGAATGCATATTCTTAAATATATAAGCATTTTACCCGTTTACGCGATGGTTTGATATTTATTTTAATTAAAACAAAGTAGCGATAATAAATTTCATGGATAAATTGACAGTAAAAATTATTTTGACCGTTCTAGCATTGGCCTTAACTGGCTGTTCCTCTTCTGAAAACGAGATAGACAAGGTACCAGATAAATCAGCACAATCTTTATTTGTTGATGCTCGGACAGCCCTTGATAATGGGTTATACCAAAAGGCTATTCAAATACTTGGCGCAATTGATTCTCGCTTTCCTTTTGGCCCTATTTCACATCAAGTACAACTTGATTTAATTTATGCTTATTATAAAAGCGGAGATGCTGCACAAGGCATTGCTTTAGCTGATAGGTTTTTACGTTTAAATCCCAATAACTCCAATATTGATTACGTTTATTATATGCGTGCGCTTATCAATATCTCTACTGAAGAGAACCTATTCCAAGATTTGGCAGGAATAGATCGTGCCGATCGTGATCCTGAGGCTTCACGCAGTGCTTTCAATGATTTTAAGAGCATAGTCACTGATTACCCTGACAGTAAGTATGCTGCAGATTCACGCAAGCGCATGATTTCAATTAAGTCTCGCCTAGCGCAATATGAAATTGACGTTGCTAAATATTATGTAAAACGTGAAGCTTATGCTTCCGCGGCCAACCGTGCTCGCTACGTAGTTGAATACTTTTCGCCCAGCCCAGAAATAGAGCAAGCATTGGAAATTATGGTTAATTGTTACGATAAGTTGGGTCTAACAGACTTGAAGAAAAATGCGATGCAAGTACTTGCTGCTAACTACCCAAATAACAAACTAATGAACTAGTAAGAACAACCGCAACTACCTTTAGGTTAGTGTGAAATAAAAAGCTAAATTATTTAAATAATTTAGCTTTTTTTATATTTCAACATATTGAAATCTGCTCAGTATTATCTCTCAGTTGATATATACCCGTTACCAATCAAAGTGCAGAATTTCAGTGGGAATTAAAACCACTTTAGGCAAGGAAAATAATTTAAGCATAGTCATTCTATGGTTTGATTATTTAACGCCGACTAAAGTGATTTTAAACCCATCAAAGAAGCGCTTGAGCAACCTCACTTCATCGTTGCTGTGACTTATAATGGAGCAACCATTATTTCATCACAGCGCCTTGAATTGAAATTGCTCAAGCACTCTGAAACCTACATCTTGAATGGTAACGGGTATAGTCGATAAACTGAATTGTTATCGTATTACTTAGAGAATGCTTACACTGATAGGAGAGAGTATTGGTTTAGCGAGTAAAGTGAAAAATATCAAAGAGATGCGCGACTATAATGATATTACAGTCGCGTTACATAGTTAAGTTAAGCTTAAATTAGATAGCTTCTCGGTTCTCTTCACCCGTTCTGATACGAATAACACGTTCAACATCAGTAATGAAAATTTTACCATCACCAATTTTTCCGGTTTGTGCCGTTTCTAAAATAGCATTAACACAACGCTCTACATCTTCTTTAGCAATGACGATTTCTAACTTCACCTTAGGTAAAAAATCGACCATATACTCAGCACCCCGATACAACTCAGTATGGCCCTTTTGACGGCCAAAACCTTTAACCTCAGAAACAGTCATACCGGTAACACCAATTTCGCCAAGGGCTTCTCTTACATCATCCATTTTAAATGGTTTAATAATCGCTTCTATTTTTTTCATCTGCGTTGCTCGTCAGTTAAAGTTGTATTGATTAGAATAATAAAGTTATTACAGCGTGTTTAATACAATTTAGCAATATCCAATTGGCTTTTAATTTTGTTAAACTAGTGAAAATTAAGTTCTTCACAGACAAGCCTTGCTAGGAAACCCTATGGATCAGCAAATTATCATTGCCGAAATGAAAGTTTTACCTGAAATTGATGTTCAATTTGAAATAAACCGCCGTGTTGCCTTTATCAAAAAACAATTAGTGCAATCTGGACTAAGTAATTTAGTGTTAGGGATTAGCGGTGGTGTTGACTCTTCAACCTGTGGCCGCTTAGCTCAACTTGCTATTAATGAACTCAATGAGCAACAAAGTGAGAGTGAAGATAAAACAAACTATCAATTCATTGCAGTACGTTTACCCTATGGCATTCAAGCAGATGAAGATGATGCTCAACAAGCGTTAGACTTTATTAAACCTAGTCATTGTTTAACAACCAATGTGCTTGCGGGTGCTGATGGCATTCACCATGAAGTATTACAAGCCATGAGCAAAGCGCAAATATTAACGTCAAGCGATGCCCAAATAGACTTTTCTAAGGGTAATGCAAAAGCCAGAATGCGTATGGTAAGCCAATATCATATTGCAGGTATCATTGGTGCTTTGGTTATAGGTACAGATCATAGTGCAGAAAACATCACTGGTTTCTTCACTAAATGGGGTGATGGCGCATGCGACTTAGCACCACTTTTTGGTTTATCAAAGAGACAAGTTAGAGCCCTTGCTAAGGAGCTTGGTGCGCCAAGCATCTTAGTAGACAAAGCTCCTACTGCTGATTTGGAAGAACTCGAACCGGGTAAAACAGATGAAGATGCCTTAGGTATTAGCTACGAGCAGTTAGATAACTTTTTAGAAGGTAAACAGGTCACTACTGCCGTTCGCGAACACATCATCAATATTTATAAAAAAACTCAACATAAAAGACAAGCAATACCAACAATTTACAGTTAAATGTAATTTTGTAGGCTATCAATGCTTCGCATAATCCATTTTTATTACCTATAACTGAATGACACAAGGCAGTTAATAAAAATGGATTTTTTATGCTTTATACTCAGTCGAATTGTGAAAAAAACACACCGAAAAAAACGTCTAGTACCTCTCATCAATTAAAATTATCGTTAGGAATGACATTAATTGAACTGATGATAAGTATAGGAATTACCTCCATACTTACTACAATCGCTTTACCCAGCTTCAATGATTTTATTGTGCGATTACGAGTCGATAATGAAATCTCACTTCTTAGCCGTCTATTACTTTCGGCACGAAATCATGCAATAAATAGCGGAGATAACGTTATTATTTGCCCCTTAGACAAGAGTGGCACATGCACGGTCTATTGGCATGAGCAGCTCAGTGTCTTTATTGACACTAACAATAATCAGCAATTTGATATCGCCAACAATGAACTATTAATTACCACAAAGAGCCCAGTGACATCAGGTGACATATTGATATATGCGAAAAATAGAAACAAAATAACTTATCAGGCAACGGGGCATTTGTTTGGGTTAAGCAATGGAACGCTAAGATATTGCCCGAAAGACAATGCAGAAAAATCAAGGGCTATAGTGGTCGCACGGTCAGGCCGATTTTACGCGACTACAGATAACAATAAAGATGGCGAAGATGAAACGCGGAGCAACCAGAAAATCATCTGTGAATAATTCAATATTATTAATGCCTTGTCTAAAGACATTTCTAATTCCAGCTGAAACCTGCGTCTTAATGTGATTTGGCTATAGAGTTTATTAAAAAGTATAAGTACTAAATTTTACCTATAAAAAAACCAGCTAAAAGCTGGTTTTTGATTTTAATATTAACCCTACTGGGCTATTTTTACTCGGATCTTATTCTTAGCAACTCTTGTTTCATGCAAACTAGATAATGCTACTTTTGCTTCAGCTTCATTAGGCATTTCTACAAAGGCAAAACCTTTCGATTTAGCTGTTGCTTGGTCTAAAACTAAGCTACATTCTGCGACTGTGCCATGGGCGGAAAATAAAATACGAAGTTCTTGCTCGGTTGTTGAGCGAGAAAGGTTACGAACTAAAAGTTTCATAAAGAACCATTGGATTGTTATTGCGAACTAAATTGTCTCATATATTTGCAATAGACCAAGCTATATTATGCATTTAAAACAAAATAACTTATTGTTAGGGCTCTAACCATCGATAATCGTCTCCCCACAACTAGGAATAGTAATGCCACACTTTATAATGGACTGCTCACAAAGCGTATTAGAATCTCATAAAGAAGAGTTTATCATCGAACAAGTTCACCTTATTGCCTACTCAACAGGGTTATTTGATGAAGGTGATATAAAAGTCAGAATAAATCCCTTTAAGAAATTTATCGTTGGCAATAAAGCTGACGATTTCATTCACGTTTTTGCTCATATAATGCAAGGCAGGACAACTAAACAAAAATCTGATTTATCAAAGCTGGTGGTAACTATGCTTACAACTATGTTTCCTGACATTGCTAATATCGCGATGAATATTAGTGATTTTGAAAAAGCCACGTATTGCAATCGTGCTATGTTGTAGCGGTTTCAATTGGAAAGAAAAGCGCAATAGTGAATAAGTAGCACTTAGCTTGAGACTAATATTAATTTTTACTGCATAGTCACTGAGTTTAAGTATATTACTTCAGCGCTAAGTTGCCGTTAATGATGCACAGACCCTATTCCTTCCTTTATTTTTAGCGATATAAAGCTGTTTGTCTGCTTGTTTATATAAATCTTCTATAGAAGTATTTTCTGTATTCAGTTCAGATATACCTAAACTAATAGTTATATCTATCGAAGTAGTATTATAAATAAAAACTTTATTTTCTATTGTTAAGCGCATCTTTTCAGCAATAACCTTTGCTCCCTCAAGCGACGTATTATTGAGTAAAATTGTGAATTCTTCGCCTCCGATACGAGCAAAAACATCACTGTTACGCATAACCTTTTCTAGCTCTTTTACTAAATCTATTAAAATATAATCTCCAGCTTGGTGCCCATAATTATCATTGACTCTTTTAAAGTAGTCGATATCAAGCATTATTAGCGAAACTGGTTTTTGTTCTCTAAATGCTGTAGCAATTAATTTCTGGGACATTTCAAAAAAATAACGTCGATTATATATATTAGTGAGATTATCCATTATCGATAACCTATGTAATTCATCGACACTTTTTTCTAGATCATCATGCGCCTCAATACTCGATAAACGACTATTGTAAATCGCACTTGAAAGTAAAATTGTAGCGGGTATATAAATAAAAATTAATACAACTAAACCAATATGTTGATGTTCTCCAAAGGAAATCATAATTATGATTTGAGGAATTATCATTGAAAAGAAAAAGACTAAATATGCCTTATATAGTGATGACATAGAGAGTGCCGCAGCAGTTATAATGCCTATGATCATAATCAAGCTAACCAATTCATAGGGCTGAGGTGCATATACAATGGATAAAACTGAAGATATTGTCCACATAAAGGCTTGAAACACATTAGAAAGCATGAAATATAATTCATTTTTTTCTATTTTCTCATGAGACTTTTGTGCTAAATATTTTTTAAACATTGTTGCATTATAAAAGCGATATATAGCCAAAAATATTTGAAAAACAAACCAAACAACTAAAATTGCAACGGGAACAAATCTAATAAATATCCCAAAGTAAGCAGAAGACACTATTAACATAGCAACCATTGCTCTTGGTGTTTGATCAACTAAACTTTGGATAAGTTTAGGATGGACTGCAGCCATGATTCTTCCTAGTGTTTTTATCTATATCACACTAATAAATGATTCATTAAACTATAGTCTAAAGTTATCCTTTATTTACTGATTTCAATCAACTAGTCCTTAAGTAATAAGCTTATTTGATCACAAATAGAAGTATTTTGGGGCAGATATTTAGGCACTCAATTTTCGATAAATGGTGCGGACTTTTATTCTAATTTACTACCGTTAAATGATAGCTCCCTTTACCGCTATTTTTTACTTGGTATAGTGCTGCATCTGCATGTTTAATAATGTCTTCAGATGAACATTCGCTAAATGATGATGTCGTAATACCTATGCTAATCCCAATGGTGAACCTGTTATTATCAATAACAAAAGGTTGAAGAAATTCAGCTAATATATTATTTGCTAGTACTTTTAACGACTCGATAGAATAAATGTTCTCTATTATTACAGAAAATTCATCACCTCCAACCCTAGCAATGACATCACTTTCTCGAAAATGATTCTTTAACTTCTTGGCTACTGCTATTAATAGAGCATCTCCTACAGGGTGACCATAGTTATCATTGATCTGTTTAAAGCCATCCAAATCTAACATCAAGAATGCCAAGGTAAAGTTTTCTCGATGCTGACGTAACAGTGAATGCTTTAAACTCTTCATTAACGAATATCTATTATCTAAACCCGTTAAGCTATCGGTTAACGCAAGTTGCTCTAGTGATTTTTCAGCTTTTTTTCGCTCAGTAATATCAAGTATTGAACCTACAATGCCTTCGATACCTTCGGCGTGAAAATAAGCCTTGTGAAACATAACATCATGAATTGAACCATCAGCATATTCCACCTTAGCTTCATAAATTTGCGTACCTTTTCTTTCAAATAGCGCATTGTCTGCTTCGAAGTAAGTTCTAGCTAGGTCATCATCAAAGAGTTCTAAGACACTTTTACCAATTAATTCATCACGGCTTAAACCAATATATTCTTCAAAGGCTTTATTGCATCCTAAATACCGACCCGTTGCATCTTTATAAAAAATGGGCGTTGGAGCAGCATTAATAACTGCTTGCATAAAGTCTATTTCATTAACGTCAGGTGATACCATGAAAATATCTTATCCTTTTGAATTAAGCTCTTATTGAATTGACAAGTCTGCACTGGCTGAATTGTCGATGATTGTTGAACAAACAATTACTCACCCGTTATTGACGATTAATACTCACTGATAACCTTTAATTTCATATCTAGGTCACTAGAATTTCTAGCTAATAGCTGCAAGAAGTCATCTCCAGGTATGGGCCTTGAAAAATAATACCCCTGCCCATAATCACAGCCAGCATCAATGAGTAACGTCCTTTGTTCTTCTGTTTCGATACCTTCTGCTATTACTTTCAATCCTAACTTTTGAGCCATTGTAATGATAGCTTCAGATAAAATCATATCCTCAGAGCCTGGCGCTATGTTTCTCGTAAATGACTGGTCAATTTTAAGATAATCAAGCGTAAATTTTTTCAAGTATGATAGTGATGAATAGCCTGTTCCAAAATCATCCATAGACAGCCCAACACCCGCAGCTCTAAACTTAGAAAGCCGCTCCATCGTGCTTGTATTATTATTCATTAATAGACCTTCTGTGATTTCAATAACAATGTTTTCGCCAGGTAATTTATTTTCAGCAAGATAAGCTAGCCAATCTAATTGGTCTACCGATTCTCTAAATTGTACCGGTGATTTATTGACACTTATTTGTATATCTAAACCAAGTTGGTCTTTACATTTATTAATATGTTGAACGGTTTGCTTAAATACCCAATCACCTATTTCGATGATTAATCCAGACTCTTCTGCCAGTGGAATGAATTCTGCAGGACTCACCATGCCTCGAACAGGATGTTTCCATCGCAAAAGAGCTTCAGCTTTACGAATAACACCTGTTTGTAATTCAACAATGGGTTGATAAAAGACCTCAAGTTGATTCAAACTAATAGCTTTACGCAAGTCGTTAATTAATTCTAAATGGTCTAGCGCTTGCTCTTGCATTGAGGCGGTAAAATAGCAAAACCTATTCCGCCCGAGGTTCTTAGCAAGATACATTGCTTGGTCAGCATTTTTTAATAGCTCCAAAGTGCTGCTTGCATCATTTGGATAGATAGTGACCCCTAAACTAGCTGAGATATAGGTATACATTTTAGAAATATAAAAAGGCTCACTTAAGGCAAGCAATACTTTCTGACAAATTAATTCAACATTATGTATATCGGATATGTCAGACAAAAGAATAGTAAATTCATCACCACCTAATCGAGCCACAGTGTCGACTTCTCGAATACAATGAGTAATGCGTTTTCCGGCCTCGATAAGTAGTGCATCACCATAGATATGACCTCGAGTATCATTTATTTTTTTGAAGTTATCTAGGTCAATAAAAATCAAAGCGAACTTTTGCTTTTTACGATGAGACACTTTAATTTCTTGTTCCAACCTATCAATAAACATTATTCGATTGGGTAAGTTAGTCAAACTGTCATACTTAGCTTGTCTTAATATCAAAGCATCCTTTTTTTTCTTTTCAGTAATATCTGAAAATAATGCAATCCGTCTGTATACGTTGCCATAATCATTATAAATGGTGTTAATTGAAAGCCATTCAGGATACTCCTCGCCATTTTTCTTAGTATTCCAAATTTCACCTTGCCATGTACCGGTTAGCTTTATTTCTTCCCACATTAATTGATAGAATTCTGGATTTTGCTTACCGGAACTAAAGACATTAGGATTTTTTCCGATTAATTCGCTTGTGCTATAACCTGTAATTTCAGATAAAGCAGGATTAATCGCAATAATTTCATTCTTACTATCAGTGATCATCATCGCTTCAGAGCTATTTTGATACACAATGTCTGCCAGTTTTAAATCTTCTTCCTGCTGACGTTTATTTGTTATATCTTTGCTGATGCCGATCAAACCAACAACCTCACCCTGTGCATTTTTTAATTTTACTTTCGTGATTTCAAGAATGTATGGTTTTGCATTTGAACGAGGGATAGTTTCATAAGAAATATGAGGAGAATCTTGTGCTAAAGCCGCTCTATCGGAATCTAAGCAATGCTGTGCTATTTCATCCCCCAATAGTTCAGCTAAATTAGATGAAGGAGTATTTAGCATATCCTCTTCCTCTATTCCTGCTAAGTTACAAAATGTCTTATTAACGAAATGATAACGACCGTCTATTCCTGTAAACCAAATGCCTATTGGCGAATTATCAATAATGGCGCGTAGTCTTGAACTTATTTCTTCTTTATCAGTCATTAGATTTTGAAAGGATGTCGCCATTTCATTAAATCCAAGCGCTATATTATTGAGCTCATCATGAGTATCAAGCGTTACACGAGCATCAAGATCACCACCGTAAAACTTACCGGTAACTTGAGTGAGAGAGTTAATACTTCTAATTGTTGAGAAATGCAGTCCTATTATAAAGTACAGTACAATAAGAAATAGTGCTGAAGAAAAACCAATACTGACAATTAATTGAGTGTTTGCTTGTTTAACTCGACTGCGAAGTAAAGTACTTAAGGTAAAAGAGAGTGAATTATCTAAAAATTGATAACCGACATCAATAACGGAAGTAGATTGATTATAAAGCTCAAGAGAGCTCAAAGAAGTGGTATCAGCTAAGATCCCTTCTAAGGTAAATTTGATGTGACTCTCAATTGATTGAATTAGCTCCTGAGAGGAAAGGCTTTCTCCATCCGAAATCAATTCCCTCTTAACCTTGTGTACATTCTCTTTAAATACATCAAGAGGCACAATGGTTTTTGATAAGAGTGATATCATGTTTGCTCTAAATTTTACCTCCTTATTAACCAGGTATGAAACACCAACAGCACGTGCCTGGCCAAGTAATTCTAAGGTAATGGGTATAGTGAATAAAAAACTATTTGTTAAATAATAAGAATCAAGATCATTCATTACAAGCAAGTAATAATAGTCAGCCACTTTTAGCTGAAAAGAATTTAAATTGTGAATTAATTCTGTATGTAAATTAAAACTTTCATTAAGTTCTAACGTAACTCCTTTAGAATCTAAATATTGCCATTGCTCAACAATAGTAGACCATTTAGCTACTTGCTTTAACTCTGAAGGCAAGCCACTGCTGACTTTTAAAAAATTTTCATCGACTTGATTATTCACTGACATCTGCTTATCAGCACTGTCACTAACACCTGCAATAACAGCCGCAGACATTCCTCTGTGTTGTTGGAGTGATTGAATTAGTCTTGATGTTTTTTGTGCCTGCTTCAAGCCTTCTAACTGCTGATTAGCAGTACTAATTGATCCAGATAAATAGACTAATAAAGAAATTGAAACAATCAATAAGGAAAGGAGAGAAAGTCCACCAAGTACAATTAATTTACGAGGGTAACTCAGATTGTTCATTAAATTTATAGCGGGGTTGAATAACTGTTTCACAAATATACCTTACATAATTTATGAGTGTCAAAGCGACATATTATACCTATACATTTCCAGATGGGATGTCTTAGATAATTGAAAAATAAAATTAATTGTTCTGTTAATTGTTTTAGCTGTATCAGGAAATATTGATATAAAAAATAAAATTGTTTACCGTCTAAATTATTTCATCACAGCACAGTGCAGACTATTTTCCGTCTATTTATCCTGCACTTTTCATAAGCTATTTATCGATTTTAAATACAGAATAACTTGTTGGATAGACATACCTGAAGCATTATTAAAGGCTCAATTCAAATTGTTCATTTAGAGTTAAATGAGCAATATAATGTACGATAATCATGCTCCAATGGACATATAAAATCATCTTTAGAGTGTCTACCCTTAAGTTAATACACATCAAAATATTAATTGAAGAGTGATAAGCATAACACTATGATTTTAAATGAAAAAATAAAGTGATTTTCATTCTCTTATAATTAAAGGAATAAATCCCCACTTTCAGATCTTTATTATTACATATTTAAATCACGAGTAAGTTGCTTCAATCGAGTATTTCTTGTAAAAACCTTGGTAACTAAACGGTCTAATACAGATGTTTATTCACTTTCATAGAGTCTATCGAAATGGTTAGAGTCACACAAAAAAAGCCTAAAAAACCATGATTCGAAGAAAGTGATTGTTGATGAATTTCACCCACAAAATAAATTAAATAAAAAAAGTTAATATCCAATGTTTTTCGCCAGCATTGCTATGGTAATTAAATTTTGTTTTAATCAATTAACGAAATTTTATTAAGTTCGTGTTACGTTTACTACAATAAAGTTAATGATTTCGTTCATGAGTTATTAACTTAAGTTTTCTATATGCCAAATGGATGAGGATATATATAGGGTCCCCTCATAAATAAGGTATAAGCTCAAATTTAAAAAAATTAATCACAAGCTTGTTTTTACATTTTTATCTATTTCTTTAACACCGCTCATTATTTTTGCCTATATCAGTATCAATATGGCAAGCGACTCCATTCAGGCACAAGCATTTAGTCAATTAGAATCAGTACGCTCGATTAAAAAATCTCAAATATCTAACTACCTTTCTTCATTAAAAGCCAGTTTGCAGGTATTAAATGATGATCCCTATTCATCCGAAGCTTTCAATGCCTTTGATCAAGCCATAACTTCTGCTGGTTTAAATAGTGATGAATGGCGACAAGCAGAAAATAAATATGCTGATCGCTTTATAAAAATTAATAAAGTGAATGCTTGGTATGATCTCTTTTTTATCAATTTACAAGGTGACATTGTCTTTACTGCCGCAAAAGAGTCTGATCTAGGCATCAATATTCCTCAATCTCACATTAACCAAACCAGTCTGGGCGATGCATTACAAAAAACACAGCAAAATGGCTTAACTGAAATATCAGTTACCGACTTTAAACCATACCCACCTTCCAACGATGAGCCAGCTGCGTTTATGATGACAAAGCTTATTAACTTAAGTGGAAAGCACATTGGTTATATTGCTCTACAGTTTCCTTTAAATAAAGTTAATGAAATCATGCAACAACGAGATGGTATGGGCGATACGGGAGAAACTTACCTAGTGGGTGAAGACCAAAGAATGCGCTCAGATTCTTATTTAGACCCTAAAGGACATTCTGTAATTGCATCTTTTGCTGGTGATATTAGTAATAATGGGGTGAATACCGATGCGGTAAAAGCTGCATTTAACGGTGAGACAGCAAGCCGTATTATTATTGATTACAACGGTAATAGCGTACTCTCTTCGTTTACCACTGTAGACTTGGGAGACTTTAAATGGGCACTTATTGCTGAAATTGATGAAGCAGAAGCTTTTGAAACATCCAATAATCTCATTAATATATCAACAGCCATTGTCGCTGGGGTATCAGTCGTTATTGGTTTTATAGCTATCTTAATTGCTAAAAACATTAGTGGCCCTATCGTGCAGGCCGTTGCTATAGCGCAACGAGTATCTTCAGGTGATTTAACGGCAAAGATTGTCGTTAATCAAAATGATGAGTTAGGTTTATTACAACAGGCTATGCACGACATGGTAGCTAAGTTGAAAGATATGATTGAGCATATTTCTAGTTCTGCCGATCAGCAAGCCACTGCATCTCAAGAACTATCTAGCATTACCGAGCTAACCAATGCAAATGTGTCTCGACAACACCAAGCAACAGAGCAAGTTGCTACCGCAATAAATGAAATGAGTGTTTCAATTGACGAAGTAACACAAAACACCTCTGAGGCTTCAAATGCCGCAGATACTTCAACCAAACTGGTAAAGATTAGCTCTATCGCAGTTAATGAGACCATAGGCCAAATCCTCCAATTATCAGATGACATCACTAAATCTAAAATTTTAATTGATGACGTTCAAGCGGGAACCAAAGATATAGCGAATATTTTGGTCACCATTAAAGGCATTGCTGATCAAACAAACTTGCTCGCATTAAATGCAGCAATAGAAGCAGCGAGAGCAGGAGATCAAGGTAGGGGTTTTGCAGTCGTCGCTGATGAAGTGAGAAATTTAGCACAAAACACACAAAATTCTACGGTAGAAATCGAAAAAATGATTAAGTCATTAGAGCTAAACGTCAGTGCTGCAACCGACTCCATGGTTGCAGGTACAACACAAGCTCAGCTCATCGTTGATAAAACAAATGAAGTAACACAGTCATTAACAGAGGTTGAGTCGTCGGTATCAATGATCTCTGATATGAATATTCAAATATCTACTGCCACACAACAACAAAGCTCGGTTGCGCGAGATATAAACCAGCAAGCAACAGAAATAAGTAACATTTCAATTGAGACCGGTGAAAGTACTAAAGAAATATCTTCTGCGAGTGACGAACTAGCGGCTTTAGCAGTAGAACTGACTAATCAAGTTAAAGCGTTTAAAGTATAAGTTTCAATAGCAAATATTAATTATTGAAACTAGTCATTGATAGTAATCAGTTGATATTAGCGGTTTAATAGTTAATATCATTTTGACAAAGCGCATTCACAATAGTGTCAGATGCACACATAAAAAAGCCCTAGCAGACGAGAGTCACTAGGGCTTTTTAATTTTACATAAGGACTTATTAGTTAATTATTAATAACTAATAAGACACTAAGACACTAAGACAAACATATCTAAATAGAACATTGTCATTATCCTAGTTGCTCAGCCTTTTCAATTTCTTTGGAAATGGCTTGCGGTGAGCCGGTATTACGACATAACCAATAATATGCTCCTGGCACAATAAACAAGGTAAATATACTCGCCAATGATACACCAGAAAAAATAACCACACCGATAACCATTCGGCTTTCAGCGCCAGGCCCAACGGCTAGCACTAAAGGAATTGCACTTGTTACTGTGGTAAACGTAGTCATGACAATTGGACGTAATCTTTGCTGAGCGGCACTAATTAATGCTTCTTCAAAAGCAATACCTCTATCACGTAACTGGTTAGCAAACTCAACAATTAAAATACCATTTTTTGCCGCTAAACCAATCAACATAACAATGCCAATTTGGCTATAAATGTTTAAACTCATGCCCATAAGCTCTAACCCAGCAAGGGCTCCAACCAGCGCCAGTGGCACGGTAAGTAATATAACGAAAGGATGAATAAAACTTTCAAACTGCGCGGCTAACACCAAGTAAGTAATTAAGAGTGCAAGTAAGAAAACAAACAAGATGGAGTTACCTGATTCTTTTAGTAATAAAGACTCGCCTTTATAATCAACTTGCACATGCTCTGGCAGTTTATTTTTAGTAACATCAACAAGAAAATCTAACGCATCACCTAAGGCATAACCATCAGCTAAGTTTGCTGTCACCGTGATGCTACGTAAGCGATTATAACGGTTGAGCCTCGACGAGGTCGCATTCTCACCAATATTAAGTAAGTTAGCTAATGGAATTAGTTTTTCCGTTGTGCGAGAACGTACATAAAGATTATCGATATCAGTCGGGCTTTGAAATTGTTTTTCATCACCTTCAACAATTACATCATACTCTTCACCGCGATCAACGAAGGAAGTAACGCGACGTTGACCTAACATTGTCTCTAAGGTTTGAGCTATATCTCCTACTGGAACACCTAAGTCATAGGCACGTTCACGATCTATTTGCACTAATAGCTGAGGATACGTTTCTTTATAATCACTATTAATATTCGACAAGTTAGGGTTCTTTTGCGCTTCCGTGATCAAAATATCACGCCATTGAGCCAGCTCTTCAAAGGTATTCCCTTGTAATACAAAAGACACTGGCGCATTACTACCGCCCCCGCCACCAATACCACGGCGCATAATAGCAAACGCACGGACATCGGTAACATTTTGCACATCACGATTTATTTTGTTAATAAAACTAAAAGTATCAATACTTCGTTTATCCCACTCAGGTAAGCCAACAATGGCAATACCACCACTGCCACCAAAACCAGGAACTCGCACTAACACACGATCTAATTCCCCTTCAGCTTGATAACCTAGAAGTTTCTCTTCAATCTTATGCATGTTTTTTACGTTACTTTCATAACTAGCTCCTTCAGCACCCTGCATAATTAAGAAGAAATTACCGCGATCTTCCTTAGGTGTATATTCAGAAGGTAATTTATTAAACAATAAAAATACTGCCGCTAATGATAAGCCCAGCACAAGCACAATTAACAGAGGTTGATGAATACTACTTGCTAATGCACGGCCATAAGCGGCTTCAAAGCGAGCAAAAGCGCGGTCAAGCTTTTGTCCAAATGAAGAACTTCGCTCTCTATGCTTTAGCATTTTTGAACACATCATGGGCGTAAGTGATAACGCTGTGAGACTCGAAAAAACGACAGCGGCGGCGATAGCAATGGCAAATTCGGTAAATAAACGTCCCATATTGCCAGAGAGAAAGACCAGTGGGACAAATACAGCAACCAATACTAACGTGGTGGCAATAACCGCAAAAGCGACTTCCCTGCCCCCTTCGTACGCAGCCATTAATGGCGCTTGACCATTTTCAATACGGCGGTAAATATTTTCAAGTACTACAATAGCATCATCAACAACAAGACCAATGGCGAGTACCAAGGCTAATAATGTTAGCAAGTTAATGGAAAAACCAAACCAAGATAACGCCATCATTGAGCCAATTAAAGCAACAGGTACCGTCACGGCTGGAATTAAAGTAGCACGAACGTTACCTAGGAATAAAAAGATAACTAAGACCACCATTAACATGGCAATAATTAAGGTGTTGTACACTTCATCGATAGAACCTTGAATAAACACCGAACTATCATAACTATTAGTGATCGTTGTTCCCACAGGGAGAGAGTCACGAATAGCGATCATTTCTTTCCTAGCGGTTTTCACCACATCCAAGGTGTTGGCTTTAGATTGCTTGATGACACCCAAGCCGACCATATTTTTACCATTACCGCGGAACATGTTTTCATCATCTTGCGCACCAATAAATACTTCAGCAACATCGCCTAATCGCACTACTGACTTGCTCTCAGAGTGATTAATGACCATATTGGCAAAGTCTTGCGCTGTTAAATAGCTACGCTCAACGCGAATAGAGAAATCTCTGTCGATTGACTCTATACGCCCTGCAGGTAACTCAACATTCTCATCACGTAAAGTACTTTCAATATCTTGTACGGTAATATCTCGCGCAGCCATAGATGCACGATTCAGGCGAATTTTCATAGCATAGGTTCGACCGCCACCAACGCGTACACGGGCAACACCATCCACCACGGCAAAACGGTCAACGATATAACGATTAGCGTAATCGGTAAGCGCTAACGTGCTCATGGTTTCACTTTGTAAAACGAACCAAACAATTACGCTTTCATCGTCATTAGCTTTAGATACTTCAGGAGGATCAGATTGTTCTGGTAGGTTATTTAATGCACGAGAGATGCGATCGCGTACATCATTTGTGGCCGCATCAATATCGCGGTCTAAATTAAACTCAATGGTAATGCTTGAACGACCAACACGACTATTAGAGTTAATCGTTTTAACCCCCTCAATGCCGCTAATTCTATCTTCAAGTAATTGGGTGATTTTAGTTTCAACAATGGCTGCAGAAGCCCCTGGATAGGAAGTGCTGATATTAACAATCGGTGGATCAATGTCCGGATATTCCCGTAAGGGCAACATTAAAAAAGCAACAATACCAAAAGTTATAATAAGTAAGTTTAATAAGGTAGCGAAAACAGGTCTTTTAACCGATAGATCAGAAAGAATCACTAGGTTTTGCTCCCGTTTTCAGCGGGTGCTTTATTGGTCTTTTCGTTAGCTGACTTAATAGCCTTATCTTTTATCTCAGCTTCTACCTCAGCTACTTGACCAATGATACTGACTGCTGAGCCGTCTCGAAGCTTAAGTGCCCATTCAACAACCACATGCTCACCTTCAACTAAACCTGATAAAACTTCTACTAAACCAGGATGACGTCGGCCAATTTTTATTGCTTTTCGAATGGCTTTCCCTTCCTTTTCAACAAAGACATAATGGATATCTTCAATAGGAATGATACTGCTTTCAGGTAACTGTAATATATTCTCTACTTGTAACAACACACTAATATTGAGCAACATGCCAGGGTGAAGTTTTAATGCTTTATTACTGATAGTGGCGCGCACTTTAATACTTCGCGTACTTGAGTCAATTCGACTATCAATGGCAGTTATTTTACCGATAAATTCTTTATCTTTATAAGCGCTGTTTATCGCGCTAACTTGTTGTCCAACATGAATATGGGTTAGTAAACGCTCAGGTAAGTGAAAATCAACTTTGATAATACTCAAGTCATCTAAACTAGTAATGACATCACCCGCATCAATATAAGCACCTTTACTCGCCTCACGAAAACCCAATACGCCAGCAAATGGCGCACGAATAGTTAAGTCATTTAATTTAGCGCGCGCACTAACGAGTTGTGCTTCAATCGCCTTAGTTTTTGCTTCTTGTTGCTCAACTAAAGACTTCGAAGTAGCTCGACTGGCGAGTAGCTCAGATAATCGCTTTAAATGCGCCTGTGACTCTGACAAATTAGCTTTTAATTCATTAACCTTTGCTAACTCTTCTTGGTCATTCAACTTAACTAATTTAGCGCCTTTTTTAACTCTCTGACCATCGTCAAAATAAATTTCATCAACAAGATCTGAATATTTACTGGTAATAACAACTTGCTCATTAGCTCTCGCTGTACCAACGGCTTCAACGCTTTCAATAAATTCGGCAAGTAATACCGGAACCATTTTTACCGCAACGACACGCTTGAATGTACTTTTTTCTTGCTTAGCTTCTGGCCATTGCAAATAAGTAATTAAGGCCACTAGGATGGCAACTATAATAAATAGGGGTAAACGGCTGATGAGAGACGGAGTACTTGCAGGCGCTGTAGACACAGACTTATTTGGCATAAAATTCTCTAGTAGCATATTGATAGTGAAGTATAAAGCGTATATACCCACACTACATGAAGATGCAGGTTTCAGCTGGAATTAGAAACACCTTTAGGCAAGGCATTGATTGAAAAAAATAGTTATTCTATTGTCGAAATCAATAACGTAGCATAAAGCGTTTCTAAACCAGCCCTACGGGAACTCCTGAGCAATTTATGCTCTTCGTTGCCTCGTTTTTTAAGGGAATAACCATTAATAAAAAGAGGCGCCTTGATCATAATACGCTCAGGTACCCTGAAATACGCAGCTTCAAGTGGTTTGGGTATAGTTTGTACACAAATACTATAACCTATAGCCTACTTAATAGCATTTACCTAGACGGTAACTTAGCTTAAAATATTAACCACTTAACGCAAATTAATGCAAATGAGATAACCCTTTGAACAAATTAGCCGTACTAGCCTTTGCCTTACTATTATTTTTTAGCACCATGTTATGGTATCTCGCGAATAGCTCTTTAAATGATTACCTCAAAAGCCAAGTGATATTGCAGAGCCATTACTATAGCTCGCAAGAAGCAAAACTACTCAGTGCTGATTACTCAGATAATACTGGCATCACTAACTTTACTGACTTTTCTCTGAGCAATATTGATGGCTTAACCCAGCCTTTACTTTTTAAAGCAGATAATATTAGTGCACAACTAGCAAAAGTACCCACCCGCCAGCTTGATTCGCCCAGCATACAGAAGAAAACAACCACTATCGTTCACGTAGAAGAACTTCGCCTAGGCAGCTTACAGGCTTGGTCTGAGATCCCTAAAACAAGTGAAGCAGGTAAAACTAATTTAGAAATTTTGTTTGAGCACATTAATACCCAGCTAGCTACTGATTACCCAGCTTTATATCCACAAATCAGCGCAGGGCTTTATGCAAAAATGTATCCTGAGCGAAGCGAAAGATTGGCCTTAGAAGAGTTAGATACCAACCCAAAAGTACAAACGGTTGAAACCAACCAAGCAGTAATCGCCTCTAATGAAGCTAAGCAGAAAAAACGCTTGTTAGGTAAAGCGCTAACACGGGTAAAAATAAGCTCTGTAATTATTGAAGACTTGACTCTAACCGTCATTAAAGATCATAAAATATTAACCAAGCACTTTAGCAATATACAGTTAGGCAGTTTTGGTAATGAGAATGGTCTAGAGAGTAATCAGTTGGGTGGCGAGCTACTTAAACAAATTCTTGATAACTTAATCAGTATAGAAAACGCTGACTCCATGAAAAAATAAGCGAGTTAGAATAAGCAGTTTTAATAAATTATATACAGAGTTTATATAATTTACTAAAAATTCATTAAAGTTCACTCTCTGCTGCCGATATAGATCAAAACAATAACTTTTTATCACTGTTATTATTAACTTAACCACTTTAAGTTGTGCAATTTATGTCATCTACTATGAAACAATTAATTACTGTTACCGACTTGAAGGGTAATTATACCTATGTAAATCAAGCATATTGCCAAACAACCGGCTATCAAGAAAGTGAACTGCTCAATACGGATACACGTAGTTTAACCCATGAAAAAATGCCAAAGATGGTGCTTGATGAATTATCTGCAACCTTGGAAAAAGGTTTTTCATGGCACGGTTTATTACAACTAAAAAGCAAAACAGGTAATCCAATTTGGCTTGATGTTTTTATTACGCCGCAATATAGCCAAAATAAAATAACGGGTTTTCAATGCATTAGTTCCATCGCAGACACTTCACTTGCTAGCAATGCTGAACAGATCTATCAAGCACTTAATAAAAATAACAGCTGGGTAACCTTTGAGTTTACTAAAAACCATAAGTTTGCTTTTCTAGTTTTACTGTCGATTGTAGCGCAAGGGTTTATTTTTACTCAGCTCGGCTTGTTTGCCTCCATCGTTGCAGCGCTTAGCGCCATTACCCCTGTTCTCGTTTTTTGGTCTGATATTATACCTACCGCAATGCGTGCCCAACGTATGCAAAGTGTGTTTGACTCCGTATCTCGCAAAGTGTATTTCGGTAAGGGCACGTCCAGTGTTTTTGACTTTAATTTTTTACTGTTAAAAACCAAGATTAAAGCCATTATTGAACGCACGCTTGACGCTGCTAAACCGATAAAAGCCGTTATGGGAAAAGTGAGTCAAGGCCTAACAGATACTCGAACAACATTAGCGCAACAAAAAAATGATTTAGAACAGCTCAGTACTGCAATGACTCAAATGCAGGAGTCTACGCAAGATATTGCCCAAAATACGGTCAATGTTGCCAGCGAATTAGAAGTAACTTTCGAGCACTGTGAGCAATCTCAGCAAAGCATTTATGAAACTAGCGATAAAATAAGTCATTTGGCACAATCGGTAGAGAGTGCTTCAAGCTCTGCAGACAGCTTAACGCAGTCGGCAAATAACGTAGGTGCGTTGATGGAAGAGATTCAGTCGATTGCCGACCAAACAAACTTATTGGCATTAAATGCTGCCATTGAAGCCGCACGAGCCGGTGAACACGGCCGAGGTTTTGCCGTAGTTGCCGATGAAGTACGAAACTTGTCATCACGGACCCAAGACTCAGCGGTAAAAATTCATCAACGCCTAACCATTATGCTTAATACCATAGAGGAATGGGTTGCCTTGATGAATAAAAATAAAGATGAAGCGCAATTCTGTGTTGATAGTGCTCAGGCATCGCATCAGCAAATTAATTCAGTGGTCGAAAAAATGCAAAATATTAACCAAGCAGCGACTCAAATAGCGACAGCAGCTGAAGAGCAATCTTGCGTGTCTCACGAAATAAATAGCCACTTAACGGATATTGCACAAAATACCGAATCTACTTGGCAGCAAACTGATAATGTCGCCGAGCAAATGGAAGAACTGGCAAAAAGTGTTGATGATATTGCCGACTTGGCAAGCACCTTTGTCCCCAAAAAGTAATTAATACCACTATCATTATGTTTGTGGCCTTGTTGTACGTAGAAAAAATAATTCAAGGCAAGGCGCTTGAATGAGTAATAGCTGGCTATTGGGATTGAGAGCAACGCGGTCTTGGAGCATTTTAACCAGTACAAGTGGACAATAATTTAATGAAATTGGTATAAGGATTGATCATGACTTGGAAAAACACTCAAAATCACTATGGTTCGATTTCAATTAAAATGCACTGGTTAATGGTGGTTTTAATGATTTTAGTTTTTGCTAGTATTGAAAGCAGAGTATTTTTTGAAAAAGGTACAGAGCTGCGAGACCTCTTCAAGATGTGGCATTTCATGCTAGGTTTATCGGTTTTTATTTTAGTCTGTGCGCGCCTCTATTTACGCAGTGTACAAGTTATTCCCCAAATAACCCCGCCACTTTCAGCTCTTCAAGCTCGGGGAGCCCACATGGCACATCTAGTACTTTATGTTTTCATGATTGCTATGCCAATCTTTGGCTGGTTTGTACTCAGTGCAAAAGGCAAAGTAATTCCTTTTTTCGGGCTAGAGTTACCTGCACTTATTTCCTATGACAAACCTTTAGGAAAATTATTAGAGGGGTGGCATAAAGAGATAGGCTCATGGGGTTATTACCTTATTGCTTTTCATGCGGTGGCAGCATTAGTACATCATTACATTCAAAAAGATGACACGCTAACGCGTATGTTACCGGTAAAGAAAAAATACTAAGGCAGTAATTCTTCACTGGTTTCTATAAAAACAGTTTTACTGCCATCACAATGTAAGTCTGCAATTAACTGTGGCGAGCCATCATCATTAAGCTCTAAATACCCCAAGCCACTTTTAGGTTGCAGCCGTTGATGACCTAACTTCAATTTCTGTTCTTGCTCACCAACCATTAACTTACGTCCTTTAATACGCATAGAGCGACGTTTGGTGAATAAATTTAGTGGTGAATAAGGTCCATAAAACCAACGATTCATCCGATCAAATAAACCAATGAGCGGTTGAGGGAATTGGTTCTTAATACCACTGGAAGTAATTTGCCAAATATGCGGCGAATGGTGACGAAACCTCAACTCAACATCGTAAACAAAAGAGTAATGCACATCGCCTGAAAGAATAACAAAATGTTCTGGTGTTTTTGGATGTTTGAAAATATTTAACAAGGTACTCGCGGCCCCTGGATGCGCCATCCAATTTTCAGCATCTACCGCTAATGGGTGCCCTGCTAACGTGGCAATACGTTGAATAGTTTCAATGACCTTAACACCAAAAATAGGCGCCGGTGATACCAACAAGATAGAGTTATGCCCTATCAACTCTTGTTGTAATTCACACAAAGCTTCCCAATCCATTAATCCTGAAGGGTCGTCCAACGCCTGTTCTGAGCGCCAGCGACGTGTTCGACTATCAAGCACGACGAGTTTAGGATGACTATCAAGCGTGTATTGCCAATGAGAAAACGTTAATAAATAATCAATAAAGATGTCTTGTGGACATAAGTCTTGCGAATCACTGTCTTGTTGCTCTGAATTTGATTCGTTTTGATTAGCATTTGCCACTTGGTAATCATTGGCAACTTTATAAAAATCCCCTTTGAATTGTTTAGGATCATTTCCCCAACCTTGGCATAACCAATAAGCAAACAAGCTATTACCGATAATGCGTTTTGCCAACGGGTCTTGATAAGCAGCTTGTTCCCATGCCGCAGTTAAATTCCAATCATCGGTAACATCATGATCATCAAAAATCATGTACGTTGGCGTGTGCGCGAGTAAGCGTTGAACTTTATCTAAGCCGCTAACAAAGTCTTTAATGGCAGCTAACTCTTGCTGATGAACCGCTTTGTATTTTACAGGGACATTAAAGCCCTCCAATTTCACCTGCTGCCATAAAGTAGGTGACCACACTAAAAAATACATGGCCATATTCTCAGCAAATGTCATCACATGATTATGAGAATAGGTGGAGGTAAAAATGGGCTGTTGCTTTCTTGATGTAAAAAAAGCGGGTCTAAACCAATATGCTGGCGAACTGCTTTTAGGTAACAGTAGCTCACGTTGAAAGTATTGTTCACTAAACTGGTAAAGCTCACTACCGCAAGTAATGCCTTGCTCAGCTAAATATTCATCACTAAAGCTCTCATCATTTAATCCTAATAAAACGATAACTTGATGAATAGCATGAAGGGTAACACCAGCAACATGATCAGCATAAATTTGATCACCAGACATCATCAATAATGCTGGTCTTTGCTCAACATCTGTTAAGGTTTGTCCAACTAAATGATCGCCCGCTAATAAACTATCTGGACTCTCGTGATGTGGATTACGACAAGAGCCATGCAGTAAATTATTTATATTTTTTTGGATAATAAAGGAGGGGCGAATTCTATCGTCAAAGGCTAAATGAGGGATAATATCAGCTAGGTTTTTGGTGCTAACTTCGGTGCTATTTAAGGAACTACCACTGCTTGTATCAAACGAGTCACTTGCATTTACTAACAGCAAGTCATACTCAATATAAGTCTCTACCGGTAAGTTAATGCTTACATCTAACAAATGAACAACGGCTTTTTTACCAACTCGAAAAGTCGTTAAATTATTATCATCAAGCGGTGCTATGAAAGTTGGCTTATCTTTAGTTGAAGTATTAGCGGTAGTATTTGTTGAGTCAGCACCACCCACATTCTCTTCATCTAAGTGCTCATCACCTAGGTAACAGTGAAGCGCTCCACGACACTCAAATGGGCTAATCCACCACAGCACTAATTGTTGTGATGTTAAACGTCGTAAAATTGGCCCCACTAAAATATCTGCTAACACCTAAGTCTCTATTATTTATCTAAGTTAGTTATATTAAAATAACGTATTAAGGGTGTTTATCTCGTAAATTGCCCTTAATAGCAAGATGAAATTGTTACCTTCTGTGATTCCCCGAACCACCCAATATTGACTGTTAAGAAGTTTACTCCTTATACCTTGTCACAATGCTGTTACAAATCCTTCATCGTTCATTCATCTTTACTTTACCAAACTGTCATTTTTAATCACTAGGATACTGGGGATGTTAATGCATGCGCATTAGCAATAATAATTAACCTTAATTCCTAACTTCTAACCTTAAATTAAAAAACAAAGGAAGCACTATGAACTCAATGTGGGTTTCACTTTCAGCTTTGTCATCATTTTTACTCTCTAGCGTCGCCGTTGCTGGAGTTTTACCCAATGTGCAAAAAGACAGTCAGTGGTTTGCAGATGGTCAGCAATCTGTTATCGCTAAAACTAAACTAACACCACGTAATAAAGCAAAAAATGTCATTTTATTTGTCGGTGACGGCATGGGGTTATCTACCTTAACGGCGGCACGAATTTTAGCCGGACAGAATGAAGGTAAATCAGGAGAAGAAGGTTACTTAAGTTTTGAAACCTTTCCTTATTCAGCGCAAGTTAAAACCTACAATGTAGATGCTCAAACGCCTGACTCTGCTGGCACAATGACGGCAATGATGTCAGGCGTAAAAACAGATGTTGGTGTTATTGGTGTTGATGAAGATATTGCCCGTGGTGATTGCTCCACGGTTGCAGGAAATGAGTTAGTGACCTCGCTAGAAGCTGCTGAAATTAAGGGCTTATCGACGGGAATCATTTCAACGGCGCGCATAACCCATGCAACGCCAGCTGCTACGTATGCAAAGTCTGCCGATCGTAACTGGGAAGATATCTCTGATATGCCTGAAACAGCTGTAACAGCTGGTTGTGTTGATATTGCAACACAACTTATTGATTTTGAGAAAAACTTAGAACAGCGCTTCCAGGGCATTGATGTTGATGGCATTGAAGTTGCTTTTGGTGGTGGTCGCAGACACTTCCTACCAAAAGATGAAAGCTACAACAGCGCCGATGCTAACAGTGCCATTGAAGGCGATCGTACTGATGGTGTTGACCTAACAGCCAAGTGGCAAGAACAATATCAAAGCGGTAAATATATTATCGATCAAGCTGGTTTTGACGCTATTGATGCCAGTAACACTGAGCGCGTGTTAGGACTTTTCAATGAATCTCACATGCAATATGAAGCCGACCGTAAAAATGATATTGCTGGTGAACCTTCCCTCACTGAACTTACCAGTAAAGCCATTGATATATTAGATAACAATGACAAAGGCTATTTTCTTGTTGTTGAATCTGGACGCATTGACCATGGTCATCATGCGGGCTCTGCCTACAATGCATTAACCGATACCATAGAGTTTTCAAATGCGGTACAAGCGGCAATTAACAGTACTAATCCCGAAGAAACCTTAATATTAGTGACCGCGGATCATAGCCATGTATTTACCATTGCAGGCTACCCTAAACGTGGTAATCCGATATTAGGTAAGGTTATTAATGTAGGTAAAACAGAGCCAGCGCTCGCTGATGACAACATGCCATACACCACCTTAGGTTACACAAATGGTAAAGGTTTTAGAAATTTAGTCAACGAAACCAATGCCGACCTAACTTATAACGATGATGCCGTTGCCGGTCGTCAAGATTTAACAACCGTAGATACAACATCGACAGGTTTCCATCAAGAAGCGGCGGTGCCATTAGGTTCAGAAACCCATGCTGGCGAAGATATTAGTCTACACGCTTCAGGTCCAGGTGCTCATTTAGCGCAAGGTGTTATCGAGCAAAGTGTTGTTTTTCACATCATCAATCAATCTCTTGGCTTAATTGCTCAATAACTTGCTAATAGAAAGGAATTAACAATGAAAGCCTTAAATAAAAAATCAAATAAAACATTAAATATAACATTAAAATTAACCTCATTAGCCTCGTTAGCCGCGTTAGCCGCGTTAGCCGGTTGCGATGGCAGCGACGGTACAAATGGCGATAACGGTACACAAGGGTCAAACAGTTTAATCAACCAAACGCTAGTCAGCGTTGGTCATGAACAATGTCTTAACGGTGGCGTACAAATTGACTCAGGCTTAGATAGCGATAGCTCAGGTGTTTTAGACGCTGGTGAAATTGAGACAACAGAATATGTTTGCAAACCAACAGTTACTCAGATGCAGGGTTCATCATTAACCGCAACTACCAACAACTTATGGTATGAACAAGGGAAGAGTATTTTAAGCCAAGCCCAGCTAAATGCTAAGTCTTTGGTTAATGCGCGCGGCAAAGCCAAAAATGTCATTTTATTTGTCGGTGATGGTATGGGTTTATCAACTGTTACCGCCGCACGTATATTAGCGGGTCAACAATTAGGAAAATTGGGTGAAGAACATGAGCTAAGTTTTGATAAATTCCCTTACTCTGGTTTTGCTAAAACTTACAATGTTGATGCACAAACTCCTGACTCTGCCGGCACAATGACTGCGATGATGTCAGGTGTTAAAACTGATGCTGGTGTCATTGGCGTGAGTGAAGCAATTAGCCGCGGAGAGTGCTCCACAGCATCAGGTAATGAGCTAGTAACGGCATTAGAGTTGGCGGAGATTGCAGGGAAATCAACGGGTATTATCTCTACTGCTCGTATTACTCATGCAACACCCGCAGCAACCTATGCTAAGTCTGCGGAGAGAAACTGGGAAGATATTTCAGATATGCCTGCAGAGGCTATTACAGCTGGTTGCGTAGACATAGCTTCGCAACTTATCAGCTTTGAAAGTGATATTGAAAGCCGCTTTTCCGGTACTGATGTTGATGGTCTCGACGTTGTTCTAGGGGGAGGAAGACGTCACTTTTTACCAAAAGACGCCGCATATAATACTGCTGATGCTACAAGCACCGTTGAAGGTGATAGAACCGATGGCCGAGATTTAACAGCTGAATGGCAAGCCCAATATCCAACGGGCAGTTTCGTGATTGACCAAGCAGGTTTTGATGCCGTTGATACCAATGCTACGCAACGTTTATTCGGTTTATTTAATGAATCACATATGCAATATGAAGCCGATCGTAAAAATGATATTTCGGGTGAACCTTCTTTACGTGAAATGACCAGTAAAGCTATTGATATACTTGATAATAATAAAGAAGGTTTTTTCTTAATGGTTGAAGCTGGGCGAATAGATCATGGCCATCATGCTGGGAGTGCTCACGGGGCATTAACCGATACCATTGCTTTTGCTGATGCGGTACAAACTGCTGTTGATAACACTGACCCTGAAGAAACCTTGATTATTGTTACTGCCGATCATAGTCATGTATTTACCATGGCAGGTTATCCAAAACGTGGTAATCCAATTCTAGGTAAGGTAGTTAATGTAGGAAAAACAGAACCAAGTCTAGCAAAAGATGGTATGCCTTACACAACTCTAGGTTATACCAACGGTAAAGGTTTTAGAGATTTAGGCTCAGAGACTGATGCCGATGAAGGTTATAACGGTGATGCGATAACTGGCCGTCAAGACCTAACGCTGGTTGATACAAGCTCAACAGGTTTTCATCAAGAATCCTTGGTACCAAGAGGTTCAGAAACACATGCAGGTGAAGATGTCGGTATTTATGCAATGGGACCTGGTGCTCACTTAGTCACAGGAACAAATGAGCAAAGTATAATTTTCCATGTAATGGATTATGCCGCTGATTTAGTGAAACAAGCTGAAAAGGCAATGAATTAGTTAGTTAGTTAAAGACCAGCTCTTTTAAAAGTAGCACCCAAGGAAGTTGTCACCTTTTGTACAAAATAGGCAGCTTCCTTTCGTTTACTCTAATTAGCTTTAACTTATTCTAATTTACTTTAATCAACTCACTTCTTTCTTATGCGAGTAATCTTAGTATGAAAATTATCTCTTTATCACGATTGACCCTACTACTTTTCACTATAGTAGGAGTAACTACATCAGTCAGCAGTACTGCCAGCGAATGCAAAATATTACCCAAAGTACTAAGTGCTTATTATGACTTTAGCCAACAGAAAACCAATAATATAGAGGAACAAAAAGCACAGGTAACCTCAGCTAAAAAAACACAGTCATTTGAATTACATCGATACAATAATAGAGTCTTGCAGCGAGATCTTAGCCAAGGTGTGAATGATATTTGGTCGCACAATGGCAATCGCTTATCGTTAAATAGAGCTTTTGAGCAATACCAACATACCATTGAGTACCAATCAAATGAATTAAGATATCAGCCAAAGTGGCAAGATATTTTTCAATTAGTATCGACACCTGATCTTAGTAAAATGCAGCTTGTTGGGCAAAAAAATTCAGGTTGTCAATTAGAACAACATTATATTCATAAAACACAAACATCAGAATATCAACTAGTTTGGTTACCTAACCTTCAGTTAGTAAAGTTCTTCGAGCTCAAAAGCGCAACCTCGACTCGCCAGTGGTCATTAACAAATTATCAAGGTACCGTCGAACAAATCGCTTCACTCTTTAATGAGTATTCACGCTATCAAAGTACTGATTATGCTGATGTTGGCGATAACGAATCAACGCCCTTTTTAGCGGCGATGATTAATCAAGGCTTTTCAGCCAGCCAGAATACTCAAGCGCTACATACACATCACAAGGCACATTAATACTAATTCTATTAAATTATTGCTCACTTGTGCTGGTTAAAATACATCACGCCTGCGTTGCTCTCAATCCCAATAGCTAGCTATTACTCAATCGAGCGCCTTGTCCTGACATATCTTTCCTGCGTACACCAAGATCACAAATTTAATGTAATTGGTATAAGTGTAGAGTTTTCCTATTAATCAGGAGTGAAGTTGAAATAAGTTAAGGCTGTGACTTTACTATTATTTCAACTCACTTCTTAACCTTCTTTTTAACTCTATGATTAACTCACTTATTAATAAGCTTGAGTAGTTAGCTTATTAATAGTCTGAGCCGTATAAAGTCTTCATCACAATAGCTAACCCTTCGGTAACTTCTGCTTCGTTCATTGCCGCAAATCCTAACCGGATAAAGCGGTATTCTTTCTTAGGTAAATGGCTTGGTATATTCTCCGGTAAATTCTCTGGTAAATTATTCGCTGAGTTACTCGCTAAGCTATTAGTGAGCTCATCCGGTAACACTTTAAACCTACAAAATTCTACCTCAGTTTGTAAGTACACTTGATGTGCGAGTAGCTTCTCTTTTAACCCGACAATCGACTTACCCGTATCAAGCCATATTGCCATACCGCCAGCAGGTACTTCGAAATGTATCGGTAGACCTTGTTCTTGATAGGATCTTAGCTGTTGAACCATAAAATCACGACGTTTTTGATATAAGCGCGTCATGCGGCGCAAATGTCCTTCAAAGCCCCCTTGCTGCATCCACTTAGCCACAGATTGCTGAACTAAGACATTACACTTATGGTTCATCACCATTTTATAAGCAGCCACTTGCTCAATTAAGGCATTATTTGCCACAACATAGCCAATACGTGCGCCACCAAACATCAGTTTTGAAAAAGTAGATATATAGATAACCAAACCTGCGGGATCATCAGCAGCCATAGGTGCAATCGGCTGGCTATCATAATGAAACTCATGATCATAATCATCTTCTACAATGGCGACACCGTATTGCACCGCTAATTGATAGATTTGCATACGCCTAGAGATATCTAAAGAGACAGTCGTTGGGTATTGATGTAATGGTGTAAGATAAAGCAACTTGACCTTACCTTGAGCAAAGACTTGCGCTAAATGCTCAGGGTCTATGCCCCGCTCATCTTGTTTAATTGCAATTAATGTCGCGCCCGTGCGCTCAAAAGCAGCCCAAGCAGGCGGGTAACCTAGTTGTTCAACTGCAACTTTATCTCCAGGTTGTAAAAGTAACTGAGAAATCATATACAAGGCTTCTTGTGAGCCATTGCAAATCATCAATTCTTTTTCAGTTATCGAGCGAACGCGTCGTAAATATCTGGCTATTTCTTCAATAAGCTCAGCTTCTCCACGACTATCACCGTAACTTAAATCATCAATTTTAGGACGCTGGCAAGTTTGTGAAAAATGACTTTTAAACTCATCAAAAGGAAACTTCCTGATATCGGGTTGACCACCGGAGAAATTATAAGGATATTCGCTCGCTTTAACTTTTGGCGTAACAGCACAATTTTGTTTTACTCGAAATTTCCAATCAAAACTTTGCGGTGTTTTCGCCATTTTATTTATGGCACGACTTCCTTGAATTGGCAGGTTTGCTACCACTCGGTAACCTGAACGTTCTTTTGCTTCAACCCAGCCTTGCGCCACTAATTCAGCCAATGCCGCCATAACAGTATGACGATTTACCGATAACTGCTGAGCCAGTTTTCGCGCTGAAGGTAAAGCTTCAGTCGGTGCAATATGACTTTCTTTAATCGCTTTTCTCAAGGCATCAGCAATCGCCAAGTACTTTACTTGTTTCCCTGACAGTTTATTTGGATCTGAGTTTTCACAAAATACTTTTAACGTTAACGCTTTCAATCTGGTCTACCAAGTTATTGATATCTGGTTGTAGTAGTTATACCAAAGGTAATCATAATAACAACTATTACCTAACCTTTTATGGAACAACTTATGTTACAACCGACACTAAAACCCATCACGCTAGAAACCAGCTTAATAAAATTAGAACCAATGGGTTTGCAACACTTAAATGGTTTTTTATCAGCAGGAAATCACCCACAAGTTTGGCAGCATATGCCATTAAATCGTTGTCAAAGTCCAGAAATTGCATCGGCATGGATGAAAGAAGCGATCGATGAAATGACGCAAGGTTTACAGATCGCCTTTGTCACCATTGATAAGAGAGCCAACAAAGTCATCGGTTCAACACGTTTATTCCGTTGTAATGATATAGATAAAAGCATTGAGGTTGGTCATACGTTTATCACGCCTGAATTTCAACGAAGTTACGTTAATTCTCATGCAAAATACTTAATGTTAAAGCACGCTTTTGAACATTTAAAAATGGCACGTGTTGAAATCTGTACTCATGAAAATAACCAACAATCTCGACAAGCAATTGCCCGCATTGGTGGGCACTTTGAAGGTGTTTTAAGAAAAAATCGTCGTGCACCTAATGGTGACTATAGAAATAGCGCCCTATTTAGCATCATTGATGATGAGTGGCCTCAAGTAAAACAGCACTTGTTAAGCACAGGAAAAAACCAAGAGGAATTTAGTCATGTACCCAGCTAAGCATTATCAAGCAAGCGAGAAAAACATTACCCATTATCATGACATTATTGAGAGTAACCCTTTAGCCACATTAATATTTAGTCATGGTTCAGAGATTGACGTTAGTCATATTCCTTGTCACTTTTCTCTCAAGACTACTAACACTAACACACAGCAACTAGTGAGAAGTACGCTTACGGCTCATGTGAGTAACCTACACCCATTAGCCGAACTACTCCAACACTCACCAACAGTAGCTCTTCAATTAGTTTTTCATGGTGACGATGCCTACATATCACCACGGGATGTTCCTAAACAACATAGCCGCGCGCAAAGCGTACCCACATGGAATTATGCCAAAGTACATGTATCAGGTACTGCTCATGAGATAAAAGATATTGATGATAAATATCAATATATGGCAGCAAGTACGGCTTACTTCGAACAACGCCTATCGAAAAACAACATGAATCAACCCTGGTCAATAGAAGAAGCACCAGCGATTGCCATCCAAAAAATGCTTAATGCTATTACCATTTTTAGTATCACGATTACTCATCTGGAAGGCAGATTTAAGCTCAGTCAAAATAAATCCAAAGCAGTACAAAAAGAGATTGCAGAACAATTGACAACAAGGGGCGTTGAAGAACTTGGCCAGCTCATGCTAGCGCTTTAACATAAAGAATAGTGATAAAAAAAGTTAATACTCAATTTATTGAATATTAACTTTTTAGTAGCAACTGATAGTTGCCTATAATTAGGTTCTAACATTTTGGTGCTAAGGCTGTATTTCTAGACTCTAGCGCTATGATTTATGCTTTTACCCTTACCTTTAAAATTGCTTTTAAATTTATATTTAAAAGCACGCTTAAAAGTAATAACCAAAATTAATATTAAATCTTGTTTGCCAATCATCACTATCGCCTGCCATGGTGCCGCCGACGAATGGCTGATTTTTTGCTCTAACAAAATCAACATAGGTATACAGTCCACCCGCTGAAATAGCGACGCCCAAGACGTTCATAATGGTGTCATTATTAAAATCGCCCGATTTATCCGTCATCAAATTATAATTATTATAAAAATTTAATGAGGTAATAGGTCCAAACTCAACAGGTTTTAAGTAGGCGACATTAACAGTATAAAGCTTAGCCTCACTTGGAATGGAATCATAAAAACTATAAGCACCAACAGCAATTGAGGGTGAGTATTCATCAAAATCATACTCATAGTCGGTATACTGTAGCTTTACATTCCAGCGATCAAATTGTGCATCACTGTGTATAGCATAAGCAGTTCGCTCACCTATCGACGAACTTGAGTCACGTAAATCACCGCTCAAGTAAGAGAAGCCCAGTTCAACATTTGATAACTGATAAGCATAACGTAAACTTATTGTATTATGTTCGGCAGCTGCACTTTGTGGTTCGTCATAAATGCCTTCATCATTTGCACGAACACCAACAATATCGTAAGAATATCTATCAGATCTATCATCTACGTAGCCATCAATTCCACCCATTTCATCTGTAAAGAAGAAGGCGATCCTTAAATCATGTTCATCAGTTTTTCTAATAAATTTGATACCTGCATCATAATCATCTTCTAAACCAACATAATAATTACTACTAAAAAAGTAGTTATGTGAGTTGTAATTCAAGTTACCAAACGGCACTCGTGTTATACCTATTTGACCTTGCCATTTTTCATCAAAATCATAGCCAGCCCAAGCATGATGAATCACGTTCATATATTGAAACCAGCGATATTGGGCAGATAAAATCACCCCGCCAACCTCACCATTTAAATCAAGGCGGAAAACATCAAAATCTAAATCGCCTCCTCGGCTGGTATTGTCATCATTATAGTCTTCATAAGAATACTGAAACCTGACTGCCCCACCTAATTTAATGCCAGTATCTTCTTTTTTATCTACTTCTTTATCTACTTCTTTATCTACTTCTTTATCAGCAGAGCTAACTGAATCTTTTAGCGCTTGTATTTCTATTTCTAATTGATTAACTTTTTTTATTAATTCTTCATCATCAGCCGAAAAACACGATGATGAAAAAGACATGATGACTAAAGTAATGGCCAAAAATTTCATAATTCCTACCTAGATATATTTCATTAAAATATTGCGTACTTTGCTAATTATTACATATGTTTACACTTTATATGAATATAGTTACAGTATTTCACTGGTTAGAAATGCTCAAAGCAAGTTTAACAGTGCTTATTAGTAGTAGTTGAAATATGTTTCTTTAGCAAATTTAACTAATAAAAAGAAACTGTTATAAAAAATAATACAGGCTTTTTCTTTGTCTGAAATCACTCAAAATGCCATATTAACCACTTTGAATACTCAAGACCTGACACTGGATAAGCAGTAGTCATCCATAAGCTTAATTCTGTTAAGCTCGACTGATTTACTAATCTGTTTTCTTTGGCAAGTTGGAACTTGCGCCCTTATTAAAACTCATTAATTTTCCTTATTTAAAGATCCAACTCTAACGTGTCTTGAGCAGCTCTTGAGACGCACAGACACATAAGCTTATTTACTTTGTCGGTGTTGGTTAGACATTCATCTTTGTGGATGATATTGCCTTTAACTACCGATACAACACACGTTTTACATTCGCCCGTTTTGCAACTGTAAGGTACGTTAATACCTTGAGCTAGCACCGCGTCTAAAACAGATTCTTGAGCAGACACAGTGAATTGCTTTGCTGAGCGATTAAGTTTTAACATAAAGGATTTTGCCGTAGCATCTAGCTTATGCTCAAAGCGCTCAAAATGCAGACGGCTGCTTTCAATGCCATGCTTTTGAGCAAGATAAAGCAACTGATCTATCATCTTTTGTGGGCCACAAAAATAAAAGTGTGCCTTCGCAGGAGCGCTAATTAATAGCTTATCAAGATTTAGTTTTTTGCCTTCATCGCTCGCATATAAATGTAATTTATCGCCTAGTTGCCTGCTTAGTCGATCACTGAAGGCCATTTCATCAATTGAGCGACCGCAATAATGCAATGAAAAATCACGCTGCTGACTTGTTAATGTTAAGGCCATCGCTTTAATAGGTGTAATGCCAATACCGCCAGCAATCAAAATGACAGGCGATGTTGACTGCTCGAGGGGAAAGTAATTTTGAGGTTGTGAACAGTTTAACCTGAGCCCAAGTGTGAAATGCTGGTGGATAAGCTCAGAACCACTTTGATCACTTTCTTTATAGTTTGATTTATTAGCTTCTTTTAGATCCTTATGATGCTTTAGTACTGCAATTTCATAACAATCAGTTCTACTCGGATTTGAACATAATGAGTAATGTCTGTGCGTAATTTTTCCATCACTTAATACCACAGGTATCGCCAAGTGTGCACCGGCCTCAAAAGCAGGTAAGGTTTCACCCATGGCATGTTTGAGTTCAATAGCTCTAATACGTGGGGTCAATTGTCTAATGCCACTAATAACTAACGGTAACTCCCCTTCCCCTGATATTTGCGGATAATCAGCGAAACTTACTTTTGGTAATGAACTGTCTTGCGATGAAGCTTCATTCGATGAAAAGGCAAGCTGCTGCGACTTCAACTGTGCTTTTACTTCTGATAGTTCATTAGTTAGTGGCGTAATGAACGACTCAAGTTCACTTTCACTATATCTAGGCGTTATATGCTGTGGGCAATTCCAATCGAACGCTTCAACTTTAATGACGAAACCACGCTCTACTTTAGCTCTATAATGATCATCTTCAAGACTGGCAAGTGTTTGCCAATCATCTTCGGCTACTTGACTGATTCTCCCCATCAATTTTAAGCGACGTTTATTAGGATAATCGACAAAAATTAAAGCAACACGATCATTATTGCGGAAGTTTCCTGCACTTACATACTGGCGATTACCTTTATAATCCGCAAAACCTAATGTGGAAGCATCAAGCACTTTTAGAAACCCTTTAGGTCCGCCACGATGTTGAACATAGGGCCAATCAGTTTCACTAACACTTGCCATATATAAGCTATCTCGCTGGGCAATAAACTCTGCTTCAACAGCTGATAAGAGAAAATTATAATCCTCCCCTTGATCCATACTGGCATAGCCTGCTCGACTATTCTGCTCCTGCTGCATTGCTCTTACTGTCTCAGTAAAGGCTAGTTGTGCGTATTTATGTGCCATGATTCGACTCCTGCTGGATCACTAAATTCATTATTAGACTAAGTAGATGATATTTGAAGATAACTAGAGCATTTTGATAACCATCACCTTTTGATAAATAAAGCTTTAGAATTAGAATAGTTCAAACGAACTCTTTGTACGTTTGAACTATTAATCCTAAGATGCTTTTTGCAGGGCGATTTTAGGGAAATCGATAGAGACACGACTTGCCTTACCCAGAATGTTTGTCATGATATTCATCCCTACATGAGTAATAATTTCAACAATCTCAGCATCTGAATAACCAGCATTACGGATCTCTAGTAACTCAGCCGTTGTCACTTCACCATTATGCTCAGCTAAAGAACGAGCAAACTTAACCGCGATAGCAGCTTGTGCATCTTGACTACCACCCGCTCTGTTTTCAGCCATTTCATCTTCAGTTAAACCTACCCCTTTACCTATTGCAGTATGTGCTGAAACACAGTATTCACAGGCATTTTGTTCAGCCAAACCTAAGGCAATACGCTCTTTAGTTTTAGACGTTAACTCTCCCTCGTTAGCGATAGAGTGTAAACCTAAAAATGCTTTTAAGGCTGCTGGTGAGTTAGCAAATACTTTTAAGAAGTTTGGCACCATACCAAGTTGGCTTGTGATGGCAGCATAAAGCTCTGTTTGCTCTGGATTTGCTTGCTCTGGGGTAACTAAATTAATACGACTCATTGTTCTTCCTTATTTTCATTAAAATATAAAATATAAACTGACAGTTAAACGTCATGTTCTTGATTATGTTGCTGGTTATCTTTTCAGCAACGATTTTTTCCTATATTGCTCTTCACTACTTGCAATATCGCACTTAGCTGTTGTCATCTCATCTGAAGATTTAATGCTGTAACCAAGCGATGAAGCTATTGTGAAACAAAACGGTTTAATTAAGAATAAGCATGATTTACAATTGATTATTCCAAATAATGAAATAATCAGTAGAGAGACACACAATGGATACACTTCACTTAATGAAGGTCTATATTGCCGTTGCTGAAGAGCAAGGTTTCTCAGCTGCGAGTCGACGTCTCAATATGTCTGCTCCTACCGTTACCAGAGCAGTGGCGCACTTAGAGGAAATATTAAAAGTAAAACTGCTCAATAGAACCACGCGTTATGTCAGAATGACTGAGGCTGGCGCTCGTTATTTGGAAGATGCAAAAAGAATTTTGCAGGACGTAAATATTGCTAACGAAGCTGCTTTAGGTATCAACTCTACCCCACAAGGGAAAATTAGTGTCACTGCCCCTGTGCTTTTTGGCCAACAGTTCGTATTGCCAACTATCACCGACTATTTAGTTCGTTATCCGCAGACACAAGTTAATGCTGTTTTCTTAGATAGAGTGGTTAATTTACTCGAAGAAGGTCATGACGTTGGCATTCGTATTGGTGAACTGCTTGATTCAAGTATGCGCGCCAAAAAGGTCGGTAATGTTAGGCTCATACTTGTTGCTTCTCCTGAGTATTTAGCGAAAAATGGTATACCAAAAAACTGTCAAGAGCTGGCACAACATACGCTCATTGCCGCGAATACCGGTAGCCTTAACCCTGATTGGCAGTTCCTGGTAAATAAGCAAAACCAAACAGTAAAGATCAATCCTAGATTGACCGTTACGACAAATCAGGCAGCAATTAATGCGGCAAAAAATGGCTTAGGAATAACCCGAGTTATTTCATATCAAGTTGCTGAAGAACTTAGAAATAATAAGCTTAAAATACTATTAGAAACTTTTGAATATCCTGCTAAACCCATTAATATAGTACACAGAGAAGATAAGTTTTCTTCTGCTAAAGTGAGAAGTTTTATCGACTTACTCGCTGAGAACTTACAAGCTAATTCCGCTTTAAACTAAGTGAAGGCATGCCTGTTAGCTAATATGAATGCTAAGTGCGGGCAATGAGCACTCAAGGTGCTCACTTCAGTGATTTTTTCAGCATAAACAGTCAAAAGCTATATCTTAATTTTTCCATAAAACTCGCCGTTTTAGTCCATACCCAATAAACACCTTCTTCTAGTTCAGCTGTCGACATATTTTTAGGTTGGTACACGGCGTGGCTGCCATCATATTGCGACCAGTCTTTTGTTAGTATTCTATTTTCCTTATCAAGTTTTTTAAACGTTTCCGAACCTGGAAATGGGATCATAAAGTGCGGAATAACCTTATCCACTTTAATTTCCTTCACAAAATCTACCGTTTCTTGAAAGATAGTTGAGGTATGTTCATCAAAGCCAAACAAAAAGTCGCCCCAAATTTCTATATCGTACTTTCTAATTATTTCCATATAGCTTTGCATTTTCTCAGGTTTAACAAAGCCCTTTTTCTGTGCTTTTAACGCTTCAACTGACGGTGTTTCTATGCCCAACAATAGTGCCTTTACTCCGGCATTTTTTGCCGCCTGCAACAACTCTTCATCTCTTGCAATTAAGACAGTTGTTTCTCCATAAAACTTTAACCCTAATGGGGCAATCGCTTTAAATAGTTCCAGAGCATAGTCTCGATTATGAGTAAGATTATCTGAATGAAGCTCAACCCACTTTATGCCTAATGACTTTAAATGTTTTAACTCTTCAACGATATTTTCAATCGGTCGCATTTGAAATTTATTAAAAAATTGATGTACCAAACAAAAGTCACACTTAAAGGGACAACCGCGTGTCACAACGACTGACCATGTATAGTTGTAAGTTTTGGGAGAGATTAGATCAGTCGGATATGGGTTAAGCCTACTTAAATCAAGAGGTGCTTGGCTTTGATAAATGTCTTTCAACATTCCTTGTTGAAAATCTTCTAACAGTGTTTCCCAATAGTTTTCAATTTCACCTATGATTAACGCGTGGCAATATTTTGATGCCTCATCTTGGTTGAACATTGTGTGTAAGCCGCCAAGGATGACCGTTTTGCTTTTATCGACAAATGTTTGTGAGATCTCATACGCACGGTAGGCATCGGGTGTTGACGCGAATATAACAATTAAGTCCGCATCAGAATCAAAATTGGTTTTCATGCCAATGGTCTCATCGGCCATTTCAACTTGATATTGCTTTGGTGTTGCTGCCGCCGCTGCAAAAATATTCTGAGGTGGCCCGCCAGTTTCAGCTTTATACTTTGAATAATCACTACCCGTTGAGGCTTTGATAAAATAAATTTTCATAATAATGATTCCAATTAACCTAACCTTGTATGGATAAAAGACAAATTATTCACCAATCACCTGCTGTGGGTATTAACTCGCTGCACTACCGAGTGTTGGCTTATCTTTTACTCAAACTCTATTCATTCAATAAAGTACAATGCTGTTATTACTCGCTAGAAAAGAAGCAGCTAATACCCAGAATAATCCATCCAGAAACGGCTACCCAATAAAGCATTGGCTCTTGATCTCGATAAACAACGTCATACAAAAGTGTGTAACCAAAATAAATGTCCCATGCAGCCCACAAAAACAAAGCAACACCAACAACACGCCAAAAAATAGTCATAATATTTAACACCTTAATTAATTTTTAACAACTGAGATAACAACAACTTCAATTGTGCCTAGCACTATAAAAACGAACAGCATGTGCCACCACTTAACCGAAGCATTCTTGGCGATAATGCCTTCACTCCAGCACCAAACAAAAATCAGCACAAGCCATAACCAATTTGATGTGATTGGCATCAGTACAAACACGAATAATACACTCGCAAAAAAAACATTTATTAAAATGAGCGCTAACATGGATCCCTTGTTTCCTTAAGATAATAAGTTCAGCAAATAACATCACAATTCATCAGCATTTAAAATGTGAGGTCTTTTAACCTCAAAACCTCCTCTACACACCAACAGCACAATTGACGTAAATAGAGTTAATAGCTGAGTTATTCTGCTCATATTCTTGCCTTACTACTATCGAACTATCGTATATTTTCATACTGACAATTTATAGACTACCTTAATTCACCTTTAATTGTCAACGTGACAATTAAAGGTATTTATTATACTATTGCTGGTAAGTTAACTTATTGTTGGGGAAGGTTTATGGCAAGGCCAAGTATGGCAGGACAACGCAAAGAAGAAATATTAGATGCGCTAGAACAATGTATCTTAGATAAAGGTATTCAAGCGACATCACTAGAAAACATTGCAGAAATCGCCAAGATGAAACGCACTATTTTACGTCATTACATTGGTAATCGTGATGATATAATTTGTGCATTAAGTGCAAGATGGACAAGTAAATACACGCAACAATGGCAAGAGCTATTAACATACCTCCCTACGTCAAACAGAGTTGAAGCGCTCATAGAATCTATCTTTTCTAACCGTAGTAAAGATATGATGAACAATACTATTATTGGCGAAGCGATATTTTCTGAAGCGAAAAGGTTAGTAACAATCAAGCTTCATCAGAAACAGATCATGCAAGAATTTATTCAGCACCTTGTCAATGAATTTTCAACACAATACCCAAATGTTAAACAAGATAAAATCGAACTCATTGCCTACGGAATTTACGCTAATTATTTAATGAGTGAATCACTATTACCATTAGGGATGTTTGATGAAATGTATAAGTTAAAACAAACCTCAATGTTATTAAGTTCACAATTATCAACACAACATTAAATTTTCATATTGACAATCAATAACTAGTTACGTAAATTACACAACATAATTTATGTTTAGGTGTGTCGTATGAGTTTATTCAATTCAATATTAACTTCTTTTATTATCGTGGCTACTTTTTGGGGATTAGCCTTATTTCAAGGTAAAATAGCGCATGCAATTCAGCCGCAAAAAATCATTCAAGAGGTGCAAAAAGAAGTAAAAGAACCGTCTATTGTAAATCTAACAAAGGCAGTGAAACCTGAGTCCATTGATATCACAGGTATTCGCCAACAAGTTGAATTAGCTGATATTCAGCTTTTATGGCAAAAGTTTAATAACAGTACCAAACTACACAAACACCTTAAATATCAGCCAAAAAAAGTTTATGTTTTATATCAGAAAATTTCTAAAGACTATCAGCAAGCAGAGGTAACCATTGGTTACGATATAAACGAAATGACTCAGTTTAATAAACACTACTCCATTGATATCAGTCATAACTCTGTATTATTACCTGAAAATAAGTACGATAAAACACAGCTATCTGACGCTTGGGAAAAGATAAACCACCAAAAAATAAAAGAGTACGTACTTGAAGTGCATGCATTAAATCAACAAGGCGAAACAACTACTACACAAGTATTTGTGTCGTACCAATAGGAGCATACTATGGATTTTTTAACTGGAATTTTTTCGCCTGACGAGATTTGGGGCATAGAAGTATGGATGAATGATTGGTTTTTTGTACTTGCTATTGGCTTTTTTATTGTCGAATGTCTTCGTTATGCCGTAAAGAAAGAATTCACCAAAAATTTCCTTGGCGATAGTATTGCAAACTTTGCCACCTTAGGTTTATTTATAATCATTCTGGCTATTGTCGGCGCAGCTTACGCAGGTGTGTTTTTATATATCTATGACAACTTTAGAGTGACTGAGCTCCCCCTTACTGGTTGGACGATTCTTTGCTGTATTGTCTTAGCTGATCTTGCTTATTATTGGGAACACAGATTTTTACACATGAACGGTTTTGGTTGGGCAACTCATACGGTACATCATAGCTCGCCCCACTTTAATATTTCAGTGGCCTATCGTCATGGTCCTATGGATTGGTTTTTTCCTTTATTCTTCCATTTACCGTTAGCCATTTTAGGCTTTCATCCCTTTATTATTTTCTTGGCTGAAATAATTGTGCAATTATTTCAAACCCTATTACACACAGAGACTGTAAAAAAACTACCTCGCCCTATTGAAACACTATTTAACACGCCTTCTCATCATAGAGTTCACCATGGCACTAACAAGCAATATTTAGATAAAAATTATGCCGGTATTTTTATTATTTGGGACAAGATGTTTGGCACGTTTGCTGAAGAAAAAGAACCTGTATCCTATGGTGTGCATCCTCAACTAAATAGTGTAAACCCGTTGAAAGTGTTTTTTTCTGGTTATGCAAAACTAACGAGTCGATTATGGCATGCACCCAACTGGGGTTACCGCTGGAACTTACTGACTAAATCACCAACGTGGGCGTGGCAACAAGAACAAAATTTAAAAAGCAGCATCAAGTAAATACACTTATTATGCTCACTACTTTGATATAACAGGTAGATTTTGTAAAAAGGCTAATAGACTTCAACAGGCATGTACCTTAATTCTTATGCTTCATTATGGCATTTCAGTCATTATAGCGTCGGTACATGCTGCTCGTGCCTCAGTCTGATCTCGTTCGCCTTGACTGTTTTTCCTACAATCTAGATACATTGAAATATAACTATTTAACAGCATTTCACCATGATTAAAGTTTTTTGCAACTAGCTCTTCGATAAATGAGCGCGGGCCCACTTGAAAATGTTGATAATCAACGGGGTAATTCCAATAACCACCCCAGACAAAAAATCCATGCTCCGCAAAAATATCAACGACATCCTCGGCCATACCTGAACGCTTCGGTTTACCTGGACGATGATTTAATCGGTTCACGGCAAGGTGTGCGCTTTTTGCAGGAGTGATTTTCGCCGTACCATCTTTCTCTATATCTATGAATGGATTTTGTATAGGATTTATATCAATCGCAACGCCATAAGCATGAAGAGACCAGCGTGAACCTCCCGTGATAGCTCTCCCATTGAACGCAGAAGTATTATTATCATCCATAGAAGCATTGTCATCACCAAGGTATGATTCTATCGGACGGGCTTTACTAATGACGAAACGTTGTTTCAGCAATTTCTCCATTAGCACCATAACTTTAGGTGCAAGAACATCGAAAACGATCAGTACTCCATCTTGCTTCACTACGCCTAATTCATTTATGTAACTAAAGTTAACCCGATTAAGTCTATTACAAGGTATAGGATTATTTTTTGTAATGACATTATCTCTAAATAACTGGCTACATTCTTTATTGGTTAACTTGGAAAACGTAAATTCATCAAAAGCTATCCCCTGTTTTGCATTGCAAAAAATGCTGATAGTTAGACCGAGAATAATTACAAATAGCTTTGAATAAGTTTTATCCATTATTCGAGCTGTCATCGCACTTCCTTTGGGGTTTTATTCGAGCTAGTTAACTAGGTTTCATGCAGACAATTAATTTGATCAATGAATCGTTCTACAGAACTGTGAACTAAGGCAACATCGTAGTTATTATATGAAATAGCTACCCAGTCATGAGCATAGACAATGTCAGCTATGTATCTACATAACAATGATTAGCTGACATATACGTCAATAGATTAGCTAATGTTTAGTTGACGAGTACAAGCTATTACTTGAGCACTTTGACAACATTTTGAACTCTTTCTGTAAGGCTTTACCCTCTTCTGTTTTCTCCATTACATTCTCTCCTGCTGCCCAAGATTGCATGTTTGGATAGACATCAACAAACATAAATCCATTATGATTACCTACTCTAGGCTCCATATCATAGGAGTTAATCCCGCCACCCTTTACATTTGCATTCATGAATTTAACCCATTTTTCATTCAATGCAGCTGCGTCTTTCATCGTTTTATCTTCTTTCAGCTTACATTGCCAAACATCGACAATATTTTTTTCGGCGTAACAATTTGCGCTAAATATAAGTATTAAGGGGATAGTAAACTTTATTAAGTTATTCATTATGATTCCTTGATTAAATTGACCAAAGAAAACGAGGGGAAAGCGATTACCCAAGACATCATTCTAAAAATTACTTCGTGTCAATTATTGTTCACATAAATTGTTAATGCAAATAACTGAAATTATCAGACCTGCAAACTCAAACAAAAATTGATTGCTTTAACATAATTTATGGTAATGACTGGCAGGTTAGTTACAAAGGTTGATATCAAAAGAAGGAGTAGCGCTAGTAAGAATACTAGCGCAAAGCATTGAAAATGCTAAAGAGTACTTAGTGTTTTTTCAGTTCATTAGCTTTTAATAACATCGATTTACTTTCTTCAAGGAAATCTCCGGCATAATCACCAAACCAACCTGAAACATTATTAAACATATCAACAAAAGCATCCTTATCATCAAGGCTAACATCTTCAAGTAACTCTAAAAACCGGTAGGCAAAACGTTTCATCATGCTGACATTATCTTTGTTAGCAAAAATAATATCCGCATAAAGCGTAGGATCTTGAGCAAATAATCGTCCGACCATAATCAACTCTAATCGATAGATAGGTGAACTCATCGCGACTAGATTTTCAATATCAGCCCCTTCACTCATCAAGTGATAGCCATAAGCGATGGTAGAGAAATGTCGCATAACTTGTACCATCGACATGGCTTCATCATGCTCATGCGCTTGCACCGGATAAATTTTAGCGCCCCACACTTCAAACTGCTCAATGAGCCATTGATATTGTTCAGGGTTACGCCCTTCACAACTAATAATGGTTTGTTTAATTAAGCCTGTTACATCTGGACCAAACATAGGATGTAAACCAACGACCGGACCAGCATGCACCTTTTTCATTTCAAACAAAGGTGACTCTTTAATACTGGTTAAATCGGCAAGAATACACTCATTTGGTAAGTTATTAAGATGATTAATAACCATAGTCGTTAGGCGAATTGGCACAGCAACAATGACTAAGCTCGCATCAGCTAAAATAGCTTCGCTGTTGGGCCAGTCATTTTGCTCAATAATAGCAACTTGATAACTCGATCGCTGAAATAAGTCGACAAAAACAGAACCTAATTGCCCTTTACCGCCGACTACCACAACCTTTTTACATTCAGGGTTAACACAGCGATAGCCACTAGCATCTTGACTGACATAAGAGTCTCGCATTAAACGGCGTAAAACATCTTCAATTAAGTCAGGTGATAGACCAGCGTCACTTGCCTGCTGACGACGTTTAGCAAATAAACTTGCCTCGCGCTTAGCATCATAAATAGGTCTGCCAACACCACTTTTTAGTTGACCAACTTTACTGGTAACGGCAAGCCGTCTTTGCAATAACTTGACTAAGTCACTATCAATTTCATCAATTTCGTCACGTAAACTTGTTAACTTTTTATCAAAGTCGGGATCTGAATTTGTCATTAATGTCTCTTATCTACCACATATTATTTGAAGCATATTACATGATGCCTTTAAAATAGAAAACGCGACATATACCCATTACCAATCAAAGTGCAGGATTTCAGTGGGAATTAAAACCACTTTAGGCAAGGCAAATAATTTAAGCATAGTCATTCTATGGTTTGATTATTTAACGTAGTATAAAGTGATTTTAAACCCATCAAAGAAGCGCTTGAGCAACATCACTCCATCGTTGCTGTGACTTATAATGACGGTACAGGAAGTACCTTATTAGATAATGCAGGAGCAATTATCCTGAACAACCATTATTTCATCACAGCGCCTTGAATTGAAATTGCTCAAGCACTCTGAAACCTGCATCTTGAATGGTAAAGGGTATATACCCGTGCACTTTGATTGGTAGCGGGTATAAGTCACGTCTAATTAAAATATCTTACCTAGCAACGTTAGGCAAATAACCTTTAGGCTGTACGTGAAGTTAAACAACCTGATAGGCGTGCATTAGCATCATCTAATAGCTGTTCGGTTTCAGCAAAATCAATACAAGCGTCGGTTACAGACACACCGTAAGCTAAGTCTTCTTTTGCTAAATCACTGCTTTGATTACCCGCGTTAATATTACTCTCTAACATTATACCAATAATTGATTTATTACCCGCACAAATTTGTTCAACAACATCTTGTGTTACCAGTGGTTGGCGAGTGTAATCTTTACTTGAGTTACCGTGACTACAGTCAACAATAATACCTGGGGAGATATCTTGTTTAGCTAGGGCTTGCTCGCACTCTGCAATACTTTTTGCATCGTAATTAGGCGCTGTACCACCTCGTAAAATGACATGGCCATCAGGATTGCCGCTAGTTTGGATTAAAGCAACCTGCCCTTGACGGTTTATACCCATAAAGTGATGTGGTGAAGCTGCTGATTGCAATGCGTTTACTGCAACACTTAAGCTGCCGTTAGTACCATTTTTAAAACCTATTGGCATGGATAAACCACTTGCCATTTCTCTGTGAGTTTGCGACTCAGTGGTACGCGCGCCAATAGCTGACCAGCTGAATGCTTCAGCAAGGTATTGCGGGCTAATCGGGTCAAGTGCTTCCGTTGCTAAAGGCAAACCAAGCTCTGTTAAGTAAAGAATCAATTCACGCGCTTTTCGAAGGCCCGTTTCAACATCAAACGTACCATCCATATGTGGGTCGTTAATCAAACCTTTCCAACCTACTGTTGTCCGTGGTTTTTCAAAATAAACACGCATAACAATAAATAGTGAACCTTGGTATTTATTGTGTAGCACTTTTAACTGACGAGCATAATCTTTGGCTGCTTCAACATCATGCACAGAACACGGGCCTGAAATAACGAGCAAACGAGGATCTCGTTTGTGGATTATGTCACTAATCGTTTTACGTGACTGCTGAACAAACTCACGACCTTCTTCTGAAAGTGGTAATTCAGCACGTAACGCTTCTGGGGTAATTAATACATGCTCAGCGTTAACATGAATGTTATTTGAGCTGGTCGGCACGGCAGATAGTTCGTTGGCTGTTGTCATGATTTTTCCTCAATGTAGTTCTTTTTTCACCAAGTGGATCTTTAAAGTGTGTTTACGCTAGCTAAATAAACAGATTAAACATGTGAAATTCAAGGTAGGAAAAAAGCGACTAAATAAGGGCTACAGCTCAACCAAAAACAAAAACAAGAAATCGTAAAGATTTAATTACGCGATTTGTATTGTTATTTTTACACTCTTTTTTACGTATGTATAGTGTTAATTTGTAAAATGTAGAGAAAATGGAGTAAAAAATTTATCGATGAGAAAAAATAGTCGAAATAGGTAGTTTGCTAGTAAAATTATGTGAGCTATTTATCTAAGTCGACACACAAAAATATACGCCATAAAAAAAGCGCCTTTCGGCGCTTTTTATTAGTTTACGAATGATAAGCCGTTAAGGTTTATGCACCGTGAATGATACGTTTCTCAATCAAGTTTTCAACAACACTTGGGTCTGCCAATGTTGAAGTATCACCTAAACTATCTACATCATTTTCAGCAATCTTACGTAATATACGACGCATGATTTTACCTGAACGTGTTTTCGGTAAACCCGGTGACCATTGAATGTAATCAGGTTTTGCAAAGCGACCTAATTCTTTAGCAACAAATTCACGTAGCTCTGCATTTAACTCGTCTGATTCAGTAGCATTGCCCATTAAGGTCACGTAACAATAAACGCCTTGGCCTTTAATTTCATGTGGGTAACCAACAACAGCCGCTTCAGCAACAGCTGGGTGAAGTACTAAAGCACTTTCAATTTCAGCAGTACCTAATCTGTGTCCTGATACGTTAAGTACGTCATCAACACGACCTGTTATCCAGTAATAACCATCTTCATCACGTTTAGCGCCATCACAAGTAAAGTAATTACCTGGGTATTGACCTAAATAAGTTTGATAGAAACGATTATGATCACCATAAACGGTACGTAATTGTCCTGGCCAACTTGCCGTCATTACTAACAGACCTGCGTTTTCACCTTCTAAGGTATTGCCGTCTTTATCAAATAATGCAGGTTGTACACCAAAGAATGGCTTACCCGCACAACCTGGTTTCATGTCGACTGCACCAGGTAGTGAAGTAATTAAAATACCACCTGTTTCTGTCTGCCACCACGTATCAACAATTGGACAATTACTCTTGCCAACAACTTCATAATACCAATGCCATGCTTCAGGGTTAATTGGCTCACCTACCGTACCTAACAAGCGTAAAGAGGATAAATCAGCTTGGTTAACTAAATCATCACCAATACTCATCAATGCACGAATGGCAGTAGGAGCAGTGTAGAATACGTTAACTTTATGTTTTTCACATACTTGCCAAAAACGACCTGCATCTGGGTATGTTGGTACACCTTCAAATACTAACGTCGTTGCACCGTTTGCTAACGGGCCGTAGAAAATATAAGAGTGACCTGTGATCCAACCAGCATCGGCAGTACACCAGTAAACTTCGCCTTCTTTGTAATCAAACACATACTTATGTGTCATGGCTGCATAAAGAATATAACCACCACACGTATGTACTACACCTTTTGGCGTACCCGTTGAACCTGAAGTATAAAGAACAAATAATGGGTCTTCAGCATCCATTATTTCTGGTTCACATACTGCTGGTTGTTTGGCAACGGCTTCTTCGTAATTGATATCTACTTTGTCATTCCAAGCAACATCACCACCCGTGCGGGCAACAACAATTACTGAATGAACATTTGGACAATCTGTAACCGCTGCATCAACATTTGCTTTAAGCGGAATACGTTTACCACCACGTAATGATTGATCAGCTGTGATAATCACTTGGCAATCAGCATCAAGTACACGAGCTTTAATCGATTCAGTAGAGAAACCACCAAATACAACTGAGTGAATAGCACCAATACGTGCACACGCTAACATGGCGTAACCCACTTCAGGGATCATCGGCATGTAGATACAAACGCGATCGCCTTTTTTAACGCCACGCTCTTTTAATAAGTTAGCCAAACGACAAACATGGTCGTGTAACTCTTGATACGTTACTTTTGAGTCATCATTTGGATCATCACCTTCAAAAATAATAGCCGTATCATTTGCTTTAGTCGCTAAATGACGGTCAATACAGTTATAACTTACGTTAAGTTTAGCGCCAGAGAACCAGCTAATTTCAGAATTTTTAAGATCAACTTTAATTACGCTGTCCCAAGGTTGGTACCAATCAATAAATTCTTTTGCTTGTTCGCCCCAAAATTCATCAGGTTGCTCAATTGATTTCTTGTACATAGCATCGTATGTAGCTGCATCAATATGAGTATGCGCTTTGGCTTTCTCTGAAACTGGATAACAAGATTTTAATTCTTTCATTTTCTCTTCCTTCGGACTTAACTTGAGGTTATTAATACCATTGGTGTTAACTAAGTAACTCTATGTTGACCCATTAATTAACACATTTGGTATAACATGAAATATCTCTTCTTTATATTTATTATTCTTCAACGCTAAATGTTCTTTGCACATAGTTTTAACGTATTATTTTCTCTATTTCCAGCAATAAAACTATATGTGTTTTATTGCTAAAGATAATTTGATAACTAACATGCTAAAATTTTTAACTCGACTTTAATATACAACTTTAGTATTAAATTAAGTTTTTACTCTAAAAAATAGTAAGCGAAAATGGCTGGGCAGCACCATAACATTGAAAATAAAACATGACAACGCTGTCATTTCTAACCTGAATGTTTACCATAAAACAGCACCTGGCATGAGTTATTAGCTTTGTGCTTCTTTTATTTACTTTAGGGCATAAAAAAACCGAGCACATGGCTCGGTCATTTATTAACTTTAAACATTAGCTATGTGCTAATTAGTCTTCAAGGTCACTTTCATCTTCATCTCTTGGCGTAAAGGTTCTAATACCTTCTTTCGCTTCGATTTCAATGTAAAATGACGTTAAGCCGTCCACTTGAGTTTGATCAATGCGTTTATTAATATCTGACAATTGAACTGGCTCTGCTTCTTCTTTGGTATTACCAAATTGGCAATCAAAATCCCAAAAATCAGCACCTGCTGGTAATTTTTTATTGCGTTCTCTTTTAAGGTATTTTTTAACCTCATGCTTTACAGCGTCAACGCGTCTTTCAAGTTTTACTTTCGGGTGGGTCAATTCAAACGTTTTTTTCATGGATGGCCTATAAGTCTCTGGCTACAGTTGCTCGTTTATAAGACGAGAAAAAGGTGTAAATAGTATAATGTCGGCTATTTTACGTTACTTTCACGCAAGTAGCGAGGTAGTGATGACAACACAAGCATAAAAAATTTTGCTTTGTTGTCATAAACGAATGTTATAACGCTAACATTGCTTGAGTTGCCGCGATCAAGTGATGCTTAGTGTTTGGTTCAACCGAGGCATGTCCCGATGCCTCACTAATAACAAGACTCGATTTAGGTAACTGTTGATGTAATAACCAGGCATTATCAGCAGGGCAAACAATATCATAACGACCATGAACGATAGCCGTTGGAATATCTTTTATTTTGTCGCAGTTCGCTAAAATTTGATTGTCAGTTAAAAAACAATCATTAACCATAAAGTGCGCTTCATGACGAGCTAATGTCCAAGCATGGTCATCACCCGTTGCCGCATCAACAAAGGCTTGATCGGGTATTAATGTACAACAACGAATTTCCCAAATACTCCAAGCCGTTGCTATTTTTTGCGCTAGGGCTTTATCATCACCAATTAACATTTCGTAAGCTGCTTTGGTTGTCGCTTGTTCTCTACCTAGCGGAAGTACATCAACATAATCTTGCCAATAATCTGGGAAGATACGTGTTGCCCCGCCACCTGAAAATGTCCAGTTGGTATCAACATCGCGTCCAAGGAAGATACCGCGTAATACTAAACTTTTAACACTTACCGGATGCGATTGAGCATAAACCAAGGATAACGTAGAACCCCATGAACCACCGAAAACATGCCACTGTTGAATATGTAAGTGTTGGCGAATTTTTTCGATGTCTTCGACTAAATAATTCGTTTCGTTATTCTCTAAACAACCGTGAGGTAATGAACGACCGCAGCCACGTTGATCAAATAAAATTATATGGTATTGCTCAGGATCAAAAAAACGCCTGTCGTTAATTGAACAACCGCCTCCAGGGCCGCCGTGAATGAAAAGCACAGGTTGACCTTTAGGATTACCACATTGTTCTACATAGATTTGATGTTGACCATCGACATCAAGTAAAAAATCATTAAACGGGGATATTTCAGGGTAAAACTGATTCATGTTATTCATACTATAAATTCTCTTCAGGCATATTCTGCTATTAAGCTAAGACTTGAATTATTTTGATTACGTTACTTTGATTACGTTAAGTTAATTAACTGATGTTGATTAACTTAAGTCTAATGCAAATTTTTTCAATATCTCAATAGGCACTATTTCTAAGGCTTTAATATGCGTCTTTCTCAAATGAACTCTTGGTGCTCTATCGCCTTGATAAGCCTCTAACCAGCGCTCTGCACATAAACACCAAGTATCTCCAACTTTTATCCCTTCAAAATTAAACTCAGGTCTTGGCGTTGATAAATCATTACCTTTAAAGCGAGAAAACTCTAAAAACTGCTGACTTGCTTCAATACAGATGGTATGCGAACCAACATCTTGATCCGAGGTATTGCATTTATTATCACGAAAAAATCCAGTTACGGGATCTCCACCACAGCCTACTAACGCTTCACCAAAAACGTTAATTGATTCATCCATTTCCATTATTTATTCCCATTGCTACAACTAATAAGCTCACAGTATACCCATGTTACCTCGAAATGTAGAATTCAGCCGAATGCCTAAGAGAATAGTTCGAACTGCTCTCTGTTACACCCTAGGTTCTCATCCTATATTCGCATCCTAAAAGTATTGAAAACATAAAAGGATCATAGAAGAAGTCTTAGTAGCTTTATTGCAAAACAGTGCTGCGCATTCAAAAGTAATCGTTAATATTACCGTGCTGATTAATGGTTTGTAGAACCCGTTGATTTTTGCCCATACCGCCAATCGTTAATAACTGTTCATCTATGAGTAGTAAACCGCGGTGATCCATTGTTGCGGTACTTGTTGTTTTAACTTGCCAACCTTGGGTTTTAATATCATAAATCCAGACGCCATTATCGGGAGATGAAGCCTGACCGTTATAACCTATACCATTGAAGTTATAAGGATTGTCGCTGCCACCTATAAAAACAATTTTTTGATATTTATCAACACCTGTTGCTGCCATGCGGTATCTTGATTTTCCTGTCGGGTGGGATAATAACTGCCACGAGATTTCACTTCGATTTTGTCGATCTATTTTTCCTAAATAACAATTTGCTTCAGCAGCATAACTTCGGCGCTTACTGATATGAACATCGACTCGTACGCCGTCACAAATAACCAGAGTATTGCCGACAATTCCGCCTGCATGTCCAAACACAGGTTTACCTGGAAATGGACTAGCTTGCTTCCAAGTGTTTGTTTTTATGTCGTATAACTGAACCAAGTTAACATTACCATCATTATGCCAACCACTGACTAAATAGATATATCGGTTATCGTAAGGTAGCGCAACGCTATCATCGACAGGCACAGGCATTGATGCCAGCTTTTTATAGTTAGCATTAATCACATCATAAGAATAAACATCAGGTACTGATACTTCACTATGATCTTTAGCAACGGTATAACCGCCAAAAACATAAGCCTTATTTTTTATGCTCGTTGCAACACTAGCCAAGCGCCCCGTTAAACCCTTAATCGGTTTTTCAATCGGAACAGGAGCAATAGACGTCCATTTTTTCAGACTAACATCATAGATAAATGCCTTATTATGAACATCTTGATAAATTTTATTTTTACCTAAACCAGAAAAAGACAATAAATAGTGTTTATTCTCGATAGAAACATGAGTAACAGCATTATTAGCGACAGGCTCAGGTAACAAAGCTAAGTCAGTTTCATTTAGTGAATCAGCCCGAGCAGATAGGGTAAAACTAAACAGAACAGTAAAATAAAAGATCACCTTTGTACTTTTAGTAAAGATATTAGCAGTGTCAAAAAATGGTTTAGGCATAATTATGTTCCGAATGTTTAGCATGTTTAGCATGTTATATGGGTAATGAGTCAGCAGCACCTATCAAGACAAAGTCTTTAGGCGCAAATTCCCTGCCATTAAGTATGATTGATACTTGGTGTTTTCCTGGATATAACACTCGTGTGCTTATCGCTTTAAAACTCTGCTTTCGCTCCACTTTATGTGACTCGTTAGCCGCAAGATTACGTTCACTGATTTTGAAAACCTTTTTCGACAGTTGACCGTTCTTTTTCATAAAATACAGTCCATATTCCAAGCGTATTTTTTTACTTATTGTTGAGGTGTTTTTTAAGGAAAAACTGAATTGAGCGTACTCGCCAAAATTAACCTCATTAGTTAGTATTTCAAATTCAGTGAGTTCAATACCCGTGCTGTCATAACCAAAAAGTGCTAATGCTTCTGGGCAAGCTTGTTTTAATAACGTTCGACAAGCATGTTTAAGCGTTCGGTCAAACTGTTCACTTTTACCTAGGTATTCTTTGACAAAATCAATCACCACTTGCGGATTATCTTTGGCGATATCATTTAAGTTGTTAGCAGCACTACGGCGCACAATTTCTGTTGGGTCATCAATTAGGCGATGTAATATGGGTAAGAGTTCAACGGGATTTTTCTTATATTCCTGCAGAGCTATAGCCCACGGTAGACGAGGCCGACTGCCTTCACTGGCTAAACGCCTAACCGAGTAATGCTCATGTTGGCTCCATAAGATCATCTGCGCCAACATTTTATTACCGTATTTAATTAAGAAAGGTCGAACCGCAAATTCACCACTGGTAAATTGCGTTACCTTCTCCATAACGTCAACCGATTCTTGAAAGTGATCTATGCCATAGGTTTCTATATATTCCGGTAAGAACATATATTCAACACTGCCTTCTGTAATGCCTACCTTGGTCAAACTGGCGATTAACTTAACTAAAATTTCGGCGGCTTGGGGGAAGTCAGTTGGCATAAACTGATGCATTATGGCTTTGGTATGGCTCATGCGCTCTTTCAGCTCTAATGCCTCAAAATTATCGCATAACATAAGCGCCATGAATTCTTGCTCATCAAAGTCTGGCAAACATGCTTTTAAATGTATCGATAAAGTGAGATAAAAGCCTTCATTGTATAAATTTTTAAAAGGTTCCATAGTGATTATTTGAATCCAACTTTTTTCAATGACTAAGGTATTAGGGTATATCGCTATACTGCACTAAAACTGTATATAAAAACAGTTACTTTTACTTGTCTATTTTACTCGACATACAGAGTAACCATATCACTATTTCCTTGCTGGTCTTGCACTATGATCTGCTGCTTACCAATGGTTGATAATAAGTGCTCTTTGGCTTGGTTTGGCTTAATTTGATAGCTATGTTTGCCATTGATATACCAATTGTGCGTGCCTAAGCCGCCAATACTTTTTAGCCATACACTGGGTGTTTTACCTTTATTTCCTGATTTTCGATAAATACTCCCCTCTTCAATACCGGTAATTTTTAAGGTCGCACTTGAGGCTATATCAGGACTGGCGCACTGAGGGTCTAGCATAGGTATCAATTTAAACCGTCGGTGTTTTATTTTAATCCACGGCTCTAATACTTTAGGCCAAACAGCGACACTGTTAACTTTTTTCGGCAACATTGAGCAATCCATAGAAACTCTCAACTTGCTCTGTGGGTTACTCCAAAAGGTAAAAAGACCGCTTTGCCATGCATCTACATCACTGGTGTGCCAAGTAGGCGGCACAGTATCGTCAATAATCCATGCTTGGTGTTCTACCTGACAATCACTCACCCGATTTTCGCTTTTTCTTGTGCCTAAAGGCCAGCAAATAGTCTCTTTTGTTACCTTGTCAGGTTTTGTTATTTGTTGTGCACTTAAATTAAGACGATCAGCCACGTTAAATAATAAAGGCCCTGCACTAACACTACCATAATGCCCTGGCATTGCGGTGCCATCTGGCCTGCCTAGCCATACGCCTAGGGTGTATTCTTTAGTTACTCCGATAGCCCAAGAGTCACGAAATCCATAACTTGTACCGGTCTTCCATGCCATATTTCCTTCCTGTAAAGATGAAGCAAAGGTATCGATACTGCCGGGTCGCTCAATACCCGCTAAGAGTTCTTGAATCACCCAGGCACTCTCAGGAGAAAGTAAATTACGTGTTTGTTTATCTTGCATTAACTCTTTTTGCAAAAAGCGTAGTTGGCTTACTTTACCTTGGTTAGCAAAAGCCGAGTAACTTTCAACAAGTTGCTCTAGTGAGGTACCTGCGCCACCTAAAATAATAGCTAAGTTAGGCTTTCCTCCAGGGATAGATAAAGTTAACCCTGCATTTTCTAGTTGTGCAACAAAGCGATTAACGCCATAGCGTTCTAATAGGTCAACGGCAGGCATATTGAGAGAACGCTGTAAGGCATCGGCGGCTGCCACTGGCCCATTAAAGGCACCATTAAAATTACTGGGCCGATAATCTCCCCAACTGCGCGGTACATCAGCCAGTAAAGATTGTGAATGAATTAACCCCTCATCTAATGCTAAGCCATAGATAAAAGGTTTAAGTGTTGATCCCGGTGAACGTATGGCCTGCACCATATCAACATAACCATGTCGTTGAACATTGGCAAAATCTGCGGTGCCAATATAGGCCTTTACTGCTGAGCTTTTATTTTCTACCACTAAAATAGCCGCTGAGCTTTGTTTGGGTAAACCTGTCATGTAAGAAGTGAGTGAATCTTGTAACGCCAGCTGTAAATCACTATCGATAGTGCTTTTTACCACTGACTGACCGTTTGAATGATTCAATAACCGTCGAGCCAACAGAGGCGCTAATTGTTTAGGTCGATAGTTAAAGCTAAAAACTTGCTCTAACAAAGCATCATCAACAATGTCTTGTCGCCATACATCAAAGTCTACCAGCCGTTGTAATACTTTATTTCGTGCATTTTGAGCTGCTTGGGCGTGTAAATCAGGACGATATCGTGTTGGCGCTTGTGGTAATACCGCCAGTAACGCAGCTTCAGCATGAGTAAGTTCTTGTGCCGATTTATTCAAATAAGTAAAACTTGCCGCTTGTACTCCCTCAATGGTTCCGCCAAAAGGCGCGGTATTAAGGTAAATCTGTAGGATCTGCTTTTTATCTAGCTGCCATTCTAGTTGTAGGGTTCTTAATAGTTGTTTACTTTTCCCCCATAAACTTCGCTTATGGGGGTGTAAAATCCTCGCCACCTGCATTGATAGCGTAGATCCTCCTGAGACAATTTTATTATTGGTTACGTTCTGTATTGCCGCTCTAAGCAATGAAAGTGGGTTGATGCCTGGATGATGCCAGAACCAACGATCTTCATAATTAATTAATGCTTCGATATATAGCGGGGATACTTGATGTAATTTTATTGGGTAGCGCCAAATACCATTTTTATCGGCAAAGCTGCGCAATGGTCGATTATTTTCATCCACCACTACTCGCGCAAATAGCTTGTTATTTTCAGGTAAGTTTAAAGGAAACAGACTATCGAGGGTAAACAGTATAGGAATAGATATAAACAAAGCTAACGCCAAATAGGCCATTATTCGTTGATGTTTACACCAACGAATAATAGTCGTTAAACCTTGTTTAATCATGACAGTACCAATATGCATTCCTTTGGGATTAATAGTTTTTATTGTGCATTTACTGGCTAATACTTATATCGCCAGTAGCACCACCAATACCTCTAAGCTCTGGTCGATACATATCTTCAACCAAAGGCGCTGGTACCTTGTAAACGCCTGGTGTTACTGCTCGCACTAAATAGAACAAGTGGGCTGTACGACGTTGACGAACTTCAAGTGCCGCAACAAAACGATCATCTCGATACTCTTGATAGCTTATTGGGGTGTGCTTTTGCCAATATTCAATCGTTTTACCGTCAACGTTAAGCTCATCTAACTTTATCGAATGGGAAAGGTTTTGATTTTCCAACTCAAAACCAGCAGGTAATAAGTCAACCACCAGTGCATCAGGTGTTCGCTGCTTTGCGGATACTTGCAGATGAACCAAGAATAATTGTCCAACTTTGACTTGCTCAATACTTGTTTCTTTACCTTTTAAGCTTAACCACTGCCTTTGAATCGACAAACCATTTGCGCTTTCTTTTGGTGGTTTTTTACCGTAACCACTAACGTTAATATTTGCTAACAAAGGGTGTTTATTTTCTGAGGTGATAGTCACTTCATGCTGAAGTGTCTCACTAGATAAACCTTGCTGATAAACCGACGTTTGGCTGATTTTATTTTTAGCCGCGCCAAGAATAACGTTCGCAGACCATGGTTTCCCTTCAAATTTTTGTAATGATAAGCCAGCTAAGAATAAGGCATTACGCTCTTGCGTACTCAAATATTGACGTATATTGACCTGTTTAGCCAAGGTAAAACTAAGGGCAATAGCCTGCTCTTTAGCCTGTTCATGCTTTAACATTAAATGGATTATTAAAGCTAAATCACGTATTTGGCTACCGTAATCAGCTAGGTATTGTTGTCGCTTTTTCGGTAAATTATTTAAAGCGATAGCCATTAATTGATCGCCACGCTTTTTATCACCCATATTAAATAATGCCAATGCTAAGTGTGTTTGCGACAACCCAGTTTTGGCGTTAGCACTATGGTTTTTAGCCAAATTACGTAAGGTGCCTAGCGGCGCTTGATTAACCCGAGACAGTACATAAGCAGCATAAGCCTTATAGGCGAAGTAATAATGTTTGCCATCATCGCTCCAACGCTCGTTATAAAAAGGTCGAGTGCGCGCTAAGTAGCTTTGCAAACGCGTTAAGGTTTTAGCTAACATTTCCTCAGGTACAGCAATACCCATATCACGGGCATTCAGTAAAAAGTCAGCAACATAAGCCGTTAACCAGTGCTCTTCTGCTGAGGTATTATCCCATAAACCATAACCACCATTACTCAGCTGTAACATCGCCAATCTTTCGATGCCTTTATTGATCATGTCCAAGCGTTTATCTTCACTAACCGTTTTAATTCCCATACTTTTTTGTTTATCTGGCGTAGCAAAAAGCAATGGATAAGCACGACTACTGGTTTGCTCTAAACAACCATAAGGATATTGTAATAAGTGAGTCAATTGTGCTTGAAGGTCAATGTTTGCTCTAGGCGATATAGTCAAAGAGGCTTGCACTGTTTCAGGAAATAACGCTTGAGCTACTTTTGGATCAAAACGTAAGCTTTCACCTTGTTGAAGTATTTTCTGACTACTTGTTAGCGTTGCTGGATAAGCGGGTCGTAAGCCTAAAGACCAGTTTCGGTTAACATTCTCAAGTAACTTATTGCCAGATACAACCAATGAAAACGTTGCTTTTCCTTCATGTGCTAAGGCATTAACAGTATAATTAAGAGTGGTTTTCTCACCATTTTCTAGGGTGATGTTTTTAGTGCGTTCAAAGGCTTTTATTGGACCTGAGCCATTAAGCTGTACCGTTAACTGCTGTTGTTCACCACTAAGGTTGGTCACATCTAAGGCCAGCGTAGTTTCATCTCCCATCGCTAAGAACCTCGGCATAGCCAGTTGCGTAACAACGGGGGCTGCTATGGTAACTTCTTTATCGTTATGACCAAATTTATCGGCAGAAAAGCTTAACGCCATTAATCGAATTCGACCATTAAAATCAGGAATATCTAATTCAATGATGGCCTCACCCTTTTCATCTAGTGACACTAAACCACTAAATAAAGAGACTATTTGCACATCCGATTGTGGCTCCTTGCCGCCTCGAGTTAAATCACTATCACCACCAAAACGTAAACGGGCATTGTCAGCCTGATTCACTTCAATAACTTGGCTATAAACATCACGAGAATCGACTTCATAGCGGCGCTGTCCAAAAAAAGCTTCAAAAGGATCAGGCGTTTTAAAGTCACTAATACTTAATACGCCAACATCAACGGCAGCAAGTGTTACATAAACTTTATCTACTAAGCGCTCCGCTTGTGGCTCATAAACTGCTTTTCCTGAGCTATCATTATCAGTGGTTACGTTAGTTAAAACATTAGTCACTTTATTAGTCGCAGCGTTAGTCACTTTTATTTTTACGGGTAAGGTTTTATTAGGTAGCGCTTTTTCAGCGACCTCAAACTCAATATTGAGCTTTTTCGATTCACGCTGAAGTGGTAAGTGAACCAAGCCAAAACTACGTTTAGGGGTTATGGTTTTTATTTTATCACCTGGCTGTAATACCAGCGCACTGATATAGATGTTGTGCTGTTGCCAGTCTGCCGATACAGGGATTTCAACAATGGCACCTTCAGCAGGAATAAACTGCCGCTTTGACCAAAGCGGAGTATTTCCTTCCACTAGAATAATCGCTTCACCAGCTTGTGGAGGAACAATGTTCACTTTAACAAGATCACCAGGAGCATAATTTGCTTTATCCAGCGCCATGGTAACTTTATCAGGTCTAGCAGCGCCGCTGCCTGATTGGCTCTTTTTCCAATCTGCATACCAATTTGTGCCCGCATAAAACTGCACACTCGATAATAAACCGCTGTTAACATCACGCACTTCTACGCGATAACTGCCCCAAGAAACAGGAAAATCAACACTTGCTGTTGCACCCTCTTTTATAGTCAACGAGCTCGTTAGCTCAACAAACTCATTATCATTCCATTCATAATGCCAGCCTCGATTTTGAGAATAGACCCAAAAATAACGTCGGTCTTCTCGAATTAATTTAATATCTAAAGCAGTGGCGGCATGCTTAGTGCCATCAAGTGAGGCTTTAACAAGTTCAAAACTGACCTTTGAATTTGCTGCGGGGTTGTCATCGCCAAAACTGGTTCTAATGCCTAACATTTTCTCGCTAGGCCAGACTAAAGCAGAATATGCACGTGTTACCGGACGACCACCCGATTCAAAAAGACTACTGATAAAGTTAACTCTTAGAGGGCTATGTAAACCATTCCAATCACCTTGATAGCTTATGTTCGCTTGTCCCTTGGCATCTAATTCAATATCTTTAAGTTCAGTACGACTATTAAAACGTGTTTGTCTGATATCGCCAAATTCAAATTTTGGTAATGCTTCAACTGGAGTTCGCCACTGGGTTGTATTCACTTGGGTAGAAAGTCGATTACCTGACGCTGGTGCACCAAATAAATACTCGCCTAAAATAGGTAACTTAACTTGTTGTTTTTTAGATGCTATCAACCTTTCATTTGGCGCTTTAGCATTAAAGGTGATTTTTAAGCGTTCAGGTAAAAACTCTTCAACTTTAAAGTCATAAGTAAATATTTCCCGATTAACATTCACCACTTCAAGTTGCCAATTTCCTAATTGAGCACTCTTTGGGATTTGCCATTGATAGTGGTAATAGCCTTGTTGCTCACCTTGCCACTTAAAGGTTTTTATTTTGCTGCCATCAGGACTTTTAATCGCAGCAGATAAGATACTTTTTGCCGTTAACTTACCATCATCACTACGTAATAAAGCATTAAAATCGACAAACTCTGCTGGACGATATAAATTTCTAGGAGAATATATAAATAGCTCTTGAGCTCGATATGGGCGGAGACCAAGATCAAAATCAGATAGATCCAGTGCCGGTTTATTAAGTTCAATAATTGAAAAATGCTGCTCATTTTGCGCAATGATTAATGAAGCTGATTTTAAATTACTGGCAAATGAAGCTTCGCCGCTTGGCGAGGTAACACCTTGCTGTAATATGTGCCCTTTGTCATTCACTAAGGTAATTGCTACTTTTTCTATGGCTTTACCAGTTTTTAATGACGAGGCATAAACGTCTAACTGTTCATTATAAAAACGGGCATGCAAACCTATATCGGTTACAGAGAACCACATAACTTGGTGATCATCGTAAGCGCCCGCTTGGGTCATCACGGCTAAATAGATACCTGGCTCTGCCAGCTCAGCAATGCCTTCAATGTTGATACTGCGTTTAACGCGGGTATTTTTAGGTTGGTCGAGATCGTATCGCCCACTATAAACAAGCTAACTAAATTGCGTAATTCGCTTCATATCCCAGCGATAGTTTTTATAGGACACTTCTTGTAAAAAGTGTTGACGATCTTTTTCTTTTACTTGATAAAAGTTAAGGTCTACCGCATCTATGTTCACCGATACTACCGGTAAACCATTACCTAATCCCTGAGTTAAAAAGGCGCCTGTAGTATCAAAGTTAATACTCGCAGTGAGGCTGCTCGTTTTAACCTTCTTGTTTATCGTTTTACTTAAAACTTTGCCATTTGCGGCCACTAACCCTTGATAAATGGTTACATCAAAAGAAGCGTCGGGATCAACATACGGAAACCAAATGGTTTTACCTGACTTTGAAATAACCCATGCACCGTCAATGGCACCTTTGCCTGCAGCGCTAATGTTGAAATATTGTTGATGGTTTTTTGATGGGTCAAGCGGTACGGATAAAGTAATGGCAACAGAGTTTCTACCCTCTTTGTTACGCTCAGAAACGTCTAATACGGTAAGTGATGTTTCGGCATAATCTTTTTGTACTTGCTGTAAATTAAAACTGCTTTCATTAGGTTCGGCGGTAGCTATTGTCTGTTTTGAACTTACTTTTGCATCAACTGAAACGTTAACATCAACCCCCTCTTCCGTTGGCTTAGTATTTTCATCCCCACAGCCGATCAGCATCATATTAGCGAGTAATAATAGCGTCCACAGAATGATTGGTGATATGAGTTTAGTTTTCATTAAATACCCTTTAAAAGTTCACAGTTTCCATAAATAGGATTATCCCTAAACCACCTGAATATAGCTGTTCAAGTGATTTGGATTATATACCCCTTGAATAGTTCAAACTCAAAGTATTTGTATTAAAAGAAATATACTTCAAAAAATAGGCGTACTAACCACATAAATGATTGGGATTGAAAGAACGTAAATATTGAGACGTAGATAATAAAAACTCAAAACAAAAAAAGCGCCCTTAGGCGCTTTTTCATTGTCATACTTTAACCGTGCGTAAACTAATTAAGCATGGCTAGCTGTACTTTATTATGTTGTTGCTCTCGCTCAACATACTTACCCCATTGCAAAGCTGTTTTTTTAGTACTGCTAAATTGGGTCGCTTTCGCAAAAGATGCCAAAGAACGTTCAAAGTTTTTTAGGTTAAAGTTCGCCATACCCATAATTAAATGCATATTGGCAATATCCTTAACTTGATTACCTTTATTTTTCTTATGCTTAGCGTATCGAGCTAAGGCTAACGTTGAAGAGTTTATCGCCGCTTGCCATTGCTCAGTATTTAAATACGTTTGTGCTAATAAGGCATCGTGCTCGCCTGATTGGGCAATGTCGCTCACGCGAACCAATACTTCGGTCGCTTTATCATATTCTTTAGCGGTCAAATAGGCACGAGCCAACATGCTTAGGTTATCTTCATCCGCAAAAACACTGCCTTGAGCAATTGAGTCTTCCAAAACCGCAGCGCTTTTATAGGGTGCACCATGGAACAAATAGAGTTGCGATAACGTAAGAATATCGCTCGCCTTGCTGATATAACCCGCTTGATAAGCCGCTTCCATCACCGCCATTTGCTTATCTTCTTCACCAATTTCACCGTACATACTTGAAAGTTGTAACCAGTATTGTGGTTTATCATATAAACGTATCAGCTTTTCCATTACTTTAGTCACTTGCTTAGGCTGCTTTAGTTCATAATAAGTAGCGCGCTGTAAAGTAAGCCAATTCTCTTTAGGTTTTTTATTTTTCGCTTCAACCAAACTGATCGCCATTTCACTATGCTTTAAGCTATTAACAAAATCTTTATCTTGATAATAAACTTGTGCAAATAACATTTCTTGCGTGCCAGTTAACTCTTTAGCATTAATCTCTCGCCACTGAGTTAAGTATGCAAGTGCCTCTTTATAATTTTGTTGCTGCATGCTTAATTGCGCTAAAGAATAAAGCGTAGAAATGATCAAACTGTTAGGTATTGCTGTTTCAGCAATGACTTTGTTAAAGCTATCAACCGCTAATGTTATATCTTCATTGGCGTAATACATAAAACCGTAAAAATTAAATAACATCGCACGTTCATAACTATTTAAGCTATCAACTCGCTCTTCTACTTCAGCTAATACTTCAAAACCTTCAATGTTGTCACCTTCATCAGCTAACTGCTGTGCCCGGGCTAGTTGTGCGTATACACGATTACGCATTGCAGGTACTTTTTTGCTGACACGGTAGCTTTTTTTAGTGACGTTTTTTTTATCAGTGCTGTTTTCATCTGCTTTGACTGTTGCTGTTTCAGCAGCGAAAACATTGCTGGTTGTTATAGTGACAAGTAAAGTAAATACGGTTGTCAGAAATAAGGAATTTTTACTTTTCATAACTTGCTCCTTAATTTGCTACTAATTAACTATTAATTAGTAATAAGTGATTTGTAAGGTTATGCCATGGGGCTTAACCATCAATTTCAAAACTAATTTTGTTCTGTACGCCAGCCACTTCCATGGCAACACCATCAACAACACGTGGCTTGTATTTGAACTTAGCAACAGCATCAAGGGCAGCTCTATCAAAGACCCCTTCAGGTTTTGCTTGCACTACCGTGGCATGACTTACTGAGCCGGTTTTGGTCACAACAAACTCAACAATAACAAAGCCTTCAATACCACGAGATTGCGCTCGACGTGGATATATAGCGGCGACCTTAACAATTGGCAAATAATCACCATCGCCACTGTCTAAGCTCAAACCACCCGATAAACCAATATCCCCTTGAATGTCCGCTGCAAAACTACTTTTTACCGCATTAGCATTGGGGTTGGACTGCTGCATTTGAGGTGCATTCATTGGTGGTGGTGGCTCTTTCGGCTTGGCTGGTTTTTGTGGCTTACGCTCTTTTTTAACAATCGCTTCATCTTTTTTTAAACGGATAAAATCAAGAACACTGCCTTTGGCAGGGTCTGTCATCACTTCATTTCCACCAGCAATTAACTTTTGCATTCCCCAAAGTAAGAGAAAGGTCATGCTTAAGGCTAATGCGCCAGCAATAAGGTATCGAGCGCCACTGCGCACTATGATTTGTTGCGACGTATCGGTTGGCATGTTTGTTGACATGTTAGCTCCTTAACCTATTTTTAGGCTTCTTGCGCGGCAATAGATACATCATAAACACCAGCGGCACGCGCAGAATCCATCACCTTAATTAAGGTATCAGTGGTCGATTTTTTATCGGCTTGGATCACAACAGTACCTTGTGGATTTTCTGCCTTTAAACGCTCAATATTGGCTTGTACACTGCGAATATCTACTTTGCGTTTATTGATCCAAATATCACCTTTATCGCTAATAGCGACTAAAATATTGGCACGCTCTTTTTTTACTGCTGTAGCGGCTTCGGGGCGATTAACATCAATACCTGCTTCTTTAACAAATGAGGCAGTCACAATAAAAAATATTAATAAAATAAACACCACATCAAGCATGGGTGTCATATCAATTTCTTCTTTTTCATCTTGGTCTTGTAACATTTGGTTTAAATGACGCATAACTAACTCCAACAATTTCTATTTTGAGAAGCTATTTCACCTGAGGTTAAATAGCTTCCATTATTAATTTAATGCTTAATGATTAACCGCTAAGCTATCAGCGAGTAATTCGGCTTCTTTTTTAGCATTTCGGCGTAACCAAGTTGCGGTAAATACGCCAGATAATGAACCGACCATACCAGCCATAGTCGGGATAGTGGCGCGTGAAACACCTGACGCCATAGACCTTGCATTACCGCTTCCCGATATTGCCATCACATCAAATACTTCAATCATGCCTGTTACCGTGCCCAATAAACCTAATAGCGGACACAAGACAACTAAGGATTGAATAAGCGCTAAATTACGATTTAACTTTGTAGTACCACGAGAAATTAACGCGTTGCGTATTTGTTCGCTGTACCAAGATGTTTGATCTTTACGACCTTGCCATACACTGATCATGTGTTTCTTTACACTGCGATAGCTGTAAAAAACAAAAACAAAGCGTTCAAAAATCAACAACCACATAATGAAGATAACAGCAGCAATAACGATTAAGACTTGCCCTCCGGTATCCATAAATTCATTAATGGCATCGTACATTTCCATTAAGGCAATCACTATTTATGCTCCTTGACCTGCAAGTGTTTGGCGTTGGGCTAACTCTGCTGATTCAGCATTTTCTGCAATGATGCCCGTACTTTCTTGTTGTAAAATATTAACAATGTTACGACTACGACCATTTAAGTAGGCAAAGATAAAGACCATTGGAATGGCAACAACTAAACCGAGAACGGTAGTGACAAGCGCTTGAGAAATACCACCAGCCATCAGTTTAGGGTCACCGGTACCAAACAAGGTAATCGCTTGGAAGGTATTAATCATACCCGTTACCGTTCCGAGTAAGCCGATTAGCGGTGCAACCACTGAGATGATTTTAATTAAGGTTAAGCGTTTTGATAACTTAGGCACTTCTCTTAAAATAGACTCAGACAACTTAAGCTCTAAGGTTTCTGTATCTAGGTCTGGATTGTTATCTTTAACCTGCATAACACGACCCAAAGGATTGTCACTGGATGCAGTAGAGGACTTAAGTTGACGTTCAACCTTAGCGCCAATAAGCACTAAGCTGATGAGGCGTTCTAACGCGATAAGTAGACCAACTAAACCAATCGCTAAAATGATGTAACCCACTGGACCACCTTGGTCTACACGCTCTTTCAAGTCAGGTGCTTGTACTAATAAACTTAAAATTGAACCACCTGTTGGGTCTAAGGCAAAAGAAGTCGTATTGCCGCCACTGTTAACCAAATCACTTGTCGATGCTAAGTATCGGTTAGAGGGTTGTCTAATAAGCTCAGCAACCGTACCTGTTTCATCAATATATTCTAAATATTTGCCATTAGAGATTAAGTTAAAACCACCGACACGAGTAACTGCTGCATTGTTACGATCACCATTGGCTAAGACAATTTCACGATTAAACGTGGTTACTTTGCCGCTTTGTGTCATTTCGCGTTGTAATTCAAACCATAAACGCTCTATTTCTGCAATGGATGCAAGTTTTGAACTGGAACCCATGCTTTGTGCAAATTCATCTAAAAATTGACCTCGACCTGGTATTTGTGCAGAAATAACAGACGTTTGAAATTTACTGCGGGTATCACCTGATACTTGCTGTAACACACCAAACAATTCTTTTAATTCGCCTAAACGTTTATCTAAAGCCTCAGCCTTATTTGCCAACTTAATTTCGTTATCAGCAAAATTTTGTTCAAGCTGTACACTGAGCACTAACGCATTATCACGCTGGTAGCTCATATCATTCAGCATATTTTGTTGCTGATTAACTTTGGCTTTAAATTGACTTTCTCTTGCTTGGTTTTGCTTAGTTTGGGTTATCTGGCCTTGTTGTAGTTGATTTAATAAATCATCAAGAGTAACCGCATCTTGTGCATAACTAAGCGCACTTAAACTACTCAAGGAAGCAAACGTGATTGAAAGTGCAGACACGGCTAGCGCTTTTTTGCTTACATGTCTTAACTTATTAACACCTTGGCTTAACGTTTCATTGATTGTTTTTGTGACTGTATTTTTTATTGCGCTCTTTATTTCATTAGGATAAATAGTCATAATTATTACTCTGCTTGTGTCGATGTTTCATTAATAGACACCGGTACCGCTGATACTGGTACGAGAATTAAATCTGGTGCTAGCTGTTTACGGGCTATACGTAAGGCTTTATTAATGCCTAAACGGTAATCTTGTGACAGTGATTGCCATTGGCCCTGTCCTCCTGAAGATTGTTTCCATTCACCTAAACGGCTACCGTCACGTGTTTGATAAACCAAACTCACGCGGCCAATACGTAGAAAATCAACATCCATTTTTTTACCATCAATAGGTAATATTCCACTGTACGCTTCAATAGTACGACCGTAATCCACTTCAATTTGGTACGCTTCTAACACTCGACGAAACTTTTCAGAAACGGCAATATCAGCACGATTCATCATGGTTTTTAAATCTTCAACACGTTTGGTTCTTTCACTAGGCAAAAAAGGAACATCAAGCTCAACAAAGGTATCTAACGTGCTAATCATACGTGCCATTAATGGTGAGATTTGACGCTCAATAACACTGACCTCTTCCATTGACTTAGCTAACTGAGCTAGCTCAGTCATTTGGCTATCAAGCTGTGTTTGCATCTGCTGGTTATAAACACTGAGGCCATCAACTTCTTTTGTTACCACATGAAATTGCTGTAATTTAGTTTGTGCTTGGTCCGTCAAGGTGTTTACTTTTTGCTGTGACTTAGCAGCTGAATGATTGATTTGCTGACCTGCATTAACCACCTTATTTAATGAGGTGCTGGTCAATGATGTATTAGCTGAGGAATCACTTGCTGGGTCAGTAGCACTTACTGAGGTAGCAAAGATTAAACTACTCGTGGTAAGGCTAAATATTAGGCTTGCTTTAGTGAGTTTAGACAACGTCATCGGTTTACCCTTTCTCTTTTAACTCTTAATTCATAAGAGCGTCATAAATTATAAATACCAAGCCTAACCTTCATATTGAAAACAAAGATTTTTTATTGGCATTCAAGAATGTGACAAAGTGTACCGAGGAAATATGACAGTTAAACTGCATAAGTATGACGCTTATGTTGCATTAACATTTCAGTTTAATGACAACCAGCAAAGCAGAAATAACTTCACAAAGAGCAAGAAAATAAAGACAACTACAAATTTTGTCGAGGCAAGCATCGACCTACTGGTAAATTAACTTGATATTGGTAGGTCGGCACGAGTGCAGTGAGACCCGACAACTTATACGAATTTTGTCGAGCTTTTTCGAATTTTGTCGAGGCAAGCATCGACCTACTGGTAAATTAACTTGCTATTGGTAGGTCGGCACGAGCGCAGTGAGGCCCGACAACTTTACCGATGGTCAATTGTCGAGCTTTGTCGAGGCAAACATCAACCTACTGGTAAATTAACTTGATATTGGTAGGTCGGCACGAGCGCAGTGAGGCCCGACAACTTTATCGATGGTCAATTGTCGAGCGTTGTCGAGGCAAGCATCAACCTACAGGTTTACTTGAGTAGCTTAATTTTCTTTGTATATAATCGAAAGTTCAGTTAATTCATCTTTGTTTTTTATTGAGAGTTCAGTAAAATAGTTAGTCTTTAATAGTTCTATAAAGGTTAGTGATGAAACGCATTGTTTTATATATTTCAGATAAATGCCCCCATTGCCGTGAAGCTCAAAAATACTTGGATGATAATGGCATTAAATACCGATTAACAAATGCGAAAATGCAGCGCGGTAGAAAAGAGCTTGACGCTATAGGGGCTAGCTCTGTACCAGCCCTTAAAATTGGTAATGAAGTAATGATTGGCTGGAATCTAAAAAATTTTAAGATACTTTATGCCGAAGATTAAGAAGCGGAGTTATCTAATTAGATAATTGAGCAACCAATGGGCACAGAGTTATTGATTACTCTATTTCGAGTGGATAACAAAACATAGAGGAGCGGAGCATCATATAATCCGCCCCTTAGCATTAAAACAACTGTTGATTCACCATTAAATTAGCGTATTCTAAATAGTTCTATATTTATTCATTTGGAAACATTATCTTGAAAAAAATTGCACAAAGTTTTTTTTGGCTATCCGTGATTTTTAGCTTATCTGGCTGTATTGCGGCTACTGTTATATCTGCCGCGGTAGATGTCACTACTACGGTTGTTGGTGGAACTATCGACGTTGTCGACACAGTGACTCCAGATATTATTGATGACGATGATGAACGAGTAGAAGACGATGGTAACGACTAGGGAATAAGTTAAACGGCTTGGTTTGATAAACAAATCGTCGAATACAGTCAGAGTTTCTCTTCGCGTGACACCTTTCTCATTATTTCTGAAGATCCACAGCCTCCTGTAATTACTTATATACCCGCTCCACTTGGAGATGCTCGTTTCAGGAAGTCTGAGCGATTCATAATCAAGGCGCATTTTTTTATTAAGGGTCATTCCCTTAAAAAGAAATGTAACGCAGAGTATGATTTTCTCAGCCTTCCCCAAGGGGCTGGTTTAGAAACGCTTTATGCTGTGTTATTGATTTCGACAATAGAATAACTATTCTCTTCAATCAATGCCTTGCCTAAAGGCGTTTCTCATTCCAGCTGAGTCATGCATATTCAAGTGGAACGGGTATAGTAATGACCCATAGCCATTAGTTTCGATTTCTTACTGTTTAAATAAGCGTTTGAAGTGCTTGCTCTCTATTGTCGAATTGATATTTTTTGTCTAATAACGTTTCTAAAGATAACTTCTTTAATGATTGATTAGTTTTCTCAGTGCCCGTGATAACCAATACTTTTTTATTTTTTATTTTAGTACGCTCTATAAGATCGGTGATCATAAGTGCAGTTGTTGTTCCTATCAATTTAGCGCTCGATAAATCAATCACTAAGGTGGTGAACGCTAGGTTTTCAGTAAAGCGACGAGATAACTCTCTAGAAACAGCAAAACTAACGGGGCCGTCAATTTCTAGTAAAAGTGTGTTTGCTAAGGATTTACTCAGATTGTTTTGAATATCATCCGTTAACGCTATATTCGCCTTGTTTGATGTCATTTCACTGCTTATTTCACTAAGTAATTCATCCCCTCTTTTAAAGGTAATATTATCAAGTTGAATATGCGTTAAACGGTCTAGTGTCACCAAATTAGCAATGAACATGCCGACTAACACCGCAGTAATTAAATCAACAAAAACGGTGAGCAGCAAAACCAATAACATTAAAGAAGCCGAAAATAGTCCAACTTTTTTTATCTGAAAAATAAAACGCCAATCAATAATATCAAGACCCACTTTAATTAGCATACCTGCCAGAACGGTATGGGGAATATACTGTGCGTAATCTCCTGCCCAAAGAATAACAATGAGTAAAGTAATAGAATGTATGATGCCAGATAAGGCTGTTTTACCGCCTGCACGAATATTAATGGCTGTACGCATGGTCGCGCCAGCGCCCGGTAATGCACCAAAAAAACCCGCAATAGTATTCGCAATCCCTTGGCCAATAAGCTCTTTATCACTATTGTGATGGGTTTCGGTCAGGGTATCAGCAACCATTGAGGTGAGTAATGAATCGATAGCGCCTAATACCGCTAATAAAAAGGCGAAATAACTAACCTGATACAGTGTATCTAACGATAGGCTAGGCATTAGCAAACTAGGAAATCCGGTCGGAATTTCACCAATAACAGAAATACCTTGCTGGGTAAAAAAAGTCGAACTAATAATGGTTAAAGTGATTAATGCAAACAGTGGTGCTGGGATTATTTTGGTCCATTTTTCAGGCCAATAAATCATGATTAACAGCGTGATCACACCAAGTACAGTAGCAAAAGTATTTTGCTGATTAAATGCGTTTGGAATATTAGTTAATGCAGCTAACGCGTTGCTATCGCCTGCGTTGCCTAACAGTGGTGATATTTGCAGCAGAATAATAATAATGCCAATGCCTGTCATAAAGCCAGAAATAACAGGATAAGGCACCATAACAAAATATTTACCTAGCTTGAGCAAGCCAAATAATATTTGGAATAAACCGGCTAAAATGACGCAGGTAAAAGCTAATACTAAGCCAGTGTCAGGGTGACTCGCGATTAATTGAGTGAACACTAAAGCCATTACCACACTCATAGGCCCTGTTGGACCGGATATTTGAGTGGCAGTTCCGCCAAATAGCGCCGCAAAAAAACCAACAAAAATAGCGCCGTAAACACCGGCTATAGCCCCTGCCCCTGATGATACGCCAAAGGCTAATGCTAAGGGTAACGCAATTACTGCAGCGGTTAAGCCGCCGAAGATATCACCTTTAAGGTGCTGAACAGATATTTTGTTGATTAAAATAATGATTGTCTTTTATGGGTAAGAGAGAGTCCTAGTATAAGCGCGACTCAAAAAATTGTAATTATACCAATCGTACTAATTTATTGATCCGTTTGGAATTAGACCTTGGTAGGCAAACTAATATGAACGGTAACACCATCAGGGTTTTGATGATTATAAGCGCTGATTTTTCCGTGATGAAATTGACAGATTAATCGCGAAATATATAAACCTAAACCAAGGTGTGGCACAACTTGCTTATGATGAACTTTTTGGTTTTTATCACGTAATGACACCATAGAATCAAATAAACTTTCGCTTAATTGCTCTGGTAATAAAATGCCATTATTACTAATGAATAGTTCAGCATTGTTCTTATTAATGCTCTGTTTCAACTCGATTTTGATGATATTATCTTGGCTAAATTCCACGCCATTACTGATCACCTTGTCTAACAGTTGCACTATATGTTCAGGTGAACCATGCAAATTAAATGTGCTTATTTTGGGAGTCTTAGGGTCGATATTCAAGATGAACGTCATGCTTGGGTATATTTGCTGATAGCCAGAAATACAGCCTTTAACAACTTGCTGTAAATCAAAATCAATTTTTTCAGTGCTTGATAACATTTGTTCAAGGCGAGTTGCTTCACTCATATTGGTGAGAATTAAATTTAAGGTATTAATGCCAGTTTGCGCTCTTTCAATATAAGGACTGTTGCTTTTATCTGCTTGAGAGCGCTGCGTTTCTTGTAAACTTAAGTTATCTAATGAGGTTTTAACCACGGCTATAGGGGTTCTTAATTCATGAGATAAACGAGAAGACATGTTTTCTAAATAGTGATTGTACTCACTTAAGCGGTTAACTGCGGTGGTAAAACTGCGCGATAAATCTCCTATTTCATCATTACTGTTGGAAGCCTCCATTTGGCCAATAATTCGTCCTTGCTTATCAATGGCTAATTCGGCTTGACTAGATAAATGCCGAATACGTGATGAAATGCGAGAAGCAAATAAAATAAAGGCCAAGGCGCCTAAACTCATAATAGCTAAAATGACGGTAAATAATTTTTCTAACGCGCGATTTCTTAAGCTACGAATGCCATTAGTTGTTTCTTCAACAATGACAGCACCTTTTACTTGGTTGTTAATAAAAATGGGGTAAGCAGCAGAAAGTACTAACGCTTTTTTATCGGTCGTTAAACGCCATTGAGAGGTTGCCTTGCCACTTAACGCATTAACTATATGCGAGCCTTGTAAATGTTGTGCATCATAGAGTTGATCAATAAAGTCTGTTGACGGTTTAGTCAATATTTTATAATACAGTGGTAATAATAGTTGTTGCTTAAATTGATACCAAAGACTGTTTTTTTCATCTTCTTTAGGCTGTTTTTCCTTCGCATGCCATACGCCACTGGCTGACTTTAGTGAACCTGCGCTAGCGAGCACTCTGTGGTGTTGATCAACCACCCAAATACTAGAATTAGTATAACGCATGCCTTTAACTATACGTTCAATCTCGGGCGAAGGTACCACAATGGTCCCCAAACTTTCTTCTTTGCTTGGATCCGCTGAGCCGATTGCAGAAACTGCTTCGCCATCGGTTTTATCTACATCATAAAAAGCAAAAGCAATGTTATCGCCTAAATTATCTAAGGGTACTCTTAACTCGACATTATACCCTTGTGGCGTTAATAACCAGTGTCCTTGAATCTGTGGCGCAGGAGTAGAGATTTCATCCCCCGTAAGCGAAAAAGCTGATATCCAACCCGCCGCTTTATTACTAATAATAAAACGATTTAAGGTATTGTTACTATCACTAAAAGACAGAGCTAAGTAATCGTTATTGGTGATGCTGCGGGTATTTTTACCCCGAAAGATCATGTGGTTATCAACGACCTGAAAAAACAAATACAGATAATTATCGTATTTACCTACACTCGCTTTAAAGTTAAGGCTTAATGGCTCGTTGGCAAATAGCTGTTGTTGATGGTGATAAAAGTGTGTGCGTTGGTTAAAGTCAGGCCAATCGTTATGTAAACCGTCTAATTGAACGGCTTCCGTCAATTTATAACCATAAAGATCTTTACCTTGTTCAACATCAGGTAAAAAACTCGCTTGATTATTAAACAGGTTTTCACGCTCATGCAAAGCAGTAGCTAGCGCTCGTGCGGTACCGACTAATGTTTGCTCTTGTCCAAAGCGCAAATACTTTTCCATTTCCCAAACATATTGATAACCAAACCAAGGAATAACAAACAGAAAACTTGAAAGCAATAATAGCTTTGATCTCAGACCAAAACGTAATTTGAAACGTTTACCATTAACCATATTAGGCATATTAACCTTCATCATCGGTAGTGTTTTCAGCACTCAACCAGCGATAGCCCATACCATAAACCGTTTCGATACAGTCAAAGTTATTATCGTGTTGCATAAATTTTTTGCGTATTCGTTTGATATGTGAAGTGATAGTACTGTCATCAACATATATTTTGGAATCACTCATCAGTTGTGTTCGATTTTTAACATGACCAGGATGTTTGGCTAATGCATGCACTAACCAAAATTCGGTAATGGTTAAATCAATAGACCTGTTTTGCCAAGTAATACTCATACGTTGGCTATCAACCGTAAGCGCACCAGTTTGGGTGATATGTTCATCGTTAACAGGTTTTTTTAATGCTTCTTCGCGACGAAATAATGCTGATATGCGTGCGGTTAAATGAGGCAAGCTAATATCTTTGGTTAAATAGTCATCGGCACCAATGCGCAAGCCAGATACCGTATCAAAATCATTGTCACGTGCGGTTAAAAAAATAATAGGTAAGGTAGCCGACTTAGCTCTAAGTTGCTGACACAAAACAAAGCCACCGTCATATTCATCATGTAAACCTATATCTAAAATGACTAGGTTGGGTAAATGTAGATTAAAGGCTTGGGTAGCAGAAGATCTATCGGCATAGGTCTGCACTTGGTAGCCTTGGCTACGTAAGACATCTGCGTAGTTTTCTCTAATGGCCGCTTCATCTTCTACGATGGCAATTCTTTTACTCATTTGTATTCACTTTTGATTAGCTTGATTGTCTTGATAAATTGAAACGGAAATTAGCTCTTATGCCTTTTATTACGTCGACTATATCTAACTTTACCTGTTAACGCGCTTAATTTCTTAAATTGCCATATTGTTGCCACAATTGCTCACTGCTTTGCCTTTATTCGAGCACAGCAGTGCCCCTTTTTTGCGGTTTAATAACTCCTGTCAACAACACAGGCTTATCAACACATATTTACTAACACTACTTAACAATACTGTTTAACAACAAATACTGCATAAAAAGGGAACATCATGAAAAACACGAATCAATTAGCTCAAGCTCAACCATACAAAATTACGGGAAAAAAATTAATCGTCACCACGGCACTTATTGCGGCTTTAGCAACAAGTTCCGTTAATGCGACAGAAAATACCTTAGCGCCAGAAAAAATTCATCAAGAAGCAACAAATGATGAAAATATTGGTTTTGGTACCGGTGCTGTTATTGGTGCTATTGTGGCTGGCCCCTTAGGCGCTATTGTGGCAGGAATAGGTGGAGTATTTGTTGCCAAGTACATTAATGTTAATGATCAAAATGACGAATTAAGTACGGCGTTAGTGAATGAACAACGCAAGCAACGATCTAATGAGCAAATACAAAGCCAATACCAAGCTAAATTACAGCGTTTAGAAGCCTCGTATCAGCAACAATTAGTCGCCTTAGAAACACAACAAGATAACTCTGGCCAATTACAAGCAGATAACCTGTTAATGAGCCTACAATTCTCTACTGGCTCAAGTGATATAGCGCCGCACTATCAAGAACAAGTCGCGGCCCTTGCACAAATATTAAATAGCTCACCTGAGATGAAAATTGACTTGTCTGGTTATACCGATTTAATCGGTGAACAATCACTTAATCAAACGTTATCACAAGCCAGAGTTGAGTCAGTGAGAACCTTGTTGATGGCGCAAGGCGTCGAAGAGCAACAAATAGCGACCTTTGCTTTTGGTGAAGAGTCACCTGTGGTGGCCAATAATGAAAGTGAAGTTAGCTTTTATGATCGTCGTGTCGTGCTGAAATTACATACACCACCATCAAAAGAAGAGTCTCAAACGATAAACAACCAGATGGCTAATAATCAATAACCATTCCGTTCAATAACTCCCAGTCAGTCGTTGTGTTTATAAAAAAAAGAGGAGGTGTTTATGGCAATTTAATTACGATAAGAAATCTATCTCAGTAAAAAAGCAATGAAAAAAGCAATGAAAAAAGCCGCCAATTAAGGCGGCTTTTTATTTATATCTTTGCTAAATAATCAACTCAATTTAGCTAGAGCTATTTAGTGAGAGTCAGCCGCCTGAAAGTCTTCAGTTTCAAAATATAAAGGTTTTATCGTGCCACAATTTATAAATTTATATTGAAGTTCAGTTTCTTTTGGTACTGGCGATGACGTATTAAATCGGCTTAAACATCCCGCTTCTAAATCAACACCCAATATATGATCAAAGCTAGGTGCTTGCTGTATTTTGTGAATATAAAATTTATAATTTTTTCTTAATGAAACAACATCATACTCTTGTTTTGTGCTTGAAGGTTTAATGTCGTCAAACGTACGAACATACAACTGCTTATCAAAAGACAATGAAATATTGTCATAAACTAACATGCCGTCACGCTCAAAATGCCCCGCATATAAGTCAGCCTTTATGACCATTTTCTCTCCACGCATTAAGCGTTGTAAATTAAATGGTTCAGGCTTAATAGTAATGAGTTGACTGTCTCTGACCGTTTGTAATACCGCCAAATCATTATTATCTAATTTATAGAGTAGCTGCACGTTATGAGGCTTGTTATAAAGCGGCAAATGAGACGCGTAAATGCTAGAGCCATGTGTAATTAAAACCATACCATGTACGCCCATATAACTAGGATCTAATGGTGGTAATTTTTTGACTTCATCCTCAGCAAAACACACTTGACTTAATAAAAATAAAAGACCAAATAACACTTTTTTCATATAAAAATTCTCACTATATATAGGCTGATGGTATTTCCATCAACCAAAATTTCAGATCAGATTTCTACATTGTAATTGATTTTTCAAGTAAAAATATCGTATCAAGGTAAGATTTTAAAATTATTTTTTTATTAAATTACTTGATGCTTTATCTTATCTTTTTAAGACATCAAATAATTTAATGCTTATCTAGTTAACTCAGGACCTTGCGTAAACGTCATCTTCGAAGTATCTGTTCAGACCGTCGCATGGATGCTACTCATTAGACAATGCAGGACGCATTTGGTCCTGAGGCATCACTTTTTAGAAATTGGACCCCCGATTAATACACCTCGGGGATGACATCCTTGAGACCTGTGCCTAGGGACGGGTATGACCCCAAACTCGATGCGGGAACAGTGTTGCTTTAATTAAGGGGTATAACGTATTAAGCAGCGGTCACTTTGACATATTGTTGATCGACTGCTTCAAACAATGGCGCCAATTGTTCTGTGGATGATTGGAACCAAAAATCACGATACTGCGGTAATATAATGACTGGCATTCGTTGATGATATTCAGCGCACTTAGCATTAGGCGCTGTGGTAAGTGTTACCAACTGTTGTTTGGGCTCTGGACTCAACTTTTCGTTATTACTTTGCTTAGCATACCAAATTCCTGCCATGAGAAAGGGCTCGTCATTAACATGACTGAATAAGTACTTTTGTTTTTTATCCCCTTCAGTTCGCCACTCATACCAGCCAGAGCAAGGAATTAAACATCGATGTGTTTTAATTGCCTCTTTAAACGTGCCTTTACTGAGCACAGTTTCACTTTGCGCATTAATAAGTAATCGCTTTGACCAGCTAGGCTGAATGCCCAACGTTGCATCAAGCTGTTTGAAAATAGGTTCATCAAGTGATCTACTTTGCGAGTCATTATTGGTATCACCACTAACCAGCGTGGCAATTGTCTGACCAGGACTAAGGTTGTTGTTTGATGGTGCGCTAAAGTCACAGCCAAAAAATTCACTGATTATTTTAGTGTGTTTATTATCAAAGTTCATTCTTCCGCACATAAAAACCTCAATGATTAACATTATACTTCAATGAATATTCTTCATCGATTAGATTAATATTTCGTGGCTAGGTACGTCATTGTATCAGCGTATTAAATTGCTAGGAATGTTAATTTATTTGAATAAGAAGAGAGCTAGTAAAAATTGTTAATACCCATATAAAAAACGCAGTACAGCCATTGAGATAGCTATACTGCGTAAATAATGAATACAAAGAAAGTGCTAATTATTGCAGAACCACCTTATTACTAGGCTTACTTAAAAGTCCCATTTCAAGGCGACTTCAAAAGCAACACCTTTGGTTTCACTGCGCATCAAAGTATCTTCAAACTCAATTTCTTTTTTCTGATTTAAGATGTTTTGTACCTTAAATTTCACTGTTGATGAGTAAGTCGGATAGTAGGTATATACCATATCAAGTGAATGGAATGGTTGCTCATAAGCGTCATCCTTACCGTCAATGCCCGGTATAATAATACGTTCGGCAAACACGTTATAAGCAAGGGTAGCACTGTGATTACCATTGGGCGCATCCCAACCTAAGTTCATATTCACTACCCAAGGTGAGTGACCTGTCATGGCACGCGTTGGATTGGTAATTGAGGTAGAAACTCCTGTTTGTTCAACCACGTTCTGGGTATCTATATTTATTTCGGATTCACTTACCGTAAAGTTACCCGATAAGAAGAAGTCTCCCCCGCTAATGCCAGCAAAGTCACCCAAGAAGCCAAAGTCTTTTAAAAACTCTACCTCAAGTCCGTACACATAACCGTCTTCTGCATTGGCAATTCTGATCAATGGTGGGCCATCTTGTGCAGGTGATTGTACTGCTTCTATTGGCTGATCCATGTCTTTGTAGAATAAACCGAACGAAAGGTTATCTCCCGTAGGTAAATACCATTCCCAACGTAAATCATAGTTATCAATAGCGGTACTGGTTACACTTGGCGTTCCACCAATCGGAAAACCAGTAAGCGGATCAATATAGGTCGCCGGCGCTACTTCACGGATATCTGGACGAATGGTCGTTTGTGCGTAAGAAGCACGGAACTGCATTTCATCGTCAAGCAAGTAAGTGAATGCTAACGCACCAAAAACATCATCATCTTTAAAGGCCAGTGCAGCTAAATCTTCATTAGTAGGTTTTGCCGGTAAATCGAACTTACCTGTTGCAGGGTCTAATGGTGCAACAACTTGGCGAAAATCTTCATAACGTAATCCTAAGTTCACTCGCCACTTTTGCGCGATGAAAAAATCAGTATCAATAAAGTAAGCATCAACCAGTTGAGCAGAGTAGTAATCATCTCCGGCAGCGGTCGTATCACGAATGATTAATTCATTGCCCGATAAGGGATGATTTAGCATGACATCATCATTTAAAATGACGCCCATTTGATGGCCCGTTAGATCTAGATTATCAAAAGCAAGTGTATTGACATCTATGCGTCTTGCCATAGCGTCACGTGTCTTTTCAATAAAGTTTCCGCCTGCTTTTATTTCTAGCTCTACGTTGCTAAAGTTAACCGGCAATGAAAAACTAAGACCATAGTTTTCAACATCATCGTCTAAGTCTTGAAAGCTATAACGAGAAGAAGTGGTCGCTTTACGTAAAGAACTCTCATTGATGGGGTCAAAAATACCGTCTTCTGCTTGACCATTTGAACCATCGGCAATGATATAGCGGGTTGAGATATTCCCAGGAGCATAGCGGTTGGAGCGTGCATCAGAGTAAAACCAATCAGCACCTAAGTTCCAAAGTCCTGAGAAGTTATGCGTACCTCTGATTTGATTCGCGATCATTTCTCGCTCTTCATAAATAACATCGCTATCACGTACTCGCAAACCGTCACTGATAGTGACATTGTTGGTGTTGCCGAGTTTATCGCGTATTTCATCACGGGTATCGTGCAAAATTAACGAGCTGAAATCAATGCGGTGATCTCGTTGAAATTCTAAGCCAACGTTGAACATGCCAGAAAAGCGTACCGTATGTTCTGTCGATTTAATATCATCAAAACCACGCACTAAAGCCCAACTACTCTCTCCGCCATCAACGCCTTCTTGATAGGTAAAATCCTGTCCTTCGTATTCTTCTGATACTTCCCATTTATTGTCATAGGATACCGCGGTAAGGAAACCTAAACGAAAGTCATCAAAATCGTATCGATTACCTAAGGTGACATCAAAACCAGTATTAGGGTTAATGCTAGTCGCTTTTGGATCATAATCGCGATTCATCTGCGCTGCAATTTCACGGTTATCTTGCTGTGATAAATCATTTAAAGGGCTATGATTTTTCCACAACTTTTGCAATGATGCAGGGGCTGCACGAGTGCCATCATCTTTACCGTACCAATCGTCGTCTCCGCCATTATAGGATAAACCATCATCAAAGTTATTGGTGTTACCGCCAAGTTTGCCTTGCATGGTAAAAACAAAGTCAGAAGGAATTGTTTTCAAACGCACATCGACATTACCGCCAGCAAAATGGGCAGGCATTGAAGCAGAATAGGATTTTTGTACCGACAATGACTCAATGATTGACGAAGGAAATAAATCGAGTGGAATAACCGTACGCGTTGGATCTGGGCTTGGTACTGCCGCGCCATTTAGTTGCGTGCTGGAAAAACGCTCACCTAAACCTCGTACATAAATGTATTTGCCATCCACCAAGGTGATACCCGTAACACGGCGTAATGCCGCAGCGGCATCTGAATCACCAGTACGTGCTATTTGCTCAGCGCCAAGAATGTCGGCAATAAAGGCCTGATTTTTACGCTCTTCCATTACCGCACTAGCAGTGCCTTTTAAGCGACTTGCTTTGACAATTACCTCTTCCATGGCTTGTTCATCAGCATTTTCTTCTATTGCATTTTCTGCATAGGCGCTTGATAAACCACAGCTTGTAGCAAGTGCCAAAGTTAAAATGGATAGTTTGAATTTTTTTCTCATTGGAAACCTCTTGAAACTTCTTTACTGAGAGAAGCAAGACCCGCTTCAAACTTGTCATTCCCAAGTTGCATTAATCGGGAATGACAGTTTTTTTTGTACAAAGTAAAGTGATGTAAAAACTAAAAAACGAGTAAAATTAAAATGCTGTAACGATTCTTTTCGCTACAGCATTGAGTATCATCGTATCTTAATCTTCTAGGCCAACAGTCCAGTTAGCCGTCCAGTCATTATCCGCAGAGACAGCACCGATGTGCTTCGCATTTTCAAAAAACGCATGACCAGTAAAGTCTTTTGCTGGTGTGGTATCAATCGTGAATATACCGTCAAGTACTGCCGACGTATCCTGTGCGGTTGTATTGTTCACATTCACCGTTGGGTTTTGATTTAGCACCCAGTCTTGTGTATCAAGCAATACTGATTTATCTTCCGCTTTGGCACTTTTGAAGTTTTCTGCACAAGCAAAGACAGAGTTTGAAATTACCGTTTCACCGGCAACGGCTTGGTCTACGGTAACAGAAGTTGTGGTGCCGCCTTCGATTTCAAAACACTCGCCCATGCCCGCAGGACCCGTTACCACAAAGTTATGTAACTGTGCTTTAGTACCTTCACGAAGGTAAACACCCTCAGAGTCTTTACCTGGTGCGGTAAAAGCGTTGCCTATGATAGTCATGTTGGCAATCGTTGGGTTTGACTGTGGCAGTTTATTCGGGGTACTTCCGTCGTTATCACCTTCAATGCCACGGTTAGCTTCACCATTGCTGTCAGCATGTTTAACCAATACATACTGTAAGTTACCGCGGTAACCGTTATCCCAATCAACGCTGTCATCTTTGTTTGCCGTAAGCACTACATATTTCGCATTAACGGTACCGCCAAAGAACTCAATACCGTCATCCGCATTTTCATGTACTTGGATGTATTCCACTTTAGTACCTGAGCCTACTGCACCAAAGGTAATACCATTTAATTCGTTGTCTGTTCTAACTTCATAACCTGCATGCTTAACCACAACATAGCGTAACGTACCTGAACTGTCGGTATCGTCAGTGCCGCCAAATACCGCGCCTTCTTCAACACCTTCAACTTGTAAAGCACAGTCACTACCGTCAGTTGGACACTTATTTGATTGCGCATTACCTAGAAGAACAATACCGCCCCATTGACCAGCACTGGTAACACCACCGCTGATATCTTCACTCGAGGTAAAAGTGATAGGTGAGCTAGCACTACCATTTGCTTCAATTTTTGAGTCTCGGCTTACTACCAGGTAATCATTACCTGAACGACCAAATACGGTTGTACCTGCTTCAATGATTAAGATTGCGCTTTTGGCAGTATCAGAAGTCGTTCTGTCTTGACCGACAAAAACAGGGCCACTTAAGGCATATAGATTATTAGCCGTTAACGTTAAATCACTAGTGATATCGCCACTTAGCTGACAGGTAGTTGTTACACCATCAGCAGGTGATATAGCGCTAGTACCCGCTGGACAACCTTCAACTTCTGCTTGGGCAGTAACAACACCACCACCAAAACCAAATGCCCAACCTTCTCGCCAATCATCTACATCAGCACCATTAAGTGCACCAATATAGTCAACCGTGTCAAACCAAGCATTTTGTGTAGAAGCAACATCTTGTCCGGCATTTTCAGCAATTAGCGGTGAGCCGCTATCGGGTATGCCACTTTCGCCAATAAGAACAGAAGTACTAATGCTATTAGAATCTTCAGCTTCAAACCAAGTTGCTAAATCAAGTAACACTGATTTATCTTCGGCTTTTGCATCTTTAAAGTTTTCACCGTTATTACAAGCCATCACCACATTTTGCATAACAATTTTATCGCTATTGGCATTATCAACGGTAACCGATGAGGTTTTGCCACCTTCAAACTCTAAACATTCACCCATTTCACTTGGGCCTGTTATGACCGTATTGAAAATTTTAGCTGCGGTGCCTTCACGTAAATAAATACCTTCAGAGTCTTTATCGCTGGTAGTAAAGTTATTACCGATAATGGTCATGTTGGCGATAGTAGGATTTGATTGCGGTTCTTTCGCTGGGCTTGAACCGTCGTTATCACCTTCTATAGCACGGTTTGCTTCGCCAGCGTTTTTCGCATGTTCAATATAAACGTGCTGAAGCATTCCTTTAAAACCGTTATCCCAATCAACACTGTCATCTTTGTTAGCCGTTAAGACCAAATGTTTTGCATTAACTGCACCACCAAAGAACTCAACACCATCATCAGCATTGCTGTGTACTTGAATGTAATCAACTGTGGTGCCTGAGCCAACGCCACCAAAAGTAATACCATTTAATTCATTGTCTGGTTTAATTTCAAAACCAGCGTATTTAACGACAACATATTTTAAAGTACCTGAGTTATCTTCCCAGTCTGTGCCGCCAAAAACAGCGCCTTCAGCTACACCTTCAACTTGTAAGGCACAATCACTGCCGTCAGTTGGACATTTATTTGAAGGCGCGTTACCTAAAATAACTAAACCACCCCACTGTCCTGCTGTCGTAGCTTCGCCCTTAACATCTTGCAGTGATGTCATGATAATTGGCTTAGTTTTACTACCTTCTGCCATGATTTGTGCATCACGGTGAACAACAATATAGTCATTACCTGATTGACCAAATAATACCGCGCCTGGTTCGATAGTCAGCACAACATCTGTATCAGGATTACGCGCTTTACTATTAGTGCTACGTGATTGTGCAGCCTCTACTACTGCGCCGCCTACCTCAAGTCCACCACTAATGGCATACATAACGGTTTTGCCATCAATACTTGCTACTAAGGTGGTACTTTCTTTAATGATGCTGTCGAGTACTTGAACCTGTACGTCAAAACCAAGGGCTGCTGATACTTCAGTACTTAATGCTGTATTGGCTTTACCAGGTAATGACTTACCCGCATCAGGAGTTGGCGCTGGGTTTTCAATAATGGTATCGCCCACTGATTCATCAACATTAGAGTTTAAATTAATGTCACCACCACAAGCCGCTAAGCCCAAGGTTAAAGCTGTTGCTATCATACTGTATTTAAAAAGTTTTTTAGTTTGCATTTCATTTGCTCCGCAGCAATTGATGAATAATTAACTGTTCCTTGCAGATACACCCTTTATCAAGTTATGTATCTCTAGGTAACAATTGTTCACATAAAGTAAATTTGACTACATACTAAGGTGAATAAATGACAGAAATGTTTTAGAAATGTGACTATTTGATGTCGTTAATATTGCAGAAAAATGACAGTGGGAGATTGAAACAGGCACAAAAAAAGCGCCGAAGCGCTTTATTTAAATGATGTACTGAAGTAACTGATAACAGTTATTAAGTATTAATAACTACACCCTACAAGTGATAACCGACTTCTTCATGTTCAGCCTGATCTAAACCGTTAGACTCTTGCTCTTCACCAACACGTAATCCATCCGTCATCAAACCGACCACTTTAAGAATAATATAAGTCACTACAGCGGTATAAATCAGTGTAGAGAATATACCGATAAGCTGAACACCAATTTGCTCCGCCATAGTAGCAATGCCTTCAGCAAAACCAAACCCACTAAATACACCAAGACTTGTCGCTGAGAAAACACCCACTAATAACGTACCTAAAATACCGCCAACACCATGGACAGGAAATACATCTAACGAATCATCAATTTTTAATTTTTGCTTAATATAAACTGTTGAATAAAAACAAACAAAACCAGCACTAATACCAATAATCAAGGCGCCACCTGGGCCGACAAAACCTGAGGCTGGCGTGATGGTACCTAAACCTGCGACCATACCGGTAACAGCACCTAAAACACTGGCTTTACCAAATTTTTTCCACTCAATGGCAGCCCAAGTTAATGTACCTGCGGCGGCAGAAATATGCGTAACAAGCATAGCCATAGAAGCATCACCATTAGCGGCTAGCGCACTACCACCATTAAAACCAAACCAACCAACCCATAACATACCTGCACCCGTAACAGTCATGGTTAAGTTATGTGGCAACATAGGTGTTTTAGGAAAACCTCGACGTGGACCAACAACAAGAGCAGCAACTAAAGCCGCCGTACCCGCCGTGATATGTACAACAATACCACCAGCGAAATCATAAACGCCCATTTGTGCTAACCAACCGCCGCCCCATACCCAATGAGTAATAGGTGCATAAACAGCAAGTAACCAAATACCACTAAAGAGTAATACCGCTGAGAACTTCATACGTTCTGCAAAACCACCAATAATAAGCACTGGCGTAATAATGGCAAAAGTCATTTGAAACAGCATAAATAAGCTTTCAGGGATATCTCCTGCTAAAGCATCTTTAGGAATGCCGTGCATCATCACCTTACTAAAATCACCGATAAAGGCATTACCTTCACCAAAGGCTAAACTGTAACCTACTAATAGCCACAAAATTGATGAAATTGAGCCGATAGCAAAACATTGCATTAAAATTGATAACACATTCTTTTTACGTACTAAACCACCGTAAAAAAGAGCTACCCCCGGTAAGGTCATCAATAAAACCAATGCTGTAGACGTTAATATCCAACTGGTGTTTGCACCATTTAGCTGCCCTTCGTCCGCCCAAGCGGTGCCTGAGATAAAAAAGCTAAGTAAGGTTAAACACAAGATTAATGCTTTGCTCATAGTCGTTTCCATAATAAATCATTCAATAACTGTCATGAACAAAGCACAAAACAAGCCAAAAAATAAAGCATTAAATTTCAATACCTTAAAAACAGCATGCATTAATATAGTGCCATAGCGCACCATAAGAGCACAAAACACGCAACTAACGCTCTAAAAGAGTGCAAGACGCATGAATTAAGTGAACCTCCTACCTAAACCAAGCTAAACCAAGCTAAAGCCATTTTAATTCCCACTAGATCCTGCACTTTGATACAATAACCGCCATATACTTAATGGTTAATCGACGGTAAGAAAATGGACTCACAACTAAGCTCGACTGCGAACATTGAAATCACACAAATCATCGCGTTTTTCAAAAGCCTACAAGATAGAATTTGTCAGGCATTAGAAGAAGCTGACGGTACTGGAAAATTTATTGAAGATAACTGGAAGCGCAAAGAAGGCGGTGGTGGTAGAACTCGTGTAATGACCAACGGCACTATTGTTGAGCAAGGCGGGGTAAATTTTTCTGTGGTATCAGGCGATAAATTACCGCCATCAGCCACAGCTCATCGCCCAGAGCTTGCAGGTAGAACTTGGCAAGCTTGTGGTGTTTCACTCGTTATCCATCCGAAAAATCCAAACATTCCTACTTCACACGCTAATGTGCGCTTTTTTATTGCTGAAAAAGAAGGTGAAAAACCAGTTTGGTGGTTTGGCGGTGGTTTTGATTTAACGCCTTTTTATGCCAACGATGAAGATATTCAGCATTGGCATCAAACAGCACACGATTTATGTCAGCCTTTTGGTGACAATGTATATAACGATCATAAAAAATGGTGTGATGAGTACTTTTATTTAAAACACCGTGATGAAACGCGTGGCGTTGGCGGTTTATTCTTTGATGATTTAAATCAGTGGGATTTCGACACCTGTTTTGATTATGTTAAAGCCGTTGGCCAAGGTTTTATCGATGCTTATGTTCCTATTATGCAGCGTCGTAAGGATGAACTTTATGGTGAACAAGAACGTCAATTTCAACTATATCGCCGTGGTCGTTATGTTGAGTTTAACTTGGTATTCGATAGAGGCACATTATTTGGCTTACAATCGGGCGGTAGAACTGAATCGATTTTGATGTCTATGCCACCACTTGCACGTTGGGAATATAACTTCCAAGCTGATGAAGGGTCTGCTGAAGCTAAATTAGCTGATTATTTAAGTCCGAAAGATTGGCTTAACGTATTGAAATAAAGTGTGTTGAGTATTTAAAGCTTAGATAATGTTTTGAACGAAAGTCTTATTTAATATCGGCTAGTGTTAACTAGTTAAGCCGCCATTAAATAAGACTCTCGTCTTACATTTTTAGCTTTACGCTGATATGAACCTTTACCTTTTTTCGCTTTAACCACCTGCATCTTATAAACCTTTGAAGTGACTAATGCGGCTAAAAAATTCCCTTTAATTTGTCCTCTTCCTAGTTCTGTTTCACTTTTATTTACTTTAACAGTGCCCGCATGCACTAATGGCTTTTTCTGCTTACTCATGATTTATCCCTTTTAAAATGTCTTACTTGTTACGTTAAAATTATAACGTCAAAGTCATTACAAAAATGTAATGCCTGTTTATTATACGCTAAATCATCAATAGTAAGGCTATACTATTTTTCTTGTGATTCAATGCGTAAACTGGCTATAAATAACAAAGGTCTAGCGCCTTTTTCCGTTATGCTTTTTCTATTATTAAGTACAAGGACATATAAATACTAATGATCATTCAACAGCACAGCACTGATATTGAAACCCCAACGGGAACTATGCGTACTTATGTTTATCGTCCTCAAGCATCCGGTAAGTTTCCAACTATTGTCTTTTATTCTGAAATATTCCAACAAACTGCGCCAATAGCAAGAACGGCAGCCTTGATGGCAGGACATGGTTTTGTGGTATTAGTACCTGAGGTTTTTCATGAACTAAACCCAATAGGCACGGTATTAGGCTACGACGATGCAGGTAAAGACAAAGGTAACCAAGATAAGTGGGCTAAACCTTTAGAGCATCACGACAGCGATACACAAGCCTTAGTCAATTTTATTCAACTGCAAGATTACTGCACGGGAAAAATTGGCACTATGGGTGTTTGCATTGGCGGTCACCTTGCTTATCGCGCCGCTTTAAATGAGCATGTTTTAGCTGCCGCCTGCTTATACGCCACCGATATTCATTCAGGTGATTTACCCAGTGCAGAAGGCAACGATTCACTGACGCGTACCAAAGATATTAAAGCGGAGTTAATGATGATTTGGGGTAAGCAAGACCCACATATCCCTGATGAAGGCCGCATGATGATTCATAAAAATCTATTAGCTTCAGGTAACGTTTTCTCATGGCATGAGTTTAATGCTTCGCATGCCTTTATGCGTGATGAAGGTGAACGTTACGATCCTCAACTTGCATTAAGAGTTTACGGCATGTCTGTTGAGTTATTTAATCGAACATTAGCTTAACCGAACGTTAGCTTAATCTCACATTAATTTAACCCTGGCCAAACTTAATATGGCTCTATCTGTGAATAGCTCTATTGATTATAAGTGAAGCTCCTTAGTAGAAAGGGGCTTCCAAAAGGTATTATCATTGAGTTATTTTATTAAAGCATAAAAAACACCCACTCTAAAACACTTCACATTTTCAGTTACTCAGTATTGTACTAATGACCAATATTTTCACCCCATTAAAGAGAAAATGATTAACTACCGCTATAATTTCAGTTAAGAATTTATATTAATCGCATCTGATATTCATCAAGGAATCCATCAACACGATTCCTCAAGTGTTTGGTTGTAACGGTGTTATTCACCTGTTTGACGTCGTAAATGGCTTAGTTGCCCCTATCGGTAACGTCTTACACTTAAACGGTTGAAAACTGTTCGGTTCTGAACAACAACACGAAAAACGTAACTAAATATAAAAACAAATGCGAATTATCTTTTGGAGAATAACTAATGAAAACATCCATCCCATTACTTGGTTTATTGTTAGCAAGCTCAACAACAGCCTGGGCGGCCACAGAAACCACTAAAATTGAGCGACTAGAACAACTTGAGAAGCAAGTTGCTGAGCTTAAAAAAGAAGTTAATACCAATACTAAAACCGCTACAGATTTAACACCTAAAATCAAAGTTGGCGGTGCCGTACGTTTTCAGTATAGCTATGAAGATTACGATGATGACAATAAAGATCGCGGTGGAGATTTTGATTTTGACGTCTTTCGTTTAGATGTAAACGGCAGTATTGGTGATGTTAAATTATCAGCTCAATACCGCTGGTATCAATACATGAATGTAATTCATCACGCCGATGTAGCCTACC
>NZ_VOLT01000015.1 GCF_007954275.1 Colwellia demingiae | reverse complement strand
TGCTTTGGCGCTTTTGAGGACAATCTAGCGCGGATCTCATCGTGGAGCTGGGCCTAATATATTGGGTAACCAACAAAGACTCCGAATACATTAGCGCAAACCAACTACGTTATCGATATTATTACTTGCAATATTGAGGCGGACCATACATTCCGCCCCCAAAGTGATATACGGCTAACAATTACTTCTTGGTTGTCTAAGGCAATTTATCCGACAAAAATACCAGTAAATATCAATGATTGCTTTATGGCTTATTATCTCTACAAGCCGACAGCGATACATTATTTAAATTGCTAACTTTCTTTGTCGATAACTTTTCTAATTTCCCATCTCTTATGTTCGCTATCCGCAAAGGTAGCTGACATCAATAATATTTTTCCAAGCTTTATTAGATTCTTCCATCTAATATTAAATAAGTTACCGTGTCACCTAGGTGACACTTTTTACTCGCCACTATTATAAAGTCCAATTATGATTTTTTTGATTGGACACTATTATGTCAGCACCTATTCTTAACCGCCGCGATATTGAGTTTTTCCTTTACGAGATGTTTGACGTGGAATCGTTAACTAATCGAGAGAAATACCAAGACCATGACCGAACTACATTTAACGGTGCAATCGACACTGCACAAGCGATAGCCGAAAAGTATTTTATGCCTATTCGTCAGAAAGTTGATGCTAATGAGCCTACTTTTGATGGTGAAAAAATTCATTTAATACCGGAGATTAAAGTCGGTTTAGATGCCGTATTAGAAGCAGGTCTAAGTGCCCCAACCTCACTTTACGAAGATGGTGGCATGCAGCTTCCTATGGTTGCTGCTAGTGGCGCGTTTGCTTACCTTTCTGCAGTAGCGAGCACAAGCTTGGGCTACTTATCATTAACACATGCCAACTGTAACTTAATAGAAGCCCACGGAACAAAAGACCAAATTGAACAATGGGTTAAGCCCATGCGTGAAGGCCGTTACGCTGGAACAATGGCAATGACTGAACCGGGTGCAGGCTCAGGTCTTGCTGATTTAACAACAACAGCAACTAAAGACGAACAAGGTAATTACCGATTAACGGGTAATAAAATCTTTATTTCTGGTGGCGATCACGACCTAAATGAAAATATTATTCATTTAGTACTTGCTCGTATTAAAGGCGCACCTAAAGGTATTAAAGGTATTTCACTGTTTATTGTGCCTAAGTTTTTAGTGAATGAGGACGGTAGTAAAGGTGATAACAATGAAGTTGCTTTGGCAGGTTTATTTCACAAAATGGGTGGGCGTGGTCATACCTCTACAGCGTTAAGCTTTGGTGAAAAAGATGGCTCAGTTGCTTATTTAGTCGGCGAAGAACATAAAGGGCTAATGTACATGTTTCATATGATGAATGAGGCACGTATTTTGGTTGGTACAGGCGCTGCACTTACCGCACTAACCGGTTACCAATACTCGCTTCATTACGCCAAAGAGCGTCCTCAAGGTCGTTTATTGTCATGTAAAGATCCTGAATCACCACCCGTTAATATCATTGAGCATCCAGATGTTAGAAGAATGCTATTAACGCAAAAAGCGTATTCAGAAGGTGCTTATGCATTATGCCTATATGGTCATGAATTGGCTGATGATGAAAAAACAGCGCTAACACCTGAAGAACGTGCGCATGCCACTACCGTTTTAGACTTTTTAACACCAATCATTAAAAGTTGGCCTTCAGAATGGGGTCATAAATCAAACGACTTAGCGATTCAAGTATTAGGGGGGCATGGTTATACCAGCGAACACCCTGTTGAAATGTTCTATCGTGACAACCGTTTAAACCCTATACACGAAGGCACTACCGGTATTCAATCGCTCGATTTACTGTGTCGAAAAGTTCCGATGAAAAATTTCTTAGGCTATAAAGCATTTCTTAATGTCATAGAAGAAACGATTCAAACGACTAAAGACAGTGAAACGTTAGGGGCTTTTTCTCAGTCACTAGCGGATGCGGTAGTCAATTTACGCGAAGTAACTAACCAAGTCATGGCTGCAGCGAAAAGCACTGAAAATAATAATCCTGATTTAGTGTTTTCTAACTCAGTGAGTTATTTAAATATGTTCGGTCACATAACCATTGCTTGGTTATGGTTACGTCAAGGAGACTTGGCTACTAAAGCTTTGGCGACTGAACCGCATATTGATGAACAGAAATTTTATAAGGGTAAGGTACAAGCGATGAAGTATTTCTTTAATAGCGAATTGCCACTGACTTATCACTGGGGATCGTTAGTTAAGAATATTGATAGCACCAGTTTTGATACCCAGCCTGATTGGTTATAAAACAATATCCTTTTATATCCCCATGCCAGTTAAAAAATATTTCACTGTAACCTGGGTATAAACCTTAAAAATTAATAGGTTAGTTCGTATTTCGTACTAACATTGAAAAATAGCGAGAGATACTATGTTCGAATACAAAGCCCCAATGCGAGATTATAAATTCGTAATGCAAGAATTATTAACCTGCGATAAGCATTACCAAACCTTAGGTTACGACGAAGCAAGCACTGATATGGTTGATGCTATTTTGTCCGAAGCGGCTAAGTTTACCGAACAAGTTATTGCACCCATTAACCAAATAGGCGATCAACAAGGTTGTCATTGGGAAAACGGTAAAGTAACGACTCCCGATGGATTTAAAGATGCGTATAAACAATATGTGGATGGTGGTTGGCCTACCCTATCTCAAGATGAAGACTTTGGTGGTCAGGGCTTACCCCATTCAATCAATATGGTCGTGAGTGAAATGTTGTCCGCAGCGAATCATAGTTTTTCTATGTATCCAGGACTAAGCCATGGTTGTATGTCTACTTTAGAATTCCATGGCACTGAGCAACAAAAATCTATGTTCATGCCCAAGCTTGTTGAAGGGACTTGGACAGGTACTATGTGCCTAACTGAATCACATGCAGGTACTGATTTAGGTTTGTTACGTACTAAAGCCGAACTTAACGAAGACGGTAGTTACAAAATTAATGGCAGTAAAATATTTATCTCTGCCGGTGAACATGACTTGTCAGATAATATTGTTCACTTAGTCATAGCGCGAGTAACTGACTCACCGGCTGGTACTAAAGGTATTTCTCTGTTTGTGGTACCCAAGTTTAATGTTAATGATGATGGCAGTATTGCAGACGAAAACGGCGTTAGCTGTGGTTCTATTGAACATAAAATGGGTATCAACGGTAACGCCACTTGTGTTATTAATTTTGATGATGCTAAAGGTTACCTTATTGGCGAGAAGAATAAAGGGTTGAAATGCATGTTCACCTTTATGAATGGTGCACGTTTAGGTGTTGCCAACGAAGGTGTTGCCGCAAGTGAAGCTGCCTTTCAGGGGTCATTAGCCTATGCGCAAGACCGCTTACAAATGCGTTCATTAACGGGCGTTAAAAACCCTAAAGGTGATGCTGACCCTATTATTGTCCATCCCGATGTAAGACGCATGCTACTAACGCAGAAGTCTATTGCCGAAGGTGGGCGAGCGCTTGTCTCACAACTAGCACAATTGGTTGATATTACGCATGCAGGTAATAGTGATGAAGATAAACTTGCTGCCAATAATCGTTTAGCGTTACTAACGCCTATCGCAAAAGCATTTTTAACTGAAACAGCAGTAGACTCGGCTAGTTATGGCATTCAAGTACTCGGTGGCCATGGTTTCATTAAAGAATGGGGCATGGAGCAATTATTACGTGATACTAAGATTTGTTGTCTATATGAAGGTACTACGGGTATTCAAGCTCTTGACTTAATTGGTCGTAAAGTACTTGGCACCAAAGGTGTTTTACTCAATGACTTTATCGATGAAATAAAGGTCTTTTGTAAGCGTAATGAAAACAACTCCGTGTCATTACTTGCTCATACTTTGGTTGACTATGTCGAACTCTGGTCAGAAGTGACCCATGAAATAGGCATAAAAGCGAGTGCTAACCCTGATGAGTTAGGCGCAGCGTCAGTAGATTACTTGATGCTGTCCGGTTATATCACGCTGGGTTATATGTGGGCACAAATGGCTAAAACAGCACAAGATACGATAAGTAAAAATCCAGATGAAAAAGACTTCTACTTAGCTAAAGTACAAACAGCAGAGTTTTATTTTGCCCGCGTCATGCCAAAAGCACACGGACACTTGGCTTGTTTAGCTAGCGGCGCTAAAACTATGATGAGCATGGAAAGCGAACATTTTAGTTTTTAAACGTTTATGACAGCTAATTAGCTAATGTAATATGATGGCAACGCGTTCTGATGGGGCGCGTACTATTAAAAATGTTATAAACCCAAATATATACCTAAATATAAGCCTTCTTAAAATTGCATCGATTGTTTGTGTCAGTAACACGTTTCAATCAGTAGACAAGCCTCCTATAGTGACGGGCATTATTAACACCCCCCCCCCTTAGATATACCTGCGATAAAATATCCCTCGAACCAAAATAAACAAATTACCGACGATGATTGACTTGATTCAGCTTGTTATCGCGCACTGCTGAAAATAGAACTTTCCTTGTTGCTGAGCGTCGCGAAAATAGTTTTGCTAAGGATATACCATCCCAGACTGCCACTAACAATATCTATAGTAAAATCTGGTCAAGTTAAGGACAAAAACTGGACCCAATCACACAAGATGCTTGTGCATTTCACAATGTTCATGTGGTCTTTGGAGAGTTTAACGGTGTGGTATTAGAGACAGTGAAGGCTTAGCAATTGCAGATGCACTTGCAGATAATAAAGCGGCAGTATTACAAAATCATGGTTTATTAACTGTCGGTACAACAGTTGAATCAGCTGTGTGGTGGTTTATTACTATGGAGCGGTGTTGCCAAACACAATTATTAGCACAAGCGGCAGGAACACCAAAATTGATTAACGATGCAACCGCAACGTCTATCTATCAACTCGTCGGTTCAGAAAATACTGGCTACTTTAGTTTTTTACCAATGTTTAATGTGCTGATAGAGAGCAACCATATCTGTTTGACTGATTTTTCAGAGTGAATAATTTATATATTGATGAGTAATAAATTAAAGTTCGCCAATTGAGTTCACTCAATGGCGATATTAATTTTTATATCAATCTTAGAAGCCCTACTTAGCACTTATTACCTAACTCCCTACTTATCCTAGTCAGCGGCTATTGTTTTTGGCGCTTTGCAAGAACACCTTTTTCAAAACCTAATACTTTTTCATACGTTGCAGGGAACCAACGCACTATACGGTCGAGTAACTTAGCATCATTACCAATTAATATTCTGCGTTTGTTGTTAATCAGCCCTTGTAAAATTACATCTGCGGCCTGCTCTGCTGTCGTTTTTGCTTGTTTATTAAAATCTGATAATATTTGGCTTTTAGGTACATGTTCTGTTGATATTTTAGCGTTGTTGGTAATGTTGGTTTTTATGCCTCCAGGGTGAACACAATGCACTGATACATTGGTCCCTGCCATTTCCATTTTTAAAGACTCGGTAAAGCCGCGAACCGCAAACTTTGATGAGTTATAAGCACTTTGTAATGGTAACGATAACAATCCGAACAAACTAGAAACATTCACTAAATGGGCGTTTGGTGATTTTTTTAAATAGGGTAAAAAGGCATGTGAGCCATAGACTACACCCCAAAAGTTAATATTCATTAACCAATGAAAATCCTCAAAGCTTTGATTTTCAACCGAATCAATTAAACTCACACCAGCATTATTAAATAACATATCAACGCGTGAAAATTGAGCGATTACCGTTTCAGAAAAATCAACAAATCCCTGTTTGTCAGAGACATCTAAGTCTTCGATTACGCAGGTTATGCTATAAGATTGTAACTCTGCTTGCACTGACATTAGCCCTTGAATATCTCTATCAACTAGCGCTAAATTACACCCTTGCTCAGCTAACTTTATCGCTAATGCTTTGCCAATACCTGAGGCTGCACCGGTGATTACGGCAACTTTTCCTTTAAAGTGCATGTTAAGCTTGTCTTGGTAATTACTCATATTATAACTCTACTGCTTGGGCATGTTCGACAATGTCATTAACAATGCTAGGAATTAATTCAACAGGGAAATCGTGCCCCATTCCTTTATAAACTTGTAATTTTGCATTTGAAATCGCGTTAGCTGTCGCGATCCCACCATCTAAGTGCACTAACCCATCACTGTCGCCATGGATGACCAATGTGGGTGTTAGAACACTTTTCAAACGTGCTGTTCTGTCTGGCGCAGTAAGAATCGCCAACATTTGACGAAGAGTACCTTTACCGCTAATGCCTCTATCTAAAAGCTGAACTACCCTCACGGTAAGTTCGGTATCATCTAACGGGTATTTGGGACTGCCAATAGCACGCCATTTATTCTTGTGATATTGACAGCGATCTCTATAACGTTGAGATAATGGTTTTTGAGATAAGACTTTTTTTACGCTGGCATCAATCGCGGGTAATTTGTTATAGCCAGTGGTAGACATTATCGAGGTTAAACTAAGTAATCTTTCTTGATGATTAATCGCCATTAATTGGGCGATCATGCCGCCCATTGAAGCGCCAACCAAATGAACTTTATCAATGGATAAGGCATCCAATAATGCGACAGTATCTGTCATCATATCTTCAAGTTGATAAGGAACTTTAACGCTAAAACCAAATTTTATTTTGAGCACAGTCCACAGTAAATTGGGTATAGGTAAATCATTTAGCTGCTCAGACTTACCCATATCTCGATTATCAATCAGTAAGACACGAAAGCCCTTTTCAACAAACGAATCTACCATTTCTACAGGCCAGCCAGTTAAAGGCGTGCTCAAACCATGTACTAATAGTAATACTGGGGCTTGTTTGTCACCATGCAGTTGATACGCTATATCAACGCCATTCACTTTTAATTCTTTATTGATAAAAATCAAAATACTTCCTATTTATCATATAATTTAATGGTTACGCGTTACTAACAATCTAATTGCTTCTATAAATTTACTTATACGAGAACAAGTCATCATCTAAATTTACCTTAGGCAGTACTTCTTTTTCAGACCAATAATCTTGGCTATGCTGCCAGTCGGCTTTACTACCGCGTTTTGGTAATAAATGCATTGAACGCATCATATAACCCGGGTTAAATTCTTTGGTATCAATCCAAGGAAGTAACTCCATATCTTTATCTTCTTCACGTAAAGCTATGGTGACTTGTTTTACTTTTTTATCATCCATATGCCTAAGTAAGCGACAAACAAAATCACCAATTAAATCGACACGTAAAGTCCAACTTGCACGGAAATATCCCATCACCCAAGTCATGTTCGGAATACCGGTAAACATCATTCCGCGATAGCCAACGGTCTGTGAAAAATCTACCACTTCATCATCAACAGAAAACTCAATACCACCTAATACACTTAAGTTAAATCCAGTCGCAGATACAATAATATCCGCTTCAAGTTGCTCACCTGATTTGAGTAAAATGCCTTGTTTATTAAAGCACTCAATTTCATCTGTTTTGATACTGGCTTTACCCGAGCGAATACCTGCAAAAATATCACCGTCAGGCACTACGGCAATACGTTGGCGCCATGGGTTATAACTAGGAGTAAAATGCTTAGCTACATCAAAGTCGCCACCCAAATGTTCTTGTACACCGTCAATTAACGCTTTTTTAACTTCATTAGGATAGGCTTGGGCTGTTTTTATAAAGCTTTCTTGATCTTGTAAAATTTGTTGACGAGAAATTTCATGTATCCATTTATCATCAATATTTAGCGCACGTAGTTGGTCGGTTAGTGGGTTTTCATTTTTACGTGGGAAAAAGTACGTCGGCGAACGCTGTAATATAGTTACGTGCTTGGTGTCTGCAGCAATTTTTGGTACTAGCGTTGCTGCTGTTGCCCCTGAGCCAATAACAACCACATTTTTATCTTTGTAATCTAAATCTTCAGGCCATGTTTGCGGATGAATTAATTCACCTTTAAAATCGTCCATACCGTCCCATTTCGGTGTATAACCTTTGTCATGCTTATAATAGCCCTGACACATCCATAAGAAGTTAGCGGTAAAAACGCGCGTTTCTTGTGTTCCTTTATTTAACGCCGTAATGGTCCATAACTGGGTTTTATTACACCAATTTGCCGTCAATACGTGATGGTTGTAACGAATGTGCGGTGCTAAATCATTTTCATCAATGACTTCTTCTAAATAGTTCATGATTTCTTGGCCAGTCGCAATAGGATTACCTGTCCATGCTTTAAAGCGATAACCAAAAGTAAATAAATCACTATCTGAACGTATGCCAGGGTATTTATGCATATGCCATGTACCACCAAAACTTTCCATACCATCAAGTACACAAAAAGTTTTATCTGGATTCTGGTCTTTTAAGTGATAGGCACTACCAAGACCAGAAATACCGGCGCCGATAATCATCACGTCAAAATGTTCGGAATTTGTGTTGTTAGTGATATGTTCGTTTTGTTTACTCATAATTTTTACCTATTGGGTATAGTGCGTTACTCAAAGCGACTAGGGTGACAACAAGCACCTAAGGTGTTACTTGTGCACAATATTGAAGCGCTTTTTTTAACCAGTAATGCAGGGTTATCTAAAGTTTGGTCTTATACCATTCATTAAATTGCAGGGTATTCAATGACAAACTATTCTTCATTGTTCATCTGTGTTTTCTCTTTTAATGCGGGTATGTTTTTAATAAAATATTGCTGTCCTTGAATTTCCAATATGCCCGCCCGTTCCCACTCTTTGAGCGTTTTGTTAATTCGTTGCCTCGAGCCCATGGTCAATTCAGCTAATTCTTGTTGACTCATTTTTTTATTAATTAAAATCCCCGCTTCATTTTCATCACCATAATGGTGCGCAAACCAGAGAATTCGTCCCGCTAAGCGCGCTGCTAGTGGATAAAACAACATGCCACCAAGCAATTCAGACATTTTCAACGTGCGGTTTGCCTGAAAAACAAAGAGATTTTTATAAATAATGGGATATTTATCAGCTACCGTCTGAACAACTCGCTTGGGTATTTCAATAATGCTAGAGTTTTCTAATACCTGCGCTTCAAACATTTGCGCGGGTTGATTGGTAAGTGAAAACTCACCAAACCATTCATTGGCTGAAAACTCTGTTATTGAAAATTCTTGTCCGGCAATACTGCTTATTTTTATGCGAACAAAACCAGATACTACCGCATAAACAAAATCACTTTCTTGCGCCAAGCGGTATAGATATTTTTTGTTCTCGTAATGCTTTAAACGGGCAGACTTTATGAGCATGTCACGTCCCTCTTCAGGAACCCCCTCAAACCAAGCACTCGAATTAATTAGAAAGTTTATGCTACTCATGTAAAATCCAAAGGGTTATGGTTTTAATACCAAACGGGTTGATTTCTCGCTAGCTGTGTAAAAAATCAATCCAATAAGTATTAAAATAAGCGGCAAAGCTCTCTATCAAGAGCTTTGCCTAAGGGTTAACTATTCAAAGTTATAACGAAGTTGTACCGCATAAGTAACGGGATCTGTGTACTCACCGCTTGCTCCGCGTGTATCAGGGAATGGTGCGCTTCTATGGATTAGATCACGTTCATCGCCTGCATTTTTAACAAAGGCAGAGATAACATACGTATCTTCTGGTGAAGACCAGCTTACGCGAGCATCAATGTTATCGTAGCTCTCAACTTTATCCCAATCATCTCGGTTAAATGAGCGAGTATATTGTTCGCCAATCCATGAATAACCAGCACTCAAGGTTAGAAGACCCATATCACTTAATTCAACATACTGAATTAAATTTAAGCTAAATTTACTTTCAGGAGCCATGTTCAACTGATTGCCGCTCAAGTCTTGCACTTGACATTCGGCATGTGTTTCATCAGCGTTACCAAGCACGGTACAAGCAGTAGAGTCAATTGCGGAGTAATCATCATATTCAGATTTATTGTAAGAATATGATGAATTCAGCATTAGATTATCAGTAAGTAAAACATCAAGACCTAATTCTAAACCGGTAATCGACGCAGCAGCAGCATTATCAAACGTGGTCACTGGCTTACCAGCAATAACTTCCGTTGATGTAACCTGTAAATCAGTATAATCGTAGTAATAAGCAGCGGCCGTTAAATTAATTCTGTTTTCCCACATTGAACGTTTGTAACCAATTTCATAGGCTAATAATTCTTCAGGGGCAACTACATCTGGTTCATTAGGCGTTGGTGAGCCTAAGTTAAAACCACCTGAACGATAACCAGTGGCAGCATACGCGTATAAAAAGCTATCACTATCGATAGTCCAATCCGCTTGTACACGCCAAGTAACCTTACTCCAGTCATCTTTAACAGCATGTGCTGTTTCAGCTAAGCCTAAATAAGCAAAAACGTTATCAGTACCTTCTTTTTCGTCTTCTGAATAACGCACACCTGTGGTAAGGGTTAACGCATCTGTTAGGTTATACTCAAGTTGACCATAAACAGCGGTTGAAGTAGTTTCTAGCGTATTTTGGGTTTTAAATAAATAACCACCACTTCCATCTGCCGTTGCCATGTAAGGTAGAGGAGCTCCACCAGTAAACGTTGGTACATAAGCAAACAGTTGATAAGCGCTCAACTCAGCACCTGGATAAGGCAATCCTACTGTCATGCCTGTATTTAATGGTGAACCTACCGCGCTATACGCTGCTGCTATTGCATCACCCTGCATTAAACCAAAACCACGTTCAACGTAGTCGTTGTATTGACTTTCTTTATTGTTAAAATAATACAAACCGGCAATAAAATTTAAATCTCCGCTGTAATTAGAGACTAACTGTAACTCGTGGGATGAAGATTTAGCTGACTGAACAGTACTGGTAGTCATATCAGAAGCTAACGTTATGGGATCTGTATAAGCTGGAGTGCCTGGCACGCCTGGATAAAAAGTAAAGCCATTCATTTGCGCTAATATCATCGAAAGATCAATTGCGCCATAAGCTTTATTAGTTACATCGCCATCTTGTAATAGATCATAATCATATTCAAATTGACCATAAGTATATTTAAGGTCTAAATCACCAAATGACATATCATTTACAAAGGTAAAGCGTTCCGAGTTCGACGTTATGTGGCCCTGAGTATCAACGTTAGTTTTGCTGATATCTGCAACTGCCGGGTTAGTAAGGCCATAGCCTGCTAAATGATTTACTGCCGTTGCGCCCGGAAACATACCCGGGTAATTGCCTGGAGAAGTTGCTGTTGGAGAACTACCATTAACAAAGGCAGTATCATAATCATCTTTTAAATAAGCGGTACTTGGTATTTCATCACGTTTGTGATTCATATAACCAACTGAACTTGACCAGTTATCTGTCCAATCACCTTTTAGGGTACCAGAGTAGTATGTGCGATCCGTAGTATCTAAGTCTTCAAGACCTACCGCTAAGTTTTCTTGCATGCCATCGCGTAGTTTTTTTGAAACAGTAGCGATACCTGAGAAGGTTTCACCTAATGGTCCAGTTACTTGGCCTTGTAGTACTTGATAACCATCATTACCAAACTCTGCATTAAGGTAACCACCTAAGTATTGTTCAGGGGCTTTACTGATAATGTTTATAGCACCACCAACAGAATTACGACCATAAAGTGTCCCTTGAGGGCCACGTAATACTTCAACGCGGTCTACATCACAAAAGTTACAGTAATCAAAAATACCGTTTTCAGTACTGTAAACACCGTCAGCATAGATACCAACACCCGGATCAGAACCTAGGGCATTACTAGCACGACCAACACCACGAATAGCGACTTTATTACCGGTAATAACTAATGAAGGAGAGTATTGAACTAAATCTTGCGCATTAGTGATATTTTTCTCTAACATATCATCGGCACTAAAAGCATTTACCGCTTGTCCAGTTTCCATTAGAGTTGTTATGCGCTTTGTTGATGTCACCTCAATGACCTCAATACCTGTCGCTTTTTCTTCGACAGCTTCTTCAGCATGTACGCTCGCTGAAAGGCCCATTGCGATAAAAGCATAAGTTAGTGGTGCTAACTTAAAAGATCGTGTTGAACTTTTAGTACTACTCATTGTAATTCCCCAGTTGTTTAGTAAATTATATTATTATTGTTTTTATTAGTGGTTGATTAGTGGTAACAAACCCATTACCTGTTAGTTTTAATTACTTCTTTGTAACGCTAGTTGCTCGCTAATTTCTTCATGTCTACTTTTGTTAAGGTCATATTTAGTTGCGAGAAATGCCGCTAAAAAATAGATCAACATTGGTAGAGGTCCGGCTATTAAACCCAAATTAAAAATGGTTTGTTCACTCACTTGTGATACATCAACTTGTTTTGGAAAGGCAATAAGCTGTAAACCGATACCGGCAAATAAAGTACCAAAACCAAAGGTTGCTTTTTGAGCAAATGAATTGGCCGCAAAAAATAAACCTTCTTGACGCTTTTTCGTGGTTGTTTCATGTAAATCGGCGATATCAGCCAACATAGAACCGATAATGATGCCTGCTGCGATAAAGAAGCTATAACCAACAACATAAGTAGAAAATAAAACAGGCATTAATGATTCAGCGCCATTTTCAGGTAATACACCCATTAAGCGCAAAAGTATTGGACTGAAACTAAAGACGGTTGCTAGTAATAAACAGGCAACGAGACTGGGCATTTTATCAATACGTTTTGAAAGCACCGGTGCAATAATTGACGCAGGAATAAGCCCAACAACAATCGTTAAGGTTAATAGCGCAATTTGACTGGGTGATAATTCAAAGAAGTAACTGCCGATATAAAGCATGAACGTAGCGCCAGCGCCACCAGCGACCATGGTTAGAATTTGAACAACAAATATCAAACGAAATTGACGTAATTTCAGGGCTTGTGAAAACGCTTTAAAACTTCGAGAGAAATCAACTTTTTTCTGGTTCTTCTCAGCTTTCGATAAATGAGGAATAGTATGCTTGGTACCTAATACACTAATAACCATGGCGACAAAAGCAATCACGGCTGCCAACATACCTAAAGAGCTATAACCCGCACTGTTTAACATACCATTAGGGAATTGCTCTGATGCGACAAAAAAAGAATTTAATGCAACAACAGATAAGGTGATACCGCCCACATAGCCTAAAAATGTACGATAACTCACAATTTTAGTACGTTCTTCATAGTCAGTACTTAATTCAGCGCCTAAAGCATTATGTGGCACATTAAACATGGTAAGCATCAATCGAACCACAACTGACCAACATACCAGCCAAAGGAACAGTCCTTGCTGCTCTAACCCTGTTGGTGGTGTAAACAACATATAGATAGATAATGGGAATGGAATAATTGCGGCAATCATAAAGGGATGTCTACGTCCCCACTTTGAATGCCAATTATCAGAAATATCACCCATTAACGGATCTGAAACTGCGTCAAACAACAAGGCAATTAATGCAGCAAAGCCAGCCATAATAGCAGGTAAACCCAATACCTGACTAAAATAGAAAACAAGGAAGGATTGAAAAGCAGTATCTTTAACCCCTTGGGACATCTGCCCTACACCGTAGCTAACTTTAGTTAGAAAACTTAATTTAATCATCTTAATATGCTCGTTAACCATCAATAATGAATAATGGTATTTGTTGATTTAGATCATAACCTGTAATTCGAACTTACAGTATGTAAAGATTGCACGCAAGAATTATTTGATAAAGAATAGCGATTATTTAGACAGTTTAATTGACTAAAAACGGCCAACACCAATAAACACTTGCCCTACATTTGACCCAGTGGTATTTTATTTAAACTTTTAGTCTTTACGCGTTTTAGGTTGTTGTTATGAAAAAAGTTGAAAATTATCACCTTAATTCACTATCCAATAAGAAAATTTCAGATGAAAAATTCAATAGTGAGCGTTTTATAGCGATTGATTACAGTAGATACGCTCAGAAGAACAGCAGGTGGTCAATACAAAGCCTAGCACCTGAGCTTGGGGCCAATTCAAAAATTGATAATAACTTCGGCTCCATAGCGCCTCAATTACCGAATAACAATGATTTGTTAATGTCACAGGCACTTATTGAGAATCAAAGTGAGGATTGTTTAAATCTCAACATATATAGCAACAAGTTATCTGAGGACTCACCATTTGAGGGTAACAAACCCTGCCCTGTGATGGTTTGGATTCATGGGGGTGGTTTTACCGTGGGTGCAGGTTCTTTACCTATTTATGAGGGCAGTAATTTAGCTACGGCGACAAACTGTATTGTAGTGACTTTAAATTATCGTTTAGGCGCTTTAGGTTTCCTTCGTTTAAAAGATATTACCAAGGGCGAAGTTAACTCAACCGGTAATGAAGGCCTTGAAGACCAACTACTTGCACTTCAATGGTTACATAAAAACATACATCACTACGGCGGGGACAAAAATAACATTACATTATTCGGCGAATCCGCTGGTGCTATGAGTATTGCTTGCTTATTGGCTATGCCTAAAGCAAAAGGTTTGTTTCATAAAGCGATAATGCAAAGTGGTGCGGGACATACCTTTAATACGGTTGAACAAGCAAATGAAGTTGCAGAAGAGTTTTTGGTCAGTGCAAATACCTTAGATTTGGTGGCATCACAGCTAGAGCCAGAACAACTCGCTCAACAACTAAAACAATTGACCACTACACAAGTATTAACTATTCAAGCGCACTTAGTTGCACGACCTGAGATCTACAGTAAATTTGGCATATTGCCATTCAAGCCTGTTGTCGGTGATCTTGATCTTCCTTTAGCGCCTTATGAAACAATAAAACAGGGTTGTGCCAAGCATATCCCTATTTTGTCAGGATCTAATACCGATGAATGGACGCTTTTTGCCGCGATGCTTAATCAAAACATTAGCAATGAAGCTGTTTTGAATCATTGGTTAACGTCATTGATGGGCAGTGAACATGTTGTAAGCACTAAGACGCTAATGAGTAAACAATGTCAACAACGTAATATTCCGCCATCGCTACAAAACGTATTGAGTGAGACATTGACTGAATTTTGGTTTGCTCAGCCAAGTTATCGTTTACTCCATGCTCAATTAACTGCTGGTGGTGAAGCTTTTAGTTATAAATTAGGTAGAAAAACAGTGCTACCAACCCTGCGCTGTACTCATATTACTGACTTGGGCTTAGTGTTTAATAATGTCTCAAGCACCTTCCATGGTGAAGAACCGCGTGTAGCAGAATTGGTTGAAGAAATTCAAACACACTGGGGACATTTCGCCCATTTTGGTACACCAAGTCGCAAGGCTAACGAATGGCCTATGTTGACTGACTACCTAACCGAGGTTATGTTTTTTGATCACCACGAAACTTATGTTAAAAGTATAGCTGAAGAAGAAATTGCATTTTGGTCTATTATTACTGACAAACAATTGGCTTCATTTTGAGTATTAATATCACTAACAATAGCCCTAACGAAGACATTAAGGAGCTAGGTAAAGGCTCAATAAAAGACAAGCAGCCTTTTACTCCACCTAGTATATGGAAATTAGCCTGGCCGACGACCATTGCTAACTTGTTGTTGGCCTCTGTTGGTTTTATTCAAATAATACTCGCGGTGCAATTTGGCACTGAGGCAACGGCCGCAGTTACCGTAAGCCAACGCATATTTTTCTTACTACAAGCATCACTCTTTGGTTTGTCTGCAGGTGTTTCAGCAATTATTGCCCGAAGTGTTGGTGCTAATGAACAACTACGCACTAGCCAAGCGTTTCAAAGTGCATTGTTATTAAGTCTTATCCTGTCAATCAGTCTCGCTTTTGTTTGCTACTTATTTGCTGAGCAATTGACCCATTTGTTTGGCATGAATGTCGAGACCCAAGCACTGTCTATTGCGTTGATAAAATGGGTCTGTATTTTTAGCCCTATTTATTCACTCAATATTATTATGGCAACCTCGTTAAGAGCGACGGGCGATGCTTTTCATCCTCTGATGCTGGCCATAGTGAGTAGTGTCGGCAATGCCATTGGTTGTTATTTGTTGAGTAATGGTAGCTTTGGTTTACCCAATTTAGGCGTTGAAGGTTTAATTATCGGTGGGGTGATCGGCTCAGCGTTCACTCTCGTTTTATACGGTATGTTATGGCGTAAAAACCATTTAGCCATTTATTACCCAGAGCAGAGCAACTACAGGACAAAAACCCGCTTACTACTAAAAATTGGCATACCTAGCGCATTAGAGCAACTTTTATTACAAATCGGTTTTGTTATTTTCACCATTGCCATCGCCACTTATGGCAGTGATGTATTAGCCGCTTATGGTCTAGGCCTTAATGTACTGACGTTAATATTAATCACCTCGCTCGCTTTTTCAATGTCTGGTGCCATTATCGTTGGACAACACCTTGGCCGTGGTGAGCCAGAAATAGCCTATCAGCAAGGCTGGCGAGCTTGGCGACTTTGCCTTAGCTTCATGTCGCTCTTTGGCATTATCTTTATTTTCTGCAATCAAGAGATTGCTATGTTATTAACCCAAGACGAAAACGTACAAAGTTATACCGCAATGTTCCTGCTAATTATTGGCTTTTCTATGCCCTTAATAGCAACTGATTTTACCATTGGTGGTGCTATTCGCGGGGCAGGTGAAACCACTTACCCATTGATTGTTTCTGTTATAACCTTATTGCTTGTTCGCGTTGCCCTACCCTTTGTCTTTATCCGCCAAGGCTACCCTATCGAAGCACTGTTTATTTTAACGGGAGTAGACTTCTTGATTAAGGCCATTTTTATGACCTATTATTTTCGTCGTAAAAAGTGGCAAGAGAAGTTTTTTTAAGCAAAATAAGCCTAAACCAAAGAGGAGCCATAATTGATTTTATGTAAACGATCAATGATTTTGACCTTGTGGTATGTTTATTTACTTAAAAATATCTTATAGTATGTTTTATCGACTTAATGAGTAAGACTTACTATGACTTTTCCAAATTTACTAACCCCTTTAGATCTTGGCTTTACCGTTATCAAGAACCGCAGCTTGATGGGTTCTATGCATACCAACCTTGAAGAAACTGAGAATGGCTTTGAACGAATGGCCATCTTCTATAAAGAGCGAGTAGAGGGAGGTGTTGGTCTTATAGTCACCGGAGGAATCGGCCCAAACCCGGAGGGTGCTGTTGCACAAGGTGCTGCATTAATGACAACAGACGCTGATGTCAAACAACATCGTATTATTACCGATGCAGTGCATGAGGCTGGTGGTAAAATTTGCATGCAAATACTTCATGCGGGTCGATATGCTTATAACCCAGCTTTAGTTGCTCCCAGTGCAGTACAAGCACCCATTAACCCTTTCGCTCCCAGAGCCTTAACTAGTGATGAAATTGATCACCAAATTAGTGATTTTGTTCGTTGTGCCACGCTCGCTCAACAAGCGGGCTATGACGGCGTTGAAATTATGGGATCTGAAGGTTATTTCATTAACCAGTTTATCGCTAAGCGTACCAATCACCGTGATGATAAATGGGGCGGAAGTTACCAAAACCGTATTCGCCTGGCTTTAGAGATCATTACCAAAGTTCGCGCTGCCGTGGGTGAAAAATTCATCCTTATTTATCGTTTATCTATGATCGACTTAGTAGAAGGCGGTAGTTCACAAGCTGAAGTTATTTTACTGGCTAAAGCGGTAGAAAAAGCAGGGGCAACGCTTATTAATTCAGGCGTTGGCTGGCATGAAGCGAGGGTTCCTACTATTTCTACCTCAGTACCTCGCTCTTTATTTTCACAACTGGCTAAAGAAGTAAAAGCACACGTTAATATTCCGGTTATCACCAGTAATCGCATAAATACCCCCGAAGTCGCCGAGCAACTACTCGTGGATAATTGTGCTGATATGGTATCAATGGCGCGTCCTTTCCTAGCCGACCCAGATTTTATGAATAAGGCCGCAGCGAATCAAAGTGAGCTTATCAATACGTGTATTGCCTGTAACCAAGCATGTCTTGACCATACCTTTGAACATAAAATTTCATCGTGCTTGGTTAACCCACGAGCTGCCAATGAAACCTTGTTAAATTTCCTTGCTGTTGAAAAACCTAAAAACATCGCCGTTGTTGGTGCAGGTCCTGCCGGTTTAGCTTTTGCTACTTACGCGGCAACCAAGGGGCACAAAGTTACCTTAATTGATAAGGCCGTTGAGATTGGTGGCCAATTTAACTTAGCCAAGCAAATACCGGGCAAAGAAGAGTTTTTTGAAACCCTTCGCTATTTTGCTAAACAACTCGCTCGCTTAAACGTAACCATTAAGCTTAACTGTTTAGCGACTGTGCAAACCTTAGCTGATTTTGATGAAGTAATTATTGCCACAGGGATAACACCTAGAACTCCTGAAATTATAGGCATAGATCACCCAAAAGTGATTAGTTATGTTGATGTTTTAAATAAGTCAAAAATTATAGGTAAGTCTGTCGCACTCATTGGGGCTGGTGGTATTGGTTTTGATGTCGCTGAATATTTAAGCCATCAAGGTGAATCGCCTGCCTTAAACAAAGCGCTATTTGCTGAAGGATGGGGCATTGATTTAACCAACAGCGCTAATGGTGGTTTATCCACAGCGAAAGTAACACCTAGCCCAAGAGATATTTATTTACTACAACGTAAAGCAACAAAAGTAGGTTCAATCTTAGGAAAAACAACTGGTTGGATACATCGTACCAGCTTAAAGCACAAAAAAGTAATAATGCTAGCTAACGTTGAATATAGCAAAATTGATGATGATGGATTACACATCAACGTTGATGGAAAACAGCAAGTGCTTAACGTTGATCACATAGTACTTTGTGCAGGTCAGCAGCCTAATAAAAGTTTATATCAGGAACTGGTCAATAGTGATTTTACTAAGCCCGTTCATATTATTGGTGGCGCTGATGTTGCCTCCGAGTTAGATGCCAAACGCGCTATTAATCAAGCGGCTTGGTTGGCCGCAGATATTTAAGCGACAATCAATATGGTCGACATAGTGATGATTGGCAGCAGCATTTTTGAATTTTGGCAACAACCGAATTGGGCGCCGCTTAACGTATGTAATCATGCTGTTCGCGGTACCCAAAGCCAATATTGGTGTGATAGAGACTTAAGTACTTTACCTAAAGCAAAAAGCTACCTGCTTTATTGTGGTAGTAATGATTTGATCTATGGCGTTGCCCCAAAGAAAACCGTCGAAAATATTAAAACCGTATTAACAACATTAATGCGTTTACAGCCAACGGCCAACATTGGATATTTTTCAATAATGGCATGCCCTCAAAAAGAAACTGCTGGGCAACTAGAGATTATTGATGATATTAACCAGCAGATTAAGACCTTTATTGACCGTGATAAACGTCTCATCCGCAAAACTGCAACAAGCAAAACTACCGATAATCAGAAACAAATCGTCAATCTACATTACTTTAACTTCAACCACTATATTGCCAATGATGAACAATGGTTTGTCGATGATGGACTGCATTTAACAGAAGAAGCGTATCAAATGCTGGATGAGCAACTTAATGCTGTTCTATCGCGCTGGGCAACGCTCTGCTAAATAACAAAAAAATAGTAATAGTTAACAGGCATAAAATACTAAAAACGAACTAATAAGGTAAAACATAATGAAAAATCTATTTTCACTCTCAGGAAAAGTTGCCCTTGTTACTGGCGGTTCTCGTGGTTTAGGGGCAATGATAGCCCGTGGGTTTGTCGAAAATGGCGTTAAAACTTACATTACAGCGCGTAACGAAGATGAACTAAACGCAACAGTAAAAGAACTGAACATGTTAGGTGAATGCATTGCTATTGCTGCTGATTTATCGACACTTAGTGGTATTGAAGCATTGGTTAACACCATTAGCTTACATGAAAGTAAACTTGATATTTTGGTCAACAATGCCGGCGCGGCATGGGGTGCACCCTTTGCAGAGTTTCCAGAAGAAGGTTGGGATAAGGTGATGAACTTAAATGCTAAATCTCCCTTTTTTGTCACACAAAAATTATTAACATTGTTATCATCCTCAGCGACAAGTGACAGTCCAGCGCGAGTTATTAACATCGCTTCAATCAATGGTATCAACAACCCAAAAGCAAACAACTATTCATACGCGGCGAGTAAAGCAGCGGTAATCCAAATGACTCGCCACCTTGCCGCTGATTTAGTTAAAGACAACATAAATATTAATGCGATAGCGCCTGGGTTCTTTTTAAGTAAACTAACAAAGTATATTGTTAACGAACAAGAAGAACGATTTGCTAAAAAAATGGTGCCTAAAGAGCGCTTAGGTAAAGCAGAAGATATTGCCGGCACTGCCATTTATTTGTCCTCACAAGCATCAAGTTGGATGACGGGACATACCTTAGTACTCGATGGTGGTGTTATCGCCAGTAGTGGTTATGGCGAGCTTTAACAAGTATTACCACCCTTAATGAGTAGTACGGCCATTGGTTGGCCGTACTACTCATTTCAGATCTAAATTACTTTACCGAATAGCGGCACTAATAACTGCAACGTTACTTTTGCAGATACATAGTAAACCATTCAATTGCTTCTGCTCTGCCCTTATTCAAGTTATCGCCTTTATACATGTCGTAGTGTTCACCGGGGAAAGTAAGGTAACGGCTTGCTAAGCGGTCTTTAATTGAATCGTAAACTAGTTTACCGTTTTCTTTATTCTCAAATAGTTTCTCATCTTTAACATCCATAATTAACGTGGCTGCTTTTAAGTCAGAGAGATGCAACATGGGATCAAAACGTTTCATTGCCACCCAGTCAGGAAAACCTCTTAACATTGGATTTACTTTACTTTTAGGACCTGGATATGGCGGGATAATGCCACGTGCAGCCATAGCTTCTACTTGACGCATTTGTTGATCAGGTATCATTCTTAAATTGTATTTGTAGTTCAATGGTGCCAATTGACTGACTAGTGCTTTAACGCGATCATCATTGGCAGCAGCAACAAGCGCAAGACCACCGCCCATACTGGTGCCCCAAATACCTAAATTATTCGACATTACTTGTGGTTCACTACCTAGAAAGTATAGCGCCGCACGAACATCCTCGACCATAGATAGTGGGTTAATAATTTGGCGGATATGAGTAACCTTTACATTAATTTCTTCGGCCTTGTCTCCGGTAGACAGTTTTTCTGCTAAGACTACTGGGCCATCGCTTTGTCCCCAGCTTTTAAAATCAAAGCTCAGTACAATAAACCCTTGTTTGGCAAAATGTGGCGCATAATTTTTCTCAATGTTTTTTTTGTTACCACCCCAACCAGGCACCATTAAAATACCCGGCAATTTATCACTGGCCTTAAGTCCTTTAGGCTTATAAATATCACCTTCGAGCCGGACACCTTGACTCCAAATGGTCACTACTTCGTGATCAACTTCTGAGACACTCGCAGAGAAATCGCCTAGAGCATCGGTAGCTGAAGCGTTTGCATTACCAGGCAATAAGCTTGATAAGTAGAGTGTCGACATAATAATGAATGTTGAATAAGATTTTATGATCACAGAGCGTTCCTTTTTAGTAGAGTAGCCTCACATTGACATAAGTTAACCGACACAAAGGTCACCTTGGCGACAGTAAATTGATAAGTTAAACACTAAGCAGACTTTAACCTTTAATCTATGGATGGCTTTTCGAGCAAGTTCTATATCAATAAGGCGGCCCAAAAAACAGCCATAAAAAAACGTAGCTAAATGAGCTACGTTTTTTGCCTTTCCCTTAAATAAGTCATTAAAATCTGAATTTTTTAATCACTTACTTTAAGTGGTTTACTTAACAAAAATCTCTTGAATCAATGGTTTTAAAGTACTTCAAACAATCCTGCTGCGCCCATACCGCCGCCAACACACATAGTGATAACCACATATTTAACGCCACGACGTTGACCTTCGATTAGTGCGTGACCAACCATACGAGCACCACTCATGCCATATGGGTGACCAATTGAAATTGCTCCGCCATTGACATTAAGTTTGTCCATTGGAATACCTAAAGTATCGGCACAATAAAGAACCTGAACTGCAAATGCTTCATTTAGCTCAAACAAGCCAATATCATCAACAGTAAGACCGTGTTGTGCTAGTAATTTTGGTACTGCAAATACTGGTCCTATGCCCATTTCATCAGGTTCGCAACCCGCAACTGAAATGCCCATGTAACGGCCCAGTGGTTTAAGACCTTTCGCTTGGGCTACTTTAGCTTCCATTAATACACAAGCAGATGCACCATCAGATAACTGACTAGCATTACCCGCAGTAATAACACCATCGTCCATTACAGTTCTAAGGTTAGTTAAACTATCTAACGTAGTCGCTCTAAGACCTTCGTCTGCTGAAACAGTCACTTCTTGATAAGAAACTTCTTTAGTTTCTCTATCGACTACCGCTTTAGTCGTTGTCATTGGTACGATTTCATCATCGTAACGACCAGCAGCAACAGCCTCGGCGGTACGATTTTGACTTAATAAACCGTATTCATCTTGACGTTCACGACTTATACCGTAACGCTCAGAGACGATTTCAGCCGTTTGCAGCATATTCATATAAATATCTTTATGCATTGCTGCTAGATTCTTATCAACAGCCATGTGCGTATTTACATGTTCATTTTGAACCAATGAAATAGACTCTAAACCAGCGCCAATAGTAACATCCATACCGTCGTGTATAATTTGCTTCGCTGCTGTAGCTATTGCCATTAAACCAGATGAACATTGACGGTCAAGTGACATACCACTAACCGTGGTAGGTAAACCACCCGCAAGTGCAGCTAAACGGCCAATATTTAAGCCGGTTGTGCCTTGTTGCATCGCACAACCCATAATAACGTCTTCAACTTCACTGCCATCTATACCGGCACGCTCTACTGCATGTTTAATTGCATGACCACCTAATGTAGGGGCTGTAGTCATATTAAATGCACCGCGATAACCTTTACCAATTGGCGTACGCGCCGTTGATACAATAACTGCTTCTCTCATGATATTTCCCTCTGTAATAAGCTATTTAGCTGCTAAGTCAATGCTAAGAAAAGCGGCTGCTTTTGCTACATATTTGTTGGTTTGCATCCAACCCGCTTTTAGTTCTTTGCTGCTAGATTCGTCTTCTAACTCATCCCATTTCGCTAGGATATTTTCAGGTGTTTGCTCTTCCGGGGATAAATAAATACCATCAGTTTCTTTGATAACCGCACGTGCATAACCACCAGCACCACAGCCTAAAATAGCTCTGTTTGGTGAGTTTTCAGCAACTAATGCTAATAAACCCGTCGTTACAGATTCAACAGTCATCATTTCTAATACGCGTTTGTCTTCAATTAAATCTTCAGTCATTGCCGTACGTGCTGTTGGTGATAAGCAATTAACTTTAATTCCGTATTTTTCGCCTTCAATACATAAGGTGTTCATCAAACCCGCTACGCCCATTTTGGCTGCGCCGTAGTTCGCTTGACCAAAGTTACCGTATAAGCCAGATGAAGAAGTTGTCATTACAATACGACCGTATTGTTGAGCTTTCATGATATTCCATACCGCTTTTGAACAGTTAGCTGCGCCCATCAAATGTACGTCAACGACTAGTTTGAAATCTTCAATGGGCATATTGCCAAAAGACTTATCTCGTAAAATACCGGCATTGTTAACTAAAATATCAACACGGCCCCATTTTTCCATGACTTGTTCAACCATGTTTTGTACTTGTGCCATATCAGCAACGTTTGCGCCATTAGCGATAGCTTCGCCACCAGCAGCTTCTATTTCAGCAACAACAGCTAATGATACGGCTGATAATGAACCGTCTTTACCACCAAGATCATTGACGACAACTTTAGCGCCACGTGCTGCTAATGCTAACGCATGAGAACGACCTAAACCGACACCTGCACCCGTAACGATTGCTACTTGATTGTTATATTTTACTGACATAAGAACCTCTTTAAGATTTTAATTATTTCGTTTTTAATATTTCTAGCACTAGGCTACGTTGTATTGAGTAATAATATTGTCACCTAGGTGACTATTTACTAATCATGGTCATCGTTAACCACTGTGCCGTTAAGGCTGGTTTAGTTTCACCTTCAATTTCAACTTCAACCAGCCAATTAAATAAAAATTGTCCAGGACGTTTTTCACTATATTCAGTCAAGGTCATCTTTCCTCTAACCTTGGTGTCTACTTTTACTGGCTGTAAAAAACGAATTTTCTCAAAACCGTAGTTCAAACCCATGGTCATGTTTTCAAGCTGTAAACCTGCTTCATAGGATATTGCCGATAATAACGACAAGGATAAAAATCCATGAGCAATGGTGCCGCCAAAAGGCGTTTCTTTTGCTTTTACCGGATCAACATGAATAAACTGATGATCATGCGTTGCATCGCCAAACGTATCTATTTGCGCTTGCGTGATAGTGAACCACGATGAGGTTCCTACTGTTTTCCCGACGTAATCAGGTAAGTTTTTTGCATTGATGGTGCTAGCCATGAGATTGCCTTTTATAATTTCTAATAGATGAAACAGTGTTAATCGCGAATAAGTTAACGTTAAGAATTAGCTAATATAGGTTTCTTTTAACGTGCGCTTATCAATTTTCCCTGAGCCTAAACGCGGTAAATTTTCGTTAATTATCCAGATTTTTCTTGGCACTTTAAATTTAGCTAAATGCTCAGCAACAAATTCTTGTAGTATCGCTTCGGTTATTTCTGCAGAAGTATTGCCGACATAAACAACCGCACCAACAACCTCCCCTAATCGTTCATCAGGTAATGCAAACACAGACACTTCTCCAACCAAGGCATGTTTATAAAGTGATGATTCCACTTCAAGGCATGAAATATTTTCACCACCACGGATAATGATGTCTTTAGCACGGTCGACAATATAAATGAAGCCGTCTTCATCTAAAAACCCTATATCACCTGTTCTAAAATACCCATTAATAAATGCGGCTTCTGTCGCTTGTGGGTTGCGCCAATAACCCAAGATATTAGCCATCGTTTTAATGACAATTTCACCCGGCTCTCCCACGGCAAGTACTTGGTCATTTTCATCGAGTATTTCTACTTGTACGATAGGCGGAGTCGGTAAACCGGCACTGTTTGGCTTTTGAACATAATCAACGGGCCCGTTAACAGCACCTAATGCGTTAGTTTCTGTTAAACCATAACCACAACTTGGGTTACCTGATTTAAAGGCGTCATAAATTTTACGCACATGTTCAGGGGGCCTAGCTGCCCCGCCGGCACATATGTCGTTTAACGAGCTTAAATCGTATTTTGATTTATTAGGGTGATTCATCAACTCCATCGACATGGTCGGCACACCATTGAAATAAGTGACATTTTCTTTTTCTATTAGGCGTAATGCTTCTTCAGCATCCCAATAAGGCATCATCACGGTTTTACGACCCATGATCATTGAAAGTAGAAATAGTGTATGACAACCGGTAACGTGAAAAAGCGGTACTGTCATTAATGCAGCAGGCGCATTCGATGAAGGTTCGATATTTTGTTTAGTGTTTGCTGCACCTGCAGAAACACCTAACATAACCCAAGTGTTTATCGCCGTTAAAATACTTTCATGGCTAGAGACAGCTCCTTTAGGCGCACCCGTTGAACCTGAAGTATAAAAAATGGTGGCAATGGCGTCACTGCTAACGGCCAAAGTAGGCATCGCTTGACCTTGATATTTTGCAACCAAACCATCAAATGTTTCAACATTTCTTTTTATCGTTTCTGTTTGCGCTAACGACGGACGAGCAATAATGACAGGTGTATCATTTTTTTCTAAACATGTTGCGAGTAAATCGTATCGTTTGTCATCTACAATGGCTAACTTAGCATCGCAATGCGCTATTACCTGAGTAAACTCTTCTTGTTGCCACCAAGCATTTAATGGCACCGCAATAGCGCCAATACTGGTAATAGCCATAAAAGCGATTATCCATTCAGGGTAATTACGCATTGAAATGGTAATTCTGTCCCCCTCAGATATTTGATACTGCTCAACCAAGGCACAGGCAAACTCACTGGCTTCTTGATAAAGGCTTCGAAAACTGTGACGCTCATCTTTAAAAATTATAAAGTCAGCGTCGCCATAAGTATATGTTGCAGTTTTGAACATTGCATTTAAATTTTCTGGCAAGGTCGCAAACGCTTGATAATTAATATCCTCTCTTACTTTATTGATAACTTCAAAGGGTTGGCCTTTTTCAGTGAGTACAAACAACTCTTTCAATACTGAAGTTGTAGACGCTGCGTCAATTTTTATGTCTTGATTTTGCAATACCATATTTTGCATTACTGATTCTCTTTTTAATTGGGAGCTGTTAGCACAAATCTAATATGTAGACTATATTAACTCTCTTATAGCCAATTCGAACTTACAGTATGTTTAGGGTGCTTTCAAGTACAAAGGAGACACTAGTTTTTATGTCCTTGCATTTATTTTAGTAATTACTCTCAAAAAAACATCATCAAATAATACTAATCAAACCAATAAATATAATATTAAGCACTGATATCAAGGGCTCATTGAACATTTAAATTATATGGCATACAATAAAATTGAACGCATGGTATAATTACTGTCCCGTTAAAAATTAATAAAATAATTTCTATAAAAATAAAGTAACCGTTGAGAACTCATGCCAAACGCTAACAAAAACAAAATAAGCTCCCCCTTTAGTAAAACGAATCAGCATGATCAAAAATACAAAACAATACTCTCTGCTGCTTCTGAATTATTTAACGTGCAAGGGACACGAGGTACTACTTTATCTCAAATAGCTGACAAGCTTAATTTGACCAAAACGAGTCTTTATTATTATGTAAAAACGAAAGAAGAGCTCACGCATCAGTGTTATTTAAATACCTGCATTGAGATGCAAGCTATCGTCGATAAATCACTTTCTTGTGACGGCTCAGCGATAGATAAACTTGACGCACTCTTTCGACTTAACTTTGAGTGTTGGAACGATATCATCAAAGGAAATAGAGGCCACTTAGCGGGTTTGACTGAAATAGCCTCATTATCCACACCACACCAAGAAGAAATATCGGCACATTACCGACACTTTGTTATTCAGGTAAAAGACTTAATCAACGCCGGTATAGAAGATGGCAGCATGCAAGCAATACACCCAGGTAAAGCAGCGAATGCTATTTGGGGTAATATTTTCTGGCTACCTGTTTGGCTTTTTTCAGTAGAAGAAAGTGAACGTGAAAGTGCCTATCAACAATGGTTAACGATAATTAAATTTGGCCTAAACAATACGCCTGAAAAATTTGAATTTAAAGCGATATCCTTTGACGATGAGCACATGGCGCCTACCGGTTTTGATAGAAGTGAACAAAACCGTAAAAAACAGGAAGCTTTTTTACGTGTCGGCTCTAGTTTCTTTAATCATAAAGGCTTTAAGGGCACATCGCTTGATGAACTCGCTAAATCGCTTGGCGTTACCAAGGGTGCTTTTTATTATCATATAAAAAATAAAGAAGACTTATTGATTAAGTGTATTGAACGTACCTTTAACGTTGAGCAATCGGTGTTGAGCGATACTATGTCGATGGATATTAATGCCATTGATAAGCTTGCTTTTGCTGCCCGTAAAATGTTTTCAATTCAATTAGGTGAGCAAGGTCCACTCATTCGATATGCAACAATGTGGTCGCTCCCCGCTGACAAAAGAAAAGAAATGGAAGTTATTGCCAGCCAAGTAAGAGATTTGTTTGGTGATATGATCCGTGCAGGCATCGCCGACAAAACGATTAAAGAAGTAAACTTATTAGTCGCAGAGAACATTATTGCTGGTGCGATAGAGTCAATTCCTGATATGGCCATAGCGCCAAACGAAATAGATTTAGTAAAAGGCTCTATCGATTTCTTTGATATTTTCTTTAATGGTATAGCTACAATACAACGTGGATAACACTTAACCTGTACATAGCTATTAGCCAAAAAATAAAATGAACAAGTATTATTTTTTTAATGCTTGTTCAAGTACTTCTCTTAGCATACCTTCAATTTTGACTGGTTTTTCAGTTTTTCTATCCACAAAAACATGGGTCATGGTTCCATAAGCTGAAACTGACTCCTGACCTTCTTTAAAAATTGCTACCCCATACTCTACCGATGAATTTCCTATACGGTTGACCCGAAATGCACCCACTATTTTATCCGGATAAGCAACACTGGAAAAATAACTACACTGTGAATTTACGATAAAAGCAATAACAGGGCTCGTTTGAAAATCGATCCCAACACGTTCTATCAAATAGGTATTCGCTATGGTGTCGAAGTAAGAGTAGTAAGTGACATTATTAACGTGACCGAAAATATCATTATCCATCCACCGTGTGGTGATTTCTTTAATAAAATGAAAATCGTCTTTGACTAATTTAACGTGAGACATTTTTACTCTCCGTATGCAGCTTGGTAAATGGCTAACACATCTTCATAACTAACATCTTTAGGGTTATTGACGAGTAAACGCGTTTGCAACATGGCATCTTTCGCTAACATGGGTAGTTTAGCTTGCTCAATATCCATTGCTTTTAATGAGTTAGGTAACCCTAAGCGATGGATCAATTGCTCGATGTACACTATTAAATCATCAGTGGTAGCCTGTTCATTTTGTTGGGTATTAATCGTGGTACTGATATAGGGTGCTAATTCACTGTACTGTGAAGCAGCATGGGTTTTGTTAAAGCGCATTACATGAGGTAAAACCAACGAGTTACTTAAACCATGTGGAATATGAAAATGACCGCCTAATGGGTAAGCTAGCGCGTGTACTGCAGCCACTGGCGCATTGGCAAACGCTTGCCCAGCTAAACACGCACCGAGTAACATATTCTGACGAGATTCAATGTTTTTTCCATCCGTGCAGACGTCTTCAATATTGCCTGACAGTAACCGTAGTGCTTCTTTCGCCAGCATATCTGAATAAGGGTTTTTTCTTATTTTTGAGGTATATGCCTCTATAGCATGTACCATAGAATCAATACCCGTTGCCGCGCTCACCTCCTTAGGTAAGCCGAGTGTTAACTCTGCATCAAGTAAAGCAATGTCGGGTAATAATTGTGATGAAACAATACCCGCTTTAGTCGTTTCGCCTGTGGTAATTATTGCAATTGGCGTTACTTCAGATCCCGTACCTGCGGTTGTAGGTATTAATATAAGCGGTAACCTCCCACCAATTATTTGGTCAACTCCGTAAATGTTCGCCAATGATTGTGGTGTCTTCATTAACACAGCAACCACTTTTGCTGTATCCATTGAGCTGCCACCACCAAAGCCGATAACACCATCTATGTCATTAACTTGGGCTAATCTTAATGCATCATTTATAATCTTTTCTTGTGGGTCAGCAACCACTTTATCGTAAATGGTTATCGGTAGTTTTCCATCAAAATAGCTAAGTAATAGTTTAAGTAAGCCGCACGAAACAATACCCTGATCGGTCACTATTAAAGGATTATGTATACCAAGCTTTTGACATAGGTCGACGATATTACGCAAGCTACCCGGCTCACTGATAATGCTTTTTGTGGTATTAAATTGAAAGTTACTAAACATTAAATTCCCCCCATGCACAGATATTTGATTTCCATATAATCATCAAGGCCATACTTAGAGCCTTCGCGACCACTACCCGACTGTTTTACACCACCAAAAGGTGCAGCCGCGTTGGAAATGATGCCATCGTTGATGCCTATCATGCCAAATTCAAGCGCCTCAGAAACCCGCCACACTCGGCCAATATCACGTGCATAGAAGTATGCCGCTAAGCCGTATTCTGTGTCGTTAGCAATATCTATCGCTTCTTGCTCTGTGCTAAAACTGATAATCGGGGCTACGGGGCCAAAAACTTCATTGGCAGCAATAGGCATATCATTCGTTACATTAGCTAACACCGTCGCTTGATAGAAATTACTACCTAGGTCAGAATCACCGCCTGTTAACAGTTTTGCTCCAGCGGCAACCGATGCATCAACAAGCTGTTTTACGTCAGTAACTGCATTGCTTGAAATCATAGGACCGACATTAACACTTGCATCTAAGCCGTTGCCTAACTGCAATGCGTTAACGGCTTTAACAAACTTATCAGTAAACGCAGTTAAAACACTCTCTTGAACCAATATACGGTTGGTACAAACGCATGTTTGCCCCGCATTACGGTATTTAGACACAATAGCCCCTGCTACCGCAGCATCAATATCGGCATCTTCAAAAATAATAAAAGGCGCATTTCCTCCAAGCTCCATTGATACTTTTTTTACTGTTGAAGCACACTGCTTGATTAAGGTTTTACCGACATCGGTAGAGCCAGTAAAAGTAAATTTGGCGACATCTTTATGGGTTGTTAATACCTCACCTATACCTCTAGAATTAGTACCAACAACGACATTAAACACGCCAGGCGGTATACCGGCTTGTTCTGATAGCTCTGCCATAGCTAATGCTGACAATGGTGTTAATGTAGCTGGCCTAACAACAAAGGTGCAACCGGCTGCTAGTGCTGCGGCTGCTTTGCGGGCAATCATGGCATTAGGGAAATTCCAAGGCGTTATCGCGGCAACTACGCCCACAGGTTGTTTAATCACAACAATACGTTTATCGCTGCTCGGTCCTTGTATTGTATCGCCATAAACACGTTTACCTTCCTCGGCAAACCATTCCATAAATGAGGCACCATAAGCAATTTCACCTTTCGCTTCCGCTAAAGGTTTACCCTGCTCTAACGTTAAAATTTCAGCAAGTTCGTCTTGGTTTAACATCATTAGTTCAAACCACTTGCGCAGTAATGCACAACGGCTATTCGCCGACATTGACGACCACTTTTTCAACGCTGTTTTGGCTGCCAATACTGCTTGTTCTGTTTCAGCAACATCCGCATTGGCTACTTTAGCCACTAATTGATTATGATACGGGTTAGTTACTTCAAAATGGACTTTAGATGAAGACCATTGACCATTAATATAGGACGCATTTTTTAATAATTTTGATTGATACATAATTTCTCTAATGAGTTGTGTGTAATTGGAGCTTTGTTTGTCGGAGTTTTATAATTAAAGCTTTTCACTATCGGCGTTTAAACTTAACGCGTTCGTTTCTGCGTTGCAGTCTCTCGATGACTTTAATCCTTTAGCTCTGACCGAGGCTATTTCTAATTTTGCTGCTGCCATGGCTGAGGTAAATTCGGTGTTGGCGTGTAATCTAGCAAAGGCTGCCGCCCCCATAGTACGACCTGCTTCGACATCACTTTGCCAATGCACATTACAAAATAAACGACTTTCACCAACAGCCCAACCGCGCGCCAGAGCCTTATCACTATACTCAGGCGTTATTTCTGAAAATATTTGCCCCCAAAGCCAACCAATTGCCGCATGGCCTGAAGGATAAGAGCCACTAGTGCGTAAATGTGCTTCTTTAGCCGGAACACAGGTCGGTGCCTCATTAATCATAAAAGGACGTTTCTTTTGATAATACTTCTTCGCTGCATAGGTTGAAAGCCCTGCATCTGTTGCTGACCGTCTTAATAAACGATAAAGTTGCGGTGTTTCTTCTTTACTAATTTTTGCATCAATGGCACAAGAAAACATGCTTGCCGCGACAGGAAATTCAAGATTGTCGTCTGAGGTAGCTAATTCCCATCTAAAACCTTCTTGGTTCGCGATAACCTCTGTATTTAAGCGTTTATCTTCCGCATTACCAGCGATTGGCGCTGTAGGTAATAAAGCGATTCCATCAGGAATAACGTCATGTGGTAAATAACCGATTAAAATACCGGGTATTAATTCAGCTACCGGTTCAAGAGGTTGAGATTGGTTAGAAGTACAGCCCCCAAAAAGTAAAAAACTAGATAACACGATGCATACTTTGTTTATTTTTATTTTCACGCGCAATTCCTAAACTTATCCAAAATCAGTATTCGAACTTACAGTATGTTTTAATTTCGTACAAGTATTATAAAATTAAACATGTTTTTACGGAGATGAATAAATCTAATCTCTCTAGTATTAATATGTGGTATCAAAATGTCTGCTGTAGAGTCAGAAATCTGACCATCGTTGCATCTTTTTTTTATGCCACCAACAACAAATTTAGCTCTAAATATAACTTAATTAACTTCAGCTTATCTATTTTAGTGAACATAATTACTGAGGCGCTATGTGCTCCTTTGCGAGTTAGACTAAGAAACGAGTCCTATGACTGCTTTGAGTTTGAAGCGGACGTTAGTGTTAGCGAGCTGCTACTTTCTGCTTAGCGCACTATCTAGGCATGATCACTGTTGCCACTTTGGAGACATTAGCTAACAAGCGCCAAACAAGGCTTCGGATTAGATTTTGTATTGATAATGCTTCAAAAAGAGGATTGTATTAGAGCAATTTGAAATACACAGCGAGCCTTTAGCCTCTAAAAGTGTACAATGATGCCGACAAAAGCACCTTTAAATTCAAGATCTGTATATAAGTTGTTTAAATCTTCAAATTCCATTTTAACGGCCCGATACCCTAAGTTCAGATTAAAATCCACACTAAAGCTATCAACTAGGTCGTAATTTAAGCCAACTTGATAGTCGTAAAGTGAGTGGTCATCTATCAATAAAAAATCACCTTGGGCAAATACACTTAGACCCGTTAATCGTAAGCTAATGTTAGTGGCAACATACAACATAGGCATAATGTCGTCGGTCTTTATTTTACCTGTAGTAGTAACAGAGCTTGTTGTTGATGTTAATGTGTTGCAAAACTCATCCCCGGGAGTGTATATTCCAGGCACAGCAGCGCATGGTTTATGAACATCCAGAGTGGTCTCAATAATTGTTGTCCCTGTAACAATAATATCAAAATCCCTAGCGGTTAATCCCAAATCAAATGAAAATAAACCGCTATCAAATAATTGATAATATAAGGTGTAATCGACATAACTGACGTTAAAACTAGCATCAAAATCGTCACCAGCTGAAAAGGTTTCACCACCGAAGCTAAATTCTTGCGTTAAAGTAGTGTTACCTGTGGTATCGAGAGAGGTACTTGAAATACGTGCATTAGGGAGCAAAGGAAAAGGATGTTCAACCGCAACAAAGTAGTTAATTTGCTGTTCTTTTTTTAAATTAAAGTCAATTAGCGCATTTTTTTCACCCAAAATACCATTTGCTTCACTTTGCCAAATTTGACCGCCCAGATATAAACCAACTGTATCTGCTTGTACGTTAGCAGTAAAAAGTACAGCAAAAGTTGCTGCAAAAGCCATTTTTTTCATCTAGTTACTATCCTTGTTTACGAATGGTCATGTTCCATGTTTAATATACTCGCCATCACCTTTATAACCACAAGAGATCATAAAAATTGATATTAATATACTAATCTATTTGTAACTTATATTTCGATTCAAGTTAAGAAAAACCAACAGTGCTATATAAATAATTCATTTTAATATCAATCTATTAGTAATAATACGTAAAAACCTTATACTTAGTAAAATTAGTAACAACTACAAGAAAAGCCTTAGATTCCCGCTTATCTCTTTTACCAGTGAGCTTGGTACTTCTTGCTCTGTGGCGTATTTATCCCAGTGTGATACGGCTTCGATTGTTTGATTTAGTACATCATCTATTTTTCGTTTGCTAAAGATTGGACTCAGTTTTTCAAAACTGTAGAAATCATCTCGGGTGAAATTATCTTGTTTCCCGTTGAGTGTCATCCAATGTTTACTTACCCAATGACTATCGGGTTTGTAGCTATAGGCTAAATCATAAGCGGGAGCTAATTGCCATTTATGCTCTTTATCTAACAAAAATCCAAAGTTTTTGGCGTGATCATCGTGATTTCGAGATATTACGTTAAATACCATGCGCTTAAATAGCTGCATTGCATCATCTGGACTCAGTTTTAATTTTCTTGCTGTGTTAAACAATTCAGCATAAGAGTATGAACCTATTTGTTTGTAACTTACATGCTCAAGTCCGTTGAGTGTTTGTACGTGTATTTTGTCATTGCCGTTTCGATCAAATCTTTCGGTGATAAAATGTCTGCGTTTGCCTTCATTAAGTAAATGGCAAGGCATCATATCGATACCACATTCTTTTGCTAATAGGTGGTAGGTATATTCCATCGCCCCATACCCCATAGGATCACCAAAAGTCTCTTGATTTTTATTATGTTCACTCACACCGTCAAATTTCATCAAATAATGAGTAAAACCTTCAGGCGCATCAGTTTGACCTGAACGAACTTGAGTTAAGTCATTATTGAAAGCAAGCACCGCTTTTGGCCTTGCACCACCCGCGCTCATGCCAACTGACATGAGCGACATCATTGCTTCTTTGTCTTCTTGACCATTATTTTCGAGATTCACATTAAATTGTTGCCGTTTATCTAATACGTCTTGTGCGATAGAAACGAGCGATTCAATGTGTATTGGCTGTGATGCATTAAGATTTTTTCTTTTTGTCGCAGGTGAATAAGTTAAAGCTCCCATACCGCGCATCCCTGTGTACTGTAAACGTTGTAACGGCGTGATATTACTGGTTGATTTACCTTGGCTAGCTATCCAAGCATTCATTACAGCATTACCAAAATCATCAGGCAGTGAGTCGGCGATAAGCCCTGGTAGTCCCTTAAAAGTATTCTGGTCTAGCTGGGGAAATGAATAAATCTTTTTAGCCAGTGGCATTTTTATTGGTGATAATTAGATACCTGTTTTGATAAAGCTGGGGAAGTATTCAAACGACCCCATTTGGGTATCGGTGTTGTAGCTAACGGCACCTACGTCAAACGCTTTGTACTTAACTTTTATAACTTCCATTACCATGAGAGAGCATCCTTACTTTGGTTGCTATTTTTGGTATCTATTTTACTGGCACTTTTACGTGCGCTAGTTGCTCTTTTGCGTTCTTTACCCTGAAGCTCCATTAATTGAACCGGAGATAATTCTTGTTTTGGGATAAACGAATGAAGTTGCTCTGTTAGATCAAGCGCGATGAGAATAGCTATCATTGATTCAAGCGTTGATTTACCTTTTTCGCCATTCGTTATAGCTTTGAGGGATAAACCTGCTTTATTGGCTAATGCTTTCTGGGTGAGGTTTGCATTGAGTCGGGCGGTTTTAATTCTATCGCCTAGTTCACTCGCAATGGCATGCGCTGTCAATTGATCAATATTCATAATACGCCCTTAAAGATGTTTTATACGGGATATACTCAAGTATAACCCCTAAAAGGAGTATTACACGACAACCACAAGTAATCAACAATAACGCAATATAACCCTTTATGGGATGATTAACTGCTAAAAATGGCAACAAAAACCCCTAAAGGGATTGTTATCTATCCTGAGTCAATACAGAAAAAGGCACTAATATGCCCTACTCACCCCCTGACTGTTCAGGCTGACATTCAATCGAAGGCAATTAACATCATTGAATAACGACTTTATCACCGTCGGCAAGCCTTTCTGCTCCCCTTATCGCAACATTATCACCGTCTTTAAGTAAGCCAGTTATCGCAACACGTTCTTTATTGCCTTTGCCAACAACAACGGCTAAACGAGATACGGTGTTGTCTCTATTCACTTTAATTACGTAACTGCCACTTTTACGTAAAATAAGTGCATCCCTTGGCACGGTTAGGCTTGCTGTTGCTTTTTGAGTCGGAACACTAATACCAACAAGCTGACCTGCAGCCCAGTGCTTATTAAGTGCTTTAGGTATATTAATCCTAACTTCAAATGTTTGTGATCTTGGATCAGCTCTTGGGATTTTAGCGGTAACTGCAGCTAACGTTTTTTGTTCGTTTGCTGACAGGGATAATTTGTCACCTTTATTGATAAAAGCGAGGTACTTAATAGGGATGTATAATCGCGCTTCTAAATGTTCGGTATCAAGTAATCTAAGTAAAATATCACCACGGTTTACTTCACTACCCACTCTTATCAAGCGCTCAGTGATAATGCCGGCAAATGGCGCGGTAATGATGGCACGTGACAATTGCTCATTTATTTGTGCTAGTTTTAGTTGGGCAATTTCTAAATCTGCCGCGGCTAAATCATGCTCAGAACGCATTTGATCTAACGTAAACTGTGAGACTGCTTGTGTTTTACTCAGCTCTTGTAAACGTGACAATTCATTTTTGATATACGCTACATTAATTTTTGCACGACTGATCTGTGCTTTTTGCTCTGCTTGACGCAGCTGAATAGGTATTAAGTCCATTCCCGCAAGTTTATATCCCTGAGCTACAGAATCCCCAGGTTCTACCAAGTAATCTACTCTTGCGTTTAAAGAAGCTGTTATTGGGATGTGTGATCTACTATATAAAGTCGCGTTTAGTTCCGTTTTTGCTGCCATCGGCATATTAATCACAGGTGCCACTTTCACTGGTTTTTCTACTACTTTTTCAACGGCATCGGCAGCAAAACTTACTTGCATAAAGTTCATAGCAATAAGGCTAGCTATTGCTACTTTTTTTATCATTTTGTGTGCAACTTTTGTTGGCACAGTGTTTATTTTCGCTAGGTTTACTTGATTTGCTTTTAACATGAAATCCTCTTAACGATTATCAATATCAATCTCACCTAATGAATGAAACTGGTATAACTCGTAATTATTTTTATGCTGCTGACATGGACACTATATTTGTTGCAGGTGAAGCATGTTTACCTTGTGTCATTCTAAGTAAGCTTGGGAACAACACTAAGGTGAATATAGCGCTCACCGCCATACCTCCTACGATTACAGCAGCTAACCCACGATATATTTCACTACCAACACCTGGCATTAACATCAAAGGCAACATGCCAAATAAACTGGTTAATGTGCTCATATATACAGGTCGAGCACGAATACGAATAGCTTGAGCAACCGCATCACAGCGAGACAAACCTTCTAATCCACCTTGATTGGTTTGATCGACAAGTAAAATAGCGTTATTGACTACCAAGCCAAGTAAGATAATAAACCCGATCATCGTTAATAAATCTAAAGATTGATAGGTGAAAATATTTAAGATACTTAGTCCGATAACGCCACCTGCGGTAGCTAATGGCATCACTAATAAAACCATTAAGCTGTCTTTTGCTGACTTGAAAAGTGCTGTCATCAGTAAAAATAATATAAGCAAGGCTAAGATAAAGTTATTGATCATATCGCTGATTGCAGAAGCCATCTGATTAGCATTACCACTGAGAGAAATAGCCGAATTTTCTGGCAGATCTAACTGCATTTTAGGTATAACTTTTTCATTAATAAGCGCCGTTGCTTCTTCGAGTGACATGGTCGCTGGTGGTGATACTTGAATGCTGACGGTTCGCTTACCATTGATTCTTTTTAACTCAGTAGGACCTGCTGATCTTGTAATTTTAGTTAACTCACCTAATGTTTGAATGCCAGCTAAAGGCGTATGCATCGGCATCATGGCAAGTTCGTCAGGCGTTTCCCATTGCTCACCACGCAATATAATATTAGATCTATGGTTACCATCGAAATACTCGCCAATAAATAAACCACTGGTGTAAGCGCTAATAGCCCTAGCGACGTCACTACGATTTAAACCCGCTTGGGTAATACGTTGATCATTGGGTAGTAAATTTAGTTCTGGCTCAGCTAAGTTAAGGCTTGGAATAGGAAATGCGGTGGTGTTTGGCATATCCGCTTTAATCGCAGCAATACCGGTCTTTGCTACCTCCATTAATCCTTCGATATCGGTACCATGAATATCTATATCAATTGTACGGCCATTACCATTGCCAGAGATATTAATCATAGAGCCACGAAACATAAATACGTCGGTATCTGGCAAACCTGAAAATACATCCGCTTTAACCACTTTCATTAGCTCTTCAACCCGGCTCGGGTCATCGGAATAGATAAAGCCCCCCGTTGCGTTAGAGCCAAACGAGTAAAAATTATAACTTTTTATTTTGGGTGTTTTATCTCCTGTTAAGTACGGAGCTAAACGCTTTTTAACAAGACTCGCCATTTCATGTTCAATAAAGTCAACATTGCCTCCTGGCGGCATATCTAGGCTGAAAAAGAAACCATCTGTTGGTGCTCTAGGCATGAAATCTGTTTTGGGTAATAAGGTAAAAGTAACGATCAATGAGCCAGCAAGTAAAAGGCTGATCCAAGTTACTCGTTTAAATTTACTGTTAGTTAACTTCATAACTAATACAGTAAGTCGCTCCCAATAAGGAGCGAAAGGGTCAATATCAGACTCGTCTTTTAACAAGTATTTGCTGGCAATAGGTAATACGGTAATCGCGGCAAGTAGTGAAGCAATAACAGCAATAGAAAGCGTTAGGGCTAAGTCTGAAAAAAGTTGCCCTTCAATGCCTTTCATAAATAATATCGGCAAAAATATGGCTACACTAGTTGCCGTTGAGGCAAATAAAGCGCCCGTAACTTCGGTTGTACCTTTGAGCACCGCTTTATGATTATCCATACCTTTACTTTTGAGTCGGACAATATTTTCTTGAACAATAATCGCGGCATCAAGCACCAAACCAACAGAAAAAGCTAAACCTGCAAGGGAAATAACATTAAGTGTTCGATCAAAAAGACTTAAGGCAACAAAAGCGACTAATAAAGAAACAGGAATAGTAATCGCAATGATCAAAATATTTCGCATGCCTCTAAGGAATAACCATAAGATAATAACTGATAATAATACGCCTAAACCTAGGTTATTTTGTACCAGAGATAACGCATTACGAATATGCACGGAAGAGTCAAAACTTAAATCTATTGTTAATCCTTCTGCTTTTAACGGTCCGTCATTCAGTTCTTTAATGGCGATATTAATTTTATCAAGTAAGGCAACTATATTTTCACCATTTTGACGCTTCAACGTAAGGTAATACGACGGTTGTCCGTTACGTAAGTTGAACCCTTGTCTGTCTGCTAAAGTATTCTCTACTGTAGCTATATCTTGTAAATAAATGGGTCTTTCACCACTATATCCAATGATCATTTCGGTGAGATTATCTAGGCTATACTGACCAGAAAAGCGAACCACGTATTGACGACGGCCCACATTAACAGTACCTGCAGACGTATCATTTGAGCTGGTAATTACTGAGCTTATTTCAGCAATAGATAAACCTAACGAGGCTGTTTTAACGGGGTCGAAGGTGACTCTGATTTCTCTTTGCCTGTGGCTAGCGAGGTTAACTTCACCTATGCCTTGAATTCGTGCAAACCTTGGCTCAACTACATCTTCAATGAGTTTTTGATATTGACCAAAATCTTCTACCGGATTGTCTGGCAAGGTTTTAATCATCATGGTTGCAGTATTACCGCCACCACTGGCTGAAACGACAGGTTCAATTGCGTCAATGGGTAAAGGCGGAACTTGGTTAAGGTTATTGATGACATCAAGCATGGCTTTTTGCATGTCAGCGCCAACATCAAACGTTAGAAAAATTCGCCCGAAACCTTTGTTTATAGAGGTATTAACCCGAATGACACCTTGCGTATTCTTCACCACATTTTCGATAGGCTCAATAATTACAGATTCTAACTCAGACGGAGCTGCACTTCGCCAACCTGTGAATATAGTTATTTGGGGTTGTTCTATATCAGGGGTTAATTGAATAGGTAATTTAGCAACACTTAATAGGCCAAAGACCATAATTAAAACGACAATAACAATAATTGCTGCGGGGTTTTTCAGAGCAGCTCGTGTGTAGTTCATCTAACCAATCCGTAATAGAAGCAGCGAACATTGTATTATAGTGTTTGTTAAAAATATCAGTATTTAGGTAAATTGATGTAAATAAATGTGTCTATAAGTAATTCCTTTAAGTGTTTATTAATCAATAAGAACCTCCCTACTCTTCATCACCTTAATTACTGAACGCTTTAGTTGTGATTGCACAAAAAAACCTTTTCATTATTGAGTGCCGTAACTTCTTGGGTTAGTGGGTCTAGCCAATTGTTTTTAGTCTCACTTGAACTGCTTGTATGGTTAAGTTACTTCGCTATACAATACGGATGTTTTTAATCATCCATTAAGTATATCTCTTGAAAATTGACTGGAATACCAGCGTGAAACCCAGCTTAAAAAGCAACCTTAAATTAAGTAATCGATTACAGAAAATTGAACAAATGGTGACAGCACAATACGATCATATTTGGGATTGCTGTTGTGATCATGGCTTGCTTGGTTGTGCTTTATTGTCGCGACCAGAAGCCACTACGGTTCATTTTATTGATATTGTTCCCCAGCTAATGACTGAACTAGAAAGCAAGCTTCACCGTTTTTATTCAGGTTCAACTTGGAAAACTCACTGCCTTGATGTAGCAAAACTGCCTTTAGCGCAATATAAGGGCAAACACCTCATTATTATTGCGGGCATTGGCGGTGATTTGATGATTGAGTTTATTGAGGCAATATATAAGAAACACAAAGATTTAAATATTGATTTTTTACTCTGTCCCGTTCATCACCAATATCCATTACGTCAGAAGTTAATAGCGCTAGATTTTAGTTTGAAACACGAAGTGTTAATTGAAGAGAATCGACGTTTCTATGAAATAGTCTTGGTTTCAACGACAAGTACAGAAAAGAAGAATATTAATCCAGTTGGCGATGAAATTTGGCAGTCACAATCAGGTCTACAATCTGACATTGCTGATAAATACTTGAAGAAAACCCTTAATCATTACCAACGTATTCAACAAGGTTTTCATCAAGGTAAGACAAACGACGTTCAACACATCATTGATGCTTATCACGCCGTAAAGCTATAATTTAGCGGGGAACTAATACTCTTCGTCAGCTGAATAACTCACCACTTTATTAGCGATTGAATAGGAAAATCCTTTTGATATTAAATGGCGTAACGCTTTTTGCTTTAATTTAATATCTTCAATGGGATCTTCCCCAAACTTTCTGATTTTTAGAGTGAGTGCTTTATCAAAGTAATCCTCGTCAGATGTTTCTATCGCACTAACGCAATCATTGATAATTTGGGATGAAAAGCCTTTGGCATAGAGCTTCTCTTTTATTTTGTTCGGACCTATGTTTTTCTCTGCAAAACTTATCGTTAAGCGCTCTGCATATCGACGATCATCAACAATTCCTCGCTCTATTAGATAATCGAGTGCCGGTTCATTGAATTGTTTATCGTCTTTAAAGAGTAAGTTTGCTTTTTGTAGCAATGTTTTCGCTGAGTAATCACCATATCTTTCGATCATCCACTGCATATATGATTTTACGCGGTCATAAGAAATGACTTGTGGCTTGGCATCTTGTTTTCTTTTATACATGGTAATGTGGAATCCTGTCGCTCAGTATCCGTTAATTCGCTGCTATGCTTCTGCGGGCTTTTGATAGCCAGAAGTTCGACTCAGAAATATTTCTACGCCAATAAAAGCAAAAGGAACAATTGAGGCAACAAATAAAGACAACCAAGTGAGTAATGACCATTGCTGCTTATTAGAAACGATTAGCGATAAAAATAGGTAAAGCATGAATAATACACCGTGTGTCATACCCAGTTGAAAAACAAAATCTCGACTGACCAAACCAAATGAAATACTTAAAATTGCTAAAAAAGATAAGCCTTCTAAAATGCTGATGACACGAAAATACTTGAGCATTAATATTACCTGTAAAACGAAAAGCGGTATTATCCTGTGCTAGCCCTATGGGGTCAAACTTATAATGATAGTTAAGCTAAAAATGAGCGACTTTTATTAAAAGCTGGCAATCGATAAAGATGAAATAAAGAATACTTACTTTGATTTCATCCTTATCTTTTTAAGCGGTTTAGCTAATACGAAGAGATTCACTATATAGCTGATTACACGGACATTACCCCTGCTTATGCACAATATAAAAGTAACGCGTAACAAACTATATTTACTGCAGGTCAATGTAATTAACGATTAGGTGATTCGAGTACATTTTAGTCGTACTCTATTTTTATTGGCTATAATCTGTATTTATTAACACAGCCACCTGAAAACTATAATTTTTGAGTGATACAAAACCATGATTTTCACTACCCTTAGTGCCTTAAATTAAAATACTGAGCATCAGTATGAGATATCGTTTCGCATCTTCATTGCAGACGTTACTTACTTTTCATAGCACGTTTAAAAACGAGTTCATCAACTGATTTTTTAACAAAATCGTATTGATGGTAATCGTCATCAACAATTTCGTTGTCTATTTTAACAATATCTAAATCAATAGTACGCGGACCATTTTTATTGCTGGTTCGTATTCGCCCCAATTGAACCTCTATGCTTTTCAAGTGTGCTTTTAAGTCGGTTGCATTAAGCGCAGAATTAAATGAAAAGGCCGTATTAGTAAAATCTGCCTGCTCAGTAAATCCCACAGGTTCAGTGCTCAGTAATTTGGCCATACTTGCCTGAGAGTCTATTTTTTTAATCAGCTCAAACGCTTGGTGTATATTTGTTTGTGCATCAATGTTTGAGCAAACAGCGACAATATAAAACGGCATTAAGCTGAACGTTCCGCAGTAATAGAAACATTTTTTGCGTAGCGTAAAGCGCCGGGCTTGGCAACTTGCAACTTAGCGTGCAATACACCATCAAACGAGATAATTAAGTCTAATAGGACGCCTAGTAACCGTTCAATGGTTTTATAACTGGAATTAAGCACTACCTCTAAAATTTCTTTATTGATGGTACGATAATTAACACAATCTTCGATGTCATCAGATAACATCGCTTTGGATATGTCTGCGTCAATCCAATAATCAATAATGAGTTTCTGCTTGTTCTTGCGTTCTTCTTCCGTGATGCCGAGAATGGCGTAGATCTCTAGTTTTTCAACATATATGCTGGACATTGTAAGTGACTCCCTCCGTCTATCTGTAGTGTTTGGCCTGTAATAGAATTGTTTTTTGATAAAAACTCAATCGCTGAATATAAATCAGCTAACGGTACTCTACGCTGTAAAAGATTAATATCCTTGCTATCTATTTGAGTAGCTACTTTAGCACTTCCTATGTTACTTTCCGGGGTACTAGTTGAATCCATCGCTTCTAAAACAAATCCCGGTGCTATCGCATTAACTCGCACATTGGGTGCGCATTCTATAGCTGCCAATTCAGTTAATGTTTCTTGAGCTTTTTTTGAAATGAAATACGCTGATTTATTGGTATAAAGGTGCGATAAATTGGCATCTGAAATATTAATAATTTGGCACGGCTTGTTTTGTTTTACTAACGCCTGTATTAACAACCAGGGGCTCGTAAGATGTATATTAAGATTGCTTTGAATTTGCGCTAAAGACGATTCAAGTAATGAACCTTGTCCAAACACTGAGGCACTGTTTATCAGTAATTCAATATGAGCAACTTCAGTGAGCAATTCTTCAAACCGTTGCTCAATTGTCGCTGGATCATCTAAATTTGCCTGCCATAAAACAACCTTGATATTGTGTGCTTCTAATTGCGTTTTTAATGCAATTGCAGCAATTTCAGAGTGATTGTAATGCAGCACAATATTCTTACCGCTTTTGGCAAATTCTTGATTGAGGAACGCGCCGATGCGCTTTGCTCCTCCTGTCACTAATACCCAAGCAGTACTGTTCATCAATCTCTAATCAACTGCAAAAACTCAGCGCGGGTGTCTTTGCATTTCATGAACGAACCGAGCATACATGAAGTTTTCATTTCAGAGTTTTGTTTTTCAACACCACGCATACGCATACATAAATGTGATGCAGACATGACAACACCAACCCCTTTTGCACCGGTAACATCCATAATTGCATTAGCAATTTCTTGCGTTAAATTCTCTTGAATTTGCAAACGACGTGCGAACATATCTACTATACGAGCTAGTTTAGATAATCCTAATACCTTGCCATTTGGGATATAACCAATGTGGCAACGACCAGTAAAAGGTAACATGTGGTGTTCGCACAATGAATAGAGTTCAATGTTGTTAACCACTACCATTGAATTGCAATCCGAGCTGAATAAGGCTCCGTTGATAACAGAATCTAAATCTTGCTCATAACCTTGAGTAAGAAACTTCATTGCTTTGGCTGCGCGTTTTGGTGTATCGACCAAACCTTCACGGCTTGAATCTTCACCTATTTGTTCAATAATCGATTTAAAATTTTGTTCCACTGGGTTACCTGCTTATTATATTAATTTGTTATGATTTGAGACGGTTTGAGATGATTACATGCTGATCTATTAAGATTACATTGCCGCCAGCACCTTTAATAGAGACTCTTGAAGGACCGCTTTCACCGCTAATAGATTTTTGTATTATATCGACACCTTGAGCCTCAAACGTAATTGACTAGGTATTATCGCTAAACTTATCGAAAATGCACCTAATTTCATCTTATACTCCTTAGATTCATCAAAATGTTAATAGCAGCGTTTGTTAAATTTTAATAAAATAAGGTATCGCCACTAAGATAATGCCAACAATAAGCAACATAGTTACACTGGACATAAAATATGGAAAAACAAAAAGCGATAAACCGATACAGAAAGGAACAATAGCTCTTTGCTTTTTACCGTACATGAAATAGCCAATACCTATACCACCAAAAAGAACACTCCAAACCATTATTGATGCACTATCCATTTAAAATCCTCTGATTAGGGCCTGTTGATCTTTCGAGATTGTTTTTGCAGCGATTTTTTAGGTATTTATACAAGGTAGAGCCTTTGTCATGTGGTTATTTCACATAAAAATGGCGATAACGCCGTAAAAATGATCAAAAAACGCTGTCCGAAGGATTCGGTTAGCTAAAATATAAAACGAAGTAGAACAAAACCAAGGGTTACGTGTTCAAGCCTTCGTTCTTGTTTTGTTTTTTATGCCACACTAGACATAATAGTAAATCAAGTAGCCCACTAAGATAGGTTGCGAGTAATGGGATTATTGTAAGCTGATATGCATGTTCATAATCTTCTGGGTAATATGAATCACCCGCTAAAAACCAAGCTGAAATAGCACCTACAATTAACCAAATGACTGATGCCATTCGCTTATGGCTAGGTGCTGTGACATAGCCAACGATAACCACACAAAAAGCAGCAACAGAGCCAATAGCCGGTTTTTTCCATATGCCAACTAAATCGGCGAGTAGTCCTGCAGCAACTGCGGAGAATACAAATGAAATAATGACTATCACAAATGATAACGTAAAACCTCTAACTTGATTCATACTCAGCCCCATTGAAAACACAATCGTCTATTATGTAGACGTACTAAAAAGCTTATCTATCGGAATATTAGATAACTTACACTAAATAATCGATTAAATGGTGTATTTTCATTAAATTGAGTTGAGAAAAGATTTAAAACCTATAAGTCGTTGAAGCAATAAAGCTTTCTTTTAAGGTATAAAGCAATACTGCTGCACCATTGCATTTAGGCAGACAAACTAACCCAGATGACCGTAATATTCCTTACAGTTAAGACTTAGCTTATATAAGAGACAAAAAAAATTATTCTTCCTATACTAAAAAATATATTTCTTATTTTTTGGAAAGACCATGGCTATAGCAAATATATTAAAGACCTACCTGCAACAACAAGAAATAGAATACCGGCTAATTATTCATCCTCACAGTAGCAGTAGCATGGAGACAGCAGAGATGGCTCATGTACCTGGAGATGCTCTGGCTAAAGGTGTTCTACTGAAGGATGAAGAGAGTTTTCTGCTAGTTGTGTTGCCATCCGACTATTATATAGAGTTGGATATACTGTGTGAGCTATTGAAACAAAAAGTCGAATTAGCTTCGGAGTCAGAGGTAGAGCTATTGTTTCCAGACTGTGAAGTGGGGGCGGTACCGCCTATTGGATTTGCCTACGCAGTCCAAACTATCTGGGACCACACTAGCAGTCTTGGTCGGCAGGATAAAATTTATTTTGAGTCTGGAGATCACCAACACTTGGTATGCATTACTGGAAAGCAGTTCCATGAACTTATGACTTCTGCGGAACGTAGAGAGTTTAGCTACCATATTTGAACTAATTCCTTTCTGTCGATAGATAAGAGCAACGGGAATACGTGTTACACAGCACTCTATCAATATTGTGAGCATAATCACTAGCACTGTATTTTAGGGATATCTCGCCATTGGCTGGTGTACTGAGGGCTTAAAAACTCTCGTCGCATTTTCCACTTTTCATGATGTCCTTCAGCGGCCAATTTTAATGTGCTATCTCCGTATCTGTAATTCACATTATCTAAACATTTCATTACGTTACTATTAGTGTGATCGGGCATAAATAAGTCTGGCTGTATAAACGTTTTGCTATTTAATTCGATTGCACCTACACCACAGCGGTAAAACTTTATCCCTACTTTGTATATAGAATCGATGACTTGGTTTATCGCGCGCGCCATTTCACAGGTATTCTCGGTCGCTATGATAAATGGAAAAACAATGGCTTGTTTGTAATATAATTCATCATGTGGCGAGTTAGAGGCAAATATCATTAATTTTTTAATGAGTGAGTTTTGTCTCCTCACTTTCCTTCCAACAATGGCTGCGTGTGTTACCAACGCTGAGCGTAATTCATTCTTTGTGGTTATGCGCTGTCCAAAACTTCGTGTTGAAAAAATCTCTTTTTTGGGTGATTTCACCTCGTCCCAAGACAAACAACTGATACCGTTAAGTTCATTCACGGTTCTTTCAGTCACTACGCTAAATTGTTTTCGTATGTTCTTAGCATTTTGTTTTGCTAATTGAGCGGCATTATTAATGCCCTCAAGCCTTAAGCGTTTCGCTATTTTACGCCCAATACCCCATACCTCATCTACCTCCATGCGGTTCAGTATTTCATCTCTGCTTATTGCGCTATTAATAACGGCTACACCATTAAAGCCAGAGAGTTTTTTAGCTGCATGGTTTGCCGCTTTTGACAGTGTTGCTGTTTCACCAAAACCAACACCGACTGGAAGTCTAGTTTCTTTCCAAATGGCTTTTCTTATTTGATGTCCGTATTCATGCCAATCCTTTATACAGCTTTCATAATGGTCAAAATATAAAAATGACTCATCAATGCTGTATATATACTGGTTATCACAAAAGCGGCTGATGACATTCATCATTCGTTCGCTCAAATCCGCATACAGCTCATAATTTGAAGAACGAACAACCACGCCATGCTTTTCAAGCAATGACTTAACTTGAAAGTAAGGTATAAATTTTGGAATACCAAGGCGTCTTGCAATCGGACAAACAGCGCAGATACAACCATCATTATTGGTTAAAACAACAACGGGTTTATTACGTATGCTTGGGTCAAAAACTTTTTCAGCACTTGCGTAAAATGATACCGCATCAACTAAAGCATACATGCCGCTAACTCTGGAGATTTATGATGTAAGCGAATAGAGCGAGTAACAACGCCCTCTAATGAAAATTCATCTTCAGGGGTAATTGAGACAGGCGCAAAATCAGCTGAGGCCGATAATAGCCTAGCTTGTACCTTGTCAATTAATTTGCAGACGAAACAACCATTATAATTAGCCACAATAACATCACCATTTCTAGCGGTTAATGACCTGTCGACAATGAGAATATCGCCATCAAATATCCCTACCCCTTTCATTGATTGACCAGAAGCCTGCCCGATGAAGGTGGCATTGGGATGTTTTATGATTAATTGATCAAGCGATAAACCTAATTCTTTATATTCTGCCGCTGGAGATTCAAAGCCTGAAATACCAGCTTCGGCATATATTGGGATAACTTTCATATAAAAACCGCACTATACTGTAATTATGTACAGTATATTGCGGTTTACTTAATTTATGAAGCACTGAAGTCATAATTTGATTTTCGATGGCTATTTGAAATGATTCGTCTGGGTGTTATCTGATCACTACCCAAGTGAGTAATAGGTTGTTCTTCTTATCCATACTGATGAACTTATATAATCATCGTACTTGAGAAGTTAGAGCAGCTTTTAAACAGCACTAACAAGAATGTTATCGAAGGCTTGGCTTTAATTTTTAGTGTTAGTTATGGCTTTTACTGATTATCTTTAGTTGAGTTAACTGAGGTAAAGAGCATCAAGTCATAACAGCACTCTAAGTATAGTTTCATCTAATGTTACATCTTGATTTTAAGTACAACAAAGGTAACGCGTAACCAATAGATAAAAATAAAAACCTTATATAACAGGTGCTTTTGTGATAACCATTGGTTTTTATACTATTTTAAGTAAATGACTTAAATTCATTTATTAGGCGTTTTTTGAACGAATATTATTGATGGTTTTAGGATAAACGTTGTGATTTTTAGTGATATGACGGCAGGATATTACTTACCTTAGCCACTTAAAATATCCCCAATTATCATAGATAATTCTGACTGGCAGCGGAACTTTTTCTTTCTATCAACCAAACAAGTGCATCATCACGTTCAGTGAATACTTCAATATTTAAACCGGAAGAACTTGGAATAGTCGCTGAAAAATCAGCACTCATCTTAGCTAATTTATTTGGTGCAAATACTGCTATTTTATCTATGGCGGGCAAAGTACCAAAATGGATTAACGCATCAAGCTGCGTAGAATAGGAATTGCTTTTATTAACAAGTAATGAAAATGATTCGCTAAATAGCGAGAGTAATAACTGATGGAGTTCTTTTACCATGCTGAGGGTAATGTCTGCACCGCTATCAACCGTAATTTCGGCAATGTCATGACTAAGTACACAAACTTTTGCAAATGATATTTGGTGTGTTTCCATATATTAACTTAATCCCTATTATTAATGTTGTTATTCCCTAACAAATATTAGTATAGCTAAACATATGGATTGTTGTCATGTGTTTTATAATATTGATAAATTTAACTTTTTACAGTGACATCTAACAGTCCTCAACACCCACTTATGCTAAATGTTTACCAATGAATTGGGTCAACTTTGTAATAATTAGTCAGTTGACGATAAAGTGCAGGATGCTCTATAGATAGTTGCTTAGACTTCTCAAAAAACACTTCACTCACTACAGCAAAAAACTCTGCGGGCTCAGTGGCACCATAGTAATCAAATATTGATGGCGTACCTGCAGCGGCTTGCCTTTGTAGTATTTTAAACTGCTGTGAAAAGATTGTAGACCAACATTGATAACTTTGGTCTTTACCTAAAATGGGGGCGCCATTAGCTTTACCATTTTCTTGATCTAGTTGATGAGCAAACTCATGGATTACCACGTTGTGGCCATCATTGGGTAATTCTGCACCCTGCAGACTGTCTTGCCAAGATAAGACTATTTTCCCAAAGTCCCATGACTCACCTGCTAAAGCGACTTTTTTTGTGTATTGAACACCATCAGCATTGCGCTGGTTTTGCTCTTTAAGAAAAGCGCTTGGATAGATTAAAATCGTTTTTAATTTAGGGTAATAATCCGTTTTTCTATTTAGTAGTAACAAACAAGCTTGAGCAGCAATAGTGATTTGTATTTCTTCAGTTATTTTAATGCCATTGCAACCGATGAAGTCTTTTTCTGCAATAAATACTTGAATATGTTGTTTAAGCTGTAGCTGTAAATCTGTTGGCATTTGCTTAAAATAAGGCATTCGTTGCTGGATTATTTTGCGCCATTGTTTTTTGAAAGGCAGGCTTCTTATTTTATCGCGCTTATGTTCACGCCAATACGGCTTTGCCATTAAGTAGCCAATAATCGCCATACCAATAAATAGGGGCAAAAGAATAATCAAAATAAAACCTTAATGATACCAATGTATTAAAATAGTGAACCTTACTCATATCTTGGTATGAATTAAGACTATTTCAAGCGCTTTCCGCTTTCTATCGTAATAATAATAAATAACGGTCAGTACCACTTAATTATAGTTAAGTGGTACTGACCGTGGATATAACGCTAGATGAAGTTTATTACTTGGTGATAACAACAACCGCACTTGGCTTGGTTTTAATCGTTTTACTTACATTAGATAAACCCAAGTAAGCTGATTGTCGGCTATCAAGGGAAAAAAACTGTGGTATTGGATTATCTGTAAAAGCGCTATGCCATTCAATGACAGCAAAGTCGTCAATATCTAACTGGGTTGTGGTGCCATCCACCAATTCGGCCTCGACCAATACACGATAACTTTTATAACCAACTCTTGGGGAATTATAATCAACTTCTACGTTTTGCCATGTATCTGAACCAGATAATTCAACAGTTTTAATTAAGTTTTTAGGGCTATTTTCAAAGGCATCAAATAATTTTTGTCTCTTTTTTCTTCCCTGCCAATAATAGTGTAATTTAACGGCTTTTTTACTCTGATAACTGGCTTTAATGGTAACTTGTCTACTGGCAGAATAAACACGCCAAAAACTTTTTACGCCAAAGGACGTTGGCTGTTGGTTATTAAGTGCTAAAGCAATACTTGTATTACCACTAACACCATAATTATTTAAACTCATTAAACTTCTATCAAAAAACAAACCACGTTCTGGGCTATTAAACGTTGAAAAACTTTCAAAGTTACTGCCGTTAACTAAATTTTTACCCAGACGATACTTTACCTTTTCGTCTTCTATCCATACCTCACTAAGTTGTTGATGCCATGGTAGGTGATACAAACTCGCTATCTTGCTGCCTTCTGAAAAAGTTAACTCATGTTTAACGGATGTGTTGATATCGGCTTTGACTTTAACCTGTGTATTGCTAACTGATTTAACGGTCACTGTTGGTCTTTTAGCGGTAATTACACCGTGACCACCTGATTGGGTAATAAGGGTATTTCTAACCTTAGAAAGTTCAGTTAAACGCTTCATCACAGTATAACGATTAGACCCTGTAGCAGGCGTTGGTTTATAACCTTTAACGTATAAAGGCACTATCTCCGCGCGATGAAATTCCCCTTCATCTAACCAAACATACAAAATAAAACTATGTTGTGTGGCGCTAAAATTTTGATCGAAGATAAAATTGCCCATTGAGTAAGCAATTAACTTGTTGTTATACAGCTCTAGACCTTGAGTTACATGTGGATGATGGGCAATAGCCAGTGCCGCGCCATTATCTAAGGCTGATTTTAATCGTTGTTCGGTAACACCCGTTGGGCTGTTAGCGTACTCTTGACTACCATGATATTGCACTATAGTGACTCTATCTTGATTCACTTCTTGTTGAACAGAGTTAATGATATTAGTCATTGAACCATAAGCAGCGCCGCCGTGTTTGTGGTTAGCTGTTTGCGTAGGCTCTGAACGCCCTTCCCAGCCGACATAACCTAGCATAGAGAATTCAGTATTGTTGATGGTATCGCGATGAGCTTTTAACGCTTGTTTTGCATTCATACCTGCACCGGAAAATCCCAGAGGACTTTGCTGTAAAAATGCTAAAGTCGACTCCATTCCTGGCTCTAAATAATCATAAGTATGATTATTACCCAAACTGACGTAATCCACACCCGCCCACACTAAAGCGTCGAGTATTTCAGGTCTAGAATAAAAGGTAACAGATTTAGGCGCGCGATCTCCAGGTGTTTTATCGGCAATTTGTGTTTCTAAATTAACCGCTGCGTAATCAGCGATACTCATATAAGGTTTTATGTTTTCGACAATCGCCTTACTATCACTGAGCCTAGTTTCTGGATGAATCAAAATAGAATCTCCAAAGTAAGGTTTATAATAACGGCGATCCATCATGACATCACCACCAAAGGCTAACATTACGCGTTTGGCTTTTTTGGTAACTAAAGTGAGATCTGCAATAGCAGTATTAGCTTTTTCTTTATTCTGAGAAAAAAGTTCATAATGACTAAACGTTTGAATACTTTTAAAGTAGCCTTTTTTAACAAAGCTGAGCTGATAAATATCTTTAGCGACACTAGGTATAACGAAGCGTCCCTGTTTATCGCTGGTAACTGATTTATTGTTTAAGGTGATATTTACCATACTAAGAGGGAGTTGAAATTCATCAAGCAAACGGCCTTTAATGTTGACCATTTGACTTGCATTAACATTAAGCTGAAAACCAAAAGCAGTTATTAAAATTATTATAGTTATAAACTGTCGCATATTTGTTCCAAGTTTGTTGCCTCTAAAGGGCTATTAATAATACCAAGTCCATTAAGTTTATTCCCACTCAGAGCTTACCAGCGGTTTGAGAACAAATAGAATTTTTTTGCATATAGTTACTCTATATGAAAGAAATTATGTGCAGTTATCGGATCGCTGGAAAGCTCCTAAAGGCGAGTTTAAAAGGCTTATATGCTGCGTTATTAATTTTGAGAAGGGAATAACCATTCTCTACAATCAATGCCTTGCCTCTAAGCCTTTTAACTCTCGCTGAGTGAAAAGAAAGTTATTGGAATTGGTATAAGTTATCAATCAAGTATATACAAACAAAAACAATAAATTCATTCCTATCTATAGATGATGTATAACCTAAGGGTATGGCTTGAGACTCTCTTAATAAGATAGCCTGAAAGCGTTGCTTTAGCTGCAGGATAATCAAGTCATAACCTCTCTTTATGGCTAAGCAAAACTTAAGTCTTTTCCTTTTTCAAAATATAATTACATGATGGTAATCCAAGGTGATTAATAACGGTTTTTAAAAGGTGATGATAATGGCTAATACTGACAATACCCAAGCGCAAATGACAACAGACAATATTAACTCGGCAGATAGTTGCGTAACTAGTTCAACGTCTAGTGCTGCAGATGAAAGTTACACCACTGAGAATAAAATGATGCAAACAGATGCGCCGCTAATAAGATACTTCGATTTAGCCGATGAAGCGAACTATAGCTATGTATTAGGTTATAACTAAGATAATAGCTTTTCGGATAAATAGTGCTTTGTGAAAACAATTACCTTAGTTGTTAATACCAGGTGTTTTTTATGTTAGTAATGCTTAAGACTCATTTAAATAAAGAGTTTTTGTTTGATAGCTCTTTCAATAAGAATTTGTCGTTATCGTCTTAACAATAACAAAGGTATATTTTTGTCACTTGCTGATTATGAGCTGCTCGACCTAAAACCAGCACGAAAAAAAACAACGCTTATTTGTGATTTGTTATGCCCAGCTATTTTAGTTGGCAGGAACAATAGGCGGTTACCATAACTCAATCTTGTTCCGAACTAACCGAGCAGATGGTTGAATCGGCCCATTCCTGAAATGGCTGCCTAGGTGACATTTGTATCAAAGATGAATCAGGGGTACATCTTTTGCCTTAAAAAATAGGCCTCCAATACCAGTCGTTTCATGTAAACCTCCTACCTGTGATGATGATTAACCTGCAATCTTGATATTAATTCTTTAGGCCATTAATTTTCTACTATAGGCCAATGATGGCTTCAATTTCTATTTTAAAATCTTTAGAAAAAAGAGCATCAACTTTAATTAAAGAACTCGCGGGAATGTCATGTCCATATAAATCAAATAGAGTTGATCTTAACAAATCCATATCACTAAAATCACTGACAAATATTGTTACTTTGATCAGATTTTTCATCGTAACATTGTGCGCCTGACAGATATGATTTAGCTGAGAAAAAATAGTCCGTGTTTGTACTTCTATTCCTGCCATTTGCGCTGAACTACCAAATGCCGTGAGTCCAGATGTGTACAAGGTATTGCTGTGAATAACACTTTGGGTATATGGGCCAAGTACTTCACCCAACTTATTGTAGTTTTTTCGTTGTATGCTCATGATTATTTTAATTTTAGCTCTGCTTTCGATTTAGCTCTATTACTCAAGACAGTCGCAAGTTTGTGGATTTCTGGTGCACTGAATAATGAAATCAATGCGGCTGCGGGCCAAGCTAAAATAAAGCTATGGAGCCATTGCTGATAAAATTCAGTAGACCAGCCTAGATTTATCCAAGTGACCCAAGCTGTCATTAGAAATGACAGCTGTAATGACATTATTAGTGAGAATAAAATACGATGAATCATGAAAACTTCTCTAGTTTTTCTATGTAACGAACTTCTGTCAATGCTTGGGCTAAATAAGCTTTCGTATGGGGTTGGTTGAAATGTTCTTTTAAGGCGTCTTCGTTGATCCATTCTTCCCAAAGGATAAATAAATCAGGGTCTTCGTTATGCTGTAATACCTCAAAGAAAATACAGCCTTTCTCTTTGACTGTTTGTTGTTGCAATGTTTGCAGTTCTTCTTTGGCTTTTTCTGCTGAGATATCGGCTGAAACCTTTAGACCAGCGCTGATCCATAGTTTCTTCTGAGGTAAGGCTTTAGGTGTTGTCATGGTTATCTCTGTTGTGTCTTTGTTATATATTTGAGGGAATCTAAAGATATACACTTACGAATATGAAATATATACTGTATTTATCAATCATTAATTCCAAATATGAAATCATGTTCGATGATATAGTTCTATTTGTACACATAGTACAGAAACAAGGATTAGCGTCAGCTGCTAAGAAGCTAGACTTACCTGCGGCTACGGTAACACGGCGTTTACAGCGTTTAGAAACGTCTATTGGCCACCAGTTGATTCACCGTTCTGCGCGCCAATTTGGACTAACTCAGGAGGGAGAGTCTTTCTATCAGTCTTATGCAGGTTTAGTCGAGCAGTTTGAACAAACTCGGCAACAGCTTAGTGGTGAATTAAATATATTAGCGGGTTCTTTAAAAGTATTAGCGCCGACTAATATCTCTACAGGTTTGCTGCAGCCGATGTGGTCAGGTTTTATTAAAACTTATCCTGATATTAAGCTTGAATTGATGCTAAGTAATAGTGTGGACAGCATGCTGTCATCTGGGGCTGATATCGCACTGCGGATTGGTCCGCAAGAATCCTCAATGCTTTATCAAAAACGTTTAGGCTCGTTGCAAACTGTCTTAGTTGCAACTTCAGAATATTTAGCCATTCAAGGAGAGCCAAAAAGCCTTGAGGAACTTGAACTGCATCGTTTAATAGGAACAAATACGTTACTAAGTTGGAGCATGTCGAATGTAATGGCTAGTAAAAAACAGGAACTTCGCCCTCGATTTTCGACCTTAGTAAACGATGTAAACATGGTAACTCAGCTGGTATGTGACGATCTGGGTATTTCACTTTTACCAATGAGCGAGGTCAGTCATTTAATAAAGTCGAGAGTATTAGTACGAGTATTACAAGCTTGGCAGGGGCCAAATCGAGATCTTTATACTGTATGGCCCAGTGGTAAACTGTTAAGTGCTAGAGCTAAATGCTTAAAAGTTTACATGCAGGAGTATTTTGAAAATACTATGATACTAGATTAAACATTTCACTTGAAGGAATGAGCGTAGAAGTTATGTCTATAGTTCAGTACTAATGAGTTGATAAAAACGAGATAGGTTGGTTGAAAACATCGCTATAGGCATTGTTAAGTATGACTATAGCGTTATTTTGGCTTACTTTGATATTTACTTAAGGTTATATATGGTTTTTCTATTTTCCATTGGCAATGCCGAATTACTGCCGCGTTACCAACAAGCTATCATTATATAAAAAATGACGGTCTATTTAAAATAAAAACCATCAATAAGAGAAGCATCAACTATTACTCTGAGTAATTAGTTTAACCACACCATACTTATTGAATAAACTTTCCGGCTAAGATTCCGCTAAACTTTTCGTTTTCTATCACCAGTGTGCCGTTGACAATAACCTGCTCTACTCCTACCGAGTAATTATTCCACTGGCTAAAGTTTGCCTTAGGCGCAAAACCTTGTTGATCAAAAACAATAACGTCGGCCTTATAGCCTACTTTTAAAAGACCTCGTTCATTAAGACCAAGGAGTTTGGCTGTTTGGGAAGAACTTCGATTGATAAACTCAGCAATAGTGAGCAATTTTTTATCGACTACATATTTTTGATATTTCTGCGGGAAACTTGCATATTTTCTGGGGTGACCGTTTGTGCCATCAGATGAAGTGACCACCCAAGGTTGTACCATAAAACGTTCAACATCCTCAGGGGACATATTAAAAGACGCTACTCTAACATCACCTTGTAGTACCATCCAAATAGCGGTATCAACGACAGATAAACCTTTCAACTCTGAAACCTGCAGTAAATTCAAACTTACTAAGCTTGAATCATTAAACTCAGTAATATAAAGCGAATCTGGACCACCTCTTCGGCGAATATTCTCAGTAATTTCTTCCGCTAATTTTGCTGATAAATCAGTTTGATGTAGACGTTGATGAAAAGCATTTTTTGAATCAGCCATTACCCATTTAGGAATTACCGCACTACGTAGCTTAGTACCTGATGCTAACCAAGGATATTGGTCAGCAGATATTGAGGTACCCTTTTGTTGTGCTTGAGTAATAGTGTCAATTGCTTGCTTACTTTGCCCCCAAACATCAACGCCTAATGCCTTTATATGTGCTAAGTGCAAATGTATATCCGCTTTATCAGCAATATTAATGGCTTCGTCTAAGGCGGCATTAAAGCCTATATTAAAGGTACTTTCATCACGTAAATGAGTATCATAAATTCCGCCAAAGTGACTAGAAATTTTAGCTAAGGTGATGACTTCATCTGTATTAGCATAACTACCTGGCACGTAATATAACCCCGTTGATAAACCAATGCCGCCGGCTTCCATCGCTGTTGTTAATAGCGCCGACATTTCACTGAGTTCTTCAGGCGTGGCAAAACGCTCTGCTCTGCCCATGACTTGTTCTCTTAAACTGCCATGACCCACTAATAATGCAGTGTTAGTGCCAATACCATTAGTTTTTAGCTTTTTAGCCATCGCTGTTATATCAACTGGACCACCACCATCATTACCATTGACCACGGTAGTTACACCTTGAGTTAAGTAATTTAAGTTATGGTTTTTATCTTTACTGAGCAGCTCTGCTAAAGAGTGAGTGTGTGGGTCAATGAAACCAGGGCTAACAATTTTATCTTTAGCATCAATTACCTTTTTGGCCTCAATACTGTGCTCACCACGGGGATATAAACCACAAATAATTTGCTGACAAATCGCTACATCGAGTTGCTGAGCTTGACCATTTTCTCCGGTGTAAACAGTGCCATTGGTGATCAATAAATCAACGTTATTATCGGTAAGCTTTTGTTCTTCAGTCGAGCAGGCACTCAAAAATACCATACTGATCGCTAAGCTGATTGCTGTTTTGTTAAGGACATTCATAGTCTTTCCTATTCTTTTTCATGGTCAACATCTGATAACATGTTAATCATCAATATGTTAGCTGATTTATATGCAATACTTTTTATTTTAGTACGATCGGTATTATCACCCATTTCATAGGTAATGGCATGAACGCCAAACTGATCAGAAAAATACTGCTTTGATACACCTAAGTTTGGATTATTCCCTGGTCTTAAAACCACATTGAAGTTTGGCATTTGTCTATCGAGTTCACCTAACCAATGCCTAACAAAGTATGAGCTTTCAACGCCATAGTCTACTGGCATAGTATAAAAAATATCATTTTTAGTGGAGTGAAAATCAACAGCAAACTTAATTTTTTGCCCTTGTGCTACTAAGCCCTGCAAATAGTCATTTATTAATCGAGTTTCGATCTGTGAAAAATCATTCCAATCACGATTTAAATCCTTACCATTAGCATTACTACGCCAATTACCAGCATGTACTCCATCTGGATTTATATTAGGAATAACTAGCACATTATATTTTCTAAGAAAGTACTTACTAAGTTCGCTATTTGATAATAGTGTCTCGACAAACGGAAATAAAGCCAGAGCACCGGTAACCTCTGGTGGATGTTGTCGTCCTAGAATAACGACCCACTCATTAGTATTTTCACCTCGACTTTCGATTTTGTAGATAGGACGACCTTGAGTAGATGCTCCTAAAATGCTTTGGGTGAAAGCGCTCTCTTCGATAAGTTCTTCTGCCCAATTAACATAATATTGATTATTTATAATTTCTTGTGCGGCAATAGTCACTGGTTGGGGAGATGCTTTCACTTTCATGATTAAGCGCTCACCTTTTTGTTGGTAACTTTGTAGCTGCCACGACTTACCATCACGACTAATTTTAGGGGGGTAACGATGCTTATCGCCACGTACCTTCATGGTAATAGTGATATCCGTAACTTGCTCAGCCTGTATTTTAAAAGCATACCAAGGGCTTGAGTTGATAGGCGTGTTTTCTGGCACTAATATTATTGAATATTCATTTTCACCTGTTCTTTTACATTCATCCATACGCCCTGCAGCAAAATCACTGGTCAGCTTTACCTTACCGTCGCTACAGGACTGACTATTAACGTTTGAAACTTTATTTACTTCAGGTTTAAATTGTTCTTTTACAGGACGATAAACGTTTGCTGAAGTATCGGTTTTCGTGTCTTCAGAGAGAATTGGTGCTGTGTTTTCAATATTTTTTTGAGGTGCTGAACAGGAAAATACTACTAATAATAACGGTAAAAGCAAAGTTGATGAGTTAAGTGCATTTTTCATAATTGGTTCTTTATAAACTTGCATGAGAAAGAAAATATGGCCTGACTACTTTGAGTTAGCCAAGCCATATGGTTTGTTACTAATTAATCATTAAAAACTGAAATTAGCACTGGTATAGAAGTATCTTCCACGGCTTGAATGTAATGAACCGTCATAACCAAAGGTAGTATCAGCCAATGGTGGTTCTTGATCAAAGACATTATTAATACCAAAACTTAGACTCACACCTTCGTATCCCATGAAGTCATTACGAGTTACGTAAGTATTTGCTCGAGTTTGCGCTTTGGAGGTATAGAATGTTGTTACGCTATCAACGGTTTTGGATACACTGGTATTGTCAACTTCACCAACGTATTTAACAAATAAACCTGCGCCCCATAGCGCATCATTTGATTTCCATTTTAATGATGCTGTTGCTTGCCATTCTGGAATACTGTTTGTTCCAACGATATCACCCACTGCAGTACCTAATACTTCAGGATCAGCACCCGCATCGACAATTAACGACGCATCACCGCCAGCTTCTTGGTCAAATTTTAATGTTCTAGCACCATTTAATGATAGGCCAAAATCACCCACTGAAGTATTCAAATCATAATTGATAGCAATATCGTAACCAGTAATTGTACGAGTGTTTAGGTTTTCATAGCGGCGATTAATTTGAACAATTTCTCCTAATGGATTATCCGCGTCAATAGGGCCTCGAATAACGTCAGGATTTGATGAACCTTCTCCTCTTGCAATCAAGTCTAAACGTGAAATATTCTCATCAGAAAGAACACCAACAGTACCTGTTGTCTCAATTTCCCACCAATCATAAGTAAAGGTTAAGTTATCCATAACTTGTAATGTTAAACCTACACTTATATTTTCACTTTCTTCAGCCTCTAAATCTTTGTTACCTGATGTTGATAGATTGTAGTTACCATTACCAGAGCCGCCATCTGCTAAAGTATCAGAATTAACAACAACGTTTCCATTGGCATCCAAGGAATTTTCAGCATAATCATCTACACCTGTAGTCAATGTAGCGCCTGGTGAATTTAGCTGAATGAGGTTTGGCGCTCTAAAGCCTTTAGATACGGCACCTCTAAATTGAAGCATTTCAACGGGGAACCATGACACGGCCATTTTAGGTCGAGTTATATTACCTATATCGCTAAAGTCTTCATAACGTGCGGCTAATTGCACATCTAAACTATGAATAGCAGGAAGATCTGCGAGTAATGGTAAAGCAAGCTCTACATAAGCAGAATAAACTTCACGCTCACCAGAAACATCTAGGCGAACACTACTACCTTGTAAACTACTTAGGTTAACCGGATCAGCATTACCTTCAACAAAAGGTTCTGATCCATCAAAGTTTGAACTATTGTCTTCATCTAACGTTTCTTTACGATATTCTAAACCGAAAGCTAGACCGGCCTCACCGCCAGGTAATTCAAACATAAATGGATTTGAAGCTTTGAAATCTAGCATTGTTAATGATGTTTTTGCACTACGTTGAGCGGTAGTTAAAAACGGATTAATACTAGATTGTGGGTTAGGCGTTGAATCTATGATGCTCGCTGGGTTATCTGGATTAACACCTGTAAAAGGGTTGTAAGCGTCAGCAGTATCTAAACTTAACTGTGCTAGTAATAAAGGAGAACTAATACGATTACTCATGTTATCGTCAGTTTTTGCTTCACTATATAATACACCCGTATCCCAATCCCAATCGTCGTAGGTACCACGAAAACCATTTAAGAAACGGTAACTAGTACTTTCAACTTCAACTTGACGTGGACCAACATCAGTTGGGCGAATACGTAAATTATAAGCAAGACCTTCAACGGGTACTACCGCAGGGTCTAAACCAGCAATACGATTAGGATTAACACGGCCATCGGCAAAGTTTACAGGACCAAATGGATTGTAATAACTGTGTGCTGGTACATCAAAAGTACCATTACTTAATATGGCTGATTGTTCCCATTGACGCTTAGTTTTAGAACGGTAATAAGTAGACTCGTTATAAAATTCTACACCATTATTAAATTCATGACTTAAGTTAGTAAAAAGATTTAATCGATCAATATCAGGTACTAAGGTACGTTCTTCATTACGGTTAGGACGTAATGCTCTATCGTGACTACCTGCGGCATCAAGACATACATCACCCATAACTCCGCCACCGGAAGCTAAAGCTCCACCACCACAACTGCCAGCGGATTGTTGTTCACCCGCATTATTAATATATGACACTGGGCGAACGATGTAATCATCAATTTTGCTCGGTAAACCTATATAATGTAGATCTGCATGAGGCTCTAATGTAGAACGGTTATCAAAATCGGTATCGCCGGCAAATTCTTCAGGTGCTCTTGAGCGTAAATCTTGATTACTAGAGAAACCATTTTCTGACGCTTGTAAACCCGTTTTCTTGGCGTAGTTTGCACTAATCATGAAAAATGTTTGGCTATTATTGAATTCAAAACCTTTGTTACCAGATAAGGTGAAATCATTACGATCGGTGCCTTGCTCTGCGCCATAACGCACTTTAAAATTGCCACCTTCAAAATCTTCTTTGGTCACGTAGTTCACTACGCCCGCAACAGCATCAGAGCCATACAGTGCGCCAGCACCATCACGTAAAACTTCAACACGCGCAAGTCCTGAAATAGGTAAGGTATTAGAGTTAACCGAGGTTACCGGTACGCCAAAGTTTGTTTGAGTAATCGGGTGATTAACCATACGGCGACCATTAAGTAAAACTAAGGTATTACCTTCACCTATGCTACGTAAGTTAACTGAGCCAACATCACCACGTGCGGCATTCGTTCCGGTATTACCACCTCGAGTGCCTGTAAAGCCAACAGCACCTATTTGAGGAATAGAACGTAAAAGTTCATCTCCATCTAAAGCGCCAGTTGCAGCGATGTCTTCAGCATCAAGCTCGGTAACAGGTAAAACACTTGTCATAGTGCTACCCTTGATATTTGAACCTACGATAGAAATTCTTTCAATTTCTTCCTCTTTCACTTCTGCTTTCTCTGCAGCAAAGACAACTTGAGAAGTAAGTGCTGTTAGCACACATAAACTCAAATGTGATAGTTTAGACTTAAGCATTGATCTATCTTTCATGACATCCACCATTGTAATTTCGCTTGTTTTATAATTGTCAGGTTATTAGCTACCTGATCATTTAGTTACGTTTCATTCACCTTAACCATGAACTTAAATTACAGCTTTAACAATTGACCCTTTATTGCTTATCTATAACCTAGGGTTATAGGTTGAATTTTATCTAAGTATATTAATGCTATCTTTAACGGAAAAAGTAGCATTATTCAGATAAATTATAGAAAACTATTATGAAATAGAAGAATGATTTGTTGATAGCTATTGATTTAATTAAGAAAGTGGACGGTTAAAGGTGACAGATAAAATCATTAAGCAGTGATCATTACCTATCACTGCTTATTACAAGCAAGTGACAGGTAATTAATGCTGCTGCAGTTGTTAAAAGTTAATAGTTAAGCGATTAAAGCTTTTAGTTGGCGATTGGCGAAGTAGAGTTTATTAATGTGTACCGTACCGGCAACCTTTAAATCGTCCAACACTCTATGCACCCTATTTAATTCCGTTTTTTTGCTTGTAGCCCATAGTTCAATTGCAATATCAGTAGATGACTCTCGGTTATTCTTGAGCACCGTAAGTACGAGTTTTTCCCTGAACTCTAACAAATCAAGTAACAAACTAAAACGTGCTAACCTTGACCAATGATCTTTAGCCTGCACTTTTTCCGTTTGCTCAATTAACCAAGCAAGACCAAGTATTTTACTTACTTGACAGTAACAAGGAAGAATTTCTGTCACCGATAAATTAAGCTCTGAAGCCGTTTTAACAATGTCGCAAAAAACCACGCTCGATACTTTTAATTGATGAATAGTATCCACTAAGACTAAACCGTCAACTTCACTTTTAAGTTGATACAGTGATTCATCAACTGGCGAAAAAGGCAAAGTGATTTCATCACCATTAAGTTGCTGTAGGGTGTTAATTCCAGGGGAATAACGCTGCACTATAGTAGCAATACTATCACCTGAGCTAGAATGGTTGATAAACCAGATAGCCATCAGACGATAAAATCGTTGCACCTCTATCATCATCTTAATTTGTACTTGTGCCGAGACGTTCCCATGTAAAGACTCAATTTCAGACCAAATATTATCAAGTGAAAAAACTTCTTTCGCAATAATAAAAGCTTTAACAATTTCGGCTATAGTCGCACCTGTCTGCTCTCTTACAGCATGTATTCCACCACGATTAAAGATTTCATTAGCGACACTGGTAGCGATAATTTGTTGTGCTAAAGGATGACTGAGAATGTCTTGAGTATATTTTTTAGCTAACACATTAGGAAACGCTGATAATAAGTACTTTTGGAAATACCCATCCGTTAGTAATTGTTTTTCTTCTAATAGAGCATCATGCACATCCATTTTTGAATACGCCATCAACACCGCTAACTCAGGCCTAGTTAACCCTTGTTGTGCTAAATTTCTCGATTGTAGTTCTTCATCATCAGGCAAGTATTCTAACTCACGATTTAAGCCAACATTATTAACCAAGTATTGGCTCAAACGGGTAAAACTATCAAAGTGAGACTGACTGTTCGCCTCATCAATACTTAACGCTTGCGCTTGATAATAATTATTACGCAGTACCATAGCGCCAACTTCGTCTGTCATGGTTGCTAATAAGTGATCACGTTCAGCTTTTGTCATACTTTTATTATCAACTAAACCATTAAGCAAAATTTTAATATTCACTTCACTGTCTGAACAATTAACACCTGCTGAGTTATCAACTGCATCGGTATTAATTTTACCACCACCTTTTGAAAACTCTACTCGGGCAAGCTGACTGCAACCTAAGTTGCCACCTTCACCAATGACTTTGCACTGTAATTCATTACCATTAATACGTAATAGATCATTAGCCTTGTCCCCTACTTCGGTATTAATTTCAGTACTAGCTTTGACATAAGTTCCAATGCCACCAAACCAAAGTAAATCTGCCTGACACTGTAAAATCTGACGAATTAATTCATCTGGCGACAACTGTTTTATCTGGTTATCAATATTAAGTAATTGTTTTATTTCTGTCGTTAATTCAATATGTTTGACCGAGCGACTAAAAACACCACCACCGTAAGAAATTAATGCTTTGTCGTAATCCTGCCACGATGAACGTTCAAGGTGGTAAAGCCTGTTTCGTTCAACATAACTCAAGGCACTATCAGGATTAGGATCGATAAATATATCGCGATGGTCAAAAGCAGCCACCAGTTTTATCGTTTTGGAAGATAACATGCCATTGCCAAAGACATCTCCGGACATATCACCAATACCAATCACACTGATTTCATCTTGTTGGACATCAATATCCATCTCACTAAAATGCCGTTGTACTGATACCCAAGCACCTTTAGCAGTGATACCCATCTTTTTATGGTCGTAGCCAACACTACCTCCCGAGGCAAACGCATCACCCAGCCAAAAGCCATAATCATTAGCTATTTTGTTAGCAATATCAGAAAAGGTAGCCGTACCTTTATCCGCAGCTACAACGAGGTAACTATCATCATCGTCAAAACAAACAACATTTTGAGGCTTAACTATTCCGTTAGCAGTATTATTATCAGTGATGTCTAATAAAGCAGAGATAAAGACCTTATAACAACTAATCGCTTCGTTAGTAACACTTTCACGCGAGCCGTTGTCGGGTAGTTGCTTAGGTACAAAGCCGCCTTTAGCACCTTGTGGCACGATAACAACATTTTTAACTTGTTGCGCTTTAACTAATCCTAATACTTCAGTTCTAAAGTCTTCTTGCCTGTCGGACCATCGTAAACCACCCCGAGAAACGGGAGCAAACCTTAAATGAACGCCTTCAACTTGAGGAGAATAAACAAAGGTTTCTACATAAGGTCTCGGTTGTGGTGCATCATCTATTTCGCCGCTGCGTATTTTAAAGGAGCAATAAGTTTTTGCCTCACCCGTAGACGATTTTTGATAAAAGTTAGTTCTTACTGTTGCCGAGATAGCAGCAATAAAATTACGCAAAATCCTGTCATGATCTATTTTTGAGACGGTAGTTAAGCTTTGCAGTAGATCCGCTTTGATGAGCTCAGTTACTGCTTTTCGTTGTTCAATACCTTGATCACTTAGTGCAAAACGTGCTTCGAATAAGTTGACTAAGCCATGAACGATACTAGGGTAACTAATCAAAGCTTGCTGGAAGTACTCTTCAGAGTAACCAAGACCTAATTGACGTAAATATTTACCGTATGCACGGATAACAACAATTTGTCTGATATTGAGATTGGCACCAAGTAATAACTTGTTGTAACCATCACTTTCAATTTTACCCACCCAAACCTCTGCTAATGCGTGTTCAAGATTGATTTTTATAGCATCAATATCTACATCTTCATTAGAGTACTCAAGGGTATAACTATAAACTTTGCTCCTAGCATCGCTATTTGAACAACTGACTTTGAAGCTAAATTCATCCACAGGTCTGAAACCAAACTGCTCTAGAATGGGGATAGAATCACTTAACGCAATGGTTTTCTCTACGGTATATATATTTAAGGTAAGCTCACTTTGACTTTGTGCTGAACGATAAATTTGAAACTGATGAGTATTATTAGCATGTAAACACTCGATGTTATTTATCGCTCCGATGGCTTGTTTTGGAGAAAAGTGCTCTCGATAGCTTTTTGAAAAAGCATTATTATATTTCTTAAGTAATAAACTTACTTGTTGGCCCTGACATAATTGCGAAACCAGCGTGATTAAATTTTCATTCCAACTTTGCGTTTTAGTCTCGATACTTGCTATCAGCGCGCTAATATCGACTTCTTGATTAAGGCATTCGCCTTTTTTAACAATAAAATGCCATTGCGCTAGGTAATTATCATTGAGCATCGAATTACGTGATAATATTTCGCCTTGATAAGCCCTTGATAACTCACCTTCAATTTCATCGCGTAAATCCGTACAAAATGCATCTTTAGAAACAAATACCAGCACGGAAATTTGTTCATCAAAATCATTTTCTCTGATAAAAACACCTGAGTTACTTCTCACGTTAAGACTATGTATGCTCTTCGCTAAAACAAGTAGTTGTTCAACGCTACTTTCATATAATTCCCTTTTGGGTAAAACCGCAAGAATATGGATAAAATTACGATAATCATGACTATCCAATTTCAGGTTAAGCTGTTGTAGGACTTGTGCTAACTTCGCATTCAAAAAAGGAATCTTATTCGGGTGGAGGTTATTAGCAACTTGAGTAAACAAACCTGAAAACTGATGAATAGCAATTAGCTTTCTATCTTTTGAGAACTCTTTAACACTGACCAAATCAAGATAGTCATGCCGATGAATAGTTGATTTTACTAATGACTTACTTACTTTCAGTGTGCTTTGCGTGGCAATAAATTGTTTAAATTCCGCACTAGTAAGCGTTAACGCGGGATTACTTGCTTTAACATCATCATTGAATACACCTAAACAGTTGTTTTCTAGTATCGCGTTACCGATATTATTTGCACCAATAAAATTATAACCAATAAAAACAAAGTGTTCCTGACAAAGCCAGGATAAAAACCTTTTGGCATTAATACCATCGAAACTCGACGACTCATGCGTTATTTCTTCACTTTTGGCCATCATTAAAGGCCAATCTTGAGTCACTCTAGCGATATCAGCCAACAATTTCTGGATTGTTTCAACCAGCTCTCCAATCACTATTGGCCCTAGTTGATTAGCAAGCTCTATATATAAAATTGACTCATCTTGAAAAAAATTATCCGTTTGTTCTTTGCTTTCTAAAATTTGATTTCGATTGACGACTGGGTGCAAAAACATATTAATTTTATACCCATGTGCCATCATTAACGCAGAGATTGAATCAACAATAAAAGCTTTATCATCAGTAATAATTGATATGATTGCTCCATCAGCTAGCGCATCTTGTTGTGTTCTATTTTCGATAACAACTTTATTTTCATTTGTACTACGACAGCAAAAAGATTGCCATAATAACAAGGCTATTTGATAACGCTGTAACGTTGAAAGCGTTTTTAAATCAGCACTGAGCGCGCTGTTAAACATTTGCTGAGAGAATCTTTCAAAAGCAATAACGTCTGCTTCCTGGTAGCTTTCATTTATAAAACGACATAATTCTAAATCAGTAGTGACAGTCACAATAAATTGCCTTAATTGGTATAATAAGAGCCATTCTCATAAGGGAGAAGGTGCTAACACCAAATGGTTTATTAATGAATCCAGTTGGTGTAATACCAATTGAAGTAATGAATAGATCATTCAGCGAGAATTAAAAGGTGTAGAGGCAAGGCATTGATTGAAGAGAATGGTTATTCCCTTGTCAAAATCAATAACGCTGCATATATACCTTTTAAACTCGCCCTTGGGAGCTTGTCAGGAAAGTGATAACGTCACAAATTTGTTTGATATAGAACGACTATATACGCACAAACTTTACTTGTTCTAACTTCCCTGACACAGCTCTAACTTGACCCATTCATTATTTCATTTGGTATAAGTAAAAGCGTAGCTATTGCCGCTTTTACAGGCAAATTCATTTCTTTGTCGAGGGTATAACCAAACGTTGTAGCAGTAATTTTATTCGCTAATAGCAGCTTATGGAACTTAATCACATACTACTTAAGCACATAACCCAAAGTTATTACCGAGCAAAGATTAACTATTATCCATTTACACCTTGCTACATTATCTTAAAGGTATCGACAAAGAATCACCTGTTACCACAACAGTTGCATGTTTCCTTAATTTAAAAGATACCAATATGAACAGAAAACAAAACATAATTAAAACGGCTATTAACAATCAAGTTATTGATCACAATTTAACTGCTATTGGCGTAATGGATTTAGATGGTTTGAGAAAAACAGTTAATGACGCCTATGCAGCTTTTCCTGCCAACTTTTTTCATACCTTTGCGGTCAAGGCTAATGCATTAGTTAAAGTGTTAGAGCCTTTGCGTGAATATGGCATGGGAGCCGAAGTTGCTAGTCCTGGAGAACTATTAATAGCCCTTACCGCCGGATTTTCAACCGAAAATATTATTTTTGATTCGCCAGCAAAAACAATTCAGGACTTAAGAACTTGTATAAAGAGTGGCATAGCACTAAACATAGATAACTTGCAGGAACTTGAGCGTATTGATGCATTAATGCTTGAATTTCCTGAAAGTAAATCCGTGATAGGTTTTCGTGTAAACCCTCAAATTGGTGGTGGAAAAATAGGTTCAACGAGCACAGCGACAGCAACCTCTAAATTTGGTTACGCCTTAGTAGATGGTGACAATCGTAATGAACTCATCAACATTTATAAAAAGCGTCCATGGTTAAATAGCATTCATACGCACTCTGGCTCTCATGGCTGTGAATTATCTTTAATGGCAAATGGGATTAAAATAATTACCGAACTTGCAGAGGAAATCAATTCACTGGTCGGCGTTCAACAAATAACGCGTTTAGATATTGGCGGCGGCTTACCTGTTAATTTTAGTTCAGAGATCATTAAGCCAAGTTTTAAAGATTATGCTGATATTTTAAAAGCCGAAGTCCCCTTATTATTTACCGATAAGTATCAAGTAAAAACTGAATTTGGTCGTGCTATTGTTGCTAAAAATGGCGTTATTATCACTCGCGTTGAATACACTAAAAACTCTGGCGGACGCCATATTGCAACGACTCATGCTGGTGCACAAATTATAACCCGCACTGCTTTTTTACCTAAATCATGGCCTATAAGAGTGACTGGCTATACAACAGATGGTGAAGAAAAAACCGCGCGAACATCAGAAGTAGTAACAACCGATGTGGCAGGTCCCTGTTGTTTTGCTGGTGATCTTATTTGTAGTAATCAAGCCTTACCAAAACTAGAAAGCAACGATTATGTGATGGTGCACGATACTGGTGGCTATTACTTTACCAATCATTTTGATTATAACAGCCTACCTAGAGTGGCGATCTATACCGTAACAGGTAACGATGATGATCTAACAATCAAATGTATCCGCAAAGGCGAATCTCTTGAGGATGTTCTAAACAAAATGTAACGATTGTTATCCGATAAAAAAGCATAAAAAAATAAAACCTCAATTAAAAATACTCAATCTAGTTTACTTTGTTTTAATTAACAGCAAAGCCTACTTTTTGAGTTACTAATAATAAAGTGAGCTTAGCTATGGAAATAAATGTCAGTATTCTTGAAACGCTCGTGGTAGCACTCATCATTCTTTTTTCAGGGTATTATTGTAATAGCAAAGTTTCAATCTTACGAAATAACAACATTCCAGAGCCTGTTGTTGGCGGCATTATTTTTTCAATATTGGCTGCAATCGCACACTCAATTTTTGACATTCACTTTAATTTTGATATGAGTTTTAAAAATCCACTCATGACAGTATTTTTTACCACCGTAGGTTTAGGTGCTAGTTATTCACTGTTACTAAAAGGTGGCCCTAAAGTTGTTTTATTTCTAGGTGTGGCAACCGTGTACTTACTCGTACAAAATGCTATCGGTGTTTCAATCGCAATAGGGACTGGAATGAATCCATTAATGGGTTTAATTGGCGGTTCCGTCACTTTATCAGGTGGCCACGGTAATGGCGCAACTTACGCTGATTTATTCATTACTGAGTATAATATGCCCGCTAACATCTTTGAATTGGCTATGGCTGCTGCAACAATGGGCTTGGTTTTAGGCGGTTTGGTTGGTGGTCCGGTGAGTAAAAGACTTATTACTCGTTATAATCTTAAAGCTGATGAATATCATGAAGAGCTCGATGACATAGTAACATTCAATCCTGAAGATCATGATTTAGTGACGCCTAAAAAAATGATGGAAACCTTATTTGTCATCTTATTGTGTATGACGGTTGGTCATGTCGTTTACCTTAGCTTAAAAGAAGCTGATGTTGTCCTACCCGCTTTTTTAATGCCTTTGTTATTTGGCGTGATGGCCACCAACTTATGTGAAGTATCTAAACGGTACACTATCAGCAGAGCTTGCATAGATTTATGGGGAACGATGGCACTTTCTATTTTCTTAGCCTTAGCCTTAATGTCATTAAAGGTATGGCAATTAGCAAGCTTAGCTGGTCCTATGGTGGTGATCATTTTGATTCAAACTGTCATGCTAATGATGTTTGCGTATTTTATTACCTTTAGAATAATGGGGAAAAATTATAATGCTGCCATTATTGCTGGTGGTCATTGTGGTTTTGGTTTAGGCGCTACTCCAACTGCAGTAGCCAATATGGAATCTCTTGTCGCAAGACATGGTCCCTCACCACAGGCTTTCTTAGTCGTCCCTTTAGTTGGCGCATTCTTTATAGATATTACCAATGCTCTGGTTATTCAACTCTACTTGAGTCTTCCTTTTGTCAGCCCATAGTTAATAATAACTACTAGTAAATATGCCATTTAGATGAACGATATGGTTTATAAAACAACGAAGATTGTTTATAAACCAGTTATCTACAAGATGTTGGTGCAATTTTAAAATAAAATCATTACTTCCTTTATCTACTTAAGTCTATCCTATAACCTTAGGTTATAACTTAGAGCTAAAATAATAAAGTTCGTGTTGTTTTTCCATCAAAATTTTATTTTATGGATTAGCTTCCAAAGGGAAAAAGAATGATTAAACACTATAAAATCCTTATCTGCGAGGGTTTCAGAAATGAGTAGCAATAATACCCTGGCATTAGTCATTGCTATATTAGGCTTAATTGCTGCAATATTTGTCGGTAATTCGGTTAATAAAACCTGGCTGGAGCAATCTTATGTTTATGATACTTACCAAACAGACTCAGGTAATCACGCCTATATATATAAAGGTAAAGAAGTTCTTATTGCAACGATTGTTCCTTATCAACAATCACCACTTAGGCAAGAAAACTTAAATAGACTCACCGAAGATCCCTTATTAGAACAACAATGGGTTAAAGATTCAGCCCATAAAATAACGCTACTTAGGCCCGCTTTTCATTTTGGTTTTTGGTCGCTACTGCCTGCTTTTATCACGATTGCTTTATGTTTATTAACTCGAGAGCCGCTTACCTCACTCTTTAGCGGTATAGTGGTCGGCTCATTAATGTTGGGTCAATATGATTTAACTGATGCTGTTATCATTCCCAACTTAGCTAAAGAAGGCACAGCCGCGTTACTATTACTCTATTTATGGTTGTTGGGTGGCTTATTAGGCATTTGGTCTAAAACAGGTGCTGCACAAGCCTTTGCTAACTATATGACACAACATTACGTTAGAGGTCCGCGCTCAGCTAAAGTAATTTCTTGGTTACTTGGTATTTTATTTTTCCAAGGTGGCACTATGAGCACCGTATTAGTAGGTACTACCGTTAGACCTTTAGCGGACAAAGCCAATGTAAGCCATGAAGAGATGAGCTACATTGTCGATTCTACCGCCTCCCCTATTGCAACTATTATTGCCTTTAATGCGTGGCCAGCTTATGTTCAAGCGTTAATATTTGTTCCCGGCGTATCCTTCTTAGCAACAGAAACGGATAGATTAAACTTCTTTTTTAGTAGTATCCCTTTTAGTTTTTATGCCATTTTTGCCGTACTAGGTACTTTGTTATTAAGTTTAAATATTACCACCTTCTCAGGTAAACGGATTCGTGCTGCCCATCAACGAGCTTTATCATCTGGCCAACTAGACGCTGAAGGTGCAAGACCATTAAGTGCTAAAGAGTTACAACGCTGTGATGTACCATCTGGATATAAACCCCATGTTTTAGAGTTTATTTTACCCTTAGTCACCTTAATCGCTATTGCAGTGTTCACTTTTATATTTTTAGGATCACCTAAGATCAATTGGGCTTTTGGTACTGCCTTATTGTTGTCTGCGGGCATCGCATTAGCAAAAGGTATGTCATTAACAAATCTTATTGATGGCTTTGGCAATGGCTTAAAAGGTGTAGTACTTGCTTCGGTGATATTAATGTTAGCCGTTATTATAGGTAGCATCAGTAAAGAAATTGGTGGTGGTTTATATTTGGTCTCACAACTTGGTGAGCAATTACCCTTTTGGATCTTACCGTTTATATTACAGTTAATCACTATGGTTATTGCCTTTTCTACCGGCACAAGTTGGGGAACTTATGCCATAGCATTTCCGTTAGCCATGCCATTAGCGTGGGCTGTTTGTCAGTCTCAAGGACTGGAAAATCCAGAAATTTATATGATGGTTTGTTTTGCGACGGTACTTAACGGCAGTGTATTTGGTGATCAATGCTCGCCCATTTCGGATACAACTATACTAAGTGCTATGACTACTGGTTGTGACTTAATGGATCATGTTAAATCACAATTAGTTCCTGCAACGTTTGCCGCAACATTTGCCGCTTGCTTATGGACACTAACCGTTTACCTGTTTGCCTAAAGAAGTGCTTAGTTAATTTTTTACCTAAGCCTCATAATAAATTATCCCCTAACTAACTTAGGAAATAAAAATGCGCTTAAGACATATTGAAATTTTTCATGCCATTTACACTACTGGCTCAATTACCAATGCGGCAAAAATATTACACGTTTCACAGCCCTCTGTTAGTAAAGTGCTATCTCATGCTGAAATGCAACTCGGTTTTGACTTATTTGAACGGGTTAAAGGCCGTTTGACTCCAACCGACGAAGCGGAAATGCTCTTTGATGAAGTAGACAAAATATACCAACAGATGCGTTCGATAAAAAATACCGCAGAGAACATAAAGAAATCAGAGTACGGCCAAATAAATATTGCTGGTAGCCCTGCATTAGGCTTTGACGTTATTCCTAGTGCAATCGCAAAATACCATCATAAACATCATCAGGTGAACTTCAATGTACAAACCGTGCATAACGATGCTGTAATGCAAACCTTGTTAGAACATAAATGTGATCTAGCGATATTATTTGCACCAAATATCATGCCAGGCGTAACCTCAATTGAGTTAGCTCAGTCAGAGTTAGTCATTGTTTATCCAAAATTAAGTTTCCCAGACTGCCCTAAAGAGTTGACCTTAAACCAACTAAAAGAGTTTGAATATATCGATATTGGTGACAGTGGCCCGTTGGCAGATTTATTATGGACTAGAATGATGAAAGACAACATCAGCCTAGAAGCGTTAATAAAAGTACAAACCTATTTTATTGCCGCCAGACTCGTTGCTCAAGGCGTTGGAGTTTGCGTGGTAGATCGTTTTACCGCTGAAGGAAATTTATCAGATAATACGGCTATTGCATCTTTTAATCCACCATTAACATTTCCTGTCAAAGCCTTGTATCTAGAAAACAAATGTCTTTCTAAAGTGAGCCAAGAGTTTCTATCCTATTTAACAACAGAGTTTTCTGATGATTCAAAATAATAACTAAGAAGGGTTATAATCATAATGCAAATCATTAGACAAATAACACAGTACAAATAATGCTTATATTTGTACTGTGTTTGACTATTTTGCTAATGAGGTTAACTAATAAGCCTCGGCAACTGCCTCTTCTACTAAGTTAACAAGCTCCTCATAACCAAACACAACTAAAGGTTTTCCATTAACAAAAAACTGCGGTGTCGCCCGTACTTTTAATGTTTGTCCATCTTGAATATCTTGAGCAATTATTTTGGCTATTTTGCTGCTTTGCCAATCTTTATCAAGTTGGTCATGGTCTACATTTATCGTTTTTATGCCCGCTAAAGCACGAGTAGGATTTGATACGTGATGTTCAACCCAGCGCTGTTGGTTAGCAAATAATAATTCAAGTGCTGGCCAATACATTCCTTGTAGGTTCGCTGCTGCTAACATTTTCACTACATCTTCAGAGCCTTGATGTAATGGCGCATAACGCATAACAACGTTAACTTTACCTTGATACTTTTTAACTAAGTTATTAATTAATGGATAGAATTGACTACAAGTACCGCAAGCTGGATCGAAAAATTCAACAATTGTCACTTTCGCTTGTTTGCCACCTTTAGAGGGAGCACCAATACGTTCTAATGCCGGTAATTGTTCGCTAGCTATCGTTGATGGCTGTTGGCTTTTGTATACCCCAACTGCTGCGATAAATATGACGCCGATAAATGCTGCAACACTGATAAAAATAGTTTTATTATTCATGATTATTCCGAGTAAAGATCCTAGTAAATTTAGAGTTTATGTTCTGTTAAGTGTTTTTGTTATTAGTTTGAATAAATGATTTTTTAGCAAGAAAGAGTAACAGCCCTAAAAGAGAAAACGCGATCAATGACATCACTGGGATATTTATAAAACCAAGTAAGTTAAAGTGGGTTTCAGAACAAGGAACTCCAAGCACACAAGGTTGTGCCGCTTCAGGGATAATGCCAGCAACAACTAACACATGAAATAGCGCAACAAACCAGCCAAAGATAACCAATGGGTTTGCGTAGCGAATAATGCTTACATCAAAAGGAAATAGTGCCAAAGGCAGCATAATTACTAAAGGGTAAAGCGCAATCCGTTGATACCAACACAAGACACAAACGGGTAACTGCACTATTTCGCTGAAAAATAGACTGATTAAAGTACCACTTGTGGCTAATACCCATGCGACGAAAAGTAGATTCCATGGTTTATTATTCTCAACGCCAGCTGTTTTTGTATTATTCATTTGCCTTTATCTGTTCAATATAAATGAGCGCTAAGTGTAACTAATTTTAGTAGCTGTCATCTGTATCATTTTTGTAGCTTTGCAATAAATTATCGTTAACTTTGTTTTAGGTCAGATAATTTACTAAATCAATCAGGTATTGCTCCCTCATACATAGCATTATCTATGTAAACCAATTGTTGAAAAATGATGTTTATAGCAGCTAAATAGAAATTCTGATTAATATTGGCATAATTATCAAATTCACTGTGATAGTTTTTATGGGTACCTACGCCAAAATATATAAAGGGGATTCCTGCTTTACTGAACACACCATGATCACTTGCCATAAGCCAATTTGCTCGGTTGACATTAGAGCCTACGCTTTTAACACGTCTAAAACCAGGCGTTAAGTTAACGCTTGAGTTGGTTTTAAAGTGATTTTGAAGTTGAGTTAACGCTTCAAGTTTCTGCGTTGAAAGTATTTGTGAAAGATCCTTTTTTAAAAAGTGTAATTTTTTAGTTTTTTTGCTTCCTGCAATCATGTCTAGATTTATGTTTAATTTAATCTTACTTAGTATCTTAGACTGCTGAGCAATAAAAGCTTTAGCGCCTAACAAATCAACTTCTTCGCCATCAGTAAATAACAAAATAACACTGTACTTCAATGGACTCTTCTTTAGCAATTTAGCATAAAGTAATAAGGCTGCGGTCCCTGAAGCATTGTCATCTGCGCCGTTATAGACTTTATTTCGTTTAGTGCCAAGGTGATCATAATGAGCAGTTAGTACTATGTATTCATCTTTTTGATGAGTACCTTGTATATAAGCAATAATATTAGTGCCCTGCTTTGACTGAAATAAACCTGATTGCTTGAAGTTGTGGTGATATTGATTGTTAAATGCGGGTATTGAGAGCGCCTTAAGCGCAGAGACAAGATAGGCCTGACTTTCAACACTGCCTTGGCTAGCAAATTTACGTCCTGTAAATTGATCAGATGATAAATTTTTTAAATGCTCAAGCACTGATAAATTGTCTTTCTCAGTTATAACTGCTGGTAATTGTTCTATGCTTCGCCAAGGACTACCCCAAGCTATTGATATACATAATATGTATATCAATACAAAAGGTATTATACTTTTATTCAAGGAGTGGTTGTCTCATGGTATTTAAGAAAATTTAGCTTCGCAATATATTGTTTTTGCGTGTCTTTCGTTTTTGTTAGTGCGACCGCTTTTTTCATGGCATGTTTAGATAAGGCTAATTTATCTTGTTTGTAATAAGCTTTAGCTAAGCCGAAATAAAACTCATGTTGTTCATCATCAAGTTGAATCGCTTTTTTGTAATGCTTTATCGATTGTTCATAGGACTGTTTAAAGAAGGCTTCATTACCGAGTAGAGCATGATAATAAGGATTTTTAACACGCGCTTTATGTATAAACTCTTCTATTGGCTTTGCTTCGTTATAACGCTCTTGTTTATTAAGAAGTAAAGCTAGATTACCTAGAGAGGTAAGATTGTCACGGTTTAAGTTAATAGCATGACTATAAGCGCTTTCAGCCATATCGTAATGACCCGAAAGTTTATATAAAATACCTAAGTTCCCCCAGGCGGAAGAAAACTGGCTATCTGTGATTGTAGCTCTTTTAAGGTATTGATAAGCCAGAGGGTAGTTTTTATTTAGCATCTCCTCTGCCCCTTTATTATTATAAAACATAGCGAGTAAAGTATGTTTTTCAATCGTATGAGAAGGGAAGCTTTTCTTAGCAACAAAAGGGTCAAAATCTATTCGGATTTTTCTTTTCCCCCAAACAACTCGCTTATCAACATCCTTGCTTTCTTCTACGAGTAAATTCACATGACCGGTTAATAAACTATATTGGCCATTACGTACCCAGTATTCTGGAACATCGACATTTTGAAAGCTAATATTCATGCCCGCTTCATCAGCTAAAGCGTACGCTAAAATGGTAAGTGACATGCAATTGGCTAATTTACTATGATAAGCCTCTTGTGCAGTAACATTGGCATTACCGTCGTAACTTAACGCTATATTCTCTTCATTAAACAGGTGATCAAGTAAAACTCGAGCTTTTTGCTGAGTGGTTAGGTTATTACTTAACTTATTCTGAACCATGCCACGCATATCATCATCAAGCTGAAAAATTTCTTGTTCAGTTTCGATACTCATGGGTTTTATAGAGAGGTATTGATTGTCTAAATATAAATCGGTTGGAGAAGTAACTTGGCTAACGTGGGGGTTTTGATTACTTTGACAAGCAAGTAAAAGTGGCAAGCATAGTAAAAGACTGCAGAATTTACTTTTCATGATCACTCCAATAGAACGAGGAATGATCAAAGCGTATTATAAAAGTGAATAACTTGCTACTTAGGCAACTAACTATTCATATTTAATTACAATTTATGCCATGACTAATAGCTTAAATTATTACGAAATATAAGCGTTTATCTCTCACCCTTACCTAATAAGTAAACTAAACGTAGTGAGGTATTATGATCAGAGGTATTCGCATTAGTACTGTGGTAAAAACGCCAATCTAACTGTAAGGCAAAATTATCATTGAGTTTATAATGCGCACCAACACCTGCATTTACTTGGAATCTCTTAGTGTCTATGTCTCTTTTCCACAACGTTTCACCAAAACCTGTCGTTAAGTACGGTCTGATGTCGTTTTCACTATTAAAATAGAATTGACTGTCTAAGCTATAGTTTTCATAATTTATTTCTGCTGGACTCAAACCGTCAGTAAACTTTCCTTTAGAATAAGTCACCCTGCTCGAAAATTGGCGGGTAAAATATAAGCCTAAACTGTATTCAGTGGTTGTGTCGCCTTCAACATCCCATAAGTCATCTAGCTGTGTCTGACCCACACCATAACTAACACCAATAATACCAGTATCAATAGGATCTCTATCTCTTGATGAACGTTTGGCTGTACTTGGCGAGTAATGACCACCATCACCCAGTTGTAATGAAATATTGAAGCTAACTTGACTATCAGTTTGACCTGTATCACCGTAAGGGATTTCGTTAAAGCTTACATAACCAGTACCCGCTCTGATAATTTCTTTACCGAACATGTTGTTAATACCAACACTCATACTATCAACCGGGTCGAGAAAGAATAATGCAGTGCTACCAAGAATGCTTGAACCCCAAACATCACCACCGTCTTCTCTAATATCCATTTCGGTATTGAATGCCCACTCACCGTAGGCCCAACCAAGTACAGGAGTAATAACTAAATCTTGAATTGAAGGTACTTCAGCAAAGGCTTCAATGCCGTATTCCCAGTAGAAGGTCGACATAATGGTTGCGTATACAAATGAATCCCACTGACGATAACCTGACTTACGGGCTACTTGATAATACACACCACCAAAATAAGGATGACCGATCAGGTTTAACATGCCCGTGTCTCTGTCCCATACAGGGCCAGCTTTCACGTTCTCAGTCCATTTATTAAAAACGCCTTCTTCTTTATCCCAATTTGAGATGTCTTCTGGTAATAAAGCAATTAAACCGATGACACCAAAACCGTAAGCAAAAATCGAGTTAGTTTGAGACCAAAGTCTTTCACTATCCTCACCGTTTGGATTCGAAAAAATAGAAATCTGATAAGGTGATTCGAAAAAATCATTTGATGGTGATAAATTCTCAAAACGGGTATTAGTCGCCATTTCTCGATAAATTTCATCAAGATTTTCAACGGTAATTGCGGGACTCAGCGCTACATCAGTTTCTGCTTGTTGTGATGCAACAGACACTTGCGGTTCAATGTCTTGGCTGGCTTCTGCTTGAGCAAATGAGTGAATAGGTAATAAAGAGGATGTTACGAGTGATACGGCTAAAGCAATACGTTTAACATGTTGTGTATTTGCCTTATTGGAATTTTTATTCGTATCCATAATGATCACGCGCAGTCCTTAAGTATTAACAATATTCAATCACTTTATAATCAGCAATAGCTTTTTATATCACTTTTATAAAATTATAAAAGCAAAAAGCCGCTAACTTTTCAGTTAGCGGCTTTTTTGAATGTGGCGGTGAGATAGAGATTTGAACTCTAGAAGGGCTACAAACCCTTGCCGGTTTTCAAGACCGGTGCTTTCGACCACTCAGCCATCTCACCAAGTTACTTTAAAGAAAGATTCTGCTATTCCTCAAAAGTGGGCGCATTCTAAATACTGGTGCTCTATTTGTAAAGCGTTAAATATAAAAATTGTTAAATAAAGTTATATAAACATATAAATCGAGTATTTTAAAAACAAGTTGTCTTAAAAAGCATCATTTTACGGTGTTACGGTTACATGAAGTATTAACTATTTCATTAACGCTAATTGTTTAGCAAACTGAAACGCAAATAAAGCACCCATTATACTATTGATAACATTACCACTGATAAATAATGAAAGCCCTACCCCAACCTTTACAATATTTGGTGCTATTTTGTGGGTAAATTACTTTTGATAACATGTCAGTCTACGAATTTAAAAAAAATGATGTAAAAACATTATCTTTATCAATTAATTAATCCTATATTAATTAATTGATTTACTAAAAAAGTTAAATAATAAAAAACTGATTTACAATTAACTCTTGAGGGATAACTAATGACAGTAAAAAATCTTATTTTGGCAGGCGTAACCACCAGTTTATTATTGGGTTGTGCTACAGGTAATACCCCAGCTGATAAAAAGAAAAATGCCGTTAAAGAAACGTCTGAAGCGCTAGAACAAATTTATGAAGATCATCCAACCGCTAAAGGTGTGTTAAGTAAAAGCTTGGGTTATTTGGTTTGTACCGGTAGTGATAGTTATTTATTTGCCGCATCTACTGGTGGTGGTGTTTGTGTTCTTAAAGAGAATGGCCAGTCTGAATTTTATCGCTTTGCTTCGTTAGGTGTTGGTGTTGGCATTGGTTTTAAATCGGTAGCTTTTGTTTATGCTTATAGCAGTGCTGATGCATTAAAACGTTTTAAATAAGAAGGTTGGGATGCCGGTGCTCGAGCTGAAGCAAGTGCAAAGCACGAAGAAGAAGGTGGACAAGCAGCAGCCAATACTTCTTATGATGTCGAAGGAGTAAGAATATATCAATCCGCATTATGGGGTGCAGCAGCACAAGCGACGGTGCAAGGTTATAAATTTTGGCCAACTGACTTTACTGATGATGTAGTGCAGAACGCTGAGTAAACTGGCCGTCTTCTGTTTATTGCCTTAATGTAAAGGCATTAGGTAACTTTGCTATTGAGTACAGTGAATGAAGTAAATTTCATTCACTGTTTTAACTTCTAACACCAACTGATTTATCCCCCTCATACAAACCCTCCCTACTCTCAAATCTAATGATGTCGGTTCCCATATCAAAGTTGAAATCCGTATTAATGATTTATATGGGAAATTAGATCATATATTGGGCCATATTTAGGACATAGTTGACCTAAGTACTTAAAAAGATTAATGTCTTCTTATAACATTCAGCAGAAATTCTATCTTACAATTTTAGCGCTTCTTTAAAACGTTAATGGATAGTTTTCAGCTGATAGCTCCTTTATTAAAGGACACAATGCAACGATATTACTGTCGTGAATAATATGTGCTTATAGCGCAAGACAACGTTTCAAACGACAAGCTGGTTTATGGAATTTATTTTAACAGGGACAATCATTCATGATTAATAACAATAACAAACTAATCATCTCATCAGTGTTCGCACTTTCACTTACCGCTTGCGGCGGTGGTGGCTCTGACACCCCAGAGATACTACTAACACCAGATACCGTAGAAAAACCAATACCAGTACCAGTGCCTATAACAAAACCCGCGCCACTACCTTCCGAGACGACAATAAGATCAAGCGGAAAAGTTATTGATGGCTATGTCGTCGGTGCAACCGTTTGGTTAGATTTTGACGGGGATGGAAAATATGACCAACAAACAGAACCCTCTACCGTCTCAGGTGAGTCCGGTGATTACAGCTTTGAATTCTCTGAAGATCAAGCTGCATGTGTCCCGTATTCAACCACTTATGTCGACGTTCCCGTAGGGGCTATGGATCTTGACCTCGGTGAAGTTACCGAAGCTTACCAAATGTCATTCCCACCATCCATCGAAGCAATATCTGATAATGATATCCGCAACATTTCACCACTCACCACGGTTATTTGGGGACAGCTAAAACGCCAACTCAAAGCTAGCGGTAAAGGCAATTTAACCTGTGACCAACTTAAACAAGACAGTGCCCTTCGCAACGAAATAAAAAATGAAGTTGAAAATGTAATGCTAAACCTAGTGCAGCACTACAACCTATCAGAAGAGCAAATATATTCCGACTTTATCGCCTCTAAAGATACTGAGACGTATGATCATGCTCAAGCAATCGTCAAAGGCCTAAAAGCAGCATACAAACACAAGAAAAAGCTTGAAAAAATTTACCCTGACGCAGCAGAAATACGGGTCACTGTATACCAAGATGCAGTCAGAGATGAAGAGCTAGGATTCACAGATGCATGGTATCGCGATGAAATTATTTTCCTTGATACAGAAGATTTTTCAGAATTTGTAAAACTAGCTGACGATCAATCACTCTCTAAGGCAGATATAATCTTATCTAAATTTCATGAAAGCGGACAACCTTGGGGCGATCAAAACGTTGGAGGCTGGTTGCGTGTTCGTCAAGATATCTATCGTAACGATGATAACTCTTATCGTTGTGGCAATATAGAACGTGTCAGTTTCGAAGAAAACAGCGTGCAATATGAACTTAGTAATATTGTACCCACCGTATCATTTGCAACAATAGAAGAATGCTCAAATGATAATCTAGAAAACCCTTATGAGCGTAGCTACTCATACCGCTTCGCCGAAGGAAATTCGACCTATTCCACTGAATTACACTTTAGAGAACAAAACCAAGAGTTCACGGCTCTACCTGATTGGATCAACATTAAAGACAAAAGCGACATGTTAGCTGCTACTGAGATAATCAGCAACATGTCTTCCTTTGCGATCGGTTGGAACCAAGATGTGCTTGTTGATACCGATTATTGGCGTAAACGCCTGGAATACGACAACATTGTTATTGACAAAGATAATGAGAATAACTGGGTCAAATCAATCAAACAAGAAGACAACACCACCCTCTTCGAATGTAGTGTAGATGGCGTGGTTTGGATTGCCTGTGAAGGCTAATGATTGGAAACAGTGTGTGTGAAAAACCCACACGCTGTGTTTTACAGTAAAAGGTTGTCGATCACCCATTTTGGATGAAAGATCGACAGCCTGTAATTACCCCAGAAAAAATCTATTAAAATAGCCTCAACCATACATTTTTCATGTAAAATCTCTTCGATAAAGCATCATGCTTTCACATTGTTAAATTCAAACATCATAAGTTATCTGGAAAGTATAAATCATGCGAGTAGCCGTTTCTCAGTTTGCCACCTCTTCAAATTCTCAAGAAAACCTAGCAAGTTGCGTACGTATGATAAATGAGGCTGCAACCTGTAAGCCGGCACTGATCGTTCTTCCTGAATATTGTAATACCCTTTTTACTAATACCCCTATTAGTAATATATCTTTTGATAAGGCTCAAACTTGTTACGTCGACCATAATCAGGCTTGGGATGAAGCTTTACAGATTGATGGTGAATTTTTACAAGAGATAGCGCAGCAAGCGAAAAAGCATGGTTGTTATATTGTGCTCAATGTCACGTTACGACGAGACCAGTCCCGCAATATCACTGGTACTAAGCAAGGTAGTTCGTTTAAATCGAACATTAGTGTGACCTCATGCTTATTTTCCCCACGTGGAGATCTCATCAACCAAACGGATAAACACACGTTAACTGGGCATGAAAGTGATTTTTTCACTAATATGAGTACAGAACATGAAGTAGTAATAACCCCAATTGGAAAATTCGGACTACTCACAGGTAACGATAGCATGAGCTTCGAAGCATCACGGGAGTTAGCCTTAAGTGGTGCGCAATTACTGTGTAACTCCATCAATACCTTCGCAATCGATCAAAGCAATTTACATGACCCAACTCGAGCTTTCGAAAACAATGTATTCGTAGCAACGGCAAATAAAGTGGGTACATTGAGACCATCAGAACAAGCGGAAGAAGATCTTGATTGTACTAGCGTTGGTGCTGGTCAAAGCCAAATAGTTTCTCCTGATGGCAAGATACTAGCAAAGCTCACTAATAATGAAGAAGGTTTTATTTTTGCTGATATAGAGTTAACTGAAGTGATAACTGGATCAGAAACTAAAACAAATGTCGGGCTTAATCAAAAATTTCGTCCTGATGGCACACAGTTTTCAAAACAATTGCGCCCTGAGCTTTATCAAAAGCTAACAGCAGCTATAAAACAAACAGATAATATCGAAGGAGCGCCACAGCATGTGAATGCTAATAAGGTGCCATTAACGGCTAATGTTGCGATATTTGCAACATATAAGTCTAACGAGCAAGCCATTGAAGATGTTTGTCAGTATATTGAGAATAATGTTACTGACATTATTCAATTACCTGAATTATTCTTTATTGCAGATAAAACAATCACCCATGAGATTGAACAAAGAACTCAGATTGAAAATTTGAGCAAACAGCTAATCGAACAAGTCAGTTCCGTGCTTAGACCTTTTCAATACTTATGTACTAGTTTAATTATTGAGGGTGTTCATCAGGCAGTGCTAATAAATGAACATGGCTTATTGGCAACACAGCAGCAGTTACATTTTTGCCAACGATATCAATGGACTTCACTCGGTAATGAGTTAACTATTATTGAATTACCCTTAGAGCAAGGGAATATCATCGTTGCTATGCTAACAGCAGATGACGCTAATATCCCTGAAATAGTCAACATTGCGACGTTACATGGCATCCACGTATTACTGGTTCCGTTTGATATTCAAGAGCCAAGCGAGGTTGAATATAGTTTGTTATCTCGCGCCGCTGAAAATCGAATTTGCATTGTGGCAGCAAGTCGTGAAAAAAGCTTCGCTAACCATTTACCAACTGATAACGCTAGTGACAATATTTATGGTAAAAACAAAGTAAAAGCACAGAAATCCACAGGATTAATTGCTAATTTAACTACCGACCCTGCTTTATTGCCTCAGTGGAGAACACGACAGTTTACTGGCTATATCAACCAACCTCTCGTTAAACTTCAGTACGGTAAAATCACCAAAGCGGTGGTTCATCCTATTGCAGCCTGTACTAAGTGATTAATTTAAGCTGATGGCTGGGAACAGCACAAAGTCCTTGCCACTATCAGATTAGCACTTCAATTATAAATCCATTAATATAATTACTATTGAAAATAATCACTTAGTACAATTGCTATAACTATGGTCTTCAAATTAATATGATAACTCGACTAGTATGCCTATTTATCCTTGCTAGTATTAGCTTTAATAGTTATTCAAATAGTAAAGTGACACTTGCCGTTGAAAATAGCTGGCCCCCATATTCTAATAATCAAGGGAATGGCTTATCTAAAGAAATCATCAAAAAAGCCTATCATGCTGTCAATGTAGAGGTTGAGTTTATAGTAGTCCCTTATGCCAGAGCACTACATATGGTTAAGGTGGGTAGCGCCGATGGTGCCTTTAATGTCACCAAACAAGCCAATACCGAGAGTATATTCAATTTTGGTGAAGAGCCTCTATTACAAGCTACAGCTTCATTTTATTATAATAATGATTCTGATCTAGACTTTTCATCGGCAAGTGACATTCCTGACCGAACAACAATCGCTTTAATATTGGGTTATGAATATGGCGACGCTTTCCAACAAAACAAACATCGATTTCAAGAAGTTAGAGTGGGAACTCAAAAACAAATAGTCCATCTTCTTCGTAAAAAAAGAGTAGATATGGCAATCATGTTTGATGAAGTAGCCAAAGATACAATGACAAGAATGGGTTTAGAACATTCATCCATCAAACAAGGACAGGTGAATCATCAAAGTAATATATATGTCGCATTTAGTAAAAAAAGTGACACGAAAGCAATGATGAAGTTACTTGATAAAGGGTTAAAGAGCCTTAAAGCATCTTTAGAAAATCATCCGTTAAATCCGTAGTAGTCTAATGCTATCTCACTAATGAAGTGGTCCGCACCAAGTTAATTAGATCACACCTTAGAACGGCTGTATTTTGATGGTGATACTCCCGTCCAGTGTTTAAAAGCGCGGGTAAATGAGCGTGGTTCGCTGAAACCCAATATATTGGAAATATCGGTAATGTTGCGGTTACTCATAACTAAATAATCAATTGCCAAGTCGCGCCTGATTTCATCCTTAATCATCGGATAACTTGTCCCTTCAACTTTAAGACGACGGCGTAGCGTTTGTGCACTCATATTTAAGTTCAGGGCAAGTCTTTCAAAACTTGGACAATAAAGAATATCGTTCTCATCATGTATCAGTATTGCTCTAATTTTGGCTTTAAAACTTTGCCCACTTCCTGGAATAGTTATTAAATCTTCAGGTGAATTTCGTAAAAATCGAGTGAGTTCTTTCCTCGTTCTAACGCAGGGTAAATCTAAATATTTCGCATGAAAACATAATTTTACTACTGGACGGTTAAAACTATGCCGACATGAAAAAAGTAACTTTACCTCCTGAGAGTGCTTTGGTTTTGGATGAGAAAAACAAACTTGGCTCAACGGAATTTTCACATCAATTAACCAACTAGAAAAACGATGCCAAATAATTAACCAGAACTCGAGAAAGAAATGCTTAGGGTCACATTCAGGATGGGTAAAAACAAATTCTAATTCAGCAACGTCACCTCCCCTAACTAACTTCATTTGCATATCATTTGTCACTAAATTGTAAAACAAAATACCTTGCTCAAGCATTTTTCCAAGGCTTTTATAGTGAAACACATGATGAGCCATAAAAGGAAATATCCCCGTCTTACAAGGATTTTTAGTACAGCCTAGGAATTCATCGTTTAGGTTTGCCCACACATATTGCACTAAACGAGTCATTTGTTCACCATCAACTCGTTGTTGGTTGGGCGTAATAGTAATACCTAATGATAATAATATTTTGTCACCATCAAAGCCTTTACGTACAGCACAATCGAGCGCTTGGTGAAAATAATGAATATCTACTTTGGCCATGATTATCGTTTCTATCGCCTATATTTATAATCAACTATACCTTAACTACACTTAACGTGTAATGTTTAGTGAGTTATATCGTTACCTTTTGTCATTTAAATTAACTTTAATTCTACTTATAGTATTAGCATCTATTTTTAAGTCTTATCTTTCAATATCCAAGTGTCGATACATGAGATTAGAAATAACGTGCTTGTACTTCTCCAAATAAGTGCGAGCAATAATTAATAAGCACCTAATTTTACTAAGAAAAACTAAAAGAGAACTATTATGGACCTTTCACTAACTGAAGACCAAGCGATGATAAAAGACATGGCGGCTAAGTTTGCACAAACTGAACTTGCGCCTGTGGCTGAAAAACTCGATCAACATGGTGACCGCGAACTGTTCTTAAGTAATTTGAAAAAACTCGCTGAGCTCGGTTTTATGGGACTAAATGTGGGTTCACAATACGGTGGAGCTGAAGCTGGTACTGTAGTCTTTAGCCTAGCAATGACTGAAATTTCACGTGCCTGCGCTTCAACAGCAGTCACCATGTCAGTAACAAATATGGTTGGTGAAGTCATTGAGTCTGTGGCTAGTGAAGCGCAAAAAGAAAAGTATCTACCTAAACTTTGTAGTGGTGAATATGCAGCAGGTGGCTTTTGTTTGACCGAGTCTGGTGCGGGTTCAGATCCATCAGGTATGAAAACTAAAGCCATTTTAGAAGGTGATGAATGGGTTATTAATGGCGCTAAACAATATATCACTAGCGGTGAATATGCTGGTGTATTCGTATTATGGGCAGTAACTGACCCTAGTGCGCCAAGAGGTAAAGGTATTTCGTGCTTCTTAGTTGAAGCCGATGCGCCAGGTCTAATTATATCACCAGCCGAGAAAAAAATGGGCCAACATGCTTCTGCTACTAACGAAGTGGTCTTTGATAATTGTCGACTGCCTAAAGATGCCTTAATGGGCAAACTAAACCAAGGTTTTAAAGTAGCGGTATCCGAACTTGCTGGTGGTCGTATTGGTATTGGTTCACTTTCTTTAGGCATAGGTTTAGCTGCCATCGATTTTGCCCGTGATTATGTTAACGAGCGTCAACAATTTGGTCAAAAGATAGCAAAGTTCCAAGGCATTCAATGGATGCTAGCCGATGCTTATACTGATCTAGAAGCAGCACGTTTATTACTGATGAACGCAGCGGATAAAAAAGATAAAGGACAACCTTTTGGAAAAGAAGCTTCAATGGCCAAACTTTTTGCTTCTGAAAAAGCTAATCAGGTTTGTTATACCGCACTGCAACTAATGGGCGGCGCAGGCTACATTAAAGACTATCCACTAGAACGCTATGCACGAGATGTACGTGTGGCATCGATTTATGAAGGTACGAGCGAAATTCAAAGAGTGATTATCGCGCGTGATTTGTTACAAGAAATAAACTAATTTAAGGATTTACCATGGATTTAAATAACAAAGTCGTTGTCGTAACTGGCGCCGCTTCAGGCTTAGGTTTAGTTACTTGCCAAGAATTGGCCAAACAAGGTGCAAAAATTGTTGCCTTTGACTTGAACGAAGATGCAGGAAATTCCCTTGTTGCAATGTTAGGCGAAAAGTCGATTTTCGCTAAAGTAAATGTTACTGACGAAACTTCAGTTGTTGCCGGTATAAAAGCAGCCGTTGATGCCTTTGGCACCATTCACGCTTGTATTAATTGTGCAGGTATTGCTCCTGGCGGTAAAACCGTTGGTCGTAATGGCGCATTAGCTTTAGATAAATTTTCACAGGTTATCAATATTAACCTGATTGGTACCTTTAATGTACTACGTTTAGCTGCTGAGCAAATGGCTAAAAACGAACCTGATGCTAAAGGCGAACGTGGCGTAATTATCAATACAGCCTCAGTTGCTGCCTACGATGGTCAAGTTGGTCAATCAGCCTATAGCGCTAGTAAAGGCGGTATTGTTTCGATGACTTTGCCTATTGCCCGCGATTTAGCACCATTTGGCATTCGTATTATGACCATAGCACCTGGTATTTTCGATACGGCTATGATGAAAGGATTCAGTGATGAAGTTCGCGAACCACTAATCAAAATGGTGCAAAGTCCTAAGCGTTTTGGCGATCCGGTCGAATATGCTGCTTTAGCCGCTCACATCATTACCAATAGTTACCTCAATGGCGAAGTTATACGTCTTGATGGCGCTATTCGAATGGAACCTAAATAAAGTTTGCGTTTTTGGGGGGGCAAATTATTAGCCCCCTTTTTTTTCTGCTAGTTTTAATTTTTCTGTTGGAGTAGTCCATGTTAAGCGATGTTAAAATTTTAGATCTTTCTACCCTACTTCCCGGCCCATACGCCTCCATGGTGCTTGCCGATCTCGGCGCAAAAGTTTTACGAGTCGAATCGCCAACACGCATAGATTTAGTCAGAGAAATGTCACCCCAAGTAGGCACTTCTTCTGCTGCTCATCAATATTTGAACCGTTCTAAAGAATCCATTGCACTGGACTTAAAACAACCAGAAGCCATTGAAATTATTAAAGCGCTTGTCCAAGAGTATGATGTGGTGCTTGAGCAGTTCAGGCCTGGCGTTATGGATAGGCTTGGTATTGGCTATGAAACCCTAAAAGCAATAAACCCGAAATTAATTTATTGTGCAATCACAGGTTACGGTCAAACAGGTCCTTACAAAGATCGCGCGGGACATGATTTAAATTACCTCGCTATTGCTGGCATCAGTAGTTATTCCAAAAGAAAAGAACAATCTCCCATTCCTCAGGGCATTCAAATAGCTGATGTTGCCGGCGGGTCTCTGCATGGTGTTATTGGTATATTAACCGCACTACATCACCGTCAACGTACAAGTGAAGGTCAAATGATTGATATCAGCATGACCGACTGTGCTTTTGCATTGAATGCAATGAGTGGTGCAGGAGCACTCGCGGGTAATGAAATACCAGGAGCTGAATCTCAACTGCTTAATGGGGGTACTTTTTATGATTATTATCAGACCAGCGATGGTCGTTACCTTTCCGTTGGTAGCTTAGAGCCAAAGTTTTTCAGTGGTTTGTGCCAACTACTCGATTTAGAACACTTACTCCCACTAGCGAGCAAGCCCTCAGCGCAGCAACAAATTAAAGACAGTTTTACTCTCGCTTTTAAGCAAAAAACTTATCAGCAATGGCAGGCAATATTTATCAAACTTGATTTATGTGTTGAACCTGTACTTAATTTAAAAGAAGCCTGTGAGCATCCTCATATTGTTGCCAGAGAGTTGATTGTCGATGTGCAGCACCCGCAAACAGGTATACAAAAGCAACTAGCTTGTCCCATTAAGTTTTCAGGTTACCAACCTGAGTATCAACAAGCAGGTGGTGAGGTTGGTGTTGATGGCAAGCAAATACTATCTGAATTGGGCTTAAGCAATAGCAAAATAACGGCATTTAAAAAAAGTGGCGTGGTAACTTTTTAGTAAACCACTGCTACTCAGAACACCTGCATAGTCATTTAATTAAATAATAAAGTGTGCTTTGTAAATTAGTAGACACCTAAGCAGACTTTATTGTTATACGGCTAAATTAGCTGTTTTATCGGCGTTTTAACGCGAGAAACAAACAATAACTTTCTATTCCTGTTTTTATATAAATAAAGATACAAACCTGTAAACGCTAAAATTAATGGACTTAATCCTAAAACACACCAAATTAACTTGCTGGTTAAACCACCAAAATGACCAAAGTGTAACTTTCTAAAACTGTCAATGGTTACATGTAATGCATTCGCCGATCTCACATCTTCTGAATGAATCATTTCCCCTGAATTTTTATCGTAAGATATCGTACTCGAATAGTTACTATTTAGTGGATTTGCTGAGTTCACTGTGCCGTAAAACATGATATCCATTCCTGGTTCAAATGGCATTAATAGGTAAGTTGCTTCAAAGTTTTTAATCGTTTCTTGATTACTGTCTAATAATGTCTGTATTGAAAGCTCTTGATTATGTAATTGTTTTTCAATTAAATACGGCGCTTCAACAATATGTTCTGATACCTCATGTATCACCAGTGAAATATTCCAATATGCCCCCGTAAACGCGAGAATAAGGATAACGGGTGAGCTTGATATACCAATCATCTTATGTAGGTCACTAAAAAATATTCTGCGGGCAAGTCTTAATCGTAAAGTGAAAAAATTGATCCAAAACTTACGATATAAAATGATGCCACTAATGCCTAAAAACAAAAGCAATAACGATACAATAGCCCCTAGAAACATGCCGTAGGTGTCTAACAGTAATTTATAATGTAAATCTAATAACCAATCACTCAGATCATCTGACAAACCAACCGGTGTTGAAAGCAATTTCCCGGTATATTGGTTTAAATATAACTTCGACCAATCCGTTGTATGCTGCTTAATGAGATAAGCGGTATCGGTTCTACTTTTATCATCAAATAATTCCCAACTGCCTATTTCATGATCAGGGTATTTTGATTTCACGTTCGCCATGAGTACATCTAACGAGAGTCTCTCCCCAGAACTAGTGTTACTCACTTGCATTTTATCAGGCATTAATAAAGTATCTAGCTCAACCTTAAAGACTAAAATACTTCCTGTAAGGGAAATAATTAACAAGGGTAACATGGCAAAAAGCGCTCCAACAGAATGCCATTTATATAATTTTTTTCTCATAATATTTTACAATGACAAGTGGTATTACCTATCGTAATACCACTACGTTTTTCCTTAAAGTGACCAGCTTAATGTGGCTGAATAGTTAGCGGGTGCACCGTAATATCCTTGAGCCCAATATAAGCTGTTGATATATTTTTCATCGGTTATATTATTGGCATTAAGTGATAAACTGACATTGTCGGTAATAGCATACGCCATCATTAAATTAACAACCGCGTAGGCGTCTTGTTTGGTGATTATTTCATCACCTGCGTTAGCGAATCCATCACCAACAACACCTTGTTTACGTGAAATATCATCTTGCCAATTCATATTGACACCTATTGATAACCCTTCAATGGCGGGAACTGTGTAGGTAGCAGCTAACTTAAGTAAGGTCGATGGTGTGTAACTTGCCACAACTTCATCACCTGAAATATTGAAATCGGTAAAACCAAAGCTTATCTGCAAGTTATCATATATTTGCCCTGCTAATTCCAATTCAAAACCATGACTCTTAATACCGTCAGCACCAATATAGCGTTGTTGATCAATAGGTAAGTTTATTGTGTCTTCATTGAGTTTAGCGACATTCGTTTGCTGAACGTCAAAGTAGGCAAAAGATCCTATCAATAGGCCATCGAAGAATTCACTTTTAATGCCTATCTCTTTGCTTTCACCTGTAATAGGAGCGAGAATTTTATCGTTAATATCTAATTTTGTTTGTGATAAAAATGTTTCGGTATAACTGGTATACGCAACTAATTCTGGCGTAATTTGATATACCGCGCCTAAATAGGGAATAAATTCTTTATCAGATGCGTCTTGAATAACATTATATGAACTGCCTTTCACTTTCCAATCGTTATAACGTCCACCAGCTATCACATGTAAATTGTCTAACACTTCAAAACGTGCGGTAAAGTAGGCTGCTTTTTGTTCATTAGTGATATCACTGCCCGTTAAGCCGTCATTAAATGTTGGCTTAGGTGTATTCCCGTCCCATTGAGGTAACGGTGGCATAGCAGGGAAACCATTACCTGTTGTGTAATCATAGAGTGATTTATCAACATAACTCATCTTCGCGTAATTGATACCCGCGACTATTTGATGTTCACGGCCGAATAATGAAAAATCCCCATTGATGTAAGCATCAAATGAATTATGTTTATCATCTAGATCATATTCACTCGCATAACCAAGCAGACCTAACTCAGTGGTTTTATCTGGTGTGCCGTAAACATAGAATAATTCAGTGTCTTCATCTGTTGTTTTATGTGAGTAAGTTGCACGTAAACTCCATTGGGAATTGAAATAATGTGCTAATTCAACAACAGTGTTATTTTTAACGACTTGCCAGTTTGACCAATTTGCTGAAGTATTCGTTGAAGTTTCATAATCGGTCGCGCTGCCATCAGTATAATAAAGAGGATTAGCACCCCAATTATTGCCTTTGGCATCGCTTTCATTATAACTATGACTTATTGATAGATAGGTGCTGTCTGTCAATTCTGCACCAATAAAGGCATAGGCGACGCTTTTATCTTGTTCGTATCGATCTAAATAAGATTTATTGTCTTGTTTAACTAACACAACACGAGCACTCACTTTATCAGTAAGTGGAGTTGACGCATCTACCTCTAGACGCGTTTTATCCCAAGAACCAACCGTTCCTCTAACATTCACTTCTGTTTCTTCTGTTGGGCGTTTACGAATAAAATTAATGGTTGCTGATGGATTACCAACACCCGTCATCAAACCATTTGCACCACGAATAACCTCTATACGTTCATAAATAGCAGTATCTTCATCCGCGTGGTTATTGCCAGACGTTAAAGGTAAACCTACACCATCAATCTGAAAGTTTGTTACGTCAAAACCGCGTGCTGTGTAATAAGTTCTATCTGTTTCAATTCGTTCAACATTGATACCTGTTGCAGAGTCTAGTGCTGCATTGATGTCAGATAATTGAAAGTCTCTCATTTGTGCACTGGTAATTACGGACACAGATTGCGGTATTTCTATAATAGATAAATCTAAACGTGATGCCCCACTGACTTCATGGGCACCATATCCTTCGATATAGGTGCCTTGAACTTCAATCTTCTCTACATCTTTATCTTTACTGCCTTCGGCAAATGCATTTGTTGTCATTAAAATGGTGATGGTAATCAAATTTAAAGGGAGGTTTTTCACTGCTATAGCCTAATAAGTATCTTGTTTTAATTGAGTACATAATACATAAGCAAACCCTCGATGTAAATGCTAATCATTATCGTTTGATTAGCTGTAGATCTGTTGACTGTACAGTATGAAAAACGATGGTAGTTACGAGTAAGATGATATTTTGGTTGAATTATCTTTTCTTTTTATAGGTATCGTAATTGGACAACATTTAATCTGGTAACTATATTTATCGACTGAGCAAGGGAATAAATTTTTGAGCTTACCTTCCTAGATGTTTCTCCATTTTTTATGTCAACAAAGGACTGATTAAAATGAGTGAAAAACCAATTTTAATACTATTTCATGGTATGGGCGTTCATACCGCTAATTCATTTAAAAATGAGGTTGTTAGTGCCGCGAATAATGCTCTAGGCCGATATGAGGGATATGGCAACATTAAGTTTGAAGACAAAGTAGATATTGTCTCTATTGGTTATGACAAGCATTTTGAACAAATTAGAAAGCAACTTGCAGATAATTCAAGCAGTATCACAGATGTGTTAAAGGCAAAGTTACCTGGTGTTAATGTTCCGAGTATTATCCAAAACTTACTCGATTTGGAAAGTTCGCTGGGTGATGACAAGTTTGCTTATACGCATATCTTAGACGTTGTGTTATATATAACTGAAGTTGGTCAATATGTAAGGGCACAAGTCAGTGAAGAAATTGTGAAGGTGATACATAAAAACCATCACCGACCTATTCACGTATTATGTCATTCATTAGGTACAGCCGTTGCCCATGATGCGTTTAATCAAATTTATACCAATGATAATTCTCCATTACCTGCTCAGTTACATACCCTATCCTTCCCTATCACTAGCTATTGGGCATTCGCTAACGTTAGCCGACTAGTAACGTCATTTACAGGATTACCCTCACCATTTGATTCTGTGGTCAAGCCGGGACACCAAGGCTTTATTTCGATGTTTTATAATATTAGACATGCACTTGATCCATTCACATTAAAGCCATTTAAGCGATTCGACCCAAATGGTAAAAAAAATTGGCTTACGCCAGATTCCTTTAAATATGATTACAAAGGAATTATGACAACTAAAGTCAGCCGTAAAAATACACATGACATTGGTGGTTATATTGAAGATCCTGATGTTTGCCATGATTTCTTTAATACCTTTTTTGATTTTTACCCACCTGATGATGTGAAAAAAGCTGGCGATAATCAGTTTAAAAATATTCAAGGAGATTATCTGAAAATTAAAGAGTATGTTGAAAAATTAGAACAATTGGATCTTGAAGGAATAGCAGAATTTATAAACATGATGAAATCCTTTACCGACTATATTAAGGAGCTCAAGGATGAGTAAAATACTAACGTTATTGATACTCGGGGTGTTGATTAGTTTTAATGTCTACGCTGAAGATAATCCTGAAAACAAAAACGATTGCTCATCGTTTAACACCAGTGAAACAATAATTTTTAAAGGATCCTACTCAAGTGGTAAAATATATGGTGAAGCACTTTGTCAATTTTATACCGGTCATGAACAAAGCCCTACTTTCGAAGAATTAACTAGGCTATCAAATGATTGGCAAGCACAGCTACTATTAGAAAGTGCAGCCTTGATACAATTAGTCCCTAACTTATCTACCTATCCTAGTATATTAAACAATTCATTTATTAATGATTATCCAGTTAAGACTGTAACGAGTAAAGGCAGTGATCAATTATCAATAAAAACAGATAATACTGTCATACGGTCAGTATTTGGTGATCGAAGTGCATGTGCGAATACCTTTATAAAAGCTGCAAATTGTAGAGATGTGATCAGCAACTATGTTTCAGTTGCTAACTTACCAGCTGAGCCTATTAAAACGATACAAAGTGGTAATGCATTAAAGCAGTTAAACCTCTACTCAAAACAGTGGCAAAATTATTACACCAAAGCTCGGTCACAGACATTTATTGATATTCTCTTGAACAGCTACATTAACCGAAAAGACTATCAAAAAGGTGAGCCTGTCTCGCCACCAAGTGAGCAATGGTTTGCATTGCACCCTTCTATTGTTTTGGAATATGTTGATGGTGCTACAGACGGGGAGCAGTTTAAAGAGGCGTTAGTTGTTGAATGGTTTGGCTACAATAATTGGGATTCTTCACTGCCGTTAGGTGTCTCTTTGGTTACCCTCTATTCAGATAGAGCGTCGGTTGATGATGTAGGTCATGGTTTAATGTTCCATGTTGATAACAACTATTCTATTGGTGTGACAAAACATGATGATGAAGCAGGTGTTTTCATTACCGTTGATTTACTAAAACTATTTGAAGATAAACAAAGTAATTATAAAAGGCAGGTATCAAAGGTTAAGGAGTATTTGAATTAAGGTTGTTACCAACTGAACAAGGATTTCATTTACACAGATTAATTCATAGTCGAATATATTGGAATAGTTTCCATATATTATCTAACGAATGATATCGCGTATGTTACTGAGACACTTCAGTAACATACATAATCGATATTTGATTAACTGACAGTTATTTTATTAGTTTTCCGCATTACAGTTAGCAATATCAATAAGCAACCGTAAAGCGTTTTCTTTTATTTTTAGCTAGCTCAGCTTCATCTAACAAAGCGATTGCAAAATCTTCAAGTGAAATAGTTGATTCTCCTTGCTCATCGACTAACAACTCATCAGTTCCTGTTCGAAATGTTCCGGTTCGTTTTCCTGGAACAATGACAGCAGGAGGACTTAAATAACTCCAATCGACCAACTCATTTTCTTGACAAAGCTTGTACTGCGCTAGACACGCCAAAGCGATATCTCGCCAAGCAGTAGGAACTAAGTCAGTATCATCAACCACGAGAATACCGTTACTGTTTGGCACGGTTAAACTGGCTGCGCCTCCCACCAATAACAATCGTACTTTGGTTTGTGCAAGCCCTGATAACAATGCTTTTGCTGTGTCGACTAGTTGACTCTCTAACCCTTGTGGTGGGCGTGTTGCACTAATGATAAGATCTTGTCCATCGCTCCACTTAACAATGTCATCGACATTATCCGCATGACCAATAACAACCTTCACCGAGGCATCAAATTCATTAGCCCGAGCATTATTTCGTAACACAGCCGTGATCTCATGACCCCGTAATAACGCTTCAGTTATGACCCTAGTACCTACATTACCCGTTGCACCAAAAACTGTAATTTTCATTTGTAATACCCTTTATTAAGTTGAGCTTGTCATCGATTTGATAGAGCCAGTCTACAAACAAGTTTTGATAACAACATTAACCTAGGTTTAGTGCTTTAATAATATTAATCAACAGACCCTAATAACGAAATAACTATTTTAACTAAACCTAGGTTAATTACCTTCGAGCTTTTCTCGGTTAAACTTCACTTATTAATTGATACCCGTATTAAGTAAAGGAATAACAACGTGACCAACGCCCAAATAGCCCAATCCTATCTAGCCGACTTAAAGATTAACAAAAGTTCGCTAGATATAGACTTTCTAAATGAACTGCAAAGCAAACATATTGCACAATATAGTTTTAATAATGTTGCCGTGCTATTAGGACAAGAATTACCACTAGACTCTGAGTCACTATTTACTAAAATTGTTGAAAGACGACGTGGCGGTTATTGTTTTGAGCATAATAAGCTTGTATTTACCGTATTATCCGAACTTGATTTTGATGTGCGTTTGTTGCTGTCTAAAGTTATTTATAACCAAGATATCGAAGTTGCCAGAACTCATAGAATGACGCTACTTACGTTAGCAGGCGAAGATTATATTGTTGATGCTGGCTTTGGGCATTTAGGCGCGCGTTTTCCAGTAAAAATAGCGCTTGGCTTAATACAAGACCAAGGAGATGCTCAATATCGTATTACCAAAATTATTCATGGCGATTACTGTTATCAAGTATTTAAGGATGGCGATTTCTTTACGCTATATACCTTTGATTTACAACACTATACCGAATCAGATTGTTTGTTAGGTCACTTCTACTCACATAAGCATCCTAACGCAGCTTTTGTCAATAATTTAGTTATTTGTCGTAAGTTCTTCAATGATATTCAATCACTGCGAAACAATGAATTTCATCACGTTAGAGATGGTCTTACACAAACAACAAAAATAACCAGTGCCAAGCAATTACATCAATTATTAATTGATGTTTATCAACTAGATATTGATATTGCTATATCAGAGTTTTTATTTAATAAGTTTGTCATTCCCTCGCATAATAAAGTTTGATAAAAGCAGATGAAATCTACAATAATTGATAATTTTACTTTACTGCTTTGGGTTAGTTTAATGGCATCTTCATTTGTCGTTTCAGAGCAATTACTCCCTTATGCTAATCCTATTGCAAGTACAGCATTAAGGTTTATATTGGCAACATTATTGATGATGCCCTTTATAGGGAAAGCATTCATTAAACAATTGAACTACAAAATATTGCTACGCTATAGCGTCATCAGTTTATTTTTAGTTCTATTCTTTATTGGGTTATTTGAGGCACTAAAAACCACCAATGCTATGCGTACTTCGGTTATTTATACCCTGCTGCCTTTAATCAGCGTAGTACTAACTTATATCGGTCTTAAACTCGTAACACCTAACAAGCAAATAGCCGGCTTCTTGATTGGCACACTAGGTGCCATTTGGGTATTAGTGGCGTTTACACAAGATAAATTAGTCTTGGTAGAATGGCGACTCGGCGATAGTATATTTTTAGTCGCTTGCTGTTGTTTAGCTTTACACGTGATTTTAATCAAAAAGTGGGCAACTGACGTTCAGCCAATGTTAGGAGCATTTTATATTATGCTACTAGGTAGCTTAATTTTATTGCCATTTTTAGTGTTTTTTGGAGACTTAAATAATATAGCTTGGCAACAAGATCAGTTCTGGAAAGCATTATTATATTTAACGTTATTTACCACTATCGCAACTTTTTTCTTACAACAACATTTATTAAAAAAAGTGGGTCCTAATCGCCTCTTAGGTTTCACCTATTTAATTCCAAGTATTGTACTTATACCGCAAGGGGTAACAAATATGTCTCAACTATACAGCGCGGTACCAGGAATAATGTTAACCTTTCTAGCGCTTTATTTGATCTCCCCTAAACATCAGTAATTACCTTTGGAACACAATAAATGGATAGCGTAAATACATGAGCCTGCAAATTCATATGGAAGACTTTATCCAATTCTTTTCAGGTAGCAACCTGAATATTGATACAGCTAATTTTGATAAGTTTGGTCTTAAAGGCAAACTCAAACATTATAAAAAAGGTCAGCAATTAATTACTCAAGGACAACCCGCGCCTAAGTTATTTTTTCTAATCAAAGGTATGGTTCGTTACATGAGTGTTTCTGCTGAAGGCAAAGAATTCACTCAGTCTTTCGCTTTTGCACCCGGTATTAGTGGGTCAACTCGGGCGATGACAAGAAATGTAGATGCCCTGTTTAGTATCGAAGCTTTAGATGATGTGATTTGTTTGGAATTTGAATGGCATGTTTTTTTTGAAAAAATGCAATCGCAACCCGGATTTATGGCCGCGTACAACCACTTACTTGAAAACATGTTCATTAAAAAAGAAGAACGTGAATTTGCTTTTGTACAACAAAGTGCTGAGCAGAGATATTTAACTTTTTTAGATATGAACCCACAACTACGTAACAAAATATCGCTTAAAATGATCGCCTCGCATATTGGTATTACCCCAATAGCGCTAAGTCGTATTCGAAATAAGCTCAAATAAATCTACCTAGCTCTATCCATTACAGTCAAAACTAAGTTAATTCCTTTATAGTTCGTAACGCCTTGTATTGAAACTGTTCAAACACTCTAAAATATGAACCTTGATTGGTAAACCGGTATAGATTTATTCCAGTGCAACTTTTATAACGTTAAAAACCATTTATTAGCATCATGAATTGATGCAGTGTAGTTGTGTTTTACGCGTGCATGGTCATAGCAGCGGCTCATTTGAGTTTTTATTAATGATTCTCCTTCAACATTCATCAATACTATCGCACAGGCTATCAGCCCTCTTGATCTTCTATTTATCACCGTGTTAGTTAGTACTTGTTCTGCTTCAGGCGTAAATAAGCTTAATTGATGAAGTGTGATGACTTGATTCCACTCAGATACTTCCAAAGTGCGGATGCAGGTATCTAGAGCCTTTTCATATTGTATTAGCAATTCTTTATTAAAAGGCCCTGTTGCATCGACTAGCAATAACTTGCCTTCAATTTTGACCTCAAATAAACCATGTTCCATGAAAATCATTAAATAACCTATAATTTGATCTAAGATGACTTAAATATTTCAATCTATTCAGGTCATCTATTTACTGGTGATGTACTACAAGAAGTACCACATTTAACGGTTAAACTTTGAATTGGCTCGTTAATGTTTGTAAATTATTAACATGGTCGTCTAGCTCATTGGCTTTCACTTTGATTTGATTGATAAGCCCATTACTTTCTTGGCCACTACTGACAATGCCATTGATATTAACGTCTAAAGAAGACGTCACACTACTTTGTTCTTGCACACTGGTGGAAATTTGTAGTGAAGTATCACTGATATCATCACTTGCTGAGATGATTTTTGTAATATATTCAACCGAATGCAGCATCATTTTAGTTGTCTCTTCTCCTTTGGTTTTGCTGTTTTGTACAACCACTACAGCTGAGCTCGTTCCTTGTTGTAATTCAGCAATCATTTGACTAATTTCTTCGGTGCTCTGTTGAGTTCGGCTAGCTAAAGCTCTTACTTCATCAGCAACGACAGCAAAACCACGTCCTTGCTCTCCGGCTCGCGCCGCTTCAATTGCAGCATTAAGCGCTAATAAATTAGTTTGCTCTGCAATGGCTTTAATGACATCAATAACACTTACCATTTGATCAACTGTTGTCGCGAGTGCACTTATCACTTGGCTGGCATTATCCAAATCAGAAGAAAGTTCATTCACTGATAACATCGATTTGTTGACCACTAGACCAACTTCATTAGCTTGTTCTTTTGCGTCAAATGCTGACTGTGATGATTGCTGAGATGTTAATGAAATATCTTTTGTACTGGCTGCCATTTCAGTGATAGCTGTCGCTAACATGTCGATTTCAATATATTGCTTTTCAAATAATGTGTTAGCCTCACTTACATCTGATTTTACTGCACTTGAAGTATCACTTATGACTTGAGCAGTGCTGATAATGGTATTAATCATTGCCTGAGTTTTATCAAAAAAATGATTGATTTGTCCCGCTAATTCACCCATTTCATCTTGAGTGTTTATTTCTAACCTTTTAGTTAAGTCACCATCACCATGTGCAATATCGGTCACAGCGAGAATAACTTTTTTTAACGGGTTAGTGACAATGACACGAGTAAGAATGAATAAGATAAGCACCAGTAAAACGTCCACTAACACCACACCGATAATGATTTGTACTAATGCCGCTTGAGTTTTTGTATTAATCGCTTGTTGATTAATGCTAATGATAATATCACCCACAATAGTTTTTTCGTCGTATTCATCATGTACCAGAGGTTGCTTTATTTCTGCTCCCTTTATGCCATGATTATGTTTGGTATATTTAACTTCACCGTCTACTGTTTTTATTTCAATACCGTAAACAAAAGGGGTTTGTAATTCAGATGAAGCTATTTTGAGTATCTGTTCAGATAAATCCATCCATATCGCCGCTGGTAAATTCAGTTTTAATCTTTCTGACACTAGAGTAATACTTCTATTTGCTTCTACTAATAAAGAGGACTTTACAACTTTATAGTCATAAGCTCCTTTTGCAATTAACACAATACTGACCAGAATGGTCGACATTACGATCAATCGAAATTTAATACTCAAGTTAGAAAAAATCTTGATAAGTTATTACTCCAAAGTTTAGTTTATGACAATGTTATTAAGGTCATAGATAAATTTACCGTCATTTTTTATTACTTAAAGCTAATAACTCAAACTCACCTGACAGTTTGGTAATAGACTTTAAGCACAGTTCAATTGCATTTTTAAGTGTTTTAGGGGCGTTAATAGAAACTAAATCATCGATCGTGCTAGTAAAACCGGCTGAATCAGGAATCGCACAGGTACTCATAAGTATTATTTTTGTGAATCAAATATCACTAATAAAGTAATGACTAACAATCGATAATTAGTATTAATCCAAAAGAATTAGGGCTTTAGTGCTAGTACTTTCGGTGAGAAAATTTTAAGAAGAGGTTATTGGAATAATCGATACTGGAGCAACACTAACTGTTTTGTCCCTTGTTAAAAGGCCTGTTATACGCTGGCTACTTAGATGTTGCGGCAATGCTTAGTTTATTAAGTACCGCTGTAATTTTATTTATGACTTTATCGCAACCCTGAATATCATGACGTACTTTAATGTATGCAGGATTATTATATGAGAGCCAAACTTTTTGTTCTGAATCTTCAGTAATTAGAACTTTTTGAGGAAGATCAATTGCTGCATTTTGAGCACACAGCATTAATGGAGTACCAATTTTAGGGTTGCCAAAAATAATAACTTCCGTTGCCCTTAGTTCTAAATTAACACCAGAGGCATTTTTTTTGTGATCAATTCTGGCAAATAGTGTTAACCCTTTGCTTTTTATTATGGACTCAAACCTATCCGCAGTTTCTTTGGCTGAGTATTCACTTTCAAGTGTAACCAGGCTTTCTTCTGCACTAACATAAGAAGAAGCTATTAAGATAAAAATTGCAAAGCTCATAACTCTAATCATAATTTTTCCTTTTTATTATTTGATGACTGCTGATATTAATCAATAAACGTCTAACGCCCTAATAACAGGAAAAAATTGTTTACTAAAATGTGAAGCGACATGTAGCCAACTGTTACGTGTCTTTGTTGCTGTTCTTGTTAGCTGCGATACTTGCATCTATACCAACAACAAATTTTTTTAATTCTATTAATGATACGTTTTCACTATCAGTAACTTGTGATTTATAGCTAGTAACTGCTTTATAAAACACTTTATCAGCATCTTTATTCAAACCTAATTTTTCATATAAAAGCCCTAGACGAAGATATGATAATGCTAGGCTAGCTGGGCCTGTTTTATGTAATAGTTCACTAGAGCGATCTGATTCTTGTAGTCTGATTACTGATTCCATAGCATAAATGCCTACTTCAAGAGAACTGTACACATATTTTTTATAAGAAATATCGATTTCATTGAGTAAGAAGTCTGGTGAAATATTATTAGCCAGGCTAAAGTTTGAAGTAATTGCAGTAACTACAATTAGAGTAGATTTGATGATCATATTCATATTAATTTCCTTATTAAATAGAAAACATTGCTAAACATCGAAAGCAGCCATCGCCCATTTATAGGGCTGATAATAATTTGCTAAAATGTGTAGCTCAGCAGAACCCAAAAAGCTGTTACCAGTCCCGATTTAAATTCTTGTTGGCATACTAGTACACTAACGCTGCTTTAATACTGCTATAGCTAAACCTGATGTGATAAAGGTTAATCCTGCTCCAATATTTAACCCATTTACAATTTTAGGTTTTTCATGAAGCCAACCTGCCAATCGTGATGCAAAAATGCCCATAAGTGCGAAGCCGACAGCAGTTAACAAGGCAAACCAGACTCCGTAAACAATCATTTGGGTAGTCACTGATCCAAGCTCAGGGTCCACAAATTGCGGTATAAATGCAAGAACAAAAATCCCAGGTTTCGGGTTGAGTGCAGCGGATAAGAATCCAGTTACAAATATGCTACTAAGTGGCTGTTTTTCAGTAGGTGCTAAATTTATAAGGCTTCGAGACCTTAATACTTTGATACCTAGCCAAATAAGATAACCTGCGCCTATTAATTTCACAGTAATAAAAGCTAACTCTGAAGTTTGTATTAACAACGTAAGTCCAAATGTCGCGGTTAGTATATGAAATAGAATACCAGTCCCCGAGGCCGCCCCCGAAAAACATGCTGCAAGTTTACCTTGGCTTAAACCTCGACCAATAGCCAAAATATTATCCGGTCCTGGCGAAATAACTAAAAGTAAACACGCCAATGTATATGTAATCCAAACTTCGATGGGGAACATCAATCCTCCTTGAGTATGCTAACGCCCTAACAATAACTTACAATAAAACAAACTAATCATTTTAATTTAAATACTTACAGTTACCTTATATAGGTTTTGTATTTTATTTTTAGCACATGTGTAGCGTTTTTATTTGCAATATTTATTGCTTAAATAATATCACTAAAATGTCGCTAAATACCACAAAACCGACCTAATTTAGACATAACTTTATCTTAATAAATAGTCCGATTTGCCACCACAGCAGTCATTGATGCTTTAAATTAAAGCTACAACTCTTCCGATAAAGCAGCAATACAGAAGAGAATAAAGTCGTTCCAATTTCTCAACGTGAAGTTTGAAAAATCAATATTTAATCTTGATTTAAATTACTGAAAGCAGACATTCAATTAACATAACTTTTATGCTTTAAACCTTTCATAGTTCTAAGACGCAAAGGGGCACATAGTGCCATAGGGATAATGGTCATTTTGTTCGTATTTCTGACGTTAGCTATTGCTTTACTAATGACAGCGACAATGCAGACATTATCATCAATGACTACCTTATGACTTCATTTAGCCAAAAGCCGACATATCATTAAACTAATTGAGACTCTTCGCTTGCCAATCATGAAACCGTAACGCTTTAATATTTTTGATAGTTGACCTGTTGCTCTTAGCCTTATTAATACTTGATCAAATACATTGATGTATTTCACTTTAGACTTAGGATCATAACCAATATAAAGAGGAACAAAATCACCAGCTGTAGCAAAGCTACCGTGTCTAGCACTATGAGTGCTTCTAATGTTAGTGGAGAGCTATACATTATTATTCCTATAACAAAACACAGCTAATTATACGTTTTAAATTTTTGTTCAATATTTTTGAATGATTCGTTCAAAATATAGGGGTTATTCATTTTAAAAGCAAACTATACAATAGCTTCATCAAATAGAGGAAGCAATTAATCCGCTCAACAGCTTTAAACAAAATTTTTTAAACTAACTTTAAACACTAACTAAGAGAATATTATGACTACATCAAAAATCACATCAACATTTAACAAAATTATTAAAACAGAAGCAACATTATCTGCGTTGCCTTTACGTGTATTATCCGGAATTATATTTGCTGCTCACGGTGCGCAAAAACTTTTTTCTTGGTTTGGTGGTTACGGTTTAGAAGGTACTGGCCAATGGATGGACTCTATTGGTATGTCTCCGGGTTTCGTTATGGCTTTACTTGCCGGTAGCGCTGAATTCTTCGGTGGTTTATTCCTTATTGTTGGTCTACTCACAAGACCTTCAGCCTTCGTATTAGCTATCACTATGATTGTCGCTATCTTAAGTGTTCATATCGGTAATGGTCTATTTATGGCTACTAACGGCTACGAATTTGCCTTGTCATTATTGGCCATTACACTTGCTTTGTTAATTCAAGGTGGCGGTAAATACTCGATTGATCACAAATTAAGCAAGTAATCTATCTATAAATGCACTACGTATCTCGTCGTGCATTAACAATTCACAATGAAAATTGTAACAATATCGAGGAGAAAATCATGGGATTGATCGTTAACGGAAAGTGGGTTCAGCAATGGTACGACGAAGATTCAAAAGGAAACTTCAAACGTCCTGATAGTCGCTTTAGAAATACAATTTCAACTGACAGTAATAATGTTTATCAACCAGAAGCAGGGAGATATCATTTGTATATTTCACTTGCTTGTCCATGGGCACATCGCACCTTAATTTTTAGAAACCTTAAAGGCCTAGAAGATATTATTAGTGTTAGTGTGGTTGAGCCTGAAATGTTAGAAAATGGCTGGACCTTTGGTGATAAAGGCGATCCATTATATAACTTAGATTATGCTTATCAACTTTATCTAAAGGCTGATAAAACTTATGAAGGCCGAGTCACTGTTCCTATATTGTGGGATAAGAAAACACAAAGTATTGTTAATAATGAATCAAGTGAAATAATTAGACTGTTTAACACGGCATTTAATGACTTAACACAAAATACAGATGATTATTATCCTGAAGCGCTTCGTAGTGATATAGATAATATCAACGATAAAATATACAACAGTATTAATAATGGTGTTTATCGCTGTGGTTTTGCAACAACCCAAAGCGCTTATGAGACAGCATTTGATGATTTGTTTGAGAACTTAGATTGGCTTGAAAATACGCTAGCTACACAACGTTACCTATTAGACGACACTTTAACAGAGGCTGACTGGCGCTTATTTGTTACTCTTATTCGTTTTGACTCTGTTTATCATGGCCATTTCAAATGTAATAGAAACAAGTTAAGTGAGTTTCATCATATCAGTCATTATTTACGTGAGTTATACCAAGTTCCGGGGATTGCTGAAACAGTCGATATGGAATATATAAAAACACATTATTATGCAAGCCATACACTAGTGAATCCTTCATTAATTGTTGCGAAAGGTCCAAAGCCTCAATTTGATTTGCCTCATGAGCGCGATAGTATTTTTATTAAGGAAAAATTATGATTAAACTTTATAAACATGCAGAATTGGGTAAAGCAAATTATGGTTGGTTAAAAGCAAATTACCACTTTAGCTTTGCCCATTACTATAATTCTAACCGCATGGGATTTGGAGCATTAAGAGTTATCAATGATGATTGGGTCGCATCAGGTAGAGGGATGCCCCCTCATCCTCACAAAAATATGGAGATCATTACTTTTGTTAGAACGGGCTCTGTAACACATGAAGATAGTGTAGGAAATAAAGGTATGACAAAAAACGGTGAAGTACAGGTAATGAGCGCGGGTTCAGGAATTACCCATTCAGAATATAATCGTTCAAATGGGCCTTTAACGCTTTATCAAATTTGGATTGAACCGAATGAACATAATGTTAAACCTAGATGGGATACAAAGTCTTTTCCAAGTAAAGTAAAGAATAATGGCCTGTCATTACTCGTATCAGGTTATCCTGAAGATAAAAATGAAGCCTTATTCATTCACCAAGAAGCTAGGATTTATGGTGGTAAAGTTGCTAAAGGTTCTCGTTTTGAACACCCTATTACACACCAAGCGTATGTGTTAGCTTCAAGTGGTCGATTTGAAATAATAACAAACAATGCGGTGACCTTAAATAAAGGCGATGGAGCTGAAGTAACTAAAACACCCTCAATGGAAATTATTGCGCTAGAAGACTGTGAAATATTAGTGATTGATACACCTAAGTCATAATATAGGGGCTCTGTGCATCAACGGAATTTTTTTCGCTTAAATATCTGTACCCTATGACGGGCATAACCTGTAAAGGCTAGGTTATATTTAGGGTTTCAGATTATTTAACTGTAGTTTTTTCGAAACTTTATAAATTGTTGAGCGAGAATAACCTAAAATGTGCTCAATATAGTCATAGGATTTTTTATCCGACAACATGCCTTCAACCTTTTATTGTAATTCTATATCTATTGGTCGTCCACGATAACGACCTTCTAACCTAGTCTTAATAATACCTTCTTTTTTGTCGTTAGCTACGGGTTGTTTTTTAGGGCAACTGATAGCCAAAAGCTGATATTAACTTTTGTGAAGTCATGAACATATTAGGAAAAAATATAGCAAAAAAGGATAATGTTGCCATTGCGCTAGCAGGGTAGCGTTTGTTTTTTTGTAAATGAAAAGAATGAAGACATAATCGGCCTTAAAAATAACAGACTAACGTCAAATTATCAGAGTATTGGTTTGGTGTCATCGCTATAAGGAGTTTTTTTCGTTTACACTAAAGATTGACTGTATCGAATGGGATGTTTATATTCCTTATACTCAACTATGTCGTTATTGCGTTACCTGTCGGCCCGAATTCACTCGTGCGGTATTTGTAACGCTTAAATGTATTATTGATATGAATTTAAGGTTGATCCTGAAAAGCTTTTTCAAGTAAGGTTCTTAATGCTTGCAAGCCCTTGCCCTTGTTAACTATTTTCCATGCTAATAAGGCGTCAGAAATTTGTGCTGTAGCATTAAAAGGGATCTCTACTAATTTTCCCGATTGAAGGAGATGTTTTATTCTATCAGTTGGTAAAAAACCGACACCTATTCCAACCAAAATGGCCGCTATTTTTTGTTCTACCGAAGAAACATAAAAATGAGAGGTCTCTTCAATTATATTGGTTGACCGAGGTATTTCTTTTTTGACTGAATCGTGGACGATAACGGTTCTAAACTGGCTTAAGTCAGTCTTATTAATAGGGTGTGAGAGTTGTAAAATATCATGACCGTTAGTAGCAACTAAAACATGCTCTTGGCTTTTTAGCTTAATAGAACGGAACCCTTGTTGCGTTGGCATTGGGGCAGCCGCGCCAATAACTAAATCTACATCATTATCAATAAGTGCTTCCCAAGTACCATTCATTACTTCCTCAGAAATATCAATTTCAATAGATGGATGCAGTGATAAAAATTCTTCAATAACAGTAAATATCAAGGAGGTTTCTATTATAGAGTCTATCGCTATTTTTATTTTAGGCTCCCAACCATGTGCAATTGTTTGCGTTTGCTCTGTAATTTTACTTACCGCACCAAGTATCTTTCTTCCTTCTTCTAGTAAATGCACACCTGCAGGCGTTAAAACAGAACGTCTACCTTGACGGACAAAAAGGGTGACACTTAACTGCTCTTCTAATTTTTGGACAACGTAAGAAAGTGCAGAGGGTACTTTATTTAGCTGCTCTGCGGCTGCAGCAAAACTACCACGACGTTCAATCGCATCTAAAACAAGTAGTGCATCAAGTGTTAAAGGTGTGCTGTACATGATTCTTCCTTACAGGAGTAATATCTAAAAGAGTATTCTAAATTATAGTTCAATTTTTTTGAATGTTTCAATCTAAAATTGAGGGTTATTTACTAAGGCGGCAATCTATACAATGGCTTTATCAAATGCAGAGAGCAAACAACAGCATTGAAACTTGAATGATTCCAATGTCCGCTTTGGGGATTTGAGACCTAACGCCATGCAAAAATCATAGGCCAAATTTCAATTGTAAATGGTTGTGATTTTTTAAATGAAAATTGCAGTTTTAGGCTAAAGTTAACATCAAGTGATGGAAGTCAACGGCAGCTATCGGGAAACTGCTAGAGGAATGTGATTGTTAAGCCATGTCCGCTGTAGATCAAAACATACAAAATTCTTCAAATGCTAACGTCTTCAGTGTGGCATAAGTCTATTTGTTTTTCGATGTTGGCCAAACAAAGGGAGCGGGCTTGGTGGAAGTCGTTTTTGCTACTGCTGTATTCTGGGCGAGTATCCCCCTGATTAATTTCCCCGTTTCTTTATGCTTACTACAAAATGTTTTTAGGTATAGAATTTCAACTCTACTGCGTGCCCAAGGGGTTGTACGCAGAAATTTCAAACTTGATTTAAGACGCGGCTTATTGGTGAAACAACGAATATTAAGTAATTCACCCATCTTATCCCAACCAATTTTTTTCTCCAGCTCGGTTAAAATCTGTTCAAGTTTCACGCCGTGTAGCGGGTCATTACTTTTATTCATAGTCTACCTAAAATCAAAAATAGCATTGTAACAAGTTTCCTAAATATTGACAGACTTATGCGTTTAACTCAGGTAAAAGTGCACCAAGAACTTTATGGAAAAGCTAATATCCCCAGAGAGCTTGAAGCAAACTTTAGGATTAATGAGTTATAGCTTCCACTAAGCGCACTAAGTCAACATTGGCACCACCCACTATTACTGCCAAAAAAAGAAACTGCTTGGGGTAGTCGGTTTAGGATCACTTTTGCCACAAAGACGACATTAGGGATTTAGGTGATGAAGCTAATTTGGATTAGTTTTTCTATCGATAACGCATAAGTAAGTGAGTGCGTGTAACGCATCCGCTTACTTACTTGTTATGTGCTACGGTTTAAACAGCAACAACTTTATTTGCACATGGGCCTTTCTGTCCTTGTCCCACTTCATACTCAACGGCTTGACCATCAGCCAATGTTGCATATTCACCGCCTGATTGAATTTCTGAATGATGAACAAACAAATCTTTACTTCCGTCTTCTGGAGTAATAAATCCGAAACCTTTATCTGCATTAAACCACTTAACTATACCTTTACTCATAATGTTCTCTTTATTTTTGGTGAAAAAATATAATTCTGATTTGCTATCACCATTACAAAATCAGATTTTGAATTTAATTCAGCTACTTTAAGCTGCAAATTGTATTGCTGATTAACGATGCTTACCTTTTTATTTTTCATACTAGCCACCTTTCGCGCAATAACAAGTAACTCAGGTAAACAATTTTTCACTATTCATTGTTAAAAGCTAAAGCTCACCTTACCACAAAGCGGTCATAGCTCATTCAGGTGATACATTTGATTCGGATTAGATTGTATATATCTAATGCACAATCAACGGGTTAATTTAGTAGTGGCTAAAATATTGAACGAAGTGATCTTAGCTAACTGTACAGGAATAATTCATTAGACAATATATGACAACCCATAGATAGTTAACATCCCTGCCCCTTTTATTAGTGACAAGCACTTAATACCGAAATATTATCCACAAGCTTATAATAAACGTGATCCTGAATATTATACTATGTTTTTTTATCAATTATTCTAGTTATCTTATTGTTATATTATTGTTTATTTTACATAATATGTAGTGTGTAGTCTTAACTCGTTATAAGGATATTTTAAATTTATGCATAACGCTCAAATAGGTATTGGCACCCTAAAAAACGTTAACATTATGACAAAATATTCTATATTCTGTGTTTTTTTCTTATTTTCAATGTTCGTCAATTCTATAAATGCACAACCCTACGTAGCATTAGATAATCGCAATAAAATTGAATTAAATGAACATAATCTCTGGTTCCAAACTCAGTCCCTTGATACCAATCCTAGCTTTGTAGCATTAAGTAAATTGCACCAAAACACCAATAGAGTCACGTCTACCTTTGGCGGGAGTGGCGCCTATATTACAAAAATTAAATTAACCAATACTAAGGGTAAAAAAGATACTTGGTTTGTTAATATTCATGCGGTTTACTTAGATGTAGGAACCGCTTATTGGCAACCTGAGCATGGTGAAGCAATACCATTAGAAAACTTTGGTCAGATGGGAAGTGAAAATCCAAAGCTGGCTCATTCACAAGCTTTTTCTCTTCCATTAAACCAGGAAGAAAGCGGCACGCTTTGGGTTTATATTCAAGCGAAAATGTTCGCAACACCCGTTGTGGTAGAGCTTTACAGTAAAAAAGAGTTCTATAGAAAACAGTTCCTTACCAATAGTATCACCTCAATTTCATTTACAGTAATGATGACGCTAGCTTTAATCGCTTTCTTTATTTACCTCAGAACCAAATATTTAGTTACCTTAGCTTGTACGGGTTATATTGGCATACAAGGCCTAGGTTGGTTTACTGCATCAGGAAGCTTTGGCCATCTATTTACTGTGTCGGCATTTAATCCTGTGTATAGTGGCATCGTTATCTTTCCTTTTGCTATAGCCTCTGCCAGCCAGTTCACTAAATTGCTGTTTAACTGTCCGCAAGAACACCCTAAATTGGCCTCAACATTTAACTTACTATCAATAGTCTGCTTGATTTTAGGCCTTATTATGCCTTTTATTCCCTTTACGCAGAGCTTCTTAATATCACATATCATCGCAACTATATGGATCCCACTTTGTGTTGGTACTGGTATATTTATGCTCGCGAAAAAGGATTTCAGAGCGAAGTATTACTTAATAGGCAACCTTGTATATGGTCTCACTTTAGCTGGCTATATATTATCTCACCTCTATAAAATCGACTGGGATATTTCTCTCGAAGTTATTGTGCAAATTGCATTAACTATTGATTGCATGTGCATTCTGCTGTCTTTATCAGAATGGCTGCAAATTCAACAAAAAGAATTTCATCGCAGCTATGCTATTTCTCGTATTGACCCATTAACGCAAATAGGCAATCGTTTTGCTCAAAATGAAAAGCTGGCTAGTTTAAAAGGACACTACTGCATCACTTTTATTGATCTTGATGGGTTTAAAAAAATTAATGACAAACTCGGCCATGAGGAAGGCGATAAAGTGCTAATTGCTACCGCCGATATTATGCAAAAGAAACTACAAGGCCTCGGTTCTATCTTTCGCTGTGGTGGTGATGAATTTATTTGGGTAGTCGATATTAAAACTGCGCAGCAAATTGAATCGATATTAATACAATTGTCTGATCTCCTTCTTCAAACGGAAAAAGAGCTAAAACAAAGAGGATGGAGTGAGGCTGGTCTTAGTTTTGGTATTGCCACCAGTTTTGAAACGCTAAATCAATCAGAGTGTTTATCACTAGCTGACCAACGAATGTATAAATATAAACAAAATAAGAAATTAATAAATGGGCTGGCCGCTTGTAGCTAGCTATAAACCAAAGCTATTTGGTGGTTACCCAAAGAATTTGTGCATCATCTTCACTCATCGAAATAACCAAGTGCCCCATCATGGCATCATAATAGACGCTATCACCTTCCACCAAGTTCACTGGTTCATAGAATTCAGTAAGCAACTGCACTTCCCCTTCTAACACCAACATGTATTCTTCACCACTATGGCGTACCCACTCACCGAAATCATCGAAGCTACGCGCGTGAACTCTGCACTTGTAGGGCATCATTTTTTTATGGCTAAATTGCGTAGAAAGTAATTCATGCTCATAAGTTGAGGTTAAATGATAATTACCTTTGTCCTTTAACGTTACATCTCGGCGCCCTGCAGCTTGAGCCACTGTTGGCTTAGTAAATAATTGTGGCAATTCGATATTTAAACCGGTTGCTAACTTCTGCATCACGGTAAAGGTTGGCGATATTTGTTCATTTTCAATTTTAGATAAGGTTGAAGGTGCCAAGTCAGTCAAGTTACCCGCTTCTTTAAGGGTGAGCTTATTCCGCATTCGGATCGACTTTAATTGTGCGCCGATACCAATAGCCCTAACTGCGCGCACGTCATGTTTACTTTTTGCTACCGTCATTGACATATAGATGTCCTTTTTTCACTATTGCTCATCACGTAACTTTGTATCCGATGTGAGCAGAACAAGAGACATTAATACGTTTGAAACAAACGTGTCTTTGCAAATGAAGGGTTAATACTTAAAAAAACAGCGACAATATTTACGATAAAATTAATAAACGTTGTCGTTGTTTACTGTTAATAAAAAATGCCTATTAGGAAGTGACTACTAAGAGCAGGCAATTAATAACTCACTATTTAGAAAAGACCACGGTCTTTTTCCCGTACATAAATATTCGATGCTCGATATGACAACGCACCGCGCGAGACAGCGTTAAACATTCTATATCACGCCCTTTAGCCGCTAAGTCCTTAGGATAGTAACCATGATCAACCGTCTCAACGCCTTGGCTAATGATTGGCCCTTCATCGAGATCATCACTGACATAATGCGCAGTCGCGCCCACTAATTTAATGCCGCGATCATAGGCTTGGAAATAAGGTCTAGCGCCTTTAAAACCGGGCAATAACGAGTGGTGAATATTAATGGCTTTACCGGACAGCTTTTTACACAAGTCGCTCGATAATACCTGCATATAACGCGCTAATACCACTAAGTCAGCGTCAGATTCTTGTATTATCTGCCACACTTTGGCTTCTTGCTCGGGTTTAGTTTCCTTCGTAATGGGCAGGTGGTAATAAGGAATACCATGCCATTTCGCCAAGTCTTCTAAATCGGGGTGATTAGAGATAATCGCCGGAATGTCGATATCTAGATCGCCCGTGCGATAACGGTATAATAAGTCATTCAAGCAATGATCGTGCTTTGATACCATGATCACAACTTTAGATTTATACGGACTGGATGCCAATTGCCATTGCATCTCAAATTCACTGGCGCGTTGCTCAAATTCTTGGCTAAATGCTTCTGCGCTAAAGTCTGTCGCCGTCTGTGCTCTAAATTCTATGCGGATGAAAAAACGGTTGACCGCGGTATCATCAAACGAGTGAATTTCATTAATATAGAACCCTTTTTCACACAAAAAACGGGTCACTACATCAACCGTGCCCGGTCTACTTGGACAATCTGCGGTGATAATATGCGTTTGCGAGACGGGTTTGATATCGGACATGTTCGATCCTATTTTTGAAGTTAAAACAGCTTAGTGTTAACTGAATAATGTTAATTGAGTAGTTTTCACTGAATAGTGTTCCATTCAAACCATTCAGTGAAACGTAAGCGGCTTTATGATGAGTGATCGCTACCCTTAACGCGCATTGAAACAACAAACAATTTGCGTTAAGGGGCGATTGATTTTAGTTAACACTGTGCTTAACCAAAGCTAAAAAAGCGTTAAAAAAAAGTTAAAAAATCATTAAACAATCGTCAGGCCGTATTCCTGGCTACCTTGTTGTATCCATAACCACACGTAGTCAGAAAAACTGCGACGAACGACGAGCTGAAACTTGTCTTCACTCACGCGCAAGATATGTGCGCCCGTTTTAGCAAACGTGGTACCAACCACTTTGCCAATCGGAAAACTATCTAGGTGTAAATCATAACCGGTCGATTTTTTCATCAAGTCGATAACATGCTCGCCGCTCAGTTCAATAAGGGTTTGCGCGCCACTGACATCACTGACCGCAAAGTGGCCTGTTAAATACGACCGAAGCTTTTGCTCAACATCCACTTCACTGCCTGAGGCAACAATAATTAACCATTCATCTGGCGCTAACCACATGATTTGAGCAAGCTCACTCTTGGCGCTGCTACATGGCGTAATAGGCAATGCGACCCCTAAAGCTTCTTGCACACCCGCTAAAAATTCAGCATCGGCACAGTTGCCACGTAAGTTAAGGTGACCCAATAACTTATGCTCATGTAAAATAATGCCACCAGCGCTTGATTGGCCAATTAATTGGTCAAGCTGAG
>NZ_VOLT01000014.1 GCF_007954275.1 Colwellia demingiae | reverse complement strand
GATAGCGACAGCTTTTTTTGGCCTTACAAGCACAGCTCTTGCACCGTGAATAAATAATTCTCGTAGGCCTTTATTCCCTCGTTTACTTATACCGAGTAACCTTGGCTTTCCTCCCGTTGAAAACTGACGTGGAACCAAGCCAATCCAAGCGGCTAAGTGCCTCCCATTTTTAAAGTCAGCGGCGTTACTAATATCAGATAAGCAACGGCTAGCGGTTAGGTTTCCCACTCCAGGTATCGTTTTGAGTAGTTGAGCACGTTCGTCATGGTCGACTATATCTTTGAGTTTTTTATCTTGAGTCAAAATAAGCTGATTAAGTTTCAAGTAATAGTCATGATGGTCTCTTAATTCTAAAAGCAACAACGGTGGTATTGGCTCACCATGTTCAGCTATCCTCCATTGGAATATTGCTTTCATTTTGTCGTGAGACTTTGGAAAGCTCATACCAAACTCTAATAAAATTGACCCGATACGGGACATGCAGGCTGTTCTGTCTTTTAGGTAACTTGAACGTATTCGTTGAATGACTGATATCACTTGAGATGATTCAGTTTTAATACTTACAAAGCGCATAGAAGGTCGGGTAGCTGCTTCGGCTATGGCATCAGCATCAATGAAATCATTTTTGTTTGTTTTGACATAAGGTTTAACATACTGTGGTGGGATTAGTAGTGCTTTATGCCCAAACCCTTGACACTTTCTTGCTAACCAATGAGAGCCACCACAAGACTCCATAGCAACAGTTGTTCGTTCAGTATTAGCGAGAAACAGAATTAACTTAGTGCGACTTAACTTTTTACGGAAAACTTCTCTGCCAGATGAATCATGGCCAACGAGATGAAAGGTAGATTTTTCTATATCAATTCCAAGAATGTTAATAGTAGACATGATGGTTCTCCTCATTTAATCGTCTGCCCTAAGTGTAGATTAGGAGAGGCGGACCATCTTATTAGCGCCTTAGATTTTTAGCCATAAATCTTATATATATAAGCTTTGATATCTCTCTTATGAACTCGGAATTTGGTGTTTTCTAATTGAACAGTATAATCGCTCAATTTATTCCTCAATCAATCTGCTAAATAACTTTGCTGCACTAGTTGTTTAAACTTAGCTGTAGGTGTGGATAATTGACTACGATGCTTAGTTATTATTCCCACTCGTCGGCTCACTACTGGTGAAACCAATCGGCGACACTCAACATCCATTGAACGTAATTGTTCAATGGATAGTGAAGGCATTGCACTTACGCCAAGTCCTGTTGCGACCATTTGACCTATGGTTGCTAATTGATTAGTTTCAAATTCAATATTTAACACAATGTCTTGCTCTAACAAGGCATTATCGATCAAATTTCGTATATTAGACGGACGTTGCAAAGTAATAAAAGGTAATTTTTCAAAAGCTTGCCAAGTGATCTCTGATTGATTTAATAATGGATGTTGTTTTGGCAGAGCAGCGACAAAATTATCGGTAAATAGGGGTTCAAACAATAGATCCTCAGACTCTCCTGGATCAAACGAAATAGCCAATTCAACTTTACCACTTCTTACCAAAGCGACAGCGTCTTCAGCGATAACATCGTGAACTTTAATATTAATTGAGGGATGTAATTGATGAAAAGTATTTAAATGTGTAGGTAAAACCGTGCTGGCAAAAGACGGCATTGCTGCAACTGTTAAATTACCTCTATTGAGCAAAAATAAATTATTGAGATCATTAAAGGCGCTATCCCAGTCCGCTAACAAACGTTTTGCTACGGGAAGAAATGTTCTTCCTTCGGGCGTTAAAGCTAAACTCCTCGTGGTTCGAATAAACAGTTGGCCACCAATGCTTTCTTCTAAATTTTTAATCGTAATACTCAGTGCAGGCTGAGATAAATGTATTAACTCACTCGCTTCGGCAAAACTACGTGTTTGGGCTACAGCGAGAAAACCACGCATATGTTTAATTGTAATATTCATTCGTTATCATCTAATAAAGTTAAATCGACTAGTTTAAAAGTTTATTTATTTAAAATATAAATCAATCAATGAAAAAAATCAATTTGTTAAATATAAAGGCATATAGGATGCTGTAATACGGTTTCTTTAATAGAAATATCAAAAAATAATAGCTAAGGAGATACTTAATGTCAGGTTTTAACAAAGTAGTAGGTAGTTACGAAGAGGCAATGACGGGATTAACCGATGGTATGACCATTATTGCAGGTGGCTTTGGTCTTTGTGGTATACCTGAAAACCTAATCAAAGAAATAAAAAGAAAAGGAACAAAGAATTTGACGGTGGTTTCAAACAATTGCGGAACCACTGATCATGGTTTAGGGGTATTACTATTAGAGCGACAAATTAAAAAAATGGTAGCGTCCTATGTTGGCGAAAATGCAAACTTTGAAGCACAAATGATGGCCGGAGAACTTGACGTCGAATTAACCCCTCAAGGTACCTTAGCCGAGAAAATCCGTGCTGGAGGCGCAGGGATTCCTGCCTTTTATACTGCCACAGGTTTTGGAACACCAGTCGCCGAAGGTAAAGAAGTTCGTGAGTTCAATGGACGAAAGTATATTCTAGAAGAAGCTGTGACAGGCGACTTTGCATTGGTGAAAGCATGGAAAGCCGATACATATGGTAATTTGGTCTTTAGAAAAACAGCACGTAACTTTAATCCTATGGTAGCTACAGCAGGAAAAATAACAGTTGTTGAAGTTGAAGAGATAGTACAGCCAGGAGAGTTAGATCCAGACGAAATTCATACACCAGGAATTTATGTGAATCGATTAATTCAAGGGTCATTCGAAAAAACAATTGAACAACGTACTATTCGTTCTAACCAATAACTTTAATAAAAGCAGGATATTATGGCACTTTCAAGAGAGCAGCTTGCACAACGTGTAGCGAAAGAATTAAAAGATGGTTATTACGTTAATTTAGGTATTGGTATTCCAACCTTAGTTGCCAATTACGTCCCTGAGGGGATCGAAGTAATGTTGCAATCAGAGAACGGATTATTGGGAATGGGACAATTTCCTACTGAAGATGAAATTGATGCAGATCTAATCAATGCAGGTAAACAAACCGTAACAATGGCTACGGGAGCATCAATATTCAACTCTGCAGACTCATTTGCCATGATACGAGGAGGTCATGTGGATTTAACTGTTCTTGGAGCCTTCGAAGTTGATAGTCAGGGAAGTATTGCGTCTTACATGATCCCAGGTAAATTAATAAAGGGCATGGGAGGTGCTATGGATTTGGTAGCGGGAGCCGATAATATCATTGTCACTATGACTCATGCTTCGAAACATGGCGTATCAAAATTATTAAGCGAATGTACGTTACCGTTAACAGGGAAGGGGTGTATAAAGAAAGTACTAACTGATTTAGCGTTTATCGAAATTAAGGCTGGTAAGTTTCATTTGCTAGAGCGTGCACCAGGGGTTTCTGTTGAAGAAATAATAAAACTAACTGCAGGTGAGTTAGTTGTACCTGAACATGTGCCTGAAATGCAGTTTTAATCATTGTTTTAATTAAATGTCTGATTTATTACCTATTAAAAAGAGAGAATTAAATGTCAAAACGTGAAGTTGTTTTTTTAAGTGGTGTTCGTACAGCTATTGCTGATTTTGGTGGTTCATTAAAAGGAGTTGCACCAACAGATCTTGCTGGTCAAATGGTTGCAGAGGCGGTTAAACGTTCAGGGGCAAATAGTGAAGATGTTGGGCATTGTGTTATTGGTAATGTAGTTCATACAGACCGTCGCGATATGTATATGAGCAGAACTGCTGCTTTAAAAGGTGGATTACCAGAATCTACTCCTTCTTTAACGGTAAATCGGTTATGTGGTTCAGGATTACAAGCTATTATATCAGCTGCACAATTATTGTTGTTAGATGACTGTGATTTGGCCGTTGCTGGTGGTGCTGAGTCAATGACACGAGCACCTTATTGGAGTCCGTCAACACGTTTTGGTAGCAAAATGGGTGATGCACAAATGGTTGATCCTATGGTGGGCGCATTAACATGTCCTATTGGTGATACTCATATGGGGATTACGGCTGAGAATGTTGCAGAAAAGTGGGGAATAACTCGCGCAGAGCAAGATACAGCAGCTGTTGAATCACATCGTCGTGCTCAGCGCGCGATTGAAGAAAATCGCTTCGGTGACCAAATAGTACCTGTTGAACTTAAGTCTCGCAAAGGCATTACGCAATACAATACTGACGAACATGTACGTTATGACTGTACTCTTGCTGATATGGAGAAACTTCGCCCTGCATTTAAAAAAGACGGAACAGTAACTGCTGGTAATGCTTCAGGTATTAATGATGCTGCCGCTGTTGTTGTTATGGCTGATAGTGAATATGCCAAAGCCAATGGTTTGAAACCTCTAGCTAAATTAGTGGGTTATGCTTTTGCTGGTGTAGCACCTGAAATTATGGGAATTGGTCCGATACCCGCGGTAAATAAGTTATTGGAAAAAACCGGTGTTAGTAAAGATGATATTGACATTTGGGAAGTTAATGAAGCTTTTGCTTCGCAAGCATTAGAGGTATGTCGTGATCTAAAATTGGATATGGAAAAAGTTAATCCGAATGGATCAGGAATTTCTTTAGGTCATCCTATTGGTGCAACAGGGGCATTAATTACTGTTAAAGCCATACATGAACTGCAACGAGTTCAAGGTAAATATGCGGTGATCACCATGTGTATTGGTGGCGGACAGGGAATAGCTGCACTAATCGAAAGAATGTAAGGTTACATCTATACCTCTAGGCCTAGATTCTGAATGATCAAAATGGTGTTTACGGGGTTTATTAGCTATCATAGTTTACCTCGTTAAGTGAGTTTTCTCTCTTAACGAGGTATCCAAATACATGGGCGCAGATCATCTCAAGCTAAGCAGCTATTAATGGTTTGTTACGTTAACAGTTACCTCATTTTATCGACGTTAATATCACAATTTAAATTCTTGTACCGATTGTTGTAATTCTTCTGAAAGCTTTGCTACTTCCATACTTGCTATCGTAGTTTGTTGCGACCCAGTGTTAGTTTGCTCTGCAATGGCCACTATGGATTCTAAGCTAGTGTTAATTTCATGAGCGACTGCGTTTTGATCCTCAGCGGTAGTTGCAATTTGACAACTACGATCATGCGCTCTGTGTACTGCATGAATAATTGTTTCTAATGCTCTATCTGCTTCTTCACTTTGTTCAACGCAATTCACGGTTTGTTTTTTACCGGTATTCATTGCTGAAACGGCTTCTTTAGCGCCGTTTTGTAAAGCAATAATCATTGTTTGAATTTCTTCTGTTGACTCCTGCGTTCGGCTTGCCAGCGTTCTAACTTCGTCAGCAACAACAGCAAAACCTCGCCCTTGTTCACCGGCTCTGGCCGCTTCTATGGCTGCATTTAGTGCCAGTAAATTAGTTTGATCTGCGATACCTCTAATTACGTCAATAATACCGCCGATAGAAGCACTATCTTGCTGTAGTTGGTTGATAACTTGTGAAGCGTTCTCTACTTGAACAGCAAGTAATTCAATTGTTTTTCTGTTTCTTTCTGAAATGTCTTTAACCCGTTCTGCCTCATCATCAGCTTGCTTGATTTCTCCTAGAGCGTCATTAGCACCAGACAATACACTTTGTGCTGTTCTGCTCATTTCTGTGGTTGATAATGCCACTTGTTCAACTTGAGCAAGTTGTTCCTTAATAGCAACGGTACTTTGGGAGGTTACTGCTGATGTTTGCTCAGCAGCAGCAGCAAGTTGTATTGAACGACTAACAATACTTTGAATTAGATTTCTTAAACTATTAATTAATACATTACAGTTTATAGAGAGTCGGGCGAATTCATCGGTACCACTTTCATCAAGCTTTTGCGATAGATTTCCTGAAGCAACAATATTGAGCATTTTATTCACTCGACTTAAAGGGCGAGTAATACTAATAACTGTCATACGTGTGATAACAATGGCGCTGATGATAGATACTATCATGATAATTATTATCTCTGTGTTACCGCTTGATACTGAATCATCAACTCTGGCACTCGCGCGGATTGTGGTTTCATTAGCTAGAATAAGTTGCTTTTCCAATATATCATTGGCTAAATTTATATCGTTTAGCGAAGCATCGAGCTTTTTTGTCGCACTATCTATAGCGTTAAGTTGAGCATGTTTATTATAAAAAATACCATTTGTACTTGCTAATAGCTTTTTTAGTTCATTAAACTCTTTGGTTAAGTCCTCAGCGACACCATTTACGTTGTTTAGGAGCAGTTCGCTAAGTTCAATGTTCATGTTGCTAACTAGGTTATTAAAGTTTCTTGATATGCTAGATTGTAATTGATTTACTTCTGAACTGTCTGTGGCAATTCGATATTCAAAACTAGTGCTGACTAGAGTATTCAATAATATTTCAATATTCTTACCTAAATTAATAGCTCTTTGCAATTTACTATTGGCCAAATCATGGTAAGAAATCTCAAGTAATAGAGTTTCAACTTCAACAGCCTTCTCTTTTAAATAACTTACCTTTTCAGTTAAAGCACTTTTTTGCTCTATAGCTACTTTACGGTATTTAAAAACATCGTTCACATTATTATGTATAGAGTCATAACTACCCACTAAGTTGTTTAAATTTGATAATAACAGCGGCTCTTTTTGGACAATGATTTTAAGTTTATTTTGGGCCGACTCAAAATGAGATTGAGCAGATTTGAACTCTTTTTTGTGCTCTGATAATTGAGCTAAATTAGTTTGGTAATAACCAAGTAATACCAAGTCGCCTAGCCGAGTTAGTTTATTTTTAAGTTCTGTACTACCCATCAAAGTAGGGATAGCTAATTCATTTTGTTTTTTTGTCGACTCTTGAATTGTGTTGAGGTTAACCAATGAAATACCACTGATTACTATTAAAAAAATTGAAACAATGGTAAAGCCACCAATAATTTTCATTGCTACGGTCAAATTCATAGATACCACCATTTGGATGTTAAGACTGGATTGTTTAGATTAAACAGAGTTTATTTAATGTTTAGAATAAAAACAGTAACAAGACTAACTAATGGTTGCAAGCGCTTGCATCGCTTGATTGAGAATAAAAATAAAAGAGTAAATGATCATCTGTTCTGCGCACATATCGATTACTCGAATCTTGCTCTTTATTAATGTGAACTATATAGGCTTGCGTATATACATTTATTGAAGAAAGTAAATAACTTAGTTTATCGTAAGTACTCTTGTTAATTTCAACGGGTTAATCTCTTAAAATATGACCTTTATTATTTTGAAAATACTAAATTTTTTATATTCTTTATTAGGGGCAGTTGATCTTTAGCGGTTAAATTTTATTCGTCCCTTGAATAAGGGGAAAGCGTTTTAATCGTGGCGAGTAGTGTGCAGCCTAGTCACTCTAAGCAAAAACTACTCAACAAAGAGTTATCTTTGCTTTTAGCTAAATCCTTCGTACAGCATTTTTTGGTCGTTTTTTCGGTGTTATCGCTTTTTTATATGATGCTAAATGGATATAGCCTATTAGACAATGCAGGATCATATTGTATTGAAATACCACATGAAAAAGACTCTACCTTGTATAAATAGCCAACAAATAGCTGCAGAGGCAATCTCGAAAGATTATTACTCTTGTAATGACTAGGTTGATTTCCGTTGTATCATTTAATCGTGCTTTTAATGTTGCGACGTGTTGGTGTATTTGCTTTGTCGTTAGAATGAGGTTAATGCCATTAGAGCAACTTATTGATTGTAATCCTCGTCTGCTTGTTTATCTTCCTTTCCCTCGTATACACCTACGCTGAATCTAAGTTTAGCTGTCAGTGTCAATTTTTTTCATGCAATCTAATTGGAGGTGACGCCAGCTGTATCTGCTATTTAAGGATAAAAATAAATAGAGGCAGTGACATTTTTATTAACAAAAATACGTCTTACATAGATGAAAGAACTGGGATGACATTACTAATTGATTTTTATAGGTATCGTTATAAACTGAATGCAAGCGCTTGCAATAGGGGTTTTTAATTGCTATGTTTGATTAATGAAGTTCTGAAAATGATAACTAATTAGTAGTTGGGACATTACATTTTTCAGTTTATTTACGAAGTATACCGAAAGAATTATAACTCGTTAATCAATGATAAAAAATTGATATTTATAATTTTTTTATTAGAACTGCGTAGTGTAACTACGTAGATATTCAAGCAAAGCAAAAAAGGAAAAAAAAATGATAAAAACGATGAAAAAAACCTTATTGGCCGCTGTAATACTCACTACCACTTCAAACATAGCCTTAGCCGATTCATTGGTTATTGGCGCCCCAATGCCGTCTTTTGCCGATAAATGGATGAGTTACCTTTTTGAAGGTGTTCGTGATTTTGACAATAAACATGATGATGTTGTAATCAAATTGACTGATGCGAATGAAGATCCAGGCAAGATGTTAAATGATGTCGATAACTTTATAGATTCAGGGGTAGATGCGCTATTAGTTGTGCCTACCGATGTCTCTATAGTCAAACCTATCGCCAGCAAAGCAAATCGTGCAGGTATCCCCTTAGTTATTGTTAATCGAGTTCCTGACGAAAAAACCATGCAAAAGATTGATGCCTATGTAGGTTCAGAGTCTATTCAAGCTGGCATTCTTCAAGCTGAAAGTGTGGTTGGTCTACTCGACGGAAGACCAGCTCATGTTGCACTATTGTTAGGCGCATTGGGTCACGAAGCACAAATCAACCGCACTGAAGGTAATAAGCAAGTATTTGCAAAATATCCAAATATTAAAATTGTTGCAGAGCAAGAAGGACGTTGGGATCGCGCTAAAGCACTACAAATTGTTGAAGATTTACTGCAAGCACACCCTGAAATTAATGTGATTGTGGCAAACAATGACGAAATGGCAATTGGTGCATTATTAGCCGCTAGAAAATCTGGGAAAACAGATGCAGATTTGATCATTTCAGGTGTTGATGCTACGCCAGATGCTTTGGAATATTTAGGTAAAGGGCTTGACACTACCGTATTTCAAAGTGCAAAAGGTCAAGGTTTTGGAGGTGCTGAAATTGCCTACAAACTAGCGAAAGGTCAAAAGGTTAAGAAAATGAACTGGATTGATTTTGAACTGGTCGACAAAGCACAAAAAGATGCATATCTATTAAAGTATTAATCTGAGCCGGGGGGCAAGTATTGCCCTCCATTAATATGGTCTGGTAAAGGTATTTTCCTCGGTGAGCAAATGATTAACAGAGGTTCGATTGACTCAAAAAAGTACGGTCGTAATTTACCATAACCTATTCGATAAAAAGAAGAAAACCTGTGAATAACTCAAATTATATTTTAGAAATGAAAAATGTAAGCAAGACCTTTCCTGGGGTTAAAGCTTTAGATAATGTCAATCTACGTATTCGTAAGGGCAGCATACATGCGCTTATGGGAGAGAATGGTGCCGGTAAGTCGACACTGATGAAGATTCTTTATGGAATTTATACTCCCGATCCAGGTGGAGTGGTTCTTTTAGATGGTAAACCGTTTCAACCTGCCGCTCCGATTGATGCCATTCGTTCGGGTTTAGCAATGGTTCCCCAGGAAATTAGTCCATCAGCAAACTTGTCTGTTGCTGATAACTTCTTTCTGGGGAGAGAGTTTACTAAAGGCATCTTAATGGATCAAAAGCGAATGAACGCTGAGACCAATAAAGTGTTAGAAGAACTTGGCATCCCGATGAAAGTTGAAGAATTGATGTCTGAAGTTTCCGTCGCTAAAGCACAACTATTGGCGATTGCTACAGCGGTTTCCTATGATGCAAAAATTATCATTATGGATGAACCGACAACTGCGTTGACTGAAGCAGAAGTTCATCGGTTGTACACGATTGTGAGAAAAGTACAAGAACGTGGCATCGCGATTATTTACATTTCTCATAAACTGGGTGAAGTGTTTGAATTGTGTGACGAAGTCTCGGTGATCCGTGATGGAGAGTATATAGGTACTAAGAATACTGCTGATATTACTAAAGAAGAAATGATCAATATGATGGTGGGTCGTGAAATGAACGAGATGTTCACTCGCGAAACGGTTGAAATTGGTGAAACGTTGTTAGAGGTAAAAAACCTAACTCTGCCAGGTAAGTTTGAAGACATCAACTTTACGGTAAGAAAAGGTGAGGTTTTTGGCATCGCAGGTTTGGTCGGTTCGGGACGTAGTGAAGTTGTTGAAGCTATTTTTGGTTATGAGCCGGCAGAGTCCGGTGAGTTGTTCATTCATGGAGAAAAAGTTGTTATTGAAAAGCCGATGGATGCAATCAAGCATCGTATTGGATTTGTGACTGAAGATAGAAAGAAAACGGGCTTAATGCTGAATATGAGTGTTACCGATAACATGATCATGCCTGATTTGTTGCCATATTTGGAAAATAGTCTGGTTTCTAATAGGTTAGCCTCGGCTGTAGCTAATGAAAAGAAAGATCAGTTGAGAATAAAAACACCGTCGGTAGATACTATCATCGAAAACTTATCTGGTGGTAATCAACAAAAGGTCCTTATTGCCCGCTGGTTGTTGTTAGAGCCTGAAATATTGATCCTTGATGAACCAACTAAAGGAATAGATGTTGGTGCTAAAGCTGAGATCTATAAATTAATAATAGAGTTAGCCAAAGCAGGTAAAGCCATCGTTATTATTTCATCAGAAATGTTAGAACTCTTGGCGTTGAGTGACCGCATTATGGTTATGGCAGAAGGGCGTGAAAGTGGCATTGTTGACCGTGCCGATGCTACTCAGGAAATTATTCTTGAGATGGCGGCAGGTGATACTGCTGAGCAAGCGCTTGAACATTCACATAATAACGAAAATTCTAATCAACACGAACAATCAAATTTTAAACTTGAGGAAGTAGGACAATGATAGCTACTACAACAAATGCTGTCCGAGATATTAATTATTCGGCTTTTTTTAATAAATACGGGATGGTGCTGATACTGGTCCTGCTCTTTACCGTCTTATCATTCAACATTGAGGGTTTTGCTTCTTTTCGGAACATTTTTAGTATTCTCGAACAGGTTTCTATGTTCGGCATTATTGCCATCGGTGTAACTTTTGCGATTGTCACTGCAGGTATTGATTTATCGACGGGTTCAATTGTTGCTTTGGCTTCAGTCGTTGGGGCTACGATAGTTACTGGTAGCGAAGGGTATGGGATGACTCTTGTTGCTTTTGGTGGCGCTATGTTCGTAGGTGGGTTCTGCGGTTTAATAAACGGAACGATTACCGCTTATGGCCGAATACCTCCGTTCATTGCAACGTTGGGAATGATGACCGCGGCTCGAGGTTTTGCTCAATTATTTAGTGATGGCCGTCCTGTTGATGCTAGCTCTTAAGCGTTCACTTCTATTGCCGGCACATCCGTGTTTGGTATTCCTGGTTTGGTTATTATTTACATCATAGTTGCCATTGCTTGTCATACGATGATGAGCAGACGAACTTTTGGTCGTCACGTTTATGCAATTGGTGGCAATGTGAATACGGCAAGAATTTGCGGTGTCAATGTCGAGATCACCTTGGTAAAAGTATATGTTTTATGTGGTGTATTAGCGGGTCTTGCTGGTGCAATGCTTACTTCTAGAGCCTTTGCAGGTAACCCAACTTTCGGAAATATGTGGGAACTTGATGCTATCGCAGCAGCGGTTATTGGTGGTGTATCACTTGCTGGCGGCGTTGGCTCTGTACCTATGTGTATAGTAGGCGCTTTGATTATTGGTGTGATGAATAAAGGACTGAATATGCTGGGCGTTGATCCATATTGGCAGCAAATTATCAAGGGTATGATCATCATCGGTGCCGTTCTACTTGATGCTCAAAAACGCAAGAAATCGTAAAGATAAATTTTAAAGACAAACGATCTTAGATGTGTTGCTCACCGTTATAGGAAGAGCAACCTAGCGAAAATTTAATCGGGACATATTAACAGTCACGTCTCGATTACGTTAACTTGTATAAAAAGATTATTAATTGGAGTGGTTGGTCTGCAGTGAGACTTATTGCTCCCAGTAAAAAATTAGAAAGGTAAATATTTATGAAAACAATACGTCTTACACTTGCCGAAGCGCTAGTAAAGTATCTCGTAGCACAGAAAATAGAAATTGACGGTAAAGTAGAGCCATTATTTGGCTGTTCATTTGCTATATTTGGGCATGGTAATGTGACTTGTTTAGGTCAGCAGCTTAAAAATGTACAAGATCAATTACCTACTTGGCGTGGTCAAAATGAGCAGTCAATGGCTATGGCAGCTGTTGCTTATGCAAAAGCTAACCAACGTCGTCGTATTGGTATTGCAACAGCGTCAATCGGCCCTGGAGCTACTAATATGATTACTGCTGCAGGTTTAGCTCATACTAACCGTTTGCCATTACTAATGTTCGCAGGCGACGCTTACACCAGCCGTTTACCTGATCCAGTTCTACAGCAAGTTGAGCATAGTAATAATCCAACAACGACGGTTAATGATTCGTTTAAAGCCGTAACGCGTTATTGGGATAGAATCGTCCATCCTGCACAAATAATTCAATCTTTACCACTGGCATTGGACACCATGTTAGACCCTGCCACTTGTGGTCCAGCATTCATAGGCTTGCCTCAAGATACTCAAGGTATTGCTTATGATTATCCTGAGATTTTCTTTGCTGAAAAAATTCACCGTATTCGTCGTCCTGAGCCAGAGCAATTGGATTTAGATCAGGTAGTAGAAGTATTACGTCAAGCTAAACGCCCTTTGATTATCAGTGGTGGTGGTGTGCATTACTCATTAGCAACCGATGAACTAGCTAAACTTGCCGGTGATCATAATATTCCTGTTGTTGAGACCATAGCAGGGCGTGCCACTATGTTACAAAGCAACCCACTGAATGGTGGGCCTCTTGGAGTAACGGGTTCAAATTCTGCTAATTACTTAGCTGCCCATGCTGATGTTGTTATTGCTATTGGTACCCGTTTACAAGATTTCACCACGGGCTCTTGGTCAGTATTTCGTGACCCAGAATTGAAAATGATCAGCATTAATGTGGCGAAGTCAGACGCCATTAAACACCTTTCATATCCAGTGATCGCCGATGCTAAGACCACTATGGCCAAGCTAAATATTGAATTGGCTGACTGGCGTTCAGCACAATCTTGGGCAGATAAAGCGTTGGAGCAAGCCAATGAATGGAAGGCTCTATGTAGCCAACGTGCCGAGGTTAAAGGTGATGAAGTCGCTTCTTATGCTCAGGTAGTTGGTGCGGTTAATCGACTAATTGAACCAGGCGATACTGTATTAACAGCTGCCGGTGGCTTACCAGCAGAGTTAAGTATGAATTGGCAGAACAATCAAATTGCCAAATTTGATATTGAATTTGGATTTTCCTGTATGGGATATGAAATTGCTGGCGGTTGGGGGGCTAAAATTGCGAACCCAGACCACGATGTCGTTGTACTAGTAGGCGATGGCTCATACATGATCCTCAATTCAGATATATACAGCTCAGTGTTTGCGGGTCATAAAATGATTGTTTTGGTCTGTGATAATGCTGGTTATGCGGTGATTAACAAACTGCAAAATAATACGGGTAATGAATCATTTAATAATCTGCTTGAAGATTGTCGACGTGGCACTGATGAAGTTGCACGTGTTGATTTTGTCAAACATGCAGAATCTCAAGGTGCACTGAGCGAAAAAGTAACCCGCATGGCCGATTTTGAAGCTGCTTTTGCCCGAGCTAAAGCCGCAGATCGTACCTATGTGATTGTCACTGATATTGATGCTAGTAAATGGTCAACTTGTGATTGTTGGTGGGAAGTCGGTTTGCCTGAAATGATAAGAGATGAAAGAACAGAAAAAGCCGTTGCTAGTTTTAGCGAAGGTAAAACACATCAGCGTCGTGGCGTATAAGAGGAAATAATTATGTTTAATGAAGAAACTCGTTTAGAACAACCAATACGCTGGGCTATGGTCGGTGGCGGTCGCGGTAGTGAAATTGGCTATGCTCACCGATCTGGAGCAAGCCGCGATAATAACTTTAAATTGGTGGCGGGAGCGTTTGATATAGATGCAGATCGTTGTCGTGATTTTGGAACAAGCCTAGGCGTAGACCCAGAGCGCTGTTATGCGGATTACAAAACGTTGTTTGAAGCTGAAGCCAAACGTGATGACGGTATTCAAGCGGTATCAATTGCTACGCCAAATGGTACTCATTATGCGATATCTAAAGCAGCTATAGAGGCTGGCTTACATGTCATTTGTGAAAAACCTGTCACTTTCACCGTGGTAGAAGCGCAAGACTTAAAAAGATTAGCAACAGAAAACAATCGTGTTTTTGGTGTGATGTATGGTTATACCGGATTCCCTATGATTCATCAGGCTCGTGAAATGATAAGCCGTGGTGATATTGGAGAAGTTCGAGTGATTAACATGCAATTTGCGCATGGCTTTCACAATACTGAAGTAGAAAAAAATAGTCCAGGTGCTAAATGGCGTATGAACCCTGAAGTTTCGGGACCAAGTTACATCTTAGGCGATGTTGGCAGCCATGTATATTATTTAGCAGGCTTGATGACGGGTCTAGAAGTGGAAAAACTATGCTGTACCCGTCAAAGCTTTATTAAGTCACGTGCTCCTTTGGAGGACAATGCTCACGTAATGATGAATTTTACTAATGGTGCTGTGGGAACTTTATGGGCCAGCGGTGTTAACGCTGGGTCTATGCATCAACAGAAAATTCGTATTATTGGTGAGAAAGCTAGTATTGAATGGTGGGACGAACGTCCTAATCAATTGAGTTATGAAGTGCAAGGTGAACCTGTTCGTATCCTAGAACGTGGTATGGGTTACCTTTATCAAGATGAGCCTGGGGTAGGTCATAATCGAATTGGTGGCGGTCACGCGGAAGGTTTCTTCGAGTCTTGGGCAAACTTATATAGCCGTTTCGCTATCGTAATGAAAGCGACAGATGAAGGTGACCAAAAGACTATTGATAATACTTGGTACCCAGATATTGACGCCGGTATTGACGGTGTTCGATTAATAGAACGTTGTGTTGAATCGGCAGATGATGATGCTAAATGGGTGAAATTCTAATGATAGACTTAAATATTCCATTAGACAGACCTATTGATGCAATTTGCCTAGGCCGTGCGGGTGTAGATTTATATGCTCGAGAAGCTGACACAGATTTGATGGATGTTTCAGGTTTCGAAAAGTATGTAGGTGGTTCACCTGCAAATATTGCGGTAGCACTAGCTAAGTTAGGTGCGAAACCGGGCTTGATCAGCAGCGTATCTGATGATGGTTTAGGAAAGTTTGTCTGTACTTATCTTGAAAGTATGGGAGTTGATTTACAAGGCGTGGCCGTGGATAAATCTGGCTCAAGAACGAGTCTTGCGATCACTGAAATGAAAGCGTACGACTGTGAAGTGGTTATTTATCGTAATAACGCAGCAGATCTTTCTTTGAATGCGAAACAAATTGATCCTGCCTATATAGCTTCTGCTAAAGCTTTGATTGTCACAGGTACGGCACTTTCCTCTAGTCCATCGCGTGAGGCGACTTTATTAGCAATTGATTATGCTCGCCGTGCGGGCACCCTTGTGGTGTTAGATATCGATTATCGAGCTTACTCTTGGAATTCTCCAGAAGATTCTGCACTTTATTATCAGCTGGCGGCAAGTTTGTCAGACATTGTTATTGGTAATCGTGAAGAGTTTGATGTGATGGAATATATGGTAGACCGAGGGAATAAGGATGACGGTAAAACGGCGGCTCGTTATTTGATTGAATCCACTCAAGTAGTGGTCATTAAGGCTGGCGAATTAGGTTCCAAAGTTTATACCCGAGACGGTAATTATTTCGAACACGGCATTTTTCCTGTCACGGTTAAGAAACCGTTCGGGGCAGGTGATTCTTTTGCTGGAGCACTTGTTTACGCTTTGCTAAATGGCTATGGATTAAAGACTGTGGTCAAGATGGGCTCAGCGGCAGCGGCGATCAATGTTTCTAGCGATAGTTGTACAGAAGCAATGCCAACACTAAAGGAGCTTCAAGATTTCATTGCCAAATGATAAATAGGTTGAAGGTGATTAGCCTCCAATTATATTCAGAATAGGCATCAACAGGGTAGTCGAGATTGGTACCCAATAAAACCAATCTCGTTCGCTATTTATCTGGGTCACTGATTCTGTGGCCATTTAATATTTACATATTTAAGGATGTATCTTATGGGTAAGCATATTCCCGCCTATGACAATAAAAACAAAGCCATTATCGATGTTAACGATGACACCACGCCACTGATTTATTTTAATCAAGTATTTTTGAAACAGGGCGAAAGCCATCGTTATCAATTAGCAGCATATGAGACAGCAGTAGTGCTAGCTGGCGGAACTTGCGACATTAAAGTCGATGGAGAATTATTTGAAAATATAGGCATCCGCAAAAATGTTTGGGATGGTAATCCTGCGGCTGTTTATGCTCAAGTTGGGGCAACGGTTGAAATTATCTGTGTCTCAGAAAATGCAGATGTGATGATCGCTGGTGGTCGTTATGAAGAATCGTTAGCGCCATTTGAAATAACACCTGAAGCGAGTGATCAAATACAATATGGTTGCGATGTTACCAAAACACATCGTAAGATAAAGCACATTCTCGGCCAGAAAAACGCTGATAAACGAGGCCGTTTATTGGTGAGTGAACTATTTACTGTTGGAGCGGGGGGCTGGTCAGGCTTTCCTGCACATAAACATGATACGGAACGCGCGCCCATGGAAACAAGGTATGAAGAAGTTTACCAGTTCCGCTTTAATCCTGATCAAGGCTTCGGCGCTCAATTCCTCTATGAACATGAGGATGATATCGGACCGGTTTATCACATTAAAAATCGCAGCGTTATTGCAATAGACAAAGGATACCACCCTTGCGTTGCAGCTCCAGGTTATGAAATGTACTATTTTACCATTATTGTAGGTGAACATTCTAAATCGTTAATTCAGCACTTTGACCCTCACCATGAATATCAAGTCCATACCATTCCAGGTATCAAAGACATGATCAATAAATTCAAATAATAGGAGAAATAGATGTTAGTTAACTTGAATGACATACTGCCACAAGCGGCAGATGCCAAGTATGCTGTTCCATGTTTTAACGCATTTGGGTACGAAGATGCGCGTGCCATTGTAGAAGCAGCTGAAGAGTTGAAAAAGCCAGTTATATTAGCCGCAAATAAAGACATGGTTGACTACATGGGTGTTAAAACTTTGGCAAGAATGTTCGTCTCATTGGCTGAAGAGAGCTCTGCTCAGGTGTGTGTTCATTTAGATCACACTTATGATGAAGATATCGTTTTTCAAGCTATTCATCATGGTTTTAGTTCAGTAATGTTTGATGGTTCACAGTTGCCTCTGGAAGAAAATATACGACGTACTCGACAAGTTGTGAATGTAGCACATGCTGTAGGTGTGAGTGTTGAAGGTGAAATAGGTTCGGTTCCGTATGAAGAAGGACGCGATCATATTAAGTCGATTAGTACAGACCCAAGTGAAGCACAGCGCTATGCACAAGAAAGTGGTTTAGACGCTATGGCGGTTGCTGTAGGTAATATACATAGGTTAACTAAACCTACTTCTGTGATCGATTATCCGCGCTTGCAAACAATTTCTGAAGTTGTTGGTGATATTCCGTTAGTAATACATGGGACTACGGGAATTAGAGATGAAGACATTATTAAATTGAAACAAACCCGTATTTCGAAATTTAATATTGGCACATCTTTAAGAATGACCTTGGGTCAAAACTTAAGACGCTTAATGAATGAAGAACCGGAAAAGTTCGACCGTCTTTATTTCATGCAGAAAACCATGCCGTTTGTTCAACAGGATGCCATGCGTATTCTTGAATTATTAGGCTAGGTTAGCACTTTACATCATTATTTTGACAAAATTATTTGGCGATGGTATTCCATCGCCTTTTTAGTCTCAAACTATTTTCACTACTAATGTATAAACCGGATCTACTTGGAATGTATGATTCAACTGGAATCAGCAATGCTTTTAAACGAGCATCGTGAGTGAAGTGACCATATGCCATATCAACAATATTAATAAACTGTCCAGTTTTTTCCTATATAGTTATTCCCATAGTTTTCTTTGCATTATTAATAGTCATATTGTCAGTGGCCAATAATACTTTAGCTAATTTGATAAACTTATTCATTGTTGATAGTTTACTCGCAATTAAATTAACTCTGCCTGTTTTGTTGATGTGCTAATAATTTGTATTTAAACGTTAATAAGTCCCAATTTTTTGTTAAAGCTTCAAGTGTTAGCTCTTTTACAGTTTTGGGTGCCAAACTTCCAATAGGGGAGTCTGTATCTAAATTGGTTGGAAAAGAGTATGCATCACAGCTTGCTGTTAATATTGAATCTAAAGCTAAACCTGATAATAAGTTTTTTTGGTATAAATCTAATAGTTCAGGGTAGATGTTAAGTACTATTTTATATAAATCAACTGTTTCCATTGGTTTTGAAAAAGCAGAAGATACTTGGATAAGGTTGACATTTCGATTAATATTGGTTGTTTTATTTTCACCTCCAGCATGGAATAGTGCAGGATTAAAAAATAAAGCATCGCCTTTATTTAAAGGTAATTGTACATAGTGTTCCTTGAAGTATTCTATAAAAAGTGGGTCTCTCCATGCTAGGTATCCTAAGTCATATTGATGTGAAAAAGGAAGTAGTTGTGTCGGACCTGCGTCGAGTGGAATATCTACGTGGGCAATTCCGCCTTGCAATGTAAGATATTGCGACATTTTTTGCATGTGAAGAGGGTAACGTTTTATTTCCTCATTTTCTTGAAAGCCTAGATGAAAATCCCTATGTGGTTGCTGCGCTTTGCCTTGAGGATAGATCACATTTAATTGTGTTGTGACTTGATAGTTTGGTCCGAGCCAAGATTGTGCAACCATTTGCAGCAAAGGATTTTTATAATATTGAATAAAGCTCGATGAATCATACATTGCACTTTTTTCAAAAACATTCCAAATACGTCCATTTTTTCCATCTTTGGCAAAATGATCTCCTGCTCCTTTTCCTTGTTGTTTAAGCAGCTCATCAAAAATATGACTCATGTGGTCAATATCATTTTTATTATTAAAAAAATCCTTAATGACAATGACACCAGGACCTTCTTTGAAGATATGAGTAAATTCATTTTTATAGTCTTGGGTCATATCTGACTTGAAAGAAAGACGCAGGTCTTTTCCCGTATAAATGGGTATGCTATTTTCAATACTTTGTGCTAAAGGGTAGGTGTTTTCTTCATTTTTTTGTTGGCATAGTTCATTGAAAATTGAGATGTTTAATTGTTGTTCATCATTTGTTGGATTATTAATTGTAGTAGGTAACATATAATCTCCTTACGTTAATAAATACTCTGCTTTATTTAGACATAATATTTATTTATAAAGCACACTACTTGAGCGAAAACCCTGTTGTACTGTGATTTTTAACTGTTAACTGTTAACTGTTAATTGATTAACGAATAGTAGTGTTCACTGGGAGAGCAATAAGTAGTAATTAAATACCGTATCTTCAAAAATTCTGGAGCAAAGTCTCAGGGACAGTGGGTTTAGGCATATTAAAATCGGGGCATATAGATTTGCCCCGATAGAATTATGATATGTAATAGTTTATGGAATTATTTCATATCAACAAAAGATAAGTCGCCAATGTTTAGCTTTGAATAACCTTGTCGTGAATAAAGTCAAGACTCTCTTTTGCATCTTCTAATGAACTATTTTCTACTGCAGGATCGACGTCTTGTTCTACAGTTACCCAACCATCATAGTTAATATCATTTAAAGTTTGACGAATCTCTTCAAAGTTAACGCAACCATTACCTAGTGGACAGAAAATTCCTTGTCCAATGGCTGTGTAGAAGTCAATACCTTCTGCCGTCGCTTTATCATGAACTGACTTATTAATATCTTTGAAATGCAAATAAGCTACTCTATCTTGATAAGTGCGAATAAGCTCAGCAGGGTTGATGCCAGCATAGATACTATGCCCAGAATCTACAACAAGCTGAACCAAATCTGCATCAAGGTCATTCATCGCACGGTCTATCTCATCGCGATATTCTATATAAGTACCAGCATGAGGATGGAGTACAGGTGTAATGTCATAAGATTTACAAATAATTGCCAGCTCAGTGATTGTCTTCATCATCTCTGACCACTGAGAATCAGATAGGCGATCGGCCGTTTCAATTTGCCCTGCTTGGTCAGTACGAGGTGATGAAACATGATCTATCACTACCATATACTTTGCGCCTTGTGGCTGCATTACTTTACAAGTTTCGTGAGTGTACGCAAGGATGGCATCTCGTTGAGATGGATCATGCAAATGTTTAAATATTGTGCCAGCAATTAACTCTAATCCGTATTGCTGTAATTTAGCGTTAAGCTGCTTAGGATCAGTTGGCAAATAGCCTAAAGGCCCTAGCTCTGTTGCTTTATAGCCCGCTTGTGATGTTTCACTTAGTACTGTTTCCCAAGCTGGATTGGTTGGATTATCAGCAAATTCTATTCCCCATGAACAGGGCGCATTTGATAGGCGAAGTTTCATTTTATTCTCTCTGTTTGAAGTGTTATTGTGTTTTATCTTATTTTTACTTAAATCTATTATCAGTTACTTTTATTATAAATGCAAGCGCTTGCAATGACGCTTAAGGTAAAGAATTTTTTAATGTTTAAATAATTAATTTATTAAAAATAACAGTGGTTTAACGGGATTTCTGCTCGAAAATATATTTTTGTCTAAGTAAAAGATATATTTTTTTATGAAAGAAAGAATTAATTTTAGATAAGAGTTAATAAAATTTTATTTGTTTTGATATTTAGTTTTGTTGATAGGATTAAAATTATGCTGAATGGCACTCTATCTATATGATGCTATAGACAGAGTTTGATGGATAAAATATGAGTTGAAGCGCAATTAATTGCTATTTGTTTTTGAGTGTTCCTCGCTCAACAGCTTTACAGGCTAGTATCCTTGTTTCAATGCCTCTTTGAGGGTTTTCTATTTGCGCGATAATTATATCAACAGCAGCAGAGACCATTTGTTTTATCGGCTGTTTAATTGTCGTTAAGTTGTAAGCGCCCCAAGAGGCCATAGGCATGTCGTTGAAGCCCAAAATACCAATGTTTTCAGGACATTTTCTTCCTAGCTTTCTGGCAGAGTCAATAGCAGCGATAGCTAAGATATCATCACCACAAAATATAGCATCTATTTCAGGGTGTTCTTGCAGTAGTTCCTGTGATTTCTTTCTACCCTCATCATAAGAGTATACCTCACAGTGTTTAATTACTTTTAAATCTTGACCGTGTTTATTCAAGGTATTGATTAAGCTTTGTTTACGGTCTATTGTTGTCGTCGCATTTTTTGGGCCGCCGAGAAAAGCAATGTTTTTGTAGTTAGCGGCTAATAAAAGCTCAGCGCCAATTGCAGCTCCTCCAAAATTGTCAGCCGTAATGGTGTTAATAAGTCCATTAACATGGCCACGGCCAAACATAATCGCAGACGGCAATTTTGCTTTGGTACAAACTTCTGCAAACGCGGTGGGGAGCACGGAAGAAATAAATAAGACTCCGTCGACACGATACTGTAACAACCGCTCAAGTATATCCTCAGGGTTGCATTTTTCAGTCAGGTTTTCAAAAAGAGAGCGATAGTTTCTTGCTTGCAATTCTCGGGTAACTAGATCAAAAACTTGGATGAGGAAAGGGTTTTCGAAATTACTGTTAACTATGCCAATTAACCTAGTTCTGTTTGTCATTAAAGATTGAGCTAACATGTTGGGCTTATACCCTAATATTTTAGCGGCCTCTGTAACTTTTTTCTTAGTCGAAGGTGAAACGCTTGCCCCTTCGGTAAATGTGCGTGAAACTGCGGAAAGCGATACACCAGCTGTCATTGCAACTTCTTTTTGAGTTATGTGCTTATAGCTACCTTGTCCCATTATTTATTTGGTGTCCTTCTAAATAGAATATTTTGGATATAGATTGTGGGACATAATAGACTTTGATAACAAATACATTAGTTACACAGTAGAAGTGAAAACGTATTTACTTGCCTCAATAGTTACATTATCCCTTGTCTGCTATTGTAAAGCACTGTGATAATCAACAAAAGAAAATATCACAGAATATTTGTAACATATCTGCTACACACCTGCCTTATTTAGTTTATCAATCCTAGGTGGTATGTTATTACCTTTGGTAAGGATCTCATTACGTTATTTTAAACTTGTTTTGATGAATTAGCGACCAATTATTCACGTTTCTAATATAAAGAAAATTTCATTGTATTGTATTTCACTAGATTTTTTACTCAAGCTCCAAAATCAATTTACGGCTTTCATTTATCTGTTAGTTTTGTATTATACAAGATAAAGAAAACTAGCCATTTAGTGGTTTTAGCAGAGGAAACTAGAAAATCAGAGGCATAGCCACTTACTTTTATATTCGAGTGTAATCATTGAGTAAGTTGACATTGTCCAGGCGAGTATGTGATAAGGGATAGTGTAAATATGAGGTTTTGGTATGAAAAACAGTAAACATATTACTACTTTTGAAGTGTTCGAGATGAAATAGCTTTTTTGTTAACTTAACTACTTCTAAATGCTTGGTCTGGTGAACGCAGGCACTCAGTCACTTTACCCATTTTATATAGTCTGACAGACATTATTTGAATTCTACCGCAATTTATTTATAAAAATTAGTATGAATTAATGTTATTGATAAAACCTCGCAAGTTTGTAACTTGCGAGGATAAATTATCTGCTTGATACTAAAATTTAGAACCAAATCTCAGCTTGTACGCCAGCAACTAAGGCACTTTCATCACCAACTTCACCAGGTACGCTCAGGCCAGATTGTTGACCAGCAGCAGCATTCCAATCGAAGTTACTGATATAAAATCTTAATGATGGACGTGACCAAAAATTGGTAGAATCGGCTGTTGCTTGTAATGCAACAGCATATTTCATTAGTCGCTGTTGGTCATTTTCAACACCATCAGTTTTTGTTTGGTATAAGTTGTAACCTATCTCGCCTAAAACACTCCAGTGTTCGGTTAGCGAATAATGTGGTCGGATACCAACACTTGTTAATGTGTGATAATCATCAGATTTTTCATACATTGCCATGTAGTTCACAATCATTTTAGGTGTAATTTCGATATGACCATTGTTAAAAATACGAAAGCCTGTAGAGCTACTATCGGCGGCATAATCGAAACTTCCGCCATCTGTTCCTGCACTACCTGGGTTACGCGCCATAGCACCGGTACCGTATTGAATGACTGTTTTTTGATTAACTATGCCTAATTTCTTTTCCCACTGCACGGTTAGTGTTCTGCCATCAGCTAGTCCTGCAGTATCGATTGCGTCATTAACAAATAGATTTTGGAATGCAAATTTTAATTTACCAGCAGAACCGATATCCATTTCATAGCGTATATCTGCCATTATATTTTGATAATTACTATCAGTAGTGCCGTCTGCACCTGTGATCTCACCTTCACCGCCATAAAACATTGTTGCTATATGTAGTTTGTCGGTATCATTTACCATTATATCTTTAACACCAGCACCGTTTCCTGAACTTTGGACGTGGAAATAATCAAGAATATGAACATCCCCAACAGCAACAGCACGATAGAAGCGACGTCCAACCCATAATGTACCATTATCGAGTAGATTATCAGATTCAACATACATTTCTCTAGAACGACGTGACCAAGGTTCGACATTGGTTGGACCGCGTGAATCACCTGCGATGTCCATCATCCATACGGCTTTAAAATTTACGCCATTTATTTGTTGGTTTTTAGTAAATTTAAATTCACCATAATCACGACATTCATTACCTAAACGGTAATAAATACCATCATTTTTCGGATAATTCAGTGAATAACAAGAGCCCCCGTTTTTGGCACCTCCGCCTATAACTGTATTGGCTCCAGCACGAAAGTATCCGTTAAATTCGAAATCATTATTTGCTTGTTGTTTAGTTTTAGCATCTTCGGCTATCAGCTGTTTTACATAAGTAATATCAGCTTCAGAAAGACCTTCAGGTGGCTCAGCAGCGTTAACATTCATTGCTGCGGCGCAAAATAGGGTTATAAGGGATAATGAGGTGTTTTTTAATTTATTATATTTCATCGTTACTCCAGAGTTGTTTGCTTGTTATGTATTTTTTATTCTTCTTTTATTCTTTTTTATAAATAGGGTGTTCCTATCAGTATTCATGTTCTTCAATAACCATATCAACACTAAATCATTAATGCAAGCGCTTGCAAGTTTATTTGGAGTTATGTTCTGTTTATACCCATAGCTCCCTTGAGTTTATTGGGTTTGTATTTTAAATCAATATTTATTTCTGCTTGTTTGTTATGCAATTTAAAAGTTTATTAAAACAATTTAATGTAGTTTTAATTTTAAGGTTTATATGAGGTTTTGTTTTAAGTTGTTGTTTTTATGGTTTTATATTATGGGGGTGGTAATTTTTTATGCTACAAGTGATGATAAATCATATATATGTTACCTTGTTTGTTAATTAATCATCAGAAATTAAATGTAACTATAAATAATTTAATAAGAGATGCAAGCGCTTGTGTTTTGTTGCTGTTTAATACTCTTTTATGACATGAATTGGCGTGAATATGACTTAACAAGCTAAAAGGCAGGGGAATTTTTGATGCGATAAACTAGTATTTTTTAGTAATATCACAATGATCTTTATTGAATAAAAAACTGAAAAAAATGGTGATATATCCATATTTTATTGTAATTTTTAATTGGTATATTCTGAAATAAAGTGATATGGACTCATTATTTTAATGCCAATAGTTCTTATTATTACAATAAGTATATAATATCTATAAAGCAGCTTTCAACACGTTTAAAACGCATTGAAAGCACCTAGTTAGATGAAGTTATCCCATGGTTGGCATCGAAAAGGTATTTGTTGTTTGGTTACCTTTAGGCCATCGAGCTGTTACGGTTTTCATTTTAGTGTAGAAACGAACACCATCGTTACCGTGCATGTTTAATGGACCAAATACCGAGCGCTTCCAGCCGCCAAAGCTATGAAAAGCCATTGGAACAGGAATTGGAATATTAACACCAACCATACCCACCTGAATTTGTTCGCAAAATTGACGAGCGCTGTCCCCATCAGTGGTGAAAATGGAAGTACCATTGCCGTATTCGTGTGAATTAATCAATGTTACGGCATCGTTATAACTTTTAACACGTACCACGCATAATACGGGGCCAAATATTTCTTCATTATAAATACGCATACCAGGTTTTACACGGTCAAATAAGGTTGGTCCTACGAAATAGCCTTGCTCATGGTCAACAACTTTAAAATCACGACCATCAACCAGTAATTTCGCTCCGTCTTCTATCCCTGAATCAATATAGCTCAATACTTTATCCGCATGAACTTTACTGACTAACGGCCCCATATGAGGTTCTTCGATAAAACCAGAACCGGGACCAACACGCATCTCCGAAATTTCTTGCTTTAGCTTAGCAATCAACAGATCTGCTGTTCCGTCACCAACACAAACGGCTACTGAAATTGCCATGCAACGTTCGCCCGCCGAACCAAATGCAGCGCCCATTAGAGCTGATGTAACTTGATCAACTTCGGCATCTGGCATTACGATCATATGATTTTTAGCGCCACCCAAGGCCTGAACACGTTTACCGTGTTTACTGCCTGTGGCATAAATATATTCGGCGATTGGGGTTGAACCAACAAAGCTCACTGCGTGGACTCTGCTGTCACTAAGTAATACATCAACGGATTCTTTATCACCATTAATAATGTTGAATACGCCGTCAGGTAAACCGGCTTCTTTTAATAACTCGGCAACGCGCATTATAACGCTTGGATCTTTTTCCGATGGCTTCATGATAAAAGTATTACCACAGGCTAGGGCGATTGGGAACATCCACATCGGTACCATTACTGGGAAGTTAAACGGTGAAATGCCGGCACAAACACCTAATGGTTGCATTAGCGAAAAGCTGTCGACACCACGACCAACATTTAATGAGTGCTCACCTTTTAACAAATGTGGAATGCCACAAGAGAACTCGACCACTTCAATGCCACGGGTTAGTTCACCTTTAGCGTCAGATAAAACCTTGCCGTGCTCTAGCGTAATCATTTCGGCTAATTGATCGATGTTTTGTTCCATCAATGCTTTAAAGCGGAACATAATGCGTGAGCGATTTAGGGGCGTAACTTTGCTCCAGGTCTCAAATGCTGTTTGTGCAACAGCAATAGCGGCTTCTGTTTCACTTACTGTTGAAAGCGTGACTAATTTCGTTTGCTCGCCTGTTGCTGGATTGAAGACAGGAGCATTACGACTACTCTCGCTGACAACTCGCTCACCATTGATAAAATTACCTATTACTTGCATGCTGTAAACTCCTATTTATGCTAGTCTTAAACCAGTTTGTTGTGCTAAATGTTGAATGTTGTTAAAACCTTATGTTGCATAGGTTAGTACGTGGGCAATTAAGCAGATGTTACGTACATTGCATCATTCTATAGGCCTACCCGTAGTAATCGGAATCTAGCTTTCTACTTAAGGTATATGAATTACTACTATTATATTTCTTCGATTTTTTCTTTTTCGACGTGCTTTTGGTGTTAAGCACTTGGCTTCATTTTTCAGATGACTTTTCGATGTCTAGTAATTTTTTCGGCATTTTTCCGGCCAAACACTCCGTTCTAGCAATTTTACCGCTTGCACACTTGTTTCATTATTATGAACTTCCCAGCCAACTACTTTACGACGTAAGCGCAAAACAAAGCTGTTATGTTTACTTTATTTCGTATTGATTCTGCACTGGATGTTCGGTTTAAAGCCGTTTTTTTTACAAATAATTTCGTTATGATAAATTGTAGTTAGGTCACATCCCTCCGAAAAAAGACCAATGAAGCCAAAAGGTAATAATAGTAGTAATTCATATATCTTAAGTAGAAAGCTAGATTCCGATTACTACGGGTAGGCCTATAGAATGAGGCAATGTTATTCATTGTATAGCCAGTTTTGGTACTGTTGACGCCGGTGTCGCTCGATTGGCTTGTTGGTTTTTATGTTAAAAAAACTCTTATGAATAAGTACTTTTAAATATAACTGAAATTTAGGTTGGATAAAGCATGTACGAATTAAAAGGCTTGTATATCGACGGTGAATGGTCTGCATCTTCTGATGGAAAAACAATAAATGTAGTTGACCCTGCAGAAGAAAAAGTTATTGGACAATGCGCCGCCGCAACGAAAGAAGACACGGAACGCGCAATATTATCCGCACAAAAAGGCTTGGATACCTGGTCGAAATTTGATCCCTGGCAACGCGGAGAGTTCATTCGACGAGCAGCTGATTTAATGGCTGAACGCATTGATCAAAACGCAAGGGCAACCGTACTGGAAACTGGTAAACCTCTGGCTCAGGCCAAGAGGGAATGGGAGTTGGCCATTGATCAGTTTATTTGGTTTTCTGAAGAGACTAAACGAATCTATGGCCGCACTGTCGAAAGTCGTCTGAAAAATGGTCATATTCGAGTAGACCATTCACCAGTGGGTGTAGTCGCGGCTTTTACTGCATGGAATTTTCCCGTGGCTCTTGTTGCCCGAAAATTGGCTCCAGCGTTGGCTGCAGGCTGCTCTGTTATTTGTCGTCCCTCAACAGAAACGCCGGCATCAGCTACCGCGATGGTTGAGTGTTGCCATGATGCCGGTATTCCTGCGGGCGTCGTGAACCTGTTGACGGGCAGTGCTTCAGTAACTTCCCCTGTTATTATGCAATCTCCTATTGTTAGAAAAATATCTCTTACAGGTTCTACGCCTCTTGGAAAGAAACTGGTTAGAGAGTCTGCAGAAACTATGAAAAAAGTAACCATGGAATTGGGTGGCCACGGTCCCTGTGTGATTTTTGACGACGCAAACCTAAGTGCTGCATTGGACGCTTCCGTTGCTTCTAAATTCGGAAATTGCGGTCAGGTATGTGTTTCCCCAAATCGGTTTTATGTGCAGTCTGGTGTTTTTGAAGAATTTAGTCACGAGTTTGCCCGTAAAGCATCTGAATTGGTTGTTGGTAATGGTCGTGATGAGAATGTACAAATGGGTCCATTACGTACAGCTAAGAGATTAGCTGAAGTTGATGAGCTGGTACGAGACGCTATTGAATGTGGTGCAAAAGTGCTGGTTGGTGGTCGCCCAATGAATCGTGACAAAGGACACTATTATGAACCCACAGTGTTGGTTGATGTTCCCAGGAACGCTCGTTTGATGCATGAAGAGTCCTTTGGTCCCATTGCTGTGATAAATCGCTTTGATGATTTTGATGACGTCATAAATCAGGCAAATGATACCAATTTTGGGCTGGCAGCCTATGTATGGAGTCAGTCTCTTCATTTGGCGACAGAAGCTTCCAAGCAAATTAAAAGCGGAATGGTAGGTGTAAATACTTATGCTCTGGCTACGGCAGAAGCACCATTTGGTGGTATTAAGGAAAGTGGAATTGGTCGAGAGGGTGGTTCTGAATGCCTGGCCGATTACATGAATCTTAAATATACACATGTCGTAACACAGGTATAGGGTGAATAAAATGAGAGATAATTTAATTAGACAAATTTGGGCGGACGGTGGTGCGGTTGTTAATGGGTGGCTGGCAATTCCAAGTAGTTTCTCAGCTGAAGTGATGGCTCACCAAGGGTGGGACTCGTTGACCATCGATATGCAACATGGCGTTACCGATTACACCAGCCTGATCCCTATGCTGACTGCTATTTCCACAACAACCACCATGCCGGTAGTTCGGGTTCCCTGGCTGGAACCAGGCATTTTGATGAAAGTACTGGATGCTGGTGCCTATGGGGTTATTTGTCCCATGGTAAATACAGCTGAAGATGCAAAAGCCTTTGTCAGCTACACAACCTATCCACCCCTAGGTCAGAGAAGTTTTGGTCCGATTCGATCCTTGCTATATGCCGGTGCAGATTATCCGAAATATGCCGATGACACCATAGTGCGTTTTGCCATGATTGAAACCAAAGAAGCGCTAGAAAACCTGGATGCCATATTGTCAGTCGATGGTATTGATGCCATTTATATCGGACCTGCTGATCTGTCGAATGCGTTAGGTTGCACGCCGAAGTTTGATCAAGACGAACCACTAGTTGTTGAAGCCATTGACCATATTCTGAGTCGGGCAAAGGCACATGGAGTTGTAGCAGGCATTCATAATGCCTCTGCAGAATATGCCAAACGAATGATTAAGAAAGGCTTTCAGTTTGTAACCATTGGTTCTGATGTGCGTCTTATGGTTGGCGGAGCACAGCAGGTTCTCCAGACAATGAAAGAAGATACAGAAAGCATTCAATCTGGTAGTGGCTACTGAATGTCAATTTCATAATTTATTTGTACAACCAATTGATGTAGAAGGATAAAGACTAATATTATTGTCGGCGTGGGGAGACAATCATTAGTTCTTAATGAGGATGCCAAAGATAATCCCAAGTAAGTCACCAAAAAGGCATCGTACACTTTCTCTGAATTGAATCAATGTTATTCCCTTCAGTCAACACTGACATGAAATACGGATGATGATTTGGCTTGAACTTCATCATTCTCCAGTCAATCAAATTAGAGGCATGTAGATGAGTATTAAAAAGATGAATATTAAAAAGGTTTTTGTGGCTGGCAAAGTTCACCCTCTGGGCCTGAAAGTGCTGGAAGAAAGAGATGATATAGATTTCAGAATGATTGATCATCCAACTGAAAGTGATTTTATCAATTTGTTACCGGATTATGATGCGCTGTTAATACGCACAATGCGTTTGCCAAAACAGGCATTATTAAATAGCAAACAGTTGAAAGTCATTTCCCGTCATGGTGTTGGTTATGACAATGTTCCGGTTGATTTGGCAACAAAAATGAATATACCAGTCGCAATTATTGAAAATGTGAATGCGATAGCTGTTGCCGAACATACGTTATCCATGATACTCGCGCTGGCCAAACAGACATGCCAATACGACAGGGAAGTCAGGCAGGGAAACTGGGCCATCCAGAACTCCTTGGCGGCATCTGAGTTGTGGAACAAAAAAATACTTCTTGTAGGTTTCGGTCGAATTGGATTTGAAGTGTTAAAACGACTGAAAGGATTTGATGCAGAGGTATTGGTATACGATCCTTATTTATCAGATGAGAAGGTGAAGGAGTATGGTGTTACTCGCGTAAAACTCCTAAAAGAAGCAGTACAAATTGCCGACATCATCAGTCTGCATATCCCTCTAACACCAGAAACTGACAACCTGTTTGATGAGCAAATGATTAGCCTCATGAAACAATCCGCATTCTTGATCAATACCGCTCGTGGTGGGCTCATTGATGAGTTTGCCCTGGCGCAAGCCTTGAAATATAGCAGAATTAAAGGGGCTGCACTGGATACGGTTATTGACGAGCCAATGCCTGCATCCTCACCGTTGGCTCAGCAGGAAAATGTGCTACTTAGTCCTCACTCTGCTGGACTAACCGATGAATGCGCCGCTCGGATGGGGATATCATCTGTTAAAAATGTGATCGCGGGACTGGATGGCTACCTCAATCAAAATTTGGTCGTTAATCGTGAAGTATTGATTACCGAGTAATGACAAAAATATTTGTCTCTAAAAAACAAACATAAATTAACTTCAGAATACTAGGATAAATCATGAAAACAATAAAACTGACTATGGCGCAAGCTCTTGTTAAATATCTGATGGCACAAAAAACAATTGTTGACGGTCAAAAGGTACCGTTGATTCCTGGAGTATACGGGATATTTGGTCATGGTAACGTTTCCTGCTTGTCAGAAGCGTTGGTGGAGGTGCGTGAAAAATTTCCAACTTGGCGTGGTCAAAACGAGCAATCAATGGCTCTGGCGGGAGTTGCTTATGCAAAAGCAGTTCGCCGTAAACAGGTTATGGCAGTAACAACATCAATTGGCCCAGGTGCAACCAACGTAATTACCGCAGCCGGTGTAGCGCATGCAAACCGGTTACCTCTACTGATTATCTGTGGTGATACATTTGTTAACCGAAGACCTGACCCAGTTTTACAGCAGGTTGAACATTTTCATTCACCATCAACCTCAGTTAATGATAGTTTCAAGCCAGTAAGTCGGTATTGGGATCGGATTTATTCCCCTGAACAAATAATTTCTACACTGCCGCAAGCGATTGCCACGATGCTTGACCCCGCAGATTGTGGACCAGCATTTATTGGCATTCCTCAGGATATCCAAGCTATTGCTTTTGATTATCCGGAATCATTTTTCGCAGAAGTAGTTCATGAAGTGCCACGCCCAAGAGCGGATGCTAATCAGCTGGAAAGGGCAATTGAAGCAATCAAAAATGCCGAGCGACCACTCATAATTTCTGGCGGCGGTGTGCTTTATTCCGAAGCGGCAGATGAACTTCGCAACTTGGCTGAACGTCGCCGTATTCCAGTGTGTGAAACCATAGCTGGTCGTTCGTCACTAACTCATTATGATCCGGTGAATATTGGGCCGCTGGGTATCCTAGGGTCTACTTCTGCAAATGAGATGGCAGCCAAGGCAGATGTAGTTATTGCAATAGGAACCCGATTGCAAGATTTTACTACCGGATCCTGGACTGTGTTCTCTCACGATTGTCAAATCGTATCGATCAATGCCGCTCGATTTGATGCAGTCAAACACAAAGCGATTTCAGTAGTTGGAGATGCATTGGTGATTATTCAGGAGCTGGATCAAGAACTGTCTGACTGGCGTGCTGCAGAATCATGGTTCCAAAAAGGTCAACAGGAATACAAACAGTGGAATGAATTATTAGAGAGTAGAACGGCTAAAGATGGCAAAGAACTACCTCGTTATGCGCAGGTCATCGGTGCAATCAACCGTAACTGTGCCCCCTCTGACCGGGTTATTAGTGCAGCAGGCGGTTTACCCGGTGAGCTAACCAAAAACTGGAAGACCAAAAACCCTGGTACTTTCGATTGTGAATTTGGATTTTCGTGTATGGGCTACGAAATCGCTGGCGGCTGGGGCGCTGCAAAATTGACCAAAGATAAGCCGGGCGTGGATACTATCGTCTTTGTTGGCGACGGCTCTTATATGATGATGAATTCTGATATCTACAGTTCTGTTTTAGACGGCAACAAGATGATCGTTATCGTCTGTGATAACGGTGGCTATGGCATCATCAACAGATTGCAAAACCATACAGGTGGGGCATCTTACAATAACTTGCTCAAAGACTGTAATGTGGAGCAGGTCTTCTCAGTAGACTTTATTCAGAATGCCAAAAGCATGGGAGCCCTGGGGGAGAAAGTTAAAAGTATCGATGAACTTGAAGAAGCCTTTTTACGTGCAAAAGCTGCTGATAGAACCTATGTCATTCAAATTGATACCGACCCGTTTGACTGGACACCGGGGGATGCGTGGTGGGATGTTGCTGTGCCTGAAGTTAGTAATAGAGAAGAGGTTCGTCAGGCTCGTTCAGATCATGATGAACAGAGCGCACGTCAGAGAATCGGTGTGTAGCTTCATTTGCTAATAAAGACAGGGAGAGACTGGTAACCTTTATTAGAAAAATATCTCTTACTGGTTCTACGCCTCGTTCACCCTGTTTTTTAATTTTCTGGCATTCGTAGTAAATAGCTTACTGATTTTTCCTTAGCAAGGTGAAATCCCAAAATGCCGACAGCACACTCCGGTAATTGCTGGCGACGTGTGCTGCTCATCAAGGTAAGTGTTCAGAACGATGATAAAAATTAAGCGAACTTATAAATCACTCTGAGTGGCTTATATACCCAAGCTCATTCAAAATGCTTGAGCTATTTCATTTTGAGGCGAATCCACTGTTTTGCTAATAAGCTATATCCGTGTAGCATCCAATTCTTTTACGTAAAAATAAAATGGGATTGCTCAAGCGCTTCTACGATGGGGCTAAAAACTATTTATACGTCGTGATTGATTTTGATAATGGAACAATCATTCCCCACAATCAATGTCTTGCCTAAATCATTTTTTCTCCCTCTGAAATATGCATTTTGAATGATTACGGGTATAGGGTTAAAATCAGTTAACAACGCAAATCAAACAGACACATAATGGCTGTTTTTTCAGCGTTGTAGCCAGACGGCTTCGTCCAACCGGTGTAGTGACTCAAGAGCCAATTTTGTTACTGTTGTGAGATGGTTTCTTGCATAAGGCGTATCATGATCTCATTCGGATAAAAATCAGTCTTATGTTTGAAATACCAGCATTTTCAATGTTCACGGCTATATTCGTAATGCCGTTACCTCACTCATAGCGCAGCATACGGTTCCTGTGGTGAACGATGCATGAAAATTTCGAATCCTGTTTGTGATGAAATTGCTGGTTTAGAGAACTCCACTTGATCTGATTTTTTTACGGTAAAGAGAGGGAGATATTCCTGATTGCTTTTTAAACGCACTGGAGAAGTTAAATTGATTTTGATAGCCCACCGTATTAGCAATATCTGCTATAGGGGCACTAGTCTGATAAAGAAGCATTCTGGCACGCTGCATGCGTAATTGATTCACTTTTTTCATTGGATTTATGCCGAGATGTTCCCGACACAGAGTGTATAAGTGCGACGGTGATATGGCGGCTGTCGATGCCAGTAGTTCTACATTCCATGGCAATTGTAATTGGTGGTTTACTGTTTGAAACAATTTTTCCAATCGAGTTCGAATGTGTTTAGAATAATCTGCAATTTCAAAGTTCAGCTCTCTCTTAAGGTATATAACAATTTCACTTGTAAGATGATCTGCGAGTGTTTTTGATTCGAGCTCTTGGCTGTGAATTTCGTTATAAATGGCGTTCATGACATTGTAAATTTGATCAAGGTATTTTGCTTTATGGACGCTAATTTCTCTATTTTTTAACCACCCCCAGCTATTTACATTGGCAAGGTCAAACCACACCGTCTTCCAGTTATTACCATAAAGTTGATAGCGTGCGGGGCATCCTGCCGGAACAATCATAATATCACCACGGGTCAAGACTCGTTTATTTCCTGGATATTTAACGATACCCATTCCTTCTACAGTAAAAAAAACCACGTGTGCTATAAAACTATTTCTGCTTATATCGTAGGTTCCTGCTAGGTCGGAAATGCCCGCTGCAACAATATCATGAGCCTCGATGGGACTATCGGTATCTCTGGAATTTACATACTTTTCACTGCACTCATTGCCTATTGAATAAATTTCGGGCCAGTTCAATCGTTCACCATTCATATCCAGATCCTACAAGTAATAAAATAATAAGGTTAGAGCTTTCTTAGAGTAGTTAATCAAATGATATACGTAGTTGTAGAGATTCCTAGTGTAGCTTGATCTCTACTAGACTATCAACTCGAGTTTGCAACTTAACCTTATTTCATGGGCTTTAATGTGTTTTTTTTAACATATATTCTCCCATAGATTAAGTCAAATTATATCGGCCAAATATATTTTCATAGTACTTATTTGTATTTGTGGGTAATGAAAATTATTAAGTTCAGTTCAGGTTACTCAATGTTGATTGGACTTTATTGAACAACTACTACTAAAAAAAAGCGCTTTAAGTGTGAATAAAAGAGGAAATTTTGATGTCTGTAAAATTTGGAATAGCACCCATTGCCTGGTCGAACGACGACCTACCTGAACTAGGCGGGGAAACGAGTCTGGAAACTTGTCTCAAAGAGAGTCAGCTAGCTGGCTTTAGTGGTACCGAAACTGGTGGGAAATTTCCGATGGATCCAACGATTCTGGGACCCGTGTTAAAAAAATATAGTCTGGATCTGGTATCTGGATGGTTTTCCGGCAGTTTGCTGGAAAATAGCCTTGAAGAAGAAAAACGCAGAGTTGCAAGCCAGCTCCATACTTTTCGCGAGTTAGGTGCGCAGGTTTTGGTTTATGCCGAGACAACAGGAACCGTGCAAAACCAGCAAGCAATTCCGTTAAGTAGACGTCCGATATTAACCCATGATCAAATTAAAGCTTATGGTGAAAAATTAACGTCGTTTGCGGAATTTATGAGTTCAGAAGGTGTCTCTCTTTCATACCATCATCATATGGGCACTGTTATTGAAACAGAAGAAGAAGTAGACGTTTTGATGGCCAACACGGGCGATGACGTCAACTTACTTTTGGATACTGGTCACCTGGTATTTGCCGGAGGCAATCCCATTCGGTTGTTACAAAATCACGGACATCGTATAAACCATGTCCATATGAAGGACATTCGAAACAACATTTTAGCCGATGTAAAACGACAAGACATGTCATTTCTTAATGCGGTACTGGCAGGCGTGTTTACAGTACCAGGAGACGGAATGATTGATTACCAGTCAATAGCGAACGAGCTTCGAGAACAAAATTATAGTGGCTGGGTTGTCGTAGAGGCGGAACAAGATCCGATAAAAGCCCCACCTCTTAAATATGCAAAGCTGGGCTTTAATCACCTAAAAAAGGTATTTGAAAAAGCACAGTTTAAAATCGACTAATTAATTACAACGGATATTCACTGGAGATTTCGCTAGAAGATCAGCGTTTTAGCCAGTGTTCTATTAGTTATCCTGATATTGGTAATAGAGGAGCAAAAATAATGAGAAAAACAATTGGTGTTGGTGTGATTGGAATGGGATGGATGGGCGAGTGTCATAGCCGATCTTATAAGGTTATTGCCGACAGGTTTTATGATCAAAATATTGATCCAAGGTTAGTTATTTGTAGTGACTCTGTTGAGGAGCGCGCTAGAGATAGCCAGCATAGATTTGGCTTTGAAGAGTATACAACGGATTGGAAGCAAGTCATTGCTCACCCCGATGTCGATGTTGTTAATATTACTGCGCCAACTGGTATGCATTTGGAATTAATTAAAGCGGCTGCCGAAGCTGGCAAACATGTTTATTGCGAAAAACCTGCTGGTAAAAATCCTCAAGAAATTGCGGAAGCTGAAGCAATTGCCAGACAATATGATGTACTAAGTATGATCGGGTATAACTATCGCTGGGCTCCTGTGGTGCAATATGCACGAAAGCTCATTTTGGATGGAAAATTAGGGCGATTAACCCATTACCGTGGACGTTTTTTAAACTGTTATGCCAGTGATCCCCATTCTTTGTTTTCATGGCGATTTCAAAAAGAAAATGGTCACGGCACATTAACTGATCTTATGAGTCACACCATTGATATGGCCCATATGTTAGTTGGACCGGTCAAACGTTTAACCAGCAATATTCAAATTATTATCAAAGAACGTCCTTTACCCACAGAAGGGACGAGTTCACATTACGCCAAAGGTAATGCTGACAGTCCAATGGCGTCTGTGACTAATGATGATTATGTCAGTGCGTTATTAGAATTTGAAAATGGTGTGACCGGAACAATTGAATCATGTCGAGTTATCAATGGACCAAAGACTGAAATGGGATTTGAACTACACGGAACTGAAGGAGCATTACGTTGGAACTTTGAACAGATGAATGAACTTCAACTGCAGTATCGTAATAATGAAGCTGGAGAAGAAGGATATACAACGATTTATAGTAGTCCTGCACACCCTAATCACGAACGTTTTAATCCGGCTCCAGGCACTGGGCTTGGATACGATGATCTTAAGGTTATCGAGTGCTTTGAATTCTTAAAGGCTGTTTCTAACGGGACGGAAGCTGACCCTAGTTTGAAAGAGGCCCTAGCGGTAGCAAAAGTACAGCAGGCTATTTTAGCCTCTTGGGACAAGCAGGCTTGGGTCGATGTTGAAAAGTAAGATAGGTTAAGCGCAACAAGGTTAACTCTTTTTAACAAAATTTTTGGAGTGATAAATGAATAGCAACAATATGATAAAAAAATTAGGTCGTCGGCTTAGATTAGGCGTTGTGGGCGGAGGTCCAGGCTCTTTTATCGGCGGGGTTCATCGAGGCGCAGCACTAATGAATGAGCAATATGATATTGTCGCAGCGGTTTTATCTTCTAATGCTGAGCGATCAATTCAAGCTGCTATAGATCTTGGTATTCCTCGCGGGTATGGCTCAGCAGCTGAAATGATTCACAGTGAGACTAACCGAAAAGATGGTATTGATGTCATAGCAATCATGACACCAAACAGTGAGCATTTTTCTGTCGCCTGTCTTGCTATAAAAAGTGGTCTTCATGTTATTTGTGAAAAACCCCTGACTAATACCCTTGCTGAGGCCGAAGAGTTAGAACGATTAGTGGCTAAAGAAAAAGTTCACTTTTGTGCTGCCTATGGATACTCAGGCTACCCTATGGTTCGCCAAGCAAAAGCGATGGTGGAGGCAGGTGATATTGGTGAAATTCGAATGATCCAGTGTGATTATGTTCAGGGGCATCTTGCTGAGTTAGGAGAATCAGAAAAAGATGGCAGCAATTGGCACATGAATTCAGCAGTAGCCGGTGATGATTTGATTGTGGCTGATATTGGTACTCATTGTTATCACCTATGCCAATTTGTAACACAAATGCTTCCCGCTTCACTTAGTGCTGAGACCTGTGTATTGACACCGGGTCGAACAGCCACGGACTACACCAGCATTCAGCTTAGATATGACAATGGTGCTAGAGGTGCCTTTTGGATTACCCAATGTGCTGCAGGTGCAGAACATGGACTTTATTTGCGTGTTTTTGGTAGCAACGGTGGTCTCGAATGGCATCAAGAGCAACCAAATCAATTGCTACACCGCCAGCTTGGTAAACCGGCAAGGCTACTGACTAAAGGGGGACCTGAATTGTATCCGATAGCAAATCGAGCTAGCAAGATATCGATCGGCCATCCAGAAGGTTACCGAGAAGGGTTCGCTACTTTATATTCAGAATTTGCTGAAGCAATTATTGCAGACATAACAGAGGAAGATAATCAGAACGATGTGTTTGTATACCCCAAGATAGCTGAGGGTGTAGATGGCGTCCGTTTCATTAATACTGCGCTGGAATCAAATAAAAAAGATGGACTGTGGACTTCTCTGAATTAAGGTTGTAATTCTTAATTCGAGGTCTTGCAATCTACTGATATCTTTAAATTACTGAGGTGTTAGATGGAGAGCAAGTTAGTTATTAGTACATGCCATTTTTAGCTCATTCATGAAGTTTACCGAAAGAGCCATAGTTTGTAGTTCGACGTGAAAAAGTCGATAAACCTTGGTTTTTTTATTAAGACTGCGCAGTGTAACTGCGCAACTATTCAAGCAAAGAAAAAAGGAAAAAAAAATGATAAAAACGATAAAAAAAACCTTATTGGCCGCCGCAATACTCACTACCACTTCAAACATTGCCTTAGCCGATGATTCATTGGTTATTGGCGCCCCTATGTCGTCCTTTGCCGATAAGTGGCTGAGCTATCTTTTTGATGGTATTCGTGATTTTGATACTAAACATGATGATGTTATCTTTAAGTTGACTGACGCCAATGATGATCCAGGTAAAATGTTAAATGACGTCGATAACTTTATAGATTCAGGAGTAGATGCTTTATTGGTTGTACCTACCGATATAGCGACGGTCAAACCTATTGCCAAAAAAGCAAAAAGAGCTGGTATACCTTTGATTATTATTAATCGACTTCCTGATGAGAAAACAATGAAAAGCGTTGATGCTTATGTCGGATCAGAGTCAATTGAAGCCGGTATTATTCAAGCGGAGAGCGTGGTCGGATTATTAGATGGGCAGTCGGCCAATATCTTGTTGCTATTAGGACCTATGGGGCAGGAAGCTCAAATATACCGCACTGAAGGCAATAAACAAGTCTTTGCAAAATATCCAAACATTAAGATTGTTGCCGAGCATGAAGGTCGTTGGGATAGGGCTAAAGCACTGCAAATTGTTGAAGATGTACTACAAGCACACCCAGAAATTAATGTGATTGTGGCGAACAATGATGAAATGGCAATCGGTGCATTGCTCGCGGCTACTAAGGCAGGGAAAACAGATGCCGATTTGATCATCTCAGGGATTGATGCTACGCCAGATGCTTTGGAATACTTAGGTAAAGGCTTAGATACTACTGTATTCCAAAGTGCTAAAGGGCAAGGGTACGGTGGTGCTGAAATTGCTTATAAGCTATCAAAAGGTCAAAAGGTTAAAAAAATGAACTGGATAGATTTTGAGTTAGTTGATAAGTCGCAAAAAGAAGCATATCTCTTAAAATATTAATCTGAGCCGGGGGGTAACTTATGCCCTCCATTAATATTGTCTGATAAAGGTAAATCTCCTCAGAAAGTGAATGATTAACTGAGGAGAGAATTATGCTAAAGAGCACTGTCCTGATTAGCTATAACCTATTCGATAAAAAGAAGAAAACCTGTGAATAACTCAAACTATATTTTAGAAATGAACAATGTAAGCAAAACCTTTCCCGGGGTTAAAGCTTTAGATAATGTCAACCTGCGCATTCGTACGGGCAGTATACATGCACTTATGGGAGAAAATGGTGCTGGAAAATCGACATTAATGAAAATTCTTTATGGAATTTATACCCCTGACGAAGGTGGTGTTGTTCTCTTAGATGGTAAACCGTTCCAACCTAATTCTCCAATTGATGCTATTCGTTCTGGATTGGCAATGGTTCCTCAAGAAATTAGCCCCTCAGCTAATCTATCTGTTGCAGATAATTTTTATCTTGGTAGAGAGATTACTAAAGGCATCTTAATGGATCAGAAGCAAATGAATGCTGAGACCACTAAAGTACTGGATGAGCTTGGGATCCCAATGGAAGTCGATGTGTTGATGAGTGAAGTTTCTGTAGCTCAAGCGCAACTATTGGCTATAGCTACGGCAGTTTCATATGATGCAAAAATTATTATTATGGATGAACCGACAACTGCGCTGACAGAATCGGAAGTTCATCGTTTATATAAGATTGTAAGAAAAGTGCAAGAGCGTGGCATCGCAATTATTTACATTTCTCATAAACTGGGCGAAGTATTCGAATTATGTGATGAAGTTTCGGTTATACGAGACGGACAATATATAGGTACTAAGAATACTGCTGATATAACTAAAGAAGAAATGATCAATATGATGGTTGGTCGTGAAATGGATGAGATGTTCACTCGCGACAGTGTTGATATTGGTGAAGTGCTACTAGAAATTAAAAATCTAAATCTACCTGGCAAGTTTGAGAACATTAACTTTAATGTAAGAAAAGGGGAGGTTTTTGGTATTGCTGGATTAGTCGGCTCAGGTCGTAGTGAAATTGTTGAAGCTATTTTTGGTTATGTTCCTGCTGAATCAGGTGAGGTAATCATTCATGGAGAAAAGGTTGATATTAAACAACCAATGGATGCAATTAAGCACCGTATTGGCTTTGTAACTGAAGATAGAAAGAAAACAGGTTTAATGCTCAATATGAGTGTTACCGATAACATGATTATGCCTGACTTATTGCCTTACTTAGAAAGTGGACTTGTTTCTGACAAGTTAGCTTCAGCTGTTTCTAATCAAAAGAAAAAACAATTAAGAATAAAAACACCATCGGTTGATACGATTATCGATAACTTATCTGGAGGTAATCAACAGAAAGTTCTTATAGCTCGATGGTTGCTGTTGGAACCTGAAATTTTAATTCTTGATGAACCTACTAAAGGAATAGATGTCGGTGCGAAAGCTGAAATTTACAAGTTAATAATAGAGTTAGCTAAGGCCGGTAAAGCCATCGTTATTATTTCATCAGAAATGTTAGAGCTATTGGCCCTAAGTGATCGGATTATGGTTATGGCCGAAGGGCGCGAGAGTGGCATTGTAGATCGTGCCGATGCCACTCAGGAAATTATTCTTGAAATGGCCGCAGGCGATACAGCAGAACAAGCGCTTGAACATGCTCATCAAAATGAGCCATCTATAAAAAATGATCAACAAAATTATAAATTTGAGGAAGTAGGACAATGATCGCTACAACAACAAATGCTGTCCGAGATATGAATTATTCGGCTTTTTTTCATAAATATGGGATGGTATTGATACTGATCCTTTTATTTACTGTTTTATCATTCAACATTGAGGGGTTTGCTTCTTTTCGGAACATTTTTAGTATTCTCGAACAGGTTTCTATGTTTGGTATTATTGCTATTGGCGTAACTTTTGCGATTGTCACAGCAGGTATCGATTTATCGACGGGTTCCATTGTTGCTTTGGCCTCAGTCGTTGCCGCTACATTAGTTACTGGTAGCGAAGGATATGGCATGACGCTTGTTGCCTTTGGTGGCGCTATGCTCGTTGGTGGATTCTGCGGTTTAATAAACGGTACGATTACCGCCTATGGCCGTATACCTCCATTTATTGCAACGTTAGGCATGATGACGGCAGCTCGAGGCTTCGCTCAATTATTCAGTGATGGCCGTCCTGTTGACGCTAGCTCTGATGCTTTCACTTCTATTGCCGGCACTTCTGTATTTGGTATACCTGGTTTGGTTATTATTTACGTCTTAGTTGCTATTGCTTGTCATACGATGATGAGCAGACGAACTTTTGGTCGTCATGTCTATGCAATAGGTGGCAACGTTAATACGGCAAGAATTTGCGGTGTCAATGTCGAAATTACCTTGGTTAAAGTATATGTTTTATGTGGTGTGTTAGCGGGTCTTGCTGGTGCAATGCTTACTTCTAGAGCTTTTGCAGGTAACCCAACATTTGGCAACATGTGGGAACTTGATGCTATAGCAGCAGCGGTTATTGGTGGTGTGTCACTTGCTGGCGGCGTTGGCTCTGTACCCATGTGTATAGTAGGCGCTTTGATTATTGGTGTGATGAATAAAGGGCTGAATATGTTGGGCGTTGATCCATACTGGCAGCAAATTATCAAAGGTATGATTATCATCGGTGCTGTTCTTCTAGATGCTCAGAAACGCAAAAAATCTTAAAGAATAAATGATCTTAGCTGTGTTGCTCACCGCTATAAAAAGAGCAACCTAGCGTAAATTTAATCGAGACATATTAACCGTCACGTCTCGATTACTTTTAACTTGTATATACCTGTAATCATTCAAAATGCTCGCTGGCCTGTTTTTTAATTTGGATACTACAGCTCTGGCCCCAAGAAAAATAAACTTCGTAACGGTTTATCGCATGAGCCTTTTCCTACTGAGCCTAACTTTACTTTTCCGCCACTGCTGTGCTGTTTGGGGGTAAGCCCTATATAAGAGGATACTTGCCTACCACTATTGAAATGCTCACCATTTCCTAACTGTATTTTTAACCTAACCGCCGTAATTGGCCCGACACCTTCAAGTTTCGTTAACCGCAGACAATCACCATCTTGCTCAGTTAATTGAACAAGCTCATATATGTATTTCTTTAAAGTCGTCTTCAAGTCGAGAATAGAGCGCCCACATTTGAAATAAACCTTTTCGCATCGGAGCCGATAATTCGTTTTCAGCATCTTCTAAAATTTCAGGTACCCGCTCTTTAAAACTTTTACTACTTTTATTGATAACAATACCAAACTCTAGCAATAATCCTCGTACTTGATTCGATAGTTGTAGTTTCTACCACTGATACATGCATTTTGAATGGTCACGGATATAAAGCAGATTATTAATTGGTTTGATTGTCTGCCAAGCATATGGGGATATCGTCAGATTTTGAAATGCTTATCTCAAATTGCAACATATCTAAGTCACGTTTTTAAATCATTATATTTTTGAGCCGGTGCGCTTATTGCTGTCCATCTGTATTTTATCACGTTATCATAAACTTGTTTTGTCGCATTAGCGAGTAAACACCTACACGATTAACGTGCGTTTTATTTATATCATTCTAATCGCACTATAAGGTTTTTATTATAGCAAATGCTTTATTAATCAATTAGTTACTAATTAATGGTCGTCATCAACCAGAGGTCGATACATATATTTGCTAGCGTCCTCTGAATGTTTCATTTATCCAAGTCTTCAACGTACAGTGATATGCATTGACGTCTGCCATCTTTACCACTAACGAACTTGGTCTTTACACCACCTCGTTTTCTTGGTGTTCTAGGTTGATGGTGCATGCCCTTAAGTGAATGTCTGAAAAAGGTTTCATCCATTTCGACAATGTCTTCTAACTAATTTGCTTTGTCTTGATTAACAATTTACATCAGTCTGTGACGAAGCCAGAATGAGGCATCTAATGAAAGTAAGTTATAAATCAGAGAACCAACCCATAGTGGCTTATACTGCGTTGTGCTTTACCGTGACTTTATTTCGAGCTTGGGATACGTCATTTATGGTAAAAATTTATACTGGTAGTATCAAATAATTCAACCCCTGTTGGTTTCCTATAAGTGGTGTGAATTGTAGGATAGCGCTTGGGATGGCCCAGATAAAGCATGTAAACTAAAAATTTAAATAAGCACCTTTATAAAACTTAGCTAGGTAATCAACATAATCCTAGATTCAGCTATGTAGGGTAGGGGGGGAGTACGAGAGAAAGCGTAAATCAAATGTTATCAGTTAGGTGAGTCCCGTTTACACAGGTTATAAAACTATCACCTGATATCTTTGGTATAGTCTTATTTATGATGAATTTAATTCGGTTGGCTGTGGCTAATAAAAAGCTCCGCGGGTCAGTAAGCTGTTGGGAAAGAACATTAGCGTGGCACTGACGTTTAGAACCAGATTTCAGCTTGTACACCAGCAACGAGAGTGCTTTCGTCACCATTTTCACTCTTAAGCCCGAATAGCTTGGCGGCTAATTGTCACCCTACGTATAAAGCAGCTTTCAATACGTTTAAAACGCATTGAAAGCACATCTTTAGATGAAGTTATTCCATGGTTGGCATCGAAAAGGTATTTGTTGTTTGACTGCCATTAGGCCATCTAGCTGTTACGGTTTTCATTTTAGTGTAGAAACGAACACCATCGTTACCGTGCATGTTTAATGGACCAAATACCGAGCGCTTCCAGCCGCCAAAGCTATGAAATGCCATTGGAACAGGAATTGGAATATTAACACCAACCATGCCCACTTGAATTTGTTCGCAAAATTGACGAGCGCTATCCCCATCGGTGGTGAAAATGGAAGTACCATTGCCGTATTCGTGTGAATTAATCAATGTTACGGCATCGTTATAACTTTTAACACGTACCACGCATAATACGGGGCCAAATATTTCTTCATTATAAATACGCATACCAGGTTTTACACGGTCAAATAAGGTTGGTCCTACGAAATAGCCTTGCTCATGGTCAACAACTTTAAAATCACGACCATCAACCAGTAATTTCGCTCCGTCTTCTATCCCTGAATCAATATAGCTCAATACTTTATCAGCATGAACTTTACTGACTAACGGCCCCATATGAGGTTCTTCGATAAAACCAGAACCGGGACCAACACGCATCTCCGAAATTTCTTGCTTTAGCTTAGCAATCAACAGATCTGCTGTTCCGTCACCAACACAAACGGCTACTGAAATTGCCATGCAACGTTCGCCCGCCGAACCAAATGCAGCGCCCATTAGAGCTGATGTAACTTGATCAACTTCGGCATCTGGCATTACGATCATATGATTTTTAGCGCCACCCAAGGCCTGAACACGTTTACCGTGTTTACTGCCTGTGGCATAAATATATTCGGCGATTGGGGTTGAACCAACAAAGCTGACTGCGTGGACTCGGCTGTCGCTAAGTAATACATCAACGGATTCTTTATCACCGTTAATTATGTTGAATACACCATCAGGTAAACCGGCTTCTTTTAATAACTCGGCAACACGCATTATTACGCTTGGATCTTTTTCCGACGGCTTCATGATAAATGTATTACCACAGGCTAGGGCGATCGGGAACATCCACATGGGCACCATCACTGGGAAGTTAAACGGTGAAATGCCGGCACAAACACCTAACGGTTGCATTAGCGAAAAGCTGTCAACACCACGACCAACATTTAGCGAGTGCTCACCTTTTAACAAGTGTGGAATGCCACAAGAAAACTCGACCACTTCAATGCCACGGGTTAATTCACCTTTAGCATCAGACAAAACTTTTCCGTGTTCTAACGTAATCATTTCGGCTAACAGATCGATGTTTTGTTCCATCAATGCTTTAAAGCGGAACATAATGCGTGATCGGTTAAGAGGCGTAACTTTGCTCCAAGTCTCAAATGCTGTTTGTGCTACACCAATAGCAGCTTCAGTTTCACTGACCGTTGCAAGTGTGACTAACTTTGTTTGCTCACCTGTTGCAGGATTGAAAACAGGAGCCTTACGACTACTCTCGCTGGCAACTCGCTTACCATTAATAAAATTACCTATTACTTGCATGTTATTAACTCCTATTTACGCTAGTTTCAAACCAGCTTGTTGTGCAAAATGTTGAATGTTGTTAAAACCTAATGTTGCATAGGTCAATGGATTTGCAGTAGCTGGGTCTTGCTCAGCTTCGACCACCAGCCAGCCCTGATAATTGAACTCTCGAAGCGCGATAAATATCTCTATATAGTCGATATCACCGTCACCTGGTACGGTAAATACACCATTGAGTACCGAATCTAGAAAGCTAAGATTACGATTCTTGGCATCTTTTAGTACTTCAAGTCGGACATCTTTAGTGTGGACGTGTGCAATGCGTGAACCATGCTTAGCAATGACGGCCATTGGGTCGCCACCGGCATAGGTGATGTGACCACTATCAAGTAATAAAGCAAGTGACTCACCTGTGTGCGTCATGAGTAAATCGATGTCATCGCTTGTTTCGACTACCGAGCCCATGTGATGATGGTAGGCGAGGCGTACTCCCTGACTTAAGCAGTAATCAGCAACTTGAGTTAACCGTTCACCGAACTCATGCCAGCCATTTTCTGAAATCGTTGGTCGTTGCGATAGCGGAGTATTTTGAGCACCATGAATAGCGCCGGTTACTTCACAATAAACCATAACCGTCGAGCCGCCTTTTTTTAGTAGCTGTAAGTGATCTTCAATCGCGACAATCTCTTCTTCAGCACTTCGTTCTAGTAATCGTCCGCTAAACCAGCCAGAGACAAGAGCGAGATCATGTTGAACCAACACACTATTAAGTTCTTCGCTTTGACGCGGAAACTTGTTACCTAGTTCAAAACCAGCAAAGCCCGCTTTTTTTCCTTCACTCAGGCACTGTTCTAATGATGTGTTTGCGCCTAGTGACGGCAAGTCATCGTTGGTCCAGGTGAGGGGATTTATCCCAATTCGTACAGTCATATTTTATAGTCTTATATAAGGGATAGCAGAAGCTATCGTCGATAAATTAAAAGGGCTGTCTAGGTTTTACGGTTACGCCATGCGTTAACCAAACGTAAATAATTATTCTTTACCTGCGTAACAAAGACATCGTCATCAATATCTCCTTTGAGCCAGGCTTTGCTTGGCGCGCTAAATATTGAGCGTCCAACGGCAAATCCTTTACAAATATCAAAATTGGCACTGGTTCTAAACGTTTTTTCTAATTCACTTAATGGTGCATCTAGCCCGAGTATAATTACCCCACGGCAATGCGGGGAACGTTGTTTTATCAGGTCTGAAATACCTTGCCATGCATTTACGGTTGGGGCAGGTAGCTTCCACCAATCGGGTTGAACACCCAAATTGTAAAAACGTTGCATCGCTAAAAAAACTGTATTGTCATCTTGCTTCATATCAGCTGGAGGAATGATTTCTAGCAGTAACTCATGACCACTAATGCAACAGGCTCTATACAGCTCAACGATTTGACGTTCTTGTGTTAAGCGCAAATTAATTTCATCTTCGGGGTGGAAGAAAACTAGGCATTTAACAATATGCTCTTTTGGCCAACTTTTTAGACGAGACCCAATAGAACGACCTCCTTCAAGCTCAAGAGGGCGAGAACTAGGTTGTTCTACAGGACGTGCAATCCACCAATTTGTACCTGTCACTTGATTAAGGGCATCTTGCCCATAGGTATCATCAATCAGTACGCCAGCTTGGTAGTTGAATCCTTCGCTTTGTGAACCAGCAATGGCAGCTTTGACCAACAATTGCTTCAACTTACCGATACGTGCAGGATCTGCATTAAGCTGACAGGCCATATCATAAAACTGTTTGCGGTGATCAAAGGCTAAAATACATAATTCACCCCAGTTAGCAGGTGTTCTTGTCGTAACACGGTGCAAATGGTTTAGCTCAGTATCTAAATCGGGACGAGTAATACTTTGTTGACGTTGCAGGTAATTATCTAATTCTTCTTCTGATGGAATAGCGGGGGCGCAAGCATGACGTGAGACGACTAGTGCGCCGCAGGCATTGGCGTAGCTGCAACATTTGTCATAACTTTCATCACGTAACCAGCCACGTAGGAAGCCGCTTAAGAAAGCATCGCCAGCACCTAATACATTAAGCACATCAACAGTAACGCCATAGCTGGTGAAACCTCCATCTAAGCTATCTGGAATAACACCATCAAACACTGAACAACCTAAAGCACCGCGTTTAACCACAATTTCTGCGCTACTGATGGAACGTATTTTTCGTAAACACTCAATAGTATCAGTGCTACCTGCCGCAATATGAATCTCTTCTTCGGTACCAACAATTAAATCACAAAGTGGTAAAATAGATAATAAATGCTGCGTTACTGACTCGTTAGACACAAAACGATTTTCACCTTCGCCAATGCCAGTTAGTCCCCAAAGTACCGGGCGATAATCAATATCTAGAATAACTTTAGTACCAGCGGCACGTGCGTATTCGATTGCTTTAAGGCTGGTAGCGTTGGTTTGTTCAGTAGAAAAGTGGGTACCATTGATAAGTAATGACTTGCTCGATGCAATATAATCAGCATCAAAATCATTGCTATCAACAGCCATATCGGCACAATCATTACGGTAAAATAGTAGTGGAAAACTGTCATTATTTTTAATTGATAATAAGACTAAGCCTGTTAGGCGTTTAGGATCAGTCACCACATGACTAACATCACAGCCTACTCGCTCTAATTCTTCACGGACAAATCTACCCATATGTTCATCGCCAACGCGTGTTAGCATTGATGATTTTAAACCGAGTCGGGCTGTACCAAAGGCTATATTACCTGATGAGCCACCCAATGATTTGGTAAAAGACGAGGTGTCTTCTAAACGACTTCCTATTTGCTCGCCATAAAGATCGACCGCAGCACGGCCTAGGCATATTACTTCAAATTTATGTTTACTCATTCGAGTTGTTCTCCGATAAGGTAAATTGGTTATCCAAATCATAATGGGCAGAGATACCAGATGTTTATAATAAGGTCGGTTTAATGAATGACATTTTGGCAATTCTCTGAATTGTTCAGTGTGCTTGTCATTAGTTATTAATTTGAACCGTTATTAATTTAGAATATTCATTCTATAAAAGCAATAGCTGAAACGTGTAAATCATATTTTAAGTTTACTTTTAGAGAGGATGTAATCTTTTATTATTATAAAATAATAACCATAACAATGAGTTAACGCCAGCCAATGCTTGGAATGTTTATTCTAATTAATTTGATTTATATTTTAACGAAACACATATTCCAAAATAATGAATGAGATCAGTATTCCAAAGTAATTAACAATACGTTTATCTTGAATATTGGCTTGATCATGAGAGTAGGCTCTTGGTTGCTGTAGCCATTGATAATGACCTTCATTTGATTGTGAATCAGCTTGACGCCTGTTTACTCTGAAGTTAATAAACAGCTAAAGGATGTTTGGAATTAATATTTCATATTTCAGTTTTAGTTAAAAGTTGGCTAGAACGTCTTTCAAGACTAGAGTTGGTAAGAAAATTATTTAATACTTTAATTTTTAGAATGTATGTATTATTTTAAAGTATAATATTATTTATATTCTAAATGTAGGGTCAAGGGGTTGATATGGGTAAAATAACAGCAGGTAACAACATGACAACGTTGGATGAGCTAAATATGAACATATCCAATAAATTCGATGAATTGAGTAATAGGTTGCAAGAGGTTGCTAAATATATCTTGGATAGCCCCAATGAAATTGCCTTTGGTACTGTTGCTGTAATTGCTAAAGATGCCAACGTTCACCCTTCGACCTTGATCAGGTTTTCGCACGCTTTTGGTTTTACTGGTTTTAGTGATATGCAGAAGTTATTTCAAAAAAAATTGCTACAAGATTCACCTAATTATGATGAACGAATCAAATTAATTAAGGATGACAGTAGTCTTGATGGTGAAAGTGCAAGTCTTAGGTTGTTAGATCAATTTAGTCAGGCTAATAGCCAAGCACTTGAAAACCTGAAAAATAATATTAGTCAAAGTGATTTGGACCTTGCTAGAGATATCTTAGCTCAGGCTGACTCTATTCACGTTAAGGCTGTTCGCCGCTCATTTCCTATTGCGAGTTATTTGGCTTATTTATTTAATCACATCAACTTACGTTGTTTTTTACTCGATGGTGTTGGTGGCATGCATCAAGAGCAGGACCATTTAATTAGAAAAAATGATGCGGTTATAGTGATTAGTTTTTATCCGTATGCCGATGAAACACAACAAACTATTGATAATGCAGTAGCCAGAGGAAATTCGGTGATTGTCTTTACCGATAGTCTTCTGAGCCCTATGGCGCAACAAGCCAGTGTTTGTTTTGTAGTTAAAGAAGCGGAAGTTTATTCATTTCGATCGCTCACTGCCACTATGTGCCTGGTACAGTCATTGGCTATTAGTTTAGTTCACAAATTAAATATAGAAATTTAGTCCAATAACAATTGATCTTATTGTTATTGGACTAAGGTTTGAAACCTATTCTAAGTATTTGGCCATTGAATAAAAAGTAAATCTTATGACCCAATCCCTGAGAAATGAGCTTGATAAAATTGCATTCAACAAATCATGTCACAAGTAGTGAACTGGAAATATAGTAGGCTACAATTCATCAATAGGTAGGGCAGGACAATATAAAATCCCTCACATCTCCGGGAAATTATTTGTATGCTCACTTTGCTATAAGGCATTCATTTATTCTATTAAATATTAAATTATAGTCACTGAACCAAATCTCTAAGATCCCAGTATCGTCTGTTTTACATGTCTACAAAGATGATTACAATCGATCTGTCTCTTAAATTCACATAACTACAAAACTTAAATAATAGTATTTATTCGAACATTTTATTGATGAAAATGCAATTGCAAGCGCTTGCAATGGTCGTTGTGTGCTGTTATGGTTTATGCATATTTAATGGATGGACAATAGTTATGATTAATTTTGCTTTATTAGGCGCTGGCCGTATCGGTAGTATGCATGCTGGTCTCATTGCCGGAAACCCAAAGGCTAAGTTACGTTATGTTTATGATACGTATCAGCCTGCAGCTAAAGAATTAGCTGATAAATATGGCGTTATTGCCGTTGAGTCTGTTGAACAAATACTCAATGACGATAGCGTCGATGCGCTACTTATCGCTACCACTACTGATACTCATGTTGAGCTTATTATTAAAGGGGCACAGGCGGGTAAGGCCATTTTATGTGAAAAACCAATCGATCTGAGTACTGAGCGTGTTCGCCAGTGTTGGGAGCAAATTAAAGATTGTCAGGTACCAATCCAAATTGGCTTTAATCGTCGCTTCGATCCAACCCATGCTGGATTACAAGATCAATTACGTAATGGTGATATAGGGTTATTACAACAATTAATTATCACCAGTCGTGATCCTGATATTGCTCCGGTAGAATACCTACGCCATTCAGGTGGAATTTTTCGCGATATGATTATTCATGACTTCGATATGTTTAGATTTATTACTGGCGAAGAAGCCACCGAGATCCATGCTGTTGGCAGTACTCTGATTGATCCTGAATTGGCCAAGATTGGCGATGTTGATAGCGTGATGCTAACGATTAAAACCAAATCAGGAAAACTTTGTCATATTAACGGTGCTAGGCGTTGTGTTTATGGTTATGACCAGCGCATCGAGGCATTTGGTAGTGAGGGCATGTTACAGTCGAACAATCCACTTCCTAATTCAGTTAGCAAGTCTACAGCCACAGGTACAGACAGTCTTAGTGTACTTAACCCGTTCTTTATCGAACGTTATCAAGATGCTTACCAAGCACAGCTTAATAGTTTCATCACATCATTAATGACTAATACACCAACGTCACCTTCTTTTACTGATGGTATGAAGGCTCAAATAATGGCTGATGCGGCTCAGGAGTCACTCGCCAATGGTAAACCAGTAATACTGGAATAATCGTTAGTTTAATCTTCCTTATAATATGCCATATATCAATTACTGTGGCTGGCGATTAGTTTGTTTCACAAGCTAATTATAGAAAATTTAGGTTCAGAATTCCCTAATAATTGGGAACTAAAGGTCGAAGGTATGTCTTATTTACACAGCCGCCCGAGCAATGTCGATGACAAGGGCTGCATCCAAAAAATAACACCACAATCAGCGAATTGGCAATACATTAGTTTTGAAGTTCATCAACTAGTAGCTGGTCAAAGTAAAAGTTTCTGTAGTGCAGATCAAGAAACTTGCATGGTGATTGTTACTGGCTTGGCCGATGTTGCGACCGACAATGAGTCGTGGACTAATATTGGCGAGCGCATGACAGTGTTTGAAAAAAAAGCGCCATATAGTGTTTATACTCCGCCTGGTGATTCGTTATTGGTAACAGCCAATACTGATTTGGAAGTTGCAATATGCAAAGCACCAGCTGTTGGTAAATATCCTACCCGTTTGATTAAACCTGAAGATTGCAGTTATGTCCCGCGTGGCTCTGGAACTAACCAACGTCATGTTTGCAATATCTTATTTCCCGATCAGGAAGCAGAAAAGTTGCTAGTGGTTGAAGTGATCACGCCTGACGGTAACTGGTCAAGTTATCCTCCTCATAAACACGATACTGATAACTTACCCCAAGAAAGCGCCTTAGAAGAAACCTATTATCACAAGTTAGATCCCCAACAAGGTTTTGCTTTCCAACGGGTTTATACGGATAACCGTAGTATTGACGAAACAATTTCCGTTGAACATAATTCTGTAGTAATGGTACCATAAGGGTATCACCCTGTAGGATCTCCTCATGGCTATGAGTTGTATTACTTGAATGTGATGGCTGGTGCAACCCGTCAGTGGCAGTTTAAAAATGACCCTGCTCACGAATGGATTGTTAATACCTAGAAGGCCAAGTCAATACTACGGATCAATTATTGGTTAACGTTACTAATAAACTTATTTTTGTTGTAATTTTATAATCGTCATTGCAAGCGCTTGCGATTATTTGTAGTTTTTTGGTAATACTGGTATTTAAATATAGGAAATAGTTATGATTAATTTTGCTTTGTTAGGCGCTGGCCGTATCGGTGGTATGCATGCAGATCTTATTGCAGGTTCTCCTGAGGCTATTTTACGTTATGTTTATGATACGGATCAGCCCTCAGCAAGAGAGTTGGCAAATAAGTATAGCGCTATTGCCGTTGAATCTATTGAACAAATACTCAATGACGATAGCGTCGATGCGTTACTTATCGCCACTACTACTGATACTCATGTTGAGCTTATTATTAAAGGGGCACAGGCGGGTAAGGCCATTTTATGTGAAAAACCAATTGATTTAAGTACCGAACGTGTTCTTCAATGTTGGGATAAAATCAAAGATTGTCAGGTGCCAATTCAAATTGCTTTTAATCGTCGCTTCGACCCAACTCATGCAGGATTAAAACGACAATTAAATGAAGGATACATTGGGCTGTTACAACAATTAATTATCACCAGTCGTGATTCTGATATTGCCCAAGTGGAATACCTACGTCACTCAGGTGGAATTTTTCGTGATATGTTTATTCATGACTTTGATATGTTTCGTTTTATCACTGGTGAAGAAGCCACCGAAATCCATGCCATTGGCAGTACTCTAATTGATCCTGACTTGGCAAAAATAAGTGATGTTGATAGTGTAATGATTACGATTAAAACTAAGTCAGGAAAGTTATGTCATATTAATGGTGCTAGGCGCTGTGTTTATGGCTATGACCAGCGTATAGAAGCATTTGGTAGCAACGGTATGCTGCAGTCAAATAACCCGCGTTCCAACTCAGTTAGCAAGTCAATAGCTTCAGGCACAGACAGTATGAGTGTACTTAATCCGTTTTTTATTGAGCGTTATCAAGATGCTTATCGCGCTCAGCTTGATAGCTTTATCTTATCATTAATGACTGATACACCAACGTCACCTTCTTTTACTGATGGGATGATGGCTCAAATAATGGCTGATGCGGCTCAAGAGTCACTTGTTAGTGGTAAACCAGTAATGTTGGATTTGTAGTTAGTTTTGAATTTCAACATATCGTTTCTATACTGTTTAGTCTTGCGTTACTAACAAATAAAGTAAGACTTTCGACCGTTTTCTTGGATATCTCTTACATGTTAGTGACAGACCCCTGGTTTTATATCACTGCTATTCCCGCCATCTTGATTTATGGTATCGGTAAGGGGGGCTTGGGTGGTGCTCTTGGTATCATTGCGGTGCCAATGATAGCCCTTGTTATTTCACCCATGCAAGCAGCCGCTATTTTGTTACCTATATTGTGTGTTATGGATGTTTTTGCAATCAAAGTGCACTATCGCAATGCAGATTACTCTTTACTTAAGTTGATGCTGCCTGGCGCATTTGTAGGAATTGTTGTCGCAGGATTTTTTTTGAGTGTGATCCCTACAGCAGGATTGAGCTTATTAATTGGTAGTCTGTCATTATTATTTTGTCTTCAATACCTACTCAACTCAAGCAATAAACCCATCGTTAAAAATGTATGGTTTTGGTGTGCGCTTGGCGGTTTCTCAAGTACAACCATTCACGCAGGTGGAGGGCCGATCAGTATTTACTTATTACCCAAAAGGCTAAATAAACTAACGCTTGTTGCAACAATGGCTGTGTTGTTTGGCATTATTAATTTGATTAAATTAATTCCCTATACACTACTTGGAAACTTTGATCAGACTAACTTACTGACGGCTTTAGTGCTGATGCCATTGGCTCCTATTGGTGTAAAACTTGGTGTAATGCTGTTACATAGGGTAAGTCAGAGCATGGTGTATCGACTTTGTTACCTATTTTTATTTTTATCTGGCCTTAAACTTTTTGGCGATGGCATCATCGGATGAAGAGGGTAATACTAGGAAGCAACATTTAATGCAGTCACATACTCCCCAGAAACATTCAGAACTATTATTAGTCGCTGCTACTTTGATTGCAGCGTCTGGCTGGATATTTTCAAAAGAAGCCATTGCGCATTTACCTGCTTTTGGTTTTATTGGTTTAAGATTTTTATTAGCATCAATATGTTTATTACCTTTTTGTTATCGTCACTTTATTCGCGTTAAGTCTATTGATCTTATTAAAGCCTTCTGTGTAGGGGCTTTATTGGGAAGCGCATTATTATTGTGGATTTATGCGGTATCTATTAGTGACACATTAGGAGAAGGCGCATTCATCATGAGCCTATCGATGTTATTTGTCCCACTTGTCGCATGGCCGCTATTTGGTTATAAGCCAACTAGCGCCTTTTGGTGCTCTTTACCTTTCGCGATAATTGGTTTGGTTTTGTTATCCCTTGCAGGAGGATGGCAGCAATCGAGCAGCCAATTATGGTTTTTATTTGCGGCAATGATGTTGGCAGTGCACTTTAATTTTAATAGTCGCTATGCTCAGCGTATTCCCGTGCTGTTATTAACGTGTATCCAGCTTTTTAGTACGGGACTGATGGGACTTGCAATGTCAGCATTTTTCGAAGTTTGGCCTGATAATATTCCCAATTCAACCTGGGGTTGGTTTGCCTTGAGTGTACTGGTTGCCACCAGTTTACGTTATGTTTTACAAACATTAGGTCAAAAAGGAACCAGCACAGCTAATGCTGCGATCATCATGATATTAGAGCCAATATGGACATTGTTATTAAGCATGTTATGGCTAGCAGAACAGATGTCTACATATAAGGTGATGGGTTGTATTTTTATCTTATTCGCTATAGTGATTAATAGAAGTTGGGGCAATTTAAAATTAATTTATTTACGGAGGGGAAAATATAAAAATTAGGTGGAAGCTTGATTTATAAAACGGTGGTATTGAAAGTTAATGCCATGATTATAAAAATAATAAAATTGAGGAGAAAAATATGAAATTTGCATTACACGGTATGTGTTCGCTACATAATAACATTGTAAGTGATATACGTTTAGCAAAAGAGACCGGATATCAAGGATTAGAAATCCACACACAGAAACTTTGGCGATATATTAACGCTGGATTTAGCAGTTCGGATTTCAAAAGTCATCTTGAAAAAGCAAATATTCTACCTTCAGCAATTGATATAGTTGGTTCTGTAGAAGCGACTGATAAAGCGACGCAACAAAAAGTCTTTAAATCTGTAGAGACTCTATGTTTATTTGCAAAAGAAATTGGCGCGCCAACCATTCAACTTAATGCATTTGAAGCTCTGAACGGACTTTCTGTAGAAGATAATATTAATATTACCGCACAAAATATCAAACATATTGCTGATATTGGTCAAGAGCACGGTATTCGTTTTCAATACGAGGGGGCAGCCTGGACACCGATTGCAACACTCGATGATTATTATCGACTGCACGATGCGGTGGGCCGTGATAATTTTGCTTTTGTACTTGATACCTGGCATTTTTGGGCATGCCGTGGAGCCACGCCAGAAGACATGGCGAAAATAGATAAAGAATTGATTTATAATGTACATCTCTCTGATGGAAAAAGACCTGATATCGGCCAAGATTGGGTTGACGAAAAATTACTACGAGGATACTTGTTAGGCGAAGGTGAAATTCCACTACAAGAATGGGTTGATGCAATTAAAAGTACTGGCTATGACGGTTTCTACTCAGGTGAGTTCCTTAATGATCAGTTGTGGGAAGGGGATCACTACGAAGTTGCGGCATCAATGCTACAAGGCATGCAGTCACTATTTTCTGAAGAGTAATTCAATGGTCCAACATATATAGGGATACTCTTTAATGCGGTTACCTATAAATGTCATACAAATCAGTTATTTTACTACCATTATTATTCACTCAGTTAGCAATCGGAAAATAAGCCTTATCTAAATGTACCGTATGTATTAGAAACATCTTAAGGCAAGATGTTGATTGAATATAATGTTTTTTTATAAAAAATAGCGTAGGGGGATTTTTTCTAAACTAGTCCTGCGGGGACGTCCTTCAGAATGCATCTTCAAGTGGTTAGTGTATTTAAACGGAAATTTTATTGTCTTCGCGCTTTTTGTAAACGATGAAAGGCATTTAGCGCATAACCATCAATTATTACACTATAGCTGGGAAACTAAGATTGCTTACCGATATGAACTTGATTGAATGTGATTAAAATAAGAACTAACAATATTCGAATGGATAAAATAATGCCAACGCATTGTGATTACCACCTTTTAGTGGCCTGTTTGGAAACCTTACTACCTTTACCAATTTAGAAATTAACCATTTTCCGATCCCTAAACTAATTGCTCAATAATAGAGATAACTATGCGCACCGATAACCAAGCATCTAAAAGAACATTACTTCCTAGCTGGCAAACATTGGTTGAACATGCCGAAGAAATGAAAGCTATGCATATGAATGACTTGTTTACCCAAGACAGTGAACGTTTTTTAAAGTTTTCTATTCAACTTTCGCCTTTATTATTAGATTATTCTAAAAACCTAATTACCGATAAAACACTTTCGCACCTTATAGACTTAGCAAAAGACAGTGAAGTAGAACAGTGGCGAGAAAAAATGTTTAAAGGAGAACGGATTAATCGCACCGAAGACCGTGCCGTTTTACATATAGCGTTACGTAATAGGCGTAAAAACCCCATTATGCTTAATGGTAAAAATATCACCCTTGATGTAGAAAAAACTCTTGAAAAAATGAGAGTTTTTACCGAGCAAGTAAGACAAGGGCAATGGCTTGGCCATTCGAACAAACGAATTACCGATGTAGTCAATATTGGGGTAGGGGGTTCTAACATTGGCCCACAAATGGTCACTGAAGCGTTAAAACATTACAGTGATGACAGTGTTCAGATGCATTATGTCTCAAACGTAGACGGTACACAAATTGCCGAAGTGCTTCGCCCCTTAAACCCAGAGCGGGTATTATTTATTGTTTCCAGTAAAACATTTACCACAACAGAAACAATGACTAATGCAAGGACTGCGGTTAATTGGCTAACATCTTCTTCTTTTAATCAAAAATCGGTTGCTAAACATTTTGTTGCGGTGAGCGCTAATAAAGAAAATGCCATGGCATTTGGCATTGATGAAGAAAATATTTTTGATATGTGGGATTGGGTTGGTGGTAGATTTTCTCTATGGTCTGCTATTGGTTTACCTATTGCCTTAGATATTGGTTTTGAAAAATTTCTTGAGTTATTAGAAGGAGCTCACGAGATAGATGAACATTTTTGTAATACGCCCCTTGAGCAAAACGCCCCCGTTATATTGGCACTGTTAAGTATATGGAACTGTACATTTTTAGGTGCGCAATCTCAGGCAATTTTGCCATATGATCAACCTTTACATAAGTTATCTGCTTATATGCAGCAAGCTGAAATGGAAAGTAATGGTAAGTCGGTGACTTGGGATGGCCAAGAAATTGATTATCCAACTGTGCCTTCAATATGGGGTGAATTAGGAATCAATGGTCAACATGCCTTTTACCAATATTTACATCAAAGTAATAATGTTGTGCCTGCTGATTTTATTGGCTCTGTTGAAAGTGTTACGCCCGTTCAAGGCCATCATGAGACATTAATGGCGAACTTCTTTGCACAAACTCAAGCATTAATGTCGGGGGTTAATGAAAAACAAGTACGTGATGATCTTGCTGCAAGAGGTCATCCACAATCCTATATTGATAAAGTTGCGCCGCATAAGGTACATAAAGGAAACCGTCCAACGAATACGCTTTTGATGAAGCGTATTTCGCCTAAATCTCTGGGGAGCTTAATTGCTTTATACGAGCAAAAAATATTTGTTCAAGGCATTATTTTACAAGTCTGTTCTTTTGATCAGTGGGGCGTTGAATTGGGCAAAGGCTTAGCGAATGAAATTGTTAAGGAATTATCGAATAAAACGATTAAAGAAAGTCATGACAGTTCTACCAAAGGTTTGATGAAATACTATTGTTCATCAAAGTAAGTGTTTAATATAATTTACTTTGATATTGGTTTAATGCGCGACCTGAGTATTTCGATCTAAGCTACTAATATTAAGGAGTGATTTATTGTCTTTGGGGCAATAAGCCCGCAAAGTAAATTTAATATCAATCAATTTATTTTTATTTAGTATTATACTTTTTGCTCTCCTCGTTTTTATGGGTAAATGATGAAGTCTAGAAGTCCTGCAGGATTTCCACAGGACTTCTAGAGTGTATTTTACACATCCGTCGAGTAACTAATGTTGAGTCTGCATTTTTTATTAAAAGTTAAACGGTAATTGTACAAATAATTTGAATTAATATTAAAATAGATTTTTGGCCACTAATTTATAGGTCATAACTCGCTTGGGGGGCGGAAGCGAGATAGAAAAATACTGCTAATGTCAGCTATTCTTGAAAGCAGCGGAGATAAAAGTGGGAGTAATTGTTCTGATCATTAGGACCGCTTTGTGGCAACTACCGACCTTATCGATTTTACTATTATGCCAGGGCCTATTTTCTAAATTGTCAGATCAGATATAAGCTACTACATTTCCAGTAATAACTACTCAAATGGCAATCTTATTGAATAAAACCAGTACCCATATTCGTCCCGCCAAATTCTAAAAAAACCGCTAACCGTAAGATAGCGGTTTTTTATTTAGTAATTGATTTTATTTGAGCTCATTGGCTTTTCGGTATTTACCTTGATAGTCAAAAAGTCTGTCTTTGATACGCCAGTAGAATTTCTGTTTTCTGGAAATGACAAAGTCAGGACAAGGCAATATGCTAGCTAACTTTAATGCTTGTTCAAGAGTAGTCACTTCAAACGACTCAGTAGATCCCAGTTGAACACTGATTTTAGCGCTGAGGCGTTTAGAAAAGATATCATTGAACGCTTTAACTTGATTGGGGATAGCGAAGTCAAAAGATTCATTGAGCTGGGTGCCTTCTTCATCATGGTAAGTGATTTTTAACTTATCAGCTCCTTTATCACTGACCTTGTCATTAACTCTGGTTAAATTAAGACCTGCGCAGCGAATAATTTTTGAATCTTTAAGTTTCAGTGCCTTTTTTAACATATCATCGGGGTCAACCAAGACTTCAAGGCACTGTAAACAGTTACGAGCAGCTATGTCATTTTCACCACCGCAGTGGGGGCATTCTTTAAATACAAAACGATAGTCACATTGACTCTGGCTTTCTACTAGGTATGCTTGTTCTTCACTGCCAGTCTCGACGAGGCCTTTGCATCGTCGGCCGTAGTGTTCCACTAAATAACCGTCATCGTCACAAATGCCCCAAAATACATTGGGAAATTCACAACTTGGGCAAACAACTTGAACCGGCTGACTTTTACTATTCGGCTTTTTCTCACCGACTTCGGGATGATAGAGGTCAAAATCATTGCCCGTATAGTCAATCACCAAGCAATCTTTTTTGTTATCACTCAAACGCAGACCACGACCGATGATTTGCTGATAGAGACTCACTGATTGTGTTGGACGTAATATTGCAATCATATCGACATGGGGTGCATCAAAGCCAGTGGTTAATACAGAAACATTAACCAGGTATTTTATTTCTTTACGCTTGAATGCCTTAATTAACTTATCGCGTTCAGTGTTGTCGGTAGCTCCGGTAATTAACGCACTTAATTTGGTGGGTAAATAACTAAAGACTTCCCTTGCATGCTCAACGGTAGCGGCAAATATCATAATACCTTGACGTTTGTGGCCTAACTCAATGACCTGCTCAATAATGCTTTGAGTCACCCGGGGATTTTTGTTTAATAGATGATTCATATCCGTAGGACTATATTCGCCAGAGGCGTTTGCGCGCAGGCTACTAAAATCATAGTGCTCTATGGTGGCATCGACTAAATTAGGTTCGGTTAAATACTGGCGCTTAATTAAGTAACGAATGGGTAGTTCATAAATACAGTGCTCAAAAGGTCGCTTTTCTTCACTTCTCATGAAACCACGATAATGCTTTTTATAAATCCAGCCCATACCTAAACGATAAGGGGTTGCGGTTAAACCCAATAATTTCACCTCGGGATTAACTTGCATCAATTTTTCAATGATTTGCTGATACTGATTACTATTGGACGGCTTGCTTGCGCTTTCATGTGATTGCTCTTTGGACTCACCTTTAGGTTTACTTTTAGCTTTGTCCTTAGTTTTATCTTTAGACTGTTCATTAGGCTGTTCTTTAGACAAGTCAGGGCTAGCTACGTTAACTCTATGGCATTCGTCAATAATAATTAAAGAGTAAGGCTCACTAAAATCATCTAGATTGCGGGCTGCCGATTGTATGCTGGCGAACGTGACTTGGTGCTGAGTTTCTTTCAGTTTTAATCCGGCAGAATAAATACCGGCGGTAACACCATAGGTTTCATATTTTTGATGATTTTGCTCGACCAATTCTTTCACATGGGTGAGTACTAGTATTTTTCGTTTTGCCAAGCGAGCAAGCTCGGCAATTACCAGACTTTTACCTGAGCCTGTAGGTAAAACAATAACCGCAGATTCGTTGCTTTTTCGAAAGTGTTTGAGCACCGAAGAAACAGCGTCTTGTTGATAATCTCTAAGTTGAAAAACTGCCACGCAGTGCTGCTGCCTTATAGGGAACGGAAAGCAGCCATGATAGCAAAATAGCGGATAAGTCCAACATTTAAAACAAAAATTAAAACAAACTTGATACCCGTTCCACTTGAAGATGCAGGATTCAGCTGGAATTATAAACGTCTTTAGGCAAGGTATTGATTGAAGAAAATGGTTTTTCCCTTATCGAAATCAATTACGCAGCATAAAGCGTTTATAAAGCAGCCCTTTGGGGGGAAGTCTGAGCAAACCAGACTCGTCGTTACATTTGTTTTTAAGGACGCTACATGGATGGTGTTATTAGAGAATGCAGGAGCACATTCTCCCGAGTGACCCTTAATAAAAAAATGTGCCTTGATTATGATTCGCTCAGCTTTCCTGAAACGAGCATCTTTAAGTGGATCGGGTATATACCTTCTACGTAACGTTCAAATGACTATCTCATTGCTACATTCAAAGTTTTGCACTGTCCTTTTAGTTATTTCCTAGTAAAACCGCTAGTTCAGTTCAATTTTTGATAAATTCGTTATAAGCTTTAAGCAATAACGAATGAGCAACGTAATTTACAACAGAAAATATAAAACAGAAACGAGAATGAATAATGATAAAAAATAAAATGTTAAAAAATATCCGAGGTTTGTGTCTTGTTTTATCAACGCTTATATTTTCGACAAATCTTATGGCTGAAGATAAAGTATCACTAAACGCGGATAAGAAGTTAGAACAGCTGATTGCACAGCATTGGGATTATTCGATGAAAGAAAGTCCTTTATCAGCAACAGCAAAAGGTATCACCAAATATAATCATTTACTCAACCGCGTATCAAAAATTGATAATGATAGGCGACTTGCCGCGGAGACAAAATTACTGGGTCAATTAGTAAAAATTGACCCTACGCAATTGTCTGATTCCAACCGAATAAATCATCAATTATTTAAGTGGGTGATTGAAGGCTCTATAGAAAGTTACCAACTTAATTTATCACGTATTCCACTCAATACTTTCTATAGTTTCTTTTTAGAAGTCTTAAGTATGAGTAATGGTTTGCCGATGAATACAGCGAAAGATTACAACGATTACATCGCAAGAATTAACGAGATTCCGCGTTATTTTAATGAAAATATCACCAACATGCGTGAAGGTATTAATACCAATTTTACCCTGCCAAAAATTGTTGTTGAAGGTATTCTTCCTACGGTACAAGCACAGATATATAATAAGCCCACGGATAGTAGTCTTTACAAACCTTTTTTGAAAATGAGCACTAAAATATCAGACAAAGAGCAAGCACAACTTAGAGAATCTGCCAAGCAAGCCATATCACAATACGCAATACCTGCTTTTAGAACATTTGCCGAGTTTTTCGGCGGAGAATATTTACAGGCAGCTACAATAACGCTTGGCGCAGAACAAATGAATAACGGCAAAGCTTATTATGCTTCTCAAATTAAAAAATATACGACATTACCTAATATCACGGCTAAAGAAATACACCAAACGGGACTGAGTGAAGTCAAACGCATCAGATCAGAAATGCTTGAAATAATAAAAGAAACAAAGTTTGAAGGGTCATTTGAAGAATTTACACAATACCTGCGAACAGACCCTCAGTTTTACGCAAAAACACCGAAAGACTTGCTAAAAGAAGCAGCGTATATTGCTAAACGCATTGACTATATTATGCCTGAGTATTTTAAAACATTACCTCGTCTGCCTTATGGTGTTGTTGCTGTGCCAAAATAAATAGCCCCTAATTATACTACCGCTTCCTATAATTCAGCCGTTGTTGGTGGAACACGTGGTGGTGCTTATTGGCTAAATACTTATCAACTTGACCAACGACCATTGTATGAACTTACCGCGTTAACATTACATGAATCAGTACCTGGACATCATCACCAATCGGCTATATCAAGTGAATTGAAAAATGTGCCTAAATTCCGTTTAGGTCTGTATTTTAGTGCCTATGGTGAAGGTTGGGGATTATATTCTGAGAAGTTAGGTGTTGAAATGGGCTTATATGATACACCTTATGATGATTTTGGCAGATTAAGTTATGAAATGTGGCGCGCTTGTCGCTTGGTTATTGATACAGGAATACATTCAATGAAATGGAGTCGACAACAAGGAATAGACTTCTTATCAAGTAATACCTCATTATCACCAACGAATGTTAGAGCTGAAGTAGACCGTTATATATCATGGCCTGGTCAGGCACTTTCATATAAATTGGGTGAATTACACATTTGGAAGTTAAGAAAAAAGGCAGAAAAATCATTAGGGAAACAATTTGATTTACGTGAATTTCATGATGCTTTATTGAGTAATGGTGCGTTGCCATTAGCTATGGTTGCAGCTGAAATAGATCGATACATCGCCTTAAACAAAAAATAAGAAAGAGTACCCATTCTGCACACCATACTAAGAAAACCGCAACGTTAACGAGTCGCGGTTTTTTTTCGATTGAATTTGATACTTTGAATGGTAACGGGAACAACACCTTTAATATATACCCGTTATCAATCAAGATGCATGTTTCAGAGTGCTTGAGCAATTTCAGTACAAGGCGTTGTGATGAAATAATGGTTATTCAGGAGAATATGCTCCTGCATTCTCTAATAAGTTACCTCCATGTAACGTCCTTATAAATCACAGCAATGATGTAGTGATGTTGCTCAAGCACTTCTTCGATGGGTTTAAAATGACTTTATACTGCGTTAAATAATCAAACCATAGAGTGACTATGCTTTAATTATTCTCCTTGCCTAAAGACATTTTAATTCCCACTGAAATCCTGCACTTTGAATGGTAACGGGTATATAATATGCGGCATATGTACTCATAATTTATTATTTATCACGGAATTCACATGAATTTACAACAAGCTTTATTGGCAATAGGTGATGCACAAGACAACGAAATACCTATTACAGGTCTCGAAGTGGTTAAAGAAAATTGGCTGGAATTTTATCCTGAATTAGAACGGCTGATAGATCAATTTATCGCAGATGATACCTCGTTAACCGACGACCAGCAGGCCATTTTATTTTTTGGTACGTTATTATTAGCGGAATTAAAATATTCTCCCGCATTAGAAAAGTGTTTGCAGTTATTTGCACGTAGCGATACGTTTTTATCGCCTCTTGAAGGGGTGTTTGGCGATGCACTAACTGAATTAACGCCGACCTTATTTTATAATGTGGTTGATGGTAATACACAAGCATTGTGTAATTATATTGTTGATGGTCATCAAGCGATGTATTGCAAAGCCTCTGCTATTGAAGCGGTATTTGCTCAGTTCGAAGCGGGTATTATTGATGAATTCGTATTAAGTGCACATGTAACTCGATGGATAACGGCATTTTCGGCTTTACCGAGTTCAACCAATAGCTTTTTACTTAGCGCATTAGCCGATTCTTGCATTGAATATGAACTTGATGATTTTAAAAGTCAGTTTATTAGTTTATGTGACAAAGATTTATTTGATGAAGACCGTTTTAAACAAGATGAAGTTAAAGCGTGGAATAGGGCAGGTACGCCTAAGTTGATTGAATCGGATATGATTCAAACCCAATTTAATCTTGTTGCCACTTTAAGTGCTTGGGCTGAAGATGACTCAGAAGATGAAAGTGAAGAAGTCGATAGTCTTGTAAATGAAGACTTGGAAGACTTTGAGGGCTTTGATTCGTTAATGGGGGAAGGCGGGTTATTGGCTAACATTTTGTATGACGAAAATACAATCATAGAAAATAGTGTGCCCGTTAGTTCATTACCTACGGCCGGTCGAAATGATCCTTGCCCGTGTGGCAGTGGAAAGAAATATAAGAAGTGTTGTTTGCGGTAGAACAGTAAGCTGGTTACTCAGACATAGCCCAATGGTAAATTTATTGAATAAAACCAGTGCCCATACTCGTCCCATTCTGCCTGCCACATTAAGAAAAGCCGCTAATCGAAAGGTTAACGGCTTTTTGTATTTTAAGTTGTGAAAACTGCCAAAGGGTTGGTAGCACATCACCTTTCTCGCTTTAATCCTTTCCTAATGCGCAGTTACCTCTTAAGCGTTAAGAACGTTTAATTAATACCATTACCTTGGCAAAAGTTCTAATGGCTACAGTTTCAACCAACTCAAGGTTTGCTTGTTCAAATAGGTTATGCCATTGAGTTGCTGTACGTTCACAGCCTTTTGTTCCCATTAACATTTGCATGTCAAACGATGTTTGAGTAATGCTAGCTTGTGTCTCAGGTAATACCGCATCAACGATAGCTATGGAAGCATTAATACCATCCATTGAAGCCGTAATTCGTTTTAGTAATGCGACGGAATCAGCGTCATCAAGTAAATGAAATATTGCGATTAACAAATATAAATTTTTATCAGAGGTTGGTATTGGTAAGTTTGAAGAAAACAAATCACCACCTACGTAAGTGATACGATCCAATATTTGATCATTTATCTTGTTTTTCCAGCTTTCTTTGGCATCGTGGGTGACTGCATCGCGATCAAATACCACCGAGGTTAAGGTGGTGTTTTCAGCTAAAATAGCGATACTTTTACTGCCTTTTGAACCACCAAGGTCAATAATACGGTCAAAACAACGCCAGTTGAAATCTTGTAAATAATCTAAGCCTGTAAGTGACTCGACGCTATCCATGGCATTGGCAAATAAATCATTAAGTTCTTTATTATTATTCATGTAGGAAAACATCTCACTACCATGACATTGAACAAACGGTATCTCGCCATCTTTAATGCCAGCTTCCATGGCGTCCATCCATGGTAAGGTCATTTCTTCACAATTATGCATTAATATCATATCCGATACGCAGTTGGGTTGGCTCCTAACAAGCGGTAACGATAATTTATTATGTGCAAAAACCTTGTGGCTTACTTCTTTAAATATCCCTATTGAGGCCAAAAATCTCATTAATCTATATAAGTTTGGTTCGAATAAGTTTAATTTTTTTGCTATGTCTTTTGTTGCCATTGGTTCAGATAAGATTACGTCTGCAATACCAAGCTTTGTCGCTAAATATAAAGACCTAGATTGCCAAAATAACGATCCTATTTGCATTAACCTAAAGGGGGCAGGAGTTAACTTATTTGGTAAGTCTGCGATCCAATACGCTATATTCATAATGCGTTCAAAGCGTTTAGTTTTTCTAATGTTTTTTTGTAATTTATTCATGTTTTTCCTTTTTTAGACAAAGCAAGGCCTAGAAGATAAGTTCCATAAATTTGCCATGTTCGTAATTTTTAATTTAGAGGTATACGCGCTTATCAGATAGGTTTACTAACAATTAATCTGTTTGCTATAAAGCTAGGGGGCTAATCCTTTCATCATTTAAAAAGCAATTAAGAGCTGCTTTAATCGATGCGTCTGGTGTGCGGTCATTATTATCTTCAGTCATAATATTCATCCTTTCTTTTTGTTCTTAAGAGAAATAATAACAACTTCATTAGTCCATTTATATTATTTCCGTCATCCAAAATTGCGCTTTTGGATGACAAGGTTTATGCGCTAGCAAATAGTTATTAATACCATATAACTTTTAATGGTAGCTCTGTTTTAGCTCTGTTTTGCTGTAGGTTGCACCTTAATAGGAGGTGCCATCTTTATCCATGTCAAACCAAATAATACTCTTAGAGTATTGACTCTTTTAATGAGTAATTCATAAAGCAAACTGCAAATCACAAAGGTGCCAGTAACAATAACCAAAAACTCCAGCGTTCCAGACATACTCCAATCAATCACATAATAACCAAGTACTATGATGACGGTTTGATGCAAAATGAAAAACGGATAGACCATGACATTGCAATATTTCAATGTGCTGTTGGTGTAGTTAAGGTGTTTTCTGGCAAATCCGATGATTAAAGCGATCCATGACCATTTAACTAATAGACTCGTATAGTCCCAAACTACGGTTCTATCCATCGGTAACATCTCGTCGGGAGATAAAAATATAGCCAGTAAAACGGCGTAACTAATTAAACCAAGGGTTAAAGAAAAGTAGCGATTTTTTTCAAAAGATTGCCAAACTTTAGGCATACGGGCAAAAGCCACCCCCATAATAACTGCAAAAATAAAAATAGCATGCCCGTACCAATCATTATAAAAAGTATGGTTCACATCATGATTATCAATAGCGAGAAAAATGGCTAGATATATTGCTAATGGTAGCCAAATAATACGAGAGCCTTTTGTAATCCAGCATTCAATTTTTGCTAAAATCAATTTACCTTTATCACTATTGATGAAAGAAAATAGAGGCAATAACACCATTGTATAATGAAATAAATACAGCACATACCACATATGATTGTAGGTTGGGAAAGGTGCAAGCATGCGTTCATCCCATGAGAAGGTAAAATAATAAGAAGTCCAAAATTTCCAGAAACCACCTTCAAAAATTCCCTTTTGAATGGCTTCATAATAAGACTGGGGTGCTACAACAACCGCGATAGCAAAAATAAGTGGTAGGTAAAGCTTAACTATTCTTTGCCATGCAAATGACTTAAGTGGCATTTTTGTAATCATATAGCTTATTGCTACACCTGAAACAATAAACAGGATGTCGAGTCGCCATTTTGAGCTAAGTATCATTATTGACTTTAAAAAGGTGCTGTTATGGCCACTTTCGATATGAAACCCCCAATCAACAAACATCAACGCTGTGTGGTAAAGAATCAAGAATGCAAAAGCTAAAATTCTCACCCAATCTAAAAAATATTTACGCTCACCCAAGTTATTGGTTATTTGCGTACCGGCTAATTGCGATAACATAAATCTTCTCTGACTATTTGTTTATGCAATTAAGTTTATGAAAATGAGATCGCTAAATATAGGGGGTAGGGATGAAGCGGTCTTGTATAGTGACAAGAAGGAATGGATATTAATAAAATGACTTCTATACCCGTTACAGTTGGGATTATAAATGCCTTAAGGTGGCAGATATTTAAAGCACCTTTAGACTATTCATATAGAGAGTACACCAAACGGTAAAGCATTATTCCCTGTCATCACGCAAAAATACCGACTCACCCCTTGTCGATTTATTTTGATGTATTGATTCTTTAAACTTCAAATCAGTCAAGCAAGCAAACAAACAATTATACAATTAAACAAAGGGAATTTATTCATGAGCACAATATTATCAAACCAAGAGAAAACACATAACTTAACCACTAAACATCAGAAAATTGCGATTGCAATGGCAATGGTTATATCACTGAGTGCCTGTGGAGATACTGCTGATAAGATAATTGATAAAATTGATACTAATAATAGTACCAAAATTTCCTATATAAATGCCTTAGATGACAATACTAGCTTTTACCTTCAAAGTGCGATCTACAATGCGAGTGTATATGAAGATCAATTTAAAACGATAGAATTAATGTCTGCTGAAGTTAGCAAGGTGATACAGCACGATTGGATAGATGGCGCTAATGAAAGTGTTTTTGCAATAGAAAATGCAATAACCAATGGTTCAAGAGTAAGTCAGAAAATTGATATCAATAAACAAGCAGACTATTGGGCTGTTGCCTGGAGTATGGTTGATGAAAGTAAGCTGGCGGTATTTGAAAAGAAAGCAAAAAATATAGCTGATAAATACAGTGTTCGATTATTAACAACTAGTGAAATGACAGTTAAGCAGTCTTTCTCAAACGATAACTTAGCAATAACTGAGCCTGGCGTAGTAACCGCTTCTTTTGACGTTGAAGGATGCGCAGATTTATTGGTGGGAGGCAACGAAATAGACTTATGTTCAATAGGGATAGTAGGGCAATCATACTTGGCCATTGTAAGTATTGATGGTCAAATTGTGGTTGTACAAGAGTAGTTATGTTCTCTTTCTGATCACTTACGACTGCATTTATGCTATAAAATTAAATAACATTCATTACCGAGTATTTTCAATGCTAACTCAGTTAAAAAAAATAAAAAAAGCACTTATTAGTGAAGGTAAGCTTGTTAAATATTTATCGTATATCGTGGGCGAAATTTTACTGGTCGCCATAGGTATTTTGATTGCCTTACAAGTAGATAATTGGGATAAAGATCAAGATAACAGGAAATTCGAACGCCAATATTATCAGAGTATGAAAACCGAATTGCTAGAAGACAAAAAAGAACTTATAGGTCAAATTGAATATGGGAAGCGTTATAAAAAACAATATAATAAAGCAATTGACATTATTAACCGTCATGACAGGAAAAAAGTGAATGAATTAGGCTTTATTGCCACTGAATTGAAAAATTTTTCAGACTTTAGACGAAAAAGCAGTATCTACCAAACACTTGTCAATAGCGGTGAAATTAAGCACGTGCAAAATCATTCCATTATTGGTGCATTACAAGACTTAGAGAGTGAGTACCTATATATTGAGCGACTTGAAGATGTGCATAGACAAGCGGCAATGGATAACCTGAGTACTTGGGTTATTAGTGCTATTCAGTGGCAACCCTTTAAAGTACACAAGCCTGAGTTGTTATACGGTCATATAGTTAACAATACTTTCGTTTTAATAGTCGGCTTAATTGATGAAAAGAATCAGGTATATCAAAATGCAATTGATATTATTGATAAAATTATTGAGATGTTGGATAAATAATTAACTAAACACCTCAAAAAAACGTGTTTTGTAACCTCTAGAAAGGCGTAATTTAGTGCCGCATTTTAACGTTATTTCGTAATCACCCTTACTAATATGGTCAACTGTCGCCACTTCATTTTTGTTAACTATATGAGTACGGCGCACGCGCACAAACTGCTCTGGATCTAACTGGCTTTGCACAGTAGTAATCGTTTGTCTTGCAATGAAAGCGGTTCGTTCTAAACAGACTTTAACGTAATTACCTGATGATTCTATCCATTGAATTTCTTGTGCGGATACCACTTCAATAGCCCCTTCAGACTTGAATAATAGCTTTTCAGGGAAGTGTTGCTCCGCTCGGTAATCTTGGATTATTTTAGGTATGTTGTATTCTGAAATTGTTCCAGTAAATTCGCGGAATCGAGTAAGGGTTTTTGCTAATCGTCCTTTATCATAAGGTTTGAGCAGATAATCTACTGCATTAAGTTCGAATGCTTTAATTGCATATTCATTAAAGCCAGTGACAAAGACAATGGCAATGTTTTTATTGTATTCGAGATTGCTTGCCACAGACATACCATCTAACAAAGGCATTTGAATATCTAAAAAAACGAGGGCAGGGGAATGTTTTTCGATACATTCGAGTGCCTCAATGCCGTTTTGAGCTTGTGCGACTACTCGGAAATCTTTATGGTCTTGTAAAAACAATATCAATTTTTGTCTTGCTGCAGGCTCGTCATCGACGACTAATACGTCATGTACTACATTTTTTTGATGGTCAGGGTTTTTTGTTAGCTCAAAGCTGTTGTCATTACTCATTAGTTTGTTCCATGTGTTGAGCCGGTAAAATAATGGTCAGCGTTACTTGATCAGTATTGTTATTATCCAATGTTACCGTCGCTTGTTCTTGGTATAAAAGTTTTAATCTATCTTTAGTATTTTGCAAGCCAATGCCAAAAGATTCTTGCTGTTGTCTACGTTGATGCCATGGGTTGGTTATTTTTATCTGTAGTAGACCCTCTATTAAGTCAGACTCTAGCGTGATTTTACCCGTTTCATTTGATGGTTCGATACCATATTTAACCGCATTTTCAAGTAGGGGTTGCAGCAACATAGCGGGGATCATTAGCAATTCAGTCGATGGCTCTACTGAAATTTCTAACTCCATTCTTTCACCAAAACGTAATTGTGAAATTTCTAGGTAAGATTGCATGGCTTGTAACTCTTCTTTGAAGGTCACAAAAGGTTTTTGTTCGGTTGCTAATGAATAGCGAAGTAAATCACCTAACCGAGTAATAATTGAGTCGGCTTTATCTGCGTCTTGATATACCGTACTCGAAATTAAATTTAAGGTGTTAAACAAAAAGTGAGGTTGCAACTGGCTGCGTAAGGTTTGCATTCTTATTGTTTGCAATTCATTCTGTAAATTAGCAGCATTTAGCTGTTCTTTTTGCGAATTGTCATAATAAATTTTGGTGTAAGTGATAAATATAAAAATAAGATATATTGCAATTGCTTTAGGGAATTCGTAAATATATCGATCAATTAAGTCCCAACCATCAAATAGGGTTCCGTCGATTAACAAATGTGCGATATTACGTAAAATAAGCATGGCAGTAATAAAACAAAAGGTAATTGGCACATAGAGTAAAGCCAATTTAATCGTGGTTTTAATCACGTGAGCTTTTCCAAAAGGCCATAGCTCACAGCAGTAAATTAAAAAGGGAGAAACAATAGTAAAACCGATCACTGAGCTATATGTCGCGACCCAAGGTTGCCAAGTTAAACCAACTTCGCCCCTAATGAGAGCATCAGCTATTTCAGTTTGAACAATCATTAGTCCTGAAAGAGAACCAGTTATAGTTAGGTAAAAAATACGCTGCCAAGTGCACCAGCGTTTATATACACCGAAAACGCCGGTGAGGTAGCTTAATATACTGTTCATTTTAATTACTAACCAATGTTTGAGCTTGTTGAACCGGCAGACGTATTTGTAACAATATCTGGTTTTCGTTACTAGTCTCTAGCGCTACAGACGCGTGATCTGAGTAAAGTAAGGCTAAACGATTTTTAGTGTTAGTTAATCCAATCCCAAACGATTCTTGTTGTGCTCTGCGTTGATGCCAAGGATTAGTTATTTCTATAATGAGTTCCGAATTTTCTAATGACGTAGTCAAAGATACTTCACCCTTTTCATCAGATGGCTCAATACCATATTTTACTGCATTTTCTAGTAATGGTTGCAGTAACATTGCGGGGATCATTATGTCGTTAGTTTCAGGTGCTATGTTGATAATAGTCGACAGCCTGTCACCAAAACGCAATTTGGCGATTTCTAAATAAGATGTCATCACCTGTATTTCTTCTTTTAAAGGCACAAAAGGTTTTTGTTCCGTTGCCAGGGAATATCGTAATAAATCTCCGAGTCGGGCAATAATGGAATCAGCCTTATCTACATCACGATACATGGTACTTGAGATAAGATTTAGCGTGTTAAAAAGAAAATGCGGTTGCAGTTGATTGCGTAATACGTCCATGCGTGTTTTTTGTAGCTCTACTTCAAGCTGAGCACTTTTTATTTGCTCCTGCTGTGCAGTGGTAAAATATAACTTGGTGTAAACACAAAAGATAGCAATCAGATAGAGTGGTGATACATCAAGAACCTGATAAGCGAGTATCGGATTAACATCTAATATTTGGTAAATTCTATGCTGTAAAAGAGTTTCCATACTTATAAATGAACCGGTTATCAGCCAATATAACAATTGTTTAGTTAGCCCAGTTACCCCCATATAAATAATCTTGAATGGGATATAAAACAAAATAAGCTTGGCGGTTGAAGTAAGCCTCTGACCTTTTTCCATTGACCAGCGATGGAAAAAACAGGTTGCAAAAGGAGTGATCAAGCCAAAGCAAATAGACCAACAAAATTGGTCTAGCCATACTTCCCAAGTTATAAAAGCTATCTCTTTACTTTCTAAATCAGCTACTTCTATTAAGGCCATTACGACCCCGAGGAAAAGGTAAAAAAGCGACCAATAAAACCATTGCTTTTTTGATATCTGTGAATAGCTGTTTAACACAGCACGAAATGGGGACATAGGGATATTTAGCTTGATAAGCTTCGTTCGGCAAATACCTGTTTACTTTAATATAATATTCTAACAGGTACCAGTTTATATAATCCAATTCAACACGGTTAATACTCATTTCATCCCACTTTTAAAATCGAGTACACAACACTTTAATTATATTGTCATCAAAATCACCCACTCATCACGGCCCAATCCCAACTAATCCCTAACCGATTAACTTTGTTCAAATCAGGCGATATTATTCTTACCAATCAAAAGGGAAAAATTCTTTCTCTTGTTTTATCTTAATATAATGGAATTATTTATGAACAAAAAAACGCTTTTATCACTCATCGTTGTATCTGCATTAAGCTTATTTGTTACTGCTGAAGAATTACCTCAACCAGGAACTTTTAATGCCGGTTTGCAAGTATCAAGCGGTAATATAGACCACGATAGTTTTGGTAATGATAAAGATGGCGTAGCCCAAGTTATGCTCTATGTAGATTATTATTTCAAGCCTGGCTGGGCTGTGGAAGTTGGCTTGAATAAAGGGTCAAACGTGCAAGACTGGATTTGTGAGAATGATGATGCGGATGAGGATTATTGTGTAAGCGACGATGAGTCAAACCCCGATTCATTTAAAAGTGATCTTGATTATACCAACTTCATAGTTGCAGTACGTTTTGATACGGCACTTACCGAACATAACTTTATTTATGGCAAACTTGGTGCCCAGTATTTCGATTATGAAATGACTAATAACAACAATAACGTATTTGAAGAAGATTCAGGTACGGGTATCTACTCCGAACTTGGTTGGAAATATCAATGGTCCAACAATGTGAACTTAAATGTCGGATACCAACATATAGCAATGAGTAATTTAACGACGAGTTCTTTAGCTATTGGTATTGGTTATCGTTTTTAGACCACGCATGCGTACTTTGCAAAATAAAAGGTGGATGATTAAGTGCTCTACAATTCTGAAGCACTGTAGAGCTTATTTAATTTCTTTGCCGTTAATGCCTAGTTCTGTGCGTATTAAGCTTACCCAAGTTGCTGATATTAATTTGGGCTTTAGTAACAAAGTAAATCCTTTTGAATGGTTTAACTGGTCTGTGTTTGATTTGGTTTTTGATTTAGGAAATGCCAGCGGACTGCATATTGCAGATATTTTAAGTATTTCTGAACAGATGAATATTTGTATCTACGATAATTCGGAAGCGATACAGTCGTCAAAAATTTTCTGGCGAAATGAAAACGCTAACAGTATTAAAAATAATGCCATAACATTTCGTGTTTCTTTTGAAGAGGGTGAAATATTGAGCTCGTTACCCACGGCAAGCTCGCATGAAAACCTGTATTGTTTTGTTAATGTCTTTAGTGAATTAAATGACAGTGACTGTCTTTCTATTCTTAAAAATGCCAAGCAAGCCATTGGCCTATTTACAGCGACTCTAGCTATTATCGATTTTATTCGGTCTGAATCGATAATAAACCCGCACGAGGCGATAAAGGACAAGCAACTATTGCTTGATAAAGATACGAAACAGAGAACGCTTACTCAATGGAAAACACTTGTTAATAAAAGTGACTTTACGCTTAGTGAGGTAGTTGAACTTAGATCATCAAATAAGGTGCTAGTGCTTAAACTCATCTAGACATAGTGCTTTTCTTGCGGACTAATGACAAACGGGTGAGCAATCTGCAGGGTATTTGTTACTTCATAAAATACCGATAACAGACATCAGTAAAAAATGAAATCTGATAGTCCCATTATAATTTTTGAAAGGTTTAAAATGAATATGGAAATTAACGAAGAGGTTATTAGAGGACAGCAAGTCTATAACAAATTTACCCTAGCAATTTATGATGTGGCACTATTTAAAATATTAACTGGGCCCGTGTGGGGCTTATCAACTGAACGATTATTAACGCTTTATAATGACAATATTACTAACAACCACATGGATGTAGGTGTCGGTTCTGGCTTTTTGTTAGATAATTGTAAATTTCCATCAACGCGGCCACGCTTAGCTTTGATGGACTTAAACCAAGACTGTTTGAACCACTCATCAAAGCGATTACAAAGGTATAACCCTAAGTGCTATAGGCGAAATATATTAGCACCCATCACTATTGATGAACTGGGTTTCGATTCAATTAGTATGAATTACTTATTGCACTGTCTGCCGGGTACTATGACAGAAAAAATGGTGGTGTTCGAAAATTTATATAAGTTATTAAATCCTGGCGGCGTAATCTTTGGCTCTACAATAATATCGGATAGCAATGACTCTAGCTGGTTTGCAAAGAAATTGATGAAGTTATACAACAAAAAGGGCGTTTTTTGTAACACTGGAGATAACATTCAAACACTAACCCGCATATTGTCAGACCAATACGAAAATTTTGAGTTGAATGTTATTGGCAGTGCTGCTCAGTTTGTCATTTACAAACCAACGTTATGAAAAGGGAATAACCATTATTTAATCGCAGGGGCTAAAACTGAAAAGCCTCAAAAACTCTCGAATATGCACTTGATGGTAACGAGTACAGTGAGTTTGGTCACCCAATAATACCATCTCGTCCCTAGTGCATTTATTTAAAATACCTCTTCTAATAATATTAAGATTCAATAACGATATTGATTAACTTGATAAGTGCATCTGAATCTTTTCACTTTTTTCAAATGTAGCAAATAATATTTTTAGAGGTATTTATTATGAATATAAATAGCATATTAAATTTTTCACATTTATCTAAATACTTTGTGCCCTCAAACAACGATATGCCTGACCGTCGATTTGATCTTGATTGGCTACGTGTAGGTGTTTTCGGATTATTGATTTTATTCCATACAGGTATGTTCTACGTTGAAAGTTGGCCTTGGCATGTGAAAAGTGAACACCTTTCACAATTTCTTGAAAACATAATGCTGTTGGTTGAGCCATGGAGAATGGGGGTACTGTGGGTTATTTCAGGCATCGCTATTCGTTTTGTTATGGTAAAAGTTTCGGTGTGGCGTTTTATCTCTATGCGAACTCTTCGTTTATTACTACCACTATTATTTGGTGTTTTAATTATCATTCCTCCTCAATTGTATATTGAGATGACTTTCAATGGTGATCTCAATATGAATTTTTGGCAGTTCTTGCAGGCGTTTTTCTCTAGCGACAGTACTGTTTTTGATAAATATCAATACGGTATTTGGCAGCATTTTAATGCAAATCATTTGTGGTTTATTGCAGCACTTTGGAAATACTCTTTGTTTCTACTTTGTCTTTTACCCTTATTAAATACCAAGCTCGTTAATTCAGTTACCGATTGGTTATTTAAACAATATGGTTTATTAGCTATTTTTATCGCTGTTTTACCGATATTTTTCATTCAAATGAACTGGGAACTTGATTCAGTAAGATATCCTCTTGGTTTTACCTTAATGGTTTACGGTTATTTAATCGGTTGGAATAAAATATTTTGGCAACGAATTAAAGAAAACCTTAGACCTTTATTGGTTATAGCATTAATTTTTTATTGCTTGTTGATTGCGCTCTATAATTTAGTTTGGTTAGACATGCTAAAAAATGAATCTTTGCAAGAAGGGTGGATTTATAGCGTAATCATGTTTAATTACAGCATGTTAAGACTGATAGGTGTTTTAACGGTGTTTTCTTTTGCTCACAACTTTTTAAATAAAAAATCTCATAAACTTACTTATTTTAATGACGCCGTTTACCCTTTTTATATTCTTCATCAAACGTTAATTGTCGTTATTGGTTTTAATCTTTCAAAATTAGATCTTGGCCCTGTTTACGAGCCTATGCTTTTAATAAGTTTAACGACTCTAGGTTGTTTTATCGGGTATGAATTCATTCGCAGAACGGAAATTCTCAGACCATTTTTTGGATTGAAAATGAGCAATAACTACAGTAGTTCAATAAATAAATTAGGTTATATATCAGCATCTTTAGTGATGCTTCCTTTAGCATGGCAGATAATAGCTTAAAGAGATTTAGCCAACGTTAATTATCGTGAATCGACCTAGTATCGTAGAGAACAATGACTAAAAAATATGGAAATAATATGCGACTCATTTTAAAGGTTATCTTCATAACTTTTGTAGGAAATTTATCATTCTTATCTTTTGCTGCTCTTGAAACAATGTCATCTAGTGAGTGGCAATCTATCACGTTACATGACCTTAAAGCGGCAAGAGATTTATTTACTAATGGTCCTCATATCTCAAGCTATGCCATAGACAAGCCTGAATTGACTACTTGGTCAGAGACACACTCGGGAAATACAGATACATCGATAATCAAAGTGAAAGGCTATACATTAAAAACGACGATTAAAATCTAAGTACACTGATTTTTACCCATTACTAAATTTTATAAAAAGATTAATAAATCAGTATTTCGTCTAATGATATTTATGACTACACATCCAATATTTAGTTACTTATGTTTGATGTTATCGTGTGTATCAATGTTTTGTTAAAACAGCCTGTTAAAGCCTACACATTGTCTTTATAGTAGAACTTAGGTATACAAGGATAGTTATATATATGAAAGACAAAGAAAAAAATTGCGTGACAATGGGTTATAACCGTAAAGGGATTATCGGTATTTTCATTATATTGCTATGCATCACTATAGGCGTACTTGTGCAAGAGCCAGTCGCTCAGTCACTCAAATATCATGATTTTTCAGATAATCGTACTTTTGTATCTATTCCTAACTTTTTCAATGTTGTTTCAAATCTACCCTTTATCATTGTTGGTTGTATGGGGCTGTACAGCCTTTTTATCTCAAATAAAATAACAAAGCTGGATGAACTAAAAGTAGGATATTGTTTATTATTTCTCGGTTTGTTACTTATTGGGTTTGGCTCTGGTTATTATCACCTTTGGCCAAGTAACCAGACATTAGTATGGGATAGATTACCCATGACGTTGGCCTTTATGGCCTTAATCGCGATTATTATTGCTGAATACCTCTCTATTAAGCTAGGTAAACGTCTGCTATATCCCTTACTCATAGTAGGTGGAGCATCTGTGCTTTATTGGTATTACACCGAGAGCATTGGTGCTGGTGATTTACGATTTTACATATTAGTCCAGTTTCTTCCCTTAATTGCTATACCTTTAATCCTGCTATTTATGAAACCAGCATTTAGCTACGGAAATAGATATTGGTGGTTATTATGGACCTATATATTCGCCAAAGTATTTGAACATTTTGACACGTTTATTTTTGAAGTATTAACAGCGTTAAGTGGTCATACGTTAAAACATTTGTTAGCTGCATTTGGCATGTTGTTATTATTAAATGGTTACAAGAAGCGAAAGAAAATGGAAGTCAATGACAGATGAAATAATAGTTGTCCCTTTCGCGCTAAAACCTTTAGTTTTTTATAGCATGGGTTTTTTCCAATACGTATTCATATTAAGAAGGAGAGCGCATGACCATTGAAAAATACCCTCCTAATATTGATATAAATGATTGTGTGATCCTATTTGACGGTGTCTGCAAACTTTGTAATGTTTGGACTCAGTTTATCGTTAAGGTTGATACTCAACAGCGCTTTAAACTATGCAGCGTTCAATCACCAGAAGGGCAGAGCATATTAAATCATTTTAAAATGCCAACAGATCACTTTGATACGATGCTCTTTGTAGAAGGTAACCAATATTTTGATAAGAGTGACGCTTTTTTAAATGTCGTTAATAAACTTGGCTTTCCATGGCGTTTATTATACGTCTTCAAAGTACTACCCAAGGGCATAATAAATTGGCTTTATGATCGCATTGCTCGTAATAGATATTATTTATTTGGACAGTACGACACCTGCATGTTGCCAAGTAAAGAAAATGAAAATAGATTTCTTAAAGGTAAAAAGTAATCACATTGTTAATAGGATCACTTTGTGCACAAAGTAAGAGGGGTTTTATTAGCTATTGGTTGCTATTTAGGTCAACTGATAGGCTATAAGCAGACGAAATTTTATGGATCGTTTTGGCAACTTTCAAAGGGAGTTCAACATCCGTAAATATAAAATAGTGTAATTCGGCCGCTCCATCGTAGTTGCTGATCTATAGTATTTTTTATCAAAAGTTATATTTTGGCGGAATATTGAATCTTCAGCTGACTTTAATAACCAGCTTTCCTATATTTCCTCCTGAAAACAGTTGTGACATTGCTTGCTGAGCGTTTTCAATACCTATTACTTCTGTGTTGCGATACTGAATTTTCCCTTCGAGCAACCATCGCTCCATTTCGGGTAGTATCTGTTCTATCTCATTTAGATAATCAAGAATTAGATAACCTTGCATTTTGAGTCGTTTTGTAACCAACATATGAGTATTCTGAACCCCGTACAATCGTGTTTTATCACCTAGTTGCTGATATTGCGATATGCTGCCGGAAACTACAATGCGTCCACCAATGGCCATATTTTCCAGTGCGGCATCAAGCATTGCACCGCCGACATTATCAAAGAATATATCGATACCTTCTGGAAAAGCGCAGGCCATCGCCTGTGATAAGTTATCGCAGTTTTTGTAATCAATAGTGCCGTCTAAGTTGAATATGGTTTCTAGCGAGTGACACTTTTCGCTGCCGCCAGCAATACCTACCACTTTTGCATTTATTGCTTTGCCGATCTGGCAGGCCATTAAGCCGGTAGCACCTGCTGCGCCTGAAACTAGTATATTATCTTTCGCTTGGACCTGACCTATATGCTTAAGGCCAATATATGCAGTCCAGCCAGTTAAGCCCAGTGCTGAGACATAAGCGTCCAGTGGTATATCGGGGTGCGGCGTGAAATGAATTGTGCCATTCTCAGGTGTCAGACTCTTTCCATCAACCACTGCATATTGTTGCCAGCTTTGTAGTGAATGTAAATGGTCGCCCACTTTAAACCGTGAATGACGTGACTGTTCTACCCGACCGATAACCAGTCCTCGCATTACGTCACCGATTTGCAGTTGTGGCAAGTAATCTTCTTCTTCGCTTAGCCAGAGGCGATTTGACGGGTCTAGGCTTAGCATCAGTGTTTTGATCAGAACCTGATTTTTTGCCAGATCTGGAACTGGGCGATCTACTAACTCCAGTTCTGTGCCTTTAAGCTCATCTTTGGCGTAATGATTAATAATCCAAGACTTTTGATTTATTGGCATCTGCTGATCCTCTGTTTAGCTATTAATAAGGTTAATTTTTGGTGTTAGCTAGACCCTACGTCTCTGGTTTAAAGGCTAGGTCATAATGACCAGCTTTCAAAGTGCTATTTTATAGTGTATCAAAACACTCATAACTATCCTTTTGGATAGTGAGTACAAAAAATGTTACTGCTAATATGATAGTTCAAGTAGATGTGTGGCCTAAAACAGATTGATTAGATTAAAGAAATTGTCACTTCAGCTCTGTCATCACTCATTCTCTTAAAATAGATTGTCAGAAAAATAAACTCAGAGAGTTATTGTCAATAACGTTGCTAACAGGAAATATTAATTATGTTTAATGCATTGGTACTGGAACAGAAAGAGGGCAAGACTATTGCCGCAGTTCAACAGCTTGAGTTCAGTGATCTACCTGATGAAGATGTGCTGGTAGAGATCACTTATTCTTCGCTGAATTATAAAGATGGTCTGACTGTAACGGGTACATTAGGGCTGGTAGATAGCTTTCCAATGGTTCCGGGTATTGATTTGGCTGGTGTAGTCAAAGAATCCCGTAACGACCAGTTTCAACCGGGGGATCCTGTTATTCTGACCGGCTGGGGTGTTGGTGAACGACATTGGGGCGGTTTCAGCCAGTATGCCCGATTGAAGCCCGAGTGGCTGGTTAAAATGCCGCAGGGAATGGATGCTCAAAAAGCGATGGCCATAGGCACCGCAGGTCTCACTTCAATGTTAAGCGTGATGGCGCTCGAAGAGGGAGGGATCACGCCGGATAAAGGTACTATTCTGGTTACTGGTGCCGCTGGTGGGGTAGGTAGTATTGCGGTATCGATTCTGAATCATCTGGGATATAAAGTAGCGGCTGTCACTGGTCGTGAATCAACCCATGATTACCTACGGGCGTTGGGAGCTGATGAATTACTGTCACGAGAAGAGATGGAAAAACCATCAAATCCGATGGAAAGCCCGCGCTGGGCTGGTGCAATTGATACGGTAGGCAGTACTATGCTGGCCCGTGTACTTGCCGAAACAGAATATAGGGGAGTGGTGACTACTTGTGGTCTGGTAGGCGGGTTGGACATACCTACTACGGTTATGCCATTTATACTGCGTAATGTACGACTACAGGGGATCGACTCAGTTATGTGTCCGATAGAGGTTCGTACTGAAGCTTGGAACCGCTTGCTGACTGATCTACCTGAGTCAACATTTGGTGAAATCACCAATGTTATCGGTCTGTCAGAAGTACCGAAAACAGCGCATGACATTTTAGCGGGTAAAGTACGTGGTCGCACTCTCGTTGACCCTAATAGGTAACAAGCTAATCTTTCAAATAAAAAACCGCCATTAGGCGGTTTTTTATTGCAAAATAGTGGGTTACTTCCTATCCAAAGGCAATTCGTTTATTTTTTACAATGACTTTGATACATGTTAATTATTCCACTTATCAGGCACAAACACTGGGACGACTGCTAACAAGCTCATACCACTGGCGAGTGTGTGTGTGATATTCAGGGATCTCCAGCTTTACCCATCTGGCGAAGTCTATGGCACAGAGGGCGGTAATATCAGCAATCGAGAACTCAGGTCCAGCTACATATTTATTGACTTTTAAGTTTTCATTTAGGCGATCAAGGAAGCGCTGATAGCTATTGATCCCACGGTCAACCAATGGCTCGATGGCTGCCACTCCCGTTGTACCTGCTATGGCGCGTTCTTTGAACTGTAGAACCGAATTACGAAAGACATCTGCAAGGGGTGATATAGCGTCAAATTCTATATGACGCTGAGTAGAATCTATTCGTGCCTTGCTTTTAGCATCTATGCCCATTAGAGCTGGTTCTGGGTGAAGTTCTTCAAGATAACGACAAATAGCAACACTTTCATCCAGATAGCTACCATCATCGAGTTCGAGAAGAGGCAATAAGCCACGAGGGTTTTTGTTGAGAAAATCAGCTTGGAGATTCTCGCCACCTGCTATATCCACTTCGACCTTAGGTATGTCGAGCCCTTTTTCGGCAATAAATATCCTAACTCGGCGGGCGTTTGGGGCCTGGGTACAATCGTACAATTTCATTAAATTTCTCCTGATAGTTATACCGACACTGGGGAGTATCTATAAATTACTTCTTATATTGACGACTACTAAATAGATATTCAGTTTGCCATGTCAGCGTGGATTTAATAACTTATCAAGAGCAAGTACGTAAGCCACTACCTAAAAGGATAGAAAATTGAGGCAGATGCACAAGAGGAAATTTTTAATCGATTAACCCTAGTTTTCTGCTCTCAGCCACTGCTTCTGTTCTGGATCTAACACCAAGCTTTTCATATAAACGGCGCAGGTGCCATTTGACAGTATTGACCGAGACAAAAAGTATTTTTGCTATTTGGTCGTTTTTTAATCCATCACGAACGAGGTGAAGTACTTCCAGTTCCCGATCTGATATTTGTTCACGGGGCGGATGTTGTTCTGACTCCAGAATAAGAGTTTCACCTGCGGCTTCAAGCAATATTTTGCAGTAAGTTATTCGCTTGCTATTGGCAATGTTCGGGTGATTACTCCAGTCAACGCAGAGCTGTTTAAGCAGTTCAATAATGTGCGAACCTTCATCAATAATGCTGCGCTGTGCGCCTATTTTACAACCAAGGTCGATTGCATCAATCATTCCTTGTCGAGCGTTACTTGTTTGCTGTAGCAGTGTATAAGCTAACACTTTCAGTACTTTAAGAACTAGCTTGCGACAAGGGCGTTCGCTAGATTCGGCAATCAGTTGTTCGATACGGATGATGGCTGAAGCGGGATCGCCAGTATAGATTTCAAAGCGCAAAGGCGCAATATCGAGAGAACCACATTCATCAGCGGGGTTAAAAAAGCCAGGTGGCGTGGCGGGAATATGGTTGATAATGGTTTGGGCAGCGAATTGTTTTGCTGATGCCAGTTCACCACGTAGCAGTGCAAAACGTACTCTCTCCCAACGCATTTCTCTGACCAAGCGCGGAAGCACCCAGCTGATACCTTCAACTTCAGCTTCCTCTAGATAAGCATAGGCGGTTTCGAACTCGCCTCTAGTAAAGGCAATGCGGGCGCGTGTGAGGCAGCCAGTAATCACCATATCTGGTGGTATAGTGTTATTAACCGCATCAGCGAAATGTTCATCAAGCAGTTGTTGTGCTTCCTCAAGAAGATTAAGTTCATAAAGAAGTCCAGCCTCAAAGCCGTTACAAACTGCCTTTGCCACTTGTAGAGACAGAGCGTGGTCGTCAAATCGTCTGTAATCTTGTTCTTGCCCAATATTTTTAAAACGTTCTCTGGCCACTAACAGATTACCTTGCAGTTTTTCTCTCAGAGCTCCCAGCATATCGGAATAGGCAAGGCCAAAACAACTGCCTGATTTGAGAAATGAAGTACGGGCTTTAAGTTGATATTGCTGTGCTAATTCAAAGTCATTAAATCCTAACTTGGCTAAGGCGATGATATTGCAAAGCACGCCTCGTTCGAAATGATCTTTCTCATTGATACAAGTCAGGTTTTTTTCGGCAATTTCTCCTGCAGAGAAAGTGCTGTCTTTCATTATTAATAACAAAGATTCAAAGGTAGGCAGTTGAGATTGCAATTCGACGGACAGCCCTTTGTCATCGTTTACGTGTTTCAAACGTATAAACAGTTGTTCTGCCTGATCCCGTTGGTGTAGAAACAAATTGGCCCAACACATACTAGCAAGGAGAGCTGGATTATCTATTGATTGTAACTTTGAAATGCGTGAGGCAAGGTTGGTCACTGTTCTGAGTTGGCCTTGCGTGACTAGATGTTTACTGAAACCCTCAAGGATTTGCATGGCAAACAATGGATTTTTTGCCGCAATTGCGTGATGAATGGCTTCCAGTTTATAACCGTGGCTGTTATGCCAACGTGCAGCCATTTCATGTAGCTCTGTGATTTTTTGAGGAATTAGCTGCGCAAGCCTTTTAAGCAAGAATTGTCTGACTAGACCGTGCAGTTTGAACCAGTGGCGCTGCTTATCAAGGGGGTGGATGAAAAACCCTTTTTCACAAAAACTTTCCAACTGAGTCTGGGCTCCAGACTCCCCAGTTAACGCTTCACATAATGGTGCGCTTATGCGGTTTAATACGGCAACTTTTAGCAGGAATAGCTGTTGTTCTGTACCCAGATGGCGAAATACTTCTTCTGACAAGAAGTCAGTGATCTCATCTAGCTCGCCTGTAATGTTTTCTACCCATTCTTGAGTGTCATCGATACTGGGAAAACAGAGCATTGCTAAGCGAATACCAGCAATCCAGCCCTCAGTCTTTTCAATTAATTTATCGGTGGTGTTCTCATTAATTGGACCGGTTAATCTGAGTTCACCAAGGAGGGTAGCATCCTTAGTACTAAATCTTAGTTCCTGTACACCGACCTCTAGTAACTCTTCGCTAAGTTTTAATTTTGACAGGTTCCAGTCCGGCTTTTCTCTGGAGGCGATAACTAGTTGCCGACCTTGCGGTATATGCTGCTGTAACAAAGCCAGCAAGCGAAGCGACTCCTGATTATGAAGTGCCTCTAACTCATCGATAAAAAGCACTGATGGAGCAGTGGCTGAACCGAATATATTAGCGAGCAAGACCGCGTGGCTTTTAGTCACGGTTACCAGATCATTGAGCTGAGTAGAAGAGGGCTTTATTCCCTCCAGTGCGTACCTAAGATAGGTAAAAAGCCTGCCGGGATCATTATCATCTTCATCTAGGGTTAGCCATGCTGTGTTCTCGCCCTGTTGCATTAGAGCATGATTCCATTGTGACATCAGAGTGGATTTACCATACCCGGCACAAGCTGTTAGAAAAATTAACTTTTTATCGCGGTTATTAGCAAGTAAATCGAGCAATCGTTGTCGCTCAAGTAAATCTCTCCCGCAGGGCTGAGGGGAAGAAAGTTTGGTCTCTAATACGAGAGAATTTAGATCATCGTCAAGTGTCATACTTTGGCTACGCGGCTCCTTTAAAACTCATATCTATTATAAAAACATAATAAATAACAGTTGACCAGCTTTCATCATTGGCAGTCTGTTTATTAGTAAATTTTATAAACATCTTGTTTGGTTAATTTAACTTTTCTGATAAAGCAATAGCTAATAATGGCGAGGGCTACTACCACATACAGACAAGATAATTTGACCTGCATTATTCCCAAGGTTAAGTCGATTGTAAACATATTAATTTCTTAGGTTTTTATAAATTTCAAGAAAAAAATCATATTCCAAACTGACTTTTACTTTCCGGTAAATGTGGCTAATAAATAAAAAAATATGGCAACTACCCTAAAGGATAGAACTTGGGTATAGGGGCATTCTATCCTTTGGGATAGTTGGTACTTATTGTTCCTTTGCTAGGCTGATGTTGCAGTTAATTACTCAATCTAAACACCAGCAAAATCTGCTGATGGGATGGATTTTTTAATGCTTAATAACAACTAGAATGCTTGGCAACAAGCACAGATAAAGTAGAGGCAATGTGATGAATATATCCACCAGGAAAAGACAGCCTAACCCGTTAATTAAACGAACTCTTGTAGCGGCAGCCGTGTCTTTATGTTTTACGCAAGGTGCTTATGCAGCGAGTTTTTCTCCCAGTACAGATTTGAAAATAGACTGGGATACAACACTCACCTATGGCGCAAGTTGGCGAGTAGAGGATAGAGATGAACGCTTGGTTGATCCCACGATTAATCCTGCTAATTTTAACAAAGATGACGGTGATCGAAATTTTAACAAGGGTTTGATTTCAAACCGGATAAGTATCACAACTGAAATGGATCTGAATTACCGTAACGATTTTGGTGTGTTCCTTCGTGCCCGTGCCTACTATGATGATGTTTATCATCATAGTAATGATAATGACTCACCAGCAACCTCGAATAATTTGTCTGTTCCTTTTAACGAATTTACCCGAGCTACACGCAAACGACACGGTGACGAAGCTGAGATGTTGGATTACTTTGTTTACGGTAATTTTGATATAGCAGGTAACAATCTCAATTTACGCTTAGGTAGTCAGGTGGCTAGCTGGGGTGAAAGTGTTTTCGTCGTTGGGGGAATATCAACGGCTCAGAGTCCGCTAGATGCAACACAACTTGGCGTACCGGGAGTTGAATTAAAAGATATTTTCTTACCTACTGAACAAGTATTTGCGCAACTTGAATTGTCCGATACCTTATCTGTTGAGGCTTATTACCAGTTGGAATGGGATAAAACCCGCCTAGTCGCTGCCGGCAGTTATTTTAGTGCCGATGATTTCTTCGATGAAGGTGGTGAGTTTCTAGCATTTCCTACCTTTGCATTGACGCGAGGCACTGATACTCGTGCCGACGATGATGGTCAGTACGGTATCGCCGTACGTTATCTCGCAGAATCCCTTAATTATACCGATTTTGGTTTCTACGTCCTCAATTATCACGACAAACTACCTATTTTTGACTTGAGCAAAGCAGCTACTGCTGGTACTTACGCTTTGGCCTATACCGAAGATATTAAACTTTACGGTGTTAGCTTCGGTACCGTTATCGGTGATACCAATGTTAGTGGTGAGTATAGCTATCGCGAAGGGATGAACCTTTTAAAACCAGATAATTCAGCGATTGAAGCGGAAGTTAGTCAAGTTCAATTGTCAGCGATTCATATTTTTGGGCCTAGCGCACTGGCTGATGATACCGTTTTTGTCGGCGAAGTAGGTTACAACCAAGTACATGGCGTTGATGAAAGCGATTTACTGGCGGGCGATACTGAGGCTTGGGGATTTGCTGCCAAGATTAATTTGGTTTACCAGCAGATATTCTCAGGAATAGATATGACGATTCCTATTATCTGGAACCATGATCTTGCTGGTAATTTGGGCGGTGACGGTGCAGTTCTTGCCAGCTTTGATAAAGGTAAGGATGTAGTCAGCATTGGTGCTGATTTTACCTACCTCAATAACCTTACAGCCGACATTAAATACACTGCATTTACGGGCAGCGCGCTAGAAGATCCACAAGCTGATCGTGATTATATCTCTATCAGTGTCAAATATAGTTTCTAACACAGAGCAGTAACTGTTGATGATTTTAGCTGCTAACTCTCTAGACTGAAAGGTACAAAACAATGATAAAAATTAACACTACCCCATTGACTAAAAAATGGCTGTTTGCTGCGGGTTTGGCAACTGCAACGCTATTAAGCAGTAGTATGAGCCTGGCTGCGGTTACACCAGAACAGGCTGACCGCCTTAAAACAGACCTGACGCCAGTTGGCGCAGAACGCAAGGGTAACGCCGCAGGCACTATTCCGGCCTGGACCGGTGAAGTGGTAAAAGCTGGACTAACCGCTAAAGGAGGTCGAATAGATCCTTTTGCGAACGAAAAACCAGTCATTCAGGTCACGGCAAGTAATTACTTAGAGCACAAAGAACAGCTGACTGAAGGGCAGGTTGCTCTGTTTGAGAAGTACCCGCAAACTTTTCGTATGGATATTTATCCTACACATCGTACTCATGCCGCGCCGCAGTATGTTTATGATAATACCTACCAAAATGCATTACGAACTAAGCTGGATGCGACAGGTAACAGTGTTGAAAGTGCGTTTGGTGGTATTCCGTTTCCTATTCCGTCCAATGGTAATGAAGTGATTTGGAATCATAATCTACGTTGGTTAGGCGAGGGTGCATTTAAAGAATATATCTCCCTAGTTGTTCAGTCTAATGGTGCACTGGGTTATGGCGGTGGGGACTTGTATGAAACTTATCCTTACTATTCAAAGAGCAGCAATATTGATACTTTCAGCGGAAATCTGCTGGAGTTATTTCTAATTTATGATCAACCGACTCGTCGCAAAGGTGAAGTTATTCTGGTCATCGACCCGATTGATCAAGCCAATTCACCGCGTCAGGCTTGGCAGTATATTCCGGGACAACGCCGAGTGCGTCGAGCGCCAACCATCGCATTTGATACACCAAATGCCCAGTTCAACGGGCAGGCAACCTATGACAATGCATTTATGTTTAATGGTTCACCGGAACGTTACGACTGGAACCTAGTAGGTAAACAAGAGCTTTATATTCCGTATAACAATAATCACCTGATTCAAGCATTTAGTGAAGGAGTTGATAAGGTGCGTGAAATAGCGACACCACACCACCCTAATCCTGACTATCAACGCTGGGAACTTCACCGTGTATGGGTTGTAGAAGCAACAGTAAAAACAGGAAAACGTCATGTTTATGCGAAGCGTCGTTTTTACATAGACGAAGATAGCTGGGCGATTGTTGGTACCGATATTTATGATGGCCGAGGTAATCTGTGGCGCGTAGGTTTTGCCAGTTTACTCAATGCTTATGATTTACCGGGAACGTTGATCCGTGGCAACTGGCTTACCGATCTGCAAAATGGTGCTTACGCATTCAACGAAATTGATATTAAGCCAATTAAGCTATATCAGGGTGAGAAGCACGGTTTTTATACTCCAAGTAATGTCCGTAAGCTAAGTCGACGATAAGTTTACGATCTTCAGGGGTAGCTTTGCTGTCCCTGAAGTCTCTTCAACGTAAGGGATGATTTATCCCCTTAAATTTACCATGGCTAAACCTAACATTTTGAGTTATCAGTATGCGTGTAATCAAATATACCTTTAAACATATTCACCTACCTGTAAAAGAGGCATTTTGCTCTTTTTTTACTTGCACTGCGATGCTTCTGGCCTGCTATCCTGCGTTTGCCGTCGTCGATGCTCTTGAAGACAACGCGCCGCAAACTGAGCGAGCGATAAAGGGGTTATTGCTTGATATTGTGCAAGTAGATAACCGTCTTATTACCCTTGGGGAACGAGGTCACATTCTTTATTCTGACAATCAGGGCAATACATGGCAACAAGCCAATGTTCCGGTACGGGTGACCCTGACCGCTATTACTTTCTCAACGGCGAGTCAAGGTTGGGCCGTTGGACATGATGGTGTCATTCTAGCTACCCGCGATGGCGGCGTTAACTGGCTTAAACAGCTTGATGGTTATCAGGCTAATCAGTTAATTGTGAATGAGCTTAAGCGCTTATTGGCATTATCTGATGAACAGCGTATAGCAAAGGCCATAGGTTACTCGGTAGCACAACTAAACTATCTGTTAGAAGATGCGCAACTTTTTACGGATGAGGGGGCCAGTCGACCATTTCTTGAAGTGTTGTTTGTCGATGAAAAAATAGTTATGGCGGTAGGTGCTTATGGCATGATTTTCCGCACTGAAGATGGCGGAGAAAACTGGAGACCTCTGGTAGCCAACTCCTCCAATCCTGACAATTTTCATTTGAACACCTTGATCAAAAGCCGAGATACGCTTTATATAGCCGGAGAAGCCGGCTCTCTCTATCGCTCTGATGACAAGGGCCTTAGCTGGATAATATTGCCTTCACCGTATGACGGACCTTTTTTTGGAATGTCAGTCAGTTACACAGCAACAGGGACTGAGGGGTTAATCGTTTATGGTCTGCGTGGAAACGCATTTATTTCAACTAATCAAGGACAAAAGTGGTCACGCCTTAATGTTGGTAGTGATACGTCCATCTTAGGTTCGGTTGCAATGAAAAAGTCTGAATTTATTTTGCTCAGCGGTGGTGGCGAGCTGTTTCGTTTTAACCTTGACGGTCAGTTAATTGGCCGTAGTTTAACACCAGACAGAAGTGCTTTAAGTAGTGGCTTAATAAATTCAACGAATAAATTATTGTTAGTTGGTGTTAATGGTATGACTCACTTGAATCTGCCTCAGATACAGTGGGAGGCTCCATGAATTATATAAGAACAGACATCTCTGCTAAGCAAAAAAATAGTTTGGCGCAAAAACTTGGTGAAGTGGTGATTGAAAAAACACTGTTTGGTCAACGCGCAATTATTATCGGCCTTTTTTTACTAGCGACTATCTGGTTCGGATTTCAAGCTGCCCAGATTAAACCTGATGCCAGCTTCGAGAAGATGATACCGACTTACCACCCATACATCGTCAACTACCTTGAACATAAAGATGATCTTAAAGGACTGGGCAATGCTGTCAGGGTGGTTGTCGAAAACCCTAATGGGGATATATTCGAACGTGAATTTTTAGATATTCTGAAACAGGTCCATGAAGAAGTGTTTTATATTCCGGGCGTTGATCGAACTGCAATGTCCTCGATCTGGTCTGCTGGTGTACGTTGGACAGAGGTTACCGAGGAAGGTTTCGCAGGTGGTCCTGTTATTCCAGATACCTATGATGGCTCTGTGGCTACTATTGAAAAGCTTCGGATCAATGTACTGAAATCTGGTCAGGTCGGAACTCTGGTTGCCAATAACTTTCGCTCTGCCATTATCTACGCGCCATTATTAGAGTTTGATCCTGATACAGGGGAAGCGCTGAGTTATCAGGTGTTTTCGGATCGTCTGGAAAGCCTGATCCGAGAAAAATATCAGTCAGATAGTGTGGTTATTCATATCACAGGCTTTGCCAAAGTTGTGGGTGATTTGATTGAAGGCGTAACCCAGGTTGCACTGTTCTTTGGTCTTGCGGTGGTATTTTCACTGATTATGTTAGTGTTATATACCCGTTGTCTGCGCAGTGCCTTGATAGCATTAGGTTGCTCTATTACTGCTGTTGTATGGCAACTGGGGATACTTAACAGCATGGGTTTGGGATTAGATCCTTATTCAATGCTGGTACCCTTTTTAGTTTTTGCGATTGGCGTCAGCCACAGTGTACAAATCTTCAATGGCATAGTGCATGAAGTGGCCAGAGGAGCTGACTCTTTGACCGCTTCTCGTAAAGCATTTCGATCGCTGTACATTCCTGGACTGACCGCATTGATCAGTGATGGCATCGGTTTTGCTACCCTGAGGGTAATTGAAATAGGTGTTATTCAGGAACTTGCTCTGACTGCCAGTATTGGGGTTGGTGTGATTATCCTGACCAATTTGATTCTGTTGCCTATATTGATTTCCTATTTTGGTGTTAGCAAGCGTGCCATCACAAAACTGGTTAATGAGGAAGAGGGGCACAGTCATCCATTCTGGCATTTTATGGCAACCTTCACCGAACGCAAAAAAGCGGCGGTGATTTTGATGATTGGAGGTGGTCTGTTTATCCTTGGGCTGTTCTTGAGCGAAGACCTTAAAATTGGCGATTTGGATCCCGGAGCACCTGAGCTTCGTGCAGACTCGCGCTATAACCTAGATAACCGTTTTATCACCGAAAACTACTCGACCAGCACCGACATTTTAGTGGTGATGGTCAAGACTACTGCCGATAAGTGTTCAGACTACCAGACACTTGATACTCTCGACACTTTGCAATGGCGACTTGAGGGTGTATCAGGGGTTCAGTCAACTAATTCACTGGTCAACTTCACTAAAATGGCTTTATCTGGCATGAATGAAGGGAGTGTTAAGTGGAATGCACTTAACCGCAACCAACAGTTACTCAATGCTGCCTCTATTCAAGCGCCTCCAGGGAGTTTTAACAGTGATTGCAGCTTGGCACCATTAATTGTGTTCCTAAACGATCATAAGGCGACTACGCTGACGGCAGTTACCAACGAGATTGAACTTTTTGCTCAAGAACATGGATCTGAACATATTCAGCTTCTGCTGGCCGCAGGGGGTGCTGGTATTGAAGCAGCGACTAATCAGGTTATTGGAACTGCACAGTATAAAATGCTGGCCTGGGTCTATGGTGTGGTATTCGTGCTGTGTCTGTTGAGCTTCCGCTCACTACGTATTGTTATCTGTATACTGCTGCCACTTTGCCTTACTTCTTTGCTTTGTCAGGCTTTGATGGCACAGATCGGTATTGGCGTAAAAGTAGCCACCTTGCCGGTGATAGCGCTGGGTGTGGGAATTGGTGTTGATTATGGCATCTATATTTACTCAAAAATGCAGAGTTATCTCGATCAAGGTTTAGAACTTGGTGACGCATATTACAATACCCTCAAAACCACTGGTAAGGCAGTAGGCTTTACCGGCATTACTCTGGCTATTGGTGTTGGGACTTGGGCTTTTTCTCCAATTAAATTTCAGGCTGATATGGGAATATTACTGACCTTTATGTTTATCTGGAACATGGTGGGGGCACTGACATTATTACCAGCGTTGACGGCCTTTTTACATCGAAAATAGTAGTACTGGTTTTGCTCCTTAGTTAAAGTAAGGCGCTTTTGGGGAGCACATTTGCTCCCCTTTTTTATATAGATACTTAAGCATGTTTATCTCTTTGGATATAACTGCGGCGTTGTTGAGCAAATCCAATATCGTTGTGTTCAACTCTAGGTAGCTTGAATTTTAGACTATTATTTTCAGGCATACCTAACCCTATCACTTTGTTTAGTATTTTAACCGTTGCTAAAGCTTAGCCAACTTGCGCTTTGTAAAAGAAAAAAGATAATGTTCCATTGGTTAATGTGTTGTATCGATACCTATGGGTTTCTGATAGCTACCTAGCATGATAGCCATTATCTACGGTAGACTGTACTAATGTTTTTGTTTTTAATGTCAACACTACGTCATTTCTTCGATGCCTTTCTTCCCACAATGCAACATCCTTTTTCGGTGCTATGAACGATTTAACCTTTCTTTGATTGAGCAATTGGTGGCATTATTAAGTGTCGAAATCTAGCTATTAAAGCTCTAAGTTGGTTAAATTATTAATCCGTTTTGTTTTAAATGTTCTTATCGTTAGTTTGATGAACATTTCAACTATTTAGTCAACAACGCCTATTACAGCTGCTGAATTTGAATACTACGGGGAATTAAAGGAAGTATTAGGAGACGATTTTTATTGATGGTTGCAGACGTTTATAAAGGATAAAAGAGCAATTCAGTGACTATTGCTCTTTTATTAGATTAGTGGACCGTATTTAATGAGCCGTATAGCCACCATCAATAACCAGTTCAGCACCTGTCATGTAGCTAGAGTCATCTGATACCAAAAACAGCGCTGCGCTTGCTATTTCATGGGGCTCTGCCATTCGTTTGAGCGGGATGTTAGACAATACGCGTTGTTGAAACTCTGTAGCATCTGTATCTGATAGTTCCGCAATAGCCTTACTAACCATCGGCGTAATGACATAACCCGGATGGAGGGAGTTTATGCGAATATTATAATTATTTTGAGCACAATGCAGTGCTGCTGATTTAGTAAAGATACGAACGGCGCCTTTGCTGGCATTATAAGCTGCTAGTTTGGGTTCGCCAATAATTCCCTCAATGGAGGAGACATTGATGATTGAACCACCAACATCTTTCATCGCTTTGATTGCTTGTTGACAGCCGAGGAAGACCCCATCACTGTTAATTGACTGGGTAAGTTGCCAGTCTTCAAAGGTACAGTTTTCAACATTTCCTGGGATTGCTATACCGGCATTATTAACCAGAATATCGAGTCGGTCATATCGGATAATAATTTTCTCTATGGCAAGTTGCCACTGCTGTGGATTTTTTACGTCGAGTTTGATGAAGTTAGCTTTATCACCAAGTTTCTGAGCCAAATCTTCACCTCGTTCATGGTCAATATCGGCAATAATAACTCTAGCACCTTCTTTGACAAATCTGACGCAGATTGCTTCGCCGATTCCACTAGCACCACCGGTAACTAAAGCCAGTTTATTTTCTAAACGCATATGCATATATCCTGATTTATAATAAGTTTTGTGCCAATACCACCCTATATAGAGTGTATATTGGCGAAATAATGAGTTGTTAAATTATTGTGCGCTCATGCCACCATCAACGGTAAACTCAGCGCCAGTAATAAAGTTAGCTGCATCAGAGGCTAGGAACAATATCATCTGGGCGATATCTTCTACTTCTCCCAATTTACCCAGCGGGGTCATAGTTTTGATGACTTCTTTGGCTTCATCTATCGTTGCAGCCAGGCCAACATCGACAAAATCTTGGAATGCCTGCTCACCCATTGCTGTCTTGATAAGGCCAGGATGAACCGAGTTAACCCGAATGTTGTAACCGAGCTTGCCAAACTCAACCGCAGCGTGCTTGGTATAGAGTCGTACTGCACCTTTGCTTGCTCCGTACGCGCTGTGTCCGGGGACACCGATTAAGCCTGCGACAGATGACAGGTTAATGATAGATCCCCCTTTTCCAGCTTCTGCTCCTATTTTCATTACACTGGCAGCTGTTTTCATACCCAAAAATATTGAATCAACGTTGACCTGCTGAACCCTGCGCACTTCTTCAAGACTATTTTCTAGTAAAGTTCCGCCAATATAGATGCCAGCGTTATTAACCAATATGTCCAGCCCGCCAAATTTTTCCAGTGTCGATTTAACGCTTCTATTCCAGTCTTCTTCTAAGCAAACATCATGTTGGCTAAAGGCAACATTAAGACCATCATTGACTAAATTATTAACGGCCTTCTGACCAGCTGCAGAGTCAATATCGGTTGCCATTACCTTGGCTCCCATACGCGCGAGATGCTCGACACAACTTGCCCCGATACCTGTTGCTGCACCCGTTACCAGAGCGACTTTATTTTCAAGACTAAGTGGATTATAAAACATAGTAATTTCCTAGATATTATTTATTGATTGAAACGAATTGTTGTGACGCAATGCGTTTATAAAGAGGATGGAATAGAGTAGATCTACGCTAGCCAAAGCTGGCAGTTGCCATGACACTAAACCTATTAGGTAGTAAGTTAGTGACAGGAAAAACACGGTTAATTTTCCGATAATGCCCAACTTGACCAGATTGATATTTTTATTAAGATCTTTGCCCGCCCAATAATAGGCAATACCAAATATTGCAACCAAACTTGCAAATAGATGCAGATAAATGGGACTTTTCGGTACGGGTGTTAATCCGATAAGATTGAATACTGGCTGGTAGAATATTAAAAAAGTGAGAGCAACCGCCCAGTTAAACAGTGCGGCCGAGTAAAATAGTTTGCTGTGATTGGGTTTAAGATGCAAATTCATCTCCTAACTGCAACTTTTAATTTCGAGATTCTGACGGTGAAATATAAACATCAGAAGTTTATTAGAAAAAGCGTTGATGAAATGCCAGCCCGATTACCTTATTTTATTCTGAACTAATAAGGGGAGCTAAGTCCCCAGATAATAGGCATGGCTGAAAGTCATAATGATTTTCAATTATATCGATTTAATGTGGCAGGCTGGTGAAGCCAAGCTCATGAAACGTTTGTAACAGTTCATGGTGACCAAAGGCTTTAGCTGCAGACTGGAAGCCGACAGCTTTTAGTTGACCATTTAAAATACGTTGGGCACTTTCGGCACAAATCTCTCCGGTCCATGTGTACGGTGCGCACAGTGATAGTTCAAAAGTTTTGGTTACTTGACGCCCCTGACCACGGCACACGATGACAGTATGGTGCAAGTCTCGATCGTCCTTAGGAGGCTCAGAAGTTGTCATATCATCACCAATCTCGTTGGTCAGCTGTTCCTTTTGTTCGACTGTCATTCCTTGTGATTTCTCGCTGTATTCTTTGATTACGTTAATTACGTGATTAACTATTTCATCACCAAAGGCCGTCAATACACGGCAATTACGCACGCGATCATCCATTTTGAACCAAACTGGTTCACATGCGCCGCCCCACGACAATGCTAGCAGTGGTTGAGAGCGGTAAGGAACTACGACAGTGAAAGCCTTATCGTGCTGCCATGCTTTGTACTCCCCCTGTTCCAAGTAATATTGTGAGTCTGGGTTACCCTGCATGCGCAAAAATGATTTGGTAGAAGCCTGAGAAGGTAGGGCATTATCAACCTGATATACGATGTCGAGGCTGTCGATACCTTCAGTCTCCAGTACTACTTCACTTGCCAGCGCACCAGCGGCCCACATGTAGGAGTTTGCAGGGCAAAGTAGTAGGTTCTTTTCGGCAAATACTTGGCCATATTTTTCCTGAATCGCTATGGTCCAGTCCTGTTCGCCTGTTGTGTCGAGGTAGTGACAGTTTGCCTGCAAACACGCTTCAACAATTGGCCAGCCGAGCTGCATGAACGGGCCAGAGACATTAATCACCACATCTACTTGCTCAAATAGCGGTAACAGTTCTGCAGTGGCATTGCTGGAAACGACGATTTTAGCATCAATGGGTGCACCATGACGCTGTTCGACAATGTTACGTGCCGCTTCGAGTTTTGCTTGATTACGACCCACCATGTAGAAAGGGATATTGCGTTTGGCCAGAGATTCAGCGACCAACTTACCGGTGTAACCACTTGCGCCATATATTAATACGTTACGGTTATTATTCATGAGATTTACCTCTAATTTATGCTAGTAATTATTGTCATATGTTCAGTTGAAATATTCTTACCCGATTGATGGGTATAGATTTTTAACTGAATACTCTTTGTGACTGCGTATCAAATAGTTCAAGCAGGAATCGCTCCTGGGGTTTTTCTGATGCTGTCTTAGGTATTTCATCTACAAGCTGTAGATAGGTAGGTACGAAATTAGCTTCTAACTTATCTTTACATGCAGTAAATAATGCATCAGCGTCGAATTTTATCCCTGGCTCAGCAACGATAGCTGCAACTATATCCTTTTCACCTGGTGCTCCAGAAGCAGCAGGCACGCCGTATACGTATACGTCGGAAACCTGAGCGTTTTCAGAGACCACTTTTTCGACAAAGGCGGTGTTAACAAAATCGCCGTTGCGACGGATACCGCCACCTTTACGATAATGAAAATACAACCAATTATCTTCATCCATGTGGCCTATATCATCCATGCGAAGCCAACCCTTGCTAACTTTCTTGTGTGATGCCTCTTCGTTTTTAAAGTAGGTGACTTTAGGTGCGCTGCCATCAGCATTACGAAAAATAATTTCACCCGCAGTGCCGCGAGGACATTCATTGTCTTCTTCATCAACGATGCGAACCTCTAACGTTGGCGGTGCTTTACCAATGCTACCAACAGGCCCTAATCCCAGCGGGTTAAGGGTTAAGCCACCTTCAGCAGCACCATAAATTTCGAAAATTTCGACACCAAAACGTTGTTTGAAGTCATCCCATACTGCGGTAGGCATACCTGCACTCAGTACGTAGCGGACTGGGTTGTCGGCATCATTAGGTTTGGCTGGTTCACTAAAGAGCGCTGTTGTCATACCGCCGAGAAGATTGAACACAGTGCAGCCGTACTGACGGGTAATGTCCCACAGGCGACTTTTAGTAAACTTACGACTGATAACTGCTCTTAGGCCCATCTTCAATGCAACCCCTAGAGTTAGTAGTTGCGCATTGGCGTGGGTTAGGGATAGGCCAGTATAAGGTCGGTCATTTTCTTGCATTCCCAGAAATGTTCCTAAACTTACAACATCACCAAAGCGCCTGTGTGATGAAAGTATTGCTTTAGGATCTCCCGTTGTACCAGATGTGTACAGCATTTGCATCGGCGCATCAGGATCTTGAGACAGGATAGGTAGGGCAGGCACTTCGCCATCAAGTATCTCTTTGATATTGAGTTTAAGTTTGTTTTGAGAGCGTTGAATACCAGTATCTAGTTGAATGACCCAGTTAAGCGAAGGTAGATGGCTTTTAACCGAATAGAGGTTGTCGAGTGCATAATCAGCACAGATCACTCCATGGCATTCGGAAAATTCCAACATATACTTCAGTTTGTAGCCTTGCACGCGAGGATCAATGGGTACGAAAATCGTTCCCGTGATCGAAGCGGCTATCATAGACTCAACAACTTCAGGGTGATTCTGCATCAGCAAAGCGAAGCTCTGCCCTGGCTTGAGGCCTAAGGCATTCAGGCCGGCAGCAATTCGCTGGGCGTTATCCCATAACTGCTGATAGCTGCGCACTTCTTCCTTAATTTTTCCTTCGGAGTCTATGTAGATAAACGTCAGAACATCAAGGTTTGGCTGGGTATCGACCCGGTTAGCAATCAGATTTGCAAGTATAAGTTCGTCTCTATGATTCATAACAATTCTTCTATTTTGTTAGGATACTAACGACCAGCGCCGCTGCATCACCGTTGATAAAACCACCACCATTTTCAGCTAGGGCGACACGTGCTCCTTCAACTTGGCGACCCTCTGCACGGCCCTGAAGCTGTTCCGTCAGTTCAACAATTTGGGCAATACCCGTCGCGCCAATTGGATGACCTTTACGCAACAAGCCGCCTGAAGTATTAACGGGTACGCGTCCGCCTAATCGGCTATGACCCTCTTCAACAAAACGGCCACCTTCACCCATTTCGCACAGCCCTAGCTGTTCGTAGTAAATAAGTTCTGAAGGTGCTGATGCGTCATGTAGCTCGATGCACGAAAGATCTTGTGGGCCTACACCAGCTTCTTAATAAGCTTCCATCGCACAGATTTGGGCAATACTCGCTTCATCCTCAGATTGCGGATCCCAGCCACTACGCAATACTGAGCTGGCGACTTTGACAGGATCTTTCAGCCCCATTTGGCGAGCTTTTCGCTCACTAACCAGCACAACAGCCGCAGCACCATCACCGACAGGTGAGCACATAGGTCGGGTGAGCGGATAAACTATTTCAGGGGAGGCTAGAACCTGTTCTACTGTAAGTTGTTCGCGAAATTGCGCGCGCGGGTTGAGGCTACCGTGGTAGGAGTTTTTAGCAGAAACTGCAGCAAATTGGGCCTGCGTGGTCCCATATTTGCTCATATGTTCGAGGGCCATCGAGGCGTATATATCCATAAAGACCGAACGTTTCGCGCCGGCACCTTCCATATCAAGTTTCATACCAGCAGCTTCAGCTCGCGCTACGATCTGTTGTTCGACGGCATCGTAATTCTCAACATCGACCGCACCACTGAAGACTGAAAAGGTTTTCAGTTTATCTTGATGAAATAGCTTCTCGGCACCCGTGGCTAGAACAACGTCATACAGACCGCTGGTGATCATAGTGCAGGCTTGGTTAAAAGCTGTTGATGCCGATGCACAGGCATTTTCAATGTTAATTACTGGAATATGGCCAATACCTATTTCGCGCAGCGCTACTTGACCGGGAACACAAATTTGGCCAACAATAATACCTGCTGCCGCATTTCCCATATAAGCTGCTTCAAGGTCTTTTCCTTCGAGCCCTGCGTCTTTAAGCGCCTGATTTATCGCTTCGATTGTTAGTGACTTTAATCCTCGGTCAAGATGTTTACCGAACTGGGTCATGCCAACACCGGCGATATAAGCATTCTGTTTCATGTGGACTTCCTTTTATTTAATGTCTCCTGAATGCACAGGAGGGGAGTGTGGTGTTCGAACAGCCTTATAGCAGTTCAGGGTTAATCAGCAGGTTTCCGCCCTTGATTGCGAGCACTTCGTTACAGCCATCGGCAATCAGTCCAGAACGCGCATCACGCAATAATTTTTCCATAGGATATTCTTTGGTCATGCCGTTACCGCCAAAAATCTGTAGTGCATCGCTGGCAACTTCGAAAGCGGTTTGTGTACAAGTAATTTTGGTCGCAATGGAGCCTTGCAAGGCAGGATTGGGTGCGCTGGCATTAAACTCGATGGTACGACGTAGCAAAGCACGGGCAGCCTCGATTTTACGGAACATGTGGAATAAACGCGTTTTAACATTTTGGTGGCGAATTATCGGTAATCCACCTTGTTTGCGCTCATGGGCATACTCTAGTGCATGTTCGTATGCTGCTCTTGCTAAGCCGACAAACATGTTGCCGACATGGACATTGGCTTCGGCGAGAGTGTGGTATACAAATTTATTGTATTCATCAGGTCCAACCAATAGATTGGCGATCGGGACTTCGACGTTATCAAAATATAGCTCTCCCTGATTCATGGCACGTAGGCCGGCTTTATCAAGCGGTTTACCGCGAGTCACCCCCTCCAAGTCCAGCGGTACAATGACGGAAACCCCTGGGCGAGTCACACCGTTTTCTTCGATGTGACAATATAGGGCACAGACTTCGGCGGTAAGTGCGCCTGAAACCCATGCAGATTTCTGACCATTGATAATTATTTTGTCGCCCTCGATGCGTGCAACACAGTTTGGACGACCATACTGACCTTCCGAAGACAATAGGGTGCCATCTGTGTCTAACATGTCACTACCGTGATCTGGTTCGGTGATCCCCCAGCAGCCCAATTTACCATCGCAGTAGGCGGCCATTTGAGTATTACCAGCCAATAGAGAGTAAAGGACAGGCATCTGATTAACCAAAATAGCGCCGGCTAGGCCTGCGTCACCCCAAGCCAGTTCTTCTGAGGCAATAGCCATTATTCGGGCGCGTTCAACTGGCTCTAGATCCATCATAGCGCTGACAGAGAGCCCTAATTCTTTTGACTTATTGAGTACATCCCAAAGTATTGAATCGGGTGCCACCATCTCCTCAGGAGTAACTCTATCGAGTGTCATTCCTGCCGGACGTAATACTTCTTTAGCAAAGCGACGTACTGCCGACTGAATTGCTAGTTCTTCTTCGGTGAGGTTTGATTCCAAACCTGTTGGCTCTAGTTGTGGTCCGTGAATATTTTGGTTGTTTAAGGTCATGGCTAACACCCGTTATTTATATGTTGTTTGAATTATTAAAAGCCGGTTTCTAAATTCCACTTTAGTGCTTACAGATACTGGCGGCTGCTTTTGGGTTTTTGTTTATATGACGTTAGCAATGAAATAATTTTGGGTAACTATCCGAAAGGATAGAACTGAGGTGGGTAGTGTTTCCATCCTTTGGGATAGTTTGAGTCTTTTAATTGTCTGTTAGGTTGCAACATCAGATTTTGATGTTTGGTATCTAAAGCGGAAGGTTGTATGAAAGGAATTAGTCCGATAGGTCTGATTTTATTCAACAGTATAATTGTTAAATAAAGGCAAATAATGTTGCCTCATTCAGACTACCTGAGAAAAAACAAATAGGAAATATAATGAAAATAGAAGGTTCAGTGGCCGTTATTACCGGCGGTGTATCAGGTTTAGGTCGTGCAACATTAGCCTGTTTTGTTGCTCAAGGTTGTAAAGTCATCGCATTAGATATGAATGATGAACTAGGGGCAGAGGTATCTGCAGAATATGGTGATATGGTGTTATATCACAAAACTAACGTTACACTTGAAGACGATGTTAAGCAGGCGCTCGCCAACGGAATCAAAAAATTTGGCCGTATTGATATCTGTGTAAACTGCGCGGGTAATGGCGATGCGGGTAAAACATACAGCAGACGTAATGGTCTAATGCCCTTAGAAACATTTAAGCGTATCGTTGATGTTAACTTAATCGGTTCTTTTAATGTTGCTCGGTTGTGTGTTGAACAAATGGTAAAAAATGAGCCAAATGATGACAACGAAAAAGGGGTGATTATTAATACTGCCTCAGTTGCTGCATTTGAAGGCCAAATCGGACAGGTGCCTTACGCCGCATCTAAAGCGGGTATCGTTGGTATGACGCTAACTTTAGCCCGTGACTTATCATCGCTCGGTATTCGAGTGAACACGATTGCACCCGGTCTTATTGATACACCAATGCTAGCGCGCTTAAGTGATGATGTCAGGCATACGCTAGAACAAAGCGTATTATGTCCTAAGCGTTTAGGTCAACCCTCAGAGTTTGCTGGAGCCGTACAGTTTTTAGTTAATAATGGTTATATGAATGGTGAAGTTATCCGTATGGATGGTGGCATTAGAATGCAACCAAAATAATTATGTTTAGATAGTCTATTAGGAAAATGACGGTATTCAATAAGCTATGTTTCTAAATAGATCTTGCAATTGAACAACTTATTGTATTAATTTTAAACAAGTCATGTCAGAAAAAAATTATTCATATATATACTAAGGAAATTCAGATGAGAATAGGTATACCCAAAGAGTCCTTTTTAGATGAACGCAGGGTTGCAGCATCACCGAGCTCGGTAAGTGCATTAATTAAATTAGGCTTTACTGTGCAAGTACAGAAAGGCGCTGGTACTAAGGCGAGTTTTACCGATCAAGAGTATAGCGATGCTAATGCAGAAGTTGTCACGAAGAGATCATGCTGGCAAAGCGATATTATCCTTAAAGTAAATGCGCCAACATTAGACGAAGTTGAATCAATGAACGATAGTTCAACACTGCTTAGTTTTATTGCGCCAGCGCAAAGCCCTGAACTATTAGAGGCCCTTCGAACCAAATCAATTACTACGTTAGCCATGGAAATGGTACCTCGGATGACCCGTTCTCAACCGATGGATGCATTGAGCTCAATGGCAAATATTGCGGGTTACCGTGCAGTTATTGAAGCATCTCACCATTTCGGTCGTTTTTTTACTGGGCAAATAACTGCTGCGGGTAAAATGCCGCCAGCTAAAGTGATGATAATAGGTGCTGGTGTTGCAGGTCTAGCCGCACTTGGTACCGCAGGTAGTTTAGGTGCCATTGTACGCGCTTTTGATACGCGTCCTGAAGTAAAAGAGCAAATAGAAAGTATGGGAGCCGAATTTCTTGAGCTTGACTATGAAGAGCCAGAAGATACCGGCTCAGGTGATGGTTATGCTAAAGAAATGAGTAAAGCTTTTATTGATGCCGAAATGGCGCTGTTTGCAGAGCAAGCCAAAGACGTTGATATTATTATTACTACCGCGATGATTCCGGGTAGACCAGCGCCAAAATTGATCACTGAAAAAATGGTTGAATCAATGAGGGCAGGTAGTGTGATTGTGGATTTAGCTGCTGCAGGTGGTGGTAACTGTGAATGTACCGTCGTCGGTAAAGTGGTTGATACGCATGGTGTTAAAGTGATTGGTTATACTGATTTAGTGTCTCGTTTACCTAATCAGGCCTCACAGCTTTATGCTAATAATTTAGTGAATTTAGCTAAGTTATTATGTAAAAACAAAGATGGAACGCTTGATATTGATTTTGATGATGTCGTCATTCGTAATATGACGGTTGTTAAAGAAGATGAAATTACTTTTCCACCACCACCTATTCAAGTCAGTGCAGCGCCTGCTCAAAAAGCAACAGTTGAACCGGTAGAAGCCATTGAAGAAGAGCCTACTTCGCCAATTAAAAAATATGCCTTTATGGCGGTAGGAATTGCATTATTTGGCTGGGTGGCCAGTGTTGCCCCTGCAGACTTTCTAACTCACTTTACTGTCTTTGTACTGGCTTGTGTTATTGGCTATTACGTGGTTTGGAACGTCAGCCATTCTTTGCATACACCTTTGATGAGTGTCACCAATGCGATCTCGGGCATTATTATTGTTGGGGCTTTATTACAAATTGGCTCGGACAATATAGTCGTACAGATTCTCGCCACTTTAGCGACGTTAGTGGCAACCATCAACATTGTCGGTGGCTTTAAAGTCACTAGTCGTATGTTAAAAATGTTTAGTAAGTAGGGGAGTAGTATGGAATCTACACAAATAGCGTCTAATGGTTTCATTAGTGCAGCATACGTGATTGCTGCTTTACTGTTTATTTTTAGTTTAGCGGGTTTAAGTAAACAAGAATCGGCTCAACGGGGTAACTTATTTGGTATGGCGGGTATGGCTATCGCTTTACTTGCCACTATTATTGATCCACGCGTTTCTAATGTATTTATTATTATTATTGCAATGGTCGTTGGTTCAGGTATTGGACTGAGATTAGCGAATAAAGTCGAAATGACACAAATGCCTGAGCTTGTTGCAATATTGCATAGTTTCGTTGGTTTAGCTGCTATGTTAGTTGGTTTTAATAGCTATTTCGATGCAAACCATAGTCTAGTAATGACGGCAGTTCAGCATACCGCCATGAAAATACACTTAAGTGAAATTTTCATAGGAATATTTATTGGTGCCGTGACTTTTACAGGCTCTATTGTCGCTTTTGCTAAACTACGAGGAACGATAAGCTCTAGTGCTTTAATGTTACCTCATCGTCATAAAATGAATTTAGCCGCAGGGATTTTCAGTTTTTTACTGCTACTTTCTTTTGTGAATCATGACGGTTCAAATATAGCCTTATTCTTAATGACTATTACTGCCTTAGTATTTGGTTGGCATTTGGTTGCTTCAATTGGCGGTGCAGATATGCCCGTTGTTGTCTCAATGTTAAATTCTTATTCAGGTTGGGCTGCTGCTGCAGCTGGCTTTATGTTAAGTAATGATTTACTTATCATTACGGGTGCTTTAGTTGGCTCGTCAGGTGCTATTTTATCTTACATTATGTGTAAGGCAATGAATCGCTCTTTTATCAGTGTAATTGCTGGTGGTTTTGGTACAGACGTTGTTATTGATAACGATAAAGACTACGGTGAGCACATAGAAGTGCATGCTGAAGCGGTTGCTGACATATTACGTAATGCTAAATCTGTCATTATCGCACCAGGTTACGGTATGGCTGTTGCTCAAGCGCAATATCCAGTTTATGAGCTAACCCAACAGCTGATAAATAAAGGGATAAAAGTACGTTTTGCTATTCATCCAGTGGCGGGTCGGTTACCTGGACACATGAACGTATTACTGGCTGAAGCAAAAGTGCCTTATGATATCGTGTTAAGTATGGATGAAATCAATGATGATTTTGGTGAGGCTGACGTAGTATTGGTCATTGGCGCTAATGATACAGTTAACCCAGCGGCTGCCGAAGACCCCACTAGCCCTATCGCGGGTATGCCCGTTCTTGAAGTTTGGAATGCGAAAGAAGTTATAGTTTTCAAACGATCAATGAATACGGGATATGCTGGAGTGCAAAATCCATTGTTCTTTAAGGACAATACTCAAATGCTGTTTGGTGATGCTAAAGATAGCGTGGAGCAAATATTTAAAGCACTTTAATATTAGGCTCATTAGTAAATAAACCAGTTTATAATCATTCTAAGTTATAAACTGGTGAATTTTACTTTTTACACAAACTAGTATTTTCAATGTTATGTCATCAAAGTACGTTTTGCCGTGAATAATTGTTGAACTTGCATAAAGAGTATCAAGGTTTGAACCATGTACTTCGGGTAAATAATCAACGTAATGGATAATAGCTTTGGAATAAACCAATTTATATGCACTGCTTATTGCGCCAGCCATCGCATCTAGGCTCGCTCTATATGCGTAAAATCACTATTTTTTTAATTATCATGACATCCTCTCCTGCTGATTAAACTAGGGATATTGTAGCGATAACTAGTTACTCAAAATAATGTCTTCTTTCGTATCAAACTAGTTCATTTAAAAGTCATTTATATCAAAACTTAGATTAAAACGTAATTTTTTAGTGGTGAAAATTCACAGATTAAACACTGATGTAACAGTTACTCTGTTATCAAACTCTAAACTTCTTGGATCATTAAATTTATATGCGAGCGCTTCATAACCTTTTCCTTGTTTCTTCCACATACGCGGTAATGACGGGAAATAATCAAATAAATAGGAACATTTAATTATTGAAAGCTAAATGTCGTGTACATCTGTTGGTAATGAATAATTTAAACTCAAGCTTCAAACAGTTACACCTAAAAAATTGTCCGCGCATAGATGGACAGTATGAACTAAGTGTTCTATATATACTCTACTCACACGGAAGTTATGGAATACGTGAGGTAGTATTGTAAATAAGCTAAAGCTGTTTTACGAAAAATAACGGAAATTCCTGTGGTTTGCTTTCTATGAGTGATTTTTATTTTGCTATCTGAACATTTCAGCTGCGAAAAAGGAACTCATATGCAAAAAATGAAACCATCAAAAACTCATCGCAATGTAGCTTTGTTAGAATCGCTTTTTGATCAAGCATGGAAAGCGACCTTAACCACTATAATCTTGTTTATTTTCACCTTAGCAGGGTATTTTTCCTATCATAATGAACAAGGGACAGTTGAACAACGGTGTGCAAGAGTCGCAAAAGCTGAAAAGCTAACCCCTTGCCTAAAATATACACCTGTTATTACTTTTACATCTTCTGGTTTACTCACATACAATATTAACCATGCAGCGTTAGAACGCTATTATGATCCTGTGATTTACCAAAGTTTTATAGTGCAATTTCAACGAGATGTTGCCGTAGAAAAAAAGCAGCTGCTCGATCATCGCAGCCATGTGTTCAGTGTAATCAGGGCTAGTTTAAAAGAGGCCTTCAAAAATCAAGTGCCTATTCTTATCCCATTATCAGGTAGTGACTTAAGTGAGACTCAAAAACAAATCTTTGAAGTGACACTGTTGCCTGAGGTAATTAGTCGATTAGAAACATTAAAAACAGAGATTAATTATGCGGCTGAAACCGATTCAGTAAAATCCGTGTTAGTAAGCCAATTAAAGCAAAATATCAGCGAATTAGAGTTTCTACAGGCACTACAAGAAGGTAGTAAAATGCGCTTGAGTCAAAGTGCTAAAAATCTTCAGCCTCAGCTGAGTTTTATGTGGCTGTATCACTCAGGGAATGGTTGGATTGCTGAGTTAATATTTTGGGCGTTGTTTGGCCTGTATTCTTGTACCTTGGTCAATATAAATAAGCGTATTAGGCTCTCAAATTATGAAGCTAAAGAGTTTGTCTTGTTATTTCCTCGTATGTTGTTGGCCCCAACGCTTTCTATCGTGGTTATTGCACTCTTATCATCTGGTTACGCTGATCAACAAAGCAATTTAAATAACTTCCCTTATTTTCTTATGCTGGCTTTCTTTCTTGGCTTTAATAGTGAAAGTCTCACTGGAATTATTCGTGATACGTCAAATAAAATTCTTAGACCAATCTCACTTTCAACAGAAAAAATGCAACAAGCACAAGTAAAAACCCCAAGAAATAAACGATATGCCATCAAAGACTCAGCTGACAAAGGTAAGCCTTTCAAAGACACCACGGAGTTAAGAGCCGTGGCTAAAACCTCAGCTAAGTCAGATGCCGAAGATAAGGTATTAAAAGCCGCCCTCAATTCTGAAAGCAAAAAACCTCAAGCTAAAGGCAAGGAAAAATCATGAATATATCATCAATTATTAACCTAATGATTATATTGATATTGCTCTCTGGCTGTGCGGGAAAAGAAGAAGCTCGTCAGTTAGTTCAAGCGATGCAAACGACAAATAAAGAATCAGCAAAAATTTTTTCACAATACATGCATTCAGCTCAAGAAACTGAATTTAAAAAACAGCAGAGCATTGAGCAGGTGCTAGTTTTATTAGAGCAAGAACGCTCTGTGCCAGTAGCAGTAAGTAATAACTGTTTTAAGGCTGTTAGTCAGTATCAAGTGGATTTATCATTAGCATACAATGAGCAAGTTAGCGTGATAATTCAAAATTTGTTTTCTGGCAAGCTAAAAGGGATTGAAGAAATTGATGAATCGTTAAAGCGTCTTGAAAATAAACTGGCTGAAATTGAGCTAAGCATGAAAGATAAGCGCAATAGAATAAGGTCAGGTGAAGGTACTCAAGAGATTAAAGATGATCTGTCACGAGAAAAAAACACCTATTTAGCTACATTCATGTTTTATTCAATACAAAGGGACGCGGCTGTAGAAGAGGTTTCGTCGAAGTTCGACGAACTCACAAAAAATCAACTAGCTAAATTAACTAAAGAATATGATAGCCAGTTGCTTATGCTTAATCAGGCTAGCGAAGAAAAATGTCTTCCGACTGAACGACAGCAAGCACAAATCAGTGCCCAAAAGAACGTACAGATCAAAGCGGCTTTGCAGGAAATAGGCAGAGCCAACAACGCAGAGTTTTTGTCACAGGTCGATAAGCAAGTCGTTGGTTTTATGCTAGCAAATGTGCGGGCTGCCTCCTCTCTGGAAACTTATATTGATTATAACTCTCTGGGTTCAGACTCTGGTGTGATGGAACTATTCAAATCTCTTCCTGGCAATATATTTATAGGGGCTATCAACCCAAGCTCTGCGACAAACATTGATGACGTAAAGAGCCAATCGCTAGCGCTCGGGAAAGATCTGCAAGGCCAGTTGAGTAAAGAATTGGTTGGCTTCAAAAGCTCACTGAAAGATATCGCTAGTGAAACAACGGGCACAGCCAGTTCAAATATAACCAGTTTAATTACTAATAAGTTAAATAAATTAGTAAATGAAAAGTTGGACAAACTATAAGGAGAAGAAATCATGGCAAGATATCGACCCAGTGAAGAAACACTCGCAATGTTTAAAGAAGACTTACCAGACGATATAGAGAATATTGTTGATGATGTAGCGGCGAAGACAGAAAAAGTAGTGGATGACTTAATCGATCAATATGATGCGTCTCTTAAAGAAAAATCAGTAGAGTATAAGCAGAAAACAGATGAGCTATTCGCTAATTTTGATAAAGAAGTATCTGAAATAACCGAGCAGTCCGAACAATATTTAGATCAGATGCAAGAAAAGCTAGCAGCGCTAACAAAAAGTACCGATGCATTGAAGCAAGCAATAGATTCACAATCGGATTTAAACTTGGATGTTACTTTGATAAATGAACGCTCTAATGAGCTAAATAGTGTTATTTCGGCCCAACGTAAAAAAATTCAAAAAATCAGCGCGACGACAGGGAAGTATGTCGGTTCTATGGCTCGTACTCTTTTGCCTATATAACACTAACAAGTACCAATGGGGAAAATGCATGACAACATTACGTATAGGCAGTAAAGGGAAGTTGGTTGTAAGATTACAGTTAAAACTCAATCAGCTTGGATTCAGCGTTGGGGTTGCAGATGGCCATTTTGGTCCTGCAACTAGCAAAGCCGTTCAAGCTTTTCAACGTGCTAATGATTTACATCCCGATGGCGTGGTTGGAAGACGTTCCCATGCCGAACTCAGTCTTGATTTGAGTCCTGTGTTGGTACTAAATGAAGAAATCTTATCCCAAGAGCAAGAGGAAGCTGAAACGCCACTTTGCCCTGTGAAGACAGTGATCCGTATCTGCCATGATTCATCTTCGAGCAATATTGAAGAGCACTGGCCGCTGGTTTATAAGTCTCTTAAAAAATTGAATTTAGATTATAAAGAAATGTTTTTGATGGCAATCGCGACTGTCTATGTTGAAACCGGGCGTTTTGCTCCTCTGGATGAATATATATCACGATATAATACCAGCCCCAATGGCCACCCTTTTGATAAATATGACGACAGATCAAACCTAGGCAATACCGGTAATCCAGATGGAGCTAGATACAAAGGAAGGGGGTATATTCAACTTACTGGCAGAGAAAATTATCGAGTTATTGGCAAGCAAATAGGTTTACAGGAACAATTGGAACGAGATCCTGAGCTTGCCAACAATCCTGAAGTTGCAGCTGATATTCTGTCTCGTTTTCTTAAAAATAAAGAAGAACGCATAAAAGGTGCTTTGGCATCGGGAGATTTACGTGAAGCGAGAAAGGCCGTTAATGGCGGCTCACATGGATTAACAGATTTTATGCGTATTTATAAATTAGGAGAACAAATACTCACTTAGTGAACTTACCCAGAGTTTTTGATTTAGAAAGAAAAGAAGGGTGGCTAAAGGGATTTTAACCTTCGACAATCGGAATCGCAATCCGGTTGTCGATATAGGATTTGCTTGGATTTACGTTTATCAACCTAAATGTTAAGGGTATTGCTCATGTCGTCGCTTGGGTTTGAACGCGATATTTTTCTTTACAAACGCACAGAAAATACCATAGAGCTATTTTTCATTATAGGTATTAACTTTTTTGATATTGATTATGTTTTTTTAACTGAAATAACAAGCGGAACTGAGTTCATAAGAAGTAAGTTAATAGTTGCAAAAAACCATTCAATATAAGGTGGAATAGGAGTAGTTGGTGTCAAAGATCAACTTTCCGATAACACTGTTACGTTAACTGATGAGTTATTAGAAAGTCTTCACAAACTTCCCATAACTGCTGTTCGTCCCTTAAAACTTTAGATAAGTTGCTCAATCCCATATTAAAAGTAACCAACGCTTTTGCTGTTATATTAACCTTATAATCTGATGGTAATTCATTATTTGAAATTCCTCTGTTGAGTAAATTTTCAAACAACTCAATTGAAGAGAGCATTACGGTTTCCATATCATTAGCAATCATGTCATCGCTACCAATAACCTCTGAAATAGTATTAACAATTAGGCAGCCTTGTTTACCTTGATCATGTATTCGAGTTCTACATACTTCTTTGAAAAACTCTGCTAGCTTTGGCTTTATTAATGCTACCTCATCAATATTTACTAATATAATATAAGGTTCAGTTTGCTTATATAATGCTAAAACCTCCTTAAATAAACCTTGCTTGTCAGAGAAACTATTGGCAAAACTGGAGCGAGTAATACCCATTATAGAAGCTAGTTGACTAGCAGTCAGTACATTGTAGCCTTGTTTCCAAAATGCCTCTTTTGCAGTTTCAATTGCCTGTGAACGATCAAACTTATTTGGTCGACCTACTTTCATTATTGTCATTATTTTACCTTTCAAATCATAGTAATAAGCTTAATAAATTAATTATCAGTTATGTTGGTAAAGTTATATTCTTATCTTAGTTTAACACTGTTTTGTACTTCTTGTACAAAAGGTGGTAATCTTTATATTGTACAGTCCGTACAAAATAAAGATTAATAACAATGAGTAAAATATGAGAAAGACAACTAGACAAAAAAAGACAGAGAGCGATATCGCTGAAATTTCATCTACTTTTAACTTTGAATCAAAATACCTTGAAATAGATGGAAGAAAAATACACTACGTTGAAGAAGGTCACGGTGAAATTGTGTTATTTATTCATGGATGCCCTACCTCTAGTTATTTATGGCGAAACATAATCCCCTTTGTTTCGAATAATCAAAGAGCAATAGCATTTGATCTTATTGGTATGGGCAAGTCAGACAAACCAAGTGAGCCAGTTAACTTTCAGCAAAACATGCTGATATTAGAGAAGTTCATTAGTGCGTTAAAACTTGAAAATATAACGCTCGTCCTACACGATTGGGGTGCCGCATTAGGCTTTGAACTTGCACGAAAGCAGACAAAAATAATTAAGGCTATTTGCTTTATGGAAGGTGTTTTACCTCCAAAATTTCCTGAAAAAACGTTTGATGGTATGGGGGTAGATATTGGAGACTTGTTTAGATCTTTTAAAGACCCTGAGCAAGGAAAAGAAATGATTATTAAGCAAAATTTCTTTATTGAAAGCACTTTACCACACTTCATTAATCGACAATTAGATGAGAAAACTTGGGAGCATTATCGAAAACCATTTATTAAGGAAAAAGATAGAATAGCATTACTAACTTGGCCAACAGAGTTGCCAATTGAAGGAGAGCCGATAAGGAATGTTGAATTAATGGCCAATATTCAGCATTTTATTCAAAGCACAACACTACCCATGTTATTGCTCTATTGTGATCCAGGTACACTAATAACAGCTGATTTAATCCCTTGGTATCAAAAGAATATTACTAATCTACAAACTAAATATATCGGGAAGGCTACCCATTTCATTCAAGAAGATAAGCCCGTTGAAATAGGTCAATCTATTTCAATTTGGCTGCAAGAGCTATGAATTACCGAATAAATCTATTTATAAATGAAGATTGGATTAAAGCGAATTTTACCGCCGTTGATTAACGACTTAACTTAGCCCAATGGTTTGGGCTGTTCTTTGGATTTTTAGGAGTAGCCGTCGTGGTAAGTAATTTAATTGAAGCTACTTCTTTCAGTTGGGTTGCTATAAGTATGTCCGTACTTGCCTTGCTCGGTGTTACCTTTGGAAATATTTATCAGAAGCGTTATTGCGCAAAAATGGAGCTATTTTATGGAGGTGCGATTCAGTCTCTGGTTTCTGGCTTCATATGCTTAGCGCTGTTACCGTTTTTTGAAAGCTTTAAGGTTACTTGGAAAGTGAGTTTATCATATCGCTAGTTTATATGATCGTTGGAGTATCACTAGGGGCGCTGAGTTTACTTTATATAATGATCCGGCAGGGAGAAGTAAGCAGAGTCGCAAGCGTATTTTATTTAGTCCCAGTTTCTGCGGCAGTTAGTGCTTATCTTTTATTTGGTGAAACGATTGAAGAAACTACGTTGTTAGGGGCAAGCATTGTTGCTTTAGGTATTTTACTGACCAACCGTAAAAGCTAAACATATCATAGTAATCTCTATGAATGTAGTCGTAAGTTAACCTGCTTCGTGCCGTAAATTGAGAGTCGCTATTGCAAGAAAAAAGTAGTAATTAAAACTCATGCATCAATGTCATATTTTAGCGAGAAGCAGGCGTTAGCGCTTCAAAGCCAAAGGTATTCTTTGTGGAAAAAATGAACCTGTTGACCTTCAATCTAAGTTAGTCTTTTAGCTTTAGTTTCTATAATAATTAGTTAATGGTAATTATATCGAATAAAGCCATTACCCATACTCGTCCCATTATTTCTGTTACGTTAAAAAACGCGGCTAAGCGAAAGATCAGCTGACTTTTCTGTTATACGATTTATATAACCTTTTAGACTTTGTCGTAGTACGACTCGTGAATAGTGCAATACTTTTCTCACTTTCGCGCTAACAACAGACTGAAAATAAGATTAATTATTTGTTATGTATAAATACAGTTGGCTTTTTATCCTTAGCCGCTTACCCTAACCATCTTCAGATTTGGCGAGCAAGCCTGACAACAATAATTTAAAGCGAAACAATACATAAAAATGAAAATATTTTTACTTACCCATGAACGTGAATTGCATAGAGGAACTAATACCGGCTCTCTTGCTGTTGAAGATTCTAATGATATTGTTGAACGTATACTTTGGGAAAGAGTGAATCCTGATAAAGACCTTACTAGATTAATAGAAAATAATGAGGCGGTATTATTATATTCGCAGGGAGAATCATCATCGGAAGTATCGTCGGCTGAATCATCGGCAATAATTGAAGAATATGAAAATATCATTATTATTGATAGCACGTGGCAGGAAGCAAAAAAGATTTTTAATCAGAGCGCTTATTTAAAAAATGCACCACAATTCACTTTGAAAACAGAAAGTGATTCTTTATACAAACTTAGGGCCAATCAACCTAAAGGTGGTCTATGCACCATCGAATGTATAATCGAGGTCTTAAGAATTAAAGGGCAAGATAAAATGGCATCAGAATTATCATTAAAATTTTACCAATTTAATGGCTAAAATTAACAACACAATTAAACATAAAATTTGAGTGTCCACCGTTTCACTTTATTATGTAGCCAACAGTCTGTTAGCCCCTTATAGATAGAAAATTTAATATAATCAGCTCTTTTGGCTTTCACAAACAATATTGCTGAATAACGTCATTAATCGCAGTATAATTACGGCACTATCATCAAAGATATTTAATAAAGGCATTTAAAACCCAGTATGGCAGAGCAACAAAACTATCCCGAACTGACCGTTACGCAGATTCCTCTAACGCAAGACAATACGCTAGATTCAGTAAAAGCAGAGTCTGTTACTGATCAGAGCAGTCATAAAATTGATAAAGTCTCGCCTAAGATTGTGCTTGCCACACTTAACGCAAAATACTTTCACACCAGTTTTGGTTTACGTTATCTTTACGCTAATTTAAAAGAGTTACAGGAATTTTGTGAAATAAAAGAGTTTATTATTCAAACTCGCGCCATTGATATTGTTGAACAAATTTTAGCATCAAAACCCGATATTATTGGTTTTGGTGTTTATATCTGGAACATCGTTGAAACCACCGATGTTGTTAACTTATTAAAAGTGATCGCACCAGAAATTAAAATTGTTTTAGGCGGACCTGAAGTCAGTTATGAAACTGAGCAGCAAGCTATAGTTGGCTGTGCAGATTATGTATTAACGGGCCCGGCAGATGTCAGTTTTTATCAACTCTGTAAAGATATTATTAATGAAACGCCACCCGACAAAAAAATTCTAAACTCAAAGCCCGTTCCGTTAGAAGACATCGCATTGCCTTATGAGTATTATACCGATGAAGATTTAAAACACCGCCTGCTGTATGTTGAAGCGTCACGTGGTTGTCCATTTAAATGTGAATTTTGTTTATCGTCTTTAGACAAATCATCCACACCATTTGAGTTAACGTCATTTCTTGAGCAAATGGAAATCCTCTATCAACGTGGTGCCAGAAATTTTAAATTTATCGATAGAACCTTTAATTTAAACATTAAAACCACCATGCAAATAATGCAATTTTTCTTAGACCGAATGACTGACGATCTCTACCTGCATTTTGAAGTGGTACCCGATCACCTGCCGAGAAAATTAAAAGAATTGTTAGCGCAGTTTCCTGAGGGCAGTTTACAATTTGAAATAGGCATACAAACCTTTAATATTGAGGTTCAAGCTAATATTAGTCGTAAGCAAAATAACGCTAAGTCAAAAGAAAATTTACTGTGGTTAAGGGATAATACTTCTGCACATATTCATGCTGATCTCATTTTTGGTTTACCAGGCGAAACCTTCGATACGTTTAAAGATAGCTTCAATCAACTCTATCATTGTCGCCCACATGAAATTCAAATGGGTATATTGAAACGGTTAAAAGGTAGTCCAATAATAAGGCATACAGAAGCATTTGACCTGCGTTTTAACCCATTGCCACCTTTTAATATATTAAGTACTGACAGGGTGAGCTTTACCACGATGCAACGTATTAATCGCTTTGCGCGATATTGGGACATGATAGGTAATTCAGGGCGTTTTAAGTACGCTTTACCTCATATATTGTCTGATAAACCGTTTGATGATTTTATGGCGATTACCGAGTGGATTTTTAACAAAACGGGGCAAATCCATAAAATTAGCCTGAAAAAGTTATTTGAGCTAATTTCGCAATCAGTAGAAGCGTTATTTCCTGAAAAACATCAGCTTGTTATTGCAAAGATAGAATTAGACTATGATGCAACGCAATTAAAAAGTCTCTTTAATGGACTCAATCTTTATGCGGTTGAGCAGACGGAATCAATAACTAAAAACAAGTCGTTAAAGCGACAACAACAGCACATGAGCTGATATCACAGTATTAAAAGCTGGCAGTGATGCTGTTAACGCTAATAGCCTTATTATTAGCGTTAACTTTTCTGATGTGAAGATGCAATCGCGTGTTGTATTTGTAATAATCTGTCTTGCCCAAATACCGTAGTATTTTCGTAACTGAAACTAGGGACTCCCCATTTATTGTGCTGATATAAGGCGAATAAGTTGTTTTGCGCCCAAGTCTTCCAGCTATTGTCGTCGAGATATTGTTTCGCTTCAAACCAGTTAAGACCTGACATTTCAACAATATGCTTTAATCCTGCATCAGTTTCAGAACATATCCCTTTTGACCAAACGGCTTGTGCGTAGGTTAATAAAAATTCAACACCTAACTGTTTAGCGTTAGCGTATTCAAACAGTGCATAGCAGCGTTCTACGCCTTTTCCTAACGGATCTGCTACTTTTCCAAAGGGTATATCAAGGGCTGCTGCTTCACGATTTACATCTTGTAAAATGTACATACGTTTGGTTTTTGGTACCAACATACGTCGCATCACCATAGGTAATATTGGCTTAATCACAAGTGGAACTTGAAAATGAGCCGCTAAACGTTTTGCTCGTAACAAACCAAGATATGAATAAGGACTGCGTATTGACCAATATATAACTAAAGGCGATTTTTCATCATTGGCAACGGGTAATGTATTATCTGATTGCAGGATATTATGTGTTTGGTTAAAAAGTATTTTTTTATCAGCAGACGGGTGTAAATCATTTAAACGTTTTTCTAAATATTGTAATCGATCGATTCCCCAATACCACTCACCGCCATAATGCAGCATGGCCGATTGATAATGTCCATGTTGCTTTAACATTGCTTCGTTACTGAGTAAATGTTGCTGATAACATTCACTGTGACTCTGGATAACGGGGTCAATCAATGATGCTAATGTGTCATTGTCTTCTTGCCAATAGCTCGAAAATATTTCGAGTGCTTTGGCTAAATATCTCGGTTGGAGTTCATAGTGTAATAGCTGAGCTGTTGCAATCAATTTTTGTTGTTGACTAATTTTAGGAGGCTGCGCTGGAAAAGCGAGTTGGTATAACTCAGCTAAAAACACACCATCTTGAAATGCATTGTCTGTCCACATTTCTGGAGCAGGGTACATTTCTGTTGGCTTGTTAAGCACAGTTCTAAAATCATACTCTAATGAATATCTGTCCTTTAATTCAGCGAGTGTTTGTAATAATAAATAGCTGTAGGGATCATCTATGGCAAGATAAACAGTGACCTGATGAGTTAAGTTATTTTTAATGCGTTTTTTATCAGCGTATTTACGTTTTTTATCGATTATAAATTCACTAAGCAGTGCTTGTATAAGATAGGGCTTTATCTGGTTGATCATAATTTAAGTTCACTTAGTTGTATTTTATAAAGTTCGAACATAATTTACTAATAGATGGCTGAAGCTGAGCATGACATTTTATAACTCAGCCTTCAACACGCTGTAACCCATTAAATTTTAATGGTGATTGTATAGAGTAACACCAGTATTCATATTCCTTTAACTCCTCCTGCTCCATAAAGAAAACTAGTTCTGGAGGATTTTACTATTTAAAGTGCTTAACTTTTTTTTCATCGAATCATCAAAAATCAATTTACAAATTCATCTAAAATTTTTTTAAAAGCATACCAGATTTTCGGAAAGTGCATATTCTAGTCAATTTATTGTTGCTAAAATAATCGAACTATATTTCAGCTTTTCTACGAGATAAAACTTCAATCTCGTCTATTCGTTATCTAATAACACAACTTACAAGGAAGCAATTTTTTATGTTTAACTTTATTAATCAATTAAGGTGCCTGCTCTTAATTACTCTTTTATCTGTCATCACCGCCTGTGGAAGTGATAGTGATCCCTATTATGTTACCGAGGTTCAGCTTACTGCAACTCAAACTACTTTTGCCGATGGTGAAAGCCAACTCGTAGAGGGAATAGCAATATATTCTACCGGTGAAGAGCTCACCGCATCGAGTGGTAACTCTATATGGACAAGCCAGGATGATAAGATTGCGACCGTTGATTATACAGGCCTGGTTACTGGCGTATCACCAGGTACTACAATAATTTATGCAAGTTATTCGGGGAGTAATGGTTCTGATGATCAACCTGTGACAGGATCTATTTCAATTACCATTACAGAAGCTTCGCTAGTTGGAATTAAGATATATTCAGTCGACAATACTGTACCTAATGGTTTGAATGTGCAGTACACAGCTGTTGGTATTTATAGTAATGGAACTGAAGATAACTTAGCAAATAACAGCGAAATGCATTGGGACAGTGAATTTACTGATATTGCTGAAATTGATAGCATAACTGGTCTAGCAGATACACAAAAGAAAGGTGAAACTACTATATCGGTAACTTTTCAAGGCTTATCAAGCTCTACAGAATTAACTGTTACTGATGAGAGTTTAGTGAGTATAGCTATTTCGCCAGTCGAAGGTCAGACAAGTGTTGTGGATGGTTATAAACTTTCCTTTACTGCTGAAGCAACCTATACAGATGACTCGAAGGTGATTGTCACCAATGATGTCACTTGGCATTCAACTAATTCTGTCAAATTGAATCCGAGTGTTCCTAACGGGACATTTGAGGGGATTGAACCTAGCATAGAAGATGTAACAGCGACTTTAGACTTAAAAACAAGTAATGCCATTGCAGTAACTGTTACAGATGCACTTCTTGTGTCGGTAGTTATCAAACCACAAGAAGTCACATATCCTATGGGTTTAAATAAAAATTTAATTGCAACAGGTTTATTCTCAGATGGTACTGAGAGAGATATTGCGAAAGAAGAAAGTGTAAACTGGGAAAGCTTAAATGAAGACGTTGCTAAAATAGATAATAATGGCTTATTAACGCCTGTAGATAATGGTACTGCAGAGATTCGGGTGACTACGGAAGATGACAGTATCTTTGATACTGAATTTTTTGTAATTACAGAGGCTGAACTAACTGCAACTATTGTTATAACACCAAAAGATTTGCTTCTTGCGCCCGGTGAGTCGCGCCTCTTTATTGCCACTGGTTTATATACTGATGGTGAAATGCATATTTTAAATGGTAAAAAGGGTATCAGCTGGAGTTTAAGTGATGACGATAATTCTAATTATGATGATGGCGTTTCTATAGGAAATTCAGGAATTATTAAAAACGACTTTGAAAATACTAGAGCGATTACTAAACAGCTTGAGGTTAATGTTCTTGTTGATGGTTTTTATAACAGCGATATAACATACACTAACGTAGCTGCGGTTAAAGTGCTAAGTGCTGGAGGTTTAAGTTTTGTTAGTCCATTTTCTGTGACGGATGCAGCCCTCTTAGGTATGTCTTCTAGCACTTATCAACGACTTCCTGAGGATGGTGTAAGCGGGCCAGAGGGTGTTGATTTTATTATATTAACTCAGATAAGTGCAACAACAGAATGTGCTAACTTAGTTTACAATAGGCATGATGATTATAGATTACCCACCTCTAGTGAGTTGATGTCTTTATGGACAAGATATGATAATAGTGATGATGAGGATTACCAATTATATACTGAACAGAAATGGTCAGTTGGTGAGTATTTTTGGACATCTGAATCTAGTGATGTAGAAGGGAGTTTTAAAGTTTTTGATCTACGGAAGGGGCTTGAGGGGGAAGTATCAGTTAATGAAAATGAACGCTATTTCAGCTGTGTTAGGGATACTGTCTTACCCTAATAAAGCCAATGGATTTGAGTTGATTTAAACGACCATCTCACAGACGAAAAAGAAAGCTTCTACAGCAATGTAGAGGCTTTTTTATTTTAAAACGTATGGTTATCCTATTTAGTTAAATCTAATTGCCTAATTCTATTGAAAGAAGGTTATTTCAATATTGTTCAATATCTTATAGACAAAGTGTTTTATTGATGTAATCTAAAATGACTATTCAATTTAATAAGAATAAAAAATGCAAAGATTAAAAGAATCTCAAGAAGCACTCACTCTTATTTATAATGCATATAATGAAGTCGCAACTAATCCGCTACCGCCATTAGATATTGATGACGAAGACGGATTGAAGAAATTACTGGATACTGTGATGAATCGAGAATCGATATCGCATATACAAAATAAAAAAGCACTTAAAGAAAGTACTGAACTGCGTAGCTCTATAGCAGATGTATTATTACTGCTTGATGGTTGTGATATTAAAGAAATTAAAGCAGCAATGAGAAAAGCTACTGCTGCCAGCGCTGCAGCTACAGAAGCAGCAAAATAACTCATTAGGTTATTAACTAAACCAACTAAATCAATTGGCCCAAAAATAGCGCAAATTACTGATAAAGCAATTTGCGCTGATTATGTTCTAAATGAAAAGCACACCGAACGTCACAATAAACAGTGCTGCTGTAATCATTAGAAAATTGGCGCAAGACCTTCTTGTTGATTCATTGCTACTTTAAACCCATCACGAGCCATTAGTCTTTTTAAATAGTCGCGAGTATGTGGCCCGAAATTTTTATCGTTATCTGTTTTGTGAGCGAGAAAAAGCGCATAACCAACGCAAATATCAGCTATCGTAAATTTACCAGCACAAAGGTAATCACTGCTTTGAAGCGCAACTTCAACGCTACTCAACCGTGATGACAACCATTTTTTATAATCTTCAACGACTTGTGGCTGTAATCGTTCAGGTTTTTCATAACGATCGTATCTTAAAATTAAAGCTTGCGGAAAAGTGAATGTGGTATCACTACGATGTATCCAATTAAGGTATTCACCGTACTCTGGATGTTCAACGGTTAAGCCGATTTCACTCGCGCCATACTTATCGACTAAATACTGACAGATAGCAGCAGACTCTGTCATGATCAACTTCCCATCAATAAAAGTCGGCACTGTGCCTAAGGGATTAATGTCTAAATAACCTGGATGGTTATATCTTGGCGGAAACTCCATATTAATCAGCTCATAATCAAGCTGTAATTCTTCGAGTGCCCATAACGGTCTTACCGAGCGAGAGTCGCGGCAGTGATATAATTCCATTTTATTATGCTCATGATATTTAAGTTATATTTTGGATAACACTGTACCATAATCATTTTATATCCGCTAAATCACCTTCATCTTCACTTTAGAAAATCCTATCCACAAATCATTATTTTAAAGCTTACAGTTTCTTACGTTTCTCCGACACTTACTAAACAATAAAGCAGATCTACTCATTTCATTTGAAAGTATAATAGCGTCACGCTTTATCAATCCACGTAATAAATAGGTAGGCACATATGCCGATAAAATTGAAAAGTATTCTTGGACTCAGCTTTTTACTTGTTGGAGGGTGTAGTCAACTTCACCATGTTCATATTGGTGATATAGACCAGTCTCAAGGTACGTTAACGCCATTTACAATCAAGGTAAATGAATTTGGTTTTGACGCAGCTCAAGCTGCACAAATAGGGTCAGAGGTCGCAAAGTCAAGCTCAACCAGTGAAGACTTAGAATTAGTCGCTTTTATTTTGGCCATCAGTAATTTTGGTCCTAAAACAGGTAACCCTGTATATAACGACGCTTATGCCGATGAAGTCCTCTCTGAGGTCATTAAAGCATGTCCAAGTAAAAAGTTAACCGGATTAACATCTGTTCGCGAAGCAACCAATGTTGGCCCTGTAAGTGGCGAAGTTGTACGCATCAACGGTTACTGTATTAATACGACTCAGACTCACTAAACTTAGGAAGAAACATCATGTTAAAGAACACCATATTATTTTCAATACTTGCACTGTCACTGACGGGTTGCGTTGGTTTAAATACCGTGTCTATGACACAAGTTCCAGCACAAAGAAATAACGTTATAACGACTACTTCATCTAGTTGGAATTTCATCGGAATAAACTTTAGCAATGCGTTTGTTGATGAAGCAATTGATAAGCTTAAAGGGCAATGTTCAACAGGTAAAATAGAAGGGGTCTTTACTAAGCACCAAACTACAGGCTATGTGCTTATGTACAAAAGAGAAGTTATTGTATCCGCATACTGTAATGAGGTGTAGCAATGAAAAAGCTATTTTTGCTATTTACGGTGGCGATGCTTAGTGCGTGCACTAGTAGTGTTCATATGTCACAAGTAGATGTTGGAAGTAATAGTGCTAATGAACTTGAGATTGGCAAGATTATTGAGATTGAAAAATCTCAAAAGAATATACTAGGTTTTGTTTACGACACTAACTATGTTGACCAAGCTTACAAAAACCTTTTACTAGAATGCCCGAACGGTACTTCAATGGTTAACGTTGAATATTTAACAAATCATGGTTTTCTTAGTTGGACAGATAAAATCCGTATTAAGGCAGTTTGTCTTTAAATAGACCTTTTCGATAACCTTAATAAAAAACCGTTAACTGCAAAAGTAGCGGTTTTTTGCTTTTTAATAATAATGATAATTAGTCAAATGTTCTTCTTCTACTGATTAGTATACGCAGTAAACTATCGCCAATGACTAACAGCACTGCTATACCAAAGAAACCATAGCTCCATAGTTGTTCTGGGCTAATGGTTTCGTTAAGTAAAAATATCGCGACCAGCATCATCAATATGGGCTCGCCATAATTTAACATACCAAATATTGTAAATTTTAAGCGTGTCGATGCGGAAACAAAAAATAGCATGGCAACAGTGCCCAATAAACCTGAGCCTAATAACAAGAGTATTCCCCAATCTAATGAAGGTAAAAAGGGTAGTTGCTGTTGGTTCGCAAAATACAGCAGCAACAAAGCTACCGGAGTGACAAAAATGTTCTCTGCAACAAAATTACTTGTGGTCGGTATTTTGCTTTTGCGGCGCAAGATAAAATAGGGTGGATAAGCCAAACAAATAAGCAGCGTAACCCAAGAAAATGAATGGCTTCTATATAGCTCAACGCTCACTCCAATTAATGCCGCGCTTACAGCGAGCCACAATAAAGGACTCAAGCTTTCTTTAAAATAAAATCGGCCAGTTAAACTAATGGTAATAGGTAATAAAAAGTAACCCATAGCGATATTGATCGTTTCACCATTTACCGGTCCCCAAAAAAATATCCACCACTGTAATGCGATTAAAGGGGAAGTTAAGCATAATATCATTAACTCTTTGGGCTGGGAAAATATAGCCTTAAGTGCGAGTAATTTCCGCGTTAAAGCTAAAAATAACAAGCCAAATCCTAACTGAGACAGTACGCGAAAAGCAAAGAGGGTATTACCATCAACAGGCGCCAAAAATTGTATGTAGTAGGGCAACAATGAGAAAATTAGGATCGAACCTAACATCAGGAAGTAACCTTGTAATTCTTGCTTATTGGCAGAGGTAGTAGGCATTTATTCTCACTAAAATTTACGAAGGTCTGGTAAATCGTGAACAATGGGGGAGGAAGAGGCTGGTGTCAATGATAAAAAGGGCTAAATAGGTTTTAAATACAGTTAACGATGACTCAGTTAATGATTGGGATAAAGACTTATCACTGAATCACCGTTAATTTATTCATACCAATTCCATTAAATTTATTTCCACCTCAGAGCTATGTCAGAGAAGTTATAACAAATAAAATTTATGCTGATATAGTCATTCTATATCTAACAAATTTGTGCAGTTATTGCTTTTCTGACAAGCTCCTAAGGGCGAGTTTAAAAGGCTTACATACAGCGTTATTGATTTTGACAAGGACGCTGCATGGATGCAGCTTATTAGAGAATGCAGGAGCATATTCTCCTGAGTAACCATTCTCTTCAATCAATGCCTTGTCTCTAAGCCTTTTAATTCTCGCTGAGTGGGAAATAACTTAATGGATTTGGTATTAGATACTATCTAGTGAAACTCCAAGTGCTTTAGCAACACCTGCACCGTAGGCTTTATCCGCTTTTAAACAGTGCGAAATATGTCTTTTTTGGATATCAATACTCGCACCACCAACGGATCTAGCTGTATTATCAAATAAAGCCTGCTGTTGGTTGTGATCCATTAATCTGAATAAGTCACCCGGTTGAGAAAAGTAATCTTCATCTTCTCGATGATTCCAGTGGGCAGCAGCGCCAGATAATTCCATTGGTGGCTCAGAAAAATCTGGCTGCTCTTGCCATTCACCTTGGGTATTTGGCTCATAACCTATAGTACTGCCATGATTACCATCAACTCGCATTGCTCCGTCTCGGTGGTAGCTGTGTACAGGACAACGTGGCGCATTAACCGGTATTTGTTGATGATTAACACCTAAACGATAGCGCTGAGCGTCACCATAAGAGAATAGGCGGCCCTGTAACATTTTATCAGGAGAGAAACTTATCCCTGGCACTATACTCGCTGGATTAAACGCCGATTGCTCTACTTCAGCAAAAAAGTTTTCTGGATTTCTATTTAGCTCCATTACGCCCACTTCAATCAAAGGATAATCTTTATGTGGCCATACTTTAGTTAAATCAAAAGGATTGTAAGGTGACTTTTCTGCTTGCTCTTCAGTCATGACTTGAATTTTTAAGGTCCATGATGGAAAGTCTCCTGATTCAAGCGCGTCATACAAATCAGCATGATGGCTTTCTCGGTTTTGACCAATAACAACTTCGGCTTCTTGATCTGTTAAGTTCTTTATTCCCTGATTCGATTCAAAATGAAATTTAACCCATACGCGCTCATTGTCTGCGCTGATCATGCTAAAAGTATGACTACCAAAGCCATGCATATGACGGTAGGTAGCAGGCAGACCTCTATCACTCATCACGATAGTTATCTGGTGTAGGGCTTCTGGCAGTGATGTCCAGAAATCCCAATTGTTTTGAGCACTACGCATGTTAGTACGAGGATCACGTTTAACTGCGTGGTTCAAATCAGGAAATTTTAGCGGATCACGTAAAAAGAAAACAGGAGTGTTATTACCCACTAAATCCCAGTTACCTTCTTCAGTATAAAATTTTAACGCAAATCCTCTGATATCACGCTCAGCATCGGCAGCGCCTCGTTCACCCGCAACAGTGGTAAATCGAGCAAACATTTCGGTTTTTTTCCCTACTTCAGAGAAAATTTTTGCTCTTGTGTATTGTGTAATATCATGAGTAACGGTAAAAGTTCCGTATGCACCGGAGCCTTTAGCATGCATACGTCTTTCGGGTATGACTTCACGATCAAAATGAGCCAGTTTTTCCAAAAACCAAACGTCTTGTAGTAATTGAGGGCCGCGTGGACCTGCTGTCATTATATTTTGGTTGTTAGCCACAGGGCAGCCAGCATTAGTGGTAAGTTTCTTTTTCATCATATCTTCCTAATATCACGTGTTTAGAAACTTAATCTTAGACCAAAAATAGTAATCGCTGAAGTTGATTAAATTGATGATAATGATTGGTAAAATCTATTGCATGGAATATCTAATCTTAAAAGCGCTTGTCATCTTAAGGTGGGGTGTCATTGAGGATTTGCTTAAGCGTACATTGCACGCTGTTTTTCGTCTCTGTTTTTATCTGGGTCTTCAATGCATTCAACAGATTCAATGACGGCAAGATAATCAGTAGGCACTTTTGTTTCTTTTGCGCCAATAATAACGTGATTTAGATACCAAGAATAAGGTTGTAACGAAGCGTCTATTTTGATTGCATAGTAGGTTAATGCTTCAAATACTTCACCTGAGTTATTTTGAACAAAGACTAATTTTTCATCGTATCCATCTCCTAAGCTTTCAGCTCGGTCTAAAGCGCTTTTTTCACTTTCGTCTATCTCAAAGAGAGCTCTAATGACTATGTCTTCACTGTTATTTGTTTGAAAAGAATCACACTTTCCAGAATCATCATCACCACTCATATTAAAACGTAATTGGTGCTGTTTAAGCGTCACTATTTCAAGTTTTTTGGCACTTGGTACTCGCTCTTTAAGCCTTAGAAATGACATGTTTGAACCGTATGCAAAGTATTTCACAAAGCCTCCTGTGCAGTTAACACCTCGATGAGAGGTTTAAAGTTGATTTTTTCTTGTTAGCCTAATTTATCCGCCACATTGCCCTTGTTCATTTATCCAATAGATAGAATTTCCAATAACAGAAATTGAACCTGAAATTATTGCACTGACAGGAAAAACAATCACTGATCCTAGCATTTGTCCCAAGAATTGAGCTTTACAGTCATCTTTACTAGGGCATTCTAATTCACCAAACATTCCAGCATCTTCAATGGTAAGTTCTACCTTTTTTTGTACTGCTTGGCATTTTTTATCAAACTTCTCAGTAAACTCTGGCATAACCGCACATGAGCAAAGAAATAGAGATAAAGAAGAAATTAATAAAACCTTAGATAAACGCATACTCTTCCATGATTATTAAGCTATCCCCCAATAAGGGGCTAAAATTGTTTGTTAAATGTGTAGTGAAATTAAGTTAATTTCATTAGAAGGCGTCAAGCATTTTGTATATTGCGGTGCATAATTGATTTTTATTCTCTTCGTATAGGACTTCAGCTTCTTCGACTAATAGCCGTTGTGATTCAAATTCACCCTGAGAATCTAGATTGTTCAACCAACTCCGAAGTAACCGTTGGTCGAGCATCATCATAATTGAGGCTCGTTGAAATAGCTCATTATCGATATTAGAATATAAGCTTTTCTTTTTCTTTTCGACTAACTGCATTGCTTCGGTGTTGCTCTGTGATTCAAATACTATGTTCTGTAGCGCAAGACCAATTGAATTACTCAATAATGTTGTACTTCTTGTTTCCAGTTGTTGACCAAGAGTTAAGCAGGCATTTGCTTTACCTGGTGCTTCTATTCCCTGTTTACACCATTGAATTACAGATCCGTATGCAGGAGAATTAGCCGCAGCATTGCCAATTCCAACTATTACATTAGCAGTAAAATCATTAGAGGTTGAGTTTTCCAATGCTTGCGCATATAACAATATATTTTCTGCGTACCTTTCGTTAAATAATGTTGTTTTCTCCAACGAATTAATAGCACTCATGACTCCCTTATCATCATTTCTAGCAGCGTAGAAGGATGCAACATTTAGCCAAATAGCCCCATTATTACTATCGGAAGATACTAAATTATTAACGATATCAACAGTGCATTTTTTATCCGAAGCGTGCTTACATAAATTTATTAAATTCAGAGAAACGAGAGGGTTACTTTGAAATTGGTTATGATAGTTAAGTAACAAGTCTAATCTACTTATTCCCTTTGGTGGTGTTGCAAACAACGCATAATTTAAAGGGTCTGCCTTAGAAAAATGGTCATCAAGAGATTGTAGATATTGTTCGCCCTCAAGCATGTGAGCTTCTTCATCAAAGGTAAAGTCAGCATCAAGAGATTGGAAGTATTGCTTAGCATCATCCATCCATGTTTTTTTATTGAAAGTAAAGTCAGGAAAGCACTCAAAAGCATCTGTGTCGGCATTATTCATAGCGACAGAACTATCGACTTTATCCATTGTTGATATCGTTGTTTTAGGTAATGACTTATTGCTTTCTTCTGTAGGTTTTGTTGTTTCTTTTGTAATAAAGGGCTTATTCTCAGATAAGTAGCTATCTGAATTTAGATAAATAATTACAAAGCAAATAATAGAGGTCAAAGATACAATTAATTTTCTTCTCAACATTTCGTAAATCCATTTTTTTGAAATGAGGGTATACCTAAGATAAGCATAGAGTGTCCCCAAATAACGCTGGAAAGATATTAACCTTTTCAGTGTATTAAGATCAATTAAGTTAACTGTGTAACAGAAGAAGGTAGTTTTCTCATGAATGCACTTTGGCTCATATTATATGAGTGAACAATATTCACTATTATAAATTTACATTATAAATCATCTAATAAATACAGCATACTAAGCTTGTTATCGTTACGTACTTTATTTGAATCTTAGTATGATGTCCTGATCCAATGTAAGGGTAAAAACTTATTTCGTTAGCGGTTAAGGTGTCTTTCATAAGACGGGAGCTAAAAATCGAATTATCACTGACACTTTTTATTGGCTTGACCGTTGTGGCTTTTGTTGCAGGTTTTATCAGCTCGATTGCTGGGGCAGGTGGTGCCATTGTTTTACTCGTATTGCTGTGGGCTGGTTTGCCTCCACTTAACGCGTTAGCGACAAATAAATTTCAAAGTGTCTTTGGCACACTATCTTCAACGATTAATTTTTTTCGCAAGGGCTATATTGATTTGCACGCTCTAAGGCCAGCTCTGTGTTATGCCTTTGTTGGCTCTATGATAGGTACTTACTTAGTACAGCAGATATCTACTGACTATTTATCAATAATGATGCCGTATCTACTCATTGTAATAGCGCTTTATATGATGTTTTCCCCGACGATTACTGATGAAGATTTACCTCCGAGAATATCAGAGAAAACATTTGCCCCTCTTATCGGTGGTGGTATCGGGCTGTATGGTGGCTTTTTTGGCCCAGGAATGGGCTCATTTTTCGCCGTTGCATTTGCCTCATTACGCGGTTTTAACATGCGAAAAGCGACGGCCTTTACCAAGCCTATGGTGTTGATAGTTAATACCACTTCCATGGTTATATTTTTATGGGGTGGACATATTGTTTGGGCTTTAGCTATTACGATGGCTGCTTCACAAGTTGTGGGCGCGCGACTGGGATCGAATTTAGTCATTCACCGCGGCGCGGCTTTGATTAAACCTTTCATTGTACTGATGACATTGGCGATTGCCTTTAAGTTGTTACTTGAAAGCAATATCTGAGGATATTATTGAGAGGAACTCAGCTTTATTCGTATTATTTATCACTGATATCGAGTTCTTACTGTTTTGAGTTTGATAAAAACATACTGACCGCATAGTCACAAATTTCATCAATTTTACTGTTATCCGTATAGATACCATCAATAAATAATTTCGCTATACCATGTACCGTGCCCCACAATACTTGCGATGCCCGCAAGGCATTATCATCGACATTAAATAGCCCTTTTTTTTGCCATTCTTGCGTCATTGCCACTTGAAATTGAAAGCAAGGGTAGGCTGAATCTCGAAGTTCTTGGGTGCTGCTCTTGTCTTTCCATATAGTACGGCCAAACATTAATTCATAAAGATCAGGGTTGTTGTGAGCAAACTGAATGTAATCATGAATAAAACGATAAAAATGTTCTCTTATTGATAATTCTTCATCTTCATAGCCATTTTTATTGATTTGATGTAATTGTTCAAACCCCTTTTCTGCCATGCCACAAAGCAGAGCATTCTTATCTTTAAAGTGATGATAGGGTGCTGTTCTAGAAACCCCAACACGCGATGCAAGTTTACGTAAAGAAACTTCTTTAATACCACTTTCTTGCAACATTTTAGTCGCAACAACCAGCAAAGTTTCGCGAAGATCACCGTGGTGATACGTTGATTTTTCATTAATATCTTTCATGGGGCTAATTTAGCAATGATCGTTCAAACAAGCAATCTTGACACTGTCATATTTAAGGTGTATCTTTTATGTACGTTAACTTGACAGTGTCAACTTTGCTTTGAGAAGTGTAAGTTTACTGGCCTAATTTGTTTAACATCATCAGTGAAAGTCCTGAAATTTCACACTAGCTATATAGAGAGAGTAAGCAATGTCTGAGCAAAAATTTTCAAAATTATTTGAACCCCTTGATCTTGGTTTTACTACCCTAAAAAATCGCGTGTTAATGGGATCCATGCACACGGGTTTAGAAGAGCACCCAGAAGGTACTAAACGTATGGTTGCCTTCTATGGTGAACGCGCTAAAGGTGGTTGTGGTCTTATTGTAACGGGTGGTTATGGTCCAACTAAGCGCGGTGCTACTCACCACGACACCAAGATGATTGAAACAGCAGAAGACATTGCTAAACATAGAGTTATAACAGATGAAGTACATAAGTATGACAGTAAGATATGTATGCAAATATTACATACCGGTCGTTATGCTTTTAATAAAAAGCCTATTGCACCATCGGCTATTCAAGCCCCAATTAATCCATTTAAGCCTGAAGCTGCTACCGCTGAAATGATAGAAGAAGAGCTGATAGGCTTTATTGATCTGGCTGTAAAAGCGCAAGAAGCTAATTACGATGGTGTTGAAGTAATGGGCTCAGAAGGTTATTTCATTAATCAATTTACCGCCCTAAGAACCAATCAACGTGATGATGAGTGGGGTGGTGCATTTGAAAACCGCATTAAGTTTGGTGTTGATGTGGTACGTCGTATCCGTGAAGCGGTTGGCGAAAAATTTATTATTATATTCCGTTTATCTATGATGGATCTCGTTGAAGGTGGTAGTACTTTTGAAGAGGCAGTACAGTTTGGGCAAGCGATTGAAAAAGCTGGCGCAACAATTATTAATACCGGTATTGGTTGGCATGAAGCGCGTATACCTACTATTCAAACTAAGGTGCCACGTGCAGCCTTTACTTGGGTGACAGCTAAATATAGAGAACACTTTAACATTCCAGTAATCACGTCAAATCGAATTAATACCCCTGAAGTTGCAGAAGCCGTATTGCAAAATGGTGATGCTGATATGATTTCAATGGCACGTCCTTTCTTAGCGGATGCTGATTTTGTTAATAAAGCAGCACAAGGTCGAAGTGATGAAATCAATACCTGTATTGGTTGTAATCAAGCCTGTCTAGATCATGTGTTTTCTGGAGAAATGTCTAGTTGTTTAGTCAATCCTCGTGCTTGTTTTGAAACAGAAATTAATATTATTCCGACAAAATCCGTTAAAAAAATTGCGGTAATCGGCGCAGGGCCAGCAGGCTTGTCTGCCTCTACAGCACTTGCTGATGCAGGGCATGAGGTAACACTTTTTGATGGCGCAAGTGAAGTAGGAGGTCAATTTAATATCGCCAAACAAGTACCGGGTAAAGAAGAGTTTTCTGAAACTATTCGTTATTTTACTCGCAAGCTTGAGTTAACAGGCGTAACAGTGAAGTTAAACACCAAAGTAACGGCAGCTGAGCTAAACGAGTGTGATTTTGATGAAGTAGTTATCGCGACAGGGATTAAACCACGTACACCACCGATTGAAGGTATTGAGCACGCAAAAGTTCTAAACTATATCGATGTGTTAAGACATAAAAAACACGTAGGAAAAAAAGTAGCAGTTATTGGTGCTGGTGGTATCGGTTTTGATGTTTCTGAATACCTAGTTCATTCAGGTGAAGGAACCAGTCAGAATATTGAAGCTTATATGAAAGAGTGGGGCATTGATATGACACTTGAAGCACGTGCTGGTATTGAAGGTGTTAAAGCACAAGTATCAGCACCAGCGCGTGAAGTATTTTTACTCCAACGTAAAGATACTAAAGTGGGCGCAGGCTTAGGTAAAACGACTGGTTGGATCCATCGTACCGGTCTTAAAAACAAGCAAGTGAAAATGATTCCGTCTTGTCAGTACCACAAAATTGATGACGCAGGTTTGCATTTAAGCATTGCTGGAGAAAGACAGATTCTCGATGTTGATAATATCATTATTTGTGCTGGTCAAGATCCTGCCAGAGAATTAGTGGAAGGCTTGAATAAGCCGTATCATTTAATTGGTGGGGCAGATGTAGCGGCAGAGCTTGATGCGAAGCGTGCTATTAAACAAGGATTGGAATTAGCAACACAACTGTAGGCGGTACAGCGATCTGAATTTCCCCCGATAAAATGGCTCACTTATCACAGACTTTTGTGATAAGTGACTCTTGTTTTAGCGTAGATACTAAAGCTGAAGCACCTAAAAAACTAAGCATATAGTCTTACTTAGTAAATAATCATTCACGTAAAGAAAATTAACAATAAGGTATAATCATGAATAAGCATATTGAATTAGCAATTTCAAACGGCGCAATGACTGAACCATTGAATTTTGTTATTTTCACGGAAGAAAACAACAATGTAAAGTCTATAAGCCTCGATTCTGATCGTAGAGAGGAGCAGGAGGAATGTGTGTAATGTGATCAGATTTTCGTATTGATCTTTCAAAATGAATTCTTCAAAATTTAGCTACTTATCAATGAATAAGCAGCTATTTTTATCAAACAAGTCTGTAACTGATGTTGTGTAATTACTCGTTTAAATCGTGTAGTTACTCAACATGTTTTGCTGGCATATGTCGATATTGATAAATAATACGAGGTCTTCTTTTCATAGCTACGCTCCTTTGTATTAAGGATAGCGTTGCATTCACCATTTGAACTCAAGCTGAAAAGCGGTCATTAGCATCAACGTCTTCTTCTTGATAAAAGAAGACGTTGATGCGTGAATTTCAATTGCTAACTTTTTGTCGCGAGAGCACCCTCACTCTTAATTCAAGGGCAGAGGACATTAGCATATATACTGTATGGCGCTAATAAGATGGTCCGCCTCCCCTAAGCTACACTTAGGGAGATTATTAAATGAGGAGAATCATCATGTCTACTATTAACATTCTTGGAATTGATATTGGGAAATCAACCTTTCACCTTGTTGGC
>NZ_VOLT01000013.1 GCF_007954275.1 Colwellia demingiae | reverse complement strand
GAAAACCAATACACCCTACGACGAATCAAAATATTTAAAGGCATTAAAACGAAGAGGCTCGCCACTGTTAAAATTTGCGGTAAATAGCTAATTTAAACTTGTTGTCCACCTCAGGGCGTGTTGTTATGTGCTTTTATAGCCTCAAGCTCTTCCTTCAAAGCATTGATAGATGTAACGTTTTGTTTAGATATATCGATTAAAGTGTTAATACTATTTTCAATATTTACGTTATTCATTTTATCAAGCTGCAATTGATTTAACGTTACTGGTGTTTTTATTTGTAACTGTGAATAATAAACAGAACACACAGCCGAAATAATAGAAATAACGATCGCGATACTAGCGAAAATAGTTGCCCAAAATGAGGATGTTCTCGCTGATACAAGTTCTTCGTGTTCAAGGAGGTTAAAATAGCCTTCATGCTCTAAAAAATATCGCCCTTCTTTATTTAGCTTTCCAGGCGTATTGCCTCTAGGGGAAGTACTATCAACAAAAAGAGCAGAAAAAAATTGTGATACAGAAAATTCATCAAACTCGTAACCTTCGCTAGTTAAGTGTTCCCTTAGATCAATGAACTTAATAGGTTTTCCAAGATTTGCTTTTCCAAAATGAAGAATCGCTATATATAAATCATCCTTTTTCAATTGTAACCTCCATGATGCACATAACGCCCCAATAAGAGGCTAAAAATGGTTGGCTAAAATGTGCGAGGAACGAAGCGCGGCCAACTGTTGCGTGTCCTAGTTTATTTGCTTGTTATGTAGCTAATTTACCAATGTTTTTTACGGTCAATATAATACTTCATTGTTGCAAATACATAAGCTAAAAGAAAGAAGCCAGGTGTAGCAAATATGTCGGGCTTTATAACCCAAGTTATAAAGCCTAAAGCCAAACAAAAAAACTCCATAGTTAAAATTTGCTTTCTGGCTTTAACACCCCAGAAAAAGAATTTAACTAATAAAGGTTCTGATTTCCAAGATTCCGAACTTTTATCTATCACAATAATCTCCTCTTTAAGTTTAGAAATATCTATTTCAAAAACAGAGGCGAGTGATTTAAGAGATTCAATACTAGCTTTATTGCCACTTTCAATTCGTTGGATTGTCCTTGTACTTAATCCAGCCATTATTGCAAGTTGCTCTTGAGACCAATTCCGTTTCTCTCTTAATTTTTTAACTATCATAAAATACCCTCGTCCATCTGTGAGGAAAATCTAACTCGAAAACATCGTTGGCGGTTACGAAATCAACCTGACAGTGGCACGACACGACCTGATTTAGCTACATAACGCCGTTTTAAGCGGCAAATTGCAGTTGGCTAAAATAAGTGAGGCACGAACAAAAAGCCAACTGTAATTTGTCCGACTTGAAAACCCTTGTTATATTTTATGCACTGCAGCAAATGATAAAATCAAGCGTATTATTTCGGCCTCGCAAATTCTGTGCCCCTGCAACATATTCACCTACCTTACACATCAATTTACCACCGTTAACGCTCGAATCAACTGTGTGACATTGGTTTTGGTTGAGTTTTTTGAGCTTAGACAGTTTCTCGATAGCTTCTGATTTTTCGCTTTTAATCGTATTATGCGCTAATTCTGTTTCTGCTTGGATTTGCTGTACTGACGATATACGCTGATTTTTTAGTTCGCTTAGTGCATTCTCTTTTTCTAATTTAAAGGATTGATAATCCTTATCCTTCTCTATGGCAGCTAGTCTACCGTCCATTTGCCCTATAATGTAAACTCCACTTAATATTGCCAACGATAGAGTTGCTATAAGGCTTAATTCGACTTTATTCATTATGGGACCTCCTTAAAATATAACGCCACGTTAAGCGGCAAAAAATTGTTGGCTAAAATTGTGAACGGAGTGAAACAGCCAACTGTTTTTTGTCCGTTTGAACGCCTTGTTATGTGCGTATAGAACCTAGATTACCACTTAAATGATCTATTTCAATTGACTCACCTGTCCCAGCTAATGATACAAAATTTAAATCAGTTAAATCAGTTAAATCATTAAATTCATATTCTCCCTTTTTGCTAGCGTGATTTAACCACAGTTTCTCTAATGTGGTAAATTTACAGATGACTTTGATAGACTCATTTGTTATCTGTGTAGATTCTAAATTAAGACTCTTAATGCAATACAAAAAAGGTAAATTGGATATTCCCTTATCTGTAATTTTTTCACTATCCAATGACAGTGAAATAACATCGGCGGGAATATTTTTTAAATCGTCATCAGACATCCATGAACCATCGATTACCATATTTGAATCACTCCGGATGATTATTAACTATCAAGTTGCAATAGCACATAACGCTGCTATTAAGCGGCATAAAATAGTTGGCTAAAATTGTGAGGAACGAACATAGCCAACTGTTTTATGTCCGTCTTGAATGCCCTTGTTATTTGATGCTTGCGGCAAAGTGCCACTGTCACCAAATACTCTTCTGTTTGTGGCAGCCCGACCGTAGAAGTAAAAAACTCCCAGTACCGCTACACACAAAAGGTTGAACTTTGAGCCACTCAACTTAACGTATTGAAGCGAACTCGCCAAACTTTAAATTGAGAAATGAGGTCTGTTTCGCTGACTTTCACCTAAAAGCTAATGGTGAAAACCCACCTGAAACACCTACCAAACCCATTTTATAAATACCGCCCTTACAATAAAATATTTACTCTAATTAGCGGTACCCAATAACTATTAAGCATTTATCTCTTGTCGAAGCATGAGAGATAAATGTCCTGTTGGACTGAGCCGCTAGGCACAGTCCATATGGTTTTTGTTTATTGAGTCATTTCAGTAGTAGGATGGTGATTAACCATAAATTGAATTTTCAATAGCATCCTTACTCTATTTTGCTCAACGTTATCAATCCAGTTTACCTAATCCGGCGCTTTATTCAAGACAAACGAAACCTCCACTATCGCTTTTTTCAACGCATAACTAACAGTTTATACCGCTAAACTATATCGTTCGAAACGGTACTAACTGTTTGTTGGGCAATACAATTCCCATCAAGACCATCCCTACATGATGGCAACTGGGACATTCAGGCCCTATTTCATCATTTACCTTGGGTGTGATAACTTCTTCAAGCCGCTCAACGTCTTTATCTAAGCTTTTTCTAATGAGGGTTAACGATTTACGTCTTATTGAATTAGCCATGAATCCGTAATAACGCAGCCTCATAAAACCTTTGGGGAGAACATGTAGTAAAAACCGCCTTATCAACTCGCTCGCAGACAAATCCATATGTGTTGTCTCATTGCTACGATAGTCCTTGTAGCGCATTAATACGTTATTTCCGCTCTTTAAAGATAAACGACTTTCGCTAATACCTACGCGATTGCAATAGCGTGCCAAATAGTTAACAACTGCATCGGTATGACCAATGGTTGGTTTGCTATAAACATTCCACTTCAACCGAGCTGCTTCATTCAAACCCTGTGTAATGATTTCTGGCGCTAGTCGATGAAGCGCTCCAGCGTCTGCTTGTTGAGCCAAACCATTAAGCATCTTTCCTCTGAACTTCACTGACAAAGCTCTAACAGGAAATAAATAGTGCGCTTTTCGACTACTACACCATTGCTTGTCTTGGGTTAACACACCACTTGGGATCAGGCAGTGTAAATGAATATGCCGACACAAGGTTTGACCCCAAGTGTGTAACACAGCCAACATACCCAATTGACCCTCCATGTGATGCCTCGCGTTTGCAAATTCACTTAAGGTTTGCCAGACAGCCTTAAATAAGCTTTTATACAATACCTTAGGGTGCAAAGTTGCCCAGCCATTAAACTGATGCGGCAAGGTAAACACCACATGATGATAAGCCACAGGCAATACATCGGCTTGGCGTTTAAGTAACCACTGCTCTCGTGCTTTACCTTGGCACACCGGACAATGTCGGTCACGACAAGAGCAATACCACTGCGTATCTTGCTCACAGTGATTGCAGTGCCATTGATAACTGCCCATTGCTTGGGTTCGACAATCTTGAAGATGATGTAATACTTGCCATTGTCTTGGTGTGATGGTTTTTGCCTCAAGCTCTGGTAATCCCTCATTGATTATTTGTTGGAACAGTGAGCCGTTCATAATTGCTGCTCCAATTGTTTGAGTAAATCAAACTGTGCTCCTTGCACTGCTTGATAGTGAGGCAACCAATGGGTATACCGCACGGTGGTACGAATATCTTTGTGTCCTAAAATATGCTGCAACTCAGGTAACGGCATACCTGCCATTAATTGATGGGTAGCAAAAGCATGGCGTAAGGCGTGTATGCCGCCTTGCTTTAATATACCTGCATCTTTTTTTGCTTTGTAATAGGCTTTTTGCAATGAGGATTGGTGTAAAGGTTGATCTTCTATCGGCTTAAAAAATAGGTAAACGATGGGATGAAAACGTTGCCAATACAGTCGTAACTCGTGCAACAAAGAATCGGATACGGGGATACACCTATCCTTAGCGCCTTTGGCTTGTTGAAGATGTATAACCCTTTGTTCACCCGCTATATTTTTCACTTTGAGCAAACAAACTTCACTCAGGCGTAAACCACAGCCATAACACAACATGATCATCATGCGATATTTCGGGTTGCGGCAGACATCAATGATCCGCTTTACTTCAGATAGACTTAACAGCTCTGGTATCTTCTGCTGTCGCTTCATCGGTGGTAACAACTGTTCGTTAAATGTTCGACCTAGCACCTGACCATAAAAAAAGTTCAGCGCATGAAAAGCCTGTGCACATGTGCTTGACGATAAATGGCGATCTAGGGTTAACGACCAAAGGTACTCTTTTAACTCACTGTCTTGTAACGTATCAGGGGATCGATGGGTGTATTTCGCTAAGTCGTAAACCCAACGAACATAGGCTTGCTGTGTTCTCATTGAAAAGTGTCGTACTTGCATACAGTCAAGTAACTGTTGTCTGAGTGGTGTCATAACTTGCCTCCAAAAAGGATTGATGTAGCAAGTTAAGTTTGGCTGGAATGCAGAGAAAATTCAGGGAGCTGCTATTCCCCGCGAAGCGGTTTAGTTCAACAGTTTTATTATGAGGCAAAGTTCCTTCTTTCTACAGATGGGATAAATCGTCCATAATTTATAATAGGAAGAGATTACTTTATTGTTATAGATAGATCAACGAGTTAAAAATAAGGGTGCAAGTGGTTGATGTGTGAAAGGAGGCAATTTGCACGCTTTCTTGTAGAAAGAAGGAATTAGAGTGAACTGTATATAAAAACAGCACCTAAGATTAAGATTAAGATTATTTTGCTATTAAAAAGGTTTTATTAGCACGAATAAAACACTTCGTATATCTAGATCAAAAAACGCGCCTTAGTTGCCTAAGTCGCGTTTAATCAAAATACTGACGATGTCTTAACTAAAAGTTGATTAACCTATGTTAGTTAAACCACCCATGTAAGGTTGCAATACCGTTGGAACATTAATGCTTCCATCTTCTTGCTGGTAGTTTTCTAAAATAGCAACTAAGGTACGCCCTACCGCTAAACCAGAGCCATTCAGTGTATGCAACAATTCTGGCTTGTTAGTTTCATTATTTCTAAAGCGTGCTTGCATACGGCGAGCCTGAAAAGCCCCCATATTTGAACACGACGAAATTTCACGGTAAGTATCTTGTGCAGGTAACCATACTTCTAAATCAAAAGTTTTGGCTGCGCTAAAACCAACATCACCACTACATAATTGCACTGTACGGTATGGTAGCTCAAGTTTTTCAAGAATAATTTCAGCATGACGCGTTAATTCATCAAGCGCTGTCATTGAGTTTTCAGGCTTAACAATTTGTACCATTTCAACTTTATCAAATTGATGTTGGCGAATAAGTCCACGAATATCACGACCACCAGAGCCTGCTTCACTTCTGAAACACGGAGTGTGCGCTGTCATTTTAATTGGTAAGTCATCTTCATCTACAATTTCATCGCGTACTAAGTTAGTTAACGGTACTTCTGATGTTGGGATCAATGAGAATTTTTTATTTGATAAGTCCGTGTGAAATAAGTCTTCACCAAACTTTGGTAATTGTCCTGTTCCGTATAATGACGCCGCATTAACTAGGTACGGTACGTACATTTCTTGATAACCATGTTCTTCTGTGTGGGTATCAAGCATGAACTGAGCAATAGCACGGTGTAATCGGGCTATTTTGCCACGCATTACTACAAAACGAGTACCAGCTAGCTTAGCGCCGCTTTCAAAATCTAGGCCTTTATCTACAGAAAAACCTAAGTCTACGTGATCTTTTACTTCAAAATCGAATTCACGTGGCGTGCCCCAACGTTTTATTTCAACGTTGTCATCTTCATCTTTACCTTCTGGAACAGAGTCATCAAGAAGATTAGGGATAGCACTCGCAATCGCATCAATTTTAGCTAAAACTTCGTCTTGCTCTGTTTTAGCGGCATCAAGGTCATTACCTAGCTGACTTACATGAGCAAGTAATGGTGCAATGTCTTCGCCACGTGCTTTCGCTTGGCCAATAGACTTTGAACGAGTATTACGTTCATTTTGCAGCTCTTGAGTTTTCACTTGGATAGCTTTACGTTGCTCTTCTAATTCACTTAACGTATCTGTATCTAATACAAAGTTACGTTTAGTAAGTTGTTGAGCGATATTATCTAAATCAGTTCTAAGTAGTTTTGCATCAAGCATAATTATTCACATTCTTGTTAATGAAGTTATTAAAATTTGTTACGTATATTCTACGCCGCGATTAAATAATCAGCGGTTATTTTGTTAAAGCGCTTACCATAAACATTCCCAATGCTGCTGCAGCAATGCACAGTGAAACATTCAGTAAAATATTTATCGCCGCCTTTAACACGTCGCCTTGTTGTAATAGTAACAAGGAGTCTAATGAAAATGTAGAAAAGGTGGTAAATGCACCTAAAAATCCTATTCCTATTAAGGTTCTATGTACACTAACAGTGAGGATTTCATGCTCTATTAGTTGATATAACAAACCCATAGTAAATGAGCCGATGATATTAACCATCAATGTGGCAAAAGGGAAACCTTTTCCGAGCCAATTTAGCACTAATTGCGAAATATAGAAGCGTAAACTTGCCCCACAGGCGCCACCAAGGGCTACAAATGCGTATAAAGTAAAGTTACTAATAGCGTTGGTCATGGCTATTCCTATCAAGCTGGTTTAAGTAATCGAGCTTTTCTTTTAATTTTTTCTCTAGTCCACGTTCCGTTGGCTGATACAAACGAGTATGCGAGCTATCAGCTTTAGCTAAGGCTTCTGGAAAATAGTTCTCGCCTGCGGCAAAGGCGTTTACTTCATCATGGGCGTATCGATATTCGCTGCCGTGACCGAGTTCTTTGGTGATACTACTGGTGGCATTTTTCAAATGCAGTGGAACATCTAAATCACACGTTTGTTGCGCTAATATCTTTGCTTTATTAAACGCTTGGTAAACCGCATTGCTTTTAGGTGCTAGTGCCATGTATACCGTCGCTTGCGCAATAGCGCGTTCGCCTTCACTTGGGCCAACACGATGAAAGGTGTCCCAAGCGTTAATGGCAAGTTGCATAGCACGGGGGTCTGCATTACCAATATCTTCACTGGCAATAGCGAGTAAACGTCTGGCGACATAAAGTGCATCGCCACCCGCGGTAAGAATTCTTGCATACCAATAAAGCGCTGCATCAGGGCTAGAGCCACGTACTGATTTATGAAAAGCACTGATTAAGTCATAAAAGGCATCGCCGCCTTTATCGTATAGGGCAATTTTGCTACCGGCAACTTGTGCAATGAGTTCAACCGTGATCGTTTTAATATCACCGCTTACACCCTGTTCGCCAAGCTTATTCTCTTGCTTTTTATCTTGCGTTGTAACGGTACTATCGAGACAATTTTCTAATAAATTAAGTAACCGTCTGGCGTCGCCATCACTGCGATTAAGTAAACTTTGTTTGGCATCAACACTTAACTTGATACTCAGCTGTTGTTCAGCTTCACATAATGAGATTGCGCGTTGTAATACTTGTGCTAAATCATCACGGGTTAATTTTTTCAAAGTATATAAACGTGCGCGTGATAATAACGCTTGGTTTAATTCAAATGCAGGATTTTCGGTGGTCGCACCAATAAAAATAATGGTGCCATCTTCAATGTGCGGTAAAAACGCATCTTGCTGTGATTTATTAAAGCGATGAACTTCATCAACAAACAGCACGGTTCTTCGTTTATTAGCACCCTCGCCTTGTGCACGCAATTTTGCTTTTTCAATAGCACTACGAATTTCTTTAATACCTGACGTAACAGCAGATACACGCTCTATTTCGGCATTAGCATGTTGGGCAATAATTTCAGCCAGTGTTGTTTTACCACTACCTGGCGGTCCCCAGAATATAAGTGAATGACAATGACCTTGTTCAATAGATTGAGCTAAGGGAGAGTTTCCACCCAAAATATGCTGTTGCCCTACATAATCAGCTAAGGTTTTTGGGCGCATTTTCGCAGCAAGCGGCATAAAGCTACTTGCAGCAGCGTTACCTTCCGTTGAAGTATTATCGGTAGATGATAAATCGTCATTGTCAGGCGTAAGGTCAAACAGTGAGTCTTGTTGCCCTTCACTAGTACCTTGATTAACACCTAACCCCGAAGATGACTTACCGTCTGGATTATCGTTTGTCTTCAAGTCTTACACCTTCAGGCAAGCTAAAGCTAAATAACGTGGCAGCAGGCTCAGTCTTACTGTTAAATTTACTTAAACTAATTTGACTGATTTGCCCAGTGGCATCTTGAAAAGAAAACTCACTTAACTGCACATCATTGTTATCAGTTTCACTAAAAGTAAGCGTAAGTTTTTTAATCTGACTGCTTTCATCTTTTGGCATGACCACAAAACGTAAACCACTTTGAGCAACGTTCTGCTGTTCGACAACATTGTACTGCTGCCAAAGTTGAGGTTCATCACTGGTAAGCAATAAAATAGGGGTGTTATGAATTGATTTAGCTAAGCTATAAGCGCTGGCTTGTTCAATAAATGGGTCATAAAACCACAAGGTATTACCATCGCTAATAATTAAGGTTTCATCAGGGGTTATGGTTTTCCAATTGACTAGATTGGGCTTGTTAATCGCAAGCGTTCCTGAACCTTGTTGTAATATTTCACCTTGTCCATCAAGAATGTTTTGGCTGAAATCTGCACTAAAAAAAGCTAATTTACCTAACTTAGTCATTAAGTGTTCTTTCGCTTCGTTTGATGGTGACAAAGCTGTTGTCGCATTATTAGTGTCAGCTAGTGTTTGGGCTGCATAGGCCATTGAGTGGGAAAGACTCAGTACCGGCAGTAATATACTGGTCAACGCGAGTTTACGAAAAAATGACTGGTTTCTAAAATTGATTTGCATAGTTTTACTTCTACTATTTACTTTTAATAAAATGAATTGTGTCAGCATTTAGCTGACACAAGGAAAATAATAAGCGATAACGTTACCTTGAAATAAATCTAGGTATAACTTATTAAAGATAGGTTAAGAGTCTATCTTAATATTCTCGCACAGGTGGCGGCGCTAATACTTCACGTGCGCCGTTATTACCTGGTGTTGATACGACACCTTGTAATTCCATTTGTTCAACTATTCGTGCTGAGCGGTTGTAGCCTATTCTAAATTGTCTTTGTACACTCGAAATTGAAACGCGGCGTTTTTCAGTAACGAAATTAACTGCTTCATCGTAAAGCGCGTCAACGTCTTCAGCCTCGCTACCTTCGGCTTGTTCGCCCGGTAATAAAATATCTTGTTCGTGCTCGCCTGATAAAATTTCTTCAACATAGTTAGGCTCACCACGAGATTTCCAATCTTTAACAACTGCATGTACTTCATGATCATCAACAAACGCACCATGGACACGTGTTGGAACACCGGTACCCGGAGGTAAATAAAGCATATCACCCATACCAAGTAACTGCTCTGCCCCTTGTTGATCTAAAATCGTACGAGAGTTTAAGCCTGACGATACCTGAAACGCCATACGCGTTGGAATGTTTGCTTTAATCAAACCAGTAATAACATCTACTGAAGGACGCTGAGTGGCAAGTATTAGGTGAATACCGGCAGCACGCGCCTTTTGCGCTATACGAGCAATAAGTTCTTCTACTTTTTTACCTACAATCATCATCATATCGGCGAATTCATCAACGATAACAACAATGCTTGGTAATTTTTCTAACATCGGTGGAGTTTGATCCATACCATCATTAGGTTGCCATGTTGGGTCAATTAACGGCTCACCCGCAGCAATCGCTTCAAGTACTTTCTTGTTGTAACCTTTTAAGTTACGTACACCTACCGCAGACATTACTTTATAGCGACGTTCCATTTCACCAACACACCAACGCAGTGCATTAGCGGCGTCTTTCATATCTGTAACTACTTCAGCCAGTAAATGCGGAATACCTTCATAAACTGAAAGTTCAAGCATTTTAGGGTCAATCATGATCATACGCACATCTTCAGGCGTTGATTTATATAACAAACTGACAATCATGGTGTTTACACCAACAGATTTACCTGAGCCAGTAGTACCAGCAACCAGTAAATGTGGCATTTTACCTAAATCGACCACTACTGGGTCACCGGCAATATCTGTACCTAGAACCATAGCAAGTGGTGATGGTGACTCTTCAAAAGCCGCACAGCCAATAACTTCACTTAAATAAACAATTTCACGGTGTTTATTGGGTAGTTCTAAACCAATCACTGATTTTCCCGGAATAACTTCAACTACGCGCACACTGATAGCCGATAAAGCACGGGCTAAATCTTTCGACAAACTGGTTATTTTATTTACCTTAATACCCGGAGCTAAATCTAATTCAAAGCGTGTAATGACAGGCCCTGGGTAAACAGCAACTACTTGTGCTTGTACACCAAAATCGAGTAATTTCGACTCAACTAAACGGCTAACCACGTCTAATTCATCTTGGTTAATCGGGTTTTTTGCTTTATCAGGGCGATCGAGTAAATCGATAGACGGCATTCCTTGAGAAGGCTTTTCTTCAAGAGGCACGAGGTTAACTTGGCCATTGTCATCGGTTATGTGTTGTTCCACCACCGCTAACGGTGTAACCGCTGGAAATTGGTAATCATCAGCAACATTCGGTTTTTCAACCTCAGCAAAAGCGGCAGTAATTTCTTTTTCGCTAACATGCTGTTGAACATTGCCAGCAGACAGTTCAGTCATCAACTCGGCAATATCAATAAAAGGTTCGCTTTTTTCAGTCATATTACGCGGCGCTATCTGCTCGTTTTCAGCATTGAAAGGTTCAGGTAATTCAATTATCTCTGTTTGGGCATGCATTCCTGTAGGTAAAGACTCGGACGCTTTTTGGTCCGTTGGTGATTTATTAGAATGTGATTCATCTGAAGACAAATGTTCTGATGCGAACGGTTCATCTTTAACATTAGCTTTGTTTTTGCCAGAACGACTTTTACTTAAGCGGCTTTTAATATTTCCAAGTTCTTCGTCATCGTCGCTATGGTCACTAGTACCAAAGTGCATTTTAATTAATTTAGGTGAATTTACTAGCCAAAGTGCACTCTCAATGGCGTATCGTCCGACACTATCTATGAATTTAAGCCATGAAAATCCGGTTAATAGTACAAAACCCGCACAAGTAAAAAGTAAGAATAATAAAGTAGAACCAACAAATGAAAAGTATGGCAATAAGGTTTTACTAAGTACATCCCCTAAAATACCACCCGCAGAGAAGTAAAAAATGTCATCAAAATTCATGCTTGCTAAAGAGGTTATGCCAAGATAAAACATGAAAAAACCAATGAGTTTTAGCCCTAAGGTCAAATAATCGAGTTTCATCAATTCATGAAAACGTTGAAACAACAACCAACCTACAATGGCAATAACAAAAGGTAGGCTATAAGCAATAAGACCGAAAAGGTTTAACAATAAATCAGAAAGGTAAGCACCAACCGCACCACCTAAGTTACGTACTTGTGTTTGATAACCTGTTTGCGCCCAACCTGGATCAGCGGGATCAAAACTAAATAACGCCAACATCATGAACATGGCAAAAACGGTGAAAAACAATAACCCAGCTTCCAGTAGACGTTGCACGCCAGTGAGCTGTTTATTGGTCAATGTTTCAAGCGAAACATCGGTATTTTTTATAAGATCTGAAGACAATTATAAGTACCATTGGAAATTAATACGTAAAAATTACGTATAGCAGAGCTAAAGTATCAAATTAGCGCTTAGTTGGCAGCAACAAATTGCCATAAGTGCATGTTTTTTTATACAGCTATGTAAATTTGCTCTGAGAAGACGGTTATAAAAGAAAAATAGCTATAAAAACCGCTTTGTGACCTTGGTATTAAAGAACCCTGCTTTCATAGTCTCAAGGATATTAATAATGGCTCAATATTATTGGCTAAAACTGTTTGAGTATTTATATTAACGTTTGATCGCTAATAAGTTGGTCGATTTTATTTCATCCATCACCACATACGTTCTACTTTCACTTACCGCTGGTAACCTTAATAAGGTATCACCGAGTAGTTCCCGATAGGCAAGCATGTCTTTAACTCGGGTTTTAAGTAAGAAGTCAAAATCACCCGAAACCAAATGACATTCTTGAATGACATCAAGCTCATCAACCGCTGCAGCGAAGTCGTTAAAAACGTCTGGACTCGTTTTCGTTAGGGTTATTTCAACAAACACTAATAAAGCAGCATCAAGTTTATGTGGGTTCAAAATAGCTTTATAACCACTGATGTACTTCTCTTTCTCTAAACGTTTAACTCTTTCTAAACAAGGGGTTGGACTTAAACCTACCCGCTTAGATAACTCAACATTAGATAAACGACCATTTTTTTGTAGTTCAACAAGAATGTTTTTATCAATGCGATCAATGGTTTTATTAAGGCTCATATATATAACTCTGACTATTGTCTATTTCTTAGCATTATATATCGCTTTCCGTAGAATAACGACAGGTTATTCTATTAGTTTACTCATATACTAGTCGTATCTAAAACAAAAGCACTTCAAATAGTTCCAATATGAAGTTGCACTAATTACAATAAGTTAAATATAAGAGAGAAAATTATGATTATCGGCGTACCTAAAGAAATTAAAAACCACGAGTACCGTATCGGCCTTACACCTGCAGGTGTTAAAGAATTGTCAGTAAATGGTCACGAAGTGATTGTTGAACATAATGGTGGTGCATCTATTGGCTTTGATAATGAACAATATATCGCTGCTGGTGCAAAAATAATTGATAGCGCTGCGGAAATATTCGCAACAGCAGATATGATCATTAAAGTAAAAGAGCCACAGACTGTTGAATGTAACATGCTTCGTCCTGGTCAAATTTTATTTACTTACTTACATTTAGCACCAGATCCTAAGCAAACTGAATTATTAGTTGCTTCAGGCGCAACTTGTATTGCTTATGAAACTGTTACAGCTGCTTCTGGTGGTTTACCTTTATTAGCACCTATGTCTGAAGTTGCAGGTCGTATGTCTATTCAAGCCGGTGCTCATGCTCTAGAAAAAGCACAAGGCGGTTTAGGTGCTTTATTAGGTGGCGTTCCTGGTGTTGCTCCAGCTAAAGTATTAGTTATTGGTGGTGGTGTTGTTGGTACTCAAGCTGCACGTATGGCAGTAGGTATGGGCGCAGACGTTACTATTTTAGACCGTTCTTTACCGCGTTTACGTCAATTAGATACTGAATTCGATGGCCGTTTAAAAACTGTTTACTCTACTGCTGATGCAATGGACCAGTTAATTGTTGAAGCTGATTTAGTTATCGGTGCTGTATTAATTCCTGGTGCTGCTGCTCCTAAATTGGTAACAAGAGCTCACATCAAAATGATGAAGCAAGGCGCTGTTGTTGTTGATGTTGCTATCGACCAAGGTGGTTGTTTTGAAACTTCAAAAGCAACAACTCATCAAGAACCAACTTATGTTGTTGACGGCGTTGTACATTACTGTGTTGCTAACATGCCTGGTGGCGTAGCACGTACTTCAACAATGGCGTTAACAAATGCAACAATGCCATTTGCTGTTACCATCGCAAACAAAGGTGCTAAGCAAGCATTACTTGATGATGAACATTTAATGGCTGGTTTAAACGTCGCTGCTGGTAAAATCACTTACAAGCCAGTTGCTGATGTTCTAGGTTATGAATATGTAGAGCCAAGTGTTGCTTTAAACGCTTAAGGTTTAATAAATATTGAGTACTGTAAATTAATTTTTTACAGTAAATAGCGCACTTTTGCTTACACTTTAGCAAAAGTGCGTTTTTTTTTATGTATCTTATAACGAAGTAATTATTTACCCCCTTGCTTTATTTCCTTATCATCCCAATTAATAACGATAAGTAACAATTTTAATTTCAAAGTAATCTATTTTCTTGGAGAAATCATGAGCGACGTAAGACACTGTCCCCTACTAATTTTAGGCTCAGGCCCTGCTGGTTATACTGCTGCAGTTTATGCTGCCCGCGCAAACTTAAAACCAGTAATGATCACCGGTATGCAACAAGGTGGTCAATTAACCACGACAACTGATGTAGAAAACTGGCCAGGCGATGCTGATGACCTTACAGGTCCAGCTTTAATGGAACGTATGCAGAAACACGCTGAAAAATTTGATACTGAAATTATTTTCGATCATATCGAATCAGTAGATTTTTCTTCTAAGCCTTATAAATTAACAGGCAGCAGTGAATACACGTGTGACGCGTTAATTATTTGTACCGGTGCTTCAGCGCAATACCTTGGTTTACCTTCAGAAGAAGCGTTTATGGGACGTGGTGTTTCAGCTTGTGCTACTTGTGATGGTTTCTTTTACAAAAACCAAAAAGTTGCTGTTGTTGGTGGTGGTAATACTGCTGTTGAAGAAGCTCTCTATTTATCAAACATTGCCAGTGAAGTTCATTTAATTCACCGTCGTGATACTTTCCGTAGTGAAAAGATTTTAACTGATCGCCTATATGAGAAAGTTGCTAACGGTAATATCGTTTTACACACTGACCGTACGTTAGACGAAGTTTTGGGTGATAACATGGGGGTTACTGGCCTACGCTTAAAAGAAATGGCTTCAGATGCTACTGAAGAGCTAGAAGTATCAGGTGTATTTATTGCCATTGGTCATAAACCAAATACTGATATATTCAAAGACCAACTTGATATGAAAGACGGTTACTTAACCATTCAAAGTGGCACGCAAGGTAACGCAACACAAACGAGTGTTGAAGGTATTTTTGCAGCGGGTGATGTTGCTGACCATATTTATCGTCAAGCAATTACTTCTGCTGGTGCTGGTTGTATGGCTGCATTAGATTCTGAGCGTTACTTAGACGCTCAATAATTTATTGCAGTAAAGCGTGCAGTGAATATTAGTTTCACTGCGATTAGCTTGAGTGTAAATACTATCGATAGGAATTTTAATGGGTCAAATTTTATATCAACTTGATGATAATAGTTTGGCCTTTCCCTTGATAGAATGCGCCCTAACTGAACCCAACGGCTTATTAGCGCTTGGTGGTGATTTATCTCCACAGCGATTAATAGCGGCGTACAGTCAGGGCATTTTTCCATGGTACAGCGATAACGACCCCTTAATGTGGTGGTCACCCAACCCCAGAGCCATCATAGACATTGATCAACTACGTATAAATCGTACTTTACGTAAAGCCATCAACAAATCACCTTATCAAATCACGTTGAATCAAGATTTTAGTCAAGTAACTCAATTATGCGCCAATGCGCCGTTTCGAACAGATGGCACTTGGATTTTACCTGAAATGGAAGCCGCTTACCTGACATTACATCAGCAAGGGTATGCTCATTCTATTGAAGTATGGTATACCGATGAGCATGATAACAAAGCATTAGTTGGCGGTTTATATGGGGTTGCTATTAATGGTTTCTTTTCTGGCGAGTCAATGTTTTATAAACAAAGTAATGCTTCAAAGTTTGCTCTTATTGCCTTGGGACAATTACTCAAGTCTGTTGATATTAACTTTATTGATTGTCAATTACTCAACCCCTTCCTAGAAGATATGGGTGCTAAAGAAACCAGCCGTGACATTTTTATTCACAAACAACAACATGCATTAACTAAGAGAATGCCCAATGACTTTTGGCAACCACGAACATTAACGGTTATTTAGCTTTATTTAGGTTTATTTAGATTTAGGCATAGTTTAATGATTTTAGTTATAATTAACGTTGAGCATTATAGGCAATTGGCAAATTATCAATGAGTGATACTTCCTATAAATTAGGCATGACCAAAATATTTCCTTGTAATTATTTACCCGATCAACAAGAGCGATTACTGATTGCTGTTGATGAGCGGTTACATAACAGTGAAAGTTATGGCTGGTTAATGACGCAAGGCTTTCGTCGTAGTGGCGATCAAAGTTACCGACCAAGTTGCCCTAATTGCAATGCTTGTCAGTCCATTCGTGTATTGACTAGTGACTTTATTCCCTCTAAAAGCCAAAAAAGATCTAAGAAACGTAATAGTCATTTTATTATTAAAAAGTCTTCACAGTTAAAAGATAGCTATTACCCACTGTTTGAAAACTATATTAATACCTTACATCAAGATGGAAGTATGTATCCTGCGTCTTTTCAGCAGTTCGAAAGTTTTTTAAGCTGTAACCTAACCCAGCAACTCTTCATAGAGACTTGGGCGCCCGCAAATGAAGTAAATGGCCTTGAGGAAGATAAACTCGTTTGCGTTGCCGTAACTGATGTATTGAGTAACGGTTTATCTGCCGTTTATACTTTTTATCATCCTGACTATAAAGCGAATGGATTAGGTGTATTCTCAATTCTTACCCAACTTAGCTTCTGCCAACAAATGTCTTTACCTTATTTGTATCTTGGTTATCAGATTGATGAATGTCAAAAGATGAATTATAAAGACCGATATTTCCCCTTTGAGCGCTTTATTGACGGTCAATGGCTTATAAATACCAAAGCTAGTGTTAATAAAGCTAAAATTGCTAAATAAATAGCCACAAGCCTTTACATTAGCCAAGCAATTAGGCATCATTCGCGCAGCTTTTTTATCTGCCCAACAATATCCCTATTACAGAGATATTTAACGGCTAATTTGCACAACATTAGAGGTTTAGCGCCCCATGGCGAAAGAAGAAAATATTGAAATGCAAGGTACGGTTTTAGATACTTTACCAAACACTATGTTCCGAGTTGAACTTGAGAATGGTCACGTCGTAACTGCACATATTTCTGGTAAAATGCGTAAAAACTACATTCGTATTTTAACAGGCGATAAAGTAACGGTTGAATTGACGCCATACGACTTATCAAAAGGTCGCATTATTTTCCGCGCTAGATAAGCCAGTAAGTAACGTTACGTTATTTCAAACCAATTAAAAAAACCAGCAACTCTTTTAGAATGCTGGTTTTTTATTGTCTTAATTTTGCCTTGAAGGCTAAATCAAACCTTGTATCTACTCGATACAAGGTATTTATATCCCCAAACTACTTATAGGTAGCTATTAGGCTTTTCTCAAACTGATCAGCACTGATAGTTAAGCCACTTTCTGCGATGATCTCATTAAGTTGCTGTTGATGATTTTCAATAGTCGATAAAGTAATCGTATTATCATCAAGCTTATAAATTTGTAATTGGCTTTGATAATAAAAAGATAAGATGATCATTGCTGTCTCTTCACCGTTTTTAGCTGCAAGTTTGATTTTTTTAAGCTTACGATAAACTAAGTTTTGTATTTGTTTTACCTGCCAAACATAATAAATTTCAGTGAAAAACGCGCTGTGTTTAACTTTATATAAAATAGCACCGTTAGCAAATAGTGCTAGAGCAACGCCTACTAGGTTAAATCTAAAGTTACTGTCGGGCTCAGCTTGTACGGCGTCATTAGCCGTTTGTAGAAACTCATTAACATCGCCCACATCAGCAAACAAACTAATGAGTACGGTGCCAAAAAGCAGTGACAACACTAATAACGAGCTAATAAAAGCTACAATCACAATATTTAAATGTTTTCTATAACGTACTTTATCTATATCAATCAATTGCATGGGGGGGATAAAATCCTATGTTGTTCTAAAAAAGAAGGTAAAAAACTAATGAAGTAGTGCTAAAGCACTATCTTATCAGTTTTATTACTTAGGCGTGCGATATTAGACTTGGTCAAAATCTAAATCTAAACCAGAATGGCGTTGAACTTGTCCCGTAACACCTTGTTGCCATACCCGTTGATTTGCGGCAATGGTCAACTGCTTTTTCGCTCGAGTAATACCGGTATAAAGTAATTCTCTAGATAATAACTTACTACCGCTTTGTTGATTGCTCTGCTGCTCTGATTGTGTTGCTGAAATAACCATAGCAACATGAGAGAACTCACTCCCTTGGGTTTTATGGATGGTCATGGCATAAACACTTTCAAATTGAGGCAAACGAGAGGGTAATATTTGTCTAATTGCTTGCTGAGATGTTTCTGTACTCTCAAGCACTTTACTTTCAACAGAGGTATCTTCAAAACAGGCCATCAGATGTACTTTGCCCTCTTGATCGACAACGCGCCAAATAATACCTATATCACCATTGTATAAACCTAAGCGATAGTCATTTTCATTAATCATAATGGGCTGACCATGATAAAGCGTTTGCTGATAAGGTGCGTTGTTTTTTCCTAAATAGCTTTTGATCACTTCATTAAGTCGCTCAACTCCATAATCACCTTGTCTAGTAGCACATAGCACTCTAAATTGTGATAACAATGCAAAAGCATCACTAACATTAGAACAATGCTCAATGGGTTGATAATATTGCTTCACTAGCGGTGCTAGCCAAGTAGAAAGATCACCTTGGGCAAGTGTTAACTGGCTCGACTGCTGATTTTGGTTTTTTCCTTCTTGAAGATAGCCTCCCTTAATGTATCCTTCTTGAGTGACCTGAGGCAGAGAATCGAAAAGCAGTCGCCAACTACTTTTAACATCCCCTTGTATAACACTATTTGCAATGAGACCGATGCCGCCTTTACCGTCAAAGCGTCTTGATTTAACCAAGAAGGTTAAGTAATCAAAACTGGCTTGAGTGCTTTGCTTATTACTTTGAGCGTTGTGGTTACTTGTTATAGATTGGCTCTGTGCTGAAAAATAACCGCTAACTTGATCTGGCGAAAGTTGGCAAACCAGATTTATATATTCTTCATTCTCAAGACTAAACCTACCATGTGGACGCGGAGCTATATCAGCTAAAACACTACCTGCAGCTACTGAAGGTAGTTGATCCGCATCACCTAATAAAATAACTTTAGCCGTGTCTTTTAACGCACGGAAAACTCGAGTCATTAACGGTAAATCGACCATAGACACTTCATCAATAAGGACAATATCATAGGACAAGCGATTATCTTCGTGGTGTCTAAAGTTTGGTGAGTTTGGTAACACCCCTAATAAACGATGAAGTGTTTGTGCCTGCGTAGGAATTTCAGCGAGTACCTTGTCATCAATTAAATCTTTAAAACCAGAGATTGCATTCACAATAGACTCAGACAAACGTTGTGCCGCTTTCCCCGTAGGCGCAACAAGTGCAATATTAAGAACCGGTGTGCCCTGCTGTCTTTGCTGCTCTATGCCTTTTTGTTCTAAACTTTGTTGTTCTAACAGAACCAACGCGGCTAATAATTTAGTCACCGTATAAGTTTTACCCGTACCTGGTCCGCCAGCAATAACACTAAAGTTTTTATTAATGGCATTCGCTACCGCAACTTTTTGCCAATCAATTTCTAACGAATCAGCGTCTTGCGCTTCCCCCTGAGCTGACTCATTAGGAAATAACATCCCAATACACTGACGAATGCTGTCATTATCATACTGGCTTTTTTGAAGTAACCGCACATTAATGGCTTGGCCCAAATCACTTTCAAATTGAAAATAACGTCGCAAATATAGCTTATCTTGTTGAAGAACCAATAATTGTTGGTCTGATGCTAGAATATTTAGCTCGCTTAACATGGCTTGCAGTTGTGTTAATGGCGCAAAAACAAAACCTGCGTGACTGAGTTCCTGAGTATGTTCCTGAGTGAGTCCTTCACTATCTTGTTGATTATCATTCTTTGCTTGATTTACATTATTTGATAAGACAAAGCCTTTGCCCCAATGTTGATCGGCAATTTCACTCAAAGGCAAACAACTGTGTCCCGCACGTAAGCTAGCACTTAAGGCTAAGAACAAATGGTATAAATTACGTTGACGACTTATCTCAGGCGATATATCACATCCTGATTCCGCTTTTTCTTCTGTAAGTGTTTGACTCTTTGTGTGAGAAGTTAACGCACTGAGCATTTCTTTAGCAAAGAAATAATCAATCGCTTCAACACCTTGGATAGCGTCTTTTACTTGGCTAAAACGGCTGTACACTGGTTTGTTCATACTATTATCAACCATGCTACGTTTCCTCATTGCTTTTTTCATTAGAAAACAGCGCATCTAAATTATTGATTTCTTGCTCAGTAATTTTTCGATAATAAACACCTGCACCTTTATGCTCAGGCTTTGTTGTCATACCACGTAGATATAAATAATAGACGCCACCAAAATGCTGATTAACATCATAATCTACTAAGGTTTGTTTCAAATAACGGTGTAATGCTAATGAGTAAATTAGGTATTGTAAGTCATAATAATTTTTCTCAACATTATCGAGCAATGCATCAAACTGATAATCTTGAAAGCTATCGCCTAAGTGACTAGATTTATAATCACACAGATAATATTTCCCTTGATATTCAAAGATCAAATCGATAAAACCATGCATCATGCCTGAGAGTTTTTTATAACTCGGCAACATGACTGGATATTTTAAGGTGTTGTTTAATGCACTACTTTTTCCGGAGTTAATCTCAGCGTCAGTACTACCACTTGAATCACGCTCAGCCCTATTTCGGTGATCGGTTAGCAAATTAGCTAAGGCGTTAGTGCCCTCGCCTCGCATAGGAAAATAAAATTCACTTTCACGTAGCGTTCTATTGATAGCGATATCGGCAAGACACCCGACTTCCTCATCATCGTTAGTGAGTTCACTATGATTGTTCGCGATGAAAGGAGCGCTAATCACTTGCTCTAACCACTGAATCAAATCATCCGAGGTAAATGACGTACTTTTATTGTTAGCGTTATTGGCATTTAGCTCACCATAGGCTAATAAAGGTTTTTCAAAACTCTCTTGCCAATCAGGTTCAGAAAAATCAGTTTGCTCCAAAATATCGTGTAATAAGTTACCCGTATTTGCACCTTTCGTTAATTTAAAGCAAATTTTCTCAGCACTATCATGTTCGGTATCAGTATGCTCTGCACTAGTGGTTAATGCCTCTAATTGCCTGTTCGCTATGTCAGCAGTATCTCTATCAGGATTAGAAACGCCTGCATGGCGAATATTGCGACTTAAAGCGGTAAATGAACTCAACCACCAATCTCGCTCTATTTTACCAACGAATTTACTGACCGCGGTATTGGCAAACGCTTGTGCTTTCTTGTTTGACGGACTTAGGCCTAGCGGATTTAGTGCGGCTTCATCATCCTTATCAATATTAATATTAATATCAAGAGCACAATCAAGCGATACCTCGCGAATACCAATAGCGTGCTCAGCACTTGCCTTAAGTGCTCTTAACGGTTTAATGATGCTCTCTTGCTCTTGAAACTGCAGTGTTTTACCTAAAGGTGATAAATGATACGCATCAAAGGCGCAACAGAGTACGTAACATCTTCGTTCGGCTCTGGTTATCGCAACATAAAGCAAACGAATACTTTCGGCATAAGCTTCATTACTCATAGCTTTTTTTGCTTCTTTTGAGCCATCAAGGCTTAAGCACAGCTCACCGTTTTTATCATGGTACTCTAAATAACTGACTGATTTATTGCCAAACTTAAGCGGATCTTTATGACGACAAGCAAAAGGAATAAAGACATAAGGATATTCAAGTCCTTTAGAACCATGTTGAGTAATTAAACGAATAAGATCGCCATCACTCTCCAAGCGTAGCTCGGCTTCAACGTCATTGGTTTCTAGATGACATTGCTGCTCAAACCAATGTAACAATTCTTGCCCTTGACTTAATCTAACACTCGCCGCTTGTAAAATTTCAAACAAATGCAGCACATTGGTCAAACAACGATCTTTATTATTTTGAGGTACATCAATCAGGTTATGCATCAAATTAATGGCCATGGTAATAAAACCTTGTCGTTGCCATTGCGTTCGATAATCGACAAAAGCAAACTTCAATGTTTGATAAGCCATTTCATCTTGCTGCAATCGATGTAGTTTTTTCGCATCAAAGCCTAACAAACCACAGGACAGCGCGGCGACAAACAATCGTTCATTTTCAGGTAACAATACCCCTTTAAGTAAGCCCAATAATTGCTTAGCTTGTTGAGAATGAAATAAATTGGCTCTATCTGATAAGAACACGCTATCAAGCCCTGCTTGTTGCAAGGCATGTTTGATATCTCGCGCCTCAGCGCCATCTCTGACAAGTATGGCGATGTCTTTCGGATTTATCTTATTTGAAGCCCCTTTTGAAGCCAACAAGGTAACGATTTCATTAGCACACCAGTTAGCCAACATAGGACGACTACCTTGACTCACTTTGTCACCTTGCGGGTTAGTATCATCGGATGTTTCATCATTTGTAAAATGAATAAATTGCAGTGCTTTATCACTGTCTAAGATAACTTGCTCATTTTGTGACGTTTGATCTTGGCTATCTGCTTCTTTCGCTTTTTTTCCCGCTAACACGGGTAAATAAGGAATACCAAAACCAAAGACACTCTCATTTTGTTGGCTCTGTGTTTTAGAAGCCAAAGTCTCTTCAACTAAAGATTCATTACGCTTGTATGTAAAGAACTGATTATAACCTTCAATCATTTGTGGCGTTGAACGCCAATTGGTATCCATCAACCAATGGTGATCACAGCCGCTACGCGCATTTAAATAGGCAAAGATATCACCACCACGAAATCCATAAATAGCCTGCTTTGGATCACCAATAAGGAATAAACCTGCATTAGCTTTTTTAGCATTATCGCCATAATAGATCGATTGTAATATTCCGAATTGCTTAGGGTCAGTATCTTGAAACTCATCTATTAAGGCTACTGGATATTGTGCGAGTAGCTGTTTAGCGAGTAAATGAGAGTTTTCTTCACTAAAATCACCATCAATTGCATTGTCATCGTTTGAACTGTCATCGCTTACAGTGCCAGAGTTAAGACAATTGGCTAAGGTATTAATAAGATCGTCAAAATCTAATAAATTAAGCGCTTTTTTCTGTTCAATGACTTGCTGTCGAATAATGTAAATACCAGATTTAACAATGCTATAGGCTTTCGCTTTGTTAATATTATTCGCTATTTTCTTAACTTGCTCTTTGACTTCTTTTACTGGTGCAAAAGCTTCGAGTAGCTCAGCTTTATAGGTCGATCTAGCATAACGTTTGCCATCAAAAAAACCATCCGGCATTTTCACCTTACCTTCACCAACATCAAGCAGTGATAACTCTTTGCTGATAATGCTCTCAAGCCAAGTATTTAATTGCATGAGTTCACTACGTCTTTTTTCTTGGTCTGCGCCCTTTTTAACCAGTATTAAAGCGTTTTCAAATAAATCACTGTTGGCAGTTAACGCTTGCGCTGCCAGACGTACTAAGGCAATAAATTCAGCTTCAATACTTTCAACATCAACAACCGATAAAGCGCTGGTATGACCTATAGCTTTACTAAAACTGGATAAAAAGCTATCTGGCGTCGCCCAAAAGCTTGCTAGTAGCATAAAGCTATCATGATCAGACTTGGCTAAACTGCGATACCAATCTTGGCAAACTTGCAGGGTAATTTCAGATGAATTAGCTGCCATATTGGCATTGAACGGTAAACCACTGGTAAACGCATATTGATTTAATACCCGCTGACAAAAACCATGGATAGTAAAAATAGCCGCTTCATCTAAAAACAGTAACGCGCGCTTTAATAAAAATTCTCGTTGAGTTTTTTCAATACGTTTATCAAGCGTGGCAAAGTAAGCGTCCTCTACACACAAAGTATCCCAGTCACTCAGGGCTAAACGAATAAAAGCATCAATGCGACCTCTTAATTCTTGGGTCGCATCTTTGGTAAAGGTCATCAATAATATTTGTTCAACCGTTAACTCGCGTTCAAGTAATAAACGTAAGTAGATACGGGTAATATTATAGGTTTTACCCGTACCAGCACTGGCCTCAATAAGATGTTTACCACTTAAGTCAATGGTAGCTGCATCAAGGTTTTTTAGTGTTACGTCTTCATGATTTTCTTTAGTAGAAGCTTGTTGAGACTCTGCAGTATCAAGTTGAGTCATTATTTAGCCTCCTTGCTAGCACTAGTAGATGGCTTAGCAGTAGCTTTTTTAGCTGCTGTTTTGGCTGATTTTTTAGTGACGACTTGATATAAATCCTGATAGATAAACTCGATATCAGCTTGGTGATTATGGTACTGCGGACACTCTGGCCAAAAATAGCTGAGGTAATCATCATCACTTAAGCCGCGCGTGCTCATATCACCTAACCATAAACCTTCAAAACGCGCTTGTGTCATTTCAACGATCTGACCACGTTTTTTAGTAAACACTTGGTCGGCCAACTCACCATTTAACAGTAAAACTTGTTGTTGCCCCTTGAAAAACATTTTAACAAGATTAATCAATTTTGATTTTGCATCAGCAATGTTTGCCACATTGAACTGCTCAACTTTCTGGGCTTTGGTATTAAAATATAAACCAATAGTTTCGCTAACATGCCGTAATTTTTGTTGATTCACATCAGTAATGTGAGTTTCATTGGCTATAGATTGATCTTGCCATACCTGAACGACAAGCTGTTGCAGGTACATAGTAAATTTATCTTTGGCTTTAGCGCTTGAGCTACGATAGTGCACTAAAAGGTTATTCTTAACCCCTAATTGTGTCTTTAAAGAAACGGTAACGTCGTCGATAGTAAGAGCCACATTACAGTCAATAAGTTCAGGATTCTCACAGTTAAGCTTACTAATTTCTTCGCTAAACTGTTGAACATCCTGTTGATAATCATTAAACAGATTAGTTGTTGTCGGTAAATCAGGAAACTTACCTGACAAGTGTGCACGGGTTATAACCTGTTCAAACTCATCTTTATTTGATGGGGAATCTACTGTTCCAGTTAATGCGGCACTGAGTAAGTCTTGTCGTAATAAGTAGCTTTGTAAGTGATTAACGCTAAAGGGTTCAACATCTTCAAGTAAGATGTTGTGATTCTCAAAATATAAATTAAGTTGCTGTTGGGCAAACATTTTTGCAGGATGCTGATAAAAACGTATTAACTGCTGGCTAGATAAACTCACCTCATCCGATTGCTCTTTTGTTACAGCAGAGCTTTCAATAGCGAGAGCGGAGCCTTCTCCTACGCTTTCGTCATTATCACTATCAACACTTTGGCCTAGCGCTAACCAGTTAGCATCGAAACTTGGCCAAGTTCCTCGATAGTTATTAGGACTAAAGGCTTGCATGGCTAGTTGATAGATAGCTGATTGATTGCCTTCGCTATTGGGATCATCATTGGTATCAGAACTGACCTGCTCTTCTGAAAACTGCCAACCATAACCTTGTGCTAGATATTCCATCAGTTCTTTTACGACTAACGACGGTTGTTTTTCATTGTTATTTTTGATATTTCGACCTTGATAGCTCAGATATAACGAGTCTCTCGCCGAGATAATTGCTTCAAGAAATAAGTACCTGTCGTCACCACGACGTGATCTATCGCCTAATTCAGCTTTAGATAACGACATAAGATCAAAACCTAAGGCTTGGCGTTGTCTAGGGAATTCACCATCATTCAAACCCAGAACCGCGATTACCTTAAACGGAATACTACGCATAGGTAACATAGAGCAAAAGGTTACTTGCCCCACCATAAACTGTTTACTGGCATCACCTTGACTGAAATGTTGGGTTAAATAATCAACCACAATTAACAGTGATATGTCATCTTCAAAATGGGCGTGGTGACAATGTTCAACCAGGCCTGCAATTGCTTGCTCAATTACCATCAGGCTATTTTCATTACTGACGTTGTCTGCATCGACTCGGCTAAACAAGTAGCTTAGTTGATCAAGTAAGAAACTTTGCCACTGTATCGCGGTGCGAGACCTTTGCAAATTTTCACTAAAGTAATGTAATTGTTCGATAAATAACATTAATTGACCGAGTAATATGCTGTCACTACCTTCAACATTGCTTAATAACAGTTGTTGTTGATAAATTTGTTCGCTGTCGGCATAAGCAAAACCACGGAGTAAACGTGACAAGCCTTGTTGCCAAGTAAACGAAGCGTTTGCTTGTTGCCCTAACAAGGATTGTTTGTGGGTTAAGTCTAAGCCCCAGTGCACCGTCGCTTGCTCAAGCCAAGCAGAAATTTTAGCTAAGTCTTCACCGTTAATAGAAAAGTTATGTGCCATGGCAGGTAAACGTAAAAAGGCTAACAATTGTGAGACACCAAATCGGCTATCCGGTAACGTTAGTAACTCAGTAAAAGCAGCGACTAGAGGGTCACTATCTTTGGCACTGCGATCAGCAATAGAGCAAGGCAGCGGCGGAACTTCACCCGCTATATCTTGCCAACCACGAGTAAAGACAGCGTTTACATAAGGGGCATATTGTTCTATTTGCGGGCACATAACCAAGATATCTTTAGGTGTTAAACTTTTGTCTTGATTAAATTGATGTAATAAATAGTCATGTAGTGCTTGGACTTCCCGTAAAGCGCTATGACAACTAGTGATAATAATTGAATCATCATGTTGTGATGCTTTAGGAGGAGCTGCCTCATCTTCGGTCTTATTTTCGTTACAACTTCTTGCATCAGTAAGAGAAAGAATATCGTTTTGAAGTTGATGTAAAACACTCTTTACTTCGCTATTATCAATTATTGGCTGGGCACTTTTAGCTTGCTCAAATAATTCAACATCAATGGTACTGTAATCTTGCAACATTGAGATAAATTCTCGCCCTTGCTGGCCCAAGTTTGCTAATAACGGATTACCGACAAAACTTTGCACATCGTCCACACCATCTGACCATTGTGATAACTTATTTAAGGCATATTTCTCAGTAACGACATCTCCCCAATAAGAGAAACACGGATTAAGATGAAAGAAATGTACTTCAACATGCTCACTTAGGGCATTAATAAAATTCAACCACATTGGTGCCATGGTATTAAGACCAAAAAAACTAATGCGCGGTGGAATAAGCTCTTTTTTATCTTGAATATTGTCAATCGCATCATTAAGTAATTCAACTGGATTATACGGTAATTGGGCAATTAATAATCGCCACAACTTGCCTTGCCATTTATGCTCACTGGCTGATAGTTTTTCTAAGCCTTTAAGTTCAAATTTACCTTGCTGCCAATTGTTTAACCACTGCGGCCTAAAAATTAAATACTGCTCATATAAATCGGCTAATTGTGTTGCTAATTGATAACGTTTTAGTTGTGCATGTTTGTCTTCATTATGCCCATCATTGTCATCTGTGGTAGACGCTTTTTCACCACGCCAATAGTGCGTAGCTTGACTAAAATCATCATCTTCTACGACAGAATCTAGTGCTAAAAGTGCATGTATACGCCAACAAAGTACCTCTCTTGAATAAGGTGACTGCTCAGGTACCTTATCATCACTAGCTAGCGATCTTATTAGCTTCCAGAGAAATTGAGCTGGTAACGCGTAACGCATATTCATACTAATACCGCGTTCTTGTGCAATGGCTAAGTTAAGCCAATGCTGCATACCTGCATTTTGTACCACAATGACTTCTTGATTAAATACACCTAGAGGGGAAAGCTGGGAAATTTTGTTGAGTAAGAGCAACAAGTTTTCCATTTTGTTGGCAGGATAAAGATGGATCAAGATAATGCCTTAATGGTTTGGTAAAAGGAGAACATTCCCTAAAAATAGGATTAATAAATGCGTTATACATCAATAGTTAAAGTAAGAACTAAAACTAGGGGCTGTTGATCTTTCAGGGTTAAATTTTGTTCGTGATAAAAGCGTTTTAGTCACGGCGAGTATTGTGTAGCCTAGTCATTCTAAGCAAATACTACTCAACAAAGAATAAAACGCTTTTAGCCGAATCCTTCGGACAGCGTTTGTTGGGCATTTTTACTGCGTTATCGCCTTTTTATGTGGAATAACCACATGACAAACGCTCTTCCTTGTATAAGTACCCAACAACTCGCTGCAAAAGTAACCTCGAAAGATCAACAGCCCCTAAGATAAATTTAACCATAAGGCTATAAAGAATACGAGTTAAATTAATCATATATCGAATAAAGTCCCTATTAATTTTTTAGTCAAAATTTACACTTTTTAACAAAGATACACATTGTTTCGACAGTTTGTCGACATTACACATACTGAAGTAAAGTCAGACTTTGGTTAAATTTATATTCATCGAATCAGCTCCTGAATTATCATTATGAATTTATATCAAGCAAGCTTTTTAAACGCTGTACGTCAGTTCCCTGATAATACTGCATTGTATACGGAAGAGAGTAGCGGCAAAGCCAATCGTTCATCGGCAAAAACATTTACCTATCAAAAGCTATTTGAAGTAAGCCAGCGCTGGGGAAACTACATTGCTCACTTTAATAAGGAACAGCGTCCTGTTGCCATTTATGGTGGTCGACAATGGCACATGTATGCTGGGATATTAGCAATTTTAAGCACAAATAACGCCTATGTTCCGCTTAATAATAAACAACCCGCTAATCGTATTAGCAAAGTATTATCACAAATAGATGGCCAAGTGCTTCTTGTTGCTGAAAATGAAGACCCTACTGAATTACTACAATTAACTGAACCTTCTTTAGTGGTAATTTACTTAGGCGCTGATAACGCCAAATGGTTATCAAATAACTGGCATCATCAGTGTTTTAGCATTGGAGATATTGATTTAGCCGTGACTACTACAAGTAGTTCTACTTCAACGCCAATACCATCATCTACATTAACAAGTAATACTCGTTCACTATCAGACCAATTGAACGACGCTGAATTGAAACTAAAAACAGCGAACCATTTTGCTTATATTTTATTTACCTCTGGCAGTACCGGAGTCCCTAAAGGTATTGCGGTTAGTCATAAAAACATTGTTAGTCATCTTGGTAGACTCGATGAATTATTACGATTAAAAGCGACCGACAAAGTGAGTCAATTTTTTGAATTGTCTTTTGATCTCTCTGTACATGACATGTTCAGTTGCTGGAGCAAAGGCGCTGCACTTTATGTTATTCCCAGCGAACGACTCATGTGTCCACTAGCGTTTATTAAACAGCATGAATTAACTGTTTTTTCCGGTGTTGCTTCCATTTTATCTTTCATGGATAGACTCAGTTTACTCAAACCACAACAACTGCCACATCTAAGAGTTAGTTGCTTTGGTGGTGAAAAATTATTAACTAACCAAGCACTTAAATGGCAACAATGTGCTCATAATAGCCGCGTAATAAATATTTATGGTCCAACTGAATGCACCATTACGGCTACTTATTATGAATTGAGCGATAATCAAACCATCAAATCAGCCTCAGTCCCCATTGGTAAAGCTTTACCTGGGTTATCCACGATATTAGTCACCGATAAACAAAAAATCACCTCAACAAATACCTTAGCCGAATTGTATCTAGCCGGCGATCAGCTTGTTGAAGGTTACTTCCAAGATGCAGAGAAAACACAACAAGCATTTATCACCTTAATTACCGACGTAGGAAAAACCCCGGTACGCTATTACCGAACGGGTGACATTGTCTATTACGACGAACAGCAAAACATCGTATTTCACGGCCGTAATGACCATCAATTTAAAACATCAGGACACAGGGTTGAAGCAGCAGAAATTGAAGACGCTATTGTTAATTTTTCAAACGACATAACTTGGTGCGTAGTTTCAGCACAAACTGAAATAGCGGGCAACACAAGAATCATGGCTTTTATCGAGACCGCTCAGGTTTCAAACCCTGCCCTGCACTCAGACGATATAAATCAGCAGAAGATTAGTGAGTTAAGAAAACATTGTTTACAGCATTTACCTGCTTATATGGTACCTGATGAATTTAATCTCTACCGCCATTTACCCCGTAATATCAGCGGAAAAGTAGATATCAACGCACTACTTAATAATGCAGTTCCAGCGACTTCCATTAACAAGACAAGCAATAAATTTACTCCTAAAGAGGCAACACCATGTTAATACAACAAAGTATTATTCATTTCATCGAAGAAAAGTCCCATTGCCCATTAACTGATTTAACCGATCATTTACTCGGCACGATAAAGTCATTTGATTTTATGATGTTAATACTTGAACTTGAACAAAAATTTAATTTGAAATTACCTTTTGAACAAGCGTTATCAGCCAACTTGAAACAAATAGATCAGTTCATTAGCTGGGTTGAACGTCATCATGACAGTTAACAATTCAGAAAAATTAGAGCCTAGTGTTATGGAAAGTGCGCCGCTAATGTCACTAAAACAAAAGTCTCTCAGTAAGTTGCTGAAATTACTGCTGGCTGCTTTAACCAAGCTAACAAGAACTCGGCGTAAAAAGCTGATCAAAAATATTGGTAAGACAATCTTATATTTTGCTAATAAAACACGATTGAGAGCGATAAAGAACATTACTAATGCAATGCCCGAACTTAGCATAAAAGAAGCAACCAATTTAGCTTTTGACGCTTATGGTAATTGTGCCTACGGTGTTGCTGAATCGTTTTGGCTTTCTGAGGTTGAACCTGACATTTTCTGTGACGAGGATACTTTACGTATTTTACAATCAGGTGAAGGTGCTTGTATCGCTACTATGCATTTGGGTTGTTATGAAGCAGTGCCATTAGCGGTAGCAAAATTTGCTAAAGAGTCTGTCACCTTAAGCAATATTCCGCGTTTCTTAGCAGACTCAATGGACTTTTATTCTGCCGTTAATATTACCGCTATCAATAAGAACTCAAGTAGTGCATTTAGTGAGCTATTAAAAAAATCAGGAAGTAACGCTTATCTCTCTTTGCATTGTGATCTTTATGCAAACCAAACAGACGTAACCTTCTTCGGCCAAGAAACCAAAGCGCCAGCAGGTATAGCGCTCTTGGCAAAGATGAGTAAAAAACCTTTGCTGTTAGCTTACGCAATTTATCAGGGGGACGGACAAGTACAAGTGTTTTTTGAAACCTTATACGTCAATCCAAACCTGACTGCTCAAACATCATCAAAGCAAGAAACTGAACCAACTGTTGACCAAATCATGTCAAAAATTTATCAACGGTTTGAACAAATAATCAAACAATATCCTAATCAATGGTATTGGTCATATAACCGTTGGAAAAACTAAGTACCATGACAAACAACAAAACTCTTATAGAAAATTCAAAACCCAGTGCTAACCTATACTCTCGGTTATTCTCTTATTATCGAGTATACAAAAAGCTTATTTTTATCGGCTTAGCTGGTCTTTGCCTGTTCAGTTTGGTTGATGCAGGTATGATTTATTTTGTCAAACCACTGATTGATCAGGGTTTAGGTAAAGCCGACAGCCACACCCTACAATTAGGCGCATTATTAGTTATAGGTATATTTTTACTGCGTGGTATAGCAAGTTTTACTTCAAGTTACGCTATTGCGTACATCAGCAGTAAAGTGACTTATCGTATTCGCCAACAAGCTTTTGACAAATTATTGTTTTTACCTCGAGAATACTTTGATCTAAACAGTCGTGGCAGCCTAATTTCAAAAATAATTTATGATACCGAGCAATTATCACAAGCCTTTTCAAGTGCAGTGGTTATTGCAATCAGAGAGTCGGTAATCATTCTAGTATTATTCTCTATGATGGTTTACAACAGTTGGCAATTAACGGCAATTTTTTTATTTATAGTCCCTATTATTGCGCTAATTATTAATAAGGTTTCAAAACGATTCAAAAATATTAGCCATAAACTGCAAAATAGTATGGGACAAGTGAGTAACAAAACAGAGCAAGCCATTTTGAATCAACAAGAAATTGTTTTACTCGATACTAGAACACAGATAAGCGCACAGTTTGAGAAGATAAATAACCATAATCGCCAGCAAAATATGAAACTTCAGGCGACAAGTGCCATTAGTAATCCTGTTATTCAGCTCATTGCTTCTTTCGCCATTGCTGCAGTGTTATTGCTTGCCAGTATCGATCAAGTATTAAATCAACTCACCCCTGGCAGTTTTACCTTAATATTAATTGCCATGGGCTCACTGCTAAAACCACTAAAACAGCTCAGTAATATTAATCAACAATTACAAAAAGGCTTAATAGCAGCTAACAGCTTATTTAGTTTTTTAGATCAACAAGAAGAACATGACACCGGCAAAAAACACTTATCAAAACAGTGCTTAAACATAAGCTTTAACAATTTATCTTTTACCTATCAGGGGAAAACACAGCCCGCACTCTCTAATTTTTCATTGAACATTAAAGCCGGTACGAGTATCGCCTTTGTTGGTGAATCTGGCAGCGGTAAAAGTACCTTAGCCCGTTTACTATTGCGTTTATATCAATCGCCAAAGCAAAGTATTTTAATTAATGATATTGCCATTGAAGACTATAGTTTAACCTCACTTAGAGCACAATTTGCCTTTGTTTCACAAGACATCGTTTTAATAGATGATACGCTAGCAAACAATATTTGCTTTGGTTGTCACCGCGATGTAACAGACACAGAAATTGAACAAGCAGCAATAAATGCTAATGTGATGGCTTTCGCTAAAGAGTTACCCTTAGGTTTGAATACAGAAATAGGAGAAAATGGTCGAAATTTATCTGGAGGACAAAGACAGCGCATAGCCATTGCCCGTGCTATTTTGCGCGATGCGAGAATTATCGTATTAGATGAAGCGACATCGGCCCTAGATAACCACAGTGAAAAACATATCCAACAGGCCTTAACGCGCTTAACTCAAAATAAAACAGTACTGATCATTGCCCATAAATTATCGAGCATTCAACATGTTGATGAAATCATCGTCATCAATAAAGGTCGATTGATAGAACAAGGAAATCATAAAACTTTACTGGCTAAAGCAGGTTATTATCAAGCGCTATATCACGGTCAATAAATCGATATTATTCAATAAAGTCTAAATGCCGTTGATAAAAATCACCTAACAAGGGGACTTTGTATTCTTGTCCTTGAATAGCAGCATAAATACCTACTATCCAGCCTAAAAAGACACCTATATTTAGTACCCATCCCACTAAAGGGATCAATGAAAGGATTGCGCCGGTAATAATGAGACCTAAAGATTGACGTAAATGAAAGCTTGCCAGTGATGATTGATGCTTATCATAAATAATCAGCGCAACTATCCAGCCTATAAGAGTAAAGTAGCTTATCACAGCCACCAATATAGCCATTTTAGAACGCTCAGCGAGACTCAGTTTTCTCTCAAAAACATTGTCATAATCACTTGGGATATTTGGCATAACAGGTTCTCCATTTCTAATGTTACGTTAAATCCACCTAAATAATTTGTACTAATTTTACGTTAAACTAAACGTGAAATTTAACTTAGGCTTACTTTAAACTTAGAAGAGATAAGGCCACTCGACAAGGCAATTCTCTTCCCTGATCCCAAGAATAACGGTTAAATGTTTCAATTATATGAATAAAGGTTATAAAATATTTTTATGATTGTTTTTTCAAAATATGGAGAAACTGTCGATAATGATGCTGCATGGTTAATACTAATTTATCTTGTTCATCAATCGATAGCGTTTGATAACACAGGCTATTATAGCTGGCGCTCAGCCGAGTAAAGGCAATGGCCAACTCTGGAGACTGTTCTCTTACTTGTTTTGCAAAATCATTAACTGTCATTCCCGCGGGTTTATCCATGCCCTGCTTTGCCAATTGAGCCAACGCTTTTTGATAAACGACTTGCCACTTAGATAATACTTTTTGTGTATGCTTAGTGCGATTTAACAGGTGTAAACACAACATAAGCGTAGCCATACTGATAATCAATGAAACACCAATAATTAAGGCTAATTTCCACGAGGCCATCTTGCCAAACAAGTTTTTAAATAAATTATATTGTTGTTTTGTAGTAAAACCAATAACCCAACGGGTCCATTGGTAATCAAGGGCATCAAGTTGTAAGCGTATAGCGTTCAAAAATGCACTATTCTTAAATTTATATAAACTGATTAAATCATTATTAAGTGCTGATTGCTGTTGTAGAAGTTCAGAAGACCAGCCAGAGTTAACGCGCTGCGGATCCACTGCACTTGTTGGATCAATTCGAAGCCATCCTTTACCTGTTACCCATATTTCGGACCAAGCATGAGCATCATATTGATAAATGCTCAAGTGCCCTTGTGAGTCGGACTGTTGTTCATTTTCACCATTATATTCGCCACCTAAATAACCAATAACCATACGTGCAGGAACGCCTGAAGCGCGCATTAAAAAGGTAAAGGCACTGGCATAGTGAGCACAAAATCCTGATTGAGTATCAAAAAAGAATTGGTCTAAGCTGTTATTATCAAGCATTGGAGGCTGTAAAGTGTAGGCGTATTTTTCTTTGTTGATAAACGTTAATACCGCTTTTGCCCTAGCTTCTACATCAGCATAATTGTGCCGTAATTGCAGAGCAAACTGTTCTAGTCTGGGGTTGCTCCCCTCTGGAAAGCGCAAGTTGACCTGCTTACTTTTTTTCGATAACTCAAGGGCTAATGGCGCAGTTAAGTAGCTGGTTAATTGATAAGATTTAGCTTGGCTAATAATTCTTGTGCTGCTGAAGGTGAAGCCAGTTTGAGGATTGATGCCACTTTTATCACCAGCGATAATCGCTGGCGTTAATGCAAAGAGATATTTTTGAAAACTCGGCTCGACAATTACGTGGTAATTTAAGGGCAAAACATCTGTTGTGCTAGCATCAAATGTTAACGGTTTATCATTTGAGCTTTTATCTGAACCAGTAGCCTTATTTGATAGTGTTGTTCTCGTTGCCTTTTGTCTACTCCACTGTTTACCGTCGTAATCTTCTAACACCATTGCACGCCAATATAGCTGTGAATATGCAGGCACTTTTTGTTGACCAAAATCAACGCGAAATGCCAACTTAGTAGAGCGCGTTAAATTTGCGATATCTCCAGGTTTAACGGTGTCTGACAAACCGGTTTCAGCTGATTTTGCTCGTGGGACTTGCCAAAAAGGTGATAATCGAGGAAACACTAAAAAAAGTACAATCGCCAGTAGAGTGCTCTGCCCCAGTAAGAGAACCACCACTTTAATATTCGTTGCAAAAGCCTTCTCCATTGAGAAAAGTTGTAACAACACCGCTAAATTGATTACCAATAAGATGAAAGTTATCAGCGTAAAAGCTAAGTCTTGCCTAAAAATAAGCGAAGAGGCCAGCACAAACAATCCCAAAAGTAAGAGCTGATAAAAATCACTACGGGCTTTTAATTCAAAGGCTTTAAGTACATAAGAAAAACAAAGTAGATGCAGCATACTTGTTAATATTCCCACCTCTTTTGCCGTAATCGCAATAGCTAAGCAGCCTAATAAGGCAAACATCCCGAGTAATACAGGTGCAACATTAGTGGCTAGTTGTTTATGTAGATGAGTGTTTGGACGATGGTCCGCTTGTGTACCCGATTTTATTGTATTTTTCGCTTTAACACGATCTCGGTTTTGATGTAATAAAAGTGCCTGCCATACAAGTGACAATGAAATAATGGCAAGCATCCAAGTACTTAATTCTAGGGCAATAACTGCAATGTTCAAACATTGACACAACCATAGTAACCAAGCATTTTTTCTGCTTAAGCTAAAGTTTATTTTACTTCTATTCTTGCCTTTACCGAGATAACCTGAGGATGGTTGAGTAGCTTTCCTCTTGAAAAAACTCATGAATATAATGCCAGTGCGGTTAAACAAGCTTGTTGGTGATTAATGCCAGTGTTAGGTGATATGTTCATTGATTTATTATTGATATCGGTAGAAAGTGCTAACCCAAAATGTTGATTCGTTGCGGTTAACTCATTGATGAGAAAACACAAATAAGACAATTTAGTTTCTATATTATTACTTGGCATATCATCAAGTTTTAACCACTTTAGTTGACCTTGGTTTGCTTGATAATGTTTTGAGTAATGCCCTTGCCCTTTGGCTAGCTGCTTCCAAGCGGTTCTTGCTCTCGACTCTCCTCTAACAAAGCTTTTAAGTTCTGAAAAATCATCAGTGCCAACTAGATTAGACGTTTGATAACTTTCTATACTCTGTTCATCTGATTGAGCTGATAGCTGATATTGACCGGCAATTAAGTTGGTAGGTTTAGGGTATATAATAGCGCAGTGACCAAAATCTAAGATGGTCTTGCTTTTAAAGATACCTAAAGAATACTCACTGAATAAGGTGACTCTACCTAAGCAGTGCATGCCACGTTTAGATGATTTATATGATAATTTTATTTCTTGACTGCCCTGCGGACATTGGACGATTCTTTCAATTTGGCTATTTAATGTGCTATCGGTAAAATGAACATTTATATCATAATGCATTTTTACCGCGGTTATTTGAATTGGAAAGTATAACTCGTCACCCGCATAACCCTGTTGTTTTGCTGTACTATAAAAACGCAATTGTGAAAAATTATAAAAGCTATGTAACATCACACTAATAAACAAACTCGCCAGTAAATAACTAAACAATAAAATGATATTGTTTTGGTAGTTGGTTCCCAATAAAAAGACGAGGACAACAAAGCCTAAATACGACAGGCCAAAACGAGTTGGATATATCATGATATTACGGCTGTTTAGTTGATGTTCTTTCCTAGTTGGAATCCTGCGAGAAAGCCAATGTTCAAAAGATTTATCAACCAATTTTCTAACCGATTTTGGCAATGAAAAGATTGTCATTACTCCCATAAGTAAGCCTTATGAATAACCAAAAGGATTTAACACATCGACACAGTTAAGTATTTGATTAGCCACACTAGCGCTATCACTCTGATTCGATCCTATTTTTTGATTCGGCTGCATTTCTAATCGGTGCTGACAGACAACATAAAAGACTGCTTGCACATCATCAGGTAAAACATAATCACGGTTATCAATAAAAGCCATAGCTTTAGCCGCTTGTAATAATGCCTTCGATGCTCGTGGTGATAAGGGTTTACAGTTGATTTCAGGGGCATTATCCCATGTCATGTTTGCAACATTAGCCTGACCACTATAAGCACGTCTACTGACATGACTTAAGGCAATAACATAATCAAGAACATCATTTGATACCTTAACCTGAGTCACTGCATCTTGTATGGCAATCAACTCTTCTTGTTCAATCATTGCTTCATTATCAAGCTCAACATTTTGTGATGTTTGATTTGTTCGTTGACTCATATTCAATAAAATCTGCTTTTCAGCTTTTAAGTCTGGAAAACCTAAGGATAATCGCATCATAAAACGATCTAGTTGCGACTCTGGTAAGGGGTAAGTTCCAGCATGAAAGAGTGGGTTTTGGGTAGCAATCACAAAAAATGGCGTAGGTAACTCATGGGTAATACCATCGATACTGACTTGTTGTTCAGCCATGGCTTCAAGTAGTGCGCTCTGTGTTTTTGGACTGGCACGGTTAATTTCATCCGCTAGAACCACTTGATTAAAGATCGGACCTTTGTGAAGTTCGAATCGATTAGTCTCTTTATCAAAAATTGAAAAACCGACAACATCAGCCGGTAATAAATCATTGGTAAATTGAGTGCGCTGATAACTTAAACCGAGTGTAGTAGCTAATACATGAGCCAGTGTGGTTTTACCCATACCGGGTAAATCCTCTATTAACAAATGCCCTTGAGCAAGTAAACAGGCTAGTGCTAAACGACACTCTTTGGGTTTACCTAATACTACGGTTTCAATTTTATTTAAAATGTCAGTAATGGACTGCTGGCTAGCTTGGATTTGATCAATAACGGGCTGCGTTTGAGGCATAAAAAAACGTCTAATTATAAAGAGTTAATTAGACGTTTTATCATGAATGAAGAATAAAGGGAATTGTTAGCCCTTTTTAACTCAAATGAGTGAGGTTTAAGTTAGTGTCGCTTAGTCTATTACACTTCGGCGACTAACAACGGCTTCATTTAATTGACTTAATAACGTTTCAGTATCATCCCAACCAATACAAGCATCAGTAATACTTTGTCCATAAACGGCAGCTTTGCCTTTCACTAGACTTTGATTGCCTTCAACTAAATGACTTTCAACCATAACACCAAAGATATTGTCATTGCCTTGGCTTATTTGCTTACTTACATCAGTAGAGACTATCATTTGATTTTCGAATTTTTTGCTCGAGTTGGCATGGCTGAAATCAATCATTACCTTAGTATTCAAATCAGAGGTAGTTAATTGCTCGGTAACTGCTTTAACACTATCAGCATCAAAATTAGTCGTTCTACCACCACGTAAAATGATATGACAATCACTATTGCCTGTAGTTTCAACAATGGCAGCATGGCCAAATTTTGTTACTGATAAAAAGTGGTGTGATGCAGAAGCTGAGCCTATAGCATCAATCGCAATTTTAATCGTACCGTCAGTTCCGTTTTTAAATCCAACAGGGCAAGAAAGTCCTGATGCTAATTCACGGTGAACTTGTGATTCAGTGGTACGAGCGCCAATCGCTCCCCAACACATGAGGTCTGCCATATATTGTGGTGTGATCATATCTAAGAACTCACCCGCCGTAGGTAAACCAAGGTCATTTAGCTCGACTAGTAACTTACGGCCTAAACGTAAACCATCATTCAATTTAAAGCTGTTATCCATGTAAGGGTCATTGATTAAGCCCTTCCAACCAACGGTAGTGCGTGGTTTTTCAAAATAAACACGCATGACAATCTCAAGACTATCTTTGTACTTTTCACGCAGTTTTACTAAGCGTTGGCCATATTCAAGTGCAGCTTCAGGATCGTGGATAGAACAAGGTCCAATAACCACTAATAAGCGATCATCTTTACCTTTGAGAATATTGTGAATAGCAGTTCTGCCTGCAACGACTGATTTAGTTGCTTGCTCTGACGCAGGAAATCGTTCTAATAAAGCAATTGGAGGTAAAAGATCTTTAATTTTATTGATGCGGACATCGTCAGTTTGGTACATAGTTTCGCTCTCTACTGCTATTTCGTTGCTTATTTCATTACTATTAAATTATTAGCATGAATGTTGACGATACTCTGGTCATCAATTTGCCTAAGCAAATCAACTTTAAGTACCTTATTGTTAATTCCTAATTAGAATCCCAATATTAATCTAGCAGTGTTGATGGTTGAATGCCACGGAAAATTGCGGTTACTGGCTAGTTTTTAGAATATTTAGTCTAACGGGTTAAAATTCGATATGTATACCCGTTACCATTCAAAGTGCAGGATTTCAGTGGGAATTTAAATGACTTTAGGCAAGGTAATTAATTTAAGCATAGTTTTTCTATGGTTTGATTACTTAACGCAGTATAAAGTCATTTTAAACCCATCGAAGAAGCGCTTGAGCAACATCACTTTATCGTTGCTGTGATTCACAATGGAATAACCATTATTTCATCACAGCGCCTTGAATTGAAATTGCTCAAGCACTCTGAAACCTGCATCTTGATTGATAACGGGTATAGAAGCAAATGCTCATAGCAGTTTACTTCTACAATTGCAGAAAATAATATCATTACTTCAGTAATTCATGCCCCTCTGGCAACTGTTTTGCAATCCAAAGTGCTAATTTATGTTTCATATTAGGCTGATCTTCATTCTCAACCGCTAAAGCTTGAATAAGCTTATCATTGACTAATAAGCGATAAAGACTTTCTATCTTATCTTTGGCAGAATTTGTTGCAGAAAAACTATTATAACCACGGTTAACTGCATACTTTTCACCAATGGTTAATGCTTTTTTAAGTAATTCAGCTTCATTTTTTAATTTTTTCATAGAATATCGACCTTGTAGCAATCTTGATTGTTATTACCATGCTTTATAATACGCATGAATACAAGCTTAAACACTGACGTATACCGTTATACAAAAGCAATAAGTGACCAATAAACAACCAATTACAACTTTTAACATTTTGCTCGCTCTTCTTTTGATTTACATCATATAGTAGTACGACAGATCTCGTATAATTGCGTAAATAAACTTAATTCACTCAACTTTACCGGTGTGACTATGCCTATTTCACGTACAAAAAACTTACAACACAAAGCTTATATCCCTTCATCTGCCAGAGAAAATCAATATTTGATGGCTAAAATTCCGTTAACCGATGAATTAATAGCGCAGTATCAACCTCTTATTGATAGCAGTAGTGAAACGCCATACGAAAAACTATATCAGCACCTTGCAAATACGTTCTTTGCTATTAATGATAAGTTTTCTCTTGAGAGTGCACAGTTTATTGCCAACGATAAGTTCGCTCGAGTACGTTTTAGTCCAGAAAAATTTACCGCACAAACTAAACAACAAGTGCTATTTTTATATAACCCCAAATACCACACTAGTCGAAATACTTTTTTCAATGGCGCGAACAAAGCAAAGAAAATCACCTTGATATTCTTAGCAAACGGCGATGATATTCGTGGGCAGTCTGCGAAGTTCCACCAACTGGTTACTAAAGCCTTAATGGACTTTGCAAGTGAAACTGAAATTGCACCAGAAAACATCCGCGTTAGTGATCATCAACATTTAACTTACGATTTATTTGCTAAAAGTAAAGGTATTGAAGGTAGCCAAGCGCATAAGTTTAGACCTATTGCAGACAGATACATGGCAGATCAACACACCTTATCTGCTCAAGCCAGAGCATTGACTTATGCCGTGGTCGATTTTCCCATTAACCGACGAGTTCGTGCATTAGTTAGCAATGACGAAAATCCTCAAGAGCGTTACAACCCACTTTATAACCTTATAGCGGATGCTTTCATCAGCGCAGCTAAAAACCAAAACTTAAATAACGGTGCGGTAGTCGCTAATGGGTTAGTGCCTATTATACGTTCAGGCGAAGATGAAAACGTTGTTACCTCTGGTGAGCTATTAATGCTTAGTTATAACCCACTTCATACAAGTTGCGGTTATAGTTGTAAATGGAATTCGGCTAAATTGGTAGACAGTGTACAGTTAGTTTTTGTTGCCAGTGAACAAGATAAAACCAGTCATGGTTACGGTAAGTTTGTTAATGAAATAGAACAAGCGTTACATACCTTTGCTAAGAAACTGGATATTATTGGTGAGCAAGAAGAAATGATGGTTAGATTACATCAACATGTTGGCTTTTATTTAAAATAAAGCGTCATTAATAGCTATTATACCTGCTCCACTAAAGATGCATGATTCAGCTGGAATTAGCATCGTCAAGTGGAGAGGTATTCAACGTGATAGTTAAAATTCATACTCTATAGCTACACGTAATATATGACCTTGGCTTTCACTGTTTATGCCAGTAATAAAAGCAGCTTCCCATTTCAGCTGCTTTTGCCCACTAAAACGCTGAACGCCCATAAACGCAGGACCTACACCGAGATAATCTTCGCCCGAATAGACCTCAATGGCTGGTTGGAATTGCTCAAGATAACGATAGCGATATTGCAGCCTAAATTCTGTTTCCATTTCATCTTCAAGGGTGTCGCCCCACTCATAAATTATAAAGGCATTTAAGGTTAAACTAGTACGGCCAAATTCTTTTTCTACAATAACGCCTGAGGTCACTTCCCAGTTATTTTCTTTATGCTCTTTTTCAACCTCGAATAACAATCCCCAATCAGCCCAATATTGACCTTGCTCTGTAATCATCCATCGTGCTTCTATCTCATAGGCACTTAAGGAGAAATCCTCATTGCTATCACGTTCACCGACAAGATAAAATTCTAACATCAGGTTGTCAGTTACCGATTGTCCATAAGCAAAACGTTGTGCTAAATCGTTGCTGACACCATTTTCTCGTTGAGCGAGCATACGCCATTCAACTTCTCGCTCATTAGGTAAAACATAAGGATGATAGACCTTATCAACTACGACACCATCTGCTAAGACCGCATTTGATACAACCAAGCTAATAAGAAGAGGAGTAAAGCAGAAAAGGCTCCTAATTAGACCATGATTTAAAAGGCGTTGGCGAAGAAAAGTAAACATTAAGAAGTCCCTTTCATAAAAGAAGCAGTAGAATTTTGTTTAGAAGTGTTTATTTTAGCAATGAGTATTGGCACTATAATCGCGCTTAAATAGACAATTAACTCCATTGCTGACGGTGTCGCTTCATAACCAAATAAAATAGTAAGAAAATAGCCTAGCTCGGAATCTTCAGCAATAAGGTAGTTTGTACTCCACAAGTGTGCAGTACTAGAAATGATATCAACCTGTTCAAGCAACTGTAACCCCTGAATTAACTGACCGACACCAAATAACAATAAAAAATAGCAAACAATTTGACTCCTTAATTTTTTCGCGAGACTAACAAGAATAAAATACAATAAAATAGCAATACTTAAGCAAATCCCAGTGCCTATTATCACGCCAACTACGATGCCAGAATACAATGTTTCAAGTGCTGTATTCTGAATAGTTAAACTCATGACATAAAGACTAAAATAACTGCCATGAACACAAAGAACCAGTAACAAGATGGCAAGACTTACCAATGTTTTCTGCTGAGTTAACGTTTGCTGATCAAGAAGCATTTTATCTTGTGACTTTTTATGGCTTGAAGTTTGGTTAAGTAGAAATGAAATGACAATGAAACAATAAATTAAACTAAAGAGTATTGAAAAAAGAATTTCTAGACCGGTACCTGAAAATAACTGGCTTAACATCGGCATGAAATAACTTAATAAAAAGACAATAATTAAGCCAATACCCGTTGTCTTAAGTAAGTAAATTATCGGTAAGTAATAAATATTATTCTTTTCTTTATTACTTGACTGATTACTTGACTGATTACGTGATTGAGAACTTGATTGAGAACTTTCCAGAGAGCTAGATTTATACCTAGCATCTTGCTGAGCAAACAATAAACTAAACACTACAAAAATTGGCAATATGTTTTGTAAAAAAACTAATACAGTATTAATTAACATTATCAGTCTCCCCATCAGCAGGTAGGTCTAACTCTGCCCCACTAACAATAATCATACCTCTGGCGCTGCTTGGATGATATTCACCAAAAAAAGCATATCGTCCAGGAGACAATGGGCCGATATAAATAACCGATTTTTGCTTAGGAAAAAGAACTTTTTCTCGGTTAAGTGAAAAACTATCAAACTCTTCAACGCTGTCGTCTTGATTATCAATAATCAGTTTAATTTTTTTATTTGAAGGTATAGTCATTTCAGTAGGGTAAAAAAGGTGACTTTTTAAAATAATATTGAACTCTTGTCGCTGCGCTAAGGCGCTATAGCTTGCCATTGCCAGCAGCATATAACTGATAACAAGCTTTACTTTATGCCAAACTTTTGAGCTTTTAAGGTTATTAGGCACGTTCATCCTTGTTGTCTAATTGTTTATTGCGACCTTCTACTGATTTCATCTGTGATTCTTTTTGCGTTAAGCTTTGATCACTATTCTGTTCAAGCTTTTGCCCAAGCATGTGTTCAAATTTTTCTTCAAATAAGACTTCAACGCGCAATCCACCTAATAACTTTGATTTAGACAACATAATATTGCCGCGATGCATATCAACAATATGTTTAACGATAGTTAAGCCTAAACCACAACCGAGAACGCTTGAGTCATGTTGATCGCCACCCACTCGATAGAATCGATCGAAAACTCGATGGTATTCTGCTTCAGGGATGCCCTCACCTGAATCTTCAATGATAATAGCAACTTGGGCTGTTTGTTTTTTGTCGTGTTTAACGTATTTAGTACTGACCTTTATCTCACCATTTTGTGGTGTATATTTATTAGCATTTGATATTAAATTCGTTAGCATTAACTGCAAAGAAAGTTCATCACCCTTAAGGATTATCTCATCACTCGTTAGGGTAATTGTTTGTTGTTTTTGCGCAATAGCTTGGTAGAGATCCCCAATAACAGACTGCAATAATGTTTTTAATTTTACCTGCTGTTGACTCTGATTTATTTGGTCAGGATTTGTACGATTTAAATGAAGTATTTGGTCAATTACATGCCCCATTCGCTCAACACTAACCTTAAGTGGCTTAATTAAAGTCGTCGAATATTGTTGTCCCTGCTCATTTAACTCTTGAGATAAATTATGAACATTTATTTTTAAAACACTTAAAGGTGTTTTCAACTCATGAGCTGCGTCAGCGGCAAAATGCCGTTCTCGTTCAAAAGCTAAGTTTAATCGCGCAAGCAACTGATTTAAGGTAGTAACGACTCGACTTAATTCACTGTTATCAACGTGTAATGCTAGTGGCGTAAAATCATTACTGCGTTTATTGGCTAGCGCTGTAGTAAGTTTATGTAGAGGTTTTAAACCTTGAGTAATAATGCCATAAATAAGAAATGACAATAAAACAATGGCGATGATCATCGGGGTAACTGCCGCAAGGATCACCTCTTGAGCAAGAAGAAACTGCTTCTTTAGCGGTTGAGCTACGATTATCACCAATTTATTATCGTTAGCTTCGAGTGAATTATCAGAGCTATTGGCTAAATAGATGGCACGCCAACGTTGTCCGGCAAAATTCACTTCACCAAAGTGTGTGGGTGACTTATTAAGACTCATTATCGGTTGTATCGGGGAATTAGCACTTTGGATAACTAAGTTACCGTCTTGCCACACTTGAAAGGCAAAACTAGTTTGTTGCTTGATCGTAACAAACTTCCGTTGCTTGGTATCGAAGGTTTGATGAAGGCCTTTTACTATTTGTGCAAAATCGACTAATTGCTGTTCAAATAGCTTTTCAGCACGTGTCATACTCGCTTTGTAGCCTTGGATAGCCGCAATAAAGGTAATTAACGTTAATACGGCAACTAAGGTTAATACCAGGTAACGGCGAATGCTCATAAATTTATTTCGATGTGTTATACCAATAACACTAACTAAGTGATAATTTTAAAATGGCATAAATATCCAAAAACACCGTTGCTTTCAATCGTAATAGCCAGCTATTGCTCAATTCAGCGCCTTGTTATTGATAATTTATTCACATTGCTTCATTTAAAATGAAAGCTGTATCCTTAATTAATGTCATTGATCTTAGTTAATGTAAAGACCGTTAATTTCAAGACAGTTAGTCTTGAGGATGATTAATGATGTAACCTACACCACGGACATTTTGTATGAATTTATTGGGTAGGTTTTTTCTTAATTTGTGAATATGCACTTCGACAGCGTTACTCAGCACTTCTTCCCCCCAATGGTAAAGTTTAGACTCAATCTGCTCTCGTGATTGGATACGTCCGGCATTTTCCATTAATGCCTTTAATACCATAAACTCTTTTTTTGAAAAGTGCACTTCACTTGCACTATTCTGTGCATCCACTTTGTCTTTTTGTTCGCTATTTTCTTCATTACTTTGTTCGAAAGGTAACTCATTTGCACTCGTACATTGCAGTAAGAAAACTTTATGAGCCTTAGTATCCAAGCTTACTCTATCAATCGTGATCATTGAACTAGAGGAAGTGCCTAATCGGCGCTCTATAACTCTTAATCTAGCTAATAACTCTTGCATATCAAACGGTTTTGCTAAGTAATCGTCTGCGCCATAATCTAAGCCTTTCACTTTACTATCAATGCTATCTCTAGCGGTTAAAATAATAACCGGCAAGTCATTCTTTTTCGCTCTAATCTCTTTCAATACCACTAAACCATCAATATCTGGTAAACCTAAATCAAGGATAACCATATCATGGCTAGGCACGGCTAACGCGGTTAAGGCAAGCTTTCCTCGGGATAAGTGATCTACAACAAAACCTTCTCGTACTAAAGACTGCTGCAACGCTTCAGCAAGTCCTTGATCATCTTCTACTAATAAAATTCTCATGTAATTAGTTACCTTCTTGCCCAAAAAGTAATGTCTTGTTCAGTTAAAAACTGTTCCGCATGTTCACCTTGCAATAACGCCAAGGTTGCTAATATACCCGCTTGAATACATTGAGGTGCAACCGTTGTAATAGATCGTGGCGCATTGATTATCGGCCAACCTGTTGTTGCATTCAACACGTGTCCGTAACGAATACCTTCTTTTATCAAGTATCGCCGGGCATCTCCACTTGTGGCTAACGCCCCTTGATTAAGTGCAACAATCATATCTTGTCGCTGGCCAAGTACATCACTGTCGGGGTGTTCAATAGCTACTTGCCATGCTTGGTTATTAAGTCTTGGACCTGTAACGGCCAAATCGCCACCTAAATTAACTAAAATAGGTTCATTTGTTATTTGTTTTGCTAATAATATGCAGCGATCAACAGCGTATTCTTTGCCTATACCACCAAAATCTAGTTCCATATTTTGTGGTAAATTAATGCTTTGTTGATCATAACTGACTCTGTTCCAACCAACAAAATTAAGCAATTTGTTAACATCGCTTGCACTAGGAAAATGTTGACACTCTCCGCTTAAGCTATCAAAAGACCACACTTTTCTCAGTACACCTGAACTAATATCAAAAAGACCATCGCTTAATTGATAACATTGCTCAGCAAAATTAAGTAATAAGAAAGTTTCTTCATCAATGGCAACTTTATTGCCGGCATTGTTATTTATTTGACTACAAATACTTTGGCTGTCATAACGACTGTATTTGTCTTCAATACGCCAAACCTCATGACTAACACATTGAGCAACTTGCTCTGCTAACCGCTTATTTTGAGTTTGAACTATCACCTCACACGGACTAGCCATAGCATTAAAACTAATGCTATGGCTGTCTTTTTGGCTGCTCAATTTAAGTATACGTTTTTTTTTCATATTACTGAAAATAATAACTAAAAAGTAAGTGATAACAGTTTAAAATGAATAACTCACTTGTGCAATAATAGCCTCAACTACAGGATAAATATCTTGTCCATTTAACGCATTCGGATCAGTAAATCCTGCATTAGTTGGCGTTTGACGGTAGTATTCAAGCCTGAAAGAAAGTTCATTTCCCCCATTAAGTACAACACCATATTTTGCACCAATCGTAATCGCTGTCATCTCACCAATACGATAATCGGCACTAACAAACCCTATAGGTGCTTGGTCATCAATAATATATGGCTGGTAAAAATCAGCTTCACTTTGTTGGTAAAATCTAATATGCGGTTCAATATAACTTGTTGCGCCAACAGGAATAGTAAAACGAGTATCAATAGTATGAGAGTTAATTCCCCAGTCATCCCACATGTAGCGATAAGAGACATCCGCAACAGTATTCAGTAAGCTATCATCAAAATTATATTTAGCCTGCATAAAAGTACTCTGCTTTACCCGTGAATCTGGGCGACTTTCATAAATATAATCTTGTGCTAACCCCTCGTTATTTAGCACACTAACCACTTTAAATGGGTCCGTTAAATAACCATCAACCATTGAATAAGAATAATTAAAAGCGGTGATCATGCGACGGTTTATCACTTGGGTAATACCAACAAGTATATCGGCAGTACTCTTATCATCACTATCCCCTATCCTTGTTTTAGCAAATTCAGCGTCCCACTCTGGTGAACTAGAATCGCCAACTAACATTGATGAGTGTGGCTTTGGAATACCTCCTTCCGGGGTAAATGTATCTTGAAAATAGCTTAACCCCATTGAAACAGTAGTGTTTTTCTTATTAAAGTCATAAGCTAAATTACCATTAACCCCTAAAGACAAATAATCATATTCTTTAGAAAAGTGTCCACCGACACTCCCGGTGATATTATCCGCTAATGGTTGTGTCCACTGAGCATTAAGTTGAACACGGGTATCATGAAAAGTATCATCCAGCGGTGTTTCACCTGCCGGTGTAACATACTGGCCATTACCTGAAGGACGAGTGAAAGTTTGCGCGTTAGGTTGAGCAACCGCGCCATTTGCTGATGCACCAGTTAGGGCATCAATGGTTAATTTCAGACTTAGAATTTCATCATTAGCAAAAGTTTTTGTACCCGCAATAATAGCTTCAGTTGCACTAACTCTGTCTACTTCCGAATAAATCAAAAATGCACTATCAAATTGCCACTCGTCAGCTTCTGTTGCTTGCGCCACACCAGCCGATAAAACGCCCGTACCAAGTAAAGCACTTGTCGCTAAAGACAATGCTGCTTTTATATTAGATTTTTTATTTGTTTTCTTACTTGTCTTATTTAGTTTATTCATTAGTTACACCCACAACCGCCGCCACCAAAACTTTTTCCGCCACTGGATGCTTCTTTAGAAAAATAGATGTGGTCATCTAAAGCGGCGTCCACCGGGCTCGATGTTAGCGCCATTTCTTTTTTCGCTAACAAATCACGTTCCCAAGGCTCTACCCCTAAACTACTACAAGCGCTAAGACTGACAGTGACCGCAGTTAATAGAGCAAGTTTAATTTTCGACGCATTAACTTTTGATATATGAACCTTTGACGTATTAGGTTGTGATAACGTTTTAAATACGGGTTTATTCGCTTTCATGATTGCCTCGTTTTGTCTTATTATGAGTCTTGTTATGAGTCTCATTAGTAATATTTTTAGAAAGAGTGGTTGATGATGAGTTAAGTAATTGTTTAATCTCATCTTCATATTTATTTATTTTATCGGTAAAAAAGCCACTATGACGATATTTAATCACACCATCACGACTTATTAACATACTTGTTGGCATGCCCTGAATAGAAAAGTGCTTAGCTATGGTGCCTTTATTATCATAAATAACCGCAAATGACGCGGGGTTATCTTGTAAAAATTGTTTAGCGTTCATTTCATCCGCATCCAAATTTATACTGATTACTGTAAAGCCCTGTTCCTGGTATTGCTGCTGAATTTTATTCATCCAAGGAAAAGATTTAACACAAGGGCCACACCATGACGCCCAAAAATCTATATATACCACGTTACCTTTTTGTGCTGACAACGCCTGCTCAAGGGATTGTTGAGGGCTATCAACTTTTTCCGCTGAGGTAGCTGAAGCAGCGAAAGTTATTAAAAGTAAAACAAAAGCGAGTGTTCTTTTCATCGACATATCCCTAGATACTGTTCATAAAATTAGTTTTAATAATTTTAATAAAACAACCTTAAAACTACTTAGTCCCAGTAGCTTAAGATAGTAAACTTAACTAAAACTTAAGAAAATTAATTTTGAAATAAAGCGTTAAATAATAAAACTATAGGATGACTATACTTAAGTTATTTGTCTCGCCAAAAGTGGTTTTAATTGCCACTAAAATACTGCACTTTGAGTGATGACGGGTATATACCTTAGAAGTAAATTATCATTTCCTTAAAAATTACTTTTGTATATACTGAGCCGCCATGGTGCTAATTAATGATTCAACAAGATAATGACTACTCGTAAGGCTTTTGCTTTATCGTATTTTTTATTATGCTTTTGCTTTTTAAGTACAAGTTATGCTCAACCTTGTTTAGCGGAAACTGACTTAACGAACGAATATAATTACCAATTTTCATTAGAAGAATCCCCTGAAGATAGCGCACTTTTAAACAGTAATTCCTATATAAAACCGTTTGAGCACGTGACTCAGCTCATTGAAATCAGACCAATAGAAAACCCTATAAATCATACCTTGCCTTGCTGTAATCGTGGCCCTCCTCCACATTACTTTATTAAATAGCAACCAATACTAGATAGCTAAATCACTTAAAACACGTGTTTCTAATGCCACCTGAAATCGGTGTTTTCTTGTGATTTTGGTATAAGCCCTAGCACTTAATTAGTCGCAAAAAGGCTTAGTATTTTCTTTTTATCAAGCAGGTATTCTCATTAACAATTAATTTGTTAAATACCCGTTATCAATCAAGATGCAAGTTTCAGAGTACTTGAGAAATTTCAATTCAAGGCGCTTTGATTCATAATGGTTATTCAGGAGCATACGCTCCTGCATTCTCTAATAAGCTACATCCATGTAGCGTCATTATGAATCACAGCAATGATGGAGTGACTTTAATTCCCACTGAAACCCTGCACTTTTAATGTTAACGAGTATCGAAGCCTCTTAACGCGTTAGTAGTCCTTATCATGATTAATACTGTTATTCTCATCTTAGTTATCATCAGCTTTTTGATGATCATTACTGAAGACTTAATTCACATCAACAAAGCAAAAACCACACTTTTTTTTGGCACCCTTTGTTGGATTCTTGCTTTTATTTTTCCAATAAACAATAACCTAGCAAGTGAAACGACCCACCAACTTAATGAAAACTTACTTGAAATTGCCACCTTATGGTTGTTTCTAATGTCGGCAATGACCTTTGTTGCTTACTTAAATAGTAAAGGTTTTATTTCTGCACTAGTACAAAGAATATTGCCTGAAAAAATATCTGAACGTGGTTTAATGTTTGTCATTGCCATTTTTGCTTTTGTTTTTTCCTCCTTTGCCGATAATGTTACTGCAACCTTAGTGTCTATTGCGGTGGTGATGAATTTACAGTTAGAGGTAAAAAAGCGATTAAAATATGCCACTTTAATTATATTTTCGGTTAACAGCGGCGGTGTTTCACTTATTACCGGTGATGTAACTACTTTAATGATATTCCTGGAAAATAAAGTGACTATTTCAAATTTACTTATCTTAATTCTCCCTTCTTTTTTAGGAGTATTAACACTAGCGAGTTTGTTATCTATGAAATTATCTGGAGAAGTAAAATTAGCACAAACACGTATTAAAATTGAAAAGTCAGATATTATAATTGCCCTCATATTTGTATTAACTATTTCAGGAACTCTACTGGCAAATGTACTATTTCATATCCCGCCGGTATTAAGTTTCTTGTTTGGTTTATCCATTATGTTTTTAGTCGCAAACTTGTTACCTAATAAAAATAATCAAGATGCTTTAAATTATATCAGGGACGTTGAATATGATGCCTTACTCTTCTTTTTAGGGGTGTTATTACTCGTAGGTATTTTAAAAGAAATTGGCGTACTTAATGGTTTCACTCAGTTATATCAATATTTACCTGCCATTACCGTGAACTATTTAGTTGGCTTTATGTCATATGTAATCGACAACGTGCCCTTAACGGCTGCGTTATTGAAATCGGGTGTTGATATGAAAATCACCGAGTGGTTAATGTTAACTTATGCAACGGGTGTTGGTGGTTCAATTCTGGTTATTGGCTCAGCCGCTGGGATTATCGCGATGAGTAAAGTGAAAGGACTGAATTTCATTAGTTACTTACGAAATGCTGTCTATTTAATTATTGCGTATACGGTAGGTTATATTGGTGTCTATTTCGCAGCGAATTGGGCACTAACTTAACAATTTCAGCCACTAAATTACCGTTATCCACGCAAGTAGGAGTGGATAGCAAAGCTTTTGTAAAAGTTAGGTGTTCTAGTGGCTGTTACGTATCTGAGAGTCATAACAACCAAAAAGACAAACATAGCTTTCTCAATAATTCGACATGACATTAGCATCAAGAAAATGCGTTGTTTGGTTGGAATCGCAGCCTATACGTTATTGAAAAAAATAAATTTTAAGAGTAGAGCTGAATAATCAAACAAGTTTTCAGTGAGGGTTCACGACTCTAAATACTTATTATATATTTTTTGAAATTCTCCACTTTCTTTCAAGTAACTCAGCCCCAAATTAAAATCGTCGCGTATTTTTTTGTCTCTAAATACTGGACGATAATTCATGGGGTCTACTGTGATAAAGTTATGCTCATCAATTTCACTAATTTCTAATTCTTTGATTAACTCAATTTTATTAACAAAGTATCTGAAAATATAACGGTCACAGAGCACAACATCAAATCGCCCTCGTTGTAATAATTCAACTTGTTTTAACTGATCGCTGACCCCAAAAAATCGATTATCTTCAACAACACTTTTTAACCAGTCAGGATATCGTTTTTCCGCGCCTTGAAAAGAAGCCACGTGAAAAGAATCTAAATCACTCGGTTTATTTATAGTAATATTTCTACTTTTAAGGGTAATAAAAATGTTGTCATAGATAATGGCAGGATTAGCATAAAATCCATCTTTCAAATCAACGCCCATATCACCCATCGCCGCATCAACCAGATTATGACTAAAAGCGATAGGAACTCTACCTAAAGGAAAGTACAAAGGTTTTAGTGTATGTCCTTTATATGCCAAAGCAGCAGATATAATATCAATTTCGATCCCGGAATTACTTGTTTCAATAATATAGGGAGGGATCTCTTGGCTAAACGCCATTAATATTTCTTGAGTGCTTGCTTTACTGCACATTAATCCACTGATAAAAAGCACACAGTATTTGAGTAATTTAATTATTATTCCAAAAATTTATCACATGATACCTGTTAGCAGTATATAGCAGTCTATTGGTAATGAGCAAATCCCATCCGCTAGTGCACATTTAAGTTATATAACATATGACAAAGGTATATACAGCTTCACTTATCTATTTAAACGTTTTCAAATCAAGATGACTGTTTAATGAAATGTATATTAGTTTGATTATCCGGTTAATCTTTTTTGAGAACGATAAGAACAACCATTCTGCCTTCCTATAAAAACTAAAAATACGGTAATTCCCAAGAATATTAAACAATTAATTGTTCATTTATCGAGCGCTCAAACACTTTAGTGTAAAAACTTCACTTTTTGGGTTGATTTATTTGACCAACGTGGCAATCTGTACAGGCTGAATATGTATTCAGTCCACAATTCGATTCAAACAATAATTAAAGGAGTAGCGCTTCAATGTGTTCAATCTTTGGTATATTAGATATAAAAACAGGTGCAGAAGCACTTCGTCCTACAGCGTTAGAATGTTCTCGTCTTTTACGTCACCGCGGTCCTGATTGGTCTGGAATTTATCACAACGACAATGCCATATTAGTGCATGAGCGTTTATCTATTGTTGATACTGAGCATGGCGCTCAACCGTTATACAATGGTGATAAAAGCAATGTACTCGCTGTTAATGGTGAAATATATAACCATAAAACCTTAGCGAGTCAATTAACGGTAGATTACGAATTCCAAACAGCTTCTGATTGTGAAATTATTTTACCTTTATATGAAGAATTTGGTGTTGAATTTGTTGACAAACTACAAGGTATGTTTGCCTTTATTTTGTATAACGAAAAAGATAACTCTTATTTAATAGCACGTGATCATATTGGTATTATTCCTTTGTACACGGGTTATGACAGTGAAGGTAACTTCTATGTTGCCTCAGAAATGAAAGCGTTAATGCCTATTTGTAAGACTGTTGAAGAATTTCCTCCAGGGCATATTCTTGATAGCCGTGTTGGAAAACTACAGCAATATTACAAACGTAACTGGCAAGAATATGCCGCAATAAAAGACAATACCACTAGCACTACTAAAATTCGTGAAGCATTAGAAGAGTCAGTTAAAAGTCATTTAATGACTGATGTGCCTTACGGTGTATTGTTATCAGGCGGTTTAGATTCATCACTAATTTCTGCGATTACGCAAAAATTTGCTGCTCGTCGCATTGAAGATAATGATTTAGCTGAAGCTTGGTGGCCAAAAGTGCATTCATTTGCCTGTGGTCTTGAAGGTTCGCCAGATTTAATTGCTGCACAAACTGTCGCTGATAGTATCGGTACTATCCACCACAGCATTGTGTTTACTGAGCAAGAAGGTATTGATGCACTTAAAGAAGTTATCTACCATCTAGAAACCTATGATGTAACAACTATCCGTGCTTCTACGCCTATGTATTTGATGGCGCGTAAGATCAAAGCGATGGGCATTAAAATGGTTCTGTCTGGTGAAGGTGCTGATGAAATATTTGGCGGCTACTTGTACTTCCATAAAGCACCAAACGCACAAGAATTCCATGAAGAGCTTAACCGTAAGCTTGATCGACTTCATAAATTTGATTGCCTACGTGCAAACAAATCGATGTCGGCTTGGGGCATTGAAGCACGTGTACCATTTTTGGACAAAAACTTTATGGATGTTGCAATGCGCATCAACCCAGAAGATAAACTGTGTGGCAATGGAAAAATGGAAAAAGCCATTTTGCGCGAATCTTTTGAAGGTTATTTACCTAAAGAGATTTTATGGCGTCAAAAAGAGCAGTTTTCTGATGGTGTTGGCTATTCGTGGATTGACGGCTTAAAAGCGCATGTTGAAACACAAGTAACTGATCAACAACTTGAGAGTGCTAGTTTTAGATTTCCAGTGAATACTCCTGATAGTAAAGAAGGTTATTTCTATCGTTCTATCTTTGAGGAGAGATTCCCATTAGCATCTGCTGCTGATTGTGTTATAGGCGGTAAATCTGTTGCTTGTAGTACAGAAGAAGCCTTAGCTTGGGATGAAAGTTTTCAAAACAACGCCGATCCATCGGGTCGTGCTGTACTAAGTGTACATAATGAAAGCTATTAGTATTTGCTAGCAAAAGCATTGTTTTAGTAGAGACAAATAAAAAGCCGATAATAATTATTATCGGCTTTTTTAATGTTTGAGATCAGTATTCGAAAGTCACTTTCAACACGACAGTGATTTGTCGAGCTCTATTGTTTATTTAGCTGAAGGAACATCAATAGCAGAGAAAACCTTTTTACCTGCTACCCAGGTTTGTAATACCTGACTTTGCCAAATCTGGCTTTCAGGCATAGTAAATAAGTCATCTGTAAGTAAAATAAAATCAGCTTTTTTACCCGCTTCTAAGCTACCTATAAGCTTTTCTTGATGCCCCGCATATGCGGCATCAATGGTAAAGCTTCTCAATGCTTCAGTACGTGTCATTTTCTGGTCCGCATACCAGCCGCCAACAGGTAAGTTTTTATGATCTTGTCTGGTAATTGAGGCATGCAAACCAAAGAATGGGTTTGGAGATTCTACCGGAAAATCTGAGCCTGCAGCAATAATAGCATTACTATCAAGTAGTTTTCGCCACGCATAAGCGCCTAAAATTCGTTTCTCCCCTAGCCGAGTTACGGCCATATTTTTATCACTCGTGGCATGTGTCGCTTGCATCGAAGCAATGACATTAAGCGAAGAAAACCGAGGAATATCTTCTAAAGGTAATACTTGAGCATGTTCTATTCTATGGCGTAATGCCTTAGATTTACTTTGTTTAATAGCTTGTTGGTAAAGGTCTAATATTAATTTATTAGCATTGTCACCAATGGCATGAGTATTGACTTGAAATCCAGCATTCATAGCAAAATCAATATAGTGCTGTAGTGTTTTTTTATCATGCAATAACAAACCTTTGTGGCCTGAATGATCGCTGTAATCATTAATTAATGAAGCACCTCTGCTGCCTAATGCGCCATCTGCTTGAATTTTGACACTGTTAACAGCAAACATGTCATCTTTTGTTCTATAAGGTCCTTGCTCTAATTGATGTTGCCAATTTTTACTTGGTAAATACAACATGCCATTAATACGAATAGTCATATTTCCTTCACTAGCAAGCATCTTATATAACGCAATATCTTTTTGCTCAATACCAGCATCGTGCACACTGGTTAATCCTAAACTTGCCAGTGAGTGCATTGCTCTTTTCAATGCGATTTTATCTTCTATAGGCGTTGGCTGAGTAATGCTAGCCGTTATCAACGCCATTGCATTATCAATGAAAACGCCCGTAGGCTGACCATTTTTATCTTTTATGATCTCCCCTCCTGTAGGAGCTTTGCTTGCTGCAGTTATACCCGCCAATGCCATTGCTTTAGAATTTGCCCAACCAGCATGACCATCAACTCGTCTGAGCCACACCGGCTTATTAGGAAAAGCTGCATCTAAGCTTTTCGCATTTGGATAGCTGTTATTAGACCATTGCACCTGATTCCAACCACGACCAAGAACCCAACTCATTGAAGGATTATCCTTGGCATAAGTGATGGTGCGATTAACAGCATCAAGTTCTGAGGTAGTATTAACCAGATCTACCCTAAGTAAACTGTGTCCATAACCAATAACATGACCGTGTGCATCAATGAGACCTGGTAGCATCGTTTGACCTTGGCCATCTATAACTAAGGCATCATTGGGTACTTCAACCACTTCGCCCAGGTGATAAACTTTATCGATAGTGTCATCAGTAAACGAAATAGCAGAAAACTGCGTCAGCGATTTATCGATAAAAGTATAACCATTAATATTCTCTATCAAAGTCGTCTGAGCCATCAGTTGTGTACTGAGTAACAGCAAAGGAATAGTACTAATAAATATATTTTTTTTCATAGTATTTGTCTTGTTATAGTGTTGTATTATTTGTGTTTTTTTAGCAAACTCATCTTAGCATGAACCTAAAAACATACAAAAATAAAATGTTAAATAGCTGCTCACTAATGTTCACAGATTGAAACTAAAAGAAAAGTTATCTTTGTACATTTATTGCCTTAACTTCACAGAGTTAGTTAGGGTAAAATAAACGTCTTATTTATATTTTACTGAATCATTTAAAGGTTATCGTGTGACTGAAAAACATCTAATTTGGGATTTACCCTTACGCATTTTTCATTGGAGTTTTGCCATTACTATATTGTCGGCATGGTATACCGCTGAGCAAGGGGCTGATCTGGTCGAAATTCACATGCAACTAGGTTTTGTTGCGTTAGCTTTAATAGCATTTCGGATTTTATGGGTCTTAATCGGACCTAAACATGCGCGATTCTCACAGTTTTTTCCCTCTCCAAAAGCACTAATTTCTTATTTACGAAGTTCAAATACCGCTAAGAGCACAGCTGGTCATAATCCATTGGGTGCTTTGATGGTAGTTTTAATGATAATACTCATATCAGCACAAGCAATCAGCGGCTTATTCATTAATGATGATGTTTTTTCGTCTGGACCCTATTACGGCAGTATAAGTAATGAATTAGAAAAGGTGATGAAGTTTTTACATCATAATACTTTTGATTTTATGATTGCCGCTATTGTTTTACATATCGCAGCAATCACTTTTTATTGGCGAGTGAAAAAAGAAAACTTAGTACTGCCCATGATCACGGGTAAAAAGACAACTGAGCAAGTAAAACCTTCTGATGCAATTCCACATTCAAAGATTATTCTTGCCTGTGTTGTTGCTGTTTGCTGTGTCATTTTTGTCTATTGGTTAGTTGTTATCAATGCACCTGTGATTGAGGAGTTTTACTATTAGTACCCATAACTGGGTCCTACTAACATTTCCCAATTAAAATAACGATTATTAAGAAAGAGTTATCAATTGCTTAATAGTGTTTGTTAAGCGGTTATTGATAAATAACCGCTTGTTTTAATTAAACAGTTTGAATGATAACTCATACCTGTACTTTAAAAGTAGTGGCGATACTCAAGCTTAAACTCTTGAAAGCTTTTATTATCGTGAGTATTGCTTTCAATACGATGAAAGTTAGCTGAAAGGCGTACACTGTCATTATCCCCAAGTTCTACACTTTGCTCAACACTCACTCGACTTCGCTGTGTTTGGTCAAACAAGAACTGATAATGTTCTGCATCAACTAACAACGTAGTTTTAGGCCAGTAATACAGAAAACCTAACTGTAAACCAGGTGCTACTGCAGCGTAAGTATCAAGCTTTCTATTAAATTCAAGTCGTCCTGTCGCTAATAAAAAGAGATAACTATTTTCTAATGGTTGATAGCTGACTCCGCCACCACCGGAGCCTTGGGTAACCAGTATTTCTTTATCCTTGGTCCACTGTTGTTCAAGGCTAATATTTGCTTTCCACGACCATGGTGAGAAATAGTCATTCCTTGCGGATAACGAAATAATATCAAGAAGTTCTGCTTTTTCAAGTTTCACATCCCCGCCTTCGTAAACCCTCACCATTGCATTCACCATATTCAACGACATACCCGTATAATAGCCTGATATGGGATCTAACAAATCGTGATAACTACCTCTATATTTGATTTCTGCAAAGGATTTATCAAGGTTTTGTCCTACACTAAATCCTAGCATAGCCGTTTTATGACCTAAGTCTGGTCTGTCTGGCTGTTCAATTGGTATGACTAATTTAGTTCGGTTTTCATTCAGTCGTCTAAGTAATAAAAAACTTCGACGCGTAGTTTCTTTAGGTCGCCCATTGAATGTATTTTGATAACGCAAGTAACGATAAGCGCTATCGACAATACCTTGCTGCTGTACTTTACTAAGCTTAAGGAATTCGTCGCTATTTAATACTTCAATATCCTGAGATAAAGCCAGTGCTAGTTCACTTTCTTCTGCGCTTAACATCGCTAATTGTGCTTTTAGCTCCGTCAATATTGATGGCCTATAATTTGTTTCTCTTATTAAATCAGCTTCTTGCACTACCCTTACTGTATCTAATGGCATTGCTGTCACCGGAAAATTTTTGGCTAGGTATAAGCCTGGTCTCGCAACATCAAGCAGCTCTAACAACCGAAACGAACAGTTTTCATCAAAAAAGTAATATTCAAAACTAATGCCTTGTAGCTCCCAAATATGAGCCAACATGGTATTTATTTCTTCTTGGGTTAAATCTAATTTATATTCCCAAAGGTCACGGTTTTCTAAGCGACTATATTCTTTGATTTTTTCGAAATAGGGGTTAGCCGCAAAGTATCCAGGATAACCACCGGTTAAGCCTCTTGCTGCATATAAAAAACCGCCCTCACCTTCAGGTACTGTTGCGCCAAAGTTCAATGCATAAGAAAGATAGGTTGAGTTTTGTTCAACATTATCTGGGTCAAAACGTAGAAAAGTATGACCATACATAGATGAAGGGCTATTTAATTGCGCTGAAGCAAACACTAAAACTACATTCATCGTCTTTAGAGTGCTACGCCAGTCCAGATACTCCTGGCAAACAAATGGCTCAACTTCTTTAGCAAGACCTCCAATATTTTCTAATAAAAATAATGTTCTAGCAGGAAATTTACACTGTATATCGCCTTGAGCTTTTAAGGCTTCTATTGTGGCTAATAATTCATTTTCTGGATTTTTCGCACCATCTATCGCTAAAAAGAAATTTACATCATCAACGTAGCTTTCAAGTTCATCCGCTTCAGTCTGTAGATTTATATGTAACAATGCACGCCATTGCTCGGTTTTAGCCAACTGAATAATATTTTCATGTGGTTGCGAATTAGCTTTTGAAGAGATAAAAAAAATGAGTGCTATAGATAGAAGAACTGCTTTAAATTTCATAGGTTATATTTATTAACAATAAGATTGCAATGAGTGATCGTAATGGGAACAATAGAATTAAAAAAGGCTACTTAAAGCAGCCTTTTATCATCGATAACAATTAATACTAAACAGTATATTTAGCTAAATTTTCATCATTTTTCATTAGAGAAAACATTGAGCTTACTACATGCTCAGTTGTTGCTTCTTCTGAAGGGAATAATGTATTGAAGTTGTTATGTAATGTAGATTTAAATAAAGCACGATCAGCTTCTGAAACACCTAAAGAAACGGCAACTGCAGTTAATGCCTCACCATCGCCACGAGCAACATCTTCACTAAACTCGTCCATAATCATACTAACATCAATCATTTCCTTACCGCCGTAAGTCAATGTACCTTTCGTAGAACAACCATTAGAACCGAATGACATACCAAAAGTATTGTTACCAGTTGAGTTGTTTGTAGTTGCAGCAAGAACATGGCTAGGCGTACCAGATTGACCAGCAAAAAGCATATTACCCCAACCACATGTTTGGCTACCAGGTGCATCTGCTAGTGCAGAAGTAGATATTAATAATGTTGATGCTATTAAAAGTTTTTTCATAATAAATCCCTATAAAGTTATGTTAAATAATACTTATTTAAAAAATAGAAGCCATTCCAGTCTAATACATATATTTACAAAATTCTAGCGTTAAGCTGCATATTTCCTTAAGCTATTTAGCTGTTGAAATACAAGCCCACTTGACTATTTTATTTAAATTTTTTAATCGGAAATTAGGGCCTATTGATCTTTCGAGATTGTTTTTGCAGCTATTTTTTGGATATTTATACAAGGTAGAGCCTTTGTAATGTGGTTATTCCACATAAAAAGGCGATAACGCCGTAAAAATGACCAAAAATCGCTGTCCGAAGGATTCGGCTAAAAGCGTTTTACTCTTTGTTGAGTAGTATTTGCTTAGAGTGACTAGGCTACACACCACTCGCCCCGATTAAAACGTTTTACTTTCTTTAAAAAAAGCGAACAAAATTTAACCGCGAAAGATCAACAGACCCTAGTCGTAATAAAAAAGCCTTTAACTGCGTTAAAGGCTTTAAAAATAAATATTTTTATCTAACAGCGACGAATATTATTAATCTTCTTTAAAGTCGTCATGACAACCACCACAAGTTTTACCTACGCCACCAATAGCTTTTTTAATTGCATCTTCATCGTTAGACTTTGCCGCTGCAATCAACGTAGAAGAAGCGACCGTTAACTTGTCGATATTTTTACTGAAATGTTCTGGCTCTTGCCAAATTTTTGCTAAAGCTTCTGTTTTTACATCAAACTTAGAGGTATCAGTACGAGTGTAATCTGCAATCATTAAAGATAATTGGTTTATGCGTATTGCATTTTTTTCAACAACCTTAGCATCAAGTGGAATTTTACCTTTCGCCATAGCGCCTAATGGCCCCATGTTTCCACCTAATAATTTAAACACTGATTGACGTAACTCAGTTGCATAAATAGCATGTTTTTCAGAGCTTGCCGGTTGCGCCAAACTTGTCGTTGCAACCACTAAACTGGTAGAAATTGTTAACACTAAAACACTTTTTTTCAGAAAACTCATTGATATACTCTCTATTAATAATTATTGTTTTATACATAAACCACTTGAATATAGGCCTTATGTCCGGCTAGTTTAGCCTAATGGTAAACGGCAGCAAGTAAGAACTTGTAACAAAACAATAATATTTTAAAAAACAAATAAACGCTTGTAGTTAAAGGCTTTTATAAGCCATTTACAATCTCTTTAACTAAAGGTGGTCCTTGATAAATAAAGCCAGTGTAGACTTGTACTAAACTTGCACCCGCTTCAAGTTTTTCGTTCGCGTCATCACTTGATGCTATACCGCCCACACCGATAATTGGTAATTTATTATCAAGTGCTTCACTGAGGAATTTAATTACTTGGGTACTTTTCTCTTTAACCGGTTGACCACTTAGCCCACCCTGCTCAGTGCCAAATTGAAGACCTTCAACACCTTCACGACTTAAGGTCGTATTAGTCGCAATAACGCCATCTATGCCATTATCAATTAAAGATTTAGCGATCGACTTCACTTCATCACCTGTTAAATCGGGCGCGATCTTAACAGCAAGCGGTATATACTTACCGTATTTTTCAGTAAGTACGGTCTGCTCTGCTTTCAACGCGGCCAATAGTTCATTTAATGCATCTCCATATTGCAGAGAACGTAAGCCAGGCGTGTTTGGAGAAGATATATTCACCGTGATATAAGTAGCTAAGTCATAGACTTTACGCATACAGTGAAGGTAATCATCTTTAGCATTTTCTTCAGGGGTATCTTTGTTTTTACCAATATTAATACCTAGAATACCTTTAAAGTTTGCTGCTTGTACTTGAGATACCAAGTAATCTACGCCCTTGTTATTAAAGCCCATGCGATTTATTACTGCATTAGCCTTAGGCAAACGAAAAATACGAGGTTTATCATTACCTGCTTGAGGACGTGGTGTTACCGTGCCCACTTCGACGAAACCAAAACCCATCGCATCAAAGGCATTAATACACTCACCGTTTTTATCAAGTCCTGCAGCTAAACCAACAGGATTTGGGAAATTGATGCCCATAACAGTTATTGGTTTGTCTTGCACAGTCTGCTTGTAAAAGGCATTTAACGGTGACTTCCCCGTACTCTTTAAACCCTTTATGGTTAATTCATGGATGGTTTCAGCATCAAACTGAAAAAGTACTTTACGAATGGCTGGATAAAACATAATGCCTCGGTTTGTTTACGAATAATGAAAATAAAAAATCCCCGCTAAGCGAGGATTTTATCAGTTAACTCTAACATTACAATATGCTAGCTTTGTTTGACCAAAATAAAGTTACGTCAATGTTTATTTGACGGTTATTTTGGTGATACAGGCTGGCAATTTAAGCTTAATAACATTAATTCACGTAAGGCTACTGAGAATTTAGCGAAATCATGTGACTGACCTATTTTAAAGTCAGCTAAAATATGCTTCCAGCGTTCAAGTGGTTGTTCATTAGTATCAATCCACACAGTAAGCAGCTGTTCTAAATCTGCAAATTGAGCATCACATTGACAGCGAAGAACAACCGAGGTTAACGAACGTTGTTGCCAATCTAACTCTTCTCTAAAGGAAGCACGAGCAAGTGCTTGCCAATGGTTTGCAACGGGTTGGCGAGTTATTTGGTCTAGGAACCAATGTAACTCTAAACGAGCACCAAGCTTAAAGTACAAGCTGGCAGCTTGTTCTACAGTACAACTATTTTCATGAGCTATTTCAGCAATATCCATGGTCGAGAATAAAGTGCTTAATTGAGAAACTCGTTTTGCAATAACCTTAGGAACGCCTGACTCAACTAGGTCACTCGCTACACGTTCTAAAGCTTCAATTTCTTCACCGATCATAAAGCTTGCTAACTGTTCAGATATAATAGCAAACGTTGGTTGATACAAAGTAATTGATTCTGCAATCGATAACGCCTTATTACGATGACGCAAGAACCAACGAGTTACACGTCGAACTGTTCTACGGTATTGGTATAACATTTCGGTTTGGATAGCAGTAGAAATTTGATTATCTAATACTTCTATTTGATTCCAAAACTCTCCTAACTCAAATACGGCACTGGCAATAATATAAGCATTAGCTATTTCAGCAATACTTGCACCTGTTTCTTCTTGCATGCGGTTTACAAAATTAAAGCCCATGTCGTTACCAATTTTATTGGCAAGTTTAGTTGCTATAATTTCTGCACGTAATGGATGCTGTTGCATTTCATTTTGATATTTTTCGCGTAACTGTTTAGGGAACGCTTCAATAAGTAAACTGTTATGGTAAGGGTTATCTGTAATTTCAACATGAACAAAATCATCTTTGAGAACCATTTTACTATAAGCAAGTAATACCGATAGTTCTGGACGAGTTAATCCTTTACCTTGTGCTAACCTATCAGCAATTTCTTCATCATCAGGGATAAACTCTAAACCACGGTTTAATTTACCTGCTCTTTCAAGTTCGTGAATAAAACGGACTTGTTCTTTTAATTGATTCACACCACGCATCGCTGTAATAGACAATGAATGTGTTTGGCGATAACAATCTTCAATTACAATATCACCGACTTCATCTGTCATATCAGCAAGAAGTTTATTACGTTGCTTAATGGTTAAGTCACCATTTTGTACCAAGCTATTAAGTAATATTTTAATGTTTACTTCGTTATCTGAGCAATCAACACCACCAGCATTATCAACGGCGTCAGTATTAATACGGCCACCGTTAGCAGCATACTCAATACGTCCTAATTGAGTTAAACCTAAGTTACCACCCTCACCAACAACTTTGGCTTGTAAATCACTACCGTTGATTCGTAAATTATCATTCGCTCTATCACCCACTTCTAAGTGTGATTCTTTACTACTTTTAACGTAAGTACCAATACCACCGTTCCAAAGTAAATCAACTTTCATTTTAAGTAACGCTTGCATCAAATCAGTAGGCGCCATGCTCTGTTTTTGCGTACCAATCATTTTCTTAATTTCAGGAGTAAGCTTGATAGATTTAACATGACGGCTGAAAATGCCACCGCCTTTAGAAATCAGCTCTTTGTTGTAATCTTCCCACGTACAACCAGCTAGATTAAATAAGCGTTCACGTTCTACATACGAACTAGCAGCTTCAGGGCTTGGGTCAATGAAAATATGCATGTGGTTAAATGCAGCTTGTAAACGAATATGCTTTGATAACAACATACCATTACCAAATACATCACCCGCCATATCGCCAATAGCAATACAGGTAAAATCAGAACTTTGACAATCAATATCCATTTCTCTGAAATGACGTTTTACTGACTCCCACGCACCCTTGGCTGTAATACCCATAGCTTTATGGTCATAACCAACACTACCACCTGAGGCAAATGCATCACCCAACCAGAAGTTATATTCATCAGATATAGCATTAGCAACATCGGAGAAAGTTGCTGTGCCTTTGTCCGCGGCAACAACTAAGTAAGCATCATCTTCATCTAAACGAACTACGTCTTTCGGCGGAACAATTTCACCACCAACAATATTATCGGTAATATCTAATAAGGCACGAATAAAGGTGCGGTAACACTCTTTACCTGCTTCAAAGATTTCTTGACGAGAACCATTAGGTAGTTGTTTACAAACAAAACCACCTTTAGCACCAACAGGAACAATTACACTGTTTTTAACTTGTTGTGCTTTAACTAAACCCAGTACTTCAGTACGGAAATCTTCACTTCTATCTGACCAACGTAAACCACCACGAGCAACCTTACCACCGCGTAAATGTACACCTTCAATTTGTGGAGAATAGACAAAAATTTCAAATTTTGGTACTGGCTGAGGCATTTCACTTATTTGCTCAGGCAGTATTTTAAATGAAATGTATGACTTATCACCTTTAACAGGATCTGCTTGAAAATAGTTAGTACGGATAGTGGCATTAATCATTTCAACAAAACGACGAATTATGCGGTCATCATCTAAGTTAGCAACGTTATCAAGTGAACTTTCAATTTCAGCTAATAATTTGTTCGTTGTTTTTTCTTTAGCAATTGCTGTTGATTTACTTTTTGGATCAAAGCGTACGGTAAATAAGGTGATCAGTAGTTCAGCAATTTCTGGATAACGTGAGAAAGTATTTTCGATGTAACTTTGACTAAATCGACCAGCAATCTGACGATCATATTTAGCATAAGCACGTAAAATGGAAACCGCTCGACCTTCAATACCAGCACCTAAAATAAGACGGTTAAAACCATCATCTTCTAAATCACCATGCCATACTTTAGCAAAAGCATCTTGGAAAAGGGTTCTAACTTTATAGACATCAAACTTACCTTCACCGGTTAGATACATTGAAAAATCTAAAATCCAGCTAGCTTCATCTTCTGTTGTTTTAATCGCATATGGTCTTTCACCAATAACACGTAAACCAAAGTTTTCTAACATTGGTAACACATCACTTAAGTGAATTGGTTCGCCTTTATGGAATAATTTTAATTTTACAAAACGACTATCAGGCTTCTCTTCAAGTGGTTGATAAAAAAGCATTTCCAATTCATTATCAGCACTGATATTTTCAAGCTTTTCAATATCTACAATGGCTGATCCTGGTAACACTTCATCTTTATAAGCTTGTGGAAATTTAACATACTTACGACTTAATGCTTTCGCTGCAGCTTCACCGCGATTAGCGCCTAAAGCACTGACTAATTTATCGTCCCAGTTACGAGCTGCTTCATTTAAGTTCTTTTCAATTTCTTTCACGTCTATATCTGCTTTCGTTGAGTTCACTCGAACAATGTAATGGGTTCTCGCATGAACCGATTCTGAGAAGAAGGTAGTGAATTCAACTTCTTCATTACTATTAAACACTTCTTGTAATAATTTTTGCGTGTCCATACGTAACTGAGTGTTATAACGTTCTCTTGGTACATAAACCATGCAAGAGTAGAAGCGGTCAAAAGTATCGCGACGAACAAATAACCCCGTATAATCTCGTTCCTGCATCTGTAAGATACCGGTGACGTTATGTAGTAGCTCTTCTACAGAAGATTGTAATATTTCATCTCTTGGGTAAGTTTCTAATATATTGATTAGTGCTTTATAGTTATGAGTACCTTTTGCAAAAGGAGATGCTTTGCAAACGGACATTACTTTAGAGTTGATAAAGGGTAAATCTAGTGCACTATTGGTGTAATAAGCAGAGCCGAAAAGCCCGATAAAGCGTTCTTCACCAACAACATTGCCTTTGTCATCAAAACGTTTAACACCAATATAATCTAACTGGGCCGGACGATGAACACGTGAGCTAGAATTAGTTTTAGTTAAAATAAGATGATTTTGATCTAATGCTACTTTACGCCCGGTTTCACTTAAGCTTGATACTAAGCGAGACTTTGAACCTTGCGAGTTTTTCATTAAACCAAGACTTGATTCAACATTCGCTTCTAAAGAAATATCTCCCTTAACAGCTCTAACATCGTATGAACGATAACCCATTAGGGTAAAATTATTCTGAGAAATCCAGTTTAAGAAACTTAAGGTATCCTCTTTATCCGTTTTGAGTCCTGGATATTTACCTTTCTTAACATCAGCAATAACCTTGTTTAAACAAGTTAACATGGGTTTCCAATCACTGACCGTTAAACGAATGTCTTCTACAACAGAAAGCAAGGCAGTTTTGATCGCGTCTAACTCGTCTTGACTTGATTGACTGTCAATTTCGATTAAAAAAACTGTCTCTTCTGAGCTCGCTTTTACTTTACTGTCAACAATAGGTGCTAATTCAATTACCTCGTGCTTTTTATCACGCGTAATTTTAAGGGGAGCATTTAACATTAAATGCGGCGATACGCCTAATCGATTTAAGGCTATGCGGATAGAATCTACTAAAAATGGCATATCCTGAATTATCACTTCAATTATAGTATGGCTAGATTTCCAACCATTTCTACTTACCGAAGGATTAAAAACATGAATAACAGGAGCATCATCTTTATGCTCATTAAGTGAACTCCATAAACTTAGCACCGCACCATACATATCACTTTCATTACGATGATCGAGGTCTAGAGAAGACATATTTCCATAAAGTAAATGGGCAAACTGCTCTACTAATGGAGCTGTTTTGTCATTTACTTTTTGTTGGATAAGTTGTGCAACATTGCTAAGTATAACCGAGGGTGAACCGTTTACTAACGCCATGGATGTTCCCTTTTAAAAAAGCTTGAATAATTGATTTTTGGTTTTGATAAAGTTTATGCTTTCAACGAAAGCAGTCATAAGAATAACCTTTATACTTTATATTTTTGTATATTGTCTATCAGAATAGACTATCCATCGAATTTTATGAATAAATTTAGGCTTTTGCGAGTGTTTTTTTGTATTTTAGTTAGTTAATTCTTAAGCGTAGAAGCAGTAAACGAACCGTTTATTTTACAGTTAACTATGTTTATTCAGTTATGATAAATAGATACTGGTTAAACGGCTTTTTTATTGTTTATTTATGCAATATCCCCAAGTATTTTTTATTTAATTTTAGTCAAAAAAAAGCACTTAATTATACGGTTAAGTATTTAATTAAGTGCTTATTATCGTTTAAAGTAAAATTTTAAATTATAAGCGCTGCTATTTAACAACTTCATGACCAAATTTTATATTAACAATGTTACCTTATACGAAAAACTATTCAGCAACATTTATTGTTTTTTATCATTCCCTTTATCTGACCATAAAAAGGCAGAGAGTGCAGGTAAAATAATAATAGCAGCCAACATATTAACCAAAAACATAAAGGTTAGTAATATTCCCATATCGACTTGAAACTTCAAATATGAGAAAAACCAAGTCGACACACCAATAGCTAAAGTTAAGCCGGTAATAAGAACGGCACTACCACGCTCTTTTAATGCCTCAAGGTATGCATCATGGACATTCATCCCCTCTTTCAACTTAGTACTCATGGTAGACAATATATAGATACCATAATCGACACCAATACCAACACCTAAGGCAATAACAGGTAAAGTAGATACGGTTAATCCAATATCAAGTGCAGTCATTAACCACTGAGCTAGCGTAGAAACCACATATAAAGGTAATACAACGACTAACGTTGCTCTGACGCTTCTAAAGCTAATTAAGCACAATGCAATTACAGCACCGTAAACATAAAGCATCATAGGTAATTGCGCTTCTGCAACTGCTTCGTTCGTTGCAGCCATAACACCAACTGGCCCAGAGGCTAGCTTGAATTGAACTTTTTCACTACCCAACTCTTTAGCGGTAGCTTTAACCGCTTCAATGACAGTGTTAATCGTATCTGCTTTATGATCTTCTAAGAATAAAATCACTGGCATAACACTACAATCACTATTAAGAAGACCGCTAGAAGATGGCACCCGTGCAATTGACTGTACTAACGTTTGCTGATTACGTGGAATAACTCGCCATTTTGGATTGCCTTCGTTGTAACCCGCGTTCACAATTTTAGATATAGAGGATAAGCTTACCGCTGATTGCACACCCGCAACATTTTCCATCTGCCATTGAAAGCGGTCTATCGTTGACATGGTGTCGTAATAAGTACATGCATCAGGGCTTGTCTCGATAATTACCGACATATAATCAACACTTATTGCATACCTATCAGTAATTAAGAAAGTATCTTGGTTATAACGTGAAGATTCATGTAACGCCGGAGCACCCGAATGTAATTCACCAATTTTCAAACCTTGGCCTTGGTAAAAACCAACAACGAATAAAATAGCAGTAAAGAACAATATTATTCTTGCAGGACCTTTACTGGCGAAACTCGCCATAAAGTTCCACACAGCACTTTGTTCACTTAACTGACCAACTTTCGCACTCACTTTTATTTTGGTAAATGAAAGTAATACCGGCAATAAAATAAGGTTAGTTAAAATAATCATCGCGACACCTATCGAAGCGGTGATAGCCAGTTCTTTGATAATACCAATATCAATAGAGAGAAGCGTTAAAAAACCAACCGTATCGGAGAGTAATGCTACACCGCCAGGAATCAACAATGCTCTAAAACTTGCTTGAGCTGCTGAAGCAGGAGTTAAACCAGTTGCTACTTTTTTAACTACCGAATTTATCATTTGTACGCCATGACTCACACCAATGGCAAAGACTAAAAAGGGAATTAATATCGACATAGGATCAAGACCGAAGCCAAGGCTTGATAACATGCCCATTTGCCAGACAACAGCAACTAAAGAACAAAGAATAGGTAAAATTGTTAAACGAATTGAATGACAAAAGATGTAGACCATCACTGCGGTAATGGCTATTGCCAAGGCAAAAAATAATACTACACCCTTAGCACCTTCAGCAACATCGCCAACCATTTTGGCAAATCCAATTATATGTACACTGATATTATCGCGTTCAAATTCTTGACGAACTTCTTGTTCTAGTTTTTCTGCTATTTCAAGCGTATCTAATTTTTCACCTGTATCAGGATTAAATTCTAATAAAGCCGCTTTGACCATGGCACAACTGTAATCGTCAGCAACAATACTACCGACAATACCCGCTTTCTCTATATTACTCTTGACAACGCCAAGGCCTTTTTCTGTGGGTTGAAAGTCTGCGGGGATAACTGGACCACCGGCAAATCCATCCTCAACGACCTCAACAAAACGAGTGCTAGGCGAGAACAGAGATTTTACTTGGATTCTATCAACACCAGGAATGAAAAATAATTTATCGTGTACACCTTTAAGGGCGTTAAAGAAATCGGCGTTGAAAATATCGCCATTACTATCACAGACAGAGATAAGAATATTATTAGCACCACCAAAGTTTGTCCTATGTTTCAAATAGGTTTTCATGTAACTGTGGTTTAGCGGTATATTTTTAGTAAACGAAGCATCGAGTCTAATTTGTGTTGCTTGGAAGAGAAAAAAAGCACTGGTGATAATGAATAACATTAGCACAAGGAGTTTATGACGAAATAGGCCTACTTCAATACGGTTAGCCAGAGAAATTTTCATATTAATACATTCCGAACTTTATTAAATTTATAATGTTTTGTGTGTTTTACGAAATTGCAATTATTGTTGCGATAGATCAACTACCTTTATACCAACATCAGAGACTGCAATTAACTTACCTTTAAACCACACACCCGCGATTAGCGTTTTTCCATCTTGCTGAGGTCTTTTACTAAAACTTTCACCATCGTCGGTGCTAATAAGCAACATACCATTGTTTCCTAGAATGAAAATACGCTCATCATTAGCAAAAACAATATCATTTAATAATGCAGTGGTATTTGTGGGGATTTCATCCCATTGCGAACCATTATTCAGGCTACGAAAAACATGACCACGAAGGCCCACGACTAAAACATTACCCGTTTGTGTTCGCGCCAAGGAGAAAAAAGACCCTTGGTAAAAATTATCAAATTGTTGCCAAGTCAGTCCAAAATCATCACTTCTTGCCAATAATCCTGTTTCACCTAATAAGAACAAACTGTCTCCGTCTTGAACCAAACCATTAAAGTGCGGCAAAATGAAGGTAATCTCGTCTAGGTAGGCGGCTTCATCTTCAGCCTTTAATTCATTCAGATATTCAACATCATCAGCTAACAACATCTCTTGATGAAATTCGTTTTTCCAAGTGATACCACCATCATTGCTGCGAAAAACCTGACCATAAGCACCAACAGCGATCCCCTGCTGAGGGTTTTTAAAATAAATATCAAAAAGGGGCTTTTCCAATAAAGGTAAATATTGTTGAACTTGCCAATTGAGCCCACCATCTTGGCTGTGTAATATCGTTGCATCGTGACCAACAGCCCAACCTAGCTGATCATTTAAAAAGAACACATTGGTTAAGGTAACCTGTACAGGCACATTGGCTTGTTGCCATTTTTCACCATCGTTAGAGAGTAAAATATGCCCATGTTGACCGACCGTTATTAGCTTTTCTTGACCAATAAGAGAAATGTCTAATAATAGTGATTTACTTGCTAATGGAGACTCTATTGCTGGAGTTGGGATGGCGATAGTTGACGCTGTATTATCAGCAAAAACAGGAGAAATGGAGATAAAATATATAACTGCAAAAGCAACTAATAAACGCATAACAACACTCTTTTGACTTTTCTAATGATAAAAATATATATAGAACAAAATTAAGTTAAATTAACATAAGTGCTAAATTAGCACTAAAAAAAACGGCTAACATCTGTCAGCCGTTTTCATGTTACTGATTATCTACGACCTTCTCGTCTTAACGCAGCGGGAGTAAAATCTCGCTCATTAAGCTTCTTAGAGAAGTCATACATTTTAGCTTCGTTATCTAACCCTATTGCTATATAACGACGTGATTGAAGATCATGAAACACATCAAGCGTTGACCAAAGCGTGGGTACATCATAATAATTGATAGCATGTGCTACACCTACACGATAAAGCTCATCACGGTTATCATAAATATCAGTGACGGCTACTTGCCAACTATCTTCATCGATATAAAAAACACGCTTCTTGTATATATGACGAGTATTTTCTTTAAGGTTTGCTTCAACTACCCACACACGATGCTTTTCATACCGCACTAAGTCGGGGTTAATATGCCCTGCCTGTAGAATATCTTCATACTTAACTTTATCACTATGAAGTCTATAGTCGTTGTAAGGGATCAATAATTCTTGCTTGCCTTTTAACGTCCAATTATAACGATTTGGTGCGCCATTATACATATCAAAATCATCTGTGGTTCTTAAACCATCTGACGCTGTACCTGGTGCATCATAAGCCACATTCGGCGCACGACGTACACGACGCTGACCGGTATTATAAGTCCAGGCTTGTCTCGGTGTTTTGATTTGATCCATAGTTTCATGAACTAATAAAGCAGTACCTGCTAGACGAGCAGGCTCAGTTAATTTTTGTTTGAATTTAAACAAAATATTAGTTTTTTCAAGCTCCTCTGGTGAGGCACCTTGAGCACTGTATGGTAATAATAATGTTTCATTTAAACCAACATAAGTAAAACTACCTGATGCTGTTGGTGCTGCTTGACCCGCTTGACGAGTAACACTTTCACCACGATAGCGTAATGTGTGGTTCCAAATAGCTTCTAGACCATTTGCTGGTACCGGAAAAGGAATACCGACAGCAGCTTGCTTAATACCATTACCTTCTTTAACTAATTCTGAACGTGTAGCATTATCTTTAACAGCCTGATAAACATGTTCTGGATATGAAGCACTACGATGTGTTTGATAAACATTCATTTTGTAGGTATCAGGATAAGTCTCAAATAACTTAATTTGTCCTGGTGTTAACAACGTTTTGTAATCTGCAAGATTACTCGCTGTAATCGTAAATTGAATCTTGTCTGTTGGATAAGGATCAATATGATGATCGCCCGGAGTATATCCTGCAGGTGGCTTAGTAATACCGCCAGTCCATTCAGGAATCGAACCATCTTCATTGGCAGCACGTGTTGCACCTAATGGAGTTAACTCCGACGACAACGTTGCTGCTTGATCGGCTGGTATTTTAGCTAAAGCACCTGCCGATAAGACCATAGAGATGGTCAATGATAATAGTTTGACTCTATTCATGTTATTTCTCATGATTTATGCCTTAAATTAGATTGAATATTTTACGCTGAAAGAAACATAGTCGTGATCTTCCATCTTATTAGTCGTGCCAACACCACCGAAGAAGCTGTTATAGTTCAAATCTGCTGACCAACGACTTTGATAATCAAAGGTTACTCCAAGCGCCATTGACTTTCTGCCTTCAATAAACATAAACAATGGGTCAGGTGTTATACCACTAACATCGTGGGAAAATACAACACGTGGCGCTATGTTGATGCCAGCGATAACGTTGGTATATTCAAATTTAGCGATTGCACGGTAACCCCAAGCGAATTCGGTTGGGAATGGGTTAGTTTCAACACCATCTTGTAAAGCTTTGTTTAAACCTGGAGCACCATTACTAACACCACCACTGCGCGCGGTGCCTGGGCCATTTAAACGTAATTCACTTTGCTCAGGCATATCATTAATATTGATACCACCTACTTCAATGAGTCCTACCACTTGACTGGCACCAAAAGTTGGTCCAAACAGATGTGTTAAGGTCATTTGTGCTTGCATAGTATCAGAGAGAATATAACCATTTGCTCTTTCACCAGGACCGAAAGGATTACCATCAGCATTAACCATTTGCGAAACACCATTTAGCGCGGCGCCCGCAGGGTTTCCTGAATTATAAACTTGCTGAGGAACTGCAGCAAATAGTAGTTCAACATCATCAATTTGCAACGGCTCATCTTGACGATAACTTACTTCACCGGCAAAGGCTGTTGTACCCAAGGTTGTGTTAAAACTCATTGCGTACATTTTAATGTCTTCTACATAGTCTAACTCAACACGAGAAAAACTATTTAAGTCAGTATAGTTATCTTCGTTAATTTGATTTTTTGTCAGATAACCAAGATCTCCCCCTACTGACGTAGCACTATAATCTGCGGTAACGCCTGAAAATATAGGTCGACGACTATGGTAATTAACATGATACAAACTTATTTCGGTATCATTAAGTTCAGGTAAAAACCAAGATAAACGCAAACCATATTGGCCGCCATCATCCGGTTCATTTTCAGCCTTAGAACCAGGAGCTCTTAAGGTAAGGTTAGTAGCATAAGCACCATACATACCTCCAGCTTGAGCCTGAGCTTTTGCTATAGTTGCAGGGTCACCGGTTGCTAACGCTGCTCGAACTACATCTCCAATTTCATTTAGACCCGCTATTAGATAATCTAAATTCATATCAGGATTGCCACCAAAACCGAGTTGAACATTGTTGTACTGACCGCCGTCACCGGCAAAATCGTTGGTAGAAAAATAACTACCTGGTGGTGGTAAAATTGTTTTTTCCCAAGAGTATTGGTAAAACATCTCAACGTTAAAGTTATCCGTAACACCTAAAGACGCCCACAAGGCACCAAAAGGTATAAAAGCTTCTTTTACTTCAGCGCCTGGCGCACGTAAACGGGCAACATCAACCGGGTTTATCTCACTGATGCCGTGAGAAATTAACGTACTTTCACCCCAGCTAATTACTTGATCACCAAGACGTACTGAGAAAGGCATTTCACCGATTTCAAAATCGCCATAAACATAGGCATCAAGTAAGCGAACATCTTTACAAACTTGCTCTTGCGCTTCACCATCACGACACGGGTCGAATACATTACCGGTAAGTGCATTAGATGATGCTCTATCATCATCCATCATGGCATAATCATAAAAATACATACCACGAACAAAAACACCAACATTTTGATAGTGGATATCTAATTCATGAACACCTTTAAATATCTTTGAGAAACTTTCACCGGCATCGTAATTTAAATTACCGTTATCGCCATTGGTAGAATAACCACCAGCACCTTTCCAAACATCTTCTTTAACTGGGTTTGGGGCATAGACCTTATAATTTCCGAAATCGATGCCACTATTGGCATTGTTAGACTTACCTATATTGTCATTCCAGTTTCTATCTTCTGTTCGCCAGCTTGAGCCGAGACTAAAAGTAGAATCAAAACTGATCTCTACATCACCGAGCTCCCATCTTGCTGCTTGAGCAGTATTAACCATTGAGGTTAACAACGACATTGAAAGCGCGGCAGCAATACCTACAGCTAAAGGTTTTTTGGCAAAGCCATGTTGAGGCTTGTTTTTCATCTATTCTCTCCCCTGTTCAGAACATGATGCTAAAAGATAAAATATCACCGAAAGTTCATCTACATTAATGTAATCAAAAGTTAGTTCTTGTTATATTATTTATCTAACGACAGCAATAATTACATCATTTGACTTAGGTAGCAAGCGTAAACATACGAGTTAAAGCGCTATATTTTAATGACTTGCATTCAACTAAATGCTCGCTTTAATGCATTGTTTTAAACGAGCGTTTGAAAATTAAATATTACAATACTAGGTTTGTTTTATAAGCTCATGAAATAACGATTATTTGTTTAAGTTACGATTGTAAATACACAAGGCGAATGGTCGGACCACTGTTTCAAGTGATTACTCTATTTAACAACATTGAAGCGAAATTAATTCAGTTTAGATAAGGATAAAAATTTATTTTGTTGAGTTTGTAAACAAAAATCACCTTGAATACCATTAACGCTAAGGTACTTTCGTAAGTGCATAGCAGGAAACTGCACTTTAACGCCTTGGGTTGTTGTGACGACAACATTTTGAACTGTGCCTTGGTAGTAAGGTAGAAATTCATTAGTTGTTATTTTAAGAGAGAAGTAATATTTCATATTTTAAATACATTAACGGATATAAATAGTAGTAACGTGCTAATTCGAAATCAAAGCACGTTACTACCAGGTGATATACCTAGTTTTCTAATTGGTAATAGGTTGAATTAATCATTGAGTGCAGCATCAAGCTTTTCTTTTAAATCATTAGACAAGTTGGTTAATGCCTGTAATTTAACTAACTCTGCTTTCATCAACTTTTGATGTGCGGGGGCAAAACTTTTATATTGAATTAACGGTGTAATTAGTCTTGAAGCAACTTGTGGGTTAATTTCATTTAATTTAGCAATTTGATTTGCTAAAAATTGATAACCTCGCCCTGTCTGACAATGAAAATACTTAGGATTATTCATTGCAAAAGCACTAATTAATGAGCGCGCTCTATTTGGATTTTTTAAGCTAAATTGTGGATGCTCTAATAACTTGTCAAGTTGTGCAAAAACATCTTCACTGACCACACTAGCATTCAAGGCAAACCATTTATCCATAACTAGTGTAGTTTGTTGCCACTTATTCTCGAAATGTTCTAATTGTTCATTTAAGTCGTCTAGATTGTTTTTTGAGCTACAAGTTAAAGCAGCCAAACTATCGGTCATGTTCTCTTGTAAGATGTCATCATTATTCGTAGCTTGTTGGTATTGTTGTGTAACCAAATACTGATATTCAGGTAAAAGACTTAAATACGCCAAACAAACATTTTTTAATGCTCTATTCGCTACAGCGTTTTCTTTTAAATCATCCTGCTGACAAGCTTTATAGCTAGTGAGTAATTGTTGCTGGGTGCCTCGAGCAATAAAAATAGCAAGCGTGGTTATCGCATTGGTCAATGCTATTGGGTCAATATCTATCATCAAACTAGCAGCTTCATCGAAGCTAGGTAATGATAATTGCTCAGCAATGAAGGCGCGATCGCCACCACTATTCAACATATCATTGATTGCATTGATTAATTCAGTAGGGACAGTGTAATCAATATCAAAAGTTAATTGATGTAAGTATGACATTAATAATTTCTGACCTGCATCCCAGCGACAGAAACTATTATCAGCTTGCTTCATAATGGTTAATAAGCTGGTATTGTCTTGATCAAAAATCAACTTAACTGGAGCACTAAAATCAGCAAGCATTGCTAAAGTTGGTTTGCTGGTAAAACCATTAAACTGCCAACTTTGCTCGGTTTGGGTCAATTCTAATAACTCACTTTGAGAAGGCTCGTCATTATTTTCACTGATTAATTCAACCTTGACTGGAATATGCAAAGCTTGTGGATTTTGTTGGTTTTTAGTTATTGGTGACTGCTGTCTTAAGGTTAATGTATAAATGTTAGTTTGTGAGTCAAACATTTCTTGTGCTTTAACCACAGGCGTTCCAGACTGACTATACCATAACTTAAATTGAGCTAAATCTTTACCACTAGCATCACTCATCGCATTGATAAAATCATCACAAGTGACTGCCATCCCATCAAAACGAGAAAAATATAAGTCCATGCCTTGTCTAAATTTATCTACACCAATTAATGTATGCAACATACGAATAACTTCTGAACCCTTTTCATAAACAGTTAGGGTGTAAAAGTTATTCATTTCTAGTACTTTTTCAGGTCGTATTGGATGCGCCATTGGGCCTGCGTCTTCAGCAAACTGCTGTGAACGTAATAGGCGTACGTTTTGAATACGCGTCACAGCACTTGAATGCATTTGGGCACTAAATTGCTGATCTCGAAAAACGGTTAAACCTTCTTTTAAGCTAAGTTGAAACCAATCACGACAGGTGACGCGATTTCCGGTCCAGTTATGAAAATACTCATGTGCGATAACCGCTTCAATATTAAAATAGTCACTATCTGTCGCGCAGTGACTATCTGCAAGTACGAATTTGGAATTAAAAACATTTAAGCCTTTGTTTTCCATCGCGCCCATATTAAAAAAGTCTACCGCGACAATCATGTAGATATCTAAGTCATATTCAAGACCAAATGTCTCTTCATCCCACGCCATTGATTTTTGTAGTGACGTCATCGCATGTTCAGCTTTAACCAAGTTACCTTTATCAACAAATATTTCAAGGGCAACTTCTCGTCCCGACGCCGTAGTAAAGCTATCCTCAAGTAGGTCAAAATCACCCGCGACTAAAGCAAAAAGATAACAAGGTTTTGGAAATGGGTCATGCCAAGTAACAAAGTGTTTATTGTTCGACAATTCACCACTCGCTACTTTATTACCATTAGATAATAAATAGGGATATAAGCTTTTATCAGCGATAACTTTAGTGGTAAATGTTGCCATCACATCAGGTCTATCTAGATAATAGCTAATACGTCGAAAGCCTTCTGCTTCACATTGAGTACAAAAAGCATCACCTGATTTAAATAATCCTTCTAGCGCCGTATTTTCTTGTGGATTTATCTCGGTAGTAATAATGAGGGTAAAATGGCTTCTATCAGGCAAGCTACTTGCCGGAATAATTAATAGCGTATCATTTATTTGATATTGTTCTTTACTGAGCGCCTGATTATCAAGCACTAATGATACTAATGTTAAATGCTCACCGTTTAGTTGCAATGCTTGTTGATTATCACCTTTTCGCTCTAGGGTCAGTTCACTAACCACTTGGCTACAGGTGTCATCTAAATGGATAGTTAAATTTACTGTGTTAATAGTAAAATCAGCTGGGCGGTAGTCCGCTAAAAATCGTGGTGCTGTGTCTGCTAAAATAGATGACATAATAGAGCCTTACTTTGGAGAAGAGAATTAAGCTGTTGCTTTATGAGTTGTTTCATTAGTTGTTTTATTAGTCAATTTCTTAATATTAAAACCAATAAAGCCATAAATAACAGCAAGAATTGGGTTAATCCAATTAAAGAAACAATAAAACATATAATCAAGTGGGTTAACTAATAACACCCCTGACATATAAACCGCACAAGTATTCCATGGGATAAGCGGTGAAGTAATAGTACCTGCATCTTCCAGAGTACGGCTTAATACTAAAGGGTCTAAACCTCTTCGCTCGTATTCTTCTTTATACATGCGACCTGGCATTACAATGGCCATATATTGATCTGCTGTTAAAATGTTAGTGCCGATACAAGTTGCCACTGTACTCGCGATAAGACTACCGGTTGATTTAGCAGAAGCTAAAATAACTTCAACAAATTTTTTCAACATACCTAAGTGCTCTAATACCGCACCAAAACTTAACGCGCACATGATAAGCCAAACAGTATTAAGCATAGAAGACATCCCTCCTCCACTGAGTAAGGAATCAAGCTGACCGTTACCCGTTTCAATCACTACACCATCAAAAAAGGCCGTCCAGATCACTTTAACATTTGCTGTAATCAAATCAGTATCTCCGCCTAAGCGCACGATTAACTCTTGCTGAAATACCAATGCCCAAACGCCACCAATTAAAGCACCAATTGCAACCGCGGGAAAGGCAGGTACTTTTTTAATGGCCAGCGTTAATAAAACCAATAAAGGTACTAAATTAAAGACCGAAATATTAAATTGTTCTGCTAACTGCTGGCTTAACAAATAAATACTGTCATTATTTACTGTAATGGTTTCATTAAGTCCAATAATGATGAACAAGACTAGCGCCGTGATAATAGAAGGCGCTGTTGTCCAAAACATATAACGTATATGAGCAAAAAGTTCACTACCTGCAATAGCCGGAGCTAAATTTGTCGTCTCTGAGAGAGGAGATATTTTATCACCAAAATAAGCACCCGAAATAACAGCACCTGCAGTAACCGCCGGAGATAAATCTAGCCCTTGAGCTATACCAATCAAAGCAACACCTATTGTAGCTGCGGTAGTCCACGAACTACCAATACTCATAGAGACTATCGCACACATTACACAAGCCGCAGCATAAAACCATGATGGATTTAATAACTGTAATCCATAATAAATCATGGTCGGTACAGTCCCTGATAATAACCAAGTGCCAATTAGCGAGCCTACGGCGAATAAGATTAAAACCGCACCAAGAGAAAGAGAAATACCATTCACAATAGCTTTTTCAATGGACTGCCAGTTGTGCCCATTTTTTACGCCAACAATAATAGCAACGCCCATGGCCATAAGTAGTGCTATTTGATTCGGACCATAAGATGAATTATCGCCAAAATAAAATACGGCTAGGGTGAGTAAACAAATTAAAGTGATCACTGGAATGCTTGCATCGAGCATACTTGGTTTTTTTGGGAGATTTAACTCAGACATGTAATGTAAACCTTTTTTATTATTGTAGTTATACCAATCGGATTAATTAACGGTAGGCTAATATCATTGTGTTTATATAAAAATAAAGCCGCCTCGATGGGCGGCTTTATTATGCAAATACTGCTTATTTTTTTGCTATTTTGCCTAAAGATACAAAATCGAAAGTTATACGAGCCGCCTCATCTAAAAATGGGTCTAAATCATCAAGCTCATCAGATAAATCATCTAAATCGGTTACTTTCTCTTTTCCTAGAAGCACAAGTTGTTCATTAACACGCACTAAACGTTTACTTTTACGCTCTTCGCGTTCAGATTTACGTGTCGCAAGGTTCAATGAAATAGTTTTATCATCTTTTTCTGCTTGATAAATACTAATATCTTCCAGTAAGTAATTAAACTCTGGGTTGTCTTTAATTCGTTGCTGATAAAGTGAACTCAGATATTCAATATCTGTATTGAGTTCATTCAATGGCGAATATTTGGCTTGTTGAATTTGATCCCAAGGTAATGCGTTTTCTTCTTTACTTTCGCCCCAATCTTCTGGGTTTACCGCGGCAGGAAAAGAAATGTCAGGTAAAACACCTCTATGTTGAGTGCTACCGCCATTAATACGATAAAATTTAGCGATAGTATATTGAATACTTCCTAAAGGCTTTTCATATAAGTCATATACACGACCTAAACCACGATGCTGTTGCACTGTACCTTTACCAAACGTATGTTCACCAATAATGACACCACGACCATAATCTTGAATGGCAGCAGAGAATATTTCAGATGCTGAAGCACTATAGCGATCAACCATTACGGTTAGTGGACCATCAAAAAAGCTAACACCATCGCGATCACTGTTAACTTGAATACGATTTGCGCCATCTCTAATTTGAACAACAGGACCTTTATCGATAAACAATCCCGTTAATAAAGTCGCTTCACTCAATGAGCCGCCACCGTTACCGCGAAGGTCAACAATGATGCCCTCCACTTTCTGTTCTTTCAGTTTGGCTATTTCTTTTTTTACATCTTTAGATAGGTTGTTGTAAAAGCTAGGTATAGTAATAACGCCTAATCTCTTACTGTCTGCCACATCTGGATTTTCAAGATAAACCTCTGACTTTGCGGCTCTATCTTCTAATTTAATAATATCTCTAACTATAGAAACCACTTTAATATTGGCTTCATCGTCACTATCACCTGATAATATTTGCAAGCGAACTGTAGTGCCTTTAGCACCTTTAATTAACTCGACCACATCATCTAAGCGCCAACCGATAACATCTTCAAAATCTTTATCACCTTGGGCAACGCCAACGATACGATCTTTTGATTTCAATTGTTTAGACTTATCTGCTGGACCACCCGTAACAACACGGTGAATAACAGTATAATCTTCAATTGAGCGTAACTCTGCACCAATCCCTTCAAGTGACAAGTTCATATCAACTTGGAATCGTTCTGCATTACGCGGAGATAAATATGAAGTATGTGGCTCAACAACACGAGCAAAGCTATTCATCACAAGTTGGAAAGCATCTTCACTTTCACTTTGCTTTAAACGTTTAATCGCGTATTCATAGCGCTTAGTTAATACTTCTTTAATTTTTGGCCATTCTTTCTTGGTTAGCGTCAGGTTTAAAACATCTGATTTAACCTTTAATCGCCATAATTCATTCAACTCAGCTTCACTAGCAGGCCAAGGTGCTTCTTCACGATCAAAAGAGTAAATTTCTTCTTTAGTGAAATTGAAAGGGTTTTTATCGCCTTTACTACTTAATAAACTGACAGCATATTCATAACGCTCTAAACGTCTTTGCATATTTAAGTTGTAAATATCGTAAGCAGTTTCTAACTTTCCACGTGTCAATACGGTGTCGAATTCCAGACGGTATTGCTGGAAATCATTAATATCAGTTGCTAAGAAAATATTTCTAGCATAATCAAGTTGTTTAATATAACGGTCAAAAACTTCACCTGATAAAGCATCGTCAATGGTAACTTTCTTATAATGCGCACGAGTGAATCGTGCCGTAATGCGCTTGCTTGCTGTAGCATGCTGAGTTTCAGGCATGAGTACAGGGAGTTCTTCTGGAGTAATTGGTTTTTCAAACGCAACAGCGCTTACTGATAAACCTAACGATAAAGATACGGCGAGAGCGATACGACAAAATTTTTGCATGCATTAACTTCCTATTCAATTTCTAAGTGACCTAACGGTTTTTGTTAGGCCTAGCCGCCAAACCTAATAATGGCGACTTTTGACTGCTTACAAGTAGATGTTTTGTAGTTGAGTTTTGATAACCATGCCAGAATCAAGTTGTACACTGATATCTTTACCTGATATTTCAGTGATAGTCGCTTTCATTGGTGAATTACCCAATTGCACTCTAACTTTACTACCTACATTGATTGTAGTTGATTCAACAGATTTAAGTGGCTCTACTTCTTTTTTCACAGCTTTTTTCGGTGTTGATTTCACTGTTTTAAATTTAGTTGATTCACGTTTCTTATCAGCTGGCTTATTATTAGCTGCTTCTGTTGAGCCTTGTTTACCTTTATAAGGCTTTTTAGCTTCGGTGTCTGTCGCTTTTTTGTTACCAAATTTTTCTTGGCTTTCTTTAAGCGTTTTGCTGGCATAAGCTGCTTGATCTTCATCAATTTCAGCAACGTCTTTACCATCAACGTCTACACGTGAATTGCCAACCTTGATAACTTTTAGATAACGCCAGCTGCTCGTATAATGTCTTAATGCTTGACGTAAACGAGTTTTGCTCACCGTTTCGTCATCATCAAGCTTTTCGGCTAGATCTTGGAATATACCAATTTTAAGGGGTTTAACAGGACCTTTAATAGAAAAACACTCTGGGAATTTTTCAGTTAAATAAGCAATGATGTCTTTCGTACTTGTACGTTTAATTTCAGTTTCCATAACTACACTTTTTTTTACAATTTAAATTAAATTAAGCTAACTTCATTTTTCAACAAGATTTAACTCTAGCAAGAAAATAGCGCCAATGTTTATCTTTCTTTATTCTTCAGATTGGAGATGTTGCTCGGGATTATCGATCACATGCTTACACCAATCATATATATCATCTGTTTCTATTTCAGCAATCGCTTCTTGGCCTATCCAGGTATCCCAAATGAGTGCCAATAACTGCTCTAAAACTTCCGTATCGATATTTTCATCCGCTAAGTCGTACATAGTATGATAAATTTCATTCATACGCTCAGCAACTTCTTCTTCCTGACCATCCCAGTCCCCAACGATTTCTTGGGTTACTAGATAGTCATGAATGACTACAAATTCTTTCATTAAACTTTCACTTTCTCTATAAATTTTAGACTACAGGTTAAACTTGCGCATTATTCATAGCCGCAATATTTTGCTCGAAAGCCTGAACTATTGACATAATACCCTGTTCGTCTTCTAGATCAAATCGGTCAAACACTGTGCTATCAATGTCTAAAATAGCAATTACTTTACCAGCAATTTTAACAGGAACAACGAGTTCAGCATTACTACTTGCATCGCAGGCAATATGACCATCAAACTGATGAACATCTGAAATTCGCTGAACTTCTCCTGTAAAACAACAGGTACCACAAACACCTTTACCGACAGGAATTCGAATACAAGCAACTTTACCTTGAAAAGGGCCAAGCACCAATTCATCATCGATAAGACGATAAAAGCCAACCCAATTTACATCCGCTAATCGCTCAAACAGCAAAGCACTGATATTTGCCATGTTTGCAATAATATCAGATTCATCGTTTATTAGCGCCTTAGTTTGCCCTAATAGTTCATGATATAATTCAGCTTGATTACTCATTTAAAGGCACCATTGAAGAAAGCTATGATAAAAAGCGCTAACATACCTAAAAACACACGATAATTAAAGCTTTTCTCGAACAAATGGCCAACTATTGCAAGTTATTAGTTCATTTATCAATCTTGAAGGCTAAATTTAACTAAAACACGGGCTGTAATGGTTTGACTACCTATTAAGGATGAATGTGCTCTTGGGCTTGAGTCTTTCATCATTGCCTCTGCATACATAGGTCGATAATGATTACTTGACTGCTCTCTAATCAACTGTAATTTTTCTATTTTTCGCCCTGCTTGTTCTGCCATACGCTGTGCTTTTTGTTTTGCATGGCTAATAGCTTTTAATAAAGCTTGTTGGTAGTACTCGTCTCTTCCTTCCACACTCATAGATAGTGAAGAAATATGGCTGACATTTATTTTAATAATTTTCGCTAAAAAACTATCGTAATCATCAATTTTATTAAAATTCACAGTAATTTGACGACTTAATTCAAACAATGGTCTTTTATGGTCATTAACACTATTTGTTTGCTGATTAATACTTTGGCCATCAATATAAACACTGCCTTGTTTCAGCTTGTTAAGTTCAAGTCCCTGCACTTGTATTGATGGTTTTTCTTCTACTATACGTAAATTAACCCGTGCAGAAGTGATATTTCTCTCTTTTACCGCAAGACTTTTAGCTGCATTAATGACTGAATTACTCTTTTTATCAACTAATACTTTTAACTTATTCGGTACACGGCCACGTTCAGTAATTGTTAACGTTAATGAGAATTGATCAGGTATAACTACTACACTGCCCTGACCTGAGACTTCAATCCCTGCGTCATCAAAAGAAAAAGCGTAGCTTGGAAAAAATAAACAAGTCAAAAGTGTCGAGTACGATGTTATGCGCTTTAGGTTTAATAAAGTGCTCATAGGTGAACGAAAAGATAACAAACTCATGTTAGTGCCTTAAATAAAGTGTTAAATGTACTAAACCCGTTACTCACGAAATACCAGGTTTTGTAGGTTGTGTGCCATTTATTGCTGCACCTAAAACTAAAAAGGCTAGCAAACTCTGTAAAACGTATGTTAATTGATAACGGGTGTATAACAGGAGGAGTTTTCCTACTTAAGTGCTTTATTTTTATTAATAAACTTAAGAAAGTTTTCTTTCTCATCTTTGTTCGCCTTCTGCCACCAGTATTTGAGCATAGGAACAGTGTCTACTTTGTTGATAACCTTGTTATTAAAGGCTTGGCTATCTTCAGCAGTAGTCATGGTTGTGCTATTATTTTGAGAGATAACTACTGGGGCTGATAATGTAGTAACCACTTTAGTTACCTGTTGACCCAATTTATAATCACTAAGCGTCTCTAATTCTAAAACCAATTCTTGTTTATTTTCATCGAGCAAGATAACTTCTGGTGATTTAACAAAGCGCTCAGCCGAAGCTAAATCACTAATTTTACTTGTAGATAAAAATAATTTCTGCTGATTTTCTACTACCAGTTTAACGACGAAGTAATCAGACTTTACCAGTCTATCCTCACCCATATCTAAGTCTTCAAAAACATCTTTATATTTAATGACTAAGGTATGTTTCCCTTGAGTTAAATCAATCGTTCGTTTTTTTGATAAAAAACCATGTTCAACTGCTTTGTCATCAACATCACGTAATATCAAATTATCAGTAACCATTAATGTCGCAGCATTAGCCTCAACAGCAATAAAACTGCCTAACAGGAGACTGGCACAAAGATAACTCAGTAGTGAATTGTTCAAAAATTTTGCGGGGGTGGTCATTGTAGTCAAGCTTGAATCCTTTATAGCGATGATATGTAATTACTCTTTATAAACTGCCTAGCGAATAAATAAAAGAAAAAAGATGTGATAAAGGTTAGACATTCATTCAACCCCATGCGTATTATCCATGCAAGTTAAAATGTAGTGAGCAAACATGGATGGCAAGAAACTCGACATTAACAAACCTTTTTCTAAGTACTAAAAGAAATATGGGTCGCTTGATTAGCCATATCGTCAAAGCTGACGATATCGATGATATAGTCCAAGAAACCTTTATTAAGACTTATGAAGCCGACTTAAAACAAGAGATTAAGTACGTTCGCAGCTATATGCTCAAAACGGCAAAAAACCTTGCGTTAAATCATGTAGCTCGATGGGATAATAAATATAATGATTCTCTAGAGGATTTTACTCAGCCACCTGTTCAATTAACTAGCGGAAAAGTTGAAGACGATTATGAAAGCAAAGAACAGTTCTTATTTTTTTGCCGTGCTACCGATCAACTATCAGGTTCAGTGCGTAAATGTTTTATTTTAAAGAAAGTCTACGGATTAAGCCAAAAATAAATTGCTCGTTATTTAAATTTAAGTGAGAGTACTGTCGAAAAACATATAGCACAGGGCCTGCTAAAAAGTACAAAATATATAAAGCGAATGAATCACGGTCATAGTGTTAAAGGTGCTAAACAAAACACCAAGTACATAGCGTCCAAGTAAAAAAAACAGTTTTGAAATAGAGTAATAAGAATGGGTAATGTAAGCCAACTATTCGGCAAAGATAACAAACAAGAAGAAGATAGTATCCAAGACCTTGCTTGTCTTTGGATCAGTCGTATGGATCGAGGATTAAGTGCATCTGAACAACAACAACTTGTTGATTGGTGTAAGCAAAAGACTCAACACCATAATGCACTACTTGAGATGGCTTCTTATTGGGATGATTTAAGCGTTTTGAATGAATTAAGTGATTTATTTCCGTTAATACAGCCAAAAGTGGGCAATCAACGGAACAAGTACTCTGCTATCGCCCTAGCGGCAAGTGTCGCCATTATCTCTATCATAGGCATCAATACATTCGTCAATGAATCATTTTTACCTTATTTACCGTCTTTTCATGAACAGACATTAACGCAAACTGATACCTTGAAAACTCAAGTGGGTGAACAAACAAGTTTTACTTTGCAAGATGGTTCACAAATCCAATTAAATACTAACAGTCTTATCAAAGTGGACTATAGCCCCACACAACGTCTACTTACACTGGTGCGAGGCGAAGCCCGTTTTGATGTCGCTAAAGATAAAAACCGTCCGTTCACCGTCACTGTGGGTGAAAAGTCTTTTACTGCACTAGGTACAATATTTAATGTCCAAAAAAACGATAACCAAGCAATGGAATTGGTTGTTACCGAAGGGAAAGTATTAATCACCAAAGCAACGACTTCACTAACTGATATTAAAGATACTTTACTTTCAGTGAGTACAGCATTTATGCCGGATATAAATGAAGCAACGTTAGTTACTTCTGGCGAAAAAGCGGTGATAGTCCAAAACTCAGCACCGATTGCTAAAACACCAGTTGAGAAAGTATCTTTAGATCAAATTAACCGTGATCTAGCTTGGCAGCAAGGTATGCTTATTTTTGAAGGTGAACCTTTATCAATGGCGCTGACAGAGATTAGCCGTTATACCTCTAGTAACTTTGAGATAGTTGACAGTAAACTATCTGAGTTAACGGTTGCTGGTTACTTCAAAGCTGGGGATATTGATGGCCTATTAACCTCATTACAAAGTAACTTTGGCATTATTTATCACAAAAACTCCAGCGGTACTATTTTACTTTCCTCCGCAGAATAATCACCATCATATCGTAAACCCTCTCTTATTTAGTTGATAAATAGCCGGTATTTTTTACTGGCTATTTGACTACATATAGAACAATATAAAAAAAAACAAAAAATAAATTAGAGGATTCCCCCTGCTTAACTGTTTATTACTATTGCACAGTTGGCGAAATAAACTTCGTCTGAATCAAGCCTCGTTTAGGCATGCCTTGTTACTTAATATCACCTTAGTGATGATGTTATCAACAATAAGTCATGTCCAGGCAAAGGAACTAATTCGCTTTGATATTAATAAACAACGAGCTGATAAAGCTTTAATTGCATTTGCCCAAAAAGCCAATCAAACGATAATTTTTTCCTTTGATTTAGCCAAGCAATATCAAGCAAATACTTTGAAAGGTTATTATCCTGTTAACCCGGGCCTAAAAAAATTATTAAATGGTTCTGGTCTAATCGCTGTTGTTAATACCTCTGGTCAACTGAGCATTCAAGTTGATTCACATAACAAGAGAGATATAACAATGAGAAATAAAAACATACACGCCGCGCTAATACCTATTTTACTCGGTGCAGCTAGCCAAACAGCATTAGCTCAAGAACCAGCACAAGTACAAGAGGAAGAAGTAGAGAAAATATCCATAGTCGGTAGCCGCGTGGCTGGCCGATCTGTCGAAGACTTACCTGTACCTGTTGATATTTTATCAGCAGAGGCGTTAGCTAATACTGGCCAGACAGAAGTTGGCCGAATGCTCCAAGCCATTGCCCCATCATTTAACTTTTCTAGCTCATCTATCAGTGATGGTACCGATGCTTTACGCCCCGCGACATTGCGAGGTCTAGGACCGGATCAAACCCTAGTACTGATTAATGGCCGTCGTCGTCATCAAGCCAGTTTAATTCACATCAATACATCTGTTGGCCGAGGCACAGCAGGTACTGATATGAATGCTATCCCTGCAGCGTCTATCAAACGTATAGAAGTATTACGTGATGGTGCTGCCGCACAATATGGCTCTGATGCAATAGCAGGTGTTATTAACATCGTACTTAACGATGCCGATGAAGGCGGTAAAGTCGCGGTGTCTTATGGTGAATATTCAGAAGGTGATGGTGAAACAACCAATGTAGATATTTCTAAGGGCTTTAGCTTAGGAGATAATGGTTACCTTAATACTACCCTTAACTTTAGAGATCGTGGTTTTACTAATCGCGCAGGCTTGCATGGCTCATGTCAATTTTCAGGATGTATTGAACAGGCTAATGGTGATTTATTATTAGGCGACCCTAGAGAAGCAACAGCAACCCGATCTACCTTTAGAATTGGTGATGCCGATGCCAGTCAGTTTGGTTTAACTATCAATAGCGGTTATGAATTAGGTGATGGTGAATTGTATGGTTTCCTTACTTACTCAAATCGCGATAATGAATCAGCAGCATTTTTCCGCCACAACAATAATAATGGCGGTAATGCCCCACTACAAGATGGCGATGCGACTATTACAGCCGGATTTTTACCTAAGATTAATACTGAAATAAAAGACATTTCTTATAATTTTGGTTATCAAACAGAATTTTCAGATGGTTCGTCTTTAGATTTTTCGTATACCTATGGGCAGAACAATATTGATTACGTCACCAGTAACACAATTAACTCTTCTTTTGCTAACTCATTACGCTATAGCTCAAGTTTAAGCGCAGATGAAATTAGAGCATCGATTCCCCGCCAAGCGTCAGCTTACGGATTAGAGTTATCCCTGCAAACGTTAAACCTTGATTATACGCAAGACTATGAATACTTTTCATTAGCCATGGGCGCAGAAATTAGAACGGATGAGTTTAAAGTAACTGCAGGTGATGAATATTCTTATCGCGACTATGATACCGATGAATTAGGCAATAGCTTATATCCTGATGACCGTTCTGCCGGTACTCAAGGATTTGGTGGTACAGCGCCAATGCAAGCCGTAGATGAAACCCGTGATGTCATCTCATTTTATATTGATGCTGAAACCGAGGTTACCGAAGATTTAATCGTCAGTGGCGCCGTACGTTACGATGATTATGAAGGCTTTGGCGACAGTACCAACTTCAAATTAGCCGCTAATTGGTCTATCACTGAGGCTATCGCTATTCGTGGTGCTATGAGTACAGGTTTTAGAGCTCCATCAATGCAACAACTCTACACTGACAACATAAGTACTCAGTTCCAAACAGACCCTGCAAATCCTGGCGGCGATCAAATTGCCGTACAAGTGGGTACTTTTCGCAATGACTCAAACCTAGCTAAGGCAATAGGTATACCTGAATTAAAAGAAGAAGAAGCCACTAACTTTAGTTTAGGGACTGTCATTAATATTACAGATGACATTAACTTAACCATCGACTGGTACTCTATCGATATTGATGATCGAATCGTATTAAGTAACTCCCTAGGTCAAGGTTTGTCACCTGCTTTAGATGCCGCACTTATTGCATCCGGCGCTGGTGCAGGTCAGTTTTTCCTTAATGGTGCTGATACTGAAACTACTGGTATTGATATCATTGCAACATGGAATACCGAACTACTGGGTGGTGACTTTAATTTAACTGCAGCTGCGAACTTTACTGAAACCGATGTGGTAAATATCTATACCCCACCAGACAGTGCATTGGGTAGTATCGATCCAAGTGATGTGTTTTCAGAGCAAGCCGTTTCTATTATTGAAGAATGGCAACCGCAAGATCGTATCAGCCTAAGCGGTTTATACACTATTGGTGATGTAAGTATTAATTTAGCCTTCAATCGTTATGGTGAATATACAGTTACCGATGGTGGCACACAAACCTACGGTGCTGAAGTATTAACTGACTTACGTGTTAACTATCAAGTAACTGAGAGCTTATCATTTAACATTGGTGGTAATAACTTGTTTGATGTTTACCCTGATGAAAACACCATAGGTAACTCACGTTCAGGAACAATAGTGGATGCAAGTGGCGATGTTGTAGTAAGTAGCCCTGGCGTATTTACTTATTCACGTCGTTCGGCTCCTTTTGGATTTAACGGCGCATTTTATTATGCAGGTGCTGAATTTAAATTCTAATTCTAGCGAGTCGTAGATAAAAAAAGCGCAGAGTAATCTGCGCTTTTTATTTTAAAACTGTTCGTCAATGTTAAAAGATGCTCATATTAGCTTTATCAATAAAAAGATGATCAAACCATAGCAAACCATTCTTTAAGTTAAACATTAAACAGTTTCGAATTTATTCAAACAATGCTGGCACCCTTACCTGACCTTCCATAAGTACTCGAGCACTTCGGCTCATACTTACTTTTTTCACCGTCCAGTTACCATTAACACATTCAGCTTGTGCGCCGACTTTTAGTGTGCCTGATGGATGACCAAAAGTTACCTCGCTTCTTTCTCCCGAGCCAGCAGCTAAATTTACCAGTGTGCCTGGAATAGCAGCAGCAGTACCAATAGCAACAGCAGCAGTTCCCATCATGGCATGGTGTAACTTACCCATAGAGAGTGCACGTACATGTAAATCAATATCACTAGCAGCAATATTTTTACCGCTAGAAGAAGTATAAGCTTTTGCAGGTGCAACAAACGCTACTTTAGGGGTATGTTGACGTGAGGCAGCTTCAGAGATATCACTGATCAAGCCCATTTTTACTGCGCCATAAGCACGAATGGTTTCAAAACGCGCTAAAGCTTTGTCATCACCATTAATTGCCTCTTGAAGCTCTGTACCTGTATACCCTATTTCGTCTGCATTTAAGAAAATAGTTGGAATACCTGCCGTTATCATGGTCACTTTAAACGTGCCGATATCAGGTACAACAAGATCATCAACTAAATTACCTGTTGGGAACATCGCTTCGCTTGGGTCTACTGGTGCAACAAAGTCCACTTTCACTTCAGCTGCAGGGAAAGTTACACCGTCTAATTCAAAATCACCGGTTTCTTGCACTTCACCTTGTGTGATTGGTACATGGGCAATAATTGTTTTGCTGATATTTTTTTGCCAAATTCTTACTTCGCAAATACCATTCTCAGGTACTCTGTCTGCACTTACTAATCCTGAGCTAATTGCAAAAGAGCCAACCGCTGCGGTAAGGTTGCCGCAATTGCCACTCCAATCGACAAACGCTTTATCAATGGCCACTTGCCCGAAGAGATAGTCAACGTCGTGATCCACTTGTTCTGATTTAGCTAAGATTACCGTTTTACTGGTACTAGAGGTTGCTCCGCCCATACCATCAGTTTGTTTGCCGTATGGATCTGGGCTACCAATTACGCGTAATAACATATTGTCACGCGGTTCACCTGGAACCTGACAGCTTTCTGGCAAATCGGTTAAATTAAAAAATACACCTTTAGAGGTACCTCCACGAATATAGGTAGCAGGTATTTTGACTTGAGGCTTGTGCACTTGAGAATCGTGAGACATCACGTTTTCCTTTTATTTATTTAATAAAAAAGCGGTACTAACACAACTGTTAAGTACCGCTTAAATGATTATTTTAGCGAAACTTAGCTAGCGTTTGACTGAAGAAAATCAGTTGCGAACTTTTGAAGAACACCGCCGCCATCGTAAACTGAAACTTCTTCAGCAGTATCTAAACGACACTTCACTGGAATCTCAATTACTTCACCATTTTTACGCGTCATAATCACAGTCATAGCACCACCTGGAGCTGTAGTACCTTCAACATCATAAGTTTCAGTACCATCAATGCTATAAGTATTACGTGTGTCACCATTGGTAAATTCGAGTGGTAAAACGCCCATACCAATCAAGTTAGTACGGTGAATACGTTCAAAGCCTTCTGAAACGATAACTTCAACACCCGCTAAACGAACACCTTTTGCTGCCCAGTCGCGTGATGAACCTTGACCATAATCAGCACCAGCGATAATGATTAATGGCTGTTTGCGTTCCATGTAAGTTTCGATAGCTTCCCACATGCGAGATTCAGTACCTTCAGGTTCAATACGTGCAAGTGAACCTTGTTTAACTTCGCCATTGTCATCACGACACATTTCATTGAACAATTTCGGGTTAGCGAATGTTGCACGTTGTGTTGTTTCATGATCGCCACGATGCGTTGCATATGAGTTAAAGTCTTCGTGTGGAACGCCCATTTTATCAAGATAAGCACCTGAAGCACTGTTTAACTGAATAGCGTTAGACGGTGATAAATGATCTGTTGTGATGTTGTCACCAAGTACCGCTAAAGGTCGCATACCTTTCATGGTACGTTCACCGGCTAAAGCACCTTCCCAATAAGGAGGACGACGGATATAAGTACTGGTAAGATCCCAGTCGTATAATGGACTTTCCGCTGGTTCAAAAGCGCCTAAATCGAACATTGGCGTGTAGATTTTTTTGAATTGCTCAGGTTTAACACATGATGCAACAATTGAATCAATCTCTTCATCTGATGGCCAGATATCTTTCAAAGTAATGTCATTACCGTTTTGATCTTGTCCTAATATGTCTTTTTCTATATCAAAACGCATCGTACCCGCAATGGCATAAGCAACAACTAATGGTGGCGACGCTAAGAAAGCTTGTTTAGCGTGTGGATGAATACGACCATCAAAGTTACGGTTACCTGATAATACTGCTGTTGAGTATAAATCACGGTCAATGATTTCTTGTTGAATTTTCGGGTCTAATGCACCCGACATGCCGTTACACGTAGTACATGCGTAGCCAACAATACCAAAGCCTAGTTTCTCCATCTCAGATAATAAACCAGCTTCTTCTAGGTAAAGTTTTGCAACTTTTGAACCAGGAGCGAATGACGATTTAACCCAAGGTTTACGTACAAGACCTAATTCGTTTGCACGTTTTGCCACTAAACCAGCAGCAATAACGTTACGTGGGTTAGAGGTATTCGTACAAGAAGTAATAGCGGCAATAATTACCGCGCCATCTGGCATTTCGCCATTAGCTTCTTGTGCTTTACATAGGTCTAAGTTTTTAGCGATATCTTTAGATACAAGATCAGCAGTCGCTAATCGACGATGTGGGTTAGATGGACCCGCTAAGTTACGACATACCGTTGATAAATCAAATTCAATAACACGTGGGTATTCTGCATCAACTAAATCGTCAGCCCATAAACCTGTGTGTTTTGCGTATGTTTCAACAAGTGCTACTTGCTCTGGCTCACGACCAGTAAGCTTTAAGTAATCAATCGTTTGTTGATCGATATAGAACATACCTGCAGATGCACCGTATTCTGGTGTCATGTTTGAGATAGTTGCACGGTCACCAATGGTTAAAGCTTTAGTGCCTTCACCGAAAAATTCTAAGTAGCTTGAAACAACTTTTTGGTTACGTAAAAATTCAGTGATCGCAAGTACCATATCGGTTGCTGTGATACCTGGTGCACGTTTACCCGTTAACTTAACACCAATAATATCAGGTAAGCGCATCATAGATGGGCGACCAAGCATTACTGTTTCAGCTTCTAAACCACCAACACCAATCGCGATAACACCTAAAGCGTCAACGTGTGGTGTATGTGAATCAGTACCAACACAAGTATCAGGGAAAGCAACGCCGTCACGGGCTTGAATAACTGGTGACATTTTCTCTAAGTTGATTTGGTGCATAATGCCGTTACCAGCAGGAATTACATCAATATTTTTAAAGGCTGTTTTAGTCCACTCAATAAATTCAAAACGGTCTTTGTTACGACGATCTTCTATATCACGGTTTTTCTGAAATGCATCAGAGTCAAAACCCGGCGCTTCCACTGCAAGAGAGTGATCTACGATTAACTGTGTTGGAACAACGGGGTTAACTTTAGAAGGATCACCACCTTGTTCAGCGATTGCATCACGAAGACCAGCAAGATCAACTAAGGCTGTTTGACCTAAGATATCGTGGCAAACAACACGTGCTGGGTACCATGGAAAATCAAGTTCTTGTTTAACATCAATAAGTTGTTTTAATGAATCGGTAAGTGCAGCTGGATCACATCTACGGACTAATTGCTCAGCTAAAACACGCGAGGTATAAGGTAGTTTTGCGTAGCTACCAGGAGTAATCGCTTCAACCGCTTCACGCGTATCAAAAAAATCTATATTCGCACCAGGAAGCGGTTTGCGGTAATCATAATTCATAAGTTAATCCAGGAAAATATCAAATAAAAGAATTGTCAAATAACATATACCCGTTACCAATCAAGATGTTTGACTAAAAGGGCTTTAAACGGCCCTTTGAATGGTAACGGGTATACATTGCTTAAATCTTTAAGAGCTCAATTAAATAATGGTATTTGCCACTAATTCAAGAAAGAAAATATGAGCATATGAAACTATGCGATTATTTTATAACGATGAAGTGGTGGCAAATAACAAGTCTCTACTATCTCTCTGAGATAGGCTTAACTGTACGTGGTTCAGCACCAGTATAATCAGCACTTGGACGGATTATTCGGTTATTAGAGCGTTGCTCCATTACGTGAGCAGCCCAACCAGTTAAGCGTGAACAAACAAAAATAGGTGTAAACAGTTTAGTTGGAATACCCATATAGTTGTAAGTAGAAGCATGGAAGAAATCAGCATTACAGAATAATTTTTTCGTATCCCACATAAACTCTTCACAAGCAACTGAGATATCATAAAGTGATGTATCTCCATTTTCTGCTGCTAGTTTTTCTGACCATGCTTTGATAATGACATTACGTGGATCTGAGGTGCGATAAATTGCATGGCCAAAACCCATAATTTTTTCTTTGCGCTCAAGCATACCAGCCATTTTTTCTTTGGCATCTGCAGGAGAAGTGAACTTTTGGATCATATCCATAGCAGCTTCGTTAGCACCACCGTGAAGTGGTCCACGTAAAGTACCGATTGCACCCGTAATACAAGAGAACATATCTGATAAGGTTGATGCACATACACGCGCAGTAAACGTTGACGCGTTAAACTCATGCTCTGCATATAAAATCAACGAAACATCCATCACACGTTCATGCTGTGCAGATGGGCTTTCACCATTAAGCAGACGTAAGAAGTGACCACCAAGTGATTCTTCTTCACTAGTACAATCAATTTCAACACCATCATGTGAAAATTTATACCAGTAACACATGATTGCAGGGAACGCCGCTAATAAACGGTTAGCTGCTTTATTTTGTTCAGAAAAATCAACTTCTGGCTCAATATTACCTAAAAAAGAACAACCTGTACGCATAACGTCCATAGGATGTGTATCTTTAGGGATAAGTTTTAAAACTTCTTTTAATGCTTTTGGAATATCACGCATCGCTAGTAATTCAGCTTTGTACTCAGCTAGTTCACCACGTGTTGGTAATTCACCGTTGAATAATAAATAAGCTACTTCTTCAAAGGTAGCATTATCAGCTAAATCAGAAATATCATAACCACAATAGGTTAAACCACTGCCTGATTGACCAACAGTACAAAGAGCCGTATCACCTGCGCTTTGACCACGTAAACCTGCACCACTAATTTTTTTATCTGACATAATTCTTTCCTCATTCTTTAATATTTTTATAGGTAAATTACTTATTTTTTCCATCAGCAAATAACGAATCTAGTTTTTGCTCATAATCGTGGTAGCCAAGGTAGTCATATAAATCCATGCGTGTTTGCATGTTGTCAATTTCAGCTTTTTGATCACCATCATTTAATAGTGTTCTATAAACAGACTCAGCGGCTTTATTCATGGCACGAAATGCTGATAATGGATAAAGCACCATCGCACAACCCCATTCACCTAATTGTTCTTTATTCCAAAGTTCTGTTTGACCAAATTCAGTGATATTGGCAAGAACCGGAACATCTAACGCTTCTGTAAAGGCACGATAATGTTCTTCTGTTTGAATCGCTTCTGCAAAAATACCGTCAGCACCCGCTGCAACGTATGCTTTAGCACGTTCAATGGCAGCTTCTAGACCTTCTTGAGCAAAAGCGTCTGTACGGGCCATAATGAAAAAATCAGGGTCAATACGTGCATCAACAGCGGCGCGAATACGATCAGCCATTTCTTCTGTTGAAACAATTTCTTTATTTGGACGATGACCACAACGCTTTTGCGCCACTTGATCTTCAATATGAACAGCTGCAGCACCTGCTTTTTCCATATCACGAATAGTTTTAGCTATATTAAATGCACCACCCCAACCCGTATCAATATCAACAAGTAAAGGTAAGCTTGAAGCACCGGTAATTCTTTGTACGTCAGCAACAACATCATTCAATGACGTCATACCAAGATCTGGTAAACCATAAGAGGCATTGGCAACACCGCCACCTGATAAATATATGGCTTGATGACCTATTTGCTCAGCCATCATAGCGCTATAGGCATTGATAGTGCCTACAACTTGTAGTGGTTTGTTATTTACTAACGCTTGGCGAAATTTTGCGCCTGCAGATAATTGACTAGTCATGATATATTTCCTCTTAAGACTTGATGAGTTGTATTTTGTTTTGCTCTTTTTGAGCGATTTCTTTTGTTATTTTGTTTTCTATATTTTTACGTGATGCAGCAATGTGACGTCGCATTAGCATTTCTGCCAATTCTCCATCTCTATCTGCAATTGCTTGGATTATTCGTGAGTGTTCATCAAAAGCACGACTAGCTCTTGGACTATTCATGCCAAATTGACAACGATACATACGAATTAAGTGATATAACTGGCCACAGATCAATTCGATTAATTGTTTATTATGACTACCTAAAATAACCTTATAATGAAAATCAAGATCACCTTTTTCTTGGTAGTAAGCTACCCCGTCTTGCAACGCTTTATCACCTGCATGTTGAGTTAGCATATCTTGCATATGCGCTACTTCTTCATCGGTCATATTCAATGCCGCTTGGCGACACGCCATGCCTTCAAGTGCTTCTCTTGTTATATATAACTCAAGTAAACCTTCTATAGTGCAATCAACGACACGTGAGCCAACATTTGCCTTACGCTCTATCAAATGACATTTTTCCAAGCGGTTTAACGCTTCACGTAATGTAGAACGGCTTATTTGGTAATGCTTAGCAAGCTCAGGCTCACTTATTTTACTACCAGCAGCCATCTCACCTTCAACAATGGCAAATTGAAGTTGTTCAAAAACTTTATCTGCCGTAGTAACTGCGGCTTGTTTGGTTGGATTTTGTAAAAGCATAATGTGCCTTATTAACCTAAATATTAACTTTATGGTAATGTTGTCGAACTACATAACATTGTCGACAAACATAATAATATGAATCAATAATATCTGAAATTTTGAATTAATCAAGTAGACTTAAGTATAATTGTCGACAATTGTGATTTAACAGTGAAATAGAGTTAAAATTTCAGAGGCAGAATAATTTGACTAGAAGCATTGATGGTTAAGTAAAGCCCGTAGATAAATAGGACTATTAATTATTGAGGTATGATGACGAACTCCCCCAGCTACTTGAAACAGTAATGGGAGTAACTTATTGGATGTTTTTTTTATGTCTCAAATAACAAACAAGATTTGCTACTAAATACTCTTTCGACCATTGTCCTTATTATTATTTGTTAATTTATTAGTTAGCTTTATTCTGACCAAGCGATATTCAACATCAACCGCTTACAGCATCATATGTAAGTGCCCTGCTTACATTAAGCAGGTAAAATTAGTTCATACAAAGTTAGTCCTTATATATGCATAAACCGAATTTACCCAATAAATTAGGTCTACCAATTCAGCCAACAGATCAAACTAAATTATTAAAATGAGGAGTTAGGTTGCGATAAAAATTTAACTTCTTCGTCGGTAGATTCTCTATTTAAGATAATATTTCGGTGCGGATAGCGACCAAAGCGCTCAATAATATCTTTATGTTTACCTTCAAATTCAACATTGCTCACTATGCCATTAGCCTGATAAAGCGCTAAGGCTTTTTTGTGAATGACTATTGATTCACTGTGCATAAAAGGCATATATAAAAAACTATTCTCTATCGGTTCAAGTGTTTTATCCGCACCCAAAGCAATTGCTTCTTGTGCTAGCGCTAAAGCAATTCCATCATAAGCGAAGGCTTGAGGGGTATCTCGATACATGTTGCGTGAAAATTGATCCAATACAATGATTTCGGCAAGTCGACCAGAGGCTGTTTTTCGCCAATGTACTAATTCACATTGTTTTGCCGACTGATGAATTTCAAAAAATCGCTTAGTTATCTCCTTATCGAAGCTTAACTCTTTTACCCACCAGCGAGCCGGCTCTATTTCTTTAAACCAAAAGTCGATAACTTCTTGATAGTTCATTTCATTTCCTCTGTAACACTTATAATTTATAAATTTCACTGTTATAAAATTTATTCTCGCTTACCTTTTCGAATTAAGATTGCTGATACAACTCTAAAGGCAAGCCATCAGGGTCACTAAAAAAAGTAAACTTTTTATCCGTATACTCATCTACTCGAATAGGTTCAACCTCAACACCCAAGTTCGCCAAATACTGACTAACCACCGCAACGTTTTCGACATTAAAAGCTAAGTGTCTAAGTCCTTGAGCTTCTGGAAAGCTCGGTCTTTTGGGGGCGCCAGGAAATGAAAAAAGTTCGATTTGAGCGCCATTAGCTAACGCTAAATCTAATTTAAAAGAATCTCGATCTGCTCTATAGTTTTCTGCGACTATTTTAAAGCCCAAAATTCGAGTGTAAAAATCTTTAGATTTTTCATAATCGGAGCAGATAATCGCCACATGATGAATACCATTTAACACGTTATTTCCCTTATAGTGTAAGCCGTTAATGAAAAAGATGGGCAGTATTACTTAGGCAGTTTCTAACTGTTCACTAATTATTCTTTAGCGTAGCTAAAGAAGCTTGTGCGGTATCATAACCAAGCTTTATCATTTCATCTGCACGATGAAACTCTAAGGTACCACACGCATTACGCGCTATTTCAACAAAATAATCTGCTGGATATGCCGCTAATTTTTGTCGAGCTATAGTACTTTGCATCGCATCAAAAGCCTGATTAGCAATATCATAAGCGCCCCATTCATTAGCATTATGTAACACAACTTTACTCTTAAACCGCGCTAAAAAACTGTCCAGTTTACTCGATGGCTTATTTTCAATAAGACTTACCTGAGTTTCAGTGGTGTTCAACGTTTTAAGACTTCCACCTAAGTTAACTGCGATTGAGAAATCAGTGTTATCACCGAACGTAGGAGCAATTGGTACCGGATTAAGCACGCCACCATCAATAAGGTCCACACCATTATAATGAAAAGGAGTAAAAAAGAGTGGTAATGAAATAGAAGCCCTAATAGCACTGAACAAACTGCCAGAGCTTAGCCATACCTCTTTTTCATTAGCGATATCAGCAGCAACCGCTGTGTATTTAATAGGAAGATCTTCAATGCTGATATCCCCTACTAACTCCGTAAGCGTTGCAATTATTTTGTCACCTTTAACTAGACCATTTTTTTGCCAAGATAAATCAAGTAAAGTTAAAATATCAACTTTACTAATGTCCCTCACCCACTGTTCAAATACGTCAAGTTTACCAGCCGCATAAATACCACCAATGAGTGCCCCCATTGAACAACCAGAAATAGAAGTTATTTCAAATCCCTGCTCTTCTAACCAATGTATAACACCAATATGCGCTAAACCTCTTGCACCACCACTACCTAACACAAGAGATATCGACGTTTTCTTATTTACTGACATCTTCAACCTCTTTTATCAATCTTTATAGCAATCACGGTAAACACACAACTAAAAAACCGATAGAAACATTATACCAATCCGTATAAGAAAGTGATCGCTTAGCGAGAATTTAAAGGCTTATAGACAAGGCATTGATTGTAGGTAATGGTTATTCCCTTACCAAAATCAATAACGCAGTATATAAGCCTTGAAAACTCGCCCTTTGGGAACGCATGGAACATCATGATAACTTCACAAAACATGCTTGATGTAGAATAACTATAACTACGCATATTTTGATTGTTCTCATGTCGCCCATGCCGTTCTAAGTGCTCACTTCTTTATACGGAATGGTATCAGAATGGCTGCTTTTCATGTGACGGTAAGTCTAAAGGCAACTTAAACCATGCTTGTTTTTCACTGGTCCAAATATGCATAGTGGGCTGTATGACACTAGTATCCTCTAACGTACTCGGTTTTAATTTTATTTTATCAGGAAAATTGGGATTAAAATGATATATACGATTACCACAACAAGGACAGAATTTTGCCCCGTTAGTGTTACCGTTCTCTGCTAAGCGGCTCCAATCAGACATTTTTCCAGAAAACACTACATCGGCAGCATTAACTACGGCAGTGATACTAAAAGCACTCGTTGATAGCTTTTGGCATTCACGGCAATGGCACGCAGCAACCATAAGTGGCGCAGCTAATAATTGATAGGTTACTTGTCCGCATTGGCAAGCGCCATTTATAGGATAGTTAATTTCGAGCATATTACTTCCTCATTACATTTCAATAAAATGGTAATTAATATTTTATAATACTATAAAGTGAAAATAAAACGCTGCCAACGATAAAATCAGGATTAATAAATAAGAACTAAAAATTTGGCAAAAAAAAACCCACGTAATATTTACATATTACGTGGGTTTTCTTGTGTAGTTACTTGCTTACTTATTCAAGAAAGAAAGTGGCATCCCTAAGGGGATTCGAACCCCTGTTACCGCCGTGAAAGGGCGGTGTCCTAGGCCTCTAGACGATAGGGACACTGATTGACTTAACGGTTAACACTAAATCATTTCAAACTATCTAGCAGATCACTCTGCTGATTTAATTTAATCAATGTCATTAATAAATGACAATTGAAAAACTAAAACTCTAATTTCTTATTTTAAGTCTCTGTATTTAAAATACGATACTTAACAGTAATAAGATAACTGCATGCTCCTTCCATCATCTCTTATTAAAGGTATGATAAAAGTGGCATCCCTAAGGGGATTCGAACCCCTGTTACCGCCGTGAAAGGGCGGTGTCCTAGGCCTCTAGACGATAGGGACACAGAACTAGCATTACGCTAAATTCAGAACAGCTTAATTTTTTAAAAGTGTAAGCAACTTTTTATACTTAATGCTCCTTTCATCATCTCTTATTACAGGTATGATAAAAGTGGCATCCCTAAGGGGATTCGAACCCCTGTTACCGCCGTGAAAGGGCGGTGTCCTAGGCCTCTAGACGATAGGGACACAGAACTAGCAAATTGCTATTTCAGAACATGCTTAATTTTTTAAAAGTTTAAGCAACTTCTTGTACTTAATGCTCCTTTCATCATCTCTTATTAAAGCTATGATAAAAGTGGCATCCCTAAGGGGATTCGAACCCCTGTTACCGCCGTGAAAGGGCGGTGTCCTAGGCCTCTAGACGATAGGGACACAGAACTAGCTTTTTCGAAGTAAACTTCGTTAGTTATGTGTAAAAGGAGTGCTGAGCCCGCGAAGCCGACCAACATTGTCCCAATACAGAACTAGCAAATTGCTATTTCAGAACATGCTTAATTTTTTAAAAGTTTAAGCAACTTTTTTACTTAATGCTCATTCTCAAAAGAGAATTGGCATCCCTAAGGGGATTCGAACCCCTGTTACCGCCGTGAAAGGGCGGTGTCCTAGGCCTCTAGACGATAGGGACACAGAACTAGATTTTTCAAAGTAAACTTTGAGCAATACTATTTCAAAACATTGCTTAGTGTTTTATAAGTTTAAGCAAACTTAATTGCCTTTACCTCACCTATAAATAGAAGAGATAAAGAGAATAGTGGCATCCCTAAGGGGATTCGAACCCCTGTTACCGCCGTGAAAGGGCGGTGTCCTAGGCCTCTAGACGATAGGGACACAAATTAGTGTTTATATTATAAATAATATTAACAAACCAATTAAACTATCTATTTTTCATTAATGAAAACTCAAGAGTTAACGTTAACAAAAAACCTAATATGGTGGAGCTATGCGGGATCGAACCGCAGACCTCTTCGCTGCCAGCGAAGCGCTCTCCCAGCTGAGCTATAGCCCCGAATTATTCGGTTCGTTCAATAACTGGCCTAATAGCTATCAAACATGCTCTCAACCAGTGGACCTAACACTTGCTGAAAACGAGGCGCATTCTAAGCAGCAGCTAAGAAACTGTCAACACTTATTTATAAAAAAAGGCATTTATTTATAAAGAATTGCATTAACTGATCGCATAATAACCAAGGTGGTTATTTCTTATCTAATTTAAACTAACTTCCTGTAATGATAGTGTAATTATTGAACAGCTTGAAATGACCTGTTATCAGTCAGCAACAGACGAAGCATTGTTCACTCTATTCCAACATCCGAAATACATCGAGCAAACTACCTCAAGATATATTTCGTAGGGTTTGTGAATCAATACAGCTTTAGCGCATCGATTAAATAGGGGTTATCCCCCATTTTATTGCTGCAACATCAAAACTGGATGGCTGACAACCTTATACCATCAGTTTTGAACGGTAATGAGTATATACCCGTTACCATTCAAAGTGCGAGATTTCAGTGGGAGTTAAAAGTGCTTTAGCCAAGGCATTCATTTTAAACCAGGGTTATTCCCTTGTTCAAATGAATAACGCCGGCTAAATCGCTTTTAGCCCCATCGAAGAAGCGCTTGATCAACATCACTTCATCGTTGCTGTGATTCACAATGGAATAACCATTATTTCATTACAGCGCCTTGAATTGAAATTGCTCAAGCACTCTGAAACCTGCATCTTGATTGGTGACGGGTATAGGTATATTGTTTCCCTTACGCTTAGTTACTTTATCTTTTTGCTATTTAACGGTATGGTTTAGCTAACTTAGCCATACATAACGAAAGCAGCAAACCGTATGCAGCTCAAAAAACTTAACATTGTCGCCATTGGCGGCGGACACGGTTTAGGTCGTGTGCTCTGTACCCTATCCTTTATGGGTAATAAACTCACCGGGATTGTAACTACCACCGACAATGGCGGTTCAACGGGTAGACTAAGAAAAAGAAGTAGTACTATTGCTTGGGGTGATTTACGTAATTGTTTAACCCAGTTAGTGGATCAAAATTCAATTGGTAGTCAGTTATTCAACTTTCGCTTTGAAGGTGAAGATGAGCTTGGTGGACATAACCTTGGTAACTTGATTCTTTACGGTCTGGGTAAAGTACAATCGAGCCCTATGGACTCCATCAAATTAGTTCGCCGTATACTCGGAGTAAAAACGCATGTTTTACCTATGTCTGAAACGCCAACAGACTTAATGGCTTTTTACCCTGAAGGACGTTGCCGCCTTGGTGAGCTCTCTGTTGATGAAATGCCGATAATGCCAACAGATTTAATGTTAGCGCCATTAGTTAAGTCGGTTAAGCCCTGTCTTGATGCGATTGAGAATGCCGACCTCATCATTCTGGGTCCAGGCAGCTTCTTAACCAGTGTTGTACCACCACTTTTAGTGAGAGATATCGCTAAAGCAATAGATAAGCGTAAAGGACACTGTGTTTTTATTGACAATATTGTTGCTGAGCAGAGCCCTGCCGCTAAACTATCAATAGATGAAAAGCTTAACTGGATTGAAAGAAATATTGGTTGCATGCCGGTTGATAGCGTTATTTGCCAAGATGAAAAAATGAGTTCAGATAAGGTTAATATCATTTGCCAAGACTTGACTCATAATAAAGTGTCACATCACCATGATACCGAAAAACTAATTCATGCGTTAGAAACGTGCGTAAATCAAATTTCTAGCCCTGTAAAAATAGAAATAGCGAGCTAAGCTCGCTATTTCTTTAACACATTTTCTAAAAATAATATTTTTTAGAAAAGGTTAATCATTCAACTTAATGTTTATTCGTTATCGTCTTCACTAATACGACTAGCAACTGCGCCTTTTTGATCTCTATACTTTGCATCTTCACGTTTGTTATATGGGCGAGCTGCGCTTGATGACATAGTTTCAAAGTTTAACGCCGCTATTTTCATTTGAGGACGCAGCGCTAATGGTAATTTTCCGCTGTTATAAAACTCTAAAACTATTTGACCAGACCAGCCGGGATCAATACGGTGCGCTGTTACATGAACCATTAACCCTAAACGAGCTAATGATGAGCGTCCATCAAGCCAACCAACAATATTATCAGGCAGTGTCACTGACTCCAAAGTTACTGCCAATGCCAACTCTCCAGGATGTAAAAAGAAAGCATCACCGTCAGCTATATGAATTTCATCACTCATAATAGAATTCATGGCTTTTTGTACTTCAGCTTTTGGCGCACTTAAATCAATATACGGAGCGGTATGATCTTGAAAAACTCTAAATTCATTGCCCAAACGAATATCAACACTGACGCCTGAGATCATTGAACTGTCAGGTTTTGGCTCGATAATTATCTTTTCATCATCAAGGTATTGTTCTATATCTTTATCACATAATCTCATAATGGCTGTCTTTACCTTAGTTGCGCTTAAACCTTTCTGGTTTAAATACGCGTGGTTATTGTTGCTGTTAGCGGGCTGGCAATGTCACACTGTAAAAATAATTGCGCCGAAATATTTCGGGCTATTTTACGGTAATGATTGGCTATTTCACCAGCGCTATTTTCAATTATGTCAGATTCACCAAAATCAGCATCTTGGCGAATAGCAATATCTAACGGCAATTGTCCTAATAGTTTTGTTTCATGATCATGTGCCATATGCTCGCCACCTGCTTCACCAAAAATATGACTTTGATGACCACAGTTTTCGCACAGGTGATAACTCATGTTCTCGACAATACCTAATACTGGTACTTTAACTTTATCGAACATGGCAATACCTTTAACTGCATCAATTAAAGCAATATCTTGTGGTGTAGTAACGATTACAGCGGCTGCAACAGGTACTTTTTGCGCTAAAGTTAATTGAATATCTCCCGTACCAGGCGGCATATCAATGAGTAGATAATCAAGCTCTGGCCAATCAGTTTCATTTAATAATTGATTGAATGCAGAGCTGGCCATAGGACCTCGCCAAACGGTGGCATCTGCTTCATCAACTAAAAAGCCAATCGACATAGCACTCAAACCTTTAGCATCTAAAGGGGTCATAAGCTTGCCATCACTGGAACTTGGCTTTTCATTTTTAAGACCCAGCATAGAAGGAATTGATGGGCCGTATATATCAGCATCTAAAATCCCTACCCTGGCACCTTCGCACATTAAGGCATACGCTAAATTAACCGTAGTGGTGGACTTACCTACTCCGCCTTTACCTGAGGCTATGGCAATAATGTTCGCCACTTTACCTTGTACGGTACCTTCTTGCCCTGCTTTGTCTTGATCAGCTTTATTTTTATCATTACCAAGGGAAAATTGACGCACTGGTTTTATCGCTAATGCTATTTTAATCCTAACGGTGCAAGCTAAATTCTCACTTAACGTTTGGGCAAGCAAATCTAGCTCGCCTTGGCAGACAAATGGCATAATAAGATTGATGGTGATTTTTTTATTTTGAGTGATGCTCAATTCCTGACAAACTGCCAGAACACCTTGTGGAAAATTGTCTGAAATATAATGCGATAATGTGTCTTTAATAAACTGTTCAATTTCAGATGAGTTAAGTGCTTCACCGTTTGATTTAACGTCAGTTTTAGGCGTTTTTTTTGAAAAAATTTTACCAAACATAGTCATTTGGAGACCTTTATAAGAGAAATAGCGAAATTAGTTGCATTCAACTAATGAAAATCATCGCTAAATTCTGTACTATTGCCGACATTATTACCATCAAAAACAACTATTTTTCATGTCTGACACTACTTTATCTGAAGCTACATCAAACACTGCATCGCATTCTTTACAAGAAAAGCGCAAAATTCTTGTTACTTGTGCCCTTCCTTATGCCAATGGTTCTATCCATTTAGGCCATATGCTAGAGCATATTCAAACCGATATTTGGGTACGTTTTCAACGAATGCGTGGACATGAAACGTATTTTGTATGTGCTGATGATGCTCATGGCACACCGATTATGCTTAAAGCGCAAGAGCTTGGCATAACACCAGAAGAAATGATCAAAGGTGTGCGTGAAGAGCGTATTAAAGAATTTAGTGACTTTCACATTAGCTTTGATAATTACCACACAACGCATAGCGATGAAAACAAAGAGTACTCTGAAAGAATTTACAACAGTTTACATGCGAAAGGTCATATTAAAACCCGTACTATTTCTCAGTTATATGATCCTGAAAAAGGCATGTTCTTAGCTGATCGATTTGTTAAAGGTACTTGTCCAAAATGTAAAAGTGAAGATGAAAATGGTGATAGCTGCGACAACTGTGGTGCGACTTACTCACCAACAGAAGTACTTAATCCACGTTCAGCTATTTCAGGTGCTACACCGATATTAAAAGATTCTGAACATTACTTCTTTGACTTACCAGCTTTTGAAACCATGTTAGCAGACTGGATACGCAGTGGTACATTGCAAGAAGAAGTAGCAAACAAACTGACTGAATGGTTCGAACAAGGCTTAAAACAGTGGGATATTAGCCGTGACGCACCTTATTTTGGTTTTGAAATACCTAATGCCCCAGGTAAATTTTTCTATGTTTGGTTAGACGCTCCTATTGGTTATATGGGCAGTTTTAAAAACCTATGTAATAAAGATTCCAGTATCGATTTTGACAGTTTTTGGAATAAAGATTCAGACGCCGAGCTATATCATTTTATCGGTAAAGACATTATTAACTTTCACAGTCTTTTTTGGCCAGCCATGTTAGAAGGTGCTGATTTCCGCAAGCCTACAGCTGTTTTCGCTCATGGTTTTGTTACCGTGAACGGAGAAAAAATGTCTAAATCTAAAGGTACTTTTGTTAAAGCAAGTACCTATTTAGCGCATTTAAACCCTGAATACTTACGTTATTACTACGCGACTAAATTAACGCACAAAATTGATGATTTAGATTTAAATCTTGAAGATTTTGTACAACGCGTTAACTCTGATTTAGTGGGTAAAGTGGTTAATATCGCTTCTCGTTGTGCGAGTTTTATCACCAAACGTTTTGATGGCATGTTATCAACTAACATTGATGATCAAGCCCTAGCGGATGAAGTAATGGCTGCAGGTGATAGTATTGCTGCCCATTATGAATCACGTGATTTCGGCCGTGGTATGCGCGAAATAATGGCACTTGCTGATAAAGTAAATGAATATATAGCTATAAAAGAACCATGGCAGCTGGTTAAAGATGAAACTAAGCAACAAGAGGTACACGATATTTGTTCTCTTGGTATCAATATGTTCCGTACTTTAATGATCTACTTAAAACCTGTATTGCCTGTACTTGCCGATAGTACTGCCGCTTTCTTAAATGATGAGCTAGTTTGGGATGGACACAAAACCTTATTAACTGACCATAAGATAAATAAATTCAAAGCGTTATTACAACGTGTTGATATGGATAAAGTTAATGCGATGACTGATGCTTCAAAAGACAGTTTAGGTGGCGATGCAGAAGAAGAAAAGAAAAAACCTGCCAAGAAAAAGAAAGCCCCTAAAGTAGTTGATAACTCAGCCGCACTTGCTGATCCTTTAGCAGCCGACCCACTTTCTGAAGAAATTGGCTTTGATGATTTTGCCAAAATAGATTTACGAATCGTTAAAATCATTAATGCTGAACATGTTGAAAAGGCTGATAAGTTAATACAGCTAACCTTAGCACTTAATGAAGAAGGCACCGAAACTCGTCAAGTTTTCGCGGGTATTAAGTCAGCCTATAACCCAGAAGATTTAATCGGCAAGCACACAGTCATGGTTGCTAACTTAGCGCCACGTAAAATGCGTTTTGGTATGTCTGAAGGTATGGTGTTAGCTGCTGGCCCTGGCGATAAAGATTTATGGATATTAAATCCAGATGATGGCGCTAAAGCTGGTATGCGCGTTAAGTAAAACTTGAAGTAATATTTAACAGTTAGATGAAAACAATAAAAAGGTATAGTGAACAACTATACCTTTTTTAATGTCTATACCCATGATACTTCAAGATACGAGTTTCAGGATACCTGAACGATTCATGATCAAAGCGCATCTTTTTAATTCAGACCAAAGGAAATTGTATGAACTTTATTTCTACCTCAAAAATACCTTTAAAATTAGCACTAACGGTCGTTCTCCTAACAACTATGCTTTGGGGATGTACTGGTAACTATACCTTTGAAAGCAACGTTAAGGCTGATGATGCCGAGGAATATTTTAGTGCTAGCAAAGTTAAAATATTTAATGACGAGCAAGATTTTAACGTAAATTATCAATATGTAGGTTTGGTTGAAGGGGAAGATTGCCAAAAAGAGCAACACCTTGCGCCGCCTGATCAGATCAATGCGCGTACACAAGCTAGACAGTCTGCTTATTTAAAACAAGCCAATGCCATTATTTTTACTAGCTGTATTGATATAGAAACCAAACATTGTGTCGCACAAGTTGTTTGTTACGGTAAAGCCTATAGATTAGCGGTCCCTAATGAGCAAGTAGAACAATAAAATGTCAAACACATGCAAAACCCCTCATGATGTGCAAAGCTTTAAATTTGATGCCATAGGCGTCATTGAGTCGCCCTATCAAGAGAAGTTTGCCATACCTCGCCAGCCAAACTTAGTCAGTGCAGCAAAAGGTAAGGTAGTGTTACTTGGTGAAGCTAATAATCATGAGTTAGTTCGAGATATTGAACAGTTTAGTCATCTGTGGTTACTCTTTGTATTCCATGGCACACAAGACCAAGGGTGGAAGCCCTTAGTACGCCCACCTCGCCTTGGCGGCAATGTAAAAACAGGTGTATTGGCAACTCGCTCAACTTTTCGGCCAAACCCAATTGGTATGTCCGTAGTCAAACTCGATAAGGTTGTGACAGAAAAAAAGCAAACCATTTTGCATATCTCTGGTTTGGACTTATTAAATGGCACGCCTATTATCGATGTAAAGCCTTATGTGCCCTATTCTGACGCAGTTATGAATGCCAATGGGGGTTTTGCACAAGAGCAACCAGAAGCCGCTTTGTCCGTTGTATTTAGTGAGCAAGTGAAAGCTGATCTGATAAAATATAAACAACGTGATAATGAATTAGGATTATTAATAGAGCAAGTATTAAAACAAGATCCCAGGCCAGCCTATAAACGCGGTAAAACTGATGATAAGGTTTATGGCATGAGCTTATATGACTTAAATATCCAATGGCAATTGATCACATTGGATACCGTATTAGTACTGAATATTACTCAAGTAACCAAGTGATAAGCAATAAAGTGGGTTTGCCCTTTTTTGCTAAGCACTCGATAAGTTAACATCAGCTAACATCAGTAAAAGAGATAGCCATGAGCCAGTATATTATTAACAAAACAGTCTCGAGTAACAACGCGGCGAACTTTATCCCTGATTGGCAAGCAATAGATGCCATAGAAATTAATCACTTTCCGTGGTACCAAGGTGGCAGAAAGCAAAACACACAAGTAAAGCTTACTGCAAATAACGAGACTTTGTTCATCCAGATAATTGCACAAGACCATTACAGCTTCGCCAAGCAAACCGAACTAAACAACATGCTCGTATGTGAAGATTCCTGTGTGGAATTTTTCTTTAGCCCTAGTGGTAAGTTGGGCAGTAGTTACGTTAACTTAGAAGTGAATTGCTGTGGCACACTTCACCTCGCTTATGGTGAAGGACGTGATAATCGTCAATTTATCAGCCTTGAAGCTGCGAGTTTAATCCAACGTAAAAGCAGTATTACCTCACCAGTTAAAATAGAAAGTGAACATGATCATGAATGGTGTGTTGAAATAGCACTACCCTTTGCAGCAATTGAGCAACTAACTGGCGAAAGCGTGAATAAAGCTAAGTGGTTTGCCAACTTCTATCGCTGTGGTGGTAGAACAGAGCCACAATACGCGGTATGGCATAATATTGATGTCTCTGAACCCGATTATCATAGACCTGAATATTTTGGCGAGTTAGTGTTTACCTAACGCCTTATATGTAAAAGCAAAAATTGACAAGGGTGCTTCCTTACCGCAATGGCTTTATTAGAACAATGGCTTCCTTGCAATAATCTGGGCAATAGCTTGTTTTCCTGATTCATTATTAACATCAGCGTTTTTTGCATCAATGACGCCTTCAAAACTATGGATAATATGCCAATCAGAAAATAGTTCAGCCAACTCACCATGGTTTAATAAAAATTTAGGATTTTTGGGTCGGCCAAATTGTGGCTGATCTACGGTAAAGGTTTCATAAACAACATAACCACCAGGAATAACAGCTTGCTTGATTTGTTCAAATAGAGGTCGGTGCAAATAACGAAAAACGATAATCGCTGAAAAGGACTTACCCGCTAAAGGCTTTAACTCCTCTTGTTCAAAACTGTCTTGCTCAAAATCAACTTGCCAAAAGTCCGCCGTTGATTTCCCCCCACATTGATGACGAATTACTGTACTTTCAACCTGCTCTAAAGCCGATTCTTTTATATCAGCAAAGACCACAGGGATGTTTTGATTTACCAGGTAAAGTCCGTTTCTGCCACTACCACATTCAAGATCAAGCACTGGCGCTTGCATATTTGCTTCACGTAATAACTCAATAGCTTTTTCTAATAACGGGGAGTGACTCAATTGAAGCTATCCTTTGGTGTCGTTTAATGAGGTAATTTTTCTACCATGAACAAATGAATAATAACGCACCGAACTGGGTGCATGGGAGATCATGCCTGAGATAATGATTATCGCAACTAAACAATGCCAAGCATATTCATCAAAAAAGAAAACACAGGTAAGCAGAGTCAATTTAATATACATAGCAAGCGCCCTGATTTGTACAAACCAGACAAAGTTAGATAACGCTTCAAGGCTTAATAAACCTAAGCCACTTACAATCGTAATGCCCCAATAAACATCTTGTTCTGTTCCGGTTAAAATCGAACCAAAAACACCCGCAAAACCAACTAGATGGGTTGTGCGTAATGATATTTTTAACCAGCGTTTACCGATAAAGTTAGGAATAATAGACAAAAGAACTTCACACTTTAAATAAAAGATTTCAAACTGAACAATAACTCATTATAACGTGCTGTTAAATTGATTAAAGATGAAGTTGTGTGAAATTTTCAGTTAATAATAATAAATAGTATTTTTTAGATACGGTAATACACATCAGTATTGGTCGATATAGAATGAATATATACGCACACATTTTGCTTGTTCTAACTTCCCTGACACAGCTCTGAATTGAATCATTCATTATTTCATTTGGTATTAAGTGACCTATCAAAATCAAAAAAGCGCTAAGTAGTTAAACTACTTAGCGCTTTTTATCTAGTCTTTAATAAGCCGTAACAACGGCTAATTAATATCGAACATTAGACTAGGGTCTGTTGATCTTTCACGGTTAAATTTTTTTCGAGATAAAAGCGTTTTAATCGCGGCGAGTAGTGTGTAGCCTAGTCACTCTACGCAAATACTACTCAACAATGAATAAGACGCTTTTAGCCGAATCCTTCGGACAGCGTTTGTTGGTCATTTGTACGGCGTTATCGCCTTTTTATGTGGAACAACCACATGACAAAGGCTCTGCCTTGTATAAATACCCAACAAACCGCTGCAAAAACAATCTCGAAAGATCAGCAGACCCTAATGATCGTGACCACAGCTGCTATCGGCACTGTGAACATGTCCGTGTTGTACTTCTTCTTCAGTCGCTTCACGTACGTCAACAATTTCAATATCAAAAGTCAGTACTTTACCCGCTAATGGTGGGTTAATATCAACAGTAACCATAAATTTACCCACTTTTAGTACGGTAACTTGGCGTTGACCAGCGTCAGTTTGTACTGCAGCCGTCATGCCTTTTTTCCATTTAGCATTTTTGCTTACTAAACCTTGTAAGTGTTTAACTGGCACACGTTGCTCTAAGCCTTCTTGATAAGGGCCGTAAGCATCTTCTGGTTGTAAAGTTACTGAGAATTTCTCACCTCTTTCTTTACCTGTTAAAGCTGTTTCTAAGCCCGGTAAAGTATTGTTAGCGCCATGTAAATAGGTTAAAGGCTCATGACCGTCTGATGATTCTATTTCTTCACCCGCTTCATTTTTAAGGGTGTAGTGAAAGTGAGCAACGGTTTTTTCAGCAATTTTCATAGTAATCTCTTCTTTAGTACTTTTGTTAATATGTAGGTTTAATATTTATGTAAAACTTAAATTAAATACTCGTGTGAGTAATAATACCAATTGTACTAAGAAAGTGATCATTTTCAAATGGCCTAAATCTCCAATAACGTCGTTGCTTTCAATCCCAATAGCCAGCTATTGCTCAATTAAGCGCCTTGTCCTTGAAAATTTATTCTCATTGAATTCTGCAATCTTAATTAATCCAAATGCTATTATAATATTTAATGTAATGCTGAGCATAATACCTTGCTTTACCCAGTAATCAAGTCTATTTAACAGCATACGTTTATGACCCTACTTTTACGACCATAACAGTAATATAACTACACTTAAAACAATCAGGAACATACCTAAGTATTCTTTTAAAGTGATCGTTTCTTTAAATACACGATAAGTTAATGCCAAGGTAATAAAGAATTCAACCTGCCCCAATGCTTTTACATAAGCCGCATTTTGATAACTCGCTGCAGTAAACCAGCCGATTGAGCCTAATACACTGGTAATGCCAACAAATAAGCATAACCGCCAGTGCTTCATCATTAGCGGCAATTGTGATTTATCTTGGATGTAGACATAAATAAGCGAAATAAACGATTGTACTGTGATCATAAACACCAAGGTGACCGCAGCACTGACCATCAAATCAGTATTGAGAGCTAAGCTTGATTCACGAATAAGCAAGGTGGTAATAGCTAAACCAAGACCGGCAGCTAAACCATATCCCATGCCAATGAGACCTTGTGAATCAGCCAAAATATCTTTTAAGCTAAACCTTACTTTAGACACTAAAAATACACCAACAACACCGACAACAACACTAAACCAACCTAAGCCAGACAGCGTAGCGCCGAACAGCAAAGCGCCAACAATGGCTACTTGAATCGCTTCCGTTTTAGCTAAACTCGTCGCCACCGCAAAGTTACGGTAGCGAAAAGCGGCGACTAAACACGCGGTGCCCCATATCTGCATCACACAGGCAATTAAGGCGTATTGTAAAAAGTCGTTATTGAGTGCTGGTACTGCTACTTCTCTAAAATCAAGCATCCACCATAGATAGGCCCATGCAAAAGGTAAGGCAAAGAAATAGCGTACCCCCGTGGTGGCCATTGAATTGAGCTTACCCGATAACTGCTTTTGTCCCGCGGTTCTTACTGCCTGCATCGTTGCGGCTAATAAAGTGAAATAAATCCAAATGTCCAAAAATGTACCCTATTCTATTTGTAATCAATAATCGTTAGGCTGTATTGTTCGGCTATACAATTAGTTAACCGTCTCAGCATGAAATTCATACTGTTTATCCAAACTGCTGATCCCTAGCCCACTGAGTTTTTTAACTTTAATTTGCACGCCAATGCGTTCTTTTAATGCATCAACATGGCTGATAACACCAATCATTTTGCCACTGGCATTTAAGTTATCGAGCGCATCAAGTGCTACTTCAAGGGTGTTATTATCTAACGTACCAAAACCTTCATCGAGAAAGAGTGAGTCGATACTGGTTTTATTACTGACTAAATCCGATAGTGCTAAAGCGAGCGCCAAACTTATTAAGAAGCTTTCACCGCCAGATAAGGTTTTAATATCACGAGCAGTATCTCCTTGCCAGGTATCGAGTACTTCTAATTCTAGGGTATCGTTCTGTTGACACTGAAGCTGATATCGACCAAAGAGGCGCTCTAATTGTGCATTGGCAAGATGTACTAAATTAGCGAGTGTTAAGCCTTGTGCGAAGCGTCTAAATTTAGCGCCATCAGCTGAGCCAATAAGTGCGTTAAGGTGACTAAGATCATCCAAAGCATCTTGCGCTGATTTAATATTTTTCAGTAACGTTTCCTGTCGATTTTTGTTACTTTTATCTTGTTCGATTTGTTGGCTAAACTGTCCTATATTTTGCTGACATTGTTTCAACAACTCTGACAAATCCATCAAGGCTTTTGATACTGAACTTTCAATAAAGTCATCTGCACCGTTTGCACTCAACTCAGTTTTTTTATCATTCAATTCTAGGGATATTTTTTCACTTTGTGCTATCAATATTTTCGCTTGTTTTTTACTATCATCAATGTCGTTTGAAAGCTTAGTTAATTGTTGCTTTTTCTCTGTACTGAGCAGCGCTGATAAGTATTGATTTTCATCGGTAAACTTACTTTCAGAGAGTAACGTTATCCAATTATTATTTGCGCTATCATGTTGTGTAAACAGACTTTGCAATTGAGTTTTCGAGGTGGTTAATTGGCCTTTATTAAGCTGTTGAGTCGATTTTTTCTCATTATGGACTCGTTCAGCCTCATCAAACTCAGATTCACTCAATCCTCGTTGACTATTAATGCTTTCTCTAAGTAATACAGATTCTTGCATATCTTCATCAGTAATACCTAGATCAACAAAAAAGGTAACGCGTAACAGTAAAGATTGCATTAACTCACTCTCTTGTTGCGTCAATTGGATTTTTATCTGGTTAACTTGATTCTGCTGCTGATGAACTTGCTGTTTTAATAAACCTAGATTATTCCCAAGGTTATCAAGCTCAGTTTTAGCGGCTTGATGAGTCGTTACAGTTTGCTGGTAATCAGCCCCCTGTTGACTGATAGAGTCAAGCCAATCCCCATCAATACAAATGGCTTGATATTGTGCTTTTTCTTGCGCCTGGTTTTGCTCACTACTTCCACTAAATGGCAGAGTGATTTCAGTCGCTGTTATATCTGCTAACAACTGAGCATTTAGCGTCAAAAATGCCTGTTGTTTTAGGCGTAAATCTTCAGCTGACTTTTGATTTAAACCTTGGTGATTATTACTTTGTTCTTGCAAAATTTGTAACTGATTTAACTGAGTAGACAGCTGCTTTTCACTATGGGTAATTTGTTCACTATTATGTTGTTGATTTTGGCTATTTCCTTGCAGCGACGTTTGCAATAAAAGTAACTCTTCAAGCTGCTTTAATACTGTCGTTAACTGGTCATTTATTGCCTGTTCTACACCAACATCTAGTAATGAAAATGACTGTTCATTTTGGTTTAACAAAACGTACTGGTTAATATTTAATGATTGCCAATTATGTTCCAGATTACCTTGTTCGCTGGTTATGCCTTGTAAACGATTTTTCTGCATTTCAAGTTGCGCAGTTAAGTTTGCTTGTACAACGTTCAGCTCTTTACCTTGTTTTTCAAGTTGCGTTCGCTCAAGTGTTAACTGTGTCAAACGTTGTTGATGCGCATCATTATCAAGCGCTTGATATTCTTTAACGGCAGGATGATCAGTAGAGCCACACAATGGACATGACTCTTGTGGTTGCAGTTTTGCTCTATGTTCACTCAGTGCCATGATAGTTTGCTGCTGAGCAAGTAAGGTTTCTACATCTTTTTTCTGCTGTTGAGTAGCACTGTAACGTTGGCGTAACTGTACAAGTTCTTGCTCTGCGGTAACAAGTTGTTGATTATCTTTGCCCTGCTGCACAGATAACGCCTGTTGTTCTTGTGAAAGCACATGAAAACGCTGCGCCAACTGCTGTGCTTGGTTTAAAGCGAGTTGATGATTTTGACGATCTAAAATTGCTTGATTGAGTATGCCACTCGTCAACTCAGGGGCAGCGCCATCACCTCTGTCATTACTTTTACCAGCGCTTGAGAGAATAGCTTGAGCTACTTGGCTGTTTTGTATTAGCTGCTGTGTTTGTTCAGCCATTATCTGCTTATGGCTGTTTAGTTGTTTTAATTCGTCTTCACTTTTCGTGATTAGCAGTTGTTGATTTTGTTGCTTAGTTTGCAAAGTTAACACGTTTTTTTCAATGTTACTTTGCTCGTTAACTAATTCCACAACATTAGATTGTAGTTGGCTTAACTGCTTAAATTGACTGTTCCATAAGGGCAACTTTTCTGGCAATTTTGCTAACGCCTGACCTTGCGCTAAATACGCTTGTTGCTGTTGAACAGTCTCTACTGCTTTTAGTTGCTCAGTTTCTAACGCTGCCAACGCATTAGCATTCACATTAAGTGCTTCGCTTTGTTCAGCTATGGTACTTTTTGTTTCTGTTAAGGTATTTTGTTGGTGGGTAATGGCATGGTCAAGTGGTTGTATCTTGTCATGCAATACTTGCTCAATCACCTTACGTTGTATTTCAGCTTCATTGTGGCATTTTTTTAACAGCGTTAACGCTTCATCACTCACTAAAACGTCTTGTTCAAGGATAGCCAACTGCTCTGTTTGACTGGTAACCTGTTGTAAGGTTTGCTGATATTGCTCGCGATAATGCACCATTTTTTCATAGGGTGCCTGAATCGGTTCGGCCAAGGACGACAGCGTCAGTAAATCAAGTTCTTGTTTCGCTGCTAATTCTTTATTCTCTATTTCAACCAGTTGTGTTTTAGCTGTTTGCTGGTTTTGTTCATTAGCTGAAAAGCTTGTACACCAGGTTTTAACTTGTTGCGCTTGTTGTAATTGCGCGTTTACATTTTTCTCTTGCTCGGTAATATCTGCAAGTTGTTGCTCAAGAGCTTTTAGTTGCTCATCATCAAGTAAAGTAACACCTTGGCTTTGCGCTTGTAAAAGTTTCAAGGATTCACTGGCACTACGATGATTATCAAAAACCTGCTTAGATATATCGCCGTATATTTCAGTCCCTGTCAGTTGCTCTAATAATTGCGCGCGCTCATTAGGTTGTGATGTTAAAAATGCGGCAAACTCTCCCTGAGACAACATCATTGATTTGGTAAAGCGTGAGAAGTTAAGCCCTGTTAACTCGCTAATATCACTACGCACCATTTTAAGCTTGTCTGACACTATAGTGCCATCGACTTTGGCAAGCTCTGCAACAGGCTCTAATAAATTACCATCAAGCTTATTACGCGCGCGTTTTTGACTCCAAAAAGCTCTATAGCCTTGACCTCTTACTTCAAACTCAACTTCAGCCATACAATGGCTGGTGTGGCGAGTCATTAACTGATTCTGTTTTTTAGAGACTGTTAATCGGGGTGTTTGGTGATATAGCGCTAAACAAATGGCATCTAGTATCGTAGTTTTACCTGCCCCAGTAGGACCGGTAATAGCAAATAAACCATTGTTATCAAAAGGCGCTTCACTAAAATCTATTTTCCAACTGCCTTTGAGGGAATTAATGTTCTCAAAGCGTAAACTTAATATTCTCATAAATTGTGTTGCTCTAGCGATTCAGGCGTAATACTGTCTTTTTCGACGATAGCACTGACTTTTTCAGTGATAACACCCTCTTTTTCGGTGATAACACTTTCTTTTTCAGCGTCTGTGCTTTCTTCTTCAGGTAAAGCACTTTGTGATGTCGACTCTTTTTGGGCTGATGAACTAGTCTTTAGCGCTTTATCCGCATCACTTTTTTGATTCGCAAGAGAAGCGGCTTGTTTCATTTCGACCGACAGTTCAGTAAATAATTGTGTTAACCGTGTTTTACGTGCGACTTCTTCATCCGTTTGCCATTCAAGTTGTGATAACCGCGAATCGAAAACTTCAGTTAAAGATAACTCACTCAACGTACTGTTATCCTGTTGTGATAATTGGGCTTGTCGTCGTTGACGCGCCTTTTTGGAACGACGAACCAATAACACTTCAAAAGGCATATCTACGGCTAGTTCAGTGACTCGCTGCGATAAATCACTTAAGTGATCACCGTTATCAATTTCAATATCAAGCCAAGCCTTAACACTCGCAGGAATATTTTCCGCTGCTTGGCGCTTTTCAAATGCGACCAGTGTTTCTTGAAGCGAGCTTTCAACCTCATCTATCGATGTTTTCACCATGTATAGCGGTTGGAAACACGGCACAATAACATCTTCAACTTGATTAAGTTTACCTGAGGTAAACTCAACCATCAGCACACGTTTATCTTGCTTGGCTTCATCAAAACTTAAAGCAATTGGCGAGCCGCAATAACGTATATGCTCTGACTTTGCTACCTGTTGTGCTCTATGGATATGGCCAAGAGCAATATAGTCCGCAGGGGGAAAAGCACTAGCAGGAAAGGCTTCTAACGAACCAATATAAATATCTCTAACGGAATCACTCTTACTGTCATTTATTGAAACGCCAAGCGCTGTTAAGTGGCCGGTTGCTATAATGGGTACGACAATGCCCTCAGCTTTTTCAAACGCGTCAGCTTGCTTTCGTGCCTGTTGATATAAATACTGATAATGGTCACTAATTGCTTGTTGTAAGCTCTGCTGTTTATCACTAGCCGACTGCCCTGCTCGACTTCTAATAACATCACGCGGACGAACAAAAGGAATAGCACAAATAATGGCTGTGATTTTCCCATCAGCATCATGTAATGGAAAAACTTGTTGTGAAAGTGCCTTCTCTTCGAGCTCATCTTCACTGAGTGAAGCGGGTATTACCTGCGTAATAACACGGGTAGACAAACTCGCTAATACGGCTTGTGATTCAGACAACATCGCTACAGAGTCATGATTACCAGCCAAAATAATAAGTTGGCAATTGCTCCCTTGTAATCTCGCTATAAAATCGAAATACATTTCGCGGGCATAACTTGGCGGTGTTGAGGTATCAAAAATATCACCCGCCACAATAATCGCATCAATGTTATGTAGGCTAACTTGTGCTAATAACCAGGTAAGAAACTGTTGATGTTCATTGGCGCGGCTTTTGCCGTAAAAATATTGGCCAAGATGCCAATCTGAGGTATGAATAATACGCATAAAAACGTTAAGAGACTGTGCAATGTAGAATTGTTCATTAGTTTACCTGAACAGATAAACTAAGTGTAGTAACACAGAGTTTATCTGGCTTATTGGAGTATTCGTTTCGATTCATCTAGATAATATACCCGTTCCACTTAAAGATGCAGGATTCAGCTGGAATTAGAAACGCCTTTAGGCAAGGCATTGATTAAAGAGAATAGTTATTCTATTGTCGAAATCAATAACGCAGCATAAAGCGTTTCTAAACCAGCCCATTGGGGAAGACTCAGCAAATCATACTCTGCGTTACCTTTCTTTTTAATGACGTTACATGGATGTAGCTTGTTAGAGAATGCAGGAGCAGATTCTCCTGAATGACCCTTAATAAAAAAATGCGTCTTGATTATGAATAGCTCAGACTTCCTGAAACGAGTATCTTCAAGTGGATCGGGTATAAGCTTTATTTATCATACTCATTAACGAATTCGAGAAATGCTCTATCTGCTAGTGACAAATAACCATTTTTCCGCCAAGCCATGGCAATATTTAGATAGACAGGCTTTTCAAACGGAATGGCAACAACGCCTTTTTCATGGTCTGTCACCAGTTCAAGTAATGCTGATATTGAAAAATCATGTCGCACTATATTTAACATCATCGGCAACAGGTTTGTTTCGAAAGAGATCTTCGGGGTGAAATTGTATTTTTGACAGAGTTCATCAATAAATTCCCGATGAAAATATCCCGCTTTAAACATCACAAGATCTTCTTTAAAGAAGTCGACAAATTTCATGCAGGGCTGTGCCGCTAAATGATGATCTTCACTAACCACTGCGACCATTTGAGAAGTGATTAAGTGCTCCGTTTCAAGACGTTCAGGCACATCTTCGTTATGTATGACGCCTAAGTCTAATTCTCCATCTAACAACATTTGGCGAATAGATTGTGTGCCTGCTTCAATAATAGTGAGTTTCAGATTTGGGTACTTGCTTTTAAATCCCATTAATATTTCAGGAAAAAAGTAAGAGCCGAGCATACTAGGAACACCTAGTTTTACTTCGCCTTTTTCAAGCCCTTTTAACTCAGCCATTGCAATATTAGCGTCGTTAATTTGTTGTAAAACAAGTCGAGCATGCCCAAGTAAAACCTCACCTTCATGAGTAAGCGTGACTTTTCGTTCATTTCGATGAAATAAAGGCAGATCTAATTGCTGCTCTAGTTTTTTTATAGCAACACTTAATGCAGGTTGTGCAATGTGTAACTGCTCAGCCGCACGGGTGAAATTCTCTGTTTCAACCAGTTTGACAAAGTAAGTCAATAAACGTGTATTCATAGCTATAACCTTAAGTTATAGAGTTGATAGTTATTATATATTTTAATTATTGATGTAATATTGCTATTGTTTTATCAATTCGTCAAATAATACTCGTTATTAAACGTCACCTTCTGAGTGTCATCACCATGATCGAAATAAAAACAGCTGCTTATCGCCGTGCAAGTTTTGCGTTAGCGTTAGGATCTTTCCTCGTCTTTTGTAATTTGTACATGTTCCAACCTATGTTGCCCTTAATGGCTGAAAAATTTAACGCCAGTGCCATTGAAATTAACTGGTTACTGGCAGCAAGTACCTTAACCTTAGCGCTAACGCTTGTGCCATGGGCTATCGCTTCAGAAATGATTGGCCGTCGTAAGGTGATGATGCTGAGTCTTTTCTTATTGCCGTTTGCTGGTATGGCAATGTTACTAACAGATTCATTGCTAATGTTAACCTTAGCCCGCGGGTTAATGGGTATATCTCTGGCAGGATTTGCCGCCGTTGCTGTGGCATACATGGCAGAAGAATTCACCCCTAAAGCCTTGATGCTTGCTATCGGGGGCTATATTAGTGCAAATTCATTAGGAGGAATTACTGGCCGTTTATACGGCGGTTTTGTCACTGAGTATTGGGGCTGGGAAATGGCGGTTATTGGTATGGCTATTGCCAGTTTATTCGGCGCATTATTAGTTAACCGACTGTTACCTGAACAACAATATTTCACCCCGAAAAAAGGACAATTCCGTAGCCATAACCGAAATGTCATTGGTCACTTAAAGCAGCGTAAATTATGGTTAGCGATGATTATTGGGGGACTAAATTTTGCTTTGTTCGTTAATCTTTATACGGTAATGGGATTTCGTCTTGTTGCGCCGCCCTACTCACTGTCTATCAGCTTAACCTCGATGATTTTTTTGTGTTATCTCACTGGCACCATTACGGCAAAATTTAGTGGTCGTTGGAGCCAAGTTTACAGCCCAATCTATGGCATGGTATTAGGAACAACGGTAAGTGTTATAGGTATGTGGCTCGCCAGTTATGATTCTTTATACGCCATGATTATTGGCCTATTATTGATTAGTTCTGGCGCTTTCTTCACCCACTCACTTGCCTATGCCTGGGTAAGTCAAAAAGCGGATACAGCGAAAGCAACAGCAACGGCGTTATACCTAGTGCATTATTACGTTGGCGGTAGTTTAGGTGGTTTTTACTTAATTGCCTGTTGGCAATATGGCGCATGGCATGGAGTACTTGCCGGTGGAATGGTGCTTTATGGTTTGATTTATCTGCTGTGTTGGCTGTTACACCGCTGTACCGTGTCTCAACACAAAGATGATGAAATTGCAGCGTTAAAAGAAACACACCCTGTCGTCTAATTAATGGCTTAATTAAGTTAATTATAAAAAAAAGAGAATAACATCAAAATGTTATTCTCTTTTTTAGGTCACTTAATTGAACAGCAAAAAATTAACGGATTTCTATATCGGGTAACCAACGTTGTACGCGTTCTATTTCATCTCGTAATTCTTCAGAGTAAAAAGGCGTATCTAAATCTTCAGGCGGGGCTGCGAGCAAGTTAAGATCTATTGCTTGTGCTTCACCTACAATAACATCCTCTTTAATCATCAAAGCATAATAAACGCCATTCCAGAAGTTAGCACCAAACTCATTTTTTTTCTTAAACATAAAGAGTAAGTCATGCTCTAACCAGCGTAAATCATTAGTTGTTAAGGTATGTGGTTGTTCGTAGGGGTATCTGATATGACACCAAAGCTCAGGCCCTTCGAGACATTTCATCTCTTTCATAGACAAAAAATAATCTTTAAAACGACTATGATCAATATGTAATTGATACTGAATATTGTTAGGTGTAGGTATAAACTCAATACTGCCTATGGGTATACGCTGACCTTCTTTAGTGAGTAAATTTATTGTTTTTGTACCACTTAATACCGAAGCACTATAACTGTTTGATGAAACTAAAGTAGCGAGTACCAATGCACTGGTGAGAAAAAACTTCATGACTGTAGACATCTTAATACTCCAATTATAGGGTTGCTTGATACTATATATATCCGCTCCACTTGAAGATGCTCGTTTCAGGAAACCTGAGCGAATCATAATCAAGGCACATTTTTTTGTTAAGGGTGGTTCCCTTAAAAACAAATGTAACGACGGGTATGGTTTGCTCAGTTTTCCCCAAAGGGCTGGTTTATAAACGCTTTATGCTACGTTATTGATTTCGACAATATAATAACTATTCTCTTCATCAATGCCTTGCCTAAAGGCGTTTATAATTCCAGCTGAATCCTGCATCTTCAAGTGGAACGGGTATAAGCTTACCTTCTGTTGAATTTAAGTCCATGACACTTAAGTAGGATTTTTTTGATGGCAACACTTTTTTGATGACAATAAATAGAACTATCGCGTTGAGCATTACCTGAGTGTAATGTCTCGTTATGCTTTTTATCACATCGCTTTGCTTTCAATTGCTTTGCTTTGCTTTGCTTTCAAATGTTTTACTTAGAAAAACACCTTCAACAAGGCAAAAACACTCATACCGAATATAACCACGGCCAGCGTATTTTTTATCAATAAACTAAATATCACTGTTGCTATACCTGCGATTAAAAAAGGGCTGGTAATAAAATCACTACCGCTCTCCTGATGGCCAAGAAATACAATAGGTACCCACATCGCTGTCATAACAGAAGGTGCTGTATAGCTAAGTAATCTGCTTACTTTTGGCCCGAGTTTAAAAGGGACGGTTGTGGAGAAAAAGAAGTATCGACATGAAAAGGTGATACATGTCATGCCTAATAAAGCTAACCAAAAATCATTCATTAATGCTCTCCTTGTCTTTTGTTAAGTAACCACAAATCATACCAATGAAGGTTGCTGCAATTAGCGCATATTCTTTCATAAAGACTGAAAGGATAATGGCACTTAAACCGCTAGTGACAACGGATACCATGGTAGATTTATTTTTAATAAGTGGAATGACTATCGCGATGAATGTTGCTGCAATAGCAAACTCAAGCCCTAAATGTTCTAGATTGGGAATATGCTGACCCGCAACGATTCCTGCAAAGGTTGAAATGTTCCAAATAACATAAAAGGTAATACCAGAGCTGAGTGCGTAAACAGGACTAAATCTTTTATTTTTCACTATATAAGCACACGTTACCGCAAACATTTCATCAGTGAGAAAAAAGGCAATACTACAACGAAGTCCGAAAGAGCTTTTTCTCACGTGATCTCGAAAAACAGCTGAATAAAGTAAGTGTCGGGAACTAATAACAAAGGTTGACGAAAACATTGAAGATAAAGAGCCAACAGCGCCCATAATAGTAAGTGCTGCTAATTGCGCCGCCCCTGCAAAGATTAACAATGACATTAATTGAGCTTGTAAAGGTGTAAGACCTACATTAATGGCTAAAGAGCCACAAAGCACTCCCCATGGCACTACAGCGAGTGAAAGCGGGAATATAGCAACGATTGCTTGCTTCATTGTTTGAAAATCGCTTGAGACGGACTCCCCAGCGATAGCGGTTTTACTTGGCATTAATAACACTCCTTCTAGATTTTGAAAGAGTTTACAGGGTAAACGTAATCAGTTCTTGTACAAAACTGCTTGTTTTTGAAACTTACTTGGCGAAGTACCCAGTGCTTTTTTAAAGTGTCTATTGAAATGGCTTTGATCATGAAAACCACAATCGCTCGCAACCATAACGGGTTTCACCCCAGCTTTTAGTAACGTTTTCGCTTTTTTTAACCTAGCCTGGATTTGATAGCTATGGGGCGCAAGGTCGAACATTTTTTTAAATTGCCGAATAAAGTGATATTGACTTAAGCCAGCGATTATCGCCAATTGTTTCAACGATATATCTTCCGCTGGATAGAAATCTAAATAGTCTTTTACCCTAATGAGTTTTTCTTTGCTGCCTGACAAGTCTTTTGGAACATGGCGATGTGAAGAATGCCTTAACGTTAATCGTAACATTAAGGCATACAGAATAGTTTCTGTTAGTAATTTTGAGGCATTGTTATCGACTTGATTAAATAGCAATCTTAACTGCTCTGTTAAGATAGGATCGTTAATAACTGACGAGCTGAAGTATGGTGCGAATTTCCCACCATCATAAAGATCAATACTGATGTTTTCAAAATGTTCCGGCAAAGGATACATTGCTCGATATTGCCACCCACCCGGTGAAGCAGACTCACCCGTGTGTACATCGTCAGCATTTACTAAAATAATAGAGTTCGTATCCGCAGTATGAATTTCACCACTACGGTAAAAGCGTTGCGCGCCTTTTTCAATGACACCTATGGTGTAACCTTCATGAACGTGTTTTGAAAACGCCTGCCCCTTATAATCGGCGCGTACCATTTCAACGCCACCATAGGCATTGGCAAGAGTAAAGTCGGCTTTTTCCTGTGTTTTATTATCCATAACTAGCAATTAAGTTTCATTCTTAAAAAATAGTACAATATTGCTGTTATTTATCACAGCTATTTGCATCTTTTATCACTCTTAATTAAACCCCGCTTATTTGCGAGCCTGAGTTCAGACCTGAATTGTCAGCTAATGAAGTGTCGGTTTTTGCATATCCCACATGCTTCCTTGCCAATTAGAAATGGTTCCAGACGCTTCACAGGTATCACAATGCCACTCAATGATGTTATTTGCGATACAATTTGCTTCAATATCTCCTTCACAAGACAACTCAGCTGCTCGGGTATTGCATCTCAAGTCAATCTCAATGAGCGGCTGTTCGATATTTTCAGAAACCGATAACACAATCGTAGTCAGAAATTTGAACACCGTTTTGGCTTGTTCCGTAAGTTCTAGTACCTTGCCCTTTTCGTCAAGAAACTGTTTTAAATTTACTTTTAATGCCATCTATTTTTTGTCCTTGTTAAAACGCTTGTTATAGAGCAGACTCACTCGACATTGCTATTTTTCATTATAATGCCCTACCAGCTATATACACGTATTTAAAAGGTCTTAAAAATACCATGGATATCAATGGAAAATGTATCTTATCTACAGCAGATGAGCACGGCCCGATTTATGTTTACCAAACAAAGACCAGCCGAATTCTCAGCTTTGATGGGAAAATATATCAAAGTTGCATGAAACTCAATAACATTAATGGATTACATCTCAGTTATACCCAGGCCATGATGGCGGGTTTATTATTTATCCCCACAGTAAAAACAGCCACCGTCATGGGGTTAGGTGCAGGCTCTATGGCGAAGAACCTGCTCAGTAGTTTCTCAGAATTAAACGTACACGCGATTGAGTACCGTGAAGCAGTCGCTAAGACCGCAAAAGAATATTTTTACTTGCCCGATACTGATCGCCTCTTTATTCATATAGACAATGCTGTGAATTACATGAAAAATACCGTTATTAAAAGCGATATTATCTTTTCAGATCTATACAACTCACAAGGCATGGAACCGAAACAAGTACAATTATCCTACTTGCGTGATTGTAAAAATGCACTCAACAAACACGGTGTCCTCGTGCTAAATATCTGCCATACGACACATAACTTACGAGAAGAGTTAGATGAATTACTCGCGCTCGAATTTGAAAAGCAACGACTCAGTTTCGAAGTAGACAGTGAAAACACGATCGTACTCGCATTCAAAAACGACATCCCCTCGATAAACAGAGAAGAACTACTTACTAGAGGTCAATGGTTGCAAGAGCAAATGAACATTCCGATGGAGCGTTATGCCAAATTACTATGTGATACACAAAATTGATGGGGATGTTCATAGTTAACGCCCTGCTAAGCGGATCAGAATAGTTGGCTAAAATGGAGATGAGTGAAACAGCCAGCTGTTTTTAGTCCTGCTTTAATGACTTATGCGTTTTTCCAGCTTTGAGCAAGATTTATAGCCTGTTTTAAATTAGACCAATTCAAAAGACTTTCCTGGTACTCGCCGGCTTTACCTTGAAGCTTTATACCATATGCTTTTAACCTAAAGGCAAGAATTGAATAAAACGCATCTACTACTCCCGCAGAATTAAACATAAATGGCAAATGTGCTGATCCAAAAATATTTTCAAGCCTAATTAGCTCATTATCAATGTCCTCATTAAGCTCTAATAAAGGAGTAACTTGTTCTAATGAAAATGGGCATTGTGCTCTAAGGTTAGTAAAACCAGAGTGTAACTCTGAACATAAACTTCGAGCTAAAGCTCTTTCGGAGCTTAGACTAGGGTAAAGAGCACCATCAGAACATTCATTGAAATACTCAGCGATTGCTAGCGAATCATGTATCACAAAAGTACCCTCATTTAAGGAAGGCACTAAACCTGTGACAGAGTGCTTGAATATCTCTGATTTATAGTCTGAACTAGTTAAATCAATTACGTTAACTTCAACATTTAATTGTGCTAATTGACTGCATATCCAAACTCTTAGTGACCATGTTGAATCAGTACCAACAGTTAATTTCATTTATTAAACTCCGAATGATAAATCGACTTAATGTATAACGCCACATTAAGCGGCAAAATTTAGTTGGCTAAAATGTTGAGGAACGAAAACAGCCAACTGTCTTTCGTCCGTTTGAGTAACTTGTTAGCCATTTTTAGGTAATGCATCATATGCGTCTTTGACTACTTCATATCCATATACACGTTCTAATTTTCTAATAATAAAATGGCCTCTAGCCATGTCTTGAAAGTGATCAATAAATAAAGTGTTTATGATTGCGCCGCCAGCTGCACCAATGGCAGGAACGGCTTGTGCAGCTGCTTTTTGAGTAACTTGTACACCAAACTTTTCAGCGATTTTAGCAATTAATTTAATTAAAATAGGAGCTGCTTCATCGGTAATACCTTTTTTTAGAATAAATTCTGCTGCTTCAGCAACTGACTTTGCTAGTGCTGCTCTTATCGCAAAATACCCTGACTCACTGCCATCATCTAGATCACTTGGCCCTCCCAATGCAAACACCTCTAAACAAGCCATTTGAGTTTCAGGTGTTGTAATCGATTCACCTTCGCTACGAGCAATATCAGCTATAGAACGCAACATTATTGATGTTGAAATCGGTAGTTCAACAGCTATTGCCGCCAAGCCAAAGAAACCACCGACACCACCACTAACGGCAACTCCCAACTTATGCCAAATATTAGACGATCCTTCTCCAGGAATATCTTTCATCGTAAATATCGCAGCATCAGATGCCTTAATTAGAGATTTCTCTGTCACTTTAGCTATATTTTTACTCCAATCATCAGGAAGTAAATCTAAACCTTTTTCAATAGGAGTACCTATAAGGTTAGTTATTTTTGCAGCAAGTCCTGGGTTCTCTAATAAAGATTTTGCAACTAAAAGCTCTTTTTCATGTAACTCAGAAATTTTCAAGTAAACCCCTTAATGGCTAACGCTTTGCTAAGCGGCAAATAATAGCAGGCTAAAATGTGTGAGGTACGAACAACAGCCAGCTGTTATTTGTCCTGCTTGAGTGATTTGTTAGTTTTTTGTACAGCCAGAAGTGAGAGTAAGCCTTTTGCGAGAGTGTGTCGCCACCCTATATGTGCATGACCACTTTTGTACTGATAATAGTCAACTTGATAGTTTTTAAGTAAAAGAATATCCCGCAATTGTCGATTAATACCAACTCGACCAAGGCCAAGATCATATAACCCTACTTCCAAATAGAAATTAATTCCTCTATTTTCTGATTTCTTATAGTCGAGAATAAGCTTGCCTTCAAATTCAGGGTATATTGGCCAATTTTCCTTGTCGGTATAATAAAATGAACCAGATTGTGACAGTACGCTGCCCACAATAGTAGGATGACGTAGAGCTGTATTAGCAGCAGCAAAACCTCCACGACTAGCACCAGAAACAACGACATCTGATTGGTTCTTTGAAATGTTGTAATTACTTCTTACCCAGCTAACCAACTCAATAGCGACAAAGTCTGTTATTTTCTTGCTGATCAAATCACCTGAGCGGTTGCCTTGGTTGTTGATAAATACAGCAATAGTAGGCACTATCTTCTGTTCATGAATCAAATTGTCAAGAATCGTGGGCATTGGTGTCCAACCCTGCCAAGCAGGTCCTTCATCAGGACCTTGCGAGTAATCTTCTCCGTCAAACTGAAAAATTAAGTTATGTGCAATTTGGGGATTATAATTAGCCGGTATATAAATCAATATTTTACGTTCTTCATTCATAAACTTACTGTCTAGGAAAACTTCACGCAACTCTCCTTTAGGTACGTTCTGGTTTGCATGAATATAAGGTGACATAGGTGCTTCAGGACCTATGACAGCTCCATCATAAATGTGTTCCATTGTAGTTAAGTCAAGTCCATTTAATTCATGAGATGGTGTTCTTTTGAATTCATTAACCCCATAATTGAACCAAGCATCAACGGGAATGTCCTGAATGCAGAAGTAAATATTACTGTTGCCAATTTTTTTAAACCTTAACCCATAAAAGTCTGGTCCACCCGACTGCAAAATATAGTCAGTTTCTGAACTGCCTTTTGCAAGATATGTCACGGTAGCTTTCTTTGGATTGCCTTTTTTAAGTTCGACAATATGCTTTTCAGCCAAACCGTCATAAAATTTAATAATAGAGTGCTCATTCTTTCTATAATCAGCCCATAATTGATAAAGGGTTTCTGTCGGGTATTCTTTTTGAGCAAGTTGCTTTTGCTTTGAATTCATTTCATTTGCACTAACAGATATTGTCAGGAAAAGAAAAAACAACACAATAAATTTATTCATTAGGCATCAATTCCATCTCAGTTATTAGAAAAACTAACGCCTCAATAAGAGGCGAAAAATAGTTGGTTAAAATAGGTGAACGGAGTGAACAAAAAAGCCAACTTTATTTTGTCCCTCTTGAAATTATTGTTATGTGATGATTACACTTAATAGAAAATGGCTAACCAAACCGTTGCTTCATCAGATGATGTTTCTATCACTCTGTGCTTTTCATGAGCTTGGATATTCAAGTAATCACCTTGTTTGAGAGTAATTTTAATACCATTTATATATTCAATTACACCGTAACCAGATAAAACAATAACCCATTCATTTTCACTTTGATCATACCAGCCACTATCAGGAGATGTTTGCCCTTTTGATACTATGCGCTCGACTCTTAGCTTTTCTGTAATGATAATATCTTCGAATATTTCATTTGGTAATTCTGATGGAATATTGCTAAATATATTTTCCAATAGGTCACCCCTTTTAAATCACATAACGTCTACTTAAGCGGAAAAATAAAGTTCGCTATAATGTGGACGTAGTGAAACAGCCAACTGTATTTTTCCGTTTGAAGTTCTTGTTAGCTGCTTTATTTTAGCAGGACAAGGTAATAATTATTATTAGACTCAAATACATCTTTGGACTTGAAGTCATACCAATAATTAGTATCTATATTAGAAATGTAGTTGTCAGCACGATATTTAGAAGCTTTATTACTTTCAGGATTTAACTCTAAAAATAAAACACAACCTTTTGTAGAGCAAAAGTAGTTTGAATTTTTTAAATCCTCGGAAAAGCCTAAATCAATAAAGCTCTTGATATCTGCTTCTGATGATACATTAGAGTTTCCTGAGTTTACTTGATTGATTAATTGCTCTAGTTCACTTTCTGTGTTTTTTTCAAAAAGAGTTAAATCGAAGTTCTCTTGTAAAAAGCTGATGTCGTTGACTTGACTAGTTTTTGCATAAGATTGATTTGAAATGCCTAGCAATACAAATACAACAGTTAGATTAATAATAAATTTCATAGTATTCCCTTTCGTTATTAATGAATAATTGAATATAGATGATTGCCAGCAGTTTGGCAAAGCAGCTAACGCCTAATTAACAGGCTAAGTAATAGTTGGTTAAAATCAGTGACGAAGGAGAAAAAACCAACTGTTATTTGTCCTTTTGAGTGCCTTGTTATGTGCGTTACAGTTTTTTATTTAACCTTTTTTCTATCTGCTTCTTTTCCCAATCAGCACCGAAAAAATTTATAATTTCAAAAACACTAAGGGCATGAGAAATCACACCAATCCCCCAACCGATAGCTATCCACCAAGCCCAAATATAATCAGGGCTTGTTACTAAGTTTAAAATAAAGAATGCCCCTACAACAATCCCATAATTAATAAGATGTGAATAAAAGTCTTTTATATCTTTTACATGCTCTATTATTTTAACTTCTTTATCTGAAAGGTTTGTGTTGGTATCCATAACTGTCTCCTGTTGTAAGTCTTGAATATTAAGTTCAAAAACAGCAGCTAAAGATTTTAATGATTCCAATCCAGCAGTTTTTCCTCTTTCAATACGTTGAATAGTTCTTACACTCAATCCGCTAAATTGAGCAAGTTGATCTTGAGACCAACCTCGCTGTATTCTTAATTTTCGAACGATCATTTATATATCCTTTACTGTAGTTCGAGACTGATTATCAACTAAACAACCTTGATTTAGCTACGACATCTACATGACACATACATGACACTTATTAAAAATCAGTAGGTTATAAATATGAGAAAGCACATAACGCCACGTTAAGGGGCAAAAAATTGTTGGCTAAAATGTTGATGAACGAAAACAACCAATTGTTTTTTGTCCTTATTAATTAGCTTGTTATGTAGCAATTGTAGTTATACCACGAAAATAACCGCCAATGAATATTGCTACCAAAATAGATAATGCTGAAATAGGTAAATCAATAAACCATGTTGGAGAAATATATATAGCGCCCATAAGTACAGAAACGATAGAAGTAGCCACAATAGAACTTATTACAACGGTTATTAAAAGATGCAATAGAACCTTGGAGCTTTGTGTTTTTGCAAATAGCGTTAGGATAACTGACCCGACAAGGAATGATGGTAAATTGAAATAAACTAGCAACTCACGCTCTGTTTGTTGCTCTAAATTATCGGCTCCAATTAACAAAGTAGTTAACGTACTCAGCAAAGTGAGTATTACAAAATGGAATAGTGAAAACTTGATTATACTCGACCAGTTCAACGTGCTTCCTTGCTACATAACGCCCATTTAAGGGGCTGATAATTGTTTACTAAAATTGTGAAGCGAAGCGGAACCGAGCAAACTGTTAGCAGTCCTGCTTTAAATTCTTGTTATGAGGAGAACTCCTCCTTGGCCTCATTTTCATACTTCAGACAGTTTTTTCCCCAATTAGATTCTCGCTCAAAATAGATGTGCAACTTATCTAAATTCTCAGGACAGTTAGTTATTACTTTAATACGTTTATCTGCTGGGATTCTCTGAGGTACAGTTGAATCAAAAACCACTCCGTAAGCCATATTCTGCATACAAACTTGAAAGTCCCCAAAGTACATCATTGAATCATCAGTAAGTTTGATTAAACTCTCAAGAACCTTAAACCTGTCCTGTTCTTTTTGTAGGGCTAATAAATCATGATGAATAGAATACAAAGCAAAGCGAAACACGCGGAATAATTTAAAGTTAACAATTTCATGTGACTCCATTTTGCTGGCAACAACTAAAAGAGCATTGCTAAAGTTTTTCATTAACTCCAAAAACTCAACATGATCAATTTCTGCTCTCATTTCAAGGTTTGAATACTTTTTTCCAAAACAATATGAATGAACTTCACGAATTTTAGTATTCGAAGATTCGAGTAAAACGTTAATTTCCTTAAATAGATCTATGCGAGTTTTACTTTTTGTTTCTTCTTTTTTTAGTTCTAGAGTGTTTTTATGCTGTTTAGATAGCTGCATAAATGCAATGAGAACGGAAAATAAAATAGCTATGGTTGCTAATACAGGACTCGCAAAATCTTTTGCTATCTCGTAACACGAAAAGTCATTAACGAAATAACAGCTTTTAATTACAATATTTGCAGCGACCACTGGATATCCCTCTCCTCATAACGCCCAATTAATGGGCTAAAAATAGTGGGCTAAAATGGAGCAAAGCGAACAGCCCACTGTTTTTAGTCCTGTTAAATTGCTTGTTATATTTTTTATGCTCCTAACTAAGAAGACTTATAATAATCTCTATCTGCTCGATAGGTACTGAATTAATTAGGTCACTTTGCATTTGATTTAACAACTCTGGAAGGTTATCTATTTGAGATGTTAAGTCACTAAACTGCTCTTTAACCCAATCTCTAAACTCACCTTTGACATGATCTGAAACCTCATCAAAAAACTCGACCTTTTCAATAAGATCAGATGCTGACAGCGTCACTTTTGATACTGATTGCGCCGTTGTAATGTTATCAACAATAAGTGTAGACATAACTCCTCCTGAGAAAAATATAACGCCCTGTTAAGGGGCAAAATTTAGTTGGCTAAAATGTTGAGGAACGAAAACAGCCAACTGTATTTTGTCCTGCTTGAATAGCTTGTTAAGTGGCTGATATTCTTGCCTTTACTGTATCAAATCCTTCAACATTAGTATTGATTTTACAACCTAAATAAATAACCACTTCGCGAGCACCTGCACCCATTGCTAGCTCGCGTAAAACTCTTTCTTCTATATCGGTTAGCCCACCATCAGTTTTCTCTAACTGGTGAATATTAACCCTAGGTGAAGGTCTGATTATTGGACTATTATGCATGGTATAAATACCGTGCTGCAATATTTTCTCTGCGCACATAAAGTCTGCGACAAAAGACCGGTTGTGCTTAAAAGGGTTTAGAACTCTAATATTTGGAGCAGATAGGGATTTAGCATTCTTTCCGATTGCTTTTACGACTTCCCCTTTTTTAGTATTTTCTATAGCAATATAAGGCTCTTCTTCGAATGACATATCAGAAGTAAAAGCTTTAATCGAAACTTTGTTCTCACTTAATTCGACAAGTAAATCATTGGAGAACAGACTTCTAATAAATGTGAACAATACTTTCGGCCTCCGAGCCACTTAACGCCACGTTAAGCGGCAAAAAATTGTTGGCTAAAATTGTGAACGGAGTGAAACAGCCAACTGTTTTTTGTCCGTTTGAACGCTTTGTTAGAGTTTTTTACTCTTTAGAAACTGCTGATACTTAG
>NZ_VOLT01000038.1 GCF_007954275.1 Colwellia demingiae | reverse complement strand
GACATCTTTGGCTATAACGGTTTTTATCACCTCACCAAAGCTTTTCGCAGATTAACACGTCCTTCATCGCCTCTAACTGCCAAGGCATCCACCACATACGCTTAGTCACTTAACCATACAACCCTAAGTAGTCTCATCCAAAGATTTAAAACGAAGTGCGCCCCGGAGACTAATCCAAGGCAATTGTAAAGTCTGACATTTTCACGTACTCAATACATTTCACTTTAAAAAGTAAGATGTAAGATGAGTTACTTGATAAGACATCATGTTCTTTCGAACAGTATGAATTCGATAATACATCCTTGGGGGGATGCACTATCACCATTACTACATTCACGATAAGAGAATGTAACAACAGCTTGGTATTTATAATCATGTAAACAACAGCGCGACACCGTGTTTAGCCTATAAATACCGATATTTATATCAGCTTTCCAGATTGTTAAAGAACTTCAAATCAGCACACATTCGGCATAATTCGTGGTTTAAAAAACCAAATTTAAAATCACTTTAAAAGTGTATTTAAATTTGGT
>NZ_VOLT01000012.1 GCF_007954275.1 Colwellia demingiae | reverse complement strand
TTTTTGTTTAGCGACAATAGCGCTGTGGTCCCACCTGATCCCTTTCCGAACTCAGAAGTGAAACGCAGTTGCGCCGATGGTAGTGTGGGAGTTCCCATGTGAGAGTAGGACATTGCTAGACTTCTAATTAAAGAAACCCGTAGCTAACGCTATGGGTTTTTTGCTTTCTGGGATTTGAAACGTAACAGCACCGATGGTAGTGTGACTTATGTCGAAGTAAAGCCCATGTGATAGTAGGACATTCTCCACTTCTAATTTGTGCTGCGGCACATGAGAAGCCCGTTACGAAAGTAACGGGCTTTTTGCTGTCTGGGATTTGAAAAGATTCAGCTGATGGGGAATGTGACTCAAACTAGTTAAGCCCATGTGAGAGTAGGACATTGCTATACTTCTATTTAAAGAAGCCCGATTCGATAGAGTCGGGCTTTTTGCTGTCTGACATTTAAAAAACGTTGCCATTACATAAGTAAATTCAATGACGCCGATGAGTAGTGTGACTCATGTAAGTTAAGCTCATATGAGAGTAAAATATGAGCTACAAAAGAGCTTCGTAAAAGTATAAAGTCTTAATATGAAGAGTTGTACATTTCGCCATCATTTTAATTAAAACAGGCTATTGCTATGAATAAGAGCTTATGTGGAAGTAGATAAGCGAAGATAGTCGGCACTTTTTTGAATGAATTAATACCTGACTGTTAAATGAATTGATCACAATAGAGATTGTATAGATTGAAGTAAACAGACAGCCTTAATATTAATGAATCCTTAAAGCTTAAACTTTAGCTTTCAAAAACACCAACGACCATTGAGATAAGAAACAGGGCTGAAGCTGGAATCATTGTTAATATGAATAATGTGTTTAAATCTAACATGGTATTTCCTTGTATATTTCGCACATATGATGAATCTAAAAGTAATGCGAAATGTGTGTATTTATTACTAAGTTGCAATAAGTACTACAAAGGTTGTGCCAAAATTGATATTAATTGTTAATAGACTGATATATAAAGATATTTAATTATAATCGTTATTGTAATGGATGATAGTGAATTAATATATTTCGAGAAGTGGTTATAAGGACTATTTAGTGGTTAAAAATATCGATTAATAGTTGAAACATTAAGTTAGCACTATTTTGAGAATCTCACTATTGGGACAATCATTCCCAATAGTGAGATAAGAAAAAGCAACTAGGGTAAGGTAACCTTATTAAATGCATCAAGAAGAACTTGTCCACTGGCACCATCTTTACCTGCGCATTCACTAAGGTGTTGTCTGAATTTTCGTGCTCCTGATAAGCCATTACAAAGACCTAACATGTGACGTAATACATGCCACGCTCGACCTCCATCTTTAATCGTTTCATCGATGTAAGGGACCATTAAATCAATCACTTCCGATCTTGTTAATTTTGTACTATTGGAATGGTATATTTCATTATCGGCATCCGCTAGCATATACGGGCTGTTATATACTTCCCGTCCAATCATTACACCATCAACATGTTGTAGATGAACATTCGCTTCAGTAAAAGTTTTAATACCACCATTAATAGATATTTCTAAATTATCAAAATCATTTTTTATTTGATAGACCCGGCCATAGTCTAATGGGGGAACATCACGATTCTGTTTAGGACTTAATCCAGTTAACCAAGCTTTTCTTGCATGAATTATGAAATGGCGGCAATCAGCTTTCGATACTTCTCCAATAAAGTTATGTAAAAATTCGTAAGAGTCCAGGTCATCTATACCAATTCGTGATTTGACTGTAACAGGGATGTTGGTTGCTGCTTGCATCTGATTAACACATTCTGCAACAACGGAAGGTTCAGCCATCAAACAAGCACCGAAACGACCATTCTGCACCCTATCAGAAGGACAACCAACATTAATGTTTATTTCATCGTAACCATATTGTTCAGCAATTTTGGCACATTCAGTCATCGCTTTAACATCACTGCCGCCAAGTTGTAATACCAACGGGTGCTCGGCTTCGTTATATGATAAATAATCTCCTTTACCACGTAAAATAGCACCAGTAGTGACCATTTCAGTGTAAAGAACAGTGTGCTGAGACATGAGTCGATAGAAAAACCGAGAATGTTTGTCTGTCCAATCGAGCATCGGTGCGACAGATAGCTTGTGAGATATTGATTTACCATTTAAAGTGTTGTTTTTAATGTTATTAATGACTAACTACCTCTGGTTAAAAATGTACGTTTTTGCTTGTTTTTATATATTATGATACATTTTAATAGTGTTTTGACCCCGTAGGTGACCCCACGAAGTGTTGCTTATGACCTACTAAATTTTAAGGGTAATTATAATGGCATCCGTAAGCATAGAAAAGAGAAAATCAAAGGCAGGGAGAATTACCTACCGTGCAAAAGTTAGGTTAACGCTAAAAGGTGAAATTAAAGAGGATAAAAACGAAACATTTTCTGATAAAAACCTTGCAGTGCTTTGGTCTGAAAAAATGCGCTTATTTCTTGATGATAAATATTCAAAGATCAAAGCTGGTGTGTATCGTGAAGAAGATGAACTTAAAGAAGCTACGATCGGCGAACTTATTACCTTATATTTAGCTGACTACACTACACAAGCAGAAGTAAATAAGGAGATAAGAGCATTAAGGTTAGAACAAGAAAAAGAAATGAACGCCATAAGTAAATTAAAAATAATAGAAGAAGAAAAAATTAAAAGAATTAATTTATTAAAAATAAATCACGAAGAAGAATATACAACAATCACATCAGTTTCAATCATTGGAAGAACTAAAAAATATGTTTTAAAGGCTCTATTGAACTACAAAATAGCATCAATTTTAGCAAGTAACTTTAGGGCGAGTGATTTAGTAGAACACTGTAAATATCGTAAGAATGAACCCTCTAAACCAAAACCACAAACCGTTTATCACGATGTAACTTATTTAAGATCTGTAATGAAAGATGCAAAACCGTTGTTCAATATTAATGCTAATTTAACTTATCACGATGAAGCTATATCTCTTCTAAAAAAACATAATTTTATTGCTCGTTCAGGAAATAGAAATGATAAATCTCCAACAGAAGACCAATTATCATTAATGAGAGAGGGGTTAAGAAAAAGACAGTCTCATCCAAGTGCATCGACACCCTATTTAGATATATTAGATATATCACTTCTCACAGCAATGCGTATAAGTGAAATTACATCTATTCGATGGGAGGATTTCAATTATGACAAGAAAACATTGATAATCAGAAATAGAAAATCCCCCTCAAATAAAATGGGTAACGATTCAATTATTCCCTTAATCGGTGATGCCCCTGAAATATTAAAAAGACAACCAAGATCAACGGATGTAATAAAATCGGAGCTAATCTTTCCGCACGAATCAAAAACAGTAACCGCAGGTTGGCAGAAAGTTAGAAAGAGTTTAAATATCGTTGATGTACGTTATCACGACATTCGTAGGTATGCCGCTACGAATTTAATAAAAGCAGGGTTGCCTATAAATTTGGTCAGTTTAATCACGGGACATAGAAACATTAATATATTGCATAACATCTATCAAAAATTTGATATGGAGAATTTTGATATAAATGATTTCACTCCAATAATGACAAAAAATAAGTAGGTAAGCTTTATAATGCCATTGTTATTTTAATTGCAAAATATAATTTTTTTATAAGTTCCAAACAAGAATTTCAAACCATATTTAGTTCTGTTGTTCTATACGTAAAACTGACTAAGATGGTATGATTAACGAAATATCCAATAATAGTAATTCAATTAATAATGTCTAAAAATAGAAAGGTCATAAGCTTATTTTCTGGTGCTGGGGGTATGGACATTGGTTTTAAAGATGCAGGATTTGAAATATCTGTTGCTGTAGAACAAGATCCATCCTGTTGCAATACTTTACGGCTTAACAACCCTGATCTAGTAGTTATTGAGGGTGATGTAAATAATGTATCAACTGATCATATACTTGAATCAGCCAAGTTAAAGCCGCTTGAGGCCGCTTTAGTTATAGGTGGACCACCTTGCCAGTCGTTTAGCTTGGCAGGTAAGAGAATGGGTATGGATGACGATAGAGGTAAGTTATTATTAGAATTTTCTAGAGTTGTTCGTGAAGCTTTACCTGTTGCTTTTGTGATGGAAAATGTGAAAGGGATGCTTAATTGGGAAAAAGGTAAAGCTATCGAAGCCGTACTTAACGAATTTAAAGAACCTGTAATCTTTAGAGGTAAAGAATATCGCTATGATGTTACTTATAAAGTTTTAAATTCTGCGGCTTATGGTGTGCCTCAAAAGAGAGAAAGGCTATTTATTATTGGAAATAGGGTCGGTAAAGCATTTAACTTCCCTGAAGCGACACATACTTCATTAGCTGATACAGGTACAGACTTGTTTGCTTCCTCATTACAACCATTTGCAACTGCATGGGATGCTTTTGGGGATTTACCCCCCGCTGATGAACCATCAGAAACAGCAAAAAGAGTATCCCAATCAATTAAAGGAAGAATAGAAAAACATGGATATTAAAAATCACCAAATGACGGCTCACTCACCTAGCACTCTTGAAAAAATAATCTCGGTGCCTATTGGAGACAAGCTTTCTAATCATCGAAAAACTTTTGGTTCAACGTATCGGAGACTTAATCCTGATTTACCGTCACCAACTGTAACAAGAAGTGGATATCGTGACTTTATACATCCATATGAGCAAAGAATGTTAACAGTTAGAGAACTAGCTTGTTTACAAACATTCCCTGTGAGTTGGGAATTTACTGGTGTGAGGTTAGATTCATATAGTAGTAAAAGAAAAACAACTATGACTCAATTTGGTCAAGTTGGTAATGCTGTCCCTCCTAAATTAGCGAATGCAGTAGCTAGCGCTGTTTTAAAACAGTTTTTTAATGGGGCATAATTTGAATAAATATATAAATAAACCAGAAGATTTAGAAACGACCTACGAAGAAACAAAAATAGGCTTTTTAAGTATAGCGTTACGAAAAAGTAAGGAAGCTAATTACTATTTAGGTTTAGCATCTGCATTTAGAACAATTGTAGATGATTATGAAGCACCGTTAGATTTAATAAAGAATGATGATATAACTATTTCAATGTGTCAGGCTGCAGGAATATCAACAAAAGCTATAGGTTATCTAGAACCAAAAGATACAAAAGATCTTCTAACTGATTTTATTCAAGAGTATTTAATTACCGCAGGTGATAGCTACGTTGATCAATTAATCAATAGATTTTTACTCTCGCAAGGAGATGCTCTAGGTGGGAGAATGCGGAATATTGTTGGTGGGGTTGCAGGTGAAAAACTCACCCAAAATATTATATCAGCATTGAGGATACGAAACTTCGACTTTGAGTATTTTGATAAACATTCAAAAATATGGATCAAAGGTGAATATTTTCAAGAAGATAATAGCAATTTAGTTAAAGCCATTAAATGGAAAAATGGGGATAAATCACGTTTGCTATATTATGATTTAACTGTTCCTGTAGTTAAGAAAAATATTGATATCGTATTATTCAATAATTCTAATGTAAATAATAAAAAGACTAAGGAATTCAAAGAATTTATATCAGATCATCATAACTATTTAGCACTTGGCGAGCTTAAAGGTGGAATAGATCCTGCTGGAGCTGATGAGCATTGGAAAACGGCGAATACAGCATTAACACGGATTAGGGATGCCTTTGGTAAATTAAACTCGGAGGTATTCACTATTTTTATAGGAGCTGCAATTGAAGCTGCAATGGCTAAAGAAATTTATGCCCAATGTGAATCTCAAGAATTAACTAATTGTGCCAATCTTACAAAACAAAGACAACTATCGGAAATCTGTGATTGGTTTGTTACACTTTAATTTATACTTTTGAATTGAGTGATAAATAGACGCTTCAATGAGGAAAAATATAAGTAAAATGGTGTTTGATATTATAACAAAATTAAAGTTTTAAGCTTTGTTATGATACATTCCATTAGTTTACACCTCATTGAGCAAGCTCAAATCGAAAAACCAGAAAGCGAGCTTGTCTCGCAATGCTCTTGGCGAATAGCCGATAAAAATAAAAAATATTACTAATTTAAAGAACTCGCTATCGCTCAAACACTCGCATTAAAATACTCCTAATAACCTATATTAAAGATATAAGAGAACAGATCTTTTTTTATCCCTAGAAATAAATCTTTTTATTAGATCTATGTAAACCCCACCTTTAAATTAATGTAAAGCACTTTTCTTTTTTCGCTCTACTGCCCTTATATTTAACGACAAACCTATGTAATCCCACCCCAACAAAAACAACTTAACCCGTTGTATTTTAGTTGTTTTATTTTAATTGCATTAATGGTGTTTTTTTTAACGTGGTTGTTAATGTAGCTTCACAAGTTGACAAGTAAATTATTAATGATAAATAAATATTAATGAAAAAAACATTATCCACTACTTAAAAGGAACAAAGAATGGAAAATATAAACGTTATAAGTAATTACACAACAGAGCGCCCTGATGGTCAAATATGCCCTGTTGAAATTGATACGGACAAAGATACTAACGAACAACAAGCAAGGCAAAAAAGCGCCCCGTTTTTTGCTTTTAACAAGCAAAACTATAAGGCCAAGGTAATGCTTGCAAGAGAAGAGCCACTTGCTAATTCTCTTTTTGAGTTTTTTGTTTCAGAAATGGATAAAACAAACGCTATTTGTATATCTATGAGCACACTAGAAAAGCTATTTAAAAAATCAAGGCAATCAATTTCTAAACATATAAAAATTTTAGTAAAAAGAAACTTTGTTGAAATATTTAAAATTGGAAATATGAACGCCTATGCAATCAATGCTTTCATTGTGTTCACTCAAGGGGATTCGAACCTTTGGAAAGCAAAATTTACTGCAACGATATATGCCGATTTTGACGAGCAAAACGAAATGATAAAAAGAGAGTACACAAGACAAATAACAACTAAAAAAGGAAGAAAATAATGAACGCATATAGACATAACGCAATAATAAATACATTCAACAGCAACCCTACAGAAGAGCAAATAATTCAACTTACAAAAGAAAATAAAAGGTTGAAAGATTTTATAATTAAACTTTATGAGGGAACAGATTATACAGTTAATGATATGGTTTCAATGGATAATAATTGTTATGGAATGGCAATTTGGACTTTAACTAATATATATCCTAATGAGTCGTTTTATCAAAAAATAAAGAAGGAAGATTAATTATGTATGGATATGATGAAAGTGATTACAGATCTTGTGATATTTGCGGCAGTGAAGAAAGAGAATTAAACAGATATGAGGGAAATGATATTTGTAATAGCTGTCTTTATCAAGAAACTTACTCTGGTGAAGAATAACCAAATAGGTTAATAAAATGATTTATATAATCAAATTAAAAAACAATAAAAAGAGTCTAATAAACAGACTCTTTTTTATGTCTGTACATAAAAAACACTAACGCAAAAATTAAATATTTTCTTGTTTAATCATTTTTTTTTGTTCAGCAAAAAGACGCTAAACAAAAAAATCGAGCCGCTTCTGATTTATTAAATATTATTGTCATTCTTTGATTTTTTACTTTTTAAATTAATCGAATTTTCAAGCTCTGCCGCTTTTTTTGGATCTATTATTCTTAATGCAGCAATTGCATTTTTTACATCAGTATTTGAAATATCAATTTCAATAATTGATGAATTTATTTTATTATCTAAATCAATTAAAAATTCAGTATTGTTTTCAATTCTGTCTAATAATTTTGTAGATATTTCTCTATTATCTTTTTCTAAATCAGTTTTTCTATTTAAATCATTTTTTAGTTTTTTATTATGTTTTGAACTTAGATTTTTATTATTTTCATTGTTTAAAATAAGTTGTTCCGTCTTTTGTATTTCAGCTTTTGCCGTTGCTAAAAGTACGTTTTTGTCTTGTTCATCTTCGGGCTGGTTTACTTCTAAAATTAACTCTTCTAATAATTGTTTTTTTTCAACTTCCATTTCTTGTAGTGCTGTTTTTTTCATTTTCAAATATCCTTATTTGGTCTGGGTTTATTGCTGTATTTTCTACGATTGTTTATTTTTTTAATACGTTTCTTTTTTGCTTCAACATCGACTTCAATTTTTTGAATTTCATCATTTTTCAAAGGTTTTATTTCTTCAATTAAAATGGGAGCTATATCTGTTTTTTTAGTTAATGCGTCATAGATTGAGAGAGCCATATCTTTAAATTGTTCAGCCCTAGGCATAGCCAAAAGTTTTGAAATTAATTTCGGATTCTTTTCTTTAAAACTAAAAATAAATTTTTTTATTTTTTCAGCATACAAAGCTAAATCATCAAAACGGTTTAAATCATTTTGATGATCAATTATTTGATCTAGGAGATAGTTTTTTTCTTGTAAATTCTTGGAATGATTTTCAACCAGTTCATTATTTTTCAATGCTAATTCTCGAACAAATTCGGCCTTGTTTTTATGATCCTTTTTACTCGTTTTTTTCTTCTCTCCCCTGTCAAAACCAAACTTTTCAAAATACTTGTGCAATAAATCTTGCGAGTTCTCCCAATCCTTCTTTCTCATATTTCTTAAACAAGATTTATTTTTTTGAAAGTCATAATTTAAAAAAATAGCGTGGGCGTGTATGTTTCTTTTAATATATTCTGTTGTAAAAGCTTCATTATCATTTTCTACAGCAACATATTTTTTTTGCTCTTCAATATCTAATTTTTCATATGTATCAAAATCAATTTTTGTTCCTTCATCAAGATGAAACTCAAAGCCTATCGGCTCAAATCCATAAAGATTTTTATACTCTTGCATAAAGTCTTTGGTGGCTTGTTCTACCTCGTCTTTTTTACCGTCATTTAGACACTTTTCAAACTGCACAGAGTCAAATATTAAAACACTATCAATAAACGTATTACTGTTGCTTTGAAGAGCTAATTTATTAGCTTTTTTTGCTTGATCTAATTTATTTTTATAATGTGTTTTTAAATCAGAATCTCCAAAACAAAAACCAAAATTATTTTTAGTTAAAGATTCAATTGAATTAACGTTTATAGCCATATTTCGCAATACGTGATCAATCTCTCCGACATTACTATTTTTATAATATTTTGTATTCATTGCACAGTATTTTTTACCCATTTCTTAAACTCCTTTTATATACAATGAACCATATAAAAAATGTTAATCAAGGGCTGATAAAAGGGACTGTGGAATAATGGCTATAACTACATAAATAAAAAAGATAAGGCTGTGAAAAATAACTGTGCGTAGGACTGTTTTAGCACACTAAAACAGCCACTACGTGACTGTGTGCGCTCTTCGAGGACTGGGGAAACCCCAGACCCGTCAACCTACGTTTGACCCGTTTTACTCTCGCAAGCTCACTTGATAAAGCAATTTGCAGAGCTTGATATGTTTTTTAAATTAAGATGAATTAAGTGTTTTTTTTTAGTAATATATAGGTGTTGAGTAAAAGGAGTTATGTCAACAAAGCAAGTTAAAAGTAATAGTTTGCAATTTCAGCAAGTAAATAAAAATCATTTTAGCTTGTCGGTTAAGCAGCCGAATGGCCCAAATTCTCAACTGGGTCCAAACTATGAAAAAGCAAAAAAATGATAACTTTTCACTAACTCATACAATACTTTTAGAACAGTTCGGAAGCGTGATTATTCCCGTTGAAGAGCTTGCAGAATCGTATTTACATCTTGCACGAAGAACAGCTTTAAATATGGCGAAAAGGCATCAATTGCCTTTTCCTTGCTTTAAGCTGGGAAACTCTAATAAGTCTCCATTCGTTGTGCATTTGAATGATCTAGTAGAGTTTATTGACAGAAGAGTTGCAGAGGAAAGAAGGGTATGGAAAGCCTTCCAAATTGGTTGATTCTTTTGTATAAAATAAAGGTAGCTCTATTTTTTAGGGTTGCCTTTTTCTTTAATTCAAATCTGAAAGTCTCTTTTACAACATCTTTGACCCCTCATATGACCCCACGGAAACCAACAGCTAAAGTAAAAAATAAAACGCCTTTAATAACAATGATATAGGTGTTATATTTCTTGGTGATGTGTCCCATCGAGCATGGGCGCAACGGAGAGCTTGTGATTTATTGTAGCGATTGATTTATGTGGCTTTGGAGTCAATATTGTAGTCATTTGATTATACCTTTCATCGCCTGTCCTGTCATTGATTTTCGTTTAAGGTGTTCTAAATTCGCCCCATTCTGGGTAGGACGATTAAGGATAATACAATGACATCAGTAACAATTGATAAACGCCAAAAAGCTCACGGAGAGTTTAGCTACCGTTGCACAGTTCGCGTAAAAATAATGGTGCTATTACACATGGAGAATCGGAAACACTCAGTAAAAAGAATTATCAAAGGCATGGAGCAAAATACTCAAAGAAGCAGAAGAGCTATATAGTATTGTTACTCAGGCAATGTATCCTCAAAGCGACCTAGTTGAGTAAAGTAAAATACTAAAATATTGTAATTATTATTCTGTAGCTGAGTACTTATTATCGATAAACCTCCTGAACCCCCTTAAATAATGTAATAAAAACACGATTTCACCCTCTTTTGGGTATAACCAAATCACTCGTAACTTGTTACATTCAGAGTAGGCAATAGAGCATGCTCATGAATAAGCTATACAGAGCATAGTTAAATTTACATTATTAGGTGTATAGGGCAAAGATTACACTTATGAGGAGCAGGGTATGACAGATAATAATTTTAATCAGCCATTAGGTGGTAATCAAATGCCACGGTTTGGTGGTCCAGGTACCATGTTTCGGTTACCAAGCAGTGAAATAAGCAATGCATTAGATATAGGCATTGTTGGCGTGCCGTTGGATATTGGTGCGAGTAACCGAAGTGGAACACGCTTTGGCCCTCGTTCAATACGTAATGAATCTGTCTTAGTACGTCCTTATGGTATGTATACTAAAGCTGCTCCCTTTGACAGTTTCCAAATTGCAGACATTGGTGATGCGCCAATAAACACATTCAACCTTGCTGACTCTATTCGAATTATTGAAGCGCATTACGATACAATTATGGCGAGTAATATTAAGCCAGTAACTGTTGGTGGCGATCACACTATAAGTTTACCTATCTTGCGGGCATTACATAAAAAGCATGGCACCATGGCATTAGTCCATGTGGATGCTCATGCAGATATTAATGATTCAATGTTTGGTGAGAAAGAGTGTCACGGCACTATTTTCAGACGTGCCATTGAAGAAGGTTTAGTTGACCCGAAAAAAATGATTCAAATTGGCCAACGCGCAACGGGTTACAGCTCAGGTGATTTCCAATGGGCGGTAGACCGAGGAGTAAGAGTTGTTCAAGCAGAAGAGTGCTGGTTGAAGTCCTTAGTACCATTAATGGGCGAAGTTCGTGACATTATTGGCGAAAGTATGCCAACCTACTTAACCTTTGACATTGACGGTATTGATCCTGCATTTGCACCGGGAACTGGCACGCCAGAGCCTGCGGGGCTAACTTCACCCCAAGCCTTAGAGATCATTCGAGGCATGTACGGTACTAACCTTATTGGTGCTGATTTAGTTGAAGTATCACCGCCATATGATACTTCGGGCAATACCTCATTATTAGCGGCAAACCTTGTTTTTGAGATGCTTTGTAGCTTTCCAGGCTGTATTCGTAGATAAATATAGATCGGTTCACACTGACCGATAAATAACTGTCGAGAATTAAAGTGTTGCAGTGAAATAATCAAAAAAGGCGTATACCTCAAGGTATACGCCTTTTTTATTGTCTGCTGCAGTCAAGCCGCGATGTTCAAATATTGAGGTGAAAGTAGTAACTCAAGGTAAATCCAACACAACGATAGCTTTTGGGATGATCGAATGTTACTTGAAAAGCTCATTATGTTTGATAAGTGTAAAACTTAAGGTGTAATGTTTTGTATTTAACATGGAGTAAAATTGGTATTCAATAGATAAAAGAGGTTACAGCAAAGGTAATTTAGTAGCACAAGTGAGTAAGGCAGGTACTGCGGACACTGAGCTTGTTATTAAAAAGGCGAGATATACATTAACAATGTGGTCAGCTAAATCGGCTAATGAGCTCGTCAGCTTATTACGTAATTGGTTTAACTTAATAATGCACAACCAAGATGACTTGGATCTGAACTAGTTAAGCTAAGTAACGAAAATAAGAGGAAGTACAATTGGAACTTTTTACCGCTAACGTTAGCCCTGAAAAACAGGGGATAACCAAAGCTAACGCCTTGATTCAACCGAATCATAAAGCGTATGGCCAATTGAATAAGCATCCTTATTTTAGCCAGAATTATGCCGATTTACATGCTAGACCTTTTCCTGTTTCGAATATTCCTCTTCGTGTTTCACAAGTTTGTTTTTTACATCAAGAGGATGATAGTCAAGCCATTGAATTATCGCACTTACATGAGTTGTGCCATCGATATAGCGTCAACCCCCCGTTAGCCAATGCTTCGTGTTTTTACCAAAAAATGGGTGAATATGAAATTAGGTGGGAACGTCATACTGAATTCAGTAGTTATACCTTTTTAATACATGACAGCGGATTGAAACCTTTTGATTGTCCACCTGTGGCCTTAGTGCCAATTGATTGGCTTGAGGGTATATCAGGTGAGCTAATTGCTGCCGTGCATATTGATGCTTTAAGTGAAAATAGCGTTACTTTAGAAAGAGATCATTTACGTCAATACTTTGAGGGCCAACGATTAATGGGCTCTGAGTTACATAATGGCGAGGCTATTATACTCAGCGCATTACGATTACATGAGGATAACTTTAACCGGATTTTATTGGTTAATACTAGCTTAAATGAATGCCAAAGTGGTCGAGTACTCAGAGCATTGTTAGAGATTGAAGCGTATCGAAATATGACCTTACTGGCTTTTCCGATTGCACAACAAGTTAGTGTCAAAGTAAGTAAAATGGAATCGCAATTGGCAATGTTGCTCAAGAAGCAAAAAGATATTAAGTCATCAAATGATGAGCAGCAGCAATTAGCAGAGTTGTCATCGATGGCTGCCAATATTGCTGAACTAATTGCCAGCTCTCGTTATCGTTTTGACGCAGGAAGTGCTTATTATCAAATGGTTAAAAGTCGCCTTGCTGAATTAGAAGAAAAAGAAATTAATGAATTACAGACCTTTAATGCCTTTATCGATAGACGATTATCTCCTGCTTATCGAACCGTACTTGCAGCAAAACGCAGGCTTGATGATTTATCAAGTCGAGTAGATCGCGCTAGTGATTTCTTACGCACACGTATTGATATGGCTATTGAAGCACAAAATCAAGCCTTACTGAAATCAATGGATAAAAGAGCTCAGATGCAATTCAACTTACAACAAACTGTTGAAGGACTTTCGGTAATTATCATGACTTATTACGTACTCGCATTGTGCAAATATTTATTGGATGCGACCAGTAGCCTTGGCTTTACTTTTAATAAGGCGGTAGTCATGACGTTGTTGATGCCAATTGTACTTATGAGCGTCTGGATATTTAGTCGCCGTATAAAAAATGCAATAAAGAAAATAGCTCCCTGATGGTAATAATTTACTAGGGTCTGTTGAACTTTCAGTTTGTAACTCTGTTGCACTTGAAAAAGATGACAATCGAGGCGCTTCATTCAATATTTGGTTGTTCCAAATGCGAATGAATCAACAAAGAGTGACGCTTTTTCAAGGCAACCCGAAGGACTATGGCTAATTTTCAACCTAACATCGTTGAAAATTATTAAAGTCGAGCGACTACATAGCACTCTCTTCGCCTTGTTAACTTAAAAATTAGCCTATAGCAGAGACTAAAATGAAAGGTCAATAGACCCTTGTTAACAATGAAATAAGTTTTTTATTTATACAATTACGAACAGAATTTTGAATGGTGTGGTTTGTGTACTCCCCTAAAGGGGGTACTTAACTTGATAGGGCTAGCATAGTCTAAGTTATTATTTTTATAGCAGGATCAGAAAATGTATACATATAAAAAGTTCTATATTGATGGTGATTGGCAATTGCCAAGCACTGAAGACACCATTGATGTGATCAATCCAGCTAACTCAGAACTTTGTGCTAAAACACCCAGTGCAACTATTGAAGATGTTGATAAGGCAATAGCCGCAGCTAAAAAAGCATTTTCGCAGTGGACAGCAACAACACCAGCAGAACGAAGCCAGTTAATCGTTGCTATTGCAGATGAAATGCAAAATAGAGTAGATGATTTTACCAATGCTATATCCACTTCTATGGGGTGTCCGAAACACCTTGCTTTAGATATTCAAGTGCAAGGCGCTATCGATGCCTTTAGAGGTTATGCAGACATGACGTCTTATGTTGATGAATCAACAACGGAACATGGGGTAATGCAGTGTAATTCTGCTGTCGGTGTTTGCGTGTTAATAAACCCGTGGAATTACCCGTTATCTCAACTCGTTGGAAAGATAGGCCCAGCATTAGCAACCGGTTGTACTATTGTTGCTAAACCCGCAGAGCAAACGCCTTTACAAGACCTTATTTTGGCTGAAATCTTTGACAAAGTTGGCGTACCTGCTGGCGTATTTAACGTTATTACCGGTTATGGTTTCAAAATTGGTGAGCATTTATGTTCACACCCTGACGTTGATATGGTGTCGTTTACTGGCTATACAGGGGCGGGCATTAAAGTTGCTCAAGCGGCGTCGACAACGGTGAAGCGTGTTTGTCAGGAATTGGGTGGTAAATCCCCATTTATTATCACTGAAGGTGCAGATTTAGCTGCAGCTGTTCGATATGGTGTTGAAGATGTCATGATTAACTCGGGTCAAACATGCTGTGCATTAACGCGTATGTTAGTCCCTGAGTCGCTTTATCAACAGGCGATTGTGATTGCCAAAGCAGTAGCAGAAGAAAATGTGGTTGGTGACCCACAAGACGAAAACGTTACCATGGGGCCTTTGAGCTCGTCCTTACAACAAAAAAGAGTTTTAGACTATATCAATATAGGTATTAAAGAAGGTGCTGAACTTGTAACCGGTGGATTAGAAATTCCTGCTCGATTACAACAAGGCGCTTATGTAATGCCAACAATTTTTACCAATGTCACCAATGACATGACCATAGCACAAGAAGAAATCTTCGGACCTGTGTTATGTATGATCCCTTATTCAGACGAACAAGAAGCAATTAAAATTGCCAATGATACTGTCTTTGGGTTGTCATCTGGTGTTTTTGCAAAAGATGCAAATGCTGCAATTCAAATAGCTCGAAAAATCCGTGCTGGACAAAGTTATATTCAAGGCACATATTTCAACTCTCATGCACCGTTTGGTGGCTTTAAACAGTCAGGAAATGGCCGTGAATGGGGTGTTGAAGGATTACGCGAGTTTATTGAAGTGCAGTCTTTAATTATAACTTAGGGGAAAGTATGAGTGAACTACATTTACATGAGAAAACGCTTGGGAAAAGGGATATATTCTTATTCTGTATTTCTGCCGTATTACTATTAGATACCTTAGCTGCTGGGGCCGTAATGGGACCAACAGTTATATTTTGGTGGGTAATACTGACAATATTTTTCTTAGTGCCTTTCGGTGCTATCAGCACTGAACTGGGTTCGGCTTATCCAGAACAAGGTGGTATTTATGCTTGGGTAAAAAGAGCATACGGTCAAAAAATGGCATCACGGATTAGTTGGTATTATTGGTCTAATGTTGCGGTGTGGGTGCCTGCTATCTTCATTCTTTTTGCAGGAGTATTCTCTCAAATATTCATGCCTGATATGTCGTTAACGGCACAAATCATTATGGGTGTGGTACTTATATGGATAGTAGTTTTTGTTAATGTTGTCGCCTTAAATGTGGGTAAATGGATCCCAAATATTGGCGCAGCTATCAAGCTAATCATTTTTGCATTATTAATTATCGGTGGCATCTTGTATGGCATGGAGCACGGTATTGCGAATGAATTTACCTTAGCAACGATGATCCCAAGCACAGAAAATGGCGGCTTGAGCTTACAATACTTACCCGCGGTTGTTTACGGCATGTTGGGTTTTGAATTAGCCAGTGCAAGTAGTGCTGAAATGAAAGACCCTCGTAAAGATTTACCTAAAGCTGTTTTTTCATCAATTGCTGTAGTAGTAGGTGCCTATATCTTAGCAACAACTGCGATATTAATTGCACAGCCGGCTGATAAAGTGGATGTGGTTGATGGTTTGATGGATACCTTAGGTCAGTTCTTCGGCGGTAGCCCATTGGGTGATGCTTTTGTTGTTATTCTTGGTGTTGGTGCACTGTATACCTTCTTCTCAAATGGCGCGACGTGGGCAATGGGTGCTAATCGTGCAGCAGCAGAAGCGGCGATTGACGATGAATTACCTGCATTATTTGCGGTTGAATCTAAGCATGGTACACCGGTAGGTGCATCAATTTTACTCGGTGTTTCTGCTTCAATATTACTGATTTTATATGGTGTGATGGCGGGTAATAACGAAGATTTATTCTGGTCTTTATTTGCTTTTAGTGGTGTTATTTTCATGTTGCCTTACGTCGCTGTGTGTACAGCATTTGTTAAAATACGTGAAACGCATATTGGTATTAATGGCAAAATTGCAGAGGATGGCACGTTTAGATTTCCAGGTAGTCCTAAATTTGTGAAAGCTTGCGCCTATCTTTGTGCAGCAATATTAATGGTCACGATAACGCTATTTATTTATGTGCCAGGCGAAGGTGTTGCTTGGGAAGTATTATGGGGTGCCATTGGTGTTATCATTTTGGGTGAAGTAGTCACTTATCGTGGTACGAAAAAAATGAAAACAGCTACAGCGTAGCCAATATTAGTTTAGGTATTGCAATCGTTTGAAACAGCGACTCTTTTGAGTCGCTGTTTTGTTTGTATTTCAAACTTTACTATTATTAAATAGGAACTTTTGTTAAGTGCGGTCATTTTATGAAATTAGATAAATACAGTTTAGCGCTAATTGAACTAACCCAGCATGTAGGTACAGAGCATTTTTATTCTAAATTGAAAGACTTCTTTAAAGTTACTTTTGATTTCGATGAGCTACTTATTTTGCAATTCCATAAGTCTGCTGATGCACAATTACTTTATCGATATGGAAATGATGGTAAAAAAAATAGGTTGTATGGTGAGGAGTCTTGGCGCTATTTAACACGTTTATATGTACTAGACCCTTTCTATCGACTCTTTACTGATAAAGGTAAGGAAGGCTTTTATTCTCTCGATGAAATAGCGCCGGATGAGTTTTCAAGCAGTTACAGTTCTTACTTTAATTTTTTATCGCTGACTGATGAAGTCGGTTATCTATTCCCGATAGATAAGGATAATTGTTTACACCTTGATATTTCTCGATTTGGCAATACCGATAAATTTTCGTCTACAGATAAAACAAAGTTTAAACAGCTAGTTACCCCTATTCAAAACCTATGTAATAGCCACTTAGCTATGATGGGTGAAAACAGCGAAATTACCCATTCAAATGTTGAAAATGCTTTGCTTAATTTCGGTAAAGACATCTTAACTAAAAAAGAATATCAGGTGTGCCAATTATTACTCCAAGGGCATTCCACTAAAGCCATTGGCACTATTATGACCATTGGCTACGAAACAGTAAAAATGCATAAAAAAAATATTTATAGTAAAACGTTTCTATCAAGCCAATCAGAACTATTAGCTTTGTTTATTGATATTTTACAGTCAGAGTCATTAGAAAAAAATGTCGACCATTTATCCATTTATGTTGATGAACAATAATTCCTACCAAAAAATTTATTAGCTACCTCTTAGGGGGTATCTAAAAACTCCCATCAGGTTAACTTAGTACTATAAAACTAAGATGGTGTGTATGAGGAGTATTTATAAAAGTAAGACTTTTATAAATAACTTACTTTGTAACGGTTACTCACACCAATGTAATATTATAGAGGAGTTAGTACTGTGCAAGATCAAGCGAAACTAGCATTAGAAAATACAAAATTCACCCCATTTTGGTTAGACAACCCAGCTCGTCCAGCGGTTGAAGCTAAACTCACTACTGCGATTAAAACCGATTTATTAATTGTTGGCAGCGGTTTTACCGGCTTGTGGACAGCGGTACAAGCAAAAGAGCAAAACCCTGATAGAGCAATTATTGTTATAGAAGCGAATACTGCTGCAATTGGTGCTTCGGGTCGTCCAGGTGCTATCTTATCTACTTCGTTAATGCATGGTATGGAAAACTCTAATCGTTTATTCAAACATGATATGGAAGAGTTGGAACGTCTCGGTAAAGAGAATATGGACCAATTCCGCGACACCATTGAAAAATACAATATTGATTGTGATATTGAATGGAACGGTGAATTAACTGTTGCGGTAGGAAAACATGGTATTGATGATATTGAAGGTGAACATGAGCTATATATTAAATTTGGTCACGATGCTCATTTATTAGATAAAAAGCAAATACAAGCAGAGATTAATTCTCCACTGTTTGAGGGAGGTCTTTGGTCTAAAAAACGCTCTGGGACTATTCATCCGGCAAAAATGGCGTGGGGATTAAAGCGCGTTGCAAAAGAACTCGGCGTAGTGTTTTATGAAAATACGCCAATGTTGACCAGTAAAACGCAAGGACAACACGTTTTTGTTAATACACCTGAAGGGAGTATTACGGCCAATAAAGTTATTTTAGCGACTAATGCATTCACTAAACATAAAAAGAAAATTAGCTCTCGTGTAGCCGCTATTCGCGATCGTATTGTTATGACTGAGCCGTTAACTGATGAACAGCTTGCTGAGCTAGGATGGAAAAACCGACAAGGTATTTACGATACACGTACTCAGTTAAACTACATGCGTTTAACAAAAGATAATCGAGTCTTATTTGGTGGTCGATTAGGTTACTTTTTTGATAATGATACCGATCCTGAACATGACAAAACCCCTGAGCCATTTATTAAGTTGGTGGGAATGTTATATAAAACATTACCTGCATTAAAAGATATTAAAATATCTCATGCGTGGAGTGGTCCCATTGCTTTAACAACAAGAATGGCAGTGCATTATCAGTATTATCACGGTGGCAAAATGATTTATGCCGGTGGTTATTCTGGTTTTGGTGTTACAGCAAGTCGCTTTGCATCTCGCGTTGCCCTAGCGATTGTTGATGATGTTGACATTCCTGAGCGTAATCTAGAATTTGCCAAAACCGTTCCTGCTTGGATCCCACCTGAGCCATTTCGTTGGATTGGTGCCAAGATCACTATGTATGCATTAGATACTTGTGATGCAAAAGGTGGCTGGAGAATACCTTGGTTAAACCTTGTTGATAAAATGGGTTTCCCTTTAAAACCATAAATAAGTCAGATTGGTATTATTTATATCCATATTACCTTAAAATTTTGAAACCCGAATTTTGAAGCATCACTAATATGGCAGTAACGCTAAAGCGTTATTGTGATATTGGTTCAGGTGATTATTTAAGTTATAAGATATCAGTAAGCACTGCGTGATGAGCATACACAATCCATAGTTATTTTGGTAGAATGGAATAATTTAAGGAGAGCACTTTTATGCCAAATTACGTTGTAGGACACAAAATACCTGATTCAGATTCTATCTGTTCAGCTATTGCATTATCATATTTAAAAACCACTCTAGGCGAGGAAACTGTTCCTGCTCGTTTAGGTGAACTTACCCCTGAAACAATGTTTATCTTGGACAAGTTTGGCTTTGAACAGCCAGAGCTAAAAACTAGCTACGCTGGCGAAGGCGTTTATATTGTTGATCACAGCGATATTGAACTTGCTCCAGACGATATTGATGAAGCGACTATTTTAGGTATTATTGATCATCACAAACTTGGTGATTTAACAACGTCTACACCGCTTGAAATATGGGTTCGCCCAGTAGGCTGTACTAATACAATCATCAAGATGATGTATGATTTCAATAATGTTGAGATCCCAAAAAATATTGCGGGCGCGATGATGTGTGCCATTTTAAGTGATACCGTTATTTTTAAATCACCAACCTGTACAACTGCAGATATTAAATGTGTAGAGGCATTAGCTGAGATTGCTGGTATTGAAGATTTTAAAGAACTTGGCATGGACATGTTTAGAGTAAAATCTGCTGTTGAAGGTACTCCTGTTAGAGATCTAGTAAAACGAGATTTTAAAGATTTCAATATGAACGGTAAAAAAGTGGGTATAGGCCAACTTGAAGTTATTGATTTAGCCGTTTTTGATGACATTAAAGATGCGTTATATGCTGATATTGCTGAGTTAAAAGCTGAGGGTGACCGACACAGTGTTTTCCTACTATTAACTGATATCATGAAAGAAGGCTCAGAGTTGTTGATTGCGAGCGATAGCGATACGTTAGCTGAGCAAGCATTTGGTGTTACACCAAAAGATGGTAAAGCTTGGTTAGAGGGTGTACTTAGCCGTAAAAAGCAAGTTGTACCACCACTGCAAGAAATTCTTCTTAAATAGTTATACCAAACGGATTAATTTATTTAAGACAATAAAAAACCCAGCAATTGCTGGGTTTTTTATGGCGATAATTAAATATTACGCACGTTCAAATACTGTTGCGATACCCTGACCTAAGCCGATACACATAGTAGCTAAACCAATATTAACATCTTGCCCTTCCATTAAGTTAATCAGCGTACCTGAGATACGTGAACCTGAGCAACCTAAAGGATGACCAAGTGCAATAGCACCACCATTTAAGTTAATTTGATCCATTTTATCTTCCACTTTTAATGAGCGAACACAAGACAATGCTTGTGCAGCAAAAGCTTCATTAAATTCAAATAACTCAATATCTGCAATAGATAAACCAGCACGTTTCAATGCTTTCTTCGTAGCAGGAACAGGACCAAAGCCCATAGTAGCAGGATCGCAACCAGCAACGGCCATACCACGAATTTTAACGCGTGGTGTTAAACCTAATTCTTTTGCTTTATTAGCAGACATAACTAACATTGCTGAAGCACCATCTGATAATGCTGATGAAGTACCGGCAGTTACCGTACCATTGACCGGATCAAACACTGGACGCAATGCTGATAAGCTTTCTGCCGTTGTTTCAGGGCGAATTACTTCATCATGTTCAACTAACGTTAGTGCACCTGTAGCATCATGACCTTGTGTTGCAACAATTTCATTATCCCAACGACCAGCCAAGTGTGCCTCATGAGCTTTTTGATGCGAACGTGCACCAAAAGCATCTTGCATTTCACGCGTAATGCCGTGTTGCTTACCCAATAACTCAGCAGTTAAGCCCATATTACCAGAAGCTAAGGCAATATTTTTATTCAGTGCAGGATCAAAATCAACATCATACATCATAGGTACGTGACCCATGTGCTCAACACCGCCAATAAGGAATACATCACCCTGTCCAGACATAATGCTAGTACTTGCTTGATGCAACGCTTCCATAGAAGAACCACATAAGCGGTTAACAGTAACGCCACCAATAGATTTTGGTAAACCAGCAAGTAATGATGCATTACGTGCAATATTAAAACCTTGTTCTTTAGTTTGCTTCACACAACCCCAAATAACATCTTCAATGTCTTCTGGGTTTAATGCAGGATTACGTACTAAAATTTGTTTCATTAAGTGCGCTGATAATGCTTCAGCACGTACATTGCGAAAAACACCGGCCTTAGAGCGACCCATTGGAGTTCGTATGCAGTCTACAATTACAACTTCGTTCATTTTATTCTCCTCGGCTTAAGCTAATTTAACATCTGTAGTGAAGTAAGATTTACCTGATTTTGCCATTTCACGAAGGCCATCAGTCACATGATAAATTTCACCTAAATCAGCATACTTATCAGCCATTGCGATGAAGTTATCTAAACCAAGCGTTTCTAAATAGCGAATTGCACCACCTCTAAATGGTGGGAAACCAACACCATAGATTAAGCCCATATCTGCTTCAGCTGCGGTATCAACCACACCTTCTTCTAGACAACGAACAACTTCATTAACCATAGGGATCATCATACGAGCAATAATCTCTTCGCTGCTGAAGTCTTTCTTATCAGCGCAATGCTGGCCAAGTAATTCGTAAGCAACAGGAGCAGGAACTTTCATAGGACGACCACGTTTATCTTTGATGTGATCATAAAAGCCTTTGCCATTCTTTTGACCTAAACGATCATTAGCATACAGAGTACTTACTGGATCATTGTCAATTTTTTTCATGCGCGTAGGGAAACCAGATGACATAACACCTGTACAGTGATCTGCAGTATCAACACCAACAACATCAAGTAGATATGCTGGGCCCATTGGCCAACCAAATTGTTTTTCCATTACTTTATCGATAGCGGTAAAGTCGGCACCTTCAAGTACTAACTGACTAAAACCAGCAAAGTAAGGGAATAAAACACGGTTTACATAAAAACCTGGGCAATCATTAACAACAATTGGAGACTTACCCATTTTCGCTGCATAGGCAACGACGGCAGCAACAGTTTCATCCGAGGTATCTTTACCGCGAATAACTTCTACTAATGGCATTTTATTTACAGGGTTGAAAAAGTGCATACCACAGAAATTTTGTGGACGTTTTACACTCTGTGCTAATAAATCAATTGAGATAGTAGAAGTATTTGAAGTAAGAATAGCATCTTCACTGATGACACCTTCAACTTCAGCTAGAACCATGCCTTTAACTTTAGGGTTTTCAACAACAGCTTCAACAACAATATCTACATCTTTAACACTGTCATAGCTTAATGATGGAGTGATGTTGTTTAACACACCAGCCATTTTCTTGGCATTCATACGGCCACGTTCAACTTGTTTAGTTAATATGCCCGTAGCGGTTGTTAAGCCTAAATCAAGTGCTTGATCATTAATGTCTTTCATAATGATCGGCGTGCCTTTATAAGCTGATTGATAGGCAATACCACCACCCATAATACCTGCACCTAAGACGGCTGCTTTATTGACAGCTTTTGTCGCAAGTTTACTTGCTTTTTTAGCTTTGCCTTTAATCACTTGGTCTGCCATAAACAAACCAATTTGTGCTGTTGCTGCATCAGTTTTTGCTAATTTAGCAAAACCGGCATTCTCCGCAGCCATTGCGCCAGTGCGATCTAAGTTAGCACTCGCAATCAATGTATTTATCATGACCATTGGTGCTGGGTAATGCTTACCTGCTTTCGCTGCAATCATACCTTTACAGGTAGTCGATGACATGACCAGTTCAGTTGCTGATAAGTTTAATTTTTCGAGTTTAGGCTGACGTTTAGCGCGCCAATCTAGTTTTCCATTAATTGCCAATTTAAGCATGCTAATAGCAGCAGCGTGTAAATTTTCTGGCTCAACAACGGCATCAAGAACTCCTTGTGCAAGCGCTGCTGCTGGTTTAAATGCTTTGCCTGTTGACATCCACGTGGCTGCATTATCAAAGCCAATAAGTCGAGGTAGGCGTACAGTACCACCAAAACCAGGCATCAAACCTAGTTTAACTTCTGGTAGCCCGATACTGGCAGTAGTAGCTGCAACTCGGTAATCACATGCTAGCGTCATTTCACAACCACCGCCTAAAGCAATGCCATTAATAGCGGCTATAGTGGGTAATTGAATATCTTCAAATGAGTCAAAAACGTCTGAGGCTTTTTTTGCCCAAGATGCTAAGGCATCTTCTGGCTGGCTAAATGAAACTAAAAATTCTGTAATGTCAGCACCAACAATAAATGTTGATTTGCCTGAAGTAACTATTACGCCTTTAGCTTCACTGCAGTTATTAATTGCGGCCACTACGGCTATATATTCTTCAAAAGTTGCTTGATCAAACTTATTTACTGATCCCTGAGCATCGAACTTAAATTCTACAATGCCGTCTTCGAGTAATTGGGCTGAAAGGCTCTTGCCTTGATATATCATGCTTTGTCTCCTTCACCTAAAAGTGGTGTTGATGTTTTGATGATTAATCTAGATTTTTTAGTGCCATTCTGCACTCTAAAAAACGTAGATAACTAATAATAGCTGACTGAGTGTGCCTTGAAAAAAAGTGAAATGCAACGATTTTAAAACAGGTGTTTTAATTGTGTGTATGTTTGTTTTTTGTATAGCGACTAATAACAGGCAAATAAAAAAGCACTCCACCCATATTTAGGGGAGTGCTTTCATAAATTTTATCGTTTTGAGTGAAGCTATAATTAATATTTGGAAGAATTAACTTTGTTGATGTAAAAAATTGATGAACTCTTCTCCTGGCATTGGCTTAGCATAATAGAAACCTTGCACTTCATCACAGCCTAATTCAATTAAACGCTCTTGCTGTTCAATTTCTTCAATGCCTTCAGCAATAACTTTAAGTTGCATCTTTTGACCTAAGTTAATAATAGTTTCAGCAATAACGGACTGACCTTCTTTATTAATATCTGTGACAAAAGCGCGATCAACTTTTAGGCGATCAAGAGGAAGTTTTTGCAAGTAACTTAATGAAGAGAACCCTGTACCAAAATCATCTAGTGCTATGCTTATTCCTTGAGCTTTTAACTTGGTTAATGCATCAATGATGATTTGTGGCTCATCCATTAAAATATTTTCAGTAATTTCTAGTTCAAGTTTGTTTGGCTTAATTCCATGTTGAGTCATTGTATTTATTATATTATCGACAAAATTATCTTGTCTGAACTGTGGAATAGATACATTGACTGAAATACTAAGGTCAGAAAAGTCTTCTTCTAATATTTTTAGTTGTTTACAGGCCTGAGTAATAACCCAGTCGCCGATTTCAATAATTAACCCTGAATATTCAGCTAAAGGAATAAAAACAGCAGGAGAAACAAATTTACCATCAGCAGTACGCCAACGTAGTAAAGCCTCAGCACCAATAACTTTACCTGTAGTTAACGATAATTGTGGTTGATACCAAAGTTCAAGACAGTTATTTGCAAAATCATTTCGCAGTTGGCGAATCATGTTTAGACGCCATTGCATTTGATCTTCTATATCTGAGTGATAATAAGCAAAGTGTTCTAAACGATTCTTTTTGGCAATATTCAAAGCAATATTAATTTGATTTAATACTTGTACGCCACTACTTTGAGCCTGCTCTTTAGTACATAAACCAAAACAAGCATTGATGGGGAGGTGTTGTTCACCTGCTGCAAAAGGCTGGTGGAATAAAGCGATTAAACTTTCAGGGGTTAAACAATCGGCCGGACCAATAATACCAAAAACGTCTGCACCCACCCGTGCCAGTTGACAGTCAGAACCTATACTTTGAATTCGTTGACCTACTGCTGATAGCAGTTTATTGCCGATATCTTGTCCTAAGGCATCATTGATATCACTGAAATGATTTATATCAATTAAGGCTGCAACCGTATTTTTACATTCATTTTGAGCAAAATCATCAAGTAAGCGTACAAACTCTAATCGATTCGGTAAGTTGGTTAACCAATCTCTGTAAGCCGCATTGGTGAGCTTTTGAAATAGGTGGACATTTTCATAACCTACAGCGACGCCGGTTAAAAATACATTTAATAGTTGAGTTTGGATTTCGGTTAGCGGACTAGAAAGTTTGACATGAATAACTGCACGATAATCACCTTTAGCAACATAAAGATTCAGGCTATCATCGAGATACTGATGCTTTTGTTGTAAGAAGCACCCTTTTACTTGTTTGCTTGCTTGGTGATCTTGTAACGTATCAATTTTTTGATTGAGTAGGCTATCATCAAAGCCCATTTGTGCTAAAACATAAAAACTCAAGTCATCAATATTATCAATAATACCTTGACCTCTAGCGCAAAAAACTGCCGATACATCATCACTTATGAGGGTTCTTAATTGTGATAAAACACTTTGACTAAAGGTAGAAAGAGAATGCTGTGATGATAATTCGGTAGCACCAGAAACAATTTTCTCAAGACCTTGACGGTTCTCATTGACGGTAGCTATTTGTTGGAAAGAACGAATAGCTGCAAAAACGGTAGTGACTAACTTTCGACGAGTTAGCTCGGTTTTTGTCTTATAATCATTAATATCATATTCTTTTATGACACTTTCTTCGGGAGCATAACCAGGTTGTCCGGTACGTAAAACAATACGGATATCTTTTCGCTGTAATGTTTCTCTTATATATTTGACAACATTTAAGCCAGCATCATCAGTTTCCATAACTACATCGAGTAGTACTAGAACAATATCATCATTATTTTCAATTAGTTGACAGGCATCTTTACCTGAATAAGCATGTAAGTACTCAAGACGGCGTCCTAATACGATGAGATCCGATAATGCTAATTGAGTCACTGAATGAATCTCTGGATCATCATCAACAATTAGAACTTGCCAAGTTTCATTACTGCCAAACGCTAAAATCTCGTCTTCATCACTATCATCGATGAATAAAAAGTCATCATGTGAATTTTCTGATGCTTGCATACCGCCCTCATAACTAAGCATATTATCTGGAAATATAAATAGTTAAAATTGAAATTTATTGTATTGAGCTTAACTATAACTCAGTACTACTTTTTTACACCATTGGGCGTGATAATGAAACCTGTTTGGTAATATTTTATTTGTTTTATTTTACTGAGTTATAATAAATTGAATTTAATCATGTATCGTTAGCCTAGCTTTTGACATAGTGTGTTAAAACGTATATACCCATTCCACTTGAAGATGCATGATTCAGCTGGAATTAGAAACGCCTTTAGGCAAGACATTGATTGAAGAGAATAGTTATTCTATTGTCGAAATCAATAACGCAGCATAGAGCATTTCTAAACCAGTCCTTTGGAGAAGGCTGAGCAAATCATACTCTGCGTTACCTTTCTTTTTAAGGGAATGACCCTTAATAAAAAAATGCGCCTTGATTATGAATCGCTCAGACTTCCTGAAACGAGCATCTTCAAGTGGAACGGGTATAGGCATCAAGCGAAATATTTCTGCTTATTTTAAGGGTACTGAAAAGGGAGGTAATACAGTGAGTAAAGACAAATCAGATGTTGTGATACTTGAAAAGGATGTTAAAAACGACGGTGATAATACTGCCATAGTAAAGAGTAATAAATCGACTCAAAACTCAACAGAAGCCGGCGCATCTCAACAGTTTTTGAAGCTCGCTAAAAGATTTGTTATTGATGGGGCTTTGTTACCTGAAGAAAAACAAATGCTCATTGAAGATCGAACTGTGAAGCGAGCCAGACTGAGCCAATTACGCAAGCAGCAAAATATCGAAAATATTATGCAAAAAACGCTTAGTTATTGTGCAAGTTTTGAAATCGGACAAAGAACAGATCATGACTGGTTCAGCCGCTATATCGCGTTATCTGAAGAAGTAAGTAATCCGACTATGCAAGATTTGTGGGCAAAGATATTAGCGGGAGAACTCACTAAACCTGGGTCTTTTTCATTCAAGGCCTTACAAGTTTTTCGAGATATGAGTATTTATGATGCGAAACTATTAGCGAAAGCTTGCTCATTAGCGATAAAAGATCCCAATAAAAAAAATATTCGGCTAATTACTGGTGCTTATCAACAACCAGGCCTGTTCAATTTTTTCTCTAAGCAGCGACAGCAATATTGTAACTTAAGTCACTATGGTTTGAATTATGCGGATCTACTCGCTTTATCAGAAAATCATCTTATATATTTGCAAGAAAGTGAGTCGAGCTTATTAAGTAAGAACGATTCTCTACAATTTACATATAACGGTTTGGCATTAAAGTTAACGGCAAAAAAATCAAATGTTTGTTTACAGTTTTATAAGTTTACCCCGCTAGGGGCGGAACTTGCTCACCTAATTAGTGATAAAAGCAATGATGAATTTTTTGAGCATTTAAAGAATATGTTAACTCATTATTTTGTTGTTAACCGTGATTAAATAGCAATACTATTTAGTAGGTCACACCCCAGATGTATGAAGAACCCTAACTTGCATCCTTAACGTAAATTTACTAATGTTATATTATATCAATTGTGATATTATCTCACTTTCAAGGTCGACGTCGGCCAGTTAAAAGTAAATTACTCTAGATTCGCGGAATAAACATGTTAGATAGAATAGGCATTACAGCAACTTCCTTATGTGCATTACATTGCATTTTATTACCTATTTTATTGCCAATGCTACCTTTGCTTGGTTTAAGCTTTCTAGCTGATCATGCTTGGGAACATGTTTTTCTGCTCATGACTGCGGCTCTTGGTACTATCGCATTGTTTTCTGGCTTTAAACGTTATCACAGACGTTTGTATCCCTTCTATTTGCTTTATTTAGGCGTGGCTTTATATTGGATTAAACACGACTTTTCTCAAGAGTTAGAGCCATTTTTTATTATTGGTGGCGCGAGTCTTATTATTGCAGCCCATTTCATTAATATTAAGTTATGTAATAGCTGCAAGCAATGTGATGACGAAACTTGTAGTAGTTAAGTACCTATAGCCGTTACCATTCAAAGTGCAGGCTATAAGTTTGTTTCTGTTTTCTTAGTTATCGAACTCTTTCAATTTTCTCGTTAAGGTGTTTCTACCCCAGCCTAATTTTTTTGCTGCATCTTGTTTATGACCCTGAGTAAATATTAAAGCCCGTTCAAGCATTATCTTTTCAAATTCAATTTGGTCGTAATCTAAAATTGCATCTTTTCCCTGTGCTAGTTCTTGGTCCATCCAAGTACTAAGTACGTCTTGCCATGCATTAGAATCATTCTTTAAAGATGTTGATTTTTCGACTAATTCATTAGGTAAATCTTCAATAAGAATTTCCTGACCACTTGCCATAACCGTTAAAAAACGACAAATGTTCTCTAATTGTCTAACGTTCCCAGGCCAATGGCAGTTATTAAGGAAGTTACTTGCCTTTTTACTTAATGTTTTAACCTCAACACTTAGTTCATTAGCTGCTTGTGTTAAAAAGTGCTGGCTCAATTGTGGAATATCTTCTTTGCGTTCTCTAAGGCTAGGTAAATGAATCCGAATAACATTAAGACGGTGAAATAAATCTTCTCTAAATTCACCTTTGTTTACACGTTCCTCAAGATGTTGATGAGTAGCGGCAATAATCCTTACATCGACTTGGACAGGTAGATGTCCCCCAACACGATAAACCTGACCATCAGACAGTACACGTAACAGACGAGTTTGAATGTCTAATGGCATATCACCTATTTCATCTAAAAATAAAGTTCCGCCATGTGCTTGTTCAAACCGTCCTTGTCGCACGGCATTAGCTCCGGTAAAGGCACCTTTTTCATGACCAAATAATTCAGACTCAATTAAATCTTTTGGGATGGCGGCCATATTTAACGGAATAAAGGGCTCATTTACTCGAGGGCTATGGGAGTGAAGTGCTTGAGCAACTAATTCTTTACCTGTTCCTGATTCACCATTAATTAGCACACTAATACTTGAGCGGGATAAACGGCCAATTGCACGAAATACTTCTTGCATGGCAGGGGCTTCACCAATCAGGCCGACTGCTAAAGGTATATCTGTTTGATCCTTATTTTTCTCATTTTGCTCTCTTGCATGGGTGAGGGCACGTTTACTCAGGTTGATGGCTTCGTCAATATCAAATGGTTTAGGCAAGTATTCAAATGCACCACCTTGATACGCATTAACAGCGCTGTCTAAATCAGAGTGAGCAGTCATAATAATCACGGGAATATGAGAATGTTGCTTACTTAACCTTTTTAATAATTCCATGCCATCGATGTTTGGCATACGAATGTCAGAAATAATGACTTCTGGCTGACCATGATCTAATGCAATCAATAAGTTTTCAGCGCTTTCAAAAGCAGCACAACTTATATTTGCATTAGCAAAAGCTTTCTCAAGAACCCATCTAATTGAGCTATCGTCATCAACTATCCAAACTTGTTCAGTGATCATAATGTACTCTCTTGTGATAAAGGTGCTTGATTCAAAGGTTGTTGTTTTAATGGCAGTAGAATTGTAAATTCAGTATGACCAGGGCGGCTATGACACGATAGCTTACCTTGGTGTTGATTTATGAGTGTTTGTGAAATAGATAAACCTAAACCGGTACCATTAGAGCGGCCAGATACCATAGGATAAAAAAGCGTGTCTTGAATTTTACTGGGAATACCAGGCCCGTTATCAATGATACTAATTTCAATGGCTAATTTGATTCGTTTGCCATGAATGGTTCTATTACTCGCAATTCGAGTTCGTAGTGTAATGTTGTGCGTTTCATCAATGGCTTGAATAGCATTGTTAACAATATTAAGCACTGCTTGTTGCAGTTTTTCTTGATCACATTCAACCGCAGGTAGAGAGGGATCATAATCGCGTAACAAATGAATTTTTTGGCTATTTGAATAGCCCACCAACTGACAAACCTTCTCAAGTATGCCATGGACATTTTGTGCCTGCATTTGGGGCAATTGGTTCGGACCTAATAGACGATCAACTAAGTTAGTTAATCTGTCAGCTTGCTCAATGATCATGCTGGTGTATTCTTGTTGCTCATTACTCACTTCTTTACTAAGTAATTGGGCTGCGCCTCTTAAACCCCCAAGCGGATTTTTAATTTCGTGTGCTAGACCTTTAATAAGATCACGTGCAGCAAGCCATTGCTGATGTTGAAAAACTTCTAAGCTAATTTGTTTTTGTTGATCTATTTGTTTGAATTCGAGTAATACATGCGGAGTTCTTTCAAATTCGACTGAAGACGCTGTTACTTCTGCAGTAAATCTGTGGCTTTCATTTAGCTCTACAACAATGTCGCAATCTGTAAATTCTTGACCGGTGGCAAGTAGCTGCATTAAACGAGAGCGATTAATACTTGTATTAGCAAAAATAATTTCAGATTCTGTATTGAATAAACGATATAGGCTTTTATTTAATAGTGCTTCAGCGGCAGGGTTTACATAAACGATGGCGAGTTCTTCATTGAGAATAATCACAGCAGTCACCAACTGGTTGGCAAGTGATTGCTGGTAGGACAACTTATGATCTTGTATATAACTACGGCTATGCATAAAAACCCTTAGGAAGATAATTTCATGCACCGTTTTGGTGCGTGCAATTTAAGTTTACTAAAGAAAGGTTTTATTTGCAGTGTTAATTTTGCTCAGATAAAAAGTGTTAACTCTTTTATACCTCTTTAACAGTAAGGGGTTAAAAGTAATGAGTGTTAACCTAGTTTGTTGAAGCTCTATGCATATAAAACGTTACTGATGCAGATGATGCAATAACCTTGCCTTTTTCATCTAGTAGTAACATTTTTATTTTATGTTCGCCTCTGTCAATATCTCTTAACGAAAACATAGAGTGTTTTTGAGGCTTTTGATGGGGTTTACCGTCAAGTACTAATTGTACTTCTAATCCAGGCTTAAATCTTGGCCTGATACCACCGCCAATATATATGGAGCCTGTATTATCCCGTATAGTGGCATTGTTTTTAGGCGTACTTATAGCTATTTCGTATTCTTCTACCATTTCTTGGGGAGTGATATCGAGTACTTTAGTATCAAGAGAGGTACTTGATTGAATTATATTGCCAGGTTTAGTTTTTACCTCTTCAGCGCCAGGCATTGGAGAATCAGAAAAAACCAATACACCTTCTTCATTACGCCATACATAAATTTTGGCTGTTTTTGGGTGCACAGGAGCAGCTAAGGCGACACCTAATAGTATAAATAGTAATAACTTGATCATAGTTCCTTATATCTCCCTGTGCATTGGGTACTCAATATTTACATCATTCCATAATGTAGACTAATTTAAGTATATATCTATAGTTTATACAAAAAAATGTTTTTTAATATTTTTCTATCAATAAGTGATTTCTGTGAGTGAATTATGATCTAATTGTGATTTTTATTTTGGTTTAAAGTATAAAAAAGCTCACCTAAGTGAGCTTTTTATTGACCGTAAAGCGCTTCAAAAGGAAGCTAAGCGATATTAAACGCTGTAATACAGATCAAACTCTAATGGATGAGTTGTCATGTTTACAAGTCGAGACTCTTCACGTTTAATAGCAATGTATGCATCAATCATGTCTTTATCCATAACACCACCAGCTGTTAAGAATTCAAAATCTGCTTCTAAATTATCAAGTGCATCATCAAGTGATGTTGCTACTTGAGGGATAGATGCAGCTTCTTCAGCAGGTAAGTCGTATAAATCTTTATCCATAGCATCGCCAGGGTGAGTTTTGTTTTTAATACCGTCAAGACCCGCCATTAACAATGCAGAGAAAGCTAAGTATGGGTTACATGCAGGATCAGGGAAACGCGCTTCAATACGCATTGCTTTTGGTGATGGTACAAGTGGAATACGAATAGATGCAGAGCGGTTACGTGCAGAGTATGCAAGCATAACAGGTGCTTCAAAGTGTGGAACTAAACGCTTATAAGAGTTAGTTGCTGGGTTAGTAAACGCGTTTAATGCTTTAGCATGTTTGATGATACCACCAATATAATAAAGAGCCGTTTCAGATAGACCACCGTATTTATCACCAGCAAATATGTTAACACCGTCTTTAGCAAGAGACATATGTACGTGCATACCAGTACCGTTATCACCAACTAGAGGCTTAGGCATGAACGTTGCTGTTTTGCCGTATGCGTGAGCTACGTTATGAACAACATACTTATAAATTTGAACTTCATCTGCTTTTTTAACTAACGTATTAAAGCGACAAGCAATTTCGTTTTGGCCACAAGTAGCTACTTCATGGTGATGCGCTTCAACAACTAAGCCCATATCTTCCATTACTAAACACATAGCTGAACGTAAATCTTGTGCAGAATCTACTGGTGACGTTGGGAAATAACCGCCTTTAACACCAGGACGATGACCCATATTGCCTTCTTCGTATTCAGTACCTGAATTCCAAGCGGCTTCTTTATCGTCAATCTTGTAGAAAGAACCACTCATATCGGTATGGAAACGTACATCGTCAAATACGAAGAACTCTGGCTCTGGACCAACTAATACATCATCGGCAATACCAGAACTACGTAGATATTCTTCAGCGCGATTCGCAACAGAGCGAGGATCACGGCTATAACCAAGCATAGTACTAGGCTCTAAAATATCACAACGAATATTTAACGTAACAGCATCAGTAAAAGGGTCTAGGACAGCAGTTGATGCATCAGGCATCATAACCATGTCAGATTCGTCAATGCCTTTCCAGCCTTCAATAGATGAACCGTCAAACATTTTACCATCTTCGAAAAAGTCTTCAGTCACTTGATGATGAGGAATAGAAATGTGTTGTTCTTTACCTTTTGAATCAGTAAAGCGAAGGTCAATAAATTTGACGTCGTGTTCTTTAATTAAGTCGAATACTGCTTGTGACATTGTGTCTCTCCACTGGGGTTAATTTTATAAAAATTTTGTAAATAATCGAGTAAATCGTAAAAAGGATGAAGTTATAAAGGTTGGTTATTATCATTATTCATCTATTGTTGTTCGTTTAATAGCTAAAATCGTGCCAAGAGGAAGGTCATTGATTAATAAGCTTTTTTATTCTGTTTACAATCTTTGTTGCACCTTGTTGGTGCTTTCTGTGCATTGTGGTGGTGCATTTGGGTTATTGTAAGAATCCCACTATAGAATATATTTAGCCGCTTGCCTTTAATAATTTATACTTTTTTTGTCTTGTTGTGTTTAAAATACTCAGCTGAGCACACAATATAGATCGTCAATGTATATTATCTTCGCTATATTTATAATTTATTGTCTTTAATCTAAAAAATGCCTTAAAGGTATGAGGTTTTATGAATAACACGATAACAATCTTGATAACTAAATTTTTTACTATTCTCCTGCTACTAACACTTCCAACTATTGGTTATGCAGAGGACGATAAGAGTAAGTGGCAGAAACCCACGCCAGTTTTTAAGCAAGATTTTGATTGGATAAAATTGAAATCTGATGAATGGCTTAAAGGCGATATTGTTTCTATGTATGATGAAAAACTAGAGTTCGACAGTGATGAACTTGATATGCAAACAATCGATTTGGAAGATGTTGCTGAGTTACGAAGTAAGGCATGGCAAAGTATTCGAATGTTTGATGGCACGATTGCTGAAGGTTATTTAGTGTTAAAAGATGGGCAACTATCTTTAGTGAAAAATGGTGTGACCACTAACTACGAGTTTAGTAACCTTTTATCGATTGCATCCTCAGGTAAAAATGAAATAGATTTATGGGATGGTTATATTAATTTGGGTATTAATTTACGTGAGGGTAATACCGCACAATTTGATTATACATTTTCTGCTGGAATGCAGCGACGAAGCTCGAGTAGCCGTTTTAAAGCTGATTATACAAGTGATTATAGTAGCTACGAAGATCAAGACACCGAAGCATCCACAGTTACCGCTGATAGCGAACGATTAACATCATCTTATGATTGGTTTTTCAATCCTAAGATTTACTTCCGAGCTGCTGATTTTGAATATATGGCCGATGACTTTTTAAACATCGATTATCGAATCCATTATGGTATCGAATTGGGTTATCATATTATCGATACTAGTCGCACTAGTTGGGATATCAATCTCGGTCCAAGTTACCAAAAAACTAAATTTATTGATGTTGGACCCGATGATAGTGACAGTGAGGATTCTTTAGGGGTGACACTTGGCACCGATTTTACCTTTGAAGTTACCAGTGATATTGACTACGATGCATCGTATAGTGTGCAGGTGATTGATGAGGCGTCTGGTGGTAACATCCATCACTTTCAAACAGGCCTAGAAATTGATCTTACCAATGACTTTGATCTTGAATTGACCTTCTATGCCGATCGCACTGAAAGTCCAAAGAAAGACAGCGCTGGTAATACCCCTGAAAAGAATGATTACCGCTTAGTTGTTAGTTTTGGTTACGATTTTTAGTTAATTCATCAACCTATTTTTTAAGGCTTGTATTTCAGCTAGTACAAGCCTTTTTTATTGTACATATGTAATGAAAGTAACCACGGTAATTTTGTGAATAAGTATTTATTAATAGCGCTAGCCTTACTTAGCTTTATCAGTCAGGGGACAGAAAATTCGGCACATACAGAAGTATGGAGTCCACCAACGCCTGTTTTTTCACAACAATTTGACTGGCTTAAATTACGCTCAGGGGAATGGTTAAAAGGTGACATTATTTCCATGTATGACGACGAGTTGGAGTTTGAAAGTGAAGAATTTAATACGATTACTTTTGATTGGGAAAACGTAACTGAGTTGCGTAGTCGGTTTAACCAACAAATACGCTTTGCTAATGGAGAAGTAAAACAAGGCTTTCTTATCGTTAAAGACAACCATCTTGTTGTAATTAGTGGAGGTAGTGAGCAGCATTATCCTTTATCAGAACTCTTATCGATTACGTCCTCTTCAGATGACAGAAAAGAGTTATGGGATGGTAAAGTGAGTTTAGGTATTGATGTGAATTCAGGTAATGTTAATCAATTAGATTACTTGGCTAGTGCTAGAATTCAACGAAGAACACCTTTTACTCGTTTTAAAGTCGAATTCACCTATAACTATAGTGAATCTACTGTCGATGAAAATGAGCAAGTGATTACTGATACCAGTCGCTTAACTTCAAATCTTGATTGGTTTTATAGTAGTAAAGTGTTCTTTCGAGTGTTTGACTATGAACACTTTACAGATTTTCAACAGAATATTAAGTCTAGAAATACGCTAGGGCTGAGTTTAGGTTATCATATTTTTCAAAACAAACGTCTACAGTGGGATGTAACACTCGGGCCTAGTTATCAACAAACCGTGTATTACAATACTACTGACGAAAGTGACCAACAAAGTGGCGTTATAGCCTTAGGTACTTTATTTGAGTATAGTATTTCAAGCCGACTAGACTATTTATTTGATTACCAACTACAATTTGTTGAAGAAAAATCAGGTAAGCGGAATTCACATTTACAAACTGGTTTTGAATTTGAATTTCAGGATCACTTTGAGTTAAATGTGATGTTTTATTTGGACCGTGTTGCTAACCCAGTTGCCCCTATGGGAACTCCGCCTCCGCAGTCAAATGATTATAGGTTAGTCATTAGCCTTGGTTATGATTTCTAGTGTTATAATTTACTTTGTAATGTAAGTATTACTCATGGCTTACCTCAACATCAGTTAATGCACTACATCTGCAAAGTAATATATAGCCTTGCTGCTGCTCACTTGCAGATAATCCATCTGTAGAGTTTTGCTTAACTTGACCACTAATTAGCTTTGCTTTGCAACTGCCACAAGACCCCGCGCGACATGAATAGGGTAAAATTAGTCCCGCTGCCTCTCCTTGATCTAGCAAAGAATCTTGTTTATTACCTTGGTATCGTTTTTTCCATCGACTAAAATAAATCGAAACTTTAGCTTTACTGCTTTGGTGTTGTAAGCTTTGAAGCTTCACTTTTTGACTTTCTATTACCGGAGCTAATTTAGAATTATTTTCTTCAATATCACTGGTTTGATCTTTTGAATACTCATGTACACCAAAACTCTCATCGTGGTAGTCACTTGGTTGTAAACCTAATTTAAACAATAGTGTTTGAGTGGTTTTGCGAAATAACTTGGGTCCACAGACAAAGGTTTGATAATGATTAATTTGCTCAATCTTACCAAGTATCTCTTCATTTAGACGTCCTTGATATCCATACCACTGTGAATTAGCGCCTTGAGTAAGAGTATAAATTATTTGGCAATTGCCATGTTGCTTCGCTAAGTTATTAATTTCAGCTTGAGCAATTAGGTCCATTTTCTGTTTTGCGCTATGGACAAATATTATTTGGTTCTTACATTGTGTAGCGACCATAAAACGTAACATAGAAAGCATTGGTGTTATGCCGCTACCAGCGCTGATAAGTAAAACGTTTTTAGGTATTGGGTCACTTAAGCAAAAGTTACCAGCCACTTCTTGGACTTCAATTGACTGTCCTACTTTAAAATGATCATGAAAGTAGTTAGAAACCTTACCCTGAGGAATTCGTTTTATCGTAATGCTGACATAATCAGAAGTTGTAGGCGAAGAGGATATGGTATAACAACAAGTTGTCATTGTACCGGCCATATTAACGGTAAAATTTAGGTATTGGCCAGCGTGATAGTTAAAATCTGCTTGTGTTTGTTGCTTAGGCCTAGAGAAGATAAAAGTTTTTACATCACGAGTTTCTACTTGGATTTGTTGGCAGACTAAGGTAAATGTTTGCTGGGTGACAGTATTGCTCGATAGAGTCATTTATTACTTTGCTCAACTAAGTTTATAGCGCGTATTTACAGATAAAACTTAGTTATTAAGGTATGATATCGCCAATTATAGCGCTTCTTTATGTTTTGATTATTATACTATGACTAATAAAATTCAACACCTTCATATATTGGGTATTTGTGGCACTTTCATGGGAGGGATCGCTGCTATAGCCAAACAACTTGGCTTTAAAGTTAGTGGCTCTGATGCCAATGTCTATCCGCCAATGAGTACTCAGTTAGAGCAATTAGGCATTGAATTAATGTCAGGTTACCAAGTCGATAACTTCTCTGATGATATCGATTTGGTTATTGTTGGCAATGCCATGTCTCGGGGAAACCCTATGGTGGAATATATGTTAGATCGCAATATTCCTTATTCGTCAGGTCCACAGTGGTTGCTTGAAAATGTATTAAAAGATCGTTGGGTCCTTGCCGTTTCGGGTACGCATGGTAAAACAACGACCAGTAGTATGCTGGCATGGATTTTAGACTATGCTCATATGTCTCCAGGTTTTCTTATTGGTGGTGTACCGCAAAATTTTTCTAGCTCAGCTCGTCTAGGTGATACACCTTTCTTTGTCATTGAAGCTGACGAGTACGACAGTGCCTTTTTTGATAAACGATCTAAATTTGTGCATTACCGACCACGAACGTTAGTGATTAATAACTTAGAATTTGATCATGGTGATATTTTTAATGATCTCAGTGATATTCAAAAACAATTCCATCACCTTATCAGAATGGTACCTAGTAACGGCTTGATCTTATCACCCGCTAATGAAACTGCTATTAGTGAAACGTTAGCTATGGGATGTTGGACTCCGACCGAATTCTCTCAACAAGTGCCAAATAAAGAGCTTCAGCAAGATGAACCGCTCGATACGGGTTGGCAAGTCGAAAAATTAAATGCTCAGGGCAGTGAGTTTATCGTTAAGTTTAACGGTAATGAGCAAGGTGTCGTCAAGTGGGATCTTATTGGAGATTTTAATATCGATAACGGCGTGATGGCAATAGCGGCAGCACGTCATGCAGGTGTGCCAAGCGCAGTCTCTATTGAAGCGTTAGCCGAGTTTATTAATACTAAGCGTCGTTTTGAACTTCGCGGTACAGTCAATGATATTAGTGTGTATGATGATTTTGCTCATCACCCAACTGCCATAGCAAAAACATTAGCAGGTGTTCGTGCTAAACTTTCACAACAAGACAATGAACAAGCTGGGCGCATTTTCGCAGTATTAGAGCCAAGATCGAATACCATGAGATCAGGGGTTCATAAAGAATCATTACCTAAGTCATTGATTGATGCTGATCAGGTTTTTATCTATCAAGGTGAACAAGTGACTTGGTCCGTGAGTGATTTAATCAAACAATGCAAGCCAACGTGTCAAGTTGAAGACAATATTGAGCGTTTAGTTGAAGCCATTGCCCAACAAGCTCAAGCTGGCGATATAATTGTTGTTATGAGTAACGGTGGTTTTGCCGACATACATAATAAATTATTGAACCGTTTAGCTAGCGTAATCGTATAAACAGTAAACCTCTAGAAATAAAATAGTTTAACCAATTTAGTTTAATCAAAATAGTAAAGAGAACTTAGCACAATGACAGTATTAACTATACTTACCGCACCTAATGATAAGCTTATAGAGCAAGCAAAACCTGTATCTGATGTCAGTCAAATTCAGGTATTAATCGATGACTTAATTGAAACTATGTACGATACCGAAGATGGTATCGGTTTAGCGGCAACTCAAGTTGGTCGTAGTGAAGCCGTAGTGGTTATTGATATTTCAGAGAATCGTGATGAACCACTTGTGTTAGTAAACCCCGTGATAACTCACGGTGAAGCAACAGCAAAAGGGCAAGAAGGGTGTTTATCTATACCCGGCTACTATGCTGATGTTGAGCGTTTCACTCATGTTACGGTTGAAGCGTTAGATCGCGATGGAGAAGAGCTTACTATCACCAGTGATGAATTTCTTGCGATTGTGATGCAACATGAAATAGACCATTTAAAAGGTAAGTTATTTATTGACTATTTATCGCCGCTAAAACAACAAATGGCACTAAAAAAAGTCAAGAAAACGATTAAAAATGGTTAGGGATAATCATAGACTACAAAGTGAGTTTGTTATTTAATGCTACAAAATTCGAACAAGGTGGGTAAGGTGAATAATGATTTTAATGGTAAAATAACCCTTGCCATCACTGGAGCTTCTGGAGCTTCTTATGCTCTGCGGCTCATAGAGTGTTTAATCGCCGCAAACTATCAACTCTATATTTTGTGCTCAAGTGCTGGTCGTATTGTTTTAGATACTGAGGTGGGCGTTAAAATACCTAGTTCTCCTGATGCTGCCAGTAAATTTCTCACCGATAAATATCAGGCCAAAGATCAACAAATAACAGTTTTTGGTAAAGAACAATGGTTTTCTCCCGTCGCTTCGGGCTCTTCAGCACCGAAAAAAATGGTTGTTTGCCCCTGTTCTACCGGAACGATGGCAGCTATTTGTCATGGCATGAGTGATAACTTAATTGAACGTGCTGCGGATGTGGTGATAAAAGAACGTGGTCAATTAATTTTAATGGTAAGAGAAACACCCTTTTCAACGTTACATTTACAAAATATGCTCAGCTTATCTCAGCAAGGGGTCACTATTATGCCGGCGTCTCCTGGGTTTTATCATAAGGCTGAGACCATTGAAGATCTCATCGATTTTATGGTGGGTCGAGTATTAGATCATCTTGGTATTGAACAAGATATTATGCCGCGTTGGGGTTATAACATTTAAATGTTAAGCGAAAAATCATATTGTTGACATAAAAAAAGCGACTATCGTCGCTTTTTTTATGAGTAAATTACTTGTGTGAACTTACTTCTACTTGTTTGTTTTACTCATCAAAACTGAATTCAATATAAGCTCTACCTAATTCACTTTTTAGTGGAATTATAACGATAGGACCTTTAGCTTTATGATGAATGGAGTGGTTTGGTCCAGACACAACAATCGGGGTTGCCATATCAAACTCAATCCCCTTTTCGCTCAGCATACGTTTTGCACCGCCGGTAACCATGTTTGTTATTTCACCGATTAAATCGATAATCTCTTCATTGACTTCATCAGGTGCTTCACCGACCATTTTTTTCATCGTGGCTAATGCTAAGGCCCCTTCAAAAGTAATGGATAATGAACCTTTTGCTTGATCACTCACCATGCCAATTAAACCTGAAACATCACCCATGGCGACTTCATTTTTTTTAAGACGTGGTTTTTCTGGAATTAATTCCATTTGAGCCATCGTTGACATGACATTAAGCATTGAAGATAAAAATGGGTTGATAAACTCTACATTCATGAAGATTCCGAATCTTAGCTATTTAGATAAAGTGCTTTATTTGATTCTGCATGCTTATTTTACAAATGTAAATCAAATAGCGTAATAGTTTTATAATTTATGGTGTTAAGTGCTGGTTGCTTAGTTACTGGTTATGTCTGGAGTAATAATTGCTTCTTTGATCCTGTAGTCAAAAGTTAAGCTGCCAAAAAGCGCTTCACCTTTAAGACCGACACCTTGATAGTTAACTGTATTCACTTGCTTTGGGTAAGTATCGATGAGTATTGCATTCTTTACCACTGTTTGCGGTAATAAACTTTGCTGGTTACTTTCTTGGTAGGCAATAATTTTTCCTGACGTTACTTCAAAGCCTAACCAAATCAGTGGGATTTTCACTTGATTTTTTTCTAGCGAAAATTGTTGCTCAAAATATTGTTGGATATATATGTCGTAGTTTTTATGTTCAGCTGAAAAGTGAACCTGTTTTTTTTCGGCTATTGCATTTTCTATATCATGGGTAGTAAATTGATGCACTATTTCAAGATGTTTAGTTTTAGGGTTGATAGATACGTCGCTAACCCCAAAAAAATAGGTATGACTTGTAGCTGAAGCTACAAGTCCTATGTAAAAGCTGATAGCAATTAAATACTTGCTAAACACTTTACTCATTATTGGCCATCTTCTTTATGCTCTGCTGCATCGTTGATTTTCTCAGCTGAGATATCTTTAAGCTTCTCATTGTAATCACGCATCATATCCTCTTTCTTTTCCTTATAAATATCAAAACGAGATTGAATAGGACGTGCTGGCCAGTAGTTATTATTAATGTTCACATCAGCCGTTTGCCACTTGGCATCTAGCGCAATTTCAGTGATTTCTTTATCACGAATTAATAGTTTAGATACATTTTTACTGTTTTTACGCCAAATTTCAGCGGGAATATAAATATGTTCAGTTGTGCTATCAGCATAAGTAATATTGAGTAAAATTGGCATTACCAAGCCACCATTATTAGAAAAATCGATGACATAGAATTTGCTATTATTAGTTAATAAGTCTTTTTGCCAAGACTCTAGTTCTTCGTGTTCTTCATTATATTTATTACGGTCGGCATTGGTGGCGGTAAATTTATCATGATCATTATAAAAATCTAATAACTCAGGTTTATCTTGAGTACGCACCCATTGATCTTTATTGCGTAAATCACTGATAAATTCAGGTTGTTCATTATCTAGTGCACGTTCCCAAGCTTCTTCCACATCAGGATTTTGGCTGTTTGGGCGATATAAATAGACATTATTAATAGCTAAATCAACGTGGTCAGTGGTATAGAACCAACCACGCCAGAACCAATCTAAATCAACTGCTGAAGCATCTTCCATAGTGCGGAAAAAGTCAGCTGGCGTAGGACGTTTGAACTTCCAACGTTGGGCATATTCTTTAAAAGCGAAATCAAAGAGTTCACGACCCATGATGGTTTCACGCAAAATGTTTAATGCAGTTGCGGGCTTGCCATAAGCATTATTGCCAAACTGTAAAATAGACTCTGAGTTAGTCATGATGGGTACTTGATTATCACTCTTCATATAACTAGTAATCCTTGTTGCATGACCTCGTCGAGATGGATAACCTTCTTCCCAAGCCTGCTCTGCAAGGAACTGTAAAAAGGTATTCAATCCTTCATCCATCCAAGTCCATTGTCGCTCATCAGAGTTGACAATCATAGGGAAGTAATTATGCCCGACTTCATGAATAATAACGCCAACTAAACCGTATTTTGTACGGCGCGAATAGGTTTTTTCACCCGTTTTTTTATCAAGTGTTGGTCGAGGCCCATTGAAGGTAATCATTGGGTATTCCATACCACCGACAGGGCCGTTCACTGAAATAGAAACAGGGTAAGGGTAATCAAAAGTATATTTACTGTATTGCTCCATCGTATGGATTATGGCTTCGGTTGAATACTTCTCCCAAAGCGGATTACCTTCATTAGGGTAAAACGACATGGCCATAGTATTGCGATTACCTTGCTGATAACCTTGCGCATCCCAGATGAATTTTCGGCTTGATGCAAAGGCAAAATCACGAACGTTTTTGGCTTTAAAATGCCATGTTTTTGTCTTACTGCTACGTGACTTTTCATTCGCTAATGCTTCTGCAGGTGTAATGATCAATAGAGGTTTTTTAGCTTTTTTGGCCTGTTTTAAACGTTTTCGTTGGCTGCTAGTGAGTACTTTACTTCCATTTTGTAAAACCCCTGTAGCAGCAACAATGTGATCAGCAGGCACAGTAATTTTTACATCGTAGTCACCAAACTCTAATGTGAACTCGCCATTACCTAAAAATTGTTTGTTTTGCCAACCCATAGCATCGTAATAAGCTGCAGCTCTTGGGAACCAACTCGCTATTTCATAGAGATAGTTATCATCTTCTTTAAAGTATTCATAACCAGAGCGACCTCCAAGCACTTTTTGCTCATGTAGTTGGTAATGCCAATTAATATTTATTTCGACACTTGCACCTGACTTTAATGGCTTCGGCAGATCAACACGCATCATAGTGCCATTGATAACATAATGTAGCGCTTTACCATTACTTGCACTAACTTTAGTTATGCCATAACCACCATCAAAAACAGGTGATTCAACCAAACTGCGAAAACTATCGAAAGTGACTTTCTTCTCGCTTGGTGCCGTTCTTGTCATCTTATAAGCTGAGTCGCGTTTCATGCGATTTTGGTCTAGCTGTAGCCATAAGTAACGTAAAGTATCAGGAGAGTTGTTTTGATAATCCATGACTTGCGCGCCAGTTAAACGCTGAGTTTTGTCATCAAGAGCAATGGAAATGTCATAATCAACTTGTTGCTGCCAATACTTATGACCTGGCGTGCCAGAGGCGGCACGATAAATGTTTGGCGTAGGTAAAACCTCACCTAATTGACGAAATTTATCGTCGAAGTCAGTTTTACTTGCTTGGCTATCGACTGATAGTAAGCCAGAAAAAACCAGTACTAGGCCAATTAAGGCTGTAGAGGTTGAATATTTCATAATTTTCCAAGGTAGAGGAGGAATACGTTTTTTATAGAAGGTATACAATATTTAATACTGATCGTGGATTTATACCACAATCAGAAACACCTTGTTATTTGCAAGGTGAAAATTTGCGATAGAAAGCAGTATTAATGAGATTAACGGTAGGCTAGCTTAAGTGAAATTAAACGGTGTTACAGTTTTTGCAGCGACCGTGTGCTTCAACTATTTGGTGACTGATAGTGAAGCCATTAGCATCGGCCATTGTGCGTAATGCTAAATCAAAATTATTAGATTGTATTTCTTCAACATGACCACACTCATCGCAAATTAATAGCTGTACAGGGTGATCACACTCACCGAAATGGTGACACATAATAAAAGCATTAATAGATTCTATTTTGTGGACAAAACCCTGTTTAGATAAAAAGTCTAAAGCACGGTAAATAGTAGCGGGTTTAGCAGCAGCATCTAATTCTTTTAGTTCAGCTAATAAATCATAAGCGCCAACGGCTCCTTGACGGTTAGCTAATAATAAAAAAACTTGCTCTCTTACTTTAGTAAAACGAGCGCCTTTTTTTTTGCAAACGAATTGTGCTTGTTGTAATAAAGATTCTGCCGTCATGGTGCTATTCGGTTATGTTTTGTCTAAGAATGGATGAGTTTGCAGTGTATCATAGCTATATATCAGCGCGTAAGTATTTTTAGTTAAGTCAATGGCTCTAGCTGATCAGGAAACTTATATAGGTGAGTAAGATACGTCGATAGTCGTCGCCTTGCAAAGTCATGCTAGACCATTTTCAAACATGATTGATAACAGGTATGCATTTCTGCTTATAAGTAATTTAGTATTTATCCACCTCACATTAAAATGAGGTCTTCTTGTAAAAGACAGCGCTGTCTTTTACAATGATTAACTACAAATTCTGCTAGGAAATTAACATGACTCGTTATCTCGCGCTCGATGCTTTTAGAGGCATTACTATAGCTTTAATGATTTTAGTAAACACGCCAGGAACATGGTCACATGTATATGCCCCTTTATTACATGCAAAGTGGGATGGCGCAACGCCTACCGATTTAGTGTTCCCATTCTTCTTATTTATTATTGGCTCAGCCATGTTTTTCTCTTTCAAGAAAAGTAATTTCTCTGCTAGCCCTGAACAATTTAGGAAAATAATTAAACGTGGTTTTATCATGTTTTTTATTGGCTTTATGCTAAATGTTATTCCATTTACCGTTAATGCTGAAGATTGGCGAATTATGGGCATTTTACAACGTATAGGTATTGCTTACACTGTGGCCGCTTGTTTAGTACTAACGCTTAATAGAACAGGTGTTTTTATTGCGTCAGCAGTAATTTTAATAGCTTATTGGGCATTACTGCTTAGCGTGGGAGAGGGGGCTTTAACCATTGAGGGCAATGTTATTCGTCAGCTTGATTTAGCTGTATTTGGTGCTAATCACATGTATACCATGCGTGGTGTTGCTTTCGAGCCTGAGGGGCTTTTAAGTACTATTCCAGCAATAGTAAATATGCTACTGGGTTTTGAATTAACGCGTTATTTAACCAGTATTGAAGATAAAAGAAGTAGTGTTATCAAATTAACGCTTATTGGTGGCTTAGCCGTAGGGTTTGGTGCGCTATGGGGTTTAGTCTTACCTATTAATAAGTCGTTATGGACACCATCTTATGTCATTTACAGCACTGGTTTTGCTTGTCTATTACTTGCCGCCTTCATTTGGTTAATTGACATAATGAAACAAGTTAAATTGGCAGAGCCTTTACTGGTTTATGGTACTAATCCACTATTTGTCTATGTATTGTCATTTTTAGTAGTAACCATGTACTTAAACATTAATGTTGGAGATGTTTCCATGTACGCTTGGTTATATAAACAGCTTAGTGGCGTGTTTACACCGAAATTAGCCTCCTTTATTTTTGCTTTTTCACACGTAGCACTTTTCTGGTATGTTTCGCTAAAGCTATATCAACGAAAAATATTTATCAAAATATAAAAGTAATGTTTCAGGCCTTAACTTTAATGTTATGTTAAAATTAAGGCCTGAAAAACCTGCCAAAAAGTCCTTGTTTTTGCTATGCTTAGCTTATGGTTTTCAACCATGAACCATCATAAAATAAGGAATCTTTTTTACGAGTGAATAAAACTAAACTCAGCCAAGATGAAAACTTGTCCTTTAAGATTAGCCATCAGTTATTACCGCAAGATTATCAACGTATTGATCTGTATTTCTCACTGCCGGTTGAAATGGGTATTAACCCTAGTACTCTTAATGAGGAAGAGTTTTTCTATTCTAATATCAAAAACCATAGTGCTTACTATGCGGATCAATTGCATCTGCCATTAGTGAGAAGTCGCTTTGTCAGCCAAAAAAAAGGTGAGCAAAGTGATTATCGATTAAATCTTAATTTGTACTCCTATCAAGTTAAAAAAGCACTCGATGCTGATATCAAGCAAACATTAAAGTTAAAAGCGGCAGAAGAGTTTTATCCCGCAGCGGTTGAATTGGCAGAGCAAACTCTCTCACTGACTAAAAAACTAAGACGTTATACGCCTTCAGATAATAAACTAAATTCCTTTTTTGAAAATGCGGATAACTATTTAAGTTGGCATATAGAACAATCTTTCTTAAAGTTACTGTCAAGGGGCCCGAAAAGCTCAGAATTCACGGTTGAAAGAGAGCTACTCTTAAGTTTATGTCGAAGTGAAAATGAATATCGCATTGAAAATAAATATAACTCACAAGTTACCCTAGATGATGCTAACCGTATTACTAACAAAATGCGGTTATTACAAAGGTTAATAGAATACGGCGTGGTCTTTCAGCGAAAAACTCGATATTTAAATGTTAACTTAAAACGTTTTGTGCGTGGCGTTGTTACTGCTGTTATTATGGCTTTTGTTATGTTGTTAGTGCTTAATGCCCGTACTAACTTTACTGAAGTAACCGTTGCTTTAGTGGCTTTTTTGGGGCTTATTTACGGTTTACGAGAAACCTTTAAAGAAGACTTAACCAGTCTTATATGGCGTAAAATTCAAAAAGGTCGACCCAAATGGCAAAACTTATTTACTCATAGTGTGACTAAAAAGCGTATTTTGAGCCAAATTCTGTGGTTAGAGTACATAAGTAATAAAGACCTGCCTAAATCTGTTAATTCATTGTTTCAGCAACGTAGGCAACAAAATAAGCAAGCTGCACAATTATTGCATTTTCGCTGTGACAATAAGGTTATGGCCAAAGAATTCTTACCTGGCTACGATGAAATTCAGCAGCAAACATTTTTCAATTTAACACCTTTTGTCCGTTTTTTGAAAAAAGGGGCGGGTCGACTATACAGTTTAGAAGGGCAAAAAATTTCAAGCCAAGGTGTCGAGCAGCGTTATCAAATCAATCTTATTTTACGCCATTTCTGTAAAGGTGAAGAATCTTTACAGCGTTTTAAAATAACCTTGAATCGCTCAGAAATTGTCAATATTGAATCAATAAAGTAGCTGTACTTTTAGTTCAAAAGGTAAGTACAGCCTACTGTTCTCTATGTATGTAGACATCACGTCGTTATTGCTTGCTTTTACAGGTTGTTTTCCCTACAATACGCCTCCTTAATTCAGCCTGAACTTTTGTTCCTTGTCTCAACTGGTGTTGGCTGTGCCAGATTATGAGACTACAACCGTAAGGAGCTCGTAATGCGTCATTACGAAATCGTATTTATGGTTCACCCTGATCAGAGTGAACAAGTGTCTGGTATGATCCAGCGCTACACAGACTTGATCAATGCTGCTGAAGGCAAAATCCACCGTCTAGAAGACTGGGGCCGTCGTCAATTAGCATACCCAATCAACAAACTACATAAAGCACACTATGTTCTTATGAACATTGAAGCGCCACAAGTAGTTATTGATGAGCTTGAAACTGCTTTCCGTTATAACGATGTTGTTATTCGTAACATGATTATGCGTACTAAAGACGCGGTAACTGAAGCATCGCCAATGGCTGCTGCTAAAGAAGAGCGTCGTGACGATCGCCGCGAAGTTAAGAAAGATGTTGCTGCTGCGCCAGTTGAAGCTAAAGAAGACTCTGTTGAAGAGAAATCTGAAGAAGCTGCTAGCGAAGAATAAGTAATCTGTGATTGTCTCGCAAGAGAATTGCCTAGTGTTGATCGGTGAGGTGGTGAGAACCCCCAAACAGTCAACCAGCCCTGCAGGTATTAGTCATAGTCAGTTTTCAATAGACCATAAGTCTATACAAAATGAAGCTGGTATGAATCGACAAGCATTTGTCCGAATACAAGTAGTTGCTACAGGTGATTTATCACACTTAACTCGTGAATTAATTGCAGGGAATGTAATAAAAGTGACCGGTTTTATAAATCGCCACGAATCTAGAAACGGTAACCCGCTTTTAGCATTACATGCTCAGCAAATTGAAATGATTAATTAGGCTTTATTTACTAACAAAATAGTTAACTAAATAAAACCATATTGGAGAACTCCATGTCTCGTTTTTTTAGACGTCGTAAGTTTTGCCGCTTCACAGCGGAAGGCGCAACATCTATCGATTATAAAGATATTGCAACTTTAAAAAATTATATCACTGAAAGTGGTAAAATTGTTCCTAGCCGTATCACTGGTACTGCTGCTAAATATCAACGTCAATTAACTCGTGCGATTAAACGCGCTCGTTACTTGTCATTGTTACCATACACCGACTTACATAAGTAAGCTAATAGGGGTTTAAAATGGAAGTAATACTTCTTGATAAAATCGCCAAATTAGGCGGCCTTGGTGACAAGGTATCTGTTAAATCAGGTTATGCACGTAACTACTTATTACCACAAGGTAAAGCAGTATTTGCATCAGAAGCTAACGTTGAGCACTTTGAAGCTCGTCGTGCTGACATCGAAGCTAAATTAGCTGAAGTATTAGCAACAGCTGAAGCTCGTGCAGCTAAAATTGTTGAACTAGCTGAAGTTACTATCGCATCAAAATCTGGTGACGAAGGTAAATTATTTGGCTCTATTGGTACTCGTGATATCGCTGATGCGATCACTGAAGCTGGCGTTGAAGTAACGAAAGCTGAAGTACGTTTACCATTAGGTGCTATCCGCGAAACAGGTGAATTCGAAATCGCTATTCACTTACATCACGATGTTGATACTAGCATCAAAGTTGTAGTTATCGCTGAAGCATAATTTATAACTGAGCATTTACTTAGGTTAATGCTCAGATTATAAAACAAAATACCGCATTCTCATTGAGACTGCGGTATTTTTTTATCTGCGTATATTGCAAAATAGCGCGTATGGACAATGTTGTTATTGTTTGTTTTAATCAGTAATTTACCAAGCAGAGCCAGCTTGGATGTAAAACACCGTATCCTCAGGGCCTTTGGCAATATCTATACCCATATTAAAATCGTAACGCCTAGCAATTAGGTAGCGAAATCCCGCTCCTTTACTAACACGACTGTCGCTGTCTGAAAAATCAGAAAAACTATCGCTGGCTTTTCCTATACCGGCAAATGCACTCAGCTCCCAACGTAAATTGATTCTATATGCCACTTCAAGTTCTGATAAGGCAACTGATTGCCCTTGGTACCTAGCTGCTGGAATACCACGCATCGAAATATAGGGAGTCGCATAAGGAGGTAAAATTTGCTCAGAGTCGACATAATTAGCTTCAACTCTAATTGCCGTACGCCAATGATCAGTGATCTTGAAGTAATTTAGTGCAGTTAATTCAGTTAAGGTGTAATCAACATCCGAGCCTATAACATCATCGAACCAAAGGTAATTAAGCTCATACTTTAGCCCGTCAGTTGGTGAAAAGAAATTATCTCTTGAGTCGTATTCCAATGTTAGTCCTGCACCAGAAGTGACTATGTTAGTAGAAAGTGCCGGTCGTAAATCACTTGGGATTTTACTCATAATATTACCAGAGTTGACTATGCTAACCTGCGCATCAACGTATCGATGCATAGGACCAAAATAAAAAGCACTATCACCCAGCTTAAACTTTAGCGTTTGCATTATTGCAGTCGCTTGTGTATTGATTTTTAAGGGGCTAGGTAAGGCTAGATCACCAAAGCCGTAGAAGTTTAGGTTTATATCGCCATAACCACCGCCGCCCATATAGCGAATGCTGCCTTTATTGAAAAAACCAAGATGACCACCTCCAATAAAATAAGAGTCGTTACCTGTATAGGCACCAAAAGCGGCAGAAATGCTTGGCGGCATTAAGCTGTGTGATGCTTTATCATTACTTTCATCCTGCATTGTTTTTAATCGAGCGGCTTGTTCTTCTTCTGACTCATGAAAAAACAAACCCATCATGCCTAAGCCCCCATCTACAGCAGGGTCAGTAATGATGATAGGTACAGGTAAAAAACCATAAGCATTTTCTGAAAGATAACGTGAAGCATCAAGATTGCCATCGAGTTTATCGGTAAAAATTCCTGAAGCTGCAAAAGCACTGGATGATAACAAGGGGAGCAAAATAAGCGCGACGATTTTTTTTAAAAGGGTCATGAGCTACTCTTTGAAAGTATTAGCGAAAATCCTAACTTTGAAGTAGGGCTATACGCTTATTATTACAGCAATATTCTACTAGAAGCTAATGATTAGCAAGGGATGAATTATAAAGCATGCTGTAATACTTTATCTCTTAGCCATTGATGTGCAGTACTATTTACCGTGCGCTGATGCTGTAGTAGAAATAACTCCACCATATTACTCTCAGTCTGTTCAAACTGATAAACACTGACCAGCTCTTCTTTATATGTGGAAGAATGTATAAAGAAACTGGGTGCTATAAGTAAGGTGTCTGATGATTTTAATAACTCAACCAGAATACTCAATTGACTCGTTTTTAATTGTATATCACGTTTGAAGCCCTGCTTGAGTAGAATACTATCAATAGGATTGGTAAAAATAGCGCCAGAGTCTTCATTTACATTTAATTCAAGAAAACGGTAAGTTAGGCAGTCAGCTAGTTCAACTTTATGTTGTGCCGAGAGAGGATGAGTCTTTCTCGCGAAAATCGATAATGATAACTTTCCTAAAGAAGTCGCGATAAAGGCGGTATCGGTTGGTTTTTCAACATGAATAGCGAAATCTAGAAAACCTGATTCAAGTGATTTATTTGAGCTCATCTTTGCCGAGTATTCAGATAATTGCACCCCGGGTGCCTCATTATTTATAGCCTGTACTAAGGGTAAAAAAATAGCATGACTTGTCAGCGATGGTAGCGAGATAGAGAAATTTTTATCACAAGTCTGAGGTGAAAAATCATCATCATGCAGAATTGATTCAAGTTTTTGCAATAAGTCAGGCAATAAAGCCTCAATGCTATGCGCTTTTTCTGTTGGCACTATACCTGATGCTGTGCGATGAAAGAGAGGGTCATCGAAAAGATCTCTCAAGCGTTGTAAGGTTCTGCTCATGGCAGATTGTGATAAATAAAGACGCTCAGCAGCTCGACTGACATTTTTTTCTTTTAATAACACACTAAGTGATACTAATAAGTTAAGGTCAACTCGTGCTAACTTCTGCTCTAATAAAGCCATCTTTTACCTACTCATTACCCTGTGATGATTGGAGTATACATCACTATATAAATTATGCGTATTGCGCATATCTATCAAAGTAGTTAGTTATTCAACACATAACTTAATGGGCACACGTTTTTTGATTAGTAGTTTGTAGGTCGATTTAAAGAGTAAAATAAGCGACAGAGAATGAGCTTTAAGTGTTCTGTTTTTTGAGTATTAACTATATTTAAATCAATATTTAAATCAATATTTAATTCAACGTAATAGATGACAAAAAACAGTTCAGGGTATGAACTGATTAGTTGATTATCTTTAGTTTAAATAATATCACCTATAAGAGGTTTCGTAATAATTGTCTAAGGACTTTAAATACCTCCAAGTTGCTGTGTCGTTGATGTTGAACCACATCAACATTAGCCTGCCATCCCATTTCTTCAAACTCAAGTGGTAGCTTAACTAACTGACCACTTTCAACGGATTCATTAGCGATATGATTAGGCAGCAAGCACCATCCATTCCCTTGTAATGCCAGTTCAAGCAATAGAAAGTAATTATCTGCATACCAAACATTAGGGCTCAGCTTTAATTGGAAACTACTTGATTGTGTATTGCGAGAGCGAATAAGTAACTGACGATGCAGTCTTAAGCTATCGATATTTTTACATACTTGGTTTGCCAATGGATGAGATTTAGCAACGTATAAGTCAAACTTGATTGAACCAATACATTCAAAGTCTAAATAACTAGGAATGGTTATTTCACTAAAAACAATCCCCGTTAAAGCTTTTACATTTTTTAACATATCGATTATATCGGGACTTGAGGCACTTAAGAATTCTAGGGTGATATTTGGAAATTCATCTTGTAGTTTGCTAATAATGCCTGCAATAAGTTTAAACGAGATCCCTTCGTCTAACGCTATTGTTATTTCTTTTGGGGTGTTATCTGTTAATGATAAAGCCGAGTTTTTTAAACGCTGATGCTGATCAATCACTGCCTGTGCATGTGGTAATAACTTCTCACCTGCTTCTGTAAGTGTCGGATATCGTCCTGAACGGTCAAACAATGTGGTATTACAATCTATCTCTAAATTAATAACATGTTGACTCACCACAGATTGAACTTTATTTAAACGACGGGCGGCAGCAGAAAAAGAACCTGTTTCTACTGTTGTGATAAAGGCTTGTAGTTGTTCAACACTAAACATATCGTTTTAACCGATGGTATGTAGTTATTTTGTATCTTTATTTTAGATTAAAATAGTCAAATCGTCACTAAATAGAGAAATGAAAAATGAATACAATTGAGCGAATTTATCAGGCCATTCTATTTGAGGTTCTTGCACTAATGATAGTTGTACCAACGACAGTTTTAATTGCCGGTTACGAAACGGATAAAATGGCAATTGCAGGTATCGCTCTATCTATTTTCGCTATGTTTTGGAATTATATCTACAATATCGTTTTCGATAAATTAGCAGGCTATAACCGTGTAGAGCGAGGTTTAACGATACGTATTATTCATGCAATAGCATTTGAGTTTGGGATGATTTTAATTACCTTACCGGTATTAGCATGGTATTTAAATATTACTTGGCTTGAAGCAACCTTTTTAGAGGCTGGCTTTTTAGTTTTTATTTTAATTTATACTTTTATATTTAATTGGCTATACGATAGATACCAACCTTATAAAAGGTGGATTAGTCATGAACAATATAGTTAATGTTTAGTTCGCCAATGCTTTGCTCGCTAATTATGTGAACGGGCAATACCCATTGACACTATTTTAAGTACTATTAAAACCGTGTCAATGAAGAGTCATATAATGCTATGTATTTTTGTTGGCAGCTAATTACTGGTGCCGTTGATCAATTCTTTACTCAACTGTGCTGTTAATAGATCAAAGTTGGTAATAGCGGGGAAATCAGTAATGACATTCGCTGATTTTTTACTATCAGGGTTAGCAACAGCAAGTAAATGTTTAATACCGAATTGTTGGGCAGACTGAAGTATTTCTATACTGTCATCAATAAAGAGTGTTGAGTCACAATCAAAGCCATGTTTTTCTTGCAGACGTTGCCACAATAATTGTGACTCTTTGGTAACACCAAAGTCATGAGTTGAGTAAAGCACATCAAAGTATTGGTCTAATTGAGTACGTTCAATTTTCAATGATAATGATTCGGGGTGCGCATTTGTCACTAACACCACATCTCTGCCACTTGCTTTTAGTGCTATTAAAAAATCTCTTGCGTCAGTACGTAATTGAATCAAATGTTGTATTTCTCGTTTGAGCTCCTTAATTGGCATTTGTGTTTGTTCAGCCCAGTAGTCGAGGCAATACCATTTAATCGTACCAACAACAGATAAATAATCAGCTTTGAGCTTTGCTTTGGCATCATCAAGTGAAATCGACATTTTTTCACTGTAACGCGCAGGCAGATGTTCTAACCAAAAGTGGTTATCATAATGTAAATCTAAAATAGTACCGTCCATATCAATTAAAACAGTAGAAATTTCTGACCAATTAATGCTCGCCATTTTAGCCAATCCTCAAAAAAACATTCAGTGTAATAAATAATACCATTTTGCTATTCCAAAAGTATGGATTATCGTGTCATTATAGTGATATCTAAGGAAAAGCAATTAACCAATGTGGCTAGAATTATGGCAGATGAAAACCAATTACCTATCATTACTCATCGCCAACAAGTGGCTAAAAGTGCACTATTTGGCATTGAACAAATCGACCTGACTTTCAGTAATGGCGAACAAAGGCAATATGAGCGCATGATGGGCTCAGGGCGTGGTGCTGTGATGATAGTGCCAATGATTGATGATGAGACATTATTATTGGTACGTGAATATTGTGCAGGTACGCACAGTTATTTATTAGGTTTCCCCAAAGGGCTGATTGATGAAGGTGAGCTTGCAGAACAGGCTGCCAACCGAGAACTTCAAGAAGAAATTGGTTATGGTAGTGATAAAATGCATCAGATAACTGAAATGATGATGGCCCCCGCTTTTTTTAATGCAAAAATGACCATATTCTTAGCTAAGAACCTTTACAGTGCTGAACTTGAAGGGGATGAACCCGAACCATTACAGGTGGTGTCTTGGCCAATTAAAGACTATAAAGAACTATTACAGCAAACAGATTTTACTGAAGCACGCAGTATTGCAGCATTAATGTTAGTACGTGATCTTCTTGACGTTTAACTTTTAGTCAATTGAAAAGTGACCTAGTACTAAAGCACGAAGACAGAGGTATAACGATGAGCCAAGATAAATTACTGAACATTGCTTTAGAAAGCGCAAAGAAAGCTGGCGTAGAAGTAATGAAATATTATCGTCAGGGAAACTATACTGCAGAAACCAAAGCTGATGAAAGCCCAGTAACCAGTGCTGATTTAGCAGCAAATGACATCTTAATGGACCAGCTCAAAACACTCACACCAGATATCCCTATTATTTCTGAAGAAGTGGGTACTGTGCAGTTAAATGAGCGAAAAGATTGGTCTCGTTACTGGTTGCTCGATCCTATTGATGGAACGGGTGAATTCATCATAGGTAGCGGCGATTTTGCAGTAAATATCGCGCTCGTTGAAAATGGTTGGCCAACACTGGGTGTTATTCACGCGCCGGATCACTGCCTAACCTATTATGGTCAAAAAAACCTTGGTGCTTTCAAAGATAATAACCAAGCCAGTCATGCCATTCGTGTGGCAGAATATCAAGAAAACCGTCGTATTAAAGTCGCCATTAGTCGTCGTCATCAACTTGAACTCATGGGACAATATTTAAATAGTGAATATGATTATGACTATGTTGCTTTAGGTAGTTGTTCATTAAAAAACTGCCTTATTGCTGAAGGGGGAGCCGATTGTTATTTACGTGTAGGAGTCACTGGCGAATGGGATACGGGGGCTAGTCAATGTATTTTAGAACAAGCCGGCGGTGATATTATCGATAGTGAATTTAATCCTTTAAGTTACAATAAACGAGAAAGCTTACTTAATCCTGATTTTGTCAGTTTAGGCGCGAGAGACTTTCCATGGCAAAAAATAATTAAAGCACATAGAAAAGTTTATGAATAACAAGCAACTAAATTTAATTATTAAGTGCCTATTCTCGGAGTAATATCGTCTTTTATTACTGATATTATGAAGAGGTTCGTTTTGCTTACGATTTGTGCTAAATTAGCGCTATTCATCGAAGTGTGCTTACTGGCAACTTCCCGTACTATCGTGATCAGGTAATTTTGTTTTAGCTATGTTATCAAGCGTATTAAAAAAACATATATCTCACCATCAAGCAGGACGTCGTCCTTGCTTCTTTAAAAGTATCGATCAAATCTAAATTTTTGGTAGATGGCCCATGCTGTCAACCAAAATATCATTTTGCTATTTTCCCGACCGTTTTGCTATCTGCTATTATTTCAGCTATTAATTTTACCTGTATCAATACTTTTATCTGTAAAGTTAATTGTCTGAGTTATAACCACTAATATTTAATTAATACCCTTAAATTAATATCAATAAAATATAACCACTCAATAAGTAAGAGGAAAAACCATGGCAGCGCAAGTAACCGCACTTTTTAATGAGATCTGGGAACAATATCTCAGCGTGACTCCGTCAGCAAAAAAAATTCACCAATTACTAGGTAATGGTAATGATGTAATTAACGATCATGTTGCTTACCGTACCTTTAACCATCCTAAAATTAATTTAGCACAATTAGCTAAAGGGCTGTTGGCTTTGGGTTACACCGAATGTGGCCAATATGACTTTTCTTCCAAAAAATTGGATGCTAAACATTTTGAACATACAGATAGCACTATGCCTAAGGTGTTTATTAGTGAATTACGTGTTGAAGAATTCTCTAGTGAAGTACAAGACATTATTGCGGGTTTAATCGCACAGTTACCAGAAGATGTTAGTGACCGAGCTGACTTTCTTTACGCTGGTCGTTTGTGGGAAATTAGTTCAAAAGATTATGATACTCTGCTAAATGTTAGTGAGTATGCTGCATGGTTAGCCGCATGGGGTTACCGTGCAAATCACTTTACCGTGAGCATTAATCACTTAGCTAACTACGAAGATATAGAAGTAGTAAATGCTACCCTTAAAGATGCTGGCTATGTACTCAATGCGAATGGCGGTGAAATAAAAGGTGATGAAGCGGTGAAATTAGAGCAATCATCGACACTTGCGGATAAAGCACCGGTAGATTTTTCTGATAAAACAATGGAAATTCCAAGTTGTTTCTATGAATTTGCTAAACGCTATCCTCTAGCGAGTGGTGAACTTTATACTGGTTTTGTTGCAGCATCCGCAGATAAAATTTTCGACAGTACAAATGCTAAAGGCTAGATCGCGCTATTATTCCCTAAGCTTTTAATAGTAGTGTGAAAAGGTATTAAATTATTAAGCCAGTGCTAAGTCTCTGGCTTTTTTAATGGGTATGTTTTGCTCTGCATACTTTTAGAGAGACGTTATATTCGGATAGCTTTATGGGGAAATCATCAGTCCTATTTAATAACAGGCATCAATTACATTTCTTCTTCCATTCCTGCCTTAAATTGCTCGCTAGGTAATATGTTGATACTTTCGTGCAGCTCAGAATAAACTAATACCGCACTACCTTGTTCAAGTTGCTTTTTCACTTGAGATATTTTAGCTTCTTTACTCACATCTTCAGCGCCATATTCAGTACCTTCACGTAAGATGAATCCTTCAATAATAGCAGTTAATGTTTCATGTGATAGTTGATCTAGGGGAATAATCATAAGGGGGACTTCAGGCTTTTAGATAATGAATAGTTATTGTACCGCTGAATCACTTTATCCCAAACGGATTAATTTACTGCATAATAAAATGCGTCAATCGAGAGCTCAAAGCAATGATGTAAACAGAATGAATTTCTATTTTAGGGGTGGTGTTATCAGCTTGTTTACGACATTCGAAGGGCATTTACCTAATAACAAAGTAAAAGGCTTAAATTAGCTGTTGAAAGACTTGTCGTCAACATAATGATATTTTAACAGACTTAATTAAAACATTGTTACTTACTAGTATAACTAGTTGAGCTCTAATTAGCCTGTATAAGGAGAATCAATGAAGTTGATACAATACTTAGTGCTTTTTACTATCGTCTTGAATATGCTTAATAAAGTAATAAACATAAAAGGCACAAATACCGAGCATAATGGCTATACCGCCAAAAGAGAACATCACTACAGGGTCATTGGTTAACATTGATAATAAATTCATATTGAGCTCCATAATTTTCTAAGTCATTGTTGATATACCTAGTGTAATTAAGTCGCTCAATGATTAAGCTGATTTAGATCAATAGAAGCGCTGCTTTTCTGCCATTTTTGCTTTCATTTCCTGCTGATCCCTTATTTTCTGATAGATATCATTAGCTTTATCAATGCCATTTTCAATTTTAAGTTTAGATAAATCTCTTTCATCCATTAAACGACTTTTTTCAGCATTAGGGTAGCCGTTCCATGATGCGATGGTATTCCAGACATAGGACAGTTCAGTACTTTTTTCTACGCCTTTACCTTCACTATAAAGTAACGCTAAATTATACTGCGCTAGGGCATAATTTTGATTAGCAGCATTTTTATACCAACGCGATGCTTTGAAATCATCTTGTTTAATTCCTGTGCCATTTGCATACATTACTGCTAAATTAAACTGCGCACTGGGTAAGTCTTTGTTGGCCGCTTTCTGAGTAAGTTCAAATGCTTTTTTAAGACTTTGTTTTACTAACTTACCGTCTGAGTAAATTAAGGCCAGTTCAAATTGTGCGTCTGGGTAGTTTTGTGCTGCAGAAAGTTCAAATAACTCCAGTGCTTTCATACTATCTTTAGGAACAGAGTAACCGTGAAGATAAACCAAGGCCATTTGATATTGGGCTGGAGCATAACCTTCATTAACCAATGGACGAAACTGCTCGATAGCTGCTTTAAATTCCCCTCGGTTTAATTCATACATTCCCTGCTCAATGTCATTACCCTGGCTCAATACTGAGAAACTGCTTAGCAGTGTGAAGGTAAGCAGTAATATTTTAGTACGCATAATATTTCCTCTTCTAGCGGTAACTATCGATTGTATACTCGCTCCACTTGAAAATGCTCGTTTCAGGAAATCTGAGTGAATCATAATCAAGGCACATTTTTTTGTTAAGGGTCACTCCCTTAAAAATAAATGTAACGACGAGTATGGTTTGCTCAGCTTCCCTCGAAGGACTGTTTTATAAACTCTTTATGCTACGTTATTGATTTCGAGAATAGAATAATATTCCCTTCAATCAATGCCTTGCTTAAAGGCGTTTATAATTCCAGCTGAATCCTGCATCTTCAAGTAGAACGGATATAGATTAAGTGTAGATGAAAAAATCAATCGGTGACTGACATCATCTCTTCAATCTGCTCTGCTAGTTCAAGCCAAAGCATTTCATTTTCTTCAATATCGCTTTTCAAATTACCTTGTTTTTTCAGTAAGTCTGTTAGTTCAGCTTTACGCTCTGATTGATAAATCTCGCTATCACTTAATAAAGCTTCAACCTTGGTTAGCTCTTCTTGCCACTGATGAACTTTTTTCTCTAATTTATCAGCTTCTTTACGTATAGGGGCTGATTTTTTTCTTAGCTCCGCTTGCTGCTGACGAAGTTGTTTTTTGTCTAAACCTTTATCACCGCTTTGTTGATCGGTTTTGATTGATTTTATTGCTTGTTTTTTATCATCATTTAACCACTGCTGGTAATCATCGATATCGCCACTAAAATCACTCACTCGGCCGTTTGCAACAAGATAAAATTCATCAACACATGATTCTAATAAGAACCTATCATGAGCAATCAAAATAATCGCGCCGCCAAAGTCTTGTAATGCCATCACTAATGCTTGGCGCATTTCTAAATCTAAATGGTTGGTTGGTTCATCAAGTAGTAATAACTGTGGCTTTTCTAAAACAATCAAAGCCAGTACTAAACGTGCTTTTTCACCACCCGACATAGTCGAAACTTGTGATAACGCTTGGTCGCCACTAAAGCCGAACTTTCCTAAAAAGGTACGGGCTTGTGGTTCACCTAAAGCAGGTTTAGCACGCAAAATATGATCAACAGGGCTTGACGGTGCATGCAATTGCTCTAATTGATGCTGAGAAAAATAACCCACGGTTAAATCTTGTGCGCAGTAACGTTTACCACCAAGTAGGGCAAGTTCACCAGCAAGGGATTTAATTAGGGTTGATTTACCTGCGCCATTTCTACCTAATAAACCAATGCGACTACCAGGTATTAACGTTAAACCAACGTGATCTAGAATAATCGCCTGCTCACCATGATCAGATTTAGGATAACCACACTGACTTTCATCAAGTGATAAAAGTGGATAAGGCAAACTTTCAGGCTCTGCAAAGCTGAAAGTAAATTGGCTATCCACATGCGCAGGTGCTAAATCAGGTAACTTTTCTAAACGTTTTAATCGACTTTGCGCTTGTTTTGCTTTACTTGCTTTCGCGCGAAAACGATCAACAAAAGCGGTTAGATGCGCAGCTTCTTTTTGCTGCTTTTGATATTGTGCGTCTTGTTGCGCTAAATGTTCGCGGCGTTGGCGTTCAAAAGCAGTATAGTTGCCGCTGTATAATTTAGCCCGCTGATGTTCAATATGAAGTATTTGACCAATAACCGTATCCAGAAAATCACGGTCATGTGAAATGAGGACTAAGGTGCCAGTAAAGCGCTTTAACCATCGTTGTAGCCAGATAACTGCATCTAAATCTAAATGGTTGGTCGGTTCATCGAGTAATAACAAGTCAGCTCGAGATATTAGCGCCTGGGCTAAGTTTAATCGCATGCGCCAACCACCAGAAAAATCTTTCACTGGATTATCAAGTTGTGATTGTAAAAAACCTAAACCATGCAACAACTCACCAGCGCGAGCAGGTAAACTGTATCCGCTGATGGTATCTATTTTATTGATAATGGTGGCTTCAAGGTTACCGTTATCATCAATACGTGCCTGCTCAAGCTGTTGCTCTAACTGGCGAAACTCTTTATCGCCATCCATCACGTAATCAAGGGCAGTTTGTTCTAACGAAGGGGTTTCTTGTCTTACGGTGGCAATATCCCAGCTTGTCGGTAAAGCTAAATCGCCAGAGTCAGGTGATAAATCACCTAATAGAGCGGCGAAAAGAGACGATTTTCCACAGCCATTACTGCCTACTAAGCCAACCTTGTGGTTAGGGTGTATGGTAAAGCTAGATGATTTTATTAGGTTTTTAGCCCCTCTATCTAAACTTAAGTCTGTGGCGATAATCAATGGTATTTCCTCGGAAAAATGGCATAGTGAGGCAGAGATAACACCCACTAAAAAAATGCTGATGCATTGTCGCTTTTCCTATGACCACTATTCAAGGTAAAATAGCGCTAATTCTGGATTAAATGTCGAGCCTGTTGAACTTACATGTTGAAAAAACTATCAACAAAGAACAGCAGAGCCTAATAATAAGTAGTAGATAACTATGAGCAAAGCCCTAAAAAAGAGATTTATCGCCGGCGCTGTCTGTCCTAAATGTAAAGCAATGGACACCATGGCATTGACCAAAGAAAACGGTGTTGAAAAAGTGACTTGTGTGAGTTGTGGTGAACAAATGGTGCAAACGGAAGAACAAGTTGAGAAGGTTGTTCGTGAAAACGAGCAAGTGATTGGTGTATTTAAACCTTGATAACATGAGTTTTTTTGCGGTATTGCGCTAAGGCGTTGTGATTAAACAATAGTTAGCGCATCAAAAGTACTCATTGATAGCCATCAACTCTGTGCTCTTTACTTCTAATGAAAGGTTTCTAATTAAACCAGCCCTTTGAGGAAGGCTGAGTAAATCATACTCAGCGTTACATTTCTTTTTAAGGGAATATCCCTTAATAAAAAAATGTGCCTTAATTATTAATTGCTCTGACTTCTTGAAACGAGCATATTCAAGTGGAGCGGGTATAGGTTTAGTAATGCGGTGGTGGTGGCTCAATTTCTTCATTGTCACACGATAAGCTACCGGCATCTTTTAAACGGTTAGCGACTAATTGAATTTGATGTTTCAGCTCTGAAATTTCATGCTGATGGGCAGCTAACTCTTCGCTTAACTGATCAATGACATCATCTTGAAAGACATTACGTGATTCTAAAGAGTCAACACGCTCTTCTAATTGCTGAATGTAGTTGGCGTTTGTGCTGTGCGCACTTAAAGTTATTTCGTGATTGGCCATGATTCAACATATCCTGATGAGCTTATCGTTAATAGATCGTTATTATCGCCAAATGCGACACTATACACAACCGCTCCTGTAGGTCTTTTTGCCTCTTTTGGCGTAACAAACCAATGTGACAGGCGTTTACCTGTGGCAATATCCCAAACACTGACCTTTTTGGTGGCTGCTCCGGTGATTAGTGTTTTACCGTCAGGAGAAAAACGTACAGTGCTAAATACTTCGTGGCGTTTTGTTCCTTGCAGGCTACTAACACGTTTACCGGTTTTTAAATCCCAAATATAGGCACCTTTCATACTGTCAGCAGAAAAGGCATAACGCCCTTTAGCATCTAATGCTACTTTTGATACCCGTGAACTATGGTTAAATTGATAAACCACTTGCCCTGATTGTGTATCCCAAACATATGCGGTGAAATCATTACCACCAGATATAGCCACACGACCATTGGGCAGCATATCTACCGAATTTATTTTCTCTTTATGGCCTAAAAACTCTAACCGTCTTCCGGTATCAACGGCAACATGAACCACGGTACCGTTACTTTTTCCAATAAGTAAGTAATCACCACCATTACTGATATCTATATCTCTGATATGAGATTCTCGCACTTGCCAATAACCTTCCGATTTACCCGATTTTAAATTCCACAGGGCAAAGTTTTTTCTATTTGCAGTCAGTACATGGCTAGCGTTGTCGCTAATATCAATGGAGAGGACTAAATTGTCACTGGTATTTTGTTCTTGTGCCCAGTTATAAATACGCTCATTTTTAGTTAAATCCCACACACTCAAACCATGATGAATAGATGAGACTACCGAGAACTTGGCATCACTAGAAATCTGGCCAGCATAGGCACCTTCAACAGACTGTTGCCAGCGTTGCAATGGTTCTTGCGTTAGAGGCTTACAAGCCGTGAGTGTAGTCAATAAGATGACTGGAAAAATCCAATTACAATTTAACAATATATTAATACTTTTTTATTTGCGCATTTATCGTTAGTATAAGTTCTTTTTTGAAATTGTTTAGTGTTATCTTTACTTAAATAGGAAGTTTAATTTAAAGTTAAATTTTACAAGTTAACATCGCGGTTTTAAGTTTTTAATTGGGGGAATTCTCCAATTGTATTGTATAAATGGAGATATGAATGAAATTGTTTAAGCCTACCCTAGTCGCCCTTGCGTTATTTGCCGTTGTTGGTTGTAACGAAAAAGCAGTTGAAGAAGTAAAAGCACCGGTATTAGATACTGAAGTGCAAAAACAAGCCTACGGCTTAGGTGCCTCAATTGGTATGTACATGCAACGTAACTTAGAAGAGCATAACAAACTAGGTTTAGCGTTAGATAAAGAGCTTATCATACGCGGATTTGTAGACAGTATTGATGGTAAATCTGTTATCGAAAAAGAAGAAATTCAAGCATTATTGACAAACCTTGATACTAGCATGAAAGAAAAACAGCAAGCAGCTGCAATCTCTGCTTCTGAATCTAGCCTAGCTGATGGTGCTAAATTTCTTGCAGACAATGCTAAAAAAGAAGGCGTTCAAGTCACTGAATCAGGTATTCAATACGTAGTATTAACTGCTGGCGAAGGTGATAAGCCTGTAGCAACTGATACGGTTAAAGTACATTACAAAGGTACTTTCTTAAACGGTGAAACGTTTGATAGTTCATACGATCGCGGCGAACCAGCAGTATTCCCACTTAACCGTGTAATTAAGGGGTGGACTGAAGGCGTACAATTAATGCCTTTAGGCGCTAAATACAAATTCACTATTCCTTCAGATTTAGCGTATGGTCCAAACGGTAATCCACCACGTATTCCGGGTAACTCAGTACTAGAATTTGAAATCGAATTATTAGAAATTCAAAAAGCAGAAGAAGCTCCAAAGGCTGATGAACACGCTGCTCACTAGTTAATGATTTCTAGGTAAGCCTTTCAGCTTAGTTATCGTGAATGCTAGATAAAATTATAAAGCCACCAGTAATTATTTACCGGTGGCTTTTTTATTGAGGCGTTGTTTAAACTGACGTTGACCTACGTTAGGTCGATAGAAGATTAGTATTTTTAACGGATGTTAATTACTCAGTCTTAATTCTTCACGATAAATAGTAGCCATAACTATTGGCTTTATTAGTAAGCTTTCAAGTAAAATGTCTCGATGAAAAAACTTCTTATTATTGGCTATGTATGGCCTGAGCCTAACTCTTCAGCGGCAGGTAGCCGTATGATGCAGTTAATCCACTTTTTCCAATCGCAAAACTATCACATTACCTTTGCCAGCCCAGCACAACAAACTGAGCACATGGTTGATTTACGCGCTTTAAATATTGACGTTGAAAATATTAGCCTCAACTGCACTAGTTTTGATTACTTTATTAAAAACCTACAACCAACTACGGTGATGTACGATCGCTTTATGATGGAAGAGCAGTTTGGTTGGCGTGTTAGTGAACAATGTCCACAAGCGCTAAGACTATTAGATACCGAAGATTTATTTTGTCTGCGTAATGCTCGTCATCAAGCCTATAAATTAAAACGTGATATCACGGATGAAGATTTACTCACCAGTGATATGGCTAAGCGTGAAGTTGCCTCCATATTTCGTTCTGATATCAGCTTAATGATTTCAAGTATTGAAGTGGAATTACTACAACGCTTATTTAAAGTCGATGCCAGCTCAATTCACTATTGTCCCTTTATGTTAAACCAAGCACGGTTAACACAAGAAAACCCGAGTTATCAACAGCGAGAAGATTTCATGGCGATAGGAAATTTCCGCCATGCGCCCAACTGGGACGCAGTATTGTGGCTAAAACAGCAAGTATGGCCACTTATTCGTAAACAATTACCAAGCGCTAAGCTCAATATTTATGGCGCGTATCCACCACCCAAAGCCACCGACTTACATGATGAAAAATCTGGCTTCTTGGTGAAAGGCTGGGTTGATGATGCAGTATTTGCCATGAAAAGTGCAAAAGTGTGTTTAGCACCACTGCGCTTTGGCGCAGGTATTAAAGGCAAGTTAGCCGAAGCTATGTATTGTTCGACCCCGTCAGTGACCACAGATATTGGCGCAGAAAGCATGCAAACTAATTTACCTTGGGCTGGCGCAATAGCCAATGATCCACAAGCCATAGCTGATGCCGCGGTTAAACTGTATCAAGATGAACAAACTTGGCAAGTTGCCAGCGACTTAGGGCAACAAAATGCCACGTTAATGTATCAGCAAGATAATATCTTAACCGAGTTAGCTGATTGTTTATCAAAGCTAGAAGCTAACCTTAATCAGCGTAGACAGGCTAATTTTATTGGCAGTATGTTGAATCATCATCATCATAAAAGTACCCAATATATGTCACAATGGATCGATGTGAAGACACAACTGAAAGTAGCTGAATCCCAGCAGAGCGAAGAATAAGGTAGCGCTTGAATTTCAGGTTTTAAAGAATTTTCAAGTATTCGGGTAAGGCGCTGTGTTGTTTTACCAAAGCGAAATGAGCAAAGGAAAGCTGACAAACAATTTTATGACCGAACTTTACTAACGCAAAGTTCGGTTGGCTAAAGAGTATAATGCCGCCAACGTATAACGACCAGAGCCGTCTTTCAACATGGCGATATAAATACTAATCGACAAATATTTGCATTTCTTCACCAATTTGCTTGCGCATTTCCATCAGTTTTACTGCAGAAGCATGTTGTTTCTTGTCTGCTTCTGTTTCAGGTTTCCATTGCGGTACGCGTTCAGATTGACCATTTTGATCAACGGCGACCATGATAACAATGCAGTGGGTAGTTAAACGACGGTTTAATGATTTAGGGTCGCACGCGTTTACTTCAAGGGCGATATGTATTGATGAGTTACCGGTATAAATAACTTTGGCTTCTACTTCGACTAAACTACCGACATGAATAGGTGCAACAAAACGAATACCACCCGCATAGGCGGTAACACAATAACGACCACTCCAGCCAGCAGCACAAGCATAAGCGGCTAAATCTATCCATTTCATCACAGCGCCACCATGCACTTTACCGCCAAAATTTACATCTTGTGGTTCGGCTAAAAATCGTAAAGTAATGTCGCGTTGTGGTGCATTCATGAGTGTGCTCTTTATCGTTAATGTATTTAATTTTGGGGATCTTAAGAAGATTGCTCAAAATATATTGTTAGTTGTTAATTAGCAAATAATATCTGTCAGAAATTTTTACAAAATCAGTCTATACCTCAATATATAAATTTTAATTTACTGAAAAATAGCGCTATTTTAATATGGTTCGTTTATTGCTTACTTGTATATATATTTAATTTTATGATGGACTACTTAATGAACAAATTACAAAACATTTTAATTGCGTTACCATTATCAGTTGCTTTTACTAGCTCAGCTATTGCTGGTTTAATTTCTGAAGACTTTAATTCAGGCTCACCTGCGGGTGTGAGCTTTTACGGACCATCTTCTGTAGTTAACCAAGAAGCGCAATTAACTCCATCTAGCAATAGCTTACTAGGTGGAATGTCATTTACTGATCAGGATAATGGTCAATTGATTGAAGCTTGGGATGCAAATTTTGATTTCCGCATTGATCAAAATAACGGTGGTGGAGCGGATGGTATTTCATTAACGTTTAGCCGTTTAGGTGATGTTGGTCCGGCAAGTGAAGAAGGTTTATTTTCAGGTTTAGCTATTGGGTTTGATACTTGGAAGAATGGAGAAGTATCAGGTAACCATATTAGCTTACGTTATGATGGTGTCTCATTAGTAGAGCAGCATATCTCGACTACTATATTAGAAAATGGTGCTGTTCATAATACTTCAATTTCCATGATTGATGGTTTAGTTAGTGTTTCATTAGACGGTGCGTCAATTTTTACTCACGATGTTGCCAATTGGGCTGCTTATAGTGGTCAATTTAATTTTGGAGCTAGAACCGGTGGTGCCAGAAGTCGTCAAGTTGTTGATAACTTCATTGGTAGTACTGTTGCCGTACCAGAGCCTTCAATGGTTGCTGTTTTTGGTTTAGCGTTGTTTGGTTTAGCACGAAGAAAAATAGTTAAAAAGTAATTTTTTTTGAAGAGTTTCATACGTTAATGATCCTTGCTACTTAGTAAGGATTTTTTTTGTCCATCATTATCTTATTTGACTTTCGAACCCTTTCACTTCTGAATCCCCTTCAAATAGTTTTGGCAGACTAATCAACGAATCCATTAAATAACAAAGAAAATAATTACTTTACAGAATAGAATAAACTTATTAGAATGCGAACCATTATCATTTACAATGGTGGGTTATGGAAGTTTGGCAATCGCTACTATTAAAAGGTAACGATAGTTTTAACAAACTATCTTTACCTTTAGCTGAAGAATATTATCATCAAGCCATTGAGTGCCTAGAGCATGAATGGCATGCCGATATTGAAAATAGTAACTTACTCATGGCATGGATTAGCGTTTTTCATAATTTGGCAGTTCTGTATGAAGAGCAAGGTCAGCCAAAAATGGCCTTTCGGTATTTACAAATTCCCCATCAACGCATGACAGAATTATCACAGCAGTCTCAATACAGCGATGATCTTAAATTTGTTGCGTTACGTACATTAAAAATAACATTAATGCCCTTGCTGGCGTTTAGTAAAAAATACCCTGCGTGTGATGGATGTTTATCATCGCTTAAAAAAATGGAAGTTGCCGTCAATGCTAGCCAACCAGTAATGCATTAGGTTACTTACTCTTAGGATATCACGATGAAGAAAGTTGTTATTATTTTTACTGGATTGGGAGTATTACTAAGTAACCCATCATTTGCACATCCAGGACATGGACATAGTGATTCTGGCTCAGGCTTAGTGCACTTACTTTGGTTAGTGCCTGTTATTGTTGCTGCCGTTGTTGTGGTGTTTAAAGAAATCACTGCCCCAAAAAGGTGAGCAGCTAATTTAGAAGGAGAGAATGATGCTTTACGATATTATTGCCAAATTTGATAAAAAACTTCACTTTCCAGTCGTTATGGCACACTGCGATATTCCTTGCATAGTTTATGATCCTATCGGAGCACAAATTTCGGTACTGACTATCATTCGCATGGTGGATTTACTCAATGAATTAAAAGCTAAACCATCACTTACTTTAGATGAACAAGCAGAATTTTTAAGACTGGTAAATCAAAAAGAAAACCATGGTATAAAAGTGAAAGAAGAAATAAGCGTAATTTGGGGCGATTACATTAAAGCGCCGCAGTTAGCGCAATATCCAGAGTTACATGAATTAGTGCATAACATTATGTTGGCAAGTTCACAGGCAAAGCAGCATATCAGTAGAGAGGCTGCGCAAATATTACTGCAGCAAGTAAACCGCTTTGCTGAGATATTTTGGGCAACTAAGCAAATCGCTACATTTAGTGCAATTTGTCCCTATCCACCTGAAGAATCCCTGATATATCCGAACTTACAGGGTTAACCGTTTTTATACGAGAGTAAATTATGTTTGGTTTTCATTTTTGTAAAGTGACAGGAGTGAGCATGTCACCTCTTATTCCAGAGAACAGTTATATTTTTGTTGTGCCTTGGTTTAAAATATTTAACTTAAAAGAAGGTAATTTACTCAAGGTGTTTCACCCTCGCTATGGCTACATTGTTAAGTCATTGGCGCAAATAGATAGAAATGGCTTGTTTTGGTTAAAGGGGCATCATAAAAGTAGCATACCTATTGAGAAGTTAGGCCCGGTGGGGAAGTCACAAATACAAGGAAAGGTGTTGTGGGTATTTCCACCTAAATAGATAAAAGCTACTGTGAAGGGAGTTATAGCCAGCGATTTTACAATCGTGGCTATAAATCTACAAAACCATTATAGGAAGCTTAAGCCCTTCTTTAATGCTGAAGCAGCTCCTTCATAACCACTCTTGTCTAAATAGCTGCTAAAGCTATTGATTAGGCCGGGTACTTGCTCACTAGAAACGCCTAATTTTTCAAAGGCTGAATTTAAGTAATCTAAACTCTCTGCTTTTTTACCGGCTTCGCCTGCACTTGAAAATAAAGAACTCATTGAAGACTTAGTAACTTTTGGCGCTTTGTCTACATAGCTTTGTGCATCAGGTACCGCTTTGCTGATGAGAGAAAAGTTCTCTGGGGATAAATTATCTTGAGCTACTTTAAGAAGTGAGCCAAAGCTCGCTGCTACTGTACCTTCAGATAAATTTAATTGCTTCGCGGCATATCCGATCATAGCGTTTGTTTCTAATGGTACGCCTATATCTTTAGCGGCTGTTTTAAGCTGCTCAGATGAAGATTTAGTAATAGTGCCTAAGTCGATAGCAGTGGCTGAGAATGAGGTTAAGCCAGCTAAGCTAGTTAGGGCAACTGAGGCAGATAGGCATATAATTGATAATTTCACGATTAACTCCATGTTAAAATTTTGTAATAGATTACTTTAACATGCTTACTTAAATTTTTTACAGGAATTGTTTATTGAAAGTATATGGCGTTGTACAAATAAAAAGGCCCTTCTCGAAGAGAAAGGCCTGAAATGCTCGCATATTGGTCTTGTTACCAAGCTTCTTATTATTAATTTTTTGTAGCTACTATTTTTTATTATTTTTAGTTTGAGCTACTTTTGTTTTCTTTCTGTCTTTGTTTTTATTTTTTTGTTTTTATTATTGTTTTTCTTTAGCGCAGGCATTTTATACCAAAGCCTTTTTACCACCGCAACAACTTTAGTAGAGCATAAACTCGACGACATCCTTCGTAGAAGCCTTGTTCAGCAAGCATAAACGGCTAACCTATTGATTCAAAATTCATTGATGAAAATCAAGTGTAATTTAACGTGTTAAAAAAAAAGTTATATAAATTGAACTTTTATAATTCAATGGGCTTTTATTATTGATTCAGCGGTAGTTTATTTTTCAGGAGTGTTGATTTAGCGCATAGATCAAATGGCTGGTCGATGCTAAACTGCGCAGCATAAAAACCATTAACGAGATGCTTTTCAAGTAGCAGCCGTTAAATCACTAAATTAAATGAATCATGGTGACATTATTACGAATAAGTAATTTGTCTAAGTGACTACCAAGCATAAGATAAGAGGAACTATTGGTGACAGAATTAAAAAATGATACCTATTTACGTGCGCTATTAAAGCAACCAGTAGATTACACACCGGTATGGATGATGCGTCAAGCGGGTCGTTATTTACCAGAGTATCGTGAAGTACGTAAAAGTGCCGGCGACTTTATGTCGGTATGTAAAAATGCGGAACTGGCTTGTGAAGTAACTATTCAGCCATTACGTCGTTTCCCGTTAGATGCTGCCATTTTGTTTAGTGATATTTTAACTATTCCTGATGCCATGGGTTTAGGTTTATATTTTGAAACAGGTGAAGGACCAAAATTTGAACGTCCTATTACCTGTAAAGCGGATGTTGATAAAATTGCCGTACCTGATCCAGAAGATGAATTAGGTTATGTAATGAATGCTGTGCGTACTATTCGCAAAGAACTTAAAGGCGAAGTACCGCTTATTGGTTTTTCAGGTAGTCCTTGGACATTAGCAACCTACATGATTGAAGGTGGTAGTTCTAAAGCTTTCACTAAAATCAAAAAGATGATGTTTGCTGAGCCACAAACCTTACATTTGTTACTGGATAAGCTAGCTGATTCAGTAATTAGTTATTTAAATGCCCAAATTACTGCAGGCGCGCAATCTGTGATGGTATTCGATACTTGGGGCGGCGTATTATCTCCACGTGATTATAATGAGTTCTCATTACAATATATGGCGAAAATTGTTGATGGTTTAACGCGTCATAATGAAGGCCGTAAAGTACCAGTGACATTATTCACTAAAAATGCGGGTATGTGGTTAGAGTCTATCGCAGCAACAGGTTGTGATGCAGTTGGCCTAGATTGGACCATTGATATTGAAAATGCAAAAGCACGTATTGGCGATAAAGTTGCGCTACAAGGCAATATGGACCCATCCATGTTATATGCCCCATTGCCACGTATTGAACAAGAAGTTTCAAAAATACTAGCAGGTTTTGGTGAAGGCGGTACAGGTCACGTATTCAACTTAGGCCACGGTATTCATCCAGATGTGAATCCTGATCATGCAGGTCACTTCATTGAATCAGTACACCGTTTAAGTAAGCCTTATCATAAATAAGATGTTTTAATTATCGCTGGACTATAAGCCCAGCTTTATATTGAAGACAATAAAGCCGTTGTTAACTGCCTTACTTTTAGTAAGTTAAGTAAACAGCGGTTTTTTATTGAGCAATTTTAAGCAGTAACTTTAATCATTTTTTTGTAACCCTCTATTCGATTTTTCTCTTCTTAGTACCAATGACACTAACTAAGTGATTATTTTCAAATGCTCTAAATATCCAATAACGTCGTTACTTTCAATCGTAATTGCCAGCTATTGGTCAATCAAGTGCCTTGTTTGAAAATTTACTCTCATCGAACTCTATAACTTTTATTAATTTAATTGGTATAACTCAGTATTTTATAAATTAAGACTTAAAACATACTCTGTTACATTGCAATTTTCATCGCAATAAAAATAAAATAATCTTATTAATTATCAATGTCCTGAATGATTTTATTTTACTGTTAATGGCTTGTGGAGCGACAGTTAATTAAAATTAATTTTGAACTGTACTTGTGTTATGGTGTGCTGGTGATGTATAACACTACTATGTTTTTGGTATTATTCAAGGAATAGGGCATGACACCGCAATGGGATCCAGAAAAACCAATTTATCTACAACTTTATCAGCAAGTAGTCACTCGTATATTAGATGGCTATATCAAAGAAGGGGAAGCTTTACCTTCTGTTAGAAAAGTAGCTGCTGAATATCAGTTGAATCCAATGACTATTTCAAAGGCGTATCAGATGTTACAGGATGAAGACGTTGTGGAAAAACAACGTGGCAAAGGTTTGTTTGTTATGCCTGGAGCACAAGTTTTGATGCTAGACAGAGAGCGTGAAAGCTTCTTATCACACCAGTGGCCAGAAGTATTAAAGCAAATCACTCGACTTAAACTCTCGCCAGAACAACTATTAACCAGCAGCTTGGAGGGTTAATTATGAACTCATTAATTTCAGTAAATAATGTAAGTAAGTCATTCGGTAAAAAGCAGGTGCTTTCGTCGGTGAACTTCTCTGTTAGCGCAGGACAAATTGTTGGCTTGGTTGGGCCTAACGGTGCAGGTAAAACTACCTGTTTACAAGCTATATTGGGCTTGACCGACTATGAAGGTGATATCAGTGTGCTCGGACATCATCCAAGAAAAGATCGCGTTAATATGTTAAATGATGTCGCTTATATTGCCGATGTAGCTATATTGCCTAAATGGTTAAAAGTCTCACAAGCATTAAGCTATATGCAAGATGTCCACAAGAATTTTAATCTAGAAAAAGCGCATGAATTTTTAGCAAAAACCAATATTGCTTTAAGTGATAAAGTTAAAGCGTTATCTAAAGGTATGGTGGCGCAATTACATTTAGCATTGATTCTAGCCATTGATGCCAAGGTGTTGATTTTAGATGAACCAACCCTAGGTTTAGATATTCTAACCCGTCGCCAATTTTATACTCATTTATTAGAAGATTTTTACAACGAAGATAAATGTATTGTTGTTACCACTCATCAAATTGAAGAGATTGAGCATATCTTAACTGATGTTGCTTTTATTCAGCAGGGTCAAATTGTATTGGCACAAAGCACTGAGGAGATAAAAAAACGTTTTAATATAGTGGCGGTAGCCAATGAACAGTTACCACAAGCTGATGAGCTCAAGCCATTATTTAAAAATAGCATGATGGGATTAACGACCATGTTATTTGATAATCAAGATAAAGAAACATTACAAGGTTTAGGTCAAGTATCAGTACCTAGTTTAGCCGATGTTTTTGTTGGTGTGATGAATAAGGAGACTTGCTAATGAATACAACAATAATGAAAGCCTCAATTAAAAAAGAATTGTGGGAATTTAATGGCATGTTGACTTGGGTGCCAGTGACTTTAGCCGGTGTCTTTATATTTATTCCTTTACTTGGCGTGATATTAAATGGCGTTGATATGACAGAATTGCTGATAGGGCTAGAAAATTTAGCTCAACTTCAATCATCTGACCGTATAAGTGAAGTATTTTTTGTTTCTGCCATAGCGCTGTTTAGCCCTTTTATTGCCATAGGCTTTATTGTGCAAGTCTACTATTTTGTCACCTGTTTGTTTGATGAAAGACGTGACCAATCGGTGATGTTTTGGCGCTCGTTGCCAGTGTCGGATAAAATGACTATTGCGAGTAAAGTGTTAACAGGTGCGATTGTCATCCCTGTTATCTTTTTTATGGCAGCGACATTGCTTATGTTACTTATACTGGTGCTGGCGGTTATTGCTTGTGCAGTGTTATCTATTGGTTTTGATATCTCGTTATGGGGCATCCTAGCAGGCGCTGACATAATAAGTGGTGTAGGTTATATTTGGTTAACACTTGTACCTATCGCTATTTGGTTATTACCTTTGTACAGTTGGTTAATGTTGGCATCTATTTACGCGAATAAAGCACCCTTTTTATGGGCGGTATTACCAATAGTCGCGTTATTGGTCATTGAGGCTATTGTGGTTCACTATCTACATTTATCGCAGCCATTTTTCGGCCATTTCTTGATGGATTATTTCTCTATGACCTCTGAAAATCTTGCTGAAGTATCAGGAGAGCAAGATACGTCACGTTCAGCAACATTACTGATGTTAATTTCTCAAATTGATTATCGAACAGTATTGGTTTCTGCAGGATTATTATTCACCACTTATTGGTTTAGAGTGAATAAGCAAGAGTCATAACTATCAAATGACACATTGAATCAGATAGTTAAATAGCAAATGCCAATATACTCGTTACCTTGTATATTGGCATTTTTTATAAGTAACAAACTGTATTTCTACCAGTGTTTTTCGCTTGATATAAAGCTTTGTCTGCGCGAGAAAACAAAACATCAAATGCCTTGTCGCTGGCGATAAGACTTGAAACACCTATACTCACTGAAAGATTTATTTCTCCTTGCCAATCCCCGGTAATGTGTAACCTGCTTTGCTCTTCTTTAATACGCTCTGCAAATGTCATGGCTGATATCGCCGACGTTTCAGGTAATAGAATAGAAAACTCCTCACCCCCGATACGCGCTAAAATATCTGTTTGCCTTAAGCTAGATTTAAGTTGCTGAGCAATTTCTATTAATACTCGGTCGCCAGCAGGGTGCCCAAATTGGTCATTAATACTTTTAAAATGATCAATATCAATAGAGATAAGTGTCATAGACAATGAATAGCGTTTGGCGCGTTGATACTCTTTTTCTGCTTGCTCAATGAAAAAGCGTCGATTATATAAATTGGTTAATGGGTCAGTATTGGCAAGTTGTTTAAACTCTTCCTTAAGTTTGAACAATTCGGTCACGTCAGTTGAAAAACCAATTAATGCGGGTAACTTATCGGGTTGGTTAAAAGGGACTTTAGTACTGATGTAGTGACTGTCACCACCACTTTCACTATGAGTCGTTTCTTCGATGACTTGTTTTTGATTGGTTTCAAAAACCTGCTTATCTGATTGGTAAAAATGTTCGGCAATTTCTTTGGGTAAAATATCGGTATCTTTTTTACCAATGATGTTCTCGGCCTTATCGCCAAATAACTCGGCAACGCGATTATTTACGTATAAAAAGGTACGTTCACAGTCTTTGACATAAATATGTGCATCTATATTGTTAAGCATGGTCTCAAGTAAGTAACTTTGCTCATTGACTTGTTCTTGTAGTTTTTTTTCTACTGTGATGTCTGTCGAGATACCACAAATGCCGTTCACATTACCAAAGTGGTCAAAAAGCGGTTTTTTGACCACTTTAAATATACGGGTTTCATTTTTCGCTCTGATAAAGTTACTTTCTTCATTTTCAACACGGATCACTTGGTCCATCACCATACGATCGTTTTCTTTTAATTGTGTAGATAAGGCTAAATCAAAAAAATGAGTGTCATCAAAACCAATAACATCTGCTAAGTTTTTTTCAAATAAATCTAAAACAGCTTGGTTTGCATAGGTATATTTTCCCGATAAATCTTTGGTATATATAAAGGAATCAATACTGGCTAATATCTGATCCTTAATGGTGTCATCAGCGTTATTTGTGTTTTTTTCTTTACTCAAAGTACTCGCCTTAGATAGAGGTGCTAACGAATCACAACCCAAATAGCTATGGATTGCTAAGTTATATATTAGCACATATAGATAACTAGCAAATTATCTGACCTTGCTCTGGCGCTATTTTTAAGCTCAGATAAGCGCTATGCTTTATTTTTCAGTTTTGTACACCTGCATGCATATTACCTTTCTTTGATGAAGGCTTTACTTCTTATGCAATGTTTCAAAAAAGCTTCACCGATATGTATGCCTTACTCAGATTTTTTCAAATACAAAGTGGCAATAAAAAAGGTACTTATTAAGTACCTTTTTTTGGTGTGCTTATTTTAACGTTCACGCGTTATTCATCCTCAACTTCGTAAGCACTAAAGTCAGTAATTCCCTTTGCTTCAAGTAAGCGTCTGACACTCGCAGGTAACTTCTCATTATTATCTTTTGCTAAATCTTCATCATCAGGCAGGGGTTGCCCAGTAAATGCATGTAAAAACGCTTCACATAACAATTCACTATTTGTAGCATGGCGAAGGTTATTTACTTGGCGCCTGGTACGTTCATCAGTCAAAACTTTTAAGACGCGCAAAGGAATAGAAACGGTAATTTTCTTTACTTGCTCGCTCTTTTTACCGTGTTCGGCATAGGGATTTATATACTCTTCATTCCACTGAGCCATGGATATTCCTCTATCTTGTTATAACGTATTCTAAAATGTAATAGTATAGATTTTACCTGTTGCAATAAACCAGTCAAGTAGAAGTTTAGAAGTCTAAAATTACTTGACCCAATTAATGAAAGTGTTTAGAGTTATAGACGTCCAAACATCTAAACGCTGATGTTGCTATATATCGGCGTTATTACTGATAAAACATGCGAACTAAACACTGCGTTTGAGTATCGATAGCCATTAACATTCAAAGGCAGGATTTCAGTGGGAATTAAAATGATTTTAGGCAAGGCAAATGATTTAAGCATAGTCATTTCTATGGTTTGATTATTTAACGCCGTATAAAGTCATTGTAAGGCCATCGAAGAAGCGCTTGAGCAACATCATTTCATCGTTGCTGTGATTTATAAGGGAATAACCATTATTTCATCACAGCGCCTTGAATTGAAATTGCTCAAACACTCTGAAACATGCATCTTGATTGGTAACGGGTATAACTTAATTAATGGAGAGAACTAAATGTCGATTACTAAAAAAGGTAATATTACCACTTCGGCAGTAAGAGCCGGTATTAATACCGACCAGCAGCATGGCGCTGTGGTTGCTCCTATTTACTTATCCAGTACATATTCATTAAAGGGCTTTAATAATAAACGCCAATTTGATTATTCTCGTACGGGTAACCCAACGCGAGCCACTTTTGCTGGCGCGATTGCAGAGTTAGAGCAAGGCAGTGTTGGTATTGTTACAAGTACTGGCATGGCAGCAGTGCATTTAATTTGTCAGTTATTATCTACTGAAGATACCGTTGTTATTCCACATGATTGTTATGGTGGTAGTTTTAGATTATTTACCCATTTAGCTAAACGTGGTCAATTCAAGCTTATTGTTGTGGATCAAAATGATCAACAAGCGCTGGATAATGCATTAGCACAGAAGCCAAAATTGGTGTTACTTGAAAGCCCAAGCAACCCTTTATTACGTTTAGTTGATATTGAAGAAGTAACCAAAGCGTGTCACGCAGTAGGTGCATTAGTCGCAGTAGATAACACTTTCTTATCCCCAGCGTTGCAACAACCTCTAACGCTAGGCGCTGATATTGTTTTTCACTCAACAACTAAATATATTAATGGCCATAGTGATGTTGTCGGCGGTGTTGTTGTCGCTAAAACCGCAGAATTAGGTGAAACGTTAGCGTGGTGGGCGAATTGTATTGGTATTACCGGCAGTGCCTTTGATAGCTACCTCGCGTTACGTGGTCTAAAAACGTTACCAGTACGAATGAAACAACATCAAGAAAATGCACTACAAGTTGCCGCTTTTTTAAAAGAACACGATGCTATTGATGCTATATATTTCCCCGGTTTCCCTGAACACACAGGTCATCATATTGCCAAAAAACAGCAGTATGGCTATGGTGCAATGTTAAGTTTTGAAATTAAGGGTGGCGTTGATGCGGTTAAAAAATTATTTGAAAACCTCGAATTGTTCACTCTGGCACAATCATTAGGTGGTGTTGAGAGTCTGATCAGTCACCCATCAACGATGACACATGCAGGTATGACAATAGTGGATCAGCTAGAGGCAGGTATTACGCAGTCTTTAGTACGTATATCTGTTGGTATTGAAGATATTGATGACATATTAGCTGATTTAGCACATGGTTTAACGCAGAGCCAACTGTAATAACAAACAGATTTAGCAGGCAGAGAGATGAAACAAGAGAATACTATTTTAAATAAGGTCAACGAAAATAAAGCAGTGTCTAGCAGCGAAATTGCAGATAATGACTTTATTACTGAAGTAGCTGCAGAAAATAAATTGGCTAAGCATGCTATTCAAGTACATAAATTTGGTGGTAGTTCATTAGCAACGGCCAAATGTATTAAACGTGCGCTTGAAATTATCCGTGAAAATTGCCAGCTAAACGATATTGTTGTGGTTTCAGCTAATGGTAAAACAACTGACCGTTTATTTGCTCTCTATTCTCTGGTCGAACGAACAATTGTAGAACACACAATACAAAAAAGTGATGAATTAACGCAAGCTATTGATGAGTTAGCGAAAGAGCAAGCGCAACTTATTACTGAATTATTGAATGCTAATAATACCAAGCAATTATTACTTAGGTTGAATAAAGACATTGAGCAATTAACTACTTGGTTAACCGCTGATATTGCTCAGCATCATAATGATGTTTTAGCCTTAGGTGAAGTCTGGTCAGCAAGGTTGTTGTCAGCGTTACTTAATGAGCAAGTTTGCCCAAGTAATAGTATTGATTCTCGTGATTTTCTTGTTATCGATAATGAACACAGTTGCGTAGTTGATACTGCGCTAAGCGCTGCACAATTAAGACAAAGGCGTCAGTTTGGTAAGTTAGCGGTTATTACCGGTTATATTAGTAAAGATTCTCGAGGTAAAAGTTGTACTTTAGGCCGTAACGGTAGTGATTACTCCGCGACTATTATTGCTTCTTTGGTTGCCGCGGGTAATGTTACTTTATGGACAGATGTTGATGGTATTTATAGTGCCGACCCTCGTGTTGTTCCTAGTGCTAGAAAATTACACCGTTTACCCAATGGTGTCGCAAAAGAATTAGGCCGTTTAGGTAATCCTGTTTTACATGCAAAAACTTTATTGCCATTGATCAACCCATTAAGTGAGCATCATACCCATTTGCATGTTGCTAGTAGTTTTGATGCACAAGTGATCGGCACTGAAATTGGCAAGTTTGGTCAGATTGCCAAGCAAGAGTTATCAGTAACTTACCTTAATGATCTACTGTTAGCGCAATCGGTGAGTTTTATAGGAGAAGCTGCGGCTAAGGCGAAAGCTGAATTTTCCCCTATTTGTATAGATAACCAAAAGGGTTTTATGGTTATCACACAAGGACAACAAAAAGCCTTGAGTGATTGGTTGGCGAGTCATGATGTTGAAATTACCTTTAAGCCCGTTGCAATTATCGCAACCGTTGGTCATCGCGTAGCTGAACGTGGTGATATAAGAGCGCGCTTTAAACGCTCATTAAAAGCGGCTAAACCATTAAATTTGGTTGGTAGTGATAATAACCATAGTGTTATCGCTATTTTACCTGAACCTTGTTCAATTGAGCTCTTAAATACAGTGCACCATGAGATGACTAAAGATGCCCGTCATATTGGTTTAGTTGTTGCGGGTATGGGCAATATAGGCGAACGTTTTTTAGAATTATTACCAGCACAGCTTAATAAAGTATACGCGTTAGAGAATTTACATTTAGTTGGTTTGCTTTCATCGAAAAAAGCGTTAATTAACAATGATGGTATTGATGTAACTCAAGCCGCGTCATTGTTCGCCCAAGAAGCTCAAAGTTATGACCATGAACAGCTTATTTCTTGGTTGACTCAAAATCCATACGATGAATTAATTGTTGTAGATATCACGCCTAGTGAAGATTTTAGTTTACTGTATGAACAGATGTTTTCTTTAGGTGTACATGTGATTGGCGCCAATAAGTGGGCTGCTTCAAGCAGTACTGCTCATTATAATAATTTAGTAAATACCGCAGATAGTAATAACAGCTTATGTTTAGGGAACACGACTGTAGGTGCTGGTTTACCAATCAATTATGCTATTGATGACTTACGTCAAAGTGGAGATAGCATCAGCGAGTTATCAGGTATCTTTTCAGGTACGCTTTCTTGGTTATTTGAAACGTATGATGGCAGCTCAAATTTTTCAGAGCTTTTATTAAATGCTTTGGCACAAGGCATTACCGAGCCAGATCCTCGAGAAGATTTATCAGGTAGAGATGTCCAGCGTAAGCTGCTCATTTTAGCGCGTAAAGCGGGTTTTGAATTAGCCTTAGAAGATATTGACTGTCAAAACTTAGTGCCAGAAGCATTACAAGCATTATCAACTAATGATTTTTTAGCCAGAGCAAGTGAGCTGGATGAGTATTTTGCCACAGCGTTATCTGAAGCTAATAGTAAAGGTGCGTGCATTCGCTATGTTGCTCGTTTTCAGCATAATCAAGAAACGGGCGTTAGCGCAAAAGTTAGTTTAGAAGTATTGCCACAAAGTGATGCTTTTGCCAACCTAACGCCTTGTGACAACATTTTTCAAATTAGTAGTCATTGGTACCAAGACAACCCATTGATTATTCGTGGGCCGGGTGCAGGACGAGACGTAACGGCTGGTGGTTTACATTCAGATCTCGTTAAGATTTGTCAGCAACTTGCACACAAACAAAGCCAAGTGAAAATAAAGGGTATTAACTAGGATCTGTGAGTGTCACAGTGCAGACCTTTATTCAATTCATTAGGTATTTGTCCTCAAAAGTAACTGTTATTGTCTTGATTCATAATGTTAATCAAATCATTGTGAATCAAGCTAATAGTCCTTTCTCTAAGTATTGCTTTTAGTAATCATTCCTAGCATGATAGATATTATTTATTCACTCTAGCGGTGCAATGGCTAAAGATACCCCCCATCAAACACATTACACACGACAAATTCATCATTTGTTAGCCAAAGTCTACGGACGAAGTGTGGTTAAAGACTCTTTATTAGATCGTGCCATCGGATATTTTGAACAAGAAGAATTTACCCCTTCAGATGAAAAAAAATCCTCGGAAGAGTCTCATTTAAAGATAATGGAACGTACCGAACGTCATGCTAGTTTACTGTCAATTTCGCGAACAATCATTGAGCTTGCAGAAGGGGATAGTTATGCTGAAAATAACCGAAAATCAGCCCAATTCCTCGGTACTATTCAATTATTAAGTCCTACTGAAGGTAAGCGAGTTGCTACGAGTAATGAGCAGAGTAAAGCGATTTATAAAGCGTTATTATGCTTACGCTTACTTGATCGTTTAATTATTGATGGTCAGATGCGTGAACCATACATAAATAAATTTTTAACCGATATCTCTGCTGAGCAATTTATTGATTTTGCTAATCATGATGCTGAAAAATATCAACGCTTTGTCGAGCAAGTTAAAGTGCCACTTGTTATGGCTGCACTATTACAAGATATTGGTAATTATCACCCAAAAGCGCAAACTATACTGTGCGGCGCTAAGGGAGGATTAGACCCTTTTCGGACCTTAGAAATTAAGCAAAGAAAAGAACTACTGCAAATTAATTATCGTGAAACGATTAAATACTTAATTGAAGGTATTGGGGTTCCGACCTTTGTTGGTAATACTAAGGCAGAGCGAGATCAGTTTCTTATAGATGAAAAAGATAAGCTACTTTTTGTTAAACAGTTACTAAAAAGTAGTGTTAACCCAAAAAATACTATTGGTAATATACTCAAAGTTCCACAAATTTATACCTCTATAATCTTATCCACCAAAGCAAGTTACAACTATAAATTATTACCGAAAGTCTTTCAGGTATTAAATAAAAATGCTGAGCTTGGTGCTTGTGCGCAAAGCGTTGTTGATGCCTTATACAAAATCACCGGTATGTTTCCACAAGGTTTTGGTATTGTTTATATGCCGTTAGGGGAGTTTGGGGACCAAGGAGACTGTTATGAATATGCCATTGTAAATAGGCTTTATCCAAAGAATCTCGAGCAACCTAATTGTCGAATGACCACCCGACAATTAACCTTCATTGGTTATGGCCAAAATAGTGTCATTAAAAATGCTAGCAATTTATATTTTACACAAACGGCAAAGAAACTGGCAGCCTTGAGTAAAGAGCGCTTGAATGAAATATTAGAGTTATTAAGTTCAAACTCGCAAGAGAGACAACAGTTAGATTTATTACCTCGTTGTTGGCATGCTAATGAATTTTTCTCAATCAAGGCCAATCAAAATCTTTGGAATAACATCGAGTCATAGGGCTTCAACTTAACATGAGTTTACATAAGGATATGAAATAATGGCAAATGAAGTAAAAAGTAAGCGTATCGCGGCAATTGATTGGATGCGTGGCTTTGTTATGATCATCATGGTGCTTGATCATGTGTCAATGGCGTATAACAAAGAGCATCTATCGACTGACTCTGCAGCCAGTTATATAATAGGCTCACCACTGCCAGCATTAGAATTCTTTACCCGTTGGATAAGTCATATTTGTGCACCTGTTTTTGTCTTCCTTGCTGGCACCGCTTTAGCAATCAGTGTTGAACGTAAGCTATCTAGAGGGTTCGACAGTAAAGCGATTGATAAAGATATTTTGATTCGTGGTGCTTTTATTGCGCTATTAGATCCAACAATCACTTCATTCTTTTCTGGTAAGCTTATTTTTCAGGTGCTTTATGCCATAGGCGTTGCCATGATGTGTATGGCTTTCTTTCGACGCCTATCAAGTACGCAACTGCTTATTATTGCCATGGCTTGGATCTTAGGTGGTGAGTTAGTGACTGCGCAGTTTTGGTTTGCTGGAGGACAAGAGCAATCAATCATTGTCGCTTTGTTAATAGGTAAATATTCCTCAGCAGACTTAAGTATTTCTTACGCACTTGTGCCTTGGTTATCTGTGATGATTCTAGGCTGGGTTTTTGGTCGGTATATTCTAGATTATGGAGATGGGAAAGTTACCATTAGTCCTGCCAGTTTACTGTTCCGTTTAGGTTTTACCGCGTTAGGCGCTTTTATTGCTATCCGTTACTTTAATGATTACGGAAATATGTTTTTATTAAAAGAAGGTAATAGCTGGCAGCAGTGGTTACATGTAAGCAAGTACCCACCATCGGCGAGTTTTATTATGCTTGAGTTAGGACTTATGGCGGTAATTTTAGCGTTGATGATTAAAGTTGAACAGCGAATAGGTGTACGACCAAATGGCGTTTTGCTTGTTTTTGGGCAAACTTCAATGATGTTTTACTTAGTGCATAGAATCTTCTTAACGGGAACCGCTACCTACGGCGGTTTGAGTGATTTTACTAACCTTACAAATACCTACATTATTAGTGGCGTATTACTGTTACTCCTCTTTCCATTTTGTATATGGTATCGAGCCTTTAAAGTTAAACACCCTGATTCTATTTGGTTGAAATATTTATAAAAAACTAATAAAGCGCAGTTATAGAACTATCATGACTGCGCTTTATTGGAATGTACTTTACCGAGATGACTATAAACAGTAATGTTGTATCATTTTTGTGAGCAGCTTCTCAGTTTTATCAATTTCACTATGCGCTAAAAACTCATTAGGTTGGTGTGCTTGATCGATAGAGCCAGGGCCGAGTACTATGGTTTGACAACCGAGTTGCTGAATATACGGTGCTTCTGTGGCGTAATTAACGGCACAACAACTATGACCACTAATCTCTTGTGCAATATCAATCAGTGTACTAGGTTTCTTTTGCTCAAAGCTGGGTGAACTTGGATGCATTTCTGCAAAACTAATTCTACCGGGGTAAAGTTCTGCCAGTGGTTTTAGTGCCTCGCTCAACCAATTAATCAACTCATCATCACTCATGCCTGGCAGTGAACGTAAATCAATATCTAAATGGCAATGCCCGCAAATTCTATTGGCATTATCACCACCAGAGATAGCGCCTAAATTCAAAGTAGGTGCTGGAACATCAAATGCTTGATTTTGATAATTGAGCTGAAATTTTTCTTTTAGTTCTATTAACTGACCAATTACCTTATGCATAATCTCTATGGCATTCACACCTAGATTTGGTTTACTTGAATGGCCGGATTTTCCTTCGACACTAATACGGTGTGACATGTGACCTTTATGCATAACAACAGGCACTAAATTAGTTGGTTCACCAATAATGGCAACATCAGGTTTTATCGCTTGGCTTTTAGCAAAAAATCTTGCGCCAGCCATGGTTGTTTCTTCATCTGCAGTGGCAAGAATGTATAAAGGTTTTTTAAGTTGATCCGCGTTTAAGTTTTTACAAACTTGTAAAATAAAAGCAAAGAAACCTTTCATATCACAGGTACCTAAACCAAAAAATTTATCGTCTTGATTAACGACAGTATGAGGATTAGATTGCCAGCGATTTTCATCAAAGGGGACTGTGTCACTGTGGCCTGCCAGTAACAAACCACCTTCACCGCTACCTAATTTTGCTAGTAGATTAAACTTATTACTGGTATCAGGTACTACTTGAATTTCAATGTTGAAACCGAGTTGTTCAAACCAAGTTGCTAATAGTTGTATTACTTCTTTATTGCCTTGATCCCAGCTCGGTTGAGTGGAGCTGATCGAAGGGCAAGCGATTAACTGGCTTAAACTTTGACTGAAATTAGGCAGGTGTGTCATATAGAACCTATAAATTGAATATTTACTTAAATACTTATGCTGATTAGTTGCATAAATACCCATGTAGTGTTACTTTATATTACTAGTGTAAATAACATGCTTTCATAAGGCTACTTCAAAAATGACAAAGGCTATATTAGATTCGAATAACAGTGTACAAAAAGTGGCAATTATAGGCGCGAGTGGCTATGCCGGCGCAGAGCTTGTAGGCTTATTATGTAAACACAGCCAAGCACAAATTTGTCATTTAGTTGTCTCTGAAAATAGTAGTTCAGAAGGAAAGTTATTTAGTGAATTACACGGCCGATTCCAAGGGATTTGTGATTTACCATTAGAAGCATTTTCAGCCGCTTGGTTTGATGAATACGCGGCGAAATTGGATGTGGTATTTTTTGCCACTCCTCATGAATTTAGTGCCGATTGGGCGCAAGCGTTTGTCAAAGCAGGTGTTAAAGTGTTCGACCTTTCAGGTGGTTTTAGGTTAAAAGACGCTGAAGATTACCCAAAATATTATGGCTTTGAGCACGCTAATATCGAGGCATTATCTTCGGCTAAGTATGGCTTAGCTGAATGGCAACACGATGATATTGCCAATACAAATTTAGTCGCTGTCCCTGGTTGTTATCCCACGGCAAGTTTGCTTTGTTTAAAACCGCTTACCAGTAACAATTTAGTGTTAGAAAATTCATTGGTTGTGGTTAATGGTATAAGTGGAGTGAGTGGTGCAGGTAGAAATGCATCATTAGCGACTAACTTTAATGAAGTGAGTTTAAAAGCGTATAACGTATTACAGCATAGACATCAGCCAGAAATATCACAAGAAGCCGCTATAGATGTTATTTTCAATCCGCATTTAGCGCCTTACAAAAGAGGGCTTTTAGCAACAGTCACTTTACAACTTAAGGCCGGGATTACTAATGCGCAAGTAGAGCAAGCTTTCCAACAGGCATATAGTGATAAGCCTTTAGTAAGATTAGTTGCCAGTTGGCCAGAAATAGGCAATGTTGCTCATACACCATTTGCTGATGTGCACTGGCAGTTTGATGAAGAAAAGCAGGTTGTGGTGGCGAGTTGTGCCATAGATAACTTACTAAAAGGCGCCGCTTCACAAGCAGTGCAATGTTTTAATATTTCACTTGGCTTGGCCAGTGAATACTCATTAATCAGCACTTGTTAATAAATACCTATTAATAAATACTCATTAACCAAAACATAGAAAATTAGCGATAACACCGAGTTAAGGAATAGTAATGAATAGTCCAGTATTGAAGCCATTAGTCATTAAAATTGGCGGCGCCATTCTTGAAAAAGAATCAGCGCTTAATGCCTTACTAAGCGTAATTTCACAGCTGAAAAATAAACAAGTGGTTTTGGTTCATGGTGGTGGTTGTGTCGTTGATGAAATGTTGGCTCAAGCTGGATTTACTACCGAGAAGAAACACGGTTTACGTGTAACGCCAAAAGAGCAAATAGGCTTGATAAGTGGTGCTCTTGCTGGCACGGTTAATAAAGCTATTGTTGGCACAGCTAATAGTATGGATTTAGCTGCGGTAGGTTTATCGTTAAATGATGGTGATATGATCAGTTGTACGCTATCTACTCAAGACCTAGGTCAAGTGGGAGTTCCACAAACTAATAACAGTAAATTATTAGACTGTTTATTAAAAGCCAAATTTCTACCTGTAATTTCTTCAATTGGTGCGCTAGAAAATGGTGATTTAGTCAATGTTAATGCTGACGATGCTGCTGTTGCTATTTGTCAGTTACTCAATGCTGAACTCTTGTTACTAACTGATGTGAATGGCGTTAAAGATGCAGATGGTGAGTATTTATCGTCACTTAATGCTGAACAAGCGGAAAAGCTAATTGAGCAAGGTGTTATTGCTGGTGGTATGACAGCGAAAGTAAATGCTGCCTTGCACGCGGCACAACAATTACGACGAAGTATCGCGGTTGCCAGCTGGCAATCGCCAGAGCAAATTACCCTGTTACTTGATGGTCATGGTGTTGGTACACAAATCCAACCTAACTAATTACAGCCTTTATCATCAAAGCGTTTTAAAGGAATATTGAGAGAAAATACTTATGTCGACAAATATAGCATTACAACAATTAAATAATTTTTTGGCTGATGATCAGCTAAATAAAAGTGAATTATTAGCGTTAATCGAATTAGCGATTAACATTAAGCAAAACCCTGCGGATTATAGTCAAGTATTGGCTGGTAAGTCAGTAGCTATGATCTTTGAAAAACCGTCTTTAAGAACTCATGTTAGTTTTGACATGGGCATAAGTAAATTAGGCGGTCATGCACTATACTTGGGCCAGCAAAATGGCAAGTTAGGTGAACGTGAGCGCGTTAGTGATTATGCAAAAAACTTATCTTGTTTTGCTGATGCTATTGTTGCTCGGGTATTTAGTCATGATTCAATTCAAGGTTTAGCTGAACATGCTAGCGTACCGGTAATTAATGCTTTGTGCGACGTATATCATCCTTGTCAGGCGCTTGCTGACTTTGTTACTTTATCAGAGAGCTACCCTGATTTAAGCCAAGTAAAATTAGCGTATGTGGGAGATGGTAATAATGTTTCCAATTCATTAATGATTATGGCAGCAATTTTAGGTGTAGATTTCACTTTAATTAGCCCTGAAGGTCATGAAGCACAAGCTGACATTGTTGAAAAAACAAAACAACTTGCGCAAGAATCAGGGAGTCAGTTGACTCTTACTAATGATATTGACGCCATTGGTAAACAAGATGTAATTTATACCGACACTTGGATTTCTATGGGGGATGAAGATAGTAGTAAGAAGGCTGAAATATTAGCTAAATTTGCACCCTATCAAGTAAATCATGATCTGATGGAAAAAGCGCAAGCGACCATGGTGTTACACTGCCAACCAGCGCATTTGGAAGAAGAAATAACCACGGAGTTATTTGATAGTGAATTATCAAAAGTATTCCAACAAGCAGAAAATAGAATGTGGGCACAAAATGCCGTACTTGTTGCGTTATTCCAGAAGTAGATTAACAACAAGTAGAAAAAACACCGAATCAAAGTAAGAAATTAACTAAACAAATTTAAGATATTTAAGAGAGAAGAACATGGCTTTAGCAAAGAAAACAATTAAAAAAGTAGTATTGGCATATTCAGGTGGATTAGATACTTCAGCTATCATTCCATGGTTAAAAGAAAATTACGACGGTTGTGAAGTTATCGCATTTTGTGCTGATGTAGGCCAAGGTGATGAAGAACTTGAGGGCGTTAAAGAAAAAGCCATCGCATCTGGTGCCTCAGAATGTTACGTAGTAGATCTGAAAGAAGAATACGTAAAAGAATATATCTACCCAATTCTGAAAACAGGTTCAGTTTACGAAGGTCAATATTTGTTAGGTACGTCAATGGCACGCCCTATCATTGCTAAAGCACACATAGAAGTTGCGCTTAAAGTTGGTGCTGATGCAGTCTGTCATGGTTGTACTGGTAAGGGCAACGACCAAGTACGTTTTGAATCTTGTTTTGCAGCCTTAGCACCTGAGCTTACTGTTATTGCACCATGGCGCGAATGGGACATGGTTTCTCGTGAAGACTTACTTGATTATTTGGCAGAGCGTAATATTCCTTGTGCTGCATCATTAACTAAAATCTATAGCCGTGATGCAAATGCTTGGCATATATCTCATGAAGGTGGGGAATTAGAAGACCCATGGTGTGAGCCATCTAAAGAAGTATGGACTATGACGGTTGATCCAATGGATGCGCCAGATGTGCCAGAAAAAATACAATTAAGCTTTAAAGAAGGTGAATTGGTTGCCATTGATGGGAAAGATTTTTCTCAACATGGTGCGGGTGCCTATGAAGCCTTAATGTACCTTAACGAAAAAGGTGCTGCACACGGTGTCGGCAGAATTGATATTGTAGAAAACCGTTTAGTCGGTATGAAATCTCGTGGTTGTTATGAAACACCAGGTGGTACTATTTTAATGGCCGCATACAAAGGCTTAGAAACACTTATTCTAGATAAAGAATCACTTAAATATCGTGAATCTGTAGGACTTGAATTCTCTCATGTTATCTATGACGGACGTTGGTTTACGCCACTTGCTAAAGCACAGCTAGCCTCTGCTGCATCGTTTGCTGAAAAGTTAACAGGTGATGTTGTTGTTAAATTATACAAAGGTATGGCACAAGTGATTCAACGTCGCTCACCAAACAGTTTGTATTCTGAAGCGTTTGCTACTTTTGGTGCTGATGATGTTTACGACCAAAAACATGCAGAAGGTTTTATTCGTTTATTCAGTTTATCAAGCAGAATTACTGCGCTTTCTCAAAAAGATGCTCTAAAAGATAAGGCGAAATAACAATGGCTTTATGGGGCGGAAGATTTAAAGAAAAGGCGAGTTTACAATTTAAGAAGTTTAATGATTCGTTGCCGGTAGATTACCGTATGGCCGTGCAAGATATCGTTGGCTCAATCGCTTGGGCGCAGGCTATTCATGAAGTAGGTGTAATAAACGATGGCGAATTAGTCCGTTTAACGGCAGCATTAGAAGAGTTAAAAGCGTCTGTAGAAGAAAATCCTAAGCAAATTTTGTTATCTGATGCGGAAGACATTCATAGCTGGGTAGAAATTCAATTAATTGAAAAAACCGGTGATTTAGGTAAGAAGCTTCATACGGGTCGCAGTCGTAACGACCAAGTAGCAACTGATTTAAAGCTTTGGTGTAAAGAAACGGGTGGCGAATTAGTCTTTGCCCTAGTGAATTTACAACAAGCAATGATGAATTTAGCTGAACGTGAAAAAGATACTGTATTACCAGGTTATACCCATTTACAAAGAGCACAACCGATTACTTTTGGTCATTGGTGTTTAGCCTATGTAGAAATGTTTAACCGTGATATTGGCCGTCTAAAAGATGCCCTTTACCGTTTAGATGTTTCGCCATTAGGCTCTGGTGCCTTAGCGGGCACAGCGTATCCTATTGATAGAAAAGCATTAGCTAACCGTTTAGGTTTTAGAACCGCAACAATGAATAGCCTTGATGCTGTTTCTGATAGAGATCACGTTATTGAGTTATTGGCTTCAGCCAGTATTTCAATGATGCATTTATCACGTTTTGCAGAAGATTTAATTTTCTACAACTCAGGTGAAGCTGGTTTTGTAGAAATGAGTGACTTAGTTAGTTCTGGTTCATCATTGATGCCGCAAAAGAAAAACCCGGATGCTTGTGAATTAATTCGTGGAAAAGCAGGGCGTGTTTTCGGCTCATTAACGGGCATGTTAACTACAATGAAAGCTTTGGCGCTTGCGTATAATAAAGATATGCAAGAAGACAAAGAAGGTTTATTCGACGCGCTTGATACTTGGCAAGAGTGTATGGAAATGGCGGTTTTAGTTGCAGATGGTTTGAAAGTAAACCGTTCACGTACACTAGCGGCCGCTCAACAAGGTTATGCCAATGCGACTGAGCTTGCTGATTATTTAGTGGGTAAAGATATTCCGTTCCGTGAAGCCCATCATATTGTTGGTGAAGTAGTATTAGCTGCTATCGATAAAGGTGTACCTTTAGAAGATTTAACCATAAGCCAACTGCAAGAGTTTAGTGATAAAATTGAGCAAGATGTTTATCAACATCTTTCAATTGAATCGACGCTTAATAAGCGTGAAGCGCTTGGTGGAACATCACGATCGCAAGTTAAAAAAGCACTGGCGACTACGCAGTCTGGCAATGAAGCGATTTTAAATGAGCAAGTGGTTGGTGCGCCAGGCAAACAAAGAATTGAAGGTGCACTTAAGCAAGTAAAACAACGCTTAAATGCACAACGCGCTGCAGCTATGTCTGTTCGTCGAGCCAGAATGTCTGATGTAGATAGTATTCATCAATTGACTAATTTCTGGGCTGATAAAGGTGAAATTTTACCACGGACTCGTGACAATATAATTCATGATATTCAGAATTTCGTCGTCGCTGAACTTGACGGTAATGTTGTTGGCACCGCATCGCTTTACATTTACCAAACAGGTCTAGCAGAGATACTCTCTGTCGTTGTGCAAGATGATGCTCAAAAGCAAGGCCAAGGTGAGGCGCTTGTTCAGTATTTGTTAGAATTTGCTAATCAAATGGAATTAGAACAAATCATCGTTTTAACTTATATTCCACAGTACTTTGAACAGCTTGGTTTTAACGTAATTGATAAGAACTCGCTTGCAGATAATATCATTGAAGACAGTGAACCAAGCCCGCATAAAGATCCTGCTGATGAAGTAGCGATGGAATATATTGTTGGTCAAAGTAAGTAGTCTTTACAGAAAATAGCGAAGTTATATTAAAGAATGGAAAACATGAATAATAGCGAGCAAAATTACGTTAAATGGTTTAGAAATGCGGCGCCCTATATTAATGCCCATCGTGGAAAAACGGTGGTACTTATGTTTGGTGGTGAAGCAGTTACGCATCCAAATTTTGCTAATATTATTCATGATATTTCATTATTACGTAGTTTAGGTGTGAAGTTAGTGGTGGTGCATGGCGCAAGGCCACAGATTGTAGATCGCATGCAGCAACGAGAGCTTGAGGAAAACGTTGTAAACAATATTCGAGTCACTGATGCGCAAACATTAGTGGCTGTAAAAGATGCTACCGGCTCTTTGCGTCTTCATATTGAAGCATTGCTCTCTACTGGTGTGGTTAATTCACCTATGCACGGCTCGCAAATTCGAGTCAGTACGGGAAATTTTGTCATTGCAAAACCTATGGGTGTTCGTAATGGTATTGATTATAAGTATACTGGTAGCGTAAGAAGAATAGATTCAGATGGCATTAATATGCAGCTGGATTATGGCTCAATTGTTTTACTTTCACCAATAGGTTACTCGCCAACAGGCGAAGTTTTTAACTTAGCTTTAGAAGATGTAGCCACACAAACAGCTATCTCACTCAAAGCAGATAAGCTGATTGCATTCACCGAAGATGAAGGGCTTATTGATAAGTCTGGAAAGTTAATTCGTAGCTGTAGTGTTCGCACGGTAAAAACTTTGCTTGATGAAAAAGACTGCCATGTTCGTCAGTTATTACTTCGCTCAATCATTCAAAGCGGCGAAAACGGTGTAGAGCGTTGTCATTGCGTTAGCTATCAAAGTGATACTGCATTGTTACAAGAGCTATTTACCCGTGATGGTGCAGGTACTTTGATTGCCAAAGATCATAAGGAATTGATTGCTACTGCGACTATTGATGATGTTGCTGGAATTTTAGAACTGATTCAACCGCTTGAGGAGGAGGGGGTTTTAGTGAAGCGCTCTCGCGAGTTACTCGAGATGGAAATAGAATATTTTACAGTGCTTAAAAAAGAAGAAGTAATCATCGCTTGCGCTGCTTTATATCCATACCCTGAAGCAAAAATGGCTGAAGTTGCTTGTGTTGTCATTGACCCTGATTACCGTAAAGGAAATCGAGGCGAAAGAATTATCAATGCATTAGAGTTGAGTGCAAAAAAGAAAGGCTTAACGTCGCTATTTTTATTGACCACAGTCAGCGGGCATTGGTTTCTAGAACAAGGCTTTATTGAGGCCTCACTTGAAAGGTTACCTGAAGGGAAGAAACAGATGTATAACTTTCAACGTAATTCGAAAGTCTTTATCAAAGATATATAAGTAATTTTTATAACATTGATTTTTAGTTGGATATCAAATCTGTATTAAGGCTATATTTAAAGCAGCTAATGTAAATCACTAGCTGCTTTTTTGTTCTTCTAATTTGAGAAATAACTAATGTTTCAAAGTTAAAGTCTGGTTAAAACAGTTCTTCTTCCTCTTCTTTTTGTTGACCACCAGATAATATTTCACTGCTATTGTCTTCAGTAACATATTCAGTCGGTACCTTCCCTAGACGGAAGTATTCAAATTGGCTGGTTTTATCGGTCTTGGTGGTTAATTTTCCTGTCGTCTTATCAATACGGACAGATACAATATCCACTGGGGGCTGAAAAGCTTCTTGCTCAGAATCAGCAAGAGCGATGCGCATAAAGTCAATCCATGCCGGTTGTGCTGACTTCGCACCAAATTCTTTACCCGTTGTTTGGTTTTTTCCTAAGTTATTATTATAAACTGATTGGCCTAAAATATGGCGAGGATCATCAAAACCTATCCATGAGGTGGTGACTATATTTCGGCTAAATCCAGAAAACCAAGCATCTTTTGCTTCGTTAGTCGTACCGGTTTTACCTGCGATATCACGGCGCTTAAGTGTTCTAGCTCGCCAACCAGTACCTTGCCAGCCATGTTTGGCAGACCAATCTGCACCCCAAATAGCACTATTAAGCGCTTGAGTAATTAAAAAAGCATTTTGAGGACTGATGATTCGAGCTGCTTGCTTGATCTGAACAGTTTGATCGTCCTCAGATTGCTTAGGAATCAGTGCATCTTCAATTATTATATCGTGATCTGGAATATTATTACTTAATACATCCAGCTGTTGGTCAGTATCATCTAATTCATCAGTTTGAATACATGGATCACAAGCTAGCACGGGGGTAGATTGATAAATAATTTCGCCCTCACTGTTCTCAATACGATCAATTAGATAAGGTTCAACTAAAAATCCACCATTAGCGAAGGCAGAGAAGCCTGTAGCTACCTCTAACGGTGTTAATGAGGCAGAGCCCAGTGCTAACGTCTCATTACGTGGCAAATCGGCAGCACTAAAGCCAAAGGCGGTTAAGTGTTTGATGGTATTGGTAACGCCAATACTTTTTAATAATCGTACAGCAATTACATTTTTTGATTGTGCTAATGCTAATCTAACTCTCAATAGACCCACATATTTTTCTGGAGAGTTCCTAGGACGCCATACAACTCCTGAGCTTTTATCCCACTGATTTATCGGGGCATCATTCACTAATGAAGCTAGGGTGAATCCATGTTCGAGCGCTGCAGAATAAATAAAGGGTTTGATATTTGACCCCACTTGACGCTTAGCTTGAGTAACACGATTAAATTGACTCTGTTTGAAACTAAAGCCGCCAACGGCCGCTTTAATTGCACCATCATTTGGAGATAAAGACACTATGGCAGCACTAGCGGTTGGAAGCTGTCCTAGGCGATAATTATTATCAGTCATTTTACTAACTAAGATAACATCACCGAATTTAAGGATATCTTTTGCAGTTTTGGGTGGTCTACCTTGTTTTTGGTCGTTAATATAAGGACGTGCCCAAGCTAACCCTTGCCACTTAATTGTTGCAGTCACTTCATTACGCAATTGAATACTGACCGACTTTTCTTCAACGGCAAGCACTATCGCTGGTTCAAGCATTTGATAATAAGTAGCGTCTGATAAGGCCTTAGTTAGCTCTTCTTGTAATAATGGGACTACCTGTATTTCAGAAGTTTTGTCCCGAGATATTGGTGGAGGTCTAAGTGAAGATAGAGGTCCACGATATCCATGACGTTGGTCATAATTCAATAAATTATTTACCAGAGCTTGTTCTGCAGCGGTTTGTAGTTTTGAGGTTACAGTAGTAAATACTTTGTAGCCTTCTGTATATGCTTTATCTTTTCCGTAACGCTTAAGTACTTCATTATGAGCCATTTCAGCAACGTAGGGAGCATTTAATTCAATTTCAGCACCATGTCTTTTTCCAGTGATAGGTGCATTTTTAGCTGTTTGATATTGTAAGTCAGAGATGTAACCACTAACTAACATACGTTGTAGAACTACAGCACGGCGAGCTTTCGCTCGTTTGGGTGAGCGAATAGGGTTTAACGTTGAGGGAGCCTTAGGAAGCCCAGCGAGTACGGCAATTTGGGCAAGATTAAGCTCGTGAATTTCTTTACCGTAATAAACTTGAGCTGCGGCACCAAAGCCAAATGACCTATGACCCAATTCAATTTTATTAATGTATAGCATTAATATTTCATCTTTACTCAGTAAATTTTCAATGTGAAATGATAAAAATATTTCACGAATTTTACGTGTGTAAGTTACCTCACGAGTTAGGAAAAAATTACGTGCTACTTGCATAGTAATCGTACTAGCGCCGCCTTTATCTTGACCCATTAGTTTACCAAGCACAGCACGACCCATGCCGATTGGATCAACACCAAAATGCAAATAAAATCGATCGTCTTCTGTTGCTAATAAGGCATCAATCAGTTGTTGAGGAACTTGCTCTAATGTTAATGGGGTACGTTTCTTTTCACCAAACTGTGAAATTAACAAACCATCTTGACTATAAACTTGCAATGGCGTTTGCCAATGCAAGTCTTTTAATGAGTCAACACTAGGTAATTCTGAACGCATTGAAAGATATAAACTATAAACAGCAATTGAGACTAAAATTAACAGTATCAAGCTGACTTTTAATAAATTTTTGATTGACAACACAGCAAAAGACCAATTGGTGGATAAAAATGTAAGATAGTACTAGTATATCGTGTAAAAGCATGTAATAAATGTATTTATACGTATTATGCGTCTAAAATAATTACAAAAATAAAAATTGCAGGTCTTTATGCTAGACAAACTATGGAAAAAGAAAAATTCTATGATGGTTGGGATCGATATTGGTTCTCATTCAGCAAAGGCAGTACTCTTAGGTCAGGGAGATGAAGGTTTTGTAATTGAAGATTTTGCTATTGAGCCAATGCCTCGAGGTTCAGTTGTTGATCGTGAGATACAAGATATTGAAGCCGTTGGTGCTGTTATCGCTAAACTTAGAAAAAAGATTTCTGCGAAAGCGACCGATGCAGCCGCTGCAGTATCAGGGCAAACAGTTATCACTAAATTGATTTATATGGACGTTGCTTTGACAGAGGATGAACTCGCAAGCCAAATTGAAATTGAAGCTGATAGCCTCATTCCATTTCCGCTTGATGAAGTTAGTTTAGACTTTGAAACCCTTGATGTTAATGAATCGGATCCTAGCAAAGTAAATGTATTGCTTAGCGCTGCTCGAACGGAGTCTATTGAAGCGCGCGTTGCAGCATTAGATGCTGGAGATTTTCATGCCAAAGTCATTGATGTTGAATCTTATGCGGTTGGCCGAGCTTATGATTTATGTTTAACGCAGCTTCCCGATGACGCGAAAGATAAAGTCGTAGCGATTGTCGACATTGGCTCAACAGTTACACTTTTCTCAGCAACTGATGCAGGTAAACACATTTATAGTCGAGATCAAATGTTTGGCGGGGAACAATACACTCGTTCTATTGTATCTTATTACAATAAATCCTTTGAGCAAGCTGAAGAATCAAAAACCTCTAACGACTTACCCCCAAACTATACTTTTGAAGTATTAGCACCTTTTCATACTGTATTAATGCAGCAAATACGTCGTGCTATTCAGATGTTTTTAACTACTAGTGGACAAAAGAAAGTTGACTACTTATTAATTTCTGGCGGCACAGCGGCGTTAGAAGGCATTGAAAGCTTGCTTACAGAAGAATTAGGAATACATACCGTTATTGCTAACCCATTCAATGATATGTCATATGGTGAATCTATTGAGCAAGATGAACTTGCTAATGTTGCACCTCAATTAATGGTGGCAACAGGTTTAGCCTTAAGGAGTTTTACCCCATGGCACATATAAACCTACTCCCTTGGCGCGCAGCAGCACTGAAGGCCCAACAAAAAGAATACTTTACCATTTTAGCTGCGGTTGGCTTACTTACTTTAGCTTTGGTTTTAGCTATTAATTTTTATTATCAAGCTCATATTGATGGTCAAAATAGTAAAAATCAATATTTGAAAAATGAAATAGCGCAACTTGATATTCAAATAAATGAGATAAAAACCTTAAACGCGAAAAAATTGGCGTTACAAAAACGAATTAATGTTGTTGAACAATTACAACGTAGTCGAAATGTAGGTACACAAGTACTTGATGAAATAGCAAAAATCATCCCTAATGGTATTTATATAATTGAGCTAGAAAAACAAGGTAATACTTTACAGCTGACTGGAAAGAGTGAATCGAACAACCATTTAGCTAATATGATTCGTGCGGTTGAATTATCTGATTTATTTGTTGATGCAACCCCAGAGTCTATTACTGCTGATGATGGCTCTCCTAAACTACTTAGTAGTTTTAAAATGAAAGTGAAAATTAAAGGCTTAGATGATGCTAATAAAGGGAGCAAATAATGAAGTTTGATGCATCCCAATTCGACAATCTAGAACTTGAAAATATAGGTCAATGGCCAGCAGCCGCAAAATTGATTTTAGCTGTTTTTCTAGCGATCGTGATCGGGTTTTTAGGTTATATGGGCTTAATTAGTGATCAAATGAAACAACTTGATCGTGTCTTCTATGAAGAAACAACATTAAAAGAGTCTTACCGTGCTAAATACCATGTTGCAGCTAATTTAGATTTATTTCGAGCTCAAATGGTTGAGGCCGAAGATACTTTTGCTAATCAATTACGTAGTTTACCAAATAGTCATGAGATTCCAGGCTTATTGGATGATATTACTTTTGTTGGTACCACGAGTGGTCTTGATTTTGTAAAATTAGAGTGGCAACCAGAAATCAGTAAAGAAATTTATATTGAATTACCGATTGATATTGAAGTAATAGGACCATATCACTCATTTGGTCAGTTTGTGAGTAAAATTGCAGGCTTACCTAGAATTGTGACCTTACATGACTTTAAGATAAGCATTTCACAAAGTGATAGTGAAATCTTGAATTTAAAGTTACAAGCTAAAACATACCGTTATCAAGAGGAGGCAGCCAAATGACAAATTTTCAACAAATATCGACAAAAATAATTCTCAGTCTCACGGCGCTGACTTTGGTATCGGGGTGTTTTGACGATACTTCAGAAATTAAAACTCACATGGCGCAAGTTAAGGCAACAACGACCAATTACATTGATCCTATGCCAGAGGTTAATCCTTTTAATCACATTGCTTATTCTGCCGATGACTTGCGTAGCCCATTTGTGTTACCTAGGCCTGAAGCTATTCAGCAAAAAATGCAGCAAATGGCAGGATGCTTAAGTCCCGATACTAATCGTCGTAAGCAACCGTTAGAAAAGTATGCCTTAAGTGATTTAACTATGCGCGGTACTTTGGGTGATGCAACTATGTTATGGGCTTTATTAGAAGCATCAGATTTAAGTCTGCATCGAGTTGCTCTAGGGAATTATCTTGGTTTATATAATGGTCGAATTACACAGGTGAGTGCAAAAACAGTGAAAATAATTGAATTAGCTCCAGATGGTGCAGGGTGTTGGCTAGAGCGTGAAGCTACATTAAATATCGTACAATCTGAAGAGTCAAATAAGTAAAGGAATTAATAATGCTATTTAATCGAATGAAAAATTATAAAGGCTTTACTGCTATAAAAGAACTCTGGCTTTTAAACCTATTTTTATTGTCTATATTTACGCTATCGTTTTCAGTAAGTGCTGCTAACAATGATGTTTCTATAAATAATAATGAATTGATTGGTATCTCATATAACACCATTCAAAATGATCAAATTGTAGTTGTTTTTAGTTTTACAGAAAATATCACTTCACTACCTGTAGTTAAAACATCGATGACTCCTGCTTTTGTAGAAGTGACTTTTGATGCAAACAGTTTTGGTAAAGAACTAAAAGATACTTTAATTAACTATGCTGGTGTAAAAGGAATCAATTTAGATGCTAAAACGGGTAAAGTTGTAGCATTAATTAGTCTAGAAAAACTGGCTGTTTTTGATGTCTCATTGAATAATGAAAAAGAATTTTCTATTACTTTTAACTATGGTCAATCAGCTGACGTTGTTGAAACATTAAGCCCAGCAGGCGATGATTTTATTAATTATATAGAGTCAATCGATTTTAGATTAAATGGTGATAATGAAGGGCAAATATTAGTTTACCTAAAAGACAGCATGCTAGCTGCTGATGTAAATGATAAATTAGGTAAATTAAATGTCGAATTTCATAACACTGAAATTATTGACGATTTACTTTATAAGTTAGATGTTACTGACTTTGGGACACTCGTTACGAGTATTGAAACTTTTAAAGAAGGGCGAAACGCTCGCTTGGTTATTGAAGTTGAGAGTGGCTTTATTTTTACTCAAAAACAAGAAGAAAATTTATTCATATTAACGGTAAAGAAAAAGCCTGAAAAAGCCCCTACCTACTTAGGAGACACTGATGACTTTAATGGTCGTAGTATTTCATTAAGCTTTCAAGATATTCCTGTTCGTACTGTTTTACAAATAATTGCAGATTATAATGAATTTAATTTAATTATCAGCGATACCGTTACAGGTAATATTACGCTTCGTTTGGATGGCGTACCTTGGGATCAGGCACTAAGTATTATCTTAAAAGTGAAGGGTCTAGATAAGCGTATGCAAGGTAATATTTTAATGGTCGCACCGAGTGATGAACTTGCTGCTCGAGAAGCACAAAGCTTGCAAGCAAAGCAACAAGTTGAAGAGTTGGCCACTTTATACTCTGAATATCTACAGATTAATTATGCAAAAGCAAGTGAATTTTCAGAACTTATTAAAAATGAAGATACTAGCATTTTATCTGCTCGCGGCAGTGTGTCAGTAGATGAACGTACGAATACACTATTAATACGCGATACAGCTAAGAGTATTGAAGATATTAAGCGAATGATTACTATTCTTGATGTACCAGTTCGACAAGTGGTTATTGAAGCTCGCATGGTAACTGTTAAAGACAATATGAATGAGGAGTTAGGTATTCGTTGGGGTGTTACTAACACGGACGGTGAATTTTCAACTTCAGGTAGTATCGAGGGTGCTAGTAGTGCCAACGGTACAAGAGGAGTAACTACTCCAGGAGTGGGGCAAGTTCCTTCTGTGGGTGATGGACTAAATGTGAACCTTCCTGTTGCTAATGCCGCAGGAACAATTGCTTTTCAGGTTGCTCGTTTAGCCAATGGTACCATTCTAGACTTAGAACTCTCTGCACTTGAAAAAGAAAATAAAGGTGAAGTTATTGCTAGTCCACGTATAACTACAGCTAACCAAAAGGAAGCTTACATAGAACAAGGTGTTGAGATTCCATATCAAGAAGCGGCCTCAAGCGGTGCAACAGCAACTCAATTCAAAAAAGCAGTATTGAGTTTAACGGTAACACCACACATTACCCCGGATGATAAAATCATCTTAGATTTAGTAGTGACACAAGATACTATATCGGATATTAGCAGTGGTCTTGCACCGGCGATTGATACTCAGCGAATTGGAACTCAGGTTTTAGTTAATAACGGAGAAACTATCGTACTAGGTGGTATTTATCAGCAGGCAATTATCAGCACAGTCTCTAAAATTCCAATCTTAGGTGATATTCCTTACCTTGGTTGGTTGTTTAGAAATTCAAGTCAGCTAAATGAGAAAAAAGAATTGTTGATCTTCGTTACACCACGAATTGTAACTGAACACTTTTAGTCTTTATTCATAGGAAATCCATTAAATGCCGTGATTTTTCGTCATTTAATGGATTTTTTATTTTAATAAGAGAGTTTTTAACTAAGATAGTACTATTGTTGCTTGCAATTTATGCTTAAGACTTGCGATAATTACGCCCTTGAAATTTCCGAGGGAGACCTCTTTTGCGTCAAAAGTTCAATTTCACAGTATTTAGACTTTTGACTGTTCTGTTAACCCAACGAGTATTAAGTAAATCTAATGGCAGAAAAACGTAACATATTCCTTATAGGCCCTATGGGTGCTGGTAAAAGCACTATCGGTAGAGAAATAGCAGACCGATTACATCTTGAGTTTTTTGACTCTGACCAAGAAATAGAGCGCCGCACAGGAGCAGACATTGCTTGGGTTTTTGATCTTGAAGGTGAAGAAGGTTTCCGCAAAAGAGAAGAAACTGTCATTGAAGACCTGAGTGAGAAACACGGTATTGTTTTAGCTACGGGTGGTGGTTCAGTTATTAGCACTAATGTGCGTAATCACTTATCTGCTCGCGGTATTGTTGTATATCTTGAAACAACAATTGATAAACAAGTAGCTCGTACCCAAAGAGACCGTCGTCGTCCACTTTTACAAACATCAGAAGAGCCGCGCACAGTTTTAGAAAATTTAGCTGTTGAACGTAATCCGCTTTATGAAGATATTGCTGATATTATCGTGCAAACCGATGATCAAAGCGCCAAAGTTGTCGCTCATAAGATTATCGAGCGTCTCGACTTTTAAATTAATCAGCGTTGGAGTCTAGTAGTACCCTAATATGGCAATTCTTAATCTTGATCTAGGCGAACGCAGTTATCCTATCTATATTGATTCAGGTCTGATAAATAAAACAGATCTGCTCTCATCTCATATTCGTGCGAAACGTGTGTGTATTGTAACAAACGATATTGTTGCACCTTTATATCTGGACTCATTAAAAACGAAGTTAACCGACTTTGATGTAGATGAAGTCATACTCCCTGATGGAGAAGCTGAGAAAAACTTAGCTAATTTTGAGGTTATTATTTCCCACCTGCTTACTTACGAGCATGGCAGAGATACAACCTTAATTGCATTAGGTGGTGGAGTTATCGGTGATATAACAGGTTTTGCTGCAGCATGTTATCAGCGTGGAATTGATTTTATACAAATACCGACAACCTTGCTTTCACAAGTTGATTCGTCAGTTGGTGGAAAAACAGCGGTAAATCACCCGTTAGGTAAAAATATGGTGGGCGCATTTTACCAGCCTAAAGCTGTATTTATTGATATTAATAGCCTTACTACTTTACCTGTTCGCGAGTTTAATGCGGGAATGGCCGAAGTTATCAAGTATGGTGTGTTAGGTGATAAAGCATTTTTTTTATGGCTTGAAGATAATATTACAGCCATTAAAGCGGGTGAAAAACAAGTTTTAGCACAGATGATAGAAAAGTGCTGTCAATGTAAAGCCGATATAGTCGCTAGCGATGAGAAAGAATCAGGTGTTAGAGCACTGCTTAATCTAGGTCATACTTTTGGTCATGCTATTGAAGCCGAGCAAGGTTATGGCAAATGGTTACATGGTGAAGGCGTAGCTACTGGCATGGTACTTGCTGCTAAGTTAGCAGTAGCAATGAATTTGCTTGAAGTGTCAGAATTTCGACGCATAGAAGAGTTAATTGCAGCGTTTGATTTACCCATAACAGCTCCTAAAAATATGGGCTTCGCTGAGTTTATTCGTCATATGCGTCGAGATAAAAAAAATATCGCCGGTAAGCTTAGATTTATAATACCAACAGCTATTGGTCAATCTGAAATTCGTGACGATGTCACTCAAGATACGCTTCAAGAAATTCTATAATAATCTTTTCTCGTAGGCATGCTGTCTACGAGAAGAATTTAAAGCATAGAAAGGATTAAGCATGTCAGCATCCGCAAACTCTCATTCGACATATCAAACAACACAAAGGCTAACTGAGAGCGAATCTTCATTAGCGGATGGAAGTGTAGCTATTAGTGTTACTGCACGAATCGACTACAACTTACGATTTGCTAAACAAGCTGTGTTAGTGGTTGGTGATAATACCGAGCAATACTCACAGCTGGCTAGCCAGTTTCTTGTCAGCCTCTCAAATGTGAACCATTCTGATACTCAAGATAACCACATCAATGTGGCGTTTGTTGCAGCTTCTTCAAAATTAAATGATATTCAGATACGTTGTCGTTTAATTGAACAATTATTTGTAAATACTTTGTTTGACCCTGAGAAATCTCTAGCGGTAAGTGTTTTGGGGTTCGCCAAGCAACATGGTGAATCTATTTCTATCGTTATAGATCATGCTCATGCGCTTTCATTACAAGTTAAATATGAATTGTGTCAATTAGTGAGTTTAGCTAAAAAAAGCAAATTAACGATTAATGTTGTGCTTTTTGGTTTAACCGAAGCCGCGCAACAGTTAGCAGCTAATAAAAGTTTATTTAAGAACAAAATGGCTATTATTGATGCTGGATCTGGCCAAGTAATAGGCTTAGATGATAAAAAAATGATGATTGCAAAGAGTGCTAGTCCGATATTTTTATGGCAAAAAATAAGTTTGGTTAGTGCTATTGTACTTATTGGTGCGGCACTCACCTGGATTTATTTATTAATAGCTGAAGATGTAAATAAACAAGCGTTCAATATAAAAGAGCAAACGGTGCTGGAAAGCAGCACTTTGCAGGATTTATCATCGCTTAATGTCAACGATATTTCTGGTAATGAAAATACCAGACAAATGCAAAAGAAACAAAAGACAGCTCTGTTTGAGCAATCGGTTCATGCCAGTGAATCTTCAAATATAGTACAAGCAACAAGTGAAGAAATTAATCAGGCTTTAATGACTATTCAGTTAGTTAATGCTATTCAGAAAATACCCGCTAAAGCTGGAGATGTTCTTCAAGCATTAGCTATTGCTGATAATAAAATTGATGCTAATGTTATTGATGCTCAAAGTAAAAAAACGGTTAACCAAAATCCTGTCGCTGAAATCACTAATAATTATTATCAAAGCAAAGTAAAGGAATATGAAAATGGATATGTTATTCAGATAGCTGGCTTTTCTGATGAAAGATTATCGGAACGATTTTTGTCACTTTACCCTGAAGAAAACCTTCATAGCTATCAAAAGCAGTTGAAAGGGAAAAAATTTACCGTCATCACATCGAGAGTTTTTCCAAATAAATCTGAAGCTAAAGCAATAATTCAGTTGTTACCAATACAACTGATTGAGCGCAAACCTTGGGTCAAGTCTATTTCGTCTGTTATCAACGAAATTAATACCTTTAAGCAATAATTCAAGCTACAATCCGCCATTAAATTATTAAGTAGATCACCGCTTCGCTCTTTAGCAAGAATAATTGAGAACAAGCAAAGTTTCATAAGGTAAATTTCTATTACTCATTTTTATGATATTAGACTTCTACATATTGTTCTTGCTAAGATCTATACAAAAGAATACAACCGCTATTATTCTTCAGAAAATTACGCCAGCATAAATTACAGTATTGGCAATAAGGTCTAGAGTGAGTAAAGATACATTGCAAACTAATATGCGATCACCCTTAAAATGGGCGGGAGGCAAGAAAAGAGTTGTAGGTGAAATCCTAAAGGTTTTGCCTGTAAAAGGTAAAAAAAGACTCGTTGAACCCTTTGTTGGTGGTGGCTCTGTTTTTCTGAATATAGACTTTGATGAATATCTGTTAATTGATATGAACAAAGATCTAATCTCTCTATTTAATATCATAAAAAACCAATCTTCTAAATTTATTGCTGATGCTCAAATGTACTTTAATGGTGATTACAATCATGCTGAAAAGTATTATGAGTTACGAAAGCAGTTTAATGAAACTAACGATTCATACCAACGTTCATTACTCTTTTTGTATTTAAACCGTCATGGTTACAATGGTCTATGCCGTTACAATAAAAGTGGTGGTTACAATGTACCGTTTGGAAGATATAAGCATCCATATTTCCCCAAAGCAGAATTAGAATTTTTCTCAAAGAAGGCTCAAAAAGCAACATTTGTACAAGGTGATTTTGAAACAGCATTCGCTCAAGTTAAAAGTGACGATGTTATTTATTGTGATCCTCCGTACTCTCCAATTAATAGAACTTCAAATTTCACCGCGTATGCTGGTAATTCATTTACGGATGAAGATCAGATCAGATTGGTGGCTTGTGCTGAAAAAGCAAAGCAGCAAGGTGTCGCTACTATTATTTCTAATCATCACGTCGATTTTACTCGTGAACTTTATAAAAATGCGGATAAAAGAGAATTTTTTCAAGTACAACGCTCAATTAGCCCAAAGGGACAAGGACGAGTTAAAGTTAAAGAAGTATTAGCACTTTATAAATAAGCGCTACACTCACCACCAAGAGGCAATAGCACTGGGTTAAGTTAAGTAGTACAAGCCAGAGTTGTCTATTAGCAAGCTTAGTTACTAGTCTTTAAGTAATGAACCGCACCTACCTTCCGCTCCTACAGCAAGCCATAAGCGATAAATAACTGAGTCAGAGCCTTACAGGCTTTTGTCGCTATTAGTCGTTCAAATAGACGTAGATAGTTCCATACAACGCGATAGCAGTTAGTTATCCAAAATGTCTGTATTCGACGTAAGGGGACTTTATGTGGATTTTAAGGAGTTGTTCACTCTGGAAAAGCCTCTGTTTAATTTTGGTCACTACTGCTTACTGAAAAGGTAGTCCGAGTAGCTAATAGAAAAGTAGAGGGAAAATTTGAGGTAGAAAGTAATGGGTCAGCTTGGCATAACTAAGCTGACAACAGCTATCAAGCAAGCTATAAAAATGAGTACAGCGATGATGCCAGCAATAATAAAGTGAGAGAGTTTACCTTCTGAGAAGTCTCGTTTACGGTTACTTTCATTTTGCACACCAAAGAAAGCAGCGGCTACACTTTTGAAAGTGTTTTTCATGCTGCTTTGGATGATAAAAGCTAAACTTGCTCTAATGGAAGCTATAATGAATAAGCTCTACTAAATCTAAAAAGTGTAAATGCGTAGATTTACTTTCCCCTGACAACCACGATATCCAACTTTTGTTCGACATATTAGTGGTATGGCATGGATGATTTATATGATTCATAGGTAAGTTTGACTCTACGAGCATACATGAGCTTAGTAATTTTGCTTGTATGCTTTGACTGGCGGTATGCTTGTTCAGAGTAAATAAAATAACAATAGTAAGAGTAAAAGCAAACGATAATTGCTTAAACTTTGAAAAAGAAGAGTTTGTCATAATCCGTTTTGACATGGTTTTTTCACTGTGTACTGAAAGAGGTGAACAAGTATAACTTAAGTCCACCTCTATGTCTTTGACTGTTTATTCATCAATTAATCGAAAAAACAAGCAATGAACTTTCTTATAAATCGATATCGATAGAGTAAGAAACTGTAAACTTCATATCATCGTTATCCATATCAGTATCTGATACAGCGAAGGTGAAGCCACCTTTACTTAAACTTACGCCATAATCGCTGTAATCATCACTTTTGTAGTCATCATCGAAAGAGTAATCACCCACGTGTAACCCTAAAGTTAAACCTTCAGTAACTTCAAATTCAGCATCAGCAGAAATATATAACGCACTATCCGCCCATTTAGCGCCATCATCATTATTTACACCGTAGTTAGCCGAAACTGAAAAATATGAGTAGCTCAATGAACCGTATACTTCACCAAAATCATATTCATTAGCGCTGTCAGTTTGTGCTGAATCAGGATAAGCATAATAGATATAACCAACATCGTAACCAACACCTTGACCTAGTTCACCACCAAAACCTAAATAAAAGTCTAGTTCGGCACTTGCATCATCACCAAAATCTACATTAGAAGCCCAAGTACCAGCATAAAATCCTGATTGATGTTCATAGTCAATACCACCAGAAATAGCAGCAGCATCATCAGTTTGTGTTACGCCACGCCATAAATAGTTACTAGTTGCTCCAACATTTGCAGACAACCCTTCAACAGCAAATGCTGAAGATGTTGCAAGAGAACCTGTTATTAGAGCGGAAGCGAGTGTGATATTTAATAGTGTATTTTTCATATTATTCTCATTGTGTGAAAGTTATTAGATTAGTTAAGGGTAATTTAATGCTAATTTGATAATTGCAAAGTTAATGCCTGAGTTTAATTTAGATATCATTTAAAATTTTATTTATAAAAAACAATTAACTATAAGGGTTTTGCTTGCTTGGGTTATTTCTTAACAAGTGCAGAGGTGCGCTTTTTTGGTGCGTTAATTTAAGCCATGTTCAAAAGAAGTGCGTTATGGCATTCATTTAAGCTAATCTCAGTTGGGCTATTCGCATTTAGATAATGCTTGGGCATATACCCGTTATCAATCAAGATGCATGTTTCAGAGTGCTTGAGCCATTTCAATTCAAGGCGCTATGATGAAATAATGGTTATTCAGGAGAATATGCTCCTGCATTCTCTAATAGGCTACATCCATGTAGCGTCCTTATAAATCACAGCAAGGATAAAGTGATGTTGATCGAGCGCTTCTTCGTTGGGTTTAAAATGACTTTATACGGCGTTAAATAATCAAAGCATAGAATAACTATGCTTAAATCATTTTCCTTGCCTAAAGTCATTTTAATTCCCACTGAAATCGTGCACTTTGAATGGTAACGGGTATAATAGCGGCATATTTTTTTAGGAAATTTTGCTCATGTCACCATTTTTAATTGCCCCCTCTATATTATCTGCCGACTTTGCTCGCTTAGGTGATGATGTTGCTAAAGTCCTAGCGGCAGGCGCTGACGTTGTTCATTTTGACGTGATGGATAATCACTTTGTCCCAAATTTAACGTTTGGCCCGATGATATGTAAGTCATTACGTGACTACGGCATAACGGCACCGATTGATGTCCATTTAATGGTTAAGAATGTTGATACACTCATTCCAGGCTTTGCTGAAGCGGGTGCAGACATAATCACTTTCCATCCTGAAGCCAGTGACCATATCGACAGAAGCTTACAGCTAATAAAAGACAATGGTTGTAAAGCAGGCTTAGTATTAAATCCAGCGACACCTTTGCATTGTTTAGACTTTGTTATGGATAAGCTTGACGTTATTTTATTAATGTCAGTAAACCCGGGTTTTGGTGGTCAATCTTTTATTCCTACAACACTAGATAAGTTGCGTTTGGTAAAAGAAAAGATTAAGCAAAGTGGCTATGACATTCGCTTACAAGTTGATGGTGGTGTTAAAGCCAATAATATTGCTGAAATTGCTGATGCAGGAGCTGATATGTTTGTTGCTGGCTCGGCAATATTTTCTCAAGATGACTATAAAGTAGCAATCGATGAAATGCGCAGCGAGTTAGCGAAAGTTTCGCAATAAACATTAAGTAAACATAAGCAAAAACAAGTAAAGCATTCAGAATTTAAAGGGTATAAAAATGACAAGTAAACCTATTGTATTAAGTGGCTGTCAGCCGTCAGGCGAGTTAACTATTGGTAATTATTTAGGCGCATTAAAGCAATGGGTTAATATGCAGTCAACTCACGAATGTTACTACATGTTGGTAGATCAACATGCTATTACCGTTCGTCCTAAGGCTGAAGATTTACGCAATGCAACCTTAGACGGCTTAGCACTCTACTTAGCTTGTGGAGTTGATCCCGAGCAAAGTACTATTTTTATTCAATCGCATGTTCCAGCACATGCACAATTGAGTTGGGTGCTGAACTGTTATACCCAAATGGGTGAGTTAAATCGTATGACTCAATACAAAGATAAATCGCAAAAATCTGAAGCCAATATGAATTCAGGTTTATTTACTTACCCAGTATTAATGGCTGCTGATATTCTTCTTTACGGTGCTGACCGTGTTCCTGTCGGTGATGATCAAAAGCAGCATTTAGAGTTAGCTAGAGATATTGCTACGCGCTTTAATAATCTTTATGGTGATATTTTCACAGTACCAGATCCGTTTATTCCTGAGCACGGTGCTCGTGTAATGAGTTTGCTTGAACCCACTAAAAAAATGTCTAAATCTGATACTAACCCAGGTAATTTCATTGGTTTATTAGAAGACCCTAAAAAGGTTGCTAAGAAAATTAAACGTGCAGTTACTGATTCTGATGAACAAGCTCGCATATATTATAATCTTGAAGAAAAACCAGGTGTATCAAACTTATTGTCACTATTGTCTTGTGCCACAGGTAAAAGTGTTGCCGACTTAGTGCCCGCCTATGAAGATAAAATGTATGGTCATTTAAAAGGTGATGTTGCAGATGCAGTAGTAGCTTTGTTAGAGCCAATTCAAACTAAATTCCATCAATACCGTGCAGACACAGCATTCTTAGAGCAAGTTATGCGTAATGGTGCTGAAAAAGCTTCTGCCCGAGCTAACATAGTACTTGCTTCAGTATACGAAGCGGTAGGTTTTATTCCTCGCCCATAAGCTGTAACGCTGAGCTATTCAGTAATTATTAAAACAAAAAAAGCTTATTTTCATAAAGGAAATAAGCTTTTTTATTGTCGTTTTATTGTTTAATTTAGTTGCTAGTTTTCTTCTAAAGCAGCTTCACTTGCTTGTTCAAATAAAGCATTACTTTGTTTAACAAAATTGTCAACGCTGTTACTAGGCGCTATTAAAAATACAGGTGCCATTATGGTGGCATTATAATTAGGGTGTGGATTAAACTCTCGCTTTTTACTGTATTGCAATAAATAAGTGCCGCCGAACAATAATGCAGTAATACTGATGGCTACGACAATTCTTCGTTTAGCGCTCATATGAAAACCAATATAACTATTTAACCAGAACAAGCTAAAAGCTAATAAAATAGGCAGTAACGTAATTATTAAGCCTAAGGCGGAGTTACTAGCCGAATTAAAGGCAACAATCTCCTCTAGTAAATCACTGAACCACATAAGGATGAAAAAGACAAAGCTGATACCAAACTGAGCTAATATCCTCGGTTCATTCTTAGTGAGATGCGAGACTAAGGCAACGCCTGCAGGCCATAGAGAAAATAATAAGCTCATACTAAAAGCGCTAACAAATAACTGACTTATATTCGTTTCTACTTGTTGGTTTAAATAGGAAATATTACCGGCTATTAGCATAAACAAAGCGACACTAATAAAGACAGCAATAGGATGTCGGATTAAATCAATAAGGGACTCAAACGGGCTAAGTGCAATAGTGTCTGATACTTGATGATCACTAAATAGTACTCTTAATTGGCTCTTCCCTAAAATGATGACATCGCCGTCGTTAATCACTTGTTGATGAGCATCTTGCCGTTCATCTAGGTTGTTCTCTAATAAAGTCCCATTAACTGAGTTGTTGTCGCTAAGGTGCCAGATGCCTTGAGAATACTTTAATGAGAGATGCTTCGGACAAATATGCGGGTCAGTTAAAATAATATCATTCTGGTAATTTCGGCCAATAGACACTTCATTTTGGCTTAATTTATGACGATGTATCAGTTTATGATTACGACTGATTTCTTCAATTATTATATCACCTTTCTCGATTGACAAATCATCGTTTTTACTCTGTTTCCTTGGTTCTGTTTCTGTAGTGTAATCTTCAGCACATTGAGTTACTTCCATGACACAGCCTCCATAAATTTACTGGTAAATGCCATAGCATTTTCTTGGCTGACTCCAGCGATAGTAAAATGACTCACTAACGCTTGTTGATTCTTATCGACACTAGCTCCTAAATACAAAACATCAAATAATCCAGGGAACTCTTTATAAGCACGTGTACAGAAAATACTTTTGTTATTAATCGTTTTATCTGTATTAGCGGTACTGGAAGGGGTAACTACATCATGGTGGCATTGATACTCACTGACATCATTTTTTCCTGCTCTATTACCTGCACCTGCTCGGGCTATCTGTTGTTGGTATAAATGATAAAACTTATTATCACTTAAGTTCTTTGCCTGCATATAACGAAATTCAATTTCCACACTGCCGGTAAAAAAATGTGATGAAAGATAGGTGTTTTCATCGAGCGAGCAATTTGCAATGGCTGCTAAAATAAGGGCATCGCTTTTATCTGCATTGGAATCGCCCCAGCAACGAATAAAAGGTACTTCGATAATTGGGATCATCGCTTTACCTGCCAGCTCTTTGTTTTGCCAAGTATTATTCAGTAGTGCTTTCATTAGCTTGTTTTGGTTAGCTAATAACTGTTCAGCCATTTGTTGTTTAATATCGGTTGGTGCTTCTTTGTTGTAGTCATTAAAAAGCTTAACCAATTTATCATGAGGTACTAAAAAACCAATTTGGTTACCTGATGTGGCAACATTGATACCCACGACCTTTTCAGATTTGTTAACGACTGGCCCGCCACTCATACCTGAGTTAATAGAGCCAGTGAAGTGAATGCGTTCATTAAACGATTCTTTTTTTAAACCGTTATAAGTGCCAGGTACCACAATCATACCTAAATCATGAGGGTTACCTAAGGCAAACAACTTTTCGCCCTTAGTAGGTTTTTGATCAGAGAGCATGAAATAAGGCATTTCACCGTCCACTTGGCGTTTTACTAACGCCAAATCATTAATGACATCAACACTAACCAAGTCCACTTCAGCCATTTTTCCTTGGTGATCTAAGTACTCAATGCGATATTTTTCAGGATGACGGGCATAGCTAGATATCACATGATAGTTGGTTGCAATAATGCCATCGCTACTGATTTGAAAACCAGAGCCAATAGAGGACTTCTCTCCACTGGCTTTATCAATTAATTTTATTTGGTAAAGAGATGGGGTGAGTTGAGCAAATATTTCTTCAGCTTGCTCAGTGGCAAAAGTAGTAGAACTTAATAATATAAAAACTAAGGTAAAAAAAGCTTTCATTCATCTTCCTGTTGATAACCTATCTAACCATTGTGACACTAAAATTGTATTTGTCACCTTATCAATGACATAAATCTGCTTGCTTGATTTATGTCATTGTTTCCCATGTTGAAGCCGCGTATGATTTTTCTTTTATGTATGCCCGTTATGCTTCAAGATGCAAGTTCAGTAGATCGGCTATAATTTCCTATTCAGTTTTCCTATAAAGAGGTTTGTGTGAAAAAAGTTATCTGTATTGTTAGTGCATTAGCACTGAACAGTTTTACCCAGCAAGCAGTTGCCAGCAATGAACTTTGTCTTGCTAGTAATAATGATTGTACTTTTGTTTTACTTAGTGAAAAGAAAAGTGAGGCGATGACACAAGTAGTCAGTGAAACCACTAGTGAGGATGTAAATACATACAGTAGTGCCAAAGTGACTCAAGGTTCATCATACACAGAAGAAAATGAGATGCTTTCACTGGTAAATGAAGAGAGAGCAAAACAACGCTTATCTCCTTTCTCGACCTTCAAAATAACTAACAGTCTCATCGCATTGGATAGTAAGCAGATAGCTAGCGCGCAACAAGTGTTAACGTTTGATAAAGAAAAATATCCAGTACAAGCCTGGTGGCCATCAGTTTGGAAGCTTAAAGAGTATGACCTTACCACCGCATTTAAATTTTCTATGGTTGCCATTTATCGACAAATAGCGACGGATATTGGACAAGATAAAATGCAGTCTTATGTCTCAAAATTCAATTACGGAAATCAGGATATTTCCTCTGGGTTAGACAACTTTTGGCTTAATGGCAGTATGAAAATATCAGCATTAGAGCAAGTACATTTTTTACAAAAAATGCATCGCGGACAATTGGGTATAAGTCAGCACAGCATTGATACGCTAAAAGAAGTTATGTTAGTAGAAAATAATGCTAACTATTCACTCTATGCAAAAACGGGAGCAGGTAGAGCAAATGGCGATGATAAGAGTAGTAAGGCCATGCTAGGTTGGTATGTTGGCTTTGTTGAAAATGCGAAAGGTGTGCATTACTTTGCCTTTAACTTTACGCGAGGCAGCTATGCAGAAATGAAAGCCGTTCGTGTTGAAATTGCTAGAAATCATTTGAAAAAAGCAGGTGTTATTTAATATTTTTTATTGAGCAACTTCTGCTTATTTGACCTAGCGCAACTAAGCGAGTTTTAAGGTGCGACACTTTGTCGCACATTGCCCAATTCCATTTGTTTCCGAATGTAATCACTTACAAAATAGCGCTATACCAATTCTATTTTACCTGTAAGTGAAGATCACATGAATTTTACTCTAACCCCTCTTGCTCTTGCTGTTAACCTCGTTGTCTTAGGCAGCAGTGCTGTGGCGCTTCCTGCCTTAGCAAATAATGCTCAAGGCACGATTAAAGATATTGAAGTTATCACTATCTCAAATCAGCGTCATAATTCACTAGTAGACAATCAAAGTTATGCGCAAGGTAAAACTACCGAAGCTGATTTAGCCAATTGGTTAGCTTCTGTCCCCGGCGCGAATATTAACAGTAATGGCCCAATTACAGGCATAGCTCAGTACCGTGGTTTATTCGGCGACAGAGTTGCTACTACACTGGATGGTCATCCTATTATTGGTGCGGGTCCTAACGCTATGGACACCCCCTTAAGTTATTCAGCACCACTCATTGTCGATTCAATGACTGTATATCGCGGCATTGCGCCAGTTTCTGCTGGCATGAGTACGATAGGCGGTGCTATCGATATTTCAATGCGTAAAGCAGAAGTCCTGAATTCAGAAAATGTCCACGTATCAGGTGACTTGCAAGCAGGCTATCGCAGTAATAATAGCGCGAGCACACTTTCAGGTGTAACCAACATCGCTAAAGGTGATGTTGCGGTATTACTTTATGGTAATACACAAGCCGGCGATAGCATGGAAAGCGGTGACGGAACGGTTATTGAACCAACTGATTTTGATAAAACTCAAGCAGGCTTTGATGTAAGACATTCTACAGAAAATAATACTGTGGGTTTGAGTTATCACTATACCAAAACGACTGACTCAGGCACGCCAGCGCTACCAATGGATATTGAATATATAGAAAGTAGTCGAATTAATTTAGATGGTGATTTTCAACTAGGACAATGGCAAGGCGAATGGTCAGTAGGCTATTTAGATGCTGATCATGGCATGACTAACTTTTTGATGCGTGCCCATGACCCAATGAAAAAACGTCGCAATACTGCACTTGCAGACACGACAGATTTTAAATTTGTACTTAATCGTGAGTTCAGCTTTGGTGAATTGAGTTTTGGTGTCGATGGCTATCTTGCAACGCACGACTCAGTTATTACAAACCCAACAAATGCTATGTTTGAAGTGGTCAACTTTAACAATGTGCAAGATGATCGTTTTGGCTTTTTTACTGAATGGCAAAATCAGTATGGAGAAACTACTGTTCAGTTAGGCGTTAGAGTAAAACATGCACTATCAAATGCTGATGAAGTTAGTGGTAATATGGCGATGAATATGGTGATAGACGACATGAATTCGGGAATGGGTGACATGAACTCAGGAATGGATGATATGAATTCAGCTATGATGCCAAGTATGGGAAGTTTATTAAGTGATCTTGAGGGTGATTTTAATAATGCAGAGCGCAAAGTTTCAGACACTAATGTAGATATAGCCTTAAGTACTCAAACGCAACTAAGTGAAACTTTATCACTTTATGTTGGTGTGGGTATGAAAAACCGTGCGCCATCATACCAAGAGCGTTACTTATGGACACCAATGGAATCTACAGGTGGCTTAGCAGATGGTCATACTTATATTGGTGATATTGACCTTGAATCAGAGACAGCGTATCAAGGTGATCTTGGTTTAACTTGGCAATCAAGTGACTTTATGATTGCACCACATGTATTTTATCAAAGTATTGATAATTACATTCAAGGCACGCCACTGGATATGGACGATGCATCAGCGAAAATGATGGCATCGATGATGTCTAAAGATAACAATCCTCTTAAATTTAGCAATGTTGATGCTAAGTTATACGGCGCAGATGTTAATTGGTATTACAACCTTACAGATAACTTCCAATTATCGGGAATCGCCAGCTATGTTAAAGGTGAACGCCGTGATATTGATGATAACTTATACCGTATTGCACCACTTAATGGCCAAGTAAGCGTTAGTTACCATAATGAAAATGTTATCACCAACTTAACGCTAGTTGCTGTTGCGGCACAAGATGATGTTTCTGCAACGAATACCGAGCAGGCAACATCTGGCTATGGTTTGGTTAACATTGATGTTGAGTATTTTGTCACGAATGATTTTACCTTACGTGGTGGTGTTGATAACCTACTTGATAGAGAATATCAAAATCACTTAGGTGGCTATAATCGTGTTAAAGAAGTTGGTACGCCAGTAATGGATAGATTGCCAAGTGAAGGTTTGAGCGCATGGGTAGAAGCGACATACTCTTTTTAATGACGCTTTATTGAGTTGATGATGTAAATAATTTAGCTAACAAAATCGACTGAGATAAATTATAAAAGCCTTTACTTTTTTAACGTAAAGGCTTTTTTGTTTGTATAGTGAACAGGGAGAATTTCATTGTAAAAGTAGTCTAATCATTGAAGAGTTATTAACTATTTTAAAGCTAGTGTACTTTACCGCTATTTTATAGGCTGCTTTTTATGGAATAGCGTGTGAAATATTTCACTAAAACTAGCGCTTATCAGCCAATAATGCCATGGCTTACTCGTCATGGTACTTATCTTTAGCGAAGCATGACCTTTATTCAGGTTTAACTGAACCTGCTGAAATATAGCTTCTTGTTTCTTAACTTCTCGACGCTCGCTAGCCTCATTGGCACGTTCAGCAAACTGTTTTCTTTTTTCAGCATCCATCTGAGATAAAATACTGACAACATTGGTTGAGTTTTTACCTTTAACTTTTTTCTTTGGTTTTGGTGTACTACACATAAGTTCACCTGCTATAAAAAATGAATTTATACTATAGAAGAACCTAACACTGGGATTTATATTTCATCTATTATTGAATTGCGATAAATTATCAGTCAGGACTATAACAGCTAAGGAATTAAGTGATGACTGATAGCCTAGATCATACTCAAGCCGAGCACTATTTACTAAACAAGCCTGAAGCCAAGTTAGACTTTCCATTTGGTGAGGAAGTTAAAGTATTTAAAGTGAAAAATAAAATGTTTGCGACGCTGGCAATTGGAAAAATGGGTAAGGGCGATGATGAAACTGCTTCTTCAGAGAAGGGAAGCTGGTGGATGAACTTAAAGTGTGATCCAGATGAAGCCGTTATGCTACGTGATATATTTCCATCGATTATTCCAGGTTATCACATGAATAAAAAACTCTGGAATACAGTAATTCTTGATGGCTCTATCCCACAAGGTGAGATAGAACGTATGATGGATAACTCTTATTTGTTGGTGGTTGGTAAAATGACCAAGAAAGATCAGCAATCGATTCTTTTACATATAGGTACATAAGCTTTCTTACTTTTAAGGCCTACTAATCACTAAAATAGGACATTTTTAGGATCAATGTTTGTTCACAAAACTCTAAAGTCTACGTGAGTAGTGTGAACTTTCAGTTGAAATACCTGAAGACTTTAACTCATATCGTATAACAAAGGAGTAGTTATCCTATAGTGATGGTTTGGTGAAGAAATCACTTCTATTATCAATCACTAGATACAAAAAAACATCAATCATTACAATTGATGTTTTTCTAGAGTCAAATATTAAAAAACTATATTAAGACTGTCTCTTAAATCGACGTGATGCTAAACCAATCATTCCTAATGCAAAAATAGCAAGTGTTGATGGTTCAGGTATTGGTTTTACATCCGCAGTTACTTTTACTGAGGCGCGAAATGCACCTGGTCCACCGCGATTTCCTACATTGAATGAAAGAACATTAAGGCCAGCAACAAAAGCACTCGACCCAGGCCCTGCTGATAAAGCATGTAAAACATTAAAATTATTTGTAACAACGTCAGGTAAACTCGAAATCAAATTCCCATTTAGAAAAACACTTCCGACGTTATCAACACCCCAAAGACCAGAGAGTTCGGCTGTCAAGACATCAAAGCCTGCGAGTGAAAATGAGAAAGTAAAATCCAATGGATTCGCTATGCCATCTGAATTAGCTAAATCCCAGACCCAATCCGAAGCCGGTGTCGTTGCGCCATCGAAGTAAGCGCTGTGGGCAACATCAACTGAAGTGCCACCATTTAGAATGATATTTCCTGCACCTGTTGAACCAGTGCCGCCTTCTAAAATTAAGGTTGCATTAGCCAATCCACTCACTGTCAAAATAAGTACTGCACAAGCCATTTTCAAAAAATTAAATTTCATTTGATGTTCCTTATAAACCCTTTAAAAATAAATTTTAAAGGTAATACTTAAAGTTAAAATTTGTTACTTAACTCATTAAAAAGCAAAAAATAGGCCAGTATATTAATAATCAGTAAATTCATATAGATAAGCTTATAGGCTATCATTTTCTATATGAAATTGTAAAATAATCGAACACTAAAAATATAATAGCCAGTTAGTTTTGCGTATAGATAAGGTATAAAACTGATCAGTAAGATCCGCTTCCATATCAAAGTGAGTATTAGAACTTATAATATTGAATGATGAAATAAGCAGGCTTTATGGCAAAAAATGACTTTAATCTTATAAGTTGATTGTTGTTTATGAACAAAAAATTGTGGAATACGATCATCCTTGATGGCTCAATCCCCCAAGGTGAAGTTGAGCGCATGATGGATAACTCGTTTAAGCTAGTAGTGAGCAAAATGACCAAGAAAGAGCAACAGTCAATTCTTTTACATATAGGTACATAGTTTCTATTCGATGAGCTTTACTATTATTAGTTTCACAAAAAGTAATGGTTTCTGTATGGGATTAGTATTTTTTTGGTTTTCTCGTAATAGAGAGAATAAAAAGGTTTACCTTTAAAGTTAGATAATAAGCCTCGTTATTTATATTTTAATAAGTGACAAGGTTTAGTTGATTTTGAACCTGGATATCTCAGAGAAACGATGGAAAAGGATCGGCACGATTACTACTTCACCTTTTACAGTATTTACATATACATAAGAGCCTATTAAGTTACTGCAAAATTACTCTGGCATTAATCGGCTGAGTTGGGCGGTTGGTATCAGTACCTATAACATTATGAAATTTATCTATTTGTTCTTGAGAAGCTTCGATGGTGTCCTTTAAAATAAACCATCTAACCCCTTCTGTACAAGGCGGTGTGGTCAATGAACCATTTAGGCGGTAATAAGATTTTTTCTCTGGCAATAACTTTACTTTTGTTAATGCATTAATGAGCATTTTCTTACTTTGATTAGCTTCTGGCATGTCTTTCCACATTTGAGCCAGTTCAGGATTGCTTTTACCTACTTCAAACATTACTCCAATAACTGCTAAACGCGCATCTTGATCAGCATGAACAAAATGTACTTCTAATGGAAACGACTTACTATCTATTGTATGTTCACTGGGTGCATGAAAATGAAACTGTAATAAATTAAAGCTACCTGCATCGTTAGTGAATGTATTATTACCTTTGATATTTGCTTGGATAGTATGTCCATTATTGACCATATCAATCTCACTAATATGAGGATTCAGTACAAGGGGGGGTAGGTCTGCTTCTATTACATTATCTGTAACAATATTTACTGGAGATTGGTTTACGCCGCTACTGCATAAAGCATACTCACTTGACAAGTCCCCCCAATAAATAGCAGCCTGTTTACCTGTTTACCTGTATATCCCCAACTTCCATCACCCGCCATAACTGTAAACGGCATGCTAGCTATAATTAGGTGTGCTAATTTAAATTTCATTTTTTTCTCCAAAATATAATTAGATAAATAGATGTGATAAATCATGGTAATACAGCTTATTTTTAGCATGTTACGTCTCTGATAGCCATGTTAATTAATTATACTATAGAGAAATTATGAAGTAGGTAAATATGATGTTTTTGGTATTGGCTATGTAAAGAATATCTCAAATATAAGGAGCGATTTCCTGAATTATAGCCAAAATAAAACAGGGGAAGGATTTTCAGATTTCAGAATCTTTTTAGTAAAATTAATCTATATTTTATAGGTTGATTGTTGCACATGAATAAAAAACTCTGGAATACAGTAATTCTTGATGGTTCTATCCCACAAGGTGAGATAGAACGCATGATGGATAACTCATTCAAGTTAGTGGTCAGTAAAATGACCAAGAAAGATCAGCAGTCAATTCTTTTACATCTAGGTACATAACCTTTGAATCTTTGATTTGTTATTTATCGTATGAGCATGCTGAAAGCGCACACTCTTACGAATGATAAAGAATAAGGTATTGGTGAATACCACCTTAATAGGGCGCTTAAGCATTTGGTCAATAGTTCGTTAAGTCTCTCAAAAACTAATTGCTCTCGACGATCTTGGGTATTGTCGTGAAGGGCTTTATTCCAAACTCAGGGTAAACTTCACTAGGGAAATAAATTACACCACCTTTTGAAACCATCGACACAGTCTTGATAGCGCGAAGCTCAGATATTGGGTCGCCAGGTACTAAGAAAAAGTCAGCAAGTTTGCCTACTTCAATACTGCCAAGTTGATCACCATAACCTAAGTAATTGGCCATATCATACGAACCTCTGCGCAATACTTCAGCGTTAGACATACCTATTTTTTTAAATAGTTCTAACTCTCTGTGCAGCTCAAAAGCGCCACCTAGATCGGTACCTGGAACTAGGAAAATTCCTTTTTTATGCATCAATGCGAGTGTTTCAATAATTTTATCAAAAGCCAGTCGGTAAGCGTCATCTTCTTCCTGATCAGCAACATTTAATAAGGCGACTTTCGCACTTCTTTGAACACCTACGGGCATATTGTCGATATAATCTTTTGTGCCAATGCGAGTCTCACCATTTCTAGCCGTTAAGCCAAATTCATGAATGACAATGGTGGGATCAACAGCTATATTTTTTTCGACCATGGTGTTCAAAGTCTTCTGTACTTTTTCGCTAGTAAGGTCCAAGCCGACAAAACGTTTCATGCCGGTAATGCGATAAAGTGTGCGGGTATCTTCATCTCTATCTAATACCCAGCTGAGCATACCTTGGTTAATGTGAGTGATTTCGTCATAGCCGGCAGCGACCATTTCATCAACTGTTGAGAAAGCGGGAATATGGCCAGTCACGCGCATACCGTATTTTTTAGCTGCTTTAGCCATAGCTGGCACCCACTCTCCATTAATCGAACTGTATATCTTGATTTGGAAATAACCGCCTTTTTCACCATACATATTGACAAGATCAACGGCTTCTTGCTCAGTAGAAGCAATTTCACCAGTGGCAGCGGAAAATTCGCTTTTACCTTCTATAAAACCACTCTTAGTAATGCGTGGACCAATAATTTTATTACTTTCAATTTTTTCAATTAAAGGATCGAGTAATTCTATCTCATTACCCATGTCTCTTGATGAGGTTACGCCTGCCATCACATTAAGTAGGGCGTCGTTATCGCTCATGTGGCCATGCATTTCATATAAACCGGGGATTAATGTACCGCCATTACCATCAATCAGAATTTCTCCGTCTTTAGCTATATCGACTGGTGATTCGATAGCCGTAATCTTGTCCTTTTCAATCAGCACCGATTTAGAAGCCGTGAGCTGCATGTTAACGGGATCAAATATTCTGACATTGTTAATACGCACGGGTTTTTCATAGTGGTGCATCGCTTTCTTCGCTATTTTTTCAAATCGACTTGCGTTCAAGCTAGCCGCTAAATCGCTCAAGGTCTTATTTTGTTTCTCTAATCCTTCACGAATAACAACAGCACGTGGCGACAAATAACTAAGCATATGATGGTTGTCATCAAGCGCAATATAGCTAGGGTCGAGTTCTATGCCGTTGATTGCATAAATCGTCGCATTGACCGTAGCGTCGTTAATATCTCTAAGCTCAATTTTTTCGACTTGGGTGATTGTGAGTTCGCCAGAAGGTAATGCGGATATCGACTTGCTGGGTTGTTCTAGCAAGGCTTTAGCGTATATGTAAAGCGCATACGGACTCGCGTTCTGTGCAATATACAAAGCATTGTTGTTAAATTTGGCATTACCACTTTCAGTTGAACTCTGCCATTTCGCCAAATTGTCTTGGAGGGTAAACTGTTCAGTAACCTCATTCCCAAAAACCGTTTTTCCTGTAATGCGCCAATCAATTGGTAAACCTGTTTCTGATAACTTTAGAACTTCTTTGCTGCTAGCACCGCGACCATTATTACTAAATGAAAAGTCGATGTTGATATTGTCACCATCGCGATTAACTAACATTCCACCTACATCAGTACCTCCTAATATCATTCTAAATTTTTCTTCCGCAGGAAGTGGTACTTGTAATGTTTTTACTGGCTCATACTGTTGAGAACATCCTAAAGTGGTCATCAGCACGAAGGCACAGATAAATGAATGGATGGTTTTTATCGGTATTTTAATGTGCATGGCTATGCCTTTTATTATTATAACTTTGAGAATAGGAAGAATAGACACTATAAATGATCTATGCAACTGACTGATATATAACTAGCCACAGACTGTAATGTAAGGCTTCTGGTTAGAATTATTGTTCAATGGTTTTTTAGGCGCTAACTAAATTTATAAAAATCAGTTTTGTATTTTAGGGGGTGGTTGTTACATATGAATAAGCGATTATGGAATACAATCATTCTCGATAGCTCAATTTCCCAAGGAGAGCTTGAGCGTATGATGGATAACTTATTTAAGTTAGTCTTAAGTAAAATGTTCAATAAAGATTAGCATTCTACTCTGCGCATTTATGAGTATTAAAATACCCTTTTTTCTATTGCTGCCACTTTTCACAAAAAAGCATAAAACTCTTTATCAGAGGGCTTCGATATTTATTTTTATGTATGACTAAATAAAAGGTTCTGGGCATTTCAATGGGGGTCTTGAGTAAACTGACTCGACCTGCTTCTATAGCATATTTAGCCGCTAACTTTGACAAACAACCTAAACCTAGTCCTGCAGATACACTGTTAATGAGCGCTTCTGTGGTATTAAGTTCAAACGATAAATGCCATCGCTTAAGTTCAGGAGCTAAAGTATTGATAAAACACTCTCTTGAGCCAGAACCCAATTCCCTTAATAGCCATTCAGTATTTTCCAAGTCACTTGTCTTAATTTTTTTTAGTTTTGTTAAGGGATGATTTTTTGAACTAATAATACACATCTCATCGTGACTGAAAGGTATTGAAATTAGATCTGAGTGATGGTTTTCTCCTTCAATAAGCGCTAGATCAAGCTCAAAATCTAGCAGTTTTTGACAAATAATTGTTGAGTTTGAAATATAAAGGCTTTGAGAGAAGTGTTGCTGTTGTTCTCTAAAATCACTCAATAAATAAGGGCTGATGTGGTTGCCAATAGTGTTACTACTGCCTAATTTTAATTGACCATTCAATGCTTGGTCTTGTTCAAATAAGTCATTGATATAGTCTGCTCTGCTGAGTAATTCATCAGCTAAAGGTAATAATATTTTACCTTCTTGATTAAGTATAAGCCGATTATTTACTCTATCGAATAAAGGATGTCCTAATTGCTTTTCGAGCTCAGCAAGCGCCATACTCACAGCCGCTTTCGACAGGAAAAGTTTTTCGGCAGCTAGGGTGAGTGTTTTATGCTGAGTAATCGAATTAAACACATTGAGCTGCTTTAGTGAAATGTGAGTGGTCATAGTTTTATATTTATACTTTATGTTTGATATTTTATGTGAAAGTGAATTACTTTTATTCACAGACGTTTAGTTTTTATTAACCCTTGTTCATTATAATTGGATATAAATGAACGCTATGCAAGGGTAAAATACACTTAATATAAAAATAACTTCAAATTTAGTCCAACGGGACGGGAGATGGAGTGTTAAGTGAGGCAATGATGATACACACAGCGAAACTTAAATTAATTACTGCACCAGCGCCTATGGCGGGATTAGCACTTGGTATTGCTAGTCTAGGCTGGAGCTGGGAAAATATAGCTAACTTACATGGCTACGGACAATGGTTTGGTGCAATTATTGCCAGTGTGCTTTTGGTAATTTTAACAGTAAAATTTTTATTGTTATCTCATACATTAAAAGAAGATCTTGCACACCCTGTTGTGGGTAGTGTTGTGCCAACATTTGCAATGGCAACAATGATAGTGTCTAACTCTTTAGGGCAATTTTACCCTCAAGCAGGAGATGCGTTATGGTTATTAGCAGTTGGTTTACACATTGTCTTCTTAGTGAGCTTTGTATATCACCGCGCTAAAGCTTTTGAATTACACCATATGGTGCCGAGTTGGTTTGTACCGCCTGTAGGTATTATTGTTGCCTGTGTATCTTTTTCTGGTAACCCTCAATTAGAGGTTGTTGCCTACATAGCGCTAATCTTTGGGATGTTGGCTTATGCTGTTATGTTGCCATTGATGATTTATCGTTTGATTTTCTCTCATGAAGTTCCTGATGCATCTAAGCCAACGTTAGCTATTTTAGCTGCACCAGCAAGCTTATCTCTAGCGGGGTATTTAACGGTTACCGCAAGTCCATCACCGCTTATTATTGCTTTATTGTTTGGTATTGCGGTGTTGATGACTAGCGTTACATACTTAGCTTTATTTAAGTTATTAACTTTACCCTTTAGTCCCGGTTATGCCGCTTTTACTTTTCCCTTAGTTATTAGCGCAACGGCACTTTTTAAAATGATGGACTGGATGCAAAGTATTAACATGACCGTTGAGTATATTAATCAAATACAGCTGTTAGCCATTGCAGAATTATCTATTGCTAGCATTGTTGTAATGTATGTTGCAGTGCGATATTTACATTTCTATTCACCTAGTTTCATTAACAAGGCTCAAGTATAAGATTAGCAACACTTTGAGAAATATAAGAATAAATCAGAGCGCTTAAGGCGCTTTGACTTTTTACACGTAACCAAATAAATGATAAAAAATAGATGATTGCAGCTAATAAGGCTGTAACAGAAGCCAATATTATTGGTTTTAATAAGTAGTACTAACGATTAAAAGGTTATTGAGTCGCGGTATTTACACTGGCTCAACTCCTCAAGGATAGCTTGAGCAATGAGGTTCTTGGCATAGGTAATGGATCGAATTAGTCGTCAGTTGAATGCTCAATAAACATCAAGTATCTACTTTATTACAAAGGTAAAAATTCAATTATAGTTACTTAGGCGTTTATATCAGCCTTTACTGTTTTTCTAACCAGTTTAAAACATGAATCCATAATACCTGAGATTTTCGACTAAAGAATTTCATATGGCCTATTTCATCTAAGGCATAATCGTCAGGAGATAACGTGAGCGTTTCCGCATTTACTTTTGTGAAGACTTTGAGCATGTCCTCAACATTTGCATCAATTGCGATCTCATCATCTACTGCATTAACCCACATTGTTGGGATTGATAAATCATCATATAAATGAGTATGAACCGTTTTCCCAAAAGAAGCTTTTACATAACCTTCACTATTGCACCATTCTCGCCATTGCTGAGCTACTGCTTTAGGTAAAGGCTCTCCCATACCTAGCCATTGAGATTTGGTGTGTCCAAAAAAAGTATTACTAAATGGTATGAAAAAATTCATAAAAAAATGTGCTTTAACTGCATGCGAAGCTCTCATGTTCTTTAATTGCCCCGATGAGCTTGCAAAATTAAAGATAGAAGTTAACTCCATCGCATTATGCATCAATCCAACAAGTTGTCCCCCAGCGCTGTGCCCTATTAAATGATACTTGGTATTAGGGAAACTTGCTTTTAGTTGCTCAAACACTGCAGGCATATCCTTTTCACCCCAACACTGTAATGATGCGTCACTTTCTTTCACGCTTCCAAGTAAAGAGCCTCCGATACCTCTATTATCAAAGGTGACCACGCCATAGCCTTTCTCTGCAAGGAAAGAAGAAAAACTAGCATAAAACTGCCTTTTTATTCCTGTAGCAGGGCCTATTAAAATAGCACCCTTCAACGCTTTTTTTGGCGTGTAGGTAGTTGCTGCAATAGCGAACTTGTCCGCGCAGGTAATTTTTGATTCAGTAGCATAAAAGTCAGGCATAAAAATTGATGTTTCTAGTTTTAATAAGTATTAATCTGGTATGACCACTTTACAGATGTTGTACTAAAAATCAATAGGGGCAAAGTTAGGTGTCTGCAGGAGGGGCATAACTTGTTGATTGACAACATTATCATCTAAATTTAAGTCATATCTTTGTCACTAAGGGACTATCTATAATATGACGATCATTATCTAAGTGAAAAACAGTATCTGCAAATTTTGAAAGGGTATTTTCCCCATGTAAACTAAGTCTTTGGAAGTACTGAGTGAAGTTTAAAACCTCCGCGGGAGACATCACTTTTGAACCTGATAAGTCTATGTTTTTGTCCTGTAATTTTTGCTCTTGCTCTAATCGCCATTGGTAAACACAATCGAAAGACGGCGCTTGTAATGCTAACCAAAAATCCATTTTTTTGTACAGTGGTTGATAAGCTATTTTGAGTTGTTGATTAACGTAATTGCGCCATTCTCCAGTGATGTCATGCTCTAATTCAAGTTCATTGACTGGGATTTGTAGTTGTTCATCTGTTTGTGGTGGTACGCCCCAGCACCAACCTTCTAATAAAATAATATCTACCGGTTTTTCAATTAATGTCCATTGGCTTTGAGGAAAGGGTTCATCGGTAGCTTTGTTGAACTTTGGGATAGTGAATCCAGTTCTGTGCTCTGATAGTTGGGTTATAATATGATCAAGGGCTGCCATATCATGAGTACCAGGAACGCCTCTAGTTGCTAAAAGTGGGTGAATTTTATCTGCTAATTGATTACGGTTTTCACTTGATAAGTAAAAGTCATCTAAAGACATAACGACAACATTAAGTTGATATTGCGCCATTAAATACTCAGAAATAAAGTCAGTGAGTGTTGACTTACCGCTACCTTGGCAGCCATTTACACCGACAAAATATGTATTATTTTTTTTGTTAAATAGATTCACTATTCGATCAGCAAGTGGTTTGTAGTGCTCTTTAACTGTGAGCCTGAATTCTTCAGGTAATTTATGTTGTTTAATAAAGTCTGAAAGCATTTTTCACCCTTGATAAATAATAAGCATTATTATGGTTTTAATTCTTAGGCCACTTTAAATACATCCAACTATTGCTTATAAGTACTTATTGAGTGTCGATGTGTTTATTTGATGATAGCGCGGCACAATATGATCTTATTTTGTTGTTCTTACGTAATGCTATTATGAATTTAACCATAAGAGTTATTATATGTTTTACCTGTTGTTACCACCAAATGATAGAGTTTTATGTCTATGACTAATAACATATTAAAATATCGGGATTATTTACGAATTTTTGATTTAATATCAACTAAAGGTACTAAGTTAGGCTGTGAAAATGAGTTTGCTGGTATTCGAGCTCAGCATGATTTTGATGGTTATACTTGTTGGATAGCGTACAAAGATCTAACCGTTACCTTATTATTTCACGGGAAGTTCGAGGTTCAATTTGATAGAAAAGATACCTTTAATGAATTTTACAAGAAAGCTAACTCACTGATCGCACTTAATTGATAATTATAAATTGATAGTTATAGACTGATTGACGACCTTGATAGGAGAATTAAATATTGTTAACACATAAATTGCTGGGCGTTATCTTTGATCTCGACAATACCTTGGTCTCTTCATCTTTAAACTTTGACTGTATTAGAGAATCTTTAGGCTGTGCAAAAGAAATAGATTTATTGGATTTTGTTGATTCATTACCAGAAAATAAAAAAATTGCTGCCAACAAAGTGTTAGTGGACTATGAAATAAGTGATGCCCTTAGTGCTAGTAAATTGGCTGGTACTGATGAGTTATTAGCGTTATTGTCCAAGCTCTCAATACCTTGTGCAATTGTCACACGTAATTGCAAACAAGCTGCTTTGATAAAACTTAACAATAATAATATTGATGTTCCCATATTACTAACACGGGAAGATCATAAAGCTAAACCCGCTCCTGATGCTTTATTACATTTAGCCCAATATTGGAATACTCCTCCTGAAAACCTGTTGTATGTGGGCGACTATTTATATGATCTGCAAGCGGCACAAAATGCCAATACTATGTCTTGCCTTGTTACTTACGCTAAAGCGTTAAGTTATGCGAGCTTAGCGAATATTGTTGTGAATGACCTTAGTGAGTTAAGTGAAGCTATTAAACAAAAATTTTCAGTTAATAACGTTAACGTCTGTGGCTAATAAGTCATACACAGAGTAAATAAGCTTATGAATTTTATTCCTTTCGGATTTTTATTATTTATTTTTATTGCTCACGATGCCGGGGCTATTCCCGATATCTCTAATAAAAAAAATCAGCTGGTTATAACAGCCAAAAACGAGTCATACAATATGATTAATTTTACTGAGCAACAGAGCGTTAATCATTGGCGCATAACCGACGATGCTGTAATGGGAGGTAAGTCAACTGGGCGTTTTCTAGTGGAACAAGGAAAAGGTATTTTTTTTGGCAACATTTCACTTGATAATAACGGTGGTTTCAGTTCGGTATTTCGAATGATTAATCCCTTACCTGAAGATCTTGAAACGGTCACTATTGATATTCAGGGTGACGGCTTAACCTACCAATTAAGAATGATAGTAAGCCTTAATGGTTATCGGTTGGCTTATAAACACAAGGTCAATACTATTGCTGGAAAAAGAGAAAAGTTAAGTTTTGCATTGGCTGATTTTCAAGCCTCGTTTCGAGGGCGTAATATAAATAATGCACCGGTACTTAAATCGGAAGATATTCGAGAAGTCGGATTTTTAGTTACTAAAAAAACGGCTGGAAAATTTTATTTATCCATTTTTAGTCTGATTTTTTAAGTTTGTCTTTTAATAAATAAACAATGTATATACGCCAAAACTAGCTAAATAATCAAATCAATGAAGATAAACAGTATGAATAAAAATACCCATAAAGATATCAATAGAATAACCCCTAAAGCACTCATTCACAGTAAGTGGACCAAAGTTGAAGTAAGCAACAAAGAAAAGCATTTTATCATCACTGTTGTTAAATTCGATGAACAACAAAATGTCATTGAATGTGTGATTGAAGCGGTAATGACCAAAAATGAATATGCTATCGACTGGCGTGAACTGAAGGACAATAATAGGTGGGGAATAGGGTGGCAGTAGTAAGCTATTTATATTTCTTACTTTAGGCCATAACCGTCTTTGAACACAGAGCATCGAATATTACTCAATTAAGTACCATTGCTAATCATGATGATGAAAGCATATTATCCAAACCACAGGAAATATCCGGTGATATGAAGTAATACCACAATCTGGGTTAACCAGAAGCGCATGTTCATATAATCAGTTGGTAATTTATGTTGTTTGCCTATTGAGTTTTCGTAGACAAATAACAGCATAAAACTCAGCGCTAATATGATTAAAGCAACCTCTTGTGCAACCAACAAAGAAGCAAAAGCTATCAGACTAAAAATGTTACTGATGATATATCGTTTGTCGTGATGAGTGGATACATCTCTGCGCCATATCGTGCCAGCGATAAAGCTTAAGATTACAGCACTGTAAGCAACAAAGGCTTGTTTTGTGGATATCCCCCAAAACTCTGCTTCGCTACTCAAATAGAGACAAACTATGAACGGTATTAAACCTAGATACCCAAGTGCTTTCCACGTTTTCATTTAACCTCCTTAGTGCTTTTAAACATTTTTTCTATTGTTATAATCAGGTATTTCCTAGTTCGCCATTCAGTGAAAGTGGTATTGGCTTATTATCAGGTTTAGCATAACTTAAACGGGATAACCTTTTACTCGTATGGTAGCTATCTAGCCCTGAAACCATCACCGTATTTAATGACTCTATATCAATATAACCATCATTTTTCATCGCTGCTTTATCGCAAATAATATGAGTTATTTCGCCAATAACTAATAAGGTCCCATTCAGCTGAATTGGCGTTATTTCTTTTAACGTTAAAGCGTATTTAAGTCGACTTTCCTTTACAAAAGGTGCCTTAATTCCGTCGATAGTCTCCGCGGTTAAACCTGTTGCTTTAAATTCACATTCACCAGCACTATAACGAGCAGACGTTTGATGAGCTTCTTGCCAAAAATCTTCATTTACTTGGTTGATAGTAAACTGCTTGGTTTGTTGAATATTTTCTAAGGTATGGCGTTCAACACTGTTGGGGCGAGTTATAAAACCGACTAAGGCAGGTGAAGAACCTAGGTGAAATACGGAACTAAAAATGGCTAAGTTATTTATATTATCATTACTAAGTGTGCCAATAAGATTCGCACTTTTAAATCCAGATAGGCTGTTTATAACTTGAGCTCTGTAGCGTGATGTCATCTTTGTTAGATCGTTTTGATGTATATATTGCATTTAAGTGTGGTCGTATAATGAATATTAGTAGTTATTTATACGTAAAGAAAACACTTAGCGATCACCTCACGCTTCTCATGAGTCACTCACGAGTGAGATTTCTTTCTTTTATATTGTTCACCGATAACTCAAATATGAATAGTTTTATTATCATTGATCTAACCACCTTAATTGCTCGTAAGTTATATATCTAGATACAGACATTACGGAGATTTACTATGAGCAATATATTAAATACAGAAATGATGCCGACCATTATGGCTATCGCAGAGTCAAGTCATTACCTTGTTGGCGCTGTTGACTCATCAAATAATTTTATTGGCTTAAATGAAGTCAGAGATGTTGAAGTGCTCAATTCCTTAGCAGATGCTAAACAATATTTACGTAGTCATAATATAGTGACGGCAACGTTAGAGTTTCAGTCAGCATATGATGAAATGTGCGGCACAGATACGGTTGGATCATGTAGGCAAATTATTAACTTGTAGTAACATAGTCAATAATATTCTTGTCTCTTCGTGAACATTTTGATTATGTTATTGGCTCGCTTTTAGGTGATGAGCTATATAGAAAATTAAAAATAGAGAATTAAAAGCCATCCCTACAATACTAAAATGAGTTAGGGGGAATAACCAAGTATTAACAAGAGTTAATCTTGGTTTTATTCTATAAGTCTTTTGTTTTCTTGCTTTAATACCTCTTACTTTCAGCCAAATGAAATACACTAAAAAATAGCAGAGGATGTTGCTATCAAAGCACCAAAGTTTTGGGTAAGACGGCACCCAAAAAAAACTCATACTAAGAATAAAGCTTAGTAAAAATTCTTCTCTATACTCTCTGAGAGATAGTGCTATTTATTGAAACTAAATCTTGATGTTAGAAATCAGGCAAGTAATAACTATTAATAAGCCTTTCATCTCGCTACTCAGTTACTAAGTGACTTCTTAATTGGTTTAGGGCATCTACCGAAAATCCTTTATCGTAAAAATGTACTATGCTGCCGTCTTTAGTGAGTAATACCACTCTAGCGTTATTAGGCCTTTCATTACCGGTAAAGGTTTGTACTTTTTCACCATCTTTATAAACAGTAACTACGCCTTTCCATAAAGGTTTAGGGATACCTGCACGCATACCATTATCAATAACTGTACTGAACATTCTAGGGAATAACCCCTGAATTGTCGGTATTTCATAAGTAGGCACGTTAGTTTCAGTCATGTCTAAACCAATTAACCATCGGTCGATATCAAATTGTGAGTTTTGTTTGTAACCAATGAGCAGAAGGGTTAAGTCGTCATCAAAATCTCCAGGTATGCTCATTGTCTTCTCTTCAAGTGTTTGACCACTAATTGATGGAAAGACTTTTCCAGTAATATCTTGATTAGGGTGGTTAGTGCTGCACGCAGAAACTAGGCTGATGAAAAACAATAAGGTAAGTAGACGCATTTATAAGTACTCGTTGATTAATACAATTAAAAACTTATACGTGTCTTAACCTACTTCAGTTCACAAAAAATGTGTTTATAGCAATAAATAGCTTAATATTTCAGAAGTAAATGAGCACATTACTCATTTACCAATTGATAGATTTACCTTGCCAATCGAGATAACTGGCGGTTTGATCGTATGAGCTATTTTCAACGATTGTTAATAGTTGGCTGGCAACAAAATCACAGGTGAAAAGTTTATTTTCAGGGACGTTTTTTTGAAATGGTTTAGATAAGGGCGTATCTGTCGTGCCCGGATGAAAAGCAATGAGCTTTATATTTTTGTCTCGACGAGCTACTTCAATCGCAGCTGTTTTTAGCATCATATTTAAGGCTGCCTTAGATGCTCTGTAGCTATACCAGCCACCTAAGCGATTATCACTAATGCTACCAACTCTTGCACTAAATACGACAATCTTACAGGGGGACTTTCCCGTTAACGTAGGAATTAACTTTTGAATCCATAACATGGGTGTTAATGCGTTTGATGCCATTACTTGATTAAAGGATTCAACATCAAAATCTTCTATTCGCTTTTCGGGTTTAATATGCTTGTTATGTAATATGCCGTTACAGATAAAAATACGGGTAATAGGAGCGTGATTAAAAGTCGATATATCTGTAATGGCCTGTTCGATAGATTGTGACTGATAATCTTTAATGGTAATAGCATGCACATGGCTATTATTGTTATCACGGTAAAGTGAATCATAAACGCTAACATCACGACTAATAAGAATCACACCAGCAGTTTCACTCGCTGTTATTTTTAAAGCTAAAGCCTTAGCAATATCACTATTTGCGCCGATGATCAGTGTTTGTTGGGTTATCATAACAAGTTCCTGAAATACATTGATTGTTTGGTAAGCCGAATATTTTGGCCAGCAGAGCTGATAGTTGATGACGGTATATAGCTAAGCCTAAATAAACCCAGTGACTTACTGTTTTAATCACAGGCCAGTTTAATGGGGCAACCCAAAAACCTTTACCTACGATAGTCCAAGCTCTATGAGTTACTTCTAACCCGAGTAAAACGCGTCCGTTATAAAAAGCATGTAAAATCTTCATTGCATCGTCAACGTTTACTGCTGGGTAAAGCGTTTTAAAATTCTCTTGGTGTAAATCAACCAAGTTGATCTGATTATCGACATCGTATCCTTTTAAGTGATTCATCTCTGCTGTACACATAGGGCAGTTACCATCATAAAATATCGTTATCATTAAATTACACCTAAATATTGTTACATTGCTGTAGTTCTCCAAAACACCTTTAGCATTATGGGTTTATACGTAAAGAGTGCGCTTAACGATCACTTAAAGGTATTAACCAATAAAATCAGTGATGAGAGATTTAATATATTGTGTACGGTTATTTTCAAAAGAAAGACGATTTTGGCAAAGATATAAGGTTTCATTAACCGTATGTTTTAAAAAGTGTACAGCAATGTCGTCCTGCTTATGAAAAGCATTCACAGCATGTAGAGGTAGCACAGTAAAACCTAAACCGCGACTAACGGGCTCTAAAATCAAGCTGATTTGATTTGAAAATCCGTTACGTTCAAACTGGCTGATATGTTCAAACTCAATATAATTTTCACTTAATAATTGCTGTGTATGGTGCTCGGCATCAGGATGGCCGATAAAACCAAGATCAAGTAATGTTTGCCAGTTAGTTACTTGAGTTTGCTTTGATGTAACTAATACTAAAGGCTCTACCGCTATCGGGGTACTCATTAAGGAGAGGCTTTTTGTCTGCTCTGTGAGTAAACCTATATCGACCTTTCTATCGATTAAGTCTTGTTCTATGCTTGAATTTGGCGCAAACATATAATCAATAATTAGTGTTGGGTGGCGTTGCTGTATATCCAATAGCTGGGGATATAACTTTAAACCGACAATGCCAGGCGTGGTTATTTTTACTGTGCCTATTAAAGGATCATCATGTTTAATCGATGCTTCGATATCTTCTGAGGTTCTTAATAAAATTTGACCTTGTTGGTAAAGTTTATCACCTGCATCGGTGAGTGAAAAAGATTTACCTTCGCGCACAAGTAATAAGGAGTCTAGGTGTTGCTCCAATTTCTTTATATGCTGACTGACTCCAGATTGAGTCATAAATAACGTCTCAGCGGTTCGTGTAAAGTGGCCGATATCGACAAGGGAGCAAAATGTTTTTAACCATACAAGATTAATCATTACAAAGTGTACTCATAATTGTGGTTTATGATAATTATATGTAAGTTATCTTCCATCGTAAACTACACCCATCTAAGTAATTGAGCAAAGCATACCCTAGAACATTCTCTCACATTGGGATCTCTGTACCTTGAGTAGAAAAAGCCGTTAAATTTTATACTGAAGTACTGGGTTGGTATTTGATTATGGAGCCTACCGAAATAGAAGAAGACGATAGCCCTATTGGCAAAATGTGTACCGATGTATTCGGGGCTAACTGGGGGAAGTTTAAAATTGCTCATATGTCTACTGGCGATCGTATCGGTGTTGAATTATTTGAATTTAAAAACCAACAGAACCCAGAAAATAATTTTGAATACTGGAAGACAGGTGTTTTTCACTTCTGCGTACAAGACCCTAATTTAGAAAAACTGGTTGAAAAAATAGTGGCAGCTGGTGGTAAAAAACGTATGACACAGCCTCGTTATTACTATCCGGGTGAAAAACCTTACCGCATGATTTACATGTAAGACCCGTTTGGAAATATTCTAGAAATATATAGCCATAGTTACGAGTTAACTTATGCTGCAGGCGCTTATTGAACACTGCTTAGGTTGCATAAATAATACAACGCACATAGTTAGCATTAACACCCTATAAAGTGTTAATGCTAACTTACCAGTGCTAATTAAAAAATCATTAAAATCTCATCAATGATTCTTTTCATCATCGCTATTTGAGTTAATAACTCAGTACATATAACTCAGTTCTTAATAGTCTCTTTGTCTATTCCTGATAACTGCACAGGCTATTTTATCCCAAGCTAAACTGTTATAACTGACCACCATGTCATGCTGTATCTCTGTCCATGATGACATTAGCTCCTTATTCAACTTAAATACTGCAATGTATTCTCGCTCTACCACAATAAATTGATTTCTATAGGGCAATAGCCATTTTGACGTCGCACTGTTAAGCAAGGTGTCTCTAGCTTGTGAGTAATCGGCAAACCACTCATTAATAAATCCGCCACAGCCTTTAGGGTAAAAAAAATTACCCATATTTATCGTCACCAATGACGGTTTAGTACCAGATAAAAGCTGTTGTGCTTCATGCCAATCTCTAAAGCCTAATTCCATTGCAACTAGCCCTAGGCAATGTTTTAGCTTTAACTCTTCGAGTGAAGACACTGCAATTTTCTTTAAAGGTATTTGCATGCCTTTGACTAAGCTAGGATCTGACTTGAATGCTTTTAATAACTTCTTTGCTTGGGTTTTTACTTCTTGTAATGCATATTCCATTTTATACCCCTACTTCAATTCAATTGTTGTATGAAATGAAAAAGCATTCGCCAAAGATAACTCAAAGCTTGCAGTAAAAGTGCTCATTGACAATAGGTTGTACAGATCACATATAACAAAGCACAGTATTAAGAAAATGAGCTTACAGAATGTAGAAGTGCATTGGCTGATTGTAGTGAGTTTGTTTTTTGCTGTTGATTTAGCTGTTTTGGAGTGGTCGGGGGAAACCCGTTGATTTTCTTGAAAAGTCACAATTCAATTCCTCTAAGTAAATTGGCATTCCGCAAAGCCTACTTAGTTCGTATTGAACTGATTAATCATTGATATCAGAGTGAATTCATCTTGAGCGGAAAAGGCGTCTCTGCAACCTAGTGATGATTCTAGTGGACTCATTTTTTGAAGTCAACATTATATTTATGTAGACTTTGGCGTCATTTTTGTATTTGTTAGTTAGTCAACTATACTTGGCAAACCCATATAGATACGGAAATTAGTCTAATGAATTGGTCACTTTTACGATTACTATTCGCGCTCTCATCAATGGTATCTGCTGTCGTTTTTGCCAATAATACATCAATTACTAATCTTGTTTATTCAGAGAAAGGATTAGCAGGTAAACAGATCATGACAAAGGTCTCAGATACTCAATACCGTGGTAGTTTGGACTTGCGTTGGAACAATCGTGTTTTCAAAATTGATGAAAAAATAAAGCTTAATGGAAAAGGGCAGATTTTAAGCTTTGAGTCTACGGGCCTGTCGCCATTTGGTGCTGCTATTGCAGAATCGTTTAAGTGGCAAGACGGCATTGCTAGTTGGGAAAGTAACAAAGAAGATGGCAGAATCAAATCTTCAGGTGAACAATTTTATCTCCCGGTTAATAGTGCCGTTGTTGCTGAAAACTTAATGGTGCAAGCCATGTTAAAGAATATAGTAAACTCTATAGAGCTATTACCGTCAGGTACTGCAAGATTAACAGAATTAAAAACTGTCAAGTTATCAGCAGATAGTGGCTCAGAGCAAGTTACCTTATACGCCATCAGTGGTTTAGGCTTTACCCCAGACTTTAGCTGGTATGACAGCCAAGGAAACTTTTTTGCTAAAGATCACTCGGGTTTTATGAAAGTAATTCGTGAAGGTTTTACACTAGATGATTTTGAAAAACTAAAAGTAATTCAAAACTCGGCTGAACAAGAATATCTCGAAGGTGTTGCTCGTAAATTAAGTCATTCTTATACAACCTTGTTGATTAAAAACGCCCAAGTAGTCGATGTAATTAACTCAGTGGTTCTTAAAAATACAGATGTCTTATTTAAAAATGGCAAGGTGTCTCAAGTTGCTAAAAATATTAATGTGCCTGAAAACACAGCAACTATTGATGGTTCGGGAAAGACCTTGATACCCGGGTTGTGGGATATGCACGGTCACTTAAGTAAAGATGATGGCTTGCTTAATATGGCTGCGGGGGTAACAAATGTTCGAGATGTTGGTAACAGTCATGACAATATAATGGAGATAGAGCGGTTATTTAATACTAACCAGGTAATTGGTAATCGCGTTTTTAGAGCGGGTTTTTTTGACCAAATGAGTGAGTTTTCTGCGGGCTTATCGGTGAAGTCATTAGCCGAAGCCCATGAGAAGATAGATTGGTTTGCTGATAATGGTTACATACAAATCAAACTATATAGCTCTATCGACCCTACGTGGGTTGAGCCCATTGCAAAACATGCACATAGACGAGGTTTGCGTTTAAGTGGTCATATACCTGCATTCATGACAGCAGAGCAAGCTGTTAAAGCAGGTTATGATGAAATTCAGCACATTAATATGCTATTTTTAAACTTTTTGGCTGGAACAGAAGTAGATACTCGTCAGCAACTCCGCTTCACCTTAATAGGTGAAAAAGCAGGAGACGTAGACATCAATAGCAAAGAGTTTAATGACTTTATTCAGTTACTCGCCGATAACCAAATAGTTATTGACCCCACAGTATCAACATTTAGAAGTTTGCTACTAAAAGAAAGAAAGAAAATTGATCCTGAGTTCCTTGCTGTTGCTGAGCATTTACCACCTAATGTATTACGTCAGTTAAAAGGTGCTGAAATGAATGTGACTGATGATTTAAAGGATAACTACCAAGCAGGAGCTGATGCCATGTCAGTTTTGGTTAAGAAGTTATACGACAAAGGGGTGCCTATTGTTCCTGGTACCGATAACATTGCTGGATTCACACTCCATCGTGAACTTGAAATATATGCTGATGCCGGTATTCCTGAAATGGATGTTCTTAAAATTGCGAGTATAAACTCAGCCAGACTTGTTGGGGCAGCACATTATTTGGGGTCTATCACCGAAGGTAAGTCAGCTGATGTGCTTTTGATTGATGGTGACCCACTCAAAGACATGTCAGTTTTAAGAAAAACTTCTTTGGTGATAAAAGATAACCATTTTTATAAACCAGAAGAATTGTACAAAATACTTGGAGTAAAGCCCTTTACGCCATCAAGCCGTTTGCAATAACGCACGCATCAGGACGAGTGTAAGACACGTTGAAATTACAGTGTGTCTTTCACTCAACGATCTGACATTGTTTTTAGTATGTAAACTAGGGTCTGTTGATCTTTCGCGGTTAAATTTTGTTCGAGATAAAAGCATTTTAATCGCGGCGAGTGGTGTGTAGCCTAGTCACTCTAAGCAAATACTACTCAACAAAGAGTAAAACGCTTTTAGCCGAATCCTTCGGACAGCATTTTTTGGTCATTTTTACGGCGTTATCGCCTTTTTATGTGGAATAACCACATGACAAAGGCTCTACCTTGTATAAATACCCAAAAAATCGCTGCAAAAACAATCTCGAAAGATCAACAGGCCCTAAGATTAACATTAAAAGTTTTCTGCTACTTCAAAGGTTAATAACTCTTTAGTTATGGGGTGTGTAAAGCTTAAACGTTGAGCATGTAAATGAAGTCTATCAGCACTATGGCCATATAAGCTATCGCCAATAATGGGTAGGTTAAGTCCATCAGGATGAGCGCAATGCATGCGTAGTTGATGTGTTCTGCCTGTAATAGGGTATAAAAATAACTTACTGGTGTTATCTACTTCTTCAATAAGCTGCCAATGCGTTTCAGCATACTTTCCATGCTCATGACACACCATTTGTTTTGGTCTATCTTCAAAGTCACCACGAAGAGGTAAACATATCTCGCCAGTCGTTTTTTCTAATTTACCTTGAATAGTTGCCACATAACGTTTGTTAACTTCTTTATTCATAAACTGTTGTTGCAAATGTTTGTGGGCACGTTCATTGAGTGCCAGCATTAATAACCCTGAAGTGGCCATATCTAATCGATGGACAATCAAACCACCGGTTGCTTGAGGGAATAGTGTCTTAATACGTGTATAAACTGAGTCTTTAATAGACTTTCCAGGAACAGATAATAAACCAGCGGGTTTATTTACCACCACGATATGCTCATCTTGAAAAACAATCTCTAGATCTATACCTTCAGCAGGATTCTCCAATAAAGGGTTTTTATCTACGGCCATACCTTCAAGCATGTGACCTAAAATAGGGAGGCACTTACCTTGGCAAGCAGGGTAGAAATGTTTGTGTTTTCTTATTTCTGATGTAGGCTGTTTTCCCCACCAAAATTCAGCCATACAAACGGGTGTTAATTTATGTTCAAAGGCATATTGTAATAATTTTGGTGCTGCGCAATCACCAGATCCCGCTGGTGGTTTTTGTACAATGGTATCGGCAAAAATTTTAATTAAGTCTTTTCTCTCACCTTTACTGTTTAGTATTTGATATTGCTTGAAAAAATGCTTTTGCAGTTTTGCGGACAGCTTTTTCCTGAGCTTTTTTAACGACTCTATTTCATCAGTAAGTTGCTGTAAATTATTTGAGGTTAAGCTAATATTTGTTTGATGATGTAGCTTTAGTGCTTGCAACGCTTTTTTATCCGTTACGCTGGCGCGAGATAGCGCAATACTAATGTCTCTGTGTTCATCTTCAGGTAAAGCCGCAGTATTTAGCCAAGTACGTTGGTCTTTACGTGCTTTTTTATTATCTCGCATTTGTTGCTGCAGACTTTGTATTTCATCATCAGACTTAGCGAATTCTGTCTCCAATAAAACCGTTAACTTATCAATCTCAGGGTTAGCAGCGAATAGAGTGATTTGTTTGTTGATTCCATTGATTTCAACTTGTTGTTGTTTCTCAAATTCACTCTGGTTATACGCTTGATGGATAGTGGGAACAAAGTTAATGGAAGAATCGTCGTCGGTTTTACTTTTATCGGTATTACTCTCATTCGCATTGCCTGAAAGTGCTGCTAAGTAGCCAAGCGTGCCTTGAGTATCTTTAACTATTAATACCCCATACATTCTTCCCTGTTGTTCAGTTTCAACAGGATGGAACTTTTCCAATTTTTGTTGTAATTCTTCACTTGCCGCTAATGCTAACGGGTGTGGTTGATAACAAAAAGGGTAGGTAAACTTACCGGGTAAGGAGTCGGGTAATGAATAGTTTGAAATATCACTAACAAAAGTGGAAAGATAAGTTGAAATAGAAGTATTAGACATAAACGGTATTGTTACAGCGGAGTAACCTTAAATATTAACCTTGGCTTTAGCATGGTTACTTTATTGATAATTGTGCGTATTCTAGTCGCAATTAATATAATACGCACTTTTAAAATAACACTATTTTAGTCAATTAATAGTAAGCGAAAGTTATTTCATTGTTTCGTTTGTATTTTATAAATTATTATTCTCAAACTAGAAACAAAAAAAGCAGCCTTTCAGCTGCTTTTGATAATGTTTACTTACTACATTTTTCGGTGTAGATAATTTTAACTAGCTCTTTTATTTATTAACTATGTTTACTACGCGAACTCGCTACTATGCCAAACATTGCTAAGCTTAATAGTAAAATTGTTGATGGTTCCGGGACCTCTGTTATTCCTAAAGATGTTATTCTTATATTCACATCAAAATCGTTTTCTTCGCCTTCTATCGTTGTGAACCCTGAACAACCACTTGCTGCGCCTGCAGCAGCACAAGCGGCATCTGTGAGTACACCTAAACCATCCACTAAAATTTCTATGTTATAATCATAGCCATTAAGCATAAACCCTTGATTTAAATTTGCTACTGGCGAAATAACAAAGATATCATTACAAGGCACAGGGGAGACTACTTCACAAGAGTCATCGTTACTCGTTTCTAAGAAATCAATATTAAAATTGAGCGCTGTAGGCGCTACATCATAAATACCATCTGTGGGATTAGGATCAAGTAATAGTCTCGTACTTAACGTCGCACCCTGTAGCGTATTGCCTGTAATTATAAAATTATTATGTACTAGCGTTGTGGTTTGCGCTAAAGCACCAAGTGCTAAACCAGTTCCGATGTCACTACCAAAGCCATTGTTTCCAACTGTTCTTTCGAGAGAACTTTGAATAATTCCAGGAGCAAACGGGCTTCCCCAAGCAAGCTTAGTAGCGGCTATTGGTCCTTGACTAGCCCAATAGACATTATCATTGCTTGGAGTAACCGTTGTATTAGGAGCTGCAGGTGTATAGCCGGTGAAAGCTGTATCAACCTGCCAATCCCATAGGTTTATAGGCATTGCAGTAGCGGTAAAAGCAAAGCCCAGTGTTGAAAGTGTTAATACTGTTATAAGTTTTTTAAGTGTTTTCATTTGTTTAGTCCTTGTCAGTATAAAATTAAAATACACCTTAAAATTAGTAATGAGTGAAAAAACAACTTAAGCCATTAAGTAGATCACTAATTGATACATCCTTGTAGCGTGTTCACAGATTAAACTGCATAGAGCGCGCCATAATAGCTATGTGGTTAAATTATAACCTTTTTGTGTTTTTAAAAGTTAGAGCTATTATTCAAATTGTAAAAAAACCTGACAGTACTTTTGTACAATTTTAATTTTGGCTGTCATATTTTTATAAAAACTAGCTACCATTGGTGATGATTGTAGTGCTAATACCACTAGATATTAAGGCTGCATTACCGGGTAATTCTTCATTACCGCTGAGTAAGTAAATAACCTGTTGCCCTTCTTGGGCAAGCTCTAACGCATGTTGGTAATTAAGCATAAGGGTTGAACTGACACTCTGAGGATATTTTTCTGCATCGCGGCGAACATATTCAATCAACTCAATATTGACCTCACCATCATAAAAAACAGCGTCGGCAAACTGTAAAGCGCGGTGGGCTTTCAATGTTAAATTATCAGGATTACCTTCAAGTGTTTGAATAAAAATAATTTCACCTTGAGGAGGCGCAATTTTTTCTTTCAAGCTCACTATTAATAATTGCTCAGCCTCTTGATGCTTACCATCGAGTAATGCTTGCCCTATTGAACCACGTAAGGTGTTTTCCCAGAAGGTTCGGCGATTACGTATACCTTTAATACGTGCTTTTACATGATCTCGAAACTTTAATGAAAAATCAGCTAAGCGCCCGTAACCTTGCGGTAATATTTTCTCAATTTGCTCTCGTAACATACGAATTAGAATCGGCGCACTGCCTGAGCTTGAAAGCGCAATAATCATCGGTGATCGATCAATAATCGCTGGCGTGATATAAGTACAAAGGGCAGGTTGATCAACCACATTAGCAAGAATATTAAACTCTACGGCTTCATGATAAACCTGCTCATTAACTGCAGTATCATCTGTGGCAGCAATCACTAAGGTAATTTTAGTTAACAAGCCCGCTTGATAGTTATGTTTTAACCAGCTTAATTGATTTTCGTTAATTAAGCGCTCAACACCATCCGTAACGTTTTCCGCCATTACGGTAATGTTTGTTGTGGTCTTTAACAGTAATTCGATCTTACGGGCGGCAACATCACCACCACCAACCACCATGGCATTAATTTTACTGCCATCAAGAAAAACGGGAAAATACTTCATCTACATGTCAACTCTTTTACTTACAAATCTTGTGGGGTCAGATTAACATAGCAGAAAAGATAAAACCTTAATCTGTATTATGCGTACTCTGAAATTAGCACTTAATTTAGTGGAGAGTTTTATACTTAACCCGCTGTAACGCTTAACTTTGACTCACTTACTGCTAAGCCATTTGTGTCACCATAAACAAACCAACCAGGTATAAACTCAATATTGGCAAAATTAACGACAATGTTAGTTTCACCCACACCTAATTTTTCTGTTTTTATCGGGTTACAGCCAATAGCTTTTACCGCAATGTCTAAAGTACTGATAGTACCTGCATCGCGAATACAACCATTTATTACGACAGCCTGCCAATTATTTTTAACTGCATTCTCAGCTATCATGTCGCCTAAAAGCGCACGATTCATACTGCCTTTACCATCGACAACCAGTACTTTACCTCTGCCATCAGTAGCTAATATCTCTTTAACTTTTGAATTGTCTTCAAAGCATGCAACGGTGACAATCTCACCATGAAAAATTGTGTTCTTTCCGTAATCAATAAAAGCTCGGTTAGCGAGGCTAAGTTGCTCTGGATATTGATCAAATAAGTCAGGGAGAAGATCTAGCATATTATGTTCCTTTTTATGGTTAGAACTACCTCATTAAATTATTATTCTGTACGTATCAAAACACGCTAAGATCACATTGCTCTCAATCTCAATAGTCGGCTATTGCTTAATCGTTCGCCTTGTCTTAATTTATTTTACTACGTACCAAACATGTCAAACTTAATGAAAGTGGTATTATTTATGCCTACTCTAGCAGTAATGAATGGTAAACTAGCATCAAGCTTATTTATTGCTACTATTTGCCAATTACATCAGCTCTTTGCACAAACGACAGAGACAGCGACAACCAGTAGCAGCAAACACAAAATACCAGTAGAGAAAATCAAATGCCTTGGATACAACTTAGATTAAGCGCCAACGAAGATAACGCCGAAAAATATAGTGACTGGCTTTCAGCCTGTGGTTCACAAGCCGTTACCTTTATCGATGCTAAAGACACCCCAATATATGAGCCACTACCCGGTGATGAAGTTATCTACTGGTCGAGTACTGTCGTCATGGGCTTATTTGAAGCTAGCCACGATATGGACAAAGTGATCAGTTATTTGCAAAGTATTCATCCTGATAAAGAGCAAATGCGCTATAAGCTAGAGCAATTAGAAGATAAAGACTGGGAACGTGAATGGATGGATAACTTCCACCCAATGAAGTTTGGTGAACGCTTATGGGTTTGTCCTAGCTGGCGCGATGTTCCAGATCCTGAAGCCGTTAATGTAATGTTAGACCCAGGCCTTGCTTTTGGTACCGGAACTCACCCAACCACAGCATTATGTTTAACTTGGTTAGACGGCTTAGACCTACAAGATAAAACCGTGGTCGATTTTGGTTGTGGCTCAGGTATTTTATCATTAGCAGCGCTTAAATTAGGTGCCAAGAAAGTCATTGGTATTGATATTGACCCGCAAGCACTGCAGGCAAGTCTTGCCAATGCTGAGCGTAATAATGTTTCCGATAGACTTGAGTTATATTTACCTAAAGATCAGCCTGAATTTAAAGCTGACGTTGTGGTGGCAAATATCCTAGCAGGACCATTACGCGAGTTAGCACCAACTATTATGGAATATGTTGGTGATAAGGGACTGTTAGCTTTGTCTGGTGTATTAGAAGAACAAGCTGAAGTCTTACAAACAATGTACGGACAATGGTGTGATATGGATCCAGTGAGCGTACAAGAAGAATGGGTTCGCCTAAACGGACAACGTAAGTAGTCATAGAGGGGAATAGCTTTATCACCACAGTAATGTAGTCTCAGTTCTGTGGTGAAATCCCTGAAGGGTTATTCCCAAGTATCATCCCGAAGTTTTTTTTCTATAGGTCATCGCCGACGTTTTCATTTATTCATTGTAAGTGGGATCCTTCGCTTTACTCTCTTAGCAATTAAGGGGCAACACTCCATGAGTTACCTAACGACTTTCCTGTTTCATCTTTTTGAGGTTCAAAAACAGTAACCCTATTTCGACCTGCATGTTTAGATTCATAAGCAGCAAAGTCAGCATCAGTTAATAACTTCTCTAAATTAAAGCCAGAACGTGTTACATCAGTTACGCCAAAACTAGCAGTAATACTAAAGTCATTACCAGACTCTTCAGTAATCGTATTTTCAATAGCCGCACGACAAGCTTCAGCCCGCAAAACTGCCGCTTCAATATTACAACTTGGTAATAAAATACAAAACTCTTCACCACCTAAACGGGAAAATATATCATTTTTACGGCCAATGCTTTCACATACTCTAATGGTTTCTTTTAATGCCCAGTCACCACAGATATGACCAAAATTATCGTTAATCTTTTTGAAGTTATCTAAATCAAACATAATCAGACTTAAATCTTGGTCAGCGCTTTGACAATACTTCAGCGTACTTACGGCAATTTGAGCAAAGTGTCTGCGGTTATATATACCTGTTAATTCATCATATTCAGATAATGCTTTTACGCGTTTATGAGACCTCCATAAGCGTGCACCCCAAATAGTTAACATAATAATGATCAACGTCATCACTGTTATAATCAGCTGAATATTAGCAACTTTAATATTTGATAACGCTTGCTCTGCAGCTAAAAAAGTATTTTGTTCATTCAATAATGTTATTTGGTTTTCATGTTCAAAGGTTTTTAATTCAGCCAATTGAAATGCAACATGCTTAGACTTTTCATCCTCTAAATGTGCCACTTCTAAGGCGTTATATTTCTCATGGTAACTCAGTGCTAGGTCAATATTTTTTTGTGATTTGTTTATTTGGTAAAGTAATTTATAGCTATCAGCACTTTGCTTAAGAATTGTATTGTTTTTATTAACTCTGAGTGCAGCTAAAGCATATTTTTCAGCGATATTTAAATTACCTAGTTGATAATTGCTCTTCGCTAGGGTGTTATTCATGCCAGTAATCAACAAGGGAAATAGCGTTGTGTTGATTTCATCGTAATAAGGTAATAATTCAGCAAGTGCCTTCTCTGGTTGCTGCGCTTTTAAATATAACTTTGCTCGATACACACGAATTATATTGGTACTGATCTTGTTTCCAGCTTGTTTACAAATATCTAAACCGGTATCAATACTTACGTTGTCAGGCTTTATTTGTTGTAAGTTAAGTTTTGCTTCAAGGGTAAATTGTTCGAGAAAACAGTTATGTTGTTGAGGGAGATTATGTCGCTTTACCTGCGCTATATTCTTAAGCACTAAATCAAACTGTTGAAGTTGATTATAAAAAATAATAGCGGTTAGAATACTCAGTTGGTAATGCTCTTTATCCGTAATAGATGGCAGCATTTCTTTATTTACGGCAATATGTCTTAAACCGTCAGACCAGTCTTTTTTGGCAGCGGCAACATTAATTAATGTGTAATTAGCTCTAAACTTAATAAGCTTATCAGCACTAGAGTTTAGAATCTCAGACAAGAGTTTATCGGCTTGCTCATAATCTCCATGGTAAATGGCCAAGTAACCTTGAAGAAACTGATAATAAGATTGTTGCTCAGTAGTAAATGATTTTTCTAATAGTGCCAGCTCAGCTAAGATTTGTTTATATAATACTGGGTTTTCGCGTCTATTTCTGTCAGCTAGTAGTAATTTTTCAGATATATACTCTGAACTAAACTTTAACTTCAGTATGTCTGTTTGATCGTCCTCATATTGAAAGGATTCAGCAATTACTTGGGGGGAGGTTGTTATTAGTCCTACGGGAACACTAATAAAAACACACAAAAATAATGACTGCACCTTAAGATGAAGATTATGTTTTAGTTCCTTTAAAATGCAGTTTTTATTCATGTTTTATTTTAGGTTAGTTTAAAAGTTAGCTACGGTTCTATTAATTAAAGTACTTACTTCTTCACTCTTATCGTCAGGAAGTAATATTGGGTAACATCTGATTTCAGGTAAGTTATAAGTAGCTACTTTTAAAGCATCCATGTCTTTAGTTTGTATAGCGAGTTCTTGAGCCTTAGTGAGATTAGCGTTGCTTAGCATCTCAGCGAGTGACTTGGTATTGCTCATCTCGGCATTACTCGCCATTTGCATTAATACTTCAATTACTTTACTCATAGAACTTATTCCATTTTTAATGATAAATTTATTTACCGTAGCTATTTTTTTACTTATAACACCAAGGTTAATGCAGGGCGGTTTTTATTACGTTCTTCTTGTTTGTCAATTTTTGCGAGCTTAGCTAACAATTCTTCATTTGCTTGCATTACACTACATGGTGGGATCACCAAAGTGGTTTGCATTAGCAAATCAGCATCAACAAGTTCAGTTAACAGTATTTTGTCTTCACGCATCGGCTCAATGGCAATGCCTTTTGCTTGATATAGTATTACTTCATGGTCACGGGGATAATGTTCAAGTAGTAAATCGACTAATACTTGACGATAAGCTTTCCCTGTAGAGAACTTCCCTAAAGACTTATCGCCAGCAAGTGCAACTTGCCATAATATTAAATGGGCAGAAGTATCAATATTACGCTTATAAAACATAAACTGGCTGGTTTCATAATGCATGCAGCCTGTTTTACCAGGATCTATACCTAAGTCGGCATAAAGGCAATCTTCAGCAGATATGCCAGGCTCCATTGAAGCGGGGAAGTCGTCTAATTTGGCTTTTTTAATCGCTCGATGAGCAACACAGGCAAATACACCAGGGTGGCCATAAAAAGCGGCAACCACTTTTTTACCATTACATACTTCGCTTAAAATAGCCTCAACCATTTCGTTGTAGGTAATGTTGCGATTTTTACCTTCTTGATAGAAGCCTTGCAAGCAGCGAACATCAGCATTCATTCCTTCAAGCCATTTTTGGGCAAAGCCATTGGCCATCAGTGAAAATACAATATCAGCTTGTTCAATATGACTCTGAGAAATAGGGCTAATATGCGCACCTAACGTCATGCCAGTGCCAACACATACTAAACTGCCTGACATGATAAATTCCTTTTTATTTTTATTGATAATCTGACGATAACTACTGTGTGATGCTTACTAAAAAAGGAAAGCGGTAAAGTTGTTATAATTTTGTAACTAAATTAGCAGAAGCGAGCACAGGGGGCAACGAGTATATTGGTTTATAATCTTATTTTTACTGATAATAGCTAATCAGCAATAATGGATAATTATTTACAAGTCGCGGCGGAAAAAAGTTGAGTGATTATTACACTACTCCACTGGTTTTGGTCAAAGTATTGGTAACCATCGTTGGTAGTGTTATCTTGCAAACTGGGTTCGAATATATAACCAATTTTTTTCAATATTCGTTGTGTAGCTCTATTTTTGTTAGCATAAAAAGCATTAATTCTACCAATATTAAGCTGTTTAAATCCGTATTCCATTATGGCGGATACTGCTTCTTCAGGTAATAATTTTCCGTTAGCTTTAGTGGCTAACATAATGCCAATTTCTACTTGTTCAATTGGGGAGATGCTTGGTTTGGTCGCTTGTCTTGCTGCTAACCAAGATAATGCTTGAGTACCTATGATATCGTTAGCTTTTTTATCGACAATTGCCCAAGTACGAACCGTATCTTGTTCTAGGTTATTGGCCTTTAATGCACGATGAAATGCAACGCTGGCTTGTTCTTGGGTTAGTGGCTCGCCAACGATGCGCATCATTTTTTTGTCAGTATACTGATAACAATAAAAGTATTCATCTTCCGATATTAACGGCCTGATTAATAACCGTTCAGTGGTAAAGGCGTGCATAAAAACTCATCAATTGAATATACATCTTATGGGAAATACATTAGAAACAAAAGATTAGTTATAGTTCCATGAGCTATCCAATTTTTTTGCTTGATCTGTTTGAGGAACTTCGAACATAGTAACTCTGTTACGACCGGTATTTTTTGATGCATAAGCGGCCATATCAGCATCTGCTAATAGTTTATCTAAATTAAAACCTGATCGTTTGATATCGGTTACGCCAAAACTAGCAGTGATTGAAAAATCATGTCCAGACTCTTCGGTAATTATCTCTTCAATTGCCGCACGACAAGCTTCGGCGCGTAGCATTGCCATATCAATAGTACAACTTGTTAATACTAGACAAAATTCTTCACCACCTAAGCGGGCAAAAATATCATTTTTACGGCCAATACGTTGACAAACTTTTATGGTCTCTTTTAATGCCCAGTCACCGCAGGCATGACCAAAAGAGTCGTTAACCTTTTTGAAGTGATCTAAATCGAACATAATCACAGACATGTCTTGTTGCGCATTCTTACAGTATTTTAAGGCGCTATTGGTCACGTGGGTAAAATGACCACGATTATAAATTCCGGTTAACGGGTCATACTCGGCTAATTCTTTGACGCGTTTATGAGCACGGTAAAAGCGGGTGCCAATAAAGGCGAGTACTAAAATAATAACAATTAGAAGTAATATTACGAGTTGTCTATTAGCTACTTGTGTTTTGGCTAAAGCTTGTTCGGTAGCTAATGAATTGTTCTTTTCATTGAGTAACTCTATTTGGCTTTCTTGCTCAAAGGTTTGGTGTTCAGCTAATTGAAAGGCAAGATATTTTACTGTTGTTTCATCAAGGTATGCTTTATCTAATTGTGAATATTTTTGATGATAATCAAGTGCTTTTTGATGGTTTTTTTTAATAAGCTCTAATTGATATAAGGTTTTATAGGCAGAAACAACTGCTTGTGTTGTTTGAATGTTTTCTCCGATTGTTATTGTTTTTAAGGCTAGAACTGATGCCTCTTTTAGGTTTCCTTGCATTAAATAAGCTTGAGCAAGAGCGGCATAAATTTCCACTATAAGTCTCGGATACTTAGTTGCTTCAACCTGCGTTAAATAAGAGGGAAGCGATACTATAACTTTAGATGCATCATTATTTTCAAGATCATATTTTGCTTTATATGTGCGAATGAAATTAACTGCAATGGGTTCATTTTTACATAACGTTATAGCGTCTTGTATTTCGGTATTACTAGTATTTAATTTTTTTAAATATAGCTTGGATTCAATAATATTCATTGAAGCTACGCAAAGAACTCTGTTTTTTGTAGAAGTAATTATAAGTCTTTCTGCATATTTAAGTCCTAGGCTATATTGTCCCAATTGGTTATAAAAAATGGCAGCCATGCCCAATACTTTTTCTTTAATATCCATATTTTTCTTTATTTTGGGTAACTGCTTTAATGCTGTTGATAAGTGAGATAAACCATCACTCCAGTTTTGTTCAATCGCAAAAATGTTAACCAGGGTGAGTCGTGCTTTTAATTTTGTTAATGCACTAGCTTCTGAGGATAATAAGGTTATAAGCTTGCTAGTTGCTTTTTTGGGTTTACCATTATAAATAAGTTGATAAGCTGTCAAATAGTCAAAATAATAATTTTGCTGCAGCGACATGCTTTTGTGCTGAGAGTTAAGTTCTTCTAATAAAAATGAATATTTGACAGGATCGCTTGATCTGCTTTCATTCGCTTCTCCCAATAATTTATCTATATTATTGGGAGAAGTAGCTATGGCATCTTGTGCCAACAAAAAGAACAAAATAAAAATACTAAAGTGAAAAATTTTAATATTTTTTAATTTATCCTTTATATTATGAACATTAAACAATGGGCAGTTACTCGTTAACTACTGATTGAGCCTCGCTTTGCTCTTCTTCTGTATTACTTTCTTCTTCATCTTCATCTTTAGCTGGCAATAAAAAACAAACAATTTCAGGACATATATCTAATTGACGTTCAAGGGATACTACATTTTTATTTATAACTGCTTCAGATAGCGCCGCATTTAGCTTATTATCTAATAGTATCTGTGCGATGTCGGCATCAGCCATCTGACCTATTTTCTCTAGAACCTGAATTACTTTACTCATAGATTTACTCCGTTTTATTGTTTTTAATTTTATTTATAGTGCGATCCATTATTGCGCCTATAAACTAGCAGGAAATAACCTATTAGGGCAATGGGTTATCATATTTATTAGGAAGTATTTTGGTGATCAATGATTTGTTCCATTGCCTCTGATCGAAGTATTGGTATTCATTGTTATCTTCGTCACCTTGCGGTTGGTTGTTAAAACGAAAGCCAAGCTTATTAACAAAACGTTTAGTCGCAAGGTTTTTACAGGCATAAACAGCATTAATACGCATAAGTAATAGATGATGAAAACCGTATTCCATGAGAGCGCCCATAGCCTCCTCAGGAAATTGTTTTCCATTAGCTTTTGTCGAAAGCATAATCCCTATTTCAGCAATTTTAAAATCATCTTGTGATGATTCGCTCAATGCTTGTATACCTATTGTTTCATTTGTAATTTTATTTACAATTGCCCAAGTTAGTACTTTTGGCATGGTTTTATCCATTGCTTTTAAAGTGTTATGAAAAGCTTTTTGGGCTGACTCAAGTGATAAAGGCTCGCCAATATTTTTCATAATCTTGGCATTACAATAAAGGCTCAGATAAAGAGCTTTGTCTTGTACAGCTAAAGGTCTTATTAACAATCGTTCGGTGGTAAAACTATGCATGAAAATTGACCATTTAATTATATTCCCATGAAGCATCTAATTTTTCGGTCTCATTATCGGAAGCAGCTTGGAACATAGAAACTCTATTGCGGCCGTCATCTTTTGATGCATAAGCTGCAAAGTCAGCATCAGCTAGGAGTTGATCTAATTCATAACCTGAGCGTTTTACATCGGTAACACCAAAACTCGCGGTGAGAGTAAAATCATAACCAGATGCTTTTGTTACAATAGCTTCAATGATTGCACGGTAATCTTCTGCGCGTGACATCGCGGTTTCAATATTACAGCTAGGTAATACGATACAAAACTCTTCTCCCCCTATTCGAGCAAAAATATCATTTTTTCGGCCAATACTTTCACACGCTTTTGTTGTTTCTTTTAGTGCCCAATCGCCACAAGCATGACCAAAAGAGTCATTAACCCTTTTGAAGTAGTCTAAATCAAACATAATCACGCATAAATCTTGCTGTGAATTTTGACAATATTTTAATGCACTATGAGCCACTTGGGTAAAATGACCTCGATTAAATATGCCGGTTAACGGGTCGAACTCTGCTAACTCTTTCACACGTTTATGATCACGGCATAAACGTGTAGCTAGTGTGGCTAAGGCTATAATAATAAGTGTTAGCGCCACAATAATTAGCTTTCTGTTAGCAACTTCTGTTTCGGCTAGAGATTGCTTAGCAGCTAAAACGTTATTTTTTTCGTTAAGTAACTTTATCTGGCTCTCTTGCTCAACGTTTTTATGCTTGGCTAATTGAAGAGCTAATTTTTTAGTTTCTTCTCCTTCTAAGCTAGACTTTTCAATATCTGAATATTTCTCAAAATACTCAAGAGCAAGCGCTAAGTCATGCTGTTTTTTTGCAATCTGGTACAGTAAAAAATAACTATCTACAGCTTGTATAAGGTTAGCATTGTTTGGGTTGCTTTCTAGTGATTCAGTTGCGTATTTTCTTGCATTATAAATGTCACTCATCTGCCAATAGGCTTCGGCAAATATATTGCTCATATCTGCTATTAACATAGGGTAATGAGTATTTATTACCTCTTCTTTAAGGGATGAAAGTAAAGTCACCGCTTTTTCAGGACTCTCAACTTGTAAGTAGAGTTTCGCTTTATAAAAACGTATGAAGTTTGCAGCAATTATAAAATCAGCATTTATACATTTATTAATAGCCTGTGGAAAAATACTATCGGTATGCTTCAACTTTTTCAGATTAAATTGTGCTTCTAAGGAAAGTTGCAAAAGCGCGCAGCTATTTTTAGCTGATAACTCCTGTTTAGAAAGGTTATCTATATAACTGAGCGCTAATTGATATTGCCCTATTTGATTGTAAAATATAATGGTTGCCAACATATTATTTTGATAGGGTTCTCCGTTGGGGAACCTTGTTAACAATTTAGTGTTGCTTGCTATGTACTGTAATCCATCTCGCCAGTTCTGCGTTACTGTAGCGATATATATAAGAAGATAATTAGTTTTAAATTGCATTAAGTTACTGATATTACGTTGTAATAACGCTTCAAACATAGGTTTCGCTTTATCATATTGACCTCTATACAATAAATCATAAGCATTTAAAAAATCTAATGAGTGTTGTTGTGTTTTTTTGATATATGGTTGTTGATTTATTTCGGAGATTAATTTTTTAAAAATAATATAGTGGGAACGTTTATTGTCCTCAGCAAGCTGAAGTTTTTCTGAAATCTTTTTATCTGAAAGTGTATTTTTGATTAATTTTTTTTGTTCTTGTCTTTTTACTTCAACTGCTTGTACATTTTCACTGATGACAAGTAATAGACAAAAGAGCAGCACCGTATAACCTAGTACATAGTAAAGGTTTTTTTTTGTTATGTTAAATATCATAACTTTATTAGAAGTTAGAAGTTAGAAGTTAGAAGTTAGAAGTTAGAAGTTAGAAGTTAGCTGAGAATGTGCATTACTTTTCTCATCACTTTGTTCTTCTTCCTGCTCGTCATCTTCTGCTGGAATAAGCGGAATGACATACTTAATTTTAGCTAAGTCACCAAGGCTGCCAGCCAATTTATTGATATCCTTAGCAACAATGGCTTGTCGTTGGCTATCAGTGATATCAGCATCAATTAGCATAGTTGTTCTGTTTTCCTCACTTAATAGTGAAGCATCTCTTGCCAATTTTTCTAATACTTGTATTACTTTACTCATAAGCGTGTCCATTATCATCCTTATTAATAGTACATTTAATCGCAGTAACTAAGTTATCAGAGAGTTAGTAAGCTAGGCAATGATTATTAGTTGTCCTTTGCAGTGAATTTACGTGCTTATCCATAACTTTCTATCTGTAAGTAGCTATGCTCGGTGTTTTCAGTATTTTTTAATTGTGACGCAGAGTCACAAATAAAATTTAAGCGAGCAAAAACACGGGCAGAGGCAAGGTTACTTTTTACATAAAACGCATTTATCCTATCAAGTGATAATGAGTTAAAACCATACTCCACCAAAGCAGTGAGCGCTTCTTTGCCTAACCCTTTTCCTTGTGATTCTATAGATAGCACGATACCCATCTCTGCTTGAACTCTTCCATTAAGCTCAGTTTGCTTTATCACCTCAATGTTATGAGGCAGAGTCAAAAATGAAAATGTTTGGCTGCCAATAATTTTTCCTGTACTTAGACACACTATTGCCCAAGTAAGTACTGACTTTTTTCCACCACGGCTTGCGCGTTCATTTGCCTTGAGTGAGCGTTGGAATTGTTTTTTTGCCTCTACTTGGTTAATGGCGCCACCAGTTTTTTTCATCACTATTTCATTAGTATATTGCTGACAAAAAAATATTTTATCTTCAGCAAGTAATGGTCTTATTAACAAGCGATCAGTGGTAAAGCTATGCACTAGCACGATCTATTCTTTGCTGTGCAAATTTCACTACGCCTGTTTTATCTTTAGATCGATCAAACACCACGTAATAGTTATTTATCAGTGGTAAGCCAATAATGCTTTGATTTGGCCATTGGGGTAATTGGCTCAGTAAACGAAAACACGCTTTGTTATAATTAGGCGTGTTAATTTGCCAATACGTTTCTGGTGTACAAGCAAGTTGTACTACGTGTTCTGCCGTTTTATCGGTTGCAGGCTCGCTAACAAAATTGAAATACAATGTTGGCCATTGCGTTAGTTCTAACTCTTCTATATCTATACCGACAAGTTGCGCGCTCATCTCTTTAAACGGCGCTAAACATTGGGCAAAGTTGGCGTTATAAGTAATAAGGTCGTTAATTACTTGTTTATAAATATCGGCGGTTAGTACTATGCCACCGGCACCGGTATCGATAATGGCATTGGTGAAATAACCTTTAAGGTGCTTTTGCTCAAGCGGTGCTGCGATTATTGGTTTGCTCGTGTCTACTTGAACCGATTTAAGATCTACATTGTAATAAACATCGTGCTCAACCTTGATGCTTTGAAATTCACCTTGGTATAAGTCGGTTTGTTCTTCACCTCCCCCTAATATTAATAAACCTTTGTTTAGTGGATCTTTGGATAATTCGTCTAGTGGTGTTTTGTGAATCTTATTTGAGTGGCTTTCATTAATATGTATTGCAGAACGTTTACTATAGAAAGCAAATTTATTAGCGCTCAGCTGTTGTTCTTCCAATAAGGTGAAGTAGGGCGTTACATCATGCTCAGGGTATTTCCACATCAGTTTTTTAAAACTAACCAAGTCTTCACTTACCTCACCACTAAAAGGCCACGGGTAACTCAGCGCAGGGGTAATTTTATGCTCAGTAAAATAATCGCTAAAATCAAAGCTTTTATTTAGGTGATGGTAAGCCAAACCTAAAATCCCGTCGGCATCGCCAAATGTTTTACTTTGTTTTACAGAATGTACCAGCGCAACGGGCGCATTACTTAAATTCATGCTTGGGCTTTTCGCTATGCTTTGTGGGTGATCAGATTTATGGCAATGCTCATGAATATTAATACTGGTAAATATAACTGGCCCATTCCAACCGCCAACACCGTAATTAACTTCTTGAACTGCAGTACTAGGTGTCAACTTTTTATCCAGCGTAGCTTGGTAAGTTGTACTTTTTACCAATAGAGTACTACTACAGGTATCGAGCAGAAGATTAACAGGGGATTTTTCACTACCAAGGTGCAAAGTTGCGCTGTAATCACCTTGTCCAAATACATTCGTAATGGGCATTCTTAAAATGGTTGTCATTATATTTATAATTATTATTAGTTTAGGTAAGAGTTAGTAATTTTACTTTGCCACAGTTGTAGGCGTTGTTCGAGCTAAGTTTACGACATATTTGGCTTTATCTTTTTTATCAACTTTGTCAACAAAATTATTCGTAAATTGTACATTTTACGCTCACTTTAATATTTTAATAAATGTCAATATCAAAAAGGTGAAAAAAATCAAATATTGTTCAAATTCTATGCTTTTCAATTGAAATAAAAACGAGTAAACTTAGCGCCCTTTTGAAAGGTAGCTCAAAAAAACAGCAGTATGAAAATAGGTACTTATCAACTTAATTCGCAGGTAATGCTTGCCCCTATGGCAGGGATAACCGATCAACCTTTTAGACAATTATGTTGTCAATTGGGGGCGGGTTTAGCCGTGTCTGAAATGCTTTCGTCAAATCCGAAAGTGTGGAACACCGAAAAGTCTAAATTGAGAATGCTACATGGTGATGCTGCGGGTATTCGCAGCGTACAAATTGCTGGAAGTTGCCCTGATGAGTTAGCGTTTGCTGCTAAAGTAAATGCTGATAACGGCGCACAAATTATTGATATCAATATGGGGTGCCCAGCAAAAAAGGTAAATAAGAAATTAGCGGGTTCTGCTTTGTTAAGAGAACCAGCACAGGTTGAGCGTATTGTTCAGTCAGTGGTGAATGCGGTAGATATACCGGTCACGCTAAAAATTCGCACAGGATGGTGTGAAGATACCCGTAATGGTATTGAAATAGCAAAAATTGCTGAAAACAATGGTATAGCATCACTCGCAGTGCATGGCCGTACCCGTAATGACTTTTATAAAGGCAATGCGGAATACGACACTATTAAAGCAATAAAATCGGCTATTTCAATTCCGGTAGTGGCAAATGGTGATATTACGTCACCTGAAAAAGCACTACAGGTTTTAGACCATACGGGCGCGGATGCCATAATGGTTGGTCGTGGTGCACAGGGTCGTCCGTGGATTTTTCGAGAAATTAATTATTTCTTGGCCACGGGTAATAAGATGTCTGCACCCGAATTGAGCGAAGTTCGTTCAATTGTATTGGCACACGTTATGGAGTTACATCAGTTTTACGGCGATTTCAAAGGTGTGATGATCGCCAGAAAACATGTTTCTTGGTATGTACAAAACCTGGTTGAGACCACAGACGGTTTTAGCACAGCGTTTACTATTGACCAAGGCAAAGCGTTTAGGGCTATTTTTAATGGTTTAACGTCTACTGATGAACAATTAGTGACGTTAGACAAATTTTTTGATGACTTTGCGACTGGCTCTTATTAGGGCTAGTACAAGTTGTTGTAGTTTTATTTTATTTTTATTAACAAAAGAAAGAGTTATATCATATGTTCGAACAAAATGTTTCTTCTCCATTTATCACTGGCGATATTCAAACACAAACAAAAACTTCTCCATTACGTAGCCAAGCTAAAATCGCAATCAGCAACTACTTATCACAATTGAATGGTAACGATGTTGATGATATGTATGACCTTGTATTGAGCGAAATTGAAGCGCCAATGTTAGAAGAAGTTATGATGTACACTCGCGGTAACCAAACACGCGCTGCCAACTTACTAGGCATCAACCGCGGTACGTTACGCAAGAAACTTAAAAAATACGGTATGAACTAATATCGAATTTTAATGAAAAGCACCCTCGGGTGCTTTTTATGTTTTAAAACATTGAAAATCATTTTAAATAATCATGTAACCATGCAAGTTAACGGCACATCGGCGGCAAGTTAGCAGTAAGTTACAACAAAGAAGGTAAATAAACAGATGGATACTCCACGTCCAATTAAACGCGCACTGTTAAGTGTTTCTGATAAAGCAGGTATTGTTGAGTTTGCTCAACGTCTAAGTGAGAAAGGTGTTGATCTTCTTTCTACTGGCGGCACAGCAAAGTTATTAGCCGAAAACGGCATCAAAGTAACTGAAGTTTCAGATTACACTGGTCACCCAGAAATCATGGATGGTCGTGTTAAAACGTTACACCCTAAAGTACATGGCGGCATTTTAGCGCGTCGTGGTATTGATGAAGTCGTAATGGACGAAAACGGTATCAGCGCAATTGATATGGTAGTGGTTAACTTGTACCCGTTTGCTAATGCAGTTAGTGATGAAAACTGTTCATTAGAAAATGCCATTGAAAACATTGATATCGGTGGACCAACAATGGTTCGCGCAGCAGCTAAAAATCATAAAGACGTGACTATTGTTGTAAATGCTAGCGATTACGATCGTGTATTAACTGAATTAGATAACAACAATAATTCTTTAACATACAAAACACGTTTTGATTTAGCGATTGCAGCTTACGAGCATACAGCTAGCTACGACGGAATGATTGCTAACTACTTTGGTAAAATGTTACCAGCGTATGGCGAAACTGAATCTAAAGCTTCTTTAGAAAACAAAGTTAAGTTCCCACGTACTTTTAATAGCCAGTTTATTAAAACACAAGATTTACGTTACGGTGAAAACTCTCATCAAGATGCTGCTTTTTACAAAGAAGCGAATCCTGAAGAAGCGTCAGTTTCTACCGCGACACAATTACAAGGCAAAGCCTTATCTTATAACAACATTGCTGATACTGATGCGGCATTAGAATGTGTTAAAGAATTTGATGAACCTGCTTGCGTTATCGTTAAGCATGCAAACCCATGTGGTGTTGCTATTGGTGATGATATTTTAGCGGCTTATGAAGGCGCTTATAAAACTGATCCTACTTCTGCTTTTGGTGGCATTATCGCATTTAACCGTGAGTTAGATGCAGATACGGCTGAAGCAATTGTTTCTCGTCAATTTGTTGAAGTAATTATTGCACCAAGTGTTTCAGATGCTGCAGCACAAATTGTTGCTGCTAAACCTAACCTACGTTTATTAGAATGTGGCCAGTGGGATAATAAAACCACAGGTTTTGATTTTAAACGCGTTAACGGTGGTTTATTAGTACAAGACACAGATCAAGGTCGCGTAACAAGTGCTGACTTAACGGTAGTAACTAAACGTCAACCTACTGATGAAGAGATGCGTGATTTGCAATTTTGTTGGAAAGTAGCAAAATTTGTTAAATCTAACGCGATTGTTTACGTTAAAAACAGCTCTACTATCGGTGTTGGTGCAGGCCAAATGAGCCGCGTATACTCAGCGAAAGTTGCGGGTATTAAAGCTGCTGATGAAAACTTAGAAGTTAAAGGGTCAGTTATGGCCTCTGATGCATTCTTCCCATTCCGTGATGGTTTAGATGCTGCAGCTGAAGCAGGAATTACTGCTGTAATTCAGCCGGGTGGCTCTATGCGTGATGACGAAGTTATTGCAGCAGCAGACGAGCATAACATCGCGATGGTGTTCACAGGTATGCGTCACTTCCGCCATTAAGATTGATTCTTGTCGCTGTTAGGCACAATTTAGTTGTCGAATGTACTCACTGACTAACGTCAGCTCCATGCTTTCTTCTATAAATTGAGACTAACAGCTTAAAGAATCTTCCTTAAGGTGAGATAGAAGTACAGAAGAGCAGTGTTGATTTATTTACTTACAATGAAAATTAGTATGGAAATACAATCAACACTGCTTGTTTGTTTTAAATCTGTTATAAATATGCCGTTAATTAATATCTTAATCTAGATATTATAAATCTTAATCTAGATATTATAAATCTTGGACTAAATACTAATAATTCTTAGAAGGAAAATAGTTATGACAATTAAATCAAACTCGCTTAAATCAATTGCTATTGCAGTAACCCTAAGCTGTAGCGCATTAAGTTTATCTGCTATGGCGCATGACACCCATGCACACGAAAATACTGCCTCAGTAAAAGCACTTGAAAATGCTGTTTCAGGCGATCATCGTACCGCTAAAAACAAAGCGCGTGATCAATACCGTCATCCTATTGAAACGTTGAATTTTTTTGGTTTTACACCAAATATGACCGTTGTTGAAATTACGCCAGGTGGTGGTTGGTACACTGAAATACTAGCTCCAGCCTTAAAAGGTACTGGTAAGCTATATGGTGCCCATTACCCTGATACCGGTGAAGATAACTATTACAGTAATTCTCGTAAAAAATTAGTAAAGAAACTTGCTTCCGATGTTGTGTTTAGTGAGGTTGTTTTAACCGACTTTACACCACGCCAAGAAAGTGAATTAGCACCACAAGGTACAGCTGATCTAATTTTAACGTTTAGAAATCTTCATAACTGGAAAGATGCGGGTGTAGAGCAAGTTTTTAAAGATGCTTTTAATGCACTTAAGCCAGGTGGCGTTTTAGGTATCGTTGAACACAGATTACCAGTAGGTGTTAGCCCAGAAAAAGCAAAGGGCTACGTATCTGAAGTACAAACAATTAAGCAAGCCAAAGCGGCTGGTTTTAGGTTTGCTGGCTCAAGTGAAGTTAATGCTAATACAAAAGACTTAGCTATTTACCCAAAAGGTGTTTGGACTTTACCACCAGTATTGCGCTTAGGTGAAACGGACAGAGCAAAATATTTAGCGATAGGCGAAAGCGATCGCATGACATTAAAATTTGTTAAACCAGCCAAGTAGTTGCTGATTTAGCGTAAAGAAAATTTATAGGAAAAACATATGAAAATCTTAGTTATTGGCGGCGGTGGTCGTGAACATGCATTAGCATGGAAAGCGGCTCAATCAAGTCAGGTTACTAAAGTGTTTGTTGCCCCAGGTAATGCGGGTACAGCTACTGAATCAAAATTAGAAAATGTTGCTATTGATGTTAGTGATAATGCTGCCTTAGTTGCTTTTGCTCAAAGTGAAGACGTTGCCTTAACTATTGTTGGTCCAGAACAACCACTTGTTGATGGTGTTGTTGATGCTTTTCAAGCTCAAGGTTTAGCTATTTTTGGCCCGAGTGCTAAAGCTGCTCAGCTTGAAGGTTCAAAGTCATTTACTAAAGACTTCTTAGCACGTAATAAAATTCCTTCAGGTAGCTATGCAAAATTCACTGAAGTTGAGCCTGCATTGGCTTATGTTCGTGAACAAGGTGCACCAATCGTTGTTAAAGCAGATGGCTTAGCAGCAGGTAAAGGCGTTATCGTTGCACTGACATTAACAGAAGCAGAAGACGCGATTACAGATATGCTAGCGGGTAATGCATTTGGTGATGCTGGCCATCGCGTAGTAATTGAAGAATTTCTAGAAGGTGAAGAAGCAAGTTTCATCGTAATGGTTGATGGTAAAAATGTGTTGCCAATGGCAACAAGTCAAGATCATAAACGTGCATTAAACGGTGACTTAGGTCCTAACACAGGTGGCATGGGCGCGTATTCTCCAGCACCAGTAGTAACACCTGAAATCCATGATCGTATTATGGCAGAAGTTATAATGCCAACGGTTGAAGGTATGGCTGCTGAGGATGCACCTTACAGTGGTTTTTTATATGCAGGTCTAATGATCGCTGAAGACGGAACACCAAACGTTATTGAATATAACTGTCGTTTTGGTGATCCTGAAACACAACCTATCATGATGCGCTTACAATCAGATTTAGTTGAATTATGTTTAGCCGCTACACGTGGTGAGTTAGATAAAGTAACTATTGAGTTTGATAGTCGTGCTGCTGTTGGTGTTGTGCTTGCTGCACAGAGTTACCCAGCGGATTACCCTAAGGGTGATGTTATTTCAGGTTTAGATACAAACAACAATGTATCAGCCAAGACATTCCATGCAGGTACTAAGTTAAATGAGCAAGGTGAAGTTGTGACTAATGGTGGTCGTGTACTCTGTGCGACAGCATTAGGTAATACAGTTACCCAAGCACAACAGACAGCTTATGAGTTGCTACATCAAATTACATGGCAAGGTGTAGAATTTAGAACTGATATTGCTTATCGCGCTATCGAACGTGAACAAGAAAACAGTTAACTCAAATGTTGGCTAGGTAAAACTGAAAGATCACCCTTGTGATCTAGTTAGTTCTATACTGTTTTCATTTAGTTAAGCTTTAAAAACCGACCTTAGTGTCGGTTTTTTCATTATTAGGTGGAAAATTGAATCTAAAGTAATGCCATAACAAAGCTAAATTGACATGTTCTGTAGTGATAACTAACAAGCTAAAAGCAGCTATAAATGTCAATATTGTCTAATGAATTGACTAAGGATCATTAACGATCGTGCTTTATAGCCCAATAAGAAAGCTATGTGTACAATAAACATGCGAACAAACATAAATGTGAAATTAGTGCTTGTGCTATACCAAGAACTCTTTAAAATGCGCTCCAGTTCCAAGGGGTTCACGCAAAATGAATCATCAACGAACTGTTTTGATACGTTATCTACCCGCTTTAGCGAGAAATAACGTAAGTTAACATCAAGTTTTAAATTTTTTTTAAAATAA
>NZ_VOLT01000011.1 GCF_007954275.1 Colwellia demingiae | reverse complement strand
GCCAACAAGGTGAAAGGTTGATTTCCCAATATCAATTCCAAGAATGTTAATAGTAGACATGATGATTCTCCTCATTTAATAATCTCCCTAAGTGTAGCTTAGGGGAGGCGGACCATCTTATTAGCGCTTTAGATATAATACTCTAATTCACCTTGATTCTTTAAAAGGTGAATGTCCGCAATGGTGGCATTTGCGACTATTAGGATGAGGGATAATCAGAGTTGATACGTCTATGTCTCCTGCAAGCTCATAGCTGCCGTACATATTCGATTCTTGAACGTTAACTATCAGCCTAAATCGGTCGTTATCTTTTGTTCATCTAGCTGAGTCTCTTCCTTAAGCCAAGCGGTAAATACATCCAGACGTAATTTTTTCGCCGAATTAGGATCAAAAACAAAGTATCGTTTAAAGGATATAGGGTGTTTAATATTAAAAGGTATAACCAATTGCCCGGTATTAACGTATTGAGAAAATAGCGCTTGCGATGCTAAGGTAAAACCATGACCACTCAATACCGCACTTAACGCCATATCTCCAGTACTCACTTCAGTCCATTTTTTATGACCTCGATAGTTCTTAACGCCAGCCTCCTTAAACCAAGTAGGCCAGTCAATGCGACCTTGATTTTCTAAACTCACCAACCAACAATTTAGAATATCTTTTGGCTCTTTAAATTTATACTCCTCTACTAGTTGTGGAGAGCAAGCGGGATAAACATGATCTTCGGCAATAAATTCATAAGCCATACCATCACTTGTATCGGTTTCGTTAGCCGTTATAAAACGTATAGCTAAGTCTATATGACCTTGGCGAAGGTCTTCAATACTGTTGGAAGAAACAATTTTCACTTTGATTTCAGGGTATTTAATTGAAAACTTATACAACCTAGGCATAAGCCATAAGGAGGTAAAAGCTTGAGTGGAAGTGATCGTTAAGGTACCAGCCACCTCTTCAGTTTGAATACTATTAAAACCTTTTAACAGTGCATCAAACGCTGTTTGAGTCGCAATATATAGCTTCACACCACTTTCGGTTAATTCCATCTTTCTACCGTTACGCGTAAATAAGCGACTCCCCATAGCCGCTTCTAACTGCCTCATTTGCTGGCTGACGGCCGCTTGTGTGACAAACAGTTCTTTTGCTGCTTTACTGTAACTTTGATGTCGGGCTGCACTTTCAAAACTTCGTAAATTATTCAACTGCTTTAATCTTTTATCCACCTTTACTCTCCTTTATTCCATAAAACTATAAAAAGAAAACATTCTACATAAGCTGTGCTTATTGGTAGGTTAAATTTTTATTGTTGGTTCATTAGTGTTTATCTAGTCACAATACCCTTAAGCAACATAAAGAGGTAATTAAAATGAACACACAAACAACCGAAAATACCAATAAATATATGACGAAAGTACTTAAATCAAAAAACTGCTGTGAAAATATAGCTAACTCTTTAAGTACTTTCAATCGAATACTTTTTAACACTTCAAATAAGCTAGGGTTATCGAAAGCGATTTATCAAAAATAATAGTAATATCAGATCACATAAATTGTTTTTCTAAAAAATAAGAAAAAATATAGGACATTACTCATGAAAAAAACTAAATACCTAACGTCTCTATTAATCTCTTGTGCCTTGCTAATACCTTTAACAGTCTTAGCTGGTGTTAGTAACGTTGCTACAAAAGCTGCACAATATGCAGAATCAACATATCAAAAAGAAATGCTAGAAAGCCTACGTCAATTAATGACGTTTAATACCATAGCAGTAGAGGGTTTAACCTCTCCAGATAATCCTGAACATCAAAAATTTAAAGTTGAGCTTTCCAAACAAGCAAAAGACTTAGGGTTTGACTACACCGATTATGGTTATGTGGTGGTTATTGGCTTAGGTGATAACAAGCAACGTGTCGGTATGATCACACATGGAGATATCCAACCTTTTAATCCAAGTAAATGGGCACAATCCCCTTTAACGCTAGATCAAACCTCTGAGCCAGGAAAACTTATCGGTAGAGGTACTGAAGATGATAAAGGACCAATAAGTAATGCCCTTTATGCGATGAAATCAATTAAAGATTTAAAAATAAAACTAAAGAAGCGTATCGAATTGTATGTTTATATGGCCGAGGAGTCTGATTGGGAACCATTGCGTCAACATATCAAACTGCACTCTCTGCCACAACTCAACATCACCCTTGATTCCGAATACCCTGTAGTAACGGCAGAAAAAGGTTATGGCACCATAAGCATGACTTTTCCTAAAACAAACTACACATCGAGTAAATCGTATGTCAGTGAATTTACCGGTGGCTTTTTTGGTAGTCAAATTCCAGAAGATGCTCATGCAAGCATTGAGAATGCGAATGAAAAATTACTAAGTAAAATAAAGCAAAGAGCTAATTCTCACGTTGGTATGAGTTATAGCTACCAATGGCAAGGTGAACGCCTAAACATTAGCGCACTGGGTAAATCAGCTCACTCTTCTAAACCTGAATATGGTGTGAATGCTATTACTCACTTAGCAGATTTATTAGCGGTAAATCATTGGCCAAACAATGATAGCGGCGCTTTGGTTAATTTTATAAATGATCATCTTGGCTTAGGTTTATATGGTAACAAGTTTGGTGATATCGCCTATAGCGATGATTTTATGGGCCCAATGTCGGTACAAGCTACCGTACTTAAAGCAACAGCCACAGGTATGCAGCTAAATATCAATATTCGTCGACCGAGCGGTAAAACCACCCAGCAACTAAAAGATGAAATAAACTCAACGTTAGTTCAATGGCAACAACAAAACCAAATAAAACTAGTAGAAGTAAATAATGAAATTAATGAACCTTTTGTGCAAAAAAATGCGCCGCAAATAGGCACATTACTTGACGTATTCTCATTTTATACAAACATAGTTGATGCAAAATCAATCTCTATTGGTGGAGGTACTAATTCGAGACTTTTCCCTAATGCAGTCAGTTTTGGCCCTTCAATGCCAGGAACTCAATACACAGGGCATTCAGAGCATGAATTTATTACCATGAAACAGTTTGTATTAAACCTGAAAATGTACACAGCGGTACTGATTGAGTTAGCAAAGTGAACCCCCTTCGACTGAAGAATACGAGTTTTCTCGGAATTGATAGTTAGAATAACAGCACGTAAAGCAAGCTATCCTTGTTATTTTAATACTTAATTTATTCTGGTGACATAAATTATTAGATGAAGTCTCATCCAATCGAAAGAAGAGTCTATTCATTTAGCTTACGATGCGGTTAATTTGAATCTTGACGGCATAGAAGATGTTATCAGAAAAGATGGCGTCGATGTCCATGATGATTGGTGGACTCACACGAAAGAAGGTTATTAAAAATTTGTGATCAAAATATCAAAGATAATTTCGAACATGAACCTTGGAGTTGTCATAAAACACCTCCAAGTTCGATTAAAAGAAAACGTTAAATTCAATCTGAACTAATTAAAAACAAATTAATTATGTTAACTAAAATATCTACAGCAATTGCACTCGTCGTTTTGCGGTAGTAATAACGGCTTGTGCAAACAACGACTTTCACAGCTTATGTCAGCTATGCTTGAAGATAGCGGACATAAGAGTGAGGTAAGCTCTTACAACAAAAAGTTAACGCATCCGGTTCAAGTCAATATTTTTTTGGGGTAAGGATTTAATTCTTCCTATACTCTCCTATACTTTTACATGCACACAATTTAATAATGTGAGATGTTCAAATGACTAAAGAAAAAACAACTACATGTTCGTGTGATGGTGGCTCTATTGAATGCCCTGGTGATTCCTGCGGTTGTCACTGCAATTCGGAGCGATGCATCTTTACTTGTGGCGACACCTTAAATACGGGTTTCTCATCTAATGTAACTCTAATGGTCACAAAACGTGATGACACTAAGCCTGATCGTAATAAAGATAAATTAAAAATACGTTCAAATGGACTACCTCTTGGTCAAGTTGCACTAATGCTTAATAAGGACTATGTCGGAGAGGTGCTTGTACCTATAGGTCGTATAGATGAAATTACAACACTCGAAATAAAAGGTTCACTCGAAGAAATTTGTTACAGACTAGGTTTTACTCTACAGCCCAAAACTAAAGCTTGACCTAGTCACTTCAATTCATACACGCGGACTACTTAAAGTGGCGTCATTTTCGCAATACGACGTCGGTTAGCCAGTGATGCTAAGCGTTAATACCGTCTATTCCAAATTAATATCTAAGTCGGTTAGGGGGCGAAACAGCCTTAGATGTAATGCTCAATTTATTTTTAAAAAGGCCAATGACCGCTTTGGTGACGAAATAGACACTTTATTATGATAAGTCAGTGTCTAAACTAGGTCTTCTTAGTGAGCTAAGGCGACATAAAAAATAGAATATGCCAGAAAATTTACTACTCGTTTGTGGGGTTGGTTTAAGCTCATTGCTGCCAGTGGTGTATCATCTTTAAACGCCGAATTTTGCAACAAAGTCGTCATGCCTAGAAACGTATCTTGATTAAAATCTACCGTCCACTATGGCAACTTAGCCGTCATGAACAGCATTCAAACTAATTGCTGCTATATGGAGTAAAGCTGTCATATATGATCAAATATTGGATATTAACTCATGGCACAAAGAACTAAAAATTTATAAATATTTGACCCGTACTATGACTGTTTGACTAAATAACAAAGACTTTTAGATAAACCATACTACTGCTACTTTTATAAGCCACGATACATAAAGTCAATCATCTTTTGCTATTCTATTTTTCAGAATTGAATAATGTAAAATTTTATACTATACCTCATTTGCCCCAGTAGTAATGTTGTTTGGGTGAACCTAATTATTTTAAATGGAGAATAAAATGAAAGTAAAATTTTTCACCTCACTCCTCTGTGTGCTGGCTATTACCTTTATTTCATCCGCATTTGCAGAGACCAAACCTAACTATGATTCAATTGCCGATAAAATGGTCAATCATTCTTTGAGGGTGCAACCGGGAGAAAATATCATCATTTCAGGTACGCCAGCTGAACTTGAATTGTTAGCAGCTTTATCGGTGGCAACATCAAAAGCAGGGGGGAAGCCCATAATTCAACTGAATATGCCTCAAGCCAATAAACGTTCAATAATGGAAACACCTCTCAAATATTTAGAAATGCCATCAACCTATGACATTGCACAAATGCAACACGTAGACGGTTTTATCAATGTTGGTTCAATTCAAGACCCATCTCTTTTTAGTGATGTTCCAGAAGAAAAACTCGCGGCAATAAGACAGTCATCAAAGCCTTTCAATGAAGCATTTAAATCCGCCAATTTTAGGAGTGTATCTTTAGGGCAAACGGGTGGTATTCCGACTAAAGAGTATGCACAATTTCGCAACGCAAATTATTCAGCAATGTTGTCTAACTTTTGGAATGCTGTAGATACTGACTATGAGGATCTTGACTCTTCAGCTAGAAAGCTAATCAAGTTAATGAAATCGAATACCAAAGTAAAATTAACCTCCAAAAACGGCACAGATCTTAAATTTGAATTAGCCAATAATGTAGATCCTAGAATCAATGCAGGGGCTACAGATGCAACTAGCGCATTATCTGGCCCTGCACAAGTTTGGCTTCCTGCCGGTGAAGTTTATGCTTGTACCAATCCCACAAGCGCTACAGGAACACTTGTTGTACCCAGCATGCCATTTCGTGGAGTTACCATTGAAAACCTAAAAATGAAATTTGAAAAGGGGCGCTTGGTAAGTTTTAGCGCAAATAAAAATGAAAAGCTGTTAAAAGATTATTTCGCTTTGTCTAACGGTGATTATGGCGTGTTAGCGTTAATTGACATTGGTTTAAACCCGAACAGTCAACCAATGAAAAAATCTTATTATTATTCTTGGGAAATGGCTGGTGTTGTTAGCCTATCGATGGGTAACAATAACTGGGCAGGTTGTGCTGTAGAGTCTGATGCAGGGCTTTCTTTTAATTTATCAGGAACAACACTAACATTTGACAACGAAATAGTTGTTAACAAGGGTAGACTGAATAATGCTGTCGGTGATTAATTTTATATTAACAACAAACCGTATTAACAACATTACAAAAGCTCTTTTCTGTATTGAAGAGAGCTTTCATCTATATAACTACTAACATCACTTCGCTTTCTAACTATTATTCGTTTAGATGAAAGTATCATATGTTTTCAAAAAGAAGATAATCCATATAAATGTAAAATAACTTTTTCTGACCAGTTACCATAAAAAAATGGGTTTTTAAAAAGTGTATGTACTACCCAGCAGGTCAGTAAACTTGGCGCTAATAATCGTCAAAAGCAACTAAAAAGATTAAATGCCGTCCATGGCTAATTATTTCTCTATTTTATGTATACTGGATAATCTGTATAGCCTTTGTTGCCTCCGCCATACATACTCGTTGGGTCTACCTCATTTAATGGCCAGTCATGTTTAATTCGTTCAGGTAAATCAGGATTAGCAATAAATGGTCGTCCAAAACCAAAAATATCACCATTACCTTCAGTCAATATTCGAAGTGCTTTCTCTGGGGTATATTTACCTGCATACATAATTAAGCCATCAAAGGTTTTTCTGACGTCTTTATAAAAGTCTTCAGGTAAATCTGGGGCATTATCCCAATCAGCTTCAGCAAGTGATAAATAAGCAATGCCTATGTCATTTAAAATTTTAATCGCTTCGATATAAGTTAGATGAGGGTTACTTTCAACTAAGCCTAAATACACTCTAACTTCATCTGTACTTTCAAATAATGGCGCAAATCTTACACCGACCTTATCTGGCCCCATAACACTCGCAACAGCTTCAGTTATTTCTTTTAGAAAACGTAAACGATTTACTAAATTACCACCGTACTTATCGGTTCTATTATTACTATGTTCAGAGATAAACTGATTAACAAGGTAGCCATTAGCACAATGTAATTCAACACCATCAAAACCTGCTTCTTTGGCATTAATTGCCGCTTGTTTATACATTTGTACAAGCTGTTCAACCTCTGTGGTAGATAATGCTCTTGGATCACTTGGGTCTGCCAAAGCGCCTTCTTCTGGGGCGGTTTCAATAAAAACCTTAACCGTATCTGCCTTTAATGCCGATGGGCCAACAGGAGCTTGCTGATCCGGTTGTAATGAAGTGTGAGAAACTCGTCCTACATGCCACAATTGGCAGAAAATAATACTACCTGCATCATGTACCGCTTTTGTCACATTTTTCCAGCCAGCTACTTGTTCTGGGCTATGAATTCCCGGTGTCCATGCGTAACCTTGTCCTCTTGGCTCAATTTGAGTCCCTTCTGTCACCATAAAACCAGCACCCGAACGTTGTGAATAGTACTCTGTCATCAATTGATTAGGAATATTACCTGGCTGATCACTTCTTGAACGTGTAAGTGGTGGCAGAACAATACGATTCTTTAAGGTGTATGGGCCTAATAATGTTTCATTAAATAGTGGAGAAAATTTCATTTTATTGATTTCCGTAAATATGATTAAAAATTAAAATAAATCAAATGGTGATTTATTTAGGTAGATCAAACTGTTTTATTTTGGTTATAACTAATTCTTCATACCATCAGAAGAGCATAGGCACTTCATCTGAAATATTTTTCATTGAAATTAGTCGAATAGCACAATACTTCTTACTTCAATACTTATCCGTGCTAGTGATTTTTCATGACTCATAGGCAATGAAAATGCACTATGAGGAGCCCTTGAAATCACGTTATTTATGTCGCTATCAAAGACTTTAAAATTAAGCTGTTCTTGCGATGTCATTCGAGGATAAAAATACCAACGATTATTTTCGTTATAAGTAAACGCCTCTATTTCTCCGATACGGTCAGGGTAAGCCACTTGTAGTTTTTGGGATTGTTCCGGTTGAAATGTTCTAATATCCCCAAGTGCTAAAGGACTATCGAGTACTTCATCAACTAAAGGGATCCAAGTATTTATAAATTGAAATTTTTTATAATTATGCGGATTAAGACCATTTTTTTTCAGCTCGATACTAAGACGGTTTTCTGCCGAACTAACAACGTAATCGTTATGTACCGTATGAATTGGAGAGCGCTTTTCTTTACGCGTTAAATTATCTTCAACCGAGCGAATCGTATGATCAAAAACAAGGCCTTGGCTGGCATTTGTTTCATTCAAGAGATGTTTTATGATTTGTGGATACAATTCAGTTTGAACAACGTTATCGTCAAAATAGTTTGAAACAACATAGCCATTTTTAGCTAAGCCAAAGCCGTCACTATTAAGTGATGGGGTTTGACTCAGTAAACGAGCATTCATTATTTCAACGAGCCGAGTATCAACATGTTCCGTTAGCTTAGTTGCACTTTTCACTGTGGTTGATAAATCAAAAGCGGTGCTAGTATTTGACTTTATATAATTAATTTCAGCTTTGATTGATGACTGTGTTTGCTTTGGTCTATCCAATAACATAATGGCTCCTATCTGCGAAATACTGTAACGAATGACTTTGATGGGAGGTATGCTAAACTCTATTCAATACAAACAAAAACAATATAAACTTGTTAAGGATACAATTATTAGTGGTATCAATAGGCTTGATATAAAACAACTGCGTGTTCTTCAGTTGTTACTACAGGAAAGAAATTTGTCTAAAGTGGCAAATGTAATGGGTTTAACTCAACAAGCGATTAGTGAACAACTGAAAAAACTAAGAAATACCTTTGACGATGAAATGTTTATCAGAACCAGTAATGGCGTGATCCCAACCCATGCTGCGGAAAAAATGGAGCATAAAGTCAATCATATACTTTCAAAAATTGACAATTTAATCGTGGGTGAGAGATTTAATCCCGCTGAACTTTCCGGGGTTTTACAGATAAGTGCTTCGGATTATGCCTTAGTCACTATTTTGCCAATGTTACTGAAACAAGTGAATAAACAAGCGCCGAACTTGAAAGTAATCATTAGAGATTTCGAGTCTGATAATTTAAATCAGCTAATGGTGACGGGCGAGCTTGATCTAGTTTTTACCTTCCCTGAGTTTATTCCAGAAAATTACCCCTATATGCGTTTATTTGAAGATCACCATGTTTGTGTGACGGGTAAAAACTCAATATATCGTGATAAGAAATACAGTCTGAAAGAAATAGCGCAGCTGCCGCAAATCGTTATTTCACCCTCTAGACCCAACCTAAAGGGATCACATGATTCCTGGTTTGCAAAACAAGATCTGAAAAGGAATATTGTAATGTCTCTGCCAAGCTTTTCCTCAGCATCGAGCATAATAGAGGTTACAAATACTATTGCTTTCCTGCCAGCTAGATTATTACCAGACGACAGGTTGATTGCCATTGAAATGGAAGAAAGCCCACCTAGCTTTGATGTTATTGTTGCTTGGCATAAACGTTCAGAGAATAATCCATTACATAGGTGGTTGTTGGATATCCTTGATGGTGATTTTTGTTCGTAGCACAAATTAAGACGATAATTAAGCGTAGCGCTTCATTGCCCATGTAACCATTGTCGGCAAGCATATCATGACAAGTGCAGATCTTGATGAAGCGGTAAAGTTTGCTTTACCGAGTCGCTATCAAGTGAGTTATTGGGGTAAAAATAATCTCGAAAGTTCAACAGATCCTAGTATAAATTAAAATTATTTTATCGGTGAAGGTGTCCCATGAGGAGACGAGCGTAAATACTGAGGAGGCGCAGTAACTTGTTCTCCCAACTCAGCTGCTGCATGCCAAACCCAATGAGGACTGTACAAAATAGCTCTGGCTAGGGCAACGGCATCAGCCTGATCAGAAGCAATAATATTCTCTGCCTCTTGAGCGTCAGTGATAAGTCCTACCGCAATAACCGGAATTTCCACAACCTGTTTAATGGCCGTTGCGAAAGGTACTTGGAATCCTGGCGCGACAGGTATCTCTTGTAATGGACTTAAACCAGCAGTACTAACATGAATAAACTGACATCCTCTTGCCTGCAGTACCGTTGCCAGAGTCCGACTTTCATCCAAGTCCCAACCATCTGCAACCCAATCAGTAGCAGAAATGCGTACCCCTAATGTAATTTGATCGGATACGGCCGCTTTTACCCCGTCAACAATCTCGAGCAGCAAGCGCATGCGGTTTTCAAGACTGCCCCCGTACTGATCACTGCGCTGGTTAGCTATTGGCGATAAAAACTGGTGCAATAAATAACCATGAGCCGCATGCAATTCAATGGCGTCGATACCCAGACGCTCAGCCCGTTTGGCGGATTCGATGAAATCGTTAACAATGCCGTCAATCTCTTCAAGTGTCGCGGCGTCTGGGATAGGTCCATCGTTATCAAATGGCAAGGCTGAAGGGGCGATAGTTACCCAGCCATTGATTTGCTCTGGCTCAATAACCTGACCACCATCCCATGGCTTTTGAGTAGAGGCTTTACGTCCAGCATGAGCCAGTTGAATTCCGATAGGCATGGATGAATACTTGCGTACCGCTGACAACGACTTAGCTAAGGCTCGTTCTGTTCTGTCATCCCATAAACCGAGATCACCATAGCTAATACGGCCTCGCGGATTAACCGCTGTGGCTTCCAAAATGAGCATGCCTGCTCCAGACAAAGCCATTCTTCCCAAGTGAATGGTATGCCAATCGGTTGCTGCTCCATCTTCTGCTGAATACTGGCACATAGGCGCAATAATAACGCGATTTGTTAGGACTAACTTGCCCAGTTTTAGGGGGGAAAATAGGTTACTCATAAAATATACTCATTAACATTTAAATGTGTTAAAAATCAGGCTTTAAAACAGCCAATTTGATACGAAACCTCACGTTTCACTAATTCGTTTTAATGACTTGTGCGCATTGCAGAAATTAATACTGAAATCGTTATCTGCCGACTAAACTTATGAAGAGGGCATATGTTTTAGCAACACTAGGGTCTGTTTATCTTTAGCGACTTACAAGGTTAAAGTTTTCAGCTGTTGGTACGCCAAAAGGTCTTGACGTCAAAATCTTTTGAAGATTTAAATCTGCTGTTTGAGTCATGTTCATTCCTATCAAAAAAGAGTTAATGTTGAAGGGGAGTCTAAATAACTGCTATGCAGGGCGATTAATAAAAGTCGGCGTGATAACTTTTAGCACGCCATTTTTACTTCTCTTATGATTACAATGCTAGCGTTAATATCTCGCGGCTTATTTCTAAGGTTATATCACCTTGTTCGCCAAGTGCCGTCAGACCATTTTGCTGTAATCGTTCAATCAATAAATCGATATCTTTGCTATCAAGATCTACGTCAGATAAGCGTGTTGGTACCTGCATTTTTTCGAAAAACTCTTCAGTTAAACGAATAGCTTGATCAATACGCGCGTCGTCATCTCCTTCGGTAATCTGCCATACACGTGTTGCATATTGTAGTAATTTTTCACGTTTTTGCTCTTTACGTACTTTCATTACCGCAGGCAATACAATAGATAAAGTACGTGCGTGATCAATACCAAAAGCACCGGTAAGTTCATGACCTATCATGTGAGTTGACCAGTCTTGTGGTACACCTGCGCCAATAAGACCATTTAATGCCATTGTAGCCGACCACATTATATTGGATCTAACGTCTAAGTTTTCTTTAGTCGCAGGCAATAACGCTTTTGGTCCTTCTTCAATTAAGGTTTGCAATAACCCTTCACTGAAGCGGTCTTGAACCTTGCCATTAACACTGTAAGTTAAGTACTGTTCAATAGTATGAATAAAGGCATCAACTACGCCATTACTTATTTGACGGTCCGATAATGACAAGGTCACACTAGGGTCTAACACGGCAAATAATGGACGAACCAAAGGACTTTTAAAAGGTCGTTTATTACCATATCGTGTTACCACTGCGTTGCCATTACTTTCAGAGCCTGTTGCAGGCAAAGTTAATACAGCGCCAATAGGCAGTGCTTTTGTGAACGTTTTCTGTTTAGCAAGAATATCCCATGGATCATTTTCTTCACCGTTACCCTCATACAAGGCAGCAGCAGCAATAAATTTAGCGCCATCAATAACAGAGCCACCACCAACGGCAAGTAAGTAATCAATACTTTCTGCTTTGATGATATCTTGAGCTTTCATCAACGTATCATAAGTTGGGTTTGGCTCGATACCCGAAAACTCAAACCAAGTATGTTTACCAAGGGCATCAATCACTTGTTGATATACGCCATTGCTTTTAATTGAGCCGCCGCCATAAACCACCAATACTCGTGCGTTTAGTGGGATTTCTTTTGAAATAGCTTCAATTTGTCCTACCCCAAAATGAATATGTGTTGGGTTTTGAAAATTAAAATTTAACATCTGTATTCCTATATTTTTATCTGACAAGTGAGCCAAACGCTTTACTAAACGGATTAACTAAGCTGGTTAACTTAAGCTGAAAGGTGAGTTAGTAATTTCTCAGCGGTTAATGCTGAACTTGCTGGGTTTTGACCCGTAATAATAAGACCGTCTTGTACTGCAAATGCATGCCAATCTTCTGCTTTTTGATATTCGCCGCCACGTTTAATTAGTTCGTCTTCAAGTAAAAAAGGTACAACTTCTGTTAATTGCACTGCTTCTTCTTCGCTATTAGTAAAACCTGTTACGGCTTTGCCTTTAATAGCAAAATCGCCAGAAGCTTGTTTTACATTTAATAAGGCTGCGCTGGCATGACAAACTGTCGCAACGGCTTTACCTGCGTTAAGAAAACTTTCAATCAAAGTGATTGAGTCAGTGTTATCAGTAAGATCCCATAATGGACCATGACCACCTGGATAGAACACACCATGAAAATTACTTTCGTTAAGCGAAGATAATTTTACTGTAGTTGCAATTTTAGCTTGAGCAGCATTATCGGCGTCATAACGTTCTGTAGCAGCAGTTTGGAAATCAACAAGTGTGCTTGTTGGGTCAATAGGTGCTTGTCCGCCTTTTGGTGTTGCCAATGTGACTTCAACACCTGCATCGATAAATGCATAATAAGGGGCCGCAAATTCTTCAACCCAAAAACCAGTTTTTTGGCCTGTGTTACCAAGCTCATCGTGTGAAGTAAGTACCATCAATATTTTTTTAGTCATTATCATTCATCCATTAATCTGTATAAGTAAGTGAGTCTATGTGTGTGTTCATTTTCAATAAAGCTAGTATATGCCCAGAAATCTAGATGAACAATGCAGATAAAATTGACAACATTGTATTAATAATTGATACAATAAATACTTGGACGACTTAAAAGTATGGTTGTTATTGCTCAAGTCATTGAACAAGGCAGCTTGAGCGTCGGAGCGAAATATTTAGGTCTATCGCGAGTGGTAGTCAGTTATCATTTGAAATAGCTTGAAGCACAACACGAGGTAAATATTGGCTCGTAAACTGTGGTGCTCCTGAGTATTTTCTTCAATATGGAAGCCCAAAGAGTCCAGCAGATTTATGTAATCATCAATGGGTAATTTATAAATTAACGTCAGGTGTAGTAACCCTAGCTAAAGGCAGTCGTTCAATTAGCGTTAGCACCAAAGGAAATATTAGTACCAACAATGCAGCTGTAAGTACCACGCTTGTTGAAGAGGGGCATGATTTAGGTCGTTTCCTACTTATGACGTTTGGCCAAAAATAAGGCAGGCACCTTAGAAACAGTACTTAATGATTACACGTTTAGCGATATCAATGTTTATGGGGTATTTCCTCCCGGCACGGCTTACTCTAATAAGACCCAGCCGAGAGAGTAGTTGAAATAACTGGTAATTAGTATCCAGTTATCTCCGCATAACCTTTACCATTAAAGCCTCCTGTTGCTTTAACTCGGCCTTCCCAATAGGGAATAGTTAATTTATTGCGCGAATCTTTGGTGATACTTTCAATCATAATGGATGGGGTATTAGGTAATTCAACTTGCCACTTACTCGGGTAGTCGCGGTTATCTATTGTCACTGTTTCAACGACAGACAGTTTAATGTTTTCTTTTGAAATATCCGTTGATTCACCATTAGGCGATATGCGAGTACCGCGGCAATAATCATAAGGGTTTCCGTTACTGTCTCTGCTGCTTTGTCCGCCATTTTGTTCTGCTCTTTGTTCGGCGCTTCGAATGCAAAACAGCATTAGCCCTTTTTGTTCTGATTTTTCTGACTTTTCTGACTCGGAGTCTACTAGGCTAAACCAGTCCCAACCAAGTTGATTCTTGTCGAGTAAACTGGCAGACCATTCTCTGTCGTACCACGCATTACCTGTCACTTTATAGGTTTTGCCATCAAAAGTGAGACTGCCTTTTGCCTTTAAAAATGGATAACTAAAGTAATAAGACGCATGGCCACTTTGTGTTTTTTGGCTGTAACCCTTGTCGCCATGAAATGTTATTGGGCTGTCGCTTAGTGTTAATGCTATTTCGTAATTTTCATGTGCTGCTGTTAGCTTCAGTGGTAAAAAGTCTTCATTGATACTGCTCAATTGCCAATTATCAATGGCGGCAGCAAACGGTGAGCTAGTTACTTTGGCTTGGCCCGCTCGTGAAAAACGTTCAAACGCAACATGCGCTTGTTGGTGCTGCATTGCAAAGTGGGCAAAATATAGGTTGTTATCCCACCATTTTGATTCAACTTTACTTGGCATTAAGGTGCGAAATAGTGTCCATTGAACACCGAAGGTTTCACCGGTGTCACTTTGCAAGTTAGCCGTTAAGTACCACCATTCAATGCCTTGATCTGCATGAATACCATGATCCTTGGGGAAGACTAATGGTGTGCCCCTTGTTACTGGCTCACCACTGGTCAGTTTCAATGCAGACGATGCTTGTTTTTGCTCCACAGGCTGACAAGCAGATAGCAATAAAACAAAGCACACAATTAACCTTTTAATTCTCATTTTAATCACGAGATCATAGCTCCTTGGCTTCTAAACTAGTTAATTTTCGTATCGGTAAATAAGCACATAAAACGGATACAGCAACCAGCGTTAAACACATTATGAGTAAACTGGTTAAATCTAAACTAAAGTGAATGGTCCAGCCAAACGCAATCGGCATGACAAACTTTAATAAGGCAAAGCCAAGTGCAAAGCCCAGCGGAATGGCAAATAAGGCGGTAAATAACACGATACCTCCGGTTTGTAGCAACTTCATGGTTAATAATTGCTGCTGTGTTACCCCTAAGTTGCGTAATATGGTTAATTGCTTTAATTGATTAACACTTAAACTTAATAGACTGGTACAAAGACTTAATAAGGCAATGGCGAGAATAAAACCATTGAGCGCTTTGGTCACTACAAAGGTATCGTCAAATAAGGCATTGGCTATTTGTTTAAAGCGTTTGTTGGGCAAAATTAATGTACTGTCTTGTTTGAACTCGTTAACTAAACGCTCAGTAAACACAGCAAGGGTAGTACTACTTTTTAGGCGAATTGAATAACCCACATATTCTGTATTTAGTACTGCTACTTTTTGTCGTTTTTCTAAGGTGAGTAGTGACATACTTGGGTTACCATAATCATAAAAGAAGCCCGTTATACGGCAATTAAAGTGTGTTGAGTTTTGCGTAAACACCGCGACATCACCTAATGAAAATCCAAATTTAATGCTACTTTGTTCATTAGCCAAACAACCTTTATCCGTGAAGTTTTTATCACTGATAGCTAAACCTGAGGTAAGTGAGATTTGCTGATAATGTTCAAAGCTTTCACCAAAGCTTGAAAGCTTTGCTGGCACATTATTTACTTTGCCCTCACTTTTCATATAGATGCTTATTTGTTCAACTTCAGGCAAATTACTGAGTGTTTTCCTAAAATTTTGATCAATCTTATCTGAGCGCAAATAAATATCTGCACTCAGTTGTTTTTCAAGGTGTGCATTTAACGTAGTACTAAAGCTTTTCACCATAATTTGCATGCCTATGGCACTACCAAGAGCGACTAAAATGGCAATAATGGCAATATGTAAGTCTTTTATGTGGAATCGCGTATCGGCATGTAACCACTGGGTTAGGGGATTAGTTAGTGGAAAAGGTAATGCCACCAAACCCGATAGCGCTTTAGGCACCAGTAAAATAAACAAGACCAACAAGGTAAAGCACAGCAGTAACGCTTGGTATTCACTAGTCGCGTAATTAAGTAACCAAATTAACCCCACCAATGTACTCGCCAATATGCCGTAAAACATAAATTGACCTTTATTGGCAACTTGTTTGGCTTGTGTTAACAATATTACCGCTAGCGCAGATATGTTAAGTGAAAAACCCAATAAAACATTTGACCATTGCCAATGAATAACCAGCGCTTTATCAAGTTGATACAAACCTACCAAGGTGCGATTTACATCAAGTACGAGCCCATTAGCAATGAAGTAGCCGCCTAATGTCCCTATAAGCGCGGTACAAATACTGACAATAACGAGTTCAATAGTAAGGCTAAGTTGAATACTTCGCTTGGTGCAGCCCAACAATTGCATTTGTTTTAACAGTTTTTTTCGTGCGGTTAGGGTAAGTTTTATCGCGTTAAAGCTAAGAAATGCCGCAACAATATAGCCAAGCATGGCAAGTGCGGTAAGATTAAAAAAGAACGCTTGTGACAATACATCAAACGATTGTTGCTGTGCATCAACTAGCTGTGCTTGCCCCGCAATCAACTGTTTTAGTTGAACCAATTGCTGCTCAGTAACATGTGACAATTCAATAAAGCTAAGTTGTCCTTTAGCATTTAGTAAATAATCAGCATGGGCAATGTCAGTAATTGCCCAAAGTCCAATACCTTGCGTTAAACTAATGTCTGGTTGATGTTGGCCATTTTGCAGGACAAATTGTGCTTGGCTGCCCATTGTTTTATATATTCGATCAGCAAATTGTGAGTCTACTAACAAGGTAGACAGGGAAAAACGGGAGGGCGTTTCATTGTCATTTTTATCATGTTGTTGGTCTTGCGCATTATTTCGCTGAAAATGATTCAACCATAACAAGGTGTCTACGCCTTGTATGGCTAGCGATTTGCCTTCATTGGTTTTTAATCTACCGCGTAAAACAGGTTGCGCATTTATAAAACCATGTTGCCGTAAATTTATCCATAAATCACCATCAATAGTCTGTTTTCCCGTGAGTGGTTTAATTAAATGCGTGATGGGATTATTGATTAATGCGGATGAATGTTGGTAGCGTGTTTTTGCTTCTTGATTAAGCCCAGAAATTGCAGTTAATAGTGCGCTACCTAAACTAAACCCTAAAATAAATAATGCCATCAACCAAGGATGTCGTCGATAAAACGCTATATGAGTCGTTAAAATCAGTTTAATTTCATTGGTCGAATTACTCAAAGTGGCCATCTCTTAGCACTTTAACTTGATCAAAATAATCTGTTAATTGATGACTATGAGTCACCATCACTAAGTTGATTTGTCGTTCACTGCATAACTCGGTAAGTAGTTTAACCACTTGGTGTGAACGCTTTTGATCTAAGTTGCCTGTCGGCTCATCGGCAAAAATGATCTGAGGTTTATTCAGTAAGGCTCTGGCGATACCGACTCTTTGTTGTTCACCACCAGACAGTTGATGAGGTAACGCATTAAGCTTGTTTTGTAGCCCTAATTCTTCGACAAGAGGAGCAAACTCACTAGCCGCTTGCCCTGGAAAGTTTAACTTGTACTGAAATAAGATATTTTGCTTTACGGTTAGGCAATCTAGTAATTGGTAATGCTGAAATATTAACCCTATTTTACGGCGATAAAGCGCGAGTTCTCGCTCATTAAGTGATGAAAGCTCTTGGTTATTAACACTGACTGAACCACTATCTGCTTGCAGCAGGCCGGCTAGAATATGTAAAAAGGTGGTTTTACCTGAGCCACTATCACCAAGCAATGCAAGATGCTGTGCTGCGGGTACAAACAAATTAAGCTTATTTAAAATGTTTTGTTTGTTATCGCCATCATTACGGATAAAACACAAATCTTTTACTTCAATCACGGTAACTCCTTGTTAGCCTATGGCATTTTAGCGTAAAAATGACCGTTATGTCATTAAGGTTGATGCAGATAGCACTGGATATCGTTCAGCTGTTATCGTTGGTAAAGGAAATAAAGAACAGGGTGCGATAACCGACTTTAAACACGTGTTCAATACTGTGCTAATGCGGTGATAGTATCGCTATGTGAGAAGCAGCCTGAAAGGGAGTAAGAATAGGGCACATTAGTCCCTTTATACACTACTTGTATTTATGTAATATTTTCTTAGGAATATGACAATAATCATTGGGGAAGCGAGTTAATCTTTCTTGGTGTTCCTCATCGCTTTTCACATAGTTTAGCAATGGCAATATTTCCACGACAACTCTATCAGCATCCTCACGGCGCGTAATATACTCAATAGCCGTTTGGAGGTGGTTGTTTTGTTCACTGTATATTCCCGTTCGGTATTTCTTACCAACATCTTCACCTTGTTTATTGATGCTGTATGGATCAATTATTTCGAAAAAGTAACCTATAAGCTCAATAACATTAACCGCATCTGGATAGAAGATAACTTTTACGCATTCAGCATAACCATCATAACTACTAATGGTTGTATCGGTTAAGCCATTAGCTCGACCTGCTTGTGTTGCAACAACGCCAGGTAGGTGCTTAATAAATTCCTGTACTCCCCAAAGGCAGCCCCCAGCAAAATAAATAATTTCTTGTTCGTTGTGATCATTCTTATTATGTTGTTGTGTTTTCATAGTTGGTCTTAACAAAAAAGGAATTAAGTTTTACGAGTTATATTCGTGATTATTGTAATAATGAATAAACCGTAATAGCTCTGTTTAATATGTGTTCAGTAGTAAACCATTATCCATTGAGAATTGTTATCATGTGTAATATTTTACCCGCTAAGATATAATGTTGATTAACGTAACGATTACTGCCTATCATACGATATATTCGTGTAGTTGTTCTAATATGTTAAGCCCACTCTATAGCACAAAGATGCGGAGAGACTCTTTCTTCTAGCTGGTCATACGCCAGACTGAGTGGAAAAGTGAAAAACAATCGTTTTTACAAATAGATAAAACAGTGTAAATAGAGAACATAAACATGATTCGAGTTGTACAAGTTGCTTTGCCCGCTTTGTTAGTTAGCCTATCTACCTTTTCATCGGCATCCGACGATACTCACGCAATAACTGATGAAGTAAGCACTAAAATAAGTGAAGAAGTCAGTAGTGATATTGAGAAAATTACAGTTGAGGGCTCAACCACGGCGAATACTAAGCCTGTGGGAACCTTTGGTTCGCCAGTTTCTAATCTAGAATATGATCCACGCGTTGACCTTCAGTCACGCAACATGGCAGAAGCTCAAGCCGATGTAACGATTCGTGGTGGTATTTTCGAGAATACTGGTTTTAGGGTAGGCAGTGCGACGTTACTTGATCCACAAACTGGACATTACTTTGCGGAAATTCCTATTGCTCAGGAAATGTTGAGTAACGCTAATGTACTGACTGGTGCAGATAATGCGCTGCTCGGTGTTAATAGCTCGGTAGGTACCGTTTCTCGGAATTGGACACCAATAAAAACGGCAGGTAGTGCTTCAATTGGCGCAGGTAATAACAACTTTAATTTACAGCGAGTACACAGCGGTGTAAGTATGGCACTGGGTGATTCTATCGATTGGACGCTTGGTTTAGAAGGTGAATTCTCTCGCTCTGAAAGTGATGGAACAATTGAAAATGGTGATCATGATTTTCAACGAGCCTCTGGTCGTATTCAGTTAGTTGGACCATCATCACAGACCGATCTGTTTTTTGGTTCTCAAGACAAATTCTTTGGCTGGCCAAATATGTACACGCCATTTAATGTCAATGAAACTGAAGATCTTGAAACACAACTATTGATACTTAATCATAAACAGGAATATGCGCAAGACAGCACATTTGAAATTTCCACTTACTATCGTAATAACAAAGACCATTATGTATTTTCACGTGAGAACCCTGATGTATTTGAAGCTTTTCACGAAACTGATGTTAAATCGATAGCCTTATCTGGTCGCCATGCGCAAACAGCATCATTTGCACTGAATTATTCAACACAGTTTATAGCAGACAGTATTAAATCAACCACGCTAGAAAATAATTTTACCTCTCGTCATTATTACAAGCTCAGTGTATTACCTGAATACCGAATGGGTCTACAAAATGATCAAGAGTTAACTTTCCGTCTCGGCGCGGCTTTTGACGATACTAATCGTGACGATTCGCAAGTATCACTGATTGGTGATATTACGTGGGATACCGTAAATGCTGACGATACTTCTCAAACGATTTATCTTTCTTATGCAGAAGCCAGTCAAGTCGCAGGTTATACGGCTATAGGTGGAAGTGATACTGGTGGATTGTTTAGAAGTAATTATAATCTTGAGCGAGAAATAACTAAAAATATAGAACTAGGTTTGGCACTAGATCGTGAAACTTGGCGCCTTGATTCTGCTATTTTTTATCGACAAGATAATGATTTAACCGATTGGACTTATAGTTTGAGTTCAACTTCGGCTCGTTCAGCAAATCCGGTTGATATAGATACCTTAGGTTTAGAACTACTTGCGGTAAAGCGTTTCGACAACGCAGAAATAATCACTAGTTATACCTTCCTTGAAAAATCGGAAAATTATGGGGCTGCGGATATAGATGCTAGCTTTTATGCATTGAACTTCCCCGATCATCGGGTAACTTTAGGTGTTATTTGGCATCCTAGCGACATCGTAGAAGTTCGTGTTGATAATGAGTGGCGCAAACAAGAAGAAAATATACTACGAAACGGTGATGACGATGCTTTATTCACCCACCTTTCATTAACGATTTCTCCTACGCAGATTAAAGGTCTGGATATTGTGCTTGCAGCAGACAATCTTTGGGATGAATCTTTTGAAGAGATACCTGGTACACCGGGTCGTGGAGAGCAATACACTATCAGTGCTACTTACAACTGGTAAAACTGTATAAGCATTTGCATCGGCCCTAGCTTTTTGGTTGGGGTCAATTGACACTAATTATTCGAGATTTTTGATGATTTATCTAGTGATCCCTACGCTGATTTGGGCTTTTTCCTTTGGTCTTATTGGCAACGCACTTAAAGGTCTTAACCCGCTTCAAATAGCAGATACTCGCCTGTTACTTGCGCTAATTGCCTTTCTCCCTTTTATAAAACTAGGTAATACCAACGGGAAGGAAAAATGGCAGCTCATACTGCTTGGTGCACTTCAATACGGTGTAATGTACACCTGTTATCTTTCCGCTTTTCGCTATCTACCATCACACCTTGTTGCGCTATTTAGCGTACTTACGCCACTTTATATCGTTATTATTAACGATCTTAGACAACGTAGTTTTACCCCTTGGTATTTAGTAGCCACTATACTGTCTGTTTTTGGTGCCGCAATTATCAAAATGGGAAATATAGATTCAAACGAAATTTGGCTAGGGTTTGGCCTTATGCAAGTAGCTAATCTGGCCTTTGCTTTTGGGCAAGTTTATTATCGCGATTGGAAAAAAAGTCGAACACATATTAACGACAGCTCTATCTTTGGCTTTTTATACCTAGGTGCAGCCATTTTTACTACCATTGCGACGCTATTAATTTCTCAGCAACCACCCATTCCATTGAACGCAACACCAACACAGTGGTTCGTTTTAGTTTATATGGGCTTTATTGCTTCAGGACTGTGTTTTTTCTTTTGGAATAAAGGCGGAACTCAAACAAGTGTCGGTGTATTAGCAACGTTTAATAATGCGGTTGTGCCCCTGGCTATGTTTGCTTCCTTGTTTATTTTTGGTGAAGCTAAAGGGGGAACACCAGAAGAAATGCTCAGACTTGCCATCGGATCCCTGTTGATAGTGTCTGCGCTGTTAATTGCAAAACGAAAATAATTGGCTAATCTCAGTTCACTTATGTTCATGTAGTATCACGCTTACAACTAATAATTAACTAGAGCTATTCTAGTTAATTGCCATGCTGGCTCCAGTATGGCTTAACCAATCGCTCCTTTCTCATTTAATACCATCCACTTATCGACTTAAACATTATTAATTCGACCTGTACAAAATAAAATCAACCTCAAACCCTTACTCTAACTGACCAGATAGAGTGTTTTCATAAATATGTCTATTTAATATGCACTTATTAGTTGACTATTTGGTCAATAATAACAACAATCTTACCGTTAAATAACAAAACTGTAACATTAATCGTTCAGAATCAAGTTGAAGTTTTAACCAATAGAAGTACTTTTTTAACGTAAATTCATTGAAAATTTGGAGAAATTAAATGAAAACTCGTAAGGTAGTGCCAAGTCTGTTTTTTGGCAAAAATAAATTAAAATTAAACTCGATTGCACTTTGTGTTGCTACAAGCTTTGTTAGTTACAGCGCTTTAAGTGTCGATACGCTGTGGTCTGAAGATTTTTCTAACCCAGCATTAAACAATAAAGGGGCGATTTTTGAAACAATCAATATGGACGGTGTTACTCGTTGGTCTATTGATGTTACTAATGCGCAATTAACAGCGAACAGTGATTGGTTTAAAGTTACCAATAACAAGATTGAAGCAAGAGATGTCGATGGTCAGGTAGATTGGTTGTCAGAGATAATTGATATTCAGGGTAAAAATAACCTTAATATGTCTGTGCTAGCAGAAGAAAGTGGCACTCTTGAATCAGCCGACTATTTTGATCTTTCCTATTCAATAGATGGTGCGCCTTTTGTTAAGGTAGAAAACTGGGAAGGTAAAGGCAGCAGTAGTCACACCTTGATTGATGACTTTACCTCTGCCGCCATAACACAAAGCATTGCAGAAGGAAGTACGCTGCAAATAAAAGCTTCTATGGCAAACAACTCAGGCTCTGAATACATTCGCTTGGATAACGTACTCGTTACTTCTGGTATTGAAGATGGAGGAGGCGATAGTGGTCAAGGCCCAATCATTGATGCTTGTTTTAATTGCCCGGATTTAAGTCCAATAGAAAATGCTGAAGAGTTTGATGATACTAATTATTACGCTGCTGTGTTTAATGCCATTGATTCGGTACAAAGTACCGAGGTTATTCGAACTAACATCAATGAAGTCATTTCAGCAAATCATAAGCAGTTAACCTATTCAGAAGCATGGACAGCATTAACCGTCACCGATGAAGATCCGCTGAACCCTGATAATGTTATCTTATTTTATCGTGGTATTTCCAAGGCAAAAAACTCAAACGGTAGCGGTTCACAATCAAGTAATCCTGATAACTGGAACCGTGAACATGTTTGGGCAAAAAGCCATGGCTTTCCAAGCTCTAGTGCCATGGCATATTCAGATATTCATCACTTAAGACCTACTGATATATCCGTTAACTCTTCAAGAGGTAACTTAGATTTTGATAATAGTGATGCCCCTTTACCAGAATCTCCCGAAAATCGGGTAGACGGAAATTCATTTGAACCAAGAGATGCGGTAAAAGGTGATGTTGCCCGCATCGTCTTATATATGGATACCCGTTATGCCGGTTTAGATTCTGTAACACCAGACCTACAAGTTGTTGATAGCTTAACCTCGGGCGGAGAAGCCAAATTAGGTAAGTTATGTACCTTGTTAACCTGGAGTGAAGACGATCCTGTCGATGACTTTGAAGTTAATCGAAATAATAAAATTTATGAGTTTCAAGGAAACCGTAACCCATTTATTGATCACCCTGAATGGATTGCCACGCTTTATAGCGCATCATGTTCAGATGTTGATCCGGTTGACCCTGTTGACCCGACAGATCCTCCTGCACCGGGAGCCGATTTATTTTTCTCTGAATATGTTGAAGGTTCAAGCTTTAATAAAGCAATAGAGATTTATAACCCAACAGACAGTGCGATTTCATTGGAGAATTATCAATTCAAGCTTTATTCAAACGGCAGTCTAACAGCTACTGGCACCTATACATTAACGGGTGAAATACTCGCCAATGATGTGGTGGTACTTGGCTCTAGTCAAATTGCAGATGACAGTTTATTAGTTCCATTTATCGACCATTTTGTAAGTGCTGTTAATTTCAATGGTGATGACTATGTAGAGCTAGTTCATGGCGATAAAATTATCGATAATATTGGCACTTATGGTGTGAGAGAAAATTGGGGTAAAGATACTTCATTAGTACGCTTATCTTCAATAACATCAGGGGATATCGACCGCACAGATGAATTCATTAAAGTAGATCAATGGCAGTCAAATCCTAAAGATACCTTTGAAAATTTGGGCTCACATCTAGTTGATACTTCTCCGACAGATCCTGGAACAGGTGAAGATCCTGTCATCGGAATGTGTAGTGATGAGGCTGATAAAATCAATTTCATTCAAGGTAGTAACAATGATTCAACCGTTATCGGGGAAGTTAAAGTTATTGAAGGTTCTGTCACTTCAGCCGTGCCAAGCTTAAAAGGCTATTTTGTACAAGAAGAAGCTGACGATACTGATGCTGACTTGATGACCTCTGAAGCGATATTTGTTTACTTTAATAACATTGCTAATTTTCCTAGTGTGGGCAATAAAGTAAGAATACTGGGCACCATTAAAGAGAGTTATGGCCGTACGCAATTAACGGCAACAACAGACTTTATAGATTGTGGTGTTGGTGAACCAATTGAGCCTACAATGGTTTCTTTACCGGTTTCAAGTATCGATTATTGGGAAACTATCGAAGGTATGTCAGTTAGTTTTAATGAGTCTTTGAAAGTTAGTGATACTTATAATCTAGCTCGTTATGGTCAGCTAACACTCTCGAATGGGCGCTTAATATTACCTACGAATATTTATAACGCAGGTAGTCAACAAGCGGTTGATTTAGAAGATAAAAATAGCCGAAATAGAATCACATTAGATGATATAAACAACACGCAAAACCCTGATAATGTTCCATTTCCAGCACCTGGTCTGAGTCATGACAATACTTTACGCTTAGGTGATTCTGTTACGGGTTTATACGGTGTCATTGATTATAGTTTCAATGCATATCGTGTTTTACCAACAACAACGCCACAATTTACTGCAACTAACGCACGAACGTCACATCCTGATATTAATGAAAGTGGTTCCTTAAAAGTAGCAAGTTTTAACGTTTTAAATTACTTCAATGGAGACGGTGCTGGTCAAGGTTTCCCTACTGCGCGCGGTGCAGATACGCTTGAAGAGTTTACCCGTCAAAGTAGTAAAATTGTGTCTGCGCTTAAAGAAATCAATGCAGATATTGTTGGTCTGATGGAGTTAGAAAACGATGGTTTTGACAGTAATTCAGCGATTGCAGATCTTGTTGCACAGCTAAATAGTCAAGTAGGAGAAGGAACGTACAATTTCGTTAGCCTTGACCAAGCAGGTGTTGGTGGCGATGCAATTGCAGTAGGCATTATTTATAAACCCGCTACCGTCGCAATAGTAGGTAACGCCGTTACGACTAATCAAAGTCCTTTTGATTTTGGCAACCGTCAACCACTGGTACAAACCTTCAAAGAAATAGCAACTAATGAAGAGCTAACCATTGCGGTTAATCACTTTAAGTCGAAAGGAAGTTGTGGCAGTGCCTCAGGCAATAATCTTGATCAAGGAGACGGTCAAGGATGTTGGAATGAACTGAGAACACAAGCAGCTAGTGCATTAACCACTTGGTTAAGCACAAATCCTACAGGCTCATCTGATGATGATTTCTTAATTATTGGTGACTTGAATGCATATGGTAAAGAAGATCCCATTAATGCCATTACTCACAATGACTATCATAACTTAGTCGCTAAATTTATGGGCAGTGCTGGATATTCATATAGTTTTGGTGGTGAAATTGGTTACTTAGACCATGCACTTGCCAGTGATAATTTAGCGAGCCAAGTTGTTGATGCAACCGTCTGGCATATTAATGCTGATGAACCGCGGATATTTGACTACAACACTGAATATAAAACATCAGAACAACTTTTATCTTACTTCGCTGAAGATGCCTATCGTGCATCAGATCATGATCCCATCATTATTTCACTGAATTTACAAAGTGAGGTTGAACTTATAGGTGATTTTGATGGCGATGCAGACATAGATCGCAATGATGTGACTCAATTCTCGATGATGGTTCGCCGTGGTGAAACAGGTGATATTCGACATGACTTTAATAGCGATAGTGTCGTTAACAGTCTTGATGTCAGGGCATTGATGTCTTTATGTACCCGTTCACGTTGTGCAACAGAATAATTCATTCAATAAATATAAAAGGAAATATCCATGAAAAAAATAATAATGTTATTAACAATGCTTTTAGTGTCATTCAATAGTCAGGCAACATTACTTTCTGTTGAATTTAATCAAGACAGTTATCAAGTTGGTGACGTATTAACTGCAGATTTTATCATCAGTGATATTGAAGAAGATGGCTTGGGTTTCCAAAAGTTATTAGCTAGTTTCGATTTTACGCTGTCGTGGGACAATTCAATAATCGATTATGTCTCTAGCAGTTTTGGTAATAAACTCAATGTAGGTGTTGCTGGTAGCGATCAAACTGTTTTTGATATTATGACTGAAAGTGTCACCTTATCTGAAATCAGTTATGCTTGGTGGGATGAAATTTTACCAGTGCAAGATGGATTGAGCCAATTTGTTTTAGCGAGTGTTAATTTTAACGTTACTGGCGCTGGAACAAGTATTTTAGGTTTAACTAATGTTATCTTTGGTGATGACTTTGGAGCATCTTTCACCGACGTTAGCAGCAATAACATATCTTTTATCGTTAATTCATCAGTTCCTGTTGATGTACCAGAGCCAATGACAATGGTGTTAATGTTAGTCGCATTAACGGTATTGGCTCGTCAAAGAAAACTAAATTAAAGAGGATTAAAGTAGATTTTGGTTAATTTTCATTAAATTGCACAAGACAAACTGGTGTTAGTTTAACTAATTAATTCAAGCCCTAACTGTGATGTTAGGGCTTTTTTGTATATCAACAGAAAATCGTTTATAAAATTCTATAAACATCTGAATTAATTCAATAAATCACGCTGCAATTAAGGAAATGTTAGTAGGGCGCTTTAGCATGAATTTCTGTATACATTTCATCTCTTTTGCAGCTTATTTAGACTATCAATACGTTTTTTAGCGATAATTTTATATTGCTTAAATTACGATATTTAACAACCAATCCCTTTATGAATAGTACTTGTGGCGTGTTTAGTATAAATATTAGCCTGACGCTACGTGAATTCTAATAAAGTTTGTCGGTGATTACGGGTTAATAATTACATAGCAACTTGTTTTAGTTGACGATATTCGTCACGTTATTTAATGCTATGTTAATTCACCTGAGATTGCTGCTGCCAAGCTTACCTAATCAACCTTTCTTCTTTTACCACTTTCAGCACGTTTCTTGTTTTCACTTTGAACATAGACAGTATCGGTTGTTGCCATACTTGCATGACCAAGATCTTCAGAAATATCCTTAAGAGGGCGCCCACGTTCAATTTCCATACTTGCTCCGGTATGCCTTAACCAATGGGCAGACGCTTCTTTCAATTTTAAAGCCTTATTTTCACCTTCCGATCTACGCATATTCTCATGCGCTTGGTCAAAAACACTTTGTACTAAACGTCGTAAATGTCGAGATGTCATACCGCCTTGACCACGTACTTTTTCAACAAGAATCGAATTTTCATTACTTGATGGCAAACCTAATAAACCACGAGAAGAACGATAACGCTCTAAAAAGGGTAAAAAGTCGATAGGAACGGTGATATCACGTAACTTACGGCTTTTACCAAATACTTTAAGCCACCAATTTTCATCGTCATCTTGCCAAAAGTGTCCCATTGTTGGGGACCAATTTGGTCGCTCAGATAGTTCTGAAATCCTTAAAAAGAGAGTTTTTAATGCCGCAATAACAAATAAATTGCGTTCAAACATGGGATCTTCATCAGCCATAGCAACAGCAGTGTCTAAAACATATTGCCATTGACTAGCGGTTAAACGTTTAATTTCTTTTACTTGTGAATCAATTATAAAGTGACGGCAATCTTTTTTAGCAATTTGCGCAGGGTTACCAATACAAAAATCTTCAGCCATTAAGTAGTTATAAAAAACGATAATGGCGGTAAACATTGATGAAAGTGTTTGTTGTGATGGACGATATTTTTTCTTATCAATAACATAGTCAGATTTTAGACTTTTAGGAGCTTGAATTTTGTATGGAAACCAAAGTTCATTAGCTGCAGAATAACCATTAGTTATTTTGAAACGTTCTTGGTTTGATGTACCAATCCAGTCAACTGGTGGTTGCCAACAAAAGTCAGCATATTCAAGTAAGTCTGATTTACGTAACTGATCGATTGGTTTTTTCTTTTCAATGAATGACCACAAAAGAAAACGTTCAACGTCATTTCTAAATCGCTCATATGTATGTGCAGATTTGTTTCTACCAATATAGGTTAGGAAAATCTTTCCCCAATTAAATTGTTCAAGCCACCAGGGTTCATTTGATGAAAATATTTTATCTAACTCAGGATAGTCATCAAAATCGAAATCACATAAATCAACGTATGGTGGATATAAAGGGACAGGCTTATTTAATAACATTATTTGTAAAACCAAGCAGATAAGGCAGATGAAGCTAGTTTAAATCATTATACCCACTATGTCCAATACTGAAGAGTATCGGACATAGTGGGTGGTGTTTCCTATGCTCTACTTATTCAGATTACCCTTGTTCAGGCTTTATTACTAGATTGGTACTGTCAGCACACTAATCGTAAACATATAGTCTTAAAGCGCTATACGAACATTTCCGCCATTTAGTATTTATAAATATACAGTTTTGAAAATACCACTTTAATTTTATTTTAGATTCACTCTTCGTATTTCAAGCGGTAAATTCTCATTTTCTAATCGTGCGCTACGTGCATGAAATAAATTTTAGTGTAACTTACCTCGTTATTTTTCACACACATGACGATGGAATCTTTAACAAATCCTTGAACTGCTGATTTAACTAAAAAGTTAGCTGGCAATTGAATAACATTAGCTCAGCGTAATTTGAAAATACGAAGTTGGATTTAATCTTTCTACTGTATTTTTAATTTTATCATTATTGCTTCACAATGATTTTTTACACTGCGTCTTGATTACCAACTTGATTACGGCTGTTATCATCACTTGATGTGTAAACCAGTTTACTGGTGGCTAATATTTTATTGGTAACTATCTAATTATAACTTCTAACTCTTATCACTACATATGGTTCCAATGACTTTCACAACGCTAACGTGTAATCAGTGCCTGGACTATTAGTAATATCCTACATCAACCCATGTTTACATTTTTGAATCTATGTCTTGCGTTTACATCTCAATATCACATCTCAACAATGTTACGATTTCATTTATCTATTCTTAACATTGTAGTTTTAGACTTGATAAAATAACAATAATATCAATGCTTCGCTATTTCACACTAAGTTGCTATAAATGGTTAAAATGTAATTTTAGTCGTTAATTTAATGATAAATTCATTCGTTAACAGCATGAAATACACCTGATATCTGTGATGACATTAATAATACAAAGGCAGAAAACACTCACTTATTTGTCATTTTTACCTATTTAAACATGGTTATAAGTATGATTTTACTACTTAACCACCCTGCTTCCATGCCCATTTTATAGCCGTAATATTTCATGATATTTGGCAACATCAACATCAAACTGAGTATGTTGCATTAAATGGTCACGCATCGATTCACTGGCTTCTGGCTCACCGTGGACCAGTAGAACTTTAGTTTTGGGATGTAATTTCGAAATCTGCAACCACTGGGTAATATCCTCATAATCACCATGGCCCGATAATCCATGCAATACTTCAACTCTCGCTTTGACTGGTAACCACTTGCCATGTATTTTTACATTGTCCTTTCCAGCCAACATTTTGGCCCCTCGGGTACCGCCAGAAAGGTAACCGGTGAATAATACCGTAGTACGATAATCATCTAATAAACGTTTCAGATGATGCAAAATTCGTCCACCAGTAGCCATGCCACTACCGGCTATAATAATATGAGGCATAATCAATTCAGATAACGCTTTCGATTCGTCCACTGTTCTAGTGAACGTTGCAACATTACACATTTCAAGGCATTGTTCGTTGCTTAGCCGATTCAAATCAAAATGTTCACAATAAATATTGAAAACATTGATCGCCATGGGACTATCAAGATAAACAGGTAACTTAGGAATGAGTTCTTTTTTCATCAAGGTTGCGAGCATATGTTGCACGGCTTCGGTTCTTCCCACAGCAAAACTCGGTATTAAAAGTACGCCTCCTTTTTTAGCTGTTGAATTTACAATTTCAGCAAGTTGTTCAAAAGCATCTTCCTTATCATGTAGTCGATTGCCATAAGTTGACTCAAGGAGTAATAAATCTAGTGCAGGAAGTGGTTTCGGCGGATACATGATAATGTCATCGGGACGTCCAACATCACCTGAAAATCCGACACGTTTACCATCAGCTTTTAGGATCACACTCGCAGCTCCTAATATGTGCCCAGCACTTTGCAATTCTATGTCTATATCACCAATTTTAAATTCTTCATTGAAGTCTACTGCTTTAAACAGGGATAGACATGCCTCGGCTGTTGCCTTGTCATATAAAGGTTCCGGATTTTCATGTCTACTAATTTTGTGTTTGCCATAAAATTTAGCATCGTCTTCTTGTATATGACCACTATCGGGTAGCAAAATAGAGCATAAACTAATCGTAGCTTGATGAGCATAAACGCGGCCACGAAAACCTTGTTTATAGAGAGCGGGAATAAATCCTGAATGATCTAGATGTGCATGGGTAAGCACTATGGCGTCTAAGCTTTTTAAATCTAGTGGTAATGGTTCTCTGTTTCTTGCTCGAAGCCATTTATAACCTTGATATAATCCGCAATCAACCAAAATATTGGTGGTACTTGTTTCTACAAAATATTTTGAACCGGTTACTGTTCCAGTACCACCCAAAAATGTAATATTCATCGAAAAACCTCACTAATTGTTAGATAACCGGTTAGCTATGGTCGAGATTAAACTAGGAAAATTATGGAACTAATACAATTGGTATACCGACAGTATGAGCAAGTTTATTCGCTACACTTCCAAATAAAGTATCAGCAATACAAGATCTACCTTGGCGGCCAACAAATAACATAACGGCATTTGTATCTTCAACTTGTTCTTTTAATATAACTGCTGGATCACCCCAAAGTAATTCAGTGGTAATATTCAGCGTTAAGCTATTATATTTTTCTACCAATGGCGTTAATACTTTCGCCCTAACTGTTATTTCTTCCGCTTCCTTATCTAATACAGGGGGAGCTGCACCCTCAATTATCATTGGGTGCAAATATGGCCAATCTATCACAGTAACTAGCTTTACTTTAGCATGCGTTTTTTCAGCTAAATGAATTGCCCGATCAGCAGCACGTTCTCCCCACTCACCTCCATCAACGGCTACTAGATATAATGATTTACTCATTTTAATTCTCCTTATAATTAGTTATAAATACGATTTACTTAACTCCCTCGTTATAACCATAATACGGATAATCACTTCTTCTAAAGGGAGTTAATTCATAACTCGACTGTAAAAAAGTTACTAGGTTTACCAATTCAGTGACTGTCATTACATCGTTATAAACCGTCATTTTAGACACACCCTCAGTTTGAATACTGTTAAGTTTATAGCCTTTTGCAAATTTATGAGATGGATTTATGACTGAGGTAAGTAAATCAGCGTAAGTTTTCACTTTGGTTGTTTTTCCACCAAGGTACACCGAGAATTCGGAGTTATCATTTCCCTCAGGTAGTGGCTCTAATCCATCTATACTATGACATGCTAAACATTGGTATTTTAAAAAGACAACTTTGCCTTCTTCACTATTTCCTTCGGGTAAACTAAAACCCTTAGGCGATTCAGGTCCTAAATCACAGCTGAATAAGCCAACTGCAACGAGTGCAAATATACATAATGTTGAATATTTCATATTCCCTCCTAAATTTTAAATATTTAAGGAATACTAAGATCTTAGTTTGCTGCTTGTTTTTTAGACAGTAACTATGTTTAATTATCTTGAGGTAGATCAATTTTTATTCAGTTAACTTGAATGGCGAAGAAAAATTGAATTTTGGCTGGTGACGTATTTTGTTTAACAAACAACTTATCAATTCAATAAATATCAAATAGCCCATTAATAGTAAATTGGCAACCTAGGTGGTGGTGCAATTACTAAAAATGGAAACAGCGTAGATCATCTTTGTGTACTAATAAGCGCTGTATTTGATATTGAATTGAATCAGTTTGAAAATAGATTTATCGCTCAATATTTTGGTTCTTGATTATATATTAAAGATCTCGAAGACAATATAATGCCCTAACACACCTGAGTAGTTATTTATGCTCTCGATATTTCGGATCCGTCCAACACTTAGGTAGCTCTTCTCCTGAAAGAAAGATTAAATCCACTTTATTAAACTCTTGTGGATCTTGTAATTCTTCACCTACTTGGTAACTTCCTAAAATTTTATCATGAAATAAATTAGTTAAATCACAAAGTCTTTCTACATCTACAATATCGCCGTTATTTCTATTTTTTAAAAACATACCAAACTCCTAGGGATCAAACTTTTTCGATCCTTTATCAATACATCTAAAGTATAGAGCCAAATAACCAAAATTACGCATCGACAGAATTATTATGTTAGCTCAAGAACCAACTTGCTAATAAGCAAACTTTTAATATATTTCGATAAATCGGACATGTGGCTATCCGTACGGACAAGCGCCGTAACGCATCGGTTTTCAGCGTGAAGGTTTCAACCTTTACTATAATGTGTATATATCAGCGTCTGAGCGTTTATGCATTTCACCTCGGTCAATTAAGCCATTAATTGCCGTTTGTACCTGATCAATATTGTGAGAGTATCTTTCATTGGCAAGCCACTGATTACATATACGTTGTGCTGAAGCTGATGCGGTCGGGTGCACTGAAAGGTAATTGATAATACCTGTTTGGATTTCACTGTGGATGTCTACCATTTTCATTATCACTATCCTCATGTTATAACGTTACATAAATAAGTTTAGTCTGATTTATTGCATTTTTCCTGCGCTTAATAGCTTTACCTTTTACATGTTAACTACGATGAGTCGTAATTAGATCTACATCAACCTAATCACTAAATAGAAATATTGAAAATAATCTAATTCGGATATCTGAACTCAGTTCGGGTGTCACCAGTACCCGAAACTCTATTTCCATTATTCACTATATAAAAAAGCCTCAATAAAGAGGCTTGGATGAGAGTTGGTGATTAAGTTAGTTACTATTCGACTGACTTAATATAGATGCTGCTGAAATTTTAGCTAGATTTCCGCGCCAATATAGTCGCAAACTGTAATTTAGCGCCATTGTGCATAGTACCTACATCTTCATTATACTTAATCAGCTCCCATCCTTCATAAGCTTCACGTAATTGATCCGTTTTTAGGGTAAATGGGAAACCAACTGGGCATGGGTGTTCTTCAGTACTCATGGCGCAAACAATCAAGTTATAACCACCTGCAAGAGTGCGTTTTTGCATATCGGCAAGAATATCATCAACACGAGTTGGGTCCATAAACATTAACGTTACGGTACAGCTAATAAATCCATAGTCCTCACCAAAATTTGCATTATTTATGTCGTATACCTTAGCCTTAATATTATCCATCTTCTCTTCATTAATAATACTTTGCAGCATATTAATGGCACCGGGATTAGCATCTATTGCGGTTACGTTAAATCCGAGTTGGCCAAGGTGCACAGCATTACGCCCATTCGAACACCCCATATCTAACGTATCGCACGGCTCAATAATTTTACACGCTTCTACCACTTCACTATGAGCAGGGTTTAAACCGTAACGGCTATTTAGATCAACTACCATGATAACTCTTAATTTTTTGAAATTAGGACGATTATCTTACTACTAATCTCGCCTAATTAACCTTGAATGGGCACCTTTTGATGAGGTAGATCAATGTTTATTTTGTTAAGTTAGTTCGATCAAGACTAAGGCTACATTGTGCTTAAGTATGTGTTCTTGTTTAAGCGTTTTTCTATAGGTTCGTAGGTTTAAAAATATATTTTCCCAGCAATCAATTTTTTGACTAGGAATATTGCTCAGCTGTTCTTGTAAAAAAGAGATTGAAGCGCCCTGCTTATACCATTCTTGTTCAGTACCAGATAAAGGCATGGCAAGGTCGTCAATATTTTTAATAGTTAACCAATAATCTGCATCGCTGGTTAACGCAATTTCAATACCTTTTGGATCCACATCACTAAAGCAAACTAAGGGTACTTTTCCCTTAAAGCGACGGAAAAATTGATAACTGGTATTTGATGTTTGCTGCGCTTTAACATCACCACGATAAAGCCACAAAGCCTGAGTTAGATCTAAATTATTACTAAGGCAATTTGTATTGGAAATTTTATTATTAAGGGATGCTAAATTAATCGAGGTTAAGTTTGCCATTACGGCAAGGTTTTCAACTAGAACGATGGATGTGTGTTCAACAGATTGAATATCATCTGCTTTTATATACATACCTAATGACGTTAATGGAGATATTTCATGACAGTTTTGGTTAACGTTAAGTTCTGACAGGCTGTTGATCAATATAAAATCTTTGCTAACGGCATAACTATTGTCTTTTTCATTTCGAAATTTTTCTGAGGTGGTCAGTCTATCTTCTTTAATCGGATAAGGGTCTTGTCTTATATCAAGACTAAGCGCGCTTTGAATTTCGTCACTCAGTGCTAGAAGATTATCGAGTGTAAAGCTTAACCATTGTTTGTTAATATCGAGCTGACCAAAATTATATTCTTCATAGAGCTTTGTTGCTAAAGCTGAATTTTTTATCTGACCACCCTGTCGATATTTTTGAAATTTATCTTGGGTAAAATTATAAAGTTGTTTATTCATTACTGTTTTCATTTTGCATTCCTTTGCTACAATTTAAAACTAACTTAATAAAAACGTTAAGTATTTTAACTAAGCGCTTAATTCAGTTTTTAATTCGCCTCTTAGTTCGATAACTACATCACTATAACGATAATTATCAGTGGTACCGGTAACAGCAACGCCTTTCATTTTTATATTCAGTGCATTTTGTTGTGCGCTGGTTAACTTACAGTAACAACTAAACACTAACTCTATCCAGGCTTTGGGTGCAATGCTTTGTGACTGATCAAGCCAAGAGTCTTGGTATTCTTGGTAAAAACTTAACGCTGAAACCGCGCTATTATTAATGATCACGTGCTCGAATAATAATTCGGTTTGTTGCTCAAAAAAATCTTCTTCCGCGGCAAGCCTTTCAATAGGTTTTACGCTAACTTCACCTGTAACTCTTGTTTTAATTGGGGTAACGACACTTTGCTTACGCAGTGACTGTACCAATTCTAGTAAGGGTTGTTCAATATCTGTTTGCTTGGTATCAACATAACTTCGCAGTGGCATCGGCGGCGAATATTTGAGTGTTTCGGGTAAACTTGGCAGTTCAAAAAGGTTTTCATCAAGGTCAAATTCAGGGTGTTTACGTAAGAAACGTGCCATGTTTCGTAATTGACTGGCCTGCTTTTCATCTCGACGTAAGCGAAACAAGCTAATGCGCATATTATCAATAATCAAACGCAGCTTTGGTAATATTTGGTTATACCAGTAAACAAAACTCGAAATTTTACGGGCGAATTCATTAGGACACGCCCAATCTAGCCATTCGTAACAGTCTTGCGGGTCAATTTGCTGCAGTTCATTTAACAATTTTTGCGCGTGTGAAAGATAACGTTCATTTTGTCGTATTTTATTAGACAAGCTACTAACAAAACCAAACTGGCTAACAATAGCAAAATGCATAGTATCTAAGTTATTGTTTAAACTGTCTTTAGTTTCGTAAAGTAAATCATCAAGTTGATCTAAATAATACTCGGCATCTTCTTGCTCTTTGGCCTTTGTCGCCAATTCGTAATCTTTTGCTACTTCATCAATCGCATCAATCACTTTACCCATATCGGTAAGTTGTCGATAGCTTGATTGTTTGCGCATCAGTCGATTTAACATGCGCTTAAGATCGGTTGTTACTCGATATTCACCAGGAGAATCATCAGGTCTAATCAAGCCAGATTTATGCAACAAACTAAGGGTGTTAGCATCTTGATCGTCACTTGCTATAGAGCCATAAACATAGGCACTAGCGAGTAAGTCATTGTATGCACCAATTTGTCTGAGCAAACTTGCAACTTGAGATGAATCAAAACCAGCCATTAACGTTCTCCATTAAAGCTTTTGTTAAAACTGCCATTAAGACTTGTCATCAAAACGTCCATTAAAAAAGCAGCTCATCTTGTTGGCTTTTTTCTTGTTCAGGTAAAGTGACTAACTCGGCATCATTTAAGAATTCAATGAGTAAGTAAATTAAATCAAAACGTGCCGTAGCATAATACCTACTGCTGCCTGCATTTTTACGAACAAAGTAATGCATTTCTTCAAGTTTTTGAAAAACCATTACTAATTGCTCACGCGTTTCTGTTTTATTCGTTTTGAAAGGCTTTATCGAAGTCAACCGACGTAATTGTTCGCTTAGCGTTTGATCATGTTCAAAAGGTTCAAATAACTCATTGATATTAAGTACTGATTTAGCACGAATAGGTAAATCTGCTTGAGTGGCCGTTAACAATAAATCTAAAAACTCAACTAAGGGTCTAAAGGTATTACGCATTTCACTAAATAAAATACTGAGCTCGTGATGGTTGCTGTCATCCACTTGATTGAAGGTACAATAATAGGCATCAGCACTGTCGAGGTAAGTGAGTTTTCTATCTAAATTTGATAGAAAATCATTCACTTTATCGTTATTACTTTCTGCTTTTAAGTACAGATATTCTGCTTCATAAGCCGTTTGACAAATTACCGTGCCACACAACAGCTTTCGAATACTTTCTTTAAACATGATTTGACTCCCCTGATGTTTCCTTTTCAGGATCTTGTTCTGGCTCTTGTGGAGTAATGGCTGTCTTATTATTACGTTGGGCTAATAACTCATCTAAACGAGATTGTGGAATATCTGCATGGTAAATTTTATTGTCTTTTAATTTATAATGACGGTTATATAAGGATAAAATATGGCGATCAGTCGATGGTGAAGCAGATAACATACTGATATGGTTGTCATTAAACATTTTTAATAACAGGTCAATATTTTCAGCGGCCAGTTCACCTAATTCATCTACTGGCAAAATTATTTGGCTAGCATGTTTACTGTCACCACGTAACATAGCTAACAAACCAGCAAATAAAGACAACATAGCTAAATAAGATAAACCTGTAGAGCTTACTTTTTTAAGTTGCTTAGCATTACGCGCATGTTTCACTTGGCCTTTTTCGACAATGGTAAATTCTAAATCAAACAAATTATTGTGCGCTAAAACAAAACCTTCATTGGGTAAATAACTCGCCAACTTTTGCATGGCGAACACTAAATCATCGGGTACTTCACCAAGGCCATCACGTAATTGATCTTTATATAGCTCAAAAACTTCGGCAAATTTTTGCAATGGTCCCCAGTAATCTAACTCTTCTTGCTTCATTACCGTGGTGACATTGATATCAGCTAACGCTTCAAAATGCGCCAATGCAGTCACTTTGGTTGATAACAATTTACCAATACGTTTTATATTACGACCAAAGTTTTCGATGTGCTGATAAAACTCGTTGATCATGGTGGCATTCACAGTCACCAATTGATAAGTACTTTGCTGCTTTTGGTCTGCGCTATTTAATAACTCGCTAATAGGCTCACGATATTTAAACAGTGCTGTTGCGCCAGAGTAGTTATCGTTGTCGTGTAATAGCTTTTGCCAGTTTTCGAAAAGCTCACTACCGGAGTGATCTTTCCTAAAACGTTCACTAAAAGTATTTAACTGACTAGATAATCGTTTTTCAATGGTTTTAAATTGTTGGTAATAATCATGGAAAAAACTAACGGTTAAATCCGCTTGGTTGGCTGGTTCTTCATCACAAAGCTCACTGTTAATTGCTGACATTTCGCACAAGCGTTTATTATCATTGAGTTGCACTAATAAATCATCAGTGGCTTGTTTTTCTTGATTATTCTTTCTAATTAACTGTTTTAATTCGTTTATATTGGTTGTTAACTCAATACGGCTATCTTCATAATTTGTTTCTATATTACGTTTGATAATTTTTCTGTTTTGATTCTCTTCAGCCAACGCATCACGATGACAATAACGCTCATTCATAAAGCTGTTATAGTCGCGCGCCTTTTGTGCAAACACCGAACATTGCTGCAAGTCTTTTTCTAAAGTAACTCGCGTGGAAATACGTTTGTCTACTTCTCCTTCAGGATCAAGTTTTTCTATATCAATCGCTTGCTGTTTTTTAAGATCCAATAAACGTTGTTTGGTATTACTGAGCAGCGTTGATAGTTGCTCAGACAATAGTGTTACCTGATTGTCTCTATCACTTTCAACCACCATACTTTTTTCTAACTTGTCGTTAGTCAGTTCACGTAATTGCTCTGCTTTATTTTCTTCAAAGCTGTGCTGCTTTTTTTCTAGTGCTTTTAATTGTTGATGAAAGCTTTGTAATTGCGCCTCAATCGTTTGGCGGTGTGCTTTAATGGCCAACTGTTTTTTAACGACCAAGCTTTCTTGCTGCGTTTTTAATTGACCTAACGTTAGCTGTTGCTGATTCAAACTTTGTGCTTGTTCAGTTACCGTAACTTTGAGTTGATTAATTTCTTTGGCAATAAATTTTAACTGTTCATCAAGCTGTGAAATTTTATCTGTTTGCGTTTGTAACTTAGTTTCGATAACTTGACGCTTTTCTCGCAGCTGCGCTTCATCTAAAAATAAAGAATCATCACAAGGTAATTGTTGTAAATCTATTGATAAACCATAAAGGCTTGCCGGTGCGTTGTTACCATTATTGCTGCTTTCTACCCACTGTGGATTTAAATCAGACCGCGATAATTGTTCGGTAGTAAGCAAACGACCAATAGTGTCTTGCCAATTAGCGGCTTGAGGTTCATTAATAAGATAATGATGTAAAGAGTCGGCTTGCGGCAGCAGTTGTAATTCAACCTGGTGATAATCTTGTTTTAACTGTTCAAGATAACGATTAACTTCACTGCGTTGTGTCAGTTGCTGGTTTTGCTGTTTCTCTAATTGATATTGCTGCTTTTGTAATTCAGAGGCTTGTTGTACCAACTGATTAGTATTTTGTTGAGCTTGCGTTAAGGCAACAATGTTCGCTTCTATATCAGCGGTTAATTCCTGCGGTATTATTGGCTGAGCAAGTTGTTGGTTAGCCGTATCTACTTGATATTGTATTTGTTGCTGATCTTTCTGCAGCTTAAGCTCTTCTTTATGCAATTGGGCATTAAGCGCGTGCTCTTGCTGATGAAATACTTCATTAATATGTGATAATTGATCATTAGACTGAGTCGATATCTGGGCTGATTTTTCTTTATTGCTGTTGATGCCTTTAAGCTTTTCTACTTCCATTTGCTGAATAAGCTTATCGAATTTTTGTCCTATTTTACTAATATTACCTTCAAAGGCATCAATAACGGCGATCACTTCATTCAGTTCAGCTTGAATTTGTGGTGCTTGCTCAGCCTTAATTTGATAACTACTAGCATCATCATCATCATAATTAAGTTTATCTTCATCAAGTAGATCGATTTTACTTAAATCAGCTTCAATTTTAGCAATGAGATCAAATAAGGCTTTTTGATATTGTTCTGTGGTGTTTGCTAATTCTCTTTCGAGTTTGTTACGTGTTTCAATACTGCTTCTTTTAAGGGCATCTCTTTCTTGCTGTTTTATTTCAAGGCGTCCTTGATGCGAGATGATTTCAGCGTGAAGGTGTTGTAATTTATTGACTAAACTAGCAAAGGCGCTGAAATCGTTTTGCCAAACAGAAATTTTATCCGCGACTTTTTTAATGGCGCGACTGGCCTGAATATCAGCAAGCCAGTTAGTAATATCGGCTTTATTTAAACTGAGCTGTTCTTTTTCATCCGTGGTATCACGAGCAAGATGATCGCTAGCAATAGCGACTAACATACGTTTAACTGCTTCAAAATCTAGATTTTTTTCTATGGTTCCGTTAATCACTTTATCAATATGTGGACATGCCTGTTCACTAAAAGAAAAACGGTTTTGCAGTAATCTTATTTCTTTGTGTTTACGACCACTACGCAAATTTTGAATAACTTGACGGTATTTATCTATGCCTAAAAATTTGGAGCTTTCTTTACCAATATTACGGTAATTTTTTTCTATTTCATTGATAGTAAAAGGTTTAGCCTTACTACCTGTAATGCCGGAAATAAAATACTGACTGTCGTAACCGTCATCAATAAACTTAAAGTGCACACCTCTGCCATCACTAGTGGCTAATACTTGGCATTTTTGTCCGAAGGGTCTTGCGTATTCGTACACTAAAATACTGGATTCGCGCGGTAAATAAAAGTCGGCAAAGTTTTTTGCTTGGTCAACCTTGCTAACAATATCACTAGGTCGCATGCCATAAAAAAGTGGTAACAAACGCATTAGCGAGGTTTTACCTGCACCGTTTGTCCCTTCAAGTTGAGTGTGACCAGTTAAATCAAGTTCGTTTACCTGTCCTTGCCAAAAACTGTCGATAATAATGATGCGTAGCAGCGAATAGCCATGTTCTGCCATAGTGTGACCTTAGGAGATGTTATTTTAGTAATGTTGAGTAACGTTAAAGTAGAGGTTGTATTTTTAGTACAAGCGCAGGGTCAATTTTTACATTGAACCAGTTTATACGCCAATCTAAATGAGGTCCGGTTGCCCTGCCGCTTTTACCAACTGCAGCTACCACCTGCCCTTGTTCAACAGTATCACCTTGTTTTACATAGGAGTTACTTAAGTGTAAAAAAGTAGAGCTTACACCCTGACCATGATCAATTATCATGGTGCCACCCGAATAAAACATATCAGGTACCCAAAGTAATACCGTACCAGATGCCGGAGCTTGAACCGGATCGCCAGTGTTACCAGCATAATCTAAACCAAAGTGTGGGTTTTTAGGTACGCCGTTATAAACACGTTGGCTACCATATACGCCTGTAATTATCCCTTCAATGGGCGGAATAAAACCTTGGGCAAAATAGTTGAGTGAACTGGCAACTTTTCGAGCAGTTTTAACCTGCTTGCTGTCTTGTCTCGCTCTGGCAACCGATTTTGGGTTAGGTTGCATGATGCTTTTTTTAATACCTTCGATACGCTGAATATTATAACTACGTTTTTGTGGCATTAATGTTTTCTCTACCCGATCACCATTAACCGAGGTGATCACTAATTGATAGCTTTGCTTGTCGTCACGGGAAAAGCCAAAGGTATAATCACCGGACTTTGAAACGGTGATCACTTTACCATTTAAGGTTACTGTATTTTGCGCTAACGTTTTACCAACCAGTAAACCGCCCTGCTTAATTTCGCCGGTTAATGCTATCTGTTCTTGCTCTGCCAATACTTGAGAGCTGGCAGTAAAACTAGTGATAAGTGCTAAGGAAATTAAGGTTTTGCTCAATGTCTTAGTAAAGGTATTGTTTATTGGGTTAACCATGAACAATTGCCCCTTTAGCGACGCCTTCATAAGCAATAACTTTCACTTCATTATTTGCCAGTTCGCTATATTGCGCTTTTATTTGTCTTAAAATAAAGTCTGCTAATAATTCTACAGTCGAATCACAATCAACCACATCAAGGACTTTGCTATCGACGGCGATATCAAATCGACCTTGAGGTGCATGGTAACTAAAATATTGGTGATCGGGTGTTAAATTGTTTATTGCTTGAGCTGATAGCTGAATATCGCTGGCAGAAATTCTGTCAGCTTCACTGGCAATATAAATATCTTCCCAGCGCTGACACCAAGCTGCTTCTAGCTTAGCGCTTCTTTCGCCATCGACTAAAATTTGTATTTTAGAACGGTGACCATGTGCAATACGCTGGCAATTACCATCATGTAACTTTAAGCCATGAGTATAATGATAATAATCACTTGGAATATTTTCAGGACGCAATACTAGTGTCAAACCTTTTACGTTATCTGGCAAGTGCGCCAAAATAATAGCCGTTAAGTGTTTAGTCACCTCAGGTATCGTGATGGTTAAACAATCAATTGAGGCAAAAGCACACGCTGGAGATTGTAAATAGTAACTTGCTACATCAATGATAAAGTCTATCGTTTGATGACCGTCATTATGCGGCGATTCTGCCAAGGTTAATGCTTGCTCTTGAATAGGCAACAACAGTTTATGGTCAACAGCATCATCAATAATGGCCTTGATTTGCTTTTTTACCACGGCAAAATCTAGCACCATACTCATTTCATTTAACGACCCATCGAGAAGTACGTCAACAATCCAGCTCTCACCAACAATACCGCGCTGCTTACACAGGTATGAAAAATCAATAACGGTAAGATCGTCTACAAATAATTGCATTTTTTTCCTTAAATTAAACTCAGTTATACTTTTGCTTTCTACTTTTTTTATACGGGGTATACATAGCCCAAACTTTAGCTTTTATTTAGTCTTTACTATAATAAAAGCCTAAAGCCTAAGCTTAGTGGAAGTAATAATTAACCTTCTACTTGCCACAAAATATCTTCATCGGCACGAACAGGCACAACAACATCATCGCCAAAGGTCATAGTTGCGGGTACTAGCCATGCTTTTTTAACTAACGTTATTTTATCTGTGCTTACTGGTAATTGATAGAAGTTTGCACCATTAAGGCTGGCAAACGCTTCTAATTTATCAAGGGCATTTTCTTGTTCGAACACTTCAGCATATAACTCAATAGCTGCGTGGGCAGAATAAACACCAGCACAACCACAAGCTGACTCTTTAGCATGCTGTGCATGTGGCGCAGAGTCAGTACCTAAGAAGAATTTTTTGTCGCCGCTTGTTGCTGCTTCTATTAATGCTTGTTGATGAGTATTGCGTTTTAAAATAGGTAAACAGAAGTAATGCGGACGAATACCGCCAACTAACATGTGGTTACGGTTAAACAATAAATGATGAACGGTAATAGTAGCGCCAACATTGTCACCAGCAGCTTTAACAAAATCTACCGCATTTTTAGTGGTGATATGCTCTAACACGATTTTAAGATTAGGGTAGTTAGCAACTAACGGCTGTAAAATTGTATCAATGAACACTTGTTCTCTATCGAAAATATCAATATCAGCAGCGGTTACTTCGCCGTGAATTAATAATGGCATACCAACTGATTGCATTGCTGCAAACACGTCAGTTAAATTGGCAACATCAGTTACACCCGATGAAGAGTTTGTGGTTGCGCCGGCTGGGTATAGTTTTGCCGCATAAACTATACCTGATTCTTTCGCTTCAATAATATCTTGTGCGCTGGTGTTATCTGTTAAATATAAAACCATTAATGGCTTGAAATGAGCACTTGGTGCTGCAGCCATAATTCGCTGATAGTAACTTTCTGCTAAAGCTGCATCTGTTACAGGTGGTACTAAATTTGGCATAACAATAGCTCTACCAAAATAACGGCTAATATCAGCTACCGTGTTTTTTAATACGGCGCCGTCACGTAAATGTACATGCCAATCATCAGGACGAGCGATAGTTAGGGTTTTACTTAAGGTATTATTTGAGATATTGCTTTCATTTGTCATGAGTATTTCCAATTTTTCTAATTACAATTTATATACCATCAAAATACTAGTAATTCATCGATGAGTGATGTGACTCACCTTGATACTGTAGTAAGTGATTGTTATATATTATTTAAATTTTTTACTGTCGCATGATGCAATAAAAGTAACGCGATACTTTCTTGTAACGCGTTACGATGGTTATTGCTGTTTTATTACTCTTCTGGGCTCTGATCACTTTCGAGTAAAGCCATTAACTGTTCTTTTAAATTTGGTGGTACTTTATAGATTATTAGTGAGTCATTATGTGGATTATAAACGACATCTTGACCAAAATGACTGCGTTCAAAGCTTAAACTTATGCCATTACCGTAGCCTGAATATTTAGTGATTTTGTTAACCACAGCTTGTTCATGCGGAAACGATTCTTCAATTGGGTATGATTGCGTTTGGCAGAATTGATAGAAATCTTGTTCTGAACCTGCGCTTTCAATAACCTTCCCTACCTCTTGAAGTGATACATCTTGAGAGCTCGCTTTTTGCTCTTTACAGTAACTGAGCAAATCTTTACGTGTTTTTTGCTTCTCTGCTGGGTCTAGTTGATTAACTGAAACATAATCTTCGACAGCTTGTACTAATGTTTGTGTTTGCTCTTTCGAGTTTAAACCTTCTTCACAGCCTAAAAAATCTAGAAAGAAGTCAGACACTTTACGACCAGCTCTGCCTTTAACAAAAGAAATATAACGGTTGCCTTGGCTATTATCTTTGTAATCGAATAAATCAATTCGAGCTGCGAGTTGTAGTTTATTTGTATCTAGGTGCTGCGCGGCTGAAATATTTAACTCGCCGTCAACACTGTAATGCTCTGAAATAGGGATAACCGCAACAAATAAGTAACGACCACCCATGTATTCATAATGACATATAACAAAATAACCTGTCTCTTCTATGTCATATTTTTCGATTTCATTTTTTAATACATTGCCCGCTTGCACACTAAATTCATAAAAATTTTGTTGTTCAGTTAAGTAACTTTCCATTAAATCAACAAAGCGCGCTGAATCACCTTCACTAGGCATCGATGAAAAACTACCATAAGCCTTACTACCCTTTGCATTATAAATGGCATGTAAACCATCAACAAAGTTGGTGACTTTCGCATTTTCTTGTGCGAACTCAGTGTTTTCTGGCCCTAGGCGTAATACTACTTCACCTGTTTCTTCTTTTTTAGACAAAAAATGTAGTGCAATGTTATTAATTATTAAGCTCATATGATTCTTATGTTCAGTTACTGATGTTAATTAAAGTTAGTGTTCTGTACTGTATGACTGTTATTTTTATATCAGGTATATATTAAAGTGTGCAGGCATTTGATAAACTAGAGAAATTAAATTTATCATTAACGAAAACTATTATTATGCCTATTGTATCTAAATATTCGAACGAACGTGTAGAAAAAATTATCCAAGATTTGTTAGATGTTCTTGTGAAAGAAGAAGTAACGCCAGATTTAGCCCTAATGTGTTTAGGTAACGCTGTTACTAACATTATTGCCCAAGTACCTGAAAGCAAACGTGTTGCTGTTGTAGACAACTTTACTAAAGCCTTAAAACAATCGGTTTAAATCCTTTTATTTAATTTTACCTGCAACAATAAGAATTATTATCAATGGTTTCATTTGATACAAAAAGCTACAGTAAAAAACTATTACATTTGATCAGTTGGAGCCATTGGTTCACATTTTTCAATATTTTAGCAGCAATTGCACTCTCCTCTTACTATTTATTTAGTGAAGCTGCACCAACGACACTCTTTGGTCAGGCCTACTTAATAACTACCTGGGTGAGTCATATTGCGTTTCTAACCTTTATGAGTTTTGTTTTAGTGTTATTTCCATTAACACTGATTCTGCCACACACAAAGTTTATTAGAACGAGTGGCTCTGTCATTTTTACCATTGGTTTATTACTTCTCGTATTAGATGGCTTTATTTATAGTCGCTTGGGTTATCACTTAAACGCCTCTTCTAGTGCACAAATTATAAGCTTGATACAAGACTTAGCGAAAGAAAACAGTCTGTTGTATACCTTCATTGGTGCACTGGCTATCATTATCTTAAGTTTTGAATTCATTGTAAGTAATTACGCATGGAAACATTTGAAGCAATTACAAAAAACAATCTTTGCTCGTTTTGTTATTTTTGCTTTGGTTTTGTCATTCTTCTTTAGTCATGTAAGCCATATTTGGGCTGATGCTAACCTTGACTATGATATTTTGCGTCAAGACACAGTGTTACCTTTGTCTTATCCTGCAACAGCCAAAACACTATTAACCAAATATGGTTTATTTAACATTGAAGATTATATAGAGCGTAAAAATAGCCCTCTATCATTTAGTCATGCTATTCCTAATTACCCTACTATTGATTCAAGTCTTTGCCTCAATGAAAATGCTGAGACAGCGCCAAAGAATTCGACCTTCTTGATCCTAACAGAGCAACAAGTATCAATTCCTCAGCTTAATCAATTTATTCGTCGAGCAAGTGCCACCACCTTACATTTAACCAATAATATTGATACTGGCCTTAATGATGATGCTTGGTTTAATCTACTTTATTCTCTACCGAGTATTTATCAAGACGATATTCTCAAACAAGGTATTAAGCCGCTATTGTTCCAGCGTCTAGATCAACAAGCTCTTACAACCAGCTTAACGGTTATCTCTGATGAGTTTTCAGCAACTCTGCAAGATCATACTGTTGCGGACGATTCAACTATGGATGGTACTATTACTGAACCTCGTTGGTTTGAAGCCTTATTTAGTGAAAAAACTGAACTAGAAAATGTCTCGAGTTTATTGTTTGCTGAAAAGTTAAATAATAAAGCACCTGGCTTACATATTATCTACTTTAAAAATAGCCTTGCTATTGATGCTAATAAGGCAGAAAAAAATAATAACCAATATCAATTCGAATTATTTGTTGATGCCCTACTTCTTGCTCAAAAGCAAAAAAGTCTAAAAGATATTATTTGGATCAGCTCTATAGGTAATCAAAATAGTGAAACGCGTTTAAATACCAAACCTGCGTTATTTATTTACCCGCAACTTGGCAAAGTCAGCCATAAGGATATTACTTTTAATACCAGTAATATGGACTTACAACCAACCTTGATGAATCAATGGTTAGCTTGTAACGTTACCGGAAATAATAATGGCAGTGATTTACCAACATTGAATAAAGATAGAGTCATTGCCAATACTACTGATAAAGGCATTATTATCTTTGATAAAGATAAATCTGTTTTTGTTGACCAAAATGGCAACTTTCAAAGTTACTCGCGTCAATTCTCTTCGCCAATAACCGTGAATGAAGACTTTCCATTAATGATTGATGGCGTACATTTTATTAAGTTGTTTACCCAGCAAGAAAAGCTGTAAACGACTTAATATAAGGCATATAGGATAATAGTTAGCCGTTTAGTTCACCTAGGCTAACTATTCTCTTAATTGTCATTGCATTACGTTGATAAATCATTAATATACAAGCGGTAAACTTGTTAAACCCTAGAGTTTACATTGTCGGGGTATAGCGCAGCTTGGTAGCGCGCGCGCCTGGGGGGCGTGAGGTCGACAGTTCGAATCTGTCTACTCCGACCATATTAGTAAAATAAATCAGCCACTTAGTAGTAATGTAAAATTACTCTTAGTGGTTTTTTTGTGTCTGGATAACCCATGACTAACTAGATTAAAATTATTTTCATTTTTTTTTGAATTAATACTTATATACAGTTAATCAAGTCGGTATTATTTCTAGTGGATAACTTTCATTGAAGAAAGAGTTAGCTGTAATACTGCCATGAACGTAAGAGTTAAGAGGCCTACATTGCACATACCTAAACTCAGTTAACATCATTACGCTCTGGTGCTTTACCGTTCATAGCCTTAATCATATCTCCATTACTCGGCTTTTAGTTTGCGTTTTCATCGTATTCTCGATTTTCTGCTCACGGCTGAATAAAACAACCACCAGCCGCATGATGAACGTACTGGTCATTGTGGTGAAAGCGTAAACTTAATCTATTAATTATTGATTGGATTAAGCATTGGCTTTTGACCAAACAACTTCCCGTTTCTCGCATCTTTTTCAACCGAGTATGCTTCAGCACTGCTGTTGACTAGAACATATTGGTACTCTAAATGTTCATGGATGTATCGTTTGGTAAGTGTATCTAACTTTAATTGACCATTTGCAAACAAGGGTAAGTCACTTTGCTTAAGCGTTGGTATAACCAGTCTATTAGCGACATAGACACAAAACTGGTCACCACTTAAACGGCCTATAGCATGACTGTGCAGTCTTGTAACTAAATCGTACTTTTTCTTATGCTGATTTTTCTCAATTTCGCACCCAGACATTCCACAATAAAATAACTCATCATCATTCCAAATAGCATAAATTCCTGCTGACACACTCGGTATGTCTTTATTTGGCCAATCAGAAAACTTAAATAGTTTAGAAAATATCATCATTTACCTGAAATAGTTAACGCCATATTAAGTGACTAAAATAGTTGGTTATAATTTTGATGAACAAACAAAGTCAACGGTATTTTGTCCGTTTTAATACCTTAATTGTAGCTTGAATATTATCTGTCGTGAACTAAAGTTGATTAGTAGCTAATGATTTTCAAGGATTGAATGAAATGGATCAACAACTCCCACCACCGGCACTTGTAACAACATGACTTAATGTAATACACAGTAAAAATATGTCTAATGACATTATTATCGAGCGTTCGCATTTACTTTGTTATTATTTTGGCTCTATCAAGTCGGTATTATTTCTAGTCCATAACTCTTATTTAAGAAAGAGGTGTTGTAATACAACTATATCGTTTTCCTAAAATAGCGGAGCAACTAACCCTAATATTCATAGCTGCTTTATTTGCTTGAGCTAAACTGAATCCATTCATTAAATAATTATCTTTCACTATATTTGCTTTCTTGAAAAAAACATCATTAGCTCGTTTTATCTCTTTTTCTCTAACCGTCAAAGATTCATCACTCCACTTGTATATTAGTTTTATCACTGTATTACTCATGGCTTTTCCTTAATTTTGGTATTTGTTTAATCTTGATTTGAATGATACGACCGAACAAAGGTTAAAATTGATATTTCACGAACGTGTGTGATATTAATTAACTTATATAGTTTTCAGCATGAGCATTAAATAAAACCTATTTATTTGACTCTTACGCCGACATTATCGGCTTTTATTGAAGCAACTAAGATTCATGCATTGAATCCATACAGGTATCTTGCAGAATGTAATATCGACCCAAAAACAGTAAGTACAAATGAAGGTAATTTACCTGTTATAGATTTAATAAAGTTATTGAGTAGTGTTTGTGATGACTTGGGTTATATTCCTTCGTTTTAGCACTAATCCCGTAAGATAATCTACTTCAATCTACCTCATACAAAGTCAGTGAGGTTTCAAATCTTTTGGCATTTAACTCACCAGAAGCTTTATTCACTTTTTCAAGAAGCACGAAACAGTTACACCACTTCATTGGTGAAAACATCAGTAACTAAAGTCAGAAAGTAATTACACGTTCAAACATTATTTATAATTAAATTTGCTAATGCACCCTATTCAACCAATATATAACGCCTAATTTCCTTTTAGGAACTATGTATCATCTTTTTGGAATAAACGTTATTCCAAAAAACTTTTTAATTTCAGACATGATGAACACGATAACAACGGTGAGAAACGCTCAAGAAATTGAGTACTGCAGATAAGTCGAAGGCGATGCAGTCATTAACCTTAACAAGAATTAAATCCTGAACTTATACCGGATTAATAGCAGCTACTTAATCAAAAACATGAAAAAATTAATAACAACAGCATTACTAACAACAGCACTATCTTTTAATGTGTTAGCAAACGAAAAATGTGGTGATGAAGAGACTAAAATAATAGCAATGCAAGAAAAAAGCCTATATTACGGTGGAGAGAAAACAAGTTATTTTTTGGCATATACTAGGGTAACTATAGGCTCTGGAGGCCTGATTTACGCTGCTGTTAATTCAGCGTCAGGAATAGCTTTCTTTAGTTTCGTGGTATTTTTGGGAGGCGCGCTGGATATTTACATCAATAGTGAGAATGATGAAATAATAGAACAATTAACTGAAAAGCTCTGTGATTGATAATTCTGATAATGTTCAAAATTGTAAAAAGTACAACGACTGATGATTACCACTGTGCTTGTTTTACTATAGGCACACACATATCCATAAGCCACTGAATCTTTGGTGAGCATCTTCTGGCAGCTTTACATATCATAGCTACATCTGTTGGGGTATTTTTCTTCTTCTCATCATTGGTAAGGCTATAGGTGTAGTGTTCATCCATTAACTGGCCTGACAAATATTGGCTATCTATAATGATACCTGGCTTAATCTCGGCATCCAGTAATTGGTACATTCCACTATATTCGTTGTAATTATCGAAAATAGTTTTGACAAACTCTCCTTGCCGATTGCCAATAAATTGGCCACTTACAGACATAATTTTCTTTTGATATAAGCTCTGCGGCCTGTTTTTTAGAGCGTGCACAGCTATATCAATCTTCTCTTCGAGAAGTAACGCTTCACTGTCTAAGTTCCACTCTCGCAGCTCAATTACCGCAGGGGTTTTCTGCCTAATCTTAGTAATCAATAATTTACCAATGGGGATAATAAAAGGTGCAGCCAGATGAATGGTAATTTTATCAAGCGCTAAAGGATTAAAGGATTCAGGTTCAAGGGCCTTCTGCATCAGCGCTAACGCTTCTTTTACCTTAGGAGCAATAATACTCGCGTAGCTTGTTGGCTCTAACCCAGTTGCCGTTCGTACAAATAACGGATCTCCAATATCATCTCGTAATTTTGATAACACCTTAGAAACATAAGATTGCGAGCGATTAAGTTTGAAAGCGGCTTTTTGAGTAGATCCCGCATGATACAGCGTAATAAACACAGAGAGAGAATTAAGGTCGAGTTGTTTCATAAATAATCAGGTATCCGAACAGTCGTTGATGCCTTGTTTACCCTGTTTTTATACCAGATAAATAGCTCAATCAAGTGAAAGGTCATGAGCATCAATCACTATATTAGTTATTATTTTTCCAAAGAAAATTAACAGCTCAATACCTTGAATTGAGTGTCATTGGCTATCCAAGTAACTTGCGTACTAAAGTTATTGTTGGTAATAAAACAGAAATTAAAGCATATTAAAAACCCATACAAGTAACACGTAACCATGTAAATTCTTGTTTTATATGTATAATAATCAATTACATCATCACAGTGTAGACTATTACTATTTCGAGCATAATAAGTATGTATTAATAAAACCAAATAAATAAAGCTAACCTTATTAATAAACATTAGGCTGTATTTTCCGATTTAATTGATAAGATTTATCGCGCTAATCATTATTAAGTAAAGTGATTTTATTCGAATACGTCTGTAAAAAATAATGAATACGATTAGAGCGTCTTTTCGACAACATCACTCTAATTTTCCCAGCAAGTAAAGCTTCACTTCGCTTCACTTTAACTAATGGGACAAAAGGTTTGTTATCAATGCTGATAGTGGTCATGTGATGACATATTGCTTTGATTCTTGCTTCTTCGATATCCAATGATCCAATCCTAATAGAAGTTATTTATGCGTATGATAACTAGCGCAAAACTTATAACTGCTTTAAGTTGTTTTGGAAATGTGTCTTTTTGTTTTTACTTACAGAATTAATCACAATGATAACAGAGAGATAACAAACTATTTACACCAAACCTTGCCGCCGATCATTTTAAAGGCTGGTGTACCCCTAATTAAGCAATCTCGTGCAAACACCTTATTACACTTTGGGCATGTACATGGCGTTTCGGTAAAGTTTTGACTGATGCGTTCTTTGAAACATTTAAGTAAAGCGCCCTTACCCCCTTTACGGTATTTAAATAGGAGGAAGTTGCAGCCCTTGCAATATATATCAACTGTTTTGCTCGGGCCTTTTTTATTGGGTTTTGACATTGTTTAGTTATTTCTTAGCAATACCTAGGGCAGCTAAATTATTAGCCATATCTTGGGCAGCAGACTTTGGTGAAATATCGTCATCAATTTTAACTATTTTACCTTCTTTAGAAATATAGAAAGTCACGCGACTGGCAACTTTAAACATATTAAGCACCTGATATGCTTTAGCCGCTGATTTAGTAGGATCACTTAACATAGGGAAGTCAGCGCCCGTTTTCTCAGCAAAGTCTCTGTTATCATCAATAGGGTCAACGCTAGCCATAACGTAACTAACATTAAACTCTCGAATAAGATGTCCTTGTTCTGTCAACGATTTACATTCAATAGTACAACCTCGGGTGTTTGCCATTGGATACCAAGCTAATACCACTGCTTGTTTGCCTTTGTAATCACTTAATTGGTAATAATCACCTGTGGTAGCTTGTAACTTGAAATTCGGTGCCGTGTCTCCCACTTTTAAATCTGTTGCCAACGCGGAGAATCCAACGAGACTTGCTAAGCTACAAATGATTAGGATAGATTTTTTCATACTGTTTTTCATATTAAAGTTCATGTTAACTTTCATGTTGTTACTCTTTATTTAAAAAGGAGGATATAAGAATTAGCTACAGTGTATGGTGTTAGTTCGTTGATTAAAAGTTATTAAGTGACATTCTTAAAACGATCCCGGTAATAAAAACCTTGTACAAAATCACACTTAAGCTGTTGAGCTAGTTGCAAGTCTTCATACGTTTCTACCCCTTCTAAGATCACTTTTTTGTTCGCACTATGCGCGTAATCAATAATTGATTTGACTAGTAACATGAAATTACTATTTTTTTGGTTTTGCACAACAAATTTATCTAGCTTTATATAGTTAACCAATTGAATTACTGAAGTAGAAATCATAGATTGAGGATTACACACATCATCTATAGCCGTGTGAATATTGCTTTTCGCTAAGTTATCAATCATGGCCAAGCTCATAATGGCATCATTAATTTCTGAGTTTTCAATTAACTCAACTACAACATTAGACTTTTTAAACGCTTTAAATAATTTTAGAAATGGATTGCTTTGATCAATGACACCACTAGAGAAATAAGAATCTTGATCCAAATTAACAAAAATATCATAGTCATCAACTGCATACGATAATTGTAATTTTTTTTGCTGGTATTCAACCTGGAACAAACTCAGTGGGCTTGTATGGAGTGACTCGTAAACAAGGTCTGGTCGAATAAGCTCATTATCAGCAGAATAGAATCTAGCCAGAGACTCATAGGCAAAAATCTCTTGGTTTTTACAACTAACTATTGGCTGATATTCAACACCAAAGCGTCTATTTTCGATTAGGTCGATTAAACACTCAGGGTTGATTAATTTTTTATCTTTCATTCATTGCAGCCGACAATTTCTTATTCGGCCATTCCTATAACAACTATTGAACAATAACTGTAAATAAGAACCATTATCATGTAAAGAAGTGTTTAACTAATCGCGATTGATTGCCATCAATTTGCGCGTTATAGCCGGAATATCGGTCATTGTTTCACCATGATTGATAAAACTTAGTTCATCATCGATATATGCGGGTTCAGTTGACTCGACGTTTTGTTCTAATTCACAGGGATCTGTTTCAATAGCTTCTTTGATAGGCTCAGGTTTACCGCTACTTATGCCCGACCCGATAATCAATATTTCAATTTCTGACGTCAAATTTGGATCAAGACTAACACCCGGTACAATCAGCACAGATCGATTAGTGACTCTTGTTCTGATGCGATCAATCAAACCATTGTAGGTCGATAACTTAGGCTCTGATTTACAAAATAATTGAAAGATAATACCTTTCGCTGTGTCAATGTTTGCAATAGAAACAAGTGGGTTATTAAGAGCCTGATCAAGTGCGTCGAAAGCTTCTTCTTCTGAATTAGCTTTACCAACACCAAGGATAGATTCACCTTCAAAAGACAAAATTGTTGAGAAATCATTTTTGTCGACATTGACATAGCCAGTTTCATTCAACATTTGCACTAAAGCAATTAATAGGTTTTTAAGCACTTCATTACTTTGGTTAAAAGCAGAAAATAAACCAACAGTTTCACCTAAGCCTGCAAGTAAAAGATCGTTTGAAAGCGTAATATAGGCATGTATAGGCTCTTTAATGTCATCAATACCTTGTAGGGCATAATCCATTCGAGTTTGCCCTTCTGATTCAAAGGGTAAAGTCACAATAGCTAAACAGTTAATATTTAGCTCGCGTGCTAATTTGGCCACTAAAGGACTTGCACCAGTACCAGTGCCACCACCAAAACCTGCAGTAATAATAACGATGTCGCTATCCATTATCGCACTACGAAGCATTCCTTCACTCTCTTGGGCTGCTTGATAACCTATACTCGGATCTGAGCCTGCGCCGTAGCCATTTGTTAAGTTTTCGCCTATTAGGATTTTGTTTTCAACGTTAATGCTATTTAATGCAGCAAGATCAGTATTAACGGCAACGAGGTTAACTTGGCTTGATAAGTTATTTTCATGGAGCATATTTACTGTGTTACACCCACAGCCACCAATGCCCACTACAGTAATCAATAATTCTGGATTACCCTTTAAAAGTTCTTTCATATTATTCCCTAATCAATCACCTAATCTGTTCCCTAATTTTTTATTGAAGCTTAGAGAGAGCCAACTATTTATTGGCTTACGTTAGGTTATATTTTTGACGAATTAATCTTTCATTAATCTCATTATAGAGATCAAATTCTGCATGATCCACACTAAATAGATAACTCTAGACACTCTTGTTTAATTATTTGTTATCAGAAATTTTTCTATAAATATTTTCATTGTTAAAAACCTTTAAAAATTTGTATTACAAATTCTCTTAGGATAATAAAACACCTCTATCAATAGTAAACAGTCACCTACATAATGATTCAGGGGTTGTCGGGGTTATTGTAATTTACTTATAGGAGTTATCGGGGTTACTGGAAGTATTTTAAATGGAGTTGTCAGGGTTATTAAGATATTGATATAAGGAGTTGTTAGGGTTATGATTATTTATGGGCCGTTTTAGACGCGTTAGGAGTTAAAATGAAGTATGCAATTGTGTTTGTTTACGATGATAAAAAATCAGATTATCAGGTATCAGTACCCGATCTTCCTGGATGTGCAATTACAGAAAAAACCATTGATTTAGGCATGGAAGAAATTACAAAAGCGATTAAATCTCACCTTGCCATATTGGCCGAATACGGTGAAAAAGTGCCTAATGCAAAGGGATTAGAAAGCCATCGACAAAACTATATACTGGAAAATCCGCATACCTTTTCACAAGCTTTTTGGGCAATAGTAAGTATTGATATAACCCCTTACCTTGGTAAGAGCCATAAAATAAACGTAACTTTACCTGAATTACTCATTGCCCAAATTGATGACAAAGTAAGTAAATCTTCAGATTACAAAACGCGATCTGGATTTATTGCCAGTGCTTGTTTTACTGAATTGGAAAAATAGTATCGGTTAGTTTTTATAATTGATTTCGAAATTAATTATAGGAGGTAAATTAATTTCTAACATTGGAAATGATTTGGTGTTGTGAAATTTTTTAAGTTGTTGCCCAGAGAGATTCAATTTTATTAAATCTGGTTCGCTTACCCCTACTGTAAATTTTTTAGGCGCGAGTTAAAGTAAACGAAGTTGGATTTGATTTTGGGTAAATTGACTTAAGTGAACGTTAATCCATTTTAGAAAAGTAAAAAAACTTATTAAACCAACACAGATAAGTTAATTTTGTTCGCCGCACGACTAATTTTTTCAATGTAAGAAACAGCTTTACCCTCTTCATCAACATCAGCTATAAAATCGAACTGTGCCATCTTAGGTATGGGTAGAATTTTCTCTAACTCGGAAATATTTTCTGATAGATTATTCATAGCATCATTAGAGGCACAATTTGCTATCCAAGCAACACAATTTAGGCCGTCTGCAGTAATTGTTTCATACGTTAATAACGCATGATTTAAACAACCCAATTTCATATTAACGATTAAAATAACTTCTAGGTTAGTAGCTTTGACAAAGTCTGATAGAAATTGATAAGTCGGTTTATTGTTATCACCACTTTTATCAGCATTATTATGAGATAAAACTATTATCTCACCAAGCGGTAATCGCCAACCTCCAGCACCTTCAACTAACGTAATGTCAGCGTTAAGTGATTTAACTTGTTGGTAATTATGATTTATATCCTCAATCGTAATTTGTTTATTTTGTTTTTTAGCCGCAATGTGAGGTGCAATGGGTTGTTCAAAAGCAATAGGGTTGATGTGGGAAATACTTTGACCACAGTTGGCAAATTCACTAAGTAATTTTGCATCTTCATTAACCAGTTGGCCGTCGACTAATTCACAACCTGCAGAAATGGGTTTAAAGGCCGCAACTTTCATCTTCTCATTCGTAGAAGCATTTATGTGCTGAGTAAACGCATGAATTAAAGCGCAGCTGACAAATGTTTTTCCAGCATCGGTATCTGTTGCAGTGACAAAGAATTGTTTCATATTTATTTCTTAAGTAAGGTAAGGTTTCTTAAATTAGTTTTGTGTTCGATGTTATTTCGTTGATCGTTCGACATAGTACAATAATAAGTAACATTAAAAAGCCTTAGCACTTTTTACAAAGGCTAAGGCTTAAGATGTGGCGTGCGTGATAGTTACCGTATGTAATTATTTAACTGATTTGTTTAAGTTAGTTATTTAATTTAACCACTAAACCAGAAAACAAACGATAGGTTGCTGGATAAATACCACTGGGCTCAAGAAAATCTTGATAATGTTCTGTCATTTTAAACCATTTGTCTTTTCCTGACAGCCCTCTATTTTGTTTCTGTGCTAAATGATTAGCACCTAAGCCTTTTAACTCACGTGCTAAATGGATTACATTTTGATATTCCAAAACAATATCTTGGCACTTTTGTTCAACCAACTTACCGTTTTCATTATTGAATAAAGTATTGAGCTCAGTAACCGTTTTAAAATCGATAACGTGTTGGTCATCGTCTACTTGTTTCCAAGAAGATTTTAACTCGTGTAATGTGCCGTCTACTAAGGTGGTGAAAATAAGTAATCCACCTGGCTTTAAAACTCTTAACATTTCAGTAATGGCTTCATCGAGTGGATCAAACCATTGAATGACTAAGTTTGAATAAATGAAATCTATGCTGTTATCTTGAAGTGGTAATTTATGGGCATCGCCTTCTAGCCATACTATTTTTTTATTACGGTGTTCTTTGGCAAAATGAAGCATCTCATTTGAAATATCTAAGCCAATAACTTGGCTATATGTACTCGCTAATAAGTCAGTAAAAAAACCAGTGCCTGAGCCTAAGTCTAAAACAGTTAGATCGTTACGATTCGGTAACCAAGGCATTAGATGCTTACCGGAAAAACGTTGTAACCTTGCTGATACATCATAAGATTTACTGGCAGAGCCAAAACTTTTTCCAATATTTACTCTGTTTGTGTTTTTATGTGCTGTTTGAACCATTAAGCTATTGCCTTATTAATGCATTCTGCTAAATATATGATATCTTTAGTATTATGGTTAGCGCAAATGGTAACGCGTAATCTTGAGCTGTTAATTGCAACCGTTGGTGGCCTTATCGCGGTTAACCAAATACCTTGTTTTTTGAGAGTATCACTCACGGCAAGTGCTTTTTTCTCATCACCAATTATTATGGCATGAATTGAAGATTCAGTGGAAACTAACTCGATTTCTGGTGCCAGTAGTTGACTAAATAACGTGCTTAATTCAGTGATTTTTTCTCTGCGCCAATGCTCTTTTTGAATAAGCTCAATGCTTTTTCTGGTCGCCCAGGCGATAGCAGGTGATATTGCCGTAGAGTAAATATAGTGGCGCGAGAAATTGATCAAGTACTCATGTAAGTCTTCAGTACAGGTTAAAAATGCACCGCTGGTTCCAATTGCTTTACCCATTGTTGCCATCGTGATATCTACATCAGCAAAGTGATTACTGCCCTGTCCTTCGTCACCAATAACACCAATACTATGTGCATCATCTAAATAGAGCCAGGCCTGATTTGATTTCGAAAGCTGAGCAAGCTCTAACACTTTAGCTCGGCAACCATCCATACTAAATACGCCTTCAGAGGCAATAAGTTTATTAGGAGAGTCTACCGCATTACTTAATAATGTTGTTAAATGTTTAATATTATTATGATTGAAACGTTTAACTTTTGCTTTGCTATGATAAGCACCGTCAATCATAGACGCATTACTAAGCTTATCTAAATAAAAATGGCTTTCTTGATTTTTACCTAATGCTTGAAATAGCGCTAAATTAGCGGCAAAACCACTAGAGAATAATAAGCACTTAGGTTTATTTAACCACTGACAAATATCAGCTTCCAATGCTTGATGAGCATAGTGATAGCCCGTAACTAAACTTGAACTACTGGAACAAACGCCAAATCGGTCAGCTCCCTCTTGTAACGCCTTGTTTATTTCAACATGATTATTTAAACCTAAATAATCATTAGACGAAAAATTAAGATACGACTTTCCATTTATAACAATTTCATTGCCCTGGCTTGTTGTACTATTACAAACCAACTGACGATATCGAGACTTAGCTTTTTGCTCATTAACATCATGTTGAATAAAGTCAAAATTCATAAATGATTATCTACTTAAATGGATAAGTTTAATAAGATAGTAGTAGCTTTAATCGCTAGCAACTACACGCTAGCGATCTATTCTGAAGGTATATACCCGTTCACTCAATATCTATGTTTCAGAGTCTAATCTAAATGGTCACGGATATAACGATTTATGCTGATGCGTTGTAAAACAAGTCACTGTTTTGTTGATCAACAATCGCTGTTTTAATTATCTTGTCTGATAACTCAGTATCGCCAGCTACAGTCTCAGTATTTATACCTAGTTTTTCAAACAAAGCAATATCCTGATTAGTTTCTGGGTTTTCTGCGGTAAGTAATTTACAACCATAAAAGATTGAGTTAGCACCTGCAAGAAAACACATGGCTTGCATCTGCTCATTCATCGCAGTACGACCGGCTGATAATCTAACATGACTATTTGGCATCATGATACGAGCAACAGCAATACAACGAATAAAGTCAAAACTCTCTAAATCATCAATATTAGCTAAAGGTGTGCCTTCAACTTTAACCAACATGTTAATTGGTACACTTTCAGGTTGTGGGCTTAAATTTGCAAGTTGTATTAATAGTGATGCGCGATCTACGGCTTTTTCACCTAAACCAACAATACCACCACTACAGACTTTCATACCGGCACTACGAACATTGGTCAATGTATCCAATCTATCTTGAAAGGTTCGGGTAGTGATAATTTGATTATAATGCTCTGGAGACGTATCTAGGTTATGGTTGTAATAATCTAAGCCGGCACCATTTAACCTGTCGGCTTGTTCTTCCGATAACATACCTAACGTCATGCATGTTTCCATACCAAGGGCCTTAACACTCTTAACCATATCTAGTACATACGGCATGTCGCGTTCTTTAGGATTACGCCACGCAGCGCCCATACAAAAACGGGTTGAACCCATTTCTTTGGCTCTTTGTGCCGCTTCTAATACTTTTTCAACGGCTAATAAACTTTCTTTTTCTAGGTCAGTTTTATTACGTGCACTTTGGGAACAGTATTTACAATCTTCCGGGCAAGCACCGGTTTTAATCGATAATAAAGTACTGACTTGTACTTCATTAGGGTTAAAATTTTCTCTATGAATCGTTTGTGCTTTAAACATTAGGTCATTAAAAGGCATAGCAAATAATGCTTCTACTTCTTTTAAATTCCAATTGTGACGAAGGATAGAATTCAACGATTGTGCTTGTGTTGATAATGGCGGTGTTAGTACTGCTTCTGACATATTTAAATCTGACATAGAACTCAATTGCATCTAATTAACTTAGCGAGTAGTCTAGCCAGACTACTCATGATGTCAACGACTAATAACACTTTTGGTTAACAAATGCACAATAAACATACAATTATGACCCCGTCTGAACAAAACTCACTACTTCGTTTTGATAAAGAGAACGTTTGGCACCCTTATACTTCAATGTCAGAGCCACTACCAAGTTATTTGGTTGATAGTGCACAAGGCGTAACAATCAACTTAGCCAGCGGTGAACAACTTATTGATGGTATGTCTTCATGGTGGTCTGTTTTACATGGTTATAATCACCCAAAGTTAAATGCAGCCCTTGTGGAACAAGCGTCAAAAATGTCGCATGTTATGTTTGGTGGTTTAACGCATCAAAGTGCTATTACCTTATGTAAAAAATTAATTGATTTAACGCCTGCAGGCTTAGACAAAGTCTTTTTGTCCGATTCTGGCTCAGTGAGTGTTGAAGTCGCGATGAAAATGGCTCTTCAGTATCAACATGCAGTCGCTGAAAAAAACAAGATTACATTAACTAAAACTAAGCTGTTAACCGTTAAGAATGGGTATCACGGTGATACCTTTGCCGCAATGTCGGTATGCGACCCTATAACGGGTATGCATCAAATATTTGAACAAGTATTAATGCAGCACTACTTTGCTCCGGCGCCTACGATAAAGTTTGGTGAAAAATGGTCAAGTGATGATGTTACTGAGCTCTCAGCCTTATTTGCAGAACACCATAATGACATAGCTGCATTTATTATCGAACCTATAGTGCAAGGCACGGGTGGTATGCGTTTTTATCACCCTGAGTATTTAAAAGCCTGTCGCATACTCTGTGATAAGTATGATGTGTTACTTATAGTCGATGAAATAGCTACGGGGTTTGGCAGAACCGGTAAACTATTTGCCTGTGAATGGGCAGGCATTAATCCAGATATAATGTGTTTAGGAAAGACCCTAACAGGTGGTTATATTACCCTAGCAGCAACCTTGTGTACTACGCACATTGCACAAACCATCAGCGAAGGCGCTGCGGGTTGTTTCATGCATGGGCCTACGTTTATGGGAAATGCCCTCGCCTGTGCTGTTGCGAATGCTAGCATAGATTTATTATTGGAAAATGATTGGCAATCTCAAGTGCGAGGTATCGAACGTACTCTTGTTAGCCATCTTAAACCGTTAGAAAAACATGAAAGAGTAAAAGATACGCGTGTGCTGGGAAGTATTGGCGCAATAGAGTGCAAACAAAGTGTTAATGTAGCGCAGATACAAAAACGTTTCGTTGAATTAGGTGTTTGGATCAGACCTTTTGGCCAACTAATCTATATTATCCCGCCACTAATTATCACCACAGAGCAATTAATTACTTTGGTTAATGCCATGGCAACGGTTTTAGATGAAGATGAATGTTTTAACTGATTAGTTTAACTTTTAAAATTGTTTGAGTGATTAATTAGTTAAGTGTGCAGTCATCAGTTTACATCACTATTACTGTACCTTAACTAATATATAGACTAACCAAGTCAGGTTAACTGCTAGTAAGAAGATCAAGTTACCAAGAGGCGCATCACTGCGGCGCCGACTACGATATTTATCCGTCATTAGCGCTAAATAACTACCCAGAGCACTAAGCCATAACAAAATATAAAGATAACCCGTCAATGGAGTTAACCAAAATTGGCGGATTTCAATGTCATAATAGCGTAATACCCCATAATCTTTATCAGGCGCAGCATAATAAGACATCACCAGCGCGATAATAAAAAGTAACCAGCTAAGTAGGACTAGTGTTATTTGGGCGTAACTCCAAAAGTCTGTTGCTGTTCTCCGGTCAACTTTTTGCTTTACCTTGGCAAATTCATCACTATTTTGTTTCATTACCGCTGCTTTCATCCATTTATGCGCTTTATACTACTATAGCAAATGCACAATTAATAAATCCAATGGCTATTTGTTATTTTCATTGCAATTAAGCATTGCAATTAAGCCTTGTCACGGTAACATATCACCCCATTTTCAGCATAATGCCAATTAGTTAAGATTTATCCCTCACTTAGCGTGATGGAACATAACGAAATTAACTTGGTATAACGCAATTTCAATCAATTACATAAGAATAAGAGGTCATTAAATGTCAGTTATAGCAATTACTGATGTATTAGCGGGTAACTTCCCTGTTAATGAGAGCATTACCGTCCACGGTTGGATCAGAACACGCCGTGACTCGAAAGCTGGTATTTCATTTTTAGCACTACATGACGGTTCATGTTTTGATGCTATTCAAGCCATTGTACCTAATGAACTCGACAATTATGAAAGCGATATTCTTAAATTAACGACTGGCTGCTCAGTAAAAGTCACCGGTATTTTGGTTGAATCTCCTGGTAAAGGACAAGCATACGAAATACAAGCAACTGCGGTTGAAGTACTAGGTTTCGTTGAAGACCCTGATACTTATCCAATGGCTGCTAAGCGTCACAGTATTGAATTTTTACGCGAACAAGCGCATTTACGTCCTCGTACCAATATTGGCGGCGCGGTAACTCGTGTACGTAATTGTTTAGCGCAAGCTGTTCACAGATTCTTACATAGCAAAGGTTACTTCTGGATTAGTACTCCACTTATCACGGGTAGTGATTGTGAAGGCGCTGGCGAGATGTTCCGTGTAAGTACATTAGATATGGAAAACTTACCACGTAACGATGAAGGTAAAGTTGACTACAACAAAGACTTCTTTGGTAAAGAGACCTTTTTAACGGTATCAGGCCAATTAAACGTAGAGGCATATTGTAACGCGTTATCAAAAGTTTATACTTTTGGACCTACTTTTAGAGCAGAAAACTCTAATACTACCCGTCACTTAGCAGAGTTTTGGATGGTTGAGCCTGAAATCGCTTTTGCTGATTTATCAGACGCGGCAGATTTAGCAGAAGAAATGCTTAAGTATGTATTTAAAGCGGTACTTGAAGAGCGTCCTGACGACATGGCCTTCTTTCAACAACGTGTAGATAAGACTGTTCTTGACCGTTTGAATTCAGTAATCAATACCGACTTTGTTCGCCTTGATTACACTGACGCTATCACTATATTAGAAAACTGCGGTAAGAAATTTGAAAATCAGGTATCTTGGGGAGTAGATTTAAACTCTGAGCATGAGCGTTATTTAGCTGAAGAGCACTTTAACGGTCCAGTAGTTTTACAAAACTACCCGAAAGATATTAAGTCTTTCTACATGCGTTTAAATGATGACGGTAAAACTGTTGCTGCTATGGATATTTTAGCACCAGGTATTGGCGAAATCATTGGTGGTAGCCAACGAGAAGAACGTCTTGACGTATTAGATAGCCGTTTAGAAGAAATGGGCTTAGATATTGCTGATTACGGTTGGTATAGAGACTTACGTCGTTACGGCACTGTACCTCACTCTGGTTTTGGGTTAGGTTTTGAACGTTTAGTAGCATATGCAACAGGCATGCAAAACGTACGTGACGTAATTCCATTCCCAAGAACACCTAACAACGCAGCGTTTTAAGCATAAATTTTAGCATTACGTTAAAGTTAACGTGTTAGGCACTGAGTTAGAGACGAAAAAGGCGACATAATGTCGCCTTTTTTATTGCCTAATCAAACGAGATTTATTACCTAACAGTTATATTTAAAGCTGTTGGTAATCAATTAACAGTGATGATTAATTAGCTAGTATCAAGCTACGATTAAACACGTCGTTAGCTACTGCCAAAATGTCACTTTATCTTGATAACTTTTGGCTGGTTTTGTATTACATACTTTACTTGGGGTGCCGATATATAAAAATCCGGCGATGTCATTACCTTCCTCAACCCCTAAACCTTGTTTAACCGTTTCATTGTACGCAAATCCTCCAGTACGCCACATAGCGCCATAGCCAAGTGAGAATGCAGCCATTTGCATAGCATGTGCACAACAACCCGCGGTAATTAACTGCTCTTGTAATGGTACTTTATTATGTTCAACGTATTGTGTTGATATAACAATAATCATCGGCGCTCTAAATGGTTTTTTAGCTACTTTCGCCATTTTCTCATTTAAGGCATGTTCATCTATGCTTGCCCCTTCAATGAGTCCAGTTTGGCTAGCCATGTTGATAGTAGTTGCTTCAACATAGATATCACTTAATCGCTGTAAACCTTGTCCGGTAATAACATGGAAATGCCAAGGTTTTAATCCGCCATGATCCGGTACTCGCATACCGGCTGATAATAAAGTGGTTAGATCTGCTTCAGTTGGCGCAGGATCTGTTAAAACAGGCGTTGACTGTCGTTGTAGTAATAATTCAATAGCGTCCATAAAATACCTCTAACAAGTGGTTATCATAGAAGTTTATCGTTAAGTTTGTGCTTGTGCACGTTGTTATCAGAAAAAGTTAAAATAAAAATTAAATATCACGTAATGATTTTTATCCTTGACTTAAATTTACCCAACCGCCAGTATGAATCGTAACTGAGCTGTAAATTAAAACTAAAGATAAACATAAAGATAATTTAAACAATGCAAAGCACCTTACTCGCCATGATAAATATTCGAAACCATAAAGCGATTGCTACTAGCTGTCTGTTTGTGGTCAATCGACTGTGGCTAGTTAATCGCCAGTCAAGTTGGCCTCCCCTCTGCGAAGCATTGAAAAATCATAATTAATCAAATTTAATTAGTTCACTTTTAAAGCCGCAGAAATCACTTCTTGCGGCTTTTTTGTTTTCTCAATAGTTCCCCACAAAAACCGCAACTTTCTGCTTTATATCAAACGGATTAATAAGTTAGTCCACTTGATATTTACTTTAAACACTAACTTTAACGACAGAAATTTTAAATGTAAAAAAGGAGAGAGAAATGTCAGTGTCAATTGCCTATTTGGCGGTACTATTAATATGGTCTACCACCCCATTGGGTATAGTGTGGAGTAGCGAATCAATTAATCCGAGTTTAGCAGTACTACTTAGAATGCTAATCGCCTTAGTATTAGGCACTCTAGTGATTAAAATACGCAATATTCATATTCCTTGGCACAAACAGGCAGTAAAGTTATACAGCTTTTCGGCGTTAGGTATTTTTGGTGGCATGCTCTGCTCTTATCTATCTGCAGCTTATTTATCGTCTGGCATTATTTCTTTGGTCTTTGGCTTATCACCCGTTATCTCGGCATTATTAGCAAAGAAAATATTAGCAGAGCCCAATATAAGTGGTATGCGTAAATTCTCTATGGCTATTTCATTAATAGGTTTAGCCGTAGTTTGCTCGGATAACTTTAACTTAGCGGATGATGGTATTTACGGAGTCATTTTTATATTAATGGCGGTATTTTTCTTTAGTTTAAGTGGTGTATTAGTTAAAAGTGTCTCATTGGCTATTCATCCATTGGCGACTACGGTCGGGGCGCTATCGGTTGCAACACCACTGTTTTTAGCGAGCTGGTTATTATTGGATGGCACTTTGCCGATTGAGACCTGGCAAGCAAAATCACTTTGGGCAACACTCTATTTAGGTGTATTTGGTTCCTTGATTGGTTTTTATGCTTATTTTACCGTGTTACAGAAATTATCAGCCAGTAACGTAACTTTGATTACTCTAATTACGCCAGTGATTGCTTTGACCTTAGGTGCAGTATTAAATGGTGAGGTTATCAATGACAAGTTGATATTAGGTGCGTTTATGGTGTTATTGGGATTAAGTATTTATCACTTTGGTCATTTACTGCCACGATTTAAAAAGAAGAAGCTCAGTCGTTAGTTACACGATAACTACTCTGCTCTTGATATATAAATTATCTAGGTGTTAGTGTTTTAGTAACGGATATAAAAAAAGCTGAACAGAATTTTATTCTGTTCAGCTTTATAATTTTAATGAATTAGAAGGAATGGTTATCTAATCAAAAATACAATTAAGTATTATAGGACTAGTTAACATAGACCCAGCTAACTAAAGCGTTTCTCTTCTATCAAAAATCGTTTGGCAACAAAATGATCAACACTGGTATAACGCCCTGCACCAATGAAGAATAATGACAGCAGCATAATAAAGTAGGTAGTAGAAAACTCTATCCCGTTATTTAGTACTACAATATTCCCTTTTTCATAAAGCCAATCGGTATTACCATTCTCTTCAATCAATTCTCGCATTTTTTCAAGGCGTGTCGCTGTTTGTTCGCTGTTATCTAAACTTGCTTGCGCACTATCAATACCAAGCCAAACAGCCACTTTAGCTGGGCTAATATCGCTATTAGTTGGGGTAATAGCAAACCAGCCATTATCAGCATGCACTGATGTTGCAGCAACAATCATGGTAAACATTAATGGAATACTAATTAAACGTGTTAATGCACCAAATAATAATAACCAACCGCCAAAAAATTCTACCAGAATCACTAAATTAGCCAGTAAAGCTGGGAATGGTAAACCTAAACCCCAATCACTATTACCAAACCAAGCAATAATATTAGGATCAGCCATGATGGCACTAAAACCTGTAACCTCTTCATTAAGCATTTGGGTTTTACTAAAACCGGCCATGATAAATACGGGAGCAAGGTATAGCCTCAGTAATAAAGCAGGAATACCGTCAAAGTTTTTAAGTTGCGCTAAAAAGCACTGGTAGTAATGTTGTAATCTTTGCATAGTGGTTATCTTTTAATAAAATAATACGATTAATAGTAAGAACGTTTAAACCAGTAAAGTCTTTCAAAACATATTAAAAAAATGTTGGAAGTCATATAAATAGTTGTAAAAAGGCAATTGCCATAAATAGTTACAATCTACCTTAGGTCATTTGTTAAGTTTTAGTAAACATTAAGGTAGTATAGCTCTGAGTTTTTAATTTAATCAATTTAAGATAAATATATATGAATAATAATCCAGGCATTATAAAACGGATCTTTTCTTCAATTTGGCGAGTATTAACGTTTACCCGCTCTGTTGTGCTAAACCTAGTATTTTTTATACTGTTATTTTCATTCATAGGCGTCATCCTATCAAGCGGTGAAGAGCAAGTAACAGTGCCGGAAAAAACGGCCTTAGTACTGAACCTTGTTGGTGATGTAGTAGAACAAAAGCGTGAAGTTGACCCTATGGAAGCTTTTGTAAGTGAAGCCATGGAACAACAAGATGATAAACCAGAAGTTTTACTAGCAGATATCCTTGATGTTATTGGTAAAGCTAAAAAAGATGATCGGGTAGAAATATTAGTTTTACAACTACAAGGCTTAAATAGATCTGGCTTAACTAAGTTGCAAGACATCGCAGCAGCGCTAGAAGACTTTAAAAGTAGCGGTAAACAAATTATTGCCCTTGGTGACCAATTTTCCCAAGACCAATATTACCTTGCTAGTACAGCCAATGACATTTGGTTAAATCCACAAGGTTTCATGTTACTTGATGGTTATGGCCGTTATAAAATGTACTTTAAATCGGCATTAGAGAAATTAGCGATAAACCAACATATTTTCCGTGTCGGTACTTTTAAATCAGCAGTTGAACCTTTTATTCGAGATGATATGTCTGATGCCGCCAAAAAAGCTAACAAACTTTGGTTAGCTGATCTATGGATGCAGTACAAAGAAGATGTTGCTGAGCGACGTGGTTTTGGTGTTGAAAATTTTGATGAGAACATTGATAACTTAGTTGCCAAATTTAGTGCAGCTGATAGTAGTTTTGCTCAATATGCATTAAAAAATAACTGGGTTGACCAATTGAAGTCACGCCAAGAAATGCGCTCCGAGCTAATTGAATTAGTGGGAGCAAACAAAAAAGGTGATAGTTACAACCATATTGGTTACAAAAACTATATGGCTGCTACTAGCTCCGCTATTGAAGAAAGCGCTGCGCTAGCGGAAAAGAGTAACGATAAAGTTGCCATTATTGTTGCTAAAGGCACTATTTTAGATGGTACTCAAAAGCCTGGCACCATAGGTGGTGACAGTACAGCTAAGTTACTGCGTAAAGCAAGAAATAATGATGATGTTAAAGCGGTTGTACTTCGTGTAGATAGCCCTGGTGGCAGTGCTTATGCTTCAGAAATTATTCGTCAAGAAGTTGAGTTATTGAAAAAAGCAGGCAAGCCTGTCGTTGCTTCAATGGGTACTTATGCCGCTTCAGGTGGTTACTGGATTTCAGCACCGGCTGATAAAATATATGCTGCTCCTTCTACTATTACAGGCTCAATTGGTATTTTTGGCATGATGATGACTTTCGAAGACTCATTAAGCAAAATGGGTATTTATACTGATGGTGTTGGTACCACTGATATTGCTGGATTTGGTCCGACTCAAGCCCTAACTCCAGGTATGGCTAATTTATTCCAATTATCTATTAACCGAGGTTATCAAGAGTTTATACAACTTGTTGCCACTAATCGTGATATGACTTTGGAAGAAGTAGATGCGATTGCTCAAGGACGTGTTTGGTCTGGTAAAAAAGCGAAAGAGCTAGGCTTAGTTGATGAACTCGGTAATTTAACTGATGCTGTCATTGCTGCCGCAACACTGGCAAAGCTTGAGCAATATGACACTTTGTTGATTGAAAAAGAACAATCTTCACGTAATAAAATCATCCAACAATTATTGGGGCAATCATCAACATTAGTAAGCTTATTCACAGCAAATGAAGAACAAATTGCTATTGATTTAGCGACTAGTTCAGTGAACAGCAAACCATTATCGCAATTCATTACTATGATGAAAAATGAATTAAGCCTTATGAATCAGTTTAATGATCCGCAGGGTCGTTATACGTTATGTGTTGCTTGTGGTGCAAACTAAAACCCGCCATAGATTCATAAAAACTATTTAATCATTACACTGTGTAATGGTTAAATTAAAGAGGTAGTTAAGCAATTAACTACCTCTTTTTTATATAAAAATTCCCACGAGTACTAATCTGTAAAAAGGGATGAACAATACCCTCTTAATTTACACAGTAATGATATGTCGTTGTAATGCAAATTAGCGCGTTTGCTATCACGGCTATAGCAACTTTCATGCTTGCTAAGATATAATATTGTTAAAGACTGATCACATTAATGTATCCCCATATTAATGAATATTGATCACATTAAATTATCGAAATAAATAAGTAGTCAAAGTTATGATGAAAAAAAGAATTTACGTTGCATACACTGGCGGTACCATTGGCATGATGCAAAGCACACAAGGCTTTGTTCCGGCTAAAGGCCATCTTACTGAATCTATAAATGCCCTGCCTGAATTTCATCGTAGTGAAATGCCTGAATTTACCATTAGTGAATATCAGCCTTTAATTGATTCATCAAACATGACCCCAAGTGATTGGCAACGTATCGCTGATGATATTAAAGCTAATTATGATGACTACGATGGATTTGTTGTTTTACATGGCACCGATACCATGGCGTATACTAGCTCGGCATTATCTTTCATGTTCGAAAATTTAAGTAAACCTGTCATTGTAACAGGCTCACAAATTCCGTTGAGTCAACTTCGCTCTGATGGGCAAGTTAATGTACTAAACGCTTTATACATTGCCGCTAATTACCCAATCAGTGAAGTAAGTTTGTTTTTTAATAACAAACTTTATCGCGGTAACCGTTGTATTAAAGCCTATGCAGATGGTTTCAATGCTTTTGATTCGCCTAATATGCCAGTATTACTCGAAGCGGGTATCAATATCCAGTTAGTTGCAGGTACGCTTGCACATTTGGTAGACAAGGTTGAGCCTTTGCAACTTTCAACTATCACTCCACAGCCGGTTGGTGTGGTTCACCTATACCCTGGCATAAGCAGTGAAGTCATTGATAATGTAATAAAACAACCGGTTAAAGCACTAATATTACGAAGCTACGGTGTTGGTAATGCGCCACAAGATAAAGCCTTACTCGCTTGTTTAAGAAAAGCCAAAGAACAAGGTATTGTTGTTGTAAATTGTAGCCAATGTATTAAAGGTACGGTGAATATGTCGGGTTATGCGACGGGTAATGCATTAAGTCAGACAGGTGTTATCAGTGGTCATGATATGACTTTGGAGGCGACATTAACCAAGTTACATTATTTATTAAGTAAAAACCTAAGCTATGATGAAATGTGCCAGCAGATGGATAAAAGTCTACGTGGCGAACTTACCTAAATGTTGAATTTAGTAAGCAAATAAAATAGAAAAAAATACTACTAACCGGACTATTTCATTAATCCGGTTAGTAGCGACCTGAAGAGATAACCTTAATCAGCGGTTTGCTCATCGTGCAATTCAATATTTAGCTCTAACACGTTTAAATCGCCATCTTTTTTATCAAGATTTATAGAAAAACTTTCATCAGATACTTTAATGTATTTACGCAAGACCTTAAGAATATCTTCAGTAAGCTGTGGTAAATAATCTGGCTGTTTATTACGACTATTACGCTCATGCGCAACAATGATTTGCAGGCGTTCTTTGGCTTTAGATGCCGTTGTTACCTGCTTTTCTTTTTTACGTAAAAAATAATCTAAAAGTGCCATGTTATCCTCCAAACATACGACTGAAAATGCCTTTTTTCTCGGCAACTAAAAATCTAAATTCAACTGTTTCACCTAATAGGCGTTCAATAACATCCTGATAAGCTTTTCCTGCATCACTTTCAGTATCTAAAATTACCGGCTCACCTGCATTCGATGCTTTCAGTACTGCTTGTGACTCTGGAATCACACCTAACAAAGGTATCGATAAAATATCTTCAACATCCTCAACACTCAGCATTTCACCTTCTTCTACACGTTTAGGAGAATAACGAGTTAATAATAAATGCTCTTTTATTGGATCTAAGCCCAGCTCTGCTCTGCGTGAACGACTTGCTAACATTCCTAAAATACGATCAGAATCACGTACCGATGAGACTTCAGGATTGGTAGTAACTATCGCTTCATCAGCATAATACAATGCCATCATAGCGCCTGCTTCAATGCCTGCAGGTGAATCACAAACAATAAAATCATAGCTTTTACCAAGCTCTTCTAGCACTTTACCGACATTTTCTTTGTTTAACGCATCTTTATCACGCGTTTGCGAGGCTGGTAATATCGACAAACTGCTAACGCGCTTATCTTTAATTAATGCCTGATTTAATGTTGCTTCACCATTTATGACATTAACGAAGTCGTAAACAACGCGACGTTCGCAGCCCATGATCAAATCAAGGTTACGTAGACCAATATCAAAATCGATTAAAACGACTTTATGACCTTTTAACGCCAAACCAAGTCCAATTGCAGCACTTGATGTTGTTTTACCAACACCACCCTTGCCTGAGGTAACCACTATTATTCGTGCCATTGACCGAATATCCTTTATAAATTAATAATTAAATAAGTTTTGATGACGTTAGTTCGCTGTCAGTCAAATGAATATATACAGGTGAACCCCAGTGTTGCTCCATCGACTCACTTAGCCAATAATTACCATTAATAGAGACCAATTCAGCCTCAAGATTTTGGCAATAAATTTGCGCTTTGTGATGACCTTTTGCGCCGGCAATGGCTCTACCACGTAATGAACCATAAACATGAATATTACCGTCGGCAATAACCTCAGCGCCCGCTGAAACAGAGCCAATTACTACGAGGTTTTGATCTTTAGCATAAATTTGTTGACCAGAGCGAATTTGCCCTCGGTGGACTTTGTCTGTGTATAAATTACGTTCAGGAATAGCAGCCGTTGCTTTGGTCTCTGTTGTTAGAGCCTCTTCTGCAATAGCTGCTTTTTTTGAAGTATCAACTCTTGTTGTATTCACAAAAGAAAAACCAAGTTCACGAATAAGTTTACGTTGTTCTTTATCCACCGAACCAGTGAAACCGACGAAGGTGAAATTGAATTCTTCAACTAAGGATTTTACCGCTTGGTAATCAAGTGAACAATCTAGTTGTTCTATATTAACTACGACAGGCACGAGGTAAAAAAAATCAGGGGCTTGAGCCACTTTTTTTACTAAATCAGCACGGATATCTGCTAATTTTGGTGTTTTCAAATGTAAAACAGACAGGGTAAAGCTTGTACCTTTAAATTCAATGCTGGCATCAGCCATAATGAAGGTTTTCCTAAATAAGACAACTTAATGTACCGAGATAAAATTCCCAGTATTACTGCAACCTTAACCAACAGATAACGGAAATACTGAAAAAGTAACAGCGTTTAAAAGCTTATATAGCCAAGCCACTTGAAGATGCGTGTTTCAGGACGCTTGAACGATTCATGTTCAGACGTCCCCGCTGGGCTGGTTTAAATGCATTGATCACTGGGCGAAAATTAATCCGCTTGGTATAAAGCGCTTTTTAATGTAGAAATCAAAGCATTTTCACCGTGTTGATAACGCTTAATTTTATTATTCGCTATTAACAGTGAATAACTTAAATTAATTGACGCAACCAATAAAGCACGCTCGCTGTTAGCCATACCATTTTTTTTCTTAATGTCAGCACACATAACAGCAAGGCTGTTAGCTGCTTGATTTAAATCCTCTGCTTGTTCAGCTGAGCAATTAAACTGGTGTTGCTTGCCCATTATTTCAATGCTGATACCTTTAGAGTCTTCAGCAATCATTAATTAACCTCTTCTACACTTTGTAATTTACCTAATAGGCTTGTTAATACACTGTTGGCTTGTTTTTGCTTTTCTTCACCGTCAAGTGCTTCAAGTTGCAAAGTTTCATTTTCATCAAGCAACAATGATTTTTGCTGCTCAAGTTCAGATACTTGGCTTTTTAGTTGGTTATTTTTTGCAATGATGTCTTCAATCAGTTGTTCGAGTTGAGGGAGAGTATTTTCTAACATAAGGCGCTCTTGTTAACTGTAGTAAATTAAAGGCGCAAATTTAATCTAAAGTGAGACAGAATGCTACTCTTTAGCACGATTATTGTCGTATTTTATGTAACAATTTTCATCGTAAGGAAGGATTAGATAATAACGTTCAAAAAACACACGCTAATGTTAAAAATCATACAATTACAATTGATTATTTTAACGTTGTGATTTTTGAGATAAAAACATATAAACGCTTAAATTTAAAACAACGAACTTTGATAACGCTCCTAGCTAATCTATTTTTCTCTTAGGTACAGCAAAGTTTGCATAAATTGTGGTAGCACCACCCGCAATAAGAGAAAGCATAGCAACCCCAAACATTGCATTATTTTGAGATTCAAAAGCCAATAGATATAAACCTAACGCAACAAAAAACAAACCACCTATGGCAAAGGGTTTTGGATGTGATGTTATCAGCCCAGATGATCGGAAACCTGTTACTGCTTTAGTTTTAGAATGGGAAGACGCTTTACGTTTGTGTTTATTTGTTGGCATCACCAACTCCTTAAATTTTTATTAGTTACTGCGTGTTACTACATTAGTTACTGTCACGTTGTCATAAGGACTACGAGATATGAATATTGATATTAATACCCAAGTTATCGGTTGTTTCGCGAACAATTCCAGTATCTTTGAAAAGAAGATAGTTCCCTAACTGCGACCCTTGTTATATAACATCTTCACGGTTTACTCACAGCAGCATATTATGAATAGGAATCAGTAAGCTTAGTGCCATAATACTTAGTTCATACTAGTTAATATCCCACAATGTCAAATAATTAGAAACGATGAAGATCAACTTTTTATCAATAATTAGATATTACTGAAGTGTAGTAGTTATTAACTCACCTAACAAAGAGATAACTGTGGCTATATTCAGCAGATTAATTAACTTGCCTAAGGTTTGATGGTGTTTGTCCAGTCCATTTTTTAAAAGCTGCTCTGAAATTCGACACATCATTGAAGCCGATGGCACAGCCTATATCTTCTATTGTTAATTGAGTTTCGATTATTAACTTTTTAGCCGCACTACAGCGTAACTCTTTCACTATATCTCTAAAACTTGTGCCTTGCTCAGATAACTTTCTACGCAGTGTTCTTGGGGTGAGATATAAGTCACTCGCTAAGTTTTCAGCACAAAGATCCTTATGCATATTCTCAGCTATCCATTGATTTATAGTGATTAAGAATTCATTTTTTGTTGCCACTGAACTTAACACCCTATCGCATTGGCTAAGCAATAAAGGCATAGCAAAAGGGTTACTTTTAGGAGTGTTTAATGACAATTTATCGTCATCAAAGACAAATTCATTATACGGATTTCCGTAAGTTATTGGGCAGCCAAAAAAGTCTTCATAACCTTGATGATGTTTTGGTTTATCAAAACTAAAGCGTAAAGCATCAAAAGAGAAGTTTTCGCTATCCATACAGTCTCTGACCAAAGACAGAACAATTACGCACTGTAGTTCAATATTAAATTCTTCTAAATCAATGGTATGTAAAAGATCTTCAAAACGAAAGCACGATTGTTCCGACTCACCATCAACATGTAGTGACATATTAACCGTCTTAGTAACCAAATTATGATAGCGGATAGAAAACTCTAGGGCTGACCGTAGGCTCTTACAGCATAATAATGTACAGCCATATAAACCGTAATCTTTAGGTTTTATGGCTGATCCCAACAGTAAACTCATACCAGGTATATCTAATGCCACAACATTACGATAAAAAGAAACTATTTGATCCTTATTTATTTGATATTCACGATCATCTAATCCATACGGTTCAATATCAGTCCCCTTTAATAAGCATGATAAATCAATACCGCTTTCAGATAACGTGGTCGAAATAAAGTTAAGTTTATGAGCAAATACTTGACCGGTAAAATTGGCAGGCAAACTATTTTGTTGAACCATATCATTATTTCTCTTTTTATTATTTAACACCAGTTAACCACAAATTGACCGCTTTTCACTCAAAGTTGACCGTTTATCACCTTATCTTCACTATCACTGATCTTTATATTATCAGGGGCTTTTGAACTTTCATGTTTGTGTGTTGCTCAAGGTAAAAGCGTACCAATGGTGACGCTTGTTCTACTTTGTACCGAAAGCAAACAAGTAGCTGTAAACATAGTGCAAAGCTCAAAAGACCATAACAATAATTATAATAATAGAGTGAGATAACATGAAAAATAAGGCAATAAAAAGCATATTCACCTTGAGTGCCTGTGCTTTAGCAATTAATGCTGCAACAGCTCAAGAGCAAGCAACATTAGAAGTTATTCAAGTCACCGCGCAAAAAAGATCAGAAAATGCACAAGAAACACCAATATCAATGAACGTACTTAGTGCAGACGATTTAAAAGAAAAAAGCATAGAAAAAATTGATGATTTACAATATTCCGTACCCAATTTACATATGACAGAAACAGGTATCAGTACCCAAATGTTTATCCGCGGCATTGGTACGGGTAATAACCAAGGTTTTGAACAATCTGTTGGTCAGTATATCGATGGTGTACATTATGGCCGCCAACAATTACTGCGCATGCCGTTTCTTGACTTAGAAAGAATTGAAGTCTTAAAAGGTCCACAATCAATCATGTTTGGTAAAAACTCTGTAGCGGGTGCGCTTAACTTATCTTCAGCTAAACCAACACAAGACACAGAAATTCATCTTGGTGTACAGTATCAACCTACCATAGGTGCTACTGAATTTACTGGTATGGTATCAGGCGCTTTAACTGATACTTTGTCAGCAAGGTTAGCCGTTAGAGACTATTCAGAAGATGGTTATGTTGATAACACGTTTAAAGAGCGTGATGAGACAATTCGAGAAGAAAGCGCCGTTCGTTTGAGTTTAATGTGGGAACCAAGAGATACCATGAACTTCTTATTCAAAGTAGAACAAGATGAGTTTGATGGCATTGGGCGACAAATCGAAGTGATTAAGGACGAGCCATCTCTCGCAGGATCCCCTATTCCAGGTGCTACCTTTAGTCAAATACTAGGGGCTTTAGGTCATCCTAATGCAATATCGGAAAGTGAATTTAATTATGAGCGTCAAGCTGATGCAGAAGAAAGTAATAACAACAGCTTAACGAATACAACGTTAACGGCTAACTTCAAATTAGGGGATTACACCCTTACCTCTATATCAGGTTTTGTTTCCTACGATTTTGTTGAAACTTGTGATTGTGACTATACTGCAGCACCTATTTTTTCAGTCATCATTGATGAAGAATATGAGCAGTTCAGTCAAGAAATTAGGTTAGTTTCTCCGGTAGGTGAAAAATTCGATTGGCTAGGAGGGCTTTTTTATCAAACCAGTGAGCTTGGCTTTGATGACAATATTAAAATACCAACCAACAGCGTTTTAGGTTTATTGTCTGGTGGTGCACTATCGCCTTTAACCGGACAAGGTGCAGGTCGTAATTATCAATTAGACACAGATATGATTTCTGCCTTTTTTCAAGGGCGTTATCACTTTACCGATGCATTAACACTTACCTTAGGCGCCCGTTTTACTAGTGAAGAGAAAACATCATCTCGTATTATGAATATTACTGATCTAGGTACTGGTGATATTACGACCAATCCTATGGCACCGGCCTTATTTGATGCTGTCTTTGGTATTCAAAGTGAACAAAGTCCTTTGTCACCCCAAGGACATAACTTAACTGGTGATCGTAAAGAGAATTCTTTTACGCCACTAATTAATATCAGTTATAAAATCGATCAAAATATTATGGCTTATGCTTCTGCCACCACAGGGTTTAAAGCAGGTGGTTTTGATGCCAGAGCTAATAATGTTAATTCATGGGAATTTGAAGAAGAAGAAGCCACTGCCTATGAAATGGGAATAAAGTCCTTATTGCTCGACGATACCTTAGAAATAAATTTATCTTTTTACCGCACCGAATACGACAACCTACAGGTGAGTCAGTTTGATGGTGTACTCGGCTTTAATGTTGGTAATGCTAAAGAAACCGTTGTTCAAGGAGTTGAAGTAGAGGGTCGCTGGATAATACTTGACGGTTTATCAATGCAATATGGCATTGCTTATTTAGATCACGAGTACAAAGACTTTACAAATGGTAACTGTCATAGCAGACAAGTGCCTGATGGTGATATAGGTGCTGATGGTAATCAACTGTGTGATTATACGGGTAAATCTGGACAATATACCCCTAAATTTACCGCGAGTATTGGTTTTGACTATTTCACTGATATTTCATTTTTAGGCTTTGAATACTTCAGAACTACGTTAGGGCTTTACCACTCTGCAAAACAAAATGTTGATGTTAACTTAAACCCGCTTTATGAAGTTGACGCTTACGACAAAGTAGATATACGAATTGCCCTTGAAAGTGAAAATTGGAACATCGCTTTGTTTGGTAAAAACATAACAAATGAAGAAGTGTTAACGTATGTGGGTAATAACCCATTATCGGGTAGTACCTTTGGCACAGATACTTTTTATGGCTTTGTCGACCGACCAGCGGTATATGGTATACAGCTAGATTATAAATTTTAGTTGAGTCCAATAAAGTGTAGTAAATGTTAGATAGCTTTACTTGACTTTACTTAAACTAAAGTAGAAAACGGACGTTTAATTGTTGTATTTCAATATATTAAAATATGATTACAACAATTAAATGTCTTATTCTCCCCTTTTTATTCCTAGACTGGTATCTTGAAGTAAAGCGGGAACATATCACGGATAACTAGAGTATTATTAACCACAACACTTTTTATATTTTTTTTCACTGCCACATGAACAAGGATCATTACGGTTCGGAGTTTTGTCAAATCGAGTCGTCGTTGGCTTATTTAATAGGCCTTCAAGTTCAATAATGTTTTCTTCTACAGCATTATCTACCGTAATTTCAGCAAATAAGTCGTTATCGCTTACTAACTTTGTTATTTCTACTTTTCTTTCTTCACTACTAACCACTAGCGTTAATGGTTGTTTTTCACTACCAAGCTTAACGGAACGCTGATTATTATAACCTGTGGTTACATGGTTCTGTCTGGTGTGAATACGCCCTTTGTAATAAAGATCGTGCATAATGGTTCTCCGCTAATATTAAAAACTTGATTTAAGCGCGGCAGTATAACGTAAAGTAGTAAATAGTCGACTGTTGAATTAAGAGTCGGCCTATTAATTTTTCATTAGCATAAATGAAACAGTCATTAATCAATTTTCATTGCCTAACAGCTTGCCAGTCATAGTAGTTGAGATTTAGTCAGTTTTACTTCGATTACCTTTTATCATTGCGTGATTTTTTTCCGCCCAATCGATTAAATGACCCACGGGCGTTAATACACTTATTCCCATTTCCGTTAAGTCATAAACTACTTTTGGTGGACTTTCATCATAAGCAGTACGTGTTATGTACCCTTCTTGTTCTAGTTCTTTCAATACTTTGGTCAAAACTTTTTGAGATATATCACCAATCGTCCTTTTAAGTTCATTAAAGCGCGTTGGTTGCTCTGATAAGACAACAAGAATGAGCAAACTCCATTTATCACCAATACGATTAATTACATCACGAATAGGACAATCGAGCGCACCTTTTTTATCAAGTACCGTTACTTTATGCATGTATAACCACCTTTAATTCAATAATTCTAACCTAGTTACCTCAAGGTGCCTAATTGACACTTAGTATCTCAATGATACCATTAATGCTGAATTTGACCAATAGGACTATAAAGATGAAACCAACAACCTCATATATTGCCGCGGCAGCGTTTGCAGCCACAACAATATTAAGTGCATGCAACAGTACGGTAACTGAGCCGAATAACCCAAAGGTAAATAGCCCAATGAAAGCAATAGCAGTAAAAGCGCAAGATGCATTTTTTAAAGATCACGATGCTAATGAGATAAAAAAATACTTTCGTGAAGATTATATTCAGCATAATCCACATGTTCCTACTGGTATTGAAGCTGTTTTAGGTTTTTTGCCTGTACTAGAAAAAGCTGGAACCACCTATCAAACACATCGTTTATTAGAAGATGATGAATTTATTGTTATGCATAATACCTACAGTAATGCAGAAAGTTTTGGTGCAAAAGACGTAGTAACTTTTGATATTTGGCGCATGGAAAATGGACAAGTCGCAGAGCATTGGGATGCAATTTCACCCGTTATTGTAGCTACAGCTAGTGGTCGTTCACAATTTGATGGGCCAACACTTGTTACTGATATAGATAAAACTAAAGAGAATAAGCAATTAATTGCCGACTTCATGAGAGATGTACTTTTTGGTCAGGCTCCAGAAAAAATTAGTGAATACATCAGCACTGAGCAATACGATCAACATAATCCGATGGTTAAGGATGGATTAAAGGGGCTAAATGAAGCAACTACTTATTTGATTTCCCAAAACAATATGTTTGATTACCATAAAGTTCACCGTATCTTAGGTGAAGGTAACTTTGTTTTAGTACAAAGTGAAGGTCGATGGAATGATAAAGCACAAGCCTTCTATGACATGTTTCGCGTAGAAGAAGGTAAAATAGTAGAACACTGGGACATTATTCAAGAAGTCCCAGAAAAGATGGCTCACGATAACGGTATGTTCTAAATAAAATAGCGCCTAAATAGGCGCTATTTTTTACATTCTAAAACAACTTGTTTATCCAGAATTGATAATAATATTTTAAATGCACTGTGCAACTTGGTTAACTCATCTTTTGTCGTCGGATAAGAGCTTGTCTGACGATTACTAATAAGCTCCTCTGCGACAAAGTGCACAACATTTTGAGCCTGCTGTAATTCATTAATCCATAAATCTTCAAATAATTTTTCCTGTCTGAATCGAATAATCCATTTGTCAAAATGACAACTCATAACACATTCATCCATTGTTGCTTTCATATCCCCTTGTAAAAAGTGTACTACATTTTTTAGCCAGTGATTTAGTATCAATTCAAGTTGTTTCACTCTTTTTACTGGAAGTGTCATCTCCACCTCACTGCTGTTTAGCCAAGTTTGGTTAGGTTTGTACTCTTTAATCCAGTCCACTAACATATTGGCAGGCATAGGTTTTGAAATGGCATAACCTTGTGCATTATTACAACCCATTAAAAGTAACATGAGCCCATGTTCTGTCGATTCGACACCTTCTGCAATGACGTTTCGGCTAAATGACTTACTCAGTCCAATCACACCATCAATAATGGCGAAGTCATCAGGATCGATTAAAACATCTCGAACAAAGCTTTGGTCAATTTTGATAGTATCAGCAGGAAGTTGACGAAGATGGGATAGTGACGAGTAACCTGTACCAAAATCATCTAATGCTATTTTAACGCCTAAATCATTACGACAAGCGCTAATAATTTTACTAATACGTTCTAAATTTCCTAGGGTACTACTCTCTAACACTTCTAATTTGAAATGATGAGAATCGATATTTTGGTGGCGATGGAGTGCGGCATTAAGACTATCAAGGAAACAAGTATTTAAAAATTGCATAGCAGAGACATTTACACTCATTTCAATATTGATACCCCGATTGTTTAATCGTTCAAGCTGAGTCATACCTTGATCAATTACCCACTCACCAACTTGGATTTCTATGTCTGTACCTTCAATCGAGGGTAAAAATTTTAGTGGTGATATGAGCCCTTTAACAGGATGCTGCCAACGAATTAAAGCTTCAACACCTATTAACTTACCCGAAGCCATATTTACCTTTGGTTGGTAATAAAGACAAAACTCATTGTTAATCAAGGCTTGCTGAATCTCATGTAATTTAACATGCAGTAGACTTGTTTTTTGTGCTTGCTCTAAATCAAAGAGCTGGTAATTCTTTTTCCCTTGTTGTTTTGCTTGATACATAGCTTGGTCAGCATGACGTAATAAAGAATCTAATTCCACGCCATCTGTTGGAGAGAGGCTAACACCGATGGATGCACTGATATCGATGGAGTTTTCGTCAATAAAGTAAGTCGCACTAACGGAGTGAATAATTCTTTCAAGCATCTCATAACACTGACTCGTTGATTTTATATCGCCCAAAAGCATAGAAAATTCATCTCCCCCAAGGCGTGAAACTGTATCTTCAGATCTTAAGGCCAATTGAAGGCGATGGGCTACTTCAATCAGTAGTTTATCCCCCGCATCATGACCATAAATGTCATTAACAGGCTTAAAGTCATCTAAGTCTAGAAAGCAAACTGCGAGCAATGTACTTGAACGCTTTGAATGGGCGATGGCTTGATTGAAACGGTCGTGTAGCAGTGTTCGGTTAGGTAATCCGGTCAGAGGATCGTAATGAGCCATTCGCTGCATACTTTCTTGTTGCCGTTTGCTATGCGTTATATCTGAGAACATACCGAGATAGTTAACTATTTGACCATCAGAATCTTTCAGTGTTGAGGTGGTGAGTAATTCAGCGTAAATCTCACCATTTTTCCTGCGATTCCAAATTTCACCTTGCCAATATCCTAGTTCGGTGATTTGTTTCCACATAATAGTATAAAACTGAGGTTGCTGTTTACCTGAACTGAGAATATTAGGAGTTTTACCTATGACTTCTTCTCGGCTGTAGCCAGTAATATCTGAAAACGCGGGGTTAACATCAACAATGATTTTATCCGCATCTGTAATTATGATGCCTTCATGCGTATCACTAAAGACACGAGATGAAAGTTTGAGTTTCTTTTCGAGTCTTTTATGGTCAGAAATATCAACAATACTAACCGCTACATTACGGAAATTATTTGTTGATGAGGGTGTTTGAAATGAGACAAGTGCCTGAATTTCTTTCCCGTCTAACGACTGAAAATTCGCTTCAGATAGAAAGGTTTCTTGATTAGACCATATGGCACACATTTCGTTAATAAATACGTCAATTGCATCAGCACCGAAAGTTTTGTCGATGTTACTTATAAATTCAGCTTGGCTAGTTGCACCAAAGAGTTTTAACGTTGCATTATTGACAGAATTAACTTTAACCATGGCCGCTAAATCCCAAGCAAGGTCAATATTTTCATACAAGTGAGTTTTTAGGTCCTCAACTCCTTCCTGCCTTAATTTTTCCAGTGCTATTACCACCGTAGAAAAGTCTTCACTCCAAATAGACACTTCAGTATTATTAAAAATAGCTTCAAAGCGTTCTTCACTTTCATTACGAGAAGACTCAGCTCTTCTAACCAGAAAGATGACAAGAAATGCGGTTAAGATACTCGATAAGATAGTAAAAATGAGTAAGTAGTAGAAAGAGGTTTTGCTTAAATCATGAGAGTCTTGACTACTGTTTTTGAACTCAAGTGCTTTATTACCAGCAAAATTGATTAAAAAACGCATGTTCTGGTTTAGTTTTTTAACATGATCTGCGCCTTTACCGGTGGTAATACTAGCCGCTAATTGATCTTGGTTATTACGCTTTAAAGCAAGTACTTCGTCGCGAATAGATTTCCACTCAACAAAAGTTGTGAAAGCGACATTAATTTTTTCTTTATCCCCAAGAAAACGATCTTTGATTAATTCAAAATGGCGATAGACTTCATGTTCATGTTGATTTACCAAGGAGATAGCTACGTCCAAGTCACCTTTGTTGCTAGCTAACACAACGTCCTTCATATATCGGTGCATAGCAAGTATGTCGCCATTTGCTTCTAATACAGCAATACTGACCGAAAAGGGGTGTTTATACATTTTATCATTGAGATCTGCATGCTTTTTGTTTTCTTGTACCGCCATGAAGGCGAATAACACCACTAACAAAATTATGATGATAAAGCCAAGCGAAATGACCTGTATAGAGGATTTAGCCTGTGATGATCCAAAATCATTCATGCCAGCTCTATTTCCGTTAGTAGCTGTTTAGATAGAAAAGTACTTATCATTTTTATCTCAATCCTTTGGTCAAGTACAATAATGTAAGTCGGTATCCCACCATAGTTAATGGCGATAAATATTAGTTCTTTTTACCTCTGCTAATATTAATTTTTTGAATTAAGGCAATACCTTCACTTTCCATACTAGGTCGTTCGTTATTGTAAGTCCATAATTATTGTGTGGTTTTGTTGGTTTATTATTAAACATTACGGTGAATGTTTTGGCTATAACAACAAAGATTATGATTCGATTAAACGTTCAATAACTGTATTTTATTTTAAATGACAGAAACACGTGCAACTTACTGCTCTGACATTACCAAGGTTTTAATTTTCAGTGCTTTTTCAAAGTGGTCGAGTTCATGAGTCATAATCCACCATGTTGCCGCTTCCATCAATAAATCAGGGTTATCATTTTTATTGGCAAAAAATGCATAAAAGGATAAACCGACATTAGTGCCCTTTTGCGCCATTTTTTTATCACACACAGCAATGATCTTTTCTTGCAAACTTTTACGCATACATTAATTTCCTTTTGATATTCTACACACTTCTTTTTTATAGGAGTAAAAAAGCCAGTAAGAGATCCTTACTGGCTATTAATTTACGTAATGTTAACTGTAACTTAAACAGATTAACCGAAAATTCTATTTATCTTCGAAATAGAATTTTTCACGTTTATTATCGTAATTACCAATTTCATTCATGGTATCGGCATTATACAAACGGCCATTAATCATAGTATGGGTGACTTTATCACTTAGGCGGATATCCTGAGTGATGTCACCATCAATAACAATTATGTCAGCGAGTTTACCAACGGTTAATGAACCTAAGTCTTTATCCAAACCAAGTGATTTTGCTGGAGAAATAGTTGCGGTACGAATGGCTTGCAGTGGCGACATACCACCTTGTGCCATCATCCACATTTCCCAGTGCATCGCTAAACCTTCGCGCTGTCCGTGACCACCAGCATTAACTACTACACCTAAGTCTTGCATTTCTTTTGCAACTTTTGCTACGTTAAAATGATTGTAATGATGAAGCGGTGCTTTTGGTCGACGCATAGAGCGGGGATCTAAAAACTCACTAGGCACATATTGACTTAAACGAGGGTGTTCCCAAACATTAGTCGTATCATACCAATAGTTTTCGCCGGAAATACCGCCAAAAGCAACGCCCATGGTTGGCGTATAAGCCATATCAGATTGAGACCACAATTGTTTGATATCATCATAAATTTTAGCGGTAGAAATTGAGTGTTCAAGCGTAGTATGTCCATCAACAACCATGGTTAAGTTATGTTGTAGTAATGAGCCCCCTTCTGGTACCACCATCATTTCTAATTCGCGCGCTGCTTGAATAAACTGCTGACGTTGGTTTCGACGTGGCTGGTTATAGCTTTTAACACTAAAGGCCCCTGCTGCTTTTAAACGTTCAACGTGAAATTTAGCATCCTCAAGACTATCAACATGTGACGTATAGCCAGGGATAGTGGCACCATACAAAATAGTACCGGTTGAGAATAATCGTGCTGCAACTATCTTACCGGATTTTTGCATTTCACTGGCGGCAAAAAATTCAGTGGTATCGTTGGAAGGATCATGAATTGTGGTTACACCCAGCGCCAAGCCAGCATAATTTTTCCAGTTTTGTTGTGGAATAATTTCATTACTGCCTTGCGGACCATGAGCATGTGCATCAATCAAACCAGGCATCACTGTTTTGCCAGTAATATCAATGATGATCGCATCACTTGGGATGTTAACCTGCCCTTTAGTGCCTACGGCTTTGATTTTGTTACCTTCAACAAGGACCACACCATTATCAATAACCTGCTCACCTTCCATAGTGATAACTTTACCGCCAACAAAAGCAACATGACCAGATGGAATATCAACTTTTTGTTTATAACTTAAGTTAATGACATTGATGTCGTTAACGACTGCAGATACATTAGATTCAAGCTCTGCCTCATCAACATTGTCATCAGATGTTTTAGCCGTAATATCAAATAAACCTTTTATTGATGCTTGATATAAATCAGCACCAAGGCTCCAATAAAGCTCGTTTGATTTACCATTCCAATTAATTCCTTCACCAGCACGCATTGATAATTGCTCTACCGGTAAATTTTCAGCTTTAGGACCTATATCAATAACCTCACCACGCTCGACAAAAGGTGTGACAAAAACTTTAAAACGCTCCGCAAAAGCAAGGTAACTACCATCCGGTGATACCCTATATTCTGACGCAAACTTGCCTTGATAAAGTTTCGTATCATGTTGACCATCTAAATCGATTCGTGAAATATGAGGAGTTTCCCCATCACGTGTCACATAGATACGATCATTTTGCACACCAAAGTGTGGTTGTATCCCCTCTTCAGTCACAAGTTTAGCCTTACCACCTTTTGCTGAAACCGCGTAAATACCTGGGTTTAAGCCCCAAGTAGGGTCAGTAATATACCCGCCACTGACTTTACGATAGACAACGGTTTTACCATCAGGTTAAAAGCTTGGTTCAACGTATTTTCCTGGTTCACGCGTTATCGGTTTACCTTTACCACCTCTGCTAGAAACAACACGTACTTGGCCTAAATTTTTATCATCCCAACTCACATAAACAATCTTTTTACCGTCACGGGAAAAACTGGGGTTTAACTCGAACTGGCTTTTTTGTTTAGTTAAACGTTTAGGTTTCCCCTTTGGCAGGCTCTTGGTATAAAGGTTCCCCATAGATTCATAAACAGCAAGCTTACCATTAGGAGAGACTTTGACATCACGGAGCATTTTAGTATCAAAGGTTTTTTGATCTAAATCTTGTGGGAAGCGCACCGCTGTTTGAATTTTCTTTGTTGTTTTAACATGAAAATCAATCACTTTAGCTTTCTTCGATGTCAGTGATAACTTATTTATTTTTCCTCCTGACCAGAAAACGATCCCGTCACTGTCAGGTGTCCATGACATAGTAGGATATACCCCATGAATGGCCCAAGTTTCTTGCATATCACGGTCTAAACCATCATAAATTTTGCTTTGTTCCCCGCTTTTAAGGTTGTACAGATATAAATTTGATTGAAAATCATCGCGACTAATAAACGCTAAATACTTGCCATCAGGTGAAAGTGTCGGTCTTATTGCACCACCTTTACCTGATACAACCACCTTAATTTCGCCCGTTTCAAGCTCAAGACGCTTAATTTTGTAAATGCCTTTTTCAGAATCTTTAGAATAATGAAAGGATTTACCTGGCGTAGCATCTTGTGAAAAATAGACATATTTTCCATCATGAGAAAATGCTGGCTCACCTAAATCTTTTTGCTCATTTGGGCGTTTAGTTAGCATTACACCATTACCACCCGACTTGTGATACATCCACACTTCACCAGCACCTAGAGAGCGAGTACCTGTGTAATGTTTACGGCCAACAATATAATTACCATCTGGCGACCATGCAGGGCTATTTAATAAACGAAAGGTTTCGGTCGTTACTGCTTTTGCATCACTGCCATCCGCTTTCATTATCCATAAGTTGTCGCCACCATCTTCATCAGATGTAAACGCTATGTACTTACCATCGGGGCTAAAACGTGGTTGCATTTGCCAAGCAATATCAGTCATCAAGGGTGTCGCTTCACCGCCAGAAGCCGGCATGGTGTATATATCACCTAATAAATCAAAAATAATAGTTTTGCCATCGGGACTTAAATCAACATTCATCCAAGTACCCGAACGTACGTCTATATCAGCCGTAGTAAAGTTTCCTTGTGGCGCATTAACAGACCATTTTGGTGTTGTTTCTTTTATCGTTGCTGTATTAGCATTAGTAGATGATTCAGTAGGTGTTTGTGCAAAAGTGCTAGGTAAAGCCAACAAAACACTGAGAGCAACACCTGAAAGTAATAATTTTTTAGAGAACATATTTTTCGACGGCATGAATGAGTACCTTAGACGTGTATATAGGTTAAATTTATTATTTTTTACTTATTTTTCATTACTTCTACTTAATCACAACCATTGATAAGATGTAAGCGAATTACGATGGTTAGTTGAAATTGTAAGATACATAGCACAAGTGAAAAGTTGACGTATTGTACGCCTTTGCTGCCAGTCTGAACGGGTAGTAAGCAATTTGTGAGTTTGGTTTGGGTATTGCTTAATTAGTGACTTGATTCTTCTCTTAATTACTTATTGAAACATTGGCCTATAGAAAGCCAATACTTTGTTTCTCTGATTTTTATTTTAAATTTTACGATAATGACTTCTAAATCGTTGATTGCCAATAACCGACATCTAACCAACGATCAAATTTTAAACCAACTTCTTTAAAATGAGCCACTTTCACCATGCCAAATTTTTCATGTAAAGCGATACTAGCTTCATTAGGTAGGGTAATTCCACCAATAGCACTGTGAATTTTTTTACGCTTCAGTTCATCAAACAATACTTGATACAATTTCGTACCAAGTCCTTTTGAAATCTGCTCAGGGGATAAATACACAGTCACTTCAACTGAAAAACGATAAGAAAATCTATCTCGCCATTTAGTCGCGTAGGCATAACCCATGATTTTGCCCGACTCATCTTCTGCAACAAACCAAGGTAAATCATCGGCGAATATTTGTGTTATACGCTTTAATATATCTGAGGTTGTTACGGCTTTTTCTTCAAAGGTCACAACAGTATTTTCAATGTAATGGTTGTAAATAGAACAAATACTACTTACGTCTTGTTCTTTGACCGCTCTAATCATTACCTTGGTTTCCAATTTCATTCTTTATCGCTTTTATCTCGGCCTTACACTGTGCATTGTCTTTAGATGAACCCTGTGAACAAGGAGTAGATGAATCACCACCTAAATCACGTTGAACACTATAATACACGCAGGATGAAAGTAAAAAGGTACAAAGCAAAGCATAAATATGTTTCATAATGAATCCTTTAATAAGTTATTTGGTTTTAATCTGTTTTGGTCAGCATAGGTAAGATATTTTTTAAACTGAAAGGATTGCTATTACGGCCAAGGTCGCTGGCTTTCTGCATCAATCCAAGCATTAACCCAATCAGGCACATCAAAGTTTGGTGTGGATTTACCATAGGCAGCTAAAACTTCAGTAGCAGGTACTAAACCCTGCTTTGAAGTAAACGCAGCTTTAATTAATGCAGATGAGCAAACTTTATCTTTGATGTGGGTTTCTTGCAAAAAGTAAAACCAGCGTCCGTCATGACAAATAACCTGAGTAGTGACGGTGAATTTTTTCCAAAAAGCTATTCTTCTGCGATAGCGCACACTAGCACCACCTACAGCAAAGGCCCATTTATTCTTTCTCATCAGGCTAAGTAAACCAGTACGTAAAGCGAAATCCCAACGACCAAACTCCATATACGTTAAATGACGCGCATTATTAAGTTCAACAAATACATCAATATCAGTTAACCCTGCACGACAGTTCAGCACGCTTTTTTCATCCAAATTCATCTTAGGACTATTTTTGGCCTTAAACAGGGTCGTAATTAACTTAATATACGGGTACATACTTTGTTTCTCTTAGTTTTTATTTTGTAAAACAAGAAGTAAGAGTACGCGGTAGTATTAAAGAAGGAAAGTAGTAAACTAATTTTAATAGATATTTTTGGCCAAATTATTTCTATTTTAGACCGTGTGTGCTATCGAGACAAATCAATAACATAGTGATAGCCCCACCGTTGAATGCTAAAAGATTTGATCATGATTGAAAGTGATGATTAGTTTTTTGTGACGCAGATAAAGATTTTTACGGTCAATAGCGGAGTAATTATTCTTCGATGAATTATCAAATTATCCATTAAGGAAAGCGTCGAATTACGGCTCCTTTTGGTAGCGTTATTATTAACATCTACCATGAAGATTTTATCACTTCGACTAAATTAATTAACACCACTTGTTAGTGTCTGCAATGCTTTAGTCATGGTTTGTTTACCTTCTTCTGTCACTATCATGTTATTAAGCATTCTTTGCTTAAATACACACTGCTGCGTTAAAGCTGAAGTAGATTCAGTATTTACTTGTTTATCCGCAGGTCGATATGGGGAGTTTTTAACTAACTGCATTACGTCTGGAAACCGCTTTTTAAATAACGTAAGCGTTTCATTAAATGCCACTGAATTTTCTTTAGGACACAATGCCAAGGCGCCATCGGTAAGTTGATAAATCCCCTTCACTATTCTACTTTTTTGTTGTTCCTGTTCAGATAAACTGGCAGCAGTTACTGTGTGAGATAATAAAACTAACATGAGGGTAAAATAAGTTTTCATCGCTTTATTCCGAGTATTTTTTATCAGATGAAATAAAAAATCAGTTTACTTCGTAGATAAGAAGCAAACTGATTTTATAAACATTTTAGATATACTTTTGATTATTTCGTTCAGTGCTCAGTTTTCTATTAACAAAATTGAGCACTCAAGTGCAATTGTAACTTTCAATCTATTGGCAATAAATAGCTTTCAAGCGATCGATTAGCGGTAAGTCACTCTCAATAAGCGCACCTAACATCAGCCAATCAATCAGTAACTTATTCAAATCAATCTCAGTACCTGAAAGCATTTGCTCTTGCATTAATTGAACTTGAACTTTCATACGTTGATCGGCTAACTCAGCCGGTGAACCACTTTTGCCAAGTATTTCAATTTCTAAGGTTTTATCAAAACGAGCACTACTTTGAGCTTGTTTGGTTAACTTAACATGCTCTTGGAAACGTTTTTGCCAAAAACTGGTCATATTATTGTAAACAGCTGATGTTTGTAATGCTTGTACATCTTGATTGTTTTGAGCCTGTAAGGACATTAACTCAAACAAGTTTGACCACGTTTGTTGCTCTTTAGCTTGGGTCTTACTTTTAATGAGTTGCTCAATTTTCTTAATGATTTTCTCAATACGCACAGCAACAGACTTGATAACAGGTCTACATGCAATAACATCTTTGAGTAACATTTCTGCTTGTTGCGCAATCGACTGTAATGCTTGCTTATCATCTTCATCTGTTAAAGCATCAAGAGACTCTTCAATGACAACTACTTGTTCAATAAACACTTGTTGTTGAGTTGATAATACTGCTTGTTGGTCAGATTTAAATTGTTGTCTTTTACCAAATAATTCATCATTAACTTGACGGAATTTCTGCCACAGCTGATTTTCTTGATGATTACCGGCAAAACCTATTTCACGCCATGTTTGTTGTAACTCTTTAGCCGAATCAATTGCTGCTAACACATCTTCATTTGCTAGTAACTCTTCAGCTTTAGCGATTAATGCTTGTTTTGCTGTGATATTGCTTGAATGAAAAACACTAATAGCGCTTTTAATCGGGGCAATAGCTTCTTTAAATTTCAGCTGCAATTTTTTGTATTGGTTACGATCAACTTCACCAGCATTATTCCATTGCTGTTGTAAATTATTGAGTTGACCGTCAAGTTGTTTAAAATCAGGCTTTGCTGTTTCTTCTGAATCATTAAGCTGTGTAACAAACTGCTCTGCTTTTGCTAATATTTTTTGACGTTGATCTAAATGCTGTAAACGCATTTTATCTTGCTCAGCATAGAATAAACGACAAGGAGCAAACGCTTGTTCACAGCGTTGATTAAATTGCTCATTAAGTTGCTTATCTACATCTTCATCAGCATGACCTAATGAATTCCAGGTGCCACGATACTCTTTAACTTTTTTTGCTTGCTCATTGGGATTATCCAATGGCGTTTCCACCAATGTTTGAATAGCTAGCAATAACTCTTGCTTGCGTGGTGTAGCGATATAATGTTCCCAATCGCTAAGCTCGACCATTTTTTCACTTACTTGGTCAAAGTCACGTTGTAATTGTTGTAACTGTTGAACAGACAAATGGTGAATGCTTTCTTTCACGCCTTTGAACAAACCAAAACAAACTTTGTACTTACCATTATTAAGTAAACGTTTTATGTCTTGTAGTTTCTTCTTGTGTTGAAAGAAAAGTTCTTTTTGCTGACTTTGCAATGACTTTAGTCCGCCCTGCCAAGTAGATACGATTTCTTTTTGAGCTTGCACAATAGATTCTGGTAAAATACCGGCAGTTTTCTTTTCAATAACGCGCCAAGCTTTTAACCAATCATTATACGTTTCTTGACGGTCGTTCAACTCTTCTAATGACTTAGGTAAAGTCAATTGTGATATTTTAGAAATTAAGTGGGTAGCTTGGCTAACCGATTCAGCAATTTCAGGTATTTCATTCAAACGCTTAGTCAGTTGCACAACTTGGGTAATAAAAACCTGTTGTTCATCTTTGTTAAGTACAGAAGCTTTTATGTTTGTTGTTAAGTTACGCAGTAATTCTTTAAAAGATTCTTCATCAAATTTGTCACTAGCAAAAACGGCTGTCGTAATAGATTGGCTAATATGATTTAGCTGTTGAGTAAATTCTTTTTTGTCTTGCTGCTTATCATGCGATAACTTGTCAGCGATGATTTGCTGCTGATAATTTTCAGCTTTAGCAATGAATAGTGTTTCTAATTGACTAATAATATTTTGATATTTATCACTAAATGCTACGTTTTTTTCTTCTGTAAAAACATCAAAATTAAGTGCTAGTGTCTGCCATTCATTAATTAACTGTGCCTTACGGTTTTTATAAACACCATAATCACCAACATCTTTTAGCGCTTGTAGTTTGGCTAAGGTCAATTGTATTTGTTTTTCTAATTTTTTCGGCTTTTCAATGGCAGCTTGTATAGCGCTTAGTTTATCTTCAATTTGTTGAGCTAAGACCTCATTGCATGCTTTTTTACTTAACTTCTCTAAAACCTTGGCATCATCAACTTGGTTAATTATGTAAGATTGAAAGTCAGGGTTTTGTTTTTGGCTAAAGCTGTGCGTTAGTAAATGAGTTGTTGTTTTGCGCGCACTAATTTGCTGATAAAGCGCAATCATAATAGCGCTATCTTGCTCGTGGGCAAGCCAAGCTTCTAATAAAGCTGTTCCCAATACAGGAGTTGTTTCTTGTTGGGCTAATAGTATTTGTTTTTGCTGTGCGCTGATCACAACATTGTGATCAGTGGTTAAAATATCATGAACTTGTTTAGCAGCAAATTCTTTTACTTTTACTTGATTATTATCCTGACTTGCTTGGAGGTAGCAATCAAGAGTCCCTACTTTGATCAAGGCAGCTCGGCGCACTAAGTCACTGGTATCTTGCTTAATAAGATCCGTTAATATGAGTAGTTGCTCACTGTTATCAGCTGATAATTCATCATTAATTGCTGTGATACGAACAGTCGCTTCTTTATGTTGCCACTTAACTTTTGTTTTAAATAATTTGGAGAAGATCATAGTTTTTTTAATTCTTTCAGTTGGAGAATAACGAGAGCTATTTAAATGCAGGCTTACAGCTCATTGTTACTGAAATAAGCGATATCCGCTTGTGTTGGTTTAGTACAGCTTTTCAATTCTTCTTCTGCTTTATAGCTAGAAAATTCAGATTTCAACTGACGTTTGTTTTTTTCAACAACGTGGCCGTCAGGGCCGATAGTAAGCATTTCATCATTTTTCAGATGTCGGGCTTGATAAGCCATACTCAATTGTAAAGCAGTAGCACGTTGCGCTGCATCCACAACGGTACCTTCTGGCCATTTTCCTGTTTCCGCAGCACATTTTAGGCGTAAGTACATGTCATTTGACATGGCGTCTATGGTTTTAATTACATCCATTAGAATTCCGAGGTATAAGTTGTATGAAAATTAGTTATATAAATTGATTCGTTGTATTTACGTCTTGTATCAGAACAGATTATCTTGCTTTGCGTTTAGTAAAGAGCAGCATGGCACGAATGATTATGTACATGACAAATCCAATAATGGCACTGACCATCGCTAGATTATGTTGCCAACTGCCTGGTTCGACCCCGTCCCAAAACATAAAGAGGAATCCACCACAAAATAACAACATGGCAATAAAAGAGTAGTTCATTAAACGTTGAGTTTTATTGATTAAATGAACACGGTTTAGGCTGGCAAGTTTATCGGAGTCGATCTCAGATAAATCAAGGTTACAGTGATTACAGGTTTTTGCTTTATCGGAGATTTTTTTCTTACAACCCGGACAATTAATAACGGCCATTTAAATACTCATGTAATGATAGTTAAAACGTTTAAGCAGGCGCTTTACTTATAAAAAGCAAAGCGCCTGATTTAATGTCGCTTAGTATACCTGACCTATTTTGCTATTTCACTAAGCTAGCGGGTGGAAATAGCTAAGAATGGCTTAAGAAACTGTTAAGTAGTCACTAAATATTTACTTAATTGCCAGTCCTTTATTTATTTACACTCCTCCTTGATAGAAAACAAGACAGCATAAACGACCGGAATAACGCCTAACGTGAAAACAGTAGAAAACAGTAAGCCACCAATAATGGCAATAGCCATAGGTTGCCAAAAAGCCCCTCCTCCAAGGTATAGTGGAATTAAGCCAAAAATGGTGGTCGCCGTTGTTAAAACAATCGGTCTGAGTCTTTGCTGAGCTGCATTAATAATAGCTTGGTAAGGATTTCCAGGAAGTGCTTGCTCCTCAATTTGTATACGTTCTAATAATATTATAGCGTTATTAATCACAATACCGGCCAATGAAACTATGCCTAATAGTGTCATAAAACCGATGAAAGATTGCCCCACTAACAAACCACTCGTTACTCCAATAAGACCTAAGGGAATGGTTAACAATATAATGAATGCTTTTCTCAATGAATTAAACTGTGCAATAAGTAATAAAAGTATAATAAAGCCTGCAATAGGTAATTTTTCACCTATTGATTTATTCGCCTTGCCTGACGTTTCAAATTCACCACCCAATTCATAAGAGTATGAGATTGGCCAATTTTTTTTCTGTTCTTCAAGCCAAGGCAGTAATTCTTTAAATGCCTGGTTTGCGGTAATGGTGTTATCTATTTGGCCACCAACGGTAATGGTTTTTAAGCGATCACGACGTAAAATTTTAGCCGATTCCCACACCACCTTAATATCGGCAACTTGTGTTAGAGGCACTGAACTACCATTCGCCTGAGAGTACACTGCGAGTGCTTGTAATTTACCAATGTCTTGGCGATCACCAGCCTGGGTTCGCATAGTAATTGGAATAACGATATCTCCTTCCCTATACTGACTTAACTCTAATCCCGACATGCCTGTTTGTAATGATATAGCTATATCTTTACTCGATACTCCCGCTCGACGAGCACGACTTTGGTTAATATTGACCTGTAATTTTTTAATTGGCATCCCCCAATTATCACTAATCGCTTTTACTCCGTTGATAGCGCTCATTCGCTTTTTAACTTGCTCAACCAGTGTAAATAACTGTTCAGTGTCAGTGCCATTAATACGAACTTCCACGGGATTTTCAATAGGAGATCCATTTTCTATTTTGCGAAGTTTAACTAATAAATCAGGAAAATTATCCCAACTAAAGCGTTCCAATTTTTCCATGGTTTGATCCACTAACGCATTGTTTGTTACATTGATAACCATTAAAGCGTAGTTACTGCTGGTCGGCTTAGGGTTATGCGTTAGTAAAAATCGTGGTCCACCATTTCCTACATAAGTAACCCAATTAGTCACGCCTACGTCCTCATCGGTTTTAGCTTTCAACTCTTCATTAATAAAGCTTTCAATACGTTGAGTAACTCGCTCAGTCGCAGCTAAAGTAGTACCAATAGGCATTTCTAATTCCATTTTGAAAAAGGCACGGTCGGAAGGCGGGAAAAATAATTTAGGGATGAATGAAAGTCCCCAAACAGCCATAACAATCATCACTAAGGTTACTGATAATGTTACCCAGCGAAAACGAAGTAAGTTATTTAATAACGTTCGGTATGTCACCAATAATGGGCTATCAACCTTACCCGTTATATTTTTAACCTTCATAAAGTTTACACATAGCATAGGGATAACTGTCATCGACAATACCCAAGAGCATAATAAAGTAATGCTAACGACTTTAAAAAGCGAAGCAGTGTATTCACCTGTCGACGATTCGGCCAAAAATATAGGTAAAAATGCCGCCGCAGTGGTAAGTGAGGAAGTTAATAGGGGTACTTTTAATTCATTAGCAGAGTCCACTGCTGCATCGATAGCTTTTTTACCTTTCTCCATCGACACCATAATGCTTTCTGACATGACAATTCCGTTGTCAACTAACATACCAAGGGCGATGATTAAAGCCGCTAAAGAGATTTGGTCAATACCTATATTAAAGAGCGACATGATAAGTATCGCAAAAATCATACTGGCTGGAATGAGCACAGCAACGATAAGTCCTGTTCTAAATCCTAAGCTAAATAACATCACTAAGGTAACAATAATAACAGCTTGAATTAAATTGCTAGAAAAATCATCTACCTTCTTCTCTACATCAAAAGGAAGAAAAGACACCGCTTCAAACGTTACACCAATAGGGTAACTTTGATTCAATTTGGCTATTAGTTCATTCACTTGTTGGCCAAGTAATATATTATTACCGCCTTGTCTCATCGCAATAGCAATAGATAAGCCCTGTTCTCCTGAGAGGCTGACTTTATTTTGCACCGGGTCGACATAACTGCGCTTGATAGAAACCAGATCACTTAAATAAAGCAGACGATCACTACCGGGTACTTGAATAATAGTTCTTTTAATTTCATCAACATTTTCAAAGTTACCACTGGGTTCAAGGGTGATTTGTTCATTATCCACGGTAATACTTCCCCCCGAGATAATAATATTTCGACTGGATAACTGCTCACTTAATTGGCTAGGAGAAATGCCTAAATTTGCTAAGTGTGCGTTATCATATTCAAGGAAAATATGTTCTTGTTGTTCGCCGAAAACTTGTACTTTTGCCGATTCGGATAAACGAAGCATGGCATCCCTTGTTTGATCAGCAATATCTTTCAACTCACGGTAATCATAACCTTCACCAGTTAAGCCAATAACAATACCAAAAACATCACCAAATTCATCATTGACCACTGATGGTTGACTTTCTGCGGGTAACTCGACTTGAGCCGCTTCAATTTTTCGTCGTAAGTTATCCCAAATAGGACGTAAATTGCGGTAACTTTCTTTGATATTAACGCTAATAATTGAGATACCCGTACGTGATTCACTTTTAACAAAGTCTAATTCAGGTAATTCTTGAATAACGCGCTCTAATTTATCTGTAATGAGCATTTCTACTCGCTGTGGGCTAGCACCTGGAAATTGGGTAATAACTTGTGCAGTGCGAATGATAAAACCAGGATCATAATCTTTAGGCATATTTTTATACGCATTAATGCCAAAGAAAATTATCACCACCAACAACATAAGCGTTGTTCGATTGTTGGTAATTGCCATACGTGTAATATTCATAGAATGTTTCTGCTGTTTTTCTTAGTAAAAGTTGTAGTTAAATCAATCGCTTGGTTAAATTTAACTAAGCTGCCTGCAGATATCTTGCTCATTCCAGCGGTGACTACATGGTCACCAGACTGTAAACCTGAATCTAAACCAGAAAACACTTCAATACCTTGTGCGGTGATATTGCCAATAACCACAGCTTCCCTGACAATTTTCCCAACACCGGGGTTATGTTCTTTAACAACAAAAACATAATTTCCTTCGCTATCTTTTAATACCGTATGACTTGGTAAATAAAAGTTTGGATATATTTGACTTTCATGACGTGGAAGTGCAACCCGAGCCTTAACTGATGCCGTCATTCCGGGTAAAATTACATAACCTTTGAGTGCTTTCATGGTAAAAATAACTTCATAAGTTTTACTGTGTTCGTCAGCAAGGGTTGCCACTTCACTAAACTGTAATGGGAAACTGTAATCTTTAATCGAATTAAAGGTAGCACTAACAACACCTTGTGCGGCGTTCTTTTGCAGATGGATCATGATGCTTTCAGGGATATTTACAATCAACTGAATTTGGCTTAGATCATGAAGTCGAACGATTGGTTCTTTAGCATTGATCTCCTGATAATTCTTGCTGTAAACCTTAGCAATAACGCCATCAAATGAAGCGCGTAATGTACTGTAATCTAGATTGTTATTTGCACTTGCTAGTTGTGCTTTAGCTGATTGAGCACTGGTTCTAATTTGGTCAAATTCCGAGGCAGAAATATAATTAGTTTTAATTAAGTTTTTAGCACGTGATAAATCAGCCGTTGCTTTATCATAATGCGCTTGTGCTTCCGCTACATAGATTTTTAAATCGGTATCATCAAGTTTCGCGATAACATCGCCTGTGTTAACTTTATCGCCTTGTTTAACTAAAAAATGCGTTAAGTTACCTGATATTTTAAATGCTAAATCAGCCCGATTAACCGCATCAACCACGGCCGTAAACTCTAACGCTTTGCTAACATCAACAGTCTCAACCATTAAGGTTCTTACTGGTCTTAGCTCTGGAGCGACTTCTATTTGTTGTGTCTTTTCACAAGCGCTTAATAAAATAGTTGCGAAAATGGCGATAACTAAAGGTTGTTTAAATAGGTCAAAATTCATCACAGATAAATCCCCTGGTTGATTAATCATTGTTTTTATAACGTTATATTTGACTAGTGATACTAGGATTATGCTTCACCGTGCTTGTCAGCACGTATTTCAACTAAGCGGTCAACAAACTTTGCAGCCCACATATCCAGTAACTCTTTAACCACTGTCATATTATCTTCGCCTGAGTTGGCGATGGTGGTATCAACATATTTAGTACTAATGGCAGCAAGAATTCTTTCTCGGCGAATGCCTTTTAAAAATTCGATTTCAACGGAGACTTTGGTGGTGACATCACTCTTGTCAGTTATTTGCAAATAAGCAAAGTTACCAGCATTCATTACCATGCGAAAAGGAACAAAATCGGTAGGCATTAACTCAGGTTCATCAAACTTTACCCCAGAAAATGCACCTTGTATGATGATTGTTCTCGGCCCCATAAGCTCAACAACTTTATAGTTATTGGCAAGCAATCTAGCGCGCATTTGTTGATGGAAATATTGTGACAATTGATCCAGCTCTTCAGGGCTGAATTTAGCTTCAGGACTCGGTGTTACCCACATTTCAAAAGGCACTAACTTAACTCGTTTCATATCAGCAATCATGTCTATGGTGAAATTTTTACTTCGATAAACCTTGGTATAATCTGGGTCATAAACATCTTCAAACCCTTCGTAGTCTTTGAGAAAACCTGATTGTTGTTGATCAGTAATATTCATACACCCACTGAGCAACAAAGTAACCAGTAAAATAGTGGTTACTGTAGAAAACGTCTTTTGTACTTTTAATAACATAACAAGCCTAGATAAATGAATTATTTACAGCGCTATAATGCTAGAATTTAGTTAATCTAGCTCAACATCTTGTGCCATTTACTGTGCCAAATAGGACAATCTACATTAAGTAGATTAATTTCTAGAGCTAATTAATATGTTCAACGACATGATGTTGCCCGTATAAGTAATCCATAGAGAATTTATGAGCCAAACGACCCTTGCCACTATTCCTCGCCTCATCGGCCAAGTACTTTCTATTTATGATATAGCGCCCGAAGCCGTTTTTTCAGCTGCAGGGATAAATATCAGTGATAACGCTCAAAACCGAGTACCGATGGATAAAATGGCTAAATTGTGGGCACTAGCGGTACAAGAAACTAAAAATAATGAACTTGGTTTAGTCGCCGCTACATTGTTTCAACCCACTTATTTGAAAAGCATTGGTATGGCTTGGCTTGCTAGCGAAAATTTAGAAGAAGGTTTAAAGCGTTTTATTGCCAGTAGTCAATTGATCAATACCGACATGAAGATAGCGTTAATAGAGCGTGATGGTCCAAACGGTGAAGAAGTGTTAATACAATACCAACGTCAGTTAACGACCAATAACAAAATTAAAGCCCATCATTGTGCTATTGAACTGGGTATTGGCTTTTTCTTGAAAATGTTTCGATTAGTGGCCGGCAAAAGTATTCCCGCTACTGGGGTATATTTCACTTTTGCCATTGAAGACAATAACCAAGCTTATAAAGATTATTTTCAATGCCCTGTTTATGGCAATCAAGCAGTAAATGGTATTTCATTTTCCAAGGTTCTGCTAACTGAAACGTTGCCGACGCATGATGTTGAATTAGTTGAAATGAACGAAATGGTCATCAACAAACATTTAGCTGCTATGGATAATGGCGAGACCAGTAGTCAAGTCATTAAAATAATTAATGAATTGTTACCTTTAGGCTGTCCAACAGAAGAAATAATTGCCTACAAACTACATATGAGTAAACGTACTTTGCAAAGAAAACTGAGTATAGAAAAACAATCATTTTTAGCCCTACTAACATCAGTACGCCTTATGTTAGCTAAACAAAAATTAGCCATTAAAAACACATCAATTACTGAAATAACCTACCAATTAGGTTACAGCTCACCCAGTACTTTTGCCCGTGCTTTTAAAAAGCATACCCAACTTTCTCCCCTTGAATATCGTAGCCAATTATAAAGCTAGTCATGTAAGTGTAAAATCTATTAATCCTACTTAGCTTATAAATACCAAGAGTATTCCTAACAAGTAATAAATAACAAATACCCTGTACTTCGCACTCTTTCCTCAAAAAAATCCAATAAAAAAGCCGTTCATGATGAACGGCTTTTTTCAAATCAATGAGGTTAACTAACCTGCAGTGTCTTTGTTCGTTTCTTTATTTGCTTCAGGGTTTTCCTTAGCAAAACGCTCTTCCCAGAAATCTGCATTTTCAATGCCTAATTTCTTCGGGTCGAAAGTGAACTTTGTTACGCCTGCTTTTTGCTGTGCTTCATAATCTTTTAATGCTTTTATCGCAGGTTTTGCCATAAAGAAGATAATGATAATGCCGATGATATTAAGCCATGCCATCAAACCAACACCAATATCGCCCATACCCCAAGCTGCGCTTGGTTGTGCTACCGTTCCATAAAATACTGCAGCCATCATTACCAATTTTAAAACAAATCGTAATGCCGGAACTTTAATGGTTCGGTTGATATAAGAAACATTATTTTCTGCAATAAAGTAATAAGCAAGTACTGTAGTAAAAGCAAAGAAAAATAACGCAATAGCGATAAAAGGTTTACCAAAACCTGTTAACACGCTGTCCACGGCAATCTGCGTAAATGCAGGACCACTGATAACAACATCGGCTGCAAGGTTTTGAACTAGAAAAACGCTGCTTCCTTCAGGCATTACATTGTAAGACTTAGTAATTAAAATCATAAATGCGGTAGCTGAACAAACAAATAAGGTATCAATATAAACAGAGAATGCTTGAACTAAACCTTGTTGTGCAGGATGTTCAACTTCTGCAGCTGCTGCCGCATGAGGTCCTGTTCCCTGACCAGCTTCGTTTGAATAAACACCACGTTTAACACCCCAACCTATTGCAGCGCCAAAACCAGCCATAGGCGTAAAGGCATCAGTGATTATTGACATGAAAATAGCAGGCAAAATATCAAGGTGTAATGCAATAATAACACAAGCAATTATGATATAAGCTAATGCCATAAATGGTACAACAATTTGAGTGAAGTTAGCGATACGCTTTACGCCACCAAAGATGATAAAACCTAAGATTAAAACAATAAGCGTTGCTGCATATACCTTAGTTAAAGGCAAGTCTCCTAAAAATGAAGGTACTGTGCCACCGTTACCAAAGACATTAACCAGTGCATCGCCAATACCGTTAGACTGAACAACGGGTAATAACACACCACAAGCTATTATCGTTGAAATAGCGAATATCCATGCATACCATTTTTGTCCCATCGCTTTTTCAATATAATAAGCTGGGCCACCACGGTAAACACCGTCTTCTTCTTCTTTATAAATTTGCGCGTTGGTAGATTCTATATAGGCTGTTGCGGCACCAAAAAATGCCACAATCCACATCCAAAAAACAGCACCTGGACCACCAAAACCAATTGCCGCAGCAACACCAGCAATATTACCAGTACCTACACGACCTGATAATGAAACAGCTAATGCTTGAAATGATGAAATACCTTTGTCTGAACTTTTACCTGACAGTAATAAGCGAAACATTTCTCTAAAGTGACGTAATTGAACGAAGCGCGTTAGTATGGTGAAAAATAAACCTGTACCTAAACACAAATATATAAGCGCAGGGCTCCAAATGACACTGTTAATACTATTGACTAATTCTTGCACAGTTAACTCCTGTTGATTATTATTATTTTTGTTGTTCTTATTTTAAACTAGCGTAAGTCATCTACCATATGATAAACGCCAGTTAGGAAGTCTCTGCCTAGTATGCTACTGCGCTCGTCAGACCAACCGACAATGTAATCAGGCAATAAGTCATTATCTTTAAATGGCATTTCGATGGTGTAAGCTAAACACTTAAATTGGTTACCAACCCAGTTAGTACCCACAGTAGTATTTGCTTTACCTGGCTCGTCTTTGTCATAACCACGTTCATCTTGAAATTCAGGTGTGATAGCGATCATAATTTCTTTAAACTTATCTTCAAGTGCTTTATGACGAGCATCATAAGCAACAACGCCTTCACAACCAGCAACAAAGTTTACTGGTAAAGCTTCGTCGCCATGAACGTCAAGGAACATATCAACACCTGTTGCTAGCATTTTTTCGCGTACAAGAAATACTTCAGGGCTTCGTTCCATCGTAGGCTCTAACCACTCACGATTTAAGTTTGCGCCAACAGCATTAGTACGTAAATGACCACGTGCACTTCCATCTGGGTTCATATTAGGCACAATATAGAATACCGTTTTGTTTAACAAAGCACGGGCAACGCCATCATCTTCATCAAGTAAACGGTCTAACATACCTTCAACAAACCATTCGGCCATAGTTTCACCTGGATGTTGGCGAGCAGTGATCCAAACTTTACGTTTACCTTCGCCTTCTTCACCAATTTTAAGCAACGTCATATCACGGCCATCAAGTGTTTGACCTAACACTTGTAACTGACAATCAAGGTGCATTTGCGCATTATGAATTAAGTCTTGATGACGTTCATAGCTATAAGGTGCAAAGTAGGCAAAATATACCGAGTCATATTCAGGGGTTAACGTGATAGTAAGTTTTTCACCATCATATTGGGTAGGTACACGGAACCAATGTTCACGATCATAAGAAGCAACTGCTTGGTAATCTTCCCAACCTTCAACATAAGCCGCTTTGCCAGCATTGTTTAAATGCATTACATGCTCTAGACGATCGCCATTAGCACTTAGGTCAGTTTGCAACTTAAAGTGAAACCATTGATAAAAATCAGACTGATTGTCTTTTTTTATTTCTAGTTGAATATTGCTTGCATCAGATGCATCAATAACTCGAATGTTACCGCTGTCAAAATTGTCAGTAATTTGCATAATAATTATTTCTTAGATTGTTTGGTATAAAACCAATGAATAATTGAATAAGACAGTGTACACAAACAATTTGAAGATCACTATACAGATCTAATTAAATATTTTTTATAATGATCGTAAATATAGCCCTAATTCGGAAGAATATCCCATAGATTTGCCAATAATCACATTTTCTTCATTTAAAACGTAATAACTGGGATAACCACTGATTTCAAAAGCATGCTTAATTGCTTCATTACCCAAGGCAATAGGAAAGGTTAACTGATGTTGGCTGGTAAAACCCATGACTTCTTTCGTACCGGTATAGTCCATTGCTATGGCAACAACATCTATATGCTCGTTCTTTTGAAACAAGGCTTGTAAATTACCGATGCTGGCATGACAAACCTGACACCAAGGTGCAAAAAAATACAATATAGTGGTTTTGCCTTGAGCATTTAAGGAAACGGTATCGCCCATCAAAGTTGGGACTTTATCTATGTCTAGACCTTGAGTGGCAGTGACAACTTCTTTCAACGGCGTATCTGTCGCTAACATACTGGTTTCTCTTAGAAAAGAAAGCAGTTGAAAGGCAACTAGAAAGATAATAGCTTGAATTGCAAAACTTCGTAGCAAAGGAAATTCCAGAAATAAATAAATGTGTCTAGCTTAATAGACCCGACTACCCTCATTTTTATTTTGTAAAATATTGTCTAGATTTTTATGAATATGTGATTTGCTTTAAGATTATTCTTTACTATCGGATAATAGGATTAACTTGCGAGCGGTTAATTAAAGAAGATGTTAATACTTGAAAGCCGTAATCAAAGGCTCTTAGAAGGTTTTATGGCTACTTTATTAAGGTATGTTCTTTACTTAATAGAGTAGCCATATAAGTTTATTTATCTTTGTTCTTAAGTAATTTTCTAATGAGCGTGGACACTAAAAATGAAACACCAAAACCAACAACAAAATAGAGTACAAGCGCAAAGGTTTCCAAATTAGACGTATAAGACTCACCACTTTCAAGCAGGCATTTAGCGGAGGAATAGTCAAAAGCGCCGCCGTGATCTAAGCAATCATCAACCACTAAAAAGGTATGTAGCGACCAAATAACAAATAAACTAGTTAAAACACCAACGAGTGTCGGTAGAAGTGTACGGTTCATATAATAGTAAAACCTAAGCTGGGAGTGTAAAAGCGAGTAGAGTAACAGATAAAATGAAGTGAAACTGCACTCACGTGACAAGTTATAACTTTAACCTTTAACTAGAGCTGCTATAAACATCCGGTTGATGCAATTCCATGAAAGATGCCGGAGAGCTTAATGCGGTAAAGCCAAATTGCTGATATAAACCATGGGCATCACTAGTAGCCAGTGCCATTCGGCGAATTCCTTGTAACTTTGGATGTGCTATAATTTCTTGCATTAACCACTTGCTAAGCCCTTTACCTCTATGCTCTTCAAGTACAAAAACATCAGATAAATAGGCAAACGTCGCGTTATCAGTAATCATGCGAGCAAAAGCAACTTGATTACCACCATGAGTAAAAACACCAAAACATAAAGAATTATTAATGGCTGTTTCCATGGTGTTTATTGGAATATTCTTAGCCCAATAAGACTGAGACAAGTAACCGTGAATGACGGACAAGTCCATATCGTTAATTTGTGAACTGATTTTATAACCTACAACCAATGAAAACTCCTCAAAGTACTCGCTTTTGCATACAAGTTACCATGGCTTAAAAACAAGTTCGATAGTTTACACTTTTATTACGGAAATAAAAAAGCACCGAGTAATTGCCCAGTGCTTTTTAATTAACTTAAGTATTCGTAGTCAAATGTTTTATATTTTCAGTTCAGTTATTTACCAATAATACGTGTTTTAGCATTTGCTGCCATGTAGGCAAATATTGCATAGCTTGCAACATTGTGACGTAATTTTGCAGGATCTATTTTATCAAGCGTATCATCTGCGGTGTGATGATAATCAAAATAATCGGTACCATCTTGCGATAAAGCAAAAGCAGGAACCTTAAACGGTCTCAGTGGAATAAGGTCTGGTCCGTTTCGCGCAGAGTTATTAGCGATGTACTCAACATTTAACGGTTTTAACATAGCAGCAATTTCGCTTACCAAAGGTAATGAGCTAGCATGAACATTAGATTCAAAAGCCCAGATTTTATCTGCACCAAAATCAGACTCTGCTGCCGCTACAATATTTGAAAGCGTTTTTTCATTTGCTTTTGCATAAGCTTTAGCGCCCCATAAACCAAATTCTTCTGCAGCAAATAATACTACTCGAATACTACGTTTAGGCTGACCTTTTAAGGTGGCGAATTTTGCTGCAGCCATTGTAATAGCAATACCTGCGCCATCGTCTAATGCACCAGTACCTAGATCCCAAGAATCTAAATGACCACCAATCAGTACATGTTCATTAGGGAATTCACTACCGGTAAACTCACCAATAACGTTGTAAGAAGTGCCCTCACCCATTGATTTCGCTTGCACATTAATATTGATCGTTACTGGTTTTCCTAATGCGACTAAACGATGTAATTGATCAGCATCTGCATTTGATATAGCTGAAGAAACAATTTTAGTTACCCCTTCTTCATAATGACTACCACCAGTATGAGCAAAACGATGAGTTGCAGTACTTACTGAACGCATTACATAACCTACAGCGCCTTTTTGTGCGGCGACTACTGCACCACGACTTCGTGCTTTAACCGCAGGTCCGTAACCATTGCCATCCCGGTCACGATCCATACGGTAGTTAATAAAAACGATTTTACCTTTAGCAGCATTGTCAGCAGCATTTTCTAATTCAGCTAAGTTTTCAAATTCAATTACTTGAGCTTCAATACCCTCTTTAGGTGTACTAATACTATTACCTAGCGCGGTTATATGAAGTGTTTGCGGTGCTGGACTAACAACAGCCGCCGATTCAGAGTAACGAATCCATTTAGGAAAAGTAGCTGGCTCGGTCCATACTTTGTCAAAGCCCATTGCTTTAAACTGAGCTACCGCCCATGCTACACCAGCTTTATCTCCTGGAGTACCGGGCATTCTAGGCCCTACTTCGGTCGTTAAAGACTCTACTAAGTTCCAAGCGAGGTCACTTTCAAGGGCCTGCTTTTTTATGTCTGCAACTTGCGATAACTGTTCCGCAGTAAAGTTATCGGATTTCGCGTGTGCTTGTGAAGTATTAAAGCTTAATGAAGCAAAAATCAGTGCTGATATCACTGAAGTAAAACGTTTATTCATAGAGTAATGCCTACTATTATTTAAGTAAGTGGGTAAATAAGTAAGATGAGATTTTCGACTAAACAGGCTTAGCGTTTTTTCTTTTTCATACTGACCACGTCTCTTGCTATAGCAAGTAACTCAGGAGAGATATCATCAGCACCACTTTTAATTAATTTGCTGACATCACCTGATGAAAATAGTGAACCGCGCTCAGATTTTACGCCTAATGATCTAACGTAATCTTTTGTTTTACCTGTGCTAGCAGTATCAATATATTTAAAAATTATTTGTTCATTAAAACCCTGTGGCTCTTGCTTCAAAGTTTCGATGGTTTCAGTCAGTGTTTTAATCTCTGACTCTAGTGTTGCAATTAAATCTGCTATATCTGTATATGGATTCATGAAGTTATTTGGCTCTTATTGGATTAACTGACGATGCAATAACGCACCCAGAATAGGTACAAGTGAATTTACCTCACTTGATTTTTTACTATTGTACAGTGAAAAAAACTGAGTAAATAGTTTAGCTGTACTCAGATCGTACTTTTATTGAAAGCACTAATGTTGTCATTAAGGAAATGAATGTGTACAACATCAATGTTGGAATGTAAATTTGCAGGGTAAAACCCTGCTTTATGATTGATAATGCAGAAGAGACTACATTTTTTCTTCTCGCTCTTCTATGCATTCATCGGATCCCATCTCAAATATTCGACAAACCCAAGGTCTGTTCTCATAAATACTACACATGAGGGTATCTCGATCCAATGCTGAGCACCAACCATCATCAAAACGTAACATGGTTTCTTTACCATACTCATCAACATAAACATGTCGATCAGGAACCCCTGTTTCAGTAAGAAGCATAACTTCTAAACTACAACAACATGCCTCACAGTTTGCACAAGTGACTTCAGGAACCGGTATGTTTTTTACTTTAATGGTCATAAACTACAACAAAAAATTTAATGGCGGCTAGCATACGCTAAACGCGAAGCTTTCACGAGTTGATAGCGCACTAACTACACATTAAATGGATAAATTTTTACAGCACATTACGCCACAGTAAAAGAAAATGTTAATTTACAGTCAATGTATTTGAGCATGCGGTTCACTATTAGCGGAATATCAACAATACCCGACGCCGAGTCAGAGTTGACAGAAACAAAGATATCGCATGCTTCAATCTCAATTCGTTGACGAACGTAGTAATCATTTATATCTTCAAAATTTTGCTGAGTTAGCGGTACACAAGCGACATAACACTTATTTTCTAAGTCTTCTTTATGGGTAGAGCCTAAAATTTCTCGCACTAAAGAATAGGCCTGAAACTTATCTAAACTAAGAAATCGGAAGCTTATTTCAGCTTCCATATTAGAATTATTCACCTAACTACCTTCAAGTTCATTGAACTGCGCTAACCATTGGCTAAACGAATCGGAAACTTTTTCAATGGTGCACAGCCCATGGTTATAAAACCATACAGGTACATCTACTTGCTTATTGTCACACTCAGCAAGTTTGAAACAAAACATATTTCCCTTACAATCTGAAGCAAATAAAGCATGCCCTTTTGGCATACCACTCATTTCATATAACTTGGAGAGTGAAGATACATCATCTAGGCTTAAAAAGTCTTGAACATCCGGTATTTCAGCATTTAAATCAACGATTTTAGTTAATACATTGGGTGTATGAACCAAGCCATAAGTCGATATTAAATATTTATATGAGTCGGGTAAATAGGCATTTAATTCTGTTTCAAGTGCTTCAATATCATGTTTGTCAATCGGAACCATCGTATGTTTAGTCCCCCAATTTTTTACAAATAGATCAATACTCTTCACGCAGTGACACTCCAAAACTGATAACACCCTTATTAATGGGTAAAAAATGTTAGCTAAAAATAGGTAGTAGGCAGAAATTAGCCAACTTATGAGAGGTTCATCTTGTACACAACTGAATAGTTGATAACCGTGCTTATAATAACGCACTATTTAGGGCATGGGTTAGAGAATTATTAGAGCGTTTACACGCTAATATTTAAGGCTTGTGGCGTTTTTGAATGAAAGCACATGAAGTAGAATAGAGTAAACCTACTTGAGAAAAGCAATAACCATAACAATGTAAAAATCTGACTGTGTTTGTCTACAAAGTTATAGTTATAGTTACTGTTCGCATGAGCTTATTAATAAGCTATTTCACGGTTAACAAAACTCATTTTCATGACCGTGAACTTAGCTTAAATGGTCAGGTTTTTTAAATATTAAGCTAGACGATGAAGCGCACAAATTTTGTTGTCTGATGGATCGCGTAAATACGCTAGATAAAGCTTACCAATTGCACCATCACGCGGCCCAGGAAGATCTTCACAAGTTGTACCGCCATTAGCGATACCAGCTGCATGCCATGCATCAGCAATAGCCGGGCTTACCGCGGAAAAACCAATAGTAGTACCATTTCCATTACATGCTGGTTTTCCATCTATGGGTTTACTCAGCGCAAAAATACCACTGTCAGTAAAATAAAAGCAGCGACCTTTTTCATCAATTACACCGGTTTCGTATCCCATAGCGCCAAGGATGGCATCATAGAAAACCTTTGATTCTTGTATATCATTTGCACCAATCATAACATGACTAAACATTGTCTCTCTCCTCGTTAAAATATAGATACACCGAGTAGCTGTATAATCTATAACACCCAAAGAATGGGCTAAAAATTGTTTGTTATAACATTGAGTCAGTTACAACTCACCCATTATCGTGGTTATTTTAGGTGTAGACGCTTTACGCTTACCTAAGTAATAGCAATAACTTAAGTCACCAACGATACCATAGAGTTAATAACTATTTCACCATTGATTGCTACATTAATATTGTGGTGTAGAAATATTTTTTGTTCATAACACCACGATAATGTCTAAAAAACTGTGGTTAGGAGACTGAGTTATAGCAGCCCTTTTTACGCCAAACTGCAAGACGGCCTATATGAATTAGTAAACACTGTGAGCCAATATAGAGTGACCAATTTACATATTTCGCTTCAGGAAAGAAGCCTTCCCCACCATTGCCGTAAATCCAAAACTGGCCAATAACCCCATCAGCAACCGCAGCTAACACAAGGCCAATTGAAACAAGACAAACGCCAAGTTTTATCACTGAGTTACGAAACGCAGTGAATAAGATGAATCCACTTATACCGACAAGCGTAATGAGCACAGCATAACTACCCGTTACAATGGAAACGTGTGATCCAGTACCTGACAGATGCATAGAATAAAAGGATGCTACGCCCACTAAAGATCCGATACCCCCCCAAATAAACAGTATTTTGGGTTTGATGTCATTGGCGATAACAAGCCAGCAAGCAACCGTAAGAAATAAAGCGTAACCTGGACCAAAGAAAGTAACTGAATCAGCAAGATAATCATGCTTTACAATGCCGCCATAGCGATAGTATGTCTGCGGTAAATTAAAATTAACCACATCTCCACAAACACACAAAGCTAAAGCAACAAGAGTAATCCAGGCGATAACCCGATGTGATGTTTCTGTGGAATGACGATATACCCAATTTTTCATGGCATAACAATTTGCCAGAAGAGCAAACAGCACTGCGCTTTCAATAGACAGGATAACAAAACGCTCATTTCCGGTAATAGACCAAAATCCAGCAAGGCCACCAATAGATTCTATCGTGGCAACAACCCATATAATGAGTGACGTAACAAGATATCTGTCTATAAGATTCATTGAGTAATATCGATTGAAAATGTCATGTAATAGTAGCCAAACGTACAAAAAAGACGCGCATTAACGCGTCATTTTTGCTTGTTGTTATACTTTATCTAAGGCTTGGCTAACATCAGCAATAATATCGTCGATGTGCTCGATACCAACAGATATTCTGATCAAATCAGAGCTGACTCCTGCAGCAGCAAGTTCTTTTTCGTTTAATTGTCTATGCGTTGTAGAAGCAGGATGACAAGCAAGAGATTTTGCATCACCTATATTTACTAGGCGAAGTATCATTTCAAGCGCATCAATAAATTTGGTGCCTGATTCAATTCCGCCAGTAATACCAAAACTTAAAATGCCAGAAGCTTTACCTGAAGTGATCTTTTCGCAGTTCGCACGATAAGGGCTTTCAGGTAATGCAGCATAATTAACCCACTCAACTTTACTATGCTGTTGAAGATATGCAGCAAGTTTTTCCGCATTCTCGCAATGGCGATCCATACGTAAACCAAGCGTTTCAAGACCTTGTAAAATTTGAAAAGAATTCATTGGCGATATTGCAGCGCCCGTATTTCTTAATGGCCCTACACGACAGCGACCTATGTAAGCTGCAGCGCCTAACGCTTCTGTGTATACCACGCCATGGTAAGCAGGATCAGGCTCATTAAGTACAGGGAAACGTTCTTTATTGGCTACCCAATCGAACTTACCAGAATCGATGATTACACCACCAATTGAAGTACCATGACCACCAATATACTTAGTGAGTGAATGCACAACAATATCAGCACCTAATTCAAACGGACGACATAAGTAAGGTGTAGCCACTGTATTATCTACGATTAACGGCACACCATGTTTATGAGCAATCTCTGCCAAGCGAGAAATGTCTACTACATTACCGGCAGGGTTACCGATAGACTCACAAAAGATGGCTTTAGTCTTTTCATCAATTGATTTCTCAAATCCTTCGAAATCATCATGTTTAACCATGCGAGATTCAATACCTTGCTTAGGTAATGCATGGGCGAATAGGTTATAAGTACCGCCATAAAGCTCACTAGTACTAACAATATTATCACCCGTTTCACAAATACACTGCAATGCGTAAGTAATTGCAGCCATACCTGAAGCAACACAAACAGCGCCTATACCACCTTCCATTGCCGCTATACGTTTTTCCAATACATCAGTGGTAGGATTCATAATGCGTGTATAGATATTACCCTGCACTTTCAGGTCAAATAAATCTGCACCGTGCTGAGTATCATCAAAGGTATAAGAAGTTGTTTGGTAAATAGGAACTGCAGCCGCTTTCGTTGTATCTTCGGATTTATAGCCTTCGTGTAACGCTATTGATTCTAGTTTCATTACGTTTCTTTCCATGGTTAAGTTTAAATTCGTATTTGTATTTAACAACAAAATGCCAGTCTAAAGGGCTATAAATAGTTGGTTATAATATTGAACTGAGAAAAAACCAACTATATTTTGTCTGTTTAATGTCCGTATGGAAAATAATTCATCACTTAATAATTCTGTTTGAATTTTTCACATACCGTGAGGCGACATTGTGATGGCCTACTTTTATTTGCAACCAAAACGCTTTATGCGAGAACTCGATTAGTTGCAGTGCCTTTATTGAGCTATTAATAACAACAATTAACGCTGTATTATTCGCCAAAAACTACGCGAAAATACGTAACTTTGCCACAAGTCAAAATATCAAAGCAGAGTCAGCTTATTATGAATAGCATAAATAATCAAAATGAAATTAACATCGATGATAAAACAGTGCATATCAACCAGTATTTAATGCAGGCTGTTCGATATTTATTTCACTATTAAAAACATTTAAAGTGTTACAAAAGCAAAAAAGATGCTTTTTATTAATGATTTACTTAAAAGAAAAATATGATTGAAGAAACTGATGTCAATAGAACACTCTGTCCTGGATTAGGTAAAATCAATATTGATATTAATAAAATATCCCCTAACTTTACTAACAATCAGATGACTAAACTGAATATTAAACGTAAAAAAGTAAATAATTAACCTAATAAAGACCAGTCTAATAACAATATTTTAACAGGAAATATTTACTACTCATTTAAGTTCTAAGAAAGCTACCGATGTAAACACGATAGCTAACTCAAGATACGACTAAATGAACTGATTTATTGACCCGTTTGGCATAAATAGTGTGGAAGTTGACAGTTTATTAGTGGTTTGAGATTATGATTAGATTAGACTTTTCAAATGAAAAAATTCACTTTCTAGCACCGAATAAATAGGTGGATTTAACTAAATAGTCTGCATTGCAACCGCTGGTTGACAAATTAACAACTGGACTTGCTGGTCTGCAACTGCCTGATTTCCTAAGCTTACCGCTCAACAACAGATGAAGGAATAAACTTTGTGATATTAGCAGATAAGATTATCAGATTAAGAAAACAGTGTGGCTGGTCGCAGGAAGAACTGGCTGAAAAAATGAATGTTTCCAGGCAGTCAGTCTCTAAATGGGAAAGTGCTAACAGCATACCTGATTTAAATAGAATAATTACGTTAGCGGAAATTTTTGACGTTTCAACTGACTTTCTACTAAAGGATGATATTGAAGCATTTGATTCCCTCAAGGAGGCTATTGAGTCTGGTATAACCCAAATTACCTTAGAACAATCATTAAAGTATATTGAGAATAAGGTAGAAGTGGCTAGTTTAGTCACCAAGGGGGTTGTACTTTGTGTATGCTCAGTTGTACCACTCTTTTTCTTTTTGGCAATGGCTGAAACAAATAAATTAAATCTGACAAGCGATGTTGCCGCAGCGATAGGAGTTGTATGCATATTAGTCATGGTCTCTATTGCTATAAGCTTTTTTATTAGAACCAACCAATATGAGAGTGATATCTCTGTGATAGAAAATGAGACATTTGAATTAGCCTATGGTGTGCACAGCGTTTTTAAAGAAAAATTACAAAAATTCAGAAATACCTATAATCTACGATTATCTGTTGGTATATCCATGTTCATCGTCAGCTCTGTACCGCTGATATTTGTCAGCATGTTTTTCGGTGGGTCAGATATAATTTTAATGATGTTAATTGTGCTGCTCCTCATAATAGCAACAGGAATATACATTGTGGCTCCTGTTTCAGCTGAATATGGCGCCTATAACAATATTCTGAAAGACAGTTGTACAGAGACAGAAAAAAGTAAACATACAAAACGTGCAGAGAAGCTTGCAGCTTTCTACTGGCCTTTATTAGTTGCCATATATCTTGGCTGGAGCTTATGGACTATGGATTGGGGTGTAACTTGGATTGTTTGGCCTGTAGGGTCTGTGCTTTTCGCAGCACTAGTTGGATTAATGGAGTTGCTGGATAAAGAAAACTCTTAAAGTCCATTTTATGGCTAATTTCAGCGAGAAGCGGAAGGATAGTGATCATCTCTGCTAGCTACCACTTAGTGCAGTGAACAACCTTTTAATAAAAAGGTTGTTCACATCAAAGTAACCAATTGAATCATCAAATAACCTGAAAAGTGACTACTGTCACCCCGTTGTAGACATTTCTGGTAAGCACTAAATAATGCTTATCAGTCCTTATAACGCGACCACCCCACTTTATGTCACATACTAGTCAGCATCAACTTCTTCTTTATAGATTTTAAAACCACGCGCTTTATAATTTTGCAAAGCACTCTGGTGGTCAAGGCTACAGGTATGCAACCAAACACGTTTTACATCAGGCAGTGACCATGCTGATTTAATGGCACAAGTCAGAAAATAGCCGCCAAAACCTTTGCCAATAAAGTCTTTTGCCAAGCCAAAGTACATGATTTCCACATCACCTGATGAAGTATTTTGTAGTTCAAAATAGCCTGCAATAGCTCCTCGATAATAGGCTACATAAGTACTGACCATTGGACTCTCAGCATAAGTTTTCCATGAATCATCACTATGGGAAAGTTTATCAGTCCATTCCCATGGCTCTCCCACATATTGATATAGAAAACGATTGAACCGAAAATTCTTAATTTCAACTTCTGTAACGGTTAAACCTCGAACATCCGGCTTGGGGTTTACTTCATTTAGAGTGTTCATTTCAAGATAATAAATAATGACTTCAGACATCTGTTAACCTTTTTAAGTAACGAAATACAACCAACACTAATAAGTGCTCATTATGTTGTAAACATAAATCCAAGCATGCCAAGCACAAAGCCTAGTACTGCGCCCATTGGTGGAGCCCAGTGTTTTTCTAGTTTCACTTGAGGAGCTAAATCTTGGAAGATAGAATAGAGAATACCGCCTGAGGCAAAAAGCATGATCGCTGCAATGACTGCTGGGTAATCTGATAACCATAAATAGCCAGAGATACCAGAAATTGGGCCAAGTAACGCCATTAACGTAAACATAATGATGATTTTTCTCGGTTTATAAACCGCTGTAGTACTCAATTCTCGATAAGCGCTAAAGCCCTCAGGCACGTTTTGAAGTGCAATTAATCCAGCAAGTAAATAAGCGCTACTATCTCCCGTAGCAAATGCCGCGCCCAACGCAATTGATTCTGGAATAAAGTCTGAGAGCATTGCTGCAAGTTGACTCGCTGGGGTATCAATTTTTTTAAGATAAATATCAAGGAACATAAAACTAAGTCCCCCGACGATAAACCAAAAACATACCGATAATGGATCAAGCGTAGCCATGCCTTCAGGTACCAAAACTAGCGCAACAGCTGACAATAACGCCCCGCCCCCAAACGCCATGACACTGTGCCTAAATTCTTCTTCAATCCATTTTTCTTTGATACTTTCAAAGTGTGCAATGGCAGCACCTAAAGGCATAGCTAAACCAGCTACTAAGGTTGAAACGATAACGGTTAGTAATAAATACATGTGCTCATCCGTATTGAAGTAAAGCGGCCATTTAAAGGCAGGTAATGGTTGGAATTTAACTGGTTACGTTGTCAGCCATACACTGGAGGCTGTCTCCTTCAACACTATGAACATTTGTAGTGTAGTAATTCAAACTGTATTCAATGTTTAACGAAAAATATAAGCTTTGTTTCAAGTGAGCTTTTATTACCTTCTCTATTTCAGCACTTAACATCTGCGTAAATGCTTTATCTCGGTGCGGCTTTGTTAATAAAGAGACGGTAACAAGCATATGAGAGTATTTATATTGAGAGCAAGGATATGCTCTTGATTTGCATTCGCCTGCACTCATGTCTTTTTTATTGATGACCTCTTCTACAGCATTAAAGATTTTATTCGTATCGAACTCTAAATTATCAGAATATTTAATTTCTACATGAGGCATATGAGTAATTCCTTAAGCGCATAATCTTAATAAAGGGAAAAAATTGATCATTAAATATAGAAAACAATAAAACTGAATTACTACTAATACACTACTATGTATCTACTAGCAGTCTCAATTTAATTGCCGGTTACTTTTTTTAATTGGCGATTATGAATTTTTGATAATAACAGTAATGAAAAAATGGCACCTAACAAAGCTAAGCCCATATCTGACTGAGTATCCCACACATAACCTTGTGTTCCTAAAAAGGCTTCAGCATCTTCGCCAGACATCAACGCAACCCACCATTCAATTAATTCATAGAAAGCACTGAATGCTAAACAAATAGAAACAATAATAACATTTCGCCAAACGTTACCATTGACGACATTTTTACGGATTAAGATTTCTCTCGCTAATAACGCAGGCACAAAACCTTGGAATAAATGGCCAACTTTGTCGTAATTATTACGTTCCGCACCGAATAATCCATCAAAAAAAGGCACTTCAGCGTAGGTATAATGACCGCCAATCATTAACACAATGCAATGTAATAAGATGAAGAAATATAGCATTGAAGTAAGTCGAAACGAATTGTACGTTACCAGTAATAAAACCCCAGCTATTAACGCAGGGAGTACTTCAAGAAACCAAGTGAACTGATCTTTAGGGGATATTCCCGACCAAATCAAAACAGTTATAAATATAACAATCCATAAAGACTTAATGATTAGATACTCCTTATAACGGTAACGTCCACCGAAGAAAACAACTCACTGAATTTCTTCAGTTTAAAATATTGTTAATCACTTTTAAACAAAAATATAGTTCATAACAGAATGGTTTATTCATTGAAATAATTTACCACTTAAATACCGTAATCTCGTTCTACTTTTGAAATACGCACTTTAAAAGAATCATACCAGGCCTCTCGACCTGTCTTTTGAGCTGCTAAATGTTCAGAGTTCGCCTTCCAAACTTTAATGGAATCAAGATCTGCCCAATAAGATACTGTGATACCAACCTCTTCTCTTGCTGATTCCACCCCCAAAAATCCTGATTGCTGCTGTGCTAGTTCAACCATTCTATTGGCCATTTCACCATAACCATTATCCCCTTCAGTCCGTGTAGAAGTGAAAATAACAGCAAAGTATGGAGGTTTAGGTGTATTCGCGATCAATGACATTGTTGCTCCTAGGTAAATTATTTTGCCCCAATAGGGCTAATGTTAATTAAAAATTGTTAGCTAACTTTAGCGATAGCATACAAAAAGAACTAAATATAATATGAGTTAGCGAGTGCTGATGTGACTTACTTCACATTAATTCAAACGGGTTCTCACTATACTGCTAACATAAATGGTGTAAACCCCATTGATTTTAGAGAAGTAATTATGCGCTTAATCATCTCATTAATTTTATTGTCATTCAGTATGAATATATTTGCTAAATCTAATGCTGAAGAAAAACCATGGGGTTTAGGATTACTGGTTAGGAGTGCGAACATTCCATTTGCTGCCGAGGACGATAAGGTTAACAGTATCGTACCTATGATGTTTTATGAAGGTGATACTTTTTTTCTACGCGGCATTGAGGGTGGTGGTCACTTGTTAAAAAGAGCGGATTGGGAACTTAATGCCCTAGGACGTCTGCGCTTTGTCGATATTCCTACTGAATACCAAAATGAAACACAAGCAGATACCTTTGATTTTGGTTTTCAATGGCGTAAAAACACCAGTGACAAGCACCATTTTGATGTGGAAATCTTTAGTGATCTTGACGGTAAACCGTATGCTAACTTCAGCAGTAGCTGGTACTTTCAATACGATAGCTGGGAATTTATGCCGAAGATTTCAGCGCGGTATAAAAGTGCTGAGTTTAATAGTTATTATTATGCCTTGAGTGAATTAACAGATGAACGCATTGGTGCGGGTATTGATGTAAACGCAACTATTGAATCAAGATACCATGTAATTTCAAACTTATACTTCATCGGTTCACTTGGTCTAACTGGATTAGATAATAATGCTTATCAAAGTACTATTGTTGATAAGCGCTGGCAAAGTGAGGCTTATCTCGGGGTTGCGTTTTTTAATGATAAAACTAAAAGTAAAAAAAATACACTCAATAATGGTAGTTACCTGCGCGTTGCACACGGCTGGGCAACCCCATCAAATATTGGCGATATTCTCGCGGGCGATACTGAAAAAGACGAATTTAACAACCAACTCACTTCTGTTTTCTATGGTTTACCGCTAACCGATGAATTATTTAGTTTACCCATTGAATTGTATCTAATAACCGGTTTGGCTTGGCACTGGAAATCTGATGTTCAAGATAGCGAACAAGAATATCAAATTGGAATCAAAGCTTTCTACACCATCCATTGGCCGGTCCGATGGCGCGTAGGTTTTGCCGAAGGGTTATCATATATCTCTGATGTAACTTATATTGAGAGAACTGAGATGGAAGAAAAAGGTTATAGTCCAAGTAAACTTATGAACGCAATAGATTTTTCTATAGATATAAATTTAGGTGATATTTTTAATGTTCATGCCTTAAAAGCTACTTGGCTTGGTTATGGCATTCACCATCGCTCTTCTATATTTGAATCGGCTTCACAATTTGGTCGTATTAAAGGGGGCAGTAATTACAACACGGTTTATCTGCAATTTGCTTTTTAACAACTAATTGATGGAAACTTGATTTTAGTACAGTCTTTAAAAACACTTTATGGCAACACCGGGCGTTTTCTTATTCCCATAGTCAGAATGACATTTATAGCGTAAAATTTACCATTCTTTCAGTATTAAATTCTTCAGGAATAACGTCTTTTCAATGACTTTGAACATTCCACATTATCTCGACACTCTATCAAGGATTTTTAAACCAAAAATCAGACTGTTAGCCGTATCGTTCTTGTCTTTATTTTTCACCGATGTCGCTTTTGCAAGCAATTTAACGGTGACTCTTGATGGCGAACTAGCAAAGGCAGTTGAAAAAAACATCTATTCATATTTAGGTACTTTGCCTGAATCTGATTTAGAACGCTCTGCATTTATCTATTCTGCCAAAGAAAATTCCTTCAAGGCTCTAAATTCATTAGGTTATTACCAAGCAGACATTGAAGTTGCTGTTGAAAAAGATCCCTGGAAACTACTACTGATAATCAAATTAAACGAGCCAACCTTACTTGATAATATCAAGGTCAATATAACAGGCGCTGCGCAAAACGATCCGGCTTTTATTACCTTACTTAATGATATGGACATTCACCATGGCGATAAACTTCATCACGGTAAATATGAAACTATAAAATCTGACTTATTGTCCTTAGCGCTTCAACGTGGTTACTTTAACGGGAGCTTAGTAGACAGTAATATAACCATCAAACAAGGTTATCATTATGCAAACATCAACATTACTTATAAAAGTGGTCCAAGGTATCGCTTTGGTGAGGTAAATTTCAATGATTTTGATCTAAAACCTCAGTTATTAGAGAGTATGATCCCTTTCAATAAGGGGGATTTTTATAATACCCATGATTTTCATAAATTACAGCAACAACTTCAATCGACTCAGTACTTTAGTAACGTGCAGGCACTGCCTGCCGAGAAAGCTGAAGATAAAGTAAATGATGATTACACCATTCCTATTAATGTGACGCTGACCCCTGCAAAAAGTCATCAATTTGATTTTGGTATAGGTTATGCCACCGATACTAAGTTTCGCCTTTCCGCTGGCTGGCGTACACCGCTTATCAATAAATATGGCCACTTTCAAGAAACAAAAATTGAATACTCCTCGATCAATCCTACTGGTAACTTTATTTACAGTATCCCGTTAGGTCACCCGACTGAAGACCTCCTACAATTTAAAATTACGGTCGAAGATGATGAATACCCTGATTTAACGTCAAAAGTTTATTCTGCTCAAATCGGTCGGGTGCTCAGCAAGGATGACTGGAATAGACAAATCTATACCCGATTTCATCAGGAAGCATGGGAGTATAACTTGGACGAAGTCAAGCCTAATATTGATTGGTCTGATAAGGACAATGTTCAATACATTATCCCCGGTATTATTTGGTCTAGAACCATTCGTTCAGGCTCTGCTTTGGATCCAAGTTCGGGCTTTAGACAAATATATAATATAGAAGGAGCGCACTTAAAAGCAGGTTCTGACAATAGCTTTTTTAGAATTCACGGACGATGGAATTACATTACTACGTTAAAACCAAAGCATCGTTTAGTTACCCGCGCGGAATTAGGCGCTATTTACATTGATAGAGACGCCGAATTAGCCCCTTCATTACGATTTTATGCTGGTGGGGATCAGAGTATTCGTGGATTTTCCTATCAGTCCATTGGTTCTACCGTGCCTTCATCATCTGACCCTGAAAACTCTACTCAAGTGGTCGTTGGCGGTACTCGGTTGATGGTAGCAAGCATTGAATATCAATATTATCTTACCAATAAATGGCGTATAGCCTTTTTTTCCGATGGCGGCAGTGTGACAAATAAGGGTGAATTTAATCCGGTCTATTCATTTGGCTCAGGTATACATTACCTGACGCCTGTTGGCGCAGTTAAATTTGATTACGCTTATGGTATTGACGGCGATAAGAAGAATGGGCGTATTCATATTAGTTTAGGTGCTGAGTTATGATGTGGCGCAGAATTAGTTTAGTGGTATCTAAGTACTTGGCAATATCACTTTGCTTTATCACCGTACTCGTTACTACTCCTTGGGGCACAAATATCACCTTAACATTACTCAATAATATTGATGGTGTTACGATTGACTATAACAGCGGAGCTTTAGTACGAGATGTTCGATTAAACTCATTTCAGTTGCAGTTAGATAACCTTGATATTAGGGTAAATGGCTTATCAACTGAGATTAACTTTGCTTGTGTCTGGAATAAAACCTTATGTATTAAATCAGCAAAAGCTGACTATTTCTCTTTACGTTACTTGTCTGACGATGAGAGTGAGGAGCAAGTTTCATCAGTAAATAATACCGCATCTCAACTTTTTGAAATGCCCTTTTCAATTAACGCTGATTCTGTTGAGCTTAAAGAAAGTCTGATAGTTATCAATGATACTGAGATCACAATTGAGCAATTTATTACACAATTGTCGATCAGTAAAAGTGAGTTTAACTTCTTACAACCCAGAGCAAAGCAGCTGACGTTATTACTCGTTGGAGAAGAACAAACAACGCCTGTTACCAAACAGAGTACAACTTCATTAGTTAATAATACTTTTACTCAGTTACCGGAAATTAATCTACCTATTTCGCTGAATATTGACCAATTACAACTTGAGACGTTGGCTGTAGACACTTTGACTGTAAACACTAAGGTTCAGCCAAAACATAATACTTCAAAAGACAATGACCAAAAAAATTATTCACTTTGGCTTTCAAGCAATAATCAACTAAGCGCTACTTGGATTAATACCGATGTAAATATCAGCCAATTTAAAACCACCACATCAGCGTTCTCTATCAACCAATTAACTGCTGAGGCAAAGCTACTACCGCCCTACCAGCTTACAACTCAATTAGAGAGCCAACTGCACAAGGTGGCATGGTGGTCAGAAATTGATAACAGTACTCAACAATTATCAATACAAGGCTCATTTGAAGATTTAACATTTGATGTGATCAGCAAAGGTAACTTAGCGCTTAAAAGCCAAGGTAATATTAACTTCATTGATGAAGCCATGCCGTTTAATCTAACCATGGACGCTCAGAAAATCCCAACACCTTTATCATTAACTGAGTATGGTGAATATTCCTCATTGTTGTTATCACTCTCGGGTAATGTAAAAGAACAAACGATGGATTTAAGCAGTCAGATTAAAGGTTATGGCTATAACAATGCAAAAGTGAAACTCAAAGCGAGCTACCTTAATAATCACGCTACTATTGATGAGTTTATTTTTAACGATGAAGATTCAGTAAGCCAATTACATTTAGCCGGTGATATAGGTTTAGTACCCGACCATATTAGTTGGCAGTTATCAGCTCAATCAACTGGTTTTACCTTGCCTGAAATAAACATACCGGCTTTATCAAAGTTAGGCACAAGTAAAGAACAAGTAGATGTGTTGACAGAGAACCTACCTGATTTAATTACTGGCAGATTACAAGGCAGCATCAACAGTCATGGTGCATGGTCAGAAAAATCATGGTCTGTCTCGCTGAATGATACCGACATTTCAGGAAATATAAATACACTAGACTTAATCATCAAAGCAGATATTGGTTTAAATCAATTAGGTAATTTACAACCAGGTAAACTGTTTATCGACTTCAATAATAGTGCCTTAACACTGCAAGCCTCGGATAGCGATTTTTGGGATATTAAGGGGAAATTAACGGTAGACAATATTAACCAGTGGCATCAAGAGATAACTGGCAGCATTTCTAGTGATTTTTCAATTACTGGAGCGCAAGACAATCCTACGGTTAACCTACAAAGTCAGTTAACCCAGTTAAATTTTCAACAATGGTATAGTGATTCGTTAGCAATTGAAGCGAGCTATCAACCATTGAGTGATCACGACATCCAATTAGCAGTAAAGAATAAGCAATTGGATTGGGTCAACGAATCTACACGTTATCGTATTGAAAACATCCTATTTGATGTAACAGGCAATGCGAGTGATCATCATGTAAAAGCTCAGTGGTTAGGTGATTTTGCAGGTGCAATTGCCCTGTCTGGTCATTGGGATGAGGAATTTACTCTATGGCAAAGTATTATTGAGCAAAGTGCATTAACCTATAAAAATATTACCCTTGAAAATGATAAAGATTTCGATGTTAATTTCGATTTAACCAAACAAGAAAGTATGGTAGCAAGTCATTGTTGGCAAGGTGAAGGGTTTGGTCTTTGTTTGCCGCATCAAGTGAACCTTGGTAGTGCTGGTGATGTTGCCCTTAAATTGAAGATTGATCTTGCTGCCATTGACGAATTATTCTTACCAAAAGACACTGAAATAATTAGTGAAATTGACAGTGATATCCAGATCAAATGGTCTCCCCAGCAACCTATCGCAGCAAAGGCGCGCTTTGACATGTCGCCGGGTTATTTAAAAGTGAGTGATGATTTTGGCGAGCATGTGTTGTCACAGTGGTCGCAAGGTTTGTTTGCTTTGACTGTTGATGAAAAGCAATTAACGAGTACGTTAGCGTTAATCGCGACTAATAACCTCCCCTTAGTAGAGGTTAATACAACCGTTGATTTCATTGACGATCGTTTTATTGATGATAGTTTGGTTAGTAATTCCGAAGCCGACTCTTCTTTTACTGATTCCACGGTAAATGCACAAATATCATTGAATCAAATAAATTTATTACCTTTCCAAGGCATTTTAACAGACGTGATTACTTTACAAGGTAAAGTAACAGCAGATATATCGATTGATGGCACACTTGGCTCTCCTTTGTTTAATGGTGATATAGCACTAACTAAAGGAAAATTTCGATTACTACAAAATGCCAACACCCTAGAAAATATATCCTCCTCAGTCATCATTAACAATAATCACGCAACACTGGACGCTGACTTCTATCTCGCCGATAAACAGGCAAAAGTACAGGGAAATATATCATGGCAAAATAGTTTGTCGATGAATGTAGATTTAACAGGCGACGCGTTGCCGTTAGTTTTTCCTCCACAATTAGTGATGAGCATTTCACCCACGTTAAATTTTTCACTGGTAGAAAAAGCATTAACCATTAGTGGAAATATTGACGTTGTCGACGGTACGTTTAATATTGAGAAACTGCCTGAAAGCAGCGTTTCATTGAGTGATGATGTTATTATTCTTGATCAATATGGCAAAGCGGTTGTCAAAAAATCTTCTGGTTTTGATATAAAAACTGACATCAGCGTTAATATCAAACCCGCCTTTGAAATATCAGGCCAAGGATTATCAAGCCACTTATTCGGTCAATTGCAAATTAGCCAACAAGAGAAAAATCCGTTCCAGCTGTTTGGCAATATACAATCGTCTGATGGTACTTTTCAAGCGTATGGTCAAAAACTTAAAATAGAAAAAGGAGAGTTCACCTTCAACGGGCCAATGGATAATCCTTATTTTAATCTACGTGCCAGTAGACACATTAAATCTGAGGATATTGATGTCGGCATTCGGGTAACCGGATTAGCCAACGCATTAAATATGGAGCTTTTCTCAACCCCAACAATGGAAATGCCTGAAATTTTATCTTATCTAGTCAGAGGAAGAGGTTTAGATGCAGGGGCAGAAAAAAGTACCGTTGCAGCCAGTTTATTGGTTGGCTTTGGCGCGACCAATAGCGCTGGATTATTTGACCAAATAGAAAAAATACCACTGATTAGTAATATAGCAGTTGATACTGAAGGTGAAGGCGATCAAATTCAAGCAACGGTTAGTGGTTATGTTGGCAATAGAGTTTATTTAAAATACGGTATTGGCGTATATGAACCCATTAACGAACTCACAGTGAGAATGTTCATTTTAAATCGATTTTGGTTAGAAATTGTCAGTGGTATTGAGCAATCAACGGATCTTTATTATTCCTTCTACATTGATTAATACACGGAAATAGATGTTGTTGATTCTGCCACTTAATCTTCATAAAACAGAAGATTAAGTGGCAGATAACAATTAATCATTATCTGCAAAAGAAAGTAAACGTAACATATCAATTGACTTGCCTACCTCCCATTGCATGGCATAAACAATACTGTGAACAGCAAGTAAAATCCTATCAAATGACTGTTCTTGGTTGGATAACAATACTGTTATTTTTTCTTTAGCTTTTACGATTCCTTCGTCTTCGTAGATTGTTAATATACTGATAGTATTTTCTTCAGCAGTGATTTGACGTTTAACTGGGAGATAACCTAATTGTTTAATCATCGCTTCTGCAACTAACCAAACAGACCAAGGGTTTTGCCCTGTAACTAAATTGCCATCTTGAACCAAATTACCCAAATACACAGGACCCGCATCAAAGTTTGCCCCTTGTTCAGTCAATTTATTTTGCAACAAAAACGGAAAGACTTCTTTTGCATCCGGAATTAACAAAAGCTCCTCATCGTTAGTAAAACTAGCCACTGTTTTATTGGCTAACAAAGCGCTGCCATCGTCAAGAGTGACGTTGACTAACGCAGCCGGTCCATGACAAACAGCGCCAACAACCTTACCCGATTGATAATAATCACTCACTATGGATTTGATCGCTGCGTTTTCTGGAAAATCAAACATCGCGCCCTTTCCGCCAACAAAATAAACTGCCTGATATTGGCTCTTATCAACATCAGCAATGGCAAGGCTATTATCAACTTTGTACTGCGCAAATTTATCATTTAGAAAAGCAAAATCAAATTTGCCCATATCATCATCATCTATCACCACTGGTGGCTTACCACCCTTAGGGCTAGCAATATCAACATCAAAGCCATTGGCTTTAAAAACATAATAAGCGCGAGCCAATTCGGTTAATTCATAACCGGTATCTTTGCCAGTAGACCCCATAATGTCAGTACTGGTGACCACGGCAAGGATTTTTCCGCGGATATCTTCTACTCCTTGAGATAGATAAATCAGATCTTGAGGTTGAGTAAGCTTAAGATCTATCTGATTGGTAGTAGAAGGAAAGAGACTACGGAGCCAGAAGACAAAAGCCACAAGTATGATAGTCAAACTCAGCAGGCTGATTAATGACACTTTGATTTTGGGATATTTATTTAGCATGGGCTGTTCCTCGTTAATTTTAAACGAGTCTACTTATTGCCATGTGAAATCAGTGTGAAATGACATAGCATTTACTTACCTTGATATAAGTAATCTGAAAAGTTATCTAGAGAGGTTTCATTTATTTCGGTGAAATAAGCAAAACTACCTTTCATCTTCATTTCATTTGTCTTGGTTAAAACTGCCCCGTTAATCTCTAAAAAGGTAAACGTTATCGCTAAGTCAGTAACGTTTGCAGTAAACATGGGGGAAAACTCTGCACTGTTCCATATCAATATTTTTTCGATGAATTGTTTTTCTTTTTGGTAAATTAACTCTCCTTGGATCTTACCAAAAGAGTCTTTCCCCAGTTTTTTAAAATTAACATTAAATGCCATAACTATATATTTATCGTCAGTAGAGACTAAAGACAAGCTTTCTTGATTGATAAGCTCGCGTAACTTGAGTTGAATGTTACCCCCTTGCTTTTTCACGTTTGTTTGCGCTTGTTTCTTTTCAGCAAAATGCTTAATTTGTTTATCTGTTGGTTGTTCGCCATTAACTTGTTTAAGGAGCCATGGTTTACTTAATTGTGGGGAATATTGCTCAATACTACTTGTTATGTCGCCCTCCTCGTCTTCATAGCGAGAAATGCTGTAAGACCAACGGTCTCTTTTCGTCTTTTCAAACTTTATAATAGCGCTATTTATTATTTCCTTGGACGAGCCAAGTTGCTCGGGTGTATTTTCCGCTGCAAGGGTGGTAAGTGCTGATGCAACGAAAATCATTAATAAACAGGATTTCCTCAGGTAATACGTCTTCATTTTTTACTCTTTTGAGTTGTTTTTTGAGTTATTAAAACTGAACTATATTTATCTTTGTGTGAAATAAAAGTGAAACCAATAAACTTGGTCAGTTCTCGATTCGATAAATCAGCATTACATTTTAATTCTCTTTAGTTTTTCTTGAGTTTCACATTCGTTTCACAAGCAGCTTCATACGATAGCAGTATGAATTATTACTGTGGTGCAAATTTATGCCTTGTTCAATTGAATTAAAAAACGTTTCTCAATCCTTTGGTAACCTTGCTTCTAACAACATGACTTCTGAAAGTAAGTCACCGACTATTACCTTATTTGAAAACCTCGATTTATCAATAAGCCAAGGACAATCCTATGCCATAACAGGTCCTTCAGGTGCCGGTAAATCAAGTTTACTTATGCTGCTTTCAGGTTTAGAAAAACCCAGCTCTGGTCAAGGTAGTTTTATCAATGATAAGCACATCTCAACACTTGATAACTTGCGTTCAGATATTGGTTTTATTTTTCAACAATTTCATTTATTACCTGAGTTAACTGCTCTACACAACATTGCTTTACCTTTAAAGTTACGTGGTGATAAACAAGCAATAAGCAAAGCGAGACACTGGTTAGAAAAGGTAGGTTTGTCTGATAGAGCTGATCATAAACCATCTCAATTAAGTGGTGGAGAACAACAACGCGTTGCAATCGCCCGTGCGTTAGTCTTTTCACCTAAGTTTATATTTGCCGATGAGCCAACGGGTAATTTAGACCAACACAATGCAAATGAAATCTCTGATATTTTATTTGCCTGCTGCCAAGAAAATAACGCCGGTTTAATCATAGTGACTCACAGCAATGCGCTGGCTAGTAAAGCGCAGAACATTTATTCACTTGCCGATGGAGCGCTTACCAAAACATCATCGAGAAACTCCGCCGGCGATCAACAAACTGAAAAAAATGCCACACATGACCTCACCAAAAACCTCTCAACAAATGAAAGGCTGGTAGCATCATGTTAAACCATCATATGCAATTGGCTTGGCACTACTTTGCGCAAGAATACCGTCAGCCTCATCAACAATTACTACGCTGGGTTCAAGCCATTTTAATGATTTTTATTGTCACGTTATCGTTATCAAGTAATACCATTCAAAAATACTTGCAAGGAAATTTACAGAACCTTTTGGGTGCCGATGCGGTTTTAACTCAAAAAGATAACTTAACCACGAATCAATTCACTTCATTAACTCATTTGAGTGAGAATGTGGTCAAGACATTGCAGATTAATGCAACGTTAACCTATAACGGTAAATGGCAACGTTCAAAACTTAAAGCGGTAGGAAGTGATTACCCCTTACAAGGGAAACTACTCACTTCAACGTCTTTGCAGAGTCCTGCAACTGTTACCAACGGTGGACCTAATGCAGGTAATATTTGGTTAGATAGCCGCCTATTTGCCAGCTTAGCGCTGTCGATTGGTGATGCTATCAATATAGGTGAGCTAACCTTTATCGTATCAAAGGTGTTAATTCACGAGCCTGATAGATTGATGGAAGGACATAATGTTTCTATGCGAGCTATCGTCAACATTGATGACATGGAAAAGTTAGCGTTTCCAACAGATCTTATTCAGCATCGTTACCTAGTTTCTGCATCAAAATCACAAATACAGCAACTTATTGAGTGGCAACAAGCGCAACTTCCCGCAGCGAAGATTCATCATAAACAAGGTGATCATCCGTTAGCTTCATTTTGGCAACGTACTGAGAATTTTTTAGGCTTAGCATCAATTATTTTATTCTTTATGGCCGCTATCGCTATTGAACAAATAGCGCAAGTACACTTGAAGAAAGAGCAGTACTTTTCAGCCGTTTGTATGAGTTTAGGTGCTACAAAAGCAACAGGTTTACAGTTATCACTCATTAAATGGCTCATTAATATACTGCTACTAATACCGGTAGTGGCAATTTTATCCAGCGTATTTCATTGGTTGATCCTTGGTTGGTTATCTGAAACATTTGTCGAGATTACTTGGCAATTAGAGCTTTGGCTTACGGCTAAAACGATAGCGATCTGTGTATTACTCTTTGCTGTCTTTCATGCGCCCGTTTGGCTAACCTTATGGCAAACATCCGTTGCGAAGTTATTTCATCAAAACCAAAAAAACATGTCTTTAGGTTTCATCAAACTATGTGCCCTAGTGGTTCTTGTTTTAGTCGCAGTGAAGTACTCAGATAATGGTTTATTAACCCTGATGTTAGTCGGCAGTATTTCAATCACTATCCTGTTAATGGCAGCGATTAGTTGGACAGTGTTAACCTTGGGTGAGAAAGCTACCCAAGGATTTTCAGGGCTCATCCCTTTTACGCTATTTATGATGAAGCAGCGTTTATTAAGTAAAAGCACTCAAATTCTGGGGATTGGCTTAAGTACATTTCTATTATTGTTTACGCTCATGCTTTTAAAAGACTTAGGCGACACCATGGTTTCATACCAGAGAACACATGACGGTAATGTGATGGTTTCACAAGCAAGTCAGCCTGAAATGGAAGCGATCAAACAATGGTCTAAAGACCATAATATTAGTCTACGTCAAACTAAACCCTACTTGTATGCCAAAGTAGTGAAAATTAATGACCAAGCACTCAGTAAATTTACAGAGAAACCCAGCGATAGCTTAGCGACGTTATCACGCTCTATTAGACTACATTGGAGTCAAACTATTCCAAATAATAACCATTTGGTTCAAGGGCAATGGTGGCAAAAAGAAACTAAAAACTGGCAACAAATATCCCTTGAAGAAGAAGTAATGACAGATTTAGGTTTGTCTCTTGGAGATAAGCTTACGTTTATTATTCATCAACAAAGTTATACCTTCACTATTACGGCAAGTCATGTATATAAATCGGGCGCGGGTTCAATTACCTTCTGGGTGCAAATGCCCCAAGCAGCCATCCAACATATCAACGCACCTCAATACAATATGGCAAGTTTAGAACTCAACGATGATCAATGGCCACTACTTAGCCAATTGTGGACAAATCATCCCTCAATAAGAATGGTCTCCCTACAGGAATTAACAAAACAATTTGATGACATCTTAGGCATGATCACCAAAGTCATTAGTGGTTTTGCCGTGATGATTATTTTACTCGCCATTATTGTCATTCTGTCCTCAATCAATGCACTTGAAAGTAAAGAAAAGAAGAAGAACAGCGTGATTATGAGCTTTGGTTTTTTAAAAAGCACCTGTTTGCAGTTAAATATTATCGAATGGTTAATTACCGCATTAATCATCGCAATAGGTTCGATAGCCGGTACTTACATTACCGGCATGTTAATTTATCAATCTCAATTTTCACTGACTTATCAACCAAATTTATTCATCTTGTTCATTACGTTAGCTATTATTTTGAGTACGGTAACATTATTAGGGGTATACGCGAGCCGACATAGTTTGAAAAGTTCGGTCAAGCAACTAATGTTTGATGTTTGAGTCATGTTTGTAAATTATTGATTTTCAGCCAAAGCAGTTTCACATCTGTTTCACGTTGTCTTTGTCACACTTGATTCATACTAGATTCAGACTTAAGAGACAGATAAATGAATATTTTAAAAAAATACGTATCAGTATTAATCACGTTATTCGCGACGCTGATAGTAACAACATTACAAGTACAGGCTGATACAAGTAACCAAAAAGTGTTAATGATCGTTAGTGGTAATGGACAAGGTGAAGTGCAACCTGGTTATGAGTTTGATGAATTTTCAAAAGCCTATTCAGTTTTTAAAGACAATGGCATTACCGTTGATATCGCCAGTCCAAAAGGCGGTCAAGTTGAAGCAGATAAATATGACCCAAGTAAAAGTTATAACGCAAAGGTATTACTTGATGAAGCTATTATGGCCAAACTTAATAATACACTTGCAACTCCCTCAATAGATGCAAAAGCGTATGATGCAGTGTTTGTTGTCGGTGGTAAAGGTGCGATGTTTGATTTACCTAAAGACAAGGCACTACAACAAGTTATTGCCCAGGTATATCAACAACAAGGCAGTATAGCTGCGGTTTGTCACGGCCCTGCGGCATTAGTTAACGTAAAACTAAAAGATGGCAGTTATTTGGTTGCCAATAAAGCGATAAACAGTTTTACTAACCAAGAAGAAAAGTTGTTTGGTCAAAAGTGGATAAACGATTTCGATTTCATGCTTGAAGATAAACTGACCGAACGTGGCGCTAACTTTCAATCAAGCGAAATCATGTTAAGTCATGTCGCCATTGACGGGCGTTTAATCACAGGGCAAAACCCGACTTCAACGGTAGATGTCGCGACGGCTTTAGTGAAGAGTTTAGGATTAACACCTGTAAAAATCGAACTAGAATTAGAAGATAAGACCTTGGCTGTAATAGCTAAATTTATTGCAGGTGACAAATCAGCACTTGAAACACTTGCGAATAACCAAGAACAATACCTTATATCTTTCGTCGGTGTATACGGCTTCTATTTCCTAAAAGTGGCCAATACACCGCTCGACTTTGAGCAATCATTAGCCTTGATGTTAGTAGCACAAAAAGCGCTTAACAATCCGAATATCGATATGAAAATAGCAAAAACGCAGTTAAGATTAGGGCAAACAGCTAATGCAAAAGCCACATTAAATCAGTTAATTACTGCAAAGCCTGATTATAAAGCTGCGCAAGAAATGTTAAAAACGTTGTAATATAATCTGTCCTTAGCTATTCAGTCCTTAGCTATTCAGTCCTTAACGATACCTTTAAACAAAGAAAGCGTTAAGAACACTTAAATTCGAGAAATGGTATGAATAATCAGTCTTTATATATTCTAGTCGTCGAAGATCAGCATAATATCGCCCAAAACATTTCTGACTATATGGAAAATAAAGGTCACGTATTAGATTTTGCTACCCAAGGCGATCAAGGATTGGAACTGGCGTTAACTAACCATTATGATTTAGTCATTCTGGATTTAAATTTACCAGTAATAGATGGACTTGAGGTTTGCAAACAATTACGTAAACAAGCTAACCATCACGTGCCAGTTATCATGCTAACTGCAAGAGATAGCATTGAGGATAAAATTTCGGGTTTTACTCTTGGTGCTGATGATTATTTAACAAAACCCTTTTCTCTAGAAGAACTAGAAGTTCGCTGCCTCGCTTTATCAAGACGCTATTTACTACAAACCAATCATTCCTTAACATTTGACCAGTTAATTATTGATAGGAAAAGTCAGCAAGTCACACGTGCAGGAACGCCGCTTGAATTACATAGTATGGGCTATCGCATTCTATCTATTTTAGCTGAAGCATATCCTCAAGTAGTGAGTCGTTCAAAGTTATCCCAGAAACTATGGGGAGATGAACCCACAGAGTCAGATGCGCTCAGATCTCATATATATCAGTTGCGAAATGTATTAGATAAGCCTTTTGATTACCCTATGATAAAAACGATGCACGGCATTGGCTTCGTATTAAATGTAAAAAGCGATATAAAAAACGATGAAAAATAAAACAAGCAATAGCAATAATCGACCAATAAAGTTTCATAGCTTAAGCAAAAAAATTGTCAGCCAATTTTGTTTATTTACCCTGGTAATCTCCACAGTTTGGTGCATGTTTTGCTTCATCTTAATGTATAACATTGAGGATGAGTTTATTGAACGGGAAGTTAGACAAGAAGCACAGTATTTACAACAAGGTTATGACCAAAATAAGTTTTGGTCAGATTCTCGCGTCAGCTATATGCAGTTATACTTCTCAAAAAACACCTTACCTGATGATATCAAACAGCGATATATTGATGAACCAAATAGAAAAGAATTTTCAGGGGAAGATGGTCGGCACTATCATTTGTTAGCACTACCAAAATCAGAAAACATTTATCTTGTCGCAGAAGTCAGTGAAATGTTGTTAGTTCGCCCTTTCACAAAAGGTATTTTAAAATTAATGTTGATTGCAGGATTAATATTAGTATTACTTGCCTTTGTAATCGCGTGGCACCTAGCCAGGAAAACCGCTATCCCATTGAAGCAACTCGCCGATTTAGTTGATGGTGTTGCCCCTGAAAATATACCAGATAAGTTTGCTGAACAATTTCCAAATAATGAAATAGGAATTTTAGCGCAAACGCTGGAAACCGCTATGATGAGAATTAACCAAAGCCTGGTTAGAGAGAAATGCTTTACTCGTGACGTGAGCCATGAACTTAGAACACCTGTCGCCATTATTAAAAATGCGGTAGAGGTGTATCGAAATCAACACTCTGCTGATGAAAATAACCCTGTTATCGATCGTATATCCCAAGCGAGTACGCAAATGGAACAAACAGTTACCACACTACTTACGCTTGCGAGGGAAGAACATACCGAAGTAGACAAAAAACACATAAAAATACTGCCATTAATTGAGCAATCTATTATTGACCAGAATCACCTCATCAATAACAAACCGATAGAAGTGACAGTAAATGACAATTGTAATGTAGAAGTATATGCGCAATCAGGTATGTTAACGGTATTACTAGACAACTTAATCGGCAATGCCTTTCAATATACACAACAAGGCAAGGTCACCATTGAGATGCAAGATAAAACACTTATTGTTGCTGATACAGGTCCAGGTATTGAACCAAGCATTTCAGATAATATAACCGACCCCGCAGTTAAAGGTAGCCAAAGTACTGGCTATGGTTTTGGCTTATCGATTGTGAAGCGTTTATGTGAACAACAAGGTTGGTTATTAACGTTTTCAAGTGAGCAAGGAACTAAAATTTCTATCACGTTGAAGTAAAGACTTTGAATAAATCACTTCGAAATAATTGAATGCTAATGTATTACTAATGGCCTGATTAATCAGGCCATTGTGTTATAGATAAGCTATTAAGGTGTTTGAACCAAGTTGGGGGAACTTTCAACTTCGCTGTTGCCAGAGTTTTCCTCTTCGGTCTCAACAATTATATCGCCATCAGGAAGAACCGCATTTAACAGCAACGCAATTACTGAGCCAGTAGTAATACCTGAAGCAAGAATGATTTTAAGGAAATCGGGTAAGTGACTTAACAATTCAGGACGTACAGTTACTGCCATACCCGCGCCAATAGTTACCGCGATAATAATGCCATTTCTTTTAGTATGTTTAGTGTGAGATAAAATATTTACCCCTGCTGTGATTATCATTGCAAACATAACTAAACCAGCACCGCCAAGCACAGGAAGAGGTATAGCTACCACTAAGGCACCAATTATTGGAAATAAACCAGCAAGAATCAACATTGCACCAGTAATAGCAACAACATAGCGACTTGCTACGCCTGTCATACCAACAATGCCTACATTTTGTGAGAAAGAGGAGAAAGGTGTAGTAGAAAATAATGATGCCAAAGCTGAACCTAACCCATCGCATAATATTCCACTAGATAATTTTTTTCCGGTTAATTTTGTTTTTGTCACATTTGATAATGCTAAGAAATCACCTGTAGATTCGACTATTGTAACTAAGTAGGCAATAGACATACCGATAATGCCACTAATTGGAAAACTTAAGCCAAAATGAAAAGGACTTGGCAAAGCAAATAATGGAGAATCTTGGACTGGCTTAAAGTCGACTAATCCTAAAACAACACATGCCATGAATCCCAGTGCCATGCCAATGACAACAGCCGCTGCCGATAAAATCCCTTTGCCGAAAATAGACAAAAGAATAACCGTTGTTAAAACAAATAATCCAATCGCTAAATTAGGTAGTGATGCATACCCTTCTTGCCCTACTTGACCACCTGCAAACCAATCGACTGCGACTGGAATTAATGACAGTCCAATTAGGGTCACAACCGTGCCTGTAACTATTGGTGGGAAAAATTTTCTAATCATAGGCATAAAAAAACTGCCAATAATCATAACAAGTGATGCAACTAAAGCGGAGCCTAAGATTCCTGCGACTCCGTGCTCGAATCCAATAGCGATAGAAACGCCGACAAAGGTAAAACTCGTTCCCATAACACAAGGGAGCCTAATGCCAACTGGCCCAACCCCTTTACATTGAATAATAGTAACCACACCTGAAACCAGCATAGCAGCGTTAACCAATACAACAATATCCTCTACCGGAAGATTCAAAACGCCACCAACGACTAACGGCACAGTTATTATTGCTCCCAGAGCAGCGAGTAAATGCTGTGCTGCAAGTAATATTGAAGTACCCATAGGCGGCTTATCTTCTACTTGATATAAAATTTCCATACTCTCTTCCTAGTTTTTTATTATATTTTTTGATATAGATTAAAAATATTGCTGATAAATTGTTATATCAGACTCGCACGAACTTGACACAAGTGTCAACTGAGTAGTGATTGAAATTCGGAAAGATGATTTCGTATAGTGAAATGTAATTTTGCTGAGACTTAACCTAAAACACCGTTACTTGCCAACAGCGTTAGATAGAACGGATGATTCACTAGTGATGCACACAACATGGTTAATTAAGTCATTATTTGAAATTGAACTAAAGCGGTTTTATTGTACCAATGAAGGTTAATCGCGAATAAGAAGCCGTCTTGTGACAGGCGTAGAAGCTAACTTTTTACTGTCGCAGAAATTGTGGTCGCCGGAATAAAAGGCGTATTAGCACAAAATGGTTGTAATTGTAGTGTAGAAACCTTCCGTACTGACGGTCTTATTGCATACAAGGGGAGCTAATATATAACTTCCACCTTTATTTTCTCGTAGTTTTCTAAGAAAATCTTTACGATCTTTGGATCAAAATGCTTTCCTGAGCCTTCTTGGATGTAGTTCAGTACTTTGTTTTCTGGCCAAGCCGATTTGTAAACTCGAGGATGAATAAGCGCATCCCAAACGTCTATCACTGCAAATAGTCTTGCCGCAATGGGTATTGATTCGCCTTTGATACCTGTTGGGTAACCACTGCCATCCCATTTTTCGTGATGGTAATATGGAATATCAATAGACGGGTTAAGAAAGGTTATATTGGATATGATGTCATGTGCTATTTGTGGATGCATTTTAATTTGAGACCATTCGTCTTCATCCAGTTTTCCTTGTTTAAGCAAAACAGCATCAGATATACCAATTTTTCCTATATCATGAAGGACTGCCCCGCGCCCAATGATATCAAGTTCTTCTTTATTGGTTATCCCATATATCTTGGCCAACTCAATCGTCATTATAGTTACACGCTGAGTGTGATCTTTGGTCTCTTTATTATGAAGATCCATCACATGGACCCAGCCCTTAATTGTTTGTTCATAACTGTTTATTAATTGAGTATTTGCTGCGCTTACTTTATTTATATCCCTACTGATAAGTACGAACAAAAGTAATCCAGTAAATGTAATAAAGCACCAACCCTTAATCTTCTGTGCAAAAATTAGTTGTTCTTTATTTTCAAATAGAAATTCTACAGCCATATCGGAAAAGAATATCCATAACAATCCTAATATAAGGTAAATGGACACAATCCGATATTGTGATTTTATGATCATTTTGGACTTTTCTCAGTTAACATATTTTTAGAGTATTAAGAGCACCGTAATAGTCATAATATTTTATAACTTTAACCTTAAAAATCACAGTGTAATATTACAAAATGCCAATATATGAGGCTAGTTCAGATTAGACTTCTAAGTAATCCGTATTTACATGATGATACTTAATAATAACAAAGGGTTCATAAATCACTTTAAATGCGTAAAGTTGACCTTCAACTAATATCCTTACAAGTAAAATTATCAGGTTAATCAACCTTTAAATCGTCTAATAAATAACCTACTAGTGATTTCATCAATGGATTTATCATTAACTTAGCAGGATAAACTAATGAAACAGGAATATGTTCAAATTCGAACTCAGTTAATATTGGTATCAATGTCCCATTATCTAAATACTGTTTAGTTAGAAAAGTTGGTAGATAAGCAATGCCTAGACCTTCTGTTGCTAATTTAGCAACGATGTCGCCGTCGTTCGCTTCAGCAAAAGAATCAATGGGAGCATGATACTCCTTCCCTTCTACTTGATAACGCCAACGTAAAGGAAAACGATTAGAACTATCTACAAGGCAATGATGTTTCAAAAGCTCTCTAGGGTGTTTAGGGTTACCATGTTGATTGATGTATTGCTGGCTGGCGACAAAATTAATCTGGGTTGAACCGTATCGCCGCGCAATAAAATTAGAATCGGGTAACTCACCAACACGAATAGATAAGTCTATCCCCTCCTGCACCATATTCACAAAACGATTAACGAATAACCAAGATATTTTTACCTTGGGGTGTAATTTCATAAAAGCACTGACCGACTTTAGAAATCCTAACGATGCAGAGCCACTGGGTGCTGAAATTGTTAAGTGTCCTGATAATACTCGATTTAAATCATCTGACTTATTTTCTAATCGTTCAACACTACCTACTATATTTCTAAATTGTTCAAGGTACTGTTTGCCTTCAGCTGTGAGACTCATTGCTCTTGTGCTTCTATAAAGTAATTGACACACAAAGTGATCTTCTAAATCTGAGACTTGTCGACTTACCGCAGAAGTAACTATATTAAGTTCTCTTGATGCTGCACTAAAACTTCCTTTGTCAACGACAACAATAAAAGTGTTCATAGCTTTCAATAAATCTATCTTTCGCTTCATGAGAACAATCATTTCTTTTCAAGGTTATTTTTCTATTTTATACAATCAATATAATACACACAACTTAAACAAGAAAACCCTTTGGAGATTTATATGAAAATTTTATTAGTAGGCGCTAGCGGTACAATTGGACAAGCAGTTGAAGCAAACCTTAAAGCTAACCATGAAGTCATTTCAGCAAACTATGCTAACGGTGATGTAAAGGTTGATTTAGGTAAGCCAGAATCAATCCGTAACATGTTTGATGTAGTTGGCCCGGTAGATGCTGTAATTTCAACTGCAGGTGTAGCGGCTTTTGCAGGGTTTGATGACTTAACCGATGCAGATTATCAAACTGCATTAAATAACAAATTAATGGGACAAATAAACTTACTGCGTTTAGGTAAGGACTTTATAAACGAAGGCGGTTCAATAACATTAACATCAGGTATTTTATCAAGAGAGCCGATGCATGGTAGTGCAGTAATAAGTATGGCTAACGGTGCATTAGAGAGCTTTGTTAAAGCAGTAGCCTTAGAAGTTAACAACTTAAGAGTTAATGTTGTTGCGCCAGCTTTTGTCAAAGAAACAATGGCAATGATGGGAATGGATACTGAGTCAGGTCTATCTGCAAACGATACGGCTAAAGCTTATATTGCAGCAGTTACTGGTAATATGCATGGACAAACATTAGATGCACCAGACTATTTATAAGAATACGAACTAATTATATAAGTTAACTACATATAAGTTAATTGCATTGATGAATCTGTAGACCTGCATAGGGCTGCAGATTTTTATGTTTCTAAGAAAACTTAATTAAAAAATAATCAATAACTAGAAACAAAAAAACACTAATCGCTATGATCAGTGTTTTTCTAAAATAAAATTATTTTAAAAGTAAAGTTTATTTATTAAAACGACGTGACGCTAACCCAATAATACCTAATGCAAAAATAGCAATTGATGTAGGCTCAGGAACGTCTACTGTTAATGCAATATTATTCAATCCTGCACCTTGATAAACAGGTGCTGAACCAAATACAACTAAGCCATTATTTGTTGAGCCACCATTTACCCAGCTACGAACTATATCAGTAACATCAAGAGTATAGGTTTCAAAAGCATCAGTTCTTACATTATCTACTAAGGTTGCTTGATTCGTTGATAAACCAGCCAATTCAAATAAAGGCAAAGAACCTGGTATTGCATCCCAAGCGCTGCCAACCTGACCTAACATAACACTCATGTTATTTTTATTATTTAAACGAGAATCAAAGTCAGCTTCAAATGAAGCTGAAAAGAATGAAGAATTTACTATGTTTGCGGTAAGTGAACTTACATCGAATTGAATAAAAGAAGCAATTCGCATATTTTCTTGAGATTGGTTTTTTCGTTCACGAGCAACAACCTCACTCCCTGATAAACTGTCAGTTTTAACAGTACCAACTGAATTGATATCGCCATCTAATGAAACATTAACAATATAGTCTGATGACATTGTGATTAATGTTGCTTGAGCGTTTGGTAGAATGAACATTGACAATAAACATAAGCTAGTTGTCACAGCAGTAAGGAGTTTTTTTGAATTTAGCATGAATATTTCCTTTTGATCACTTACCTCTAATATTGGTAGGTCATCGTTTAAATAGTAATTATAAATCTGCTTAAAGCATAAATCATACCACAAACAAAAATCAACCAAATTTCAATGTGATAACAGTTTTATTTATATTTGTAAAATTGATATGTAAATAATTCTGACACAAGATAACTCGTCAACCAGTTGAATTTATTACAAAAAGTTAAAATATTCATTTGATTTACGCTAGAAATAATAATGCGCTTAAATTACAGTACAGTTATTAGTTAATTTGCTAACGTGTTTAATCAATAAAACTATACTTTCATCTGATTAGCAATAAGCGTTTATACCTCTAACCTGTTTGGTAGTTTTAATTAAGAAGGTGGTATTAAGCTTAATAGCTTAAATCCAAATAACGGTATAGATGGTTGAATGATGGTAATAATGTGAGTGGTAGCTAGTCTGTTGGTATCATATTATGAGTTTGAACAATCATAATCTTGTCCAAGAAAAGTCACTGATGTACCAAACCCCATATGCTCTTCAATATAAACAGTATCAGCGCCAACTTCACCCGCTTTATTCTTCATATCATTAATGCTGGCATGAGTGAGTTCGATATTAGAAATGAAAAAGAAGGTATACCAATGCCCTTCCGAACTCACTAATTCTTGAATGTAGTGGCAACCTTTTACTTGCTCGTAGTTACTAATAACGTTAATTTGGCTGGTTTTATCTTTTAATTGATGAGTGTTTAACAAACTACAAGAAGCCAGTGATAAGCAACTCAATAACAGCAGTAATTTCTTTTTATTAACTATCTTCATATTGCCCCATTCTAATGCAATTTATTATTGTATAAAAATAGTGTAGTCACCAATAAATTTTAATTAAATTTATCAACTAGTTAAGATATTTTCACTGTATTTATTAATCAGACAATCCCTTCATATTAGGTACATGACAATTATAAACTAAATAATTTTAATGACGAAGATAACCAACGCTATGTTTCTGTTTTCATAGTAGCTAGCTAGCTAGTTAAGTTTGTTTTGCAAAATATGCCATTATCTCAGCGGTGGTCATTTCTTGTGTTTCATTAGCGAAGCAGTAATAACTAGGACGCATGTCACTAAAGTACTGCATATCCATTTCTAAGCCTTTCAAGTTGGGAAACAAACCTACCGGCATATTATATTCACCCGTTCCTTTAAGTTTATAAAACAAATGAGTTCCACATTTAGTGCAAAACCCACGAGATGCCCAAGATGAGGATTCGTACATTTTAACGTTATGCTCTCCTTCAATTTTAACGTTAGTACCACATTTTACAGCAAAGAAAGGAGCACCACCCCAGGTTCTACATGATTGGCAATGGCATACGGTAAATTTAGGGTTAATTTGCTCTGCGGTAATTTTGACTGCACCACAAAGGCAGTTTGTTTCTGAATGAGACATTGATAAACACCTTAAAGAATAAAATATAACGCAAAGCTAAGCGGAGTGAGGTAGTTAGCCCTTTTAGCGCGCTTTGTTATTTTCCATTGTTCACTTTCTTGTTATGTTTTTATTATAAAATGTAAATAATAAAAACTAAAATCCATTTATAACCGTATTAACCTAGATAACCAACTTAAAAGTGATTTAAATGTTCTCGATATTTAAGAAAGACCCAGTAAAAAAATTGAATAAACTTTATGAAGCTAAACTTGAGCAAGCGATGCATGCACAAAGAAATGGCGATATTAAATCCTATTCAATGATTACCGCTGAAGCAGAGAAAATAGCAATTGAAATACAAGCACTAGAAAATTCGACAAAAATATAACGCCCTACTAATGACACGCAAAGGTGAAAGGTTGCGTGACATTATTCATTACTTAGATTCTAATAATTCACGCAGTGCTATAGGTAATATTTTTCTCGCTTTATCGGTGATTCGTTGCTCATATTTTTGCCAAAGAATTCCAAGGTAAATAACAAACAATCCTAAAACGGTTAATGTGATAGGAAATAACCAACTATCTTTAAATATATCGAAAGCAAGATGACCTATGTAACCACTGCAACCTAAGGCACCGAAAACAACAAAAACCCTACGAACCAGTAATACCCCAACAAAGATCATGATGAGATTAATACTAAAGTAAATGAATTTAGATAGTTCGCTAGCAGAGTATTGAAGTGACATTCCTATCCAAAAGGCAATTACACCGAATAAATATATCCAAAAGGCATAATCAGCCTTGTTTCGTGATCGAATATCAATCCAAAAAGCTAATGCGATCATCAATAACCCACTGTACATAGAAACTAATTTTCTTAGCTCCCAATCAAAATCCCCACCAGAAATCATTGCGGTGATATCCATTGATAAATACCAAAGCGTCACAGCTATCGGCATCATTAAAAATGGGTACTTGTATTTCCACGCGAGAATAACGCCAACAGCTAAAGTACTTAACTCCATATACAGCCAATGCCATTTAATATATCGATGATAATCTCGATAGACACTTTCATCTGGCCACACACCTAAGGCATGTTGCAATCCATAAACAGCTAATGGTGTTAACGCAATAACAAAAGTGCCACATATCCCAGCAGGGATATCATAACCTTTGGCTTTAAAATTGTTGGTAAGTTTCAGACCAATAGCAGCATACAATAGCGAGATGAATACAATACCGAGGCCACCAAATGATTCCCAGCCTAAGCTCATAAAGAGCGTCATAGCACCTATTGCGATCATCCCCCCAAAATAATAAAGAATATGAGTAAAGTCGAATCTCGGTCCAATATTAGGTTGAGCTTTCAAAAATTCAATGAGTTTTTCTGATTGCTCAAACGAAAGAATATTTTCTTTTACTGCGTTTTCAAGGTTCTTCTTAGTTAAGTTCAATCTAGACTCCTTCTATGATCAACAGGTAACACCCTAGTTAACGAGCAACATATTGTCGGTTAAAAATGTTGATAAAAACACAGCCAACTATATCTTGTGCTTATTATAGGCTTGACTCATGTTGTAATATTGTAGTTTTACTTTTCACTGATTTATCAAAATACTTTGCTTTAACAACTAAGTAATCAGGGTTTGAAAAAAATTCATCCATCTGCTTTTGATTAGGAAAAGCTATGGTGAAAACTCGATTAATATTGTCTGCTGTATTTGATAACAACACTTTAGAAACGATGAAATCAAAACCAAATGAACCACCAAAAGATTTTAGGATAGGCGTCATTGCCTCCCGATACTTTTGATATTCTTGATCATCGATAACGTCTAGTCCCATTACTATTTCATATGCCATTGAAAAATCCTTTAGAAGGTTGATGCTTAGATCGTCCCACTTAAAGGACAATATTCTCACACTATTTATTAAGTATTTTTTAACTTAATCACAAATAGATCTATAAAGCTACTTAATGCCGAGTAATACTAAACATTCATAAGCTGGGTAATTAACGTAGTATTTTACTATAAAATACAAAGGCTAAGCTATGTACGTATAGACTAGGAGAAAGGGGAAATATCTTGCATTATGAGAAAGACATAGGGCCTAAATTTATCTAGACCCTAAGCGATGATAGTAAGTAGCATAACAACACGACTTAACTATTGCGCCAACTGATGAGAGGGATCAACGTTGACTAAATTATCAGTTTTCTATTGATATGTCTTAGCGATAAAACGCTTCAACTGTCCCTTTTACCGTTCTCATAAGAGGTTGTCCGCGACGATCCAATGCTTTGTGCGCTGGGATTTTTACCCAACCTTCACTGATGCAATATTCCTCAACATCAAAATGCTCTTTGCCGTTAAGCATAATACCAATGTCATGCTCGAAGATTTCTTCCACATGATGTGGGCTGCGAGGGTTAACAGAAAGGCGATCAGGTAAAGCTGGTAGCGATGTAGTATCGTTCATGTGCGTGACTTGTAGTAGAAATATAAAGTGCGCTATTGTAGACAATATGGGCATAACGCTCAAGAGCTTCAGCAATAAATGTTAATCCCCTATGTCATAATTTTTGTAAACCCTCTAGTTTATTAACACTTCAATCTATTTATAAATACCATACGTTGTAAATCACTCTTAAACGGTTTGTTAGGTTTCTAACCGAGTATATTTATTTTGCAACATAAGAAGTACTTTACCCACTAAAACGATAATAACTGCCCCCATTAGTACTGGCGTAATCAAAAACCCCCACCCCTGACCTGACAGCATAATGAGAATAGGATTAGCTCCTGCTGGCGGATGCGTCGTTTTAGATGCCAACATTGCTGTTACACCAAACCCTGTAGCAAGTGCTAGCGTTAATGGTGTAACACCCACATAGTGAACAAATACCAAACCAATAAACGCAGTTATCAAATGGCCTAAAATTACATTTTTAGGTTGAGCTAACGGACTATCTGGGACCCCAAACACCAATACTGCGGTTGCTCCAAACGGTGCCATGAGTAAAGCAACATCACCTAAACTAGCTTCCATATAAGACAACAAACCTATAGCCAAGGATGCTCCAATCCCAGCTATAACGGATAGCAAATAATTATTCATATAAACCTCATACAAAGTAGACCGATTTGTCTACACACTATAGTAGACAAGTCGGTATACTTTTGTCAATATAGATATTGAAAGCAAAGGAGAAATAAATGAATAAGAAACGTGAACTTTTGATAAGTACTGCACTAGAACTTTTTTATGAAAATGGCGTCAACTCTATAGGTATCAATGAAATATTGAAAATATCAGGTGTTGCTAAAAGAACACTTTACAGTCATTTTGAAAGTAAAAATATTTTAGTTTTAGCGGCATTAAGACAAAGGCATGAAACGTTTATTGCGTGGTTAGAAGAACAATTATCAGACACTAAGTCTGATCAGGAAGTTATTAAGCAACTATTCAATGCTCTTGGAAACTGGTTCGATAACAAAGAGCCAAGATTAGGTAATTTTAGAGGATGCTTCTTCATTAATACTGCGGCAGAATTTAGTGATAAGGGCAGCGATATCTCTCGCTATTGCAGTGAGCACAAAGAAGAAGTAAGACTATTAATACAAAAGAAGTTAACTTCAGATCACCCTCACCTACTCGATGCTATATGCATTATGAAAGAAGGAGCTATAACTACAGCTTACGTAACAGGTAGAGGATCCGACGTTACGTCAAAATGCATCAAGGTATTGTGTGCACTTTAAGTGCTAACGCCCATTTTATGTTGATTCTATTAACAATGTATAAGATGAAACTCTGCCGAAGAAATCACTACTTGGATTAATTGAAATAACTTTCCAACCATCCTTTTCTATAGTTAATATTTGTTGATTTAACAGGTCAATATTGACATCACCAATCCAGTAACGCCTCTTTTTAAACTCCAGTACTTTTCTGATACGCTACTCTCCTTGTAAACACAATGCCCTGTTCATAGGCTGATTATAAAGCCGACTGTATTCAGTCCTTTTGAAAATATTGTTAGCTTGCGAGTTCTTCATTTAAAACTTTTACTATTTTATTTATTGATGAAGTACCATAACCAACATTATGAAATAACAGCTTGCCATTCTTACCGACAATAAATAAATTTGGAATGCCTTTAACACCAAAACTCTTCCCTATAGCACCGCGTTCATCATGTGTTAGCGTTAACTTTAATGTGGACAGTTTCTTTTTAATGCGACGATATTGTTTACTATTTTCTTTATAATTTATAGCAACAACTTTAACGGTGTCGTCTCCAATTTTGTTTTGGATACCTTCTAAAATAGGAAGTTCTTTTAAGCATGGGGAGCACCACGAAGCCCAAAAAGATATAACTACAATTTTTCCCTTATTATCTTCTAACGTAACATCGTTGCCATTAACATCCCGACCTAAATAATTGGGTGGATATTCACCTAACTCCAATACAGTCTCGGCATTAATATTTAGTGACATCATTGCGATTATTAGAATAACTATACGACTTAACATTTTATGATTCCTTTCAAACTAACATCTACAATAACAAGTTATAGTTTTATTTAAATGTGAAAACAGTACCTAACATACTGTTTCTATATCCTTATTTGATTACTTTATTACTTTATTACTTTATTAGATAAATTGAACACTCAATTCTATTATTACAGGGATTACTGATATAACTAATAATCCACCCATAGAATAGTTAAACACTTTTCGGTGTTGTTTAGATTTTAGTCGCTTTTTCAATGTCGATCCGAAAAACAACCAAATACCTACACAAGGAAAAGAGATAACCAAAAATGTTAAGGCAATGATAATATTTTGAGTATAAAAATCTACACCAACGGTTGTAAATGCAGCAATTGCTCCCGTTGCTACCACCCAAGCCTTTGCATTTAACCATTGGAATAAAGCACCCTTCATAAAAGTTAACGGCTTGGCTGGAGTATTCGACATAGTTATCTCATCAGCAGTAGCTATTAAGAAAGCTAAATAGAGTAAATACAAGGTACCAATAAATTTTATAAATATATGTAAAGCTGGAATTTTATCAAATATTTGACCAAAACCAATACCTACGAGCAGCAACATTACCGCGAATCCAACACAGATCCCCAAAAATAATGGCATACTTTTACGAATGCCAAAATTGACACCCGAAGCCATAACCGTAATATTGTTTGGTCCAGGGGTAACTGAGGATGAGATGGCAAAAAATACAATTGCGATTAAATAATCCATAACCTCTCTTATACTCCTAAGGCCTCATTAAAAGGCAAATAAAAGGGACTAAATTAGCGATATAAATTGACCGCTCAATTTAGCCCCTAACAATGACTAGTTATGACAATTATTACTGTTTATTTATCATCTGTCCCAAATAAGAGATCAAATAAAATAGCTTCGAAACTCAATGAATCGTCACGGTTCTCCTGTGCCATTTCACGTGACCGTTTAGCTGCTTCTGGTTGGCCTATAGATTCATAATAATCACCAGCTTTCGCATCATTGTCGGCTCTCTTATTTAACTCTGAATTTGATGCACAACCACTCAAGATTAGGGCTAGCAGAAAAAGTATAATGTTTTGTTTTAGCATTCCATGCTCCATTTTATAAATAAGTAGTGCTTAGTTAACACTAACACTTAACGCCCAACTGAAGGGCTTTTAATTAGTTGACTAAAAAGTGATACACGAACAGTAACTAACTGTTGTCTATAATGTTAATTCACTTGTCCTATTCATTACTCGCTTCTTGAATGTGCTTTTTTACCGAATCAACTTTAGCAATACATTGCTCTCTTCGTTCACCTGACATATCAGAGCACTTTTGAGAAGGTGGACTATCATTAGTAGCCATATCTGCAACTGCTGCTATGGCTAGGCATACTGGAGTTGCGGAGCCGCAAGTACCGCCTTTATAATAATTTGGATTTGAACTACAACCACTTAATCCAATAACTAAAAAAATGAAGAATAGTTTTATAAATGACATACGTATTTAATCCTTTAAATATAACGTCACACTAATAGAAAAATCATAATTGGCTATTAGTGTACAGAGTGGAAACTGGCCAACGTTCAGAAATCCCGCTTGAATCAATTGTTATATGTCCTTTACCATTCTATTTGGATTTTTGTACCTACTTTTACCAAAGACATGAATTGATCCATTTCTGAATTTGTTAATGCGATACAACCATTTGTCCAATTGAACCGCTGAGTAAATCTAGAAAGCCCGGCAAGTTTATTTCGTTTTCCATGAACCATAATTAAGCCCCCTGCTGAAAAGCCTTTAATTTTTGCATTATCTAAATCAGCTTGATTAGGGTAACTAATATGCATTGCACGATAAAAGGATGAATCTTCCTTCTTGTAATCTAATATGTAAATACCTTCTGGTGTTTTCTCATCACCTTCTTTTTCTTTATGCCCTTTCGGGTTTTCACCAAAAGCAACATGATATTCTTTAATTGTTTTTCCGTTTTCAAGCAAATACATTCTGCGTTCAGATTTATCAATTTTAACAAGATCAATCTCTGCAAAGCAGGAAAAGGATACAATACTGAGTATAAACACAAATATTTTCATGGAACATAAGGTCCTATTAAGAGGCAAAAAACTGTAGAACAAAAAAACCAACTGCATTTTGACCGTTTGAACGCTTTGTTAGTACTACCCAAAAATTTCAATTATAACTCTTTGACCATAAAATACTTACAACCTGTTTTAGGATAATCCTGTTGTATCCACTTAGTTTTATAGCCGTGTTTTTCATAAAATGGCATTGCTTGAAAATTTAGCGTATCTAAAAGACATTTGATACATCCGCGTTTTTTACCTGACGCTTCTATCTCTTTTAGAATTTTACTACCTATATTTTGTCCTCGTAATTCATCTGAAACCCACAATGTATCTAATAACAACCAATTACCAAATGAGCGAGCCGCCGCACCAGCAATAACTTCACCTTGATCATTTTTAATTTGTACAGCCAAGGGAATTCTTTCATTTACTTCCCAATTAGCCCAATTGAAGTCACTAATTTGTTTATTCAAATAATCGATTAATTCTTGTTCTGGGTTTTCTAATACTTCAATATTCATTAATACTCCGATTTATCTTATACCAGTTAATTTACTTGTTATATTTCTGTTCTACAAGCCATCAATCAGCTTAAAATATCGACTTAATACTCATTTCATTGAAATGGGTAACTGATGTATCCAAGATAAGTTCTTTTAACTGGCTAAGTAAGAGGTTGGTTAAATGTGTAGCTAAGAGGAGCGCAGCTAACTGCTGCATGCCCTACTTTATTTTCTTTGTAGATCCGAATTAGTTCGTTGATAAAAGTTCTTCAAACACTCTGCTTCTCTTATATCTACGCATTGTATTAAAGTATCTTTAGCATTAATCGATGCATCAACTTGTCCATTATCCTTAGGAATAAAAAATAGTAAAGCGAGAAAAGAAAAAGTAATTGAAAACGGAATATGAACAAGTGCATAGCCAATATGCTCGTTTTTAGACATAGAGTTATCAACGATAGCAATATAAATATGAATTGAAGTCACCACTATGATTGGTAAGCTAAAAAGAACTAATAAATTTCCTGAGTATTGAATATCAAATAAATATAATAGTATTGCTAAAAAAACGTGCACCATTGAAATAACAGGAGGAAGTATTAACAGTATTTTTAACATATGTTTTGAAAACCTTTAATAACTTTGTAATGGAGTGTTTTTGAAAAAGAACAAATAAGACATCATTGTTAGTTTTAAGCACATTCTCAACTCAACGATTTAGCAGTCACACTCTACATTTTTGTTACCAGTATACTGTTACTAAACTCTTGCCACATGAAAAAAGTTAACTTCTTTTGACCTAATTAATACGCTTATTATGTGTTTTTAGGACAAACTAGATCAGTTAAAACACGCTTAATAAAATGTGCGCATGCACCTACAATTGCTAACGGCATTAATAAAATCAATAATGAATCAAGTTGAGTTTCGCCAGAAAAAAACACAATGCTTTTTATAAAAATAACAGGCATCATTGCTAAGAACATAGCAAAGCCTAAATGTTTTTTTACAATGGATTCGATATTATTTTGAGTTAATATATTCATATATATTCCTTTATTAGATAGTCCTTCATTCCAAACAGATAGCTCCGCCATAATAGGAAAACTTCACTCGATTAGATGGTGTAGTAAAACGCAATGTAGCTTATCGTCACCTGCCCTAGTTTACTTTATTTTTAGATGTTCTTTCCCTAAAAACATTTAATAGATTACTGATTTTGTTACGAAATGTAAAAACAACAAAGGATGAAAATATTGCGACTAAAATAGCTCCTAAAATATCGAGAGGGAAATGGATTCCACCAAAGACTCTTGATAAACCACTAATTAAGCTAAGTACAAATAACACAATACCTAAGACTCTTGTTGTTTTATTGAATAATAGCATTACTGATATAGAGAAAATAAACGTTGTATGATCAGAAGGAAATGAAGAATCTGGAGCATGCTCAATTAGTTGTGTGCCCAAGTTCTCAACAAATGGACGTGGGTGGCGATAAAAAATAGATATAACGTAACTAATTAACATTCCCAGTAATACTGAAAGCCCTGCATTAATACTAGAGCGTTTTCTTTCTACATTGGAATTGATACATAAGTAAATCAAGACCAGTATGAAAACGTATGGCATTACTTCTGCAGCGCTTATTAACATAATATCCAATAGGTTATTTTTACCTGCATATTGGTTTATGAATAGAAAAATTGTTCGGTTGAGACTTTCCATTGAATGAAAATTTAACTCCGTTGAATTTCAATCGCCCTAATACTGGACAAATAAATGTTGGTTAATGTAAGCAACACAGAAGCAAAAACAACGGTTAATTGTCCTGATTTGGTAGCTAATTAAGGGTACTTTGCTTTGATCATCTTATGCAGTTTGTATTTTATTATCTGTTCTATCTTGTTAGATATTGAACTACTTGCAAATGCAACCACGCTAAAAGCACACCAATAAAGAACACTTTCGAATGGTTTAGTTCCTTGAAATGCAATTAATATATTTAAAAGCAGCATTAAAGCTAACATGACTGCCACTCCAATGAAGCTTCGCCAACTATTCCGTATAATTCAATAGATACTCCTTGTTGCATAACTGGCTAAGTAATAGTTTGATAAAACTTTAAATTTTCGAATACAGTCAACAAAAAGTGAATATACTCGCGCAATACAAATCCAAATGCGAAAAGCTACCGTACAATAATAAGAGAGACAATTAACTAAGAGAGCTTGTCATGAAAAAATTTGCCCTTCGGATATACGACTATTACAAATATGTTTTTGACTCTAGTAAAAACCCACTTAGGCATATTCCTGACCCAGTCAGCAGATTCTATATTATGACAATTCTAGCGCTTATGTGGAGTGGAGTTTTTGCGACCTATCTCGGCAGTATCATTTACTTTGGCATAAGCCTAGCAGCCCACATCATATTATTACTCATGTTCTTCTTCACCATGGCTGTGTTTTATGATGCCGAAAGAAACCACACGTCATGGTTGCTTAAGTTACGTAGGGATAACCGATAGAATTGGATTGGAATTTACCTTGTAGGGATGTAATCATTGATAAATCACACCCTACTATGCCGCTCAAAATAGTTGGCTACAAGTAGCGTGAAACAGGTACAAAGCCCCGCCTAGTTGGCTTCTAAAACGCCATCACTGTTTGTTTAATATTATCATTTCTTTAGCAACAAGCGCTGCTGACGGTAAAAACATTGTTGAAACAATTCGTTGGTCAACTACCACCTCATGCTTATCTTTTAACGTTTGTTTATTTTGTGCAATAGCACCATTTTTATTCAACTGACTTTCAACAAAGAAAGGTAATAAAGTACCTTGTTTTGCCCACGATTTAGACTTTTCAGTCGAGTTAGGAAAACCAGCAATTCTTTTACCCTTAACTAGAAAGTGACCAGAAGATAAAGTTACATTAGCAAAAGCACCTGCTCCGTGACCTCCTGAACCAACAACACCATTTGATTCATAAATTTTAGCAATAATTGACTGTAAATCTTTATTGTTAGCAACATCAAATAATGGACCATAACCACCACCAATATATACTCCCCAATAATCATCTGTAATAACTTGTTTGGGCTCTAAAGAGTTATTAGCCTTATCTAAAAATCCTTCATATATTATGGTATAACTACTGATGCCTAATGGATCCATCATGAATTTTACTTGCCCTCCTTTAGGAGAAACAAAATCGACGTCATAACCATGACTTAAAAATATATGGTAAGGAGGCGCTACTTCCCATAAGTTATTTCTTGCATCATGCTTTTCAGGATCTCCCATATCAATCATGTTTGATGCAATAATTAAAACCTTTTTCGGGGGAGTCGCATTTGAACTAAACGAAATTAATAATATTGTTATAAATAAAATAGAAGTTAAATATTTCATTATTTTCCTTAATAAATAAATTTTTAGTTTAGATGCATCAAAGTGATAAAAGGTTTAAATGAAGAGACATAGGCACTTAACCTCTATATAACAGACTAAGTAATGGTTAGCTAAAATTTTGTGCAGCAAAACGCAGCCAACGACTACGTTTCCTAGGTTATTTACATATTAGGTGAGTTATCCACATTCATTCAAAGTAATTTCTGGTGAGCTAGATATTCCATCGACTTGCTTGTAACCAACCATACATTCATCTTGCAACCCAGTTGGCACCTTTTCTCCAATATATATAACAAAATGACCGCCAACTATCGTACTTGAAAAAAATTCACGATCTAATTCAATTAGATCGTCCCAACTACCATTTGCTGATGCATAGTTAGCTAATGGATAACCATATTTAATATCTAGCGTCGTCCCATTTATATCAACATCCACGCCAGACGCTCTAGCTAAGTTTTGATTACCTTTGATAATCGACTTAGAATATACAAGCTTTATAGCACTCTCCAATGCTCCTTTTATTGCCTGTAAACTAGCTGTTTTCGCATCATCTTGTAAATCAATATATTTAGGTACTGCAGTGACTGCTATAACCCCTAAAATAATAATAACCACAACAAGTTCTATTAAAGTAAAACCATCTTGTTTATTTACTAGTTTAAAATTTGATTGTGAGATATTCATAATTCAATCGAGTCTATTTTCATAATACTTTTTAAGGCTGATAAATCGTCAGGTTATAAACTTTCCTAACGCGAGTGTCCGTTTAATGTTTTGTAGATGGCGAACACTGATTAAGGAAAAAAACAAACAGAATTTATAAAACCTAGTGGGAGTTGAGCGATGTGCACTAAATCCATTTAGGCAGAAACTGATCTTCCCCCGATAAAGTGGACACCATCCACTTTAATTCACCGCCAATTCAAACTCAGCAGGTGTTTTATATCCTAAACTTGAATGCAATCGTTGTCTATTGTAAAAATAGTTCATGTAACCTTTTAATTTTGAATGTAATTTATCAGTAGTCGCGAAGACATTCCCTCTGATTAAATCAGCTTTTAATGAATGAAAAAATGATTCAACTTCAGCATTATCAGTACAACAACCTGGACGGTTCATACTCGCCGTAATGTTATGTTTAACTAAGAACTGCTGCACTACATGTGCTCGATATTCAGCGCCTCTGTCAGTATGAAATAACAAGGGTTGTGTTGGCTTACGCTTCTTTATTGCTAGCTGCAGCGCTTTCAGTGTCAGCGCTGTTGATTTGTTCTGACCAAAAGCCCAACCAATGATACGACGTGAAAATAAATCTAATACAACGGCTAAGTAATACCAGCGCGCTCCTACTTTCAGATACGTAATATCTCCCGACCATTGCTGATTGATAGCATCAGGCTTACTTATGTTTTTACGATTGTTTTTGATCGCTTTATAAAAGAGCTTCACCTTAGCTGGCCTGCTATAAGTCTTGAGCGCTCTAGCGCGTAAACCATTTTCTCGCATCAACCGTGCAACACGCTTCTCACTCGTTGTAATACCTTCACGCTTTAATGCATGAAATACGCGAGGGCTGCCGTAGGTTTGATGATTGTTATTAAAGACTTTTTTGATATTTAAAAGTAAATCCGCATCATTAATAGCACGCATTGAACGTGGACGTCGTCGCCATGCATAAAAGCCACTACGAGAGACATCAAGCCATGAGCAAAGGTATTTAACACCTAAGGCTTCTTTGTGTTTTTCGATGAATCCAAATCGTTCTGATGGACTTCCGCCAGATACCGTTGCCACTTTTTTAGTAAATCATTTTCCATTTTTAAACGGTCGTTTTCTTTTTGCAGTTGTTTAATTTTATTCAGCTCTTTCTTTGTGGGGATTTTACTCATGAGTTCACTATTGCTCTGATAGCGTTGGTTTTTTTTAAACTTCCCTTCTCGGTATTCTTTACGCCAACGGCTTAGCATTAACGGATGAATATCCAACGCTTGAGCAACATCCTTAGATAACATGTCGTTTCGTAAGCTTAGCTCGACAGCTTTAATTTTGAAATTAACAGGGTAAAACCACGTCTTTTTAGGTTGGGTATATCTAGGCATTTTAGCCTCCTCAATGTTATGAGGAGGTGTCCACTAAAACGGGGGAGCTTCACCTGTCCCGTTGATTCACTTGTTATATGTAGCTTACGTCATTGTATTAGAATTTAATTTTACCGATGACCATATCCTTAAACATAACCCAATCCCCTAACAAACTGTAAATTGGATATTCGAAAGTAGCAGGTCTATTTTTTTCAAATATATAGTGTCCCATCCAAGCGAAACCATAGCCAATCAAAGGTATAAACCACAATAGATGGAAACCTCCAAACATTGCCACATAACAAATCAATAAAAGAATGAAAAAAGAGCCAACAAAATGAAGTCGACGACATATCAAATTCGTGTGCTGACTCAGATAAAATGGGTAAAACTCGGCAAAATTATTATATTTCTTTGGCATTTGACTCAACTTGAATGTTTACACTATCAGTGTTGGATAAAACAGCTAACGCCTAAATAACAGGCAATGTAATGGTTACGTGTCCTCGTTTATTTTTCTGTTAGGTTTCGAGGCTTGAGATACCCCAAAATCCATTGCTTTTGGAATTTAATTTCCAACCTTTTTTCATTAACGATCTTCGGATATGTAAGTTTAAATACCCGTGACCAAATAAAACCACTTTATCTTGTTCTTGAGCTAATTCAATTAAATTATCCGAAGCCAATTCAGCACGAATTTTTGCTTGTTGATACGATTCAAAAGAACCTTTTAGTCCGAGCATCCAGAAAGCTCTATTGAGATAAACCCAAGTCATAGCTTTTAATCGAAAAGGAAATTTATATCTCGGTATTTCCATTTCCCTATAAAGTTTAGATGTTAATTCAGGTGATTGTCCGGTATAGATATTTGCAGAATGTATCGCTCGTTCAAGATCACTAGAAACAATATAATGAGATTTATATTCATCAAGTATACGTTCAGGTCGGCTATTTGTTGAAACATCAGAGAAGTTATACCGACGAACCCATTTTGTAAAATCGACTGCATTAAGAACAGGGTTATTTGCCGAAGTAGGCTTTCCATGCCGAATTAATATTATTTCCATTACAAACCTAATACCACGTGAAGCGGCGAATAATTGCTGGCTTAATATTTGACGGACAAACAACAGCCAGCTGTTATTTGTCCTATTATTTTGCTTGTTATATTTTAAACTGACACATACTCTTCTTTGATTATTTTATCGTTTTTCCAAGTTTGAATATGCTTACCCGTAAACTCATTTACAGTAGAGTCCGAGCCTGTCATTTTATAATTAAAAGTTAACTCAACAATATTACCCTTAATGTTTTTTGATACTAATTCAACATTAAATTCTTTAACCGATTTAACAAAACCTTTTTGCTTATCATAAGATTCACGCATGGATTCTGCAAAAATTTGACCATTGTTAAGCATGATGACATTCTCATCATAATACTTTTCACATAACTCAAGAACCAAACCCGCTTGGTTCATCGCAATGAAATCATCTATTAATTTATGCACGATAGAAGACCTTAAAATATAACGCCTCACTAAAAGGCAAAAAATTGTTTATTAAAATATTGTGAAACAAAACAGTTAACTATTTTTATTCTTTTGAACGGCTTTTCATATGCCGATTACTCCATACCTATATATTTGGGATTAGCTTGAATACGAGCAATCCATTGTTGAATTGATGGGTATTCTGACAGATCAAATCCTCCCTCATCAGCCACATGCGTATATCCATATAATGATATATCAGCAATAGTTAATTCAGAACCAACAAGATAAGGTGTACATTGTAATTGTTCTTCCATTACTTTAAGCGCCTTATGGCCGCCTAATTGCTTAGCTTTATACTCTGATTTACGATCTTCAGGTAAGCCAAGGTATTTGGCAATAAATCGAGCAACTGCTATGAAAGGTTCATGACTATACTGTTCAAAAAATTGCCACTGTAGGACTTTTGCAACTGTAAAACGACAAGTACCAACTAATGAAGTCTCAGATGCCAGGTAGTTCAAAATTGCATTAGATTCTGAAATAAATGTTCCGTCATCTAATTCAAGTAATGGTATTTTGCCATTTGGATTCTTTGTTAAATATGATTCTGTTTGAGTTTCACTAGCTAAGATATCAACTTCAATCCACTCATGATCGATATCTAAAAGTGAAGTAAGAAGTTTTACCTTATAACAATTCCCTGATTGAATATCTCCATAAATTTTCACTGAACTCTCCTTAGGCATATAACGCCACATTAAGCGGCAAAATTGTTGGCTAAAATGTTGAACGCCATATTAACCAGTTTGTTGCTCATATTATTATTGAATACCAGCCATGTTAAATAGGAAGAGTCCAAAACCTCCGACAAAAACAAGTCCAATAATTACCATAATGGTTAGCGTCTTAGACTGCTTCATAGACTTACCTAATTCTTTTGCTGGTAATAAGCCAAGTGATATTAGAATAGCTTCAATTAAACCCATCGTATCTCTCCTGTGAAACAATTAGCAATGTCGATTTTTATACAAAACCTTTGAGAAATATAACGCCCAAATCATTGGTAAAGTAATGGTTGGCTCAAATGTGTAACAAAGCAAAAAGTAGCCAACGGTTACGTGTCCTTGTTATATCTCGCTTTATAAAGCCACTTGATAGATATCTACTTTAAAACCACGAAATACAGCAGGTTTAATAAATACAAAACCTGTTCTATCCACCACTTTAACAGAGCTAATATTTGCTGACTCTATTAGTGCATGTACAGCTTTAAGTTTTAAGGTGTTTTTAGCAAAATCTAAAACACCAAATGTAGATTCAACAGCATAACCTTTACCTTGTTGGTCTGTGGCAAGGCGATAGTTAATGTGTATAACATCATCAGTATCCACTTCATGTTTATTAAGACCGCACACACCAACAAACTCATTAGTTATAGAGTTATAAATTGCCCAATGGCCATAACCATTTAAGTCATATTGGTTTTGGCAATTAGCTATATAATCATTAATCTGTTTTTCTGTGTGAACACCTACTGTCGAATACTGCATTACCATAGGATCAGCTAACACCTTTGTTAGGTTTATAGCATCCTCATTCGTAATTTGACGAATACTTAACCTTTCTGTTTCAACAATAATCAACGCAAACTCCTAGAAATATAACGCCACGTAAACTGGCAAATAATAGCTGGCTAAAATTGTCCACCAAAGTGATACAAGATCAAAGCGAAACGTAGCTAACTGTTTTTTGTTCCGTTTGAAGTGCTTGTTAGTTTACTTTATCTACTATTTTTTCTTGGCTATAAATGTTTTATTGATAATTCGCCATTTATTTTCACGTTTGTACATTACAAGGTAATCGATGTAATGTGTTTTTGGCGTATTAAAATCAAGCTTCACCATAGCCATTTTGTCATCAACTATATCAACAGATAAGATGTTCGCTACCCACTTATCTTTGGTCGCTTTTTTGAAATAACCAGAAAACTCTTTTAGCGAAACAGTTCTAATAGTTTCTTTTCCAGTTTCTTTGTTAATTGTAATCATTTTTACATGACCAAACTCTTGGTCAAAAGCTTGGGAAAGAAGCTTTTGATCTCCATTTGCAGCACCATTAAAATAATTATAAGCCGTTTCTACAACTGCTTTGTATTCTTTACCTGTTACAGACTCAGCGTAGCTAATCGTTGATAAAAATAAGGTAAAAACAGCAACTGTGATTGAAAATAGTTTAATTTTATTCATTTTACTTATATCCCTCGAGTAAGTTTTGAGTTGCGTTGCTAAGAAACGATGATATGGCTATGCTATTTGATATACAAATAGTAAACCATTAAAAGTGTTACAATTTATGAGCAAGGAGATATAGGGTAGGTTTATGCTATTAATAAAAGTGCGCCAGACTTTACCTAGTAAACTAACGCCTTTATACGTAATCTATCCGTGAGATTTTATATGGCCTTGTGAACAAAAATGATCGTGTAAATCGTTTCTACCCATAAAAACCGCAAGTAATTATTTTAATAAGTTATTAATATTTTTATGTAACCTCAATGCCCTTCCTGATTTTATAAAATGAAGTGAAGAGCATTTAAAGTCGACACTTTTCACGGTTAACGAGGTTTAGCAAATACTTGTGTCCAATAATAGGTATAAGTTACATTGCTATTTTCGCTGCAAGCTAAGCCCATTTCCGTCACATTTTCACTCATAATATTCTTACAATGTCCATCACTCGCCATCCACGCATCCACTACAGACTGCGCCGTAGTCTGACCTGCAGCAATATTTTCTGCCACAGAAGACCAAGTGTAGCCTTGAGCTGTAACCCGAGTAGAGACTGTACTTTCGTCAAGACCTGTATGACTAAAAAAATCATAATTAGCCATATTATCCGAGTGCTCTTGTGCAGCCGAAGTCAGTAAAGCATTCCACGTTAGCTCATCCACAGGACCATAGCTTTCACTGCCGCAAGTTTGCTCCTGTGTACGCTGCTTATTAATCAAAGTCAAAACGGTAGTCAGGTCATCGCTACAGCTGATTTGGCTATAATTGGTATCATCGACATCATTGCTAGTATCGGTACTCTCATCAGAGTCTTCATCACTCAAAACAGTTTTATCAGATACCTGATTTTCACTTGATGCACCATCATCACTATTACAACCTGAAATTAGGCCCACACAAAATAATCCCACTAACCAATAACGCATATTACTCCCGACTATTATTAAATAAAACGTTCCTCATAATAGCAAAAGTTTTAAAGTAATTGATTTAAGATTTTCTAGTTTTGATCAATCAAATGTTGATAGGCACTTAACGCCAGAATAACAGGCTAAGTGATTTTCGAGGAACGAGCGCTAGGTAACTGTTTAGCGTCGGTTTTAATTTATTGTTAGGCATTTACTTCACCGAGAAATTCTTCTACAGCACAGATCACTTCTCGTGATTTTTCTTTATGAGGCATATGACCACAGTTTTTAAGGAGTAACATACTAGACTTTCCACCTGCATTTCTTGAGATATACTCAGGGAATGCTGTTGAACCGTATTCATCATTTTCACCGTGGATTGCTAGAACTGGGCAACACACATTGCTAATAGAAGACTGTAAACTCCAATTTGCGAACTCGGCTGACAGCCATATATCAGTCCATGCATGTAAAACCCATTTTGCTTTAGACCCGTGCCATTTTTCCAGCCGTGTTATCTGCTCAAGTTTCTCAAAAGATTTCTTTGCATCTTCTATTCCCTTAATTGTAATATCTTCAACAAATGCCTGAGCCGACACAGTGATTACAGCCTCACAATCTGGATCGCGAGATGCAATATTAACTGCCATACTACCACCAACACTATGCCCCAAAAGAATATAGTGTTGAATAGATAAGTATTCTTTTATGGCAGGAAAATACTTAACAGCTTCCTCTGCTATAAAGTCCATAGAAGGTAATTCGACGCGTGAATCAGACATACCAAAACCTAAGCGATCATAAGCTATAACACATCGAGATAGATTTTCAGCCAGCACTGACGGAAAATCTTTCCATAAATCAACACTACCAAGCGAGTCATGAAGTAAAATTAATGGAGAAGCTGTGGATGTAGTTTCTGGTATCCATACTTTTACGTATACCTTTCCACCAGTAACATCAATTTTAAACTCTTCAATTTTTGTTCTACTCATAGCTTTTCCTGACTGATGCCTAGCGCCTCACTAAGAGACAAGTAATAGTTGGTTAAAATAAGCGACGAAAGAGCAAAAGCCAACTGTTATTTATCCTGATTAAACAGTTTATTTTATGCTAATTGTTACATGCGCAAGCTAGTTTACCGTCTTTTTGATACCACTCTTCATAATTACCACCAGAACAGTTACGCTTAATGTTTGGACAACTTGCGCCATTGTAACTGATGTCAGTTCCCGTAGCATGCTCAAGCGCACGCTCTGCTATTTGCTCACTAAGGGATCGAGAAGAGCAACCTGAAAGTAGAATAAGTATAAATATTAGCGATAGGTATTTCATGAAGACTCCATTGCATATAACGCCCAAAACAGGCTATATAATTGTGTACCGAAGCGAAACGTAGCCAACAATTACGTATCCTGGTTTAATTTCTTGTTAGGTGAAAATCGCCCAATAGACACGCCTAACCGAATATACTACGACCTTAAATTGGTTTTAGGTCTACAATAAACGGCTTACCACCAAAACCATGTTTATTACATTTGGCACGTACAATTACCTTAGATATTTCTGTTGGGATTTTGATATCACACTGACTACGGGTAAAGGGTTGCTCATTATCGTGAGGGTGAGCAAGTTGACGTTGTCCAAGTTGATTACCCTCTAAATCTATCACTTCCCAGCCATCTGCGTAATGCTCCCAGCCTTGGTCATTGTGTCGAACTGAAGTACCAAAACACCAACTACCGCTTAATTTCTGAGTAGCTAGAACATTTGTAACCTGAGCATATTCTAAAGAAGTTGAATAAGCATCTATGTCAAATTTTGATGCAAATACAGATGATGTAAACATCGATAATATTAGTAGAAATCGCATGTAACCCTCATTTCACCTAACGCCCAAATAACGGGCTAAGAAATAGTTGGCCATAATAGCGAGGAACGAGCACGGCCAACTGTTGCATGTCACGTTGTTTTACTTGTTATATGCCATAATTCGCATCAACAAGTTCACCAATATTAAACTCTGAAACGATCTTTCGCTCTTTCAACCAATTAGATATGCTTGATATGTGAGATTCAGTCACTGAACCATAACGTTCATTAGAAGAAATAAACCCTGCGAAGGAAGTCAGATCCCCACCACCGCCAATACACAAGTTTAGAGAGTCGACATAAAGTAAAAAGTCATCCATTATTGTTGCTAATTCGGACTCCTCCTTACAAGTTAAACTACAATCTAATTCAACCCCCTTTACAGAAAATTCATCTAAATAAAGCTTTTTTCTTAATCTACGAGATTTTACAGAGTGCATAATTTTTCCTTGGTATAAAAAACCCCAATAAGGGGCTGATAATTGTTTTCTAACATGTGAAGCTAAGCGGAACCGATCAAACTGTTAGCAGTCCCACTTCAACTTCTTGTTATATTTCTATTTTACCAATTTAGGTGGTAAGTAAATAGTAAATTCATTTATTGGTTCAACAAGTACGCTATGCGGAACTTGCTGTTCCTCTTCGGTAACTAACCCCATACGAGTTAACAACCCGAATTTGGCTGACTTTAACTGAGCAACCTTAACATCCAATTGCTTATGCCACACACGATAAGTACCTAACTTACCATCACGACGATGATAAAACCCAGCTAGAGGGTGAGTTAAATAAACTAAACCCGTTTCATTATCAGGGAAACCATCAAGTGCGAGCGTAGACTTTATATCTTGAGTTAATTCGACCTCTGCTGGGGCCCAGTCTGCTTGAGTAGACATTTTATATTTAAGATAGATATTTTTAGATTCATCATAATCACATTCGAATTTTACATCACCACTATACCAAGGAAGGTTCCATAAGTACTTAGGTACAGCTAATGTCCAAGAATCTAGCGTTGTACCTAAAAACCAAACACATCTTTCATTTGTCTCTGAATCAAGGATGTAAATACGATAGTTAGTTTGTCCCATAGTGAATTTGGGAAAAGGATAAACGGCAGAAGTAAAATCGACATCGATAAATGGAACGACAGAGATTAAGGCCTTTTCTTCACCATTAATTTCAAGCGTATCGAGTTTAAATCTATTAGGAATTAATCCATCAAAACGAGAAGGTGGTACTGCATAGGTTATTATGGCGAAGTGTTGTAACTGACAAAGGATATCAATGCCTTTTGGCACTGGTTTATCATGTAAATAATCCATTAACTTTAGTGAATCCAACGCCAATCTTCCTTAGAAATATAACGCTTACATAAGCGGAAAAATATAGTTGGCTAAATTGTTTTAGGAACGAAAAACAGCCAACTGTATTTTTCCGTTTGAAGTTCTTGTTAGTGTTGTTTACACATGCTGATCAATTAGAATCGAATTTCCATCGGGATCTTTAAAAGAGAAACTTGAAGGTCCACTTTCACCGTTAATAGACTCTTGCGCTATATTGACACCTTGGGCTTCAAACTCTTTTAAAAGCTCTCTAACATCAGTAAAAGATTCTAGTGTTTTACGGTTTTGATCCCAGCCTGGATTGAATGTCATTATATTCCCTTCAAACATTCCCTGAAATAATCCTATTTTATGATCACCATTTTTTAGTACTAACCAGTTTTGAGATTGATCTCCACCAATTATCTCGAAACCCAATTTTTGATAAAAGATTTTCGATTCTTCGATATTACTAACCGATAAACTTACTGAAAATGCACCTAATTTCATTTTACACTCCATAGTTTGATTACAATACTAACACCCTAATAAAGAGCGAGAATTTATTGGCTAAAATGTTGAGGAACGAAAACAGCCAACTATTGCGTGTCCGTTTGATTGCCTTGTTAGCAGTATATTACTCGGATTTTGAGAATTTAGCATATTCGGTTGTAATTTTCGTACCATTTTCCGTTGTTATAATTGAAGCTTTATCAATGGAAATTACTGAATGCTCTAAATAAATTTTAATACCACCACTGGAAGGTGTTGATGAATTTTTTTCCCAATTAGAATCAATTAAAACTTTATGCGGCATATCTTTTGGTAAAAATATTACAACATTTCTACTATATATACTGTAGCCTTCATTCGTATTTGTTTTTATATTCTCCGCATTAATTGTTATATTCGATGCCATACTTGTCGGTACGATAAAGAGAGCACTGCTAAGCAATGCTAAAACAAATGAGCAAAAAGCTACTATTTTAGTCTTTGATTTCGTCTTTTTATTAATAACTTCAACTTTAGGTTCGAATAACATACCTACATCTAACTCAAAACAAGATGCTAATGCTTTAATCGTCTCTAAAGAACCTGAACCATTATTTTCTACTCTTTGAATAGTTCTTAAACTCACAGCACTGGCATCAGCTAAGTGTTGTTGACTCCAAGCTCTGACTTTACGTTCTGCTATAACTTTTTCAGCGTTTATTATCATTTCCATTTGTATTTCTCACATAGATATATCGAAACTATATCCTGTAAAAAAATTCCTTGTTTGTATACGACATGTTTACGTCAATTTAACGACAGGCACCTGACATACAGCTAACGCCCTATTAAGCGGACAAAAATTGTTAGTTAAAATGTCGAGGAATAAAAAAACAAACTGTTTTAAGTCCTAGTTTATTTGCTTGTTAGTTGCTTTTACTCTATTCATTGCGCCTTGAACCAAGCGTTCAGTTTTAACTATGGCACGTGTGTGAATACCGTTACCAGCTAAACCTGCTTGGTCATAAAGTTCCACTTCAAACTTATGTAATTTTCCTTCCGCCCCCTGATATGTGGCAACAGCTTTGACCTCAACATTATTTGGTGTAGCCGCCATATGAGTTACGTTTACTTTTACTCCCACTGACAGCTCACCTTCAGATAACAAAGGTTTCATTAGCCGCGCAGAGGCAAGCTCCATCAATGCAATCATTCTTGATGTAGCGTAAACTTCTGGAAAATCATCTTGTGGATCCGTAGACAATTCTTTTGCTAAATCACTTGATTTAACCTGATAACATAATTCTAATTTACTGCCAATTTCCATTAATTACCTCTGTAGTATGATTGAGCAACATAACGCCTTGCTAAGCGGACTAAACTTGTTGAGGAACGAAACGTAGCCAACTGTTTTTGTTCCGTTTGAAGTGCTTGTTAGTTGCTAAACCACTCAAGAGCTAATTTTTCATGCTTTTGAATAAAGTCATTTTTTAGTGCCATATATACATTGATGTTGTTATCGCTTTTAGAAATAGCCTCTTTTTTAATAGAGCCATACTCTGAAGCTATTACAGGGTGCGCAATTAAGTACTTTTTAAATACCCTATGCCGATGTAAGTGTAAATCACCACTTTGGAATGCATGCACATGATGGCTACGTTGATTGCCACCTTTTTGAAAGTAGCGCCGACCTGAAATACCATTTTCACCTTTTATTGTATAACCAAGTGCGCTAATTTTTTTATGTGCGGTATCTAGCTCTTCAAGGTTTGAAACCTCTATTAGAATATCTATGATAGGCTTTGCTGCTAGACCAATCACGGAAGTACTACCAATATGATCAATTTTTACAACACTACTTCCAATAGCTTTAATTAGTGCTGATTTTTCAGTTTCATAAATATTATTCCAACTTAGATCGTAATCAACAACCTCAATAACTCTATTGCTCAAATTGACCTCCATTGGCAACTAACGCCCTAATAACGGGCTAAATAATGCTTGCTAAAATGTTAAACGAAGCGGAACCGAGCAAACTGTTAGCAGTCCCTTATTGGCTTGTTATATTTTTTAATGGCTCACAGTCTTTGAAAACATATTAATAACAACGACACCCGCCAATATTAATAACATACCTATAATTGCAGGAAAATCAGGTATTTGTTTGTAAATTACAGCACTTATTGATGCAATTAATACAATTCCCATGCCTGCCCAAATAGCATAAGCGATTCCCACAGGAATAGTCTTAAGTACTAAAGCTAAGAAATAAAATGCAACGGCATAACCAATGATACAAATAGTACTGGAGGTTAAGTGAGAGAAACCATCTGATGCTTTAAGTGCTAATGTTGCGATAACTTCAGCACCAATAGCTATTGCTAAATACCAGTAACCCATACACCGATCCTCAATAAAAATATAACGCCCAATTAACAGGCAAAAAATTGTTGGCTAAAATAGGCAACGCAGGAGCAAAAACCAACTGTTATTTGTCCTGATTAATTTGCTTGTTAGGTGAAAATTCCATCAGTTCATTTACGATCCCTGATGGGTCTTTAAAAGCTGCATAGCGGCCCCATCTATTTTCATTAGGTGACTCGTGAACAAAAAAAACCCCCTTTGATTTTAACTCTTTAATTTTGTTATCCAAATTTTGAACAGTAAAAACCAAGGTGGAATTAGCATTATAACCATGCTCATATTCGATTGATTCCATCCCGCTCTGAAACATAAACACTATATGATGACCAATATTAAATTTTAAACAGTCGTTATGCTCTTCCATCAATTCAAGGCCTAAAACATTCACATAAAACTCTTTTGAAATATTAAGGTTATGAACGACTAATAACGTTGATGGATTCTCCATAGTTAACTTTGCTCCTAACGCCTAAATAACAGGCTAAAAATAGTGGGCTAAAATGGAGCGGAGCGAACAGCCCGCTGTTTTTAGTCCTTGTTGATTTTCTTGTTATATTTTTAATGACTCACTGTTTTTGAGAATACATTAATAACTACAACACCAGTTAGAATTAAGCACATGCCTATAATTGCCGGTAAATCTGGTATCTGTTTATATATCACTGCGCTTATTGATGCAATTAAGAAAATACCCATGCCAGCCCAAATAGCATAAGCGATGCCTACTGGAACAGTTTTAAGAACTAAAGATAGGAAATAAAATGCAACCGCATAACCAATGACACAAATAGTACTGGAGGTTGAATGAGAAAAACCATCTGATGCTTTAAGTGCTAATGTTGCTATCACTTCAGAACAAATCGCTATCGCTAAATACCAATAACCCATACTCAATCCTTTGATAAAAATATAACGCCCTCGTTAAGAGGCAAAATTTAGTTGGCTAAAATGTTGAGGAACGAAAACAGCCAACTGTATTTCGTCCCGCTTTAACAGCTTGTTATACCTATTTTTAAAAGCCACTTACAACAATTAATATGAGAGCTAGAATAAAATATAAATAGCTTTCTTTAGATATTTTATTCTCCGATCCTAAACAGTTTTTAATTGGCATTGATAATAAACTAGGAGAACAAAGGAACCCACGTAGCATTGATAAAATACCAATAGCACCTGCCACCGAACCAAAATCAATAACACTAGTTGTATAAATATTAATTGCCAGAGTGAGCATAACTAAAGCCATAAAGCATTTAATTAATATTGCACTCCGCTGAATTTTTGAACTTTGACTATCCATAAACTCGATCCTTGTTGAGAAACGAAACATGGCGAACTGTTTTTGTTCCGTTTAAATTTCTTGTTAGCTTTCATTTGATAGTAAAGCAAACCCGTATTCCCCTCTAGGAATATATTGAGAATGGCAATTACTGCAACTGAACTTATCCAAATTTCTAATTTTTTCTTCCGGGATAACAATTATTTCCTCACAACTTTGGCAAGCAACATCATATGTTTTGTAGGTGAACGTTACCTTCGTTGAAGTTTTATCTACATTAGCAGTGAATAATGCACCACATTTAAAGTTACTGCATTTACGAGTAAGGCCATGTTTAACTTTATTTGTTGCAAATGCAAAATCGTGTTCACAAACAGGACATTGGTTAATTTCAATGTTATTGATTGTTAATACGATATTCCCCTTAACATATTGTTTTAGTTGTATAGCAATTGGTAAAATTGATTTTTTAATTTCTCTCTGTTCTTCATTTTGTGCTTTCTTTGGTTCTACTAAATGAAGGAAATTACCAAGTTTATTGTAGTTTTTAGCTAACCATTTTACTGGCGGGATTTTTTGCTCACCTAACAGCAACCAACCATCTTTTGGTGGAACATCTGTTTTTGCAAGATTAAACTCAATTTTACAATCACTGGCTGCTAATTCATCAATTTCTGAGAGCATTTTGATAGCTTTGTGGGGTTGCCAAGTTTCAACAATAGAACTGGGAATATTTTTGATACCATGTAAAAGCTTTTGGTAAACGATTGCTTCGATACAGAATCTAAGTTCAAGGCAAGCATAAATATGATCAGTAGTATTTTCTGAATCTAGAAGCTGCATTGCTCGCTGTAAGTGTGATTCTTTTTTATAAATACTAAATACTGACACGGAATTCCTTGAAAGCTAACGCCTCAATAAGGGGCTAAAAATTGTTTGCTAAAATGTTAAGGAACGAAAACAGCAAACTGTTTTTAGTCCTGCTTGATTGGCTTATAGTTCGACCAAGCCACTTATTTAATAAAGTAACTTACTCTTATATTAGGTGGAACATGCTTCTGTTGGTTACGAATATTGAATGGCAAACATCCAATGTTTCTAACAAGACGTTCGAGCCAA
>NZ_VOLT01000037.1 GCF_007954275.1 Colwellia demingiae | reverse complement strand
CCGCAGAAATAAAACCACGATTGGTTTCAACGCCTTCTACTGCGCCGTCTTTACGACGAATGCCAGTGACTTCGGTTTGCTGTAATAAATCAACGCCTAAGGCATCCGCAGCGCGGGCAAAACCCCACGCAACCGCGTCGTGACGAGCCGTGCCCGCACGTGCTTGCCATGAAGCGCCCATCACCGGGAAACGTGCATTGGTTGAACAGTCTAAAATAGGCACCATTTCTTGGACTTGTGCGGTGGTCAAGACTTCACCATCAATGCCGTTAAGACGGTTAGCGTTCACGCGACGTTCAATATCACGCATGTCTTGTAAGGTATGGCCTAGGTTTAATACACCGCGCTGACTAAACATCAAGTTATAGTTCAGCTCTTGCGCTAACCCTTCCCAAAGTTTTAAGGAGTGCTCATATAAGTGTGAGGCTTCATCCCATAAATAGTTTGAACGCACAATGGTGGTATTACGCGCGGTATTACCGCCGCCCAAATAGCCTTTTTCAATCACGGCAATGTTAGTGATACCATGTTCTTTCGCTAAATAATAAGCCGTTGCCA
>NZ_VOLT01000010.1 GCF_007954275.1 Colwellia demingiae | reverse complement strand
TCCCCTAAAGGGTCGTTGGAGACTACAACGTTGATAGGTCAGGTGTGTAAGTGCTGCGAGGCATTGAGCTAACTGATACTAATTACCCGTGAGGCTTAACCATACAACACCCAAGTAGTTTTGCTGAAAAGTGAACGCTGAGTGATTTGTATAAAGACTGACAGAGAAAACATCACGTACTTACGTGTTACTTGAAACTAAAAAACGATATTTATAGCTCATTGAGCAAGCTTTCTAAGATTGTACCCTTTTTGTTTAGCGACAATAGCGCTGTGGTCCCACCTGATCCCTTTCCGAACTCAGAAGTGAAACGCAGTTGCGCCGATGGTAGTGTGGGAGTTCCCATGTGAGAGTAGGACATTGCTAAACTTCTAATTAAAGAAACCCGTAGCTAACGCTACGGGTTTTTTGCTTTCTGGGATTTGAAACGTAACAGCACCGATAGTAGTGTGACTTATGTCGAAGTAAAGCCCATGTGGGCGTAGGATATTCTCCGCTTCTATTTAAAGAAACCCGTAGCTAACGCTACGGGTTTTTTGCTTTCTGGGATTTGAAAAGATTCAGCTGATGGGTAATGTGACACATGTAAGTTAAGTCCATGTTGGACGGGAATATGCACCATTACAAAATTGTGTTGTTTACCCTACCAAATAAACATAGATATCTTGTAATCATTACATTTTAGTCAAATATTTAAAATCTATGATAGGTATTGATCAGTAGATAAACTTTCTAATCGACATGATCAAAAATATACGTTAGGTTAGTGGTCATACCACTAATAATTATGAGTACCTGACATGCCTAACAATGATATCAAAGAAAGAGTCAATCTCGAAATAAGTAATGGGATTGCTTATGTTAGCTTGAACAGGCCTGATAAATGTAATGCGTTAGATATATTAATGTTTCATGCGATACGAAAAACTATTAAACGCTTGAAAGCAGACCGAACCATCAGGACAGTAATTGTTACAGGCAATGGTGATGACTTCTGTTCTGGTTTAGATGTTAAATCGGTAATGTCTTCAACAAAAGGGCCGCTTGAATTACTCTTTAAATTGTTACCTTGGCGAGCCAACTTAGCTCAGTATGTTTCTGCAGGTTGGAGAGAAATACCAGCACCTGTGATCATGGTCATTAAAGGACGCTGTTGGGGAGGTGGGTTACAAATTGCCTTGGGCGGGGATTTTCGAATATCTACAGCTGACGCCTCAATATCTATAATGGAATCACGTTGGGGTTTAATACCTGATATGGGTGGGACGCTAGCATTAAAAGAGTTGTTAAGATTAGATAAAGCTAAAGAGCTTGCTATGACAGGAGAGATTATTAAAGGCTCACAAGCACTTCAATACGGGTTAGTTACCCATGTTGACGATGAACCTTTTGAGAGAGCAATAAAGCTCGCCGAAATGATATCTCAGCAGTCACCTGATTCTATCGCCGCAACAAAAAAACTTTATAATAAAAGCTGGTGGAGCAAACCCGGCTTGGCACTTCTTAGAGAATCTTATTATCAAATGAAAATTTTAATTGGTAAGAATAGAGCAATTAAAACTTACAATCAGATTAACCAAGATAAAAAAGCTAGAGAATTCATTAACAGGAAAAATTGGTAGTTATACCAAACGGATTAATTCTCGCTAAGTGCTCAAAAAAATTAATCCGATTGATACCACACTAATCAACAGCACTATGAAAAGGATAATTTATGAGCTTTTATCTTTCTTCTGTCTAATAGATTACTATCAAAACATTTCTTGCCGCTACTAACTTCAATATATTAATAACACCTTAGTAGATTATTTCCTCTCCTACAAAGCCATTCATCATCTCAATAGTTAGTGTCCGAGTTTTGTCATACGGACAGTAGCGGACACATCCTGCGTCCGTTCGGACACTCAGTGATACTTTCTTATTATTTAATAACATAAATACAGTAACTTAGCTTTCTGTAATTTGTGGCATCGAATCTGCAACACTTGGACATTGTTAGGTAACTAAGTAGAAATTGATGATTCAAGGAACAAGCGGACAGGATGAGGTGATAGCAAATCCCAAGAAGATAGCGCTAAAGAAGATATTGCTGACCCTATCACTGTTATGTGTTTTGTCTTACGTGACTTTTCCAACGTTGTTTCAGTGGTATTCATCAATACCGAGCATTGACCGTAAAAGCATCAATATTGAAACCGTGATCTTAGGCGATTTAATTCGAGATGTCGTTGTTTCTGGTAAAGCTGTGGCTGCAAATGCACCACAACTTTACAGCACGGAGATTGGCAAGATAACGTTATTAGCAAAACCAGGCGAGGCTGTCGCGTTAAATCAAATAGTCGCTCGATTAATGAGTCCTGAACTAGATGCTTTAATTAAGCAGCAACAATCAACATTAGAACAGCTAAGCATTAATGCTAATCGTGGTGTATTAGCAGATAAAGAAGCACAACTTGACCTTGAGAGTAATATGAACGCTGCGCAATCAAAGTTGAATGTGGCTAAGCGTGAATTTCAGCGTTCAGAAATATCATACGGCAAACAAATCATCAGTGAGGTGGATTGGTTAAAAAGCCAAGATGCGGTTACGGATGCTAAACGATTATTTGAGCATGCTAAAAAAAGAGTATCGTTTTCGATAGAGCGTTTACAATTTGAAAAACAGCATAGAGACTTTCTAGTACAAAAAGAAAAGTTGATCTTGGAAGAACTATCACGTCGTCATGACGAATTAGCAATTAAAGCACCAGTAAAAGGCGTTGTAGGCAACTGGCTTGTTGCTAAAAAGAATACTATCGCAGCTAACACTGCAATCATGACAATTGTCGACTTATCCGAATATGAAGCCGAGTTGAGTGTGCCAGAGTTCTATGCAGATGACTTAGGTATTGGATTAGACGTTTCAATGAAAATATCAGGAGTTTCAGTACGGGGTGAAATCATTGCTATCTCACCCGAAGTTAAAGGCAATCAAGTAACGGTAAGAGCAAAAATAAAAAATTCACAGAATATTCAATTAAGACAAAATCAACGCATCAATGCTCGCATAGAGTTTGAGAAAAAAGAAAATGTACTCATGGTTAAACGCGGTGCTTTTATGGGGTCTTTGGGTGGTAAGTTTATCTTCAAACTTATTGAAGATAATTATGCAGACAAGACGGCTATAACAACTGGGGCAAGTAGTGTTGAGTATATCGAGATCACTTCGGGTATTGACGTTGGCCAGCAAGTTATTACCTCGGATTACGCAGATTTTAATAAAGCAGAACAAATTTACCTAGGTGATTAGACATCACAGCATAACTCAAAATTGGTTACACCAGTTACATGAATCAAAGAAGCTCTCACTCGGTTAGTGATACTTCAATAAGACAAAATACAAAAGGAAAGCACCATGCTAAATATGAACAACATTTCTAGAATTTATCAAAATGATACTATTCAAACGCATGCCCTAAGAGACTTCTCATTGAATGTTAAAGCAGGAGAGTTTGTTGCGGTAACTGGCCCTTCGGGTTCAGGAAAATCGACTTTTCTTAATGTTGCGGGATTACTTGATAACTTCGATCGTGGTCAGTATGAATTAGATGGTGTTAGCGTACAGGGACTAAAAGATGATGAACTTTCGCGATTAAGAAATGAAAAAATAGGTTTCATTTTTCAAAACTACAATCTTATCCCTGATTACAGTATTTTTGATAATGTTGATATGCCTTTGCGTTACCGTGGTTTCAGCGCGAGTGAGCGAAAGCGCAGAGTTGAGCAAGCCTTAGAAAAAGTTGGCTTAGCTTCAAGGTTTAAATATCTGCCAAGTCAGTTGTCAGGTGGTCAGCAACAGCGCGTTGCTATCGCTAGAGCATTGGCGGGGGAGCCGAAAATATTACTAGCAGATGAGCCTACAGGTAACCTAGACTCATTAATGGCACGCCAAGTGATGGAAATATTACACGACCTTAACAAAGACGGGGCTACCATTATTATGGTTACCCACGATCCTGACCAAGCACGTGAAGTGAACCGCAATGTACAAGTTATTGATGGTCAACTTGCTGACTTTAAAATTTACGCACCGTTGGCTAAAGCTTCTGAGAGTATGGGAAAAACAATTTCTGCTGCGGTAAGCGAGGAGATGGAAAATGCGTAGCGATAGTCTATTTGTTTATAACCTCACTTTGGCAATGCAGAGCTTTAAGCGGGCTCCTACCTTGTACTTTTTAATCATGCTTACCTTGTCTATTGGCGTTGGCGTACTTTGTGCAAATCTTGCATTAGTCAACTCTATGGCGAGTGATCCAATCCCAGAAAAAAGTAGCAAATTAATTCATATTAATATGAATACTTGGCCAGATGATCAACCACCAGATGAGCCAATGCACATATTGCGTTATCGAGATGCTATGGCAATCGCTGCATCAGATATACCTAAACGTAGTGCTATATTCTATGCCTCTGGTGTTTATGCGCGAGATGCAGAATCACCAAGTATGACACGATTTGATTCAGACGTTAGAGCAACCACGCCCGGTTTTTTTAAACTCACTAATGCACCTTTTGCTTACGGTTCTGCATTTGAAAAAAGTCGTGGTATGGAGGTTGTTATTGGTGATGAATTAAACCAAAAAATATTCGCCGGTAAAAACAGTGTTGGTAAAACACTAGAGCTTGATGGTGAGTTGTTAACGATTGTTGGCGTATTAAAACCGTGGGTATTAAGGCCATTGTTTTACCATGCAACGGAAGGACGTGCTTTCAAGTTAACGGATGATATTTATGCGCCCCTCGAAACGGCGATAGATTTAGGTTGGTCAATACATGCCAGAAGTTCTTCTGCCGTTAACTATGCAGGAATAGAAGAAACCCGTGACAGAGATGTTTATTATTTACATGCGTGGGTGGAGTTGGAGGATGTAAATCAAAAGCCGGCATTACAAAGCTACATAGATAACTATAGCCAGCAACTTAAAGACGCAGGAGAGCACCCTTTAGCAATAAAAAATGAACTGCATAATGTTAATGAATGGCTGAAAGAAAAAAAAGTCGTTGATCAAAAAGTATTGGCATTCACATTAGCTTCAATATTATTTTTATCGGTGTGTATTTTTAATGCCAGTAGTTTACTACTTTCACGCTTTCATGCAGCAAAGTTTGAAGTGGGTTTACGACGCGCTATTGGGGCTAGTAATCGACATATGTTGATGCAAGGTTTAACAGAAAGTTTATTATTAGGGATATTTACTGGTGCAGTAGCATTGGTGTTGAGTTGGTTGTTTCTAAAGTTATCAGTGCAATTTTTACCGCGCTTAGCAAATATCGCTGTTTTAGAACCTAAGCTACTTGTGTTAGGAATGTTATTGGCGCTAGTGACTTCAATTGCCAGTGCTCTATACCCACTATATCGCGCTAATCGTTACAGTATTTCTGCTGAACTTAAGTAACCAAGTAAATAGGGAAAAATTATGAATATTAAAGCACTACTTAAGTCCTTATTATTAAGAAAATTTACCACTGGCTTATTAATATTACAATTAGCTATAACGTTAGGTTTGCTGATAAACAGTGTTATTTTAGCCGTAGATACTAATAATAAATTGGCTCAAGATACGGGTCTAGATATAGACAATACGTTAATTGTTTCATTGCATCCGACATCGGGAGAATATCGTAATCTGGATTACTATCGCTCGATTGTTAGTGAAGACTTACAACAATTGAGTCAACTTTCAGGAGTTGAAAGTGTTTCACTTATGAATCAATTGCCAATAAATACAAGAGGCATGTTAGGTAATGTATATGATCTAGATGATCCTGAAATCGTTCGTCGTGATGTATATCTGCAAGATTCAAAGATTTTTCTCACTAATGAAGAGCTTAGCAATACGCTAGCATTGGCATTACTTGAAGGTCGTTTTTTAACGAAAGATGATCAACTTGATTTTGGTAGTGATGAAAATGGTAATGTACTGATTACTGAGTCACTTAAAAAAGCGCTATATGGCGAAGGTTCGGCATTGGGACAAGAAACCAATAATGGTCGCATTGTGGGCGTGGTAAAAGATATTATGCTTGACCCGACGTTACCCATAGATAAGCAATACGGTGTTTTTGGGAATCGTGTAATGGAGTTTATCTTCACTGGTCGATATTACTTACTTAAGGTGATTCCAGGTCAAGTTGAAGCAGTGCGTAATAAAGTAAGTGACACCATTTTAGCAGTCCAAGCCGAGCGTGATATATACAGAATAATGACTATGGCAGAGCATATGAAACGCTTTTATAGTCACGATAAAGGTTTAGCCGAATTGTTTCTCTTACTATGTGGGCTAATGATATTTGTTACTGCTATTAGCAGTTATGCTTACTCACAATTTCATATATCACGTCAGAAAAAATACATTGGCATTAGACGAGCGTTAGGAGCACGTAAAAAAGATATTCTTTTATATGTACTCACGGAAAACTGGCTAGTATACAGTATTGGTTGTGCGTTAGGTTTGGTGATGGCTTTAGGATTTAATATATTATTAAGTCAGTATATTAGCTTGAGTAAACCAGATATTATGATGTTTTTACTAGCAAGTGCTGTCATTTTTATCGCAGGTACGATCGCAACTTTGATCCCCGCAATAAAGACTAGTAATATTCCACCCGTGATTGCGACTAGAACGGTATAAAGCGTAAATTGATAGGTTGGTGAAAAGTGTCTGGATTCAGGAGAATGTGCATCCTGAATTCTCTAATAAGTAGCATCCATGCTACGTCCGACAATACATTTCGGGAATGACAATCATCAAGCTTAGCTGCTGACCATTTTTAAAGGAACAAAATGCCACAAATATTAGTCGTTGATGATAACCCCGATATACTCGAAGCCCTTGAGTTGTTATTAAGTTTGCATGGTTACTCGGTGCTGACGGCTGAAAATGAGAAACAAGCATTATTGGCTGTATCTCATCAACGTGTTGATTTAGTTATTCAAGATATGAATTTCGCGCAAGGTATTACCTCTGGAAAAGATGGAAAGTCACTATTTACTGCTTTGAAAGCACTAAACAGTGATTTACCTATCATATTGATTACTGCGTGGACTCAATTAGAAACCGCTATATCTTTGGTGAAAAGTGGCGCAACGGACTACTTACAAAAACCTTGGGATGATGTGAAACTGCTAGATTTGGTGGCCAAATATAGTCGAAGCTCCACGATAAGCCAAAATAAGAACAGTCAAAGAAAGATCAATCAAAAACCTGCGGATGATTTCATTTATAAAAGCCAAGAAATGCAAACCTTGATATCTCAAGCGAGCAAAGTAGCTGGTGCAAACGTCAATGTATTAATTACCGGAGCTAATGGTGCAGGCAAAGAAAAGCTTGCCGATTATATTCACCAACAATCACCGCGTTATAACAGTGCTTTTATTAAAGTAAATATGGGGGCTTTACCTCATGACTTAATGGAAGCAGAACTTTTTGGAGCGGAAAAAGGTGCCTTCACCGGTGCCAATCAAGCGAGGATTGGTCGTTTTGAAGCCGCGGATGGCGGCACATTATTTTTAGATGAAATCGCTAATTTAACCTTATCAGGTCAAATGAAATTACTCAGAGTATTGCAAACTGGTGAATTTGAACGCTTAGGGGCTAACGCAACATTGAAGGTAGACGTGAGAGTACTTAGTGCCACTAATGCTGATTTACGTTTAGCTGTTCAGCAAGGTACTTTTCGGGAAGACTTATATTATAGGTTAAATGTTATAGAGTTAAACTTACCTGATTTAGCGCGCAGAAAAGCTGATATTGTTCCGCTAGCACAATACTTTATCGGTAATGATTACTCATTGAGTGATGAAACATCACAGGCATTAACTCATTATAGTTGGCCTGGCAATGTTCGTGAATTAGAGAATGCCTGTAAGCGTGCGTTAGTCTTTGCTAATAGTAACATTTTAGCACCAAGTGATTTTCAATTGGGTTTGAGTCAAGTAGAACCAGCGTTAGATGAAAAGGAAAATATAGAGCAAGTATTGATTAAGCATAATGGCGTTATCAAACATACGGCACTTGAGCTAGGGTTAAGTCGACAAGCTTTATACCGCCGTATAGAAAAATACCAGATAGATGTTGATACCTTATGTTAGCCGCTATGTTAGTTGAATCCATATGTTGATCGTACAACTCATTCTCATCAATATTGCTTTTATCGTTAGCTTTTCTCTTTTATGGCCTAGCTCACCTTGGTTATTCTCTATAAGTTCAATACTGTTAATTGCTTTAGCCGCTATGCGCTATCAGCATTACCATCGACAAACTCATCAGATCTTGCAGACGTTATTACACGGTCTACGTAACTTACAAGACGGTGACTTTTCTATTACCCTAGCGGATAACAAGACCAATAAAAGTCAAAGCCAATCTGAAGTGTTAGCGCTCTTTAATCAAGTGACTGATAAGCTAAGGCAAGAGAAGCAATCACTCTATCAACGTGAACTTTTGTTAGATAAGGTCGTCAATGCCTCAGATGTTGTCACTGTGCTGGTTAACCACAGAGATACTATTATTTTTGCTAATCGAGCAGCGGAATACTTTTTTAATCAAAAGAGCATGTTGGGCATGTCTTGGGTTTCGTTACTCGATGAGAAGTTACCTGAGCTAATCCCCCATAATGATAAAGATAATGCCATCATTCAATTACTGTTAGCTGAAACGAAAGCAGAACATAGCTGGCACCTGTCTCGTCATCATTTGAAACTGCATGGCAGTCGTCATCGATTAACGTTACTCAAGCCCATAACCAAAGCCATGCATCAACAAGAATTACAAACATGGAAGAAAGTAATACGCGTTATTAATCATGAGCTGAATAACTCTATCGCCCCTATTAGCTCTATGTGTCATAGCGGTAATATACTGGCAGAACGTTTGAATGAACCACAGCTCATTCGAGTGTTCGCTACTATCTCTAAGCGGATAAATAAACTAGCAGAATTCATTCAGAGTTACAGTCAACTAGCACGACTTTCTCAACCGAAAAAGCAGGAGTTTGATTTAATAAAAACCTTGAAGCAATTACAAGAGTTGTATCAGTTTACGTTGAGTTGTCAGGATAATAGTTTGATGTTTACAGGGGATGAGAGCCAAATTGAACAGTTGTTAATAAACTTACTTAAAAATGCTCAACAAGCATGTCCTGACTACGTTACTCCTGAAAAGGCTAGTGCTGTTAGTGTTAGTCTTAAGCAGGATAAGCTCGTTATTACCGTAAGAGATTTTGGTACAGGTATGCCGGTAGAAGTATTACAGAAGGCATTCTTACCTTACTATTCAACAAAAGCAGATGGCAGCGGTATTGGTTTAAGTATTTGCCGAGAGATTAGTGATGGTCATCAAGGTCAAATAACCTTAAATAACCATCCACAAGGCGGCTTACAAGTCGAAGTAAATTTACCGCTAAATTAGCATTATTTGATATACGATCCAGCGGCTAGTGATTTACACTTTTTTTAAAATTGTTTATCTATTCTTACGTTACCATTAGTAAGATAAACCATTCTCACCGCATCTTGGTTATGAAAGACCATCTGTTGGTCATAATCTTGTATCACCATATATTGCTGGCATTGTCGGTCAGCGCAGTCAACTTCTATCATTAACTCTACTAAACGAACAACTACTGTTTGACCTTGGCTATTATTATTAGCAATCCGGCCACCGATAACGGCGCCTAATACGGTAGCCACAGTCTGTCCACTACCACCACCAAATTGATTGCCAATGACGCCACCTATAAGCGCTCCGCCAAAGGTTTTCCAACCACTATTTTTATCTTCAATCAATTCTTCTTGGCTAATATTTCTTGCAGAAATGACAGTGCCAAAGAGTACCTTTTCAACAGGTACTGCTTTGTTTCTATCATAGTCAGCAATAGCTAAATGACTGAAAAAAAATGTGAATAGGGCCAAACTTGTTAATAATAATGATTTCATACGTCCCCCTCACTAGCTACCAGCTAACGAATTCTTTGCCTTTAGTTTTGCGGATTTCAGTTTCATCAGCCCATTCCACTAAGCCACTTTCTAAATCCATTAAACGTAGGGTAAATTTGTAATAAACATCAGACTGATCTTTATTAGATTTAACAATGCTGGCTAAGTTACCGTAAAGCATATATTGAGCACCCACTTGCTTACCAAATTGCATGGCTTTACCTGCATCAACCATACCGCTGTTTTGTTGATAATCAAGTTGCTTGCGTGCAGCTTCTACACGGCCCATATCTACAAATCTAAATTTACCTGAACGAAGTAACTTGGTAGAAATAGAGTCAGTAATTGATTCTGTATCAATGTGCTCACTGGTTTTGTTTTTGATACTTTCTACAAACATAATAGGACGAGTGTTAGCCGTTAAGGTACCAATGACAGGCGAGACCAATAATGAGTCAGTCATATCACCAGCCACTTTTTGTAGGTCAGTAGAGCCAAAACTAATGTCGGTTGTTTCAACTTCAGTCGCATCTCCATAACGTACTACGGATTTGTTGGTACAACCGGCAACAAGAGTAAGTGTTAGTGCAACACTGGTAATCATAATAAGTTTTTTCATTTGGTTTTCCTTTAACTAATTTCAATAAAGTAAATGTGTTTTTTGGTTGAGTATTATCGTTTGAGTACTAAAATTTAAAAAACTTTTCTGGTACTTCACGTACATAGAGACTAAAAGATGCTACTTGGGTCGTTGGCGCTAGCCCGGGGACTGTCGCAGTTTGCATGCCATGTAAATCAAGCGGTTGCCAAGGGCTTTTACCCGCTTCAATCACAAAGCCATCTTTATCAAACCAAGTAAATTGATACTGCAGTTTGAGTGTTTTTTCATAAGTGCTGGTGAGTGATAAATTAATTTCAAGCAACTCATTACTTGTTCGAGATCTGATGTCACTTATATGAAGCTTCTTACCTAACTCTGGGTTATGCACCTGTAAATGCTTACTGAATTTTTGCCCTGGGGCTATTTGGTCACTGCCCATACCAGAGGTAACCGGTGGGACATTTTTACAACCACTGATCAGTAACGTTGCTGTCAACGCTGCAATTAACAGCGCGGAACGTTTTGTTGTAGTCGATGTCATTATTTTAACTTTTTTCATTATTTAGTACTCCATGTTTAACAGGGCGCTATGCTTAACTTATATTTTAGGTGTATTTCACTGTGATACTTTAATTTAAAGATTGATACTCTGATAATTAGTATAACTTCCGATTGAGGTTAATTTTACTAAGGTTTGCCTGTCTTCATTAATTTCAACCGTGATGGTGCGGCTGTTACCGTTAATGGTCAATTCTACTTCTTGTTGGCCAAGTGCTAAGTCTAGTCGTAGTATATGAATGCTATCGGGTAGCGTACTCCAACTTCGAGTATCTGCTTTTTCAGACGCTATATTGTAAAGTCCGGCTAAAATGTTACCTACATCACCACCTTTGCGGCTCATTTGTTGTCTAAGTTCTTCCTTAGCAAAAAGACGCACAACTTGTCTGGTGACAATCGCTGGCATTTCATCTTGTAATTGCTTAGCGGCAAGAGATTGTAAGCGGACGATTTCTTGAGATTGATAGGTATTGCCTTGATAGTTTAATGAGAGCCCTGAGTATTGGCGCAAGCGATTTTGATAACTAGGTAAGGCTAAACTGTAAAAACGCATATCGTTATGGCTAGTGAAAATGGGTAGGTGGATGGATACTTCCTGCTTACTCGGGATAATGCCTTGTTCAACAAGAACGACAAGCTGGCCACTTTTAGTCAAACTTTGTCGATGATCAATACCTTGGTTATTGCCTTGGGTAATATCGCTAGAAAAACGGTTACCGAATAATTGAATGTCATTAGTCATGCCAAGCTTTGTAGCCAAGCGCCATACATCTTTTTGCACTGTTACGTTGTGAGGGTAAATTTCTAATGCTTTTTTATAGTCTATATAAGCATCGTTGGCTTGTCCTGCGGCTTCATAAAGTACGCCTGATAAGTAAAAGGTATAGGCATTTTGAAAACCATTTTTTACTTTGCCAATAGCGGTACTCATTGATGGGTATTTACTTGCTAAGCTTTCAGAACTAACACCTTTGTTTGTCATTTCTTCTTGGCTATCATAAAGTGCTTTTTGATTGGCTTGTAAGGCTTTTTGTTGTACTAAATTCGCGCGTCGTATTTCAACCAAGGCACCAGAGAGATCGTTTTGGTTTAAGTAATTAAGGGCTTGGTAACAATGCAGCATACTTTGTTCATAGTAGTGAATGTCATATCGGGTTGCGTTGTCGTTACTAACGACGGCCTGAATGTTTTCTATGCCGCGGCTTAGTTGAATTTTAGCTGCTTGCTCTGCTTGTTGAACCTGTCGGTATACTAGGGCAAAGTCTTGCTGACTTTGTGTGTGATTATTGGCGAGAAACTCTAAACGGGCTTTTTCTAATAAACTTAAACCATAACTGCCATTGCTTTCACTACGCTCTGGTAGCAATGATACTGCTTGTTCGAAGTTACCTTGTTGCTGGGCATTCTTTGCCCCTTGCATCTGTTTATTATAGTTACTAAATAAATCACTAAATGAAGTGCCTGCACAAGCACTTAGTGCGAGTGAAAGTAGTATGATTATCGAGATTTTGGAAGGAATATTCAGCATGTTAGTAGCTTATCTTGTTAACAGTATATAGCAAGAAGATAGCTGTATAAAAAGTGTAAGTTTATGCAATCATACCCGCTTCACTTGAAGATGTTCGTTTCAGGAAGTCTGAGCGACTCATAATCAAGGCGCATTATTTTATTAAGGGTCATTCCCTTAAAAAGAAAGGTAACGCAGAGTATGATTTGCTCAGCCTTCCCCAAGGGGCTGGTTTAGAAACGCTTTATGCTGCGTTATTGATTTCGACAATAGAACAACTATTCTCTTCAATCAATGCCTCGCCTAAAGGCGTTTCTAATTCCAGCTGAATCAAGCATCTTCAAGTGGAACGGGTATATATGAAACATATGAAGAGTGATCTAGAATAAATGGGTATGAATTAAAACACTGTACCCTTAGGTTAAATATGCATTAAATAAGGATGAATGATGATAGATAAAAGAGTATGGCTCTTTATGACGATGAGTCTGTTTATAGGTACAAGCCAAGTACAAGCTAAAGATGTCATTGTTGAAATATATAAAAAGCAGTTTATTCCCAGCGAAGTAACCATTGAAGCTGGCGATAGAGTGATTTGGAAAAACATTGAAAAACGTCAATACCACAATGTTTGGTTTAAAGGCTCTGGTGAAGAAGAGCCGGATTACTTTTTTCCTGATGAAAGCTACCAGCGTAAATTTGATCAGTCAGGTACTTTTGCTTATGAATGTGGTCCTCATCCTAAGATGAAAGGTAAGGTGATCGTTAAAAAGTTGCAGCAATAACCTTAAATGTTTTGTTGATATAAATCTTGCTATTAGTGGCTATAACCTTAATTTAACTGAGGTTATAGCCCTTTTTTGTAGTGAAATAAGTTAATAATAAAGGCAGGTTTTTTGATATAGCGCAAAATTGCATCTAATTATGTAACTATTTATTACAACCCCTTGAAAACTTGATTTCCATCAAGTCGCTGACTAAACTTCCTCGTTATTATCTATTTGCTTTATAAAAAACTTACGCATGAACTATTTCATTAAGGAAACACCATGTCAGAGAGCTTTACTAAAGGCATGGCAAGGAATATTTATTACGGAGGAAGTATATTCTTCTTCTTAATATTCTTAGCTTTGACTTTTCACACAGTAAAAGAGATGCCCAAACGGGATAATCGAGAAAATATTACCGAAGCGGTTGAACGCGGTAAACACTTATGGGAAAAAAACAACTGTATTGGTTGTCATACACTTATTGGTGAAGGCGCATATTTTGCTCCAGAACTAATGAACGTATATGACCGTCGCGGCGGTGGTAATGAAGTAGCTTTTAAAGCTTTCTTAAATGGTTGGATGAATGCTCAGCCATTAAACATTCCAGGTCGTCGTCAAATGCCTAACTTCCACTTAAATGACCAAGAAATTGATGATTTAGCTGAGTTCCTTATATGGACATCAAAGCTAGACGCCAATAACTGGCCACCAAACATTGAGGGGTAGGGCGTGAATACTTTAAAATATCAATCACAAGCCGTAGCAAAACCTTATTTTATTTTTGCTATGATCTTGTTTGTAGGCCAAATATTATTCGGTCTGATCATGGGTTTGCAATATGTAGTTGGCGACTTTTTAGGTGGAATAATTCCATTTAACGTAGCTCGTATGGTGCATACCAATCTATTGATTGTTTGGTTACTCTTTGGTTTCATGGGAGCTGCTTATTATCTAGTGCCAGAAGAAGCCGAAACTGAGCTGTACAGTCCTAAATTAGCAATTATATTGTTTTGGGTATTTGCTGCAGCTGGCGTATTAACTATTTTAGGCTACTTACTAGTACCTTACTCAACGTTAGCTGATATTACCTTTAATGAATTATGGCCAACTATGGGTCGTGAATTCCTAGAACAACCAACGATTACTAAATTTGGTATTGTTATTGTTTGTTTAGGTTTCTTATTCAACCTAGGTATGACTATCTTAAAAGGTCGTAAAACTGCCATTAACATGGTGATGATGACTGGTTTAATAGGTTTAGCAGTATTCTTCTTATTCGCTTTCTATAACCCAACTAACTTAGCATTAGATAAATACTTCTGGTGGTTTGTAGTTCATTTATGGGTAGAAGGTGTTTGGGAATTAATCATGGGCGCAATCTTGGCTTATGTATTAATCAAAGTGACTGGTGTTGACCGTGAAGTAATTGAAAAATGGTTATACGTAATCATTGCGATGGCACTTATCTCAGGTATCTTAGGTACTGGTCATCACTTCTACTGGTTAATGACACCTGAATATTGGCAGTGGGTTGGTTCTATCTTCTCAGCACTTGAACCACTACCTTTCTTCGCTATGGTACTGTATGCATTTAATATGGTTAACCGTCGTCGTCGTGAACATCCTAACAAAGCTGCTACATTATGGGCATTGGGTACAGCGGTAATGGCATTCTTAGGTGCTGGTGTATGGGGTTTCTTACATACATTATCATTTGTTAACTACTACACGCATGGTTCGCAAATTACTGCAGCTCACGGTCACATGGCTTTCTACGGCGCATATGCAATGATTGTTATGACAATCATCTCTTATGCTATGCCTAAGTTACGTGGTATTGGTGAAGCTAACTGTAATAAAGCGCAAGTAGTTGAAATGTGGGGCTTCTGGTTAATGACAGTGGCTATGGTATTTATCACCTTGTTCTTAACAGGTGCTGGTATCTTACAAGTATGGTTACAACGTTTACCTGAGTCTGGTGAAGCTTTAAGCTTTATGGCAACTCAAGATAAACTTGCTATCTTCTACTGGTTACGTGAAATTTCTGGTGTTATCTTCCTTCTAGGTTTGATTTCTTACCTCACTAGTTTCTTCATTACAGAGAAAAAAGCTCAAGCATAATGTAAATATGTTTGGTTGACTGATAAAAAGCCGTGACAGTGTCACGGCTTTTTTTTTGCATTTATATCATACCGATCCCATTAAATTATTACCCACTTGTGCTGGTTAAAATACTCCATGGCGGCGTTGCTCTCAATCCCAATAGCCAGTTATTTCTCAATCGAATGCCTTGCCCTGATTTATTTTTTCTATACACAACAAGATCATAAACTTAATGGAATTGGTATTATTCATCCTATTTTATCTTCGCTTTACCGAAAATAGTTTTATCCCATCGATACTAGCTGTTACTTTGCGCTTCCCTAATTAACTAATGTTAATTTCAGCACACTTAATCTGATGAGGATTTCATTATCTCTGCTTCAACCGCTCAAATATTCCAAAATATGCAGAAAGGCTTAAACTTTTTAGTTCCTGTTATGGTGATGTTCAGCTTATCATCCAGCCCTGTTTTAGCTGCTAAAGAGCCTGAGCAACAGCAAAAAATGCATGAACGTAAACTGGCTATCGATGACAAAAACATCACAAAGCACAGTACTAAGGTCAATGGACAGAAGTTTAAATATACCGCTACTACAGGAACGCAACCCGTTTGGGATGAAGAAGGCAATCCAATCGCGAGTTTGTTTTATACCTACTATCAACGTAGTGATGTAAAAGATAGCGCTAAACGTCCATTGGTGATTTCTTTTAATGGTGGGCCAGGTTCTGCTTCTGTCTGGATGCATGTTGCTTATACTGGCCCTAGAGTGCTGAATGTAGATGATGAAGGTTATCCATTACAGCCTTATGGCGTAAAGACTAATCCCTACTCAATTTTAGATGTCGCGGATATTGTTTTTGTTAACCCTGTAAATACCGGTTACTCGCGTGTGTTGGCTGGTAAAGACGGAGAAATGCCAAGTAAAGAGCAACAGAAAAAAATGTTCTTTGGCGTTAATGCTGATATTAACTATTTAGCCGAGTGGCTTAATACCTTTGTAAGTCGCAACAATCGCTGGCGTTCACCTAAATATTTAATTGGTGAAAGCTATGGCACTACGCGTGTTGCAGGTTTGGCGAAAGAACTACAAGAACGCCAATGGATGTATGTTAATGGTGTGATTTTGGTTTCACCAACCGATATTGGTATCAAACGAGATGGGCCGGTAAAAGCGGCAAATAGACTACCTTACTTTACTGCTGCCGCTTGGTATCACAAAGCCCTAACGCCATCACTTCAACAAAAGCCTTTAGCAGAACTACTTGCAGAAGTTGAGACCTTTACTATAAGTGAATATTTACCTGCTTTAGCTAAAGGCGGCTTTATTACCGCACAAGAGAAGCACGTTATTGCAGAGCAAGTTGCAAAATATGCCGGTTTATCGGTAGAAGCGGTTATTAATAATAATTTAGATGTTGATAATTCATTTTTCTGGAAAGAATTATTACGTGATAGAAAGCAAACCATTGGACGTTTAGATTCTCGCTACTTGGGAATTGATAAAAAAGTTGCCGGCTCTAGCCCAGATTATAATGCTGAATTAAGCTCATGGTTACACAGTTTTACCCCAGCAATTAATTATTATTTACGTGAAGAATTAAATTATAAAACTGATATTAAATACAATATGTTTGGCAACGTCCGTCCGTGGGATCGTACCGGTAATAAAACAGGTGAAGGACTTCGCTCTGCCATGGCACAAAACCCTTATTTACAAGTGATGATTCAATCGGGTTACTTTGATGGCGCGACAAACTATTTTGATGCTAAATATACTATGTGGCAATTAGATCCAAGTGGTTTAATGAAAGATAGATTGTCATTTAAAGGTTATGAGAGTGGTCATATGATGTACTTACGTCATGAAGACTTACGAGATGCAAACCAAGACATTCGTGAGTTTATTAAGAGAAGCTTGCCGGCGAAAGGTCAAGCAGCCAAGTACTAAAAACATGATTTATATGATTACGTAACAGTAGTCAGCTTATTAAAAAGCTTACTTGTAAATAGTAAGCTTTTTTTATGTCTAATACTGCTTGATAGAGGACCGACATTTGTAATTAAGCGATAGCCACGTTGAATTATAAGAATTTATGGTTAAAGTGATTCATTGTGCTATGTTTTTAAAGTTAACGTTTATTTTATAAGCTTGAACATATTAACACTTGCATGAGATGAAAAATATTGAGCAAATATGTAGTGATTATATTGCAAATAAAGTGAAGATAAATGTGATCTTAATCGGTTATGTCACCGTAAATAATAAGTGATAGGTAGCGTTGAGAATAGACACTATATTTAACTGTTAAGTTAGACATTAAGTTAGCTGTTAATTTAAGTGAACTGAATAATTTAAACCACTTAAGGTAACTAAATAGGATGTTAAAAAAAGCACTTGTCTTGCTCCAAGATTACCTAAGTCACTTAGGCTTTAAAGCTCAAATTCACTTTGAGTTAGAAGGCTGCTATAAAATCCCTGACAATATTAACAAAATTGACCTTACAGCCATTAACCATAGCTTATCTATGTTGGATATCGACGGTGAAGTCGTTAATGAATATTGGAAAAACCAATGGGAGTATGTCTCTTTATTTAATGGCCAGTCTCCACTAAAAGAAGCCGATAACTTAGTTCGAGCTATGAATCACCTTCCCATAATCTTTGCTCAACATGGCATTACGGAAACGTTAATTCAACCAGTAGTTTGGTCAGGTGATCAAGGAAAGTTAGCGGTAGGCTCTCGCGATATTTTTACCACAGACACTCGAGCTGTTCATATACCCAATGCCATTCAAATCAATGTCAGTGTTATCAATGAGCACGGCGTTAATATTATTTCACATGATGGTTTTGGCGAATACTTACAGCAATGTTTTTTGCAAACGAGTAAGGAATGTAGTCTTTTATATTTGCCCGAAGAAGAAGCCTTCGAACGTTTAAAATTAAAATCAACCTATGGTTTGGCAGCAGAGCTTTGTTCTCCTTGTGATATTTCCGGTGGACATCAAGGTAGTATTGCGCTGTATAAAGAGTTAGGTAAGCATAATCAACAAATGGGCGAAGAGACGTTACTGTTTGATCAACATAATGAAATACTAGTTACTGAGCAAAATTGGCAAAAAACAGCACGTATAGAACACAGACTAGGAGCTTCAAGTGCGGCTTATAATCCATATGTTAATGTCTTATTTTCTTTAATGAATGTTGTTGATGCCCTCGAGGTATATCTGCAAGAAAGTTGCTTATCCGATTTATCTTCTTCAATACAAACCATCGAATTACCCAAGTCACTATATAACCAATACCAACAAGGGGCTGGTGGCGCTAAAGATTCTATTGGTGCTATTGAACTATTTACTCGCTGTCCATGGTTTAGTGAACGAATCAATAAGGTGCAGCAGTTCATGAGTTTAATAAATGATGACAATCACCAACCTGCTTATTTAGGTGACTCAATTAAGCAACAAATTCTCGCTAAATATCAAACTAATAAAATAGCATTACCTGTTAATTTTAATTACACATTATAGGCGGCGTTTCATGGACACTAACAAATACAACGAAGTAAGCGAGCCCAAGTCACCAACGTTAATGGGGGACTCTGTAAATGGAAAACGTGCTGAATTAAAACGCTATTTTAAAGCAACATGGCAACGTTATGATTCTTTGTTCTCATTGGTCAATAATGATGAGGCTTACTATCAGAGACCTGAGCGATTAAGACATCCATTGATTTTTTACTTTGGACATACAGCCTGCTTTTATATAAATAAGCTCATATTAGGTAAATATATCGATGAGAGAATTAACCCTCGAATAGAAGCAATCTGCGCCGTTGGTGTAGATGAAATGAGCTGGGATGATCTTAATAGTGCACATTATGATTGGCCAGCAGTTGATGAAGTAAGAGTCTACCGACAACAAGTTTTTACTGTTGTCGATCATATCATTGACACTATGTCGCTAGTATTACCTATTAAGCAAAATTCATTAGCGTGGATTATTTTAATGGGCTGTGAACATGAGCGTATTCACATTGAAACCTCTTCAGTGATTATGCGGATGTTGCCATTAGCTTCATTAACTCCGAATGAATGTTGGCCTACTTGCCTGCAAACCGATAGCCCGCCAAATAATGTATTAATGCCAGTAGAGGGAAGTGTTATTAAGTTTGGCAAGCCAACATCAGATGATAGCTTTGGTTGGGACAATGAATACGGATGTGCAACATTAGCCTTAGATGATTTTCACGCTGCAAAATATTTAGTCTCTAATGAAGAGTTTTTGGGCTTTGTCGAGTCAGGTGGTTATCAAAATACTTTTTTATGGACCCAAGAAGGGCAACAATGGTTGGCATATAGCGAAGCAACGATGCCACGATTTTGGTTAAAGCAATCGGGCGAATATTGGCAGCGAAACTTATTAAATGAAATGCCTTTGCCGCTGGATTGGCCAGTAGAAGTAAACTACCTCGAAGCGAAAGCCTTCTGTAATTGGAAAAATAGCTTAGATGATAAAGCCTTAAGTGATAATGGTTTAAGCGATAAAGACAACCAAGGTCTCTATAGACTGCCTTCTGAAGGCGAATGGCTATCTTTACGAGAGCAAGTTGAAGGTGACTTACTATCATGGCAAAAAGCACCAGGTAATATTAACAGTGAATACTTTGCTTCTTCTTGCCCGATAAATATGTTCTCCCAAGGTGATTTTTACGACATTGTCGGTAATGTATGGCAGTGGACAGAATCAGCCATTGATGGCTTCAACGGTTTCTCAGTTCATCCTTTATATGATGATTTCTCTACGCCCACCTTTGATGGTAAACACAACCTAATTAAAGGTGGCTCTTGGATCTCGACAGGTAACGAGGCGATGCAAAATTCTCGTTATGCTTTTCGTCGGCACTTTTTTCAACATGCAGGCTTTAGGTATGTTGTGAGTAAAAATGAGAATGTACCGAATTTAGCTGACAATCACTATGAAACCGATACTCAAGTATGCCGGCAACTTCATAATCACTTCGAACAGCTGAACTCGTTAAGTGCTTCGTTACCAAATACGAAACAACAACCTAAAAAAGATCCGAACTTAGCTGTCAATGAACAGCACCTAGCGAGTAATTACTTAGATAGACTGGCTAACACCATTGTTAAAGTAGTCGATAAATATAACGTAAAACCAATGTTAAAATGTCTAGATTTAGGCTGTAATGTTGGCGGTTTAAGCTTTATCTTGGCTAAGTATTATTCCTCGATCGATGCGGTTGATTTTTCTGCTAGATATATTCAATACGGTGTAAAGCTCCAACAAGGCGAATCGATACGATATGTAATGCCTCGTGAAGGAGAGCTAACTGATTTTCATGAGTTTACCTTACCTATCGAATTACAAGAACAATCAAAAAACATTCATTTTAGTCAAGGAGATATTGGTAATCTAAAAAATATATTTGCTGGTTATGATGTCATCATTGCACAAAATACTTTAGAGCAAAGTTATGACCCCGCGTTATTTTTAGCACATGTTCATCAGCGACTTAATGCACAAGGTATCTTGGTTATTATTTCAGATTATCAATTTACTGAAGAAGTCACAGATAAAACTAAATGGTTGGGTGGACAAAAAATTAATGGTGAAAACTTGACCGGTTTTGAAGCATTAACCGCTTTATTATCTAATAATTTCACCTTGGTTGATGAGCAAGAGGTTACTCAAATCATTAAGACTAATACACGTCACTTTACGGTAGTTCAACCCCATTTAACAATATGGCAATTGAAGGAGGATAATCGACATTAAGAACAAAAAAAGTAAGACCATGCCGCTTTTTATAAATAGTAGCTATTGGTAGCAGTAGATGAGTTAAAAGTGTCTGCATCACCCGTTATTGCTCAGTTTCTGTGATGCCAAGAACAATTGATAAATGTAAAGCTAATGTAGTATTAGATACTAATAACAATGCTTATGGCTTTATTGTTTTCTTTTTAGCCTAAACAACTGTATAATGCGCGCCCAATTATAGCCCTATTCGTTAATCTGCTTGAAGTAGCAATAAACGATAGTAACAGCGAGTAACGCCTGTGTTAGATAAATTAAGAAATGTGGCAATTATTGCTCACGTTGATCACGGAAAAACCACTTTAGTTGATAAATTACTAGAGCAGTCTGGTACCCTAGATACGCGTGGCGGTCTAGAAGAACGCACGATGGATTCGAATGATATCGAAAAAGAACGTGGTATCACAATCTTAGCTAAAAATACGGCTGTTAACTGGAATGGCTACCGTGTAAACATCGTAGATACTCCTGGCCATGCTGATTTCGGTGGTGAAGTTGAGCGTGTAATGTCTATGGTAGATTCAGTTTTACTAATTGTTGATGCACAAGAAGGCCCTATGCCACAAACGCGTTTCGTAACGAAAAAAGCGTTTGCTCAAGGTTTAAAACCAATTCTTGTCATTAACAAAGTTGATAAGCCTGGTTCTCGTCCTGATTGGGTTATGGACCAAGTTTTTGAATTGTTTGATAACCTTGGCGCTACAGATGAACAGCTTGACTTTAAAGTTGTTTACGCTTCAGCAATCAATGGTTGGGCTTCGTTAGAAGAAGGCGTTATCGGCACTGACATGACTCCTTTATTTGATACTATTCTTAAAGAAGTTCCACAGCCAATCGCTGATCCAGAGGGTGCATTCCAAATGCAAATCTCTCAGCTTGATTACAACTCGTACCTAGGTGTAATTGGTGTTGGTCGTATTACCCGTGGTTCTGTTAAGCCGAACCAACAAGTAACTATACAATTAGCAAACGGCGGCGTTCATAACGCTAAAGTCGGTAAAGTATTTGGTTACCTAGGTTTAGAACGTCTTGATATCGCTGAAGGTTTTGCTGGCGACATTATTGCACTTACTGGTTTAGGCGAATTAAAGATTTCTGATACGGTTTGTTGTCCAACAGAAGTTGAAGGTTTACCTGCGTTATCTGTTGATGAACCTACTATCAACATGACTTTCCAAGTAAACACTTCACCATTTTGTGGTAAAGAAGGTAAGTATGTTACTTCACGTAACATCAAAGACCGTTTAGACAAAGAATTGATTCATAACGTTGCTTTACGTGTTGAACAACTTGCAGATGCTGATAAATTTAAAGTATCAGGTCGTGGCGAACTTCACTTAGGTATCCTAATTGAAAACATGCGTCGTGAAGGTTTCGAGTTAGCTGTATCACGTCCAGAAGTTATCATCCGTGAAATTGATGGTCAGTTACAAGAACCTTATGAAAACGTAACTATTGATGTTGAAGAACAACATCAAGGACCTATCATGGAAAAGATGGGTGTTCGTAAAGCTGAATTAACAGATATGGCACCAGATGGTACTGGTCGTATTCGTATGGATTTCATCATGCCAAGTCGTGGTTTGATTGGTTTCCAAACTGAATTCATGACATTAACGTCAGGTTCTGGTTTGATTTACCATACATTCTATGAATACGGTCCTCACAAGGGTGGCGAAATTGGCCAACGTAAAAATGGTGTAATGATTGGTAATGCAACGGGTAAAGCACTAACTAACGCTATCTTCAACTTACAATCTCGTGGTCGTATGTTGATCGGACACGGTGTTGATATTTATGAAGGTCAAGTTATTGGTATTCATAGTCGTGATAACGATTTAACAGTAAATGCCCTTAAAGGTAAGCAGTTAACTAACGTTCGTTCATCAGGTACTGATGAAGCACAAACATTAACGCCACCTATTGTTATGTCATTAGAGCAAGCTTTAGAATTTATCGATAACGATGAATTAGTCGAAGTTACGCCTGATAGTATTCGTATACGTAAAAAATTCTTGAAAGAGAATGATCGTAAACGTGAAGGTCGCGGTGTTAAATAATTACTGACCACCTTTATAAATATTAAAAAACGCCTATTGCTTATGTAATAGGCGTTTTTTTATGTCAGGACTTCTTATGTAAAGGAAGTCGAGTAGCTTACGGATATAGCATATCTAGGAGCATTCTAATGACCTTAAGCCACATTCAGCAAATCGATCAGTAAAACTTTCCTGTAAATACCTAATTGTTTTTGTAAGACATATCTGCAATTGCTACCGATTTCATCAACAATAGCGAGAATGGTTTTCTAGTAAGTGACTGTTTCTTCGTAATAAACGATAAGATTTTATCAATATATAAATATCTTGTTACTTCTATTTTACAAATAACTAAGCAGAGAATATTTTTTATAACTACGCTTATGGGGATAAAGCAGTAAGTTATAGCGGCTTTGTCCAAACAAAAGGAATTGTATTATGACCCCAGCACAGCTAAAAGAACTCCAAGAGTTAAGCCATATTTTTAGTCAAGGCAAAGCTAGCCCACAACAAGTGCAGCAGCTTTCAGCTTTACTTGCACAAATTAATTGTTACGGTGAAGAAAACAGAGCGGAAGAAAGTGAGAAAATTAACTTTACTGGCGCTCCGCACTTTGGTTGATATTGAGCGACTATTTTACCCAAAGCGGATAAGGGCAGCTTAGCGCTTACCCTTACTAATCGTAATCTTTATAAGTTGCCGCATCGATTATCGACCACACATGAAATATTCCAGCAATAATTGCTGGAATGACCATCCACCAAAGTGCATAACCACCCACACATACAATAGCAAAAATTAATGCAGCCATTAACCTGCCTTGCACCAGTTGCCCTAATCCAGGGAAAAACACATTACATATAGCAGAAATTACATTACCTGCAGAACCTTGACTTGCCATCAGTCACTCCAACCTTTTATCTATTGATAAGCTAGCTAATTAATTGTCTCTATCTTAATATATATACTAACTAGGGCAAATCAGTAAATTGTTAACAAATATGAGTTTATTCAACAAAAAAAAGCTAATTAGTTTTTGGCATGACAATAAAGAGTTACTTTTTTATTTTACTCGTCGAGTACAACGTGAGCAGATACAAGTCGTTGCCGGTTATTTATCTTATGTTTGTTTAATGTCATTGGTTCCACTCATTGTTGTAATGTTATCGGTAATGACAGCATTTCCACTTTTTGCTGAGTTACAACATAGTATTGAACAATTTGTTTATCAAAACTTTGTACCTGCTGCAGGCGATGTGGTGCAGCAGTATTTAACTGGCTTTGTATCAAACGCCTCAAAAATGTCGGCTGTCGCAATTTCCTTTTTGTTTGTAGCGGCACTATTATTGATTTCATCAATTGATAATACCTTTAATAAAATTTGGCGAGTCACTGATAAACGACGCACCATTACTTCATTTGCCATGTATTGGATGGTATTAACCTTGGGTCCAATATTGGTTGGAGCAAGTATTGCGTTATCTTCTTACTTAGTTTCTATTGTCGCTGTTGATGAATACGATGTATTAGGTTTATCTGATATGTTTTTACGTATGCTACCGCTGCTTTCTTCCATTATCGCCTTTATCATCCTCTACATCGCTGTACCTAATAAAGCGGTACCTTTCAGGTTTGCTTTATCTGGTGCCATAGTTGCGGGTATTCTATTCGAACTAGCGAAAAAGGCTTTTGCTTTATATATAACTGCATTTCCTTCTTATCAAGTGATTTATGGTGCATTAGCGACTATTCCTATTATATTCCTGTGGGTTTATGTCTCTTGGCTTATTGTACTAACAGGGGCGTTAATCACTGTTTCTTTACAAGAGTATGAAATGTTAAAAGAGCAAAAAGCAAAAGGAATCGATAGAGCACAAGTAAAGGATGAGGAAATATCATGATAGCTTTAATACAACGGGTAAGCCAGGCAAGTGTCACTGTTGATGGTGAAATCATAGGGGAGATAGAAAAAGGCTTATTAGTTTTTCTTGCCATTGAGCCGTTAGATAGTGAACAAAAAGCAAAACGATTAGCCGAGCGGGTCGCAGGGTATCGCATTTTTAATGATGAAAATGACAAGATGAACCTAAATGTGAAACAAGCCAGTGGCAATATTTTAGTGGTATCTCAATTTACCTTAGCGGCAGATACCTCAAGTGGTATGCGACCAAGTTTCACTACAGCAGCAAAGCCAGACTTTAGTAATCATCTCTATCAGTTTTTTGTTACCCAGCTTAGAGATAAAGGTTTTGATGTTCCTACTGGGGAGTTTGCTGCCGACATGAAAGTAGCCTTAATTAATGATGGGCCGGTAACTTTCACACTGACCATTTAACCTTTCTTATTAGTATAAATCTCATCAGCCATAGCACTGCTTATTTTTTAGCTAATTAACTATCACTTTATATTAAGTGGTGTTATAATCTCGCGCCCGTTAAGTTTGAGTTATGGCTTTAATGTCTAAATTCTATACAAGACGGGGGTCTTTCAAAAGGCAGTGACGGGTCAATTTTCGGCCTTAAATTTTATATTATCTTATTGTTTATCTTGCATTTAGCAAGGTTTAGAAAAAAGATAACAATGGAGCAAAATCAATGATCCAAATGCAATCACAGCTGAATGTTGCTGATAACAGTGGCGCTAAGCGTGTTCAATGTATAAAGGTTCTTGGTGGCTCGCACCGTCGCTATGCACGCATTGGTGATATCATCAAAGTTGCCGTAAAGGAAGCAAGTCCTCGCGGTAAAGTAAAAAAAGGTGATGTTAACACTGCGGTAGTGGTGCGCACTAAGAAAGGTGTTCGTCGTACAGATGGTTCTGCTATCCGTTTTGACGAAAACGCGGCTGTAATGTTAAACGCTAACTTACAACCAATTGGTACTCGTATTTTCGGGCCTGTGACACGTGAACTTCGTAATGAGAAATTTATGAAGATCGTATCATTAGCACCAGAAGTACTATAAGGAGTCACGATAATGGCATCTAAAATTCGTCGTGATGATGAAGTAATTATACTTGCAGGTAAAGACAAGGGCAAAACTGGTAAAGTTACCAAAGTTCTTGTTGAAGACGGCAAAGTATTCGTAGAAGGTATTAACCTAATCAAGAAGCACACTAAGCCTGTACCTCAGTTACAGCAGCCTGGTGGGATTGTTGAAAAAGAAGCACCTTTACAAGTTTCCAACGTAGCGATCGTTAACTCAGCAACGGGTAAAGCAGATCGTGTTGGTTTTAGAATTGAAGACGGCAAAAAAGTACGTTTTTTCAAATCTAATAACGAATTAATTTAATTGGAGTAAACGATGGCGAAACTGCATGATTTATATAAAGATACAGTTGTAGCTGAATTGCAAAAGCAATTCGGTTATAAAAGTGTCATGCAAGTCCCTCGGATTGAAAAGATCACCCTTAATATGGGTGTTGGTGAAGCTATTTCTGATAAAAAAGTTTTAGAACACGCCACAAATGATCTTACTGCAATCTCTGGGCAAAAGCCGATCACGACAGTAGCACGCAAATCAGTTGCGGGCTTCAAAATTCGTGAAGGCTACCCTATTGGTACGAAAGTAACTCTACGCGGCGAGCGTATGTGGGAATTTTTAGAGCGTTTAATCTCTATTTCTATTCCTCGTATCCGTGACTTCCGTGGCTTAAACCCTAAGTCATTCGATGGTCGTGGTAACTACAGCATGGGCGTTCGTGAGCAAATTATCTTCCCTGAAATCGAATACGATAAAATCGATAAGATTCGCGGATTAGATATCACTATTACTACTAGCGCGAAAGATAACGAAGAAGGACTAGCTTTATTGTCCGCCTTTGATTTCCCGTTCAAGAAGAAGGTGTAGAGTTATGGCTAAAACGTCAATGAAAGCTCGTGAAGCTAAAAGAACCAAGTTAGTAGCACAATATGCTGAAAAGCGTGCTGCGTTAAAAGCAATCATCTCAGGCACTGAATCTTCGGATGAAGAACGCTGGGATGCTGTATTGAAACTTCAAAGTTTACCTCGTGATTCGAGCAGTAGTCGTCAACGTAACCGTTGTAACATTACTGGACGTCCACATGGTTTCTTACGCAAATTTGGTTTGAGCCGTATTAAATTACGCGAAACTATGATGCGTGGTGAAGTTCCAGGTCTTAAGAAAGCTAGTTGGTAATTCACGGGAGTAAATGGTTATGATGACTGATCCTATCGCGGACATGTTTACACGCATCCGCAACGGTCAATCTGCAGCAAAAGTTGCAGTACAAATGCCATCTTCAAAAGTTAAGGTTGCAATTGCAGTTTTACTTAAAGAAGAAGGTTATATTTCAGAGTTTTCAGTATCAGGCGAAGTTAAACCTGAACTAGCTGTAACGTTGAAATATTTTGAAGGTAAAGAAGTAATTGAAAAGATCAAACGTGTTTCACGTCCTGGTCTTCGTATATACAAAAGCTGTGATGAACTTCCTAAAGTTCTTGCAGGTATGGGTATTGCGATCATTTCAACTTCTAAAGGTTTGATGACGGATCGTGCCGCTCGCTCTGCGGGTATCGGCGGTGAAGTTCTTGGTTTCGTAGAGTAAGGAGAATAATATGTCTCGTGTTGCAAAAGCACCTGTCGTTGTTCCTGCTGGCGTTACCATTACGTTATCAGGTCAAGACATTACAGTTAAAGGTCCAATAGGCGAATTATCTCGCACGATCCATAGTGACGTTGTTGTTTCTCAAGAAGAAAACAATATCATTACTAATATCGTTGCTGATGTTAAAGGCGCTTGGGCTCAAGCCGGTACTACACGTTCTTTAATCAATAATATGGTTGAAGGTGTTAGTAAAGGTTTTGAAAAGAAATTAGTTTTACAAGGTGTTGGTTACCGTGCCAAAGCTGCTGGTAAGTCTTTAGATTTATCTTTAGGTTTTTCACACCCAATCAAACATGCGATTCCTGAAGGAATCACTTGTGAAACTCCTAGCCAAACTGAAATTACACTGAAAGGTTGTGATAAGCATTTAGTTGGTCAAACCGCTGCGAACATTCGTGCATACCGTAAACCTGAGCCTTATAAAGGTAAAGGTGTTCGTTATGTTGATGAATACGTTCGTCGTAAAGAAGCTAAGAAGAAGTAGGGTAATACTATGGATAAGAGAACATCTCGTTTGCGCCGCGCTAAACGCGCTCGTGCAAAAATTAGCGAGTTGGGTGCGAATCGTTTAGTTATATTCCGTACTCCTCGTCACATTTACGCTCAATTGATCGCGCCAACTGGTTCTGAAGTAATCGCATCTGCGTCTACTTTAGACAAAGAAGTTGCAGCTCAAATTGAAAAAACAGGTAATGTTGCAGCAGCAACTGCAGTAGGTAAAGCAATCGCTGAACGTGCTGTAGCAAAAGGTATCTCTAAGATAGCTTTTGATCGCTCTGGTTTCCTTTACCACGGTCGCGTAAAAGCGTTAGCAGAAGCAGCTCGTGAAGCTGGCCTTCAGTTCTAAGGGTTTATAATGGCTAATCATAATCAAGAAAACTCACAGCAAAGTGATATGGCTGAAAAGCTAATTGCAGTTAACCGCGTTTCAAAAGTGGTTAAAGGTGGTCGTATTTTCAGTTTTACAGCACTAACAGTAGTTGGTGACGGTAACGGTCGTGTTGGTTTTGGCTACGGTAAAGCACGTGAAGTGCCTGCTGCAATCCAAAAAGCAATGGAAAAAGCACACCGTAACATAGTAAACGTAGACTTGAAGGGTACTACTCTTCAGCATGTCATTATTGGCAAGCATTCTGGTTCTAAAGTTTACATGCAACCAGCTTCTGAAGGTACAGGTATCATCGCCGGTGGCGCGATGCGTGCAGTACTTGAAGTTGCAGGCGTTCAGAACGTATTGTCAAAAGCATACGGTTCTACTAACCCAATCAACGTAGTTCGCGCTACTGTTTCTGCCCTAGTGAATATGCATTCACCAGAAGGCATGGCAGCTAAACGTGGCAAGCGCGTTGACGAAATTTTGGGGTAATTGAGCATGTCTAAAACAGTTAAAGTAACTCAATTAAAAAGTTCTATCGGTCGTTTACCGAAGCATAGAGCTACATTAAGAGGCCTTGGTCTACGTCGTATCAATCATACAGTTGAGTTAGAAGATACTCCATCTGTACGTGGTATGATTAACAAGGTTTACTATATGGTTAAGGTGGAGGATTAATTATGCATTTAAATACTTTATCCCCTGCACCGGGATCTCACAAAGCTAGAAAACGCTGTGGTCGTGGTATTGGTTCAGGCATCGGTAAAACTGGTGGTCGTGGTCATAAAGGTCAGAAGTCTCGTTCTGGCGGTAGTGTACGTCCAGGTTTTGAAGGTGGTCAAATGCCATTGAAACAACGTTTACCTAAATTTGGTTTTACTTCACGTAAATCTTTAGTTCGCGCTGAAGTTCGTTTACACGAATTAAACCTTATCACTGGTGATGTTGTTGATATCCATGCACTTAAAGACGCTGGCCTAATTACACGTAATATCGTAGCTGTTAAAGTTATGTTATCTGGCGAAATTACTCGTCCAATTACATTACGTGGTATTGCAGTAACTAAAGGCGCACAAGCAGCTATTGAAGCTGCTGGTGGCAAAGTAGAGGAATAATACACAATGGCTACACCAGGAACGGCTACCTCACAAGGTAGTAAGGGCGCAGGCGGTTTGTCTGAGCTTAAACAAAGATTATGGTTCGTATTCGTTGCCTTAGTTGTGCTTCGTTTAGGGTCTTTTGTGCCAATCCCTGGTATTGACGCCGCTGTATTAGCTCAGTTCTTTGAACAACAAAAGGGCACTATCGTAGAGATGTTTAACATGTTCTCCGGTGGTGCACTTGAGCGAGCCTCAGTGTTGGCACTTGGTATTATGCCGTACATCTCAGCTTCGATTATTATGCAATTGCTTACTGTGGTTCATCCCGCAATGGCAGAGCTTAAAAAAGAAGGTGAAGCTGGACGACGTAAAATCAGTCAATACACACGCTACGGCACTTTAGTTCTAGCAACAGTACAATCGATAGCGATTGCCAGAAGTTTACCGGAAATGATGCAAGGTCTTGTTATAAATGCAGGCTTTAGTTTCTATTTCACCGCAGTAATTAGTTTGATCACGGGTACCATGTTTTTAATGTGGTTAGGTGAGCAAATTACTGAACGCGGTATCGGTAATGGTATTTCGATTATCATTTTTGCAGGTATTGTTGCTGGCATGCCATCCGCGGTTGGTCAAACAGCTGAAATGGCGCGTCAAGGTGAATTGCACTTATTAGTATTATTGCTTATAGGCGTTGTGGTATTTGCAGTAACTTTCTTAGTAGTATTTGTGGAACGTGGTCAACGACGTATCGTTGTTAACTACGCTAAACGTCAGCAAGGCCGTAAGGTGTTTGCTGCACAAAGTACTCATTTACCTTTGAAAGTGAATATGGCTGGTGTTATACCGCCAATCTTTGCCTCAAGTTTAATCTTGTTTCCAGGCACGCTTGCGAGCTGGTTTGGTCAAGGTGACGGCCCTGTCGCTGACTTCTTACAAGGTGTTTCAGGAGCTATGTCTCCAGGACAACCTTTGTATGTGATGATGTTAGCGGGAGCAATTATATTTTTCTGTTTCTTTTACACGGCTCTTGTTTTCAATCCGCGTGAAACTGCAGATAACTTGAAAAAGTCAGGTGCGTTCATTCCAGGGATTCGTCCGGGTGAACAAACATCCAAATATATTGATAAAGTCATGACACGTTTAACCCTTTGTGGTGCGGCGTATATTACCTTTGTCTGTTTGGTTCCACAGTTTATGATCATGGCATGGGACGTACAGTTCTATTTCGGCGGGACATCTTTATTGATTATCGTAGTAGTGATTATGGACTTTATGGCACAAGTACAAACGCATATGATGTCTCATCAATATGACAATGTACTTAAAAAAGCGAACTTGAAAGGCTATGGTCGTTAGACCGAGTCGATTTAGTTAACGGAGTATAAAATGAAAGTACGTGCATCCGTAAAAAAGATTTGTCGTAATTGTAAAGTGGTAAAGCGTAAAGGCGTAATTCGCGTTCTTTGTGTTGAACCAAAGCACAAACAAAGACAAGGTTAAGCTTAGCTTTTAATCTAATATCTTTTAGAAGTGGCATTATGTAGATTTATCTGTATAATGCCGCTTCGATTTGCAGAAAAAGAGAATGGTTGGGTATCCTAACGGGCTTTCCAACCAAAGTAATTTTAATTATAAATAGGAGATGTGATTAGTGGCCCGTATCGCTGGCATTAACATCCCTGATCGTAAGCATGCAGTAATCGCCATTACTGCGATTTACGGTATCGGAGCTACACGTGCGAAAGCAATTTGTGCAGCTACTGGTATCGCTGAATCAACGAAGATCAGTGAACTAGACGAAGCAAAAATAGATTTGCTACGCGCTGAAGTGGATAAATTTACCGTTGAAGGTGATTTACGCCGTGAAGTTTCAATGAACATTAAACGTCTTATGGATTTAGGTTGTTACCGTGGCATTCGCCATCGTCGCAGTCTTCCTCTACGTGGTCAACGCACTAAAACAAATGCGCGTACCCGTAAAGGCCCTCGTAAGCCAATTAAGAAGTAAGAGGAACTAGACAATGGCTAAAACACCAGTTCGTACGCGTAAACGCGTAAAAAAACAAGTTGCTGATGGCATGGCTCATATCCATGCTTCTTTCAACAACACAATCGTGACTCTTACAGACCGTCAAGGTAATGCGTTATCTTGGGCGACTGCCGGTGGTTCAGGTTTCCGTGGTTCACGTAAATCTACTCCATTTGCTGCGCAAGTAGCTGCAGATCGCGCAGGCGCTGTTGCAAAAGAGTTTGGTTTGAAGAATATTGAAGTGTTCGTAAAAGGTCCAGGTCCAGGTCGTGAATCTGCTATCCGTGCCTTAAATGCTGCTGGTTTTAAAATCACCAACATTACTGACGTAACACCTATTCCTCATAATGGTTGTCGTCCTCCGAAGAAACGTCGCGTTTAAGCGCTTTTTTTTAGGATAGTTGGAGAAAGAAAATGGCTAGATATTTAGGTCCTAAGTTAAAACTTAGTCGCCGCGAAGGTACAGATTTGTTCCTTAAAAGCGGTGTTAGAGCAATTGACACTAAATGTAAAATCGAAACAATACCAGGTCAGCACGGCGCCCGTCGCGGTCGTTTGTCAGACTATGGTGTTCAACTTCGTGAAAAACAAAAAGTTCGTCGTATTTTTGGCGTGCTAGAAAAACAATTCAGTAATTACTACAAAGAAGCGGCACGTCAAAAAGGCAACACAGGTGAAAACTTGTTACAGCTTTTAGAGACTCGTTTAGATAACGTAGTTTACCGTATGGGTTATGCAAGCACTCGTGCTGAAGCCCGTCAATTAGTTAGCCATAAGGCTATCGTGGTAAACGGCGTTGTAGTTAATATTCCATCTTTCACTGTTAAAGCTGAAGATACTGTTTCTGTTCGTGAGAAGTCTAAAACTCAAGCGCGTATTATCGCTGCTTTAGAATTAGCTGATCAACGTGAGAAACCACTTTGGGTTGAAGTAGATACTAAGAAGCTTGAAGGCGTTTTCAAACGTGTTCCAGATCGTGCTGACTTATCTGCCGAAATTAATGAACAGTTGATTGTTGAACTTTACTCTAAGTAGAGTTGCACTTTAAGAGAGGACATATATGCAGGGTTCTGTAACCGAATTCCTTAGACCACGCTTAGTTGGCATTGAAACCGTTAGCCCTCGTCGTGCTAAGGTAACTTTGGAACCACTAGAACGTGGTTTTGGTCACACTTTAGGTAATGCGTTACGTCGTATTCTTTTATCTTCAATGCCGGGTTGTGCCGTAACTGAAGTTGAAATTGACGGTGTTTTACATGAGTACAGTAGTAAAGAAGGTGTTCAAGAGGACATCATCGAAATATTGTTAAACCTTAAAGGGCTTGCAGTTATTTTAGAAGGCAAGAATGAAGCCGTTCTTACCGTAACTAAGTCTGGTGAAGGCCCTGTAACGGCAGCTGATATACAACATGACGGAGATGTAACAATTGCAAATCCTGATCATGTTATCTGCACCTTAACAGGTGAAGGTTCTATCAGCATGCGCATTAAAGTTGAAATGGGACGTGGTTATGTTCCCGCTTCTGCGCGCCGTGATGCCGAGGAAGAAGATCGTGCTATTGGTCGTTTGTTGGTTGACGCCTCATTCAGCCCAGTAGTTAGAATTGCTTATGATGTTGATTCTGCACGTGTTGAACAACGTACAGATTTAGACAAATTAGTTTTAGATATGGAAACCAATGGTACATTGGATCCGGAAGAAGCTATCCGTCGTGCTTCAACTATTCTTGCTGAACAGCTTGATGCGTTTGTTGAACTTCGTGATATCAAAGAAGTAGAGCAAGTGGAAGAAAAACCATTGTTCGACCCAATCTTGCTTCGTCCTGTTGATGATCTAGAATTAACTGTTCGTTCAGCTAACTGTTTAAAAGCAGAAGCAATTCAATACATTGGTGATTTAGTACAACGTGCTGAAGTGGAGCTTCTTAAAACGCCTAATTTAGGTAAGAAGTCTCTAACTGAAATCAAAGACGTGTTAGCGTCGCGTGGTTTGTCTCTAGGCATGCGCCTAGAAAACTGGCCACCTGAAAGCATTGTTGACAACGACTAGTTCGATCATCATTTTTTTAATAGTTAGAGAGAAGGATTAACTTATGCGTCATCGTCAAAGCGGTCGCCAGTTAAACCGTAATAGCAGTCATCGTCAAGCGATGTTCCGCAATATGGCAAGCTCTTTAGTTAAGCACGGCGTTATTAAAACGACTGTTGCTAAAGCTAAAGAACTACGTCGTGTTCTTGAGCCACTGATTACATTGGCCAAGACCGACAGTGTTGCAAATCGCCGTTTAGCGTTTGCTCGTACACAAGATAAAGAAGTAGTAGGTATTTTATTCAACGAACTTGGTGCTCGTTACCAAGAACGTCCAGGTGGTTATACTCGCATTTTAAAATGTGGTTTCCGTACTGGTGATAAAGCGCCTATGGCATATATTGAATTAGTAGACCGCCCAGTAGTAGAAGATGCTCCTGAAGTAGTTGAAGAATCAGCCGAAGCATAAACGAAAGTTTATACTTCAATTAAAAAACCGAGCTTAGGCTCGGTTTTTTATTGCCTAAAATTTGTTAAACATATTTTCCATGGTTTATACCCAGCCACTTGAAGATACGGTTTCAAGTCGTCTGGTCTAATCGTGATCAAGGCACTTTATTATACTAATGGTTATTCCCATACAAAATGGGATAACGAAGAAGATGATTTACTCTGACGCATCCGCAGGACTGGCGTTAGAAACGCTTTATGCTACGTTATGGATTTCGACAAGAAAACAACCATTCTCTTCAATCAATGTAATGCCTAAAAGCATTTCTAATTCCAGCTGAATTCTGCAGCTTTATGTGGCTTGGGTATAGTGACTATGTAGACTTCATCGTTAAACTTGTCGCTTTCTTCCTTGACCTAAACGTAAATTCACCGTATAAAATATCTATTGTACTTTAGTTTATTCTTTGAGCCTTTATGTCGTCACGAAATCCAATCATAGCAGTCACTGGCTCATCAGGAGCAGGAACATCAACAACGACTGCTTCCTTTGAGCATATCTTTAGAACACTTGGTATATCCTCTGTCAATGTTGAAGGTGATAGCTTTCATCGCTTCTCACGACAAGAAATGGATATGGAAAAGCGTAAAGCAAAAGAAGCACGGAAAAATATCAGCTATTTTGGTGATCTTGCTAATGACTTTAGTGCGTTAGAGAAACAATTTCGTGATTATAGTGAAACAGGTAGAGGACAAATTAGACGCTATTTACATACGTTTGATGAAGCGGTTCCGTACAATCAAATGCCTGGTACTTTTACCCCATGGGAAGAGTTTGGTGAAGGTACAGACTTATTGTATTACGAGGGGCTTCATGGAGGTGTAGTAACCAAGGACAATGATGTAGCTAAGCATGTCGATTTACTTATCGGAATGGTTCCGATTGTTAATTTAGAGTGGATTCAAAAGATTATTCGCGATACCAATAAGCGTGGACATTCAAGAGAAGCGGTAACCGCAAGCATCGTTCGCAGTATGGAAGATTATATCTCTTTCATCACGCCCCAGTTTTCTCGAACTCATATTAATTTCCAACGAGTGCCGACTGTAGATACCTCAAATCCATTTAGTGCTAAGGCAATCCCAAGCTTAGACGAAAGTTTTGTTGTTATTCGCTTTCGTGAAGTTAAAAATGTAGATTTTCAGTATTATCTTCGTATGATTGACGGTTCATTTATGTCGCGAATTAATACCCTTGTAGTTCCTGGTGGAAAAATGGGTCTAGCGATGGAGTTAATTTTAACACCGCTAATTCGTGACTTGATGGATCGTAAAAACCAAGCCAACAAACAATTAGACTGGATGAGCGATTTATAAAGCTCCTTTCTACAGCTTACTCATTTATGTGATCTCAGTAACGAAGTGGTTGCACATGATATCCACCAGTATATTTAATAGCTGAGGAGGTATTAGCGGGCACTGTAACCAATAATGTAGAGCCTTTCGTAGCACCAAAATCAGAACAACGTTTTGAAGAGGTATTAAGGCGAACACTCGGAGCAAACAAGTGCTCTACAATCATGCGTTACGTAAAAGCGCTTTTTCAAAAGAAAAGTACTGTTATTTACTGTCTAATTTGAGTCAATATAATCAACAGGTCTTTACATGATTACGACCAGCTGCCTTTGCTTCATAAAGCGCTTTATCAGCTTTTAATAATAGTTCTGATAAATTTTTCTCTTCTTGATAACTAACAACACCTGCACTGACTGTTTGTGTTAAATCGTTTGAAATTATCGACCATTCATACTGCTCAATGGTAGTCAAAAGCCTATTAGCGATAGATAACGCTGTGTCTATGTCAGTATCAGGTAGTAAAATTATAAACTCCTCCCCTCCGACACGACCGACAATGTCACCACTTCGAATGACGTTAGATGCGATATCGGCGAGGCAAATTAAGACTTGATCACCAATATAATGACCTAATTCATCATTCACTAATTTAAAGTAATCAGCATCAAAGAAGATTAACGAGAATGGTGTTTGGTTTCTCTTACTGAAAGTCAGGAATTTTTCAGCCTGAAAGTAGGTTTCTCGCCGATTAGCTATTTTCGTTAATTCGTCAGTAAAGGCGAGTTTTTTAAATTGGTGTTTATGATGCATTTGCTTATATGCAAATATTGACACCAAGATTAATATAATACCGACTAAGGTGATTATGATGATTTGCATCGTCTTATTACGTTGCAACATGCTCAATTGCATTTCTTTATCTTTAGCGTGTTGAACCAGTAAGGTATTCTCGTGTTTAATCCTATCAGTATCAAAACGAGTTTGTAATTCAGCATTGAGTTTAGTAAGCACACTTTTATCTTGTGCCAAATGAACGTGAAGGTGGTTTCTTAATGCAAGGTAGGCATCTTGCCAACTTTTATCCGCCGCATAAATGTTACTTCTAAGTAAATGTACTTTACTCAGACCACGTTGATTCTTATCGATTATGAAGGCTTCTTCAGCGTTTTGTAAAGCGTGTAAACTGGCGGGGTAATTGTTAAGTTTAAACTGTACATTTGCTAAATATAATTGTAAAAAACTATAAGGGGCATTGAACTCAGGTGTGATCGTATTTTCTGCTTGTTGTAATAAAATTAGCGCTCTGTTGTATTGGCCTAATGATATTAGGTTATTGGCGATGTTTATCGACATATCGGCCGAAATTACCGGCTGTTTATTGACTAGAAATTGCTGGCTTACTCGATAACGGGCGTTGGCTTCATCTAATTTTTTTAATTGCTCTAGAGAAGAAGCTATTTGAATGTTTATGTCGTTGGCTTCAAATATTTTGCCTTCTGTTTTATAAATCTCTTCTAACTGTAATTGATATTTTAAAGCTGTTTTTGCATCACCAAACCGTCGATAACTGGTTGCTAATTCACCTAGATTTATATTGGCCCAATAGGTCAACTTAAGGGACTCATAGTGATTTTGTGCAGTCAGTAAATCTTCTAGGGATGCGGAGTAATTACCTTGATAAGAGTGCAGAGTGCCTCGTTGACTATGTCCATGGGCAATCAATAGCGGTGCTTCAATGGTGTATGCTTGGTTAATTACGTTAGTTAAATCTTGGAGTGTAGTATCGACTTGACCTAATAATCGTTGATAGCTTGTTTTACATAACGTTAAATCAATTGTTATTTTTGATGGAATGTACGGGCTGAATATATCAAGTTGTTTATTTGCGTATGATATTGCTCCTAATATTTGTTCGTTTGTCTCAGCTTTTTGATTCCAACATTTTGCACGTATATATTCTTTTTGACGCAGGAAATCATCGGTAGCAATTGCAGTTTTTAATTCTTGAAGTAAGCTATCTGCTTGTTGCGGGGATGCTGGTTTGTTAGTTTTAAATAATTCGATGATGGCATCAGCGCGTGTGTTTTCATTAGCGTTAACGGATATACAGAAAAAAATACTACTAATGTAACTGACAATAATTAAAAAAGTGACAAAACATTGCTTAATTAACAATAAATACTCCTATACCATAATGATTAACGCACTATACCATCATAGAAGTTAAACGGTTCTGTTTATCCTGTAAGGCCCTAGGAATGCGGACCATATACGGAGTGTAATAATTGCTAGTGATGTGTGATTACTTAAAGCTGAAGACATCAAGAAAAATAAATCGTTAGAAGCCTTTTAGCCTTTATGGAAGAGGTAACATTTATGACTTCGTTGGGGTACGTGAATTATTTACCCATAAAAAGTTCATTTAACTCTAATGCTAGTTGTGCTTTGATTTGCATTTCATCCAGCGCTGATATTTGATGTTTACCAGAGGGCGAATCAACATGGAAAACATGTTTGTTCAATTCAATTGACTGTCTTACTAGCTTACAGTGAAACAAGTTATGGGTGGTCATAACACTGTCTTTGACCTGATACTTCTTAAGTGTATCAGTGGTTAAATGATCACTGATTTGAGTTATATCATGGTCACAGAAGTGCTTTTTACCGTCTTGATCGCGAGTCATGCCTCTAACACGATAATCTATATCGATAACATCCGCTGAAAAAGCCTCAATCACATAATCTAATACTTTTAAAGGCGATATAATACCGCAGGTTGATAATTCAATATCAGCTCTAAAAATGGCTGTGCCACTTTTTGCGGTTTCCTCTGGGTAGGTATGAATACATAAATGGCTTTTATCTAGATGAGCCACTAAAGATTCTGGTTTTGCTTCTTCAGAAATCATTAAGGTCACACTCGCTCCTTGTGGAGTGTAATCTTGGCTTGCTATATTTAGTACATTACCACCGATAGCGTGACAAACTTTAGTAAGCAGAACTTCAAGCAGTGAGCTGCTATAGGTTTGATTGATGTAGGTGTTATAACTACCAACGGACTGAGTCGATGGTAAATAATGTACCCTGTATAGCGAAAAGCTTAGACTTTTCGTTAAATTATTAAAACCATACAGGGGGATTTTATTGTCAGTATGCATAAGGATTAATAACTTTACTGGGCAACAATTTCAAAATCGTGAGTAATGTCAACGGTAGCATTTAACATTAAGGCGACTGAACAATATTTGTCTGCTGATAAGTTTACTGCGCGCTCAACATGCTTAGCAGCAACATCTGATCCAGTAATAACAAAATGAAGATGAATTTTTTCAAATAATGCAGGTACGCTATCAACACGAGTACCAGAAATATCGACACGACAACCGATTATGCTCTGTCTCGCCTTTTGCAATATGCTAACTACATCTACCGAAGAACATCCACCCAGAGATATGAGTACGCCTTCCATAGGGCTAGGGGCTAAGTTGCCACCATTTGCATCTAAAACCATGGTGTGGCCACTTTCTGAGGTGCCCATGAATAACTCTTCGCCTAACCATTTTACTTGTGCTTTCATAATCGACTCTATTGATACCAAATGGACTGATGTATTGATTACTTAGCGAGAATTAAAAGGCTTAGAGGCTAGGAATTGATTGAAGAGAATAGTTATTCTATTGTCAAAATCAATAACGTCGCTTGTAAGCTTTTTAAACTCGTCCTTCGGAAGTTCATTAGGAAACAGACAACATCAGAAAATGAATGAAATATAGAATAACTATGTTTCACTCATTTTACTTGTTTTAAGCTTACTAATGTAACTCTAAACTGACCAATAAATTAATCCGTTTGGTATTATTATTAATATATAGGGATTCTATCGAAGTTGAAGCACCATCACCAGTCGTTATGTGTAATAGAGTTTCTCGTTGGAGCGAGCGCTGCAATGGTAAGGCTAACTATACCCATTTTACTTGAATATTTTGGGTTCTGCTTGAATTAGAAACGCCATCAGGCGGAACGGATATAAGAGGTAATTGCTAGATTAACTAATAAGCTAACCTTTATGAATAACGGTATCAAAGAGGTTTTTGATTAAACCTGCAAATTCTTTTATAAAGGCTTGTTGCGCAGCATTAACTGGATTATTGATAACGCCTGATAGGATTTCTTCAAGATCGTAAACGATAGCATCTACTTCTCGAATAATGGCATTACGTTGATTAAAAGTCAGGTCTTGGTTCTGACTGCAGACACTAATGATTTGGTCACACAATTCTACTTCAATAGCTGACATTACCGTTTCAGTAGCTTGAGCAGGTGCTTTTGAGTTTTCAAATAGACTGAGATGTTCGGTAAGATATTCAATTATTTGAATGTAACCGTCAGTGTCTGTAACCATAATATTTTGGCTTACCTGTGTAAATTATTAGTACTTTTGTTTGAGTATAGCAGGAAGTTTAGTGTTTTTAATGGGTGTGAATCAATAGCCCTTTATTTGATGATAAAAGGCATTAAAAGATAAGAGCTACTAGTTTACTGCAGTGTTGTAGGGACAACCATTAACACAGCACGTTGACCATTACCGACATTGGCATTAGGGAATACAATGCTCTCTCCAGGAAGAGTAGTGCGATATTCTTGATTTTTATCAGTAGACAATAGTGTACCTACTGGATAGTTAGTAAAGTTACTCGCTTCATCAGCAACATAAAGTTCAAATTTATCACTTACTTTAGTGATATCACCTAACGCTTCAAATAAATTGAAATCGTTATTATCGAAGCTTTTCAGCGTGATTTCTTCATCGCTAACCAGTGCACTCAAATTGTTTGTCATGGCTGTAAAATTTGCCATATCGTTTTCACCAAAGGGTCTTACTTTACCCAGCTCAATAGTAAAAGCATGAGCGGCAAAGTTGGCACTACTGAAGTAGGAGAATGTGCCACTGGGTCCATGACCGAATAAGATAGTGTTAACACCACAGCTAGCCATGAAGCTTAACTGTTCTTTATTCCATGGTTTACCAGCTTGGTAAGGATAAATGGCAAACTTTTCATATTTAGAATTTCGAATAGCAGTATGTAAATCGTAGTGGTAATTAATCACATCACCATCACTAGCATCACCATTAAAGAAATCACTAACGTAACCTTCTAATTTTTCTGCACGATATTTTTCAAAGCAAGGGTCTATCTCTTGGTGCTTACCACAGAATAAGCGATTTAAATTTTCAGTTTGAAAGCGCTTTGCGATATTCATAGAAACAGGGTTACCCATAATTAATAGGGTTCTGTGCTTCACTTGAATTTTTTGCGCAATAATGTCACTAATCAATTGTTGCACTATTTCAATCGGCGCAGTTTCATTACCATGAATGCCCGATGAAATAATAATACTCTTACTTGGCGTTGCCGAATTTTTTTTAACCAATTCAGGCTCAACATTTTCAGGTTCAATTAATAGAACACCGGTATCGAGTAAGCTAACTTTCGCTTGCTTGACGTTAAAACTTAATTGGTTTTCTGCGCCAGTTTGGATAAAGCCCTGTTCAAACTGGCGAGTTAACGCGATAAAGTCACCTTTTGCAATAAATTGGCGATAAGCTTGGGTAAAGCTATCACTGGTAATATCGGTAAGGTTTGGTGTTTCTAGTGTAAGAGTATTATTGTTTTGCATTTAGAATTTTATACCAGGAGTCAATGTTGCAGGTAAGCTCACTTTTTCTGCTTCAACTGAGGCAATTGGGTAAGCACAATAATCAGCAGCATAAAATGCGCTGGCTCTGTGGTTACCACTAGCACCAATACCACCAAATGGTGCAGCGCTACTTGCGCCTGTAATTGGTTTATTCCAGTTAACAATACCAGCACGAATACGGGTAAAGAAGTGATTGTATGAATCTTCACTATCAGATAACAAACCGGCAGAAAGACCAAAGCCAGTATTATTAGCTTCATCAATCGCTTTATCGAAATCGTTGTAACGGTATAACTTAACTAGTGGACCAAAATATTCTTCATCAGGTATGTCGGCAATAATATCACTCACATCGATAATACCAGGAGAAACAAAACCAGTACCTACTTCTAGGTGTTTAAGTTCTACAACAGATGTTGCACCAAAAGCTAGCAATTTAGCTTGTGCATCAACTAAGCTTAATGCCGCTTTTTCTGAAATCATAGAGCCCATAAATGGCTGCTCTTCATCATCGTAGTAACCAATAGTTAAGTTTTTAGTTACTTCGATCAGGCGGGCTAAAATAGCATCACCTTGTTCATTAGCTTCAATGAATAAACGACGTGCACAAGTACAACGTTGGCCAGTAGTAACGAAAGCAGATTGCACAATGTCATGTACAACGGCATCAATGTCACTAACATCTTTAACAACAAGCGGATTATTACCGCCCATTTCTAGTGCAAGAATCTTACCTGGTTGACCGGCAAATTGTTCATGCAATATATGACCAGTATTAGAGCTACCCGTGAAAAACAAACCATCAATAAGTTTATGGCTGGCAAGTGCTTTACCTGTTTCTACTTCACCTTGAACTAGGTTGATAACACCTTTAGGTAAACCGGCCTGTTCCCAAAGTTTTAACATTTCTTGTGCAACACGAGGCGTTAATTCACTTGGTTTAAATACAATAGTATTACCGGCAATTAATGCTGGTACTATGTGACCATTTGGTAAGTGTCCAGGAAAGTTATAAGGACCAAAAATAGCAACTACACCATGAGGCTTATGGCGGATAAAGGCTTTAGCGCCAGGCATAGGGTTTTCAACTGTGCCAGTACGTTCGTTGTAAGCTTTAAGTGAAATAGCCACTTTAGCCACCATCGCGCCAGCTTCACCAGTAGTTTCCCACTTTGGCTTACCTGTCTCTAAGGCAATAGTTGTTGCTAACGCATCTTTGTTCTCTGCTAATAACTCAGCAAACTTTGTTACTACAGCAACACGTGCTTCTAAGCTAATATTTGCCCAGCTTTCAAATGCTTGACGAGCGCTTAAAACGGCATCGTTTACTTGATCTGTACTGGCAGTTTTACCTTGCCAAATGACTTCATTACGAGCAGGGTTAGATGAGCTAACAGCATGACCTAAGCCGGCTTGCCATTGACCATTAATAAATTGAACTGGATCTGTGTGAGACATGGTATTTCCTTCTCATTGATAGTGGTGACAGAGGCGTTCTGCTATCACCATTAGTAATTTGATGAGTGGCTAGTATTAGCCACGCTAAATAGGTAGGAGCTAATTGGCTATTATACGAACCCAGTCACCAGCACTGACCATCAATGCATCGGCAACTGATTGACTAATCACAACTTGGTTAGCCGTGTCGCGCAATGAAAGTGGTGCTTGAGTGGCTCTAAAGTCTTCAACTTTACTATTACAAATAATGTAATTATCCGTTGATTGCACTTCGTCAATGATCACTTGGCAACGCTTACTTTGGTTAACCGATCTAATATTGTTAACATGCGATTCAACCGTTGGACCCGCATCAAAAATATCAACATAGCCACGTCTTGCAAAGCCTTCCGCTTCTAATAAGCGAAGTGCAGGCACTGTTTGTGGATGTACCTTGTCAATCACGTCTTGTGCTTCTTTACTTAGCAAATTGACGTAAATTGGATACTTCGGCATTAACTCAGCGATAAATTCTTTTTTACCTATCCCAGTTAAGTAATCGGCAGTAGGGAAGTCCATTGAGAAAAAATGTTCTTCAAGCCAATTCCAAAATGGTGAGCGACCTTCATTGTCTGAAACACCACGCATTTCTGCAATAATAGTGTCAGAAAAACGCTCTTTATGTTCCGCGATAAAAAGAAAGCGGAAACGTGATAAAAAACGACCATTGTTATTTTTACGATGGCTGTCACTTAAAAATAACGTACAAATCTCACTCGCACCGGTGTAATCATTACACAGTGAAAGGGTTTCTACGGTATTGTAAATATTCAGTTCACGCGAGCTATGGACAACTTTACCTAAGTGATAATGATAAAAAGCATCATCTAAACCAACAGCAGCTTCAATACCACTGGTACCAACAACGTCACCTGTTTCGGTATCTTCCATAACAAAAAGATAGCCTTCTTTTCCCGCTTGGCTCACTTCTTTAGAAAAGGATTCTTCAGCAAGGCTAATGCGTTGTTGAAGTAATTGTTCATTTACTGGTAGTGAAGTAAAACCGTGGCCAGAATCTATCGCGATTTGGTATAGGGCTTTCAAGTCACTTGTTTTAATAGGACGTACAATGATCATAAATGCTCTCGATGAAAAGAAGTGGTAACCTGCTCAAACCCTAGCGGCAAGAACAGGTAACTATTAGCATTGACTAGGCTAGTCTCGGTTAAGTTAAACTAAGCTAGCGATAGCTTTTTCAAAACGTGCTAAACCAAGAGCAATATCTTCATCAGGAATGACAAGTGATGGTGCAAAGCGAATAATACTTGCGCCAGCAACTAATACCATAACGCCTTCGTCCATCGCAGCATTTAAAAACGCTTTAGCTTGGCCTTGGTACTTGTCGTTTAATACCGCACCAATTAACAAACCTTTGCCACGGATTTCAGAGAAAACATTATATTTAGCATTAATCACGTTTAAGCCATCAACATAAAGTTTAGCTTTAGCTTTAATACCTGCTAAAACTTCAGGCGTATTTACGGTATCTAGTACGGCTTCAGAAACAGCACAAGCTAATGGGTTGCCACCATAAGTACTGCCATGAGTACCAATTTTAAGGTGCTTAGCAATCTCAGTAGTCGTAAGCATAGCGCCGATAGGGAAACCACCGCCTAAACCTTTAGCTGAAGTTAAAATATCAGGAGTAACACCTAGATCCATATAGGCGTATAACTCACCTAAACGGCCAACACCTGTTTGTACTTCATCAAAAATTAACAATGCATTGTGTTGATCACATAAAGCGCGAACACCTTTAATGAATTCATCTGTTGGTGAAACGATACCGCCTTCACCTTGTAATGGTTCAATCATTACGGCACACGTTTTATCAGAGATTAATGCTTTTAAACTATCAAGGTTATTATATTCTGCATGGTCGATATCACCTGGTTTTGGACCAAATCCATCAGAATAAGCAGCTTGACCACCAACCGTTACAGTAAAGAAAGTACGGCCATGGAAACCTTGCTTAAAAGCAATGATTTGTGATTTATCTGCACCATGTACGTCTAATGCCCAACGACGTGCTAACTTAAGTGCAGCTTCATTTGATTCAGCACCTGAGTTACAAAAATACACTTTCTCAGCAAATGTACTATCAACTAATTTTTTAGCTAAACGTAACGCTGGTTCATTTGTTTGAACATTTGATAAATGCCAGATTTTCTCGCCTTGCTCTTTTAAAGCACCCACTAAAGCTGGGTGACAGTGACCTAAAGCACTAACGGCAATACCGCCGGCGAAATCAATATATTCTTTGTCTTGTTGATCCCACACTCGAGAGCCTTGACCGCGAACTGGTATAACCGCTGAAGGTGCATAGTTTGGCACCATAACATCATCAAATAAGCCGCGTTCAACTGAAAAATGTTCTGACATTTTTAAAATCCTCATTTATAAGTGGGTAATTTTTTAACAGCTTACTGCAAAATCTAGATAAAGCTTAATGAATATCTAATTATTGTAAAAAATAATAACAGCGAGTTAAAAAGTAGAGCAATAGTATGACAGGAAATAGTCTGCTTGTCTTGCTGTGCTAGCCTGTAGCCCAGAAGAAACAAAGGCTTAGCTAACTTTATTCATAAAAGATGAATATTTATTGATTCGGATTGTTTTGTGGAAATAAGGAAATAAGTGAGGGAGTAGGCGCTTGCTTGATGAAAGCCATCAGTGTGATTTTTTAATAATTAATCAGAAAAAAATCACGTGAAAAACTAAATGTTGAAGCAAATGAGTGACAAAATAGCGGAAGTTGATCTTTTGAGACTGTTTTTCAGGGCCTAATTGAAGTTAAGCTTAATGTGATCAATATCGCTTTTTTTCAATAGTGTTATTTCTGCAGGTGTTAAATTAACCGTACTGAGTAGTTTTTTACTTTCATCACTGTCAATTAATTCTTCTTTCGCTAGTGCTCTAAACGCGATATAGGCTTTAGCTTTGGCAACAAGTTGCGCAATAGGGTGCATTTTTTCAATACTATCGGCATAAGCTAAATCAAAAATGGGCTCGGTGATAGCAAGTCGTTTGAAATGCATTTTCTCAATTAAATCAGCCGATAGTTGTGAACTTCGCATAATTAGCTGCTCAAGGAGCAATCCTTCACTCGTCTCAATTTTTGATAAAACATTGTGCAAACGTTTGTCTTTTTTCTCAAAGGCTTCACGTACTTCTTTTTTATGCATCTCACTAAACTTTGTTAAATAGCAGCGAGTAACAGCAAGTCTGCCAATATTTGACAACATACCTGTGGTAAAAGCAGTAAATTCATCAAGGCCTTGCTCTTTGGCTAATACGCGTGAAGCCAGTGCAATGGATAAACTATCATTCCAAAGCTTACGTTTCATTAAACCGTAAGGAGCGGTACTTGTTGGCAACCAATGTTTTAGAGTAAAAGTTGGCATAACCAATTTTAAATTATCTAAACCAATATAGCTTAATGCTAGCTTGGCATCAGTAACTTGTACATCAGCACGTTTTCTATATTGTGGCTTATTCACTAAGCTAATTAGATCAATGGTTAACCAAGGTAATGAAGCAGCAAGATCCTTGATTTGGTTCACTGAAGCCGCGCTAGCAGATAAAATATCGAGGATAGCAGGGCAGGCATCTTCAATGCCTAAAATATAATGGTATAGGTGCTCTTTATTATCAAAGTCACTATTAATTTGCGTACGCAGACGACTAAAAAAATTCAGTTTAGTTTGTTTTCGAAAATGCTCTTCGCCATGCTCGGCAATAATTTTCTCTTGTTGAGCTTGTACTTCAACTGATAACAATTCTCGGCGGCGATTTTCTTGTTCGCTACCTTGATGGTCAACCATAGAGACTTTACCACTTTGCTTTTCCGCAAAATCTTTACAGATAGAGAGGCTAATAGCACGTTGGTAAACTGTGGCGACGGTTTGATTGTTTTCAAAAATCTGCATAGAGGTTTTATTGCTTACTTAAAATATAAAATTGAGCATCGAATGCGTGAAGTCTATCGCTTTAAGGTACTACTTTATCTGGCTTTACTCTAAAAAGCTCTTGTTATTAGCTTATCGGGTAATTTTTAAATTGCTTGATAAAATTTTCTAATAAACGTTGTCCTTGCTCCGTCAGTATTGATTCTGGATGGAATTGTACACTGCTAATCGGAAGGGTTTTATGTTCTAGCGCCATAATTTCATCTACTTCACCCTGTTCATTTTGGCTCCATGCCGTCATGGTGAGTTCTGCTGGTAATGATTGTTTGTTAACAATTAGAGAGTGATAACGTGTGACTTGTAATGGATGATTTAACTCAGCGAATAAACCTTGTTGATTGTGTGAAATCTTGGAGGTTTTACCATGCATCACTTTTTTTGCTTTTTCCACACTAGCACCAAAATGTTGCGCAATACATTGATGGCCTAAACACACACCTAATAAAGGTATTTTGCCGGCGAATTTTTTTACAACGTCAAGGGAGATGCCAGCCGAATCAGGATCACAAGGACCTGGAGATATAACAATATATTGAGGCGTTAACAGCTCAATTTCTTTAAGGCTAATTTCATTATTTCTATAGACAACAACCTCTTGACCTAGCGCTTGAAAATAATGCACTAAATTAAAAGTAAATGAGTCGTAATTGTCGATCATTAATAACAAAAAAAGTCGCCTCGCAGCTTATAAAATTCGCGGCTATTCTAATGCTTTTATTGGAATGGGGCAATGCAATGAGGTGATATAAACGATATACCCAAGCCATTTGAAGATGCGTGTTTCAGGACGCTTGAGCAATTCATGATCAAGGCGGCTCATTTTATTAAGGGTTATTCCCTTAAAAAAAGAGGCAACGAAGAGCATGGTTTACTCAGGTGTCCCCGCAGGGCTGGTTTAGAAACGCTTTATGCTACGTTATTGATTTCGACAATAGAATAACTATTCTCTTCAATCAATACCTTGCCTAAAGGCGTTTCTAATTCCAGCTGAAACCTACATCTACAAGTGGTTTGAGTAGAAGCTAGCAAGTTGCTAGCTTCTTATTATATTGCGTAAAGTTCTACTATTTTTAGATTAATTGGATAAGTACTTTTTTTAGTAATCATCAAAGTACGTATTTAAGCAATTATCTAGTCAGTATTATTTAGAACTTAGCCGTCATTTGAACCCAAAGTTTATTGGTATCAGTTGGGGCTATGCCTGAATCGCCTTCGCTGTAGTTAGCGGCTTTAACTAAAACACCGTAGTTTTTGTTAATTTGGTAAGTGGCAACTAAATCTATTTCGTTACCAAAATCAATGCTACCTTCATCAGATGAGAAATCATGGTAAGTTGCAGCCCATTTAACTTCAGACACTTTACCTTTGGCAGTTAAATAAACATCTTGTAGACCTTCTTTTGGCGTACCTAAGAATTTATCAGCCCAACCGTTGAATTTATGCTTAGTTGCTAATGGTGTGTTAAATGCAACTTTACCATCATCACTACCCAATAATTCATAACCACCTAAAACAGTTACTTTACCAAAGTTATAACCGGCTTCAGCATTAATATACATTGCTGAATAGCTCGTTGGGTTATCACCATTGTCGCTTTGACTCGCTAGGCTAGCATTTACTAAGAACTTACCAAACTTGCCATTATATAGTGCACCTACTGTGCTGCTAGAGTTTTTATAGTTAGCTACAGCATCATAGTCTAGAAGGTAAGCAAAACCCGCTAATTTATGACTTTTGTTAATGTTGTACTTAGCATTAACTAAATGGAATTCACCTTTTACATCGGCAGCAGTAATACTATTGATGTTATGGATGTAGCTATAGTCAACTGAGAAAGCATTAGCTTTATATTGTGCGCGAACTCCATCATATGTTTGTTCATTTTGACGCCAGCCTACACCACCAACAAAACGTTGATTGTTGTGTAAAACACGTTGGCGACCAACTACGGCACTAAAACCACTATTCGCGTACTTGATAAAAGCTTGGTTTACATCAGTACCTTGTGGATCAGCAACTACTGGATATTCAGTGTTACCATTAGTTTTACTATTGTAGTCATCTACTAGTGCATCTACTTTATCAACTTCTAAACCTAGTGAGAAATTGCTGTAACTGCCAGTATTCACAGTGATGCGACTTTTAAGCGTTAACGCTGCAGCCTTTTTGTCTATACCGTCTTGATCTACGCCTTCATAACGAGCACGTAAATTAACTTTAACTGTGCTTTCACTTAACGCTTCAGTAATGCTGTTGCCGTGTTCTGTTTCACCAGCAAAGGCGGTAGGAGCTGCTAAAATAGCTGCACTGATTAATGATAAGGTAAACTTATTTACTAATGTTTTCATAATAATATCCTAATTTCATGTTTTTAAGAGGGTACGTTAACTTTATTATTATTATTGCTATAGGTAACTGATGGGGGGGAGTTTTGCATTGCATCAGATTGAATAGTTTGATTTAAATCAAATTGTTAATATATGTATTTTAATAGGTTTACTAACTTGATTTAAATCAAGCTTAGCTCCAACTTAAGTGTAGATTCTTATTGTTGGTACTCTTCTGGCTTAAAATTTTTGCACAACGATAATTGTGCTTAAGAAAGTGTTACCTAGTTAAGCGCAGCTTAGGATAAAATAGCAAACATTATGCCACGCTTATCACGTTAACAGAGTAGACCAGATTCTTAATATAGCTAGGTCGAAGTAACTAAGGTAAAAAAATGAAAAGAGTTGTCTTGTATACCACTGAAAAGTGTCCTCATTGCCAAACGGCAAAACGTTACCTTGAACAACAAGGTATTGCTTTTAGGTTATGTAATATTAAAACGGCAAAAGGACAAAAAGAGTTCGCAGCCACTCGCCTTCGCGGTGTACCTGTGCTGAAAATAGGTGATCAGCTGCTTAACGGCTTTTCAGTACAAGCGTTTACCGAAATGTACAATAGCTAAAGTTTTTTAGTCGTCTGCTCCCTAGATTATTCCCCCTCTTTAACACTCCACTTATTCTCACCCCTACATTGCACCAGATGATCTCAGTGGGGGGGATATTCTGCACGCTCTTGGTGCGAGTAAAGCGACCTCGAAATACACAATACCTCTAAGCCTCTAATTAATATGGTAAATTCAACTTGGCATATGAATTGTATTATCAAGTTATTAGATATATTAAAACGATAACTTGAGGTTCACCATGAAAATAATTAGCGCAATTATAAAACCATTTAAATTAGATGATGTTCGAGAGGCTATTTCTGAAGTAGGCGTCGAAGGTATCACTGTGAGTGAAGTGAAGGGATTTGGTCGTCAAAAAGGGCATACCGAATTATACCGCGGCGCTGAATACCAAGTTGATTTCCTGCCTAAAGTAAAAATAGAAATTGCGGTGAATGAAGAGCTTGTTGAACGCTTAGTGGAAACCATTACTAAAGCGGCTTACACCGGAAAAATTGGTGACGGTAAGATTTTTGTTTATAACCTAGAACAAGCTATCCGTATTCGTACGGGTGAGCAAGATTCTGAAGCACTTTAAAGGATAATAATAATGGAACAAAATATTTTTCAATTACAATATGCATTAGATACCTTTTATTTTCTAATGTGCGGTGCCTTGGTTATGTGGATGGCGGCAGGCTTTTCAATGCTTGAAGCTGGTCTGGTAAGAGCTAAAAATACCACAGAAATATTGACTAAAAACGTTGCACTTTATGCTATTGCTTGCATCATGTACCTTATTGTTGGTTACGACATTATGTATGGTGGCGGTGTATTTCTAAATGGTATTGCCTTAGATGGTGCTAGTGATGCAGAGTCACTTGTTGGTGCAGTTTTAGCTGAATCGGCTGAAGCAGGTTTTGATGGCGGCGCGGTTTATTCCAATGCTTCTGATTTCTTCTTCCAGGTAGTCTTTGTTGCTACCGCGATGTCGATTGTGTCAGGTGCTGTTGCTGAGCGCATGAAGTTATGGGCTTTCTTAGCATTTACTGTCGTGTTAACCGGTTTTATATACCCGATGGAAGGTAGTTGGACTTGGAACGGCGAAGCTGTATTTGGCTTATATACTTTAGGTGACTTGGGTTTCTCAGATTTCGCTGGCTCAGGTATTGTTCATATGGCAGGTGCTTCTGCAGCATTAGCTGGTGTTTTATTGCTGGGTGCTCGTAAAGGGAAATACAGCAAAGACGGTAAAGTTAATGCAATTCCTGGTGCTAACTTACCAATGGCTACATTAGGAACTTTCATTTTATGGATGGGGTGGTTTGGTTTTAATGGTGGCTCAGTCTTAAAACTAGCTGACATTAATAGTGCTAACTCAGTCGCTATGGTGTTTTTAAATACCAATGCTGCCGCTGCGGCAGGTGCAATATCAGCGCTTATCTTTGCTAAAATATTGTTTAAAAAAGCTGATTTAACCATGACATTAAACGGTGCATTAGCAGGTTTAGTCGCGATTACTGCTGAGCCATCAACTCCATCGCCATTACAAGCGACAATCTTTGGTGCTATTGCTGGTGTTATTGTGGTGATGTCAATTTTAGCATTAGATAAAATTAAGATTGATGATCCAGTAGGTGCTATTTCAGTTCACGGTGTTGTTGGTTTCTTTGGTTTGATGATTGTTCCTATTACTAATTCAGCTTCTAGCTTTAGCGGTCAGCTTATTGGCGCTGCAACTATCTTTGTTTGGGTCTTTGTGACGAGCTTCATCGTTTGGTTCAGCTTGAAGAAAATTATCGGTATTCGAGTGAGTGCTGAAGAAGAATATGAAGGTGTTGATATCTCTGATTGTGGTATGGAAGCTTACCCAGAGTTTACTAGGGGTTAAGAGTACGAGAGGTTAAAATTAACCTTCCTAGTAGTAGGCGTTAATATACAAGCCTGCTATTAGTATTCAAAATTGCAGCCAAAAAAAGCCGTCTATCGTAAATGATAGGCGGCTTTTTACTTGTCTATTGTTTGATTCAGTTAATGACTTAAACAATAGTTATTGTTAACAGCTAGCTTTTAATAAAACGTTTTCGTGTTGAAACGAGTGCTAACATAACAAGTGAAAACCACGTGATTGAACCACCGCTGTCTTCTTCAGCGTCAGGTAAATATTTATTTGGATCATTTGGGAAGGCATCAGCGATGTCTATCACGCCATCGTTATCACTATCAGGCTCTTTTGACTTCGATGGGAATAAATCGCTGTCCGTCACAGGAGAAGAGTCATAAACCTTTACATACTCAATAACCGCAAAATTTTCCATTCCGGGTGCACTCATATCCGCACAGGCTTGACCCTCGTCTACGACCATAGGAATACCCGTTAGGTTGTTATTATTACATAGCTTAAGTTGAGCTATTTTTTCTATAACATCCAAGCCTTCAATCACTTGGCCAAAAACGGTAAAACCGCCATTCTGTCTGTCTAAATTATCACTACTATCAGCTAAGTTGAAAAACCATTGGTTAGTAGCACTATGAACACTGTCGCTTTTTTTTGCCATGGCTATGGTGCCTTTGACATTAGAATAAACAGGTTCATTTATTATTGGATCATTTGAAACTAATTGTGTTAATGGCCATGTACCACCAAACTCGTAGCCACCAGCTTGTACGATATTTAATCCATTGCCAGATGCTACTCTATGCACTACGGAATCATCATAGTGTTGTGAGTTAACATAGCTTAGAAAGTTAGCGACCGTTGCAGGTGTAGTTGTATCAAACAAGTTAACTTTAATAAGATCTGTACTTAACGATGTCTTAATTTCTACAATAGTTGCGCTGGCGGTGTTAGTAAAAACTAAACTGGCAGTAGCGATGCCGACAAGGGCTAATATCTTTCTGGTATTTTTCTTTGTTATTTGTGTAAACATGGACAACCTAAGTTTGCAGTTAATGGTTCGAATTTGTAGCTCATAGTAAAGGCTGTGATTGGTGTTAACAAGTAGCCGTTACACTTTAGTAACTTAGCTTTAAATATGAAGATTACTTTTCCTAGGCGAATGAGGCTGTTAATAGCTTTGTTCTGTATAAAAACACTTCACAGTAAGCCCGTTCTGCTCGCCAGCTTAATTAGTGCGTTAATAGTTCGCTTGCTTTGGCATCGAAAGACACTAGAATAGCGCCAACCTCGTTGAATATACGTTTATAAATTTAAGGGAAAAATGTGAAAAAACTATTGTGGGTAAGTATTTTTATGCTGCTTTCATCTGTGTCTAGCTTTGCTCAAGCCGACATGAAAATGGGGGTCGCGCTCGATATGGATTTAAGTCTAGTAGCGCAAATAGATCGCTACAATATCGTACTCGGTGATAGGGGCTTTGCGGTCGATTATTTAATTAAAACAGGTCAATTTGATAATAAAACGCCATTATCTTGGTATTTTTCCGGTGGCGGCTGGACTGAATGGGATGACGGCTTTGGTGTTCGTGCTCCCGTAGGTATTTCTTGGTACTTTGCTAAGGGATGGGATTTATATGGACAAGTACAGCCAGTAGCAAATTTTGATGATGGCTTTAAGTTCAGCGTTGATGGTGCTGTTGGAGTACGTTTTTCATTTTAGCCCTAATTCTATGAGTGAATAATCTAGTATACAGAAAGCGCCTTAACGCGCTTTCTAATTCCAGCTGAATCCTGCCTTTTGAGATAATACCAACCTGATAACATCACAAAATGAATGAAATATAGAATAACTATGTTTAACTCATTTTGCTTGTTTTAAGCTCGCTGATGTAGCTCTAAGCTGACCAATAAATTATTCCGATTGGTATATCATGGGTATAGATCAATAACCATAATCATCAATTTGTTTACACTAAGTTAATAAATTATATTGAGTACTTAGTTATGCGTTGGCGTTATTTCATTATTTTACAAGCTATTATTTTGCTCGTCGTAGCAGGACTCGTTTATAAACATCAAGATAAAGTTAAGTTAATTAAAACTCCGCCCATTGAATTGGCAAAATGGTATAAGCCTGAAAATAAACGTCAAGTTTGGCTACATAATATGTTCAAACTTCGCCGGGAAATGCAGGCGGTAGAATTTTATGCACAACAGCAAGATGTTGAACACTTGCAAATATGGGCAGAAAAATTAAACAAACACTACTTTAAAATTGCTGACATGGTACCCGCTTGGCAAAAAAAATTAGCGATAAACACTATGGCTGAGTTGAAGCTTGCTAGTGAACAAAAAGATTTTACCTCGGTATTAGTTCAGCATGAAACGTTGCAAAAAAGTTGTGACTCTTGTCATGACGATTATCAAGCAATTACAGCTTTGACCTATAGAACTCCAGACTTTTCAAACATTCAAATTACCCCAAAGCTCAGCTTTGTTGAACATATGGATATATTAACAAGGCAAGTGAACCAGATAAAAATTTCAGCACAAGATGGTAATAAGTCTTTAGCGCTATCATCTTTAGCAGGCCTTAATGATGAAATGGCAACGCTGGGAGAAACCTGCGTAGGTTGCCATAAAAAAGACCGGAAGCCTTACCCAAGTGAAGTGATGAAAAAAACACTCAGTAGTTTAAAGACATCCATAGAATCAGGTACCGCTAAACAACAAGGACGCGATCTTGGTACGTTAGCCGTATTAGCATGTGCTCGTTGTCATGGAACACACCGTATTGCTTATGGCGCTAAAAAACATTTAGTTAAAGACGTAAGCTTCAGTAATTTAATAAAGCACTAAATGTTAAATACCAGCTAGTGAGTTTGTGGTGACTTAACCTATAAGTTAACCATTGATGGTTAGGCGAGGGTGTTCGCTATTATTTACCTGAGGCTGAATGTGAGGCGAGCCATTTAGTGATACCACAAGATAACAGGTCTTTAGTATCGCTTAGGTTTTTTATCAACGCTAACTTGATCAAAATCAAGCCAGAAGAGCAGCTTTTACTGTTGTATTGGAAGACTAAATGCTACTATCTAAATAATAGTAATTATCATTAGCTCTTAGGTTACCCTTTTGAGTGAGATGAATTTGTTTTTTGGATTTATATTATGACTCTAGCTGAACTTCCCCTTAATAAACCAGCCAAAATTAGCGCGCTACCGAAAGATGAAGCTATCGCTGCTCAATTGATTGAACAGGGCTTCACGCTTAGGTCACATGTATCATTAGCGCATAAGGCTCCTTTTAATGGTCCAATGGCTTTTCGCTTACACAATACTAAAATTAGCATTCAGCGTGATATCGCAAAACAAATTGGCGTTAATTTTTAATTAATGAATGAGCTATTCATTCATAACAAGCAACCAAAAAGAATCTTTCCGTGAAACAATCAAAACATTTCGCACTGGTTGGTTTTGCCAACTCGGGCAAAAGCACATTATTTAATCTGTTATTATCTGATAGCGAAAGCAATAAAAAGCAGAGTAAACAAAATGTAGGCAATTGGTCAGGTGTGACTGTTGCAGCTAAAAAAACAAGTATTACCCTAAATAAGCAAGCTGCTTATTTATCCGATCTTCCCGGCTTAAGTTCATTAGAACGTCATGCAGAACAGGGTAAAGATCTCACTATTTCTCAATCATTTTTGCAAGAGAATGATATTGATTTTTTAGTCAATGTTGTTGATGTTAATCAACTTAGTCGCCAACTTTATTTAACTAGCCAGTTACTAGAGTTGGGAGTACCAATGATCGTGGTACTTAATAAAATCGATCGACAAAAACATTTAGATATTGATATTTCGCAATTAGCAGCCGAATTAGGTTGTCCTGTTGTTGCCATTAGCGCACAACGTGATGATGCCTTAAAAAAGGTGCAACAAGCACTTGGTCAATTGAACGGTGACCTATCTGCCGTGCACCAAAAAATTATTGATAATGCTTACACGGAGCCAAAAAATAAGGCAAAGCCAAGTGTCAAAGTAATGCAAGCTCGTTATGACTACATTACTGACATGCTGGCGCGCGTAAGCAGTGTTGAGGCGACAAACGCAGCTTTTGCTAATCCAGCCTCTAGCAACAAGCCCTTTTCAGAAAAAATTGATAGCGTAGTATTGCACCCCATAACAGGCATACCTGTATTTCTTGGCGTGATGTACTTACTCTTTATGTTTGCCATTAACGTAGGTAGTGCCTTTATCGACTTTTTCGATATTCTTAGTGGTACTTTATTCGTTGAATATCCTTTGCACTTTCTTGCACCTTTAGATTTACCGCAGTGGATGCTTACTATTGTTGAAGGTTTGGGCAGTGGCTTGCAAACGGTAGCGACTTTTATTCCTATCATTGCTTGTCTCTTTATCGGTTTATCGCTGCTTGAAAGCTCAGGGTATTTAGCTCGTGCTGCGTTTGTTGTCGACAGTTTGATGCAAAAAATTGGTTTGCCCGGTAAAGCTTTTGTTCCTTTGATTGTTGGTTTTGGCTGTACGGTACCGGCGGTAATGTCAGCAAGAATTCTTGATAGTGAACGAGAACGTATTACCACAGTAATGATGTCACCCTTTATGTCATGTGGCGCAAGGCTACCTGTATATGCATTATTTGCTGCAGCATTCTTTCCTGATAACGGTCAGAATTTAGTGTTTTTATTGTATTTAGTGGGTATTGCCGCCGCTATATTTACCGGATTCTTATTAAAGAAAACCGTTTTATCAGGCACGACTTCATTAAACATTATGGAATTGCCGCAGTATGAGATGCCAAGAATTGGTGCTCTTAGTAAGCGAGTATGGCAACGTACCAGTAGTTTTGTCACAGGTGCAGGTAAAACCATTGTGATTGTGGTGTGTTTACTTAACTTTTTTAACTCTATTGGCATTGACGGTAAATTTGGTAGCCAAGACAGTGAGAATTCAGTATTGAGCCAAGGGGCAAAAGTGGTTATGCCGCTATTGGCACCTATGGGCGTTCAAGAAGATAATTGGCAAGCCGGCGTAGGAATAATCACCGGAATATTTGCCAAAGAAGTATTGGTTGCTACGTTTAATAATTTATATTCACCACATGCCTCAGAGAGTGAAGGAGAGCCATCGTTGGTACAAAGTTGGCAGGACGCTACAGATAGCATAAAAGAAAATTTATTTGGTCTTTCCCCTGATGACCCATTAGGTATTAGCGTCGGCGAAATCAGTGACTTAAATATTGCTGCACAAGAGCAAGGTGTTGAATTAACTACTTACCAACGAATGCAAATAGCTTTTGTAAGCCAGTTAGGCGCTTTTAGCTATTTATTATTCATCTTACTTTATACTCCTTGCGTTGCTGCTATGGGAGCAATTAAAAATGAAGTAGGTAGTCGCTGGGCTGGATTTGCTGGAATATGGAGCTTTGTTTTTGCCTATTTGGTATCAACGTTATGTTATCAAATTGGTAATTTCTTGGCCTCACCATTAAGTTCTAGTATCACTATTGCTCTTGCTTTATTAACCTTTGTTTTGATTTACTTTTGGCTTAAACATAAAGGTAAAAAGGTATTAACTATTCCTGTAAGGGTCAGTTACAGCTAATAACTGTTTAGCGTAACAAAACTCAACTTGGCTGCAACTCTGGCTAAATAGTTTGTCCAACAAGCCACATTTCAATTTATATGATTCGTCATAGCTAACAGTCGTTCGTTATTGTTAGCTATGTCACCTCCATTGTTACCTTCATTTTTACGGCGCTATCACCTTTTTGTGTGGAAAAACCACATGACAAAGGCTCTACCGTGTATAAATACCCAACAAATTACTGTAAATATATCTCGATAGATCAACAGACCTTAACCAAAGTCATATTAATTATCGCAGAAATCTTGTACTTTGAATGGTAACGGGTTTGGAGTGAAAATATGAATAATAAATCAATTAAGTCAGCTAAGCAGATTAAGCGCATTGCACTATTAACCAGTGGTGGCGATGCACCAGGTATGAATGCTGCGATACGTTCAGTTGTATTAGCAGCGCATCATTACCACATTGAAGTGATTGGCTTTTATCATGGTTATAACGGCTTGGTATGTGAAGAATATATCGCTATGGCTGAATCGTTAACCTTGTTAAAAGTAAATGGCATCATTCATCTCGGCGGTACGATATTGAAGAGTGCACGTTGTCAATTAATGCATGAAGAAAAAGGCTTACAATTAGCCGCTGATACCTTAAATGATAAAGATATCGATGCACTGGTGGTTATAGGTGGAGATGGATCTTTTTCGGGAATGCTGGCGCTTAAATCTTATTGGTCAGGTCAGATGATTGGAATTCCCGGTACGATAGATAATGACTTAGATGGTACCGACTATACCATTGGTTTTGCCACCGCAGTGAACACGGGTATAGAAGCGATTGATAAAATTCGAGATACTGCAGATGCTTTTGAACGAATATTTATTGTTGAGTTGATGGGGCGACATTGTGGCCATATTACGTTTAATGTTGGTATTGCTTGTGCGGCAGAGCAGGTATTATCTTTTGAAAATTTCACCGCGAATGAGCAGTCGTCAAAATTACAGCAACTCGCGACAGAAATTACCACAGCAAAGAAAAATCGTCATTCAAGTTATATTATTGTTATCGCAGAAAATCTATGGCCAGGTGGCGCAGTAGAATTAGCGAAGCAATTGCACCAACAAGCTGATATTGAGTGCACGCCCTGTATCTTAGGACATATTCAGCGAGGTGGCTCACCCGTTGCTAAAGATAGAATACTCGCGACAAAAATGGGCGTAGCTGCTGTGCAAGCACTAATCGACGGTGAATCTAATATTATGGTGGCAGAGAAAAATAATGCGATGCATTTTATTACGCTGGATGAAGCAATTAAGCACGAAAAGGTAGTAAGCAAACAGCTCATTGATGCACAACAAAATATCTTGGCGTTAACGGCACAAACTCAGTGTTAAGAAAACGGACAAGATATTAGGGGCTGTTGATCTTTCGCGGTTAAATCTTGTTCAAAAGTGTTTCAATTTCAGCAGAACTTTTCATGATTAAGGCAACATAGGTATAGATAATGAAAAGCTGCTGCCATTGCCTAGTTCACTCTTAACCATCAGTTCAGAATTTATAACTTGAGATAATTTTTGGCTAATCGCGAGACCTAAGCCGGCATGCTGAGTGCTATCTTCTATAGCATTACTCGCTCTATACCTTGCATCAAATATATAGGCGATATCTTCTTTACTTATCCCACTACCATTATCAGTCACGCTTACTTTAACTTGTGTGGATAATTGAGTTACTGTCATAACAATGTCACCACCATTGTCGGTATGTCTAATGGCATTTTCTAATAAATTTGTCATTATGCGCTCTAACTTGGCAATATCAGAGTAAACAATGAATTGGCAAGGCTGAGGTTGTAAGGTTAGCGCAATGTTTTTTTCGGCAGCTTTTAAGTTAAATTTAGCCAGAATGTCGTGTAACAACTCACCTATAGGAAATGTCTCTAGATTGACAGTCACTTGACCATTTTCTAGATGCGCGAGTTCAAAAATTTGATCAATAAGGCGTTTAAGTTGACTAACATTGCGCTGAACGGTTGCTAAATAATCTTGTTTTTCAATGCTGGATAAATTGTCACCTTTGATCGCTAATATTTCAATATACCCTTGCATTGTCGCTAATGGCGTCCGTAGATCATGAGATAAATGGGCTAATAATTCTCGACGTATACGGTCGTTTTCAGTCAATAAAGAAAACTGTTGGTTAATTTGTACAACCATATCGTTAAACGTAGCACCGAGAAAGTGCACTTCATTACTATCAATATTCTGGCTTGATTCAGAGCCCCATTGCTTTAATTGTACTTTTGTTTGATCAAATTTTACCGCTTTAAGTGCCTGCATTTGTGTTGCAAGCTCTCTTACCGGACGAGTGAAAAATCGAAAAACAGCTAATAAAACAAGTAAAAAGAGGAACAAGCCGGCGACAACAAATGCGCCATACTTCTGTAAGTCTTTATCTGATTGCACTTGGCTAAAAATTGAATCATAAATTTCGCCACCAATAATAATATATAAATACCCCTGCAGCAGCTCACCTTGATAAACAGGGGAGGCTGAAAATATTTTTTTATCGTTTATATCTCGAGGATCATCACCAAAAACAGGCACTTGTTGTGGTTTATCAATAAGCTTTTTTAGCGGCGTTAGTGAAACAGACTTTCGTTTTATTTTAGCGGGATCAGCGGAGTACGTTAAAATATTACCTTGGGTATCTAAAAAGTAAAATTCAAAGGCAGGACCTAAAAGCATTAGCGTATGAAAAAGGTTTTCTAGGGCAGCTTTATCGTAAACACCATCTTGTAATAACGGGTTATCATGGGCTAGATGTTCCGCGAGATTTACGTGTAACTTTTGCTCTGCCTGGTACTTTGATTGCTGTACTAAAGAGTTACTCCAAGCAACAAGCAATGAGGCCATGACCATGAAAGTAGCGCAGAGTGTTAATGCTAAACGTTGATAAAGTGATGTTTTCATCGGAGAAAAGTCCTTACTAAATTATAATACCGCTGATGGCATTACGCCCGCTGAATTAAGTTTATAACCAACTCCCCAGACGGTCTGAATTATTTTTGGTTCAGTACAATCTTCCTCAAGTTTACTTCTAAGGCGATTAATATGAGAGTTAACTGTGTGTTCATAGCCATTGTGATGGTAACCCCAAACACCATCGAGTAACTGAGCACGTGAAAATACCTGATCAGGGTGCTGACAGAAAAAATCAATCAATTCAAATTCTGTAACCGTTAAATTAATTGCTTTATTTTTATACGTGACTTGATGAAATCTATGATCAACCAGCAGCTGTCCTATCGATGTACTTGTCTTATCTAACTGAGCCGATTCTTGAGCTGGTTTTTCTTCAATTACCGAGCTGTTAATTTCAGAGGCATTCTTGGCGGTAACTGCATGAACCCTGCGTAATTGGCTCCTGACTCGGGCTTGTAATTCTCGAACACTGAAAGGTTTAGTCATATAGTCATCAGCCCCCAACTCAAGTCCCAATATACGGTCTATTTCTGACGTTTTAGAAGTAAGCATAATAATGGACTGTAATGGTTTTTCTTGCCTAACTTGTCGACAAATATCTAAGCCGCTAATACCTGGCAACATCACATCAAGCAAAATAAGCTGATAGTCTTTTGTTAAAGCTTGTTGTAATGCTTCGTTTCCTTGAGTACAAATATCGCAATTTAAATCTAATTCAGATAAATGCACCTTAATAAGTTTGGCAATATCAATTTCGTCTTCAATTATTAGAATATTATCTTTCATATTTTGGCCAATGAGTGAACTGAGCCACCTATACCAAGCGAACTAATTAAGTGATTACTTAGCGAGAATTAAAAGGTTTAGAGGCAAGGCATTGATTGAAGAGAATGGTTACCCCCTTGTCAAAATCAATAACGCCGTATATAAACCTTTTAAACTCGCCCTTCGGGAGCTCAGTAGAAAACTGATAACATCACAAAACCAATGAAATATAGAATAACTATGTTTAAAAATTTTGTTTGTTCTAAGTTCACTACTGTAGCTCTAAGTTAGTCAATTAATTAATCCGCTTGGTATCTTGACCAAGGACACTACTTAGTTCGAGTTATAGTTAATTTAACTGCAGGGTTATCAAAGCGATGAGCCTGAGTTAGTACTGAGCTTGGTAAACCATCATCTTTACTAACCACACCTGAATGATAACCGACTAGATCGATATCATTTCGCGTTGAATCATAACCAACCCCACCATCTGCTGGGCCTGGAATAGTACCGGCGGCTTCGTTATTTTGCTCGGTACCCGAATCGTAGACGTTTAATCGCCACGATTTTTCTTGGTTAAGGGTCAATGTTGATATATCTACACCAGTAAGACCCGAGAAAGCATCATTTGTATTCACCAACATTGTGGCAACGGTCAAATAAGTTGCTGTAGGATCCATTGTGCTGATGTTCACAGTAACGCTGGTACCAGGTAGAGTAGGGCCTTCAGCCGTTGCTGTAGCTAGATTATTCTCTAGTGCAATAAAGTCAGTATTATCTCCACCTTCGGCTAGTTTCTCTAAAGCCACTGAAGCTGCTTGACCAACTTGCCACATTTTAGCATCGCCGTGAAGTAAAACCGCTGCAGGTGAAAGAGGCTGAGCGTAGGTTAGATTAGTCAGCGTTAATGAGTAGCTATATTCCGTAGGAACTTCTTCTGGAGGAGTCTCCGCATTGTCATTATCATTACAAGCAGATAGACCTAAAGTGAGTAAACCCGCAATAAGTAATGGCTTAGCTAGTTTTTTTGTACTCTTTTTTTGAGTGTTAAAGGTTAACATGTTGCCCCCTTATTTCACGGTAATGGTAAGTTTAGCGACAGGGTTTAACCAACGTTGCACGCTATTATTAATATCACTTGTGCCTGCAGACATATCACTATCACCTAAACTACCACGGTGAATATGTACTTTATCGTTTGACTCCATATCTGTTACGCCAGTACCGTTCATGCCTAATAGAGGATCTAGTGGTGGTGGCACTGGCATGCCAGCTTCCCCAGGTGCACCACTGCCACGAAGTTCATCATTGGCTTCGGTACCCGCATCATAGGCATTTAAAAATACGGTATAAGTACCGGCTTCTTCAGGTATTTTCCAACTGTCTAAACCAACAAAACCATCATTAGAAGGCAAAACCATCGCAGTAAGTGATAAATGAGTATTGGTGCTGTCATTCGTTAAATCAAAGCTTGCTGACATTGCTGGTGCTAATAATCCTCCAGCAGGGTTTTCATTAATATTAGCGTCGGCATTAGTTAATATACTTGATAAACCTGAGATGCTACCACCCTCAGCCATGGCTTGAAGCTCATCGCTAGCCATTTCACCCGCCATAAAAATGTGATTTTCACTGGTATGTGCTGCTGTAATAACAGGGGTGAAGTACAAACCTTGCGTTAGGTTTGTGACAGTAATGGATAATTCTTGTGCCATAGTGGTTGAGCTCGCAAGCGCGAGTGCTAAAACACTTAATGTAGATGTGATTGGCGATTTCTTGATTACTTTCATGATACTTTCCTTTGCAGTTAGATTATACCAATCTGTTTGGTATGGTTTTGTTGTAGTAAAGAAAGTATGCGACTGAATTATCGCTTGGAGATCACGCATTTATCACTTTTTGTTGGAGAATTAATCACAGAAGTATCACAGCAATGAAGGAATGGTGTTTTAAATAGTATTCAAAGGCTTTTGAGAGTCTAAAGCTTCACAAGTAAGCGATAGATAGAAGGGAATTTTATGCGGTGGTTGGTGGTTATAGCGGCATAGTGAATTTAGAGGTGTTGTTATACACCTCTAAATATGGGGTAACTGCGGTTATATTTTTTTCACGTAAAAAGCCGTTTCATGACCCTGTATGTACATAACTGTTTCTGCTTTGTCTCCAAGGGTAGGCTCATCTAGCGAACTTACATTTTTAATCAATGTTATTGAATATTCTCCTGAAGCAGTGGTTGCTGGCGCTAAGGCACCCGTAATTACCCATAAAGAACCATCACTTAACAGTATTGAATCATTTTCACCTTCAGAATAAAATGTGTGAAGGCCTTGCCATATGATTTTTGCTTTCGTTAAAGGCTTAAGATAATAACCAAAAGGTGCGTATTCATTATATAAATACCACGCACTAGATTCGCCCAGTTTTTCAGCTGTTTGTGACGTTAGATCAGGAAAGTTGCTTCTTACAGTATAGAGTGTGTAATCAAAAATACCCCCAGTGTTAATGTCTGAATAGTCAATACCGTTAACTCTCCATATTGAATCATCATCTAATAACATTACGCTACCTACGGATAATGGCGCTAACTCAATATTTCCTTGTTGTAAAATAGTGGGGGTTTGGATCGGGTCAATGTAAAAGCTAGCGGCGCTATTGTTAATGAATACGTAATATTGCCCTTTAATACCCTGGTTAGGCTCACCAAAATCCTTTGGGTTATCATAAATAATGACGTCTACTTCTCCAGCACTAAGCGTTCCATCACCGAGTGATAAACCGACAATACTCCATAGCGTGCCATCTTCTAACTTTATTAAGTCGTTTATAGAGTGACTTTTAAGGTAAATTATTTCTGAATGCTGGGACGATATTTTATTATCAGATGAACCCCCGCCTTCTCCGCATGCAGAGAGCATAAAAACGAATACAAAAAAACACCATGATTTCATGAAAAATCCTTTTAAATTAATGAACTAGATTATGGTAACAGTAGAGTGATTGTTATACAACGTAACTCAGCGTTAGGCTATAGGAGAGATTTATTAATCGCTTTTCTCAAAGGCTTTTAGAATAAATAGTCATGGATATTACGCTATATTGATAGCCGTTATTTTGACTAGAGAACTTAAGAGTAGAGAATCTTCTATTAACAATGTTTACTTAGCGAGTTTTACTAACTCAAGCTCAGCTTCACAAAGTAAAGTAAATAATTGAACTTGGCTGATCGCGCGATCTAAATTATGCTTTTCACGGCTTACTTGGAAATAGGTATCACCATTTAAGTAGTCTGTTAAAAAACGAGTACCAATAATGAAAGGTAATAACTTAGCGCCAACAATTAAGCTGTCTTTTTCCAGCGCAGTCATCTTATCGCCAAAAGCATTTTGATAATTCTGAATTAATGCTTCAAAAATATCAAATTTAATCACCATGTCATCAATACTGGTGTCATCTTCTGCAAGGTTACTACAACATGTTCTTACCATATCGCCAAAGTCATGCATCAATAAGCCAGGCATGCAGGTATCAAGGTCAATTACCGCGCAAGGGATGTCACCTGTGGTAAATAATAGATTGTTTATCTTAGTATCGTTGTGTGTAACGTGTAGGGGTAATTTTTTACTAATCTCGGCAACATGATTAATAAAATCTTGTTGATCTAAGCAAAAGTTTACTAATGTTTGGCAACTCGATAAACGACCTTGCAGATCGTTTTTAACGGCTTCGTTAAGTTGTTGCATGCGGAAACTAATATCATGAAAGTCTTCGATAATAACAGCGAGTTCTTTAACGGGAAAATCACTTAGCGTACAGCTAAATTCTGCAAAAGCATTAGCAACGAGTGCCGCTTGTTCTGGTGATTCAACTTCCTCTAGTGTGTAGGAGTTACTGATGAATTCCATCAAGCGCCAATAGTTATCGCCAACTTTGCTATAAGTCTCACCCGTTTTGGTTAATATTTGCTGAGGAACTGTTAGCGGGTAGTTGCCGGCATCTTTCTGTTGTTGTAAGTGCAGGTTGATTTTTTGAGCGTTACTACTTAACTCTGCGGTTTTGGGGAAAACAACATGGTTAATTTGCTGTAAGACAAACTCAACTTTAGGGGTAGTTAACTGATAAGTATTATTGATATGACCATTGCCTAAAATATTTATTTCAACTTCAGAAAAGTCATAATCATAATTATTTAGAACAGTATCTATATCTGAATGTAGCGAGGCTGCTTTGTTATCCATTGCTTTTAATACTTATGTTTAAGTTACTATCTTGTTAGCAATGTGATTATTCGAGTAAACACTTACCAGTGAGCTTATGCTAATACGTTAATCTGTGACAAATTAAGGTGTAACAAATTAGCGCAAGATCTTACTCTTTTTTGTCAAATAGTGCAGTAACTTTCTTATCGACTTGCTTGCTATCCTATAGGAGTCAACGCAAATCCACTTTCTTCAGTGCTAAGTATCTTTTATCTTTATGCTGGATTTACAGCACGGGACAATCCGAATAATATGAATTTTGAAGCTTTCTCGACAATGATTAATGCTTGTAACGTGAATTGAATGAGGCTGCTAGAAAAGTAGCTGTTTATAGAAAAATAAGTAATGAGTCAGTTGTTCCTAAATCAATGAAAGCTACTTTTTAGTTGTAATATTAACCTCATTACTGAGGTTAATATTGTTATATTTAAAAAGCTATAAATCAGCCAACGGGTTTTGTTGCCAAGGTGCTTCAAAAAATGGTGCTATCACTTCGTTGGTAACTTCACTCAACTGCTTATATTGCCAGTCTGGATTTTGGTCTTTATCAATCAATAAAGCCCGTACACCCTCAGCAAACTCGGTGTGACGAATAATAGTAGTTGCCAGTAGTACTTCTTTTTCAAAGACAGTTTTTAAACCTAAACCTTTACAAAGTTCGAGTTGATGGAATATCCACTTAACCGCTAAAGGTGAGCCGCTGGCTAAACCATTTTTTGCCCGCTGAAGCCACTTATCATCAGTCTCGAGTGCATAAAAATTAGCCACTATTTTTTCTACATCATCACTGCGACATAAATCGTTAATTAATGTCTGATTAATGGCTAAGTTTCCAGCAGGAATATCGTCAATACACTGACTTTGATGATGACTGAAAATATTATCTAAGCTATTGTTGATTTCAATGGGAGGGCATTCTAATGACAACAACTCATCGATAATGTTTTGTTTGTTTGCATGAGCAATGGCGTAGTTAGCAATACCTGCATAAAGACCATCAGCAGCATTAATGGAGGAACTTGTTAATGCTAAAAATCGACCACAATAACCCGGCATGGTATTTAAAAAGTAACTACCGCCGACATCCGGAAATAATGCAATGGTCACTTCTGGCATCGCAATACGTGTTCTTTCGGTGGCAATACGATAAGCGCAACCAGCAAAAACTCCCAGACCACCGCCCATCACAATGCCATGGCCCCAAGCAATGGTTGGTTTAGGGTAATTATGCAGTAAATAATCTAGGCGATACTCTCGCTCAAAAAATGTTTCTGCATACTCGCATGGACCACCGGGCTGTTCAATCGATGACTTATACAAAGCTTGTACATCACCACCAGCACAGAAGGCTTTTTCACCCGCGCCTTGAATCAATACAGCGGCAATTTCATCGTTGTTTTGCCAATGCTGTAATTGAACTGACATAAGGTCAATCATTTCCAGCGTTAATGCGTTTAATGTTTTTTCACTGTTTAGTGTTAAAACACCAATATATTGGCCATTGTTAATTGCTAATTCTTCAACTATTACAGGGCTTGTCATTAGTTATTCTTCCACTGAGGTTTACGTTTTTCAACAAAGGCGCTAACACCTTCTTTTTGATCTTCGGTATCCCATAATTTTACAAAAAGTTCACGTTCTTTAGCATAAGCAGAATTTATGTCACCATTACGTGCTTCCATAATTAATGACTTACAAAAAGCTACTGAGGTTGGTGATTGTTTTTCGGCTTTTTCTGCCAACGCTAAAGCGCGTGTTAATACAGTGCCCGTCGGAACGACTTCAGATACTAGCCCTATTTTTTCAGCTTGCGGTGCTTTGATACGTTCACCTAATAAAATCATTCGCTTAGCCCAGCCTTCACCGATTAACCATGACAGTTGTTGCGAGCCTAAACCACAGGGTAATAGACCAACAGATGCTTCAGGTAGTGCCATTTGCGCTTGCTCTTCACATATTCGAACATCGCAAGACAAAGCGACTTCTAAACCTCCGCCCATAGCAAAGCCAGTGATCGCAGCAATGGAAACACCTTGATAGTTGGCTAAGGCTTCAAACGCACCGCCAAAAGCGGCTGAGAACTCAAAGGATAAACCTTTGTCATCATGGTTGAATCTATTTAAATCTGCGCCAGCACTAAAGAATTTTTCACTGTCACTCGTTAAAATAAGTGAGTAGTTATCTTTGTCTTCATTAAGTACACCGACTAACTGTTTTAGATAATTTAAGCTCTCAGGTGTCCAAGTATTTGCCGGAGGGTTGTTAAAAGTCACAATAGCGACATGGCCGCGTTTTTCTACCTTTAATAAATCACTCATCGATAACTCCAAAAAAATATTGTTTAAAAAATTTATAATATATAACCAAGCTACTTGAATATACGTCCCCGCAGGGTTGGTTTAGCAAGCTGCATACTCAAGTGCTTTAACGAATAATATCGGTGGCACCTTCTTCTAATATGCGTCGTGCGGTTATTACTCGCATAATCTCATTGGTACCTTCAAGAATTTGATGAACTCGTGCATCGCGCATATAGCGCTCGATAGGATATTCTTTGATATAGCCGTAACCGCCGTGTAATTGCAGTGCATCGTTACAAACATTAAAACCAATATCGGTTGCAAAACGTTTTGCCATGGCACAATAAGTCGATTTATCAGGGTCATTTATATCAATTTTACTTGCCGCTAATCGAATCATTTGTCGTGCAGCCACTAATTCTGTCACCATATCAGCCAACTTAAACTGTAAGGCTTGAAAAGCTGCCAGCGGTTTACCAAATTGTTTACGTTCTTGCATGTAAGCTTGTGACAAATCAATACACGCTTGCGCAGCACCAATTGAACAACTAGCGATATTAATTCGACCACCGTCTAAGCCTTTCATGGCAATTTTAAAGCCTTCACCTTCAGCGCCTAATAGACAATCTGCAGGTAACTTAGCGTTCTCAAAACTAATAGCGCGAGTAGGTTGTGAATTCCAGCCCATCTTATCTTCATTTTTGCCATAACTAACGCCAGCAAGATCAGCAGGTACTGCAAAAGCTGAAATACCTTTAGCGCCGTCATCTTGTGAACCAGTACGTGCCATTACGACCAATACATCAGTTTCACCCGCACCACTGATAAACATTTTACTGCCGTTAAGCAGGTAATAATCGCCGTCTTTTTTAGCGGTTGTACGTAATGATGCGGCGTCACTGCCAGCACCTGGCTCGGTTAAACAATATGATGCGAGTTTTTGACCCATCACTAAATCATCACACCATTGCTGTTTACTTGATTCAGTACCCCAAGTGGATATCATCCAACTGGCCATATTATGGATAGAAATAAAGGCTGCCGTTGAAGTACAGCCTACAGCTAGTTCTTCAAGAATGATCGAGGTATCTAAGCGCGGTAAATTCATACCACCTACGTCTTCTGGGCAGTACATACCCATAAATCCTAATTCACCGGCTTTTTTAAACATGGCTTTGGGAAAAATTTTCTTCTCATCCCATTCACTCGCAAACGGTTTCATCTCTCCCGCTGCAAAGCTTCGGGCAGCATCTTGAAAAGCTAATTGATCTTCGTTCAGTAAAAAATTCATAAATGCCCTTAATTCGAGTCATTACCATGATAACTGGTATGGCCTGATTGTATTATTTTTATATTTTAATGAAACAATAACATGAACTTTATTGCTTTGGTAAAACTACTATGACTATATAAACACATTGAAATAGGGGCGTGAATTAACTATATTATTCTTTTGATGGACTATATTGCTGTTCATGATGTGACCAATGCATATTCTTAGAGGTGGAGTTTAAAATGAGAACTGATAGATGAGTAAACCTTCACGTTGGCCACTTACAGCAGAGGGTATTCGTTTTATAACCCCACATGTGCTAGTTAAGCGTTTGCAAGCCGATCCGTTAGCTAAAGGGCTTTTTGTTACCGCAATGGGATATTACCCAACAGCAAGTGGTCATGCTATGGAGCGTAAAGGTCATCCCGATCATATTCTCATTTACTGTACGGCGGGTAGCGGCTCTCTCACGATGGCAGGTAAAACAAGCACTATTAACAGTGGCGATATCTTTTATTTACCCGCAGGTTCAAAGCACAGCTATCAAGCGAGTAAAGAATCGCCTTGGACATTATATTGGCTTCATTTTGATGGCACTTTAGCAAACGATTTTTGTAGACACATAAATATTGTTGAACGTAAGTTTAATATCGGCGTACAACCAAGAGTCATTCGGGTCTTTGATGGTATCTCACATCTTCGTCACAGTAGTCATAGTTTGGCTGAATTTATTCAAGGCGGTCATCAGGTTCAAGCGTTGTTAAGTTATATCGCCTTATTAGTGCAGCAGCGACAACCTAGCGCAATCAATACCTTTGATACAGAGAATATACGCGCCATGATGCAAGAGCATATTCATAGCAAGCTTGATCTTGATTCATTAGCTGAAGTAGCCAAGTTATCTAAATATCATTTTTCCAAGAAATTTAAACAAGTCACGGGCGAGTCACCGATTAGTTATTTTATTAATATGAAAATGCAACGCGCATGTTATTTGTTAGATAGCACCCCACGGTCTGTTAAGCATGTCGCATCAGAATTGGGTTATCACGATACCTATTACTTTTCGCGATTATTTAAAAAGAATATAGGCATGGCGCCCGCTATTTATCGTAAGGCTAAACTGTAGAGGTTTAACAGGGGAGGGAGTGTAAGAGTATGAATAGTACGATAAGGGAAGAAAATAACGATTGAATGTTAATGCCGCTTTCAAAAAATATAAGCAGCAGGATTATATTATCTTGCTGCTTATATTCTAATTGAAGCTAATTGAAATTCAATGAAGCGATAGCATGCACTAGTATTGTGGTACTGACATACCCATTATTTTTTTAACCATGGCATCTACGCTCCAACTGGCCGGCTTTTGACGAGGAGGAAATTCAACAAAGGTTTTCATCTGTTGTGCTGTCATGGTAATGCCGCGAGAAAATTCAAAAATATGATCCACATACCACCTTTCATAACTACCTGATTCATCTCGAGCTCGTTCATAAGGGTCTTGACGTAAATTGGTTAACAGCGGTGCTCTTAAGGGGGTTAATGGACATATCCAAACATTTAAACCCTCACATTCTTGAATACTATATTGAAGTTTCATATCGCCAAAACGAACGGCTGATAAATCACCACCATCGGTAAAATACAGATAACTCGGTCTAGGCGCTTCATCGGTTGCTCCCGTAAGGTATGGCAAAAGGTTATAACCATCTAAATGTACTTTGTACTTTTTGCCATTAATGGTGGCCCCTTGTTTTAGCTTTTCTTTAATATCATTGACACCTGCAGCAGCCAACAGTGTTGGTGCCCAGTCCATATGTGACACCATTTCTATTTTAGCGTCGCCGGCGGCTATTTTGCCAGGCCATCTCACCATAGCAGGTACACGGAATCCGCCTTCCCAGGTGGTGTTTTTTTCACCTTTAAAGGGAATGGTGCCACCATCAGGCCAAGAAAAGACTTCAGCACCGTTATCGGTTGTGTATAGCACTATGGTATTGTCAGCAATAGCTAAACTGTCTAGTTGATCTAGTAATACGCCAACTTGATAGTCATGCTCCATCATGCCATCACCGTATATGCCGCCACGCTTTGATAAACCTTTAGACTCTTCTTTTAAATGTGTCCAGATATGCATGCGAGTGGCATTAAACCACACAAAAAAAGGTTTGTTATTTTTATGCGCTTTATCGATAAATTTTGTCGTTGCCGCTAAAAACTCATCATCAATTGTTTCCATGCGTTTTTTAGTTAACGGCCCTGAATCTTCTATTTTTCCATCAGCATATGAATGAATAACGCCTCTTGGGCCAAAACGTTTTTTATAGGCCTGATCTTTTGGGTAGTCTGGATGTTCAGGTTCTTCTTCAGCATTTAAGTGATACAAATTTCCCAGAAACTCATCAAAACCGTGATTGGTTGGTAAAAACTCATCTTTATCACCTAAGTGATTCTTACCAAACTGGCCAGTAACATAACCTCTATCTTTTAATAGTTCGGCAATGGTGACATCTTCTGCGCGTAAACCTTTATCAGAGCCAGGCAAGCCAACCTTGGTTAATCCCGTTCGTACCGGATATTGACCGGTAATAAAGGCTGCACGACCAGCAGTACAAGAGTTTTCGCCGTAATAATCGGTAAATAACACACCTTCTTTTGCTATACGGTCAATGTTGGCGGTTTTATAACCCATCATGCCATGGGTATAAGCGCTAATATTACTTTGACCTATATCATCTCCCCAGATAGCTAGTATGTTTGGCCGCTCTGTATCCGTGGTCGCAGAGGCTATTCCTGAAGTAACTAATAAACAAGTGGTTATTATTTTGGTAAAATTCATTGTTAAGTTATTTTTCATGGGTAAAAATGGTCTCATTAGTTAATTGCTCTTGTTTCATGTATCCAATAGGGCGCACGTAATTCATTTTTCATTATTTTTCCTGCACCTGTTATTGGGAAAGCTTCTGCTCTAATTTCAATGCTCTGAGGAATTTTATAGCCTGCAATATATTCACGGCAGTGCTTGAATACCTCTTCATCTGTTATTTCTTGTTGTTCATTAAGTCGAATGATGGCATGAACAGCCTCGCCCCATTGCTCGCTTGGAATACCTAAAACAACGGACTCTTGAATAGCAGGATGATGAGATAGCGCATTTTCTACTTCAGCGGAAAAAACGTTTTCTCCCCCGGTAACAATCATATCTTTAAGCCTGTCGACCAAGAAAATAAAACCATCCTCGTCCATGTAACCGGCATCGCCCGTCAACACCCAACCATCAATAAGGGTTGCTGCGGTTTGTTCGGTATTATTCCAATAACCTAACATGGTGTTTGGACCCGATGCCGCTATTTCACCTACTTCACCTGTGGGTAATACCTTGCCATTCTCGTCACGAATTTCAACACGAACACAATAGCCAGCGCGTCCAGCCGAACGAAGTTTTCCTGCGTTTGGTCCTTCTAAAACGTGATACTCGGCCGGTAGAATCGATATAACAGGCGATAATTCAGATTGACCGTAGGCTTGAATAAATTGTACCGAGGACATTTTTTCCATGGCAGCAATTAACGTACCTTCTGGCATGGGAGAAGCGCCATAGATAATATGCTTAAGGCTACTAAAATTGGCGTTATCTAATGCGGGTGTTGCCAACATCATGGTCACCATAGTCGGAACCAATAAAACGTGATTTACTTTTTTATGTTCGATAGCTTCAATAACAGAAGTGGCCTCGAAATAAGGGATAAATACCTGACATAATCCTCCGATAACCATGGCATAACTTACGCCGACATCGGCAAGATGAAACATAGGAGCTGCATGAAGGTAACGTTCACCGGCTACGTTTAAGCCCATTTCTGCCGTGACGACTATAGAGCTTGACCATAAATTAGTATGCGACAGCATCACTCCTTTTGGAAAGCCAGTGGTACCACCGGTATAAAAAATACCGGCAAGATTATTATAATCATTCTTAACGGGAGTAATGGCATTGGCACTTTCAATTAATTGTTCATAATTATGCATGCCTGCAGGAGTTTCACCGTCCCCCATATAAATGATGACTTGAATATTTTTACATTGTTTTGCCAGTTCTTTCCCCATTTCTAGAAAGGCATCATCAACAAAAAGTACGCTACTTTGTGAATTTTCTAATGAATAGATATTTTCTTTAATCGACCAGCGAATGTTTAGCGGTACAACTATGCCTCCGATCCATGGAATCGCATTGTAATATTCGAAATACCTGTCTGAATTCATGGCGAGAATAGCCACATGATTTTCTTGTCCAACCCCATGTTCAACTAATGCACCGGCAAGTTTGGCAACCCGTTGTTCCACTTCCTTCCATGTCCGCTCTCTATCACCGAAAGATGTGCCAATATTATTGCTAAATATTGTCGCATTGCGTTGTAGTGCCTGATAAAAGTACATAAAAACCTCTTTTTTCAACTGAAAAAACGCTGTTATATTTTTTGAACGAAATAAAATGAGCGCTTAGTGCAACTGGTATTATTATAGTTATCGTTAAATCTGCTTCAATCTTGCTATTCAAACTATCGGTTTGGTGATAAAAGAAACATGATAATAAGCGCCAAAATTGAAATCAATTGGCGTATAAAGACAAGAGCAATCTATTTACCTGTTCGGTATAAAGGCTAGTTTTTGTATTTAGAAGGGCTGTAACCGGTCCAGCGAATAAAGGCTCGCGTAAAAGAAGCCATTTCACTAAAACCGCAACGCTCGGCAATTTCGTCAAGGCGTTTGTCGGTATGTTCCAGATAAAAAATCGCTTTTCTTTGGCGAATGTCATCCTTAATCTGCATGTAATTTGAATTTTCTGCATCAAGCTTACGTTGCATGGTTCTCACCGATACACCTAACTGCTCAGCAAGTTCAAGTTGATTTGGAAACCTAGCATAGGGGCATGCAGATAACAGATCTTTAATTTGCCGAATAAAGCCTAAGGTCTGAAAAGAGTATGTGATCAATGAGAGGGGGACATCTAAGTAGGGTTTTACTTCTTGATAATTACACTTCACCGGTTGTTTGAGCCATTTAATATCAAAAACTAATTCACAATGTTGCTGGTTAAATTTTATCGGGCAAGAAAATAGAAATTGATAATCACTAATGTTTTTGGGCTTATCTTCCATAAAGTTACTGTATTTCAAAGGTATTTCTTTTTTGATCAACGTCGACAATACTTTGTGTCCCATACATGTACATAAAGCACTGATGAGTAGTGAAAACCGAGGATCTTTAACTTTGGGTATAAAGCGCCAACGTACAAGTGAACCCTCAATTATCGTGGAGGAGTTGACCGGACTTTGGGATATTCTAATCACTTGTTCTATCGCTTTTAACGCTTGAGCTAAAGTTTGCTCTGTACTTGCTGATTTAACCATGAGGTCTACTGAACCTCTTGGTAATTTTGCTGTTCCAGCGCCTAGAAACTCATCATCAGAGTATTCGAGGATAATGGTGTATCCCTTGATAATATAATGCTTCGAGATTACCACTTGGGGATCTTCAATTGATTTTAATGATAGCCCTATTCTTCTAGCAAATTCTTCTCTTGCAAGGCCTAACGATTCACCAAGAAAGCAAAAATCCCTCACAAAGATATTGGTAGCAAATAACTCACCTGTTGCGGTAGAGATATCATTTTGATTCAATTTTTTCTCCTTTATTCATTCAGTTATTAGCAGGTGAATTTCCTAGTTATCATGGCCATTTTGTTTTTATACGTCAATTGATTTCAATTTTGACGTTTATTGTCATATAAGAACAATACGTTAACTTGCTAGTTTTAATAGGGCGATAACAATGAAGATAACAAAGCAGTTAACTAAAGCAGACAGCACAACACATAACAAGAATATTTACTATTTAGCGTCTTTTTACATCGTAACTGCGATGCCTGACCCTTAAATATTGAGAGAGAAATTCATGCTAGATAAAAGCGATATAGGTAAAGTATTTCCATCGGTAACCGCTGAAGTTGAAAAAGGTCGGTTACGCTTTTTTGCCAAAGCTATCGGTGAGAACAATCCTATTTATACTGATGAAGCGGCGGCAAAAGAGGCAGGGTATGAATCTTTACCACTGCCACTAACCTTCTTTTTTAGTTTAAAAATGGACGTACCTAACCCGTTTGAAAACTATGAAAAAGTAGGCGCGTCACTGGCCAAAATCCTCCATGCTAATCAAGCATTTGTTTACCATAAATCCGTTGTTGCTGGAGACTCATTAACGTTTGAAAGCCACATCGCAGATATCTATGACAAAAAAGCTGGCGCGTTAGAATTTTTAGTAGAAAAAACGAAAGTTTCTAATCAACTTGGTCAACACGTTGCAGATATGACAACAACACTCGTTGTTCGTAACTAATACTATGTTAAATAGAACAAAATTTAATAAAAGAGAGTTATTAAAATGATTGGATTTGATGAGGTTCAAGTGGGTGATGAGTTACCCGTATTACAAACTAAGGCAATTTCACGCACCACACTAGCGTTATTTGCTGGCGCTTCAGGAGATCACAACCCAATGCATATCGATATAGACTTCGCAAAAAAAGCAGGCATGAATGATGTTTTTGCTCATGGCATGTTGTCAGTAGCCTATTTGGGTCGACTGTTAACGGGTTGGGTTCCTCAATCCGCCATTAAAAAGATAGATGTGCGCTTTACCGCTATCACACAGCTGTTTGCAGAAATCACCTGTAGCGCCATCGTTAAAGAAAAATTTGAGCGTGATGGCAGCAAGTTCGTACTGCTACTTATTGATGCGAAAGATCAAAACGGTGACATTAAAATTTCTGGCAGTGCTGAAATAGCGCTTACGTGATCTTTACCCAATGAAGCCAAGCAATTTAATTAACGACAGAAATAAAGAGAATATGATGAGTAAGAATTTACAAAATAAAGTAGCACTAATTACCGGCTCTGGTCGCGGTATTGGTAAGGCATTAGCACTTAAGTTTGCCAAAGAAGGTGCCAAGGTTGTGATCAATGATTTAGACCCAGCTTCAGCAGAAGACGTTATTGCTGAAATTAAAGCTATGGGTGGTGACGTTATCGCACATATTGGTAGCGTAACGGCTGACAATTTTGCTGAAGAGTTTGTTGCCGCAGCAATTGAAGCCTTTGGTACACCTGATATTTTAGTAAATAACGCCGGTTACACTTGGGATTCGATGTTAACTAAAGCGTCTGATGAGCAGTTCGACGCTATGTACGATATCCATCTTAAGGCACCTTTTAAGTTAAACCGTGCTTTTGTTAAAGCGGTTAGCCCAGTAGCAAAATCAGAAGCAGAAGCGGGAGAAGAAGTCTTCCGTAAAATAATCAATGTTTCTTCTATTGCTGGTGAATACGGCAATGTTGGTCAAGTTAATTATTCATCAATGAAAGCCGCACTCGGCGGTATGACCAAGACATTATCTAAAGAGTTAGGTCGACTAAAAATTAACGTTAACTCTGTTGCGTTTGGTTTTATTGAAACTCGCCTCACACAAGCAACCGATGAGAAAAAAACAATTGTCGTTGATGGTAAAGAAGTCAGCATCGGCATACCTAAGAAAGTCCATGAGAATTTTGCCCGAGCTGTACCAGTAGGGCGTAGCGGTACGCCTGAAGAAGCAGCTAACGGTATCTATTTATTTTGCACACCCGAATCAAACTACATCAGTGGCCAAACAGTGGTCGTTGGTGGTGGTTTAAGAATGTAGGAGAACAACTATGACCCCTTTTTATTGTACTTGGATTGATGAAGATTTACGCATTTTCTCAGAATCGGTAAATAAGTTTATTGATAAAGAAATTGCTCCCTATTATGAAAAATGGGAAGACGACGCTTGGATGCCAAGAGAGGTATGGAACAAGTTAGGCGAAGCAGGTTTGTTATGCGTTGATATGCCAGAAGAATATGGCGGTTTTGGTGTCGACTTTAAATTCGCAGCACTGATTAATGATATTTTTTATCGTCGAGGCGTTGGCGCCATTGCTGGTGGCGGTATTGCCGTTCATGCCGGTATTGTGGGGCATTATATTTTGAATATGGGTACTGAAGCACAAAAAAAAAAGTATCTGCCTAAAATGGCAAGCGGTGAGTGTGTCGGTGCTATTGGCATGACCGAGCCGGGTGCTGGCAGTGATTTGAAAGCATTGAAAACATCGGCGAAAAAAGTTGCTGGCGGTTTTGTTATTAATGGCAGTAAAACCTTCATCTCTAACGGGCAACACTGCGATATTGTGGTACTCGCTTGTAAAACTGATCCAAATGCTGGCGCGAAAGGTGTTTCACTCTTTATTGTTGATGCCGATACCAAAGGTTTTGTAAAAGGTCAAAAACTCAAGAAATTGGGTATTCACTGCCAAGATACTTCTGAATTGTTTTTTGATGACATGTTTGTACCTGATGATGCGTTGTTAGGACCGCTTAATACTGGTTTTATCGCCATGATGACTGAGTTGCCACGCGAACGTCTATTGTTAGCCGTCGGAGGACAAGCTGCAGCAGAAGGCATGTTAGAGATCACTATAGATTATGTTAAAGAACGCAATGCTTTTGGTAAACGTATCGCTGATTTTCAAAATACGCGTTTTAAATTGGCAGAACTTGCGACAGGCGTTCGAGTGCAAAAAGCCTTTGTTGATCAGTGTGTGATGTTGCTGGCTGAAAATCGTCTCGATGCGATTACCGCTTCAATGGCCAAACTTCATGTTACTGAGTTACAGGGTAAAGTCGCAGATGAGTGCCTACAGTTATTTGGCGGTTATGGTTATATGACTGAATACCGAATCGCCAGAGAATTTGTTGATGCAAGGGTGCAACGAATTTACGGTGGTACCTCAGAAATAATGAAAGAAATCATCGGCCGAGAACTGATTAAAGACTAATAACAATAAAAATAGATTGACGAATTACTACAATAATTAGGCTAAAAAATATAATAAAAAGCCTTGTTCACTTAAGTGGAATAATTGGAGATATGATGAATATCCTACCTATAGCAAAAAGCATTATCGCAATTTCGGTAACCTCTGCGTTATTAGTTAATAACGTGGCAGCAGAAGAGTTAAATGAGTCAGCAGTTGATACCAAAGACGTTGAGGTGATTGAGGTTAGAGGCGGTCAACGGGTTAAAACCCTACGAGAAGTGCCTGCTTCTGTCAGTGTCATTAGCGGTGAATCATTGAGCCAAATGAAAATTAATAAGTTAGATGACTTATCTCAGTCTTTGCCTAACGTTAGTATTTCTGAAAATGCGGTACAAGATACTATTTCTATTCGTGGGGTAAATTCAGATCTTCAAGCGGGCGGTGAACAATCTGTCGGCATATTCTTAGACGGTGTTTATCATGGGCGAGGTGTGCAATCACGTTTTTCGTTTATGGATGTTGATGCTATTGAAGTATTACGTGGCCCTCAAGGAAGTTTATTTGGTAAAAATACCGTAGGTGGTGTTATTAGCATTTTGCCAGCACAGCCGAAAGACTACTTTGAAGCAAAGCTAACTGCAGCTTATGAATTTGAATATGAAAAAGTTGATTATTCTGGTTATGTTACCGGCGCACTTAACGAGAGTGGCTCTTTAACTGGGCGTTTTGCCTTTAAGGGATCAAACAGTGAAGAAGGTTGGGTTGAAAATGAAGCCAATGGTGAAACCATGCCAACCAAAGAGGATAGCGCTTTGCGCGGTATTTTAAATTGGCAGGTTAACGATGACTTTAAAATTAACTTACGTGCAGAGAATGGCACATTTGAAACAAAAGGTGCCCCTTATGAAATTCTTTACTTGGAAGACAGCCAACCCATAACAGGGCTCGCTAGAATGTTCGGCGCAGAAGCTAATATTGATGGTAAAACCAATATTTCAAATGGTAATTACCCAGGCCTAGGTTTTAATGGCGAAGAAACACCTTATTTTATGGATGCTAATTTTAGCGAATATGCGCTAAAAAGTGACTATAAAATTGATCAAGGCACCATTAGCGCCACGATAGCACAATCTAATTTAGATTTTGTTCGCTCTCAAGATGCTGATTTTGGTCCTTTACCGGTGATACAGTTTAGTGAATCAGAAGACTACGAACAGAATAGCGTAGAGTTAAGGTTTGTTTCAGGAGATAACGATGACTTTGAATATTTATTTGGTGTCTTTTGGCAAAACAGTGACTTATTAGTTGATGCGGTTGCTGATTTTGCCACAGCGCCCGGGACTCCGGTTGCAGGCGCCTTTCCTATCCCTATTGAGCATGCAGTAACCAGTCGTTTTAATGAGCTTGAACAAGAAACCGATTCGTTAGCATTATTTGGCCAAGTTACTTTTGGTTTAACGGAATCATTGAAACTTGAACTATCAGGGCGTTATTCAAAAGAAGAAAAAACAGGTCGTCAAACAGTAGAAGTATACGGCGGTACAGGCGATGGCAGTAAAAGCGGTTTACCATTGACTAACCCGACTGAGCTTTTCATTTGGAGTCAGGCCATTATGGAAGCGTACCCGCATTCAGTGCCGGTAAGTCGAGAAGAAAATCTGTTTTCACCTTCTGCTAGTTTGACTTGGCTTGCTTCTGACACGGCTAGTTTTTATGTCTCAGTGAGTAAAGGTTTTAAAGGTGGCGGGTTTAACGCCATTGCCATGTCGCCTGATTTAGATGAAATTGAATACGAAAATGAAGAGGCAATTTCTTCTGAAATTGGCGGTAAATTTGAATTTTTCGACGGTACTGTGCTTTTAAATACCGCTGTGTTTAATGTTGCTTATGACAATATGCAAACCACGTTGTTTACCGGCGGAACAACGTTTGTTGTTGAAAATGCAGCTAAAGCAACCTCTCGTGGACTTGAAGCTGAATTAAGATGGTTAATAAACGATGAATTTACCTTAGATGCTAACCTTGGTTATATTGATTTTGAATTTGATGATTATAAAAATGCAGGTTGTACTGCGCAGCAAGTCATTGATTCTGGATTAACTGGCTCAGCTTGTGCCGCTGCGGGGTTGAACGATCTTTCAGGTAAAACCAATCAAGATGTACCTGAAATAACCTTATCGTTAAGCTTACAACATGAGTTTGCCATAAACGAATATGTGGTAACCAGCAGGGTTGATAGCAACTATGTTGATGACTTCTTTGCTACCGCAGATTTAGATCCTATTACGGTGCAAGACGCTTATATTGTGTGGAATGCAGCAATCAGTGTCGCTTCGCCTGATGGCCTTTGGAAAACAGACCTTATTTTCAAAAATATAACTGATGAAAGTTATTTTTATTATGCCAATGATGTCCCGCTGTTTGCAGGTTCGCAATTTGCTTCTTTTAGCCAACCCAGTACGGTAACGCTTCAATTTAGTTACTTATTTGAATAGCCACTTAATCAGCATTTATTAAGTTGTTAATAAATCAAAGGGGGGCTAATCACTCTCCTTACTTTTATAAGGTTAGTTATGTCAGCACTTGCTAATGTAAAAATATTAGATTTTTCAACCTTACTTCCTGGTCCTTTTGGCACCTTAGTTTTGGCCGATTTAGGTGCGCAGGTTTTACGCGTTGAAGCGCCGAGTCGTACTGATTTAACGCGTATCATTGGCGAACTTGATGGTGATGCTTCGTATGCGCATCGCTATTTGAATCGCTCGAAAAAATCCATTGGTTTAGATCTTAAAAAACCAGACGCTATTGAAGTTGTCAAAAAGTTGATTGGTGAATATGACGTGGTCGTTGAGCAATTTAGGCCCGGCGTAATGGATAAATTGGGTTTGGGTTATCAAACGTTAAAAGCGATTAACCCTAAACTTATCTATTGCTCTTTAACGGGCTATGGACAAACAGGGCCTTATAAAGATAGGGGGGGGCATGATAATAACTATTTGGCTATCGCTGGCACTCAAGATTACAGCCGAAGAGTAAATACCGCGCCTGTACCTGCCGGTATTCAAATAGCTGATGTGGCAGGTGGCTCTATGCACTTAGTCGCAGGTTTGTTGGCGGCAGTTATACAACGATTAGAAACAGGTGTAGGGCAGCAAGTAGATATCAGTATTACTGATGCCGCTTTTAGTCTAAATGTTTTTGCGGCCTCTAATTATTTAGGTGCAGAAAAAACAACAGGGCCTGAGCAAGAGTTACTCAATGGTCAACAGTTTTATGATTATTATCAAACCAGTGATCAACGTTATTTATCTGTCGGTGGTTTAGAGCCTAAATTTAAAAAAATCTTGTGCGAAGCAATAGGACAGCCAGCGTTATTAACGTTAGCGCTATCTGATAAATTAGCGCACCAGCAAGCATTTAAAACGCAACTAACAGACGTTTTTAAATCGCAGAACTTTACCTATTGGCAACAGTTGTTTAGTTCAGTAGATGCTTGTGTTGAACCTGTATTAACCATGGGTGAAGCGTGTCAGCACGAACAAATTAATAGCCGAGAAATGATTATCGAGGTTGATGGTATTAAACAAGTGGGCTGTGCAGTCAAAATGTCGGCTAGCCCTGCTAAGTATCATTTTAAAGGATGTAGCTTAGGTGAGCACAACCAAATATTACAACAAGAATTTGGTTTTAGTGAACAACAAATTAATCAGCTTAAAGCTGATGGTGTCTTTGGAAAACAATCTTAGGAGATAAAGAAATGAGTCAAGTAATCGTAGCCGGCGTCGGCATGACAAAGTTTTGTAAACCAGGTCAGCAAGAACCGTATCGTGTGATGGCTGCTAAAGCGATCAATATCGCACTGGCTGATGCGGGCATTGAGGCATCAAAAATTCAACAAGCGTTCGGTGCCTATATTTATGGTGACAGTACCTGTGCCCAACATGCATTTTATGACGTTATTCAAAGTGGGATTCCTGTTGTTAACGTCAATAATAATTGTTCTAGCGGTTCAACCGCATTATTTTTAGCAAGACAAGCGGTTCTCTCTGGTGAAATTGACTGTGCATTAGCTTTTGGTTTTGAAGAAATGCAACCAGGCGCATTGGGCTCAGGGTGGGACGATAGAGAAAGTCCTTTTGATAGAGCAAAACCTGTGTTAGAAAAATTTAATGCGCCTGATGGCCCTTTGGCACTGCAAGCCTTTGGTGCTGCAGGTCGTCATTATATGGACCTGTATGGTGTTGAAGCGGATATTTTTGCCAAAGTTTCAGCGAAGTCTCGTAGACATGCGGTGCATAACCCTTATTCTATGTTTACTAAACCGCTGACCTATCAAGATGTGCTCAATGATAAAGTTATCTATGATGGTTATATGACACGTCTAATGGCATGTCCTCCAACCTGTGGCGCTGCGGCGACTATCGTATGTAGTGAAGCTTTTGCCGCAAGAAACGGCATCACCAACGGAGTGAAAATTCTAGCGCAAGCCATGGCAACAGATACTGAGAAGTCATGGCAAGACCCTATTTATGCGGCAGGTAAGGGTATGACAGAAATAGCAGCTAAAAAAGTATATAACATGGCAGGCATTAGCCCAGAAGATATTGATGTTATTGAATTACATGACTGTTTCACCACTAATGAAGTGATCAGTTATGAAGGTTTAGGGCTTTGTCCTGAAGGTGGTGCGGCTGAATTTATCGACAAAGGTGACAATACCTATGGCGGGAAATTTGTTATTGGTCCATCTGGAGGTTTGATGTCCAAAGGCCATCCTATAGGTGCAACAGGACTGGCACAATGTACTGAGTTAACTTGGCATCTACGTGGTCAAGCAGGCGCACGTCAAGTTGAAGGTGCTAGACTAGCCTTACAGCATAATGTCGGCCTTGGTGGAGCCGTTGTGGTAACGCTTTACGGAAAATAAAAAAGATGACTCGAGTGGCACCGGTCATTTGAGTTTTATACCAATTTCATTAAATTTGTGATCTTGTTGTGCGCAGGAAAAATAATTCAAGGGTAGGCGCTTGATTGAGCAATAGCTGGCTATTGGAATTGAGGGCAACGCCGCCTTGGGATATTTTAACCAACACAAATGGGTAAAAACTTAATGGCATTGGTATTAATAAATAGCAACCGTTATGAGTTGTAATTGATGATGGGGAAGAAAAAATGTACAACTATATTATTGTTGGTGCTGGCTCTGCAGGTTGTGTTTTAGCTGCGCGTTTAACCGAAAACCCTAATATTTCTGTTTGTTTATTAGAAGCGGGCGGGCCAGATAAAAGTGTCTTTATTCATGCTCCTGCAGGCGTAGCAGCAATGCTGCCAACGAAGATAAATAACTGGGCATTTGAAACTATTCCACAAAAAGGTCTAAACGGTCGTAAAGGTTACCAACCTCGGGGGAAAACTCTTGGAGGCTGTTCATCTACCAATGCCATGTTGTATGTACGAGGTAATAAATGGGATTACGATAATTGGTCTGCGTTAGGCAACAAGGGCTGGAGTTATGAAGAAGTACTGCCTTACTTTAAAAAGTCTGAAGGTAATGAGTACTTTTCTGACCAATATCATAATCAAGACGGCCCGCTAGGTATCTCAAATGCAACGGCTGCCAGTAATACCAATCAAATGTTTATTGCATCTTGTCAGGAGCAAGGGCTGAAACAGATTGATGACTACAATGGTGCTGAGCAAGAAGGTTGTTTTATGTATCAGCGCACGGTAAAAAATGGAGAACGTTGCAGTGCAGCTAAAGCTTTTTTAACACCTCATTTGAGTCGTTCTAATTTAACGGTAATCACTCATGCATTAACGGAAAAAGTATTATTTGAAGGGAAAAAAGCAATAGGAATACGGTATAAAAAAGACAAAAAGTCTGTTGATATTTATTGTGATAAAGAGGTCATTCTTAGCGGTGGTGCTTTTGGTTCGCCACAAGTCTTAATGCTTTCTGGGGTTGGTCCAAAAGAGCACCTTTGTGATAAAAATATAACACTTGTTCATCATCTACCTGGTGTAGGTCAAAACTTACAAGATCACATTGATTATATACAAACTTACCGAGTTGCCAGTAGTGATGAGACTTTTGGTTTATCCCTTCGAGGTGGCACCGGAATGCTTAAATGGATGCTTGAATGGAAGAACAAACGTTCTGGAAAAATTACCAGTACACTCGCAGAATCAGGAGCATTCTTTAGTACGGAAGACAATTTAGTCGCGCCGGATGCTCAGTTAGTCTTCGTGCCGGGTATTGTTGATGACCATGCCCGTAAGGTGAATTTTGGCCATGGTTATAGTTGCCATATTACGGTTCTTCGTCCGGATAGCACGGGTGAAGTGAAACTCAACAGCCGAGACCCAGAAGATTCGCTAGCAATTGATCCTAAGTTTTTTGATAATGAAAAAGATTTAGAACTGATCAAACGTGGTGCGAAAAAAATGCGCGCTATTCTTGAAAGTACTCCCTTTGATGGTATTCGTCAAAAACTACTATTCCCCCTTGAAAAAGGCAACGAGCACTCTCTAGAACAAGACATTCGCAATCGCTCAGACACTCAGTATCATCCAGCTTGTACTTGTAAAATGGGCACTGAATCTGATGCCATGGCTGTTGTGGATGAACAGCTCAAAGTACACGGCTTGAGCGGAATTAGAGTGGTAGATGCTTCTATAATGCCTAAGCTTGTCAGCGGAAATACCAACGCACCTACTATCATGATTGGTGAAAAAGCTGCTGATATGATTTTGGCCGATTATGAGAGTTCACAATGAGTGATGTTATAAATGAGTCTGCATTAAAGTCAGCCAAAATAGAACAAAATCAAAAGATCTATTGGGATGAACTTAACGAGGGTGAGCAATTTTCTTATGGCCATTATAAAGTCACTGAGCATGAGATTATTGATTTTGCCAAGCGTTACGATCCGATGGAATTTCACGTTGATCCAGAAAAAGCGAAGTTATCGCCTATAGGTGCATTGTGTGCCAGTGGCATACATACCTTAGGCATAATGCAACGTTTAACCTTTGATAACATCTACGCCAATTGGCATATCGTCGCATGGAGAGAGCTTCGAAAGTGTCACTTTCGTCTACCTGTTTTTGTTAACGATTGCCTAACGGTTAACATGACCATTGCTAAATTAAGCGTCGATACTCGTATTGATAGAGGAAATGCAGAGTTAAAATTTGAGGTGAAAAATGCCAAGGGAAAGACGGTATTGGAAGTGGAAGGCGAAATTGTTTTACAAAGATTTCCTAATATTTAATGACTTCATTGGCACATTAAACCGCTAAACAATCCACTCTCTTATTTATGTTTTTAATAGCCCATTTATTTTGGTTTAAAAAATATTTCTATCATTAAGTGAAATAACAATGAAAAATTTAGTTTTAACAGAAGAACATCAAGGCGTTTTTACCATAACGCTAAATCGACCAATGAAAAAAAATGCCATTAATGCTGCCATGTATAAATTACTGTGTGAGCATTTAAAATATGCCAATGACTCTGTACATATACATTGTCTACTCATTCAAGGAGATGAAAATTGTTTTTCTGCCGGTAATGATTTTGCTGAATCAGGCAATGAAGAAGAGCTTTCCGCCTTTGTATTTATTGAGCAACTGGCAAAATTCTCTAAACCTATCGTTGCTGCGGTTGCTGGGCCCGCAGTAGGCATTGGCACCACGTTATTGTTGCAATGCGATATGATTATCGCGGCAACCAATAGTAAGTTCATTTTACCTTTTGCACACTTAGGCATTTGTTTGGAGGCCGGAGCAAGTTTATTACTGCCTTTGAAAGTTGGTCATAATCGAGCATTTGAGTTGGCTGTATTAGGGGCACCTTTCACAGCAGAGCAAGCCTATCAATACGGTATAGTAAATCAGATTTGCCAACCTAATGAGGTGATAAAAAACGCACTAAATATAGCACAAACTATTGCTAAACTACCTGCAGACTCAGTACAAACAAGCAGAAGATTAATGCGCCAATCTACAGATAAATTGATGTTAGATGTTATCAATGATGAAAAAAGTGAAGTGACTCGATTGTTGAAAACTGAATATTGTCAGTCAATTCTAAATAAATTCTCTTAAGCCGTAAGGTGTTAGGATATTTCATGTCGTTTGCAAAGTAACACCCTCAATAAATAGAGGACTTTTATTGAAAGGTTAAGTGCCATGTCTACAGCGTTGTTGCCTTTTAGTTTAGGGCAGGAGCAAAATTAACTGACATGGAGCTTACTAATTCCTCAAACTCAGTAATAGGTACAGGACGGCTAAACAAATAACCTTGATATTGACTACAGCCATTATTAAATAAAAACTGACGTTGCTCTTGGGTTTCAACACCTTCAGCAATGACGTCGTAATTTAGACTTCTAGATAGGTTAATAATTGTTTGTACGATTGCGGCATCATCAGGATCTGTTGTGATATCACGTACAAATGACTGATCTATTTTTAATTGTTTAAGTGGTAAACGTTTCAAACACGAAAGAGAAGAATATCCAGTGCCGAAATCATCCATAGAAAAGTCAATGCCGAGTTGATTTAATCGCTGCATTTTTTCAATGATAACGTCGACATTTTCTAGCACCATACTTTCGGTTAATTCTAGTTTTAAACCGCGCGGGTTTATGTTCTTTGAGACGATGATCTCTTGCACAGTTTCAACAAAATTCTCTTGTTTAAATTGTAAGGCACTAACATTAACGGATATCTGCCAGTTTTCTCGGTTGGGCATGTTTTCCCACACTTTAAGTTGATGACAAGCTGACTCTAATACCCAACGTCCTATGGGTATGATTAAGCCGCTCTCTTCTGCCAAAGGAATAAAATCAAGTGGTGAAACCATTCCTCGTATCGGATGAAACCAGCGTAATAATACTTCTGCACCTTGAATACCCTTGGTTTCATCTATTTGAATTTGGTAATACAATTCAAGTTCACCATTATCAATTGCTTGGTGCAGTTCAGCTAAAATAGCCGCATTCTCTTCTAATGCAATCTGCATGGCTGGATCAAAGAAACGGATAGCATTTCTACCCGCTGCTTTTGCTTGGTACATTGCAACGTCAGCTTGTTTTAGGATTTCATCGGGGCTGGTTAAGTTTGATTTGAATAAACTGATGCCAATACTGGGTGTGCAGTGAAAAGTCATTTCGTTGTTAGCATCTACATTTTCTTTGATAGATAATTTGTAAGGTTGGCAAATGGATAGACGTATTTTCTCAGCTACTTTTTCAGCAACATGGCCAGCAGTTGCTTCATCTTCACCAAGATTGGAAATCAAAGCAACAAACTCATCCCCTCCTAATCGAGCGACAATATCTTCACCTCGAACACTGTCTTGTATTCTGGCGGCAACAGCTATTAATAATTGATCGCCCATATTATGCCCTTTGGTATCGTTAAGGGTTTTAAAGTGATCAAGGTCGATGAAAAAAAGTGCGTTGAATCGTTCGTCACGAGAACTAGTAGTCACCATAAGTTGCAATCTGTCTTGCAACATCCTGCGATTGGGTAATTGTGTTAATGAGTCATAAAAGGCAAGTCGTTGAATTTGATCTTCATGGCTTTGGCGTTCAGTGATGTCTCTACTAACGCTCATTAAACCATAACGAGTTCCATCTAAACCATCAAAGGTTTTCTTAATGGTTTCATGTAATACTTTACTACCATCAGGGTAAACTACCCATTCATCTTGACTGTACACTTTACCACTGGCAATAATTTCCTGTTCATCAAGCCCTGTTATATCTGAAGGCTTAAAATTCCCCTTGAGCTCCTGATCCATTTTCCCTTTCAATTCTTGCTCTGTCAGGCCAACGTATTGTTCAAAAGCATGATTACAGCCAAGGTAACGTCCTTGCACATCTTTAAAAGATATTAAATCAGGTAATGAGCCAATCAAACCTCTCATCAAGCTTTGCTCCCTGTTCAACAGTTTTTGGCTCTCTGTTAGGTCATATTCAGATTTTCGACGGTCACGTTGACGCCTTAGTATTAAACCCACTAGCATGGTACAAACAGGGAAAACGAAGATGACGGGTTGTATCACTGCGCCTATGACTTTGAATCGTAAATGTTCGGGCATGAGTAACATACAACCCAATACAGTGATTTGAATCAGCATGCCAAATGAATATAACTTGAACCAATCGAGCTGCAGATTTTTGCGTTTTAATATAATGGCGAATATATAACCAAGAGAACCGGGGATGATGACACACAATGAGCCAACCAGAATTCCTGCCCCTCCTATATGAAGTCTTAAGGCAACCATCATAGCTCCGGCAATTAGGGTTGGTATCAGGCCAAAAAACAAACCACAAAGACTGATCAGCACCCATCGCGTATCAAAAAACATTCCAGGGGCCAATTCCCATGAAGTGTTCATCACTGCGAGGCCGAGCATACCGACCAATAATCCAGAGATTAGATCGCGTATCTTTTTGTTCTTGATTGATTCAAGCTTCAGCGCATCATAAATAACGCCTAAAGAAATTAGGAGTGCTGCATTGTAGAGTAGGGCAATAAAACTGCTAGTATCCATATACGAGAACAAATGCCTTCTAAAGTTAGTAAGTATTTTGTGAGCAAAGCGACAATAACCGTATATGAGCTTTGATGCTAGATGATTTTACATAGAGACTATTATATTTTAATTAACTATATTTTACCTTGTTTACAATTGTTTATGGCAGTGTTTATTTAGAACATATCTTCTTCGTATATAACAAGATCTGAAAATACCTTAGTGGTTAGTGCATCGTATTTTTTTTCGATAATATTTCTTTTAATTTTCATGCTGGGTGTCAGTAAATGATTATCTACGCTCCAAGCGTGCTCGCAGACAAGTAAATAGTCGATTTTTTGATGGCTTTCTAGTTCAGCATTAACGTTACTTAATGTGTTTTTTAAGCGATTGACGACCTCAATATCTCGTTTATTGTCCATGGCGGTTAATACAATTAATGCGACAGGTTGTTTCATGCCAGAACCTATCAAACAGACTTGCTCAATATCAAGGTTAGTACAGAGTAAACTTTCAATGGGAACCGGCGCGACGTATTTACCTTTACTGGTTTTAAATTTGTCTTTAATGCGACCAATAATTGTATATTCACCTTGCCCATTTACCGCTGCACAATCGCCAGTGTGGAACCAGCCATTAGAAAATGACGCATCGGTGGATTGAGGGTCTAAGTAATATTCACTAAATACAGCATCGCCACGAATGAGAATTTCACCTTCTGTAGACAAGGTCATTTCAACACAAGGTAAGGGTTTACCAATAGTCCCTAAACTGAGCTTAGAGAAAGGGTAATTTAGGCAAGAAGCGCCAGATGTTTCGGTCATTCCCCACCCCTCGCTAATAGGTATGTTTAATTTTTCATACCAATGAAGTAACGACAGGGCAATTGGAGCGGTACCTGAGACAAACCACTGTGCATTGTTTAGTCCTAATGCCTTGCGGATTTTTTTGGCGAACAAGTGCTTTAATATAGGAATACTTAATAATAATGCGATTTTATTTTGTGATATTTTATTTAGCACATTGCCTTGAAAAATGGTCCATAAGCGTGGCACTGAGATAAACCCTGTAGGTTGTGCGTATTGTAAATCATCAATAAACGTATCGAGTGATTCGACAAAAAACACTTCAAATCCAGCATAAAGGGCTACATATCCATTACTGCGCTCTACTATGTGCGCTAAGGGCAAATAAGATATTGACCGAAAATTATTGGAGAGCTTAAAAATATCTACGAGGTTTTGGGCTACAGATGCCATATTTTTATGGCTTAATACGACGCCTTTTGGGCGACCTGTTGAGCCTGAGGTGTAAACAATGGTTGCTATATCATCAATAGCATCTTGGTGAACATCGACCAAAGGCTCAAATTCGATTAACCAGTCAGAAAATTGTACTGCTGTGGCTGGCGTTGGATAGGGAAAGGCAATACTTAATACATCATCGTTAATAGCCATTTGTACTTCTTCAGGATTATCTAGTTTTCCAATAAAAATAGCTTTTAAATCAGCATGCTTAATAATATGGCTGATGTTCGTATGTTCTGCGGTCGGATAAATTGGCACGCTGATCATGCCTGCCATCATGATGGCTAAATCAGTAATAACCCAATGAGCACAATTTTTAGAAAGAATACCAACCTTAGCACCACTCTCAAAACCTTGACTTTTAAGAGCATTAGCAATGCAACGAGCTTGATGATCAACATCAGCCCAAGTATATTCTTGCCATTGTCGATTTACTGGTTGGTGGAGAAAAACTTTATTAGGGTGACGGCTGACATTATTTTGTAGATTCTGTAAAGGGGTTAAATATTCCATTTAGCACTTTCCTTTTGTTATATCGATGAGTATAGGTTTTATCTCCCACTAATCAATGACACTTGAAAACTGTGCGAGGTAAAAAGTAACAGTCATTACAAATAAAGATTTAGGAGATGAACAGTCTAATTTTAAAGTCGAGGCGCTAAGCGGCGAGTCTATAATTGCCGGTAAACGTATAAGCCCTATTGACTGAAAGAAAGGGGTAGACATTGATTGTATTTATTAACGTTAAATAACAATGGTTTAAAGTAGTGGTGCATGACAGGATACTTGCCAATAAGTTTATTTAAACTTATTATCGATATAAATAAAATACGAAGTTGAACTTAATTATGAATATTTTTCCAATAACAAAAACTGACCTTGTAGAGGCAGCTGACATTCTTAGTTCTTCCTTTAAAAACTACGAAGTAATGCGCTATCTATTCAATGATTCTGGCAACAATTATGAAGCACACATTACTGAGTTTTTCTTATCGTTTTATCAATTCGGCTTAGCCAATAACTGGCCCTGTTATGGCGTGAAAGTTAATGAGCAATGGGTAGCTGTTGCTCTTGGCTGTAATTCCAGTGAACAAGAAATGATCAAGGGAAGCGATGATGCATTAACTGAATTTTACAAAAGCATAAGCCCCCAAGCCTCCCGTCGCATTGAACAATACGAGCAGCAAGCTGATGCTGCACACCCCAAAAGGGCACACTTTTTTATCGACTCCATTGGCACGCATCCAGACCATCAAGGTAAGGGCTATGCAAAAGCCCTTATTCTTAAATACCAAGAGTTATCAAAGTCAGATGTCTATTCAACAGGGGTCGGTCTGAATACCGAATCAGATAAAAACATCAATTTTTATCAACACTTAGGCTACGAAGTACAAGACCAACAAAACATAGAAAGCCTTACTAGCTGGAGCCTATTTAGAGCGGATGATTAGAGAGTGTGTTGCTATCTATTCGTTATGAGCCGTCTGTTTGATACTTTTTATCTTCATTTAGCACGAACAACTAACTTTTTGAAAAAACTAAAAGCTGATTATTAGCGGGCATAACATGATCGTCTATTAACGTAAGACCTGCGGAATTTGCTAATAACAAAATCGCTTCGATATCACGAATACCACTATCTATATCTCTGTCTTTCAACCAGAAATCAAAATTAGCATTACTGTCGCTGGTGTATTTCCCTTGATACTTAAAGGGACCGTATATACAAACGATAGCTTCTGATGCTAAGTTTTGTGCGATACCATCAAAAAACTTTACTACTAATGGCCAGCTTATTATATGAAGGGTATTGGCAGTATATAATCCATCAACTTGCAGAGTATTTTTAGGCATCGGCCAGGTTTTATTCAAATCTATCACAATAGGTTTTTGCACGTTAGACAAGACTGTTTCATCTAACCACAAATTAATACCTTGATGATTTATTGGTAAATCACTGGTTTGCCAAATTAAGTGGGGTTGATGCTGGCCAAAGAAAACCGCATGTTGTCCCGTTCCTGAGCCAATTTCTAAAATATGTTTATTTTTTGAGAATACTTTTGACAGAATATTTAAGATCGGCCGTTTGTTGTTTTCACATGCTTGAGAGAAGGGTTTATTCATCATATTTTCTGAAAGGTAATATCTGCTGACATTGTTGCTGGTACGTTAGCATATGCTGCTGCTCTTGTTGACAAAAGTTTTTAATTGCCATTCTAAAAGCCGCGTGTTTTATCCAGTGGTAAGAGTGCGTTAATACTGGCTCGAACCCCCTTTGAATTTTGTGTTCACCTTGGGTGCCAGGGTTGAAGCTTCTTAGCTTGTTTTGAATGCAAAACTCGATACCGCGATAATAACAAAGCTCAAAATGTAAATTATTATAGTGTTTGGTGCAGCCCCAATACCGACCATATAATTGAGAATCATCGTAAAAGAATAAAGCACATGCAATATCCTCTTGCTCATTACTGGCAATGATCAATAAAATATTATCTGTCATGTTCAATAATAGCTGTCTAAAAAACTCATAGTTTAGGTGCGGTTGATGACCTCGCTTTAAGTAGGTTAGTTGATAAGTTAGATAAAAAAACTCGAGATCTTTTTCTGTTATTTCGCTATTTTTTAACTGACGAATCTTAATATCTTGTTCAAGGATCGACAGCCTCTCCTTACGGGTATTTTTTCTTTTACGGGAAGTGAATCTATTTAAGAAATCATCGAATGTTTTATAATCACGATTAAACCAGTGAAATTGTACGGTATTACGTTGATAAACATCTTCGGGCAAAGCGGTCTTAATTTCATTGCAATACAAAATATGCCAGCTATTAATGTTTTCTTGTTGGCAATGCTCAATTAATGGCTCAAATAGCTCATTTACTTGGAGTTGTGAAGAAAGCAATTTATCACTACTAACGGGAGTAAACGGGATGGTGGCAACTAATTTAGGGTAATAATTGATGTCATGACGTTTGAAAGCATCAGCCCAATCCCAATCAAAAACATACTCACCACAAGAATGACTTTTCAAATACATCGGCATAACAGCCGTCACTTCATTGTTAGTGGTGGCAACTAAGTGATGGGCTTGCCAACCTTGTTTAGCGCTTGCGGAGTGGCTTTTTTCAAGAGCATTAAAAAAATCATAACGAAGAAAAGGGCAGGGTGAGCTATTTAAATTTTGCCAATCACTAGCACTTATTTTATCAATACTATTAATAAAATTAATTTTTATGTCGGCATTCAATAGAGTATTTCTCAGTAGCTGATTGGTATAAATATACCCTCAAGGTTACCGTTAACAAGAAAGTTATTAAAGGAGTTCTTAACAATTACTACTTATTTTATTTTACTCAATGAACGAAATTAACAGAAGTAGATGAACTAAAAAAGATGATTCAATTAGCTAGTTAACAGGGAATGATAAAGTAAAGTTAGCACCACAAAGTTGTGTACCGTTAACGGCGCTTATACTTCCTAGATGCCAATCCATCACTTTGCTACAGATAGCTAAGCCCAAGCCAAAGTGGCCTTGCTCTCGGGTTCTATCAGCATCAAGTTTCACAAAAGGACTGAAAATAATCTCCAACTTATCTTCACTAATACCTTTACCATCATCGGCTACAGTAATAGAAATGGCGTTGTTACTAGTTTCTAATAAGATGACTATATTGCTGTCAGCATAACCAATTGCATTACTAATTAAGTTGACTATGGCGCGATAACACCAGTGATAATCTAGCTCATAGTTAAGCGTTTTATCTGGGACAATGGTGCTAATCTTTATGTCTTTTTGTGTGGCAAGTACTTGGCAATCAGTGATGGCGGAGATAATTAACGCTTGAATATCGGTTTGTTGTTTTTTCAAGTTTAACGCTTGTCGCTCCATTGATGCGTAATCGAGAAACAGAGAGGTCATCTCTTCCATACGGGTTAATTCATTGTCCATACGGGTTAAGTAGCTATTTTTTTTATCCATTGATTTGCTATCAAGCGCTGCTTCAATACCAAAGCGTAAACAGGACATTGGTGTGCGAATGTCATGGGATAAACTTCGAGCAAGAATCTTATTATCGGCTACTAGGTTTTCTATTTTTCCAGCCATAGTATTAAAGCTTTGCTCTAACATTTTAATATAGGAGAATCGGCTGCTAGCTATACGTGCATCAAGTTGTCCTGAGCCAATTTTAGCGGCGGCATTGTTTAGTAGGTATAAGCGCCTTGTTAACGGTATTAACCATAAAATCAAGATGCCGCAAATACTGACATAGAGTATTAAAGTTAGAATAAAATTGAAATTATCGTCGTCGACAGTTTCAATGGGTAACTCAATGCGTAAAAGGTAGTCAGAATGATTGGCGATATTTTTCACTAAATACTGATGGTGACTTGAAGCAAGTAATAATCCTCCTGACTGGTTTAACTCGGCCACTAATGAACTAGGTAAGGCTATATTTTTACTTGAGGCCAAGCTGGCTTTTATTTGATAGTGTTGTTGAAAGAGATTAACTTTTTCGTTTAATTGCGAATGGGTGAGCGAGCTAAGTTCACTCGATAAACCGTCGAGCAACTGACGATATACAATAGTGCCTTGTGTTTCAGTTATTTTATCTTCAGTTGAGTATTCTACTAGTTCATCTAACCCCCAGCCAATAAAAAATAGCGAGCCTAGTACAGTAAAAATAATACTAATATAGAGACTACGCATAGCTATTCTTCAATATCGCACACTGGCTTATCTTGAGAATTATCTTGCCAAGCATCACTAACAAATAAATAACCTTTACCCCAAATGGTCTTAAACTTTTGTGGCTTTTGTGGATCGTCATTAAAGAGCTTACGTAAGGTGGATAACATAACGTCAAAGCGTCTATCTTGGCCATCATATTCACGTTTTTTAAGGGCTTTAAAAACAGAGTCTCTATCAACAACATTACCAGCATGCTGTGCCAGATAAGTGAGAAAGGCAAATAGACTGGTTGATAACTCAACCTCTTTTCCCTGATAAAGCACACGTTTTGCTTCTTGGTTAATGGTAAGTTGCCCAAAAACCAGTGGGGCATTGAGATCGGGCTCTACTTTATCATTATGGCTTAACTGACGGTTTATTCGTGCTAATAAGGCGCGGGGACGAACCGGTTTTATCACATAATCATCAGCGCCAGCTTCTAAGCCGATTACTTCATCAAATTCATCGGCGCGGGCGGTTAGCATAATAATCGGAACTTGTTTGCTCTGTTCATGCTGGCGGATAAGGCGACATACTTCTATACCATTGAGTCCAGGTAACATAACGTCAAGTAACACTATGTCAGTGGTGTTTTTTTTGATCACATCAAGTACTAGATCGCCACGAGCAACATGGGTAACATTAAATCCTTGCTCGGTTAAATATTCACACACCCAGTCGGCTAGGCTAATGTCATCTTCCACCAATAATATATTGTACATTTTGCTTATTCCTACTGTGTTATATCCATTTGACCAAGATAAATGATCATTTTAAAATGACTTGAATATCCAATGATGTCGTTACTTACAATCGCAATAGCTAGCTATTACTAAAATAGTCGCCAGCGACGTTTACGCGCGGTATTTTTATGCTGCCAACTTACTTCAACTTGAGCTTCGGCTACGACTTTATTGTTAGTTTCTTTACGTAACTGATATTTGACACTTTTATTTGATTCGAAGTCTATTTTTATCTGAACATTGTTACTATTTTTCCAACAAGCTAATTGTTTCTCTTCACCTTCTTGATATAAACAAAAACTTTGTTTTGAAGGTGATTGCCATTGCAATTCTACGGTGGCAAAACAACTACGCCCTTGCCTTAATGTTACACACTGCTCGGGCAGGGCAGTAAAAACCACTTCGTTATCTACTGTTAGCTCATTTGCACTAACTTGCTTACACACCAGTAAGCAATAAAGCAGTGTTGGTAAAACAATGGCAATTCCTTTGCCAACATTAAAATACATACATCACTCCAAGCGTAACTTGGGTAACTTGGTTAGTATCAACTAAGGGGCTTTCTTTTACATTATTTGAAAAATAACTGTGGGTGATACCGGTATGAAAAGACCAGCTTTCTGATAAGGGATATTGCGCATAAACCTCAGCTTGTCCTCTAAAACTTCCACTGGCGTTGTATTCTGGCCTCGTTGCTAATACTTCATCAGGACTAACACCAATATAATAATTAATAATATCTTGGCTAAAATAAGTTAAACCAGCACCTAAATAGATATCCCAATTTTTATAGGGTAATAAATAGCTGTAGAAGCTATCAATGATAAGGCCACCGACATGATTTTCGTTTTCATCTTCACCTGAACTGCCATAAGCAAAATCAATGCGAAATAATGCATTTTCAAAATACTGTGAGTAACGTATCGCTGCACCGATAGTAACTTCACGTTCTTTTAATCCAGTTAGCAACTCTTCGTCGCCACCACCGTACTCAATCAAGGAGTCAGAATCGTAACCTTGCATGTAAGCTTTTAGTATCAGATCAAGTTGCCATTCTTCTTCAATAAATAGTTGGTAACCTAATTCGGTAGCGCCAAGTAGTACATGTGAGCGTCTTTGGTTGCTTTGTAAATAAAAGCCTTTGTAAGAAATATCAACCAACAAACCTGGCAGAAGATATTCTGATAATTTTTCCTGTTCGATGCCGGCTATGATTGTAGGATCATAAATTAAAGAGAGATCTAGTAAAATTTGCCATTCAAAACCATCTTTAATAACCGGTTTGTTGGCATTATTCTCTTGGTTGTCACTGTTATCTTGCCCGTAACTTAAGGAGCTAAATATCACCAAGCTAATGGCGAGTAGCCAAGAAAAGCTTTGATTCTGTGGTTGTCTGATATTATTTTTTTTAAAGGACATAGCAAAGCACAAAGCGTATTTACAAAAAGTAACTATATGTTACCACGGTGTAAATGTTACTTGTGCTTAGCTGTTCATTTTTATTGTTTAAAAAGTGTAAGTAAACTTAAATCCAGTACCATTCAATGTGCGTTATGAAACATGTACCTTGATTGATAACAGCTATCAACACCTTGAATAGTAAAGGTAGTTAACTCTTGATTAGAAAGTCATCTTTAAACCGATATAGGGAAATACGCCAATATCTTCTTCGCCCGACACATTGTATTCAGTCAGGCTGTCGTTATCACTAGGATCGTAGTAATAACCAGAGACATTTTTCTGTGCCATGGCATTGATAATTGCCCAAGTCCATTGCGCGTCGTAGCCCCAATAATTTGTCTTGTAATTAGCTTCTAAATCTAAGCGATGATATACCGGTAATGTTTTTGCGTTTAACTCACCATAAGTCGGTAAGAAGTGATCATCATAGTCAGGGTTTTCACGCAAACCAACGATAGGTGTGTATTTTGCCCCACTGCGCAGGGTGAAACGCAAACCAAAATCCCAACGTTCATTTAACTCATAATTGACAACAATATTGGCGACCAAAGGGGTATCTAAGTAGTAATCAGCAGTGACATTAGTCAAGTCATCAGTACGTTGACTTTGTGACCAACTTAAAGATGCCCAGCCAAACCAACCATTATTGCGTTCATGTCTAACTAGCCACTCAATTCCTTGTGCATCACCTGAGGTATCATTGGTATAGTGCACATCAGCATCCTCTACGGCCGTATTTTCATCAACAGAGCGGGGCAACTTAGTTAGCTCTTTATGGTAGATATCTAGTGAGGTGAACCAAATGCCATTTAAATCATAATCAACACCTAATGAGTAATGCGTTGATTGTGGTGATTTTATCTTTGGGTTGCCTAGTTTATTTAATGCGGTATCAACATCAGGAAAACGGCTATAAGTACCTGCCTTTGCCTTAAAGGTTAAGTCATCGGTAGCGAACCAATCTAAGGCTACCCTAGGATGAACAAAACTTTGGTCGGTGTAATCGTTACGTTCAGCTCTAAGGCCAACAGTTAGCTGCCAAGCATCACTTAGTTGCCAAATATCATGAATATAAACGGCGATATCTTCATCAGTGAGCTTGGCAACATCTTGAATGCGATCACCTTTGTTTTCATTACAGTCGGCATCATTTTCCGTGCAGTAATAAGGGATCATATCGAAACTGTAATCAACGTCTGATTTACTGTAGTCAAATCCAAAACCTAACTTATGATTATCAAGCCAGGTAATTTGTGATGAAAAACGCACATTATAGGACTCTTCATCAACTTTGATAAACTGCCCTTTACCAAAAATCTGGTCAGTTTTGTTGATCGTATGGCCTGCGACTAACTGCATTATTTTTTCTTCATCGCCATAGTATTGCCATGAAAGACTTTGGCTATCGAATTTGGTCAATATTTTAAAATCACCAACACTATCAGGGTCAATTCGACCTTCTTCTGATTTTTCAGAAATATTAACGCCACCGGTATCGCTGGCTCCAGAAGCACTTAAGGTAAGTTTATGAGCATCACCTATTAACCATTGATATTTACCTTGGTAATCTTCACTTATCGGGGCTTTAAATATCGTATATCCCTCATCTTCTTCTCCCTCGGGTAAAAATAGGTGGATCTGACTACGACGATAAGACACGTAAAAAGCTTGGTCTTCAAAGGTTTCACCTTCGATCATAACGCCACTTTTGAGCATGCTTAAGTCAACGGTAGTTGTGATATCTTTGTGTCGAGGATCGCGTAATTGCACATCAAAAACACCACCCGTGGCATTGCCATATTCACTGCCAAATGCAGCTGGATGTAAGGTGAAATCTTGAATTAGGTTTTCATTAAAAATGCTGTCGCCAAATAAATGGAATATGTAACCTGCAGGCATGTCATCAATGTAAAAGGCATTATCTTCGGGAGAAGAGCCGCGCACTGCCGGTGAACCAGTATCACCACCAGCGTAAACAATACCGGGTAAACTATAAACGGCGCTTAAAGGATCATTGCCAATACCTGCAACACTCATTAACTGCTCAGTTTGTTCAGTCATCTCACTATTGGCTTGGTTACGTCTTGAGGTGACTTCGATAACTTCAATGTCTTGACCTATTGCTTTTTTGTCTGTCGCTTCAACAGTGCTTTTATTTGAGTTTTTTTCTGCACTTTCTTCTGATGCTGCCAATGTAGTGACAGGCATTGCCGCTATGAGCATTAAAAGTGAACTAGCCAAACTAGTGGTAGATGTTGTTTTCATTTCTAGCTTCCCTGTCTTTTTCTGGGTGTAATGCGAATTAGTTATGGACTAATTTTGACGAACGCTGATGTAAAAATCAGTAATCTAAGTGTCGAAAAACTGTTAGAAAGTGTAATTTATACTATTTGCTCGTGATGAATATCGAAGTGAAGTAAAGGTGAAAAGACTTATGACGTACTTGTCATAATATTAGGGAGGAAATAACGAGGGTTAAGGCACTTTTAAGTGCTATAGGTCTTACTAATTAAGGTGTTACTGATGTATACCCATGTTACCTCAAGAGACAGGATTCAGCTGGAATTAGAAGCGTCTTTAGGCAAGTTATTGATTGAAGGTAATGGTTGTTCCCTTATCGACATTAATAACTTAGCATAAAGCTTTTCTAAACCAGCCCTACGGGGATGTCTGAGAGAATAATGCTCTTCGTTGCCTCTCTTTTTAAGGGAACAACCCTTAATAAAAAGAGGCGCCTCGATCATAAATCGCACAGTCATCATGAAACTCGCCTCTTGAAGTATCATGGGTATATAAGTAAATGTCAGTACAATGATCCTATTTCATGAATCCTTTCTATACTTAACAAAACCTTTATTTTGTATTGATTATTTTGATTAATAAAAACCTTATTTTGTCTTTGATTATGCTGATTGTATTTATCAGTGCTGTCTGGCTTTATTCTAATTTTGAATCTCATTGGCAGCAGCCAAAATATCCGCTAATGATTGCGGTTTCTAAAACACCGTTATCAACGCCTTTCTATGTTGCTAAGGCAATAGGAGCCTTCGATGAAACTTGCGTTAGTGTCAAATTTGATGAGGTTGTTGGTGGACAAAGAGCATTTGCCAAAGTTATGAATGGTGATGTTGATTTCGGTACTAGTTCAGACTCAGTTATCGCTTTTCAAAGTTTGGCGAACAAAGCATTTGTCACCCATGCAATGTTTGTTCAATCTGATAATGATGTCAAACTCATCACTAGAACCTCCGCTAAAATCAACTCAACCATGGATCTTAAAGGAAAGCGAGTTGGTGTGACTCAAGGTACTGCAAGTGAATACTTCTTGAGTACTTTGTTAGCGCTTGAGGGGTTAACCATAGAAGATGTAGAGCTTCATCATTACAAACCAGAACAGTTAATGAATGGCTTTATAAATAATGATATTGATGCCTTCGTGCCTTGGGAACCTTTTGGATTTCAAAGCGATCAATTGCTTAATGGCCAAATTAAAATACATAACACTAAAAGTTTAAACTCCTTAAGTTTTAATTTGATTTCTGTCACTGCAGATAATTTACTGGTGGAAAAGGCAAAATGTGTTATCCAAGGACTGAGTATTGCTATTGATTATATTGCCTCTCATCCTTCTGAGTCTAAACAAATAGTGATGAATGAACTTAAACTTTCAGCTAAATTTATTGATTGGGTATGGTCCGATTATATATTCAAACTAGGGCTCAACCAGTCTTTAATGTTAAGTGTTGAATCACAAGCCATTTGGGCTGTTGCGACCCAGATGACTCAATTTAATGAAGTCCCCAATATAGAGCACTTTATTGACAGCAGAGCTATGTTGCAAGTTATGCCTAATGCGGTAAATATCCCCCAATAAAGGAAGATTTACGATGAATATCAGTTTGTTGCAACGTATCTTTTTTTTCACTCTCAGTTGTTGTTTATTATTTGTCTTGTTACTTGGCAGTGTCATCTGGTCATCACAGGCGATAGAGCTCGCTTTTAGTCGAAATAATTATGCGCAACAACTCACTAACCAGACAAATACACTAAAGCAACTGGTCGCCAATGATAATATTTATGACAGTAATTACAGTATTAATGATTGGCAATCGTTAGAGTTAAAACTCACTGCACTACTCAAATCATCACCCAAATTAACAGATCAACAACTAACCATTCAAAATAGCCTTCAAAGTCAAAATGAAAGTTTGAAAAACCTTTTTACTCTGATAAATAAAAACAAACTAAAAAATGCCAGCGAGGTAATAAAAACGCATTTGAAAGCAAAGTTGATGACACAGCTAGAAGCTATTCGATCAGATGCTTTACACCTATCAGCAATAGCACAAAAAGATATTTACAACACCATTAAAAATCAAGCTATTTTTATTATTACAGTTTCCGCAGTCAGTATACTCGCTTTGTTATTTGGTGCTTTTACCTTGACCTCTATAGTCAGAAAATCACTGAATGAAGTTAAACATGCTTTTGAGAAAAACCACAGTGGTGACTATCAAAACATACAGCTTTCTCATCACTCTAAAGAGTTTGATAGTATCGCTATAGCGTTTAATGCTATGAATGAAAAATTAAGTGAGTCTACTGTCTCCTTAACCGTTATGAAAAAAATTGTTGAGGAAAGAACACATGTATTAGAGTTGTTATCAAAGACCGACCCATTGACTCAAGTGGCCAATCGACGCGCCCTTTTTGAGCGTGCAAGTATGGAATTTTCTAGGGCAAAGAGAAGTAAAAATAAATTAACGTTATTACTGTTAGATTGCGACTTTTTTAAGCATGTTAATGACGAGTTCGGTCATTTATTTGGTGATGAGTTATTAATCCATATTTGTAATATCTGTAGCCAAGAAATACGTGATATTGATTTTTTAGCAAGATATGGAGGTGAGGAGTTTATTATCGTTTTGCCAAATTGTGATATAGCCGGAGGTATTGAAACCGCTAACCGTATACAGAATTCATTGGCTAAGCATTGCGTGACACTGGATGGTAAAGAAGTTTGTGTGACCTTAAGTATTGGGATCTCTATGCTCAGTGAACGTCATAAAAACTTAGACCAATTAATTAACGATGCTGATAAAGCTATGTATCTAGCAAAGGAAAAGGGTCGAAATCGAATTGAAGTACTTCCTGCACCTAACCTGCACTAAATTAACGCGCGTTACATATTTTGAAACAAGTTACTTATTGCTCAATGAAAACACTGTTATAGACTGTTAGCTTATTTATACCCGTGACCATTCAAAATGCATGTTTCAGTGGGAGAAAAAAACGATTGAGACAAGGCATTGATTAAAGGGAATGGTTGTTCCATTCTCAAAATCAATAACGACGCATCAATCGTTTTTAGCCCCATCGCAGAAGCGCTTGAGCAAAGCCATTTTATTGTTGCATCAAAGAAATAGGGAATGACCATGATTTAATTGACGCGCCTCAAACTGACATTGCTCAAGCACTCTGAATCGAGCATTTTGAATGATTACGGGTATAATACGTTGTAAACTCATTTAATAGTGACATTTTCGCAACGTATAACCTTAATACCTATAATAACAGCTAAGGAAATAACAATGAGTATGAACACATTTCAAGGGAAAATTACCGCTAAGTTAGCGGCACTTTCTGCAATGACTTTATTAGCTTTTAGTGCACCACTTTTAGCCGGTTCACTCGATTTATCAGGTCGAAGTGATGACGATACCCAGCAAGATAGTGGCAGAAAACCTGCACAAATTATCGAGTTTGTCGGCGTTAAAAAGGGTGACAAGGTACTCGATTTGTTAGCTGGTGGAGGCTATTATTCTGAACTACTATCGCGAGTTGTCGGTGAAAAAGGCGAAGTTACCCTGCAAATACCTAAGGCATACCTAAAGTATGCAGAAAAATCGATAAAAGTTAGGCTTGCCAATGACAGGTTGAAAAATGTTACTTATTTACTCAGTGAGGCAGATAACTTAAAACTTAGTGAAAATACTTATGATAGTGCTTTTTTAGTTTTGGGTTTCCATGACATGTTTTTCAAAGAAGATAGCTGGAATTTCACGGCTGATGAAGTGATGCCACAAGTGCTTAAATCATTAAAATCAGGCGGGAAATTATTAGTTATCGACCATGATGCAACAGAAAATAGTGGTATTCTTGATGTTAAATCACTGCATAGAATTGATAGTGCATATGTTAAAGCTGATTTAGAAAAACGTGGCTTTAAATTAGTTAAAACCTCCAAAATATTAGAAAACAATGCAGATGATCACTCTAAGTTAGTTTTTGTTCCTGAACTACGCCGTAAAACGGATCGCTTTGTGATGTTATTTGAGAAAATTTAACCTCACCTAACAGCGAAAATATTTATTGATACTGTAGGAATGCTTCTTTTTAAATATGAGCATTCCTCATTTTCCTTTCAGATTTGACCCTACCTCAGTTGCAAGCTCACTAGTAAAACCAAAATCAATTGAGCTGTCATTTCTCAATTACAGCTTTACAAAAACTGTAAAAAAGACTGCACACACGACTTCATAGTGATTTTATCTAAAGATCATAAAATATGATCTTAATCATATTGGTTGTTTAATAGCCCTTTAAAGTACAGAGATAAACTTTATGGGAGAGATTAAAAATATGTCGTATGAAATGAACTTTGGCAAAGATTACAATGAACAATTACCTACTTTAGGCGAAACCATGAGCGATGTTATTCGCTTTTTTGGTGGACAGCACATTTATGGTGTTGGTGGTGATTTTGCTGCTAACTTAATAGCAGCCCTTGGTGTTAATGAGCATGGCGAAGGCATTCAAATTAATCCCTCAAGTAATGAAATGCATGCAGGATTTTCAGCCTGTGCTCAGGCTGAAGTCGACGGTATGGGGTTTTGTTTAACTACCTATATGGTTGGTAGCTTACCTTGTACTAGTGCTGCCGCATTAGCAGTAACCGAGGGTTTGCCTGTTGTTTTTATTTCAGGCGCTCCTGCAGAAAGTGAAGTAAATCAAGTGGCTATTCATCATACTATTCATCCCAATGCCTCATGGAAGGCTGAATATGATAATGCTTTAGAAGCCTTTTCGGCCTTGGGTATGCGTGTAGAACGTTTACAAGGGCAGCGAGTAGAAGGGCATCCTAATATTGCCGGACAACGTTTTTATCAAATTGTCAGTGAGGCGTATAAGAACAAACAACCAGTTTTTATTGAAGTGCCACGCGACCAAGTCTTTGCAAAAACCCAACCGATTAAGCTACCAAGCACTTTAGATAATATTTGTTGCGGTAGTAATATTTTAGCGGGGACAGAGCTAATTGTTGATAATATTCTAGAAAAATTGGCCCAAGCCAAAGCACCTATGCTCTACTTAGGCGATCGTCTAAAGCACAATGAAAAACTTAAAAGTTTGATCATTAGTTTTGCTGATAAATTTAATATTCCCTACGCCACCACTTGGTTTGCTAAAGGACTTTTTGATGAATATGCGCCACTGTGTTTAGGCGCTTACAATGGTATTTTTACCCAAACAACTGGCCGTGAGTACATTGAACAGCAAGTTGATTATGTTATTGATATTGCGACCAGTATATTCCCGCAAGACAGTAATATTGCTTTTGGTACTGGTACCCATAAAATTGAGCGCTTTGACAATAAGACACTATTAAAAGGCGGTTCACTGTTAGAAAAAGACCTTATCGCAATCTTTGAGCGCTTGTTGGAACAAGATATTATCCCCTTCGACTTTACAGCGCCTTCTCAAAGAGCTTTAACAACCCTAGCCCCACAGATTGAAAGTCATGAATTAGCCAAAGGTGATGATGACATAGATTTTAATAACTTGGCGCAAACACTCAACGACTTACAAGCACAAGATGCGAGTACCTATGTTTATCTACCTGAAGTGGGTAATTCATACTTTGCCAGTTACAGCTTAAAAGTTCGTCAATCAATACTTGGTCGCTCATGGCTCACTAATCCTTGGTATGGCGCAATGGGCACAGCATTACCTTATGCCAGAGTAGTTGCTCAGCGTATAAAGTCACAACAAATAGCAGAACGTGCGGTGGTAATCATTGGTGACGGAGGTTTTCATTTTCAGCTAAATGAACTGATCCATTTTTTAAAGGATAAGTCAGACGTTACCATCGTTTATATGCGTAATAATGTTTTTCACTTAGGAAAAAGTGGTGATGGCGCTATTTATCACTGTAATGACAGTGAATTTGATGTACATAGTTTAGTGAAAGCCTACCAAGGTGATAGCAAAACATGTACTAGCGTCAGAGAGTTTAAAACTTACTTTAAAGCCTGCAGTCAGCAAGCAGGGATATCATTAATTGAAGTACCAGCAAAACCCATTGAAGCAAGACAAAGCAACGAACTGAAGTTATTAAATCTGTATATCAAATCTCAAAATGGTCATGCTGAAGCCGTGAAAGCATGGCGAGCGTTAACCCAGTAAATTTAGTTATCTTGTTGTTTTGGACAACAAACGCTTACCTGTTTTTAAAATCATGAAAATGTGGGATATTAGATAACATAATTAAGCATTACTTATGATAAGTGACGCGCTAAGCTGCGAGGAAAGAATATTGCAGAAGGTGTTAGTTTTTGGTAATTCAGCCAGTGGTAAATCTACCTTAGCTAAGCGATTAGCTAAGGTAGATTTACTGGCACACTTAGATCTCGACTTACTTGCTTGGCAAGCGACCAATCCACCAACCAGAGTACCGTTAGTTGAAAGTGCTAAAGCGATTGAAACGTTTATGCGAGAGCATGACCAGTGGGTTATTGAAGGTTGCTATAGTGACTTATTAAAGATCGCCAAAGAGCAATCAACAGAGATTATCTTTATGAATTTACCTGTTGATGATTGCATTGAAAATGCCAAGAACCGACCTTGGGAACCGCATAAATACGCGTCTAAAATGGAACAAGATACTAACTTAACCATGCTTATTCAGTGGATTTCTCAATACGAACTTAGAGATGATAACTTCTCTAAAGCAGCCCACCTTACGTTCTATCATAGCTATACTGGCGTGAAGAAAATGCTTACTACTAATACTTGATGTTACTCTTAAGCGTAAAGATTTAACGGTAATATTGAAAGCAAATGTTAAGTGTAAAACTCATTATGAATAAAGCATACAATGAAAGTGGTTACTTACTTATACGAAACTTCCTTAACGATAGTGAAGTCTCAACGTTGCATGCCATACTGGCGGAGTTTCATCGTTTATGGCAAAAGGAAAATGCTACTTATTATGCGCAGAACGCAGTTAACTCAGCTTACCTTACTAATAACCAGTATTTAAATGATAAACAGCGACAAGTACTGTTCGATTTTATTGGCTCAGAAAAAGTGATGTCTGTTGTTAATGAACTGATACCCGAACAGCCTTGTTTTTTAAATACCCAACTATTTTTTAATCCCATGAATCCAAAGCAGAGTAACTATTGGCACAGAGATCCGCAATACCACCTCTCTATTGAACAGCAAAAATCGGCTTTGTCGGCCTCTGAGGTTATTCATTTTCGGCTACCTTTACTTGATGAACCGGGTATTGAATTAGTGCCAGGTACACATAAACGTTGGGATTCTACTGAAGAACTAAATGTAAGGTTAGAGCAAAATGGCCATAAAAATGATCAAGCGCTCTCGCAAGGCAAGATCATTAAATTAGCAGCGGGAGATTTATTAATCTTTTCGGCGAATATGATTCATCGTGGTTTATATGGCTTGGATCGTTTAGCATTCGATATACTCTTTTGTCAGCCAGATCTAAGTGTTATTCAATTTGTTTCCAACGACACTTTACCGACTGCTGAGGCCTTAAAAAATATTGAAAACTCAGATGCTTTTGACAATACCATCAAGTTAAAATCCAGATAATGCATGAGCTGCTAGTAAATTGAAAACAAAAAAATCCGGCGCTTGGCCGGATTTTTATGATTAAAGTTGAATAAGCGAAAGGCTATTCAACAATATCCATTTCTTCGATTAGGTTAGTGGCGCCATCTACGTGCTCCATAACCCAAAGCATGTAACGAACATCAACGTGAATTGAGCGATTCAACTTAGTATCGTAATCCCAATCACCAATAATGCTTTCATAAACACCGTCAAATACTAAACCAACAAATTCAGCTTTGTCATTTAGTGTAGGTGAGCCTGAGTTGCCACCGGTAATATCAAGTGTACCTAAGTAGTTAACAGGTACTGAACCAAGTGCTTTTTTCGCATACTCGCCGTACTGTTTTTTATTGATTAAGTCTAATTGCTTTTGCGGAGCATCAAAGGGTGCAACACCAGTATCTTTAGCGACAATACCTTCAAGCGTAGTATAAGGCGTAGCCGTTAAACCATCTTGAGGAGAGTAACCTTTTACATTACCGTAAGTAATACGCAAAGTGCTGTTCGCATCGGCATATACAGGTAAGTCATTATCGTTGAAGTAAGCAATAAGCGCTTCCATGTACTTAGGACGGAAAGCTTGGATATTACCCGCTAGCTCTTTAGATTTATCTTCAATCGCTTTACGTTCTTTAAAACTAGAAACAGCTAATTGAATAAACGGGTCTTTACTCTTGTTAAAGTCACTTACCGATTTATTCATAAGCGCTAAACGCTGTTCTTGTGAATTAAGCTTGGTGTTTTTATACATTTTGCTTAATTGCTTGCGAAGCTTCTTCTCGTTAAAGTTTTTAGCTGTGGTATTCGTTAAGCCAAAGAATTTATCAAATGATTTAAGTCGCTCAGCTTTAGGTAAAGCAACGTAGTGCGTTAACATAGCTACAAGAATTTCTTGGTCAATTTTTTCATCATAACGACGATCAACAGATTTCATACCTTGCTCAAAACGGGCGATATCACGTTCTTGATAACCATGTTCACGGTCAATATTTGGCTTAGTGTTTTCAACGGCTAAACGGTGAAGTTTTTTCGCAGTTGATAACATTTTGCTGTAACGCATGTAACCTAAAATTAAATCACGAGCTTGTTGTTTGTCATCCATTTTAACTAATTTGTCTAAACCAGATAGCGCTTCGCCATATTGAGCTTTACGCTTTGCACTGCTGTTTAACCAGCTAGCTAAGTTTGTTTCAAGTTCTTGCTTACGTTGTAAGAAAGTACCCTTGTTGTAACTGTGGATCATTGAACCATAGTTTTTAGCATAGTTAGCAAGACCGGCTAACGTACTTTCATATTTAATACGCGCTTCACTACCTACTTCTGAATGAGTATGAATTAAATCAATAATCTCTTCGCGGTAAGCTTTAGCGTGTGGGTAAGTCCAAGAGAAAGTATTTTCAACTTCATAAGCTGTACGGTAGCGATTAGTTCGGCCAGGGTAACCAAGAACCATGATGTAATCACCGTCATCAACACTACTTTTGTTAACTTTTAAGTGATGCTTAGGTTGGTATGGAACATTGTCTTTGCTGAAATCAGCAGGTTGGCCATCTTTACCAACATAAGCGCGGTAAAAACCGTAATCACCTGTGTGACGTGGCCACATCCAGTTATCGATATCGCCGCCGTATTTACCAATACTGCTAGCAGGCGCATGGACTAAACGAACATCACGAATAGTAAGCTGCTTGAATAAGTAATACTCTAAACCGCCGTGAAAGTTAACCACACTACAGCGGTATCTATCATCATTTTCACATTCAGCGACTAATTTTTTAGAATTGGTATCAACCGCTTTATAACGATCACTACCTGACATTTTTTCAGTAACACCTGATTTTACCAGTTTAGTTACTTCGGTAATTTCTTCTGTTACATAAATGCGACTACCTGGTGTTGCCGGTAATTCTTCAGCGAAATTTTTAGCTAAAAAACCATTTTTAAGTAAGTTGTTTTCTGCTGTTGAATTGTATTGTACAGAACCGTAAACACAGTGATGGTTAGTTGCTACCAAGCCCTGATCAGAAACAAACGATGCGGTACAACCACCCAAACTAACAATGGCACCCATAGGGAAGCCGGTAAGGTCGGTTAAATCATTTGGATTTAATTTTAAACCCGCGTTGGTTAATTCCTTGGCGATAGTTGGTAATTGGTTTGGCTGCCACATACCTTCATCTGCTAATGCTGAACCTGCGCTAAGAGCTAGTGTCGGCAGTATTACTGACAAGCTCAGAAATTGTTTCATTTTAATCATAGCTATCCTACTTTTCTTATGTAGTTTTGAACCGAATCAAATTAGTTGTGGTGACTACATTTTATGTTATTTAGTTGTTATTTGGTTGTAATTTTTTTGATAATAAATATCGACAAGGGAGTGTGCGCTAGTGATAACCCTTAGTCAAAAAAAACAATGAAAATTATTAATTTCAATTGTAAAGATTGGTTTCAAAAAGTAATCCGCGAAGTGTCATTATTGTCATAAAACTCATCATTATTGTGGCGTATTTTACTATGCGTTAAGGATGAGTAATGAAGTAGGACCTATCGGATTTTGCTTGAACTTCACTATTCTATTGATTTATCCCAAGCTAATCACAAATAAAAACAATTCTCACTTGTAATTGTAAACAAGTGTCATTATCATTACCGCAAATAGTATTAATTCTCGTTTATATTTGAGTGATTCCATGAATAACGTCCTAAAATTTATAGCCATAAATACCTTGTTTCTCTTTCACCATCAAAGCTTTGCGGCTAGTGAAACTGAATTACAGACAGAAATATTAAAACAAAAAGAGCAACTGCAACTGATTGAAAATCAATTAGCAGAGTTAAAAACAACAATGGTAAGTGCACAAAATCAGCGTCATGAAGAGGAGTCAGCAAGTAATGCTAATAATAAAAATTGGCAAATTAACTCTTACGGCAGTGTCCTTTATAAAAACGAAGAGATTTACCGTAATATCCAAGACATAGATCCAGAACGTAAAGCTACCACTGATTTAGAGCGAGTTGTTTTAGAGTTTGTTTATGACTTTGATGCTAAATGGCAAGTTGAAATTGAACTTGAATATGAACATGGCGGCGTAGGTTCAACACTTGAATATGACGGTTTTGAAGAGTTTGGTGAGTTTGAAACAGAAATTGAAGCGGGCGGCGAAGTTATTGTTGAAAAGCTACAAGCAAAATATACAGCGAATGATAATTTCACCATTAAAATGGGCCACATTTTTGTTCCTGTCGGTTTAGGTACTGATTTACATAAACCAGGCCAGTATTTTACGACTCAACGTCATTGGAGTGAAGCGACACTCATTCCACAAGTATGGCACGAAACAGGTGTTAACTTGATCAGTAAATGGCAGGGGTTTACGGCACAAACCTTAATAACAACAGGACTAAACTCAGAGTATTTTCGAACTTATGAGTGGGTAGCTACTGGGCATCAAAAACGATTTGAACAAGTTAATGCAGATGATTTAGCACTAACGCTTCGTTTAGATTACGGCGATATAAAAGCAGGTAATGGATTTGGCGTTAGTTATTATACCGGTGACACCTCAGGAAACCGAAATAATACCACTAAAGTTGCTGGCGACGGAAATCTCACCATCATCGGTCTTCACGGTGCTTACAGCTATGAAAACTGGCAAGTTAGAGGGCAATATCTATTTGGTACGTTAGATGATAGCGAAGCGATAACCAATGCCAATAAAACCACGCCGGGCCTTAAACCAGGTAACTTTGCACAGCTAGGTAGTGAAGCTGAGTCAGCATTTGTTGAGTTGGCTTATAACAGCCAAGGTCTTTTCAATTTAAGTAATCCTCTTTATTTATACACCACGTATGAATATGCCAACCCAATTAAAAAGGTTGAGCAGGGCAATGCAACCGACCGCTTTAATAAAGAATCTGTTGCTGTCGGTATTAATTACTTTCCTATCAAAAACATTGTCCTAAAAGCACAAGTAGCACAACAGATGTATGCACAAAGTGATTTGGATGACAGCACAAGCTTCAGTCTATCGATGGGTTACTTTTTCTCAATATAAAATTTTAATAATAGGGTCTGTTGAACTTTCGAGATTGTTTTTGCAGCGAATTGTTGGGTATTTATACAAGGCGGAGCATTTGTCATGTGGTTATTCCACATAAAAAGGCGATAACGCAGTAAAAAGACCCTACAAACGCTGTCCGAAGGATTCGGCTAAAAGCGTTTTACTCTTTGTTAAGTAGTGTTTACTTAGAATTACTAGGTTACACACTACTCGCCGCGATTAAAACGCTTTTATCTCTTTAAAAAAGGCGAACAAAATTTAACCGCGAAAGGTTAACAGACCCTAGTTAATCAATATCAATATTTAAACAAGGAACATAATAAAATGTTAAAAAAATCACTTCTGGCCTTGGCCTTGTCGAGCGCATTTCTTACTGGTTGTGGCGGCAGTTCATCAGAAGCTCCTGAGGTACCTGCTGAATTAACAGGGTTTGCCTTTGAAGCAACTGAAATGATCACTAACTTAACCAACGATGTAATTGTTGCAGGCTATAAAAACCTTAATGATGAGGCAGCAGATTTTTTATTAGCCACTCAAAATTTAGCCAATACCGCTACGGAAGAAAATTTAGCGGCAGCGCAACAAGCTTGGAAAGATGTTCGTGTACATTGGGAACAAGGTGAGTCTCATATATTCGGTCCTGTTGATGCACTTTCCATTGACCCACATTTAGATACATGGCCATTGAATACCAGTGACTTACAAGCCTTGTTAAACTCTCAATCAGGCTTTAATGCTACTGAATTAAAAGCATTTAATGATGACGTACAAGGTTTCCATACCATGGAGTTTTTATTGTTTGGTGATGGTGTTGCCGACAATGAAAAAGCTATTGGTGAAATGACAGCCTTAGAGCGTGAATACTTATCTGCTGCTGCAGAAGTTTTCAAAACTCATACGCAAACATTGTTTGATGCATGGACTGTTGCAAATGATCCAAATGATGCTAACTCTCCTGCATATAAAGACTTATTACTGACAGCGGATAATGCTGTTTACGCTTCTCAGTTAGGTGTAGTCGAAGAATTAATTAACGGCATGATCGGGATAGTTGATGAGGTAGGCAATGGTAAAATCGCTGAACCCTTTGGTAGCAGTATTGATAACATTGATACCACAAAAGTAGAATCACAATATAGCTGGAACTCTCTAGCCGATTTTACTGACAATATTCAAGGTGTTCAAAATGTTTATCGTGGCGAGTTCCTAGGGCAAGCAGATAAAACCGGTATTATTGATTTTGTTACAGCAGCAGATGCCGCTATAGCAACACGTGTAGACACTGAAATAGCTGATGCTATCGCAGCAATTAAAGCCATTGCAGGTGACAATGACCTACCTTTTAGACAGGCCATTAATAATGCTGATGCTCGCGTTAGAATTCAAACAGCAATTGATACGTTAACAACATTACAAACCTCGTTAGAGAATGATGTGTTGACGCAATTGAAAGAATGGCAGCAGTAATTTAGCTCGCTATCATAAGTGTTTTTCAAGGATGAATGTCGTGCAAGGATGCACACCTGTGAATGTCCTGGAAGTATTCTCAATGAAAAATTTAAGAAGAGCAAAATGGTCAAGCTTGACCATCATTATCGCGAGTTCGATAATTGTTTCTGGCTGTAACTCAAGCAGCTCAGATAAAAAAGAAGAAATATCCCAAGTTGCCTATACCCATGTAAGTCAATTAGGTGGTGATGCTACGGCGGTTAGTGCGAGTGATTCTGGGCATGGATTTTCAACGCCTATGCCTAACTTAACTGATGAACAATTAACTAAACATTTAGCCGGTGATGCTCATTTTGAAACCGCATTTACTACGGCTCCAAATAGTGAACACCCTGAACTCGATGGTTTAGGACCTGTCTTTAATAATCAAGATTGTAATTCTTGTCATCAACGTGATGGGCGACCCTCAACGATTACGTTGGCACAAGGTCAAGAGCGTGTTTTATTGGGTCCTGAAGCAGGGATCTTCTTACGCATGAGTATTGATGATGGCGAATGTTCTAATCCATCTGCAGAGAACAATTATTGTAAAAATGCGGGTGTTGATGGCTTTGGCACACAGCTATTTCATCGAGGCGTATTAAAAGCCCGAGATGATTGGCAAGAGAACCCTTTCATTGGTCAAGCAGATGTTTATCTTGCTTATGAATATTCGACCGTGGAATATGCAGATGGCAGTTCTGTTGAACTTAAAAAACCGATTTTTTCGATTGAACAGCCTTATGATGTAAGTACCGAAAACCGGTTAGACAGTGCGATATTACAAGCCGATGTTCGATACAGTCCAAGAAACGGCATGCCAGTTTTCGGCTTAGGTTTACTTGAACTGATCAGTGATGCGGATATTTTGGCAAACGCCGATGAAAATGACTCTAATAGTGATGGAATATCTGGGCGTCCAAATTGGGTATTCGACCCTGTCAAAGCACAAGGTAATGATCCTATACCAGTATCTTTAGGTCGTTTTGGTTGGAAAGCCAGTACGCCGAGCGTTCGTGTGCAATCTCTAGGGGCATTACGAGGCGATATGGGCGTGACCAATCCATTATTTCCTGATGAAAGTATTGCGAACACACCGTTGCATGAAAGTTATTTAACACGGACAAATTTTGTTGATACAGGTGTTGATGAACAAGGTAACACTGAAGCTTCACAAGAGTTTTCCGATGAAGTCGTGTTTTATGCTGAAACGTTAGCAGTACCAGCAAGGCGAAATATTGAAAAAGAATCCGTGATAGCTGGTGCGCAGCTTTTTGATCAAGTTAATTGCACTGGCTGTCATCAACCTGATTTTACCACCGCAAAGGGTGAATTATTAGTGGGTGGTTTACCGGCACCTGAAGGGCTGAAAGGGCAGAAAATATATCCCTTCACTGATATGTTATTACATGACTTAGGTGAAGGCTTAGCTGATAACCGTCGAGACTTCACTGCTACCGGTGTTGAATGGAAAACTAGACCCTTGTGGGGAATAGGCTTAACTAAAACAGTGAACCCTGCCGCAGGATTTTTACATGATGGCCGAGCTGCAACGGTTGAAGAAGCTATTTTATGGCACGGTGGTGAAGCGCAGCAAAGTAAAGCAGACTTCATGGCTATGACACAAGCAGATAGACAAGCGTTGTTAGATTTTGTTATGTCATTGTAGGCACGGGTAAAATTTACACTTGTTAACAAGTAATGGGCTTTCTAGCCCATTATTTGTCTTTAGATCATTTTTAGATCACCTTTAGCTTGTCTTTAGTGACTACCCTAAGAGGGATTTACTTTCTTTTAGTTATTAATCGTTAACGATTTATTGCTAGCCATGAACTCAAAATGGCGAAGAAGAGACGTTGATTACTGATAACATTGTCATCTCCACAGAGCGAGGCGTGTGGTTTTTCACAAAATCCCCTTAAAAGCTTACCAATAAAATACTGATTTTAATGATTTTCGTTGAGATAATGATATGAAGGTGATTTCAGCCTAAAAAACATGACAATTATTGAATAAATATTCACTAATCGAGTATCAATAGTGTAGAATTAATTAATACCAATTAATTATATGAAGAAGCTAAATGACTAGCAGCCGAAAACAAAAAGAATCCCTATTAGTTCAAGCATTTAAAAGATTATTAAAAGAACAATGTTATGGTTCTCAAGGTCAGTTAGCAGAAGCTCTTGCTTCGCAGGGTTTCGAAGATATGTCGCAAGCGAAAATTTCTCGCTTGTTATCTAAACTCGGTGCAGTTAAAACGCGTAACACCAATAATGAAATGATTTATATACTGCCGGATGAATTGGCCGTACCAAAATCAAAGCAATCAATCGAATCAGTGGTATTGAGTGTTAAGCATAATCAAATGCAAATCATCTTAAAGACAGGAATTGGCGCTGCGCCATTAATTTCTCGTATGCTGGATAGTATGGGAGAGTCTGCAGGTATTTTAGGTACTCTTGCTGGAGACGACACTATTTTCATTGCTCCGGTTGATGTCGATAATATTGAAGAAATCACCGTTTCGATTCGTAACTTGTTAGCCGTAAAAGATGAACAGTAAAAAATGGCCTTAGCGTCTTTTTAGAATAAAAATCCTCGTCATACACCGCGAGGATTCTATTAACTTAAGTTAACTATACTCTTCAGCTATTCTTAGCCATTTAACCTTCACACAACACCCTAGAAAGCATGATTGTATTGTGCAGAAACAATATAAGCATCACCTTGTGATTCGAATGTCCATTGTTGGCCTAAGTCATCTTTTTCAGTGAATTTTTCGGTGTTACCTTGAATGATACTGACACCTAAATCTATCGATGATTGCTCGTCAAAGCTATAATTTAAGCCGCCACTTACCCAAATACGATTACTATCAGGAATTGAGATAGATCGATGTTCTTCATCCGTAGGTGTTTGATCGTAAGCTATACCCGTTCTGAGTTTTATATTACTGCTTAATTGATAGGTGGCACCAACGGCGTATCGCATTGAATCGGCAAAGCTCTCTTGCTTTGAAAATACTGGGTCTTCTAACCTTCAGCGTATCCCGCTAGTTCATCAAAACTACTCCAACCAGTCCACATGGCAGAGTAATGCACAGCTAAGGAATTATTTAATTGATGAAAACCAGAAAATTCCATAGTTGCAGGTAAGGTTATATCCATGGTGCCCATGACTACTTCACCCGCTAAACCACCAAGGTTAGCAGGTAAACCATTACTGTAATCACCTTCAAGTGTTAGTTCTACTTCACTTCGATAGCTAAAACCTAGTCTATTGTTTTCGTTAAAATCATAGGATAAACCTAGGTTCCAACCATAGGAGATATCATCGCCAGACAAATTTGCAGCGACCGTTTCAGATGGTAAAGGCATAGGGCTGTCACCAAAATTACGTATTAAGGAAGCATCGGCATAAACCACATTAAAACCGCCTGCTATGGCAAAGTTATCATTTACTTTATAAGAGAGGCTGGAATTAAAATTAACAGTCGTAATTGAAGTTTCCCCCGCGATTTGCCCAGCAGCATAATCATCTTCAAACTCAGTCGCTAAACCAAAATTAGAGAAGGTGCCAAAACCTAGTGCAAATTTGTCATTTAGCGGCACGACGAGATATATTGCGGGAATGATCGCACTTGGCGCAATACTAGTATCATTCAATGTTACGGGGTTAATACCCGTTGGTGCATCAATACCCGTTAAACTGACATCAGGTATAACGTAAGTGCCAGAGAATGATAACTCTATTTGATCAAATTGCGCCATAAGGGCAGGGTTGCGTGCAATTACAGACGCATCATCGGCAATTGCAGCTTCACCAGCAAACGCTCGACCTAAACCCGCAGCACTATGCTCAGCCAACTGGAAGGCGGCGCCGACACTGTAAAATGATGAACAGGTTAACGATAGCGTTAACAATGTTTTATTGAATGTCATAAGTTTGGACCATGTAGAAAGGATAAAGTAATGAGCCTACCTTAAAGGTTAGTTTTGAACTGTTATCAACAGTGAAAACTAGTATTCACTTGTGAACAGCTTTACCGTGAGTTTGGTAATAGTGGCGTTGGCGATAGTGGCTTTTTACGCTTAACCATATTGATTTAGAACATCAATCGAGGCTCTAGAGATAATAATTATTATTTGCTTGAGATTTTGTTAATGTAGGTCAAAACATGGCATTGGTTCCTGCTTTAACATGCCAACATTGATAATAAATAGTAGGAAATTTTATGAGTTCAATTCCAGAGTACATGACGTCAAAACATAGAGAATGTGATGAGTTTTTTTCTGAAGCCGAAGCGGCTGTTGCCGATAAAAATTGGTCGTTGGCATTAGCCAAGTGGCAGCTGTTTGCTAGTGAATTAACTGAGCATCTCGCCCAAGAAGAAGATACTTTATTTCCACAGTTTGAAAAAGCTACTGGTATGACAGCAGGACCGACACAAGTCATGCGTATGGAACATCAGCAAATGCGTGCTTTGGTGCAATCACTCGATAATGCTCTTGCTGCCAAAGATAAAGATGAATATTTAGGCTTATCTGAAACCTTGATGGTAATGATGCAGCAGCATAATATGAAAGAAGAAATGATGCTTTATCCTATGATGGCGCAACATTTAAGCGATGGCGATCAGCTTATTGAGGGCTTCAAAGCCAACGCAGAAGTTTAAGTTATCATGCAGCTTGTATCCGTTGATGTAAGTGAGCTTGCCCCACCTGAGCCAATGACAGTGATTTTAACTGCGTTGGCTAGTTTGGCACTAGGCCATTGTTTATTGGTTACCCATAGACGACAGCCCTTTCCTTTGTATGAAAAACTGATTCAAGCAGGTTGGGCGTACCACTGCCAAGTACATGATGATGATCATATTTCATTGTTCATCTATCGTCACATCGAACAACAATTATTTGAGCAGCACTTTGACGGTCAAACCTTTCAAACAAGTACACCAAAGTAAGGGCTCGCTATGAATATGTCAGGCTTGTCATTTAACGCATTACCTCCTATTGATTTACCTTTTCGTTTTTTCTTAAGTGCGCCTATCTTTATCATCGCTTGTGCGATATTAGTTTTATTCTCAGGGGAAACACTATGGTTAAGTCGCTGGCAACCGAATATGTTGGCGCTAACACACTGTTTTACTTTAGGCTTTTTAACCATGGTAATGATGGGCGCATTATTACAATTATTGCCGGTAATTGGTGGTATTGGTATTGCCAAACCTAGACTCATAGCGACCAGTAGCCACGCTTTATATTGTGCTGGTGTAATGGCCTTAATGTTAAGTTTTGTACTGGCGATTAACTGGTTAACGCTAGCTGCATTAGCGTTGCTCAGTTTTGGGGTAAGTATTTATCTCGGTGCTATTATTTGGGTGCTAATAAAAAAAATAAGCCAAGGTGATTCCATTAATTGTTTTCGCTTAGCGATAACATCATTGGTTATATTGCTGCTGTTAGGCATATTACTTTTAGCCAATAGATTGGGCATTACGGTGCCATTTATTAAGCTTGATAAACATGTTACTGATATCCATGCGCTAATGGGGCTAGTTGGCTGGGCAGGCTTGTTAATTATTGCGGTGAGCTTTCAAGTTTTACCTATGTTTCATGTCGCTCCAAATATGCCGAAATACATAAGACAATATCTTGGTGTCAGCATTTTTATCTTACTGGTAGTATATGTTTTTTATGCTGAGATTGCCTTAGGACTTATTTTCATTAGCCATGGTGTGTTCGCCTTTAGCTTATTTTATGTGATCAAGCAGCGCAAACGTAAAGTACCCGACACCAGTATCAAGTACTGGCAATTGGCAGCGGGAACATTGCTGTTACTGAATCTACTCTACTTCTTACCTGATAGTTTTTATAGCGCAGAACAGACCCCTATATTTATCTCTCTACCTGATAAGGGGATGCTATTAACTTCAATTTTCATTTACTTTTATTTACTCTCCGTAATCCAAGGTATGTTACTAAAAATATTACCCTTTTTGAGTTACACTCACCTTCAACAACGCTGTTTTATTGACTTTTCTGCGATGCAGTTTATTCCTCATATGCATGAGTTTTTAAATAAAAAACATGGTTTAGCACTTTATTATATGCATATTTTAAGTGGTTTATCACTGTTGGCAGTACTATTTGAACCGAGCTTATATGTTGTTTTTGCTATTTTTCTGTTAGTTGAATTTGTATGGCTATTCGTCTTGATGGTGAGGTGCATGCGTTTATATTTTACCGTCAATCAGAAAATCAACTTGTTCAATAACCCGTAACTGATTAGTATGCCCCCTAATAACTCCTCGTAAGATAAATAGGTCTTTATATGAATACTGTCACTTTAGTTTCAGCTGAAAAATCATCACAGCTGATAACTCCATCAAAAGTTGTATGTATAGGTCGTAATTATGTCGAGCACATCAAAGAGCTTGCCAATGAAATACCTGATGAAATGGTGGTATTTTTAAAGCCTAACTCAGCAATTAATACTGTGCTTAATGCTAAGCATAATGATGATGTATTACACTATGAAGCTGAGTTAAGTTTTCTTTACCAGGGTGGCAAATTCACTGCAGTGGCTCTTGGTCTAGATTTAACTAAACGTGAAGTACAAGGAAAGTTAAAAGCTAAAGGACTTCCTTGGGAGCGTGCTAAGGCATTTGATAACTCGGCTATTTTTAGTGACTTTGTCAGTATTGAGCAAGAAGACATTCAGCAATTAAACTTATCACTTATGATTAATAATGCTCTCAAGCAGCAGGGCGGCGTTAATTTAATGATGGCAAAACCTGATGATATCTTAAAGGAACTACAAACGTTTATGAGTCTTGAAGATGGCGATATTGTTATGACAGGTACACCGAAAGGTGTGGGTGTTATTGGTCAAAATGATAACTTTATTGGCCAAATATATTTGAGCCAACAAGATAAACTATCGAATGAAAAAGTACTATTAGATTGTAACTGGCAAGCGCAGTAATCACCTCACTAAGTTCTACTATTTTTTATAAAAGCTGCAAAGCTTTGCTACACTTAATATATACCCAAGCTACCTGAATATACTTGGGTATAGGCCCTTTTATACCCCATTGATAGGAATGGCTATGGAATACGAATTTGTACATGACGCCATAACAGGCGAAGCCCGAGCGCTCTTTTCGTTAGAACATGAGGTCATAGGCCCATGGATGGAAGTTGAGCTAGGACATAACGTTACTAAGCTTACCGATCTATTAATTGCGATTGATAACATTGAAACAGGACAGTCTCAAGAGCTACTCATCACGGGTAGCGAATATTCTATTACGTTAAATAATGAAGATGTCTCGATTCAAACTAATGTGAGCATGAATGGCTCGTTAAACGGCAGTGGTGAAGGTTTACCTGAGATGTTAACAGATGAACATATTCATTTAGATCAAAATGAAATGGCTAGCTGTGGTTTAGATGACTTTAGAGTATTACTGCTTTCTTGGGGGCAGTTCACTAACGGTTTACGATAAACCATAGTTGAATTTAATTAAAGATGCTTTGGTAGCATCTTTAATTAGTTAGCTGTGCCGTTATTATTTACTGTCAGCAAACTCTGAAACTAGATCCTGTAAAATCTCTTCATCAATTGCCAATATCTTGCAAACATTTTCTTGTACATAGGGCCAGTCAGCACTAGAAAAATCGGAGTGCTTCATTGAAATTAACTGTTCACTTAACTTAAGTACGGCAAATAAATCTTGCTCTTGCGAGCCGTCAAGTTCACTAATAAAACTTCTATCACGGTGCTGTAAAATAATTTGGCAAACATCTTTGGGTAATCGCCATGAACTGGCAACATAATAACTAATAGTCGCATGATTCACGCCATAATGTTGTTCTTCTGCCTCAGTAAGCGCTATCTCTGGCGTTGTTAATGCATTATCTAATAACTGTTGGTAATCATTATATTTCATCGCCATAACAGGTACACCGCAGGCATGAAATAACCCTAAACTAAAAAACCTATCATTAGCTATATCAGGTTTATATCTCTGCCCAAGCAACATGGCCGCATTGGCAATATCAGAAGTAAATTGCCAAAAATCTTCCAAATTAATACTGCAGCTTTTGGGATCAAAACTCTTTTTAAGTAAGCTACCAGTGACCAACATTACGACACCAAAAATGCCAATGTAGTTCACTGACATTTTTATATCGGTTATTGTTCTGCCGAGACCGTATAGAGGGGAATTAATGGTTTTTAAAATAGTAGCGCTGACCGCGATGTCTTTACTAATGGCGCGGCTAATAGCGTTTATATCTGGGTTTGCTTCTGCCATAAGTGTCAGTAACTCTAGCAGCAGTTTGGGTTGGGCTGGGACAGAGAAGCCACGACCAATATCATCTAAAACACTTTGATCAACAATTAACATAAGACTAATAAAAGGCTATAAAAATATGGCATCAGTGTATGTTATAAAAAATCTGCTTGCTATGTTTCTTATCAAGGTAACGGGTTAATTCAGTATGAAACATTGTCTATATTATTAAATTAGCCATTGGACTACTTTTTAAGTAAGCCATGTTGCTTACTTAAAATATAATTATATGACTATTTATGAATGGGTTATATAAATCATCATCACAAAGAAGCCAACGAGGATAGTGTTGAAAATAAGAATGTAAGTGAAGCCTTTTATGCCTTCTTTAAGGCTGTAATTATGTGCATTAAGGTACCAAGTCCAAATTGCACACATAATAATAGGTATTAAAAAGAAAAATTTTATCATATTGCTACCTTGTTAATTTGTTGTTTGATTTTCATTCACATCACAGTTGTTATCTTCTTTAATTACTTGTTTTAATAGTATAATTAAGCCTAAAACGGGCACACCAATTAAAGCCGAACTAACAAAGAAGTTTACGTATCCAAAGCCATCTACATACACCCCTGAAAAACCCGCAATAAATTTGGGGAACAACAACATCATCGAGCTAAATAATGCATATTGTGTCGCTGAAAACTCTATATTGGTCAGTTTAGATATATAAGTAATAAAGGCTGTTGTGGCAATACCTGCACTAATATTATCCATAGAGATAATCACGGTTAAAAGGATAAGGTCTTTGCCGACAAAAGCAAGTACAGCAAAAATAAGGTTGGTGATAACCACTAAGAAAGCACCTAAAAAAAGAATAGAATAAGTGCTATATCTGGTTAATAGTATTCCCCCAAGGCCTGCACCGACTAACGTCATAATGACACCAAAGACTTTAGTTATAGCTGCAACTTCTCCTTTGGTATAGCCCATATCTACATAAAAAGGATTGGCCATGATACCCATTACAATATCCGATATTCGGTATGTACCGATTAATAATAATATTAATAGAGATTGTTTTCCATAACGTTTAAAGAAGTCAGAAAAGGGGGCGACAATTGCGATATCAAGCCATGCGATAAAACGTGAAAAACAATGGGGGATGTTCTGATGTTCAAGCTTGGTTTCTATTTTTTTACGCTTATTACTGAGATTATCGTGGTATTCCGGTTCATGACAGATAAACGTAGTTATTATGCCAACAGACATGCAGCCCGCCATTACAAGATACGAAAGTGACCATGCACTCAGTTGATATGCATCACTAGGGCTTGCCCAAGCAGCAATAGCAAGAGAGCCTGCGCCAGCCATAATCATAGCAAGGCGGTACCCTGTCATATAAGCAGCAGCCATTGCGGCTTGAAACTTTTCAGGGGCAGACTCAATTCGATATGCGTCAATGACAATATCTTGTGTTGCAGAGCTATATGCCACAATCATTGCAAAAATAACGAAAAGAGTGAGGTTAACCTGCGGGTCACTCATGGCCATACCAACGAGCGAAAATACAATCGAAAGTTGAGAGAGTAATAGCCAACTTCGACGACGACCCAAGTAGTTAGTCAAAATAGGGACCGATAACCGATCAACAAAAGGTGCCCAAATCCATTTGAATGCATAAGCGAGAGCTATCCAACTAAAGTACCCAATATTAGCACGACTGACGCCGGCCTCACGCAACCAGAATGAAAGTGTCGAAAAAACTAAAAGGATAGGTAAACCGGCAGAAAACCCTAGGAAAAATAGAGTGGCGACACGTTTTTCTAAATAAATTTTGGCGCTCTGCAACCATGTTTTATTTTGTTGCATTTAGTCATTACCTTTAAAATAAACAGGGGATAATCGTTGGCTCATTAAAGGAAAAATAGCGCTAAAAATAGAACTGAAACCAATGAAAATACAGAGCTGCATTCGGAAAATTAAAATAGCACCTTTTACTGAGAGGCTGCACATACTTTAGGTCTTAGGTCTAATTGATAGTGACACTAATAATAAGCTGATTGATTGATTTAGCAAGCTGATAAAGAGGAAAGGCAATGAAAGGTAAGGTTTTTTATTAAAACCATTGTTTAAGGAATTGGACGCCAGCCGATGCAATCAATAGGGTAACTTCCAGTCCCGTTAAAAAAGTCCAGACAGGTATTCATTTCACTTTTAAAAAACAGATCTTGGCTTAGTGCTAAGGCGCCATGTAAGCTAACTTCATGCATTAAATGCCAAAATACACGTTCTTTAGCACTGTGTGGCGTTTCATCAACAACTTTTAATAAGGTCCACTCAGACATGGTATCTAAAATAAAACTGTCGAGCTCAGTATAGTGAAGTGTTTGATCTATGACTGCGCTCACGTAGGCATGCATTTGTAGTATTTTATGATCGATGAATTGTTCAATTATCATGAAGTCCCCTTAAAATACATGTACCGTTTGGTACAGAAGATGACGGTGGTTAGCTATAGGTTTAATTTTCACCGAAAAGTATTATTGCCTTTAATATTGATTCACGGCTTGATATTTATTTGCGAGAAAATTTATTGGCTAACTTATGTATCGGTGATAGTTGGCTTTTTGTCAAAGAAAATTCAGTTTTTATTTGTTGGTTTTTTGTAAGTTATTGTTGATGAAAACTTAATCATTAGCCGGTAATAATGTTGCTTTAATTAAAATTACTGCTTTTACCGGTACATCATTCCAAGCCATAGTATCGTTATAATCTGTTGGTACTTTAGCAATCGCTTCTAATACTTCTTCACCCTCGATAATGGCGCCGAAAACAGCGTAGCCCCACTTTCTTCCTGGATCTAAAGTTGTATTATCTGCGAGGTTAAAAAAGAACTGGCGATTGGCTGTATGTGGCCTATTTTCTTTAGCCATAGCGATTGTACCAATTTCATTTTTTAGGCCATTCCCTGACTCGTTAACAATGTTCTTACCTAATTCTTTGGCGGTAAACTTAGCGTCATAACCACCACCTTGGACAATAAAGTCATCGATTATGCGATGAAAAATAGTGTTGTTATATTCTCCTTTTACCACATATTCCAGAAAATTATTCACCGTAATAGGTGCTTTCACTCTATCGAGTTCAACAACAATTACCCCCATCGATGTTTCTAATTTTACTTGAGGATATATATTAGTTGGATCAACCGCATAGCTAAAACTACTAAGGATTAGCAAAGTGCTTGTTATAATAAATTGAACAATATTTTTCAAAATTACCTGCCTACCTTTGATTAAAGATGTTTGTCACATTGCCTAATATTATAAGAAGGTTTTAATATCTTTACTGGTTAGAATCTGTTTTATCAATGTACTTAAATGCTGGTTAAATTCACGTTCTAATACGGCGATATCAGCGTTAAGAGCACCTTCACTGTGGGCTCTATTTTTAAAGCTGCTAGTTAGCGTCTGTTTTGTATTATCAATAGAAACTTTGATGATAATTTCACTTTGAGTGCTGTAACTGACACTTTCCTGATCAACACTGATGATAGCTTTTTCTATGGAAACGGTTATTTTATTATTTGCTGAGTTAGCCAAAGATAAACCTTGTTGTTGCCACTGTTTCACTAATAGTCCCTGAATAATATCTTCAAGACGTTGCTCAGACGAAAGAATGATTGCCGCTTCATCCTTTTCTAGTATCTGGATGATATGCGGGCTTGTACGCATATCAACAACGTTCAATTGTGCTTGCTTGCCGGATAATTGATTTGAGGGTGATAGATAAACTTGAGGTGAAACAATTAAATGTGTAGGTGCTGTACTACAGCCGACAATGCTCGTAAGCAATAAGGCTAGGGCTATTGATTTAAGTGTATTGAAGTTCATTGTTTTCTCTATTTTTATCGTTTAATTGCTGATTGGGTGACAAACTTATCATTACTGGCGATTAAGCTTTCATTGCCAAAAAGGCGTTGTAACTTAATATGATAAGCTAATTTTTGGTTACCAATAATACGTAACTCACCACCTTTTTTTAATACTCGGTGACTATCTCTAAACATCTGCCAAGCGATGTGATCGGTTGTCGCGGTATTTTGATGAAAAGGAGGGTTACATAAAATTAAATCAACACTACCACCTTCAATATCGGTTAAAGAATCGTTGAGGGTAAACTCACATTGTTCAATCACTTCAGGCAGGTTAGTCATAATATTCTGCTTCGCTGAGGCCATTGCCATAGTCGATTCATCAATAAAGTGAACATGCGCTTCAGGTTGATTCGCTAAAACGGTAAGGCCGATAACACCATTGCCACAACCTAAGTCGATTACTGTGCTGTTAGCGGCAACTTTAGGTAAATTTTCAATAAAGTATCTAGCGCCAATATCTAACTTTTCTCGGGCATAAACATTGGCATGATTGCTTATAGTTAACTCGCGAGAGGGCGAGTCATTAGTAGATGTATGTGCTAAAGACCACACTGTTGGGAAAGGAGACTGATGTACTTGTTTGTTATCTAACTGACAAAAGACTAAACGTGCTTTTTTAACAGCCAAAGATGTTTTGGTGGTGCCTAAATGTTTTTCAAATACTTTTAGAGTCGCACTATGAATTTCTTTGGCGCGATCAGCAGCAATAAAAATACAGTTATCACTCACCGACTTTTTGATTTGAATGAGCTGTTCAATAAGTAGCGATTTGCTTTTAGGGATCTTATATAAAATGACGTCAATATCATTTGGCAAACTATCAAGAGAATTTAGCTGCTTAAAATTACTATCATTTAAGTTATTTTGCTCGATGTTATAGCTGGCCCCTTCACTACTGATGTAAGAGTCATTAATAGAAAAAACTTCAGCATTTTCAGTAGCTGATTGACAAAAATTAACAGCCAGCGCACCAAAAGCATCATTAAAAATAGCCACTTTTGTTTTAGCGTTAATTAAACCTTGTTCATTAACATGGTTTATTAGGTATTCATCGGCGGAGTCCCATGCTTGTAGGCTACGGTTTACTTGTGAAACAGGGAAACGGCTTAGAAATAAGTTCTTATCATTAACAATAAAAGGGCTGATCATAAAAATTGGCTAAAGGTCTGTAAAAATTTGGCCGCTATTGTGTCATAATCTACAACATATTGTTGGTCTATCCACTTAAATCAGCTAAAATATTTACTACTTTTAATACTTCATATTTTACACTCAGCGAGAGAATAATGACTGTTGCCTCTGTTATTGAACAAAAACTGCTTGATGCTTTTCAACCTTCACACTTAGATGTGATTAATGAAAGTAATAACCATAATGTACCGCCGGGCAGTGAGTCACATTTTAAAGTGGTGATTGTAGCCAAAGCCTTTGAGAATGAGCGTTTAATAAAACGTCATCGTTTAATCAATAGTGTACTTTCACAAGAGTTAGCTGAAAAAATTCATGCATTAGCATTACACACCTACACAGAAAAAGAGTGGCAAGAGCAGTATGCTGGCAATGCGCCAAGCTCTCCAAACTGCTTAGGTGGCGGAAAGTAGAACAATTAATATCAAGTTGATTAAGTTATTTTCCACTCAGCGAGAATTAAAAGGCTTAAAGGTAAGGCATTGATTGAAGAGAATGGTTATTCCCTTGTCAAAATCAATAACGTAACATATAAGCCTTTACCTTTTATTAGGTACTCGTCCTTTGGAAGCTAATTAGTAAACTGATAACAGCGTAAAATGAATGAAATATAGAATAACTATGTTTAACAAATTTTTCTTGTTCTAAGCTTGCTAATGTAGCTCTGAGTAGGGAATAAATTTAATCAAATTGGTATAACATTGTATTCTGGTCGTACCTCTTTATGCTTTAGGCAAGGTACAATGTCATCAAATACTTGAAAGTTTCTTTCAAACCTTAGCTATATACATACTCTAGCTGAGTCACTAATATAAATAAAAAGGTAAACTTATGGTTATCAAGCCAAAAATTCGTGGTTTTATCTGTACTAATGCTCACCCAGTAGGTTGTGAAGCGCATGTTAATGAACAAATTGCTTATGTAAAAGCGCAGACATCAGCGACTTCGGGTCCTAAAAATGTTTTGGTTATCGGTGCATCTACTGGTTATGGTTTAGCTTCACGTATCACATCTACCTTTGGTCATGATGCGAAAACGTTAGGTATTTTCTTTGAAAAACCACCAACAGAAAAGAAAACAGGCTCTGCTGGTTGGTACAATACCGCGGCTTTCGTAAAAGCGGCTGATGAAGCTGGCATTTACGCTAAGAACATTAATGGCGATGCTTTTTCTCATGAAATAAAAGCAAAAGCGATTGAAGCAATTAAAGCTGACATGGGTAAAGTTGATTTAGTTGTTTATTCATTAGCATCACCACGTAGAACTGATCCTGATACCGGTGAAGTTTATTCTTCTACGTTAAAGCCAATTGGCCAAAGCGTTACCACTAAGAACCTCAATACTTCAAAACGTACTATCGATGAAATATCGGTTGAAGCAGCAAATGATGCTGAAATTCAAGGTACTATCGACGTAATGGGCGGAGCTGATTGGGAATTATGGATGAACCAACTTGGCGAAGCTGGCGTATTGGCTGAAGGGGTTAAAACCGTAGCTTACACTTACATTGGTAAAGAGTTAACGTGGCCAATTTACGGTAAAGCGACTATTGGTAAAGCGAAAGAAGATTTAGACAGAGCCGCTAATGCGATTAACGTAGCAACTGCTGATTTAAATGGTCAAGCACGTGTTACCTCTTTAAATGCTGTGGTAACACAAGCAAGTTCTGCTATTCCTATTATGCCTTTATACATCTCAGCTATGTTCAAAGTGATGAAAGCTGATGGTACTTATGAAGGTTGTATTGAGCAAATCGCTAACTTATTTAAAGAGAATATTTATAGCGATTCACCACGTTTAGATGAGGAAGGTCGTTTCCGTCAAAACTATAAAGAACTAGAAGACAGTGTTCAACAACGTGTTACTGATATTTGGAACAAAGTTGATACTGACACGATTGATGAATTAACAGATTACGTTGCTTATCATCAAGAGTTCTTAAAACTGTTTGGTTTTGGTATTGATGGTGTTGATTACGACGCTGATGTTAGCCCAGAAGTTACTATTAACAATTTAGATTAATTCAGCTAGTTCGTTAAGCTTTGTTGCCTTAAGGCGTTAAAGTTTACTTTGAATGCTAGTTCGATGTTTAGTTTGTATTTACTAAAAAGCCGCATTTATTGCGGCTTTTTTGTGGCTAGCAATCTATGGCTAATTTTTAATTACACATACCAATAAATCATCAAAAAGTGGCAAGTGACGCCTCCTAAAACAAAAAGGTGCCAAATAGCGTGAGTGTAGGGCACCATTTTTTTAACATAGAAAAATACCCCAAGAAAATAAACTAGTCCACCTAATGCCAGCAAGACAATGGCTTGTTCAGGTAGTTTCTCATATAACTCGCCTAAAATGCCCAACGAAATAAACCCCATGCCTAAATAAGTGGCTAGAGATGTTTTTTTGTATTTGTCACCAAACTTTATTTTGAAAATAATACCAAATAGAGCAAATAGCCAAATAAAAGCCAGCAAAGTATAGCCAAGCGGGCCTGCTAATGTGATAGCGAATAGTGGTGTATAAGTACCTGCGATGAGTAAATATATTGCGCAGTGATCCAGCAGTTTAAATAACTTCTTAGCACGCTTATTCGTTGAACTATGGTAAAGAGTTGAGGAAAGAAAAAGCAGAATACCACTGGTAGCGAAAATACTAAAACTAACTATCCGGTTAAGTTCGCCATGGCTATTTTTTAATAGTAAAAATAGTGCTAAACAACTTAACAATAGCCCAAAAGCATGGCTGATAACATTAAGTTTTTCTTCGTTTTGACTATAAGAGGTTGGTTGAGAATTGGTTGAAGCAGAATCTTTTTGATCAATCATAATAAGCAGCTTTAATAAATTCAGTGTACAAATGCACGCTGATTAATTTTACAAAGCAAAGATACAGCTCATCTAAGGCTAAATCTGTTTTTAGCCTTGGTATCAGAGTTGAGCAGACTTTAGTTAAAGTGCTAACTCAATAACCATATCTTTTAGCTCATCTTTAGAGATTGAGTTACTGTGATTTTTATCAAAACGATTAAAAATGGTTTCGCACATACGAATACCTTTGTCTTGCAATAAAACGTCAATTAGCTCAACAAATTCAGAACGACTTATCACGCCGTCTTTATCTTCATCAAACACTTCAAATAATTCATCTACCCACTGATTTAAGTCCATATAAAATCCCCACTACTAATTTAAAAAGATATAACTAAACCATATCGCTTATTCAGGCGTTTGGGAATGGCTATTTTAACTTTTTTAGTCTTGTGATGGATAAAGTAGCTATTTGTCTACTTATTGATTACTTGTGGATCGTATACCCAAGCTACTTGAAGGTGCGTTATTGATTTCGACAATAGAATAACTATTCTCTTCAATCAATGCCTTACCTAAAGGCATTTCTATTTCCAGCTGAAACCTGCATCTTCAGGTGGTTTGGGTATATATAAAATTTATTTTTATTTTTCTGTAATAAATGGGTAAACCTGCAGACTAACTGTCCAATGCTTTATTAAGGAAAGATAGTATGAATATAACGTGGAAAAATATTTTAGCGCTAAGTTTGTTGTCATTAACGGCAACGAGTTGGGCCAATGATAATAAATTAACTCTAGAAAACTGTCATCTAGGAGAAATTCGCTCACAAGTAAAGTGTGGCAAACTTGAAGTGCCAGAAAATTATCAGAAGCCTGATGGTGATAAAATAGCCGTTAATTTTGCAGTATTGCCTGCTATTGATGATAGTGAATACAAAGCGCCGTTAATGTTTTTAGCAGGTGGCCCAGGCCAAGCAGCGGTTGAATTAGCGACAGGATTGAATCGAGTGTTTCGTGAGGTGCGTAAAACGCGTGATATTATTCTTGTTGATCAACGCGGTACTGGTGAAAGCAGCCCCTTATCATGTGAATTTGAAGCAGTAGATAATGTTTATAGCGCTTTACCTGATGCACTAAACCCTCAAGAGGTAAAAGATTGTGTTGCGCAATTTAAAGGTGATGTAACTCAATATAATTCTGAAAATGCTATTCGAGATTTTGATGCAATACGAGCAGCATTAGGCCATGAAAAGTTAAACATTTATGGCGGCTCTTATGGCACACGTGCCGGCTTGGTATTTATGCGCATGTTTCCTGAATCTCTGGAAAGTGTAGTGTTAGATAGTGTTGGCCCCATCGAAGTACCTATCGGCATGTTTGGGCAAAGTGGTGCACGCTCTTTTAATCTATTGATTGATAATTGTAAAAACAGTGAATCCTGCAATAAAGCTTTCCCTAATTTAGCTGCAGAATTTCAAGCAGTAAAAGCACGTTTAGCTAAACAGCCAGCTAGCATTGATATCTTACATCCTCGTTTAGGCACACCGACAAAACTTGTTATTGATGATACTAAATTTACTGGTAACTTACGTTTTCAGCTCTATGGAATGGAAGGTCGTTCTATGGTGCCACTTGTTATTCATCAAGCTTTCTTAGGTAATTATCAACCACTAGTTGGCTTGATGGCTCGCACTGAGGGTGAACAACTTGTTTATACTGGCTTGCTCTTTAACATTGTATGTAATGAAGACATGCCAAGATTATCATTAGCAGATAAAGCTGCAGACGCAAATAATAACTTTGATGGTAAAGACAGCCAGCTAGCTTGGGATATGGTTTGTCCATTTTTCCCTGAATACCGTCCTAGTGAAGATTTTTACCAAAGTGTCACCGCAGATATTCCGACGTTAATTTTATCAGGTAACTTAGATCCGGTAACTCCGCCGAGTAATGGTGAATATTCAGCGAAGTCTCTACCTAATAGCCATCATATTATTGTTGAAAATGCTTCTCATACCGTGGCAATGAGTACGTGTGCGAGTGATATTATCCAAGAATTTTTAACCAGTAAAACGCCTAAGAAACTTGATGAATCTTGTTTAAAAGATATTCCTCAAGAAACTTTTATGACCAGTGTTAACGGTATTCAATAGATCGCATGCATTTACAAGCAATGGCACGAATAAGGAAATAACTATGTTTGAAGGAAAAAGTAATGATAGAAGTAAATAATTTACATAAGAGCTTTATTGATAAGAAAGACAAGAAGAATACGGTAAAAGCGCTAGATGGGCTTTCTTTCACCGCAAAAGACGGTGAAATTACCGGGATTTTAGGCCCAAATGGCGCCGGAAAAACAACCTGTTTACGCACGCTATATGGTTTGCTTTCAGCTGACGAAGGCTTTGCCACCATTGATGGTATCAGTGTTACTGAAAACCCACTTGCCGCTCGTGCCAAGTTAGGTATTTTCCCCGATAAATTCGGTTTGTATGAACGTCTTACTGCTTATGAACAAATTGATTACTTTGCAAGTCTACATGGCATGTCAGGACAAACTAAAAAACAAGCGATAGAACAAGTGATCCAAGATTTAGAGTTAGGTGATTTAGCGCATCGTAAAACCGTTGGTTTTTCTCAAGGGCAACGTATGAAAGTTACGCTAGCTCAAGCATTAGTTCATCAACCGCAAAACTTCGTGCTTGATGAGCCAACGCGAGGGTTAGATGTAATGAGTACTCGTATTTTGCGTAATCATTTAGCGAAGTTTAAAGCCAAAGGGCACTGTATTTTATTCTCGTCACATGTAATGCAAGAGGTTGCTGCTTTATGTGACCGCGTGATTATTGTGGCGAATGGAAAACTTGCCGCCCAAGGCACTCCACAAGAGTTATGTGAGTTAGCGGGTGAACAGAATTTAGAAGAAGCTTTTGTTAAATTAATTGGTTCAGATGAAGGAGTAGCAGCATAATGAATCTAGATTTAATCCAATTAAAAGCATTAGTGATAAAAGAATACAGAGAAGCTTTTCGTGATAAACGTGCTCTGATGGTTGCGTTAATGATGGCTATCTTAGCGCCTGTCGGAATAATGGTCATGTCAAAGATCATGATTGAAAAATTAGTGGATGAGCCGCCTGTCTATGTCAAGTTCATCGGCGCTGAGCATGCACCTAAGTTAATCAAGCACTTTGCGGAGAAAAATTTATTAGATTTTGCTGATGTACCTAAGGATGAAAAGTCTACTTGGGAACAACGTAATATAGCGATTGAGATCCCAGAAGATTATGCAGCAGATATGGCAGAAGGTAAGCCGATAAAATTGCATTTACAAGCTGATTTCACTGACAAGGCTGTTCAACCACCGGTAAGGCGAATTAATAATGCCGTAAGAGCATTTTCTTTATCCATTGGTTATAAACGCTTGTTACTGCGAGGCGTAGACATACGTTTGTTAAACCCAGTTAAATTAGTTGAGCAAGACACGGCAAAGCCTGATGCTACTTTTATGCTGATTTCAATGATGCTTGGTATTTATTTGATGTTAGCTGCATTTATGTCTGGTTTATCTGTCGCGATTGATTCAAGTGCTGGTGAGCGTGAACGTAATGTGCTGGAAATGTTACTTTGCCAACCTGTGAGCACCTTGAAAATAGTGTTAGCAAAATTGATAAGTGCTTCAACCGTTGCAGTTATTGGGGTGTTACTGATATTGATACTTACTTCTGTTTCCGTAGGTTTTGTCGATTTAACAAAAATTGGTGCCACCTTTAGCTTAGATATATCGACCGCAGCTGTATTATTATTACTACTCTTACCTATTTGTTTCTTTGCGTCAGCCTGTCAGTTATTTGTGGCATTTCAAACAAAGAGTTTTAAAGAGGCGCAATCAACGGTAGGTATGCTTATTGGTATTCCTGCTTTTATCCCTTTTGTTGTTTCGATGATGGATGACCGTCCTCAGTGGCTAAATTGGCTGCCAATAGCGGGTCAATCCATGATAATTGAAAATATATTTAAGGGTGTTGACGTCGATTGGTTAGCGGTTTTCGCTACGAGTGCAGTGACTATTGCTATCACGGTTGCTTTAGTTTTAGCGTTAGCTAAAAAGCTGAAGTCAGAAAAAGTAGTCATGGCATTAAGTTAAGCCTACCCCGTTAGTGATGATGTAAAGAATGATAAATGATGAAATCACAGTAAATTTTATGTTAAATTTAAGTAAGTTAAGCATAAAAAAAGCAGATATTTCCTATGCTACCGCACAGGGAATAGACTGCCAGGAACACGCATTGGATTGTCATTCAGTAGAGCCACAGATTGCGGATCATCAAGCCGTATTTACCCTGTGGATGACGGAGCATGAAAAATTGCTACGTCATATCATTACCGGTTTTGAAGCAAAAGTCGCTATTCAAGATGAGCTTTTTCAAGAGATCGCGTTAAATATTTGGCGAGCCTTGCCTAAGTTTCGTCAGGATTCGGCGGTAAAAACTTTTGTTGCGCGTATTGCTCACAATGTATTAGCGACACACGTTGCTAAGGCAGTCAAAACCATTAAAGTTGATCAAGATTTAAGTAACATTAGTATGGAGGTTGAAAAAGATGAACGTCAACCTACACCATATCAATCTCTTAACCAGAGTCAACGACAACAAAAGCTAGCCGAAGCAATTCGGCAGTTAAAACTTGAGCAACAGCAGGTGATAACACTTGCATTAGAAGGCATGAGTTATCAAGAGATTGCAGACGTTTTAGCCATTACAACAAACCTTGTTGGTGTACGATTACAGAGAGCGAAACAAGTTTTAGCTCAAATGTTGGAGGCCGTATGAGTAACGATAAATCACCGGAAAATAAAGCATTTCATCAAGACGGTCATGAAGAACCCGATGTACAATTAAGTTCAGATACTGTCTCAGATACTAGCGCAGAGCCAACGAATCTACTTGATGAACAATGGCTCACACTTAGCCAAGATTGGCAAAATCAACCTTATGAAAAAACAGACATTCAAGCGTTATTAAAACAAACTAAAAAACGTACTCTGCTAGCAAAGTCTTTGTTAGCGATTGATATCATCGCTACTGTTGGGCTTATCACTGCGTTATTAATTGGCCTATATCAAGGGGATTGGGGAACGGCAACTATTGCTTACCTTGCTTTCGGAGCCATAACCTCAGTAATCTTTGTTTATTATGAAATTAAGATACGTTTACGTATTTGGAAACACAGCTGTGATAGTCCTGATAAAGCGGTAGCTAACGCTATTGCAGGGTTGGAGTCTTCGATTAAATATATTAAATTAATTAAGCTATCATGCTGGTTATTGCTACCTGCAGTTAACTGGTACATTTATGTCATGATTGAAGAATCAGAAAAATCACCTTGGCCGCCTTTCTTTGTTATCAATCTTGTTATAGTCATATTGTGGTTGGTCAGCCATTGGTTCCATCAAAAGCGCACTAAAGAGTTGAACCAACTTAGCTTAATCTAATGATGCATGTGCAAATATAGCGCTTAGTTTTGCACAATAAAGTCATAAATAACTTCCGATAAACAATATCACCACTAACTATGGGACCAGTCTTTTCGGTTTCGTAATAATATTCATGGCTCCATGAATAATTTGCACTTTACATGTTATACCTGTTTATTATTCGGGTATTTGTTTTGTTTTCTGTTTTATATTCGTTGTAAGTTGCTTTTTTATTAGTTATAGTCTGTTTGCTTGCTTTGGTGAAAACTTTTATTGTGCTGTTAAGTTCGATGGCTTAACAACTTACGCTATAAAACAGTGCGAAATGCACTAAGGCTAGCCCGTTTTGCCGTGTACATACAGGCAAAAATCAGGCAAAATACTGCCACTAATTTTGTGTGTCCAAGTTAATCGAATTAAGTAATTAAGTTTACTAAATAGGTAACTAGGACACAGTTTGCAGCCTTGGGCTGAAATACTTAAGGAATAAACCATGTTTACTCGTGATATGAATATTGCTACTTTTGATCCAGAACTTTATGAAGCAATGAGCAATGAAGTTGTTCGTCAAGAAGAGCACATTGAATTAATTGCATCTGAAAACTACTGTAGCCCGCGCGTTCTTGAAGCACAAGGCTCACAACTTACTAACAAATACGCTGAAGGTTACCCTGGCAAGCGTTACTACGGTGGTTGTGAATATGTTGATATCGCTGAGCAATTAGCTATTGACCGTGCTAAAGAATTATTTGGCGCTACTTATGCCAACGTTCAGCCTCATGCTGGTTCACAAGCTAACGCAGCTGTTTTCCAAGCTTTAGTTAAGCCTGGTGGTAAAGTGTTAGGTATGAGCTTAGCTCATGGTGGTCACTTAACTCATGGTTCACATGTAAGCTTCTCTGGTAAGTCTTACGAAGCGTTCCAATATGGTCTTCACCCTGAAACAGGCGATATTGACTATGAAGAATTAGAACGTTTAGCTGTTGAGCACCAACCAGAAATGATTATCGGTGGTTTCTCAGCATTCTCAGGTGTTGTTGACTGGGCACGTATGCGTACAATTGCTGATAAAGTTGGCGCTTACTTCTTCGTAGATATGGCTCACGTTGCTGGTTTAATTGCTGCAGGTCTTTATCCTAACCCAGTTCCACATGCGCATGTTGTGACTACAACTACGCATAAAACATTAGCTGGCCCACGTGGCGGTTTAATTATCTCTGGTTGTGATGACGAAGCTATTTACAAAAAGTTAAACAGCGCTGTTTTCCCTGGTGGTCAAGGTGGACCATTAATGCACATTATTGCAGCGAAAGCCGTTGCATTTAAAGAAGCATTATCTCCAGAATTTAAAGTTTACCAACAAAATGTTTTAGCTAACGCTTTAGCAATGGTAGCTGTATTACAAGAACGTGGTTATAAAGTAGTATCTAACGGTACTCAAAACCACTTATTGTTACTTGATTTAATCGATAAAGATATTACTGGTAAAGATGCTGATGCCGCTTTAGGTAAAGCTCACATCACAGTGAACAAAAACTCAGTTCCAAACGATCCTCGTTCTCCGTTTGTTACATCAGGTCTACGTTTAGGTACTCCAGCGATTACTCGTCGTGGTTTTGGTATCGAAGAAACTAAAGCATTAACTGGCTGGATTTGTGACATTCTTGATGATATTGAAAATGAAGACGTTAGTAAACGTGTTCAAGATCAAGTTAAAGAGTTATGTGCTCGTTTCCCTGTTTACCAAAAGTAAAACAGTTGAATGAGAAACTAATTCACTAATATAAGTGAATTTATATTAAAATGGTCGCCTTGAGCGGCCATTTTTTTTGCCCGTAAACTTAGTTTCATTACCGTAGGTAAACCATGTATTGTCCATTTTGTTCAGCGAATGACACTAAAGTCATCGATTCACGTTTAGTTTCTGATGGCCATCAAGTAAGACGACGTCGTGAATGTTTAGCTTGTCACGAACGTTATACAACGTTTGAAAGTGCTGAATTGGTCATGCCAAGAATCATAAAACGTGATGGCAGCAGAGAACCGTTTAATGAAGATAAAATGCTCAGCGGCTTAACCCGAGCATTAGAAAAACGCCCTGTAAGCATGGAACAGATAGAGTTAGCGGTTAATAAGCTGAAGTCTCAAATGCGCGCTACGGGTGAGCGAGAAATTAGCAGTGAAATGCTAGGAGACTTAATTATGTCGCAGCTTAAAGAATTAGATAAAGTTGCTTACTTACGTTTCGCCTCTGTTTATTTGTCCTTTGAAGATATCAGTGAATTTGCTGATGAGATCACGCGATTAGGAAAAGAAAAAAACGGTAAAGCAAAAAAGGCTAAACCAGCGAAAACGGCTAAATAATATGACAACTAGTTCGCCTAATAACAAGACTTTTACTGAACAATACTTTACTGACCAAGATAAGCATTTTATGTCTAGGGCTATAGATTTAGCTAAAAAAGGGCATTTCACTACTTCTCCCAACCCGAGAGTTGGTTGTGTGTTAGTGAGCTATAAAGAAGATGTTGGTAAAGTTATTGGTGAGGGCTATCATCAAAAGGCAGGGCAGGGTCACGCAGAAGTTAATGCGTTAGCTGAGGCAAAAGAAAACAATCCCGCTTTAATCAAAGGCGCTACTGCCTATGTCACTCTTGAACCTTGCAGCCATTTTGGCCGTACGCCGCCATGTGCCAAAGCATTAATTGATGCTGGTGTTAGTCATGTTATTGCCGCTATGGTTGATCCCAATCCACAAGTTTCTGGTAATGGCTTATCCCTATTAGAAAAAGCGGGCATCACGGTGCAATCGGGTTTGTTAGAAGAAAGCGCTAAGCACCTTAACGTCGGGTTCATTCATAAGATGATTAATAATCTTCCTTATGTACGCTGTAAATTAGCAGCAAGTCTTGATGGAAAAACAGCCATGGCCAGTGGCGAAAGTAAATGGATTACCTCAAGCGATGCTCGGCAAGATGTTCAGCGTTTACGCGCCCAAAGTTGCGCGATTATTACAGGTGCAGATTCAGTGCTTTTCGATAATGCTAAAATGACGGTACGTTGGTCTGAGCTAGGTGAGTTGAAAGATAACTACCCGAAAGAAGCCCTTCGTCAGCCATTACGCATTGTAATCGATAGTCAAAATAGGTTGACGCCAAACCTGGCATTATTCGAACATCAGTCACCAATTTTAATTATTAATGGCATAGATCCTGACTACATTGAAAATAAAATTGAATCACATCTTGAAAACTTACCAAAATGGCCGCATTTCGTAGAACAGGTGCAATTACCTGTGACTGAAAACTCTCAGGGTAAATTGAAAATAAATTTGAAGACTTTGTTAGAGTATCTAGCAAAACGAGGGCTCAATGATATTTTGATTGAGTCGGGCGCACAATTAAGTGGTGCCTTTATTGAGCAAGATTTAGTTAATGAACTCATTCTTTATCAAGCGCCCAAATTAATGGGTGGCGACGGTAAAAATTTAATGGAAATGCCCTCAGTATTAAGGCTAAACCAAGCCAAGGCATTAACTATTAGTGATATTCGTATGGTCGGTGGAGATATTCGCATCACTAGCCAACTAACTAACAATAAACACATAAAAAATTAAATAGAGAAGTCTATGTTTACAGGAATTATCGAAGCTGTTGGTACTATTAAGGCCATCAATGTTAATGCCCAAGGTGCTCGTTTAGTTATTGATACCAATAGCTTAGATATGAGTGACGTTAAACTGGGTGACTCCATCGCCACTAACGGTATTTGTCTTACTGTGGTTGATTTTGATAATGGCAAAGGTAATGGCAGTTATAGCGCGGATGTTTCGAACGAAACCCTGCAGCGAACTGGTTTTGCAAACTATCAGGTTGGCAGTAAAGTAAACCTAGAAAAAGCGATGTTGGCAAGCACACGTTTTGGTGGTCATATGGTTTCAGGACATGTAGATGGTGTCAGTGAAATATTAGCTATCAATAATAATGGTAATAGTATTGAATACTGGTTAAGTATGCCAAGTGATTTAGCACACTATATTGCCGAAAAAGGTTCGGTAACTATTGATGGTACTAGTTTAACGGTTAATGCACTTGCTGAAGAGAGCTCAAAAGGTAGTTTTCGATTAACGATTGTGCCACATACGGTAAAAGAAACCATCTTTGCTCAGTATCAAGTAGGTAGCAAGGTGAACATTGAAGTGGACTTAATTGCTCGTTACTTAGAACGATTATTGACTAAAAGTAATGAAGATGATCAAGCTCCAACGTCGAATGTTACCGAATCCATGTTATTAAAAGCAGGCTTTATTAAGTAGTTTGCTTTCGAACAAAAATAAATAAAAACATATCAAATTAGAATAGTTAAAATAGGCTAACAACATAGCTAGCCATTTAAAGAGGCCGAAATGAATTTAAATACCCCACAAGAAATCATCGCAGACATCGCATTAGGTAAGATGGTTATTTTAATGGATGATGAAGACAGAGAAAATGAAGGCGACTTCATTATGGCCGCTGAAAAAGTGACTCCTGCAGCCATTAACTTTATGGCAACTCATGGCCGCGGCTTAATTTGTATGCCAATGAGCCGTGAAAAGTGTGAAACATTGAAGCTGCCCTTAATGGTAGATAAAAATGAGGCACAGTTTAGTACCAACTTTACCGTGTCAATTGAAGCTGCTACCGGTGTAACTACAGGTATATCTGCTGCTGATCGTGCAACGACTGTTCTTGCTGCGGCAAATAAAGAAGCGACTCATCTTAGTATCGTTCAACCAGGTCATATTTTCCCGCTAATCGCTAAAGATGGTGGTGTGTTAAATCGCGCAGGTCATACTGAAGCGAGTGTTGACTTAGCACGTATGGCGGGTTTTGAATCAGCTGCTGTTATTGTCGAGATTTTAAATGAAGATGGCACGATGGCGCGTCGCTCTGACTTAGAAATCATTGCACAAAAACACGATATAAAAATGGGCACCATTGCTGATTTAATTGAATTTAGAAATGCTACTGAAACAACCATTGAGCGAGTTTCTCAGTGTAAACTTCCTACCGCTTTTGGTGAATTTGATTTAACCGTGTTTAAAGACACCATTGACGGTCAAGCGCACTTTGCTTTAACTAAAGGCGAAATTAAAGCTGATGAACCTACTTTTGTACGTGTACATTTAGAAAATACTTTTAGAGATTTATTATTCAGTCAACGTGAAAGTATTTCGACTTGGCCAATGGCTAATGCATTAGAAAAAATTGCTAAAGAAGGTGGTGTACTTGTTTTACTCGGTAAGCATGAGTCACCAAATGAATTAATTAACTTGGTAGAAAAATATGCCAAGATTGATGCGGGTGAAACGGTAAAAGAAACTAATCGTCACATTGGATCTCGCAATGTTGGTGTGGGCTCACAAATCCTAGCAAACTTAGGTGTGAGTAAAATGCGTTTATTAAGTTCGCAAACTAAATATCACTCATTGTCAGGTTTTGGCCTAGAAGTAGTTGAGTACATTGCTGACTAGCATTAGAGTTTAAGTACACAATAAAATGGCGGTATATGTTGTAAACATATACCGCCATTTTTAGTTATGTTCAAGTGAGGCTCTTGCTTTTGAAGTTTACTTCGATATTTTTCATTGGCATTATGGTTTTATATCTTCACCTATTTGTTAAAGGCTCACCATGAAGTTCAACCGTGCATTATTGATTTTTTCCCTTTTTATCAGCTCAACTAGTTTATATTCCAATGCTAAGACACTCTTGACCATTGAAGAGCAACGTGTAAATAAAGCTCAAGAAGCCATGCCAGGAGTAAATACACATTTTGAGTGGTCTGCGTTTAAAAAGAACTGGCCACAAAATAATACTTTTATTTTAGCGCAGCAATCGTTATCACTGCTTGGTAATCAATTATGGCAATACAGTAAAGAACAAGCGAAAAATGGTCAGATTGTTGATGATAGGCCCTTATACTGGACAAGGTTAGCTATTATCTCATTTGTAAAAACTACGCCAATTCAATATTCTCAAACTGAATTGGCAGCTTTAGTTGAAACCTTTGAAAACACATCCCGTGGTCGCAATGATTTAACTTACAAGCAAGCTACCGATAAGCGTATTCTGCTAACTGGTTTTGACCCATTTTTGCTTGATAGAAACATTAAACAATCTAACCCTTCAGGTTTAGCTGCGTTACTACTCGATGGTGTTGTTATCGAATACATGAATAACGGGAAAAAGATAACGGCGGAAATAAATACTGCCATGATACCAGTACGTTATGCTGATTTTGATCACGGTGAAGTTGAAAGCTTGTTAGCCCCTTATTATGCATTAAATAGCGTTGATTTGATTGCGACTATTTCAATGGGTCGAAGTGACTTTGATTTAGAGCATTTTCCAGGTTTAAGACGCAGCGCTACAGCACCAGATAACGTCAATGTTTATACTGGCGCTAATAAAAACAACCCTTTAGTACCTAGTTTACTTGAAGCACCGCTGATAGGTGATGAATTTGTTCTTTTTAGTTTGCCTTATCAAGCGATGATGAAAGCGAAAGGTCGCTACAAAATTAATGATAACCGTGGGGTAACGATACTCGAATCAGGTACAGCAAAAAATGTTACAGCCAATAACTTATCTGAGCTTGTTGATAAGATTGCGGTGCAAGGTGGCGGGGGAGGTTATTTATCTAATGAGATCTCTTATCGCAGTATTGCCTTGCGTAATAAGTTAGGTTCAACAATCCCTACGGGGCATATTCATACGCCACGTATAAGTGGTTTTGATGCTGCCACGAACCAAGCAATTATGTCCCAAATTGAAGCCATGTTAGTACAAGCGTTAGCAGAAATTTAAAGGAAACATTGTAGTGTCTTTGCATAGAAAGAGTAGAAAATATCATAAATGGCTGATGTTATTTGTTGGTCTACAACTGTTAACGTGGTCGGTAACGGGGACTTATATGGTGCTAATGGATATTGATTATATTCATGGTGATACATTAGTAGCCAAGAACAAACAAAGACTAACTCCAGAGCAAGTAGGTTATTCTTTTAGCGAGTTAATGAACGACCATAATAAAGCATCAAATGTTAAGCTTGGTTTATTGCTAAATCAAACCGTTTATCGTTTTAATGATGGCGATCAGAAAGTGCTTCTTTCAGCGCTTGATGGTCAGCAACTATCGCCAATCAATGAACAACTCGCGACTTCTATCGCTAAAGACAACTACATAAATACCAAAACAACGGTAATCAATGTTCAGTTGATTACCGTTAATCCACCAAGAGAATTAAGTAGTCGCCATTTACCAGCATGGCGAATTGATTTTGATGACTTTGCTAGCCCTAGTTTTTATATAAGTGCTAACTCTGGTCAATTGGTAACTAAGCGTCATAGCTACTGGCGTATTTTTGATTGGATGTTTGCTTTTCATGTTATGGATTATATCGATGAAGAGGCAGACAATAAGTTACTTCTTGTCTTCACTGTTCTTGCTTTTATTGCCAGTATATTTGGCTTAGTGCTGACTTACTTTCGTCTTATGCCCCAGCAGAAAAAAAGAAACAGTAAAGTTGATAATGATTTGAATAAGGAGGTTGTAGATGAAAAAGCGTAATGCTCTAAAACAATCATTTATTAAGTTTTCTACAATTAAGAAACTCCACAAATGGCTATCTCTATTGGTTTTTATTCAGTTATTCATTTGGCTAAGTACAGGTTTATTTTTTAATTTAATGGATCATGAAAAAGCACGTGGTAATCAAAATAAAAAAGCCATCACCTTCCAGAAAGTTGAACATGACCGTTTAGTAAACCTTGAACTGATTATGAGTAAAAGTAGTAAACCGGTAACTGAGATAGCCTTAATACAGCGACTAGGTAAACCTTATTACTTGTTAACCCATGAAGAAGGCTTATACAGTCATTTTAAAAGTGATTACAGTCTCGTAGATGCTTACGCTGGAGAAAAGCTTATCATTGATGATGGTGTTGCAAGTAAGTTAGCTCAAGCAAGTTATAAAGGCAAAGGGGGTGTAAGTGGTATAGTAAAAGTGAAGCCGCCTATTACAGATATGCTCAAAGAAAGAAATATAGCTTGGCAGGTAAATTTCTCAGACGCTCTAAATACGAGTGTTTATATCGACGCTAGCTCAGGTCGTTTGATTGGGCACAGTAATGATGATAAACGCTTTGTTGATCTTTTCTTTATGCTGCACTTCATGGATTACCCTTTTCTAGGTCAAGGGTCCGTTGGGGGGTTTAATAATGGTCAAATAATATTCTTTGCCTTATTAACATTCGTATTCTGTTTAACTGGTTTTATTTGGGTAATTGAATTATTAAGGAAAGGTCGTTACAAGTTTAGTTGATGGGATCTAGTTGATAGTTAATTGAAGTTGTTGGTTTTTTTGATATGAGTGTATTTTATTTTCTTAAACTGCAGACACAAAAAAACGAAGGAAGAGTTAAACTCATGCTTCGTTTTTTTAGATTAGCTTATAAGTTAAACTTATACAGCTAGTACGTTTTCTGCTTCAGGGCCTTTTTGACCTTGTTTAACAGTAAAAGTAACTGCTTGACCGTCAGCTAGAGTACGGAAACCGTCTCCAGAGATAGCGCTGAAGTGAACAAACACGTCAGGACCATTTTCTTGCTCTATAAAACCGAAACCTTTAGTTTCGTTGAAAAATTTAACTTTACCAGTAACTGTATCAGACATACTAACATTTTCCTGTAATCATAAAATAATATTGTGGCTCTATCCCAAAATAGGTAGAAACCGTTTTCACCCGAGTAAGTGCCCTCTACCAAAAAGTACAGGAAGAGGAAGGAAACAAACCATATTCGACACAATCATTGCTTCAAACAATAGTTTGCATTGTCTAAATCTGCCTGTGTAGAATAATCAATACACTATGTGCATCAGATAGAAAACTACAACAAAAGTCAGTATAAACCTTCATCTGCAACGCAAGAACTCAACGCGAAAGTAGTCTAGCATAGTTGTTTTTAATTTGCTTTATAAAAAAACAGATTAGTTCAAATTTTCTTTGTTTAAATACGAGTAACTATCAATGGTAGTGTTAATAGTCCAATAAACTGGGGTTTGAGGAGATGTGAGGAAATGATTAATAAAAAATGACGGCTATTTGGACTAGCCGTCATTTTTGGCTTTTAGCTTATCTGTTTTAGGTTAAAGCGCAGCAATTTGATCTTTTTGCTCTTGCATTTTAACCAATGCAGATTCAGCTTCCGCTAGTTTCGCTTTTTCTTTATCAATAACAGCTGCTGGTGCTTTACCAACAAAATTGTCATTGCTAAGCTTGCCACGTGTTCTCGCTGCGTCTTTTTCAAGCTTGTCCATCGCTTTATCTAAACGAGCCAGTTCAGCTTCTTTATCAATTAAACCTGCCATTGGTATAAGCACTGATAAATCGCCAACTACAGCCGATGCTGACGCTGGACCTTGTTCATTTTCGGCTAACACGGTAATGCTTTCAAGTTTCGCTAGTGAACTTAAGAATTGTTCATTTTCATTTAAACGACGTTGATCGTTTTCATTTACATTCTTAAGCAATACTGGCAATTCTTTACTTGGCGATATATCCATTTCACCACGGATATTTCGAATGGCAATGATAAACTGTTTAACCCACTCTAAATCGTCGATGGCTTGCTGGTCACAATTGCTTTCGTTAAATTGTGGGAAAGCTTGAACCATAATTGAATCACCATTTTTACTAAAATCACTTAATGGCTGCACACGCTGCCAAATGGTTTCAGTAATGAACGGCATGATAGGGTGCATCAAGCGTAATAAAGCTTCTAGAACGTTTACTAAGGTATGGCGAGTTCCACGTTGTTGCGCTTCATTACCTTTAAATAATACTGGCTTAGTAAGCTCTAAATACCAATCACAGAATTGGTTCCAGGTAAATTCATACAAAGCTTGTGAGGCAAGATCGAAACGATAAGTATCAAAGGCTTCATGAACCGTTTTTACAGTTTGCTCGAATTGACCTATGATCCAACGATCCGCAAGTGATAATTCCATTTCGCCTGCTGTTCCTAAAGATGAAGAGCTACCGCAATCAAATTCTTCGGTATTCATCATCACGTATCGGCTAGCATTCCATAACTTATTGGTAAAGTTACGGTACCCTTCAAGACGTTTCATGTCCCAGCTAATATCACGGCCAGTTGTTGCAACAGACGTTAAAGTAAAACGAAGCGCATCAGTACCATGAGCTTCAATACCATTTGGGTATTCTTTTTTGGTAAGCTTTTCAATTTTAGCAGCCAACTTAGGCTGCATCATATTACCCGTTCGTTTCTGTAATAAGTCTTCAAGAGAGATACCATCAATCATGTCTAATGGATCAACCACATTACCTTTTGATTTACTCATCTTGTCGCCATTTTCATCACGAATAAGGCCGGTCATGTAGATTTTCTTGAAAGGTATTTGTGCTTTACCATTTTCATCTTTGTTGAAGTGCATCGTCATCATAATCATGCGGGCAACCCAGAAGAAAATGATATCAAAACCTGTCACCAATACATCAGTAGGGTGGAAGGTTTTTAAATCTTCAGTTTCTTTTGGCCAGCCTAACGTTGAGAACGTCCAAAGAGCAGATGAGAACCAGGTATCAAGTACATCATCATCTTGACGTAGCTTCATGTCATCGCTAATAGGGTTATTAGCACGGACTTCTTCTTCGGTGCGACCTACATATACTTTACCGTTTTCGTCATACCAAGCAGGGATGCGATGTCCCCACCACAGTTGGCGTGAAATACACCAATCCTGAATGTTGTTCATCCAAGAGAAATACATGTTTTCATATTGCTTAGGTACAAATTCAATTTGACCATCTTTTACAGCGTCAACTGCAGGACCTACTAGTTTTTCAACACGAACATACCACTGGTCAGTAAGAAGGGGCTCAATGATCACGCCAGATCTATCACCATAGGGTGCAACTAAGTCATGATCTTTTACTTCAACTAATAAACCTAATTCGTCAAATTTAGCGACGATAGCTTTACGAGCGACAAATCGGTCCATACCAGCAAACTCAGCGGGTAATTCAGCATCGTACGCGTTACATGCTTCACCTTTAGTATCGTAAATTTCAGCGGCGGCTAATACTGCAGCGTCTTTATCAAAAATGTTGATTTGTGGTAATTGATGACGTTTACCTACTTCATTATCGTTAAAGTCATGGCCAGGGGTGATTTTTACACAACCCGTGCCTTTGTCCATATCGGCATGGTCATCACCAACAATAGGAATTAATCGGTTTACTAACGGTAATAATACTTGCTTGCCAATTAGGTCTTTATAGCGAGGGTCTTCTGGGTTTACTGCAACGCCAGTATCACCAAGCATAGTTTCCGGTCGTGTTGTCGCTACAACCAAATAATCAAGACCTTCTGCTGTTTTCGCACCGTTAGCTAAGGGATAACGCAAATGCCACATGTGGCCTTTTTTGTCTTTATTCTCTACTTCTAAATCAGAAATAGCGGTATGGAATTTTGGATCCCAGTTTACAAGGCGTTTACCACGATAAATCAAATCGTCTTCAAATAAGCGTACAAATACTTCTTGTACCGCTTCAGACATACCATCATCCATCGTAAAACGTTCACGAGTCCAATCGATAGAATTACCTAAACGACGCATTTGTTTACCAATGGTGCCGCCAGACTCTTCTTTCCATTCCCAAATTTTATCGATAAAGCCTTCACGACCATAGTCATGTCGAGTTTTACCTTCTTCAGCAGCAATTTTTCGTTCAACAACCATTTGTGTTGCTATACCTGCATGGTCACAACCTGTTTGCCATAAGGTATTTTTACCTTGCATGCGTTGGTAACGAATAAGCGTATCCATGATGGTTTGCTGAAAAGCATGACCCATATGTAAGCTACCAGTAACATTCGGTGGTGGAATAGCAATGCTGTAACTGTCACCTTCACCTGTAGGGCTAAAGTAACCTTGCTCTTCCCAGCTAGTATAAAGGGACTGTTCAATGTCGGTAGGGTTAAAGGTTTTTTCCATCATTTTATCCGGTAATAGGTTTAATAGTTGTTCGTTGTTTTGTTACGGCACTGTTCTTCAGTACTTTTTATCAGTTAAGTCATCTATACGCTTCACTAGTAAAAGTTCAACAAAGTAAAAATGCAGCAAAGTAAAATGCAACGTTTATTGAATTAGTTTTTTGTGTTCGTCTTCATTTTCTTGTTTGTTTTTGTGCTAGCCCTGTATAAATAGTAGTCGCTATTTAATGGCTTCTTCTGACACAGTTACCGCTTGGTTATCAACTTGAAAACCCCATTGACGGCAAGTTTTAAAGCGTTCTCTCGCTTGTTGTTTAAGTGTTTCATCACTGGGTACAAAATCAACGATGAATTGAAATTGATTGGCAAAGTTAGGCACTGCACTATTGAGGTTAATAAGCACAGGACGACGCCCTTGTGGTACTTGATAACCTATTTCCACCATAGCGCCTTGCTTTGGACCTTCACCAACTAGGTTATGTGGTACAAAACTATCGCTATCAAATGCCCAAAGCATTTCATCAATTTGCTCAGCATGTTGCTGGTCTTGTGCGTAAATATAGACACGCTGATTCTGTCGATAAAAATAACTGGCTTGCAAACAAGCATGATAAATCGCAGAGCGGGACTCTTTTTCTGTCTCGTCTGTTCCATCATCCTTAAGTAGATAAAACATTACTTGGGTTTGCATTTTATTGGCCTATTGTAATCATTAACCCCTAGTAGTAGAACTACTAGGGGTTAATCTTTTTATATCAATCTACTATACCCGCTCCACTTGAAGATGCTCGTTTCAGGAAGTCTGAGCGATTCATAATTAAGGCACATTTTTTTATTAAGGGTTATTCCCTTAAAAAGAAATGTAACGCAGAGTATGATTTGCCCAGCCTTCTCCAAGGGGCTGGTTTAGAAACGCTTTATGCTGCGTTATTGATATTGAGAAGGGAACAACCATTCTCAATATCAATGCCTTGCCTAAAGGCGTTTCTAATTCCAGCTGAATCATGCATCTTCAAGTGGAACGGGTATATATCAATCTACTGTAGCAGTTTACTCGCCTTGTTCTTGACCAGCACGATTAAGTAAAAACTGCGTTAACATACTTACGGGACGACCCGTTGCGCCTTTATTTTTACCGCTGCGCCATGCTGTACCAGCAATATCTAAATGCGCCCAATTATATTTTTTGGTGAAACGCGATAAGAAACAAGCTGCTGTAATCGTTCCTGCTTCTTTACCACCTAAATTGGTAAAGTCAGCAAATGGGCTTTCAAGTTGATCTTGATAATCATCCCATAACGGCATACGCCATGCTCTGTCACCACTTTGCTCTGAAGCATTTAATAACTCATGAGCAAGTGGATTATGACTACTTAGCAAGCCTGTTGCATGTGCGCCTAAAGCAACGACACAAGCACCAGTTAACGTGGCTACATCAATAACCGCTTCAGGATTAAAACGTTCAACATAGGTAAGTGCATCACATAAAACTAAACGGCCTTCAGCATCAGTATTAAGTACTTCAACAGTTTGACCAGACATAGTTGTTAATATATCACCTGGGCGATATGCGTTACTGCTTGGCATGTTTTCACAACCAGCTAAAACGCCAATAACATTAATAGGTAAATTAAGTTCGACCAGAGCATGCATAGCACCTAATACACCTGCGGCACCACCCATGTCATATTTCATTTCATCCATGCCTGCGCCAGGTTTTAATGAAATACCACCACTGTCAAAAGTTAAACCTTTACCCACTAATACTAGTGGCTTTGAATCATCACCGGCACCGTCATATTTAATGATACTCATTAAAGATTCATTTACTGAACCACGACCAACAGCTAAGTATGAACCCATACCAAGCTCTTCCATTTCTTTTTCGTCAACAATCGTTGTTGTAACTTTGTCATAATCATTTTCAAGAATCTTGGCTTGTTCAGCAAGATAAGCTGGATTACAAATGTTTGGTGGCATGTTAGCTACATTCTTACAGGTAGTAATACCTTCAGAAATGGCTAAGGCATGACTAACGGCGCGTTCACCAATAGGCAGTTCACGGCGAGTTGGCACATTAAAAACAACTTTACGTAAAGGACGACGAGCCTCAGCTTTACGAGTTTTTAAACTATCAAAACTATATAAGACATCTTGTGCTGCTTCAACAGCTTGGCGAACTTTCCAGTAAATATCACGACCTTTAACATGTAACTCAGATAAGAAGCATACGGCTTCCATAGAACCTGTTTCATTCAAGGTGTTAATTGTTTTGGTAATTATTTGACGATATTGACGTTCATCAAGCTCTCTCTCTTTACCGCAACCTACTAATAAAACACGCTCGCTTAAAATATTAGGCACGTGATGTAATAATAACATCTGTCCTGATTTACCTTCTAAATCGCCTTTGCGTAAAAGGTTGCTTATGTAGCCTTCACTGATTTCATCAAGCTGTTCGGCTGTACCGCTAAGTCTGCGTGGTTCAAAAACACCTACAACAATACAAGCGCTACGTTGTTTTTCTGGACTGCCGCTTTTTACACTGAACTCCATGACTTTTCCTTTTACAATTTAATAAGGTGTTTATTTAGAATATATTGCATATATTGCTAAAATAAGTAAAAAATAGCACTCTTGTCTATTCAATTGATATCGCTAAGGGCTATAATTATAGTCGCACTCATCAATATGAGTTAGTCACTGACTATATAGTTTACTTATGAAAACGACAAGTTTACTCAATAATTGCCATTATGTCAGAAAAAAACTAAGTTTATACGGGATCTTTTTGTGATCATTTTTCGTTATTTATTAAAAGAAGTCGCCAAAACGCAATTAGCAGTATTTTTTGTGTTAATGACTATTTTTATCAGTCAAAAATTTGTCCGTGTACTCGGTGATGCTTCAGAAGGAAGTATACCGGGGCAATTGGTAATGACTTTCATTGCCTTGAAAATACCAGATCTTGCGGGGTTTATATTACCCCTTAGCTTATTCCTAGGCGTTTTACTCGCCTATGGACGTATTTATGCAGACAGTGAAATGACTGTGTTGCACGCGTGTGGTGTTAGTGAATGGTATGTGGTGAGAGTGACTTTGGTGCTCGCGATTATTACGGCTATTTTTACCGGAATTTTTACTCTATACCTAGCGCCGTTAGCCTCCGAATATCAATATAAAGTTAAAGAAGAACTTGCGGCAGATTCGGGTCTAAGTGCCTTAGTTTCTGGGCGTTTCCAGCAAACAGGAAATCAAGATGCGGTAGTTTTTATTCATGATAAAGACCGAGAAACCAATAGTTTCAATAAAGTCTTTGTTGCTCAGTTACCTAAAGGTGACAATGTTGATGCCAGCATTATTAACTCAAGTTTAGTGTACGCAAAAACAGGCAAGGTTTTTGAAGATGATTCTGGCTCCCAGCAGTTAGTGCTTGGTGATGGCATTCGTTACCATAGAGATATAGAGAGTAAAGAATTCCAATCTGTGGCGTTTACCAAGTATTATATTCAAATTAAAGACCAAGAAGTAGAACATCAACACCGTAAACTAAGTGCGATAACTACGCTCGAGTTGTATAACAATATGCCTCCAGAGCTAGAGTCAGCGTACCGGGCTACAATTCAATGGCGTATCGCTTTTCCTTTAGCCTGTATTATTCTAATTTTTATTGCCGTGCCGTTAAGTGTGGTTAATCCAAGGCAGGGTAAGTTTGCCAAAATGCTGCCGGCCTTGATGTTATTTTTAGGGTATTTATTATTATTAACTTCAATGCGCTCAGCTATTGAAAAGAACGCCATTCCAAGTGTTGTTGGCTTGTGGCCCATACATATCAGTGCTTTGTTTATTGGGATGATGTTATTAATGAAAGAGCGTAGTAGTGGGCGAATTATCAAAGCAAAATTACCGAGTTTCAAACGAAAATCGATTAAAAAAACGACTGAAGGAAAAGAAAGTTAATGCGCATTATTGATTTTTATATTGGTCGCTTTACTTATCATAGTGCCTCAACGACTTTCATTACACTCGCTGTTTTTATCGGTAGCTGCTTGAGTGTTGTCATTAGATTTATTGAACAAGTTAAGGGCAATTAATGCGCATTATTGATTTTTATATTGGTCGCTTTACTCATCATAGTGCCTCTACTACTTTTATTACCTTGGCTGTTTTTGTCGGTAGCTGTGTGAGTGGTGTGGTGAGATTTTTTGAACAAGTTAAGGGTGATTAATGCGCATTATTGATTTTTATATTGGTCGTGTTATTGCCTCTACTACTTTTATTACCTTGGCTGTTTTTGTTAGTGTCAGTGGCATTATTAAGTTTGTTGAGCAAATGCGCGCTATAGGTCGAGGTAATTATGATCTAGCCCATGCCGCATTATATGTGCTTTATGCCGTGCCACGCGATGTGGAAGTATTTTTCCCTATGTCAGCACTTATTGGCGGCTTAATTGGTATCGGCATGTTAGCAAGTAATAGTGAACTCATTGTAATGCAAGCCGCAGGTTTATCGCGATTAGATATTATTAAGTCGGTGATGAAAACGGCTGTTTTATTGATTATCGTTAGTATGGCCATTGGTGAATGGTTGGCGCCAAGTGGTGAGGCGAAAGCGCGTGAAATACGCGCTCAAGCAATTTCAGGAGGAAGTTTAATTGCCGCTAAAAATGGTGTTTGGGCTAAAGATGGTGATTACTTTGTTAATATTGGTGAAGTGCTGGACAGAGGTCAATTAAAGAAAGTACAAATTTATGGCTTCAATGATGAATTAAAAATTGATAGTTGGCTCTCGGCGAAAAGTGCAATTTATCAAGATAAAAGCTGGTTATTGACTGATGTTGAGGAGTTTTCCTTAACTGATAAAGAAATTATCATTAAAAGCCATAGTCAAAAAATTTGGAACTCCTCGCTAACACCGAAAAAGCTTGGCGTAGTAACCGTTACCCCTGAGTCACTTTCTTTAAGAGGCTTGATTGATTACTTAGATTACTTAGAAGCGAATGAACAAGATCCTAGTCGTTATAAGCTAGCTTTTTGGCGAAAAATAATGCAGCCATTAACTGTTGCGGTAATGCTTTTAGTGGCACTTTCTTTTATTTTTGGTCCTTTACGTTCAGTGTCGATGGGCGCGCGCATTATGATGGGCGTCTTTACGGGCATTCTATTTTTTATTAGTAATGAAGTATTAGGATCATTGAGTTTGGTCTATCAATTACCACCAATACTTGGGGCTATGATGCCGAGTTTGTTCTTTGTTGGTATTGCTTGGTATTTTATTGGGAAGAAAACTGCTTAGTTTTTTCTAAGATTTTTAAGACGACTTAATATTAACAAGGGTAGTAAATAGCCAAATATACCACACGCTGTTAATGGCACTATTCACTTGAGGAGTAGCACTATTAACAGCTATACATTTAGCTCAATAAAGTAGCGTTTATAAGCGGCCTCTATTTGCTTCAAGTGATAATAGCACCACTTCAGTATTGGTAACTCTATCTTGTAAACTGAGTTTGTTTTTTCTATCAAAAATAACCCAAATATTACCTAAACCCAATAACGTTGGTAATAAACGTTTAATTGCCGTTGTTTTGCTAAGTAGTGAACCATCATGGTTTTGTAAACGTAAACGCCATGCTCTCATACCTAATGTTTGGCCTTTTTTAGACCAAAAGTAAATAAAAAACAGACAAACCCAAGCAACACACCAAAAATTAAAGGCAACTTTATAAGCAAGATGTGTGGCATTCCAGTCAATACCAAAGCCACTTCTGGCAATTGAAATTAACTCCATTGCATCTAAAGCAACAAAAAGCGCTACGCATACGTAGCCTGAAAGCATAAATATAGCGATGATAATTAATAGATCATAAATCCATGAGCCGAAGCGGCGTCTAAAGCCAGCTCGAGGAAAATTTACAGAGGTAGTATCAGTCATTTAATCTTCTTTATATTGAGTCTTTACGCGCAAGAATGGCGTAAAATAATGTCAGCAGTTTAACAAAGTTTATCTTAATTGAGTATCCCTGTTAGTTAGCGTAAAGCAACGGATATAAATGGGATTAATATACCGGAGGCAGACATTAAATAAAAAGCCAACTTCCTCGTCAGAGAAAATTGGCTTTTTTGTGTCATAGGTAAAGCAAGCTGAGGGCTTGTTATTAGGCTAAGTTATACAGACTCTACTTGATTATCAGTGATTTTATAAAAACCACAATACAGTGCTGGTACCACAGCTAAGGTTAAAATGGTGCCAATACCGAGACCAAAAGCAATAACGTTTGCCATACCGTAAAACAACGGGTCTTTACCAATGATTAAGGGTAATAATCCCATTACGGTAGTGATAGTGGTCATAGCTATTGGACGTAACCGTGTTAGACACGCATCAACCACTGCTTGATAGTCAGACTTTCCTGAGGCTATTTCAATTTTAATGCGGTCAATGAGCACAATAGCGTTATTAATTATAATACCCGCTAAACTATATAGCCCTAGGGTTACCATAAAGCCAAAAGGAGCTTGCATCAAAAATAAGCCTAATACAGCACCTATAAATGATAGTGGGATAGTTAAGGTGATCACTGCGGCCTGTCTAAATGAATTAAACTGTGCCACTAATAAGATTAATATCAAGCCTAAAACTATTGGCATGCTAGCACCTAACGCTTTTTGAGCAGCACGAGACTCCTTAATCACACCATCATATTCAATGCGATGGTTTATCGGTAAATCAGCCGCTAAAGCTTGAATTTTTGCATCAATAATCAACTTAAGGTCTTCTGCGGCAACATCAGTATTTCTCGCTTGAATACTGATGGTACGAAAGAGGTCTTCATGGTGAATAATAGAAAATTGATTATAAGGTGCTAAGTTAGCTACTTGGAACAAGGGCACCGTTTGCCCCGTTTTGTTGGAATAAATATTTAGGGTTCTAAGTCTATCTAAGCTTTGTCGTTCTTCTTGCTCTGCACGCAGCACAACAGGGATAATATTATCACCTTCTCGAAATTCAGTAATTTTCGAACCGGAGAAGTAAGCATCGAGTGCCTGAGCTATTTCTTCAGAAGTAAGGCCTGAACGTTTGGCTCTATGCTGGTCAATTTGCACGTCAATTTTAGTGATCAGGTTTTCCCAATCGGTACGTATATCAATCGTATTGGGCACATCGTGCAGAACAGCCATTATCTGTTGTGCTTTTTTATAGATAACTTCTTTATCTGGCCCTTTCACTTGAATTTTAATGGTACTTGAATCAGAAGGTCCTAAAAACATTTTTTTAACGCGGGCAGAAACGTTGGGGAAATCATGCTCTATTTGCTCATCAAGTGTTAATACCGTTGCACTAATATCGGTATTATCTTTAACGTTTAATACCATGAAACCCTTATTTTGAGCTGGGTCTTCAGGGTTAAGCGACATTACAAATCTTGGGCCACTAAAGCCAACATAAGCAGAGTAACTCTCAATAAAATCAAAACGTGTATCATCGTCTAACCAAGTGAAAATATCCTTCATCTGACGATTGGTTTCTGTGGATGAAGTGCCATTAGGTAAATCGATATTTACCAATATTTGGGTACGATCTGAATCAGGAAAAAATTGTTTGGCGACATATTTCATTGAAAGTATTGAGCCGATGAACAGCGCTAACATCGCAGTCATAAACAGGGCTTTATGTTTAAGTAACCAATGCAAGAAAGTCTCATAATATCGGTAAAACTTACCTGGTTCTTCGCTGGTAGACTCTTTATTTGCAGGTAGCGTAATAAAGAAATAACACAGTAGCGGGGTAACACATAAAGCCAATATCCAACTGGTAAGTAAGGTAATTAGAATAACCAGTGAGATAGAGCGGGTATATTCCCCAGCAACATGTTCAGCCAGCATAAGTGGTAAGAAAAACAAAACAGTCGTCACAGATGAACTTAGTAAAGGAATTGCTAACTCTTTGCTACCTTGCAACATGGCGTTATAACGATCTACACCATCTTCTAATCGACGCTTGAAGTCTTCAGCGATAACAATGCCATTATCAACCAATAAACCGAGCGAGATAATAAGAGTGGCTAAGCTCATTCGTTCGAGTTTCATGTCACTAAATTGCATTATGCTTAATGTGGTTAGCATAACAAAAGGCACAATAGCGCCAACAATCAAACCAGTACGTAAACCTAAAAATAGAATCACAACCACTAATACAATAGCCAACGTTTGCAGTACATTAACAGAGACACCATTAATGGTTTTTGCCACTTGGTCGGCCTGATAAGTGGCAATTTCAAGGTTATAACCAATAGGTAAACTTGATTCGATTTCATTGATTTTGTTTAATACACGCGGGGCGTATTCTAAAAGATTGTTTTCTGGCAACATCGAAATTGCAAAAAATATCGCTGATTGACCATTCAAGTAAGCGGTTTTATCGGGTGGGTCGATAAAATCACGACGTAAAGTCACTACATCTTTTAATGCGATAAAATCTTCAGTATTAGGAATGCTGATATAGGTATCACCAATATCAGCTAAGCTATTGAAATTACCTGAGGGTTCAACAATAAAACTGATAGCACCCGTGTTTACTTCGCCGCCAGAGCGGACAATATTTTGCTTTTGTAATTCATTGATAAGCGATTGAGGTGAAATACCTAACTGAGCAAGTTTTGCATTTGATGCTTCTAAAAAAATACGTTCTTCTTGGCGGCCTAATATTTCAATTTTTTTAGTACCTTCGACGCCATATAAAGTATCGCGAATATGTTGAGCAATATCATACATCTCACCCAAATCAAAACCATCAGCGGTTAGCGCTAAGGTGACAACAGATACATCACCAAACTCATCGTTAACAAAAGGAGTATGGGTACCTGAGGGCATTTTATTATGTGCTGCTGCTACTTTATTACGCAGGTTTTGCCAAATATCATCAAGGTTAAAATAACGGTCGTAAATTTTAACGTGAATAATAGATATACCAGTTGCGGAGCTAGATTTTATCTCTTTTACTTGCGGTATCTTTCGTATTTCTTCTTCTAGTTTTTTAGTGATTAACTGCTCAATTCTATCGGGCGCCATACCGGGAAAAGAAGTACTAACAATCGCCTCACTAATGGTAATCGTTGGATCTTCTTGGGCTGGTAAAGTGAAGTAGGCAAAGAGGCCATTAACAAGTAACACTGCAATAATCAAAAATACGCTTTTTCGGTAAGTAAAAGCCAGTTGGGTAATGTTCATTAATCTTCCTAATACTGACTTAGTTAAAACGCTGAATGTTATTATCAGTCAAACTGACCTGTTGACCATCACGCAAAAAGGCAACACCGGCGGTAGCAATAATATCACCTTGTTTTAAGCCGGATGAAATGAACACTTCATTTTTGAAAATGTTTTCTGTTTGTACCTGGGTTTTAATCACTTGTTGGCTGTCAGGGTTATAAACAAAAACATAAGCTTTTTGCTCTAATCCTGCACTTAGCGCAGTGGCAGGGATACGAAAAACATCACCTGTATGGCCTGTTCTTCCTGTACCAGAAAAAGAAAAATCCACCTCAGCTGTCATACCTGCACGCAGTAAAGGATTATCACCTTCTAGTACTGCCGTAACCGGGAAAGCATTAGCAAATTCAGCACGAGTGCCAATTTCGGTAATTTGACCTTGCATCGTTAATTCAGGTAAAACCGGAAAATGGATAGGGAGAATAGAAAGCTGTCTTAACTCACGAATGAGCGTTTCAGGTACCATGACATGAACTTCAAGACCATGTTTACCTTCAATTTCAAAGAGAGATTGTCCTGCGGATATTTGCTGGGAAGGCTCAAATAAACGTTTGGTAATAATGCCATCATAAGGGGCTAATAAAATACTGTCTTGCAAATTTTTACTGGCAATATCCAATTGTGCTTGTGCAACATCAGCAGCACTTTTACTGGCATCATAAGTAGCCTTAGCATTATCAAAGCCTGATTGTGACACTACGCCTTGCTTAAGTAATTGTTCGTATCGTCTATGGCTATTTCTGGCATCAATTAATGTTGCTTTGGCTTGTTGGTATTGCGCTTGTGCAGACTGAAGTCCCAAGTTAAAACTACGTTGGTTTAAGCGCGCTAGCTCTTGACCTTTAACCACTTCATTACCAAGATTCACCTCAATGGTTTGAATTTTTCCTTGCACTTCAAAGCTCAATTTAGTTGCTTCAACAGGGGCAACAATACCAGACAAGGTGCGAATTTGTTCAAACGGAGATATTTCTACTTTGGTCCACATGATTGGACGAATTGGTTTAGTAATCTCTTTAGCAGGTTCATTACACCCAGCGAGTATCAGAGCAATAAATATAAATGAGAGCGCGCGCATACGTGTTCCTTCAGTTTCTTTTGACTAGACAAAAGTGCAGGGATGTCCCTGTCAGTAAAGTTCAATTTTGCTGATCTGTACAATTGGTACTAGTCAGTACCGTATATTTTGGTACTATGTAGTACCAAAGTCAACAATATAGTTACAATTACGGACAATCTCATGGTTAAAGACAGCAGTATAGACATAACAAAACTCAGTCCAAGGGGTCTATTGATTTTAGATGCAGCACAAAATCTTTTTTATAATCTAGGTTTTGATGAAACGTCTTTAGCAATGATCATTAATGAAGCAGGCGGCTCAAGACGTTCTATCTACAATGAGTTTGGAAATAAGCACGGTTTGTTGATGGCTGTTATTCAAAGGCAAGTAAAAGCACAGTCTGAAATTTTAACCTCAATAAATCGCGATCTTGGAGCAAAAGAAGCACTCAACCAAGTATGCTTTAAGTTTGTGGTAGGTATGTTATCACCAGAGTTAATGTCACTATTTCGTTTAGTCGTTCAGCAAGTAGTGAAGTTTCCTGAATTGGGTGAAATGATATATAAAAATGGACCAATGACTGGCATATTGCCTTTAGTTGATTATTTAACGTGGTTGACCGAGCAAAAGATTTTAAAAATTGAAAACTGTCATTTTAGTGCGCAAATGTTAATGGAAATGGCGAAAGGGCCGCTCCATACCCGCAGCTTATTATTGCCAGATAAAAAAGCCAGCGATGAAGAGATCACTTATCAAGTGAGTAAGGCTGTTGATATCTTTTTAGATGCCCACAAAATGTAAGATGATTGCACAAATAAACGACACTTGATGACTAAGTGTCGTGAAGGCATGAAAAACTTGTTGCTTACTGGAATAAGTTTCGTATAATGCCCCCATCTTTAGCTTGTAGCTAAAGTTCAAAAGAAAAAAGTTTATAAAGAATTTAATTTTTAAATGAAAACTCAATTCTTTGCAAATTGCAAAACATACTACAGTCCTTTGCCGCAGTGGTGGAATTGGTAGACACGTCGGATTCAAAATTTAGAGCGCCTACACGTAGATGCTTAATTTTAATAGTCTGGCGACGAATTATGCCCTTGCAAAGATTTGCAAAGAAAAAATTTTATTTAGTCGTGATTAAGTAAGATAGTTAGACGAAAATAGTTTACAAAGAAATAACTTTTTAAGTGAAAAATTACTTCTTTGCTAATTAGCAAAAATTTCTACAGTCCTTTGCCGCAGTGGTGGAATTGGTAGACACGTCGGATTCAAAATCCGATTTCGAAAGAAGTGACGGTTCAAGTCCGTCTTGCGGTACCATATAAAGATAGCCCTGATTCGAAAGAGTCGGGGCTTTTTTATGTCCAAAAGGTTATGTCCAAAAGAGAAGGCTTAAAAGGTTTTACATGGCAGCTACAGCGTACGCACTTCACATATTGGTGAAGCACAAAGAAATTGCAGAAGATATTGTTGAGCAGTTAGGTAAAGGTGCTAAGTTTCAAACGTTAGCTAAAAAGTATTCGTCATGTCCGTCTGGTAAAAAGGGTGGTGATTTAGGCGAGTTTAAGCGAGGTCAAATGGTACCTCAGTTTGATAAAATAGCATTTAAGGGCGCAATATTAGAGCCTCACTTAGTTAAAACTAAATTTGGTTGGCATGTAATTAAAGTGCTCTATCGAACTTGATAAGTCTCAACTAATTGATAATAATATTAAAAGTAAAGGGTGTGAACTAGAGGACGTTTTTTTTGTCTTAAATTAGGTACGATAGCTTCATTTATGTTGCTGGTGGATTATGAAGTTATATAAATTTCGAGAAGTTGATACGTTTAGTTTGAGTGGTCTATCAAATAGTGTCTTGTGGTTTTCTGATTTAGGGAAATTCAATGACCCGTTTGAAGGGAGTTATGTTCTTGATGAAACAGTGTCAGATTATGTTCGGAAAAACCTGCTTAGTAGGGTTACACCTATACCGGACTCTGAAGTTGATGTTGCTCAACGAGATAGAATGCTCAAAGAGGCTGGTGTAACGGACAATGATAGTCAGGAAGAGTTGTTCTTTAAAATGCTTAAACGAGATTTCGAAAAAGCTATGATTGGAACTGTCCATAAGTCTAAAGCTATCTGTATGTCCCGCTATGATGATAATGATGACCCGCTTTATGAAAATCTTATGTGGTCACATTATGCTGGTGGCTTGAGGGGGTTTTGTTTGGTATTTGATAGTGAGCAGTTGCAGCAAGATTTTTATGATCAAGAGCTAACAATCAGACCTATAGAAGTTGAGTATCAAGACCGCCCTGTAACCTTGTCTTTAGATAGCTTTGCTCGTTCAAGGCACATTTTAAATGATAACCCAATGACAGATACGATAACTGATATTACTAAAACAATTGGTACTAAATCAAAAGCGTGGAAGTATGAAAAAGAGTACCGACTTCTGACACTAGAAAACGGTAATGGTCATAGTTATTCTCCCAAATGCTTAAAAGAACTTGTGATCGGTGAGAAAATGCCTAAAGACCAGCAAAAGCTAGTTATTGATACTGCTAAATCTGCGAATCCTGATGTTTTGATTAAACTTGCTAGATTGAAAAAGGGCACTTATCAACTAGAAATCGTAGATTATTAATGTACTTAGATTGGGCATGTAACGAAAGTGCTTTATAGGACTTAATTTAGAACTAGCATTTTTTCAAAATTCGATTGCGAAAGAGGTGACGATTGGGTTTCGGTCGCTGATATCATCATTATAAAGCTCTAATTCGAAATAATAGCTTTTTTGGTTCTGAATTTAGCGTGGAGGTCGAGTTACTGAGCAAGAATATTTCCTACGAATGAACTTAACCATATACGTTCATCCCACAGTATTATCCATACGTTTATTACTAAGTACATGAGTGAGCTTGATATTACTTGTTTCAAAAAATCGTTGGTAAACATCCTCCTATCTGATTTGCAAAAACTCCATTAATATAACCATTTATCAATCGATTATTGTTTTATTTTTGTCCTTAGGATGAAGTTTCATTAATTACCAATTCATCATTAAAGCGCATGGTGCTATCGAATTTAGGCCTCTTTAATTTAATTGATGATATTGGATCTTTGATGTAGTTTTTCTCAAACGAACTAATAAGTCCATTGTCTTTTGTTACTCTGATAGCCCTTTGTACGACTAACACATCTTTGTAACCTAGTTTATATCGAGTTGGCTTAACAGTTTTCATCGCCAACTCAATCATTTGAATCGCACTTTCAGATAACTTTCCAGTTGTCCAAAATTCTAATGTTGGGATCTTGTCTTTCCAATCAGTGTGCTCATTTGCGGCCTTAACAGTTCTTGGAACTCTTTCGGTTAGCCATTTTTTTACCTCACTGTCTGGAACTGTAGCATGTGGTGAGTACCCTTTACATTCAATGAATAATAATTGTTCTAGAGAATTAACTACTATGTCGGCTTCGGCTCTTTCACCAAGCGATGTTTTTAGTATGTAATTCATACGAACATCTATTGCTTTCTTTCTAAATATTTCTGCAACAATAAACTCAAAAAATGCACCTCGCAGATTATTTACGGCTCCTTCAATTTTTGATAAACGAGTAAACATTTCATCAAACATTTCAGGTTCAAACATTAAATCGGCAAGGCCACTTAACGCTGAAATTAAGTAATTAAGCCCTTCAGATACATCTTTTCCAAACAAGTTTTCAGGTGTGATAGGAAGAATTCCATTTTCTTTTGCTTTGATAAAGGCGTCTTTTTCAAACCTATCAGCAACAAAAATTTGGAGGCATCTACCAACATTCTTTAGGCTGCGCAAAGTGTTGCATTTATATAAAAATGGCGCTAAACCTTTTTCACTTATTCTCTTTCCTAAGCATATATCACAAGCAATAAATCCAAGCTTATTAGGAGCCCCCTTTAGAGTAAGGGTGGTCAATGCACCAAGGTATGAAGGTGCGGTTAAATCCCAATGAAATGTTCCAACTCTAGGTTGAACATCGTTAACTTCATTTCTAAGTAGTATCTTCCCATAACTACCCAGTCCAATATTCTTGACCCAAGCACCAATACCATTAAGTAGAATATTTTCAGTAATCATTCTGGCTTTAAAGTGCGGAATCAGTGACTCATAATAAACATCACTTCCTTTAGTTAACGCAACACACTCTCCAACACCTGAAATATCTATAATAGATACTAACTTTGCAGCAACTAAGTTTTTAAGTATTGTATCTGGCGCTAAGTGCTTTGCTTGACGCAAAGGTGCACCACAAATAATAGAGAAATGATTCTTTAAAACAATTTCACCTCTTTGGGTTAATGCACCTAATGCTAAACCATATGCTGAGTTTGTCTCCTGAAGTACAGAAATTAAGTTATTCCAGTACTGAGGTGACCCGAAATCTTTTTTTAAGTAAACAAATTTTTCTCTGCGAGGTAGAGAAATACCTTTCAGGCTAACAATATTTGGAGAGCCTCTTGAAACTCGTTTTCGAGCAGCAGGTTTGGATATCTTATATATTGAAACCAACCTATCTACAATCTTCGAACTGCTTGTTGGTCCTTCTTGTTCTAGTATTTTTTCTAAATTGTTCATTTTCCACCTGTCACACTGCGCTATTAATATTACATTACATGCGTGAGGGTGGACTTACAACTGCTTTGATTACATCGCCATAAACAAAGGCTTGTGGGTATGGTGTTTGTTTTTTATTTATTGATGAGTCACAGTCATTGTATTTGGCTTGTTGAGTTATCATTACCTATTCACCTTTCACGTACATTATCACATACTCAATCGTTCATATTAGATAAAGTAACAGATGTTAATGCTCCTTATTATCATGATGATGAAACTCTAAAATTAATACAGGAAAAAATAGTTAAAGTAGTAGCTGATTTATATAGATAGTTAAATGTTTTACGTGCGTATATCCAAAAAATACAATTAATCTGCTATTTTTTGAATGGTAAACACTTTTGACACTATAGCGTAATAAACAAAGTTACTTTCCCAAACTTGAAAGATTTCTATAGCTTGCTCTATAGGATATGTACCGAACAGGTTTTGAAACACGCCAGCATCAAAGTCAAAGTCTAGATCTTTAGCAAGTTCTGCCATATGACCATTACCGACAAAGCAAAAATCGGTGATGTAACAAAAACGCCAGCAATTACCTTCGTTTTCTAATCGAATTTCAACTGGGTGATAACCACCATTTTCAGCTGAGTAGTTTGGATCTCTAAAGTTAAGTACAACTGTCTCATTGGTTTCATAAGGTGCAATTAAGTCGGCAATATACAATGCGAACATTGGGCTAAGAGGCAAGGCTACGCCTTCGTGCTTAATACGAATAGTCATGATTTTATTCCTTTGGTGTATAAATGTTAATTAAAATTAGATGTTTAAGCTAAGTTTTCGGTGATCAGGTTCACTTATATGCTGGCGAATAACTGTGGTATGTTTTAGGCGGTAATTAAATAAGGCAGGCTTTCTATCTGGTTACATATCTCCGTGTTGTTTTAGGCTATAGAAATCACTTTCACCGATAATTATGTGGTCAAGTACGTCGATACTTAATAACTTGGCAGCATCGATAACGACTTTAGTGAATGCGATATCGGCTTTACTTGGATTGACTATGCCTGATGGATGGTTGTGGACTAAAACAATAGCTGGCGCATTAATAATGATGGCAGTACGTAACACTTCAGCAGGACGTAAACTTACCGAGTTGACTGTACCTGATGCCACGGTTTCATAACTCATGATGGTATTTTGGTTACTTAGGTTCACCACGATAAACTTTTCCTTAGGCTCAAACCTTAAAAAGCTAAAGACCTCATGAGTTCGTTTCGGGTTGTCTAATGCCTTACCTGTAACATCACAATCAATTTCTTTGAAGGTATAACGCACTTCAATCTCTCGTAGAATAGGCATGTATTATCCCTTTGATTTTAGTTGGGGATTTAAGTTAGTGGGTAAAGCCTCTAACCTGAGAGTTTTAGACTAGAGGCATAAGTTTTGGGTGGTTATTTCTTTTTACTCAGGTGTGAAGTGACCTTATCGAGTAGGGGGTCTAGTTCGCCAGCAACAACTGCTTCGATAACGGTGGTAATGGTTGAAACTAGGTTTTCTTTTTCACCCACCTCAATAGCATGATTCCCCTTGCTTAATTCCAGTGGTTTATTGCCATAACGCACTTCAAAAAAGTATTGATTATTGCGAAGGTAAAACCATAGGCTGACTTTTTTGGGTATTTGTATTTTCTCTTGCACACCTGTTTCCGCATTCTTTTGCCACTTTTCTTTGAAAACAGTATGTGTTTCACCCGCAACGTGGCTTTGTGCCATAGCAAGTTGCTGGTTTAACTTGGTTAGTAATTTCTCACGTTTCTTTAGCGTTGGATTTTCTGAAGTTTTTTCAGGGCGCGTTGATAGCTTGAGCTTGCTCAATAATGATTTAGTCATAGTATGTACCTATTGTGGTTGGGGTTTAGTTAATAAAGCCAATGGCTTTGTTTTTTTGCTTACGGTTATTTTCGCTGGTTAGTATTTTTAAGCATTCAGTGTGTGATAGCTTGGTGGTTGAGATCTTTCTTCGGCGCGTTAAGATTGCAAAATCTCCGGGCGCTAAAAATTTAAGTGCTAATAATTTTGCAGATACTTTATTAGGGATAACTGATTGTGCTGAGAGGCGATTGTAGAGTTTTAAAGCCTGTGATGATGTTAGATACTCAAAGTGAAGTTTAAAGTCAAAACGACGTGCCATGGCTCGATCTAGATGAGCAGAGAAATTTGTAGCTGCAAAAAAAGGTTCTTGAAAGCACTCTATTTGCGTCAGTAATTCGTTGACTTGTTGCACTTCAAAACTTTGAGACATGCCGCCACGGTCTAATAATAAACTATCAATTTCATCGAAAAATAGGATGGCCTCTTTTTCTTCTGCTTCACGAAAAAGTCGGGCTATGTTTTTTGTACTTCCGCCGACATATTTGTCGAGTACATCACTGCACCTGACGGTGATAAGTTCTTTATTAGCTTGTTTAGCCATATGATTAACGACCGCTGTTTTTCCTGTACCGGACGGACCCGTTAACAGCACACGTACATTTCCATTTTTGTTAAGCGACAGTGTTATCTGCTCGATGGCCTGATTGCCACCTTGGATATTCAAAAATTCAGTAGAGAAAGGTAATTGTGGCTTGTATTGCACTTTATGCTCATCAAAACCACAGGCCGATAATGTTTCATCTATCATATCGAGTATCGTGGTCTCGGCTTCCTTACCCGTTAGTTCAAGGGTGCTACAGACAAAAGTCGCGTTAGTAATATTTGCGGGTGTCACATTTGCCTTAGCCGCCAACATAGTTTTAAAGGTTTTAGATAACCTAAGCCCCTTACTTACTTTGCTAATTAAGTTTTCCATCACTCTGTTATCAGGCACATGAATATGTTTAACAAAGCTAAAACGCCTAATACAGCTAGTGGGTAAAGCATCTACGTCATTAGTGATCCATACGGTTGGTACGGTGTTATTTTCTAAAACATTGTGCAGAGCATCTTTGCCTAAACCACGGTTTGATATACCTTGTAAAAAGATATCTTCGGCTTCTTCAACAACCAACATGTTTTTTTCTTCATTACTCACCACGTTTTGAACCAAGCGGTGATACTGCAATCTTAAACCTGAGCTACTGGTGTTATTATCGTAATTCAGTTTGTTTTGGTTAATATCTTCACCTAATGGTTTAATACCTATCAGGGCTGCACCTACGATATCTGCAAGTAGTCTACAAACTTGTGTTTTCCCTGTTCCTGCTTCCCCCCATAGGAGAATATTAACGCCTATTAATGAATGATTTACCGCCACGGACAAAAATTCGACTAAGGCATTGATATCAAGATGGGTTATATCCTTAGTGGTTAATTCACTGCAAGGTTGAAGTTGTACTAACAGTGAGATTAGTTGGGTATAGCTTTCAACTTTGTCACCAATTAAACCATTAACAATGCCTCTTGGTAATCCATCTAAATCTAATAAGTCTAAGCAGCAATCACGAAATAGTCCTGTATCAGATAAGGCCAAGTTAATATTAATTATATCTGTTTCATCAACACCTATCATCGAAGCCAACAGTGCGGTTACATACATATCCGAAGGTAATGTGTGTTGTATGAATTCGTTTAAACCGCCATTGGTTGTCATTGTCACCATCAACCGTAAAACTTTCCACGCATTGTTAGGCAGTTCCAAGCCGTTTGTTAACACTCGGCAGTTATGTGTCAGGTTAGTGTTAGTATCCTTATTGAGCCTGTCATAGAAATGCTTAGTTAACTGTTCAAATTCCTCCAGTGATTCATTGGCTAGTTTCATATTAGTGCCGCATATTGATTTGATCATACTGCCTTTGATATTGAGTAAATCACAGGGGTCAATATAGCCGGAAGTCATGGCTAGATAAGCAAACTTTGTTGCTAGGGGTTGATACATGTTTGCAGGTAAAAGCTCAGCGTAGTGTGTTGCCATAACGCCCCCTTTTATCTAAACAAGCGTGAATAAGTCTTAATATGTATTGATACATGATTGATACCTTTGGTTGCTTTGTATCCAAGGTATCAGGCTATATACCTGTTTAAAGGCCTATTTTTGACAAAACTGTTTACCTAGGTAGAAGGTAACTTCTTACTATTATTAGTAATTTCTCTGTAGTTAACTAAAAAGAGGAATTAACGATGGAACCAATCAAAATTAAGATAAAGAACCACATAGATACACGTTCACTATCATTTGAGCTAACACTTCAAATACAAACATACTTTGAAAACAGGTTAGATGGATTTGATAAACCGGATAGTAACTTTGAGTGCCTTATTCTATTCCCTGATAACATTAAAGAAAGAGGGGCATTACTTTCCCTAGTGACCTTAATTCGAATTGATAATCAACAATGGGAAATACTCAACATTGCGGTTTATGAAATAATAGAAGAAGGTAAAACAACTAAGTTTTTAGGGCGAGTGCATGGTCAATATGCCGAGTTAGATGTGATGGATGATAGTGTTAATCGGCAGGAGTTAATTAAACACTGGCAACAGTTTATAGTGGATGAAATTAAGAACTCAAATAATCTTACAACCTTCACAGAATTTCATCTAATGGTACTACGATCTACTGGACACGAAGTGATCTCCGACTTCGAAGAACAAAAACCTGAGTTGTGTGTGGTTTAATCTACTGTCATTTTTGAATGTTTATATGTATTGGACTATGTTTATATTAACAAGCCAAGGAGGGCAATTATGAACAAAGATGATTTTCAACGATTCGAATACCTATCAGAGAAATCAATTTCTGGTGAGCCTTCAAAAGATGAGCTTAAAGAGCTTCAGCAACTTATGGCTTCATGGAATAGCAGCGTACAAAACAAAGAACAATTATCTTCAGTTTGTAATAAACACTCTAAATAATGAACGTAAATCCAAATTAGGACTGAACTCCTATCAGTAACGTAATAATGGCACCGTTTTATTCACGGTATTATTAAAACCATACCGTTGAGCTAAACGATACGGTTAAATGTCCTGCTTAGTTAATTACCATTGTTTAGGCTGTGTAATCTTCTCAATAGCATCTTCTAATTTATCATCTAGCATATTTAATAGGTCTAATTCATACATTTCTTCTATATGATCAATTGATACCAGATAGTTATCAAGCTGCTTTGTCTTAAGTTTTTTATGCGGAATCAAATAAGCGATAGCCTCTTTTTTTTGAGGGTCATAAATTACTTTCCAATAAGCAGAAGGTACTGGAACCTTCTTTCCAATATATGAAAATTCATTGTGATAAACAGGCCCAGCTAAAACAATTACCCTTCCTCGCTTATTTGCCCATTTTCGCTCACGGTTTTCTAGGCCCTTCCAAATTCCTGTATTATGAGTAGGTAACTGAGGTGTCATATTCGACATAAAGAACGTTTCATCGTTAGCACTTTGTGTTTGATCAATCGATTCGCTATTAGCTAAATGACCTTGATGATATATAGGTTCATCATAATCATCTGGTGTAGTTTGAAACTCTGATTTTATATCAGGATCAACCCTAAAATCATCTTGTCGATCCACATCATTGCCGGGTTCCTTCTCTAAAATGTAAGAAACCCATTCGGCTGACTTTAACTTATTATTGTAGCCAAGAGCGTAACCCTCTCGACATAACACAACATCACTTGCCTTAGGCGTACCATTTTTAAGATGAGGACAAACAGGTATGTGGGCAAGTGCAGAAGCTGAAATTGAAAAAACTAAGTTAATGAGTAACAAAAGGTATTTCATGGGATAAGTCCACTGGTTTGTTTTATTTATAGTACTTAATCAAAGTAAATTAAACAAATTCAATGAGTGTAACTGTGCAGGATAGTTAGCATTAATCGTTATGAAACCTATTTCGCTTACCTTTAAATACGAAAGAACAATGTCAAAACTAAGTATAAATCTTTCTATATTAGATTTAAAAACCTATACTGTTTAAATGTACAGTTAATTGGTTTTTCATCATGAAAGTTATACCCATATACATTGAAGCTGGGATCTCTGGCTTCGAATCTCCTGCCGTAGAATATAAAGAACTTGGTTTATCATTAGACCAGCTTCTTATCCGACACCCCAATGCTACCTTTATTGGTCAAGCATCAGGGCAGTCAATGGAAGGTATTGGTATTTTTGATGGGGATTTACTCATTGTTGATAGATCATTAACCGTAAAGAATGGTGATGTTATTGTGGCTAATTATAATGGGTGCTTTGTTTGCAAGCTCATTGATAAACCACAAGCAAGATTACTATCGGCCTCAAAAGCTCATGCACCTATCACTATAAAACCAGAAGATGACTTTCAATTAGAGGGCATAGTTACTCGTTCTATTCGACTACACCATCCTGCTCCTGAATTAACAGCATGTATGCACTAGTTGATGCTGTCTCTTTTTATGCAAGTGCGGAAAAGGTATTTGACCCAAGCATAAGAAATAAACCTGTGGTTGTTTTAACAAACAACGATGGTTGTATTTGTGCGGTCTGCCCTATTGCGAGACGGCTTGGTATACCTAAGTTTGAACCATATTTCAAAGTAAAGTGGTTACTCCAAAAGCATGGTGTTGTTGTTCGTTCATCTAACTATGAACTTTATGCGGACTTAAGCGAAAGGATGATGAATGTCATCGCAAGGTACAGTGATAACCATCATGTTTACTCTATTGATGAATCATTTCTACACTTTAAAAACTACGATGGTTTAATTACTGATTGGCATAAATACGGCCATGAAATAAGGCGAGCCATATGGAAGGAAACAAAGTTACCAGTCGGGGTAGGTTTTGGCACTACATCAACACTAGCGAAGGCAGCCAACCATGCGGCTAAAAAGCTCAGTGGCTATAATGGTGTGGCGGTAATAGATAATGCTCAAAGCGGCAAAGCCATATTAGAACGGATGGACGTAAATGAAGTGTGGGGAATTGGTAGGAAAATATCACAACGTTTAAAGCAACAGGAAATAAAAACAGCTTATCAATTATCAACTCAATGCCCTAAAGTAATTAGGAAACAATTTAGCGTGGTAACTGAACGAACCGTTAATGAATTAAACGGCATTAGCTGTTTGTCGTGGGGTGACATTAGAGAGCCTAAGCGAGAAATCTTTTCAACACGCAGTTTTGGACAGCGCATTGTTGATATTCATACATTACAATCAGCGTTAGCAACACATGGCGCTATTGTCGCTAAGAAAGTAAGACAGCAGTCATCGTTGATAAAGAAGTTGATGATATTTGCTTCTAGCTCGCCTCACGATGATAACTACTATAAACAAGCGATGGTTTATAAATTTCCTGTAGCGACTGATAATAGTTGTGATATTGCCAAAGCCATTAGCTTGGTACTGGCAGACATTTTTGTTGAAGGTGTTCGTTTCTACCGTTGTGGTGTTGGTGCCATTGAATTGGAAAGCAGGACATTTCAACAGCCTGATCTATTCATGCCTGATAACTCCAACCCTGTGCTAATGAAGTGCTTTGATAATATTAATAATCGCTATGGCCAAGGTACGGTAAAAATAGGGGCAGAAGGGCAAACCGAAACATGGCAAATGAAGCGTCATTTTTTAAGCCCTCAATACACAAGCAACTGGCGCGATATACCTAAGATACTTTGTTAAGCTAAACGGTGAGGAATGAGGAATAAAAATTATGTGCGGAAGGTTCAATGCCAGTTTTGATGCTGGAGTGAGAAAGCTTTATACCAGCTTAAACATTAACAAGATTGTTGATAGGCCATTTGACCGTCGGTTTGTTAAATCCGCTGATACCATTTCTATTGTTAGAAATGTAGGCCATCAAAGACAAGTTGAAAATGCGACTTGGTGGTTATTGTTAGACCAAACGGAAAAAGGTTTTAAACCATCCAAGTTTACGTCATTCAATACACGGTACGACAAACTCAATGTACCTCAAAGTGCAGGGTATCAAGCGTACCGAAGTTCGCGTTGTATAATCGCCGTTAAAGGTTTTGGTGAAACTGAATTTGTGAACAAAAAGCCTGTTCACTATTACGATATGGTCGCTGAAGAGGGAGGTTTAATTCTTGGCGGTTTGTGTCGTGAATGGCAACACCAAGTAACAGGTGAAGTTAAACTGAGCTGTTCGGTTATAACGCTACCACCACATGAGAAGCTGAAGCATATACACAGCAAAGCTATGCCCCTGATATTACCGCAAGATCTATCGTTAGTAGACAGCTGGCTAGACCCCAATTTTAATCAGGTTGAGCAATTTGAATCATTGCTACAACCCCATATTCCACAAACCCTAATTGCACAGCAGATTGATAAACCAATGACTCACCAAGCTATATCAGAGTCACAAGTTATCAATTATGATTGATTAAATAAGTAGGGCTATCTAGTATATTGATTAATGGTTTGTGTACAATCTCTATTCATTGATAACCTTTAATATGGGTGAAAATACTTACGAATAATCATTGTGTATGGTTATTTAACAGTATTTAGTTCCATGCACATTTTTTTCTCGTACAAACTTAAGCTAAAGGTAAAGTTACCTGATTCATAAGTTGAGTATGAAGCGTTGTGATGTAGATCATGCAATACGATAAGTAGCAATTCATGAAAATAGTGAATGTCGCTTTCCGAGAAGTGTTCATAGTAACTAATAGATAGCTCCACAACACTTGAAAATGAGTAATCTATTTCCAGACTATCTATCTTATTTATATGTTTTAACAGTTCTTTTAATTCTTTTTGGTTTTGAAATAAATTAGATAATATAAAATGAATTTCGTTTACATCTTCGACATCTAAATATACAGCCCCTTCATACGCCAGATTAGAACTTAAAAGGTTCTTTGATATTCTTGTAGTAAAAACGCCCATTTAGTTTTCCTTTATTTATTGGTTGCACTGATATGATTAGTTAACTTTGTTGTTTCAAGGTTTTCTTCCATATTTTACTTTTGTATAAGAACAAAGCCTGTTAAAAAGAACATAAGTAAAACAGTTAAAATCAACTACTTCAGGCACTTTCATTTTTAAATGAAATGTGTTGTAAATTAAAGGGAAAGATGGTGGGAATTGTAAAGAAGGATGGAATTAAGTTGTACTTCAACGAATTTGAGGATGCTGCACGAGATTATACAGACTTAGAAGATTTTTCAGGAGAGGACGACGACGAACCTAGCTTAGCCCTAAGGTTAAAATTTATCCAAGAGCATCATAAGATTCTTCAGAGAATGATGAACCGCTCTGTTAACGGATACAAATTAAATAAGCAGGGGCATGAGATTGCTAAATTTCTTTTGAATAAATATGAAGAGTCAGTGAGGTATGGATGTGCATATGCGTATCTTACAATGAAAGATTTTTTAACTGCTGTAGCCGAAGATGCTGGTTATGAAGTTACAGATAATAAAATTAGGGCTATGCACAATTGTTGGATTAATAAAACAGAAGAAATATTGACTAAGCTTGAAATCATTGAATTTGGTGATAAAGACAGTGCGTTAGATACTCGCACCCATGGTAATACTAGTGTAATTAGAGTTCGGTTAAGGTCGCTATTTAAGTTTAAAGAACGCCTAAATTAATAGCTGATTCTCACAAAGTTTGACGGGAGCTTCCTTGCTCAAGCCATTCATTTAACTCTACAACTTAATATTATTGGGTAAAATATCAGGACACTTAATTATACGCTGAAGCTTTTCAACGTTATTAATGTGTTGCTGCATAACTGTTTTATGGTCAAAATACAGTTGATACTGCGGTTTAGCTAATATCTTACGTAGCGATTCTCTTTGCTTAGGCAAAAGTTCATCAGCTACATTAGCAAAGCCATGCTCGAATATTTTAACGCGAATACTATGGCTAACCTCTAACAAAGCTAGTGGCGAGAAAAACTTTAATCGTTCAAAGCCATGGCCGTTGAGCTTGTTAATATCATTGATGCTGTTGTTCTTGCTTCCGTTTTTATGAGTATGTATACGTCGCTCTATTTTAGAAATACAAAATACAGAACAGGCTTTATCAAAAAGTTTTTTAAATCTCTGTCGAGTTTTAATTGGCTTCTTACCTTTGATGTACCCTTTCTTTAATTCTAAGAATTTCAATAGCATATCGTAAAATATAAAGTGGCTCGACTTGAATCGATCTCCTGAGTATATGCTTCTAGCAAAGCCCTCGTTCTCTCTATAACAAGAGGTACTAATAGCTTCACCGTTAGGTGTATAGTCTTCAAGAACAAGAAGTAACGGTAGAGGGTAGCCTTTGATTAACATATAAGGATCAACTCTCGTTACCTTGGCATGATCTAAAAATTCTTGATAGTTTCTATCTAACCCTTGTTTAAAACAATTAAAGAAGTGACGTATGTTACGCCAAGGTGTTTGCGATAATCTAAATGAGACTAAGCAGTCACCTTGCGTTGCCATATAATGAAAAACAAATATTCCACCAGTGCGGTATTGAAATTGAGTTGAGCTACCATAGCGTCTATCGTAACCCTCATTGGTGTAATGTCTCTCCTTAATAACACCATCACAACATAGCTCGTTGAATATACTTTCTCGCCATATGCTAGGGATAATGAAGGATATCTCAAATTCATCGATACCTGTTTCAACTTCAAGCTCAGGATTGACTAAAGCTGAAGTGATGTTTTGATGAAGGTACATCAAGTTATCTTCTGATAATAAATTATCAAAATCACTAGAGATTAACTTGGTATCAGATTCAGCTTTCTTTCTTAACAACAGGTAATGTTCTTGGATTGACTTTAGCATTTGCCAGTCCATAGAATGCTGAGCGCCTGTCCAAAAGTAATTGTGATATTTGTTAAGGACACTTGCTCTTTCATATTTGAATCTCAAACCTTCAGGGCCACAAATTTTATCTAGTGTTTGGTTGTTTAGTAGCTCTGTATAAAGGTGATCATTTAACAGATCATGTTGGAGTAAGGTGTCTTGGAGTAGTGTAGTGATAGTATGTATTCTTGTGTTCACAACCTTACAACCGTTATTCTTCTCAGCTCTCATAATTCAATTCCTATTAGTAGTGTTTGTTACATATCTAAGTGGTGTTTAATCGATACAATACTTATAAAAACCACCTCCAAAGGCTTGCTCCAAAAGACTTAGTTCGTATGAAATGTTTTTACAGTTCTCAGTTAGATACGAAATTACTATTTAAGAAAAAATTAAACTACTTTCTGCTAAGGAGATCAAATCTCAGTTTTAAAAAATCACATTTTTCGATAAGATTTCAAACAGGTTTTTCGACGTTTTTGAATTGTGTTTTTCGATGTGATTGTATATCCTTAATTGAGATTCAAGAGTAAGGTAATGAAATGAGCACGAAACCAAACCAGCCCAAAGCACCAAAAGTGTGGATTGAAAATGGAGATAAATTACTTAAGTTAGTTGAGGTGGGCTATGAATCTGGTAATGTTTCTGAAGGAAAGTTAAAGAAACTCAAGCAGCTCTTAAAAAAATTAAAAGTACTATCTAAAGAAACAAAAATTAGTTTATCTAAAGTTAGTGTTAAAAGTATAAAGCGATTAGAAGAGCAAGGGCAGTTGCCATTGGGTGAGAGTCTTATTCATGAGTTGAACGAATTACGTTTTGGCTCAATAGGAAAATACTGGAAAAAGTTTGGGAACCAAGTATCTGGTTCAAAATATACCCATAACTTTTATCCGTTGAAGTTAAATATTGAACAAAGGAAATCTCTTGAAACGGCGTGTTTGTTTTATTTAAATCAATATGAAAAACATATTTGTAAGGCTTATAGGTATGAACATGGGCAAGAATTACAAGTAGAAGAAATAAAAAAATGGCTAATATCAGATGATCTTACTAGCAGGGGAAGAGAAAAACATAAATTCGATTCGCAATTGGCTTATATACTTCAATATGCAATGGAAAATGAAATTGCCGCTAAAGAAATGTCGGTAGAAAGGAAAACTAAACGTGAGCACAAGAAATAAGTATCAAGGTGAGACTCTATTTTTTAATTACGCTACAAATACGGTGACTAAATATTATGAAAGCTAATTCGTTAATCATTCTATTACTTCTATCGTTTATAACTACTTTGAGTTATGCGGCAGGTATACCAAGTTCGTTCAGCAAAGCTAAGTCTGCCACTTAAGGTAACAGACAGTTATTATTCATAGACATGTAATTCTATATTTATTGTTTATAAGAGTAATTTTTTATTCTCCTATCCTTATACATCTACTATCTAATTTTAATTCCTTTGTTGCATTTTATCTGTAGGCATCTCAATGGCTCTTAACACAAATATTTCCTATGAGCCTCTAGTCTTATTAGTTAATTGTAACTTCGAAAGCAACAACTACAGGGGAAAGCACCGAAACGATAATTTCCAGTAGTTGATATTTATTGGAGCTGATAAATATTAATTTTCATGCCTATGTAGCTTACTCAGGTGGTGTCATGAGAACACCATAAAACACTAGAAATCTACAATTTTAATAATGCTAAACCATAAAGTATGATTAAATATCACGTTAATTTGTTGTGGTTTCCCATAATGACAGTGTTACCTGAATAAGCTACATAGGAGTGTAATTTTATTAACTAAAATTTTTCAAACTTCATAAATTTTAAATGTGAAAAGTTGTCTTTTTTTTAACCATAATCTATATTAGGTTATGGTTAAAAAAGGATGTCCTCATTGTACAAAAACATGGAGAGTTACATTTCTAAATTAATAATTTTTCATATTATTTTTTTATCATCTGCTTGCACAAGCAAAATAACAATTGATGAAAAAGGAAGAACTGTAGCTCATCACTTCGGCTATGTTCAAGTCATTAAGCCACCTTTAACTAACAAAAATATTAATGTAACAGGCATTAAAACTATCGGGGTTTCCATTCAAAATGGGATTACATTGGGTTTTGAAGAAAACAAAATCGTCTCTGTTCCAATGGATTGTAGAGTTTTAGTAATAGTGCAAAACAAACAACAATTAGAACACTTTATTGAACATTTAGAAAAATTAAAAGGAAATGAGATATGTGCAACAGTAACTCCGTAGGCTTAACAATTTTATTTGCAGTAGCACTTTCAGGTTGTAGCTCAACTCCTCAACATAGTAATACATTAATATTTTCAACCACAACAAAAGTAGCTATAGATATTTCAGCTGAACCAACTACTGGTAGCCCTGATATAACTATAGGTTATAAACGGGTAGAAGGAGTATGGATGCCTCTTTTGGCAAATGAAGAAGTTTACAAAGGAAATGCAAAACCTGCCAAATGTGGAAAGCCAGATTGTGTATTCCAAAGTAACGAGACGAACAAAGATGGTTCCAAGAAAACAGATACATACTCTGTTTTGGCAACTTTAGGAGCTGAATTTGGTGGAGAAGCTAAAACTGGCAGTGCAGCTGCTTCTGGTGGTATTTCTCAATTTTTTGCTACGGGGATTGCTGCTCAGAAATTAGCTGAATCTGGAGGATCTAGATTAGTAACCGTACAACCAACAAGTGCTATAGAGGCTCAGCTACAAAAAGAAAGAGCGGATAAAGCAGAGGCTAAGGTATCTACTTTAGAAAGTGAATTAAAGGAATCTCTCGGTTCAAAGCAATATCAAGCAATTGTTGATGATGCAAAAAATACAAATACACTTAACAAAAATAAAATTAACTTAATTTTATCTACTGTTGCACCTGGAAATATTTTAAATCAAAATTTATGGAAATTAACTCTAGGTGATTCTGCTCTCATGAGTAACATTGAAAAAGCAGAGAAAGGCCTTCTAGAAAATTGTGCTGATATAGCTTGTATAGAACAAAGGTTAAGTGGTTATTTAAACAGGAGCCAAGAACGACGAAACATAATAGACAAAATAAACAAAGCAATATGGGCTAATTCATAAAAGGATATTAATATGACAACTGTAGTGGTAAAAAAGGTTAAAACTGATATTGAAGCACTTTCTGAAAAAACGATTTTACTAGAAAATGGTTTTACAATCGCTTATGAAACTGCAACAGAAATGACATACATAGATTCTACACTGCACGCTGGAAGTGATGACGAATTCGAAGGCGGGTATATAATTGTAGGGGAAAAATAAAATCTTATGACTATTAAAATGAATGAAGTCACAAAATTCGGCGAAACCGCAAAAAGCTTGTCAAAAAGCCCTGTAAGTATATTAGCCTTATTTATTGTTCTTATATACGGTTTTTGCACATTAGTGATAATGTTTGGGAATGGTTTAGACTCATTAGAGAGGAAATCGATATTGAGTTTTATTTTTATCTACTCTACTTTACTGCTATTGGTATTTTATAGATTAGTTACTTCTCATCATTCTAAATTATTCTCTCCTGAGGATTTTAAAGATCCTGAACTATTTTTGAAACTCTCTGAATCATTAAGAGGGGATCTAAAAGGTGACATATCTAAAGAGGTTATCAATCAAATAAATTCTAGAATTGGCGAGTTAGAAAAAAGGCATGAATCAGAAACATATTACCTTAGAATGCTTGCATATAAGTACCAAAAGAGCTTTAAAACAGCAATAGTCTGGGCCAACAAACTGTTGATATTGGAACCAACTTCAGAAATTTATGCTCATAAAGCTTATTGTTTGTGTGGATTAGAACAATATGAAGAAGCATTAAAAACTATTAATGATGCCATTAAACTAGATCAATTTAATCATGAAGATAACAAGGCAAACGCATTATTCAATAAAGCATGTTACAAAGCTCGATTAAATTATGATGAAAAAGAAATACTCAATGAGTTGAGAGGGGTTATTAAAATGAATCCTCATTATATTGAAATAATGCAATCAGATGATGACCTAAAGTCAATTAATACTTCTCAATTAGCAGTTGAGTACTCATAAGTAACATTTTGTTATATTTAGAAAATACAACAGTGTGGAGAAATACATTTCATGGCAATATATTCTTCCTTCAGCAACACGTTGTGTACATCCATACGATGGCTATGTTTCATTATGGTTCAGCGTTTAGAAAACAACTACGATAAGCGGTATTGAAAAGCAATATTACAAAACATGTAACAGCTCATTCTAGTGGCCTAGTTAATTTGGTCACTACGTAAGAGGTTTCAATTCATTTTTAATACGATATACAGTGGCAAGACATCAACCTCCTATTTTAGCAATTTCTTAACGGTTAGATTTTTTATCCAAATATAAAATTACTTTAATTCTAATTTCTTGATTTTTAGTACTACCCCAAATTTTTTACCTGCATCGTTAGCACGTCTCTGACCTTGTTTAATTCGTTCGATTCGCTTGTCGTTATCAAAGCGAGCCATGACTCAACAAGTAAAGATGTAATAACAAAGCCCTACCAAAGTTATTTGATCCTAACCTCTCTATTGAATCATAAGCTATAGAGGAACTTATTCGTTGATTATAGTTCTACATTAAACGGTAGTTGTAATTTTTACGCTATAATTACGCTTTATTCGTAAGTGGTGTTTTGGTACTTTGTAGGTCGTTATTATTAAGGAATAAAGCAATGGAAAATATAAAAATATCAATACCAGAATCGAAGCATTTTTGTGAATATGCGTGCTCACAGAGTAGTAGTGGTTTTGTTGCAAAATTACTAAATTTAGAACCATCAAGGGTCTCCGAAGTAAAGAGAGGAACGCGTCGTTTAAAGATGGAAGAAGCTAATACTTTGAGAGAACACTTCGGAATTCCCACAAGTAACCCGGGATACTTTTATCATGGGATGGTTATTAATGACGTCGACTTTGATAGGAGTTATCGCCCAGGCTCAGGAGCAAGCCACATGATGTACTTACTGAGGTTTGTTAGTGATTCATCAAATATAAGTGTGGTACTGAACGGATTTACTTTAGAAGCAGATACTAAAGTTGTTAATAATGACGAGCAATATGCTGCAAAGTTATTTCAACTTAATAAGCTGTTAGAGTCTGATGGCTTTAATTCATGGGTTACCATAATGAAGTCGAAATTAAGCTCGTTTGATGCTCGTCCGAATCCATTATATAGAAACGTTATTGATAAATATCATAAACGTAATGATGATCATTTAGGTTTAAAAAAATTACCTGAATCATTGGCCGAATATGCAAAAAGAGAGTTTGATATTATTTTTATTAACTCAAACGATGAATACAGTGCTAATCAATTATTGTTAATCGGGTGCATTAAGCAGACTCTAGAACAGGGAAAATATCCTGATATTACAGCCTTAAATGAATCTTTTGAATTAGGTAATATTGAATGCGGCTATGTACCGGAAGATATTGTTATTAATGGGAGAGCTGTTTGGGAAAGTAGAGACGATTTGGTTCCAACTAAAGCAAGTGGAGAGTTTGCATTTAATTGGATACCGAACACAAGAGATGAGGTTTTTACTCTTAGTTATGCTTTAAACTCCTTAAATGGTGATAATGATGGGGATTGGAATTCGTCAGATCTGGCCAAAACCAATTCTATTTTTCCACCAAGATATGGTTCTGCTAAGATTAGTTTAATTTGGTCTGAATCTTATAACTACTTTATAAAAATAGGGCTAAATGAAGGGGTTCCTGATACAGCTGATGATGATGTAAGTCCTTATTACTGCACAAAGCCTTATGAATATATTATTGTTAAAATAAGTAAAACGGATCAAATATTTTCTGAGTTAATGAGAATAATTAAGTCTCTTGGAATCGACGAAATTGAAGTTGATGATATAAAAAGAGTTGTAGCATTAAATGGTGGTTTCATTCCCCATGCGAAATACGTTAGTTAGCCTTTCTCTATAAAAAGAAAGGCAATTATCTACTTCCATACTAAAACTTACTTTAAAGCCTTGTATACCGTTGGTCTAGTACAGCCAAGTTGTTTAGCTATTTGTGATTTATTCACACCTTGGCTAAACAACTCTCTGATCTTCTCATGAAGAACTTGATTAACAGGCTTACCAAGATACTTGCCCTTTGCTTTAGCAATAGCGATCCCTTCACGCTGGCGTTCTAGGATCATAGCGCGTTCAAATTGATAAATGCCGCCAAGCATAGTCAACATTAGTTGTTGCATAGGACTATTTTCACCGTTGAACTCAAGATGCTCTTTGTGAAATTTCAAACTGATCCCTTGCTCAGTGAATTCTTTAACTAAACGCAATAAATCTTCAGTATTACGCGCCATTCTGCTGATATCGTGAACATGAATAACATCGCCTTCACGCGCATATTCAATTAACAATTTTAACTGAGGGCGATTAGTATCTTTGCCGCTACATTTATCTGTAAAATATTTATTAAGCTCAACATTAAGTAATTGACGCACAGTATTTTGTTCAATCGTAGAAACACGTATATATCCAATATGTTCTGTCATGTTATCACCGTAAATTTGGGGTCTTAGATGTTCAACATAACTGTAAAGTTAGCCACAAAACAGACTTAAAAATGACAACCTTATTCAACTAACTTACTGGCAATTTAGAGTGTACTTAAAAGTTACATAGTATTAATTTTTATATTAAATATGTACTTATGATAAGTAGTAGGTTTGCTGAAGCTCATTGCAGACATTAGCATTTCGTTTTTTAACGCTAAGTGGTGCTGATACCAAATAATTATCAATTTCTATCAATCAACATTTCTACAATAGAGCTCATTGGTTAACTATTTGATAAACAACTCTAGACTCTTTTCCAGTTATTTGAATGAACGCATTGTAAGTTGTTAATAACAGATACTAAATTTAAGTTTCGAGCCAAGCCTTTTAATAAAGCAGCTTGCCAATAATTATAACCTCTGTTCATAGGTATCTGATTATGTATGAATATTAGTTCTTGTTTATAAATTTGTGCGGTGATACCAGTAGGAAATTTATTCGCAAATTCCTGAAGGAGAACTGATAAATAATCTTTAGCATAGTCGATATAAGTCTCGGCTAAATCGAAAGCATTAAAATGATTTTGAACTAATGTAATTTGAGTGTTATTTGTCGGATTTGGTACATTAAAATTCATGATTGGAATGTTTGCGTTATCTAAAGTCACGTCACATACAAGTAGTTCAGTATTGGGTAACTTGTCAAAATAAGTATGTATTGCTTCCTTGGTATTCTGTACTAACCCATCTGATTTTTTTCTATTACAAACGTCACAAACTCTAATGAGGTTTGGTGAAAATACCGAGTATTCAGGGTATTTTGCTTTAGGTAAATAATGATCCCATGTGGATGGTTCTCTTACTAAGCAGTATGGGCATTTAGATAAAAGGTATTCATTTTGTGTTTTGATATTCTTAATTAAGCTTACCTTAATTTCTACTAAGGCATTTGTTGAACTATCATAGCAATGTTCTAATGCTGCACTTTGCACTCCTGAATATGTCGTTCTTCTTAAAGTATGCAAACAGGACCTATTCGATAAGTATAATGCTTTTCTTGTCTTTACTGAATTAACCGCATTTTGTAAAACTGTTTTCCTAGCCCCTGATTTGGATTTAAACACTTTAAAAGAAGCCTTCGATGGAGCGGAAATTTTGAATTTCATGTTAATCATTTTGGCTCCTTAATGCAGCTTTAGAGCGCAAATACATTCGAGCGTTCATTCCTAATCTTCCTTCAAAAAGTTCTTCAACTAGCTCAGGATCATTGAAATTATCTGCAAGCAATTCATCAATTATCGATTCATAGTCACGGTCACTTTGAGCTGTTTGGAAAACATGCCTAGATATCTCACTTAAATTTTCCCCAAAACATTCAATAACGGGTTCAGATAAATCAGGGATATTATCGATTCTCTTTAGAACATGTACAGATCTTGAAGGTACTTGTTGAACTATTATTGGCGAATGTGTTGCAATAATAGCAAATGAATCAAACTCTATAAGAACTTCTGTGAGTATGATAAAAAGTGACGTCATTAATTTAGGGTGCAAATGAGTCTCTGGCTCATCTAGTAAAATTAGTGATTGAGGCGTTATTTTATTAAGAACATGTAATAAAATATTGAGAACAATTTTTTGACCTGCACTAAGATTTGAGTAATTTGATGAAGAGGTTATTTTTTCGTCATCACCGTAATGTAATAGTTGTTTTAGGTACCCTTCCGCTTTTTTAAGTTTTAAATCGTCCAAAGAACTTAATAATTTTTGAATTTTGCCCGCTAATTCTTGCTCACTGTAGTAGGAAGAGTCATCTTTTCTTAAACCACAGTAACTATAACTAAAATCTTTTGTCTGCTTAATACTCGGTAATTCAAAACTATCAAAGGCATTAAAAGATACTGCGATTACATTGTATAAGGAAGGACGAGGTTCAATAACGCCAGCTTCGGTTAACTTTTTTAAGCTACTTTTGTTATCGTCAAAGTTATCTTTGGCAAACCTACTAAGAAGAATTGCTAGCTTCGCCATAACTTGGGTTTTTCCAACACCATTTGAACCAACCAATAGGTTAACTCTGTGGGGAAGCCCTTTAAAAGTGTTAAAGTTGAAATTGAATTTATAATTTTTTTCTTCTGTAACAGGTATAGTCGCAGAGAACTCTATTTGCCTTATTATTCTTTTTCCAAACAAAGAAGCCCCTTTGTCTAGAGCTTCTTTAGACTCACTGTACCTGAGTAAAGATGAATTGAAACAATCGTCACTTTCAAATTTACTTCGAATATTGGAGTTAAATGACACATCATTTAATTGTTTTAGAATTTTTATGGCAAGTGAGCCATCAATTGTTTTCAAGCTTTTATAATAAGTTAACTCATCTCCCAGAGAACAGTATTCTTTAGACAAATTGGATAAGTCATCAAAAGATTTAATTTCTGGATCAAATGTATCTTCTTCAGTTTTTTGTCCCAAATGCATTATTTTTAATTGACCTATTTGAACTCGATCAGCTGAATCTTTGGGATATACATATAATCTAAATAAAGTGGTGTAGCTAAAATCATTCCATTTTATTTTTTCTAATAATGCAAATGGGCGAGTGTAACTCTTTGATTGAAGTAGAGCTGAATTAGTTCTAACGTAAAACATCATATGAGAATATCCTTAAAATGCCTCCTTTCAATTTAAACATGTTTAAATTGAAAGGAGGGTCCATTATTTTATATTAATTTAATTAAAATCTTGCAATTAATCTAGGTTAACTTTTTTAGTAAGCTATTGATAGATAAACCTAAAGCTCTACCTAATAAAGGCGGAACCGCATTACCTACTTGAGTATATTGAGGGACTTCAAATCACCTCATTTGTCCACCAGTGGTTATTTTCGAACGAATATAGAGGCCAAGTTAATTTGGCCACTGCTCTAGATGTTTCAACGAAGTATAGTTGATAGCTGATTTGTTTTTGATTGCGGTCAAAGCAGTTGTATTCCTCGTTAAAAGCCATCAGCTTCCATATTTCTTCTGACGTCGTCTTCACACTTGTGACAAGCAAAATATTTTAATTTATCCATATCCCCCGTAACAAATTCATCACAGTTGGGACAGCAGATTGCTTGCCAGCCACGATCAAAGCATGAAACACAACTCCAAAGGTTATCTATAAAGAACACCGATGGCCTTTCATTTTGGCATTCATGGCAGCTTGCAATATGTGCTTGACCTTCCTCCCACCAACCATCACCTTCTTTGTATTTATTTTCACAAAGCTCAATTAACTTTTTTGTAGTAAGTTCAACCTTACAATTTGGACAATGTTTAACTGTGGAATCAAAAAATTTAAATTCTTTATTACACTCAGAACATTCGATAGTTTCGTTTAAAGGAGTAATTGCCAAGTCCTTCACTCCACAAACCATACAGTTATAATCAACACCCCATTTTTTTTCTTCTGTAATTATGCCTGAATGCATTTTACAATGAAGGCAATCGATAACCTTCTTTCCTTTCTTCTCTTCTATCTTAATCTTTGGTTCAAGTTCATCATACCTAGCTTGAATAAATTCGGTTTGTTGCATCATTCTTTGATGAATTCGATTGATTTCTAATGAATAAACTTTAAATATATCAAGCCACTTTGTACCAATTAATTCGTGCAAATGATGCCACGAAGACCATTGTTCAACTACTACGCCAGCCTTCGTTGCTTTTATATCGCTGTAATCAGTGTGGGCAAAATGAACTATTTGATTTCTATGCTCACCTAAGGCTTTAAAGTTAGCGATAGTACTTTCAGGTAAAGGCTCGTTAATTATTGATTTTAACCTTTTAATCACGTCCTCTAAAAATACAGAATGAAAATCACCAACCATAAAACTGTCAATATTCGCATTTTCCGGCTTGCTGATAATCAAAGTCCAGTGTTCATGCATTAGCCTTGCTTTTAAAAACAATTCTATGGAAGTATAAAAATCAACAATAGAGTTTTTAGGCCTTTTCTCTAGATTATCAAGAGATGAATCTAGGAAATCTATTGCATTTTTAACTAAAGAATCAAAAAGCTCCTCTCTAGTTTGTTTCTTTTGTGAAATAAACTTTCGACCCACACTGTTTCTCCAATTAGATATTTATATAAATTCAATGGTTTACGGATATAACTATAAAAAGTTAAATCATTATTCTGTTGAGTTGTTGTCTAACTTTTCATTGATAATATCAATATATCGTTCAGCTAGTGTTGCAACTTCATCATAAGCTAGCCGTAAAAATTCACTAACTTTTTTATTACGTATAGGATTATAATTTCTACTTTCCATATATGAATCTATACGCTGGGTGGCCGCGGAGTTACCCTTTAAAAAATCAGTATAGCTTTTATCATGTTTCTTCCTATTGCAAGGCTTACAAGATGGAACAATATTGCCAATCTTATGTTCACCTAGAGATGACTTATTCATTGGAATAATATGGTCCATTTCAATATCGCCTTTCTGGCCACAATACGCACAGTTATGATCAAAATATTCGATTGTTTTTTGCCAATCAACCTTTGTAAAAGATTCATTACCAAGACTTGATAAAATATTTCGTACTAATATATTTGAAGCGTTTCCAATAGCCCTATATTTATAGCGTTTATTTATTATTTCTTTAGGTTGGGGAGATAGGTCATTTACTAGATTTGATTCTGAAATTCTATTAGCTTCAAGAAACTTATCGAAACGTGCTTGATGTAAAGCATACCATTGACTACAGACTCTGACCTGTTGATTGCAAACAGAGTAGACTGTAGACCAATACCTTACATTTGACTTTTCATCTATTTCTTTAACTTCTTTAAAAAATGGGAATGAAAGGCCAAATGTTTTATTGGAAAACTCTTTATTTTTTAATTGACTAAGTAAATTCGCATCTGTGCTTTCACAGAGCTCTATAATACTTATTATATGAACCTGAACATACTTTCCAATAGCCAATTAAACCTCCCTAAATTCGTTTCAATAAATTTTTCAGGCTAAGGCCTAGTGCTCTACCTAATAAAGGTGGGACTGCGTTTCCTACTTGAGTATATTGAGGAACTTCGAACCTCCTCATTTGTCCACCAGTTGTCACCTTTGAACGGAATACAAAACTATCTGGAAATGATTGGATTCGAGCCATTTCACGAACTGTAAGAGTTCTGAGTTCGTCATGATGGTAATGACAAGCATCATCAGGAATTGATAAAGCAGCAGGGGCAGGTGAGCTTGGATCCAACGCTTTCTGAGTTTGCTTCTTAGTCGGATGACGTAATAAGAAATCTATGAACTGAGTTTTAGTGTTGAATTTTAAATAACTCCCGTCTTCTATTAAGTAATCATGCTCTGAAAAAGCAGACCATGCTACATCACTTAAATCTGAGCTTGTCCCTTTCAAAATAGAGCGAACTTCTTTCGCTAAACTATTCCCTATTCTTTGCATTATCTGATAAAGCCTAAAACGTCTTTGGACTAACTCCCCATTTCTCCGTTCTTCATGGTTAAACAGTTTGGTAGGCTTTTTGTAAACTTTTCCTAGTAGAGCGTCATAGTTGGTTGTAATGTATTCAGATGGCTTTGATTTATCACCATTGAACCTTAAATCATCAATTGCACAAGATACGCTTACAAAGTTTTCTGAATGAGAAACTAATTCAGACAGAAATGAGTTTTTAAACAACTCTATGTCTGCTGAATTAACTACATCATGATATTTGAGTTTTGCTATCTCACTTTCTATCCCATGCCTTACACCGTTATAAAAAGCGTATGAAGATGAAAAGAGCTCTTTCTCGGACTTATTAAATGACTTAGATAGCTTCTGATAAATGTCATCCCTAACGCCTATCATAATAAACCTAGGTCTATTTTGAGGGATGCCAGCATACTTTGCGTTTACATGTAGGCAAAGTGGTATATAGCCTATCTGACTAAATGCTTTGGATACTTCAATCCAAGCATAATACTTTTCACCTTCTTCTTGGAAGGCCCTTAAAATACCAGTGACATTTTCTAAAATGGTAAATTTGGGGCGTACTTTTGCAACGAAAGAAGCAAACTCCCAAGGCAAAGAGTTCTTATCACAATCTTTCTTTCTCATCCCTGCCATACTAAAGCTTTGACAAGGAGGACCACCAGAAACGAAGTCTAGCTCTCCGTCTCCAAATGAATTAGATAGTTTTTTAACTAAGTCAGGACTGTCATTAAGGAACTGGTTTAAATGAATAACATTGGCTACAACTAAGTTTCCCTTTAAGGAATTAATATCTTTAACATCACAAACACTATCTTTGATGTTCAACTCTGGATAAGTCCGAGGGTCTTCTCTCATTCTTTTAGACATTTCATCTAAAGAGAAGTTACTAGAAAGCCACTTAGTTCTTTTAGGTAGGATGTCTTTCTCTTCAAAGTCTTCTTTGAAAAAGTTGTACGCGAATGTCTGAGCAGGCATAGGGGACAACTCATTAGCCATTACCATATTAGAGCAGTTAATTGATTCCAGACCTAAAGATAAACCACCACATCCTGCAAATAATTCTATGTAATTCAACTGTTCTACCTACCTAATTTAAAGTGCTTTTTATTCTAATCTGAATACGTTAAAAAATCCAGGGACAAGATTTTTAAAAATTTGAAGTATATCAGTTTTATTTCTGGACATGCTAAGGATTTATACAGTAACCTGTAAGCGAAAGGTAACCCAATGCCTTCAACTGGTTTCAGTTGAGAAGTCCTGTGAAACGTTAGCTTACGTTGAGGATATACGTAATCCTTAGATGTTAGGAGATAAGAACCTTGAAAAACCTATCCACATATAAAAAGGAAGCTAAAGCCTTCCAAAAAAAGCATGACTTGAAACTCCATCAAGCCCAATTACTGATTGCTAATGAATATAACTTTGGCAGTTGGACTGAGCTTGTAAAAGCATGTGATGACCATAATATAATCAAATTATCCACTTCAACTAAAAAGGAATTAAGTGAAGGTATGTCAAACGAAGATGCAATCAATAAAGCTCTAGTTGTTTCAGTAAACAAGAAGCTATTGGTTTCCAAAGGAATTGATTTTGTCATTTTTGAACCAACTCCTACAGGTCTAAAAAAATCTATTTTAGATGCAACTCATCCGGTAAGACATTTGTTCAGAAGTGCAGCTTTCCATGATTATGATTCACAAGGTCAAGGTCCTGAACACAAAGTAATGAAAACAGCTTTATTTATTGGTAACAACGAATGTAAAAACTCCTTAATGAGTTTATATCGACCTGTGACAAAGCAAGGTGACCCACGAATGTGGTTTCGTGGTCTTGGGGATTTTGCTGAAGCTGGTGACCAAGTCGCGTTGATATTTGCTGATGAACAGTTGGTTTTGGTAAACTTAAGCACTCTGCAATTGGCTGAAGGTGGTAATGAGTTAACTAAGTTACAAGAGCTATTACCTAATGATGAAAGTGTTGCAATTGAATTACTCAATAAGCTTAGGGATATTGCTAAAGGCGGTTTAATAAAGGCGACACTCAAAGGTTCGACTGCTATAGGAATGGCTATTGAAGATGCTCTAGGCGTTCCACCCAATAGTAGCAAATTACCTGACTATAAAGGTATTGAGCTTAAGTCAGGACGTGGAAATGGAAGTAGAACTACTTTGTTTGCCCAAGTTGCAGACTGGAAAATTAGTCCACTAAAAAGTAGTGCCGCTATCCTTGATGCGTTTGGTTATCAAAGAGAGGTGGACTTTAAACTGTATTGCACTATTTCAGCCAAGAAGCCTAATAGCCAAGGGTTACAGTTTACTTATGATGAGAAGATTGACCAACTAATAGAACATCACAATAAAGAGGGTGATGTTGCATTTTGGCCAGCAGACTTATTACGAGATCGATTATTAGAAAAACACAAAGAAACTTTTTGGATTGATGCCGAAAGTATTGAAATAGATGGGCATGAATATTTCAAACTTAAATCAGTTACTCACACTAAAAACCCCATGGTTAGTCAGTTAATGCCTTTGTTAGCGGATGGAACTATTACTATGGATCACCTAATCAAACGTAAAGGTGGAGATAAACCAAAAGTTAGTGAGAAAGGCCCTTTGTTTAAGATGAATAAGAAGGATTTAGCTTTACTATTTCCAACCCCTGTAAAGCACTGTTTAGAAATATAATTAAAAGGAGTAACTCAATTGTCGTATATTAAAGTTGAACTAAATAATGAACATTTCAAAAGGGTCGATACGTTGTGCGAAAATATGCCAGCATGGCGATTATCCTATAGAGGCGAGGAAGCTAACCCAGTCGGTGTTTTAGGGGAGATTATTGTAGAAGATTGGCTAAGAGGTTTAAATACTCCATTCGTTGATGAAAGGGATCAAACTACACATGATTATAGTTTTGTTAATGGAGATACATTTGAGGTTAAAACTAAAGACAGAACAAAAGCACCATTAGACTATTACGTAGCAACAGCACCAGCATATAATCACCAACATCAAAAACCAAATTTATATATATTTGTTTCACTGTTACGGCCTAAGGGGTCCTCTCAAAAAAATGTGAGAAATTTCACTCACGCATACATTGTTGGTTCATGTACACGAGAACACTTTGAAGCACATTCTATTTTTAGAGAAAAGGGCTATGAAGATGGGAGCAATAAACTACCAATAAAGTTTGATTGTTTTAATATCTTGTTAAATGAAATAGCGTTGCCGAATATATTTGTGAAAAACTATTTAGCACCCAACTCTAGAGAAGGTGGCTTGGTTACCTAAAGCAAAGTATTAGTTTTTATTTGTGTGGAGAGTTAGCAACTAGGTTAACTCTTACTTAGATACACCCTCGTTTTTTAAACTCAGCTTCCCAGCCTTTGTACTTCTCTATCTGTTGGTCTAAAGACTTCTTATTAATGTGACGAACCTTTTTCTCTTTTTTATCAAACTTAACGCCAGATAGTTCTTCTTCAAACATGCTAGGTACAACATGGCTATAGTGTTGCTCAATCATTGCTGTACTAGTACCGCATTGTTTGGCTAATATATCGATTCGTAAATCACGTCGTAGCAATTGCCAAGTAATGTAAGAATGACGTAATGAATAAAGTGTTCTAGCTCCATCCGCAGAGTCTTTTAAATCGCAGGCTTCAAGTACTTTCCTGAAGGCAACCCCAAGCTCTTTGGTCTCTTTACCATCTGCTAACCTGAATAATTTATCTTTTGGTTTTCTATTAGGAAATCTATCACGTAATGTTTCTAAGGTACCCCATATTTGGTCTCGGCAAATAACTGTTCGGGTACCTGTATGTTTACTCGTTTTACCTTTTTTGACTTTTACTTTGAAACGTACATTATTGTCTTGGCGAGCCATTTCAATATCACCCCAAGTAATACCGTCCATTTCAGTGCCGGGGCGAATTCCAGTGTAAACAGCAAATTCCATATAGTTAAGTAACAGCTCTCTTATTAGTTTTGTTATCTCTTTGCGGCTGTTATCAATCATGTTAAGAAGCGTATCAAAAACTTTATCGTATTCATCCTCCGAAAATGCAGCTCGTCGCTTACCGTTTTCGCCTTTTGATGTTAGAACTGGAACTTGAGCTGCAATCATCCACTTGTTTTCGATGGCCTCTTTAAACACCATATTAATTGCAGCGTTGTGGGTAAGTATCGTTGACTTTGCAGGGATACGTCCCAGTTTCTCTATACGCCAATTATTAAATTCACGTATTTTGTCTTGGTCAATTGAGGTTATATACATTCGGTTGAAGAAGGGGATATGGTATTTATTCAGGGCTTGCATATAATCACGGCAACTAAATTTTCCGTCATCATCGTATTCTATCTGCAACTTTTGGATGGTCTTAGCTGCAACATCTTTGAATCGTTTACTACCAACTAATAGATTATTTTTAGCTTTTATTTTATATTCCATAAGAATAATATGAGCACTTGCTATAGCTTTATCTAATTCTTTTTCTTTAGTGGCTTTGCTATACCATTTTCCGTTACCTTTATCTTCGGTTTTGATTACAAACCGTGCGTACCAGCGTTTGCTGTTGTCTTGAAGGTAGACGTATAATCCGTCTTGAATATCGTGTCGTGCTGTTTGAGTAGTCATAAAATCTAGTATGACAATTCGAAGTTAGATTTGCAAAGTTTTTGCAAAGTCCGTAAATAATTTATAAGTTATTGATTTTATATAGTGGTTTTAGGCATGCTCTATTCAAAATCCGATTTCGAAAGAAGTGACGGTTCAAGTCCGTCTTGCGGTACCATTATATGAAAGCCCTGATTCGAAAGAGTCGGGGCTTTTTTATTGCCGAAATATAATATTTAAAATAGATTAGTCATGAGCCGATATAAAATCTTTTACACTATGCTTGTTTATAATGTATTACACGGTATTGGTTTTTGAAAAACTAATTGCAGCGATATTCATCTATTCACTTTTTCTTTAGTTATAAAACGGTATTAAAAAGGTTTCTCATGGCAGCTACAGCATACGCACTTCATATATTGGTGAAGCACAAAGAAATTGCAGAAGATATTATTGAGCAGTTAGGTAAAGGCGCTAAGTTTCAAACGTTAGCTAAAAAATATTCGTCATGTCCGTCTGGTAAAAAGGGCGGTGATTTAGGCGAGTTTAAACGAGGTCAAATGGTACCTCAGTTTGATAAAATAGCTTTTAAGGGCGCAATATTAGAACCTCACTTAGTTAAAACTAAATTTGGTTGGCATGTAATTAAAGTACTTTACCGGACTTAATTTACAACGAGTGTTTTTTGAATGTATGTTCTTTTCAAAAAAATGATCGCAATATGTGTCAGTTCGAGTCCGACCGCTGATACCAATATTATAAAGCCCTGATTCGAAAGAGTCAGGGCTTTTTTCTGTTTTAAATTTTGTTACTAACCATGTACCTATTGGCAGTTACAGAGCATTTTAAATAGCGTCAACACGCTCTACAATCGCGACCCCTTGTCGATAACCTAAACCACCATTTCCATGTATTAAACCAAGCTTTTCTGGGCCATCACATAATCGATGATGCATTAGCACCAGTGCATTAAGTGCTGGATTATTCCATGCTGCTTTGGCCAAATTCATGCCGCCAGTAATGGTAATACTATGTTCAGCGAGAAAGTCTGGAATATCCTCTAAAACCTCAACCAAACCACTGACTAATAAAAAAGCCATTGGGACAACAGGGTAACAAGTATAAGTTTCTAATAAGGCATCACCACTTTTGAACAGGTGCACAAAGTCGATATTAGCTTCACCACAGGCTTGTTGATAAGCTTGCTGTAAATGTTCATATCTCGAAATATCGTTTAAAAACTCTCGTCCATCACCATCAAGGCGGCTCAACCCTACGGCTTTCACCTTCAACCATTGGCTTTTATCAACGCCCAACTGCTCAGCTATATCTGCGCGGGTTAACAATAATCGACCTGAAAAATCGACCATAGGGTTTGCACAATCTACGCCTCTAAATAAATCTGTTATCGGTTTATGCCAACGTAAATCGGGCAATAATTCAGGAGTAAAGCTATCAGACAGAGCGTTACGAAAACTGATTTGATAATTTTCAAACAGTGCACTAGAGAATTCTTTAAATTGTTGTTCTGTAATGGTGTGGTTGTCACTAAAAGCACGGGCTAAGTCGGTATAAGCTTGTGTTAATGGATAACTCTGTCCATAAACTGCCATTTTACTTAACCGGTTTTCTCGGCTATAACCCGTTCTGATATGATCTTCACCACTAATTACAACCGCAGCTTCACCATTTTCAATTAATTTTTTTGCTTCAGCCAATGCCTCAATTGGAGCGCAACCACTTCTAAAGTGATGCACTTTTTCAGGACTATGCCAATCAGCCTCTAAAGGCTCTATAACTAAATGTTTAGGCGTAATACCCTGTTGAAGTAATTGTGACTCGAGCAGTAAAACCTGATCAAGACTACCTACCTTATCTTGTTGTTTAGCTGCGCCAATAATAAATGCCGATGGAGTTTTCACAAGTTATTGAATCCAGTAAAAATGATAGTCGTCAACTTTATGCTATTTATAAGAAAATTAAAAATATAAAAGCAGTCAGTCAATCAATTCATAGCACTACAAAACGAAGAGATAATCATGAAAAAGTAACCAAATTCGTTGTTGAATTTTTTACTATTTGCAAATAATTGGTGATCTTTAGAGGGGGGAAGGGGGGAAAGTGTGGCTTAACTTTAATTAAGCCACACTGGTTTTATTGGAGGTAATTAACTAAGCAAACGCGAAGCTTGCTCCTTCACGCACACCGCTTGAAGGCCAGCGTTGGGTGATGGTTTTACGCTTGGTGTAAAAACGAACGCCATCTGGGCCATAAGCATGTAAATCACCAAATAATGAACGCTTCCAGCCACCAAAACTGTGATAAGCAACAGGCACAGGTAGTGGTACATTAATGCCAACCATACCCACTTGAATGTTATCAGAGAAATAACGCGCCGCTTCACCATCACGGGTAAAGATACAGGTACCATTGCCGTACTCATGGTCGTTAATTAACTGCATTGCTTCTTGCATGGTTTTAACGCGCATTACTTGCAATACCGGACCAAAGATTTCAGCAACGTAACTGTCCATTTCAGGCGTAACACCATCAATTAAGGTTGCGCCAACAAAGAAGCCGTTTTCATAACCCTTAACGTGTGGCTGGCGACCATCGACAACAATCGTTGCTCCCTGATTGTGCGCGCTGGTGATGTAACCTTCTACTTTTTCTTTGTGTGCTTGTGTAATGACGGGACCAAAATCATTACTGGCATTGTCATGAGCGCCCACACTGAGATTTTTCATCGCTAGCGTCATTTTTTCCACTAAGGCATCCGCCGCTTCGTCGCCTACCGCAACCGCGACAGACAACGCCATACAACGCTCTCCCGAGGAGCCAAAGGCAGCACCCAACAATTGATTTACCGCGTTGTCCATGTCGGCATCAGGCATAATGATGGCGTGATTTTTAGCGCCGCCCAGTGCCTGACAACGTTTGCCATTCGCATTCGCTGTGGTGTAAATGTACTCAGCAATCGGTGTTGAGCCAACAAAACTAACCGCTTTAATGCGTTCGTCACTTAATAACACATCAACCGCTTCTTTATCACCGTTAACGA